>CAVSYW010000001.1:0-840372 GCA_963732305.1 uncultured Acidobacteriaceae bacterium
CTTGCGGAAACTAACGGCACCTCCAATACAAAGCGGCCTGTGAGCAGAAAATTTGTATTCTGGGTCACAAGACGTGCGCTGGACGGGAAAATGGAGGGAAAACAAAAAGCCCCGCCGCAAGGCAGGGCTTTTTGCTGATTTAATGCCGGCGATCACCTAATCTCCCACACGGTTGCCCGTGCAGTACCATCGGCCCAGCGAGGCTTAACTTCCGTGTTCGGGATGGGAACGGGTGATCCCTCGCAGTATGGTCACCGGCAAGCTTGAACGGCGCTTTGCGGGATGGTTATCCCGCAAGCCGCAATCCTTTTGTGTTGTTTCGCAAAGGAATTGCGGTTTGCCTTTAATCTTTGGATGGCGCTTGGCAGGATGGTTGTCCCGCAGCTTGCCGCAACATCTGTCCATCCCGGATTTTTCCGCCCGGGCCTGACAGGAATGCGACTTGCAAACTGGCGCCAACAAAATCAAAACGAAATAGATTGGAATACAAGGCTTGTTAGAAGAGCATCCGCGTTTTTTACTGCGCGGAATTAATTCTATGGACAAGCCGAACGGGCGATTAGTACTGGTAAGCTACGCGCATCACTACGCTTCCACCTCCAGCCTATCAACCAGATGGTCTTTCTGGGCCCTTCAGGGAGATCTCATCTTGGGGCGTGCTTCCCGCTTATATGCATTCAGCGGTTATCACAACCGAACTTCGCTACCCAGCCGTGCCCTTGGCAGGACAACTGGAACACAAGAGGTTCGTCCATCCCGGTCCTCTCGTACTAAGGACAGCCCCCCGCAAATCTCCTACGCCCACAGCAGATAGGGACCGAACTGTCTCGCGACGTTCTGAACCCAGCTCACGTACCGCTTTAATAGGCGAACAGCCTAACCCTTGGAACCTTCTACAGCTCCAGGATGCGATGAGCCGACATCGAGGTGCCAAACCAATGCGTCGATATGAACTCTTGGCATTGATCAGCCTGTTATCCCCGGCGTACCTTTTATCCGTTGAGCGATGGCCCTTCCATACAGAACCACCGGATCACTAAAGCCTACTTTCGTACCTGCTCGACTTGTAGGTCTCACAGTCAACCACTCTTATGCTTTTACACTCGACGGCTGATTTCCAAACAGCCTGAGAGTAGCTTCGCGCGCCTCCGTTACAATTTAGGAGGCGACCGCCCCAGTCAAACTACCCGCCTAACTATGTCCCTCTCCCGGATTACGGGAGGAGGTTAGGATCACAGCAATCGCAGGATGGTATCTCACCGTTGGCTCCTCCGAATCCGAGAACCCGGAATCAAAGCCTCCCATCTATCCTGCGCAGCGACAACCATAACCCATAGTTAAGGTGTAGTAAAGGTGCACGGGGTCTTTCCGTCTAGCTGCGGGTAACCGGCATCTTCACCGGTACTACAAGTTCGCCGAGCAACTCGTTAAGACAGTCGTACGATCGTTACGCCATTCGTGCAGGTCGGAACTTACCCGACAAGGAATTTCGCTACCTTAGGACCGTTATAGTTACGGCCGCCGTTCACCGGGGCTTCAGTTCAAAGCTTCGCTTGCGCTAACCTCTCCCTTTAACCTTCCGGCACCGGGCAGGCGTCAGCCCCTATACGTCGTTTTCGACTTAGCAGAGACCTGTGTTTTTGTTAAACAGTCGCCGTACGCGCTTCACTGCGGCCCACCCGAGGGTGGGCGCTCCTTCTCCCGAAGTTACGGAGCCAATTTGCCGAGTTCCTTAACGAGCTTTCACTCGAGCGCCTTTGGATATTCTCCTCGTCTACCTGTGTCGGTTTGGGGTACGGTTCCCTTTGTTCTCCTTAGAGGTTTTTCCCGGCAGCGTGAAATCAGCAACTGAATCCCATACGGGCCTGCTTTGCGCCTCACTGTTGCCCTGGTGGATTTGCCTGCCAGAACCAGCTTACGCGCATCGACCGTCATAGCCATAGGACGGCTTGCTTATCCTTCTGCGTTACCCCATCGTCAAACGAACATTGGGAGGTCCGGAATATTAACCGGATGTCCATCGTCTACGCCTTTCGGCCTCGACTTAGGGACCGCCTAACCCTGAGCGGATTAACCTTCCTCAGGAAACCTTAGACTTTCGGCGCGGAGGGTTCTCACCTCCGTTATCGCTACTTATGCCGGCAGGGTCTCTTCGCAACGCTCCACCAGTCTTCTCAGTCTGGCTTCACCGCTGTTGAGAATGCTCTCCTACCACGCGCACCCTAAGGTACGCATCCGCTGCTTCGGTGTACAGTTTTAGCCCCGTTGTATTGTCGGCACCGGACCGCTTGACCAGTGAGCTATTACGCTTTCTTTAAAGGATGGCTGCTTCTAAGCCAACCTCCTGGCTGTCTGAGCGTTCCGACTTCCTTTCCCACTTAACTGTAACTTGGGGACCTTAGCAGGCGGTCTGGACTGTTTTCCTCTCGACGATGAGGCTTAGCCCCCACCGTCTGACTCCCGGATATGTTGTCGCTGGCATTCGCAGTTTGGTTGGATTCAGTAAGCCGGAAAGCCCCCTAGTCCATCCATCTCTCTACCACCAACGCAATTCATCCGAGGCTAGCCCTAAAGCTATTTCGGAGAGAACGAGCTATCACGGAATTTGATTAGCCTTTCACCCCTACCCACAGCTCATCCGAGCTTTTTTCAACAAACACCGGTTCGGTCCTCCAGTGGGTGTTACCCCACCTTCAACCTGGCCATGGGTAGATCATCCCGCTTCGCGTCTATTCCTGCCAACTTATCGCCCTATTCAGACTCGCTTTCGCTTCGGCTCGCTTACGCTTAACCTTGCTGACAAGAATAACTAGCCGGCTCATTATGCAATAGGCACGCGGTCAGACATTCTCCTTGCGGAGCATAGTCCTCCCACTGCTTGTAGGCACACGGTTTCAGGTACTTTGCACTCCCCTCGACGGGGTTCTTTTCGCCTTTCCCTCACGGTACTGGTTCACTATCGGTCAGAGACGAGTATTTAGCCTTACGGAATGGTCTCCGTAGATTCAAGCAGGGTTTCACGTGCCCCGCCTTACTCAGGTATCCGCTTCGAGTCTGGACTATTTTCGCCTACGCGCCTGTCACGCTCTATGGATCCCCTTTCCAGAGGATTCGGCTAACAGCCAGATTGGTAACTCTACTATTGCGGACCCTACAACCCCCGAAACACCGAAATGCTACGGGTTTGGGCTGTTCCGATTTCGCTCGCCACTACTTTCGGAATCGAGGTTTCTTTCTTTTCCTTCAGGTACTGAGATGGTTCACTTCCCTGAGTTCGCTCTATCCCACCTATGTATTCAGTGGGTAGTTCCCGAGGTTTGCTCGGGAGGGTTTCCCCATTCGGAAATCTCCGGTTATAACGCCTGTGTGCGGCTTACCGAAGCTTATCGCAGCTTGCCACGTCCTTCATCGCCTGTCTCTGCCAAGGCATCCACCGTGCGCCCTTAGTAGCTTGACCATAGAATTAACTCCGAGCAGGGATCCGAATCACTTCGGGCCCTGGCGTAAGTCAACTTATGTATAAATCCGCCTGAGAACAACTCGCTACGCTCACGCGCTCCCGAGTCGCACTCCTAAAGACACTCTTCTTACTTGAACACTAGCCTGAGTTATTAACTTGCAATAACTCATTGCATGTGCTCGGCCTTGTATTTAAACGTGTTTGAAGACAAATGCCCGCTCACGCGCCTCGCGGCGGGTAAGTGGACGCTTCAAACGCGTTACCCAATCTATTTCGTTGTCAAAAATCATCGCCTCTTCATTCGCAGAAGAAGCCGAGCCCTGAGGCTCTTGAAACCTGCTGACTTAATCCCGTTTCCGGGAGCCAGCCTGTCTCCGGGTCGATGTCACTTAACCAAGTGGCAGCGAGCCGGACACAGTGCATAAGAACTAGGAATAAGATTTGGTGGAGCTGACCGGGATCGAACCGGTGACCTCATGCTTGCAAAGCACGCGCTCTCCCAGCTGAGCTACAGCCCCACGTTCCAGAATGGTGGGCCTGGGTAGAGTCGAACTACCGACCTCACCCTTATCAGGGGTGCGCTCTAACCAACTGAGCTACAGGCCCGTGTTCGAGCAACGTCACAATCCGGAAGCCCGGCGGCTCTTACGAACCTTATTCAGTCTTAAAAGGGTTTCGAGGACAAGGTTGAACGTGCTCGGCAGCTACGCCGCCGATGACCATCGTGCAATGGTCGATCAAGCAAAGAAGGCTTGATTCAGAATTCCTGCTCCTGCCGTCAGGAACGGCTCTTGCAGGTTAGATGACATTCGCATCCGCTCGCGACCGATTCACATCGGGCCCGAGTCCGCTATCGCGGAAGGATACAAAGTGCCACCACATTCTCTTTTAGAAAGGAGGTGATCCAGCCGCAGGTTCTCCTACGGCTACCTTGTTACGACTTCACCCCAATCATGAATTACACCTTGGGCGGCTGCCCCCTTGCGGTTGGCTCACCGACTTCTAGTGCAACCCACTTTCGTGATGTGACGGGCGGTGTGTACAAGGCCCGGGAACGTATTCACCGCGGCGTTCTGATCCGCGATTACTAGCGATTCCAGCTTCACGCAGTCGAGTTGCAGACTGCGATCCGAACTGAGGCCGGCTTTTTCCGATTAGCTCCCCCTCGCGGGTTTGCGACGGTTTGTACCGGCCATTGTAGCACGTGTGTAGCCCTGGACATAAAGGCCATGAGGACTTGACGTCATCCCCACCTTCCTCCCCGTTATCCGAGGCGGTTTCGTCAGAGTGCTCAACTAAATGGTAGCAACTGAAGATAAGGGTTGCGCTCGTTGCGGGACTTAACCCAACATCTCACGACACGAGCTGACGACAGCCATGCAGCACCTATATTGCGGCCCCTTGCGGGGAAGGGATATTTCTACCCCGGTCCACAACATTTCGAGCCCAGGTAAGGTTCTTCGCGTTGCGTCGAATTGAACCACATGCTCCACCGCTTGTGCGGGCCCCCGTCAATTCCTTTGAGTTTCAGCCTTGCGACCGTACTCCCCAGGCGGATTGCTTAACGCGTTAGCTACGGCACGGCGGGATTGGGTACCCGTCACACCAAGCAATCATGGTTTAGGGCTAGGACTACCAGGGTATCTAATCCTGTTTGCTCCCCTAGCTTTCGTGCATCAGCGTCAGTTATGGTCCAGTGAGCCGCTTTCGCCACAGGTGTTCCTCCTGATATCTACGCATTTCACCGCTACACCAGGAATTCCACTCACCTCTCCCATACTCGAGCCCTGCAGTTTCTCATGCAGTCTATGAGTTGAGCCCATAGATTTCACATAAGACTTACAAAACCGCCTACGCACCCTTTACGCCCAATAATTCCGAACAACGCTCGCCCCCCTCGTATTACCGCGGCTGCTGGCACGAAGTTAGCCGGGGCTTCTTCTTCCGGTACCGTCATAATCGTCCCGATCGAAAGGAGTTTACGTCCCGAAGGACTTCATCCTCCACGCGGCGTTGCTGCGTCAGGGTTTCCCCCATTGCGCAAAATTCCCCACTGCTGCCTCCCGTAGGAGTCTGGACCGTGTTTCAGTTCCAGTGTGTCCGTGCGCCCTCTCAGGCCGGATACCGATCATCGTCTTGGTGGGCCGTTACCCCGCCAACTAACTAATCGGCCGCGACCCCCTCCCAGAGCGAATTGCTCCTTTGACCCGTGGGTATTATGCGGTATTAGCTAAGGTTTCCCTCAGTTATCCCCCACTCCAGGGTAGGTTAGTCACGTGTTACTCACCCGTGCGCCACTTTACTCAGGGTATTGCTACCCCTTTCTCGTTCGACTTGCATGTGTTAGGCACGCCGCCAGCGTTGATTCTGAGCCAGGATCAAACTCTCGTTTGAAGCCTGATGTCGACCCGCAACTGACGGAGGTCAGTGCGGCCGACCGTGCACCCGTAACTTTCTCGCGAAAGGAACGGGGCACCTTACCTTGTGAGATGATCAAACCAAACTTGATCGCATCTCACGACTGGCACGTTCAACCAATTTGTCAAAGATCCTTAAGGGCGATTCGCCTAAGCGAGACCCCTGGGATCGAGGTCCGGACTTTTGGTCCGGCTGTCCTCGAACTCGATGCGCGACGCTGATTGTTTCTGCTAGTACTGCAGGATACGGCGTTTTGGCGCGAACCTTCTAACGTTATCAAAATGTCAGCTTCAGGTCAAGGTGAAACTTTGCCCGAACCTACTCGATAACCCTGTTCGCACTGCGCAAAATATCAAATATCGACCAGCACAAAATGCTCGAGCCGCTAGGGCTCACGGGAGATCAACTCCCGGGTCTTGCAATGGCTTGTTCTCTCTAGGGATTCCCTATAGGGGCTTGCTGGAGGCGGCTTCAATCAACCTCAATCAACCCTACGAACCGGCTTCCCACTTCCCTCAATTCCCATCTACTTCGCAGAATCGGGGCAGGCCCAAAGGCCACCGGGAGGCTCCACTGCTAACATCAACTGCTCACTACTGCTTAATTAGAGTAGCACAGGCCACTCCGGGATGCAAATCGTGCGACTTCTTCAGGCAACATCCTTTGCAACAAGACGAAGAATAGCATTCTCAAGGGGTTAGAGCAATGGCCGCAGCCTGTGGAAAGCCCCTGCTTTCTGTGGGAAACTGTTCCCTTGCTCCCCGTTCCCCGCTCCCCGCTCCTCAATGCTTTGGAATCAATCCCAAATCCGTGATTCCATTCACAAAATACTGCATAGCCAAGGCCACCAGCATTAGCCCCATGATTCTGACCAGGATGCGAATCCCTGTTTCGCCCATTACTTGCCGCACCCGGCTCGCCGCGGCCAGCACAAAGTACGTCACCACTGCCGTAATGGTGATCGACCCAAGAATCGCGGCCATCTGCCAACCCCAAATGGACGGCACCTGCCCCACCAGCACCATTACCGACGAAATCGCGCCCGGCCCCGCCAGCATGGGAATCCCCAGAGGCACGATGCCGGCGTCCTCTTTCGTCGTGGCTTCCTCGGTATCGCCGTGGGTTTCCTGCGTCGGTGAGCGGCGAGCTTCCAGCATATCAAGACCGATGAGCAGCAGAATCAGTCCGCCAGCGATTTCGAATGCCGGCAGCGTGATGCCGAACATGCGGAAGATGAGCTGCCCGGCGACCGCAAAGCTGGTAAGCACAATGAAGCAAGTGAGTGCGCCTTTGCGCGCCATGCGCTTGCGCCGCTCGGCGTCGGCGCTCTCCGTGATCGCGAGAAATGACGGGATCGCGGCAAACGGATCGACAAGAAAGAAGATGGAACTCAACGCCAACAATGAGAAGCGCACAATCGGCGCCTGGCTAAGCTCGTTCAGAGCATCCGCGGCTGAGTTGGAGAAGAGCACGCTTCAGGCTAGAACATTCCGCTCGGAGTTGTCAGCGGCTGGCGCGCTCCGCACCGCGATGGAGATGGCGATGGAAATGAAGTTCGGGCGATGAGCCAAACAGGAACGCAATCGAATACCTGCAATGCCACTCTACAATCATCTCTTGCTCGCCCTGTCCCATCGCGACCGTATCGAAGTCGTCCTTGTCTCTCCGCGCAACCCCCTCAATATAGGAGCGGCGGCGCGGGCCATGGCGAACTTCGGCTTTTCCCGCCTCACCGTGGTCGCGCCCTACGAGCCCCACTGGCGCGAAGCCAAGTCCGCCGTTGGCGTATCCGATCTACTCCAAAACGCCAAAAGAACGGCGTCCCTCGCCGAGGCTGTGGCCGATTGCACCCTCGTCGTGGGTACTGGAACGCTCGAGCATCGTCGGCCCGAGCAGACGGTTGTCGCTCTTCCCGACCTCAACCCGCACATCGCCTCCGCGCTCGCCCGCGATGGCCGCGCAGCTCTCGTCTTCGGATCGGAGAAGCACGGCCTCACCCGCGAGGATCTCGCTCTCTGCCACCTGTTCGTGGAGATTCCCACCGACCCTCGCCAGCCCTCGATGAATCTCGGCCAGGCCGTTGCCGTGTGCCTGTATGAGCTCGCGAGCAGTTCGCGCTCATTTCCCGCTGAAGATGCTCGGCAAACCGCGAGCCCCGGCAGAAACAATGCGGTGCCTGCTTCATCCGGCGATCTCGATCTCGTGGCCGAGGTCGTCGCACAGACCATGCAGGCCGCAAACCATTCGCCCACCGTCATGCAGACGGCGAATCGCCACGATCTCGATCTCCTCTTGCGCCGCCTCAAGTTAGATCGGCGCGACGCGCGACGCATTCTCGGCCTCTTTCGGCGGATTCTGTGGCGGCTTAAGCGTTGAGATCTCGGGAATGTGCTGCGGCGGTGACAAGCAGCGCAAATATACGGACACAGCATCGAATTTCCTGCTAAAGTGGCCTGCATAGACATCGATGCGTTCGCACAAACTTCGTTTTCGGGTCCTAACTTGGGTTGCGCCAGTCGCGCAAGTCCACACATTGCAGCGCAGTGTGTTGTTCCTCTGCGCCGCCACTGCGCTGCTGCTTCTGCCCGCCGCGCTCGAAGATGGAAGAGCGCAGCAAGCGGCTCCCGCGGCCGAAAGCCAGCCCGCGACGCAAGCGCCGTCTTCGCACGCCACGCCGCAGCCCGCGCCAACGCCTGTTCCCCCGACGCGAGAGAGCCAGTCCGCATCTCAGCCCGCGACCGCGATCGCCAACCGGCCTCCGCAAGCCGAGGCCATCAGCGAAGACGCGCTGCGCAGGCAGTTCGAGGGCAAAGACCTCTTCCTGCGCGGAGGCTATCTTGACAACACGCTCACCTTCAACGAGCACGGCGTGCTCATCGGCCACTCGCCGCAGGGCTCGTACACGCTTTCCGCAATCCGCATCAATAAGGTGCGCCTGCTCAAGCACAAGGTGGAGTTCACAGGCGCGCGTTATGGCTTGCACTTTAACAGTGAGATGCCGTACGACGATCCAACCAAGGCTTTGGACCGCGTGAATATCACGCCCAAAAAGAAAGCGGTGCGCATCACCATCGACCGTGAATACGTGGTGAAGCTGAAGCAGCAACGGGTTAAGGAAAAAGGTGCGCCGACTGCCGCGAAGCCCGCCGCGATTGCGCCTGCTGCAATATCAGTTCCTGCATCGAATCCTGCGGCTGCGCCAACAACTGCCCCAACCTCGTCGAGTTCCGCGCCAGGCACCGCACCGAACGCGGCGTCAACCACTACACCAACTTCCGCGCCAGATCCAGTTCCCGGCGCCGAACCAACTGACGCCGACGAGTTGAAAGCGGAGATTGCCAAGGCTCCTGAAGCCGAGCGGCCTGCCGACGCCAATAGCGTCACCACCACCACTTCGCCCGCACATGCCAACTCAGTGCTCGAAGAGGCGCTCGGCAACGTGTTTGCCCAAGGCTTCGACACGCGCATGATGGCTTCCATGCCCGGCTTCTGGAAACTCTATTACGAAGCCGTCGCGGCTCAGGCCGATTACCAGCCCAGCGATCCCAACGTGCTGCGCCAGAACATGGTCGACAGAAAGGCGCGCCTCAAGGCGACCTTCGAGCCCGCATCGAACCAGTTCGCGCAGGACTACGGAGTTGCCGGCATGTCGGAGTATCACGTCGTGGTCGGCGCGGACGGCAAGCCCGTCGAGATCGCCGTGGCGCGGCCCATCGGCTTCGGGCTCGACGAGAGCGCCGTTGACGCCATCCGCAAAGCCAGCTTTGAGCCAGCCATCAAAGATGGCAAGCCAGTTCCGGTTCTGCTCAACATGGTGTTCGAGTTCCGGATCTACTCCAAGCGGACGGAAGTGGAATCGAAGCCTTCGCCCGATCAAGCACCCGAAGCGCCGTCGCTGCCAGGACCTTACAGCGTGCAGCACTAACGCACGCGGCGCGCTAGCTGTCAGCTTCCAGCTCTTGGCTCATCCTCAGAAACGCTTCCATTGAAAACCACGCGAACTTACGTCACAGCCTCACAGGCTCACAGAAACTGTGAGACTGTGAGATTTTTTCTTCTAAGTTGTTGATTTCATTTGGAAAAGTCGGCCTCACAGTTTCACAGTCGACTTTTTCGCGTGGGGCGGTGCCTGGGCTCGTTTTGGAGCCGTTTTGCGTGGCGCATTGGCCTTGATTGCCGCATGAACATTGGTCGCCATCGCCATCGCTATTGTTGATGGATTCGTCGGGGGCGAGCTCGTCGCCCTGGACGGTGAGTTCCGCTGACAGGACAGTTTTGCTCTCGTCGAACTTCGGCGCGCGATTGATGTACTGGGCGGCAATCTGGAGTCCGTAGAGAAGGGTCGTCGCTTTCTTGAGATCGATGATGCCGTGGATGACCGCGTCGTTGATGCGTGCGACTGAGAGCTGAACGGAGGCCAGGTCTTCAGGCGCGGGCAACTGGAGAGGTCCATATTTCAAGTGCGGCTCGGCGCCGACGTTGTGGATTTTGTCGTGATAGTAGCAGAAGTAGTTGTCTTTAAGGGACGGGGACCCGCAGCGTTGTCCGTTGGTCTTGATATGCCGGCAAATCGTGATCATTTCAGTCTCCTGTTTCTGCTGCCCCCCGGGCAATCGCATGAAATTCGATTCCGGCGGTGCAGAAGGTTCGCCGCACCCCTACGGGGCGCGCGATCTTCTCGTCGAAGCCATCCCAGGGTTCCGCTGCGCTTCACCCTGGGCTATTTTCGACTCGTCCCTCCGGGACGAAGATTCCCAGCCAGCAATGACTGTCAAAACGCGAACCTGCCCGGTCAATGAAAATGTTCATGCGATTGCCCTGCCTCGGCCCCCCCCCGGGCCTGTACTTTGGTCTCAAAGTCATGGCAGTAAAGAGTTTGGGGAGCACCCAGACTCGCCAAGTCTTTGATTCTTAAAGACGGCACCTGTTAAAGTCTCTCGAATCAGTGTCAGCGTGAAGTGGTCAGTTGTCAGTGATCAGTGATCCGACTCCGAGCCACGCTACTCCTACTTCTAGAGAAAGTGTAGCGAGTTTGAGGAAATAATATGCAAAGAAGGCAGGGGTCAGGTGTCAGGTTTCAGGTGCCAGAAAAAGAAGGGGTTAGGTGAGGAGGGTGGGTCGGTTTGGGCGGGGGGAAAGCTTGACAAGTGCGCGGGCGCGGGCACATAACTAAGGGACTCGGGACCGGGGACTAGAAAACCGTGGACCGTGGGCGGCTCGTGGCTTGTAGCTGGAGGCTTATAGCCCGCAACGGGTAGATGCCGGAGTTTGGGGGTTCCCGGGTACCAAAACCGGAACCCGGGCCGCCCCCGTGTTGTCATGGGCTTGCTTCCTCAGGATACTGGCCACCCGCCAGTCTACGATTGGTTGCTGCTTTGATTTCTGAGCGGGATCTTGCGCTTGAGCAGGCCTCCCAGGGTTACCAATCCGCTGCCGAAAAGGAGGATGCTGGACGGTTCCGGTGTCGCAGTGATGTCGAATTCGCCCTCGATGGGTGTGGCGTTCGTGCCGCTGTAGTCTGTTTCGAATAATGATTGGGTGGGGTCAAGCGAATAATATCCTGGGCTGATCGTGGGATTCTCAAAGGTGCCCGTGTAAAACTGGGTCGACGTACTGGTGTATAGGAAGAAATTGTCGTTATCCGCGAAGGAGATATTGGCGCCCCCGCCGAATGCAGAGCCAAAGAACTCAACGTCGGGGCCCGTTACATCCACCGGCGCACCGTTGAGCGTGTAAGTGAAATCGCTGAACGGCGTGTCAAAACCGCAATCGGGGCCGGTAAAATTCGTGACGAAGTTGATCGCTGGCGTGGAGTCGATGAGGAAAGAGTAACTGAAAGTTTGGTTGGGCGCACTCTCGGCGGTGATGGGGGCATCGGCGCCAAATGTTCCGCTTTCGCTCACCTGGTAGGTATCGGCCGATGCGCCGATTGGTACAAGCGCGATGGCCACGGCCAATCCAAGCACACGGAGCGGATTGGATACTTCAATGCGACAACGTTTGATCATGATTCCTCCTTGGGGTTCGAGCCGGCCAGTGCCGGTACTTAGTTACCGGCCAACAATAGCCGCGACGCTCTTCCGAATCCATACCCGCGCGGTCATTTCCAGATAGGAACTACATCATCAGCCAAATAGTTGATTTAAATGTTTTTATCGGATGATATCGACAGACGGGACCTCTCGATGTAGACTTTTGCCATCAGCGGTGACCCCATATTGACCCTGCCCCAATCCATTCGCGTGGCATTTGGACCGTTTGAGGTGAATGCCGCAGCAGGCGAACTGCGCAGGAGCGGCTTGCGCGTTCGGCTGTCCGGTCAACCTTTCCAGATTCTTTTGGTTCTGCTGGACCACCCGGGAAATGTGGTCACCCGAGAGCAATTGCGCGAGAAGATTTGGACCGATCAGACCTTCGTCGATTTTGAGCACGGCCTCAACGCTGCCATGAACAAGCTCCGGCGAGCGCTGGGAGATTCGGCGACGAAACCGAAGTACATCGAAACCCTGCCGGGATATGGCTATCGGTTCATTGGAGATGTGGAGCTTCACCGGCCCATACAGACTGTTTCCGAAGGTACTCCGAATCTTCCCCCGATGAGCCAGAGTTCTCACATTCAACAGCCTGATCCGAACATCGATGCGCGCGAGGTAATGACAGAGCCGCTCGCCAATGCTCCTGCGATTGGGAAAGATCTGCCGCGGAATTCAAGCATAGGGGGCGCTTGGTGGGCTGCTGCCATTATCGCGTGCGTCGCGGTTTCATTCAGTGTGGGCTGGTGGGTGCATCGCTCTCGGGCGGCGCTGTCGACGTTGCACCTGGTCCGGCTTACAACCGATCCCGGACTTTCTGGATTTCCGGCTCTCTCTGCGGACGGCAAGTTGGTGGCTTATTCCTCCGATCAGGATGGAAAGCGGGACCTCTATGTCAAGCAGGTTGCCGGAGGCCCGCCGATCCGTCTGACCACTGATGGCGAGGGGAATACGACGCCGGATTTTTCGCCTGACGGAACAAAGATCGTCTTCCGGTCGGAGCGGGATGGAGGCGGCATCTACCAGATTCCTGCTTTCGGCGGCGAGGTCCGTCTTGTGGCGCGCGATGGGATGAATCCCAAGGTCTCGCCGGATGGCATGCAGGTGGCGTATTGGGTGGGCGCGCCGGGCATCGTCCTCGCAGTGCCTGGAACCGGAGCCGCCTACGTGGCTCCGCTGGCGGGGGGCGCGCCGCGGCGAGTGGGCGCGACTTTCACGGATGCGCGCATGCCGATCTGGTCCAGCGATGGAAAACACCTTTTAATGATTGGGTACACTTCGGAAAAGTCCTTTAGCGAGGCCAGCCTCGACTGGTGGTTTGTACCCATCGACGGCAGCTCCGCAATAAGGACCGGCGCGTTCGAAGCACTCGCCGCCGCCCGGCCGCAATCACCGGAGGGATCCTGGAATATCGCTGCAGTGGGACCGCAATTTCCAGCCCCGGCGTGCTGGTCGGCAACGGATAGCTCAGTGATTTTCTCCATGGCCATTGGCGGCGCGAGCAACCTCTGGGAAATCGGCGTGTCCCCGGAAACAGGCAAAGTCAACGGTGAGCTGCGCAGAGTCACCGAGGGCGCAGGAAATGAGACTTATCCGTCCTGCCCGTCGGGCGACACACTGACATTTGCTAAAGTTGAAACCCAAACCGACATCTGGTCGTTGCCGGAGGATTTGGACCGGGGAAGGTCCGGAGGCGCCCTCGAGCGGATCACCCAAACTCCTGCTTTTCGGGCCCGCTCGTCGATTTCCAACGATGGACGCTTTGTGGCGTTTGCTTCCGATCAGGGCGGAGTTCTCAACATCTGGATTCGCGATCTGGCGACGGGTAAGGAGTCCAACGTCGCCGGCTCATCGGACAGGCAAGGGTACCCTGTCTTGAGCGGCTCCGGTTCGCTCCTTGCCTATTCGGCATACGAAGGAAACAATCGGGTCGTTTACTTGTCCTCTCCCGGCCGCGTGCCGGAGAAGTTGTGTGATGCCTGCCCGTTTGCCATGGACTGGACTCGCGATGAGAAGACCGTGCTGGTACTCGCCGGAATTCCCTATTAGATCAACGCACTGGACATTGCCTCGCATCGGCAGATGCCAATTCTGAAAGACCCCAGATACAGTTTGCTGTATGCCAGGCTCTCGCCGGACAATCGCTGGATGAGCTTCACCGTTCGCACTGACGTGAATCGCGCGCGCATTGCCATCGCGCCGCTTGATGGCGCCAGGCCGGTCCCCGAAAGCGCCTGGATTTACCTCGCGGAGGTCGGGCCGAACGATTCGAGCAACTGGTCGCCAGATGGAAAGACGCTCTACTTTACCTCACCCAGAGATGGCCATCGATGTTTGTGGGGTCAGCGGATCGATTCAGTCTCGCATCATCCTCAGGGCGAGCCCTTCGCGGTGCAGCACTTTCACGGGCGTCTGGATTATCGGGACGTAGAGTGGTCGGCGGGCGGAGGAAGAGTCGTAATGGTGCTCAGCGAGGATACGGGCAACATTTGGATGATGTCGCGCGTGGGGATGCGCTGAAGTTGAGGGGCTGCCCGGGTCTTGATTTCGAGGCCTGGGATTCAACGACTCAGCTAGCCAGCGCCTCGAACACTGCCTCTGGATGCCGAGAAAAACCCGTCCGACAAGCGCGCGCGGCGCGGTCCGGGCGGCGGCGTGGCTGCTCCCAATCCTGTAAGAGTCGGTCATGGATGTCTCGATGGCAATAAGGATGGTCCTGTTTCGATCTGCTTCTGCAATGCGGGGGTCAGGAGACCCCCGCGACAGCCGGTCTGGAGACCGGCGTTACAAATTCTCGACGCGTGGGTCGAGGGCGAAGCGGCGCGCAGGCCCGCCGGGGGCTAAACAGGCTGCGGAAAAAGTCGGAACGAAAAGCGAATTCGGTTATCGGCCCGGCTAAAGCCGTGCCCTTATTACAAAACATGGCTCCGGCGGATTCCGGCAGATTTTGCAGTCGTGCCCTAAAAAGAAACTGCCTTGCGAGGGTGCCGATGTGCGGGCGAGGACGCCCGCACGACAGCCGGCAAGGATGCCGGCGTTACAAATGCTCCACGCGTGGGTCGAGGGCGAAGCGGCGCGCAGGTCCGCCGGGGGCTAAACAGGCTGCGGAAAAAGTCGGAACGAAAAGCGAATTCGGCAAAGGATGGACTGGCAGGGGCTGAAGCCCGACTCGTTCCGCTGACTTTATCGGCCCGGCTAAAGCCGTGCCCTTATTACAAAACATGGCTCCGGCGGATTCCGGCAGATTTTGCAGTCGTGCCCTAAAAAGAAACTGCCTTGCGAGGGTGCCGATGTGCGGGCGAGGACGCCCGCACGACAGCCGGCAAGGATGCCGGCGTTACAAATTCTCGACGCGTGGGTCGAGGGCGAAGCGGCGCGCAGGTCCGCCGGGGGCTAAACAGGCTGCGGAAAAAGTCGGAACGAAAAGCGAATTCGGCAAAGGATGGACTGGCAGGGGCTGAAGCCCGACTCGTTCCGCTGACTTTATCGGCCCGGCTAAAGCCGTGCCCTTATTACAAAACATGGCTCCGGCGGATTCCGGCAGATTTTGCAGTCGTGCCCTAAAAAGAAACTGCCTTGCGAGGGTGCCGATGTGCGGGCGAGGACGCCCGCACGACAGCCGGCAAGGATGCCGGCGTTACAAATTCTCGACGCGTGGGTCGAGGGCGAAGCGGCGCGCAGGCCCGCCGGGGGCTAAACAGGCTGCGGAAAAAGTCGGAACGAAAAGCGAATTCGGCAAAGGATGGACTGGCAGGGGCTGAAGCCCGACTCGTTCCGCTGACTTTATCGGCCCGGCTAAAGCCGTGCCCTTATTACAAAACATGGCTCCGGCGGATTCCGGCAGATTTTGCAGTCGTGCCCTAAAAAGAAACTGCCTTGCGAGGGTGCCGATGTGCGGGCGAGGACGCCCGCACGACAGCCGGCAAGGATGCCGGCGTTACAGTTTCATCGACCGCGGGTCGGCGAAGCCGGTGGACGACTGATACAAAACGCGGCTGGCGGATTTCAGCAGATTTTGCAGTCGTGCCCTGATACGAGGCGAGGAGCGATTACGGAGTTTTCCGGTGAGGTTGGCCGAGGAACAAAAGCAGGTCGCTCGGCTCCGCTAAAAAGAAACTGCCTTGCGAGGGTGCCGATGTGCGGGCGAGGACGCCCGCACGACAGCCGGCAAGGATGCCGGCGTTACAGTTTCATCGACCGCGGGTCGGCGAAGCCGGTGGACGACTGATACAAAACGCGGCTGGCGGATTTCAGCAGATTTTGCAGTCGTGCCCTGATACGAGGCGAGGAGCGATTACGGAGTTTTCCGGTGAGGTTGGCCGAGGAACAAAAGCAGGTCGCTCGACTCCGCTAAAAAGAAACTGCCTTGCGAGGGTGCCGATGTGCGGGCGAGGACGCCCGCACGACAGCCGGCAAGGATGCCGGCGTTACAGTTTCATCGACCGCGGGTCGGCGAAGCCGGTGGACGACTGATACAAAACACGGCTGGCGGATTTCAGCAGATTTTGCAGTCGTGCCCTGATGCGAGGCGAGGAGCGATTACGGAGTTTTCCGGTGAGGTTGGCCGAGGAACAAAAGCAGGTCCCTCGACTCCGCTGAAGTGCGCTTCGCTCCTGATGACATGCAGCCTAAACCCAGTAAGATCATCGGTCCTTCAAGTGTCATTTTTCGCCGTAACGCGCCAAAGGCGAGTCAGGTTGCTCGGGATGACACGGCGTGGGTGAAGTGAAGATCGCGGGGCTCGGGATGACACGGTTGTGGTGGGTGGGCGGAAGAGCAAAGGCAGAAGCAGAAGCAAAAGCAGAAGCAGAAGCAGAAGCAAAAGCAAAAGCAAAAGCAGGTTCGTGCTTTCCCACCCTTTCGGTCGCCACGGCGACCGAATGGATGGGGCACGGAAGGGTTGGTGGCGAAGTGGCGGTGGGGAACTGAGGTTTGTTCTGTCCCCGGTCCCCAAAGGCTTGGGACCGGGGGCGCCGAGTGTTCGTGGAGGGTTGAGAGCGGGGAGTTGAGGTTTGTGCTTTCCCTGGTCCCCAAATGCGAGGGACCAGGGGCACCCACTCTCGTGCACAGTTGACAAGACGCGCGGCCAATGCGCAAGTCGCATTCTGGTGAGACGTGATCAGGATCACTGATTGGCGACCTTCGCGGGTCCGATACTTCGACATCTACTCAGGAGATTTGCCCGTGAATCGTTTCTGTGCCCGCATGTTCGGTTTCACCCTGTTCGTTTTTCTCTTTTTGGCGATTGCCGTCCAACCTGGCCTTGCTCAGCAGGACCAACCCAAGCATATTGTCCACCGGCTGATTCCAGCCGGGGATACCTGCGCCAGCTGCCACAAAGCGGTGTGGGACCAATGGAAAGCCAGCCCGCACGCCGCCAACGGCATCGAATGCACCGTGTGCCATGGCGAGACAACAGATAAGGACTTCGCGAGCAGGCCGGCGTTGAGCACATGCGACGCCTGTCACGGCGATCAGGTGGCACAACTGAAGTCCGATCCGTTCATGGCAGGCAAGACGTGTGTGAGCTGTCATCAAGCACACATCTTCACAGAGCATAAGAAGGCGGCCCCGGCAGACAAGTGATCGCAATTTCCGGGCGCGGCACAGGGAAGCAGCCTCCAGCCGATCGCTGGGGGCTCGCCTACGGGCGCGAATTTGCACGCAAGAGGAGCGCCAAACACCCGCAAAATGGCGCAAAACCCAGGGCGCCCCACGCCCGGTTTGTGTAAACTTCTGACTGATGCAGTCGCTGCGTGAAAAGCTGGACGACAGCTCGCGTTTTCTCATCGCCACCGAGCTTGAATCGGTGCGCGGTTCCATGTCTCAGGCAAGCGCGATCAAGGCGCGAGGCTTTTCGAGCGAACTCGTCGCTTGCCCCGAGATTGACTGGATCTCGATTACCGATAATGCCGGCGGCAACCCGCAAATGGCGCCGCTTGCGCTGGGCCGGCCCATTCTCTACGCCGGCAAGGAAGTCGTAATCCACCTTACCTGCAAAGATCACAACCGCAACGGCCTTGAAAGCGAAGCCTGGATGCTGAACAGCGAGGGCTTCCGCAACATCCTGGCTATGACCGGCGATTACCCGGTGAGTGGGTCCGATGGATTGGCAAAGCCGGTTTTCGACATCGACTCGGTGGGCCTGATCTCGCTGCTCAACAAGATGAACCAGGGGCTGCGTCAAGGCGTGGCCAACGACGGCAAGCGGCTGGACAAGACGCAATTCTGCATCGGCGCCGTGACTACAAACTTCAAGCTGCGCGAGGGCGAGCTGGTTCCGCAGTATCTGAAGCTGAAGAAGAAAATCGAGTGCGGCGCACAGTTCATCATCAGCCAGATCGGCTACGACGCGCGCAAAAGCTCGGAGCTGCGCGGCTATATGGATGCGCATGGCGCCAAGGACACGCCGCTGGTGGGTAACGTGTTCGTATTAAGTTCGCGTGTCGCACAAATCTTTCACGAGGGCCGCATTCCCGGGGTTGTGGTTTCCGACGCGCTTTTCGAGTTGTGCCGGCTTCAGGGCCAGTCACCGGATCGCGGCAGGGCGTTCTTCCTCGAGTTTGCGGCCAAACAGGTTGCCATCTGCCGTGGTTTGGGCTACCGCGGCGCGTACCTGGGTGGGGTGCACGATTTCAAGTCGATCGAGAGAATTCTCGCGGTGGAACGGTCGTTTGGCCGCGATGACTGGAAGCAGTTTGCAGGCGAGATCCAGTTCTCCCGGCCGGGCGAATTCTTTTATTACGAGGCCAATGCCGCGACCGGTCTCGCCGACGCCGAGCGCGAGACGCCGCGGCCCCCGGCATCCGGCCGGCAAATGACGATGGTGTACGCAATTTCAAAACTGGCGCACGACTCGATGTTCGAAGTGGGCAAGCCAGTGGCGAGACTGGGCGCAAAACTCTGTGCGCACGCGCGCGATCCGATGCAGGGGCCCAAGCCGATGCGAGAGTTGGAGAAGCTCGGCAAGTCGGTTCTTTACCACTGCAAGGATTGCGGAGACTGTTCGTTGCCCGACATCGCGTTTCTCTGCCCCGAATCGCAGTGCGCGAAAAACCAGCGCAATGGCCCCTGCGGCGGCACGCGCGAAGGCCGTTGCGAAGTGGATGGGTATGGCGACTGCATCTGGCTGCGCGCCTACGAGCGCCTGAAGCACGAAGGCAGCGAGCAGCATCTGCTCGACCATGCTCCCGTGGTGCAGAATCAGGGGCTGCGCGGGACGTCGGCGTGGGCAAATCTCTGGCTCGGCCGGGACCACTCGGCCGGGCATCCGGATGCGGCGGTCAAGAGTTCCGAGGATGCGTCGAATCGGGCGGCTGCGCCGGAATCCGGGGGACCCGCTGGCGCATCCGCGGCGGTAAGCGGCTCCAAGACCGAGATTTAGGGAAGATCCTGCGCTGGCCGGGCTTTTTGGAGTGGCATTTAGTTGTCGTCTCGACTAAAATTGGACTGTATTGGTCCAAAACTCCCCTCAAACCTCGATAACGGCGGATTGAAATGCCTCGCAAGCTTCACATCATCGGCGAGTTGATGAACAACTCCTATGCGCGCGCGCGCCGGGCGTTCACGGAGCGTAATCCGGCCGGCTATCAGGAACTCGCGCGACTACAGTCGGAGGTTGGCGCCGACTACCTCACACTGAACATCGATGGCACGCAGCGCATCCAGGTGCGCAGCCAGGAGATGCTCGACTTTCTGCCCGACGTGATTCCGGCCATTCAGGAAGTTACATCGACGCCCATCGCCTTTGATAACCCCTCGGTCGACTACCATCGCGTGGCGCTCAAACATTACGATCGCGCCAAAAGCGGCCCGCCGATTGTGAACTCGCTGGCGGCTTCGCGCCAGCGGCTCGATGAGATGGTCGAGCTCGTGAAGCACTATGACACGCTCGCCGTGGTGATGGCCTCAGAGACATTCGCGCCCGACGGTGCGGCCCAGTGCCTGAACCCTCAGGACTCCTACCGTGCCGCGAAATACTTCGTCGAGTTGCTGCAAACCAAAGCCGGCCGCCGCAACGACCAGATCATCATCGACACGGGCCTTGCGCCGGTGGGCGCCGATACCTACGGCCTGATCAATATCGGCCTGGATGCCATGCGGCTCATCTCTGCCGATCCCGATCTCAAGGGCGTACATCTTGTCGTAGGCCTCTCGAACTTTGCGTGGGGAACTCCAAAGACAGTGAAGGACGATCTCGAAAAGGCCTATCTCACGCTGGGAATGGAAGCTGGCCTCGACTTCGCGCTCGCCAACCCCGAGAAGAATCCCGGCCCGCTGCCAAGCGATCATCCCATGGTGGCCAGTCTGCGCGAAGCGCTTGCGCAGGGCCGGGCCCAGGAAGGCGAGACGGCAGAGATTTCGGGCTACCGCCAGGCCGAGGCCATCATGAATATCTGCCGCGAAACCGAGGCCGTCGAATACTGAAATGCAAGACGCCGTCCAGATTCCTGCCGCAACTGCCGGCCGCCGCGTGTGGCTGCGCGTTGGCGCGATGATGGACGGCTCAGGGGCAGCGCCCCAGCGCGATGCGCACATTGTCTACAGCAATGCCGGAATTCTCTATGCCGGCGCCGATACGCCTCCCGCGGAACTGGTGAAGAACGGCCAAACGGCAACTGCGCCAGATGCCGAACTGCCCGACTACACTTTGCTCCCCGGACTCATTGACGCGCACACGCACATGTTTCTGGAGGGTGGCGAACTCGATCTCGATAAGCGCGCGGCCTTCTTGAAGCAGTCCCCCGAAGAGCTGCTCGCCTTAGCCACGGCGCGGCTTGAAAAAATCGCGCGCCTCGGCGTAACGGCCATGCGCGACTGCGGCGATAAAGATGGCGTGGGCCTGGCGCTGAGCAGGCTCTGCTCCTCGCCCGATCGGCCGCCGATGCCCTACATCGACAGCCCCGGCGCGGCGATTCATCAGCGGGGGCGCTACGGCAGCTTCATGGCCGAGCCGCTGGAGAACTTTCCGACCGCCGCCGCATGCGTGGCGGCGCGCGTCAAGGCCGGCGCCGATCGCATCAAGTTGATTCCCACCGGCATCATCAACTTCAAGCAGGGAGCGGTGACAGCCGCGCCGCAGATGACAACCGAAGAGATCGGCGCGATTGTGGCCGCGGCCAAAAGCCACAACCGGCAAACCATCGCGCACGGCTCGGGCGACGACGGCCTTGAGCGGGCCATCGAGGGCGGCGTCGATTCCATTGAGCATGGTTTCTTTCTGCGCGACGATCAGCTGGTCAAAATGCGCGACCGGCACATTGCGTGGGCGCCCACGTTTTCGCCCGTGCAAAAGCAGGTGGACCATGCCGACCGCATGGGCTGGGACGCGCACGTGGTTGCAAACCTCAAGAAGATTCTCGACCGGCACGCGGCGAGTTTGGTGAAAGCCCAGGCCATGGGCGTCACGATCGTTGCCGGCAGCGACGCCGGCTCCTGCGGCGTGGCGCACGGGCTGGGATTTCTTGAAGAGCTTGAATTGATGGAGCGGGCCGGACTCGCACCTGCCGCAATCGTCTACGCGGCAACCGGGGCCAGCGCCAGGCGGCTTGCGTTCAAGGAGAAGTTCGGCGAAATCAAACCGGGCACCCTGAGCCGCTTCATTCTCACGCGCCACTCGCCGCTAGAAACCGTCGCCAATCTTCGCAAAGAAAAGATCGTGGTTTTCGATGACCAGGTGTTCGCGACGGGCGAATCGCCCGACGCGAGCGGGCTTTGAAGGGCTGCGGAAAAAGTCGAAACAAAAAGCGAATTCGGCAAAGGATGGATTGGCAGGGGCTGAAGCCCGACCCATTTTGCTGACTTTATCGGCCCGGCTAAAGCCGTGCCCTTGTTACAAAGCCCCTTGGGTTGAGTTTTTCCGCAGCCTGTGAAGCCCACTGGCCGCGGCCCTCAGAGCTCGATGTAGAGCGCGCCGTCTTCTGCCGTGAGCCCAATGCCCGCGGCCGTCGCCGCCTCGCGCAGCGCGGCATCGAGCATCACCACGGGATCGGTGCTTACTTCGAGACGGCGCATCAGGCCTTCGCCTTTTTTGCCGGCCGCCGTCAGAGTGATCTTCAATCCGCGCCGTTTGCACCGCACCGCGGTTCCGTCTTCGAGTTTCGTGTTCATCGGCTTGATGTACGCATCCACATAGTGCACGCCGATTCCCGACTTATCCTGGGTGTGCTCGGGAAGTTTTTCTTTCGCGGCAGGGTTCAGATCGCAAAGTTTCGATTTCACGCTTGGCTCCGTTGTTGTTTTGATCTCAGGTATTCATCCATGGTTTTTCTGAAGGCGCGAATGTGATCCGGCGTGCTTCCGCAGCAAGCGCCCACAACGTTCACGCCCGTTTCAAGCAGAGGCACAAGCCCCTTGACCATCTGTTCCGGCGATTCGTCGTAAATCACCTTCATGTTTTCAAGCCGCGGCTTTCCGGCATTCGGCTGCACCATGACCGGCAGGCTGGTTGCGCTCTTGTACCGCAGCACGGCGTCGCGCGCGCGTTCCATCTCCATGCCGGTCCCGCAATTCAATGCCACCACATGCGCGCCGTGCTCTTCCATGAACTCGGCAGCGCGCTCGGGATCGATACCCATCATAGTGCGGAAGGTCTCGCCGTCGAGCGTCACATCGTAGGCCATCGACCCAATGATGCAGGGCGCGCCGGCCTTTTGCGCCGCTTCAATAGCGATCAAGAGCTCTTCGAGCCCCGTCTGCGTTTCCACGATAATGGCGTCTGCGCCGGCCTCAACCAGCGCCGCAGCCTGCTCTTCGAAAGCGCTGCGCACCTGGTCCTCAGTGAATTCGCCGAAGGGCTTCATCAATCCGCCAAACGGGCCGATGTCGCCGAGCACAAAACCGCCTCGATCGCCGAATGCTTCGCGCGCAATGGCCACGCCTGCCTTGTTGATCTCGACCACGTGATCCATTTCGCCGTGACGGTTAAGCATAATGCGCGAACCACCAAACGTGTTGGTGATAAGGCACTCCGAGCCGGCCTCCACGTAGCGGCGCTGGATCGCGAGCACCCGCTCCGGATGGTTCAGATTCCACGCCTCGCCACAGTTGCCCTGCTCTAATCCCGCCAGCATCAACTGCGTTCCCATGGCGCCGTCGCCCAGCAGGGGCCGCTCCAGCATCGCTTCCTGAAAGAGTTTCTTCATCGTTCTTGGGCGTCCTCAGCCAACTCCCTTTGTACCAGAGCATAGTGGATGGTTTCGAGCGCGATGCCCCATTTGTGTTCGCGGCTCGAGGCCTCGCAATAACATCCCGCCCCGGTGGGGATGCGCTTCCATTCGAGCACGGCGTTCAGCCTCTCCCCCGTGAGTGGCTTCTCCCGCTCAATCGCGGCCGTCAGCGCATCGGCGTCCTCGACAAAGCGGCACATATAGGTGTAGCCATCGTCGCCCGCAGCCGGCAAGCACTGTTGCTCGCGAATCGGATAGCCTTCGGCGCGCGGCCCCAGCTTGACGCGGTAGAGAAACGTAAGCGGATGGCCCGTATTTTTGCACGTGGTTCCGTCGTAGCGGAAGACCGCGTCCACGGTGCCGTCCGGCTCCGTGCGCAAGGTGAGCCGCTCCTCCGCCCATCGGTCGAGAGCTTTCCTGTTGGTCTGATACTGCGCATTGCGATCGATGGTGTGCGCGCGAATCTGAATCTGTTCTCCCGCGGGCCGAGGAGCTCTGCGGTACGGTGCGCGCCGGTACTGGCACGGGCCAAACGAGCATCGCTCGCAGGGAACCAGGGTTGTGAGCTTTTGCAGCCGATCCGTGTGCCGCGTCAGCCCGAAAGCCGCCAACTGCGTTTTCTTCGGCCGCAACATGCCGGTGTCGAACACTTCCACGGGCGAAGGAAACGATTCCGACCGCGTTCTCTTGAGCAGCTCAAGCAATCGCGGCTGCTCCTGAATATCCCACTCCGGATACCCAGGGCTGTCGTGGGGCAAGACCGCCATCTGCCGCTGCTCCGCCCAATCGCAAAGCCGGGCTCCGGCCAGCGTCGTCAGGTGCTCGACGACCGCGGATGCGTAGACCTCGAGAAAAAAGTACTCGTCGGGTTTCTCGTCGGTCCAACGCCGGCGCGCTTCTTCTTCGGCCTCGGGGCCGGCGCCAACGGCGACCAGAATCACGCTATGCGCCTCGGCATCCTTGAGCGTGTTTACGAGGCGCTGGCTTTTAAATCGCACTCCGTCCACAGAGATCGAATCGGCGGCAATCTCAAATTGCCCGGCCTCTCGTGCGTACATCCAGGGCCTGCCATGCTGCACGTACCAATCCCGCGCCCAATCGGCCAGCTCCCGGGAGCGTCCTTTCATCTCCCAGCCCCGCGGAAAGCCGAGCAGCCGCACATACTCCTCCTCCCGCACATCGAGCGACGGGAGCGTGCAGGCCAGCTCGATTTTGTCGCTCACGGCAGGCACGGCATCGTCTCCACGGGCTTGAACTGGCAGCCTTCCACGAAGAAGTTAAAGAAATCTGGATGCGTTTCCAGGCGGCAATGCTGAACCCGTTTCACCAGTTCTTCGAGTTCCTGCCGCTTCGTCTTCGAGAGCAACGCAATCGTCGCCCCTTCGATGGCGGTGTTGCCCGCTTGCACAATCTTCGCCGCCGGCAGATTCGGCACCAGCCCGATGCGCTTGGCCGCTTCCACTCCGATATGCCGCCCAAAACCTCCCGCGAGATAGAAAACGTCGATATCGTCAAAGTCGATTCCGTAGGTGCTGAACACCACGTGCAGTCCCGCGACGTTCGCTCCCTTGGCCTGGGCCAGTTCGTTCACATCGCTTTCGAGAAGATAAACGTCCTTCTCCGCGTCGCGATACAGATCGATGCGATGCTCGCCGTCCTCGAAGCGCCCGTATTCGTTCATGCGGCTAGTGCGCAAGAACTCGCTGAGCGCGTCCACCAAACCGGAACCGCAGATTCCCTCCGGCTTTCCGTCGCCGATTACGCCGAGTTCGAAGCCGCCATCGGGCCGGATCTGCACCGCTTCAATCGCTCCGTCCAATGCCGGCATGCCGCATGCAATCGCTCCGCCCTCGAAGGCCGGCCCCGCAGGGCAGGAGGCCGCAAGGATGCGATGCTTGTTTCCCAAGATCAGCTCGGTGTTGGTGCCGATATCCATGATCGCGACGAGCCGCTCCTGATGGGCCAAATCGACCGCAAGCATTGCCGCCGCTGCGTCCGCGCCCACGTGCCCGCTGACGATCGGCGCCCCGTACACGCGCGCCCGAGGATGGATCGGCAAAAGGCTGTGCTGCCCGGTCTGTGTCAGGCTCGTGCTGGCGCGCTTGCCGTCGGCCATTTCGATTTCGGTGATGGATTGGTAAGGACTCTGGCCGATCGAGTACACGCTCTGCCAGAAAAACAGGTCGCGCATGGTGGAGTTGCCCACCACCACCATCTCGTAAATGCTCTTCGGATCGACAGGAAACTTTTCGATCGCATGGCTCAAATATCCTGCCAGCGTGCGCATCAGCAGCCGTCCAGGGTGGTCGGTGTCGTACGAAATGCGCGACATCACCTCGGACCCGCCAAAGCGCTGCGGGTTTTCAAACGAAGTGTCGGCAATCAGCTCGCCGGTTTCAAGATCCATCAGCCGGAGCACAACCGTAGTGGTGCCCAGGTCCATCGCAATGCCGTGAATCGGTCCCGTCGAGCGGTCTACCTCGACGCCATCGATCAGGATGCGGTCGCCGTCGCGGGTTACCGCGGGGTCGAGCGGAAGCGGCCCTTCAGCCGACAGCAAGCCAGGCGCGTGCCGCTCGATCTGCATTTGCCCGCGGCGCATCGTATGGCAGCGCACATGCCCGCTCTCGCCCGTCACAAACGTCTGGCAGGAGAGGCGAAAACTGCCTTTCAGATGTTGTTCCGGATCGGTCCGCGCCGAGAGCAGGTCCATCCCCTCGATGACCTCGACCATGCACTCCTTGCACTTGCCCTGCTTGCGGCAGGAGGTAGGCACGTCTATATCGAGGGCCTCAGCGTGCTCGAAGAGCGACCGCCCGCTTGCCGCCTCAGTCGATTGTCCGTTGATAGTAAGCGAGACGGTCATTCGGGAAAGACTTCCTACCATTTCTTCGCTTCGATTTCGGCCTTCAGGGCCGCCGCCACATCCTGCGCCGAACCTTCGCGCTCTTCTTCGTCGCCCCAATGCCACGCGGCCAGGAAAGCGTCGGAGTCTGTCGACCCGTCCTTCATTGCCTGCGCATCGACGAGCGCCATAAAGCGGTCGTCCAGCACTACGGTCAAGGTGTCGGACTCATCCTCGACCTTGATCTGCGTAGGAATCTCTTTCCAATAAAGAATCTTGTAAGTGGCCACGATTCGCACCTGCTGTTTTACGACTGTGCCGCCAGCCGCATAAACAGATCCACGGCGGCCGAAGCATTCGCTCCATATCCGTCGGCACCGATTTCGTCGGCAAACATCTGGCTGATGGGAGCGCCGCCTATCGCCATCTTGATGTGCGTAAGGCCGGCGGCGTCAAAGCCGTCAATCACCGTCTTCATGTACATCATGGTCGTTGTCAGCAGCGCGCTCATGCCGATGATATTCGGCTTGCATTTCTCGGCCGCGGCCATGAACTTGTCCACACTCTGGTCCACGCCGATGTCGTGCACCTCAAAGCCCGCGCCTTCAGCCATCATGCCCACCAGGTTCTTGCCGATATCGTGCAGGTCGCCGCGCACCGTGCCCATCAGCAAAACGCCCTTCGGCTTGGTGCCGCCGTCCTTCGACGTCAGAAGCGGTTTGAGTACCGCCATGCCGGCTTTCATCGCTCTGGCGGCAATCAGAACCTCGGGGACGTATAGAACATTGTGCTTGAAGTCCTCGCCCACAACGCTCATGCCCGCGATGAGTCCATCGGTCAGAATCTCCTGCGCGGTGCGGCCTTCGGCAAGCGCTTCCTTCGTCAGACGATCCACTTCGCCGGCGTTGCCTTCGTAGAGATACTGATTCATCAGGGCGTAATCGGGCATTTTTCCTTGTCCTTAGCGGGCGCTCACCGCTGCCGCGCGTTTCGAGTTGAACTCTTCAAGAGCTTCCAGCATAGCCAGGATGTTTTCACGCGGCATGCCCGGGCTGGTGCCTCCGCCCACTGACAGGATGATTCCCTCGCCGCCGGAGGCCTCCAAAATTTCCAATGTCTCGTCCTTCACTTCTTCCGGCGTGCCGCGCACCGCAACCTCCAGCGGATTCACGTTACCCATCAGGCACATGCGGTCGCCAATGCGCCGCTTCACATCTTTAATGTGCCGCTGCTTGCCCCAGTTCAACACGTTAAAGCCGGTGTCGGGCAGATGGTCCAGGCACGCATCCACCTCGGCGTCGTTGTGATAAAGCTTCACCCAATCCTTGGGGAACGCATCGCAAATGCGCTTCAAATAGGGATGCGCGAACTCCAGGTAATGCTCCTCGTTGACGAATCCCACGATGTCGTCGAGGATGAAGATGCCTTCGACCGTATCGCCCATCACCTTCTGTTGCGCCTTAAGCCAGTCAATGATCACCCGCGTGCACAGATCGATGAGCTTGTGCGCGCCCTCCGGATTTTCTACCAGGTCAATCATGAATTCGGTCGTGCCGCGCACAAATCCCGCGGTGCACAACGGCCCGCGCGAGGTCACCATCGGCAGGATATAGCCGGCATCCAGAATCCTCTGCCGCGACATCTTGATGCGATGCAGCGTGAGCCCCGCAAACGCATCGGCTTCCACTTCGTACTCGGGAAATCGGTCGATGTCCTCGAGGTGATAGAGGGTTTGATATTCGCTCGGAGTATTGTCCTGCCAGAATTTGATCTTCGCGCCCAGCACCGACGGCTCGGCCGCCATCCCGTACTCCGTCCACCAGGAAGGAACGAAGATGACATCCGGGAACTCACGCATGATCTTCAGGTTGGATTGAAACCAAAGCTCCGGATCGAGGAAATAGTCCAGGTGCTCGATCCCCAGGTAGCCTGGAATCCACGGGCTGTCGATAATCAGCGCCATGGGGACCTTGTCCATTTTTTCGCGGCGCACCGCACGTTTGAACGTTTCCCATTGTTCTGGCAACATTTGAACCTCTCGATCAGCGCCCAGGGCGATGATGTGTTTCTTGGCTGGTAAGTCTCAAATTCAGTTATAGTTCCGCCGGCTCAGAAGATGCTTCGAAAGCGGAAAACTCTCGCCATGCTTGCGTCAGAATCTCACATTAAGGGTTCCTGAGGGGAGGGGGCAAGCAAATCAAGTTCGACCTTCGAACTAATATAAGGCATCGCTGCCGCGCCTTACAACACGAAACGCGCTGCCGCTGGCTCGCCATAGCTCATTGGGGTCGGAACTCGCCGCGCTTTCGGTGAGAAGGGCAAGGCCTCTTGGGATTGCATGCCTAAGTGATTCCGATTCAAAGGGTTCGGAAATTGCCGTGGTTCAAGTCCCCTCTTCGGCACTCCGGTAGAAGTCCGATTGCTTGTGAAATCCGCACTGGCAGGTTGTCAACCTTTTCCCCCACAAATCCCCGCTCAAACCCCGGCCTATGGTCCACTTCTACTCCGCTGTTTGCAGAGCGCGCGATTTCCCGCTTGGCAGCAACACCCTGCCCGCGTATTCTTTTGCTCTAATTAGTCCAGCATTTTTCTCCACTTGGAGGAATATGAATTCGTCAGAGACCATTACGCCACAAGAAATCAGTGGTTTTCTTGAAAGGCTCAGCGCATCGTCCACAAAGACTCTGGCCGCGTTCTCCGATTGCAAATGTTCGATAGGGTTTTCAATCTCTGGATGGCTGAGCGTCGATGATACCGGCATCGTCTCTGTCCGAACGCGGGGAACATCCTCGGTTGCGGAGTCCTCTCTCCTCGAAACATCTGTCGCCGAGTTGGTCAACGCCACGTGCGTCTATTTGTCTCGCTCCGAAGTGAAGGGAACTCCGTTCTTCAACGATTTTGAACGGGAGTTGCCTTTCACATTTGGCGTCCTCTTCGATCTCCCAAACGGTTCCAAACTCGCGCTCTTCGAACTAGCCGAAGAAGAGTGAGAATCGTCGATCCGCATTTGACATTGACTTCGCGATTGGATTCTTCTCCGGCCTGAAGCTATTCTATCTAAAGTGTTTTGGCTAAATATTTGTTTTGGATACACCCTCAACGGACGGGACCCGCATCTATTTTGGACAGGGCGAAAACCAAGGAGGTGCGCAGTGGCTCTGATCCAGGTCTTGCTGACTTTATTAGTAGTGGGGGTTCTTTTGTGGCTCGTCAACCTGATCCCCATGCAGGGAACCATCAAATCCATACTGAATAGCATCGTGGTGATCTTCGTGTGCATCTGGCTGCTGAACGTGTTCGGCTTGATGCCGTACCTTCATCAGATACGCGTCGGAAATATGCGCCTTTGACCGCCAGATTCCCGCGGTGGTCGGACGCGCCGAGATTGCGAGATCGCCGATTGCCAGTGTAGGTGTCTGCGACTCGCAGTAAGCCGGTGGAAACCAGCGATCGCAAGAATACATGTTTATACTCGTTATCACGCCCAGGTAAACGTGAGCACATTGACCAATCCGTCGCCGAGCCAGCACGCACATCGGAGCCAGCATTCGCGTTGGCTCGATTTGCGCCTGGCCGCAGCGGCGATTTTGCTGCTGCCGGCCATCTGGTTCAGTTGGAAGACCGTGGATGGGCTGGTCGCGCGCCGCGCCATGCGTACCGATCTGGCTGAGATCGAAAACGCGCGCTACGGAATCCTGAGCGCCGACCGATGGCGCACCATCATTGGCCAAATACTGAACGCGCAAGTGGACAACCTCGATCTCAAGGGACAGAGCAAGAGTCTGCGGCCCAGGGTTGAACGGGCGCTGAACGCGCTGCTGGACAAAATGGACGCGGACAAACCCGCCGGGTTCCAAGGCATGTTCGTGGGCAAGATGATCGCATCGCTGCGTCCGCAGGTGCCCGCATATACCGACGTGGTGATGGGGCAATTAGTCAATCAAGGCACGGAAAAGAGCTTCAAAGATTCCATTCGCGGTGTGCTGGCCAACGCTGTCGCGAATACGTTCGGCTCGACGGACATGAGCGTCTATAACGCCATCCTCGCGCACTATGGGTGCGCGAGCGGTGAGGCGTGCCGGCAGACTCTCGGCACGAAAATCGCACAAGCCGACGCGCAACTGAATCGCGACTACCTAACGGTGTTGGCATCGGCGGCGCTGGCATTCATCCTGCTGATGGTGGGCAGGCCCACGCTCTCGCGAAGCGCCGTTGTGGTGCTGATGCTGTTCTGCATTGCGATGCTGGTGGGCGGCGTGCTCAGTCCCATGCTGGAGGTGGAAGTGCGCGTCACAAAAATCGACGCTACCCTGCTCGGCACGCCCATCGAATTTCAAGACCAGTCGCTCTACTACCGCAGCAAGACCGTGTTTGAGGTGTTTGACACACTGATCCACATGGGCCGGCCGGAGATGATGGTGGTCGGCATATTGGTCATCACGTTCAGCGTGGTCTTCCCCACGCTGAAGATGCTGGCGCTGGTGGCCGGTCTCTTCCGGCCGGCGCTGTTGCGCACCAATCGCTTCGTCAAGATCCTGGCTTTCGAGCTATCCAAGTGGTCCATGGCCGACGTGATGGTGCTGGCGATCTTCATGTCCTTTGTCGCGTTTAATGGGGTCGTCAGCAGCGGCCTCGACGGCATGCGCACCATGCCCAACGTCCAACAGGTGCGGATCCCGACCGACGCGTCCAAGATCCTGCCCGGCTATTACCTGTTCATCGGATTCTGCGTGTCCAGCATCATCCTGTCGAGAAAGTTGCAGCACGGCATCGCATCGAGCTCCGACTCCACTTCAAGTTAGGCTGAGCGAGCTACCCGCGTCCTGGCCGCGAATCTCGCATCGGAGCGCGCGGGCAATCGCCCACCGCCTGCAGCCTTCGCCCGCAACAACGATCGTCACAAGCCTGAATCCAGCCATCGTCCATGCGGGCAGCATAAAACCTGGCGGTTTCTTACCTGGCCGCACCGTCCGGTGATGCAAGCCGCGTGTGCGCCCCATTCAGGCACTCCTCAATTTCCGCGAGCCAGCCAACGTCCTCACCACGCGCACTCCGCACCTCGCGGATCAGGCGCAAATTGCGGGCAGTCGTTTCCGGCTCGAACGCTTCGCGCACAACCGCCAGCGCCGCCCCACAATAATCCTGCGCTTCGTCCACATTGCGGGCGAGCACGGCCAATTCGAGCATGGTTGCCTGGTCCCAGTAATCGCCATTGGCCTTGACACGCAGCAGCGCTGCGTAGCGCACCACGGGCAACATGTCGGCCTGGGCCGCATCGGGTTTCTCCTGCAACTCCATCAGCGTTACCGCGTTAATGCCCGGATACGGGTCACGCCAGTCGGTTTCAAAACCGCCGCGATACGCCTCGATGGCGCGCTTCAAGAACCCTCGCGCTTCCATCGCGCGTCCGGCTTTCAAGGCATTCTCCCAGCGATCCTTGTAGACCCGCCCCAGCAGTCCGTTGGTCTCGCTGCTCTGGCCGAATTTCTCAATCGTCTGCTTCAGAATCTGCTCGGCATCGTCCGATTTTCCCAGCCGGTTGAGAGCGAAGGCGAACTGCTCCTGCACCATCCGCGTGTTTTGCAGAGTGCGCGACATGCGGCCGTAAAGATCCACCATCTCCTGCCAGGCTTTCACGGCGCGAAAGGAAAGAAACAGATCCACCACGATGCCGGCTTCTGTATTGCGCATGTCGGCGAATTCCGCGGCCACGCCTTTCACCGCATCCGCTCCCGCTTTGCGCGCCTCCGTCAGCCGCTTCTTATATTCGCGCGAGTAGCTCACCCGGTCGCGGAAGAGATCCGTCTTCTCGTGGTCCACTTCGATGCGCGGCATGTCCTGGATGAGCGTGAAGAGCGGGCTGTCGTCATGCGGTTCCTCGTTCGCGGTCCGCAGGCGCTGCACAATATATTCCTTGTCGCCCTCGGGATTGGCCGGCGCGCCGGAGGCATCCAAACGATAGGGAATGCCGCGCAGCAGTGCGATGTCGAAAGGCAGAGCGGTGCCCTCGGCGAACAGGATCACCGTGCTGCTGGGCCGCACGGCATGGCGAATGCCGAGTTCGTAATAGACATTGGGGTTGGCGCCCGTCACGTCGGCCACCGCAAACTCGCACAACATCAACCGCTCATACATCGGCTTGTGGATTGTGCCGCCAACCTGCTCTTCATCGGCACGAATCGGCTCAAGCCCCGCCGCGGTCACGGCCGGCGCGATGATCTGCCTATAGACCGTATCAAAATCAATCAGCCGGCCGGTTCCATCCTGCTTGCGCCCGAACGGCATGAGTACAAAGCAGAGAGGCCGCATTGGGTTAGGGGTCGCATTCACCAGAAGATTGTAAATCCAGCCTCACGGATTAACTTGAATACTTCGGAATGGCTGGATTCATCCGGTGGATGGGAGAACGGTATGGAGGGGAATTTGCTTCGATCGAACGTCTCGCGCGGGAAACGGAAAGGTAAGGCTGAGCAATGCAGAGGATGCGCGACTCAGTTTCGTAACAGCATGGTAAGGCCGTAGGGGTTGTCGAGGCCTTTGGCAGCCAGCACGTTCAAACAGACGCCGACAAAGTGCGGGCTTTGCTCAAAGTGCTTCATCACCAACTGGACCGTTCGCACCACATCGTCGAGACAAAAGGCCTGCTTGCGCGAGCCGGCGACACCGATGAGCAATCCTTTGATGAGAGCAAATTCGGTAACCAGGAGGGCGTACTGCCGCGCCGGCTGAATCGCCTTCTGCCCTGCGAAGATCTCAGCGCCGAATGGAAACACGGCGCGGAAGACCATATTCAGCAGGAGATTTTCAAGCGTGCCCGGAAACTTGAGGAAGAATGGCTCATAGAAATCTTTATAGGCGGCAGCGTAGGCTTCACATTGCTTTTCAAAGCTCAGAGTTTCGTGGCCAATGCCTTCGAGAAAAGCGTTCAAGCACTCGGCAAGCCGGGGGCCGACGCTGCCGGCTTCGAGACGCTGTTTCACCAGGCCCACGACCAGGTCGAGTTGCAGCGCGTTGTTCACGGGCATGGATTCCATCGACTCGCGAGGGATCCCTTCGGCGATCGCTTGCGAGAAGCCTGTCTCCAGCGCGGAAAAATTCCCTTGCGCTCCCTCCTGGAAGACCGTTTCCAGGCGCCTCGAAAAAGTGCCGAGCAGGAACAGGCGTTGCCAAAGCGCATAGGCCCGATTCTGCAGAAGCGTCACCGTGAATTCTCGGATAGGCCAAAAGTAGCTGATCGGCGTTGCGGGTCTTCCGGGCTTGTCATCCCAGGGCATGGTGCGCTGCTGCTCGTCCGGGTCGCCGAGCAGGCGAGTATTTGAGAGCACGATCCGCGCGGCTTCAGGACACGAGAGTGTGAGCGTCGTCTCTTCTAATCGATCGATCGTGTGTGCGGTGCGAGGGAACGTGGAACAGACTCGCGAGAGATAACCCTCTCCATGCTCAAGCTGGATCTGACACAAATTGTCGGCATTGTGCATCGGACATTTCTTCGACGGCGGCATCTGCATAAACGCGTATTCGGCAGGCGCCGATCCATCCGCATTGCGAGGCGACAGCAGCACGTTGATATCGATCGAATCGCGCAGTGCGCCGGCGGGAATGTGCTGGTATTTATCGAAAGTCCGCTTGTCGATCGGCACGGTCCAGCCCACGCAACAGGAATCTTCGCAATCCCCGGCGATGCAGCGAAATTGATCCGCATAGCGTGGGCGAATTATCTTTGCCTTCCGCAAATGTTGTTTCTCTCCGTGAGCACACGAACGCCCTGCAAGTTATCGGCAGCAATTCACGGGCCAAACTATTCTCACCGGATTCTCATAATTGACGCGCGGACAGGTGGGCTTTGGCATGGCAAACTGCGCCGAATGGCCCAAGTCAATGTGCGGACTCGGGCCGGCGCACATGTGCCGGAAATCGCGCACGCGCAGGGGCAGCCGAAGCGCGCTCTTTGCGTTGTGAGAGCCGGCTTTCTCTCTCCCTATTCGCTAATCGCTGTTTCAATGAAGCCGCGCCCAAGCACGCAGTAAGCTGCTGCCAGCCTCACGCTGCGGGCGGCTGCCAGAGCTCGACGCGGTTGCCTTCGGGGTCCCAGATCCAGGCGAATTTGCCGTACTCGTGGTCGTCGCGCTTGGGGTCAATGCGCACGCCGGCTGCGGCCAACTGGGTGAGCAAAGCGTCGAGATCGTCGACGCGGAAGTTGACCATGGCCGGCTGCGCGGCCTCGCCGAAATACTTCGTGTCGAGCGGGAAGTGGGCGAAGACGGTCATGCCCATGGATTCAGGGCCGTCGAAGCCGAGCGATCCGCCGCCCTGGTCCGGAATGCCGAAGTGCGTCGCGTACCATGGGGCGAGCGCCTTGGGGTCGCGCGCCTTGAGGAAAATGCCGCCGATGCCGACTGCTTTTGCCATAAATCAGCTCCTAGCCTTCAGCTATCAGCTTTCAGCTTTTTCGCGCAGATGGCAAGAGGTTTTTGATTACCGCAAGAACGATATCGGCGGCCGGCTAGCACCGGCCGGTGAATTGAATGGCGAATATTTGCGGGACAACGAACGTTGAACAGGGGTTAAACAGGCTGCGGAACAAGTCCGAACGAAAAGCGAAAGCGACTCATGACGGATTAGCAGGGGCTGAAGCCCGACTCATTTTGCGGCGTTTGCGGCATGGCTAAAGCCAAGCCCTGTTACAAAGCCGCTTGGATTGAGTTTTTCCGCAGCCTGTAAAACCCAGTCGTTTTTTGCATCTTTTCGGCACGGCTGAAGCCATGCCCCGATACAAAACCCATTCCACCCAGATTGGTTTGGCAACGGCTAACTTTCTTCGCGGAGCAGGTCGTCGAGTTTGGGCTTGTGCTTGGCCTGGCGGCCGGTGCGCGGCGCGTCGGGCAAAACGCGCGAGGGTTTTGGCTGGCCTACGCGCTCGCGGGCGTTGGCTTTGACGGCTTTTGTGGCCGAAAAACGGGCTGGCTTGCGTTTCGCCATGGCAAGAACGAGTATGGAATAGATTCGGCAAGTGTGGAAGTGCCGGAGTGGATTCTTGATTCGAGTCCCAGGCCGGTGGCTGCCGGGTTGGCGAACCGAGGGGCGGAGCAGGTATGGATGAGCGCGAATTCTTTAACGAGACGACCGAGCAGCGGACCCACAATTTGAACTGCCCCAAGTGCGGGCAGGCGGGGGAGTACAAAGTGACGTGGATCGTGCGGCGCAAGCGGCAGCAGGTTCCGCGCGGGGCCGATGAGCGCGACCGAGCGCGCTTCGCCAAGGCGCAATCCTATATGGTGCGGCGCGACGACAAGCTGACGTGCGCCAATATCCGCTGCCGCAAGCCGTTCGAGATTACGACGCTGCAATCATTGGCGTTTTTGATGGATTGACGGCGCGAGCTGGGCGGGCTGGTTGCGGCGTTTTTTCGACCATCCCGGCGCCGCTGTTAAGATTCGAGCGATGAGAATCCCGACTCGCTTTACGTCTCGAAAAGGCTTCATTCGCGTTGCCATGGGGCCCGTCGCTGCGAGGCCTGCTGCTTTGGCGTCGGCCGCGCTGGGGCTTTGTTTGGCGTGTGCCGCCGTCTCGGCGCAAGACCTTCCAACCGTCCGCATCGAGAACGGCGCATCGCAACTGCTCATTCACGGCAAGCCGTTTCTGGCCCTGGCCGGCGAACTCGGTAATTCTTCGGCGGGAACTGCCGCCGAGGCCGATACCATTCTTCCGCGCCTCGAGAAGCTGCACTTCAACACAGTGTTGATGCCCGTAGCGTGGGGCGAGATCGAACCCGCAGAGGGCCAGTTCGATTTCTCCATTCCCGACCATTGGATCGATGTGGCCCGCGAACAGCACATGCACCTGGTGTTTCTCTGGTTCGGGAGCTGGAAGAACGCCTTCTCAGAGTACGCGCCGGCGTGGGTCCTGGCCGATACCAAACGTTTTCCCCGCGCCATCGCAGTCGACGGACAACCCCTCGAGATTCTCTCTACGCTGGGCGAGCAAACCGCACGCGCCGACGCCAAAGCCTATGCCGCGCTGATGGCTCACCTGCGCGAGAAGGACGCGACCGAACTGACCGTGCTGTTTGTGCAGGTGGAGAATGAAGTCGGAACGCTGGGCCTTGGCGGGCGCGACCGTTCCGCGGACGCGGACAAGCTATTCGGCGAGCAAGTTCCGGCGCAGTTGACTGCGTGCCTCTGAGCCATCGCGATCTCTTGCCGCCGGAGCTGGCCGCGAACTTCCATGCCGGCGCAGGCGCGTGGCGCGATGTGTTCGGCGACGCAGCCGACGAGATTTTTATGGCGTGGCACTACGGGCTCTTTGTGGAGCAGGTGGTGAAGGCGGGTAAGGCCGCCTACCCGCTGCCCATGTACATGAACGCCCAGCTTCCCGCGCCCTTTGAAGCGCCGGGCGATTACCCCAGCGGCGGCCCGCACCCGGCCAATCAGGTTATATATCGCGCCGCTGCGCCTTCGATCGATTTTTACTCGCCCGATATCTACTGGCCCGACTTCGCGCGCTGGGTGAAGCTCTACCAGGCTGCCGGCAACCCGGTGTTCGTTCCCGAGGCCCGCCCGGATGTTGCCTCCGGAAACGCGCTCTACGCGATTGGCGAGGCGCGCGGCTTCGGATTCTCTCCCTTTGGGGTCGATTCACTCGACGACAGCGGCGCGGGCCACGCAATCTCTGAAACCTACGCGGCGCTCGCCGAGCTCAGCGACTCGATTCTCGCGGCGCAGCAGCAGAATAAAATCCGCGCCCTGGTGCTCTCGAGCATCGACCCGCGGCCATCGCAGACGGTCGCTCTGGGCGGCTACCGATTCCGCGCCATGCTGGCGCGCACCTGGCCGGCTCGCGAGCTGGCCGCGACACAAGGCGGCATGTTGGCCATCGAGACAGCTCCCGACGAGTTTCTGATCGCGGGCGCGGGTCTGACTGTGGATTTTGTTCGCGACCCCGACACGGACCGCCAGATTGCCGGCATCGCCGGTATCGAGCAGCTCGCTTACTCCGACGGCAAGTGGACGACGGCCCGCGTCTTGAACGGCGACCAAAGCGACCAGGGGCGCCACCTGCAGATGGACGCGCACGAGATCCGCGTCTACCGCGTAAAGCTATACGCGTATGCCGCCGGAAATTGACCCCTTGTTCCCTGTCTCCGAGATGTGATTGAATTGTAGACAGGAACACCGGACGCGGAGGTCGTCCGCAGGTCCGGTGAATTCCTGCAAGGAGAAGTTCCATGGCAAATTCCCTTCTTCCCCTCGAAGAGCGCAATCTGACTCCCGCACAAGTTGAGGCGCTGGACAAGCGCCGCGACCTCGGCCACACGTTTCTCGTGATTGCCGGCCAGTTTGCGGTAATGGCCACCGTGCTGCTGCTGTGGGTAGGGCAGGATCTGAGCTATTCGCCGGGCTGGTTGCATCCCATGGCGTATTACTTCGCGATTGCGCTGGTGCTGGTAGGCGGTTTTGGCCTCACCGGGCTGGCGCTGCGCCGGGGAACGCCGCGGCTCGACTGAGGCTTCTGCCATGCGCGAGACCTCCGAGCAACAAGCAATCCGCGATCAACTTCGTCAGGCTGCGATGGCGGCGTGGGAGGACTATCAGACCACGGGCTTGCACCTGACCGCTGAGGAAGCTGACGCTTGGCTTGCCAAACTTGAAAAAGGTGAGAACGTCGAGGCCCCTGAATGCCACACTAAAGGCGGTCGCCGCTTGCATACGATGACTTGTGACGGCCGTATCTGTGGCAAGCGGCCCGGGGTGGAGAACATCTTCCTGGCGGCGCAAAGGACGGCGAACTCAGTGTGGTGTCGGAGGCGTTTCTCGGTGTATCCTGCTTGCAGGGAAGGAGGGCACATGGCCAAAAATGAGGTTTATATCGAAAGGCGCGAACAGGGAGATTATGCAGTAAGAAAACCAGGCTCGGAAAGGGCCAGTGCAATCCTTCCGACCCAAGCTGAAGCTATTGAGCGGGCTCGCGAGATCAACCCGGATGCAGCCGTTCACGTTGAGCGTGTCCGTGACACCACTGTCGGCGGCAGGGACAAGTGGCGGAGACTCTAAAAGCTAAATTCGTCACCGCGCCACTTTAAAGAACCGTCCTGCCGCTCAGCATCGTCTCGGTTTGAATTTCCACTCTTGGCATAGTTTTTAGCCTATATCCCCTCTACTTGGAATAACTATTCTTGATCCGGGCCGCAGCCTTGTCGATCTCGGGGTACAGTGTACTTTCGTTGATGCCAAGATTATCGAGCGCGTTTCGAATAGGTTTCTTCACTTTCCAAGGAACGCGGAAGTGTGTTTCTTCAATCTTATCCGGGATAATTATTTTCTTGGACGGGAATGGATCTATGCCATAGAGGATGAAGGCACCGGATTGCGCCAGAATTCGCCTGTTGCTCATCTTGGGATGAACATAATATGGCACAAACAAATCTAAGGGTTTCATAATTGGCTGGAAATATGGTTTTTCAGCCCTGATAAATTGAAGAAGCCGTTTTATAACGTCGTCTTCATTGAAACTTGCGATTCGCTCCTTTTCAGGTTGTTCTATTAGCGACTCTGTCAATCGATAAATCTTGGCCTTCTCCCCTGAGGTCATATTGGCCAAATTGGCAATGCAACTTACGGAATCGCTGTCATAATACTTCTCGAGTTCCTGCGGAATTGCGAAAGCTGTCACCCTGCCGTCGGTCGGTTCGCTGCCACCATCAGGGCCTGGGTCGGTTGCAAAGAAAAGCGCCACCAGTGCATTCCGCGAAACGTCCAGCAATCGAGTCGGTAGTCCATAATGCTGCATCCGGACAAGCTTATCGAACATGGTATCGTCGGATGCAAATTCATGAGGCTGAACTGCGATCATTTTCCGAACGGCCCTTTTCTCATCTTCAAGAAGCTCTTTGAGCTCGGGGCGGAATATACCCGCTAGGTTCTGCCAAGAGGAATCCCGCAGGCCGCGATAGCAATTCAACCAATATTTATATTTAGAACTCGACGAGTATTGCTCAAATTGCTCTATGAAGTCAGTGAGAGTTCGAGGCCGGACAGGCGTGGTCGTGCTTTTCTTAGTCATGCGACACCTAAGATGCTCCGATACAGAAAGGACAGCGCGCAGCTTTCTGAATCAGCTATTCATAGTAAATGGCAAAAATCAACTTCTGCAACGGGACGCGAGCTGAATTCAAGCTGAAACAGCATCCTCCCTTCGGTAGGCTCTCAACCGTGCGCACTGCCGCTGATAAACTGAAGCCTGATGATTCTCCCGTTCGTCCGCGAAATGTTCGCGGAGTTGGAGCAGGCCCCCGGATTCGAGCGCGTTCGCAGGCACCTTAGCCTGGGTGCGGGGCGTCGGCGTGTGTCTGGATTAACCGCGACCGCGCGTGCGCTCTATCTCCCGCTGATGGCGCGGGCCGCCAAGCAGCCGGTAATCGTGATTGTGGCCGATAACAAGGCCGCCGAGGCGCTGGAGCCGCTGCTCAAGGCTGGATGCGAGCTGACAGGCGCCATCGATCCGGCGCGCGTGGTGCGTTTTCCGGCGCACGATGTGCTTCCTTTTGAAAATCTTTCACCGCATCCCGACGTGCAGGAACAGCGCGCGGCGGCGTTGTGGAAGCTCTCGACCGGCGCCGTCGATATCCTGATCGCGCCTGTCGAATCGGCGGCGCTGAAGCTTTTCGATCTGGAATACTATGCGGGCCTCGCCGTCACGCTCAAGCGCGGCGAAGAGGTTGACATTGAGACGCTGACCGCGCACCTGGCGAGCGTGGGCTACACGCAGATGGATATCGTCGAGATGCCGGGGCAGTTCACGCGGCGCGGCGGAATTCTCGATGTCTACTCACCCGAAGCCGACCGGCCCGTGCGCATCGAATTCTTCGGAGACGAGATTGAGACCATTCGCAAATTCGATCCGGAGACGCAGCGCTCGCAATCTGGACTTGACGAGACGCAACTGCAGCCGTTGACCGAGGCGCCGGTGACGGAGCGCTTGCTGGCCGCGGTGAATGGGCGGCTCAGCCGGCAGCGCATTGAAACAGAAGACGAAGAGATCGCGGACGAAGTCGCGGCGGCCGGCGGCGTCAGCGTGTTTCCGGGGTGGGAGTTTTTCACGCCAGTCGCAGGTGCTAACCAATCGCTGCTCGGGCTGGTGCCGCGCAGCGCGCTGTTTGTCGATGAACCGGCAATGGTGCGCAACCAGATTGACCGCTGGTGGAACAAGGTGGAGCAGCGCCACGAGCGCTCCGGTATCGGCTCGCTGGTGCGCCCGGAAGACATTTATCTGCGGCCGGAGATTTTGCGGGCCTCGCTCGAAGCGCACATGGGTCTCGATCTCGATCAACTGGGCGCGGTGGATGTGCTGGACGACGATGCGACGCTGGGCGAGATTGAGCTGCCGACGCGGCCTACGCTGCGCTTTCACGGATCGATTCCAGCGCTCACCGAGCAACTGAAAAATCTAATGAAAACAGAAACGCGTATCGTCCTGGCCGCGCCGCACCAGGGCGACGTGGAGCGCCTGGCGACCGTGCTGCGCGACTACGAGGTTCCTTACCGGCTGGGCAGCCGCGCGGCGCGGCCCGGCGAAACTCTGCTCGAAGAAGCCAGTTATCTCGCGGGCGATCTGCGCGTGCCGGTGATTGTGCGGTCGCCGCTCGCGGCGGGCGTCATGTTCGGCGAATCGAATCTGATTGTCTTCGGGGCCAACGATCTTTCCGACGAAGCCGACGTGGCGGCACGTCCCGAGCCGAAGCGATCGAAGACCGCGGCGTTTATTTCGGACTTCCGCGACCTGGGCGTAGGCGACTACGTGGTACACGTGGAGCACGGCATCGCGCAGTACCAGGGGCTCAGGGAGATTGCGCAGGATGGGCTCTCGGTTGAATTCATGATTCTCGAGTTCTTCGAGGGCGCGAAGCTTTACGTTCCGCTCACGCGGCTGGATCTGATTCAGAAATACCGTTCGACCGATACCGGCCCCGCGCCGGTGCTGAGCAAGCTGGGATCGCAGCAATGGACCAAGACCAAGGCGCGCGTGCGCAAGGCCATGCAGGATATGGCCGCGGAGCTGCTCAAGCTCTACGCAGTGCGGCACACCGCGGAGGGCACGGCGTTTTCGAAGGACAACGAGTTCCAGCGCGAGTTCGAAGACGCATTCGATTACAGCGAGACCGAAGACCAGATGTCGGCGATTCGCGCCGTGAAGTACGACATGGAGTCGCCGACGCCGATGGACCGGCTGCTGTGCGGCGACGTGGGCTACGGCAAAACCGAAGTCGCCATGCGCGCGGCGTTCAAGGCCGTGCAGGACGGCAAGCAGGTGGCGGTGCTGACGCCAACCACAGTGCTGAGCTTTCAGCATTTTGAGACTTTCAAGCAACGCTTCGCGCAGTTCCCTATTCACGTCGAGATGATTTCGCGCTTCCGCACAGCAAAAGAACAGAAGGACATTGTGGAGCGCGTGGCCACCGGAAAGGTGGACATTCTGATCGGCACGCATCGGCTGCTCTCGAAAGACATCAAATTTCAGGACCTGGGGCTGCTGGTTGTCGATGAGGAACAGCGCTTTGGCGTGCGCCACAAGGAACGGCTGAAACAGTTGCGCAAGGAGATCGATGTGCTGGCCATGAGCGCCACGCCGATTCCGCGCACGCTGCACATGTCGCTGGTGGGGCTGCGCGACATGAGCGTGATCGAAACGCCGCCCAAGGATCGCATGGCGATTCAAACCGTGGTGGCGAAGTTCGACGAGAAGATCATTCGCTCGGCGATTGAAGTGGAGCTCGAACGCGGCGGGCAGGTGTTCTTCGTGCACAACCGCGTGGAATCCATTTATGAAATCGCGTCGCGCATTCAGGAGCTGGTGCCGGCTGCTCGCGTAATGGTGGCGCACGGGCAGATGGGCGAAAACGATCTCGAGAAAGTGATGCTGGCTTTTATGCGCCACGAATTCGACGTACTCGTGGCGACGACCATCATCGAAAACGGTCTCGACATTCCGCTGGCGAACACGATCCTGATCAATCGCGCGGAGCGGCACGGGCTGAGCGAGCTCTACCAGTTGCGCGGGCGCGTGGGACGGTCGAATCGAAGAGCGTATGCGTACTTGCTGATTCCGCCGGATAACGAGTTGACGGAGATTGCGCGGCGGCGGCTGGCGGCGCTTAAAGAATTTTCTGACCTGGGCGCTGGATTCAAAATTGCGGCGCTCGATTTGGAGCTGCGCGGCGCGGGCAACATGCTGGGCGGCGAGCAGAGCGGGCACATCGAAGCAGTCGGATTTGAGTTATACACAACGATGCTCGAGGCCGCGGTGAAGGAGCTGAAGGGCGAGGATCAAGGGGAGCGGCCGGCCACGCAGCTCAATCTGGGCATTGCCCTGCGCATCGATGAGAGCTACGTTCCCGAAGAGAACCAAAGGCTGCGGCTCTACAAGAAGATTGCCGGCTCGACGAGCGAGGCGGCGATTCAGGAGATTCGCGCGGAGATGGAAGACCGCTATGGCGCGCTGCCCGACGCGACTGTTTATTTGCTGGAAGCGGCGCAAGTGCGCCTTGACAGCGAGCGCATGGGCGTGGCGCAGATCGATCGCAAACGAAATGAGTTGCAAATTCGCTTCACCGAGAATGCCGCGGTTGAGCCCACGCATCTGATGAAGCTGGTGGCGCGCAACGCCAAGCGCGGCGCGCAATTTACACCGCAGGGCTTGCTCAAGCTTCCGCTGAAGGCCTCGCGCCCCGACGAGGTTCTGCTGGAGATTCGCGAGTTGCTTGCGGGGCTCGCGCCTGCGGCGGTGAATGCCTGAGGTTTACAATTCAGTGATTATCAGTTTTCAGGTTTTCTAGCAGGCTACGGAAAAGCCGTGAGCAAGCGGCGCATTCTCGCGCGAGGTTTCCGCAGGGGCTAAAGCCCACGATGGTTTGGTTGCAGTTTTGGCACGACTAAAGTCGTGCCCTGACACTTCTTGCTGGCGATGAAGAAGTTTTCCGTTGCCTTTCATGTTGTGTTTTGACACTTCTTGCAATTCGACAAGAAGTCTTCCGCTGCTTGTGAAGTTGTGCCTAGACACTCCCTGCTTATTTTTGAAGAATTTTTCCGCGGACTGCTATCTGATCAATCGGTCGAAAGGGAAAGACTATGACCAATTCAGAATCAGGCTCTGCCGGCGGTCCTGCAGCGAATACAACTCAAACAACTCGGCCCTGGCGCAATCGAAATGCGGCCATCTTATGCCTTCTTGGATCGTTGATCCTGGGAGGATTCGGGGTTTCGAAAACGATCTCTGAATATCACGAACTCCATTATCTTTACAGGATCCTGGAGATCGACCAGAATGCCAAGGACAAGATTCATCGGATATGGGAGGGCGAGCCACCAGGCATAGTGAGCGCCCTAAGCGCCGAAGGGGCGATGCAAGCCGACGTCGACGACGCCGAACGGCAGATCGAGCAGCATCGGGTTCAGGCGTGGCTGGGAGGCGGCCTGATTGTGGGCGGGGTGGCGCTTCTAGGCGTTGGTATTGTGCTTTTCAGAAGGCGCGCGCAGTTGAGTCCAATTGGCTCCGTGAATGCTGTGCCGGAGAACGGAGTCGCTGATGCCGGAGCAGAACCGCTACTCCAATCTACGGCGGTTGCGCCGGTGGGCGAGGCCGGGAGCCGGCTTGATGCAAAGATGATTGGCGTTGGCGTGCTTCTCGCGGCTATCGCCGTCTTCGCTTACCTCGTTTCGATATCGAGTGTGCCGTCTTCGGTTCCGGCTACCGATTCATCGACAACGCAACCCGGTGCGCAACCCAGCACTCAATCCAGCGCCACATCGGCGGAGCCGCAGGCGGAATCCGCATCGAGTCAAGCACCCGCGGCTCCGCAGGGAAGCTGGCGGCTCAGCTCTGAGACGAACCCCGTGACCGGCGAGGTGAGAACGGTGGCTTCTCTCAACTCTTCTTCCGGTGATGAGCAGTACATTATCATTCGGCTTGTCGGGAAGAAGCTTGACTGCTACGTGAACACCAATGAGTTTTTGGAAACTGTAAACAACATGGAGAGCCGGATTTCTACGGTGCAATACAAGTTTGACGCCGGCAAAGTTGTGCGACAGGGATGGTCGATCAGCGCCAACAATGAAGCGCTTTTTTATCCTGGCAATTGCGCGACCTTGATTGCCCAGATCAAGAAGGCGAAGACGCTGGCGCTTGAGTTTCGTCCGTCGGAAACAATTCCAGAGACGATTACCTTCGATGTTGAGGGATTTCCGGAGGGGTTCGATACCGGGAAGTAGAGCTGTGAGGGTATGACCTGGCAAGCATCGCAGGGCGAGCGCGGGCGTGGACGCCCGAACGACAGCCGGTCTACCACCCCAAGAAACAAAGACCATTTCTTGGGGGTGCCGGTCTGGAGACCGGCGCTACATTTTCCTACGCGGACTTCCATTTAATGTTGCAGCCGATCGAGGGCTTTTGGTCCGCGGGGACGGGCTTGCCCGCGAGCACGAGATCGATTGCCGCACGCAGATCTTTGCCCGTGACGGGAATGTCGTTTTTCGGACGGCTGTCGTCGTACTGGCCACGATAGACGAGCTTGAAGTCGGCATCGAAGAGATAGGGATCGGGCGTGCAGGCGGCTTTGTAGGCGTGCGCCACGGCCTGCGACTCATCGTAGAGGTAAGGGAATTCGAAGCCGTTGGCTTCGGCCTGCTGCTTGAGGCCGGCGGGGCTGTCGGCGGGGTGCGTGTTCACGTCGTTGGAACTGATGGCGACGATGGCGAGCGGCTTGTCGTCGTAATCGGCGCTGAGTTGGCCTAGCGATTTCTCAATGTGCTTGACATAGGGGCAGTGGGCGCAGATGAAAAGGACAAGCAGCGCCTTTTGCCCGCGGAAGTCGTCGCGGTGAATAGTCTTGCCGGTGATGGCGTCGATGAGCGCGAAGTCGGGGGCGATAGTACCGAGCGAGAGCATGGTGGATTCGGTGAGGGACATAATTCTCCTTTTGCGAATTAGCGAGTCAGCAAGTCAGCGAGGTTAGCGGGGTTAGACCAACCAATCGAGGTCTTTGACCGCTTGAATTCGTGATCGTACTCAGCCCGGTGCGGGCGTGGACGCCCACACGACAGCCGGTCTGGAGACCGGCGTTACATTTCGGCCGTTGCGAAACGGCGCGGTCTCACTTTTAGAATAGACCCGGTTGGCGGCGGGGCAGGTCGATGCCGAAGTGCTCGTAGGCCAGGCGCGTGGCGACGCGGCCGCGCGGGGTGCGATCCAAGAATCCAATCTGAATGAGGAAGGGCTCATACACCTCTTCGAGCGCGTCCTCTTCTTCGGCAAGTGTCGCAGCCAATGTGCCCAGGCCCACCGGTCCGCCGTCGTACTTTTGCATAATCGTCAGCATCAGCCGGCGATCGATCTCGTCGAAGCCGTGCGCGTCGACTTCCAGCATCGTCAACGCAGCATTTGCGGTGGGGCGGTCGATCGATCCCGAGCCGCGCACCTGGGCGTAGTCGCGCACGCGGCGCAGCAGGCGGTTGGCAATGCGCGGAGTGCCGCGGGAACGGAGCGCAATTTCCGCCGCGCCGTCGCGATCGATGGGAATCTGCAACACCTCGGCCGAGCGCTCGACGATAAAGCGCAGTTCCTCTTCGGTGTAAAACTCCAGGCGCAGCAGAATGCCGAAGCGCGAGCGCAGAGGAGAACTCAACAATCCCGGCCGTGTCGTCGCGCCGATGAAAGTGAAAGGCCTGATCTCCATCACGTGGGTGCGCGCCGCCGGGCCCTGACCGATGATGATGTCGAGCTTGTAGTCCTCGAGCGCGGTGTAGAGCTTCTCTTCGAGCACGGCCTGGAGGCGGTGAATCTCGTCGAGGAATAGAACCTGGCGCTCGCGCAGATTGGTGAGAATGGCGGTGAGGTCGCCCTGGATGACGAGGGCCGGACCGGAGGTCTGCTGAAAGCCAACGTCGAGCTCGTTGGCGATGATGGTGGCGAGCGTGGTTTTTCCCAGGCCGGGAGGGCCGAAGAGGAGCACATGGTCCAGAGCTTCGCCGCGCGACTTGGCTGCCTCAAGCGCGATGGCGAGCTGCTCTTTGGCTTTCGATTGTCCGATGAATTCGCGCAGCCAGCGCGGGCGCAATTTGAGCTCGAAATTCTGCTCTTCGTCGGCGCGCGCGGCGCTGACCAAACGTTCCGGAGAGTTGTCGCGCGCGATGACCATGCTGAGTGGAAGTTTAGCCTCTCATGGCAGGAGCGGCAAAGTGAGGGGATGAACGAAGCATATACAGAGGCCTTGAATTCCCGAAATTCAGCGGGTTTTGGGGGGCCAAAAATCAGGCCGCCGATTACGCCAGTCACATGCTTCGGCTACGGCAGCAAAGCACTTATTGACTGTCTTGGTGCGAAACCCAAAAGTAACACGTTCGTGCCATAAAGGCGCGAGTTTCAGTGACATATATTTGATGGCATATACGCCAGCGAGAGTCTGCCATGACGCCTCTGGTTCGACGTCAAAACCGGCGGCAGATTCCAGAGGTCAATCATGCATGATCGTTTTTCACCGCGAGCGCTCCTCCTGATTGCTCTTGCGCTTCCTTTTGCCGGTTGCACGAACGCTTTGATCGACACCCTGGCGATTACTCCCGTCTCGCAGTCGCTCACCGTGGGACAGACCGTTCAATTTACGGCCACGGGGACGGTCGGGCACGGAAACGGCCACCCATCGACCACGCAGGACGACACGGATTCTGTGACGTGGACTTCGAGCTCGCCTTCGGTGGCGACCATCAATTCCACTGGTATGGCCACCGCGGTTGCCGCGGGAAGCACAACGATCACGGCGAGCATGAACGGATACACGGGGACCATTACCGCGAGCGCAACGCTGACGGTGACAGCCGCCACGGTTTCCCCCGAGCCGATCCTCTCGCTGTCGATTACGCCTGGCCTGCAATCTCTGGCGCAAATCAGCCAGACCGCTCAATTCATCGCCATCGGAACCACCGCAACCGGGACAACAGTCAATCTGACCAATCAAACAGCCAAAGTTGGCACGGCGACGATCAATGCCGCGATTTGGAGCTCTTCAGTTCCTGCGGTGGGCACGATTAGCGCCACCACCGGCGTGGCCACGTCTGTGGGGGCCGGCACGACCACGATCACAGCGATCGTGACCAATCCGGATGGCACGGTCGTGACAGGATCGGCGTCGCTTGCCGTGACATCGACGAACACTTCGACCGAACCGATTGTGTCGCTGGGCATCATTCCTGCCTCGCAAACGCTCACTGCTACCAATCAAACCGCCGGTTTCATCGTGCTCGGGACCACGGGTTCCGGCACGACGGTAAACCTGACCAATCAGGTAGCAACCGTCGGCTCGGCGACGATCAACGCCGCGATCTGGACTTCGAGCGTGCCGTCGGCGGCGAGCATCAATTCCGCAACCGGCGTGGCCACGGCCCTGACCAACGGAGTTACCGCGATTACTGCCGTCGCTTCCAACCCGGACGGAACTGTCGTGACCGCAACGGTTCCGCTCACTGTGAGTATCCTGGCGACGCAGGAGCCTATCGTCTCGCTGGCCATCGTTCCCGGCTCGCAGACGGCGTCAATCATTGGTCAAACCGCGCAATACATCGTGGTCGGCACCACCTCGACGGGCTCGACGGTCAACTTGACCAATCAGCCGGCAACCGTCGGTACCGCAACCATCGGCGCCGCGAAATGGGGCTCCAGCAGCGCGGCGATTGCGACCATCAATGCGAACACGGGCCTTGCCACGGTTCCCACCGGCGCTGTGAATGGCGTAACGGTGATCACCGCCACGGCCAGCAACCCAGACGGAACAGCCGTGACTGCGACTGCGACGCTGACCGTCAATATCACCTCTACGTCGGAACCCCTCGTCTCGATGGCCATCGTTCCCGGATCGCAGACGGCATCGGTGATCGGTCAAACCGTCCAATATGTCGTGATCGGCACTACCTCGACAGGCTCGACGGTGAATCTGACGAACCAGCCGGCAACTATTGGCGCCTCAACCATCAACGCCGCAAAGTGGGGATCCAGCAGCGCGAACATTGCGACGATCAATCAGAACACGGGCTTTGCTACGGTGCCCACCGGCGCCGTGAGCGGCGTAACGGTGATCACGGCTACGGCCACCAACCCTGACGGAACGGCCGTGTCTGCAGAGGCCACCCTCACCGTCAACATCACCGCTACGTCGGAACCGCTGGTTTCGTTGACCATCGTTCCCGGCTCGCAAACCACGTCGGTGGTTGGTCAAACCGTCCAATATATCGCGATCGGCACCACGTCGACAGGCTCGACGGTCAATCTCACCAATCAGGTGGCTACGGTCGGCACGGCGACCATCAGCGCCGCTGTCTGGGGATCGAGCAGTGGCGCGATTGCCACCGTCAATCCGGCCTCCGGTGTTGCCACCGCCGTCGGTTCGGGCACGGTCGCTATCACGGCGCAAGCCAGGAATCCGGATGGAACAGTCGTCACCGGGACGGCGACATTTACCGTGACTGCCACGCCGGAGCCCCTGGTTTCGCTGGCCATCGTCCCTGCCGCGCAGACGGCGTCGGTAATTGGCCAAACCGTTCAATATGTCGTGATCGGTACCACCTCGACGGGCGCGACGGTCAATTTGACCAATCAGCCGGCAACTGTCGGTACCGCAACCATCGGCGCGGCAAAATGGGGCTCCAGCAGTTTGGCGATTGCGACGATCAATCAGAACACGGGCCTGGCCACGGTTCCCGTCGGCGCTGTGAACGGCGTAACGGTGATTACCGCTACGGCCGTCAACCCCGACGGAACGGCCGTGACTGCCACCGCGACCCTCACCGTCAACATCACCGCTACGTCGGAACCCATTGTCTCCCTGGCGGTCGTTCCCAGCACGCAGACGACGTCGGTGGTAGGTCAAACCGTTCAATATGTCGTCATCGGCACCACCTCGACGGGCTCGACGGTCAATTTGACCAATCAGGCGGCTACGGTTGGCACAGCGACCATCAACGCCGCTGTCTGGGGATCGAGCAGCAACGCCATCGCCACAGTCAATCCGGCCACGGGTGTTGCCACGGCCGTCGGTTCGGGTACGGTTGCCATCACCGCGCAAGCCAAGAATCCGGATGGCACAGTGGTCACCGGGACGGCGACATTTACCGTGACTGCCACGCCGGAGCCCCTGGTTTCGCTGGCCATCGTCCCTGCCGCGCAGACGGCATCGGTGGTTGGCCAAACCGTGCAATATGTCGTGATCGGCACTACCTCGACGGGTGCAACGGTCAATTTGACCAATCAGCCGGCAACTGTCGGCACCGCAACCATCGGCGCGGCAAAATGGGGATCGAGCAGTTTGGCGATTGCGACGATCAATCAGAACACGGGCCTAGCCACGGTTCCCGTCGGCGCTGTGAACGGCGTAACGGTGATTACCGCTACGACCACCAATCCTGACGGAACGGCCGTGACTGCCACCGCGACCCTCACCGTCAACATCACCGCAACGTCCGAACCCATCGTCTCGCTGACCATCATTCCCGGATCGCAATCGACCTCGGTGGTCGGCCAAACCGTGCAATATATCGTGCTCGGCACCACCTCGACGGGCTCGACAGTCAATCTGACCAATGTGCCGGCAACTGTTGGAACTGCGACGATCAAGGCCGCAGTGTGGGGCACCAGTAGTTCGGCGTTCGCGACGATCAATGCCAACACAGGGGTGGCAACGGCCGTCAGTGCTGGAACCGTCGCTATCACGGCGATTGCATACAATCCCGATAACACGGCGGTTACGGGCACCGCAACCTTTACTGTTAGCCCTAACCCTGAGCCGCTCGTCTCGATGGTCGTGATCCCCTCGCTGTCCGTTCCCCCTTCGACTCTCCCGTCCCGGCTAACGGTGGCAGGACAGACGCTTCAGTACATCGCCATCGGCACTACTTCCTCGGGCGCCACGGTGAATTTGACGAGCAATTCGGCGACTGTGGATGGGGTAGCGATCGGTCCGGTGGTTTGGGGATCCAGCACCTTATCCGTGGCCACAATCGGAACCACCGGGGTCGCCGGTTCGGCTCCTGGCCTTGCTGTCGCGGGCACAACTGGATCACCGGGATCACAGCCATCGCCTACAATCCTGACGGTACGGCAGTAGTAGGGAATTCGGTGCTCGATGTGTCGGTCGGCACTTTGAATCAAAACCCGAACCGGAGCCGATCGTCTCGCTAGCCGTCGTGCCTGCTTCGAACTTCGGTTTTGCCGTCAATCAAACCGCGCAATTCATTGCCATCGGCACTACCTCAACGGGCACCACGGTCAATTTGACCTCACAGCAGGCAGTGCTGGCAGGGGGAACCGTTCAGCCCGCCGTATGGGCTTCCACTAACCCGGCGATCGCCACGGCAGGTCCGGGCGGGGTCGTTGAAGCGGTCAGCAGCGGTTCGACTGCAATCACCGCCGCGGTTGTCAATCCCGATGGGACGGTTGTGACGGGGACTGCAGCCTACACGGTGAAGATTCCCGGCTCGTCCGAGCCGATCGTTTCGATTGCTGTGACCCCGGTTAACCCGGCGCCGATCGCGGGAGGGGCAACCGTAAACCTTACGGCCACCGGGACCTCGGGAGGGGGCGCTACGGTGACGAACCCAACCGTCGTCTGGGTATCGAGCGATCCTGGCGTCGCCACAGTGAACGGTTCCGGCACGGTAACTGGCGTAGGTTCCGGCGTCACGGCGATCACGGCGACCGCGACAAATCCCGACCTCACCACTGCGACGGGAGTATCGGTCGTAACTGTTACATCGGCGGCTGTGTTCAGCGGCAGCATCGCCTCGATTGCCGTCATCCCCGGCTCCCAGGCAGTTGCCGCGCCACTTGATACCGCCCAGTTCATCGCGATTGGCACCACGACCACCGGTGCGACAGTAGACCTCACTCATTCCGCTCAGTTGGTTTGGAGCTCAAGCAGCGCGCAAATTGCCAACATCATCGTCTCCGGCGTGAATGCCGGACTGGCGACCGCAACAGGACAAGGTGAGGCCACTATCACGGCTGAATACACGCCTGCAGGCGGTGGAAATGTTGTGGGCGGAACCGCGACGTTCGACGTAAGCGGAGGATCGGCCGAAGAGTTTACGGCGGTCACGGTGATTCCCAACACGCAGGCCATCTCGGCGTCCGGCCAAATCAGCCAGTTCATTGCCATTGGCACCGTCGGAAGCACCGGCTTGCAGCTTGACGTAACGGATCCATCGACCCTTCCGCCGGGGACAAAGATCACTTGGAGTTCCAACGTCAAGACTGTTGCTCTGGTCAGCGCCACGGGCCAGGTTACGGGGCAAGGCCCGGGAACAACCACCATCACGGCGGAATTGACGAATCCCGATAATACTGTAGTAGCGGGCTCGGCAACCGTAACAGCTTCGCTCACGGCGCCGCCATCGCCGTTGCTTTCGCTCGCCATTATCCCGAACACCATCTCAGTGGGCAACTTGCAAGACACGACACAGTTCATTGCCATTGGGACATTCTCGACGGCTCCGTATGTTCAGGATGTGACCAATTCAGTAAACACGACGTGGATTTCTTCCTGGCCCGATGTCTTCCCGGTGGACAACAGCAGCGGCGGCACGGGTACCACAGGGACCAGCGGCGGTTTGGTCACGGCCTACGGAAGCGGGAACGCGACCATCATCGCCGAGTACAAAGATCCCGCCAGCGGCTCGATTCAGACCGCGACGGCGACCTTCAACTGTCCGCTGGTACTGCCCAATCCCAACGGCAATCCGCCAACGCCGGGCTCCTGCTTCCCGGGTTCCCAGGCGCCGGCGCTCAAGTCTACGACCACCATCTACAACGAAGGCCTGAACACGGTAGGCTGGCTGGTGACGGCTCCTTCGGCCACCGGTACGCCGGATGTGATTCATTGCGGCCCGGGCTGGACGGGACCCGGCGGCTCGGTTTGTGCCGCGCCCTACCCCGTAGGGACGACCGTCCTCATCACCGCTCCTGCTGAACCGACAGTCTACTTCGGTGGCTGGTCCTCCAGTTGCACACCGAGCGACGCGGCCGGCAATCCACTTCCGGGGCCGGTATTCTACAACGCGGTCGGGCCCAACTATTGCATCGTCTCATTGAGTGCCTCCAATCCCAACGTGACCATCGGCGTAATCTTTAACTCGAGCTTGTAACTCTTGTGCAAAAGCAGGCCGCCCTTCGGGGCGGCTTTTTTTTGCGGACGCGGATGTGCCGTTTTGCGAGAATGCGGCGAGCGCGCTCAAGCCGGAAGGTTGACGACTCCGGCGACCAGTTTGTAATGAAAGTTTTCAAATGACTCGCTGAGGCTGACGGTAAGGAGGGTCCTTGGGGTACTATTCCGGAAAAAGATGGCATGGGGGTAGATACCATCAGGCAGAAGATTAAGTTGATCGAGCCACGGGGGATCAGTAACAGCAAGGTCATAGCGGACGCGGCTCTCGCGACTAACGCGAAAGACGGCGCGATTCCTTCGTTTACCTCTATTCTCGCGAATCCACCACCACAGATCCTCTGGCTCAATCAGCTCCAGCGACCTTTCTCTTGGTACTTCTATGACTCTCGCTGTCGAGACGCTGTCGGTGTATCCCTGCAGAATGGATGGTCTCTTGCTGATATGCCCCGAAAGACGCTCCAAGTCGCGCTGATCGCTAATGTGGCGGATCAGGCGCCACGGCTTGCCCGTCACATACACGTCCTCGGGGTGGCAATTCGTACCACAATTCTCACCGACTTCAGCTTCGAACACATCTAAGACTGCTGCCTGTTTCCCATCTGCATAGCAGGTTTCCTTCACGGTAAGACAGCCCGGGACGTGCCTCCCTATAAGGCGGACCCAAAGCTTGGTCGTGAGATCGATTCCCGCAACACACCGGTGATCGTGTTTATAGGAGTTCGCAAGACAGAGAATCCGGTCAACGCTCATCGAGCCGACGTACCTCCGGAATCCAGATCTAGAGATGGTGAATGACTACATTGTTCCAGTGTTGCTGCAAGTATTCGAGCGCCAGCCTGCGGTGGCAATGCTCGGCGGTTGCTTCGCTGCACAATAAGACGGTCCTTCTTTGGAAGCTCTCCTGAGAAACGGCCGACTCGACTTTTCGCGACCGGATCAACGCAAGATAGGCCTCGTTGTAAGTTTCCCAGCTCCCCTTTTGTTTTTTGAGTGCGTCGAGAATCTCCTGCGTGGGCGCGAGGAGAGGCTCATGCTCGTACACGGCGCCACAGATCTCTTTGAGAAAGTATTTGAGGTCGGATTGCTTGGCGAAGCCCGCAAGTTGCGAAGTGTTATTCAAGCGCACATCGAGCAGGCGTTCGATGCCTGCGGCCGTCAGTGCGCCGAAGAACTCGCCGGCACTTTTTTTCGTGAAACCGATGCTGTAGATCTCCATTGGTCCTCGTCCAACTCGGCAAACAGGGCAGGTTGCCCGCTTTCCAGAGGCTTGCCGGACTCGGCAGTTACCTGTGCGTCCGTTTGCAGGCGTCCATCGGCGCGGATGTGAAGCAGTTCGTGGCCGTGCTCGGCCAGGACGCGCCCCACCAGCAAGCGGCGATGGCAGTGAGCAGGGTCTTCCTCGCCGCACACGAGGGCCACGCGAAACGCGGCGATTCCGCGCTCCAATCGGGCGATGCCGCTCACAAACGCGGCGTCGGATTTCATGCGGCCGTAGAGCACGTGGCCATTTTTGTCGTAATACGCCGGATCGGCGGGGCGCCCGCCAAGCTCTGCGCCCAGAAAAATGTACTTGATTCCGCTCTCGGCCAGTTTCCTCTGTACAATCTCGCGGTCGAATTGAGGGGCAAAACGGGAATAGGGCGCGGATCGAGTGTCCACAATCACTTCGATTTGATGACCTGCGAGAAGCCCGGCAAAGTCCTCCCATGTGTGCGATGAATGGCCGATCGTGTAGACAGCGCTCATGGCAGGCTCAAGCCAAGCATAGCACCGGTTTCAGTTGAAATCGATGCGACCGCGGGGCGCAAAGCAGGGCAATCGCATGAAGATCGATTCAGGCGGTGCAGAAGGTTCGCCGCGCCGTTACGGGGCGCGCGATCTTCTCGCCGAAGCCATCCCAGGGTTCCCCCTTCGACTGCGCTCAGGGTCCACCCTGGGCTATTTTCGACTCGTCCCTCTGGGACGAAGACTCCCAGCCAGCAATGACTCTCAAAACGCGAACCTGCCCGGTCAAAGAAAATGTTCATGCGATTGCCCTGGGGGCGCAAAGCCGCGCCCCCACCACCTGCGTTTAGACTGGTAACGTCTCCGCGAAACGAATGACCCACCGGTTTCAAGCCCTTCGCCGCTTTCAATTCAATCTGCCGCAACGGATTGCGGCGGGCTTGCTCGCGCTCTTTCTGGTGCAGGGGTTCTGGCTCACCAGCCGCCAGACATTGACGGATCTCGATTACCAGTACGCGCGCTGCGGGCGCGAAACCTGGGAGAAGCCCTCGCCCCTGGCCGGCTACTACACCTCCTGCGGCAACATTCACGACGGCATTCTGGCGTACCGGTTGGCCGGGCTTCCGCTCACCCTGAACCTGTTGCTTGAGCGCGGGCTCGATCTCGTGCGCAAGCCGGAGAATCGCGTGGTGCAGGACCAAAGCGGCGAGTTGAGCACGTGGGAACTACGCCATCAAATGACGCACGTGCTGCTGCTGCTGCGTCTCCCGTTTCTCTTTGCCGGCTTTCTGCTGGGCGGATGCATCTGGTGGGTCACGCGGCGGCTCTACGGCAACCTGGGGGGTTATACCGCGCTTGCGCTCTATTGCTTTTCGCCGGCGGTGGTGCGCGCCTGCGTCACGCCCAATCCCGAGGTGCTGACCGCGCTGGGCCTGTTTGGCGGCGTGTACACGTGCATCGGCGTGGCTCACGCCATGCAAGGGTCGCGGCGTAAACCGGGGCCCCCGGCGACAGGTCTTCGTCGCTGGGGTGGAAAATGGCGGCCGCGGCTGGTTCTGCTCACGGCGATCTTCGGCGTTGCCGCGGCTGCGCATATTGTGGCGCTGCCGTTGGCTGTGCTGCTCGGCCTGACGGCCATGCTTTGGGTCGCCGAGGGCCACAGAAGCCAAACGCTGCCCGTGGTGCTGGTGGCCTCTGTCGGCGCACTGCTACTGGTGTTTGCGTGTTACGGCTTTTCGCCCGATGCGGCCAGCTACGTCTTCCGCTCGGATGCCGGCTTGGTTTCGTTGCTCGCTCGATCCGGCCAGGCGATTCTTCAGCGCGCTCGCCAATGGCGGCATCACAGTAGCCGCGTGCGCCGCGGTCGTGTTGTATCTGGGCGCGCGCAAATCGCGCTACTTCGGCAACACAACTCCGTTGTTTTGCGCTTTGGTCTGTATCGTGCTGGTGATGAGGGGCTCTTCAGGAAGCCCATGGCTCTGGGCGCAGCCTTTCCTGCTGACTTTTGTGGGCGGCGTGTTCGCCGACGCCTTCGACGGTCCGCGAGGGCGCTGGGCGATCGGCGCGGCCGCGGCGATTGTCGTGTTGCAGGCAGTGCTGTGCGTGTTGAGTTTGGCGGGGCTGATCTAGGAAATGGAGCTTCTGAAGTCGAATGGATGGTTTCTTGGTGCCGAGTCTCGAAGTAGGACTCATTGCGGAACTGCCAAACGGCCGTCCTGCTTGCTGTTCGGTTGTGAGCGTGCCGGTCGTACAAGCCCTTCTGCGCCAACGGTTTGCCGCATTTTTGAAGAGTCTCAGTACCGATTTTGTGGACATAACGGCTAACCTGTGGTTCTCTCTAAGCGAGTCTAATAATGCCGTTGAAAACATTAGGCTCTATGAGGCATAATATGAGCAGGCGATGGGTTGTCGAGTTTCATGACGAGTTCCTGGCCGAGTTTCGAGGGTTTTCGGGACCTGTGAAGCGGGAATTTGCGGCAAGGCTGGAGCGATTGCAAGAACGGGGCCCTTTGTTGGGAAGGCCGTATGTCGACACGCTCAAGGGAGCGCGACATGCAAACATGAAGGAGTTGCGGTTCGATGCCGATGGCGGGGTCTGGCGTGTCGCCTTTGCATTCGATCCCGAACGGAAGGCCATTTTGCTGGTCGGAGGCAACAAGGCTGGCGTTTCCAAGGATCGATTTTATGCGGACCTGATCGAAGTTGCCGGTAGGCGCTTTACGCAGCACCTGATCAAGCTGCGCACTCGACAACTGAAGAGGAATGGCAAGAAATGACGATTCCTTACGAAGAGGTTTTCAAAGAGTTTTCCGCCGAAGATCAGCAATGGATCAAGCGGCGCGCGGAGGAACTCAAAGCCGAAGAACTGGACCTCCGCGAGGTGCGCCGCTTAAGGAAGCTAACCCAGGTCCGGCTGTCAAAGAAGCTAAAGATCGGCCAGGAAGGCGTTTCACGGATCGAGAAGCGCACGGATCTTTACCTCTCCACACTGCGCAATTATGTGGAGGGCGTGGGCGGCAAGCTGTCATTGGTGGTCGAATTCCCCGACCGTGCGCCGGTTGTGCTCACAGGATTTGGCGAAGAACGCGAGACCTCAAGACCCAGAAAACAGACAGTAAAGCGGCGCAAGCAGCCAGCCAAATCAAAGGCTGGAAGGCGCATCGCCGCCTGACTGTGCAAGACCGCGCGAGGAAACGTGAAGCTATCCATAAAGTAAAGAAATATAAGGGTTTATTTCCAGCCTCGAACCTTGCTAAAACCCCCTCCCAACCACTAAAATAGAAGCTGAGAGCTGCGGACCCGGCCCCGCTTTTTCCGGACTTTTTTGCCGCCTTCCCGCACGCCCTGAAGAAAAACTATGGCAGACGATCAGAATCCTCAGCTTCCTCTCGACGGAGGGAACCCTCCCGGCGGCACGAACCTCATTCCTATCAATATTGAAGAGGAGATGCGCCGCTCCTATCTCGACTACTCGATGTCGGTGATCATCGGGCGCGCGCTGCCCGACGCACGCGATGGATTGAAGCCCGTGCATCGCCGCGTGCTCTACACCATGAGCGAGATGGGCCTGGAGCACAACAAGAAATACACCAAGTGCGCCAAGGTCGTGGGTCAGGCCATGGGTGTCTACCACCCCCACGGCGACTCGGCCATTTACGACACGCTGGTGCGCATGGCGCAGCCGTTTTCGTTGCGCTATCCGCTGGTAGACGGGCAGGGCAACTTCGGCTCGGTCGACGGCGACCCGCCCGCGGCAATGCGCTACACCGAGTGCCGCATGGAGCGCATTACCGGCGAGTTGATGGCCGACATCGACATGGAAACTGTGGACTTCGTGCCCAACTACGACGAGTCCACCGTGGAGCCGTCGGTTCTTCCCACGCGGATTCCCAACCTGATCGTGAACGGATCGAGCGGCATCGCCGTAGGCATGGCGACGAATATCCCGCCGCACAATTTGACCGAAGTACTGAACGCGACCATCGCTTTGGTGAAGAATCCCAAAGGCGGCCTGCTTGAAGTGTTCAAGCACGTGCAGGGGCCCGATTTCCCCACGGGCGGCATTCTCTACGGCCGCACCGGAATCGTGGACGCCTACCGCAGCGGCCGCGGTCGCTTCCTGATGCGCGCGCGCGTGGCCGTCGAGAACGTCACCAAGGACCTCAAGGCGCTGGTGGTCACCGAGCTTCCCTACCAGGTGAACAAATCCACCCTCTTCAAGCGCATTGCCGAGCTGGTCGAAAACAAAATCATCTCCGACATCGACATCGGCGCCGATCGCACCCGCGACGAGAGCGACCGCGACGGCATGCGGTTCGTGATTGGCCTCAAGCGCGGCGCGCAGCCGGAGATCGTGCTGAACCAGCTCTACAAGCACACGCAGTTGCAGGAGAGCTTTTCCATGATCTTCCTGGCCGTGACTAACGGCCGGCCGCGCGAACTGGGACTGGCTGAGGCCATCCAGCTTTTCATCGACCACCGCATCGACGTGGTGCAGCGCCGCACGGTCTACCTGCTGCGCAAGGCGCGCGAGCGCGAGCACATTCTGGAAGGCCTCAAGATCGCCCTCGACAATCTCGACACGGTGATCAAGATTATCCGCGCATCGAACTCCCGCGCGGACGCCCGCGAGAACCTGTACGCGTGGGGCAAGGGCAAGGACATCGTCATCAAGCTCGACCGCGAGCCCGGGATCAAAGAAGAAAAGGGACTCACGCTGCGCCAGGTCGACGCCATTCTCGAACTGCAGCTCTACCGGCTCACGCAGCTCTCCGTCGATGAAATTCTGAAAGAACTGTCCGAGATCAGACAAAAAATCGCCGAGTACGAAGAGATTCTGGGCAGCGAGAAGAAATTGCGCGCGGTCATCGTCAAGGAGCTTGAAGACGTCCTTCAGAAATACGGCGACAAGCGCCGCACCGAGATTGTGGATGAGAGCGCGGAGATTCAGCTTGAAGATCTGATTGCCGACGAGCAGGTTGCGGTAACGGTGAGCCATCAGGGCTACCTCAAGCGCACGCCCATCTCCATCTATCGCCAGCAGCGCCGCGGCGGCACGGGGCGCATGGGCATGAAGACGCGCGAAGAGGATTTTGTCTCGCAGCTCATCGTCGACTCCACGCACTCCTTCCTGCTGTGCTTCACCAACACGGGCCGCGTCTACTGGCTGAAGGTCTACGAGATTCCCGACGTGGGCGCAGCGGGCAAGGGCAAATCGATGCAGAGCCTCCTCGACCTGCAGCAAGGCGAAACGGTGCGGGCCATTCTTCCCGTCCACGACCTCGAGGAAGAGGGCAAGTTCATCCTCTTCGCCACGCAAAAGGGGACAGTGAAGAAGACGCCGCTCAAGGACTTTTCGAACGTGATGTCGCGCGGCATCATCGCCATCGGCATCGATTCCGATGATGAATTAGTCGCGGCACGCATCACCGACGGCTCGCAGGTGATTTTCCTGGCCACGCACATGGGCATGGCGATTCGCTTTGAAGAGAGCGACGTGCGCTCCATGGGCCGCCCGGCTTATGGCGTTCGCGGCATCGGCCTCACCAAAAACGATTACGTGGTCGGCATCGCGGTAACGCCGAAGAAGCACGAGCCCGGCGCGTACCGCATTCTCTCCATCAGCGAGAACGGCTTCGGCAAGCGCACCGACGTGGAGGAGTACCGCCTGCAAACCCGCGGCGGCAAGGGCGTCAAGAACATGGCCGTCACCGACCGCATCGGGCGCGTCAGTTCCATCCAGCTTGTCGACGAAACCAGCGAGCTGATGGTGATCAGCCAGTTTGGCAAGATCATCCGCGTCGATACCAAAACGATCCGCAACGCCGGCCGCGCTACGCAGGGCGTTCGCCTTCTGAACCTGGAGCCGGAAGACAAGGTCGCCGCCGCCGTCATCATTCCGCCGGAAGAGCTGAACGGCAACGGCAATCACGAAGCCGAGCAGGGGACGCTGCTGCAGTAAGCGCTCTGAATATGGGTTGGGTCTAGGTCACGGAATCGAGCTTTGGCAACCGGTTGAGGTACTATTCGTATCGGCACTGCCAAACAGGCGGGGTGTAAGACGTGGTTATCAAATTACCTAGCTTCGATCAGCTTATGAATCCACTCCTCCAAGCGCTGCAAGCGCTTGGAGGGTCTGGCTCTATAGAAGAGATTTACGACAAGGTTGTTGAGCTTGAGAGGTTCCCAGACGAGGTCATCTCACAGCTACACGACCCTGAAAAGAGCAATCAGACTGAAGTTGCTTACCGACTTGCATGGGCGCGGACCTACCTGAAAAAATTTGGACTGTTGGAGAATTCCTCTCGGGGAATTTGGTCGCTAAATCAGAACTCCAACGAACCAAGCAAAGTTGACCCCCACAAGGTGGTCCAGTTCGTACGCGCGCAGGACAAAAAAGGAAAAAGCTAGTTCAGACGGCTCAACCACTCCCGAGGTCGCTCCCTTAATCGATGTCTCCGAGGAGCCTGAGTGGAAGCAAAAACTCCATGTGGTTTTGACTCAGAATTTGGCCCCGGCTGCATTCGAGCGGCTTGTTCAGCGACTGCTTAGAGAGTCCGGGTTTACCCAAGTTGAAGTTACCGGACGAAGCGGAGACGGAGGGATTGACGGACGCGGAATCGCGCGAATCAACGGCCTCATGAGTTTCCACGTCCTCTTTCAATGCAAGCGTTATAAGGGATCCGTGAGTGCGGGAGAGATGCGAGACTTTCGTGGGGCGATGATGGGCCGTGCAGACAAGGGGTTGTTCATAACGACTGGAACGTTCTCGCCAGCTGCAGTGAAAGAAGCTACGCGAGACGGGGCGCCCCCGATCGACTTGCTTGACGGCACCGAACTTGCTGAGAAGTTGAGAGAACTTGGCATTGGCGTCACTACGAAAACGGTTCAAGTCCATTCCGTTGATGAAGCCTGGTTTTCCAACATCTAGCTGTCCGACCGAGCAGCCCGCTAAGCGAGGGCTGTGGTAACCCTGGACTCGAGAACGACAGCCTGGTGCACAGGTCCCGCCTCTGAGACTAAGGGGTCCACAGAAACGCACTTCATTATTCTCGCTTCGAGTTCCACCCGCCGAATCGTCTTATCCGTCGGCTTCGTCGGATCGTAGACCACACCGATCTTCTCCCAAGCGGCAAGGCTTAACTCGTACGTCAGTTCCATTCGTTCGCCGACCGAGAGACTGCGCCAGTTCTTCACCCTCTCCTTCAGGTGCTCCGGCACATAGCCATAGGGGAACTTCGATTCGTCGATTTCGTTCATAGCGTCCTCTTTGAGACCTCCGATGTGCGCCTCAGCGCCGCCTATCGCTCATCCCATGGATCGAGCACCGGCACATGCGCCGTGTCGTACTCGCTGCGGTCGCGCGTGACAACGGTTAGGCCGTTGTGAAGAGCCGTGGCTGCAATCATCACATCCGGCTGCGAGAAAGTGTGGCCCGCCTTGCGCCCTTCCTCAACCAGGAGCCGCCATTTCAACATCACCTCTTCGCTCAGCGAAAGCACGCGGCCCTCGAACATCGGCCGCACGCGATGCGTCAGCCAGTCATTGAGTGCGGCCCGCCGGCCCGGTTCAGCAATGAGTTCGATACCGAATCGAATCTCGGCAAGCGTGATCACACTGATGTAAAGCTGATTGAGCGGGCAGCCAGTCACGAAGTCAACCACCTTCGGTTCCGGCCGCGGCCGTCGCAACTCCGAAAGAATATTGGTGTCGAGCAGCCAGGCCATTAGAATCGAACTTCGCGCACCGGCATGCGCGGGCGTTCCGGCTCAAGGCTGACTTCCTTGGATGGCGAGGCCTGCATTGCCGCGACAAGATCGGCGCCGTTGCGCCCCTCGGGAAAGATCGGATCGGCTCCCATAGCGTCCATGCGCGCAAACAGCTCCTTGAGAGATTCCTTTTCAACCTCGGAAACCGGCTCCAGCAGCACTCCCCCATCCACGCGCCGAACCCGCACCCGGTCGCCTTCAAAACGGAACTCCTTGGGCAGCCGCACAGCCTGGCTGCGGCCGTTCCAGAACAGCTTGGCCTCGGCGGAATTCGAACTGGTTTTGGTTCTCGGCGTCATGCACCCCCAATGATCTATACCAATAGTATATACCATTTTCGCCTTCGACTTGTGGCGCAGTAGTGCGACGCAGACGCCCTTCGTCATCGCGATGTCAAGGCCTGGCAGAATCGGCAAAGCTGCGCGTTCAAAATGTCCGGTGGCGCGACGGCTTCCGATTCCGGCGCAACGACTGGGGCAATCGGACGGAGCCGTGCATTTATCGGGGCGGAACTTCGGAGTGCGATTGCGCATCGTCTTCGATCCGCTTCTGCCCGAACGAGAAATTCTTGTGGCCCAAAAAACTGAACACCACGGACACAATCGTTAAAAGGGCCCCTGCGATGTAGGGGGCCCGTTCCGGCCTGTGCAGAGCGTGGCGCAGAATTGGAACCAGAATGGGCAGGCCCACCAAGCCGATGAGCGCGCTGCTCCCGTACACCCCAAAGCAGCGGATCCATTCCATCAGGTAATTCCCTTTGGTTCGAAAGACAAACCATTTGTATCCCAGGAACGCCACGCTGATGACGATGACATTCGCCAGGACCGCCGCATACATGTAGCTATAAGAACCCAGCCCCCTGAACGACCAGGTGAGCGATGCAAAGACGCCATAGCCGAAAACAGTATTGAACCCGCCGACTACGATGTACCGCACAAATTGCCTAACCGACTTGTGCGCATGCGGCTTCACGAAGATCGAGATCCTTCAGAAAGAGATCGGCCGGAACGAGATTCGTTAAAACGAAATCCGTCAGAACGAAATCCGTCAAAAGTTGATGCGTTCTTTCTCGGTAACCAATGGGCGATTCAGCACAAAAGTGTGGATCGATCCGACATATTCACCGATGATGCCGAGCGCAATCAACTGTATCGAGCCAAGAAAAAACAGCCCCAGGACGACGGGAGCGACGCCAACAGAAAACCTGCTCCAGAAGACAAGCTTGTACGCCAGGTAGATCACACCGAGCAAAAAGCTGATTGCGGCGGAGACGAAACCGCACCCGATCACCAGGCGCAAGGGCACTTTGGAAAGATTGGTAATGCCCAGCATGGCGAAGTCGTAAAGCGAATAGAAGTTGTTCTTGGTAAAGCCGCGCTCGCGGCGATTCTGATTATAGAAAACTTTGGCGCAAGGCAGTCCAAGCTCCGCAATCATGCCCCGGAAGTAAGGGTAGGGGTCTGGAAAGTTTTTGCGGATCTGCTCCACGACCGAACGATCGTAAATGCCGAAGCCTGTAAAGTGCTGCAGGATTTCCACATTGGTGAGGCGCGCCACCAGGCGATAGTAGGCGGTGCGCACGCCGTACATCATGCCGTTCTCATCGCTCGAGTTCTTGATCGCAGCGACGATCGGAAAACCCTTTTCCCATTCGTGAATCATCTCCACGAACAGCTCAGGCGGATCCTGGAGGTCGGCGGCTACGAATCCAACCGCATCCCCTTCGGCCTGCAAGAACGCGTTCATTCCCGAGCGGTCGGGGCCAAAGTTGCGCGCGTTCACGATCACTTTGACGCTGGCATCTTCGGCAGCCATTTCGCGCAGTATGGCAACCGTACCATCCTTCGAAGCATTATCGGCAAACAGATGCTCGAAGCGATATGCGGGAAGCTGTGCCGCCATCGCCATCACGCGCCGATGATTCTCCCGCACATTGAGCTCTTCGTTGTAGCAGGGAGTGATGATCGTAATCAACTTCATCGCCATTCCACTCCTCGAATCACAGAACGCTCAGCAGACGCATGGAGCACCTGTGCGACAACTCGGCGATCCCGGCAACTCAGCAATCTCGTCGATAACAAGTTCCAGCATCGGTCAGGTCAGCCCCAAGTCGGCTCCGGGTAAGGGCCGTTCAAGCCTGAACGCCACACCGCGAAGCCCGCATTCTTCAGACTCGAAGCCACACTGTGCCTTACTTTCTTATATGCCGATTTGCGCGCCGAACTGCCCCAAAATGACGGGCAGGTATCTATCTGGTCTCTCCGAGCACCCGCAACAGAACGCCATGCCTGAGCGTCCCTCTTCGGATAGCGTGCCTCTTCAGATAAGGTAGAGGAGCCGTCACGGGTGAACTGCGGGTGAGTGAGTTTAGCTGATTTACTTCTAACTTACTTAGAAAGTGGTGGCCAGAGACGGGATTGAACCGCCGACGCCGGCCTTTTCAGGGCCGCGCTCTACCACTGAGCTATCTGGCCTCAGTTCGAGACAACAAGTTGCATGAATCTGCGCGGATTCCGGTGCTGCCGATCGGGCATTTCCGGGTGAGGTGGGCGTTTCCACTTGCCGTGCAAACAAAACAACCAGAGTTAGTATACCAACCCGGAATGTGCCGGCCAAATCTCGTGGACTCCCGCTGGATTTGCCCGCTGGACTACACTGGAAGGCAATTATGCGAAGCGGGATTGGATCTTTCTGCCTTATCGCGGGAGCTGGGGTCGCGCTGGCGGCACTGGCCGGATGCGGGCCAAGGCCGAACAGTCAAGGCACGTTTACCAAAGCCGAGGCGCGCACCGCGCTGATCTACGAAGCCAACCTGCACCAGGGACCGGAGGCGCTGCGCGCGTTCCTCGCGGATTTCCCCAAGGGCGCCGATCTGCACATGCACTTATCGGGCGCGGTCTACGCCGAGACGTTGATTCGCGACGCCGCCGAGGACGGCGCGTGCGTGGACCCAGTAGCGCTCGCGCTCGCCAAGCCCCCCTGCACGGGCAAACTGATTCCGGCAACAAAATTCACAGGCAACATCGACCGACCCACCCAATTGCTCTATGACAAGCTGATCGATTCGCTATCGATCCGCAGCTTTGTGCCCACCGACGAACGGAGCGAGCACGATCAGTTCTTCGAGGTTTTCGATCGCACCGGCGGCCTCAAGGATCACAACGGCGAATGGGTTGACGAAGTGGCGAGCCGCGCCGCAGCGCAAAACAATCAGTACCTTGAGCTGATGGTGACGCCGCCCTTCAGTCATGCGCTCCAAATTGCGCACGACATCGGCTGGAGCCCAAAGTTGGCCGAGGCCGACCCGCAGGCGTTTGCGCAGTTTCGCCAACAATTGCTGGACACGGGATTGCGCGACGAAGTAGCCGCGGACCGCGAAGAGGCGCGGACGGCAGAGGCGCAGCGCAAGCAGTTGGAGCATTGCGGAACGCCGCAGGCAACTCCGGCTTGTCAGGTCGAGGTTCGCTACATCTGGCAAGTGCTGCGCGACTTCTCGCCCGAGCAGGTTTTCGCGCAAACCCTGTTGGGTTTCGAGACCGCCGAAGCCAGCATCGATGCGAAAGACGACACATGGGTGGGCATCAACTTTGTCCGGCCCGAAGACGATTACGTCGCCATGCGCGATTACACCTTGCAGATGAAGATGATCGGCTTCCTGCATTCGCAGTATCCGAACGTGCACATTTCCCTGCACGCGGGCGAACTGGCGCCGGGGCTTGTGCCGCCGGAAGGATTGCGCTTCCACATCCGCCAGGCAGTCGAGTTGGCCCACGCGGAGCGGATCGGCCACGGCGTTGACGTGATGTACGAGGACCGGGCGCTTGATCTGCTGACGGAGATGGTCGACCAGCATGTGATGGTCGAGATCAACCTGACTTCGAACGAAGGGATTTTGGGCGTGGAGGGCGATCGGCATCCGTTCCCCGTGTACCGCGCAGTGCATGTGCCGGTGGCGCTCTCGACCGACGACGAGGGCGTGAGCCGCATCGACCTGACGCATGAATATATGCGCGCGGCGCTGGACTATTCTCTGACCTATGCAGACCTGAAGAGACTGGCGCGGACGAGCATGGAGCACGATTTTCTGCCGGGCGCGAGTTTGTGGGCCAGACCGGACGATTTTAGCGCCCCGATCCGCGCCTGCAAGGGCCAGACACTGGGCGACGAGAAACCCTCGACGGATTGCAAGGCATTTCTTGACAAGAGCGAGAGAGCCGCTGCGCAATGGGAGTTGGAACGGCGGTTCCGAGACTTCGAGGCGAAGTTTCAGGGACCGGGATTCGATCGCCTACTGCATGGACAATGAGCACATCCGCGAGATCTGCCTTGCCCTCCCGCACGTGGCGGAGACGGTGAACTGGGGCCATCACCTCGTCTACTGGGTGGGCGACCGCGACATCGGCGGAAAAATGTTTGCGATGACCGATCTCGACGGCACGGGGATCGGCGTGTTGTGGTTTCATTGCGGCGCGGAGCGATTTCATGAACTGCTGGAGCGCGAGGGGATTTGCGCGTCGCCCTACCTGGCCAAGGCGCATTGGGTGACCATGGAGCGATGGAGCGCGCTCAAGCCGCGAGAGATTGAAGACGAGCTGCGCCGGGCGCACGAGTTGATCTATGAAAAGCTGCCCAAACGGACCAGAGCCGTGCTGGCTATGCCAGAAAAAGAGCGCGCCAAGCTGATCCGCGAACGCAAAAAGACGCTAGCCGCCCGGGCGAAGGCAAAGCAGAAATAGCGCGTGAACTATTACGCACCCCAATGCGTATCGTTAATGCATACGAGAGTCAACGCAATCAGAAAGTCATTCGCTCGCGAGGACGTAAGCCCATGGTCAAGTTTCTTCTGTTTTGCATTTTGTTTGTCATGTGCTGGCCCCTGGCGCTGCTGGCCCTGGTGCTCTATCCGTTTGTCTGGCTCGTGCTGTTGCCGTTTCGCGTGGTGGGCATCGCCGTGGGCGGAGTGCTGGAGCTGGTGAAATCCATCATCCTGCTGCCGGCGTGCGTGCTGCGCGCGGTTTAGGGCTGCGAGAACGTTCTCGACATCCCCTCAGACAATCAATTAGCGTGAGCCTATGGCGTTCACGATGAACCTTGACGGCAAAGTTGCGCTCGTCACCGGCGGGTCTCGCGGCATTGGCGCGGAGACGGTGCGCCTGCTGCGCGAGGCCGGGGCACGCGTGGCCTTCAGCTACCGAAAAGCGCGGGCACAGGCAGAGGCATTGGTGGCCGAATGCGCCGGGGCCGGCGCTACGGGTGAACCGCTGTGCGTGGCTATCGAACAGGAGCTGAGCTCGCCGGCCGACGGACGGAGACTGGTCGAGAGCGCCGTGGCCGTGATGGGCCGGCTGGATATTCTGGTGGCCAATCACGGCGTGTGGGAGGCCGAGGACGTTCCGATTGCGGAGATGCCCGAGGCGCAGTGGCGGCACACGCTGGCGGTGAATCTGGACGCGGTTTTTGGGCTGGTGCAGGCGGCGGTAGAGCAATTCGAGCGGCAAAGTAATTTGGGCCGGCCGGCATCTGGCGGCGTGGACGCCGCCAGTACAGCCGGTCTGGAGACCGGCGTTACAAAGCCCGGCGCGCGGGGACACATTGTTCTGATCAGCTCGACCGCGGGACAGCGCGGCGAGGCTTTCCATGCCGACTACGCCGTGACCAAAGGCGCTCTGATCAGTCTTACCAAGAGCCTGTCGACGGAGCTCGCTCCCCGGGGGATCATGGTGAATTGCGTTGCGCCGGGATGGGTGGCGACGGACATGTCGAAGGCCACACTGGCAGACCCGGCGACGGGCGAGAAGATTCGCGCGGCGATTCCCGTGGGGCGCGTGGCGAGTGCGCGGGAGATTGCGGGCCCGATTGTTTTTCTTTGCACGCCGCTGGCCGGATTCATAAGTGGCGAAGTGCTGAACGTGAACGGCGGAGCGGTGCTGGTGGGGTGAAAGACAGTGGTCAGTTTGGCCGGCTAGTCTTCGAAGCTTTTTCCGATCACTGACAACTGAGCACTGACCACTTTTCGAGGGACACGATGAGATTCGGGAAACTGGCAACGATGGCGCTCGCGGCGATGGCGCTGATGACGCCCGTGAAGCAGACGCGCACGCAATCCACCGGCGACGCGGCGCAGAAGAACGCGCAACAGGCGCGCGACGCGCTGAACGCCATGGTGAAGGCGCTGGGCGGGCAGGCGTGGCTCGACATGAAGAATTATGAGCGGCAAGGGCACATTGCCGCGTTCTATCAGGGAAATCCCGACCTGGGAACGGAGGAGACCTTCGAATACCACGAGTGGCCCGATCGCGACCGCATCGAGATCACCAAGCATCGCGACGTGGTGGAGTTTTTTGTGGGCCGGCAGGGCTGGGAGGTGACCTACCACGGCAAGAAGCCGCAGGACAAGGACATCGTGGACGACTTTCTGAGGCGGCGCGACCACTCCATCGAAGTCGCAATGAAAGTGTGGCTGAAGGATCCGAATACCATCCTGGTTTACGAGGGTGAGCACACGGCCGAGCGGCACCTGGCGGAACAGGTGACGCTGATTTCGCCCGAGAACGAGGCCATCACCATCCTGATGGATGTGCAGACGCACTTGCCGCTGCAGCGCATCTTCGAGTGGCGCGATCCCACGTACCACGACAAGAACACCGACACCGAGGAGTATGACGACTATCACACCATCGACGGCTTCCCTACCCCGTTCACCATCACGCGCAGCAAGAATGGCGATGTCACCCGCCAGTACTACCTGACCAAGATGGTCTATAACCAGAATCTGCCCGCGGATTTCTGGGATCCAGATGCCGAGGCGCGCAAGGTGCACAAGTAGCGGCGCCCGGACAGTTCGCGACTTGATCAGTTCGCGACTTGATCAATTCGCGAGGTGACCGCCGCAAAGTTTGACCGCCTGCTTCACAGTGGTTGCAACGCGATTCGCGGAGCCGGTGTCGGTAAACGGGAACCCGTTGTGAATGGCGCCTCGGCGTACAACAAGCGCCGTCACGGGTGGAGTGGTCGACGTGACGACGTCGTTGGGATGGCCGTGCGTAGCGTTTTCCTCGGTCAATAACTGGCCCATCGGCTCGACGTCGACGCTCGTCACAGCGGGCAGAAGAAACCAGGCATCTTTGTCCAACGTGACCGCACCACCCTTCCAAATTTTCCAGTGGTAATTGACGCGGCATTGGGCCGGGTCGGCGACGACGTTGCTGACCTGCTCGACAAAGGCGTTTTGGAAGCTGCTGCCAGTAGTCTTGTCCTGGCCATTGTTGGTAAAGCTCACGGCGCCGATGCTGCTCAGTTCTTTTTGGATGGTGCTCACGGTATCGCGCAGCGAGGCCGGATGATTCGGGACCACCCGAGGAGAAGGCGCCGGCGCAGCCCCGCCAGGCTCGGCTGGGATAGGGATACCCTGCACCGGCTGCGTGATGGGTTGAGGCGAACCTACCGGGGCCGGATGCGAAGTGAAATGCATGCCAATGAAGACTCCAGCCAATAGAAGAGCCGCAACGGACCCAGCGGCCCACGTCCACGAGCGCGTGCTCCAGAAGGGCCGGGGGGCCGGCGCTGTCGCGCGCCCGCCTGCAACATCGGGAGTTTCTCGCCCCGCGTCGACACCGCTGCTTGGGGCTGGCCTTTCTTCTTGCCGCGGCATTGGGGGCGCGTCCGGCTCCGCGCGCGCCAGCAGAATCTTGATCGTCCCCGCAAGACCTTTGAGATGAGACTCCAATGGCGGCGTCAGGGCATCGAGCCAGTGAACGTTTCCGATGAAGTACTCGAGCGACTTGCCGGGAAGAACATTCTCCATACGCAGCGGCAAAATAGCGACACCATGATTGACGGCCCGCTCGATCTCCCTGCGAATCTGCGGCGAGGCATTGGCGTTGGCGGTGAAGACGAGCACCATGATCCGGCTGCCTTCGATGGCGTCAATAATGGCCTCGCCATATTCCATGCTGGGGACAACGTCGCGCGGAGCGATCCAGCAACGGATTCCACTCGACTCCAGCATGGCGCAGACCGCGTCGGCGGTCGCCTTGTCCTTCGCGGAATGGCTAATAAAGACGTCGTGCGCCATGGGCCTGTCCGATCGATTGCGGGGACGGAGAAAACAGCTAGCGATACTATACCCGAATTGAAGGAACTGGCAGCGAAGAATGCAGGCGGTGGGCGCACGAGCCAGGCCGCCGCTCCACGAACCAGGTCTCTGACCGGTTGAAGAAGAACCTTCCCGTGCCCCATCCATTCGCCTTTTTTCCGGCGAATGGGTGGGAAACCACTAACGCAAAAAGTACGATTTCACGCGGTCAGAGAACTAGTGGGTCAACAAGAGGGAAACGATCGCCAGTTTCCCGGGGTCACGCTGGTTACACTAAAGGAGCTATGCAAATGCGCTCGGGAAATGAGATACGCGAGCTGTTTCTGCGCTTCTTTGAGTCGAAGGGGCATCGTCGTGTGCACTCTTCCTCGCTGGTGCCTGCCAACGATCCGACCCTGCTGTTTACCAACGCGGGGATGAATCAGTTCAAAGACCTTTTTCTGGGCGCGGAACGGCGCGAGTACTCGCGCGCGACAACTTCGCAAAAATGCGTGCGGGCGGGCGGCAAGCACAACGATCTCGAAAATGTGGGCTTCACGCGGCGGCATCATACGTTTTTTGAGATGCTGGGCAACTTTTCGTTTGGAGACTACTTCAAGCGCGATGCGATCCGGTTTGCGTGGGAGCTTGTGACGGACGAGAAGTGGATGGGGATCGCGAAGGACCGGCTGTACGTGACGATTTTCGAAGGCGCGGATGGCGTGCCGCGCGACGACGAGGCCGAGAAGTTCTGGATTGAGACGGGCGTTGCGAAAGACCGCATCTTCGAGTACGGGCTCAAAGACAATTTCTGGCAGATGGGCGAGACGGGACCATGCGGGCCGTGCAGCGAAATTTTCTACGACATGGGGATCGATGCGGCCGAGACTCCAGGAGTGGACAAGCCGTTTGGGCGCGACGATGCGCGGTATGTGGAGATTTGGAATTTAGTTTTTATGCAATTCGATCGCTCGGCGGCAACGGATGCTTTAGGGAAGACTACTTATAAATTGACGCCGTTGCCGAAGCCTTCGATTGATACGGGGATGGGCCTTGAGCGCGTGGCCGCAGTGCTGCAAGGCAAGGTTTCGAACTTCGAGACGGACCTGTTCACGCCTCTCATCGTGCGCGCCGCTGAACTAACGGGTTTAGCAAAGTCTGGCGCCTTGAGCGGGCCAGGCGCGAAAGGGCACGACTTCAGTCGTGCCGAAGCCGGCTCCCCAAAAGACGGGGCTTTAGCCCCCGTCGCCGAAGGCGGCGCTTTGAAAGGGCCCGGCGCGAAAGGGCACGACTTCAGTCGTGCCGAATCGGACGCCCAAAGTGATGGGGCTTTAGCCCCTGTCGCCCAAGGCGACGCTTTGAAAGGGCCCGGCGCGAAAGGGCGCGACTTCAGTCGTGCCGAAACGGACGCCCAAAGTGACGGGGCTTTAGCCCCTGAGGCAAGTCTCGTCGCGAACGCCAGCCTGCGCATCATCGCCGACCACGCCCGCGCTGCGACGTTGCTTATTAATGATGGCGTGGTGCCGTCAAACGAGGGACGTGGGTACGTGCTGCGCAAGATCATGCGACGGGCGATTCGACATGGGCGGCTATTGGGACAAGAGAAGCCGTTTCTGTTTGACATGGTGTTTGCGGTGCGGGATTTGATGCAGGGAGCTTATCCCGAGCTGAAGGATTCGGCCGAGCGCGTGTCGCGGGTGGTGGAGGCGGAGGAGAAGCAGTTTGATCGCGTGCTGAAGATTGGTCTTTCAAGACTCGATGAGTCAATCGCCACGGCAATCGCTGAATTCAAACTCAGCACCGACAAGGAAAAGCTTGCTCAGATTGACAAGGATGCCGGATTCAAACCGGGCACAGTCATTTCGGAACCGCCTCCTCCGGCACCCGAACTCAACGGGATGAAAGCGTTCCATCTGTACGAAACGTTTGGATTGCCTGAGGATTTTATTGCAGATGCCTGCCGCGATGCCGGCGTAATCTTCGACGGCGCTGGATTTGAGAAGGCTCGCGCCGAAGAGCAAGCCCGCGCCCGCGCCAGTTGGAAGGGCGGATCGCAAAAAACGGCCAGCCCGGCGTTTCGGGATTTGCCGAAGACGGTGTTTGAGGGATACCGGCAACTGACTTCGACGAACTGCGAAGTGCTGGCGATCGTGAAGGACGGCCTGGGCGTTCCGGCGGCGAAGGCGGGCGATGAGGTTGAGGTGGTGCTGGACCACACGAGCTTTTATGGCGACTCGGGCGGACAGGTGGGCGACCTTGGCGTTTTTCTGAGCGTGGATGGGAATTCGGTGGTGGCTGACATTGTTGGTTGCGTGCTGCCGGTGCAGGGCGTGCGGGCGCATAAGGCGGTGCTGAAGCAGAGCCTTGCGGTCGGCGACCTTGTGAACACACGAGTCGATGGAGAGAGGCGCGACGCTATCAAGCGCAATCACACCGGTACGCATTTGTTGCAGGCCGCGTTGCGGCAGGTGCTGGGGACGCATGTGAAGCAGGCTGGGTCGGCGGTGCATCCGGATCGGCTGCGGTTCGATTTCTCGCACTTTGCGCAAGTGGCGGACGAGGAGTTGCAGGAGATTGAGGACATTGTTAATCGCGAGGTGTTGAAGAACGCGACGGTGGAGACGCTGGAGGATGTGCCGATTGACGCGGCGGTGAATGAGTATCACGCGATGGCGCTGTTCGGCGAAAAGTATGGCGACAAGGTGCGGGTGGTGCGGGTGATGGATGGGTTTTCGACAGAGCTGTGCGGTGGAACGCATACGGCGGCGACGGGAGAGATCGGGCTGTTCAAGCTGACGGGCGAGGAGTCGGTTTCGTCGGGCGTGCGGAGGATTGAGGCGATCAGCGGGATGGGGTCGCTGGATACGTTTCGGCAGGACTTTGAGTTGGCACGGGTGGCGGGGCAGTATGTTCCTTCGGTTGAGAATTTGACAGAGGGGCTGAAGGCGAAGTTTGCTTCTCAGGACGAAGAGCTGAAGAAGCTGCGGCGCGAGATTGAAGAGATGCGGATGAAGTCGGCGGCCGGAGGGTTGGATGAGGCTGTTTCTCGAGCCGTTGATGTTGGCGGCGTAAAGGTGTTGACGCATCGCGCGGACAATTTGGAACGTGGGCAACTGCGGACCCTGGTCGACAACTTGAAGGGGAAGTTGGGCGAGGGCGTGGTGGTGCTGGGGTCAGCGCAACCGGAGGGTCGAGTGGCGATGATCGCGGGTGTGACGCCGGGCCTCACGAAGCGCATTCAAGCCGGGAAATTGGTGGGCGCGGTGGCGAAGATTGTGGGTGGATCGGGCGGCGGCAAGCCAGAAATTGCCGAGGCGGGTGGCAAGGATCAGGGGCAGATTGATGCGGCGTTGCAGGCTGCGGCGGGGATTGTTGGAGAGATGCTGGGGTAAGGTGTCAGTTTTCCTTCAGGGGCTAAAGCCCCGTTATCCTTTTGCAGTTTTTTCGGCACGACTGAAGTCGTGCCCTGACACTTCGTGCTTGTCCTGAAAAGTTCTTCCGTAGCTTCGGGTGACCGGTGTTGCAAACGCGTCAATCCTGCGGCGGCGTGCGATGCCGTAAGCTTTCCCCATGGCGAAATTTGACGATGACCCGGCGAAGATGGCTGCGCTGCGCGGGCGATTGCTCGCGTGGTACGGGCGGCATCGGCGCGACCTGCCATGGCGGCAAAGTTCGGACCCGTACGCCATCTGGGTTTCGGAGATCATGTTGCAGCAGACGCGCGTGGCCGTGGTGGTGGAGCGTTACCAGGAATTCATGGAGCGGTTTCCAACGCTGATCGCGCTGGCGCTGGCGCCGGAGCAGGATGTGCTGGCGCTTTGGAGCGGTCTGGGCTACTACCGGCGGGCGCGCATGCTGCACAAGGCCGCACAGTTTGTGGCGGCGAACCTTGGCGGCAACTTGCCGCTGCGGGCGGAGGAGCTGCGGGAGCTGCCGGGGATCGGCGCGTATACCGCCGCAGCGATTGCGAGCATTGCGCACGGCGAACCTGTGGCCGTAGTGGATGGCAACGTGGAGCGTGTGCTGTGCCGGCTCGCCGGGTGGGGAGCGGGCAGCCGCAAGGGCGGCGGAGCAGCGCTGCGGCGGAAGATCGAGGAGCTCGCCGGGCGGTTGCTGGATCGCGCCCGGCCGGGCGACGCAAATCAGGCCATCATGGAGCTGGGCGCGACGGTTTGCACCCCGCGCAATCCGCAATGCCTGGTGTGCCCGCTGGAGGCAGACTGCAAGACGCGCGGCGAGCACAAGACGCCGAAACGGGCTCCGATGATGAGCCGCACCGTGGGATACGCACTATCGGTGCGGACGGGATCGGCGCCCGGAAAACGGCGCGGACCGGGTGGGCGCGAGGTGCTTTTGGAGCAGAGGCCGGCGCATCAGACGATCATGCCGGGGATGTGGGAGCTGCCGATACTGATCCGCGCGGATGTACCGCAAAAGGACCTGCGCATGACGCTGCGCCACGCCATTATGCAGGTGAATTATTACGTGCGCATCCGAACGGTGTTTGAGGACGACATCGAGGCCATGACGCTGGAGGGCGGCGAGCGGCGCTGGGTGCCGTTGCGTGAGGCCGCGGGAATGGCGCTGACGGGGCTGACGCGGAAGGTGCTGGCGCGCGCGCGTCTATTGCCAGGGCCGACGCTGGATTCGATTGCGCCGGCAGGGAAAGATGCGGCGTGAGCCGGTGAGTTGAGGTTTGTACGATCCCACATCTCGAAATAGAGATGTGGGGCAGTTTGAAAGCAAAATCCTTCAGGGGCTAAAGCCCGCCTCATTCTTGGGCTCTTGTGGCACGACTGAAGTCGTGCCCTTTCACGACGATTTCAGACTGACCCACTACCCAAAATCGAGATGTGGGGCAGTTTGAAAGCAAAATCCTTCAGGGGCTAAAGCCCGCCTCATTCTTGGGCTCTTGTGGCACGACTGAAGTCGTGCCCTTTCACGACGATTTCAGACTGACCCACTACCCAAAATCGAGATGTGGGGCAGTTTGAAAGCAAAATCCCTCAGGGGCTAAAGCCCGCCTCATTCTTGGGCTCTTGTGGCACGACTGAAGTCGTGCCCTTTCACGACGATTTCAGACTGACCCACTACCCAAAATCGAGATGTGGGGCAGTTTGAAAGCAAAATCCTTCAGGGGCTAAAGCCCGCCTCATTCTTGGGCTCTTGTGGCACGACTGAAGTCGTGCCCTTTCACGACGATTTCAGACTGACCCACTACCCAAAATCGAGATGTGGGGCAGTTTGAAAGCAAAATCCCTCAGGGGCTAAAGCCCGCCTCATTCTTGGGCTCTTGTGGCACGACTGAAGTCGTGCCCTTTCACGACGATTTCAGACTGACCCACTACCCAAAATCGAGATGTGGGGCAGTTTGAAAGCAAAATCCTTCAGGGGCTAAAGCCCGCCTCATTCTTGGGCTCTTGTGGCACGACTGAAGTCGTGCCCTTTCACGACGATTTCAGACTGACCCACTACCCAAAATCGAGATGTAGGGCACCGGGCCGTGTCCTTTATGTTGCCGTCTTCGGCCCGGTTGAAGCTGCGCCCCTGCTACAAAGCCCGTTATGAAGAGGCTGCTGCGCCGAGCCTGCGGGCCAAAGACCTAAACCCAGTAGCTCCTGCGATTTACATCAAGGCATTTTGCATTTTAACCAGGCGTTAACTGGATTTCGGTTGACAATTGATGTGCGCAGCATAGATTGTTGGCAGAATCAATATCCTTCTATCGCATGTCTTCGCGAAGGCGCGTCCCCCGAACCGCTCATGAACGGTGACATTCAGCGCAGCCACGCAGCTGCGCTTGCGATGAGGAGCCTAATTTTTGACCCGAGGAGAAGTCGTTATGCGTCGCTTCGCGATCTGCACTCTCTTGGTGGTTCTGGCGGCCAGTGCCAGGGCGCAATTCGATACAGCAACCGTACTTGGAACCGTGACCGACCCCAGCGGGGCAGTGGTTGCACATTGCAGCGTTGTTTTGGACAATACGGCAACGGCGGCGGAGCAAAGGGCAACTTGCGACGACCGGGGAGAGTACCGGTTTGTCGACGTTTCCATCGGTCCCTATGAGTTGAACGTGAAGGCGCAGGGCTTTCAAGCGGCTGCGGCAAAGTTCGACCTGACCGTAGGCGCGCACCAGCGCGTGGACGTGCAACTGAAAGTTGCAGCGGTGAGCTCGTCAGTGACAGCTACAGCGGAGGCGGCGCAACTGGAGACCGACTCGAGCGAACACGGTCAAGTAGTGGCCTCGCGGGAGATTGCCGCATTGCCGCTCAATGGCCGCAATTACTCTCAGTTGGTCGAACTTTCCACCGGCGTGGTTCCGAGCCCGAGCAATCAGTCGGATAGCTACGGTGCTCGTGAAGGCGCGTTTAACATCAACGGGCTGCGCAGCGTATACACCAACTACCTGCTCGACGGCGTGGACAACAACTTCTACGGCACCTCGAACCAGGGCTTCAGCAACGAGGTAGTGCAGCTGGCGCCGGATTCGGTGGCCGAATTTCGCGTAGTGACCAACAATGAAAGCGCGGAGTTCGGCCGCGCGGGCGGAGCCACGATCAACGTGGTTACCAAGTACGGCACTAACCAGCTCCACGGTGGTGTGTGGGAATATCTGCGCAACACGAATCTGGACGCTGCAGGCTTCTTCCCACCCGACGTGGGTGGCAAGCCGGCCCTGCACCGCAACCAGTTCGGCGGCAACTTCGGCGGCCCGATCAAGAAAGACAAGCTCTTCTACTTCCTCGATTACGAGGGTTATCGCCAGACCTCATCCTCTACGGACCAGAATCAGCTCCCCTCATGCGCGGAACGCGGCCAAGCCGGCACCACGGCGTGCGGCGCGGCGCTGGGCTACTATCTGATCGACAATGTGGACACGGGAACCGCAAATCCGTCTGGCGCGCCCTATCTGCCGGTCAGCAATCCCTGCAACTATAACGCGGGCAAAAACCCGTGTAACTCGGCGAACCTCTTCGGCGCGGGCCTGGGAGCAGGCCCACCCGGGTCCCAGGCTGCCGTGGGAGGAACGCAGTACCTCAACGGCCAAATTCCGGCTTCAGCCGTTATTCCCTTTGCGGCATCGTCGAACGGAGGACTTCTGTCGTACCTGCCCAGCCCGACCAATACCAACTCGTTCAACAGCTCCTTCCCCTACAACTACATCGTTCTTGATCCCCAAACCTACGACAAGGACAAGGGAGACGCGAAGATCGACTGGACGCCGAGTGAAAAGATGCATCTTTTCGTCCGCTACTCGCAAAGCCGCGAGAACGTCGTCGATCAGGGCAGCATCCCCGGCGTAGCGGGCGACAATGGCGACGGCCAGGTGTACGCGCCCATCAAGGCGATTGACGCCGGCGCCACCTGGACCATCAATCCGGTGTCGGTTCTCGAAGCCCGCTTCGGCTTCTCCTCGATGCAGGCAGGAAAGAAGCCAATCCAGGCCGGCGGACCCTCGATGCAGGCGTTGTTTAACATCCCCGGACTGCCCACCGATCCGCAATACACCGGCGGCGTTACCTATCAATACTTCATCGATGGCGGATGGACGAGCCTGGGCCGCCTGTGGACCAGCCCGCAATATCAAAACCCGACCATGTGGGATCCCAAGGCAAATTACACGCGGTTGATGGGGAGTCACAGCATCAAGGCCGGCGTGGAGTATCAAATGCTGCATGTGGCTCAACAGGATTTGCATCCCGTGATGGGCGGAAACGTCTACACCGAGCCCGCCTATGGAGCCGGCTATGGCTATTACAACGCGCTCTATGGCCCCCTCACCGGACCTGTGACACCTGAGAACACCCGCATGTTCGACTATGCCGACTTCCTGCTCGGCTACCAGGCCGAAATGGGCCTCGCCAGTCCCACCGTCAGCCAACTTCGCAGTTGGGGCTGGGCCGGCTATCTGCAGGACGATTGGAGGGCGACCCACCGGCTCACCATGAATATGGGCCTGCGCTACGAGTTCAATACGCCCATCTACGAAGCCAACAATCAACTCGCCAACTTCAATCCCGCAACCCAATCCATCGTGCCGGCGACCTCGGGCAACAGGTATACGATCAACCCGAACACCAAGGATTTCGGGCCGAGATTTGGCGTTTCCTACGAAGTGGACGGAAAGACGGTGCTGCGCGGCGGTTATGGCATCAGCTACTCGCACTGGAACCGCATTGGCTCCAATTACCTCAGCATGAATCCGCCCACGGGCGTCGTTGCGCTGCAGGTGACGATTCCCGGCACGGGCCTCTATAACAATGTTCAAAGCGGCTTTCCTGCCAATATGGTCAGCCCCACGAATTACAACCCGGCGTTCGATACGTTGCAATACATGCCCCCCAACTCGCCCGATACCCAGGTGCGAAGCTGGTTCTTCGGCGTGCAGCGCGACCTGACCCACAATTGGCTGCTGGATCTCTCCTACGTGGGCAATAACGGGCTGAACGAGATCATCGTCAACGACATTAACCAGGCCCCGACGGGCGGCGCGTACCCGCTCGACCTCGCCGCAGAGGCCGGTGTGGCTACGGCCCCGGTGCGCGTTCCGTACGCAAACTTCAGCATGATCGCGGGCATCCTGCCCTGGGCCTATTCCGACTACGATGGCTTGCAAGCCAAGGTGGAGAAGAGATTCTCGAACGGGCTTTACCTTCTGGAATCCTTCACCTGGTCCAAGGCTATCGACATCGCCGCGCAGGCTCTCGACGGCGGCGGCAACTGCGACAACTGCGGCAACGGCATTCCCTCGGTGCAGAATATCTATGACGTAGGGGCCGACCGCGGGATTTCAGCGTATAACCATCCGTTCGTCAACACCACAACGGCGGTCTGGTCGTTGCCAGTCGGCAAGGGCCAGTGGCTGCTGCCCAACGCCAACCGTGCCGTGGATGCCATCCTCGGCGGTTGGCAGGCTACCGGAATTGTGTCGGGGCGCAGCGGCGACCCGCTCGATTTTGACTATCGGCCAGGCCCTACCAGCGACCAGTCGGTCTCACCTCTCACCCCTGTAGACGGCCGCAACTCCTACCGGCCCAACATAAGCGGCCCCGCCATCGCGTCGAACAAATCCCACCTGCAGTACCTGAACGTGACCAGCTTCAGCTCCCCGCCTACAGCGCCTCCGGCCGGCAGCACCACGTACAACACTTTCGGTGACATGCCGAGAAATGCAATTCGCGGATACGACTACTGGGACGTCGATATGGGCCTGAGCAAGGACTTCGCGATCACGGAAAGATCCCACTTCCAGCTCCGGGCCGAGGCGTTCAACCTCTTCAACCACACCAATTTCGGCGATCCGAATACGCAAGTACCGGATACGGGCGCCCCGCTGGTACAGGGGCAGACCGGCAGCTTCGGCGTGATCTCATCGGCGCTTCCGGCGCGCGAGCTGCAGGTGGCCGGAAAGATCATCTTCTAACGGTTTCCAGCGACGGCTGCAAACCCTAAAGCCTGTGCGCGACGGCCTCTTCCCAAGGGAAGAGGCCGTCGCATGTGGATCATGGTCAGGCCGAGCTTTTCAATAATAGTCGGCGCAACTGAGGTAATAACCGCAGTGGGTGCAAACCAGCTTGCAATGGTGGCCGCTCAGGGTGTGGCTGCAGTTGGGGCAGACTTGGCAGTGGTGGTCGATATGGGCCTCGGCGGGTAGAGCCTCTTGAGCCGCGCCGGGCGGGGTGGGGCCAGGCGCACCACTTTGTGAGATTTCCGGTGGGGAATCGGCGGGAAAGTCGGAATTGAGGGCGCGCGGCCGCTCCGGCAACATGGGGGACAGATTAGCATGGAAGGAGAGCTTCTGCCGCCTGGGATATGGGCGGCGTTCACGGTTCTGCTGCCGGGCTCCGCCGCAAATTTCCCCTTCGGCGCACCCGGCAACCCATCCCAGCAACCCCAGGATTCTTGAATCCCCCAAGGAGGGACTATGGCTAGCAAGGCAAGTGCGATTTGGACAGGTTCATTGAAAGAAGGCAAGGGCACCATCTCGACGGCGACGGGCGTACTGAAGAATGCCAACTACTCGTTCGCCACACGGTTTGAAGGCGCCGACACGGGCACCACGCCCGAAGAACTGATTGCGGCGGCTCACGCGAGCTGCTTCTCCATGGCGCTGGGCGCGCAACTGGGCGGCGCGGGGCTGACGCCGAACAGCATTGAAACCCATGCGGCCGTGACCCTGGCCAAAGTGGACGGGGGCTTCGCGGTTACGCGCATCGCTCTGACCACCACCGCGAGCGTTCCCGGCGCAACGAAGGAAGTTTTCGACAAGGCAGCGGCCGACGCCAAGGCGGGTTGCCCGATCTCGAAGCTGTTTGCGAATAATACGGAGATCACGCTGGACGCGAAGCTGGTGTAAGCGGCGGCTCGCAGTCCGCTTTTCGCATTGCAGATTACATCTCATCCCTTTCGCGCCGTCACAAACCGCGCGGAGGGATGGAATGTCTATTTTTGACCGGATCACGCAGGGTTTTTCCCTTGCGCGCTTCTCGGTCCTATGCAACAGTGATCGCAGCAGGATTCGGTGAGCCCTCAAATTCCACGGGGTATGCGCCTCAATGAAGAAATACAAATTCAAAGCCAGAATGATTGAAGGCAAGGGCGGGGGCGCGGGAATCATGTTCCCATACGACGTACAGCAGGAGTTTGGGACGCGGGGCAATGTGCCGGTGAAGGCGACCCTTGACGGTGCGCCGTATACGGGCTCGTTGATGAATTGCGGCGCGATGGGGCACACGCTTGGAGTTTTGAAGGGGATCCGCGAGCAGATTGGCAAGGGCCCTGGAGATACGATCGATGTGGTTGTGTGGAAGGACGAGGTGGTGCGCACAGTGGAGATCCCGGCGGCGTTCAAGACGCTTTTAGAGAAGGAAGGCCTGCTCGCGGGTTTCGAGAAGATGAGCTATACGCATCGCAAGGAATACATTCGCTGGATCGAAGAGGCGAAGAAGGAAGAGACCCGGCAACGGAGGATGCAAAAGGCGGTTGCGCAGTTCAGAGCCACCGCATAACTCTCAACCAAGGGGACATTTCCATTGTGGACAGGACGGAGACATTTCTATTGTGCTGTGACATGCGCGTTGAGCGCATTTGACACAAGGTGCGGCATTTGCGAGACTCAGAGTTGCTGCCTGCTTGAGCGGATCCCGCTTGGAGCTCTCTCCCGTGCCGAAGTGGCGGAATTGGCAGACGCGCGTGGTTCAGGTCCACGTACTCGCAAGGGTGTGGGGGTTCGAGTCCCTTCTTCGGCACCAAATCTCATTAAAAACTGTCCGCGGGTTGGGTTCTTCCCTTTCGCCTTCGTTTAGCTCGCTGCATTCAGGCGCTCTCAGAAGCGGAAGACCACGCCGTTCTCGAAGCGGACGTCGTATTGCCTCTGATTGGTGGAGTTGGGCAGGTGCGTGGTGATGAAGTCGGCCTCAAAGAGACGCAACGCGATGCGGGGCGTGAGGCGGATGTTGGCGCCGCCTCCTGCCTGAAAGGCGCCGCTGTTGGCGCTCGATGTCGCGCTGGTGGGGCCGGGAAAAAGGCTGTTCGATGCAAAATCTCCGCCGCCGAGAACCTGGCCGTATAAATCGACGGCGTGCGGGTTGTTTTTAGCGAGGTGGAAGGTGTAGCGTGCGCCGCCCATCAGAGAAAACTGCGTCAGGCTTACGCCGGGCTCGATGTTGGACTTCGATTCGCCATTAAGATCGACGACCAGGCTCAGGCCGCTGGCCTTTCCGCTCAGGTTCCAGGCCGCATCCACCGAGCCGCCCGGCAGAACGAAGTGCGTGGTCGTTGAGGCGATCTTGGCCACCTTGTAGGTGAAGTTGACGGACACGTCGAACTTGTCTGTGGCCGGCGTCAGAGCGCCAGCCGCGGAATTTTGTCCGGCGGCGGGCAAAGAGATCAAGCCGAGGATCGCCGTCAGCAGCAGACCGGCACGTAATATCGTGTTCATCGAGTTCTTCTCCTTGACCTCGTTTTGATTTGATCTCGTTTCGATCTTGTTACTCGACCGTGAGTGTAACCGTGGCGTTGTGAGAAAGTGGTCCGGAAGTGCCGGCGCCGGTGCCGGTGACGGTGATATTGGTTGTGGTCTGCGCCTGGCCGAAGTAGCCGGAAGGAACCCCGCCGCAGCCACTCAAGCCGGCCGCAGCGGTGAGTCCGGCGGCGCAGAGCAGCAGGAGCGAAACCATGCGGCTGAACCTGCGGCCGGCGCGGCGGAACTTGCCGGCCAAGGGCAGCAACAGGAGCGACAGGGCCACGAGCGGCCACTTGGCGCTCTGGGCCGGTGATGGGTTGCGCGCCAGCGTGGTGATGGGCGTGGTGATGGTGAGCGTGACCGTAGTCGAGCCCACACCCGAGGCGATGGACAGTGGAGAGAAGGTTGGGTTTGCGCCGGTGGGCAGATTCGTAGCGGTCAAGTTGATCGCCGCCGGGAAGGTTGTTGCCGGCGCGACCGGGGCCACAGTGAAGGTGAAAGTCGCCGTCGTGCCGGGCTCGATGGTGCTGGACGTCGCGCCGGTCGGGGTGATTGTGAAGTCTTCCACCACTTCAGGCAGCGACGCCGTCGTTGCGGAGCCTTGGTTGTTGGTGTCGCCGGCGTAACTGACGGTGATGGGATGCGTGCCGGCGGCCAGGGTCGCAGTCGTAAGCTTGGCCGTGGCCGACGCGCCCGTGCCCGAGGCGCTCAGCGTTCCCGTACCGATCGAGGCGCCGTTGTCGAGGAAGGTCACCGTCCCGGTGGGAACGATGGTGCCCGAGGTCGGCGAGACCGTGGCCGTGAAGGTGACCGATGTAGTCAAGAACACCGGGCTGGCGTTCGTGACCACCGACGTGGCCGTGGGCTGCGTGTTGATGACCGTGAAGTTCTGGCAGGCGGAGTTGCCGGTGTAGTCCGCCGTGAAGCTGGTGGAAGGCGCCCACGCCGCGCAGATGGTAACCGGGCCGAGAGGAAGCGAAGTGCCGGCGGTGATCGGCGTTCCGCCCACGGTGGAGAGAGAGTAGGTCACCGTGCCGCTGCCGGTGACGTTGCTCTCGTTTGCCTGCGCCGTGGCATCGAGTTGTCCCGCTGTCGGCCCCGAGGAGGCGACGATGGTCGACGACGACGGAGACCAACCGATGGAGGTGGATGCGGCGTTGACCGTGATGGGCAGGCACTCGGACGCGGAACTGTATTGCGACGTGAAGGTGGACAATGGCGCCCACTGCACGCACAGCGTGTCGCTGCCTCCGGGAAGGATGGTGCTGTTGGTGGCCACCGTGCCGCTTACCGAGGTGACGGAATAAGTGAACGTGCCGTTGACGCCGATGTTGGTTGTGCCGGAGAGCGCCATGGCGTTGAACTGCGCGGCGCCGAGCGTTGTGCCGTAGGTGATAGGCGTGGCCGGCGTCCAGTTGATGGTGGTAGGCGCGTTGACTGTGATGCTCGTGCAAGTCTGTGACGAGTTGTAGTCCGCCGTGTAAGTGGACGATGGCGCCCACTGCACACACAAGGTGTCGGAGCCGACGGGCAGCACGGTGCTGCTGGTGGCGACGTTTCCGCCAACTGTCGCGATGTAGTACGTGAGCGTGCCGTCCGACGTGACAGGGGTTGAGCCCGCAGATGCCGTGGCGTTGAACTGCCCTGCGCCGAGCGGCGCGGGCGAGAGGATGGGCGAGGCCGGCGTCCAGCTGATGCTGGTCGATGCCGCGTTGACCTGGATGGGCAGGCACTCGGACGTGGCGCTGTATTGCGACGTGAAGCCGGACAAAGGCGTCCATTGCACGCAGAGCTGCTGCGCGCCGCCGGGGAGCACCGTGGCAGCCGTGGCCGTCGTTCCGCCTACCGAAGCGATGGTGAAGGCGAACGTGCCGTCGCCGCTGACATCGGTGCTGCTGGCGGTAACTGTCGCGGCAAAGTCGCCCGCGCCGAGCGTCGCGCCATAGGTGATCGGCGTCGCCGGGGTCCAGTTGATGGTCGGAGCTGCTGTACCACCTGTCCCCGTGCCGCTGACCACGATCGATTGCATAGAGCCGGAGACGTTGAGGTTGTTGTTCGTCAGAACCACGTTGCCGCCGAGCGGGCCTGTGACCGTTGGGACGAACTTTACAGAAACGTCGCAGCTGCCTCCGATATTGAGCGAATTATCTTCTTCGCACAGTTTGGTGTCGCTACTGTTGATCGGGAAGTTGACCGGATATACAGGATTATTGTCGGCGGCATTGAAGTAGAGGCCCGCGTTGCCGATGTTCGTGACCGTCACGGTCTTCGGACTGTCAGTGCTGGTCGAGCCGACACTGGTCGAGGCGAAGCTGAGCGATGGCGGCGTCGAGACTTTCAGCTCATCGACCGCGTTATCTCCGCCGTCGGAGAGGTAAAGGTTGCCGAAGCCATCGACCGCAATTCCAGTGGTAAATGCCGTGCCGGGAAGCGCGAATGGCACCGCAACCTGCGTGCCGAAGGAACTTCCGTTCCATGGCACTTCGTCCACCGCGCCGTGGTCGGAGTCGGCGATGTAGACATCTCCGGCGGCATCCACTGCGAGGGCCTCGGGATAGAACAGGCCAGTGGTCGGCACCACGATCTCCGTGCCGAAGCTGCTTCCGTTCCACGGGATCTCGACTACGCGGCTGTCTCCGGAGTCGGCGATATAGACGTTCAGGTTCGCGTCCACGGTCACACCGTGCGGCGCATGCAGACCTGAAGCCGCAGCAATGATTGCCGGCGCGCCGTAACCGCTGCCGGTCATAGGCATTTCCACCAGCTTCTGGTCGATCTGATCGGTGAAGAAGAGATTTCCATTGCCGTACGCTCGTGTGCATGTGATGCTGGGTCCTGCGGGACAGAGACAAGGAAATCGCTGCACATTCAACGGCGGTTCTTATTAGGCGTTGGGTGGCATCTGTCTTGCGAAGGGCCACGTTTCCCAAACGTAGCTTCCATTACTTGTGCGAGGTTTATGGCTGATAGGTCTATATAGCGGAGCGTGGGGCGAATATCCTTATGTCCGAGTGCGCGAGACACCAAGACAACATCACAACTGTACTGATGCAGCGTCGTGGCGAACCCAGCGCGGAATGAGTGAACGGTCAAAATCGGGCGGAGCCCTGTGATTACCTTCCAGTGTTCGAATCTTCGTTGAACTTGACGGGGAGTCAGACCGGAGTGAGGAGTATGGCCTGGAAATAGTTTTCCCGTGGAAGCGGCCACCTCCTTCAGTCGATCATGCAGGAACCGGCTCAAGAGCAGACTCAATTCGCGCACCAGAGGAACAATTCGTGATCGCCTGCCTTTCCCATTTTTCACATGCAAGATCGCCCTTTCGGCATCGAAGTCGGTAATATCCAGAAGAAGTGCTTCTGTCCTCCGCAACCCGGCAAATGCATACGTCGCAAATAATGCTTCATCGCGCAATCGGAGCGGATCGCGCGACAGGCGAATCGCAGACAGGAATAGGCCTACTTCGCCCTGCGTAATGGGCGGAGTCGGAACCGACTCTGCTCTGGATCGGCGGAGAAGAATCGCTGGGTTCATCGGCGTTCTGCCGGTTAGAAATGCCCAATTGAAGAATGCGCGATAGGCGCTCCGGTGACGATTCAGCGTTGTCTCTGAGCGTCTAATGGAGCCGCGCCTTCCCGTAGTGGCGGCTGCCAGATTTGCTACCGCGGCGTGCAGGCTGTCTGCGGAGATAGCTGGCAATGGGATCGTTGAGCCAAAGAACTCTTTGAGATGAGCCAGGCTTTCTGCGTATGAGGCGATGGTCATCGGTGATCTCCCCGAGGCTCGAATTTGGAGAAGGTAATCGCTTGAAGCGGAATCCAAGGCTTGGCGTTGCGATTCCACAAGTGTGGCTAAGGTGGCGTTTTTGCAGGCGCGCTGTCCGCGCGGAATTTCCAGATGAGACTTCATAACCTTTTCTCCTTTGAAAACGGCATTGACTGTCGAGCCGGACGGCCCGACAGATTGGCGCGGTCGAAAAGACCTTCCGTTCTCATCAGAGAGGGGCGCTTGCGACAATTTCGAGTGCGAGAATCGGTTTCACCAGCGATGCGGGCGAGAAACTATCGCCTTTGGTTGAAGGCCACCAGCGAATCTGTACGATTTTCGAACTTCGACAGCGGCGCGTTCTGGGGATGCCATGGTTCTCGCTTTGAATCAATAGCTTATGCGGTATACGCGGGCGGGTTCGTGAGAACTTTCGCAAATCGGTTTGCGAAGGTTTTGCAAGTTTGCGGAAGTACTTGAGGAATTATGGGTTTAGCGCGCAGCCCATAATTCCTCACGACGATAAGCGTAATGTTTAGTACTGTTTCCTCGGAGGTCCCAGAATACTACTACTGGGACAGAGACGCCGGAGCGGCATTGCGAGAACGATCACCGCTCCGGCGTACAGCAGAACATGCGCAATACTCTAGTGGCGTCCGCGGCCACCGCCGGCGCGACCGTGCCCGGAGAATCCCGGAGTGTGCTCGCGGCCTCCGTCGTGGCCAGCGTTGCCAGTGTGACCTGCTCCGTCGCGCGCTTCATTGGCGCGGAAACCGTTGAAGGGATGCTCGCCACGCGCGGGCAGGGGTCCTCGATAACCGTTGCGCGGATCATAGCGGTTGTCCACGTGGCCATAGAAACCGTGGGGGCCGTGGAACCAAGGTCCGACACCGATAAACAAGCCGTTTATAAACCAATCCGGCCCGTAGTAGCCGTAGGGGGCGCAATCGTACGGCGCGTAGTCGAAGTATCCGTAGGGACAGTAGGGCTCGGGGCCAATATTGACGCCGATGCCGATGCCGACCTGAGCCGGTGTATGGGTAGTGTATCCGCCAAAGATGAGGAGCAGACTGAGCAATACAAGGGATTTGAGTGGGCGCATTTTTTACCTCCGCATTTTGGACTTGCACTGATGAATAGATGCAGGTTTCGAGGGGAAGGCGGTGCATAGGAGGAGCAAATTTTGAAGGGGGCGAGGCAACCCGCGGACAGGTGCGGCGACCATCCCATCCTCGCGACAAAAAAGAATGTCGCGAGAATGGGGCGTCCGATTGCCGCGCTCTCCGGATTCATTGGCGGTGTCCGCCGGGGCGTCCGCCTCCCTGGTGACCGCCTCCCGCGAATCCGGGAACGTGTTCGCCGCCTCCCTCGTGGTTGGCGGCGCCGGTGTGACCGGCCCCGTCGCGCGCCTCATTGGCATGGAAGCCACTGAAGGGTTTCTCTCCGCGCTGGGGCGTGGGTCCTGCGTAACCGTGACGCGGGTCGTAGCGATTGTCAACGTGGCCGTAGAAGCCGTGGCGACCGTGAAACCAGGGTCCAGCGCCAATGAAAGCGCCATTCATGAACCAATCGGGCCCGTAGTAGCCGTAGGGCGCGCAATCATAGGGCGAGTAGTCGAAGTAGCCGTAGGGACAGTCGGGCTCGACGCCAACGTCGAGGCCGACACCGACGCCGGCCTGGGTCGACATATAAGATTGGCAACCGCAAAACAGAGGCAGCAATCCGAGCAAGACAACAAATTTGACTAGACGCATTTTTCACCTCCGTAACATCAACTGCACTGTTGGATAGATGCAGGTTTTATGGGGGAGGCGGTGTGGGGATGAGGCAAATTTTGGAGAAGGTGAGGCAACCCGCGCAGGGGTGCTCATGACTTGAGCTGAGTTGAAAGACGTGGGATGGGGTTCATGCTTTCCGACATCTGGAAGTCGAGATCTGGAGCACCCGAAAATCCGTTCTTCACGCCAGCAGTGAAAACAATCGGCCAGAATTATGCGCGATCATGCGCGCGGCGCAGGTGGACTCGCGCAGGCGATGAGCCGAACCTGCGGCATATGCGCCTCGTAGACTGAAGAGAGAGGTTTCGCGCGAATGCAATGGCCGGCTCAATTCCTGCTCTCCGCGGTTTCGGCGGCTCAGTTTCCCCGGGCCGAAGTGCCGGAGATCGCGTTCCTGGGCCGGTCAAACGTCGGCAAATCGAGTTTGCTCAACGCGCTGGTGGGCGAGAAGGCGGCAAGAGTCTCGAACACGCCGGGCCGCACGCGCGCCATTAATTTTTTTGCCGTATGGGACGAACGGGGCAAGAGGAAGATGCTCTTTGCCGATCTGCCCGGCTACGGGTACGCGAAGATTTCGAAGTCGATCTCGGCGGGCTGGCCGGCATTCATCGAGCCGTATCTTGCAGGCCGCGAAACGTTGGCACTGTGCATCTGCCTGGTGGACGCAAACGTGCCGCCGCGCCCCAACGATCGCCAGTTGATGGAGTGGCTGCGCTCGGTGGGCCGCGAATTTGTTGTGGTCGCAACAAAGATTGACCGGATGAGCGGAAACGAGCGCACGCGCAACCTGACGGCACTGAAGCGGGGGCTCGAAGTGGAAGAGATTCTGCCGGTTTCGGCGAAGACGGGGTATGGGATCAAGGAGTTGTGGGCGCTGATTGAAGAGGCAGGGAATAGGGAGTAGGGAACAGGGAACCGTCGAGAAACCTGCTTGCCGGTCAGGGTTTGCCGGGCTCGAAAGTACGCTTCTCCTCTTGTCCGTGCGGATCGCGCCAGCGGATTTCGACTGGCACACCGATCTCTCCGCTCTCGACCTTTTTCTGAATTCGCTCGATTACGCTTGACGCGATTTCCTGGCTAGAGGCGATGGCGTGAATCGTCTGCGACCCGCGGCCCAGGTAGCGCGGAGCCAACCGCAGCCAGCGGCGCGCGGCCCATGCGTCGGCACCGAAACATTCGAGGGCGATTGCGTCCAGTTGCGGCAGCCACTGCGCCGGGGCTGCGGCGACGCTCCACGTGAAAAGAGCAGGCAGGTTCTCTCCAGTGCGTTGTTCTGTGGTTTCTGCGAATCGCAACAAGTCGGGCAGGACACCACGCTCGTTCATCTCGCGCTCGATGGCCGCCGGCTCGGTTGCGACACAAATTGAAACCGTCTCGCGCTTGCGAAGCTGATTCTTTAGGATGCGCAGGGCTTCGTCGAGCGAAGTGACGAGGAAATCGACGACGCCGTCACGGATGGATTGCTTTTGCGTGGCGCGGTCCGCGGTTGCGACGAGCGTGGCCGCGGCGGCGATGTTGGCGGCCACGACCAGCGCGCGGCCTGCGCCGTCGAGCTCGCCCGCGTAGAAGAGTCTGCCGCCCAGGCCCGATTCCGGATCGGCATGCGGAGACGCGATCAGCTTTTCATAGGCCTGGGCTACGTCGGCCATAAACTCGAACGCGTCAGGAGATGGAGCAGCGAACGCCACGAACCAATCCTACCGATTGATGGGCCTGCGCGGCGAATCTCGCGCATGCTACAGCGGTTCCAGAATTGCTATGCCCAGAAGTCTGGATGACAAGTGGCATTTTCCTCAAGAAAACGCCACCTTTCACCGGGCTACATGGGGCCCGAAAATTCTGGACCCGCTCTAGTTCTGGTGCTCGCGCCAGGTGCGTTTGCGGACAAAGAAAATGAACTCGCCAGGCTTGGCGGTGTAATGGGTCAGGCCGCATTCGTCGGGAGCGACCACGCCCGACTGCAGGATATCGGCGACGGGATACCAGCTGTCTCTTTCCTTGTCGGTTTCCTTTGCAGTGTCGCAGTTGATGTAAGTCTCCATCGACAAGTCGTAGGTGGCCTTGATCGCGACCAATTCGGCGCCGGAGGGCAAGGTCACGATCACGGTCCCGTCGTCATTGATGCGCACCCATTCATTGTGCACCGTGTCATGGTGATCGATGCGCACCAGATAGTTCGAGGCCTTTACGGGCAGCCCGGTTTTTCCGTCGAGTAGACGGATATGAATCGTGTTCTCCGATTGCGCGTGCAGCGAGGCGCAAAGCGCAAATACCCACGCGCATCGCGCCAATGTTCGGATCGGAATCATAACGTTCTTATGGTAGCCGATTTACCAGGAAGAATAAGGCTGGCCGTCGCTGCCGGTGTCAGTGGAGCCGGAGTGGATGTCGGTGATGCCGGGATCGGTCTCATCGAGCGAGTACATGGCGTCGGTGCTGTCGGTGACCCAGGTATCTTTGCTGCGGGTCATGGGATCTTCGGGGATTACCCGGATGTAACCATCCTGAACCAGGTCGTCCAGCGACTGCGGTCCCTTCTGCTTGTCCATGGTGTAGGTGTCGATGGCGGTGCGCATGGTTTGCAGATCTTCTTTGAGAGCTGCCTCGCGCGCATGCTTAATGGCTCCTGCGAAGTTGGGAATCGCCAGCAGGAGGAGAATCAGCATGATCGCAATCACGACCATCAGTTCGACGAGCGTGAAGCCGGATTGTGTGCGAACCTTGCGCAAATACGTTTCCTCAGCTACCTTCACCACGTCACATACTTCGTTCCGTCAAGCGCCGTTCCCTGCGATTTGGAATGCACATCGAAGACACTCTGCCCGCCGAATGAATCGGAATCGGGATCGTCCTGCATGGAGCGCAGTCCCCAGTCGTCGTGGCCCGTCATGGGGTCGATAGGAATCTTGCGGAGAAACTTCAGTTTCTTGCCTTGCACGTCCACGCCGTCCACCAGGGTTTGCAGATCGGGCGGGTAGTTCTGGCTTTCGACCTTAGTCTGGAATGCGCCGCGGTCGGCCGCGTCCTTGTACTTGTCGATGGCGTCGCGCATCATCCACAGATCGTAGTGCAGCTCACGTTCCTTTTGCCGCTTGACCTGGAAGCGCACCAGGGGCAAGGAAGCCGACATAAGAATGGTGAGGATGGAAAAGGTCACGATGAGCTCGACCAGCGTCAAGCCGCGTTCGCTCTTGCGCATCGGAATGGAGCGTGCCAGATTCATCGGTACGGATCCCTACTTCACCACGATCGTGGCCTGCCCTGTTTGCGCCGAAACCTTTTGCTCCGCGCCATTCAGCGAGAAGCGCGTGACGTCCAGAGCGGCCTGGCCCGGGGCCTTGGCCTGGAAGGTGAGAACGCACACCACGCCCGTGCCGGTGACGCCGCGTGTGCCCGGTGGGCGCGAGGCGCTGACGACAACAGACCCGGGCGCATCTTCCACATGACTGAGCCCCGTCGGCTGGCCATCGCGGGTCAGGAGATCTCCGGCGACCGCACCTGCCAATTGCAGTTTCGCGGGATCGTAGTGCAGCTGTAGCGCAACGGAAGCAACGTCCGATCCGCCGTTGAGCACGATGGGAACCTGGAAGCTGGAGCCCGCGGATACGGGCGTTGCGGGCACATTGAAAGCCAGGCTGGCGGCCACAGCCGGCAGTGAAGGTGCAGTGGCTGCCGGCGGCGGAGGTGTGGCTGCTGGAGCGGAGGGCGCCGAAGCCTTCCCTGGCTGGCCGGGCGCCTGAACAGTTGGCTGGCCGAGTGGCGGGACGGAGGTCTGTGCAGTGGCTGCGGGGCCTCCGTTGGAGCCCATATCGGAGCGCAACTGCGCCAGCATCTGCGGCGCCGCTTCAATCGCGCTTTGCGAGGGAATCGATCCGGCGATCGGCGGGCGCGCTGCAGTGGGATGCGCAGCTGGAGCAACGGCCGGGGTTGCCGCTCCATTGTCATTGCCGTCGTACCGCAGCTCGACGGATCCCTGCCCCAGGCCAGTGTCGATGACGCGGAGGTTCGACTGGTCGAGTTCCTGCGAACGCACGATATGCGGAACCACCACGAAGACAATGTCGTCGTCCTGAATGGTGTGATCCTTGGAACCGAAGATGTATTTGAGAATGGGGATGGCGCCTAATCCCGGGATGCCGGAATAGTTCTGCGCTTCCTGCTTGTTCTGAATGCCGCCCAGGATGCTGGCCTCGCCCTCGCGGAGACGGATGGTCTGATCGACTACGCGCTGGCTGATGATGGGCTCCGTGACGCCGCTGATGGTTACCTGGCCGCTCTCCGCGGAGACGGTGATATTGATCTTGAGCGTCACGTCGTGGTCGTAGTGGATGCTAGGCGTCATCTCGATATTCACGCCCACGTCGGTGTATTGGAACTGGGTGTTGACGAGAGAACTGACGAGCGCAGTAGCCGCACCGGTCTGGTAAGAACCAGTGGCGATCGGGATCTTGGAGCCGATCTTCATGGTGGCTTTTTGCGCGTCGGTGGCGCGGATGCGCGGGCTCTGAAGGACCTTTGTGTTGTTGTCGGTGAGCAAAAGGTTGAGCGTGGCCGACCCGACGGTGACTGCAAAATCGGTGGCGTTGAGATGGGCGAGGGTATATAAGCTCGGGCTGACGGAGGTTCCAGTTCCAGTGCCGGTGTCGGTACCTGTGGAGGACGTGCTGCAGGAATTGGTTGCCGAGCAGTTGGGCTGCAGGGAGACGCCGAAGCTGCTCGGCCATTGCATTCCCAACGTCTTCTCCCAGTTCTTGCTCACTTCGAGCACCGCAATGTCGACCACGACTTCACCGCGGGCTTTGTCGAGATCGTCGATGAGCTGCTGCGCCAGCATCAGCTCGTCGGGCGTGCCACGCATCACGATAGCGTTCTGGCTCTGCACCGGAAAGGCCTTGGCGGTGGGCATCACATTGCGGATGGCCGTGGAGACATCGTTGAGATCGTTCTGCTGCCAGGCGTTGGTGAGATAGAAGGTCTGCACTGCCTGCTCGTCGAGGTCGCGCCGCTTGGAGGGATTGTTCTGCGCGACGAAGATGGTGTTGCTGGTGACGGGACGCCAGAAGGTATTCGACATCACGCTCACGATGCGCAGGGCATCGAGCAGCGAAACGTTGTTCAGGTCCACATCAATGCGAGTGGAGTGGTAGTCCGGATCGAAGAGAACGTTCACGCCGGCAGCTTTGCCTATCGTCTGGTAGACCACTTTGGCGTCCTCGGCCATGTGCAGCGAGAGCGGTTCGCTGGAGACGGGCTTGAGCTCGGGCGGGGACGAGATGGATTGGAGCTCCGCTGCTTCCGCCGAAGGCTCGGGAAGGCCAATCTCGGATACCGGCGCGCTCTCGCCCTGTTTCTGGCGGAGGTGGGCGATCTCCTGCTGCGCGGCCTCGTTGCCGGGATCGATCTCGGCGGCGTGGAGAAACTCCGCCAGCGCTCCCTGCGAGTCGCCGGCCTGCGCCAACTTGCGGCCCTTGCTCACGTGGACGGAAGACGCCGTCACGCGTATGCGGGAAATGGCGATCCTGAAGCGCGTGTCTTTGGGATCTTTATTGAAAGCCTTTTGAAAGTCGTCGAACGCCGTGTCGTAGTCTTCACGGGCCTCCGCGGCCTGACCTTGCTTGAAATCGGTGTTGGCGGACTCGGCGAAGAGCTTCGCGCCCGTCAAACCAAAGCCTGCGGCCGCGGCAAACAGGACGATGGCGAAAAGAGTTCTCGATTTCATGATTCCGGCCATGGCCGGAGCGGGCGTGCGATTCATCCTACTCCCCGGCGTTTCGTCGTTGGCTTCCACGGGTCCGCACACACACTTCCCGGCGACTTTCCCGGGCTCGCGTTCGAGGTCTCCTGCGTACGTCCCGACGAGACTCCTCGTGCCGATCCTTTGCGATAAACGCTGCTTCATTCTAACAAAGCCCCGCTGGTCTCCATCGGAATCCGCGCCGATGCTAGGATGAAGGTTCAAGGAAGCTTGCCCGTGCCCCGCCAAAGCAGCCACGTTATCGTCCCCAAAGACGCGCCGGCCGTGAAGAATTCGGCCAAGCCGCGCGATCCCGTGGCCAGCGGCGAACGCGACGCCGCGCATAACCGCGCCGCCAGCCACAACTACTTTCTGCTGGAGAAATTCGAGGCGGGCGTGGCCCTGCGCGGCACCGAGGTGAAGTCGATCCGCGAGGGGAAGGCCAACCTGAAGGACTCCTACGGGCTGATCAAGGATGGCGAAGCGTTCCTGTTGAACCTGCATATCGGGCCGTACTCCCACGGCAACATCGCCAACCACGACGAGACGCGAACCCGCAAACTCCTTATGCATCGAGAGGAAGTTCGCAAGCTACTCTCCAAGACGCAGATCAAAGGGCATACGCTCATCCCCACGCGGCTCTATTTCCGGAAGGGACGGGTGAAGTGCGAGCTCGCGCTGGCCAAGGGCAAGCAGGATTGGGACAAGCGGGAGACGGAGCGGCGGCGGGAGGCCGACCGGGAGGCGCGGGCGGCTATCAAAGCGAATAAGCATAGGGATGGGCGGTAGCTGGGTTTCCGGAGACATAGTCCGCTGGTTCCAGTTGAGCCGCCGAGCCTGGATTCCTATCGGATCAAGTTGACTTCGATGTTCAGGCCGAGGTTTTTCCAGACAGCGTCGGCGGTGTAGATATCGGCCTTGCGCTGGAGGGCCAGGGCGAGACAAGCGCGGTCACCGAGCGAAAGGCCGTACTGTCGTGTTACTTGCACCAGGCCCCCGGCGATTCGAGCCAGTTCCTCGTCGAACGGGATCGAAGGGCAGCGGACTTCGGCGATGTGCCACCAGGCAAGCGCCTCGTCGATTCCAGCCGAGACCAGCTTGGTTTGCACCTCCGCTTGATTCACTGCGCTGATGATGGCCCGCGAAAGACACGAGACAACAATGTCCGCCCCCGGTTCGCCGCGAATCAGAGCCATCAGGGCGGAGGCATCGAGGACGGCAAGACTATCCAAGCCACTCCCCCATCTCGCGACGAGCCTCTTCGCGGCGCTCGGCAATCAATTCGTCCGAGAGCAGCCGATCACCGGGAATCAGTGCGCGCATGCTCTCCTGAATGCGCCGAATGCGCGCTAACTGAGACTCGACCTTCAGGACGTCTCCTTCAAGGGTCAGGAACAGAGTGTCTCCCGGCTTGATCCCCATCTTTGACCGGATTTCGGCGGGGATGACAATTCGGCCGTTGTCATTAAGCTTTGATGTGACATTTTCTAAACAAAAGACATGCTGTTGAATTTTGGCAATATATGACATATTGTTATATTGAGTCATTAATTTATTTATGTCAAGTTTTATTCTTATGACATATTCAATGCGATTCGTTTTTCTCGAGCGTTGCAGCCCACGCGTTTGCCACAAACCGCGGCGCTTGCCTGAGCGAGTACCGGGTGGTCAAATGGATTCTCGCCACTTTCCTGAAGCCAGGGGAGGGGTTCGCCTATGCGGCTGTCGTCAACCATCCCGCGCCTCACTGCCGCCGCAGTCGTCGCATTTTTGGCCATCGCCCTCAACGCCCCCGCGCAAACCGCCGCTCCGGAACCGGCCTCCAGCCCAGGCGCGATGGGACCTACCCTTCGCACCAGCAGCAATCTCGTTTTGGTCGATGTGGTCGTGACCGATCGCGATCAACCGGTTCTCAGCCTCGATCGAAGCGCGTTTCACGTCTTTGAAGATGGCAAGGAGCTGAAGATCTCATCTTTCGACAAGCACCAGCCGGGGCCCGCTGCGCCGTCTGGCTTCATGACTGCAGTGCTGCCGGCCAACACTTACTCCAATCTGCCCGAATATCCCCCATCGAGTGCCGTGAATGTGCTGCTTCTCGATGCGCTGAATACGCAATTAACCGACCAGATGTTCGTGCGCAAGAAGATGATCGATTATCTTGGCTCCATCAAGCCGGGCACCACGCTGGCCGTCTTCACGCTTTCGACGCAGTTGAGGATGGTCATTCCTTTCACCACCGACATAGGCGCGTTGGCGAAAGCGCTCAAGAATCCCAAAGCCAACCCGCGGGAAGCGGCGCTTCGTAACACGCCACAAACGGATGCGCTCGACGCCGCTCAACTCAACGAGCAGCAAAATTCGCCGGCTGCCGGAGCCGTCGTTTTACCGCAGCAAGATGATTCGGTCATGGGCGTTGTTGAAGCCCTCCAGCAGTTCCAGGCCGATCAGACGGCTGCCCAAGTCGACGATCGTGTGCGGATTACCCTCGATGCCATGCGGGAGCTGGCCAGTTATTTAGGCGGCATTGACGGACGCAAGAATGTGATCTGGTTTTCAGGGGCATTTCCCCTCGTCATGTTTCCCGATTCTTCGCTCTTCGATCCATTCGGGAACGTGGCCGGCTACCGTGAGCAGATTCAAAAGACGGCCGAAATGTTGACCGCGGCGCGCATCGCCATCTATCCCGTGGACGCGCGCGGGCTCATGGTTCCCTCGGAGTACGACCCTTCCGTGGGTTTCGTGCAGCCCGACGCGTTTGTGAGTAAGGCGAAGCCCCCCGGGACCTTCTCCACGAAGATCACGAACGAAGCGGAGCAGCGGTTGGACACACAGTCCACGATGCAGGAAGTTGCGAAGGAGACCGGAGGCCGCGCCTACGTAGACACCAACGATCTGGATAAAGCGGTGGCAGACGCGGTCAGGAATGGCTCGAGCTATTACACGATTGCTTATACGCCGCCCAAAGAGCACCTCGATGGCCAATACCACAAGATTGAAGTGCGGGTGGACGGCGAGCGTGGCTTCGAGCTTGCCTACCGTCGCGGCTACTACGCGGAGAAGCCGGATGCGTCCCCGGCCAGCCAGGACAATGCATCCAAGCAATTCGTCGCCTTTCTTGCGCACGACGCGCCGCCGGCCACGCAGATTCTCTTTGAGGCGCGCGTCGTGCCCGCCTCCGACCCGCTGTTCAAAGGAATCAGCATTCCCAGCCCGCCCCCGGGCCAGATGACTCTTAAAGGGACGCCGCATCGTTACGTTATCGACCTGACTCTCGACGCGCACAGCCTCACCCTCAACCCCAATCCGGATGGCACCCATCAAGCCGCTCTCGAGCTGGCCGTCGTGGGCTACGACGCCGATGGGCAGACCGTGAATCTCTATCGGCATCCGTTCCAACTCGGTCTTAAAGATGCTGTCATGCAAAAAGTTATGACCTCGGGGATCCCGCTCCGGCTTGCCTTCGATCTTCCTGCCGGGCCGGTCTACCTGCGTATCGGCTTCCACGACCTCAATGCCAACCGCGCCGGATCGCTGGAGGTTCCATTAGAGGTCAGCGCGCAATAATCAGCCCGGCAGACTGAGTTGAAAGCCGAAAACTATCACGCCAATCGGCTGGCCGCGCATTGGCAGAAAATCGATCGAGACTTGTAACGAGAATCGAGCCTATCGATCCTTCTCGGGTGAGTTTGCGCCTCGATTGTTTGCTCGTTTCGGGTCTTTGCTTATCCCGGGCCCACATCGATTGCGTTTGCTACATGCCGGGTGTTCCGTGAAGAATAGGCAGCATGCGAACTGAAATTTCTTTTGCCCCGATTGCGGGGATTGCTACCGAACTTCTGGCGGTTCTGGCCGTCGACACCCAAACCGCCAAGGGCCCCAATACGGGTCTCGACGCCAAACCGCAGCCAGCGCTGCTGACGACCGATGCCGCCGTGCAGGCCGCCGCGGCCGCCGTGCTCGAGAGCGGCGAGTTCAAAGGGGGCGCGAATGAGACGGTTTTGATCCACGGGCCGGCGGGAATCGCGGCCAAACGGCTGCTCATCGTTGGGCTGGGCAAACGAAGCAAGGCAACGCTTCACAACCTGCGGAACGCCGCCGGGACCGCGGTGCGTTTTGCCAAGCCGAAGGGGATTCGGGAGGTGACTTTCGCACTGCCGGAGAACTTCTCCGAAGGGCTGCCCCATGCAGTGGCAGTCGCAGCGGTTGAGGGGGCATTGGTAGGAGACTTCGATCCCGATACCTATCGTAGCGAGCGCAAGGACCAGAGCATTCAGAGCTTGACGATTGCGGTGCCGGCGGACGCGGACCGGGCGGCGACGGAAGCGGCGGTTGCCGAGGGGGTGATTGTTGGCGAGAGCCAGAACCTGGCGCGCTCGTTGGTCAATGAGCCGGGCAACAAACTGACGCCAACAATTCTGGGGCAGCGCGCGACGCAGATGGCACTGGAGGTGGGCCTGGGGTGGGAGGTGGACTCCACCGATAAGCTGCGCGAACTGAAGATGGGCGCATTCTGGAGCGTGGCGCAAGGGTCGGTAGAGCCGCCGGCGCTGATTGTTCTGCGCTATGAACCCGATGGCGTGATCGACGGGCCCGATCTCCACCCCACGGACAAGGACCCGTCCATGGGGACCCCGGTTCTGGGACTAGTGGGCAAGGGCATTACATTCGACACGGGCGGCATCTCCATCAAGCCCGCGGACAACATGGACAAGATGAAGTCTGACATGGCCGGAGGCGCGGCGATGATCGGAGCCATGCGCGCCATTGCGCTGCTGAAACCGAAGGTGCGTGTGATCGCGATTATCTGCGCAGCCGAAAACATGCCGTCGGGCACTGCGCAGAAGCCGGGCGACGTGCAGACTGCAATGTCGGGAAAGACCATCGAGATCATCAACACCGACGCCGAAGGACGGCTGGTGCTGGCAGACGGACTCACTTACGCGCGACAGCTCGGGGCAACGCATCTGATCGACGCGGCGACTCTCACCGGCGCGATTTCCGTCGCGTTGGGAAAAGTCACTGCGGGCGCCTTTGCAAACGACGATGCGACGTATGCGAAATTTGAGGCGGCGCTCGCCGTTTCCGGTGAAAAGTTCTGGCGCCTGCCGCTGGGCGAGGAGTACGCCGAGTTGATCAAGTCCGATATCGGCGACATCAAGAATACGGGCGGCCGCTACGGCGGAGCCATCACCGCAGCTGAATTCCTGCACACCTTTGCGGAAGACACGCCCTGGATTCATCTCGACATTGCGGGAACGGCATGGATTGAAGACTCTCGGCCGTACATTGCCAAGGGGCCCAGCGGGATCGGCGTGCGGTCGATTCTTGAATGGGTGCGGAGCTACGAAGCTCTCTAACTCCCCTCCCCCACAAAAGTCGTCCAGCGGTTTTTCTCTGTAAGGGCCGGTTCTCGAGTCCGCTCCATTTTCCACATTGGTTTTCTCTCATTGAGGGTCGCGCGATCAAGTTATTTCGCGCCAGGCCGATGCAAAAGTGTGAGCGTAATGCGCATGTGCGCGGAAGCGCCAGCCATTTTCGGACGATTGGCCGTGGACCAGGCAAAGCCAGACAAGGAAGCTTCTATGACGGATCGCACGGAACTGCTCGAATCGGCCTTCGACAGTCTGCCTGAAGGCATGGGGCTTGTTGATCGAGAAGGCGAAGTGATGCTGTGGAACCAGGCGGCGCAAGGCATTACGGGCTACGCGGCGATCGAGTTGCTGGATCGACCGATTCCCGAAGCCCTGGAGCCGCTGTTGGCAAACGGAATCGGAGTGGAACACCCGCCGGGCTCTGTGCCCGAAAGCCGGCGCTCGGTAGCACAAGCACGGCATAAGCTGGGCCACTCGGTGCCCGTGATCGCGAATATGCTGGTTCTCTTCAACGCACTTGGGGAGCGCATCGGAGCGGCAGTGCTGTTTCATCCGGTGGACAGCCAGGATGCCTTGCCGCAAAGCGAAGGGAGCGGCTTCTCCAGCGTGGAGGGGGCTCGCGCCGATCTGCTGGAGCGGCTGCAAATCGATTACGACGATTTCGAGCACGGCGGAGCGCCACTTGGCGTTCTGCGCATCTGCGTCGATCAGGCACAGGAACTGCGCAGGACGCACGGCGCCGCAGCCTGCCAGGCGATGCTCGAGAGGGTCTACCACGCCATCGCCCACGGACTGCGTCCGGGCGAAGAGATTGGCTATTGGGCCAACGACGGATTTCTTGTCATCGCGCACGAGCGCAACGCGGAAATGCTGGCTGCGCACGCGCAAACACTCGTTGGTTTGGCGCGCACGGCCGATTTTCGCTGGTGGGGCGATCGGGTTTCGCTGACGGCAAGCATTGGCGCGGCGCAGGTGGTGAGTGAGCCGGAGGAAAATTTGACACAGATACTTCAGCGCGCCCGCGAGGCGATGGAAAACAGCATCCGGGAAGGCGGCAATCAGTCGACGGCTGCTGCGCAGAGCGGCGGTATCAATCATGCACCAGAGGATTCGCTATGTTTGCCATCATAGGCATCTTCCTTGTATTCGCAGCAGTGATTGGCGGCTTCCTGATGGAGAAGGGGCACATGGCCGTTCTTCTTCAGCCCGCCGAGCTGCTGATCATTGCCGGAGCGGCCGCGGGAACGCTTCTGGTCGCTAACCCGACGCGGATTCTCAAGGCCATTGCAGCCGGTCTCGCAGGCGCGCTCAAAGGTTCGCCCTATACAAAGGAGCGCTACCTGAGCACGCTCAAGATGATGTATCAATTCCTGAACAAGGTGCGCAAAGAAGGGCTGCTGGCCGTGGAGATGGATGTGGAGAAGCCGAAAGAAAGCGTCATCTTCAAAAACTATTCCGACTTTCTCAACGACCATCACGCCTTGGACTTTGTTTGCGACACGCTGCGCACGGCCATCACCGGAGGCGTGGAACCGTTCGACATGGATCAAATGATGGAACTGGACATGGAAGTGCACCATCATGAAGCCGAACAGCCGGTTGCGTCGCTGACCACGGTGGCGGACTCGCTGCCCGGCCTGGGCATTGTAGCCGCGGTGCTGGGCGTGGTGATTACCATGGGCGCGCTGGGCGGACCACCCGAAGAGATTGGCAAACACGTTGCCGCGGCGCTGGTGGGGACATTTCTTGGCATCCTGCTGTGCTACGGATTGGTGGGCCCCCTGGCCGCGAACATGGGCAAGCTCGCCGAGGAACACAACGAATATCTGCACGTGCTGCGCGTGCTTCTGCTGGCATTTCTCAAAGGTTCCGCGCCCATGATCGCCATCGAACTGGGCCGTCGCGCCATTCCAGCTTATTGCCGGCCGGGATTCGACGAAATGGAGAAGCACTGCAAGAACAAGTTGGAGCCGGTGGAAGCGGCGGCGGCGTAAAAAACAGGGAATAGCCAGTAGGGCGTAGGGGACATAAGGACCGGTAACGTGGCGGCGACCAAAGCACAACCCATCATCGTGATCAAGAAGAAGGGCGGCCACGGAGGCCACCACGGCGGCGCGTGGAAGGTGGCGTACGCTGACTTCGTGACCGCGATGATGGCGTTGTTCATTGTGCTCTGGCTGACGAGTCAGAGCGACGCGGTGAAAAAAGCCGTGGCCGGCTACTTCAACGACCCGAAGGGGCTCGCGACCCTGCTTGGCACTCAATTGTCGGGTACCGGCAATGGCTCAGTGCCCGCGCCCGACCAGAATCAGAAACAGTTGCAGGATCTGAAGGAAAAATTGGAACGCGAAATCGAGGCGCGCAAGGATCTGGAGAAGCTGATCAAGCAAATTGAGATCACGATTACGCCGGAGGGACTGCGTATCGAACTGATCGAAGACAAGAACGGCACGTTCTACCAAAGCGGCAGCGCGAAACTGAGCCCCGACGGACAGGAACTGCTGGCGTTGCTGGCGGCAGAACTGAAAACCCTGCCCAATCAACTGCTCATCGAGGGCCACACCGATGCTGCGAAATACTCGAACGATGCCAACTACAGCAACTGGGAGCTATCGGCAGACCGCGCCAACTCCGCGCGCCGGCTGCTGCAGCAGGATGGCGTTCGCGGCGACCAGGTGACGCAGGTGCGCGGTTTTGCCGACCAGATGCTGCGCGTGAAAAACAATCCCTACGATCCTTCGAATCGCCGCATTACGATCCTGGTGAAGAACAATGACAGTGCTGCGCTGCCGCAACTGGTTCACGCGAAGATTGTGGGGGGCGCCGGACCTGCACCAACGACCGCTGCTCCGGGCACGGCTGCGAAGCCGGCGCCAACGCCTGCAGCGGCTCCGCCTAAGCCACCCCCTTCTCTTCCGGCCAAGCCAGGCTTATTCAGTAAGCTCAGGGGACTGTTGCCGGGAGCCAGGAAGTAAGTCCATCGACATCCAGCGTTAAGCGTGGCCAGCAGCGAGAACGGTCTCTCACTTGCAGGACGCAGCCCGCCGCCGTGGTGTAGTCTGGTCTGCGAATCAGGAAGCGTTTACCGGAGGGCGGTTGCCATGGCTATTGTTGCCGGCGTGGATTTCGGCACACTCAGCGTTCGTGTGACTCTCGTTGACAGCAGGAAAGGCCCGATCGGCACCGCATCGGCCTCGTATCCGCTTCATCGCCGCCGCGACGATCCCAACTACGCGACGCAGTCGCATGCAGACCAGATGGCCGCCCTGGTTGCGGCCACAAAAGACGCGCTCAAGGCCACCGGAGTGGCTGGCGCAGAGGTTGCCGCGATCGCGCTCGACACGACTGGATCGAGCGTGATTCCGGTGAGCGAAGGCCTCGAGCCGCTCGACGAATACTACCTTTGGTGCGACCATCGCGCCTTTGCCGAGGCCGAGGAGATTACCCAGAAAGCACACGAACTGGGATTTGAAGGCATTGCATGGTGCGGCGGCATCTACTCGCATGAGTGGGGATTTGCAAAACTCTTGCATTGGCTGCGTTCCAATCCAAAACTGAGAGAAAGATTTGTCACCGCGCTGGAACATTGCGACATGGTTGCGGCCACGCTCTCGGGCGTGACCGAGATGAGCGCACTGAAGCGCAGCGCCTGCGCCATGGGTCACAAGTGGATGTGGAATCCCAAATGGGGCGGTCTGCCGCCGGAGGAATTTCTGGTTGCGGTCGATCCGCTGCTGACCGGCGTGCGCGCCAAAATGGGCGGCGACTATCTGACCAGCGATCGCATTGCCGGACATCTTTCGGCGAAGTGGGCCGCGGAACTTGGCCTGCGCGCCGGGATTCCGATTCCGGTGGGAGCGTTTGACGCGCACTGGGACGCCATCGGCTCCAACATCCGCGAAGGCGACGTGGTGAATGTCGTCGGCACATCCACTTGCATCATTGCCATGGCGAAAAAGGCGGAGCTGATTCCCGGAGTATGCGGCGTCGTGCCGGGCAGTGTGCATCCGCAATACACCGGAATCGAAGCGGGGTTGTCGGCGGTGGGCGACATCTTCGACGCCATCGCAAGGCGCGCCAACACAACCGTCGCCGCGCTCAGCGAGGGTTTGGAAGCATGGAAGGCCGGCCAGACCGGGCTGTTGCGGCTAAGCTGGGACAACGGCGATCGCACGGTGCTGGTGAATCCAGAACTGGGCGGCGTGACGCTGGGCTGGAACCTGGTGCATACTGCGCAGGACGAACTCTTCGCCGCGATCGAAGGCACCGCATTGCACACGCGTATCATTCTGGAGCGCATGGCCGAGCACGGCGTGCCCATCGATCGCGTGATTAACGCGGGCGGTATTCCGCAAAAGAACGAAATTCTGAACCGCGTGTACGCGAATGTGCTGAACAAGCCAGTGCTGGTGCCGGCAGGCATTCCCACCAGCCTGGGCTCGGGGATTTTCGCGCTGCTCGCCGCCGGAGCGTACAAGACGATCGAGGAGGCTCAAGCCGCGGTGTGCCTGCCCTTCCGCACCGTGGAGCCGGACGCAAAAGCCGCTGCGGTGTACGAGCAGCTTTATCCGCTCTATCGCGATGTGTACTTTGCGTTAGGCAAACGCGATGCCGCACCGGCCGCCTTGGGCAAGGTGCTGCCGGAGCTGAGAAAGATTGCCGCGCAGGTGCGAAAAGCCGGTTAGAAAAAGCGGGCTTGCGCGATGTGAGACGTGAGCCTTGTTCCGGCCGTTCGACGGGCTCCGGGTACTTCCGCGCTTGCGAATCGGGTCCGCGCGGTTTACCGTGGATTTCACAATCCAAGTTGCCGGGAGCCTTGTGTCTTCTTCCTGTCTACGTTCTCATTTGGCCTGTCTGCTTGCGGTATCGATCGTGCCTGCGTTGCCCGCTGCCGGACATGCGCAATCGCTGCCGGAAGCCCCCTATGCCGCACCATCCGCGGACCCCTGGAGCGCACCGCATTTTTCCATCGATCCCAAAATGCTGTATCAGGCTGCATCCGCCGCGCCCGCACCGGAGGGCGCCAACGTAACGGAGCTCAGCGAGGACGAGCGCTATACCTTCGACGATGCCGGGCGAGTGGTGCACGCCGGCCACTACATCTACAAGGTGCTGACGCAAAAGGGCGCCGAAGCATGGGATTCGCTCGCGATTGGGTGGGAGCCGTGGCTCGAAGCGCGGCCCGTGATCCGCGCCCGCGTGATCGCGCCCGATTTCAGCGTTCATACTCTGGATCCATACACCATTACGGAAGCTCCGGCCCGCGGCGGCGACTACAAGACCTACAGCGACGGCAAGCGCCTGCGCGCGCCGCTGCCGGCCATCGCGCCCGGCGTGGTGGTGGAAGAAGAATTCAGCGTGACGGAAAAAGAACCGCTGTTTGCGGCCGGCCGCGTAGGACGCGTTGTGCTTGGCCGGGAAGATGTGCCGGTGGCGCATAGTCATGTGGTATTTGATTTTCCCGCTGCGCTGCCGCTACGCACCAATCTCCTGTTGCTCCCCGGCATCAAGCCGGTGCGCACCGAGGCAGGCGGCCGCGTCACTCTTACATACGACGTGGGCCCGCTGGATGCGATCGATGCCCGCGAACCGTATCTGCCTCCCGAGGACATGCGCTTCCCGATGATCGACTATTCGACCGGCGCGTCGTGGCAGAGCATCGCGACGGAGTACGGCAAGATCGTGGACAGCCGCGCGAGTTCTCCTGCTGTCGAAAGTGTTGTTGCCCCGCTGATTGCAGGCAGGAAATCCGCTGCCGACAAAGAAGCGGCCATTCTGGATTTTCTCGATCGCGAGGTGCGTTACACGGGAATAGAATTCGGCGAAGCCGCGATCGTTCCTCACGATCCCGCAGAAACCCTGGCCAAGAAATACGGCGACTGCAAAGACAAGGCCACGCTGCTGGTGGCCATGCTGCGCGCCGCGGGGATACCGGCGTATGTCGCATTGCTCAATGTAGAAACTCGCTCGGATGTGCCCGTAGATCTTCCCGGCATGGGAATGTTTGATCACGCGATCGTCTATGTTCCCGGCAAGAATCCAATCTGGATCGATGCCACCGACCGCTACGCGCAACTGGGCCAGGTACCGATGGGCGACCAGAGCCGCCTCGCGCTTATCACCAGCGACGCAACTACGGCTCTCGCGAGGATTCCTGAGGCTCCCTCGCACGATAACGGTTTGGTTGAGACCCGCGAGTTCAAGCTGACAGACAACGGCCCGGCCAACGTTGTGGAGATTACGCAGCCCGAAGGCATTCTGGAATCGGGCTATCGCGGCTACTATGCCGACAAGCCCGACAAGGATACGCGCGAAGGCCTTCGCGGCTACATCAAGGCGGAATATCTTTGCGACGATCTCACCAAGGTCGAGCGCACCGATCCTGCCGATCTCTCACGGCCGTTTCAGCTCACCATTGCTTGCGAAAAAGCGAAGCGTGGATTTACGGAGCTCGAAAGCGCACAAGCCGCCATCCGCGTCGATCGGCTCTTCCAGTTCCTGCCCGACGAGCTCAAAGAAAAAGACAATTCCGACGAGAAGAAGAATAACGGTCCCGATAAGCCGAAACCGCCGCGCACCGAAGACTGGTGGCTGAATGCGGCTTACTCCATGGAGTGGAATTATCGTTTCATTCCGCCAGCGGGATTTATCCCCAAGGAATTGCCCAAGGATACGAGCATCTCGCTCGGCCCGGCGCTGTTGACGGAGAACTTCACTACGGAGAAGGATGGCGTGGTGCTGGCGCACCTCGTGTTTGATTCCGTGAAGCGCCGTTATACCGCGGCCGAGGCCACGGCGCTGCGCAACCAGGTGGCCGATCTAATCAACGGTCCCGCCATCCTGATCGATTTTGAGCCGCAGGGTGAGGCGCTGCTGCGGGAAGGCAAGGTGAAAGAGGCGCTCGCAAGCTATCGCGCGTTGATTGCCGCCAATCCCAATGCGGCCGTGCATCACCTGCAAGTGGCCAACGTGCTGCTACAGGCGGGCATGGGGGAGGCGGCACGCAACGAGGCGCGGCTTGCCGTCAAGCTCGATCCAGGCTCGGCGCTCGCCGAGCGCGTGCTTGCCGAGATTCTGAAGCACGATCTGGTAGGACGCGAGCTGCGCGCGGGAAGCGATATGACCGGCGCGGCCGATGCGTATCGCGCCGCCATGAGGCTCGATGCTGACGACCATACAGCGCAAGCCAATCTGGCGATTCTGCTCGAATACGATTCCGTGGGACGCCGCTACAGCGGCCGGGCGCACATGAAGGAGGCTGTCGCCGAATATGAAGGGCTCGGCCAGGACAAGCTCGCCGATCTCGGGCTCACTGACAATCTTGCCTTCGCGCACTTCTATAGCGGCGATTACGCCGGAGCGTACAGGGCAGCCCAGGCGCTGAATCCCGAACCCATGGCGCTGATGGCGGCATCGACGGCCATGCTGCAGAACAGCAAGGCCGGTCTCGACGAAGCCAACAAACGCGCCACCGACAACAGCGGCCTCAAAGAGACGGCGCGCACGGCCGGCGAAATGTTGATGAACATGCGGCAGTACGCACAGGCGGCCGACTTTTACCAGGCGGGCGCGGGGGGCGACGATGCCGCGCGGACATTGGGTCTGGCGAACATGCTGCGTGGCGCCACCCTCCACGAAGATGTGCAATACGCAAACACTCCGGCAGGCGTGGTGAAGCGCTATTCCGTTGTGCCCTTCGATCCGGCGCTGACCAGGGACAGTTTCGCCGCCATTCTCAGCCGCAACGGCATCAAGGTGCTGAACGCCATGGACGCCGACGAGATGAAAGAAGTGCTCGAAAGCGGAAAGAAGATGAACAGCGAACTGGCACGCGAGGATAGCTCGCTCGATGTTACGGAAGACATCGTGTTGCATACTGTCGACCCCAAGGGCGAAGGCGATGACACGACCGGCTATCGCGAAAAGGTGCAGACGCTGGGCGGAACCACCTTGACGCTTTACATCGTGAAAGAGGACGGGCAATACAAGTTGCTTGACACTGGCGAAAAGCCCAACGCCATCGGTCTTGAGATGCTCGACCGCATCCGGGCCGGCAATTTGCGGGGAGCAAAAACGCTCCTGGACTGGATGCGCGAGGACGTGCATCTGGAAGGCGGCGACGATCCACTCGGCGGCCCGGTGTTTCCGCGCTTCTGGACGAAGGGCGAAGCTCCGGACGCGCGACGCATGAAGCTGGCCGCAGCGGCGATTCTCATCGGGTCAAAGCCCACTGTGGCGCAGGGCGTGCCGATTCTCGAGGCCGCGCTTCAGGACGCAACTGGCGATCGCGAGCGCACCAACATTCGCATCGCACTCGCAATCGGGTACCTGATTCAGGACAAGTTCGCGCCGCTGCTGGAGGTTTCGTCGGCTTTGCTGAAGGATGAACCGGAATCGAAGACGGCTTTTATCGACAGCACGCTCGCGCTGATGGGACTGGGCCGCTACGACGAAGCAATGGCGCTGACCGACGAGCGGCTGAAACTGCTTGAAAACGACAGCGACGCCTACCAAATGAAGATCGAAATCGAAGCGGATCGCGGAAACTTTGCCGCGGCGCGTGGCTGGTCGCAAAAACTTGCCGACCTCGGCAAGGAAGACGCGATGCTGTTGAACAACGAGACCTGGTACACGCTCTTTACCGGCAAAGTGGAGCAGGCCGACATAGCCAGGGCGATTCACGCGACTGAGATGCAAAAGGACGCGCCGGGCATCCTGCACACGCTGGCCTGCCTCTATGCGGAAGTGGGAAACACCAAGGACGCGCACGACGTGCTGTTGCGCGCCATGGACGACTGGAATCTCGATGAGCCGAACGACGAGGTCTGGTACGTGCTGGGCCGCATCGCGGAGCAATACGGAGAGCGCGAGATCGCCATCGCGGATTATCGCAAGCTGGAGAAGCCGAAAGAGCAGCTGATGCTTTCCACTTCGACGTGGATGCTGGCGCAGATGCGGTTGAAGGCAATGGGAGCGGAAGGTACGGCGGATCGCAAGTAGCGGTGCCGCGCTTGTGAGTCTCCGATATTGCAAGCCTAAAGAAATGAGACGTCTTTTGATCCAGGAGCGGCGAATCCCGCTCTATGATCGGGGATAGGCCGGAATTATGACAGCAGAGATAGTTTTACAGATCATTTTTTTCGCTTGCCTCGTAACCGTGGTCGTCTTTGGAATCCGGCTGCGTCGATCGAAGCTGCTTTACATCGTGGACTACCAAGTCGGCTTGCGCCTCAAACGCGACGGGTCGAGCGCGATTCTGCCGCCTGGCGCCTATCGGTCAAGTGCGGGAGCGACGCCAGTCAATATCGTGGATTTGCGCCCTCGCCAGTTTATCCTCGAACGCCTGGTGTTCCAGGACATGCTGCAGGCGAATGCAGTGATCAGTGTCGGCGGGGAACTGGTGATACGCGATCCACAACGCGCAGTCGTTGCTTTCAAGAATGTTGTCGATGATTCGCTGCCGATCATTCGCGAGCGTCTGCTCCACATTGTGCCGCGCTCCATCATTGACCGCAGCGTCGAAGGAAGGGCAAAGATGGCGGCCTCGATTACCGCGGATCTCAATCGCGAGCTGCAGAGTCGCGGACTGGGGATTGAACAGCTTGAAATCACCGAGTTGTGGATGCAAGCAGTGATGTACAACATGCCGGCGGAAGCGAATTAAGGAGAACATATGAGCACGCTGCCTTTCATCCTGTTCTGCCTGGCTGTCGACGCGTTCTATGTGCTCAGGTACTACAATTTGATCGGTTATCCCTCGAGTTACACGCTTACGCAGTATCAAGGCGGGATCATCTACCGGCGCGGCAGGCCAATCCGAGTGGTGGGCCCGGGCCGCCATCGGATTTATTCGGGAATCGAAAAAATTTTCTTTCTCGACAAGCGGCCGGTTCAGGTGAGCGTTGAAAATCGAGCCGTGGGATTGGCGGACAGCGCGATTGCGGTGTACAGCTTTTCCGCCAGCGCTCAAGTGAGGGATGTAAGAAAGGCGCTATACGCCTCGGCAACCTACACACAAATCCCCGCTTTTGTGACGCTCTGCGCTGTTCGGCGCATTCTTAATCAATCCCGCACGGATCGGATCGCGATTGGCAGAGCAGCTTTGGAAGACGAAATCGTCAGCGACTGCCGGACTCGCCTCGCGGCAGCAGGCTTTGACTTGATTTCGTTCAGATTCACCCAACTTGGAATCTCAACGCCAGCCCCGAATGTGAATCAGCGCACTGCTACTTAGGCTGGCTCACTGTTGCTGCTGCATCTGCTGCATATCGATGAACGGCACGGGGAGTTCGGGCGGCTGTTGGGCGCGCTCCACCAGCACGCTCCAATCTTCGGGGATGGGCAGCTTGCGATCGAGTGCCGGCGGACTGTCGCTGGCTTCAACCTGCACGGCCACATACAGCTCGCTCGCGGTGTTGCCGCGGAAGACGCCGTGCGTGGGCGGAACGTCGGCATAATCGCGGCCCACGGCGGTGCGGATGTGACGATGATGCGCGACGAGGTTATTGGTGGGGTCGATGCCCACCCAACCGAGATGTGGCATTAATGCCTCGACCCAGGCATGCGTCGCGTCGGGCGTGGAGCGGTCATGGTCCTCGCGGCCACGATATAAATAACCCGAGACGTAGCGTGCGGGGATGCGCACATGACGCAGCAGGGCGATCATGGTGTGCGCGAAATCCTGGCACACGCCCTTGCCGCTGACGATGGCCTCGTCAATGGGCGAGTCAACGCGCGTGTGACTGGGCACGTACTCGAAGTAGTTGAAGAGGCGCTGATTCAGCTCCAGTACGAGCATCAGTGGATCGTCGCGGCGGCTCACGCCCATCTGTTGGGCGAGCAAGATGACGGCCGGGGTTTCAACGGCGAAGGTGCTGGGCAGCAGCATCTCCCAGTAATCGCCGGCGGCTATGAGTTCGTCGAGCTCGCTCCACGCATCGGGCGCGAGGAAGGCGGGAACATCGGGCAGCGGTTGTTGTTCGACAACGGATTCAGCGACGATGACGAGCTGATTGTGTTCGCCGGGAATGTCGAAGTGCTGCACGTTGTTGCCCAGATGGTCGCGATAGCTGAAGACGCGGCATCGCGGGCTCACGGAGAGCGAGAAGGTGAGGCAGTGCTGGCTCGCGTCGGAACGCGGGTGCATGCGCGCCTCCATTATGCTCTCCTTGATGGGGCTGCGAGTAGCGAAAACGCGTGAGGTGCCGGATGGAGTAGAAGTTCATGCGGTTCCCTCTTAGATAGTCAGCGCCGATTGAATGGAGTAGTGGACATAGTAACGGTAAATGAGTTCATGAATGCGCAGGCACTGCCCGCGGATGTTGTGCAGAAAGCCAGCCGTATCGCCGGCAAGAATTTCGTTGATCGACGTGTAGCCCAGCGAGGCGCTGAGCTTGCCGATGGCGGCCTTCAACTCCTCCGGCGGCCGCCGGCCGCCGGCTTGCTGAATGCCCTCGATGGCCTGGCGTGTACCTTCGACGCAGTAGTGGATGGCGTGAGGAAAGTCGCGGTTGAGCACCAGAAATTCGAGCATGCGCTCCGGCGAAAGGTCAGCCGTATACACCTGGCAGTAGGCCTCGAATGCCGTGCAACAGCGCAACAGGCCCACCAGCTCCAGATGCAGATAGCCGGACGATTCCCGCTCTTGCGGGTGGAATAGTTCGGACTGATAGACCTCGAGCAATGTGGCCGTGGCGTAGGCGCGCTCAAGATAGCGGCCGAGGCGGATGAACTGCCAGCCCTGTCCGTGGATCATGCTGGTATCGGTGGTGCCTTTGAAAAGATAGATGCCGTCGATGACCGTGGAGAGCTGGTCGCTGATGTTGGCGGAGAACTGCGATTGCACGCGCGGCAAGTGCATCTGGTGGTAAAGGCGGTTGAGGCGCTGCCACATCTCAGTGGAGATTTCTTCGCGCACCTGGCGGGCGTTTTCGCGAGCTCCATTGAGGCAGTAAATGACAGAGGCTGGGCTTAGATTGTCGTAGACCAGCTTCTTCGCCATTGCCTCGATGTTGCCATTCCAATCCATCTCCACGGGCTTGCCGAGTGCGGCTACCAGGCGCTGCCATCGCGCCTCCACGTTGGAGCCGCCGGTATCGAGCATCAGGCTCATGGTCACGTCGAGCAGACGCACGGTATTCTCCGCCCGCTCCAGGTAGCGGCTCATCCAGTAGAGACTGTCGGCAACGCGCGAAAGCATGTTGTGCCTCTCTCTTCCGGTGCGATGTTCCGCGAAGCGAACTATTCCAGAACCCATGTGTCCTTACTGCCGCCGCCCTGCGAGGAGTTGACGACGAGCGAACCTTTCTCAAGCGCCACGCGAGTCAATCCGCCGGGCACGATGTTTACCTTGTCACCAAAAAGAATGTAAGGCCGCAGATCCACGTGGCGCGGCTCCAGCCGATCGTCGATGAGGCAGGGAGCGCGCGAAAAATCGAGCGTGGGCTGGGCGATGTAGTTGCGCGGATTGGCCTCGATCTGCCGGGCAAACTCTTGGCGTTGCGAGGCTGTGGAGTGCGGACCGATGAGCATGCCGTAGCCGCCGCTCTCGCCCACGGCTTTCACGACCAGCTTGTCCAGATTGGCGAGCACATGCTTGCGGTCCTTCTCTTCGCTGAGGAGAAACGTCTCCACGTTGGGAAGAATCGGATCTTCGTTCAGGTAGTAGCGGATCATGCGCGGCACATAGGCGTAGACAGCCTTGTCGTCGGCGAGGCCGGTGCCGAAGGCATTGGACACGGTGACGTTGCCGGCACGATAGGCATTGAACAGGCCTGCGCAGCCCAGAGAGGAGTCGGAGCGGAAGACCAGCGGATCGCTGAAGTCGTCGTCCACGCGGCGGTAGATGACGTCGACGCGCTTGAGGCCGTCGGTGGTGCGCATGTAGACGACATTGTCGTGCGTCACCAGATCGCGGCCTTCCACGAGGTCGATGCCCATCTGGCGCGCGAGATAGGTATGTTCGAAGTAAGCGGAGTTGAAGACGCCCGGCGTGAGCAGCACGATGTTCGGCTCAGGCCGGCCCTCGGGCGCGAGCGAGCGCAGCGTGGCCAGCAGCAAGTGCGGGTAATGCTCGATGGGCTGCACGCCATAGCTCGCGAAGAGCTGCGGAAAGGTCCGCTTCATCAGGCGGCGATTGGTAAGCATGTAACTGACGCCCGAGGGCACGCGGAGGTTGTCCTCAAGCACAACGAACTCGCCGGAATTCAAACGCAGCAGGTCGGAGCCAACGACGGCGATGTAGACGTTGCGCGGCACCTGCAATCCACGCATCTGACGCCGGTAATGCTTGCAACTGTAGACGAGCTCGCGCGGAATGATCCGGTCGGCGAGGATTTTGGCATCGGAATAAACGTCGCGCAGGAAGAGATTGAGCGCGGTGATGCGCTGCGTGAGTCCGCGCTCGATGCGGTCCCACTCCTGTGCAGTGACAATGCGAGGCAGCAGATCGTAAGGGAAGATGCGCTCGGTACCCTCTTCGCGTCCGTAGACGGTGAAGGTAATGCCCTGGGTCAGGAATGCGAGGTCGACGGATTGCTTGCGCCGCTGCAGCTCATCGGCGGGCAAGCCGGCCAGGGTTTCGGCAAGGGTGCGGTATTGCGCCCGCACCTCACCGCCCGGCTCACGCATTTCATCGAAGGCGTTGTCGAGGGGGTAATCGCCATAGAGGGCTTCGAGCTCCACTGGATGGTCGGCTTTCATGGTCGGGTCAAGAACCTTCCTCCCAGCGGATTCAAAGTTGCGGCTAAGCGGCTGCCTCAAGGGAACGTCCATCGCGGGCACTGTGGCAATTTTTGAGCAAGCTCCGCCCGTGTCCTGTTCTCTTGTTTCTAACACGCGGGAGATAAAGGAGCCATCAGAAAACACTGGATGCGAATGGCAAGGGAGAAAAGAGCCGAGGCGCGGCCCGCTGGCCGCGCCTCGCTCTTACAGATTGCAGCCGGACTGGAACCCCGTCCAATCCGGCTGCGGGTTCGCACCAATTACTTTGTCGGGACCTCGCCGATCGTCTTCACAATCTGCGAAACGATCTGGTAAGGATCGGCTTCGGAGTTGGGGCGGCGATCTTCAAGGTAGCCCTTGTACCCGTGCTTGACGAAGTTGACAGGCATACGGACGGAAGCGCCGCGATCCGAGAGGCCGTAGCTGAACTTGTCGATAGCCTGGGTCTCGTGGAGGCCGGTGAGGCGCAGGTGATTGTCCGGGCCGTACACCGCGATGTGATCGGGAATGTTTTTCTCGAAGGCCTTCATCAGGGCCTCGAAATAATCCTTGCCGCCCACTTCGCGCAGGTGCTTGGAAGAGAAGTTGGTGTGCATGCCGGAGCCGTTCCAGTCGCCTCTGATCGGCTTGCAATGCAACTGCACGTCGACTTCGTACTTTTCGCAGAGGCGCATGATCAGGTAGCGCGCAGTCCACAGGTCATCGGCGGCCTTATGCGAGCCCTTGCCGAAGATCTGGAACTCCCACTGGCCCTTGGCCACTTCGGCGTTGATGCCTTCGTGGTTGATGCCGGCGTGGAGGCAAAGATCGAGGTGCTCCTCGACGATGGTGCGCGCGATCGAGCCCATGTACTTGTAGCCGACGCCGCAATAGTACGGACCTTGAGGTCCGGGGTAGCCGTCCTCCGGAAAGCCGAGCGGACGTCCATCCTTATAGAGGAAGTACTCCTGCTCAAAGCCGAACCAGAGATCCGGATCGTCCGGGGCCGTGGCGCGCATATTGGTCGGGTGCGCCGTGCCGTCGGGGAGCATCACTTCGCTGAGCACGATGAAAGCGTTTTTGCGGCTGGCATCGGGGTAAACGCCACCGGCTTGAGAACGCAATCGGACTTGTGGCCCGCAGCCTGCATGGTGGAACTGCCGTCAAATCCCCACAGAGGCAGATCGGCTAAAGTGGGCGTCTTGTCGAATTCCTTGATATTGGTTTTGCCGCGGAGTTCAGGGATGGGCTTTTTTCCATCCAGCCAGATGTATTCAAGTTTGTACTTTGCCATGGATCTCCTTAATCGTCGGAAATTGAATGTGGCCCAGGCGAAGAAACCGCTCGCCGGTGAGGGTGGGTTCTCATACAGCTTAAATTGTGGTCGGCCGGATCGCATAAGGATCGCATAAAGAAGCTGTGGAAAGCGGCCAAAGCAGTCTGCTTCCATGCCGCTATATGCAACGTTTTGACCCCGCGTTGAACGGGGAGAATCTTTCCCGATTCCTGCTGCCGTACGGTACCCTGAACGATCAGGAGTTTTGCCCCATGAACCGTTATCCACGCGGCTTCCAGGCGGGTTTCGCGATGCTTCTTTCGGTTTGTGCGCTGCCCGTTGGCCGCGCGCAAAAGCCGCCGATTGAGATCACCGCCGATCTTACCGATGCGCCGCGCAAGCTGTTTCATGCCGATGTCGACTTGCCCGTGAAGGCAGGCCCGATTTCGCTGACCACACCTGAGTGGATTCCCGGCCATCACATGCCGAACGGGCCCGTGGAGGAGATTACAGGCGTTGTTTTTACCGCCAACGGCCAAACGCTGGCTTGGCGGCGCGACGACGTGGATCTCTACCAGTTCCATCTCACGATTCCAGAAGGAGTGACCACGCTCCACGCACACCTGGATTGCATCGTCACGGCACGCATCTCGCAAAAGCTGGCGGCAATGGAGTGGGAGACGCTGCTGCTTTACCCGGCCAACACGCCGGTGCGCGATATTCCCATCCAGCCCTCTGTCAAGGTTCCCGCGGGATGGGGCATCGGCACCGCGCTCACGCCGGTCAGCTCCGGCGCCTACCCGGTTCCTGCCGCGGGCGCAGTGACGCAGTTTGCGGTGACGAATGTGGAGCAACTGCAGGACTCGCCGATCATCACTGGCGAATATTTCCACGAGTTTCCGCTGGCGCCGGAGATCACGCCCAAACACTATATCGATGTGGTCTCGGATCAGCCGGAAGACTCGAACCTGCGCCCGGCCGTGCTGGCGTCGATGAACAACCTGGTGCGCGAGGCCGATGCGCTCTACGGTTCGCATCATTATCACGTCTATCACTTCCTGCTGACGCTTTCGGATGTGGCCGGCGGCGAGGGATTGGAGCACGGCCAATCGTCAGACAACGGCGTCGGCGAGAAGGGATTCGCCGACGACGCGCACGAGTTGCGCGAGGCCGACCTGCTGCCGCACGAGTTTACGCACTCATGGAACGGCAAATATCGGCGGCCCGTGGGACTGTACCAGCCGGACTTTGCCACGGCGCAGCAGGGCGCGCTGCTGTGGGTATACGAGGGCATGACGGAGTATCTCGGCGACGTGCTGGCGGCGCGCGCAGGGTTTGAAACGCAGGCGCAATATCGCGACCAGTTGGCACAAACCGCAGCGACCCTGGACTACACGCCCGGCCGCGAGTGGCGATCTACCGAAGATACGGCCATTGCCGCCAGCATGGTGCGCGCCAACACTCCCTGGATGAACTGGAGGCGCGGGCAGGACTACTACCAGGAGGGTGAGTTGCTGTGGCTCGATGCCGACACGCTGATCCGCAAAATGACGCAAAACAAGAAATCGCTCAACGACTTTGAGAAGATCTTCCTGGGCAAGGGCGGGAACACGGGTCCGCTGATCGTGCCCTTACAATTTCGATGAACTGGTGCAGGATCTGAACGCGGTTGTTCCTTACGAATGGGCCACATTCCTCCAAGACCGCATCGACAAAATCAATCCGCATGCCGACCTGGCCGGAATCGAGCAGGGCGGATACAAGCTGGTCTACAAGGACAAGCCGAGCGCAACGCTGCGCACGATGGCGGCTGCTGCCGGGCCGTCGCTTTGGCGGCACGAATTGCTGGTTCTCGATCGGATTGCGCGTAGGCGAAGATGGCAGCATCTCCGATGTGCGCTGGAACGGCCCCGCCGACAAGGCGCGACTGGCTCCCGGCGAAAAAATCATCGCCGTCAACGGGCAAATCTATTCAGCGGACGCGCTGCGCTGCGGCCATACGCGATGCCAAAGGAAACACCGAGCCGATTCACCTCATCGTGCAGGCCGACTCGTTTGTTTCCACGACCGACATCGATTATCACAAAGGCGAGCGCTTCCCGGTGCTGGAACGAGTGGAGGGAACGCCGGCCTACCTGGACGACATTACTCAGCCGCTGACCACGCCGGAGAAGGCGCCGGCTGAAGAGAAGATGGCGGATGAATAAAACTGCGTTGCGTGGCGGGAATCGAACCCGGTCCGCGCACGTCATTCCGGCTCCCGACGGGGTTAGCCTCAAACTCAGGAGATTTTTCTCAACGATGTTTCTTGCGCAGCGCTTCGCTCTCGGCCTTTTCGCCGCACAGATTCTCGCTCTGCCATTCGCCCGCGCCCAGCAATCCACGCCGCAGCCTGCAAGCAACGACTTCATCCGTGCTCACTACACGAAATATGAGTACCGCATTCCCATGCGCGACGGCGTGCGGCTGTTTACCGCTGTCTACGTGCCCAAGACCTCGGCCTTCCCAGCCGATCCGGGCCCGTACCCCTTTATGATGGACCGCACGCCCTACAGCGTCGCTCCCTACGGTGAAGATCGTTATCCCGCGCGCCTCGGCCCCTCGGATGAATTCGAAAAATCAGGCTACATCTTTGTCTATCAGGATGTGCGCGGCCGCTGGATGAGCGAAGGCGATTTTGTGGAGATGCGTCCGGCGCTCGACCAGAAGAAATCTGCAAAGGACGTGGACGAATCCTCCGACACGTACGACACCATCGAGTTTCTGCTCAAGAATGTGCCCAACAACAACGGTAAGGTGGGCATCTGGGGCATCTCCTATCCGGGTTTCTACACTTCGGCGTCGATCATCGACTCGCATCCGGCCATCGCCGCAGCCAGCCCCCAGGCGCCCATGACCGATCTCTTTCTCGGTGACGACTCTTATCACGGCGGCGCGTTCATGCTTTCGGCCGGCTTTGGCTTCTATGCGCCGTTCTTCCATGCGCAGCAGAATCCGGTGGCTTCGCCCAACGTCGCGTCCTTCGCGTTCGGAACTACGGACACGTACAAGTTCTACCTTGAAGCCGGCAACGTGGCGAACCTGGACAAGTTCATGAAGAGTCCGACGTTTTTGTGGGACGACCAATACGAACACGACACCTACGATGACTACTGGCAGATGCGCGACCTGTCGCGACACATGAAGAACGTGAAGTGCGCGGTGCTGGTTGTTGGCGGCTGGTATGACGCAGAAGATCTCGAGGGCCCGTACCGCACCTATTACGCCATTCACAAATTCAATCCCGACACGCCAATCACTCTGGTGGAGGGACCGTGGGTGCATGGCGGCTGGGCGCGCAGCGATGGTGACCACCTTGGCGATGTGCAGTTCAACGCAAAAACCTCGGAGTATTTCAGGACCAGCATTCAGTTTCCGTTCTTCGAGCATTACTTGAAGGGCGGAGGCAAGACGCTTCCTGCGGCCATTGTGTTTGAAACCGGGAGCAACGTGTGGCGCCGCTATGATGAGTGGCCACCCAAGACCGCGACGGCGAAGACACTCTACTTTCATGCCGGCGGAAAGCTCAGCTTCGATCCTCCTGCGGAGCAGAAGAGTTTCGACGAGTACCTGAGCGATCCTGCCCACCCGGTGCCCTTCGTCGGCTACATCGCGGACACCGTGCCGCAGCGGTATATGGTCGACGACCAGCGCTTCGCAAGCTCGCGGCCCGATGTCGTCACGTACGAAACCGATCCGCTGACCGAGGACGTGACCATTGCCGGCCCCATCGCGCCGCATCTTAAGGTCGCGAGCTCGGGCACGGACTCCGATTTCGACGTGAAGCTCATCGACGTTTACCCTGACGATTATCCCGATCCCGACACTTCGCTCAACGGCAACAAGCACATCATGGGCGCGCCGCCGCTGCATATGGGCGGGTACCAGCAGTTGTTGCGCGGCGAGCCCTTCCGCGCCAAGTTCCGCTCGAGCTGGCAGAAGCCCGAGCCGTTGACGCCCGGCAAGCAAACCGCGATCGATTTTACGATGCCCGATCTCTATCACACGTTCCGCCGCGGCCATCGCATCATGGTGCAGGTGCAAAGTTCATGGTTCCCGCTCACCGATCGCAACCCGCAAACTTTCATCGACATTCCCTATGCTAAGCCGGAGGATTTCGAGAAAGCGACAGAACAGGTTTTTCATCAGAGAGACGCTGCTTCCGGCGTGGAGGTTCTGGTGCTGCCGCATCCGTAACGGCGATGCGCCGCGCGTACTACCTTTTCCATTTATGCGTTGTGGGTTGCGATCGGCGAGAAGCGGCGTTGTCGATTCCAGCAGTGAGCACGATTCGACGTACAATCAAAGAGGACCGGGAGACTGCGGAGAGGTGGCCGAGCGGTTGATGGCTCCGGTCTTGAAAACCGGCATACCCGAAAGGGTATCGGGGGTTCGAATCCCTCCCTCTCCGCCAAACCTTTAGAATCAATGGTCTAGAACGATTTCGCGGATCGTTTTACGTTTTGGCGCCTTCAACTGGTCTTCGCTGACGTTCACAGGCAATGGCTTGAAATCGGCCACCCCGATCTGAAGCGAACCGGTACCGGGAGTGGCACTCTCTTCCGAGCGTCCGATGTGATCGATAAAGTTTCCGGCGGCATGCAGATCGCCCTGGATCGATTTGTTCGCAGCATGCTTCACCGTGGCTCCGGCCTTCGCCACTGTGCGCGTGCCGCGAGAGCCATTACGCGCACTTTCTGCCGGGACTCTTTGAGAACCATCATGGCCAGGTTCTTCGAGCCCTTGGGCCGGCCCTTGGGATTGCCAGATCTTCCTTTCTGGAATCGGCCCTAGCTTGGTGGTTCGCGGTAGCCAACCGCGTACGGTGTTTTTCTTCAGCCATGGTGCAGCTCCTGTTCGGTCGCAATCTCGTCAAACCGTCTTCCCCACAGATCCGTTACGTCTGGTAGTGTCGCCTCAACGGCAATGACGGCATACGAACCTCCAAGGAATGCGAATAGCAGTGTTGTAAGGGTGCGATTGTATTTGTAACTTGAACGATCTTTCCGCCTTCCCATCGAGTTCCCCGGCAAAGAGATTCACCTCTCAGCTTCTAATCGTCAGGACTGGACATGGAGCATCCACGATGATCCGAAAGGCCCCGGATGTTCTCATCTCCATGCCGATATGCGAAGTCTTCCGGATACCGAGCACCAGGAGTTCGATCGATCGCTCTCGAATGTGTTCAAGGATTTTGTCGTGCGCCCCGCCAACAGCCACATAGGTTCTCGGATCGCAGAATTCTCTGGCAGATTGCGGCACAAGAGAGTCAAGAGCGTTGAAGAAGCGGCTCTGAAGTTCGGCGATTCGTTCCGGATGTTCAATGGCATCGTCCTGAATCACATTGAGCACATCGATCTTCGCCGCGAAGACCTCGGCGAATGTAACCGCATAGGTCGCGGCATTGGCGGCCGCCTCAGTAAAGTCGGTCGCAAAAAGAATTCTCTCGAAGGGAAATGTCTGTGGAGACAAAGGCCGAACGTGGGGGCCGACGGTAAGCGCCGGCCAGCGGGTAGACCTTAGGATTTTCTCCGCGACCGAGCCAATGATTTCGCGCTCGATCCGGCCTCCGCCATGCGTTCCCAGAACGATCATGGACGGCTCATACTCATTCGCCAGATCGGGAATCACATCTTCCGGATTTCCTTCTGAAAGTGTGGGAACGATCTCGATCGATTTTGCTCCGAGTAAATCAGCCTCTCGCGACAGATGATGCGCCAGGTTCTGTCTCTGCTGGCTTAATTGTCTGTCGCCAACTTCAACCTCCAACGCGGCTTGCTCCAGCGTGAAGGCATGTGTCACTAGCAGCTTTGCTGAGAAATAGGCGGCGATGCGCGCAGCGTAGAGTCCGGCGTTCCTGGAGCCAGGAGAAAAATCCGTGGCATAGATAACGGCCTTCAGGCTCAATTCGGGTCTGTCGCCAATCACTGGCATGGTGGCACTCTCCTTAAAAAAGACCCCAACATCGGAATGTTAAGAACGATCGCCTTTCAGGGAAGCATGGAGACGATCCGGTGGAGGGGAAATTTAACCGCGCCGTAGAGGACAGGGCGGGTTCCACAAGGCTACTGGCCTGTCTGGAACCGTACCACCGCGAGCGCGGTTTGATAGGCGTAGCGGGCATTGGCATAGTCGATCTCCGCCTGCGTCTGTGCAAGCTGCGCCTGGGTCAGCTCCACGATCCCGCTCAAGCCGATCTTGTATCGCTGCTCTGAAAGATCGAGAGCCATGTTCGACTCGTTCAGCATTTCCTGCGTGACGCCGATGCGCTGGAACGCGTTCTGCGCATTCAGGACCGCGGTACGTAAATCGCGCGCAATCACGTCGCGCAGGTTCCTCACTTGTTCCCCGGCAGCATTGGCGCGCAACTTCGCCTCCCGCGCGCGGGCGTCGAACAGAAATCCATTGAAGACCGGAATCCCGATGTTTGCGCCGGCGGCGCCGTACCACGAGGATTCGATCTGATCCGCGCGCACCGGCGTGCCACCCACCGCAGCCAGCGCTGAAACGGTCGGCATCCACAGATCGCGTTCAGCGGTGCTGAACCGGCGCGCGGCGGTGTAGCTGTCGTTGAGCGCGGCAAGATCGGGGCGCGCGGAAAAAGCCGCCGGCATCAACGCTTCGGCATCCTGGGGCGCAGGCTCAGGATTTGCCGTGGTCTCATCCACAAGCGTGTAGGGTTCATCCCGTTCGGAGCCCAACACCGTGTTGAGGCTCGCCATGGCGTTGGCGGCGTCATTCTGGGCGTCAAGCAAAAGCAGCTTGGCTTGCGAGAGTTGCACATCCGCAAAGCTCAGATCGAGATCCGACCGCAGCTTTGCCTTAGCCAGGGATCCAATCTGGTCCACCGTCGCCTGGCGCTGTTTTACCGTTGCTTCCGCCACCTTCAGCACCGCCTGGCTCGTCAACACCTGATAAAACGCCTGATCCACTGTCAACGTGATGTCGAGTTCCGTGGCGCGTTCGTTTTCAAGTTGCGCCTTCTCGTTCGATTGCGCGCTGCGCACCAGATTATACGTGCGCCCGAAGTCCGTGATCAGCTGGCTCACGGTCAGGCCGCCCGCGGCGCGGTCGTAAACCGATGGATTATTCAGCAAGCCTGCGGTGATACGGCTGTTTTCATGCGCGCCTACGGCCGTAAGGTTGCCCTGCGCCATAGGCAGCTCGGCGGAGCGCACTTCCCGCGTTACCTGCGCCTGTGCCAGCGCGATGAGCCGCGCCACGCTGATGTTCGGGTTGCGCTCGATCGCCATGCGTTCCGCATCCGCCAGCGTCAGTCTCGGTCCCGGGGACGCAACTGGCCCAGCGGGCGCCTGAGCATCCGGCAGTTGCAGCGAGGGCAACGGCGCCGCCGGTGTCTGTTGCGAGCGCATTGCGCACGGCAAATTGATCAGTAACAACAACGCGCACGCGGCAGGGATCAATCTCCTCTTTACGGACTCAGTCATGTCTATTCCTCCGCGACTGCGGTCTTGCGTTCGTCCCGCCCATGGATTAACAGGTACACCGCTGGAACCAGGAACATGGTGACAACAACAGAGAGGGTCAATCCACCGATGATGGCCCGCGCCAACGGAGCGTACTGTTCGCTGCCTGCCTCGAGACCGAGCGCCAGTGGAATCATCCCCAGCAAAGTTGCCAGCGACGTTCATGAGGATCGGGCGCATGCGAATCTTGCATGCAGTCACGGTTGCGGCCAGAAGGCTCTCGCCCTCCTTATGCAGGCTGCCTGCAAACTCGACGATCAGAATGCTGTTGGAGACCACGATGCCGGCCATCATGATGACGCCCATCAGCGACATGATGTTGAGCGTGCTGCCGGTGAGAAGCAGGATGAGAACCACTCCCACCAGGCCCGGTGGAATGGCCAGCAGAATGATGAAAGGATCGACGAAAGAAGTGAACTGGGCCATGAGAATCAGGTAGACCAGCAGCACGGCAATGATGAGGCCGATGCCGAAGTCGCGGAATGCTTCGTTCATGCTGACCACGGCTCCGCGCACGTCGACGACGGTGTTGCGGTCGTGGCTGGTTGCGGCAAGCAAGCGGTTGATCCTCGCTCCCACGCCCTGCAGAGCCTCGGTTTTAGTGGAGACATAGATGTCGATTACGCGCCGAATCTGGTAGTGATCGACTTCCGTTGGCGTGTTGATCTGGGAAATATCCGCCACCTCGCCCAATGGCACGTAGCCTGCTCCACGATCGCCGCGCGTGGACCCCGATGACGCCGGGTCAGCTTCCTGGCTCTCCTGCATTGGCGCATAGCCGGCCGGCCGCACACCACGCAACGGAATGCTTTTCATATCTTCGAGGGACATGTTGTCAATCCACTGGTTGGCGTATTGCACGGTGACCATATAGTTGTTGCCGGTGTGCGGATCGATCCAGTAGCTCGGCGCTACCATGCCGTCGGAGGTGAGCGCGGTGATCACATCGTCGACCACATCCCGCGCCGATAAGCCAATCAGGCTGGCGCGCTCACGATCGATGTTCAGCGCCAGGCCGGGATAATTGATGCTTTGCGGAACGTATACGCCGCTCACGTTGGGGATACTCTGAATTTTCGCGGCCAGTTCGCGCGCCAGTTTGTAGGCTTTGTCCATGTCATTCGACTTGATCTGAATGTCGATGGGCGCCGGAAGTCCCTGGTTGATCACGCCGTCGACCAGTCCGCCGGCCTGGAAATACGTGGAAAGCTCAGGCATCTGGCGCGAGACTTCGTCCTGTACCCGCCGCATGTACTCATAACTGCCAATGCTGTGGTCCTCTTTGAGGCTCGTCTGCACGAAAGCCGTGTCCATGGATGCGTTCGTGGTGTAGATGGCCGAGAGATCGGGATAGACGCCGATATTGGAGACGATCATTCCCAGGTCTTTCGGTTTCACTACGCTGCGGACGATGTTCTCGACCCTGGCGATGTATTCGTTGCTCACCTCGAGTCGCGTGCCGCTGGGCATGCGCACATTGATGACGAACTGGCCGGGATCGGTGCGCGGAAAATATGCGCGGCCGAGAAATGGGAAGCCCACAGCCAGAAGCAGAGCCAGCCCGCCCAACATGACCGCGGTAGCAAATCCGGGCCTGCGCAGCACTTTGTAGGCAAGTGCTTCATAGCGATCGAGAATCCGGTGGAAGTGGCCGTTGAAAGCGATCAGAAAGCGCTTGAAAAATGACGGTTTGCTGCCTTCGACGGCATCGATATCGCCTTCGTGTTCTGTGCCCAGCGGGTCCAGGCGAACGAACTTTGCGCAGAATAACGGCACCACTGTCATGGCGAAGAAGTAGGACGCGAAGATTGAGAGCACGACTCCCAGCGCCAGTGGAGTAAAGATGTACTTGCTCACGCCGCTGAACGAAGTGACGGGAAAGAAGACGATGGCGGTTGTGAAGGTGGCGGCCAGCACCGCCATCGAAACTTCGGTGCCGCCTTTCGCCGCTGCATCCGGAGGAGATTTTCCCAACTCCATATGACGATAAATGTTCTCAAGCACAATCACACCGTTATCGATGAGGCGCGAAAAGACCAGCGCCAGCCCGGCCAGGATCATGGTGTTGATGGAGCCGCCCATGAAGTTGACAATCAGCAGGCAGACCAGCATGGAGAGCGGAACCGCGAGCAGCACCGCGACGGTGGCCCGCGGGCTGCCCAGAAACACCAGGATCATCACCCCGGTCATCACCAGCCCGATGACCGCCTCGCGCGTGACGTTGGCAATGGCCAGCTTGACGAAGATCGACTGATCGAAGACCACGGCGGTCTTAAGTGTGTCGGGAATATCGACGAGTTTCTTGACTGCGGCCTTGATGCCATCGACGATTTCGATGGTGTTCGAGCCGCCGCCCTGCTTGAAGATGGGCACGTAGACGGAGCGCTGGCCGTCGATGCGCACGATGTTGTACTGCAAGGCGCCGGAATCAACCGCCTTGCCCACGTCACCCACCAGCACCGACGAGTTGCCAACCGATTTGAGCGGCATTTCGTTCATCGCTTCAGCGTCGGGAAACTGGCTGTTGGCGTAAATGTTGAAGTCCTTCGAGCCGATGCGCACATCGCCGGCCGGAAGAATCAGGTTGGAGTTATTGACCGCCGTGACCACGTCATTCAAGCTGAGGTTGCGCGCTTCGAGCTTCAGCGGATCGACGTAGATTTCAATCTGGCGATAGGTGCCTCCATACGGCTGAGGAACCGATGCGCCCTGCACGTTGGAGATTTGATTGCGCACCTGGAACTGCGCCAGGTCCTTGAGGCGGGTTTCGTTCAGGCCCTCGCCCTTGAGCGTGACCAGACACACCGGCTGCGTGGAAGCGGTCATGCCCAGCACCACGGGAGGTAGCGTGCCCGGCGGCAAACGGCGCAGGTCGGCCATGGCAAGGTTGGCGATGTTGCTCAGCGCTGCATTCGGATCGGTGCCCGGCTTGAAGTAAATCTTGATGAGGCTCACGCCGGTGAGCGAGCGCGATTCGCTGTGGTCCACGTTGGCGGCCAGCGTGAAGAAGCGCTCGAAGGTGTTGGTGATGTCGGCTTCGATCTGCTCCGGAGGCATGCCGTTATAGAACGTAGCCACCACAACCACCGGCATATCGATCGGCGGGAAAAGGTCTACCGGCATGCGCGCCGCGGTCACTGTTCCGACCAGAGCCACGATCAGGCAGAGCATGAGGATGAAAAAAGGATAACGCAGGGCAAAGTTTGGCATTACTGACCTCCTCCGCCGTTGGCTGCGGCCTTCATATCGATCATTCCTCCCGATTCCTGTACGGTCTCCGAGGCCGGCGAAGCGGTGAGAAGCGGGCTCACTTCTTCACCCTCCTGGTACTTATCCTGACCACCCACTACCACTCGGTCTCCGGGGTTGAGTCCTCCGGTGATCTCGGCGAGCTTCGATCCCTGCAGTCCCACCGTGACATTGCGAATATGAACGTGATTGCTGTTGTCGAGCACGTAGACTGTCTCTTGCTGCCGGTTGAGCACCAGCGCCTCGACGGGAATCGTAACTGCGTTGGTTACATGCGCCAGTTTCAACATCGTGTTGGCATACATTCCAGGCGCAATGGACAGATCCCGGTTCTCTACATCCACTTCCGTTTCCATGGTCCGGGTTTCGAAATTCACTTCGCGCGTAAAGCGCACGATCTTTCCCGTAAAAGAACGGCCGATCGCGTCCACACGCACCTGCAGTTGGTCCCCGACTTGGACGTATTTCACGTCGTCCTCGGGCACCGGGATACGCAGGCGCAGAAGATTGCTCTGCGACAGCCGCACGATGGGAAGTGCCTGGTCGTTGGAGTTGGTGCCGCCCTGGATCAGTGCGCCGGTGTCCGCGTAGCGCCAAATCACAACGCCGTCCAGAGGCGCCGTCACGTTGGTGTAGTTTTCCAGCGCCTCGATGCGCTGATTGTCTGACTGTGCAGCGTTCGCGTGCTGCTGCGCCGCCGCCATCGCAGCTTTCGCCGCGTCTACCTGCGCCTCCGACGACAAATCCTTGGCCAGTGCGTCGTCCAGCTCCTGTTGCGCAATCAACCCCGGCCTTCCCTCGGCCGCCTGCTTCAGCCGTTCCGACGCGGCGTGCAGAGCCGCGTGTTCCGCCTCGGCGCGACTGATCCCGTTCTGCGCCTGAGCGATCTCTTCTTTGCTCTGCTGGAGTTGAAACACTGTTTGCTGCAACTCCGCCTTCAACTCCGGCACTTCGAGTACCGCCAGCGTCTGGCCCTGATGAACCACATCGCCGATATCCACATAGATGCGCGACATGTAGCCGCTCACCTTTGGGTGCACATCCACGACCTGGTAGGGCTGGAACTGACCAGCCAGCGTCAGCACATGGGAAATATCGCCTCGCTGCGCTGCGGCAACTTTTGCGGATGGAGCAGTTGTGGTTCTCGCATCTGATTTGCTATCCGACGTGTGACAGGCAACGATGCCGGCTGTGACCGTAGACGCCAATCCTATGGCGAGCATCAAGAAGGTTTGCTTTCGCATGTCTTGATTGCACCTCTTAAAACGAATTCTGTGATTACAGGGTCAGGGGACCGGGCGTATTCGCCAATGGAGAGGATTTTACGCGATGGCTCGCCAATTGGCCGGCGCCCGATGTACCAGGATGAACTGCGGAGGACCAGCTAGGCGAGAATGGGCGGCGGGCGAACGGCGAAGATATTAAATAGGCCGCGGCGAAGATGCCACGAACGGCTCGCGCGCTCTTCCCTCTGGCCTGCCACTTGCGGGTTCAGGATGCTGACGGCCAGCAACTCAGCAAAGAAGACCGCGCCAGGAACCGTATAGCTAACCCCGGTGGAGGATTTCGCTCGAACTACCTGTGGGCTGTCCGCGATTCCAGATCGCTCATTTCCAGATAGGAGCTTGGCCTGCTGAATTCGCTGAGAAGCCGCCTGAGGTAAATGATAGAGGGAAAGCTTATATTGCAGACCCCATGCGAAGACGCACACAGCCAACCCCAGGGACGCGAGGATCCCGAAGAGACTGACGGACCGAGTTGCACTCGAACGTGACACCTTCACCTGGATACAGGTCCCAGTCTAACCCATTCGGCTGACGCAACCCATGACCGTACCCGCCCATTTAGGATCGCCAAACTCTTAGACGGCTCGATTGCACAAATCGGTTGCTCGACCATCTCATAAAATCAGCCAGCCGCGGCGAAAACCACCATCGGCAGCGGTTATTGCCTGACATGGCCGTTTTGATCGACGCGGCTGCCTTGACAGAAACGGTGATGTACCATGCTTAGGCCGAGCAGAAAAACGACTACCACAAAAGTAGCGAGAAGCAGTACCTGCACCACTCGAGTCCAGGGCGGCCTTTGTCTTTCAGGGCCTGTCGTATACAGATTGGCTGTCATCTGGGCAACCCTCCACCAGCTCAGGCGACCGTGCCGGCGCCGGCCTTCATGCGATCTCTCGGTGCTGTACCGCAGTCAAATCGCGTCACATTCCTCGCGTCGCATTCCCATTACGCAGATTTCGAATGCCCTCCGATGCTATGCGCCTGCACAATGCCTCGCTGCGGTGTGCCTCCAAAGTTTATCGATGCAGACAGCGTGGTTAAGTTGTCTACACGGGCAATAATAGGTGCATCGTAATTAACCAAAAGAATCGCAGGAGACAGGATCTGTGCTACTCGGTTCCTCTTTCCCTTCACGGAGAACGGGCTGCTCGATCAGTTGCCAGTTCGGAGGCCGTCGCCGATTACCCCAAATGCAGATCTGACGAATGCTCAGAGCGGGAGCACCCTACACAAGAGCATGCGATGAAGAATGGTCAATTTTGCTCACTTGAATTCAAATTGCACGGTTACGGAACACTGAAAGCGCGTGACCCTATCGGTTAAACTCCCTTCGGAGGAACACCATGAAGATTGGTTTAGTTGTGCGGCCAGGAACTGTCGCTCTTCTCGGATTAGCTATTTTCTCTCTCTTGCCACAGCTCCGAGCGCAGTTCACCCCGGTTCTCACAGGAAGCGCGTCTTCCATTCCAGAGGCTCAGTTGCTGAAACCGGAAGCGCTGGTCCAACTGCTTCAATTGACTGGCAAAGACAAGCCCCTGCTCTTGCAGGTTGGTTCGCATATGCTTTTCGCCCAAGCGCATATCCCAGGTTCGGAATACGCAGGGCCGGGATCGCAGCCAGCAGGGATCGAGAAACTTGAGAGTCGCGTGAGCGCACTTTCGCGGAAAAAGCTGGTCGTGCTTTATTGCGGCTGCTGTCCCTGGAATCGCTGTCCAAACCTTGGGCCAGCGTTCGCGAAGTTGCGCGACATGGGGTTTACCAATGTTAAGGCCCTCTATCTGCCCGACAGTTTTGGCGCCGATTGGGCCAACAAGGGATACCCGGTTGAACAGGGCTACTAGCGAGGACAGGTGGCGAGGCACGCCGGCCAATCCGAAGGCCGTGGGAATTGCGCTGCTCACACTCCGACGCTCATGCGCGGTGACGCTGCTTTTGTGCTTCTGTAATGGGGTGAGCACGGCACAGGCCCCGGCAGCCACAGCATCGCTGCTTCACAAAACAGCGCCGGAGTTCGTACGCACCGATTTGCATCATCGGAAACTGGATCTCCGCACGTATCGGGGCAAAGTTGTATTGCTTGATTTCTGGGCGACATGGTGTGCTTCCTGCCAGCTTGAAATGCCTCGTTTCGTTGCCTGGCAAACCCAATACGGCTCACGTGGTTTGCAAATCATCGGCATCTCGATGGACGACGATCCGGAGCTGGCGCGGAAGATGTACGAAAAGCAGGGGCTAAACTACCCCGTAGCCATGGGCGATGACAAACTTGGAAAGTTATACGGAGGAGTGCTCGGCCTTCCATTAGCTTTTCTGATCGACAGTCAAGGCAACGTCCAGGCTATATTCCGAGGTGAAGCTGATTTGAACTTGATTGAAGAGGACTTCAAGCCCCTTCTTCGCCCGTGAATCGGCGGCCTCAGCTCACCTGCGATCCAGGGATGCCTGAGACACGCTATAGACGAATCCAACCGCAGCGGATGAATTCAGGTCGCATCGTGGAGAATCGTCGAAAGCAAGACGAAAATCTTCGACTCAGTTGGCCTAACCTCGCGCCGGATTTCACCGAATCGCCGAGTCATGCCGAGTCATCGGGTCTTGCAAGCGAGCCGTATCGCGCAATCGGCGGAGCGGCGCGACGCCGAAACACCTAAGGTATTCGATCCCCGGTCTTCGCCTGCGTGCCCAGCCGTTTGGCCTAATCGCGTTCGCTTCAAGAAGAGCCCGGCTTCCATTTTCACGCCGTCCCAAATCAACCCGCAGCTCGCTTTGTCGTGACAGCGAACGAGGTAAAATTCCACTGGAAAACCATGCGCTATGAACAGATCTCTTGTATCAGGCAGATTCATCCGCTACCCCCTTTTTTGCGAATGAATGAAGAAGCCGGCTTAGTTCAGGAGCGATTCCCAATTGGCTGGCACCCTTCCCGACGGGCCAGGAACAGGCTGACTTCTTGGGTGCGAATGCGGCGGAAGCAACTCCACGCCTTCGATCATCGCCCGCTTCTCGTAGTCGTAGAACCAGTTCTCACCCGGCTCGAAGCTGGCTATAATCGGATGCCCTGTCTCTGCCGCATGCCTGGATGCATGTTGGCTCGGCGAGCTATCGCAGCAACCGATGTGCCCACACTCGGCACACCGGCGAAGATGAAGCCACCATCCTTGTGACGATGCCAGGCACTCCACACATCCATTGCCGCTCGGTCTCGAAGCCGGGCTGATTCCGCGTAAAACCTTTTTCATTTCCGAATCTCCCTTCGCGCCCTCTGTTCGCAAGATCATATCAAGGCGCCAGCAAGATCTTCCCAATGCCGCCCTTTTCTGGCGCCGCTTGAACCGTGGCCGCTTCAAAAAAGCGGGGTAATCCGAAATTCATCATACTTTTGTTGAGCCCACGGCATCACAGGAGTATGCCCCGAAGCAAGCCATCCCCTTGATGGCGAAGTGTTGGGTTCGAGGAGAACCGAATGGCTGGCACATCTGAGATTTCTGCCGACATCCCGTCGCCACTTACCCCCGGCGAGTTGCGAAAGATCGATGCTTACTGGAACGCCTGCAATTATTTAGCGGCGGGAATGATCTATCTCCGCGCGAATCCTCTGCTACGCGAGCCCTTGAAGCCGGAGCACTTCAAGAATCGGCTGCTTGGTCATTGGGGATCGGATCCGGGACAGTCCTTGATATGGGTTCATCTCAACCGGCTCATCAAGAAATATGACCTGAATGTCATGTACATCGCGGGACCGGGTCATGGCGCGCCGGCCACGCTGGCCAACTGCTACCTCGAAGGGTACTATTCCGAGATTTACCCCGACAAGAGTCGTGACGAAGCTGGACTGCTCAAGTTCTTCCAGCAGTTTTCGTTTCCCGGCGGCATCGGCTCGCACTGCACGCCGGAAACACCCGGTTCGATACATGAAGGCGGCGAGCTGGGCTATTCCATCTCTCACGCGTATGGAGCTGCTTTCGACAATCCCGACCTCATTGTTGCCGTCGCTATAGGAGACGGCGAGGCCGAAACCGGTCCGCTTGCCACCTCCTGGCATTCGAATAAGTTTCTGAATCCCATTCGCGATGGAGCTGTGCTGCCGGTGTTGCACCTCAACGGCTACAAGATCTCGAATCCCACCATCCTGGCGCGCATTCCGCGCGAAGAACTGGAGGCGTTGCTGATCGGATACGGCCACAAACCTTATTTCGTCGAGGGCGACGACCAGTCTGCAATGCATCAACTCATGGCTTCGACCATGGAGCGATGCGTCCTGGAAATTCGCTCGATCCAGGAGCATGCTCGCTCAACAGGCGATGTCACGCGCCCCCGCTGGCCCATGATCGTACTTCGCTCTCCCAAGGGATGGACAGGGCCGAAAATTGTCGATGGCCACAAAGTGGAGGGTTCATGGCGGGCGCACCAGGTCCCCGTGCCCGACCCGCAAACGAATGAGGAGCACCGGAAAATTGTCGAAGACTGGCTGCGCAGCTACAAGCCCGAAGAGTTATTCGACGCCGACGGAAGGCTCATCGCTGAACTGCAGGAACTTGCGCCTCTCGGGCAGCGCCGCATCTCCGCCAATCCTCACGCAAATGGCGGAGTGCTGCGAAAAGAGCTCGAACTGCCGGATTTCCGCGACTACGCCGTCGAGGTGAAAGCGCCGGGCGCAACCTACGCACTGCCCACCGACGTGCTCGGTCATTATCTGGCCGGGGTGATGCGCCGCAACATGAGTTCCTTCCGCGTGTTCGGGCCCGATGAGACTGCGTCCAACAGGCTCCAAGCCATCTACGCCGCCTCAAAGAAAACCTGGCTGGCCGAATTCATACCCGATGACGCCGACGGCGGCGAACTCGATGTCTCCGGGCGCGTGATGGAAATGTTGAGCGAGCACACCCTCGAAGGTTGGTTTGAAGGTTACGTTCTCACTGGCCGCCACGGGTTCTTCTCAAGCTATGAAGCCTTCATCCACATCATTGATTCCATGTTCAACCAGCACGCCAAGTGGCTCGAGAAGTCAAAGAAGGGGCTCGATTGGCGAGCACCCGTGCCTTCAATCAACCTCCTTATTACGTCTCTGGTGTGGCGGCAGGATCACAACGGCTTCACGCACCAGGATCCGGGATTTCTCGACGTGGTCACCAACAAGAGTCCCGATGTGGTGCGAATCTACTTACCGCCCGACGCAAACTGCCTGCTCAGTGTGACCGATCACTGCCTTCGGTCGCGCGATTACGTGAACGTCATCGTCGCGGATAAGCAGGAGCACTTGCAGTATCTCTGCATGGAAGATGCAGTTACCCACTGCACCAAAGGAATCGGCATCTGGGACTGGGCGTCCAGCGACAACGGTGAAGAGCCCGAGGTCGTGATGGCCTGCGCCGGCGACATCCCCACCATGGAGTCCCTTGCCGCGGTCGCAATCTTGAAGCGGCACTTCCCCGATTTGAAGATACGTTTCGTGAATGTCGTAGACCTTTTCCGCCTCATGCCCGCGTCCGAACATCCGCATGGGCTTTCCGACCCGGATTTCGATTCGCTCTTCACGACCGGCAAGCCGGTGATCTTCAACTTCCATGGCTATGCCGCGCTGATTCACAAACTCAGTTACCGGCGCAAGAATCACGACAATCTGCATGTACGCGGGTACAAGGAAAAGGGCAGCATCAACACCCCGCTCGAACTTGCGATTCTCAACCAGATCGACCGCTTCGATTTGGTAATTGACGTAATCGATCGCGTGCCACGACTGCGTTCGGTCGGAGCCCACGTCAAGGAATGGCTGAAGGATCAGATCATCGAGAGCATTAACTACGCTCACACCGAAGGCATCGACAAAGAGGAAATTCGGAACTGGACGTGGCCAGGATAGGCGTACTGGACGAGTTGACAAGACGGAACTGGTAAAAGAAGAGTCGAAGTTGGTGGCCGTCCTATTTATTCGGTGCAATTGAAGGCTTTTTCAAACTGGCCTGCTTGTCCCACCCATGAAAACGCGAGAAGTCACCCGCATTCCATGCGTCGCGGAGTCCGGATGTACTCAGATCCCAGTCTGGGCGGATTTCACTCGTTACGATACGCAGATCGCGCCAAACATCGGCGATCGATGGACGGCCCCAGAACCAGTAGCCGTTATAGATGCTGTAAATCACGAGGCCCGGCTTGAGCACGAGCGTATAGGGGATCATCGGATTGTGCTCGGGGTCGGTGTACTCCTGAATGTCGAGATCCTTCTGAATCGTTCGGGCGGGGTCCGAAAGGAAGGTCCACTGGGCTCCGACGGATGCACGAAATTCCTGCAGAGTATGGTGGTCGTCGGTGGCGATCGTGACGATCTGTGTGTACGCCACCGCGATCTTCGGATAGAACGCGGCGAGTTCTAAATGCTGCTGGTGCTCCTTTGGGCAATAGTGGCCGCGCGCCAGCGTGAGGATGAGCGGATCGTCGCCCTGCAGCTCACTGAGCTTGCGCAGTTTGCCGGTGTGATCGGGCAGCTCGTAGTCGGGGAAAATGCTTCCGGGCACCATATCGGGACGCATGATTGGACTCCTCCCGTTTCTCTAACACGACGGTGCGAAAGAACAATTTCGCATCAGTATTTAGGAACTGTTGGATCGATCTCGCTGGACCAGGCAAGGATTCCGCCCGCCAGGTTGACCACATCGGGATACCCGGACTGCTTCAGGAACTCCGCAATGCGCTGGCTGCGCGCACCGGATTTGCACTGCACCACAATCTCGCGGCCGCGATCGATCTCCGACAGTCTCTGCGGAACTTCGTTTTGCGGAATCAGCGTGCCGCCAATGTTGGCAATCCGATACTCGAAGGGCTCACGCACATCCAGAATGAACAGGTCTTCGCCCGCATCGATGCGCCGCTTCAATTCAGTTACAGTAATTTGTGGAACTCCATTTTTCACTGCGATTTCCTCTTTCGTTGCCGGCACAATGCCGCAGAATTGCTGATAGTCAATCAATTTGGTTACGGTCGGATGATCGCCGCACACGGGGCACTCGGGATTCTTGCGAAGCTTCAATTCGCGGAAGCGCATATTGAGCGCATCCACCAGCAGCAAGCGCCCAACGAGCGTTGTGCCTTTGCCGAGAATGAGCTTGATGGTTTCAGTGGCCTGGATGACACCGACCAGGCCGGGCAGAATTCCCAGCACTCCGCCCTCGGCGCAGCTCGGCACCAGTCCCGGCGGCGGCGGTTCGGGATACAGGCAGCGGTAACACGGCCCATCTTTTGTAGCAAAGACGCTGGCCTGGCCTTCGAATCGGAAGATCGATCCGTACGCGTTCGGCTTGCCGAGCAGCACACAGGCGTCGTTCACCAGGTAGCGCGTGGGAAAGTTGTCGGTACCGTCGGCGATCACGTCGTAGTCCCTCAGAATGTCGAGGGCATTCGCGCTGGAGAGCAGCGTGTCGTGCTTGATCACGTTGAGATGTGAATTGAGAGCCTTGAGTTTCTCCTCGGCCGAATCCAGCTTCTTGCGCCCGATGTCCGCAGTCGAGTGGATGATCTGGCGTTGCAGATTGCTCGCGTCCACCACGTCGAAATCCACCAGGCCCAGTGTGCCTACGCCGGCCGCAGCCAGATACAGCGCCAGTGGCGAACCCAACCCGCCGGCTCCCACGCACAGCACGCGCGCGGCCTTCAGCTTGCGCTGGCCCTCCTCGCCGACTTCAGGCAGGATCAGGTGGCGTGAGTAGCGCGACAATTCGTCCTTTGTCAGCTCGGGCAGTTCCACTGGTGCCGCTGCAATCGCCATGGTTTTCACTCCAGTTCACAAACACAATTCATTTGCGGGCGTGTTGCACCGGCGCGGCTATCTCCAGCTTCCGCCGGCGATCGAAGGCACGATTGAAAGCGTGTCGGTTGGCAAAACGGCCGTAGCATCCTTCTCCGGCAGATAGCGTACATCCTCGTCGTTCAGGTACACGTTGACAAAGGCCCGGAGTTTGCCCTGCTCGGTATATAGATGCTTGCGCAGGCCGGGGAAGGATTGCGTCAGCTCATCGAGTGCGGCGCTCACGGTGCCAGCCTGGACTTCCACTGCGTCTTTGCCCGCGGCATAGGGTCGCAGCGGAGTCGGGATATAGATCGTCATTCGCCTTGGTTCCTCATGTACGCTTTCTTTGATTCAGTTGGAGTCTCCAAGGACTCGTTATGGGGAGGCTCGTTTGCGGGCTCGATCACATCAATGCTTTCACTTTCAAATCGCTTGTCTTCTTCGGTCGTGCCGGCCAGCAGAAATGAGTTGGTCTCGGTCGCCCTGCCCTGCGCCACAGCCGTAATTACATAAGAACAGCCCAGCCAGTGCGCCTCGGCAAAGTCCGTTGGCGACCACTGCGCCGGGTGGTCGGGATGCGAATGATAAAAGCCGCCAATGCTTAAGCCTTTGCTCCGCGCCTCACGCTCGATTTTGACCAGTTCCCCGGGTGCAATTTGATAGCGGTTGTGTGCCGAATCGGTGCGCGTATTACTCGCCTTCACTGCAGCGCCGATGCGCCAGCCGTCCCCCGTCGCGCATCCCAGCAGCGCCCCGCAGCACTCGTGAGGATACGCCTCCTCGCCGTGCGCGCGAATCGCATCGTAAACAGTTCTGGTCAGTCGCAGCAAGCTCATTCTTCCTCCCAGAACCGTTCGCTCAAATACTTGTCGGCGGAATCGGGCAGTATTGCCACGATCGTTGCGCTTCGGCCCGCTGCAAACTCTTCCCTGGCAATCTGCACGCACGCCGCCACGGCAGCCGCAGCCGAGATGCCTACCAACAGACCTTCTTCCCGGGCCAACTGCTTGGCCATCGCGTAGGCGGCTTCCGTCTCCAATTCGATCGCGCGGTCGGCAAGGAGAGGATCGTAGATTGCCGGCACGATCGATGTGGCCATGTGCTTCAGCCCCTCGAGGCCGTGAAACGGAGAATCCGGTTGCAGGCCGATCGCCTGGATCTCCGGATTCAGTTCTTTCAACTTTCGCGTCGTACCCACAAACGTGCCGCTGGTTCCCAGTCCGGCAACGAAGTGCGTCACGCGCCCTTCGGTTTGCCGCCAGATCTCCGGCCCGGTGGTTTCGTAGTGTGCGCGCCAGTTTGCCGGGTTCGAATACTGGTCCAGGTAGCAGTATTTCTCTGGATCGTTGCCCGCCAATTCGCGCGCGCGCCGAATCGCCCCGTCCGAGCTTTCATCCGGCCGGGTCCACTCCACTTGCGCCCCGTAGGCTTTCAGAATGTGCTTGCGCTCCGGGGACACGTTGGACGGCATGGCAAGCTGAACGGGAAATCTCAGTGCTGCGCCGAGCATGGCCAACGAAATTCCCGTGTTCCCACTGGTGGCATCGAGCAAAGTCTTGCCAGGGCCAAGCCGGCCGTCCGCGATTGCCGCACGAATCATGGCAATTGCTGCCCGGTCTTTCACGCTCCCGCCAGGATTGTGCCACTCCGCCTTGCCCAGCAGCGTGATTCCCGGCAGTCCGCAAACCACGCGATCCATACGAATCAGCGGCGTGTTGCCAATGCGGCTCTCCAGCGAAGAGCCCAGTTCGATTTCGCCGCGCTCAATTCGCATTGGAAGTCACCAGCATTTCCTTTTTCCGGATGAATCGAAAACCATGAATCCTTGCATCGGGAGGTCAACAATCTTGCGCGCGTAAAGCCGCGACTACTGCCGGCTTGCGAACTTGCCAGAATCTGTTCGAGATGGGCGAAGATTCAGAGGCGACCGCGCAATCGCGCCCCAGCGCTCAACTCGCCAGGACAAGCCCGCGAGGAGCAACAACAACAGTATGTGCGCGATAAGTGCATCCTGCATATTGTATGGAAAGTAAGGAGTTCGGGTCAATTTTGTCTCAGGCCGGTCGAAAAGGGCCTGGACCGGTGTCTTGCGGTCGACCCGCTTGATCTCTAGACGACTGACGATAAATAGCGATGGGAGGAAACGAGGCTGCCCGGCAGTTAGGATAAGGAACGGAGGAAGGTTCAATGCTTATTGTTCACGTTCACGTGCACGTCAATCCCGAGTCAGTGGAAGACTTCAGGCAGGCGACAATCGAGAACGCGCGCGCGAGTGTTCAGGAACCAGGCATCGCGCGGTTCGATGTAATGCAGCAGCAGGACGATGCGACGCGGTTTAGTGTTGACCGAGGTTTACCGCACGCCGGAAGCGCGGCCGCGCATAAAGAGACCGCGCACTACGCGAAGTGGCGCGATGCGGTCGCGCCGATGATGTCCGAGCCGCGGCAAAGCGTAAAATATAACGCCGTATTCCCCGACTCTGAAGGACTGGTAGAGCGATGCGCTTCGAGTTTGCGACGGCAACGCGCATCGTCTTTGGCGAAGGCACGGCTGCCACACTTCCAGAACTGGCTCGCAGCTTTTGGCGCGCGCCCAATGGTGGTGACCGGCGCCTCGGCAGAACGCGCGGCGGCTTTGGTCTCGGAGCTTTCGGCAGAGACATGTTCGTGTCCGGCGAACCGACGGTCGAACTGGTGCGCGAGGGCGCGCGGCGCGTGCTGGAATCGCGAACTTGCGACGTTGTCATCTCGATCGGCGGGGGCAGCGCCATTGACGCGGGCAAAGCCATCGCCGCCATTGCCACCAACGGCGGCGAGCCGCTCGACTTTCTCGAAGTTAGTAGGAACGGGGCGAGCGATGACGGTCGGGCCGCTTCCGTTCATTGCCGTGCCAACCACGGCCGGGACAGGCAGTGAAGTAACGCGTAATGCCGTTCTCGGGATCGACAGAGCACGAAGTCAAAGCGAGCTTGCGCAGTCCGCTGATGTTGCCGCGAGTTGCGCTGGTCGATCCTGAATTGACATATGGGCTGCCGTCTGCGATCACCGCTTACACCGGCCTCGACGCCCTGACGCAACTCATCGAGCCGTATGTGAGCGCGCGCGCCAATCCACTCGTCGATGCGATTTGCATGGACGGAATCAGCCGCGCCGCTGGTGCGCTGCGCCGCGCGTATCACGACGGCGCGGACGTGGAAGCAGGCGCAACATGGCACTGGCAAGCCTGTTTGGCGGCCTGGCGCTTGCCAACTCCGGCCTGGGCGTGGTGCATGGTTTTGCATCACCGCTCGGAGGTCGTGGAAGGCGCCGCACGGCGCTCTTTGCGCGGCGCTGCTGCCGCACGGCATGGCAGCGAATGTGGCTGCGTTGCGTGCGCGCGCGCCGCTACATCCCGCGCTTGAGCGCTACGCTACTATTGCGCAGCTGCTTACCGGCCGGAATCAAGTTAGCGCTGAGGACGGCATCGATTGGGTTCATGCGCTCTGCGCCGAGTTCCACATTCCTACGGCTGCGCTACTGGGGCATCGCGCGAAGGCGGATTTGCCGGGTGTGGTGGAAAATGCGGCTCGTGCCAGCAGCATGCAGGCCAATCCGCTTCCACTTACAAGCGAGGAGTTGCTGGCCGTGGTAACGTCGGCATGGTGAACGCCGGAAGTGCGCGACGACGGCAGGCAAATTCTTTTCTCGCATCCACGGCGCGGAGCATAGGGCAAGCCAAATGAGACGATGGTCACCAAGGGTTGAGCCCATGCTGATGGGCTAGCGCGGGTTCGTTTGAGAGATTGATCGAAAGGAATGCCCAATGAGCGAGGGGCTCACGGTTCTCACCGCAAAGCGACTCTACGACGGGACACGCGTCATCGACTACCCAGTCGTCGTTCTTGAAGAAGGACGCATTGCTTCGATCTCCTCGCGTTCCGAAAGCGCTGCACCGGCCGGAGCGCACCTCGTCGATTTCCCCAATGCCACGCTGGCCCCGGCCTTCTTCGACATTCACATCCACGGCGCCGCGGGACACGACGCAATGGAAGCCACGCCAGAGGCTCTCAGCGCGATCGGCACATTCCTCGCCGCGCGCGGCACCGCGCGCTTTCTCGCAACCACTGTCACTGCGCCGCTTGATGAAACACTGCGCGCAGTGAGCGGGCTGGCAAAGATTATCGCCCAACCTGCCGCCAGCGGCGCTGCGCGTCCACTGGGCATTCACCTTGAGGGGCCGTTCCTCTCGCATGCCAAGCGCGGCGTGCATCCGCCGGAGTATCTGCTCGCACCTGACATTGCGGTCTTCGATCGCATCTGCGATGCCGCGGAGGGTCACGTCCGCCTGCTTACGCTGGCTCCCGAGCTACCCGGCGCGGCGGAATTGGCGATGCACGCCACCAGGCGCGGAGTCCGCGTTTCGCTGGGCCACTCCAACGCCACAGCCGCGGAAACGCGCGCCGTCATTGCCGCCGGAGCCGTAAGCGCCACGCACACCTTCAACGCCATGCGCCCGCTCGATCATCGTGAACCCGGCATTCTGGGCGCGGTCCTTACCAGCGACGCACTCTTTGCCGAGTTGATCTGCGACGGCATCCACTCCATGCCCGAGCTGACCAAGCTCTGGTGGCGCGCCAAGGGACCGGAGCGCGCCATCCTCGTGACTGACGCCATGAGCGCCACAGGCATGCCCGATGGCGAGTACCGTCTTGGCGGGCTCACCGTGAACGTGGCCAATGGCCGGGCAATGTCCGACAATGTTCTTGCCGGCAGCGTTCTCACTCTCGACCGCGCACTCGAAAACTTCCTCGCCTTCAGCGGCGCAACTCTCGATGAAGGGTTGCGGTTGATCACCAGGAATCCGGCAAAGCTGACTGGCTTTGGCGCGGAAGCAGGCACTCTTACGATTGGCGGTCCCGCGAATCTTGTCGCGGTCGGCTCGGACGGAATTCTCGCCGCTTCATTTCTGAACGGCCAACAAGTCTTCGCGCCGCAGGCAACAACACGAGGATAATAGCCCATGAGGGAGTTCGATCGATGAAGGCATTGGTCAAAAGCAAAGCCGAGCGCGGGTTGTGGCTTGAAGACATCGCCGAGCCGGAGATCGGCATCAACGATGTTCTGGTGCGCGTGCACTACACGGGCATCTGCGGCACCGACGTTCACATCTACGAGTGGGACGAGTGGGCGCAAAAAACCATCCCTGTTCCCATGGCCATCGGGCACGAGTTTGTCGGCGAAGTGGTCGAGGTGGGATCGAACGTGAACGACTTCTTCGCGGGCAATATCGTGAGCGGCGAAGGCCATGTGGTGTGCGGCCGCTGCCGGAATTGTCTTGCTGGACGACGGCATCTTTGCGCTTTCACGAAGGGCGTCGGCGTCAACCGCGCTGGCGCGTTCGCAGAGTACATTGCGCTGCCGATGACCAACATCTGGAAGCACAGCGCAAGCGTTTCCGAAGAGACCGCCGCAATCTTCGATCCCTTTGGCAACGCTGTGCACACCGCGCTGTCTTTTCCTGTGCTGGGCGAGGATGTGCTGATTACGGGCGCTGGACCGATCGGTCTCATGGCGATACCTGTTGTGAAGTTCGCGGGCGCGCGACACGTGGTTGTCACCGACCTGAATCCTTTCCGCCTGGAGCTTGCTCGCACGATGGGCGCGACGCTCGCCGTGAATCCCGCGGAAACGCCGCTCGAAAAAGTGCAGAAGCAGTTGGGAATGGCGGAAGGGTTCGATGTGGGTCTTGAGATGTCAGGCAATGCGCAAGCCCTCCGCGACATGATTGCCAACATGAGTCATGGCGGAAAGATCGCCATTCTCGGGATTCCGGCCAAAGAGATGCCGATGGACTGGCGTCAAGTGATTTTCAACATGCTGACCATCAAGGGCGTTTACGGCCGCGAGATGTACGAGACCTGGTACAAGATGACCGTGATGCTGGAATCGGGAGTGGATATCTCCGGCGTGATTACGCACCGATTCCCGTGGCATGAGTACGAAGCAGCATTTGCAGCGGCGCGTTCCGGCAATGCCGGCAAGGTGATTCTGGACTGGAGAAGTGTGAAGTAGTCGCAGAACGCGCATCAGCGATTGCGGCTTCTTCAACGAGTTCGAATCCATCGGTTCTATCTCCGGCTACAGAGCGCGAAACAACCCGCATCTTTCTGTGTCTCCCGCTTCCATGTGCGACGGGATGGCTTTCGACCTTGGAACGCGAAAGCGATTTTTTGCAAGTGCTTTGTTTTCTATCGGATGGCAAAAGCGTACTGGGATACTGGCACAGTACGACGATTCAAATTTTCCATTAACCGCTTGAGAATGTTTGGTTTAGCGGCTGTCACAGTTTCTTTGTCGTTTTTCGCGGCGAGGCCGCCAAGTGTCAGGGCACGAAGTGCGGGTGCGAGTGTGAGTGTGAGTGCGAGTGTGAGTGTGAGTGCGAGTGCGAGTGTGAGTGTGAGTGCGAGTGCGAGTGCGAGTGTGAGTGCGAGTGCGAGTGCGAGTGTGAGTGCGAGTGTGGGTGTGAGTGCGAGTGCGAGTGCGAGTGTGAGTGTGGGTGTGGGTGTGGGTTTGGGTGTGTGACCGGGGGTGGCGCCACGATCGACAGAGGGTTTCGGGCCACCCTTGAGGACAAGGAACTGGCTGCGGAGCTCATTGATCTTGATGTGCCGACAACGCGTTTGCATATTGGTAACCCCCTCCCCCCCCCACCCTACTTTAGTCCCAAAGTCACTAAAACAAAGGGCTTATCGGGCGCCATATACCCGAGGGTTCTTGATTCTAAAGAACCACCTCCCGCAAAGTCTTGAAAACACTAGCGGTTAACTGAGGTTGCTTGCTTGAATCCCGCAATGCGGCAGCCGTGTTTTCCGATTTCTGGTTTTATTGTGCGCCGGAAGGGGGAAATTATATGCAAAATGGCGGCGAAAAAATTGATTACTGGGAACAAGGGAGCGAGCCGGATTGGGCGGCAAGAACTCGCGGCCCACTCATCGGTCGCCGCGGCGACCGATGAATGGGGCACAAACTCACCTCTTCGCGAAGTTCAGGCGGCGGCTGGGTCGGTAAGTGGGCCACCTGCGGGTTCTAGTTCGCAGAAGGATATTCGACGTGATCGACGATAAGGACCTCTACCGGGCCTTTAGCCGGCACCAACTTCAGTCCAAGCTGTTCCTGAATCGCAGTAAAAATTGAGCCCCAGGAAGCATCAGTCTCCTGCGCGGCCCCGTTCGGGCTCTGGGACGATGAAGGATCTGCGTCATCCGGCGTCCAGTTGAGCGTAAAGTCATACGGCCCACGGAGTCCGGTCTTGTCGACGATGGTGCGACCCAAGGTACGCGTCAGGGCCGTTTCCAACCTATACATGACGACATTCTTCCCTGTTATTCGACCGCGCCCCACCGTTATGTCACCGGGAACAGGATTTGTCTCGGACGCTTGGAGCTTCGGACCATTCTTCGCAATAACGAGTTCATAGATGGGAAGTTCCCTGGTCTCATGGTGAGCCCGCAGCTTGAACCTGTCCGCCAACAGCGCCTGAACCATGAGTTGACGCTTGTCGAAATTGAGTTTCTGGAACACGGCCACTTCGGCGGGGTCCACCTTCGCCTCGATATCGAAATTTTCATCATTAGCCCAGCCCGGTATTCCGATGAACTTATCGTCGAGGGCGTTGAACATTCCGTAGGCCGCACGAATGATTGACAACAACGAGACGTTTTCTATGGTTACTCCGTCCGGAGTAAATGCCAGCTTGAAAGGTGCGGCAGGGGATTCGTTTCGTTTGACCGAAGCGACAGCAAACACGGGTAGCCTGGTCTCGGTAGCTGCGGTCTGCTCAAGAGCCCGGGATTGCGGTCCACCTGCTTGCCCCAGGGAAGAAGGCGCCCCAAGGGCCATGATCCCAACCGCGATGAACAGAGGGTTTATGCAAAGGTTCGGTTTTAGACGGCCATAATTCGTCATCGCTAAAACCGCCCTCCCGGAATCAGAGATCAGAATACCCGGTTGCCGGACTGTGGGCTTCTTCCTGCTAGTTGAAGTTCAGAGTCTCCCCGGTCCCCAAGTGCGAGGGACCGGGGGCACCCTCAGCTTGATGAGGTTTCCCTTGAGATCGGAGCCACCCGGCCGGTCACCCGCTCGGAACTCGAGTTCCTTTGACCTCCCCGTGATGTTTAAGCGCCGGCGGGTTGTAGCACGGCGGTGCGGATAACGGAGATGACGCTGATGTCGTCTTCCTGACCGAAGTCTTGCGCCGCAGTGGCCAAATCCGCAGCGGTTATCTCTAAGCGAAGCAAGTCGTCAATGCGCTCAAAGCCGAAAAGATGACCTTCGGCGTCGGTCGCCTCCACAATGCCGTCAGACATGAGGATGAGTGAGTCGCCCGGTTGCAACTGAAGGTGCATCACAGAAGGCTCCGCGGCTTCGATCATGCCGAGAGGGAGGGTGCCCTCCATTTCCACGGGCTTGCCATTCAGGTAGGGGGGCATGTGACCGGCATTGGCTACTGTCGCTTTGCCGTCAGCGCCAATCCGCAGGGCGAGACATGTCGCCTGCGCATCGCCGCGGCGGATCAACCGTTTGTTCAACACACCCAGCACAAACGCCGGATCGAGGCTGGTATCCGTCGCCGTGCGGATGGCTCCCACCAGCAGCGCCACCAGCATTCCGGCCTTCAAACCCTTGCCTGCAACATCCCCCGCCACGATAAGTGCGCTTCCATCTGTGGGGTGTTGGACAATCTGGAAGAAATCTCCGCCCACTTCGCGCGCTGGACGATACACGGTTTCAATCGTCAGCCCCGGAATGGGAGGCTGCTCTTTAGGCATCAACACCTGCTGCACTTCCTGAGCCTGTTTGACGTCGAGCGCCATTTGCCGCTGACTGCGGATCGACAACGCGAGGCGGCGCAGCAGCAATAAGGCAATGGCTGCGGCCAGAACCATGTCGGCGGCCTCGTTGTAGAAGAAAACCGTGCCGAAGGCGAAGAACGTTCCGTGCATATGCAGCCTGATCAGCTCGCTTTGGAATTGCTCGAACGCCATAAGAACAACGGCGGGAAGCACCAGCCAACCTTCCTTGCCTTGTTCGCGAATTCCCTTGGCGGTAATGAACGCAAGCAAGCCCAGCAGGCCAAGCCGCACCACTGCCGACGACGCATGAAAGACCGCGCTCGTCGAGTTGGGAATGCCGTAGAGCAGATTTTCACCCAGGAGCTCGGAGACCATGTCCAGCACCGTCAGTGCGGCGATGGCCTTTGGAACCCATTCCGGGCGCCGCAACTGAAACCATTTCCACCACACCATCGCCCATATGCCGATCGCCAGCGGAGCGACAAAGACCTCGAGGACCACAAAGAACTCTCGAAGGCTCACCAGTTGAGTCCAGTTCGAGATGGAAAAAATGCATTCCCGGAACGACGCCAACATCAACGCGGCGGCCACCCACAAGTACACTGGGTCGGAACGGTCAAACAGAATAAGGCTCGCGGCAACGATAGCCAGCAAAAGAAAAAATCCACCCAAAAAACCGGAGAATACGTACTCCTGGATCAGGTCTAACCAATCCGCGTGATTCTTCGCCGCGATTGCGCCGCTCTCACCTAGTACCGGCGGATAATGGAATCCACCCGTGAAGGGGTGATGCGAAAGCCGCACGGGGCCCATCCAGACGCGGAATGCGAGCACCTCTTTAACGGGCGCGGCGGGTTCGGTGCTTGCAGGCCCTGGCCGGGCAGAGGATGTCGATTGCGGCAACAGAAACATTGCGGGCTGGGTGAAATAGGCTATGGGCGGTTTGCCGGGCCCGCGAAATGTGCCCCAGCTTCCCACCAGCGCGCCGTTGTCAAACAACTGGTAGGCATCATCGACCCATCCGAAGGTTGCGACAGCGAGCTGATCGCCTGGCCTCGCCTCTATTGATACGCGAATGCGATACCACGCCCAGCCCCAGTATCCCGCGTGGCCTTTCGTTGTCCATCCCGGTACGTATTCCGGGTCCCTGGTAAACGGGTTCACTATGCCTGGTATTGGTTTCAGGTCCACGGTCTCCCATTTCGAGTCGTCGTAGCCGGGCTCGGCCCAGAGCGGCTCATGCGTTACCGGGTTTTGAGGGGAGTCGCCGATTTGAAACTTCCACGGCCCATCGAGTGGAACCAGGGATTGGCCAAGCGTGATGGGCGCGGCGACATTCTGCGCGGGCGCCGATTGCGGAGACTGCACCGCTTGCCCCGGCCCGGCCATGCTGAATGCAGTCATCGCAGCGAAAAGGAAAGAGGCGCGAAAGGGGCGTGACACCGCATACCCTCCTGGATCGGGGAAGCTTCTTTTAGCACTATACGCAGGCTAAGACGCGTGGGGAATGGTCATTCGTGGCGCCAGCATTCGGAAGATATGCCCAAACGCAAAATGTTCGCTGAACTCGGAACGCGGAAGTCGAAGGAGGAAAACAGCACTTTGCCCCGCCGAAAGCTATCATCGGTGCTTCCTCGAGGATTGTGGGAGGATTGTTGCCAATCCGGAAGATACCCCAAGTTTGGATCGGTCCTGCGAGGTCGGCTTGCGGTGGCGTTCTCAAGGGGGCGAGCGATCGCGGGCACGTTTGCGTTTCGGAGCGTGGGTTTATTGGGACAGGGAACAAGGAGCCGGTTCCCATTCGACTCTGCTTGGGCGAAAAGCAAATGCAAAGCAACCCCAGATCCTTCGACTCGTCCCGGCGCGCCGGGACTCGCTCAGGATGACAGCCGAGTTTTGTTGCTTAGGATAACGGCCGGTCGGGACAGGTTGCGGAAAGAGGTGTCTTCGCGAAGGAAAAATCGCGCGGGGGGCTGAACAGGCTGCGGAAAAAGACACTTTTGACGGGAAGAATCGCGCAGGGGCTAAAGCCCGCCCCTACTTTGGAGCTTTTGCGGCACGACTAAACAGTTTGCTGAAAAAGTCGGAATCGAAAGCGAGTTTAGCAAAGGATAGATTGGCAGGGGCTGAAGCCCGATTCATTTTGCTGACTTTATTGGCCCGGCTGAAGCCGTGCCCTTGTTACAAAGCACCTCGGATTGAGTTTTTCAGCAAGCTGTAAAGTCGTGCCCTGACACTTCGTGCTCCCATTACAGCGGTTCCAGAATTGCTGTACCCAGGAGACTGGATGCCAAGTGGCGTTTTCCCCAATAAAACGCCACCTTTCGCCGAACCAAGTAGGGCACGTAAATTCTGGAACCGCTGTAGAGAGTTTTTCCGCAGCCTGTGAAGCCCACGATCATTTCATAGCGTTTACGGCGCGAGTGAACTCGCGCCCTAGAAAGAAACTGCCTTGCGAGGGTTCTCATGTGCGGGCGAGGACGCCCGCACTACAGCCGGCAAGGATGCCGGCGCTACAGTTTCATCTCCGGTGGGTCGGCGAAGCCGGTGAGGGACTAACAAGAAACAGAAATGCAAGTTCGACAAAACAAAGAGACGAAGAGAAGACCCGGGCCTGAAGGCCCTCGTAGCTTACTCTCACTCTCAGGGGCCTAAAGGCCCCTGCTCCCTCCGCCTGTTTCATCCCCCGCGGGTCGGCGAAGCCGGTGGACGACTGATACAAAACTTCTTGCCGAGCAGTCTTTCCGCAGCCTGTGGAGCCCGGCGGTACACGCGAGGATGACGGAGCGAGTAGAGGATGACGGAGCGAGTATTGGGTTCTTGCTATCCCACTCATTCGGTCGCCGCGGCGACCGAATGGATGGGGCACGGAAGATTCTTCTTGAGACGGGCAGAAGCCTAGCGTTGTCTGGTGGACTTGGCAGGCATGCCTTTTTGCCGAAGCCATTTCTCGGTGATTGAAACTACTTTGATGGTTTGGCGGCGGTAGGTGAAGGCTACGAGGATTTCTCCGCTGCGGGTTTGGATGATGCTGGGGTAGGAGTATTCTTCGCGGCCGGGTTGCTTGGGGGTCTGCTGGGCGAGGCCGTAGCCGGGGCGGCCCACTTCAATATTTCTCACGTACGGCCAGGTTGCGCCGCCGTCGAGCGAAAGCGCTACGGAAAGGGGTTTGCGCAAGGCTCCATTTGCCGTGTTCTTGCTGGAGTTGTTGAATGCCATTACAAGATGGCCGTCGTGCAATCGGAAAGCCTGAACCGAGGCATTGTTGTTGGGCAGGACCGTGGCTGTTGCGGGGCTCCAGGCGCACCCGTCCGATGACTTACTGCTATAAATGAAGTCGCTTGCACGGCTGCGAAAGAAGGCGAGCAACTGGCCGGGGGCGAGCGAAATGACGCTTGGCTGGATCTTCCCCGGGCTTCCGGCCATGAGGCATTCTTTCCAGGTCGCGCCATTGTCGTGGCTGATTTCGGTTGCCGAATAATTCGTCTCCGAACCCGCGCCGATTCCCGCGCTGGTGATGAACGACAACGGCAGCAGCCATGACCCATCCTGGAGAATCACGATAGGGTGCCGCGTAAATGCGCCCGGCTTTCCGAACAGCAGCGCCGGCTTGCTCCAGGTGACGCCGTTGTCTTTCGAGACCAGGTGCAGAACGTGCGCGTTGGCCTCGCCGGCATCCGCCTGCTGCGTGCTGTGGTAGAGATCGACGGTTCCGTCCGGCTCCTGAAACAGCACGGGATTTTGAAACGACGCGCCCGGCTGGCGGTCGATCAGCACGGGAGGTCCCCAGTTCCGCGATCCGCTGGGCCGGCGCGAAATGACGATTCCGACATCGGAACTGCCTTCCCACGTGCCGGAGAACCACACGCAGAGAACATCGCCGTTCTTCAGCTCGTACAAATTGGCCGCGTGAGAGCTGGGATAGAGAATGGGCAGGTAGGTTTCCGCGGCTTGCAGATTGGCGTTGAATCGCTCCAGGCCGTCGGCGAGATTGGGGATTGAGGGATCGAGGAGGGGTTTTCCCGCATCCTGCGCGAGCGCAATTCCATTCACCGCCAGGACCGGCAGAAGCAATAAAGCGCAAAATGGCAGCCGATGGCCGATCATGATTTATTTCGTTCTCTGGAGTTCGTGCTCTCCCACCCATTCAGTCGCCACGGCGACCGAATGGATGGGGCACGCGGAGGTTTCTCATCAGTCGGCCGGAGACCCTGTGGTTCTAACTCCGGGGATGATCTCAGGCGCAGGTCGCGGCGGCGTCTTCTTCGCTGTCGAAGACCTCGAAGAGATCGAGAACGCTCACCATCTTGAGCATTTTGTGGACAAAATCGGAGGGTTTGACCAGTTTGACGCCGCCTCCAACTTTTGCGGAGGTGCGCAACGCGTTCATAAGGGAGCCGATGCCCGATGAGTCCACAAACGGCACGCCTTCGAGGTCGATAATGAGAAAAATGTGACCGCTGGAAAGCGCATTGTGAAAGGCGGCTTCAAACTGGCTCACCGGCTCGCCGCAGAGCAGCTTGCCCTTCAACTTCAGGGCGCAGACATTGCCGTTTTCTTTGATGTCCAGATCCACGAAAATTCCTTTGGCCAAATTCCTCTTTACTGCGGAAGTCGGGCTTGTTAATCTCGTGTCAATCTTCGCGTCGATGCAAACCCTTGTCAAGCGGGGTCGGAAATCAGGGGCCAAGCGCGCATCGGCGAAGCTTCAGGTTGAACCACCTGCTTTCGATGTTGAGCTCGATTTTCACATGTATCGCCTGTCGTGCTTGGCAGGTTGTTGGGGGCCGCGATTTGAATGGCTGAGTTTTGACTTCTTCTCGACGGCCAGAAACGGCCGCCGGCGAAGCGGTATTTGCGCCAAAGCACATGCCATGCAACTGGGGACCGGCATTCCGCAGGGCAAGGCAATCTGAACGAAGTGTTTCCGGAGAACGACCGCAATGGATGACGTGAAAACCACGATTCTCTCCGTTAACGAGACTGCCGTTGAGGCGGCGGCTCAGTTGTTGAGCGTCTTCGATACCGCATCCCGGGCGACCGTGATCGCCTCCGCCATTGCCGGCTTGATTCCCGACAGCGCCTGCCTGGTTCACCTGTATCTGCCGCAAAACGACCCTGCACCGTGGACGATTGCAGGCATGGCGGGGGAGATTTCGCTCGTCGAGGCGCAACACGCCGGCAACTGGCTGTTTGCGGTCCCGGACGCGTTTCCGACTGAAGGACAGATCTACGATAAGTCCCACCTGAATCGCGAGGACTACGCGCACTTCAACGTTTCGCGCTCTGTGGTCGAGATTGCCTATCTGCCCGTGGAGTACCAGGGGCAGTTGGCGGCGGTGCTTGAGATCGTTCTCTTTTCAGGAGCCGTCACGCAGCGGCAACTGACGGATCTTGCTCCCATCGCGCGACTGGCCGCGCCAGCACTGCTCGCGGGCGAACAGCACGAGCAGCAACACCAGACTCTGCTCGACTCCATTCACCGCATGTCGCAGCTGTACGACCTGGAGAAGTCGCTGAACGCGACACTCGAAATGGACGCGGTGGTTGCGATGGTCCCCGGGAAAGCGATCGCGATGCTTCCGTGCCAGGCGTTCCATTTGTGGATGTTCGATGGCGCCGATCTGCGGATGGTTGCAAGCGAGGGAGCCGATGACACAGCGGAATTGGGCGGGATCGAGGCCGTCGGCCATGGCTACGTGGCCGATATGGCCGAAGAAGGCGAGCCGCTGCTGATCGACGACCCGGACGACGAGCGCCTGGCAGCGCGCAATGCGAGGCGGAGCGAGGAGAGCTCGGTGCCGCCGGTGAGCAACGCGCTCCTGGTGCCCTTGATTCAGGACGAATCGGAGGTCGGCGTTCTGGAAGCGATCAACCGCGAGGAACATCCCTTCGATGAGGACGACCAGTTCTTGCTCATCTCGATGGCGGAGACGATTTCAAACGCGCTGAAAAATGCCAGCCTGATGATGGCGGAGCGCAAGCTGGAGATCCTGAAGGTGCTGGTGCAGGTGAGTGCGGAGATTACTTCGACGCTGCGGCTCGACCGGCTGCTGCAGATTATCGTGAACAGCCCGCAAAGCGTGCTGCCATACGAGCTGTGCGCCATTGCGCTGGACAATCGCGGAAAGCTGCAGTTGAAAGCCATGTCGGGCATGGCCAGCCTGCCCCTGGGAGACGCGGCGGTGGAGCGCGTGGAGCAGCTGGTGCACTGGCTTTCTTCCCAGCCCGACGCTTTGCACCTGCTGCTGGCATGAAGCATCCGATGCGAAGAGCGCCGAGCCTGCCGCCGGAGGTCTTGCACCATTTTGAAGAGTCGGGCTACCGCGCGCTCTACTCGCTGCCGCTGAGCGACGACCAGGGACGCGTGGGCGTGCTGATCTACGAGAGCAGCGATCCGGATTTTCTGGATGCGGCGCAGATGGAGATGATCAAGATACTCGCCGGCGCAGGCGACGGTGGCCATTCGCAACGCGCTGCTCTACCGCGAGGTGCCGCTGATCAGCTTGCTGGAGCCGCTGATGCAGAAGCGCGATGCACTGCTGCGCACCACCGGCCGGCGCCGCGTGGCTTATGCTGTCGCTGGCCGCCGTCGTAGTGCTGTTTCTGCTGCTCTGTCCGCTGCCGATGCGCGTGGCCGGCAATGCGGTGGTGGTGCCGCAGCACCTGGTGACCGTGGCCGCGCCAATGGACGGCAACGTGGACAAGGTGTATGCGCACGAGGGGCAGCGGGTGGCGGCCGGAGAGGTTCTGGGCACTATCAACGACTGGCAATGGCGCGCCAACCTGGCCGCCGCCGAAGCGAAGTATCAGCAGGCGATGCTGGCAGATGGAAAACGATCTGGCCCACGGCAGCGCGCAGGCCGGCGCCGACCGCGCCAATGTCGACTATCTGCGCTCTGAAGTGGCGCAGGCCCGCACCCGTCTGGAGAGCGCGCAACTGCGTTCGCCCATTGCGGGCATCGTGGTAACGCCGAACCTGCAGAATGCTGCGGGCGAACATCTGGATGCGGGCAGCCGCGTTTGCGCAGGTGCTGGATCTGAACTCAGCGGTGGTGCGAGATTGCCGTTCCTGAGCGGGACGCGATGCTGCTGACGTTCCGGCGAGCCTGCCGCCATGAAACTGGACAGCTATCCGCAGCGGACCTGGCGCGATCGCGGTTTCAGTGGTAAGCCCGCAGGCCGTGGCCGGCGATGGCGAGCGCACTTTCTCCGCCGAGGTTCCGTTGCCGAATGCCATGACGCCGATACTGCGCGCCGGCATGAGCGGAAAGGGAAAGATCTCCATCGGCTTGCGGCCGGCAGGGTATGTGCTGCTGCGCCGGCCGGCTTTGTGGATCTGGCAGACGTTGTGGAATTGGATTGGCTGGTGATCTATGCAACTTCGCTTGAATGGCCGGAACTTTCTTCTGGTCGCGATCGGCGGCCGCAGTACTGAGCGCGGGCTGCGACACGAATTCCGCTCCGCCCGCGGTCGCCGCATCGTCGACGCCGGTTAGCGCTCCCGCTCCTGCGCCGGCCGCTGCGCCGAGTGCACCGGACGCAAAATCCTTCACGACCAGCGGCCCGCTTGTGGCCGAACAGCAGGCCGACGTGAGCGCGGAGCGCGATGGCCGGATTGTCGAGATCGACGTGCAGATTGGCGATCACGTGCAGGCCGGCCGGCTCCTGGCAAAGCTAGACGACCGGTTGCTGCGCGCGGCGTGCGACGCGCAGAATTCCCGCATCGCCTCGGCCAAGGCGCAGGAAAGCGAGTGGCAATCGGAGGAGCAGACCGCCAGAGCCGATCTGCGCCGCGCCGACGAGATGCGCGACGACAAGATCATCAGCGAGGAAATCTGGGAGCACGCCAAATACCGGGTGGATGAGACGGTTGCGGAGGTTGACCGCTACCGCAGCGATGAGAGCACGGCCGAAGCGGACCTGGCCGCAGCCAACCTGCAACTGGCGCAATCGCGCATTGTCGCGCCATTCAGCGGAGTGGTTGGCCGCAGCTCCGTGCGCCCCGACCAGCAGGTGAAAGCCGGCGATGTGCTCTTCTGGATTACCGCGGAAGCTCCGTTGCATGTGCTGTTCACCGTGCCGGAGACGCTGATGGCCTCGTTTACTGTCGGCAAGCCGTTGGAACTGACCACCGCGGATTACCCCGGCCTCACGCAGGCAGGCCGCATCTTTCGCGTGAGCCCGGTGGTCGATCCGGCCAGCGGAAGCGTGCAGGTGATCGGCGCGGTCGACCATCCCTCGCCGCTGCTCAAGCCCGGAATGACCATGCAGGTGCGTCTCGCGCCATGAATCTGAGCGAAGCTCTCGACGCCGCACTTCCTGAGATTCCTCAGACGCGCCTGGCGCGCAGCCGCCCGCCGTGCCTCGATCCGGAACTGATCGTCCGCGAGGATATGCTTGACGGCGAGCCTGTGGTTGGCGTCCTGCAAGCGCGAAAGGCGAAGTTCTTCCGCTTCCCGCCTTCGCAATGGGCAGCTTTCCGGTCTTTTTGACGGCGTTCGCACTTATGAAGAGATTGCCGACGATTTACACCGAGCAGATCGGGGCAAGCCGCTCAGCCCGGACGACGTGCGTGCGTTTGCCGATGGCCTGGAGGGCGACGGTTTCTGGTACAAGACCCCGCAGGAGAAGAACCTGGCCCTGAGCCAGAAGCTGATCGACCCAGCGAGGCGCGCCACGCCGAGCGCAACTCCAAATTCAACGTGGTCACAAATGCTGCTTTTCCGCATGGGATCCGGACGGCTACCTCGGATGGCTGGACAGCACCATCGGCAAAGTACGTCTACAGCCCGTGGACCGTGCTGTCGTGGTCCTGCTGTTCGCGTTTGAAGCCAGCGATTTTCATCAGCCAAGTGGAACGTTCATGGGGCCGGATATGGCGCTCTATTACAACTACACCACAAGACCGGTTCTGGATGTCGTTGCAGTTCTGGCTGCTGATTATGGTCTCGGCTTCATCCATGAAACGGCCCATGGGCTCACCTGCAAGCACTACGGCGGGCAGGTTCACAGCATGGGCTTGATGTTCCTGTATCTCATGCCTGCCTTTTATGTCGATATGACCGAAGTCTGGGTTTATTCCACCAAGATGCAGCGGCTGGCCGCCATCATCGCCGGCATCTGGATCGAGATGGTGATCTGCGGACTGGCCATGATCGTGTGGCTGAATACCCAGCCTGGGAAGTGGCTGCACGATTTCGCTTATCCAGATCATTCTATACCGGAGTCGTCGTCTTGTTCATCAATCTCAATCCGCTCATCAAGCTGGACGGCTATTACTTCCTCACTGAATCGATGGGCATTCCCGAGTTGAAGGAACGTTCCACGGCTTTTCTGAGCGGATGGTTGCAGAGCCGCATTCTGCGCCTGCCGGTGGAGCCCATCGTTGTTCCGCGCAGGCGTGTCGCTGTTCTTATGTCTTCTATGCGATTGTCTCCGGAGCTTACAGCTATTTTCTGTTGTTCCTTATTATCCGCTTCTCTTACAACATTTTTTCCCACTGGCTGGCCGAGTGGGCTCTCATTCCCGCCGCCTGCGGTGGCCTTCGTCATTTTCAAATCGCGCCTGCGTTCCCTTAGGCAAAGTAGTTAAGGAGGTATGGGAATAGAAATTCAGCCGAGGCCGTCTCTGGCGCACACATCCAATCTTGTAGTCGCGGCCGCTTTGTTGGTTGTACTTCTGTTCGTGCCGCTTTGGCGCGATCGCGAGGACGCATATTATGTCGTGGAGCCGATGCAATCGGAAACGCTTCATGCGGCCGTTCCCGGAAGAGTGGTTGAAGTACTAGTTCGGGAGGGTGAGAAAGTGCGTGCCGGACAGCCGCTGCTCACCATGACCAGTCCCATGTCGGATTCAATGGTTGAGTCGGCCAGGGCGCAAACCCGCAACGCGAGCTTTCAAGCGTTTAATGCGGAGTTGCGCGGGCAAAGCATCGGACCGGCCGCCGCGGATCAAGACGCTTCGCAGCGATTCACCCGGCTCGCAACCGAGGCTCAGTCGTCGTTGGTCGTGGTTGCGCCGGCAGACGGAATCGTGCTCACCGCGGATCCCGATGCGCTTCTCGGTCAGCAGGTGGGATCCGGGCAGGCGTTGCTCGATCTCGCCGACGATGGGCCGCTTGTCGTGCGAATTTACATTCCCGTAGCAGCTCTTCAGAACATTCCCGCCGGCGCTGAAGCCGCGATCGAGCTTCCCGGCCGCTTTTCACCTGTTCATTTGAGACTGGCTCAGCCGGGTGGCGACGCTCAAAACCTTGCCCAGGGCCTGGTAGCCGAGCAGGATTACCAGGGCGTCACGCTCCCGGTCTTCTACACAGCACGCATGACCCTGCCCCTATCCGCGGGCAGCCCGCGCCTCGGCGAAGCCGGCCCAGCGAAGATCTTCGGAGTCAGGCGGAGCCTCGCCGGCCGTATGTTCACGGTCGGGGCCAACCTGGTTAAAGCCCACGTCTGGTGAACTGACGAGAACGGCAACCGCTGGCGCGGTTGCCGTTCTTGTCTCTGGAGAATCAAGGATAAAGTGAAGCGCAAGGCACTGGGGGAGGGCCATTCGAGCCGATTGCCGCAAACGGAAATCTCGATCGATCTCAGGCTACCAGCCGCTTGCGTCAAAAAGAACGCCTGAGTTTCCCGCAATCGACCTGCGTGGCAGCGCCAACACCGGTTAACGGTTATAGCGCTGCCAGGCTTGAAGTCGCTATCCCTGCCTGAAGGCGCTTCCGGGCCGCAGGGCGTTGCCGGGCTTCAGAGCGTTGCCGGGCTTCAGAGCATTGCCGGGCTTCAGAGCATTGCCGGGCTTCAGGGCGTTGCCGGGCTTCAGAGCATTGCCGGGCTTCAGAGCATTGCCGGGCTTCAGAGCATTGCCGGGCTTCAGAGCATTGCCGGGCTTCAGAGCATTGCCGGGCTTCAGAGCATTGCCGGGCTTCAGAGCATTGCCGGGCTTCAGAGCATTGCCGGGAAGAATCTTGTTCGCCGCGTACATCTTGCTGGCTGCCGCGGGGTTGTAAAGGTCGGGTTTCTTCGTGGTGGTCATTCCGCTGCTGATGAGTGATTTCTTTGTGATTGCCATTTTCTTTTTCCTCCCTCAGATTTTTCAGAACTGCTTGACGCCATACCTTATTGCAACCGGCATGCCAAACCGGCACCGGCAAGCGGGAAAATGTGCAAGCCTTTGATCTGTAGTCATTTACGCGCGGAAGGCTATTTTTCCATCCGGTGGAGGGGATTGCCGAATGGGTGAAAAATTAATCGATCATGGGTAAATTTTTAACCCATCGGAGTTCTACAGCGCATATTTGCGGCAAAGGTACTTCATGCGCTGCACGTCGATACTCAACAGGCGCGCGGCTGCTGCTTTGCTGCCTCCGGTGCGGCGCAAGGCGGTGGTCAGCAGGGCCACTTCGAGCCGGCTGACTTCGGCGTCGAAGTCGGTGCCCTCGGCCGGAACCAATATCGCTTCCTGAGCGGTGACGCTTTCGCGCACCACGCGTGGCGGCAGGTCGCTCACGTCAATAGTCGTCTCTTCGCACCGTAACTACGAGGCGCTGAATCAGGTTTTCCAGTTCGCGCACGTTTCCCGGCCAGGTATGTTCCTCGAAGGTCGCCAGCGCCTCCTCGGTGAGATACTTCTCGGCCTTGCCGTTGGCCGCACAATGGACTTGAAGAAAATGCCGGCACAGCAGGGGAATGTCGCCCTCGCGTTCGCGCAAGCGCGGGCAACTGGATGGGCACGACGTTGACCCGGTAGTAGAGATCTTCTCGAAAACGCCCGGCGCGCACCATTTCTTCGAGCGGCTCGTTGGTTGCGCAAATCAGGCGGAAATCGATCTTGCGGTGGGTTCGGCCGCCCAGACGCTGCACCTGGCGGTCTTCCAGAACGCGCAGCAGCTTGGTCTGCAGGTCCACCGCCAGAGTGGCGATCTCGTCGAGAAAGAGCGTGCCTTTATCGGCCAACTCGATCTGGCCAGGACGCGATTCGGTGGCTCCGGTAAACGCGCCTCGCTCGCTGCCGAAGAGTTCCGATTCAATCAGATTTTCCGGCAGCGCCGCGCAGTTGAGCCGAATGAAGGGCTTGTCGGCCCGCTGGCTGAGGGCGACGACAGCGCGCGCGGCCAATTCTTTGCCGGTTCCGCTTTCGCCGCGGATGAGCACGTTGATTTGGCTGCCAGCCACCTGCCGGATGGCGTCGTACGCGTTGCGCATGGGTTCGCTGGAGCCGATGAAATCCTGGAACCGGCTGGCTTCCAGAACCTGACTGAGCTTGACCGCTTCTGCGCGGATAGCGCAGCAACTCGACGAGCGCGGTGCGCAATTCGCCCACGTCCACCGGCGCACGGAAATGCACATCCGCTCCGGCTTCGAGCGACTGCTTTTCAACGGAGCGGGCTGCGGCACGGCTGACGGAAATGAGCGTCAGATTGGCGTCGAGGCGGCGTAGCTCGTTCAAAACGCGAAGGCCGCCGATCGGGTCTTTGCCCTGGGTGTCGATATCGAGGACGACGGCGCAGTTGGTGTCCTGGTGCTGCGCCCATTGCGCCAGCCCATCGTATTCCGAGCGCCGAGTCACGCGGCACCATGGTTCAATTTCGAGGGCCACCAGGTTTACGAAGTCTTCGTCGGCTGAAACCAGACAGACGGGCAGCAAATTCCTTTGCCGGTTTTGAGCCGCTTCCCGCAAAGCTCCTGTCTGGGCCATGTGGATTCAACTCCCGTCGCAGAGATGCTATTGAGAGTTTGCCAGATGCGGGTGGGCGTGCGCATCTTTCAGCGGCAAATTGTTTATTAGCCGAGCCGTTGAACTGACTTTGGATGGCGGCAGCGCAGCCGGGCCGAAGATCGGAGGCGCTTCGATCTCCCTTGCGGCTCGATTCTATTCTTCGAGCGTCACCCACTTGGCGTTCTTCTGCGCTTTGAGCACCAGCTCCGCGGCCAGCAACGCCTCGTCGAGATTCTGCGCCAGGTGCGTGCGGTTTACGATGTCGGCCACAAACTGCGGCCCGAAAGGCAAGGGCATGGCATTGCAGTCAATCATCCGCGCCTGCTTTTGGTCGACCACGAAAAGATTGTTGCCCTGGTGGCTCACGCCGACGTTGGTGTACTTGCGCACCTCCATATATCCTTCGGTGCCCAGAATAAACAGGCGCCCGTCGCCCCAGGTGCCCAGTCCGTAGGGCGTGAACCAGTCCAGCCGCACATAGCCCAGTCCGCGATTGCCGCGCAACACCATGTCGCCAAAATCCTGAAAGCGCGGACGATCGTGATGGCGCACGTTGGCGATCTGCGACTCCACGACCTCAGCCTCGGTCGACCCCGTGAAGAACAGAAACTGGTCGACCTGATGCGAACCGATGTCGCACAGAATTCCGCCGTACTGGTCGGGATTCCAGAACCAATCGGGCCGGCCGCCGCTGCCGCCGGCGTCGCCCGCATGCTGGAAGATCTGGTGTGGCGCAATATTGATGGTCTGAATCACCTTGCCGATCGCGCCCTGCTTCACCAGCACTCCGGCGTACACTGCCGCCTTCACCTCCAGCAGTTCGCTATAGAGAATCGCATAGATGCGCTTGGTCTCGGCGATGGTCTTGCGCACGTCGGCCAGTTGCTCGAGCGTCGTCATGCCGGGCTTGTCGGAGAGAAAATCCTTGCCGCGCTTCATGGCGCGCACGGCGATCCCGGCACGCTCGCTGGCGACCTGCGAGGTCAGGACCAGTTGCACTTCCGGGTCGTCGAGGATCTCGTCCTGCGTCTTCGCGAACTTCACATCGGGATAACGCTTGCGGAACGCCGCAATCTTGTCCGCTTCGCCGCCCCACGCGGCCACCAGCTCGCCGCCTCCGCGCTGCACCGCGCCGATCATTCCGTAGATGTGGTCGTGGCTCATGCCGCACACGGCAAACTTGATGTGATACTTTGGCGCTTCGTCGCCCTGCACGGGAACAACCGCATCTTCGACGACGCGCCCCGCTCCGCGGCCGAACGCCATCGCGCTCTCCGGCAGCCCCGCCATCATCGCCGCTGGCGCCAGCGATCCCACCAATCCCGCCTGCTTCAAAAACTCCCGCCGATGCGTGAAACTCGTGCTCATACTTCCTCCACATTCCGCAATTTGGACTGCGCCGCTGTTGCCAGCGCCAAAGCACATTGATCATAACCGCCTTTGCCTGCGAGCGTGAATATGCGATGGGAAGATTCTTGCGCCTGGACTAATATAGGGGCTTCAATCGCACAGATTGCGTTCGAAGAGGATCAAGGGAAGGCCGGAAGCGCCGCAACCGCGGCGAGGACCGGAGCAAGGAAGATCACAAGATGGAAAGAACCGTAAACTGCCTCGCCAAGCTGGAGCGGATGAACAAGGCGCTGCGCCACGAAGAGCCCGATCGCGTGCCGATCAGCGATTTCTTCTGGGGCGGGTTCTTGAGCCGCTGGCGCAGCGAACTCGGTTTGGCGGCCGACACCGACATCTACCGCTATTACGATCTCGACTGGCGCGTGGTGGCGCCCAATATGGATCCGCATATCCGGCCGTTTGACATCCTGCGCGACGACGAATCGGAAGTCACCGTCCACACCGGCTTCGGCGCAACCGTCCGCAAAAGGTTCGATCTGCCCATGCCGGCTTTTGTCGCCTTCGACACCGACACCGTCGAGAAGATGGAGGCCTTCGAGTTCGACGATCCTTTCGACGAGCGCCGCTTTTTCCTGGCCGGCGATGACCAGATCAACGGCGTGGGCGATGGCTTCGAGCGCAACATCGCACCGTTTGTCGATCGCGTAGCCGCAGAGTACGAAGATTTCCCTGTTTATGGCGGCGCGTGCGAGGCCCATGAGATGATCTGGCGCATCGTGGGCACGGAAAACGCGATGATGTGGATGGGCGAATATCCCGACGCTATCGCCCGCTTCGTCGAACGCCTGCACGCATTCAATCTCGGCATTGTTCGCGCGCAAATCAAGGCGGCGCAGGGACGGCTGGCCGGCATCATCATCTGGGGCGACGTGGCCTATAAGAAAGGCATGCTCTTCTCGCCCGCATTCTGGCGCCAGCATTTCAAGCCGGGAGTGAAGGCCATGATTGACGAGTGTCACAGCCATGGGCTGCCGGTGATTTATCACGGTTGCGGCAATGTGAGCCGCATCTTCGAGGACTTCATTGAAATCGGAGTCGATGCGTACAATCCGCTCGAGTACAAGGCCGGCCTCGACGCGGTCGATCTGCGCCGCCGGCTCGGCCATCGCCTCGGTTTCTGCGGCAACATGGACGTGCAACTGTGGGCCGCGGGCAGTAAAGAAGAACTCCGCGCCGCCGTGCTCACCAAGCTAAACGCGGCCAAGGGCGGCGGATTCATCTTTCAATCCGATCACTCGGTGCCGACGAACGTGTCCGGCGAGAGCTACGACTACGTGGTGCGGCTGGTGCGCGAACACGGCGTCTACCCGCTCCAACTGGGCGAGTTCGATCTGCCGGACCTGGGCTGACTCTGATTTTGGATGACGCCGTGAAGCATTATGGGCGATCAGGCGGCGGAAGGGGCACCGTTTCTGTCCGGCCGTCTTCGTAGGTGGCTACCACCGCAGAACTGTCGGCAGTAAATTCAACAGCGCGAACCCCGTCACGCTGCTCTCCGTTGCTGTTTTCGAATTCATTACGACTGAAAGTTTCCACGACCTTATTGGCGGCGGCATTCCACACCTGGACTTCATAGGTGGTATCGGATTCAAAGTAGGCATGGAAATCCTTTTTGACCACCCAAACGATATGCCATCGTCCGTCCGGACTCGTCGAGTCTGCTCCCATCGACATGGTTCGCCTCGTCGCCGCTCAGAGCGGGCCTTAACCGGATTATGATTGATTTTTCCGCGCGTTGTGGGATTCGTTTTAAGATTTCGCCGCGGCCTTCGCCTTTCCTTTGATTTGCCTGGGCTGACCGGCCATTGCAACCGAACGGAGGTCGCATGAAACGCTACGGAATGGTGATTGGCCTCAAGCCCGAGACCGAACAGAAGTACAAAGAGCACCACGCCGCCGTCTGGCCCGCAGTGCTCGATATGATTCACGCCTGTAATATTCGCAACTACTCCATCTACCTGCGCGATCATACCCTCTTCAGCTACTTCGAATATCACGGCACGGATTTCGACGCCGATATGGCGCGCATGGCCGCCGATAAAACCACGCAGGAATGGTGGGCGCTGATGAAGCCCATGCAAGATCCGCTCCCCGACCGCGGCGAGGGTGAGTGGTGGACTGAGATGGAAGAAGTGTTCCACCTCGACTAGAGCGGAACCAGAGAAGATGTATCCAGAAAGCACGGCATTCAAGTCGACGCGGCCATCAGGGAGCGGCGACCCTGCTCAAAACTCAAAAGGACACGGTTACTCTGGTTCCGCTCTAGAGCTCTGGCCGCTTGAATTCATACCGGTTGAGTTTTTGCTATCCCACCCATTCGCCCCAAAAGCGGGCGAATGGATGGGGCACGGAAATGTTCGTCTTGAAGCGGCCAGAGATCTAGTGGACTTGTAGTACAGTGAGCGCATGAATCCACATGGCGGCAAAATGCGAATTCTCCAACGGTGGATGCGCGCTGCGGTTTGGTGTACGATTCTCGGTTTCGCGTTGCCGTTATTGCCCCAGCAACCGCCTCCTCGGCAGAAAGCCGACTTGATTTTGATTCTGAAGAAGGATCATGTGCTGGAGTTGCTCGAGGGCGGCAAAGTGATCCGCACCTACAAAGTGGCGCTGGGCCAGGGTGGACTGGCGCCCAAGGAGCGCGAGGGCGATGGGCGAACCCCCGAGGGTCATTACATCATCGACAGCCGCACCGCGGAGAGCCATTATCACAAGGCGCTGCACGTTTCTTATCCGAATGCCGAAGACCGCAAGCGCGCGGCCAAGCTCGGCGTCGCGCCCGGCGGCGCCATCATGATTCATGGTTTGCCGAATGGCAAGGGGTACATTGGCGCGGCGCATCGCCTGTACGACTGGACGCTGGGATGCATCGCTGTGACCGATGAGGAGATCGACGAAATCTGGGATCTGGCGCCGATTGGCACGCCGGTCGAGATCAGGCCCTAACGCAACGCGTTCTTGCGCGCGTCGGATCCTGCCCCCGCGCCGAACCGGGACTCATCACTTTCCCCACAGCTCTCCGGCCAGTTCACCGGATTGCAGCGCGCCGCGACATTTTCCGGCAGAGCGACGAAGTAGTGTCCCTGCCATCGCGCCGGCTCGCTCGCCGGATAATCCGTGCTCAAAATCTGCGCCCCGCTCGCGATCATGGCGTCGCGCCGCCGCGTGTCGTTGATGCGCGCCTCGCGGGTGCTGTCGTCCGTCCGTGTGCGCACCAGATAACCCTGCTGCACCAGCTTTTCAATCTTGCTTGCGGGCCCGTTATTCATTTCAGTAAATGCCGCGTCGGGCTCGCCGGGCACGGCATTAGTAAACAGCACGCGTCCGCGCAGCGAAGGATGCCCTTCCAGATACACCGGGCCGACGGGCCTTTGATCCATGAGGAAAATCACCTTGCCGCGCGCGCTCTTTAGTGTCGGCCAATTTCCGGCCAGCACCGCCTCGTTCAGCGTTTCGTACGATCCGCGCACGTCGTCGGGCGTGACGATCTCCCCGGCCGGAAACACAGAGCGGATTGCGGCGTCCAGCTCGTCGAAGATTTTCGCCGTGAACAGCTCCGCTTCCGTCAGGTGCATCGGGCCGTGCGTCGAGTCCTGTTTCGTCTCCACCAAAATAAAAATCGGAATGTGACCGGGATGCGCATGCGACCAAGCGCGCACTTCTTCAAGACATGCCGTGAACGGCTGGCACACGCTGCGAAAGTCGAGATCCTGCACGTGCATCACCTTGAAGCCGGGCTGCATCATCAGGCCCTCAGGGTCGAACGGCGGGTCGGGCGGAAGGTGCGCCGCGGCCACCATCTCGAGCCCAGTGGGATGCGCGTAGCGGCCGCCCTGGCTGTCGGCAAAAATATCCAGCTCGATCTGGCGAACGCCGCTGTCCAGTTGCTGCGTGAGCGGCTCGTGCTTGTAATCCAGGCCCTCCCAGATGGAAAGCGCCTTGATCTTCCAAAGACGGCTTTCGCTGGGCGGAATGCCGGCGTGGTAGCTGTTGTGCGTTCCGATCACCTGAATCTGGTTCAGCTTCAGAGCCCCGTCGCGGTCCAGCTCCTGGCACTCCACCATGGCCACCGTTCCCCCCAGTGCAACGCCCGCAACCAGCAATGCCATCCCGGCGTTCATCAAATGTATCCCTCGTCACTCTGGCGCCCCAAAACCTGCCGCATCCGGCCCACTGGGTCGCACGCCTTCCCAGGCGACGTGAAAAACGGCGTCGTCGGAACAGAACGCAATCTGTCTCTGCGAAAATAGAATCTCATGCTTTCGCTCAAAAATGCCGGAAAACGCTTCGGGCCGAGAGTTCTTTTTCTTGAGGCCGACTGGCTCATTCGCAGCGACGAAAAAACCGCGCTGGTCGGCGCCAACGGCACCGGCAAGTCCACGCTGATGAAGATTCTCACCGGCCTCGAGATGCTCGACTACGGAACCCTCGACCAGACGCGCGGCATCAGCATCGGCTATCTGCCCCAGGAGGGGTTGCAACTCACCGGCCGGACAGTGTTCAACGAGTGCCTCGCCGTGTTCGACGAGCTGCACGAGATGGAACGCGAAGTGGAGCGGCTGGGAGGCCAATTGGCCGAGCTGAATCACGAAAGTTCCGAATACGAGGCCGTTGCCGAGCGCTATTCCGTATTGCAGGATCGCTTTCACGCGCTCGACGGCTACGCGCTCGACGCGCAGGTAGGCAGCGTGCTCACCGGCCTGGGCTTTGGTAAAGAGGATTGGTCGCGCCAGACCGACGAGTTTTCGGGCGGCTGGCAGATGCGCATTGCGCTGGCCAAGCTGCTGCTCGCCAAACCCAACCTGCTGCTCCTCGACGAGCCTACCAACCATTTAGATCTCGAAACCCGTAACTGGCTCGAAGGCTACCTCAAGAGCTACCCGTTCGGTTACATCCTCATCTCGCACGACCGCTATTTTCTCAACGTCACCATCGACCGGACCGTGGAGATCTGGAACAAGCGCCTCACGATCTATCACGGCAACTACACCAAATATTTAAAAGAGAAAGAGGAGCGGCGCGGTCAGCTCGTGGCTGCATGGCGCAACCAGCGCGAGCGCATCGAGCACCTTGAGGCCTTCATCAATCGGTTCAGGGCGCAGGCCACCAAGGCCAAGCAGGTGCAGTCGAGGATCAAGGAACTCGAAAAGATCGAGCGCATCGAGATTCCCGAGGAAGAGCCTGTCATCCACTTCAAATTTCCCCAGCCGCCGCCCTCGGGCCGCACGGTTGCAGAGGCACAGAACCTGGGGAAGGATTACGGCGCGAAGTGCGTCTTCGCGGGGGCGCGCTTCACGATCGAGCGCGGAGATCGCGTGGCGCTGGTCGGCGTAAACGGCGCGGGCAAGTCGACTCTCATCAAGCTCCTCATCGGTGACGAAACGCCCACCGCGGGTTCCATTAAGCTCGGCCACAACGTGGTTGCCGAATACTTCGCGCAGGATCAGTACAAGGTGCTCGATCCCGAGGCGAGAATGCTCGATGACATCAGCCGGGCGGCTCTCAGAGTGCCCGAGGTTGCGCTGCGCTCGCTGCTCGGCTGTTTTCTCTTTTCCGGCAACGACGTCTTCAAGCCGCTGGGGGTGCTCTCCGGCGGCGAGCGCAACCGCTACGCACTGGCGCGCATTCTCGTCTCGCCGTCAAACTTTCTGCTTCTCGACGAGCCTACCAACCACCTCGACATGCGCGCCAAGGATGTGCTGCTCGAAGCCATTTCCGGTTACACCGGTACGGTGGTTTTCGTCTCGCACGATCGCTATTTCATCGATCGCCTGGCCACGCGCGTGCTGGAGATCGATAGCGGCGCCATCACGGCGTACGAAGGCAATTACGAAGATTATTTGCGCAGGAAAGAAGTGCTGGCGGCTGGAACGCCTGGGACGGAGACCAAAAATATCGCCGCCGCGCCCAAACAGTTCGCTGCCGAAAAGGTCGCGCCTGCCAGAACAATCCTCCTCATCGAGGGTGGATACGATGAGTTGAACGGAGCAGCAGCGTCGCCCGCAAACCGCGGCCGCCGGCTGAATCCCATCAAGGAGAAGCAGATGAAGGGGCGCTGCGTCTTTCTCGAGGAAGAGATCCCGCGCGTCGAAGCCTCCCTTGCGCACACTGAGGAACAACTCGGCGTTTACGTCTCCGCGGCCGAAACGCAGCGCCTCACCACACTCGCCGGGGAGCTCCGCACGCAGTTGGCCGCGCTCACTGCCGAGTGGGAAGAACTGATGGGGCAGCTTGACGTTTCGTGAGCTTCCGCAAAAGCGTAATTCGCTCAGTTTTGGCCCGTGTTTACTGGTTTTCACTCCGGCTCGGACGCGTGTATAATCCGGATTGGACGGATATATAATCCGGATTGGACGAGATGTGAATCCGGATTGGACGAGATGTGAATCCGGATTGGACGAGATGTGAATCCGGATTGGACGAACATGAAATCCGAAATGGCCGAAGAGATAACCGCGCTTCACCCGCGTTTTGCCGCCGCAGCCGTGGCCACGGCGCTCAAGGATACTCCGGTTGTCCTGGTGGATGGGCCCCGCCAGTGCGGCAAGACCACCATGGTCCGCGATCTGGTGGCGGGCCGCCGCGAGTACCTCACGCTCGACGACGAGACGGTTTTCGAGGCGGCGCGCAGCGATCCAGCCGGGCTGGTGCGCGCTTCCGGCAGGTACACGATCGACGAAGTGCAGCGGGCGCCCGAACTTTTGCGGGCCATCAAGAGAAGAGTGGATCTGGACCGCCAGCCGGGGCGCTTTCTGCTCACCGGCTCCGCCAATCTCCTCACCGTGCCCAGGGTCGCGGAAAGCCTGGCTGGCCGCATGGAGATTGTCAGCCTGCTGCCTTTGGCCCAGGCTGAGATTCGCGGGAAGAAGCCCGGGTTTCTCGAAGCAGCATTTCGGGGCAGGCTGGTGAAGCCGGGCGGCCTCCTCATCGGCAAGGATCTGGTGGAGGCGGTGCTCACCGGAGGCTACCCGGAGATGCTGCGGCGCAAACGGCCCGCAAGGCGCCGTGCCTGGGCGCGAGACTACATCCGGGCCATTGTCGAAAGGGACGTGCGCGACATCGCCGAGGTGGAGAGGCTGGACCGGATGCCGCGCCTGCTCCAGGTGCTGGCCCGGTATTCCAGCCAGTTGACCAATTTTACCCAGGTGGGCGGCCAGATCGGCTTCGACGACAAGACGACGAGAAGGTACGTGGGCATTCTGGAGCAGTTGTTTCTGGTGCGCAGATTGCAGCCCTGGTTCCGGAACGAGCTGAGACGCCTGGTGAAAACGCCCAAGCTGCATTTTCTCGATTCCGGGCTGCTGGCCGCGCTTTTGGGCGTGACCGAAGAGCGCGTTGCCGCCGATCGCACCGTCTTCGGCAAGCTGCTTGAGACCTTTGTTTTTTCCGAGATTCTCAAAGAGGTCTCGTGGATGGATCGCTCGTGCTCGATCTTTCACTATCGCGACAAAGATCAGGACGAAGTGGACCTCGTATTGGAAGACACGGCCGGGGCGGTGGTAGGCATCGAGGTCAAGGCCGCCGCTACCGTGCTGGCCGCGGACTTCAAGGGGCTTCGCAAGCTGGCCGCTGCCTGCGGAGACACCTTAAAGGCTGGAATCGTGCTTTACGACGGAGAGACCTCCGTTCCCTTCGGCCGCCGGCTCTTTGCCGCGCCGGTTTCCTGCCTGTGGCGATAAGGCGAAATTCGAATCCCCTCGTGCATAATCAAAAGACGATGGCTCTATTGTGGAACCCCGAGAGCTGGTCCCAGCGGCTGGCCGAACTGGAAGCGCAGTCCGGCGACCTGAAGGAGGCGCCGCTGCGCCGCGACGTGCGCTCGCTGGGCACGTTGCTGGGCGCGGTGCTGCGCGAACAGGCCGGCGACGAGGCGTTCGCACAGGTCGAGGCCCTGCGCCAGGGAACCATCACCCGCCGCGATGTCGAGGCCCGTGGCCGCGCCGAGGAAGCCGCCCACCTTGCCGCCGTCGCGCTCGAGATGGTGCACTCGCTGCCTGTCGAGCGCGCCGTCCTGCTCACGCGCGCCTTTGCCTTCTACTTCGAGCTGATCAATCTGGCGGAAACCAATCATCGCAAACGCCGTCGCGTGGCCCTGCGCCTGAGCGGGCAGGCGGGCCGCCAGAGAGGCTCGCTCGAAGGCACATTTTGCGAGATGCGCCGCGTGGGCATCGGCGCGGAAGAGGCCCTGGACTGGCTGCGCCGCGTGCTCATCATACCGGTTTTCACGGCCCATCCCACGGAAGCGGCGCGCCGCACCGTCATGTTCAAGCGCCGCCGCATCGGAGAATTTCTTGAGGCCCTCGATCGCATTCCCATTCCCGAGCAGGATATGGCGCGGCTGGAAGAACTTGTGCTGGCAGAGATCACCGGCCTGTGGCAGACCGACGAGGTGCGTTCGCGCCGGCCCACCGTCTACGACGAGGTCAAGATGGGCCTCGACTACTACGACGTCTCCATCTTCGAGACGGTGCCCGAACTCTATCGCGAGATTTCCGCTGCGCTCTACGCGGCCTACGGCCTGGAGATTGAGCCGCACGAGCTGCCCATCGTGCTTCGCTTCGGCTCCTGGATCGGCGGCGACCGCGACGGCAATCCCTTTGTGACGCCCGAGGTGACGCGCGCCGCGCTGCAGTTCGCCCGCGCCCATCTCCTGCTCTATTACCAGCGCCAGCTCGACTTCATCATCGACCTGCTCACGTCGAGCGCCCAGCAGCGGCCTGTGAGCGGCGCGCTGCTGGAGCGCCTGCGCGCTTACGTTGCGCAGGTGCACACGCCCGAATCGCAGGTCTTCGGGGCGCAATACGAATTTGAGTACTATCGCCGTTTTGCCATCTGCCTCAAGGCGCGCATCCAGCGCACGCTGGAGCAGGCGGGCGAAGCGCATGCGGCCGCCGGCGTCGCGCTGCCCGTGATGCCCTACACGCTGGCGCACAGCCACGACAAGCTGATCCAGGCGCTGCCCGCCTACTGCTCGGTGCAGGATTTCGTTGACGATCTCGAAATCCTGCGCGCGTCGCTCGCGGCCAACGGCGGCATTCGCATTGCGCGCACGCTCATCGATCCGCTCATTTTGCAGGTGCGCAGCTTCGGCCTGCATCTGCACACGCTCGACGTCCGCCAGCATGCGCGCGTCCACGCCGCGGCCTTGCAGGAGGCCATCAGCGACACCATCGCGCCCTCGCTGGCCAGCGGACTCTCCGCGCAAACCGCCAGCGCGCTTGAAACCTTCCGCGTCATCGCCGAAGTGAAGCAGGGATGCTCGCCTGAATCCATTCGTCACTACGTCATCAGCGGCGCATCGTCGGTGGAAGACGTGCTGGCCGTCATTCGCCTGGCGCGGCTGGGCGGCGTTACTGTGGAAGGCGCAAGAGAAAGCTCCGGCACCGATCCCGGCCTCATGCCGGTGCCGCTTTTTGAATCCATTGAAGACCTGCGCAACGCGCCCGCCATCTGCCGCGAGCTCTGGAGCCGGCCCGACTATCGCAAGCTGGTCGCCAGTTGGGGCGACTGGCAGGAGATCATGCTCGGCTACTCCGATTCCAATAAAGACGGCGGCATGCTGACCTCCACGTGGGAGATCTTCCGCGCGCACCGGGAATTGCATGTCGTCGCGCGCGAAGCCGGCATCAAGCTGCGCATGTTCCACGGCCGCGGCGGCACGGTGGGCCGGGGCGGCGGGCCCACGCATCGCGCCATCTTTGCCCAGCCCTTCGACGCCTTCGACGGCCAGTTGCGCATCACCGAGCAGGGCGAGGTACTCAACTTCAAATACGCCGACGAAGTGCTGGCCGAGCGCAATCTTGAAACCATGATTGCCGCGTCATTAGACGCTCTCGCGCGGCCCAATGCGCGCGATCCCGAGGGCCACTTCACCGGCGTGCTCAAGCCGGAGTGGGAAGCCGCGCTCGACACGCTTTCCGGCTTCGCTCACGACTTTTATCGCGAGCACATCCTCGAAGACCCCGGCGTCATCACCTACTTCGAGCAATCAACTCCCGTTGGTGAATTGGAAAACGCCAAGATCGGTTCGCGGCCTGCGCGGCGCAACGATTCGCCGAAGCTTTCCGATCTGCGCGCCATCCCGTGGGTCTTCGGCTGGACGCAGTCGCGGCTGCTCGTGCCCGCGTGGTTCGGCGTAGGCTACGCCATCGACCGGTTCCTGGCCCAGCCCGGCGCGTTGCCGCTTTTGCAGGTAATGGCCAAAGAGTTTCCGTTGTTCATCGACCTGCTGCGCAACGTGGAAATGGCGCTGGGCAAGGCCGACATGGGCACCGCGCGGCTCTATTCCACGCTGGTCAAGGACGAAGCGTTGCGCGAGCGCGTTTACGACATGTTTGAGGCCGAGTTCCATCGCAGCATGCGCGGGCTACTTGCCATCCTGCGCCAGACGGAGCTGCTCCAGAGCAACCAGGTTCTGGCCCACTCCATCAAGCTGCGCAACCCCTACGTCGACCCCCTGCATTTGATCCAGGTGGACATGCTGCGCCGCAAGCGCGCCGGCGAAGACACGCCCGAAGTGAACCGCGTGATCGCGGCGACCATCAACGGAATTTCGGCGGGGCTGCGCAATACCGGGTGATCGTGTTGGCGCGGGCTTGCTTCAAAGATGCCATGGCGAGTTTCGCCGGAATTGTTCAGGGGTTAAACAGACTGCGGAAAAAGTCTGGAGGCCAGGCGAAGGTCGCGAAAAACATCCCTCAGCGGCTGAAGCCGACAATCATTCTGCAGCACTTACGGCACGAATAAATTCGTGCCCTTTCAAAACCGCAGCTGCGGTGGGGTTTTCCGCGGCCTGTAAAACCCCATTTGTTGTGGGCCCTTTCGGCGCGACTGAAGTCGCGCCCTAAAAAGAAACTGCCTTGCGAGGGTGCCGATGTGCGGGCGAGGACGCCCGCACGACAGCCGGCAAGGATGCCGGCGTTACAGTTTCATCGACCGCGGGTCGGCGAAGCCGGTGGACGACTAAAAAGAAACTGCCTTGCGAGGGTGCCGATGTGCGGGCGAGGACGCCCGCACGACAGCCGGCAAGGATGCCGGCGTTACAGTTTCATCGACCGCGGGTCGGCGAAGCCGGCGGACGACTAAAAAGAAACTGCCTTGCGAGGGTGCCGATGTGCGGGCGAGGACGCCCGCACGACAGCCGGCAAGGATGCCGGCGTTACAGTTTCATCGACCGCGGGTCGGCGAAGCCGGTGGACGACTAAAAAGAAACTGCCTTGCGAGGGTGCCGATGTGCGGGCGAGGACGCCCGCACGACAGCCGGCAAGGATGCCGGCGTTACAGTTTCATCGACCGCGGGTCGGCGAAGCCGGCGGACGACTGATACAAAACTTGTTTTTGAAACACACTGTTGTTCGAAGGACGCCCGTACGGCCGCGCCGTAATTTTCGTCGCCAAGCGATGTTCGGTTGGGGTACGATTGCGTCCATGCATCGGAGATTTGCTCAAGCGGTTCTTCTTCTACTTGTGGCTGCGGCACTCAGCCCGGCGTTGGCTCAACAGCCGGCCGCTAAACCTGCGACACTGCCCGCTGTCGTTCCCGGCTTTACCGTAACCGTCACCTATTCGCAGAAGGCGATGGCCACGCTCGTCGCGGGAAAAGAGACCGTGATTGTCGTGGGCTATCTGTCCGGTTCCCCCATACCGGGCACGCCCAAGAAATACATCGACCATATCGGCGAAATCGACATGGGCGAAGTGAAACGCGAGGTGGCTCCCGGCGCGACGGCCAAGTTCGAACAAGTGAAGCTCAATCAGCCCATGATCAAATGGCTCAACAGTCAGGGTCCGCAGCTCTTGATCAACGTCTACTCCGGCCGCAAATCCTCGCCGAACAATCTGCTTGATTGCGGGATTTACGAGGGCTCGCTCACGGCGATTGAAGGCCAGACAATCCCGATCGCCTGCAAACTCATCGGAGAATGAGAACTCACGCCGTCTTCCTTGCCGGCATCGGCGGCACCGGAATCTTTCCGTATTCGGCAAGGCCGAGCCGGTAGTGCCAGTAATGCCAGGAGCGGGCATCCAACTGCCCGGCTTCCGCCTCTTGAAGCACTTGCCTCAGATACGGCTCGCCGACAGCCTCGACCAACGCGGTCAGGTCGTCCCAGGCGCCAAGGTTCATCACTTGCGCCGCCACCCGGCCGGGAAAGCGCATTGCTTCTTCCGGGGTTTTCCACCATACATAGGTCCGGGCAAGCCCTAGAAGGCATTCGAGACCTTCAGCAGAAGGCCGCAATTCCGCTTCGTTCGGGTCGTTCATCGCCGGCTGGACCACGGTTTCGGGTGCACCCATGTTGCTCACTCCCACCCTTAATTTTATCAATTCCAAGGATTTCGGTTGGCCTATCTCTTGCCTTTTCTCAGCCGTTGGGTCTACTTTATATCTATGCATCGATGTCGCTAACACCGTCCTGGTGCCAGCTCCGATGCTGAAGTGCGCCTGAAGCGCGCTCGATTTTCTCACCCGACAAGCTGCACCAATCCCCAAAATCTTGACATAGAGGTCCGGGCCCGTGGCCCGCGAAAAAGGAGATCATCATGGCGCGCATTGCCGCGAATGTAACTGAATTGATTGGCCGCACTCCGCTGGTGCGGTTGAACCGTGTGGCAGCCGGACTGCCGGCTACCGTCGTCGCCAAGCTGGAAAGCCAGAACCCCGCATCGAGCGTGAAGGACCGCATCGGCTTTGCCATGATCGACGCCGCCGAGAAAGCCGGCAAGATCACGCCCGGCAAGACCGTGCTCATCGAGCCCACCAGCGGCAACACCGGCATCGCGCTGGCGTTTGTGGCCGCGGTCAAGGGCTACAGGCTCATCCTCACCATGCCGGAAACCATGAGCCTGGAGCGCCGCGTGACGCTGCTGGCCTATCGGCGCGGAGATTGTGCTCACGCCCGGCCCCAACGGCATGAAGGGCGCCATCGCCAAGGCCAACGAGATCCTGGAGAAGACGCCCAACGGCTACATCCTGCAGCAGTTCGACAACCCCGCCAACCCGGCCATCCACCTGCACACCACCGGCCCCGAGATCTGGGACGACACCGACGGCGAGGTCGACATTCTCATCTCCGGCGTGGGCACGGGCGGCACCATCACCGGCGTGTCGAACTACATCAAGCCCAAGAAGCCGTCGTTCAAGGCCATCGCCGTCGAGCCGACTGACAGCCCGGTGCTCTCCGGCGGCAAGCCCGGCCCGCACAAGATCCAGGGCCTCGGCGCGGGCTTTGTGCCCAGCATTCTCGACACCAAGCTCATCGACGAAGTCGTCCAGGTGACCAACGACGAGTCCGTCGAGATGGCGCGGCGGCTGGCCAAAGAGGAAGGCCTCTTTGTCGGCATCAGCTCCGGCGCGGCGGTGGCGGCGGCGCTCAAGGTGGCGGCGCGGCCTGAGAATGCAGGCAAGCTGATCGTGGTCGTGCTGCCCGACTTCGGCGAGCGCTATCTGTCGAGCGTGCTCTTTGAGCCGCTGCGCCAGCAGGCGCTGGCCCTGCAGGCCGAGCCGATTGCGGTACCGGCGTAAGAAAGGCAGGGAGTAGGGAATACGGAACAGGGAGTAGAGAACAGAGTCGAACTCCGACTCGCTTGCTACTCCCTACTGGCTACTCCCTATTCCCTGTTTTCATCATGTCCTTGTTCGACCGAATTCGCGACGACATCCACTCCATCATGGAGCGCGATCCGGCTGCGCGCACGCGGCTTGAGGTTCTGCTCTGCTATCCGGGCCTCTGGGCGGTGTGGATTCATCGCGTCTCGCACTGGCTCTGGCGTCGCAAGCTGCGCCTGCCGGCGCGCATTCTCTCGCAGGTGGCGCGCTTCTATACCGGCGTCGACATTCATCCCGGCGCGCTGCTTGGGGCCACGGCTCTTTATCGATCACGCCACCGGCGTCGTCATCGGCGAAACCGCCATCGTGGGCAGCGACGTGACCATGTACCAGGGCGTCACGCTGGGCGGCACCGGCAAGGGCCACGGCAAGCGCCACCCCACCGTCTGCGACGGCGTTTTTATCGGCAACAACGCCAACGTCCTCGGCAACATCACGGTGGGCGAAAACTCGCGCGTCGGCGCGGGCTCGGTGGTGCTCTCCGACGTGCCGCCCAACTCCACCGTGGTCGGCGTTCCCGCGCACATCGTCTACCGCAACGGCCAGCGCGTGCTCATCACCGATCCGCACGAGATCAAGGACCCGCTCTCCGACGCGCTCATCGCGCTCTCGGCGCGCGTGGACGAGCTGGAAGAGCGCCTGGGCGCAGGCGAGCACTGCGCCAAGCCCTTCGCCGACGAAGAGGCCGAGCGCACCGCCTATCGCGAGGAACTTGAGCGCCTGCGCGCCTACGTCTCCATGGGCGAAGGCATATGAGGGCGCTGCAGCTTTCGCCGCGGCGAAGGCGTTCCCTCATTTCGGCAGCTGGGTTGCATCCCACCCGCCGCCCAGCGAGCGAACCAGGCTCACGCTGGCTGCAAACTGGCGGCTCTCAACGTTGATCGCCGTCACCTGGTCCTGGATAAGGGTCTGCTCGGCGGTCAGGACTTCGAGATAGCTGGTGACGCCGCCCTTGTAGCGGGCATTCGACAAGTCGAAGGAATGCTGCGCGGCGTCCACCGCGCCCTGCTCCACCTGTGCTTCCTGCTCCAGAATGCGCAGGCTCGCAAGCTGGTCTTCTACATCCTCGAAAGCCTGAAAGACCGTGTTGCGATAGCCGTCCGCCTGGGCTTCGTAGCTGTGGCGCGCCGCATCGGTGAGCGCGTGGCGCTGGCCGGCATCGAACAGCAGCTCCGCGGCCTGCGCGCCCAGCGTCCATATCGTGCTCGGCCCCTGAATCCAGGTGCCGGGATTTGTGCTTTGAAAGCCGCCGGTCGCGCCCAGCGAGATCGTGGGATAAAAAGCGCTGATGGCGATGCCGATTTGCGCGTTGGCTGCGGCGGCCAGGCGCTCCTGCGCGGCAATGTCGGGCCGGCGCTCGAGCAATTGCGACGGCACGCCCAAGGGAACCTTGGGCAGCGCCAGGTCGAGCGGCGAAGAAGGAATGCTGAAGTCGGAGAGATCGTAGTTGGCGATGGTGCCGACTGGCGTGCTCGTATTGCGCGCGCGCCACGCCCAGGTCCACAAGTTGCGCGCGCACGGTTTCAAGCTGGGTGCGCGCCTGCGCCACATCCACTGCCGTGGCCACGCCGCCGGCAAAGCGCCGCTGCGTCAGGTCGAGCTGGCGTTCGAGGTCCGCGACCGTGGCCGTAAGTAATTTGATCTCGGAGTCGAGGCCGCGCAGGGCAAAGTAGTCGGTCGCAAGCTCCGCGTGCAAGGTCAGGTCCACGTTGGCGGCTTCGGCTGCGCTGGCCTGCGCGTTTTCCCGCGCCTGCTCTACCGTGCGCCGGATGCGGCCCCAGAAATCCGGCTCCCAACTGGCCTCGCCCGCAATCGTCAGGTCGGCGTAGGTGGTCAGTGCTGGCTTTATTCCAAATTCGGCGCATTCGATGAATTCTTGACGCCCTCGGGTGTCACGCCGCCGAAAGCGTGGGATAGAGATTGGCGCGCGCCGCGCTCACCTGGTCCCGCGCCGCAAGGTAGGTCTCGAGCGCCTGCTTCAGTTCCACGTTGTTGGTCGCGATGCGCTCTTCGAGCTGGTTGAGCTGCGGGTCCTGGTAGATCTCCCACCATTTGCCCTTCAACATGCCGTCGGAAGGGTTGGCGGGTTGCCATGCGCCGCCCGGCGGGTTCGGCGGAGGCACGACCGTGGACGCGCCTGCTTCCTTATAGACCGAGGGCGCGTTGTAGCCGGGGCGATTGTAGTTGGGGCCGACCGGCTTGCAGCCGGCGAAAAGCAGGGAACAAGGGACCAAGGGAGCAAGGGAACAAGCGAGCAAGCGACCGAGGGAACAGGTGAATTTGCGCAACCCTCGGGTCCGCTTCACCGGCGATGCTGTGAGCCGACGCGCCATTTTTACAGGCCTCCCGCCGGCGCAGGTTTGCTGCCCGGGTTGCACAACGGTGACTTTTTCGCCGTCGATCAGCGAGTCGGGCGGGTCCTGGATGATCCTGGTCGCCCGGATTCAAGCCGCTGACGATCTGCACCGTGGCGCCATCGTCTTCGCCAATCACCACGCGCACCAGATGTGCGCTGTCGCCGTTGACCACCGTGGCCAGCTCCATGCCGTCGCGGCGGAAGATCAGCGCCGCGGTGGGCACAATAAAGGTGGGTCCGGCGATGGGCGTCTTGAAGTGAACCTGGGCCAGCGAGCCGGGCAGCAGCTCGCCGGAACGGTTATCGACATCGATCTCGGCCAGCAAGCGTGCGGCTCGCGGGATCGATGGCGTCGGCGGTGCGCACCAGCGTTCCCGCAAAGGTCTTTCCCGGATGCTCGGGAAAGGTAAGATCGATCTTCATGCCGCGCTTGAGCGTCTGCGCGTAGATCTGCGGCACATCCGCATAGACGCGCAGAGTTTCGATCGCCTGCATGTGAAAGAGCTCGGCGCCCGAACCCTGGTTGATCAACTGGCCGGTATCCACGGTGCGCGCGGTCACCACGCCGTCAAACGGCGCATAGACCTTCTCAAAAGACTGCAGCTCCTTCAGCCGCTGCACGTTGGCCTGCGCGGAGCGGACCGCCGCCGCCGTTGCCGCGGCCTGGTTCACATAGGTATCCGTGTCCTGCTGCGAAACCGCATCGGACTTGACCAGTCCCGAGTAGCGATCCGCCTGGATGCGGGCGATGTTGGCGTTGGCCTGCGCGGTGGCCAGGTCGACTTCGGCCTGCTGCCACCTGCTTGTCCAGTTCGGGCGTGTCGATGGTGGCCAGCAGTGCGCCCTTCTTCACCCTGCTGCCGATGTCGTAGTACCAGCGGACCAGGTAGCCGTCGGTGCGCGCGTAGATGGGCGCGTCAGTATATGCGGTTACATTGCCGGGGAGCACAAAGGTATCCACCGGCGCGCCGGGGTGTGGCGGAGCAACGGTCACCGTGGGCGCAGCCAGATCGTGAGTGCGTTCGGCCAGCACCGTATGAGCGTGCATGCGGCGCAGAATGCCAGCGACGGCCAGCACGACCAGGATGAGCAGAACCGCGACCGCGCCGGTGAGAATTTTGCGCGGCGAGACCGGACTCTGTCCGGTGCGTTCTCATAACCTTCCGCGTCGCGCTGAGGATTCGAATTGGGTTGGTGGTTCATAGGCGATTACTCCGGTGTCTCGTCAAACTCATCGAAGCCGACGGAAGCGCGTTGCGACTCGCGCCTGCGCCCGCGCTCGATGCGGCCGTGAATGAAGGAAAAGAATGCGGGCACAAAAAAGAGCGTGGCCACGCGTGGCCAGCAGCAGACCGCCGATCACGGCGCGTCCCAGCGGAGCATTCTGCTCGCCGCCGTCGCCCAGGCCCAGCGCCATCGGCACCATGCCGATGATCATGGCCAGGGCGGTCATCAGCACCGGGCGCAGGCGGACAAAGCCGGCATTCAATGCGGCCCGCCGCGCGTCGCCCACCAGCTCTTCCAACTGCTCGCGCGCAAAACTTACCACCAGGATGGAGTTGGCGGTGGCCACGCCCATGCACATGATGGCGCCGGTGAGCGCCGGCACGCTGAGCCGCGTATTGGTGAGGAACAGGAACCAGACAATCCCGGCCAGCGCTGCCGGCAGCGCGGAAATAATCAGGAACGGATCGAGCCAGGACTGGAAGTTGACCACAATGAGCAGGTAAACCAGCACGATGGAGACGGCCAGTCCGCTGAGCAGACCGACATAGGAACGGTACATGGTTTCGCTTTGCCCGCGGAAGATGAAATGCGAGCCGCGCGGCAGATCTTTTTGATGGCGGGCCACGATCCTTTCCATGGCGCGCGTCACGCTGCCCAGGTCGGTGCCTTCCACGTTGGAGTAAATATCGATCACCGGCTGCACGTTGTAATGGCTGATGGTCGCCCTGTTCGGCGCCGGGCACAACCGAAGCCAGATTGCCCAGCACCTGCACGGGCGCGGGAGCTCCGGGCGCAGCCGTGGCCGCGGCTCCCGGAACTGCCGAGGCATCGGACCCCGGCGCCGATGTGGAAGGCGCCGTGCCGTGGCGTGTGCACCGCGCCATTTCCGGTGATGGGCAGGCTCTCAAGTTGCGCCATCGAGTTCATGCGGTACTGCGGCGTCATGATTGCGACGTTGTACGAAACACCGTTGCGCGGATCGAGATAGAAGCTCGGGCTGGTCTGGAAGCTCCCGCTCAACGCCACCAGCAAACTCTGCGCCACGTTTTGCTGCGTTAACCCCGTCGACGCGGCGCGGGTGCGATCCACATCCACCGTGAGGTTGGGATAGTTGAAGGGCTGCTGGATGCGCGCGTCGGCCGCGCCGGGAACGTATCGCACCTCGTTCAACATGCGCTCGGCCAGGGCGCGGTTGGCATAGAGATTGGGGCCGACAACCTGGATGTCGATGGGCGCGGCCAGTCCAAAGTTCAGGATCTGGGTCACGATATCCACGGGCACCACATAAAACGTCACGCCCGGATATTCGTGGGCCAGTACCGCGCGCAGGCGCTCGATATATCGATCGCTGGGACGATGGTCGCGCGTCAACTGCACCTGGATATCGGCGTCGGAGGGACCTACGGGCGCGGAGGTGGAGTAGGAGAGATTCAGCGAAGAGTAAGGCAGGCCGATGTTGTCGAGAATCGTCGCCAATTCGTCCGCTGGAATCTGCGCGCGGATGGTCTGTTCCACGTGATCGCACAGCGCGGCCGTCTCTTCAATGCGCGTGCCGGTGTGCGCGCGCATGTGAATGATGAACTGGCCGGAGTCGACCGAGGGGAAGAAGTCCTGCCCCAGCGTGGGAATGAGCGCGAGCGAAGCCAGCGCGAAGACGACAAATACGATGACGAAAGCGCCCGCGTGATCGACGCAGAAGGTGAGCAGGCCCAGATAACCGTGGCGAAAACGCTCGAATCCGGCTTCAAAGGCGACCTGAAAACGGGTCAATGGGTTTCTGCTCACGCGCTTTCTCATCGTCAGCGCATCGTCGTGCTCATGCAGCAGATACTTTGCCATGGTAGGCACCAGCGTGCGCGACAGCAAGTAGCTGGCGAGCATGGCGAAAACCACCGCCTCGGCCATAGGCACAAACAGGTAGCGCGCCACTCCGCTGAGGAAGAACATGGGCACGAACACAATGCAGATGGCGAGCGTGGAGACGAGGGCAGGCGTGGAAATCTGCGCCGAGCCTTCCAGGATGGCCTGCTCCAGCTCGCGGCCGGTCTCGAGGTAGCGGTTGATGTTCTCGATGGCTACAGTGGCGTCGTCAACCAGAATGCCCACGGCCAGCGCCATGCCGCCCAGGGTCATGATGTTGATGGTCTGGTGCAGCGCGTCGAGCACAATCAGCGAGCAGAGAATCGAAAGCGGAATGGAGACGGCAATGATGATGGTGGAGCGCCAACTGCCCAGGAAGACCAGGATCATGATGGCCGTAAGGCAGGCCGCGACGATGCATTCGCGAACCACGCCGTCGATGGCGCCGCGCACGAAGATCGATTGATCGGAGAGGGCCACGATCTTCAGCTGCGGAGGCATCTGGCCTTTGAAACCGGGATCGGCAAGAATTTCGCGCACGGCCCTGATAATGTCGAGCGTCGAAGTCGATCCTGTCTTGAGGATGTTCATCATGATCGCGCGGTGGCCATCGACGCGGACGATGTTGGTCTGCGGCGGATTGCCGTCGCGCACGTGCGCCACGTCGTGGATATAGACGATGGCGCCGTTCACGGTTTTTACCGGCAGGTTATTCAGCGTTTCCAGCAAGGTCGGCGCGGAGTTGGTTTCCACCTGGTATTCAAAGCGATCGAGCTTGATGGTCCCCGAGGGCGCAATCACGTTTTGCACGGCGATGGCGTTGACCACATCGGTGGGTGAGAGGCCCCGCGCCTCTAAAGCGTTCAAGTCCAGATCTACCACGATCTGGCGCGACTTTCCGCCGTAGGGAAAAGGCGCTTGCGCGCCCTCGACAGTACTCAGTTGCAGGCGGATGGTGTTGGTGGCGATATCGTTCAGTTGCTGCTCGTTCAGTCCCTGCCCGGAGACTCCCAGTTGCAGCACCGGCACGCTCGAAGCGTTGTACTGGATGATGAACGGGGGGAAGGTTCCCGGCGGCAGGGAGCGCAATTTGTACCTGGCTGATGGCCGAGATCTCGGCCACGGCCTGGGCGATGTTGGCGTTGGGATGAAAAAAGACCTTGATGATGCCGACACCAACCAGCGACTGCGACTCGATGTGGTCGATGTCGTTGACCGTCGTGGTCATGCCCCGCTCCGCATTGGTCACGATGCGGTTGGCAATCTGATCCGCCGACAGGCCGGAAAACTGCCAGACAACGGTCACCACCGGGATATCGATGTTGGGAAAGATATCCGTAGGCATCGTTTCGATGCTGAACACGCCAAGGATCAAAATCAACAGCGCAAAGACGACAAAGGTATAAGGCCGTCTGAGCGCAAGCCGGACAATCCACATCATAGGGCTGGTATTCGCTCCTCGGCCGGCGTCCTAATCATGTTGAGGCCCGCAAACGGACGGCAATTAACCCTGGTGCTCTGTCGGGTTAGATGCAGTTGACGTCCGGTTCGCACCGGCTCCTCGGGTTCGGGCCGGATCACGCTACCGCGCAGTACGGCCATCGTTCTACTTGAATAGAATATGGTAGCCGAAAGCCGCGGAAGATGATGGCCGACACAGGCAATCCCCAGGGCGATTGCATGGAGATCGATTCCGGCGGCGCAGGAGGTTGGCCGCGCCCCTACGAGGCGCGCGATCTTCTCGTCGGAGCTATCCCAGGGTTCCGCTGCGCTTCACCCTGGGCTATTTTCGACTCGCCCCTCCGGGACGAAGACTCCCAGCCGGCAATGACTCTCAAAACGCGAACCTGCCCGGTCAATGAAAGTGTTCATGCGATTGCCCTGAGGTAAACCCGCCTGCAATGCTTTGTTGCTTAATAAAGATGGCGCTGCTGCTGAAAGGCCTTTCCGCCGACGCGGCCCTTGTCTCAGACGGAAATCTCCCTCGTCAGGGTGCCGTGGGCCGTCGCGGCACGTCTAAGGGGCATATTGCCAGGCACTGCGGGAAGCACAGACGCCGCAACCCATCTGACTCCGGTAGACTGGGACATGGATTCCAACAAAGGAGTCACACCTGCCTCCGGCGCCTGGCGCGGCAGGGATTTTGTGGGAAGGACTCGGTTTCGAAGGCTGCGGTTTGAGAGTTTCGTGAGAGGGCACGACTTGAGTCGCGCCGAAAACCACAGAGATAAGCGGGGACTTTAGCCCCTGCGGTGCGCTTTCTCTCAAACCGATCCGCCGCCAAGTTTGGGCGGGGTGGCTGCGGTCTTGTAGAATCAATCTTTCCTTAAGGTAAGACCAGATTTTCAGCAATGAGGGTGTGCAAATTCTTCCTGTGAAGCAGAACTATTGTACGAAAGAGTATTTGTGCTCGCCGCAGGGTTCAAACCCGGTGAAGACAAAGCACGCAGCGACCTCCCGTGCCGTCCTTATCGCCCGGAGGGTTGCGCGCTTTGCCGTGGTTCTGGCTTTGGTGTCAACCGCCTTCACGGCTGTGGCCCAGACATCGGACACCATCGATCAGATCAGGGTCATCGGCAACCGGCGCATCCCCAAAGAGACCATCCTGGCCCGGATGTTCACCCATCCTGGCGATATCTACGATCCGATTTCAATTGAGCGCGACTTCCACTCGCTCTGGAACACAGGCTATTTCGAGAATCTGCGCATCGAACGGGAAGACTCCGAGAAGGGCATCATTCTTAACGTCTTTGTTACTGAGAAAGCCAGCATCCGGGAGATCAATTACAAGGGCTTGAACAGCGTTTCCGTCTCCGACGTGCTGGACCGCTTCAAAAAGGAAAAGGTTCCTCTTTCCGTTGAGAGCCAATACGACCCCACCAAGATCAAGGAGGCCGAGGCTTCCATCAAGCGGCTGCTGGCCGAGCACGGCCACCAGTTCGCCACCATCAAGACCGACGTGAAAACCATTCCGCCGGCCTCGGTGCAGGTCAACTTCAACATCAAAGAAGGCCCGGTGGTGAAGGTGGGCAAGATCGCGTTTGTGGGCAACCAGCACATCAGCTCGCTTGACCTGCGCCGGTCCATGAAGAACCTGAAGCCCATCGGTATTCCCTACTCCATCATCTTTGAGGACCTCTTCCCCCAGACCTACGACTCCTCCAAGCTCGAAGAAGACACCGAGCGCGTGCGCCAGGCCTACCGCGACAAGGGCTATGCCAATGCCGCGGTGGAAGAGCCGAAGACGCAGATCCGCGACGAAGGCGGCCTGAACTGGTTCACCTTCCGGCCGAGCAAGGGCAAACGCATCGACATCCAGATGACCATCGAGGAAGGCGGCCGCTACCGGCTGGGCGCCATCACGTTTACCGGGCAACAAGCAGATCACCAACGTCAAGGCACTGCGCTCCCAGTTTCCCCTCAAGGACGGCGACTGGTTCAACGCCACGGCCATCGGCAAAGGGCCTGGACAACCTGAAGAAGGCCTACGGAAGCTTGGGCTACATCAACTTCGGCGCCGTGCCCAAGCAGGAGACCGACGAGCAGAAGAAGACCGTGTCCTTCAATATAGATATCGACGAGGGCAAGCAGTTCTTCGTCTCGCGCATCGAGTTCCAGGGCAACACCATCACCCGCGACAAGGTCATCCGCCGCGAGCTGATGCTCGACGAGGGTTCGGTCTACAACTCCCAGCTCTGGGAGTACAGCCTCCTGCGCCTGAACCAGTTGGAATACTTCGATCCGCTCAAGGTCGAGCCAGGACTCCGAGGCCCATCAGGATCCCGATGCCGGCACCGTGGACCTGCTCCTCAAGGTGAAGGAGAAGGGCAAGAACTCGATCGGCATGAATGGCGGCGTCAGCGGCTATTCCGGCGCGTTCCTCGGCGTCAACTACCAGACCAACAACTTCCTGGGATTGGGCGAAACCCTCAGCGTGCAGGCTAACCTGGGCTCCATCAGCCGCACCTTCCAGTTCGGTTTTACGCAGCCGTATATCCGCAACCGCCCCATCAATCTGGGCTTCCAGGTCTTCAACAACAAGCAGGATTACAACGCCGCCAAGAACTACCAGGCCACGACCGGCGCGGACCTCAACTTGTCCTCCGCGCAGAAATCGCTCACGCAGAACTACAACGTCGGCTCCGACGGCATCAACTTCTCCGTCAGCTACCCGCTGAAGCGGCACGCGTTCCAGCGCGTAGGCGTTACCTATTCGCTCACCAAGTCGTCCATCACGGCCTTCAGCACCGCCTCTTCTACCTTCTTCCAGACCATCGCGTTCCGCTCCGGAGTGCAGGGCATCGAATCCGCTGGCCGGAATTATCAATAGCAATCTCGGCTTCAGCTACTCCTACAACACGGTCTCGAACCCGCTGCGCCCGCACGATGGCAAGGAGTACACGGCTTTCCTGCAGGTTGCCGGCCTGTGGGGCGACGTGCGCTATATCAATCCGGTGGTTGCCTACAAGCGCTACTTCCCCATGCACTACCTGATCCCCACCCCCGGGGGGCGCAATGTGCTGGCGTTTCGCGCGCAGTTGGGCTACATTGCAGGGTATCTCCGGCGACGTGGCGCCGCCCAACAACCGCTTCTACTCCGGCGGCGAGATGGAACTGCGCGGATTCGACACCCGCAGCGCCACGCCCTACGGCTACGTGCCCACGCGCGTCAACTTCCAGCTCACCAATCCTGACGGCCAGTGCGTCACCGAGCGAACCTACCAACCCGCGGACAACCAGTGCCTTCAGGTGCCGCTGCCGGTTTACGGCATCGCGTCCATCGGCGGCGACTCCAACTTCACCACCAATGTGGAATACCGCATTCCCGTCATCGGGCCCTTCACCTTCTCGTTCTTCGACGATTTCGGCATCGATGCGGCGACCAACCACAATCAGCTCAAGCAGAGCCCCGAAGGCTTTGCCTCGCTCGTTCAGCCGCTCTATGGGTGCCCGGGTCTGCAAAACCGTTGGCGCATGCCAGAGTTCTCGGCGGTATTCCCGGCTCGCAGGTCGGCTTCAGGCAGAATATCCGGCCGGTGGAGGGCACCAACTTCGTTCCCCGCATGTCTACGGGCGCGGAGCTTTCGGTGTTCATGCCCATCATTAATGCGCCTTTCCGGCTCTACTACGCCTATAACCCGCTGCGCCTCTATGAGCAGCCTTATTGCAACGACATCAGCCTGGGGCAAAAGCAGCAGAGCTGCTCGGCCGAGTTGATCACCCGCGATATGTTCCCGCCGGGCGACATTAATAACAGCGCCGGCGACTACACCTACCAGGAGGCGATCCAGGCCTACGGATCGGGATACATCTTCCGCGAGCCGCGCAAGACTTTCCGCCTTACCATCTCGACCACGTTCTAAGAAGCAGGGAACAAGGGAACTAGAAGGCCCGGGCCGCTCTTTGGAGCGGCCGTTTCTTAGAGCGGTCTTGTAAATTGCGTGTCCGCCAGCAGGCCGAGCCGACGGAGGAAAACCATTCCTCAGAGGCTTAAGCCGGCCCCTATTGACAGAACTTGATTGGCGCGGATCAATCCGTGCCCTTTCAAAGATCCGCTCTGTTTCCGGACACACCAAAAAATGATCCGGCCTGGCCACCGTCGCAACAGGTCTGTGATGCTGTTAGGCAAGCCCTCGCTCCAGGTTCTCTCGTTCCCTTGTTCCCTCGTTCCCTTGTTCCCTTGTTCCCTTGTTCCCTCGTTCCCTCGCTCCCTGTCTTTCGCGGTTTGACGCTCTCCACCCCGGAACCTATAATCCCCTCTAGTTCCCGGCGACGCCTCGGCGCGCAGTTTTCTTGCCATGCCGCGCGCGATGGAGCCTCCTGACGGAGCCCAAAGGGCGTTGTGGAACGGATGACCGTCTTTGCGGCGTCCGCGCGTGGGAGCTTAAGGAGATTTTCGATTCGCATGAAGCGTCTGCCTTTGTTCGCCCTTTTCCTGGCATTTGCACCGGCTATGATGGCCGCCGGCCAGGCCGCTGCAACTCCCAAGCCCGCTGCCGCCGCTCCGGTTCCCGCGGCAAAGGTTGCCGTCATTGCTTTTCAGGCCGCCGTCACCCAGACCAACGAATTCCAGCGCGACGTTGCCGATCTGCAGAAGAAATACGACCCCCGGCGGACGCAGCTCAAGAGCCTCAGCGACGAGATCGACACCCTGACCAAGCAAATGCAGGCCGACGACGCCAAATTGACCGATGACGAACGCGCCAGCCGCGCGCGCGCCATCGATGAAAAGAAAAAGCAACTGGACCGCGATACGCAGGACGCGCAGAGCGATTTCCAGACCGACATGCAACAGATCATCGGGGATGTGGCCCAAAAAGTGGGCACGCTGTTGAGCGACTACGCCGAGAAGCACGGCTACACGCTGGTTCTCGACGAAGGAGACCAGCAGAGCCAGACCGTGCTCTACGCCGTTCCCGCAATGGAAATCACCAAGGAAATCATCGACGCCTATAACACCAAGTCCGGCGTCTCCGCGCCGGTCCCAAGCCAGGGCGCAGTGGACGCACCGCAGCCGCAGCCGACGCATTGAAGACAGGGAGTAGGGAGTAGCCAATAGGGAGTAGGGAGTAGCCAATAGGGAGTAGGGAGTAGCCAATAGGGAGTAGACGCGCGCGCTGTCTCAACCTCTGAGCTTCCTCATCATGACGACCAGCATCCGGCCAATCTCATTGCAAAGATTTTCTGCGTCGTGGCGTTTTGCCTCTGAGCCGAATCCGAGTCCGTCCGCAATCGTGAGCTGCGTCTGAACTTCGCAATTCGAGCCCCGGGCGTAACCGAGGGACTGCAGATACTCGCCTTTGGATGATCGGCCGTATCCCTCGGCGATGTTGCTGGCAATAGAAACTGCGGCCCGGCGCAATTGATTTGTGAGGCCGAATTGCTCTGGCGCAGGAAACGCGGCGGTGAGTTTGTAGATTGCCAGACTGAGTTCGACGGCTCTCTGCCAAACGATGAGATCCCTAAACGACCCGGTCATGATTCCTCTTTCATTCATGTTCTTTTGCAGCGAACATTGAAAGAAGAATCCTAACACCGGGCGCAAAATCTCTACGTCGGCGCAGGCGTCCTACTCCCTATTGGCTACTCCCTACTCCCTGTTCTCTACCCCTATTCCCTACTCGCTCCTGCCTGCTCTATAATCCATCTAGTTCCTGCTGACGTCTCCGTTTGCGTCTTTCTTAGCCTCGCGCCGTCCGGCGCGGAGTTTTTCCCGCAAAAAGCCGGGGTAAAGATGAGCCGAGAGGATGCGTGAGGAGACAAAGGCTCGCTTCTGCGTCGATCGACGGAAGCAGGCCAGGAATAAGGAGATTTTGATTCAAATGAAGCGTACTCTTGCACTCGTTCTTATGCTGGCCTCGGGGATTGCCCTGAGCGCCAATGCTCAAACCCCGGCTACGCCAGCCGCCGCCGCGCCCCCTGCCGGTCCTGCCAAAATCGCGGTTGTTGCCTTCCAGTTGGCCGTTGCCCAAACCAATGAGGGCCAGCGCGACTTCGGCGACCTGCAGAAAAAGTACGCTCCCAAGGAAGCCGCCCTCAAGACCCTTAGCGATGAGGTTGATGCCCTGACCAAGCAGTTGCAGGCCCAGGGCACCACCATGTCCCAGGCCGAGCAGGCCAGCAAGGCCAAGACCCTCGACGAAAAGAAAAAGCAGTTGGAACGCGAATCGCAAGACGCGCGCGACGCATTCCAGCAGGACATGCAGGATATGTACAACGGCCTCGCCTCCAAGGTGTACGACGTGCTGTCGTCTTATGCCGACCTGCAGGGATTCACGCTGGTCCTCGACATCTCCCAGCAGCAGACGCCGGTGCTTTACTCTGCCACTGGCACCAACATCACCAAGGCAGTGATCGACGCTTACAATGTGAAGTCTGGCGTACCTGCGCCGCCGCCGTCTGCCGAGGCGCCCAGGCCGGCAGCGCCCAGGCCGGCAGCCCCGAAACCACCCGCAGCGCACTAAGTTGCAACCGGAATGATGCAAGGGCCCCGCGAGCCGGGGCCTTTGCTTTGTTTTCTGATTCCACACGGCCTCTTTCCTGTGGATAAATTTGTGGATTTCTTTTGGAAACCGCCGGGGAAAGCCAGATATTTTTCTCTTGCCAGCTATATTTTGATTCTGCTAGACGATCTAACTCGTTCTATTTCAACGGATATTTGACAAAATCGCCGCGCGTGCCGCCCCGACCTCCCGATTGTGCTCACGATTGCATGGGGTAGCACCTTTCCACAATCCGCCATAAAGAATTATTCACAATCGATGGCGGACCTTAGCTGGTTGCGCCCACCAGAACCATGGGGCCCGTGGGCTGGGGCATCCCTCCCTGCGGCTCGATGGTGACGGCAAATTCCTTGGCAGCCATCCCCGGCGTCAGGTGCAACATCACCGCGCCACTTTGCTGGTTGGCGTCGATCATTCCCGCGCTTACGGGCGCGCCCGATGTGGGAACCAGCCAAAGCTGGTAGCTCTTGCCGGCAGGCGCAGGCGCGATTTGCCCGGAATAGATGCCCATGCCCATGCGCGCGTTATACAGCACGTGCGCCTGGCCGGGAGGGCCGCCGGGTTGCTGCAAAAGGGTGATTTGCGCGGAATCGGGCGCGCCGGTAACTTCGCCCATGAACTTCATGGCCGCGGTGTCCTGCGCAACCTGCGCCTGAAGCCGCTCGAGCTGTTTGCCGCGATCCAGATCCTGCCTCGCCAGTTCGTACGTCGCGAACGCGAGGACAGCCGCAGCCAGCCCAAACCCAAACGAGAAGCGCAGGCCCCAGCGTTTTTTCCTGGTTTTGGATGGAGCCGCCTGCGCCGAATTTTGTTGCGTGGATGGCGATTGCTTCTCCGTCCGCACCCGGTCCATCAGCGCTGCTTTCACCTGCGGGCGCGGCGGCGCCGCAGGCGCAGCCAGGCCAATCAGCGCCGTGCTCTGCCGCGCCGCCAGAAGCTGCTGCTGGCAGTGCGGGCAGTCGCGGAGATGCGCCTCGAGCAATTGCTTCTCGTCGCCGTCCAGCGCGCCGAGCGCGTAGAGGTCAAGGTCTTCCGGATTGGCGTGCGGCGTCGTCATGCGAGTATCTGCCTCAAAGTCTGCATCGCGGTTCTCACCCGGGTCTTCACTGTGCCCAGCGGGATCCCGGTTTGCGTCGCGATTTCACTTTGCGTCATCCCTTCAAAATAGGCTAGCTCCACAGCCTGCCTTTGCTCGGCCGGCAACTGCCCAAGAGCCACAGATATGCTGCGCGCCAACTGCGCGCGCTGGGCTTCATCCTCGATGTTCTGGCTGGAGGCGAAGGTATTCGCATAGTCGCCCTCTTCCTCTTCCATCACTTCTCGATCCCGTCTGCCGCGCAGGCGCGAAATCGCGCGGTTCCTGCCGATCACCATCAGCCATGCCGGCAGCGATCCACGCGCGGCATCGAACTGACCCGCGTTGCGCCAGAGTTGCAGAAACAAATCCTGCAAAACCTCTTCTGCAACCTGCTGGTCGCGCAGGATGCGCACGAGCATGCCAAAAAGCATCGCCGAGTAGCGATCGTACAGCGCCGAAAACGCGGCCTCGTCACCCGTTCTCATTCTCTCGATGAGCGCGGAGTCAGGCGCGAGCTGCGATTGAGCAGTCACTCGGCCACGCTCCGTCCATATTGTGAATACGCGGTGAAGGCTCGCAATGGATTGCACATCGGTCCGGAATTCCCGATCTCCAGACGCCGCTCCTCTTGCACTTATACCACTCGTTCCGCCGCGTGGTGAGTCAGTTTGAGGAAAACCGTCGCTCTCTCGAAAATCCTGCGTGGAATTCGGCCGGCCCTACGGGGCGGACACGATTGGAGGCTCGCATTCCCAGGGTTCCGTCCGCTGCGGCGGACTCCACCCTGGGCTATTTTCGTTTCCTCCCTCCGGGAGGAGAGATGCCGCGAAGGATTCTTTCTGAATCGCGCAATCCGATTTCGCATGGCCCTGCGTACATCCACCAGGACGCCCTCCCCAACCGGGGACGGCTGGCAAAATCAGCCGCCCCTGACCGAACGGCTTCCAAACATTCCCCGAAAGGAAACCAACATCATGAAAAAGTCTCTCGCTCTGTTGTTCGCCGTCGCGCTCGCCGTTTCCGCCTCTACTGCCTTCGCCCAGGACGATCCTATGGTCGGCGGCGCAGCCATGTTCCCCACCAAGAACATCGTGGAGAACGCGCTCAACTCTCAGGACCACACCACGCTGGTCGCCGCAGTAAAGGCTGCCGGTTTGGTTGACACCCTCGAGGGCACTGGCCCCTTCACCGTCTTTGCGCCCACCAACGAAGCCTTCGACAAGCTGCCCGCGGGCACGGTCGACAATCTCCTCAAGCCGGAGAATCTCGACACGCTGAAGAAGGTGCTCACCTATCACGTGGTAGCCGGCCGCATCACCACCAACGACCTGATGAAGATGATTCGCGATGGCGGCGGCAAGGCTATGCTGACGACTGTCGAAGGCGGAACGCTGACGGTGTGGATGAAGCACGGCAAGTACATGATCACCGACGACAAGGGTGGAATGGCCGCCATTACCATCCCCAACGTGTATCAATCGAACGGCGTCATCCAGGTGATCGATACAGTTCTGATGCCGTAAAGACAGGGACCAAGGGAACAAGGGAACTAGACCCCACTCTGGGCGCAAAGACGTAATGCGTCGGGGTGGGGCACCCGTTTTTGTGTTGAGTTTAGAGAGCGATATTTGGGTTCGTGCTTTCCCCGGTCTCAGAATCGAGACCGGGGGCACCCAATTCTTGTGGTGGATTGAATGTGAAAAGACGAAAGCAGGTCCCTCGGCTCCGCAGAAGAACGCTTCGCTCGGGATGACACGCAGCCTAAACCCAGTAGGATCATCGGTCCTTCTGGTGTCATTTTTCGCCGTAACGCGCCAAAGGCGAGTCAGGTTGCTCGGGATGACACGCAGATTTTGTTGCTCAAGATTGAAATGCGAGTGGGGCTACTTTTGCTGCTCTTCGCCTACGCGGAGGACGGCCAGGAAGGCCTCCTGCGGAATGTCGACTTTGCCAATCCGCTTCATGCGCTTCTTGCCTTCCTTCTGTTTCTCCAGCAGCTTGCGTTTGCGGCTGATGTCGCCGCCGTAGCACTTGGCAATCACGTTCTTGCGCAAGGCGGTCACGGTCTCGCGGGCGACGACCTTGGCGCCAATCGCCGCCTGGATAGCCACTTCGAACTGCTGGCGCGGGATCAACTCGCGCATCTTCGAAACCAGCGCGCGGCCGCGTTCGTAAGCGTGGTCTTTGTGCACGATGATGGAGAGCGCGTCCACAGGTTCGCCGGCAATCAGGATGTCGAGCTTCACCATCGGCGATTCCCACTCGCCGGCAAGTTGATAATCCAACGACGCGTAGCCGCGCGAGATGGACTTGAGCCGGTCGTAGAAATCGAGCACGATCTCGTTGAGCGGCAGCTCGTAGCTGAGCAACACGCGCGTGGGCGTCACGTATTCGAAGTTGCTTTGCTTGCCGCGTTTCTCTTCGACCAGCTTGAAAATGCCGCCCACGTATTCTTCGTTGGTGAGGATTTTTGCGGCAATTACCGGCTCACGAATGCTGTCGATACTTTGCGGCTCGGGCCAGCGCGACGGGTTTTCGACTACGATCTCGCTGCCGTCCGTCATTGTGATGTGGTAGCGCACGCTGGGCGCGGTGGTAATCAGATCCAGTTCGTACTCGCGCTCCAGCCGCTCCTGGATGATCTCCATGTGCAGCAGGCCGAGAAATCCGCAGCGGAAGCCGAAGCCCAGCGCCACCGAACTTTCGGGCTCGAAGAAGAACGACGAATCGTTCAGCCGCAATTTTTCGAGCGCATCGCGCAGCAGCGTGTGCTCGTGCGAGTCCACGGTGTAGAGCCCCGAGAAAACCATGGGCTTGATGTCTTCAAACCCCGGCAGCGCCGACGCGGCCGGGCGCGCTTCCTCGGTCACCGTGTCGCCGATTTTGGTGTCGCCGACATTTTTTATGGTGGCCGCGAAGAATCCCACCTCGCCCGCCGAAAGCTGGCCGATCTCGACAGGCTTCGGCATCAGCACCCCCATCGACTCGACCTCGAACGATTTCCCGTTCGCCATCATGCGAATGCGCTGCCCCTTGCGCATGGTTCCCTGCATCACGCGCACCAGCACAATGACGCCGCGATAGGCGTCGAACCACGAGTCAAAAACCAACGCCTGCAGCGGAGCCTCAGGATCGCCGGTTGGCGGCGGCAGACGGTGCACGATAGCTTCCAGCACTTCGTCCACGCCCTGGCCGGTTTTGGCGCTCACCGGGATCGCATCGGTCGCGTCGAGGCCCACGGCCTTTTCAATGGCCTCCTGCGTGCGCAGAATGTCCGCCGACGGCAGATCGATTTTATTGATGACGGGAATGATTTCTAGGCCGTGGTTGATGGCGAGGTAGGCGTTGGCCAACGTCTGCGCTTCCACGCCCTGGCTGGCGTCCACTACCAGCAGCGCGCCCTCGCACGAGGCCAGCGAGCGCGACACTTCGTAACTGAAATCGACGTGTCCCGGCGTGTCAATGAGGTTGAGCTGGTAGGTTTGGCCGTCGCGCGCCTTGTACATCATGCGCACGGCGTGCGCCTTGATGGTGATGCCGCGCTCGCGCTCCAGGTCCATGTCGTCCAGGATCTGCGCCTGCATCTCGCGTCCCGTCACTGAGCCGGTCAACTCCAGCAGCCGGTCGCTCAGCGTCGACTTGCCGTGGTCGATGTGTGCAATGATCGCGAAATTACGCAGGAAGCTGGCGTCCATGATTTCTTTCAAAATAAAGAGGTTAGCGGTCTGTGGCGCACTCGCCGCCAAGGCGTCGTCCAAGTCATAGCTTATCATCGGGATTCTCTTGTGAATGCGTTGCCTGGATTGCAAACCGGCCGCCAAACGGTCACAATCATCTTGTCGGTTCGCCTCAGTGAATGTCGGCTCCACGCCGTTGCCTCTTTATTGGGGCTTAGCTGAGGGGACTGACCGTCTTCATATCGAAGGGGTTCCGTTTGCGGTCGTAAACAACGGAACCCTTTTCTTCTATCTTCTTGAAATCAAAAATATCCCCGACCACTTCCACCTTCGACCGCAGAAATTCGAAATAACGCATCTCCCCCTTCTCGAAGGCGCGCTGCACAATCCACATTCCATAATCCACCGCTTGAAGAGCGCTCTCTTGTGCTGGCTGACCGGTTTCAATTGCGATGTTGGTTTGTTCCGCTTCAGGGTGTTTCTCTTTGAATCGGTGAATTCCCAGCTCCACGGCGGCTCTTAAAGCATGCTGCCGGGCCTTCGATCCTCTGCGGGCGAACATGATCGAATTCCCCTTAGCCAGATGCATCTGCCCCTTGAATAGGTGGGTTACGAGATCATCGTAAAAGGTATCTTGAGAGCCGCTATGCCTGGTGCGGAATAGCCATTCGGTCTTCCTGGCCACTACAACGTGGAGGGTAAAGTCCATCCTGTCCAACGCGGAGAAATCGAGCTTGCGGACCTCCGGGCAATCATCCTTTGCATGAAATGCCCGCAGGCTCTTTTGAACCGAGGGAATATCGCGGAAATAACGATCATTGAGTAGCTCCAGGCGGACATCGGCATGTTTGCTCCGAATTTGTTCGGGATCGTGGGTCCTGAGAAAACCGACAGAGAACGTCCGTGAGCATCCCTCCGTTCCAACAATCAGTTTCTTCCCTTTCGCATAAAACGTCGGATCTCCGGCTTCGTCAACAAAATACCAGCGATGTTTGTCTTCTGGCGAACGCACGTCAGCATTCTAGCGCCTGGCAACGAGTATCTAAACGATTTGGAACTAGCCGGTCCACGCACCCCCCTTTCCGGCCTTCGACACCGTCTTATCGCTTATCATCGGCATAGTGCCCAAAGTGACCCCATCGAGGCCGTGCCGGTCTGGTTTTTCCATGCGTCGCACTCTCCTCGTTCCGGCTTGTAGCGTGCTCTTGTTGCTTCTGGCCGGTTGCACACCCACAGGCACCGCCGCCGGGCCCGCAAACCAGCCGGCGCAGGCGACAGCGCCGACCGTTGCCGCGCTGATTGCGCCGCAGCCCGCCGCGCCAACCCAGCCCAAGCTCACCGCCGAGCAAAAGCGCGCGCAACAGCTCATCGCCCAGGTTGAAGCCGCGTATACCGCCGGCGACGCCGACTACCGCAAGGGAATGCTCGCTGAAGCCAAAGTTCAATTTGACCGCGCCGTGGATCTGATGCTCTCGAGCAACCTCGACATCAAGACCGACCCGCAGCTCGAGGACGAGTTCGACAAGATCGTCGACCAGGTGAATGGCCTTGAGATGGAAGCCCTCAAGCAGGGCAACGGCTTTGTGCCCAAAGAAGAGATCACGCCCTCCGAAGCCGCCAGCGACGTCACGTTTGCCGTCGATCCCAACCTGGTAGCCAAGGCCACGGCCGACCTGGCCACGACGAAATCGGACCTGCCGCTGGTGATGAACGACTACGTGGCCACCTTCATCAACTTTTTCGCCAACACACAAAAGGGCCACAACACCCTGCTGCACTCGTTCGAGCGTTCCGGCCGCTACAAGGCGATGATCCAGCGCGTTCTGGCCGAAGAAGGCGTGCCGCAGGACCTGATCTACCTGGCCGTGGCCGAATCGGCCTTCAATCCGCGGGCCCAGAATCGCAGATCGAAGGCCGGCGGCATGTGGCAGTTCATGCCCGGCCCCTACTACGGCCTCACCCGCAACGCCTACGTCGACGAGCGCTTCGATCCGGAAAAATCCACGCGCGCCTATGCCCGCTACATGAAATTTCTCTACGACGAGCTCGGCGACTGGTACCTGGCCATGGCTGCCTACGACCATGGCGCGGGCAATATGCAGCACGCCGTCCAGAGGACCGGTTACGCCGATTTTTGGGAACTCTACAATCGCGGGGAGTTGCCCAAAGAGACGGCGAACTATGTGCCCGAAATTCTGGCCGCGATCATCATCGCCAACCATTCGCACCAGTACGGCTTTGACGATGTCACTCTCGATCCCCCGCTGCTCACCGATACCGTTACCATCGACTATTCGGTTGACCTGCGGCTTGTATCCGACCTGGTAGGCGCTCCGGTCGACGAGATTGAGGCGCTGAACCCCAGCCTGTTGCGTATGGTCACGCCTCCCGAGGCTTCGTTCGACCTGCACCTGCCCGCAGGCACGGCCGAGCTCTTTCAACAGCGCGCCGCCCTCATTCCCGAGGCCCGGCGCAACTCCTGGCGCTACCACCCCGTGGTTGCCGGGGACACACTGGCCTCCGTGGCGCAGGAGTATCGCGTTCCGGTGGCCGAGCTGGCTCAAGTGAACCAGCTCAAGGCCGGCGGAAGTCTCGCGGGTATTGAGGCCGTCGTTGTCCCCGTGCCGCTTTCCGCAGAAGCCTTGGCGCGCACCCGGCTTTACACCGTCCGCCGCGGCGATACCCTGGTCACCATTGCCGACCGCTTCGGCGTCTCGCTGAGCCAGCTCCGCAGCTGGAACAGCATCCCCTCGGGCATCCACGTGGAACCGGGCCGCCGCCTGCGCGTTGCCGAACCCGCGCCCGTACGCTCCGTCTCGACGCATCGCCGCAGGACCACCGGCAAGGCCGGATCGGCCACCAGCAAGCCCGGCGCGGCCTCATCGCAGCAGGGCAAGCCGGGCAGCACAACCACCAAACCGGTGCCCAAACCGGCCCATCCCCAGACCTCGAAAACTCCTGCCCACCCCAGAGCCGGCAGCACGCACAAGCCTGCCGGCACTAAAAAGAACTCGCAACAGTAAGAAAAACTATCGGAAAACTCGATTCCGTGCTTGAGTTTTTCTTGTCTTTGTGTGCAAGCTAAAGTTACAATCGCTTGCGCGAGCAAGATGATTCCATCTGCTGTGCGAAAATGCGAATGAAATCATGAGCAGCGGCATACCGCTGGAGGCAATTTGATGGATGAAGTTTTCAAGATGCACGCAATGAGTGACGGCGACCCCTTTGGGAAGCCGGGCGACCTGGGTGGTCAGGCCGATGCCTTTGCTGACGAGGAAGATGAACTGGAAACCGCCGGCATCCTTACTTCCTCAGACGACGATGAAGTGATCGCCGAAGAAACCGTGATTGTGGTGACCACAACGCCGAAGCCCGCCAAGAAGGCCGCAGCCAAGAAGAAGGCGGCCAAGAAAGCGCCCGCCAAGAAGGCTGCAAAGAAGGCCCCTGCCAAGAAGGCTCCAGCCAAGAAAGCAGCCAAGAAGGCGGCGAAAAAGGCCCCAGCCAAGAAGGCTGCAAAGAAGGCTCCTGCGAAGAAGGCAGCCAAGAAAGCCGCGAAAAAGGCTCCCGCCAAAAAGGTAGCCAAGAAGGCCGGCAAGAAGGCGAAGAAGGCTGCCAAGAAGGCCGGCAAGAAGAAGTCGAAGAAGTAAGGTCGGCGTCGACCAAGCAAGCGCTCAGCGCGTCCGGCGGCTTGTGCTGGGTGCGCTCGGCCATTTGCTGCGTGCCGTACGCGCCCCAAGAATCAAAAGGCCCGGTTCGTCCAGACTTGCGTAACAGCCTGGTAGGCCGGGCCTCTCTGTTTCCCTTCATTGTTTCTCGGGTCGCTCTTTCAGGCAGCGCTTTAGTCCGCTACAAGCTGCCCCAAGTGCCACCGATGGTGGTTGAGATAGTCCTCGATCAGGAACCGCAGGGTCACGACCGGATCGTCGCCCACTTTGCATTTCGCATTGAGCCGCTCTACGGGAATCTGGTCCACCACGGCCATCAGAATCTCATTCTCGGCCCGCCACCAGCGCAGCAGGGTCTCCCAGGACTGATTTTCGTATCCATGAGCCGTCACCCACTCGTCCTGGGCGTACTTCGGGCCTGTGTATCGTCCGTCAATCGACGCCCGCACAAAACGCTGACGGTTGTTCGTCGCGGAATCCAAAAGGTGCCCAACAATCTGCTTTCGAGTCCAACCGCCGGGACGCCACGGGGTGTCCGCCAGCGCAGGTGAGATGGTCATCAGAGCTGCGTCGTAGTTACTCAGTTCTCCGCGAAAATCGATGGCAAGACTAGAGTGCATGGGGGACCGCTGTATTGGCATATAAGCAGATTGTGTCGACATAATTTTCTCGGTTATCGATCCTTAAATGAATGGTGGCTATCCAGCTGAGCAGTTAGAAGCAGTTCTCTGCCCTGGGGTTGCCTGGGATTTTGGTTGCCCGATTTTGCAATAATTCCGCGCCCCACCCTTTCGCCCGGCCTCTTGGCGAAAGGGTGAGGAACCACACTATCTAAAGGGCCAAATCATGCGGACAGAGAACTAGTGAATCTTGGCCCGAAGAACAGACGGGGCCTCTTGACCTTACATCGAGCTTTCTTTGATCGCGTTCCCCCTGTCGGGTAGCACGGCCAGCACGTCCGAAGCGCTGTTCGTCGGATTCACCTTGGTCCACGTCTTTACCACCTTACCCTTGGGGTTGATAAGGAAGGTGTTGCGGTTGGCCATATAGGTGCCGTTGTGATTCGCCAGCGACCCGTAGGCGCTTACGACGGAATGATCCGTGTCCGATAGCAGGCGGAAAGTGAGGCTGTCTTTGGTGCAGAACTGCTGATGGCTGGCCGTCGAGTCCACGCTCACGCCCAGAATCACTGCGTGCTTGGCAGCGAACTGCGGCAGCGCGTCCTGAAACTTGTGCGCTTCGATGGTGCAGCCGGTGGTCATGTCCCGCGGATAGAAGTAGAGCACCACCCACTTGCCGTGAAAGCTCTTGAGCGAAACCGGGGTGCCATCCTGCGAGGGTAACGTAAACAAAGGCGCGGACTGGCCGACGCTCGGCATCATCTGATCGGGCGTGGCAGCCGGTGGAGCGGCTTGTGCGGCTACCTTGAGGGGAACGAGCGCAATCGCGGCTGCAACCGCCGCGAGGACGAAAAATGCTGGCTTTCTCACGAGAAACCTCCTGGGATAAGGGATCGGGTTTCAGGGGTCTGGGATCGGAAAAGCTGCCGGCTCGGGGGAGTCATTGGCTGAACCCTGAATCCTGAACCCTGATCCCTGTATATCACCGCCGCGCGGCCACAATGGCAATGCCCGCCCGGCTGGCTGCCTTGAGCAGGGTCTCGCGGTCAAACAAAAGCGTGCGTCCGGCTTCGATCGAAAGGCAGCTTGCCCCTCCGCGGATCATCGCCTCCACAGTCGATTGCCCCACGACCGGCACGTCGAATCGCATGTCCTGATTGGGTTTAGCCACTTTAACCACAGTCAGGCGCCGGGCTAGAATCGACGGCTCCGCTGCGAGGTCGCCGAAAGAAGACTCGTGGAGCGAGCCGATCAGCCGTCCGGCGCGCTCGATGGTGGCGTCCGTCCCCTCCATGGCTTCAACAGCGACGCACGCCTGCGCCGCCACCACCACCGTCTGCCCAATGTCGAACCCGGCCAAAGCCCCGGCCACGCCCACGCCATATTCAATATTTTTGCGCTCTTCCTCGTCGGGCGCCCGCTCGGTGAGCACGCCCTCAGCCGCCAGCAACGGTTCTAGAAATGCGGTCGAGCTGATCAACTCAATGCCCTCATCGCCGAGCACCTTGGCCACCGCGCCCAGCAGCGCGTCGGTGGAGCGCGTATTCAGGTTCAGGAGCAGCTTCGCCAACCGCCAATCCGGCCGGATGCTACTGAAGATTTGTTTGTGCTTCACCTGGCCCGCCATCACGGCCTTCGTGACGCCTGCCTTTTGGAAGGTTTCAATGAGCCGCGAAAGCTCGCCCAGCGAGAGCCAGTGCACGGTCACGCCCGCGTCGGACGCGGCGCGGCGATCGATCCCCGGATCGGTCTCTTCTTTGATGGCGGCGACGACGACCTCGAGCCCTTCTGCCCGCGCCGCATCCAGCAGCAGGAAAGGAAAGCGGCCGTTGCCGGCGATGAGGCCGAGGGTCATTGAGCGCTCCACCTATTCCGCAGTGCATTTCGAGCGCCCCTCCGGGGCGCGTTCTCCTCGGCAGAATCGAGGCCCCGTCCCGGAGGGACGACCGAGAATAGCCCAGGGTGAAGCGCAGCGAAACCCTGCGGCGCCGGTGCAAAGGTCAATTCGTCCCGGAGGGACGATCGAAAATAGCCCAGGGTGGAGTCCGCCGCGGAGCGGGCGGACGGAACCCTGGGTTGCGGCGCCGACGCCGCGCCCGCCCCGGAGGGGCGGTCGAACCATTTCGCGCGAAATACGATACGATACGGTTCTGCCATGTCACTCACCTATTGTTGCTCGCTGTTTCACTGCGCCTTCTCGACCAAAGACCGCCGCAAGACGATTGTTGCAGAGATTCAGCCGCGACTGTGGGCCTACATGGGGGGTATTGCGCGCGAACACGAGATGAAGGCTCTGGCGGTAGGTGGAATGGCGGATCACGTCCATATTCTGCTTTCTCTGTCGTCGTCCTTTCCGGTGGCAGATGCCATGCGCGAAATCAAGAGCGCGTCGTCCTTCTGGATGCGCCGCACCATTGCGAAGCCGGATTTTGAATGGCAGGAGGGCTACGGAGCGTTCTCCATCGGCTGGGCGCAGATGAGCGCTACGCTCGCGTATATTGGCCGCCAGCAGGAACATCACCGGAAACGCGATTTTCAGGCTGAGTTTGTCGCGTTCCTCAAGAAACACCGCATCGAATACGACCCGCGCTACATTTGGGGGTGAGTTTCGACCGTCCCTCCGGGACGGCGCGGTCGTTTTACAGATGCTAACCCAGGGTTCCGTCCGCTGCGGCGGACTCCACCCTGGGCTATTCTCGTTTCCTCCCTCCGGGAGGAGAGACGGTCCGGCTCTTTGAGACTCGGGGCCGCCTGAACAAATCCTCAAAGCCGAACAATGGAAGCGAAGGGCATCCATCTACTTGATCACTCCGCGCTCGCTGCGCTCGATGAATCGCACCAGCAGCGCCACATCGTCGCCTTCCAGCACGCGCATCTTTTCGAGCGCCTGCGTGGTGTTCAGCTTGGACACGAGCAGCAGCCGGAAGGCCTTCTGCAGCGACTTGATCCGCTCCGGCGAAAAGCCGCGCCGCTCGAGTCCGATGGCGTTGACGCCGAACGCCTTGTTTTCGCGCCGCGCCGATGTTTTCGAAAACGGCAATACGTCCTGCGTCACGATTGTTCCGCCGCCGACAAACGCATGCGCGCCCACAATGCAGTGCTGGTGCACCGGGCAAAACGCGCCCAGCGTCACATCGTCTTCAATGATTACGTGGCCGGCCAACGTGGCCGCATTCGCCAGAATGCAGCGACTGCCCACGTGGCTGTCGTGGCCAATGTGCACGCAGGTCATCAGCAGGCAGCCGGAGCCTATGCTGGTCACGCCTCCGCCGCCCACCGTGCCGCGGCTAATGGTGACGGACTCGCGAATGGTGTTGTCGTCGCCGATCACGGTCTTGGTCGGCTCGCCCCTGTATTTCAGATCCTGCGGCGACACGCCGATGGAGCTAAATGGATAGATTGTGTTGCGCGCCCCGATGCGCGTGACGCCGTCGATCACGACATGCGAGATGAGAGTACACTCCTCGCCCAGCTCCACTTCCGGCCCAATCGTGCAATACGGCCCGATGGTGCACGATGCCGGGATCCGCGCGCCTTTCGCGATCACAGCGCTGGGATGAATACTCACACTGTCTCCGATGTTGGGGCCGCGGCGCTTGCGGGGGCTGCCTCGGAAGAAGCCGCTTCCGTCTTCGCTTCCTGTTTGGCTTCTGCCGCGCGCGGCACGATCATGCAGGTCAGCGTAGCCTCACAGGCCAGCTTGCCGTCCACGTAGGCCTTGCCTGCCATCTTTCCGAAACGCGCGCGGAAGCTCACCACGTCCACTTCAATGCGCAATTGATCGCCGGGCGTCACCGAGCGCCGGAACTTGGCGCCGTCGATGCCGGTAAAGACCGCCAGCTTCGCGTGCCGGTCTTCCATCTCCGAAAGCATCAGCACCGCGCCGGCCTGCGCCATCGCTTCGACAATCAGTACGCCGGGCATCAGCGGCGCGCCGGGAAAGTGCCCCTGAAAAAACTGCTCGTTCATGGTCACGTTCTTGATGGCGACCACGCGCTTGGCGCGCTCGAACTCCACGATGCGGTCGATCAGGAGGAAGGGGTAGCGGTGGGGCAGGAAATCCATGATCTCCTGGATGGTAAACGTCATGCGGCGGCTCCTAGGGAACGGTTCTTTGGGCTGCTTGGTGCTCGTTGGGATTATAAATAAACACGCGCATCGATCCGCGGCGACCGTGAGCTAAAAGCTAGCAGCTAGAAGCTGCCCTTCACTCTTCCCCCCGCTCCGCCTCCAGATTTTCGAGGCCTGCCAGCTCCTCCTCCGGCACATCCCACCGCCGAAGAATTTTATAGATCGTTCCCGTCGAGAATCCCGCCGTCACCAGCCGCCGCACCACCCGCGCCGTCTCCCTCTCGTTCTCCGGCTTCTTGATCCGCTTCCGCTCCAGATGTTGCCGCGCCAGCGTCTCCTCATTCGTCTCGCCGTAGCGCGCGCCCACCGCTTCTTCAATCACCTCGGCGCGCACGCCCTTCTGCTGCAAGTCCTGCCGCACCCGCCGCTCACCCAGCTTGTCGTTCTCTTTTCGCAGCCGCGCAAAGGTCTCGGCAAAGGACCGATCATTCAGGTAGCCGTGCACCTTCAACCGCTCTACAACCGCCCGCACCGCCGCCTCGCCGTTTGCGCCCGGCTCCGCCCGCGCTGTCATCAGTCGCCGCAGTTCCGCCTCGGTCCGCATCCGCCGCCCCAGCGCCTTCACGGCATACTCATACAACCCCGCCTCATTCAGCGCGGCTCTGGGTTTCGCGGGTTTGCGGCCGAAGGGCATAGCGCTCAATCCAGAGGTACAAGCAGGTTGAAGCGGCGGTTGCGTCGCCAGCGATAGTGCTTGAAATCGCTGTCAAGCGTGAGGATATCGCCGACGCCAAGCTGGTCGGCCATTGCGATAAGGCATGCGGCGGCAAAGTCGCACGGCGTATCGGCGTATCTTTCCATAGTATTTTGGACCTCGGCCGCCGCGTCGGAAAGCAAAAAAGGAATTCCTATAGCGCCGTCACGAATGTTCTTGAGTAGCGCATTGACTGCGTGCCTTGCGTGATGGAGGAGATGGAACGTTTCGGCAACACAGGCTTCGCAGGTGACGATCGGGGCGTCAATTTGCTGGTATGCCTGTTGGCATCGCAGATGGCCTGCTTCGCGCTTATTCAGCAGGGCGACAAAAAAGCTGGCGTCAGCCAGGACGGGCGAAGACGGTGCCGGGAAACTCACCAATCCCATCTGCCCTTGCCATTCTTATCCACGCGCCATTTTTTCCCGAAGCCTTCCATCTGCTTCTTGTTGGTCGCCAGATCGCCGGGGCCGAAATCAACGCAGCCAATGCCGATCATCCTCGGGCGAGGCTTCGCCGCAGTCTGCTCATAGACACGAAGGACGCACTCCCGCAGCGCCTGCGAAGTCGTCCAGCCGTTGCGGCGAATCAGCCTCTTCAACGCCGCTTCCGCCTTCGTGTCGAACCGTGCCTGCACTGTTGTTCCCATAAACTAAGTGTACTACAGATCCTCCTTTCTGTATTACACCGCCCGCACCCGAAACATGTCTTCCTCCCTGTTCCCTGTTCCCTGTTCCCTGTTCCCTGTTCCCTGTTCCCTGTTCCCTGTTCCCTGTTCCCTAGTCCCTGCCTTTCGTCCATTGATCCACCCAATCATTCACCGTCTTCCACCACAACTGCGAGTTCTGCGGCTTCAGCACCCAGTGCCCTTCATCGGGGAAATACAGCATCTTGCTCGGCACGCCCAGCATCTGAAGCGTGTCAAACAGTTGGAACCCCTCGCTCACATCCAGCCTGTAATCCAGCTGCCCATGCACCACCAGCGTCGGCGTCTTGAAGTTTTTCGCATAGAGCGACGGCGACCACTTCCTGTACGGATTCTCCGCGTCCGGCTTGCCGTAGTAGTCCCACGGATGCCCCTTAAACTCCCAGATATTGAACCAGTCCTCTTCCGTCGTCCCAAACGCCGACTCGGCATCGAACATCCCGTCATGGCTCACGATGCATTTGAAGCGATTGGTATGCCCAAGCACCCAGTTCGCCATGTATCCGCCGTAGCTCGCGCCCAGCGCGCACTCGCGGTCCTTATCGATAAACGGATAATGCTGCTCCGCGTAATCCAGTCCCTCCATCAGGTCGGTAAACGGCTTCCCGCCCCAGTCCCCATTCACGCCGTCCACAATCGCCTGCCCATACCCCGTCGACCCGCGCGGATTGATCATGACCACCACGTATCCATTCGCCGCAAACAACTCCGCATTCCACCGATAGCTCCACGAGTCGCCCCAGGCCCCCTGCGGCCCGCCATGAATCAAAAACTTCACCGGATACTTCTTCGCAGCATCGAACCCCGGCGGCCGAATAATGAATCCCTCGAGCTTCGTCTTGTCCGCAGCCGTAAACCAGAACGATTCCATCTTCGGCAGATCGAGTTGCGCGAGCAGCGCGTCGTTGAGGTGAGTGACATTTGCGTGGCGTATGAGGCATTGAAGCCAGGATGAGTCGGCGTGCGCTGTGGCAGGGTCAAGCTCATATCTGATTCCGACTACCTCTGCAGGTGCGTCAACAGTCATTCGATGTGGCGATGATCAGCTTCTCCGAAGGCAACCCTAGATGCAGGTTACTGAATTCTCCGCCCAGCTTAATTGGTTGTTCTTGATTCATGTAGGACGGTAGCGCTGCCGGGAACAAAGAAGATTGGTGCCTCCCCGTTGCTCTCGGAGCAATGTTGGAATTCGAGCCCTCGCGAATCTGTCCACCCAGTGCGAACTTCGGTACAAACCCGACGCCGATCCGACCTTTGTACGCCGGTCTCCGATCGGCTGTAGTGCGTTTCTCTCGCGTCCCGCTGTCTGCTCCCATCGAGCATCAGCCGAAACCTATCGCTCTCATACCCCGCCCGCGCCTGGCTCCGCCACGCCAACCACTTCCCATCCGGCGAATATGCCGGCGACAAATCTCCGCCCAGCGACGTCGAAACTTTCACCGGCTTCGCATTCGGATTCGTGAGATCGAGCGTGAAAATATCCGAGTTCGTCGACACCGCCGGCACCGCATCCACATTCTCCGTAAACGCCAACTCTTTCCCATCCGGCGAAATATCGCACCCGCACCCAATCGGATCGGTCGGATAATCCGTCGGCACGTCGTGCACATCCCCCGGATTCAGATCGCGCATTCCACTGCCGTCCACCGAAATCAGAAACAGATGCGACCGCTTCTCCCCCGTGTAGTGATTCCAGTGCCGATAAAGCAACTGCGTAAAAATCTGCGCCTTCACCTTGCTGTCGGCCGCTTTGGCGTCGCGATCGTAATTGCACTCCGCACCCGCGCCGTTGTCGTCCGGCACAATCGCCGGGCAGTCAGGATAAACGCCGGCAGTAAAAACCACGGAGTGCCCGTCCGGAGACCACTTCGCGTTATCAACGCCGAGGTCGAGATTCGTGAGCTTGTGCAGGTGCGTGGTTGCGCCGGTCGCGGAGTCGAAATCCGCCAGCCAGATCTGATCCGCCCCCGTGCGCCCGCTGATGAAAAGAATCCGCTTCCCGTCCGGCGCAAACTGCACCCCGGAGTCGCCCGGCTGCGCCACTCCGAGCTTGAACGGCGTCTGCTCTCGGTGCCCCACCAGCAATCGCCTGCAGCCACAACTCCGCCGTTTTGGTGTTCTTTGTCGAGGATCACGGTAGTAACCGAGTAAGCCAGCCACTTCCCATCCGGCGAAACGGCCGTATCGCCCAGCCGCTTCATCTGCATCATGTCCTCGAACGTCATCGGCCGCTTCGCCGGAGCGGATTGCGCCCCACTCTGAGCCGCACCGGGGCCAGGAAATGCAAGAACCGCCGCAACAACAAAAAAGATCGAAGAAAAACGCATAGATTTCCTCATTCTACGAAGTAAGAACCCCGAACTGGACGCACCACCCTCCGCTCCGGAGGAGCGTCCGAAAATAGCCCAGGGTGGAGTCCGCGAATGCGGACGAAACCCTGGGAAGACGAGCCATCAACCATCCCCGTCCCGTAGGGCCGGTCGAACCTCGGGCAGGATTCCCGCGAAATCCATGCAGCCGCCAACCAAGCCGCAGGGTTCGAACCCGCACCGAACTTCAGGAAGAGAAAGTGTACACCTGAAAAGACTTTCGCATCGCGCCCCTGCAAAGAACGCGGTTCGCGCGCGCAATTCGCATCCCCACTCAAGAAATCCGCAACATTGCACAACCCTTGGTGAAATCCACAAATTAACTTGACTTTTGCACTTGCTTCCACAGATTGAACGGACGTACTGTCTCATTCAACTGATGACTCGAAAGGGCATCGGAGTTGGTTGCCGGAAGCTGGAGGAAGAAACAGCCGGCGCAAGCCGGAAGTTGATCGCCAGCAAGGTTAGCGGAGTGAACAGCCGGTGAGAACCGGAGCGATGGCCGCTAATCCGGACAGAGGGTGAAACCTGGGGCGCAAGCCGCAGAGGGATCGCTGGACGCACCAGAAGATGCAAAAGCCGACGCAAGTCGGAAGTTGTTGAGCTGGGTGATTCCGGAAGATGCAAAGGCCGGTGGATACGGAATACTCATCGACGGCTCAGCCGGCGATGCAAGGTTCGGTTGAAACAAGGAGTGCATTAGAGGCTCAACCGGAGAAGCGGTCGCAAGGCGCAAGCCGGGCGGTCAACGGCCGGTGAAGCCGTAGGGTGAAAGCAACCGGAGCGATCCGGAGGCGGAAGCCAGACGGGGGAGAAGGGGCAGCATGCGGCGCAAGCCGGATGAAGCCGCCAGTCGAGCCAAAGGACGGCATCCGATGCGAATCGGAAGTAGGTTGTCGGCCTGGCCGGAGGAAGGGCCATGCGGCGCAAGCCGGATGGAACCAGGATTGTCGGGCGCAAGCCCGATGAAACCAGGATCGTCAAGCGCAAGCTTGATGGATCGCCAAAGGTCGATCGGATGTGCGGAACAGTCGACGCAAGTCGAAGGTTTGCAGCCGGTCGAGCCGAAGGACACCAAACCGATCCGAGCCGGAGGGTTGGCCACCGGTCGAGCCGGAGTGCAAGCCGTCGACGCAAGTCGGAGGCTCTGTGCCGGCGCAGCCAGAGGTAGCAGCGCCAGCGAAAGCTGGAGGGCGGCCACTGGGGGAGCTGGAGGACGCAGCACCGGTTGTACTGCGAGTGATCAAGATTGAGACGCCAGAGGCTTCGGTCTCTGGCGTTTTCAATTTGCGGCAGAATTTCCGCGGCACTCCTCCGGCCTTGCTCAATCCCCCAATTCAGCCAGTGTCTTCAGCGCGCGTGAGACGAGCGGCCGCTCCGTTCAGACATAATAAGGAGGCAGGCACAGTTGGCCGGGATCGCATTCCCCCGAACACTACCTTTTGATCCCTGACACCTGATCTCTGACACCTGACTCATGATCCTCGACAAATTCAACCTCAAAGGCAAGACCGCTCTCGTCACTGGCTCGTCGCGCGGCCTGGGCGCGGCCATCGCCGTAGCGCTCGCACAAGCTGGCGCCAACGTTGCCGTTCACGGTTCAGCCACAGCACCAAAATCCGCGCAGCACAAGATCGAAACCGCAGGCGCGAAAGCCATCGCGCTCGTTGGCAACGTCGGCGATCCGGATGTCTGTGCGCGTCTTGTCGCAGACACCGTCCAGCATTTCGGCGCCATCGATATATTGGTGAACAACGCGGGCATCATTCGTCGCGCTCCCGCTGCCGAATACTCCGCAGAGGACTGGCTGGCCGTCATCAACGTCAATCTCTCCAGCGTCTTCCGGCTCATGCAGCACGCGGGCCGCCACATGCTCAAGCAGGGCTCGGGCAAGATCGTCAACATCGCGTCGCTGCTCACCTTTCAGGGAGGCATCTTCGTGCCCGCTTACGCCGCGGCCAAAGGCGGCGTCGGCCAGCTGACCAAAGCGTTTGCCAACGAGTGGGCGTCAAAAGGCGTCAACGTCAACGCCATTGCGCCCGGTTACATGGATACCGACAACACCGAGGCGCTGCGTAACAATCCCGAGCGCGCGCGGCAAATTCTGGAGCGCATTCCAGCCGGCCGCTGGGGCCACCCTGAAGATCTCGCCGGCGCCGCGGTCTTTCTTGCCTCCCCGGCGAGCGATTACATGCACGGCCACGTGCTTGTCGTCGATGGCGGCTGGCTCAACCGCTGATCCACGCGCCAGCGCAGCCCTCCGCGCCATGCTCGCAGCGTTTACACTTGTTGCGGCAACCAAATTCGGAGAAATCATGAGCGATAACCTAGTCATCTACACGGCCACCGATGCCACGAAGGTCACAACGCCCGAGCCGGGCATGCTGCGCCAAGTCCTCGCGTACAACCCGCACCTGATGCTGGTGCGTCACACCTTTCAGAAAGGTTGGAAGGGCGCGCGGCACAGCCATCCGCATCATCAAATGGTTTACGTAGTGCGCGGCCACATTCGTTTTCAGGCCGAAGGCAAAAGCTGGGAGATGCGCGCCGGTGACAGCATCGTCGTCGACGGCGGCGTGGAGCACGAAGCTTCAGCCCTCGAAGCCTCTGAAGTGCTCGACATCTTCACGCCCTATCGCCAGGAATACGCGTAAGCCATGGCGTTTCCCGCGGCCTGCCCCGCCCGCCTCGAATCATTCAGGAGACTCAAATGAAAAATCGTTGGATCGCATTTTCGGCGCTCATATTCGCGCTTTCAACTATCGCGATCGCGCAACCACCCGCGCCCGCTGCCGGCATCACCGGCATCGCGCACATTGCTTTCCGCGTCAGCGACCTCGATCGCGAGATCGCGTTCCTCGGCAAGCTCGGTTACGAGGAATCTTTCGCCATCGGCAACAACGGCAAGACCTCGGAAGTCTTCGTCAAGATCAACGACCGGCAGTTCATCGAGCTCTATCCGCAAACCGATCCCAAACAACCGCTGGGCTGGATGCACGTCTGCTTTGAGGCAGGCGATCTCAACGCTCTCATCAACTACTACGACTCCATCAGCCTCAAGGCCGCGCCGGTACGCAAGGCCGGCGCCGGCAACCTCATCTCCAATATGAACGACCCCGAAGGCCGCGTCACCGAGTTCACACAGTACATGCCGGGCTCGCGGCACACGCTCGACCGCGGCCAGCACCTGGGTGCCAACCGCGTCTCCACTGAACTGATGGGCTTCGACCTGCCCGTGAAAGAGGGCGCTGCGGAAAAGGAGTTCTACGCCGATCTCGGCTTCGAGGCGCAGGAGGTAAACGGCAATGTGCGTCTCACCGCCGCCGGCGCTCCCGGCATGGTTCTCGAGCTGCGCTCGGCGCAGCCCGGCGCACAGCCGCAGTTTCTGTTTCCCGTGCCCGATGCCCGCAAAGCCGCCGATATCCTGAAAAACGCCGGCGTGAAATTCGACCGTGACGGAAAGCTCCTCTTCGTCCGCGATCCCGACGGCAACGTTTTCGTCTTCCTTTAGGCCGGCCCCGAGCACAGGTAGGGACTCATTTCCTGGAAGCACAACAGCGATCAGGTTCGCTTGGCGTAGTCCTCGCGGTTCACCAGGTGTAGGCGGAGACAAGAATCGGCGGGCCTGCTTTAGCGCCGATCACGTTGGTCTTGATCACGACCTCAAGATTCTTTTTCTCCCAGCCGCGGGGCAATTTCGCTGCCAGCTCCGCAAGGCGCTGCGGCGACTTCACAAACTCGCTCGCGGCTTCAGTTCCATAAGGTCCGAGCCCCGCAATCACCAGCACTGGCCCCTGCGTCGTGGGATCGCGAAATCGCGCCACGATGGCGTAGTCGGCGGTGATGGAGAGGTAGGGCTTGGAACTGTCCAGAATCCAGCCTGTCGGCCGGGGATTTGCCGCATCGTCGATGCTGTCCACCCCATTGTCCTCAAACGTGAAATGAAATCTGAGTGGCGCTACCAGGCGCATCGTCCAGGCATTATTGATGGCGCCCACCAGAACGATAGGACGGGAACTAATGTCTGTCAGGTCGGTTTCTGGCGACTCCTTCACGTCGTAAGCTTTCTTGTGATTTTCCAAAACGCCTGAAAGATGAGCCAGCGCCATGGCGATCGAAACCGAGACGTGGTGATAGGGATTCGTATCGTGGTCGCTGAACGTCGTTTCTTGCGTGAGCGGACGCATATTGCCGGGGTGAGTGGTTCCCAGCACGATCAGCACCGGCTGGGGCGCATTGAACAGAGGATTCCACAGATTCAGTGTGGCAGCTTCGCCGCTCGACAAGGCCCCAAAGTGAAGATATCCCGCAATTCCGCTCCCCACGAGCAACACAGCAACTAGACCAAAAAGCATTGCGCGATTGCGGGCCCGCCGCGAACGTGCGCTCTTCTCTACGGACGTTGATGACTCAGAGTCTGCATTTGTGTTGGCGGCGTCCGATCCGCGATGCAGGAATTCGGGCGCATAAGAGCCGAGTGGCAGTTCAATCTGGACCCGCGAATGCTCGCCATTTTCGTGGTAGTACTGAGCGATCCGTTTCCTCACCTCGCCCGCGCTTACGCGGACCACAGGATCGGCATTCGTGTCGTATCCCGGATCGCGGCCGAAGACCTCAACGCCGAGCGTCCGCTCCTTCAAATCGCCTGCGCGATTGTCGAGCGCGGCATCCACAACGTACTTGAGGAACGCCGGATAGCGCTTACTGCCCCTGAAGTGATAACTGGAGAGGATTACTTCCAGTTCCTCAAGCACGAATTCACGTTCTTCCGCCGTGCCTGGCATCCACGGCATCGCCGTGTGCTCGTTTTCCGATCCTGTACTCATCTGGGCCAACTTGCACGCCGTAGCATACCCCACTGAAGCTGAGATTGTCACGGGCATATGGCACAGTTTTTCGCTTCCCCGGCACGCTGCGAATCCGAGTCAATAATCTGCGTTAAGTCTATTAACTTGAGCGATTAAAGAAACTGCTGCCTGCGGTCAATCGTCTCAAGCGCTCTGTAGCATACGGTAACTACCTTGTCACAGATTGTAATCGGCCTAGAATTGCCCAGCATAGAGAACCTGAAGGAAGAGAGCATTGTGCGGGAAATCCCTCGCGCAATGCGTGGGGTTCGTGTGCATTGTTGCGGCGAAAAAGATGAGCACAAGTAGACCTCTGCCTTCGCAATGTGCCGGTCCCTGGAACTTCCCTCAGCAAAACGCACGGCGCGGCAGTTGCCGCAAAGCAGGAGCCGGAATGGGTCTCGGGCTGGCGCGCGCCCGCCATCGGCAAGTCCGCGCCAGGGCCACCCATTTCTTCGCAAGCAAACCAACAAACAAGCAAATATTCATTCCATGGAGGACCAAATGATGCAAAGCAGACTACTCAGATTGACAAGATATTTGCGGCCAAGTGCGAGCGCCCGAATCGTCGCGGCGCTCGTTTTCATCGTCGCGTGCAGCGTCATCGCTATTGGACAGCAGACGACCGGTTCCATCGTCGGTACGGTGAAGGATCAACTAGGCGCGGTCGTCACAACGGCCACCGTAAAGGTAACCAACCTCGATACAGGGTTTGCCCGGTCGGCGCCGGCCAACGGCTACGGCGAATACCGCATCGATTATCTGCCCGTGGGCAAGTACACCGTCGAGGTCAAGGCCCCCGGCTTTGAGCGCTTTGTGCAGCAGAACGTCACTCTCGACGTCAATCAGACGCTGGCCGTGAACATTACACTGGCCGTGGGTGCGCAGACTCAGACCGTCACGGTTACTGAGGCTCCCCCGGTGGTGAATACGACTGACGCAACCCTCGGCAGAACCATTGAGCCGTCCGAGGTTATCGGCCTGCCGCTGGTCAACCGCAATGTATACACCGAACTTTCTCTCACGCCTGGCATCATGGCCAATAGCAGCAGCACCACCGCGAACCCCTCCGGCACCCCCAACTTCCAGGTTGGACTGGCATCCGAGGATATCCAGGTCAACGGCTCGCTCGACTCCGGCAACGGAACCGTCGCATTTTATCTGGATGGCGGCAACAACATTACCGGTATGCGTAACTACGGCAACCCGGCTCCCAACCCCGACGCAGTCGAAGAGGTCCGCGTCGATACCAGCGCATTCGCGGCCGAATACGGCCAATTCTCCGGCGCTATTGTTTCGGTTATTACAAAGTCGGGAACAAACAAGTTCCACGGCAGTGCGTTCGAGTTCAACCGCAACACTGACTTCAATGCCTGGAATTGGAATCCGGCTGCCGGCTCCATAAAAGCCCCTTACCATCGCAACCAATTTGGCGGCACCGTCGGCGGCCCCATCATGCACGACAAGTCCTTCTTCTTCTTCAGCTATGCCGGCCTGCGCCAGATCCAGGGCGGAACCGTCTCCGGCGCTACAGTGCCCACGGCGAACGAGCGCCTGGGTGATTTTACCGGGGACTCGCTGACCTCAGGCCTGATTTACAAGCCCGGCAGCGGTAAAACGGTTCTCGAGAATGGAGCAAACTCCGGCCCCGGTTGCTCGGCTGCGGAAGTTACTGCCGGCGTTACTACCGGCGGCGCTCCTACCGCCGGGTATTGCATTGCGCAAGCCGACCTGGACAAGACCGCTCTCAACCTCGCGCCCGAAAAGCCCAGCGCCAGTCTCGTTTCCATTCCGTTGCCCAACGGCGCTGTGGTTGCAAAGACTGGCGGCCAATTATGGTCGGGCATCTACAACACTCCGACAGACGATAACGAATACCTCGCCAAGTATGACGAGAACCTCGGCGCCAAGGACCGTTTGGGAGTGACCTACTTCTATGTCAAGACCACTTCAACTCCCAGCGGAGGCGGCAACGTTCTTTGGACCGGAGTTCAGTCCCATTCCGCTCAGACCAATACCAACATCAGCGACGTTCACACGTTCTCGCCAACCCTGGCCAATCAGACCTGGCTAACATTCACGCGTGCCATGGGCGGACGCACGATGGTCCCTGTGACCGGCCCGGGCGACCAGACCCTCGCTAGTTTCGGCTCGAACTTTACAATTCAGGGACCGGCCGCATTGCCCCAGCTAACGGGCGCCGGCTTTAACACGGGTAACCCGAACGCAGGCCCCGTGACGGGTTCCGACAACTACGAGCTCCGCGACATGATCACCTTGACCAAGGGCAAGCACAACTTTTCCCTGGGCGGTGAGTTCGCCCTCGACAAGACCATGTTCCTTGCCAATCTGAATAATTATGGCGAGATTACCTTCTCGACCTCCGCGCCCACCAGCACGGGCGTTGCGCTTGCGGACTTCATGACCGGCCAAATCAGTGCATTTGAGCAGGACTCGCCGTATGTCACGCATCTGAGCACATGGCACGCAGCGGCGTTTGCGCAGGACGATTACCGCATCACGCCCCGCCTCACGGTCAATCTCGGGCTGCGGTGGGATGTCGATACGCCTCCCACGGAAGCCCATAACAGGACGGAATCCTTTATACCCGGCCAGCAATCCACGATTGCTCCGGCAGCTCCGCTCGGCGTGGTCTTCCCTGGGGACAAAGGCATCGGCCGCGGCATCGTCAGCACGCCGTTGGGCCACTTTTCACCTCGCCTCGGTTTTGCTTTCGATCCGTTTGGGGATGGCAAGACCTCAATTCGCGGCGCCGTGGGCATCTTCTACGGCTCCAAGAGCGGCAATGAGTGGAACCAGCCCGGCAACAACTCGCCGTTCGCCATTCGCAACGCCTTCGGCTCGGAAACCTCTCTCACCAATATCTACAACGTAGGTTTCCCAACCACGGCTGCGGGCGGCGGCATCTTCCCGTATAACTATAATCCGGCGAGTCCGAAATTCTACCCCAGCGGAAGCATTGAAGCCATCGGGCCGAACTTCAAAGATTCGTCGATCTACCAGTACAACTTCAGCGTGCAGCGGCAATTGCCTTACAGGACCAACGTGACAGTTGCTTATGTTGCCACACAGGGCCGTCACCTGGGGACTTTCATCGATCTCAACTACGCGCCGTACGCGACTGTCAATGCTTCCGGCGGCGCCTTAGTCGGCGCGCTCAGCACTTCAGCCGCAAGCTACGAGCAGCGTCGTCAATTCGATGGCGGCATCAACCTTACCGCTGGAACCCTCAACGGAATCACCTACCTGCTCTCCGACCAGAGCTCCAACTATAGTGCTCTCCAGGTCACCGCATCCAAGGCGATGGCCCGCAGCTTCACAGTCAACGGTTTCTACGTCTGGAGCCGCGCGCTGGAAAGCGGAGAGTTCGTGCAGAATGGCGAGATGACCGGCGCGCAGGATTACGGCTACTTCGGCAAGCCGTTCACCGCGAGCAACAACTCGATGGGCGCGGTTGGCGGCGGACTTGGGGAGGAATATCAGCCCATGGCGAACAACCGGGACCAAAATGCGGCCATCTCCGGCATGTGGACACCCAACTACTTCCACGGATCCAACAAGTTTGTCAGCGATGTGGTCAACGGCTGGACTATTTCACCCATCGTCTATTTCCAGTCCGGACTGCCGAATACGGTTTCATCCGGATCCAACCTGAACTTTGACTCGAAGGGCAACAGCCGCCCCAACTCTACAGGCATTCCCTTCAAGCTCGGCGTACACCGCTGCCGTTTGTGCGGTGGCGCGCTCGGTACCCAGAACGCAGCTTCCGTAACCGGTGAGTGGTTCAACAGCACGTATGTCTCCGCCGACAAAACGAACTTGGCCGCCGCTCAGACGGCTGGGATGTCGTACATTCTCAACGGACCTGGCGTTACTGGCGGCATCGGCCCCGGCGGCGCGGATGGCAACGTGAAACGCGGCACCATCATCGGACCGGGCCTCAAGCAGATGGATGCCGGCCTGCTCCGCGATGTGAACATCGAGGGCAAAGTGGTATTCCAGTTCCGCTTCGAAGTCACCAACGTCATGAACTGGGTCAACCTCAACAACCCGTCCACCGGAAATATCACGAGTGGCTCTCAGGGCACCATCACCTCAACCGCCAACTCATCCAACGGCGACACCCAGCGCATTATGCAATTGGGCGGACGCTTGACCTTCTAGACCTCCACATTGAACCACTTTCACTTCGCGCCCGCTCATCACGAGCGGGCGCAACTTTCTCAGGCCGTCTCAATTTATTCTCATTGCCAAGCGGGCGAGCGTTTTCATCGCCCTGGGCGGGGATCGCGATTCTGTACTCTCGGTAGGAAAGATGAAACAGGATCGTCTCAGTTGCGTGCCGTGTGCGTGGCCGCGGCCCTGTCCTGCGCCAGCAACTGCGCCAGAGCCTTTTCCGGGCACATATGGTGCGCCTCGCGCACGTCGAGCTCTTGCTCCGTCTCCACGCACGATGCGATGGTCATAAAGCAATCGAGGCACCGCGAGTTGTAGCTGCCGTTGTCGTTTTGTGTGCGGCTATACATGACCGTTGAGGGAAAGACTTTACGATCCTAGCCGCATTTTCGATTCTTCTGTCGTGACTCACGTCACCTACGCATGTTTAAGGCGCTGCGGCACGGAGGGAGCAGAGGGCTTCAGCCCCCTGAAAATGGGCCTAACGAGCGGGCCTTTAGGCCCGGACTCTTGCCTCTTTCGCGTGAAGGGCACAAGTCGACCGCAGCGCCAGGGCGGTGGGAACCACCGATCGCAGGTCAAGCAATCCGGCCCTCAATACTGCGGCATCCCCACATCTTCCCATTGATTGGGATGGCGCTTCAGATGCCAGCAGGGATCCTGATCGTCCTGCGGAAACAGCGCCACCGCGCAGGAGACATTCGAAGTTCCGAGGTAGTCGTACTCCGTCTTTTGCCCTTTGAGCGGAACCTCCATGAAGCGGCTGACAGCCACGGAGGAGTGCGGCGAGCCGCGCAGCCTGTACACCGTCCAGTCCGCCGCAAAGACCACAAGAGAAATCGCCGCAAACCCCACCAGCCCGCGTAACAGCCACATGCCGATCCAACGCATCAGGATTCGATCTCCTTCATGCGCGGCTCCTGCTCTTTCAGCGCTACGCCCGTCAGGCGCAATCTGCGCGCCTCCGCCAGCCCCGATCCCGTCGAGGATTTTCGGGTCATCGCCAACGAGCCAGCCAGCTTCACCGCCAAACCACCGTCGCAAGAAGTACTGCCGGCCAACCAACCCGCGCATGAAATCGCCGCCGCGAAAGGGCACGCCCGGGGAACCCGCACAGTGCGTGGGTCGCGGGCCGTGACCGCGGCAAAACAAACGCGGGCCTTAGACCCTGCGCAAGACAACCCGCAAGCCAACAAGCCCACTATCATAGTCGCCACCAAGATCGACGCCGTCAACCCCGCCAAGCTCAAGAAGCTAGCCGCCTACGCCAAGCGCCGCAAGCTCGAGTTTCCACGCCATCTCCGCCGTAACCGGCCAAGGCATCGAGGAGCTCAAATGGGCTTTGGCCAAACGCGTGCAGACCAAGAACTGACAACTGCCTCGACCTCCTGAATAACAATAATCGAATGACGTCCAAAGCGAGGACGTGCCGAAGGACCTGTATGAATAGATAAGTCTGTGCCCCATTCATCGCGGCTTTATCGCGATGAGTGGGCGCCGGCTCTTGCCGTCCGCTCCCACTCGATTTCAACAGCTCCTCGGATTCCGGCATCGTTTCTCTCAAAAGTGAATGACGACTCCTGCGCTGATGCGCAGGTTGTTCTGGTGATTGTTGCTTCCGTTGTCGAAGGTGGTCAGCAGGTAGTCGGCCTCGACAAGACGAACCGAAAAGCGGCGGCTGACGCCGAGGTCAAGGCCTCCTCCGAAGTTGCCCGCGAACGCAGCGCCGGCATTCGCGGTCGCTGAGCTGGACCCTTGAACTAGCGTTCCGCTGGAGTGCGCCACGCCGGCCAGGGCCTGGCCGAATGGCTTGAGAGAGGAATGACCCACGGGCGGCAGATAACGCACGCCCCCGGTAAACGCGCTGAGTGTCAGGCCGTATCCGGCCGCGGATACGCCGTCTGCATGGGCGGAGACCACGTCGCCCACCAGCGCCCAGCTTCCCGGCTTGACGGCCCACGCGAAGCTGGCATTGCCGCCGTTCAGGTTGAAACAGCCGCAGCCGCCCGGAGGCGCATTGCTGCGCATGTACGTGTAGCCGAGGGTCAGTTCGGCGCGGGCCGGTTCGTTGCTTGCGGCCGCGGGCCGGTCAGCGCTCTGGGCAGCAGCCGGGCGAGCGGAGGCTGCGGCAACGGTCAACAACAAGGCAAAAGTCGTCTTGATCCCGAGTCGCATGGGTCTCCTTTTATTCGACCGTCAACTGCACCATAGTGGACTGCTGCACCGAGCCGCTGGTTCCGGTAACGGTGACGGTGTAGCTCGTGGTCGGCGGCGTGAAGCTGAAGCCGCCTCCGCATGCGCTGAGAGCCGTGAATGCGCCCAGCGAAGCAATGAGCAGGAGAGTGAGCGTGAACCAGCGCCTGCGTCGCTTGCCCGGCAGAAAGTACGTGCCGAGGAGTGCCAATAGCGGCGCGGCGAAAGGCCACGGAGAACCTCTATTCGTCAGAGCAGCGCTTGTCGCCACAGTCTGAATCGTCAACGTCGAGCTTGCCGTTGCGCTGCCCGGCGTAACCGATTCCGGCGAGAACGAAGCCGTTGCGCCCATCGGCAGTCCGCTGGCCGCCAGTGTGATCGCGCTTGAGAACGCGCCGTTTTGCGGAGTGACCGTGATGGTATACATCGCCGAGCCGCCAGGTTGAACCGTTTGCGTCGTCGTCGACGAGCTGACCTTGAAGCTCGGCGGCGTAACCGCGGTAAAGTTCGCGGTCACGCTCTCAGGCGCGCTCATGGTCACCGTGGTCGAAGCGTTGCTGGCGCTCGCCACGGTGCCCGTCCAGCTGCTGAATGCATAGCCCGGGTTCGGCGTCGCCGTCAGGTTCACCACCATGCCCGATGCGTAGTAACTCCCTGAAGCCGGCGTCACCGCTCCGTCGCTTGAGGGACTCGCCGCAGTCGTCAACTGATAACTCGTCGTGAAAGTCGCCGTATAACTGGCCGCGCTGGGCGGCGCGGTAACCGAGTGCGAGATGGCTCCCTCGTCGGACCACGAAGCGAAAGTATTTTGCGTGCCGCCCGAAGTCTGCGGCGAGGTTGTCGCAATGGTGTGGCTTGAGCCTGCGTTCCAGCTAAGGGTTTGCGCGATGGTGTAAGTTGTCCCGTCCACACTGAACGAGAGGCCTGCGGGGCTGGTGCCCACCATGATCTGCACGGTGGCCACTGTCACCGTGACTGAGTTCGTTCCCATGGCGCTGTTGTAAGTTGAGGAACTGTTCAAGTCGGGCGTGTAAGTTGCTGTCAAAGTGTCCGGGCCCGTCGCCAGCGATCCGGCGGGCACGGTAATCATCGCGCTGCCGCCGGCGAGAGTTGTCGCCGCCGAGGCGTACCCTCCGCCGCTCAGGACCACCGAGCCGGTCGGCGCAGAACCGCCGTTGCCGCCAGCCAAGGTTATGGTCACCAACAACGACTGTGTAGTAGTGATGCTTGAGGGAGACGGCGACACCGTCACGGTCGGCGTGACAAGCGCCGCTGCAACCGTGAAGGTAAGCGTGTTCGATGTGCCTCCGCCTGGCGTAGGGTTGAATACCGTCACGGGGAAAGGTCCCGCACTCGCCACATCGGTGGCCAGGATGCTCGCGGTCACCTGGTTGGCGCTCACATACGTGGTCATGCGCGCATTGCCGTTGAAGTTGACCACCGAGTTGTTGATGAATTCCGATCCATTGACGGTCAGCGTGAAGGCGCCCGAACCTGCCGTCGCGCTCGAAGGGCTCAGCATCGTGATCGCCGGAACAGGATTGTTCGTGCCCGCTGCATTGATCGTGAAATTCACCGGGGTCGAAATCGTTCCCCCGCCCGGCGCGGGATCGGTTACCGTCACCGCGGCCGTTCCGGCATTCGTAATGGCACTCGCCGGAATCGCCGCCGTGAGTTGTGCCGCGTTTACGAAGGTTGTTGGCTCGGCCTCGCAGGCAAAACTCACTACGGAGTCACCGGCGAAGTTCGCGCCATCCACGGTCAGCGTGAACGCTCCCGATCCCGCTGTCGCGCTCGGAGGAAGCAGGCTCCCGATCGCCGGCCCCGGACCGCTTGCTCCGCCGGGTGCAACCACCGTGAACACCTGTGCGGCAATCTGACCCGTCAGCACAACCCCCACGCCTACCAGATCCGTGAACTCGCGCGTGGCATCCTGCCCATCGGCCGTGTAGGCAAAAACGATGTGCGTCCCGGGGCTCAATGCAGAAGCCGGCGTCGCCGTAAAGTTCCCGCCGCTGCCCGCCGTCGCCGCGGTCCACTGGCCCTGTGTCGTGTCGATCTGGTAATAGACGTTCTCGATCCCAGGAACGTTGGGAGAAAACATGCTCGCGGCAGTAAAAGCGAATGTTGGCGTAGTGTTTGCCGTTGTGCCGCCAATAGGCGCGATGGCCGTAGTCAACGGGATCGTCTGGATCGGATTCTCCGTCAGCACCGTCACCGTCCCGCCACTATTGGCGATGTACATCACGTTGGTCACGGGATCCACTGCCACCGCTGCAGCCCCGCTAGCCGCCGTCACGGGAATCACTGTATTGGTGGGGCCGTCGATGATCGTGATCGTGGTCGCGCCCGAGTTGGTCACGTAAATTTTGTTTGAAGTCGCGTCCACCGCTACGGCCGAGGGCGTCGTCCCTGCACTCACCGTAGCCGTGGCATTCGTCGCTCCATTGATCACCGTTACGTTGTCGCTGCCCGCGTTCGCCACGTAAATCATGTTGGTGATCGGATTCACGGCGATCGCCACGGGATTGGTTCCAGCAGTAACTGCGCTGGTCGCATTCGTCCCACCGTTGATCACCGTCACGTTGCCGCTGCCCGCATTCGCCACGTAGATCGTGTTCGTTGCAGCATCCACGGCAATCGCCACGGGATTGCTCCCTGCGTTCACTGTGCTGGTCGCGTCCGTTGCGCCGTTGATGATCGTTACGTTGCTGCTTCCGCTGTTAGCTACGTAGATCGTGTTCGTGGCCGGATTTACGGCAATGGCCGAAGGAGCCGAGCCAACCGGCACAAGCGTCGTTGCGCCGTTCGCCCCATTGACTACTGTCACGTTGTTGCTGCCGCTGTTGGCCACGTAGACCGTGTTTGTCGCCGGATTCACGGCCAGGGCCGAAGGCGCCGTGCCCATACACAGCGTGGTCGTTGTATTGTTGGCGCCATTGATCGCCGTCACCGTGTTACTGTCGCTGTTCGCGACATACGCAGTATTCGTTGCCGGGTTCACGGCCACGGCGACGGGATTCTCGCCGGCCGGAATGGTCACGGTTGCGTTGTCCGTTCCGCTGATCGCGGTTACGTTTCCGCTGCCGCTGTTGACCACGTATGCGGTGTTGGTCGCAAGGTTCACCGCCGCCGCCGATGGTCCCGTCCCCGCATTCACCGTGGCTGTCTGGTTGTTCGCTTCGTCGATGACCGTCAGCGCATGCGCGCCGTTGCAGGCGATATACACCTTGTTCGTCACCGGATTGATGGCGATGGCGAAGCCGTAAGCCACATTGACCTCTGTATCTAACGTGTCCGTGGCGCCATTAATCTCGTAGCCCCCGAGACTATAGATTTCATTCGTGCTCGGGTCAACGTCGGGGTTCGCGATGTTTTTCGTCAACAACGTGACCGCGTTCGTAGCGCCATCAATGACCGCTAGGGCAAACTCTCCCGCGCTCAGGCTCGGGCTCTCGGTGGCGTAGACCATATTTGTCACCGGATTCACGACGATTTGTCCCAGATCCCCTGTCAGTGGCAAGAACGTCGTGTTGTTCGTCGCGCCATCGATCACCTCCACGCCCGACTGATTGCCCGCGTACCCGCAGCCGAGATACACCGTGTTCGTAACCTCGTTCACCGCGATCGACATGGGCGGCGACGTGACGGTGACGGTCGTGGTAAGCGTGTTGCTGGCGCCGTCAATGACGCTCACGCTCCGTGTCCCGGAATTCACCGTGTAGATGGTGTTGGTGACGGAGTTGACGGCGAGGCCGTCAGGCTGGGCAAGTCCGGGCAGTGCAATCGTTGTTGTGATCGTATTCGTCGCGCCATCCACCACCGCGATGCTGTTCGCCACATCGCTGCCCTCGGCCACATAGATCTGGTTCGTAACTGGATTCACGGCGATCGCATCGAGGCCGGCGGGAAAGCTGACGGCAGAGACAGACCAATTCGCACCGTTGATAACGCTCACCTGCCGCAAACTGGGAACAGCCACGTAAATCGTGTTTGTGGCGGGATTCACGGCAATGGCTTCCGCCTGGCCTGCAAGCGGGATTGTGGTCACCAACTGGTCAGTGGCTCCGTCGAACACCAGCACCGAGTTCGTGATCGGGTGGCTGTACGTGGTCGTTCCTACGAAAATCTGGTTGGTGACGGAATTCACGGCGACAAGAATGCCGGACACGCCGTTCACGTCCGGCGTCGCCACCACGGTTTGCGCCACGCCCGTCGCCCCGGCCCAGAGAATCGCAATCCCAGCCAAAACGCTCGCGAACAGCAGGCGGCTTCTCTTTGCTGTATGTGGGGTCTGCCGCCGGAAGCAGCAATCGCAGTTCTCCATGAAGTTGGCCCGCGTCGGCACAAACTGTATGGCCGCCGATCTCCCGGCGACGAGCGATTCATGGAAGCACATGGGAATTGCCCCCCGGATCGGAAGAAGTCGATCCTTTGTCTCCAGTATGCCCAAAATACAGGCGAATGAAACCGGAATCTTTGGGGAATTTAGGTGTCGGCGGCCTCGACAAAATCGGCTTTCAAACCGACGGACCGGCGTCACATGGAATGTTGCCCTTTCGATTCCCCCAGAACGAACGCTCCCAGTCCGGCGCGCACGATGAATCCCCGAGAACGTCGTAGCCGACGCCAACCTCCAACTCGACCCCGTCCGAACAGACCCCACGGATTTCGCAAGCCCCTCCAGGCCCATTTCCCTCGCAACCCACTGAAAACACTCCGCAAATTCCACCCGCCGCTTTGCATATAATTAAGCGCCTCCGGCGCATACTGTTCCCATGAGCGTTCAACCAGGCCTTCGGACCACGAATCACAGTCGCACTTACACTCACACCGTCCCACCTGCTATTGACTACTCGGTAATGACCACCCACCCCCGGTTAAAAGCCGCAAGCCGGTCTTCTTGCTCCCTTGTTCCCTCGTTCCCTTGCTCCCTTGCTCCCCGCTTTTTAAAAAGTGGGCTGTGAAACTGTGAAGCCACGTTGTATCAATAAAATCAACGACTTACAAGACAAATCCCACAGCCCCACAGTTTCTGTGGCCCTGTGCGACTGTGAAGTAGAAGCGCCCTGAGATATCATTGCCCGGAGTCAACAGGAAGCTGCGTCTTCGCCCACTTCAGCAGATCGGGCAGGTCGGCGACGTACATGCGCGCAGTGCCGTCCCAACTGGCAGCGACGATATGGCTTCCATCGGGAGAGAACGCTGCCGTGAAGACCCAGTTTGTGGAGCCGGTGAGAACGCCAAGTGGCTCGCCGGTTACGGCGTCCCACAAGCGCACGGTATGGTCGTCGCTCGCGGTCACAATGCGGGTTCCATCGGGCGAGAACGCCGCATCCATCACGTCATCGGTATGGCCTGCAAGGTTCAGTTGCTGCTTGCCGGTTGCGGCGTCCCACACGCGCACTGAATCGTCCGAACTGGCGGTGACAACGCGCTTTCCATCGGCCGAGAACCTCGCCTGGTAGATGATCCATGAATCTCCAGTCATCGTCGCCAGTGACTTGCCCGAGCTGGCATCCCAAACCTGCGCAGTGTTGTCGGAGCTGGCGGTCGCGATGTGCTTGCCATCGGGCGAAAATACAGCGCTCAGCACCATGCCTTTGTGACCGGAAAGAATTTGCAGCCGCTGGCCCGAATTAGCGTCCCACACGATCGCCAGATTGTCGGCGCCGGCCGTGACAATGCGCGTGCCGTCGGGTGAGAACGCCGCGTCCCACACGATTCCCTTGTGGCCGGCGAGGGTTTTCAGCATCGCGCCCGAATCGGCGTCCCAGACGATTGCGGTGCCGTCAAAGCTGGCGGTGACGACGCGCTTTCCATCCGGCGAGAAAGCCGCCCTTCCGACGAGGTTGGAATGGCCCTTCAAAGTAGCGCCGGGCTGGCCGGTCTGGACATTCCACACGCGAACGAAATACGCGCCGGCGGCGATTTGCTTTGCATCCGGCGCAGGCGCGATATCCGCGCTGTTCGCGGCATGGCCGGCAGTAGGCGCCATCATTGCGGCCATTTCGGCGATCTTTACTTTGTTGGTATCGTCGGCGCTCGCGGTCACGATGCGACTCAGGTCGGGCGAAAGATCCGCATGGAAGACGAAGCTCGTATCGCCGCTCAAAGTCGACAACGCATCGCCGGGAGCTGCATCCCACACACGCGCCGTTTCGTCCTGGCTGGCAGTGAGGATGTGCTTGCCGTCCGGCGAGAATACAGCGCCGTTGATCTTGCTGCTGTGCCCCATCAGGGTTGACAGCAATTCGCCAGTTGCCGCATTCCATATCCGCGCCGTGCGGTCCCAGCTTGAAGTGACAATGAACTTGCTGTCGGAAGAGAAGGCTGCCTGATCCACGTAATCGGTATGCCCAGGCAGAATGAGAAGCAAAAATCCGGATTGCGAATCCCACACGCGCGCGGTGTGGTCGTTGCTGGCAGTCGCGATGCGCTTTCCATCGGGCGATAAAACCGCGGTGTTCACCTGGTCGAGATGTCCCTTCAGGGTCTCGAGCGGACGGCCGGATTGCGCATCCCAGACCATCGCGGTCTTGTCCTTACTGGCGGTGACGATGCGCGTGCCATCGGCCGAGAACTCGGCGTCGCGGACCTCGTCGGCATGGCCTTCGAGAGCTGCCAGCGGTTTTCCGGTCGCTGCATCCCACACGCGCGCAGTGTGGTCCAGGCTGGCGGTGACCACGCGCTTTCCATCGGGTGAAAACGAGGCTTTCACGAGCCCGCCGGTGTGGCCTTTCAACGTCGTCACCTTTTGGCCGGTTTCGGCATCCCATACCATCGCGGTTGTGTCGTCGCTGGCGGTCACCACCCGCGTTCCATCGGGCGAGAACGCGGCCGTTTCAACCGTAGCCGAGTGTCCCTTGAGGATTGCGATCTTGTCGCCGGTTTCGGCATCCCATACCGTCGCGGAATTATCGGAACTGGCAGTGACGATGCGCTTACCGTCGGGTGAAAACTCTGCGTCCCACAGAGCGCCCGAACGGCCGGACAGGGTGATCAGCAATTGGCCGGTTGCGGCATTCCATACGCGCGCTGTCTTGTCGTCGCTCGCGGTCACAATGCGGGCGCCGTCGGGGCTGAACGCCGCGGTGCGCACTTCGTCATGGTGGTGCAGGATGAAGCGCTCCAGTGGCGCCTCAAGCGCGGTGCGCAATGCGAATTCGGTCTCATGGGTCTGCCGCAGTTCTGCGGCTTCGATTGCGGTCTCGAGCGCCAGCGCGCCATCGCCGCCAACGCCGGTTTCGCGCTCCGCTTCGCCGGCCTTATTGCCCGATTCTGCCGTAATCTTCTCTGCCTGGGCGTTGTGCCATTCCCAAATTGCTCCGGCGGCGATGACCAGGAGAAAAACGCTTGCGGCCAGGCTGGCTTGCAAAACGCGGCGACGGGCGCGCTCGAGGCGAGCGGCTTCGGCGTCCTGGCGCGCGATGCTGGCCTGGATAAAACTGCGCTCGTCCTCGGTCAGTTGCAGGGGCTTCGAGATCAGCCACGATCGCGCGCGCGTCAGTTGCAGGCCAGCGAGCAAAGCGTCGCTTTTTTCGGCCTCGGGCGCTTTCTGCCAGTCGTGCAAATTCTGTTCCAGTTGATCGATGCCGATGAGGAATTCACGTTCCTGATCGAGCCAGCCGCGCAGCAGCGGCCATTTGCGCAGCAGGGCTTCATGCGTCACTTCCACGGTGGAGGCGCCGCCGTCGCCTTCGATGGTCAGCAGGCGCGCGCGCGCCAGGCTCTCCAGCAGCGGTCGCGCTCTGGGCGGCAGGGCCTCCAGATTCGCGGGACGGCGCACATACTCGCCTTCAGGATTCACCCGCACCATCGCCGGCACAAAGGCTTCGCGCAGAGCATTCAAATCCTCGCCGGTAGCCTTGGCCGCGACCAGCACTTCATCGGCTTTGGAACGCACCGCATTTTCGAGCGGCGACAGTTGCGCGGCCGGGTCGCCGAGAGCGCGATAGGCCGCGAGCGTAAGCTTCTTGGTTTGGCCAAAGCGGTCGTAGAGTTCGCGCAGAGCAAAGGCCAGCAAAGGCAGCGCATCGTCGGTGGCCGCATCGTTCATGGCGGCCACCACGAGATCGTCATCGACAGTAAGGCCGGCCACGCGCGCCGGACCTTCGATAATGTCGCGCACACGATCGCGCGGCATGGGTTTCAAAGAGAACTCCTCGAAGGCCGCGGTCAGGCCGGGAGCCTTCTGCAGCTCGCCCAGATAATCGGAACGCATTGCCAGGACAACGAGAAACGGCAGGCTCGGGTCCTCGAGCGCGTTCAAAATTTGCATGAACGTTGCGGCCTCTGCCTTGTCGGCCGTGCCAAACAACTCTTCCGCCTGGTCGATCGAGATCAGGATTTGCGCCTCGTTCTGGCCGCATGCGGCGCGCAGGTCACCGGCCAGGCCGGCAAGCGCGCGCACCAGATCCTGCGCCGCGAAAGCCTCGCGCCAACGCCTCCAATCGGCGCCGGGGCCCAGCGCGATGCCCACGGATTGCGCCAGCTCGTCGAGCGGATGAACTTGCGGACGGAACGGCGGAAGCACAATCCAATTGGCCTTATCGCGCTTCAGGCGGGGCAGCAAGCCGGCGCGCATCAACGAGGATTTTCCCGAACCGGACGCGCCCAGCACGGCCACGATTTTGGCCCCGCCCTGCACGCGCCGCGCGCTCAGGCGTTCAATCAGGCGGCGGATATCGTTGTCGCGGCCGAAATAGATCGCGGCGTCGGCCTGATCCAGAGCCAGCAGTCCCGGATACGGCGGTCGCGTCGGGTCCCAATCGAATCCGCCGCGCGAATTGAGCACAATTTCATTCAGCGCCGCCAGCAGCCGCGACAGCGCATCTTCGCGATTTTTCACCAGATCCAGAGTCTGAATGTCGGGCGAAACCACGGTCTCGCCTACGGGAGATTCGATCAGCGGAAAAATCGCCTTGCCCAGGGCGCGCGCCTGCGTGAATTCCGCGAAGCACCATTTGCTCTCGAACCAGTTGCTGGTCAAGAGCAGAATGACAACTTCAGCTTCGTCCATCTCGCGATAAAGCGAACGCTCCCAATCGGAGCCGGCGGCGAGCCCCGCGTGCTTATCGAAATCGAGAAAGGTCTCGTTGAAACCGTTAGCGTGCAGCCAATCCAGCAGGCGCGAAGCCTGATCGGGATCTCGGCTGGAATGGCTGATGAAGATTTGCGCCAAGCGAACGCTCCTGAAAGATATCCTTCGTGGGCTATATGATTGCGAACATTCGGAGTCGCTCTTTGGCTCGGGTCAAGAGAAACAGTCTACACTGCCGAGCACCGATCGCTGAATCCGAGTAGCGGGTCAGTTTGAGTCCGCTTTGAAAGTGCACGAATTCATTCGTGCCGCAAAAAACACCCAATTTCGATCCGGCCTCAAAATACCGCGTCTGTGCCCCATCCATTTCCGCGTTCTTTGCGGAAATGCGTGGGAGACGACGACACTATTAATGGGCCGGATTCATTCGTGCCGCAAAAAACACCCAATTTCGATCCGGCCTCAAAATACTGCGTCTGTGCCCCATCCATTTCCGCGTTTTTTGCGGAAATGCGTGGGAGACGACGACCCAATCAATGGGCCGGATCAATAATGGGCGCGGGCCTCACAGGCTGCGGAAAAACTCAACCCAAGGTGGCTTTGTAACAAGGGCACGGCTTTAGCCGGGCCGACAAAGCCAGCAAAATGAGTCGCGCTTCAGCCCCTGCCAATTCATCATGAGCCGCTTTCGCTTTTCGTTCGGACTTTGTTCTCAGCCTCTTTAGCCGCCGAGGGATGGTTTTCTCAAACTGACCCACTACTTGAATCCGGGCTGCCCAACTTCGCGACGCCTTCGTCGCACGGAAAGAAGGCGGTTCTCTATTTTGAAAGCCGGCCTGTGAGAAAGAGATCGATCGCGACGTTGTTGTCCGCTTTCCAGATCATAAAGCTTGGATTCTTCAGTCCCCATTGGACGTACGGTACGACAAAATGAGTCCTGACTGTTGCGCTGGCGCCATCGAGATGAACCACCATGGGGACAGTGATCTCGTGAGGCGTGCCGAGCAGTGTGAAGAGTCCAGTCACCTGGAGGGTCGACTCGCCCGCGGGAGCGATAACCCCGGCATAGGTCTTCGGCTCAAAGGAAATTGTTGCGTACTGTTCCACCCTGAGGATGTCCCTGTTCATCTTGTTGTCGCGACTGTCATTGCCGGTCTTGCCGCTGCCGGCGAGGACGACCACCGAACCCCACATCCTGGGAGTGCTGCGGTCAAACTCAATCGATCCGGATTGGACGTGAAAGGCGCCATTGACCAGCTCGTGGGTTGTCTTGAGCCTCATCTTGACCTCGCTGGCATCGGAATTGACGACGAAGGTCTGATGCTGGGCGAGTGCGGCCGGAGCGACCGCGACAGCAAGCGCGAAGATCGCGAAGGATTTCATTGCTTCTCTCCTGGAACCGGTTGCATTAATCACGCCTTGAAAGGGCATGACTCGAGTCGTGCCGTAAGAGGCGCATAAAACCCGGGGCTTTACAGGCCGCGGAAAAACTCGACGCTTTGAAAGGGCACGAGTTTACTCGTGCCGCATGCCGAGCAAAATCAGTGCGGCCTTCAGGCCCCGAGGGAAGTTTTTCAGCAGATTCGCCATCCGATCTCCCTTTTTCCGCAATCTCTTTAGCCGCTGAGGGATGTTTTCCAATCGGCATCGAGCATTTATGCAACCAGATCTAAAGCGTTTCAACAATCGGGAGCTGTTCTCAACGAAGCAGAATTTCAGCCTGCAACCGCCTGCGGAGCAACAACCGCAGGCTGGGTAACGCGTGTCAGCTTTGCCGTCACACGCATCACGCCGGGCCAGACCCTGAGGCAAAACGGCAGTACAGCGCGTGCGAACGAGTTGTTCAAGCCATCGGCGGCGAACTCGGCAAGGCGCATCTGTGCCAGCAGTGCGGACCGCAGTTTAGCCTGGAAAATCGGCGCCGGCTCTGCTGCAAGATAGGCAGCGGCGGCGCAACGCGCCGTATGCAGCGCGATCGATATGCCATCGCCGGTGAACGAGGGGATGACGGCGGCCTGATCGCCGATGCAATAGAGCCCCTCCTCCGATGTGCGGCGGATATAGCCATACGGGATGTGCGTAATGGCGATCGGCTTGGCAAGCAACGGCTCCGCACCGGCAAGCCTCATCGCGAGGTGTGGACAATCCTGCTGCATCTTCGCGAGCAAATTTTCCCAGCGATGACCTACGCGTGCGAGGTACTTTTGTTGCACCACCCAGCAGAGGTTTGCAATGCCGCCTTCAACCGGCTGGATACCGCCATAGCCTCCTGGATAGAGCATCAACTCAGAGGCGCGTGCCAGCTCTGCGGCCTGCGCCGGAGCCAGGCGAAAATACATCTTGAAGGCGACCCATCGCTGCGGATCGGGCGGACGCGTGTGGCCGCGCAGATCCTGCTTGCCTGTGGCCAGAAAGACCGTTGCAGCTTCAAAGACGCTGCCGTCATCGAGCGTCGCCTGCCAGAGGTTGTTTGCCGAGCGACTGAGCGCCCGCACGCTGCGGCCGCGCTCGACACGGACCCCTGCAGCTACGGCCTCGGCAATGAGCGCTGTGTCCAGCGCCTTGCGTGTGAGCGAGGCCGCGGGAAAGGGCAAGGGAGCCTCGGCGGCGCGTCTGGAGGCGGCCAGGCGGACAATGTCGATGGGCATTGCGCCAAGCGGGGACACGTCGATGCCGAGGGCGTGCAGATCCTCAAGCGCCTCACCGCTTAGAAATTCTCCGCAAACTTTATGGCGCGGCGTGGGCTCGCGCTCAATCAGCGTGACGCTTCGTCCCTTGCGGGCCAGCGCGATCGAAGCCGCACAGCCTGCCACTCCACCACCCAGGATGAGAACTTCATCTGGCGCACGAATGCCCTTCAGATTGGATGTTGTAACTGGGAACTCCTTTTCGGATCAGGTACTGAAAGTATATCGCCCTATTGGGTATTGCAAGACCAATGCCGCGGCTGGGTAATGGCGCGGTTTCAGGCCCGCAGGATTGCCGTAAGGGTTTGACGGAGCATAGGCGAAGTTGGTGAGCCTAAGCCTGCTGTGCCCGATCTTCGTGCTCCTGCTTCCCCAGGACACACATGCGACGTTTATCCCTATAATTCGAACTGAGGACCAATTGCGCGTGACCACCGCTTACCCGAACCGCATTGCAAAGACAGCTCGCTTCCATGGGATCTAATGCGGGCATCGAATTCAGAGTGCGGGCCTCTCCGCGCGACCTGCCGGAACTAATGGACGGGCCTTGCAGCTACGGAGATTTCCGTGGCTGCCTGCGCAGCCTGGAGCAGATCAATCGCTGGCTGCTGGGCTACCGGCCGACGCTGGCTTGGCTCAGGCGGCTGCCGCCCATATTGGTTAATCATGGATCGCGTGATCCGGTCCACATCCCCGATCCGGTACATATCGTCGACGTGGGCTGTGGCGGCGGCGATCTGCTGCGGCAGATTGCAGTCTGGGCACGGAGGCGCGGCATTGCCGTGCAGTTAACGGGGATCGATTTGAATCCCTACGCAGCGCGTGCGGCAGCGGAGTCCACTCCGAACGAACTCGAAATCACATGGGTCACCGGCAATGCGCTCGACTATCGGCCGGAGACGCCAGTCGATATCGTCGTCAGTTCACTGATGGCGCATCATCTGGAAGATGAAGAGATCGTCGCGCTGCTGCAGTGGATGGAAGCGACTGCGCAGGTAGGTTGGTTTATCAATGATCTGGAGCGGTCGGAGTGGAGTCTTCGGGTGTTTGGGTGGGTGGAGCGGATAGCGTGGTGGCACCGGTTTGTCCGGCATGACGCGCCGGTGTCCTTCCAGCGCGCCTTCCGCGAAGAGGACTGGGAGCGGTTGCTCGCGGCGGCTGGGGTCCCGCGCGAGGCGGTGACAGTGGAGCATTGGCGGCCGGGACGATTGTGCGTAGGGCGCTGGAAGCAATCTGGGACCTGAGGCGGATGCTGGGGGCGGGTGCTGGAAGTGGGCGCTGAACAGCTTCGGGAAGCGGCCGTCCGTCGCTTTGCGTAGTGAACTCGTGCCAATTGAAGCCGAGGTCCACGATAGAAAAGCCGATCGTCAAAGCGGGGTATTGGATGGTGCGCAGCAGATTCCTTGTAGCCGCTCTCTTGGCAATAATGTTGCCCGCCGCAGCGCCGTCAGAACCAATCCCAGTCAAACATCTCCAACTCCCCAGGCACGAGTTCATGGTGCTGCGCTCCGACACGGGAAAGATCGTCGCCCGGGTTGAGTTTACCGAGACCGTCGAGGGCGATGAAGTAACAATGCGCCTGACGCATCGTTTTGTGGACGGGTCGATCGACGATGAGACGACAACCTACAGGCAGCAAGGCACATTTCGTTTAATCCGCAACCATCACGTGCAGAGTGGGCCGTTCTTTACGAAGCCCTTCGACTTCGCGGTAGAAGCCGCCACCGGCACAGCGACCACCCGCACCACCGACAGGAATGGCAAGGTACACGTCGAGACCCAGCACATCGATCTGCCGGACGACCTCGCGAATGGTTTCGTCGGAACGATACTGCTGAATGTGCCGCCCAATTCGCCGCCATTTCAAGTGGGAATGTTGGCGCCATTCGGCGGCGGGCGATTGATTCGCATCGCGATCTCGCCCGAGGGCGAGCAGCCGTTTCAAAAGTCAGGGCAGACCCTGAAGGCCACGGTCTTTCGCATCCATCCGGAACTGGGCGGCATCCTTGGCTTCCTCGCGTCCCTGCTCGGCCTTCAACCGAAAGATGTGATGGTGTGGGTGCTTGAGGGCGAGCAGCCTGCGGTCGTCAGGGTCGTTGGACAGTTGGGCGGCTACGGTCCAGTAGTCAGCTCGGAGCTCGAGGGGACCAGCTTCGGGCACTATTGATCCGGCCTCAAAATATTGCGTCCGTGCCCCATCCATTTCCGCGTTCTTTGCGGAAATGGGTGGGAGACAATGACACTATGAGTGGGCCGGATCAATAGGACATTGCGCGAACCCGCATCGCAAACGCGAGATCGTTATCGCCCGCGCCGCGAACGCTGGTAGTGGTGCAGTTTGAATCCGCCGTGAAAGGGCACGACTTCAAAGCCTGCCCTGAGCGCAGTCGAATGGGTGCCGCAAAAGTCCAAAACCAAGGCGGCCTTTAGCCCCGAAGGGGGCGTGAGACGGTAGCCCCAGGGCGTGAGCCTGGGGGAGCGATCGAATTCATGTGAGTCAGCCCGCGTGAGCGGGCGAAAGAAACCTTCACGATGCCGCCGGCCCTCAGTCGCCACGCGTAGTCAGCTCGCGCCAATTCAGTCCGATGTCCACGATCAGCAGCGAGGCAAGCGTGAAGGCGATCACGCCGACGGCGGAAAGGCTGTCGCCCAGGTGGCTCCAGTAGCGCGGCCACAGGTTCAGCACGCGGCTGGAGACGAAGGTAAAAGTGACGGCGTAGGAGCGCGCCATCCACTGGCGATGTTGGACAATCTGCCGGTTACGCGCGGTGATCAAGGCAGCGGTGGTACAGACAATCCAGGCCGCGGCCTGCATTGTGGTTCCAGGCAAGCCCGGTCGGCCCGCGGCAAGAGCGATCCCCGTGAAGGAGCCAACAAACACGGAAACAACGTAGACGCGCCCGAGGACGCGATGGAGTTTGAAATGCCGCTCGCGGATCCGCGAAGAAAAATTGATAGGGCCGATCAAGAGAGCAAAGATTCCCGCGAGCGTATGGGGAATAAGGAGATGGCGGTCGGCGATCACCTGCAAACGGTACGCGTGGTACATCGGGTAATCGGTGACGAGAAGAACCTCTGAAGTGATAAAGACAAAGAGCGCAGTGAGACCAAGCAGGATCCAGAGTACAGTTTTAGATCGGGAGCGACTGGAGACGGGCGAACGCAACGTGGATGTTGCCACTATTCGCCCCTCCGATGCTTAGACGGGGCGAGGCCTGCTGCGAGAGCGACGAGCGCGAAAAGCTTCACATTCCCTAGTCTAACGAGAAGCGTCAGAAAGCGGAGGCGCAAGCCCATCAAGTCCATTTTTTTCTCAACCCATTCAAAACACTCCGCAAAATCCGCCCTCCGATTTGCAGAGAATTAAGCGCATCCGGCGCATACTGTCCTCATGAGCGTTCAACCAGGCCCACGGGCCACGAATCATAGTCGCACTCACACTCACACTCACACTGTCCCATCGGCTATTTACTACTCGGTAGTGACCACCCACCTCCGGTAAAAGCCGGAAGCTGGGAATCGAAAGCCAACCTCCGGGCAAGGTTTTCCGAACCCTGACCCCTGAAACCTGACACCTGGAGCCGCGAACGCCGCGAAAAACCGGGCTGTGAGACTGTGAAGCCGATATTTATCAATAAAATGAGCCACTTACAAGAAAAAATCGCACAGGCTCACAGTTTCTGTGACGCAAGAATCGCAAAAAAATGACAGGCTACAACCCGGCAAATGTTCGCCGTTCACTGACACCTGAAACCTGACAACGTCTCTCGCCGTTGCTCAGCACTTCGGATGTGGGTTCTTGAAGTCGAGCGTGATCGGCGTCCAATCGGACAGGCGCTTGGCGTTGATCTGGTCGTCGCTCGGATTCTCCGGCAGCGACGAGCGCGTAAGAGCGACGGAGATCTTGACCGTGCCTTTGACGCAGTAAGCCGCGAGCATGCTGGAAAGATCGGTGCTGGCTCGGTTCACGTAGTCGGTCGACAACTGACCGTCTGCGCCTGAGATGTCAACTGCTCCCATTGCCATTTCGTCCATCATCGTTCCCTTCACCTTCAACGTCGAAGTGTCGATCTTGACGACGAGGTCGGCGCGAGTTTCAAGCGATTCCGGATCGGCCACGAACTTGATGGGCGGAATGGTGAGTCCTGCTGCATTGGGTTTCGTCGGCGCAGCGCCAAAGGAGAGATGGTAAGGAGCGCCTTGCCACTTGGGCGGAATGACGATCTTAGGCGAGTTGCTGCTGCAACCGGCAACCAGGAACAATGCTGCAGTCGAAATGAGGATGGCCTTTTTCACGGCGTTCTCCTTGAGCTTTTTGATGACGCGCCAGAATAACACTCCGGAGGCCAAGCGGACAGTGATCAATGGACAGTGATCGGTTTTGAGCGGTGAGTAACTCGTGGCGAATGGTCAGATATCGGAGAACAGAAATTGGAGCGGCCCGCAGCCACTTTTTTACCTTGCCGAGCAGTTTTTACCTGCATCCGGCGAGAAGTTTTTACGTGACAGGCAGCAGTCGGGCTGCGAATTCGCATCTATTCAATCAGCTTCGGTTTGGTCCGCCGAATGCAGCAATTCCCGCGCCGGACCAACCGAGCCAGCAAGTTCAGGCAGATCAAACCCTCGGAGGTACTCGTTATGCGTTCAATTAAGCGCAACCTTATTAACGTCCTCGCTCTTTGCGCGATGGTCGTGGCGTTTGCAGTGGCGTGGGGAAGCCCATTCGTCAGCAGTGGCGACGGTTCCGCGTTTGCGCAGGATCAGGCGCAGCCTCAACAGCAGCAACCCGATCAGAACCAGGCAAAATCCGCGACCTTTACCGGAACGATCGTCAAGAACGGCGATGAATTCGTGCTGCGCGACTCATCCGGCCAAGTCTTCGGGCTGGACAACTCGGACAAAGCCAAGCAGTTCGAAGGCAAGACGGTCAAGGTGACGGGCCAGTTGGATGAGCAGGCGAAAGTGATTCACGTGGAAAACATTGAGCCCGCGGAAGCGTGAGTGATTACGGAATCGTTCACATTGCGCAGAGAGCACGATTTAAAAAGCTCTTTATTGACGGACTCGGCGGAAGCAGAGACGGGAACAGCCTCTTCTTCCGCTGAAACTATTTGGGGCTGCGATGCCGGCATGGGCTTGACGGACGGCACAACCGATCAAGGCGCAAAAGAAAAAGCGCGCATGTCCAGGCGCGCATCTCGCGCGGAAGAGGGATGGGCGTCGAGCGAATTGGCGAGTGCTGCGTCTATTGAAATTAAGAGCGCCAGCCAAGGGTGAGTGGCAAAACTTGTCCTGGCAGGTCGAGGGCGCAGAGACGTTAGAGATAGAAGAATTGGATGTACCCGGAATGCGAAACCCTCAACCCCCATTGCGAATCAGGATGTGTATCCCGTAGTTAAAGCATTCAAGCCGTCGCGATCATTAGGACTGCGGCACCGGCGGGTGTCATTTGGCCCGCGTGGGATGCAGCGAGCGGCGGCCATGTGTAGATCGGCACAGGACACAATATCCGTGGTTTTGCCGTAACCCGGAAGAAAAGGAGGAATCGATCATGAATGCAAAAGACCTTAGCTCAAACCAAGCGGTTCTCAGCGAGTCAACGTGGGAAAACATTAAACAGCCCGGAGCGTATGTCGAACGCACGACGGGGCACCTGTATCGCTTCCCGAGCGATGCGTTAGTGCGCGGAAGTTCTCCGGTGATCTCAATCCTCAGTTCGACTCCATCAACGTTCGTCAAACTCAGCGATGATCCCAATGTGATCGTTTCCAAGGCCAGGACCATCGCTGCCGACGCCGACATCAAGCCGAACTTCTAACGGCGCCTCTCCCCGGCAGAGCTTTCCGCCGTGCGTCGTTGCATTAGCAAGAGTTTGATTGACTGCGCCCCTCAGAGGCTGTGCAAGACTTTGAGGGGCGTTTGTTTGTCCGGGAAGGTCGCAGCCGGAGGCAGCCGTAGAGGCGCTCAGCAACTGAGCTTCAGCCATCTTCAGCTCTTGCGGGCGAAATGGCGCTCGAAAAGTTCGCGGGAGCGCCGCTTGCCATCCTCGATTAAGACGACCGATTTTGCCTTGCCTTGCGGATCGGAGATATAGCCTTTGGCGTGGAGCCGGTCCATCGCATCCCAGTCGTGCCCCTTCCACACGCGGCAATCCTCGTGCAGCCCCAGCCACAGCAGAGCCAGCACCATCTCGTCTATTTTGTCCTCGTCGAATTCCATGCGCGTTGCTCCACAACGATGCTAGCACTGACTCGGAGGATTGGCGGTGCGTCAAGAACGACCCCATATAGAAATGGCCCATCGTGACGCGGCCAACCGGATTATGCCGCGCGGACAGCGAGGCGTGCGGAGCGGGCGCGGGGTCTGGGCCGGATCACGATCTCTACATCGTGGCCGAGAGCAGTTAGGAAACGCATGAGGCGCTCAACGGAAAAGCCCTCCATTTTGTAATGCAGCAGGGCAGAGACCTTGGGCTGATTGATGCTGAGGGCAGCGGCGACTTCGATCTGGGTCAGCTTGCGACGCTCGACGATGCGGCAGATGGCGGCTCCGAGGCGCGCTTTGGTGTCGAGCTCGACGGCGTCGGGAAGGCCCATGTCGGCAAATACGTTGCCGCTGCTGGGGATGATCCGCATCTCGAATTTTCTTAGTCATATCTTTCCTCGTAGTCCTGCTGCGCCATTCTCAAGCGCGCGCGGACCAGAGCAACGTCGGATTGCCGAGTTTCAATGCCGCGCGGCGATTTCTTTTGAAATGCGTGAAGAACATAGACAGCCCGCTCAAAACGAACCGTGTAGATTGCTCTGTAGGTGTCGCCGTCATAATCCTTGACGACCTCCATCACGCCCGGCCCTTCTCCGCGCCATGGCTTGGCTGAAAGATGCTTGCCGCCAAATTGCGCAGCGCTGAGGGCAAAGCCAATGCTGCGCTGAACCGCGGAGGGGAATTGCCAGGTTTCCTTGAGCGCGGAGCCTATCCAGTGCAGCGGCTTTTCACCCGGTACGTTCAGCCGTGTCATCATTATCCCACTTCTGGGATGTTTCGTCGAGAGAGGAGGTATTTAAGAATCAATGTCGGTCCCAGGTCCGGGAATCCGGACTTGGGATGACTGCTGCTGAGCTTAGCTGCCAACCGCTGCGCCTCTATTCTTCCTCTTCCTCAATTGGCCGTTTCGCGTTGGCCAGGATTTTTTCGGCTACCAATTGCGGCACGATGTCGTAGTGGCCGACTTCCATGCGGTAGCTGCCTTTGCCTTGCGTCATGGAGGTGAGCAGGGTGCCGTAGGTGAGCATCTCGGCCATGGGGACCTCGGCATTGATGACCGTGGTGCGGCCCTTGGTTTCCATGCCCTGAACCCGGCCACGACGGCCATTGAGGTCGCCCATGAGTGCGCCGGCGAATTCGTCGGGGGCCTCGATGGCGACCTTCATGACGGGCTCCAGCAGGCAGGGCTTGCAGAGCTCCATGGCCTTCCTGAACGCAAGTCGTCCAGCCTTTTTGAAGCTGAGCTCGTTGGAGTCAACGTCGTGATAGCTGCCGTCATAGACAGTGACCTTGAAATCGACGACCGGATAGCCGGCAAGAAAACCGCGGACAGCCGTTTCGACGATGCCCTTTTCGACGGCCGGGATGAAGTTGCGCGGAATGGCGCCGCCGAAGACCTCATTCTCGAAAACGAAGCCGCCGCCGCGGGGCATGGGCTCCATGCGGATTTTGCAGTCGCCGAACTGGCCGTGACCGCCGGACTGCTTCTTGTGACGGCCCTGGGCCTCGGCTTTGCTACGGATAGTTTCGCGGTACGGAACCTTGGGCGCCTTGAGCGTGACTTCAGCGTGGTAGCGCTTTTTGAGGCGGCTGACGATGGCTTCAATGTGCGGCTGGCCTGCGCCGGCAATAAGGAATTCGTTGGTCTGCGGATCGCGGAAGAAGCGGATGAGCAAATCCTCTTCCATGAGCTTGTGGATGGCCGGCGCAAGCTTGTCCTCGTCGGCGCGTGACTTGGGCTCGATGGCGTAGGTCATCGCGGGCTCGGGCGGGGTCGGCAGCGCGACCTGGAATTCCGCGCCTTTTACGCCAAGCGTGTCTCCGGTGAGCGTTTCGCGGAGCTTGGCCACGGCGCCGAGGTCGCCTGCGTGCAGCTCGGGGACTTCGACGGCCTTGCGGCCCTGCATGATGCTAAGGTGCGCCAAGCGTTCCGACGAGCGGCGGGCGTAGTTTTCGAGCGTAGCGTCGTTTTTCACAACGCCGCCAACCACCTTGAAAAAGGTGATGCGGCCTGCGAACGGATCGGCCATGGTTTTGAAGACGATGGCGGTGACGGGCTCGGAGTCGGCGACTTTGCGCGTGGGCGCTTCGGCATCGGGCTCCGGCGGGACACCGACGATCGGCGCCCGCTCAGTAGGCGCGGGCGTATAGACCTTCAGGAAATCGAGGAGATGATCGAGGGCCATGTTAGCCAGGCCGCTTGAAAAGAGCACGGGAAAAATGCGGTCTTCGCGGATGGCTTCGTGGAGCGCAGCGATCAGGTGATCTTCAGGGATGGTGCCCTTCTCAAAATACTCTTCCATCAACTCGTCTTTGCCTTCGGCGACGAGTTCAACGAGTGCCTCGTGGCGGGCCTTGGCATCGGCCGCGAGGGGCGCGGGAATTTCCGCGGAAACTTTGCCGCGGCCATCGCCGCCGAAAGTGTAGGTGTAAGCCTCCATGGTGATGAGATCGACTACGCCGTGAAAGCCCTGGGCGTCAACGATAGGCAACTGGACGGGAACACAGTTGCGGCCCCAGCGCTCGGTCAGATCGTCGAGCAGGGCGCTCAAACCGCCGCCGCCACCGGCCTTGGGGTGGTCCATTTGATTGACGAGAACGATGCGTGGCACGTTGGCTTCTTCAGCAAATTTCCAGACGCGCTCGGAAACAGGTTCGACGCCGGACTGGGCGTTGACGACAACGATGGCGGATTCGACGGGAAAGAGCGCGGCGCGGGCTTCGTGGGTGAACATGTGGAAGCCGGGTGTGTCGACGAAGTTGATTTTGACGCCCTGCCACTCGGCAAAGGCAACGGCATTCTGCATCGTGATGCCGCGGGCTACTTCCTCTTCGTCGTAGGCGGTAGCAGCCGTGCCGTCTTCCACGCGGCCCTGGGTGGGTGTCATTCTTAGCGGCATGCAGCAGAGCGGCAATAAGAGTGGTTTTGCCGCTGTGTGCATGCCCCACTACAGCTACGTTGCGGATCTCACTTCCCTGGTACGTTTTCATAGTGTGTTGCTCCTTAGCGCTGTGATCAAACTCGATCCGTGAAAGGGCACGACTTTAGTCGTGCCGATTAGGCCATCAATATCGAGAAGGGCTTTAGCCCCCGAGGGGTACTTCTCGTAGTGATTGCATCCTTTGCCGCGAGCGGGTGCGTCTCCCACGCTTTTCCGCCGCGGCGGTCGAAAGGATGGGGCACGGAAATGGCGGAACAGGGACTGCTGGGCGACGCCGGCAGCGGCGTCCGAAGGGCCGAGTTGCCGGGATCGGGCTCCCGGTCTGCCGTCTTCCTCATCCATATAGAGGTCTCAGGCGGCGCGGGGCGAAAAAACAGAGGGGATTTTCGCCGGGCGCTTCGTCAAAAACCGGATGCTATCACACGCGGAGTATTAAAGTCCTGTGACATGAGGCACAAGGACGGCGGAGTTAGCCGGGCTCGCGGAGCTCGGGCGGAACACCCCCTCGTGAAAAAGGCCCCGATGCGGATGCACCGGAGCCTACTCCCTACTGGCTACTCCCTATTCCCTGCTTTATTCCCACCGGCGCATGATGAGCGTGGCGTTGATGCCGCCAAATCCGAACGAATTCGAGAGGCCGATGTCGAACTTGTGCGCGATGGTCTTGTTGGCCACGTAGTCGAGGCGGCATTCGGGGTCCGGGTTGTCGAGATTGATGGTCGGCGGGAGCTGCTGGTTGACGAGCGCGAGCACCGTAATGCCGGCTTCGAGTCCGCCTGCGCCGCCCAGCAGATGGCCGGTCATGGATTTCGTCCCGCTGATCTTGAGCTTGTGGCTGAGAGCGTGCTCGCCGAAGACCCGTTCAATTGCAAGTGACTCGTTGCCGTCGCCGGCTGGGGTGCTTGTGGCGTGGGCGTTGATATAGCCCACCTCGTCCGGCTGGATGCCCGCGTCTTTGAGCGCGGCCCGCATACTGCGCTGCGCGCCCGCGCCTTCCGGGGCGATGCCGGTCATATGATAGGCGTCGGCGCTCATGCCGTAACCGATGACCTCGGCGAGGATGTTGGCTCCGCGCGCTTTGGCAAATTCCAGCTCCTCAAGAATGAGGATGCCCGCGCCCTCGCCGATAACGAAACCGTCGCGGTCCTTGTCGAAGGGACGGCTGGCGCGGGTGGGTTCGTCGTTGCGCGTGGATAGCGCCTTCATGGCGGCGAATCCGCCCACGGCCATGGTCGTGACCGCGGCTTCACTGCCGCCGGCGATCATCACATCCGCGTCGCCGTGCAGGATCATGCGCACCGAGTCGCCGATGGCGTTGGCGCTGGTGGCGCAGGCCGTAGCGGTAGCGGAGATGGGACCGCGCGCGCCGTAGCGAATGCTGACTTGCCCGGCGGCCATGTTGACGATGGCGGCCGGAATAAAGAACGGCGACATCTTGCGCGGGCCGCCCTGCAGCATGTTGTTGTGCTCGCGCTCGATGATTTCGAATCCGCCGATGCCGGAGCCGATGAAGACACCAACGCGATCGCCGTTGCTGTCGTCGATGACCAGGCCCGACTGCGTCATGGCTTCGTGGACAGCGGCAAAGGCGTAGTGAATGAATCGCCCCATCTTGCGCGATTCTTTCTTGTCCAGAAATTGCAGGGGGTCGAAGTTCTTGACCTCGGCGGCAAAGGTGACCGGGAAGCCGGTGGTGTCAAAGCCCTGAATGGGCCCGACGCCGCTGGCTCCGGCCAGAATCTGCCGCCACACTTCGGATGCAGTATTGCCCACTCCGCAAAGCAGTCCAACGCCGGTGACGACAACTCTGCGCGGCGAGGTTTGGGAGTGGGGCTGAGTTGCTGCCTGACTCAATGGCTACTTGCCGCCTTTCGCGTTCTTCTCGATGTAGTCGATGGCGTCCTTCACCGTCTTGATCTTCTCGGCGTCTTCGTCGGGAATCTCCATGTCGAACGCTTCTTCGAACTGCATCACAAGTTCGACCACGTCCAGCGAGTCCGCGCCCAGGTCTTCCTGAAAGCTGGCGCCGGGGGTGACTTCGGCTTCATCCACCTGTAACTGCTCGACAATGATCTGCTTCACTTTTTCTTCAACGGCCATGCGTGCTTCTCCTCGTGTGATTAGGAAATCAAGAAAACTCTTCGGGACTGGAACCACCGCTCCGCCCCGCGTGCCTACGATACCGGCCCGCAGCAGGGAATGACAACCGCCGCGCGAAGAAAAACTCCGCATGGCCCCGAATCTTCAAGTTTACCGGGCGGGCCGGGGGGTGTAAAGGCGTGGAAAAACAATAAGAAGCAGGGAACTGGGGACCGAGGCAACTAGGGAACAAGCAAGCCGGGAGCAAGGGAGCGGGGGAGCAAGGGAACGAGACGAAAGCGACTAGGCGGAAAGACTGAAATTGCACAGGCTCAGAGCGTATATTTGGCGAAGAGGACGAAGTTATGGGAAGTTCTGTGATCGCATTTGCACTGATTGCCGTTGGCATTTTTCTTCTTGGAATATTGCTGGGACATTGGCAGGGCCGCGCGGGAGCGCAAGCGCGTCTCGACCAGGCACTGGCAAGCGAGCGCGAGATCTCGAGAATGCGCGAGCAGGCCCAGGAAGAAAAGTACAACCAGATGAAAGCGGATCTGGACACCGCCTTCAAATCGGCGGCGGCCGATGCCTTGCGCGCGAACACGGAGTCGTTCCTTGTGCTCGCTAAGCAGGAGCTGGGCGGGCAAACGCGAGAAGCCAGGCTAACGTTCGAAGCCAAAGAACTTGCCATCAAGAACCTCATCGACCCATTGGGAACGACGCTCAAGAGCCTGGATGAGCAGACCCGCGCCATGGAGACGGCACGGTCGGGCGCCTATGCAAAGGTCGAGTCGCTGGTCGGGAATCTGCAGCAATCGATTCCGGCCTCACTCGATGCGCTGAAAAGTGAGACCGCGCAACTTGTGGCCGCCTTACGCGCTCCCAAAACGCGCGGCAACTGGGGCGAGTTACAGCTCAAGCGTTGCGTTGAGTACGCGGGAATGGTGGAATATTGCTCCTTTACCGAACAGGTAACGGCGCGCGACGGCGATAACAATATACTTCGCCCGGATATGACCATTAAATTACCCAACGGGCGCGAGATCGTAGTGGATGCGAAGACACCGCTCGATGCTTTTCTCGATGCCAGTGGCAGCACCGATCCGGCCATACAAAAGGTACGCTTCGAGGCTCATGCGCAGCGCGTCAGGTCCCATTTGAAAGATCTTGCAAGCAAGGCCTACTGGAAGCAGTTCGAGAAGGCCCCGGATTTTGTGGTCTGCTTCCTGCCGAGCGAGGCGTTATTCAGTGCTGCCCTCGAGGTCGATCCCTCGTTGATCGAGTTCGGCGCGCAGAGCCACGTGGTCCTGGCCACGCCGACCACGCTGATCGCACTGCTTCGCGCCGTCGAATTCGGCTGGCAGCAGTCCGAGATCACAAAGAACGCCAAGGCGATTCACGAGATGGGGCGACGCATCTACGAAAAACTTGTTGTGGCGCAGGGGCACGTGACGCGGCTCGGCAGCGCGCTCGCTACGAGCGTCGATACATACAACAAATTCCTGGGATCGATTGAAGGCAAGCAAGGCGGCAGTGTATTTTTCCTGGGCCGGCAATTGGGGGAACTCGTGCACTCCGACCAGGAACTCATCGAAGTCAAGCAACTCCAACCCGAATCGCGAGATTTGGAGTCGCCGGAGTGGTCGCAGCCGTTGCTGGATGCGTCGGCGGGCGAGGATTCGGAGTTGGCGCTTGCGGCGGATGGGCGCAAGGGCGGCGAATCCACGTCTTGAGGAATCGTGAGTCTTTGTACGCTTCTTCCAACGTGGGATGCCAGCAGTAATTTATAGATGTCAAGCGCCCGAAGCTCGGCCGATTCCCGTAAATCTTCATTTTTCAAGCAGTTCCCGCCTCCCGGCACTTTGCATGTAATTACGCTCGAATTGCCTATCCTTAAAGACAACAAGACAAACAGTGGAAGTAAAGCGCGCGGCGATGGGATAAACCCTCCCCCCTGCGGTTCCTGATTTCGTCTGCACTTTGTTTCTGTGCGCAGGCGATCTGGCAGAAACAGAGTCGAACCGCAGACATGAAGGCATCGCGGTGCACGTTTCCCGAGAGGCTGGGAATGCCTCCTGGGGAGCGCGGGCCCCCTGTTGTCTCGATTGGACGGCTCTCCGCCGAGTGACCTGACCGGAACCACGGCAACATCCGGATTTGAGAGCCGCCCCTGACCATGCGCAGGCCGGCGACCGGTGCAACGCCGGCCTGCGCAGGAGAGCTTTTAAGGCAAGCGCATACACAACCAGGAAACGTGCTCGCCGCGATACAGAAACGCGGCGCGAAGGAGTAATGATCATGAATCTTTTTGCGAATATCTGGAATCACCCGAAGACGTCAGCCGCGGGACTGCTGATTGCAGTGGTGACAATTGCCGGAGTGCTGTCGCAACAGGGCATCTCGCTCGGCAAAGCGGGAGCAGGCACCGTGGTATCGCTGCTAAGCGCGCTGGCCACGGCGTTGCTAGGATTGCTGGCGAAGGATCCGGAGGCAGCGAGTCAGTCCGCCGCAGCGGACGGGGCAGCGAGTCAGCGGGCCGGCGCAGCAAACACTAGCGCAAGACTCGGCGCGTGGATGCTGATTGCGCTCTTGATTCCACTGCCGTGGATGCAGGGCTGCTCGGCAATCAGTGTGGCGCAGGACATTGTGAACTGGACGCCCGCTTTGCAAAGCGCGGTGGCCACGGTGGATTCGACTGCGTCGCTGCTGGCGCCCGTCGACGCACCCATCTTTAGCGCGGCAACCCAGGGATTTGACGCGGCTTCAAATTTGCTGGTGGCGCAGGCCAAGGCCTATCTGGCCAACCCTTCGGCCAGTGCCTTGCAGCAACTGCAAACCCAGGTGGTCACTTTTCAGCAACAGGTGAGCGCAGCACTTTTGCAAGCGGCAAAGATTGTGGATCCCAACAGCCAGTCCCATGCGCTTTCGGTGATTCAGGCAGTGGCGACCATTGCCGGCACGATCCTTGCGCTGGTGGCTTCCATTTCCAGCAAGGCTGAAGTGTCCAACATGTCTGCGCAGACCGGCATCAAGCTGTCGATGCTGCGCCCTTATCTGAACCACACTCGTGCCGCAGAGATGGTGGCAGCTCACTACAACGAACCGGTGACCGTAGCGCGGATGCAAGTGGCTCAGGTGGAACAGGCAGAAGTCAACGCCGGATTCTGAAGAACAGGCGTCTGGTTCCAATCACCAGCGGCCCTGATGCAAGCATGAATCGGGCCGTTCGCCACGGCGAGCGGCCCGCTTCTTCACCTTCACTTATCGATCGAGCGGACTCTACGTGTTCGAGTCCCTCTCTTCTCCCAGAATCAGCTTGATCGTCATGCGGTGTTGACCGCGCACGATCGTCACGCTCACCGTGTCGCCCGCCTGGTGCTTCTCCATCAAGGCGTTGATGTCCTGAGGATCGCTGACATCCTGGCCGTCAATAGCGACGATCAGATCGCCGCCCAGCATGATCGGTGTGTTGCCGACGTAGGCCTGCTCGTGGCCGCCATGCAAGCCGGCGCGCTCGGCCGCTCCGCCGGGAAGCACGCGCTGGATGAGCACACCGGAATCGGCGGCAAGACCCATTTGCGAAGCCAGGTCGGGACCGATGGCAAACGAAACAATGCCCAGCGTGGGCCGCTTGACGCGCCCATACTTCAGCAGGTCGGCCAGCACGGCCTTGGCGGTGTTGATGGGAATGGCGAAGCCGATACCCGAGCTCTGGTCGGCGCCGTTCGAAGCAATCATGGTGTTGATGCCGATGACTTCGCCGCTCGAATTCAGCAGCGGGCCGCCGGAGTTGCCGGGATTGATAGCCGCGTCGGTCTGAATCGCGTCTTCAATCGGCGCGCCATCACCATTGCGGATGGGCCGGATGGCGCTGATGATGCCGCGGGTCATGGTGCCGGCCAGGCCAAAGGGATTACCGATGGCATAGACCTTCTGGCCCACGTTGAGTTGCGACGAATCGGCCAAGGTGACCGCCTGCAGATTAGGCGCGTCGATTTGCAGGAGCGCCAGATCGTGGGTGCGGTCGGTGCCGATGACGCGCGCCGCAAACTTGCGCTTGTCGCTCAGTTGCACTTCAATGCCGCGGTTAGCCCCCGCCACCACGTGAAAATTCGTCAGAATGTGGCCGGCCTTGTCGAGAATAAAGCCCGATCCCTGCCCCTGTTGCGGAACGGTTCCATAGAAGAAGTCGAAGACCAGCGCAGTCGAGGTGATGTTGACCACTGAGGGCAGCACCCTTTTATAGACCGCAATGTTGTTTTCTTCCTCGGCGTCGTACTTCGGCGCGGCCTGGGCCTCGGTGAGTTGGAGCGGCGTGTTCGGCCCGCCGCCGCCGCCGCCGTCGCTGCCGAACGGCAAAATGCGCCCCATGGAGTGCGTGGGCCAGAGAAGCGTGGTGAGCAACCAGAATCCGCCCAGAAGCATTACAAGAATAATGAGAATTCGGCTCAATCTCATGGATCAATTCCCTGAAAAAAGATTCCAAACCATTGCATGGAGCAGCCCTTTGGACGAGGGCCAGTCCGGTTTAACCCCCGGGCCGCCTCTCTTATTGTAGTGACAGCTAACGGACGGATTTGTTGCTCTCGGCGCGCAACTTCGGCCAAAGCATCTCGACCTGCGCACGCAATGACCCGATATCTCCCGAATTATCAAGCACATAATCGGCTTGCGCGGTCTTTTCGGCATCGGAAACCTGGTGCGCAAGGCGGTTGCGGGCATCGGCCTTGATAGCTTCAAGGCTGGTCCCCCCGCCGCTTGATGCCTGTGTGCGCGCGGCGTAGCGCAGGATCTTGAGTTCGTCGGGAGCAGTAACGACGATGATGCGGTCGATGCGCCGTCGCCAGTCGGCCAGTACGCCGTCCTTTTCGCCGCGTGCCCGGGCGTCGCGCACCACCTCAAAGATGAGTGCCGATTCAATGACGGCGACGGCCGATGGATCGCGGGCGAAAACTCCATCCATCCACCGTCCTTGGGCCTCGATCACCGGCGGATGCACGATCGTGTTCAACTCCTGCAATCGACCACCGCGGAAAGCGAGATCGGCGAGGACCGCGCGGTTGAGGCGGCCGTCGGAGCCAATAACTTCTGCGCCGAAGTGCTCGATGATCGCGGCAAACACCGGCTGGCCCGGCTCCATGAGAGTGCGCCCGAGCGCATCGGCCTCGACGACTTGAGCGCCGAGAGAGCGCAACAGGTCGGCCACGGTTGATTTGCCGCTGCCCAATCCACCCGTGAGTCCGACTCTCAGCACTGTGACCGCCCTCGCCTGACGCGATGTCCTATCGAGTTTCAGACATTGCAATCGAATGCAAGTATAGGGGATTGGTCCATTTCTGCCGTAGCTTGAGTGAGGCGGCGGCGGCCTGCGGCGGGCCTGAATTGGCCCGTCATCGGCTTGGAAAAACGCACAATCGGAGACCGTTTTTACACTCCATTCATTTCCTCGATGTCCGCGGTGCGGTTAAAGTTAGGATGTCTTTGCATGCGTTCTGCGCTTCAACTCACGGTGCTGCTCTGCTGTGCCCTCTGGGGCACGGGAACCCTCGTGGCGCAAATGCCTTTCTATACCGATAATGCGGACGTGACCGATGTGGGCACCTTGCACTTCGAGTTTTTCAATGAATTCGACGGCCTGCAATCCGCCGAGTACCCGGACATCCGGCAAAACACGTTCAACTACAAGGTCAACTATGGATTGCCACACGGGCTGGAACTCGATCTCGATGCGCCTTATCTCTCCATCTTCCGCGCGCCGGGATCGCAACCCTCTAACGGACCGGGCGATACCGACATGGGCATCAAATGGAACTTCCACAAATCGGATCGACCCCTGAGCGTGCCAGCCTTCTCTGCAAGCATGTATATTGAATTTCCCACCGGAGATACGAGCCAGCAACTCGGTTCCGGTCTTACCGATTACTGGCTTAATTCCATCGCCCAGGAGCCCATTACGGAAAAGACGAGGCTCAACGCCAATTTTGGATTCCTGTTCGCCGGCAATACCAGCACCGGCGTACTGGGCACCCAGAACACCCGCGGCCACGTATACACCGGGGGTCTTTCGCTCGTGCACGACTGTAACCGGCGCCTCAGCCTGGGCATGGAGGCCTACGGTGCGATAGCGGACAACAAAGGCCTGGGAAAGGACCAGTTCCAGGGTCTGGCTGGAGGCTGGTACCAGTTCAACAGCCGTATGGCAATTACCTTCGCACTCCTCGGTGGCAGCCATGTTGCCAGCCCAAAGATCGGCGGACAGATAGGCTTTGAAGTCGACTTTCCACTGCGCCGTGCGTCCGCCGCCAAACAACTCGCATCAACACTCCCAAATTGGAGAACGCCATGACATGCAGTCCGGAAGTACTCAAGAGTGTCCCGTTGTTTTCGCTGCTCGACGACGACGAAACAGCAATCCTCGCCGGCCAGGTGGAAATGAAGACGTTCGCGCCACGCGAGCGCATCTACAAAGCCGGGGATCCGGGCACGCAGGCATATGTGCTGGTCTCGGGCCAGGTGCAGGTGACAACCGTAGACGAAGACCAGCAGGAGGTGGTTGTCGATGTTCCCGGAAAGGACGATTTCTTCGGCTTTGCCTCAATGCTTGAGCAGACGCCCCACCAGACGACCGCGGTTGCCCTGGAGGAGAGCACGTGTATCGAGGTTTCGCGAAACGATATCGCGGTTCTGATTCAGCGAAAACCCGATGCGGGCATGGACCTGTTGACGACTCTCGGTCATCAGCTGCATGGGACGCAGCAGTTGGTGCGGTTGCGCGCCACCCGTAACGCAAACGAGATCATCGAAAAGCAAGAGACCTTTGGAGAGCGCATCGCCGATTCCGTTGCCGGGTTTGGCGGATCGTGGACGTTCATCATTCTGTTCGCGATCATTTTGTCGGTTTATACAGTGATCAATATCCTGCTCCAGGGAAAGGCATGGGATCCCTACCCGTTTATCCTGCTCAACCTGTTTCTCTCCATGCTCGCAGCCATTCAGGCGCCGGTGATCATGATGAGCCAGAATCGGCAAGACACCAAAGACCGCGTGCGCAGCGAGTTGGACTTCGACGTCAATCGCCGCTCCGAGACGGAGATTCAGGGCCTTTCAAAAAAGCTCAACGATCTCGATGAGAGAATTGGCGACATCTACGAGTTGCTCAAAGACGCCGGCGCATCGAAGCCACAGTAGGGGAGCAGGGCCGGCGTCGTCCCGCGATTCATCGACTCAATGTGTCACAGCCCTCGCCGCATTTTGGCGGCGCGCACGGTGTTTGACATCAACATCGCGATCGTCAGCAGGCCCACGCCGCCGGGCACGGGCGTATACGCGCCGGCAATCTCGAAGGCCTTGGGATGAATGTCGCCGACGATGGTCGAGCCCCGTTTTTCGAATGCCGCTTCGCGTTTTGCGTCGCCCTTGAAGAAGCGGTCGAACTCCTCGCGTGTGGTGAGGCGGTTGATGCCAACATCGATAAGCGTAGCGCCGGGAGTCACCATCTCCGGCGTGATGAAGCCGGGGCGGCCGATGGCGGCAACGAGAATGTCGGCCTGCTTCGTAATCGCAGGCAGGTCGCGCGTCTTCGAATGACAGATCGTCACGGTGGCATTTTCGTGGAGCAGGAGAATTGCCACAGGCTTGCCCACAATATCGCTGCGACCCACCACCACCGCGTGCTTGCCGGCAATAGGAATGTTGCTGCGCTTCAGGATCTCAATGACGCCTGCGGGCGTGCAGGGCACAAGCGCCGGACGGCCCGCAAGCAGGCGGCCGGCATTCACGGGATGAAAGCCGTCCACGTCTTTGGCCGGGTCAATCGCATCGAGCAGCCTTTTCGAGTCGACCTGAGATGGAAGGGGAAGCTGGACGAGAATGCCGTCAATGTCGTCGCGCGCGTTGAGATCGTCGACGAGCGCCAGCAAGTCTTCTGTGGTGACGTTGGCAGGCGGCGTGATCAGATCGCTAAAAATCCCGAGCTCGGCGCAGGCCTGCACCTTGTTGCGGACGTAGATTTCCGATGCCGCCACGTGGCCCACGAGCACCGCCGCGAGGCCCGGCCTGATGCCGCGCGCCGCCAACTTGCCAACCTCTTCGGCCACTTCCTGCTTAATGGCGCCGGCAAACACCGCGCCGTCGAGAATTCTTGCCATCGTGCCTCCAGATTTATCGTATCGCTTCGGGGAGAGGCGGCTTAAGACGTGAAGCTTGTCACATCGATTTGTGAGCTATCTCACATACAGTCTCATGCCCGACGCCTAACTTCAGAGCTGTCGGGAGTGTGCTAGATCACATTGTTGATCACAAAGGCCCCTCCCAGGCTGGCTGTACGGAGAGAGCGCTTCATGAAGGATGCAGGACATCTTTTCCGGTTTGCGGGGCTCTTTGTGGTCGCGTTCCTGGTGTTTCTGGTGGTGCGCGGCTACGTGGTTCCAAAGACATTTGGGCAATATGGGCATTATCGCGGAGCGGCGATCGGCGAAATTGCCGCGCACCCGGTGAAGTTCGCCGGACACCAGGCGTGCGAGAGCTGCCACTCGGACATTGCCGATACAAAAACAAAAGGCGCGCATGCGCACGTGAACTGCGAAGCCTGCCACGGCGCACTCTTTCAGCGTCTGCCTGCGCCGCCGCAGCCCAAGGGGACCCTCTACGAGCGTTTCGTGGCACTGATCGTTCCTCCGCCTCCTCCCAATGCTCCTCTCCTTCTCCACGCCGACGACCCAGCGACGGTCGTCCCGGTCAAACCGGACACGCTGGTGCTTTGCGCGCGTTGCCACACGGCGAGCGCGGCCAAGCCAAAGGGCTTTCCGCAAGTAGATCCGGCCCAACACATGGGCGGCGTCCCCTGCGAAACCTGTCATAACCCCCATAGCCCGGCGATGGGACCCAACCCAGGTGCTGATGCAAGCGCCAGCCCCGCCACCGGAGGTGCGCAATGAATATCAGCCGGCGCTACATGATGATTCTTTTGCCGGCCGCGGCCGTGGCCTGGAAATATCTCGAGGCCGGTGAGCCCGAGGCCTCACCCAATTACCAGATGAGCGAACACTGGTGGGGCATGCTCATCAATATTCCCAAGTGCATCGGCTGCGGCAATTGCGTGCGCGCCTGCCAGACGGAAAACGATGTTCCCGATGGCAACTTCCGCACCTGGGTCGAGCGCTATCACGTCACGGACACAAATATGACCACGCCTGAGGTGATTTCGCCCGACGGCGGCAAGGAAGGATTTCCGGTAGCGGAGGAAGACGCGGGCAAATACTTCTTCGTCCCCAAGATGTGTAACCACTGCGCCGACTCGCCCTGCACACAGGTGTGTCCGGTTGGCGCGACGTTCGTGAGCCCCGACGGAGTGGTGCTGATTGACCAGAAGTACTGCCTGGGTTGCGGCTATTGCGTACAGGCTTGCCCTTACGGCTGCCGCTACCTGCATCCCACGAAACACGTGGCCGACAAATGCACGTTGTGCTATCACCGCATCACCCAGGGGTTGACCACCGCGTGTTGCGAAGCGTGTCCCACGGGAGCGCGGCAATTGGCCGATTTGAAGAACCCGAACGATCCCATTCACGAGTTTCTGAAGACACATCCCGTCGAGGTGTTGAAGCCGCAGATGGCTACCGGCGCAAAGGCGTACTACTTCGGGCTCGATGGGTCGGTGCGGTAAAGCAGGGACCGAGGGACCGAGGGAACAAGGGACCAAGGCAACAGGAACCAGCACGAAAAGCTAGAGGCTAGAAGCTAGTAGCCAGGAGCTGCATTTATGAACGGTGTTGTGGGCTTCATGTATCCGAATGAATATGCTCTGCAGTGGAGCATATTGATCGTTTTGTACCCCTTCATCACGGGATTGGTGGCGGGCGCATTCATTCTCGCGTCGCTGGAGCGTGTGTTCCGTGTGGAAGCAGTCAAGCCTACCTACCGGCTTGCACTGCTCACGGCGCTGGCGTTTCTGCTCGATGCGCCGCTGCCATTGCAGTTGCATCTCGGGCATCCCGAGCGTTCGCCGGAGATGTACTTCACACCCCACGCTACTTCGGCCATGGCCATGTTCGGATACGTCTACCTCTGGTACCTGATGGCCGTGCTGGTCTTCGAGATCTGGCTCGACTACCGTCGCGAAATCGTGATTCTTTCGCAGCAATCGAAGGGCCTGCTGCGCGTGATCTACAAGATCATGACGCTGGGCTCGAGCAACATCAGCGAACGTTCGCTCCACATCGACGACAAAGTGGGCTGGATCGTCACCCTGATCGGCATTCCTTCGGCATTCCTTTTGCACGGCTACGTAGGCTTCATCTTCGGATCGATCAAGGCCAATCCCTGGTGGTCCTCGCCGCTCATGCCTGTGGTGTTTATCTTTTCGGCCATGGTGTCCGGCGTCGCCGCGGTCATGCTTCTTTACATGGCCACCACAAAGCTGCGCAAGCTCGCCATCGACATGCACTGCGTGGACACCATCGCGATGTACATGTTCTACATCTTCATCATCGATTTCAGCCTGGAGATGCTGGACCTGATTCACCGCATCTACGAAGCCGACGAGTCGTTCCGCAGCCTTGATTTCATGGTCCACACCAAGCTCTTCTTCTCGCAAATCGTGCTCCAGATCATTCTCGGCACGCTCGTACCCCTGGCGCTGCTGTTCATTACGCAAGTCTGGAAGAACAACCTAAGCGACGTCGTTCGCAAGCGGATTTACGTCATTTGCGGATCGCTGATCATGATCAGCGTCTTCGCCATGCGCTGGAACGTGGTAATCGGCGGGCAGCTCTTCTCCAAGAGCTTTCTCGGCTACACCACGTACAAGATGGCGCTGGTGACGCGCGAAGGCTTGCTTGGTGGCAGTCGGTTTAACCATCTTGCCCCTTTTCTTCCTGTGGGTGCTGGTCAAGCTGCTGCCTCCGTGGCCCGAGAAAAGCCTGCATCAGGTCGCGGCGGGCGACTAAGAACCATCCCGCGCGGAACAAGACCGGGGAGGAACCGTGAACGATCTCCCGGAAATCGGCAATGAGATCGCGCTCCGCGTGCGCCTGCTGGAACAGCACCTGGAAGAGGTGGAGCGGCGTATCGATGCTCTGGAGCGCCCGCTCACCGAGCCCTGGCCGCAACCTTCCGTCGAGGTCGAATCGGCGGCGCTTGCCGCGGCGTCAATCGCGGCAGAACCTCCCGCTCAGCCGGGGAATCTTTTCACGGTGTTCGGCAAGGCTCTCTTGGGGATTGCCGGCGCGTACGTGCTGCGCGCCATCGAGGAAACCAGCACCCTCCCGCGCCTGACCGTGGCCGCAATCGGCATCGTGTACGCATTTCTTTGGCTGGTCTGGGCGGCGCGTGTCAAGTCCGGACCGCAGCTCACCAGCGCCATCTACGCCGGCACGTCGGCGCTTATTCTGGCTCCTATGCTTTGGGAGCTGACCCTGCGCTTTAACGTTTTGCCCGCGGTGGGCGCCGCGGTGCTGATCTGCGCTTTTGCGCTGGCCGCCATCGCTCTTACGCTCTTCGCTCCGGCCGCCTTCGCGCCACGCGACCTCAAGCCGGTTCTGCGCGTGGTCTCCATCGCCTCAGCCGCCTTCTCGCTCGCGCTCGCCATCGCATCGCACGTATTTCTGCCCTTCGTGGCCGTGCTTCTGATTCTCGCGGCGGTGTGCGAGTTCGTTCCCGGCTGCCGAGCGCGTGCCCGAAGCCGGAGCCATCGTCGCGCTGGCTGCCGACGCGGCCATCTGGACCCTGATTTTTATGTACTACGGCGGACTCAATGCGCGCGGCGATTACCCGGCGCTGAGCCGCGTCGAACTGCTCGCTCCCGGCATCGCGATCTTTGCTCTGTTTGCGGCCAGCGTGGGGGTCAATACCTTTCTTCGCCGGCAGCAGATCGCAATCTTTGCCATCGCTCAGGCAATCATCTCGTTTCTGCTCGCCGCGGTAAGCGTTGCGGATTTCGGGCAGCCGCGCGGCACAGCGATCTTTGGCGCGATTTGCCTGCTGCTCGCAGCGGTGTGTTATGCCGCGGTTTTTACGCTGTTTGCGCGCACGCCCAGCCTGCGTAACCGGAATGTCTTTGCCGCATGGTCGGCGGCTCTGCTTCTCTCCGGGAGCCTTCTCTGCCTGCCGTCGTTGGTTGTGGTGCTACTGCTGGGCGCAGCTGCGCTGGCGGCAATGGGTCTCAGCAGGCAGGATCGCTGGAAGGCATTCGAGTTTTACGGCATGGGATTTCTGCTTGCGGCCGCCGCGGCTTCAGGGCTCCCGGGGTTTCTGGTGACCGCTCTGGTCGGGACCCGCGCCGGCGCGCCGGCAGTGGACGTATGGTTCATGGCGTTCTGCGCGGTGCTGTGCTACGTGCTCGTGAAGCCGCGCGAAGCGAGGGGATGGATTCCGCAGACGCTGCATATCGGATTTGCCGCGCTGGCCACTGCCGCCGTGGCGGCGCTGCTGGTTGACGGGCTGGTTGCCCTGACCGCGCTCGTCATGGTTCCCGGCGCGCATCACTTGGCTTTGATCCGCACCGTGGTCCTGTGCGTGGCGGCGCTGGCGCTGGTCTCTGGCGGCGCGCGCTGGCGTCGCGAGGAGTTGACGCGCCTGGGTTACGCCGCCATCGCGCTGGTCGCGGTCAAACTCGTCACGGAAGATCTGCGTCACGGCCATCTGGCTTACATTGCCGCTTCCATCTTTCTGGTTGCTTTTACGCTCATCGCCGCGCCGCGCGTGGCGCGTGCGCGGCAAAAGGCGTGACGCTGTTCAACGGTCGACATCTGGTAAGTAAGCCTGGGAGAAAGTTCTGCGGCTCGTAGAGCGGGTGCTGAGGGAATCGGATGCGGCTTGCGAACGTGGTGAATCTCTTCGATCAGCTTCATCTTGCTGATGTGCACGTCGTAGCCGGTGCCGGGCAAAAGCGATTCCAGCACGAAGGTTTCGGTGTTTCCGCTCTTCAACTCGCGATAGCGATAAATGCCCACTTCGCCCTCGCTGTTTTCCGTTCCTCCCGAAGGCATGTCGAGGAAATGCTGGGCATCGGCCACACTGGGCGCGGGATGGTTTTCGCCTTCGGTCAGGCTTTCGGCGGCGTAGGAGCGGACCAGCTTTGTCCAATAGCGCGCCAGCAGATCGGTCGAAGCAAAGAGATCGGCCCACACGATCTCGCCGCGCACGGCCACCACCACGCCTACGGCGTGCTCGTCGCGCAGCTTTGGCGAGCACCTGTTCGCGCGCCTTCATCACCGGCGCGGCAGCCTCATCCACCTTCTGGCTAATGGCCGGATTCTGCATCATTTTGGCGTAGCTCGTGGTGCCCAGCTGGCATCTGCGCGGCGTCGTACGTCGGGCCCTCCCACACCGGATGATGCCGGCGGAGCCGCGGCCACTTCCATCTGCGCCATCGCGCCATGCACGGAGTCCCACACCTGCTGCTGATCCTGGTCGACCATGGCGCGCTCGCGCACCGCGGGCTGAACCATGAAGCTGCGAGCGGACGACTTGTCTGAAGCGCCGAAGTCAGGCGAGCTTTCCGTCCAGCGGCCGGGCTCAATGCAGAAGACCGAGAGATCGATGGGGTCGGCGTCGGCGGGAACAATGCGGTCCTTGGCGACAATGCGGTCCTGCTTGCCGCCCGTGACGACCTCGCCCGCGAGCAGCAGCAGCGGCCGTTTGGAATGGTTCACCAGTACCAGCGTATTGACTTCGTCGCCGCGGATAGGCGTTGTCATTCGGCTCGCTCGCCCGACTCCTGGACCGCTGCCGCACGAGTCCGCGCGCGCCGTCCCGCTTCGGTCACTTCCACTTCGCCGCTCTTCAGTCCTTCGTCGAGGGTGATGAACGGCGTTTCCATGGCGGATTTCTCGCTCGGCCCGCACCACGGGGAACAAAAGCAGGTTGCCGCTCTCAATCGGAGCCAGCACGCGGTAGGGGCCGCTTGCGTTTTCCTCCGGCCCGCCGGCGGCTTTTCGACTTGTCCCGTGCTCCCATGCCGCCAGCGCAAAAAGCAATGCGCCGACGATTCCCAATCTGCCCAGGTTTTTCATAACCTCTCTTTTTCATCACCTTCTCCGGCGGCTCTGATTCCCTCAGGCCGCCCTTCAACCGTCGAACGCTCAGCAGACAGCTTCTTGCAAGGTTTTTCTGGGGGCTCATTTTTGGCGTATCGTGAGGGCGTGGGGATGGCGCCAACCGAATCCGTGACCAGCGCTGCGGAGACTGAGGTTCCGAGCGGGACTCTCGCACCCAAATGTCTTCTCGACCGCGCCATGGCGGCCGAGCTATGGCGCAGCTGCGATGCGGCGAGTTGGGGGCTGACCCGCGACGAGTTTGACCAGATCCTGCTCGACGCGGGAACGGCGCAGAACTTTGGCTTGGTCGAGACCGCAAACGCAATCCCCGCGACGCGCAAACAGCAGGAGGCCTTCTTCCGCGGCCTGTGCGTAGGCGATCTCGCGCTTGCGCGCGCCTGCGCCCGCGGGAACGAGCGTGCATGGGAGCACTTCATCGCGACTACCGCCAGCCGCTGACGCGCGCGGCCATCGCCATCACCGGCAGTGAGACGCTGGGCCGCGAGCTGGCCGATCAACTCTACGCCGAGCTTTACGGGTTGAATGTGCGCGAGGGCGAGCGGCGCTGCCCGTTGCTTTCCTACCGGGCCGCGGCTCGCTGATGGGCTGGCTGCGCACAACACTCGCGCAGCGCCACGTGGACCACTACCGCCGCACGCGCCGCGAGGAACCACTGACGCCGTCCAATGGTATCGACGAGCTTGATCCGCCGGCGCCTGTCGCTCCTCCGCAAACGCTGGCCCGCGAGCTCTCGCTGCTGGAGCAAGCGATCGAACAGGCCGTGGGCGGACGTGAAGCCGAGGAACGTTATCTTCTTGCGGCGTATTATCTTGACGGACAGACTTTGCTCGATATTGCGCGTGTGCTCGGCGTGCACGAGGCTACGGTGAGCCGCAAACTGCGCCGCGCGGCTGACGCGATGCGCAAACAAATCCTCAAGGAATCTCGAGCGCGGCGGCATGAACCGGCGTCAAGCGCAGGAGGCGATGGACGCAGATCCGCGGGATTTGGAAGTGAACTTGAAAAAACTGTTGCAAAATTCGCAATCGGAAACGTTCCAGGAACAGGCAGCGACATGAGCGCAACGAGCCAACACAGATTTCATCCCGATGCCGAGAGCCTGAGCGCGTTTTCCGAGCAGGCGCTCGATGCACGGGAGCGCGTCGAGGTGCTTTCGCATCTTGCCGTCTGCGGACGCTGCCGCCAGGTGGTGGCACTGGCGCGCGCGGCAGCGGACGCCGGCGTCGCGAATGCATCCAAAACGGCGCGCAAGACGATTGAGCCTGATGCGTGGTGGAAACATTGGCGGCTGGTCTGGGTTCCGACCGCGATCGTGGCGACATTTGCAGTCGCGTCAATCTCTGTCTATATCGAGCGCGCGGATCGGCACGCGTCAACTGTGAAGATTGCAGAGCAGACCCCTCCGGAGGAGCCAGCGCCCGCTTCAACTTCTGCGCCAACGGAGCAAGCACAAGTCGAGCCCCCCGCCAGCGCCGCTTCCGCACCCGCGCCGGCACACACCGCGAAGCACGCGCATCCCGCCGCGCTCAAGCCGCTGCCTGCACCAGCGTCGCCTGCGGTTACCCCCAAAAAGCCGCCAGAACCCGGCCCCGTGAATCAGGTTGAAGTGGCGCGCGAGGCACCGCCGCTTTCTCACGCCGAAGAGCGGCAAGTGCCTCCCGAATTTGCAGTCGGCGGCATGCGTCCAGCTTTCTCGCAGCCCGCCGGCGATGCGCGGGAGGAGAAGCGGAAGCAAGTGGAGGAACAACGACAGGCTCAGGCGGAGACGTTGCGCATGCGCTCGTTTACCGCCAGGCCGGCGCCCGCCGCGGTGCAAGGCTCCAACCAGCCCACGCCGCCGCCAGTTTCGGAAAGCGTTACAGTCACGGCGTCGGCTCCGATGGTAACGGCGACAAATGGACTTGCGCAGCCAACTCCCAGTCTGGCCGTCGGCTCCTTATGGAAAGCATCCACTCCCGCGAAGCAGATTCATCTACCCAGTGATTTGCCTGTCATTTCCAGCACGTCCACGGGGCCACTCATCCTGGCCATCGACAAAGCGCGCACGCTGTTCCTGAGCGAGGACCAGGGCGACACATGGGAACGCGTTAAGAAGCAGTGGAAAGGGCGCGCTGCAGAGGTGACGCAACAGTCTGCAACCAATGCCGGAGCACAGTCTACGCCAGCGGCTGAAACCGAGACGGCTCCCAACAGCCCCACCGATTCCAGCAATCCGCCCACTGTGATCTTTGAACTTTTAAATGACCACAGTCAGGCGTGGGTTAGTACCGATGGTCGCACCTGGATGTCGAAATAGGTTACCGCATCCGGCATTCCCACGCTCGCTCCCTTCCTTCCTCTAGAAATTCCTGCCCGCTGCCGATGAATCGGGTGTCGGAGTGCGCGCGATCGTGCACCGGGTGATTCCGCGCTGATGCAACCAGAGCAGCGCTTGCGGTTGCGCAATGTTGTACGAACCCAGGGGAGGTGTCGCGGTGGGAATGGATGAGGGGCACGTGCAAGCGGCCACAATGCCCTGGGCGCACCTGCGCCTACCGCCGTTCCCGCAGGTGGCTGTCAGGGTTCTGCAACTGGCTAGCGATGAAAACATACAACTGCATCAATTGTGCGATCTCATCTCTTCCGATCCGGCATTCGCCAGCGAAGTGCTCACCGTCGCCAATTCCCTTCTCTACGCGCCACGCTATCCCTCCGCCAGCATTCTCCAGGCGGTGGCTGTTTTGGGCGCCAACACACTTCAAGGCATGTGCGTTACGGTCGGCGTGCGCGCCTATCTCGGCAAGACGATGAGTTACCCCGCGATACGCAACCTGTGGAAGCACAATCTGGGGTGCGCCATCATCGCGCAGCGGCTCGCACAAACTGGCTTCATTGACAAAGACACGGCCTTCACTGCCGGCATTCTCCACGACGTAGGACGCATGGGCCTGGCGGTGATCCAGCCCGCGCCTTACGCGGCACTGCTCGACAAGCACCAGGGAGACTCAGATACGATGCTCGACGCCGAACGCGTGCTCTTTGGCTGGGATCACTGCGAGACGGGTCGGCAACTGGTTGGCGACTGGAAGCTGCCCGAAGAACTCGAATCCGTCGTCGCCGAGCATCATGAGCCGCGCCGCACTGACGGTGCATGGGACGTAACGGAGCTGGTCAAGGTGAGTTGCGCTATGGCTTCCACAGTTGGATTCGCCGCGTTTCCAGGCTGCGTGACAAAGCCATTCACGAATTGCTCGAAGCGCTGCCCGCGCGCGAACGCCGGCTCTTCCAGGTCGACGCCGAGACACTGAAGAAGGAAGTGGCCGAAAGTATTCACGCCATCGAGTCGGTGTAGATACGAGTCCGGGCGCCCCATCCTAAACGCGCTTTTTGCGTTTAGGGCGAGCTCGCAATGAAATTCCCGCCGCAAAGAAAATCGATGCCTGCGATGCAAACTACGCGCGCATCAACCTGCGCTGCAACTGCTCCAACGTTTGCCCCTTGGTCTCAGGGAAGAACAACGCAACTACGATGAACTGCACGACCGTAGCCGCCGCGAAGAATACGAATGGCGTGGCCGTACTCATCCTGCTTACCACCACGGGAAACATCTGCGCGATGAGCGCGTTCATGAACCAGTGGCTGGCGCTGCCCACTCCCTGCCCCTTGGCGCGTACCGACGTCGGAAAAATCTCGCCGATGTAGACCCAGATGACCGCTCCCTGCGAAACACTGAAGAAGGCAATGAAGGTGACAAGCAGCCACAGCAGCGCGCCGGGATGCGAATGCGTGCTGAACACCCACGCGACACCGGCAAGACAGGCGGAGCATCCCGCCGCGCCGACGAGCAGAAGCGTCTTGCGGCCCAGTTTGTCGATCAACGACATGCCCACTATGGTGAACAAAAGGTTGGTTGCGCCGATCGCGATGGCCTGCTGGTCGCTCGAGATCTGGCTGAATCCGGCAGCCGCAAAAATGTTGTTGAGGTAATAGAGAATCGCGTTGATGCCGGCGAGCTGGTTGAAAGCGCCGATGGAGATGGCGAGAAAGAGCGGATAGCGGTACTTCCACTGGAAGACCGGCTCATGCGCTGACGCGTGTTCCTGAGCAAGAGCGGCACGGATGTCGTCCAACTCTGCCTGCGGTTCCGGCGCGCCCATGAGTTTGAGCACCGTGAGCGCTTCGTCAATGCGGTTGTGCGAGGCCGACCAGCGCGGGCTGCGCGGAATGCCAAAGAGCAGGGCGAGAAAGAGCAAAGCCGGCGCCGCGGCAATGCCGACCTGCCAGCGCCACTCAGCCGCGCCCAGGTGCAGGGTGCGGATGAAGTAGTTCGAGGTATAGGCCAGCAGAATGCCAAACACCACGTTGAATTGAAAAGCAGCCACGAGACGCCCGCGCCACTTTGCCGGAGCGAGTTCGGCGATGTACACCGGTCCCAACACGGAGGATGCGCCAATGCCAAGACCGCCGATGCAGCGGAAGACCAGGAACGACGGCCAATTCCATGCAAAGCCGCATCCGAGAGCCGAGACAACGTAGAGCATCGCCGTCAGGCGCAGGGTCTCGCGGCTGCCCAGCCGCTGGCCTACCTGGCCTGCGCCCAGCGCGCCAATCACGGTACCCACCAGCCCGATGGCCACGGTGAAACCCTTGTTCTGCGGGCTCAGGCCGTAAAGATTGACGAGCGCATCGATCGCGCCCGCAATCACAACGGTGTCGAACCCGAAGAGCAGACCACCCAGGGCCCCGGTGAGCGTGGCTTTCACTAGATTGGCGTTCGGTCGCATCCAGAATGGTCCTCGAAGTTCCCAACCATCCTACAGACTGGACCGATGAGCGGCGAAGAGGGACCGCTCACTCCGATTCGCCTGGGGACAGCGAGCGACTCGAGCTGCTACTTCGACCTTTCGGCGGCTCGCTCAGCCTTTCGCCTTCGTGGCCGCAGGCAGCACCGCCAGAACCCGGCAGCGATGCTTGTCGGCGGCACTCCAGGCCAGCGGCATCTCGCTCTCCATGCACGCGCAATCGCCGGTCTCGAGCACCTCGTGCAAGGCGCCGGCGTCCAGGCGCAGACGGCCCTCGAGCACATAAATCACCGCGCCGGTTTCCTCAAAAGCGTTCATGGCCACGGTTGTGCCGCCGGGCGGGAACTCAATTACCTGCGCCACCAGGCGGAATCCCTCCCCTTCGGCGTTCAGCGGCGTCACTTTCACCGGCTCCATGCCGCGCCCGTTGCCTTGCAGGTGCGCTTTGCGCGTGATGGAGAGCCTGTGGCGCGAGGGCTCGTCGAAAAAGTATTCCATGCCCACGCCGTAAACGCGGGCGATGGTGGCCAGAGTCGGCAGCGTGGGAATCATCCGGTCCGTCTCGAGCTTGGAGAGCAACGCCGTGGAGAGACCCGTTTCGGCCGCCAGCCGGGAAAGCGTGAGCCGCTTGCTGTTGCGCAGAGAGCGCAGCTTGAGACCTATGCAATACGGCTCCAGAGACCATCGGGCGTAAGAAGCTGCCTTGGACATCTCGAGCTCCGGTAGAGTGTTACGGAATCTGTGAACCAGTCTACGCCAACCGCCTGGCAACTGCCTCGCGATTGACTTTGAAGATACGGTACGGAGAAGAGGGCAACAATCTGCTTAATCCTGTTAAGCCTCCGAGATTACAATGCTGAGTGTCCCCGACGGAGAAGGGTGCTGCCTTCGCCGACTATCTTCCGCAGGGTAGGAATTCCCCATGAAAAACTCTCCCCGACGCGCGCTTTCTTCGCTGTTTCTTCAAGCCTTATTCCTCGCAGTGCCGGTTGCCGCACTCTGCGTGGCGCAGATCTGTGCCGCGCAAAGCAAACTGGCCACGCCAAACCCCGCTAGCGATGTGCTGGTGTTGAGCAATGGCGACACATTGCACGGCAAATTTGTGAGTGAGACCGCCGGCAAGGTCACATTCCACAGCGACCCGTTGGGCGATGTCACTCTGGGCTGGGACAAGATCAAGGAACTCCACGTCGCAGGCAAATTCGGCGTGCTGAACCAACCCGTCGCCGCGGGAAAAAAGAGGCAGACCGTGCAGTTTCCGACGGGCTCGTTTGACGTCGAGGATAATACGCTCACCGTCCACACTGAAAGCGCTCCAACGCCTGAACTCATTCCGGTGGCAAAAGCGCAGTACATCATGGATAGCGCCGCGCTCGATAAAGCGATCAATCAAGAGCCTGGCTTTCTTCAGGCCTGGAATGGCTCGGCTACCGCAGGCGCGACAATCGTGTCGGCTACAGAGGACCAATTTACCTTTAACGGGGCGGTAAACCTGGTGCGGGCCATTCCCACGGTGAACTGGCTGGCTGCGCGGAACAAGACAATTTTCGGTTTCAACGAATCTTATGGCAAAATCACGCAGTCGGCTTACGGGTATCCGGCAACTCCACCGAGCACCGGGTTCATTCAGGTGCCTGCGGTGACGACCAAGTCCTCCATTTTGCATTTTGGCGCGGAGCGCGACCAATATTTCTCGCCTCGCATCTACGCGCTGGGGCTGGCAGCCTTCGATCACAGCTACTCGCAAGACCTCGAATTGCAGCAAATCTACGGCGGGGGCATCGGATGGACTGCGAGCGAGACCCCGAAATCGGAGCTCGACTTGAAGGGCACCGCGCAGTTTGAAGAACAGACGTTCATTCCCGGCACAGAGGGCGTAAATCTGAGCCTGATTGGCTCGACGTTCGCAGCGAATTACGTTCTGCACCTTAAATTGGCTACGTATACGCAGTCTCTTGCGTTCATACCTGCCTATAACCATCCCAGCGCCTATTCAGCGACGGAGGTAGATTCACTGGCATTCCCGGTTTACAAGAATTTCAGCTTCTCTGCAGGGACGCTGGATACATATCTGAACAATGTGCCGTTCATAGGAACTGCGTCAACGCCGCCATCCAAGCCGAATTCGTTTCAATTCACGATGGGCTTGACGTACGCCATCAAATCCAAGTATTGAAAACAAGCTCCTAACTGCTAGCTACATCGTGCAGGGTGATGCCGCAGCGGACAAATCGGAAGCCCGTGCTTTCGCGGCTTTGTTGGCATCCACGAGATCTAGCTGGTAGCTGTCTTGCTCACTTCACCGTCACCGGTTGCAGCCACGCTCCATCCCCTGCCGCGTCCCACACATCGAAGCGCACCCACTTTTTGCCCGTTGCGTCGAAAGGAATGCGGAATGTCTTTGTGCCAAATGGCTCGGTGTCGGTGAGCCGGATAATCTTGCGGTCGACCTTCGTGCCGTCGCTCCACACCAGCTCGGCAAATTCCAGCGGGAAGGTGTACTCGATGCTAGCCGTGTAGACGCTCTTCGTGCCCGAGCCTTCGATGCCCCATTTGTGGAAGAGAATTTCGCCCGTGGTGCCGAAGAAATTGCCGCTGCGAATGCCTTCGACCACCGGAGCCCAGCTCTCGTTGTAAGCCGGAACCTTGTCGAGCTTGAGGTAATTGATGGCCAGCAGCGGATAGGTTTCGTCGCTCGGCGCCTTCATATAGGTGTCGCCCTCGGCCAGCATGAACTTGGGCTTCGGCGCCCAGTTGCTCATGTCGTCGTTCACGCCAAAGCAGCGCACCTCGCACAGCCGCTCCTGCGATTGATCCACCGGCAGCGACTCCCACGATCCGCCGATAAAGCGGTCGCTCAGAAAGTAGCTCTTGTCCTTGTACTCGTCGGGATACATGGCTGAGCTCTTGGTGCGCGGATGCGCAACCCAAATGATTCCCTGTTCGCGATTGACAAAATTCTCCACGTCCGCCGCCGAGCCGAGATGGTAGACGTGCCCGTAAGTCGGGTCGTTCTCTTCAAAGGTCTGACTCTCGGGACGTGGTGCAGCGTGCGAGAAGTACACCGGCTTGGGCAGCATCATGTAAAAGTGGCCGCCAAGGTAAACGTTGACTTCTTCGGCCGGAATCACGAGGAAATTCTTGTCGCTCATCTTGCGCGCGCCTTCAAAATAAACCTTCTGCTCGGCGAAGCGCTTTGGCCCAGGATCGGTGAGGTCGGAGTTGTCGTGAAAATCTCCGAGATAAACGATGTTGATGCCGAGGCCGCGAAAGACCGGAACCCACGTGGGCATGAAGTCCGTGGTCCCCTGGTCGCGGAGCATCTCGTTGAAATCGAGATGAAAATGGCCGGTGACAGTCTTGAAGCCGGGAACGGGCTTGTAGGCGTCGTCGTGCGTGTAGGCCATCACCTGCGGTTGAGCCTGGCGTGCGCTCTCCGCGCTCAGATAGTAGTAGACGGGCATGTGCTGCAACGTGCCCGGAGGCGCGTTGTAGAGTGCGTAGTTGTAAATCTGCGAGCGTGCCACGCGCACGCGGCGATTCCATACATCGTCGCTCACGCCCCACGGCGCGTAGCCCGAGCCGCGCTCTGGCTGCATTACACCCAGCGAGAACGAGTGATCGCTGTCTTTGCGGTAATACACGTAGCCCAGGTTCACCTCGTTTTCGCGCGCGAAGAAGAATTTGTGCGGCTCAGGAAAAATCGACAACGAGCCCGCGCCGGCATCGAGAATTTCCAACCGATTGCGCGCCTCGAGATCGACCGGCTGCTCATTTAAGTCGCCGCCGAATGCGTACTGCTGCCATAATTGCGCATCGTCGCGCCACTCGATCTTTGTGTTTTCGCCGATCGCGAATCCCTTCAGGCCGGCTTTGTAAATGTAGGCCACATCTTTGGCGTCGGTCCTGGCCACTGCCTCCTGACGCAGCAGGTTTGAACCTTTGTACGCGGTAAACTCAAGATCGCCTAAAAAAATCCCGAGTGTCAGGCCGTTGTAGATCACACTCACGCGATCGCCATCGCTGTCCACACTGCACGCATTCGCGTTGAAACTCACCGTGGCGCGCTCGACTTCATCGGGTGTGCGGCCCGGGCCTACGAGATGCGAGTCGTGGCCGGGAATCTCCAACGGCGCATCCCAGAAAACGTTCCACTTGTACTGTTCCTCGGCCTCTGGCGTGTTGTTGTGGAGGCGCTTCAGGATGTCGAGCTCTGTTGTCGAGATGCGGCGCCGGCCGGTTGTCACCTGAAAATCCGGAGCCAGATCCTTGCCCAGCACAATCCACGCTCCCCCGGTTTTTTGCGTTGCCAGCTCCACAACGACCGGCTGCCCGTTGCGCAGCGCAAACCGCGCGCGATTTTGCTGCCCGTGTTCGCCCTGCCAGATCAGTTCAACGCCGCCGTGATTCGCGGTCACGCTCACGCCGGCGATCGGTTTTAGACCCTTCATGTCGCAACCCTGCGCGTGCGCCACGGCCGCGCCTGCGCACAAAACCACCATCCACGTCATCTGACCGAATTTCATCGGCATCTCCTCTGTTTGCTTGCGACCGGTCTTTCGCCAGCGCAAATTCGTTTGCGCAACGTCCCAATCATACTTTCACAAAAATCTTCTTGCGATAGAGCAACCATACCGGTAGAAAGCAAGTTGCAGTGTAGACAACCACGTAGGCGAACGATCTCCATGCCGGATCGGCGATGTGCATGAAAACGTGCTTGAACAAATAGCTAAGCGGGTCTGTCTGCTTCCCTGCATCGTCGAAGTGAATCTGCACAAGGAGCACGTATAGCTCCTCGCTGATCACATAGGCCACGATGGCGTTCGAGCCGAAGACCAGCCACGGCCACGCCAGCGCCTTGCTCAAGCCTTTCTGGCCCCAGCCCCGCTGCTCCATCGCCCAATAGACCAGCGCCAATAGGAGCAGCGAGAATCCCGCCGCAACAAGAACGTAGGAGCTAGTCCACATCTTCTTGTTGAGCGGGAACCACACGGACCACAAATATCCGATCGCAAGACACGCCGCGGCGCCTCCAATCAGGCCCAGTGTTTTGATCCGCGCGGGCAGCCATTTGCGCAGCCATAAACCCGTAAGCAAACCCAGCAGCACTGTCCCGATCGCGGGAATGTCGCTCAACAATCCCTCGGGATCGCGCGCGCTATGCAATGGCGAGTCCTCGTAAAGATGGTCGGGCATGAGCTGGCGGTCAAGCCACGCGACAATGTTCTGGTCCTTGTCGAGGAAAGCGACATTGCGTCCGGGCGCACCTGATCCCGGCACCGGAACCCATCTCACCAACACCCAGTAGCCGGCAAGCAGGCAAACGAGCAGCGCCACCTTCGTCCATACGCGCCGGTCCCAAAGATAAAGGAGGGCCACGACCAGATAGCAGACGGCGATGCGCTGCAAGACACCGTAGATGCGCAGGTGCTGGAGGTCAAAGTGGGGAAAGCCATTGGCGAACACTCCGAGCGCAAACAGAATGACCGCGCGGCGCACTGCGTGCCAGGCAAGTTTCGCGCGTGAGTCGCCGCGCCGCAGCCGCGCCTCGGTCGAAAAAACAATCGATACACCCACTACGAAAAGAAATGTGGGAAAGACGAGGTCGGTTGCCGTCAATCCGTTCCAATCCGCGTGGTGCATCTGCGCCCACGCGCCCGTGCCGGAGTTGTTCACCATGATCATGAAGGCGATGGTGAGCCCGCGCAGCACGTCAAGCGAAAGCAGACGTTTTTGAGGCGCCAGGGCAGAAGGCAGGTTGATCATTCGACTCTCCGCTCAAACCGATTTGAGCGATGCTCAATAAGCTACGCGCAGGGAGCCGCATTCGCCAAGTGAAAACGCGCAATGGCAAGAGGGTTGCTGGAGGCGATTCGGCCAGATGCAGCACTGCCAGGATAAAAAGGCCCAGGCCGATGCGGCCTGGGCTTTTGTTTTTCGCGCTCAGGCTGAGCGTTTGAGACTGCTGCTATGGCAATATCGTCAGGGTCAGCGTCGTTGATTCCGTCGTGCCTCCGCCTGTGCCCGTGATAGTGACGGGATACGTACCGGCTTTGGCCGAAGATGTAGCGTATAGATTGAAGTTCGCCTTGCCCGACCCCGGCGCCGCAATTGAAGCCGGCGTGAAGCCGGACATCACACCGGACGGTAAGTTGCTCACTGAGAGCGCAACCGCCGAATTGAATGAGCCGGTGGCTGTTGTGGTCACCACCACGGTGCCGCTATACCCGACCGTCAGAGATCCCGAACCGGGCGGAACAGAGATGGTGAAGCTGCTCGCGGATGATGTGCCGGTGCCGCTCAGCGACACCGTTTGCGGCGAGCCTGTGGCGTTGTCAGCTACCGACAGCGTGGCCGAAAAACTCGCCGCCGAGGCCGGCGTGAAGGTGACATAGATCGAGCAACTGGAGCCGGCGGCCAGCGTTGACCCGCAGGCGTTGGCGCCCGTCGAGAGCGCAAAGTCGCCGGGGTTGGTTCCCACGATGCTCGAAACGATGTTGTTCAGCGCCGCCGTGCCGGTATTGGACAGCGTGGCCGCCAATGCCGACGAGGTCGTGCCCGACAGTGTATTCGGGAAGCTCAGGGCCGGACCCAGCGAGGCTGCGGGCGCTGTGCCCGTCCCGCTCAGCGACACCGTTTGCGGCGAGCCTGTAGCGCTGTCGGCGACCGACAGCATAGCCGAGAAGCTCGTTGCCGAGGCCGGTGTGAAGGTGACGTAGATCGAGCAACTGGAGCCGGCGGCCAGCGTCGACCCGCACGCGTTGGCGCCGGTCGAGAGCGCAAAGTCGCCGGGGTTGGTTCCCACGATGCTCGGAACGATGTTGTTCAGCGGTGCGGTGCCGGTATTGGACAGCGTAGCAGCCAGCGCGGCCGATGTCGTGCCCGCCAGCGTGTTGGGGAAGCTCAGCGCTGGACTGAGCGAGACGATAGGCGCTGTGCCCGTCCCGCTCAGCGACACCGTCTGCGGCGAGCCTGTGGCGTTGTCGGCGACCGACAGCGTAGCCGAGAAGCTCGCTGCCGAGGCCGGCGTGAAGGTGACGTAGATCGAGCAGCTCGAGCCGGCGGCCAGCGTCGACCCGCACGCGTTGGCCCCGGTCGAGAGCGCAAAGTCGCCGGGGTTGGTCCCCACGATGCTCGGAACGATGTTGTTCAGCGTCGCCGTGCCGGTATTGGACAGCGTCGCCGCCAGTGCCGACGAGGTCGTGCCCGCGGGCGTATTGGGGAAGCTCAGCGCTGGGCCCAGCGAGGCTGCGGGCGCTGTGCCCGTCCCGCTCAGCGACACCGACTGCGGCGAGCCTGCGGCGTTGTCAGCCACCGACAGCGTAGCCGAAAAGCTCGCGGCCGAAGCCGGCGTAAAGGTGACGTAGATCGAGCAACTGGAGCCGGCGGCCAGCGTCGACCCGCACGCGTTGGCCCCGGTCGAAAGCGCGAAGTCGCTCGGATTCGTCCCTGTAATGCTCGGAACAATGTTGTTCAGCGTCGCCGTGCCGGTATTGGACAGCGTGGCCGCCAGTGCCGACGAGGTCGTGCCCGCGGGCGTATTGGGGAAGCTCAGCGCTGGGCCCAGCGAGGCTGCGGGCGCTGTGCCCGTCCCGCTCAGCGACACCGTTTGCGGCGAGCCTGTGGCGTTGTCAGCTACCGACAACGTAGCCGAGAAGCTCGCTGCCGAGGCCGGCGTGAAGGTGACGTAGATCGAGCAGCTCGAACCCGCGGCCAGCGTTGACCCGCACGCGTTGGCGCCGGTAGTCAGCGCGAAGTCTCCGGGGTTGATTCCCACGATGCTCGGAACGATGTTGCTTAGCGCCGCCGTCCCGGTGTTGGACAACTTGGCCGAGAGCGCCGACGATGTCGTACCCGCGGGCGTGTTGGGGAAGCTCAGCGCAGGGCTGAGCGAGGTTGTGCCCGTCCCTGGCAGCGTCAACGTCAGCGTCGTTGATTTCGTTACGCCTCCGCCTGTGCCCGTGATGGTGACGGAATACGTACCGGGTGTGGCCGACGTTGTGGCGTATAGATTGAAGTTCGCGGTGCCCGATCCCGGCGCCGCAATTGAAGCCGGCGTGAAGCCGGACATTACGCCGGACGGCAAGTTGCTCACCGAGAGTGCAACCACCGAATTGAATGAGCCGGCAGCTGTTGTGGTCACCACCACAGAGCCGCTATACCCGAGCGCAAGAGATTCGGAACCGGGCGAAACGGAGATGGTGAAGCTGCTCGCGGATGATGTGCCGGTGCCGCTCAGCGACACCGTCTGTGGGGACCCCGTAGCGCTGTCGGCTACCGACAGAGTGGCCGAGAAGCTCGCGGCCGAAGCCGGCGTGAAGGTGACGTAGATCGAGCAGCTGGAGCCGGCGGCCAGCGTTAACCCGCACGCGTTGGCGCCGGTCGAGAGCGCAAAGTCGCCGGGGTTCGTTCCCACGATGCTCGGAACGATGTTGTTCAGCGTCGCCGTGCCGGTATTGGACAGCGTGGCCGAAAGCGCCGACGAGGTGGTGCCCGACAATGTGTTCGGGAAACTCAGTGCCGGGCTCAGCGAGGCCGCGGCCGCTGTGCCGGTGCCCGCGAGCGCATTCAACAGGCCGGCGCCATTCGGGCTGCCCCAGCCGGTCGCCAGGTCGTAGCCGATGGCGGCTGAGTAGCCGTCACTGCCGCTGGTGATGTCGTGAAATGCCGTGCTATAGGTCGCGCCTCCCGCACTGCCGATCTGATACAGGCTGGGATTGATGAAACCAAGCAGCCCGTTGCCGTTGCTTGCCCTTTGCTGATTCACAAGCGCCAGGTAGCCGGCCCACAGCGGCGCCGCAAAGCTGGTACCGCCAAAATGGTTCGCCGTGCATGTGGTCTGGTCGGCGCACACATAATAGGTGAAGTTGGCATTCGCTGAAACGTCGGGGCCGTTGCGATAGCTCTGCGAGCAACTCGAGCAACTCGCCGCCGCCGTCACCTGCCACGAAGGTATCGCATACTTATCCGGCGAAACGCCGCCGCCGCCGTCAGCCCACGCCGTTTCAGCAGACCACGCTCCGCCTGCCGAGCTTGTGGACAAGTCCGTACCGCCCACTGTCGTCACATAAACGTCGTCAGCCGGATAAATCCCCGAAGACAACGTCCACGCGCCGCTGTCGCCAGACGCCTGAAAAAAGTTCTGGCCTTGCGTCGCAAACTCCTTGAAGTACGGATCGTCCACGCTGGGATCGGCAGGGCTCCAGGTCCACGAAGAGCTCAGGCTAAGAGCGAGAGGCGTGCGCGTCGCCATGGCATTCAGAACCGCCGCGTCACTCGAACCGACAAACACCACCAGGCTCGAAAGTCCCGGCGCCATGCCCAGCGCCTGCGTCATATCCAGCGTCTGTTCGGTATCGTCGCATTTGCCGCCCGCCACGGAGTCCACGCAACTGGTGCTGGTGCCGTCGGTCGAATACAACGTGATAACGCTGCCGGGATAGGTTTGCTTGGCGTTCGTGTAGTAGGTCTGTAGATCGGCAAGGTCCGTCCCGTAGTACTCCACCAATCCGAGCGTCTGTCCGGAGCCGGTAAGCGATCCGCCGTAATAGGCTGCACGCATGTCGCTGCCCAAAAACGAAGCCGAGGGACCGGAGCCGGTGGTGGCGTTCGAACGTCGAACTGGAGCCGGCCGGGATGTGCGTCAGACCCGCGGGCTGAGGGATGGAGAAGTTGTCGAGGCCTGAGATGTGCCACAGCGAAAACGTCAGATTGGTGGTCGGTTCCCTGTCTGGCGCGTAGAAAGTCCGGCTCTCCGTGGGATGTTGGTATACGCCGAGGTTCACGTGGAAGGCGCTCTGAATGTTCGCCACATTTCCCGTCACTTGCAGGATCAAGCGGTTCGGCGAAGTATTCTCGACGGTCAGCCCATTGGACTTGGCGAAGTCGACCAGTGCGTCATATTGCGCCTGCGTGGGCCCAAACTCCGCGGTGAACTGGTCCACCGTGAGGAACTGATGGTACAGCGGGCTCGATGGATCGTAGAGATCGCTGATGAGCTGATCGAGTTCGACCTGATTGCGTAGCGGCAACGCGATCACGAGAGGGAGAGTCTGCGCTGAGGACAGGCCGCCGAGTCGGCGGGCAGTCCCGTCTTGTGTGGCTTGACGCACGTGGTGGGTTACGACAGATTGCGCCTGGCAGATGCTGAGGGCCAGCGAGAGGGTTAGAGCGATTGGGAGTCCCCAAATCCGCAGTTTGCGCACAATAATGTTCACCTTCTCCTTAGTTGCCAATTCAACGATTCTCTCTTACACAAAGACATCCGTCGCTGTTTATTTGCCGCAACGAACCTGAGTTAAGCCCGGGAATACAAAGACAGAGACGCATGCGGACAAACAAAGTTGCGTTGCAATGGGCGCATTCCCTGAATATCCTTGGATTTTCAACCGTTCAAATAGCCGCTGTCCACACAAATCGGCAGGCTGGATGCGTACCCTCTGATTACTTTGGGGTATGGTTCGCCAGCCTGAATTCGGGTAGAACGCGCGCCATCCATTGATGGACGGTCACACGTCATTTCAATGAGATACAGCCAAAGCCTCTGGAGTGACAGCAAGCAGAAGTAGTTGCCTGGAGAAACCAGCTTTGCAAGCCACTTTGACCGTGAAAGCGGCATCGAGCGATTGCCTGGGAAGAACTGCTTTCCTGTGACGTTTGGCCCCTCCCGCTGATACACTCCCCTTTCGGGCATTTCTTTTTCACTGTGCTTGCTTTGGTCCGGAGGCCTTTGTGTCTGAATCGCAGCCCGCCGCTTTTCGACCTTTCGTTCCGCCTGAAGAGTCCCCTCCCGAGTTCACGCTGCGCGCGCTTCTTCTCGGCTCGTTCTTCGGCCTGGTGTTCGGCGCCGTCACCGTCTACGTCGGTCTTCGCGCCGGCCTCACCGTCGCGGCATCCATTCCGATCGCGGTGCTTTCCATCAGCATTCTGCGCGCCTTCGGCCGCTCCTCCATTCTTGAGAACAATATTGTTCAGACCACGGGGAACGCCGGCCAATCGATTGCTTCCGGAGTGATCTTCACGCTGCCCGCACTGGTCTTCCTCGGTTTCGATCTCGAGCCGCTGCGAATCTTCATCCTGTCCCTCATCGGTGGCTGGATTGGCGTCCTGTTCATGATTCCACTGCGCCGCCAGCTCATTGTGCAAGAGCACGCGACGCTCCCTTATCCAGAAGGCACGGCCTGCGCGGACGTCCTCATTGCCGGTGAGCGCGGAGGTTCGCTGGCCAGCCGCGTCTTTCTCGGCCTCGGACTGGGCGGCATTTACACCTTCTTCCAGAACAGCAACCTCTTCGCGGCGTGGCCGGAGCAGCCTTCGTACCAACCGGACTTCGGGCCGCAGCATGTGCTGAAGGGCGCATCCATCAACGCCGATGCGACAAGCGAGTACCTCGGCGTGGGCTACATTATCGGGCCGCGCGTGGCGGGCGTCATCTTCGCCGGCGGCGTGCTTTCGTGGCTCGTGATCATGCCGCTCATTTACTTTTTTGGCAAAGAAATTGCCAACCCCATCTACCCCGGCCTTGTGCCCATCGCGCAAATGGGGCCCGGCGACCTTTGGGCGACATACATCAAGCCGATGGGCGCGGGCGCGGTGGCCGCTGCCGGTGTCATTACCCTCATCAAAACCCTGCCCACCATCGCGAATGCGCTTAGTGCGGGATTCAAATCCATGCGCCACGGCGCTGCTTCGCAAGCCAAACCCCTGCGCACAGAAGACGATCTCTCCATGCGCGTCGTGATTGTAGGTTCGATACTTATCGCTGTTTTGATGTTTGTTTTCCTCGAGTTCAAGCCCGTGCCTGGAGCTTTCGTGGGTTGGGCCGCGAATCTTGCTGCCTCATTGCTCGTCGTCGTCTTCGGATTTCTCTTCGTCACTGTCAGCTCCCGCATCGTCGGCCTGGTCGGCTCCTCGGCCAGCCCGGTTTCGGGCATGACCATTGCTACTCTGATGGCCACCGCCGCGATCTTTCTTGTGCAGGGCTGGACGGCGCCGGCCTTTGGCGCGCTCGCCATCACCATCGGCGGCGTGGTCTGCATTGCCGCCTCCAACTCGGGCGACACCTCGCAGGATCTAAAGACCGGCTACATTGTCGGTTCCACGCCGCGTCTGCAACAGATCGCGCTGATGATCGGCGTGGTTGTATCGACGATCGTCATCGGCTTCACGCTGAACCTGATGAACACCGGTCTGCAGGAGTTCTACGCTACGTCGCAGCCGTGGAGCCTCAGCGCTCCGCATCCGGGCGTCTCCGTCCAGAGCGACGCGCGGCATCTGCCCGGCCAGATTCGCGTTATCAACGCCGACAAATCCGTGACCCTGCATCAGAAGTCCGAATACGTTCTCCTCAACGCCATCGGTTCGACCGAGTTGCAGGACGGAAAATATCTCTACTCCCCCGCCACTGGCCGCATTGAGGTTCACTGGGTTCAGGGCATTGGCAGTGCCGCCGCTCCGGCCCCGCAAGCGCGACTGATGGCCACCGTCATCAACGGCATTCTGACGCGCAAATTGCCCTGGGGGCTCGTTCTGATCGGAGTCTTCCTCGTCATCGCCGTGGAACTGCTCGGCATCCGCTCGCTCCCCTTCGCGGTGGGAGCGTATCTGCCCATCGGCACCACCCTGCCGATCTTTGTCGGCGGCGTGGTGCGCCTGCTCGTCGATCTTGCCGCGAAGCGCAGCGGCGGGGCCGATGAAGCCGAGAGCGAAATCTCGCCGGGATCGCTCTACGCTTCGGGATTGATCGCCGCGGGCGGCATCGTGGGCCTCTTCGGCGTGGCCCTCAAAGCCTACGAAGCCACCATGGGCAAGGGCGACATCCTCAACTTCCCGCACACATTTCTCGACCACACCGGCGTCTCAGTCGTAGCCTTCGCCCTGCTGGCGTTTTCATTGTTTTACTTCGCCCGCAAGCCGCTGAAGAAGTAGACCGGACCTACAGGATTCGACAGACGGTCTGGCATAAAGGCCAGCCGCTGCACAAGGGATATTCGCGAAAGCGTATCGTGATAGAGTAAGTACGCGAGGAAGCGCATGAGGCCCGGTAGAAAGTTCACTGTCGTGATTGAGAAAGACGAGGAAGGTTATCTCGTCGCAACAGTTCCCGCGCTTCGCGGATGCCATACGCAAGCCAAAACTCTCGACACCCTGATGAAGCGCGTGCGCGAGGTCATCTCCCTATGCCTCGAAGAGGATGGCGACCCTCCCGGCGCGCTTGAACTGGTAGGCATTCAGCAAGTTTCTGTATGACGCGCCTTCCTGCTCCTGCAGGGGAGATGATGTGCACCTGAATCCAGAATCAAGCGACTTTCGCGGCATCAAGAACGCGAATCTCTGTGTAGCGCAAGAAATCTTGCGCATTGAATGTGAGAATGTTTTCGGCTCCGTGCACTGTCATCGCCGCCACAAGGCGTGCGTCGTGAGCGTTTTTCCCGGATACGCGATACTGGGTCACGAGGCGTTCCCATTCGTCCTCGAGCGGGAGCTCAGGTAGCAGCGCGAACAGCCGCTTTAAGGCCTGAATTTCGTTCGCGGCCTGTTCCGTTGTGTATCCCAGTCCGTTTGCGGCGATGGGACGCGTCGCCACGGCCCAGAATTCGACAACGTTCTGCTGCGTTATTTGCAGTGTCTCATCGGCCTCACGCAGCGTACGTAAGGCTCGTGCGGCGACCGCCGCACTGGGGTGATGGGGTTGCGCGAGACGCAGCAAGATGTTGGTGTCAACGAGAACTGCCATCTAAAGGCCGCGCGCTTCGTAAATCGATTCCCGGTCGATGGCTTCGTCCGGAAGCAGAGGCGTCGCCGCCGAGTGACTCTGGCTCCAGGCGGCAAGTTCCCGCGACCATTCCTCTGCGGAATGCGGATGAGGCGCTGAATTAGGCACACTCAGCCTCTGGCGGATGCTCGCCACGCCGATCTCGGCCACTTCATCGCGCCCACGAATCAGTCCGGCGCGGATAGCCTGACCGACAATGCGTTCCTGTTCGGGGTTGAGTTCGATCGTCACGGCAATCGGAGGCTCCTATACCTTGATTTATTTTACGCCGGTTTGTCTTTCGGCAGCGCGACCGTTTGTGTCGAGGCAAGCCGCCGTGAGCCCTTCAACTCCCTTCGCTCCCCTCCGATACAATAGTGTGAAGCTCCTGCCAGCCGGGAACCGGGGCCCCCGCGGACAGGTTTACGTCCGAGGGGTGGAGAACGCTAGTCCTTGGTTCGCCAGGAGCCTTCACACATTATGCTGCCTGAAAATCTTCCTGAAGCTCTCACGTTCGACGATGTCTTGCTGGTGCCCGCCTACAGCGAGGTGGTGCCTGCGCATGTAAGCACGCAAACCCAGTTGACGCAGAAAATTACGCTCAACACGCCCCTGATTTCCTCGGCCATGGATACGGTCACGGAATCGCGCATGGCCATCGCCATGGCGCAGCAGGGCGGCATCGGAATCGTGCACCGCAATCTCTCCATTGCCGACCAGGCGGGCGAGATCGACAAGGTGAAGCGTTCCGAAAGCGGCATGATCGTCGATCCCGTGACCATCGGGCCGGAGAAGACCATCGGCGATGCGCTTGAAATCATGCGCCGCTACCGCATCTCCGGCGTGCCCGTCACCCAGGGCAAGCGGCTGGTGGGCATCCTCACCAATCGTGATCTGCGCTTTGAGACGCGCACCGACATTCCCGTCGGTGACGTGATGACCAGGGAAAATCTGATCACCGTGCCCGTGGGCACCACGCTCGAAGAGGCTGAACTCATCCTGCACAAGCACCGCGTGGAAAAACTGCTGGTGGTGGACGACCAATACGATCTGAAAGGCCTGATCACGGTAAAGGATATTCAGAAAAAGCTGAAGTATCCCAACGCGAGCAAAGACGATCAGGGCCGGCTGCGCGTGGGCGGAGCCATCGGCGCTACCGGCGACTTCATGGAGCGCGCGGCGGAGCTGGTGCGCAACCGCGTCGACGCACTCGCCATCGACTCGGCGCACGGGCACTCTTCGCGCGTGCTCGATGCGGTGCGCGAAGTGAAGAAACGCTTCGGCGAGGTGGCGCTTCTGGCCGGCAATGTCGCGACCTACGATGGCGCGATGGCGCTCATCGACGCGGGCGCGGATGCGGTCAAAGTCGGCATCGGGCCGGGATCCATCTGCACCACGCGCATGGTCACCGGCGCGGGCATGCCGCAGATTACGGCGATTGCCGAAGCCTACCGCGCCGCGCAGAAACACGGCATTCCCGTGATTGCCGACGGAGGCATCAAATATTCCGGCGAGGTCGCCAAAGCCATTGCCGCAGGCGCCAGCTCGGTGATGATCGGCTCGCTCTTCGCTGGCGTTGACGAGAGCCCCGGTGAAACCATCCTTTACCAGGGGCGCAGTTTCAAAACCTATCGCGGCATGGGATCGCTTTCCGCCATGAGCCAGGGCTCGGGTGAGCGGTACTTCCAGGGTTCATCCGATCTGGGGGGGCCTGACAGCGGGGCCGGGGACGTGGTGCAGCGCGAGCGCGCCAATGAAAACCGCCTTGCCAAGTTTGTTCCGGAAGGCATTGAAGGCCGCGTTCCCTATCGCGGACCGCTTGAGGCCATGGTCTTTCAACTTGTCGGCGGACTGCGTTCCGGCATGGGCTACCTGGGGTGCGGTACCATCGCGGAGCTGCAGGAGAGAGCGAAGTTTGTGCGTATCTCCGGCGCGGGGTTGCGCGAGAGTCACGTGCACGATGTAATCATCACGCGCGAAGCGCCCAACTACCATGTCGAGTAAGCGGCGCGGGATAAGGATCTGGATCAGTGCGTGGTTGCCGGTGGCCGTGGGAATCTGCATAGTACTGATTGAGTCGACACCGTACTTCGGCAGCGATCGCACCTCGCATCCCTTGCGCTGGCTTGTTCAACTCGTCTTCGGCAAGTTGAGCGATGCGACATGGGAGATTCTCCATCATCTGATTCGCAAGACCGGGCACTTCGTCGGCTACGGCGTGCTCGGCCTGGCTTGGTTGCGCGCCTGGCGCATGACTTTGCCTGGCGCGCAGTTCCTGTCCCAAGCTGGACTGGCGCTGCTAGGAACAACTCTTGTAGCCACTTGGGATGAGTGGCACCAGACCTTCCTGCCCAACCGTACCGGCTCTCCACGGGATGTGCTGCTGGACGGTTGCGGCGCCACCCTCTTGATTGGAATGAGTTGGCTCCTCTTGCGCCGCTCCCAGCAATCACCGACGGCGAATTAAAAAGGTTGAGTACGTCGCGTCAGCAAAAAACAACGCGGGCACGCCCCGAATGGGAGATGCGCGCGTGAGATATTGCGCGGAACGATAAAGCTGGTTCGGCAGCCGCTGCTTACGCGGCCTCTTCGCCTTCCTTAGGCTCTTCCACTTCTTTCTTCTGCTCTTCGAGCTGCTTTTCCAACTCGGCGCGCTTCTTGGCCTTCAGGTCGGCGCGCTTCTGGCGCTTCACTTCCAGTTGCTTCTCCGCTCCAAGCAATTCGATAAACGCCTTTTCAGCGCCGTCGCCCTGCTGGAAGCCGGTTCGAACGATACGCAGATAGCCGCCCTGGCGGTCGCCATAGCGCGGAGCCACAACCTCAAAGAGCCGTTTGACCGCATCGTCGGTGCGCAGAAAGGCATGTGCCTGACGGCGCGAGTGCAGATCGCCCTTCTTGCCCAGGGTGATCATCTTTTCCACGTGCGGACGAACCGCCTTGGCCTTGGCCACGGTGGTCTCCACGCGGTCCTCTTCGATAACGGACGTAGTCAGATTGCGCAAAAGTGCGTTGCGATGACTGGTATTACGTCCGAGCTTGAATCCTGCATTGCGATGGCGCATGGCTACGATCTCTCTTTTTCAAAAAATTCTGTAAAGCGTGGTCCGTGAGCCGTGGTTCGTGGTCCGGAACAGCGCCGAATGGGCCGATACGGTGCACGGCCCACGGTTCACGATCCACGGTCTTAAAAATTCTCCGTCTCGGTAGGCAACTGCAGGTCCACCGAGTCGAGCGGCTCGTCTTCGTCGTCATAGCGGCCAAAGCCCGCCGCCAGTGCCGTCTGCGGCGGAATGCTGGTCGGTCCGGGAACCGCATTGCCCTGTTCGTCGATCTTCATGCCCAGCGACAAGCCCATCTGCGCCAGGATTTCCTTGATCTCGTTCAGGCTCTTGCGGCCGAAGTTCTTGGTCTTCAGCATTTCGGCTTCGGTCTTCTGCACCAGCTCGCCGATGGTCTGGATATTGGCGTTCTTCAGGCAGTTATAACTACGGACCGAAAGCTCCAGTTCCTCGACACTCCGATTGAGATTGTCGTTGCGGAGCAGGATGCGGCCTTCTTCGCCGCGCGCTTCGGCTTCGATTTCTTCCTCGAAGTTGATAAAGATATTCATGTGGTCCTTGAGCAGTTTGGCCGCCAGCCCGATAGCATCGGCGGGCAACACAGCTCCGTTGGTCCACACTTCGAGAGTCAACTTGTCGAAGTCGGTGATCTGGCCCAGGCGGGCAGCGTCAACCGCATAGTTCACGCGGCGCACCGGCGAGTGTACTGAATCGACGGGAATGAATCCGAGCCCGAGATCGGCGTCAAAGTTCTTGTCCGCCGAAACATAGCCGCGGCCGCGCTTGAGGCGCATCTCCATGTCGAGCTTGCCGCCTTCAGAGAGCGTCGCGATGTAGACGTTCTTGTCAAGGATCTCGACGTCGCTGTCGGCCTCGATCATGCCGCTGGTGACCACACCGGGCTGGTCCGCGCGCAGGTAGAGCGCCTTCGGCCCTTCGCCCGCGAGCTTGAAGGGGATCTGCTTGAGGTTGAGAATGATGTCGGTCGCGTCTTCGACCACGCCGGTGATGGACTGGAACTCGTGCAGCACGCCTTCGATGCGGACGGCGGTGACGGCAGCGCCTTCGATGGAACTGAGCAGCGTGCGGCGCAGCGCGTTGCCAATGGTGGTGCCAAAGCCCCGCTCAAATGGCTGGGCGCTGAACTTTCCGTAAGTGTCGGTAAGCGTCTCGGCATCAACTGCAAGGCGCTTCGGTTTTTGGAATCCTCTCCACAACATAATCGTCTCTCGTTTCCCGCGCGGCGGGTACGTCGCGATGCATTTTGCGGCGGCCGCGCAAGTTCTCCTTTTTTTGAGTGATCAGTGATCAGTGGTCAGTGATCAGTTCTTCGTGCCTGTGCAGGCACCATCGACCGATCCCATTCTTCCCGGTCACTGCGGAATCTGTGACCAATGGCCCGATCTCAATCTATTCTGCCAACTTGAGCAGGATGTGACTGATCACTGACCACTGATCACTGACAACTTACTTGCTGTACAACTCCACAATCAACTGCTCATTGATCGGCAGGTTGACGTCTGCGCGCTTGGGCAACTGCAGGACGCGCCCGGACATGTTTTCAAAATTCGCTTCCAGCCACGCGGGAACGGGGTTCTGCGCCGCGTACTGTGTTCCCTGCTCAACGATCACGTGCTTTTTGGCGCTGTCGCGAATAGCGATCTCATCGCCCACGTTCACTTGATACGAAGGAATATTCACCTTGCGGCCATTCACGGTCACATGTCCATGACGTACCACCTGCCGTGCCTGCCGGCGCGAGATAGCAAAGCCGAGGCGGAAGGCAACGTTGTCGAGGCGCCGTTCGAGTTGCTGGATCAGCAGTTCGCCGGTCACGCCCTGGGCGCGGTTGGCCTTCTCGTAGTATGCGCGGAACTGGCCTTCAAGCGTGAAGTACATGCGCTTGGCCTTCTGCTTCTCATGCAGTTGCAAGCCATAGCCCACGATCTTGGCCTTGCGGTCCTTGCCGTGCTGCCCCGGCGGGAAGTTGCGCTTCTCCAGCGGGCAGCGGTCCGACATGCACTTGGTGCCCTTCAAAAATAACTTGGTGCCTTCGCGACGGCAAAGGCGGCAAACTGGTCCGGTATAACGTGCCATTTCTTCTCCTGACTTCGGATGACGGCCGGTTTACGTCCTCGGTGGACTTCGTCCCGGCCCGGTTGTTAAGAGGGACTTAGGGACTGAGGAACTAAAACCGCGCTGCTGTCATCCTGGTCCCTTAGTCCCTAGTCCCTTAGCCCCTGTCGCGTCTTTAGACGCGGCGTCTCTTCGGCGGGCGGCAGCCGTTGTGCGGCACCGGCGTTACGTCGCGGATGGTCTTCACTTCAATGCCCGCGGCAGCCAACGCACGGATGGCCGATTCGCGGCCCGAACCCGGACCGGCGACGCGTACATCCACCGTGCGCACGCCGTGATCGCGCGCCATGCCGGCTGCGTTGGACGCCGCCTGCTGCGCCGCGAAGGGCGTGCCCTTGCGCGAACCGCGGAAACCGAGCGAGCCCGAACTCTTCCAGCTCAGCGTGTTGCCCATCGGATCTGTAATGGTAACGATGGTGTTGTTGAACGACGCTTGAATGTACGCAATGCCGTACGGCACATTCTTGCGCTCGCGCTTCTTGAACTTTTTGGTCTTGCCCTTTTTGCCGGATTCGGCCTTCTGTTCTGGTTTCGCCATTAGGTCTTCCCCGTCGCTTTCTTCTTGCCGGCAATCGTGCCCTTGCGCGGGCCCTTACGAGTGCGGGCGTTGGTGTGGGTCCGCTGGCCGCGCACGGGAAGAGACTTCCTGTGGCGCAGACCGCGATAGCTCTGGATGTCGATGAGGCGCTTGATGTGCATCGAGACGTCCTTGCGCAGGTCGCCTTCAACGTCCCCTTCGTCCTCAATTACCTGGCGGATGCGGTTCACCTCGTCCTCGCCCAGATCCTGGATTTTCTTGAAGGCGTCAACGTTCGCCTTTTCCAGAATCTTGCGCGCGCGAGGCTGGCCGATGCCGAAGATGTAAGTCAGCGCGATCCTTGCCTGTTTATTACGCGGCAGGTCGACGCCAGCAATACGTGCCATTCTCAGTTCCTTCTCTCGGGTTGTGTGCCCCCGGCCTCAACCGGTTCGCACGGGTTTTTCGGAGCGCCTTCCGAGGTTCATCGCAAGCCTTGACTCCGGCTACTAGCCTCTTAAAGCAGAGAGTAGGGAGTAGCCAATAGGGAATAGCCGATCTTGCTGATTCGGTCTATCGGTTTTCTATTCCCTACTCCCTATTGCCTATTCCCTGCCTCTTGGAAGTCTCCGTCTCTGCCAGGCCTTGCTTATCCCTGGCGCTGCTTGTGCTTGGGATTCTCGCAGATCACGCGTACAACACCCTGACGAGTAATGACCTTGCACTTGACGCAAATCTTCTTGACTGATGCCCGGACCTTCATTTTCTTTGTTACCCTTCTTTGCGCTTAAAACTCCGGCGCGAAATCCTTTTGCTTTCAGCTTCCAGTTCCGTCATGCGAAATCAAGATTCTTGGCTCCGCACGAACAACTGACCACTGATCACTGTCCACCGATCACTTGTATCTGTACACGATCCGCCCGCGATTCAGGTCGTATGGACTTAGCTCTACGGCCACGCGGTCGCCGGGCAAAATCCGGATGAAGTTCTTGCGCATCCTTCCCGAGACATGGGCCAGGACTTCGTGGTTGTTCTCGAGCTTGACCTTGAACATGGCGTTCGGCAGCGTCTCAAGGACGACTGCCATGACCTCAATCGCATCTTCCTTCGGCAATCAGTGTCCACTTCTGGCGCTCATGCGCCTTTGCGTTTTGGCGCTCGCGCGCCTTTGCCTTTTGAACCAGAGTATTGCTACTCGGTCAGAATCCTTGCTCCGGTTGCAGTCACTGCAACCGTGTGCTCAAAATGAGCGCTCATGCTTCCATCGGCCGCCACGGCCGTCCAGCCGTCGTCCAGCACTTTCACATCGGGCTTGCCCGCGTTCACCATGGGCTCGATCGCGATCACCATGCCCGCCTTCAGCTTCATGCCCTGACCCGCTTCGCCAAAGTTCGGCACCTGCGGATCTTCGTGCATCTGGACGCCGATGCCGTGGCCCACAAAATCGCGCACCACGGAAAATCCCTGACCCTCGACCACCTTCTGCACTGCGGCTCCAACATCGCCCAGGGTCGCCCCGGCACGAACCGCCGCAATGCCTGCCTTGAGCGACTCTTCGGTCGTCTTCAACAGTCGCGTGGCCTTCTCATCGATGGCGCCTACCGGCACCGTGATTGCCGCGTCACCGTAGTAGCCGTCCACCACCACGCCAAAGTCCACCGAAACGATGTCCCCGTCCTTCAGAACCCGCTTGGGCGACGGAATACCGTGCACCACTTCGGCGTTCACCGACGTGCAGAGCACGCAGGGATACCCGTGATATCCCTTGAAGGCCGCCTTCACGCCCAGTTCCTTCAACCGCGCTTCGGCGGCTTTCTCAAGATCGAGTGTGGTGGCGCCCGGTTTCACCTTGCTGCGCACCAACTCAAGCACCTCCCGGACCACCTGCCCGGCGCGGCGCATTTTTTCGATCTCCTGGGACGACTTCAGTACAACGGCCACAAGAACAGCTCACAGTAATCAGGAGTCAGTGATCAGTTTGATCGTGCAGCAGCCGACGGCTGAAACTGATTCCAAACACCCGATCTTTACGTTGCCGCCCCAGCGCCCCGTATAAGTTGATGCAGCCCACTGCAGCACTCATCAACCGATCACTGACCACTGATCACTGACAACTGTCTTCCACGCGCAAACTCGCCCCGATGGTCACGCCATATGGCGTAACCGCTCGACGGCGGTAACTATTCCGGCTGCGATCGTAGCGATCGGCCGGTCTCCATCTACTTCCGCAAATCGTCCCAGAGCCCGGTAATGCTCGACAACAGGCGCGGTCAAGGCCGTATAAGCGCGCATGCGCTCCTTGAAGACCTCTTCCGTGTCATCGGCTCGCTGGGTCAGCGCTGCACCTTCTACATCGCAAAATCCATCCCGTTGGGGAGGATGCATATACACGTTGTAGATGGTCTGGCAGACAGGGCAATTGCGGCGCCCCGTAATGCGGCGCAATAATTGATTATAGTTCACTTGGATGCTGACGGCAACCACCGGAATGGATTCGGGTTGCGCCGCCAGTCGCCCATCCAGCCAATTAGCCTGGCCCAGAGTTCGCGGGAACCCATCCAGAATGTATCCCCGCGCAGTATCGGGCTCGAGCAGCCTGATGGCCACCATCTCATCGACCAGGGAATCGGGCACCAGCTCGCCCCGCCCCATGATTCCCTTGGCCACCTCGCCGAGCTTCGTGCCCTGGGCCACGTTGGCCCTGAGCAAGTCCCCCGTGGAGATTTGCGGGATGTTCCAGATCTTGACCAGCTCCTTGGCCTGCGTCCCTTTGCCCACGCCGGGAGCTCCCAGCAAAAGAATCGGGCCGGGTACGGTTTTCGTTTCCGTATCCCGGCCGCTTTCCATTGACACCTCAGATGAAACAGATGAAGACATTACCAGGTTTTCCTTCCGCGTATGCGACCGGAGCGCGGGGAAAAGCCGTCATAGTGACGCATGATCAGCTGCGATTCGATCTGGTTGACCGTATCCATGGCCACACCCACCACGATAAGCAGCGAGGTGCCGCCAAAGTAGAAGTTCACGCCCATGCCGTGAATCATCCAGTTGGGTAGATTCTCGAACAACCTCCCGATAAGCCAAATCTTGTCGAAGCGGATGCCCGAAATGAGGAAGGTGGGCACCATCTGCACCAGAATCAGGTAGATCGCGCCGACCAGCGTAATGCGCGTCAGAATGTCGTTGATAAAGTCGCTGGTGCGCTTGCCGGGCCGGATGCCGGGGATGAACGATCCCGACTTGCGGAAGTTGTCTGCAATATCGTCGGGCCGCATCACGATCGAAACATAAAAATACGCGAAGAAGATGATAGCCAGAATGTTCAGCAGCTCGTACCACGGATATCCCGGCGTGAGCGCCAACAGGATGGGCTGCAGGAATGCATTCTTCTGCACCCAGTCCACCTGGCCGAAGAGCAAAGGCGCCGAGAGAATGGAGCTGGCGAAGATGATCGGCATCACGCCGCCGGAATTCACCTTCAACGGCAGGTGACTCGACTGGCCACCCATCATGCGCCGGCCCACAATGCGCCGCGCGCTCTGGATGGGAATGCGCCGCTCGCTGCGCTCCACAAACACGATAAAACCCACCACCGCGACCATGAGGGCCACCAGCCCCAACACCACCAGGAACGACATCGGTCCCCATGCGTCGGTCTGCACCTTCTGGTAAAGGTCGAAGATGCCGCGGGGAAGGCCGGCCACGATGCCGGTAAAGATCAGCAGGCTCATGCCGTTGCCAATGCCGCGATCGGTAATCTGTTCGCCCAGCCACATGATGAACGCGGTGCCCGCCGTCAGCGTGAGCACGGCCAGCATGATGAATCCCGGCCCCGGATGCAGCACCAGTCCCTGCTTGGTGAGAATGGCCGCGATGCCGATCGACTGCAACGCTCCCAGAACCACGGTCAGGTAGCGCGTCCACTGCGTAATCTTGCGCCGGCCCAACTCGCCTTCCTTCTGGATGCGCGCCAGCGGCTCATACACCACCGTCAAAAGCTGGAAGATGATCGACGCCGTGATGTAGGGCATGATACCCAGCGCGAAGATCGTCATGCGGCGCAAGGTGCCGCCGCTGAACAGGTCCATCAGCCCGAACATGGAGCCGGCCTGTTGGTTGAACATGATGTCCAGTTGTTGGGAGTTCACGCCGGGCGTGGGAATCCACGCGCCCAGACGGTAGACGGCCAAAATGCCCAGCGGTAAAAAGTACCCTCTTGCGTAGGTCGGGAATCCGGAAGATATTGAGAAATTTCTCAAGCATATCGGGTTATCCGCTTCAGGCGCCTCTAGTTGCGCCGGTCAAATCGTGCTTTGAGTCGTACTTTGTTTCGTGCTTTGGTCCCATCTTGCCGTCTTCCCTGATGCTTTCAGACTACCGAACCCCGGGAACCGAAGACGTGCGTTGCATCACAGAAGAACAGTTGTCAGTGGCCAGTGATCAGAATCATTCCGGGGATACCTGGCATTCGTGCACCGCTGAGGGGACTGAACACTGACCACTGATCACTGACCACTTGGAACTACGTCGCCGCAGGAGCCGTCTCGCCGCCCACAACCAGGGCTTTGCCGCCGGCCTTCTCGATCTTCTCGGTGGCCGACTTGGAAAACTTGTGCGCGTGGATGGTAACCGCCTTCGTCAACTCGCCCGAACCCAGAATCTTGATGAGCGCCTTTTTCTTCGAGGACAGCCCCAGCTTGCAGTAGTCGTCGAGGCCAATTTCGGCCACGCCCAGCTCCGCAATGCGATCCAGGTTCACAACTGTGTATTCGATGCGGAAGATATTGGTAAATCCGCGCTTGGGCAACCTGCGGTGCAGCGGCATCTGGCCGCCTTCAAAACCGCGCATCAGACTCGTACCGGTACGCGATCCCTGGCCCTTGTGGCCGCGGGCCGAGGTCTTGCCCATGCCGGATCCCATGCCCCGGCCCACACGCTTGCGCCCGGTGTTAGCCTTCCGTGGCGCGCGCAAATTCGATAAATTCTTTGCCATATTCTCCTCGCTATAACGCCGGTTGGTCTTTTCGATCCATCCGACTCGCGTTGTCTCGTGGACCGTGCGCCGTGGACCGTGAACGAATCCGACCACGGTTCACGGCGCACGGTTCACGATTTACTTTCCTTCCACAATCCTCACCAAATGCGGCACAGCCTTCACCATGCCCCGTATCGACTCCGTGTCTTCGCGCTCGACGATCTGATTGAGGCGCGTAAAGCCCAGCCCCTTCACCACCAGCTTGTGCTTGGTGGGCGTGGCGATCTTGGAACGGTAGTACTGAATGCGAATCTTCTTGGTCTTGGTTGCAGCCATGGTTACAGCTCCTCCACGGATTTGCCGCGCATCGTGGCCACATCGCCGCGATCGCGCAACTGCGCCAGCGCATCGAATGTAGCCTTGATCACGTTGTGCGGGTTCGGCGAGCCCAGGCTCTTGGTCAGCACGTTCTGCACTCCCACCGAGGTCATGACCGCGCGCACCGCGCCGCCGGCAATCACGCCCGTGCCTTCCGGAGCCGGCTTCAGCAGCACCTGGCCCGAGCCGTAGCGGCCCAAGACCTGATGCGGAATCGTGGTGTCAGTTAGATTGACTTTCACCAGATTCTTCTTGGCGCTCTCGATTCCCTTGCGAATCGCCATGGGAACCTCCTTCGCCTTGCCCGATCCGTAGCCCACCACGCCCGAACCGGCGTCGCCCACCACCACCAGCGCGGCAAACGACATGTTCTTGCCGCCCTTTACCACTTTGGTCACGCGATTGATGGCCACCACCTGATCCTTCAGGTTGTACTGGTTGGCATCGAGTTTCTTCGTCAAAGTTGTCATTGCTCTCTCGTTTGTCCCCGTGGACCGTGAGCCGTGCACCGTGATCGCCGTTCGACCGTTCGGTTCACGGTCCACGATTCACGGTTCACGCCGTTTCTAGAATTCCAGCCCCGCTTCGCGCGCCGCATCGGCGAGCGCCTTCACCCGGCCGTGATACAGATAGCCGCCGCGATCGAACACCACCTGCTTGATGCCCTTCGCCACGGCCTGCTCGGCAATCGCCTTGCCGATCTCCTTGGCCGCCGCCACATTGCCGCCCGTCTTCGACTTCGCTTGCAGCGTTGACGCCGACACCAGCGTCTCGCCCTTCTGGTCGTCGATCACCTGCGCGTAAATGTGGTTGAGCGAGCGGTACACGTTTAGCCGCGGCCGCTCTCGCCGTCCCCGAAAGCTTCGCGCGGATGCGCGAGTGGATGGTCTTGCGAATCTCGTTTCTCTTGGTCTGCGTAATCATGTCTTCTCTCACCTATCAGCGGAACCGCCTCGCGGCCCCGTTCGGATTTCTTCCAGTGGTCAGTGAACAGTGTTCAGTGATCGGAACGCGGCAAACTCAGCACGAACAATCTGACCACTGATCACTAACCGCTGACCACTGTTTTACTTCGCTCCGGTCTTGCCGGCCTTCTTCTTCAGCCTCTCGTTGGAGTAGCGCACACCCTTGTTCTTGTACGGATCGGGCTTGCGCAACGAGCGCATGTCGGCCGCCACCTGGCCCACCTTCTGCCGGTCGACGCCGCTGACCGTCACGTGCGTCTGCTTGGGATCGATGGCCACTTCAATGCCCGTTGGCAGCGGAACCTCGATGGGATGCGAGTAGCCCAGCGTAAATACCACCGTGCCCTTGCCCTTCAACTCGGCGCGGTAGCCGATGCCCACGATGTCCAGCTCCCTGGTCCATCCCTTGGTCACGCCCTCGACGGCGTTGTTCACCAGGGCGCGGGTCAGCCCGTGCAGCGCGGCCTTGTCTTCGCTCGCGCGCTCGATCTCAAGGTTCCCGTCCTTCGTCTTCAGCGTGATGCCGTCGGCAATCAGCGCCGAAACCTTGCCCTTGGGGCCTTCCACCAAAACGGTGTTGCCCTGCACTGTGTACTTCACTCCCGCCGGCAGCGGGATCGGTTTCTTTCCAATGCGCGACATTCTTCAAAATCCTTCTTGGCTTGCGAGTCCCGAAAAGCAGTTGTCAGTGATCAGTGATCAGTTTCAACGCGCCATCGTTCCACTGCAGCCTGAAAAGCAGGGTCTTAGGGACTTGGGACTAAGGGACTAAGTACTCCCGATCATCGCCAAACGCTCAGTCCCTAGTCCCTCAGTCCCTGCTCTTACCACACTTCGCACAGCAGTTCCCCGCCCACGCCTTCGCGGCGCGCCTGGCGGCCCGTCATCACGCCCTTGGGCGTAGTCAAAATCGCAATGCCCAGCCCACCCTGCACGCGCTTGATCTCGTCGCGGCCGATATACACACGGCAGCCGGGGCGCGAGACGCGCGCCAGGTCGCGAATGGCTGCTTCCGTGCCGCCGTACTTCAGATACACGCGCAGCACCACCTTGCCTTCCTCGTCCTGGACCTTGTAATTCGAGATATAACCCTCTTCCTTCAGGATGCGGGCAATCTCGGTCTTCAACTTCGAAGCGGGAACATCCAGCTTCTGATGACGCGCCCGGATCGCATTGCGGATACGCGCCAGAAAATCTGCTACTGGATCGGTCAGACTCATTCCTTCTCCTTCATCCCCCGTTCGTCCGCCGAAGCGGAAACCTGCGGGAATGTCTAAAACAGTGATCAGTGTTCAGTGATCACTGTTCAGTGATCAGTTGTCAGTCGGCCTTGCTCCGATTTGACTCAGCGGCCATCACCTGCACGAACAAACTGACCACTGATCACTGTCCACTGACAACTGTTTTTCTACCAGCTCGACTTGTTGACGCCGGGAATCTCGCCCTTCAACGCCAGCGACCGGAAACACAAACGGCACACGCCAAACTTGCGCAGGAAACCCCGCGGCCGCCCGCACAGTTGGCAGCGATTGTGCTTGCGGCTCGAAAACTTCGGCTTCCGCGCGTCCTTCACTCTTTTTGCAGTAGTTGCCATAAATCCCTCAAAAGCAGCTATTAGCCGTTAGCTTTTAGCTCTTAGCTTTTCGTGCCGTGCAGACTTCTTGCGCGGCGGCGGAAGGCCAATTGTTGTTTTCAACTCAAACGCCTGTTCAACCACGATGAGCTAAAAGCTAAGAGCTAATAGCTGAAAAGCTGTTTCTACGCTCCCTGGCGGAAGGGCATGCCGAAGTGCTTGAGCAGCGCCCGCGCCTGGTTGTCGTCCTTCGCCGTGGTCACAATCGTGATGTTCATGCCCTTCAGCTTTTCCACCTTCGCGTAATCAATTTCGGGAAAAATCAGCTGGTCGCGCAATCCGAGCGTGTAATTGCCGCGCCCGTCAAAACTCTTCGTCGACACGCCGCGGAAGTCGCGCACTCTCGGCAGGCAATCGAAATCAGCCGATCCAGAAACTCGTAGGCCTTGTCGGAACGCAGTGTCACCATCGCTCCAATCGCATTGCCCTCGCGCACCTTGAAGGCCGCAATCGACTTCTTCGCCTTCGTGGTCACCGGCTTCTGGCCGGCGATGTGCGTCAGGTCGGCCACCAGCGGATCCAGCAGCTTCGCGTTCTGCGTGGCCTCGCCCAGGCCCATGTTGATCACGATCTTTTTCAGCTGTGGCACCGCCATGGGATTCTCAAGCCCGAGCTCCTTTTGAAGCGCCTGCTTGATCTCCTTGTGGTACTTCTCTTTCAACCTTGCTGCCATCTCTCTGCTCTCTTTCTTCCGGCTCTCGGAGTGGCTCGCCGCGGCGAGCCGTTTACCGTTTCGGAAGGGACTTAAAACCAGTGGTCAGTTGTCGGTGATCGGTGGTCAGTTATTCTTGCCGACCGCACTTGCCTCAACACCGGCAAACCTCTCAGACCAACGCTCAAAAGCTAGCTCCGCACGAATCGCTGATCACTGACAACTGATCACTGATCACTTCTTCGTGGGCAATTCCTGCCCGCACTTCTTGCAAATCCGCAGGCGCGAGTCGCCTTCAACCTTGTGTCCCACGCGCGCGTTGCCGCAGCTGGGGCACACCAGCACAACATTCGAAACGTTGATCGGCGACTCCTGCTCGGCGATGCCGCCCTGAGTACGCTTGCCCGTTTTGCCCGAGACCGTCTTCTTCACTACGCGCACGTGCTCCACAAGCACCGTGCCCTTGTCCGGGAACGCGCGCAGCACACGTCCCGTCTTGCCCCGGTCAGAGCCGGTAAGAATCTTGACCGTATCGTTGCGATGAATCGTCAAACTCGGCATCTTCTCTCCTCGTGAACCCGTGGACCGTGGCCCGTGAACCGATTCTTCGTGCAATCACCAACCGCCAACCCGCCGAACCCGTACCCACCACCGCAAAACTGTTTACCGCTCACCGTCCACGGTTCACGGTTCACGATTCACGATTCACGGCTCCTACACCACTTCGGGCGCTAAAGACACAATCTTCAAAAACTTCTTCTCGCGCAGTTCGCGAGCCACAGGTCCAAAGACGCGCGTGCCCACCGGCTCGTGATCGTCGGTGATCACCACTGCCGCATTTTCGTCAAAGCGGATGTAGCTTCCGTCCTTGCGGCGATGCGCCAGACGCGTGCGGACGATGACCGCCTTCACAACCTTGCCCTTCTTCACGGTACCTTCAGGCGAGGATTCCTTGACCGCGGCGGTGACAACGTCGCCGAGACCGGCACTCTTGCCCAATCCGCCGCCCAGCGGCAGAATCACTTGCAGCTTGCGCGCGCCGGAGTTATCGGCCACCGCGAGCATGGTTCTCATTTGCACAGCCATGGTTTCTTTCTCCTCTCGGCAGTCTTACTTCTCTTGAGGTACGGCTTCACCCGGAAGCACGGCGTCTTCAATCTGGCCGAGCGCCGAACGCCGCACGATCTCTTCAAGCGACCACCGCTTCAACTTGCTCAGCGGACGCGACTCGCGGATGCGCACCATATCGCCCGTGCGCGCCGAGCTCTGCTCATCGTGGGCATAGAACTTCTTGGTCGTGCGCATGATCTTCTTGTACTTGGCATGGGCCTTGCGCATCTCCACCGCGACCACAATGGTCTTCTGCATCTTGGTGGAAACCACCTGCCCCACCTTCTCATTGCGTCGCGACGTTGGCGCCGCCGCCGCTGCTGTTTTCTCAGTCGCCGTCATTTGCGCGTCTCCTTCGCTTTCGCTGTCTTCGTCTTCGCGGCCGTCTCGGTCTTCGCAGCGGCTTTCTTGGTTGTCTTCGGCGCTTTGGCTGCAACGGCCGCAGCCGGCTTTTCCGCTTTCACGGCCTTCGCTTCGGCAGCCGGGGCCGCAGGCTTCGCCTCTTTGCTTTCGCCGTGCAGGCCCAGTTCCCGCTCCCGCGCCACGGTCTTGATCTGCGCAATTTCCTTGCGCAGCGCGCGCAGCTTCTTCACTCCGTCGTTCTGACCCAGCGAAACCTGGAAGCGAAGCCGGAACAACTGCTCCGCAGAGGTCTTCTCCTGGTGCTTCAGCTCGTCGTCGCCCAAATTACGAATCTTTGCGAGTTCCATTTCTTTTCCTAGCTCCTGGCTCTTAGCTGTTAGCTCCTAGCTTCATGTCGCTCAAGCTAACCGCCCAGCCATCGCCTGAATCTTTTCCCTGCCGCAGATTAGCTAAGAGCCAAAAGCTATTAGCCAAAAGCTGCCTTCCTACTCCGCTGCCTTCGCCGTGGTCATCGTCGCACCCGGCCGCATCACGAACTTGGTCCTGAGCGGCAGCTTGTTCGACGCCAGACGCATGGCTTCCGCCGCAGTCTCCGGCGTTACGCCTTCCATCTCGAACAGGATCTTGCCCGGCTTGACCACCGCAACCCAGTGATCCAGCGCGCCCTTGCCCGAACCCATGCGGACTTCGGCCGGCTTCTTGGTAATCGGCTTGTCCGGGAACAGGCGCAGCCAGATCTTGCCGCCGCGCTTGATGAAACGCGTCATGGCAATACGGCTGGCCTCGATCTGCCGGTCGGTGATGTAACCGCACTCCATCACCTTCAACCCGTACTCGCCGAACGACAGCGTCGAACCGCGCCACGCTTTGCCGCGGCGCTTGCCCTTCTGCTGCTTCCGGAACTTCACTTTCTTCGGCATCAACATAACAAAACCCTCAACAACAGTGGTCAGTCGTCAGTGATCAGTGGTCAGCTTGTCCTTGCCATCACTTGCGCATCAACTGCCACTGACGATCCCTGCAACTGCCTTTCCATCCACAACAAATTCAACCGCGGCACGAATCACTGATCACTGACAACTGATCACTGACCACTGACCACTGCCTTTAAAACGCCGTCTTCCCCACCGCCGGAACCTGGCGGCGCTTCTGCTCATAAATGTCGCCGCGATAGATCCATACCTTCACGCCGATCACGCCATAGGTCGTGCTCGCTTCCGTGAAACCGTAGTCGATATCGGCGCGCAGCGTGTGCAGCGGCAAACGTCCCTGCAGGTACCACTCCGAGCGCGCGATCTCGTTGCCATTCAACCGGCCGGAAACACGCACCTTGATTCCCTTGCAGCCGAAGCGCAGCGCCGAATCCACGCTCTTGCGCATAGCCCGGCGGAAGCTCACGCGCTTTTCCAGTTGCAGCGCGATGTTCTCGCTCACCAGTTGTGCATCCAGCTCCGGCTTGTTCACTTCGATAATGTCGATGAACACGTCGCGGTTGGTGCGCTTGCCCAGCTCGGTCTTGAGCTTTTCGATCTCGGCGCCCTTGCGGCCGATGATGATGCCCGGCCGCGCCGTGCGGATCAGGAAGCGCAGCTTGTTGCCGGGACGCTCGATCTCGACCGAGCTCACGCCCGCCGCCTTCAGCTTCTCGCGCAACTCCGCCTTCAGCTTCACGTCCTCGACCAGGAGCTTGTCGTACTCGCGCTCTGAAAACCAGCGTGACCGCCACGGCTTGTTGATTCCCAGCCGGAACCCATAAGGATGGACTTTTTGTCCCATACTGTTCCTCTCAAATCCTCTTCAAAACTCTTCGATCCCGAAAACCCGGTTCGCTCTCCCAAAACCCTGTCATCCTGAGCGAGGCCGCTCCAGCGGCCGAGTCGAAGGACCTGCATTTCCTCCCGACCCGCCAACCCTGCTCAGCTTATTTCTTCGCCGTCTTCTTCGGCGCAGCCTTCTTCTCTGCGACCTTCTTCACAACCGGCTTCTTGCCTGCCGCGGGCGCTGCCTTCTTGGCCTTGGCGGACTCCGGCGCCGTCGCCGGCTCCTCCACCTTGGTCACCAATCCCGCCTTCGCCTGGCGCTCGGCGACTGAAAGAATAATGTGCGTCAGCCTGCGCTGATAGCGGAACGCCCGCCCCATCGGCGCGGGACGAATGCGCTTCATGCGCGGCCCGTCATTGGCAATCGCGTTCTTCACGTAGAGACTGTCCACGTCCAGATCGATGCCCTGCTCGCCGGCCACGTACTTGGCGTTGTCGATCGCCGAAGTCAGCAGCTTGTGCACCACCGGAGCGATGCGCTTCTTGGTGAAGGCTGCCGTATCCAGCGCCTCCTGCACTCCGCGCCCCTTGATCAGGTCCAGCACCAGCCGCGCCTTCTGCGGCGACACGCGCTGGAACCTCGCCTCGGCCCGGTATTCCCTTGTTTCGACTGCCATACTCATGCCTTCCCTGAAGTGCAGCTATTAGCCTTCAGCTATTAGCTCTTAGCTTCTTTCGTGCGGAACCGATCCTCGTCCTGGCTCCGTAAATCTTCGCTCTGCCTCTGCCGTCTCCCCGCCTCGATCAAGCTGAGGGCTGAAAGCTAACGGCTGAAAGCTGCTTTTACGCCGGCTTGGCCGCGGTCTCCGCAGCCTTCGATCCGCCGGTGTGACCCTTGAATGTGCGCGTCGGCGCAAACTCGCCCAGCTTGTGTCCCACCATGTTCTCGGTCACGTACACGGGCACAAACTTCTTGCCGTTGTGCACCGCAATGGTGTGGCCCACGAACTCGGGAAAGATCGTCGAGCGCCGCGTCCACGTCTTGATCACTTTCTTGTCGTTGGCCTTGTTCAGCGCCTCCACCTTCACCATCAGGTGCGCATCCACAAACGGCCCTTTTTTTGTCGAACGTCCCATAAAAACCAGCTCCTAGCTTTCAGCTATTAGCTCTTAGCTTCCTCGAGCCAACCGCCTGCGTTGCCTTCAAATCTCGTCCCAGCACGGACAGCTAAAAGCTGAAAGCTGATAGCTAATGGCTGCTTTTCTACTTTGCCCGGCGACTGACAATCATCGCGTCGGTCCGCTTGTTGTTGCGCGTCTTGTAGCCGCGCGTCGGCTGGCCCCACGGCGTCACCGGATGGCGTCCGCCCGAACGTCTTGCCCTCGCCGCCGCCGTGCGGATGGTCGACCGGGTTCATGCTCACGCCGCGGTTTGCCGGCCGGATGCCCATCCAGCGATTGCGGCCCGCCTTGCCGATCGACACGTTCTCGTGATCCGTGTTGCCCACCTGCCCGATGGTCGCCATGCATTCGACCAATACCCTGCGCGTCTCGCCGGAAGGCAGCTTGAGCAGAGCGTAGTCGCCCTCTTTCGCCACCAACTGCGCCTGCGCACCGGCCGAGCGCGCCATCTGCGCGCCCTTGCCCGGACGCAGCTCAATGGCATGCACCGTGGTGCCTGCGGGAATGTTCTTGAGCGGCAGCGCGTTGCCGATCAGAATGTCGGCTTCGGGACCGGAGCTTACCGTGGCGCCCACCTTCAACCCCACAGGTTGCAGAATATAGCGCTTCTCGCCGTCGGCGTAGTTCACCAGGGCGATACGCGCCGAGCGGTTAGGATCGTACTCGATCGTCGCCACCTTGCCCGGCACGCCATACTTCTCGCGCTTGAAGTCGATCGCCCGCAATTTCTGCTTATGCCCGCCGCCCTGATGGCGGATCGTCAGATCGCCCGAGTTGCGGCGTCCGCCGGTGCGCTTGCGCGTCGTCAGCAGCGGCTTGTGCGGTGTCAACGTCGTCAGATCGTCGGTCGTCAGCGAGGTCTGAAACCTCAGCGTCGGTGTGATCGGTCTGTATGTCTTGATTGCCATCGTCTTTTTCCCAGAGTGCCTGCGCCCTTGTGCTGCGCCTCACTCCCGTTTCTCCGAAGCCTCTCCACTTGCCAGCTCCGATATTCGTATCTTTCAACTGCTCTTGAACTAGTCCCTAGTCCCTAAGCCCCTAGTCCCTGCCTTACAGGTTGCTCACGTACTCCGGCAGCTTCTCGCCGGCCTTCAGCTTCACGTACGCCTTCTTCCAATCCGGCTTGTAGCCGGTAAACTTCCCGCGCCGGCGCTCCTTGCCAACAACATTCGCCGTGCGCACCGCGGCGACCTTCACCTTGAAGAGCGCTTCCACGGCCTGCTTCACTTCGGTCTTCGAGGCATTCGGCGCAACGTCGAACACCAGCGTGCCTTCGGTTTCTTTTACGCCCAATCCCTTTTCGGTGATGATCGGGCGGCGGATTACTGTATAAACTGTCGGCATTACGCAGCCTCCTTCTCAGCAGCCTTGCGTTTCGACGCGGACTTCTGAAGGACCTCTGCCAATTGCTCAATGGCCGCCTTCGAAAAGATCGCCCGCTCGTAGCGCAGCAGGTCGTAGGGATGGACTTCGTTATTCAGCACCAGCTCCACGCCCTTCAGGTTGCGCGCGCCCAGCACCAGCGACTGCGTCAGCGTCTTGCCGTTTTCGACGATCAGCGCCGTGCGCGTGACGTCGAGCTTATCCAGCGCCTCGCGGTAGAGCTTGGTCTTGCCTTCCTTGATCTCGAGCGAATCCACCACGGTCAGCTTGCCGTCGGCCAGCTTCGAGGCCAGCGCCGCGCGCAGCGCGCCCAGCAGCTTCTTGCGCGGGAAGGGATAGTCGTAGCTGCGCGGCACAGGTCCGTGAACCGTGTAGCCATGACGCCACAGCGGCGAGCGCACCGAGCCGATACGCGCCCGGCCCGTGCCCTTCTGCTTCCACAGTTTCTTGCCGGAACCGGCAACTTCGGTACGGCTCTTGGTCTTGTGCGTGCCCTGGCGCAGCGAAGCGCGATAGTGCTTCACCGCTTCCCACAGCAGAGCCTCGTTCACCTGTTCCGGCGCAAACACCGCGTCGGCCAGGTCCATCGAGCCCACCCTCTTGCCGCTCAAATTCACAACATCTACTTTTGCCATCGTGTTCTTCCAATCAGCTTCTGGCTGCTAGCTTCTAGCCTCTAGCTTTTTTTCGCCCGGCCTCTGCCCGTAGCTCAATGCAATCCAAATCCTTGTTTAGCCGCTACCGCCAGTTCCGCCTCGATCGAGCTAGAGGCTAGAAGCTAGCAGCTAGAAGCTATTTTTTCTTCGCCGCCTTCTTTGCAGCCTTCAACGGATCAAGCGTGCCCGATCCGGCAAAGCCGCGACGCTCGCGCGGCGGAGTCTTGGCCTTCGAGATCAGCACGTAACCTTCGCGCGGTCCCGGCACAGCGCCCTCGACCATCAGCAAATTCTCGTCGAGATCGATGCCGCGAATGCGCAGATTGCGTACCGTCACCTGGTCGGTTCCCATGTGTCCCGGCATGCGCTGCCCCGGAAAAACTCGCGACGGGAAGCTGGATGCGCCGATCGAGCCCTGCACTTGGAACATGTGCCCGTGCGACTTGGGTCCGCCGGCGAATCCGTGCCGGCGCACCACGCCCGCAAAACCGCGGCCCTTCGAGGTGCCGATCACGTCCACAAACTTGGCATCCGAGAAGATGTCCACCAGCACGCGATCGCCTGCCTTGGTCTCCTCAGCGCCCTCCACTGCGGCCTCAACGTCCACTTCCTTGATCAACTTCACCGGCGGAGCCTCGGTCTTCTTGAAATGCCCAGCCTGCGCCTTGGTCAACCGCGAAGCCTTCACAAACTCGACGAGACCAATTTGTGCAGCGTCGTAGCCATCCCTCGCCGCCGTCTTCAACTGCGTAATCACGCAGGGGCCGGCCTGCAACACCGTAATCGGGTGCACATCGCCCTTTTCGTCGAAGACCTGCGTCATGCCGATCTTTTTTCCCAAAATCCCTGTGACTGCCATTTCTTTCCTCACCTCATCATGCGAGCTTGAACTCTTCTCGCACTGCCGGAATGTAAACCAGTGACCAGTTCTCAGTGTTCAGTGATCAGTTGTTCTTGCCGGTACTAGCTGATTCGGCTTACCTGCCAATGTTGTTACTGAACACTGACCACTGATCAATGACCACTATTTTTCAAAAGCCTTGATCTCGACATCCACGCCGGCCGGCAAGTCGAGCTTCATCAGCGCATCAACAGTTTGTTGAGTGGGCTCCAGAATGTCGATCAGCCGCTTGTGCGTGCGAATCTCAAACTCCTCACGCGACTTCTTGTCGACGTGCGGAGAGCGCAACACGCAGTACTTGTTCTTGATCGTCGGCAATGGAATCGGTCCCGCTACCGTTGCTCCGGTGCGCTTGGCCGTGTCCACAATTTCGCCGGTCGAAGTATCGAGTACGCGATAGTCGTACGCCTTTAACCGGATGCGAATTCTCTGTCCAACCATGTTCAATCCTTCGGATTGAGGGACTTAGGGACTCGGGACTAAGGGACTGAATTGAATTCTGCCTGTCCCGTCGTTTTGCCTTAGTCCCTAGTCCCTTAGTCCCTGTTACTTAATAATTTCGCTAATCGCGCCCGCGCCCACGGTCCTGCCGCCTTCGCGAATCGCGAAGCGCAGGCCCTTTTCCATGGCCACCGGCGTAATCAGCTCAATCGTCAACTCCACGTTGTCGCCCGGCATCACCATCTCGACGCCCGCCGGCAACTCCGCCACGCCCGTTACATCCGTCGTGCGGAAGTAGAACTGCGGACGATAGCCCTTGAAGAACGGCGTGTGACGGCCGCCCTCTTCCTTGCTCAACACGTACACCGTGCCCTTGAACGTGGTGTGCGGCGTAATCGATCCCGGCTTCGCCAGCACCATGCCGCGCTCCACGTCTTCCTTCGCCGTGCCGCGCAACAGGATGCCTGCATTGTCGCCGGCCATGCCTTCGTCCAACTGCTTCTTGAACATTTCCACGCCCGTGCAAACCGTGGTGCGCGTCTCGCGGAAGCCTACGATCTCCACGTTCTCGCCCACCTTCACCTTGCCGCGCTCAATCCTGCCCGTGACCACAGTGCCACGTCCGGAGATCGAGAAAATATCTTCAATCGGCATCAAAAACGGCAGATCCATGGCGCGATCCGGACGCGGCACATAACTGTCCACCGCCGCCATCAGCGCGTCGATCTGCGCTTCCCACTTGGCTTCGCCGTTCAAGGCGCCCAGAGCCGAGCCGCGGATCACCGGCGCGTCTTCCGGGAACTGATACTTGCCCAGCAACTCGCGCACTTCCAACTCGACGAGTTCAATGAGTTCCTCGTCCTCGACCGCGTCGCACTTGTTCAGGAACACCAGCACCGAGGGCACGCCTACCTGGCGCGCCAGCAGCACGTGCTCCTTGGTCTGCGGCATGGGGCCGTCGGTTGCCGCAACCACCAGGATCGCGCCATCCATCTGCGCCGCGCCCGTGATCATGTTCTTGATGTAGTCGGCGTGCCCAGGGCAATCCACGTGCGCGTAGTGACGGTTCGCCGTCTCGTACTCCACGTGCGCCGTGGCGATCGTGATGCCGCGCTCCCGCTCTTCCGGCGCGTTATCAATCGAGTCGAACGAGCGAAACTGATTCTTCGGGTTGTGCTTTTGCAGCACCTTCGTAATCGCCGCCGTCAGGGTCGTCTTGCCGTGATCGATGTGACCGATGGTCCCAACATTGACGTGCGGTTTGCTGCGATCAAATTTTTCTTTCGCCATAAAAGTCCTGAATCCCTTTCATCGCTTGTACTGCCTGTTCAACCTCGGGGCGCCGGCGTTCCGGCTCCAGCCCCAAATACCAGTAGTCAGTGGTCAGTGATCAGTTTTTCCCTGCCCACACTCGCACTCACACTCACACTTTCATTTTCCCTGCGCACGGCCGATAATTTCATCGGCAATCATGCGCGGCGCCTCTTCGTAGCGCGCAAACTGCATTGAATACGAAGCCCGGCCCTGCGTGGACGAGCGAATCTCGTTCACGTAGCCGAACATCTCTTTGAGCGGCACAATCGCCTTGATCACCTGCGAGCCGGCCAGGTGCTCCATGCCTTCGATCCGTCCGCGGCGCGAATTGATGTCGCCGATAATCACGCCCATGTACTCCTCGGGCACCGTCACTTCCACCGCCATCACCGGCTCCAACAGCACCGGCTTCGCCTTATGCGCTGCCTCTTTGAATGCGATCGATCCGGCGATCTTAAAGGCGTTTTCATTGGAATCCACTTCGTGGTAGCTGCCGTCAATCAGCGCCACCTTCACATCCACCATCGGGAAGCCGGCCAGAATGCCGCCCTCCATCGCGCCGCGCACGCCCATGTCGATGGGCTTGATGTACTCCTTTGGCACCACGCCGCCCTTGATTTCGTTGATGAACTCGTAGCCTTTGCCCGGCTCGTTGGGCTCGACGCGCAGCCAGCAGTGGCCGTAGTTGCCCGACCCGCCCGTCTGCCGGATGTACTTGCCCTCGGCCTCGGCTTCCTTGCGGATGGTCTCGCGGAAGGCCACTTTGGGCTCGCCCACGTTGGCTTCCACCTTGTACTCGCGCTTCATGCGATCCACAAGAATCTCAAGGTGCAGCTCGCCCATGCCGCTGATAATCGTCTGTCCCGAGTCCTCGTCGGTATGCACTTTGAAGGTCGGATCTTCCTCGGCCAGCTTCGAAAGGGCAACGCCCATCTTTTCCTGGTCGGCTTTGGTTTTGGGCTCAATGGCAACCGAGATCACGGGTTCAGGGAAGGTGATTGCGCCCAGAGCAATGGGATGATGTGGGTCGCAGAGCGTGTCGCCCGTCTTCACGTCTTTCAAACTCACGCATGCGCAGATGTCGCCGGCCAGGATCTCCGTGATGTCTTCGCGCTTGTTGGCGTGCATCTTCACCAGGCGCCCCACGCGTTCGGTCCTGCCGGTACGCGGGTTCACGATCGTGTCGCCGGTCTTAAGCGAACCCGAATAAACGCGGATAAACGAGAGCTTGCCGTATTGATCGTTGATCAGCTTGAACGCCAGCGCCGAGAACGGATCGTTGTCGTCGCACTTGCGATGCTCAATTTTGGAGTGATCGTGGGGGTTGATGCCATCGATGGGGGGCTTGTCGAGCGGGCTGGGCAGGTAGTCGACGACGGCGTCGAGCAGCGTCTGAATACCCTTGTTCTTGAATGCCGATCCACAAATGACCGGGAAAACCTTCAGATCGATGGTGGCCTGGCGAATGCCCGCCTTCAACTCTTCGACCGTTGGCGTCTCGCCTTCGAGAAACTTTTCCAGCAGCACATCGTCGGTCTCGGCAATCACTTCGATCAACTGCATTCGGAAGGCTTCAGCCTTCTTCTGCAGGTCGGCCGGGATCGGCTCGATCGAAAACTCCGCGCCCAGCGTCTCGTCGTGCCAGACGATCGCTTTCATCTCGACCAAATCGACGACGCCCTTGAAGTTCGCCTCAGCGCCGATGGGAATCTGCAAGGCCACGGGCCGCGCTCCCAATCGCTTGCGAATAGTTTCGAGAACGTGCTCGAAGTCCGCGCCGTTCTTGTCCATCTTGTTGACAAAGCAGATGCGGGGAACCTTGTACTTGTCGCCCTGACGCCACACGGTCTCGGTCTGCGGCTGCACACCTGAAACCGAATCGAACAGCGCCACCGCGCTATCGAGAACGCGTAGGCTGCGCTCTACCTCAGCGGTAAAGTCCACGTGGCCGGGGGTATCAATAATATTGATGAGGACGTCGCGCCATGTGCACGTGGTGGCGGCTGAAGTAATCGTGATGCCGCGCTCCTGCTCCTGCTCCATATAATCCATGGTCGCCGTGCCCTCATGCACCTCTCCCAGCCGGTGCGTGATGCCCGTATAAAACAGGATGCGCTCTGTCGCAGTCGTCTTCCCGGCGTCAATGTGCGCCATGATCCCGATGTTCCGGCAACGATTCAGAGGTGTGCTGCGAGCCACGTCAATTCATCCTTGGCGAGTCTTCGAAAACCCGCGGTTACTTCCCAAACCCCGGCAGTCTTCCTGCTTCCACTGCCGCGCCGGACACGTCTTGCAGCCGGCTCAATTTTAGGATCCGAGCGGAACTTCAGGGTTTCTTGTTCCCTTGGTCCCTCGTTCCCTTGGTCCCTGTTTCTCTACCACCGGTAATGCGCAAAAGCCTTGTTGGCCTCAGCCATGCGGTGCACGTCTTCCTTCTTCTTCATCGCCGCGCCGCGCCCGTTGGCCGCATCCAACAATTCATTGGTCAGCTTCTCCGTCATGCCCTTCTCGCCGCGCGAGCGCCCGTAAGTAATCAGCCAGCGAATGGCGAGCGAGGTGCGGCGATCGGGACCCACTTCGATCGGCACCTGGTAGTTGGCGCCGCCCACACGCCGCGTCTTTACTTCCAGCAGCGGCTTGCAGTTCTCGACAGCTTTCTTGAAGAGCTTGAGCGCATCATCGCCGCCGCCCTTTTCCTCCAGGGTCTTCATCGCCTGGTAGAAGATGCCCTGGGCAGTCGATTTCTTTCCGCCCCACATCATCGAGTTCACAAACTTGGTCACCAGCGTCGACCCATAAACCGGGTCCGGCGCAACTTCCCGCTTCGCAATGTGCCCTTTTCTTGGCATAAATCCTCAAAATTCAGCTACTAGCTTCTAGCCCCAAGCTTCCAGCCCCATCCTGCTCGCTTCAGCTGCCACGGTTCGCCGCAGCACGAAAAAGCTAGAGGCTAGGAGCTAGCAGCTAGAAGCTGCCTTACTTCTTCGCGCCGCCCTTGGCACGCTTCGTGCCGTACTTCGACCGGCTCTGATTGCGCCCGGCCACGCCCACTGAATCCAGCGTTCCGCGGATCACGTGATAGCGCACGCCCGGCAAATCCTTCACGCGGCCCCCGCGGATGAGCACAATCGAGTGCTCCTGCAGGTTGTGCCCGATGCCGGGAATGTAGGTGGTCACCTCGATCCCGTTGGTCAGCCGCACGCGTGCCACCTTGCGCAGGGCCGAGTTCGGCTTCTTGGGCGTTTGCGTATACACGCGCGTGCACACGCCGCGCCGCTGCGGCGAGGCCTGCAACGCGGGCGACGCCGTCTTATACCGCGGGGCCGTGCGCCCCTTGCGAACCAGTTGATTAAAAGTCGGCAAACCGCAACTCCTTACTTCAAAACCCTTAACTTCTCACTTCGCGACCGCACACATAACTCTTCGGGCCGTTCTGGTCCTGGTTTGGCATTTCAGCCAAACAAGCACACAGAAGCCCTGTGGCTACCGCTTCACGTCTGTCTTCGTTCCCATCTCAGACGAAAACCGGGACGGTTTGCCGGTCGTCCACCCAAGAACATATCTTGAGGCGGAGCCAGCGCCGTATCCCGCTTCCGGCCCGCATAGCCCTCCAAGGTGGAGGAACGCGCGGCACCGATGCGAGTGTCTCCTGCCCTCCGCAAGAAGAGAGCTATTCCGGAAACTTGTTTGGCCGGTCAACCACCCCTGGCCAGGGAACCGCACCCAATCCAAACTCATCGATCAGGTATTTCCCAACGCAACCAGCGTAGAAACACACAACTAGCCGCGTTCTTGCGAACCTTCCCAAGATATCAAGAAAATCGAGGGGAGTCAATTAATTTACCGCCATCCGGTACTGGCGCTCGGTGCAAACCCACCCCGGAGCTAAAAGCTAGTAGCTAGAGGCTAGAAGCTGCCCTTCCCCGCCTCTTCCTTCACAATCTCCCCGTCTCGCATATATAGAATCCGCCCCGCAATCGCCGCCGCCTCGGGATTATGCGTAATCATCAGCGTCGTCTGCCCCAGCTCCCGGTTAGACCGTACCAGCATCCTTAGAACCGAATCCGACGTCTTCGTATCCAGATTGCCCGTGGGCTCGTCGGCCAGAACAATGGCTGGCCGCGTAATGAGCGCCCGCGCAATAGCCACGCGCTGCTGCTCGCCGCCGCTCAGTTCCGACGGCCTGTGCTCCAGCCGTCCCTGGATCGCCAGCATCTCGCACAGATGGTCCAGATACTTCCGATCCATCGGCACCCCGTTGGGACCCGAGGCCCGCCCGCTGATCTCGTAGGCGATCTCGATATTGCCCAGGCCCGTGAGCGTAGGCAGCAGATTGAACTTCTGAAAGACGAAGCCGATGCGGTGCTTGCGCAGCCGGGTGCGTTCGCTATCGTTGAGCGAGGCAAAATCCACGCCGTCAATGACGACGCGCCCCTCGGTGGCTCGCGTGAGCCCGCCTAAAAGATAGAAAAGAGTGGATTTACCAGACCCCGACGGCCCCACGATGGCGACAAACTCGCCCGGCTCGACGGCCAGCGTTACCCCGCGCACCGCAGCCACCTGGATGCGCCCCGCTGCGTACACCTTGGTCAGATTTTCGGCAACAATAATAGGATGCGCTTGTTCGGTGGGCACGTCTGCCATTGTAAATGCGCGCGTCCGCCATCAACCGTACCCACGCCAATGAATCGGTTCCGCTGCTCACGTTTGGCTCCTCAGAAATCAGTCCGCAAAGCGGGCGAAAGACGCTAGCCCCAGGCGCAAGCCTGGGGAACATCGGCGCGCCTCGTAAGCCCAGCCCCCGCAGGGGGCGTAAGAGGCCACGTTAGACGATCCGCTCGGATGGATATATGCACAGCCCTTCCGCCCGCACGAAAATCCATCTCATCCCCAACAAACCCGACGCGCCTCCGGAAAGCTACAATAGTTCTGCATCGATCTCGAATCAGGACTCTCTCCTTCATGGCCACCGAACTGAAATCCTCCCTCGTCACCTCCCTCGAATCCGCCGCCCAAAAGGCCGGACTCGTTCTCATCTCCGCCACCCAGGGCACCGACTTTCACGGTCATCCTACCGCCGTCTTCGAGCTTGGCCTCCCCGGCAACTCAGCCGCCGCCCGCTCCCTGAAGCTCGAGCTGAGCGAGGCCTTCGACTTCGACAAGCCAAACCTGCTGCCCGAGATGACCGCGCACCTCGCCGGCGAAGCCAAACGCCTCCGCAATCCGCGTCCCGAGTGCTACGTCACGCTCGGCGGATTGCCCATGGCCTTCGCAAAATTCGAGTGGCCCTTTCACCAATCGACCTCCGGCGCCGATACCCACATCGTTCACGGCGAGCTGCAACTGGCCGACGGCGGCGCGCACGACCTGCATGCCAAAATCTCCGCCAGCGTCACGCTCACCTTTGCTGAGATCGTGCCCGCCATGGAGCAGCCTTACGCCGAGACCTTCGTCTACAACGCCGTCCGCAAAACCATCGACATGGGCCAATTGGAGTTCGTGAAGTCCGGCAACCGCCAGCCCGTTCCCGTCACCACGCGCTACTACAGCCGCTGGCAAAAGAAGTTCATCTTCACCGAAACCGACAACCAGGAGCGCCTGCGCTACCTGTTGAGCAAGGTCTACTGGCTCTCCGGAGTTCTCGGCGGCAGCAAGCCCATATGGATCGCCGACCCGCGCGACGCGCAATACCTGAACACCACCGAAACCGATCTCCTGCGCATGGCCAGTCACGAAGCCGGCGAAGGCTTGATGGTAGTCGAAGGCGAATTTGCCGCGGCCACCCCCGCGCTCATGGCCCGCGCCGCCGAATATCAAGCCATGCTAGAAGCCGCCCTCGACTTCACCAAGCCCAAGTTCAACGAGTCCATGCGCTCCGGCCACGCAAACATGTAGCTTGTGGTTCGCAGCTCGTGGACCGTGGTTCGTGGTTTGTGAGCCGTGTGCTGTGAGCCGCGAGCAAACGATCTCAAGTCATCGGCAACTGCACCCCTCCCCATGCACTGTCATCCAGAGGAGGTCGTCGGGGCGACCGACGAAGGATCTGCGGTTGCTTCTAACGGCCCGCAGCGCCTCAAATTCCGATTGCCTCCGGTCTGCCGACGGTGCGGCAACGATCATTCAAGCCAATAATTCCATGCGTTCTGAGAACAGACTCCAAAGGGATTTCCTTGACTCATCTCAGCCAAGGTGTTTATCTCATCGCAACTGGAGGTAATCCGTGCGAGGCAAACCGATCAGAAACACAGTCATGAAAAGACGTGATGCAACGCAAGTGTGCGAAGGATGCACCAAGGTGCATCTGAGAAGGAGCCTACTTGACACCGATATTGGGGAATGCAGCGTGTGTCTGCGAGCGGTTCCGTTTATCCACGTGGCCGGGGGATGGAGGCCAATAGCGCATCCGCCGAGGCCGCGCCGGTCAACTGGTTTGCCCGAACCGCGCGGAGGACGGCGGCGTTTACGGTAGGCGGTTTAAAGCTTCCAAAGCCTGGTAGTGTCCCTTTAGCGCACCGCCGGGTGCCCCCGGTCTCGCTTTTGAGACCGGGGATAGCACGACCGCTTCCCAGCCCCCCCTATTCCCTACTCCCTACTGGCTACTCCCTGCCTTTACAACGTCCCCCCGCACCCCGCGCAGAACCGGGCGCCGACCACATTCGCGAACTGGCACCGCGGGCACGTCGTCATCGATCCCGGTTGCGGTGCAAACACGGCTGGCGCAGCCATGGCAGGCGGCATGGTCATCATCACGGTCGCCGGATTTCCCCACATCGGCACCGGAATCCCCAGCAACGTCGCAATCGCTGCCGCCTGCATGGCGTTGTACTCGCGCACCCGCCCCGGCATGAAGAAGCACTCGACGAAGCTGGCAATCCCAGTGAAGGCCGCTCCGACCAGAGTCACCGTCAGGACGATGTACAGAATCCCCAATCCCGTGCGCCGGAGATAAAACTGGTGTGCGCCAAAGACACCCAGGAACAACGCCAGCAAAACCCCCACCACCTCGTCGCGGCGCACCGCCTCGTATTGCTGGTAGTAGATAGCTTGCGCATTAGGACTTGGAATCGTGCTCATCGCTGTATCTCCTTGCCGTCTTTCAGGCACTGCTCAGTTTACGCATTCGCACGCCGCGCAGTTCCCCAAAGCACCGCCGGCCCGGATGTAACGCCGGCATCCTTGCCGGCTGTAGTGCGGGCGTCCTCGCCCGCACCCTTCAGCATCACCGCCGCGCTCATTGTCCCACACCCCAATCGAGAGCTAGGATCGAATTTGTATGGCGAACCAACCCAACGCATCATCCAGCGGCACCTTCCTCATCGCCGGCGACCTCCCCGTCCACCGCCTCGGCTGCGGCACCATGCGCCTGGTCGGCGAAGGCGCGTGGGGCGAGCCGTCCGACCCCGACGAATGCCGCCGCGTCCTGCGCCGCGCCGTCGAGCTCGGCGTCACCCTCATCGACACCGCCGACGCCTACGGTCCCGAGATCGCCGAGCGCCTCATCGGCGAAGCCCTCGCGCCCTATGCGCCCGGCGTGGTCATCGCCACCAAGGGCGGCATCACGCGCCAGGGCCCCGCAAAAACCGAGTACGTGGGCCGCGCTGGTTATCTCATCCAATGTGTCGAAATGAGCCTGCGCCGCCTCAAGCTCGAACGCATCGATTTATATCAGTTGCACCGTATCGACCCGCGCACCCCGCTCGAGGAGTCTCTCGGCGCGCTCCACCGCATGAAGGAGCAAGGAAAAATCCGCCACATCGGCTTGAGCGAAGTCTCACCTGCCGAGATCGAGGCCGCGGAAAAAATCGTCCCCATCGTCACTGTCCAGAATCGCTACAGTCTTGCCGACCGGCGTCATGAGGAAACGCTCACCTATTGCGAGCGCCGCGGCATCGGTTTCCTGCCCTGGTATCCCTACGCGGGCGGAAAAATGCTCAAACCCGACCACCCGGCTGCCCAAGCACTCGGCAAAATCGCCGCACGCCACGGAGCCACCGTGCCTCAACTCTCGCTGGCCTGGCTCCTGTACCGATCGCCGGTCCTGCTACCGATTCCCGGCACGTCAAAAATAGCGCATTTAGAAGAAAACGTCGCCGCCGCGCAGCTTCACCTCTCTGCCGAAGATTGGCGCGAAGTAGAAGAAGCGTCCAGAAGCGCCTCATAGCCCCAAAGTCCCTCAGTCCCAGGTTTCTCGCTCCCTCGCTCCCTGTTTTTTACATCGCTCCCGTCCGCATCACCGTGCCATCCGGCATCGTCATCGTCGCGTCCGGCTTCTTCCCGTTCTGCTGCTTTTGCCTCAGCATGGCGAACATCGTCTTCATATTGCATGCCCGTTTCCGCGCCTCCGCCATGGTCATGGTTGAAACCGTGCCGCTATAGCAATTCATCGACGCAAACTTTGTGGTCACGCCAATCGGCAGCACGTAGTGATACGCGCCGCTGGGGAACTCCGGCGTGGCGCTGGTGATGCCGTTGCATGCGTCCAGCTGCGAAATGCCGATCGCATTGCCGTTGATGTCGCGGCCCCCGTAGATAGGAAATCCGTCGAGCGCAATGCCGATGATGTGCGAAGGGCCGGTGCTCGTGTCCACCTGCGATGTAACGCAATTCGGATAGCCGTGCGCGTGCCAGGTGGTCCCATTGCTGTGTGAGTTGCACTGGTCAATAAAGTACGCCGTCTGCTGCATCCCTGAGCCATCCGTAAATGTGTAGGACCCGTTATCGGCCACGGCCGCCGTCGTCCCGTTCATCTCGAAGGGATTGAACATCGCCGTGCCCGAAATCAAATATCCAATCGCACCCAGGTTGGTTGCAGTGGTCGTGCTCGCCTTGGTAGGGCAATCGTTAAGAGTCACCGTCGCGCCCTCGAGCGATGGCTTGATCATGCTCGCGTAGGAGATCAAAGCCAGCGGCGTATTCGTCGCCGACGTATGCGCCACCACCGTATCGCTCCCGCTCGCCGGCGCCAGGTAATACGCATTCGGTGTGTAATCCGGTTGGCCGGTGGTGGTGATCGTAATCTCGCAGCTCGAAGGAAAGCTCACCGTCACTGTCGCGCCCCACGCCACAGACTTGTAGGCCAGGGCATACTGGTTGGTCGTGGTCGAGCTCGTTGTCGTTGTCGTTGTCGAAGAGGCGGCGCCGCCTCCGCACCCGATAGCAACGGTCGCTACGATGAGAATCGCGGCTGCCAGGCCGCAAAGACAATACTGCCCACTTCGGCCGGGAAAGTGCATGCGTTTGACCCCCTGGGGAAGATCGGTGTTCAAAACAACGACTTCTTTGACGATACGCGGCCGGGAAATGACTACAAGCCAGCCGGAATTATTTTGCCGCCGCACCGTTTCATCTCGGCCCCGAAGGCTGCGTCGAAGCGGAACCAGCCGCCAGGACTGCCCCGCAGTCCCGCTTTAGCGTGCTACTCTGTGCTCAATCGATCGAGGGCCGGTCCAAAGAATCATGCAATCTCTCTCCGTGGCGATCGTCGCCTGCAACGAAGCGGACAACATCGGCCGCACGCTCGCCAGCGTGGCCTGGGCCACCGAAATCAATCTCCTCGACTCCGGCTCTACAGACAAAACCGTCGAGATTGCCAGGAGCCATGGCGCGCGCATTTTTGTCGAGAGCTGGAAGGGCTACGGCCCAGGGGTCAACTCCGCGCTCGACAAATGCACTTGCGATTGGATTCTGAATCTCGACGCGGACGAGTGGCTCACCCCGGAACTCGCCCAGGAGATTCAGACGCTGTTGAGCGGTCAGCCCCGCTACAACGCCTACTGGGTTCCCCGCCTCAACCTGGTCTTCGGCCGCTGGATGCGGCATGGCGGCCTCTATCCCGATGTGAAGCTCAGGCTGTTTCGGCGCGGATGCGCACGGCTGGAGGAGAACACTGAGCCTCATGCCACGCCCAAGACGCGCGAGAAAACCGGCCGCCTCAAAAACCACATGCTCCACCTTCAATACCCGTCCGTCGCGTATTACATCGAGCACATGCAGCGTTACAGTACCGCCTCCATTCCGCTCGTGCTCCGGAAAGGCCGGACCAGCGCATCCTTCTTTGCGTTCGTCGCCAACACAGTCGTCAATCCGGCGCTCACGTTTATCAAGAACTACATCTTTCGCGGCGGCTTTCTCGACGGCAGGGAGGGCCTGATCTTTCATCTCAACCATTCGGCCTATGTGAACTGGAAGTTCGCCAAAGCATGGGAAGCGCATCGCGCCGCCGCCCAAGACGGCCGGGCCCAGACCGATCGAGCCAGCGCATCCACCGGCCCGGCGCGCGATTCCGGCGCGCCATAATGCCAATGAAGCCGACGATGGACGCACTGCCCTCAACTCCCCGTTATCTGCTGGTGATGACGGCCACGGTTACACCTGCGCCCAACGCCCAGGTCAAACGCTCCTCGCCGCGCGTCCGTCTCGATGACTACAAACGCGCCTTGCGATTCTGGTTGCGCTATTCCCACGCCGCCGCCCAGCGCATTCTGTTCCTCGAAAACTCGGGCGCCGACCTGGGCGAGCTGCGCGCCATCGCGGAACAGGAGAATCCCCTGGGCCGTGAGGTCGAATTTCTCTCGCTGCCCGTTCATGAGATTCCGCCCGGCGGCAACTACGGCTACACTGAGATGCAAATGCTCGACGAGGGATTGGCTCTGAGCAACCTGCGCCCCGCCACCACGCACTTGATCAAAACCACCGGCCGGCTGACCTTCCCTGCCCTCGGCAAAGCACTTGATCGCATGGAAAAAGCTGCGCGCCAGTCAGCCTCTGCCTTCGAGCTCATGATCGACTGCCGCAGGCTCGGCTTTCCGCGTCGCGGCGCGGACGCGAGAGTGCAACTCTTCGTCTGCTCGCACGCCTTTTACCATCGCGTGCTGCGCAACGCAAACCGCGAGATGGACTCCGCGGGCCCGCGGCTGCTGGAGCAGTTGATCTTCCGCAAAGTCATTCCGTTCCGAGGCCAGCCAGGTTACTACCTGCGCTTCCCGTGCAACATTGACCCCGTGGGTTACTTCGGCTTTAAAGACCGGCGCTACGATTCGGCGCGCACCGCCGTCAGCCGCCAGATTCGCGCCCTCTTGCGCGTGGTCGCGCCCGGATATTGGTGGTAAATCCGTCGCGGTCAACGCCCTCGCACATGCGCCACATACGAAATCATCCGCAGCAGCAAAATCACCACCACAAACGCCACGGCCAGAATCAGAAGTAGATTCCCACCGCGCGCCGTTGCCTGCTTCGTCTTGGCTTTGCGTTTCATACCGAAAGTTGATCCCCATCATACCGCCCTCGCCAACTCGCTGACTCGCCTGCTCACTCCCTTGCTCCCTGCCTTCTCGCTCCCTTGCTCCCTCGCTTCCTTGCTCCCTGCTTTATCCTTGAAGCGAGGTACGACCCATGCCCATTCCCATGCTGGCCGGCGCCAGAACCAAAAAAATCCTGGCTGCACTCGAAGGCAACTGGCAAGCCGAGATGGAGGGCTACCACACCTACACTACCCTCGCCGACCGCGACGCCGATCCGGTGCGCGCGCAAGTCATGCGCCACCTGGCCCAGGCCGAAATCGAGCACGCCTCTCTGTGGGAGGGCCGCATCAAGGAGCTCGGCGGACCCCAGCCCGTCTACACCGGCGGGCCCGGCGGCCAGGCCGACTCGCTGGCCAACCGCGCCGGCGGCATGCGCATGGCGCTGCGCCGCTTAGAAATCGAAGAGAGCCGCGACATCGCCCGCTACGGCGAGCAACTCAAGTCCCTCGGCGACGAAGGCTCGGTCGCCATCCTCGAGCATGTCGTCCAGGACGAGAGAGACCATTACCGCGAGCTGGGCTCGCTCATCCGCGGCCACTACGCCGCCCCGGCGGGCGCGCCCAAAATCGACGCCCGCGCCGTCCTCGACGACATGCTGGCCAAGCGCAACCAGGGCCGCCGCCAGCCCGGCGCGTGGATCGGCGACGCCATCTACGGCGTCAACGACGGCCTCGGCGCCATCTTCGGCATCGTATCGGGTGTATCGGGAGCCACCGCCGGCGACGCCAAGTACGTGCTCCTCGCCGGCCTCTCCGGCATGATCGCCTCCGCGCTCTCCATGGGCTCGGGCGCGTATCTCGCCGCCAAAAGCGAGCGCGAAATCTACCATGCTGAAATCGCCCGCGAGCGCGAAGCCATCCAGCTCAACGGACCCGAGGCCCGCGAACTCCTCCAGCTCTACTACCAGGTCAAGGGACTGCCTGAAGAAGACGCCATCCACATGGTCAACCACATCGCCATCAACCCCGAGCAGTTGCTGCGCGCGCTGGCCGCCGAGCGCCTCGGCTCCAGCGAGGAAGCTCTCGCCAACCCCCTCGTTTCCGCCACCTCCGGCGCTCTCTCCACCGCCGTCGGCGCCATCATCCCGGTCATTCCCTTCTTCTTCATGCAGGGACTCCCGGCCGTTATCGCTGCAGCCATCATCTCGCTCGCCGCGCACTTCGCCGTGGGCGCAGCCAAGTCGCTGATCACCGTGCGCTCCTGGTGGTCTTCCGGCCTTGAAATGACCGTCGTCGGTGCTGTCGAAGGCGCGGTCACCTACGGCATCGGCATCCTGCTCGGCAAAGGCGGCATGTAGCGCCGGCAACCTTCGTAACGCCGGCATCTTTTGTAACGCCGGCATCTTTTGTAACGCCGGCATCTTTTGTAACGCCGGCATCTTTGCCGGCTGTCGTGCGGGCGTCCTCGCCCGCACCTTAATGGGGCCGCACGACCCTCAACGAACTGTCATCCTGAGCGGAATTCGGCGGGCAACCATCAGGTTGCGCGCCGAATGGAGTCGAAGGACCTGCGGTTGCTTTTTGCCTTTCGATGAATTGGGGCAGCCCCTTGGCGACGAATGGAGTGCTAAGATAACCCCAACTTATTGGAGGATTTTATGCGTTTCGTTAGCATAGCTGCGCTGGCTCTCCTGCTTTCTCCCCTCCTCTTCTCTCAAACGTCGGATTCCAACGTCTCTGGGACCCCGCCGTCGCTCTATCCCGCACCCTCCCCTTCGCAGCAACCTACCGCCGCCCAGACCCAAGCCCCCTCCACAAATGAATGCGTTCCCCTCCCAGGCTCGGATCGAGGCCCAACAGAGGGCTCAGGCTGAAGCTGAAAGAGCAGCGCGGCGTCAACAATTACTTCAGACTTGGATGATGTTGCAGAATATGAATCGGCAGCAAACGCAGCCATATCAGTTGCCGATGCCAGTGAATCCGAACACCAATCGACTGCAGACGAACTGCAAAACGACGCATATCGGAGACACGGCATACACAAACTGCAATTGAGATCGCTCACGTGTTCGCGTGGCGCTGAACCGTTTCGCGACATTGACACCGCACAGACACTCCCACATAATTTGGCAATGAACATCTCTCTTTCTGTCGAAGATCAAGTTGCCGACCGCGCACGCCAGAGTGCCGCCGAGATGGGCGAAACTCTGGAGCAAGCACTCGAAGACTTTGTCAGAGAATTGGCCGAAAAGCCCGAGCGAGTTGGACTGGCTCCGGGGCGGAGGACCCTCCGTGAAAAGATCTACAGAATCGGGTAAATTGGCCGTTTCGCGCTAAAATCAAACCAGCAGTGACCCTCCACCAGCCCATCCCGGCCCTTCTCTAGCGGCGCCCGCCGCCCACACTCCTCCTGCGCCAATTCACTAATTTCACTCTCTTCACTCTTTTCACTTCTTCACCACCCGGAGGGCGCCATGATTCTCGATCGCCTTGAACAAATGGAGCAGCACTACAACGAGATGCAGGCGCAGTTCTCGCTGCCTGAGGTCCTCAACGACCACGAAAAATACCAGAAGGTCGCCAAACAGCTGCGCGAAATCGAGACGCCCGTCGAAAAGTACCGCGAGCTCAAGCAAGTACGCCAGGGCCTGGCCGACGCGCGACAGATGCTCGCCGAGAGCGACGCCGACTTGCGCGCCATGGCGCAGGAAGAGATCGCCGCGCTCGAGCCGCGCGCCGACGCCCTCGAAGAAGAGCTCAAGGTGCTGCTCCTGCCCAAGGACCCCAACGACGAAAAGAACATCATCCTCGAAATCCGCGCCGGCACCGGCGGCGACGAGGCCTCGCTCTTTGCCGCCGAAATCTTCCGCATGTACACGCGCTTCGCCGAGCAGATGCGCTGGAAGGTCGAAGTGCTCTCGCTCTCCGAATCCGGCATCGGCGGCTACAAGGAAGTCATCGCCATCATCGAGGGCGAGCGCGTCTACTCGCAACTCAAATGGGAGTCGGGTGTGCACCGCGTGCAGCGCGTGCCTGCCACCGAGCAGCAGGGCCGCGTCCACACCTCCGCCATCACCGTCGCCGTCCTGCCCGAAGCTGAAGAAGTCGACATCAAGATCGAAGCCAAGGACATCCGCATTGACACCTTCTGCTCCTCCGGTCCCGGCGGCCAGTCCGTCAATACCACCTACTCCGCCGTGCGCATCACTCACCTGCCCACCAACACCGTCGTCAGTTGCCAGGATGAGAAATCGCAAATCAAGAACCGCGAAAAAGGCATGAGGGTGCTGCGTTCGCGCCTCTACGAGGTGGAAATGGCCAAGCAGAACGCCGAGCTCGCCCAGGCCCGCAAACAGCAAGTCGGGTCAGGAGACAGAAGTGAAAAGATCCGCACCTACAACTTCCCGCAGAACCGCTTGACCGACCACCGCATCGGCTTAACTCTGCACCAGCTCGACCTGGTAATGCAGGGCCGCCTGCAGCCCATCGTCGACGCGCTCATCGCCCACTACCAGGCCGAGCAGTTAAAGGGCGAAACGCAGGCCGCCTAAGCCTTTGTAACGCCGGCATCCTTGCCGGCTGTCGTGCGGGCGTCCTCGCCCGCACAATTCACTCTTTCCATAACGCTGGCAGGCCCGATTCTTTAGACTGGTTCCGTGTACGCGGCAATTCAGCCTGTCATCGCCCGAGGTTCACGATGAAGCTCATCTCCGTAAACTGCGGATTGCCGAAAGAAGTCCTCTGGCACGGACTGGACGTGACTACTTCCATCTATAAAAAACCAGTCGAGGGCCGCATTGCCCTGCGCACACTGAACCTCGACGGAGACCGGCAATCGGACCTGACCGTTCACGGCGGCAAAGACAAGGCCGTCTACTGCTATCAGTTGTCCCATTACGACTATTGGAAAGTGAAGTTGCGCGGCCATCCGCTCGCACCCGGAGCCTTCGGTGAGAATTTCACGATCGATGGTCCAGGCGAAGATTCTATCCACATCGGCGACCGTTTCGCCGTCGGGTCCGCCGAGGTTGTGGTCACCCAGCCTCGCATGCCTTGTTACAAGCTTGGCATCCGTTTCGAGTCGGACGACATCATCAAGCAATTCCTCGAGAGCGGCCGCACGGGATTCTATGTCGCTGTAACCCGCGAAGGCGAAGTCGCAGCAGGCGATGAAATTCGCACGCTCAGCCTCGACCCGCACTCGGTTCCGGTCTCTGCGATCACACGCTTGTATTTGGCAAAGGACTATAACGGTGAAGATGCCGCCACGGTACGCAAGGCGCTGGAAGTGGAAGCACTGACAGATAGCTGGAAAGAGTTTTTCCTCGAAAAACTCACCCGCCTTGAAGCGCCGCAAATCTAGCTGGTTCGAACAAAATCCGCCGCGCCGCCCGGTGCCCCTGGCCCCGCGTCCGCCGCGGCGGAGGGACCAGGGATAGAGGCGTTTCCGCCCTCATGCTGTTACTCGCCACACACCGTGGTCAATGCCATTCTCCGCCGACAACTATGCTATCCATTTAGAATCATCTATTTATGGCAACTGCCACTTTGCATATAATTTCCCTCTTCCGGCGCATACTGTTGTCATGAATGCCGAATCACGCCGACAAATCACGATCCCCAGCTCCCGGCCCCCTTCGCCTGGCTCCCTGTCGGCTGTTTACTACTCCATTACTCCACCCCCCTCCCCCCCTATTGGCTATTGGCCACTCCCCGCGTTTCTCGTTCCCTTTTTCCCTCGGTCCCTTGTTCCCTGCCTTCCACACCCACCCCCGGTCATACACTCACACTCGCACTCACACTTGCTCTCCGTGCGCTGACACCTGGCGGCATCGCCGCCAAAATCGACAAAGAAACTGTGAAGCCACTTAACACCATCCGATTCAATCGCTTAGGGAAAAATCAGTACCGTCGTACTTTGCCAGTATCCCAGTACGCTTTTGCTATCCAACAGAAAACAAATCGTTTGCCGGCCTCGTATCTTCACGTGAAGAGAATGCGCATCGGCGCTTCAGCTTCCACGCTGCTCTTCACCTCATCGGCCAACTCGCCAGTCACGGGATCACGCGCGAACACGCTGATCAGGTTCGAATCCTGGTTCGCCACCAGCATCCATTGCTCCGTGGGATCGAGCGCAAAATTACGCGGCGTCTTGCCTCCGCAATTCGACCGCTTCATCGGCGTCAGTTTGCCGGTAGAAGAATCGGCACGGAACGCGTACAGGAAGTTGTCGCCGCGATTGGCAAAGTAAACAAATCGTCCGTCGCGCGTGATCACCGTGTCGCATCCAGTGGATGTTGCTGCTGGCGAGTTGGTCCAATCTGCTGGCAGCAACTCGATACGATCGACGAACGTAAGTCCTCCATCGTCTTTGTGCCAGTCGAGCACATCGACGGTTGAGACGAGCTCGTTCATCGAGTAGGCAGTTCGTCCGTCGGGGTGGAAGTGCAAAGTTCGCGGTCCAGAACCAGGCTTGGCGCGATAGATTCCCGCGGGCTTCATCTCGGCAGTTGCCGGATTGGGCCTGTAAATATGAATCGAGTCGCCACCAAGGTCGTTGATGTACGCGAACCGATTGTCCGGCGAGAAGGAGGCAAAATGCGCGTGCGCGATGGGCTGGCGCGTCGGATTCGGACCGTGCTCGGTGTAGTGCTCGGTCCAAATCGCCTCGCTCAGTTTGCCGTCTTCGATGCGGAAGCTCGCCGCGCTTGCGCCCGTGTAGTCGGCGGCAATCAGCATCTGCCCGGTTGCGTCGACCGCCACGTGACAGGTGCCCGTTCCCGCCGAGTTCCGCGCGGAGAGAGGCTGCAACTCTCCGCCCACAACTCGAAAGCTCGCTACTTCTCCCGTCGGTTTGCCGTTGAAGGTAGTCAGCTCCGAGGCCGAATAAACGAATTCGTGCCCATGCGAAAACGCGAGCCACGCAACATTCGCAACGCTGTCGTTTTTGCCGGCCGCAGTCAGCTCCGCAGTCGCAGGATTCCAGAAATACGTCAAGATCCCGTCAGGCGTATGCGAACCAATGAAAACGAGGAAGCGGCGCGGAAGTGGCATTGGCTCGCGCACGGCAGCGCGCAGAATACCAGGCACAGCAAGAGAGGCAGCGGTTGCGGATGCATTATGCAGAAATTCACGGCGAGAGGTGTTGGTCATGGCAGAAGCCATTGTCGCCCACCGCGCCTGCATCGCGCCAGACCGAAAAAATGCGGACGCCGGTCGCTCAACAAAACGTTATCGAACTCGGCGGGACGAATGCTGCGTACCTCAAATTCAGGGAGCTTGCCGAGCGGGCTGCGCACTCGGTGGTACGAGCAGGACTGGCGCGCCGCTCACCAGCTTTGCTTCCAGCTGCCGATTGAAACGGATCAACGCAATCCACATGCCGTCGTCGTCGCGCTTCCACACGAGGGTTCCGGCCAGTTGCCGCGCAATCAACTCTGGAGGCAAGTCGTGATGCAGCCCGAAATATCGCTCGTCGAGCGCTTCGCCGCTCAGGCCGGGAAACAGCGGCGGCGGATCGTACTTGGTGGAAAAAACCAGCGCCGCCGAATATTTCTCCGGCTCCTCGGCCGCGCGCGCAACTTCTCCGGCGGTAAAGTCGTCGATTGCGCACACGTCCCATGGTTGTTTCACGTAGCCCAGTTCGGGCTTTGTCAGCTCGTCGCTCATCGGCCACGCCGTAAGCACGGTTGCGCCGGGATAAAGTTTCCTGAGCTGCGCAATGCCGGCCTGGTGCATGCGGATCACGTGCGCGTACGCCAGGTTGTCTTCCGGCGCGAACCCATAAGGAGGGTTCACGAAGAGCCCTGCAACGAAGGCCGCGGCAGACAACAATGTCAGCCCGTACCAATAAGGCACGCGGCGGTACAACGTGTACACCGCCAACAGCAGCACCAGTGGATACATGGGCAGCAGATAGCGCGTGAGCAATGCGCCGCCCAGCACGCTGAAGAGTACCGCGTTGGCCAGCGACAGGGAAAAGATCCGCACTTTTACCAACGGGCCGAGCGCTGCCCGCTCGTGGCCTTTGGCCTCAGAGCGCGGACTCAGAAGCAGCGCCGCAAAGGCCATCAGCACCGGCACAAAAAGATTCATATGCAACGTCAGGTGCAGGATGCGATGCCCGAATGCCACCAGAATGCGCAGCGGCGTTAGGGTGGCCTGAGCGTTGTAGCGCAAAAACTCCGCATTGCCGAACAGAAATCCCGTCTTCGCGTAGTGGTATCCATACCACGCGGCCAGCGGTAAAACGCAACTTGAGAGCCACGCTGCCTCGCGCCATAACCGGCCGCGCACGACTCCGCCGCTTCTGAATCCGAGGACCAGGTTCACTGCGGCCAGCGTCAGCGGAATCGCGATCGACGTTTCCTTCGAAAGTGCAGCGGCGGCAAACCATAACGCAGCCGCCCACGGCTTGCGATCGCGATTGGGCAACGCGTAAACCAGTCCCCACAGCGAGCATGCTGCAGCAAAAATGTCGGCGTGGGCCAGCGAGCTTTGCGCGAACCAGATGGGATAGAGGCCCGTAAGAAGCACGGTCCAGAACGCCACTGAGGCCACGCCCGCAACGCACATTGCCAGCCGCCACACAGCCAGCAGTCCCAAGGTCGCCACCAGCAGCACTGCCTCGCGCGTGACTTCCGGATAGAATCCCGAAGCCTTCCAGCACAGCGCGAGGTAGATGCTCGGCAGCGGCGGATGTGCGTTCGTAAGCGTGCTCGTAGGAATCAGCGAGCCGGTGCGGAAAAAGTCCCACGCCGCGGGAATGTAGTAGCCCGCCTCGTCCCAGTAGTAGGGTAGCCGCAGCAGCGTAAAGTGGCTGGCATACAGCGCCACAAAGATGACCGGAAAAATCATCCAGAGCGGCAGCGGTGCATCCAGCCGCGGCGTCAACATTCTTCCGAAGCGCAACAATGTGCTCCTTGAGCTCAACCCCCGCTCGAGTCCTCACCGAACGATTCTTGCTCGATGACGTGGCTCGGTTCCTGCTTAATTCACCTGTCCGCGCGGGAAATTCTGGCTCTGCGGCTCCAGGTTGAGCGTGCCGAAGGCCTGTTCGTATTGCGCAATGTTCTGGCCCAGCACGTTCAACAAAGCCTTGGCCTGTTGCGGGCTCAGAAAAATGGCCTGGTGGTTGCGGATGTTCACCTGCTCCGGGCTTTCGCTGGAGGCGAGACCGAAGACGAGCTGAAAATCCCACACGCTCACCCGCACCTGTACGCTATTGGCGTAAGACTCGCGGTAATCGGCAGTCTGGGTTAAATTCACTTGAGGCTGTTGTGGAGTTGGACTCATGATGCTTTCAGATTACGACATCAAGCAGCCGCAAGCTGCTAGCTCCTAGCCTCTAGCTTTTCCGAGCAAAACCGAAGCGCGAGGCTCCCGCTCGAACAAACTGAAAGCCGGGAGCCGATAGCTAAAGTCCGCTTTTCAAATCGCCCGCCAGCGGACAATTCTCGCAGTGTGCCGTCCGTCCGCAGTGCGCCTTGCCCACGGCCACCGTTAGAGCGTGGAATTCGTTGTAGAGCTTTGCGTGATTTTCCGGCGAGTCGCCAGCAAACGCGCGCCGCGTCAGATCGGCAAGCTCGTTATACGAAATCCTTGCGCGTCTCTGCGCAGACTCGATCAGCCCATGCCGCTCGGCAATGCGCCGCAGATACTCGTCGGCCACGGGAACCGCATGCCCGAGCGCGTAGAGCAAGATGGCGTCGGCGGTTTCGGGGCCGACGCCCTGCAAATCCAGCAATCGCCGCCGCAGTTCCTCGGTCGGGAGACTCGCAAGTCGTTCAAGCGATCCGCCGCACTCCTGGTCCAGCATGTTTACGAAAGCTTTCAGCGCAGGCGCCTTGCGCGTGTAAAAACCCGAGGGTTGAATCAGACGCCGCAATTTGGCCAGAGGGATCTTGCGCAAACCTTCCATCGGAAGCGTGCCCGCGAAGCGCAAGTTCGCGAGTGACCGCTCCACCGCCTTCCACGCCGTATTCTGCGTGAGATACGCACCCAGAATCACTTCAAACGGAGTCTCGGCCGGCCACCAATGCTGAGGTCCATAGGCGCCAAGCAACGCATCGTGCATGCGACGCAAGCGCTTTGCGGAATCGGACGGTCGGCGAGAAGTCACGGCTCACTTTAGGATAAGTGAAGGATGGTACGCAATCCTTCAATGCGCGTAGGGAGATCCGCATGAAGAGTCACACAGAATACCTGGTCTTTGAAACCCGCAAGCGGCGCGAGATGGTGCACATTACCGATGAGGTGGAGCAGGTTGTGCACCGCAGCGGTGTGAAGGACGGCCTATGCTTCGTCTCGCCCATGCACATCACGGCAGCCGTCTACGTGAACGATCACGAGAGCGGGCTCATTGAAGACATCGGCAAATGGCTCGATGAGCTTGCGCCCGCGCGTCCCGATTACAAACACCACCAGACCGGCGAGGACAACGGTGACGCGCACCTCAAGTCGCTGCTCCTGCACCACGAGACCACATTGCCTGTGACCAACGGCCATCTCGATCTCGGCACATGGCAGCGCGTCTTCTACGCCGAGTTCGACGGTCAGCGCCGCAAGCGCGTGATCGTAAAAGTCCTTGGCGTGGAGTGAGCAGCAGCCGGCCTGCTGACCTGCTGGCGCGCTTATTCGTCCGTGATCTTCCGCCACGGTCCGGAGGTTTGCACGGCCGAAGCGGCGAAGTCGAGCTTCGTCCGCGGCAGCACCACAAGATCCACGCGCCGGTTTTCTGCGCGACCGGCCGAGGTGTCGTTGCTGGCTACGGGATGAAACTCGGCGTATCCCGCGGCAGACAGCCGGTCAGGCGGAATCGCCTTCATCTCCAGAAACAACCGCGCGATGTGCGTGGCCCGCGCCGAAGAAAGCTCCCAGTTAGAGTCGAACTCGGTGTTGTGGATCGGCACATTGTCAGTGTGGCCTTCAATGCGCAGATCGTAGGGCGTCGCGCCCAGCCGGTTGGCGATCGCGCGCAACGTCGGCATGGCCTCCGTCTTGGGCGTCGCTGAGCCGGAATCGAAAAATCCCGCCTCGCGCAGGCTGATCACCAGTCCGTCGCGCCCCATCTCCAGCGAAACCGTGTGTGTGGCGATCTGTTTGGCAAGCGTCTGCGCCAAATCGTGTTCGATGCGGCTGAGGTCGTACTTGACTTGTGTCGGCGTAAGCAATTCCTCATCCACCGCGGCATTTGCGGGATGAGCCCCCTCCGGCGAGCTAGTCGCTTTATTGGAATCCGAAAAAACTCCCATGCTGCGGAAGGCTGAGTCGATGGCCTGCGAAACCTGGGACTGCTTTTTCTGGTCGGCCCGCGCAAAGGCGTAGAGCACCACGAAGAATCCGAAGAGCAGGGTGACGAAATCGGCGTACGACACCAGCCACCGGTCGTGGCCTACGCGACTGCGCGGCACGCGGGATCTCATGCGGCCCGCTCCTGCTGGTCCTGGATCTTTCCGTCCAGGAAACCGGCCAGCTTGATTTGCAGCATGCGCGGGTTCATGCCCTCGAGAATCGAGATCACGCCTTCCAGCATCATTTCGCGCCGTCGAAGGCCGTTGTGAATGCGCAGCCGCATCTTGCCGGCGAAGGGCAGAAAGAAGAGATTCGCGATTCCAACCCCGTAAATCGTGGCCACAAACGCAACGGCGATGCCGCGCCCCACTTCATTGATGTTGTCCAGATGCTGCATCACCTGGATCAGGCCAAGCACCGCGCCCAGGATGCCGATGGTCGGCGAAAATCCGCCCGCCGATTCGAAGACCGCAGGCAATCGCTCTTCCTCTTCTGTCAACGACTCCAGGCTCACATGCATGATCCTGCGCAGTTCCACCGGCTCGGTGCCGTCCACGGCCAGCATCAGCGTCTGCCGCAGAAAGGGATCTTGAATGGCCTTCAGGTCGGCGTCCAGCGAGACCACCCCGTGACGGCGCGCCTTGTTGGCAAACGCGACCAGTTCGCGAATCAATTGCGCTTCCTCTTTGCGCGGAGCGGTGAACAGATTGCCCAGGCCGCGGAACGCAGCCACCACTGTAGTCAGCGGAAATTGCAGCATCACCGCGCCCAATGTGCCGCCAAAAACTATGAGCGCCGCCGTGGGCTGCAGAATCTGGCCCACATTGCCGCCTTCAATCACTAGTCCAGCGATAATTCCGGCAATGGCCAGAAACGCGCCGAGGATGCTTGCTTTATCCATGTAGGTCTCCCCAAGAGAATATGGCTGCCCAGCGCCTTCTACTGCCGCAGATCACCGGTCTGCTTTATCGGTGCAGAGGTCGCGCGCTGCCCTTCCACATCCAGGCTCGCCAGACCCGCGACACGCTCCAGATCGTCGAAGTGGTGCACGCGCTTGGCCACCACCGCCAGCAGCCGCGCCCGATAGGCCAGCACCTTCTCCACCACCTCGCCAATCTCCTCGCGCACAATCAGCTTCTCGCCGTTGATCAGCGTCAGCATTGTGTCCGGCGAGGCTTCGGCTGTCTTGATGAGATCGCTGTTCAGCATCATGGGATGGCCGTTGAGTCGCGTCAACTCGATCATCTCCAATCTCCTTCGTTGCAGTTATCGGCGTCGTGTGCGAAAGGTTAAAAAAATAAAACCAAGGACGCAGAAGTGTCCACCGGCGAGACACATTTCGCGCTCCCATAAAGTCCCTTATGGCCTCGCCGAAGAAGGGGCCAGATGCGTCGGCTCCGAGCCGGCAGCAGCTACCCACGGTTGGTACAAGTTGGGAGCACTCTCGGATATGGGCCGCAAATCACCGCATCCAACAAGGAGAACCCCATGTCCCTGGGTGTCTTGAACAACCTCTCCGCGGTGTATGCGGAGAACTACCTCAACAATACAAACAGCAGCCTGAACACCGTGTTGCAGCAGTTGTCTTCGGGTTCGAAGATCAACTCCGGCGCGGACGACGCCGCCGGCCTTTCCATGGTCGACGGCCTTCAGGCCAACCAGATGGCCCTCAACCAGTCGCAGACCAATGCTCAGGAAGGTTCCGGACTGCTGCAGGTCGCCGATGGCGCCCTCTCGCAGGTCACCAGCCTGCTCAACCGCGCCGTCACCCTGGCTACCGAAGCCTCCAACGGCACGCTGAATTCCTCGCAGGATACGGCTGCCAACCAGGAATACCAGTCGATCCTGTCGGAAGTTAACAACATCGGCACGACAACCACTTACAACGACTCCGCCGTGTTCAACTCCAACACCAACATCTACACCGGCGATTCGTCCGCGGTCGGTTCCTCCATTGACGATCTCAACATTCGCTCGCTGTCCTCTTCCAACGTGGGCGACTCCGGCGGCGTCATGGCCTACAGCAACGGCGCCAACAACACATTCATCGATCTGTCGAAGTCGGGAACGCTAGCCTCGATCAACGATCAATTGAACACGACAGCCGGCGGCACCAAACTGAGCATCAACTACCTGGCGACGGGAGCCAGCGGAGCCGTTGTTCAAAAGACTGCCACCATTGCCGTGGGCGGCACAACCGCCTACGCGAATACGACCGCGGGCATGATCGACGCGATCAATGGCGCCGGCCTCGGCGTCACCGCGTCTTTCACAACCGCAAGCTCGGCAGGCACCGCGGCAGTCACTGCGGCAAAAGTGGGCGGAGGCAGCGGCGCGGATACCGGTATTGAAATCTCCGGGCCCGCGGGCGGCGTGGGCGCCGGGACAACACCGGGACAGATCGGTCATCTGGACGGTACGGTAGGAGGCGGCGCCGATGGCGATACGCTCACCGGCACCCTGACGATCAAGGGCGCATCCTCGGCGCCGGTTTCTATCGATCTGGGAGCCTTGAGCTTGACCACTTCAAACATCGGAGCATACTTCAGCACCGGTGCGGGCTCGTCGCTCGGTATCACTGCCACTGACACCGCCGGAGTTGTGGAGTTTACATCGGCACAGTCGGGAATCTCCATCTCCGCTGCCAATCTGGATGACACGACCAACACCAGTGTCCCGACCTATACGACCGATAGCTACTATTCGGTCGGTGTGTCGTCTGCCAACTTCGCAGGCAACGGACTTGCGGATACGGCTACCGGGCAGGCTGCCGTTCCCGCTTTCAACTCCGACACCAACGGTGCTGGCGGCACCGCCACAATCAGCTACTCAGACAAAGCCGGCCAGTCGTTAAGCGCCACCGATCTGTCCAGCCAAAACGACGCCGAAGCGGCCCTCACCGCACTCAACACGGCTATCACAGACGTCGCCGCTCAGGACGGCTACATCGGCGCTCAGATCAACACCCTGAACTCAGTCAGTTCCGTGCTGGGCACACAGTCGGAAAACGTGCAGGCGGCGCAAAACGCAGTGCAGGCTACCGATTATGCGCAGGCAGCGCCAATATGTCCAAGTACGAGATCCTGAGCCAGACCGGCATCGCCGCCCTGGCGCAGGCCAACTCGCAACAGCAGGCCGTGCTCAAGCTGTTGCAATAACCGGAGTCCCCGGCGACCGACCTTTGGTCGCTGGGGAATAACCGCTACCTCCGGCGGCGCTGATCCGTAGAACAGGCGCCGCCGGAGCCATTTGATCCGGCGTTCGCTGCGCGGATCGCCAAGCAAAGAGGGGCGTCCCGTGGATGCCCCTCTATGCTTGAGCAACTGCCTGTCGCAGCGTCGTAGTGGCGAGACTCGATGAGATTTCTTTCATCCGTTCCATGCGGCGGCTGGTTCACTGGCTGCATTACTTTTTGCGGGAGGGCGCTATGGGTTCAGTCGGATTGAATTTCGGGTCGCCGACCAGCGGCGCGGGCTTCAACGTAAGCTCAACCGTGGCTGAAATCATCAGCAATCTCTCAGAATGTCGAGACGCCCTGGAAGAACCAGTTGACATCGCTCGAGAAGCCAGGACACGGCGATCTCCAGCCTGGGAAGCGCTGTTCTCGAATCTCTCGACCGACATGGGCCAGTTGACTGACTTTCATGGCGTTCTCGCACAGAAGGAGGGCTCGAGCTCGGACACCAACGTGCTCGAGCTCACCTCGGCCACTTCCTCCGCCGCGGCCGGCACTCACACCGTCGTGGTCAATAACCTCGCTGAGACCTCAAGCGGCTCCATGGCGGAAATTGCCAGCAGCTCCGATACGCTGTCCGGCTCGGTCACGCTCAAGGTGGGCAGCGGCACGGCGCACACCATCTCCCTCAACTCCTCCGACAACACCCTCTCTGGCCTGGCTTCGGCCATCAACTCCTCGGGCGTCGGCATCACTGCCAACGTGCTCACCGACGCCACCGGCTCGCGCCTGAGCCTTGTCTCCGCCACTTCGGGCGCCAACGGCAACATCGTCGTCACCGCAGAATTCGCTCATCGCCGCCGCCAGCAACACTCTCGGCGCCACGGTCACTGCGGGCAGCGGGACAGGGAGCGGCAGCACCGCCTCGATCGCGCTCCTCTCGGCCGTCGCCAGCTCCGGCGAGACGCTGGGCAGCAGCGGCACACTCCAGGTCGCCGTGGGCGGCAACAGCCCGCAAACCATCTCCATGAGCGCGGTCAGCGCTGCCGAAAACGGCACCACCCTGACCGATCTCGAAAACTACATCAACGACCCCGGCAACTCTTTCCTATTCGACGCCTCGATCGTGAGCAACAGCGACGGCACCGCGAGTCTCCAGCTCACTTCGGGCACTTCGGGCAGCGCGGGAACGCTCGCCGTCAGCTCCAGCCTCGTCGACAGCAGCACCGCCCTCGCGTACACCGCCAACGTCACCGGCTCCAATGCCAGCCTGACCGTGGACGGCGTGAATCTCACCAGCGCCTCGAACACCGTCACCAATCTCATTCCCGGCGTCACCTTCCAGTTGCTCGCGCCCAGCCCCGAGGAGTCCGACGGCGGCCTCGAGCAGGTACAGGTCGTCATCGGCAACGACAACTCCGGCGTCGAGAGCACGGTCAACCAATTCGTCACCGACTACAACTCCCTCATCAGCGCCATCAATGCGCAGGAGGGCAACACCAGCTCCGGCACTCCCGAGCCGCTCTTCGGCTCGCCCACGCTCTCCCTCCTGCAGCAGGAACTGCTCACCAGCCTGAATACGCAGAACCCCAATGGCTCGCTTGACGCGGTGACGAATGATCTCAACCCCACGCTCTCCGGCTCGATGACCATCCAGGTGGGCAGCGGCACGACGGAGACGCGAAAACGGTGCGCACGCGTGAGCGCGTCCAGCAACACCATCTATACCGGTCGAACGATTACAACACGCTCTCGGACTGGCAGCTGCCATCAACTCCGCGGATATCGGGGTTACCGCCGGCATAGCCATCAGCAACGGTCAGTCCACGCTTACGCTGGCTTCTGCAAACTCGGGATCGACCGGGGCTCTCACCGTCAATTCCAGCATCAATGCCGCCAGCGACATGTCCTTTGAGCTATACCGCCGCGAACACCACCGGCTCCGCAACCCTCCCAGGGCACGCTGACGTCAATTCCCAGTTCCGGCGACACCTTGACCGGCACCATCACCGTTCAGGTAGGCGCCACTGGCACACAGCAAGACAATCAACATGAGTACAGTGAAGTCGGTCGTAGGCGGCTCCACCCTGGCCGACCTTCAGCAGTACATCCACCGGCACATCGCTCCACACTGGGATTTACGGCATCGCTCGTCCCCAACAGCGGCAGTCCCAAAGCTTGTCTGCTCATTTCGAACACCTCCGGCAGCTCCGGCAACCTCACCGTAGTCCTCCAACCTCATCGACACCACGACCACTACCAGCGCCACGCTCGGCTACACCAATTCATCCGACATCAACAGCCTGACCACGCTCGGCATCGGCGTGAATAACGACGGCTCGCTCACCTTCGACGCCAACGCGCTCGATTCCGTACTGAACAATGACTATGCAAGCGTGGCGGGCTTCTTCCAGAACGCCAACAGTTGGGGCCAGAGCTTTTCCAGCATGCTCACCAATGCCGGCTCCAGCTCATCCACGGGCATACTGGCGCTGGCCGCAAACTCCAACAGCACCACCGAATCCACACTCAATGCCGAAATCTCCAAGGAAGCAGAGCATAATCTCCGCGCAACAGTCCAGCCTGACCACGAGCTCAATCAAGCCAACGAGATTCTCGAGGAGCTGCCCTCGCAGTTGCAGGGCATCAACGAGCTCTATTCGGCGATCACCGGCTACAACCAGGGTCAGAACGGATAGGAAAGCGATTCACAATGGCAAGTTATCGGGAACACATGCTGGAAAGCGCATCGGCTGTCGACCTCGTGGTGGCTCTTTATGACGGCATCATCCGCTTTCTCTATGCCGCCATCACGGCTGTGGAGCGCGGCGACGCCGATGCCCGCCGCGCCGCAGTCAAACGCGCCCTCGACATCATCATCCATCTTCAGGCGCGGCTGCGCATGGATGTCGGCGGGCGTCCCGCGCAGGCGCTCAGCGAGTTCTACGCCGCCATTTTCGCGCAGATTCTGCAGGCTCGCAGTCGGCCTCGAAGACCAAGTTCCAGCACGCCATCGATTGTGTTCGCAACGTGCGCGATGCCTGGCGCGAAGTTGCCCGGGATCCCAACGTCAACTCCGCTCCGCCGCCTATGCTCATGATGACGTCGCCCCGAGCGGCCCCGATCACATCGAACCAGCCGACCTTGCCTCCGGCTCCAACTGGACCGCGTAACCTCCGCCACTTCGCGAACACGCCGGGATGCCGGGTTACCCCATCCGCGCGACGTTTTTCTTTATGTCGCGAGAGTGGGATCGCGCCCTAACTCCGCTAACCCCGCTATCTCCGCTTCACCCCGCCACCGTCAGCTCTTCTTCGAGCTGCTGCTTCTGGTAGAGGCTTGCGTAGTAGCCGTCGAGAGCCAGCAGCTCCTCGTGGCCGCCCAGCTCCACAATCCGCCCCTTGTCGAGCACGGCGATGCGGTCGGCGTTGCGCACCGTCGACACGCGATGCGAGATGAGAATCGTGGTCGTGTTCGCGGTGTAGTTGCGCAGGCCGCCCAGGATGCGCTCTTCAGTGTAGGTGTCCACGCTGGCCAGCGCGTCATCAAGGATGAGAATCGCCGGCCGCCGCAGCAACGCGCGCGCGATTGCGGCCCGCTGCTTCTGTCCGCCGGAGAGCGTCACGCCGCGCTCGCCCACCATGGTTTCAAAGCCCTGCGGAAACTCTTCGAACTCGCGGCGGATATGCGCAGCCTCGGCCGCCTCCAGCAGATCTTCGGCATCGGCATGCGGCGCGCCGAAGGCCAGGTTCTCGCGAATCGTCTCGCTGAAGAGGAACGTCTCCTGCGGCACCATGCCGATGTTGCGCCGCAAAACTTCCAGCGGATACTCGCGCACCGGCCGCCCGTCGATGAGCAGCGCGCCCTCCGGCGCGCCCTTCGGGCGCTTCCCCCTTGGGCGCTTCCCCCTCGGGCGCATCGTAGAGCCGCGGAATCAGGTTGACGAGCGTGGACTTGCCGCTTCCTGTCGGCCCCACGATCGCCAGGCTCGATCCCGCTGGAATGTGCAGCGAGATGTCGCGTAGTACCGGCGTCGCGTCGGGGCCGTCGCCATAACTGAAGTTAAGATGCCGGAATTCGATCTCTCCCCTCAGCACCGATCTCTGGTCCAAGACCTGAAGCCGCGGAGCGGTAGCTGTCGGCAGATGGCGGGCTCAGTCTTGAGCAGTTCATCGATACGCTTCACCGACGCCGTGCCGCGCTGGAAGATGTTGATCACCCATCCCACGGCGATGATCGGCCAGATCAGCAGGATCATGTAGGTATTGAAGGCCACGAAACTGCCCACCGAAATGCGGTGCGCCAGCACCAGGTGTCCGCCGACCAGCAGGGAAATCACCATCGACACGCCGAGAATGAATTCGAGCGTGGGCCACAGCATGCCCATCAGTTGCACCAGCCGCAATGCGCGGCCGATGTATTGCCGATTAAGCCGCTCGAAAAGGCCAATCTGCGACTCCTCGCGCGCGAAGGCACGAATCAGGCGCACGCCGGAATAATTCTCCTGGGCTTGCGCGGAGATGTCGGAGAAACTCGCCTGGATGCGCTCGAAGCGCTCGTGAATCTTGCGCCCCACATACTGCACAAAGATGCTGGCCAGCGGCGTGGGCGCTAGTGCCACCAGCGTCAGGTAGCGGCTGATGTGCAGCATGAAAACCAGCGCAAAAATGCTCAGGAAGATCGTGTTCACGCTGTACATGAGCCCCGGCCCTAGCAGGATGCGCACCGCGTTTAGGTCGTTGGTCATGCGCGCCATGATGTCGCCGGTGCGGTAGCGCTGGTAGAAACCCGTGTCCTGCGTTTCCAGTTTCCGGAACAGGTCGTTACGCATGTCGAACTCGATCTCGCGCGAGATCCCGATCAGAATCCAGCGCTGCGCGTACATGAAAATGCCCTTGATCAGGTTGATCCCGACGAGAAGCAGGGCAAGGAGAAGAATGTGCCGGCGGGTCGTTCCGTTCTTGATGGCATCGACCGCCATGCCCAGAACAGTGGGAAACAGTACGGCCACGGTGTTCGTGCAAACGCAAGCCAGGGTGCCCCGCACGTATCCCCAGCGGTAGCGGCGCATGTAGGGATAAAGAGGGGCGAGGTCACCAAACATATGTCTATTGTACCGGGGGCACGATTGGAGCCCGAAATTCGCCGCGCGCCTCGATGAGTCCAACAATGTGCCGGTTGAACTCTTCAAGCTGGTCCGCGGGAATCCAGTACTCCTGATGGGTGCGGGATCCGGCCGTGTGGATGGAATACTTTTGCAGGTATTCAGTTTCAACTTCAAAGCGCAGAACAAAACCAGTGCCGCCATCGCGCGTGTTCCAGTCGCGAGCGATTTGCGTAGCGTATTCCTCATTGAGCACGGGATAGAAGATAGGCTGAGAGGGGAGCCGCGGCGGAAACTCCCGCCAACCGCTGGCGCGGATCAGTTTGAGTTCCACTTCTCCAACCGGCCGATAAAGTGTCCTGCTCTCCACTGTCGACGGCCCCCCTTGTTCCCTCGTTCCCTGCTTTTCTACGTCGGCGTCCTCAGCAACAGATATCCGCCCACAAGGCCGAACAACACATCCGCCGACCATGCGGCCATCGAGGCCGGCAGGTAATTGACGTAGCCCATGGCGCCGAACAGGTTGTCGATCACCATATACGCCAGCGCCACGGCAATGGCCACGGCCACGCCCGCGATGGAGCCGCGCCGTCCCATGGATAGCGCAAACGGAATGGCAAGCACCGCCATCACAACGGTGATCAGCGGATACGAAAGCTTGTGCCACAGCGCTACGCTCAATCGCTTGGTGTCGAATCCGCTCTGCTGCAAATCGCGAATATAGCGGTCGAGCTGGCCAAAGTTCATCTCCTGCGCCTGCAAGTCTTCTTTCTTAAAGTAGTCGGGAGTGGCGCGTATCTCGGGAAAAGAAGTCTTCAGGAAGTTGCGGTAATCCTTCACGTCCGCGCCATGCACGTCGCGCACCCACCCGCTCTCGAACATCCATGAATTGGAGTCGCCGCTCCAGATCACGCGCTTCGCAAAGATGCGCCGCGTCAGTTGAAACGTTACCGGGTCGAGTTCGAATACGGAGAGATTCGCAAACTCGATGCGGTCGCGATCGAAGAATTCATAGTAGAAAATCCGCCCCGGCTCGCCAGGTTGCGGCCTCTGACCCATCAACCATTTCTGCTCGGGATGCAGGTAGGTTTGCGTGGGACGGCCCTTGATGACATTGCGCAGCGCCTCTTGCGTGCGGTTGGCCTGCGGCAGGTAGTACTGGTCGAAAAGAAACAACGCCACTGCCAGCCCAGCGGCGACGGCCACAACGGGAACGATCAGGCGGTACAGGCTGATCCCCGCCGCCTTAATGGCGATGATCTCGCTGTTGCGGTTCATCACCCCGAAGGTCACCAATGCCGCGATCAGCACCGCCAGCGGCGTAATGAGGTACAGCATGCTCGGCGTCAGATTCAGCAGGTACTCGCCCACAATGGAAAGCGCAATGTGATTGCGCAGAATGTCGCCCACCAGCTCGAAAAAGGTGAAGACGATCATCAGCAGCGCGAATCCGGACAACACCAGAACGAACATGGCCAGGAATTCGCGCAGGATGGACTCGTCAAGTATGCGCGGAAAGACGCTGCGCGGCCTGGTCCGGCGCGCCCGCGGCTGAAGCTTTTCGAGAAACCGTGCGAGCTGGAAGCCTTTGCTGTTAGCCGGAACTTCAAACTTGGGCAGTCGCGCGGCCCATGTCGTCATAGTGCTCAGAATGCGCCCTCCAGTCGCCATCTGCCACAGCAGGAAAACTCCGGCCGCGGCAAACACAATGTTGGCGGCCCAGACGGCGATCGAAGCCGGTAGTCGGCTCTGATGCCCCAGCGTGCTGCCGGTCAAAGAGAGGATGTAATACACAAACACCAGCAGAATGGTGAAAACAATGCCGGCGCTCTTGCCGCCGCGCCGCGAATTCACGCCCAGCGGCACGCCCAGAAGCATCAGCACTATGCACGCCACCGGCAACGCGAAGCGGTTGTGCATCTCGATCAGGTAGCGCTTGGCTTCGGGCTTTCCTCTCAACTCGTGGATTTGCTCGAGCAACCCGCTCATCGGCATCGCGTAGAGCGGCTGGTCCACGCGCCCAAAACGCACGTCGCTCTGCGGACCCAGCGCCAGCGGCATGTCGGTCGTCGTAAATGTCGTGATGTCCGATTGCCCCGGCTCGTCGGCCACGGTTGCGTCGCGCAACCCGTCGCGCAGGCGCATAATCAGCTCCTGCTGATTGTCGTTCACTACTGTCGCCGATGCGGCCGTCGTGATCACCGGATTCACGGGATCGCTCACGTCGGCCATGAACACATTTTGCCAGTTGGCCGCGCCCGCGCCCGCGCGCACGTCCTGCACGTAGAGAACAAAGTTCTTGAAATCCTCGTAAAAAACGCGCGGCTCAATCTCGTAAGAGGCCTGCGAAGTCTCCAGCGCCTGCTGCATTTCGATCATCGCCTGATTGGCACGCGGCGCAAGGTAAAGCGAGTTTCCCAGTCCCAGCACCGTGCCCGTCACCGCCACGATGGACGCCACGCGCACAAAGTAGCCGATGCCCATACCCGAGGCGCGCATGGCAATGATTTCGCTGTCGGCCGCCAACCGGCTCAACCCCAGCAGCACGCCCCACAGTACCGCCATGGGAATCGTGAACTTGAACAGGTTGGGCAGGGTGAAGAGAAACACTTGCGCCACATCCAACCACGTGGAACTGCTGCGCACCACCACCTCAAGGATGTGCGGCAATTGCGGCATGAACAGAATGAACGTAAAAAGCGCGCAGCCGATGAGCGTCAGAGAGAGGATTTCGCCGAGAATGTAGCGGGTGAGGATGCGCACAGCAGAACCTCGGTCTAGTTTATCGTGGCAAAGTCCCGGCGGGCAGCGCAGGCTGCCATGCCCGCAGCCCCAAACTGTTCCCCAGCACACACACCGAGCTCAGCGCCATCGCAGCCGCCGCCAGCCATGGCGTCAGCAGAATGTGAAACGCCGGATACAGCGCTCCCGCTGCCAGCGGAATTCCCAGCAGGTTGTAGCCCACGGCCCAGCCCAGATTCTGGCGCATCACGCGCACCGTTTGCCGCGCCAGCTCGAGTGCTGCGGGAATCGCCATCGGCTCCGTCCTCAGCAGCAGCACGTCGCCTGCCTCCTGCGCCAGGTCCGCCCCAGTCCCCATCGCAATGCCCGCATCCGCCTGCGCCAGTGCTGCCGCGTCATTAATGCCGTCGCCCACCATGGCCACACGCAGCCCGCTCTGTTGCAGGGCGCGAATTCTCCTGAGCTTGCCCGCCGGATCCAGACCCGCTTCCAATTCGCCGATGCCCGCCTGTTCGGCAATCGGCCCAGCCGCGGCCGCCGAGTCGCCGGTCAGCATCAGCACACGCAGCCCCGCGCCTCGCAAGGCAGTCACGGCCGCGGATGCACCTGGCCGCAAGGCATCGCGCGCGTCGAAATACGCGGTGACCGCGCCATCCACCGTCATCCACAGCCTTGTCACACCTGGCTCAGGACCAGCTACATATCCCGGCAGCTTGATCGCAAACTCGCTCAAGAGCGCCTCGTTGCCCAGCAGGCATTCGTGCCCCTCCACGCGCGCCGAAAGTCCCCGTCCCGGAAAATTCTGCACGTCTTGTGCCGCCTCCCACTTCAATCCAAGACCACGCGCAAAATCGATCACTGCATAAGCCAGCGGATGATTCGACCGTTCCTCCGCCGCCGCAGCCATGCGCAGCAGCTCGTTTTCTCGTTCTCTTGTTCCCTTGGTCCCTGCCGGGGTCCCGGGCGAGCGGTCCTTGCTCGCTGGGGTGGCTTGGTCCCTCGGTCCCTGGAGCGGGTTTACCCGCTCCAACACCGGCCTTCCCACCGTCAGCGTCCCCGTCTTGTCGAGAACTATCGCATTCACATGCGCCAGCCGTTCCAGCGCCTCACCGCCCTTGAAGAGCACGCCGAGTTGCGCGCCCCGACCCACAGCGACTGTCAATGCCGCCGGAACCGCCAGGCCCATCGCGCAAGGGCAGGCGATCACCAGCACCGCAACGGTATTCGCAAGCGCCAGCGGCAGAGAATGCGCGGCCAGCATCCACGCCGCAAACGTCACAGCCGCTAGCCCCAGCACCACAGGCACAAAGATCGCGCTTGCCGCGTCGGCCAGCCGCTCCATAGGCGCGCGTGAGCTCTGCGCCTGATCCACCATGCGCGCAATCTGCGCCAGGACCGTCTCTTCGCCCAGCGATTGCGCACGGCAAACCGCCGCGCCGTCGTAGTTCAGCGATCCCGCCAGCACGCGTCCGCCTGCTTCGCGCTCGAGCGGCGTCGCTTCTCCGGTCAGCATCGACTCATCGACCGTGGTGCGGCCCTCCACGATCGTCGCGTCCACCGGAAAACGCTCGCCGGGAAGCACGACCACGTTGTCGCCGGGCCGGAACGTCTTCGAGCGGCACAACCGTTTGCACGCCGTCCACCAGGAGCCGCGCCGTCGCCGGCCGCAACCGCGAAAGCGAATCCAGCGCGGCCAGTGCGCGCCGCTTCGCGCGCGCCTCCAGCGCTTTGCCCAGCAGCAGAAATCCCACAATCAGCAGGACCGAGTCGAAATAGACTTCTCGCCCTGGCTTCGGGGCAACCGTCGCATACGTCGAATAGGCAAAAGCCACGCCCGTGCCCAGGCTCACCAGCGTATTCATGTTGGTTGTGCCGTGCCGCAGTGCGCGAACTGCGCTCAAGCAGATGCCGCGTCCTGCCCAGGCAACCACCGTTGCCGTCAGCGCCAGCAGGAACCAGCGCAGCGCCGAAGGCGGGATTGCGTAGAGCCACGGAAGAGCGCGAGCCGGAAAAGCATCGAGCGCGCTCATCCGCGTGCCCAGCGGCATGGCCAGCAGCATCGCCGCAGCGCCTGCGGCCAGCGTTACCCACGCCTTCGTCGCCGCTGCCGCGGTCGTATCCTCAGCGCGCGCTCCGGCGGCGCCCTCGCGCGGCAACACCGCATCGTAACCTGCGCCACGAATTGCCTCTATCAATCGTTCAGGCTCGGCCAACGCGGGGTCGAAGACCACCGTCGCGCGGTGCGCCATCAGATCGACGCGCGCTTGCTCCACGCCCACCGTTGCGCGCAGTGCCTCCTCCACGTGGTGCTGGCACGCGGCACACGTCAACCCGAGAACGGGAAGCGTTATCGATTCTCTGGTTCCCGAGGCCAACGGCAGCTCCAACCCTGTGCAGCAAGATTTGGGCGTTACGATTCCAGATGCGCAGCAAAGCCCGCTTTGGCGAGTGCGGCAATGGCCTGATCCACAGGCGCGGGTTCCTCGGTCGCGCTCAGACGAGCCGCTCCTACGCGGACCTCGTCGACCACCACGCCTGGAGTCGCAGCCAGCGCCTGGTTCACGCGGCGCACGCAGGAGCCGCAGTGCATTCCATCGATTCTCAGTGTGAATTCCACGATCTTTCGCTCCTCTGTGTCTCTATTCGATGATAGCGGTAGACCAACGATTCCTGTGCTGCTCGCCTGATGGAATGGTAAGCACTAACATCGCAACAGAGAGGCTTTGCGTATGGACCAAGTACAACGCGAGTTTCCCATCGCGCCGCTGGTTGGCGTTGGCGCAGTCGTGGTTCATGAGAGCCGCGTGCTGCTGGTGCGCCGCGGCAGCGAGCCTCTCAAAGGCCATTGGACGCTGCCTGGAGGCTTGCTCGAACTCGGCGAGTCTGTTGTCGATGGCGTTTTGCGGGAGGTTCGCGAGGAAACCGGACTGCTCGTCGAGCCGATTGAATTGGTTGAACTCGTTGATCGCATTCATCGCGAGGCCGCTCGCGTGCGCTATCACTACGTGATCGCCGACTACCTTTGCCGCGTTGCCGGCGGCGAGTTGCGCGCGGCTTCTGACGCGGACGCTGTTCGTTGGGTCGATCGCGCTGAATGGAACGACCATAGCGATCTCGTTCTCGATCCCATCACGGTGCGCGTGATCGAGAAAGGCTGGCAAAGAGCGCAGGCTCTCGCCGACTCGCCAACACGCTGACTCGCCGACTCGTTCCCTTGTTCCCTTGGTCCCTTGGTCCCTTGTTCCCTGTCTTCTTGACTCGCCCTCGTCCTCTTTGCGAGACTCCGCCCATGAGTTACAGCGGAAAAATTGAATATGCCGGAGAGCGCAAAATCCGGGAGCGCAATACGAATCTCTACCGCCTCGCGCATTGGCCGATCTGGATTTGGGTCTTCTTCCTTGCGCCTGGACCGCTTACCTTCAGCCTCTTTAGCGGAGGTTTTCACTGGGCCAATTGGGCTTGGCTCGCCGCGGTTCTCATCGGGACAGGCATCGCTTGCTTCAGCGCGCAACTTCCTGGCAGCGAGCATCGCCCTTACATACTGCGCTTCGACGAGGACAAACCGAATCCTCTCTATCGCCGCGTCTGCTACACCTTTGCCTGGAACGCAATCCTGAACTATGCGCTGCTGAACATGGCAGCGCTGGTTTACGCGTCAGTCACTGGAATGTGGAGGATGAAGCAGATTTACCTTTATGGTTATTCGCCGCTCTGCGCGCTCATCCTGTTGCTTGGCATGTTGGGCAAACTGCCGCGCGTTGGAACTTCTACCAAGAACGAAGGCACGGAACGGCGCTACTTTTATGGATCGGTTTGGTCTGTCACCGCGGCGCAAACTGTTCTGCTCATCTTGTGGAAGACCGTTCCGGAAAATTCCACTGGAAGTCTGATCAAGTTCGCGGCTTTTGTGGCAACTCTCGCGGTTTTCGGCATTGCCGCAGCGCGCGGAATTCTGCCTCGCACGCGACCGATAGTTCCTGGAGAATTGATGGTTTCGGACTGAAAGGACTCCACGGGTACACAGGCTCACAGAAACTGTGAGGCTGTGCGATTTTTTCTTGTAAGCGATTGATTTTGTTCGGAAAAACCGGCTTCACAGTCTCACAGGCCGTTGTTCGCGGCGCTGCCGCCGCGAAAGGTTTCAGGTGTCAGGTTGCAGGGGGCAGCGATTGGAACTCCGCTTCCGGCTCGCAGCTTTCTGTATCTCGCTCGCTGCTTCCTTTCCCCCGCTTCCGGATTCCTGTCTCCCGCTCCGGGCTTCCCGGTCGCGACCCGGGGGTGGGGTACACATCGGCCAGATACTCGACATTTTGAGCCGGGGACCGCGTGAGGGCGACGGTGTTTGCGGGAGCGGGTGCGCGTGCGATTCGACAGGCTACGTTCATTTCCTGGTCACCCCCTCTATCCCCTCTCTGCAAAAAACTTGTTTGTTTTCATAGCTTTGGCCGCCGCGTTTTGCGATAAGCGTCTTACTTTTCAATCACATGTGGCCAAGCGTCAGATAACAAAACGCTTAGCGGCAAGTTTGTAGCCCGTAGCCGGTTGTCTAAAGCTCCTCTTACCCAAGAACTGCTCGTTTTCCCGGCCATCTCGACGTTGTAAACAATCGCCCATGGACTTGTGCAGTGTCAGCCATGTCCCCGGTTCAATCTGTCAGGTATGTCCCCGGTCCGTACCGGTTACTGGCCCCCCCCTCCCCCTATCTTAGATCCCAAAGTCATCATGGCAAAGGAGTTGCTGGCCGCATGCCGCTTTCAGTCTTTGATTCTAAAGGGCCGCTTTCCGTAAAGTCATCAGCCCGTTTGAGTTACGGAAATCCTTGATCGAGGATCTTCGACCCAAGATCGGTGATCCTCGCCCGGATGGAGGGCTGATTAAAAACAGTATGCGCCGGGAGGTGGAAATGATATGCAAAACGGCTGGAGTTTTTTAGGGTTTGTTTTCAATCAGTTGCGGAGGATTTCGAGGGTAAGGGGGTTGCGCGGCTGAGTCTGGCTGGCCGAGGGGTTTTCTTGCTGGTGATCTAAATCACATTGGACCGTTGCCGCCAAAGGGTATAAGAAGGTTGCTATGTGCCTTGCGATTCCTGGAAAAGTGGAAGAGATTACCTGCGACGGCCTGATCCGGATGGGTCGAGTCAATTTTGGCGGCGTGGTGAAGAAGGTCTGCCTCGACTACGTGCCCGAGGTCGTAGTCGGCGACTACACCATCGTGCACGTGGGCTTTGCCATTTCCAAAATTGATGAGGCCACCGCCGAGCAGACGCTCGCCGACTTTCGCGCCCTGGGCGTACTCGACGAGGAACTGGCTAGCGAGGAAGAAGCCTTTGCCCGCGCGGCCGGGAAGCCGCAGTGCCGGTGTCCGGATGGAAGCTGCGATGCAGCGTGCCAGCAATTCGACGAGACAGTAAGTCAGCTCATCCCTCGCGAGCGCAAATGAAGTACCTCAATGAATTTCGTGACGGCGAGATCGCTCGAACGATAGCGCGGGAGATTGCGCAGGCGACGACGCGGCCGTGGAAGATCATGGAAGTGTGCGGCGGGCAGACGCACTCGATCATCAAGAACGGTATCGACCAGATGCTGCCGGCAGGTGTGGAGATGATTCACGGGCCTGGCTGCCCGGTTTGCGTTACGCCGCTCGAGCTGATCGACAAGGCGCTGGCCATTGCCGCGCAGCCCGGCGTGATCTTTTGTTCCTTCGGCGACATGTTGCGCGTTCCCGGCACGGAGTGCGACTTGTTTCAGGTGAAGGGCCGCGGCGGCGACGTGCGCGTGGTTTATTCACCATTGGACGCGGTCGAACTCGCGGTAAAGAATCCCGACAAGCAGGTAGTTTTTTTCGGCGTGGGCTTTGAAACCACCGCTCCGGCCAACGCCATGAGCGTGCACCTGGCCAAGCGCCGCGGGTTGAAGAATTTTTCGGTACTGGTCTCGCATGTTCTGGTCCCGCCCGCGATCTCTGCGATTCTGCAATCGCCGGGGAACCAGGTGCAGGCCTTTCTCGCTGCGGGCCACGTATGCAGCGTGATGGGTTACTGGGAGTATCCGCCGCTGGCGGAAAAGTTTGGCGTTCCCATTGTGGTGACGGGCTTTGAGCCGCTCGATCTGCTGGACGGGATTCGCCGCGCGGTAGTGCAACTCGAAAGCGGACGGCACGAAGTGGAGAACGCTTATAGCCGCGTCGTCACTTTCGAAGGCAATCTGCCTGCGCAAAAGCTGCTAAGCGAGGTTTTTGAAGTGACGGATCGCGCCTGGCGCGGCATCGGCGTGATTCCGCAAAGCGGCTGGCGGCTCAACGCGGATTTTCGGGACTTCGACGCCGAAGAGCGCTTTCATATTACTGGAATACACACAGAAGAATCGCCGCTATGCCGTGCGGGCGATGTGTTGCGCGGCGCCATTAAGCCAGCCGGGTGTGCGGCATTTGGCAAGGAGTGCACGCCACGGCATCCGCTTGGCGCGACGATGGTTTCAAGCGAGGGCGCGTGCGCGGCGTATTACAACTACGGGCGATTTTTGTCCGCGGAGGAATTGGCGGGAGCGGGGAAAGCAGCAGCGGTTTGAGGCGGCTTCTTACTTGGGGCGACGCGAGTGGTGAGCCAGTTCTAAGGAGACCGCCCCTCAGGGGCTAAAAGCCCGCAATCTTTTTGGGCCTTCTATGGCACGACTAAACAGTTTGCTGAAAAAGTCGGAATCGAAAGCGAGTTTAGCAAAGGATAGATTGGCAGGGGCTGAAGCCCGATTCATTCCGCTGACTTTATTGGCCCGGCTGAAGCCGTGCCCTTGTTACAAAGCACCTCGCATTGAGTTTTTCAGCAAGCTGTAAAGTCGTGCCCTTTCGCAACTGAGTTGACTTGGATTTTGTATGGGAGAGGAATTGAAAACCGGCGTGCCCGATTTCTCGAACTGGTCTTGCCCGCTTCCGCTGGCCGACTATCCCACCATCGTGATGGGTCACGGAGGCGGCGGCAAGCTGGGCAATGAGCTGGTGGAGCATCTTTTTCTGCCTGCGTTTCGCAACCCGGCGCTGGAAAACCTGGGCGACGCGGCGGTACTTGAGACAGGCGGCGCGCGGATCGCGATGAGCACCGATTCATTTGTGGTGCAGCCGCTGTTTTTTCCGGGTGGGTCGATCGGCGAGCTTGCGGTCAACGGAACGGTGAACGATTTAGCCGTCTCCGGCGCGGAGCCGAAGTTCCTGAGCGCGAGCTTCATTCTTGAAGAGGGCTTCGAGCTGGCGCAGCTTGCGGCGATTGTGGACGACATGGCGAAAGCCGCGGCAACGGCGGGCGTCAAAATTGTTACCGGCGACACAAAAGTTGTGGAGCGCGGCCACGGGGACGGCTGCTACATCACGACTGCAGGCGTGGGTGTGCTGCGCGCAGGAATTCAGGTGGGCCCGCATCGTGCCGAGGCTGGTGACGCGGTGATTGTTTCCGGAACGCTGGGCGATCACGGCATGGCGATTATGAGCGTGCGCGAGGGGCTGGAGTTCGAGAGTCAGATCCGGTCGGACTGCGCCGCGTTGAACGGCATGATTGCCGAGGTTCTCGACGCCGCGGGCGCTCAAGTGCATGCGATGCGCGATCCCACGCGCGGAGGACTGGCTTCTACGCTGAATGAGATTGCGCACTCCTCGAATGTGGGTATTGCGATTGACGAGAGCAAGGTTCCGGTACGGCCCGAGGTGCAATCGGCGTGCGAGCTGCTGGGCCTCGACCCGGTTTACGTGGCCAACGAAGGTAAAGCGGTGTTTTTCGTCGCGTTTGATGCCGCCGATCGCGTGTTGGCGATCTTGCGGGCGCATCCGCTTGGCCGTGACGCCGCCCGCATCGGCCATGTGACCGCGGAACACAAGCACATGCTAGTGGCACGGACGGGCATGGGCGCTAACCGGGTGATTCCGACGATGATTGGGGAACAGCTTCCACGCATCTGCTAGAAGCAGCGCGGCCTGGCATCGCAGTCTTTCACACCTTGCGCCTTTATGGATTCGACGTTGCGGGCGGCAGGTCCGGCGACGGCGCTTCGCGCTCGGTGAGTAGAATGCGCTTTACCTTGTTGCGATCGATGTGCTGAATGGTTCCGCCGACGCGCACCTGCACCTCCATCCCGGCGATGGAAACAAGATCGCCGTTGAGGATGGTGCCGTCGCGCAACTCGACCGAGTCGAAAGAGGCCGTGCCGAGCTCAAAGCTTATTGATCCGCCAGAAACATCGTTGGGGCCGATCTCGAGCGGGAAGGTACCGGCGATGAATCCCTCTTTCATAAAGCTGAGTGTGTGCTTGCCGGCGCCGACGGTGATAAGTCGAGGGGTCGTACCCTGCTCGGCGCCATCTAATTTGAGGTTCGCGCCTTGCGGCGTCGAGTTCACAGTGAGCGTGACAGTCTTTGCCGCCTGCGATATCGCCTCAAGCGCGATCGAAACGGGAGTGCCCGAAGCCGCGACGGTGGTTTCGAACTTGACGGTCTCGCCGGGGCCAACGTTGCTCACTTCAATCCCGTCTTCTCCCACGCGCGTTTTGTCCTTGTCGAAGAGGTAGACGTGAAACTGCGCGTTGACGATTCGTTTCGACGACAGGTTCTGGGCCGTCACATCCATAACGTATCCGTGAAGCGGGCCCATGCCCGGAAGAGACTTGAACTTGGCGATGGTGAAGTGCAGCACCGGCGTGCCGGTCGCGGGCCAATCGACAGTGAGGAGCGGCGTATCCCTGGCCAGGATCGGCAGAGCAGACAGTCCCAGCAAGGCAATCAACAAAGCAAGGCGAAAAGTAGGGCGTTTCATGATGAAAACATCATAAGCCAACTTCTGAGATTCGAAATCAAAACTCCTAAGCTATTTTTAGATTTTCCAAATTACGTTCGTAAGTTGAGCCTGTTTAAGTTCAGGCCTTCCACACTCAGGCATCGGCAATTGCCGTCGATGAATGAGAAAAGGCAAAGACCGCGGTCGCGCCAAACCAGACGCGCTACGGTTTTTGTCCCCCTGGAAGGTCGGAATGCCGGCTCGGATAAGAACCCTCTCATTTTTCGCCTCAGCGCTGTTGCTCGCAGGCTGCGGCGGCGAGTTGCGCACCGCCGCTCCTTCAGGCGACTTCACCAGCCCTGTGGACGAATCGCGCCTCGTCACGCTTGCGGGCAACGTGCCACTGCCGGCGCGCGCCGGTTTGGACGATGGCGCGGTGAACGCGGGGACGCAGCTGGATCGCATGCTGCTGGTGCTTGAGTCAAAGCCCGAGCAGCAGGCGACGCTCGATGCATTGGTTGAAGCGCAGCAGGATCCCGGCTCGCCGCAGTATCACGAGTGGCTGACGCCGGCAGAGTTTGGCGCGCGGTTTGGTGCGAGCGCTGCGCAATTGGCTCTCGTGACGGCGTGGCTCACGGGCCACGGATTCACGGTAGAGGAAGTTTCGACCGGCCGCAGATCGATCGTATTTTCGGGAACCGCGGGCGAGGTGGCAAACGCCTTTCACACCGAGTTGCATCGCTATAACGCGGGCGGCGCAGAGCACATCGCCAACGCGAGCGATCCGCGGATTCCCGCGGCGCTCGCCGGAATCGTCGCCGGCGTGGTGACATTGAGCGATTTTCGGCGCATGCCGGAGATCGCGTCGCAGAGATGGTTCGCCGCGCAGCCGGAGTATTCGGCGGGCGCGACGCATGCGATCTTTCCGGCGGACTTTGTCACCATCTACAATCTCACTCCGCTGTATGGCGCGGGGACGGAGGGCGCAGGCGCGGTGATCGCCATTGCCGGGCGCAGCAACATCAACCTGAGCGATGTGGGAAGTTTCCGCTCCATCGCCGGCCTTGCGGCAAACACGCCTTCGGTGATCGTGGATGGCGCCGATCCCGGCCTCGTGAGCGGCGACGAGAGCGAAGCGACGCTCGACGTGGAGTGGAGCGGCGCGGTTGCGCCCGCAGCGGCGGTGAGCCTGGTGGTCGCGTCTTCGACGGCGCTCACGGATGGCGTGGATCTGGCATCGGCGTACATCGTGAATCACGCGACGGCGCCGGTGGTGAGCGTGAGCTACGGCAGTTGCGAGCAGGAGATGGGCGCGGCGGAGCTGGCCTTTTACAACGGCCTGTGGGAACAGGCGGCGAGCCAGGGAATGAGCGTGTTTGTGGCGTCGGGCGACGCGGGCGCGGCCGGCTGCCAGAGGGGCAACGCGACCATGGGAACGGCGGCGGCGGTGAATGGGCTGTGCAGTTCGCCTTACTCCACATGCGTGGGCGGAACGGAGTTGAACGAGGGCGGGAATGCGGCGCAGTACTGGGCGACGACGAACTCTGCTGCGTACAGCTCGGCGCTCAGCTACATTCCCGAAGAGGTGTGGAACGAGAGCGCGTTCGATGGCGGCGCGGATCTGTGGGCATCGGGCGGCGGGTTGAGCGAGGTGTACGAGCAGCCAGCGTGGCAGCAGGGCGTGAGTGGAACAGGCGCGGTCAACGGCATGCGCGCCGTGCCCGATGTGGCGCTGTCGGCGGCGAACCACGATGGCTATTTCATGGTGGAGGATGGAGCTAACTGGATTGTCTCAGGCACTTCAGTCGCCGCGCCTTCGTTTGCCGGCATCGTGGCTCTGGTGACGGAGAAAGAAAACGGCAAAGGCCAGGGCAGCGTGAATGCTCGCCTTTACGCGTTGGCGGGCGCGATTCCCGATCCCTTTCATCCCACGGGGGCGGGCAGCAACACGGTGCCGGGCGTGGCGGGATTTGCGGCGGGCGGCGCGACTTACAATCTTGCCACGGGGCTGGGATCGGTGGACGGCGCGCTGCTGGTGAACGGATGGAGTACGAGTTCGGCGACCGCTCCGGCGACGCTCACTTTGGCGACGACGGCGGAGGCTGCGGCGATTACCGATGGCGGTTCGGCGATGATTGGCTTCTCCGCGGTCACCGGAGGGGCGTTTACCGGCAGTGTGAGTTTCACTGTGAACGGATTGCCGGACGGAGTGACGGCTGCGTGGTCGACGAATCCGCTTACGCCGTCGTCAAGCGCAAGCATCAACAACGTGTCGCTGAAACTCACAGCTGCGCCGGGAGCGGCTGACGGCTCATCGACTGTTGTGGTGACGGCTGCGGGCGATGGACTGACAGCAACGCAAACGATCACGGTGACAGTGGCGGCGCGGGTGAACGGGTGCGCGCGATTTAGTTTGCTGCCGACGAGTTGCAGGCCTCTGCCACGGACACCGATTGGCTGAAAGACAGCGGAGTTGGCGGGGTTGGCAGAGTTGGCAGGGTTAGACCGGCGCAGCGCGATTATTCGAAGAGCGCGAAGGCCTGTTTGATTTGGCCGGGCAAGGCTGCTTGCGGCTCGGAGAGGGTGGAGCTAATTTCGAGCACAGTGGCCGGCGGCGTAGCGAGAGCTTTGAGAGCCGTTGCCGTTGCGGGCCAGTCGATGGTTCCGCTGCCGGGCCACAGGTGCTCGTCCTTCATGCCGTGGTTGTCGTGCACATGCACGGTGGCGATGCGCGGGCCGAGGTTGACGATCGCGTCCGCCGTGCCGACGGTGATGTTGGCGTGGCCGAGATCGAGGCAAACACCAACGTTGTCGAGGTGCCCCATTTCCAGAATCATGACGAGATGCGCGGGGGTGGTGGCTTCGCTGAGCAGATTTTCGACCAGCAGGCGCACGCCGAGAGGACGCGCGAAGGCACCGAGGTGCTCGAGCGCGGTGAGCGCAAACTCGATGGTGCGGGGCGACCACTCATCGTCGCGGCCGCCGAGATGCACGACCAGGTTGCGCAACGGAATATGCTCGGCGGACTCGAGCGCGCGCTTGATCTCGTCCATGGCGTCGATGCGCCGGGCTTTGTCGGGGTGCAGCACATTCAGCGGGAGCGCGCCGCTGCGTCCCATCTCGCGATCGGGATAGATGGGGGCGTGCATGGAGAACGGCTGAAGAGGGTTGGAGCGGAACCAATCGGCCAGCTCGGCCACGGACTCGCGGCTGGTGTAGTCGAAGTGCTGGCGCGCGGCAAAGATCTCCACGGCCCGCGCGCCAGAGCGCTGCGCGAGCTCAAGCAGGCCTGGGTGCAGACGATGATTCAGAAACAGGTGAGTGGAAAGAACGCGCAGCATCGTTGTGTGATCCCTCGCGCCGGACGGATGTGAACCATGAATCCGGCGCTGCTTTTATTCTCGCATTTTGCGAAGGGCTTTTCGCCCGGTTGCCGTTGCTCATTGTGATGCGGCGGGCGGGGCTTGCGGAGACGGCCCTACGCTCACCGGCTATCATCGATTTATTGTGAAAGGGATGTGTCACAATGTGCGCAAGCATGTGAAAACGGTTGAGGGAGTTTGATCGCGTGGACTCGGTTTTTTGGATTGAAGGCAAACCGCCTGTGCCGCTGGCGATTGTGCTTTGCCCATGCGGCGGCAAAATTCTGAAGGACGAATTGCGCGAGATTGCGCGTAGCGGGGTGCAGGTGCTGGTCTCGCTGCTTGAGCCGGAGGAGGCCGATTGGCTGGGCCTTGGCGAGGAGGGGGCGCTGGCCGAAAAAGCAGGCATGCAGTTCCTCTCCTACCCGATTCAGGATGTTAGTGTGCCGGCCAGCATGGTCGATTTCCGGAAATTTGTTTTGGAGTTGGCGGATCGGCTACGCGCCGGAGAGCGCATCGGCATGCATTGCCGCGGCAGCATCGGGCGATCGCCGCTGACCGCGGCGTGCACATTGATCCATCTGGATTGGAACGCGCAAGACGCTTTGGCCGCGATCCAGGAGGCGCGCGGCGTCGATATTCCCGATACGAAAGATCAGTTGCGATGGATTCTGAATTACAAAGCGGAGCCGTGAGTGCCGGGCCGAACAAGCCGAATCCGAGGCCGGTTGTCGATCTGAGCTTTCCGCACCGCTGGCAGGCAGAAATTCTTGGTCTCCGGCCGTTGATTCTGCCGCCGCGTCACTTCGTCTACCCGCGCGCGGCCGAGGAGGTGGAGCGCGGTGCGCTGGAATTGACGATTCGTCCGGAGACTCCGGATGCGCTGCCGTTTCTAGCCACCTGCGCGCTGGGATTTCGCGATCCTTCTGCTCCGACCGGGATTTGGTCTACTCCTGACCCAGAAAAAATCTGCGCCGTTGCGGGAGGGTACGCCTACATCGTCGACACGACTGCGCCCGAGCTCTTCACGATGCTTCCTTACCGGCCGGTGCTTGAAGTGCGCGCGGTGGTCGCGGAGGGCCTGCTTTTGTTTGTCGGGCATCATGCGCTTCTTGCATGGGGGGCGAGTGGAATGGCGTGGGAGTCGGCGAAACTCTCCGATGAAGGTGTGACGATCACGAGCGTCGACAATGGCGTGCTGCGCGGAACGGGGTGGGAGATGATGAGGGATAGTGAGAGGCCATTTGCGATTGATCTGCGGACGGGAGTGAAAGTTCCGTCGGCGGATGAATAGAGGGTTCTCTCGGTTCACCTGACGGTTGTGCTGCGTGGTGCGAGTTGGATTGAGGTTGATGCTTTCCCACCCTTTCGCAAAGGGCGCGAATGGATGGGGCACGGGGCTCAGGATGACCTTTGTCGATTGACGATTGTGTGTGATTCACCAGGACTCAAAGTAAAGCAAGATCTCTGAGGGCCGGGAGGCCCTCAGTACAGCCGGTCAGGAGACCGGCGGTACTTCCTGGGCTGATTTGCGAATGTGTAATTAGTCGGCGGCGGCGGACTGTTGGGACGATGGGAACAGGCGCTCGTAGGCTTTGTAGACACCTTCGAAGACTGAATCCCAACTTGCAGTGAGCCCGTAGGTGCGGGCGGCCTGGCGCATCGCGGAATGGCGCGCAGGGTCGGCGAGGATTTCTGCGATCGCCGCAGTAAATTGATCGTCCGGCACGATGCGGCCTGTTTCGCGGTCGCGGACGATGGTGCATGGGCCGCCGTCGGGCGTGACGATGGCGGGCACGCCGCTGGCCAAGGCTTCGAGCACTACGTTGCCAAACGTGTCAGTGTGCGAGGGGAAGACGAAGAGGTCCATGTTGGCGTAGGCGCGGGAGAGTTCTTCGCCGCGCAAGACGCCGGTGAACTCTGCTCGATGCAGTCGCTCGCGCAGCCAGGATTCGTCACCGCCGTGGCCGACGATCATGAACTTCTTCTCTTGGTTTTGGATTTTTTCCTGGTTCTGGACGAGATTTTCTTGGATCTCGACGAGTAGCCCAATGTTTTTCTCTACCGATAGACGGCCGACGAAGCCGAGGATGCGAACAGGGTCTTCGGGATCGCGCGTGCGTTTGGAAGGATTGAAGAGTTCGGCGTCGACACCGCGCGGCATCAAGAAACAGGGGCGGCCGGTGGAGCGCTCGAGGAGCGCACACAATTCGGGGTTGGGAGCGAAGAGCACTTTTGCCTTGCGGTAAAGCCAAGCAGCCGTCGCCAATGCCAGGTTTTCAATCTTCCGGTGTGCTGCCGCGGAGTGACGCCTGGGCAATATGCGCAGGAACCAATCGGCACGCGTCGCCGCGTACTCGTGCACATTGGTGTGCCAGCTTGCGGCCAGCGGCACTTTCATGCGGTGCGCCATGTATGCGCCGAGGAGTCCGATTTCGCTGGGGCCGGTGATGTGAATCAGGTCGGGCTGGAATCGCTCCAGGGCATCGGCTATGAGCGAATAGTGGCGCGGAAACGCAGGATCGAGGCGGAGGTCTTTTTCGAGAACGAAGGAAAGAAAGCCGCGCGGCAACTCCAGGGACCAGATGTTGCCGTCCTGGACCAGCGCTTGCGGCCGATTGCCCGCGCGCACGCAGAGAAAGGGAAGATTGCGCCGCCGCGCGAAGGCCTCAAAGTGACGGCTGGTGTGGGCAACGCCGTTTACCTCGTGGAACGAGTCGGGGAAGTAGGCGACGCGGGGTGGGGTGATCACGATAGCGGAGTTAGCGGGGTTAGCGTTGCGAACGGCTTCAGCTCACCGGCCTGATGGTTTCGTAACTCCCCAGGAACTTGTGTGGGCGCGTCGGAACTGATCAAAAAACTTCCCTCAGGGGCTAAAGCCCACGTGGATATTTCTGTTCTTTCGGCAGTCAGGGCTGAAGCCCTGACCTACCAGTCGTGCCCTGACACTTCGTGCTGTCCTTGATGAGTTTCTTCCCAGGGGCTAAAGCCCTAAGCTCATTCACCGCGGTTACGGCGCGAGTAAACTCGCGCCCTGATACAAAACTCCTCAACCAGGTGAGTTCTTGCGCGGCCTGCGAAGAGCGGCGTTACAAATAGCGCAGGCTCAACTCAACCTGCTTACGACTCCAGTTCGCCCAGCTCGAGACGCAATTGATCGGACTCGCTCCAGGCCATGCGCAGGCCGCCGGATACCAGGCCCAGGCCCAACAACTGAACCATGGCGATGGTCCAGCGCATGACGCGCGGCGCTGCGCCGCTGGGCCATAGCTCCCTCAAGGGGCGAACCGCGCCGCTCGCATCCGGATGGTAGACGCGCTCATCCCAGTTGCGCGAGCCCTGCGGAAACTCGGGATAGTGACGAATGGCATCGATGGTCGACTGTAGGATGCGGTGCTTCCACGGCTCGGCGTACTGCGGCATGAAGAGCACATGGCTCTTTTTCTCGCGCCGCACTTCGTGCACGAACTCAGTAAACGTGGCGGCGTTGGTAAGGTTGATATTCGCGTTCGGCTCTACTCCGTGTCGGTCGCCGCCGGAGATGAGCAGCATGTTCCACTTCTCCGCCAGACGACGCACCGCGCGGTTCTCTTCCCAGGTGCGCAGACCGTTCAGCTCCAGCGCGTGAAAATGTGCGCCGTTCTTCTGGAGGAATTCGTTGACCAGGAACTGATGCTTTTCTTTGCCGATCAGGTAGAGATCCCACATGGGATGGTTAAAGACCAGCAGGACATTCGGCTCCTGGTTGAGGGCCACGAGGATTTCGGTGAGGCGCGCATCGCTGGGGTTGGCGGTGTATTCCGCGAGGGTTGCCATCCACTCGGTGGCGCGGGCGCTGGGCAGATTGTGCACACCCAGGTGGAACGACTGCATGCCGGCGTAGGGCGCGCTCCACTCCACCGATACGGGAATTTGCCGCGCGCTGGGGACGGTGCGGAGAAGCATGGGCGCCTTGATGGTGTCGTGATCGGTGAGGGAGACCATGGCGCTGAGGCCGAGCTTTTCGATTTGCCTGGTCTCGAGATCGAAGGCCAGCTTGGGCGTCATGGGCGGCGTCCAATAGCTCTGGGCATAATTGATGCGCACACCGTGGAACTGTTCGGCGCGGCGCTCAAGGCGCGACATCAAAGGCCGCATTACCGGGAACTGGTTGCCAAAATTGGCCAGGAAATCCAGGGTTTCCGTCGATTGATTGGTATGGCTGTGCAGCGACACGCCCGTCCGGAAGTCCTTTGGAGCGGCTGTGTCGCGCCACAGGTACGAGATTGAGGATGTCGGCATTGGATCTCCTTGTAAATCCACTCGCGAGCTTTGGGTTTACCTATCCAGTATCGGGCCGAAGCCATAAATTTCCGGTTAAGGGGGTGCGAATTGCCCTTCAATTGATGCAATCGCAGAACCAAATGAGTTACCTAAATACCGAATTATCCAGGAGAAATGCCGGTAATTCCCGGATGATTTCGATGCGATCAAAGACAATCTGAAAAAATGGTACAATCCCGGCTGTTGAGACGCCGGGGCGCGGTCCGGTCAGCGTAAATCTCTCCCTGCGGAGACCGTGATTTCCCGCCCATCCGGTCTCCGCAGAGACCGAATGGACGGGGCACGGGGCGGCTGACGATCGAATCTCGGGTCGCTTCCCAGTGCAAAGTTTCTTTATTTTCTGGTCTTTGCCAGCTCGGGTCCCAGAAAATCGTCGATATTCCAGCCGGCCATCAGATCTTCGTCGGGCACGGTACTTGCGACCTTGGGCGGCGCCAACGCTGCGGCCGCTGCCTCGGGGGTCAAATAATTCTCCGTCAATCCTTTGCGCAGCAGGTCGAAGGCCTGTTCGGGCGTGTCGGCATATTGGAAGAGGTCGAGATCCTTGGGCGAGATCGCGCCCGTGTCGACCAGCACTTCGAGGTTCATGACCCGCTTCCAGTAATCCGATCCATAAATAAGGACCGTGATCTTCTTTGTGACCTTCTGGGTCTGGGCCAGGGTGAGAATCTCAAACATTTCGTCGAGCGTGCCGAACCCGCCGGGAAAAACAACGAGAGCCTTGGCCAGATAGGCGAACCACAACTTGCGCATGAAGAAGTAGTGGAACTCCAGATTGAGCGAAGGCGTGATGTAGGGATTGGGCCTCTGCTCGAAGGGCAGCAGGATGTTCATGCCGATGGTCTTGCCGCCCGCCTCCCATGCGCCGCGGTTGGCCGCTTCCATAATGCCGGGACCACCGCCCGAGGTGACGACAAAACGATGCTTACGCGAGGGAATGGTCTTGGCCCATTGCGTGAGCAGTTGCGCCAGACGGCGCGCGTCTTCGTAGTAGCGGGCCATCTGCACCGCGGCCACCGCGCGCTTGAGTTGCAGGTCCGTTGCCTGGCCCGCGGCGATCTCGGCCGCCTTGGCGGGCTGCTCCTCGATGGGAGCGGGCTGAACGGAGCCGGTGTTCTCGAGAAGCTCTAGAGCGTGGTCGGCTTCTTCGCGACCGGTAAAACGCGCAGAGCCGAAGAAAACTACGGTGTCCTGAATCTGCTCGCGGCGGAAGCGCCCCAACGGCTCAAGATACTCGGAGATGATGCGGATGGGGCGGCCTTCGGCGCTGTTGAGGAAGGCGGGGTTTTCGTAGGCGAGCGGGGCGGCGTCCAGAGGCGGAGGCGCGCCGTTGCCGGGAATGACGGCGGGGGGCGCGGCTGCTGCTTGCGGAGATCCGGCAGATTTTTTCAGGCTCTCGATTTTCTGGTCCCCGATCCCTGATCCCCGTTCCCTGTTTTTCTGTTCTTTGTTTTCCATCGTTCAACCATCCCGGTGCCGAATGGCATCTTGAAACGCAATCCAAAGATTGAGCAGGCCCAGTCCCGAAACCAGGCCGCGAGCTGCGCCTGCGGTGGCGATGCTTCCGAGCCAGGGAACCCGCAGAAAGATCGGATTCTGGTCCCAGAACGTGTAGGACCAAGGCGCGTAGCAGATGGCCAAGCCGATATACATGCGCAGCATGACGCGCAAAAACAATTCACCGCGCTCGAGCCATCGCGGAATAGGATGATGCGCGTCGGATGCGGCGTGCGATTGGGGCGGCGCGCCCGCGGCAGATTGCGATGCCGGCACGGACAACGGAGCCGGGCTCGCAGAGTGCGTTAACGATGGCGATTCCGGCTGCTGAGGCATTCGTTTGCTTTTGTCCGCTGTCGCCGATGCCGCTCGGCCGCGATAGCTTGCCGCTGATCGCGCTTTCTGCCGCGGCCCCATCGATCAGGTTCGGCACGGAGACACCGTAATCAAACGGTAACACAGCGCGGGCGGAGGATTTGATGCGGCTGCGGTTCGAGGCTTGGCAGATCGAGCATTCTTGCTACCCCACCCTTTTCGCAAAGAGCGCGAAAAGGATGGGGAACGGAGCGGGTCCGCATACGGAACGAATCACGGGACGACGGGCAGGCCAGCGAGCGCCATGGCGATTTCCTCCGCGGGATATTCGTAATTCTCCAGCTTGCCCGCGTTGTAATCGATGTAGGACTGCATGTCAAAGTGGCCGTGGCCGCTGAGGTTGAAGAGTATGACGCGCGGCTTACCTTCGGCCTTGGCTTCAAGAGCCTGGCGAATGGCTTCGGCTACGGCGTGATTGGCTTCGGGCGCGGGTACGATTCCCTCGGAGCGCGCGAACTGAATGCCGGCAGCAAAGGCATCGAGCTGCTGCACCGTGACGGCTTCGGCAAGTCCGAGATTAATGACGTGCGAAACCAGCGGCGCCATGCCGTGATAACGCAAACCGCCAGCGTGAATTCCCGGAGGAATGAAGGTGCTGCCGAGCGTGTGCATCTTGACGAGAGGGGTGAGATGGCCGGTGTCGCCGAAGTCATAAGTGAAGCGGCCCTTGGTGAGACTGGGGCAGGCGGCGGGCTCGACGGCGACGATGCGCGCGTGGCCCTTGCCCTTGAGTTTGCGGCCGAGGAACGGCATCACCAGTCCGGCGAAGTTGGAACCGCCGCCGGTGCAGCCGATGATGACGTCGGGATCGTCGCCGGCAAGAGCCATCTGCTCGATGGCCTCCTGGCCGATGACGGTCTGGTGGAGCAGCACGTGATTGAGGACGCTGCCCAGCGCGTACTTGGTACCGGGGTCCTTGGCGGCGACTTCGACGGCCTCGGAGATGGCGATGCCGAGCGAGCCCGGAGAGTTGGGGTGCCCGGCGAGAATGGCGCGGCCGGAATCGGTGAGCGTGCTGGGGCTGGCGATGACCGATGCGCCGAAGGCCTCGATCAAAGCGCGGCGATAGGGCTTCTGATCGTAGCTGACGCGCACCATGAAGACTTTGCAGTCGAGGCCGAGAAACGCGCAGGCCATTGACAGTGCGGAGCCCCACTGACCGGCGCCGGTCTCAGTGGAGAGATGCTTTACGCCTTCCTGCTTGTTGTACCAGGCCTGCGCGACGGCGGTGTTCAGCTTGTGCGAGCCGGCGGGCGAGACGCCTTCGTACTTGTAGTAGATGTGCGCGGGCGTGTCGAGCGCCTTTTCAAGGCGGCGGGCGCGCATCAGCGGTGAGGGACGCCACTGCGCGTAAATCTGCCGCACTTCTCCGGGGATCTCGATCTCGCGCTCGGTGCTGACCTCTTGCATGATCAGGGCCATGGGGAAGAGCGGCGCGAGGTCGCCGGGGCCGAGCGGCTGCAGCGTGCCGGGATGCAGCGGCGGCGCCAGAGGCACCGGGAGATCCGGAAGGATGTTGTACCAGGTTTGCGGAATGCGGTTTTGCGGCAGGTTGTACTGGATGGTTTCCATGCGGAACATTCTACAGAAAAATTCGGAGGCGGAAATGTGCGCTGGGCCACGGGAGCGGAGCCCCTGAGATTTGTGCTTAGTTGTAAAAAGCAGATTGGGGGTTCGCGCTATCCCACCCTTTCGGCGATGAAACTGCCGAAAGGATGGGGCACCCAAGTTCTACGGTGGACTCAGAGCGGGCTTGGCTCACGGCTCGTCGTTGTAGATGTGGACCTCGATCTTGCCGCCTTCGGCGAGTCGCGCGCGGAACATGCCGGGGGTGTTGAAGCTCCAGGCCATCTGCCCGTCGGGAGCAACCGCGATCACGCCGCCGTCGCCATGGATGGGCGCGAGCCGCTTTTGAATGACCTCGTCAGCGGCCTGCTGCAGGGTGTAGCCCTTGTATTGGACCAGCGCGCAAACTTCGCGGGCGACGGTGTAGCGGATGAAGTACTCGCCGACGCCGGTACCGGAGACGGCGCAGGATTGATTCGAAGCGTAGGTGCCCGCGCCGATGATGGGCGAGTCGCCCACGCGGCCCGGCATCTTGCCCTGCAAACCGCCGGTTGAAGTGCCGGCGGCAACGTCGCCCTGACGATCCACGACAACCACGCCGACGGTTCCGTAGCGGCGCGTGTCGGCGGCCTCCTGCCATTGCGCGACTGAAACAGCTGCGCCCTGCGGCGGGACGCCTGCCGGCCGCGGCGGAATGGGGCGGCCTTCCTTTTGTAACTGTTTGATGAGCGACTGCCAGCGGCTCTCGGTAAAGAAGTAGCTGGGTTCCACCTGCTCCATGCCCACCTGCTTTGAATAGGCGTCGGCGCCGGGACCCACGAGGAGAACGTAGGGCGTCTGCTCCATTACCTTGCGGGCGAGCGTGATGGGATAGCGGGTGCGGGTGACGTCGGCGACCGCGCCTACGTGCATGGTCGCGCCGTCCATGATGGCGGCGTCGAGTTCAGTTTTGCCCTCCGCGTCAAAGACTGCGCCGCGCGAGGCATTGAAGAGGGGGTCGTCTTCCAGTACACGAATCGCGGTTTCGACGGCGTCGAGCGGAGAGCCTCGGCGATCGAGAACCGCGGCTCCGGCCTCGATGACTTTGGTCAGCGCGGCACGATACGCCTTGTCGCCTTCAGGCCCGAGCTTGGCGCGTTCGATGTCGCCCGCGCCGCCGTGGATGACAATGGCCCAGTGGCCCGATGGTTTGGATTGCGCGGCCGCGCCTGTCAAATCTGCGCACCCCAGGGCTGCCCACACCACGGCTGCGCTGAAAACGATTGCCGTTGCTCTTCGCACACGCGTGACCTCCATCTTCCCATCCATGGTAGCGCCGAAACGGCAAGAACTCGTCGTGATTCTCGAACGGAGCGGGCGCGGACGCCCACAGTCGCCGCGGCGACCCGGTGAGGAGAGCTACGCTGCATTTTGGCTTTGAGCTTTCACGCTTGGCGAAGATGGGCTCGGCAGTGGAGAATGCAAGGGTTCCAGAAATTGCTTTGACGGTTGCGCCCTGATTCGTCTCAAACGAACGACAGCCGCGCACACCTCGATAAGGAAGGTTCGATGCACTCGATTTGGTTCGGCGAGTTTATGGGCACGCTGGTTCTGGTGCTGCTGGGCAACGGCGTGAACGCCGGCGTTACGCTGCGCAAATCGTATGCGGCGGATTCCGGCTGGATCGTGATCACCACGGGGTGGGCGCTGGCCGTGCTCTGCGGCGTGGTGGTGGCGCAGGCGTTCGGCAGCCCCGGCGCGCACTTGAATCCGGCCATTACTCTGGCGGCGGCAGTGGTGAGCGGGAACTATGGACAGGTTTGGATCTACTGGTCGGCGCAGATGCTGGGCGCGATGAGCGGAGCGGCGCTGATGACTCTGCACTACGCGCCGCATTGGAAGCTCACGGACAATCCCGCGGCCAAGCTCGGCATCTTCTGCACGAGCCCGGCGGTCAAGAACACTCCGGCGAATCTCATCAGTGAAGTTATAGGAACGATGGTGCTGGTGATTGTAGCCAACGCGATTTTCTCGCATGGCGTGGCGATGAACGGACCGGCAGCGGGACTTGGGCCGTGGCTCGTGGGCAGCCTGGTGTGGGGCATCGGGCTCTCGCTGGGCGGAACGACGGGGTACGCCATCAATCCCGCGCGCGATCTTGGGCCGCGCATTGTGCATGCGCTGCTGCCGATTCCCGGCAAGGGCGGATCGAACTGGCGCTACGCGCCGATTCCGATTGTGGGCGATCTTGCGGGAGGAGCGATCGCAGGACTGCTGGTGCACTACGCGCGGTTTTAGAGAGAAGCGGAGTTAGCGGAGTTAGAACGGCTTGACATCGTCCCACCCTAAACGCAAGAAGCGCGTTTAGGATGGGGCACCCGCGCGAATCGTCGAAGATGGGGCACCCGAAGGTTGTGCTGAATTGAGAGAGATGGGGCGAGGTTCGTGCTATCCCACCCTTTCCGCAAAGCGCGCGGAAAGGATGGGGCACGGCGCATCGTCGCCACTGCGGAGATGGGGGGCACGGTACAGAAGTACCGCGAAATAGTTTCGTCCGACTTTTCCACAGAAAACTTCGGGCCTCGCGAATTCGTGCTTCGTATTCCAGCGGAATAACTACTCGAGACAGGATGCGACGACGGCGAGCGCGGCGATGGCGGCAGTTTCGGCGCGCACGATGCGCGGCCCGAGCGACGCCGCGCGCCAGCCGTTGGCATCGAAGAGCGCTTCTTCGTTCGGCGCCCACCCACCTTCAGGGCCGATGGCGATTTCGAGTGGCGGCGTTTCGTCGCTGGCCGCCGCAATCGCATCCGCGATGGCGTGGCGAAGAGTCGTGGTGCGTTCCTGCTCGGCAAGCACGATGCGCGTGGCGGCGGAGGCTGCGCGCACGCGATCGGCGAGTGCCTGGGGCGAGTGAATCAGAGGCATGTCGGAGCGCCGCGCCTGTTGCGAGGCCTCATGAGCGATGCGACGCCATCGTTCCGCGCGCTTCTCCGCGGCCTGAGCCAGGTGCTTTTCGGTTCTGCGTGCGATGACGGGCGCGACCTCGGCGACGCCGAGTTCGGTGGCTTTTTCGATGGCCCATTCCATGCGGTCGAACTTGTAGACAGCGAGCACAAGTGTAACGGGCAGCGCAGGATCGGCCACAAGCTCGGAAGTGAGATTGAAGCGAACTTCATTCGGGGCGACCGCGGCCACCTGGGCGTGAAAGACGCGGCCACCGGCGACAACGTCGGCCTCCATGCCCGGTTGCGCACGCAACACCCGCACCAGATGCTCGGCCTGCACGCCGTCGATGGTGGCTGTGGCTTCATCCCAGTGTTCGGCGATCCAGCGGCGGCGGGTCACAAGTGCTCCCTGAAGAGTTCTCCATCAAAAGTGTACGGCGCTTTGCTTTGGCGCGGGGGTTTTGCGAGCATAAACGCGACCCGCATAAACACTAAGGGGAACGCTTTGAGCGTCCCCCTTTTGTGTTGCCTTTTCAGTTGTTGGATCCGCTACTTTTTCTTCGCGGTCTTCTTTACGGCCTTCTTGGCCGCCTTCTTCGCGGGTGCCTTCTTGGCTGCTTTCTTAGTTGCCATTTGCCTATTCTCCCTTTTCGATGGGTTGCATCGATTCTGCAATTAGAAATTGCAGTTGAAGAATGTATAGATTCATCAATCAATGATGTCAAGAAAAAAACGACATGAGAGTGAAAAAAAGATCAACAGCGCCGGGGCGAAAAAATCGCTCGCGGAGGAAATCGGAGACGAAATTCGATGCGCGAATGGAAATTTTTGAGTGAATGCGTCACCCTTGCCGAGTGCGCGCGTCAGTTCTTGCAATTTGCTTGAGCGCCGCTTTGCAAATTTTCACGCGCATTGCGCCGCGTTAGAGCATCGCCGCAAACGATGTGCCCCGGACCGCATCGAAACGACAACCGCAGTTCCTGCGACTCTGCGCCGCGGCGGAGCGCAAAAAACGCGGCCAAACTCCGCTCAGGGCGACAAGCTTTGGTGCGTAGCTATTGAAGAGACGCTACGCGATGAACTCGCGCACGAAGGCGTTTTGCGAGTGGATCAGCTCGTGGAGAGAGCCGTCGAAGATGAGATGGCCCTCGTTGAGCATGAGGAAGGTGGTGTTGTGGTTGATCTGGCCCTCGGGAAGCGGGACCATCTGTCCCCGCTCGATGTCGAAGGTGTAGGTACAGAGCCTGAAGGCGTCCTGAAGGCGATGCGTAACGAGCAGAGACGGCGTGCGACGCACGTCGCGCTGCTTCACGATGAGTTCGATAATGGTTTCTGAGGTGACGGGATCGAGACCGCCGGTAGGGGAGTCGTAAAGAATGAGATGCGGCTGATTGATGAGGGCGCGGGCGATAGCGACGCGCCGACGCATGCCGCCTGAAAGGCTCGATGGATTCAGGGCGAAGGTCTGCTCGAGGCCGACAAAGCGGAGCGCATCCTGCACACGCGCGTCGATTTCTTCGTCGGGCACATTTTCCTGGATCAACTGGTAAGCGACATTGTCGCGCACCGTCAGCGAGTCAAAGAGCGCGCCTTCCTGGAAGACCATGCCGGCGCGTGCCCGCAGCGGGAAGAGCTTCTCCTCGGGCATGTGCGAGATGTCCTGGCCGAAGAGCTCGACGCTGCCCTCAAGCGGGCGAAGCAGCCCGATGATGAGTTTGAGCAAGATGCTTTTGCCCACGCCTGCGGGTCCCAGAAGAATGCGGGTCTCGCCGGGCGCCACAGAAAAGGTCACATCTTCAAACACCAGCGGCCCATCGAAACCAACGGCCACGTTACGCAAGGCGACAACCGGGCCAGTCCCGGCGTTGGCTGGCGGAGTTCGCGGCGCGGGAATGGCGGCATAACTCATGACGGCAGCAGAGAGAGGAGAACGTGCGTGATGAGGAAATCGACAAAAATGATCAGGACCGACGAATTGACCACGGCGGAAATTGTGGAGCGCCCTACGCCCTCTGTGCCGCCCGAGGTTCGCATTCCGTAGAAACAGCCGACCGAGGCAATGATGTAGCCAAAGAAGAGCGGCTTGACGAGCCCCTGGACGATATCGGGATACACGAGGTGCTCGTAGGCCATGTGGAAGTACTCTGTGCCGTTCTGGTGGTTCAGAACCACGGTGACAGCGGCACCGCCCAGGATGCCGAATGCGTCGGCCACGATGGTGAGGAAGAGAAGCATGACAATGGTGGCGAAGAGCCGGGGCGTTACCAGTTTGCGCATGGGATCGACACCGAGGGCGCGCATGGCGTCGATCTGCTCCGTCACAACCATGGAGCCAAGCTCGCTGGCCATGGAAGATGCGTTGCGGCCCGAGACCATGATGCCGGTGAGCACGGCGCCCAATTCGCGAATCATGGTGATACTGACGAACTGGCCGGTGACCGCCGCGGCGCCGAATTCCGCAAGTGTGGATGAAGACTGGAGCGCGAGCACGCCTCCGGTGAAAAACCCTGAGAGGATGCAGATGGGCAGCGAGCCGAATCCGATGATGTCCGACTGAAGAAGGAAATCCGTCCAGTAAATAGGAGGACGGAAAAGATTCATCAGGGCCCGCCAGGAAAACTGCGAATAGTCCTGGACAGTGAGCACGATTTGTTTGGCGGTGCGTTCGATGGGCTGGATCGCCATAAGTGGCCGGCCTTCAGATACGGAAGATTGCAGCGCTTCCCAGCACAGGATAGCGCATGGCGGAGACCGTGATTCGCGCACGCAGTGCCGAAATGCGGCTCAAATCATGGATAAGGCGGTTGACGGGTGCATCGCGCGCCGCTCGACGGCGTGGAGCGTGCGAGCTTATTGTGCGGCATTCGGCGTGAAACCGGCGCTCCATTTGCACGCCACTCGCATTTACAATGAAATCTATATGATCCGCTTCTCCACCGCAGGGGAATCTCACGGCGAGGCTCTGATTGCTCTGGTTTCCGGACTCCCCGCCGGCGTCCCCGTCGATCTTGAATATGTGAACCGCGAGTTGTGGCGACGGCAGCAGGGCTACGGGCGCGGCGGCCGCATGAAGATCGAAACCGATCAGGCGCATGTGCTCTCCGGTGTGCGCCACGGCAAGACCATTGGCTCTCCCGTCGCGATTGAATTGATAAACCGCGACTGGAAGAATTGGCAGGAGAAGCTGCCGGTGGAGGCGGGTGACCCAGCGAAGCATCGCGCGGTGGCCTCGCCCCGGCCCGGCCACGCCGACCTTGCCGGCGCGCTTAAGTACAACTTTACCGATGCGCGCTACGTGCTGGAACGGGCGTCGGCGCGTGAGTCCGCGGCGCGTGTGGCTGCCGGCGCGTTTGCGAAGTTGATGCTCCGCGAGATCGGCATCGAGGTCGCGAGCCACGTGATTCGCGTGGGCCGCGTGGATCTTGAGCGTGATGCGGCCTGGGATGAGATTGCCGCACTCGCCGGCAAAGAGGAAGTGGTCCTGTCTTGCGTGGACGCCGACACCGAAGCACGCATGAAAGAGGAAGTGGAAGCGGCAACGCGCGCCGACGACACCGTGAACGGCATCTTCGAAGTGATTGCGCACGGCGTTCCCGCGGGCCTTGGGTCGTACACAAATTGGGACGAACGCCTGGACGGCCAGCTTGCCTGGGCGGTGATGAGCTTGCAGGCCGTGAAGGCGGTTGAGATCGGTCGCGGCGTGGACGCTGCGGCGAATTTTGGCTCGCGGGTTCACGATCCGATTCATTACGCGGCGGAGAATCCTCCCGGCCGGCCCACGCGGTTTACGCGGCCGCACAATAATGCTGGAGGCGTGGAGGGCGGCGTTTCGAACGGCGAAGACATCGTGGTGCGCGGCTATCTGAAGCCGATATCGACACTGCGCCAGCCGCTCGAATCGGTGCGCTTCGATACGCGCGAGCCCACCAGCGCAAGTTACGAGCGCAGCGATATTTGCGTGGTGCCTGCGGCGGGCGTGGCCGCTGAGGCCATGGTGGCGCTGGTGCTGGCTAACCTGGCACACGAGAAGTTCGGCGGCGACTCGCTGGCCGAATTGAAACGAAACTTTGACGGGTACATCGAACAGATACGGAAGTTCTAGCGGGGTTAGCGGAGCTAGCGGAGTTGGCGGTGCTAGCGCCGGCAACGTGAACGGGGGATTCAGAGTTCGCAGATGATTTTGACGATTGTGAAATATCCTGAGCCGGTGTTGGAGCAGCCCGGCGAACCGGTAACGGAGTTCAACGACGAACTGCGCAAGCTGGTTGCCGATATGTTCGAGACAACGTACGCCTCGCAGGGCATTGGGCTGGCCGCGCCGCAGGTGGGCGTGTCGAAGCGCGTCACCGTGATCGACCTGAGCATGGGCAAGGACGCCGAGCAGAAACTTGTGCTGATTAATCCGGAAATCATTGTGAGCGAGGGCAAGCAATACGAAGAGGAGGGCTGCCTGAGCTTTCCTGACATTCGCGAGAAGGTGGTGCGCGCAGCAAAAGTGCGCATTCGCGCGCAGGATGAAAAGGGCAAGTGGTTCGAGATGGATGGCGACGAGTTGCTGGCGCGCGCCTTCCAGCATGAGATCGACCACCTTGACGGCATGCTGTTTATCTTCCGCATGAGCGCGCTCAAGCGCAGCCTCAATCTGCGCAAGATTCGCAAGATGCAGAGCGAAGGCACGTGGTAAAACGGCCATGACACATGCGGCGCGCTCCCTGAAGCTGGTTTTTTGCGGGACACCGCAGTTCGCCGTGCCGACAATGCAAGCGCTCGTCGCCGCAGGACACGAGATTGTTCTTGTGGTTTCGCAGCCGGATCGGCCTGTGGGCCGCGAGCACGAGATTGCGCCGACGCCGGTGAAACAAGCCGCATTGGCTGCGGAAGTTCCGGTGACTCAGCCGGAAAAAATTCGCAACAACCAAGAGTTTCGCGCGCAGCTCGAGGCCATTGCGCCGGACGCCATAGTCGTGGTGGCGTACGGACGCATCATTCCACCATGGATGCTTGCGCTGCCGCGGCTCGGCTGCATCAATCTGCACGCTTCGCTGCTACCGAAATATCGCGGCGCAGCGCCTATCCAATGGGCGATTGCCATGGGTGACGCCTTTACCGGCAACACGACGATGCTTCTTGAAGAGGGACTCGACACAGGCCCGATTCTGCTGCAAGAAACTAACGAGATTGGACCAGAAACGACGGCAACGGAGTTGTTTCCCGTGCTGGCGGCAGCGGGCGCGCCGCTGGTTGTTGAGACGCTGACTGGGCTGGCCGACGGGACGATTCAGCCGCAGCCGCAGAATCACGATGGGGCGACGTATGCGCCGCTGCTCAACCGCGAAGATGGGCGCATGGATTTTGCCGCGCGCTCGGCGACCGAACTTTACAATCGCTGGCGGGGATTTCAGCCGTGGCCCGGTGCGTTCACCGCGTTGCATGGCAAGAAGCTGATCGTGCATCGCATGGCGGTTGTGCACGAGAGTTTCGCTCAACAATTGGGCGTCGCCCCTCCGGGCTCTGTGCGCATCGAGAACCACAGACTGTTCGCCGGCTGCGCTGGCGACACTTGGCTGGAATTGCTTGAAGTGCAGCTCGAAGGCAAAAAGCGCCTGGAAGCCGCCGAGTTCCTGCGCGGAAACGCGCTTGCCGCAGATGCGCGCTTGGGTTGACCGCCATGGCAGATATCTCTCCCGCACGCAAAGCTGCCTTCAGCGTTCTGCTGGCGGTGGAGCGCGGAAAAGCTCATTCGGACGATCTTCTGCGCGCAAAGGAAGTCAGCGCGCTTTCGCCCGTGGATCGCAATCTGGCGACAGCGCTGGTGCTGGGCGTGCTTCGCTGGCAGATCTACCTGGACCAACTGATTCGTCCGCTGTTGAAACGTCCGAAGGGCAAGCTCGATCCGGAGGTGCTGATCGCTCTCCGTCTCGGCGCTTTCCAGTTGCGATTTTTCGATCGCATTCCTGCCCATGCAGCTATCGATGAGAGCGTGGAGCTGACAAAACAGTCGGGCCATCGCTTTGCTTCCGGAATGGTGAATGCGGTTCTTCGCAGCGCCGCGCGGGGCACCACTATGCGCGGCACTGCTGCGCAGAGCACCACTGCGTGCGGCGGATTCTTGGAGGAGAGCGAAGGCAAGTCGGCGATCGCAGCGCATCCCGCGTGGATGGTCGAGCGCTGGACTTCGGTCTATGGCGTGGAAGCGATGCAGGCAATCTGTCGCCACGGCCAGAGCCAGCCGCGATTGACGGTGCGGCTCGAAAACTCGGCCACTGAAGAAGAGTTGAGTAAGGCGGGAATTCAGCTTGAGCCCAGCGCGTTGCTGACCGTCGCGCGCACTGTGGTTTCTGGCGACGTGACGGCGACGGCGGCCTTTCGCGAAGGGCGTGTGCGCGTGCAGGACGAGGGGTCGCAGTTGATTGGCGAGCTCGTTGCTTGTACTGATCTCGTCCAAAACCTGAAGAAGAACCAAGAAAAGATTCTTGATGCTTGCGCGGCGCCTGGCGGGAAAACGATGATTATTGCGGAGCGACTCCCTCAGGTGCAGATCGTGGCCTGCGAATCGAGCCAGCGGCGGCTTTCCGAGTTGCGCAAACGGCTTGCCACGTATGCCGATCGGGTGGAGTGCCGGCTTGCCGAGGCGACTGCTTTGACAGAGGATTCGGCCTTCGATCTTGCGCTGGTGGATGTGCCGTGCAGCGGGACCGGAACACTGGGCCGCAATCCTGAGATCCGCCATCGCCTGCGGTTGGAAGACTTGCCGCGGCTTGCCGAGCGACAACGCGCGATTCTGCGCGCGGCTTTGCGCGCCGTTCGGCCTGGCGGACGCGTGGTTTATGCAACGTGTTCGCTGGAGCCGGAGGAGAATGAGCAGGTGGTGGCAGCTGTGCTCGCGGAGAATGCGAGTGCGCGGCAGATTTCGATTGCGCCGGCAATCGAAGCGTTGCAACACGACGGCGTCCTTCGCCCTGATGCAGCGGGACGGTTGCGAACATGCCTCACAAACGACGGCGCGCTGCGTTTATTGCCGGGCGAGTTGCCGACTGATGGATTTTTTGTGGCGCTGCTTGAAAGGACAGCTTAACGATCCGTTGCAAAGACCCGTTTTCAGGAAGAGCCAGCCCTCAGGGGCTAAAGCCCAAATACGGTCTTTGGCGCGGATGCGGCACGACTAAACAGTTTGCTGAAAAAGTCGGAATCGAAAGCGAGTTTAGCAAAGGATAGATTGGCAGGGGCTGAAGCCCGACTCATTTTGCTGACTTTATCGGCCCGGCTAAAGCCGTGCCCTTGTTACAAAGCACCTCGCATTGAGTTTTTCAGCAAGCTGTAAAGTCGTGCCCTTTCAAGACCGAGCTTTCGCGCGCTGTCAAGCGCTCTCCGGCCCAAGGCGCAAGGCTGCGAAGTCACAGCCCAGCAACGCACACAGCGCTTCCACTACCAAATTGTGATCGTCGCGTTGCGGCAGTCCCGAGACGGTCACGCTGCCGACGATGCCGGCATTCTCGACATGCAGCGGAATGGAGCCACCGTCGGCCGCATAATCGGCGACCGGCAGTCCGTAGCGCTCGAGCAGCGTTGTCGCTTTCACTTTGAGCGTCATTCCCACTGCATAAGAGCTGCGATGGAAGCGCGCCACCACGTTGCTCTTGCGGCGCACCCACTCGGCATTGTCGGGAGTGGTGCCGTCGAGAGCCGCATAGAACAGCGGCTGCCCGAAACGCCGCACGTCAATGACCAGGGTCAGGCCGCGCTCCGTCGCCAGGGTGCGGATGCGCGTGCCGAGCTCCCACGCGAATTGCGCATCGAGTCGCGGAAGACGCAGTTCGCGTTCCTGGGTTGCAATTTTTTCTAAATCGTCATTCAGTGCCATGTTGTTTTGTCTCCTCTTGTCCCGTGAAAATCATCAGAATTGCGAATTTTCGCGCCGCCCCTACGGGGCTGCAAACCTTCTTATGCTGTCTACCCAGGACTGCGTTCGCTCTCGCGAACTTGTCCTGGGCTATTCTCGCTGGCCCCTCCGGGGCCGGCCCTCACTGGTCCCGATTCAACCGCCGCAGGCCGCAAAGCCCGCTGAGAACTACTTCACTACCGTGAAATGCACGATCGTGCTGCGGTCAACGCGCGAGCCGGCGGCGGGCGACTGCGTCAGCACGGCGCCCGGCTTTCCCGGTGCGCGAAGTGGCGCGGTCCCGCTGCCCATCGGCGCAACTGCCACATCCACCATGTTGGGCGGGCTGGTGCGGATGCCCACCTTGGTCAAAGCCGCGTTGGCGCTTGAGATCGGCCATCCGGTAAAGTCCGGCATCACGTAGGCGTCGGGTGTTTCGTCGTCGGGCGCGGCCACCAGCAGGTTCACGCTCGGCTGCTCGATGCCCTGCGCGTGCGCCGGCGGATCCTGCGCCAGCACCGTTCCCTCGGCGGCAGCTTTGTAGGGCAGGCGCGCGATCTCGCCTACTTCGAGTCCTGCGCGGCGCAGTTCCAGCGAGGCTACGCGCTCATCCAGGCCCACCGTGTCAGGAACGTCGACCTTCTGCGGCCCCAGGCTCTCTGCCACGCGCACGTGCCACTCGCGGCGCACTATCGTGCCCGCGGGCGGCGACTGCGACACGATGTGACCGGCAGCCACGTCGCCCGAGTAGTAGCGGTTGTCAACGTCCAGATTCAGACCCAGACCGGCGGTTTCGCTCAACGCATCGGCCACAGTCATTCCTTTGAGAGCGGGCACCTGGACCTCCGCGCCGTGAATGGCGAATTGCATGGTGACAATGGCGGCCATCAGCGCCACGGCGATGAGCAGCAGCGCCAGAGAAGCCACACGAAAGAAACCGGCGATGGAGCGGGAGTTCATGGGTCCGGATCGTAGGCGGAGAGCACGTCGCGCCCTACCGGGTATTATCTGTTACCGGCTCGGGGTGGATTGTGACGCGGTACACTTCGGGACACTCCAGCTTGAAGCGGTCTTCAAGCTCGGTGATCGCCTCGTGGACGCGGTGCATGGGCAGATCGTCGGGCAAGGTGCAGTGACACGTGACGGAAATGTGGTCGCGCGTGCGGCCCACGGCGATGGCATGCACGTCCACAATGTCGGGGAGACCGGCGGCAGCGGCGCGCAGCGCCAGTTCAATCCTGCGGTCTTCTACGACGACGTTGTCGGGCTGTTCGATGGTCGCCGGCTCGCTTTCGATATGTGTCAACACGGAATCGATCTCGGGAACGTTGCGCAGGATCTCGGCTTCCATGGCGGTGACAAAACTGTGCGCTTCACTGAGCTTCTTGTTTTCGTCGATCTCGACGTGCAGCTCGACCTGCATGCGGCCGTGGCGCGACTGGACGCTGAGCTCATGCACCGAAACGTTGTTGCGGGCGGCCACGGCACGAACGCGATCGAAGATGCTTTCGGTGCGGGTTTCGCGGGGGATGGTGTGGATGACCACGTCGGCTGCGGGCAGCACACGTTCGACCGCGGCCGTAGCGTCATTCACCAGTTCGCCGGTGTGCTCAAATGTGAAACGCCGCGGAAGAGCCAGCGTGAGATCGACAAAGTAGCCGGCGCCGGCACGGCGCACGCGGGCGCGCTCCACGGCGAGCACGCCGTCCACGCGTTCCACTTCTCGCACCAGGCGGCGGCGGGTTTCCGCGGGAATTTCATCGAGCAGCGCGCCCACGGCTTCGTGTCCCAGGCGGATGGCCATGCGCAGAATCAGCAGCGAGACCAGGATCGCCGCGCACGGGTCGGCGTAGCGGAGGGCGGCGATCCCGAATCGGAATCCCAGCCACGTAGCGCCCAATCCGGCCAGCACCGCGAGCGTGGCCCAGATGTCGGAAGCGAAGTGGAAGGCGTCCGTCGCGAGTGCCGGAGACCCGGTGCGCACGGCCACCGCACGCAGTTGCCGCGAGCGCCAGTAGTCCACGGCGATGGAAGTGACCAGCACCAGCGCCGGCCAGAGGGAGTGGTGGAGATTCACCGTGTGGTAGATCATGCGTTCTACGGCTTCCCACACGATCCACGCGCAGGAGAAAGCCATGAGGCCCGCCTCGGCAAACGCCGAGAGGTTTTCGATTTTGCCGTGGCCGTAGGTGTGGTCCTCGTCGGCCGGCTTGTCGCTCACGTTCACGGAGAAAAAGGTGAGCGCCGATCCGGCGAGATCGAGGCCGGAGTGCGCTGCGTCCGACAGCACGCCCAGAGAGCCGGAGAGGAGGCCTGCGCCGAGCTTGAGCAGCGTCATGGCCGCCGCAGCCGCCATGGAGAGCCACGCGACGCGCCGCTTTTCGGCGCTGATTGCCGCCAGGCTCGGAGCGGGAGGCTCGGTGGTGCGCGAACTGGTGACGGCGGAGGTCATGGTGATCCCAGGGGGCGCGTGGCAGTGTACAACCCGGCAATGCCAAAGGTGTAGGGCTGCCAGGAACATTCCACATAACCCGCCGAATGCAGCATCGCGAGCATCTCTGCGGGCGGTGGAAATGCGCCGACCGAAGTGGGCAGGTAATTGTAAGGACCTTCTTTGCCGCAAATGAGCCTGCCGATGGCCGGCAAGATGCGCCGGAAGTAGAACGCATAGGCTTTGCCCATCCATCCGCCCGGCTCGCTGAACTCCAGAATCCCCAACTGCCCGCCCGGTTTGAGAATACGATGAAATTCTTTGAGGCCGGCCTCGTAGTTGGCGAGATTGCGGAAGCCGAAGGCCGTGACGATCAAGTCGAGCGACCAGGCGCGCAACGGAAGATGGAGCGCGTCAGATTCAATCGCTATCGCGTAAGGTGCGGCGGATTTGTTACCGTTGCCGGGCGACTGCCGCGTCGCGCGGCCAAACTTTTGCGCTCCGCGGCGCAGCATGGCAGGGGCAAAGTCGCCGGCGAGAATTGGCCGGGAACCGGACGGACGCAATTTGAGCAAGGCCATGGTGAGATCGCCGGTGCCGCAACAGATATCCAGAATTTCCGCGTCAGGCCGGGCCAGGACGTCGCGAAATCGCCGCGCCGCTTTGCGCCACCACAGGCGGTCGATGTTCGCCGAGAGCACGTGATTCAGCAGGTCGTAGCGGGGAGCAATCGAGTCGAACATCTGCCGCACGGCCCGTGCCGCGCCTGCTTCGTCCTCCGTGCCCATCGGTCTGGCTCCGGTTGCCGGCATGTTTCCGTCTGTTCCTCTTGAACCTTCATTGCCGCATACGCGACAGCGGCGGGGTCGCTCTATTCATGCTATCGTCCCGATGGCAATGAGTGAGCGCGCTGCCTACTTTTCGCCCCCGCTATCGCATGGCCAGCGATTAGGGTTCGCGCCGCCCCTACGGGGCTGCGGAAGTGATTTGCCCCCTATCCCAGGACTGCGTTCGCTGACGCGAACTTGTCCTGGGCTATTTTCGCGGCGTCCCTCCGGGACGCAAACCGCACCGTTCTAGCCGCACGCGAAAGGGTATAGGCTCTAAATAGCTGATGGTCGCCGCTTCCCGTCCCGTTTCCTCGACCCTTGCGCCCCACCCGCCGCTGACCGACAGCCACGGGCGCGTGATCCACGACTTGCGCGTCTCCATCACCGACCGCTGCAACTACAAATGCGTGTACTGCCGCACCGGCGAGTTAGGCGCACAGTATCCGGAACTGGCCGGCGAAGAATATCTGCGCCTGATCGGGCTTTTTGTGGGCCTGGGAATTACGAAGGTGCGGCTGACGGGCGGAGAGCCACTTTTGCGGCGCGGGGTAGTCGAGCTGGTGCGGGAACTGGCGCGCATGCGCACGCCGGCCGGCGATGCGCTGGAGGTTGCTCTCACCACGAACGGCCATCTGCTGGAGTCGCTCGCCGGTCCTCTCAAGGCGGCCGGCCTGAACCGGGTCACGGTGAGCATGGACGCCGTTGATGCGGAGACGTTCGAACGGATCACGCGGGTCCCGGGCAGCTTTCCCGTGGTTCTCAAGGGCATTCGCGCGGCACGCGCCGCCGGGCTTACGCCGCTCAAGATCAATTGTGTGCTTCTGCGCGGCTTTAACGACGACCAGATTGAGGGATTCGCCCGATTCGCTCGCGAGGAAGACGTTGTCGTGCGGTTTATCGAGTTCATGCCGCTTGAGGAGGGCCGTCTGTGGACGCCGGAGATCGTCGTAACCCTGAGAGAGATTGTCGACCGCATCGGCCGGACGATGCCTCTGGTGGAATTGCCGCCACGCGAGGCCAGCGAGACGGCGCGACGCTATACATTCGCGGACGGAGTGGGGGAGATCGGCATCATCGCACCGGTGAGCCAGGCTTTTTGCGGGGCGTGCAGCCGGGTGCGGCTCACTTCCGATGGAAAGATTCGCACCTGCCTGTTTTCGCAGGTGGAACACGATCTTTACGGGCGATTGCGGGCCGGGGCGGGCGACGAGGAACTACGCGCCTACATTGTGCGTACTATTCAGGGGAAAGAAGCGCGGCATCACATCGGTGAACCGGAGTTCCTGAAACCATCACGTTCCATGGTGCACATCGGCGGATAAGCGGCGGTTTCGCGGAGATTTTTCAACGGGTACGCAGGTAATGTGATCCCAACGAGCCACAACTTGCGAGTAGCCATTTGCATGAAAGAATGAAGGAAAGACTTCCCCCCAGGGCTCAACCATGCCAAACGAGACGGAAGGACGCATCCCGCTCGCTGATCTGCTTGTATTTCATCAACTGGCGCGATCGCTTACCTCAAGCTTCGACCTGGACACGATTCTGCGCACCATCCTGGATCACATGGAGCGGATGGTCGATGCGGAGTTGTGGACGCTGCTGATGCTCGACGAAGCGAGCCAGGAACTCTACTATGCCATTGCCGCGGGCGATGCGCAGGAGACGCTCAAGGGCCTGCGGGTGAAAGTGGGCGAAGGCCTGGCCGGATGGGTGCTCGAGCACGGCGAGACCGTCATTGTTCCCGAGGCGCAACAGGATCCTCGCTTGCATCAGCCTGGCGCCGGAAACTCGCTTGCCGTGCGCGCGGCGATTGCCATGCCGTTGCGTGGGCGCAAGGGCACGCAGGGCGTCATCGAGATTCTCAATCCACGGGCGGAGATGTCGGACTATACAATTGCGTTTTTACATATCCTGGCCGACCATGCCGCCATCGCCATTGAAAACGCGCGCGACGTGTCCTGCATCCAGCAGTTGACGATCACCGACAACACCACCGGCCTGCACAATGTGCGGCATTTATACAGCGTTCTCGATCGCGAATTGAAACGGTGGAAAAAGTCGCACACACCCATCGGCCTCGCGTTTCTTGACCTCGACCGGTTCAAGCTAGTGAACGACGCGCATGGACACCTCATCGGCAGCGAGCTGCTGGCGCTGACCGGACGCAGGTTGCAGGAGTTGAGCCGCAAACAGGACTTGTGCTTTCGCTACGGTGGCGACGAGTTCGTGATCCTGATGCCGGAAACCGACGCAAGCGCCGCGATGGAGCGGACCAAGGAGTTGCATCGTGCCCTGATGGAAACCGAATTTCGGATGAAGAATGGGCTGAAGCTGAACGTAAGCGCCAGCGTGGGCTTGGCCTCCGCACCGGACGACGGCATCCAGTTGCACGCCATCATCGGTACGGCGGATGCGCGCATGTACGCGGTGAAGAGTCACGGGCGCGGTCATGTGCGCGGAGCGTAAGCGGCCGCCGAAAGACCGAAGGCCGCTCCTGGTTGGGAGCGGCCCCGTGTATTTTAATTTAATTTTTGTCTAAAGGTTGTGCCTGATTCGTAACCATTAGGCCCTGGACTTGCGCAATATCGCGCCGGCCAGCGCAACCAGTCCGCTGCCCAGCAGAAGCAGACTCGAGGGCTCCGGAGTCGCGCTGGTTCCGTTTCCAGAACCATAGAGCGTAAAGGTGAGGGAAGATTGGTCTGTGTACTCGTTCTGAATCACGCTGTCAAAAGAAACCCATTCATCGGCAGATGTATTGACGTTGGAACTCTGGTCCCACGCCAACTGGCCGGCCCCTGAAGCTGTGCCGTTCAAAAGGGCGAGATAGTACGTGCCGGGACTAAGATTGAGGCTCGTGATGTCAAAGTATTCCTTGTAGAGATCGTACGAGTCGAAGTCAAAACCGCTTTGTACCAATGTGCTGGAAGTGGGTGCGCCGCTGATGGATTCCAGATCGGCTCCGCCTGCAAATTGCGCTGTGTAGATTCCCCCCGTCAGGCTCGTCAGAGTGGTCCCGGATGGGACCCAGATGCCGACCATGATTTCATTGATCGTGGCCGCCGATGTGATGGCAAAGGAGTTATCTTCCGAATAGATATTACCTGACTCCAAACCAAGCGGCGAGCCGAACGAATTAAACGAATTGGCCGTGGAGTTGTCGTAAAGAATGGAATCCGCATGAACAGAAGCCACCGCAGCAAAGCAAAGCAAGCACACAAAGAACGCCAACTTCTTCATCCTGAAGATCCTCCCGGATCATTGATCCAACCATTTTTTGAAGCTTCTGCAGCGGGTAGGGAAGCTGGCTCACATACCCCGCTCGCGTTCCCCAAGCCAATGTTACCATGCACGAAGTTATGGCCTGTCCAAAAATTAGGCTGATGAATGTACGGAGTCAATACCACTTGGCGCGTCAAAATTAGCCAGTAGAGTACGCGTGTAACGTTACGTTTGGAATGGGGCTCGGGCCGCGCACAGGCTACGCCGTTGACCTTCGCACATGTTGGAGGGAATTGCATGCGCGCGATCAGCTGATTGCCTGCCGCAGGCGGGCCGACCGGCACAAGAAAGCGGCCCATCGGCTCGTCGGCGTCCCAGCGATCGTGCCGCGGCTACTTCTTCGTGTCACCGCCAATCTGGATGACGACGTATTTTGCGGGAACGGCCCCCACATTCTTTACGGCGTGCAGGGTCCCGAAGGCCACATAAATGATGCAGCCGGCTCCGGCGCGCTCGGCTTTGCCGTCGTGATCGAACTCGAGAGTGCCTTTCTGCACAACGATCACTTCAGAGTGCTGGATGCGGTGCGCGGGGTTGGGAACGGTCCCGGCGGGTTGCATGGTCTCATGCACGGCAACGGCTTCGCCGGTGGCCAGCGTGCCGCTGAAGACATTGCGCCCTACGGCGCCATTGGGGGCGGTTTTCGCGATCATCTCGTCGAAGGAGAAAACCCGCGCGGTGGCGAGGGGGTTGGAACCCGGCGATTGGGCGGCGGAGCTTGTGGCAGCGCATGCGAGGAGCCATGCGGTCAGGACGATTCTTTTCATCGGGGACCTCTCTTTGGCAATGCGAAACGGGGCCTGCATCCGACTCGATCGGGACCTCGGCTCTGAATTACTCCGTACCCATTGTGAAGCTGCAACAATCTAAGCAGGGCACGGCACTCTAAAGACAGTCGCGCCTTATTCTCACATCGATGAGTTTTGCTTCCCGGCAGACCTCACGCGGTACAGCGATCATTTTCTCAAAGAATGAGGCGAACCCCGCAGATTTGCGGAAAATGCGACTCAGCCTCCCTCGCACCTTTCCCAGCCCCCGTGCTCTTGATAAACTGAATGTTGTGGCAGCATAGGCGCGTAGCTCAGTTGGTTAGAGCGCTTCCTTGACACGGAAGAGGTCGCTGGTTCGAATCCAGTCGTGCCTACCAATTTCCCCTCCAAGACCATCCTAAGGATTCCTATCCCATCCCACACTTGTGCCAATAATCGCAGAAAATGGGCGATTTAACGCGATATTGCGTCCTAATACTCCCCACCGATCACTATTGAAGCCGAATCCTGGTGGGGGTACAATTGGGGGTATCGATTTCGGAAATTGGGGGTACCGGAAAAATTCCGGTACCGATGGGGGTATTAAGGATGGCGCTCACAGATACACAGATTCGTCGCTCAAAGCCCGCAGACGCACCATACAAGCTCTCTGATGCACACGGCCTCTATTTGCTGGTGAAGCCCAACGGGGGCAGGCTCTGGCGCTGGAAATACCGCGTAGAGGGAAAAGAGAAGCTGATGGCTATCGGAACTTACCCAGAGCTATCACTTGCCGATGCGCGCGAGCGCCACGCGAAAGCTCGCAAGGACCTTGCCAATGGTATCGACCCGATGGCCGAGCGCATGGCAGAGAAAACTGCCGTCATGGTTGCCACTGAGCACACCTTCGAGAAAATCGGTGACTTGTGGCTCGAACACTGGAAGGGAAACAAGTGCACGCGCCATTCAGAGACAACCAAGAATCGCTTGAAGGGGAACGTCTACCCCACCCTTGGAGAGAGACCTGTCGCTGAAATCGAACCAATGGAGCTTGTCCAATTGGCAAAGGACATCGAGGCGCGTGGAGCCTCGGACATGGCCAAGCGGATTTTGCAGATTGTCGGAATGGTCTTCCGGTACGCCGTCGCGCACGGATACTGCAAGCGCAATCCCGCCACTGAGATTCGTCCTTCCGACATCCTCAAGCCCACCCGCAAGACAAACATGGCCAGGATCGACGCCAAGGAGCTTCCGGCCCTGCTCCGGGCGATTGAGCTTTACGATGGCCGTCCGCTCACCCGGCAAGCAATCAAGCTCATGGCGCTGACGTTTGTCCGCACCAGCGAATTGATCGGCGCGCGTTGGGAAGAGTTCGACTTTGAAGCCCGGCGCTGGGCGATTCCCGCCGCTCGGATGAAGATGAAAACGCCGCACGTCGTACCGTTGTCCGCTCAGGCCGTGGAAGTGCTCGAATTGTTGCGGACCATCTCGGGCGACGGCGATTTTGTTTTCCCAGGCGAGCAGGACAAAGACAAGTCCATGTCCAATATGACGATTTTGAAGGCTCTGGAGCGCATGGGTTACAAAGGCCGAATGACCGGCCACGGGTTCCGTGGGCTTGCTTCAACAATCCTGCATGAGCAGGGATACAACCACGACCATATCGAGTTGCAGCTTGCACACGCTCCGCGCAATGAAGTTTCCGCCGCATACAATCACGCGCTCTATCTGGAACCGCGCATGAAGATGATGCAGGATTGGGGTGATTTTCTGGAGCAGACCCGCCGTGGCGGAAGGGTTCTCCCGTTCCGAACTACGGCAGCATAGCCCAAGAGATTATTTCGCAGTCGGAAGACTCGCTCCTTCCGACTGAAATTTGCGGTAAAGCGCATCGGCGATTGCTTCTGCGGCGGGTTGCGGTTGCGATTGTTTTTCGGCATTCATCCCCTTAAGAATCTCCCCTTGCCGCTGGGTCGCAACGGTTCCATAGTTCCTGAGTCGTGTAAAACCTCAGCTGCGTATCTCGAGGTGTGTTGAGCGGCAAGTTGAGGGTTCGCGGTTTTCCGGGTCCAACAATCGAAAGCGGGACCCGGGGTACGCGGTACCCGGCTGCGCACTCGAGCCTTAGAGCATTTTCCTAACTAGCGTATAGTTAACTTGCTGGCGAATCCCGCGACGAATAACGTATGGCGAAGCCTTACGATGATGATCTGCGGCGTAAGTTTCTTGCCGCTTTGGATCGCGGCGAGGGCACGATCACTGAGTTGTCGGGCCGTTTTGGGGTGAGTGTGGCGTGGGGGTGGAAGATCTCCGCGGCGCGCAACCGCACCGGCCAGGCCGAGCGGGTGCGGCATCGGCCTGGCCGTAAGCGGCTGGTGGGAGCGGCGCTTGAGCCTCAGGTGTTGAAATGGGTTCGTGAGCGAGCCGACCTGACCTTGGCCGAGTTACAAGCAAAGTTGCAACAGGAGGCACAGATAAGCCTCTGCCTGAGCGCGGTCTGGCGTCTTGTGCGCAGGCTCGGCCTGCGGCTTAAAAAAAGTCGCTCCACGCCACCGAGCGCGATACGGAAGCCAACCAGCTGCGGCGCGTGGAGTTCCTTGAAAAGATCCGCGCGACCCCGCCGGAACGCCTGATTTATCTGGACGAGAGCGGTGTGACCACGCAGATGACAAGGCTCTATGCACGCTGTGCAGGCGGGGCTCGCGTACACGATGCCGTGCCTCAAAGCAACTGGAAAATACTGACTATCCTGGGAGCCATGAGCATGCGCGGCTTGATCGCCACCATGACCATCGAGGAGGCCACGGACGCAGATATCTTCCTCGCCTATGTGGAACAGGTTCTATCCCCGGTACTGAAGCCCGGCGATGTGGTAGTGATGGACAATCTTAGCGCGCACAAGGTGGATGGAGTGCGTCAGATGATCGAGGCTGCAGGCGCCGAACTGCTCTACCTTCCGCCTTATTCGCCCGACTTAAACCCCATCGAGAAGGCTTGGGCCAAACTCAAGCAGTTGCTCCGCGCCGCCAAGACCCGGAGCAAAGAGGCCCTCGATCAGGCCATCACAGAACTGCTACCCCAAATCACGCAAGAGAATGCCGAGGCATGGTTCAGACTCCGCCTCGGAACTCTATAGTAATTAGGAAAATGCTCTAGGCCTTAGAGATGGATGAGGCCGCGCTGCAATGCGGTCACGACCGCCTGCGTGCGATCGTCCACGTTCAGGCGCATCAGGATGACACTGACGTGGCACTTGACAGTGGACTCGGTGATGCCCAGATCGGAAGCGATTTCCTTGTTGCTCTTGCCGTGGACGATGAGATCGAGCACCTCGCGCTCGCGTGCGCTGAGATCGGAGTTGGGAATGCGCGCGTTGAGGGCGCGGCTGACGGGCTGGGGCAGAAAACGACCGCCCGATTGGACACGCCGCAGGGCGCCGACCAGGGCTTCGTGCGGCATTCCCTTGATGATGTAGCTGCGCGCGCCCGCCTGCAATGCCTGATGGATGTCTTCGTCGCCCTCGTACGTGGTGAGGACGACAAATTTCGCGCTGCGATGGCGCGACATTAGAATGCGGATGGCCTCGACGCCGCTGATGCCCGGCAGGCGCAGGTCCATGAGCGTGATGTCGGGCAGGTGCTTTTCGAAGAGCTCGACGGCCTCTTCCCCACTGCCGGCCTGGGCCACCACGGTCATATCGGGTGTGGCGTCGATGATGGCCGCAATGCCGACGCGCATGATGGGGTGATCGTCGACAACGAGGACTTTGATTTTTGCAGCTTCCTTCATGACCGCTTGACCGCTCCCCTGCTGATCGTCCTCGCGCTGATCGTTCATTGCGTGCCTCCAGTCTAGCTCCGCTAACCCCGCTTATTTACGGCTCGTCGAAGAAGACGCTTACAGGTAGAACGTTTGCCGTCGTTATCGAAGAAGCAGTGGCTGCGCAAGCCGCCCTCTGCGGCGGGCTCCCACCAGAAAACGCCCTGGCCCAGGCCATCGGGAACGGCGCGGACTGCAGCAACCGGATGTGCCGGCGCCTGCGGAAATCTTCACGGGTTGCGGGCATGGAGGTAATCTCCGCGTCCATCGTTACTCGGGGCCCATCGTGATCGCAAACTGGTACTCGGGAACGAGGCGGATGCTGTCCAGCTTGTCGATCTGGCCGTTCTGCCCAAACTTGAGAGGCACGGGAAACTCGAAGTACACCGGCGCGTCTTTGCGCAGGGGAAGGATGCTGAGATCGAAGCTTCCGGAGCCATTGGGCGCGAGGAAGCGCTCGAGGCCTACCAACCAGGGCTTGCCGTTGTAGAAGTTGTCGTCGAGAGTCTGGTGATTCGCCTCGAGGCGCGCAAGATCGCCCTTGTAGGTGACTTCGAGGAAGAGCTCGCTGAGTCCGTCGAGCGCGCCGGCGGGAACGTCGATCGACCATTGGGCAGCCTCGGGAAGTTCGCCAGCAGGGGGCGCTTGCGCCACGCCATGCGGACGCCAGTCCTGCGCCGGGCCGGTCTTTACCGGAGGTGCCTCGGCATCTGGCTCGATCTCGGTCGATTGCAATGCGCCATGCCACTTCGGGACCTCGACAGTGAATGCGGCGCTTCGGTCTGTGACGGCGACGGGGATGAGCGGCACGCTGGCTTGGAGCAGAGCCGATGTGGGCGGCGTGATTGAGAATTCGAAGTGCGGATCTGCGAGAGAACGCAACCAGATGTGCGCGGGACGAGCGTCGGGGTCGGTGAGAAAGTCCTGGCTGGTAATGAGCAGACGATCGCTGCCTGCGATGCGCACTTTCCAGGCGTCTTCGGCCTCGCTCGACGTGAGGACTACGAGGCGCAGGGATTTGCCATCGGAGGATACGACGTTGATCGAGGAATTGACGCCGGGTTGGATGCCTGTGACGTAGAGGACGCCGGAGTCGGTGACGGTTTCTCCGCTGGAAGCCTTCACGGTGCGGACGGTCGCGGCGTCGAAGGCGAATTCCGGCGGGATGCCGGGCAGGGCTTCAAAGTAGACGGTCTGAATGCCTGAGCTTTCGAGGCGCGTGAAGAGCTGCGCCGTGCTGTAGCGCAGCGTGATGCCTTCGAGACGAAGGTTGAAGGGCCAGATGAAATAAGCGCCCGAGGGCAAATCGATGGGATGGCGTGGAATGGCGAGTGTGGCACAGGGCTCGCCGTTTGTCTCAGGCAAATGAATCTGAAATTGCGCGGCGCGGCGCACGGGCATGGATGCACCGCGTACGTAGTTGTTGAAGAAGATGAATCCGGCGTCGCCATGGGAGCGAACAGCGACGCGCGGAACCGAGAGATCGGCGGAGTTGCGGGGCTGCGCAGCGGGAGCGTGGACGACCATGGGCGCGAGATCGGCTCCGAAATCGTTTAGGAAGTAATTGAAGATTTTCAATTTGCGAAGCGACGCGCGCTCCTGGCCAAACTCGCCCAGCGGCGCCTGAAAATCATAGGACTTGATCGGCAGATCGTTGGGATAGCCCGTGGCCTGCGATTCCTGGAGGGTGGTGAGCCGGCCGTCGGGATTTTCGCCGCCCTGGAACATATAGGTGCCGTAGAGATTAACGCCAGAGCCGAGCATAACGGGAACCACAGCAGCGATGTCGTCGGGCGCGATGACGGGACGGCGGTGATACGTATCTTCGATGCCGCCGCCAATCTCCGCGGTGAGGTAAGGCAGCAAGTCGGATTCGGAGGGCAGAGCGCCGGGCTCGCCGGGACCGCGATCGGCGTTGACGTTGGCGGCCACGCGGCTCAAAAATCGAAATGCATAAATCTCGGCGGGCGGGAGCCTGGCAACGGAACTGTCCCATGGCGCAGCCGGATAGCCGCCGTATACGGGAATGACTGCGCGCGGAGGCACCACGGCATCGTCCCAGCCGGTAATGAGATAGAGCGGCGCGACGAGGCCGCTGGCAAGAGCGAGCTTCTTCAGTTCGAGGATGTGCGCTTCGCCGGCACGAGGACCGCGCTTCGAGTATTCGTTCTCAAGCTGTATGGCAATGACGGGACCGCCGTCCTTCCAAAGCAGACCTTTGAGCTGCTCGCCGATCTGACCATACCAGGTGCGGACCGAAGCGAGATACGCGGGGTCGTTCTCGCGGGTAGGACCCTGCTTGAGCACCCAGTCGGGCAAGCCGCCGTTGCGCACTTCGGCGTGGTCCCAGGGGCCAATGCGCGCGATCAGATACATGCCATGTTTGTTGCAAAGCTGGGCGAAGGCACGCAGGTCGCGTTGACCGGTCCAGTCGAATTGGCCCTGAATCTCCTCGTGATGGATCCAGATGACGTAGGTGGAGACGACATTGACGCCGGCGGCCTTCATTTTGAGGATTTCGTCTTCCCACCGGTCGCGCGGGTAGCGCGAAAAGTGAAACTCTCCTGACACGGGGAGCCAGGGTTTTCCGTCGAGGGTGAGGAAACGGTTGTTCAGGCCAAGGGTGAGTCCCGCAGGAGTGGCAGCGAAACTTTCGTCATAGCGTGCCGGACCAGGTTCGCGCCAGGGCTGGCTGGCATCGATGCGAATCGGCGTGGCGACGGTTTGCCCGTGAGCCGATGCGGGCGAAAGCGCAGCGATCAGTAGAAGCGCGGTGGCCAGAAGAAGCCCGTCGAATCTACAGATCGAGGGTCTCAGGATCGGGGTCCGGCAGATTGGGGAGCCCTTTGAGATGAATCGTATAAAGGAAGACATTGCGATAGGCTCCGTGCCATCAATCCTCTCTCGAGCGTGACGTCGCAGCATCGTCTTCGAGAAAGACCACTGTATTCCCCCGGCGCATTTTTTTGATCCGTCGAAAGTCGGATAGGGCGGCGATTTTCGGAGTTTCCGGGGAGGACTGACCGGCTCCGCGGTTTCCCACCCATTCGCAAAGAGCGCGAATGGATGGGGCACGGGGCTACTCCGACACTGGGATGAGCAGCATCGCGGTATACTGAGCGCCGCCATGCATAAAGTACTTACGATTGCCGCCTGGGTTGCATTGGCCGCCTGGATCGTGATGGGTGCGGGAGCCTGCGCTGCGGCGGAGGCCGACGCCTTTGCCGGATACACGCGCCATATCTGGCAAGCATCCGATGGGCTGCCGGAGCAGACGGTGCAGGCTTTCGCCCAGACGCGGGATGGATACCTTTGGATCGGCACCAGCGGCGGACTGGTGCGTTTCGATGGCGTCCACTTCACGGTCTTCGACCGGCAAAATACGCCGGAACTCCATGAGAACAGCATCTTTTGCCTGATGGTTTCGCGCGACGGAGCGCTTTGGATCGGGACCGAGGGCGGCGGGTTGGCGCGTTACGCGCAAGGTGAGTTTCGCTCGTGGACCACGCACGAAGGGTTGAGCAACGACTTCGTCCGGAGCCTGGCCGAGGACGGGACGGGCAACATCTGGGCCGGGACGGACAACGGCTTGCTGCGGCTGGACGGAGACAGGTTTGTGCGCGTGGACGGGACCGGCGATGTGCCGTCGCTAGCCGTACACAAGATTTACCTAGATCGAGACGGTGGGTTGTGGGTGGGCGGATCGAAGCTGATTCGCATGGCAGGCGGGGCCGCGACCGAATATACGATGCGCGGAGAGAGCAGCCAGAACCGCGTGAAGTCCATTCTGCAAACTCAGGATGGAACGATGTGGGTGGGCACGGTTTCCGGACTGAACCGCATGACGCCGGGCGCGAAGAGCTTCGAGCGCGTGAGTGGGATTACGGGAACGGTGCGGGTGTTGCGCCAGACGACGGACGGAGTGTTGTGGATCGGCACGATCGGTCAGGGTGTGTTTGAGTATCGCGCGGGCGGCCTGACGCAGATTACAGCTCCGCAGTCGCTGCCGAGCAACACCGTGCTTAACTTTTTTGAAGACGATGAGCGGAACTTCTGGATCGGGACGCAAACGGGGATGCTACGACTGACCATGGCACAAGTGAGCATCATTCCGCTGCCCAAGGCCAACGATTCCGACTTCGGGACCATCTACATGGACCGCGACGGCAGCTTCTGGATCGGCTCGACCTTGCTGTTCCGGATGAAAGATGGCGCGGTGACGCCCATGCGCTTGCCGGGGACAGGCGGCGATCACGTGCGCAATGTGTACCGCGACCGCGGCGGCGCGCTGTGGTTGGGGACCGACGGAGACGGAGTGTACCGCATCGCGGCCGGCGAAACGATGCACCTGACGACGCGCGAGGGCATGTCGAACAATTTTGTCCGCGCCATGGCGCAGGACCGCGACGGGAGCATGTGGGTAGCAGCCGACGAGGGTCTGAATCACATTCTTTGGGAGAACGGGCGGCCGCGCGTTGTGAGCTACCAGATGCGTGACGGGCTGGCATACTTTAGCACGCGTGCCTTGCTGGAGGACCGCAACGGCGATTTGTGGATCGGCACAGATCGCGGCGTGAGCCATTTGCGCGACGGCGTTTTCCTTAGCGATGCGGTGACTACGGCACTGGCGCAGACGAAGACGTGGGCGATTCATGAAGATGCCGATGGCGGCTTGTGGTTTGGCACGCGCAACAGTGGACTGTTCCGATACCGCGCCGGGAAGTTGGCGCAGTTTACGGCCGCGGACGGATTGCCGGGCAACGCGATCTACCAGATTCTCGAGGATGCGGCGGGACACCTGTGGCTGAGCGGCCCCAACGGCGCAGCGCTGGTGAACCGGCACGAGCTGGATGCGCAGGCTGAGTCGCTGCCGCGCCATTTCGCGCTGATGTTTTACTCGACTGCGGACATGGCGGCCAACACGGAGATTTACGGAGGCACGCAATCATCGGGCTGCATCACGCCGCAGGGCGATGTCTGGCTCCCGAGCAATCTCGGACCTCTGCATATTCCTTCGCTCGGGCGTACTGCATTGGCTCCTCCGCCACTGTTCATCCAGCGCGTGCTGGCGGACGGGCGGCCGGTGACGGCGGACGGCGAGGTGGTGCTGCGGCCCGGGAACGGACGCCTGGAATTCGACTTCACACCCATTCAACTGCGCTCGCAGGACGGCCTGCGCTTCCGATCCATGCTGGAAGGCTTTGACAAAGATTGGAGCGCACCCACCTCGGCACGCACGGCGGACTACACCAACCTGCCGGCGGGCCATTATCGCTTTCGCGTTCAGACCTTCGACGTGAGCAATCCGGATGCGGCGAGCGAGGCTTCGATGGCGATCGTGCAGCGACCATTCTTCTATCGCACATGGTGGTTTATGGCAGGCTGTGCCGGGCTCGCGGCGCTGCTGGTGTTTGGCTTGTATCAATACCGGGTGCGGCAGGTCCGGGTGCGGTTTGAAGCGGTCCTGGAGGAGCGCAGCCGCCTGGCGCGCGAGATGCACGACACGGTGATCCAGGGATGCACGGGAGTCTCGGCGTTGTTAGAAGCGCAGGCGATGGAGGGCGAGAAGGACAGCCGTGGTGCAGGACTGATGGATTTCGCACGTACGCAGTTGCGCAACACCATTGATGAGGCGCGCGAGGCGATCTGGAATCTGCGCAAGACGGACGACGCCCACAGCCTGGGCGAAAAACTGGAAAGCATGACGAAGCAAGTGAGCAGCGAGTTCCAGGTGCCTGTGACATGGCGTATGAGTGGCACACCCTTTGCGGTGACCGAGCCGGTGGCGCACGATCTGCTGATGGTGGCGCGCGAGGCGGCGTACAACTCTATGCTGCACGGGCATCCGGCGCGAGTAGGCGTGGCGCTCACCTATAACAACAGCGAATTGGTTCTGGATATGGATGACGACGGCTGCGGATTCGATCCGCAGCAGACGGGCCGCGAAAACGGCCACCACTTCGGACTCAAAGGCATGAAGGAGCGGGCGGAGCGGTCAGGCGGGAAGTTTCATCTGGCCAGCGCGCCGGGGAAGGGCGTGCGCATTGAGGTGCGCGTGCCGCGGACGTGAAAAGGCAGGGGCCAAGGGAACAAGGGACCGAGGGAATAGGAAGACAGGGACTAAGAACAGGCAACAGAATGCAGTTCTCCGCCCAAGACCCATGTATTCCCGGGAGATTAATCGTGACGGCAGCTGCGTTGAGGTAATTGTTCAACCAACGTGAACGCGATCCCTGCTTGACAGTAAGAAGTGCTCCCGGCACCAAATCGGCGCGATCGAGGTACTGCGTAGAGCCTGAGTTGCCGGAATCATCCGACATAATTGAGAATGGATTGCCCGATTGCCCGGTGACAATACTACTAAGTTCCTATCCGCGATGCGGCTGTGCTTGAATTCAGAAAGCATTGATCGCGGTCGTAAATTGCAGCACATTGCCTGAACCCGCAGTCACAGCGCCCATCGTGTAATCACTCGTGGCGGCATTGTCAGGAGCTTCCGGCTCCCAGTAGATCGCTCCCAGCCCCATATTGTTGGGCACGGCATTCATCGCATGGATCGCACCCTGCACATCGGTATAGGCATCGGTTGGATCGCTATACAGTTGGCCGATCTCGCAGATCAACACCGGCTTGCTATAGCGAGCGGCGATCGCATTCAGGTTGGCGGCAACCGTGGCGATGTTTGACGGGCCGTCATAATAGGAGCCTCCAATGATGTCGAAATTTCCGCCGGCGGCCGTCAGCGCATCAAAGAACCACTCAAAAGTGCTGAGATTGCTGATGGTCGACAAGTGAATGACGACCTGCGTGGAACTGCTGACCGCCTTCACGGCGCTGTAGCCGCTGTTGATGAGGCCGGCGAGCTGGCTGAAGCTGGTGCTGTTGGAGCCAATGGGCCAGAGCATGCCGCCGTCGATTTCATTGCCGACTTGCACATATTGCGGATAGATTCCATCCGCCGCCAGCGCGGTCATGAAGCCAAAAGTGTAGTTATAGAGGTCGGTTTGCAACTGGGCATAGTTATCATTTGTCCACGCGGCCGGAGTGGTTTGATGCCCAGGGTCTGCCCAGGTATCGCTCAAATGGAAGTCGATCTCGATTTTGAAGCCCATCGATTTGGCGAGCACGGCCAAGGCGATGCTGCCTGCCTGATTGTTGTCGCCCACACCCAGGACGCCGGAGGCGATGGTGGGATTCACAAAAGTCCGGATGCGGATGGTGTTCACGCCATGATTCTTGAGAATCTGCAGCGCGCTTCCCGATGCGCCGGTGGTATCGATCCAGCTATACCCCATGCTCTCAAGTTGGGTCAGCCATCCGACATCGGCTCCAACGACAGTGGCCGTCGCCGGGGGTGAGGTCATCGAATAGACGGCGGATGCGACCGGGGAGTTTTCGTAGCCCGTGGCCACGGCGATAGCCTGGATGGTTTCGGTAGCCGGAGTCGCCGGAATGGCGATCGCGCTGGAATAGACACTTGAGGCAGTGGTGGGCGTGGTTCCGTTGGTGGTGTAGTAGATCGTTGCGCCGGCAATGGAGTCGGAGATGGTGACGGATTGCGCCGTCGCGTAGATTCCGGCTTCAAGCGAGAAGGTGGGCGCGGGCGCGGTTGACGGGGGCGTGGTTGTGGTTGCTCCCCCTCCGCCCCCTCCGCCGCAACCCATGAGGACGACCGTCGCGGCTGCCAGGACGAAACCACGGAAGCTGTCGAGGATTTTGTGCTTCATCGCTTTGTCGATGTCTCCAACTTGCGCTCCCATCATAGGCACGCCGATCGTGCGCTGGCATCCGACGAAAGTAGGGGTCGCCCAACTCTACGTTCGAAACCCATGCCCAACGGCGCACCCGAAAAAGCAGTCCGGATCGCGGGATCCGGACTGCCAGAGTGAAGACGCGAAATCAGAAGGTCAAGCGAAGAGCGCCCTGGAAGTAACGAGGCTGTCCGTTGGTGCCGCTGATTACGCCAAACGTACCAGCGGCCTGGTTCACAGTGGACGAGGGGCCGGCGAAGTTCGGATGGTTGGTAGCGTTGAAGGCATCCCAGCGGAATTGGAAGGTCTTTCCTTCTGTCAGCTCCCAGTTCTTCATGATCGAAGCATTGATGCCGAAGACGCCGGGTCCAAAGTAGGCGTTCTTGCTGGTGTTGCCGAAGCCGCACCATCCCGGAGTTTTGTCGTTGCAAGCGGGCGTGGTGTGGCCGGTGGTGGTGCCATACGGATCGATGAAGGCGGCCTCGTTGAAGTAGCCCTTGCTCGAGTTAACCCAATCCCAGTGGTTGCCTTTTCCCATATTGACGGCCTGGCCCGGAACAAAATCGGCGCGGTCGTTCCACATGCCAACTCCAGGGTCCGAGTTCCACTGGCCGATCCCGAACGGACTGCCCTTCTGTAAGTTGATGATGCCGCTCAACTGCCAGCCGCCCACGGTCTCTTCCATCAGCCTGCCCTTGTCCCTGAGCGAGGGCGCCTGGTAGATCCCGTTGGTGATCCAGCTCCACGGCACGTCTGCACTGGAGTTGCCGCGGTTCCATGCGGCGCTGATGGGATTGCCCAGCGCCGGATTGCCGTAGGAGACGTTGCTGGTGCCGGTGATGTCGAGGGTATGCGACCACGCGAAGCTGGACTGCACCTGGAGACCGTGCCATGGGTGTTGATCCAGGCTGATCTCGAGCGAATTGTAGCTCGCCGTCGCCCAGCTCTGGTCATCGTAAATATCCCCTACGCTCGAATTCACGGGTATCTTTGACGCCCACTCCGGGTTCATGTCGATGAGCACCGACAGATGATCGGTTTCATTGCCGACATAGGCCAAGCGAAGAACCGTCGTTGCGGACACCTGATGCTCGACGGAGGCGTTCCAGGCATAGGTTGTGGGCAGCTTGAAGTCGCGCGAGAATGCTTGACCGACGGACTGGCCGGTAGGAATGGCAATGTTTTTCGCGGGCTTATAGCCGAGCGTCGCCCATGAGAATGTTCCTGGGAACGGGCTGGTGGTATAGGGGGGACCCCCTGCTGCAATGGAGCCGGACCAGGGGTTATCAAAGGGAATAATCGCGCCCCCCAAGGCAGTGTCGTTGCTGCACGGCCAGCACCAACCGGTGAAGTTGAAGGTGGGGCTGAAGGGGGCAACGTCTGCAGCGTGGTTGTACTCCGAATACTGAAGCGGGCCGGTGAAGATGCCGAAACCGGTGTGGAAGACAGTGCGGGGAAGGAACTTGGGCTGGTAAGCCAGTCCGATGCGAGGCTCCCAGTAACCGTAGTCGCTGTTCATCAGGGTATCTGGTACACCTGGGTCGCCCGGGAAGAGCAGTCCCGCGGGGGAATTGGTATACACGGTGCTTTGTTTGCCGGGGTTGCTATTCGCAAAACCGGCGACGGTGGCCGCGCCTGGGACCCAGGCAGAGCCACGACCGTTCTTTGAGACGGGAGGCGTGTTCGGATCCCAGCGCAAGCCGAGGTTGATCGTCAGATTAGGGCGAATCTTCCAGTCGTCCTGGACGAAGGGTCCAAACTGCCAGCCGGTCACATCGGCAATCTCGCCGGCGCCTTGCATGTAGCCTAATGCGTCGCCCAGCATGTATTCGGCCAGGTAGCCGCCCCAGGGCGAACAACCGATTTGGGAGGAGCCGGAACAAGAAATGCCGGTATAGGAACTCTTACCCGAGCCGGTTCCGCTTCTTCCAAACCCGATCAGCGGCTGCGTCGGATACGCCGTATTTTCGACCGCGTGCTGATGGAGTAGGTCAACGCCCGCCGTGATCGAGTGCTTGCCGAGGATTTTGTTGAGCGTGTCGGTGAAGCCCAGGGTGTTGCGGACTTCCGCCGAGGGCTCATCCCAGCCGCTCTCAAAGCCATAATTCGAGTTAATGCGGAGAGCGCCCATGAAGCAGCTGCCCGCGGGCTCGCTGACGCCAATGTTCACTCCATTCGCATCTCCGCTGTTATTGGAGAAGCACATCGGCTTTCCGTCGCTGCCCAGTTCCTGGGCGGCGCTGTGCGCGCTCATCTGGTTCATGAAGACCGAGATGGTGTTGACTGTGGTCGGATTGATAGTCCAGGTGTGCTGCAGCAGGTTGTTGAAGTAAAAATCCTCGTTCCAGAAGCTGGCCGTCCACGACGAGTGATTGTAGGCGCTTTCCATATTGCCCGCGACGTCGGACGACGGTTGTGAGAAGTAGTTGGTATACGAGCGCAGGGTGAGGGTCTGGGTGGGCGAGACATTGTAGTCCACCTTGAGGGTGCCCTCGTCGTAGGTGTTGTGGACGGTGGGATAGGTGTACATCATGTCGCCATTGGCCGTTTGCAGTCCGTTCTTCAGGGCGGTGCCGTTGGGCGCCGTTGTGGCGCCTCGGATCATGCCGTACTTGGCAAAATAAGTCGAAGCCGGAGACAGATGGCCTATCGTGGTGTCGAGCTGGTTGGGCTTGCCGCCGATGGTCTTGAAGGGGCCAAGCAGGTCGGTCGTGCCCGAAGCCAGATCAGGCGCCGAGGCCAGGCCGCTGAAGTCGCCCGTGAGCATGGCTGCGGTCGGCGTGCTGGTCAACGTGTCGGTGGAGTTCCAGATGATCTTGGTGCCCTGGTAGTTGGCGAAGATAAAGAGCTTATCCTTCTTGATCGGGCCGCCGCCGAACAATCCAAACTGGTTGCGCCTCATGGTATCGGCCGCGTGGCTGAACCAGTTGGTGGCATTCATGGCGTTGTTGCGGACATACCAGAAGGCGCCGCCGTGGAATGTATTGCTGCCGCTTTTGGTGGCGATGGAGACCACTGCGCTGGGCGCAAAGCCGTATTGCGCGCCGAAGTTGCTGGTGAGGACCTTGAACTCCTGGGTAGCGTCGGAGTTCGGGAATGTAGCCGACAGTCCGTCGTAGTTATCCATATTGGTGACGCCGTCGAGCATATAGTAGGTGCTGCCGTTGCGGCCGCTGCCGATGCCGGCCCCGGTTTCGGTCGGGAATGAGAATCCGGTCTGGATAGTCTCGCCGCCATGATGCTGGACGTTGACCGAGCCCGGGATCGTGAATACCAGGGCCGAAGGATCGCGCCCGTCGAGCGGCAGCGCGGAGATAGCGGCTTCATTCACCGTCTGTCCCAGCTCTGCCGAAGTGGTATTGACCAGCTCCGCGTCGGCGGTAACGGTAACAACTTCACTCGCGGCCGAGGCGACCTTGAGGTGTACATCCTGGGTGGCGGCCAGGTCGACCGTGATGACAATGCCTTTCTGCACGTACACGGCAAAGCCCTTTGCCGTGATGGTGAGTAGATAATTGCCTGGCATTACCGGCTTGAGCAGATAAATTCCTGTGCTGTCGGAAGTCACCATCTGAACAGAATTGGTATCGATGTTCTTGAGAGTGATTGACGCGTTGGCGACAGCCGCGCCCGTAGAATCGGAAATCTGCCCGGTGAGACTGCCGCTGGTGCCTTGCCCATAGACAAGCACGCCAGAGCCGACGAGGGCCACTAGGAAAACGAGCACCAGAGCTCGCAGGCTCTTTGCGCTGATCGATTGCATAACTTCCTCCTCAAGTAAATAAATGGGCCGCGAATCCGGCTTCAAGCGACTCTCAAGCCTCGATTAGCACTGTTGAAACCGCTTTCATTTCGGTATTCGCGCAACCCTGCGGCGCCAGGCGCCAGTTCTGCCCGACTCATAGCGCCATTTCCATAGCGTCAGAAGCGACGTTTCCGAGTCGAGTCGAACTGTACGCCGACTGGAACTGCCCATGTATCCGCCAAAAGTACGACCACAGCAAGTTTTGCCTGCGGACGGACAACAGGCTGCCGCCATGCGCAATGGAAAGATCACGTTAGTTCGCTGAAATTACCCATAGGATAGCTCAACTCATGGCGTCTCACGTCGCAGAAGGCAATTTTCCAATCCATGGAAGGTTGGCACTGTTTCACAAGCGGATGAATTACGCGCGCACTCATCCAGACAAGATCACATTTCTTGAGCGCGGCTTTTCAGATCGAGTTGCCGCTTACTGCCGCGTGTGCTCTGGGTTCATGGAGCTGAGGGTGGTCGCCGCATTTGTGTGGGATCGAAACGATAACGCGATGCGAGGCGCGATTCGATATAGCGGATCAGACAGGCGTCCTTTGGCAGTCTCAAACGCCTTGAAAGTTGTTGAAAGCAGTGGCTATAAAGGCACTGACAAGGAAGAGGCTGCTGGTTCGAATCCAATCGCGCCTACTATTTATTTTCAATCGTTTAGATGGCCCTGCGTGGAATCGGATGCCACTTCCCGCTGACCGCAGAGTGCCTGGTCAATGCCCGGATTCTTCCGGATATATAAGGTTAAGCTTACTGGCGCCCTGCTTCACTAGATGTCGAGGTTCTTCACGTCCAGCGCGTTGTCTTCGATGAATTTGCGGCGGGCTTCCACGTCTTCGCCCATGAGAGTGGTGAAAATGGCCTCGGTTTCGGCAATGTCCTCGAGCTTGACGGAAAGCAGCGTGCGATGCTCAGGGTCCATCGTGGTTTCCCAAAGCTGCGTGGCCGTCATCTCGCCCAGGCCTTTGTAGCGTTGAACCTGGTAGTCCTTCTTGCCCTGCTCCACGATGTAGGCGAAGAGCTCGCGGGCGGTTTGCTTTTCTACCGGCTCGCGCAGGTGGCGCGCAGTGCGCGCGGGAGCCTTGGTTTCCGTCTTTGCTTCCATCTTGGCTTCTGGGCCTTCTGCCTCTTCGTCTTCTTCCGCAACGGCCGCAGCAGATTTTGCGGCGTACTCAATCAGGAATGGCGGTTCAAGAAACTCCTTGATGAGCGAGTACTTCGACATCATCTGGCGGAACTCGGGGCTCGAAGCCAGCGTCCAGTCGATGCAGCGCGTGGCGCCCTGCGCGTCGGTAAAGCAAACGGACCAAGTGTGGTGTTCCTCGTCCTCCACCGGCTTATTCACTTTGAACTGAAACTCTTCGGCGAGCTCGGCGAGCTGCTTGTGCAGTGCAGCAATTTTTTCCGGAACTCCCTTGCCGTCCTTCGAAGAGAAATCGGCGCGATGCGTCAACTCTGCGCGGGCCAGCATCTCGGTGAGCTTTTCGTTGCGGATGCGCTTATCGACCTTCTCGACAAAGCCGAGATACTCATTGAGCGTGGCCATGAACCGGGTAAGCTCGGCGCCTTCGATGCGGCTCGCGGTCTCTCCGTGACGCACGATCATGCCTTCGGCCGCGCGGTTCACCATCACCTTCACAAACTCGCGATCGTCTTTGATGTACTGCTCAAAGCGGCCCTTCTTGATCTTGTAGAGCGGCGGCTGCGCGATATAGATGTTGTTGCGCTTGATGAGCTCGGTCATGTGCCGGAAGAAGAAAGTGAGCAGCAGAGTGCGGATGTGCGAGCCGTCCACGTCGGCGTCGGTCATGAGAATAATTTTGCCGTAGCGGATCTTGGAGGGATCGAAGTCTTCCTTGCCGATGCCGCAACCGAGCGCGGTAATCATGGCGCGGATTTCCTCGTGGCCGAGCATCTTGTCGTAGCGCGCCTTCTCGACATTGAGGATCTTGCCCTTAAGCGGCAGGATGGCCTGGAATTTGCGATCGCGTCCCTGCTTGGCGGTGCCGCCGGCCGATTCGCCCTCGACCAGATAGAGTTCGCAGCGCTCGGGATTGCGCTCACTGCAGTCGGCGAGTTTGCCCGGCAGTCCGCCGCCATCGAGCGCGCCTTTGCGCCGCGTCAGGTCGCGCGCCTTGCGGGCCGCCTCGCGCGCGCGGGCCGCTTCAATAGCCTTGTTGATGATGCGGCGCGCCACGGGAGGATTCTGCTCGAGAAACATTCCCAGGCGCTCGTTGACGAAGGCCTGCACGGTGCCGGCGATGTCGGAGTTGAGCTTGCCCTTGGTCTGGCCCTCGAATTGCGGCTGCGACAACTTGACGCTGACCACGGCCACCAGGCCCTCGCGCACATCGTCACCGCTCAGGCTCTCTTTTAGATCTTTGAAGAGGCCCATCTGCTGGCCGATGAAATTGATGGTGCGCGTGAGCGCCGCGCGAAACCCGGAAAGATGCGTGCCGCCATCGACGGTGTTGATGTTGTTGGCGAAGCTGAAGACCGTCTCGGAGTAGCTGTCGTTGTATTGCAGCGCAATGTCGATTTCGACGCTGTCGCGGGAGGCCTCCATGACGATGGGCTTGTCATGCAGCACGCTCTTGCCGCGATTGAGATGCTTGACGAACTCGGCGATGCCGCCGGCGTACTTGAATTCGGCCCGGCGCGGCTCGCCGGTTTTGCTGTCGGCGGTGCGCTCGTCGGTCAACGTGATCTCGAGGCCCTTGTTGAGGAAGGCCATTTCGCGCAGCCGCTGTGCCAGTGTGTCGTAGTTGAATTCAGCGGTGACAAAGATGCTTTTGTCGGGCAGAAAATGCACCTTGGTGCCCCGGCGCTTGCTGGTGCCAGTCTTGATCAGCTTGGAAGTGGGTACGCCCTTCGAATAACTCTGCTCGTAGGTGTGGCTGGCCTCGCCCGGCTTTTCCGGACGCCAGATTTCCACCTCGAACTCCTCGCTCAACGCATTCACGCAACTCACGCCCACGCCGTGCAGACCGCCGGAAACTTTGTACGTCGAAGCGTCGAATTTGCCGCCCGCGTGCAGCTTGGTGAGCACCACTTGCGCAGCGGGCAAGCGTTCGCCGCCCGGCAGGTCCATCATATCCACGGGAATGCCGCGGCCATCGTCGACAACGGTAATGGAGTTGTCTACATGGATAACAACGTCGATCTTTCTCGCGTAGCCCGCAAGCGCCTCATCCACAGAGTTATCGACCACCTCGTAGACGAGGTGATGCAACCCCATTTCGCCGGTCGAGCCGATGTACATGGCAGGGCGCAGGCGGACCGCTTCCAGTCCTTCGAGAACTTTGATGTTCTCTCCGGTGTAGCTATCGTTGTCGCCGTGCTGCATGGAGGAGCTGCTCAGAACTTCAGTCGCCATAAGATTCCGTTCCAAAGGCAGGTGTGTCCAATTGAGGGTCACCGGAGACGTTTTTCCGGACGCTGGAGAGCGACTAAGCGCTTGAAAACCGAGGCGATCAAGCCTGTTTGTCTATCACTATTTTACCATGTGGTGGAGGCGCGATTGGGGGCGAGATACAGCCATGCACTTGGTTACCGCTGGCATCTGTGCGACCACAGAAAATTACGTCAGTAACTATATCCCGTCCTATTTTGTTAACACAATGAAAAAACTATACTTATGCGGAAATCTAGGATACTATCTTTGTCAAGGAAGGGACAAGTCTCTTTCAAACTCCGACTCGAAGAGGTTACTAAAGATGAATCCTGCAATTCGCATGTTCGCCCTGCTCGTCGCTATCGCCGGTCTCGCCTCGGCTTCCTTCGCTCCCGCCACCACCCAGCCCCTCGCCAAGCACTCCACGATGGCCGCCAGTGCGCCCGGGCCACTCGACCTTCCGGCCCCTCTGCCCTGCGAGTCGGATGGAACCTGCCTAGTACAGACCGCATCGAATCGTTGATTTCGCTGGGGTTCTGCTGAATCAGCGACCTAGCACAAAAGTGCCAGCCACTCGTTACCCTTTTGTGTTTGAGCATGAAGGCTGATTGGCGCTATCCTGAGTGCGTTCTCGGTATCGCGCCACAGCCTTATGCCATTGAATCTAGCAATGTCGGCGATGAATGCGGCGGAGTTTCTCCTCTGGGCCGCACTTGCTTTCCTTTTTTGGAGCAAGGGGCTGCAGCACCGTTTCCGGGCAATGAGCTATTACCTCGTAGTGCGCGCGATCTCGACGCCGCTCCTCTTCTTCGTGCTCCACGCGGAGTCCCAGCAATGGGGCGGTGCTCATTACATTCTTTTAGCCAAGATCTATTATTTCGGCTTTTTTGGTACTTACCTCGCAACCGCGGTGTTGCTCTTCTTCATCTGCATTGAGGTCTTCCGTTCCGCATTGACAGCTTTCCCCGGCATTACCAAGCTTGCCGTCGTAATCTTCCGCTGGGCAGCCGTGGTTTCTGTGATTGTGAGCCTGTCTTCGATATCGTTTGCCCATGTGAGCCTTCATATCATCGCGGACATTTCGTACGGCCTCATGCACGCGGTCAGCGTACTGGAGTTGTGCCTGCTGGCCTTCCTCTGCCTGAGCATGAACGCGCTGCGCCTGACAGTCCGCGACGTGGCGTTTGGCATCGCGCTCGGTTTTGGCATTTTGTCGTCGGGTGACTTCATCGTCGCGTCGTGGATCTCTCGCGTCGTTTCGCACAACGATCCGGTGGAGTTCATCTACGAGGCCCTGATTCTGGCCACCCTGGCGATCTGGATGGTCTACTGCATCCTGCCGGAGCCGGTCCGCAAGCCGATTCTCATGCCTGCGAGTTCGACGATATACCGCTGGAACGAGATCGCATCCGCCCTGGGCCACACCGGAACCAGAGTTGCCGTGCAACAGCCCGCCAACAGCTTCTTCCTTTCGGATGTGGAGCGCGTGGTGGAGAAGGTGCTGGCACGCAACATGAAGGGGCGCGAGTCGGAGACGTAAAAAAGTGTTCAGTGGTTAGTGATCAGTGGTCAGAAACATCAAGGGCCTCGGCGATTGCCGAGGCCTTTGATTTTGAGTCGAGTTCTCTTCGATCCTGGATGCCGGCTGGTTACTCCGCCACAGGGTCAATGGATGCGAAGCGCCCGCGGCGTCCGCGGTCGGTAAAGACCACGCGGCCGGTCACCTTGGCAAAAAGCGTGTCGTCGGAGCCGATGCCCACATTGGGGCCCGGCTTGATGCGCGTGCCGCGCTGCCGCGAGATGATGGAACCACCTGTGATTAGCTGGCCAGCAAAGGCTTTTACGCCGAGCCGCTGCGCGTTTGAATCCCGTCCATTTGTGGAACTGCCTCCACCTTTTTTATGTGCCATTGCTCAATCTCCCAAGCTGTCAGCTTTCAGCTGTCAGCTAATTTGTCTCAAACATCCGCCGCTCCTACCTCAGCAAGGAAAAACTGAGAGCTGAAGGCTAAGAGCTGAAAGCTATTTCTTCCCGTCGTAGGTCACGCCGTCGGCCTCAATGGCCTGGATGCGCACCTCGGTAAAGTTCTGCCGATGCCCCTGCAGCTTCTTGTACTGCTTCTTGCGCTTGAAATGGAAGACCAGAATCTTGTCGCCGCGGCCCTCGCTGACAACTTCCGCGGTGACCTTGGCCGTTGCCGGCTTGGTAATGGTTCCCGGCTCGCCGGAGACCGCCAGCACGTCGCTGAACTCGACGGTCGGGCCGCCGGTTACGCTTTCGATCTTTAACACGTCGCCTGGGGCCACGCGATATTGCTTGCCCCCGGTGCGAATGACTGCGTACATGACAAACCCTCTCTCGCTCAGGCCTCGCAGCCAGGCGCATAGCTCAAATCCGTGTGCTCGATTGGGGCGGACACAGACTGTGACTGCATCGGGAGGCGGCCGCACTAGCCGGGGCGGAGAGCCCTCAAACATCCCGCGCACCCGCAACGGGGGTGCATCGCCAAACTCTTTGATTTTATCGTCAATGTCGGGTCGGGGTCAATTTTCCTGTCCGTATTCTGGCGGGGAAGGAAGAGGCGGCCGACAGCCCGCACCAGCTGGTGTCCTCGGTGGGAAAGCGCGTCTCAGGTTCGGGGTGTGCGGAGCAAGACGATCAGGGCGAATAACGCGACACCGAAGCACATCCCTGCGCCAATTATTTGCATGACGTTGACCGAGCGATATGCGGCAAAGCCAGGCTGGCTCATGAGGCGCACCAAACAGCACACACCAATGATCAGAGGAGCCATCACTGCTGAAATGAGCGATTTGCGTCTAGTCATGGGCAGATTATCCTTAGCCGCTCAGCCTCTGTCAACGGAGAATTTGAAGCGCGATGGAGGGCAGAACGGAGGCCGGGTTGTCCCCGGCTGCTGCAGGCGTGGTGCTGAAGGCGGCTCGCTATGGTGCCTTCATGCCGCCCGTCAGCGTCGTGGCGACGGAATTCAACGAGACTGGGGACATTAGCAGAGTGGTGTCGAGCAGCTCACGCGCGAGATGGGACCACGTAGAACAGAATCGCGCAGTAATGGGCGGCGCTGCCGGCGAGCACGAAGATGTGCCATGCGGCGTGGAAGTAGCGGATCCGGTCGAGCGCGTAAAAGACCACGCCCAGCGTATACGCCAGGCCGCCCGCGGCCAGCCAAAGCATGGCGTGCCAGCCGATGGCCTGGAGGAGCGAGCGGCCCACGAAAATCACCAGCCAGCCTTGAATCAGGTAAATCGCCGTGGAGACGAAGGCGAGCGAGCCGCGCGTGAAATGTTCCATGGCCACGCTTTTCGCCACCACACCGGCGACCGCCAGCAGCCAGACTGCGCCAAAGAGAGTCCAGCCCAGTGAACCGCGCAGAGAGACGAGCGTGAAGGGCGTGTAGGTGCCGGCGATGAGAAGGTAGATGGCCGAGTGATCGAGAACGTGAAAGACAGGACGGGCGCGGGTGCGCACCAGCGAATGATAGAGCGTGGAGCAGAGATAGACGAGCACCAGCGAGCCCGAAAAGATGGCACAACTGACGATGACAAGCGCCGAGCCTCGCGTCGAAGCCACGATGAGATAAGCGGCTCCGGCAATCGCCAGGGCGGCACCGATGCCGTGGGTGATGGCGTTGGCAAGAATGTCGCCCAGTTCGTGGTGGGGGTGCACAAATCGATGATAGTGCGGCGGCGCGAAGGGCAACGGCGCGCGCCGTCTCACCGTCCCAAATCGGAATTCACGCATACCGTGGGAATTTGCGCCGCGACTTGTCTCGCTCGCGCGAGCAATACCCTTGAATGCCAGCGCTTGCGGAACTAGCGTTCAATGCATGCCGGATTTTCTTGACGACGCGCCGGTAGTTGAGCGGCCAGCGACTACGGCGGATGCGGATAAAGCTTCGCAGCGCAACGGGAAGCGCGCGCAAGTGTCGAATCCGCGGCCGTTGGGCCTGCAGCCGGCCGCTGATTTTTCCGGCCGCTTGACTGAGATTGCGCACGGCTACCAGCTCGTGCTCGAGAGGAATCCAACGCAACCTGCGGCGCTGGTGGGAATGTGTCTGGTGGCGCTTGCCAGCCGCCAGGCCGAGGCCGCTGTAAAGATGGCCTCTGCCGCAGTAGCCTCCGCGCCGGAGTTCGCTGCCGCATGGGTTGCTTTGGGGCAGGCGTTGAAGGCCGCCCAGCAACATGAGGAGGCGAAGGGCGCATACGAGCAGGCCATCCTGCTGGATGGCGCCAATGCGCTGGCGCGCCTGGGACAGGGTGAGCTGAAGATTGCCGAAGGCCGGCCTGAGGAAGCAACGGCCGAATTCGAACTCGCGCTCAAGCGCAGTCCGGCGCTGATCGGCGCGCACCTCGGATTGGGCAATGCGCTTGCGTTGCAGGGGCGGAATGAGGAGGCCCTTGCGCGGTACGAAGTTGCGCTCGCGTTGCATCCGCGGCTGGCGGAGGGCGAGTTCGCCGCGGGATTCGCGCTGGCCCGACTGGGACACATAAAGGAAGCAGAGACGCGCTACCGGCGAGCCGTCGCCGCGCGACCCGACTTTGCCGCAGCGTGGATCAACCTGGGGAGCGTACTGCGCGAGCTGGGGCAGGATGTTTACGCGGAGTCCGCATTGCACCGCGCGCTCGAGCTTCGGCCCGACCTGGTTTCCGGCTGGGTGAATCTTGCCGTGCTGGAGCGTGAGCGAGGCCATCTTGAAGCCGCTGAGGGCTATCTGCGCAGGGCTTTTGCATTGAATCCTGGGCAGGTGGAAACGTTAGTCGCGTGGTGCCAGTTTCGCATTGCGGAGCGGGATCTCGCCGGCGCGTGGTCGTGGTTGCGTTGGGCGCTCGCGCTCAATCCGGAGTTCGACGAAGCCGTGAATTTGCACGGCATTTTGTTGCATCTGGAAGGACGATTCGAGGAAGCGGTTGCAACTTTCGAGCGCGCCGAGACGCTGGGCAGTTGCGCGGCGGCTTCGAATCGCGGCAATTCCCTGCTCGATCTGGACCACATAGAGGAAGCACTTGCCGCGCACCGGTTGGCGGTGGAGCGCGATCCCGCGAGCGCGGGGGCGAAGTACAACCTGGCGCTGACCCAGTTGCGTCTGGGCGATTGGGAGCACGGCTGGGTTGGCTACGAGGCGCGCTGGCATTTCCGCGAGGTGCATCGCGCGCCACGGCAGTTCAAGCAGCGGCGCTGGCGCGGCGAGGCGTTGCACGGCGAGCGCGTGCTGCTGCATGCCGAGCAAGGGCTCGGCGATACCATTCAGTTCTGCCGCTATGCCGCGCTGGTGGCGGCGCGGGGCGGCGTACCGATTCTCGAGGTGCAGCCCGCGGCTGAGCGATTGATGCGATCGCTCGCCGTGGTGCGCGCGGGGTTGGCTGAGACCGTGGCGATGGATGCCGATCCGCCGCACTTCGATCTGGAGTGTCCTCTGCTTAGTTTGCCTGCGGTGTTTCGGACGACAGTCGAAACCGTTCCGTGGGAGGGCGCGTATTTGGGCGCGGACGCAGAACTTGCCGCGGAGAGACACGCACAGTTTCCCGACACTTGCGATGGATTGCGCGTGGGCCTGGCGTGGGCCGGGAATCCCCGTTACAAGACAGATCGCGCGCGTTCGATGCAATTGGCGGCGCTTTTGCCGCTGCTACGCGCGGTGGATGCGGCAATGGGCGCTACGTGGATCTCGTTGCAAAAGGGCGAAGCCGCGGAACAATTAGCCGGCTTGCCCAACGACGTTCACGTTTGGGATGGATCGAGTTGCGACGAAGACCTTGCCGAAACCGCCGCGCTGATCGCGAGTCTCGACCTCGTGATCACAACAGACACCTGTGTAGCGCATCTGGCCGGCGCCATGGACAAGCCGGTGTGGATTCTGCTGCCGCATCTCTCGGACTGGCGCTGGATGCAGCAGACGCATGTTACGCCCTGGTATCGGGCAGCGCAGCTCTTCCGGCAAAAGGCGCCCGGCGATTGGACGGGGGTGATCGAGCGCGTCGGCGGGGTGTTACAGGCGCTTGTGCTGCCTGCGGCGGGTGGGCGGACAGCAGCAAAGGACGCGGTGCGGCAAGCGTTGACGGAGGAGGCCTTTTTGCATCAGTAACGGTGCAAACTTGCCCTTAGAATGGCTCACCAGTCTGCCACTTCGCGCCGTGATTCCGGCACGACACTCCTGGATATATCTGAAACCACATAGTTTAATTTATTCGACCGACTCGTAGAGCGTGCCCCAAAATTCTTCTTGACATTTTGTACTCTATATAATAGAGTTCTCTACGTAAGAGGCGTTTCTAAATCAATCGAAACAAAAAGGAGGTTGCACGTGACGGACGAAATGGATGGAAAGGATCTTGCCGAGCGGGTGAGGCTGATCGAGAGCATGATGGCCGAAGGCCGACAGAGGACCGCGAGCTGGGGATGGACATTTGTGTTGTGGGGAGTTGCGTATCTGGTGGCTACGGCGTGGTCTTCGGGGTTGGTGGGCGGACCGGTCTGGGCCCAGCGCACTCTTGCCTGGCCAGTAATCATGATCGCGGCCAGCGTCGCAACCGGCGTAGGGATTGCCCGGATGAGGAAGGGTCAGCCTGCGAACACGTTGAGCAGGGCCATTGGAGCGACATGGACGGCGATGGGGATTTCGCTTTTTGTCGTTTTGATGTCGCTGGGACTGAGCGGAAGGTACGACACGCATGTGTTCGTTGCCATCATCGGCGCGATGCTTGGCGTAGCCAATATGGCCTCGGCCGTGATTTTGAAATGGAAGATGCAGTTTGCCTGCGCAGTGGTGTGGCTGGCGTCGGCGGTGGTGGCGTGCTTCGCGACGGAAATCCAGGCCGGGATTGCATTTCTGGTGGCCACGTTCTTCTGCCAGATTGTTTTTGGCATCTACGCCATGATTCTCGAATCGCAGCGCCGTAAGCTGCAGAACGGAATGGTCAATGCTTGAGTCAGGGCTTGAGTTGCCGGAGCTGAATCCCGTGATCCACGGGAAGCTGCGATTGGCGCTGCTCTCGCTGCTCTCGGGGGTCGACGAGGCGGAGTTCACCTGGCTGCGCGCGAAGACCGGCTCGACCGATGGCAACCTGGGCGCGCAGCTCACGAAGCTCGAAGAAGCCGGCTACGTCTCCGTCGAAAAGAAGTTTACGATGCGCAAACCGCAAACCCTCTACCACATGACCGAAGCCGGCCGCGCGGCGCTCACCGAGTACGTTGCCGCCTTGAAGCAGTTGCTGGGAGCTGCCATTTGAACCTCGCGATTTGAGCCGAAACTCCGCCTCCGCGCGTCTATTTGTATGTCACACTTCGAACACGGAGGCTGGATGGCGGTCGCGGCGAAACTTCGCAAGGGCATCGCGCGATTCCTCATCCTGTCGGCCGCGCTGCATCTTCTGATCTCGGCCGTGGTGTTTACGGTGGAACACCGGCGGAAGACGCAGTTGGTGATGCAAAAGCCTATCAAGTTCTTTCCGGCAATGGTGTTGTACGCGGGCGGGACGAAAGCCAAGTGGACGAACGCGCCGAACGGACGGAAGAAACATCCCCTGGACGCGAAGCAGACAACATCCGACCTCGCCATCAGCAGAAACCCCGCGCCGGTGGCTGGGCAACCGGTGGCAGCGCCCGACAGTACCGTGGCAGGCAACGGCGCCGATCAGCAAAACGCCGACCCTGCCTTCCCTGTCTTCTCGCCGCATCCGCCGGTCTCCGATCGCTCGCTGCTTCCCAGTTCGAACCAGGAAGTGGTCGTGGACGTGAAGGTAGACGCGACGGGCGAAGTGCTCGAAGTGACGCTGGTGAAAGGCATCGGCAACGCGCTCGATCAAATTGTTCTGGACACGGTGAAGTCGTGGCGCTTCCATCCGGCCAGCATCAACGGAAGTCCTGTGGCCACCGAGGCGGAGCTGATCTTCCCGTTTGATCGGAACTATCCAGTGGCCGCCGGGTGACGTCCGCTGCAGTTCATAGCTAAAAGTTCTCAAGAGTCAGTGGTCTGACGCTACTGATGAATCGCGCGTGTGCCGACCATCACAAAGCATACGTGCGCACTCGACTTATACTTCCCGCGATTGTCAACACGATTCATAACCAGTTGCAACATTGGAGGAGGGATCGATGCGTCTTCTTGTGTGTGCCTTGATTCTCGCGTGCTGGAGTGTGCCGTGCCTGGCCCAATACGCTCCGAAGGCGGAGGTGTTTGGCGGGTTTTCGTATTTGAACTATGAAGTGCTCTCTGCCAATCTGGCGAACGGATCGGTGACTGAGAACTGTACGAGTTCGGGCACCAGTTTCGGCCTCTGTCAACTGACTCAGACTCCGACGCCGACCGTGAACTTCAATCCGCGCATGGGGCTTTACGGCTGGAACGGGTCGGTCACCGCGGTTTTGACGCCATGGTTTGGTTTTACGACGGATGTCAGCGGCAATTATGGCAACGCGACCGACTCGATCACGGCCACGCTGACAACAACGCAAACGCCGTGCACGGTGGATTGCACCACGACTGATACCGTCCAACTCGTGGTCTCAGCTCCCACGGTCTACACCTTTCTTTTTGGACCGCAATTCACTTTTCCCGTTCGCAAGGTTAAAGTGTACGGGCGGTTCTTGGCCGGAGGAGAGCATAAGAGCCTGACGGAGTCGCAGACCGACACACTCAACGGCGCCACGGTCTTGCTTTCGGAGCTCGCAACGCCCGTGACATCTGGCAACTACTTTGCGATGGCCTTCGGTGGAGGGGTGGATTATCCAATCCGGAAGAACCTCTCGTGGCGCGTTGGCGCGGACTATCTGACGAGCACAGGGACGGCGCAGAATCATGTGCGCGTGGTGACGGGGCTAGTTTGGCGGTTGGGGAAATAGACCTGCCGCGAGGAGTGGATCCTTGCGCCACTGTCGGAACCATCACATTGCGGCAAGATCTTGCCGCACCCGCCGCATGATGCCGAGATAATACGCCAGATTGTGAATCGAGTTCAGTGTTCCCGAGAGCGCTTCGCTCGACTGCATCAGGTGGCGCAGGTACGCGCGGGAGTAGCGGCGGCAAACCATGCAGTCACATGCGGGATCGGGCGGCGACTGGTCCTCTGCATACTGTTTGTTCTTGATGTTCAGGCGGCCTTCGCTCGTAAACAGCAGTCCATGGCGCGCGGCGCGCGTGGGCAGCACGCAATCCGTCATGTCCACGCCCATGCGCGCGTACTGCTCGATCTCGTCAGGATAGCCGACGCCCATCACGTAACGTGGCTTGTCCTTGGGCAGTAGCGGCAGGGTTTCGGCGATCATCTCCAGCGTCAATTCGCGTGGCTCGCCTACGCTCAGGCCGCCGATGGCGTAACCGTCGAAGTCCATTTCCACGAGGCGCTCGGCGCATTGGCGGCGCAAGTCGGTGTACATGCCGCCCTGGACGATGCCAAAGAGGGACTGCGTGCGGGGTTCGGAGGGGTCGTCAGTCGAGGTGCGTGGCCTCCCCGGTCCCCAAACGCGAGGGACCGGGGGCACCCATTCTTGTGCTGAATTGAGAATCGGCGCTGACCTATCGAACCACGGAACCTCGTGCCGATGGGCGCGGAAGTGATCGAGTGAGCGACACGCCCAGGCCATCGTCAGGCGCAAGCTTTCTTCGGCGCGCGAGCGCGAGGCAGGATATTCAGTGCACTCGTCGAAAGCCATGCAGATATCTGCACCGAGAGCGATCTGCACATCGATTGAATGCTCGGGAGTGAAAAAGTGCGAACTCCCGTCGAGGTGCGAGCGAAAGCGCACGCCCTCATCGGTCACCTTGCGCAGTGAACTGAGGGAGAAAACCTGGAAGCCACCGGAGTCAGTGAGCAGGGCGTGCGGCCAGCTGATGAATTTGTGCAGGCCGCCCATGCGGCGGATGGCTTCGTGGCCGGGACGCAGGTAAAGGTGATAGGTGTTGCCGAGAATGATCTCGGCGCCGAGCGATTCCAGCGTGTCTTGTGGGACAGTTTTGACCGTTCCCTGCGTGCCGACGGGCATGAAGACCGGCGTATCCACGGTTTGATGCGGAAGCACGAGACGCGCGCGGCGTCCGCCGGCAGCAGTTTCGGCCAGGAGCTGGAACGGCTGGGTCACTGATCGATTCTAGCTGGCGATGTCAGATTCCAGTGGGCGCCGTCGATTTTTGCGACTGCGTCCTGTTCCATATGATCTGTGAGAGCCTGCAAGAGTTGCGCCACCATTCTTCCGGAGCGGGGATCGCGGAGAGTGGGCGCGATTTCGTTCAGCGGCACGAGAACGAAGGCCCGTTGAGCGAAGCGCGGGTGAGGGATTTCGAGGCCGGATGCGTTAAGAACCAGGTCGCCGTAGAAGAGGATGTCGAGGTCGAGGGTGCGCGGGCCGTTGGGCGGGCTCGCGGCGCGATCGCGGCCGAATTCGAGTTCGATCGCGAGAAGTCCGTTGAGCAAATCGCGGGGCGAAAGGCGCGTATCAATCGCAGCCACGGCATTCAGGAAACGGGGTTGATCTTCGAGTCCGACGGGCGCGGTGGAGTAGAGAGAAGAGCGCGCGGTGACGCGGCCAAGAGCGGCCAGCCGCTCCGCGGCCGCAGTGAGCGTGGCCTCAGGGAGTCCGGCAGGACTGGGAAGGTTGGCGCCGAGCGCGATGAATGCGAGGGACATGCTTATAAGAGATTAGCGGAGTTGACGGGGTTTGCGGAGCTCGCGGAGTTAGAACTGCAACATCGGTTTGCGCTTGATCTGGTAGCATCGGACTTCGGAGAATTTGCTTATGGATCCACTTACGAGCGCGGGGCTTGGCGCCCGGCGCAATGAAGACATCGCACTCGACTTGTTGAAGTTTGTCGCGGGCACGGCAGGCGTGGGCAAACCGGCAGCGCCTTCCACGGGCTTCACCGGCGCCAGCGCCGCCAAGCCCGAGGAGCACGTGAAACAGTTGCTCGAGCTTTACAGCCGCTGCCTGAAAGCCGTCGAGGGCAAGGAATAAGAAAGAGGCGGCGAAATCGCAGGCAAACGACAATTGCGATTGGCCGTGGCTGGCGCCGGAGCCTTCGGGCGCAACCATCTGCGTGTGTTGCGCGAGTTGGAGACCGAGCGGGCGGGAGTGGCGTTGGTTGCGGCAGTCGAGCCCGATGCGGCGCGTGCTGATGAAGCTGCAAAGCGATTTGACATTCCTGTGTTCGCAAGCGTCGCTGCACTGCTGAAAGCCGATCTGAAGCTCGATGCGGCGTGCGTGGCTGTGCCTACGGTCAAGCATTACGAGGTAGCGTCGCAACTGCTCGACGCAGGGCTCGATGTGCTGATCGAAAAGCCGCTGGCGGCGACTCTCGCTGAGGCCGACGATCTGATTGCGAGAGCGGACCGCCAAAAGCGCACAGTGCAAGTAGGACACCTGGAGCGCTTCAATCCGGCAGTAATCGCCGTGGAGCCGACTCTGACGCGGCCCATGTTTTTTGAGGCGCATCGGCTGAGCGTGTATACGCCGCGCGCGCTCGACGTGGACGTAGTGCTCGACCTGATGATTCACGATCTCGACATTGTGCTCACCTTTGCCAAATCGCCGGTGCGCGAGGTGCGCGCGGTGGGGCTGCCCATTCTTTCGCCCAAGGTGGACATTGCCAACGTGCGCGTGGAGTTCGAGTCGGGCTGCGTGGCCAACTTTACGGCGTCGCGCGTTTCCACGGAACGCGTGCGGAAACTGCGCTTCTTTGAGCCTCGGCAGTATGTGTCCATCGACTACGCGCGGCGCGATGTGCTGGTGATTAAGATTGACGATCCACAAGCCGCGAGCCCCAACCCGCTGCTGGCGCAGGCGGCGGCTCGATTCCTCGCTACCGGTAAACTCGACACCTCAGTGATTCAGTCAATTCTTGGTTCAGGCCAGGTTCCGGCCGGGCTCATGATGAAGGTCCTCGCGGCGAAGAACGATCCGGAAAAATTGAAGGAGATTGCCCGGGAGATTGCCGGACCTCTCGCCGAATCCGGCAAAGATTCTTGTGGGGGCCCGGCGCCGGGTTTGAGCTTTGTGAAGCCGGAGGTCACGCCGGGCGAGCCGCTGAAGCTTGAAATTCTTTCCTTCCTTGAATCGGTGCGCACACGCCGCCCGCCGCGGGTGACGGCGCAGCAGGGACGCGCGGCGCTGGAACTGGCGCTTACCATCCAGGCGCAGATGGCGGCCCACGCGCAACGCACCGGGCTCGGAGATTTTTTTAAAGGCAGCTCCTAGCCGCCAGACAGTAATTCGAGTGCTTCTTTTTTCGCGTTTTCTCCTCCCCTTCACCGGCCGAGTGTAGAGTAGCGAACGAGTCATTCCCCGTTACCAATGTGGGAGTTACTGGGCGCACGGGCGGTGCTACCATCACGGGCGAGGAGGCGAATATGGCTTTGGCCGACTTTATCAGCAAGCAGTTTATTAAGGTCATCCAATGGAATGAGGACGAGAACGGCGACGGCATGCTGTCGTACCGCTATCCCATGCAGGACATGGAGATTGAGAACGGCGGGCAACTGACGGTGCGCGAGTCGCAGTTGGCGCTGTTTGTGAACGAGGGCCGGATCGCGGACGTCTTCACGCCGGGACTGCACACGCTGAACACGCGCAACCTGCCCGTCCTGACCGACCTGATGAACTGGAGCAAGGACTTCGAGTCGCCGTTCAAGTCGGACGTTTACTTCTTTTCGACGCGGTTGCAGATCGACCAGAAGTGGGGCACGCCGGCGCCGATCACTACGCGCGACAAGGAGTTTGGCGTTATTCGCCTGAGGGCGTTTGGAAATTACTCCTATCGCATCGCCGATCCCAGCAGATTTTTCACGGAAGTTACGGGCACGCGCGAGGCGGTGTTTGCTTCGGATCTCGAAGGGCAGTTGCGCACCATGACGATTGCGCGGCTGACGGCGATCTTTGCCGCGAGCGAGATTTCGTTTGTGGATATGGCCGCCAACCTGGGCGCGCTGACCGACAAGATCGCCAACGACCTGAAGCCCTCTTTTTCCGCTCTTGGATTGGAGCTGAACCAATTTGTTGTGGCCAGCGTGTCGCTGCCAGAAGATTTGCAAAAGGTGATGGATCAGCGCATCGGCATGAGCATGGCCGGAGATATGAACCGGCTGACGCAGTTTGAAGCGGCGGAATCCCTGGAAGAGGCGGCGCAGAACACGAGCGGCACGGCGGGCATGGGTGTGGGACTGGGCGCGGGCGCGGCCATGGCACAGACGCTGATGGGTCAAGGATTGCCGGGCCAGACACGCGCGGCGACAAGCGCGAGTGGCGGTGCTCCGGCGGCAACTGGGCCTGCGGCAGGGACCAAGTTCTGCATCGAATGCGGCAAGACGATGCCGGAGCGGGCCAAGTTCTGCCCAGAGTGCGGGAAGCCGCAATGAACTGCCCATCGTGCGGCGCACCGATGCATTTGACGAGCGGCAACGCCAGCCTGCGGTGCGACTACTGCAAGACCGTGGTGGTGGCCGCGGCGGACGACACCGGCGTGCAGTTTCTGGACGAGGTTGAAGAGCTGGCTTGCCCGGTGTGCGCGGTTCCGCTGTGGGACGCGGTGCTGGCCGAGGTCAAGATCCGCGCGTGCAAGCAATGCCACGGACTGCTGGCACCGATGGGCGAGCCCTACGAGGAACTCATTGGCCGGATGCGGACTTTGCATCCGGAAAAGGCGATTCCGCCACCGGCGGACCCGGCCGATTTAGAGCAGAAAGTCGCCTGCCCCCAATGCCACAAGGGCATGGATACGCACTTTTCTTACAGCGGAGAGCACGCGGTGCTGTCTTCATGCGAGTGGTGCGAGCTGAACTGGCTGAATGGCGGGGTGTTGATGCGGATCGTGCACGCGCCGCAGGCTGAAGAAGCGGTGGACTGAGTTCGGCTGGCGACGGAGAAATTTGGGTGGTGGGTCAATTTGAAAAAGCCATGCCTCAGGGGCTAAAGCCCTCCTCTATTTTGGGGTTTTCGGCACGACTGAAGTCGTGCCCTTTCACGGCGGATTCAAACTGACCCACTACCGAATATTTGGGGGAGAAATCTAAAGCGGATTTGGAAGTTGTGGGTCCGCCGGCAGATCGGGCTGGCAGAGGAAACCCCTCCCTCAGCGGCTGAAGCCGGCCCCCGTTCATTGGATTTTATTGGCACGGATGAATCCGTGCCCTTTCAAAGATCCACGCTGCTTGCGGCCACACCCGATCTACGCAGCCGGCCACACAAAAAATAATCGGGTCTATAGCAACCCAAGCCGCAAATATTCGTCGCGGATGATGCCATGACACTCGCACGCAGCGTTTTCCAGGCGCTCGCGATCCCTGACGGTGACGCGTCCGCGCGAATATTCGATGAGTCCAGCCTTGTGCAACATGCCGGCTGCCACGGTGACAGTGGTGCGGCGCGTGCCCGGCATCATGGCCAGGAATTCCTGCGTGATCGGCAGATCGTCGCTTTGCACTCGATCCTGGCACATTAGCAGCCACCGGGCGAGACGCTCTTCAAGTTCGTGCACCCGATTGCATGCAGCCGTCTGGGCGGTCTGTACAAGCATGCCCTGAACGGCGCGTTGCAAGAGCAGGCGTAGTTCGCTGGACCCGTTGAACTGTTCCTGCAAGACCTTGGCCTTTACGCTGAAGCCGTGACCTGGAATTTGCATAAAGGCCCGGTTCGGAGAGTGCCCGGTGCCCAGCACGGCGGGCAGCCCGACAAAACCGTCTCGCCCCGTGATGCCGACCTCGACGGTGTTTCCGTTTTTCATGGTGACAACGACGGAACAGATGCCCTCCTCGAGAAAATACACGGTATCGACCGTCTGGCCCGGATCGTGGAGGGTGCGATTGACTTTGAGAACGACCGGGGAGAGGTGGGGTGCAAGTCGTTTTTTTTCAGCGGCCGACAGCGAGGCGAGCACACAATTCTTGTAGGTAGGGGGAATTGCAGGCGTTTCCATAGGGGGCTCCTTTGCGCCGTCAAGCCAGGAAGGCTTGCACCTGCACGCGCAAGAAGCCGGCCCAAAACCCCTGAGGGGGTGGGCTAGGTGCGTATAGAGATGTACAGCAATCATACCCCTCGCATTGGACAATGCAATGTTCGACAGGCGACATACACCGCTGGAATTTGAAGGTATTTGTTCGATAAGCGACAGACGCGGCCGAAAATAGCGAATTATTCTGCGTTCAGCATCAACGGCAGACGAGCAAATCACCCACAACTGCCAGTTCCACTGCCAGATCCAAAGCGGCTCCCTGCTTTCCCCGCTGGCAGTTGTGGAGCATTGCTGGACGTTGCCTGACTTGCCGATTCCCCCGGCGAGAAACTTCCAGTTTGCTGCGCGCGTTGCAAGGAGTTCGAGCGGCCGCAGCTTGATTCGTTAGCGTTGAAAGCCGACAGACAACAGGAGAGGTCGTTTCATGAATTCCGGCGATCGAGACTCGACACTCGAGGGCCCTGCCGCCAATGCACCCCGGAACGGACTTCAGCAAGTCCCGTCCATCAAGCACCGCGAGATTCACATCGTGTCGCCGAGTGTCGGGAGCCCGCCAGAAGTCCTTGATGGTTCAGGCGAAGGCGGCCTCGGTTCGCTTCCCCGCGCAGCGGGCCCCATGGGGAGCAGGATGCCGGCGAGGGGCGATGCGCCTCCTCCCCGGAATGGAGGCACGCCCCCGCAATTTGCCGATCGAGTATTGACTTGTGTTGGCTGCAATGCCGAGTTTGTCTTCTCCGCCGGCGAACAGGCTTTTTTTTACGAGAGAGAATTCAAGAACGACCCCAGACACTGCAAGCCCTGCAACGCCAGGCACAACCCGCTGCGGCGCAGGCCACGCGTGGAAGCGCGCGTCACCTGCGCCGGGTGCGGCTCAGAGACGACGGTTCCCTTCGTGCCTAAGAATGGCAAGCCGGTCCTGTGCAGTGTTTGCTTCAGGAAAGCGAAGTTGCCGCCGGCCGACACCTGGCAGGCGCTTTGAACATTCAAGTTTTGATAGATTTGCAAGATTTGCCCAAATAGCTGTTGCCGAGGTTCCTGACCTCCCCAAAGAACGGATGGGAAAGACCAAATGCAGGCAGGCAATGATTTTGCACCGACCTAAGGATGTTTTATGGCGTTAACAGTGGTTCTCTCCGTCGGCCTGGATCCGCACTTGTTGGATTCCCGAAGCCTGGTTTTGCAATCTGCGGGCTATCTTGTCGTGACAGCAGACTCAATCAAACAGGCGGTCGATCGCTTTGAAGAGGGCGACTTTGACCTTGTCCTGCTGTGTCAATCCATTGCTGCGAAAGAGAAGGACCGCTTGACCGGCTGGATTCGAGCATCGGGATCGGGTGTGCCCGTGGTTTTCGTTTCGGGAAATCTCGATCCGGGTGACGTTACCGCCGGCGTGACTGTGGGTAGCGATCCGCAAGCGCTCCTCTGGGGCATACGGGAAGTGCTGATCAACGCGAAAGCACCCGAGGCGCGGACGGCGGCGCATCGCGATCAACGGGGGGCGGCGACAGGGAAGAAGTCGCCCGCATCGAGCACCGGCTATGAACACCAGACAAATGCTGCCAGCGGAGGGATGGTCCCTTTTGCCCGAACAGGTCGAACAACTAGTTGATTCATCTTCTTTTCCCGGATTGACGCAGCTCGCCAGCTCACGCGGCGACGATGGGGCGGAAAAGTTTGTGGATCTTATCCGAGGGCGCGCCGACTCGAGGCGATGGCGCGGGAGGGAGACGACCGTGTCCCAACCACAACGGCAAGTCTCCGTCTTTGTTGTCGATGACGAGGAAGTGATCGCAACCAGCCTGGCGATGATATTGCGCCTGGACGGCGGGTTTCGCGCCAGATCGTTTACTAAGCCACTCGAGGCGTTGGAAGCCGTTCGACTTGAAGCTCCGGATCTCCTCATTTCCGATGTTGTGATGCCCAAGCTGTCGGGCATCGAGCTCGCCGTGCAGGTACGAGAGCATTGCCCGAACTGCAAAGTGCTGCTCTTTTCGGGACAGGCCGCTACCGCGCATATGCTGGAATCCGCACGGAGAATAGGGCATGATTTCGAAGTCATCACAAAGCCCATACACCCGGCGGATCTGTTGATAAAAATCAGGATTCTGACGACGCCCCTGTGGTCGCCGCAATCGGCCGGGAAGCTGTAATCGTGACGCCTGACCCGCATCGCGCGATGCCGAGGCCGCCGTACACGAAGCCGGCGACGCACTCCCACGAAAGGTAGTAGAGCGCAAGCGCGAAGGCAAAGTCGCGGAGCCGACAGCGCTCGCGGCTCTGCTTGCCGATCGGCTTTACCATGCCTTTCGCACAGCATGGGAAAATGCCGATATAAACCGATTTTTTACGACCCGGCTCGGTTGACAGGGAAGGAAATCGCCAGTTAAAGTGAGGCCTCTGCGAGTATAGAGTGTGTGCCAGGGCGAAGGCGCGGGAGACAATGACGATGCTTGGAATGCGGTTGATGGCTGGAGCTTTGCTGGGACTGGGCGCGGCAGGCGCATTGGGGGCGCAGGATGCCCAAAAACCCGCGTATCTTGACCCGAATCTTCCGGCGGAGCAGCGCGCGGCCGATCTGGTGAAGCGCATGACGCTTGAGGAAAAGGCGAGCCAACTGGTGAACCAGGCGCGCGCCATCCCGCGGCTGGGCGTGCCCGCCTACGACTGGTGGAGCGAGGCGCTGCACGGCGTGGCAACGAACGGAACCACGGAGTTTCCCGAGCCCATCGCACTGGCCGCGACCTTCGATCCCACGGGCATTCACCAGATGGCTGTCGATATTGGGACGGAAGCGCGCGTGGTGCATGCACAATCGGTGGACGCGAGCGGCAACAGCGTGATTTTTCACGGGCTCGATTTCTGGGCGCCCAATATCAACATCTTCCGCGACCCGCGCTGGGGACGGGGCCAGGAGACATATGGCGAGGATCCATTCCTCACCGCGCGCATGGGCGTGGCGTATGTGACCGGGATGCAGGGCGACGATCCGCATTACTATCGCGTGATTTCGACACCCAAGCACTACGCCGTGCACTCGGGACCGGAGCCGACGCGCCACTCGGCCGAAGTCGCGGTGAGCAAGCACGATGAGGTCGACACGTATCTCGCGGCATTTCGCGCGACCGTGACCGAGGCCAAGGCCGACAGCGTGATGTGCGCCTATAACAGCATCAACGGGCAGCCGGCCTGCGCCAACGAATTTCTGCTGAAAGACCAGCTGCGGGGCAAGTGGGATTTCAAAGGCTACGTGGTGTCGGATTGCGGCGCGGTGCACGACATCGCCGACGGCCACCACTTTGAGCCAAGCGTGGAGCAGGCGGTGGCCGTGAGCCTGACGCGCGGTATGGACAACGAGTGCATCGATTTCCGCGCCAAGGTGACGGACGATGACGATTACAAGCCCTATCTCGATGCCGTGAAGGACGGCTACCTGAAAGAAAGCTCGATCGACACTGCGCTGGTGCGGCTGTTTACGGCGCGGATGAAGCTCGGCATGTTCGACCCACCACAGATGGTTCCCTACGCGAAGATCGACTCGAGCGAGCTCGACAGTCCGGCGCATCGCGCCCTGGCGCTCAAGCTGGCTAACGAGTCGATGGTGCTCTTGAAGAACGACGGGGCGCTGCCGCTCAAGACAAATGGAGCGAAGATCCTGGTGGTGGGCCCGCTTGCGGAGCAGACGCGCGTGCTTCTCGGCAATTACAACGGGATTCCCACGCACACGGTGTCGATTCTCGAAGGCCTGAAGCAGGAGTTTACCGGGGATACAATCCAGTTCATGCAGGGCACGGGCTTTCTGAGCAAGCACACCGAGCCGGTTCCGGCCGCGCTGCTCACTACGGATGGACAACCGGGCGCTAATGCAACCTATCTGAGCCAGAACATCGTGAGCTTCTACAACGAGCGCGCGAACAACTCGGCCGCACTGGCCACGCGCATCGAGGCGGGGATCGATGTTGCGGCGCAGCCGATTCCCGACGCAGCAGCCAAAGCCGATCCGCTGACCGTGCGCTGGGAGACGACGCTTACACCGAAGGAAACCGGCGACTACAACCTGGGTGTTGAGACCGATGGATTCTTCCGCGTGTTTCTCGATGGCAGGTTGGTGACCATGGCGAATTATCCGCACGGCGTAGAGATACAGACCGGGAAAGCGCATCTCGATGCGGGCAAGGCGTACAAGCTGGAAGTGGAATACCAGCCGACGGCCAATACGGCTCCGCACCTGAAGCTGGTGTGGGGCAAGATCGATCGAGGCATCGATCCAGCGGTAGCAGCGGCGGCGCAAAGTGCGGATGTGGTGCTGGCCGTGGTGGGAATCACCAGCGAGCTTGAAGGCGAGGAGATGAATGTGATCGAGCCCGGCTTCAAGGGCGGCGACCGCACCAGCCTGGACCTGCCGGAGCCCGAAGAAAAGCTGCTTGAAACGTTGGCTACAACCGGCAAGCCGCTAGTGGTGGTGCTTACCAACGGCAGTGCGCTCGGCGTGAACTGGGCCAACGCTCATGCCAATGCCATTCTCGACGCGTGGTATCCCGGCGAGGAGGGCGGCTTGGCGGTGGCGCAAACTCTCTCCGGCAAGAACAATCCGGCGGGGCGTCTGCCGGTGACGTTCTACAAAGACGTGAGCCAGTTGCCGCCGTTCGAGGACTACGGGATGAAGGGGCGGACGTACCGGTATTTCACGGGGACGCCACTTTATCCCTTCGGCTACGGTCTCAGTTACACGAAGTTCTCTTATAGCAAGTTGACGGTTCCAGCGGGCGCGGTCGAAGCAGGCCAGCCAGTCGTCGTGGAGGCCACCGTGACCAACACCGGTTCGCTTGCCGGCGACGAAGTGGCACAGCTTTATCTCGAATTTCCGACCGTTCCCGGCGCGCCGCTACGCGCGTTGCGCGGCTTCGAACGCGTGCATCTGGAGCCGGGCGCATCGCAAACTGTGCATTTCGAGCTGAAGCCGCGCGACCTGAGCATGGTGACCGAGGCCGGTGAGCCGATTGTGGCCGAAGGCGCTTACACGGTCTCCGTCGGCGGCGGCCAGCCTGGCACAGGAACGCTGGCCCTTACGAGCAGCTTCATGGTCAAAGGCACAGTGGCCCTACCAGAGTAAGGGGAACGAAAAGGGGCGCTTTCGCAGGGGGAGGCGCCTTTCTTGCGCAAACCGTGTCAAGGCCCCCCTCGACGAAGATCCCAAAAACCACGAAGGACCGCGACCAAATTCACAAACAACTGAAAATAAACGGCATAATGAGGCTCTCGTGCGGCCAGAACTCCACCAGCTTCGACTTGAAAGGGCGCCTTCTTCCACATCCGCCAATTTGCCGGGCTTAAACTTGTCTGTAACTCAGCTTTCATCTCCTCGTTGCCGGGTAAACAATCGCGATGGACTGCGGTTGTTGAGGTTTTATGATCGTCTTCATCTCGGGTTCATCGCTCTCCCGCCGCAATCGATCTCTATTTCATTTGAAAATTCACACCGTTGTTGAGTTTCCCTACAGGAGGCCCATGCGGGTCCGGAATTCCTCCGGCCGCCGTGGAGATTTCTGATGGCCGATCTCGCGACGGCAGTTCACGCTATTCCCGGGTCTTCGTCTCTGCCACCTTCCATGCGGGAGCGGAGGTTCGCCGGCCGTCCCAACCGCGCAGGCGTGTGGGTTTTTGTGCTGGCGTTGCTGGCCGGGCTCGCGTATATCGGCGTCCACGTCGCCAAAGACCTGGACAGCGCGACCGTGACCGGCATCTGGCCCTTTGTGCTGCTGGGCCTGGCATTGCTTATCGCACTCGGGTTCGAATTCGTGAACGGATTTCACGACACCGCCAACGCCGTGGCCACGGTGATCTACACCAACTCTTTGCCGCCGCATATTGCCGTGGTGTGGTCGGGGCTGTGCAATCTGACGGGAGTCCTGCTGTCCTCCGGCACGGTAGCGTTTGCCGTCATAACGCTCTTGCCCGTCGAGCTGATACTCAAGGTGAGTTCCGGCACCGGCTTCGCCATGGTCTTCGCGCTGCTGATCGCCGCGATTCTGTGGAACCTGGGTACGTGGTGGTTCGGCCTTCCTGCGTCCAGCTCGCACACCATGGTGGGTTCCATCATCGGCGTGGGGCTGGCGAGCCAGTTCTTGAGCCTGCACGGTAAGGCCTCCGGCCTCGACTGGAGCCAGGTGACCAAGGTTCTGGAGGCTCTCCTGATCTCGCCGCTTCTGGGATTTGCTCTAGCCGGCATTCTGCTTCTCCTGTCAAAACGTCTCTTCCGTTACCAGGCGCTCTATGAAGCACCCAAAGGCAGCGAGCCGCCGCCGTGGCCGATTCGCGCGCTTATGGTGGGGACCTGCACCGGCGTCAGCTATTTCCACGGTTCGAACGATGGGCAAAAGGGCATGGGGCTCATCATGCTGATTCTCATCGGCACCGTGCCTACGGCTTACGCGTTGAACCATGACGTTAGCCCTGCGGAGGTGCAAAGCTTCATCGCGGCTTCGGCACAGGCAGGGCAGATTCTCGAACGGCACGTGCAACCCGGCACGGCCGATCCCGATGCGCGCACCGAGATTACCGACTACATCGAAACCAGGCAACTGGAGCCGGGGACGCTTCTGGCGTTGAGCCAGTTGGTAAGCGAACTGAATCGCGAAGTCTCCGCGCACAACTCCCTCCGCTCCATTCCGGCCAAGCAACAAACCAACATCCGCAATGACATGTACCTGACCGGGCGGGCGTTGAAGATGATGGACCCGTCTCACGATCCTGCATTTACCGCCCAGGAGCGCGCTGCGCTGAAGAGCTATCAGGGCATGCTCGACAAGGCCACCAAGTTCATTCCCATCTGGGTGAAAGTGGCTGTCGCGCTGGCTTTGGGACTGGGCACCATGGTGGGCTGGAAGCGCATCGTGGTCACGGTCGGCGAAAAAATCGGCAAAGAGCATATGACCTACGCGCAGGGCGCCAGCGCTGGACTGATCACCATGGTGACTATCTTCGCCGCCGATACCTGGAGCCTGCCGGTTTCCACCACGCACATCCTCAGCTCTGGCGTGGCGGGCACCATGGCCGCCAATGGAAGCGGTCTGCGCTGGTCAACAGTGCGCGCCATTGCGGCAGGATGGGTTTTTACGCTGCCGGCCGCGGCTCTGCTCTCGGGCCTCTTGTACTTGCTCTTCCACACCATCTTCTAAGCAACAAACCGCATCGCAGAAAGGCGTCCGGCGGGTTCGGGCGCTTTTTGTGTGAAAAACCAGCTTCCTGCGGCGAACGCGCGAAAGAAGGGCCGATTCCGGTACGATACAGAATGGTGCTGAACAAAGAATGAGTCTGAAAGCAAAACTGGAAGCTGTCATTTACGCCTCGGAAGAGCCGGTAACGCTGGGGCAACTGGCCGGTCTGTTTGCCGACGAAGCCCTGGAGTGGAAGGCGGAGCAGGAGGCGGCGGCGCAAGGGCAAGCCGAAGAGCCGGCCGCGGAGGAGATCGAGACCTTGCCCATGGTGCAAGACACACTCCCCGAACTGACGGCTGCGCCGGACGCGGTTGAGGAAGCGGATGCCGCGGAGGATCTGGAAGAGAGCGCGGGCGAGGACGCCCTCGCTACAGCCGGTCAGGAGACCGGCGTTACAACTGCTTCTGGCGCGTCAAGCGAAGAAGCTGCGGCGTCCGATGCAGCCAAGGCGGAGGCAGGGGCGAAGCGCGCGGCACGGTTGCGCGACCGCGAGGCGCGCGGCGTCATCAAGCAATTGCTCGACGAACTGATTGCCGAGTACGCCGATCGATGGCCGCGGCGTGGAGATTCGCGAGATCGCCGGCGGCTACCGCATGGCAACCAAACCGGAGTGTCACGACGCGGTGCGCTCCTTCATCAAAGGCTAGAAGCCGCCGCTCAAGCTCTCGCTGCCCGCGCTAGAAACCCTGGCGGTGATCGCTTACAAGCAGCCGGTCACCGCGCCGGAGGTGAACGAGATTCGCGGCGTGGATTCTTCGGCGGTCTTCGGATCGCTGCTGGCGCGCAAGCTGATCGTCACGGCGGGGCGCAAGCCGGTGATTGGCCGGCCGATTCTCTACAAGACGACGCGCGAGTTCCTGCTGCGCTTCGGACTCAAGGATGTCTCCGAGCTGCCGTCGATGGAAGAGTTCGAAAAGATGGCGGCAAGCGAACTGGAAGAACCGGAGATGGCGGAGCGGCGGGGTGCGGGACGAAGCCGCGGCCGAGTTCAACCCGCGATCTGAGCAGCCGGAACTGAATGTGGAGACGAACGGAAACGGCGCGGACCACGAGGCCGAAACCGCGGCGCAATCCCCACAAGCCGCGCCCGATGCGTCGGTCAGCGACGCGGAGTAAGCAGAGCCAGGTTCCCCCATGACAGTGAAAAAGAAAACGAAGTCGGCCGCGCCCGCGGCCAAGTCCGCGCCCAAAACCAAGAAAGCGGTTGCCGCGAGCAAGAAGCCTGCGGCCAAAAGCAAAGCGGCCGGTCGCGAAAACTGCAAAGCCGGCGGCGAAATCGCCTGCGCCCGCGAAGAAACGCGCCGCGCCAGCAAAGAAGACTCCCGCCAAAACCAAAGCGCCCGCGGCAAAGAGCAAGAAGCGCGCCGCGAAGGTGAAAGAGGAAGCTCGCGGTCACCTCGGCGAGCCGGTGCTCGATCCGATCGGCGACGTGACCAGCGGCGAGGCCAGACGGTATTGGGTGGGCGACCTCGCGGCGCATGGCGAAGACTGAGATGACGCGCTCTGCAGAACGAAATCGGAGCTCGGAAGGGATTCTCGAAGCCGGGCCGCGGGATGGAGGCAGCGCAGGCGGCAAGAGGACGCGCGCGGCACGAGCGCCGAGGACAGAAGACCAGCGGCACGGAACGAAGAAGACGACGGCGGCCGCGAAGCGGCGAAACGGCACCCGCGCCGAAACTGGAACGGCTGCAAAAGATTCTCTCTGCATGCGGGCATCGCCAGCCGGCGCAGCGCCGAGGAGATGATTGTTGCCGGGCGCGTGATGGTGAACGGGCAGGTGGTGACGACAGTTGGGCAGCAAGGCCGATGCGGCGCACGATCACATTCGCGTCGACGGCAAACTGCTGCACGGCGCAGAGCGCCATCGCTACTTTATGCTCAACAAGCCGCGCGGCTACGTCACCACGATGAGCGATCCCGAGGGCCGGCCGACCGTGATGGAATTCTTTGCGAAGTCGCGGGAGCGCGTATATCCGGTGGGCCGGCTCGATTACCTGAGCGAAGGCCTGCTGCTGATGACGAACGACGGCGAACTGGCGAACCTGCTCACCAAGGCCGGTTCGCGCGTGGAGAAGACGTATCTCGTGAAGGTTGCCGGACAGCCGACCGCGGAGGAACTCGAACGGTTGCGCGGCGGCGTGACCATTGATAAGGGCGAGCCCGGTTCGGATCGAGTGCGCACGGCGCCGGCGCGCATTCGCCAGTTCCGCGAGGGCGACAATCCCTGGTTTGAGGTGGTGCTGATCGAGGGGCGCAATCGCGAATTGAGAAAGATGTTCGCGGCCATCGGGCACTTCGCCGAGAAGATTCGCCGCGTCGGCTATGGGCCGCTGGTGCTCGACGTCGAACCGGGAAAAATGCGCGAGCTCGACGAAGATGAGGTGAAGGCGCTGCGGCTGACGGCCGAGGGCAAGATGAAGCCGCGCCAAGTCAGGGTCGCGAAGTTGCTGCCCAAGGAAGCCGGCCTCGCGGCGGAGAAACGCGACCGGCGCGGCGGCGGGAAATTCGAACGGCGCCCAGATCGTAAGTTTCGATCGTCCGCCCGGCCGTAATCTCGACCGCGGGCCGAAGCGTGAGTGGCAGCCGCGCAGCGAAGAGTCTCGCGGCGCGCCGAGTGCTCGCCCGGATTTTCGCCCTGCTCCGCGACAGGATCGCGGCGAGAATCGCTTTGGCAGCGGGCCAAGACCACCGTTCAAGCCGCGCGGGGATCGGCCGGAGTTCCGTCCCGCTCCGCGACGCGAAAGCGGCGAGAATCGTTTCGGCAGTGGACCGCGCCCACCGTTCAAGCCGCGCGGTGATCGGCCGGAGTTCCGTCCCGCTCTGCGACGCGAAAGCGGCGAGAATCGTTTCGGCAGTGGACCGCGCCCACCCTTCAAGCCGCGCGGTGATCGGCCGGAGTTTCGTCCCGCTCCGCGACGCGAAGGCGGAGAGAATCGCTTTGGAGGCACAACCCGCGCGCCGTTCAAACCCCGTGGCGACCGTCCGGAATTTCGCTCCGCACCACGGCGCGAAGGCGGCGAGAATCGTTTCGGCAGCGCACCGCGTGCGCCCTTCAAGCCGCGCAGCGATCGACCGCAATGGAAGCGGGACGACGCAGCCAAGCCACGCCTTGAGATTGAGCGAACCAGCGGACCTGAAAAGGCCGCAAGTTTTGGCGGCGGGAAACCGAGGCCGTCCTTCGGCGCGAAGCCGGAATTCGGCGGCAAGCCAGGCAGCTTCGGCAAGTACCGCGGAAACACGCGCGGCGGCCCGAAGCGCGGCGCTTCGCGGCCCGGCGCACCGCGCGGCGGACGGAAACGCGGCTGAGCAACAGACCCAGGGCCCCTTCTCCTTTGCACAACTCATGATGAGGTCTTATGGCAAATACTTTTCGCACCGACATTCTCATTCAGGCGCCCGACCCGAAGGCAGCCGCGGCATTCTACGTAAAGCAGCTCGGTTTCACAATCACCGGCGAGCACGATAAGTGGATCGACCTGCACGGCAACCACATCAACCTCTTCATCGAGGAAGGACCGGCGCTAGGGCCTGTGCTTGAGGTGACCGTGGATAACGTGGAACAGGCAAAGCAGCGGCTTGTGGCCAGCGGTTGCAAAGTCGTGAAGGATGAGCCCGACTTCCCGCGCTGCTACGTTCAGGATCCGTTCGGACTGATCTACAACCTCGCCTCTTAAAGACTCGCTGCTTATTCTTCGCGGACGCGGAAGCGCCTCATGCGGCCAACGAGTGAGGCCGGCCCGCTTACCGACAGGCGAACCAGATTGCCTTCGTACTCGCGCGTGTGCACAATCATGCCCGCTTCAATCGCCGCCAGCGCCGCGCCCTCGTGCTGTGGAACGCGCAGCTCCGCTTCCACGATGGGATCGGAGTGGAGCGCCGCATCGATCGCGGCGAGCAAATCCTCCACGCCTTCACCCGTCAGCGCGGAGAGGGCCACCGGGGCGCCGGTGCCTTGGGCACTTTTATTTTTTGGACTGGAGCTCGTCTGGAAAAGAAGCGCCGTCCGCTCGTTCTCCGGGAGCAGATCGATCTTGTTCAGCACTTCAATGCGCGGCTTCGACAGGCTCTCGAGTTCGCCGAGCACTTTCTCTACCTGCGTCTTCTGCTCTTCGCCGTAGCTGGACGCCGCGTCGCGGACATGAATCAGCACCTCGGCCTGAGCGACTTCTTCCAACGTAGCGCGGAAACTGGTGACGAGCGTGTGCGGCAGGTTGCGGATGAAGCCGACCGTGTCGGACAACAGAACGCGCCGACGGCTGGGCAACTCGATGGCGCGCAACTTGGGGTCGAGCGTGGCAAACATGCGCGCCGACTCGAGCACCTGCGCGCCCGTAACGGTGTTGAAGAGCGTGCTTTTGCCCGCGTTGGTGTAACCGACCAGCGCGACCGTGGGCACCGGAACAGCCTCGCGGCGCTGGCGCTGCTGGCGGCGCACGCGGCGCACCGCTTCGAGATCGCGCTTGAACTGATCGATGCGGCGCTGAATCTGCCGGCGATCGGTTTCGAGTTGGGTTTCGCCGGGTCCGCGTGTGCCGATGCCGCCGCCCAATTGCGACATGGCTTTGCCGCGTCCGGTCAGCCGCGGCAGCATGTATTCAAGCTGCGCCAGCTCTACTTGCAACTGCCCCTCGCGCGTACGCGCGTGGCGGGCAAAGATGTCCAGGATCAGTTGCGTCCGGTCGAGCACGCGGCACGGCAAAGCGGCTTCAAGGTTGCGCAGTTGCGTCGGCGTCAGGTCGTGATCGAAGAGAACCAGGTCCGCATTCGTGGACGCGGCGACTCCAGCAATCTCCTCAACCTTCCCGGAGCCAATGAGCGTGGCGGGATCGGGACGCGGGCGGCGTTGCAGAAGCTCTGCGACAACCTGGCCGCCCGCGCTCCGCAGCAACTCGCGAAACTCGGCGAGAGATTCTTCTGCGTTCAGGCCTTGCGCCTCGCGCACAGCATCGATGGCACGCTGAGGGCGCGTAGTTTGTCGAGGAATCGACGGTTGCGGAACGGGCTCATCAGAATCGAGGCGCACACCCTGCGCGTGCGCCGCCATCGCGCCTGCACGGTGGTCACGCGAGCGAACCCCGAAGTCCACTCCGACAAGAACGGCGCGCTCAGCCCGGCCGCCGCCGCGCGCGGCGGCGCGCCGTTATAGTCGCATCCAATCGAGATCGCTCCGCCGCTATCTCTGTTCCGCAGTCACCTGCGTTGCCGACGGGACCGCTACAGGGGCCGGACCAATGCCTGTCGGCACAGCAGCCGGACGGTGTTCGCTATGAATCACACTCCGGTTGCTTACCACAGTTGAAATCGCGTGTTTGAAAATCAATTGTTCCTGGCTATTGTTCTCCAGGAGCACGGAATACTTGTCGAAGGACCGAATTTTCCCTGTCAGCTTGACGCCGCTGACCAGATAGATGGTGATGGGGGATTTGTCCTTGCGAACCGTGTTCAGAAATGTGTCCTGAATATTTTGTGCCGGCTTGTTCTCCATGTGCCGATCTCCTGCTTTCTTGATGAAGGTTGTTAGTGCAACTTGCCTTACTGCATAGTTCAGATGCACGGGACGGCTCCGGAAGCCCCGGGAGCCGGTTAATCCCGCAATAATGACAAGATTATAGAGCTTTTAGTTCCATTTCAACTGTGGAGGACGGCGCTTACCGCCCGAAAACGGTTACAAAAGGACCTGAGCGGTGCACGCTGCGAGACGCCTAACTTCCATGACTGATAGCATCAAGGAGTGGCAGACACCGCGATTTCGTCTCGCGTCCAGGCCCCAGCGGGACCGGCAGCACGAATGGCCGCGCATACACCCGTTTCCACACCCGTCCCCCTGCTCGACCTGAAGCGCCAGTATGCTCCCCTCCACGACGAATTATTGGATGCGCTCAGCCGTGTACTCGTAACCCAGCAATTCATTCTTGGCGGCGAGGTGGCCGCATTCGAAAAGGCCGCTGCTGAGCAGTTGGGGGTCTCCCACGCGCTGGGATGCTCGTCGGGCACCGACGCCTTATGGCTGGCGCTGGCCGCGGCAGGAATTGATCGGGGCGCGGCGGTCGTTACAACTCCGTTCAGCTTTTTTGCCTCGGTAAGCTCCATCCTCCGCGCCGGGGCGACGCCGGTGCTGGCCGATATCGATCCCGTCAGCTTCAACCTGAGCCCGGCTGCCGTCGATACAGTTCTGAAGGGTCCGCGTGGCGAGTCGGTCAGAGCAATCCTCCCTGTACATCTCTATGGCCAGTGTTGCGATTTTTCTTCTGGTTTTGGACGGGAGCGTGGGTTAACCATCATCGAAGACGCCGCGCAAGCCTGGGGAGCTGAGTGGAATGGCGTCAAAGCGGGTGGCCTGGGCGACATCGCGGCCTTCAGCTTCTATCCCACCAAGAACCTGAGCGCTGCCGGCGACGCAGGCATGGTGACCACGAACTCCGACGCTCTGGCCGAGCGAGTGAAGATGCTGCGCCAACACGGCATGCGCCGCCGCTACTATCACGATGAGCTGGGCTGGAATACGCGCATGGATGGCTTTCAGGGCGCGGTGCTCCAGGTGAAGCTCAAATACATCGGCACATGGAACGAGGCGCGCCGCGCAGTAGCCGCCCGTTATCACGCTCTCTTTGCCAAAGCGGGATTGGCGGAGGCCGGACCCTACCCCGTGCGCGGAGTCGTTCTGCCGCGCGAGTTGCCGGGCGCACGGCACGTCTGGCATCAGTATGTGATTCGTGCGCCGCGTCGCGATGCATTGCGCGAGTTTCTCTCGGCGCGCAGCATCGGTTCGGAGATCTACTATCCCCTGCCGCTTCACCAGCAGGAACCACTTAAAGTTCTGGGCTACAAGGCAGGCGATTTCCCTGAGGCCGAACGCGCTGCGCGCGAAGTGCTGGCCCTGCCCATCTTCCCCGAGTTGCGCGAGGACGAGCAGCAGACCGTGGTTGCGGCGGTCGCCGAATTCCTCAACTAAGGTACTTTGCATGGTCGCGGGCCAAAGGCGTTCCCTTGCCGCACCTTTATGACGTTGGTCTCTCTATCGACCGATGAAGCGACGCCTTCGGGTGCAAGGCCTCAACCGAAGTATAGCGGGCAAAATCACGTTGATTGAAGGTCACGATCCTCTGTACTCCATGCACATGCATGGCTGCCACCAGTCGCGCATCGTGAACTTTGGCGCCTGAGACCCGAAAAGCGACAACGAGCCTGCGCCATTCACGGTGTGCAGCATCGCCGTCGGGAAGCATTTCCAGGGTGCTCTCAATCACATTTGCGCGGGCATCGGTCTCCTCGACACTGAGGCCATAACCGTACTGCTCGACCGACCGTGTGCAGGTGTTCCAAAACTCAGCAAGGTTTTGCGAGGTGTACAAGAGAGTGCAACCTTGTTCGATCAACCGGTCGACCGCCGCATTGACAAGAGGGTAGTCACGGTCATCGGGCTTTACCCACCTGATCAGGATATTGCTGTCGATCAGGTACGCGCCGCCCGTCATTTAAGTGCGATCCTCGTAGAAGCTGTCTCGCGTAAGGCTTTCCGTTGGGATGTCAGGCAGCCGTTCGGAGCCATCGGCTAAGACGCGGAGCATGGCGTGAAATCTCTCTTTTGTCAATCTTGCTCTGTGCGAGCCAATCGATAGCAAGACCTCCTGAAGGAGGTTGCTCGCATACGTCTCCAAAGCCACGCCGCGGGCGTGGGCCTCGGCGGTAAGCCGGGCTTCGCTCTCCGGGTTAAGTTCCACTTGGATCGTCATTGCGGCGGCGTCACCTGCGATTCATTATTCCATAAGCCAGCAAAGTCGATGCGCGTTTTCGAGACAAGCTAGTTCGGAGAGGTTCCCTTCACTTCCACATGCGACGCCTCTTCAACAAACGTCGCAATGGCCGAGTGATCGCAGTCGCCTTTGCCATTGGCAATGAGCGCGGAGATCATCTGCTGCACTTGCGCGGTTAAAGGCAGGCAAACACTGTTGGCCTCGGCCGTCTTGAGCGCGTTGCGCAGATCCTTTTGATGGAGACTGATCCTGAAGCCGGGCTCGAAGTTGCGCGCGATCAGCATGGGGCCCTTGGCGTTGAGCACGGCGCTGCCGGCGAGCCCGCCCTTTACAGCTTTCACCACCACCTCGGGATTGAGCCCGCACCGCGTGGCCAGAGTAAGCGCTTCGCCCATGGCAGCAATGTTGCAGGCAACCATGATCTGATTGGCGAGCTTGGTGGTGTTGCCCGCGCCCACCGGTCCCGTGAGGGCAACACTTGACCCCATGCATTTCAAAATCGGCTCAGCCTTTGCGAAAGCCGCATGGCTCGCGCCCACCATGATGGCCAGCGTGCCCTCAATCGCCTTGGGCTCGCCGCCGCTCACGGGCGCATCGACAAACTCCACGCCCTTTCCCGCGCAGGCCGCGGCAATCTTCCGCGATACCAATGGACTAATGGAACTCATGTCGATGATCAGCGAGCCCGGCTTTGCGCCGGAAAGAATTCCGCCGGCGCCGAGCACGACCGCTTCGACCTCGGGCCCGTCGGGCAGCATGGTGATGACGATGAACGCGCGAGCCTACATTCGAGTTGGAAGCGCCGCGCTGGGCGTCGTCCGTCACGGCGGCGTCGAGTTTTGCCGGGTTCCGGCCGAATGCAACCACCGTGTGGCCGGCCTTCAAGAGATTCCTGAGCATGGGCGGCCCATGATGCCGAGCCTGACAAATCCAACCGTTGCCATCGTTTTTCTCCGTTTGCCCAATTAGGATGAAAACGTGCTCAACTACTTTAATTATTTTACCGAGATCGAGGAGCGGTTTCAGCAGCGGCGCGGGGCGATTCTGCTGCTTTCCACGCTCGATTGGGCGCTGATTGAGACCTGGCGCGATGCCGGAATCCCTCTGGAAGCGGCGTTGCGCGGCATCGATGCGGCTTTTGATAAATACGAAGCGCGGCAGAAACGGGCGCGCATGCAGCGCATCAATGGGCTGGCGTGGTGCGCGCAGGCGGTGATGCAGGCCGCCATGGAGATGAGCGAAGCGGCAACCGGCTCGGCTTCAACCACCGCTGCAGTTGCGGAATCGGGCTTCGAGCACGAGCGCGTCGCCGCGCATTTAACGGCGGCCGCTGCGGCGCTCGATGGCGCGGAAGTAGCTGCCGATGCTTGCCGAGCAACCGCAGCACGGCTTCGCGAAATGGCGGTTGAAGTGACCGCGGCGAATCGTGAAAAAAGCGCCACCGTGGACCTGGAAGCGCTGGAGCGATCGCTGACCGTGCTTGAGGAGAAGCTGTTTGCCGCGCTCACCGCTGCCGCTCCCGAGGAGCTACTCGTGGGCCTTAAAGAGCACGCGGCCCGCGAGCTTGCGCCCTACCGCAGCCGCATGGGCGCAGTGCAGTTGCGCCAGGTGGAGCGCCAATTCGTGCAGAAGCAACTGCTGGCTTCGTACAATCTGCCGCGGTTGAGTTTGTTTTATATGAGCCAGCAATGAAGAAGCGAGGCCGCCCAAACGGAAGCTCTCAGGGTTCCCACCCTTTCCGCAAAGAACGCGGAAAGGATGGGGCACGGAGCATTCAGCCAATGCCAGCCACCTCGCAACTTGTGCGAATCGAAAAACCGATCTATGGCGGAGCGTTTCTGGCGCGGGTCGAAGGCAAGGCGGTGTTTGTGCCGCTTGCTCTGCCGGGCGAGCAGGCGCGGGTGCGCATCGTTGACGACAAGCGCGGTTACGCGACCGCTGAAGTGGAAGAGATCGTCACGGCATCGGAGCAACGGGTCACGCCCACATGCCCGCACTTTGGCGCATGCGGCGGATGCCAGTATCAGCACGCGAACTATGCCGCCCAACTCTCGTATAAGCAGGAGATCCTGCGCGAGACGCTGGAGCGCGGCGGGGTGTATCCGCCGGAAGATATCGCGGTGCTGGCCGCGGAACCCTGGGCCTACCGCAATCGCATCCGGCTGGCATTCGACGCCAACGGCAACGCGGGTTATCGCGGTCGGCGTTCGCACGCGGTGATCCCCATTGCCGAGTGCCCCATTGCCGCGCCGCTCCTGATGCGCGCCGGGCTTGCCGCGGGCAGGGTTTTGGAGAAGTTACCTGCCAAGCCGAGAGCCACCGCGATTTCCCTCTTCTGCGACGCCGCGGAGTCGTCGCTGCTCGTAAGTCTGACGCTTGCGGGCGACGAAAAAGGCCGCTGCGATGATTTTGCACGAGCGCTTGCCGACAAAATTCCGGAGTTGCAGGGCGTGGAGTTTCTTGCCGCAGGCGGCGAAGGCCAAGCGCCGAGCAGGATCACGCGATGGGGCGCAGATTCTCTCCTCTATCGTGCCGCAGGAGTTGATTATCGCGTCGATCAAGGCGCGTTTTTTCAGGTCAATCGCCGGCTCGTGGACACATTGGTCAAGCGTGTTACGGCGGACGCGCACGGGTCACTGGCCTGGGATCTATTCAGCGGCGTGGGTTTGTTTGCGCGCAAACTGGCCGACCACTTTACGCGCGTAGTGGCAGTCGAATCCGCTCCCGCGTCGATGGCTGCCCTAGCGCACAATTTGCGCGGCTCAAGCGCGTCGGCAGTGAAAGCGGCGACGCTCGATTTCCTGCACAGAGGGGGCAGCGGTGACCGGCCCGACTTGATTGTTGTTGACCCGCCGCGTATCGGCCTTGGCGCGGAAACTACGACGTTGCTCGCAGAAATCGCCGCGCCGGAGTTGGTCTACGCCTCCTGCGACCCGGCAACTCTGGCGAGGGATTTGCGTGCGCTCGTCGATTCTCGCCGCGGGCCCGGTTACGTCATCGACCAGATCACACTCGTCGATCTCTTCCCGCAGACCTTTCATCTCGAGACGGTGGTGCGCCTGCGCCGATAGACCACCGCGCGCTGGACGCAGTGCAGACAATTCCGGTTCCTGTTAGGCTTGAAGCCAAATTCAAATTGACTTCGGGCCCATGGCAATCGCCTCCTCCAGCTCCGTGCAGCCTGCCGCCGGTCTGACGGCTGTTCCGCTTTTTCATGCGGCGTGGCTGTTCGCGGCGGGTATTGTGCTGGCCAGCCGCGACTGGCTGCAGCCCAGTGTTGTCCTCATCGCGTTGGCGCTCACCGGCGTTGCGTGTGTCGCAGCGGCACTGCGCGCGCAGCGCATTGCCTGGCTGCCGCTAGCCGCATTGTGGCTGCTTCTGGGCGCCTGGTGCGGAGAGATGGAGCCACATCCCGCGCCCGCTCCTGCGCTGGCCACGCTCTCTGACGGATTGCTGCGCACTGTTGAGGGAACCGTGAGCGATACCGGACCCGTGCGCACGGAACTCGAGCAGAATGTCGATGGGCCCTCGGCCAATTCCCCCTCCCAGCGCGTCGATCTGCGCGTGGAAAGCGTCGAATTGGTCAATGACGACGAGCGATGCACAAGCCTGACGGACGGCGGCGTGCGGCTGACGATCCGCTGGCCGGCTGGTGAAGGCGCACAGGCGTTCGCATGCGGAGATCGCGTGCGCGCCGTGGTTCGTTTGCTGCCGCCGGAGATCTATCACGATCCCGGCGTCTGGAGCCGCGCGGATTTTCTGTTGGACCAGGGCATCACGTCGACTGCGACCGTCGCTGTTGACCGCGTCGATCGTCTGGGCCGCGCGCCCGGGGCGTTCGTGTCGTGCCGCGTGCGCGCCTGGCAACACGCGTCCACCGAGCGCTTGCTGGCCTTGCCTGCCGCCATGCGCAATTTTCCAGCGCCTGTGCGTCTTTCGCAAGACGATGCCGCGATGCTCTCCGCCATGATTGCCGGCGACCGCACCAATCTCACACATGCGTTGCGCGTTGGCTTCGAGCGCACCGGGTCCTTTCACATGCTGGTCGTTTCAGGCCTTCATCTTGCCATCGTGGCGGCTTGTCTCTTCTGGGTCTTCAAGCGGATGCGGTTACCGCGCATTCCGGCCACGCTTCTCACTATCGCCGCTTCCTTTGCTTATGCGCTCTTCACCGGCTTTGCCACGCCGGTGCAACGCTCTCTCTGGATGGTGACCCTCTATCTCGTCGGACGGCTGATCTACCGCGAGCGCAGTGCGCTGAACACCATCGGATTCGCTGCGTTATGTCTGTTGGTGGTCAGCCCGCGCAGCCTCTTCGACTCCAGCCTGCAAATGACGCTGCTGGCTGTCATTGCCGTTGCCGGCGTGGCCGCGCCGCTGCTGAAAGGCACCGTCCATCCCTACGCAGCCGCCACGAGCGACCTCAAATTAGTGGCCGTCGACATTAAGCTCGCGCCGCGGCTCGCCGAGTTTCGCGTCATGATGCGCATGGTCGCAGAGCGGTTGCAACGTGCATTCAGCAGCACGATCGCGTGGCGCGTCTTTCCCTGGTGTCTGCGCTTCTCAATCCGCGTTATCGAGCTGGTGGTGATCTCATGCGTCGTCGAGCTGGCCATGACGCTTCCCATGGCTGTCTACTTCCATCGCATCACCATCTTTGCCTTGCCAGTGAATTTGCTCATTGTGCCGTTGCTGATTTTGCTTATGCCGGCGGCGCTGCTGACGCTGATTGTGTTAGCGGTGTGGCCGGCGGCAGCGGTGGTTCCGGCGATGGCGGCCGCGCTGGTGATGCATGCGGGCGTCGGGCTGGTGCATTGGTTTGGCTCGATGGCGATGGGGGACTTCAGGATCCCAGGTCCGCTCGAGTGGCAGGTGGCTGCGTTTTGCGCGCTTGGCGCAGCGGCGATTGCTTTGGCGCACCAGGGGGTGCGATGGCCGAGCGTGGGCCGGCTGGATCCGGTTGGGGCAATTGCACTGTACCCTCGAGGGATCAGGGCGCTTCTTCGCCGGCACGTTTTGAGAGCTCGTCTGGGCACGACCTTCGAAGCGTCTGACAGCGAAAAAGGCTTGGGGCGATGGCTTCGGCGCGGGGCGTGGGCGGCTCTCGCCGCTGCGGCGCTCGTCGCAGTGCTGCCGCGGCCAGTCGATCGACCCCATGGCGCAATGCTCATGGAGGCCATCGACGTCGGCCAGGGCGACTCGCTGCTGCTCATCACGCCCGACGGCAAGACCTTGCTGATCGATGGCGGCGGATTTGGCGGCGGCCCGCGCCAGGCCCCGCAAGATTTCGACATCGGCGAAGAGGTGGTCTCGCCTGCGTTGTGGGCGCGCGGCATTCGACATCTGGACGCAGTGGCACTGACCCACGCGCACTCCGATCACATGGGCGGACTGCCTGCCATCCTCAGAAACTTCCATCCCGACGAGCTATGGGTGGGCAACAACCCGCACATTGCGGCTTACGTCGCGCTTTTGGATGAGGCCGCATCGTTGCATGTCCGCGTGCGCAGCTTCCGCGCCGGCGACGAAATCGCCTTCGGCGGCACGCAGGTGAATGTGTTGGCGCCGTTTCGCGATTATCAGCCAGGCGCGGAGCCTACCAACAACGATTCGCTGGTGATGCACATGGCCTACGGCGCAACCTCGGTTATGCTGGAGGGCGACGCCGAGGCGCCGATCGAACAGGCCATGCTCGCGGAGCCGGGACTGCAAAGCACCTTATTAAAGGTCGGCCATCACGGCAGCATTACTTCCACGCGGCCGGAGTTTCTGGCCCGCGTAGCGCCGCAGTGGGCGGTGATCTCCTGCGGGCTTCACAACCGCTACGGCCATCCGCGCGAAGAGGTGCTGGAGGCGCTTCAAGAAGCGCGCGCTCGCACCTACCAGACCGAGACAGACGGGATCACCTGCTTCCGCCTCGACGGAAGAACCGCCGCGGCCGATGTGGGGTGCGAGGAACGATAGCCGCGGCAAGGATATAGTGTGACTATGCAAATCATGAGGAAGCCTGGAGTCTTCAACCCGCATGAGACTGTGCGCGCTGAATCGCTGGCCGGCTTGCCGCTGGCGGCCTTCGAACGGCGGTGTGCCGCGTCCCTGATCGATATGGTGCTGGTCTTTGGCACCTACAAGCCGGCGATGGACGGATTGCATTATCTGCTCTTTGACGTGCTGGGAATGCATGCAGAGCTGTACCGCTCGGCCCACGTGCACGCAGAGTTTCGCTTCGACTTGCTAGAGGAATTGGCGTGGGCGCTGTGGCTGGTGCTTTACTTTGGCCTCTGGGTCTGGCAGACGAACGGACACACGCTGGGCAAGTGGCTGCTGGGCATCCGCGTGGTTTCGCTGACGCGCGAACGGATCACGCTATGGCAATCGGCGGAGCGGGCGCTGGGCTACGGGGCGAGCGCGCTCGAAGCGGGCTTCGGCTTCCTGCAGTACTTCCTCTATCCCAATCACCGCTGCGTGCATGATCGGATTGCGGAGACGATTGTGATTGCCGAGCCTGCGAAGAAATAACTGCGGCAGCCGCTCTTAAGCACCAGCCGCCTTTTGAATCGCCAGCAGCGTTTCCAGCAACGGCTTCAGCAGCTTGAGATCAAGCGCGTTCGCGCCGTCCGATTTGGCATTCGCCGGATCGTCGTGGACTTCGAGGAATAGCCCGTCTACGCCGGCGGCAACTGCCGCGCGCGCCAGCAGTGGAATGAATTCCGGCTGGCCGCCGCTCACGCCGTTTGCCGCCGAAGGCTGCTGCACGGAGTGCGTGGCGTCAAAAACCACTGGCGCTAGGTTGCGCATGATCGCGAGCGAGCGGAAGTCCACCACAAGATTGTTGTAGCCGAAGCTCGATCCGCGCTCCGTTAGGAGCACACGCTCGTTGCCCGTGGAACGAACCTTCTCGAGGCCGTGGCTCATGTCCCACGGGGCCACGAACTGGCCTTTCTTGATGTTGACGGCGCGGCCGGTTTTGCCCGCAGCTACCAGCAGGTCGGTCTGGCGGCAAAGGAATGCGGGAATCTGCAGTACGTCCGCGGCTTCTGCGGCGACTTCGCAGTGGCTGGGCTCGTGCACATCGGTCAGCACCGGCAGGCCCGTGTCCTTTGCAATCTGACGGAGGATGCGCGTGCCCTCCCGCAGTCCGGGACCGCGATAGCTCTTCACGCTGGTGCGATTGGCCTTGTCGTAGCTGGCTTTGAAGATGTAGGGGACCCCGAGGTCGGCCGCGATGCGCTGCACAGCTTCAGCAATGGTGCGAGCGTGGGTCTCGGACTCGATGACGCAGGGGCCGGCGACGAGAAAGAGCCGGCCCGTGCCTACCTCGACCGGCCCGATTTCAAACGAAGCACTCACGAGGACGATTCTACCTTCTCGCGCGGCCCCGGACGGCAGTTATCCGGTGTGGCTCCGCGTCCACTCCCACAATGCGCGGTCCAGCGTGCGCAATGGCGTGGGCGCGGGCAGTTCGCTCTGCGGGCTCACGATGTTGCTTTCGGCCAGGCGCTTGCAAAAGGCCAGATATTCCTCGTAAAAGCGCACATCGTGCCGCGCGTGCCCCAGCGCCTCGAGTGTGCGGTAATCGAGCACCGTATAGCGCTCGGGATAGATCGCTGCCAGAATCGCTGACGCCACCAGGAGATCCACGCCGTGCAGCTCGATCAGCGCCTTGACGGCCGTCTCCGTTGTGGCATCGGGCGAGGCGGCTACGGACAGCGCGCGCCGAATCTTCTCGCTGCTGTTCCCAATCAGGTAATGCACCGCGCGCTCCGACTTCCAGCGTACGATCGCTTCCAGATTCGCCAAGGTAGTTTCGCCATTGCGGATCGCTTCGCCGGCTTCGAAGGCAGCTTTCTCTAATTCGTGCTCCTTCTCGCCGGTCGTCTGCCAATACTGCTCTGCCAACTCCTGCAGTTCCGCTTCCGCGGGCTGGAGCTGAAAATAAGCAACCATGCTTCCAGGTCCTTTCCTTCTGTTGTTACCCCAAAACCTAGTCACAATAGGCCCACCACGAAATCATTGTCAATAACCCGGAGTGGGATTTCGCCGGGGGTGTACCGGACTGATCCAAGGGATAGATGCAAAGACGCAGCCGCGCGTTTCCACGTGGATCGAGAGAACCTTTGGGGACATTTGCTGCAATGGAAAATCCTCTCCAGAGCAAGTAGACGAGATTGCGGCTGGGATTGTTTGAAAGGGAGGACACGCGAAGGAAAATCTTCGGTAAAAATCGCAGTTTGCGGAAAAGGCTAGGGATCGTGCGGACAATTTTCGCTGAAAATAAAGTGGTTATTAACTGTATGCATAAATACATAAATATGCTAATATGCAAATATGCGTACGAGCATTGAGCTCCCCGACCCCGTCTACCGCGAAATGAAAATCCGTGCGGCCAATGAGGGCACGACCATCCGGGAGATCATCCTGGAGGGTGTTGCAATGCGGCTCCGTGGAGGGAGTGCGTCGTCGACACGCGTAGATCGGCCACGCTTTCCGGTAATTCGCTCCAGGAATCCTGGTTCGCTGAACCTCGGCGAGGAGGGTGTCTACGAGTACATTCCTTTTCCTTGATGTAAACGTCTGGCTGGCGCTGGTCCACGAAATTCATCCACACCACAAGGCAGCCACGGAATGGAGCGAGTCGCTGGACGACGATGCGGTAGCGTATTTTTGCCGATTCACGCAGCTTGGGTTGCTGCGTTTGCTCACAAATGATGCGGCAATGCAGGCCGATGTTCTCACGCAGCGCGAGGCGTGGGAGGCCTTCGATCTGCTCGTCGCCGATCCGCGCAATCGAATGATTGGCGAGCCTGCGGAGATCGATCCTGCTTTTCGGCAGCAGACGAACAGTAAGCAGGCCTCGACGAAGCAATGGGCAGATGGGTATCTCGCTGCCTTCGCTGAGACCGCCGGGATTCAGCTCGTCACATTCGATCGCGCCCTGGCGGCGAAGATGAAAGGGGCGGTGCTGCTGGGGTGAGGACGATCTGGTTCAATCTGATCCCTCGGACTCAGCGAATCGAGCCTTGATCTTTTTCGTCATCCACGAAGCCTCCCGCACGGCCACGATATAGACGACGATGATGCCAAAGTAGTCCCACAGCGACATCCTGCGGCCTTCGTACGTGACCCACGCGGGCAGCATGGGCTCACTGTAGCGCCAAAGGTAGAGGCCTAGACTTACCAAAGCCAGAATAAAGACCTGACGACCCAGCAGATCCCCCATATATCGAGGAACCTGAAGATTCCCGAAGAAATCATCCGCATCTTTGAATGACATTCCACATGTGCAGCAGAGCATGAATGCAACGTAGGCCACAGTGATCGCGACTTGCCAGCTCCAAAAGTGGTCCTTCAACGGAAAATACAGGAGACAGAAAACGACTCCTGCTATGACATGCGCCCAAGGCCCTATCCACCAATGGGACTCTTTCTCGTCCTCCGAAGGCGTCTGCTCGTCTTCAGTCTTATTCTCTGCGGTTTCCAGGTCATCGAACATCGCGCCACTCGCCTCCGCGAAACCTACTCGACCGCCACAACTGGAATCATCTTCTGAGCACCGCGCCCTGCCCTGTTTTTGTAGCTCGCCTCAATAAACGCGTGGAAGAGCGGGTGCGGCTCGAGCGGCTTCGACTTGAATTCGGGGTGGAACTGGCAGCCGAGAAAATAGGGATGGCCGGGGATTTCGACGATCTCGACATACGTCTGATCGGGCGTCGAGCCTGAGATGCGCAGGCCCGCGCCGGCCAATAGTGCCTCGTACTCGCGGTTGAACTCGTAGCGATGGCGATGGCGCTCGCTGATTTCTTTGGCTCCGCCGTAGGCTCGGCTGGCCAGCGAATCCTCCTGCAACTGGCACGCCCAGGCGCCCAATCTCATGGTGCCGCCCATCTCTTCCACGCCCAGCAGCTCGCGCAGCTTGTAGATAATGCGGTGAGGCGTCGCGGGATCGAATTCGCTCGAGTTCGCGTCCTTGAGGCCACACACATTGCGCGCGTACTCGATGCACGCGGTTTGCATCCCTAAGCAAATTCCGAAATAGGGCACGTTCTTTTCGCGCGCGTAACGGATGGCGTTCAACATGCCGTCGATGCCACGCTTGCCGAAGCCGCCGGGAACCAGGATGCCGTCGTACTCCTCGAGCTGAGCCTCGTAGCTGCGGTCTTCGGGGCCGGAGGACTCCAGACCTTCGGCCTCGATCCAATGAATCTTGAGTTTGAGATTCTGTGAGACAGCTCCGTGCGTCAACGCCTCCTTGAGCGACTTGTAGCTGTCCTCGTACTCCACGTACTTGCCGACGATGGCAATCGAGACCTCGTCCTTGGGGTGGTAGCAGCGCTCCACCAATCCCTTCCACTTAGCCAAGTCAGCCTCGGGCGCATCGATGCGAAGGTACTTGAGGATGAGATCGTCCACGCCCTCCTGTGCAAAATTGAGCGGCACCTCGTACACCGAAGGCACGGTCTTGGCGCCGATCACGGCCTTTTCTTCCACGTTGCAGAAGGCGGCAATTTTCTGCTTGATATCGCGGCCGAGCGGACGCTCCGACCGGCACAACAGCACGTCGGCCTGAATGCCGATCGAAAGCAGTTCCTTGACCGAATGTTGCGTGGGCTTGGTCTTCAGCTCCTGCGCGGCGGCGATCCACGGCACGAGCGTGACGTGCACGAAGACCGTGCTTTCGCGTCCCAGCTCCTGGCGCATCTGGCGGATGGCTTCAAGAAACGGCAGCGATTCAATGTCGCCCACAGTGCCGCCGATCTCAACAATCGTCACGTCTGCGCCATTCGCGGCCACTTTGCGCATGGCGTTCTTGATCTCGTTGGTGACGTGGGGAATTACCTGGACGGTTTTGCCGAGGTAGTCGCCGCGGCGCTCCTTCATGATGATCTGCTCGTAGATGCGGCCGGTGGTGTAGTTGTTGTCGCGCGAAAGCGGCGCGTGCGTAAAGCGCTCGTAGTGGCCCAGGTCGAGATCGGTCTCCGCGCCGTCGTCGGTGACAAACACTTCGCCGTGCTGGAAGGGCGACATGGTGCCGGGATCGACGTTGAGATAGGGATCGAACTTCATCAGGTTCACGCGAAGGCCGCGACTCTCTAGCAAGCAGCCGAGCGACGCTGCCGCGATTCCCTTGCCGAGACTGGACACAACTCCGCCCGTCACAAAGACGTACTTTGCCGACATCGATGCAACCTCATTGTGGGATTGTTGGGATTGGCCGTACCTGGTGGGCACATTCAAGTATGGCAGAGATTGAGCTCCGGCGAAAGAGGAAAATTGTGGGGTCTGATGATAAGTAGGGGAGAGCCTCGCATAACGGTAATGAAATGAGCGTCTTGCGCCTTGCCGTGACGGCGCGGCGGTTGCAGCGCTACGATGGCTTCGGGAAGGTGGCTGCCATGACGAGCAAGATCGAGGTTCTGAAAGCCGACATCACCACCCTGGCCGTAGACGCCATTGTGAACGCGGCCAACACAACGCTCCTGGGCGGCGGCGGCGTGGATGGAGCGATCCATCGCGCGGCAGGGCCGGAGCTTTTCGACGAGTGCTACCAGATCGGCGGCTGCCCCACGGGCGAGGCGCGGCTCACCAAGGGCTACCGGCTGCCGGCGAAGTTCGTGATTCACACGGTGGGGCCGGTGTGGACCGGCGGCGAGCGCGGCGAGCCGGAGCTGCTGGCGAGTTGCTATCGCTCGGTCTTCAGCATTGCGCGCGAAAACGGCATGGGCTCGCTGGCGTTTCCCGCCATCAGTTGCGGAGTTTACCGCTTTCCGATCGATCGCGCCGTGAAGATCGCCGTGGCCGAGACCGTGGCGGAGCTGATCTCAAGCGACGCGGTGCAGAAAGTGATCTTCGCCTGCTTCGGCGACGAGATTTACAACGCGTACCGGCGCGAGGTCGACAAGCTGTCGTAGGCGTGGAACGTGCTGACGAGCAATGCAGCGTGCTGGGCCAGGCGACGGCCCAGGACACGCCCGCGCTCGCGGGCTTGCCTGGGCATTGACGCCTCGGCAGCCTTCACTGTTCCCTGGTCGGCTTAGAAGTTCAGCGTGATCTTCGCCGTCAATCGCCCGCGGCGTCACGTAGTGCGTGCCGCTGAACGTCGAAAGGAAGTTATAGAGCGCGTACTTGTTGGTGACGTTGATCGCCGTAAGGTCGAGATCCGTCTTGTAATGCTCCTTGTGGAAGATGTTGTTCTTGCCCACGAGTGACGTCGAACAGGCTGCGCGGCGCAATGCGGGGAGGGTTGTGGTCGTCGTTCTCGGTGCCGGGGGCCGGAATCTGCACCAGTTGCGACTTGTACTGCGACGCAAGGCAGGAGTTGAAGCCGGCGTTGGCGAGTGGCCGCGACGCCGTTGCAGGTAATGCCAGCTTCGAATTGCTGGTCGGGCGTGAGGCCGCTTAGATCGACTCCGGGCTGGCCGCCGATGGTGATGGAAGCGCCGCCGTTGACGGGATTGCAAAGGCTGTTCGGGTCGGTGACGTTATAGCAAGGCACCGAGCCCGCCACCAGGCCCGAGTCATAGCGCCAGTTAAAGCCGCCCCAGAGGCCATTCACCCATCTGCCATCGCGAGACACCGTGTACTGCAGGTGCGTGGTCTGGTTGAATTTTTCGTCGTGGTCGATGCGGAATGCATATCCGCCCTGGCCGGGGGCAGCTCCAGCGCCGGCCGACTGCGGCGGGAAGAAGCGAGCCGCCACCGACGACATGACGGTGTAGGCGCTGAATCCCGTGCAAATTGGGGAACCTCGACATGCAGCGCATAGCCGGGGATCTTGGAGTTGTGCCAGTCGATGGGGAAGAAGATGGGCGTATTGCCCAGGATGCTGAAGTCGAAGGCGTTGTGCGTGTACTTCCAGATGTATTCGCCGCCGAAAACGGCATATTTGCCGAAGGCCTGCTGCAAGCTGGCATGAAATTCGTTGCGGAAACCGGGGTCGAGGGTCCCCGATACGCCCGGAGCGCATGCGAGCAACGGATTCAGAACCGCATCCGAGCATCCGCTGCTGGAGAGGACCAGGTTTTCGTTGAAGGGCGTCTCCAGCGTGCGCGCGTAGGAGACAGCCATCACCGTGCCGGAGGGTTTGATGTTGTAGGCAACGCCCAGGCGCGGCTCCGCCTGGTTGGCATCGGTAAGGCCGTTGTAAAGGTCCTCGCGGAGACCGAGGTTGAAGTCCCAGTTGCCGGCCTTGATCTCGTCTTCAATGTAGAGGGCCAGCTCCTTTACGTCGGTGTGACCGCGATACTTGTAAAAGACGCCGCCGCGGGTGAGGTCGTAGGGCAGAAGAACCGGATTGAAGGTGCCTCCATCGGACGGATCGTTGGACACCTGGCCCGCGCCGGCGCACTGCGATGGATCGGTAAACCCCGGCAGCGGGTTGCCGCTGCTGTCCACGCAAGGGGAGTTATAGGTCGGACTCACAACGCCCAGGTTGTCGTGCTCGCGCAGGAAGGTCTGTTCGTATTGCGCGCCGATCTTAAGGTTGTTCACTCCCTTCACGTAGGAGTAGTCCGCATGGACCCCGGCGTTGGCGAGCGTGCGGTACTGGGAGATGGACGAAGTTTGTATTGGACCCAGGTCGGCGAGTGGGTTGCCGCTGGGATAGTAGCCGTAGCTGTCCCTGCGGAGAAACGCGCCCAGGTTGAAGACGGAGTCGTTGCTGATGATGTGCGTATAGGTGGGCGAGACGTTGTAGGTGTTGATCTTGGAGAGTTGGTCGGTATTGCCCACATTGCACGAAGGTCGGGTTGGCGCTGGTGCCGCTATTTGGGCCCGTCGTCTCCACGTTCTGCACGTTCAGGTTGTCGAAGGAATTGGGCGTCTGGAACCAGGAACGGCTGTAGTTCAGGTCCCAATGGATCGAATCGGCAGAGGAAAAGCTGTAGTCGATGCGGTCGAAAAAGTTCTCCTCGTTGCCCTTGTCGTGGAAGACGGTGAACTCCGGCGGATCGAGAAAGCGCCCGGTGTTGAGGCCGTCGACCTCGATGAAGTTGCCCCAGCTTTTGCCGCCGTAGGAGAGATCGAAGCCGCCGTTCGCTGAGCCGAAAGATCCGTAGGAGGCGTAGATAGCGCCGGTTGGCTTGGTAACGCCCTGCCCGGAGCGCGTGGTGGCCACGATGACGAGGCTGGTCTTGTCGCCATACTCGGCAGGCGGCGCGCCACTGATGACCTCGATCGATTGAATCGCCTCCGATGGAAGCTGGTTGGAGAAGATCTTGCTCTGCTGGTCGGTGATGGACTGGCCGTCGACAGAGAAGGAGTTGGAGGCGTGGTCGCCGAGACCGTGAAACAGGCCGTTGGAGTCGGCCGCGACGCCGGGGGTGGTGAGCGTGACCAGGGAGCTGAGCGTAGAGGACGCGCTTTCCAGCGGCACTTTGTTGAACATGTCGCGGTCCACGTCGACGTGGAAGGTGGGATCGTCCTCAATCAGGTCACCCTGGGACTCGACGGTAACGGTCTGGACCGCCACCGGAAACCTGCAGAACCAGCTTGAGATTGGTTCCCACCACGGAACGAATCTCTGTGTTCTGGCTTGAGGGAGCGAAGCCCTTGGCGGAGACATCGATCCTGTAGGGATTGAACGGGACGTTGGTGAAGACGAATTGGCCAGTGGCGTCGCGTGGCGGTGGTCCGGTCGAATTCGCTGCGCTCGTTGGAGAGATGGACGGTTGCGTTGGGAATGACGGCGCCGGATGCGATCGGTGACGGTGCCGCGTATGGCTCCTGCGTTGCCGCTTTGCGCGGAGGCCGAGAGCGTCATGGAGGCGAGGGCGAGAAGGGGAAGAACTCGCAGTAACTTTGCGCCACGGTGTAACAGCATGGAAAAGTCTCCTGAAAAATGGCTGAATTGAATGGAATCTGCGCCGCGGGACGTGTCGCCGAGGCATATTCAGTGCATTCAGAGAGCATCGATCCGGATTTTGCGTTCGACTTTGGCGTTTTTTGGGAATGCGCCGAAGCGTCGCCGCCGTCAAACTACGGCGAACGGCGCGACGAAGACAAAAACAGACAGATGCCCTAGAGGGAGACTGCCGGCGGAGGGCGAATGAAGAGACGGATTTGCCGCTGGTGGGCAACGAGGATGGGTTCGGCCTGGGGAGTGGAAGTGCCCAATTGCACGATCACAATGACGGCTGCGGCAGCCGCAACGGGCACCACTGTGTGCATCACGATGCACAACTGGCAGTGGTCCGCGTCGGCCTGGTCGGGGTGGATGTGCGCAACCTGAGCCACGGCCAGCATCGCCAGCAGGACGAGACATAGCGCCGCCACGGCCGGCAAAAAGCCGGGCCATGCGCCGCGTTTCCCGAAACCCTGTGACCTGAATTTCCGCAAACGTTCGTCCTTCTGCCTTTATTCTACAGAACAGTACATAAAATTGGACGCTAAGGGCGTGGATGGGTTGCTTCCAGCGCCGATTTTCAGCCTATTTCGCCGCTAACTGGCGCTCAATGCGTCTAAACTGTGTTGCCATGGTCATGTTTCTTGAAAGACGGCGCTTGGGGGCACTTGGCCTCGCGGCCGTTCTGTCGGTGGCGACGGCCGCACTTGCGCAAAACGGCGGCAGCAATTTCGGCGCGACGGCCCAAAGCAACCCAAGCAAGAGCCCGACGAGCCAGAGTTCGCAGGGCCAGAACTCTGGACCCGTCCCTTTGAAGCCCGGCGTTCCCGGCATGGGAAGAAATCACCGGCTGATCTTGAAAGACGGTAACTACCAGCTAGTGCGCGATTACCAGATCGTCGGCGACCGCGTGCGTTATCTCTCGCAGGAGCGCGGCGAATGGGAGGAGCTGCCCGCCAACCTGGTGGACTGGGACGCCACGCGCAAATGGGAGAAGGAGCACGCCGATCTCGTCGAGGAAGATACTTCTCCGGCAATGGTTGAGGCCGAGAACCTCGACGCGGAGGAATCGCAAGAGCGCAACGATCAAAGCGCGCGCATGCCGCAGGTGGCAGAGGGACTCGAGCTCCCCGATGAAGACGGCGTGTTCATCCTCGACACCTATCAAGGTACGCCAGAGCTGGCGGAGCTGATCTCGAAGGATCTTTCCCTTAATGCCAAGAGCCGCAAGGGCATCGCCGTGCTGAATCCGCTAGCCACGCAAAAAGCCAGCCTTGAATTGGAGGGCGCGCATGCCACGGTCCACCTCCATGTCAACGATCCGGTGATCTACCTGTCGCTCGGCATCGATACGGAGACGGAACCCGTGCTCACGCATCCCGTGACCGTGGACACCGGCGGCGCCAAAGCCGTGAACGGCAAGCACGGCGCGCATTCGCCGCAATCCGGGTTCGTGATTGTGCGCGTGGACGAGCGCCAGACAGTGCGCATCGTCGGCGCTATCAAAGTGGGACCGACCGGAACTGTGACGCAAGACGAAGACACCATCCCCACCAAGGTGGAGCAGATGCCCGGCAAGCGCTGGCTGCGCGTCACGCCGCAACAGAAACTCACCATCGGCGAGTACGCGCTGGTCGAAATCATCTCCCCATCCGACATCAACGAATCGGTGTGGGATTTTCGCGTGGACCCGCGGCAAGGCGACAATCCCGGCTCCATTGGACCGATTCTGAAGCAGCCACGCGACTAAACGCGGGAGGTTCTTCCGTTGTGCAGCGTAGCGTTACGCTGTACAATTTGTGTCAATGATACGGAGCTTCCGGCACAAGGGAATCGAAAAGTTCTTTCTTACCGGTTCCAAAGCCGGAATTCGGCCGGACCATGCTTCGAAACTCAATGAGCAACTCACCGTCTTGAATACCGCGACGAGGCCCGAACATATGAGCGTGCCAGGGTGGCGGCTCCACAAGCTAAGTCGCGATCTGGCGGGTCATTGGGCGGTTCGCGTGGATGGGAATTGGAGACTGACATTTCGCTTCGACGGCGAGGATGCAATACTCGTCGATTATCAGGACTACCACTGAAGGAGGTAGGTCATGCAGATGTACAATCCCGCGCATCCGGGAAGGATTCTGGCGAATTACCTGCAAGGCCGGTCGGTCACGGAGGTGGCCCGCCATCTTGGCATTACCCGGCCGGCATTGTCTCGCGTCTTGAACGGAAAAGCAGGAATTTCGGCGGACATGGCTTTGCGACTCTCGGAGGCTTTCAGCGCCGACGCAGAATTCTGGCTCCGTCTTCAGGCGCAGCGCGATCTGTGGGTAGCGTCGCGGAAACGGCGCGCCAAAGTAAAACCGCTCCCGCAGGATTTGGCGGCATAGCGGGTTTTCAAATTTCTGCCGGATGCTCCCGATTCCGATTTCGGAGGTTGGAATCGCACTGACGCAATGGAGCTGGCATCAGCGCATCATCCTTGGGCGGCGGCTGACGACGAAATGCCCCAGCAGAATCAAAGCTAATACTGCGCTCACCAACGCGTCGATCCCCGGCATGCCGCGCGGTCCCCAGAGCGCGTAACCGCGGCCGTCGAGCCACGACATATATGCCACCGGCACATTGCCCAAAGAGTTGATGATGGCGTAGCGGGCACTGCCGCTTTTGCCCGAGTGGCCGAGGAATTCGAGAGAGACCGCCGTGAACAACGCATAGCCGGCTCCGACCGTGAAGAGAAAAAGCGCCGTGCTTGCGAAATAAATGGCTGGCCGCTGCGGTCCCAGGCTGAGCAGGGCGAGTGTGGCCGCATTCGCCAGGCCCACCAGCAAATAGGCGACGGACGAGCGCACCTTGACGGGAATGAGCAACGCCGAGAATGCGCCGGTGCTGGTGAGCAGCGCGCCGCCCACGCCGTTGATCCACGCCACCTGCGCCCCGCTCACTCCGTAATCGCGGGCCAACTGCGGCAGCAGACCGATCATGGCGCCGCTGGTGCACGGCGCAGCGATAAGAAGCGTATAAGGAATGGCCCCCCAACGCAGAAAGGTGGACTTGAACTCGCGTCCGATGCGCGCCAGGGTTCCCTCCAAGCCGTGTTCTCTTACCATCGACTGCGGCGGCGCGGCAAATTCGAACAGCGCGGGCAAAATGACCATGGCTGCCACAATGCAGCCGAGCCCGAGGAGAGAAAAGCGATCGGCTAGCGACACCAGAAGAAAAATCGCAACGGCACCGATGGTGAGCGAGCCGATTTGGTAGGCGCTGCTGGCGCGGCGCTTATTGATCTCGCTTGTGAATGCTCCCATGATGCCGCCGCACGCCGCTGCAACAATTACGCCGAGGCACGCGCCAAGAAATAGCAATGTCACAGCCCACGGCGTCGCAAGCGAGTGTTGATGAAATGCAGCCAGGATCGCAACGGCCGCCGCTACGGCCGCTACCATGATCCAGGTGCGGCGGCGCATCCAGAAATCCGTCACCGGGCCCCAAAGAAAATAGATGGAATGGGGCACCATAATCAGTGCGGAGATGCTGGCCGCGCGATCGGGCGTCACTCCCTCGTTGCGCAGCAGAAAAGTGAGTGCTCCGCTGGCAAGACCCAGCGAGACGACCGCGTCTGGCGCGATGAGAAAGGCGATAAGCCAGGGGCGTTCGCGGGGAACGGATGGAGATTCAGTTTCGATCTCTGGACCTCCAAGTGCGCGTCGTCAAGTTCAGACTTGTGGGCTAGCGTAACACGAGACCGCCCCGCCGCCGTCGCTCGCTCTATTCCCGCACCGCAATCCCCAGCGCCTTCATCTTCCTGTAGAGATGGCTGCGCTCCAGGCCCAGCAGTTCAGCCGCGTGACTGATGTTATTGCGCGCCTCTTCAATTTTCTTCTGAATGTATTCGCGCTCGTACGCGTCGCGCGCCTGCTGCAAACTCGAGAATTCCTCCGTCGATCGCGCGCCGGTCTTGTGTGTCAACGGCGGCAGGTGCTTGCGTTCGATACGCAGCACGCGGGGATTGAGAATCAGGACGCGCTCGATAACGTTCTTCAACTCGCGGACGTTGCCGGGCCAGTGGTAGCGACTGAGCGCCTCCAGTGCGTCTTCCGCAATTTCCATGCGCGGGCGGCCATATTGGCGGCCGAACTCCGCCAGAAACTCGCGGGCCAGCAGCGGAATGTCTTGCTTGCGTTCACGCAGCGGCGGAACGAAAAACGGCACCACGTTGAGCCGGTAGAAAAGGTCTTCGCGAAAGTTGCCCTTGGCAATCTCCTCTTCAAGGTCTTTATTCGTCGACGCGATCAGCCGCACGTCCACGCGCAGCGGCTGCGTGCCGCCTACCGGAGTAAACATCTGATCGTCGAGCGCGCTCAGCACTTTGGCCTGCGTCTTCAGGCTCATGTCGCCCACTTCGTCCAGGAAGAGAGTTCCGCCATCGGCGCGCTCCAGCGTGCCACGCTGTTCTGGTTGCGCGCCAAGACGCACGCCGAACAGCTCGGCCTCAATGTGCGCCTCAGGAATCGCCGCGCAGTTCAATTCCACGAAGACACGGTCGCGGCGCAAACTCTCTGCGTGAATCGAACGCGCAATCAACTCTTTTCCCGTGCCCGACTCGCCGTAGATGAGCACGCGTCCGTTGGTCGGCGCCATCAAGCGAATCTGTTGCCGCAGTGCTTTCGCGGGCACGCTGTCCCCGGTGAGCACGGAAGTGGCGCTGAACTGGCGCTTGAATTCGACATTTTCCGCGCGCAGCCGGCGCGCCTCCATGGCATTCTTCACCACGATGAGCGTGCGCTCCAGCGAAAGCGGCTTCTCCAAGAAGTCGTACGCGCCCAGCTTGGTTGCTTTCACGGCGGCCTCGATAGTGCCGTGGCCGCTGATCATCACCACTTCCGGCCGTGTCTCCGCGGGCCATTCGCGGATCTCGCCGAGCAACTCGAGTCCGTCCCGCCCCGGCAGCCAAATGTCGAGCAAGACTACGTCGTAGGGCGCGTCGCGCAGCAGCATCACGGCTTCTTCGGCATCCGCCGCGCCGGCCACGCCGTAACCCTCCTCGCGCAAAATCTCTTCAAGCGAGCTGCGAATCTCCGCTTCGTCGTCCACCACCAGAATGTGGTTCATGAGACGAGCCTTTTTGCGACGTTCCCGCCGTTGGCTGCGATTGCGGTCTCGGCGCTCGGCTCAACAACCGGCAGCCGCAGCATGAAGCGCGCGCCCTTGGGAGCATTGGCTTCGGCGCTGATCGTGCCGCCGTGTTCCTGCACGATCTTGGCCGCAATCGACAATCCCAGACCGGTGCCGCGATGCTTGGTGGAGTAATAGGGCAGGAACAGGCGTTCGCGAATCTCCTCGGTCAAGCCTTGCCCGGTGTCGGAAACGGTGACTTCGACGGCCGTGCCGTCTTCAACCAGCGCGGTGCTCACGCCGAGCACGCGCAGCAAACTTCCCTGCATGGCTTCCGCCGCGTTGTCGATCAGGTTGGCTAGCGCCCGGCGAATGGCTTCGGGATCGGCAAGTACCGCAGGCAGGTCGGGTTCGAGGTTGCGCTGCACGGTAATACCTTCAAGCCGGCCGCGGAAGAGCGCCAGTGCCTCCTCGACAATCTGATTCATGTCGGAGGCGCGCGGCTGAGGCGCCGGAAACTGCGCCAGCGAGGAGAACTGATCGACCAGCGTGCGCAAGGTGCCGACGCAGCCCAGAATCACTTCGCTGCACTTGCGGATGATGCCAGGCGACTCCGGCTGGCCGCGGTCGAGATGCCTCGCTATGCGCTCCGCGCTGAGGGCGATCGGCGTGAGCGGATTCTTGATCTCGTGCGCCACCTGCTGCGCCACTTCCTTCCACGCCAGTTGCCGCTGCGCGCGCAGTAGCTCCGTCGTGTCTTCCACCACCAGCACCGATCCCGTGTGCCCATGTCCCAATTCCAGCCGCGCGCTGGTAATGGCGAGGTGCACGATTCGTCCGCGAGCGTGTAACTCCACTTCCGTCGACGCCGCACCCATGCGCAGTCCGCGCCGGATCACGCCCGCCAAATCACCGGCGCACTCCGCGGGCAGCAGATCTTCAATTTTCTCGCCAGCCAGTTCCGCATCCTGTTTCAGTCCCATCAGCGTTGCAAAGGCACGGTTGGCTTGCAGCACCGCACCTGTGCCGTCGAGCGTCACCACCCCGGAAGGGATGGTTTCAACAATCGTCTCCAACTCGCGCCGGCGTTCTTCCACGGCCAGATTGGCCGCGGTCAGTTGCGCCTGCGCGCTTTCGGCAAGCTGTCGGCTGGTTTCGAGATCCGCGGCCATGTGATTGAACGAGCGCACCAGGTCCGACATTTCGCCGGTCGCCAGCGTAGACACACGTTGCTCGTACTTACCCGCCGCAATCTCGTCCATGGCATCGGCCAGCGCTTCCACGGGGCGCGTGATCTGTTTTGAAAGGAACAGCGCCAGCCACACGCTCGAGAAGAATACGAACACTGTGATCAACAACAGCATCAGGATGAAGGTGGTGCGAATGCGGCTCCGCGAACGGGACAGTTGCCGGGATTCGGCAGCGTCTGCGCGAATATGCGCCGTAGTGTGGCTCAGACCCTGCGGCAAGGGCAAGGCGACCACCACAATTTTGCCCGACGCGCTAGCCGTCATGCCCAGCACGTATTCCTGGCCGGCGACGCGCAGCAGCGTTTCATCCCCGCGCTGCGCCGAGGAGAGCAGAATTTGCGAAAGCGGCCCGCGCAGTACGGCGCTCCCCGGTTCCACATCGTCCAGCCACGATTCCAGGCTTGCGGCGCTCGACCCCAGAGGCTCCTGGAAACTCGCCAGTATCGTCCGGTCCTTGTCATAGACCACCGCAAATCCGCCACCCAGCGTGATGCGATGCAAACCAAGCTCCGCCTGGAGATCGGCGACCGGCTTGTCGGCGGCGCCTGAAGCCGCAATCGATTCCGCTTCAACCCGAGCGTTGGTCGTGGCGTATTGCGCCAGTTCCAGAACCACCCGCGTCGAGTCTTCACGCAGTTCCGATGTGGGCTGCGAGAACCATCTGTCGATCGAGCGGTTCAGCAGCAGAAAGCTGAACAGAAACATGCACACCGCGGGAATCAGTGCAATAAGGGCTGCTCCCACTACCATGCGCGTGCGCAGCCGCGCTCCCAGTGCGCTGCCTCCTTGATCGGCGTAGAGCTTCAGAATGTTCCTGAAGAGCAGAGTCAACAGCAGCATCAGCAGGAGGAACACCAACACGATGAGGCCGACAAAGGCCAGCGTCTCACCGGATGTTTCCGGCGTGAGAAACCTGAATTCGGACATGTTGAACGCCTGCAACGCGCCCAGAAAAGCGAACAACAGCAAGACCCCACCCAGAAGCAGGAACATGGAACGTCGCCGTGGATCGCCAAGAAACGGCATGCCGCGATTATAGTGCGATGCAAAGGCCGGGAACAGGGAACAGGCAATGCCGGTGCCAAGTTACGCAGCGGCTGGGAACGATGCGGCCTGACCGCACGCTATCGCCAAACGACAAACTTCAGCCAGCCTTCCCATACATCCGCCCAGGCGTGGGCAATCATGTTGGCGCGGAGGTTCTTGCGCCAGGCAGCAAGAGCGCCGTATAGAACGCCAAGAACGCTGATCACTACCACGCTTCGCCAACCTTGATACCCGTGCGCAATGCCGAAAACCAGAGCCTGCAACAGGACGGCCCATACGATGTTGCCTGTGAGCGCCTGAAACTGGCGCTGCAGGTAGCCGCGGAACGCCATCTCTTCGCAGATGCCCGCAGTGATGCAGGTGGCGATCCAGACCAGAACTTCGGCGAGACTCTTCGGCAGGAGACTATCGACGGCTTTTGCGTTGTCGGGGCCCAGAATCCAGCGGACGCCATACGCAGCGCCCTCCCACGCGGCCCAGAACGGCAGCATAATGGCAAGATCCGCGAACACATCGCGCCAACTCCTCCAGCGTCCGCCCGCGAGGTCCCATAATTTGCCGCCGTGCCGGTGCACGCCCGCCCAGCAGAAATACAGGAGCAGCCAGTCCATTACGAGAGCCGTGAGATAGATCGGGATCGCCTGGCTGTGGCTGGCGAGCTGTCCGCCTCCCGCGCCGCTCCCGCTCCCGGCGTGCTGCTGGTAAAGCCCCAGGGCCAGCAGCGCGGACATGATCGCGAGAAAGCCGGCGAGGTGCATTCTCGATGCAATCGGCTCCGGTTTAGGCAGTGTGGCGGGGAGTGTGGAGTTTACTTGCATTGGGTTTTTCCTTTCCGGTCTTCCGGCGTCGCCGGCTTGCTTCCATCTTGCGTAGCGCCACCAGCGTTTCATCAGTCCAGCGCAGATGCGCTTCCAGTTCCAGTTGTCCGAAGCGCGCCGTCATCCGCCAGTACGGCGCGTCGGGGTAGCGCGGCATCTGCGCGATCAGTTCTCGCTCTATCTGCCGGAACTTTTCGAGATACGCTCTCTCGCGTTTCGCCATTCGCTCCACATAACCGATCACAGTTTCCGGTCCCGCCTGCACGCCGAAGAACAGCTTGAGCAATAACTCATTCCGCGGGATCTCGGGCTGCGGCTCCACAGCCAGCCATCTTTCGAGGTGCTGTCTTCCGCCCCGCGTAATGGAGTAGACCTGGCGATCGGGTTTGCCCTTTTGCTTTTCCGTCTTCGCAGTCACGAGGCCCGCGGCGGCCAGCTTCTTCAGGTTGGGATAGATCTGGCCGTAGCTCTCGTTCCAGAAGAAGCCGATCGATGCGCGGATGGATTGTCCCAGGTCGTAGCCCGACATGGGTTCCACGGTCAAAAGTCCCAGCAACACTTCCTGGCTCGAACTGGAGCGGCGCGTCATAGTTCTATTAGATATATGCCTATTAGGTAGCCATGTCAACAAAAATATCCCCCGCAGCCGCGGCAGCCCGCTCCTTCTGTCTAGATCTGCGAGCAGTCGAACGGGCTGAGCAGCAGGTTACCGATATTGGAGACAATGGGATCGAAGGCGAACCGCGGATCGGCCGACAGCTTCTTCCACGCCGGATCGTTCCTGAAGACATTCCACTTCGCGTCGAGTTCCGTCATGTCGGCAAAGCTCAGCATGTAGGTGAGGCTCGGCATATGCGAGCCCACCAACGTGTCGGCGAAGAACACAGGATGAAATCCCGCGGCCTTGAAGATCTCGAACTCGCCGGAGTGGAACATCTCCACCTTGCGCACGTGCTCGCCATTCGAGGGGCTCTCGTAGGTGCGGAGCTGGAAGATGCGCTTTGATTTCAAAGCCGGCGCCGTGGCCCGCGGCCAGCCTTCAAAAGCTACCAGCAGCCACGACTCCACGCGCTCGAACGCGGGCGCTGCGGCCGTGGCATTCCAGAAAGGCGCAGCCGCCTGGAGAAACTCAGCATCGAGGCCGAGCCGCAGGTCCAGTTCGGCAAGCGGCTCCGCGGAAAATCCGGGAATCAGCAGATAGTAGGCCGGCGTCTCCGGGCCAAAGTCGAGCTTGAACGCGCCCACTGGTCCCAGACCCATCCGAGTCAGGGCCGGCAGCAGCGCGCTGGCAAAGTAGTTCTCCGTCAACTTGAGCTGTGGCCCGCTCACCATGTGATAGCGGCGCAAAAGGTAAAACTCGCGTCCACCCACGATCGAAGTTTGGTCGGGGGTCTGGGCGGAGGTCTGGGCGGTTGCCCGGCGCACAGCGGCAAAGGCAGAAGCTGTAAGGCTGGCAGCAAGAAAGCGGCGACGTTCCATAATTCCTTCCAAATTGTCCCCTTCACCAGAGGAAGCATCATTGTAAGTGTAAGATGCGGCGTGCCGCTCCAATCGCCCGATCCCCGGCGATTCCCCGCTTACAAACCAGTCCGCTTCCCCGAGCAAGCCACTTGAAAACAGCCGATCCGGCCTCGAATCGCCGTCAAAATGCACGGCTTTTGCGGCAAAGCCGGCGAATTCGCCAAAACTTTCTTTAGTCGGGCGGGTCGAAGTTGCCGGTGGCCCTGCGCGGCGACCTCAATTTTTCGGCACTCCCGCCGAATTCTGCACCGCCGCTCCTCCGGGATCGGCGGCTTTTTTTGCATCACAAGCCGACAAGCCAAAAAGCCGCGAGGTATCGAGAGTCCGTCGTCCTGAAGCACCTGAATCACCACATCGCAAAATCGGCATTTTCGTCTTTGCGCGTCAACCTCGGCCTTCATTTCCCGTCTAAACAAAATGCAAGGGAGTGTGTTTGTAAACCGCTTTCGAGCCGGTTGGAAAATTGTTACGCGCCGGCCCATCCCAGGCCTATCGCGACCTCCGTATTTGCGCTGCAAGGAGAAACCCAATGCATGCCAAGAAGGCAGGAATTGCCAAGGGAATTGGTGCGGCCATGGGAGCCGTGCTCATCACAGCCGCACTAATTGTAGCCGGATGTACGGCGGCGAATAACTTGACTGGCGGCGGAACCACCATCCCTGCTGCCACCACGTCCGTCCCGGTCTCCGTCACTGACGCTCCGGGCGATCAGATTGTCGCCGCCAGTCTCACGCTTAACACGGTGGTGCTGACCGATCAGAAGGGCCTGACGACCAGCATTCTCTCGGCCCCGCTCACCTTTGAGGCCGCGCACCTCGATGCGATGCAGGAGCCGCTGTTCACCCCCGCCATTCCTCAGGACACCTACACCAGCGTCACGATCACTTACTCGAGCGCGCAGGTGGCCTATATCGACCCCACGACGAAGAGCCTGGCGATGTCTACGGCCACCCTCGGTAACACCTCGCAGGTCTTCACGTTTCCCACCCCTCTGGTCGTAAAGAACACCTCCACTACGCTGATCATCGATTTCCTGGTCGCCCCCTCGGTCTCCATCTCGGGATCGACCGTAACCGTTACGCCGCAATTCCATATCGCCCCCGCACCGATTGCCGCTACGCCCACCAATGGCGCCAACGGCCTGATGACGGGCATCAAGGGCAAGGTCTCGGCGGTCGGGACCAACCAATTCACGCTCACCAATCCCGAGGGCCTGTCCGTGACCGTTGACGTGAACTCGGGCACGCAATACCAGGGCTTGAGCGGATTCTCCGCGCTGGCCGCCGGCGGGCTGGTCGAAGTCGATATCGCGATACAACCCGACGCCAGTTTCCTGGCTCTGCGCGTCGAAGAGCAGGTGCCGCCCAATGCCACGGCTGAATTGCTGGTTGGACCCGTCACTGCTGTCACCGGCTCGCCCGCGACTTCGTTTACGCAAATCGTGCGCCAGCAGATTGGTCCGGCGGCAACTGCTACGCCTGTTCAGAAAGACACCATCACCGTCACCGGCTCAACGCAGTTTGTGCTGCCCGGTCAGTTTGCCAACCTGGTCACCGCTGGCGCTCCATTTAAGCCCACATTCGACGCCTCAACGCTCTTCGCCGGCCAGGTGGTGGCCGTTGAGACCAGCGGCGTATCCAGCAACGCGGCGACAGCGCAAACCGTCTTCCTGGCCTCGCAAACAGTGGCCGGCACCATCACCGGTGGTCTTGCGCCGATTTGCATGGGATGCTGGGGTCAACTCACACTGACTCTGCCTGCAGGCAGTTGGCTGGCCAGCGTCACAGGCCAAAGCACGGTCACGGTGATTCTGCCAGGAGGCATCCAGGCGCTTCCGGGAGCCACGGCTGCGACCAGTAGCGTGGTGCGCTTCAACGGCTTCCTGTTCAAGAACGGCGGAGTATTGACTCTGGTAGCAGTGGAGGAGGGTCCGCCTCCGGGGACCCCGATCGGGCCGACCATCTAAATTATCGGGACACTGCAACCTGACGGGGCGCGGCTCAAGCCGCGCCCCAAACTTTTCTAAAGCGCGAAAATAGATCGCCACATCTCGTCCGCCGCGGGCAGCGCCGCAAACAGAAGAGCAAAGCACGGCAACGCGGCAGCGCGCGCCGCAATCGGGCTGAAACGAGATTTCATGGGTGATTCTTTAAGCGAGCGGAGCGGATCTTCTCGTGAATGCAATCGGCAGGGACTGTAGCTCCGCGTTACCGCGCGATCAGCAGCATCACCCAACTGAGCACGATCGCCGAGCCCACGAAGAGGATCAAGCAGTATGCGCCGTAGCGGAACATGCGCCGTGGCGTGTCGCGCATGCAGATGCCGAAGACCGTCGATGCGAACAGCGCGAACAGCAGAACCGCAACGAAATGAGAGGGATGGAACATTACTGCTTCCTCCCTGTGCGCAGGTTGTGCGCGTCGACGGCGGCAATCACGTTGAGCAGGCCTGCCACAACGATGAACTTGGTGCCGTAATCGGCAACGGTGGTCTGGATCGGCTGCGCGCCCAGGCCAAACGCGCGGCTCAGCAGGTAGAGCAGGCCGCTGCCCAGATCGCCAGCCGCGCCCAGCATGTCCAGGGGCTCCTTTACGCTCGAGTAGATCTGGCCCTGCATGGCCAGACCCAACACGAACATGGACACAATCGACACCGCCAGCAGCGATCCGCGAACCCATTTGCCTTGAAGGAAATGACCCGCGCCGGGAAATAGCCATCCGGTGATGAGCGGCAGATACACGAAGCCCTTGTCGGCTTTTTTGCCCGCAACGGGCTTGCCCGCCGCGGCGGGCTTATTCGGGGTGGTGGACATTCCTTATTGACTATACAGAAGCAGGGACCAAGGGACCAAGGGAACAAGGGAACAAGAGAACAAGAAAACACGGGAGTCGGGAACAGGGTTGGAATTCGGGCGGCGCTTTTTTTGCGTTTTTTGCAGGTGGGATGGCTCGAACAGAGAAGCCTCATGGAATGAGGCGAAATGTTCGCTTAAAACGTACGGATCCCCCGCCAAATGTTTGCTTGGAATTTCTCGTTTGCTCCCGAAATGGTCGCTCAGAGCTTCGCGATTCTTTGGGACATCTTGCTCAGAATTTCGCGTCTCAAGGGCAAACGTGAATATGGAATTTCGCGAACAAAAGGAAGTGTGAATAGAGAGTTTCGCGAAAGTGCGGTTAAACCGATGCGGGATGCTGTAATCGAGGGCACTTTGCGCGCATTTTTTCGCATTTTGCGTGCAGATTCGTGCCTGTGAGCGCGCCGCGAAGTCGGTAATAAGAGGGGCTGCGGCGATCCTCCGGCGGGCGCAAAAAGGGCGGCCGGTTTTGCGGCAGGCCGCCCTCAGGGTTTCGGGTTGGTGCGGCGCTGCTTATTGCTGCAGCACGAACAGGAACGGAGGGTTATTGGCCTGTGTCGTGCAAACCATGCGCGTCGAATTGATGACCACGCAGCTTGCCGGGGAGTTCCAGAGCAGCGATCCGGTGCCCGTTACCGTGGAGTCAAACGCGTACGTGTAGCTGGGGGTCTGGTCGTAGGTGAAGATGCCCTTCCAGCCCGTGCTGAATCCGCCGCCGATGGCCCCGGCGCTGCTGAGGTCGTACTGGCCGGACCTGTCCTGCTCGGCCGGACTGGGCGCAGGCAAGCGGCCAAACATGTAATTACCCGCCGCTGTTGCGTCATTGAAGGTTGTTTGTGTCTGCGGCTCTGTCCACCCGGTTGCCAGATAGCCCTGGCTGCCGTTGAAATCCAGTTGGAAGGCGCTGCCTGTGTTGAAGTAATACGCATACATCGTATCGGTGCTGCCGGCCACCGCAGTCGAGGCACGGCCGGGGTTGGAGGGGTCGAATGTGACGGTCGCCGTGGCGCCGTTTGCTTGGCCGTCCTGATAGGTTCCGTTCTCGTCCTGATAACTGGAATTGACGGTGAAGCTGCCGGTTCCGGCGCCGCTCGCCTGCATGAGAATGGAGTCGTAGCCTGTGACGTTTTCGCTACTGCTCGAATACTCGTACCCCTGCTCATAGGTGACGAACGAGCCGCTGAGATCCGCCGCGTTGTAGGTCGACATATTCAGTTGCGTACGCATATCGCCGTCCTGCATGCCGCCATCTCCGGCGGTTTCAAGCAGGAACATGCGATCGGCGTCGATGATGTAGCCGACCCAGTTCTCCGTGAACTGAATGTTGGAGACGGTTTGAGTCATGGCGATTGTGAAACGTCCCGTCGTGGAATTTGGAGCCGTGTAGCTTCCGGTGAATACATTGCCGCCGTCGAATGTCTTCTTGATATACATCCCGTCATAAATGCCGTTGGTGATGCTTCCGCCGGCCACGCCTCCCGTTCCACCGTTAGAGGTTTCGGCGGAGGCTGTGAAGCGGCCAGCCCATGCCTCCGGGAGACCGCCGGCATCCTCGCCCTGGAGACCATAGGCGAAACTGTTGCCGCTCATGGTGCTGAAGTTAAAGGCGCTGGGGGTGGCCAGATAGCAGTCGGCGCTTCCGTGCTCCCCGGAGGCGTTTGAGCCCACATCGTCGGATTCGACCAGGCGGAACTCGGAAGCTGTGGGACCGGCAAGATTGTTCAACGCCACAGCAAACTGACTTGTATTGCTTCCTGTGCCTCCGGATGTCACGACGGTGGTGACGGTCAGCAACCCGTTGTTGTCGGCGCCAATGCTGTAGTTGCCGGTGATGGTGCCTCCCAACGACGTGGAAAGGTCGCGGTCGTTCTCGTCGAAGATGCCGCTGGTCAGGCTACCGCTGCCGTTGGCGACCATGCTGAGAAGCACCGCTCCACGCGAGTTGTCCGAGTCGTTAAAGCCGTCGAATTTGCAGACGTAGGTTCCTTTCAGATAGCTGTTATTCGAGCCGCTGGGCACGCTGCTGATCGGCACCGAATAGGTGACGGTGGCGTTGTTGCTGGTGTTGGCGGTGTCGATGACTTCAATCTGCAGCGAGACCGATTCGGCCGTGGTGGGCGTTCCGCTGACGGTCAGCGTGTGGTTGCCATTGCTCGAGAAAGTCAGCCCGTCGCCGCCGCTCACGGTGGTTGCCGTGCCGTTTTCCGGAATGGTGGTGCCGTTCACTACAAAAGAGTAGTTGTTGCCTCCCGCTCCGCCGGAGGCGTTGATGGTTTGTCCGTATCCGTAGCCGGCCACTCCTTGCCCCAGGGGATTACTGCTCACCGCGGGCAGCATCAATGCTCCGGCGGGCGCGACGAAGGACACGGAGCTTTGCGCCGAGTTCGCCTGGTTGCCGTCCTGGTTGGTGTTGTCGTTTATCTGAATGGTCCAGTTGTAGGTGGTCCCGCTGGTCAGCGGGTTGGCCGAGGGCAAGCTGCCTCCTCCGGTCGGATCGGTGTTCCAGGGGATCGAAGTAATCGAGTTGGAGAAGCCACTGCTGTTGGAGTTATTGCCCGGTATCTGCCATATCTGGCAACCGCTGCTTGGGCATGTACCATTCTGCTGGTCCAGGTAGAACGAGTAGAAGTAGCTGCTTGCATTGGTCAGGGTTGGATCTGTCCACGTAAACGTCGGCGTATCGCTGCCGGAAGTCACTGCAGGCGAAAGGTTGGTGGGCAGATCGCTTGGCCCCACCACCGCGCCCGTGCTGCCAAATGCGGTAACCGCGCCGTTGACCACGGTGCCGTTTTCGGAGGTCCCGTCGCTGTATTTCACAGTGAAGCCGTACGTATCTCCGATATTCGGCGCGCCGCCAGGCAGCAAGGCGGAGTACCGGAAGTCGGAGCTGCCGCAACCCTGGCAACCGGAGTTGCTCATGTCAACGGCCACGGTCCCGGCGGAGTTGATCACATTGGGGCCCGAGGCCAAGGTAACGGCCACCGGCAGCCGGTTCGACGCCGCCACGTCGAAATTGAGCTGGTAGTACGCCTGGGTTCCGCCGCAGCCCGAGCAGGTGTAGGAGTTGTACTGCGTGGCTACGGCTGCCACGCTGTTCGTGGTGGGCAACGCGATCCCGGGCACGGTCGGCGTGCTGCTCGATATGGTCAGGTTGCCGCTGTTCAGATTGTTGGTATTCGATACCGTCCCGACGCCGAATCCGCCGTTGTCCAACTGGTCGAGAATTCCGATGACCGCATAGTTGGAGCCGTTCGGAACGGTAATCCCCGGAGAGGGGAAGTTATTCACACCGACTTGGGGGTTGGCGATCTCGGTGACATAGATGCCGACCGGGTTGCCGCTGTTGGGATCCAACTGTATCAAACCCAGATAGAGCGGCGCGCCGGGGCAAATGGTTAACGAGGCGTTCGTGGGACAGGTAAGGGTGGAGGGAATCGTAACCGAACTCGAAACCGTGGTGCAGGCGCCGGGGCAAGCGGGCGTGCCAATGGTCACGCCTGTAAAGGTGGACGTCACGGTGGGCGTCGGGCTGCACCCGTTGGAGCTCGCCGAGTCGTAGTCGCACCATCCTGCCGGGTTCGGGCTTGAGGCGTCAAGCGTGTTGAAGGACCGGACCTGGAAGTAGTAGGTTTGGCCGAGGGTGAAGCTATAGCCCGAACCGGCAAGCGTCGCATTGTTGAGGAGCCAAGCGCCCTTGCCTCCATTTGCCGCAAACGTGTGGCTTGGACAAGTATTGGGGCTTATGGCACATGAGAATTGCGCGCCGTCGTTCCCGCCGCCGATTGCGGGGGTCGTGCTCCATTGCACAACGTATTGGTTTGCGTCCTCGACCTGATTGTTGTTCTCGCTGGGATTGAACTCAATGAGCACGCCTTGCGGGTTGGGGACGATGCCGCCAATGGAGGGATTCGAGGTGGGCGTCTTGAACGTGGGATCGTTCATGGTGACGGAAGGGCTGCCAAGGGTAACATTCGCGTTTGAGACCGTTACGGAGCCGCTGGTTGTGCTGCCCGCCGGGTCGATCGCGTTCTGTACCTGGCTGCCGAGCGGGTCCATCCATGCCGTGAGCGTGTAGCTGCCGGGCTGCACGCCGTGAATGGTGAAGCTGCCGTTCCCGGTGGTCTGCGTAGTGAGAAGGGCGGCGCCTAAATTGCTGCTCCCGTTGCCGCAGCCGCCGCTCAGGTTGATGTAGGTCTGCCCGGTCTGTGCGCCGCCGTAGCTCACGGTTCCGGAGACCGTGTAGCCCACCTGGGCGTTGAAGTTTTCGTTGGGCAGGTTGGTGCCGTTCGTCACCACGATGCCGGTGGAGCTGGCGGGATCGGAGGGATAGAACAACGAAGCCGCTCCCGCGATCGACGGCGTGATGGTGTAGGTGCCGGCCGGAACGCCGCTGAACGAGTACCCGCCGGTGCTGTTTGTGGTGGTTGGTATGGTCGCATGCGTGGAAGTGTTGGTGAGCGTGATGGTAAAAGCGACAGGCAAATTATTGTTTCCGTTGTAGCAGTAATTCTGCAGAGTGAACTGGCCGCTGATCTGCCCGCCAGCGGGGTTGACCACGATCTGGTAGCTGTTCGACGCGCTGGTGTTGGCCGGCAGCGTGCTGTCCGTCACCTGAACGTTGAGCCCCGAGACGGTCATGGCCGAAGTCGGCGTGCCACCGAACGTACTGAACGACAGGGTGCTGCCGCCGGAGTTGTATGCGAAGATCCCGTCGCCTACGGGTATGTCGCCTGGCGGGACGATGGTGCCATTGATCTTCCACGTGAAGGGCGCCACACCGTTCGTGGCCGTGATCGACCCGGTGTAGCTTTGGTTCACAACTCCCGAACCAGGCACCGCATCGCTCGGCGCAGGTAATGACACCGCAATCGGATTGCTGATCGTGATGGTGTAAGGACCTTGAGCGGTAAAGACATTGTTGGCCGCAGTATCGGTCAGCTTGACGTTGAACGAGACCGGGCTGGTGGACGAAGGCGCTCCATTGACGAGCAGGATGTTTCCGCCGCCGCTTACGGTTGCCGTCAGGGTGCCGTTGCCCAGCGGGACTCCGGGGCCTGTGACCACGGTTCCATTCACCGACCACTGATAGGTGCCGGTACCGCCGAATCCCTGAATCGATCCGGAATAGGTTTGGCTGGTAAGGCCGGTCGACGGCAGAGAGCCGGGGTCGGGAGAAGGCAGGCTCAACCCGCCGTAAACGGGGATTTGCAGCGCCTGCGTCGCCGTGTGGCTTTGCGAGTCCGTTACCTGTGCCGTGAACGTTGCGGTTCCGCCTCCGTTCGTCGGCGTACCGTGGATCAAACCGGAGCTATCCAGCGTCAATCCGAAGTTGGAGAGTGTGCTTGCGCCGGTGGGGGCATATGTGTAGCCGCCGCCGCTGCCGCCCGAGGCGGTGAGTGTAAATGAATAGGCCAATCCCTGATCCGCCGACGGCAGAGAACGTCTGTTGGATGGCGAGCGCATTGCTGGCCGTGACATTGGTGCTGCTGACGCCGTTGAGTCCGCTGGCGTTCGCCTGCAACGTGTACGTGGCGGAGCTGTTGAAGATCAGGTTGTTGAAGGCGGCCACGCCGCCAACTGCCGCGACCGTGGTTGCGCCCGTCACCCCAGGGGCCGTCGAGGTAATCGTGACCGAGGCGTTGGAACCTGTGACCAGAATGTTGTTTGCATCCTCGACTTGAACCGTCGCGCTGAACGGCGTGCCATCTGTAACGTTGAGAGGCGGCTCCGATGTGAAGACCAACTGGGAGGCTGCCAGGCCCGCCCCAATGACGTTGACAGTTGCCTGCTCAATTTCGCCGTTGATGCCTTCAACGCCTACCTCGATTTCCATGAAGACCACAGGAGATCCGTTGCACATGGAAGGGATGGTGATGGTTCCCGAGGTGGGGAAGCCAGCGCCTGGCGGCGGGGTCGTCGAGCCGGCGATCTCGCATTGGACCGTTGACGAATTTACGGGCCATGAGGTGTAGACTTCGGCGCCGAGACCTGCCCCAGCGATGGGGAAGGTCGTGGGCAGCGTCCACGTTACCGTCATGGGCTGGTCCAGGGTGTAGCTGGAGAGGGAGCCGCTGGTTGGAGAGGTGATGGCGATCGACTCCGTGGTGGATGCATTGTTGATCCACGTGTAGTCGACCACCGGTCCCGATACCGGCGTCAGGGCGTAGGTGAACACGGTGCCCGCGGGAATGGTGGCGCTTCCGAGGCCGAGCCAGCCGTTGTCGAACTGGCGAAGGTCCACATCGAGAGTTGTGGCAGGCGTGGGTTGGAATGCGAAAATCTCCAGGCCTCCCTCGGGGACCGTGGCCGCGTTCCAACCAGTGACTCCAGAAGCATCGGTGATCGTCACGCTGCTCAACGCGCCGTCTGGAGCGGCCAATTCCGCGGAAACCGCAACGCCGCTTCCGCCGCTTCCGCCGCATGTGGAGACTGGGCAGCCTTGGTGGTTGCGGTTCGCCACCTGGGAGCCGACCAGTGCGATCCGCTTGTCTCCGCCAATCAACCATGTGCCGCCGGAGTTCTCAAACCAGAATTCGCCTGTTTGAAACGGCGAGCCGGCATTCTGATTGGGGGTCAGATTCGTCACGACATCCGCGGTTCCGGACGCCGGATCAATGCTTTTGACGGCAAGGATTTGCGCGGCCGGCAAGGTTACGCCGCGCAGTACGGTTGCCAGCGATGCCGCGTACTGGGCCTGATTCAGGCTGTCGCTCAACAGGTCGGCGGCCAGGGATGGGGCGAGTTCGGCGGCGGTCAGCGCGTTGCCGTTGCTGTTGACCGTATTGACCACTCCCGTCAGCGTGGCAAGGATGCTGTTGAGAGCGGTCTGCTGTGGGGTCAGTGCGGGAACAATGGTGGTGTTGGTGCTGGTGCTGGCGCCGTTCGAGTTTGTCGTGGACGTCGCCACGGTCATCGTCCCGGCCGTCGTGTTGAAGGTGATGGTGGTGGTCTGTGTGGTCGGATTGCTCGCGTTGGTCGAGCTGTCGGTAATGGTCACCACTCCGGTGCCGCTGTTCACCGTGGTGTAATCCAGCACCAGATCGATCCCCGTGCCGTTGGCGGCGAAGGGCGTCGAAATCAGGTTGAAGGTCGAGGTGTCGACTCCGGCATGGGTGAGCCACAACTGCGCTATATTGCCGATTGCACTGGCGAGTATTTGCACGCTTGCGGGAGCAGGAGCCGGGTTGGAGGAGGGCGAAGCGAAGGCCGCGTCAACGTTGATGCCTTGCGCCCCATACCACGAGCGCACGATCAAGTCGGTGAATGTGTCGGTGTTGATCGTGGTGGTCGTGAGAGCATCCGCGCTCACGCTGTAGAGATTGACGGAAGACGCCTGAACTTGAATCAGAAACGGCGGTGTGAATCCAGTTGTGCTCAGCGTATAGCTTCCGTCGCTGGCGGTGGTCGCGGTACTGGAATGTCCGGCGCTATCTTCGAGGGTGACCGTGGCGCCGGCAATCGGCGATCCTACGGCAGCCGTACCGGTTACCGAGGTGGGAGTTTCCGTCACCGTCACGCCGCTGCTGCCAGCCCCGGTCAGCCCGGGAGACGCCGCCTGCAGCGTGTACGTGCCGGTCGTGTTGAGAATCAGGTCGGTGAAGTTGGCCACGCCGCCAACCGCCGCGACCGTGAGGGTGCCCGTTACTCCCGATGCCGTCGAGGTGATCGTCACCGAGGCGGCGGAGGAAGTCACCAGATTGTTGTTCGCGTCCTGGACCTGAACCGTCGCGCCGAAGGGCGTCCCCACCGATCCGTTCGCAGGAGGCTCGGCGGTGAACACCAACTGGGTGGCCATGCCCGCCGCGATCGTGATGCTGCTGCTGTTGCCGCTGGTCAGTCCGGGGGAAGCTGCGGTCAACGTGTAGCTGCCGCTGGTGTTCAGGACCAAAGTCGAGAAGGTGGCCTCGCCGCCAGCCGCCGCGACCGTGGTTGTACCCGTCACGCCAGCGGCCATTGATGTGATCGTCACCGATGCCGTGGAGGACGTAACCAGATTACCGTTGCCGTCTTCGATCTGGGCCACTGCGCTGAAGGGCGTTGCCGCTGTTCCGTTGGCAGGCGGCTGAGTGGTGAAGACCACCTTGGAGGGTATTCCCGCGCCGATGGCAATGATGGTGCTGGTGGGGCTGGCGAGGCCCGGCGAGGCCGCGGTCAACGTGTACGAGCCAGAGGTGTTGAAGATCAGGTTGGTGAAGTTGGCGACGCCGTTGACGGCAGAAACTGCGGTTGTACCCGTCACCCCTTCGGCCGTCGAGGTAATCGTCACTGAGGCGGTGGAGGAGGTAACGAGGTTGCCGTTGGCATCCTGCACTTGAACCGCTGCGCCGAAGGGCACGCCGGCCGCTCCGCCCGTGGGCGGCTCGGTGATGAAGAATAGATTCGTGGCCGTGCCCGCGCCGATCGTGATGCCGGTGCTGTTGGCGCTGCTCACCCCTGGGGAGGCCGCCGTCAGCGTGTAGGCGCCGGAGGTATTCAGCTGCAGGCCTGGGAAGGTGGCCACGCCGCCGATTGCCGCGACCGTGGTGGTGCCGGTCACTCCCGCGGCTGTGGAGGTAATCGTCACAGAGGCATTCGAGGTAGTGACCAGATTGTTGTTCGCGTCCTCGACTTGAACCACTGTGCCGAAGGGTGTTGCCGCAGTTCCGTTTGCAGGAGGCTCGGTGGCGAAAACCAGCTTCGAAGCCGTGCCGGCGCCGATGGTAATGCCGCTGCTGCCCGCGCTGCTCAGCCCGGAGGCGGCCGCGGTCAGCGTGTAGGCGCCGGAGGTGTTCAGGAGCAGGTTGGTGAAGGTGACGACGCCGCCAACGGCAGCGACCGTAGTCGTACCCTGCACACCTGAGGCCGTGGAAGTGATCGTCACCGAGGCGGTGGAGGAAGTGGCCAGGAAGCCGTTCACATCCTCGACCTGAACCTCCGCGCCGAAGGGCGACGCCGCCGTTCCGTTCGCAGGCGGCTCGGTGGAGAAGACCAGCTTGGAGGCCGCGCCGGGGCTCACCGTGACGGTATAGCTCTGCGTGGCCGGGGTGTCGTTGTACGCGTCCGTTGCCTGCACGTCGAAGGTGAAAGAGGTCAGGTTGGCAGGAGCACCGGATACTGCGCCGGTGCCGGGGTTTAAAGCAAAGTTTGAGGGAAGATTGCTGTCGCCGCTGCTGACCAGGCTGTAAGTAAGCGCACCCGCGCCGCCTGAAGCCGTCACAGCGCTGGAGTAGGTCACGCCGTCGGTCGCGGTGGAGGTGGGCGCCGCGCCAAAGGTGATTGGCGACGCCGCATTGATCACAAGGTTTTCCGAGAACGATCCTGCTGTGTCGCCGTATTGATCGGTCACGCTGACCGCGAAGATGCTCGTGCCCGCGTCGGTCGCATAGGGAGTTCCCGTGATCGCGCCGGTGCTCGAGTTCAGCGTCAGATGGCCCGAAGCCCCCAGTGCGCCGCCGGACAAGGCGTACGTGGTTGTCCCTACGGTGCCGGAGGCGGTGACGCCGCCCGCGTAAGCAGTACCAACCGTGGCAGCCGGCAGATTTGTGTTCAACGTGATGGTCGGCGCGATCACGTTGATGCTCAAGCTGCCTGAGGTTGCCGTGTCGCCATATTGATCTACAACCTTGACGGTGAAAGTGCTCGTGCCTTTGTCGCCGTTAAAGGGTGTGCCCGCGAGCGCGCCGGTGCCGGTGTCGAATGCCAGGTGTCCCGAGGCGGGCAGAGCTCCGCCGACGATCGAATAGGTCGTGGTCCCGACGGTACCGGAAGCCGCTGCGCTGCTCGAATACGCCACGCCCACGTTGGCGGTTGGCGTCGGCGTTGCGAATGTGATGGCAGGCGCCGTGATGTTGATGCTCAGGCTGCCTGACGTCGCCGTGTCGCCGTACTGGTCCGTCACCTTGATGGTGAATGTGGCTGTACCTGCGTCGGCCGCATAGGGAGTGCCTGAGATTGCGCCGGTACCGGCGGTCAGCGTCAGGTGCCCTGAAGCGGGCAGGGCTCCGCTGTTTAGGGTATATGTTGCAGTCCCCACCGCGCCGGTCGCCGCCACGCTCGCACTGTAGGCTGTGCCCACACTGCCGCCCGGCAACGAAGAGGGGAACGTGATGGTGGGCGCGACCACCGTAATGCTCAAATTGCCCGAGGTCGCTGTGTCGCCGTATTGGTCCGTCACGCTCACTTTAAAGGTGTACGGGCCTGCGTCGGCGTTAAAGGGAGTTCCCGAGATCGCGCCGGTGCTGGTGTCGAATGCCAAGTGTCCTGAGGCGGGCAGGGCTCCGCCGGCAATCGAGTAGGTCGTCGTACCGACAGCGCTGGAAGCGGCTGCGCTGCTGGAGTAGGCCACGCCCACATTGGCCGTCGCCGTTGGGGTGGCGAAGGTGATCGTCGGCGCGGTGATGTTGATGCTCAGGCTGCCCGATGTTGCCGTGTCGCCGTATTGGTCCGTCACCTTGATGGTGAACGTGGACGTTCCTGCGTCGGCCGCATAGGGAGTTCCCGAGATCGCGCCCGTCGCGGCGTTCAGCGTCAGATGGCCTGAAGCGGGCAGGGCTCCGCTGGCTATGGCATAGGTCGTGGTACCAACGGTGCCCGTCGCCGCGGCACTGCTCGAGTAAGCCGTGCCGACGGCAGCAGTTGCAGTTGGCGTGGCGAGGGTGATCGTCGGCGCGGTGACCGTAATGCTCAGACTGCCCGACGTCGCGGTGTCGCCGTATTGATCCGACACATTGACCGTGAAGGTATAGGTGCCTGCGTCGGCCGCATAGGGAGTTCCCGTGATCGCGCCGGTGGCGGGGTTCAGCGTCAGATGGCCCGAAGCGGGCAATGCGCCGCTGGCCAGGACGTAGGTCGTGGTGCCAATCGCGCCCGCCGCCGCCGCACTGGCGCTATACGCCGTGCCCACGCTCGCGCCCGGCAACGAAGAGGGGAAAGTGATGGCCGGCGGCACGATCACGAACGTCACTTGTTGCGTGGCGGTCAGCTTCGTCGGAGAGCCCGAGTCCGTCACCGTGAATGTCGGCGTAAATGTGCCGACGCAGGAAGCCGTCGCCGTACCGGAGATCACACCAGTGCTGGAAGGACCGTTCAGAATGCCGGAACTGGAAGCCAGCTGCAGGCACGAGGGAAGTGAACCGCTCGTCAAAGTCCAGGTATAGGGACCGATTCCGCCGCTCGCCGTCAACGTGTAGAGCACACTCGCGCCAACTCCGATTACCGGAGGAGTGGCGCTTGACGTCACCGCAGGTTTCGCCGGAACAGTGATTACCGACGTACCCGGCGTCGCCGTCGGGCTGGCCACAGAAGTAGCCGTAATTGTCACCGTTTGGGAAGAGCTGGTAGCTGCCGGGAGCGTAATCGTGGCCGCCGTCGTGGAGGTGCCCGACAGGGTTCCGGCGCTTGTGCTCCAGGTCACCCCGTCCGCGTTCTGGTCGTTGGCGACCGTCGCCGTCAAAGCCAACGTATCTGTTCCATCAACGGTACTTGTAGCCGGCGTCACCGTGACGGGGCCCACCGGGGTGGGACTTCCGCCGCAACCCGCACTCAAGAATAATGATGGCGTAAGAATCCCAATACACAACAACGCGAGCAGTCCACGACGCATTTCATTCCCCCTAAAAAACTGACACGAATAGGTGAAGCAATTGTAGGACGAATGCTGCGATTGTCAATTGAGGCCGGTTGGATTTACCTTACCTTCGCGTTGCTTCTTTTCTTTTTTGGCACCAGTGCCGCTGTATCAGCGCGCGGATCTACCGAATCTCTGCGGTCCGCCGGCCATCGAATGCTTGGTAAAGGATCGCGCGGATCACGAGTTAATCGTTGAAAGCTGGGAACCGCTTTGGCGGCTAGATTCTCACTAGTTCCTGCTGGACTCGCCCGGAAACCCACGCTTTTCCCGGCGCTGTGAGCATGTTCACTTCGCTGCGCACGCCGAATTCGGGCAGGTAAATTCCCGGCTCAACCGAGAAGCAGGTGTTGGGCAGAATACGCCGGACATCGTGCGTTTCAAGGTTGTCCAAATGCGCTCCTGAACCGTGCAGCTCGATCGCGATGTTGTGTCCAGTGCGATGCGTGAAGTATTCGCCAAAGCCCGCGGCGCGAATCACGGCGCGCGCCGCATCGTCGGCCTCGAAGCCGCGAATCTCGCGGCCTGCGGCGAAGGCTTGTTCGACGGCGGCAATTGCCGCGTCACGCGCGTTGCGCACGGTCTCAAAGACGAGCTCTTCTCGCGCGCTCGGCTCGCGGCCAATCACTCCGGTCCAGGTGATGTCGTAGTAGATCGATCGAGGCTTCTTCGGCCGCCCCCAAATATCGATGAGCAGAAAATCGCCCTCGCGGATTGGCGCCGAGCGATCGCGCTTCGGCTCATAGTGCGAGTCGGAGGTGTTGGCGTTCACGCTCACATCGGGACCATTTGCCCACGAAAGGCCTTCGCGTTGCATGGCTTCGCCCAGCCAGACGACCATGTCCCACTCCGAAAGTCCGCCCGTGCGGCCAGCACCGCCTGAAGGAGGACGAAGTCTGCGGCCGATCTCGAGCCAGGCTTCGGCGACGATGGCGTCGATGGCGCGCTGCGCAACCAGGTGGCTCTCTATTTGTTCGTCGCTCAGTACGGCTTCAAACTGGCTCACCAGGTCGGCTGAGGTCAAAATCTCCTTGCCCAACGAGCGCAGGAACTCCACAGTTCCCGCGTCGACCATCGACACGTACATGATGTCGTTGTTGGGCGAGTACTGCATGGCGATTTTTTCCTGGTTTTGGAGGAGATTTTCGAGCCCAGCGTGCAGCTCCTGCCAACTGGAATACTGCGTCTTTGCGCCGGGCAGCGTGTCGAGTCGCGCCGGCTCGATGCGGTGCACGAGCTTCTGCGGTTCGCCTGAGGCAGGAATGAAGTAGTACCAGCGGCGGGTGACGTGCGCGTTCGGGTCGAGCCCGAGAATGCGCGCGGCGATGGGATCGCGATGGTGATGGTCGTAGAAGAGCCATCCATCAAGAGAGGAGTCGTGAAGTGCTGCCTGGATCTGATCGAGATTCATACGGGAATAGGATAAGCGAGTCAGCAGGTCAGCGGGTCAGCTTGAGAACGGTCAGGCTGTGGCGCGACGCGCATCCTGCTGCTTGCCTTGAATGCGTCCCTGAATGCGTATTGACACTTGGACCAGCGAGAGCGCGGCCGGCGTGACGCCGGGAATGCGGCTGGCCTGGCCGAGGGTTTGCGGTCGGACGCGCTCGAGGGTTTCGCGCATCTCGCGCGAGAGGCCGCTGATGACGCCGTACTCTAGCCATTCGGGAATGGCGACAGACTCCGCGGCCTTGAGGCGCTCGATGGACTTCTTCTGCTGCTCGAGGTAGCCGGCGAACTTGATCTCGGTTTCGACGGAGCGGGCTTCGTTGCGGCGGGTGCTGCGAAGGATGGAAGAATCTGGCGGGTTTTCCGCGGAGTTCGTGCCGTCCCTACGGGACGGCGCGAAGCTTGTGGAATCGCTCACCCAGGACTTCCCCTTCGCTGCGCTCTGGGTTCGTCCTGGGCTATTTTCGTGGCCTCCCTCCGGGAGGCCTGCTGCGACGGCGAAGTCTGCGAGGAGCGGATCGCGCGCAAGGTCTTCGCGGAGGACAGCAAGGAGCGATTCGATCGAGACTTCAGGACGCTTGAGCAGTTGCGCCCAAGTCAGGCCTGCAACCGCTGGTTGCTCGCCGAGGCCTGCGGCCTGCAGCTTTTCGGAGTTGACCTTGCCGGATGTGAGGAAATTGGTGAGCGCGGACCTGCGCGCCTGCTTCTGCTCGTACTCAGCCCAGGCCGCATCGTTGATGAGACCGAGGCGACGGCCATGCGGCGTGAGGCGGCGATCGGCGTTGTCGATGCGCAGATGCAGGCGGAACTCGGCGCGCGAGGTGAACATGCGGTAGGGCTCGTTGGTGCCTTTCGAGATCAGATCGTCGATGAGGATTCCCGTGTAGCCTTCGGTCCGATCCATGGTGAAGGGCGGCTCGCCCTTGAGCCAGAGCGCGGCGTTGATGCCGGCCATGATTCCCTGGCATGCGGCTTCCTCATAGCCGCTCGTACCGTTGATTTGCCCCGCGAGGTACAAGCCCGTGAAAGCCTTCACACGCAGGGAGCGGTCGAGCTCGGTGGGATCGACGGAGTCGTACTCGATGGCGTAACCGGGACGGAGCATCTCGGCCTGGTCGAGGCCGGGGATGGAGTGGACGATTTGCCACTGCACTTCCATGGGCAGCGAGGTGGACATGCCGTTGACGTAGACCTCGTGGGTGTTGAGGCCCTCGGGCTCGAGGAAGAACTGGTGCTGCGTCTTGTCAGGGAACTTGACGATCTTATCTTCGATGGACGGGCAGTAGCGCGGACCAATGCCCTCAATGCGGCCGGAGTACATGGCCGAGCGATGCACGTTCTCGCGAATGAGGCGCAGCGTTTCCGGCGTGGTGAAGGCGATGTGGCAGGAGATCTGCGGCTGGACAATCCTTTTGGTGCGGAAGCTGAAGGGCGTGGGATCGGGATCGCCCGGCTGCTCTTCGAAGGCCATCCAATCGATGGTGCGGCCGTCGAGGCGCGGCGGCGTTCCGGTCTTGAGGCGGCAGGTGCGAAGCCCCAGCGCGCGCAGCGCTTCACCCAACAGAACCGATGCGGGCTCGCCCGAGCGGCCGGCAGGATAGCGCTCTTCGCCGCAGTGGATGAGTCCGTTCAGGAAGGTTCCCGTGGTGATGATGGTGGCGCCGGCTAGGAGATTGCGGCCGTCGCGGAGCTTGAGGCCGAGAACGCGACCCTTTCGCCGCGGCCCTACGGGCCGCGGGGGCTCTGGCGGAATCGCCGACCCAGGGTTCCACCCTGGGCTATTCTCGCGCCCTCCCTCCGGGAGGGGCTGGCCTGCGGGCCGGTCAGCGGGAGTGCTATCCCAGGTCTCAGAATCGAGACCTGGGGCACCCATTTCTGTGGGAGGGCCGGTTTCTTCGATCACCAGATTGACCACTTCCGCCTGACGGATGTGGAGGCCGGGTTGCGATTCGAGAACCTCGCGCATTTTCACGCGGTAAAGCTGCTTGTCGCACTGGGCGCGGGGGCTCCAGACGGCCGGGCCGCGCGAGGCGTTGAGCAGGCGGAACTGGATGCCGACGGCGTCGGCCACTTCGCCCATGATGCCGCCGAGGGCGTCGACCTCGCGGACGAGATGACCCTTGGCTACGCCGCCGATGGCGGGATTGCAGCTCATCTGCGCGATGAGGTCGAGGTTCATGGTGATGAGAGCGGTCTTGAGGCCCATGCGCGCCGCGGCCATGGCAGCCTCGCAGCCGGCGTGTCCCGCGCCCACCACGGCGACGTCGTATTGTTCCGTAAATGCCATCTGCTTCTATTCTACGGATTCGATGTCAATACGAGTGTGGGTGGGTGTGGGTGTGGGTGTGGTACATCCACATGGCGGGCTAGGTTGGTCCCGCGTGAGATCGTTGGCGTCGATTTTGGCGATGGCCGGGAGAGCCCCCAAGCAAAGTGCATTCGCCGCCGCTTCCGAAGCCGGGTATTTGCGTCTAAGGATGCAGGGCAGGCAGACCCTGACGCAGACCCGGAAGATGCGCGAAAATTGAATCTGGAGGTTCCCCGAGGTGCAAATGCGTTCTTGGATTGCGGCCCTTGCCCTGGCAGGGTGCGCCCTGGCTGCGGCTCAAGATAAAGACAGCTTTACAGCCATGCCGCTCGACTCCGGTTTCGGGCGCATGGATCTCTCCGACCCTGCGATTCCCCCGGAGCAGATCATCCAGCGCATGACCGCGAAAGAATCCGAGTTCCAGGATGCGCTCGATCACTACACCTACCGCCGCACCGCGCGCGTGCAGGTGCTGGACCCGGACGACGACAAGAAAACACTCGGCGAGTATTACGAGGTGGACGATGTGATCTTCGACCCGGACGGAAAACGCACAGAGAAGGTGGTTTTCGCGCCGGCGAGCACACTGGCGGATGCGGGGATCCTGATGTCGCCTTCCGACCTCCAGGACATCCAGCACGGCTATCCGTTCGTGCTGACCAAGGAAGATGTTCCCCAATACGACGTTAAATATGTGGGGCGGCAAAAGGTGGACGAGATCGATTGCTACGTCTTCGATGTGAGCCCCAAGACGATTGAGAAAAACAAGCGCTACCTGGACGGGCGCATCTGGGTGGATTCCCAGGATTTGCAGATCGTGGTAACTAACGGCCGCATGGTGCCCGACGACACGCGCAAGAATCACGAGGACCTGCATCCGCCGTTCATGACCTGGCGGGAACAGGTGGACGGGCACTACTGGTTTCCGGTGTACACCAAGGGCGAGGGCTATCTGCACTTCAGCGGCGGCTACGGCTACATGGCGCAGGACGTGCACATCCGCGACACCATCAAATACTCCGACTACAAAAAATTCGGCTCGACGAGCAAGATTTTCTACGGCGATCAGGAGGTCAAGGGCCCCGACCAGCCGCAGAATCAGCAGCCGGAAACGCCGGCAGCGCCGCAGAAGTAAAAAGACAGGGGACAAGGGAACGAGGGAACGAGGGAACGATCGCCTGGGGGTCAGTTCGTGGGCGAGGTCTCCGATTGCGGTCTGGGTCCGCCCGCGCCCATGAGAACAAGCGAGCGCTGCGCGAAGGGCGAGTAGACGAGGAGCGTGGTGCAGGCCAGCGCCAATCCAAAATTGATGTGATGTAAAAGCAGGAAGGGCGAGAGCGACCAAAGCTCGTCGAACAGGATTAGTGCCGGCCAGATTTTGAGGAATTTCTCGCGGAATCCCGGAGCGTGGAAGAGCGCTGCGCAAAGCACGAAGGCGCGGATGGGGATGAGGATCGCGGCGGTAATGATGAGGACGCGGTAAGCCACGGCCGCGTCGGGCAGTGGCGAGAAGAGATCGTCAATTTCGGCGAGGTTGGCCAGCGCGCCGACATAGAATCCCAGATACATCAATTGAAAAAGAATGAAGAGGGTCTGCGCGACCCGATAGGGAACCTTGGGCAGATCCTCGGGTGTCGAGAGGATCTGCAAGCGCGGCCGGGACGAGTCAGAAGATTGCTGGTCTTCTGTCGGCGTGGAAGGCTCGGAGGCTGCGGGTGAGGAGCCTTGGCGGGTTGGGCTGCCCTTGGCGGACGCAGATCCTGTGCCTGAATCAACGCGCTCGACCGGAGCGATGAAGCGATAGCCGCGGCGGGCGAGAGTTTCAAGAAAGCGGGGATTGGCGGCGGTGTCGCCGAGAGCCTCGCGGATGCGATTCACGGCCGAGTTGACGCCGTGCTCATAATCGACAAACGTTCCGTCGGGCCAAAGCTCGCGGGAGATCTCCTCGCGCGTGAGCAACTGGCCGGGCCGCTCGAGAAGCAGGAGCAGCACCTGGAAGGGCTGGGTGTTCAGCTTGACGCGCAGTCCCTGGCGGCGAAGTTCTCCCGTGGCGGCATCCACCTCAAAAATTCCGAAGCTATACCGCGGGGCTGGGTACGGGCCGTTGCCGTCTTCCGTCATGGCTTTCAGACCAGTGTAGCCGATGGAGATTTGGGCGCGGGACTGCGGCGCGCGTTGGAGAACTTTCCCCAAGTTGCGCGGATCGAGAGACTTGCACGGTGAGGAACGATCGGCCCACAAATGAGACAACTTGCATTGCGTCGCAACGTTTGACCGGTTAAGGTGCGAAGTATGAACGGACGAATGCAAACCGGTTCCGCATTTTTCAAAACGGTAGGACTGCTTTCCCTCGCGGCAGCGCCGGCCTGGGTCTTAGCGCAGCCCGCGCCCGCCGCGACGGCTGCATTCAATTCCTATGTCGCGCGCGCCGAGACGCAATTGGACGTGCGGCATCGATCGTCCACGGGCTTTCTCGGCCCCGTAGATTATGCCCGGCTGCGCGGCGGCGAATTGACGATCGACCAATTGACAACCGGGGCGGGCACGGAACTGCCGGGAGCGCTGCTGCACGATTGGCGCGGCGCGGCGTTTATCGCCGGCGGCAAGGCGGCGGACTTTGAGCGGATGATGAAGGATCACAACGCCTACCCGAAAGCCTATGCGCCACAAGTGCTCACAGCGCGTGTGCTTGAGCACGACGGGGATCATTTTGAGACGACGATGCGGGTGCGGCAAAAGCATGTGCTGATGGTGGTGATGGATGCGACCTACGACATCGCGTTTGGACGGCTGGACGCGCGGCGCGGATACAGCATTTCGCGCAGCACTCAGATTGCGGAGATCGATTCGCCCGGAACGGCGCACGAACGCGCGCTCGGGCCCGGCGAGGAGCACGGTTTTCTGTGGCGCATGAACACGTACTGGAGCTGGGAGGAGCGGGACGGCGGATTGTATATCGAGATTGAGTCGGTTACCCTGTCACGCTCGATTCCCGTCGGGCTGGGATGGGCAATCGGGCCGTTCATTGAGACCGTACCGAGCGAATCGCTCGAGTTTACCTTGCGCGCGACGCGTGACGCGCTGCTGAAACGGCGTTGAAAGAGGAGACAAATATGAGCATGCAGGCAATTGCAGGCAACGATCGAACGGCCTTCAGGAGTGCGCGGCGGTTGAACCAGGCGCTGACGGCGCGCATGGAGAAACGGGCCCTGCAATGGATGGCGGAGCGGGCGCCGCGATGGGTGAGTTCGGATCAACTGACGCTGCTGGGGCTCGGCGCGCAGATCGCAGCGGGCATTTGTTATTCGCTGGTGCGCTGGGACCGGCGGGCTTTGCTGCTCGTGATCGTGTGCCTCGCGCTGAATTGGCTCGGCGACAGCCTGGACGGAACACTGGCGCGCGTGCGCCGGCAGGAGCGTCCGCGCTACGGATTCTACGTGGATCATATCGTCGACATTCTCGGCTCCGTGGCGCTGATGTGTGGATTGGGCGCGTCGGGGCTGTTGCATTGGCCGATCGCGATGGCGATGCTGATTGCGTTTCTGGTGCTTTCGAGCGAGAGCTACCTGGCCACGTACACCCTGTCGTGCTTCCAGCTTTCGCAAGGGATCTTCGGACCTACGGAGATTCGCATTCTGCTCGCGCTGGGCAACGTGGCGGCGCTGCGCAGCCCGTATTCGACGGTGTTCGGACATCGATTTCTCCTATTTGACCTGGGAGGAACAATTGCGGCCGCCTGCATGGCGGCGATGGCGATCGGCGTTGCGGTGCGGCACACCGCGCAGCTCTATCGGCAGGAACCGCTGAAACCGGAGCTGCCGAGATGATTGTGCGAATGGAGAAGATCGCCCGGTGGGGGAAGTTCAATTTGGTGGGCGCGGTGGGTATGGCGGTGCAGCTCGGAGTGCTGGCAATCGTTAACCGCATGGCGCCGGGGCACTACATGGTGGCGACGGCTATCGCCATCGAGATCACGCTGCTGCACAACTTTGTTTGGCACCTGCACTACACGTGGCGCGATCGCTTTCCCACCCTAAACGCAAAGGGCGCGTTTAGGATGGGGCAACCTGGTGACCGTGGGGCGCTGGCGACTAATTTGATCCGGTTTCATCTGTCGAATGGGCTGGTATCGATGGTTGGGAACCTGGCGCTGATGCCGCTGCTGGTCGAGGGCGCGCGGATTCCGGTGGTGGCGGCGAATGCGATTGCGATTCTATGCTGCTCGATCGTGAACTTTTTTCTGGGAGATCAGTGGGCGTTCGTGCGGCCAGCTATTGATTCTCGCGGGAGAAATATCCTTGCGCCGTCCCTACGGGACTCCGAAGACAATCTGTGGAATCCGCCTTCCCCACGCTGAAGCACGGGGCTGACAAACACTGCGCCTCCGGCGCGGCCAGACTGTTGACAAAATCCAAGGAGATTTGAAACACATCCCTCGGCGGCTAAAGCCGCACAAGTTTTGCGGCGCTTACGGCACGAATGAATTCGTGCCCTTTCAAAACCGCGGCCGCGAACGAGTTTTTCCGCAAGCTGTGGTGAGCGGCGCTACTTCTAACGCACAATTGCGCACTGGCTCTCAGCGCGACGGTTTCTCCGATGCCACGCGAATGACCGCGTCGTAGGCCGGCTTGGGCTGGCCGTTGCGATCGAAGAGAAGCGGGTAATTCTTGCGGCCCTCGACCGGCCAGTCGTTGAGCCAGGAGTCGCCGTCCGAGACATTCCAGAAGGTGACGCGCGTGACCGTGCCGCGGTGCTTCAAGAAAACACGGAACAGTTCGGCGTAGCGCGCGGCGAGTTGCTGCTGTACGGAGTCGGGCAGGCCGTCGGGGTAAGGGTTGAGCGCCTTGTTCTGCGCAATTTTCAGCGTGACATCGGCGGTAGGCTGCTGGCCGGCGTTGGGCAGCACGTTGATGTCGAGCTCGGAGATGGCGACCTTGAGGCCCAGCGCCCCGAATGCGGAGATCGCCGCGTCCTCCTGTTCGGCTGTTGGGAAATCAAGATGGTCGTGATCCTGGATGCCGACGGTTGTGATCGGAATCCCCTCCGCCTGCAGTTTCTTCACAAGCTTGATGGCGCCGTTGCGCTTCGCCTCATTTTCCAGGTTGTAGTCGTTGTACGTGAGTTGCGCCTGCGGGTCGGCTTCGTGCGCGTATTGGAAGGCTTTTTCGATGAAGTCGTCGCCGATAATTTTGTGCCAAAGTGAATCGCGCATCGTCCCGTCTTCATTGAGCGCCTCATTCACAACGTCCCAGCTTTGGATCCTTCCCTTGTAGCGGCCCACCACGGTATGAATGTGGTCGCGCATGCGCGCCAGAAGTGCGTCGCGCGTGAGGAGATTGCCCTTGTCGTCGTGAAACACCCATGCGGGCACCTGGTTATGCCAAACCAGGTTGTGCCCCACGATAAACATGTGGTGCTTTTGGCCGAAGGCAACGTACTGATCGGGGACCGTGAAGTCGTACTTGCCCGGCTGGGGATGGACGAGCAGCCACTTGAGGCAATTCTCCGGCGAGATGGAGTTGAACTGCGATGTGACGATGGCGTCGCCGCGAACGTCCTGGCCGGCGATCTGCGCCGCATTGATGGCTGCGCCGATGACGAAGTCGCCTTTGAAGGCTGCTTTGAGCGAAGTGGGCGCATGCGCCGCGGCTGCAGTACCGGCAACGATCAGGCTCATGAAAATCAAGGGACGGACGGGCACAAACGATTTGCGTAGGACGTATTTCGGAATTAATTCAATCATGTGAGAGTTCCCGCAGGGGCTAATGCCCCCGCACGTTTTGCCGCGTTCTCGGCACCCTTCGACTACGCTCAGGGCAGGCTAAAAGTCGTGCCCTTTCACGACGTCGTTTATGCACGCGGTTCTATGCATTGGCCTTTGGCGCGAAGCCTTTGCGCCGCTCGGCGAGTTCGCCGGCGATCTTCTGATTCAGTTCACGCGACAGGGGGTAAAAGCAGAGGCAAGCCGCCGTAGCAAGAAATGCAAGGCCGGCATAAACGCTCGCGGTGAGAAGAATGCCCTGTTGCGCGTGCGCGGACTGCGTGGCGGCGCCGGAGACGAAGCCATAGAAGGAAAAGAGCCATCCGGCGATGGCGCCGCCAAGGGCCAGTCCCGCCCAAAGAGCAAAGACAACAGCGGATGTGACCGTAGCGCTGGCGCGGCGGCCGGTCTTCCACTCGCCGTAGTCGGCCACGTCGCCCATCATGGCCCAAATAATAGGCCCGGACAATCCATAGAAGAATTGGCGCAGCACTTCAGAGCCGACAATAACGATAGTGGCGTGAGGCGGAATGAACAAGAGTGCTGTGGCAAACGCTCCTGACAGAATCATGCTGGCAATAAAGAGCTGCCGCTTGCCAACGCGAACCGAAACGGCGGTGGAAAAGGCAACGCCCACCAGCAGCGAGGCGAGGCCGAAGCCATTGAACCAGGAGAAGAGGTCGACGTTGCCCGCGACGTAGCGGAAATACGGCAGCATGACATTACCGCGGATGACGATGGCCGCGAAGTAAAACAGCGTGGCGAGGAAGAGCACGATCCATGGACCGTTGCGGAACAAATCCGAAAGGTCCTGGCCGAGCGAAGCTTTCTGTTGCGGATCGGGCTGGATGCGCTCTTTTGTGGAGACGAAAGCGATCAGGAAGAAGAACACGCTGAGGACGGACAGCAGGCCCATGGTGAGTTGGTATCCGCGCGCGTCATCGCCGTGGCCGAAGAACCGGACCATGGGGATGGCAAGGCTGGCGACAATGAAGCCCGCGGAGTTGGCCGCGATCTGACGATACGACGCGATGCTGGTGCGCTCATCGGGGTCTGAGGTCATGACGGCGGTGAGGGAGGCATAGGGCACGTTGTTGACGGTGTAGATGACGCGCAGAAGGATGTAGGTGGCCCAGGCGTAGATGAGCTTTCCGGCAGGACTGAAGTTTGGCGTGGTGAATGTGAGGACGCCGATAATGCCGAACGGAACGGCCGACCATAGAAGCCATGGGCGGAATTTTCCCCACTTGGTGCTGGTGCGGTCAGCGATCACGCCCATCACTGGATTAAGGCAGGCCACGCCGAGACCCACGACAAGAAAGAGCGTTCCCGCCTGCGCCGGGGTGAGGCCGAAGGTGTGGGTGTAGAAGTCCAGTTGCAGGGCCAGCATGGCCTGGAAGACAAAGTTGGCAGCCATGTCGCCCAGGGCGTAGCCAAACTTCTCGCGGAAGGAAAGTTTTTCTGTCATTGCTGCCTTAATCTTGCACCCCAGCTGCCGGCCGCGTCTACTTCGTCACGTGGAGAACGATCTTCTTGAGGTCTGCGTCGCGCGAAGAGCTGCCCACCATCAATTCAAAGTCGCCGGGCTCGACCACGTAGTTCATGTCGATGTCGTAGAAGGAGAGCAATGCCGGAGTGACGTTGAAGGCGACGGTTTTGGTTTCGCCCGGCTGGAGCTGCACTTTGCGGAAGCCCTTCAGCTCTTTCACGGGACGCGTGACAGAGCTGACCACGTCGCGGATGTAGAGTTGCACCACTTCGCTTCCTTCGCGAGTTCCGGTGTTGGTGACGTCGACCAGAACGCGCGCGGAGCCGTCGCGGGGAATCTTCTTCTTGGTGAGAAACGGATTGCCGACGGAAAAGGTCGTGTAGCTGAGACCAAATCCAAACGGATAAAGCGGCGAAACGTCGTCCCACAGATAGCCGCGGCGCGCGGAAGGCTTGTAGTTGTAGAACGCGGGCAAATGGCCGGCAGAGCGCGGGATCGAGATGGGCAACTTGCCGCCGGGGTTGCAGCTGCCAAAGAGCACATCGGCAACGGCGCGGCCGGTTTCCTGGCCCAGATACCAGCACTCGTAAATGACCGGCACGTTTTGAGTTAAGTAATTGATCGACAGCGGACGGCCGTTGAAGAGCAGCGCAATTACCGGCTTGCCCAGCGCGACCATCGCCTTGATGAGCTCTTCCTGGCGGCCGAGGAGATCGAGACTGGTGCGGTCGCCCATGTGATTAAGCCCCCAGGCCTCACGCGAGGTTTGCTCGTTGCCGCCGATGGCCAGCACAATCACGTCGGCTTGCTTGGCGACTTCGACGGCTTCAGCAATCTGTTTGCGGTCTTCTTCGGGATCGCTGGGCACAACTTCGTCCTGATTCCAGCTTCCGCCGATGGTAATCTTGCAGCCTTCGCTATAGAGAACCTTGACCTTCTTGCCGGCTTTTTCGCGGATGCCGTCGAGAACAGTGACATTGTGTTTGGGCACGCCCATGTATCCGCCCAGCAGCCCGCGATTGGCATTGGGACCGATGACGGCGATGGATTTGATTTTGCCCAAGTCGAGCGGCGCGATGTTGTTCTCATTCTTAAGCAGCGTGATGGCTTCGTGCGCGGCCGTTAGAGCCAGCTCGCGATGCGCGTCGCAGCCCACCACGCGATCCGCCTCATCGGGATCGACGTAGGGATCGTCGAAGAGGCCCATTTCAAACTTCCAAAAGAGCATGGGCGCAACCAGCGCGTCCAGCTCGGTCTCCTTGAGCACACCTTTGCGCACCAACTCGACCAGATGCCGGTAGCAATCGGGATCGGGCAGTTCGATATTGATGCCGGCCTTCACTGCAAGAGCGCAGGATTCCTTCTTGTCGTGGGCAACGAAATGGCCGTGCGTGTCAGGGCGATAGCCGAGCTCCCATATGGCGAAGTAATCGGAGACGACGAAACCTTTGAAGCCCCACTCCTTGCGCAGCACGTCGTGCATCAGCCAGCGATTGGCGTGGGACGGGACACCGTCGATTTCGTTATACGACGCCATGAGACTGATGGGGCCGGCTTCGCGCAGCACATCGCGGAAAGTGCAGAGAAATGTCTCGCGCAAGACGCGCATGGAGACGTTGGCCGGTGCGCAGTTCATGCCGGACTCGGGCTGGCCGTGGCCGACAAAGTGCTTGAGAGTTGCGATGACGTGGCGCTTGTCCTGGAAAGTGCGGTCGCCCTGAAAGCCGCGCACCGCGGCAATGCCGAGCTGTGAAACCAGAAACGGATCTTCGCCGTAAGTCTCTTCCACGCGACCCCAGCGCGGCTCGCGCGCCACGTCCACCACCGGAGTTAGCGCTTGATGCGTTCCGCGCAGGCCGGCTTCGGCTGCCGTCATGGTGAACAACTGTTCCACCAGTTCGGGATTGAAGGTGGCGCCCAGCGCAATGGGCTGCGGAAAGCTCGTGCCATCGACTGCGGCGTGGCCGTGCAGGCACTCCTCGTGGAACATCACGGGAATTCCCAGGCGGCTGTTCTCGAGGAAAAATTTCTGGATGGCATTGGTCAGGGTCGCCATCCCGCGAGCGTTCAGGCCTTTGCCAGCATCGCTGGGCCGGCCTACCTGGCCCAGGCCACGACGGTCGCGGAAAGCCGCTTTGGCTTTCTTCTCGTCGAAGTTGCCATCGGCGTCGACAAGAGTCTGCGGCTTTTGCTGCCAGATGCACAGCATTTGCGCCGCTTTTTCCTGGAGAGTCATGCGCGCTAGCAGGTCTTTGACCCGCCGCGCGGAGGATAAGCCCGCGTTCTTGTAGTCGGGAGACTTAACGCTGGCTTGCTTTGCGGTTGCCACTTTCTTTTTCATCGCGCCGTTCCTATGCAGCACCTTGCCGGTGGCCGAAATTGCTGGAGCATTTTTTGTTGTTTTTGAACAAAATAGAGACGACAAACACAAGACAACAGAGAACAAACGGCCGGCCAAAATGTCTACATTGCGCCGCTGATCAGTGTAGACACATGATACGGGCAAAAGCAATAAGAGAATCGATTTTCTTCGCGTGATTGGATCACGCGGCCAAGGTCCTTTTCCGGTAGACGCAAGGGATTTAGCGAAATGCGCCCGAAGCCCCCAAAGCAAAACCGGATGGTCGGTTAAGGAGGGAACGGTGCGCAAAGCGCGTGCATTCACTACGCGGGCGCAAGAAAAGGCTGCCCATCGCAATTCAGTAAGCGTTTTCGCGCCGAGGCTGGGCAGCTAGCACATTGATCGGCGGCGAATGTTGATCGGCGGCGAATGTTCATCCGTGGCGAACGCTTATCCGTGGCGAATAAACTTGCCGTTCTGGAGCTCGGCCATGGCCTGCCGCAGCTCGGCTTGCGTGTTCATCACGATAGGCCCGTACCACGCGACCGGCTCCTCGAGCGGCTTGCCCGAAACGAGCAGGAAGCGGATGCCTTCAGGGCCGGCCTGGACCACAATCTCGTCGCCGCGGTCGAAGAGGACGAGCGAATGGTTTTTCGCGTCGTAGACCGGAGCGGCATCTGGGTCGATCGCCGACTCGGTCAGCACGGCCTGCGGCGTGGAAGCGTCGCGGAAGGTCCCCGATCCGGCGAAGACATAGGCGAAGGCGTTGCGAGTAGTTTCGACTTGGATAACCTTGCGCTTGAACGGCGGCACGGAGATGTCGACGTAACGCGCGTCGACCGAGGATTGCCCGGCGGCCACGCCCTCGACCGGCCCGGTTTTGCCCCAGAATTCGCCGCAGATGATGCGTGCGCGGGTTCCGTCGTCCTCCGTGACTTCGGGAATCGCGGCTGGCCGGAATGTCCTGGTAGCGCGGGTGGGTCATTTTGAGGCTTGCAGGCAGGTTCGCCCACAACTGGAAGCCGTGCATGCGGCCGTGCTCGTCGCCCCTGGGCATCTCCTGGTGAAGAATGCCGCTGCCGGCAGTCATCCACTGTACGTCGCCGGCAGTCATGCGGCCCTTGTTGCCGAGCGAGTCGCCGTGGGCGACTTCACCGGCGAGGACATAGGTAATCGTCTCAATGCCGCGATGCGGGTGCCAGGGGAAGCCGGCCAGGTAGTCGGCGGGATTCTCGTTGCGAAAGTCGTCGAGAAGCAGGAAGGGGTCGAACTCCTGGGTCTTGCCGAAGCCGAAGGCGCGTTGGAGCTTGACGCCGGCCCCCTCGATGGTGGGTTGGGTTTGGTGGATTACTTTGACAGCTCTGAGTGACATGGTGGACCTCGGTGAAACAGGGAATAGGGAGTAGTAAGTAGGGAATAGGGTGCAGTGTGTACCGACTCCTTGCTCACGTCCTGCACTTCATTGGATGCAGCGTGGAGATATTCGTTGCAACGAGGACTTTTGCGCTGGATCGAATCCTGCCCACCCTCTACGGACGCGGTTTAGGGTCAGTGGTCCGGAAATGCGACGATCAGGCCGAGTTCTCAGCCCGCGCAGCGGGCATCAGACGCTAGCCCCAGGCGCAAGCCTGGGGTATAAAGGACCAGACTGAGTTTCGCAGCCCCGCAGGGGCGTAAGAATGGCTCATACATTCACCAACTTGCTCGTGCATGTCGTCTTTTCGACCTCCGGTCGAAGGCCGCTGCTGACCAACGCGATACGAAACGACATTCATGCCTATCTCGGCGGAATTCTGCGGGAATTGCAAGCCCTGCCGGTCATGATCGGCGGTACCGCCGACCATGTTCACATACTGACGCGGATGCCAGCCAATGTCGCGGTGGCCGACTGTCTTCGTGTGGTCAAGACCAATTCCTCTCGATGGATCAAGGAGAGATGGCCGGACCGGCGTTTGTTCGCTTGGCAGGGTGGGTATGCCGCGTTCAGCGTGAGCGAATCTAGCCGCACAGCCGTGATTCGCTATATACAAGATCAGGAGCGGCATCATCAGCGGATTTCGTTTCAGCACGAGTTCCTCGCAATGCTGAGAAAGCACGGAGTAGAGTTTGACGAGCGCTACATCTGGCATTAGATCTTACGCCCGCTGAAGCGGGCTGATGCTCGTGAACAACCCCGAGGTCCCCAGGCTCACGCCTGGGGCTACCATCTACCGCCCGCTACGCGGGCTGGCAATCGCCCATTTGCAATTCGCCTAAGCGTCAGCCAGCCGCATACGAGTCGGAAAATCATGGCGGGCTGGGAACCTTAGCGAGTTGTGAATCTAGCGAGCCGGGGCCCTTAGCGATTTGGGAACCGCGGCGACTTGGGAACCGCAGAACCACAAACGTTCCATGCCCTAGATCGCAATTGGCGCCGCGGTGCGGTTATGCAGCCTTGATGAACTCGACGTCAAGGGTAATGGCGATCTCGTCGCCTACCAGAAAGCCGCCGGATTCGAGGGCCGCATTCCACTCCAACCCGAAGTCCTTGCGATTGATTTTGCAGTGGCGGCAAGGCCGATGCGGGTGTTTCCCCAGGGATCTTTGCCGGGCGCGCTGGGGCCGTCGACGGCGAATGTCGCCGGCTTCGTGACGCCGTGAATGGTCAAATCGCCCGTCACCTCGTACGCGCTCGGCCTTGAGGTCCACTTTTGTGGATTTGAAGTCGAGCGTGGGGTATTTTTCGGCGTCGAAAAAGTCTGCGCTCTTGAGGTGCACGTCGCGTTGCGGGTCTCCGGTGGAGATGGTCGCAATGGGAATCGAGGCCTGAATCGAAGAGAGCGTGGAGTCAGTCGGCGTGCTCGGTGAGTACGCCGGAAAGGCCGGAGAAGCTGCCTTTCACATTCGATATCATCATGTGCTTGACCTTGAACTCGGCCGAGGAGTGGGCGGGGTCGATGTTCCAGGTGGTGGTGACGGGGGCTGCGGTGGTAGTTGCCATGGCGTGAAGTCTCCTTTTCATTTCCTTGGATGCCCAAAAAGCATCCAGGTTCTTCGCTTATTTGGATGCAGAAGGACGATATTCGTTGCAACAAGTATTTTGCAAAGCCGAGGATCTTCGGCAACCCGGCTTGAACGCCCGCGTACCTTGCGCTTCTTGCGCCACTGAACGAAATGCTCACGTCAAGATCAAGCCGGCATCCCGATCGACCCTATATTGATTGAGAGGATAGCTCAGGTTCACATAGCAAAGCAGCCGGGCATCGTTCCAGTGGAAGTCGGTCCCGCCCGACCAGATCTTGATGCGCTCTTTAAGGTGGTGTTTGGCAATAAGTAATACACATTGCACCGCGAGGTCATAGGGCCGGAAAGCTGTTTTGCAGGAATCGGAGTATCGGCCATCACAGATTTTGTCGATCTCGTTGCACTTCCGGGCAAGTCTGAAGGTTTCATAGCTACAGTTGCCGTCGCATGCGCGATGCTTGAGCAATGTGCCCATCCCGAAATACGACCCCTCGACAGCATTGATTGAACTGCCAATCCCAGATGCGTCCGTCGCCGGAAATGGGATAACGATTTCCTCATTCTTGGCGTGACCGCAATGCCACAAGCCATTGAAGGCAATATGATCCATTTCGATCTCTGGCAGACCTTCTCCGAGGGGCCCCGCGAGCCGGACGCCCATATCGTCGAGAGTCAAGACTATTTGCTGGACATCGGCGACAATTCTGGAAAAGGGCTCATGATCGACTTCCTGCTCGATCTCCCAATAATGGCAGTACCCCACGCGAGCGCCCCAATCTGAACAAATTGTACGGCCGCCCGTTAGAACCTCCGAAACGATGGGTGACGACTCGGGAGCTGTCTGAATTTCCAAGTCTTCCGCAGGACCCATCAAGTTCCGGCCTTATCCTCAAAACAGCCTCTTCCATGTCCGATTTTGCCCAAACCGTCAAGCAACAGGCCGACATCGTGAAGGTGATCGAGGGGTATATCCGGCTGCGCAACGCGGGGGCGCAAAGGTTCAAGGGGCTGTGCCCGTTCCATAAGGAAAAGACGCCATCGTTCAACGTGAACGGAGGGTCGCAGCAGTTCTTTTATTGCTTCGGCTGCCAGGCGTCGGGCGACGTGTTTTCGTTTGTGGGCAAGATCGAGAACGTGGGCTTTCCCGAGGCGGTGCGGATAGTGGCGCAGAAATGCGGGATTCCGCTGCCCAAGCGCGAGTTCTCTTCGCCGGAGGAGGCCGAGGGTGCGCGGATGCGTGCCAAACTCCTCGATCTGCACGATACGGCGGCCGCTTGGTTCGAGGAGCAGTTGCGCTCGCCGGAAGGAGCCCTGGCTCGCGAGTACCTTGCAGGCCGCGGGCTTGATCCAAAGGGAATAAAAGAATTCAGAATCGGCTACGCGCCCGACAGCTTCAATGCCCTGCGCGACCGGCTGAGCGGCATGGCGGACGAAGCGACCCTGCGCTCGAGCGGCCTCTTCAGCTCGAAGGAGCAGGAGGACGGCGGGCACGGCCGCATCTACGACCGCTTTCGCAAGCGCGTTGTGTTCCCCATTTCGAATGAAAGCGGGCGCGTGATTGCTTTCACGGCGCGGACACTGGGCGCGGCGACGGAGGGTGAAAAAGCCGGACCCAAGTACGTCAACTCTCCGGAGACGCCCCTCTACTCGAAGGGGCAGGTGCTGTTCAATCTCGACAAAGCAAAGTCCGCGATCCGCTCGGTGGGCTTTGCGCTGCTGGTCGAAGGGCAGATGGACTGCATTAGTGTTTTCCTGCGCGGAATCCAGAATGTGATCGCCACCAGCGGAACGGCGTTCACCGAGCAGCAGGTGGCGATCCTGAGGCGGCACACGTCAAACGTAATCGTCAACTTCGATCCCGATACGGCCGGAGCGAATGCGGCCGAAAAGTCGATTGCCCTACTGACCGAGGAGGGATTCGCAATTAAGATTGTGACTCTCGAAGGTGGATTGGACCCCGACCGGTTTGTGCGCGAGCGGGGCGTGGAGGCGTATAAGGAGGCGATTCGCGGGGCGCGGCGGCAATCCGACTATTTAATTGAGCGAGCGCGTTTGCAGTTTCCGGGCGCCAACTCCGAGCAGAAAGTGAAGGCGCTGAATTTTCTGCTGCCGCACATCCGGCGCATTCCGGAAAAGCTGGCGCGGGACCAGTTTGCGGCCGATGCGGCGCAGAAGCTGGGAATCGATTCGGCCTTGCTGCGCGAGGAGCTGCGGCAGGCGGCATTGAGGCGGCGGGAACGAGTGGAAGCGCGGCCCGCGGCGTTGACCGAGGTGGAGCGCGTGCTGCTGCGCGCGCTGGCGATTACCGATCCTGAAGGAGAAGCGGCACGAAGGATGGCAGGCGAGGCGGTGGCGGAGCAGCCGGCATGGTTTGAGCACCTCGGCGCTTTTGCCGCAATGCAGGCACTGGCTGTTCGCGCGGCCAACGATCCCATGGACGTGGTGGCGGACGAAGCGCAGCGGGCGCTGCTGGCCGAGGCGCTGCTGGGGGAAAACCGGCCGCCCGAAAAGGACGAGGTAGAAAGCGCCGTGCAGGAACTGCAGAGCGGGCGATGGAAAGCCGGCTGCGTACGCTGCGGGCCGAAATTGGCGAGGCCGAGCGGCGCGGCGATTACGCGGAGCTGGCGGTATTGACCCAGCAGAAACTGGAGTTGGATCGGGCGCTGCGCGGACTGCACCGCCGAGACGATAATTCGGTATAATCGCGGCCATGCTCACAGGACGCGAAGCTGTTGCCGCGCACATTGCCGAAGGGTTTGCGCAGGCCGAACGTGGAGAGCTTATTGACCCGGAGGAGGCGGCCCGCATTCTGCGAGAGCGCCGAGCGAAACGGGGCGCCGACCGGGCGCGTGACGAACCTGGAGGGCGTGGGCCGGGCCGGGAACTGCGGCCACCGCACAGCCACAAGCCGCTGAGGCAATAGAAGTTGGCGAGCGGGGCGACGGCCCGACGATTGCGGTGATCTTGCATCGAAAAGGCCTTTTCGAGCGTCTAAATAGAAGGAAACAGGAGTGGACGGCTCAGGGCTCCGCGCCTGAATCGGCCCGCAGAAGGACTGAGCGGGGTTAATTCTTCCGTCGAATTTATTCTGGCGGAGGCAAGGTCGATTGTGGTAATCTATTGATCTCAGTGAGGATGCGCGCCCCTTTGCCCCACACATGAGCTCCGGCTCGCGGGCGACCCAGGCGAAACCTGAAGCGCTGCCATCCTGTTCCGAGACAAGCTAAAACCGCTTAAGCGGAGATGCGGTTGTGTCCGCGCGAGGATTTCCTCACGGAAATATTCTTCGTGCCCGCGCGAAATCGAGCCCGGCACCGATGGTGGTGCGTGCGGGACGAGTTCCGTGGCGTGGGGCGCATCAAAATCCGTAGGCCGCAATGAGACGAGCAAGCTGCCATGCGACCGAGGTGCAACGTGAATTGAAGCGCGCTTGCGCGCGAGATGGGGCCGGCCTGAGGGCGCTGTGGCCTAGAGACGAAAACGGGCAGGCCGCGGAGCTTACCGCGGCGCCGAAGAGAGCAGGAGTCATTTGGCGATTGAAGATCACAAATTCGAAGATGAAGTAACCGGGCTGATCGAGACCGGCAAGGAGAAGGGCTATCTGACCTACGGCGAGGTGAACGACGCCCTGCCGGATGAGATTGGCTCTGCCGACGATCTGGACGATTTGATGACGACCATCAGCGGCCAGGGCATCGATCTGCTGGACACTCCCAAATTCCCCGGCGACAAGGATTTCGAGGCGGAAGAGGGCGAGGACGTTGAGCTGGACCTGACGCCGGGCACGCTGGAGAAGACCAACGACCCGGTGCGCATGTACCTGCGCGAAATGGGCACAGTGCCGCTGCTGACGCGCGAAGGCGAAGTGGAAATTGCCAAGCGCATCGAGCGCGGGCAGATGCGCGTGATGAAGGCGATTTCGCGCTCGCCGATTGTGATTCGCGAAATCGCGGCGTTGGGTGAAGACCTGAAGCGCGGCGTACGCAACGTGAAAGAAGTAGTGATCTTCGACGAAGAGGAGCTGACCGAAGAGGTTGTGCAGGCGCGCGTGAAAGCCACAGTGGCGCGCACCGACACCCTGGTGAAGCACCAGAAGAAGATTGCGCAGCTTGATGAGAAGCTGGCCGGCATTGCGCCGGGCAACAAGGCCAAGGCGAAGGAAGCGCGGCGGCTGCGCTGGGGAATCGCCCGCGAGAAGGTTTATGTGTCGCGCATCGTGCGCGAGTTGAAATACACCGCCGTGGAGCGCAAGCGCCTGCTGGACAAGGTCAACAAGACCGTGGACACCATGCGCACGCTGGAGCGGCAGGTGCGTTCGCTCGAGCAGAAGTACGAGGCCTCAAAGAGCGAGGACCTGAAGAAAGAGTACCGCCGCCAGCAGAAGAACTGCCGCACCGATCTGGAAAAAATCGAAGGCGATGCGGGCGTGTCGATCGCGGAGCTGAAGCGCACGCAGCGCGAAATGATCCAGGGCGACATGGACGCCGAGCAGGCCAAGAGAGAGCTGATCGAGGCCAATCTGCGACTCGTGGTTTCGATCGCCAAGAAGTACACCAACCGCGGACTGCAGTTCTTGGACCTGATTCAGGAAGGCAACATCGGCCTGATGAAGGCGGTGGACAAATTCGAATACCGGCGCGGCTACAAGTTCTCGACCTACGCCACTTGGTGGATCCGCCAGGCAATTACCCGCGCCATTGCGGACCAGGCGCGCACCATTCGTATCCCGGTGCACATGATCGAGACCATCAACAAGCTCATCCGCACCAGCCGCCAGTTGGTGCAGGAGCTGGGCCGCGAGCCGTCGAGCGAAGAAATTGCGCGGCGCATGGACATTCCCGTGGCCAAGGTGCGCAAGGTGCTGAAGATCGCGCAAGAGCCGATCTCGCTGGAAACACCGATCGGCGAAGAGGAAGACTCGCACCTGGGCGACTTCATCGAAGATCGCCAGGCGGTATCGCCTTCGGAAGCCGTGATCGGCGTGAACCTGAAGGAGTACACGTCGCAGGTGCTGCGCACGCTCACGCCGCGCGAGGAGCGCGTGATCAAGATGAGATTCGGCCTTGAAGACGGCTCCGAGCACACGCTCGAAGAAGTGGGCCAGAGCTTCCAGGTGACGCGCGAGCGCATCCGGCAGATTGAAGCCAAGGCGCTACGCAAGCTGCGGCACCCGTCGCGGTCGCGCAAACTCAAGGCCTTTGTCGAGGGCGTAAAAGAGATGTAGCCAGCAGATTCGACTTGGGAATTCAAGGGGCCGCAGCCATCGAAGGCTGCGGCCTTTTTGCGTCAAGGTCCCTATGGGACGATGGGCGAGAAAGAATTCCGTGCACGCCGCTGATGCCGTGCAACAAACTTGCCGATGAGGCATTAAAGAAATTCTCGCCGCTCCCGGTGTTTTTTGAGAACAAGGGGGCGGAGCTGCGAATTTCACCGTTCCTTGCGGCGGCTGGGATCGGGAAGCAGAGGCGATGGCTCGATGTTGCCAGGCAGAGTCGCAACCATGGCGAACCAGATTCTGATCGTGGACGATGACCCGCGGGTGCTCGATGATTTGAGAAGCACTCTGGACTGCGAATTCAGAGTCGAGACCGCTTGCGGCTGCAAAGCGGGCCTGGCGACGGTTCATCTGCTCGGCCCATTCGCCATCGTTGTCGCGCCGATGCGTATCGCCGGGTTAAGCGGAGTCGAGTTCTTTGACCGGGTGCGAGCATTGGCGCCGCATACAGTGAGGATCTTGCTGGCGCGATCGAGAGATCGCGAGCGCGCCCGAGCAGCCATGGACGAGGGCCGTGTCTTCCGTTATCTCACCACGCCGTGCAGAAAGGAAATCCTGGCGAGCGCGATTCATCTCGCGCTGGCCCGCTATAGCGCCAATGTCGAAGCCGGGGAATTTATCAAGGAAGTCAGGGAGCGCAGCCTCGACCCAGCCAGTCCGGTTTCTCAAGATCTCTACCTCGCCAACGGATAGACGCACTCTGCGCGGAGGCTCTCGACCGGCGGCGCGATTGCGCGCTCCTCTATAATCAGCCTTTGCTTTTGAAAGGGCGATTGCTTCCATGAAAGACATCTCACGCCGCCAGTTCGGAAAAGTTGCGGCCGCCGCCACATTGGCCGGGGTTTCGCTTCCGGAGTTTTCGCTTCGCTCGTCTTTTGCGCAGCAACCGCCGGGCAGCCGGCAATTTCCTCCTGGCTTTGTGTGGGGATGCGCGACGGCGGCTTACCAGATTGAAGGCGGGGTGCACGAGGGCGGACGCGGAGCGTCGATCTGGGACGTCTTCTCGCACACGCCGGGGAAAACCTACAACGGCGATACGGGCGACGTGGCCGACGATTCCTACCACTTGTACAAAGAGGACGTGCGACTGCTGAAAAATCTGGGCGTCTCCGCGTATCGAATGTCGATTGCGTGGCCGCGCATCTTTCCGCAAGGCAAAGGCCAGCCGAATCCGTCGGGACTCGACTACTACAAGCGCGTGCTCGACGAGTTGCTCGCGAACAACATCACGCCCTACGTCACGCTCTTCCACTGGGATCTGCCTGCCGCTCTCCAGGGCGCGAATCTTGAGGGCGGCTGGCAATCGCGCTCGACGGCGCTGGCATTCGCCGATTACGCCGGCTACGTGGCGAGGCAGTTGGCGGATCGCGTGCGGCATTTTATGACGACGAACGAGTTCGGGTGCTTTACCGATCTCAGTTATCAAGTGGGCCAGTTTGCGCCGGGGCTGAGGCTGCCGGCGGCGCAGGTCAACCAGATACGGCATCACGGCATCCTGGCGCACGGGCTAGGCGTCGAGGCCATCCGCGCCAACGCACCCGCGGCCCAGGTGGGATTGGCGGAAAACGCCAGGGTCTGCGTGCCGGTGATTGAGGATCGCGCCAACATGGAAGCGGCGCGGAGAGCCACGCGCGAAGAGAACGCGCCGTTTCTGACGGCATTGATGGAAGGCGCCTACCCGGACAGTTATCTGCAACGTGAAGGAGCCAATGCGCCGCACGTGGAGCCGGGCGACATGAAGGCCATCGGCAGTCCGCTGGATTTTGTGGGGCTGAATGTGTACAACCCCACGTATGTGCGCGCCGACGGTTCAGCCCGCGGCTACGCGATCGAGCCCTATCCGGCCTCCTATCCGAAGATGGCTTCGCCGTGGCTTTACATCGGGCCTGAATGTATTTATTGGGCGGTGCGCAACGTGTGCGAGATCTGGAATCCGCGCGCGGTTTACATTACCGAGAACGGATGCTCGGCGACGGACGTGATGACGGCGGCAGGACGCATTGAAGACACCGATCGCGTGATGTACCTGCGCAACCACCTCACGCATTTGCAGCGCGCCGCCGCGGAGGGTTTCCCAATCAAGGGCTACTTCCTGTGGAGCCTGATGGACAACTTTGAGTGGGCGGATGGCTACAGCAAGCGCTTCGGCATTCACTACGTGGACTACAAGACACTGCAGCGCACGCCCAAGCTGAGCGCCGAGTGGTACCGCGCGGCGATTGCGCGGAATGCGGTGGTTTAAGAGCAGGGACCGAGGGAACAAGGGACCAAGGGAACGAGAAAACAGAGTTCGGAAGACCTAATTGTGCGTGGTCTGGATTCCTCGATTGGCTTTACGTCCGTGATCGATGCCTCATACTTCGGTGAAGAATCTCGCCAGCTCGGTCTGCGCGCGGTCGAGGTCTTCGGGGATGCCGATGTCGAGAAAGTAGCCGTCGACTTTGAACGCTGCGGGGCGAAGGCGGCCGACTTCGGGGACGAAGAAATCGAACTCGATGGAGAATTTTTCCGGCAGCGCTGGCGGCCACGCGAGGTTGCGCGCGAGGACGTAGGTTCCGGCGCTGATCAAACCCGGACCTGATCGGCCCTTCTCTTCGAAGCCTACGACGCGCTGGCCTTCGACGGTGACTCCGCCGTATCGGCTTACGTTGTCGCGATGGACGACGGCGAGCGTGACTGAAGCGCCTTGGGCCGCGTGGAAGCGCATCATGGCGGCGTAGTCGGCGTCGAGGAAGGTGTCGCCGTTGACGACGAGCACGGATTCTTCGCGGGCCTGCTCGAGCGCAAGACGGATTGCGCCTCCAGTGCCGAGAGGAACGGTTTCGATAACGTAGTCGATCGTCATGCCGCCGAAGGCTGCGCCAAAGTGGTCCTGAATGACGGCGTGCTGCAGGCCGACGGAGAGTTGAACGCTGGTGCAGCCGGAGCGGCTCAACTGGGTGAGCAGGATTTCAAGGAAGGGACGGCCGGCGACGGGCGCCATGGGCTTGGGAAGGCCGTGAAGGCGCGAGGCGAGCCGCGTGCCGAGGCCGCCGGCGAGAACGATGGCTTCCATGGCGATTCAGCCTTTGGCCGCTGTGGGTTTCGCGGCAAAGTAGCGGCGCTCGACGAGCAGAGAGAAGATGTGCTCGAGGGCCAGATGCGCCTGCTGGATGTACATGGTGACATCGGAGGGCATGCGCAGGCAGTAATCGCAGAGCGGTGGCATTTTGCCGCCGGTGTTTCGTGTGAGGCCGATGGTGACGATGCCCATGGCGCGGCTCTGCTCAAGGGCGCGGATCACGTTGGGCGAGTTGCCGGAAGTGGAAATGGCGAGGAAGACGTCGCCCGTCTGGCCAAGGGCTTCAATCTGGCGCGCGAAGAGACGCTCGAAGCCGTAGTCGTTGCCGACGGCGGTGAGGATCGACGTGTCGGTGGTAAGGGCGACGGCGCGCATGGCGGGGCGATCGTGGACGAGGCGGCTGACGAACTCGGCGGCGACGTGCTGGGCGTCGGCGGCGCTGCCTCCGTTGCCGGCTGTCATCAATTTGTGTCCGGAGAGCAATGCGTCGGCTGTGGCATCGGCAGCGGCGGCGAGCGTGGCGTGGAGAGCCGTGTCGCGCGCCACGGCTTCCATGACGCTGAGGCCTTCGAGGAGTTTCTCGCGCACCAAGTTGGTGGCTGGATCGTTTATCGCCTCGGGGAGTGGTTCCGGCATTGGCTTGCTCCGTCGAAAATCCTGCTTGGGATTCGGCCGCCCCTACGGGGCGGGCGCGGTTAATGTCTTACGTTCCCACGGTTCCCGTCCGCTATCGCGGACTTCACCCTGGGCTATTCTCGGCCGCTCCCCCGGAGCGACAGACCGAGGCGCTTCGCTCGGTTTCCGTCCCCTTCGGCGGGCCAAAGACGCATCAGCACTCATGGCACCCTCCACACCTGCGCGCCGCCGGGAGTGAAGTGGCATGCGTAGGCAGCGCCTCCGGCGTGCTGGCTGCGCAAGGCGGCAGTGACCTTGTCTTTGTGGATGGGGTCGACGAGAAACATCATGAAGCCGCCGCCGCCGGCGCCGGAGATCTTGGCGCAATAGGCGCCGGCCTGGAGCGCGCACGAGTAGAGGCCTTCAATGAGTTCGTTGGTGATCTGCGTGGCCATGCGCTTCTTCGATTCCCAACTGCCGCGCAGCACCTGGTGGAGGCGCGAAAAATCGCCGCGTAACAGGCACTCCTTCATTTGAAACGCTTCTGCCTTGATGGCGTGCATGGCGTCGAGGGCAAACGCGTTGTGGTCGCGCACATTCTGCGATTGCTCCTGAATGATGCCGGCCGAGGTGCGGGATTTTCCGGTGAAGTAGAGGAGCAGTGAGGCCTCCAACTCGGAGACGACCCAATCTTTGACGCGGAGCGGGTTGACGAGCACATTGCCATTGCCGCCGAACTCCATGAAGTTAAAACCGCCGAAGGCCGCGGCGTATTGATCCTGCTTGCCGCCCTCGAGGCCGGCCTCGACACGTTCAATGACGTAGGCGGTGTGCGCAAGCTCGTAGTCGCCGAGGGGGAGATTGAGCCACTCGGCATAGGCCGCGAGCATGGCGACGGTGAGCGTGGAAGAGGAGCCCAGGCCGGAGCCGGCGGGAACATCGACGCGCGTGCTGATGCGCAGAGAAAGCGGCTTGCCGTGATTGAATTCGCGGACCACGTGGTTGTAGACGGCTTTGAAGAGGTCGAGGCGGCCGTCGTTGGGCAGTACGGCGGCGGCAGGGTAGGAGGCGGTTTGGCCGAGATCGGCGGAGACGAACTCGACGATGCCCGTGTTTTGGGCGCCGGCGTCGAGAGGCTCGAGCGCGGCGTAGGCGTAGTAATCGATGGTGGCGTTGAGGATGGCGCCGCCGAATTCGTCGCAGTAGGGAGAAACATCGGTGCCGCCACCGGCCAAACCAAGCCGCAGCGGGGCTCTGGAGCGAATCAGCATAGCATTCAAGCCCATTGTAATCAGGAATGCGCGGAGATAAGGATGGCACTCTTGGGGCAGACACTTTCGGGTCATCACTGCAGGCGGGACTGAGGGACTGAAAGACAGGGAGCGAGGGAGCAAGGGAACGAGGGAGCAAGGAGACAGAGGCTGAGGCGGGTTCGTGCTTTCCCACCCATTCGGTCGCAACGGCGACCGAATGGATGGGGCACGGAATGGTTTCTTACACGATTGGAGGTTTAATGCGGTAAGACCAGCAGACTGGCCGCGAGCAGCTTCTCTGTCAAGCGATCGACGGCCAGGGGGTATTTGTACGCCATGGCGCGAACGCTCATGCCGATCATGACGGCGGTTTCAGCCTGAGTGTACTCCTGGAGCACAACCCGGCTGAGTATCTGGCGATCGAGCACCGAGAGCTTGCCGATGCATTTCTCGATATCGAGGACAAAGATGACCGCGTCTTCAAAGGTGCGGACGGGGCGGCTGGACGCCCATCCGCGCCCGACGGGATCGCCAAGGATGGACGGCGCCCGGCCCACCTGCATGGATGCATACAGGTAACGCCGCAGCAGGCTTTCAGTATGTTTTCGATAAAAGGCCAGATTGATTGGCGGAATGGGCTCGGCTTCTTCCAGTGCGGACTCGACCATCTCTGGCGTGGACTCGGCTGTTTCCAGCGCGGGTTCGGCCGTTTCCGGCTCGACTTCGGGCGGCGTCTCGGGTCTTCGTTCCCATCTCCTGCGTTCGATGCGCCAGACCGCCTGAGAGGCTCTGGCTTCTGGAATCAGGGGCAAATGAAGGGCTGCACTCATCGCGCACCTCCTACAACCTGCGCCACTGCCCAGACCCTGGCAAGTTGCTTACGGCCCGGACGGCCGCGAAGCTTGCGGCTTTCCGGGGTTGGAAACGGTCTAAGTTTCGTTTCACATTCCTTGCAGTACACACTTTCGAGCGTTTGGGCGCGATACCAAAGACAACCGCACCCCTCGCAAACTTTCAATTGCACGCGCACTTCCATGACGGTTTCTCCATATTTGTTTCATCTCCCGACGGAGGTTTGTGTTGCAGGTTGTTCCGCGGGGTGAAGAGAACCAGGCAAGGCAACTCAGATTTCTCCTGTCCTGATGGGGGATTGCCACCTGTGCTCTCTTGTTGTCTGTCATGAACATTTGTGCGCAGATCCTGGAATTTCCCGTTTGGCTCGACTTCCGGCGGCCTCTCAAAAGGAAGGCCGGAATTGGGAGGTGGAAAGCCGGAACCAAACAAGCTGAACCGGTAAATGTTCATTCGCTGCTCCCAGAGGCACAATTGCGCCTCGCTGGAGAAACAGCGAATGGACGTTTTCCTAAAGATTCCCACAAGCCAATGCGTGATTAAGTAAACCTAATGTAGGGATATGCTTCTTCAGCGTCAATTAGCAGTCGTGGATTTCCAAGCAAGCACTTTCCAACCGTCGAATAGATGCCGAGAATAAAGACAAATCCTCCCTGATAGGTTTTCTATGGGGCAGCAATCAGCCTATATGGCTATTGCTGGCGGCAAATTTTCCACAGATGAACTTTAGCCAGATGCACGAGCGCCTGCGGTTGGAACTGCTGCGCAGGATCCAGCGGGGCACGGTCAGCGTCTCGCTATTGGCCCGGCAGACGGGTTTTGGGCAGGCGCATCTTTCCAATTTTCTGCGCAGCCGGCGGCAGCTTTCGCTGGAAGCGATGGACCGCATCCTGGCCGCGCAACATGTAACGGTTGCCGATTTGCTGCCCGCGACCCCGCAGAAAGGATATTGGCCGGAAGACGAGAGCGCCGGGGCGGTCCCGGTGGTTTCGCACGCGACAGCGCTTTTCGAGCCGGTGATCCGGGCTTCGGCGGTCCAGACGATGTTGCATCTGCTGCCCGGGGCCTTGCAGTCTGTGCGGGCGAGAGCTACGAATGTGCGCAGGGCTTGGCAGCGGTTTGTCGCCATCCGGGTTTCGGCGGTTGACGCCCTGCCCATGGAGCCTTTGGTGCTGCCCGAGGCCATTGCGCTGATCGACCGGCACTACAATTCGCTGCTTCCTTACCGACCCAACCGCCCCAATTTATATGCGGTGCGCCACGGCGCACACTTGACGCTCCGGTATGCGGAATTTCAGTCGAGCCGCCTGATCCTGCGGCCGCACAACATCGCGTTTCCGGTGGAGCTGATCGCCCTGGATCCGGAAGAGTCGCCGAGCGATTTGCTGACGGGAAGGATTGCGCTGATTTTGAATGAGATTTGACGGGTCTCGTGAAGAGATTCGGCTACGCGGGGTTGCCTGTTAGAGTACTGCCGTAGCGCTCCGCGGCGGGCGATTGCTGCGGCAAGTTCGTTTGGGAGCTGTCGATGTTTATCAGGGAATTCAGCGAGGGAGAGCCGTTTCGCTGCGCCGGCAACGAGTTTACGATGCTGCTGCCTCGCGACGAAACGGGGGCCTGCGAAGCGGTGCTGCAGATGGTGCGACCGGGCGGGACGACGCCGCCGAACAGCCACGAGACCTTCATGCAGATTTATTTGTTCTGGAGTGGCGAGGCGCGGGTGTTTATCGGCGGGGAGATGCAGCGGGTGCGCGCGCCAGCGGTGGCGTTTGTGCCACCGCGCACCGAACACTGGGTGGAGAATGCGCTTGCCGATCGAGAGCTGCATTATCTCTACATCAGCGTTTGGCCGGATGGGATTCCCGCGGAGGAGCGAGAGGGGGGATGGAAGAAGGTGTATGCCAAGATTATTGACAGCTATGTGAGCCGCGGGTACCCGGCGGAGTGAGCGAGTGTGGGTGTGAGTGTGGGTGTGAGTGTGTAGGTGGGAGTGAATGGGCATGAGGATTACCGACGTTGGGATCAGCGTGATCGCGAATCCACATTCGGAGATGGTGACGGCGGGCGTGAAGGGCGGCAAGGCTGCGCACGATATCGTCCTCCTGCAGATCAAAACCGATGAGGGACTGGAGGGCCACGCGTTTGCGTGGGGCGGGCGCTCGGGGCAGGCGACGGCGCACCTGATTGGGTCGATTATTCGTCCGCTGCTGATCGGGCAGGATCCGCTGGATCGAGAAAGATTGTGGCAGGAAGTGCGGCGCATGGATCGCTGGTGGGGATTTTTGCCCATCTACGCGCACGGGCCGGTGGACGTGGCGCTGTGGGACCTGGGCGCGAAGGCCGCGGGGCTGCCGCTCTACCGTTTGCTGGGCGCTTATCGCACGAGTCTACCCGCCTATGCGAGCTCGCTTATTCTGCCCACGATTGATGCCTTTGTGCAACAGGCGCAGGAGTATCGCGATCTAGGCTATCGCGCTTACAAGATCCATCCCTGGGGCGATCCGGCGCGCGACGTGGAGGCCTACCGCGCGTTGCGTTCGGAACTGGGCAACGAGATGGTGCTGATGAGCGATCCTGTGGCCGGGTACACGCAGCAACAGGCGTTGCGCATTGGCCGCGAACTGGAGCGGCTGAACTACTACTGGTTCGAGGAACCGCTGTCGGATTACGACATCTACGGCTACCAGGAATTGTGCAGGGCGCTGGAGATTCCCATTGCGGGCGTGGAGTCGACGCCGGGCGGATTGTTCGGGACGACGCAGTACCTGACGCAACGCGCCGTGGATATTGTGCGCAGCGATGTGTCATGGAAGGGCGGCGTGACGGGATTGATGAAGACTGCCGCGCTGTGCGAGGCCTTCGGGGTGAACTGCGAGGTGCACACGACAACAAATGCGCTGCTGGATGCCGCCAATCTGCATGTGAGTTGCGCGATTCGCAACTGCGAGTACTACGAGGTGCTGATTCCGCAGGAGCCGTTCTGCTTTGGGGTGAAGAATCCGATCAAGATCGATGCCGAGGGGTTTGTGCATGTGCCGGAAGGACCGGGGCTGGGCATGGAGATTGACTTCGATTTGCTGGATAATCATCTGGTCTGCAAGGTGTAAGTGCTCTGGCCGGGGACGACGGTGGCTTGCCAGGAAACGGGGCTTGAAGATCCTTGGCGAAAGTCGACCGGCCCTCCGGGGCGGAGCGGGTTAAGAGGGCTCGCGTTCCCAGGGTTCTCGTCCGCTGCGGCGGACTTCACCCTGGGCTATTCTCGACCGCTCCTCCGGAGCGAAAGGCCGGACGATCGCCAGGATATTTTCCGCTTGCCAAATCACGCTCAGCGGCTACGAGATCGTCGGTGCGGCCGAGATCGCGCCAATAGGCGCCGTCGGCGCGGAAGCCGAGGATGGATTCGCCCTGAGACGCGAGGCGTACGTGGGCATCGATGATGGAAAATGCGCCCTGTTCGTCGAGTTGGTCGAAGATGCGCGGCGAGACGACGTGAATGCCGGCGAAGGCGAGGGCGGTTCCGGGATGCGTGGGGCCTGCAGTGGCGCTATCCCCGGTCCCCGAAAGCGAGGGACCGGGGGCACCCATCGATTCCGCACTCATGGCTTGGGGACTCATGGCTTGGGCATTCATGGCTTGGGTATTCATGGCTTGGGTTTTGTTGGTGGCGGCGCGGCGCAGGAGCCGGTCCTCGGCGTCGAAGAGCAACGGGCGCGAGGTGGAGCGGTCGGCGACGGCGAGAGTGGCGACGGCGTTGTGTTGCGCGTGAAACTGCGCCATGCTGGCGAGGTCGATCGAGCTGAGGACGTCGACGTTGTGAATGAGAAACGGCTCGCCGGAATGGGGGCCGGATTCGAGAAAAAACCAGGCGGCTTTTTTGAGGCCGCCGCCGGTGTCGAGGAGGGTTTCCTCGCGCGAGAGCTCGATTCTCATGCCGAAGTTGCGGTTGGCCGCGAGGTACTCGGCAATCTGGTTGGCAAAGTGATGGACATTCACGATCGCTTCGTTGACGCCGAAGGTGCGCAGGCGCGCGAGAGCGATCTCAAGCAGCGTTCGGCCGGCGACGGTGACCAGCGCTTTGGGATGGTCGTCGGTAAACGGGCGCAGGCGCGTGCCCAGTCCGGCAGCAAAGACCATCGCTTTCATTGCTGCGCGTTCTCCCGCCCGAGTTTCTCAAGCTGAGTGTGGCGTACCTTGACCTCGACGCCTTTTGTGCCGCACAGATGTTGGGCCAACTGTTCGGCGAGATAGACGGAGCGGTGCTGGCCGCCGGTGCAGCCGAAATTCACCATCAAATTTGAAAAGCCGCGCTGGCGGTAATTGGCGATGCTCGCGTCTACGAGCGATGACACGTGCGCGAGAAACTCATGTACGGCCGGCTGGCGGTCAAGGTACGCGATGACCGGCGCGTCCCGGCCCGTTAGTTGCCGAAACTGCTCTTCGCGGCCGGGGTTGGGCAGGCTGCGGGCATCGAAGACGAAGCCTCCGCCGTTGCCCGATTCATCGGCGGTCATGCCGTTGTGAAACGAGAAGCTGAAGATGCGCACCGTTAAGCCGGCGGCGGGCGCGGAGAGACTGCGCAGCTTCTCGGAGGCCTGCATGGCATCGAGGGCGTCGAGCAGCGCGGGCAGAGCGATCGGGAGGCGGACTTTTTCCGCGAGCCAGCGAAGGTTCTTGAGGGCGTATGGAACAGATTGCAGAAAGTGCGCCTTGCGCTCGTAGAATCCACGGAAGCCGTAGGCTCCCAGCGCCTGGAGGATGCGCACGTAAACGTAGGCGTAGTAGTGCTCCATGAAAGCGCCGCGGTCGAGGTGGATGAAGCCGGCGAGCGAGCGGAGATAGTGGTCGAGAAGCTGCTGGCGCAGAGCCGGCGGCAGATCGGCCTTGCCATCGTAGAGCAGCGAGGCGATGTCATAGTGCAGCGCGCCTTTGCGGCCGCCCTGGTAGTCGAGAAACCACGGGCTTCCCTCGCGCAGCATGATGTTGCGCGATTGAAAATCGCGGTAGAGAAAATAGTCGTGCGGAGCGGCGAGCAGGAACTTGGTCAAGCGGCTGAAATCGATTTCGAGCGCCTGTTCGTTGAAGGGCACGCCGGCGAGGCGAAGAAAGTAGTACTTGAAATAGTTCAAGTCCCAGGCGATGGACTGGCGGTCGAAGCTGGAGCGGGGATAGCAAACCTTGTAATTGAGGTCGCGGCCCGCCTCGACTTGAAAGCGCGGCAACGCGGCGACAACTTTCTGGTAGGTTGCGACAACTTCGGGCGCGATGGCGTCGCCGTTGCGATGGTCGCCGAGGAATTCAAAGAGCGTGGTGTCGCCCAGGTCTTCTTCGAGGTAGGCGCCGTGGCTTAAATCTTCGCCGTAGATCTCGGGAACGGGCAGGCCGTGGCGGCGAAAATGGCGGGAAAACTCGAGGAAAGCTGTGTTCTCTTCGCGCACGGAATAGAGGATGCCGATGGCGCTGTGGCCCGCGCCGGTGAGCCGAAGGATATTGCGCCCCGAGCCGCCAAGCTGGCCCTGCAAGGGTCGCACTTGCTCAGCCGGAGAACGAAAATGCTGCTCGAAGAGGCGCTTGAGTGCGTCCATGAGGGGCTTCCGTGTTTCGTCTATGTACTTGGACCACGATAACGATGCAGGGGAAGAGGGCGCAAGGCGAATTGGCACGAATCAGAAGATCCGAAGGAATTGCACAGTTCGCGTGCGGGCATGGACCCTTCGAATCGGCATTCTCGAAAATCCTGCGTTCAATTCGTCCGGCCCTCCGGGGCGGGGACCGTTGAGGGCTCGCGATCCCAGGGTTCTCGTCCGCTTTGGCGGACTTCACCCTGGGCTATTCTCGACCGCTCCTCCGGAGCGGTAGGCGGGAGTTTATTCGGACCCGTGGTGCGTATCCGCGCCATCGAAGCGTGTATAGCGCGAATCGAAGTGCATTTGCACCACGCCGGTGGGGCCGTTGCGCTGCTTGGCGATGATGATTTCAGACTTGGCCTTTTCTTCTGCGGACTGGTCTTCGTCGCGATTGTAGTAGGACTCGCGGTGGATGAAGACGACCACGTCGGCGTCCTGCTCGATGGAACCTGACTCGCGCAGGTCGCTCAGCATGGGCCGCTTGTCGTCGCGCTTCTCGTTCGAGCGCGAGAGCTGGGAAAGCGCAACGACCGGCACTTGGAGTTCTTTAGCCATGGCTTTGAGGCCGCGCGAAATTGCGGAAACTTCCTGCACGCGGTTTTCGTAGCCCTTTTTCACGCCCGGCACGGTGGCTGACATCAACTGCAGGTAGTCCACGATCACCAGATCAAGATTGCCTGCGTTCTGTTTCAGGCGGCGCGCTTTGGCGCGCATCTCGGCCAGCGACCCGCCCGCGGAGTCGTCGATGTAGATGCGCGAATCTACCAGCAGGCCGAGTGCGGTCTGGAGCTTTTCGTGTTCTTCGCGGCCGAAGAAGCCTTGTTGCAACTTACGCTGATCGACGCAGGCCTGCGAAGCCAACATACGGCGCACCAGTGACGCCTTGCTCATTTCCAGGCTGAAGATGGCGATGATCGCGTTGCCGCGAATGGCGGCATTCTCTGCAATGTTGATGGCGAGAGCGGTTTTGCCCATCGACGGGCGCGCGGCGATGATGATGAGCTCACCTTTTTGCAAGCCGCTCGTCATGCGATCGAAGTCAGTGAAGTACGTTGGCAGGCCCGTCACCTCGCGGCCCTGCTTGTATAAATTGTCGATCGTGCCGAAGTAGTCGCGGATGATGATGTCGAGCGGTTGCAGCCCTTGGGTCAGGCCGGATTGGCTGACTTCGAGCAGTTGCGATTCGGTCTCGTCGAGGACGCTGATGGCTTCCTGGCTCTGGTCGGCGGCCTTGGCGATGGCCGCCGAACAGATGCCCATGAGGCGGCGCAACAGGCTCTTGTCCTTGACGATGCGGATGTAGTCTTCGATGACGGGACGGCGGGGCAAGCCCTCAGTGAGCGATGCCAGGTAGGCGACGCCGCCGACGGCTTCGACCTCTTTGTAACGGCTGAGCTCGTTCGATAGCGTGACGATGTCGACGGTGCGCCCGGAATCAACTAACTCGCTCATGCGCAAGAAGATACGGCGGTGCGAGTCGAGTGAGAAATCGTCGGACTTGATGTGTTCGGCAGCCTCGGCGTGGGCGGCGTTATCGAGCAGGATCGCGCCCAGGATGGTCTTTTCCGCGTCCAGGTTCGCGGGTAGTCCGGTATCCAGCCTGAGGTCGGGGATGGTGGCCATGAAGAAGAGTGTAGGACAAGTCCGGACGGGCGAGGGCTGTGAAGAACCCGGCCCGTCACTGGAAAATCGCGGCAGGAAATCTAAACGCCCCAGGTTGAATGATCTGCACAGTCGAGGCGCGTTGAACAGGTGCTTCCGATTCAACTCTTGGCGGCTGGAACCTTCTTCCCCGCCTTGCGTGCCTCGGATAGTCCGATGGCAATCGCCTGCTTTCTGCTGGTGACCCTCTTGCCGCTGCGCCCGCTCTTCAATTTCCCTTGCTCCATCGCCCGCATTTCGGTCCCATCGAATTTTCCTGTTGCAGGCGAGTACTTGCGGGTGGATTTCTTGCCTGTTGATTTTCTCCTTGTTGTGCTGGTAGCCATTGCATCTCCTTGCCTGGTGAGATGGCTTCCCAACTCTTTGCGGTTGTTTCGATGTCGCGCCGCGTTTGAGCATTTCTTACGACGGCCGAATCTCGTATTCCAGTTTCTCCGTGGCGCGCACTTCGACCACTGAGAGAGTTTTGCCCGGTACTGGACCTTCGGCGAGCGCGCAGCCTGCGTCGGGGTTGGCGCAGGGAACGGGTGCCTGGCCGGACCTGCGCGCCGGAGCGGGGCCGAACTTGATTTGCGCCGAGGAGACCACGCAAGCGGGATCGAAGACGGGAACGCGCTCAACGATCTCGCCCTCGCGTTCGACTTTGACGCGGATGCAATCGTCGGCAAAAGTGACGGTTTTTTCTCCTCCGCCGGGGAGCGGGTAGCGGACAACAGTATTGTCGCTGCTGTATTCGGCGTCGAGTCCGGTTGCTTCTACGGGAAGAGCATCGCCGGTTGAGGTACCCCATGCGGTTTCTCTGCCACTGGTCTGCGATTGCAGAAGCACGCCTTTCTTCGGCGTCCAGACGAAGGTGAGGCCGAGACGCTGCTGCTCGGAGATGACGATGGGCGCGGAGGCGAAGGCCGCGTAGTAGCCGGGACGGCGAATGTAGGTGAAAACGATGGGCTCGCGCGTGTCCTTCAACTGCTCCTCAAAGTGTGTCTCGGCGAGCGGCCGGACGAGCTTGCGCGCTTCGGCCATCTGAGCGGCGGTGGGATGCCAGTCGTAGTGCGCGCGCTGCAGGAAGCGGTAGGGCGAAAGGGCGCTGAACTGGCCCACGGGGAGCGGGTCGACCTGGGGCCATTGTTTTTGCATGGCTTCGCGGGCGGCGTGGATTTGCGCGGCGCGGCGATCGGGCGGTGCGGCGAAGGCGCGCATGATCTGGCAGCGGTCGGCCAGCGGCGTATCGACTGCGGGGAAGATGGCGTGCTGCTGGCGAGTCTCAATGCTGCGGTTGGCGACCCAGAAGGGCCGGCCGGGCTCCGGGAGGAGGTTGTACGACAGCCATTTGCCGAAGCGGTTTTCCTCTTCAAGGAGGATTTCGCCGAGAGCCGTGCCGCGCCAGTAGTGATAGGCCATCTGAAGGTTCTCGTGGTGCGTGTTGAGGGTGTAGCCGAGGTCGGGACCGTCTTTCTCGTACATGTAACCGCAGGGGCTTTGAAGATTGGTGGGGCTGGCTTCAACTTGCTCTTTGAGGCGCGCCCAGAGCGCGGCATCGGGGTACATGGAAAGAAAGGCCGCGCCGCCGGCGAAGATGTTGGTGAACTGGTTGGAGTAGCTCTTACCGTGGCTCAACAGGTCGGGATCGTAGAGCGTGGCGTGCACGGCTTTGCGGCAGCAATCGACGGCGCGCGCATGGAGGGCGGGCGCGATGGGCGGACCGGTTTTGAGCAGGCGCAGCGCCTCAGAGATGAATTTGACGGAGAAGGCCGTGGCGGCCAGGTTCCACTGCTGCGGGCCGTACTCGCTGAATTTGCCGTCAGGGCTCTGCAGGTTGCACCAGTAGTCGAAGGCGAGTTCGAGACGGACGCGCAGGGCAGGATTGGCGCAGAACTGATTCCACTTGCGGCGGCTGGCGTAGAAATACGCAAGCGTGAGAATGCTTTCCATGATGCGGGTGTTGTAGGGATGGAGCTGGGGAGTGCCGCGCCATACGGAGATGTTGATGAAGCCGCGATCGGGGCCTTCGGTTTCAATGCTGTTGGCGATGCGCGGCAGATAGGTGAGGTTATAGGGCATGTCGAGATCGGCATCGGAGAAATCGGAGGGTTTCAGCTTCGAGGGGTCGAAGGGCGGGACTTCGGGAACGGCGGTGACTTGAGCTGCGGACTTGAATGCAAAAGAGGACACGAGCGGCACAGCGGCCGCGGAGACAAGAAATTCCCGGCGATTCATGGTGATTTGACCCCGTTCCGTAAACGTTACCGATTTCAGCATTCAACCGTACACGATGGCAGCGGGGCGGTGTCAAGAAGGCAGGGAGCAAGGGAACAAGGGAACAAGGGAACAAGGGAACGAGGGAACAAGAGAGCGAGGACATAGGGACCAGTTGGCAAGAGTGCGTGCTGTCCCTCCCATTCGCCCAAAAGGCGGACGAATGGATGGGGCACCGATGATGGTGCAGAATCAAGCGGACACAAACCTAGTGGGGATCGGACATGGCGGCGTTAAGGCCGTTGAAGATCTGGTTGAAATTGCCGGATTCGGCGGCGAAGCGCAGACGCTTGACGTTCTCGACGCAGATTTCGGGCGGCGTGGGCTGCTGCTTGAGGATCTCCATGACTTCCGCGATGAACTTATGGAGGGGCATGGCGCGAGGATCTTCGGCGCCGTTCATCAGGTCGGTTTGCACGTAGGGCGGGATTAGTTCCAGAACCTCGATGCCAGAGTTATGAAGCTGGTAACGGAGCGAAAGCGTCCAGGAGTGGATGGCGGCCTTGGTGGCGCAGTAAGTGGGCGTGAGCGCGAGGGGCAGAAACGCCAGGCCGGAGGAGACGTTGATGATGGCCGCGTGCGGCTGCTTGAGGAGATGCGGCAGGAGCGCGGCGGTGAGGCGGATGGGGCCGAGGAGATTGGTGGTGACGATGGCCTCAGAGTCAGCGAGATCGGGCTGCTGAGCGAGAAATTTCTCCGCGCGCATGATGCCGGCGTTGTTGAAGAGCACGTTGATGGCAGGAAATTCGGCGACGGCTTTGGCGGCGAAGGCGCGGATTGCGGTGGGATGCAGAATATCGAGGGGCAACGACTTCATGCCAGGGTTGGCGGCAGTGGTTCTGTCGAGCGCATGCTGCCGCCGGCCGGCGATGATCACCTGGTTGCCAAGCGCGTGAAGGGATTCTGCAAGCCCGCGGCCGATGCCCGAGCCGCCACCAGTGATGAGGATGGTATTGCCGGTAGGATTCATGACGCTTGATTTCCCCCAGGCCATCATAGACCGATTGATTGCGGCAATGGAGCGCGGGCGAGGACGCCCGCGCCACAGCCGGTCTGGAGACCGGCGCTACTTTTCCGGCAGAAGCCCAGGGATGCGGTTTCGAGACGATGGTGCAGATTCGGTGTTTGTTTCGACGCTTTCGGGAGAAAATCTGCGATGATAACAAAGTTATGTCCGAAGGTAAGTTGACGAGATAGGAACGACCGCCCAAGTGAAACCCGCAATGCGCCATGTGGCGCTGATCTACAACCCGGTATCCGGCCAGTACTCCACGCGACGGAAGGCGGCCATCGAGAAAACTCTGGCCGTGCTTCGCGAAGCGGGTGTCGCGGTTGAGGCGCTTGAAACCCAAAAGGCCGGAGACGCAACGATTCATGCGCGAAAGGCCATCGACGATGGTTGCGATGCGGTGCTGGCTTGCGGGGGCGATGGCACGGTGCACGAAGTGTTGCAAAGCCTGGTGGGCAGCGATGTGGCGCTGGGCGTGATTCCGCTGGGCACGGCGAACGCGCTTGCCGCGAGCCTTGGCCTGGTCGGCGCACCGGCCAAGATGGCGCGCAAACTGCTTCAAGCGACGCCGGCGCGCATCTCCGTGGGGCGGATCCACTTCCAGGGCCAGGACGGGAACCCCGGCTCGCGCTACTTCATCGTGGCGGCGGGAGTGGGGGCTGACGCTTTGCTGATGTCGCGGCTGGACGCGCGGCTTAAACGCAAACTCGGCTACGTCCTTTATCTGATCGAGGCTCTCCATATCTGGGCCACGTCTTCGTTTCCGCTCTTCGAAACGGTACTGCCGGCGAACGGAAACGGCGGCGGCCGCGTGGTGGATGTTTCGCAATTGCTGGCCGTGAGAGTACGCTCGTTCGGCGGAGTTTTGCGTTCGTTCGCTCCCGGAGCCAGTTTGAACAACGGCAACCTGAGCCTGCTGGCCTTCAAGACGCAAAGCCGGCTGCGCTATTTGTCGTTTCTATTGGCGGTGCTGGCCGGGCGGCACACCTTCAAGGGCGCCGTCGAGTTGCTGGAGACGCCCAGCATCGAGTGCCGCGCCCAAAATGGCTCGCGCGAATCGTTGCTTGCAGAAGCGGATGGAGAGGTACTGGGTTCCTTGCCGGTGCGCCTTGAGGTCGTGCCCCACTCCCTCACGCTGCTCGTTCCTCCCGGTGCGCGAACGTGACGCGATCTGCCCTTGCCGGCCGTGCATGGTGCGGCGAGAGCTTCCAGGTAAACAGCAGCAGCACGATTCCCAAAACCACTGCGACGACCACCGCATGGAGCGCCACGTTCCAGCCGTAATGCTGAACCAGGATGCCGATGCCCTCGCCTTCCGCGGTGCGTCCCAGATAGCCAAACAGGCCCAGGAACCCCGCGGCCGTGCCCACGGCTTTTTTCGATGTGAAATCGAGCGCACTCACCACGAGCAGCAGCACCGTGGGATAAACAAAAAACCCAATCACGCCGAATAGGCCGAGGCTGATCCACAGCTTGCCTGGCGGGCCGTAGATGATTCCGAGATACGACGCGAGGACAGGAATCATGCACAGCACGCCGATCATGCCGCGACGGCCGCCCATCTTGTCAGAGAGCCAGCCCATGAGAATGGTGCTGAAGATGGCGGAGAACTCGAGCGCGGCGGTGCCGATGCCGCCCTGGCCAAGGCTGGCGTGCTTGACCTCCTTGAGATAGGTAGGACCCCAGTCGAGCATGGCGTAACGGGCGATGTAGACGAAGAAGTTGGCAAAGGCAAAGAGCCAGATGTAGCCGTTGCGGAAGATATAGTTCACCAGCAGGTCGCGGGTGCCGAGTTCCCGCTCGCCGTCTTTGCGCGCGCCAGCCGGATGGTCGTTACGCCATTCCTCAATGGGCGGAAGGCCCACGGATTGCGGTGTGTCTCTGAGCCGGATGAGGAGATAGATGGCGCAGAGGAGGGCGAGAACTCCGGGAACGTAGAATGCGGAGCGCCAGCCAAGCAGAACGGTGCTGTAAGCGACGAGGAGCCCGGTCAATCCGCCGCCGACGTTCTGCGCAACATTCCAGAACGCGAACATGGTTCCGCGCTCGTTGACGCTGTACCAGTGGCCGAGAGAGCGACCGCACGGCGCCCATCCCATGCTTTGAGCGAGCCCATTCAAGGCCCAGAGGGCAAGTTGCACTTGATAGCTGCTTACCGCGCCAAATGCGAAGTTGCAGATGGCGGTGAGGACGAGGCCCAGAGGCATGAAGTAGCGTGGATTGCTGCGATCGGACCACGCGCCCATGAAGAGCTTGCCGACGCCATAGGAGATGGCCGTGGCGGCGAGGATGTTGCCGACCTGCTCCATGCTGTAATGCAGAGATTGGCCCATCTCGCGAGAGACCACGGGAAGATTGTTGCGGACAAAATAGAACGTGGCGTAGCCGATGAAGGTGGATTCAAGAATCTTCCAGCGCATCTTTGGATAAAGCCGTCGCGCCTGTTCCGTGGAAACGCGCGGGATGTGCGGCGCAGGTTGAATGAAACGCGCGATCCAATTCATGATGTTTCCTCGTGGTCCCGATCGAGCGACGGGCTGCTGTGTGTTGCGAGGGTGTTTGTAGCGACTCCGGTTTACATTCCTCAGGGGCTATTGATTCCCGCCCAATTAATGTCCTTCCGCCGTCCCTACGGGACTCCAAAGTCAATCTTTTGAATTCGCTTCCCCACGCTGAAGCGCGGGGCTAACAAACGCTGCGCCTACGGCGCGGTTGCATCACTCCGTGTAGAGATAACCCCTCGCAGTTTGCTGAAAGCTTGCCAACTGGCCGGCTTTCCAGTCGTCGTTGCGAGCGAGTTCGCGCGCCAGAATGTCGGCGACCGTGGGCGCAGCCTCGATAGCGGCACGGGCATCGAGAAAGAGGGCGCGCGTGCGCCGTGCGAGCAGGTCCTCGACCGTACGGGCCATCTCATAGCGCACGGCCCACACCACCTCGCGGAGGCGAAAGGGCAGGCGCGGGTGCAGCAGAGCGTCCAGACTTCGATCCTCGTTGGAAAGCGCCTGAACCGCCGGCAGATCGGAGCCGTATACGCGCTCCCATGCGGAGTTCGCAGTCGTCGGATCCGGCGACCAGCCGTGCAGTTTCAGCTCCAGAGTTTTCGATGGACTCTTCGGCAACGCCGCCACCTGCGAGGCGCGGTCGATGGTGTCCTGGCCCATGCGGCGATAGGTGGTCCATTTGCCGCCTGTGACCGTGACGAGGCCGGAAGGCGAAACCAGAATGGTGTGATCGCGGGAGAGCTTGGAGGTTTTAGCGTGACCCTTGCGCACCAGGGGCCGCAGCCCCGAAAAAACGCTGAGGATCTCTTCCGGCCGTGGCGCGTGGTCCATGTAGCGGCCAATATGCGCGCAGAGGAAGGCCTTCTCCTCATGCAGGGCGCGCGGTTCGGGCGACGAGGAATCGACGGGTACATCCGTGGTGCCAACGATAAGCGCGCCATGCCACGGAATCGCGAAAAGCACACGCCCATCGGCGGTCTTAGGAATCATGAGCGCGGTATCGCCGGGCAGGAAGGAACGCGGCAGGACAAAGTGCGATCCCTGGCTGACGGCGAGCAGCGATTTGTGAGGCTGGCCGTCCATGTCGATGATCTGTTCGACATGAACGCCGGTGGCATTGACGACCGCCTTCGCCTGAAGCTCGAAGTCGACGCCGTCTTCCTTATCGCGCACGCGGACACCGATGACTTTGCCGTCGCGCTCGATGAGGCCTGTGGCCTCGACGTAGTTGATGGCTACGCCGCCGAGATCCTGGAGCGTGCGCAAGAGCGCGATGGCGTAGCGGGCGTCGTCAAATTGACCGTCGTGATAGAGAATGCCGCCGCGCAGGCCCTTGCTTTTGACGCCGGGAAGCTTTTCGAGAGCCGTTTTGCGCGAGAGCACCTGCGAATGACCGAAGGACAGCTTGCCGGAGAGCCGCTCGTAGACCTTGAGGCCCACACCGTAGTAAGGCAGCGAGAAATAGTTGTAGGCAGGGATGACAAAGTTCAGATCGTGCACCAGGTGGGGCGCGTTGCGCAGCATGTGGCCGCGCTCGCTGAGGGCGTCGAGAACCAGAGTCACGTTCATCTGCTGGAGATAGCGGACGCCGCCATGCACAAGCTTGGTGCTGCGGCTGGAGGTCTCCTTGGCGAAGTCGGAGCGCTCTACAAGCAGGGTGCGATAGCCGCGGGAAGCGGCTTCAACGGCAGCGCCGAGACCGGTGGCTCCGCCGCCGATTACGAGAACGTCCCACGGCCGCGAATCGCCGCCGAGCTCTTTCAGAATTTCATTGCGATGGATCACGCCTGTCGATTCCTTTCGTAGTTACCTGAGTCTGGAAAGCAATACGATCCGAAGCACGGCTTGGCCGCCCTGCATAGATACACTGCGGGACGTGGCAGGCACACTGCCTCAAATCAATTTGGATTGCTGTTTTCCGCCCCGACTCTGGTCTCTCAGTGGGCGTGGAACCGCGGGGCTGAAGCCTGCGGTTTCGAGATGAAGAACGCATCACACCTGCGGCGGACGCGCTGTTGAATTCAGTTTATCACCGCTGAATTCGTCCCGCTGGTTTTTGGTGGTGGGTCAATTTGAAAAAGCCATGCCTCAGAGGCTAAAGCCCTCCTCTATTTTGGGGCTTTTCGGCACGACTGAAGTCGTGCCCTTTCACGGCGGATTCAAACTGACCCACTACCCGGTTTTTGCTGGGCAGATTCGCGCCGCGGTATCCCGAAAACGGAATGCGCCGGCCGCGTTACGCGACCGGCGCATTCCGTTCTATGCCGATCGTCAGACCAGGTCTCTGACCGGATAAATTCGTTCTTTTGGCTTCTGTGGTTTCCCACCCATTCGCCTGAAAAACGGCGAATGGATGGGGCACGGAAGGTTCATCTTCAAGCGGTCAGGGCCTAGTAAATCACCTTCAGCGCGAACTGAATCACGCGCGGAGTGAAGGTGCTGCTGATGAGGCCGCCCGTTGTCGCATTCGCTCCCTGCGTGCCGCCGGCAGAGGACGGCAAGTAGAGATTAGTGTGATTGAAGATGTTGTAGAACTCCGACCGGAACTGGACTTTCACGCCTTCCCGGGGAGTGTTGAACTCCTTGTTAAGGTCCAGGTCGGTTTGGTACAGCGGCGGAGTGCGGCCCGGATTGCGCGACATGTTGCCGAAGGGCGGCTGATAGGCGCCAGCGGCATTCTTGGTCGCTGGTAGCGCGACCGCGTTGTAGTTGATGTACTGGATATACCCGGTGCCGCCGCTGCTGGTCACGGGCGAGGGAATCACGCTGCGTCCCTGCGTGAGCGGAACTCCGGGAACGACATTCGGCCGGTAAAGATTGACGCCACGGTAGTTGGCCGAAATCTGCGTCGAGGCAGCCTGGTTTGAGTTCGGTGAGTAGGTGAGGTTGAAGGGCGTGCCGGCCTGCGCGGTATCGATCGCGCTCACCTGCCATCCGCCGAGGACACCATCCATGAACGGATTCATGTTGTGACCGAAGGTGCGACCGTGCCCGAACGGCAGATCGTAGACCAGGCTGGCGATGTTGACAATCGGCAGGTTGTAGTCCGATTGCGAGTATTCGGCTTTGAGGTTATTGGCGTTCTGCGGCGAAGGCGTATTGCCTTCGAGCGAAGAGCTGGCATTATCCAGCGAGTGCTCCCACGTGAAGCTGTCGAGCAACGTGAGGCCGGCGACCATGCGCTGCTCATAGCGCACCTCCAACGCGTTGTAATTGGAAAAGGCCTCGTCGAGCGCCTCGGTAATATCCGAAGGCCAGTTAGCGAAGGGGCGCGAGTACACAGTGGTTGCGGCCGTGGATTGCGCCACGTTGATGTTGCGCTGGTTGCCATTGAGAAACTGCTGCAGTTTGAGGCCGTGATTGCCAACATAGGCAATGTCCACGAGGCTGTTTTTTCCTAGCTGCCGCTGCACGGCAAGATAATAATTCTCTACATAGCTATCGCGCGTATTCTTCGGCACCCAGGTGATGTTGTCGGTGGCGTAATTGAAGCTGGTCACCAGTCCCGACGGGAAGCCCTGGGCCGCGGTAGCGTAGCAGCTTGGAGATGTCGTTCCCGTGGCGATGATCTGGGCGGGGAGCGGCGTGGAACAGTGATTGGAGGTGGTGGGCGCGACCTGCGTTACGCTTGCAAATTGGGCCTGCGGCGCGTTGATGGCAGCGATGTCGCCGGAGCCGGCGCGCGTGTAGTGCACATAGCCGGTGCCGAACCCGCCGCGGATGGACCACATGGAAAAGGGAGACCACGCGAAGCCGATGCGCGGAGCATAGTCGTTGAGGTCCGGATTGATCAGCGTTTTGCCGTAAACGCCCGAACCGGATGTTGGGGTAATGCCGAAAGCCGCGTTGGCAGTGGTTACCGAGGGATTGATTGTGAACACTGTTTGCGAAGTGGGATCCCAGTTGGAGACCAGGTTATTTTCCTCCGAATAGGGCGAGCCGTATTCCCAGCGCAGACCGAGGTTCAATGTCAGGTTGGGAAGAACCTTCCAATCGTCCTGCACATAAACGCTGTCGAGCGACTGACGAAGATGGGCCTCGAAGGCTTGAGCCAGAGAGTATGCGCTGGATGTGCCGAAGAGGAAATCCGCCCAATAGGAATCTGTGACTTTGCTCGGATTGCTATACGAACCGCCAAAAGTAAATGAGCCGTAGGGTGGGTTGTTGTCGAACACTCCCATCCAGACATGCTCAAACTCATACCCAAACTTGAGAGACTGTTTGCCCTTGACCCAGGTGTAAGCCACCGAGGGATCGAGCAGAGCCGGATTCTGGTACTGCGGATTCGTTGTCTGGCGGCCGATGTATGCGTTATTGATGGAAGTTGTGAAGCCGCCGGAGATGGAGACCGCGGGCAGGCCGCCCTGAAACGCTGCCGGCAAGCTCCCCAGCCCTGGAATTGGGGCGCCATTCACCAGAACCGGCGTTGTCCCTTCGCTCACAGGCGTCTTGCCCGCCTTGGTCCGCGAGATTCCCAGGCGCACATCCAGCAACCGGTTGGCGCCGAAACTGCCCGTGTAGCCGAGCGCGATCTGCTGATCCAGGATGCGCTGGTAACCACCCGTTTGGCCCTCAATCGGCTCAGGGACGGTGGGAAAGTTGATCGCCGTTTCCTTACGGTCGCTTATGCGCAGAAAGTATCGCGCCGAGGGGCTTGCCGTGTAATCCAGGCGAAGATCGCCCTTGTCGGAGTAGTCGCGAAATGGGATCAGCACCGAGTAATCATAAGCATTCTCGCCCGTGGTTGGGGAACCAGAAATCGGCAAGCCTTTGATGGTTTGGAATGCTTTGACAATTTGCAGTGACAGCGGGTCGAACGCGGTGGTAGGGATGGCCGTGTTGGCGGGATACGCGACGCCGGTAACCGCGTTCGTGACCGGTACTACAAGAATTCCATTGAGCTCGTTCTGCGTTGGCAGAGTGATGACATAGAGAGGCTTGGTAATGGCTCTCAGGCCCTCATAGTCGAGAAAGAAAAACGCCTTATCGCGCAGGATGGGTCCGCCGAAGTTGCCGCCGAACTGATTGCGATTGGAGGTTGGCTTCTGAAACGGAATTACGCCACCAGTGCCGACGGTGGTGGGCTTGAAATAGCCAGCGGCGTTCAAATCCGTATTGCGCAGGAACTCATAGGCGGTGGCATGAAACCGGTTGCCGCCGGATAGGGATGCCACGTTGACGGTGGCGGCCGAACCGCGGCCGTATTCCGCGCTCTCGTTGTTCGTGACTACGCTGAAATCCGCCACCGAGTCCGGCGGAACAGAGATGATCTGATTATCGAATCCCTGGTTTGACTCGCCATAAGCGTTGTTGTCCATGCCGTCGAGCAGGAAGTTGTTGAACATGGAGCGCTGGCCGTTGACGTTGTATGCGCCGGCGCGGACGGGACTGTTGATGTTGCTGGTGGTGGTAGCCTGCGTGGGCGCCTGGCGAACGCCGCTGACGAGGGCGAGCAGGTCAGTGTAGTTGCGGCTCACCAGCGGCAGCCCTTCAGACTGATAATTGGTGATGTGCTGGTCGCGCTGGCTGGACTCGGTTTCGATTTGCAAAGCTACATCGCTGACCTCGACCGTGGTGGCCTGCGCCGTGCCTACCTTCATAGACAGATCGATGCGCACGCGCGCGCCGACAGAGACGGAAATGGACTTGGCTTCAGCGATGGCGAAGCCGGAGGCGCTGGCGGAGATGGTGTAAACACCCACGCGCAACGACTGAACATCGTAGTCGCCGGACTGATCCGTCTTGACCGCAGTGCTAATGCCAGTGGCATCGTTGGTAACGGTAACGGTGACGTTCGGAACAGCGGCGCCGCTGGGGTCATGGATGGTTCCGACCAGACTGCCGGTATCGTATTGGGCAAAAGCCACGCGCGAAGAAAGCACCAACAGAAGCGCGATGGCCAGAAAGGTCCAGCCGAATCCAAGAATTCCTGCCTTTGCCGCGCGGGATGTTCTGGCACGGGACCCCACAGATGGACTTGTCGAATGCATATTGCCTCCCAATGGTTTTGTTTCAACAGCGGTTAAGTGTCTTCCCTGTTGATCAGGGCTACAGAATTTAGAAGATGCCGTGTTTGGAAACCAATACCTTGAAGTGAGAGCGAAGCGCCGAACCCGGCCGTAGAGGCCAAATTGGTTCCGCGGGTTTGGGCCCGGAGTTATCCGATTCGGCGAATGTCGTCGATAAAGGATTCGAGATTTCCGTAGATGCCGAGATGATGGTAAGCAACGATACCACTGCCATCCTTGGTTACACCCGTTAAGATTCGAAGAATCCGCCGTGAAAAATCAGCTAAAGACAAAAATCCACCCCAAACGCACGCTTTGTTCATCCGGCCCGACTTGCACACACGACCAGTATCGAAAGGGCTGCATTTGGCGGTGGATTTCTCTCGAGTCTTTTCCGCGGTTGGAAGCTAACAAATGCGAAATATGCGTGTCAAGGAAAATCTGCACACGTGTGTGCAGCGGCAATTCTGGGGGATCGAAGGGCGGAACCCGTTAGCCAAGCAAGCTGGATGCTGCCGTCCAGGCACGGTGCTGGCTTTCTGCCACGCCGCGGTAGGTAAGCGCACCCAGCCAGGCGTTCAGACCTTCGGCGAAGCTCGAATCCTGGCGGAGCGCCTCGCGGACGCCGAGGTTGGCGATGCGCAAAACATACGGAAATGTGGAGTTTGTGAGCGCCAGTGTGGAGGTGTGAGGCACCGCTCCGGGCATGTTGGTGACGCAGTAGTGCACCACGCCATCGACCACATAGCTGGGGTTGGAGTGGGAGGTTGGACGAGCGGTTTCCACGCAGCCGCCCTGATCGATGGCCACGTCGACGATGACTGCGCCTTTCTTCATGTGCGCGACCATGGCGCGCGTGACCAGTTTGGGCGCGGTGGCGCCGGGAATCAACACGCCACCGATCACCAGATCGGCTTCGCGGGTTGCCAGGGCGATGTTGTAGCTGTTCGAGGCCAGCGTCGAGAGTCGGCCGCCGAAGATGTCTTCAAGCTCGCGCAGACGGTTGAGATTTACGTCGATGAGCGTGGTCTTTGCACCGAATCCGAGAGCAATGCGCGCGGCGTTGGTACCCACCACGCCTCCGCCCAGAATGGCCACATGCGCGGGAGGCACGCCGGGAACGCCGCCCAGCAAAATGCCGCGGCCGCCGCGCTCTTTTTCAAGATAGCTGGCGCCCACCTGGACGCTCATGCGTCCCGCCACTTCGCTCATGGGCGTAAGCAGGGGGAGGCTTCCCTGGCGATCGCGCACCGTCTCGTAGGCGATGCCGATGACTTTCGACTCGAGCAGCTTATCAGTGAGCGCAGGCAGCGGAGCGAGATGCAAATAGGTGAAGAGAATCAGGCCCTCGCGAAAGTAAACGTACTCGCTTTCGATGGGCTCCTTGACCTTGACGACCATGTCGGCGTTGCCCCAGGCGTAGCCCGCATCGCCCACGATCTCCGCTCCGGCGTCCTGGTACTCGTCGTCGGGAAAGCCGGACTGTGCGCCGGCCAAGGTTTCAACCAGCACCGTGTGACCGGCTTCGGCGAGCGCTTTCACGGCGGCAGGGGTGACACCGACGCGGGACTCGTTGTCCTTGATCTCTTTGGGAACGCCGACAATCATGGATACTCCTTTTCGAACTAAGAGGAAGTTTACGTCGCAATCGGCTTTCAGTGTGTGCAAACTTTGTGATAAAACTGCAAAATGGGAACGAAACGTGAGCAGGGTGAGACTTTGCCGCAACAATTGCCTGAAACACCGCAATCTATGGAAAGCCTGCAAACCGAGAGCAGACTCGAAGCGGCGGACCCTGGAGCGGCCAGACTCGACGAGCTGGATCTGGCTATCCTGCGCCACCTTGCGCGGCGGGGCAGGGCCACGAATTTTGAAGTGGGCGAGGCGGTGGGGCTGTCGGCATCGGCAGCATCGCGGCGCATCCTGGCGCTGGAGGCTTCAGGAGCCATTCGCGGCTATCGGGCGACGATCGACGACCGGCTGCTCGGCAAGCATATGACGGTGTACATCCGCGTCACGCTGGAGCGGCAGTCGGCCGCGGTGCTGAGCGCGTTTGAGACCGCCGTGCGGCACTGCCACGACATTGTGAGCTGCCACCTACTGGCCGGGCAGTACGACTACATCCTGGTGGCGCGCGTGGCGGGCATCGACGACTACAACCGCCTGCACCAGAACGAACTCTCGCGCCTGCCGGGAGTGATCCGGCTGGAGACGAGCTTCGCGCTGCGCGATGTGCTGGAGACGAAGGGCTAGAGCTGGTTGCATCAATCGTCTGCGGGGGTGAACAAACTTCCCTCAGGGGCTAAAGCCCTAATGTTTACGCGGCCTTCACGGCACGACTAAAGTCGTGCCCTCTCACGTAACCATTTATGCAACCAGTTCTAGACTGCAAGCGGCGGCGTTGGAGACTTACTAATCCATATTGACGCGCGCGTTCCGCCAGAGATCGAGTTCGCCTTCCTGTGCGTGGCGATCGATCTGTTTCAGCTCCGTCGCATTGAACTTCAAGTTCTTTAGCGCGTCGAGCGAGTCGTCGAGCTGCTCCACGTTGCGCGCGCCGATGAGCGCTGAGGTGACGGCTTCCGAGCGCAGCACCCAGGCGATGGCCATCTGCGCGAGGGTCTGGCCGCGGGACTCCGCGATTTCGTTGAGCGCGCGAACACGCTTGAGATTTTCTTCGCTCAGGAAATTCTTGAGGAGCGAGGAATTTCCGAACTTGGCGCGCGAATCCTTGGGAATGCCTTTGAGATATTTGCCGGTCAGCAGTCCCTGCGCGAGTGGCGAAAAGGCGATGCAGCCGACGCCGAGTTCGTCGAGTGTGGCGAGGAGGCCTTTCTCGATCCAGCGGTTGAGCATGGAGTAGCTGGGCTGGTGAATGAGCAGCGGGACTCCCATGCTTTTGAGTATCTTTGCGGCCTGGCGGGTGCGCTCGGGACTGTACGAGGAGATGCCGACGTAGAGGGCTTTGCCCTGGTGCACCGCGGTGACGAGCGCGCCCATGGTTTCTTCAAGCGGGCAGTTGTTCCACGGACGGTGCGCGTAAAAGATGTCAACGTAGTCGAGGCCCATGCGCTTGAGGCTGTCGTCGAGCGAGTTGAGGAGATATTTGCGCGACGCGCCGATGCCGTAGGGGCCCGGCCACATGTCCCAGCCGGCTTTTGTCGAAATAACGAGCTCGTTGCGCAGGCCGCGGGAATGCTTGCGGAGACCAAAGTCCTTCCTCAGAATCGCGCCGAAGTTTTCTTCGGCTGAGCCGTAGGGAGGGCCGTAGTTGTTGGCGAGATCGAAATGGGTGACGCCGCGGTCGAAGGCGCGGCGGACCATGGCGCGGCCGGTTTCAGAGACGTCGGCGCCGCCGAAGTTCTGCCACAGGCCAAGCGTGATGGCCGGCAGGACAAGGCCGGAGTTGCCGCAGCGGCGGAAGTTGGCGTGGTCGTAGCGGGTGGGATCGGGTTGATAGGCGGTTTGCATGACTCTCCCATGGTAATGGGCGTCAGGCTTTTGGACCAGACTCCGGAGAAGATGCATGGGGTGAGCCGAGGCGCAACTTTTGGGCGAGCGCGTTGACCATGGAGACGGTCTCGTCGTCGCAAGTGTCCAACTGGGAGAAAAGCTCGTCAGGAAACGAATCGACGGCGGCTGGGGGTGGGCAGGCGGAATCGGCGGCGGGACCGGCGGCCATCTGCAATCCATAAAGGAGGACCGAGGCGCGACGGGCGCTGATGTGGCCATTGGCAAGGGCCTGGAGAATATTTCTGGCAGCATGGGAGATTCCATTCGGATCGAGGGTTGCAGGAATCTCGACGCGACGTTCGGCCGACGAGGCCTTGCGGGCGACCGGAATGCGGCGGCCATGGTGATAACAGAACGCGCTCCCTCGCATGGCCATGGCCTGGCAGCGGAGTCCGCTGGGCATGATGTGACGACAGGTTTCGGGCATGGATGACCTTTCCGGGCCCCTATCCTTCCCGCCCCCTGGGTGATTCCGGCAAGCTCTCCCAAAGAAAGCGGTTACGGCCGCGGAATCCCGGTAAGGTCCACTTTTTCAGGAACTTAAATCTCAAGTTCAAGAAAACGCTGGACTTGCGGTGCGCAGGGCACTTTGACGCCCAAAGACGGCGGCAGAAGAACGGGGCTGCGATGACATTTGAATACAGGATAGGAGATTGCGGGAATTAATATGCAAATGATCGATGCTTGCAGGCCATTGAAGGGAAAGAGGTTGCAAATTTTTTTCAAAAGAAGTGCTTGACCGCACTGTGGTTCTCAAATTGGAACTGGCGAATCGGGAATTTCCGGGCGGAAAAGATCAGGTTTCATTCTTGCGGCGCGACTTGTTGCCGTTTGGTTTTGAGGCGAGCGTCCATGCGCGCGAGAACCTCTTCCCCGGGAATCATTTTCACGCTGCCGGAGTCGATCTCCTCGATCCGCCGTTTGATCTCCGCGTCCCAAGAGGCATCGATCTCTTCTTGCGACACGTTCTCCGCGGGGGGATGAAGACTCCACCATAATTCTTCAGAGAGCTTTGCCCTTTCGTCGTAGGAAAGTTCCATAGCGAGCCGGCGGGCGTCTTGATAGGAGTCTGGCATGGAGAGATTTTAGCGCGAATGTTGTGGCGGCTTCTGGATTTTTGCTGCGAATCTGGCTAGTCGAAGCGTGAGGGCCATTGGCGTGCGCAGTGAAGCACGCGAAGCAAGCGAACCTGCCCGGAAACGATCCGATAGACCAAGATATAGGGTGCCTTATGAACTACACACTCGCGGGTTTCTGGAACGCGCCCAGGGCGACCGCTTCCCGGCATGCCGGCAAGATGCTTGGCGGCGCTTAGAATCCGTTCGGCCACCAGTTCTGCTCCGTGAACGCTGTCTTCGGCGATATAAGCGACCAAATTGCGCAGGTCGCGTTTTGCGCGGCCGCTCCAGACCACTTTCATGCGCTTTCTTTCAGTCTCTTTGCCTCTCGCGCGTGCCGCAAGATGTTTCCAATTTCCTGTTCGACCTGTTCGTGCGGTGTATCGGGCGACGTGTCAGCAAGCGCCTCTTCAACACCTTTGCGGAACCACTCTTCATAGCCGGGCTCGGGCTCGCCGGCTTCCTTTTGCCAGGCGGCAAAAGCCTCGTCCGACATTGCGCCCTGCTCGCCGATGAGGTTTTCGATCAGCCAGTCGCGCTCGGATGGAGGGAGCTGCCGGGCTTCATCGAGGAGTCTTTGCGCGTTTGGACTCATGGCAGAATTGTAACGCGATTCTGGATGAGGATTGCTTTGATTCCCAGGTTTCAAGCGTGGAACCTGGGATGTCAGGCATCACTTTCCGCGGCTTCGCGCAGCGTTTTGCTTACGGCCGAGTGTTGCCACCTTCTCGGCAATCCACAGCTTGATCAAGGACTGATATGGCACGTCGAGTCTCTGCGCGTGACTGCGAACTGTGTCCAGCAAATTCTCCGGCATGCGCAGCGAAATCGACTCCGTAGAAGGCTTGAGCTTCGGGAACACAGCTATCTTCGCCTTGCTCCAGTCCACGTATTCCGTGCTGTCATTCTTAGGCGACTCCCAGAAGGCGCGCTCTTCTGCTTCATTTGCGAATTTAGGGATTGGCTTTAAGCGCTTGCTCATAGATTTTCCTCTCCTTGCGGCTCGCCGCCCGAGCCGAAATCGGTCGAATCAGCGTACCGTCTCCACGCTCGGTGAACGTGATGTGCAGACAGCGATTCGCATCAGTTCGACCCAGCGCCTGAAACCTTGGCTCCTGCTGGCTATGTTTTACGTCCGACGCAACAATCAATGGCTTGTTGAGAAATGCCTGCTCAACTTCAGCCTTGGTCACACCGTGCTTTTCGTTCTTCCGTAAGTTTCCTTCATCCCAATCGAAACCGACATATTCCATAAAATGCTTCCTTCGGGATCTTTACGATACTAATTCGGTGGTTCGCCAAGTGTATATTTCTCCAATATACACGCAAACACGCAGACAGGCAAGAGCTGCGCAAATGCCATGCCTTATTCGGCATTATCAATTTGGGCGCGCTGGAGTTTGTCGGAGTAATCGACGTAGACGGCTTTCCATGTGGTGAAGAAGTCGATGGCGCCGAGGCCTTCGCGGTGGCCGTTGCCGGTTTGCTTGACGCCGCCGAAGGGCAGATGCACCTCAGCGCCTATGGTGGGCGCGTTGATGTACGTGATGCCGGCTTCGAGGTCGCGCATGGCCGCGAAGGCGCGATTGACATTGCGCGTGTAAAGCGCGGTCGAGAGTCCGTAGTCGATGGAGTTGGCGATGGCGACCGCCTCTTCGAATGTCGAAAACTCGATGATCGCGACCACCGGGCCAAAGACCTCCTCGCGCGCGATGCGCATTGAAGGCGTGACGCCGGCGAAGACCGTGGGCTCGAAAAAGGTTCCGTGCGTGTGCGCTCCGCCAGTGATGGCGTGGCCTCCGCAGAGGAGCTTCGCACCTTCGCCGAGTGCGATCTCTACGTAGCGCGCCGAGGTTTCGATTTGATTGGCGTTGACCTGCGGGCCGATTTCGACCGATTCGTCGAGGCCGTTGCCGATTTTGAGTTTCCTGGCGCGGGCGACAAACTTCTCGGTGAACTCCGCGGCGATTCCCTTTTGCAGCAGGATGCGGCTGGTGGCGGTGCAGCGCTGGCCGGTGGTGCCGAATGCGCCCCACAACGCGCCGTCGAGAGCGAGATCGAGATTGGCGTCGTCGAGGACGATCTGCGCGTTTTTGCCGCCCATTTCGAGCGAGACCTGCTTGAAGGTGGCTGCGGCGCGTTGCGCGATGAGCGAGCCGACAGCGCTCGAACCGGTGAAGCTTATGGCGCGGACATCGGGATGCTCGACAAGCGCCGCGCCCGCGGTAGAGCCCGTGCCGCTGACGATATTGACCACGCCCGGCGGTAGGCCGGCATCGACGAGCGCCTGCACGAGGTTGTAGGTGGAGAGCGGCGTGTCGGTGGCGGGCTTGATGACGCAGGTATTGCCGGCTACGAGCGCGGGGAAGAGCTTCCAACTGGGAATGGCCATGGGGAAGTTCCACGGCGTGATGAGGCCGACGACGCCGACGGGCATGCGCACGGACATGGCGAATTTGTCGGGCAGCTCGCTGGGAGTGGTGACGCCGAAGAGACGCCTGCCTTCGCCGGCGACATAGAAGGCTTCGTCGATTGCCTCCTGCACGTCGCCGCGCGTTTCGGCCAGCACCTTGCCCATTTCGCGCGTCATTTCTCGCGCGAATTTTTCTTTGTTTTGGATGAGGATGTCGCGAGCGCGGAGGAGAATCTCAGCCCGTTTGGGCGCGGGTACGAGGCGCCAGGTGGTGAAGGCTTGTTTGGCTGCCGCTACGGCCGCGGCCACGTCTTCAGAATGCGAGGAGGGGAACGCGCCGATGACATCGGAGTGATCGGCGGGGTTGAGGTTCAGGATGGTTTTGCCGTTGGCAGCCGGGAGCCATTGGCCGCCGATGAGGTTGTGGTAGGTGGGATAGGGCATATGACCTCCTTGAACTTCGCAAGCCGAGGTGACCCGCCTGCGCAGGGCAGCCGGCGATGGTTTGGCAGACTCGCCGGAGATCTGTCGCATGTGTCCGGAACGATGGTACGCTAATCCTGCAATTTACCGCGAGGGCTTCCCCACACAACTGGAGGTGAACATGTCTGGCGCTGCAAATTCAACTGCAAAGGTGAATGGCTCCCTTTGGGGCGCGCGAGCCAAAGACTGGGCGGAGTTGCAGGAGGGCCAGTGCCGGCCGGTGTATGAGGCGGTGCTGGAGCGGCTGAGCGTAGGGCCGGGCATGGCGCTTTTTGATGCAGGATGCGGCGCCGGCATGTCGGCCGAAATGGCGGCGGCGCGGGGAGCCAAGGTCGCAGGCGTCGATGCCTCGGAGGCGCTGCTGGCGATTTCGCGCCAACGGGTGCCGGCGGGACGCTTCGTGTGCGGCGATCTGGAAACCATCCCCTTCGCCGATGCTTCGTTTGACGTCGTGACCGGATTCAACTCTTTTCAGTACGCGGGCAATCCAGGCAAAGCATTGGCTGAGGCCCGGCGTGTGACCAAGCCTGGCAGCGCGGTGGCCATCGTGACTTGGGGACCGCCGGACGGAATGCCCGCGGCCGCGCTGGTTGCGGCTCTGCGTCCCTTGTTTCCCCCTCCGCCGCCGGGCGCGCCCGGCCCATTTGCGCTGTCGAACGAAGCCGCCCTGCGGGAGTTTGCGGAATCCGCCGGGCTTATGACGGAAGGCGTGTTCGACGTGACGAGCCCGTTTAGCTATGCGAGTCTCGAAGACGGAGTTCGTGGCCTTGGATCTTCGGGCGTGGCGGCGCGGGCGCGCACTGCGTCGAGCGAAGAGGCAGTGGACCGGGCACATGCCGAGGCCCTGGGGGCGTTTCGGCTGGCGGACGGCAGCTACCGCATTCAGGCTGTCTTTCGCTGCCTGATTGCCCGCGCGTGAGTGCTCCGGCCGGCTGCACAAGAACGGCTCTGAGGGTGTGCGGAAAATCGATTCCCGCGGCAGCGCTGTGGGCCGATTCAGGCAGGACCCCGTATCGGATTGTATTGTTAGAAAATAGAGGATCGGCAGATGGCAGAGAAACTAAAGGGTACGCAGAATAAACAACTAGGGCGCAGGAAGTCGGAGTGGCTTCAAAATCTGGTGTTGGTCTGTTTCAGTCTCATGCTTCCGCTGGTGGCCGCGGAGATTGGGCTGCGCTTGATGCACCACGATCGAATCTCCTTTGATGACCGTTCATTCAGGAAATCCAATTGGGCGTTCAAACCGCATACGGGGAGCGATTCGTACGTTGGAGTGATGGTGCGGATCAACAACCTGGGAATGCGCGGCCCGGATGTTTCGATCGAAAAACCACCGGGGACGTTCCGCATTCTGGGGGTCGGCGATTCGGTTACTTTTGGATATGGCGTTCCTGAGGAAGATACATTTCTCGACGTGCTGCAGGACAAGTTGAATGCCGACAGCACCGGAAAGCTGCACTACCAGGTGCTGAACGCCGGAGATCCCGCAACCGGGCTGGACTATTACACGTACAAAGTGGAGCAGGTGGGCGCGGAGTTAAAACCGGATCTGATTCTGGTTTGCATGGCGTTGAACGATATCGATCCGGAGCTGGGTCCGGAGCCTGTTGAACCGCATCCGCCGCTTACTGCGGGGCACCGTTTCAACGTATTCATGCTCACGCACTCCTACTTGTACAACGCTCTCTACGTTCCGGCGAAGTCGCTGGCGTACAAGATGGGGATTTTGGATCTTAAAGACAGCGACGCTTTCGGCTTTCTGGCCATCGGGCCGCCTTCTCCAGTGCAGGATCATGCGCGGGCCATGATGAAGCTCTATCTGGATCGGCTGGCGCGGGATGCGGATCGACTCAAGGTTCCACTTGTGGTTGCGGTTTTCCCGGTGGAGCCGCAGATTTCGGATCGGACGCGGAGGGATTATTCGATCATGATGCACTCGGATTTTCCTCCGAATGTGGTGACAGATCGTCAACCTGAAAAGTGGGTGGAGGCGGTTGGCAAGGCGGATGGTTTTCCCGTTTTCGATCCTCTGGACGCCCTGCGCTCGGTCGAGAGCGAACATCCGTACCTGCGCAACAAATCAGTGTCCTTCGATCCGGTTCATCCGTCGATTGCGGGGGCGAGGGCATCAGGGTTGGCGATTGCGGAGTTTCTTGAGCAGGAGAGGCTCGTGGGCGATGCGATGGGTGCGAAGAAATGAATCTTTGACCATTTGAATTTGTACTTGTGGGGTTCGTGGTTTCCCACCCATTCGCCTGAAAAACGGCGAATGGATGGGGCACGGAAGCGTTCTTGTTGTTTGTGTAGAGTGCGGCGTGGACCGGGAGGTCCACGCTACAGCCGGCCGGGAGGCCGGCGCTACCTGTTGTTTCAACGGCCGGCTCAATCGGGAGCGAAGGCTGTTTCGTAGTTCTTGCGCAATGCGGGGTTCTGATCTTCCTTGCGCACGATGCAATTGCCGGCAACCAGAAGATCCATCTCCGTTCCCATGAGGCACGCAAAGGCATCTTCGGGCGTGCAGACGATGGGCTCGCCACGGACGTTAAAACTGGTGTTCACCAGAACAGGACAACCGGTGCGCTGCTTGAAGATGGAGAGCAGCTCGTGATAGCGGGGGTTCGTCTCTTTGTGCACGGTCTGGATGCGCGCCGAATAGTCCACATGCGTGACCGCGGGGATATCGCTGCGGGGAACGTTGAGTTTGTCGATTCCAAAAAGCTGCTTTTGTTCCTCCGACATCTCTTTGCGTCGAGGCGCGACCACGTCCGCGACCAGGAGCATGTAGGGGCTGTCTGCGTCGAGCTCGAAATAACTGGCGACATCTTCGCGAAGCACCGATGGAGCAAAGGGCCGGAAGCTCTCGCGGTATTTTACTTTGAGGTTAAGATTGGCCTGCATGCGGGGCGATCGTGGGTCGCCAAGAATGGAGCGTGCGCCAAGAGCTCTGGGGCCGAATTCCATACGGCCCTGAAACCATCCCACCGCTTTTTCGTCGGCAAGTGCGTCAACGGCGGTCTTGAACATTTGGGCGTCGTCGACCACGGTAAACTTTGCGCCGGCGGTCTTGAGCCGCGATTCAATGTCTTGCTGCTCGAAGGCGGGCCCCAGATAAGAACCCTGCATGGCATCGAGGCGGTTTACCGTGCGCGGCTGGTTCTTAAAGGCGTAGTACGCCACCAGCGCAGCGCCAAGCGCGCCTCCGGCATCACCGGCCGCAGGCTGTATCCACAGGTTCTTGAAATGGCCGTCCCTGAGGACCTTGCCGTTGGCGACACAATTCAGCGCCACGCCCCCGGCCAGACAAAGATTCTCAGCCTTCGTTTCTTCGGCGAGGGAACGGGTGAGGCGCAGCACCGCTTCATCGAGGACAGCCTGAATGGAGGCGGCCAGATCCATGTGATGTTGTGTCAGCAACTGGTCGGGCTTGCGTGCAGGACCGCCGAACAAATCGGCGAACTTGCGGTTGGTCATGGTGAGGCCCGTGCAGTAGTCGAAGTAATCGAGATTCAGGCGAAAGGAACCGTCCGGCTTGAGGTTGATCACATTGTCGAGAATCTTCTGCGCGTACTGCGGCTCCCCGTAAGGCGCGAGGCCCATCACCTTGTATTCGCCCGAATTGACTTTGAAACCGGTGTAGTAGGTAAATGCCGAGTAGAGCAGCCCGAGAGAGTGCGGGAAATGCATCTCCTTGATGATCTCAAAGCTGTTGCCCTTGCCAATGGCGAGGGAGGTTGTAGCCCACTCTCCTACGCCATCCATGGTGAGGACCGCGGCTTCATCGAAAGGCGAGGGATAAAATGCGCTGGCCGCATGGCTGAGGTGGTGCTCGGCGAAGAGCATTTTGTTGGCAGCATCGAATTTACCCGTGGAAAACCGCGTCAGCTCGCGGCGCAGCAGGTCTTTCTGGAAAAGCTTTTCGCGCAGCCAGAGCGGAACGGCCATTTGAAAAGAGCGCAATCCCCTGGGAGCGAAGGCAAGATAGGTCTCGAGGAGCCGCTCGAATTTCAGGAAGGGCTTTTCGTAAAACACCACATAGTCAATTTCGTCGAGACTGACGCCCTCCTGCTTGAGACAGAACTCGACGGCGCGCGCGGGAAAGCCGGAGTCGTGTTTCTTTCGTGTAAATCGCTCTTCCTGCGCCGCGGCGACGATGACGCCATCGCGCACCAAAGCGGCGGCACTATCGTGGTAGAAAGCGGAGATCCCGAGAATCCTCACCCCGTGCCCTCTTTCTAGAACTGGCTGCATCAATCCTCGCAGCCCATTGGAAAACTTCCCTCAGGGGCTAAAGCCCCAGGTTTTATGCGCCTTTTACGGCAGTCAGGGCTAAAGCCCTGACCTACCAGTCGTGCCCTTTCACGACGGATTTATGCAGCCAGCCTTTCACGGTACGGCTTTTGATTCCTGCAAAGGAAATGTCCTCGCGCCGTCCCTACGGGACTCCGGAATCAATCTTCGGATTCCGCCTTCCCCACGCTGAAGCGCGGGGCTAACAAACATTGCGCCTCCGGCGCGCTCAACCGAACATTACTTATGCAGCCGTCAATAAAGTCGTGCCCTTTCACGACGGATTTATGCAGCCAGCCTTTCGCGGTACGGCTATTGATTCCTGCAAAGGAAATGTCCTCGCGCCGTCCCTACGGGACTCCGCAATCAATCTTCGGATTCCGCCTTCCCCACGCTGAAGCGCGGGGCTAACAAACATTGCGCCTCCGGCGCGCTCAACCGAACATTACTTATGCAGCCGTCAATAAAGTCGTGCCCTTTCACGACGGATTTATGCAGCCAGCCTTTCACGGTACGGCTTTTGATTCCTGCAAAGGAAATGTCCTCGCGCCGTCCCTACGGGACTCCGCAATCAATCTTCGGATTCCGCCTTCCCCACGCTGAAGCGCGGGGCTAACAAACATTGCGCCTCCGGCGCGCTCAACCGAACATTACTTATGCAGCCGTCAATAAAGTCGTGCCCTTTCACGACGGAATCCATGCGACCGGTTCTAAAACAACAAGACGGCATTTATGCAGCCCTTCCTAGAACAGTGAATAGATAAACGGAGCGATCACGCTGGACTGAGCGAAGATCAGCAAGCCGCCGATTACGAACATCATGACCAGAACAGGGATGAGCCAGTACTTCTTCCTGGATGCCAGAAAGCGCCACAACTCAATCAGAATGGACATAAGACTCCTTTAGTTTAGAACTGTCTCGGCATTGAGTCAGGACTCGGGCCCGGCGGCAGGCGCGGAATCCAGTAGGAGCCTGCCAGGGAATCGTGTTTGAGGCGAAGAGGATCTTTGCCGAAGAGACGCATCAGGTAGGCAACCGGCGTAAACACTGTGAAGAAGAGAATCGCCATGACGATGGGGTTGACGATACGGCCCATGAGCTGTCCCAGCTTGGTCCACAACCGGTTGAATACCCGCAAGAGGGAGGGACGAACGAGAGCCACAACAAGGAAAACCAAAGCCAGGCCTAAAGCCCAGAGCCGAACATGCCCGTGGCGCTTGAGTGGAGCGAGTGCAACGAGCACCGAGGCAGCGGCAAAGACCAATCCAAAGGTCCGATCTGACGAGCCGCGAAGCTCCTCGGGGCGCTCCAAGTCTTCGTGGAAATTCACTGGGGACGTTTTCCTTTCGAAGATAGGGAAGCTATATGCGAGTCACTTTATATTATCAGCCAACCCGGTGACAAGCGGCGCGGCCGTAGTGGATCAGTTTGAAAAAGGTCCTACCTCAAGGGCTAAATACTACAGTTGTAGATAGAAGATCGGCAGCGGCGAACCACGTTTACGGTAGTGGCAGCAAAGAGCATGAAATTGATGTCGTCTTCGCCATTGAGACCAGTGCAGCAGGTGTTCAACGCCGTGCCAACCGCGCCAGAGTAGATGAGTGAGCAGGTGGCGCAGTTCGGGCGCGCTGAGGGGCACCTGCCCGGCGGGAGTTTTTTTCTCCCCGTGCACGCAGTATGGCCAGTACTGCGTGGGCCAGCATGGCCAGCGTGATATGCCGGTACCAGCCTTGCCAGTGGCGAACTTCGTAGTGGTCCAGTCCGCACTCGCCCTTGGCGGCTTGGAAGGCCTGCTCGATCTGCCAGCGTTGTCCAGCCACAGGCACGAGGGCCTCCAACGTAGCTTTGCGCGTGGGTGCATAAAACCAGTAGTAGGCATACTCAGGCTCTTCTTCGATGCTGCGCCGCACCAGCAACCCGTGGCTCCAGTCATCCTCTTCCCAACCCCGGATCAGCGTCCAGTCGTAGAGCCGTTCGCCTTTGCTGCCTGAGCCTGCGGAAATGCGTTCCCAGGCCAGGTCGGGTAAGTTCTGCGCAATTGCATCCACGCGGCGCTGCTGGTGATCGGGCCAGCGCATGCGCTGATCCGAGGCGATAGCCAGAACATAACCCAACCGCCGCTCTTCCAGCCACTGGCGCAGTTTACTGTTGTTGCCATAAACCTCGTCACCAGCCACCCAGTTACAAGGGGCGCCCGCTTGCAACACTCGCTCGATCATGCGTCGCGCCAGTTCCGGCTTGGTTGCAAACCGGATCTGTTCAGGCACCGCTGCCACGCGGCGACGCTCGCCATCGGCGGCCCATTCTTCCGGAAGGTACAACTCGCGATCCACCAACGCCGCGCCCTTGTCACTGGCATAGCAGAGAAACACGCCCACCTGGCTGTTCTCGATGCGTCCCGCCGTACCGGTGTACTGGCGCTTGACTCCAACCGAATGCTCGCCCTTCTTCAGAAAACCCGTCTCATCGGCGATCAGAACGGCATCCGGGCTGCTCAGTTCTTCCAGCACATAATTGCGAAGCTCATCCCGCCCCGCATCCGCATCCCAACGCGCACGGTCCAAAAGATGCTGCACCCGATAAGGTGCTGCTTCGCCCATCCACTCGGCCAACTGCCAGCCGTTCTTCCGTTCACAGTGGCTCAACAAGCCCTGAAGATAGGCAAGGCTGCGCTCGCGTGCTTCCGAGCGCGCAAACAAACCCGCTATGCGCCGGTGCGCCCCAAACAACTCGCGCTTCCATCCCGATAATCGCTTCTCCATAGCACTCGCCGGAGAGTCATTTCCCAGAGCAAGTTCAGATTATCATTAACTACAATTGTAGTATAAACGGGCTGCGGAAAAACTCGATTGTGGGAGGAGAACATCCCGCAGGGCCTAAAGGCCGGCCTGATTTTGCTGCTCTTTCGGCACGACTGAAGTCGTGCCCTTTCGCGATATTTCACACTGACCCACTAGCGATGCGGCGGGCGCTGACCTCGGCCGGGAAAACCAATGTAACAGCCGGAACCGCTGGCTAGATGTGTATTTCATAGGTTAGATGTGTAATTCATAAATGGTCTAACTGCCTGACGCGAATCCCCAGGGGTTAAAACCCCTCAATTCTCCGGCCATTTTCGGCACGACTGAAGTCGTGCCCTTTCACAAAACCATTCATGAAACATGCTCTAGCATTTAAATCAGCGGTTGGGCCCCGGGGAACCTTTTTGCTCCGATTTCGGGAAGTATTCACGGCTACGTTCCACTGGCCGTACAATAGGCATTGAAGCAAGTCCACTTTTCGCGCTTTTTGAGGTAGATTCAGGTTCTCCATGTCATCGAACGGTTATTCTTCGCGCTCTTCGCGTTCCCACGGGTTTCGCTCGCTCTTCAGCATGTTTTCGAGCGACCTGGCCATCGATTTGGGCACCGCAAATACTCTTGTCTACGCGGCGGGCAAGGGCATCGTCGTCAACGAGCCGTCGATTGTGGCCATCAACAAAAATACCGGCGAAGTGGAAGCCGTGGGCAAAGAGGCCAAGGAGATGCTGGGGCGCACGCCCGGCAACATCGTGGCTATCAAGCCGATGAAGGATGGCGTGATCGCCGACTTCAAAGTCACGGAAAAAATGCTGAATTACTTTATTCAGAAAGCGCATAACCGCAAGATGCTGGTGCATCCGCGTATCGTGATCGGCGTGCCTTCAGAGATTACGCAAGTGGAAAAGCGCGCGGTAGAAGACTCGGCGTATCGCGCCAAGGCCAGCGAAGTGTATCTGGTGGAACAGGCCATGGTGGCGGCGATCGGCGCGGGACTGCCGATTACGGAGCCCTCGGGCAACATGGTGGTGGATATCGGCGGCGGAACGACGGACATTGCGGTGATTTCGCTCTCGGGCATTGTCTACTCACGCTCGGTGCGCATGGCCGGCAACCAGATGGACGAGGCCATTACCAATTATCTGAAGCGCAAATATAACTTGCTGATCGGCGAGCGCACGGCCGAGGCGATCAAAATTGAAATCGGTTCGGCGTTCCCGCTGGACAAGCCGCTGAGCATGGAGATCAAGGGACGCAACCTGATCGAGGGCGTTCCCAAGACCATCACCGTCGACGACAGCGAGATTCGCGAGGCGCTGGGCGAATGCATAGCCGTCATCATGAACGCCATTCGCGTCGCGCTGGAGAGGACGCCTCCCGAGCTGTCCGCCGACATCAGCGATCGCGGCATTGTGCTGACGGGTGGCGGGGCACTGATCAAGAATCTCGACAAGCGTATCCGCGAAGAGACGGGGCTGCCGGTTTCCGTGGCCGACGATCCGCTGGCCTCGGTGGTTCTGGGCACGGGAAAGATGCTCTCGGACTTCAGGCTGCTGCGCAAAATCAAGATCGATTAAAGGCAGGGAAAAAGGGAACGAGGGAACAAGGGAACAAGGGAACAAGAAAGCTAGCCTAGCTCTTTAGCTTTTTCATGAGGGCGTTGAGCATGCGGCTTATTTCTGCGGAGAGGTTGTCGGCGGCTTCATTTTCCTGCTTGCCGCTAAATCCGAGATTGTTTGCGATCGTGAGCTGCGTTTGTAATTCGCAATTCGAGCCTCTCGCATGGCCGAGGGACTGCACGTATTCACCTTTCGTGGCTCGGCCGTTGCCTTCGGCAATGTTACTGGCGATCGATACGGCGGCGCGGCGCATTTGGTTGGTGATGCCGAATTGCTCGGAAGGCGGGAATGAGGCTGTAAGACGATAGATGTCCGAACTCAGTTGGATTGCTTTTTGCCAGACAATAAGACCTTTGAAGGACGCCATGCTCTACTCCAATACTCTCGATGGTCATTTCTGGATTACATCAGGAGAAGCGTATGGCAGTGCCGAGGATGAAAATGTGATCGGCAGCACACGTAATCCGCGTTTTCTTGTTCCCTCGTTCCCTTGTTCCCTTGTTCCCTGAAGTTATGGAATCGTTCTTCGACCGCTATCGAAACCTTGTGGTGTTGCTGGCCATTCTATTGGCGCAGATCGCCGGATTGGCCATGCAGGTGCGCCGCAACGGCACAGGCGAGAACACGCTCGATGCCACCGACCCGGGCGGTGTGCGCCTGATCCGGCTGTGGGGCAATGCCATCGTTTCGCCGCCAGAACGGCTGATCCACTGGACAAAAATCGGCGCGGTAGCGATGTGGACGAATTACATCGAGCTGGGCCACGTGCGCGAGCAGAACCAGGATCTGAAAAAGACCGTGGAGAGGCTGCGGCTGGAGCAGGCGGCGCTGCTTGAAGACGCGCGCCAGGGCCAGCGGTTGCAGGCGCTGCTCGGATTCCAGGAAAAGTACATTTACACCACGGTGGCTGCGCAGGCCTACGGGTCCAGCGGAAGCGACCACTCGGGGGTTTTCTATATCGACAAGGGGGCGCACGACGGCCTGAAGCCGGACATGGCGGTGATTACGGCGGACGGCATTGTGGGCAAGGTGCGTGACGTGTTTCCGCATACGGCGCAGGTGCTGGCGGTGAACGATCCCTCGAGCGGCGCGGGCGTGATTCTGGAAAAGACGCGCATTCGCGGCATCCTGAAGGGCGACGCGCTGGGACGGCTGGAAGTGGTGGGCATTCTGGCCGATGAGCGCATTCAACCTGGCGAGCAAGTGTTGACGGCCGGAGGCGACCTGATTTTTCCGCGGGGATTGCCGGTGGGCGTGGTGGACAAAGTTGTCCGCGATCCCGATCGCGATTCGTTTATTGACGTTCTATTGAAGCCGGCCGCGCACCTGGAGCGGCTGGACGAAGTGCTGGTGATTACTTCGACAGAACCGCGCTTCTCGCCCCAGGATCAGCAGGACATCGCCACCAGCGAATCGCAAAAGAACGCTGTGCCGACTGCCATCAAGGACCAAATGAAGGCGTCGGAGGTCATGGCCGAGAAGCTGCCTGGCCTCATCGATCCCAACCTTCCGCCCGATCAGCAGCCGCTGAATGACAGCAGCAATCCAAGCATTGCTGCCCGCCCGCCGCAGCCGCTGCATCCCGACGAATTCTCCCCGGACTCGACGGGAACCGCCGCACCGGAGACGGACACGGAATCCGCGCCCAAGCCGCAGACGAAGAAGCCTGCTGCGGCGCCGAAGCCTGCTGCCCCGCCCGCCGAGGGCAGTGACAATGCACCTCCGCCCGCAGACAATTCCCAGCCGCAAACGACGCCGCGGAGGAATCCGTAGCCATGTCCCTGCTCAGCGCCGACTCCAGGCGCGATATGGAGATTCGCCGCTATCCGCTGCTGGTTTACGCACTGGTTCCGCTGGCTTCGTTGGTGTTGCAGGCGTGGTTGCCGCGCGTGGTGGGCCGCTTCGACTGGTTCGACCTGCCGCTTGTGGTGACGATTTATTTTGCGCTGGGACGACGCAGTCCTATCCAGGGCACCATCATGGGCGCAGCCATGGGCCTATTTGAGGATGCGCTCTCGCATCATGCCATCGGCGTGAACGGCGTGGCCAAGACTGTGGTTGGTTTTCTGGCGGCTTCGGTGGGTATTCGCATCGAGGTTGAGAACCAAATCGTTCGCGTGCTGCTCAATTTCTCGCTTTCCCTGCTGTCGAGCGTCATCTACTACTCCACCTACCGGGGTCTGCTCGGACTGACGCTGGAGTGGAGCTGGCTGACGGAGTTGTTGCGGGCGGTGGGGAATTCGCTGATTGCCGTGGTGCTGTTTCCGGTGCTGGATCGTCTGCAGACCAGGGACTGAGAGACAGGGAACAAGGGAACAAGGGAGCGAGGGAACGAGGGAACGAGAAGGCAGGGAACAGGGATCAGGGAACAGAAAACCGCGCCCCGCGCAGCCAAGCGAGCGCTAGGGGCCGGCTTGACATGTGCTGCACATGCAAATATGCTTGAAACATGCCAGTGATGATACAAGTTCGCAATGTCCCTGAGAACCTTCACCGTGGCCTGAAGGCCAGAGCCGCGACAATGGGAATGTCTCTCTCCGACTATTTGCTTGGAGAACTCGAGGAAATCGCAGGTCGACCGACGATGGCGGAATTCTCTGAGCGTTTGAACAAACGCAAGCCACTTCGCATTTCTTTGGACACCGTCCGTATCCTTCGTGAAGAGCGCGGGACGCGATGATTGTCCTCGATGCTTCGGCCGTAGTCGACTGGCTGCTACAAACTCCGGAGGGCCGGCATATCAACCATCGCATCATTGGGGGCCGAGAAACATTGCATACCGTGCACCTGCTCGATGTGGAATTTGCTCACGTTTTGCGGCGCCTGGTGCGTGAGAAGACGATCAGCGCGCAGCGCGCGGAGGATGCCATTGAGGATCTGAGCGCTTTGCGTCTTACTCGGTATGCTCCGGCCCTGGTGCTTAGGCGCATCTGGCAGCTCAGGCAGAACCTGAGCGCCTACGATGCGGCCTATGTCGCACTCGCCGAAGAGCTAGATGCTCCTTTGATCACGCGGGATCGGAGAATTGCCGCGGCCCCAGGCCATACGGCGTCAGTTGAGGTCTTCTAGGGGGCTGGGATTGCGGAGGTTCGCTGACTTGCTGTTTCACTCGGGTCAGCGCCGGCACGGGAAATTGAACTCGGGGTATTCTGAAGCGTAGAGGCATGGATTCAATCAACAGTCGCGGTGAAAAGATCTCCCCGCTCAAGCTGACGATGGTGCAGTACGGCATTCTGATCATGATGCTGGGGCTGGCCGCGGGGCTATGGCGGCTACAGGTGCTGGACGTGGAGAACTACCGCGTGCTGGCCGAGCAGAACCGCATTCGCAAAGAGCCGATTCTGGCGCCACGCGGTAAACTTTTCGATCGCGAAAACCGGCTTGTGGTAGACAACTATCCCTCGGTCACCTGCTTCCTGGCGCGCGAGCAGAGCAAGAGTGTGGACGCCGATCTGCCCCTGATCGCCAAGGGCCTGGATCTCGACCTGGATCAGTTGCGGGCGACTCTTCGCCACTACAGCAATATGCGCGGCTATCAGGCCATCCCCATCAAGCAGGACGTGACTGCCGACGAACAGGCTTTTATCGCGGCGCATCGCAACGAATTGCCTGAACTGGAAACGATCGACGAAGAACGCCGCCTGTATCCGCGCGACGGCTTTGCCGCACACTTGATCGGCTACGTGGGCGAGGTGAGCGAAGACGACCTGAATAACTCGCGATTCGCCTATTACGAACCGGGCGACGTGGTGGGCAAGGCGGGCGTGGAGGAGACTTACGACGAGTTGCTGCGTGGGCAAGACGGCAGCCGCGAAGTGGTGGTCGACAGCCACGGACGGGAAGTGAGCTATTTCGGCATCGAGCACGCGGTTCCCGGCCAGGACCTGAAACTCACCATCGACAACGACCTGCAACGCGCCGCGGAATTGGCGATGGGCGACCGCAACGGCGCGATCGTCGCCATGGACCCGCGCAACGGGGAAATTCTGGCATTGGTTTCGCGGCCGAGCTTCGATCCCAATGCTTTTGCGGTCAAGATCGACCGCGCGGAGTGGAACAAGCTGGTGACCGATCCCGACCACCCGCTGCTGAACAAGGCCATCCAGGCGCAACTTGCGCCGGGGTCGACGTTCAAGATTCTGATGTCGGTGGCCGGCCTGCAAGAAGGCATCATGCAGAACATGCACATTCAGTGCAACGGCGGATGGGGCCCTTACGGCTTCTTCCATCACTGCGACGAGCATCACGGCGCGGTCGACATGCACAATGCCATTCCCTACTCCTGCGATACGTTCTTCTACATGCTGGGCGATAAGCTGGGCATCGATCGCATCGCGAAGTATGCCACCGAGTTCGGATACGGCCAGAAGACGGGAGTCGACTTGCCCGGTGAGCAAGCCGGACTGATGCCGAGCGCGCAGTGGAAAGCGAAGACATACCACAGCCGCTGGTTTCCGGACGAGACGCTCGATGTTGCCATCGGCCAGGGCGCGGTGGAAGCCACGCCGCTGCAACTGGCGCGCATTATCGGCGGCATCGCGTCGGGCGGACATCTGGTGCGGCCGCACGTGGTGTTCCCGGATCAGCTTCCCGAACAGTTCCGCAAGTCGCTTGCCGATAGCTTTCCCGGCTCGGGCACTGCATACGTTCCCATCGACCCGGCGAACTGGGAGATCGTGACCGACGGGATGTACAACGTTACGCAACCCGGCCTCTACCACACGGCCGGCGCGGAGGGACTGCCGGGCATCGACTTTGCCGGCAAAACCGGCACCGCACAGCAAATGAGCCACGAGGCGCTGGAGAAGACCAACAAGGGCCGAGCCACTTATCCCAATGTGTGGTTCGTGGGCGTGACGCCGCGCCGCAATCCCGAACTTGTGGTGGCGGTTTTGTGGCAAGACGGCGAATTCAGCTATTACCCGGCACGCATCGCGGGAAGGGTGGTGGAGGCTTTCGTGGATAAGAAGCGGCGGTTGGCCGGCAATCTGCCACAGCAGAAGGCTGCGACTCCCGTCGAGATTGGCGCGGTGTGGACGACTCCGGACACACAACCAGGCGCGAAGAAAACGGCCGCGGCCAGGGGCCAGATTCATAGCGGACATTTCTTTGTTGAGAATGGGCAGATTGTGGCGGCTAACGGAATCGGCGCGCGGACGGTGCGCGAGCAAGCAAAGAGTCCGGCGCCTTTGCCGGCGGTGGATGCCCCGGCAAGGCCGGCGGAAGTGGCCGCGGCGCTGCCGGAGCGCAGGCCTGGTGTGAAGAGCCTACTGAAAAAGTCCGGATCAGGAGGCGGGATTCGGTGAAATGCTCCTCAGGGGCTAAAGCCCTCGTGTATTTTGCGGCTATTACGGCACGACTGAAGTCGTGCCCTGACACTTCGTGTCGGACGACGCATTTCGCGGTGTGCTTTAAGCTCATATCGAAGTCCGAGCCGCGGAAGGAAGGGTAGCGCCATGCCCTTGCGCCGATTCCTGAGTTTTCGCGACTTCGACTGGGCTCTGCTGGGGCTTGTGTTGGTACTCTGTACCGTTTCGGTCTTCGAGGTGCATTCGGCCACGCTGCACACCAGATTCACCAGCTTCGGCAACAGGCAGATTTTCTGGATCGCAGCCGGCATGGCCGGCATGTTCATCTTTGCCAAGATCGACTATCACCGCGTGCTCGACTGGGCGCCTTGGGCTTACGGATTCGGACTACTGACGCTGGTCGCGGTGCTGTCGCCGCTGGGCCACAATGCGCTGGGCGGGCGACGCTGGATCAAGCTCGGCCCCATGCTGGTGCAGCCTTCGGAATACGTAAAACTGGTTCTGATTTTGATCGTGGCGCGTTATTTTGCCAACCTTGGCGGGCGCAGCGTGACGTGGAAAGAGATATTCAAGGCATTTTTGCTGGTCGGCATCCCCATGCTGATGGTGCTGAAGCAGCCGGATCTTGGAACCACACTGACGTACACGCCGATTTTGATTGCGGGCCTGTTTCTGGGCGGCATCAATCTACGGCAAGGTTTGATCCTGCTGCTGACCGGGGCCGTGCTGGTGGGCGGCATTTGGTCGAGCGGGAAGTTTTTGAAGTCGTATCAGAAGGCGCGGCTGACCAGCTTCATCAACCCGCAGAGCGACCCCAAGGGCGCGGGTTACCAGGTACGGCAGTCGGAGATTGCCGTGGGTTCAGGGGGAATCTGGGGCAAGGGATCGGAAAAAGGCACGCAGACGCAGGGTTATTTTTTGCCGATCCCGTATACGGACTTCATCTTTGCGGCCTTCAGCGAGGAGCATGGCTTTGTGGGCGCGATTTTTGTGCTGCTGCTATACTTCCTTATATTGATGCGTTTGATTCAGAACGCGCAAACAGCCGCCGACCTGCCCGGTTCCCTGATTATCATGGGGATAGTGGCTGCATTGACCTTTCAGATTGCGGTTAATGTAGGCATGGTCATCGGGTTTATGCCCGTCACCGGAATCCCTTTACCTTTAATGAGTTACGGTGGATCTTCGGTGTTGTTTACATTCCTGGCGCTGGGCGTGGCAATGAATGTCCGCATGCGCCGGTTCGTAAACTGACGCGACTCTATCGAATTGAGAGTCGCAAGGAAAAGGTTTAGCGGTGTGCGGCCGGGAGCAATTTGGCATTGTTTCGGGCTGCAAGAGCAAGATTTTTGAAGTATTACGCCGGCATGGTCCCGATGGATCGCGCCCGGCAGGATTGGGATTATGAGCACGCAGAGACGGGATGGCCGCTCTACTCCAACGACTGAAATCGGTCGGCGGAGTTTGCGGCACGGCTCGCGTCTTGGACATGGCAAGGCCCTGGCAAACCCGGCAAATCGATTTGAACAGGCGAACGCCGTTTTACCCGCGTGGAGCTTCCCCGCTCGCGCCTCGGGTCAAGCGGCACATTTGCCGGCCATAGCCGCCCGCAACACTTTGCAAATGGATACCCGTAATCAGCAGCATGTTCGGTCTTTTAGCCCAGGCTCGCCGCCCTTGGCGCGGGCAGCCGGGTTCAGGCCGCTCCGGCTTATCGGTTATCTGCTCGGTCATCTGCCCATCCCATCCCCTGCCGTCTTCGCGCGATTCCATCCAACCTTGCCGGATGTACCGGCTGCCGACAGCAGCCGGACGGAAAGGTACGATGGCAAAGGAAATTTGTGTTTCAAGCACGCCGCATGAGACGCGGCTGGCGATATTAGAAGACGATCAACTCGCGGAAATCTACTACGAACGCGAAAACGAGTACACCCTCGCGGGTTCCATTTACAACGGACGCGTAACACGGGTTCTGCCCGGGATGCAGTCGGCATTTGTCGACCTTGGCCTGGAGCGGGACGCGTTTTTGTATGTAACCGACTTTATTGAGCTCGAAGACCAGGAAGACGCGGACGAGCTGGAGAAGGCTGCAGCCAGCGGAGCGGGACAAGCTCCACGCGAGGTGCGGCATCCCAAGGGTCTTGCACAGAGTGTCGACCGCAACGGTGGACGACAGGAAGAGCGCGGCGCGCGCCCAGGCCAGAAAAGGCAGGAGCAGCGCGCGCCAGAGCAAGCACCGGCGGAGATGGCTCCACAACAGCCCACAAGCGCTGCCGCACCCGCGGAGACGGCGCAGGAACAGGAAGAAGCCGGCGGACGCCGCTGGCGTGGTCGACGTCGCCGTCGCGGAGGGCGGGGACAAGGCGTTCCCGCGGAAGCGGCCGGCGAAGCGAAGCCGGGCGTTGTCATTGAGACCGAGCCGGTCGAGACCGTTCAGTGGAAAGAGACGCCGCAGGCGCGCGAAGTTCAACCCGCACAGCCAGCACCCCATGCGCGCGAGGCATCGCCTGCGCCGCACGGACATCAGGCGCCGGCGACCATTGTGCTGCCGGGCGAGTCGCTTTCAAAGTATGGCGGCACGACGGCAGCGGAAACGGCCCCGGAGAAAGCCGCGCCGCCGCGTCGAAGCTTCACGTCAAAACCTTCCACGCTGATTGAAACGCCTATTACATGGGATGGCAGCGGCTTGTTGCCGGGTGAATCCATCTCGCGGCATCGCGGAAGCGAGCCGGAGATCGAGCACGATTTGCCCAGCGAAATGGAGCCTGCGGCCGAAGCCAGCGCGGCCACGGAGCCGGCGGTTGAAGAGGAGAGCCAGGCGACCGAGTCCTCCTATTACGAAACGGAAACGGAGACGGAAGAACCAAAGGAAACTGCTCTCGAGTTCGAAGAGGAGAGTCTGGGCGCGGACGCGTTCAATGAGCTCTCAGAGGAGGACGCAACCGAACTCGAAACCGCTGACAACGCGACCGCGGAAGAAGATGAGTTTGAGGAGACGACAGATTCGGCTCCCGCGAATTCTGAGGCCGTAGCAACAGAGTTTGAAGTTTTGGAAGAAGATTCGCCGGAGGAAGACGAGTCGGATGCGTCTGCTTCGCACCGCGTCGATCCTTCGTCGCCGACGGGCTTCCGCCTCTTCGGATTCGGAAAAAAGAAGAAGGAAGAGGAAGAAGCTGCCAAGAAGGCCGCGGCTCCGGTTTCAACGTATGCGCCGGGAAAAGGCCTGGTGGAAGAGGAAACGATTGAGGGCGCGGAGCTCGACGGCCATGCCCACGCGCGCCGCCACAAGCCCGAAGTGCACGACCTGGACGTTTACGAAGAGGAGACGCTACCTGCGAACATGCGCTCCGGCGACTTTGGAGAGATGCTGCAGGAAGCGCACCTCGACCATCGCATTCAACGGGACCTGGACGGACCGGGCGGCGAGGATGAGGAAGACGAGAGCGCAGAGGAAGAGACAACAGCCGCGAGTACGGGCGCGGGCGCGCGACCGGCACGCGGGCGCGAACGCCACGATCGCGGACAGCGTGGACGCGGTCCGCAGCGCGGACGCGGACCATCGCGCCGTTCCGCACAAACTTCAGATCTGCCCATCATCTCGGACCTCTTGAAGTCCGGCCAGGAGATCCTGGTACAGATTGCCAAGGAGCCGATCGCCAAGAAGGGCGCGCGCATCACCAGCCACATCGCGCTGCCGGGAAGGTTTTTGGTCTTTATGCCGACGGTGACGCACGTGGGCGTGAGCCGCAAGATCGCCTCCGATGAGGAGCGCCATCGCTTGAAGCGGATCCTGACCCACGAGCGCGGCGACGCTTCCGGCGGATTCATTGTGAGGACCGCGGCCGAAGGCGCATCGGAAGAGGAGCTCCGCGCCGATCTGCGTTTTCTGATGAACCTGTGGAACGACATCAAGCAGCGCTCCGAATCGTCGAAGTCGCCGGCGCTGATCTATCGCGACCTTTCTCTGGTGGAGCGCATCCTGCGCGATCAGGTGAGCGACAACTTCTCGTCGATCTGGGTCGACACCGAGGCCGACTACGAGCGCATCGTCAAGTTCCTTAACCGCTTCTCGCCCAGCCTCGTTCGCCGCGTCAAGCTCTACACAAAGGAGACGCCGCTGTTTGAGCACTTCGGCATTCAGGATGAGATCGCAAAAGCTATGCGCTCGAAAGTCTGGCTGAAGTCCGGCGGCTCCATCGTCATCAACCAGACCGAGGCGCTGGTGGCGATCGACATCAATACGGGGAAATACGTGGGCAAGTCGGCGCGGCTCGAGGACACGATTCTGAAAACCAACCTCGATGCGGTTCCGGAGATCGTGCGGCAGATTCGCCTGCGTGACCTGGGCGGCATCATCGTGATCGACTTTATCGACATGGACGAGCGCAGGAACCGCTTCAAGGTGATGGCCGCGCTGGAAGAAGCCTTGAAGAGCGACCGCGCGCCGACCAAGGTGCTGCAGTTCAACGATTTCGGTTTGGTGGCGATTACGCGCAAGCGCGTGAAGCAGTCGCTGGAGCGTACGTTGAGCGTTCCCTGCCCCACCTGCCAGGCCACCGGCATGGTGAAAAGCGCTACCACCGTCTGCAACGAGATTTACGTGGAGATGCGGAAGATGCGGAAGCACTTTGAGAGCGCCGACGTGATGCTGCGCGTGCATCCCGAGACGGTGAAGGTGCTGAAAGGCAACAATGCCAAGTGGCTGAATGAATTCGAAGAGCTGATCGGGAAGAACCTGCTGCTGAAGAGCGATGCGACGCTGCATCCGGAGCAGTTCGACATTCAAGGATGAAGGCGGCGAGTTGGTGAGTTAGCGAGTTGGCGAGTTGGCGAGTTAGCGAGTTGGCGAGTTAGCAAGTTGGCGAAAGGCCGGGGCGAGTGCTCCGGCCTTTGTATTCGACTCAATTTGAGTCTTCAACGGATCACATGAATCGGAATGCCGAGCTCCAGGTTGCGCCAGGACTGTTCCGTGGTATAGACCGCGGCTTTGAGCGCAATGGCCAGCGCGAGGCAAGATCGATCGCCGAGCGACAGGCCGTACTTCGCCGTCGTCGCGATCAGGTTGCCTGCAATTTCAGCCTGTTCGGTGGTGAATGGCTCCGCCGCTTTGACAGGCGAAAGAGTGTCTTGCCAAGCTTCGTCGGGAGGGTGACCTTTTTTGACGAGCTTCGATTGCACTTCGGCGAGATTCACCGTACTCGCAACCGCGTTCCTCAGGATCTGGTCCGTTAACTTTTCTGCGCCCCGTTCGTTTTGAAGAATAGCGAGCATGGCGGAAGCATCCAAGACGTTCTCACTCATGCTTTGCCGCCTCGCGGCGTTCCGCGCTCAACTCTTCGGAAAGACTGACTCCCTCCGGAATGTACTTCCGCACGCGTTCCTGCGCGCGGCGAATCCGGCTCCGCAACGTCGAGATGCGCAGTTCGCCGTCTTCCACCCGCATGTCCAATGTTCCTCCAGCATCCATTCCGAGCGCCTTCCGTATATCTGCGGGAATCACCACCCGGCCTTTTTCGCCCATACGCGTTCGAGTCTGCAATTCCATATGTCCCTCCACGCAATCGGTGACACTATTCTAGCCTGGTGGGAATTATTTCGCAAGTGTCACTACAATCATTTCGTCCCACCGAGACCCCGCAGGCAACCTCTGGCCGATTTCAGTGTCTAACTCAATTGAGCGGGGCTTGAAGTCCCGGATGTTGAAGAAAATCTTCCCTTTGAGGTACTTACCATGTCTTTCCCCCCTCAGATGCCGCAGTTGCGGCGTGCCAGTATCGTTGCGGCTGCACTTCTTCTCGCAGCCGGCGTGGCTCAGGCGCAGTCCACCCCTTCCAGCGATTCTTCGGGATCTTCTTCGAGTCAATCGGGCCAGAGTCAATCGGGCCAGAGTCAATCGAGCCTGGACCAATCGAGCCTGGACCAATCGAGCCTGGACCAGTTTGCTTCGCTGGCTCTGCCCGAGGCTCCAACGCCCGGCGCATCCGCCTCGTCGGGCGGGGCAGGCGGAGGACAGTATGGAAGCGGCGGAAGTTCGCACAACGGGTTGCTGCACCACTGGGCCTTCGAAGCGGGAGGCGGTTTCAACGCGCCCATCAGCAACTCGGTCACGTACGGCGGACAATTTACAGTCGGCGCCGGTTTGAAATTCAACAAGTACCTGTCCACTTTGGTTGAGTACCAGTTTCTCGATTCCAAACTGCCGGGCTACTTGATCTCCGAGACGGGCGCCAATGGCGGCTATGCGCATATCTGGTCCTTCACCATCGATCCGGTGATCGATCTGATGCCGAAGGCGACGAACGATGTGTATATCACCGGCGGCGGAGGCTTTTATCGCAAGGTGACCAGCTTCACGGATCCGACGGAGGAAGAGTACTGCTACTACTTCTGCGAGGTCGGTACCGTGAATTCCGTGGTCGGCCACTTTTCGTCGAACCAGGGCGGGATCAATTTCGGCGCGGGGTTCCAGCACCGTATGGGGGGCATCTATGGCGACAGTCATACGGCGATCTTTGCTGAGGCGCGATACCTGGATGTGTTCAGCCCGGCGGCGATGGGGAGCGCAAACGGACTGGGCGTGACCAGCGTTGCGGCGAATACGCAGATCATTCCGGTATCGTTTGGGGTGCGGTTCTAGCTGATTCGGCGGAGCGTGGGTCAGGAGACCCACGCTACAGCCGGCTGGGAAGCCGGCGCTACATTTGAGAGGCGTCGGCGGGGTTAGCGGGGCTGGCGGAGCTGGGCGGCGCACCTCGACTTCAGCGCCACGTCGGCAACAAAGTTAAATCGTCGCGGAGTCGGGGCAACTACCAGTGGAAGCTACCACAGCTTTTCCTGGGTCGGCGCTCCCACGTCACCGCGCTCGATGCGCTCCAGAAACGACCGCGCCAGCTTGCGTTCGCCGGGATGACTTTCGCCGTGCATGGTGCAGAGGTCGAGGAATTCGTCCGAGAGCGCGTTGCGCTCGTCCTGCTGCGCGAGAATGGTTTGCAACGCCACGGCAAGCTCGCGCAGACGCGACGCCTCAGGCCACGGAGCCTCTTCTTCGTCGTCGCTGACGTATTCAGAGAACAGCCCACGGCGGCCGCGCGCGCACTCGTCCAGACAGGCAAGCAGTTGTTCGCTGAAGGCGCGGCTCAGGGCTTCGAGCTCGGATGGGTCCATGGCGTCGCGCGGGTCGATATTCATTGAGGGGCTCATTTTGCGCTCTTGCCTGCCTGCATCACCGCTTCAATTTCTTCCGGCGTGTGCGGAAGGTCGGCATCCAGATCAATCAGCCTGCCGTCAGCGGTGACAAGGAAATCGCACTCGATGCGCACGCCGATTTTTTCATCGGGAATATATACTCCCGGCTCGATGGTGAAAATCATGCCTGGCTTGAGCACTACCGGATAGTTGCCGGGATCGTGCACATCGATGCCCATCATGTGGCCGAGGCCATGCAGCCAGTACTTGCCCAGCGGCTGGCCGTGCAGATCTTTGCCGTGGGTATTGATGTAGTTGTAAGCCACGGCGTCAAGCGAATTGGGATCCTTTCGGTCGCGATCGTTGATGGTCGATTTGCCGGCGACAAAGGCGTCGAAGGCCGCCTGCTGCGCGCCGAGCACGATGTTATAAATCTCCCTCTGCCGCGCGGTGAAGTGTCCGTTGACCGGGACGGTGCGCGTAATATCGGCGGCGTACATGGAAAACTCGCAGGCGGCATCGACAAGCAGCAGATCGCCGTCCTGCATGGTGCGGTCGTTGTTGGAGTAATGCAGGATCGTGGAGTTCGGTCCCGAACCCACGATAGGCGCGTAGCTAGGCCGCTCGCATCCGTTCTCCATCCACACCGCGGTCATGGCTCCGGCAATGGCGCGCTCGGGCATTCCGGGCTTAACCCACCACTGCATCATCACGCGTTGCGCGAGGATGGACGCCTTGGATGCCTCTTTGATCAGGGTAATTTCGCCATCGTCTTTGATCTGGCGCAGAGGCATGGTGAGCGTGGTAACGTCGCGCCCCTGCGGCACGTCCCCGGTTCCCAGCGAAGTTGCGGTAAAGCCCAACAGTGCCGTGGCAGCAGCAGCACCCGGCTGCGTCCACAAGTTCGTCCAGAGTGACCGATCCGCGGAGATCAGCCGGCTCAGATCCGCGGGCAGATTGGTCATCGGTTCTACACTGTCTACGCCCGCGGCTTCGGCTACTCCGGGGTAGCGGCATCCATCTTCACGCCGGTGTAGGATTCCATGCGCAGATTGCGCGCGGGCAGAAAGAGAATCTCCTTGTAGGCGCGTGGCGTGGGGCCCTGGGGCGCATCGCCCACGATCATGAGGGCCGCGCCGGGCTCGTTCCATCCCGTGAGGTAATAGAAATCCGAGTCCTGGCGATAGGGCATGAAATCGAGCACCGGCTCTTCCGCAGCAAAGAAGATGGCGACGCCGCCTTTCAGTTCGCCGGCCAGCGCTACGCGGCGTGAACGAAAGACGCCGGGCGGTTGCTTGTCGAGAGCGTGAAGGAGGGGAGCATGGAATGGGGAAGCCCCGGACCCGAGGGCGAACACGGCCAAGCCAAAAGACAAAGCCTTTTCATTCCGCTATTGTCGCGCCTCCGCGTTCCGCCATGCAAAAGAAATCGTGCGCAGAAAACCGGAGGCTCCGTTGGTTCGCTTGCTATCCCACCCATTCTCCCAAAAAGCGGGCGAATGGATGGGCACGGCAAGGTTGAGCTGGGTTGAAGGATAAGTTTGGGTTCGTGCGTTCCCACCCATTCGCAAAAAGCGCGAATGGATGGGGCACGGCAAGGTTGTTCTGGGTTGAAGGATAGGTTTGAGTTCGTGCTTTCCCACCCATTCGCAAAAAGCGCGAATGGATGGGGCACGGGAAGGTTGTGCTGGGTTGAAGGATAGGTTTGGGTTCGTGCTTTCCCACCCATTCGCAAAAAGCGCGAATGGATGGGGCGGGGAGAGTTCCTTCAGGCGGTCAGAGACCTAGTGGTTCGGGCCCGGTGATGCGCGCGGGCTGGCGGACGGCACGTCAAAGAAGCCGATGCGCAATTCCGATTGGGGAACGAAGTTGGCCAGGTGAACCTGAAAAGTGTTGGCATCGAGTTTTGTGACGGGAGCGTTTTGCGGCGTGCAAAAGCTCACGAAAATTGCGGTCGGCCTCTCGCTCCGGCTTGCCGCGCGCGACGATCAACGTGAAATCCTCGATGGGCTGCTTCCAGGTGTTGGCGCTGGTCAAGATAAAGTCGACCCACTGAGGTGTGTGCCAGTTCCCCGGAATCCGGCTGGCTCGCCACCATTTGCTTGATCATGCCGTTCAGAAAAGTGGGATCCGGGCAAAGCGATTCCAAGCGCTGCATGTCGTCGAGCGCGTACTTGACGGTGTCGGCATCGCCTGTGGGCTGCTTGTTTTCGGAGACGTATTTCAGCGTATCGATCGGCATCAACTCCGATCCCTCGACCGGCGTGTACTGGTGCTGGATGTGACCGTGGAGTGAGCCGGAAAGGTCTGCGTCCAGTGGTATTTCAGTTGGACGGTCCACAAACCCCAGCCATCTTCCGCATCGAAGAGGCCCAGTTGCGCGAGGCGCTGCTGCTCGGCTTGGGCAGGCGCTGCACATCCGGAGTTTGAACCTGCGTGCTGGCGGGATCGGGTTCGCGGAGATGGCCGAAGCTGGCAATGTCGATTTTGTCGGCGGTGAGGGTCGCGGTGACGTCTTTGCCGTTGAGAGTTGCCTTGGCTTCGGTTTGGTAGGTGACGGTCTTGCCGCCGACCAGAAGCTGAAAATTGGAGAACGACGCGTCGGAGATAGCGGGGCTCTCTGGGCCGTAGCTGTAAGGCGGCACCGGAAACGCCACTTCCGTCGTCACGTCCTGGTCGGTGTCGTTGCGGAAGTCGTAATCGACGACGATTTTATCTGGACTGATTTGGAGGACCTCTTTGGCCATCACGATGCGCGTTTCGCGACGGGCGACGAAGCCGCCGGCGGCGATGGAGGCCGCGGAATCGTCGGCCAACGTAGGAGGGGTGGCGAAAAAGGCGAATCCGGTGGCTGAAGGCCAATGCGTAAGAGAACCGATTCTCGGGACCATGGGCGCAAAGTATCGCAGGAATGCCTGAAGCTTCGGCAACGCGAGAAATTGGGCTTCAGTAGATTGATCCGGTGCCGGCCGCATGCGGATTGACGAAATCGAAGGATCTTGGCTAAGCTAACTTAGCAGGATATGGGTTCCTATGGTTCAGGCGACGATATTCGAGGCAAAGACCAATCTCTCCAGCTTGGTGAAGCGGGCGCAGAAGGGTGAAGTAGTGGTGATTACGTCGGGCCGGAAGAAGGCGCCGGTGGCACAGTTGGTCGCGGTAAATGCGACCGAGAAAAAGCGTCTGGGCGTCCTGGAGACGCCGGGCTTTGTGCTGCCGGACAGCTTCTTTGAGCCGTTGCCCGAAGGGGAGTTGCGTGCATGGGAGGGGGACGGAGAGTGAGAGTCCTGCTGGATACATGTACGGTAATCTGGGCAAGTCTCTCCCCTAAATCCCTCACTGCAAAGGCTCGCCGGATCATTGCCGACAAGAACAACGTCATCCTGGTTTCGGCCGCATCTGCGTGGGAGATTGCGACCAAAGTGAGGCTGGGCAAGCTGCCCGGCGTGGAACGGCTGGAAAGAGATTATCTGGACGCGATCAACGATGCCGGCTACACAACCCTGGCGATCGATACAGAGTCGGCGCTGCGGGCTGGACGCCTCACCTCGGCGCATCGCGATCCGTTTGACCGCATGATTGCCGCGCAGGCGATCGGACTCGACATTCCAGTCTTAAGTCCGGATTCTCTGCTTGATGGGTTCGGCGCACGGCGCATTTGGTGAAACCAGGCGGCGACGGGTTTGTGGAACGTTCGCGATAGGCCTTGGCACCGCGCAGTGGATCAGTTTGAAGACCCATCCCTCGGCGGCTAAAGCCCGCGCACATGATTGGGGGTTTTGCGGCACGAATGAATTCGTGCCCTTTCAAAGCGGATTCAAGCTGAACCACTGCCTGACACCGCAGGTAGTGTCTCAGTTCGAAATCCGTCAGGGGCTAAAGCCCCCATTCGTTTATCGGCGGATACGGCACGACTGAAGTCGTGCCCTTTCACGATACGTTTGAAGTCGTGCCCTTTCACGATACCTTCAAAACTGAGACACCACCGCACCGCGGCAAGAGAGTAAGAGAGAGTTGAATTTCCTTGCATTTCACTGTATTCTGAGAATGCAACGCGTTTGTCCGCCGGTTTTACCGTGTGCGCACCGGCTGGCGGAGAGATGAGTGGGCCGAAAGCCCACTTTTTATTTGCGGCAAAAGTTGCCCGAAAACCCTGAAAAATCAAGGGATAAGCGGGAATTTGGCGGCCGGGAAGGCTGCGGGGCACGATGGCGGTCAGGCCAACAATGGCGGTGAGACTCGACGAAGTCCGGAAGGCGGCGGAACGGGTGGCTGCCTCGCACGGGCTCGACGTGGTCGATCTCGAGCTGGCCGGGCCGGCCAGGGATCGCATCCTGCGCGTGACTTTGGAGAAGAACGCCGCGGGCCGGGCGCGGTTGAAGGCTGCGGCCGAAGCCGGCGCAGAGGGACTGCCGGAGAGGCTTTTGGAGGGCTCGCTTGCGGTGGAGCAGCTTTCCGGCGTGACGCACGAAGATTGCGCGGAGTTCAGCCGCGATTTTGGGGTTTTGCTCGACGTAGAGGACCTGGTTCCCGGCGAGGCGTACACGCTGGAAGCAGTTCTCCGGGACTGGACCGGAAGTTGATCCGGCCGGAGGACTTCGAGCGGTTCGAAGGATGTCTTGTGAAGGTGCAGACCTTCGAGCCGGTGCGCAACAACCGGCACTGGCAGGGAAGATTGGTGGCGGGTGCAGGAACTCCGTCCGAAACCAAGAAAATAACGCTCGATCTGGCGGCGATGAAGCAGAACAGCAAAAGCCGCAAGACGGGCCTGGAGACGGTAGAGATCGCGCTCAGCAATGTTGAGAAGGCGAATCTGGTACCGGAAATCTGAAAGACAGCTACTAGCCTCTAGCTCCTAGCTTCTAGCTCTTACCAGGCGGAAGCGACGGTCACGGTGATCGCAGGAAGAAGCTAGAAGCTAGGAGCTAGGAGCTAGGAGCTAAGGAAAAGAATGGCCACCAGCGTTTTGTATCAAAGCATCGAGCTTCTGAGTTCGGAGAAGGGCATCGACCCCGCTATTGTTGTGGGCGCGGTTGAGGAAGCGATTGCCCTGGCCACACGCAAGTTCTACAAGACCCAGGAAAACATGCGCGGGGAACTGAACAAGGAGACCGGCGAGATCCAGGCCTACATTTACAAGACGGTGGTCGCCGACGAAGAGCAGATTGAAGACCCGGTGAACCAGATCACGCTGGCGGAGGCCAACGAATTGGCTCCCGGCGCGGAGGTGGGCAGCGAGATTCGCATCTATCGCGACACCAGTCCGCTGGGCCGCATCGCCGCGCAACTGGCCAAGCAGATCATCTTTCAGAAGGTGCGCGAGGCGGAGCGCGATACGGTCTTCCAGGAGTATGCGCACCGCGAAAAGGAAGTGCTGAACGCGACCGTGAAAAGGATCGAGGGACAGGACGTGATCTTCGACCTGGGCAAGGCCGAAGCGCGCTGCCCCAAGCGCGAGCAGTCGCGGCTGGAACAATTCAGCGTGGGCGAGCGCGTGCGCGTGGTGCTGCTCAAGGTGGATCGCGCAGCCAAAGGTCCGCAGGTGATTGTGAGCAGGGCCGCGCCAGAGCTGGTGTCGAATTTGTTTCAGAGTGAAGTGCCGGAGATCTACGACAACACGGTGGTGATCCGAGCCATTGCACGCGAGGCCGGCGAGCGCACGAAGATTGCGGTCCAGTCGCGCGACAAGGACGTGGACCCGGTGGGCGCCTGCGTGGGCATGAAGGGCATGCGCGTGCAGTCGATCATTCGCGAATTGCGCGGGGAAAAGATCGACATCATCGAGTTCTCCGATGAGATCACGACCTTTGCCGAGAAGGCGCTGCAACCGGCCAAGGTGAGCCGCGTTTCCATCACGGACCTGACGGATAAGCAGCTGGAAGTGATTGTGGACGACACGCAGTTGTCACTGGCCATCGGCAAGAAGGGCCAGAACGTGCGTCTGGCGGCGAAGCTGCTGGGCTGGAAGATCGACATCAAGAGCGAAGAGGAGAAGCGCCAGGAGGTGGAGCAGCAGATGCAGGCTCTGGCGGGCGCGCCGACGACGCCGATCGAGCAGGTGACGGAGCTGGGCGAAGGCATCATCCTGAAGCTGGTGACCGCGGGCATCACGACCGTGGAGGCGCTGGCCGATATGACGCCGGAGCAGCTCGAGGAGATTCCGGGCATCGGCGAAAAGACGCTGGAAAAGATTTCCGTGGCCGTGCGGCACTACTTCGGCCAGTTTGAAGAGGCGGAGGCAGCGGCGGCGGAGGCAGCGGAAGGCGCAGAGCCGGCAGCCGAAGCCGCTCAGGAAACGGAAGCGGGCGAAGCGATTGCGGTGGAAGCCGGCGAGGCTGAGGCCGTCAAAGAAGAGACCGAGAGCACGACGCAGGAAGCAGTGCCCACTGAAGCGGCAGAAGCTGAAGTTTCCATAGAGGAAACTGCGCCGGTTGAATCCACAGCAGAAGAAAAGACAGACGAGAAGCAAGCGGCTAAAGAGGATGGCGCATAAAATGGGCCGCATCCTCGCGAGCCAGACGTATGTGAACGCAAGCGGAAAGCGGCCAGCACCATGAGGTAGTCCGCCGCGGCGGACAACTAAAGGCGGCCGGCACAGAATTGAAAAGAGGCGGATGAGCAAGGTTCGTATTAACGATCTCGCGAAAGAGCTGGAAGTAAAGTCTCGCGCGATTCTCGACATTCTTCCGGAGCTCGGTGTTGAAGCGGGCAAGACGCACTCGAGCTCGCTCGAAGGCGACGAGGCGGATAAGGTCCGTGCGCATTTTACGCAGGAATCGAAGTCGGCATCGCATGGCGCCGCATCTGGCCGCCACGGCGCGCCGGCCGTCGTTCCCAAGATCGATCTGTCTCACATCTCCAAGCCCGGGGATGTGATGAAGGCCATTCTGGCCAAGAAAAAAGAAGACGAAGAAGAGGCGCGTCACCCGCACATGCCGGCAAAGCCGGCCGCCCCGCCCGCGCAACCGGCGAAGCCGGTCGTTCACGCCGCGCCCGCCGCGACTGCGCCGGCGACGCCGACACGCCCGGAACCGCGCAAGATTGTTCCGCAGCCGCGGCAGGCGCCTCCGATTATTGCGCAACCTCCAGCGCCTCCTGCCATTGCCAGCCGTCCTCCGGCGGGCGCCGTGGTGGCAAAGCCGCCGGCAGGCGCGGTAGCCGCTACGCGTCCGGTGATTGTGGTGGCGCCGCCTCCGGCGGGCGCCGTAAAACCGCCCGCGGCTCCGGCTGCTCGCGAAGAGAAGCCAGCACCAACAAAAGCGCCTGCAATACCCGAAGCGCCGGCGGTCATACTGGAGCAGGCAGCAGCCGCAGAGACCGTTGCCGAGGCTCCGACGCCCGTGGCGGAGATTGCGGAGTCAGTTCCCACCATCGCCGCGGAATCGTCGAGCACTCCTGCGCAGCGCGGGCAGGGCCGTGTGCAACCTGCACCGCCTCCGCGGCGCATGGTGATGCCGCAGACCGGGCCCCGGCCAGTATACAAGTCATCGTATGTTGCTCCCGCGCCTCCGGCGGCAGGAGCCACTGGCGGAATTCAGCGCGGCAGGCCGATCTTCGATCGCAGGCCCGTTGGAGGTCCAGGTGGCCCAACCCTACCGGGCCAGCGCCCACTGGGCGCTCCGGGTTCCTTTGCGGCGGGGGGCCCGCGCCCCAAGCATCCCACACGTTCTACTCCAGGTGGATTTACGCCGGGCGGACCGGCAGGCCCAGGCGCACGGCCAGGATTTGGCGCGCGTCCCGGATTTGGCGCACGCCCCGGCTTCGGTGCTCGACCCGGCCCGGGGGGCACCACGCCGCCGCCGGAGACACAACGCCCACCGCGCGCAGCATCGCGCGGCCGCGGACGCGGCCAGCAGCAGTATCCGAAGACCAAAGAAGGCCCCATGAAGGGCTTTGTGCCGCCGCCACGCTACAGCGGCATGCAATACAGCAACGAGCCGGTGCCGATTACGCGCGAGATCACCGTCACCGAGGGCATCAGCGTCAAGGATCTGGCGGAGAAGCTCGAAGTGCGCGCCAAGGACCTGATCGCGACCCTGATGATGGGCAACATTTTTGTCACGGTGAATCAGTCGCTTGATTCGGAGATGATCAAGGACATGTCCGCCAAGTTCGGCGCGGCCGCCACCGTGATCACTTACGAAGAAGAGCTGGAAAACCAGGCCATCGAAGAGGTGCTCGACACTGAGAAATTCGACATGCTCGAAGTGCCGCGCGCACCGGTCGTTACCGTGATGGGCCACGTGGACCACGGCAAGACGTCGCTGCTCGACGCCATCCGCGAGACCGACGTGGTAGCGGGCGAAGCGGGCGGCATTACGCAGCACATCGGAGCCTACAAGGTGAAGTTTGCCAAGGAAGGCTCGCCCGCCTCAGGTCGCGAGATCGTCTTCCTCGACACGCCGGGCCACGAAGCGTTTACGCGCATGAGAGCCCGCGGCGCCAAGGTGACGGACATCGTAGTGATCGTGGTGGCGGCGGACGACGGCGTGATGCCGCAGACGCTGGAAGCCATCGATCACGCCAGGGCCGCCAAGGTTCCCATCATCGTGGCCGTGAACAAGATCGACAAGCCCGAAGCCAACCCCGATCGCGTGAAGAAACAGCTCGCCGACCGCGGGCTGATTCCCGAAGAGTGGGCAGGCGCGGGCCAGGAAGGCACAGTGTTTGTCGAGGTCTCCGCCAAGAAGCGGATCAATCTCGACCTGCTGCTGGAAATGATCTGCCTCGTCTCCGATATCCGCGCGCCCAAGGCCACCCCCGGCCGCAAGGCGGTGGGCTCGGTGATCGAAGCCAAGCTCGATCGCGGGCGCGGCGCCGTGGCCACAGTCCTGGTGCAGGACGGAACCCTGCGCCTGAACGAGAGCTACATTGTGGGCAACACTTTCGGCAAGGTTCGCGCCATGTTCGACGACCGCGGACGCCCAATGACTGAAGCCGGCCCCTCGACACCCGTCGAAGTGCTGGGTCTGGAAGCGATTCCCGACGCCGGCGACACGTTCCTCGTGGTAGCCGACCGCGACAAGGCGAAGTCGATTGCGCAATACCGCAAGATGAAAGAACGCGAGGCGCAACTGGCGAAGAGCTCGCGCATGTCGCTGGAAGGACTGTCGGAGCAGATCAGGCAGTCGGGCGTGAAGGATCTGGCGTTGATCATCAAGGGCGATGTGACGGGATCGGTGGAAGTGCTGGCCGACTCGCTCGTCCGCATGTCGACGGAGAAGGTGCGCGTGCAGGTGCTGCACTCGGGCGTGGGCTCCATTACCGAGAGCGACGTGCTGCTGGCGACAGCTTCGAATGCGATCATCATCGGCTTCAACGTGCGCCCCGAGCGCAAGGCCGCCGAACTCGCGTCGCAGGAGAACGTGGAAATCCGCCTGCACTCGATCATCTACGAGTTGCAGGACGAGATTCGCCTGGCCATGATGGGCCTCCTCGATCCTACTTTCAAGGAGAACTACGCGGGCCGCGCCGAGGTGTTGACCGTCTTCAAAATTCCCAAGGTGGGCACGATCGCCGGCTGCCGCGTGCAGGACGGCGTCATCCGCCGCGACGCCGAAGTGCGCGTAATGCGCGACGGCGCGCAGATGTTCAAGGGCAAGATCGGCTCGCTCAAGCGCTTCAAGGACGATGCGCGCGAAGTGAACAGCGGCATGGAGTGCGGCATCGGCCTCGGCAACTACAGCGATCTGAAGGAAGGCGATTTGATCGAGGCCTTCAGCACGGAGCGCATGGCGGCGGATCTGGGGGCGCTGACGTCGGCGAAGGCATAGCGTAGGATAAAAGCAACCCGAAAGGAGAGCCCTGGATGCAATTGATCGTCCCACCGGACCTTGAATCGCTCATCAACAAGCGGCTCTCCAGCGGTGCGTATGTGGACGCTGAAGATGTCCTCCGCCGTGCCCTTGAAGCGCAGGACGCCGAGGAAAGCTGGACCGGTGAGGAACGGCAGGCACTGTCGGCCCACATCGAGGAAGGCTTTCTCCAGGCAGAACGCGGAGAACTGATTGGCGGCGCCGAGGTGCGAAGTCAGATCGAGGCCATGAAAGAGCAATGGCGCATCGACAGGCAGTAAGCGACTTTGCCTTTACTCCTCGCGCCAAGGCGGATCTTTTCGAGATCTGGGCATACATCGCGGAGAACAATGAGGAAGCCGCGAACCGCGTAGAGGGGGCAGTCTTTGACGCCTGCTCGTTCGTAGTGAAGAATCCGCTGATCGGTCATGCGCGGCCCGATCTCACCGCCCACCCCGTACGTTTTTGGACAGTAACCCGCTATCCGAACTACGCCATCGTCTACCGGCCCGAGACTTCGCCGCTAGAAATCATCGGCGTCCTGCACGGTAAAAGGAACATCCGCCGGATCCTCAAACAGCGCCAATGATTTAGAGGCGGCGTGTTCGAGGCTTTTTCCTGACTCATGGATTTCAACCTTGTAATTTGCTAACCTCAGCGTATGCAAGTGACCGTGCAACTACCGGATGATCTTGGCCAACACGCCAACCCCGCGCGTGAGGCTTTGGAGGCCTTCGCGATCGAGGGTTATCGCTCAGGCGTGCTCACAGCGCTTCAGGTGCGTGAACTGCTGGGGTTCGAGACTCGCTACGAGCTGGATGGCTTCCTCAAGGCCCACCTAGTCTGGGAGCGCGCCTATTCAAGTCAGGATTTGGAGAACGATGCGGCCGGATTTGAAAACCGCGCATGATCGTCGTTGCCGATACCTCTCCGCTGAATTATCTGATCCTCATCGATCAAGCCGATCTTCTGCTTTCATTATTCGAAGAGGTGCTGCTTCCTGATGCAGTTCACCGGGAACTTCAACACCCGAAGACTCCGGAAAAAGTACGGCACTGGATCGCGAAAGCACCTGAATGGTTGAAGGTGCGCGGGATTCAAACCACTCCATCGGCGCCTCTTCTCATTCTCGATATTGGAGAGCGTGAAGCCATTCAATTGGCCGTTGAGCTAAGCGCAGACGCAGTCCTTATGGACGATGCAGAAGGCCGGGGTGTGGCGGAGTCCCTCGGGTTGCGAGTGAGCGGCACTCTTGGAATCCTTGAGCAGGCCAGCCGATTGGGTCTGATCGACCTGCGACAGGTATTTGCAAAGTTGGAGCAAACAAACTTCCGTATTTCGCCCGAACTGCGGGAGGCGCTGATTCGGCGAAATTCCCTGGCAACCTGAAGTCGAGCCGGCTCGCCTTGCTCTTGCGCGTGGCTGCCGCGTAGACTTGTTTTTCCTTCACGCGGCCATCATGCTCGATTTCCTCCGCTCCTATCTCGACGAATTGCTGACTGGGCTCTTTTTGCTCCTGGTTGCGGTGTTGGCCGTCCTTCACCCTCCACAATTCGCCACGCCCGGCGGCCTGTTGCTGGCGCGCGTTGTGCTCTGGTCGGCCGCCATTCTGGTCGCAGTGCTACTGGCAGCTTCACGCTACAGCGTACCCGCCCGCGGCGTTTTGCATTTGGTCTTTGACTTCGGGCTGATTGTGGTAGCCGTGGTGGGTTATGTGAGCCTGCGGCTGCTGGGCGCGTCCGCCGTCACTGCGTGGCTCGGGATTCCCTCTTTTGACCACGAAATGATGGCTGCCGATCTGGCGCTCTTCGGCAAGACTCCTTATCTCTGGTTCATCCACTGGGGACTCGACACTGGTTTGTTTGCGCGAGTCATGTCAGGGTTCTACGCCTTGTATCCGTTCACCCCTTTGCTGGCCGTGGGCTGGTTCTTGTGGACCGGCGACAGGAAGCAGTTCCACCTGGTGCGGCGCGCACTGATTGTTTCGCTTTACTCCGGCTATATCTGCTACCTGCTGATTCCCGTCTCCGGCCCTTTGACGCTGGCGGACACGACGCAATCCAATTTTCTTGAGTCGACGCGCACCTATTCATTTCTGGAGTCGAACTTCCGTTATCTGTACGACTGTTTTCCCAGCCTGCACACGGCCAATCCGTGGCTGATCGTGTGGTTGAGCCGGGGCAAAGTTCCGTGGTGGCTGATGGCGGCGGGCGTCTGTGCGGCTTGCGGCATCACTCTCTCCACCATTGCTCTTGAAGTGCATTACGGAATCGACGTTCTTGCCGGGTTCGTGTGGGTTTTCCTGATGGCGGCGGTGGCCAGGGCTACGCTGCCTGGCGAGGGGCTGGCGGCGCAAGGGGCGCGATGCTCATGAGAGGGTTGAAATTGCCGGATTCCTCCGCCGGACGATGCCGCGGGTCTTACGCCCGCTGAAGCGGGCTGGCGGTGCGGGCTCTGCATTCTCTCCCCCAGGCTTGCGCCTGGGGCTATCTTCTTTTGCCCGCTACGCGGGCGCTGTCAAGCGGTGTGAGAGCGCTGCCAGACGGCGGCATCGAAGCTGTGCGCCGGCTGGTAGCCTTCGTCTTTGTAGAGTTGGATGGCCTCGGCGTTGGCTTCAGTGACGGTGAGCGAGATTTCAGAGGCGCCCAGGCGCATGAAGCTGAAGGCGGCCTGCGCGAGCATCGTACGTGCCAGCCCTCGGCGGCGAAATGCAGGATGAACGCAGACCTGAGTGAGATGCCCGCTCTTTTCGCTGACGCGTGAGCCCAGCACCAACGCTGCCAACTCACGGCTAGCGCGGTCCACGACGACATACGATGCCTGCGTGGCAAAGGTGCCGCAACCGGCGTAACGCACAATATTATTCAAAAAGCGCATGGAGCCGTGCACGGAACGGTACTGGTCGTTGATCGCGCTGTCGGGATGGTTGCGATAGGCCTCGCAGATGAGGCGCGCGGCCGGAGCCAGGTCAGCTTCACGCCAGGCGCGAAACTCGAGATTGCCGGGGAGATCCTGATGCGGCTGACTCCAATGCCCTGCCAGGGACTGCACGAGGAAGAGGCGGCGGAAGACTTGAAACCCGGCCGCGCGAAAGGCCGGAGCGAACTGGCCGGAGGGATGGATAAGCAACTGCGATTCGATGCGATCAACGTGCGGCGAGTTGAGGAGCAACTCGAAAAGGTGCCGCAGCAGTGTTTCTTCGCGGGAGTGCGCCGGGCCGGAAGCTTCGTCACCGCCTTCAGCGGCGGCGTTGAGGGCGAAGACGTCGCCGATCACCGCCTTGGTCTCCTCGTAGACACAAAATACGTAGCCTGTAACTTTGCCGTCCTCAAGAACGGCATAACCCGGCAGCATGCGGTTATCGAGGTACTGCATGAGCAGGCGGGATGAGGCGCGATAGTCCCAATGCAGGCGGTTGGCCCAAATCTCGCTCTCCGCATCGAGCAAGGGACGCAGCACGGGAGCCGCGAAGTGCCGCAGGTCGAGAATCTCGAGGTTCGCGTCCGGTGTCTGCATTCCTCCCCTATTCCTTCAAAGACGGGTTACCGCGGATGGCGATCAAAGCGCGGTGACGCGGCTCCGTCTTGCCCTTTCGGCCACTCTGCCACGGGTTCGCGTCGAGCCGCAAGTGTAGAGGTCTTTCAGTGGGCTCCAACGAGGTAAATCTCCAGCCCCTGTTCCGGCCAACTGAAGAGTTGCTGATACTGACGGCCCTCCAGCAGCTCCTCGAGGGCCATCTGCGTATCGAGGTCGACGCCATGGCGGCCCTGCATGCGCGCCACGAGCAGGTGCTGCTCGTCGGGAACACCGTTTTCGTCGTAGTTCACCACCTCGTGATCGCGGTAGAACCCGAGGCCGAATTCAACGTCGCGGCGCACGTGAAACACGGCTACGGTTTCGTCGGCAGGCGCCGCTTCAGCCAGCTTTTCGGCCAGCGGCCGCGCCGAATACGTGCGGTCAAGCAGATGAATGACGCGCTTGGTCGCGGAGACTTCAGGGATGCCGAAGAATGGCCCCACGCCATAAATGAAAAGCACAAGAACCGCCAGGATCCAGCAAGTGGCCGGCCGCAGCCACGCCACGCCAAAGCCCTTGGTCACAACCAGAATGAGCAGGCCCGCACCGATGGCCGCCAGAACACCAGCGGTCAACGCGTGCAGGGGTGGCATGGTCCTGCTATGCGCGATGAACCATGGCATCAGCAGGACAGACACAGTGGTGATGGCGCAAACCGCGGCGTGGCCGAGAAGGATCCAGCGGTTCAAACCCGGTTTGCGGCGGCGGTAAAGGTAGTCGCCGGTAAGGATGGTAATGGGCGGAATGGATGGGAGGATGTAGCCAGGCAGTTTGGATTGCGAGAAAGAGAAGAAGAGGACGGGGATGAAGGCCCACAGGACAAGAAACTCAGGAAAGGCGTCGCCGGGGCGCGTGGGCAGACATTTGCCGGCACGGGAGTACCGCAGCCTCCATTCCGCGACTGACGTCAGGATTCCGTCGATCAGCGCGCGCACCGCGACCACGGTCCAGGGCATGAGCGCCAGCAGCACCACCACCAGGTAGTACCAGAACGGCTGCACGTGTTGATAACGGTCGGTGGCGAAGCGCTCCAGGTTGTGCTCAAGGAAGAACTCGCGGAAGAAGGTCGGATTCTGATGCTGCACGGCAATGAACCAGGGCAGCACCATGGCGAAATAGAGAACGATGCCCGGCCACCACAACGATCGGTAAAGAATGCTCCACTCCTTTCGGAGGAAGGCAAAGGCAGCGATGATCAGCACCGCCAGAAACGGCGCGACGGGGCCTTTGGCCAGCGTGGCGAGGCCGGTGAAAAAGTAAATGTCGTAGAGCCAGAATTTGGAGCCGGTTTCGTACCACGCATACCAGCCCAGAAGACCGATGGCCAGCGGAGCGGCCATCTGCATATCGGTGGAAGCGCCGCGGGAGAAGCCGATGATGCCGGCGCAGGCAACCGTAATCAGAGCCGCATCAAGATGCCCGCCGGGCCGGAATCGCCGCATATGCAGATAGATGAGCGCCACCATGATGAAGGCAAAGGTGGTGGAGGGCAGGCGGGCGCTCCAATCGTGCACGCCGAAGTCCTGAAAGAGAAACATCGCGCGCCAATAATAAAGCGCCGGCTTTTCCAGCCAGGGACGGCCGTATAGATAAGGCGTGACACAGGCATCGAGGCGCCCGACGAGCGTGTGCGCCGAGTCGAAGTGCACCAGCATTTCATGCGCGATCTGGGCGTAGCGCGGCTCGTCTGCGCCCACCAGGCCCATGCCATCGCCACCCAGCACGGGAGTCAGTCCGTAAAGAAGGAAAAAGATGGTGAAGGCAAGAAAGATGGACGCTTCGCAGACGATGGACCAGCGCGGCATGCGCCAGCGTCCGCCTGCGGGTGGATGAGAAGCGGAAGGTTCCAGTTGATTTCCCATCTCTGCCAATTGTCGAGAACCATTTCTCGAGGACCGTATCGCCGAGAGCGCGCAGCAGCGCGTCTCTAGCGGATGTGGTCTCCGTGTTGACGCAGGACGGATGGGGGCCCGGGCCTGCATACCATCCGCTCCACAACAGACGCGGACACGCTGCAGTATTTCGACAGGGACAAGGCTAACAGATTCCGCCGGTTTCTGAAGCGGCCATCATTCACTTTGCAGGGCAATCGCATGAAGATCGATTCCGGCGGTGCAGAAGGTTCGCCGCGCCCCTACGGGGCGTGCGATCTTCTCATCGGAGCCATCCCAGGGTTCCCCCTTCGACTGCGCTCAGGGTCCACCCTGGGCTATTTTCGACTCGTCCCTCCGGGACGACGACTCCCAGCCGGCAATGACTCTCAAAACGCGAACCTGCCCGGTCAATGAAAATGTCCATGCGATTGCCCTGATTCACTCTGGTTGGGAGCGCTTCTCTTTCACGCTTGCCATGGCGCCGCGCAGCTCAGCCAGAGTCTGCTTGAGCGCGCGCGGCAGCGGTCCATCGAGCGTGCAGCCGGAGGCGTTTTGGTGGCCACCACCACCTAACCGAGCGGCAATAAGTGCAACATTCAGCCGGCCCTTGCTGCGCAGGCTCAGGCGGATGTGTCCGTCGGGCAAATCGCGCAGAAAGATTACAGCCTCAACGCCTGCCATGCCCAGGGCAACATTGACGATGCCTTCGCAATCTTCCTCAGTGGCACAGGTGCGCTGCATATCCTGGTGCGTCACCCAGAGCCAGGCAAGGCGGCCTTCGCGCTTTAGCCTGCGCAGCGCCGCGCCCAGCAGCAGCAGCCTGGAAGCGGGCGCGGAGAAATAGACTTGGTGGGCGATGGCGATGGGGTCGGCTCCGGCGTGCACCAGTTCGCGCGCCAAAGCGAAGGTCGACTCACGCACGTTGCCGTAACAGAACCCGCCCGTATCGGTGAGCACGGTGGTGTAAAGGCATTGCGCCATCTGCGGCGTGAGGACTGCGCGCGCAGCAAGCGCCAGTTCGTACACCATTTCGCCCACGCTCGCCGCGCTGCGATCGATCCAGTTGAGTTGCGCGAACTCAATGCCGGTGATGTGGTGGTCGATATTGACCAGGAAGCGATCTTCGAGCCCGCGCAGCCGCGTGCGTTCGGCGCTGTCGCATTCCAAAAGGATGGCTGCATCGTAGAAACCGTGAACTCGCAGGGTGGTGCAGATGGCGTCGGCGCCGGGCAATCGCCGGTATTGAAGAGGAATCCGGTCCGCTGTTACCAGGTGGGCACGTTTGCCCATTTGCTCGATCACCATGCCCAGTGCCAGCATGGAGCCCACGGCATCGCCATCGGGACGCGCATGCGAGCAGACCAGAAAGCGCTCGCCGCGATGCAGCAGATCGAGGATCGCGGCAAGCGCAGGGGCGGCGGGAATCCCGGGAGTTCGCGCAGAGCCCCTTTGAGGCGCCGGTACCGGCGGGCCGATTCCGGATTTTTGCGAAAGAGCACTCATGTGCTAATTCAATGACGCTTCCTGTTCCGGGGAAGATCTCTTGTTCGCGGGATCTGGTTGCAAATCGGCCGCTTGCGATGCCGCAGTTGCGGCTGCAGCGCTCTTGCGCGATCGCGACCGATTCATGAGCTCATCAATGCGCGCCTGGAAGCGGCCCGAACGATCGGCAAGAAAGCTCAGGTCGGGCACGCGGCGGACTCCCATGCGCTCCTGCAGCCCATGGCGAATGTAGCCTTTGGCTGCTTCGAGTCCAGCGATGGTTTGAGCCTCTGCCTTGGCGATGTCCTTCACCGCATTGTCAATGGCAACATACACACGCGCAGACTTTCCGCCGGGATTAAGCGCGACTTCGCTCACGTAGCAGAAATCGATACGTGGGTCGGAGAGTTCGCCCTCGATCATGGCGCCGATTTCCAAACGCAACGTTTCCGCCACACGGTCCTGATGATGCTTGCGCGCTCTATGCTCCGGCATGGTTTCCTCCACCCTGTCAAGAAAAAGCCGGCTCACTACAATCCGGTTTCTGCTCAGGTAAACCATTAAGGATAGCAGAGGTGAAAGTCGCGCGCAGGGTTGTCTGGCCGGATGGTTGCCTCGGCGGATGCGTGCTTGTGAACAAGCCAATTCTGCGCGGATTGGAGACTAGGTCGAAAAATCCACAGCGACGACCTCATGCAACCCGATCGAAGGCGTTTCCAGATGAATGGTGTCGCCTGCCGTGCGATAGGGAACGTCGCGCGCGGCGACGAGCAGATGAACGCGGCGGATGCGACGGCCGAACGGAATGCACAGCGCGATTTTCTGCCCTGGGATGGAGACGATCTCGCGCACCGGGCCCTTCCACATCATTGGATTTGTGAGATTGACGAGATGCAGCGTCATGGAGGCTTTCTGCTGCCACACGGCCACGTCCAGAATTCCCTGGCCTTCCACTATGGCGGCCGGTGGTTCGTTCGTTGCCCACTCCACGGCGTTGCGCAACAGCATTCCATGATCCACGGCGAGCACCTGCCAGAACGTGCGGTCCAGATCGCCGGGAAAATAGACGACGCGGCCGCGGCCGACGCGTTGCACATAAGCTCCGGGGGAATGCGTGCCGCCGGGACGAGTGAAGACCGACTCCATGGGCAAATCGGGGTACGTCGGCACGATGCGCAGAGGTGTGAACTGGTTTTGATCAGCCGGCGTCACGGCCGCCTGGTTCACGGCGTTGATGATGCGCCCGGCGTCTTCAAAGCCGCGCAGCAGCGGATGCCATGCGCCGGTCACGAAATCTTTCTCCAGGTTCAGGTACGAGTTGAGCATGTTTTCCTGGACCTTGCCCGCGTAGGAAGCGCCGAAGAGCGAGGCCAGGCCGAAGTCCTTGCGCGCGACGCCCCACTCGTCGAAGAGCGAGGTCTGGTAGGTCGCCACCAGTCCGCCGCCGCGCTCCACAAAGGCGCGCAGGCTGGCGCATTGCGCGTCAGACAGCGCGGCAATGTTGGGCAGAATGAGCGTGCGGAACGGCGCGAGATGCTCGTCATCAAGCAGACGGTCGTGCACCATTTCGAAGGGAATGCGCGCCTCAACGAGAGCTTGATAGAAACCCAGTCCCGGCTCCTCGATTTTTTCGCGGGCCTGTTCGCCGCCGTAGTACAAGGCGCTCTGTTGCGAGTAGACAAGACCCACGCGCGCCAGCGGGTGGAGATTTCTGAGGTAGTTCTCGTTGGCATAGTGCCAGGCGAACATCTCTTTGACGACCGGCAGCCAGCGGCGGTCGATGGGCTTGGCGTTGAATTTGATGAACCACGGGCGCAGTCCCTGCGCGATTCCATCGGCAACCCAAAGGCGAATCTCGTCGCCGTTCTGCACCGAATCTTTCCAGCGATGCTCGTCGTCGATGCCGACATTGAACATTCCGGCGATGGCTTTGCTGCCCATCGTCGCGCGATATTCCTTGCCATTTTTTCCGTTGGCCCACGGAGCCATGAAGCCGCGACGGCTCTGGCGATCGGCAACCATGGTGGGCGCAAGCTCGGCGATGGTCTTCATATCGAGATCGCTCAGCGCACCGCCGCCGGCGTTGGCAATGTAGCTCGCACCGGGATTAATGGCGCGGATCTTTTCGTTCCACAATCGCCAAAGATCGAAGAGGCGCTGCTGCCGCCAGAGAATGTATTGACGGCGCGCGGGATCCTGCGGGTTGAGAGTGCGCGGCAGGTCAAGTCCTGTGGCCTCGCGGAAATTCTGCCGGCAATGTTCGCAGTAGCACATGCCGCTGCCAGCCCAGCGGTTGGTAAAGATGCCGTCCGGTTTGTAGAGACGCATGATCTCTTCATGAACGGAGGTCATGAACTCGAAGTTGTAAGGTCCGAGCGCGCAAGTCTCCCAATAGCGGGGATCGGAGGGATGGCGCACCGGTTTGCCGCTCGCATCCACGCGGATCCAGTCAGGATGCGCGTCGAAGACCTTTTGCCAGCAGGCGTGCGCGTCAGTTCGCGCGATTATGTTCATGCCCATCTTGCGGCAAGCGGCGAGCAAGTCGCCGAAAGCATCGCCGTTGCCCAGCCACGCGCTGCGCTGCTGCAACGGGAGTTCGGTGGGGTAGAACGCGACCACTCCGCCCGCGCTCAGGCAAGCGGCGTCGGCATGAACGTCGCGAAAATAGTCGATCCAGAATTGAGGATCGTAGTTGCCGGGATCGTCTTCGACAAATGCGAGTTGCGCCCAGCGCATGGGGCGGTCGTACCAACTGGCTGCCTGATTTGAGGCTGGTGCGGCAGCTGCCTCGCCTGCCGCATACGGGTTACTGCCTGTACTCACAGGCAAGAGACATGCGGTTGCGACCAGTGCTGAACCTTTGACAAATTCGCGACGACTGCTCATTCTGCGGCCTCCCGTGACCCAGCCATTGAACCACGCTGGGGTAAGTTCGGGAAACTGGCAGCAGAATTCCGACGGAGGAACGAGCGGGCCGGGTCACGCTCGCGCAACGTTACGCGCCGAATTGCCGCAGATGATGGTCGAGATGCTTGTACATCAGGACAGCCCATTCGTCGGAGGTAAGGGAACCAAAGAACGCATGCGGATGTTTGGTGCAGGCGGCTGGCCCCGCGGCGGCAAAGCGATCGATCAGTCCGCTTAGCCGCTTGCGCTCGGTTTCGAAATTCCTGTCGCCTTCGACAACAAGCTCTTTCGACGTGGGGGAGTTCCGGCGCATCGGCTCGTTTTCGCGAAGGGCGATCGGCTTGACGACTGATCCGAGGATGCGCCCCATCAGCGCGCGCGGCGGACGAATTTCTCCCGCCGCCATCTCCAGTCCAAGAGAACAATGCGCCAGAGTCTGCGCGACATTCATTTTGCCCCACTGCCGCGCCTGATCCGGCTCGAGCCGGGACAAACGCCGCCGGACCTCGGCAACAGTTTCGCCATCAAATAGACTCTTCATGCAAAACGACTCTCTGCCGGAGCGAATTATGATGTGTCGAGCTTTATGCTGTCCCTCGTCCCCCCTCGTCCCCAAATGCGAGGGACAAAGGGGCACCCGGCCGGAAATTGCTCAGTGACATTGCCCAGGTTATCAAGCGCTGAGCGGGTCCGCGCCTTCAACTCTGCGAGGCCCGCTCAAGTTCCGCGATGTCCAGCTTTTTCATCTTCATCATGGCCTGCATCGCCTTTGAAGTCTTCAGAAGCTCGCCAATGTTCGCAGGCACGATCTGCCAGCTCAGCCCGAATTTGTCCCTGAGCCAACCGCACTGGATTTCTGTGCCGCCTTCGGTGAGCCGCGCCCAGTAATGGTCGATCTCCTGCTGCGTCTTGCAGCTCACGACGAACGAAACGGCGTCGGTGAACTGGTGGTGCGGGCCGCCGTTGAGCGCGGTGAAGCGAAGGCCGTCCAATTCAAAAGATACCGTGAGGACGCCGCCTTTGGGACCGGGAGCGTCGCCGGTATTGCGCAGCTCGCCGACGCGGCGCGAGTTGGGGAAGATGCTGAGATAAAACGCAACAGCTTCTTCGGCATTGCTGTTGAACCAGAGAAAGGGCGTGATGCGCGAGGCTTCGCCAAGAGCGCTCATAGTGACCTCCGGATGAGTTGACGTTGAGCCGCCTAGACGGGAAAGCGGCGGACAAATCATTCCTATCATTTGTAGGTTGCAAAGTGCAAGTGACTTGCGTACGATGCTTTCGTGGCCCGGACCTCCAAAGCCAAATCCCGTTCCGGCTGTCCGGTGGCAGTGTCGCTTGACCTGCTGGGCGATCGCTGGTCGCTCTTGATCGTGCGCGACACGATGGTACGCGGATACCGCACCTTCCGCGAGTTTCAGCGTGCCGGCGAAGGGATTGCTACCAACATCCTCGCCGACCGGCTGCAGAAGCTGGAGGAGGGCGGCATTCTTAAGCGAGAGGCAGCGGCTGGGGACGGACGCAGCACGCATTACCGCTTGACTGCAAAAGGCATTGCGCTGGCTCCTGTTCTTCTCGAAATGTTAATCTGGGGCGCGCATCATGAAAGAACCGACGCGCCTTGCTCCGCGATCGAGAAGATGGAGCAGAATCGCGACGCGGTGATCGCCGAAGCCTACCGGCGCTGGGAACAACGCGATCCTACGCCACTGATACCACCTTTTGATTTAACCAAGAGCGAGAAAAATTCCGCGAAAGGAAAACCCAGACGATGAAAGTGAATACGTACCTCAACTTCCCTGGCACGTGCGCTGAGGCTCTCGACTTTTACGGCAAACACCTTGGCGCGAAAACTCTAATGAAGGGCACGTTCGGCGAGATGGCAGGCCCCGGCGACCCGCAACATCTGCCTCCGGGCGTGAAACCGGAACACATCATCCACGCGCGTTTCCAACTCGGCGACACGTTGCTGATGGCAAGCGACGGACCTCCGGAGCGCACGGAGCCCATGCGCAGCGCATATCTGACGCTCTCAGTGGAAAGCAATGAAGAAGCGGAGCGGATTTACAGCGCACTCACCGAGGGCGGCGAAGTCTTTATGAAAATGGACGAGACTTTTTTTGCCCACCGCTTCGGCCAGTTTCGCGACAAGTTCGGCATCAACTGGATGGTGATTCACGAGAAGCCGATGCCGCGCAACTGAGAGTCGATCTCGAATCGTAGTCAATCCTCGACCGCATTTGAAAAGAAGGTCATGGACTGTTACCCTCATCTGTCGCGGTGAACCGCGCGGACGACAGGTACAGCCATGGCCTTTAAGTTTCAGGGTTTCGACTTTCTCCATCTCGACGCGAGCCTGACGGAAGAGGAATTGCTCGTCCGCCGCACGGCCCGCGACTTTGTCGACGCAAGCGTGGTGCCCATCATCGAAGCGTGCTTTCGCGAGGGGCGTTTTCCGCGCGAGCTCGTTGCGCCGATGGGCGAGTTGGGTTTTTACGGCGCCAGCCTCGAAGGCTACGGATGCGCCGGCATGTCGAATGTGGAATACGGCCTCGTGATGCAGGAGCTGGAGCGTGGCGACTCGGGCCTGCGCAGTTTTGTCAGCGTGCAATCGGCGCTGGTGATGTATCCGATCTTCACGTTTGGCTCCGACGGGCAGAAGAATACGTGGCTGCCGGCGCTGGCCAGCGGTGAAAAGCTGGGCTGTTTTGGATTGACTGAGCCAGGCTTTGGATCGAATCCCGCAGGCATGACCACGCGCGCCCGCAAATCCGGAGATGAGTACATCCTGAACGGCGAAAAGATGTGGATCACTTCAGGGTCGATCGCCGATGTGGCCGTGATCTGGGTGAGGCTCGAGGACGAAAACGGGGTGCTGGGCGAGGGGGCTGAGAGTGTTCGCGGATTTTTGGTCGAGACAGATAGGCCGGGCTTTTCGGCGCAGGACATTCACGGCAAATGGTCGTTGCGGGCATCGGTCACCAGCGGCCTGACGCTTCAAAACGTCCACATTCCCGCGGCCAATTTGCTGCCCGGCGCGACGAGCCTCAAGAGCGCTCTCATGTGCCTGAACCAGGCGCGCTACGGCATCAGCTGGGGCGCAATCGGCGCGGCCATGGACTGCTATTCGACCGCGCTGAACTACGCCAAGACCAGAAAACAGTTTCACAACCAGCCCATTGCCAGCCATCAACTGGTGCAGGAGAAGCTGGTGTGGATGGCGAGCGAGATCGCCAAGGCGCAGTTATTGTCGCTGCAGGTGGGACGGCTGAAGGATGCCGGCAAGGCGGGCCACCAACACATCTCCATGGCCAAGCGAAACAACGTGTGGATGGCTCTTGAGTGCGCGCGGCTGGCGCGCGACATTCTGGGCGCGAACGGCGTCACGGAGGACTTCCCCGTGATGCGCCACAGCATGAATCTGGAATCCGTGAAGACTTACGAAGGCACGCACGACATTCACACGCTGATTCTGGGGCAGAGCCTGACGGGGATCGGGGCTTACTGAGATAAAGAGAGCGCGTCCATAATGGCGTTCAAAAGATCCTGCGATCGAGAAAGCGCGTGAGAAATGAGCATGTGGAGCAAGAGAAATCTCGCATATCTGGTCGCTTGCGTTTTATCTTTGCGCTCGGTGTCAGTGAAAACTAGTCTTATTGCAGATTTCTTGATCTGGGCGGTTCTCTCTCTCGCCTACCCCTTTTAACTCGCTAGGGTACACACTGCGCCCCGCTTCTGGAGGGGTCTGCTTCACTTCCTCTTTATTCTTACGGCTGCTCAGGTATTCGGCTTTCTCGTGTATTTTATTTGGTTTGGCGCCCACCAGATTCCTCCCTTTCGGGGCTCTGCGCTCATCTATTCGACGCAAGAGAATACGACATTGAGCGCGGCCGTCTTTGCGCTCGAATTGATTTCTTCGCTGGTCGTTGCGGTGATTTGTTACGCGGTCGGGTATCCCGTATCCCGTTGGCTAGACTCGCCGATCCGGAATTAGGTGACCGCCGCCGGCCGCCCGACCCAAAAGTTACAGCCGGTTTAGGGAACCTCTGCACAAGTCTACAACCGGCGTCATATTTGAATAAACTATAAGTATGAAGCGAATGGCGCGGATTCAGCAGACCTTGGCATCGCAGGCGATGTTTGAGAAGCATGGCCGAAAGAGCAAGCGGGAGTTGTTTCTGGATCATATGAACCATGTGGTTCCGTGGTCTGATCTATTGGCTTTGGTTGAGCCTTTTTACCCCAAGGCGGGCAACGGCCGCCAGCCGGTGGGACTTGCGATTATGCTTCGCACTTACTTTCTTCAACAGTGGTTCAGCCTGTCAGACCCGGGGATGGAGGAAGCCTTCTATGAGTCGCCTGTGCTGCGGCGCTTTGCCGGAGTCGATCTGGGTGTGGCCGCCGCGCCGGACGAGACCACGATCCTTCGTTTCCGCCATCTGCTTGAGGAACACGATCTGGGCGGCGAGATGCTGGACACGGTGAACCTCTACCTGGAAAGCCAAGGCATCCGCATCACCACCGGCACCATCGTGGACGCGACGATTATCCACGCGCCCAGTTCGACCAAGAACGCGAGCGGGGCGCGCGACCCCGAGATGCATCAGACCAAGAAGGGCAAGCAGTGGTATTTCGGAGCCAAGGCGCACATCGGCGTGGATAGCAAGGAGACAGTGGTGCATTCTGTGACCACCTCGGCGGCCAACGTGGCAGACAAGCACATGCTGCCCGACTTATTGCATGGCGAAGAGCGCAAGGTATGGGGCGATGGCGCATATCAGGGCCAGAGCGAGGCGATCCGCGCCGCCGCACCGAAGGCGCAGGATATGACGTGCCGCCGGACGAAATACAAGAACCATGTGGATGAAGAAGCGCGGCGCAAGAACAGAACCAAGGCCCGCGTTAGAGCCAGGGTGGAACATCCGTTTCGCATCCTCAAGCGCGTTTTCGGATTTACCAAGGTGCGCTACCGCGGCATATGGAAAAACCACCAGTGGCTGTGCGCGGCATTCGCGCTGGTGAACCTGTACCAACACCGCAACCGGTTGGCCCCTCAAAGGGCATAGTGTCTCCAGAGGCCGGAAAACGGGCCTCAAGAGACCGAAAAGACAAGCAGCAACCCGCCTCTCCCGACAGAAAAATGATCCGAAATCAAGAAATCATCTGCGCTCGAGTCATCGCTGCAAAATCACGCGCCTGCGCAGAGGTTCCTTAGACGCGCGTCATTTTCCGGTAGCCAGTTTTTCCGGCCTGTAGACGTCGATTTGGGCATCGAGTCGTTTCATCTTCATCTTGTCGACGCCCTTCTTCCCAGCTTCTACCCAAGCCTTCCGCAGCCACTCCGGCGCCGGCTTAACCGTGGCCAGATAGTCCTGCACGCTGAGGATGACGACCGATGGTTCGCCGCGGCGGTCCACGACAAACCGCTCCTTTCTGCGCACTGCGCGATCCATTAATTGGCCGAACTGAGTACGGGCGACGTGTGCATCGACTCTGCGGTTCATGGCTTTCTCTCTTTCTCAATGCATCAATCAATGCATTGATTGATGCATTCATCTTACACCCGCAACTAAGCGCGCCGCGTGGCTCCAGCGCGTGACACACCTGTATCTTGATTGTCGGGGTGTGAAGATGAGAACACGCTTCGACGGCAAAGCCGTTCCCACCTTTTTTGCTGCTGCAACTTGCCATTTCATTGCTATATTCGTACCCATGCTCCACTTTCCAGTCCGCCGCGTCCTTCTCGCCCTTTGCGCCGGCTGCGCCTTCTGCATATCAGTTCTCGCGCAGCAGCGTGTGAACCTGCCAGCCAATCCCATCGTGCTGCATGCCGCGCGGCTGCTTGAGGTCGATACCGGCAACGTGCTGCGGCCGGGCGAGATTCTGATTGAGGGCGAGCGCATCAAGGCGGTCGGAACTTCAGTCGACCACCCTCCGAGCGCGAAGATTATCGATCTTGGCGATACCACGCTGCTGCCCGGCTTGATCGACGCGCACGTGCACCTGTTCCTGCATCCCGGCGCGGAGGACTTGCAGACGGTCATCGAATCCGTTCCGTGGCGCACGATTCTGGCGGAGCAGGCGGCAAAGGCCGACCTGATGGCTGGATTTACCGCCGAGCGCGACATGGGCACCGAGGGCGCTGGCTCGGCCGACACCGCGATTCGCGACGCCATCAACCTGGGACTGACTCCCGGGCCGCGCCTGCGCATTAGTGGAAATGCGATTGATATTCTCGGCGGCCACGAGGACGCCAACAAATTCAATCCCGCGCAGCACGTGCTTTCAAACGCCGACTACGCGAATACCGCCGACGAGATCGTCGCCGTGATGCGCGAACAGCACAAGCAAGGCTCGGACTTTGCAAAGATTTACGAGACAGGCCCGGACAAAATGATCGACGGAGTCCTGCACACGCCTTACCAATATACTGAGGCGCAACTGGCAGCGGCGGTTGCGGAGGCCGACCGGCTAGGCACGTTTGTGGGCGTGCATGCCATGGGCGAACCGGGCACGCTCTTTGCGGCGCAGGCCGGCGTGGCGTCGATCGATCACGCGACGCAGCTCAGCGACGAGACCATGCGGCTGATGCGCGAGAAAGGCATCTTCGCGGTTCCGACTTTCACCATCTTTGAATTCTTTGCAACGCACCGCGAAGCGCAGGATCAGGCCGCGGCGGAGTCGGCGATGCTCGATTACAAGATTGCCGAGTTCAAGAAACAGATCGCGGCGGGAGTGCCGTTTGCGGTGGGCTCCGACGTGGGGCCGTTTCCGCACGGAACGCAGGCGCGCGAACTCACTCTGATGGTGCGCTACGGAATGAAGCCGCTCGCGGTGCTGCAGGCCGACATGATCAACGGAGCAAAACTGCTGCGCTGGGACGGGCAGATCGGCGAGCTCAAGCCCGGATACTTCGCCGACATCGTCGCCGTGCCCGGCAACCCGCTCGACGATATCACGGTGATGGAGCATGTGAGCTTTGTGATGAAGAACGGCGTGGTGGTGCGGCAGTAAGCCCCGCAGCCAAGTGTACACTCGTTTCTATCCAGATTGAGAAACTCGATATTTCGAACGCCCATTTGTCCTCGAAAAACCGAGTTCCAAAGGAGTCCACCTTATGCGCTTCTCTGTTCTGCTTGTTTCCGCCTCGTTCGTAACTGTGTTAGCCGCATCTGCCGCAGCCGCCGCGCCCGATGCGCGGCTTCAAAATTCGTACAAGTTCAACGAGGGCGGATGGACGTATGTGCACTTGCAGGGCACGCCGGAGCAGGTGGGATATCAGCATGGCTATTTGCTGGCGAGGGAGATCGAAGACAACGTTCTGGTCTACCAGGTGGAGGCACCGCACCACGCGAAGCGCGATTGGAGCTTTTTTCGCGAATCGGCAAAAAACGTGCTTTGGCCGCATCTCGACGCCGAATACCAGAAGGAGCTGAAAGGCATTGCGGAAGGGTTGAAGTCGCAGGGATCGGTGCTGGACTTGTGGGATGTTGTCGCGCTGAACGGCTATATCGAGCTTGCCGACTACTACATTCCGTGGCTGGATGCGAAAGAACATAAAACCGCCGGGAATGAGCCGATGGCGCCGGGCAAATGCAGCGCCTTCATTGCCACCGGTTCGGCGACCAAGGGCGGCAAGATTGTAATCGCGCACAGCAACTGGAGCTCCTATGCGGAGGGCGAGCGCTGGACCGTGGTCTTCGACATTGTGCCCGCAACCGGACAGCACATATTGATGGACGGGATGCCTGGCGTGATTACGAGCCAGGACGATTTTGGCATGAACGCGAGCGGGCTGATGATTACCGAGACCACGCTGCCCATGGCAAAGGGATTCGATGTGAACGGAATTCCGGAATTCGAGCGCTCGCGCAAGGCGATGCAGTATGCCACGTCGATCGACGAGTATGCCGCCATCATGCGCAAGGGCGACAACGGCGGCTACGCCAATTCGTGGCTCATCGGCGACCGCAAGACGGGCGAGATTGCTTACCTGGAGCTGGGGTCAAAGAACACTCCGCTGAAACGAAAGAAGGACGGCTACTTTGTGTCGTCGAACTTTGCCTGGGACCCTACGCTGATTCGCGATGACACGCCGGGCTTCGATCCCGGCGATGCGGAGAGCTCGATGAATGCGCGCCACATTCGCGCCGTACAATTTATGAAGGAGCACTACGGCGCGCTGGATACGGCGCTGGCCGAGGCGTACCTTTCAGACCACTACGACACGTATGAGCACAAGATCGAGATTGGTAAGCGCAGCCTGTGCGGCCACGAGGAGACGTCGCCGGTCGGAGAGAAGGTTTGGGGCGATCCACCTTTCAATCCCGGAGGCGCGGTGACGGGCAAGGTGACGGACTCGGACATGGCGGCGAAGATGAGCTTCATCGGCCGCGCGGGCCACCCTTGCGGCGAAGATTTCATGGCCGCGCCGTTTCTTGCTGCGCATCCGGAGTTTGCGTGGCAGAAGCCGATTTTGCACGACATGATTGCGGGACCATGGACGCCGTTTACGGCCGACGAGAAGCCGGCGGCGGCGATGGCGCAGAATTAGCCCGCCCAGGATTCCGCAAGCACTCCTGAATGACCTGTTTTATAGCGCCCGATGTTTATCTGAGTGCAGTTTCGCACCAGAATCGCCGAGTCAATGACCGGCGGGCATTTGCGGCGTGAGCAAACCGATGTGATCTATATCTGCGGCGGCGGCAGAAAAGAGCCGACCGTGAAATTAGACGATCATGACCAGACTGGAGTAAGCGCCAAGCCTGGAGTCGGCGGTAACAAGTTGAAGATGCTCGGCAATAGCCTGGGCAATTAGCAATCGGTCGAAGGGGTCCCGGTGATGCAGCGGCAACTTCGCAACCGCTGCCGCATGAAGAGACGACACGAGCAGTTCATGGAATCCGCAGGTTTTCATCTCCAGTATTGCGTCATCGGGGTCCGCCTTGATTTTGTCGATACGAGACTTGATGGCGATTTCCCAGATGCTTGCTGAAGAAACAAAAATCTCGCTCGCGCTCGTCAAAAGCTGCCGTACAGGGGAGCGCAGACGTGTGTCGTCCGCTGTTAACCAGAGAAAAATGTGGGTGTCGAGCAGCAGGCGCATGGTCAAACTGTTTATGCTTTCTTTTCCTGTTGAGTCGTTCGATCCTCAGCATGGGGTTCCCGCGGGAAGATAGGGCCATCCTCGAACTCAGCCAGAATCTCATCGGGAAGCGGAGCGTCGAAGTCGTCAGCGATCCAGATTTTGCCCTTGAGCCCACCGAAGCGAATCGTCGGCTTATCAGGTACCAGCCCGGTCAATCGCGCCACGGGTTTGCCTGCTCGCGCAATAATTACGTCTTCGCCCTGTTCCACTTTCCCGATGAGCCTGGACAAATTTGTTTTGGCTTCGAAGATATTGACCGTCAAAGGCGTTTTGATAATTGCAGGCATGTCGCCTCCTTAGCTAAGTCTAGCTTAGCATGGAAACGCTTTACACGGCCACCGTAAAGCTGTCCTCGCTGCGCGTCACCGCGTGATAGAGCGTGTCGCGCTCGACGGGGACGCGGCCGGCCTCGGTGATGAGGCGGCAGAGTTGCGCGCGGGTCATGCCTTGCGGCGTGGTGGCGCCGGCGTCGTGATAAATCTTTTCTTCGATCACGGTGCCGTCGAGATCGTCGGCGCCAAAGCGCAGCGAAATCTGCGCAATCTTGGGCGTCATCATCTGCCAGTAGGCCTTGATGTGCGGGAAGTTGTCGAGCAGGAGGCGGCTGACGGCAATCTGGCGGATGTCGGTGAGTCCCGTGGTCACGGGCAGGTGGTCGAGCGGCGTGTTTTCCGGATGGAAGGCAAGTGGAATGAAGGTCTGGAAGCCGCCCGTTTCGTCCTGCAAGGCTCTGAGCTTGAGCAGGTGATCGACGCGGTCGGCATCGTTTTCAATGTGGCCGTACAACATGGTCGCATTCGACTTGAAGCCCAGCTTGTGCGCCGTGCGCGCGGTTTCGAGCCACTCCTCGCCGTCGATCTTATGGTCGCAAATAATCGAGCGTACGCGCGCGGCAAAGATCTCCGCGCCGCCGCCGGGCATGGAATCCACTCCCGCATCGCGCAGCTTGAGGAGGGTTTCTTGAATGCTGAGCTTGGCGCGGCGGGCCAGAAACGCGATCTCCACCATGGTGAAAGCCTTGATGTGCACCTTGGGGAAACGCTCTTTGAGGCCGCGAACGAGATCGAGAAAAAACTCGAGCGGCAGGTCCGGGTGCAGGCCACCGACGATGTGGAACTCGGTTACGGCCTCGGAGTAGCCGGAGGCCGCAGTCTCCCACGCCTCGTCGAGAGCCATGGTGTATCCGGCGGGGTCGCCTTTTTTGCGGCCGAAGGCGCAGAGCTTGCATGCCGCCACGCACACGTTGGTGGGGTTGATGTGACGATTGACGTTGAAGTAGGTCACGTCGCCATGCAGCCGCTCGCGCACATGGTTGGCAAGCCAGCCCACGGCAAGAATGTCCCTCGAGCGATAGAGCTTGAGGCCGTCGTCCGCAATGAGCCGCTGCCGAGCCATCACTTTGGTGGCGATGGGCTCGAGGTGCGGATCGTAGGTTTGAAAAGCGCGGCTTGGATGAGAGCCCGCAGTCTCAACGCTCATAACAGTGATGATACCGAAAACCGGGTGCTTGCGCTGGCGGCCCCAGGCGGCCTCATCGGTGTGGCTTCGATCACACGATTCGGCCGGGTTTGCGGCGTACACTGCCGTTCATCGCTCAAAAAAGAGGCAGAAGCAGGATGCCCAATGTTTCCATGAATATTGACGAGCAGACTTCGACCCAGAGCTACGCGCGGGGGCCGGCACGGCCGCTGCTGGAATTGACGATTGGCGATCTGTTGCAACGGACTGTGGATCGCTACCCGGACCGGCCGGCGGTGGTGTCGTGCCACCAGGAGCGGCGGCTCACCTGGGCGAAGTTGAGCGCCGAGGCCGATCGCGCCGCGCGCGGATTGTGGGCGCTGGGCATTCGCCGCGGCGACCGCGTGGGATTGTGGTCGACCAATTGCGCTGAGTGGATCGTGATGCACATGGGTTGCGCGCGGGCCGGGGTTGCGCTGGTGAATGTGAATCCCGCTTACCGCTCGCACGAGCTTGGGTTCACGCTTACGCGCTCGCGCATGAAGGCGCTGTTTCTGTGGCACAAAGACAAGCGCGCAGACTACGAGGAGATCCTGGGCCGCGCGCGCCATGGTCTCGACCTGGCGCTCGAGCACACGATTTATTTCGATTCGCCGGAATGGCTGGCTCTGCTCGACGCCGAGGGACGGCTGCCCGATCACGTGGCCGTCGACGATGTGGCGAACATCCAGTACACGAGCGGGACGACTGGACTTCCGAAGGGCGTGATGCTGACGCATCGCAACGTGGTGAACAACGGGCAGTTCCTGGCGCAGGGATTTCATTACACCGAGCAGGACAAGATTGTCGTGCCGGTGCCGCTCTTCCACTGCTACGGATGCGTGATCGGAACCATGAGCGCGGTGAATTCCGGCGCGGCCATCATTCTGCCCAATTGGACCTTCGACGCGCGGGCCACGCTGAAAGCGGTGCACGACGAACGCGCGACGAGCGTCTATGGCGTTCCCGCGATGTATGTGGCGGAGTTCGGACTCGACGATTTTGCGAGCTACGACACCACCAGCCTGCGCACTGGCATGATGAGCGGCGCGCCCTGTCCGGTTGAGTTGATGAAGCGCGTGCTCGAAGAGATGCATATCGGCGAGCTGGTGATTGCTTACGGCCAAACCGAAACCTCCCCGGTGGTAACGATGAGCGACGCGGGCGATTCGCTGGAAGTGCGCGTGAACACGGTCGGCCGCGCCATGCCGCAGACCGACATCAAGATTGCGGCGATCGACTCCCAGGAGGCGCTGCCCCACGGCCAACAGGGCGAGGTATGCGTGCGGGGCTATGCACTGATGAAAGGCTACGACGGCGATCCCGAAGGCACGGCGCTCGTGATCCAGCCCGACGGATGGCTGCGCACGGGAGATTTGGGCGTGATGCGAGAGGACGGCTGCATCCACATCACCGGACGCTCGCGCGACGTGATTATTCGCGGCGGTGAAAACATTTATCCGCGCGAAGTGGAGGAGTTCCTCTATGCACATCCCAAGGTCGGCGAGGTGCAGGCGTTCGGAATTCCCAACGAACGACTGGGCGAAATCGTGGTGGCATGGATTCGCCTGCGGCCGGGTGTAGACGCCAGCGAAGAGGAGATCAGGGCGTTCTGCCAGGGACAGATTGCGTACTACAAGATTCCCGAGCACGTGCGCTTTGTCACGGAGTTTCCGGCCACGCTCTCGGGGAAGATTCAGAAGTACAAGATGCGCGAGTTCGAGATTGAAGCGCGGGGCTTGCAGGCGGTGGCGGACGCGGCGACGGCGTAGTGTTTTCTGCCGATGGGTAACACTAGTAGCTCAGCAGACTATAGAATTAAGCTAGGAGATATGGTGAATGGCGACCTTGGTCAAACCAGCAGCTGATTTCGTAGATCGCCGCACGGACGTTGGTAGCGTGGTCGCATCCTTCCGCATGGAGGGCCTGGAGCCGGATGCCGCAACCGCGTCTCTGCTCGAGCGGTATGTCGCCGGCACCTTGACCGCCGAGCAGCTAGGTTCCGAAATCGAGCGCCACGTAGCCGCAATAGGTAAGAAGCGACCCGTTGCAGGCGCAGCCTAATCGCAGTTCACCCCCTCCAGTCGTGGAACGCATGTCGCATCGAAACCGTAACAACGAGAACTCTGTTCCGCCCAATAAGTTCGGCATCGACAATCTTGCGGATTTGCAGCGAATTGAGACCCCGCTTGCGCTGCGGCGCCTACTCGAACTGCAGCGGAATCCGGTTCGGGGGAAATTCGATACCGAACACCTGCGAGCCATTCATCAGTACATGTTTCAGGATGTCTACGATTGGGCTGGAGAGCTACGCACGGTTAATATTTCTAAACCGGGCGCGATCTTTCCTCCGCCCCAATATTTGCGGCCGAACCTCGACAAGCTCTTTGCCGAGCTCGCGCGAGAAAAACAACTCATGAATCTATCCGCGCCCGCGTGGGCTCATCGAGCGGCATATTTCCTCGGAGAAATCAACGCGATTCATCCATTCCGCGAAGGCAACGGCCGAGCGCAGCGCGAGTTTATCGGCGAACTTGCGCTCGTGGGTGGCCACCAGCTCGTATGGAGAGGCCATACGCAACAAGAAATGATCAATGCGTCCAAACTCAGCCACCTGCAGAAGGACTATTCAGGCCTGGAGCGCATCCTTGCGGAATCTGTCGGCCCTGCCAAGTGAAGTAGAAGAGCCAAACCGACGCGCGGAAAAGCGCTTAATTCGCCAGTGCCGGCGCGGGCACTGAGACTTTCTGCGGCTGGGCGTCGCGCGCGGGTGCCGCATCGCGCGTGATGGCGATGACGGTCATATCGTCCATTTGCCCGAATTGCTTTGCCGCTTCGACGATCGACGCCACCGGTTCCATGGAAATCTGGCGGCCGCGCTCAAAGCCGAATAGCTCGCCCTTGGGATTTTGCGCCTCGACAATGCCATCGGAGTAGAACGTGAGGCGGCTGCCGCGCGGCAACTGGAAGCGCATGGTCTCATAGTGCGTGCCGAGTTTTGCCCCGAGCGGCAACGCTCCCGAGACCGGCACTTCCTGCCCGTCGAGATACGGCGGCAAATGTCCGGCGTTCGATAGAACCACGGAACCATCGGGAAAGATGCGCGCCGCGAGAGCCGTGGAAAAACTGCCGGCCACGCGCCCCACCAGCCGCTGATTGAGATTGGCCAGCAACTCCGCGGGTTCCGAGGTATACTCGGCCACGCCGCGAATGGCGCCCACCAGGACGGAGACCAGCATGGCCGCGGGCAATCCTTTGCCGGCCACGTCGCCGACCACCAGCAGAAGGGATCCCTCCGGCGCGGGAAGAATCTGAAAGAAGTCGCCGCCCACCTGCTGTGCCGGCACGTAGGCGCTCTCGATGGAGAATCCAGGCACGCGCTCCAACTGCTCGGGCAGAATGATCTGCTGCACCTCGCGCGCTGCCGCCATCTCGCTCTCGATGAACGCCTGCTGACGGCTCATGCGCGTGGAGCGCAGCACGATGATGATGCCGAGCGAAAGCACAAAAAGGCAGTTGCTCAGATTATTCAGGTCCAATGCGAACGGACCGATGGCCGGATTGAAGATCGCCGTCCGAAGAGCGTCAGCGCTCCTGGCCATGCTGGGGAAGTTCGTGGCGATGTAGAAGCCAAGATTGAGGTAGACCGTCAGCGCGTTCAGCATTGCCGGAACCAGAAGGATGCCAGCTTCGCGATTGCCGCGGCGCAGATGCACGATGAGCAACGCTGGAATGACTCCGGCAAGCAGCGCTCCTTGTGGCACGAACGAAAGGAAATTGAAGATCCACGATCCGACCGCATTCACCGTCGCATATGCGGAGGCCAGCATGCTGACAATGACAACTGAAAGCGCGACGCGAATCCATGCTTTGAAGGGAATGCGCAGCAGGGCGAAGAACGTGCGCACCAGGAAAATGGTGCCCGCAATGCCAAGCAGCGTGCGCACATATTCCCACTGCGGGGCGATGTTATGGAAGTAGCGATACGACGCAAGCACCAAGTGCAACGCGCCAGTGAGAAAGAGCAGGAAGATCCATAAATACTCATGCTGGTCGCGCTGCGCGATGAAGAGAGCAAGCGCTACTAAGCCCAGTCCGAGCCCGGTTAGATTGCCGAACCAGTCAAGAGCATTCCCGCCGATCAGTTGGAGCCACGTTGAGTCCAGCAGCGCGTGTCCCTGGCCCATAGTCAGGTTGTACGGGTAAAGGCCTGGAAACCCTGCGGCCCAATCCCGCTGCGAAATGCGCACGCGGATTGCAATCACTATGTTGCCGGTTGCGATCTCTTGGTCAGGAATGCGCTTGATGAGATAGGCGTCGAAGTTATACGGCTCGAAAGGCGATACCGAACCCGTACTGATCAGCTTCTGTCCATTGACGTAGATCTCAAAGGCGCTGGCAAGGTTCCACTCGCGCAACGACAGGCCCATTTCATTGGGCGCAACCTTTACATGGAGCCGATACCAGACAATTTCAGGACGCTCTTTAAAGTAGCTCAGCATTGTCTCATTCGGATCCACGACCATCCACTTTGAGTCGTCGAATCCGGGCTGCGCATAAGCAGGATCGTCGCCGGCTGTTAGCAACCATTTCATGCCCAGATCCGTGGGCTGGCGCAGCGTGGTGGCGTCAAATGTTCCGGCCTGAGGAGTCTGAGCGCAGAGCAGCGCGGAGGGGAAAAACAGAAGACCTGAAAATGCGAAGAGGCAACTCGCAGCCACGCGCCGCGGAAGGCGCAGGATGGTGGCAAAGAGCATAGGGTGGACTCGGCCTCCAGCCGTTGTGGTTCCACCCTATCACTTCGCTCGTTATCTCCGCGACAAAAATCTCCTGTGGTGTCCGCCGGAATTACTGTGCAGGAGGAGCGGCTGCAGGAGCTCCTCGCTTGGCCGTGAACTCCACTGGAGGACGACCACCGTTGCCGGCGCCAGCGCCGCCGCCATTGCCAGCACCGTTGCCACCACCGCCCATGCCGCCGCCATTGAAGGTGCGCGTGAACTTGATGGTGTCTCCGTCGGCTTTGCCGGCGTAACTGATGGTGATGGAATTGCCGTTAAAGCTGCGAACAACGTCGAAGGCGATGGTATCCGCGGTCACCTTGCCATTGGTGATGGGCATGTCGCCCATGCGGCCCGTGACCGTGCCTGTGACTGTCATGGCCGAGGCGTCAACCGTAAACGTGAAGGTCGTGGTTTGTGTGTTGCCGTTGCGTCCCGGAACATCGGCTGACCATTTGCCGCTAAAGTCGGCGGCCAACGCGGAGACGGAGCCGAGCGCGAGAGCAAGAGCTGCGAGCGCCAGTTTTTTCATCATGCGAACTTCTCCCAACAATCGATTTGATCTGGCGCGGATTGAAACCGTGCGCCTGTTTAGGAGGGACGTTGACGAAGCGGAGGAAGACGCAAAGGCAGCGGAGCTAGCGGAGTTAGCGACGTTAGCGGAGTTAGTAGTGCCGACAGAGTTGGCGGGCAAGGAGGATTTTTGCAACTGGCTTGTTTTCTGCGACTTGGTATTTTCGTACTGGGATACTGCCAAAGTACGACGCTTGAATTTCGGCTGTAGACTATTGATTCGCTTAATGTTAGTTTGCCTCACAGTTTCTTTGTCGATTTTGCAAAACGGGGAGCGGAAGAACAAGAAGGCCGGCTTCCGGCTTGCGTCCGGGGGTGGGTATGACAGGGAGCGGGGAGTAGCCAGCAGGGAGTAGGACGGCTCCGCCAGCTCCTGGCTTCTGGTTGGTACCCGGGGGTGGGGTGTCGGTGGCAGGGGGAGGGGGAGGGGGGGTACGGGCCGGGGACATACCTGATATTTTGAACCGGGGACATGCCTGACATTTTGAACCAGGAGACCCCTGACAGGAGGATTCGCGAGCGTTTCTATAGATGCTATACCCCGGTTTGGTACTGATCGATGAGGACTTGAAGAACTGGGTGAATTCGAGGGGCTGGGCGGATCTGAGGCGCTGGGCGGATTTGAAGGACTGGCCTATTCCCGGACGTTTCGCCACGAAATCGCGGTCGAATGCGCGCGTGAGGCGCGCATTGGGGCAGCGACGGAGATCGGAGGCAATCTGCATAGAATCATTGTGCGCCGCACACGCTTAATTCTCTGCAATCTGGCATGTGGATTTTGCGGCGTGTTTTCAGCGAGTTGCGGGAAATTTTAGCCGGATGGGCTTGCGTGGGCGATGGGGTGAACCCCTCGGGTGAGACAGATTGTAATTTGACAGTTCGCCTGCGGGCAGTCTGCGTTGGCAAGATCCGCCTGACGGCGGCAGGAATGCTCCTGGGATGAAGGCCATGCCAAATAACCAATTGTCAGGGTTTTTTAATATTTTGCGCTCTTGCCCAAAAGGAAGTCCTGGTGCTTATATAGTGGGATGCCGAAAGCGTGAAGCGCGGCATAGGCCAAGGAGGGCAAAAATGAATGTCATTCCCCACCACGGAAGAAAGCTGAGCTTGCTCCTTCTGGTTGCGGCGATGGCCGCGATCGCGCACGCCAGTTCTCTCTCTGCCACAGGCACCTACACGTATACAGAACCTTCGGCGGGTGTCTACGACTACACCATCACCATCGACAACACGGGCACCACCGACATTGGAACCTTCTGGTTCGCGTGGGTACCCGGCACTGGGTTCCTCTCCGCAGTTCCAACCGATGTCACTTCCCCCACGAGTTGGACGGACACCATAAAGCCGGCCACGGCGGGCAAGGCTGGAATCGAATGGACGACAACGACCGCCGATCTCGACCCCGGAGACTCGCTGAGCGGCTTCAGCTTTGAAAGCACCGAGACCCCGGCACAATTGCTCCTCGACTTCGCTGGGTCTCCCGGGACTGGCGACCCTGTTACCACATCCACCATTGCTTTGAGCGGGACACCCGCGGCGGGCTCCGACTATAGCTTCAATTTGACCCCGTCTCCCGAACCTGGTTCCATGCTTCTGACCCTCACGGGGTTGGGCCTGGTCGTTGCATCTCTCAAATCGCGGTGGCTGCGCAGAGCCTGAATGCGGGGATTGCGCACCAACTATGAATGAAGAAAGGCGCCGTCCACAGACGACGCCTTTTTTTTATTGGGTATGAGCCAGGCTCGATGCGGAATAGGTTGGGGACGGCGGAAGAGATGGACGGTGAAGGCAACTGAGCAGATTTTCGCCGCGTCGTAGTTGATCGCGCCGAATGGCGCTCTCCGATCCCCTGCTGTCCACAGAGGGTTGTTAAGCCAGTGCGGTGAGGCGATAGTTTCACCTGGCGATTGCGGAGATGATATTTTTTAGAGACGCTTTACGAATTCCCTTTTCAGAACGGGAGGGTCGCCATGTTTTGCGCTCGTTGCGGAACGGAGTCTGGGCCGGAACAAAAGTTTTGCAGGAATTGCGGCGCTGCTTTAGCAACTGCGGAGAGCGCGCAAAGCGCAGCGGCCGCCGTTGCCTGGCCCGCCGGGCGAGATGTGCCTGCTGCGGTGGCTGTACCTGCTGTGGCGGCCGTGCCGCAGCCATGGGCACCCGCACCGACGCCGATGCATCCTATTCCTGAAGGCGGATTAACGATGGAAGAGGTCGTGGCGTGGCTCGAGAGCGGAGGCTACTCCGCGAAGATTGTTACCGCCGAAAACGGCAAGCGCCACATTCTGAGCAATACGCGCGGCCACCCGTTCGACATCTTTATGCCCGGCTGCACGAGCGGGCGCTGCCCCTCTCTTGAGCTCATAGCCGGATTAATTATCGACGGCAAGTTCAATGTTGCGAAGCTGAACGAGTGGAACGGGAAGATCCTGTGGTGCAGGGCTTATTACGACAGCGCCATCGGTCCGTGCATTTCTATGGATATCGCTCTCTGGCCCGGCGGCACGTTTGAGGCGCTGAACGGTCAGTTCGCGGCCTGGATCGAAAGGCACGACAAGTTCAGGCGTTTTTTGAGTTAGACGCTTTACGAATCTTCGCTTCAGAACTGGAGAATCGCCATGATTTGCCCGCGTTGCGGCACAGAGTCCCGTCCGGATCAAAGATTTTGCAAGAATTGCGGGGCTGCATTGGAAACTGCGGAAAGCGCGCCGAGCGCAGAGGCCGCCACGACCGAGCCTGCCGGAGCAGTTCTACCTGCGGCGGCGGCCGCGCCAGAACCGCCGCCGGCGCCGTTGCGCGCGATTCCTGACGGTGGTCTGACGCTGGAAGAGGTCGTCGCTTGGCTCGAGAGCGCAGGCTACCCGTCGAAGGTGGTCATCGGTAAGAGCGGCAAGCCCCATGTCGAGACCACTGCACAGGACACACCGGTCACCATTATGGTCGACGACCTCAAGGGCGGTCGCTCCGCCTATCTGAGCCTGGTCGCCGGCTTTTCTGCCAACGGCAAATTCGATATTGCGCAGGTCAACGCCTGGAACTACGACAACCGCTGGTGCACGGCTTATTACGACGAGGTCAACGATCCCTGGCTGGGAATGGCTGTCGCTGTCTCGCCCGGCGGCACCTACGAATCGCTGAACGATCAGTTCGCCACGTGGAACAGCACGCTGGGAAGGTTCATCGCTAAATACACTCCGCAATAGATGCCGGGCGGTTGGATTTGGCGGGTTTGCCATTAAGGCGCTGCCGCGTCCGGCGGCGGCGCGGGGGCTGGCGGGACTTTGGGGCCTAGTAAAACGCCGTCATCGAGCGAAGCGGCTACGAGGCGGTCGCCGGCTGCGCGGATGAGGGCGATCTGGTAGCCGGTCTGCCAAAAGACCCAGGACATGGTTCTGGGATCGATGGCATACACACCGTCATTGGTGCGCGAGCTGACGAGAACACGTTTGGAGACTGGGTCGTAGCTGAGATCGTCAACGTCGCGCAAGGGAAGACGATTGATCAACATCCAGTTTTTGCCCAGGTTGCGCGTGAAGAAGACGCCTTCGCGCCCGCCCAGCCAGAGGGTTCCGTCGGGCGAAAAGACGACGCGATGGATGTGGGTGAGCAGGGTGGGTTGCCCCAGGGGAAACCAGGACTGGCCAGAGTCGCTGGAGATGACCACACTGTCGTCGCGCGCCGCGACCATGTTGCTGCCTTGCACGGTGACAGAGAGATAGTCGCCCAGGCCCATGACCGGGCCGCCCTGCCAGGTTGCGCCCCGATCGTGGCTGGTGAGGATACCGTAGTTGGTGGCCGCGACCCAGACATCGCCCGAGACGTCGAGCGCGTTGACGAGGCTTTCAAGTTGTATGACGGGCGCGTCGACGGTTTTCTCGATGTTGACTTTGGTTCCGCGGTAGGTTTCCGTGGTGGTCTTTTCGAGCGTGTTGGCGATGGCGTTGAGCGGCTGCCAGGACAAGGCGGTCTGCGCGGCGTTGCCCGCGGAGCAGGTTGGGGGCGGATCGGAGGCAGGCTGCGAGGTTTCCGCAGGGGCTAAAGCCCCACTCTCATCCTGCGACGGTTGCGGCACGACTAAAGTCGTGCCCTGACACTTCGTGCTCCCATCTGGCATTTTCCCAATAGGCTCTGTTGGCACTTTATTGGCGGAGTCGGCGGGAGCTGGATCGTCGGCTGGTTGAGTTTCTGCACTCCCCGGTCCCCGAGGGCGAGGGACCGGGGGCACCCGAGTCTCATTCACCGAGGACACCCGAGCCTCATTATTCGATGTGGGCGGGTCGGTTGCTGCGCCGAGAACGAAGATGCCATGGCTGGTTCCGGCCACGATGGCGCCGTCTTTGGTTTGCGAGAGGGCAAAGACGTCGCGGCCATCGAGCCCGGCGGCGAGCTGCTCCCAATGCGCGCCGGCATCGACGGAACGGAAGACACCACCGAATTGCTTGTCGTTGACCACGCCGGCATAGAGGATGGCAGGATCGTTGCTGTCGATTTTGCGGTCCGGATCGCGGCCTGGGTTGCGGTCGTCGACGAGCAGGGCTGCGATTTTGCGCTCGGAGATACCGGCGTTCGAGGGCGTGAAGGTGACGCCGGCGTCGTTGCTGGCGAGAACGCCGCCGCGATCGGTGGCCAGCAGAACGCGATTGGAGTCGCCAGGATCGACATAGACGTCGTTGACGATCGTGTCCGAGTCCGTCATGCGATCGAAGGTGCGGCCGCCGTCGACGGTTTTGTAGAGGCCCTCGGTGGTTCCGGCGTAGACGATCTGGAGATTCTCCGGATCCTGCATAAGAACGCGGGTGCGCCGCGCCTCGGCCGGGATGCCCTGAATCTTGTGAAAGAGAAGGCCGGCGTTTTCGCTCTTGTAGATGCCGCTGCAAGCGCTCAGATAGACGATGTGCGGGTTTTCCGGGTCGACGATGATGGAAAATACGTCGGAGTCCTCGATGATTCCTTCTTTGATGTTGTGCCAGGTTTGGCCGCCGTCGGTGGTTTTCCAGGGCAGGTGCCAGGTTCCCGCGTAGACGATGCCGGGATCGGTGGGATCGACGGCGAGAGATTCGATTTCGTGGATCTCGTGACTGCCGGGCGGGCTGATCTGGGTCCAGGTGGCCCCGGAATCGCTGGAGCGGAAGACGCCCTGGAGAGTACCGGCGAAGAGAATGTGGGGGTCAGAAGGAGCTTGGGCGAAGGCATGTACGGGCTGGCCCTTCAAGAGAGGGACTTCGTGCCAGGTACGCCCGGTATCGTGGCTGATCCAGAGTCCGCCGTCGTCGCTGTTCTTCCAGGCTCCCACGTAGAGAGTGGAGGGGTTGGCGGAATCGACAACGACGTTGTCGAGAATGAAGCCGTCGCCGCGGTCGAGCTTGGCAAGGCGATGCCAGGTTGCGCCGTTATCGAGCGAATCGTAGAGCCAACTGTTGGTGGTGCCGAGATAGAGGTGATGAGGCTGGCCGGGGACGGAAGCAAAGGCGCGCGCGTCGCCGCCGTCGGGACCGAGGACGGTAAACGCGGCTTGCGCGTGCGAGGCCGGGAGACAGAAGAGACCGAGAAAAAGAGAAAGGAGCTGGGCCCGAATCCCAAGCTGGCGCAACTTCAAAGGGAAAAACTGCAAGCGGTTCATTTAGGCGAGGAACTCCCGTGCTTCTCTATCCAGAATAGACAACTTGGGGCGTGAGTGCGAAACGGGAGGGACGGCGAATTCACTTTTTGTGCTGAGTTGAGGGAAGCCGGTTGGGGTTCGTGCGATCCCACCCTTTCGGCAAAGAAGCCGCCGAAAGGATGGGGCACGGTGATGTCTTGGTGAGTCTACATGTGCGGATCGGGAGACCCGCACTACGGGATCTCGCCGCGCATGAGAAATGCAGGTTAGGTTGGATCCTGCGAACTCTGCCCAGAGGGGTAAGAGTTCGCAGGATCTTGTCAGTTAAATCAGGACACGCAGCCTGCTTACGCTACGGCCTGCTTCCTCAGTGCTTTTTCGGCAGCGGCTTGCGCTCCTGCGGCTTCACCGCAGTCTCGTCCACCGGCGTCGTCCCTGTCACATCGTTTGTGAACGTCGCGCCCGAGGGCACCAGATAGTTCTCCACTGTCTGCCCCTCGGTCGATCCAGTAACAACGCTGATGCGCGAAGCGTCGATGCCCTGCTCCGTCACCAGGTAGTCCTTGGCGTTCACGGCACGTTGCGCTGCGAACAGATCCACCATTGCGTGCTTGTTCCTGGCCGCTTTCATCTGCTGCTTGGAGGTGATAGCTGCTTCGGCTGTGGTCTGCTCGCCGACCAGCACCGCCTTGGCGTCGGTCTGCTGCTTCAGATCCAGGGCCACCTGATCCAGGCAAGCCTTGGATTCGTTGTTCACGCGCATGGGCCGCTTTGTGTCGATCGCGAAACTGATGGTGCACAGCGCCTCAGTCTTCGGCGGAGGCGGAACGATGGGAGCCACGATGGTCAAGCTGGTATTTGCGCTGGCCGAGTGACCCTTGTCATCCGACACGTTGCAGCCGATGCCCACAGAACCCGTCGGCGCGCCTGCGGAGGAGTATTCAGCGGTCGACCCACTGCCGGTTACCGTGCCCGCCGTGGCCATGTAACTGTAGGTTAGCGGACGGTTCTGGGGGCTCACGGCCGACGATGTGATGGTGCTGGTGCCGCCGGGAGCGATGGTCGTGGGGCTGGCCGAGCAGCTGATTGTCGGCGGCTCGTATGCCTTCACCGTGATACCCGCGGTGCAGGTGGCCGTCTCCCATGGCTTCATGCCTTCCTTGCCCGGCTTGCCTTCCTTCACGGTTCCCGTCACTGTGTACTGGCCGGGCGGCAGCGATGCCGTGGCCACCGTCGCCGTGGCGGCGTTGCCGGTGACGCCCGTGCCCGACCAGCTATAGATCACGTTGTCCTTGGGGTTAAGACCTCCCGCGGATGCCGTGACCGTAACTGGATCGCCAGGAAAGATGGATTCCGGACTCGCCGAGCAGGCCAGCGTGATCGGCACAGGCGGCGCAATGGTGCCGACGCTCCAGATGAGACCGGCGCTCAGGCGCCCCTGGGGATTGAAATTGTAAGACCCGCCCTGGCTGGCCGCGAAGTTTGCGTGGACATATTGATAATCCGCCTGGTAGAGGCGGACCGACAAGTGGTGATCGAAGAGCGGTGTCGCAAGGTCCATGCTGCCGCCGGCCGTGAAAGCGAAGCCAAAGACGTTGGTCTGCCATTCGCTGCCAACTTGCTCCGCGCCGGCCAACACGTGGAAAGAGGGTGTGAGCTTCCCGTACCACATCGGGATCCTGTAAACCACACCGCCATATCCGCCGCTGAAATCGTCGCCGGGCTGGTCCCACGTTATGTTGGTCTCGGGAAGCAGAATATGCTCATCTCCCTCGATTCTGATGCCAAAATTGTTGTTGAAAAAGCGGGTTATGCTCAAAATCGAGCCCATGTCGATGGAGTTGTAGCCGAATCCTGTTCCTTTTGGGGCGGTGCCAACGCGCCCGTTAGGGATGAGCGCGCTGTATCCCGCGAAGATATCCCATTTGGATGGCGATTCTGACGACGGGCTTTTTGCAGTCGGAGCCGCCTGAGCCCTCAAGGGTGCGGGGATCGTTGCCACGCCGACCAGCGTGACCGCCACTAAGGCAAAAGCCCGGCCCAAAGATTTCAAAACACGAATTTGCATGCGTTTATCCTCCGCAGTAGGGTGATGAAACAGTTGAAAAGGAGTCCGTGACCAAAATCTGATGCGAACGCACACAATTTTAACACTAACCGAAGTGTTCCACACTCCGTAGTGTTGCGGACCGCCGCTGGGGCGGTTGCCGGATGACACCTCTTTTCAACAATTTGAGACCTTCATTGCGCCTTCCTCCGGGGATGATTTGTTTTTTCCGGTAATGCCTCATGCGAAGGTCAGATCGAAAAGGCCGCGCCTCATCCTGCGTTCAGCGTCCTGAGCAGGCTGCGTGGCTCACGCTGAATCTTCTCTTGTAGAAGCGTAATCGCGTAAATAAGTTGCTCGGGGCGGGGGGGACAACCGGGGACATAAACGTCGACGGGAACGACCTGGTTGACGCCCTGCACCAGCGCGTAGTTGTTGAAGACGCCGCCGGAGGTGGCGCAAGCGCCCATGGAGATAACCCATTTGGGCTCGGGCATCTGGTCGTAGAGGCGGCGGAGGACAGGAGCCATCTTTTGCGAGACGCGGCCAGCCACGATCATGAGGTCGGACTGGCGCGGGGAGGGGCGGAAGACCTCTGCGCCGAAGCGCGCGATGTCAAAGCGCGACGCGCCCATGGACATCATTTCAATGGCGCAGCAGGCGAGGCCAAAGGTCATGGGCCAGACGGAGTTCTTGCGAACCCAGTTGACGGCGAAATCGAGCGTGGTGAGGAAGACACCTTCCTGCTGCTCGTAGCTGTAGTCGGCTTCGCGCACCTTAAGGCGATTCTTTACGCTGCTGTCGAGGGCTCCGAACAGATAGCGGTCGCGCTCTACGGTGGACGCCATGGGTTAAGTATAGCGTGGACCGTGGGCCGTGGACCGTGGGCCGTGGACTGCGGGCCGTGGGCCGCGGGCCGTGGGCCGCGGTCACTGGTCGGTCAATCTGGACTTCAGAATCGATAGCAGCTTGAAAAGCATTTGGCCTATGCGGCGGGAAAGAGATTCTGCTTCATCGAGTAGCTTTTGATCTCCGTATCCGAGTGCGCGGGCGATCTCCAATTGCGTCTGCAACTCGCAGTTCGATCGGCGCGCAATGCCAAGATACTGCCTGAACTCCCGAGTGTTAAGCCGTCTTTGTCCCTCTGCGATGTTGCTCGGAATGGGGATTGCGGCGCGACGCAATTGCGAGGAAATACCGAAAATTTCCTCACGCGGGAACTTCTGGGTCAGGCGGTAAGTCATGACGGTTAACTCCATCGACCGTTGCCAGACTTCGAGGTCACGAAACGACTGAACTGCCTTTTGTGCCGAAGTCATTCGAGTGGTCCTCCAAGAGCCTAGCCTCACCTGCGCGGCGATTCACGGTTCCCGATCCACGGTTCCCGATCCACGGTTCACGGTCCACGGTTCACGGTCATCGCTGGCAGGGAGCAGAGGCGGCGGTGATACCGGTGGGGGTCTTCCAGCCTGCAGGCAGCCATAACTTGATAGAAAAGCGGACCCAGTCGAGCTCTCCGCGCGGCGAAGGGGTGGCGCCGGACTCCGGCGCAAGAAAGTAGGACATATAGGATGCCTGCTGTGCCCACTTGCGCGCGAAGGGTGCGGGGTCAGCGATGCCGGGGGCCAGGCTGGCGTCAAGGATGCGAAACTCGCCGGCGGCGGCGCCGTGCTGCAAAGCCATGAGCTGCTGGGTGAGACGCGCTACGGCGGGGTCGCTTTTTGCGGACGCGGCGGGCAGCGATCGCAGGCGGTCGCAGAGATTCAGGAAAAGCTTTTGTCCCTGAAGGAATGCGGCGGGACTGGTGAGGAAGTGAAAGGTGCGCGGATTCCAGCCGATGGCATCCTGGGAGCGGAGGCCGAAGGTGGTTCCCACTTCGCGCTGGTTGATGGAGTTGTACGGCGGAGTGGCGAGGAGAAGCGCATCGGGGTAGCCTGCGGGCGGGTCGCGATCGACCACCAGGTCCCAGCCGGTGTAATCTTTGGGCCCCGGAACGATAGGCAGGATGCGAAACAGCCAGCCTTCGCCGATGGGCGCCGACCACTCCTCGCCGAGATTGGCCATGCCGGAAAAATCGACGCGAATGCAGGATGCCGGGTGGGTGGGAGCGGCCAGGCACGGGAGGGCAGAACCCAAGACCAGGGCCATAACCAGAGCTGTGGAGAGAGCTATCGGCCGGTACGTACGAATGGAGAAGATTGCGGAACCTTTCGACCTATTTTCTCGTGGCTGCGGCATGGCAATTATGAAGAAGCAAAGCGTTTTGGAACAAAACTTGCGTTATTCTCGCGCCTTTATGAGAATGATACAAAAGCAAAGTTCAGTTTTCTAATATGATTTGTCCGGCGCCTCGATGCGGGTATCGGACAGCCTGAAAACCATTGTATGCCGCTGGCCGGTCCGGGCCCGCGGCGGGCAATCTGCAGCTCAAGCGCTCGATTGAAAGCGATTCAGGCGCGTGAACGAAATTGGAGCGGAAACTTCATGTGCCGTAAATGCACCAGAATGCTGATTTTCCTTCTGTTCTTCTTTGCACTGTTTGGGATTCCCGCCTGGGCCCTTGCACAAACAGCCACCGCGACGCCGGCTCCGGATGCGCCCGCGACACAGGGTCAGATTGCTGCGCTGCAGAAGGCCGTCGAGAAAGCCCAGATGTCCGGCGACAACGCATGGATGCTGACCTCAGCGGCGCTGGTGCTGCTGATGACGGGCCCAGGGCTGGCGCTGTTTTATGGCGGCCTGGTGCGCAGGAAGAACATTCTAGGGACTATGATGCAAAGTTTCGCCATGATGGGACTGGTGAGCATTCTGTGGGCGCTGTTGGGCTACTCGCTGGCTTTCGGCCACGGGAACATGTTCATCGGCGGGTTCGAGCATGTATTTCTGCGCGGGGTGGGGCTCACTCCCAATCCGGATTACGGGCCTACCGTTCCCGAGCAGACCTACATGATTTACCAGTTGATGTTCGCCATCATCACGCCGGCGCTGATTACGGGAGCGATTGCGGAGCGGATGAAGTTCAGCTCGATGGCGGTGTTTCTGTCGCTGTGGTCGTTGTTGATCTATTGCCCGATGGCGCACATGGTGTGGGGTGTGGGCGGCTTGTTCAACTCCGCGGGAAATCACATTCCGAGCTTCGATTTCGCCGGGGGCACGGTGGTGCATATTACCAGCGGCGTTTCGGCGCTGGTTTGCGCGCTCTATATGGGCAAGCGCATTGGTTACCCCAACAATGCCATGCCGCCGCACTCCATGGTGCTGAGCTTTATTGGCGCTTGCCTGCTGTGGGTGGGGTGGTTCGGCTTTAACGCGGGAAGCGCGGTGGCGGCGAATGGCCTGGCTACAAGCGCCTTTGTAAACACGCACTTTGCCACAGCGGCTGCGGCCCTGGGATGGACGATTTTTGAGTGGTTTCACAATGGCAAACCGACGGCGCTGGGCGCGATCTCCGGCGCGGTTTCCGGGCTGGTGGCGATTACGCCGGCTTCGGGCTTTGTGCAGCCCATGTCGGCGCTGGCGATTGGCCTGGCGGCGGGATTTTTCTGCTCGTTCATGGTGTTCCAGGTGAAGTCCCGCTTCGGCTACGACGACTCGCTGGACGCGTTTGGCGTGCATGGCGCGGGTGGGACGCTGGGAGCGCTGCTCACCGGGGTGTTTGCCACGTACCTGATCAATCCGGTGTATGGCCCCGGCAAGCCGACGGGCTGGATCGACGGGAATTGGGGCCAGATGCTGCATCAACTGGCTGCCGTGGGTACGGCGTGGGGAATTTCCATTGGGGGGACATTGATTCTGCTCTTTGTTGTGGATAAGATCATGGGACTGCGCCTGACTCCCGAGCAGGAAGCGGCTGGCCTGGATCTTTCGCAGCATGGGGAAGAGGGATACGATTTCAACAGTTAGCTTTCAGCCTTCAGCTTTCAGCCGGTTTTGAGGCGGACGAGGCTGTTGGCATACGAGAAGAAAAAGCTGAGAGCCGATGGCTGAAAGCTGGAAGCCGTTTTTGAGAGACATGGGCGGCAAACAACCCGCCCCACCTGTTACGCTATCGAACGAGGAATTTCTGCTTATGGTGAAGATTGAAGCCGTATTACAACCCTCCAAGCTGGATGCGGTGAAGGATGCTCTGCTGGAAGCCGGCATTGAAGGGATGACGATTCTTGAAGCTCGCGGCCATGGCCGCCAGAAGGGCCACACCGAGTTTTATCGCGGCCGTGAATATACCGTGGATCTTCTGCCCAAGGTGAAGATCGAGATGGTGGTCCGCGATGAACTGAAGGACAAGGCCATCGATGCGATCAACGGCGCCGCGCGGACGGGGCGCATTGGCGATGGCAAGATCTTTGTCAGCCGCATCGACGATGCCATTCGCATCCGCAACGACGAGCGCGGCGAAAACGCCCTGTAGGGTGGGGTGCACGCCATCGAATGGCCGTGCGTGCAGCCGTTCGACGGTGGCCGGTAGTCGTATCAAATGTGCGGGTCGCGGGTGTGATGCGGGACTAACAATTCCGGCGCATATGGCGCGGCCTGTCACTCAAGCGCCGACCCTCTGGGTGGCGAACGGTGGAGCTGCCCAGCTGGTAAAGTGCGCAGGTTTTCGAAGTTCATTCGACAGATATTGGCGCGCCCGGCCAGTAATAGCTTGCCTGTGGTTTTAAATTCAATAGCTTAGAAAGAATTCGTCCGCCCAAATGTCCAAATACCTGGACGCAAAACTAGACGCCGCCGGGCAGAAAGATTGGCCGTTAGGACAGGTGGGACTGGAAGATACTTAGATATTTGCATTGCGCACTGAGATATATCCATCTGCACTGAGACAATGAGCGGGCCAGTGAACGACGCTTCTGATTTTGAAGATTTGGTTGCAAGGGCGACAACGGTCTTCCAGCCAAGGACTCCAATCACCACGAGGGAACTCTTCGCAGGTCGTTGGAGTGAGCTTATGGCGGTGGTGGACGCGGTCAACCAAGTTGGTTTGCATGCCGTCATCTTTGGAGAGCGCGGCGTCGGTAAGACCTCTCTCGCCAATGTCATCGCGCCAACAATTTTCGCGGTCGACAACCCAAATTCTCCACAATTCAACCCTAAAGGAAGGGTTGTCTTGAAGACGGTTGCCACAACGACGGATACATTTTCCTCGATCTGGGCCAAACTATTCCGGGACATCACCTTGCGTGAAAATCGGCCGGTGGCGGGCTTCTTGCCGGGGCAAAAAAACCCCGTGTCGTTGTTGGAGGCCTATGGGCTAAAATCGCCTATCTCCGTTGATGATGTGCGGAGGGTGCTCACGGTCATTGCAGCTTCCGTCTTTATAGTGGACGAGTTCGATAGAGTGGCTCCTCCCACGATGAAGGAGTTCACCGACCTAATAAAGACTCTCTCTGACTTTTCGGTGGACACAACGGTTGTACTTGTTGGGGTTTCGGACACAATCAACAACCTGGTATCCGACCATGCCTCGATTGTGCGTGCCATTTCGCAGGTCTTCTTGAGGAGAATGCCGCCAGTTGAACTCAGAAAAATCCTAACAAATGCCGAAGATAAATTAGGTATCAAATTCGAGGAAGAAGCTGCGCAGCTTATAGTTCATGTTTCACAAGGTCTGCCGCATTACACACACCTGATCGGACTCAACGCTGTTCGGGTGGCGGCATTAGACGGAACGAATGTCATCAGCCGCAAGAACGTATTCACTGCGCTCGACAGAGCCACTACGCAAGCGGAGCAGAGCGCGAGGGACCGGCATTCCAGGGCCATACACAGCTCCCACAAAGACGCGCTTTACAGGCAAATACTCTTGGCTTGTGCAATTGCCGCGGCGCACGAGCAAGATCCACTTGGGTATTTCACCCCGAGCTCGGTCATTGCGCCTCTAAGCTCGATCTTGGGACGCTCCGTGGAGATCGCGACGTTCAATTCTCACCTGAGTGCATTTAGCCAAGCGCGCAGGGGGAATGTTTTGGAAAGGATCGGACAGCCAAGATCCTACCGTTTCAGATTTCAAGACCCGATGGTTGTACCGTTTACGTTTATGGATGCGGTGGCAAGTGGCATTGTCGACGAGGACCATTTGGCTAAGCTGCTTAGTGATTAGGGTCATTTTGCTTCTCTGCAGCGCCAATGGATTATGGCGGCTCTTCCTGCCCACTCTTGTTCTGAGGGCGCGCGGTGTTTTAGTGTGTTGATGCAGCCGTAAACTTTTGCAAAGGAAGAACGCACATGATTCCCCGGTCTGTCTACTTTGTTGCCGCGATCTTCGGCGCAGTCTCTTGTTTGGCCGCGCAGGACACGCGTACCGTGGTTGAGCCATTTTTCCCGCAGCTTTGCACCACCCTGGACGCGCAGTTGCAGAGCCACGGGCACACCCTGGCGCCAGAGGACGAGCCGAAGCTCGACACCGCGCGCATTCAAAAGGCCATCGACAAATGCGGCAAGGGGCGAGCCGTGCTGCTGCACGTGAACGAGACCAACGACGCCTTTCTGAGCGGTCCCCTGGAGCTGCGGCCTGAGGTGACGCTGATCGTAGGGCTGGGCGTGACGCTTTATGCCTCGCGCGATCCCGCGGTTTTCGCGGTTTCGCCGGGAAGCTGCGGCATTGTGAGCCACGGTGGGGGGCGTGGTTGCAAACCGCTGATCGCAGTGGACAGCGCGCGCGACGCGGGGATTATGGGGGACGGCACGATCGACGGCCGAGGCGGCGAGAAGATTCTGGGCTCGGAGTATTCCTGGTGGGACCTGGCGCAACAGGCGCGCGACGGCGGTGGCCAGCAGGTGCCGCGGCTGATAGTGGCCAACGATTCCGACAACTTTACGCTGTACCGGATTACGCTGAAGAACTCGCCCAACTTTCATGTCTCGTACAACCACGGCAATGGCTTCACGGTGTGGGGCGTAAAGATCGACACGCCGCACCGGGTGGCTGACTCGGCGCACCCGCTGTCCCGCAACACGGATGGCATCGATCCTGGCAATGGCACGAAGAACGTGACCATTACGCACAGCTTTATCCGCGACGGCGACGACAATGTCGCCATCAAGGGCGGGCCGGGTGGAGCGACGAACATGACCATCAGTCACAATCATTTCTACTGGGGCCATGGCATGTCGATCGGCAGCGAGACCAATGGCGGCGTGAGCAAGATTCGCGTCTTCGATCTCTCGCTGGACGGCACCGACGCCGGCGTGCGGATCAAGTCAAACGGCTCGCGCGGCGGACTGACCCAGGACGTGATCTACGACGATTTGTGCATTCGCAATTCGCCCAATCCCATCACGCTGGACACGGCGTATTCGGCGAACGGCCCGCTGCAAGGCAACTCGCCGCCGACCATGCGCGACATTACGCTGCACAATGTGCGGGTGAGCGGCGGCGGCAAATTTACATTCAACGGCTACGGGCACGATTACCGGATTGCGGCGACACTCAACGCCGTGCAGATTACCGACGAACGCGAAGTATACGTATCAATTCGATCACGCCGATGTGACGCTGGGACCGGAGCCGACGAATCTGCAATTTCCGGCGGGCGAGGATGCGACGCTGAAAGGGACCTCGGCGGAGGGTAATCCGGCCTCGTGCGCGGAGAAGTTTGTGCCGTTTCCGCAGTGAGGCCGGGAGCGAGGCGCGCACTTTTGTGCTGGGTTGAGAGACTCGGGTTGAGGTTCGTGCTTTCCCTGGTCTCAGAATCGAGACCGGGGGCACCCGCGAGGGAGCGAGGGAGCAAGACGCGCGCTTGGCTAGTGCACCCGCGAGGGAGCGAGGGAGCAAGACGCGCGCTTGGCTAGTGCACCCGCGACGGTGCAACTGTTGGCTGTGACTGCACTTGGCAGCTGCGATTCTCTCACTGCGGCAGGAAAACTCCCGCCCACCGGCAAAGATCGCTTATGCTTGTAACAATTCCTTCTTGCTTCGGCAGGCCAAACAAACAACCCTATGAGTGCAGTCGTTTTGGCAGTGGACGATCTTCGGGAGCAGTATATGCGGGAGATGGCGCTGGTGCGCCAGACCTGCGACCGCACCGGGGACGGCACAGCGGCCATCCGGCGGCGCTCCGCGGTGGTGGATCGCATCCTGATTGAGATGTGGCGGCGGGCGTTTGCCGACCTGCCCGCGCAGAACGTGGCCCTGCTGGCGCTGGGCGGCTACGGGCGCAAGGATCTTTTTCCCTATTCCGATATCGACGTGCTCTTCGCGTTTGCCGACGAGAAGACCGAGGAGCAATCGACGGAAGCCGTGCGGGCGATCATCCAGGGCATGTGGGACATTGGCCTGCGCGCCAGCCCCAGTTCGCGCACCGTGAAAGAAGCCGGCCGGTTCGATCCCGACAACCTTGAGTTCACGCTGGCTACACTCGACCGGCGCTTTCTGGCCGGGCAGTTTCCGCTGTACCAGCAACTGCACAACGTGACTTTCCCAGGGCTCGTGCTGAGCGAATGGGCGACGATTACGCAAAAGCTGGGCGAGGTTGCCCGCGCGCGCCATGCGAAATTTGGCAACACCATTTTTCATCTGGAGCCGAACATCAAGGACTGCCCCGGCGGTTTGCGCGACTACTCGCTCGCAGTGTGGTTCGCGGTGCTGTTCCATTTGAAGGAAACCAAGGAGTGGCCGCGGCAACGGGGCGGGGTCTTCCAGAGCGCGCGCGGCGATGCGGAAGCGGCTTTCGATTTTCTTGCGGCGGCGCGATGTTTTCTGCACTTCCGGCACGGCCGCGACGACAACACGCTCGATTGGCAATCGCAGGACGAGGCAGCGGCGCGATCGATCGGCCTGGAGACGCGGGGAACGGCGGACCCCAGCTACTGGATGCGCACCTATTACCGTCATGCGCGCGTGGTCTATCGGCGCGCGGCGCTGCTGATGGAGCACCTGCCCGCACCCGTGAGTTTCTACAAGCAGTTCCGGCGGCGGCGCTCACCGATTGCCGGAACCGATTTTCTGCTCGACCAGGGGCGCATCGACATCCAGCCCGGCGCGCAGTTTAACGACACGGCAGCGATTCTGCGTGTCTTCTCGCTGATGGCCACGCACGGTTACACGCTGTCGCAAGCGGCAGAGGATCGCATTACGGATGCGCTGCCGGTGCTGGCGATCTCGATTCCCGAGGGGCCGTACCTGTGGAATGCGCTGCGCGAGGTGCTGCTGGGACCGCACGCGGCGCACGCGCTGCGGACCATGCACGCGCTGGGCGTTCTGGAGATGCTGATTCCGGAGTTCCACGGCATCGATGCGCTGGTGATCCGCGACAGCTATCACCGCTACACCGTGGACGAGCACACGTTTCTGACGATCAACAACGTACACGGATTGCGCCAGCCCGAGCACGAATACGAGCAGCGGCTGGCGCAACTGCTGCCGGAGATCGACCGCATGGATTTGTTTTTGCTGGCGCTGCTGCTGCACGACACGGGCAAGGCGCGGCGCACCGGCGAACATGCGACGCAAAGCGTGGAGCTGGCCGACAGTTTCCTGGCGCGGCTGGACTTCGATGCCGAGGAAAAGGAGATGATTCTCAAGCTCATCAAGCTGCATCTGGAGATGTCAGTGGCGATGCGCAGGGACATCTTCGACATGGACAACGTGAAGGCGTTCTCAGAAAAGATCGGCAGCCCGCAACTGCTGAAGATGCTGACCCTGATGACCTTTGCCGACATCAAGGCGGTGAATCCCGACGCGCTGACGCCGTGGAAGGCTGAGAACCTGTGGCAGTTCTACATGTCGACCTCGAACTTCATGGATCGCTCGGTGGACGAGTCGCGATATCACGCGGCTATCGATCCCACGCTGCTCAACCGCATCCGGTCGATGGTTCCACCGGCCCAGCACGATGCGCTGAAACAATTTCTGGAAGGGCTGCCGCAGCGCTATCTGCAGATCCGTCTGCCTGAACAGATTCGCAATCATTTCCAGATGGCATTGAACCTCGACGAAAACCCGGTGCAACTGGATCTGCGACCAAACCGGCAGCTCTTCGATTTGACGGTCATCACGCGCGACCGCACGCGACTGTTTGCCGACGTGGCCGGGGTTCTAGCGGCGTGGGGCATGAACATCGTCCGCGCCGGAGCCTACTCAAACGACGCGGGCGTGATTGTCGACAGCTTTTATTTCTCCGATGTTTTCCGGACCCTGGAGCTGAATCCGAGCGAGAAGGAACGCTTCCTGGCCAACGTGCACGACGTGGTGGCGCAAAAAATCTCGGTGCAACAACTGCTCGACGCGCGCCGCCATCTGAATCATCCCACCAATCTCAAGGTCGAGGTCGCGACAAAGCTCGAATTCGACAACGAGGCTTCGAGCCACTCCACGCTGTTGCAAGTGATCGCGCAGGACCTTCCGGGCCTGCTGCGGCAGATCGCGCTCACCCTGAGCTCGCACCAGTGCAACATCAAGATTGCGCTCATCGACACGGAAGGCGAGACGGCAATTGACGTCTTCTACCTGACCAGCGGCGAGGAAAAGCTGACCGCGGAAGCGCAGGAGACGCTGGGCAGGGACATGACGGCGGCGCTGGAAGCTATGCGGATGCCGACGTGAAACGGTGGTCAGTCATCAGTGGTCAGTGGTCAGATGCTGTTCGCAAGATAATATATCCTTCGGGGGCGGAATCCATGAGGCTGAGCGCACAACGAGCCCAAATTCAACGCCGGAGGAATCGCGAGGGCTTGAGCTACGCCACTGCTGCGTACTTTGAGGGGCTGACGTCGGAAGCGTGGGCTGAGGAGCGGGATTTGGCGCGCCAGCTTAGTCGTTCCACAAGCGGCCTGGACTTTGACCGAGAGATCCCAGGCCAAGCGCGCATCTCGCGCGCTATCGATCCAGACGTTCATTACGAGCCCTGACCAGCATATCCAACAGATGACTTAACGGTGGGTGAGATGGCCCCTTTTCAACTTCTGTGTCCAAGCAGGGGTCGGGAGACCGGCGCTACAGTTTCTCCCCGCGTGTGAGAACGTGGGCAGTCTCCGCCGGATCTTTGCGCACGAGATACTCGTCGATCATGACAGCGACGAGGACTGCGGTGGGGATGGAGACCATGGCTCCGGGAATCCCTCCCAGCGCTGTGCCGAGCAGGAGGGCGACGAAGATCGAAAGCGCGGGCAGGTCGACGCGGTGCTTCATGATGCGGGGAATGAGCCATGAGTTCTCGATCTGCATCCAGATCATGAAGAAGAAGAAGACGCCGAGGACGCGGCCCCAGGAGTCGATGGCGGCCACCAGAACGGCAAGCACGATGGAAACGATCACGCCGAGGACAGGAACAATATTGAGCAGGCCCGTGAGCACACCGAGACCGTAGGCGTAGCGAACTCCTAGAGAGAGATAGAGGATGGTGCTGGCCGTACCAAGAATGAGCATGAGGCTGAGCTGGCCCACGAGCCACTTTCCCATGCGGACGGCCGCCCGTTGCAGGGTTTTGTCGAGGCGGTGGCGGGGCGCAAGGGGAAGAAACGAGAGGAACCAACGGTAGGCGCTATGGCCTTCAAGGATGAAATAGAGCGTGAGCACGAACCCCGCGGCGATTTGAACGAGCGCGTGGGCCCAGCCCGTAAGTGAGGTCAGCAACGTGGAGGCTGCCTGGTTGAGAGAGCCCTGAATCCAGTCAATGACTTCGCTGGAGTTCAGGCGATCCACGAAAGGAATTTGCCGGAGCCGGGCAAGCATAGGAGGAAGGCGCGTGGGCATCTCGCCGTTGAGAGCATCGAGATCGCGGATGACAGGCGGGAGGGCAAGAAAACCAAAGGCCGTGAGGGCTCCGGCGACGAGCAGCAGGAGGAAAAAAACGGCGGCCGCGCCCTGGAACGGATGCCACCGGCCAATGCGCAGCCGGGAAGTGGCGTGTACCACCGGCGCAAGGATAACGGCGAAGAGCGCCGAGACGTAGAGAAGAAGCAGCACGCTGCGCAGCAGCCACGCGACGTAGATGGCGAAGGCAAGGGCGAAGGCGAAGACGATATGGCCGCGAATATTTTGTGCGGAGCCGGATGCGGGTTGATTCATGCGGGGCGATCCTTGCGTGCCGGGTTCGGGGGAGAACGGGCCTAAGTGAGCGAGTGAAGCGAGTGAAGAAAGTGAAATGAGTGAATAGAGTGAAGAAAGTGAAATGAGTGAATAGAGTGAAGAAAGTGAAATGAGTGAATAGAGTGAAAAGAGTGAACAAGTGAATTGAGGCCGATCCCCGGAGCAGGTCACTTCTTCACTTACTTCGCTTCTTCACTCTTTTCACTCCTTCACTTATTTCGATTCCCTGCTCCGTTTCACTGGCCTCCGGTGATGATGGAACCGAGGATGCCGCCGACCAGGCCTGCGCCGCCCGCCTGCTCCATTTGAGGCTTGGGCAGATATTCGTAGATCTGGTGGGCGAGGCGCGAGATGGGAAGCGTTTGCAGCCACACTGCGCCGGGGCCGACCATCTGCGCGAGAAAGATTCCATCGGCGCCAAAGATCATGTTCTTGATGCCGGGAACCATGGTGATCGTGAAGCCGACAGAGGCTTGGAACGCGCCCACGTGGCCCGGATGCACGCGCAGGACTTCGCCCGGCGCGAGATTTTTCTGGACGAGTTCGCCGGAGAGCTCGAGCCAAGCCGTGCCCATGCCGCCGATGCGTTGCAGCAGAAATCCGTCGCCGCCAAAGATGCCTGCGCCGAGCGACTGCTGGAAGCCGAGGGTGATGGTGACCTGCGGCGTGGCGCACAAGAATCCGTGACGGTGGACCAGATACTCCTGCCCTTGGCCAAGCTCGACGGGCACAATGTGGCCGGGCACTTTGGCGGCGAAGGAGACCGAGCCGGGATACTGGACGGCGCGGTACTCCGTCATAAAGATGCTGGCGCCGGCAGCGGCGCGCTTGAGGACGCCGAAGAAACCGCCGCCTCCGCCCATCTGGGTGTGCGTTGTCATGCCGATCGACGCGGTCATCCACGAGAGCTCGCCGCTCTCAGAAAACACGCTCTCATCGGGATTGAGATCGACTTCGAGAACCGGCATGGTGGTGCCGAGAATACGGGCTTGCATAGGGATTGCCTCCTGTCTCAGGGAACAGTGTATCGAAATGCGGAGAGTGAAGGGAGTGAAGAAAGTGAAGAGAGTAAAAGAAGTGACGAGAGTGAAGGAAGCGAAGGGAGTGAGAAGACGCCCACTGCGGTTACTGCTCGTTGCGGTGGGCGATGACGTAATCCTTGATGCGGTCGTAGACTTCGCTGGAAAGGATGCCGTGCTCGAGTAGGTCCGCCTTGGTGCGATAGGGACGGAAGCGGATGATGCGGCCGGCCCAACTCGCGGTCATGCCGGGAATCTTGAGGATCTCTTCCATGCTGGCGTGATTGATGTCGACGCGCGCTTCGGGGGGCGGAGCGGGCTTTGACTTGGGCGCGGCTTGCGGCGTGCTGGACTGCGCAAGGCTGGGAGTGATGGACACGGTCGTGGCGAGAAAGAGAACCAGAAGCGCGGCGAACAGCGCAATGAATGGCTTATGGAGTGGCACGCAATCATTCTCTGCCCGTGCGGACGGGGACGCAACCGGTGCTCACACTTCCGAGATCACACTTCATGCGCGGTCGAGCGGTCGAGGTGCTCGAGGACGCGCGGCCAAGCCTCTTCGTGGCGCTTCTTCGACTCCTGATCGGGAAAGCCGCCATGCGAAAGGCGCAGAAGCGTGCCACCACCTTCGGCTGACAACTCAACGGTCACGCGCGTTTCCGCGCCGAGCGTGGCGGCGGTTACCCATGTGAGTTCAACGAGGCGAGGACGCTCAAGACGAAGAAAACGGCCGTAGTGAGGATTACGGCTGCCTTCGAATTCAGTCTCGAAAAAGAACGCTGCGCCGGGCTCAGGCTTCATCCACACCGAGCCGGGCGCGGCAAACCAGACGTCAAACTCTTCCGTCCAGGCGCGATAGAGCGCGTCGACGGGCGCGGCCATGACGCGCTCGCAGAAGAAGCCAAGAATGCGTGAAGATGGATTGGTCATGTCGATTCTCCGATTGGGCTCCGATTTTAGACTCCGATTTGTTGTCTCGATCATTATTTGACACCATCCGGGGCTTTCCCGTAGTTTGGAAAGAGATGCAGAACCTCCGCCATCACGGCCACCACCATCATCACGGGATATCCATGCCGGCGGACTGCCATGGCCTGAAGTAAGCGGCCAGAGAGATCGGAAAGAAGTAAGTTAGCCCGCCGGCGAAGACGCTGGTGGGCTTTTTCATGTGCAAACAAGAATGCGAAGGGAAACTGAAACGCGATGAGTACGCAACCGACAATCGATTTTGAGAAGATGGATGGCCTTGTGCCGGGGATCGTGCAGGACGCGCGCTCCGGCGAGATGCTGATGCTGGGTTTTCTGAATGAGACCAGCTACGCGAAGACTCTGGAAACCGGGTTTGTGACCTTCTGGAGCCGCACGCGCCAGAAGCTGTGGATGAAGGGCGAGACCAGCGGCAACCGCTTGCGCGTGATTTCGGCCGCGACCGACTGCGACAACGATACGCTGCTGTTTCGCGTGGAAGTGGAAGGCGACGGGCTGGTTTGCCACGAGGGCACGGTGAGCTGCTTCACGAAGCCGATCACGATTGCTGCGGAGGTGAGCCGTGGCTAACAAATTGCGTCTGGGAATTCCCAAGGGCAGTTTGCAGGACGCGACCATTGCGCTTTTCAAGCGCGCGGGATGGAACATTTATGCCGACGGGCGCTCCTATTTTCCATCAATTGACGATAGCGAGATTGAGTGCATGCTGATTCGCGCGCAGGAGATGGCACGCTACGTGGATCACGGCGTGCTGGACGCGGGATTGACGGGCATCGATTGGGTGGTAGAGAGCGGGCTGAGCGTGGAGAGCGTGACCACGCTGACCTATGCCAAGCAGAGCCGGCGCAAGGTGCGCTGGGTGCTGGCGGTGCCGGAGTCGAGCGGTTACGAGCGGGCCGAGGATCTCGAAGGCAAGATCATTGCCACCGAGCTGGTGGAGACGAGCAAGCGTTACTTCGCCGCAAAGGGTGTGAACGTGAAGGTGGAGTTCAGCTGGGGCGCGACAGAAGTGAAGCCTCCGATGCTGGCCGACGCCATTGTGGAAGTGACGGAGACGGGCAGCTCGCTGAAGGCGAATCATCTGAAGATTATCGACACGGTGATGGAGAGCGAGACGCACCTGATCGCGAGCAAGGCCGTGCTGGCCGACGAGTGGAAGAAGCAGAAGATCGAACAGATTGCCACCATGCTGCGGGGCGCGATCGATGCGCAGGCGCAGGTGGGGTTGATGCTGAACGTGAAGCGCGCGAATCTCGACGCGGTGCTGGCGGTGCTGCCGGCGTTGAATTCGCCGACGGTTTCCGAGTTGCGCGACTCCGAGTGGGTGGCGGTGAACACCATCGTCGAAGAGCGCGTGGCGCGCGACGTGATTCCGCGGCTGAAGGCGGCGGGCGGAGCGGGAATTGTCGAGTATCCGCTGAACAAGGTTGTGCTGTAGGCGCGAGGAACGATGAAGCTGATCCGGACAAAAGGACGTGGAGCGCAGGCTGCGGCGGAGAAGCTGGCGGCTCTGGAACGGCGCGGCGGGGCGGCTCTCGATGCGGTGTTGCCCGCCGTGAAGCGCATTGTCGCGGATGTACGCAGGCGCGGGGATCGCGCGCTGCTCGGCTATGCGGCGGAGTTTGACGGGTTGAGCGGGCCTGACATCTTGCGCGTGACTCCGGAGGAGATGGCGGCCGCGTGGAAGGCGCTCGATCCTGCGCTGCGCGATGCGTTGCGCACGGCGGCTGCGCAGATTCGCGGGTTTGCCAAACGGCAGATGCCTCGACCGTGGAACAGCGCGCCGGTGCGGGGTCTCAAGACCGGCCAGCTTGTGCGGGCGCTTGGCTCGGTGGGCTGTTACGTGCCGAGTGGACGGCATCCGTTACCTTCAACGCTGCTGATGACGGTTGTTCCGGCGCAGGTGGCGGGAGTCAAGCGAATCGTCGTGGTTTCGCCAAAGCCCGCGCCGGAGACTCTGGCGGCGGCGCAACTGCTGGGCATCACGGAATTTTACCGGCTGGGCGGAGCGCACGCGGTGGCGGCTTTGGCTTATGGAACTGCGACGTTGCCGCGCGTGGACAAGATTGTGGGTCCGGGAAATTTGTACGTGACTGCGGCAAAGCGGCTGGTGGCATTCGATTGCGCGATCGATATGCTGGCCGGGCCGACGGAGATTGTGGTCACGAGCGAAAATGGCCGCGCGGCCGACATTGCGAGCGACCTGGTGGCGCAGGCGGAGCACGATCCGGAGGCGCTGGCGATTTTTGTCACTACGCGCGAAGATCTGGCGCGGGCGGTGATCGAAGAGACAAAGGAGCGCAGCCGTGAAAATGCTGTGGCGCGCGAGGCGTTGAAGCGAAATGGCGTCGTGATTGTGGCGGGCTCGGTTGCCGAGGCGCGCGCGATTACGAACCGGCTCGCGGCGGAACATCTCACCGTGGATGCGGCGAGCGATGTGGACTGGGTGGAGAATGCCGGATCGGTGTTTGTGGGCCGTTGGTCGGCGCAGCCCATGGGCGATTACATCTCCGGACCGAATCACACGCTGCCCACCGGCGGCATGGCGCGGGTGCGCGGCGGGTTGAGCGTGAACGATTTTGTGAAACTGATCACAGTGCAGGAGTACACGGCAGAGGGCGTGCGCGCGCTGGGTCCGAAGGCCGCGCTGCTGGCTGAAGCTGAAGGATTGATCGGCCACGCCGAGGCGATTCGTACGAGGCTGGGCGCTAACTCCGCTCGCAAAAGGGGGCTCCGTGGGTGACGCATTGAAAACTGCTTTGCCTGCGCCGCGCGCGCGTGTGCAGGCGATGAAGGAATATCATCCGCCGCTAGGCTGCCGCGACAGTTTGCGGCTGGACTTTAACGAGAACACGCTGGCCTGCTCACCGAAGGTCAAGGAAGCGCTGGCGGCGGTTTCTGCGAGCTCGCTTACGCGCTATCCCGAGCGCGAGCCGGTGGAGGCGATGGTGGCCGCGCACCTGGGCCTGAAGCCGGAGCAGGTGGCGCTGACCAACGGCGTGGATGAGGCGATTCACGTGCTCTTCGAGACGTTTCTCGAAGCGGACGATGAGTTGCTGCTGCCCGTGCCTACCTACACGATGTATGAGGTGTACGCCTCGGCGACCGATGCGCGCGTAGTTGCGGTCGAGGCCGCCGACGATTTGCAATTTCCTTTCGAGCGCTTGATGGCAGCGATTTCCCCAAGAACAAAAGTGATTGCGATTGCCAATCCCAATAGCCCGTCGGGGTCGGTTGCCACGCGCGAACAGCTTTTGGAAATGGCCACGCGCGCGCCGCAAGCCGTGCTGCTGGTGGACGAGGCGTATTTTCACTTCCACGGCGAGACCGTGATGGATCTCGTGGGCACGGTGCCAAACCTTGTTGTGGCGCGCACCTTTTCCAAGGCGTACGGCCTCGCCGGGTTGCGCCTGGGATTGCTGGCAGGGCCGATCGAGCTGATGCGTTGGGTGCGGCGCGTGCTTTCGCCATACAGCGTGAATTCGCTGGCGCTGGTGTGCCTCAAAGCTGCGATCGAGGACACAGCCTATCTCGATTGGTACGTGGGCGAAGTGCTGGCCGCGCGCGGCGAGTTTGAAGCGGCGCTCGATGCGGCGGGAGTGCGACGCTGGCCGAGCCGGGCGAATTTTATTTTGGCCGACATTGGCGCGCGGCATGGCGAGTTTGTGAAGCTGATGCGCGCGGCGGGAGTGCTGGTGCGGGATCGCTCGGGCGATCCCGGTTGCGACGGACGCGTGCGCATCACTGTTGGTACGCGCGAGCAGATGAGGCAGGCTGCGGCGGCACTGCATGAGACGCTTGCCGAGCTGCGGAGCGGAGGCGAGACGCGATGACGACGAAAAAAAGCGGGAAAACCGCAAAACTCAAGGACGCGCGCACGGCAACCATTGCGCGCAAGACCACGGAGACGCGCATTGAACTGGAGCTGAAAATTGAGGGCAGCGGCCGGTACAAAGTCTCCACCGGCATTCGCTTCTTCGATCACATGCTGGAGCTGTTTACTCGGCACGGCGCTTTCGATCTGACACTCGCGTGCGACGGCGACCTGGATGTGGACCAGCATCACACCGTGGAAGATGTCGGGATCGCGCTGGGCGAGGCGTTCAATAAGGCACTCGGCGATAAGCGCGGCATTCTGCGCGCGGGCTACTTTGTGATGCCGATGGATGAGACGCTGGCGATTGCCGCCGTGGACCTGAGCGGGCGCGCGGCCTTCGCGGTGGATACGAAGGTGCGCACGCGGTTAGTGGGCGATCTGCAGACGGAGCTGGTGGCGGATTTCTTCGAGGGCTTTGCGCGCGGGGCGCGGGCCAACGTGCATGTGAAGACCATGTACGGCCGCTCGAACCACCACAAGATCGAGGCCATCTTCAAGGCGTTCGCGCGGGCGCTGCGCGTAGCATGCAGCCGCGACAAGCAACTGGGCGAGATGCTGCCATCGACGAAAGGGCTGCTGTAGACCGGATCGGGTTCGGGGCTTCCCCGGTCCCCAAATGCCAGGGACTGGGGGCACCCGGAATTTGTGGCTTGGCTACAAGGAGAATTGCTCGGATGCGCGTGACGGTGATCGACTACAAGGCCGGCAATCTGACGTCGGTGCTGAAGACGTTGCGGCATCTGGGCGCGGAGCCTGTCGTTACGGACGGCGATTTGTCGCTGGTTGAGTCGGCGGAGCGCATCGTGCTGCCGGGCGTGGGACACTTTGCGGCGACGGAACGCCTGGATCGGACGGGGCTGACAAGCGCGGTCCGTGGGGCGATTGCGCGAGGGGTGCCGTTCCTGGGGATTTGCGTGGGGATGCAGTGGCTCTATGCCGGATCGACGGAGGCGCCGCAGCAGGCGGGGCTGGCACATTTTTCAGAGACGTGCACGCGGTTTGCGGAAAGCACGGAAAAAGTGCCGCACGTGGGCTGGAATTCGCTCGAGGTGCGCAAAGGATCGAGACTGCTTGCTGGCGTCGAGCCGGGCGAGTTTGTTTACTTTACGCATTCATACAAAGGGCCGGTCACGGCGGACACGGCCGCGGTGACACAGTATATTGAACCGTTCGCGGCGGCTGTCGAGCGCGCGAACGTGATGGGCGTGCAGTTTCATCCAGAGAAATCGGGTACGACTGGGCTGAAGATCTTGCGAAATTTTCTCGCATGGGATGCGAAAGGGAATCCATGCTGACCAAGCGCATTATCGCCTGCCTCGACGTGCATGCAGGGCGCGTGGTGAAGGGCGTGCAGTTTGTCGACTTGATCGACGCGGGCGACCCGGCGACGCAGGCGGCGCGGCATGCGCGCGAGGGCGCTGACGAGATTGTGCTGCTCGACATTACCGCGACGCACGAGGGGCGGCAGACATTGCTCGATACCGTGCGGCGGACGGCGCGCGAACTGTTTGTGCCGTTTTGCGTGGGCGGAGGCATCAAGTCTGCGCGCGACGCGGAGCAGGTGTTCGAAGCGGGCGCAGACAAGGTGAGCATCAATTCGGCGGCACTGGCCGATCCGGATTTGATCGGCGCGATTGGGAGCAGTTTTGGCGCGCAGGCCGTAGTGGTGGCGATCGATGCGCGGCGCGATCCCTCGGCTGCCGACCCGGTGCGCGAGGCGCGGGTGTTTGTGCATGGCGGGCGCAAACCGGCGGGGCGGCGCGTGGTGGAGTGGGCGCGCGAGGCCGAAGAGCGCGGCGCGGGCGAGATTCTGCTGACTTCAATGGACGCGGACGGAACGCGTGCGGGATTTGACTGCGAGTTGACCGCTGCAGTTAGTGCGGCTGTTGGGATCCCTGTGATTGCTTCGGGCGGCGCGGGAACTGTGGCGCACTTTGCCGACGTCTTCTCGCGCGGACAGGCACACGCGGCGCTGGCGGCGAGCATTTTCCACTTCGGGGTTTCCACTTCGCGGTCGCTCAAAGAGGAACTCGCGCAGGCGGGCGTGCCGGTGAGGCTGCCATGCTGATTCCTTCGATCGATTTGCTGGGCGGGCGCATTGTGCAATTGGTGCAGGGCGAGAAGCTGCGCCTGGCGTTCGACGATTTTGAGTATTGGATTGAGAAGTTTTCGAAGTTCCCGCTGGTGCAACTGATCGACCTGGACGCAGCCATGCGGCAGGGCGAGAATTCCGCGCTGGTGGAGCAGATTGCCAAGCGGCTGCCGGTACAGGCGGGCGGCGGCATCCACACCGTTGAGCGGGCGCAGCAGGTGCTGGAGGCAGGCGCGCAACGCGTGATTATCGGGTCGGCGCTTTTTTCGGTTGAGGGCACGGTGAATACGGAGTTTGCGGCAGACCTGGCCGAGAGCATTGGCGCGGAGCGCGTGGTGGCTGGAATCGACACCAAGAATGGGCGCATCGCCGTGAAGGGCTGGAAGGCGCAGGTGGAGTTGACGGCGGACGATGCGATTCCGCAGCTTGAACCGTATGCGGCGGCGTTTCTCTACACGCACGTGGATACCGAAGGAACGATGCAGGGCTTTCCCATCGATGTGGCCGCGCGGTTGCGCCCGCTGACGAAGAAACAACTCGTCGTGGCCGGTGGCATTCGCAGCCAGCAGGAAGTGGATGCGCTGGATGCGTTGGGCGCGGACGCCGTGGTGGGCATGGCGGTGTATACGGATTTGCTCAAGGTGTAACGAAGGCAGCGAGTCAGCCATTTTCGGGCTTGCGTGCAGTAGCATACAGATGTGGAGCCTGCGGCCGGTTGGGCTCAAACTTCCCATGCTACGCGTCGGATACCCAGCATATATTTCAGCGGATTTGCTCAGCGATTTCCCTGAGGGAATCGAGCTGGTTCCCGTTTCAGAAAACATGGACCACGACGTTGAGGTCGACGTGTGGATTCCTGAGTTTTATTCCAAGCAGGCGATGCGCGTGTGGCCTCGCTTGCATGGTGTAAAGCTGGTGCTGTCAATGCTGGCAGGGACGGACTGGATTCCGGGGACGGTGGGCCCGCACGTGACCATCTGCAATGCGCGCGGGGCGCACAACGTTTCGACAGCTGAATGGACGCTGTCGGCGATTCTGGCGATGCTGAAGTATTTTCCGTTGTACCTCGATATTCAGAAGTCGGAGATTTGGAAGCGCCGCTTCGAGGCCAGCGCGCACTACGCGAAGATCACCGGCGACACACGCACGTTTCATCCCGAGGTGATGCTGGAGGAGTTGACGGGAAAGACGGTGCTGCTGGTGGGATACGGAGCGATTGGCAAAGAGATCGAGCGGATGCTCGCTCCGTTCGACGTGAAGATGGTGCGCGTGGCGCGCACGGCGCGCACTGCACCCGATGTGCATGCCGTAGGCGAATTGGATCGGTTGCTGCCGGAAGCTGAGATAGTGGTGCTGATTCTTCCCTTCACCGAGAAGACGGAGGGATTGATTTGCAGGAGGCAGCTTGCCCTGATGCGACAGGGAGCGCTGCTGGTGAATGCGGCGCGCGGGCCAATTGTGGATACCGACGCACTGGTCGAGGCGCTGCAGGCCGGGCGGATTCGCGCCGCGATTGACGTGACCGATCCTGAGCCGCTGCCGGAGGAGCATCCGCTGTGGAGCTGCCCAAATCTGCTGATCACGCCGCACGTGGCCGCATCGACGCCGCAAGCTTCGCCGCGCGCGTTGCGCGTCGTGGCCAATGAGTTGCGGCGCTATATGAAGGGCGAGCCGCTGCAGAACGTTGTTCAGCACGCGGTGTAGAAGCATTTTCCCGGTTTTCGATGGACCGGCATTTGTGCTTTCCCACATCTCAGAATCGAGATGTGGGGCACCCGAGATTTCGCGCGTGCATAAAGACGCGTTAGGCGGCGCGACGCCAGTCGCGCAGGCCGAGAATGGCGAGGCCGACGAGGCCGGCGTAGAGCAGCGCCGTGGGCCAGAGATCCTTATAGATGTACTCGCCGATGTAGACGAGATCCACTACAATCCAGAGCCACCAGTTGGCGATGTGCTTGCGGGCTCCCCACCACGTGGCGACAAGGCTGTAGCTCATGAGCACCGCGTCGAGATAAGGCAACGCGGCGTGAAGATGCTTGGCTAGAGTTCCCAGTGCGAAGCTGCCGGGAATCCCAAGGACGAGGGCGACGATGAGGTGCGAGCGCGGAAGAGGGACGACGCGCACCGTGCCTTCCTGGCGCGCGCCGCGCCACCAATGCCACCAGCCGTAAAAGGTGAAGACGACGAAGAAGACCTGAAGCAACGCGTCGGAGAACAGACCGGCGCGATAGAAGACCACCATGTAGAGAAAGATCGAAACGAGCGTAATCGGCCAGCAGATGAGCAGGCGGCGCGTGGTGAGCCAGATACCGACGATGGCGGTGACAGCCCCTGCGAGCTCGAGGCCGTGCGCCAGGAGCCAGGTAGCGATGTGCGGCCAGGTCATTGGAGAAACGCTCCGCGTGGGTTGCGGACTTTGGCGCGGCGGCGGAGGGCGTCGAGGAGATTGCGGCCGGCGTCGCACTCGAACCATTGCGCGTGACCGACGAGCCAGCCATCGTAGGCCATGACGGCTTTTTCTTCAGAGCGCAGCACGCCGAGAAAGTAGTCGGCCTCAGAGAGCGCGAACTCGGCGTGGCACAGGGCCGTCATGGGCGCGAGCGCAGCGGCCTCTTCTGGCGTGAGCGGGCGAATGGATTCGTAGCCGTCGAGAAGCGCCTGGAGATGGTCCATATGGATGGGCACATCGTCAGGATGCGCTGGATCGTCAACAAGGACTAGCCATTCGACGATGTTGCGCTCGATGGCGTGGGCCAAATCGTGGACGGCGTTGGTGCGGTCGGCGAGGCCGAAGTCGATGATGGCGGTGGCGCGGGCGGCGGCGGTTTCGTCACTCCAGAAAAGATTGGAGGCGTGCAGGTCGTTGTGGGTCCAGAGCGGCGCGAGTGCGGGAAGAAGCGGGGCCAACTCGGCGTGAAAAGGCGTGAGGAGGTCGAGCGCCTGCGCGGCGCATACGCGAACAGCTGGGTGGCGAGCGAGCGATGGGCGCAGGCCAAGGTAACGCGCCATGGCGGCGATGGGATCGCGCGCGGCAAAGATCGAAAAACTCGCAACCAGCGGCCGGGGCTTGCGCGGCGGAGCGGCGAAGTCGCGCGCGGCAAGATGGAGACGCGCAAGGGCCTGGCCGGCGGAGTGCGCGTGGGCCGTGGCGCGAAACGGTGTCCAGGAGATGGCGTCTTGGTAGAGGTCGATTCCCGCCGGAATTTCGTGCACTTCGTAGAGGAAGTCGCCGAGCGCGATAGCGGTTTCGCCCGCGATGGAAGCATGAACGCGTGGGACGGGCGCGCCATGGGCGAGCAGATGCGCGAGGAAGCGGTGTTCTTCGAGCAGGCCCTCGCGATCGCGCACGGATTGGTGATGGCGCTTGATGAAGACGTTGGTTTGTTTTGTCGCGACAACGCCGGCGGCGGAGAAGGGGCGCGGGCTCACGGTGAGAATTCGCTCTGGTCGCCCAAGCGCGGGGAATTGGCTGAGCAGGGCGCACACTTCGTCGAACGTGAGCGGAGGCCAGTCGGGTGGGACCAGCGAGCCGTCCATGCCGTGAGCTTTTGCGGGTTGATCCATCTTTGCGAACTGCTTTCCGACGATCTTACGCCCGCTGAAGCGGGCTGCTGGTGCTCTGGCTGGATGAATTCGTACCAGTTGAGTTCCTGCTATCCCACCCATTCGCCCAAAAACCTGGCGAATGGATGGGGCACGGAAGGTCCCTTTTCGCGCGGTCGAAAACTTAAAACCTGTAGTGGGCGGAGAGGCGCACGGTTGCCGGCGCGCCTTCCCAGATAAACGTGTCGCCTAGACTTGCGCCGGTGTCGGACCAGTAGCGCTTGTTGGTGATGTTATCGGCAAAGATGCGGAAAGTAACGCGGCCCCGTTCGCCGCCGGGCGTGTAACGCGCGCCCAGATTGAAGAGATTGTGGCTGGGGACACTCACGGTGTCGTCGCGCAGGGCTTCCTTGCGCGATGCGAAGTTACATCCGGGCATCAGGTGCAGGCTGCGCACGCGCGGCACGGTGACATCGGCGAAGAGATCTGCCTGCACGTGCGGCACGTTGATCACCTGCTCGTTGTCGAATGCGGGCGTGCCAGTGTCAGTCGAAGTCGCGTTCATGGCGGCAACGGAGCCGTTGAGGCGCAGCCATTTGGCGGCTTTGCCTTCAGCGTTGAACTCGACGCCGTTGTGGGCTTCGCGGCCTTGCGAGACGAAGTTGAAGCCGCCCGCTCCATCGTCTTCCGGATAAAAGAACGGCGCGTGCATGTGGAAGTACGCGGCGGTGAGCAGGATGCGCTGGCCGGGCTCGTATTTTGCGCCCACTTCGAACTGGCGCGTAAAGAAGGGCGCAAGAAACTGGCTGCCGTTGTCGGTCCAGAAGGGCGCCTGCGGACCGAGCGACAGCATGACGCCGTAGTTCGAATAGAGGGTGAGATTCTCGACGGGATTGAATGTGACGGCGAATTGCGGTAGCCAGACGGGCTCGTCGGTTAGAGCCGGCGAATTGGGAATGTAATAAGTCGGATTGTTCGATGCGTCGTAAGTTGTCGCACACGGATCTACGGCCGGACCCGGCGTGCTGCTCTCGACGCAGGGAGCGGTAGCAACCAGCGAGTAGTTGTGGTCGCGCAGCGAATCGTAACGACCGCCGGCGATGAGCTGGATGCGGCCGGGAAGATGAATGCGGTCCTGGATGACGGCGGAGGACTGATGGCTGTCTTCCCAAAGGCGGCGCGGGCCGGCGGTTTCGAACGGATCTTCGAGAGAGTTGGCAGCGCCCGGAGCGGCAAGGGGCGGGATGGGCTGGTAGATGTTTTCCGAGCCGACGTAGGTGTAGACGGCGCCGTCCTGCACGACGCCGCTGGGATCGTAAGGGTTCTGCACGGTGTAGAAGCCGGGCTGCTGCACGCTGCGCAGGAAGACTACGCCGCCCGCGGTGATGTCTTGCGTGATGGCGCCGGTATGAATGTGGCCGGTGAGCATGGCTTCGGCTTCGGCATCGATGCGCAGCTCGCCTGGATCGCGATAGTCGTAGATGTCGTAGGTGCCGTCGGGCGCAAAGAAAAACGGGTAGGGCGCCGTGCCGGTGTTGCACTCAGTCTCGTAGTAGCAGCCGTAGGCGTAGATCACGTTGTCCTGGATGAGCGAGTGGCTGAGGCCGGCGGCGGCGAAGGCGGTCCACGACGGCGAGAAATTGTGCTCGAGGCGCGCGCCGGCGTTGAAGGTGTCGTAGGTGTCGGGCGGAGCCCAGGACTGATCGCCGAGCATGGTGGAGCGATAGATGTGGTTGATGTCGGGCAGCGTGGCGCCGCCGAGAAGTTGGTAGCCGCTGCCGTCGCGCTCGGTCTTGTGCTGGTACTCGAAGTCGCCTTTGAGCGTGGTGGTGGGGTCGATCTTCCAGTCGGCCGCGCCTGCGCCCATGGCGCGCCAGCCGTTGGTGTCGTTCATATAGGGGACGATGCGCTCGGCGGCCAGATTGACGCGCGCGCCTACCTGCTTGCGGCTGCCGAAGAGATGGCCGAGGTCGACAGCGCCCTAGGCCGTGCCGCGATGATCGGTGGCAAGATCGACGGCCTGGATGTTGGCCGGGCGCTTGGTGACGTAATCGATGAGGCCGCCCGCGGAGGCGACGCCGCTTTCGACTGACGGCGATGCCTTTGAGGAACTCGACCTCTCCTTGTTTTCAAGCGGCACGTCCTGCTCGCCGGCAATGGTCATGCCGTTGACTTCAAGACCGGTGGCAAGATCGAGAGGAAAGCCGCGAATCTGGTAGTCGCCGTAGTAGCCCACGGGCACGTAATCGTCGCCGACCGAAGCATCGTTCCTGATCACATCGGGGAGCAGGCGCGAAACCTGGTCGTTGATCAGGTCGCGCGTGATGACGGTGGCCGAAAGGGGCGTCTCTTGGAGGGGCGCTCCGTCGAGCGTGCCCACGGTGACGGATTCAGGAAGATAGTTGTCTTCAATTTCGCCGTGCACGACGACGGTAGTGGTGACGGGCGCGGGTTTTTGCTGCGGCGGAGGCGCCGGATTCTGAGCTGGATTGCGAAACCGACGCGGAGTTTTGGGCGTTTTGCTGCGCGGTTTGCGCGGTCAAGGGCGTGGTGGCGCAGACTGACAACAGAAAGGCGCTGGCGAGAGAGGCGAGAACGGTGTAGGAGGGTGATTTGCGGTCGCGGACGAAAACAGCAGCGGATGACATGGGCTTCCTTTGCTTCGTTTTGCCTGAAACAAAGGAGCATGAGCTGCGAAGGAAGAATTGCCGCTCGGCTCAAGAAAGCTTCCCACGCCGGTATTATCCGGATCGGGTTCGAGGGTATCTCTCAGCCCCGCACTGCCGCGGAGCACCCCTGTTTCAATAACCCAATTGAAACACCGCGGGCGGAGAATGGCAAATGGGCGCGGTCTGACTGCTACTCGGCGGCCAGCGCAGCGATCGAGGCGCTGGAGAGGACCTCCATCATGGCTTGCTGCGCCTCAACCCAGACCGGGTGCGCTGGACAATGCGCCTTGCGAGAGCAGGACCGACCAGGGGTCAGGCAGACGTTGAGACAGATCACGCCGTCGATGGCCTCGATCACATCGCGCATGGATGCCGCAGCGCCGCGCGGCGTAATGTGAAAACCACCCGTTTGACCGCGCCGCGAGGTAGATGAGCCCTGCGCGCGTCAGGGATTGCAGGACTTTGGAGAGAAAGCTCTCCGGCGCGCCCGTGGCGTGGGCCAGTTCAGGAAGGGAAACTCGCCCATAGCCTGCCAGTGCAGCGAGTTGAATCATGACGCGCACGCCATAATCGGCGGCGCGCGTAAGTTGCATCGACGAATTGGGTTTCTTCATCGTGTTGTCCCGATCAACGTGAGTTTCGATGATCCGTGCTCCCCCACCCATTCGCCCAAAAGCCGGGCGAATGGATGGGGCACGGACATTCTGCACTGTCAACGGGCAGCGTAATTGAAGTCGTCACAATCTGATGTGTCAATCATCACAGACCCCGGTTTGCCGGGGACGATAGCGTGATTTTGTTCAATCCAAAATTGGAGCAAAAGAGTCCAGAATGTGCCGCGCTTGCTCCGCCTCCGTTTCGACCTGCCGGTTCAGCCGGGCGAAGATGAACGGCGCGCGCCTTGGCGCATGGATTCGCGGCAGTTCGCGGGGTTGATTCCGCGGCAGTTTCGAAAGTGAAAGGAATTTTCAGATCGTCATGAATCCTTATCCCGCAGTGGATCCCATTCCTTTGCCGGCTCCCGTATGGCTGATGAAGCTGCTGCACGTGGTTACGCTGTCGTTGCATTTTGTGGCCGTGGAGATGCTGCTGGGCGGGCTGCTGCTGGCGATTGTGCTCAGCCTGTTCCGGTCTTCTTCAAATTGCCAAGTGACGGCCAGGGCATTGGCTAAGCGGCTCACCATTGTGATGACGTTCGTGATCAACCTGGGCGTGCCGCCGCTTTTATTCGCGCAAGTGCTTTACGGGCGCGCGCTCTACACAAGCAGCGTGCTGATCGGCGTTTACTGGATTGCGATCGTCCCCACCCTGATCCTCGACTATTGGCTGCTCTATCGATTCGCCGCGCGGCTCGACCAAGGCAAATCGGCGTGGTGGGTGGGACTGATTGCGTGGCTGCTCGCAGGCGGCGTGGCGCGGACGCTCTCGACCAACATGACGCTGATGCTGCGACCTGAAACGTGGCACGGAATGTATGCAGCTTCTGCGATGGGCTCATATCCGCCCACCGGCGATCCCACGCTGACGCCGCGCTGGCTGCTGATGATGGCGGGCGGTTTGCTGATCGGTGGGTTGTGGCTGGTGTACCTGGCGGGGCGCAGCACATTTACCGCGGATGAAAAATTGTTCGTCGCCGGGCTGGGCGGCAAGGTGGCTGCGGGATTCGGAATTGTGTATCTGGCCGCCGGACTGTGGGCCGCGAGCGTGCAGCCCGATGTGGTGAAGGCGGGACTTGCTGGACACGCGATTTATCCAGCGTACAAGTTTGCGGGATTTGCCGGGTATGGATGGATCGCCCTGGTGGTGGTGGCCGTGCTGGTGGGCGCGATGGCGGGCTTCGGCAAGATTGCGGCCGGTTGGCTGGGCTGGACGGCTGTTCTCAGCGCCGTGCTGCTCGAGATCATGCTGGTGGTGTACCGCGATGGCGTGCGCGACGTGACGCTTTTGTCGAAAGGCTACGACGTTTGGGACCGGGCTGTGGTGACCAACTGGGGCGTGGTGGGATTGTTCCTCGTGCTCTTTGTGGCCAGCCTGGGCGTGATTGGCTGGCTCGTGTCGGTTGTGGCGCGCGCGCAAAAAACCATGGAGGGCGCGGCCTGACCGCGAAGAGAATGCGATGAGTGAGACTGCGGCTGTTACAAATATTGCCCCAAATATTGTTCCGGAGCACGTAGAGAACGGCGACACCTGGACGCGCCGTGGCTTTCTTGCGGCTGCGAGCGTGGCGGGCGTAGGCTACGCTGCCGCGCTGGCCTATCCCGTGTACCGCTACCTGGCAAGCCCAAGCGAGATGGCGCTGAGCGCCGCGGCTGTGACCGAGGTGACGCTCAAGGATGCGCAAAAGCTGCCGTCGGGATCCGTCCTGATGTTTAAATTCGGATCTGCGCCGGCCATGCTGATTCATCACGCCGACAACAGCTGGGTAGCGCTGACCGCCGTGTGCACGCACCTGGGCTGCACGGTGCAATATGAACCGCAGATGGACCGCATTCACTGCGCCTGCCACGGCGGCGTCTACAACCCCTACACCGGCGCGAACGTGAGCGGGCCGCCGCCCAAGCCGCTCAAGCTTTTCAAGGTCGCCGTCAACGACACGGGAGTCGAGGTATCGCGAGGATAATGGATGCGGACGCCAAGGCTTGACGGCCGCGGCGTACTAATTCTCGCAAGTCAAGGAGCAGAATTCATGGGAATCCTCGATCTCTTCAGCCTCAAGGGCAAGAACGCACTGGTCACCGGGTCCGGACAGGGCCTGGGCGCCGGCATGGCGATCGCCTTTGCACAAGCCGGCGCCAACGTAACGCTGCACAACTACGACAAAGTTCTGGATTCGACCGTTGAGGAAGTGAAGAAGACGGGCGTCCGCTACATCACGCGGTCGGGCGACGTGTGCGATGAAGCCATTCGCAGGATGCTGGTGGACGACACGGTGAAGGAGTTCGGCTCGATCGACATCCTGGTGAACAACGCGGGAACCATCAAGCGCGCACCGGCTGCCGAGCACTCGGCGGAGTTCTGGAACACGGTGATCGACACGAATTTGAACTCGGTGTGGTTTCTGAGCCAGTACGCGGGGCGGTTAATGCTGGCGCAGGGACACGGCAAGATCATCAACACCGCTTCACTGCTGTCGTTTCAGGGCGGAATTACGGTGCCCGGATATGCCGCGGCCAAGGGCGGCGTGGCGCAGTTGACCAAGGCGCTGGCCAATGAATGGGCAGACAAAGGCATCAATGTGAATGCCATCGCTCCCGGCTACATGGCAACCGACAACACGACGGCGTTGCGGGCCGATACGGCGCGCTCGGCCGCAATCCTGGCCAGGATCCCGATGGGACGCTGGGGTCTGCCTTCGGATTTGGCGGGCACGGCAGTGTTCCTGGCTTCAGACGCGAGCAACTACGTGCAGGGGCACGTGCTGGTGGTGGACGGAGGATGGCTTTGCCGGTGAAGAAATCGTGGGCCGTGAACTCTGAGTCGTGAACCGTGGAGGCACACGGAGACGGGCCATTTGAATAAAGGACGAGAAGCATGACGACAAAGGTAATCGCGAGCAGTGTTTACGACTGGGTGGATGAGCGGCTGGGCCTTTCCGAGCTGGCCGCTTTCGCACGCAAGAAGACCGTTCCTGTCCACGCGCAATCTTTCTGGTACTACTGGGGCGGCATCACACTGTTCCTCTTCATGCTGCAATGTTTCACGGGCGTGTTGTTGCTGGTGTACTACCGGCCGGGCGTAGAGGCCTACGAATCGGTCAGGCAAATCACGTTTGTGATGCACTTTGGCTGGCTGATTCGCTCGGCGCACGCGTGGGCGGCCAACCTGATGATGTTTGCCATTCTCGTCCACATGTTCTCAGTGTTCTTTATGAAGGCCTATCGCAAGCCGCGCGAGTTTGGCTGGCTTTCCGGCATGGTGCTGCTGGGGCTGGCTGCGTGCTTCGGCTTCTCCGGCTACCTGCTGCCCATGGACGAGCTGAGCTACTTCGCCACCAAGGTCGGTTTGCAGATTCCGGTGGCGATTCCCTGGATCGGTCCGGTGATCGCCAATATGTTGCGTGGCGGCCCGGACGTAACAGAATTTACCGTGCAGCGATTCTTTGCACTGCATGTGGTTGTGCTGCCAGCGCTGTTCATTCCCTTGCTTGCGTTTCACCTTTGGCTGGTACAGCGCCACGGCAACGCCATGCCGGAAAGCGAAGAGGCCAAACCTGAGGCGGAGCGCAGATCCATGCCGTTCATGCCGAATTTTCTGCGCAAGGACATTGCGATGTGGATCATCTCGCTGAACATCCTGGCGCTGCTAGCTTCGGTGTTTCCCTGGGCGCTGGGAAAACAATACGACGCGTTGGCGCCGGCGCCAATGGGCATTCATCCCGAGTGGTACTTTATGAGCCCCTTCGAAATGCTGAAGCTGCTGGGCTTCGTCTTTTCGGGAAGATTCGCCGAGGCGGGCGAAATCGTAGGCATTCTGCTGTTCACGCTGGGCATCGTGCTCTGGATTTTGATTCCGTTCTACGACAAGGACAAGGAGTCGGGACGCCGCGCGCGGCTCGCGCACTACTTCGGGTTGCTTGCAGTCTTTGCACTCTTGGCCACCACCATCATCGGTTATTGGACGATTCGGTAAGACAGCGATCAGCTTTCAGCCGTCAGCTTTCAGCTTCACCGTGCAAACATCAACAGCGCGGTCAGAGCATGAAGGGCTGAAAGCTGGGAGCTGAGAGCTAGGAGCTAGCTTTTATGAACTATCCGTTTTGGGACATTCCTTATCTCGGCTCGGGCTGGGTGATCGGCATTATCGCCATCTTCCACGTCATGATTTCGCAGTTTGCCGTGGGTGGCGGACTCTACCTGCCGCTGGCCGAGCGCAAGGCGCTGCGCGAAGGGCGCGAAGACTGGCTGAAAGAGTTGGTGGGCTACTCGAAGTTCTTTCTTGTGCTCACGGGTGTCTTCGGCACCATCTCCGGCGTGGGCATCTGGTTTGCCATCGGTTTGACGCATCCTGAAGCCACCAGCACGTTGATTCACAACTTCGTCTTCGGATGGGCCATCGAGTGGGTGTTCTTCCTCGTCGAGCTGACGACCGCGCTCGTCTACTACTACACGTGGAACAAGATTGACGCCAAGCTGCACCTGACGGTGGGCTGGGTGTACGCGGGCGCGTCGGTGTGCACGCTGATCATCATCAATGGCATTCTCACTTTCATGCTGACGCCGGGCGACACGTGGATTGCCGTGGCTGGCACGGGCCACGAAGCGAGCAAATTCTGGTACGCCTTCTTCAATCCCACGTATTGGCCGAGCCTGCTGCTGCGCTCCTGCGTGTGCTCTTCGCTGGCCGGCATCTGGGCGCTGATCAGTGCCAGCCGCATCGATGGCGGCGCGCAGCCGCGGCTCAAGTCGTCGCTGGTGAAGTGGAGCGTGAAGTGGCTGGTGCCGTCGTTTGTCGCCATGCCGTTTTTGTTTGTGTGGTATCTGTTCATGGTTCCCGAGTCGCAACGCGCGTTGCTCACCCTGGGCATCGATACTATCGGCTCCGGAACGTTTTCGACCATCACGCGCATCGCGCTGCTGATCGTGATCACGTCGGCGACGATCATCGGCGTGGCCTACTATCTGGCGTATCGCAATCCTGTGGACTTCAATCCCGCGCACGCGGTGGCCATCCTGCTCTTGGCGCTGATGGCGACGGGGGCGGGCGAATATTCGCGCGAGATGCTGCGCAAGCCGTTTGTGATTGGGCGCTGGATGTATTCGAACGGCGTGAGAGTACCTTACGCGCTCAAGATCGATCAGGTTGGTTATTTGGCGCATTCGAATTGGGTCTACGACGCGAACTCAAGCTACTCGCGTGGCGAGGCCATCTTCCGCGGCGAATGCGGATCGTGCCACACGCTCCAAGGCTACCGGCCGCTGGTGACGTTGCTGGGCGGACGCGACCGCGCCAATATCGAGAGCTTTATCACCATGCTGCACGAGTACAAACCCGACTCGCCGTATCACCACTTTATGCCGCCCATGGTGGGCACAAAGCAGGATGTCGAAGACCTGACCGGCTTCCTGAACGCGCATGTGAACCCGCCGGCCGCGAGCGGGCAGAAGCCGGTGCAGACGGCGCAGAAGTAAAGCGGAGTTAGCGGCGCATCGGATTTGTCGCTATCGACCCTAATTTCCGGATTCCAGCCGTTTCCTTTCAGCTTTGGCTTCCGCAGCCGCCAATCTCTTGACCGATGGTTCGGCTGGCAAATTCTCGGGCATCGTTGCCCCGATTTTCCTGATGGCCTGTCGGACTTTTCGTCCAACGTCTCGGTGCGTGTCTATCGCTCGCTGTTCACCGCGGATCTGCTCGATTCGGAGCTTTTCCTCGGTCTGGGTAATTCGGAATTCGTTGGCTGCGAGTTCCGCTCTACCAATGCAATCAAGAAGCTCTTCGTTTTTACCGATCCCCTTCTTGGCCTTTATAGCCTTGACACCGAGACCTCCATAAAGACCTTTATACCCTTCGTCTTGAAAAATGCCGAAGTTCTCGCTCCGGACCCCAGCAACCTTCGCTGCTCCGCCGAGCTTCTTGTTTGCGCCTTTTACCCGGTCACGCAACAGGATTCGGCGCCTTTCTTCTGTTAATGCCTGCTCGGCTTCGGATCGCAGGGTCTGAGCTGCGAAATAAGTCTGTGCCGTCGCAATCTCTGGTTTTTCAGAGGAGCCGTTCATGGCGATCAGGTAGCAGGCATAACGCGAAAGATACCAGTTTTCAATTTCTCTCTTTGCCCCTTTGCCGACTTCGATCATTTCCGTGAAGTCACGGAAATGATTGGAAGAAAAGACACCGGAGTTATCGCAAGCAAGGATTGCCTTCTGAATGACGGAACGAAAATTTGTCCAATCGGAATACCCTAGGACTGAGAACAGGCTCCTGGCATCCCATACCTCCGCCCCGTTAGGACGAATTACCTTGGAACCATCAAGCTGACTAATGACGTGTGTCAAAGGAGTTGACGCATTTTCAGCCATTTGATGGCCCCCCAACGTCATCGTACCACCGCTCTCAATGCTACGGTTACCAAACTTTCAATCTTGCCCATCTTCTCCATCAGGTGTAAATTATGGAAAGAGGGATGGAAAATGGGAGCACGGGAGAGTCTTCAAAAGCTGATTGATCGTAAATCGGTAGAAATAGACAGACTTGAGGGCCAATTGCGCGATGCCCGCGTCTATATCCAAGCGGTTCAAGATTCCTTCAAACTCCTTCCCAGAGAGGAGAATGGGGAAGCAGCATCCAAAGAACTCCGTCCCGGGAGTGCGCTCGCTCAAGTTCAAGAATTCCTCAAGCGAGAGGGTGCACCGCAACACATTTCGACCATTTTAGAATTCTTAGGAAAGCCTTTAGACAAGCAGAGCCGGGTCTCTCTTAGCGGCTCTCTTGGCGGGTACGCAAGAGACCATCGAATTTTTACCAAGACTGGCCCCAACACATTTGGGCTTATCGAGTTTGATTCAAAGACAAATCAAGAAGACCAACAGCCGGAACTACCAGGACTTCCTGACGATTTCGGGAAGATGTAGACCGAGGGAGTGAAGCTGATGCTCAATGCGAATTTATTCCCGTGAATAGCTGGCTAGATTGCTACATCATCACTACTATGAGTAACTGTTTATGGGGCCGATGGAAATCAGAGGCTGGCCCGGGACCTCCCACCAATTAAAGGAAAACAACCATGAACCGCAGAGAACTTTTTGCCGCTCTTGCCGCGACGGCTATCGCCGGCGACGCATTGGCGCACGCCGAGCCTGCAACCGTGATGGGCTCGCACGTCTTTGACTGGAATTCGCTGACTGACGTGCCGAACGATCACGGGTCGACGCGGACCGTGTGCTCGACGCCGACAGCGACGCTCGAGAATCTGGAGATTCATGTCTCGACGCTGAAGCCGGGCATGTCGCCGCATCCGCCGCACAGGCACCCCAACGAGGAGCTGATCATTATTCGCCAGGGCACGGTCGAGACACTTTCGAATGGAACGTGGATTCGCGTGGGGCCTGGATCGATCATCTTTAACGGATCGAACCAGCTGCATGGGTTCAAAAACGTTGGGACGGAGTCGGCGATTTATCACGTGGTGAACGTGAAGACCGAGAAGACGCCGGCGGGCGGGACGGTGTTCGGTTAACCGGGCGCCCACGAACCTGTCGTGAGCGAAGTCGAAGGATCTCCCGCTCTTGGGCGACCGGGAGTTGAGCGGCGCTACTTCTTTCGGAATCGTGCCGCCAACGCCTCCGCGTTGCGCGCGAGGATACCGACATCGCTGCCTACGGCGGTGAAGTTGTAGCCCGCCTCAAAGAGCGCTTCGGCGGCGTCGGCGTTTCCGGCGAGCGTGCCTGCGGATTTTCCCTTGGCGCGAATGCGCGTGGCGGCGTCGAGGATGGCGGCTTGCACGTCAGGATGTTTGGGATTGCCGAGATGGCCGAAGTCCGCGGCCAGATCGCTGGGGCCGATGAAAATGCCGTCGACGCCTTCGACGGCGGCAATAGCCTCGATCTCCTTGAGCGCGGCTTTGGTTTCGACCTGCACCAGAACACAAGTGTCGAGGTGCGCGTTGCGATGATAGTTCTGCGTGCGGCCGTAGTCGTTGGCGCGGGGCACTACAGCAACGCCACGAATACCGAGCGGCGGATAGCGTGTGGCGGCCACCGCCTTGCGCGTCTCATCGCCATTTTGCACGAAAGGAATGAGCAGGGAGCGAGCGCCAACGTCAAGCGCCCGCTTGATGATGACCGGCTCGTTCCAGGGCACGCGGAAGACAGGCTCAGCCGTGCCGCCGCGCATGGCCTGCAACTGCGGCAAGAGAGTCGTGATGTCGTTGGGCGCGTGTTCACCATCGACCACGATCCAATCGAAGCCCGCACCGGCCAGAATTTCGGCCGACATGGGGCTGGCCATGCTGCACCAGAGGCCGACTTGCCGCTCGCAGCGCGAGAGCGCCTGTTTGAATGCGTTGCGGGGGATGTTTCCGGGCCATTCGGGCATGGGTCGAATCTCCTTTGGCGATTGTAAGCGCGGCGGGTGCGGATGAGGGGGCGTGGAATCCCCGGTCCCCAAAGGCTAGGGACCGGGGGCACCCAGAGATTTGTCAGGTCGAGGAAGTACCAAAATCGAGACGCTTGATTTCGCCGACGATGGGGCCATAGCTGACGATGGCGCAAAAAGCAATGACGCCGACAAAGACGAGCGCGCCATTATAGGAGTGAGTCTTCTCGACAATGTAGCCAATGACAAGTGGCGTGGTGATGCCGGCGGTGTTGCCGAAGAGGTTGAAGAGCGCGCCGTTCATGCCCACCATGCCCTTGGGCGAGGTATCGGAGACCACGGTCCAGCCCAGCGCGCCGATGCCTTTGCCGAAAAACGAGATCGACATGAAGAGAAGCATGAGGCTCTGCGAGCTTGCGTAGTTGCAGGCGATGATGGTCATGGAAAGCGCCATGCCGGCCATGATGGGCAGCTTGCGCGCGAAGCTGAGCGAGTGGCCTCTGCGCAGAAGTCGATCGGAGAAGATGCCGCCGAGAATGCCGCCGATGCCGCCGCAGAGGCCCGGCACGGCCGCGGCGAAGCCCACCTTCAACACTGACATGTGGCGCGCCTGCGAGAGATAGAGCGGAAACCATGTGAGAAAAAACCATGTGAGCGTCGTGATGCAGTACTGGCCGATGTAAACGCCGACTAACATGCGGTAGCTCAGAAGTTTCTTGACCGTGGCCCAGGTGAGGGTGTTCTTCTTCGCGCTCGTCGCGGAGTCGGTGTTCACGAGGCCGCCGCCGCGCTCGATGAGGTCGATTTCGGCCTGCGAGATGCGCGGATGCTCCTTCACGCCGTAGATGGTGAAATACCAGACGCCGGCGAGCACGCAAGCCTAATGCGCCCATGAACCAGAAGCAACTGCGCCAGCCGGAGGTGTGAATGAGCCATCCAAAGATGGGCGCGAAGATAGGCAGCGCGAAATATTGCGCGGAATTGAAGATAGCGGAGGCGCGTCCGCGCTCGGAAGTGGGAAACCAGGACGCGACGATGCGGCCGTTACCGGGGAAGACGGGCGATTGAAACAGGCCGGAGAGTACGCGGAGAATGAAGATGGCGGTGAAGGCGGCGCTGGCGGCAAAGTAGCCGGCGAAGGCGGTGAGAAACGCGCACACCGACCAGCCGATGATGGCAATGCCGTAAACACGCTTCGATCCGAAGCGGTCAAGCAAACCGCCTGAAGGCAACTGGCCCAGCGCGTAGGCCCACCCGAAGGCGAAGAGCAGATAGCTCAGACGCTGCGCCGTCAGATCCAGATCTTTGGGCATGGCCGCGACGGCCTGCGAGAGCGCCGAGCGGTCAGCAAAGCTGAAGCAGCTGATGACAAAGAGAATGGTGATGATGAGGTAGCGAACGTGCGTTTGCCGGTCTTGAGTCAAGCCGATCCCTTCCGTTCAACGTTTCGGATTCACGGTACCATGCGGGGCCGCGGCTTGAGATAAGGCTCCGTCGAAGATCCGGTGAGGAGTTAGTTCGACCGGCCCTACGGGACGGAAACGATCGGGGCTCGCGTTCCCAGGGTTCCGTCCGCCGATACGGACTGCACCCTGGGCTATTTTCGGACGCTCCTCCGGAGCGGAAGGCCATGACTCAGGCGTGCTCGTAAACGGATTGAATGAGCCCGCGAATGTAGCCGTAGCAAAACGCGAAGGATTGCAGATCGTTGGGATCGGCGTTGGCGGCGGCGATTGGCACGTGGTCCGGCATCAGCATGTAGTTGTAGCCGATCTCCTTATACACGCGGATGGCTTTGACGAAATCCACGTCACCCTCATCGGGAAAAACTTCGATGAAATCGTTGCGGTGGCCGCGAATGTTGCGGAAGTGGACGTTGAAGATTTTTCCCCTGGTTCCGAAGTAGCGGATTACGTCGAAGATTTGCGTGCCGGGATCTTCGAGATCTTCAGAGATGGTTCCCTGGCAGAAATTGAGGCCGTGCCAGGGGCTCTCGTGAATAGTGATGAATTTCTTGAGACCGTCGATGGTGCCGAGCACGCGATCGACGCCCTGGTAGCCCTCGGGCGGCACGCCGGGGTCTTGCGGATGACAGGCCATGCGGATTTTGTACTCGTTGGCTACGGGGATGACGCGATCGAGAAAGTATGTGATGCGCTCCCAGAAGGCGTCGTCGCTGACTACCCCGGCTTTGGTAAGCGGCGTTTCAGGATGCGCTTCAGAGAGCTTCCACTGGTGGTAGAGCGCGTCGCCGCGTCCGGGCACGCGGCCGATGCGGAGCACACCGAGAATGCTCATGTTGTATTTGATGGATGGAATGCCGGCCTGCGCGCAGTTGCGGATGAAAGCTTGCAACTGCTCGATGTCGCGGTCGCGCTCAGGGCTCTGGGCGAGCATGATGGCCGGATGCTTTTCGCGGTCGATGTAGCTGGATTCGAGAAAGGGCGGCGCGGTGCAATCGACGCCGATGTCGTACTTGGCGGCCATATCGGTCATGCGCCTGAGCTCGTCGACCGTGGCGTAGAGGCGACCGCCGTCGATCTGCGGATAGCCGCAAATGTTGCGCACGCCGTAGCGAGCCAGGTATTTGAGATGCGTGTCGTTGGTGGGCGCGGTCTGGTCACCGAGCTTCATGCGCCGGGGTTGCGCAATGGGTGCGGGTTGCGCGGCAGGCGCGGCACTTGCCGGCGCGGGCACAATACCGGTTGAGGCCAGGATGCCGGCCGCACTGCTCGATGCGAGGAACTGTCTGCGATTCATGGAGGATTTTTCCTTTGGCGTCGTCCTCATCCTTGTATGCGAGCGAGGGTGCGTCTGTAAAGTGGAGTGGTGCGGGTGGGAATCGTGCGCAGGCTTGTTGCCGAGTTGAGGTCGCGCGAGTCCTCGCGGCAGGGAACGGGATTGCGCGTAGGGAATAGCGATTCTTGGAGCGACAATAGATTGATGAGTTCTAACGAGCCTCGATATATCCGCGTACATGAACGCGACAATGTCGCCATTGTTGTGAATGAGGGCGGGTTGCCGGAGGGCGCGCGATTTGCGTCGGGGCTGGAGTTGCGCGAGGCGGTTCCCGAGGCGCACAAGGTGGCGCTGGCCGATCTCGCTACGGGCGATGCGATTGTGCGCTACGGCGTGACGATCGGCCACGCGAGCCGGGTGATTGCGCGCGGCAGTTGGGTGCACGAGGGGTTGATGACTGCGCCGGAAGCGCCGCCGCTTGACCGTTGCCCGCTGGCGACCGCGCCGCCCACGCCGCTCGCTCCACTCGAGGGATACACGTTCGAGGGCTATCGCAATCCCGACGGCTCGGCGGGGACAAAGAACATCCTGGGCATCAGCACCACGGTGCAATGTGTTGCGCCGACGGTGGAGCACGCGGTGCGGCGCATCAAGGCGGAGATTCTGTTGCGCTATCCGAATGTGGACGACGTGGTAGCGATCACGCACCCGTATGGCTGCGGCGTGGCCATCGATGCGCCGGGCGCGGCAATTCCCATTCGCACGCTGAGGAACCTGGCGCTCCATCCGAACTTCGGCGGCGAAGTGATGGTGGTGAGCCTGGGCTGCGAAAAATTGCAGCCGGTGCGGCTCATGAGCGCGAATGAGTTGCCGGTGCTGGATGAGGGCGCCTCGGTTGCCGTGCTGCAGGACGCGAAGGAAGGTTTCGGTGAAATCGTCGCCACGATCATGGCGATGGCCGAGAAGAAATTGGAAAAACTGAATCGGCGAAGGCGCGAGACTTGCCCCGCTTCGGATCTTGTTGTCGGTTTGCAGTGCGGTGGATCGGACGCGTTGTCCGGCGTGACGGCGAATCCCGCAGTTGGGTTTGCGGCGGACCTGCTGGTGCGGGCCGGGGCGACGGTGATGTTTTCTGAAGTGACGGAGGTGCGCGATGCGGCGCATCTACTCACGGCGCGCGCCGCAACGCCGGAGATTGCGCGGGATTTTGCGCGCGAGATGGCGTGGTACGACGAGTACCTTTGCCGGGGCGGAGCGGATCGCACGGCGAATCCCACGCCGGGCAACAAGCGGGGCGGCCTCACCAACGTTGTGGAGAAAGCGATGGGGTCGATTGCCAAGGCCGGCTCGACGGCGCTCGTGGGCGTAGCCGGACCGGGCGAGCGGGTGACGCGGAAGGGGCTGATATTTGCGGCCACGCCGGCGAGCGACTTTATCTGCGGCACATTGCAACTGGCCGCCTCGATGAACATGCACATCTTTACTACCGGGCGCGGCACGCCGTATGGGCTGGCCATGGCGCCGGTGATTAAAGTGGCTTCGAACAGCGGGCTGGCGCGGCGCTGGCCCGACCTGATCGACATTGACGCGGGGCGGATTGCGACGGCCGAGGCCACGGTGGAACAGATCGGCTGGGAGATTTTTTCTTTGATTTTGGATGTGGCCAGCGGGAAGAAGAAAGTATGGGCCGACCACTGGGGATTGCACAACGAGTTTGCGCTGTTCAATCCGGGGCCGGTGACGTAAGAGCAGTGGTCAGTGGTCAGTGGTCAGTGGACGGTGGTCAGAGATCAGGGGGCCGGGGTCAGGAACACGGGGCGATACCAAAGTTTGAGCAAAGCGCTTAGAATTCTATTGGCCATGGGGAAAAATAAAGACAAATCGTTTGAAGTCGCGTGCCCGGATTGCGGGGCGATGCTGAAGATCGACGCGGCGACAGGGCTCGTGGTGAGCCACACGTCCGCACCGCGGAAGCGCATGTTCGAGGATCTTGAAACGGCGGCCCAGGCCATGCGCGAACACGGAGAGCGGACGGAATCGATTTTCCGGCAGAGCGTGGACGCGGAGAAGAACAAGGCCGATCTGCTCGAGAAGAAGTTTGCCGAGGCGATGCGCAAGGCGAAGGACGCTCCCGCGGAAGGCAAGCCCTTTCGCGAGATCGATTTGGATTGATCGGGCTGGCTCGCCGGCTGCCGCGGCGCGTGGAGTTTTCCTTCGCCTGGGCCGGGGTTTCAAGCGATACTCTATAGACGATGCGGTTTCAGCAGCGAAGGCTGAGAGCGGGAAGGCAGGGCGAGGTCATGGCAGTTGTGCCGCTTACGAAGACAGCGAGCAATGCGGGCGGAATATGCGCCAGCGGAGCCAATTCCATGAATTGGGTGCGGATTGCCGCAGCGACTACGCTGGCGGCGAGCGGGGCCCTGCTGGTTACCGGCAGACGCCGCGCCGGCCTGGCAATGGCCGTCACCGGCGCAGCACTCGCCATGCTCGATCAGAAAGAAATTGTGGGCAAGTGGTGGAATGCGCTTCCCGGGCAACTTGACGAGATGCAGGGAGTGCTCGGCCGCGCGCAAGCCGCAGTGGAAGATCTCACGGTGCAGAGCGAGAAGTTGCGCCGGGTGCTGCACAAGTAAGAATTGGACTTTGCATTCAGCGGATGATCCTCAGTGTGAGTGTGAGTGTGAGCGGGCGTGGACGCCCGCACGACAGCCAGTCAGGAGAGCGGCGGTACCCTCCGAAAAAGCCCATCAGTTTTTGCGGTCAACGAGGTAGCGCGCTACGGCTTTGAGGCCGTCGGCGCGGCTGCCGTAGGGCGTGAGCGCGGCGAAGGCTTCGTCGATGAGCTGTGCGGCGTCGCGCAGGCTCTGCTCGATGCCGTAGACGGCCGGCCAGGTGGCCTTTTCCGTGGCCTGATCTTTGCCCGCGGTTTTTCCCAAAGTCGCCGAGTCGGCAGTCACATCCAAAACATCGTCGGCAATCTGGAAGGCGAGACCGGCCTTGCGACCGAAGCGATCGAGACGGGCAATATCATCGGCGGTTGCCCCTGCGTAGACACCGCCCGCAACCACACTCACGCGGATGAGTGCGCCGGTCTTGGCGCGGTGGATGGCTTCGACCAGCTCCGGCGTGGGCTTGAGATGTTCGCTTTCGATATCGAGGACCTGGCCGCCGATCATGCCGTCGACCGTGCCCACGGCGTTAGCGATAAGGCCGATGATTTTCACCGTAGCGGCGGGTGGGCAGTCGAGACCGGCCAGCACTTCAAAGGCGCGGGTTTGCAATGCATCGCCGGCCAGGATGGCAATGGCCTCGCCAAAAGCCTTGTGGCAGGTGGGCTTGCCGCGGCGCAGGTCGTCGTTGTCAAGGGCGGGCAGGTCGTCGTGGATGAGCGAATAGGTGTGGAGCATTTCGAGGGCCGCGCCCAGGCGGGCGATTCCTGGAGGCAAGGCGCCAGCAATGGTGACTCCGGCTTGCATCGCGAGAACCGGGCGCAGGCGCTTGCCGCCGGCGAAAACAGAGTGGCGCATTGCGCCGTGAATCGATGCCGGAACCGTATCGACGGCCGGAATCAGCGACTCCAACGCGTGGTCGGTCAGGTCGGCGCCTTCCTGGATCAGCGATTTTACGTCCGCAGGCATTCTCTTTTTATGTTAGACGAATGGGGCCGCGCCGCAACTCAAAGAATGCGAGCACGACGAGCAGAAGCAGGCTGAAGGCGCTCACCCATCGGCCGGCAACAACGTCGGGCGAGGTCGTCCAGTCGATGGCCAGGTCGACGGGGCCTTGCGGGACGGGGACGACGATGAGGCCGTCGGCGCGCTGGGGCGGGGCCGTCCGGGGCTGACCATTCACGCGAATGCGCCATGCGGGAAAGCTGACGAGACGCAGCACCAGGTAGCCGGCATGAGAAGTCGTGGCGTGCATTGCGCGGTGTTCGGGATTGGTTTGATTACCGCCGACGAAATGGAATGTAGCCTGGCAACTGCCCTGGTCGGCGCTCCAGATGGGATTGGCATCGGGGTCATCGGGATCGGGCTTGCCCAGAATGATGGAAGGATCGCTGACGAGGCAGGCGTCGGGAAGGCCGGTGGCAATGCTGGAGTCGTCGCCGCCGGGAGGCTCGTACTCGTACATGCCTTCAGAGCCCGCACCGGCACGGTAGTCGAAGAGAACCGAAACCACGGTGTCCTCTGGATAACAGACCTGGAAGAAAACCTTCGCGGCATACGCTGTAGACGCCAGGAAAATCGCAGCGCAGAGGACCAGCACAATGGCGCGGGCGCGACGGCCGGTGGGCCATATTGCAGTGATGAAGAAGATCGCCATGGGCGCTTCCACCGCTTCAAGCCAGCGCCAGGGGTATTGCAGAAAACGCATCTCCGGCAGCAAAACCCAGAGCGGCCGCGAGACGGGGAACAAAAAGAGGAAGACCCCGATGGGAATGGCGGCTACGGGAATCCACCACAGGCGGGATGCGGCGGATTTTGCGATGGGCAGAGTGCCGCGGCGCCAACTGACGGCGATGGCGGCGACTGCGATGGCGATCATGGAAACGGCGATCCACGAAACCTGGCGGAGAATTTCGTCGTGCAGAGCGAGCAGCGGGTTGGCGCTGTGCGCAAAGAGCCAATTGTTTTCGAAGTTGTAGCCGGGATCTTGCGTAGCTTGTTTGATGTCGACCCAGTTGCGCTCGAATGCCGCCGGGAGCCAGTAGATAGCGGCGAGACCGAGACCGAGCACGGCCGCAAGCGCGGAGCGAAGAAGCGGGGCCCAGGATTTATTCACCAATGCCCAGAGAAGCGCGATGCCAGCAAGGAGATAACCGGCCATCACGCCCAGGGGAAGGTTCGAGAGCCACGCGCCGGCGAGCGCGACGGCGAGGGGCACGGTTGAGCCGTCAAGAGCGCGGCGGAGGAACGAGTCGGAGGGGCGGCGATCCCGCATTGCAAACAGCACGATGAGCGGAAGCCAGAATCCGCCGGCAAACTCAGGGAATGCGGAGCGCTCGTAGGCGGTGAAGAGCGTGAATAAGGAGAAGAGCGCGGCGCATCCGGCGAGCGTGGCGGGCAGATCGTCGAGAGCTTCGAGGGCGAGGGCGCGCGTGGCCAGGCCGATTGCGGCCAGAGTGATGAACGTGAGTGCGATGGGGGCGAGTTGCCACGGCAGGATGAGACCGAGCACTGCGCCCAGCATCCAGGTGAGCGGCGGATAGAAGACGAAGCGCGGCTCGCCTGCGCCGTAGTTGGGGCTGGAGGCCCAATGCGGATAAGGGATGCCGTGATGCCATGCGTTGACGCAATCGAGCCAGGAGACGAGGTGCACGTCGAAGTCGTGGCCGCAGGAGTTGCCGCGAATGAGTTGCGGGACGATGGCGACGAACGCGGCGAGGAGGATCAACAATGGTCCAGCGTAGAAGCGCAAGCGCGGCGGGGCCGTACGTTCGTCAAGGGTGGGGAAAGCAACCGCAGGTCCTTCGACTCGGCCGTCCGGCGCGGCGGACGACTCTCGCTCAGGATGACAATGCTGGATGGGGGGCAGACTTGTTCCCTTGTTCCCTTGGTCCCTTGGTCCCTGTTCTTTCATGGCAGCAGTCGCAGCGTGTGCCGGGTTTGCGCGGCGACCGCGGCCCGAGTGAAGGGCAGCGCAAAGGTGGTTCCGTTGTACCAATCGTTCCACTGATCGCGGAAGTATGGACTGAACGGGTTGCTGCTTTCGCCGAGCACGATGTTCTCCGTCGATCCGTCGATGTTGCTCCAGTCCATGGTGAAGCGCTGCGAGGGACCGAGGGTGCGGCCTACCTGCTTTACGGTGGTACCGTCGCCGCTTTGCGGCTGCGGCCCGGTTCCGGCCATGCGGCTGATGAAGGGAAGAAACGGAGCGAGCGGATGCTCGATATCGACAACGTGCCAGCTTCCGTAGGTCCAATCATCGAGATTGCCGGGCGCATTGCCGCTAGTCATGCCTTTGCGCACGGCCGCGGTCAGCAGCGCATCCCAATTCGTATAGCTCTTGGGAAGCCACGCGGGCTTGGCGTGCATCACGATTTCCTCTTCGGCAAAATTCGATTCGCTCCAGTGGTAGTCGGCGGCTACATTGCCCAGCCTGGGCTCGAGAATCATGGGCCACAGGGCGGCGCGCGTCTGCGTGACGAGGGAAGCAGCCGCGGAGTCGATGGTGAGGCGGCCGTCCCAACTGCGCATCAGGTCGGCGGCCTGGCGCATCGCGGGATCGCCGTTGCCTTCGGGGCCGGGCGTGTGGTCGATGGCGTAGGCAAAGCGATGGCCCATCTCCTGATCGACTTCGCTGTAGATGTCGGTCTGCACGGCGAGCATGTCGGCGGGGGTGAGCTGATCGCGGCCGTCGAGCGATTTGTAGATGCGCTCGATGCGGTAGGGATCGGCCCAGTTGTCGGTGAGCGGGTAAGGCGACTTGTCGGTTGTCACGCGCGAGTTGGCGGTGGCCAGAAATCCCGATGGCGGATCGAAGGCGTTGGGCATCTGGTCAAAGGGGATGTACGGATGCAAGGTATCGAAGTAAACCGTGCTGTGTCCTTGCGCATCTCGCTTGTTGTCTTGAATGATCCACTCGAATCGAAGATCCATCTCGTCGTGCGGAAGCGGCTTATCGAAAAGCCATCCGTGCCCGCGCACCGGCACCTTACCGATGGCGTGATAGGCGATGTGTCCCTGATCGTCGGCGTAGACGAGGTTCTGCGTAGGCCAGGACCACTGCATGAGCGAAGCAGAAAACTCCGTCCAGTTCGACGCTGTGTCCATCTCGTAAAGCGGCAGCGTATTGAGCGATGGATCGTAGAGGGTCCACTTGAGAGCAATGGGCGGATCGCCGGCGGCGAGAATCGGATCGAGCAGCGGGCCGTGCTCGGTGGATTCGATGTCAACGACAACATCGCGGCCGCCGCGCACGCGGATGGTTTCGCGATCGACGGCGAGCGGATGCCATTGCGCGTCGTTGCCTTCGTAGTTGCCCTTGCCGTCGAGCTTCTCTGTGTAGAGGTCCTGCACGTCGGCGTAGAGGGCGGTGAATCCCCAGGCGACATGCTCGTTGTGCCCCGCGACGATGAGCGGCAGGCCGGGCAGCGTGACTCCGGCGGCGTGAAAACCGGGTGCGCCATTACCACCGGGCGAGTATAGATCGGCCATATACCAGGTATCGGGCTCGCGCAGGGTCAGGTGCATGTCGTTCGAGAGCAGCGGCTTTCCGCTGGCGGTGTGGCTGCCGGCGACAACCCAGTTGTTGGAACCAAATGCACAACTGTCGCAATCATTTTGACTTGGCACGGCCAGCGTCGAAGCCGGTTCGTTGTTTGCGGCGAACGAAGATGCGGCAGGAGCAGGCGCAAGACGGACGTTGGAATTCTCGTCGTCCTCGTCGTCATCCTTTTTCGACGGCGGCGGCTGTGGTTGCGGCGCGCTGAGATCGACCTTGATGCCTGTGGGCGGATGATCGCGCCACGAACCAACCGGATAGAGATCGGCGATGAGCTGCGGGGCGAGTTGCGGATTTTCGTTCAGCTTGGCCTCGACGTGGGCGCGGGAGATCTTGGTGGTCAAGCGAGAGTCGAGGGTCTCGACCATCATCAGCCCTGTGCTCACGGAATCGACGCCGGTCCATGGCTCGGGGCGATAGCCGAGGAGGCGGAATTCGGCGGGAAGCGTGTTGGATCTTTCGCATTGCGCGATGTAAAGATTCACGCCGCGAGCGTAGTCGTCGAGTACTGTGCGAGTGGCGGCGGGCAAACGAGCGTAGACACGCTGGGCCGTGATGCGGATTTGTAGCACGCGTTGCGTTTTGTCGTTGTTGACGAGTGATCGACCCAGAATTTCAGCCAGATCGCCATTGGCGGCGCGGCGGGAAGCATCCATCTGCCAAAGGCGGTCCTGGGCGGTGACGTAACCTTGTGCGACAAAAAGGTCGGCTTGCGCGGCGGCTTCGATGTGGGGCACGCCGTGCGCGTCGCGGCGGACGGTTACTGGCGCGGAGAGGCCGGCGAGGTGCACGTCGCCATCGAGTTGCGGCAGTGCGGCCTGGACTGCGGAGCGGAGCCACAGCACGCCCGCGATCGCGGCGATAAGCAAGAGGACGAGGAGGCCTGCGGCGGTCCACAGCAGAAGGCGCGGCCAGCGGCGTTTGCGGCGGCGCTTCGCTGCAGATTGCGGTACGGGTTTTGCGGATGAAGACGAGTCGGACATTGGCCAGAATCAGGATACGCTGGCGGGTCCGCCAGGGATGGGCGGTTCAACGGCGTGGCCAGGCCATTGACAGCCGCCATCTCCACAGAGAACGACGAGAGCCAGGAGGGCTGCGATGCCCACGCCTGCGATCCAGGATTTGTCCGACGATCTCCCAAATTGCGCTACGGGGCGATGGACTCGCCTGACCCTTGCGCCATCGGCGTAGTAGAGGCGGGCACGGCGCGAGCGCTCAGCCGGCCGTACACCAGAATCAAAACCAGAAGAAACAGAGCCGCGGCCAGGACCAGCAAGCTGCCCTCCGGGCCCACGGCGCCGCCGCTCCACAGGGGATTGCCCGCCGGGGTGCTGGTGAGGTAGCTGCCTTGCGGAGTGAGTCCGCTATCGGCGGCGCCGTAGAAATACGTCTCGCCCCAGTCCCAGCCGGCGTGGCAGCCGATGGCCCACCAGGCCGAACCGGTGACGCGAATGCTTACGCAAAAAACGAAGCCGATGAAGGCCGCGGAAAAGATGCCGATCCAGGCTTCGTTGGGGTTGCCGATATGTATCAAGCCGAACAGGGTGGAAGTGACCCACGCCGCGTACCAAAACCCACCACTGCGTGGAGCGGCCCTTTGGTGAAGGATGTAGCAAGGGAAAAGCCCAAGCAAAGCCGCGGCATAAACACCCCACGATGCGTTTCCCCTGACGACGATTGCGAGATAGGCGCAGGCCGTGGCGACAACGCCCAACGCCCACCAGAAATTGATGCCGCGCGCGAGGGTGAACTGCAGATAGCAGCGGAACAGCCCTTCTTCGACACAAGCGCCCATGATAAAAACGCAGGCCCATAAAAGGCCGAAGCGGAAGATGGCCGCGCCGGTGAGCGCAACGTGACCGAAATGCAGCCAACCACCCGCCGCCAGGGCTCCTAACAGCGCGGAAAGGGCAAGAAAGCCCGCAGCCAGGCCGAAAAGAAAATGCTGCGGACGCCGCGGGCCGGTGAGGTTGTAGGCCAGAATCCGCCGGCCCTCGATGAGGCCCGCGAGCACGAGGGCCAGGATCAACGCGAGCAGGTTTCCTGCTACTGAAAAGAACGCAGTCCTGGGCGCGAACTGATCCTCCGGATTGATCAGGTGGAAATGGAACAACGCAATGTCGATCACGGTGTTGAAAAGATAAAACAGGAGGAAAAACACAGCGACCGACCAGCCGGCGCGCAATCCCTGGGGGCCGAAAAAGATCCAGCGCAGGCCGTGGTAGGGCTCGTCCTCAGTAACGGGCTGCGCAGGGGGAGTGGGTTCCTCCGGCCGCGGAGTTAGAACGGACTCAATGTTTTCTGCGGTGGGCGCTGCTAGGGATGGGGGCTGGTTCTCCGGCTCCATGGAGTCTCCTCGATCACAGGGATCTCGCGTGCTGCGATGTTCCCAAAAGACTTACATTGGCATTCTACGCAGAATGGAGCCGTTTGGTTTCATGGGTATCGGAATACAATCGTAGACCGTGGACCGTGCGCCGTGGACCGTGATTCGCGGCTCGGGCGCTGTGCACGTTTCACGAACCACGACTCACGATTCACGAGCTACGAAGTGATGCGTTATTTTTTGCTTTCAGTGGTTTGGTTGGCTACCTGCAGGTAGTTCTTCACGCTGAAGACGCCGGGAACCGCGTTGGCGCGGATAAACGCGGCATCCTTGTCGGCTTCAGAGTCCACCATGCCGTAGAGTTCCACATGACCATTCTGCACGGAGATGCGAATAGGCATTTGGGGATCGATGGCATAGCGGTTGAGCGACGGGAAGCTGTAGATGGCTCGGGCCACGGCAATCCGGGTTTGCCAATCCATCTGCGAAACAGGGTCGACGCTGATCTCGTCGATGACGTCTTTCACTCCGGGAGTGGTGGACACCAGGGCCAGCGCGGAGTCGCGGTTCGGGTAATCGTGCGCGTGTCCGCCCAGTGTCACCACCCCGTTCTGCACCTGCAATGTGATGGCATCGAAGACATTCCCGAAGCCGACGCGATCGTAGGCCAGCTTTTCTCCGAGGCTTTTCTCTAACTGGCTGTCGGGCACCGAGGGGCCGGCGACTTCAATGTCGTTGCGCACCGCCGTCACGCCTTTCACCTTATGCACGGTCTTGTCGGCGTCGGCTTTGTATTCGTAGAGGCCGACGGTGCCCGTCAGGGTAGCGATGCCATTCGCGTCCACGGCAACCTGGACCTCTTTGTACTGCGACTTGTTGAGCTTGGCGCGGACCGCCGCGGCGACATCCTGCGCCGCCGCCGTCGTTGCGACTTGCGAAAGAGCGAGAAGGGCTGCAAACAGCGCGGCAGCCAATACCAAAAGCTTGCGGGAACCAATCATTCCGGTCATAAGGGGGAATCCTCCATTTTGACGATCTTTGCGCATGCCGGGGGCGGCCGCACACCCTAAACATCGACGGGCGGCATGGCCCCTGTCTGCGCATATATAGACACAGCAAACGTCAATTTGGTTGCTGGGGGCGAGCCATTTTTGTGGAAGGCCGTGGATGCTTACGAACCTAAAAGGATTCAGGCCAGCTCCGCGCGCCATGCAGGACGGCCAAAACGTGAATCGCGTCATCCAGGACGCGATAGGCGACGATATAAGGTGTTCCCGGTACGATCACTTCCCGCGTACCGGCGACGCGGCCGATTCTGCCGGCATTGGGCATGCGGGCAGTTTGCCGGACGGCATTGCGAATGCGATCGACGGTGCGGACGGCCGCCGCCGGGTTGTCGTCGGCAATATATTCGTAGATTTCCCGGAGATGATCGACGGCGGGAAGGGTCCACCGCAGCTTCACGACCTTGACCGGGCTTTCGCTGGCTTCTTCTTGGAGGACCTGGCTTTGACCCACGAGCCCACCAAGCTGTCGAGATCCTCATCGCCAATCGTCTTGCCGCTCTTTGACGCACGGAGACCGTCATTGACCATGGCAACAAAGCGGCGCTGCTGGTCCAGCCAGGACTCCACGGCTTCGTTAAGGAGGTGGCTACGATCCCGGTCCAGCGATTTGGCAATTGCGTCGAGTTCGGCGACCCTGTCGGGTTCGATGCGGAAGCTGATGATGCGCGGCGAGCTCATAATACCTAAGACTACGACGTATTCCACTGTATTACAAGTAAAGTCCTCTCATGCGGCGATACAGGGAGAACGGCGCCTAAATGCTCTATCGAAACCGTCTTGTCGCCTTGATGACCATGGAGAAAACGCCCGACTCGTCGCGGGCTACGACGACCGAAACGTGGCGATTGATGGCAACTTCGGCCTGGAGCAACTGCTGGCTCGTGGTGTTTACGTCGGTGGCGTAGGTGAGAGTGACGATGCGGCCGAACTGCTCCTGCACCGTGATGCGCGAGGTGGAGTTGCCGAATGCGCCAAGGTAATTGGGATCGACTTTCACAGAGCCCGCGCCGAAGAGCTTCTGCACGCGGCTGCTGACGGTGGCGTTCAGGGCTCCGCCAAGCAAAGCGTCAGTGGGATTGGCGAGGGCCTGCTCCTGCTGCTGGGTGTAAAGGCGCTGCTGGCTGGCGGTGTGGCCCAGCGCGAGGAGCGAGACCACGTCGGCTTCGGGCAGCGGAGGATCGCTGCGATAACTGACGGCGAGTTTTTGCGGCGCTCCGTGCAGCCCGAGCGAGATGTCGTAGTCCTCAACGTGCGCCGTGGCGCTGAGATCGATGATGGGCTCAATGCGCACCGGATTGGTGAAGGTGACGTCGCCGCGCTCGAGGTCATAGCGGGTTCCGGCGATGAGGGCACTGCCTTCCGTGATGGAGACACGGCCCAGAAGCGAAGGCGAGGCCAGAGTGCCGCGCAGGCTGAGGTCCACGTTGCCGGCAAGCTTGGCAAAGGCATTCTGAAAGCTCAACTGCGGAGAAGAGACGATGTGCACGTCGAGGCGGACGTGATTTGACGGAGCGTCGGGCGGGGCGATGGTTTGCACCGAGTCGCCAGCCTGGAGAGCGAGCGCCGCGAGATCGAGATCGGGACTGACGGAGAAACGCGTGATGAGGACGTTGCCGCTGAGGAAAAGATTGTCCTGCGCGCCCTGCAGGTGGAACGTTGCGTCGGCGAGAGAGCTGACTCCCTCGGGGTAGCGTATGTGCACCTGATTGCCGGTGACCGACAGATCGGCGTAGATGCCGTGCTGATAAGCCAGATAGCCACCTACGGTCAGCAGGCCGCCGCCACTCATGGCGGTCAGGCTTTTCACTTCCAGGCGGTTCTGATTGAATTCGAGCGTGCCGTGCAGTTGGCTGAGGCCATTGGGCAGGTCCTCGAGCGAGAGCGCGGCGTCTTTGAAGTCGATGTTCCCCTGCAGGTTGGGATGTTCGAGGGGACCGTGCGCCTCCACCTTGAATGTCGTTGAGCCGCTGGCGGTCAAATCGGGGTCGAGGGTCTCTGCCAGTTTCAGATTGATGGCGCCGCTGGCGGCGAGATCGAGCTGCCGCGTTCCTTCGAGCGACAAATCGCCCTGCATATGCAGGTCGGTGTCCGCACCGGTCACGTGCAGCGGATCGAGATGAATGCGGTTATTGGCCAGCGTGGCATGCAATCCGCCCTGTCCCTGAAGCTGAACGCCCGAGATGGTGAACGCCAATTCGCGGAGTTGCGCTTCACCGCGAAGCTGCTCGGGATGCGCGAGCGGACCATCGACCGAAATTGTTCCGGCCAGCGCCGATTCGCCATTGAATGCGCCCAGGTTTGCCATACGGAGCAGCGTGCCGAGGTTGAAGCGGGAAAATTCGAGCTGGGCGTGCGTGAGATTGTCGCCGCGAAGCTCGGTCTGGCCGTGCAGAGTCAGCGAAGCCTGGTCCAATTGCGTCGTGGCGTTGTATTCGATGGTGCGCCCCGCGGAATGCGCGGTGGCCTGGAGGGTTCCGAATGGTTGACCGCCAAAAGTGAGCGCGGTGAGCGTTGCATGGCCCTCCAAATGCAAATCGCCGTTCGGGTTGCTCGCGGAGCCGGAACCGGTGACGGCAAACGCGAGCTTGCCGGTGGTGTCGATAGCGCGGCTGCGAACAGAGTCGAGGCGCGCGATGTCGATGTTTTCGGCGCGCGCGTCAATTTGGAAGCGCTGGGCTTTGAAGTCGTAGCTTCCTGACGCGGCGAGGCTGCCGCCCGCTGTCGAGAACGTGGCCGACGACACTTTAAGCACCTTGCCGGCGAGCGCGCCCTGCAGGCGAAGACCTGAGACCGGCTCGCCATAGAGGACGCCTCGCTCCATTTGCACGGAACCGGAAGCGGATGCTGCACCGAGCGGTCCATCCGCCTCGATGCGCGCGCTCAATGCGCCGGTCAGCGGAAGAATGGGACCGCCTGCCGCGGTTAGAAGCGGCTGTACCTCGGCAACTTCGAGATTGATAGCTTCGACGTGCGCGTGAAGCACGGAGTTGGCATCGAATTCCGGCTGGCGGCCGTGCGAGGCGCCGGGCGATGCCCCCGGTGAGGCATCGAGCGTGCCGCTTAGAACGATGCGCGAGTCGCCGCGCAGAAGTTGTGCCTGCTGAATGGCAATTTGCGACGGCGAATACATGCCAGAAGCCGATACGGAATCGAAGCGCAGGAATTGGTTCGAGCCGGAGTTACCGGCGGCGGACGGCATTTCGAGCGCAAGTTGCGTGGCCTGGAGTGTGCCCGTAATGTGCGGGCGGGCGAGCGAGCCGGTCCAGATCCCAAGAAAATCGGCCTGCCCCGCTAACGATGCGGGCAGCGCCGCAGTTCCGGTTTTGCCGTTGCGTTTGTAACCAAGACTGCGCAACGCAGTATCGAATTCAGCCAGGTTGTGCGAATGGAAATCGACGGTGAGCGCCGATGTGCTGGAGATGGGATAAGCGCCCAGCACGCCATGCGCTTCAACATCGCTCTGGGGCAGATGCAGCTCCAGCTTGCGCAAATCGACCGAGCCGTTGTGTTGCGCATAGGTGGCGTCGATCGCGCCTGTGGCGGGCACTTCGCCGGCGGGAGATTGCTTTGATGGGCTCAGGCCGAACTGCGCATTGACCGAGACGGTGTTACCGTCACCATGCGTCCAGACGGCCGCAGCAGGTCCATTCACACGCGCATCCATACCTAAACGCCGAAACGATGGTGGGCTGACCATGTCGAGCACGGTGTCGAGTGCAACATCCTTGAAATTGGCAGTGACTTTGCCGTTGACGGGAATGATCCAGTTCGGAGTGCGGATAAGAATATTGCGGCTGGCCCAGGACTCTTCAGCGCTTTCGACGGTCGCCTCCTGGTGCGCGGAGGGGTCCAGGGGAAGCCACGGTTCGAGCGCAACCGTTCCCTCGATCTGGCCCCCTTGGCGCAGGCGGGCCACAATTTGCGTAATGAGCAACTGCTTGGCGTCGGCGTGGATGCGGGTGTCGAGAGTGATGCCGGTGGCGGTAACGCCTTCACCGACGTACGAACCGTTGTCAATGTGCACGCCGCCGTCGATTTCAAGCGCCTTCGCCTCGCCGGAAGCGGTGAGATCGAGGCGGGCCAGGCCCTCGGGCGCATCGGGATAGCCGGTGATGGGATCGAGGAGCCGCATATCGAGATCGCCCTTGAGGCGCGCGTGCCAACGGGGATGCGTGAAGTCTTCAAGGTCTCCTGTGATTTCAAGAGCGTGGCTCTGGCCGCCCCGCCTCTCGGCCGTAATGCGCAACGAGCGCAGAAATACCTGCGTATGTTCGAGGTCGAGCGTGGCCTCGAGGGTTCCGTGCACCGGCAGCGGGTTTCGCGAAAGGGTGCGGGCGAGATCGAGATCGGTGACTCCAGCCTCAATGCGATAGGACGCTGGTGTGCGGAGCGTCGCGGGAACGTAACGCATGACGAGCGAAGCATCGTTGGCGGAAAAATCGAGCGGCGCGTTCCGGTCCTGGTAATCGAAGTCGGCGTTACGGCTGTCGTAGTGGAAGTTGCCCTGTTCGACCGTAATGCGGCCGGCGTGCAGCTCGAATAACTTGTCAATTGAGGCCGCCGACGTTGATTGCGGCCGGCGCGGATGCGGCTGATTCGTCGATCCGTTGGGATAGACGATGAAATGCAGGCTAGGCCGGTCAATCTCAAGGCTGCGCAGGCGAACGCTGGGACTGAAAAGATTGCGCAGGCTCAGAACCACGCGCAGCCGGTCAATTTCTGCGTAGGGCGCTTCGCCGGGATCTTCAAGACCGTGGATCACGACCCCATCGGCTTCGGCTTCAAAATGCAGCAGTCGCCAGTGGAAGGACGCAATTTCAGCCCGGCCGCCAGTGAGTTCTTCGATGGATGCGATGAGACGCCTGCGGACTGCGTTCTCGAAGGCGGAAGAGCTGGCTACGAAGTAGAGACTGACCGCCAGAATGGCCAGAAAGACAGCCGTGGATGCAACCGCGAGCGGAAGATGAAGCAGGAAGAAGCGGCGCAGACGGCTGCGCATGGTGCGGTGAGGCCGCTGTGGCTCAGCAAGCTCTTCGGAGTTGACGCGCGGATCTTCAGGCTCGCTCACGGGCTTCTCCTTTCCGCACCGCTCAGGTCCGCACCGCTCGGGTCCGCACCGCTCGTGCCGGCCGGAGTTTGCGCAGCCGGCATAGATGCTGGAGCAGGCGCGGAGACAAGCTCGGGATCGAGTACTTCCACATCGCCCTGCCGGCGCAGATTGGTGAGCCAGGCGTCGAACAGCACGTTGACCTGCTGCTGCAGCAGAATTTCCTGAATGCGTGGCGCCACCTGGTCCAGCGGCGGAATGGTTTCGCCGGATGCGTATTGCGGCGCCAGCGTTTCGTGGTAGTAGAGATCGATTTGCTGCGGGGAGATTTGAATGCCCTGCCGAAAACGCTGCTCAATGAAGAACAGAATCTCCAACCGGTAGCGGAGATAGGCCTCGACGCGCTCTGCCGTCAACCCATGCGCCACGAGAAACGCCTTCCATCCCGCATCGGAGGCGCAGTTCTGCCGGATGCAGATGGGAAGCTGCGTGCGAATCTCATGCAGGCGCGCATTGACCTCCTCTTGCGGGGGCTCGACGGTTTGCATGTCCTGCTGGCGGATCTGTTGCTCGATCAAAGTCCGGCTGATCAACTGATCGAGCGCCTGCTTCCGCGTGACTTCGACCTGGGGGACCGTATTCGGATCGAGAACGGAGAGGCGGATTTCGTCCTCGAGATCGCTCGCCAGGATCACGTGCTTGTTGACGACGGCGACTGCGCGATCGAGGACGACGGGGTTGGGCGAATTCGTTTGTTGGGCTGCAACTGTCGCCACTGCGGAAAAGAGCATTGCAAGGACGAGAGATTGCGCCGCGCAACTCAGGACGACAGTCATCCGGTGGGTGAAAGCAATTCGGATTGGAGCACGTGTAGTCATCAGAAGGCCTGCCCCAGGCTGAAGAAGAAGTTAATATGGGGCCCCTGGCCCACATAGGGCGCGGAGTAAGGACCATTCGGATTCGCAATCGTTACCGGGATCGAGTAGTTGATGTTGACCGGGTAGATCGGCGGATTCAGGTTATAGCTGAAATCGAATCGAATGGGACCGACGGGTGTGTGGTAGCGCAAGCCGGCTCCCAGCGCGTGGGAAAAGTCGTTGAAACTGCACGGGCCTTGTATGCCGGTTGAGGTGGTCGGGCCTCCGCTGGGCGCGGGCGGGTCTTGCGGAGTGCCGCCATAGGTCAGCATTCGACACACCCCGCCGTTGGGCTGGCGCGTGCGAAGAATACTGGCCCATGCGTCGCCCGCATTGGTAAACACATTGCCCATGTCGTGAAAGATGACGAAGCTCACCGTGTTAGCGAACAGGGGTAAAGTAGGAGGCGGCAAACGCAATTCGGTACTGTTGATCAGCGCTCCCGCGCCGCCGATCTGGTAGCCGGTTTCAGGGTCGCGCGGACCGGCCGCGTTCTGCGAAAACCCGCGCAGCGAAACGGGACCGCCGGCATAGAGGCGCTCGGGCAGCGGAATCAGCTCGCTCGAACCGTTGCCGAAAGCGCGAATCTGGCCGTAGCGCGTATTGCGGGCCACCACGAAGCGATTCTTGTCGAAGTTGTAATAGCTGGAATTCGAAACGTCGATGCGGTTGAACTCGGCCTGCGCGCCAAAGAGCCGGTCGGAGAGGAACTCCTGAAAGCTGGTGTAGGCGCCGCGATGTGCGTCCAGGGCTACGTCGCGCGTGTCGCGGATCCAGGTAAATGCGGGCCCGCCTACGCGCGTCGCCGTCGAGAGCTCGGAGATTTCGCCGGGATAAACCTGCAAACTGCTGGCAGCCACTTTCACTCTGCGAAAGTCGATCTCGTAGATGAAGGTGTTGGCCCGGGAAAGCCACGAGCCTGGATGGTTGAAGTTTTCGGTCCCGCGGAATGCGCCTTCGAGGCGCGACGCAACATAGGTCGATACATCCTCACTGTTGGCATAGCCTCCAGAGAAGGTGAGGCCGAAGTTGGGGTTGCCCTCGATATGCGGAAATTGGTAGTGCAGGCCGAGGCTTTGCTCGAGCAGGCCGTAGGTGCCGCGCAGCGAGGCCGATTGGTCACGGCCAAAGAGCCCGTTGCGCGTAATGGCGGCGAGCACGCGCGGGCTGACGCCGGTCTTGCCGTTGGGACTGCACGCCACTCCGGCTGCGAAGCGCGCCCGAGCAATTGTTTTGCGGCTGTCCGGTCTGCGCCTCAAAGCCGAAGCCGTAGTTAAATGTCCAGCGCCGCGCTTCGATGGCCTGGATCAGCACGGTTTTTTCCGGGGCGTCGCCTGCGGGATTGACAACCGCGGTGTCCACTTCATTGAAGAGCCCGAATGCGTAGAGGTTGCTTTGCGTAGTGGCAAGAGCCTTCTGGTTGAGAGGATCGCCCGCATGCACGGTGATGGCCCGCGCCACGGTTTGCGGGCGGGTGGATTCGAGGCCCGTCAACAGCACATTGCGGACAAAGGTCTGCGGTCCTTCATCGATATGGAAGACCACATCGACTTTGCCGGGATCGGCGGGCTCGGGCTGCTGGGTCAGTTTGACGGCCACTTGCGCAAAACCGCGGGAGTAGTACTCCGTTACCAGCGCGTCGTGGTCGCCGGCCAGGTTGCGCAGGCGAAAGCAGCTGGCCCGGCGCGGTGTTCAGCAAGGCGATCAAAGTCGCCGCGGGGATGTGATCGTTGCCTTCCAACTGCAGGGTCCCGACGCGAAGTTGCCGGCCCTCTGTCGATGCGATAGACGACCTTGAGCGGAGCCGTATGCGCGGCCGGCCGGTTGCGGCGCGGCGACACCGGCCTGGGGTTCGGCCGCAGTCTCGGGAGTGCTGGTTTCCGGCGTGACCTTCACCTGAGAAAAGCCGTTGTTGCGATAGACGTTCTCCAGCGCGCTGACGTCGGCGGAAACCAGCGCCTGGCTGTAGACGCCGTGACGGTCGAGAACGTCGGCGGCATGGACGCTCAGGAGGTCCATGAGCGTGGCCGTCGAGAAGTAGTGGTTCCCCGCGATGGAAACCTGGTTCACACGGCGCCGCGGTCCCAGCCGCACGGTATAAAGAATCGTCACTTCCGTCATTGCCCACGGATTGCCGCTCGTGATCGACGCGCGCATCGAAGTAGCCCCGGCGCTGATAGTAATCGCGCAAGCGGCGATTGCCCTCGTTGAGCAGGTCTTCGTCTACGCTGCCTTCCTGAAAGATCGGGATCATGCGCTTGACGCGTTCCGGATCAATGCTGGCGCCGTGCACCTCGACGCGCACCACCGGCCCGCGGTTGGCAGTAAAACGATAATCGACTGCCTTCGCGGCGCGGTCGTAGACGGCCGATTCGAGTTTCACCTCGGCTTCGAGGCGGTCTTGCCTCTGGTAGGCGCGCAACACGCCGTCGAGCGCGCGATTCACGGTGTCGTGATCGACGCGCGCGATCTTCCAGAGATGGGCATGGGGGCGGAACTCCTCCAGGGTCATGCCGGAGTCGCCCGTGACCGTCACCTTGCCGACGCTCGCGCGCGGTCCCGAGACCACGTGAAACGAGATGTCGGCGAGCTGTTGCCCGGTGTGCGGGGTGACGGTCTGCGTGATGACCGGTTCGTAATAGCCGTTTTGCTCGAGCGTGGCGCGCATCTGCTCGACAGCGCGCGAGCATTTTCTCCTGGGTCAGGCGGGTTCCGGCTTCGAGCTGGCTGGCGCGCTCGAGTTGCATGTTCATGGTGGCGCCGGTTGCGCCTTCCACGCCCACCGTTCCGATAAACGTGCGCGGAGTTCCCGCAAAAATCAGCGCCACGCCGTCGGCCATGCGCGTGCCGCGCGCTTCGATGGTGTCATAGAGGCCGGTGGCATACAACTGGCGCAAACTTCGCTTCAGATTTTCTTCGGTCAGCGGCGCGCCTTCAGCCTGGGGCAGGTGGCCGGCAAGCGGTTGCAATTGGTCGGCGGGAACGCCTTCAAAGGAAATGCGCCGAACCGGCAGGCCCTCCCACTGCAGAACGGAGTTGCCGGGCGGCGCGGACGAGGACGGGATGATGCCGGATTGGCTTGAGGGGTCTGGCAACCGGCGCTGCGCGAGCCGACAGTTGCAATGAGGAGGCTGAATGCGAGCAAAGTTCCGGCGCTCACAAGACGATAGACCAGGAGTTGCCTTTCAATTGGAACTAGAGCTGAACAAAACTTGAATGGGGAGGCCCGGTCAGCACCGCATCTTTCCACCGGCTTTGTCCGCAAGATCATATTTTAGAAAGAGTACGCGCTGACCGCATGCCAAATCAGGGCAAAAGTGGCTCACCCCGTGAAGTTGCAGAGTATCGGTTGCGGTCGAATCCTGCACCCGTTCAGCCGACACCCATGCTCCCCCTTATACTAACGAGTTAAGAAGCCAGAGCAAAACCTGAGGGGTCGAGGCAGGTTCAAGTCCCTTCGAAGTTGGCGGATCGCCTCGGTGAGAGCTCCGATTCCTCACCAAAAGGGCGGTTTTACTTCCAGGATGGACGCGGCCGATTTTTTCCCGCCCTGAGATCGCAATCTTGCATCCAACCGACAGCAGCGACCTCAAGGAAGCGAATGGCCGAAGCCCCCACTCCAGCGCAAGCGCCCCACCGCACCCGTGCCGACGGCGGCGGGGAGACAGCGCGAGGAACGGCGGGTCAGGGGCGTACTTACCCGCCGCGGCTCCCAATGCAGCCGATGCCGAGGTGCTGGCGCGCGCCCAGGCTGGCGATCACCAGGCTTTTGCGCAGCTTTAAGCCTGCACAAGCGGCGCATTTACTCCCTTTGCCTGCGCATGGTCGGCAACGTGGCTGAGGCGGAGGATTTGACGCAGGAGGCATTCCTGCAGCTGCATCGCAAAATCGCCACTTTCCGCGGCGACTCGGCCTTTTCCACCTGGCTGCACCGACTGGCCATTAACGTGGTACTGATGCAACTGCGCAAGAAAGGGCTGTCGCTGGTTTCTCTGGACGAAGCCATGGAGCCGAACCCGGAGGACGGCCCGAGCCGCAGCTTTGGCGCACCCGATCTGAGGCTCACGGGCGCCATCGACCGCCTAGTGCTGGAACGCGCCATTGCCGATCTCCCGGCCGGTTATCGCCTCATCTTTATCCTTCACGACGTGGAGGGTTTTGAGCATAATGAGATTGCAACCATGCTCGACTGCTCGATTGGCAACAGCAAGTCGCAATTGCACAAGGCGCGCCTGAAACTGCGCGACGCCCTGCGCGCACAGAACCGCCAGGAGGCGCGGCCATGAACGGCGACCCCGGCAAAATGAGCTGCGTCGACTTTCAGGCGCAAATGCCGACCTGATCGCGTTCGGGAGAGGACGCCGCAGCGCATCCCCACGCGCGGGAGTGCGCGATTGCAGCGCGCTGCTGAGCCGATTTAAAGACCATCGCCGAGGCGGCGCGCCAACTGTTTCCCAGTATGGAACCGCCGGACGAGGTTTGGGAGCACATCGAGTCGGCTATCAAGCGGGAAGAAGAGACAACTTCGAGTGCCGGTTAGCGGCGCAAACTGAAGAGCGGCCTCACGGTCTGTTGCGCCGGTTGGGTGTTAAAACAGCGGGCTCCGGAGCCTGAATTGTTCTTCGCATACGCCTTGGCCGGAAGCGATCGCCTCTGTTCCTCACCTTCCCCAGTTTTCAGCCGATAGACCCGTCGAATGGCTGCCGATGGGGTGGCTACCCGTCAATCGTAAATGGCCCGAGGCCCAGTGTGCGAGCTGTATCGGTCTTGAGAGGGTTCAAGCCGCACCTAGAGGGGTTGTAAATTATTTCGTGTCAGCCCGTGAACGTGAACTGGAACCGCGACAGGGGCGGGAACGTAGCATGAGGTCACATCAAGTGAAGGAGAAGCGCCCGAAAGAGCGGAACTTGCAACTTTTCCCTTTCTGAACTATCTAATGATAGAAAAGTTGATACGGGGACACTCAATGCCAAATCCGCCAGCCTCACTCTCTCACGAACCTTCACCGAAGAGCGCACCGGGAAACCGCGTGTCATTCCCGTTCTGCCGGTTCGCGATACGGTTCTGTTTCCTCACGCCGTCCTGCCGTTGACCGTCGGCCGCGAGAGTTCCATCCATCTGATCGAATCGCTGGGCGAGGAGCGGTCAATTGTGGTCGCGGCGCAGCTCGATGCGCGCCTGGACTCGCCCAAACCCTCGGACCTGCACGGAGTGGGCACCCTGGCCACGGTGCACAAGGTTGTGCGTATGCCCAACCAGAGCCGGTTTGTCTTTACTGAAGGCGTGAACCGGGTAAGGCTGGTGCGCTTTATGCAATCCGACCCGTTCATGATGGCCGAAGTGGAAACTTTGGAGGATGTGGCGCCGGCAACTTCGCCGGAGTTCGAAGCGCTGGTGCGCAATGTGATCGGCCAGTTCCAGCAGATCGTTTCAGAGTCGCCTACGCTCTCCGACGAACTGCGGACCATTGCCGCGAACATCGAAGAGCCATCGCGCCTGATCGATTTTGTGGCCTCTTCTCTTCCCTTCCTGACCACGGACGACAAGCAACAGTTGCTGGAAACGGCGAGCGTGGTGGACCGGCTGGAGCAGTTGAACAAACTGCTGGCCAAGGAGATCGAGGTGCAGCAGTTGCGCACCAAGATCCAGACCGAGGTGCAGGACCAGGTGCAGCAATCGCAGCGCGACTACTATCTGCGCGAACAGATGAAGGCCATCCAGAAGGAGCTGGGCGAGCAGGATGAGGGCCAGCGCGACGTGGAGGACCTGCGCAAAAAGATTGAAGACGCCGGCATGCCGGAGGACGTAAAGAAAGAGGCACTGAAGGAACTGGCGCGCTTGCAGCGCATGTCGCCCATGGCGGCCGATTACGGGCTCACGCGCAACTACATCGAGTGGCTGGCCGTGCTGCCCTGGAACAAGAGCTCAGGCTCGAAAATCGATATCGGCAAGGCGAAGGAGATTCTGGACGAGGATCACTACGAGCTGACGAAGGTGAAGGACCGCATTCTCGACTACCTGAGCGTGTTGGAGCTGAAGCCGGACATGAAGGGGCCGATCCTGTGCTTTGTCGGGCCCCCGGGCGTGGGCAAGACGAGCCTGGGCCGTTCGATTGCGCGCGCGCTGGGCCGGAAGTTTCAACGCGTCTCGCTGGGCGGCATGCACGACGAGGCGGAGATCCGCGGCCATCGCCGGACCTACATCGGCGCGTTGCCGGGACAGATCATCCAGAGCGTTCGCCGGGCGGAAACCAACGACCCGGTGATCATGCTGGACGAAGTGGACAAGCTGGGCCGCGATTTCAGGGGCGATCCGGCATCGGCGCTCCTCGAGACTCTCGATCCGGAGCAAAACAATACGTTTCGCGATAACTATCTGGACGTGCCGTTCGATCTTTCCAAGGTGCTGTTCATCTGCACGGCGAACATGCTGGACACGGTGCCGGCTCCGCTGATCGACCGCATGGAGATCATCCCGCTGCAGGGTTATAGCGAAGAAGAGAAGGTGCACATCGCCAATCGCTATCTGATTCCGCGCCAGATCAAGGAAAACGGCATTACCGCGGAGCAGATCGAGTTTCCCGAATCAGCGGTACGCCACATCATCCGCCACTACACGCGCGAGGCCGGCGTGAGGAAGCTCGAACAGACCATCGGGACGGTGTGCAGAAAACAGGCGCGGCGCGTGGTCGAGGGCAAAACGGAAAAACTCGTGGTGACGCGCGAAATGCTCAAGGAATTTCTGGGCGGCATCCAGGTACGCGTGGAAACCGAAGTTGCGGAACGCGTGAAGCGGCCGGGCGTGGCCGTGGGTCTGGCTTGGACGCCGGCCGGAGGCGACATTCTCTTCATCGAGGCCAACAAGATGAAGGGCAAGGGCGGATTCACGATGACAGGCCAGATCGGCGAGGTGATGCAGGAGTCGATGCAGGCCGCGTTGACCTGGGTGCGCTCGAACGCCTTGCGGTTGGGGCTTGCCGAGGACTTTACCAAGGAACTCGACATCCACATTCACGTACCGGCGGGAGCTATTCCCAAGGACGGTCCTTCGGCGGGCGTCACCATGACCACCGTGCTGGTTTCGCTGTTGACCGATACCCCGGTACGGCCGTTGACGGCCATGACCGGCGAGATCACGCTCAGCGGCAACGTGCTGCCCGTGGGCGGAATCAAGGAGAAGTTTCTGGCGGCGCGCCGGTCCGGGGTGGACACCATCATCCTGCCAGCGGAGAACCGGCAGAACGTGGAAGAGGACCTGACGCCGGAGATGATGAAGGGCGTGGATGTGCACTACGCCGGCGAAATTGAAGACGTGCTGGCTGTGGCTCTGCCGAAGTTGGCGATGCGGCCGCAGCCACAGCCGGTTGCAACCGAGCTGCCAGTGGGCGCGGCGGCATAAGCATCGCTTCTTCGGCATGAACATCGCTTCTTGTCGAGAAAGGGCCGGCGAATCCGGGCTTTACCAATACAGCAATCAATGGTCGTGGCTCAGTTTGAAATCACGCGAAAGGGCACGACTTCAGTCGTGCCGAAGTCGGGGGAAAAAACGCAGGGCTTTAGCCCCTGAGGGACGTTTTTATTCAAACTGACCCACAATCCGATCAATCGCTCCGTTGACTTCGCTAACGCCAGTTCCGCGCCCCTTTCCCGCTCCCATCCTGCCGCTTTCCCAAGTCAAAGAGCTATGATCTTGAAAGAGCCATCCTTATTGAGGTTGGAGCCTATTCCGCGTATGAATCGTTTTCTTGCCTGTATTTTTTCCGTTCTGTTTGGGTGCAGTTTTGCCGCCGCCCAGACCCCTGCTTCCACCGCGCCCGCGCCTGCCCCTCAGGCGGAGACCGAGTCCGGCGTCACCACCACCGTCAGTCCCGAGGTGGCGCAATTCCAGAAGATCGAAGACAGCTGGTCCGACTCCATCAACCGGCGCGACCAGTACGCTCTGGAATTAGTGCTTTCGCCCTTGTTTGTCGACGTCTCGGCGCAGGGCGACGTGACGACGCGCAACCAGCAAGTGGTGCAGGTGCTCAGCGGCCAGGACAAGTCGGTCTACCTGACGCAGAAGGTGATTACCGTGCGCATGCTGGGCGATATCGCCGTGGCCAACGGCACCTACACTCTGCACCACAAGTTGAACGGGGCAGAGGTGGACGAAAAAGGCGTGTTTACGCACGTGTTTGAACGCGTCCGCGGCGGCTGGCTGTGCATCAATTCGCAACGCACCGCGCTGCGCACCGACAACAACACCAAGCAGAAAAAGGCGTCCACGGCAGAAGAGCCCTTCCACATCCCATTCTTCTCAAAAAGCGACAAGGGACCGCAATAGGCGGCAAAAGCGCTATTTTCGTGCGAACACATCCGGATTCGCAATATTGCTGAAAAAATGGCGCAGATCATCTCCTCTCTCAGCTTGTCGGCAGGGTAAATACACGTAATGTCCTGTTGAAGGATCGTGTACCGCTGGCAACTTTAGCCTTGATTCGCCCCCTCGCAGAGATCAACCTCAATTCAGGGATTGCCATCGAGGGGAGTGGCCAAGGTCATGTCAGGAACTCGACCGGACTTGCAGTGCTGCGTTCCGGAGGTCCCAACTTTCGATCAATTCAATTCCCATGCGAGCATTCCTTTGGGTGTGACCACAGAGCACGTGTTCCGCGCCATGTTGGATTTCACTGATTTTCAGCGAACAATCAACACGGAACTGGTCCGTAAAGAAATGGCGCGGCTGGAAGATATGCTGATGCCCGCCAACTTCAGCAGCATGGTCGGAGAGTTCATCGTCAGCAATCTTCCCAGGCATTACCCAACAATTGCAAAGAACACTTATCACAATGGGCATCCCGATCTGCTCCCCGCGGGAAAGTATCCCGGCAATGCGGCGCAGGATGCGGGATCAGACGGTATTGAGGTGAAGGCATCGCGGTACCTTCGAGGATGGCAAGGGCACAACGCGGAAGATGTCTGGCTGATGGTTTTTGTATTTGAGAGTGGCCGACCTGCGGATTTGCGTGCGGGAAAGGAAAGAAAGCCTTTTCGGTTCCTGGCAGTATACGGCGCAATGTTGACAAAAGCGGACTGGAAATTTGACGGGCGAAAACAGACCAGTAGGCGGACGATCACCGCGACGGTTTTACCATCCGGCTTCGAGAAAATGGCAAAGAATTGGATTTTCCGCGCGCCGGTATCAATGATCGAAGCCGAAGCCTAGTTGATCGCGCTCAACTGGAATGTGGGACAGGGGGCTGATTGCTTCGGACGCGATCCGGTAGTAAGACTCGTATTTCTCAACACCCACACTCTGGTACCCAATCGCTTCCGCAGCGGCTATCGTGGAGCCAGACCCCATAAAGGGATCGCACACTAACCCCTCCCCCAACGGCAAAATCGTCCATACCAGCTCTCTTAGCAGCGCCTGCGGCTTCAGGCTTGGATGCGACGCGATCTCGCGTTCGGCTTTCGGCGTCCGCCCAATATTGAGAATATCGGAAAAAGGTAGTCCTTCCGGCAAGCGGCGCAGGCCTCCTGTCCCATACCTTCGCAAACATTCGCCGACCGTGATCCCAGGTAGTAACGGCTTGCGAAAAATGCCCCATGGCTCGTATGCGCCTCGAGGGAGAGAACAAACGCCTGGAAATTCCTCTTCGGCATTCTTGGGGCGGTCCCCGCCGCGCAATGTCCGGACAATCCGGATGATTTGCCCTCGAAATTCCAATCCACCCTCAACTAACGCCGCATAAACCAACTGAGCAAGGAATGAATTGCACGCGAGGATGACGTGCCCACCGGGTAGTAAAGCATGTGTGGCGACTTTGGCCCATTCAGCGAAGAACCTGCACAGTTGATTTCGCTCTCGCTCGTTCAATGCCGTGAATCGAGGAAGGGGCTGCCGATTCGAGCCGTCAAAGGCAGGCGGAATTCGCCAGATGCCCCCATTTCCATTGGCTCTTTTCTCAATCTGATCGAATTCGTATTCCTTTACGCCATAGGGCGGATCAGTAACGATTCCATGGATAGAACCCGACGGAATACGGCCCAGCCATTCGAGGCAATCGGCATGAAGGATGGTCGCCTTGCCAATTTTGGTGTGGGTGTATTCCAGCGCCAACTTGCCGGTTTCGGTCGCTGCCGGGCTCATTGACCTCATCGTAGCCCACCCAAAACCTTATTGGAAGCAGTTATAAAGCTGATTTCGCCGAGCGGTCTAAATTGGGAATCAATCCGGACTAGAGCGCCGCCAGCGCCTCGGCCTGCGTGGGGAACAATCCCGCGTACTTGGTGATGCCCACCATGGTAAAGACCTTGGTGAAGTGCGCCGAGAGGCCGAAGCAATACACTTTCTGGCCCGCGTTGGCGGCTTCGATCAGCAACTGGATCACCAGCGCAATGCCGCTCGAGTTGATGTAATCGACGCCCGTGAAGTCCAGCAGGACGAGCTTGGTGGTTTCCTTGGGCAGCGATTGGTACGCGCCGAGGACCGCGTCTTTCGACGTGCTGGCGATATCGCCCTCAAAGCGGAGAACGGCCACGGGATGGCCGGATGGAGCGGTCACCTGGTCAACACGGGATTTGGTCTCAGATTGCACTTGGTCGTTTCCTCCGCTTTCATTCGAATCGTGGGATTGGGTTACGCCGGGTCTTTATCCAGCCTGATCAACAGCCGCACATAACTGCTTTTACCATCCAGGCCGGCCACCCACTCGGCTTCGTCAACCAGAGCCTGAATGAGGAACATGCCCATGCCGCGCGGGTCTTCCTCGCCATGCATTTTGCGATCGATATCGGGCTTGACCGGCTTCTTGTCGATACCCAGGCCGTCGTCGATCACCTTCACTTCCAAGGCGTCCTGTTCGGCCCGCAGCACCACGCCGACTGAAAGCTTCTCGTTGAGCCGGTTGCCATGCTCGATGGCATTGATGCAGGCCTCGGCGACGGCGGTTTTCAGATCCTCGACGCGATCCTCGGGAAAGCCCATCAGCTTGGCTACCGAAGCGGCCGTGCTCATGGCCACCTTCTCGTAGCCCATGCGCGTGGGCAGCCGTACTTCCACCGTAGTGGTTTTTAGCTCGCTCATCCCGGCATCTCCGCCGCATCCGAACCGTGGCATAGCGCCAATGCGGTCATGTCGTCTGTCTTTGGGCCGCCTTCGGCAAACGCCTCAATGGCCGTCCACAATGCATCGAGGATACCATCGGCCTTCGGGGATGGGCACCTATAAAATTCATCCAAAAGCCTTTCCGGCCCAAACTCCTCATCCCCCCTGAAGACCTCGGTCAAGCCGTCGGTATAGAAAAGCAGCCGCGCTCCGGGCTGAAAACCGCACCTTTCGCCGGTGTAGCTCATGCCGGGCAACAGGCCCAGCGGCGTGCCGGCAGCGTGAAAATGACGCGGCTCCTTGCCGGCCTCGATCAGGAAGCCGGGGTTATGGCCGGCGTTGACGACTTCAAGCTCTCCCAACTCAGGATGCAGGCGCAGGAAGATCGCTGTCACATAGCGCCGCCGCGCTTCTTCGCCCTCGGCCCAGTGGTGCTGGTTCATGCGCGTGGCCAGTTCGTCGAGGGGCATTCCCGTCACCGCCATGCCGCGAAACGCCGCGCGAAAACTCATGGACATGATGGCCGAGGCCAATCCTTTGCCGGCCACGTCGGCCACAGCCATCAATAAACTGCCGTCGGGCTGCGCCACAATGTCGAGGTAGTCGCCTCCCACCTCGTAGCAGGCGTCGGAGCGGAAGGCTACCGAATACGCCGGAATCTCCGGCAGCTCTTGCGGCAGCAGCGAGCGCTGAATGCGGCGCGCCGCTTCCAGGTCCTGGTGCATGCGCGCGAATTCCACGTTGCGCTTGTGGTGGCGCGCATTCTCAAGCGCCACGGCAGCCTGCAACGCCAAACCGTCGAGAAAATCGGCTTCGTAAAGCGTTAACTCACGCCCGCCGGGAGACGCCACCAGCAACTCCGTCATCTGGTTGCCGTCGCGATCGTTGAGCGGGAAGATAAGCCGGACGTCACTGGTCTCCGGGGCGCCGGTCTTTGTGGCGTCGCCGTAAGCCAGTCCGGTGCCCGTGAACGCGGCTCCGGCCATCTCCAGCTCGCGCACCACGATGCGCAGCACAGACTCCAGCACCTCTTCCTCGCGGATGGTGGAGTGCACCTGGCGCGAGGCCTCAAGCAGCGCCTGCAAGCGCGCCACCTGCTGCTGCAGCTCGATCGTCTCGCCGCCCGTCGCAAGCTGTGCGTCTGCCATCGAACCCCCGTGGAATTTCACTCTAACATGGCACTCCGGGCAAATGTGCGGCGACTTCGCGCGCCCCATTGGCTTTGGCGCTATAACGCTGGCCAAACGCCCAATCCTGTTGCGGACATAGGCGGAAGGCCTGCCCTGGAGGAAACCAACCATGGTTGCCCAGACACGAATGGTGACACGCGCTGTAGGGATCGGATTGCTTAGATGGTTGATTCCGTTTGTGATTGCCTTTCTTGTTTTTCCTTTGAATAAAGCGAACGCTCCGCACTGCCTCAAAATGCAAGAGCTTCCGGGCACTCCCTGAAATTTCACATTCCGACTGCCACCCGGCCAAGCCGGGGTTCTCCCAATGGTCAATAGGAGACAGAAGTCTCCGGTACGCCAGCGGTACAATTCGCTTCGAACAGCGTGTGAACTGTCTCATATGGATATGGGGAGTGTGGGCAGATTCGTGCTTCGTCGTCTTAGAATCGACAGGACCAAATGCCGGCCATACTGCCTCTTACCGTGTACGAGCGCTGCACACCCCGTTTGCGTCTTATGGCAATTCATGGGAACCCGTTCCATCCAGAGGGTTCACTTGAGAGGAATAGGCATGCGAGCAAGGCTCGATTCCGTCGCCGCATTATGTGGTGCGCTCGCTTTAGCTCTTTTGCTTTGCGCGCAATCGTACAGTCAAACTGGTTCAGGGCAGGCCTTCACGACGGATCAACGCGCCGATTCCTCGTTGAGCGATCAGCCGGACGAATACAGGGCCGGTTTGAGCGCATTTGCGCCCGCTGTCGGCGCTGTTTCGACGCCGATGTCTTCGCTTCCGTCCGCGCCAGAGCCCGCTGCGGGCGGAGGACGTGAGAGATGGGATGTGGCGCCGGCCGGCACAGAGCACCAAAAGCCATTCTCACGCATCGGGATCGGCGCCAATGTCTCTCCGCTGGGTATCGGGATCAACGCCACGACAGTGCTTTCCGATTTCTTCGATGTGCGGGCGATGGGGAATTTCTTCAACTATTCAGTTCCTGAGTTTGAATTAGAGGGGTTTAAAACGACTGCAGATCTGCATCTGGATTCGATAGCTGCTTCCCTGGATTGGTATCCGCTCAAAAGCTTCTTTCGAGTGAGCCCCGGCTTGATGCTCTATAACGACAACCAGATTTCAATGACGACCAATATCGTACCGGGAACCAGCTTCTCGCTGAATGGACAGAATTTCTACTCCGCCACCGCAAATGCGGCAACCGGCGCCACGCCGCTCAGCGGCGCTGGTGTGCTGGGAATGCACACCCATGTACCGGCGTTTACGGCCGCTGGCGGTTTTGGGAAATTTGTGCCGCGATCGAATCGGCATTGGTCATTTCCGGCCGAATTCGGGGTTGTCTTTATGGGAGCTCCGACCATCGAAGTGACATCGTCGGGGTGGGCGTGCACGGATGAAGCTCAAACAAAATGCAGCGACATAACCAATCTCGCAAACCCGGTTGCCCAGCAATTCAATACCCAACTGCAAGCGCAACTGGCGAAATGGCGAGCCGACGCGGGAAAGGTGCGAGTCTATCCCATGTTTTCCTATAGCTTTGTTTACAGCTTCAACATCCGGTAGCGAGCCGGCCAGCTCATCTAGTTTGCTGGGGGGAGTTCACGGAAAACCTGCGCGGCCGGGATGCTGGGTTTCGGGTCGGCCAGCGCCTCTTCAGCCAAGCGCGTCAGCCACTCGTTCAGGCCAGCCTCTTCACGCTCCAGGGCAAGAAGGCCGGCGCGAATGACCTCGTCGGCGCTAGTGTATGAGCCTGACTCAACCCGCTCCTCGACCGCCCGCCGCATCGCGCCCAGATCAACGCGGATTGTGTTTTGTGCTGACGCAGTAGTTGCCCTTCCACTCCCATTCTAGTGCTGTTCGACTCTCTTCATCGAGGCCTGAGTGCGGCCGTTCGAGCGAGCAAGACTGCCTTGAGCAACAGAACCACACCCGGCGCATATGGTATTGTCGAATGAAACCCGCACCTGCGAGTGACGGGACTACCTATACGTCCCAACTGTCAATTGGCTTGAATTTTTTCTTCGCGTGATTTCGCCCTGAGTGTTTTTTTTGACGCGGGCAGCACGCCTGGCAGAACCTTCATCTCCGATGAAAGGCGATGGTATCCCGATGAATCCGACCCGCGAATCGACAGATGCGAAAGCAGACGCCAATCTAGTGCTGACACTCGAGGAGATCGCCGACCTTGCGGAGCAGGAGGGCAAGCCGGCGGAAACGTTGATGAACGTGGTGGCGCTGATCGCCAAGCGCTTCAAGACCGACGTTTGCTCGGCTTATCTGCTGGAACCGGACCGGTCGAACCTGGTGCTTGCCGCCACGCTCGGCCTGCATCCGAAAAGTATTGGCACCTTGCGCATGCCATTGCACGAAGGCCTCTCCGGCCTGGTTGCCGAGAAACTGCTTCCCGTGGCAGTGGCTGACGCGCCTAATCATCCTCGCTATAAATATTTCAAGGAATCGGGGGAAGACGTGTATCACTCCTTTCTTGGTGTGCCGTTGATCGACCGCGGCGTGCTGCAAGGCGTTCTCGTTGTTCAGACAAAAGAACCGCGGGTCTTTCGCGAAAGTGAGATTCGCATGCTTGCCGAGGCAGCCGGCCAGGTGGCTCCGGTGGTGAGCGAGGCGCGCACGCTCGACCGTTTCATCGCCCCGGCGCAGGAGAAGCTGTGGGAGCTGGCGCGGAATGTTTGGTGGAGCTGGGATCAGGAATGCGTGAGCCTGTTTCGCGATCTGAATCCCACGCGCTGGCGCGAACTGAATCAAAATCCAATTGCCCTGCTGAACGAGATTCCCCTCGCCGAGATTGAACGCAGGGCTGCCGAACTCGCGCTGCACAGCCGCATCAACTACGCGTTCCGGCGCCAGCAGGAATACTTGAACGATGACCGGACGTGGGGCGCGGGTCATGCGGGCGTGTTGCGGCCGCGGCCGGTGGGTTATTTCTCTGCCGAATTCGGGCTCCATGAATCGCTGCCTATCTATTCTGGAGGTTTAGGCATTCTGGCCGGCGATCACATCAAGAGCGCATCGGACCTGGATATTCCGCTGGTTGGCGTTGGCCTCTTCTACCGCCAGGGATACTTTCGCCAGCACCTCGACGATAAGGGTTGGCAGCACGAGGATTATCTCGAGAACGATGCGAGTCAGCTGCCCATGCAGCCCGCCATCGGCGCCAATGGCGAGCCGATGGTCGTGGAAATCGCCACGCGCGGCAGCTCGATTCGCGCCAAGGTCTGGCGCGTGCGTGTCGGCCGCTGCGATCTGCTGCTGCTGGATTCAAACGTGGCCGGCAACGCGCCGGAAGATCTGGAAACCACGTCGCGTCTCTATGGCGGCGATGCGCGCACGCGCATCCGGCAGGAGCTGCTGCTGGGCGTGGGCGGCTATCGCGCGCTGAAAGCCATGGGCATCGCACCCGGCGTTTTGCATTTGAACGAAGGCCACAGTGGATTCGCCGTGTTCGAGGCCATCCGCACACGCATGGAAGAGGAGGGCCTGGATTTTTACGCGGCCGCGCGGCAGATTCCTCGCGAGGTGATCTTTACCACGCACACTCCGGTGCCTGCAGGTCACGATCGATTCAGTCCCGACCTGATCGAGGAGCACCTGGGACCGCTGCGCGAGCAACTCGGCATCTCGCACGAAAACCTGATGGGATTCGGCCGCGAGCATCCCACGGACTTTGGCGAGCCCTTCTGCATGACGGTGCTGGGCCTGAAGCTGGCGCGGAGAGTGAACGCAGTGAGTTCGCTGCACGGAGAAGTTTCGCGGGCCATGTGGCGGGGTTTGTATCCCGACGGCCCGGAGGACGGGGTGCCCATTGGCCATGTGACCAACGGCGTACACGTGCCGTCGTGGTTGGCTCCGCAAATGCGCCGCCTTTACGATCGCCATCTTGGCGTGGGCTGGCATCGCGAAAGCGGTAAAGCGCACACCTGGGAGGCCATTGAGACCGTCGACGACGGCGAGCTTTGGGAGACGCACTTCAGCCTGAAGGGGCAACTCATCAACTTCGTGCGGCGTCGCGCCCGGGAACAGGCCGAGCGCCGTAACGAGCCCGAAAAGACCATGAAGCGGCTCGACAAGGTGCTTTCGCCCGACGCACTCACCATCGGCTTTGCGCGGCGCTTCGCCACCTACAAGCGCGCCAACCTTTTGCTGGCCGATATGGAGCAGCTGGCGCAGATGGTGAATGACGCCAAGCGGCCGGTGCAGTTTGTTTTTGCGGGCAAAGCACACCCGCACGACGAGCCGGGCAAACGCGTGCTGCAGCAGATCGCGCAATTGATGCGCAACTCCGACTTCGCCGAGAAATTTGTTTTCATTGAGGACTACGACATCAACGTGGGCCGCTACTTGGTGCAAGGTGTGGATGTGTGGCTGAACAATCCGAGGCGACCGCTGGAGGCCTCGGGCACAAGCGGCATGAAGGTGGTTTTGAATGGCGGCCTGAATCTGTCGATTCTCGACGGGTGGTGGGCCGAGGCCTACGACGGGCTCAACGGCTTCGCGATCGGAACCGGCAGAACCCACTCCAATATGGACGTGCACGATCGGCGCGACGGCGAGGATCTCTACCACGTGCTTCTCGACGAATTGATCCCGCTCTATTACAGCCGCGATCGCGACGGCCTGCCGCGGGGCTGGATCAAGCGCATGAAGCGGACGATCCGCACGCTGGGATGGCGCTTCAACGCCGACCGCATGGTGATGGATTACACATCGAGGTGCTATGTCCCCGCTGCGGGCGGGACTTCGAGCGAGGTGCGCACACCGGCGTAGGGGCAGCGGCGCTTCCACTCTGTTCGCTTTTGGGCGTATACTGATCATGTACGGCTAACTTCCGTACATCGGTGGAGGTATACCTATGGCGCTCGCTCTTCGCACGGAACGGACTGAGGCTCGGCTGCTTCCCCAACAGAAGAGGCGCATCGAGCGCGCTGCCCGTCTCAAGGGTCTTTCGCTCTCCGACTTTATCGTGCAGCACGCGGATGAAGCCGCAAGGAAGACCATCCGGGAGCACACCAGTTGGGTCCTCGAGGACCGGGACAGCGGCGTTTTTGTCCAGGCATTGCTCAACCCGCCTCGGCCCAGCTCACGCATGAAGCAAGCAGTCCGGCGCTATAAGAAGCACATAGGTGGATAGTGGCGCGCAAGAATCTGTCCGCCAATCTGAGAATTGAAGCGCTGGCGGCGCATCACGATCGGACTGGTTTCTGCTGCGGTGTCCCGGAACTTGATAGCTATTTGCAGGAACGGGCCGGCCAGGACCTCAAACGAAAACTCGCTGCGGTTTTTGTTCTCACGGAAGACAGTAAGACTATCGCAGGCTTCTACTCTCTCTCCGCGCACTCCATCTCGGGCGCGGAACTGCCACCCGAATTGGCGAAACGGCTTCCACGTTTCCCAATTCCTGTAACGCTTCTGGGGCGACTGGCGGTCGCGCAGGCTTTGCAGGGCTCGGGGCTGGGGGAGTATCTCCTGCTCGACGCCTTAATCCGGGCACTTCATGGATCGCGACAGGTCGCGTCGTGGGCTGTAATCGTCGACGTTAAAGCCGGAGCGCGGAGTTTCTACCTCAAACACGACTTCATTCCGCTACCCTCGTCGCCTGACCGGCTCTTTCTTCCCATGAAAACTATCGAGGCGCTGTTCGCCGAGTAAACCAGATAGACTTCAGCTAACCAGCACCATCTCTTTGAGCGACTCCGCATACGGCGCGCGCAGCACGCCGCGCTCGGTGATGAAAGCCGCGATGTATCGGACAGGAGCCGGCGCGAGCGGAGTTTCTCCTTCAGGTCAAGACATTCCGGGCCGTTTCATGATAAAAGTTATGCAACATCTCCGGTCGTCAACCGGGACATCGTTCCACCCGAGCATGCGACGCATGAATTCGTCGAGCGTGCTCGCCGGCACATACTGGAGATCTTCGGCTCGTTTTCAGTTCTGATTCCATCTCTTCAATTGCGAAGGAGGCTCAATGTTTTGTCCTCAGTGCGGCTCGAACAACGATGATCAATCCCGGCATTGTGGCCAGTGCGGCGCGGCGCTGCAACAGCCGGCTGCTATGCAGGCCCCGCCGCCTCAGTTTCCGCCTCCGGGAGCGCAACCTTACTATCCCCCTCCGCAATTCGGCACAGTACCGCCGCCGACCCTGCCTTCTGTACCGAACTACCTGACGCAGGCGATCCTGGTGACGCTTTTCTGCTGTATTCCCGTAGGCATATTCGCCATTATCCGCGCCAACGAAGTCAATAAGAAGCTTGCGGCGGGCGACTACGCCGGCGCGGTCCAGGCTTCAAACAGCGCAAAGTCCCTGTGCTGGTGGTCAGTCGGTGCCGGAATTGCCTTCAGCATTCTGTATTACATGCACCAGCTCGGAAAGTTCTGAAGCCCGCATGCGCGTCTCAGCGGATCGCGGCTTAACGATCGTGTCCACGCTGGCGCTGGCTGCACTTGTCACGGCGGTGTGCCTGCTGCGGCCGGGAGCAGCGTCTTTGCTGCCGCCATGCCCGTTTCACGCGTTGACTGGACTTTACTGTCCGGGCTGCGGAAGCACGCGCATGCTGTATCACCTGGTACACGGCCAACTGGGGATGGCGTTCCGCGATAACCAACTTTCCTTCATCATGCTGCCCGTGGTGCTTTATGGATTGGTGCGGCAGTGGATGAAGCAAAACAGCGAGGTCTTTACGCGCATTCGGCCGGCATGGATCATGGCGTTCGGAGTGATCGTGATCGCGTTCACGGTTGCGCGGAACATCCCCGCGCAGCCGTTTTGCAAGCTCGCGCCGGGAGGGCAGTGCCGGACAGCCCTTGTGCAAACGGCTCGGCCTTAACTCGCGATCAACTCCATCTCTTTGAGCGACTCCGCGTACGGTGCGCGCAACACGCCGCGCTCGGTGATGATGGCCGCGATGTACTTCGCCGGGGTCACGTCAAAAGCCGGGTTGCAGATGCCTACGCCGTCGGGCGTCACCTGCTTGCCGGCGTGGTGCGTCACTTCCTTCGCGGGGCGCTCCTCGATGGGAATCGCGTCGCCTGTTGCTGTGGCTAGGTCGATGGTGGACCAGGGCGCGGCCACATAAAACGGAATGCCGTGCTCGCGCGCCAGAATGGCGACGTTGTATGTGCCGATCTTGTTGGCGGTATCGCCGTTAGCCGCGATGCGGTCCGCGCCCACGACGACGGCCTGAATCTTTCCATGACGCATAAGGCTGGCGGCCATGTTGTCGCAGATGACAGTGGTGGGAATGTTGTCGGCCATCAGCTCCCACGCCGTGAGCCGTGAGCCCTGCAGAAACGGACGCGTCTCGTCGGCATACACCATGATTTTCTTGCCGCGCTCGACTGCCGACCGGATCACTCCCAGCGCCATTCCATAACCGCAGGAAGCCAATGCGCCGGCGTTGCAGTGCGTCAGCACGCCGCCATCGTCAGGCATCAAGTCCGCGCCGTTCGCGCCCATCGTCTTGCAGGCGGCGATGTCTTCCTCGTACATCGTGTGCGCCTCGGCCAGAATCTTCTCCTGGATTTGGTTGAGAGGCGTGCCCGAGGCCAGCAACTTGGCAAAAAGCGCCTTCATGCGGTCGATGGCCCAGAAAAGATTGACGGCGGTGGGGCGGGTTGCGGCGAGACGGGCGCAGATCTTCTCAAATTCGGGAGCGAACTCCTCGGCCGTGCGGGCTTTGGTGTTTCTCGCGCCCAGCGCCACGCCGTAGGCTGCGGAAACGCCGATGGCCGGCGCGCCGCGCACCACCATGGTGAAGATGACGTCGGCCACCTGTTCGTAGGTTGTGGCGAGCACATAGCTCTCTTCGAGCGGGAGCTTGGTCTGATCGAGAAAGCGGACGCCCTCAGGGGTCCAGGCGAGAGTAGGAATCATGCTCTTCCAGTGTAATTGGAAGAGGTGTCAGGTTTCAGGGTTCAGGCCTGGCGTCGCCGCCAAACCCCGTCGATGAGGCTGCTGCACGCAATGCCCGCTCGATGCAATCGCTGGACGCCACCCGCCTGCGGTGCGTAGAGTGGTTGCGGCACCTTTCAACCTGTCTTTTTAGAATCCTGCGGAGGAAGAACTTCTATGGCATCGCGCTCGACAACCGCGGCCGCGCCCAGCGCGCCGAATTACACAATTCCGTTCATCATTGTCACCGGTCTGTTTTTGATCTTTGGCTTCCTGACTAATCTGAACAGCAACCTCTCGCCCAAGCTCGAAGACATCTTCCATCTCAGTCACGCGTGGTCGAACCTGGTCACTTCGTCGTGGTTTTTTGCCTACCTCGTCTTCTCGGTTCCCGCCTCCAAGGTGATTGAGAAGGTGGGCTATAAGCGCACCATGGTCATTTCGCTATTCGTGATGGTGGTGGGCGCGCTGCTCTTCGTGCCCGCAGCCGCCATGATCAGTTTCCCGTTCTTCCTTACCGCCAGTTTCGTTCTGGCCACCGGCGTTTGCGGCCTGCAGACCTCGGCCAATCCGTACGTTTCGATTCTCGGCCCGGAAAGCAGTGCCCCGGCTCGGCTCACGCTGGCGCAGGCCTTCAATTCGCTGGGCACGGCTCTGGCCCCTCTTGTGGTGGGTGCGTTTATCCTTACCGGTTCGGCTGGCGCCACTGACCAGGCCGCCGTGGCGCACACCGTGCGCGGGCCTTATATGGCGATTGGGATTGCGCTGCTGCTATTGGGCTTTATTGTGATGATGCTGCATTTGCCCAGCGTCAACATGACGCGCGCATTTCGTCCCGTCGGCGATCCCGGCGCACCGGTGGGCGACGCAGATGCGCCGGGCGAACCCGGTATCTGGAGCCATCGGCACACCGTACTGGCGATGGTGGGTATCTTTTTGTATGTCGGCCTGGAGATTTCGCTGGCGGCAAACGCCATTCGCTTCTTCAACACGCAGGGCATTGTCAATAAGGACCGGGCAGCACTGCTGGCTTCGTTCTATCCCTTTGCCATGATGATCGGCCGTTTTGCCGGCACTGCGGTCATGAAGGTCATTCGCGCGGAAAAACTGCTGGCCTTCCTCGGCGTGCTGGGTGTCGTGCTGCTGTTGATCGGAATGTTTGTGACGGGGCAGCCGGCTATCTGGTGTCTGATCCTCTGCGGACTCGCCAACTCCATTATGTATCCCACCATCTTCGCGCTCGGCATTGCGGAACTCGGACCGCTGACCAGCAAGGGTTCGGGCGTGATTACGATCGGCAACGTGGGCGGTGGCGTGCTTCCGCCGCTCTTCGGGCTAATGGCCGACAAGATGGGATACCAGCACGCATTCCTTCTGCCCATCGCCTGCTACCTGTTCATGATTTTCTACGGCGTTTCAGGATATAAACCAGAACGCAAGGCTCGCGCTTAGATTTTCTTCAGCTAGGCGCCATCAGGCCCTCCGGCACGCCGGAGGGCCTGATGTTTTAGGCGGTCGTTCGACCATGCGCTAAAGAAATCGACAGTCGCAACGGGCGTTTTGGCGCGCCGCGCCGCGGCACTCCTGCCCCAAACCGCAACAGTTGACTGCACCGCTTCGCGACAGCGACTGCAGCACATCGGAACAGAGGTTGCCGCGCATCGCAACACGGTTTGCTCGCCAGCGCGACAGTTTGAATCGACCCGCTGCAAAAGCAGCCGCAAGAAAACTTAAAAAATATGACTAAAGTTATTGCGGCCCGCTCCGATGAAACGGGTGGATGCAAGAAGGCCCAACCGAAAGACGCGGACGCTAAATCTTCTTGATGACAGCGCCGCACGATGGGCAGGCACACGGCATCCGAGAAGGAGTTGATTCCCATGGCCCTCGGTGTTTTGAACAATCTGTCGGCAATCTATGCTGAGAATAATCTCAACAACACGAATGCCAGCTTGCAGACGGTTCTGCAGCAGCTGTCGTCAGGGTCGCGCATCAACTCCGGTGCGGATGACGCCGCGGGCCTTTCGCTCGTGAACGGACTGGGCGCGAACTCCGCAGCGCTCATGCAGTCCGAGACCAACGCGACCGAAGGCGTGGGCCTGCTGCAGGTGGCCGATGGCGCCCTGTCGCAGGTAACGAGTCTGCTCAACCGCGCCATTACGCTGGCTACCGAAGCCTCGAACGGCACTCTGAACTCCGTGCAGGAGAGCGCGGCCAACCAGGAGTATCAGTCGATCCTGGCCGAAGTTGCGAATATCGGATCGACGACCACCTATAACCAGGAGCAGGTCTTTGACGGATCTGAGATCGCGATTTACGCCGGTGACTCCTCGACCGCCGGCGCATCGGTGGACGATCTGAATATCCATCCGCTCACTGAGTCGAGCGTGGGCGACACCAACGGGGCCATGGAGTACGGAACAGGGAACGGCCAGAGCGGAACCAACGTTTTCATTGACCTGTCGAACGACGGCACAAACGCGGCTCTTACCGACAGCCTCAATCTCTCCGGCATCACCTCGATCCAGGTCACCTACCTCAAGACGGGGGCCGACGGCGTCGTGACTCAGGCGCCAGCCACGATCACCGCAGGCGGGAACTCCAATTATCCCAACACCGTGCAGGGATTGATTACCGCCATCAACAACGCGGGCCTGGGCCTGAAAGCCACCTTCGGCACCGCTGCCCAGGCCGGAAGCGGAGCATTAGCAACGGCCGCCGACTCTCTCTATGGAGGCGACAGCAGCTCCGATACCGGCATCATCATCTCGGGCACCGGCGTGGGCACAGGAACCGACGCCGGCGTGATAGGTACTCTCACCACGCTCGGCACCGCGCAGGATCCACTGGCAGGCAGCCTCAGCATCACCGGGGCCGACGGCACAACCCACACCGTGACACTGGGACAGGCCGACTCCACCGACAACATTACCGACCTCGCGGAGACCATCAACGCGGCCGGCTACGGAATCACCGCTGCCATAAACCCTTTGACCCCCAACACGCTGACTTTTTCGTCGGCCAGCTCCACAGCCAGCGTCCTCGGCACAAACCTGACGGACACAAAACTCACTGTGGACGACGGCGTGGGCGGCGATCCTGCGGCGCCGGTGACAGTGAACAGCGCGCCCGCCGTAGGCTCACCCATCGGAACCACTGTGGGCACCTTTACGCTCAGCAGCGGCACGGATTTTCTGACCGGGGGCAACCTCACTGTAACCGGGGTGGACGGCACTGCCAAGGTCTTTACCCTCGGCACGCCGGGAACCACGGACAACCTTACCGACCTGGCCAAGACCATTAACAATTGGGCCACCGTCACCGATCCCACAGCCGGGATCACGGCAGGAATCGCAGGTGGCGTGCTGACGATCACCACGACGGCCGCCGATCCGGTGCATCAGACAGGCCTGACCGCAGGGGTGGGCCTGGGAAACGTACCTTCCTCCGCCACGCCCGCTGGAACCACCTCGCCCATCGCCATTGCCGGGACGCCTACAAATGGCGTCGCCAGCTCCAGCACGATCGGCACTCTCAGTCTGGGCGGAGCCGGCGAATCTGTCACCGATGTGATGAATGGCACCTTCAAAATCGGCACCACGACCATCAATCTGGGAGGAACCGGCACCACCGACACGCTCCAGGACCTGGCCAAGACCATCGATTCGAACAACTACGGGGTCACGGCCACCTACAGCCAGGCGAACAAGGACATCGTCTTCACTTCGTCGAACTCCGCCCTTGGCGCGGCCGGCGCCCTGCTTTACACGCCCGCTGCCGGCAACGGCGACCAAACCACTCCCACGGGAACCGTGACCTACAGCAACGCCAATCCTGTGACCACGGCTGAGGACTATTACAGCATCGGGATCTCCTCAACCCTCGGCGTCACGGACCAGGCCACTCTCGTTGGCGCGACATACGGCGGGACCGCGGACACGGGCTTGACGACGGATACAAGCACCAGCGGCGGACTGGCCACCATGAGCTACACCGATGCCGCGGGCGAGTCGCTGAGCGGCACCGACCTGTTAAACCAGAACGACGCGCAGACAGCATTGGGCACCCTGAACCTGGCCATCGGCGACGTGGCGGCCCAGGACGGCTACATCGGCGCCCAGATCAACACGCTCAACTCCATCAGCCAGGTGATGAGCACGCAGCAGGAGAACATCGTTTCGGCGCAGAATGCCGTGCAAGCCACCGACTACGCCGCGGCAACTTCGAACATGTCGAAGTACGAGATTTTGAGCCAAACCGGCATCGCTGCATTAGCGCAAGCTAACACTGTGCAGCAGGAAGTGCTCAAGCTCTTGCAGTAAACAGGCTTCGTAAGACTGCAATACCTTCAAGACAACCCAGGGACAGGGCGGCGGCAGGGCGAGAGCCTTGCCGCCCATTTTTTTGCGGCAAGGGGCAAGGAGCAGCCGCATGCGATTCGTTCTCTAACGCCAAGGGCATGGAATGCGGACAAAGGGTCTTTGCGACCTTGGTACATCCGGCTCGATCTCCCAACCTTTCAGCGCGTAGGCGGTTTGGATCATCTCCTCGACCGCATCCATTCGCTCATGCACGGGCCGGCTTTGCCAGTAACGATACTCATCGGCCTTCATCTCGTCGAAGCTCGTGTACTTGCGCAGGATCGCATCCATGCTTTTATTGTTTCACTGGAAGGCGGCGGATTCAACGCCTGACTGCAAGACAGAAACTTGAAACTCAGAGGTCGCTCGTTATCGGAAATTGGGCGCGTCTCAACATCGACCCTTTGTGAGATAGCAGGTTGTCGGTTTGGCCGCTTCTCCTGCCCCGCCTGTAGAAGGGGCGTCGGCAAGATTTGATACGGAGACGCGATGAATTATCTGCAATAATGGCGCTCAGGCCGAATCGAATAGTAGAATTAGCGGAATGAAAGCGATACCTGTTCAGCCCGTTCTAAATTCGTTCTGCGCCCTCTGCCTTATGTTTCTCATCGGCCCGGCCGTCGCATCATTTGCTCATGGGCAAGCACCAAATGACTATAGCTGCGACCAAAGCAAACACCCAGGGGACGCGATAGGATCCGAAATAACAGGCGAGGGCACCGGCGCAGAGATCAGCCTGTTCGATGAGACCACACGATCTCAGGTCGGAAAGTTCACGTTTCTTGGAGGATTGTGGTTTTTTGACGGCGGGACAAGCACGGAAGTCCAGGAGGGGACTACGGTAAAGAGTTTTTCCTTTGCCGGCTACAACTCAAGTAACGCGGCGGATTTGAAAATCTGTGCATCAGGGAAGTATTTTGTTCTCTCTTCTCAGGGCCGCCGTTTTAGAATCTATTTCCCTTCACTGGCTTTTGCCGCGTACATCATGGATATAAAGTAGGAGTATTTTCAAGTTCATTCCTCACCCGGGCCGCTCCGGGCAAGCGCGAACTGGATTCTCTGGTCGGCCTCTTTTCCGGTACACCTATGTAGTGCGGGACTGCTGCCGCCCTTTCTGACGTTGGCGCGGAACGTGCCGAGGATGCCGCGATTCGGAAACGTCTCAAGTTCAACCCTTTGTAAGACCTTCCGATCTGAGAAGGTTTACACCTCGATCCCAGTATTTACTGGAAGGGATTCCGAACCTGGAGAGCTCCGAAACGCTGGCCATGCTGAAGATCTTCGGAAAAAAGAATCTCGCACCGCGCCTGAACTGCAGCCGAAACAATCAGTGAGTCGTACCAGGAGAGCTTGCTCTGGGCATGCAGAAACAAAGCCTCCGCATAGAGAGCCTGCGATGAATGCACAGCGAGCAGCGGACGAAAAACGGCTATCAGATATTGTCCAGCGTCCGCCACGTGCATCGGTTGGGAGAACCGTTTCAGCGCGACGTTGAAGAACTCCTGCACAACCTGATAGCTGATGACACCCTTTTGCGTCGTCAGCGCCTCGCGGATGAGTTGTGCGGCTTTCCGGGCCTTCGCTGGTGCGCTTTGATCGAACGAGTAAACGAAGATATTTGTATCGAGGAAAAATCTAGCGCTCATTCAATTCTTCCCTGCTGAAGCGGCGGCCGGCATCGACGTTCTGCAGGCGATGCATCAGTGAATCGAATCCCTGGGCGTCTCCCGCGCTCTGAGTAAACTGCGCGAGCCATTCCCGGAACACTTCGTTCAGTGTTGTGCGCTGCTCCCGGGCAATCAGGCGCGCCCGCTCGATCAGGTCCTCGTCGGCGCTGAGGGTAATGTTTTTCATACGAAAATAGTGTACATGATTTTCGTGTGATTCGCAAAATGGCGACAGAAGTTTTCCCGGCGGGCACCTGCTTCCGCGGCTTCTTTCCGTCGCAAAGCCATGAAAAATAAAATCTTAATCAATGGCAGGCACAAGAATAGTTGAAGGATGCTTTTACCACTGTCCTGTCGCTAGATATTCATCCATCGCCTTGGCCGCTTTGCGGCCGGCGCCCATGGCGAGGATGACGGTGGCCCCGCCGGTGACGATGTCGCCGCCGGCAAAGACGCCGCGCTTCGAGGTCCGCATGGTTTCGGGATCGGCCATGATGTAGTTCCATTTATTGGTAGCGAGGTCGGGAGTGGTGCTTTGGATGAGAGGATTGGCCGTGGTGCCGACGCCGACAATGACGACATTGGCGGGAAGAATCATTTCGGACCCCGCGACGGGCACGGGGCGGCGGCGGCCGCTTTCGTCGGGCGCGCCCAGCTCCATGCGCACGCAACGCGCACCGGTGAGCCAGCCTTTTTCGTCGCCGAGAAACTCGACCGGGTTGGTCAACATGCGGAACTCGATGCCCTCTTCGCGCGCATGTTTCACTTCTTCAGCGCGGGCGGGCATCTCAGCTTCGGAGCGGCGATAAACGAGTGTCGCGGTCTTCGCTCCCAGGCGGCGGGCGGTGCGCACTGCGTCCATAGCGGTGTTGCCGCCGCCCACCACGATCACGTCGCGGTTGCGGCAGTCATAGATGGGCGCGTCGAATTCCGGAAAGCGGTAGGAGCGCATCAGGTTGGTGCGCGTGAGAAATTCGTTGGCCGAGTAGACGCCGTTCAGGTGTTCGCCGGGCACGCCAAGAAACACGGGCAGCCCCGCGCCGGTAGCTACGAAGATCGCATCGTATCCTTCGACGCGCATCAATTCGTCGAGCGTGACGCTTTTGCCCACCACCACATTGGTCTCGAACTCGACGCCCATGCTGCGCAGATTATCGACTTCCTGCTTCACGATCGCTTTGGGTAGCCGGAATTCGGGAATGCCGTAGATGAGCACACCGCCGAGCTCATGCAACGCCTCAAAGACGCGCACGCGATGGCCCTTCTGGATGAGGTCGCCCGCGGCCGAGAGCCCGGCCGGACCGCTGCCCACGATGGCAACACTTTTACCAGTCGCCGGCGCAATGGCGGGCAAGCCCAGCTGGCCGCTTTCCAGCTCGAAGTCGGCGATAAACCGCTCCAGGTTGCCGATGGCCACTGGCTGGCCCTTCTTGCCCAGCACGCAACCGCCTTCACACTGGCTCTCCTGCGGGCACACGCGGCCGGTAATGGCGGGCAGTGCGTTATCCTCGCGCATCTTCGCGGCTGCGGCCAGGAAATCTCCCGCGTAGATCAACTCCACAATCTCTTTGATCTTGACGCCGACGGGGCATTCGATCTGGCAGCCGGGGCGGGCGCAAGCGATACAGCGCGTAGCTTCCGTCACGGCGGCGGAAGCAGCCAGCCCCAGATTTACCTCTTGAAAATTATGCGCGCGTACCTCGGCGGCGAGTTCCGGCATGGGCACGCGCGGAATCCCGATCCGTTCTCTCGCGGGAAGGGTATTGGCGTCAGGCATGATGGCTCTCTCCCCGCGCGTCAATTCCCGGCCTTTCGAGTCCCTGTCTCTCGAGCTTTGCCCGCAACTGCGCGGCTTCCTTCTCGTGGGTCGCTATGGCTGCGCGGTGCTCGGCGAGCTCCTCCTGCCGGTGCTGGTCGAACGCTTTCAGTGACTGGCACTCCTGGCCGCGATACATGGCATTGCGTTGCATCAGCACATCGAAGTTCACCAGCGACGCGTCGAACTCCGGCCCATCCACGCAGGCAAATTTGCTCTGATTCCCCAGCAGCACACGGCAGCCGCCGCACATGCCTGTTCCGTCCACCATGATGGAGTTCAGGCTGACCATGGTCTTGATGCCGAGAGGCGCGGTAACACGGGCCACGGCGCGCATCATAGGCACGGGCCCCACGGCAAGCACAAAGTCGAGCTTCCGCCCTGAGGCGAGAAGCTCGTCGAGTTTCTTCGTGACGAGGCCGTGTTCGCCATAACTGCCGTTGTCGGTCATGATCCAGGCCTCGTGGCTCGCGGCGCGCACCTCGTCTTCAAAAATCACCATCTCCCGGCTGCGCGCGCCCTCAATGAAGATCACGTGGTTGCCGGCGTCCTTGAGGGCTTTGGCGGTGGGCAGCGCCATGGCCGTGCCCACGCTCCCGGCCACGATCGCAGCCGTGCCATAGTTTTTAATCTCGGAGGGATGACCCAGAGGACCCACGACGTTGAGAATCGCGTCGCCCGTTTCAAGACAATTGAGCAGCGACGTGGTCTTGCCTGCGGACTGCACCACAATCGTGATGGTCCCAGCCGCGGGATCGGCGCCCTTGATGGTGAGAGGAATCCGTTCGCCGTTTTCCTTGACGCGCAGAATGACGAACTGCCCTGGCCGCTGCTTGCGCGCGATGCGCGGCGCCTCGATGACGAATTGCCGGATATTGAGACCGGCATCGCGGGCTTCCACAATCCTGAACACAGCTTGACTGGTCCTCCGGCGGGAATCGTTGCGCGCAGGCCCAAAAGATGCGCGATCCCGGCATGGAATGCCGCAGAACACGCTTTCGACCTGCTCGTTCAGCATTGATTATTCAGGAATTGCCTGCGATGGAGTGTGACGTGAATCACGCGGCGAGCCCGACCGTTTCGCTGATTTCCCTTATTGATGCCGCGCCTTCCAAAGCAGGTAAAGCCCCCAGGCCGCCAGCGTGCAATTGTCGCGGACGACGCCCTCGACCATTATGCGCTCGAATTCCGCAATGGGAACGGAACGGGCAATCATATCGTGCTCCTCGGCGTCGCGATCTCCCTGGGCGGGCGTCAGGCCCGTAGCCAGATAAACATGATGCCGTTGCCGCACAAATCCGTAAGCGATCCACAGCGTTCCCAGATGCGTCATGTGGGCGGCATCCATGCCGATCTCTTCCTTCAATTCGCCGCGCGCCAGCTCTTCGGGATTCTCGATCTCCATCTCCCAGCCGCCCTGCGGCAACTCGAGCGCGCGTTCTTGAATGGTGTAGCGGAACTGCTCCACCAGCCAGATCCGTTCACCCTCAATGGGCAGCAGGATGGCGCCATCGTGCTTCTCCACCACGCCGAAGATGCCCTTCTCTCCGTTGGAGCGCAGGATCTCGTCTTCGCGCACGCGCATCCAGTGATTGCGATACACCTCGCGGCTGGAGAGCGTGGTGATGGATCGTTTTGCGCCGGGGCTTGGGCTGGAATCGGCGGTGGACATACATTCTCCTTCGCGGCTGAGCGAGGGCCGCGCGACCTCGATCGGACTCCAGAAGAAGAATACCGGCTGCATGTGAAGGGAGTGCAACACGGTCCTCCGTCCTTGCGAGAAATCGAAGTGAATCGCCGGTCCCCCAGTAACTCGCGTATGCTGAATACCCAAGGAGCTCCCCGCCATGCGCAAGACCCTGTTGGCCCTCATACTTCCGTTCTTGCTCTGCACCCTGGCCCACGCTGCCAGCTTCGACTGCGCCAAGGCCAAAACCGCGCAGGAGAAAGCCCTCTGCGCCTCGCCGCAACTGAGCGCGGCAGACGATCAAATGGCCGCTGCCTACAAAGCATGGCTAGCTGCGGCTCCTGCCAGTTGGGCCGCCGGGATTCGCGGCAACCAAATCGTCTGGTTGCGATTTCGCGACGCCACTTGCCCCGCTGGCGACGCCAACGACCCCATCACCACCTGTCTAAGCGATATCTACAAAGAGCGCATCGATGAGTTAAAGGGGATGGTGCAGCACATCGCTGGCATCACGTTCGTTTCGCAGGCGCTGACGCTAACCGCGCGCGACACACTGGACTCCGCTCCCCCCGCCGGCGCCACTGAAGTTACTCCAGGCTTCGGCACCTTGCAAGCCTCCTGGCCTCAGGCCTCCTCTACCGCGCCGCAGTGGACGGCCTGGAATAACGCAGTCGTTCCGGCCATCGTGCAGGCCGCAAATGCAGGCGAAAGTTCTTCTGCGCGCGATTGGAGCGGTCTTGTGCAACCCGGCGTCGATCGCGGCCTCAACCTCACCGTCCAACGCGTCAACGCGCAATGGGTTTCCGCCTCCATTGACGACTTCTATGACGGACACGGCGCACATCCCGAGGAGAATTTCACTGAGTTCTATTGGGTACTCGGGGCGCAGCGCGCAATCAAACCAGAGGATGTTTTTCAACCCAACTCCGGCTGGGACACCTGGATGGAGAAGCAGCTCGACAGCTATCTGCACAAAACTCTCGACGCCCAATCGACCGGCAACTACCAAAGCTGGTTCCCGGGGGGCGACGCGGCCAAGACACTGCAAGGGATCGTCACAAATCCGGGAGACTGGAAGCTCGAACCCGCTGGCCTCTCGATCTTTTTTGCGCCCTACCAGGTGGCCTGCTACGCCTGCACGCCCGATCCCCTCACCATCCCCTGGTCCGATCTCAAGCCCTACCTGCAGCCCAGCTTCGTTCTTCCCAAGTGAGACGGCTCAAAACTGCGCTTGCTCCCTCGTTTTCTAGTTTTCTTGTTCCCTTGTTCCCTCGTTCCCTTGTTCCCTGCCTTCAGTACTGGTTCCCAAACTCCGGATCCACCGGATTCTCGAACAACGACGCATCGCGCGTCACAATCGTCAGTCCTGACGGCGTCACGAAATACCGCCGCTTGTCCTCCACCGGATCGTAGCCGATCACCGTGCCCTCGGGAATATGCACGTCGCGGTCGATGATCGCCCGCCGGATGCGGCAATGCCGCCCGATGCTCACGTGCGAAAACACAATGCTCGCGTCCACGTCGGAGTAGGAGTTCACGCGCACATCCTGCGACAGCACCGAGTTGTACACCGACGCGCCCGAAATAATCACGCCCGCCGTGATGATGGAATTCACGGCCATGCCCGATCGTCCCGGCTCGCCGAACACGAACTTGGCCGGCGGATATTGCCGTGTCCGCGTGCGGATGGGCCAGCCCTTGTCATAGAGGTTGAAGACCGGCGACACCGAGCACAGATCCATGTTGGCTTCGTAGTAGGCATCCAGCGTGCCCACGTCGCGCCAGTAGAGTGCCTCCTTCTTGTTCTCGTCCACAAAGCTGTAGGCCACCATCTTCTTTTTGCCCAGCAGGTTGGGCAGGATGTTGTGCCCGAAGTCGTGCTTTGAATCCGTATCGTCCGCGTCCGCGATCAGCGCCTTCAGCAGCACTTCAGTGTTGAAGATGTAAATGCCCATCGAGGCATCGCAGGCGTCGGGATTGAACGGTGAGCGGAAGGTTGTCGACGCCGGTTTCTCCTGGAAGCCCATAATCTCGCCGTTCTGCGCCACTTCCACTACGCCAAACCGTGACACCTCGTCGGGAGGAATGGGCAAGGTCGCAAGCGTAATGTCGGCATTGGTCTCCTTGTGGTGGGCCAGCATGCGGCTGTAGTCCATCTTGTAGATGTGATCCCCCGACAGGATGATCACGTGCTCGGGCTGCTCGCTGCCGATCGAGTAGATGTTCTGGTACACCGCGTCTGCCGTGCCCATATACCAGTTGGCGCCGGTGCGCTGCATGGGCGGCATCAGCTCAAAGAACTCGCCCAGTTCCTGCGCCACAATGCCCGTCCAGCCTTCGCGGATGTGCCGATTGAGGCTCAGCGCCTTGTACTGCGTGAGAATGTACGTGCGTCGCAGCCCCGAGTTGATGCAGTTGGACAACGTGATGTCGATGATGCGGTAGTGCCCGCCAAAAGGAACGGCTGGCTTGGCTCTGTCCCGCGTCAGGGGGAACAGACGCTCTCCTGCTCCGCCCGCAAGTAAAACTCCTAAAGTGTCCTTCATATCCATAAGGCTCCCACAGCCCGATCATTCGCTGGTCCATACCTTCCGGGGCGGCCGGGGAGTGCCGCTATCCGAAACGGTATTCTTTCAGGCGGCACTCGGTAATAACCGCCACTGAACGCAGGAGAATATCACACAGGCCATTGCACTTGGCAGTCCCGAATCCCCAAAAGCCATTGTCGAGACCTTGCATTGACCCGAAATTAAGAGCAAAGCCTCACTCGCCCCATACTCCACGGATTCTTCGTCGTGGAGCAACGGACAACCACCCAACCCGGCGCGACCGCCGTGTGGACGCCCATCCGACACTTTGATGCGTGCAACACGCTGACCAAGGCGATGGAATGGATCGAGGCCGAGGGAAAGCCAGGTTTCTACCGGATCGTTCAGATGCAACGCGCGATCTGGGCTGAAAACGTTGACGGAAAGCTGCAACTCCGCAAAAGCGGCAACTCCGCAAATGACACACAGGATCGCCTGAGAGTTTGGAGCGGAGTGGTGCTGCTTACGAGCGCCACGACGGAAGATATCCAGCCGTCACCCGCTCCCGCCGCAGGAAGAACCATTGATCCGGCCTCAAAATACAGCGTCCGTGCCCCATCCATTTCCGCGTTCTTTGCGGAAATGGGTGGGAGACGATGCGTCTCCTACCAGCCAGAGAGCCAATTCGCCTTTTTCGTCGAGCGCCTGGCCTTCGTGAACTTGTACTCCAGGCCCACGGAGATCGCGAAGTTCACGTCGTATTGCGCGTACGACGTATTGGGAGTAACCAATGTGTCGTAGAACGTGTAGTGCGTCATCACCGCGTCAGGATTGACCCGGAAGACCCAGTGCTCCGACCGGTTCAGGTCGATGCTTCCGCCGATAATCGCCGCGGGAGCGATCTGGTTCGAATAGAAATCGAACTTCGCGGGCGGCTGCCCCAGCAGGTCCTTCTGGAAATTCCCGTAGACCCCGCCGGCCATGGCGTGAGCCTCCATCGACCCGTGCTTGTTGTGCGGCCCCAGCCATTCCGCGCCGCCCACAAAGAAATACTGCTTCACCATCGGGCCACGGATGTTATTCGGCGCGTTGGGCGCTGCGCCGCTGGTGCCCACATATGCGCGCCCCGAGCCCTCGAAGCCCCAGTGCCGGGTGAGCCAATACGAGGCGTCCGCGTCCAGTCCGCCCAGGTTCGATCCCTGCAGCAGATCCGGACCTGCCTTCATGTGGTCGTACGCCATGCCCAGAGACACGTCGTAGCGGTTGTCGTAGCGTACCTTGGCCAGTGGGTCGATCGAAACGTAGACGCCATAGTCTGCGTTTTGCGTGTCCGGTCCCTGCGGTGTAGGCGCTTGCGTAGGCTGGCTCTGGCTGCTGGAACTCGCGGGTGAATTCTGGGAGCCCGCGCTCTGCGCCTGCATGCGGACGCCCGCAAACACACCGAGAACGAGAACAACGGCAAAAAGAGGAGAAAACCTTGCTTGGAGATGCATCACTATCCAGCTTACAAGACCCCCCCGATAGCGGACAACGCGCCCCCCACGCATTTCGTCGTGCATCTTCGAGAGCATTCCCCTTAGACGGCCAGGGGGCCCGTTCGTCCCTCGCCGTTCACTCTTTCACTTCTTCACTTTTTTCACCTCTTCACTTTTTTAACTTCGTCATTCGTGGTGTCCACCCCAGCACTCACCCCCACACTCACACTCACACTCACACTCGCACTCACACTCGCACTCACACTCACACTCGCACTGTTCACTGTCCACTGACCTCACACGCCTCCCTCTGCCGCGTCCACACCAGGTAGCGCACCGTCTTCAGCGTTTCCTCCGTGGCCTGATACGCATTCGACACCGGTCCCACCGGTCCCAGCGCCGGAGCCGCGTGGACCCGCCACTTCATCGGCAGCCGGCTCAGGATCAGTCCCGCGCGCGGCAAATGGCTCGGGCTCGAAATCACTTCCGCCGAATCCCATCCGTGGCTCTGCATGATGCCGAGCGCATTGCAGGTGTTCTCAATCGTGTCCAATGAACGCGGATCTTCCAGCACCGCCGATGCGGGAATCCCCTGCGCCTTTGCGATCCGCGCCATCAGGTGCGCCTCCACAACGTGGTTCCTCGTCGCCCCACCGGTCACGATGATGCGCGGCGCAACGCCTCGCTCGTACTCTTCGACCGCCTCGGTCACGCGCGCCAGCTCCCGCGGGGTGGGATTTCCGTCCCGATCCGGCGGACTGCCCAGCACAATGAGTACATCGAAGTGGTCTTGTGCCGTATTGCCCTTGGGCGCCAGCGCCCGTTCCACGGCTGCCCAAACAATCAGCCCCAGAATCACTGCCGCGCAGGCCAGCGCCCCGCGCCCCCGCCAGCCCAGGCGACGGCGTCGCTTCGGCGCGGCCCTCCGGCTCGCTGCCCCTGCGCTTGCCTGCTTCTTTGATTTTGTGGCTTTCAAATTCCGTGATTTTGCGGAGTTCAAAAGGCCCGCCTCCAAACTCCACTCTACCGCGGTCGCTGACTTGCCTCGGCAAGGGGTGCCCCTGGTCTCGACTTTGAGACCAGGGAGCCGCGCACGCCTACTCGCTAACCTCGCTGCTCTTTAGATCCCCGCCGTCTTTCCCCATTCGGAGAAGACAATTTCATTGAGCGGCTTGCGTGTCCGCGCCGTTGTCTCGCGCTCGATCAGCGTGGCATCGCCCAGCGCCGCCGGCTCGCCCTGGTATCCCAGCGCTATCACCGTTCCCAGCGCGTACTCCTCGGGAATCTCCAGCGCATGGCGCGCCGCTTCGTGGTCGTAACCTGCCATCTGGTGCGTCGTCATGCCCAGCTCCGCCGCCTCCAGCGTCAAATAGGAGCTCGCCGCCCCCAGGTCGAACAGCGCGTACCGGTTCTCCGCTCCGTTCTTGCTGAATCGCGTATGCGCCACGCCCAGAATCAGCACCGGCGCGCGCTGCGCCCAATTCCGGTTCGCCCCGGCCAGAATTTCGTTGATCTTCTGCCATGTGCTGTCGTCGCGCCGTCCCACCAGGAATCGCCACGGCTGCTCATTGCTCGAAGAAGCCGCCCACCGCGCCGCTTCAAACACTTTCCTCAGCGCTTCAGGGCTTACCTCACGCTCGGCGAACGACCGCGCGCTCCAGCGATGATGAAAAATCGGCAACACCCCCTCGAGCACGGGCGCCTTTTTCAGTGCATGAACCTCATTGGCTGTTAGACTCATCGGGCCTCAACTCCCCGGGAATCCCATCGGAATCCCCTCATTTCACACTCTTTGATTCACCGATGCCCGCCGAAGATTCGCCCGGCGTCTAAATAGTTGTTACAACATATATCTCCGGAAGTCGCGTAAATCTCCGCGTACGCCAGGATGTTTTCTGATCACTGATCACTGACCACTGCTTTACGGGTACATCCGGTTCAGCATTCGCGGAAACGGAATCGTCTCGCGCACGTGATCGAGCGCGCACACCCACGACACCACGCGCTCGATCCCCATGCCGAAGCCCGCATGCGGCACGCTGCCGTAGCGCCGCAGGTCGAGATACCACTCAAACGCCTCGCGCGGCAGTTTGTGCTGCTCAATGCGCTCGCTCAGCAGTTCGTAGCTCGATACACGTTGCGATCCGCCGATGATCTCGCCGTATCCCTCCGGCGCAAGCACGTCCACGCACAGCGCGTAGCGCGGATCATTCGGGTCGGGCTCCATGTAGAACGCCTTCACATCCGCCGGATAGCGATGCACCATCACCGGCCGGTCGTACTGCGAGCTCAGCCACGTCTCGTCGGGCGAGCCAAAGTCGTTGCCATATTTGAATGGCTGCTCCAGATGCCCGTCCTTGTGCGCCTGGTTCAGCAACTCCACGGCCTCGTCGTAGCGCAGCCGCGGAAACGGCGTCTTCACCGCTTCGAGCTTCGCCACATCGCGCCCAATTACCTGCAACTCCGCGGCGCGATTCTTCACCACGCTCCCGACAATGTGCGAGATGTACTCTTCGGCGAGGCTCATCAGTCCGTCCAAATCCAAGAAAGAAACCTCCGGCTCCACCATCCAGAACTCCGTCAGATGCCGCCGCGTCTTCGACTTCTCCGCGCGAAACGTGGGCCCGAAGCTGTACACCTTGCCCAGCGCCAGCGCCGTCGCCTCCACGTAGAGTTGCCCGCTCTGCGTCAGGTACGCGGGATCGCCGAAATAATCGACCGGAAATAACGTCGATGTGCCCTCGCACGCCGCCGGCGTCAGAATCGGCGGATCGGTGCGGATGTACCCATTCATGTCAAAGTATTCCGCCGCCGCGCGCATAATCTCCGCGCGAATCCGCAAAATAGCCGACTGGCGCGGCGAGCGCATCCACAGATGCCGCCGCTCCTGCAAGAATTCGACGCCGTGATCTTTGAGCGTGATCGGGTACGGGTCCGATTCAGGCACGCGATGCACCACCTGCACATCTTCAACGTCCAGTTCGAACCCACCCGGCGCGCGTTTGTCGGCTCTCACCTTCCCCGTCACAATCACGCTCGACTCCTGGGTCAGGTGTTTTAGCGTCTCAAACACTTCCGGCGACACGCTCTTCACATGCGCCACGCCCTGGATCGACCCCGTCCCGTCGCGAAAAATCGGAAACACCAGCTTCCCGCTCTCGCGCAGGTTATAAAGCCATCCCTTCAGCGTTACGGATTGCCCGTCGTGTTTGCCGATCTCGGCAATGGTGGCCACAGGCGCGGCAGGCTTGGCAGATTCGATGGAAGCAAGCTTGGCGGATTCGGCAGCGGCAGGTGCGGATTCTTCAGGCATCGTTCTTCCTTCACTTCGCAAAACTTGTCCGAGATCGGCAAGAGTGTGAGAGCACTGTTCCACAGCTGCGTCGTAGTGCACGAAGTGTCAGGGCATGACTTTAGTCGTGCCACACAGGACCCTAAAACAGATCGGGGGCTTTAGCCCCTGCGCGATCCTCGCAACCCTCCCGGACGTTCCAGAATAACGCGCACAGCCGCCTCACGGTCCACGGCCCACGGTTCACGGCTCACGGTCATCTCAATTTCGTCCCACAAGAAAATCTTTTGATCTAGACAACAAACACCCTCAAAGCGCATCCTAGTGAAAAGGGGGCGGCGTGAGCAAAGGAGCATCCGCGAGCAAAGATGCATTATCGACCGATCCGCTTGAAGCAGGCGGCGAGGAGATGCACAAAACCCAGGCGGACCCCGCAGCCGCCGAGCGGTTCATCACGGAGAAGCACCTGGGCGAGCGCATCCGCCGCCTGCGCCTCAAAAAGTCCATGGGACTGGTCGAGCTGGGCAGGCAAACCGGGCTCTCGGCGAGTTTTTTATCGCAGCTTGAAACCGGCCGCGTGGTGCCCACCCTGCGCAACCTGGCGCGCATCGCCATGGTTTTTTCGAAAGACCTGTCGTATTTTTTCGAGTCCGAACCCGCCGCCATCTTCCGCGTGCATCGCCGCAAAGACCGCGTGAGAATGCCCCAAACCGGCGTGGAGCCGCCGACTTACACCTTTGAGAGCCTGGGCTACATGGTCCCTGACCGGTCCATGGACCCCTACTTTGCCGAATTCGTTCCATTGCCTCCGCAAGTCGAGCCCAAGTCGCACCTGCACGCCGGATTCGAATTCCTCTACGTCCTGAACGGCGAGCTCATCGTGCGCCACGGCGACCAGGAAGCGTCCCTCATCGCCGGCGATGCCGTCTACTTCGACGCGGGCACGCCCCACTCCTACCGTTGCGGAAGCGCGAAGCCGGCAGAAGCCATCATCGTCACCATTCATCAGTCGTCAGCCGGACAGCCGCACCCCACGCGCGCCCCGGCGAGCACAGCCACGCGCCCACCACTAGCGGTCACCGCCGCTGCGACCCCGCGCCCAAATCCCGCCGATGGCAAGTAAGCCCGTGCGACCTGGATGCCACTACGGATTGACGACTGAATCGCAGATGCGCACGTAGCCGTGCCGTAGGCACAGCGTTTGCTAGCCCCGCGCTTCAGCGTGGGGAAAACGAATTTCATATGAATATCGGAGTCCCGTAGGGACGGCGCAGAGACCCTTGTCATGCTGGCCCCACCAGCCCGCAAAGCGGGCGAAAGACGCTAGCCCCACGGCGCAAGCCTGGGGATAAAACGCAATATCGTCTATGATCAGCCCGCTTTTGCGAACGTAAGACCCATTAATCGCGGCCTCAAAGACGCCGCAACCGATGTCGCCGTCACTTCCCTTCCATCACTTCGCCCGATTCAACTTCCCATACGTCGGATACGGCGCAGCCTTGGTGCTGGTCGGCATGGCTTCCAGAATCTTCAACTCGCTCTGCACCCTCTTCCACTCGTCGGGGCGCTTCTTCGTCTCAATCGGCGCATTAGGATCGGCATAATACGCTTCCACGTCGCTTTGGATGCCCGGCGGAATTGCCCGCGTGGGCGTGCTCGTCAGCTTATGTAGAAGCTCGGCATAGGTCTCGTCGGTGAGTGAATAGCCGCCCGGCTTCACCACCTGTCCTGTGTCCAAATCTCGATTCGGCAAGGGATGGCTGGCCTCAACCGGCCCCAGCGTCTCCGTCGAGCTGGTCGCGGTCAATGTTCGCTCCCGCCGCGCCGCTACGGGCGTAAAGATGGCCAGGCGCTCATGCAGCACCGTCGTAGCCGAAACCACGCTGTGCATGTAATCGGCTTCCGCGGCCGCGGTCGGCCCTTTTACGGCCACCATCGACAACGGCCCAACCTTGGGAAGCACCCACAGCAACCCGGCCAGAAGATGCGTCTCCACAGGGGCCTTCTTGTGGTACACCGCCCAGTCATAGAGCTTGGCCGCCTCGGCTGACTCTTTCTCAATCTCGATGGCATCGGGAGTGTCCGGCTCTGCTACCTCCTGGTTGCGATGCAGCAACGTCACCGCATAAGCCACGCGGGGAATGAACGTGCGCGTGGCAAACTGGTAGGCCTTCAGGTTGAATTTCTGCCCATTGCGCACGTTGAAATCTTCGGTCAGCCCGTACGTCTCATAAAATGCCAGCGCCAACTGATGCACCGAAACTTCGATCCCAATGTGGCGCAAATACCCGAGTGGCGCCAGGCGGTGATGCGCGACTTGATCGATATCGAACGCGAACTCTGTCCGCACGTGTTCATGCCGGCCCTGGGCGTAATTCACAATGTGCCCGAAGCGCCTTTCCAGCTTCGGAAACTCCAGAGGAACGGCGCGATTGGTCGCCTGCGAGTGGCCGTACGAATCGCCGATGTAATGCGACAGAGCGCCCACGGCGAAGGCCAGCTCATTGGCGTTGTGCGCGTTGCGAAACAGCGCCAGCACGAAATCGCCCGTGCGCACATAGTGGGTCAGGTCCGAGAAAAACCCGTCGCCAAACGGATAGTAGCCAATGTCCTGGATCACGCAGCCGCCGTAAGCGTAGGCGCGCGCCCGGTCCAGCTCCGCTGGCGTCAGGTTTGGATAGCGGCTCATGAGCAGTGGCACGATCGAGTCCTCCCATGTGAGGTCGATCAGTTGCTCATGCGTCAACAGGGAATACGCGCCCGCCTGCCGGGACCAGCCGCCCGTCAAAAGCAGAAGAAGCAATGCAACAGCGCGAAGGCAGCTTGAGCGTATCGTCATAAGGCCGGGAAGATTCCGCTCTGCGATGGAATGAACAGGAAAAAGAGCGATTTCGCCTCTATTCTATGCGAACTTCGCACCAACCGCTGCGGCTTTCTCAGCCCCGCCTTCTTGTTCCCTCGTTCCCTTGTTCCCTTGTTCCCTGTCTTTCATCATCGCTGCTCGCGTACTCACGCCGTTGCCAACGGTACTTTCGCGGCTGCCCCAACTTTTGCAGGCACCTCAACTTTTCTGGGTGCCCCCGGTCCCTCGCCTTTGGGGACCGGGGTTGGTGTGGGTGCCCCCGGTCCCTCGCCTTTGGGGACCGGGGTTAGTGTGGGTGCCCCCGGTCCCTCGCCTTTGGGGACCGGGGTTAGTGTGGGTGCCCCCGGTCCCTCGCCTTTGGGGACCGGGGTTAGTGTGGGTGCCCCCGGTCCCTCGCCTTCGGGGACCGGGGTTGGTGTGGGTGCCCCCGGTCCCTCGCCTTTGGGGACCGGGGTTGGTGTGGGTGCCCCCGGTCCCTCGCCTTTGGGGACCGGGGTTAGTGTGGGTGCCCCCGGTCTCTCGCCTTTGGGGACCGGGGTTAGTGTGGGTGCCCCCGGTCCCTCGCCTTTGGGGACCGGGGTTGGTGTGGGTGCCCCCGGTCCCTCGCCTTTGGGGACCGGGGTTGGTGTGGGTGCCCCCGGTCCCTCGCCTTTGGGGACCGGGGTTGGTGTGGGTGCCCCCGGTCCCTCGCCTTTGGGGACCGGGGTTGGTGTGGGTGCCCCCGGTCCCTCGCCTTTGGGGACCGGGGTTAGGGCAATCGCGCTGCACACCGCCTCCGTCACATCGGCCGTGGTTGCCGTACCGCCCAGATCGCGCGTGTGCAGCTTCGGGTTCGCGGTCACAGCTTCGATGGCCTGCATCAGCCGTCGCGCGGCCTCGTTCTCGCCCAGGTGCTCCAGCATCAGCGCCGCCGTCCAGAACGTCGCCACCGGGTTGGCGATTCCCAACCCCATGATGTCGAACGCCGATCCGTGAATCGGTTCGAACATCGAGGGGTACGCGCGTTCCGGATTGATGTTCGCCGTGGGCGCAATACCCAGGCTCCCGGCCAGCGCTGCCGCCAGGTCGGTCAGGATATCGGCGTGCAGATTGGTGGCCACAATCGTGTCCAGCGAAGCCGGCCGGTTCACCATCCGCGCGGTCATCGCGTCCACCATCTCCTTGTCCCATCGCACGTCGGCGAAGTCCCGCGCCACCTCGGCCGCAATCTCATCCCACATCACCAGCGCGTGGCGCTGCGCATTGCTCTTCGTCACCACCGTCAGCAGCTTGCGCGGCCGCGACTGCGCCAGCTTGAACGCATAGCGCATGATCCGTTCCACCCCCGCGCGCGTCATCAACGAGACCTCCGCCGCTACCTCGATCGGGAATCCCTGGTGCACGCGCCCGCCCGCCCCCGAGTACTCGCCCTCCGTGTTCTCGCGCACGATCGCCCAATCCAGATCCTCAGCCCGGCAGCGTTTCAGCGGCGCATCGATCCCGGGCAGAATCCGCGTGGGCCGCACGTTGGCGTATTGGTCCAGGCCCTGGCAGATCTTCAGCCGCAATCCCCACAATGTAATGTGATCGGGAATCTCAGGATCGCCCGCCGACCCGAAAAGAATGGCGTCGTGGGTCTTCAGCGCATCCAGCCCGTCGTCCGGCATCATCTCTCCGTGCGCACGATAGTAGTCCCCGCCCCACGGATAGCTTTCAAATTCAAACGCGATGCCGTTGCCGGCGGCAGCCAGCGCCTCCAGCACCTGCCGTCCCGCCGGAATCACTTCCTTCCCGATCCCGTCTCCCGGCACCAGCGCAATCCGGTAGGTCCGCATAGCTCGGCTCCTCGTCAAACACGGCCATTCTACAGGGGTCCAACGCCACACGCGGTTAGCGTCAGGATTGCGGCTTGTTGTAATGCTCTAGCATGGCCTTCATAATGCCGGGGCCGCAGGCGCTCTCGATCTGTTCCGCAATCCTGCGTGCCCCGCGATCGCCCTCGATGCGCAGTGCGCGCGCCACCACAAGCGCATCTTCCGGCGTGGGGTTCTCGAGCATGCGCTTGTTCAATAGAGCCTGCGTTCCGTACTCCGCAAAGGCGCGGCGATACAGGCTGGCCATGTCTTCCAGTATTGTGGTCTCCCGTTCGCTCATACCGTCAATTTTGGCATGCGCGGGAAGCAGGCGCAAATTCCGGGCACTCCATTGGAACGACCCCGGAACTCTAAAGCTCCGCCCGTCATTTGTGACCGTCACTTGCCGCCATTTATCATGATCCTTCATGGGAACTCCGCCGCCAATCGAGATCGCCAACATCAGCATGGGCGACACGCTCATCCTCATGGTGCTGGCTTTGGTGGTCTTTGGTCCCCGCCGCCTGCCGCAGATTGGCCGCCAGATCGGCAAGCTGATGTACGAGTTCCGCAAGGCCTCCAACGACTTCAAATTCCAAATGGAAGAGGAGTTACGCCAGGCTGAGGAGTCCGACCGCCGCAAGAAGGAAGAAGCCGAGCGGGAAAAAGTCCTGGCCGCCAACCCACCCGCACCGCAACTCAACGCTCCCGCACCGCAGCCCAACTCATCTGCCGAAGCCGCCGCCGATTCCACAACCGCAACGCCAGAGTCGCCCGCAGCAACGCCGGAAAACATCTCCGACAGCCCCTACCCAGGTGAATCGACCTATCCCGGCGTCTCTACCGGTCCCACCCCGCCCGAAAAGGCAATCGAAGACACCACCGCATCTGCTGTCGAAGCTGCTCGTTTTCGCATCGAGCCGCGCATTCAGCCGCCATCCACAGGCGAAGCTGTCGCCGCCGAGCGGCCGGGCCGGGCAGCCCAGCAATCCGATCTCTTCGAAACACCCGCAGAACCTCCCGCTCAAGCCGCCGCGACGGACAACGTGAGCGGCGTCAACGAAGCTGCCAATGAAGCCGCCAATGACGCAAACCGATCGGAGCCGGCTGCCCATCATGGTTGACCCGCAGGACGCCATCGAAAAAGCCCGCAAGGCCGTCACCGAGCGCGCCGAACTGCCCGGCATGAGCCTCATGGAGCATCTCGACGAGCTCCGCAAGCGCATCGTGCACTCCGCCATCTATCTCGCGGCCGGATTTGCTGTCTGCTGGATGCTTCGCGAACATATCGTCTACTTTTTTCAGGAACCGCTCACCCGGCTCGGCATCAAGCTCAGCTACACCCATCCCATGGATCCGCTGAACTTCGATCTGCAAGTGGCGTTGCTGGGCGGCGCCATTCTCGCCTCGCCCATGATCCTCTACCAGGTGTGGCTCTTCATCGCTCCCGGCCTCTATCAAAAAGAAAAACGCTTCGTCATCCCCTTCATGGCCGCCACCGTGGGATTGTTTCTCTTGGGCGCAGCGTTCGGTTATTTTTTCGTCCTGCCCGGCGCGCTCAAGATCCTCATCTTCGGTTTCGGCAAAGACTTCAACCCCGTGGTCACGATCGAGGAGTACACGGGTTTTTTCCTCTCGATCATCCTCGGTCTCGGCATCAGCTTTGAGCTGCCCATCCTCATCTTCTTCCTCGCGCTGTTCGGCATCGTCAGCCCGCGCTTCCTTTGGAAGAACATCCGCTACGCCATCTTGGCCGTCTTCGTCGTTGCCGCCATCATCTGCCCCAGCCCCGATCCGTGGACCATGTGCATCTACGCACTCCCCATGCTGGCCCTCTACATCGTCGGCATCGGCGTAGCCTGGTGGGTGCATCCCGCCCGCAAGGAGAAAAAGGAGGCCGCAGCATGATTCGTAGCGCCGGTCTCCAGAGGCTACAGAAATACTCTTTAAGGGTTGCAAGAAGTGTCAGGGCACGACTTCAGTCGTGCCGTAAGTGCAAGAAAATTGATTTGGGCTTTAGCCCCTGCGCGATTTTTCCTTCGCGAATTCGCCGGGTGCCCCACATCTCGATTCAGAGATGTGGGATAGCACGAACTTTGACGTTCCTCCTCGCGCTCGCCCTCCTCGCGCCCCTCGCACTCCACGCCCAGCACTTCGACGGCGCCAAGGCCTACGAATACGCGCGCGAATTCGCCGCCATCGGTCCGCGCTGGCCCACCGGTCCCGGCCACGTCAAAGCCGAAAACTTCCTCCGCACGCATTTCCGCAACACCCACGACGCGCTGGAAGAAGACACCTTCACCGCCGACACGCCTATCGGCCCCGTGCCCCTGTGCAACTTCATCGTGCGTTTCCCCGGCGCCAAGCCCGGCGTCATCGTGCTCGGTACGCACTACGAAACTAACTACCCGCTGCGCAACATCAATTTCGTCGGCGCCAACGACGGCGCTTCCACCACCGGACTCTTGATGGCGATCGCGGACAAGCTCCGCACCCAAACCGCCCAAGGCAAAAAGCTCGACGGCTATTCTGTCTGGCTCGTCTTCTTCGATGGCGAAGAGGCCATCCAGCAGTGGTCCCGCTCCGACTCCACCTACGGCAGCCGCCATCTCGCCGCCAGGTGGGGCCGCGACGGCACCCTCAACCAGATCAAAGCCTTCATGCTCGCCGACATGATCGGCGACAAGCAGCTCGACATCCAGCACGAGACCAACTCCACCGTTTGGCTCGTAGCGCTCGTAGCGGAAGCGGCAAAGAAGTTCGGCTATCAGCAATACTTTTTCAAGGAAGACATGGCCGTCGAAGACGATCACCTGCCCTTCGTCGAGCGCGGCGTGCCGTCCATCGACATCATCGACCTCGACTACGGTCCCAACAACAGCTACCACCACACCGCGCAAGATACGATGGATAAGATCAGCGCGCACAGTTTGATGATCGACGGCGACGTCTTCATGGAGACAATCCGCCTCATCGATCAGCGTTGAAGGCAGCGCCTGAGGCACTGGCGATGCAAGGACCAAGAACGATCGAACTCGGACCAGATCCCTCCCGGAGGGAGGGTCGAAAATAGCCCAGGGTGCAGCCGAGTTCGCCGTCGCGAACGAAGGCGGAACCCTGGGAACGCATCCCACACAATCGCCGCGCCCCGTAGGGCCGCACGAAACAACTTGGGAATGCGCGCAAAACGAAAGAACAAGGAGCACACCTTGGCAAGCGCGGAAATCGGCATCATCGGCGGCAGCGGGCTCTACTCCATGCCCGGCTTCACCAACGTCCACGAGGAGCACGTAGAAACTCCGTTCGGCGCACCCTCTGACGCCTTCGTTCTCGGCGAACTCGAGGGCCGCAAGGTCGCCTTCCTCGCGCGTCACGGCCGCGGCCATCGCATTCTTCCCTCCGAACTCAACTTTCGCGCCAACATCTACGCCATGAAAAAACTCGGCGTCGAGCGCATCCTCTCCGTCTCCGCCGTCGGCTCGCTCAAGGAAGAGCACAAGCCCACCGACTTCGTCATGCCCGACCAATTCATCGACCGCACCTTCCACCGCGTCTCCACTTTCTTCGGCGACGGCATCGTAGGCCACGTAGCCTTCGGCGATCCCGTCTGCGCTACTGTTGCCAAAGCCGCAACCGAAGCCTGCAAAGCCGTCGGCGTAGTCGGCAAACTCGGCGGCACCTACGTCTGCATGGAGGGCCCGCAGTTCTCCACCAGGGCCGAGTCGAATCTCTATCGCAGTTGGGGTGCAGATGTCATCGGCATGACCAACCTGCAGGAAGCCAAGCTAGCTCGCGAAGCCGAAATCTGCTACGCCACCGTCGCCATGGTCACCGACTACGACTGCTGGCGCTCGGGGTCCGACTCCGTAACCATTGAAGAGATCGTAGCCGTCCTCCACAAAAACGCCGACAACGCCTGCAAGGTAGTAAAAGCCGCTGTAGCCGCCCTGCAGCCCACGTCACAAGTCGCCCGCACCTGCGCCTGTGCCTCCGCCGCAAAATTCGCGGTCCTCACGCAGCCCGACGCGATCCCGGCCGCAGCAAAAGAAAAGCTGAAACTGCTCTTCGGCAAATATCACAGCTGGTAGAGAATTGAGCTAGAAGTTTTGTATCAGGGCGCGGCTTTAGCCGCGCCGCAAACGCAACCAGATAGGAGCGGGCTTTAGCCCCTGAGGAAATTCAGGAGGTTGCCAGTGAGAAAGAAGAGCACGTTCAAAATGAAAGCCTGGTTGGTCACGTGGGAATGGTGCGGCGAGCATGCCAAGAGAGACAACCCATTTGCTGCTGTCCTAAACCCCCGATTTTCATCACGAAAAATCTGTGAGATTGTTGAGTTCATGTATCGACTCGCAGAGTACTCCCTGAGCGACCAAGCAGGATACGTAAGGAATGGGAGCCCTAACCATCGCGCGACAACCGACAGAACGGTGGACGGAAGAGTGCAAATACACTGCGGACACGACCCGTTCCTTAGGGCGCGATTGGTTGATGATCTGATGGTTGAAGGGGATGCCGAGGGCAAGGAAACGGCATCATGGAAGGAACGACCTGCTCCAGTTCGTTCAGCTCTGCAAGTGTGAAGAACGCGGTGCGATACCTTACCAGGAAAGCCCCACAACGAGCTAGACAGCGATCTGATTCTACGTAAACGCATTCAGGCAGGATTTAGGGAGAGAAAATTAATGTCTATCACCGTTGTCGGCAGCGTAGCTTACGATTCTGTCGAAACCCCCGCAGGCCGCTACGAGCGCAAGCTCGCCGGCGCGGCCACGTACTTTTCGCTCGCCGCCAGCTTCTTCACCGATGTCCGCGTCATCGCCGTTGTCGGCGAAGACTTCGGCCCCCAGCAGGAAGCCGTCTTCGCCGCCCGCAAAATCGACACGCGCGGCATCGAGCACACCGCCGGAAAAAGCTTCTTCTGGGAAGGTTCCTATCTCGAAAACCTGAACGAAGCCCAGACGCGGAACACCGAGCTCAACGTCTTCGCGTCGTTCGAACCCAAAATCCCCGACGCCTATCGCGACTCCGACTTCCTCTTCCTCGCCAACATCGACCCCGTCCTCCAGCGCCGCGTGCGCGACGCCATGCCGGCCGTCAAGCTCGTCGCCGGCGACACCATGAACTACTGGATCAAGGACCACCGCCCGGCTCTGCTTGAAGTTTTGAAAGGCCTCGACGTCCTCCTCATCAACGACACGGAAGCACGCATGCTGGCCGGCAACAACAATCTCGTGCAAGCCGCGCGCGCCGTCATCGCTCTTGGCCCCCGCGCATTGGTGGTCAAGCACGGCGAGTACGGAGCGACTTTGTTCCACGAATCCACTCCAAAAGGCAAGAAAGCGGAGCTCCGCACATTCAAAGCTCCGGCGCTTCCGCTCCAGGAGGTCATCGACCCCACCGGCGCGGGCGACAGCTTTGCCGGCGGCTTCTTCGGCTTTCTGGCATCGCAGCCGGAGCTCACGCCCGCATCCTGGCGGCACGCCATGTTTTACGGCGGCGTCATGGGCTCCTATGCCTGCGAGCGTTTCGGTACGGAGCGCCTCCAGCAGCTTTCACGCGCTGAAATCGACGAGCGCTTCAATCACTTTCGCGAGATCACGCACCTTGATTAGGAACGGAGGGAGCAGGGGCCTTCAGGCCTCTGAACCATCCGCAGCAAATAAACTCGGGGCTTTAGCCCCGGAGGAATGTGTCTTAGCAAATTGAGTCACGAACGCAAAGGCATTTCCAATCGCGAAGGCTGGCTCGTCCTCGCCTTTTCCATGGCAGCCTCGTTCGCCGCCATCATCTGGAGCTGGAATCACGCCGCGATGCTCAACTACGGCGACGCCGTTGCCCACCTCCACATCGCGCGCCGCGTCTTCGATTCGCGCACCGCGCGCCTCACAGAACTCGGCTCCGTCTGGCTTCCGCTGCCGCACATTCTCCTCATCCCGTTTGTCCAAAACTACGCCTGGTGGGCCAACGGCCTCGCCGGCGTCGTTCCCTCGGCATCGGCCTGGATCGCCTCCTGCGCCGGCATCTATCGCCTCGCGCGCCATTGGCTCAACCCCGCGCCCTCCGCGCTCGCGCTCGCGTTCTTCGCGCTGAATCCCAACCTGCTCTACCTCCAAACCACAGCCATGACTGAGCCGCTCTTCCTCTGCGAATTCATCTGGATCGTGGTCTGGCTCGTGGAATGGCGGATTTGCCTCGACGAAGACCCTATCCAGGCAACCCGCCTTCAGTGCCTGATCGCCGCGGCTCTCATCGCCGCCATCTTCACGCGCTACGACGGTTGGCTCGTCGCCCTCATCGCATGGTCCGGTGTCGGTCTCGCGCTGCTCAAACGCAACCGCCTGCGCCGCTCACCGTACTTCTGGCTGGCCAGCGCCGCCGTCATCGCCGCGCCGCTCGCCTGGTTCATCTACAACTCCGTCGGCTTCGGCGACTGGCTTTTTTTTGCGCGCGGCCCTTATTCCGCACATGCGATCGAGATGCGCACCTCCACATCCGGCGCTTGGCCGCCGCATCCCGGCTGGCACAATCCCTGGGTTGCGCTGCTCTTCTATCTCAAAGTCTCGGAGCTTGACGCCGTTCTCGCGCCCGCCTCCGGAACGATATGGGGAAGCCTCTGGGGCAATGTTGTTCTCGCGCTCGCCGCCGTCGGCTCCGTCGCTGCCTGGTTCGCGGAAAAATCCAAGCCGCACCGCCGCGCTCTCGCCTGGACCGCGCTTCTCTGGCTGCCCGTCCCTTTCTACGCGTGGTCGGTCGCTTACGGCTCAGTCCCCATCTTCTTTCCCGCGTGGTGGCCTTTCACCTTCTACAACACGCGCTACGGACTCGAACTGCTCCCCGCTCTCGCGCTCGGCGTCGGCTTCGCCGCAAAATTTGCCGTCGCGGCACTGGAAAACTCCAAAATTGCGCGCTGGAGCCCGCCGCGCCTCGCCCTCGCCGGCATTGCCCAGTTCCTGCCCGACATCGCCTTCGCGGCCCTCTTTGTCCTCGTCGCAATCAACGCTCTCAGCCTTTTGCGCAACGAGCCCATCGTCTATGCAGAAAGCATAACCAACCTTGAGGCGCGCCTGCCCTACGACGAAGCTATTCCTCCGCTGCTCCGCGACCTGCTCCACACCTTTCCTCACGCCACAGTATTGATGAACACGTCCATGTATCCGGAGATCGTCGCCTTCACCGGCATGCCCCTGCGCGAAACCATCAACGAGAGCGATCTTGAAATCTGGCGCGCCGCCCTGAAAGCGCCCGCCAGCCACGCGGCCATCGTCGTCGCCTGGGACGGCGACGATGTCGATCGCGCCATCAAGGCCCATCCTGAGGGACTCGCCGTTGCCGGTCACTTTCTCGCCGAAAACCAGCCATCGGCGACCGTCTACTTCTCAACAGCCGCGTTCCACCGCATTAGCCCCGAGTCCCTAGTCCCAAGTCCCTAGTCCCTAGTCCCTGTTCCCTGTTCCCTGAAACCTGACACCCGAAACCTGTCCCCTTTATCATTCACCTTGGAGGAAGATTGATTCCCTTCACCAAAGCTCACGCCTGCGGCAACGATTTTCTGATCGTTACAGACGACGCGCGAGATCTCGATCGCGCCCATCTCACGCGCCGTCTTTGCCAGCGCAACACCGGCATCGGCGCCGACGGCGTCGAATTCTTTTCCTGGACAGGCCCAAACTCCGGCCGCATTCACCTGCACAATGCCGACGGATCCGTCGCCGAGATCAGTGGCAACGGCACACGCTGCGTGGCCGCGTGGATGGCCGAGATTCTCTGCTCCCACGCCGGCGACAATCTCGAAATTCTCACCGACGCCGGCCCGCGCATCTGCCACATCGATCGCATCCATACCGGCGGCGCATTCATTGTCGACGTCACATCCGGCATGGGCGTGCCCAAATTTGCGCCGCACACGCTCAAACTTTCCGATGGCTCTGAAGTCATCGGCGTTGAAGTCGTCACCGGCAACCCGCACTTCGTCATCCTGGTCGAAAATGCGGATTTCGCCGTCGCCGGCAAGCCCTGGCAAACCCTCGGCGCGGAAATCTGCACCCATCGCGACTTTCCGCAGCAGACCAACGTGGAATTTGTGCGCGTCCTGAGCGAACGGGAGATCGAAATTCGTATCTTCGAGCGCGGCGTGGGCCCCACCACTTCCTCCGGCACCGGTAGCTCCGCCTCCGCGACGGCCGCGCTGGCTCTACGCCGCTGCCTGTCGCCGCTCTCAGTTGTCGCTCCCGGCGGCGCGCAGATCGTTGCATGGAGCGGCCCCGGCGAAGAGCTCTTCCTTACGGGTTCGGCCACGCTCATCGCCCGCGGAGAAGGGTGGTGAAGATGGCAAGCCTGATCAAACCGCCCGCCGTTACGGAAAGCGCCGCGATTTCGATTGTCGCCCCTGCCTCCTCCGCGAAACAGGAGAGGATCGATCGCGGTCTCGCCGCTCTCGAATCCCTCTGCTTCACGCCCAAACCTGGTCCTAACACGTTCCTCCGCGGCCCGCTCTACTTCGCCGGAACCGCAGCCGGGCGCCTCGCCGATCTTCACGGCGCCTTCGCCGATCCGGAGACCAGCGCCATCATGGCCCTCCGCGGCGGCTACGGCTCAAGCTATCTCCTCGACGGCCTCGACCTCGCATCCATCGCCGCCCACCCCAAGCCGTTCTTCGCGTACAGCGATCTCACCGGCATCCAGCTTCACCTTCTCGACGAGCTGGGACTTCCCGCTTTTCACGGCCCCATGCTCGCCGCCGATTTTTATCTTGAAGACGGCGTGCATCTCGAGAGCTTCCGCGCCGCGCTCGCCGGCGAACCCTACACAGTCGGCCCCGCCGAAGGCCTGCGCGTCCTCAAACCCGCCGCGCAACAAGCCGTGCAAGGCACACTCTACGGCGGCTGCCTCAGCATTCTGGTCTCGCTTCTCGGCACGCCCTGGGAGCCCGCGACCGAAAACAAACTCCTGTTCCTCGAAGACACCGGCGTCAAGCCCTACCAGATCGACCGCATGTTGTGGCAGTTGCGCGCGGCCGGCAAGCTCGCGGGCGTCTGCGGCATCATCTTCGGCGAAATGCTCGAGTCTGGCGCCGCGCCCGACCTCCTAGATCGCGCCATCTTGAGTGCTCTGGACGGCCTCGACATTCCCATCGCCATCGGCCTGCGCTCCGGCCACGTCTCGCGGCAAAACGTCACGCTCACCTTCGGCGTCGAAGCCGAACTTACCCTCGCCGAAAAACCCACGCTCATCCTCCTTGAACCGGCGGTGAAAAAGTAACTGCAGAGAGTTGAGAAATCACCCTCGACTGCAGGTTGCGGCGCTTGACTGCAATGACGCTATATAGCATGATATATAGCTGGGGTGGTGCGATGGAAAAGACCACGAGAGCGAGAGTTTTTATGAGTGGAAGGAGCCAGCACGTGACCATCCCCCACGAATATCGCTTCCGTTCTTCAGAAGTTACCATTCGCCGTAATCCTCACAACGGTGACATCATCCTTTCCGAGGGCCCTGGACCCTGGAGCCAGGTTTTTGCGGGTCTCGACGCTGCCGATGTGCCCGATGACTTCCTGTCCGAAGCCGAACGCGACCGGCGGCTGCCCGCACGCCGCCCCGCGCTCGACGAGTTGTTCGCTCAAAAACCGGCTCGGCGAAGGAAGCGGAAATGAACGTCTCGTACCTCCTCGACACCAACACAGTCAGCTACATTGCCAAAGGAAGATCGCAAGCCGCGCGTGCCCATCTTGCGTCGCTCCGAGCGGGCGAGACTGTGTGTATTTCATCCATCACCGAAGCGGAGGTGCGCTATGGTCTGGCCAAACGGCCTCAGGCCCGCGCTCTGCACGCCGCAGTAGAGGCTTTACTGTTCAAGCTTCAAATCCTTCCCTGGGGAAGCAAGGAAGCCGCCGCATATGGAAAGCTGAGAGCAAGACTCGAAGCTTCAGGTACCGTCTTGTCGGAATTGGACCTTCAAATTGCCTCTCACGCTATTGCGGCAGGCGCGGTGCTCGTAACGAACGACAAGGCATTTTCGCGAATAAAGGAACTGAATGGAACCGTCAACTGGGCGTCCGATGTCTAACGCCGCACGCCACATCCATCTCATCGGCATCTGCGGCACGGCCATGGCCTCACTGGCCGGGCTGCTTCAGTTGCAGGGCCATCGCATCACCGGCTCTGACAAAGCCGCCTATCCGCCCATGAGCGATCTCCTGCGCTCGCTCGGCATTCCCATCCTCGAGCCTTACGCGGAATCGAACCTCACGCCCGCACCCGATCTCGTCGTCATCGGCAACGCGCTCTCGCGCGGCAACCCTGAAATCGAGCGCGTCCTCGACCAACGCATTCCCTTCACCTCCATGGCCGCGCTGCTGCGTGAAGAATTCCTCCGTGGCCGCTCGCCTCTCGTCGTCGCCGGAACCCACGGCAAAACCACCACCACCAGCATGTTGGCGTGGATCTACCAAATCGCCGCGCTTGAAAATCCCGCCCTCGAACCCTCTTTCCTCATCGGAGGCGTGGCGGAAAACTTTGGGACGAGCTTCCAGTTACGCCCCACGCAGCCCTTCATCCTCGAAGGCGACGAGTACGACACTGCCTTCTTCGACAAAGGCCCCAAATTTCTCCACTACTTTCCCGACGCGCTCATCCTCACCCACGTCGAGTTCGATCACGCCGACATATACGCCGATCTCGAAGCCGTGAAAACCGCCTTCAAGCGCCTCGTCAATCTCGTCCCGCACCGCGGCCTCATTGTCGCCTACGACGGCAGCGAAATCGTGACCGAGTGCGTCAGCCACGCCTTCTGTCGCGTCGAGCGCTACGGCTTCAGCGACGCCGCCGGCTGGCGCATCCAGAATCTCCGTCACGTAAACGGGCAAACACAATGGGAAGTGCATCGCGACGGCGCATTGTGGGCCGAGCTTACGATGAACCTCGCCGGCGAGCACAACGTCCTCAACGCCACGGCTGCCGTGGCCCTCGCCGCCGATCGAGGCATCGCGAAAGAATCCATCTCTAGCGCCCTCGCCACCTTCAAAAGCGTGAAGCGCCGCCTCGAAGTACGCGACCAGTTCAACGGCATCACCATCATTGAAGACTTCGCGCACCATCCCACCGCCATCCGCGAAACATTGCGCGCACTCCGCGCCGTATATCCGCAAGCGCGTCTTTGGGCCGTGCTGGAACCCCGCTCCAACACGCTGCGCCGCAAGGTTCTCGCAACCGAATTGATCGCCAGTCTCCGCCTCGCCGATCGCGTCGTCCTCGCCGGCGTCTACCAGCAGGAGCGCATTCCCGAGCCCGAGCGCCTGCACCCCGAAGAAATCGTCCGCACCCTCAACGCGGCGGGAACCCCCGCCGAACTTCACCCCAGCGCCGACTCGATCGTCGCCGCCGTCGTCCCGCAGCTCGCCCCTGGCGACGTCGTCGCCATCCTCTCCAACGGCGGCTTTGACAGCATCTACCTCAAACTCCCCGCGCGTCTGCGCGAACGATTTCCCGAAGCTGCCGCAGTGTAGCGCCGGTCTCTAAACCGGCTGGAGCTGGGGTCTCCAGACCCCAGCAAAATCACTGACTCACCACCGCCGTCGATGCGATACTTTACCTGTCACTCACTTCCAACAGCCCATGATCCGCACTCTTCTTTTTCTCGCCAACATGGTTTTCTGGGGCATTCCCTCGGCCCTGCTTTTCATTCCCTGGTGCCGGCTCACCGGCAACGTGCTGCCGCTCTACAAGGCCACGCGCTTCATGCTCTCTTCCAGTTGCCGCATCGCCGGCGTGCGCCTACGCGCCGAAGGCCTCGACCGCATCCCGCGCGACCGCGCCTGCCTCTTCATGTCGAACCATGTCTCCAACCTCGATCCGCCAGCGCTCATTTCGCTCATTCCCGGCCGCACCTCCGCCTTCATGAAGCGGTCACTTATGAATTTGCCCATCCTCGGCACCGGTTTTCGTCAGGGCGAGTTCATCGCCGTCGATCGCAGCGGCAACCCCGGCGATGCGCAGCGCAGCGTAGCCGAAGCGCAGCGTGTGCTCGCCAAGGGCACGCACATCACCACGTTTGTTGAAGGCACGCGCTCGCCTGACGGCCGCATGCTGCCCTTCAAGAAAGGCCCATTTTTTCTCGCCAAAGCCTCCGGCGCGCTCTGCATTCCAGTTTCGATCTACGGAACAGAGGCCATGCTTCCCAAGGCCAGCTTCCGCATTCATCCCGGCCCCGCGCACGTCATCTTCCACTCGCCCATCGATCCCGCCAGCTTCGCCACGCGCGACGAACTCATGAAAGCCGTCCGCGCCGCCATCGCCTCCGGACTGCCCGAGTGGATGCGGCAATAACAAAGAACAAGCGTAATCTCTCGAATACCTACCCATTTCGCAGAATTTCACTAGAATGGGAAAGGAGTCAGGTCATGAACCGATTCGCCAGCAATCTCACCGAGAAGCCTGAAACTTTGAGCCCGGAACAGATCGCCGCAGTCGAGGATTTTGTCGAATTCCTCCGCGCCCGCGGCCAGGACCGTGCCTTAGCTCAAGCTGCTGCAGCAGCCAGCGCTCCCGCATTCGAATCGGTCTGGAACAATCCGGAAGACGATGTCTACGATGCCCTTTGAGTTTTGAAATTAGTTCGAAAGCCGCATGATCGTCTCGCTCCTCGTCTTCGTCACCCTCGTCGTTCTCGCGCTCCCTGCCGCGCTCATCCTCTTTCCTTTCACGCTTCTCAGCGGCAACGTCAAGCCGCTTTACTACACCGGCCGCTGGGTCGCCCGCACCACTATGCGCATCGCCGGCATTCGCATTCAAATTCAAGGTCGTGAAAACATTCCCGCCGGCCGCGCCTGCATCTTCATGGCCAACCATGTCTCCAATCTCGACGCGCCCGCACTCATCTCGAATCTTCCCGGCCGCACCTCGGTCTTTCTTAAGCGCTCGCTCATGAAGCTTCCCATCCTCGGCTACGCATTCAAACTGGCCGGCTTCATCCCGGTCGACCGCGATGGCACCGCCAAAAGCGCGCAAATCGCCGTTGCCGACGCTCTCCGCGTCCTCTCCGGCGGTCTGCACATCACCACGTTTGTTGAGGGCAAGCGCTCGTCGAACGCGCGCCTGCTGCCCTTCAAGAAAGGCACCTTCTATCTCGCCAAGGAATCCGGCGCGCCTTGCATCCCCGTTTCGATCTACGGAACGGAGAAGATCATTCCCTGGGGCAGCAATCGCATCCATCCCGGCACGGCGCACGTCGTCTTCCATCCGCCCATCGACCCGGCGGCCTTCGCCACGCGCGACAACTTATCCGAAGCCGTGCGCGCCGCAATCGCCTCCGCTTTGCCCGAGTGGATGCGCAACCAGGATGAAAATGTCGTTAGCTGACACTCAGTGCTTTGACCGCGTGATTTCGAAATCAACTGCGGACACTTGCGGGGTGTCGGCGTTCGCACGAACTAACTGACCACTGATCACTGTCCACTGACCACTGTCTTTTACGGCTGCACCACCGCGTTGTACCCATCCCCCAGCAGCCTGTCACGCCAATGGTACGCTTCGTCCTGTGTCGAGAAGGGCCCAATCTTCACGTGGATCAGTCCATCGCCAGTTTCGCGCGCCGCCATCACCGAATAGCCGCGCCTGCGCAGCGCCGTCATCAGCACATCGGCGTCGTCAAGGTTTGCCACCGCGGCAATCTGCACCATCCACTGCCCCTGCGACGGAAAGGCCGCGCGCACATTGGGCGCGGTCTGTGCAGGGGTTGGCGCGTTCCCGGCAGGCGGCAGCGCAGAACGCACCGGTGGCGTGGCGCCGGGAGTCGCTGTCCCTGGCCCTCCTGCTCCCGGTCCACTTTGCCCGCCTGCGCCCGGGCTTTGCTGCGCCGTGGCCGGGTTCGTGCCTGTTGACGGCGCACCCGCCCCCGGAGTCGTCGTCTCCGGAGTTGTCGGGTCGCCCGTCGGCGGCGTCGGCGGTGCCTGCTCAGCAGCCGACGGCTTGGGAGTGGTGTTGTTACCTTGCAACGGCTCCTGGTCGGGAGCGGGAGTAGGCGCATTGGCCGCTGCGGACGACGCGGAACCGTGATGCCCCACAGCGTATCCCACGCCGAAGCACAACCCGCAGAGCAGCACCAGCCCAAAAACCAGGCCGAGCACCGCGCCCGGGCCGAGCGTCATCTCGCGGTCGCGTCGCGGCCGCTCAGCCTCCGGTTCACCTTCGTCGAAATATCCGCTCATAGTTAGCTTGCAGCCCGTAGCCGGTAGCTTGTAGCCGGCAGCTGAAAAACTTCCGCCAGCCAATCATCACTCACGAACAGCCCCGCGGCGAAAACTTGTTTTGAGAGGGCACCGCTTGAGCCGCGCCGATAAGACCGACAGAACCAACGGACGTTAGCCTCCAAGGAATCGTTTCCGGTGCACTTGGACTCTCACCACGAGCCGATAAAGGCTACAAGCTACCGGCTAATGGCTACCGGCTACTGGCTACTGGCTACTGGCTACTGGCTACCGGCTACCGGCTACCCGCTACCGGCTACCGGCTACTGGCTGTTTTTCTCCGTCTTTCCTGGGTCAGCCAGCTTATTCAGCAGCGTCATAAACTCGATCGGCAGCGGGAAAACGATCGTGGTGTTCTTCTCCACTCCGATGTCGGCCAGGGTTTGCAGGTAGCGCAACTGCAGCGTCATCGGCTGCGTGGCCATCAGCTGAGCCGCATCCACCAGCTTTTGTGCAGCGGCAAATTCGCCCTCGGCGTGAATGATCTTCGATCGCTTTTCGCGCTCCGCCTCGGCCTGTTTGGCAATGGCGCGCAGCATCTGCTCGGGCAAATCCACCTGCTTCACTTCTACGCTGACCACTTTCACCCCAAACGGCTCCGTGCGCTGGTCAATAATGCCTTGGATGCGCAAATTGAGCTTGTCGCGATGGCTCAGCAACTCGTCCAACTCTACCTCGCCCAGAACCGAGCGCAGCGTGGTCTGCGCGAACTGCGAGGTCTGGTAAACGTAGTTCGCCACCTTGATGGCGGCGTCGTTGGGGTTCACCACGTACATCGTCACCACCGCATTCACCTTCAGCGTAACGTTGTCGCGAGTGATAATGTCCTGCGCCGGAACCTCCAGCACCTCCTGCCGCAAGCTGAGGCGCACCATCTGATCGATAGGCCGGAAAACCAGGATGATGCCGGGGCCCTTGGGCGATCCCAGAACGCGGCCCAGCCGGAAAATGACGCCGCGCTCATACTCGCGCAGAATCTTGATCGAGTTCAGCAGGTAGAGGACAACAATCCCGATGACAATCAGCACCGGCAATGAAAGATCGCCAATAGACATGAAACATTCCTTTCCTCACTCAGCAGGATTCTACTCCAATGTTGCACGAACTCGCTGACTTGCCAACTTGCCAACTTGCTGACCCGGACTCGAATGCTCCGTGCCCCATCCTTTCGCGATCTTTGCGAAAGGGTGGGACAACACAAACCCCACTCCCGCACAAACCCGCTAACTCGCCAACTTGCCGACTCGCTCCTCTTCCGGCTCCACTCGTAGCAGCAAATGCTCATGTCCCACCACGCGCAGCGCCGTCCCTGCCGCCACCGGCGCGCCCGCCTCAGCCTGCCAAATCTCGCCCTCCACCAGCACGTGCCCCTGCGGATCAAGCTTCTCCATCGCCGTCGCCTTTGCGCCCACCATGGCCTCCGCGCCGATGCCGCGCCTTGCGCTTGCGCGCCCGCACCGCCAGCCGCACCAGAAACCACGTGATCCCGCCAAAGGCCACGCTCAAACCGATCGCCACCCACGGGCTGACGCCCATCTCCGGCACCGGCGCGGCCACCAGCGTCAGGGTTCCGAACGTCAGGCACACAATGCCCGCAATCGCCAGCGCTCCGTGCCCGCCGAATTTCGCCTCCAGAATCAGCAGCACCATCGCGGCCACCAGCAACAGCACAGCCGTGTAACGAATCGGCAGCAGGTCGAGAGCGAAAATAGCGAGCAGCACCATCAATGTGCCCAGCGCTCCCGGCACAATCGTGCCCGGCGAATTGAATTCGAGATAGATCAGCAGCGCTCCGCCCACCAGAAACAGCAGCGCGATGTTGGGATCGACCAGCCAGCCCAGCAGCTTATCGCGCAGCGTGAGTTGGATGGGCACAATGCGCGCGCCTGCCACATGCAGCGTCAATGTCGACCCGTCCATGCGGGTTACAACGCGCCCGTCAATCGCCTTCAGCAGGTCGGCATCGCTGTTCGCAATCACGTCGATCAGCTTCTGGTTCAGCGCCTCCTCGGCCGTATACGAGTGCGACGATTTCTCCGCTTCCTGCGCCGCGTCCGCACTGCGCCCGCGCTTGCTCACGTACGAGCGCATGAAGGCTTCGGCGTCGTTCTCCACCTTCTGCATCTCAATGTCGTCGGGTTTGCCGCCTTCGAAAACCACGTGCGCCGCGCCGGCCTCGGTGCCCGGCGCCATTGCCGCCACGTCGGCAGACTCCAGCAGGAAGAACCCCGCCGATCCCGCCCGCGATCCCGCCGGAGCCACGTACACAATCACCGGCACACGCGAGCGCAGAATCCCGCCCACCATGTCGCGCATCGAGTCCAGCAGTCCGCCCGGCGTATTCATCTCAATCAAGAGCGCGCTGGCTCCGTCCGAGTTGGCTTTCGCCAACGCCCGTGCCACTTCATCCGCGCTCACCGGCTGAATGGTGTCATCCAGAACCAGTTTGTCCACCAATGGCTGTCGCGCAGAAACCGCCTGCTGCGCCGGCGCCCGCAAGCACGCGCTCATCCCCAGCATGGTCCACAACCCTGCCGCAATCAGTCCCGCACTCGTCCAACTCTTCCTAACCGTCATTCCCATGGCTCGCCTCTTCCTACGGCCAACTCACCAACTCGCTCCCTAGTCCTTAGTCCCGAGTCCCTAGTCCCTGTTCTTAAGTCCCGAGACCCTGGTCCCTCAATCCCTGCTTTTTCACTTCTGCCCCGTCTTCGCCAGAATCTGCCGCAGAATGTCCTGCGCCGCCCGGTTCCCCGGATCGAATCTCAAGGCGTTCTCGGCATCCGTGTTCGCCGTGCCCAGCTCGCCCGCCGCCAGATCCAATTGCGCCAGCACGAGGTACGCATTCGCCGAGGGCCCCAGTTTGAGTGACGTTTGTGCTTCCTCGCGGGCCGCATCGGCGTCGCCGCTGCGCTCGCGCACTTCGGCCAGGCCGGCGTGCGCCTCCGCGCTCTTTCCATCCGCAGCCACCGCAGCCTGATACAACCTCTCCGCCTCGAGCAGCAAGCCGCGATCGAGATATCCTTTCGCCTGCGTCGACAGCGCCCGCGCCCGATCGCGCGGCGTCAAGGCGTCCAGCCTCCCCGCATTCATCTGGTCCATCATCGCTGCCGCTTGTTTAAAGGCCGCCGCGTCAAAGCTCCGCACAATGCGTTCTAGCGGTTCAGATCCCGAATTGCTCGCGGTTCCCGCCGGCGCCTTCCACGCCGCTTGCAACGTCTCGGCCTCGCTGTCTGTGGGGCGCAGCTTCAGGCACTGCGCCAACTCATTCATCGCCCCCAACAAATTCCCGTGCCGTTTCAGGCTCAGCGCCAGGTTGAAGTGGTAGTCCGCCGCATTGGGATCGGCCGCGGCTGCCTGTATGAATAAGGAAGTACCGTCCTTCCCCTGGCGGCTCACCGCGACGCCCTCGTTGTTGACCACCTCGCCCAGCGGCAATACGCGCGCCACGTCGGCAAATTCCTCTGCGGCGTGCGCGTAATCGCCGGAAAACAGCAACGAAAGCCCACGGTAAAATCCCGCTTCCAACCCATCCGCGCCGGTGCGATCGACCTTCGCAAAGGCCTCGGCCGCTTCAGCATATTGCTGCTGGTTGTAGTCCTCGCGGCCCAGCGCCATCCACGCCAAACTGAACCCCGGGCTCAGCTTTACCGCCTGTTCCAGGTGCCGCTGCCGTTCCGCCTGGTCCGGCTCTGAGATGCCGCGCACGTACTGCTCGAACGCATCCAGCCGGATCTCTCTTCCCGCGGCAATAAATGTTTCCTCGGCCACGTTGAACGTGGGATCGATCTGCCGCGTCAGCCGCCACGCCAATGCGCTGAAGACGCCCATCAGGTCGCGCATCTCGCCGCGCACGCTCACCGCCGGCAGCATGCGCAGGTTCGGCACATCCACCAGCGACGCCTCGGCCATAATGCTGGTTCCATCCGTGGTGTAGCTGCCCACCACAATCGAATCCGCGTCCAGCGTCTGCGCCAGTTTGATGGCGCTCGCCCGCGACGGATGAAACCCTTGCGGCAGTCCCAGATGGTCCAGCGCGTACACGCGGTCCGCGCGGCTCGTGGGCTCAAACCCTGCCGAAGCAAAGCGCATGCTCAAAATCTCCGACGCCGCCTCGCGCACCCACTCCAGGTTTGGCTGCCCGGTCCGGTTATCAAAGGGCAGCACCAGCAACACGCGCCCCGCCGCCGAAGGCCCGGCCCCTTCGCCGCCGCCCGCAGCGGCGCTCGACTGACTCCGCGCTCCTGCCGCAGCCGCTAGCCCGCACAAAACCGCCAGCGACGCGCCGATTGCGCCCCGTCGCGTCCACCGAAACTTTGCCGCTCGCACTCGAATTTCCGCAATCACAACAGGTCGATTATAGGCGCTCGCACTTGTAACGCCGGCATCCTTGCCGGCTGTCGTGCGGGCGTCCTCGCCCGCGCATGCGCTTTCGATTTCGCTTGGCCCCTCACCGCTTCGCCGGTATCATCGCTCCATGTCGCCGATCACGCCACCGCCTCGTCTTAAGCCCTTGTGGCGCGTAGTCATCGAAGTCGGTTTTATCGTCTTCCTCTTTTACTCCAACCTGCTCATGGGCGAGTTCACCGGCGTCAACGGCCAGGGCAAAACCCTCGCCTTCGCGCTTCACGACATCGTCACGCCTGTCAACTTCGCCATAGCGCTCATCAGCGCCCTCATCGGCTACGTGATCTTCGAGTACCTGCGCCGCAAGCTGTAGGGATGAGCGAACAGTGAATGGAAATGAGAACATCTATTTCCGTTGTGCAGAGCGACAATCTTGCCCGGTTCGCAGTTTTTGCCCCGGGAGGGGCAATCGACAATAGCCCAGGGTGGAGCGTAGCGAAACCCTGGGAACGCTTCCCTCAAAGATCTGGGCGCCCCGGAGGGGCGCGGCGCAACGAACCAAATGACTCTAGACCAGAGGGAAACTTGCCCCGGCCAAAGATAATGAAAGGACAAAGCCCTGGAAACACCAAAAGAAAATGGTGGCAATCAGCCGCCATTCACTTCCTTCACTCCATTCACTTTCCTTCACTGCTCACGACGAGCTCTGCGCCACCAGCTGCCGCTCTTCCACCTTCGCCGTCTCCATCAGCCGCTCCGGGTAGTACGCATTGCGCACGTACTGCTTCACCATGCGATTGGTATTGAAGTACGACCCGTTATACCCTAGCGTCGTCTTCATCAGCCGCGCCCAACCCGCCTGCGCGTCGCGGTAGAGCGGAACGATTGCGTTCTCAAGCTTCGCATAGAGCGAGTTCGCCTCTTCCTGATCGTTGGCGCCGTCTTCAATCGCCCATCCGGTAAAGCCTTCAATACAGCCCTCGATCCACCATCCATCCAGAATCGACAAGCTCGGCACGCCGTTCATGGCGGCTTTCATCCCGCTCGTGCCCGACGCCTCATAGGGCCGCTTCGGCGTATTCACCCACACATCCACGCCCGCCGTCATGCGCGCGCCCAGGTCCCACGCGTAGTTTTCCAAATACACAATCCGCAGATTCTTGTCCGAGAGCTTCGCCGCATCCTCCACCACCTGCCGGATCAGCCCCTTTCCCGGCTCGTCCTGCGGATGCGCCTTGCCGGCATAGAGAATCTGCAATCCCCCCGCCTTGGCGGCAATCTCTTTCAGCCGCTTGGGATCGCTGAACAGCAACGTGGCCCGCTTGTACGTCGCCGCGCGCCGCGCAAAGCCCAGCGTCAGCACCTTCGGATCGAGCACCAATCCTGTCCTCGATCCCACTTCGGCCAGCAGTTCTTCCTTGGCCCTCGCATGCGCCGCCAGCATCGCCGCCTCGGGCACGTCAATCGTGTTGCGCAGATACAAATTGTCGCGCCGCCACGCGGGAATGTGCTCGTCCAGCATCTGCTGCACCGGCTCGCTGATCCACGTCGTCGCATGCACGCCGTTGGTAATCGCGTCGATCCTGAACTCCGGAAACATGGCCTGCGATACTTTGCCATGCTGCATGGCCACGCCGTTTGCATAGCGCGAAAACCTGAGCGCCAGCAGCGTCATGTTCAACAATCCGTCGCGGAAGCATCCCAGCTTTTCGAGGCGCGCCGTCCTGTCGCCGCCCAGAATGCGAATCGCCTGCTCGGTAGAAAACCGGTCGTGCCCCGCCGGCACCGGCGTGTGCGTGGTGAACACGCACCTGCGCCGCACCCGCTCGATGTCCGCGTCGGTAGCCCCATTCTGCGGCCCACCGCCGAGTTGGCTTTCCAGCAGCGCCAGCGTTAGCAGCGCCGCGTGTCCTTCGTTCATGTGGTACACGTTCACGCGCAGGCCCAGCGCATGAGCCATGCGCACGCCGCCCATGCCCAGCACAATTTCCTGCTGCAACCGGTAATTCGTGTCGCCGCCATACAGGTGGTCCGTCAATCCCCGGTCCCATCCCGAATTCCCGTCGAGATCGGTGTCCAGCAGATAAATCGGCACCACGTGGCCGGAGCTTCCCCGCATGTCGTAGCGCCACGCGCGCACCGTCACCACCCGGTTCTCCACCTGCACCGTGACGCGCTCCGCCTCTTCCGTGCAAAAGTCCGCCGGGTTCCACGGCTGCACGTCCTCGGTCTGCACACCCGCGGCGCTCAGGTGCTGCTCAAAATATCCTTTGCGGTGGATGAGCGAAAACGCCGCCAGCGGCACGCCCAGGTCGGCTGCCGAGCGCAGAGTATCCCCGGCCAGCACGCCCAGGCCGCCTGAGTAGGTCGGCATCGATGGTTGGATCGCGATCTCCATCGAAAAATAGGCCACGTGGCCTGAGTCCGGAAGAGTTTCGTAAGAAAAGGGTGTCGAAGTGGCTGTTTCCATATAATTTTCTTTTCCGCGACGCCTCAGAACCCAGACATTCGCTCCGCCGGGCTTCAGCGACACGGCCCCCCATGCCTTCATCGGGGCAAATACCTTCCAAGTTTAGCAAGGAAATCGTCCGCGGCACGATTCCCAATCTGGTGCGGAATAGTCATTTCGTGGGACAGGCAATTTGAGGCGCGCCCAATGTGTTTCCAAAAAACCGGTGCGCCCCATCACCGACAGTGTGAGTTTGCTTCACCTGCGCCGTCTCGCTGTTCACGGTTCGCTGTTCGCTGTTCACGGTTCACGGTTCACGGCTCACGGCTCACGGCTCACGGCTCACGATTCACGATTCACGATTCACGAACAAGACGCCGTCTCGCTACCCCAGCGAATGCGCCCCACCCGACGCATGGCACACGTGAATCTGCGGCACGATCCCCGTCTGCTCCGCATACTTCGCGCCCAGCGCCTCGGCAAACGCCGTCGCCTCGGCCTGCTCCACGAGATTAATAGTGCAGCCGCCAAACCCGCCGCCCGTCAGCCGCGCACCGATCAGGCCCGGCAAATCCTGCGCCAGCGCCACCATGGCATCGGCCTCGACGCAGCTGCCCTCAAAATCCTGGCTGTAACTGCGGTGCGCCTCGCCCATCAGCCGTCCCAGCTCCTTCATGTCGCCCCGCAGCAGCGCGGCACATGCGGCCTGCGTGCGCAGGTTCTCGCTGATCACGTGTTTCGCCCGCAGGTAGCTCTTGGGCTCCATCTCGTGGCCCCACTTCTCCAGGTCGTCGAGCGTCGCGTCGCGCAGAAAAGGCACACCCGGCCGGTGGCTCGCAATCACCGCGCACGCCGCCTCCGACTCGCGCCGCCGCGTCGGATAGTCGCCGCCCGCGACAGAGTGCTTCACCATGGTGTTGGCAATCACCAGCGCCACGTGGTCGGGAATCGGCGCCAATTTGAAGCTCAAATCCCGGCAATCGAGCAGCAGCGCATGATCCTTGCTCGCGTTCAGGCTGATGAACTGGTCCATGATCCCGCAGTTCGCGCCCACAAACTCGTTCTCCGCCCTCTGGCACAGCCGCGCCAGCACCGGCCCCGAATATGTACCTGGGCAGCTCGCACCCACCAGCGAAAGAACCGCCAGCGCCGTCGCAACCTCCAGCGCCGCCGAGCTCGACAGCCCCGACAACAGCGGCACATCGGACCAGATGCTCAAATTAAACCCAGGGAACTTGTGCCCCTCGCCGGCAAGAATGGCCGTCACGCCCATCGGGTAATCGGTCCAATGGTTGCTCCGCTTGGCCTGCACGCCGTCATCGAAAATCTTCTCTTCGCTCTGGTTCTCGGAGTAGATCGCAATCTTCCCATCCGCGCGCCGCGAAATCCCCGCCAGCGTGGCAAAGTTGATCGCCGCCGGCATCACAAATCCCTCGGCGTAATCGGTGTGTTCGCCAATCAGGTTCACGCGCCCCGGCCCCACAAAAACCTTGGGCTCCGCCCCGAACCGTTCCTTGTGCATCGCTCGAAATTTCTTCACATCGTGCATATTTCATCACCCTCGTCCTTAATTCAAACCCCAAAACAATTGAAACTCGGCCAATCAACAGGCCGCGTAATTCATGGTCTCGCGAACTCGCCAACTCGCCATCGTGCGCCCAGCGCACGCGAACTCGCGATACTGAGAACGCTTTCTTCTCCGCTCAAACCCCAAACCCGGCCGCCGCCTTCGCGACATCACTTGTTTGTGTCGATAGATTAGGTTCCGTTCCCTCTGTTCCCTGTTCCCTGTTCTCTGTTCTCTGTTCTCTGTTCTCTGTTCCCTGTTCCCTAATCCCTGTTCCCTGTTTCGTCACATGCCGCGCTCAGCCGTTCCCAGATCTCATCCATCCATGCCTCGTGCTCCGGCTTCATCAGCACGCTGCGCAAACAAGTGAGAGAGGGTGCCCCCGATCCCTCGCCCTTGGGGATCGGGGAGTTGAACCCAAACCACGACCCCGGCAATTGTACTAAAGCCAGATGCAATCCCCGCCGCGCGCACGCATCGAAAACCTTTCGCGCTCGCCCGGATGCTTCCTCGCGCGTGGCCCCACGGATCGCCCAAACCACGATGTCGAGCTCTGGCGGGTGCCCCACGTTCCCACCCTCGGATCTCGCAGGACCCGGGTGCCCCACGTCTCGATTTTGAGACGTGGGAAGCGATGCCCCCAAAGCAGCATGCGGGTACCCCCGGTCCCTTGTATCTCCAGCACAAATGAGGGTGCCCCCGGTCCCTCGCATTTGGGGACCGGGGAAGCAGGAACCCAACCCAACAAATCGTCCATCGCCTCTCACCCGCCGATCCAACTCCAACGCCGCCCGCCTACCTTTCCGCAGCCCCTCCGCAAACGCCCCATCTTTTGTCAGCGGAAGCAGCCGTTGCGTTGCCCAAAGCGCCACCGCCGCCGCCCCCGCCCGCGAGCACTCCAGGCTGATCTCGCCCAGATGCAGCAGCTCCTTCGCCGTAAAATACGTCGCCGGCGACTCGTGCCTATAGAGCCGCTCAATCGCCCGGTCGCGAAACAGAATGCACCCGCAGCCGTAGGGTTGCAGCCCATGCTTGTGCGGATCGACCACAATCGAGTCGGCTTGGTCGATTACCGCGAAGGCGCGCCGCGCCGCATCGTCGAGCGCATCCGGAATGAGCCTGAAGTAGCCGCCATAAGCCCCATCGGCGTGCACGCGAAATCCATAGCGCTCGCGCAGCGCAAGAATCTCTGGCAGAGGATCGACGGCGCCCATCGACGTTGTGCCCATCGTCGCCACCACAGTCCCCACGTCGCCCTTGCGCAATTCGGTCTCCAGCGCTTCCAGGTCCATGCGCCCTCGCGCGTCCGCCGCGACCGACGTGAACTCCAGCTTCAACACGGCCGAAATTCTCTTGTGCGTGTAATGCGCCTGCGAAGATCCAACAATCCTCCGTCGAGCCTTAGTCCCGAGTCCCTTAGTCCCGAGTCCCTTAGTCCCGAGTCCCTGCACTTCCCGTCCCTCGGCAAGTTGCCCCGCCACCCATAAGCCCTCAAGATTCGCGATCGTTCCACTCGATGTGAGATGACCCAGATATGAACCCTGCCCTGACGCCCTCTCATTTCCCAAGTATCCGAACATCTGCGCGATCTCGGCGACGGCCTCAATCTCCATCTCCGAGCTCGCCCGGCCGCCATCCCGCGCATGGTTGTTGGGATTGATCTTCATCGCCAGCGCATACGCCGCCCGCGCCACCGGATGCGGCGGCTTCAACATCTGCCCGGCATATAAAGGATGGAAATACGGATAGTTGTCGCCCAGCCGATGCGCCGTCTCCGCGAGCACCTGCGCCATCGCCTCCACACCCGCACCAAGCTCCGGCTTGAACTCCGGCAGGTCGGCAAACTCCGCCTCCAGCGTCCGAGTGGCCTGCGTCAGTAATTCGAGGAAAGGATCGAGCGGCATCGCGACTCACCATATCACACGTCGTCGCAGCCAGAACCAGTACCGCCGGTCTCCCCAGGCAGCAGAAGAATCCGCTCGGCGAGAGTTTTGTATCAGTCCCACACCGGATTCGCCGACCCACGGAGAATGAAACTGCGCCCCATCCATCGCGGCTTCATCGCGATGAGTGGGCGGTAAGCGGCCAACTCAGCGACCCAACCACCCGCCCAAGCTTCGCAATGAGATAAATCTGTGCCCCATCCATCGGACGTCTTTGTTTCTGTCCGATGGGTGGGGGTCCGCCCAAGCTTCGCAATGAGATAAATCTGTGCCCCATCCATCGGACGTCTTTGTTTCTGTCCGATGGGTGGGGGTCCGCCCAAGCTTCGCAATGAGATAAATCTGTGCCCCATCCATCGGACGTTTTTGTTTCTGTCCGATGGGTGGGGGTCCGCCCAAGCTTCGCAATGAGATAAATCTGTGCCCCATCCATCGGACGTTTTTGTTTCTGTCCGATGGGTGGGGGTCCGCCGGACTCGTTAGGTACGAGCTGTTTTGTTGAACTTACATTCTTGAAATACGGCGGGATAAGTCCCGTATTTCGTATTTCCCTGTATTCCCCATCCGCCAATACCAAAACGACGAGGCTGTCTTCAATCCGCCTTCCAACCGTCCCGCGACCGTGAATTTCCCGGAGCCTCGTCGTAGCGTTGCAACCAACGCGACAAGCCGATCTTTTACGGTGGCGCCGGGGCACGGGGATTTGTTTCTAGCTGTGAGGTCGGCGAAGTAATAGCACGCGGACATCAGTGAAAGAGAACGTCCTGACCTGCACGCCTGCTCTGCCGAGATTCGTACAGAAAAAAACCACCGTCACCGCATCCAAATCGAATACCGAGGGCATCTTCACTACAACTTATTCTCGCGGAAAGGGTGAATATGCGCTCAAGACATCTCGGCAACGCGCTTGTCCTCAGAACGGCCCTATTTGTGGCCGTTCTCGCCTCCATTGTCGTCACCTCAACATTTGCTGAGACGACGCCCAAGCTGACGGTCATTTCGGAAAGTGACCACCCAGCGGTCAACGCCCGCCGGTTCGTGGTTCATTCCGCCCTGGTGGGGCGCGATTTCGTCGTGATAGTGAGCCCTCCGCCGATATTCGCTTCCTGGGTATCGGCCGACCTGAAGGAAGCGGGTTCAAAGCAATTGGGTCAGAAACTGCCCGCGATCTACGCCCTCGACGCGGGCTACGGCGTCGCGGGCCCGATAGCGCAGATGATGGTTGGAGTAGGAACCATGTCGCCGGCCTATGTTGTGTCCGTGGGTTATAGCGAGGGCCAAGCCAACTGGCAGCGCACCGATCTGTTGTACCGGCCGGTGACGGAAGGCGGAGTGACGTACGGCGGAGGCGGCGCCAGCTTTCAAGCCTTTCTTACTCAGGAACTGCGCCCTTTCCTTGAGGCAAAATATCCATTGGATCCAACGAAAGCTATCCTGTTTGGTCACTCCTTCGGCGGTCTGTTCGCAGCCAACGTGCTGGCACACACGCCCGATGCATTCGATGGATATGCGATCGGCAGTCCTTCGGTGTGGATTGACCCGCAGGTGCTGGCCGCGCTTGCCAGGGGAATGCGGGGAATGCGGGGACATGATACCTATTCCCCTTTTCCTGGCTCATCCCAAGCCCACTCGTTTCAGAACGGGAAATCCCCCCATCGCCTTCCCCACACATTTCCTGCTCGGTTTTTTCGCGTTGATGATACACTGTGGTTAGCGTTAGTAGAACCGGGCGTGAGCAGCAAACTCGCCCAACCAAGCAAGATTCTGCCAGTGGTCGCTCCGATTCATCCAGCGCAATTCAATCCCAGGAAATACGCAACAATGGAACAAGGTACTGTGAAGTGGTTTAATGACGCGAAGGGCTTCGGCTTCATTTCGCGCCAGAACGGCGAAGATGTCTTCGTGCACTACTCTGCAATCAACTCAAGCGGTTTCAAAAGCTTGCAGGAAGGCCAAGCCGTGCAGTTCAACGTCGTGAAGGGTCCCAAGGGCTGGCAGGCTGCCGACGTACAGCCTCTCTAAACCGGATCGGCCGGATTCCGGCAGAATCTAGCAATCTCAAAAAGGCTCGCGAGCGCTCCTGAGTAACATCCGGAGTGCCCATGAGTCTTTTTGTGCGTTTTCTCAACTTTTTCGCCCCTTAATTGCATATAATTTCGCCCTTCCGGCGCACAATGAAACCAGAGATCGGATGTTAGGCGCCAGGGACCAATCGCGAAGTTGCTATATCCTTCAGTTCATGCGCTTAAGTCTTTTGTTTTCTGACTACTGGCTACAAGTGATAAGAAACACAATACTTATCGCAAATCGGATCGTCTAAAAGACTGAAAACAAACAAGTTCTTTGCAGAGACGGTATCGGGGGGATACCACCCCACCCCGGGGTACAAGCCGGAATCCAGAAGCCGGGGAAGCCACCCACCCCGGGTTCCTGACAGCTGAAACCTGGCAACTGAGACCTGGCGCGCCGGCAACGCCGCGAAAAACCGGGCTGTGCGTCTGTGAAGCGAATCGCAGCCTCGAAAAGCTTCGTCCTCGCGCAATTCCGCCGACTCGCGAACCCGCTGATCTGCTCACTCGCTGCACTTCACTCGACTTCGCGCCCTCGAACCTTCTATCCTCAAATTTGGCCGCATCGTCTTCATTCATCTCGCGGCCTTCACGGAATCCAACCCATGAGCACGAACACGATCGCCATTCATCTTCCTGACGGTTCCATTCGCGAAGTGCCTTCCGGCACAACGCCTCTCGACATCGCGAACTCCATTTCGCCGCGCCTCGCAGCAGCCAGCATCGCTGCGCGCATCGCGCCTGTTGCGCTCGCCGCGAACGATGTCCAAAAGTCCGCCTCAGACGGTCAGTCGGAAGCCGCGATGTACGCAACGGAAGACGCAGCAGCGCCGCGAATCGTCGATCTCTCCGCGCCGCTCACAGCGAACGTGAAGCTGGAACTGCTGAAGGAGAACGATCCCGACGCGCTCAAGATTCTGCGCCATTCCGCAGCGCACGTTCTTGCCACAGCAGTCCTCGAACTTTTCCCTGAGACCAAGCTTGGTCACGGCCCTGCGACCGATTCCGGCTTCTTCTACGACTTCTACCGCGACAAGCCCTTCACGCCTGAAGATCTCACTGCCATTGAAGCCAAGATGGCCGAAGTCGTGGCGCGCAATGAGCCGTTCATCCGCGAATACGAACCGCGCGAACAAGCTCTAGCCGAATTCGCCAAAGACGGCGACTTCATGAAGACGCACTTCGTCACCAAGTTCACTGAACCTGGCGCGCAGGTGAGCTTCTATCGCAACGGCAAGTTCATTGACTTCTGCCGCGGTCCGCACGTGCCTTCAACTGGCCGCGTGAAGGCCTTCAAGGTCACAAGTCTCGCCGGCGCTTACTGGCTCGGCGACGAAAAGAATCCCCAGTTGCAGCGCGTCTACGGCACGGCATTCTTCTCGCAAAAAGATCTCGATGCCCACTTCGCGCGCCTCGAAGAAGCCGCGCGCCGCGACCATCGCGTTTTAGGGAAACAATTAGACCTCTTCAGCATTCAGGAGCTCGCCGGCGCGGGACTCATCTTCTGGCATCCCAAAGGCGCCATCATCCGCAAGATCATGGAAGACTGGATGCGCGACGAGTGTCTGCGCCGCGGCTACCAGCTTGTCTACACTCCGCACGTGATGCGCCGCGAGCTTTGGAAAGTCAGCGGCCACGAAGGCTTTTACTCCGGCAACATGTATACGCCAATGGAGCTCGACGACGCCGAATATCGCCTCAAGCCGATGAACTGTCCGGGCCACATTCTCATTTACAAGAACTCGCCCAAAAGCTATCGCGATTTGCCCGTGCGCTACGCCGAACTCGGCAATGTCTATCGCTACGAACGTTCCGGAACCATGCACGGATTGTTGCGCGTGCGCGGCTTCACGCAGGACGACGCGCACATCTTCTGCACGCCGCAGCAGATCGAGAGCGAAGTGGCAGCCTGCATCGACTTCGCCGAAGCGGTGCTCCGCACCTTTGGCTTTTCGGAGTTCAAGGTGGAATTATCCACATGGGATCCCAACGATCGCGCCCACTACACGGGCGACGACGACAACTGGAACCTCGCCATCAAGTCGCTCGACAACGTGCTCAAGGCAAAAGGAATTCCGTATAAAACCATTCCCGGCGAAGCCGCCTTCTATGGCCCCAAGATCAACGTCAAGCTGGTCGACGTTCTCGGCCGCCTTTGGCAACTCTCCACGGTGCAGTTCGACTTCAACCTCCCCGCGCGCTTCGGCCTCGAGTACGTCGGCGAGGACGGCGAGCGCCATCAGCCCGTCATGGTGCACCGCGCGCTCTTCGGATCGGTGGAGCGTTTCTTCGGCGTCCTCATCGAGCATTATGCCGGTGCCTTCCCGCTGTGGCTCGCGCCTGTGCAGATCGGCCTCGTGCCCATCAGCGAAAAGCACACGGCCTACGCGGCCAAAGTCGGGGCCGCGCTGAAAGACGCCGGCTTCCGCGTCGAGACAGATAACCGCAACGAAAAAATGAACGCCAAGATCCGCGACTTCGCCAACCAGAAAGTGCCTTACATTCTCGTCTTCGGCGACAAAGAAGAAGCGGCGGGCACAATCAGCGTCCGCACCCGCGGCAAAGGCGACCAGGGCTCCATGCCTCTGGCCGACTTCATCACTAAGGCCACAGCACTCGTCAGTATGCAGTCGATGGAGCTGTAGCGCTTTCGCTGGAATCGGAGGATACTATCTCCATGGCCACGCAGCCCGTTTTCGAAAAGCCAGTCAGCGTCGAGGAGTACCTCTCGACCGTCTACGAGCCCGACTGCGACTTCGTGGATGGAGCCATCGAGGAGCGGAATGTGGGCGAGCTGGATCATTCCTTTTTACAACTGTTCTTGGGCAGCATTTTTATGAATCGGCGGGCAGAGTGGGGAATCGTTGCCTTCTCCGAGCAGCGCATTCAGGTTGCTCCAAACCGCTTCCGGGTTCCCGATCTGGTTGTGGTCCGGTCCGATTTCCAACGAGAGCCGATTCTCACCCATCCGCCGCTCATCGTGATCGAGATTCAATCTCCGGAAGACACGCTACGCCGCACCGCGATCAAGGCCGCCGAGTATCTGGCCTTCGGCGTAGAACACGTCTGGGTAATCGATCCTTACGCCCGCGTCGCCTATCGCGCCACGCCGCAGGGCCTGGAACTGGTCCGCGACGGCGAGTTGAGCATTTCTGGAACTCCGATCCACGTCTCCGCGCAGGAACTTTTCGCCGAACTTGACCGCGTGTAGCTCGGTCAGCGTCCGCACCCGCGGCAAAGGCGACCAGGGCTCCATGCCTCTGGCCGACTTCATCACCAAAGCAACTTCGCTGGTCGCCATGCAATCAACGGAACTCTAGCAGGCTCGGTTCAAGATCAAAATGTAAACGGAGATTATCATGGCCGGAACTTGGGTGGTATCAAGGGTACTCCTGGCAATTCTTGCGGCTTCGTCCGCAACAAGAGCGCAGCAGGGGAATCCATCATCCGCCGAAGATCAGATTCGCGCCCTCGACAAAGAATGGGCTGACGCCGAAGTGGCCAAAGATCGAAATGCGCTCGAGCGCATTCTCGACGAGGGGTTTGTGGTGACTTTTACTAGCGGGAAAACCCTCGACAGGAGCGAGTTCATCGACCTGATCATGAAAGTCAACATGCCTGCCTTCAATATCGTCCACGACACCATTCGCGTCAGCGGTGACACTGCCATCATTGTCGACCGCTTCGGTGAAAACCTTGACACCAAATGCACCTGGGTCGCGGTCGAGCGAAACGGTCAGTGGCGCGCCATCGCCGAGCAGATGACCAGGATAAAGACCGACCTGTCGTCCTCAGCCCCTCAACCTGCGGAAAAATAGAGAACCCTTGACACCAGGCACGCAGGACGGCTAAATCGCTGCTCACGCATTAATCGCCATCCCCTCCACCGCCGCGTAGCTGTCCAGCATGGCTTCGCTCAGCGTCGGATGCGCGTGGATGGTGAACATCAATTCGTCCACGGTGCCTTCGAGCTCCATTACCGCGACCGCTTCAGCAATCAGCTCCGTGGCTTGCGGCCCGATAATGTGCACGCCCAGAATCTCGCCGTATTTTGCGTCGGCGACCACCTTCACAAAGCCGTCGTGGCTGCCCACAATCGTAGCCTTCGAGTTGCCGGCAAACGGAAACTTGCCCACCTTGACGTCATGGCCCTTTTCTTTGGCCTGGGCCTCAGTCAGTCCCGCGCTGCCAATCTGCGGCTCGGTGTACGTGCAACTCGGAATGCGATCGCGCCGCACTGGCCGATACTTCCGGCCGGCAATCTTCGCCATCGCCACCATGCCGCTCATCGCGCCCACGTGCGCCAGTTGCGGCAGTCCCGCCACAATGTCGCCGATGGCAAACACGCCCGGCTCCGCCGTCTCCTGCGCTTCGCCAACCTTCACGAGCCCGCGCTCGAGCTCGACCTTTGTTTTTTCCAAGCCGATGCCGCTCGTCAGCGGCCCGCGCCCCACGGCCACCAGCACCTTCTCGGCTTCTTTCACCTGCGGCTTACCGTTCGCGTCGGTGTAGCTCACCTTCACGCCCGCGGCGGTCTTCTCCACCTTCCCCACCTTCGCGCCCGTGTTTGTCTCGATGCCGCGCTTGCGGAAGACACGCGCCAGCTCCTTCGAAATCTCCTCGTCCTCTACAGGAACCATGCGCGGCAAGAACTCCAGAATCGTCACTTCAGTCCCGAAACTGCGGAAGATCGACGCAAACTCCACGCCCACCGCGCCCGCGCCGATCACGATCAGAGATTTGGGCGGCGCGCTCAGGCTCAGAATCTCGATATTGTTCAAGATGGACTCGTCCGTTTTCAATCCGGGGAGCAGTTTGGCCTCCGATCCGGTTGCGACCATCACGTTTTTTGCCTTCACCGTGTTTTTCTGGTCGTTTGCTTCCACTTCAACGTCATGCACGCCATTTTGCGCCGGCCCAGTCAGCCGCCCAAAACCAGAGATAACCGCGATCTTGTGTTTCTTCATCAGGAACTCGAGGCCCTTCACATGCTTGGTGATAATGGCGCTCTTGCGTGCCAGCACCGCGGCCCAGTCGAGCTGTCGCGCCTCAACACCCTTGATGCCAAACTCCTCGGCGTCTTTCAGGTAGTCCCACAGCTCGGCGTTGAACAGAAGCGCCTTGGTGGGAATGCAGCCCACATGCAGGCACGTGCCGCCCAGTTTGGGGCTAGCGTCAATCAGCGCCACCTTCAGTCCGTACTCCGCGCCGCGAATCGCCGCCGTATATCCCGCCGGACCTCCGCCAATCACTGCCACGTCGTAAATTGTCTCAACATTCGTCTCTGGCAAGGGAAGCTCCATTCCGGCTTATCCGCATTGCGCGAAACCACCGTACATCCACACTTAGTTTAAATTGGACCCCGCATTGCAAACTGCGGCTTCATTGGGCCGCTGTCAGCGCCGCATAAACGAGAACCTCCGTTTCCCGCAGTGCTTCCGCCTCATCGCCGAACCGCTCGATCCAATGCACCTCCGGCTCGCGTCGGAACCACGTCATCTGTCGCTTCGCATAGTTGCGGTGCCCCTGCTGCGCGGCTTTGATTGCGTCTTCCATGCTCAGAGACCCGTCCAGCAAAGCGCACGCTTGGCGGTAGCCCAACGAATCAAGCGCCTTCACCGGCCCGTAGCGCGCCAACAGCCCACGCGTCTCGTCGACAAGGCCAGCGCCAAACATCGCCGCGCAGCGTCTATTGAGCCGCTCGTACAATTCTTCTCGCGGCGGGTTCAGCCCGAAGCGCAAAAGCCGAAACCCTGTGAGCGGATCGCGCGCCATTACTTCCGACATCGGCCTTCGCGCGGCCAGGCATACTTCGATGGCGCGAATCAGCTTCGGCGTGTCGTTCGCGTGGATCCGTCCTGCCGTGGGCGCGTCCATGCGCTTCAGGAGTTTATGCAACCATGCGGCACTTCCGTGGCGTTCCACGCTTTGGCGCAAGCGGGTCCGTAGTTGTTCCTGGCGCTTCGGACCGGCGAACAACCCTTCCGTCAACGCCCGCAGATACAGCCCCGTTCCGCCCGTCACAATCGGCATGCGCTCGCGCGCTTTTATCTTTTGGAGCAGTTCGCGGGCGAGTCGAGAGTACGCACCCGCGGTGAACGGCTCATCCGGCTCGGCCATATCGATCAGATGGTGCGGCACCCGCGCCCGTTCCTCGCGCGTGGGTTTCGCCGTGCCCAGTTCCATGCCGCGATACACGGCCACCGAGTCGCAGCTCACAATCTCGCCATCGAACCGCTCTGCCAACGCAAGCGAGAGCGCCGTCTTCCCGCTCCCCGTCGGTCCGAGGAGAATCACGACCAGCGGCAGCTTGCCGGCCTCCACTGTGTCGTGATTTGCTGACGCGAGCTCCGTCGACTTGGTCCCTTGTTCCCTTGTTCCCTTGTTCCCTGTCTTCACCACCGCCACCACCCCGAGGGAAAGATCCATTTCGGATTGGTATGAAGGAGCCACCACAGGCAAATCGCACCGGCGAGTATCACCAGTCCAAAGATCTGGTTGCGCCGGAACGCGCGCGTCTGTTGGTCGCGTGCCTCCTTCTCGGCGACTTCCTGGTTGTACGGCTTGATGCGGGTCTCGACCATCGTGGTCTTCCCTCAAATTCGGCCGCGCAGCAGATTCTCGCGTATCCCGCATCAGTATAGGGGAACGCCACCACTTCGATCTGGCCACTTCCGGCGTTTGACTCCTGCCACCTCCATTGCCGATTATTCTCTTGGTCTCGGTTGAGATTCGCAGGAAGGAAAGAATGAAAGTCCTCATCCTTGGTTCTGGAGGCCGCGAACATGCGCTGGCCTGGGCGATTACGCGCAGCCCGCGCGTCACGGAGATCGTTTGCGCGCCCGGCAATGGTGGTATGGCCCAAAAGTTCCGGTGCGTTCCTGTCGATCTTAGCGACCTCAACGCCATGGTCTGCCTGGCCGAAGCTGAACAGCCTTCGATCACCATTGTGGGACCGGAACTGCCGCTCTCGCTCGGCATCGTCGACGCGCTTCGCGATCGCAACCTGGCCGTCTTTGGTCCCACGCGCGCCGCCGCCATGCTCGAAAGCAGCAAGGGCTTTGCCAAGCAGTTTCTTGAGCGCCATCACATCCCCACGCCTAACTACGCCGTCTGCTCGAACGCCGCTGAAGTCGAGAAAGCCATCGGCATGTTTCATCCGCCCATTGTGGTGAAGGCCGACGGCCTGTTCGCGGGCAAGGGCGTCATCATTTGCACCTCGCGCAATACTGCCGCAGAAGCCGCGCAGGGTCTTTTCTCCGGCGAATTGCTGGGCGAAGCCGCAAACCAAATCGTCATTGAGGAGTTCCTCGAAGGCGACGAAGTCAGCTTTCTCTGCCTGAGCGACGGCAAGCACGTGACGCCGCTCGTCCCTGCGCAGGATCACAAGCGCATCGGCGAGGGCGATACCGGCCCCAACACCGGCGGCATGGGCGTCTACTCTACCGACACGCTTCTCGATGCCCCGATGTCCGACTGGATTTTGCGCCATATCGCAGAGCCCACCGTTCAGGGCATGGCCGACGAAGGCACACCTTTCACGGGAGTGCTTTACTGCGGGCTCATGATGACCGCGCGCGGACCGCAAGTGCTCGAATTCAACGCGCGCTTCGGAGATCCTGAAACCCAGGCCATTCTCGTCCGCCTCGAAAGCGATCTCGTTGAAGCACTCGAAGCGTGCGTCGAAGGCCGCCTGGCCAGCACGCCACTGCGCTGGTCTGCTGGCGCGTCAGCCTGTGTCGTCGCCAGCTCCGGCGGCTATCCCGGCAGCTACAAAACTGGTCTTCCCATCACCGGCCTCGCCGCCGCTGCTCAAGTGCCCGGAGTGCAGGTCTTTCACGCGGGCACATCGCTCAAGAACGGCCAAGTGCTCACCGCGGGCGGTCGCGTATTGGGCGCCAGCGCCGCTGCGGATTCTCTCGCAGAGGCGCTGGCTCGCGCCTACCAGGCCATGGAAGAAATCGCCTTTGAGGGAATGTACTATCGGCGCGACATCGGACACCGCGCACTGAAACAACAGCAGGTCAGCAAGTCAGCGAGTTAGCAATTCAGCCGGAAGCTGCATTGCGCGCTTCCCCGCCAAGTTCCGAGGCGGCCTCCTGCTTACGACCACAGCAGGCCTAATCGTCGGCCGCACTCGGCTCAGCGGCAGCGGGCGGATTCGCCTGCTGTCTCTGGAAGCACGAGCGGCACAGCACGGGTCTGCCCTGCGTCGGCTTGAAGGGGACAGTGGTCTCCGCGCTGCACTCCGAGCACGTAGTGCGGGTTTCAGGCCTAACCCTCTGCGAGCCGCGCGTGCGCTTCGCCTTGCACTGCTTGCAGTGTTTGGGGTCGTTTTTGAATTGTTTATCGTGAAAAAAGAGCTGCTCGCCGGCAGTAAAAACGAACTCGGCGCCGCAGTCTACACATGGGAGAACTCGATCGGTGAATTCCATGGCCAGCTTGCCTCGCAGGGAATCACACCGAAATCGGTCACGGCTGAATCAATAACTTGCCGGTCTCGGTTCCCTGTCTTCTTTCGGGTGGCACAACAAGGGCCCGGACCGCGATAAAAAATGGCGGTATACCAAATTCTGCCCGGCATTCAGGGCAGTAAAGAACCAGCACGCTCATTGCGTGCTGAGCGGCAATTCGCGTTTCTCTGGTTTCTGCAGGGTGTCAGCATGATGCGGCGTGGCCGTTGCGTTGGGGGACGAGCCACACTACCGCGAGAGCTTCGATCGACAGAAACCGGGAAAAACGCTACAGTTTGTTGCGCCGCCGCGCCGTGCCATTCCACTTTTCTTACTGTGTCTGGCGGCCTTCATTTGTTTCTCTCGAAAGCCACCGTGAACGGTCTGTCTCGCGGCGGGTGAAAAATTTAATCTTGCTCTTTACGAGCCTTTTTGCGATTCCGCTTGCGGGCCAATGCGGCCTTAACGCGCTTCTTTTCACCTGGCTTCAGGTAGTAGGAGTGACGCTTGACTTCCTTGATGATGTCCTCCGTCTGTACCTTCCTCTTGAACCGGCGCAGCGCATTTTCCAGCGGTTCGCCTTCCTGTACGCGAACCTCAGCCAAAACTTCCACCTCCAAACCTGCCTGTAAGGCTCTTATGATGATAACCGACTTTTGATCCGGCAACCAAGACCTTTCTTTTCCTTGAGTTCCAAGTATCGGACTTGCTAACAATTCACCCTTTCGGCCACCTTTCCCCGCAGTTGAATCCACTCGTGAACGTGAAGCGCACAATTACAATTTTCAAAGAGGTCGCCTCAGAGCCATTCATGATCCGAACCTACCAAGGGCACTCGCCCAAGATCCCTTCCAGTTGCTACATCGACGTCTCGGCGCAGATTCTTGGCGACGTTGTCCTCGGCGAGCGTTCGTCGGTCTGGATGAACGCCGTCCTGCGCGGTGACGTGAATTCCATCCGCGTCGGCTCTTTCTCCAACGTGCAGGACTGTAGCGTGCTCCACGGCCAGCGCAACAAATATCCCGTCATCGTGGGCGACTGGGTGACCATCGGCCACAACGCCACCGTCCACGGATGCGTCGTCGAAGATATGTGCGTGATCGGCATGGGCGCGCGCGTGCTGAACAATAGCCATGTCGGAGAAGGCTGCATCATCGCCGCCGGCTCCGTGGTCCCCGAGAACACCGTCGTTCCTCCGCGCACGCTCTGGGCCGGCGTTCCCGCCAAGCTCCGCCGGGAAATCACCGGCAATGACCGCGAACTCATCCGCGAGTATGCGCAGAATTACCTCGACTACGTTGACATCTACCTTAACGATCCTCCGCGGCAAATCTGACTTCGCACCAAACGACAATGTTGACCTATTCGCCGAAATAATTGAGATGCAATCGCAATTTCGTTGACATTTGCCGGCATGAAAGAGTCCGATTAAATAAACTTGGTTTCCCCAGACCCCTATTTGAAGGCCCATGAAGAAAGACTTGTCTCGCCCCCAATTCCCGTGCAGGTATGTTGCACGCTTCTCATTGATCGTGGCCTCTGCTCTGAGCATTTGCATGCTCGCCCCTGCACAGGAGCACGCGCCAAACCCTGAAAACGCCAGCGGCGCTATCGCTTCCCGATGCGCCAGCGCCGCACGCTTCTGCTCCTGACGATGTGACGATTCGCAATATCCCGCGCAATCTGCTGCACGATCAGGCCGCCATCTGGACCGGCCCGGCCCACGTCCGCACGCGCGACCTTGAGTGGCTCCTTCCTCTTGCCGCTGCGACCGGAGTCGCCTTCGCCACCGACCAGCACACCATGACGCAGGTCGTCTCGCAAAACCCCGCGTTCAATCAGGCGAGCATCAACACATCCGATGTGCTCATCGGCGGTTGGATCGTCGTCCCGATCGCCGTGTACGGCTTCGGCCTGGCTCACCAGGATGAACACGCGCGCCAGGCGGGCATTCTACGGGCGAGTCGATGGTGGATGGACTCGTGGTCGGAGAGGTGCTCAAGCTCGTTTTCTGGCGCGAACGGCCGAACGTCGATGGCGCGCGCGGGCAATTCTTCCAGTCGAGCGCGGGCAGCCAATTCGTCCTTCCCATCGGGGCACAGTATCGTGGCCTGGTCCGCAGCATCGGCGCTTGCCGCCGAATACCCCTCGCCCTGGATGCAATTCGCGCTCTATTCCGCCGCAACCGGCGTGAGCCTCACGCGCGTGATGGGGCAGCAGCACTTTCCCTCCGATGTGCTGGTGGGCAGCTCCATCGGATGGCTCATCGGCCACAACGTCGTGAGGCGCCACAATCACAAAAGCAGGGATTAGCCAGCATTGATGGCTCACATGTGTACTGTTGATCATTTCTCCGTTCGCGGACGATGCCCAATCGCGTATCTTGGTCCGAACTGATGTTCTACGCCTCACTGCCTTTACACCCGGCTTAGCGGGTTCCGGCCCGAGAAAAACTTGCGCTGGTGCCAGTAGGGATAAACCGGCTCGACAGCGCTCGCCTTGTCGAGCGCCGCCACTTGCTCCGCCGTCAGATTCCATCCCGCAGCGCCCAGATTCTGGCGCAACTGTTCTTCGTTGCGCGCGCCGATGATCACGGATGAGATCGTCGGTCGTCTGCAGGAGCCAGTTGAGCGCAACCTGCGGCACCGTCTTGCCGGTCTCTGCGGCCACGGCGTCGAGGGCATCGACAACTTTGTACAAATGCTCATCCGGCATCTGCGGTCCGGCATCGGCGATCGTGTGCAGGCGGCTCGATCTCGGGCAGCGGCTGCCCGCGGCGGATCTTTGCCCGTCAGGCGTCCCCAGCCCAGCGGGCTCCAGACCAGCGCGCCCACCTTCTGATCGAGCCCCAGCGGCATCAGCTCCCATTCGTATTCGCGGCCCAGCAGCGAGTAGTACACCTGGTGCGCCACAAAGCGCGTCCAGCCGTAGCGATCGGCCACCGCCAGCGACTTCATCAGGTGCCAGCCGGAAAAATTCGAGCAGGCGATGTAGCGCACTTTGCCCTCGCGCACAAACTGTTGAGCGTCTCCTGCACTTCTTCAATCGGCGTCAGCGCGTCAAAGCCGTGCAGGTGATAGATGTCCACGTAGTCGGTGCCCAGCCGCCGCAGGCTGCCCTCGAGCGCGCGCCGCAGATGATACCGCGAGGAGCCCTCGTCGTTCGGACCCGGGCCCGACGGAAATCCTGACTTGGTTGAGATCAGCGCCTTGTCGCGCTTGCCTGCGAGCGCCTTGCCCAGGATCTCCTCCGAGCGGCCCTCGGAGTAGCCGTCGGCGGTATCGAACAGGTTCACCCCGGCTTCGAAGCAGATGTCGATCAGCCGCCGCGCCTCTTCGACTTCGGTTTCGAGCCAAAGCCCTTGAAAAACTCATTGGCCCCGCCAAAGGTCGCGGTGCCAAAACTCAGTGCGGAAACTTTGAGGCCGGAGCCTCCCAGCAGTCGGTATTCCATGGCGTTTTGGATGCGCTCCTCGGCGCGGGGTTGCAAATGCTGCGTGGCGCGCTCTAGTCGGCTGTTTGCTCCGAAGCTTACCGTTGGGGGACACGCGGCGGACTATTCGTAAGGAATTTCTATCTCGGCAAAGCTGCCGGGTGTCGCCGCTTCGACGGCGGCAACAACTCTTTCAACGTAGCGGCGCAAAACGGGCCATTGTGCGTTGCCGAGAACGACGATTGAGATTCTCCTATCCGTCAAATTCTGCTGGTAATAGATATTTTTGTCGGCTGTCACAAAGAATTCGAAACCGGCTGCCTCTGCTGCATCGAGCAAAGCGCCATTGGCAAGCCGGTCCCACCCCGCGTCCTTAGCCTTCGTTACGCTGTGGTCTGTAAGAATCGGAATGAGCGGGGCCGGCGTGCCGTGGTCAAACAGTATGCGCATCGACGGCCTGGGCGAACTGCGGCGAAGGTGGGGGCGCGTCAAGGCTCCGGGCGGCAAATTCGATCACGGCAACAATCTGTTCCCGCGACACGTCGAACCACTCCATGATTTCGTCGATCGGTAGCTCCGGCCTCGAGGTTTTCAAAGACGATGGAAACTGGCATACGAGTATCCTTGAACACCCATGCGCCGCTGACCTTGCCGGGGATGCTCTCTACGGCGGGGCATTGTGACCAATCCAGAGTTGCCATGTTCAGCGCTCCTTCTTTCAAGAATACCCGCTGAAAGGCCTGGGTGGACCGTCAAAATTCTCAAAGCAGACACGGGCGGAGAGGGCGGGGGCGGCGAGCCAATGGCTCGCTTCGGTCTTGCTCCCTTGCTCCCTCGCTCCCTGCTTCTAGCAGTTCAGCACATCCTGCAGCTTGCTCAGGGTGCGGTGCAGGTCCTTGTCGGTGCGCCGCTGCTCGTCGATCTTGGCGATCGAGTGCATCACCGTGGTGTGGTGCTTGTTGCCGAACTGGCGTCCGATCTCGGGCAAACTCGCTTCTGTCATTTGCTTGGCCAGGTACATGGCGATCTGGCGCGGCACGACCACGTTGCGCGAGTTATTTTTCTGCTTCAGGTCGGCTACTCGCATGCCAAACTGCTCGGCCACGGCGCGCTGAATCGCCTCGATGGTGATTTTGCGCACCTGCATGTCGATGAACTGCTTCAGGCACTGTTGCGCCGCCGCGAGCGTGATCTCCATGCGGTTCAGCTGGCACCACGCGATCAGCCGCACCAGCGCGCCTTCCAGCTCGCGCACGTTGGTGCGCACATTCGAGGCCACAAACAGCGCCACATCCGTGGGCAGTTGCGCCTGCTCGCTCTCCGCCTTCTTCAGCAGGATGGCGACCTTCGTTTCAAGATCGGGCGGCTGAATGTCGGCGATCAGGCCCCACTCGAAACGCGAGCGCAGCCGCTCCTCGATCTCCGTCAGTTCCTTGGGCGGGCGGTCCGAGGCGATCACCACCTGCTTCATCGATTCGTGCAGCGCGTTGAAGGTGTGGAAGAACTCCTCCTGCGTGCGCTCTTTTTGCGAGATGAACTGAATGTCGTCGATCAGCAGCACATCCACGGTGCGGAAGCGGTCGCGGAAGCTGGTCATGCGATCGTTGCGGATGGAGTTGATCATCTCGTTGGTAAACTTTTCGGCGGAAACGTAGCAGATGCTCGACGTCGGCTGCCGGCGCTTCACCTCGTGGCCGATGGCGTGCATCAGGTGCGTCTTGCCCATACCCACGCCGCCATACAGGAACAGCGGATTGTAGGCGCGCGAAGGCCGCTCGGCGACCGCCAGCGCCGCAGCACGCGCGAACTGGTTGCCGTTGCCGATAACGAAAGCGTCGAAGGTGTAGCGCTGATTCAGTTGCGCCGCGGTGGACCAGTCGAAACGCCCCTGCTCGGGGTTGCGGGCGGCCGGTGGAGGCGGCGCGGTGGGCGCGTGGCTCGGAATCGGTCCGAAGCCGCCATCCTTGCGCTGCGGCGGAATCGAGGGATCTTCTTCCGCCGTGACAAAGCTCACGTCGTCGAATTCAAGCGCGTTCAGATCGATCGCTTCCTGGATCAGATCGCCGTACTTGTCGCCAATGTGCTGGAACTCCGGCGCAGGCACACGCACGTAGAGCGTGCGGCCCGCGGCGTGGCTGAAGCGCGTGGGCTTGAGCCAGGTTTCAAATGATTGGCGGATGACCTTCTTCTCAAGCGCTGAGAGGATCTGGAGCCAGGGGTTGAGTGCCGTAGCCGGCGAAGTCGCAAATGCCATCGTACAATCCTTGCCTCACCCGCCGGCATGCGCCGACGGTAAATATGTGCAGCTTGCAGGCAATAGCCAGCCGACGCGCAAAGCTATTCGCTTGCCGTTCATTTACCGGCGACCGGTTACCTGTCCGAAGCTGAAGTGCCCCTCTGGAGTTTCGACCCTGGGGCGATTTGAGTTAACGCTGAAACGCGGAACCTAGGAAACTTCAAATGAAATTTCTTGGACGGGTCCGATAGTAGCGCACATGTCGGCTCCATTGCAACGGTTCTTTCACATAACTTTTTCAGGGCTCGGCAAGTTGCACCAAGGATGGTGAAACTAACCGAGCTCCGCCGAAATCGTGCAGGATTTTTCGCAAAATCCGTAGAAAAAATACGCAGCAAAATGGTACGCGGCCGCCTTTTTGACCCACAATGCGCCGCGTCCCGGGTTTGCCCCGCGCTGGATTCTCAACTGCGCCTACGATATACTCAAAATTGCTGTTCATACGCAGATTTTCTTTGAGAAACAGGAGCGGGTCACTATGCCCAAACGCACATTTCAACCTAACCGCCGTAGCCGCGTGAAAAAGCACGGCTTTCTGTCGCGCATGAAGACCAAGGCCGGCGCAGCCGTGCTCAGCCGCCGCCGCGCCGCGGGCCGCAAACGCGTCTCGGTTAGCGCCGGGTTCCGCGACTAGCCCTCTGCCGATTCCGGTCGACCCCGGAATACTTCGCGCTGTGGGGTCGATCTTCCCCGAGTGTTTCTCATGAACTCTCTTTCCAGGCCAGCTCAACGCCAATCGCTGGCAGGGGCGCGTTTGCGCAAGCATGCCGACTATCAGCGCGCCTATGCGGCTGCCCGCAAGCGGCAATCCGCCTCCATGAGTTGGTTCCTGGCGCCGCAGGCGTTGCCGAATCTCGCGCTGCAGATTACGGAAGCGGCGGTTCCGCCTCAGGCGCACCTTGCGCCGCGCGTGGGTCTCACCGTGGGCAAAGTGCTGGGCAAAGCCACACAGCGCAACCGCATCAAGCGCCGCATGCGCGAAGCATTGCGCCGCCACATTAGCCTGCTTCCCGAGGGATTCGATCTCATCCTCCATCCGCGCCGCATTGTGCTCACCATGGAATTCGTGCAACTTGAGGCAGAGATCGTGCGTATCCTTCAGCAGGCCGGAAGTGAGGCTGCGCGCACGGCCAATTTAGCCGCGGCTGCTCCAAGGGCCCCGAGTACCCTCGAACCATGACACGCATTCTGCTCGCGCTCATCGCCTTTTACCGCCGCTGGATTTCGCCGGCGCTGCACGCGGTGAGCACCAGCCGATGCAAGTTCATTCCCACATGCTCTGAGTACGCTGCAGAAGCGATCGCGACACACGGAGCTTGGCGGGGTTGTGGGCTGGCTGCCTGGCGCCTGTTGCGCTGTCATCCGTTCACGCCCGGCGGCTTCGATCCAGTCCCTCCGACAGCTAGCCGGCCTGTTCCGCCGGAACGCTGCGGCGGCGATTGCGGTTGTGCGCCCCATACCATGCCCCACGAACCATTACCATAGAGAAAGCGGCGGCTTCTAAGGCTGCTTTTTCCGAACGATAGGAAGTATCTTTTGCCCGAAATTCAGAATCCCAATCTGCAATCGCAGGGGTCCGGCGGCGGGGGCGGCGATATGCGCTCCACCATGGCCCTTGTGTTCCTGGCCATGGCTGTCATCTTCGGCTACCAGTTCTTCATGAAGCCCAAGCCGGACCAGCAGCCGCCCGCGCAAACGCAGTCGCAGGCAACTGCTCCCGCGGCTTCCGGCGCTCCCTCTGCACAGGGCCCAGCCCAAGCCACCGCCGCTCCTGCAAAGACGCCCTCTGCCACACCGCAGATCGCGGCTTCGCTCGAGACCTACACCACCATCGAAAACGAGTTCTACAAGATCGTTTTCACCAACCGTGGCGGGCAGGTAAAAAGCTGGGTCCTGAAGAAGTACTTCGACTCGGCCGGCAAGCCGCTCGATCTGGTGCAGCAGCAGGCCGCGGCGCGCTTCGGGCTGCCGCTCTCGCTCTACACCTATGAGCCGGCGCTCACCGCGCAACTGAACGACGCACTCTACCAGGTGAGTTACGGCGGTGCGCAGCCTTCGGCCACCGGGCTGCTGCTGGCGCCAGCGTCCATTACTTTCCACTATTCGGCTGGCGGCATCGATGCCGTCAAGACCTTCCGGTTCGACACGAGTTACGTGATCAACATCGAGACCGAGGTGAAGCGCGATGGCGCGCCCGTACGCGCGCTTGTGGAATGGCCCGCTGGCCTGGGCGACATGGAAGAGTTGCATCAGACCTCCATGCTGCGGGGGCAGATGCCCACTCCCTCCTTCTTTGCCTGGTCGATTGACGGCCATCAGGACACGCAAGTCGCCGCGAAGGTGAGCGGCAATAACACGCTGGACGCGTCGTACCAGTACGCCGCCATCATCGACCTTTACTTTGCCGCCGCATTCCTGCCCGAAGCCCCCGACCGCGCCACGGTCGTTACCCTGCACAACACCATCGAACTGGCCGCCGACCCCAGCGATCAGAACAGCAAAAAGACGAACGCCGACGTGCTCGGCATTGCCGTCGGCGACACCAGCGGCGACACCCGCCTGCGCTTGTTTACCGGTCCAAAGGCCACGGAGATCCTGTCGTCAATCCACACCATCGGCGCGGATGGAAAGGCCGACGGCCCCGGGCTCGAATCGCTCATCCAATACGGCAGCTGGCTGGGAGTCATCGCCAAGCCGCTGTATTTCGCCCTGCGTTTCCTGCGCAACTTCATCGGCGCAGGCGCGTATAGCTGGGGCTGGGCCATTGTCGTGTTTACGGCCGTCTTTAACCTGGCGTTTATCCCGTTGCGCTTCATGATGATGAAGTCGTCGCTCAAAATGATGCGCATTCAGCCCAAGGTCGACGCCATCCGCAAGCGCTATGCCAACTTGAAGATGAACGATCCCAAGAAGAACGAGATGAACACGGAGATCATGTCGCTCTACAAAGAGGAGGGCGTGAACATGTACGGCAGTTGCCTGCCCATGCTGCCGCAGCTTCCGTTGTTCTACGGATTCTTCAGCGTTCTGCGCAATGCGGTGGAGTTGCGCCAGGCACATTGGTTCTGGCTGCCCGATCTCTCGCATCCCGACCCCACGCATGTTCTGCCGCTGCTCATCATCTTCTCCATGTTCCTCACGCAGTACATCACGCCTTCGCCCGGCATGGACCCCATGCAGCGGCGCATGATGGCCTTCATTCTGCCCATCTTTATGGGCAGCTTCCTGTGGCACTATGCTTCGGGGCTGGCGCTCTACTGGGCGACTGGAAACGTGCTGAACCTCGCTCTGCAGATCTTCATCAACCAGTCGAGTTACGGCAAGGAGATGCACGCCATCGCGGCGCGACGCGCAGCGAAGAAGGCCGGCGTGAACCCGAAGACGATTCAAGGCAAGCGGTAAAAATGCAGGGAGTAGGGAATAGCGAGTAGGGAGTAGAAAAAAGAACGCGTCGATCGGGGTGCGGTTTTCTACTCCCTATTGGCTACTCCCTACTCCCTGCTTTATCGTCTCTGGTATGGCCACCCCTGAAAGCCCCGTTCCCCGCCCGACGCCTGAAGCCGAAGAGATCTACCGCCGCTGGATTCAGTTTCTCGACGACGAGTTTGTCCGCCACAGTTCTCCGGAGCGGCGCAGCGAGATTGTGCGCGACCAGCTCTACCAGCTTTATCTGGGACGCCCCTTCAGCGGCAAGCTCAACCTTCAGCTCACTTCAGAGCTGCCGGGCAACGTGGTGAGCCTCTCGCTCGACCCGCAAAACATCACGATGGAAGCGGAACATTTTGCCGAGGTCGATCGCGAGCGCTTTGCGCGCCGCAAAGCCCTGCTCTGGTTCTGGCAGATGTTCGATCGCTCGCCCCTTGGCCTCAATCACTGGCTGGGATTACGTTTTCGCTGCATGCTGGGCCGGCACATCTTCGAGAATCTCGGCACGGGCGTGAAGATCTACCACGGCGTCGACCTGACCTACGGCTATAACCTTTCGATCGGCGATGGCGCGATCATTCGGCAGCGCGCCCTGCTCAACGACCGGGGCGGCATCACCATCGGCAATAACGCGATCATCGGCTCCTTTTCGCGCGTCTTCTCTTTCTGGCACGACCCGCAGGACTACAACAAGGTCCGGCTCCAGCCCACGGTGATCGGCGCGGGCGCGCACATTGCCAGTCACGCCATCGTGCTCGCCGGGCAAAATGTCGCGCCGGGGGAGTCGGTCGGCATCTTCCCCGACGATCGCGTTTGAAAAGCAGGTGTCAGGTTTCAGGTGTCAGATGTCAGGTTTCAGTCGCCGGTCATCAATTTTCCAGTTGCCGGATGGGACCGGCCCTGGCAGCTGAAACCTGTTCCCTAACCTCTGTTCATCGATCACTGACCACTGATCCCTGTCTTTTGCTACACTCTTTCCGCAGCCCTCCGCCATGCTCTTTAAGGCCCTTAGCGCGGCAGTCTACGGCATCGACGCCAATCTCATTGACGTCGAAGTCGACTATAGCGGCGTGGTCTCGACCGAAGACCACTTTCACACCGTGGGACTGCCCGATGCCGCGGTGCGCGAGAGCCGCGACCGCGTGCGCGCTGCCATCAAGAACTCCGGCTACCTGATCCCGCCCACTTTTATTACCATCAACCTGGCTCCCGCCGACATCAAGAAAGAGGGTTCCGGCTTCGATCTGCCCATCGCCGTCGGCATTCTGGGTGCATATGGCGCGTTGCGTACTAATGACCTGGGCCGCTTTCTCCTAGTGGGTGAGCTTGGTCTCGATGGCAGCGTCCGGCCCATCCCTGGGATGTTGCCCATCGCCGTTCTTGCGCGCGAGAAGGGCATCGACAACCTGATTCTGCCCCTGGCCAATGCCGCCGAGGCCGCCGTTGTGGAAGGAGTCAACGTCTATCCCGTCTCCTCGCTGCTGGACGTGCTCGAATTGCTGAACACGTCCGTCGTCGGTGTGATCCAGCGCGAGCCTTACCGCGTGGCCGCAGAGGATTTACTGGGCAAGCTGGAGCAGTTCACAGTCGACTTCAGCGATGTGCGCGGCCAGCAAACCGCCAAGCGCGCGCTCGAAGTGGCCGCGGCAGGAAGCCACAACATTCTGATGATCGGCCCTCCTGGTTCCGGCAAAACCATGCTGGCCAAGCGCCTGCCCTCGATCCTGGCGCCGCTGACCTTTGAAGAAGCACTCGAAACCACCAAGATCCACTCTGTCGCAGGCGTTCTCGAATCCGGCGCGGGGCTCGTGACGCAGCGCCCTTTCCGCGCGCCGCATCACACCATCTCCGACGCCGGCCTCATCGGCGGGGGTATTGTGCCGCGCCCCGGCGAGGTGTCGCTGGCGCACAACGGCCTGCTGTTTCTCGACGAGCTGCCTGAGTTTCCGCGCAACGTTCTCGAAGTCCTGCGGCAGCCGCTCGAGGATCACACCGTGACCATCGCGCGCGCCTCCATGTCGCTGAGTTTTCCGGCGCGTTTCATGCTGGCCGCGGCCATGAATCCCTGCCCCTGTGGCTTCTTTAACGACAAATCGCGCGAGTGCCTGTGCACGCCGCCCATAATCCAGCGCTATATCGCGAAAATTTCCGGGCCGCTGCTGGACCGCATCGACATTCACATCGAAGTCCCCGCGGTGCAGTACAAGGAACTGCGCGGCGGCGCGGCCGCTGAGGGCTCCACGCACATTCGCGACCGCGTGATGGCCGCACGCCAGCACCAGAAGCAGCGCTTCTCCAAAGCCAAGGAAAAAATCTACGCCAACGCGCAGATGAACACGCGGCAGATTCGCGCCTACTGCGAGCTTGGCGCAGATGCGGAGCGGCTGCTGGAGCGCGCCATGCAGCAGCAAGGGCTCACCGCGCGCGCCCACGATCGCATTCTGAAAGTGGCGCGCACCATCGCCGATCTTGAAGGCGCGGAGGCGCTCACCGTTGCCCATCTCGCCGAAGCGATCCAATACCGCACGCTCGATAGAAGCTACTGGTCATAGTTATCCTTAGCGACTGGGCCTGGTTCACGCGAATTCGGCCCGCCGGCACCGCCGATTCGCGGCCGCTTATTCACTCCCTCGCCTACAGGCCGGTTACCTCGGTGTATGAATGTTTCCTGATTTATGCCGATATCTTCATCGACTCAAAAAGAAACACTCGAGCAGCGCCTCATCCTGGAATTCACTGTGCACGATGCCGTTCTGCAATCCGGCTTGTTGAACTTTCTGGCGGGCGTTCCCTTCGTGGGAGTCCTCATGATGGCTCTCTTCCGCCTTGATGAAATCATTGCCGCCCCCAAACGCGCCGGGGCCGTGAAACGCCGCATCTGCGGTCGCGACGAGAATGGACACCTGTTTCTCTCCGATCCGGACGGGCGTTCCTGGAAGCCTCGTCAAAGGCCGGGCAAGGCGGGGCGAGTCCAATCCAGGTAACCGGAGAGGTTCACTTTTACGACAATACCGATTGCCGGCAGCCCCACATCCATGCGCGTGGCGGGCGCGGGCAGGGAGACTCCGCCGAGGCGTCTCTTGTAAATTACTGATAATAGGTGTTGTAAAATGAGTGTCTATTATGAGTATGGCCACTGTGGGAACCGCTTCCAAGATTCGCAAAAGACCCTCTTTTTAGCACGAAATAACTATTGACCGCGACGAAGGTTGGTTATACTCTCATCGTAGCCATCCATAGAGGGCAGGTTGCGCAATTGCGGCCGGGTGTGCCCGTCAGCCTATTTCCTGCATCAAACTAAGCGTGAGTGCTCTGTTGATGCTTTGGGTGCGTACTTAAGCTCCCGGAAAAGCTGTTCGAGGCACCCGTATTTTCGACGCGCAATCTCGAAACCGATACGGCATGGCATCCATTTCAAATCGCGCAATCGCCGCTAAAATTTTGCGTTCGCGGGCCTGACAAGCGCGTCTAAGAGGTGGAAGCATCAATTTGGGTGGCCCTCGTTTGTAACGGCTCCCCTCTGCTGCACCGGGATGGTTATCCATCAGTTCATCCGGTGCAAGCAACTGTAATACAAGGAGATACCAATGCGGTCCGATCTTGTTTTTAAGGCACTTTCTCAAGTGAAAAATCGCTACCAGCTCTGTCAACTGGCTAGCAAGGCAACGCGCAAGCTCCACAAGCCGAACACACGGCTGCAAGACACCACAAACGAGGTTTTGTGCCGGTTTGAGACGGCCAATCCTGGAGGGCGGGTGCCCAACGTGGCGCCAGCGGCCCAACCGGTTGAAAGGCGGCGCGCGGCTTAACGTGCCTCGCGTCGCTTGTAAGTTTAAGTCAGGCGAACAATTAAGGGCCATTTCCCCGCGAAAAAGTAGATTTTTCCGGCGCTCAGCAGCTCCAGTCCCATTCGGGAGGTTCTGAGCTTGGTTTCCAGGTTGCTTTGCGCCAGTTGAACGACTTGATGCCCGTCAGTTCTTCTTCTCCGGAGAATTTCCCTCTCCGAATCCCACCCCAAAAAATCCCGCCTTCGTGCAGGTGAAAATGACCATCGCAGAACTCAAAGAAAAAAACATTACTGAATTAAGCCGAATCGCCCGCTCCCTTGAGATTCCCGGGACGAGCGGCCTCCGGAAGCAGGATCTGATTTTCAAGATCCTTCAGGCACAAAGCGAAAAAGAAGGACACATCTTCGCCGAGGGTGTTCTCGAAATACTGCCTGACGGTTACGGCTTCCTTCGCTCCCCCGATTACAACTATCTGCCTGGGCCAGACGACATCTACGTGTCTCCATCCCAAATACGCAAGTTCGATCTCAAGACCGGCGACTCGATCAGCGGCAACGTCCGCCCGCCGCACGAGGGCGAGAAGTATTTCGCGCTGGTCAAGATCGAGGCAATCAACTTCGAATCGCCCGAAGAGACGCGGAACAAAATTCTATTCGACAACCTGACGCCGCTCTATCCGCAAGAGCGCATCAAGATGGAAACGGTGCGCGAGGGCATCAGCGGCCGCGTGATGGATCTGCTCACGCCCGTCGGCAAGGGCCAGCGCGGCCTTATCGTCGCTCCGCCCCGCACCGGCAAAACCATGCTGCTGCAGTCCATCGCCAACTCCGTGACGACGAACCATCCAGAGGTCGTGCTGATCGTTTTGCTGATTGACGAACGCCCCGAGGAAGTCACCGACATGCAGCGCTCGGTGAAGGGCGAAGTGATCAGCTCGACCTTCGACGAGCCCGCAGCGCGCCACGTCCAGGTGGCCGAAATGGTCATCGAGAAGGCAAAACGACTCGTGGAGCACAAGCGCGATGTCGTGATTCTGCTGGACTCCATCACGCGCCTGGCGCGCGCCTACAACACCATCGTTCCGCCTTCGGGCAAGGTGCTCTCCGGCGGCGTCGACTCGAACGCCTTGCAACGGCCCAAACGCTTCTTCGGCGCGGCCCGCAACATCGAAGAAGGCGGGTCGCTGACAATTATTGCGACCGCGCTGGTCGACACCGGCTCCCGCATGGACGAAGTGATCTTCGAAGAATTCAAGGGCACCGGCAACATGGAAATCATCCTCGACCGCAAGCTGGTGGACAAGCGCGTCTTCCCGGCCATCGACATCCAGCGTTCCGGCACCCGTAAGGAAGAATTGCTCATCCCCAAGGAAGATTTGCAGCGCGTCTTCATCCTGCGCCGCGTGCTGAATCCGCTTTCACCGGTGGAAGCGATGGAATTGTTGATCAGCCGCCTGGAGAAGGTGCGCAACAACGCCGAGTTCCTTGCCAATATGAATCAGTTATAGGGCGTATCGGCGGCATCTTTTGTGCGAGAACGACCCGGACATAAATCCGGATTTCTGTAGGCTTATAGGGCGACAAGCGGGGAGCTGAAACTGAGCCGGAGCGCAAAAGACCGCTTACAGGCAGACGTTTTAGTGCGATTCCGCGAGAACGACCCGGACAAGAAAAGGCCGAAACGTCAGAACGACCCATACAAAAACTGCCGAAACGTGAGAACGACGCGGACAAAAACTGCCGAAACGTGAGAATGACCCGGACAAAAAAGTGAAAAAACGCATCGAGAATCAACGTCGAGGTTGGGATCGGTGAGTTTTGGGGCGTTATCGCCAACTGGCGCGGGGATGAGCGCCGCGTGTCAAGCAGAAACTTCCTGCGGGCGGCTTGGCTGCTCGCGATAGAATCCTTCCATGTCAGTAACCGCGTCAATCGAACAGAATGATGGTTGCGCCGTGGTTGTCTTCACCGGACGCATTACGCTCGGCACCTCGCTCAGCGAGGTCGAAGCTCAGATCCGTTCGCTGATCAACGGCGGCACCCGCAAGCTCGTATTCGACCTGACCGAAGTCGAACTCATCGATAGCGCCGGGCTCGGCATGCTGGTGTATACGTACGGCTCGCTCGCGGCGAAGGGCGGTGCCCTGCGCCTCTGCGGAGTGACGCCGCGCATTCTGTCGCTGCTGGAGCTGACGAAGATGAATACGCTTCTTGCGGTCGATGCCACGCGCCAGGAAAGCCTAGCGGCGATCAAGGCATAACTGCGCAACACAGCGGATCGGCAGTTCTGCCCCAACCGGCTCTTCCTCGCCCCGCAACCTATCCCCGTTCCAGCGAGTCCCGATCCCACTTGCCCAAATCAGCCGCGGCATCGTATGTGCTTTGGCAAAACTCCAGCAGCGCCGCGCTCGGTGATTCTGCTTTGCGCACATCGTCGTACAAGAGCAGAAACTCGCCGAGGCCGGCATCGTATCGCGCTGCATCGGGACGCGCCATTGCTTGCTTGAATCCCTGCGGCTCGGGAGCGGCGTACGAATAGAATGCTGGACTGCTCATGTCGCCGCTTCCCGGCCAGAATCCCACGCTGCTGACTTCGTGCGAGTAGGCTTCGCGCGTGATGAGGTCCGCGCCGGGGCGCTGGGGCGCGCGCCGTCCGGAAAAACGCGAGACCGCCAGGTCAAAACTTCCCCAGAAGAAATGTACCGGGCTGGCTTTGCCGATGAAACCCGAGCGAAACTTGTGAAAGACCGCATCCACTGAGAGAAGGATGCGCCAGAAAGTTTCTACCCGCTCCGCGTCGTACGCTGCATGAACCCGGTCTTCGTCAAAGGGGATAGGATTGGGAATCTCCACCGGCATGTGCCAAATGCTGACCTCTACCCCCGCTGAGCGCAGCATCTCCATAAAGTCCCGATAGAAATCGGCAACCGCCATGGGACGCAGCGGCAGCTCCTTGACCAGGCCGTCACAGCACTCGAGGACCAGCCGATGCGCGACGAAATCGAATCGCAATTCGAAAGATCGTTCGCCGTCGGGAATGTTCGACGTGGTGAGGCCGCGCGCGTTCACGTAGAGCGGGACATTCCACCAGTGATTGACCAGCGGCGTAAGGCGCAGCCGCACCTTGCCCACAATCTGGGTCCACATGTGCAGCGTGGCGCAGGTCTCGCGCCAGGAATCAAGCGGCAACGCGGGCCAGCACTCTGGCCGGTCAACATTTTCTGGATTGGTCATACCCTACCCCTTCATCGCTCGGGCGCGAATGATTTGTCTTCCATGTCCCGGTGTTGCCCCAATGCCGCACTCCTCCGTAAGCCGGAGCGCCGCCCAGGGGCCCCTCTTTCCCAAATGTTACCTCGCTGCTAAGATAGAGGAAGCCGTGGGGCTGTAGCTCAGCTGGGAGAGCGCCTCGTTCGCAACGAGGAGGCCAGCGGTTCGATCCCGCTCAGCTCCACCAACTTCCCGCAACAATTTGGCTCAGAGGTCGTTGCCGCGAGTGCGGCGCAGGATTTTGCCTGCAGGTGGCGCGATGCAAGACCCGGCCAGCGTTCAGCCCGAAACGACTCCATCCGGCCTTAATAAGGGCCTACGCGTTCTCCCGCAATTCAGCCGTAGAAATTCCTGGATCGACTCTTTGGTTTTGGTTCTGGCTTTGGCGGCTTACGGACTTTGGATTTACCGGTTCCGGTACCGGGGCCTGCTTGGCGAAGACGACCTGTATTTGCTGCTCGTAGGCCTCTTGGACGGCGCGCGCTCCGGCGCGCATCTGGCTGCAGAGAGCCAATACGGGAAGGCGTTCGACTTTGGCTACATCGCCGCGATCTATCGGCTTGCCTGCCCGCAAACTCTTGCTGATCCTCAACGCCTGATTGGCCTGATCAACGCTATTGGATTTTATGCGGCGGTTGCGGGCTGTTTCTTTTCCTGGCTGCTGACATGGACACTCTACGGTCTCCGCTCTGCCACGGTGGCCCTGATTGTGTTTGCCCTCAGCCCCATGATGCTCGAACTTGGAACCAGTGGGCATCCGATCCTTCCCGCCTTCGCCCTCTTTGCGGCCGGATCGCTCTGCCTGTTATTGCCTGTCGGCGTCGTGCGCGCCATCCCTTTTGCGATTCTCGGTTCGCTCTTGCTGCTGGCGGCGATGGTCACCAGGGCGGAGGTTGCTCTGGCTCTGCCATTTGTTGTGCTGGCCCGCGCGGACTTTGGTTCTTTCACTCGCCTTCTCAAATCCTCCGGCCCGCGCGCCGTTGCTGCCGTACTTGCAACTGCGGGATTCCTGCTGCTCAAGTGGGTCTATGTCGATACCACGCCGGGAAGCGGCGGTTTGGGCGCCTTCCTGGCACATTTCATTCGCTTCAAAGACATTCCTGTCGGCGCATTTACGCTTGCATTCAATTGTGGCATCGTCACAGTGGTTGCAGGCTTGGTCGCAATCTTCTGGATGATTCGCGCAACGCACGCCGCGCCTGCCGCATCGGCGCAGCGGACGGCACTCTTGAACTCGGCCGCCGGCCCGCTCCTGTTGATTGTTCCGGCGCTGGTGTTCTGGATCGCAAATCCCCGCCCCGGACGGCACTTCATCCTTTGCCTGGCCGGAATCTCCATGCTGGTTGGATGGTCGATTTCGCGCGCTTTCTCGGCGCGCCCGATGCTCGTCTACGCGCTCGCCTTTAGCATCGTGGCCGGCAATCAGGCGGTGGGCGCACTTACCGGTCCGCTTGTTCTTAAGTACGCTCCTTCCAAACTGCTTGTCCGGCCCGGCAACATCCACCACATGCCGCGGGGCGTTCCCACCGGGTCTTCGTGGGACTATCACCGCGCGCTGGTGGAAGAGCAGTTGAGAATCACCGCATTCGCCAATAGCGCCCAGGACCCATGCGATGAAAAGACGATGGTGATGAGCCTGGACGCAACGCAAATCTTTTCAGATTTCTATTCGGTAAGCGACCCATGGGCAGCGCGGGAGCGAAAATTGGGCCGGTTCTCGTACTTGGAAGCGCAGATTCGAGGGCGGGCTGTGGTGGCGCTGCTGGAGTTCGATGGCTGGCCTCGCGATGCGGCGGCCGATGCGCTGACCGATCCGGCTTTTGGCGGCTATAAGTTGGTGCGCGATCCCAACAACATCTCGATCTACGACCACGCCGTTATTCCGCCAGACCGCGTGGCGCATCTCGGCTGCGGGCCCGATTGATCGATGGCGACTGCTCGATACGGGGCGTGTTAGTGAGTCAGTTTGAAGAAACCATCCCCCGGCGGCTAAACAGGCTGCGGAAAAAGTCCGAACGAAAAGCGAATTCGGCGAAGGATGATTTGGCAGGGGCTAAAGCCCGACTCATTTTGTTGGCTTTGCCGGCACGAGTAAACTCGTGCCCTGTTACAAAACTCTTTGCCGGGCGAGTTTTTCCGCAGCCTGTAAAGCGCGCGTTCATCATCGGGCGTTTTGCGGCACGAATGAATTCGTGCCCTTTCAAAGCAGATTCAAACTGATCCACTACCAGCGGATTCAAACTGACCCACTACCCAGGGACTTCGGCTCTTGATTGCAGCGATATACTTGGCCCATCCCTTTTGAGGAGTTTCCTTGGCCGAGTCGATCACGAGTTCCGCCGGCAAGCCGGAGCAGGTCCCGGCTGATTTGCGGCCTCTTTGTGTCGATCTCGACGGCACCCTGGTCAAGTCCGATACTCTCGTCGACTCATTGCTGGTGCTGGTGCGCACGCGTCCCGCGCTGATTTTCGCCCTGCCTTTGCAACTTTTTCGCGGAAGGGCGGCCCTGAAGGCATTCGTCACCTCGCACGTCTCTCTCGATGTGGACCACTTACCCTACAACCGCACGTTGCTGCAGTTTCTTCATGAGGAGCGGGCGCGCGGACGCGCTCTTTACCTCGTCACCGGAGCCGATGTCCGTTTGGCGCAGCGGGTCGCCGCGCATCTCGGGATCTTTACGGGCGTCCTGGGCAGCGACGGCGAAGTTAACCTGATCGGAACTCGCAAGCTCGATCGACTGCGCATGCAGTTTAGTGGTGGCGAGTACGGTTACATCGGCAACGACACGTCCGATTTGCCGCTGCTTGAACATGCCGCTCAAATCATGGTGGCCAACCCCAGCCTTCGCCTGCGGCTGAGAATGCGTTTTCGCGGCATTCGCCCCACGCGCACTTTTGTTGAACGCCCCGGCGCGCTCAAGTCGGCGCTCAGAGCCATGCGGCCGCATCAATGGGCCAAGAATCTGCTCATCTTTCTGCCTCTCCTGCTGGAGCACTCGCGAGATGCCACCCGCTTGCTGGCCGCGCTGCTGGCATTTTTCTGTTTCAGTTTCACGTCTTCTTCGGCTTACATCGTCAACGACCTGCTCGACATCGAGGCCGACCGCCGTCATCTACGAAAACGCCTGCGCCCCTTTGCCGCGGGCGACCTCTCTGCCGTCAGCGGCGCCGGCATGGTGGCCGTGCTGCTGCTTCTGGCTTTCTCAGGCGCGCGCCTGCTTCCACTTGCCTTTACTGGGTGGCTGCTTGTTTATCTGGGAACGACGCTCGCTTATTCCTGGTACCTGAAGCGGATGGCGCTGGTCGATGTGCTGGTGCTCTCCGGCCTCTACACGGTGCGCCTGTTTGCCGGCAGCGCGGCCACCGGATCGCATATTTCGCACTGGCTGGCGAGCTTTGCGATTTTTCTGTTCTTCTCGCTGGCCATCGTCAAGCGCTTTGCGGAGCTTGAGAATTTGCGCAGCAGCGGATCGCCGCCGCACAACGGGCGCGGCTACATGGTGGCCGACGCCGCTCAATTACAGAGCTTTGGCACGGCCAGCGCCTTTGCGGCGGTGATGGTGTTCGCCATCTACATCAGCAGCAGCGACGTAGTCGTACTCTATCGCCGCGCGCAAATGCTGTGGCTCATTATGCCGCTGATGATTCTGTGGCTCTGCCGCATCTGGCTGCTGGCCTCGCGCGGCGAGCTCAACGAAGATCCTCTCGTCTTCGCATTTACTGACCGCATGAGCCTGGCCATCGGGATTGCCGTGGCTGCGATCACGGTGCTGGCGGCGAATCCGCCCTGGCTTGATATCATTTCTATCAAAATGCTATCATTGTAATCAAGGTCGAAGGAGCACGTACATGGCCGCAGTTACGGTTCGTAATATTCCCGAAAAGACCCACCGTGCTCTCAAGTTGCGCGCGGCGCGGAATGGGCGCAGCACCGAAGCGGAAATCCGCAAGATTCTGGTAGATAGCGTCTCCCCAAGCGCGGAGTTGGGGCTCGGATCGCAACTCGCGGCCCTAGGGCGGCGATTTGGCGGAATCGACATCAAATTCACTCGCGATCCGAGACCGATTGAACCTGCGGATTTCTCGTGATCCTCCTCGATACGAATGTCATTTCGGAGCCACTAAAGCGGCTGGCCGATCCGGCGGCAACCCTATGGCTCGATCATCAGCCCAAAGAATCGCTGTATTTGTGCGCAACTGTGCTGATGGAGGTACTCTCAGGGATCGCGCTCCTCCCGGGTGGAAAACGGAAAAACGCCCTCGGCGAAGCAGCGCAGCAATTGCTTGCAAACTATTTTGCCGATCGATTTCTTGCCTTCGAGCGGGAGGCGGCCACAGCCTACGCCTCGTTGGCAAGCCGAACCGCCGCTCGGGGAATCGTTATTTCTGTCGCGGATTGCCAAATTGCCGCCACTGCCGCGGTAAACGGATGCTCGGTGGCGACGCGCGATACTGCGCCATTTCTGGCTGTCGGCATTCCCGTCATCAATCCCTGGAAAGTTTGAAGCGCCGCACTGAGTTTTCTTGAAGGCCGTCGCTAAATGCGGAGTGCTGACAACCGATCCCTGCTTTTCAGCTGAACAAATCCTTCATCTTCTCGATGAGCCCCGGCGAGGTGGGGCTATTGTCCACGCTCATGGTTTCTGCCAGCTTGGCGACCAACTCGCGCTGGGCGCGGTTGAGCTTGCGCGGAATCTGCACCACGACCTTGACGATCAGGTCTCCGGTGCCTTTCTCGTTCAAGTGGGGAACGCCGCGTCCGCGCACGCGAATTTCTCTGCCGCTCTGGGTGCCTTCGGGGATCTTGATGTTGACTGGGGAATCGATGCCGGAAATCTCGAACTCCGCGCCCAACGCCGCTTGCGGAAAACTGATGGGAATGACGCAATAGAGATCGTGCCCGCGGCGCTCGAAGAAATCGTGCGGACGGATGGAGAGGATGATGTAAAGATCGCCCTTGAGCCCGCCGCGGCGACCGGAGTCGCCCTCGCCCCCGTAACGGATGCGCGTTCCTTCCTCGACGCCTGGCGGCACTTTGACGTTCAGCTTGATTTCAGCGGCCGCGCGGCCTTCGCCACGGCACACGGTACATGGATCGCCGATCACCGATCCAGCGCCGCCGCAAGCCGGGCAGGTGCGAGCAACCGAGAAAAATCCCTGTTGATAGCGAAGCTGGCCCTGGCCCCGGCAATTGCCGCACGCGCTTGGGCCGCGGCCTGAGGCGCTTCCTTTTCCCTGGCAGGCGCCGCACGTCTCCAGACGCCGGATCTTGACTTCCGTTTCGACGCCGAAGATCGCGTCTTCGAAGTCGATGGCCAGGTCGAAGCGCAGATCGTCACCGCGATGCTGCCGCGAGGCGCGCGGCCCTCCGCGCGGATCGCCGCCCATCGAGAACATCTCGCCGAATAAATCGCCAAAGATGTCGCCCAGGTCGACGCCGCCGGCAAACGGACTGGCGCCAAATCCCTGCGATCCAAGACCGGCGTGACCGTAGCGGTCGTATGCGGCGCGTTTGTCGGCGTCGCATAACACTTGATAGGCCTCGCTGGCTTCTTTGAATTTCTCCTCGGACGCGTGGTCCCCGGGGTTGCGGTCAGGATGGTACTTGAGCGCTTGTTTGCGATAGGCGCTTTTCAACTCCTGATCTGTAGCGTCTCGCGAGACGCCAAGGACCTCGTAGTAATCTGCTTTGCTCACTCTTACGTCCAGCTCCTAGCCTCTAGCTCTTAGCTTCTTCATGCCATCTACAAAATCGCATCGCTCTCGAGACGCGGCATTCATTCGGATCCTTTTCGAAACGTGCATCAACCATGCCCGAAGCTAGCAGCTAGAAGTCGTTTCACTCATTCACTTGTTTGTTGTTGTGCGCTACGCGCACCAGCGCGGGCCTTAGCAGCTTTTCGCGGATCTTGTAGCCGCGGCGGATCTCTTCTGCCACATGCTGGTCGGGCACATCGTCGCGCTCTATCGTTCCCAACGCCTCGTGCACGCGAGGGTCGAATTGCGCGCCCACCGCCGGGATCGCGCTCACCTGCATCTTCTGCAGAATCTCTTCCATTTGCTTCACAATCAACGTCACTCCGGAGCGCAGCTGTTGCGCCGAACCTTCCGACTTTAGCGCCAGCTCGAAGTTGTCCAGGACCGGCAGAAATTGCTCCACAACACTGCCGGTCACATGGTCGCGGAAATCCATCTTCTCGCGCTCGGCGCGTTTGCGCGCATTTTCAAACTCCGCCTGGATGCGAGCCAGGCGGTCGAGCAACTGGTCGCGCTCGCCCTTGAGTTGATCGATCTCCGTTTGCCCACCAGACTGCGCCTGACCCAGCCCATCGGCCATTGGCTCATCGGGCGGCGGCAACTCGGCCGCGGGATCGATTCTGGCTGCGGGTTCCCTTGATTCTTTTGCCTTCAACTCTTCAATCTCCTGATTCAGCATGATGCCTTACTTTCTCCGAAAGTATTAACGCCGCTTACTTAGATGAAAATTCCTCTGGCTGGCTGCAGAAATCCGTACCGGCCTGAAAGCCCCTCGCCTGAAGCCGACCCGGCAGCTTGCCACTTGGGGTTGCGTAGAGCTTGTTTCAAAAAGTAGGTTAAGTGATTTCGCCAGGATCCCTCAGGGGTTAAAACCCCAATCTTTCCTGCCCTTTTCGGCACGACTGAAGTCGTGCCCTTTCGCGAGGACTTTACTGAAGTCGTGCCCTTTCACGAGGACTTTACTGAAGTCGTGCCCTTTCACGAAGACTTTACTGAAGTCGTGCCCTTTCACGAGGACTTTACTGAAGTCGTGCCCTTTCACGAGGACTTTACTGAAGTCGTGCCCTTTCACGAGGACTTTACTGAAGTCGTGCCCTTTCACGAGGACTTTCTTGAAACAGGCTCTACGCGTTGGGAACATCGAGGATGCGCTCGGAAAGGCGCGCAATGTAACTCACGGCATCGATCATCTCCTGGTATTGAATACGCGTCGGCGCAATCACGGCGACGGTCCCCACATTCGTATCGCCCATCCGGGCCGGGGCGCCGATCAACACCAGATCCTGCATGGCGGGCGAAGCCGCATCCAGGCCGACGATCACGCGCACCTCCTGCTGGCGTCCGTCCACATAGGCGGTAAGTATCTCCACCAGCCGCTGCTTGGCCTCGAGAGCCAGCAGCATCTGGTGCAGCCGCTGGCGATCCTGCTCGGCGCTGATGAGGTTGGCGATGCCGTCCACAAAAATTGCCGGTCCACCTTCACCGCCGGCCAGCGCGCCTTTGCGGCAGAGTTCCTCGACGGAGATGAGCAACTGGCGATAGGCCTCGCGCTCGATCTCAACGCGGCGCTCGACTTCGGCGCGGATGCGATCGATCGGCCAGCCGTGAAAGTTCTCGTTCAGGTAGCGGCTTGCGGTTTCCAGTTCCACCGGCGTCAATTCGCGATCGAGCGCGAGGACACGGTCCAGCACCGCGCCCGCCTGCGTGACCAACACGGCCAGCACGCGCCCCGTGGATAGCCGCGAAAAGTGAATGTGCTCGAGCACCTGCCCTGCCGCAGAGCTGGCCAGCGCCACACCCAGGCCGCGCGAAAGCTGCGCCAGCACGTGCGAGGTGCGCTCCAGATAATCGTGCGTGCTCGTGACGCCGGAAAAACTCTCCTCGATTTCGCCGCGGCGGGCAACGCTCAATTGGGATTCCGCGCCGCCGGGTTGGGACAGCCTGGCAAGTCCCCCTTGCGGTGTGCCGCCCGATTGGGTAATCTGCCCGACGTAATAACGAAAAGCAGCAGCCGTAGGCACGCGTCCTGCCGATGTGTGCGCCTGCTCCAGAAGTCCTGCATCGCCCAGCGAAGCCATCACATTGCGTAGAGTGGCCGAGCTCAAACCTTCGCGATCGGCAAACTGGCGCGCGACCGCCTGCGATGCCACCGGCTCGCCGGTCGCGATGTAGAGATCGATGATGGCAGTCAACACCAGTCGCTCACGCGGACTGAGGCGCACATCGGACATGTTTCCGGCTCTCCCCCGACCCGATCGCAACCCACTTCCGGGTCGTCGTCACGCGATCCGGCAGAATCCATTCTCAATTAAGCCATTCTAATCATTGGACTTATTGAAGAAAATGTTGAGAATACCCGTTTCAAGTTTAGTGATGCTCATCTGCCAATGTCAAGGCGCGGGACCCCGTTGCCAGTGCCGATGTTTGCTTCTTCACGCGCATTTTATGGCGGAGCACGGCCGGCTCCAGAGGCGCTGTACCCAGCCTTTTTGCTTTCCCACCCATTTCGCAAAAAGCGCGAAATGGATGGGGCACGGACGCCAGTGCCCATCTTTGCATCTTCACGCGCATTTTATGACGGAGCTCGGCCGGCTCCAGAGGCGCTGTACCCAGCCTTTTTGCTTTCCCACCCATTTCGCAAAAAGCGCGAAATGGATGGGGCACGGACGCCATTGCCCATCTTTGCATCTTCACGCGCATTTTATGACGGAGCTCGGCCGGCTCCAGATCCGCTGTACCCGGCCTTTTCGCTTTCCCACCCATTTCGCAAAAAGCGCGAATTGGATGGGGCACGGACGCCATTGCCCATCTTTGCATCTTCACGCGCATTTTATGACGGACGTAATGCTTCTCGTCCGGCCTTTCGCCGTCCAACTTGATTTAGTGCTATTGTGAAACCGTCTGCCGGCGATCGCAGTTGCGGCTGAGCGGGCATAAGCGCATCAAAGCAAGTGGTTGTTCGATTTTTTGGAGGGGGCCCCAATGAACAGAATCTTTCGATTTCTTCGTCGTAACTCGTTGCTTCTTGTCGCGATTGCCTTTGCATCGATGGCAATGGCGACCGCCTGCCAGGCTGAGTCCTCCGCCAAGCTCGAAAAGCATGCGCGGAAGATCGAAAAACGGCTCGGCAAGTATCGCACCGGCACCATTGTGCGGGTCGACTTTCGCGATAACAGCGAAGCGTTGGGATCCCTGGGTAACGTCTCCGATGCGACCTTCCAGATCACCAGCGCCGACAGCAATAAGGTGCAGACTTTCAACTACGCCGACGTAACACGCGTGAAGAAGGGCAAAGAGTACATCGGCGCCGGTTCCGGACCCGAGCATCACATCCGCCTCTGGGTGCCGATCGTGGTGGGTACCCTGGCCGCAGGCGGCGCGGTCGCCGCTTACGAGGCCACGCGCTGAACGCGTTCGACGGAGGAAGCAGGGGCCTTCAAGACTCCTGAATTCTGTCAGCATTGAGCCGGACCCTCAGGCTTGGGCTCTTGCTCTGTCGCGCCATTGCCGCTGTTTCCGGCCGATATCCAACTGATAAATTCGATATAGCGCCCACGTGAGGTCATCGGTACAGCCGGTAGAGAAGCCAATGTTCCATCCTACAGAAGATATTCGCATTCAATGGACGAAAGTCGTCCTTCCCCCGGTGTTTCTCGAGGAGGAGCTTCCTCTCACGGAGGCCGCTTCGACCACGATATTCAATGCCCGCAGCGAGATCACGGACATTCTCAACGGGCGCGACGATAGGCTCGTGGTGCTTGCCGGACCCTGCTCGATTCACGACGTGAAGGCCGCACGCGAATATGCTGGCCTGCTCAAGAGCGCGATCGACGAGTTCTCCGCCGACCTGCGCATGGTGATGCGCGTTTACTTTGAAAAGCCGAGGACTACGGTCGGTTGGAAGGGACTGATCAACGATCCCCACCTCGACGGGACATTCAAAATCAACGACGGCCTGCGCCTGGCACGCCACCTGCTGCTCGATCTGGCGGAGATGGGCGTGCCCGCGGGAACCGAGTTTCTGGATATGATTTCGCCGCAGTACATCGCGGGCCTGGTGTGCTGGGGCGCAATCGGCGCGCGCACCACGGAGAGCCAGGTGCACAGGCAGCTGGTTTCCGGCGTGTCGTGTCCCGTGGGTTTTAAGAATGCGACCTCCGGCGACGTGCAGGTGGCCATCGACGCCGTGCTCTCGGCCTCCTGGTCGCACACTTTCCTCGGCCACACGCACAACGGCCAATCAGCCATCTTCGTGACGACAGGGAATCCAGACTGCCACATCATCCTGCGCGGCGGACGGAACTCCGTGAACTACACCGCCGAAGCCGTGGCCGAAACCGCCGCGCTGATGGAGCGTGCCGGCATTGCGCCGCGCATCATGATCGATTTTAGTCACGCCAACAGCGGCAAGGATTATCGGCGGCAGGGCGTGGTTGGCAGCGATGTCGCCGCGCAGATTGGTGCCGGAAATCGGAACATCATTGGCGCAATGATCGAGAGCAACCTGGTGGCCGGCGCGCAAAAACTCACGCCCGGCGAGCCGCTCGTCTACGGCCAGAGCATCACCGACGGCTGCATCGACTGGAAGGAAACGCGCGCGCTGCTGGCTGAACTTGCTGCCGCCGTCCGGGCGCGGCGCGAACATTGAGTGCCACGCGTTACTGCGCGCTCTCGGCGCGATACTGCGGATATTCTTCTATGCTCTCGCGGAAGGCACGCTTCAGTTCCTTCGCCGTCGTTCCCTCGAAATGGATCACATCTTTCAGGCCCGCGACAACTCCGGAAAGCGTGTTCTCCTTCGGATCGAAATCAATCGGCCCCGCAATATAGCCCTTGTACTGCAACATGATTCACCGCCGTATTACGCAACCTTCCTAAACATCTCGATCTTTGGCCGCCGTTTGCGGCTCGCCTGCCAGAGGTCGTACTGGGTTTGCAAGTCGATCCAAAGCGTGGGGCTGGTTCCCAGGGCATCGGAGAGACGCAGCGACATTTCCACCGAAATACCGGCCTTTCCATTCAGGATACGAGATAACGTGACACGCGAAACGTGCAGCCTGGCGGCCGCTTCGGAGACCTGCATTTCACCGAGCCACTCGCGCAGCACACTACCCGGATGCGCCGGATTGAACATTTGCCGCATGTTTATACCTCCTAGTGGTAATCCCGGTAATCGACCAGGATTGCGTCTTCGCCCTCAAAACGAAAGGTGAGCCTCCAGTTGCCGTTCACCTTAACCGAGCAATGTCCCTTCAAGTCTCCGTGCAGTAAATGCAAATTCCATCCGGGAGAAGCCATATCCGCGGGCACTCTGGCTTTGTTGAGGGTCGTGAGCTGAACATTCAGCTTACGCGCGTGGCTCGGCTGGATTCCCGCCTTACTGCCGGTGAAAAAGAACTCCTCTAAGCCCGTATGCCGGAAGCTCTTGATCATATGAGTAGTGTAACGCTACACGATACCCGATGCAATGGCAAACATTGTCTCCTGAACCCGCTGCCTTTACCGCTCACGCCGTCCCCATCACCACCGTGTGCGGGCTCATGGGAATCGTGTGCTCGGCGATGCCCTTGAATCCCGCATCGCTATACATCGCCGAAAGTTCCGCGAAGGTGTAGGCATCGCCTTCCGCGGTCGTGGTCAGCATCGTCATTGCAAAGGCCGCCGGCATGGGCGGTGAAACACGGTCCGGGTTGGGCACGAACTCAAGCGTCGCCGCGCGGCCGCCGGGCTTGAGCGCGGCGCGAACTTTCTTGAGCAGCTTGACGTTCGTGGCTTTGTCAAAATGATGCAAAAAGTTCGTCAGCAGCACCGCGTCGTACGGGCCGCCGAAATTCACTTCAAACGCGCTGCCGGGGAGCATATCGTAGCGGTCCTTCACGCCGGCCTTTTCGGCATTCTTCAAGGCCACGCGCAGCACCGGCGCCCAATCGAGGCCGGTGACGCGCGCCTGCGGATTTTGCTTCGCAATCTCAATTCCGAAAAGCCCATGCCCCGCGGCAATATCAAGTACGCGCATCGGCCCCGTGCGTCCTTCCAACACCACCGCGCCGAGCGGCCCGGCCATGGGCCCCATCATGGGCGCCATTTTTTCAGCGAACACCACCCAAATGGGATTGTCGGGCTCAACCGTGCCCTGGCCGGGAAGAAGGGTGCGCCCCGCACGCACAATATCCGCCAGTTGCCCGTCGGCCTGCATGATGGCCGACTCGGTGAGGAACTGCGCCACCGAAGCCATGCAGGCGGGCGAGGCGGGGTCAAGAAAGGCTGCGCTCGACGGCGTGTGCTTGTAGTTTCCGTTTTCCTTGGCCAAGACGCCATTGATCACCAGAAAATCGCACAGGATGCGGATGCCGCGCTGCGATGCCGAACAGTGACGCGCGATTGAAGCTGCATCTCCAGGCCCCTGGCCGACGGCGCGAAACACGTCGAGTTGGATGGCGGCGTTGAGCGCCGCGGTGCGCTGGTGGGCCTGAACCATGTCGAAAACGATACCTGGATTGAGCGGAGCTACAGCGGGATTGCCGGTTTGCATTGACTTGCCTCCTCGTGGGCCCGGTGGGAAATTTGGATTTTTGGGGAACCCGGGACCGGGCAAAGTGAGTGTATCACCGGGATCGCGGGGTTGCGCAGTTCTCCTGGCTATTGATCCGTCCCACTAATAGTGTTGTTGTTTCCCACCCATTTCCGCAAAGAACGCGGAAATGGATGGGGCACAGACGCAGTATTTTGAGGCCGGATCAATAACGCAGCCGGCGTGCGCGATAGATCGCGCGACTTACGAGCATTTGTCTTTTGCAGTGCGATGCAGCTTGCCCGCGCCGCCGCGATACAGTGAAAGGTTGTGCGTCTTCGCTCCAACATCTTCCGTTTGCGGCAAAAGTCGCTGCTGCGCGCCATTCTCCTCTCGCTGGGCGCATTTGCCGCGAGTTTGCGGCTGGCAGGCTTCCCATCGATCGACAATCTGCACGGCTCGCATTGGCAGATTCTTGCGCTTCTGGCGGCCACGTGGGGCATGGCAGAGACGGCTCGCTGCCTGCGGCGGAGATGGAATCTTTACCATGCCGGCGTCCTCCTGCTGCTCTACGCCGACCTGATGATCCTGGCCGGAATCGTATTCCTCATTGCGGTGCCGTAGTGCCAGCGCCGATTGTGCTCGCGATGGAACGACAGCGCGAACCAGGCATGTCGCATCCGCCTGCAGTCCGCACTGCGGAGGTCGCGCTTCGCCGTGTAGCATGGCAGAGTGCAGGTTCAGCCGGCGATTCGTGCAGCGAAGAATGGATCGAAAGCCGGGTGAGATCGGCCTGCACCGGAGGAAGCGATGCTGAAGGGATTTCGCGATTTTATTCTGCGCGGAAACGTGGTTGACCTGGCGGTCGCCGTCATTCTGGGCGCCGCGTTCAATGCGATTGTGACGTTGCTGGTGAGTGACGTGCTGAACCCACTGATTGCAGCCACAATTGGCAAACCCGATTTCAGCGGCATTATTCTGCATGTAGGCGGCGGACAGGTCAAGATCGGCAATTTTTTCAACGCGGCGGTTTCGTTCCTGATCGTGGCCTGCGTAGTTTATTTTGCGATTGTGCTGCCCATGAACGCGGTTCTGGCGCGCACGAAGAAGCCCGACGCGCCGGCCGATGCCACCACCAAGCCGTGCCCCGAATGCCTCAGCGAGATTCCTTTGGCCGCGCGGCGCTGCGCGCATTGCGCTCAACCCGTCGCCTGAGCGCAGTCGAACTGTGTTTGAAGAGTCGATGTCATGAACGTTCGCACCACGCTTGTCTTTTTTCTTTTGCCGGCTGCGATTCCCGCCGTCTTCCTGGCGGGCTGGCTAGCCGCGCAAGCCCCGACCTCGCAGGGTTCTCTCGGCTACTCCGACTTCAGCACAGAAGCCCGGCTCGAAGAAAAATTCCTCGCGGTTCCCGACCCCAAGCTCGCGGGCGAGGAACTGAAGATCCTGACCGCTGAGCCGCACCTGGCCGCAACGCCTGAGGATCACAAGACCGCAGAGTACGTGGCGAGCAAATTCCGCGCCGACGGACTTGAGACGCAGATCGTTCCGTACCGCGTTTTGCTCAATCTGCCGAAAGTGGTGCGCGTCGAAGCCTGGGACGAGAGCGGCCGTCCGCTCATGACCGGTCCCACACGCGAGCACGTGGAGGGCGACCCGGCCGCGGACGATCCCCGCGTGGTAATGCCGTTCAACGGCTCTTCGGGCTCCGGCGACGTGATTGGCGAAGCCGTGTACGCGAACTACGGACGCATCGAAGACTTCAACGAACTGGCGTCGCGCAACATCGATCTGCACGGCAAGATCGTCATCTGCCGCTACGGCTCCAACTTTCGCGGCGTCAAAGTCTACCTGGCCGAGCAGCGCGGAGCCGTTGGCGTTCTCCTCTACTCTGACCCGCAGGACGATGGTTATGCCAAAGGCGATCCGTGGCCGAACGGTCCATGGCGGCCTGAGACCGGCGTGCAACGCGGCTCGGTGCAATATCTTTTCAAGTATCCCGGCGATCCCGAAACTCCCGGCGTGGCTTCAACGCTCGATCTGCCCAACTCGGCGCGCATTGCGAATCCGGATGGGCCCAATGGCAGCGAGCCGCATATCGTCTCGATTCCCATCAGCTACCACGACGCAGCGCCGATCTTGCAGGCGCTGAAAGGCCCGAGCGCGCCGCAAACCTGGCAGGGCGCGTTGCCCTTTCACTATCACCTCGGTCCGGGCGGGGCCAAAGTACACCTTGTTTCGCAGCAGGACTATCAGCGCCGCATCATATGGGACGTGATTGGCAAGGTCGAAGGCTCTCAAGATCCGGACGCATGGGTCCTCGTCGGCAATCATCGCGATGCCTGGGTCTATGGCGCAGCCGATCCCTCCAGCGGCACGGCCGCCATGCTTGAAGCGGCGCACGGTGTCGGCGCGTTGCTGCGCCAGGGCTGGCGTCCGAGACGCACCATCATCTTTTGCAGTTGGGACGCAGAAGAAGAAGGCCTCATCGGCTCCACTGAATGGGTGGAGCAGCAGGGCCGTGCTCTCGATCGCGCCGTGGCTTATTTCAACGTCGATACGGCGGTCTCGGGCACGGACTTTACTGCTTCCGCGGCGCCTTCGCTGAAGGAATTCGTGCGCGGCATCGCGCGGTCCGTTCCCAGCCCGCTCGGCGGCACGGTGTATCAACAATGGCGTCTCAAGCCTTCCGCTCAGAGCGAATCCCATGAATCGAATGCGCCACCCGTTGCAGGAGAAGAGGTGCGCGTGGGCGATCTCGGCTCGGGGTCGGATTACACGCCCTTCCTGCAACACGCGGGAGTTCCATCTGCCGACATGGAATCCAGCGGCCCCTATGGCGTGTATCATTCGGCGTTCGACAACTTCGCGTGGTTCACGAAGAATGCCGATCCGCATTTTCTCTATTTGCAGCAGATGGCGCGCATGATCGGCCTTGAAGCCTTGCGCATGGCCGATGCCGATGTGCTGCCCTACGACTATGCGACCTATGCCCGCGAAATCTCCGCCTATCTCGATGCCGCCAAGCACCGCGCCTCCGATGCCGGGCTCGGCTCGCTTGACTTTGTCCCAGCACTGGCGGCGGCGGCGCGTTTTGCCGCGGCGGCGCAGCATGCCTCCGCCGTGCAGGCCGCCCCTTCAGGCGATCTGGCGCAGCTCAATCTCGCCCTCCGGCGAACTGAAACGGCATTGCTCTCCGACGCAGGTCTTCCCAAGCGGCCGTGGTACCGGCACACCATCTTCGCACCGGGCGAGCAAACCGGCTATGCCGCTGTCGTAATCCCCGGCGTCAACGAGGCAATCGATGCGCGGGATGCAAATCTGGCTGCGCAGCAGTTGCAAGTCGTGACCCAGGCGCTCAACCGCGCGGCAAGTACCCTCGAAATGGCCCACTGATCTCGGGGAACGACCTGTCCAACGTTACTAAGGTAATATCTTATAAAGGTGAAAGCCGACCGTTTCGGCTCCTGTCTAGCTCTCTAGTTGCAGCCAGTTTTAGCGCCATTTCCTGAAAACCGCCCGGATTCCTTCGATTCTTATTGCAATTCCCGCCGCGGAAACTATAATATTGGTAATAATTGAGAGTTACCTTAGATCAATTTGTTGAGTTACTCTCCCTTCGGTTGCGACTTTTTCCTGTGTCTCGTGGTCGAACTACCGTTGGATTGGAGGTTGCCTGACAATGAACGATCTGTTGATTGCGTTGGTTTTTCTTGCGTTCGTGGCTTCTCCGGCCATCGTCGCAGCCCTGCCAATGAGCGTGCGAGTGAAGCGGCCTGAGCGCCATGCTGAAGGCGTGGACTTTTCATTGTCATCGCTCCCCGCGAGCCGTTAGCTGAAGCACCGCAGCCTGTCCAAAAGGCCGCCACACCGCGATGTCCGCAGGTGGTGCTCCTAATGGACCATGAGCAGTCCCACTCTGGGGTGATTTTCTTTCCACAATGAGCCGATGTATGGTTCGGTCTTAGTTGTGTATCGGGTCAAGGCTTGTAAGTCAGCCTGGGTTGGATGAGATTTCAATGGTTGACTTCCTGATTGGGCTTGCGTTCGTCGCCATGATTGTAGTGCCCGTGATCATCGCATCGCGACATTACGCGAGGAGCCAGGAGCGCGACCGCTAAGTAGCCCTCTAAGGGTGGTTCTTATGAGTGAATTCGTCATCGAGCTGATTTTGATCGCAACCATCGCCGTTCCATTGATCGCAAGCTCGCTTGAGCCCGCCCGAGCCGCTGGCCGCAATCGCTCGGGGCTTTGCCGCAAGCTGCGCCGCAGTCATTGAGATCAGCTATCAGCCCTCGGTTTTTAGCCTCGTTAGGCGCGAACCGGGCTGCTCGGCTCGTACCCTCAGGTACGTGGTTCCTATTATTGATTCCCCCAAAAGAAATGACCTTCCGCCGTCCCTACGGGACTCCGGATCTCATATGTGGAACCCCCTTTCCCCACGCTGAAGCGCGGGGCTAACAAACTCTGCGCCTCCGGCGCGCTCCCAGGACATTACTTATGCAACCGTCACTGGCTGCCTTCTTGTTCGTTTGCTCCCTCGGCTCCTTGATCCCTGTCTTCATGGAGTGAGCCAAATCACATCCGAACCGAATCCCTCAGTTGACCATGGTGATAACAGGCTCGTATCGTTAAAAGGGTAGAGACCATGAAAAGATCCCCAAAGACTTTGCAGGTTAGTATCGCCGTTGCCGTCATCCTCGGAACCATCGGTTGGCTGGCTTATACAGGCTACGGTTCCAGCAAGAGCTATTACGTCACCATCGCCGAGCTCGGCGGAATGGGCGACAAGGCTTATCGCAGCAATCTGCGCGTCGAGGGCTTTGTGCAGCCTGGCTCGATCGAGCGCAATGGACCGCATGTTGACTTTATCCTCAACGAGTATGAGAGCCACTCGCCGAAAGCTGCTACTGGACGTTTGCTGAAGGTGAGCTACAAAGGATCCGAACCGCCGCCTGACACGTTCAAGGACGACTCGCAGGCGCTTGCCGAAGGCACTTATGGCCGCGATGGTGTTCTCCATGCCAACGTGCTTCAGGCGAAGTGCGCCAGCAAGTATGCTCCTGCTCAGCCTGGCGCGCAGCCAACTGCGACCAAGTCTGCGACTGCATCGAGCGCTGCGCCTGCTCCTTCGTCCGCGACGCAAACGGCCGCTAACTGACTGCATGACTGCGAACGCATTCGGCGCCGAACCTAAGACGCATAGCGCTCGGATCGATAAGGTGTCGAAGCTCTTCGGCAGCTTTGCCGCGCTGCGCCAAGTCACGGTCGACCTCGAACCAGGCAAATGCTATGTGCTGCTGGGCGAGAATGGCGCAGGCAAATCTACGCTGCTGCGCATCCTTGCGGGATTGTTGCGCCCGAGCTATGGAACAGTTCGGGTCTTTGGCGATGCAGAGCCGCAGCAGGAACGCGCGCGCATCGGCTATATGAGTCACGCGCCGATGCTCTACGACGAGCTGACCGCGCAGGAGAATCTGCGCTACTTCGCCAGCCTTTATCCTGGACGCGAATGCCTGACGCCTGCAGATGCGCTGCGCCAGGTGGGACTCGATCCGGAGCTGAATCGGCCTTTCGGCAACTACTCGCAAGGGATGCGACAACGGACCTCGCTCGCGCGTGTGCTGGTGCCTCAACCCGAATTACTGCTGCTCGACGAGCCCTTCTCCAACATGGACGTTGAGAGCGCGCGGCAAATGGTTGAGCTGTTGGCTCGCTTTCGGCAGAGCGATCGGACGATTGTGCTGACGACTCATCAGCGCGAGCTGGCTGCGCCGATCGCCGATTGGGTTCTGACGCTTCGCGCTGGTCGCGTTGCCTCGCTTGAGCCAGGAAAGCCAACGCTATGAAGACCAATGGAGCGCGCTTCCTGGAATCGCTTGGCATCGCGTTCGAGCTGCGCGAATATGAGGTCGATCCCAACGATCTGACGGCGATCACGGTTGCGCGGAAGATCGACATGCCTGCTGAGCAGGTGTTCAAGACGCTGCTGACGACGACTGGTTCTGGCGAAACTGTCTTCGCCGTGATTCCGGGAGATGCGGAACTGGACTTCAAGAAGCTGGCGCGCGCTGCTGGTTGGCGCAAGGCGGAGATGTCGCCGCTCAAGGATGTGCAACCGCTGACTGGTTACATTCGCGGCGGAGTTACGGTGTTTGGCGCGAAGAAAGCTTATCCGATCTTCGTGGATGAGACTGCGATCCTGTTCGACAAGATCAGCGTTTCCGCGGGAACGCGCGGAACGCAACTGATCCTCGCGCCTGAAGATTACCTTCGCGCCGCTGCGGCGATTGGCGAGCCTGTCGAGACTGTCGATCTGACGAAGGATGCGAAGCCAGCGACAACGGAGAGCGGATCATGATGCGCGCTCTGTGGACTCATCTCTCGAAGGATCTGCGCATCGAATGGCGCTCGCTCGACGCTATGATCTCCATGCTGTTCTTCTCCGGACTTGTGGTTGTGCTGTTCTCGATCGCGTTCGATCCTCGCGGCGAGTTCGCGCAGCAGATTGCTGGAGGAGTTCTGTGCGTCGCGACGATGTTCGCTTCAGTGAGCGCGCTGAATCAGGCTTGGTCGCGCGAGATTCGCCATCAGGTGATGGATGCGCAGCGCATGGTTCCTGCGCCTGGAGCTGAACTCTACCTCGCCAAAGCCATTGCCAACTTTCTCTTCGTGACGATCGTGCAGGTGATTCTTGCGCCGTTCTTCTTCGTGTTTTACAACTTGCACATCGCAGGCAACGCTTGGCTTCTGACGCTGGTTTTGCCGCTGGGAACCTGGGCTTTGGTTGGCAACGGAGTGTTCTTCGCGGCGCTCGCGATGAGCAGCCGCAATCGCGAGTTGCTGCTGTCGCTGATTCTGTTTCCGATTTTCATTCCGGCGCTTTTGGCGATGGTGCAAGCGACGACTTCAATCTTCACCGGCGAAAGCGATCCAACACTTTGGATCAAGATGCTGCTTGGTTACGACATCATTTTTACGACTGCGAGTTTGCTGCTGTTCGATGTTGTGTTTCATGCGGAGTGAGAACAGTGATCAGTGATCAGTGGTCAGCAGACAGCTAACAGCGTTCAGTTTGCAGTTCATAGTTCGTAGTTCGCGGCAAAAAGCAAAACCCCTCGCTGAAAAACGGATGCGATTTTGCGGTACAGTCCACAGAAACACAGAAACTGTGAGACTGTGCGATTTTTTCTTGTAAGTTGTTGATTTGGTTGGTGAATCTCGGCTTCACAGTCTCACAGTCCGTTTTTTTCGGCGGGTTGGCGCGTTTCCGGCCTTTTCGGCTGCCGATTTCCGATTTTCGGCTGCGTTCCGGCACGGTGAGATTGCGCTTCCGCTCTCAGGCTCTTTCGCGCGCGCCGAACGTCGGGGTGGGCTCCCGGGGGGGCCATGACGTGCAGGCGCCCGGGGTGGGGTGGTGGTTTACCTTTCGGTTACTCCCCCCCCCCTCCACCCTATCTTTAGACCCAAAGTCCTCGTGGCAAATGGGTTGCGCGACGCCTGCTGCTGTAAAGTCCTGATTCTAAGAAGCAGCTTCCCGTGGAGTCGCCAATCCATTTGAGTTACGAAGATCAAAGAGCATAGGGCAGGGATTTGGGGACGTAAGGGTTGGTCCCTGATGCCTGATTTTTGATCTCTGAAACCATTGTGCGCCGGATCGGCGAAATTATATGCAAATCGCAGGAAGTTTTTTTTCGGCCGCCGGGATAGGATCGCGGACGCTGGTGGGTTTGTCTACTTCGAGACCCGCTCGCTCCAAATTCTTGCTGCAAACGCAGACAACGGCTTCGTTCTATGATCAAGGTGGGAAAGATTATGCGAAGAAATTTCCCGTTTGTCGTATTGGCTCTAGTTGCGTTTCTCGGTGGGACCGCCAATGTCCTCGGGCATTCGCAGCCAAGCCAAGCCGGTCCCGCGCCCAGAGCGGATCAATTACCGTTCCCCACTCAGCTCAAGAAGACGGTTGTCTTCGTCAGGACGAATTGCGTACATAAACCGACCGAGGTCGAATTGGCACAGATGCCGCCTCAGGAGCGTGCCAAGTGATCAGATGACAGCATTGCAAGGCTTAGACCTGACGAGTTAGCGCAGCTAAAACAAGACGCTGTCTTTGGGACCGGCTTCATCGTGCAAGTTCCAGAACCGAGGCTAGGCAAGGACATTGGCTTTCTCTATGTCATGACTAATAGGCACGTCGTCCAACCTGGCATCGAGAACGGCAAGCCCTGTAGGGTGGTGTCCTATTCCATTTCCCTAAATCATCGCGGGCAGTCCGCGGATTCTCGGCCATATCTCCAAACACTTCCTTCTAATCCAGACAATTTGTGGTTCTTCCCAGCGGATGATTCGGTTGACTTGGCGGCGGCTCAATTTGCGTTGCCCTTCAACGATTACGACTACCAATGGATTTCGCTCGATCAATTCGTTACGCAGGAGATGATCGAAAAGGGCGAAGTTGTCGAGGGCGACCCCGTCATCTTCACCGGATTATTCGTTCAGTACACCGGAGTAACCCGGCTGGAGCCGGTCGTACGATCCGGCACAATCGCAATGATTCCAAAGGACCCGGTTCTCACGACTTTGCGCAAGCCCGGAAGTCTTTTCCTAGCGGAGGCGCATGCCTTCGGAGGGAGCAGCGGTTCACCAATGTTCGTTGACGTTACCAGATTCAAGACTGCCGTCGGGTATGACTACAAGTTTTTGGGGGTCGTAACGGGCGAAATTAAAGAGTCAGCTGACCTGACGCTCGAGGTGTCCACGACATATGCCGGGGCCGTCTCTGCGAACAGCAATGTGTCTGTCATTGTTCCCGCTTTCGAAGTCAGAAACCTCCTGATGTCGCATGTCGTTCAGGGATTGCGCGACGCCTACGTTGCGTCGGATCCCGCTGCGCAGCCGACGAGCCCGCAGCCCGTGAAATAATCCGCTTCGATTTTTGAGCGCGCCTTCGCCGCGTACTCTGTTTCTGAAAGAGTGGGGGCGGTTTTTGCGGAGGTTGAAACCCTCGCCACCCTCCGTCGGTTTTCGGTCGTTGTGCCCTGACGCTTCGTGCATGACGACTCATTTTCGTTTTGCAATTTCGCGCCGCCCCTACGGGGCTACCGCTTTGTTTGGGGCTCTTTCCCAGGACTGCGTTCGCTCTCGCGAACTTGTCCTGGGCTATTTTCGGTGGCCCCTCCGGGGCCGGGGCTGCGCTGCGTGCTGTGTTTCTGGGGATATGGGCGGGCGGGTTTGGCTGTCGGGGATGAATCCCCGACCTACCAGCCGTGCCCTGACGCTTCGTGCCTCACGACGCAGTTTCATTGTGCAATCTCGTGCCGCCCCTACGGGGCTACCGCTTTGTTTGGGGCTCTTTCCCAGGACTGTGTTCGCTCTCGCGAACTTGTCCTGGGCTATTTTCGGTGGCCCCTCCGGGGCCGGGGCTGCGCTGCGTGCTGTGTTTCTGGGGATATGGGCGGGCGGGCTTCGGCTGTCGGGGATGAATCCCCGACCTACCAGCCGTGCCCTGACGCTTCGTGCCTCACGACGCAGTTTCATTGTGCAATTTCGCGCCGCCCCTACGGGGCTACCGCTTTGTTTGGTGCTCCTTCCCAGGACTGCGTTCGCTCTCGCGAACTTGTCCTGGGCTATTTTCGGTGGCCCCTCCGGGGCCGGGGCTGCGCGGCTTCGCCGCGTACTTTATTTCTGAAAAAATGGGCGGGGTTTTGCGAGGGTTAAAACCCTCGCCTCCCTCCGGCTGTTTTCGGCTTGGCTGAAGCCAAGCCCTGATACAAGACGAAAGAGAGAAGCAGATCCCCATTCGGCTTCGCGCGGGGCAGGCTCTCGGCTCCCGTTTTCCCGATGATTGCGTGGTTTCCCCGGTCCCCAAATGCCAGGGACCGGGGGCACCCAGCAATTCGGCTGAGTGATGTTCGCGGTTTCCCACATCTTCCGCCGCGGCGGACTGCGGCGGACGAGATGTGGAGCACCCGGCTTCTACCCGAAAAAGCGATGCGATTTTTTCGGCCCGGTCTCGCAGAGGCTGTGAGAAATTAGGGGGATGGCATTCTGCGAGAGTTGTGGGAACCAGTTGGGAAACGACGAGCGCTTTTGCCCGAAGTGCGGGGCGGCCCGGATGGCGAAGGCTGGCGGAGCGCCGGCAGCGGGGCCGGCGCCTGCGGCTCGAGCGGGGGTTGTGCCTACGGGTCAGGCGGAGATGACTTCTGTGGCGGGGATGGTGCCTCAGGCGGCGATTCCGCCGGCGGGGGGAATGAATAAGGCCTGGTACGTGGTGATTGGGGCGGCGGTGTTGTTTGCGGTCTATCACTTTTCCGGGACGCAGCAGCAGCCGCAGCAAAAACAGAGCGGGCAGATCAACCTGATCTTCGTGGTGAGCGAGGATCTGGCTTACCAAACTTCAGGGGATGTGAATCCCTACACGGCAAACTTGACCAGCCAGGGTCTGGAGCGGTCGCTGCTGACGGGCACGTATCTGCATCAGCTCGCGGGGACGACCAGTGTGAACGGAATCTATGCGCTGACACCGATGAGCCATTTGCAAACCGCGAGCAGATTCCCCGATATGGCGGCGGCTGAGGCCGTGGAGCAGTTCGCGCTGCTGACCCCGGTGACCATGTCCACCATCTACCCAGGGTACGGCAGTCCGTATACGACGGGGGGCTACCCGATCGATGCGTCTCCCGCTTCGAATTCGTGCCCGACGTGCCAAGGGCTGGATTTCGCGGACCAGGGCGGCGACAACGAAGCGCTGGTAAACGGCATCATCGCCGCGAACACCGCGGGCACGTATGTTTTCTCTGCGCCGTGGGAGACGACGAGCAGCCTTTTGGCGCGGATCAGTCAAATGAAGGGTTATAACCTGACGCTGCCGGCGAGTTATCAGGGCGCGAATGCGATTTATGTGGTTTCGATCGCGCCGACGGGAACGGCGAGCCTGACGACGTATGACAGCAAGGCGAACCCGTCTTCAACTTACCCTACGCTGCGGGGGGTTCCGACCAGCGCGTGCAATCAGCAGACTCCCTTCAACATTGCGGTGAACGGTGGAGTGGGCGGAGCGCAAATTCCGACGGGAATCAACAGCAACGAGACTGTGTATCTCGTTCGGCACGCAGAGGCGCATCCGCAAGGCAGTTTCGACGACGGCAACTATGTGGGGGCGGGGCAATGGCGCGCGTTGGCGCTGCCGAGCGTGCTGGGAGGGAAGATTCATCCCACCCAGGTGTATGCGATCGACCCCGCTACGCCGATCACGGGCACACAGAGCTCCTTGGGAGTTTCCACCTGGTCGTATGTGAGACCTGCGCTGACCGTTGAACCGTACGCGATCGCCTATAACCTGCCCTTTCGACTGGCCGAGGGGTTCGATTGGAGCTCGAGCTCAGCATCCAGCAACTATTTCTTCGGCGGCGGGGGATTCTCGAATTCAAGCGTATTGGTGGGGTGGGAACACGGCGCTATCCCGGTGATGGTGAGTGCGCTGATCTCAGCCTATTTTCCGCAGGGCGGCGCACCTGCAACGCCCGACTGGCCAGAGAACGACTACGACTCCGTGTGGACGGTGACGCTCGACGGCCAAGGGAACCTGGCTATCAACAACTCGGTGTGCGAAGGCATCCCGTCGGCGGCGTTGCCGGCCGCGGCGCCGCAATTCTGACGGGCTTCGAGCGGCGCTTGAATTCGCGGATCACGCGGGGCGTTATTGATCCGGCCCATTCATCGTGGCCTTGTCTCCCACCCATTTACGTGCTGAGTGGACGGCGGTGAGCTGGGGTTCGTGCTTTCCCACCCTAACGACGAAGAACGTCGTTAGGATGGGGCACGGACGCAGTATTTTGAGGGCGGATCCATGGAACGCAGCATCCCTGCGCTTCACTTTGCCTTTCTGCGAAAGTCGCCGCTTTTGCCGCCTGATTTGGATTCTAGGCGGATTTCGCGGATGACAATGGATTTGTCGAGGGCTTTGGTCATGTCGTAGACGGTGAGAGCGGCTACGGCGGCGGCGGTGAGGGCTTCCATCTCAACGCCGGTTGGGCCGACTGTAGCCGCTGTGGCCGTGATGCGCACGCCGTCAGCGGCAAGAACGGTTTCAACGTCGATGTGCGTTAGCGGGAGCGGATGGCAGAGGGGAATGAGTTCGGCCGTGCGCTTGGCGGCCTGGATACCGGCGATGCGGGCGATTTCGAGTGAATTGCCTTTTGGGTTGGACGGCAGGGCGGAGATGACTGCGGCGGAAAGCGCAACGAAGGCCGAGGCGGTTGCGATGCGGCGCGTGGGGGGCTTGGAGCTGACATCGACCATGGCGGCCTGGCCGGATGGGGCGAAGTGGGAGAGTTTTGCAGGGTGCGATTTTTTTGGGGTGCGCGAAGGGAGCGCGGGTTTGGATTTCGGCATGAAGGTCCTCTCGAAAGTTTTCTCAAAGCCTGTGAAAGAACGGGTCATTGCAACGTTTCTTACGCCCGCTAAAGCGGGCTGGCAATAGTGGTTCCGCTTTCTTCCCCAGGCTCACGCCTGGGGCTATCGTCTTTTGCCCGCTGAAGCGGGCTGGCAATAGTGGTTCTGCTTTCTTCCCCAGGCTCACGCCGGGGGCTATCGTCTTTTGCCCGCTGAAGCGGGCTGACACTTGCGCAGCCGTGTTCTATCGAAACTCAAAGGAGGAGAATGTTGACGGTTGCGCCGGCTTGGAGTGAGCTGCAATCTTCGGGCACGACGAGATAGCAGTTGGCGAGCGCCATGGCGGCGAGATCGCCGGAACCTTGCCAGGAGACTAGCGCGACTTCTGGTTCGGGATTGTTGAAGGTGCACGCGGCGGGTAGGAAGCGCGTGAGGCCGGGCTTTGCTTTCACGTCCGCGGCGAGGCGCGCTTGGGCGAAGCGGGGGCCATGATCGATGCGGCCGGCGAGCGCGGCGAGAATGGGCGCGGCGAAGAGTTGGAAGGTGACGGCGGAAGAGACGGGATTGCCGGGAAGCCCAAAAACGCAGCAGTTCGTGCCGTTGCGATTTTGAAGAGGATATTTAATCCGGCTCTTGGACAGCGGTGCGTTCCCACCCATTTCCGCAAAGAGCGCGGAAATGGATGGGGCACGGACGCTGCTTTGGCTTTGGATGCTGTTGGCAAGACGACGGGGCAGCTCTGCAAAGACCAGCGGCTTGCCGGGTTGGATGCGGACGCCGGTGAAGTGGAAGCGGGCTCCCATGCGGGCGAGGGCGGGTTCGACGAGATCGAATTTTCCAGCAGACACGCCGCCGGTGATGAGGAGAAGGTCGGCTGCGGCGGCGCGGGCTAGCGCGGCGTCGAGAGATTTGGCGGTGTCGCGGGCGATGGGCATGATCCAGGGCGAGCCGCCGGCCGCGGAGACCATGGCTGCAAGCATGGCGGAGCTGGAGTTGCGAATCTGGCCGGGCCTGGGGTTGGCGGCGATGGGGACCAGCTCGTCGCCCGTCGAGAGGATGGCGACGCGCGGCTTGGCGTAGACCTGAAGATGCGTGCTGCCGCAGGACGCGGCGAGTGCGATTTGCGCTGCGCAGAGGAGGGTTCCGGCGGGGAGCAGGGCGGCGCCTTTGCGGGCCTGCGCGGCTTGAGCAACGATGTTTTCATTCTTCTCGATTGTGCGCGGCGGCAGGAGGCGGATGGTGGGTGATGCGGCCGTTCCTGCAGACTCGATGTGTTCGAGCATGACGATGGCGTCAGCGCCGCGAGGAACCGGTGCGCCGGTCATGATTTCCCAGACTGCGCTGCGCGGGAGCGGGCCGGAGGGAGGGTCGCCGGCGCGGGTTGTGCCGGCTACGATGAGCGGGCGATGCGCGGAGATTTCCGTGGCACGGCAGGCGAAACCGTCGCGCGTGGAGCGCGGGAATGAGGGCTGGTCGGTGTCGGCGCGGAGGGTTTGGGCGAGGACGCGGTTGGCCGATGCGGCGAGTGCGACGGGTTGCGTGGCGGGCTTGCTGCGCGCGAGGCGCGCGGCGCATTTGGCGACGAAGGCGGCGGCTTCGGCGTAACTGAGCAAGTCGGAGCTCATGGAATGGATTGTAGAGGGTTGCGGCGCGCGAGCGATGGTGGTGCTGTCCCCCCATTTTCGGGCTGAGTGGGCGGCGGTGAGTTGATGTCCGTGCTTTCCCACCCATTCCCGGTCGCCACGGCGACCGCGGAAATGGATGAGGCACGGGGGTCTGTGGTGCGGTGAGAGTGGTTGGTTGGGGTTCTTGCTTTCCCTTGTCCCTCCGCCGCGGCGGACGAGGGACCAGGGGCACCCCGCATTATTTTTGAGCGGGCGGGGTGGCGGCGCTGGTACTTGCCTTCCCTGGTCCCCAAGTGCGAGGGACCAGGGGCACCCCGCATTATTTTTGAGCGGGCGGGGTGGCGGCGCTGGTGCTTGCCTTCCCTGGTCCCCAAGTGCGAGGGACCAGGGGCACCCCGCATTATTTTTGAGCGGGCGGGGTGGCGGCGCTGGTACTTGCCTCCCCTGGTCCCCAAGTGCGAGGGACCAGGGGCACCCCGCATTATTTTTGAGCGGGCGGGGTGGCGGCGCTGGTGCTTGCCTTCCCTGGTCCCCAAGTGCGAGGGACCAGGGGCACCCCGCATTATTTTCGAGCGGGCGGGGTGGCGGCGCTGGTGCTTGCCTTCCCTGGTCCCCAAGTGCGAGGGACCAGGGGCACCCCGCATTATTTTTGGGGATTTACGTCTTTTACTCCCTTGTCCACAAGATTTCCTAAAATAGTTCTTGACTTCCGTGAGGGAATCAACTACCTTAAGTGAGTAAGGAGTTGACATGAAAACTTTAGCTCGGATTGAACAGCAAAACGCGAAACTGGAGGCTTTACCTTCATGTACGCAATGTGATGGCAGAGGCTTTAAGAACGTTCGTTTGTCTGCCGATGTTGTGGACGAGGTTGATTGCTCAGTGTGCCATGGCACAGGCCGACTGACTCCACGCCAACGGGTTCTAGTGACACACCCAAAGGCGTTTTGCTTTGCGCTTGACGAAAAGAAGGCGTACCAGATTGCGCTTCCCGTGGGCGATGGATGCAGTGAAGGAATATCAGACATTCTTTCTACTCCAAAGTTGGCTTGGGAAAGTGCGGCAAAGGGGTTAGCCCAATGAGCCGCTCTACTATCAGCACCTTCAAACTGTTCCAGATGTTTCCTGACGAAGAGACGGCGCGAATCTACCTCGAAAGCCGTCTCTGGCCCAAAGGCGTTACCTGCCCAACCTGTGCCGGTCAGGATCGCATCACCCCGCGCAAGGCTGGTTTCCATCGCTGCAACAAGTGCCAGCTTGACTTCACGATCCGTACCGGAACCATCTTCGAGCGTTCGCACATCCCGCTTGCACAAGTGGCTCTATGCCATGTACTTGCTCGTGACCGCCCGTAAAGGTATTTCCTCCATGCAGATCGCCAAGGAGATCGGCGTCCAGCAAAAATCCGCATGGTTCATGCTCCACCGCTTGCGTGAGGCTTGCGGCGGTGAACTGGAGAAACTTCAGGGCGTTGTGGAAGTAGATGAGGCTTTCTTCGGCGGTAAGGAAGCGAACAAGCACGAGCACAAGAAGCTCAATGCTGGGCGTGGCTCCGTGGGCAAGACTGCCGTTGTAGGACTCAGAGAGCGCGGCGGTAGGGTAATCGCTCACCCGGTCGCCAACACAGACAAGGAAGCCTTGCAGGGCGCGATTATGGAGCATGTTGAGGTTGGCTCCCAACTGATGACTGATGAGGCTTCCGGCTATTCGGGCATCGGCGGTCTGTTCTTCGACCATGACACCGTAGCGCACTCGGCAGGTGAGTACAGCCGGGGCGACGTGAATACGAACTCGATTGAGTCGGTTTGGGCGGTGATGAAGCGCGGGATGTACGGCGTCTACCACCATGCCAGCCCGAAGCACCTTCACCGCTATGTTGACGAGTTCACCTTTCGGCTGAACGAAGGCGACGTAAAACGGCACACGTTGGACCGGCTCGATTCGTTCATTGACGCGGTTGATGGCAAGCGCCTGACCTATGCGAGGTTGATCCAATGAAGCCTCCGAAGATACTCGACAAGATAGTCGATGTTGTTCTCAAATACCGGCCCGAAGCGAAGCAAAAACCACCGCGTCAACGGAAGATTTCCACAAAGAGGCTAAGTGATGCGGAATCAAAGAAACGGGAGTCAAGTACGTAAATCCCTATTTTTGAGCGGGCGGGGTGGCGGCGCTGGTGCTTGCCTTCCCTGGTCCCCAAGTGCGAGGGACCAGGGGCACCCCGCATTATTTTTGAGCGGGCGGGGTGGTTTGCGCTGGTGCTTGCTTTCCCTGGTCCCCAAGTGCGAGGGACCAGGGGCACCCCGTTCGAGTTCGGTGAAGGCGCGTCCTAGGGGCCTGCGTTTTGTGGGGCTGCGGTCTGTGGGGTCGTGGTCTGTGGGTCGGCGTTCTCGAGGCCGGCGCTTTCGAGGATGGTGGTGACTTGCGCGGCGTAATCCCCCGTGGGAGCCAGCTCCAGGTATTTCTGAAATGCTGCTACACACTCAGGAGACAGTTTGAGTTTGTTCGTGTCAGGATCGAGGGGCGCGTCGATGGCGAGTCCCTGGGCCTTGATGAAATAGAGGAGGGGGTCCTGGGGATTGGCCTTGATGGCTTCGCCGGCGGCGTCGACTTGCGCCCAGGTGTTCTTCTCCTGGAAGAAGATGACGGCCAGGTTGCGGAGGTACGTGGCGGCGTGGGCGGGATCGGCTTTGGCGGCCGCGGCGAAGGACGCATCGGCTTCGTCGACCATGCGGGTGCGGGCGTAGACCTCACCCAGGCCGGCTTGGGCCGCCGCGGCTAGCTGCGGGTCAATACTTGCTGCCTGCGGGCCGGGATTCGCGGCCTGTGGGCCAGTATTCGCAGCCTGCGGGGCGATATTTGGGGCCTGCGGGCTGGGGTTTGCGGCTTGTGCCGTGAGATCGACGGCTTTCTTGAAGCTGGTTTCCGCGTCGAGATAGTTCTTGAGCCCTAGCTGGGCGCGGCCGAGATAGATCCACACGGTTGGGTCGGCGGGCAGATCAGCGGTCGCCTGGGTCATGAGCGACTCGATCTCGGTGTATTTGGAGACACGAATTTCGGCGACCTCGGAATCAACATCGGATACGGAAGCTGTGGCGTCGAGAGTGCTGACTGCCGTGGTACGCGCAGCGGCCACATCGAGAAAGTCCCGATTCGCTTTTTCGAGATCGGCGCTGACGGCGGCGATACCTTTGTTGGCGGCGGCGGCTTTTTGGTTCGACTCGATTATTTGCCGCAGCTGCGCTCGCTCCTCGGGCGAGAGCCGGTCGATGTAAGCCTGGCGCGTCATATCGACATTTTGCTCCGTGCCCTTTCCGGCCAGGATGACGACGCTATGAATGAAGTCAGTGGCTCTGCCTTCCGGAGTGCCGGGCTCGCGGTAGATCAGCGTGTATTCGCCAAGGGGCACTCTGCCGGTGTAATCGCCCTTGGGAGAAACCGTCATGTTGTAACGCAATGTGCGGCCGCCGTCGGTGGAGAGGCTGACGGCGCCGCCATTCTCGAGCACTCCGGCGGGGCCGGTGACAACGCCGTAGATCCAGCCGATATCGCGATCGTCGTCTTGATCGGGCTGCTGGGTCTGGTCGGGTTGCTGTGGCTGGCCGGCTGGCTGGGGAGGGACGCCGGCATCCTGCTGGGCACGGGCAGAGCCAAGCGCCAGGGCGAGCAATCCGATGGCAACGACGGGGAGGTTGCCCGCGCGATACAGAGGAAGAAGCGGGCGCGCAACGAAACTCATGCAATGCATTGTACGGCGATTTGGGGCGAGGCGATGTCACCGGAAAAAGGGCGTCCGCCATGGCGGACGCCCTTCAATGAGCTCAAGCGATTGCCGAGCTACTTTGGCTTCGCTCCGGCCTGCTGCAGGATGCCGGTCACGTCTCCCGCGAACTGGCCCTTCGGCGCCAATTCCAAGTATTTCTGATAGGCCGCAATGGTGTCGGGAGTGAGGATGATTTTGGCGGGGTTTTTGGGGTCGGAGGCAGCAAACTGCTGAAGCAATCCCTGGCCCTTGATGTAATAGATGATCGCGAGGGCAGGATCGTTCGGATTGGGATCCTGCTTGATAGCGTCATCGGCCGCGGCAGACATGCCTGGGGCGTTGTTCTCCTGGAAGAAGATGATGGCCTGGTTCTTGAGATAGAGAGGCCCATTGGCGGGATCGGCCTTGGCGGCTGCGTCAAAGGCGGCGTTGGCCTCGGGAACCTTGCCGGTGCGCGCGTAGATCTCACCGAGTCCTGCCTGCGCCTGACCGATCACGGGCATGCGCGGCTTTTTGGAAGCGGTCTCGAGATCGACGGCCTTCTTGTAAGCGGTGGTGGCTTCGTCATAGGCGGCGCTGGCGTCGGATGCTTTACCGGCGTGGGCATCGATCTCGGCCAAACCTAGCTGCCCGTAGCCCAACTGATTCCAGAGCAGCGCTTCATCCGGCTTGAGGGCTGTATCCTTGGTGGCGATGCTCACGATGTCGGTGTACTTGGCGGTCCTGATCTCGACGATTTTGTTAGCAACATCGACCTTGGGAGCCGATGCGCCCAGAGTCTGAGCCGCGGTCGCGGGCGCATTGTCAATGTCTTTCTTGTCCTGATTGACGATCTTGAGATCGGCGTTGAGCTGGGCGATGAGGACGTTGGCCTGCATGGCCTGGGCATTCTGCTTCTTCAAATCCTCCAGCGCCTTTTTCTCTTCCGGGGTCATCTTGTCGATGTATTCCTGGCGCGACATGTCGATGTCCTGCTCGAGATCCTCCCCGGCGACGATTTTGATGCCGCGGACGGAATCGACGATCTTGCCGGCGGGCGTATCGGCCGCGCGGTAGACCACCATGTAGGTTCCTGGAGGCGCTTCGCCGGTGTAATTGCCGGACTCATCGACATTGAAGGTGTACTTGAGGGTTACGCCGCCGTCGGTGGAGAGGTTGACCGTGCCGCCACCCTGAGGTTGCCCGGTGGGATTGATGACGCGGCCGTGAATCTTGCCTGTGTTTGCAGCGGGCGTTTGCGCTTGAGCGGGCGCGAGAACCAGTGCCAGGAGTCCCGCAGCAGCCAGGCCCAGCCAAAGTTTGAGAGAGCGTTTCATGTTTTCTTTTCTCCTTGAGAGCGGCGGGAATCAAGCTGCCCGCAGGCTCAAAAAAAATCAAATTCTCGGGCGCAGCGTGGAAACCCATCCAACCGAGCGCATCTATGAGCAAAACCAACGTTAAATCCAAGCGCGCACCCTGCACAAGGGGGCTGCGGCCGGCGATGGTCCAGTTTGCCGTTTGATGCGGCATTGACCCTGTCGTCTTGACGAAAGGGTTCGCTCGCAGGTTGCCCATGCGTCGCGCATTGTCTAGACGCTGTGCCGACACCGATTCTGATGTTAGTTCGTCGGGCTCGGGGGCGTGTGTGGTCTGTATCACAGGGTAGAACGGCGGGGTTAGGGCGGGGGAACAGTGTGAGTGTGAGTGTGAGTGTGAAAGGCCGGTGTGCACCGATCGCTGTCCACCCAGATTCGCGCTGGCCCGGAACTCGGGTCTCTTACGCGGCGAGTCGAAATGACCTCTGCGTACCATTTATCGGCAGGCCTTAGAATCCAGGCATGGGGACTGTGATTCGAGGTGCGACTGCGGCGGATGTGGCGCAGATTCTGGCTTTTATTCGTGCTCTGGCCACGTTTGAGCGGGCGCCGGACGCGGTTGTGGCGACCGAAGAGGGCCTTTTGCGCGATGGGTTTGGTCCCAACCCGTTTTATACCTGCCTGATTGCCGATGACGACGGCCAGCCTGCCGGATTCGCCCTGTTTTTCTATAACTACTCGACGTGGATGGGGCGACCGGGCATCTACCTTGAGGACCTGTTTGTGCTGCCGGAGTTTCGCGGACGGGGCATTGGGAAGGCGCTGCTGCGGCGTGTGGCGGCTGTCGCGGTGGAGAAGGAGTGCGGGCGGCTGAACTGGGCGGTTCTGGATTGGAATACGCCGGCGATTGATTTCTATCGGGCCATGGGCGCGGAGTTCATGGATGAGTGGCGGCTGGTGAAGCTGGAGGGCGAGGCGATCAATCGGCTGGCGGTGGAAACCGAAGACCGTGGTCTCCCACCGATTTCTTCGCCTCGCCACGGCGAGCAGGCGCGGCGGACGGAAATGGATGGGCACGGGGGCATGGGCTCGGTTAAATGATGGGAGCTAGGGTTCGTGCTGTCCCCGGTCCCTTCGCCGCTGCGAACGAGGGACCGGGGGGCACCCATTTTTTGTGGTGGGTTGAAAGAAGGCGGGCGAGGTTCGTGGTTTCCCACGCATTTTTTGAGGCGGGTTGAAAGAAGGCGGGTTGAGGTTTGTGCTGTCCCACCCTTTCGCCGAGAGGCCGGCGAAAGGATGGGGCACGGGGCACAGGAGAAAGATCAAGCGGGGGATACGCTTTGAGGATTCGTGTGATTGGCGGCGGGCTGGCCGGGCCGGAGGCAGCGCTGACGGCGGCGCGGCTGGGCTGCGACGTGGATCTCTTTGAGATGCGCGCGGTGGTGGATGGAAAGATGCGCCTGACGCCGGCGCACCAGACGACGGAATTCGGCGAGCTGGTTTGCTCGAACTCTCTGAAGAGCGAATCGCCGCATACAGCGCCGTGGCTGCTGAAACAGGAGATGCGGCGGTGTGGGTCGGCGCTGCTGCGGATTGCGGATGAGACGGCGGTTCCGGCGGGACATGCATTGGCCGTCGATCGCGTGGAGTTTTCGCGACGCATTTCGGAGGCGATTGCAGCGGAGCCGCGGATTCGCGTGATGCGCGAGGAAGTGACGAGCCTGGAGACGGCGGGCGACGAATCCGCTCTCACCATTGTGGCGACGGGACCGCTGACATCGGACGCGCTGAGCCGGGAGATCGAGCGGCTGACGGGCGCGGGGCATTTGGCGTTTTACGATTCGATCTCTCCGATTGTGGAGGCTGAGTCGATCGACATGAGCCGCGTGTATTTTGCGGCGCGCTGGGAGAAGGGAACGGCGGACTACATCAACTGCCCGATGGACCGCGCGGAGTACGACCGCTTTTACGACGCGCTGGTGGCTGCCGAAGCTGCCGAGCATAAAGAGTGGGAGAAGCTGGAATATTTCGAGGGGTGCCTGCCGATCGAAGTGCTGGCCACGCGCGGGCGGGATACTTTGCGGTTTGGACCGATGAAGCCAGTGGGGCTGCGCGATCCGCGTACCGGGAAGAATCCCTGGGCCGTGGTGCAATTGCGCAAAGAAAATCTGCGCGCGGACAGCTACAACCTGGTGGGCTTCCAGAATCACTTGAAGTTTGGCGAACAGGCGCGGATTCTGCGGCTGATTCCGGGGCTGGAGAACGCGCGCTTCCTGCGCTACGGGCAGATTCATCGCAACACGTATATCTGCGCGCCGGCGCTGCTGGATGAATGCCTGCGGCTGAAGAGGGATTCTTCACCGATGCGTTTGGGATCTCCCACCCATTCGCCCGAAAGCCGGCGAATGGATGGGGCACCAATGATCTTTTTTGCGGGGCAGGTTTGCGGGGTGGAGGGGTACACGGAGTCCATCGCGACGGGAATGCTGGCAGGGATTTATGCGGCGGCGATGGCGCGCGGGGAAGAGCCGGTGCCGGTGCCGCGCGCTTCGGCGCTGGGATCGCTGGTGCACTACATTACGCACGCGGACGCGAAGAATTTTCAGCCGGCGAATATCACCTTCGACCTGCTGGAGCCGCTGGAAGAAGAGGTGCGGAAGAAGATCCGCGATAAAAAGGAGCGGCATCGGATGGTGTGCGAGCGGGCGCTGGCGGCGTTCGATGCGTGGCTGGCGCAGATTTCCGACCGCGAACAGGAAGCTTCGAAGGCGCTCGGCGCGTAGAGGAAGCGGAGTACGAATGTTCTTGTTCCTACGGTGAATCAGGCCATGGCTACCTTTCGCCGCAATGTCATCGTTTCTGTTTTATTCACGATCTTCGGCGGGCCGGGGATGGTGCTGGTCTACCTGCCGTTTTGGATTACCCGCTTCCACATTCCTGCCGGAGAGCCCCGGTGGCAGATGCTTTTGGCGGGAGCGCTGATCGCGGCCGGACTGACTCCGCTGCTGGATTCCATCCGTCGTTTCATCTATGCGGGCCGGGGAACGCTGATGCCCACTCTGCCCACAGAATGTCTCGTGGTGACCGGCTTCTACCGCCATGTGCGCAACCCCATGTATACCGGGGTGCTTTTTGCGCTGGCCGGAGAAGTGATTCTGTTTGAGAGCCGCAGCCTGGACCTCTACGCGGCCGTCGTGTGGCTTGGAGTGCATCTCTTTGTTTGTTTGTATGAAGAACCAACCCTCGCCCGCCGCCACCCGGATGAATATCCGCGGTACAAGCGGAATGTGCCGCGCTGGTTGCCGCGGTTGAAGCCGTGGCGGGGCGGGTTCGAGTAGGTCTTTTGCTTCGTGAATTTGCGGCGGTGCTATCCCACCCATTTCCGCAAGAAGCGCGGAAATGGATGGGGCACGGTGGCTTTTTCGTTTGGCGGTCAGAGGACTGGAGGCCGGGAACCTTTCTGCGGTTTTCCGTGTCCAACAGAATAGGCTTTGCGCACGGCGGTGGCATGGCGCGACCATTTACCCTGATGATTCGGGGCTTGCGCTGTGCGGGTGCGGGGAAGTGAGACGTTTTTGATGCGATGGTTGGCGGTGGTTTGCAGTTCGGCGGCGATTACGTGCGGCGCGGCGCTGGTGTGCGCCCAGGCGGCGCAGCCTACCGCGGAAGAAAAGAAATCGGCCACCGCGATCACGCTTCCGCCTTCGCCGAAGGCCATTCTGCCCGATGCATTTGATGGATGGGTGACAGCGGAGCCAGCGAAGACAGTGACCGACCCTGCGCAGGCGGACCCGGCCAATGCCGCAGCACTGAAGGAGTACGGGTTCAATGCCGCGGTGCTGGCCCACTACAAGCGCGAGGGCGAAACACTGAGCTTGCGCGCGCTGCGTTTCGACGACGCGAGCGGGGCCTACGGCGCCTACAGCTACTACCGGCAGAATGGCTGGCCGAAGGAAGCGATCGGCAGCGGCGCTGCATCGGATAACAACCGCGTTCTGTTCTGGGTGGGAACGACCGTAGTGGACGCAACGTTTTCGAAGGTGGATGCGATGTCGGCGGGTGAGCTGCGCGAGATTGCGCGGCAGTTGCCCGTGCCTGACGGAAACCGCGCACTGACGCCGCCGATTCTGGCCAGCCTTCCGCAGGCGAATCTTTCCCCGCAGACCACGCACTACGCCTTGGGCCCAGCCGGCTACGCGGGCGCGGGCGGGGTGCTGCCGCCGTCGCTGGTCAAGTTCGATATGGGCGCTGAAACCGTGACGGCGAATTACTCGCTGGTCTCGGGAGTGGCGACACTTACGCTGATCGATTACCCGACGCCGCAGATCGCGCACGCGCAAGTGGAGGCGATTCGCGCTTATCTGAAAGCCGGGAGCGGGGCGCAACCGCCATGGCCAAAGCCGCTCAACGATTCCGATACTGCATCGCTCGAGGTGCGCGACAGCGGACCGCTGGTGGCGATCGTGAGCGGCGATGCGGTTCCCGACGACAGCCACCGGCTGCTTGAATCGGTGCACTACGAGGCCAACGTGACGGCGATTCCGCAACCGATGGAGTCGGATATTGAGAAGACCAGCAAGCTTCTGCTGGGCATCACGGTGCTGAGTTTGATCGGCGGCGGCGCGGCGATTTTGCTGGGAGGGTTCTTTGGCGGCGGCAGAGCGCTTTACCGGAAGATGACGGGCAGACCGACCTCGGCGGTCTATGACATGGAGTTCATTCGCATCGATCTACGAGAGGAAACGCCAAGGGAAGAAACGGTGGAAGTGGTCGAAGAGGTTGAGGCAATCGAGAGGCCGCATCCGAAGGGTTAACTCTACCTCGAACCTGTGGATAAATGGGGTGAAACCCGACAAAACCAGACGAAATCGCGGGAAATCACGAAGAAAAGCAGGCGAACGATCGGCGAATAGAATCCCGATCTCTGCCGCCAAATTGAATTGTTAAATTATTGAAACAAAGGCGTTTATTTTTGCACACATTTTTTCTTGACACTGCTTTCCCCCGAACCTAGTATGCAGCCAGAAAGTTCTGATGGGTTTGCCTCCGTTGGAACTATTCTCCCTAAGGAGAGAGCTGCCCAGTTGCCGGGCGGCTCTTTCCGCGTTTGGAGGGTTTTTTCAACCCTTTGGACCTTCGGCTGCGGTTTCCGGCGAGGCGTCTGTCCATTCCGCGTCGCATTGCTCGCAACGCCAGTTGTTTTCAGGGTCCACGGATTCAAGAACAACGTCATCCGATCCGCACTTGGGACATTTGGGCTCGACAAACTCCGGAACTTCCTGCTTGGATTCTTCAACAACCTCCTGCGGAACGGGCTGCGCTGCGATGATGCGCGCCTGGTCGAGTTGATCGGCGGCGACAAGGACACGTGGGTTTCCAATGCCACTTGAATAGCCGGGGGGCCATTCGATCCAATTGTCGATTTTGGCTCGTGTAAGTACCGTGGACAGCTGTTTGGCCTCAGCGATTTCGTTGCACTCGCAGAGCAATGTCTTCCACGTGTAGCCGGCCTCCGCATCGTTTTCCTGGTTGTTTTCTTCGCCCGGTTCCATGGGGTCGGAAGGGACAACGTAAGAGTTAGCCAACGGGCCGGCGACCGGATCGAAGTTTTTTCGAGGTATGCTTCGCGATTGCTGAAGCTCGCTTGCGGATGCGAGTCCTGCTTCCGGCGCCTCCGGATCGCGCAATCCGCGACTACGCATCTCCTGACGCAATGCTTGCCGCGCGGTTTCTGTCAGGTCGGCGTAGTCGAGGGCGAGTTCGAGCAGTTCGTTGTCGTATCTCTGGCGGTACTCCGCGGTGAGCCGCTGCCACTCCTGGACAGGATCGATTTGCATGGGCAGAAGTATAGCGCGGCGCAGTTCCGACAAATCGAAAAGCAAATCGATGCGGGGCGATGAACATCGCTCAGGGGTTAAAACCCTCTCGTTTTTTTGCGCTTTATCGGCACGGCTGAAGCCGTGCCCTAAGAAGAAATAAAACTCAGGCGTTCGCTCCGCCCCTCCGGGGCGGGAGGTCCTTTTTGATGCCTTTTCCCAGGGTTTCACCCTGGGCTATTCTCGATCGGCCCCTCCGGGGCCTGGCTCCTCTGCGCTGTGTTTCATCCATCGCGGGTCGGAGATGCCGGTGGCGGACTAATACGAGGCTCGTTCCATCAAAATTCGTCAGATAGCGAACTGGCGCGCTCTGTGCTCGCCTTTACCTCGAACCGGCCGAACGATACAATCAAGATTGATGCAGGGATGCAGGCCGACGTAGCTCAGTTGGTAGAGCAGCTGATTCGTAATCAGCAGGTCGTCAGTTCAAGTCTGACCGTCGGCTCCAGAATCCGGATGAAGACGTGGCCTCTCGTCGGTGAGAGGTCATTTTTGTCGACAACTGGCTCCAGGAAACCCCTCCCTTCCCCGAAAAAACATCAACTGTCTTATGCAGTCTGCGGTTTCCGGCGATTGAGGCGAGGACTGGCGCTCCACCGGTCTTCGCGGACTGCTCCGGCTTCTCTACTGATTCCTCAAGCTTTACAAGTTGGCTGATTTGAGTGGTAACCATTTGCTGGTTACCTGTGCGCCGCGGATGAGCACTTATCGGGCGGGGGGTGGTGCAGCGAAAGCCGCATTGTGCATTTTGATTCCTGGCCGCAGAATCGGGTTTCAAGAGGTCAAGGAGGCGGGCCGATGTACAACCTACTTCTCAAGATGTACGTGAAGATGCAGAACCTGGTGAGTGGCGAAGAGGGTCAGGACCTGGTCGAGTATGGGTTGCTGTGCACGCTGATTGCCCTCGCGATGATCACGAGTATCAACCCGATTGCAACGGCGGTGACGAGGGTGTTCTCGAACGTCAGCACCTCGCTCGCATAAGCGTCCGATGGCGCGGCGACACCGCAATGGATGACCGCGTAATGACGCCGCAACTGGCGCATCCGATTTTGAGTACGACACGAGAAAAATGGAGGGAATGAACCCATGAATGACAGACTTCTTAAGCTGTACGTGAAGTTCCAAAATCTGGTGAGCGAAGAGCACGGTCAGGATCTGGTGGAGTACGCATTGCTGGTGACGCTGATTGCTCTGGGGGCGATCTCCGGAGTGAACCACGTTGCGACCGCCGTAAAAAATGTTTTCACGAACGTGAGCACGACCCTCGCGTAGCCATTCGAAGCCGCACGAGCGCGCATTCTCCCTTCACGGTCGCCCACCTATGGATGCTCATGGGTGGGCGTTTTTTGTGCGGGCTAGTTCAGAACCTGCGGCGGCGCGGTCCGTTATCGAAGACGCCGAGGGAAATCGACAACGCACTCATGGGCGGGAGTTCTGGCGCTGCCTGGCCGCTGTGCCCCGGCCGTCACGCCCTGACCTTTAAGCGGTAGACTGCTTGCAATCTTGCGCAACGAGTGAGAGACTCGTCCAACCCGTCGGACTGTTTGAAGAAGCTGCACCGCCGCGATGCGTCGCTGGCCGACGCTTTCAAAGGGGGGGACAATTTGTCCCCTCCCTTGCGCTTGCGTGGAGTCCTGTCGAGAATCGAGTGAGAAGCAAAATGAAAGCGGCTAAATCCCATTCGTATCTCAGGGGTGAATCTTGACTGCTCCCACGCCTGCCCAAACCGTCCTCTTCGAAGATCATCCCATTCGCCGCGTCTACGACGAGGCCACGGAGACCTGGTGGTTCTCAGTGGTTGACGTTGTGGGCGTTCTTACTCAACAGCCGGATGCCAAAGTTGCCCGCAAGTACTGGAACAAGCTCAAACAGAGGTTGCGCGAGGAGGGAAGCCAGTTGGTGACAAATTGTCACCAACTGAAGTTGCCAGCCGCTGACGGGAAGAACTATCTGACCGATGTTGCGACCGCCGAAACGCTGTTGCGCCTGGTGCAGTCAGTGCCCAGCCCCAAGGCGGAGCCCATCAAGCTCTGGCTGGCCAAGGCCGGATACGAGCGGATGCGGGAGATGGCGGACCCAGCCCTTGGGCTGGTGCGAACCAGGGAGAGTTGGCGCAAGCTAGGGCGGAGTGAGAAGTGGATTACGCAGCGCATGACCGGCCAGGAGACCCGCAATAAGCTGACCGACTACTGGGCCGCGCACGAGGTGAAGCGGGGGCAGGAGTTCGCGATTCTCACGAATGTCATTCATGAGGAGTGGTCCGGGGTCTCGGTGAGGCAGCATAAGGATCTGAAGGGCCTGGAAAGCCAGAACCTCCGCGACCACATGAGCGAGGCCGAACTAATTTTCACGGCGCTGGCCGAGCTTTCCACCCGCCAAATCGCGGAGACGGAGAAGGCCGTGGGCTTGCCAGCCAACAAAAAGGCCGCCAAGAAAGGCGGCAACATCTCAAAACGCGCACGGCTGGAGCTGGAAAGCAAGACCGGGCGAAAGATCGTGACCGGAGAGAACTATCTGCCGCCGCCGAGATCCAAAAAGGCGCTAAGGCCATGAGAACCGGGTTTGGGAGTGGCTACCCGGAACCGGCGTGGAATTGGGCTTTAACCGCCTCCACGGCGGAGGAGGCAGTGCAGCGCCTGGCGCACGCTCGGCGGAGTCCATTGCCGGTTAAGCGAACGACTGCCCGCTGAAACGGTCAACGGCCGACGCGCGATATATCTGGCTTGTTCGAAGAAGTTAAGCTCTCGATATTTTGGCGTCCCCGACGGGATTTGAACCCGTGTTATCGCCGTGAAAGGGCGGTGTCCTAGGCCGGGCTAGACGACGGGGACGTTAAGGAGAGCGGAAAGCAGCGGGAGGACCGGCCTCAAGCGCCTTTCAAGATGCGTCCTCTATGAGGCTATCAACTTGGGGAATGAGTGTCAAAAAGAACAGGGAACGAGGGAACGAGATCGTGCGGCTCACCGACCTGGGGCGACACGAAGCGGCCCTGGGGGACCAGAAGCGACAAGACCCGAACCGTTGAGGCGGCGTAAACGTGTTGTGCGCTATGCTCGATAGTGGCTTCGACATGTCAGACGCCGTTTGCGTCAAGACGCGTAACGTTGTTTTTTTGCATCAAGAAGCCGGCTCCGCGCGTCGCATCACTTATAAGTAACGGCTCGGCAGGGTTCGAACCTGGGCAGGCAATGAGCGAGATCCGTTCAGGCGGAGAAGCGCCTTTGCTCCCGGCCGAAGAGGGGAATTGCGCGCTGCGCAGCCGCTCGGGACAATCCGGATCATGAGAGCACGCGAGGCCTGCGGGCCGTGAATTTGAGTTGCCAGAGGAAGAATCAATTGACGCAGAACAAAAGTTTACGCATTTTTTTGATGGGCTTTCTGGCCCTGACGCTGACGGCGACGGGCTGCCAGAAAAAGCCGGCGGCTGACGCCGGGGGCGGGCCGCAGGGCCTTCCCGTGCAGACGGTGACCGTGGCTATGACACCGGTGGCGCAGAGCAGCGAATATGTGGCCACGATTAAATCGCGCAACTCGGCTACGATGCAACCGCAGGTGAGCGGATCGCTAACGGCGATCCACGTCCGCTCAGGGGACCAAGTCAAGAAGGGCGATCCGCTGATGGAGGTCGATCCGCGACAGCAGCAGGCGACAGTGGCCTCACTGCGCGCCACTGAGCAGCAGAAGAAGGCGCTCGCTGACTTTGACAAGATAGAGCTGGGCCGCCAGCAGAAGTTGTTCGATGCCGGCGTGACCAGCCGCGACGCTCTGGATCAGGCGCAGCAGGCCTTTGACAACGCGAATGCGGATTACCAAGCGGCCGTGGAGTCGCGCAAGTCTCAGGAGCAACTGCTGGCATATTACACGGTGCGCGCGCCTTTCAATGGCGTGGTGGGAGACATCCCGGTGCACGTGGGGGATTACGTGACCACGACAACGATGCTGACTACCGTGGACGAGAGCAACGATCTTGAGGCGTACGTTTACATCCCCACGGAGCGCGCCGCCGAGGTGCGCATGGGGCTGGGCATCGAATTGACGGACGACAACGGCAAGGTGCTGGAAGAGACGAAGGTGGACTTCGTCTCGCCGGAAGTGGACAGCACGCTGCAGGGGATTCTGGTGAAGGCCCCTGTGAAATCGGGGCTCGAGATCTTGCGCAATGCGCAGATTGTGAAGGCGAAAGTCATTTGGAGCACAAAGGCCATGGCTGTGGTTCCGGTGCTGGCGGTGATCCGGCAGGGCGAGCAGAGCTTTGTTTTCCTGGTGCAGAAACAGAATGGAATGGCCGCGGCGCACCGTGTGCCGGTGGTGCTGGGCGATACCGTGGGCAATAACTATTCGATCGTCTCGGGGCTGAGCGCCGGCGATCACGTGATCGTAACGGGCACACAGTTTCTGGTTGATGGCATGCCGGTGATTCCGATGGGCGGATGAGAAAACAGCTTCTAGCTCCTAGCTCTTTGTCCGGAGTGCGACCTAATTGCTCCGCTGCATGAAGGACTGGAAGCGAGGCGCGAACGGCTGAAGCGACTGAGAAACGAGTGCGAGGGAAAAACGTGACATTGAAGAAGCATCCCCCAGGGGCTAAAGCCCGTTCATTATTTGAGGCTTTTGCGGCACGACTGAAGTCGTGCCCTTTCACGAAACCGCGCCTTATTTCCTAGTCCGCCCAAAGAAAGAGGATTTGCTTTGTTTGTCGATTTCTTCATTCACCGGCCGGTTTTTGCGACGGTGTGCGCGCTGATGATCATACTGGCGGGCGCGGTGTGTATTCCTACGCTTCCGGTGGCCATGTATCCCACGCTGGCGCCGCCGGTGGTGGCGGTGACGGCCACTTACGTGGGCGCGGATGCAGAGACCGTGGAAAAGGCCGTGACCATTCCTCTGGAAGAGGCCATCAACGGCGTGGAGGGCATGCGCTACATCAGCTCCTCCAGCACGAACAGCGGGACCGCCGAGATCGACATCACGTTTCAGACGGGCTACAACCTGGATATCGCGGCCGTGGACGTGCAGAATCGCGTGGCCAGCGTGGAGGGCCGACTGCCGGGCGAGGTGGTGTCGACCGGCATCACCATTCTGAAAGCCAACTACAACTTTGTCTTTGGCGCGGGATTCTATACGCTCGACAACCGTTACTCCAGCGAATACATCTCCAACTACCTCGACGTGTATGTGAAGGACGCGCTGAAGCGCGTGCCAGGCGTGGGCGATGTGTTGATCTTCGGCGAGCGCAAGTATGCCATGCGCGTATGGCTCGATCCGGTGCGCCTGGCCGCGCGCAGCCTAACGGCAAGCGATGTGGTGAGCGCGCTCGAGGAACAGAACGTGGAAGTTCCTGCCGGACAACTGGGGCAGCCGCCTTCGGACTCCAAGCAGGCGTTTCAGATTCCCGTCCGCGTGGTGGGCCGGCTCTCGAGCCCCGAAGAGTTCGACAACATTATTGTCAAGAACTCGCCCAACGGGCTGGTGCAACTGAAAGACGTGGGCCACGCCGAGGTGGGCGCGGAAAACTATAGCACTCTGCTCGAATACGGAGGCCGTTCAGCGCTGGGCGTCGGCGTGGAGCAGCTTTCCAATGCCAACGCAGTCGACGTGGACCGCAAGGCCAGGGCTGCGCTGGAACAGCTCGCGAAGAATTTCCCGCCCGGACTCCAGTACGCCATCGCCTTCGATTTCACCACCGCGGTGAGCGAATCGATTCGCGAAGTGCTGGTGACGCTGATTGAAGCTATCGTCATCGTCATCACGGTCATTTTTCTGTTCCTGCTCGATTGGCGGGCCACGATCATTCCCGCGGTGACGATTCCGGTGTCGCTGATCGGCACGTTCGCGTTTATCCGGATCTTCGATTTTTCCATCAACTCGCTGACGCTTTTTGGCATCACGCTGGCGACGGGACTGGTGGTGGACGACGCGATTGTGGTGATCGAGAACGTGCAGCGGCACATTCACATGGAACACTCGAACGCCCGCGAGGCCACTTCGCGCGCGATGCGAGAGGTGACCAGCGCGGTGATCGCGACTTCATTGGTGCTGATTGCCGTGTTTGTGCCGGTGAGTTTCTTTCCTGGGACTACGGGTATTCTCTACCGGCAGTTTTCGCTGACGATTGCGTTCTCGATCGCGATTTCGGCGTTCAACGCGCTCACGCTTTCGCCTGCGCTTTCCGCGCTCTTTCTGCGTGGCGAAGAGGCTCGTCCACGCCAGCTCGATTTTCTGCATATTGATTTCATTTCGCGGGCTTTTGCCGCATTTATTCACGGCGCCGACAACTTCATCACGTGGCTGGGAGGCACGTATGCGCGCGTCATTCACGTGGCGTTGCGACTGCGCTACGTGCTGCTGGTGGTATTTTTCCTGGGGCTAGGCGCCACAGTGTGGATTTACCGCGCGGTGCCGACAGGTTTTATTCCACAGGAAGACCAGGGCTATTTCATGGTGCTGGTGGAGGCGCCTCCGGGCTCCTCGCTGGCCTACACCACTGCGCTTGAGGAGCGAGCAGGGGGGATCATTGCGCAAAATCCCGCGGTGGGCGGGCGCATGTTCTCGCTGGTTGGCTTCAGCTTTGCCGGCTCCTCTGCCAACGCGGGGATGATGTTTGTGATGACCAGCCCGCCGAGCGATTACCATGGCAAATGGCCGACTACGGCCGAGGTTCTGAAAGATGTTGCGCCGAAGTTGCAGGCGTTGATGTTTATGCCCAACGGCGGGCTGGTGGAGGCCTTCGAGCCGCCGGCAGTTCAGGGCGTAGGCAGCTTTGGCGGATTTCAATTCATGCTGCAGGACCAGGGCGGAAACACGCTGAGCGACCTGGACCGCGTCGCGCACCAGATGGTGACTGCCAGCGCTGCGCACAAGGAACTGTCGAACCTGTTCACGACTTTCTCGGCCAACGATCCGCAGGAGCTGGTGACCATCGACCGCGAGAAGGCCAAGGCGATGGGGGTTTCGCTATCGCAGATTTCGACGACGCTCAACGTCTTCATGGGCTCGGAGTACATCAACGACTTCGACTACAACAACCGCACCTATCGCGTGTTTGTGCAGGCAGACAAGCCGTTCCGCATGAATGCCGGCGACCTGCATAGCTATTACGTTCGCTCCGATGCGGGGCAGATGGTTCCGCTGGACAATCTTGTGACGGTGAATGAGAGCGCGGGTGCGCCGGTGATTGCGCACTACAACCTGTTCCGCGCGGTGGAGCTCGACGGTTCGGCGGCTCCCGGCTACAGTTCCGGGCAGGCGCTGGCCGCCATGGATAAGCTGGCAACAGAAAACATGATGCACGGCATGACGTATCAATGGACGGGCCTGACGCTCGACGAAATTGAGTCGAGCGGCAAGGCGCTGACGATTTTTGCGCTCGGCATTCTGGTGGTGTATCTCACGCTTTCCGCGCAGTACGAGAGCTTTGCGCTGCCGTTCATTATTCTGCTGGCGGTGCCCATGGCGGTGCTGGGCGCGCTGGGTTTGATTTCGCTGCGCGGATACGCGAATGACGTCTATTGCCAGATCGGGCTGGTGATGCTGATCGGACTTTCGGCGAAGAACTCAATTTTGATTGTGGAGTTTGCCGAGCAACTGCGCAGAAAAGGCCGGCCGATTGCGGAAGCTGCGATTGAGGCCGGCGAACTGCGCTTGCGACCGATTTTGATGACTTCGTTCGCTTTCATCATGGGCGTTTTGCCGCTTGTGTTTGCAACCGGGGCGGGGTCGCTGGGGCGGCGTTCGGTGGGAACGACGATTGTGGGCGGCATGTTGCTGTCGACCGTGCTGAATCTTGTGTTTATTCCGGCGCTCTATGTGATTCTGAGCGGGTTGCTGAGGCGCGGGGATGCGCATGCGGATCAGGCTTCCGAAAGAGCTTGAACGAGGGGTCTGTTTGCACAAAACGGCCCTCAGGGGCTAAAGCCCTCACACTTTTTCAGGTTCTTACGGCACGACTGAAGTCGTGCCCTGACACTTCGTGCCAGACGACGTATTTTTCAGCAGACTCTATAAACTGTCCCGCGTTACAGGGCCGCGAAACCGGCGCGCTCCGGACCAGAGCAGAATTGCGACGCTGAGATAGACGATTGCCGTGGCGCTGAGACACGCGCTCATTCCGAAGCGCTGCGATGCGAGGCCGATGGAGAGTTGTGCGGCTGCGCCACCGAGCCACCCCAGAGAATTCATGATGCCGAGGGCTGCGCCACGGCGCTCGATGGGAACGACGTCATAGAGCGCGGCCCACAAGTTTGAATCGTAGATGCCTTTGAAGAGACCGAAGCCAATCATGGCGGCGAGGATTACGGTGACTGTGGTTGCAAAGCCGCTGAGGAATAGAAACGGAACGCCGCAGAAGAGCCCGAGCGCTTGAACCGACATGCGGGCGCTGCGATCGCCGGGGCTGCGTCGCACTCTTGCATCCGCGAGCGCGCCTCCGCTGACGACGCCGATTACCGATGCGATTTGCAGATAGGCTGCGCCGCTGAAGCCGGCCATCGAGAGGCTCATGTGGAAGGCGCGGACGAGGTAGGTGGGCAGCCAGACAGTGAAAATCATGGCGACAAAATTTGCGCCAATGAAGGTCGTCACGAGGATCCACGCGGCGTGGTTGCGTGCTAACTCGCGGAGGCCGGCGATGATTTGCGGGCTGGCCGGCAGCTTGCCGGCTGCGCCATCGGAGAGGCCGCGTTGCGGCTCGCGGAGAAGCGCGAAAAGCACGCAGGCCAGCGCGATGCCCACTGCGCCGAAGATGCGGAATCCCAAACGCCAGCCGTAGAACTGGCCGACGTAGCCGCTGAGCGCGCCGCCTGCGATGCTGCCGATGTAGACGCTCGATTGGTGGAAGGCCATGGCGCGGGAGCGCGTGTCTACGGCATGGTAATCGGCGATCATCGACATGGCGGCGGGAAAGTAGAAGGCTTCGCCGACGCCGCCGAGCGCGACGCCTGCGACCAGCAAACCATAATGATGCGCGAAGGATGAGGCGGCTACCGTCGCCGACCACAGCACGAGCGCGCCGAGGATGACGTAGCGGCGGCCTACGCGGTCGGTGATGAATCCTGCGATGGGACCGAAGAGTGCATAGGCGCACATGAAGGATGCGCTGAGGATGGAAAGGGCCGCGTCGGTGAGGTGGAACTCCGCGCCTAACAAGGGGAAGACGGTGAAGAGCAGTTGTCGATCGGCGTAGTTGAGAAAACAGACGCACCAGAGCATTGATACGACGAACCATTTGTATGCGCCGGGAACTTTCATGGCCCACATAGGTTCCACAGTTGTGCTCGCCTCAAATCGCATCGATCCGGGCCTAAAGGCCCCACTTTTTCGCCGCTTTTCAGGGGCCTGAAGGCCCCTGCTCCCTCCGAGAACCCCGATCTAGAACTGTTCTGTTAGGAGATTACGCGACGCGGGCTCCGCGGAAGGCTGCGTGGTAGATGGCTTCGGCATTGTGCAGCGACATGGGGCGGGGATTGTTCTTCATCAGGCGCGTGACGCCTAGACCGGCGGCGGCTAGTTGCGGGGTGTCGTTTTCATCGATGCCGAGGGCGGAGAGGCTCATTTCTAATCCGGTGGCGTCGATCAGTTGCCAGAGTTGCGCGATGCCGGCTTCGGCTGTGGCTTCGTCGGATGTGGCGGGTGCAGCGCCGAGCGCGCGGGCGACGGCGGCGTAACGCTGGGGCGCGGCGGGAATGTTGAAGCGGGTGACGTGGGGCAAAAGAATCGCGTTGGCGTGGCCGTGCGCCACGTGATAGCGGCCTCCCAGTGGATAGGAGAGCGCGTGGACCGCGGCGGTGTTTACGGGGCCGAGGCAGAGGCCGCCATAGAGGCTGCCGAGCGCCATCTTTTCGCGGGCGGCGAGATTGGAAGGCTCACGAACCGCATCGGCAAGTGAGGCGGCGATGAGGCGCACGCCTTCGATGGCCCAGACATCGACTACGGGATGCGCGAATTTGTTGGTGTAGGCCTCAATGCAATGCGTGAGCGCGTCGAGGCCGGTGGCGGCGGTGACGGCGGGCGGAACGCTCAGCGTCAGCTCGGGATCGATGAAGGCGGCGTCGGGAACGAGCCACGGGCTGACTACGCCTTTCTTCATCTCGTCGGCGTCGTCGAGCAGGATGGCGTTGGGAGAGACTTCGCTGCCGGTGCCGGCGGTTGTGGGGATGCAGACCAGCAAGGTGCTTCGGCTCTGGACCAGGCCGATGCCGAAGACTTCGTTGATTTTCTGCTTTCCGTCGAGGAGAGCGGCGACGAGTTTGGCAACGTCGAGCGCGCTGCCGCCGCCGAGGCCGATGACTGCGTCGGGCTGGAAGCCTCGAGCGCGGGCGAGGACGGCGTTGAAGCTGGAGGTAGACGGCTCGGCTTCGACGGAGTCGTCAATCTGCGTGTGCGGAAGCCCCTCGAGAACACGCTCGGCCATCTTGCGCGCGAAGGGCGGAGCGATGACGAGGGCGCGCTGGACGCCGCGGTCGAGAAGATACCGGCGACATTCGGCGAGGCAGCCGCTGCCGATGGTCAATCGCGGAACCTGGAAAAGAGTGATGGTGTGCATGGCGAGTCCCTGATGGGAAGGCTAGTGGATTGAGCGGACAGATGGCAACGCAGGAAGCGGACTCAATGCGGCTTGACCACTTGCGGCGTTCCGACCTGCGTCGCGGTTGCCGTGTAGAGGCGGCAGTTGTCCGTGACCTCTTTGAAGTGGATGTAGGGATGGAGGAAGATGGCTTCGCGCATGTCGCCTGAGCCCTCGGCGAAGTCGGTTAGCCAGACGCCGTCGGCTTCGGGGTGGTTGTGAATGTGCAGCCAGAGACCCTTGTGCACATCGGCAACCAGGCCCAGGCCGATTTTGAAATCGGCGACGGATTTTACGTTGATGTCGATGGGCTCGCCGGTTGGCTCGTCGATGGAGATTTTGCCTTGCATCACCTGCGCCAGGCGCTGGTTGATGTTCTTCGCCTCGAGGTGCGGATTGGGCAGAATGTCGTAGAAGAGAACGCTGCGGCCGTTGATGATCTCGCGACGGCCGTTGACCAGCATCATGGCCCCCATAAAATCTCCTAGCTCCTGGTTCTGCTTGTCCTCTTCTTTCTTCGCCGTGGCCTGGTTCGAGTATTTGAGCGTTTCTTTCATCACGCGGTCGTCTTCCTTTTTGGCCTCCTCCGGCGTGAGGTCTTTGCCGTTCTTCTGGAGGATGTGCTCGACGGAGATGCCGTTGACGAAGAACTGATCTCTTACTTCCGTGATGTTCTTTTTTGTGTTGCCGCGGCTGTCGGTTTCGATGGCAGTGGTTGTCATGCGGCACTCGTAGCGCTCGCGCTCGGTGCCGAGCTTGCGCTCGTTGGCGAGTGCGCGTTGCAGAATCTCGTTGGTGTTGGGGAGTGGGGCGAGGGGGGCGGAGTTTTGCGACAGGCCGGAGCTGGGGCCGCATAGGAGAATGGCAGGGAGAATGGCGGAAGCGAGGCGGCGAGGCACGTATCGGAATCTGTCCAAAACCAGTTCTTTCGCAAGGCTCTTACGCCCGCTGAAGCGGGCTGGCAATAAGGGCCCCGCCCTCTCCCCCAGGCTTACGCCTTGGGCTACCATCTTTCGCCCGCTACGCGGGCTCGCAATGCAGATTATGATTCTTTCCCCCCAGGCTTGCGCACTGGGGCTACCGTATTTCGCCCGCTACGCGGGCTGGATTGTTTGAACGTTCTTTACGCCGCGACCGGCAGCCTTTAAGCACCCACGGGCAGCGAGGGCATTTCGCCTTGCTGTTTGGCTTCTGCTACCACTGCGTCGAGGAGTTCGAGAACCTCGGGTACGGTCATGGTGTAGATTTCGCGGAGCGAGTCGTAGCCTTCTTCGATGAGCCGCTTGAGATAGCGTCCGGCAACTTGCGCGGCGAGCTGATCGGTAATTACCTTGCCGGTGCATTTCTTTTGCTCCACCCACGCAGTGCACGGCAGGGCGATCCACATGGGGCGGCCGTTGACGTCGAAGCGAATGTCGACGGCGTCGGCGTGGCGGGTAGCGATAGCCACGATGGTGCCCTTCCAGCGGCAGTGCAAGTCCTCGCCGCTCCAGCGGTCGGTGACGTGAAAATCTTCGTACATGGCTTAAGCCTATCGTTCCGGGGGCGGCGCGGCAAGGCGGGGGCGGTGGTCTACTTTGGAATCGAATCCTTCCTGGACCACCAAAAAACCAATCCGCCGGCGATCAATGCGCAGATGGGCGCAACCACCAGCGCAAGAATAAGTGCTCCCATTGCGGCCATTGAGCCGGGGTCCGGGTTAAACCAGTCTTCGCACTTGAGGTAGAGAAAGATTGTGAGGACGAAGCTGATTACGAGTGTCGCGATCGCAACGAGTACCGCGCATTTAGGCCGCTTCATTTACGTTTCTCTTTCTTCCTTCCGCCGTTTTCACTGCCAGATGGTGGCAACCCATGGTTGCAGACACTATTGATTGGGTCCACTCATGTGTCATTGTCTCCCACCCATTTCCGCAAAGAACGCGGAATTGGATGGAGCACGGAGGTAGTATTTTGAGGCCGGATCAATAGGCCGGCTCCAGAGTCGGTGTACCCAGCCTTCTTGCATTCCCACCCATTTCGCAAAAAAGCGCGAAATGGATGGGGCACGAGCGCAGTATTTTGAGGCCGGATCAATAAAGCCTGGAGCCTGTTGCTAACTTTTGCCGTCGCCAAACCTTCGGAGCGATGCAATTTCGACCGTGATGGCATTGTCCCGCAAAGGTTTAGGAGCCCTTTTTGTTAGGGATCTCATTCCGGTGTTAGGATGATTGCCACGGTGCGCTCCATCCCGGAGTTGATTCCCGTCCGAATAATCCAGGGTTCGCCATCATTCACAAAGGAGGCGGACATGAATCCGATTCCCGCATCCATAGCAACGGCCGGTCTCTCGGCTCTGTTGCTCGCCGCAGCCCTTACCACAGCACAGACCACCGACGGAGCCGGACAAACTGGACCTTCGCCGGCTGGAGCTTCGCAAGCCGCGACTGCGCCTGCCACCGCTGCGTCGGCTGGCGAGGTTTCGAAGGTTCGGATCGTTCGTCTGAGTGAAGTAAAAGGCACCGTGCTGCTGGATCGCAACATCGGACGCGGTTTTGAGCCTGCCGTGGCGAATATGCCCATTGTGGAGATGAGCCGGCTGCAGACAGGCGATGGGGTCGCAGAGGTCGAGTTCGAAGATAACAGTACCCTGCGGCTCGCACCCCACTCGCTGGTGGAGTTTGCGCAACTGGAGCGTCTTGCGACTGGCACAACGGCCTCTTCAGTGGATCTGGTGAAGGGGATGGCCTATGTGAGCCTGCTGAAAACACGAGGCAACGAGTTCAACCTTCTATTTGGAAAGCAGAAGCTGCAGTTGCCGCCATCGAGCCACGTTCGGCTGCAGGTGGACGGGACGGAGGCCAAGCTCGGGGTGTTGGACGGCATGTTGCAAATTGACGGAGCATCGGGCCCGATAGACGTTTCCAAAAATAAGACGGTTACGTTTCACCTGAAGAGCGAGGATCAGCCGACGGTCGCGAGAAACATCGAGCCCTACGATGAACTCGACCTGTGGGACCAGAAAGAGGCCAAGTACCATGCACAGAGCGTGCCCGCGAGTGCATTGACCAACTCGCCCTATGCGTACGGGTTGAGCGATATGGGTTACTACGGAAGTTTCATGGATGCCGGCGGGTGCGGCTCGATGTGGCGGCCTTACTTTGCCAGCGCGGCCTGGGATCCGTATGCGAACGGCGCCTGGGCGTGGTATCAGGGCGCGGGCTATTCCTGGGTGTCACCGTATCCCTGGGGATGGACTCCTTATCACTACGGAAGCTGGTCGTATTGTCCCGGGGTTGGCTACGGATGGATGCCCGGGGGCGCATGGAACGGGCTGAACAATATCGTCGCAACCGGGCCAGTCAACGGGCCTGTCAGGGGGCCTGGACCTCTTCCGATCCGGCCGATCAGGGCGCCGGTGGGACGCGAACCCACGCTGACGGTGGTGAACCTTAGACCTCTTGTCCGCTCCGAGGAGGGTTCGGATGAATCGTTCGTAGCGCGCAAGGATTCGGCGGGTTTGGGCGTTCCACGGGAAGGCCTGGGGAACCTGAACAAGCTGTCGCAACGCGCCATCAACCGGGGTACGGTGACAACGTTCACCTACATGAGCAGCCCGTTTTCCGGCCCGGAAAATGGGCGCCCTGCGGGTCCGTACGGCACAGGAGGCTCGACCCGCCCGGAATCCTCGCGATCATATGAACCCGCGCAACGCCCTGCGGCCAGCGAGCCTTCGCGTATGGGCTCAGGGAGCGGTCCGAGTGGAGGCTCAAGTGGCTCCCGCTCTGCGCCTGCGGCGGGTCGTCCTCATTAGGAAAAGGACGGCTCGGGATCGTGGAGAACGGCCGGCCAACAACCGGTGGCCGTTTTTCTCGTTGTCAAGCGCAGCCGATGTCTTACCATTTCACGGCGGCTGCGAAACTGACGCTCTACCGACGGATCGCCCAGGACGATCATATGAAGATCGATTCAGGCGGTGCAGGAGGTTGGCCGCGCCCCTACGGGGCGCGCGATCTTCTCGTCGGAGCCATCCCAGGGTTCCGCTGCGCTTCACCCTGGGCTATTTTCGACTCGTCCCTCCGGGACGAAGACTCCCAGCCGGCAATGACTCTCAAAACGCGAACCTGCCCGGTCCTCGTCGGAGCCATCCCAGGGTTCCGCTGCGCTTCACCCTGGGCTATTTTCGGCTCGTCCCTCCGGGACGAAGACTCCCAGCCAGCAATGACTCTCAAAACGCGAACCTGCCCGGTCAATGAGAATGTTCATGCGATTGCCGTGACAGGTCGCCCCCCTTCGCCCCTGCACAAACCACGCTCTGATAAACTAATCAGGTTCGAGTGGCGTCATTCTTATCTGATTCGACCCGCCCGTAAGACAATCAACGAAGGATAAAACACACCGTGGATACACAAACCCGTCACGCCCTGAAAAAGGACAAATTTGCCCAGGCCGCCGCTTCGAGCGCCAGTTGGATTGGCGAGCATAGTTCCAGCGTGGTGCGCTGGTTGATCGTGGCCGGAGTGATTCTTGTTCTGGTGGGTGGCGGCTGGATTTTTTGGGTCTGGCGCACGTCGGCCGCCGACGATGCGCTGGGGGCGGCCCTGGATGTTTACACCACGCCGCTCGCGATTCCGGGGGCTCCTCCGGAGCCGGGTGTGTACTCGACCTCGGCCGACCGCGCCAAAGAAGCGAATCGGGAGTTTGTGGCCGTGGCCCACGATTTCGGGTGGCTGCCCGAGGGCGCCAAGGCGCACTACTTTGCCGGCGTGAGCTATGAGGAACTGGGCCAGAATGGGCCGGCGGAATCCGAGCTAACCATCGCGTCGCACTCCTGGAATCGCAATCTTGCCAATCTGGCCAAGCTGGCGCTGGCCGGCCTTTATCGCCAAACCGCCCGGGACAACGGGGCGGTCGATCTGTATAACCAGATCATTGCTAAACCTTCGGAGACGGTTTCAGCCACCGCGGCGCAGTTGGATCTTGCCGATCTCTATGCTTCAGAAGGCAAGCAGGACGAGGCACGCGCGCTTTGGGCCAAGATCCAGGGCGCGGATAAAGATGGCGCGGCAGGCCAGATTGCGGCGCAAAAGCTGGCTGGCAAGTAAGCTCTTAGTGAAGGCCCGAGCGGCGGGCGAAATCACGCACGACCCTCCAGTCTGGGCCTGAGCATTTTCCTGGCTGCCTGCGTCTGGTGAGTGATGAGTACCGGCCAGGCCATAACCGCAGGTTGGATGGAGATTCCCACGAGCGCGGTGAATGAGGAAGCACGCCGTCGCGCGGAGGACGCCGCGATCTCGGCGCTCGTTGACCAGTACGCAGGGGCTCTCTATCGCGTAGCCTATTCCGTTCTGCGCAATCCCTCCGATGCTGAAGATGCGGTGCAGGAAGCGTTCGTGCGCGTGCTGCGGCACCGGGAGACGCTCGCCGATGTGCGCGACCAGCGCGTCTGGCTGATTCGCATCGTGTGGAACATTGTGCTGGACCGCAAACGCCGAGCCAAAACGCGGCCCGAGACCGACGATGTATCCGAGTTGACGCGCGTGCTGCCTGCAAAGGGGCTTTCCGCCGAGGAGCTGGCGGCCGCAGCGCAGCACCATGCGCGCGTGCTGGCCTGCGTGGAACAACTGCCCGCCAAGGAGCGCGAGGTGATGCTGCTGTCGGCCTTCGAAGAGTTGACGAGCGTGGAGATCGCCGCGGTTCTGAGCATTACCGAGTCGAGCGTGCGGTCGCGCCTGTTCAGAGCCCGTAACCTGATGGCTGAGCTGCTGGTACACGAGAGGAGTTTGCGATGATGTCGAACCCTCACAATCCGATGAGCGGCGATTGCGGCGCCAATTCCGGTGAAGACACTTTGCGGTTGATCGCTGGCTTGCCTGCGCCTGCCGGGCTGGAAGAGCGCGTGCACGAAGCGCTGCGCGCAGCGCCGCGTAAGGCGCGGGTTTTGGCGTGGCCGGCGGGGTTCCGGTCGAAGTTCGGGTTCGCGTCGGGAACGGCGCTGGAGAGCAACTGGATGCGTGCGGCGGCGGCGGCGGCGATTGTGTTTGTGGTGGTCGGCGGAGGTTGGGGTGTTTATACGCGCGTCGAGCCGGGACAGGCCGGCAAAGTTGTGGTCATGCCGTTGCGCTCGCCGAGTTCGGGCGGGTTCCAGGGCGCCGGAGCGATCCGCACTCCGGAGACGCTGCCCAAGGACAGGGAACAAGGGAACAAGGGAACAAGGGAACAAGAAGGCCCGCCTGCGAAGAAGGCGGCCGGGCCGAAGAAGAGCCAAAGCTCCGCACCAGCGGCTCGTCAGGTTGCACCGGAGACGGTGGTTTCGCAGTAATCTGCTACGCGTCCTTCACAATCGCTCGAATCAACATTCCTAACAACGCCAGAACGACTGCGCCCCAGAAGGCCGGAACCAGGCCGATCACGTGGAATCCCGGCACTACGGCGGACGCGACCAGAATCATGACGCCGTTGATGACCAGCAGGAAAAGCCCCAGCGTGAGAATGCTGAGCGGGAATGTGACGATCTTGAGGAACAGGCCGACTGTGGCGTTGAGCAGGCCAATGACGACCGCCGCGATCAGCGCGGGGACGAGACCTGCGACGTGAAATCCGGGGACAAGATGGGAGACGACGAGGAGCGCGATGGCGCTCAGAATCCAATGGAGCAGAAGCCTCATACTTTCACCCTCCGGCTCAGCGGCCGTAAGAATTCAAATCCTCGATACATGTAACTCGATCAATGTAATCTGATGCGCGCAATCGGAAGCGCGCTTGCCATTCGCTTTAAGTTATCGCGCTCCGCCGCCTGGCGCAAGAGATCGCCCCAGGTCTCTGACAGCGCGAATTTGTGCCTGTGGGGTTCGTGCTATCCCACCCATTCGGTCGCCAGGGCGACCGAATGGATGGGGCACGGAAAGTTTCTCTTCATGCGGTCAAAGACCCAGTCGACATTGGGACGGTTAGCGGCGCTTTCAGGATTGCTCGCGGAGCGATTCGGTTAGAGTGGAAGCATGTTTGCGCGCCGCATCTCCGTTGCACGTGTCGATGCAGACGGCGCGCGGCACGCCTGCCCGATCCGGCAGATCGACAACTTTGCCATGCGGAACTTTACCAACGAAGCGGTGTTCGACGATACGTTTCCCGCTGGCGATGGTTGGCTCGAGATCGGCCATCGCGTTCCGCTCGATCGGTTGCAGGCCGCGATGGAAGACTGGTTCCGGCGGAAAGGGTATTTGAAGGACGGCGAACGGCTGAAAGTGACGGAGCTGTGATTCGTCGTCAGTGCTTTCCCACCCATTCGATCGCCGCGGCGACCGAATGGATGGGGCACGGGCGCTTCTTCTTAAGAGATGGACGGGGCCACGCCGATTTGCGACGGATGCGAAGCGCTTAGCTTTCCACCCATTCGATCGCCGCGGCGACCGAATGGATGGGGCACGGGCGCTTCTTCTTAAGAGATGGACGGGACCACGCCGATTTGCGACGGATGCGAAGCGCTTGGCTTTCCCACCCATTCGATCGCCGCGGCGACCGAATGGATGGGGCACGGGCGCTTCTTCTTAAGAGATGGACGGGGCCACACCGATTTGCGACGGATGCGAAGCGCTTGGCGGGCAGAGCTGGGGCGCCGATTTCCAAAGACGGAGCTCGGCTTCGCGGCGGGCCTTCAGGCCCAGATTCACTTCTCCGCCGGCAAGATCCCAGAGGAGCAACTGCTCCGCGGCGGCATCGTAGCGGCCGGCATTGAGGGCGCGCAGCAACGTGGATTTCTCCAGTCGTCCGGCTCCTAGATTAAAAGTGAAGTCGACCAGGGCGTCGAACTGGCCCTGGGTCAGAGCCACCTTGACGAGGTGGCAAACGGCTTGCTCAGCCTCGGAGACGTCGCTGGCCAGAATCGTGGCTGCCTGCGGTTCGCTGATGCCGCCGGGAAAAGACTCCGGCGGGAACGATTCAGGAGGGATGATGCGATGGCCGTAACCGATGGTGAGAAAACCTGCTATATCCCTATATTGCTGGACGCGAAACCCCTCAAACCGCTTGATCAGATCCAGCCCTTCGGCGCTTAGTTTCATGGAAGGCTCCTTGTTGCGCGGAAACGCGAAAGGGCCTGTCTCGAACCCTCCTATTGAGGGGGCTCAGGACAGACCCTAGAACCACGCTAGCAGAAACTCAGAATTAATCTGCAAAAGCTGGAAAGGAATTTTGGAAGAAGATTTTGGGAGAGGATGGAACTATATTCCGGTATGGCAGTGAGCTTTTGACGGGCCGCCGAGAGAGGTTTGAGCGATTCCTGGTCGTCTCCGTGAAGTCGAGAGGGCCCTAGGTAAACGTTTACTCAAAGTGTGCGGTGTAGAGCAAGGTCCAATGTGCGCCAGACCGGAAGGTCTGGAACCCTCAGCAAGGGAGCGCGGCATGGGGATTCGGTTGCCATGCCGACTTCCCGGCGTCGCTGCGAAGTTTCGCCAGTGGGCCACATGAGCGCGAAGCGCGACGCCGAGATTCATCTCAGGGAGAAGGAGAAGCGGCGGGCTTTGGAGCTAGAATTGGTCCAGCCCAACTCAGCCTGAAGCGAACGCTTGTACGTCGTTTTTGTGCCAATCTTTGAGTTGGGCGGGAACTGGGCCGTTCGTTCGCCCGTATCAATCTCACCAACCGTATCGAGCTCACAAGGAGTCCTACGCCCATGTTCCGCCCCATAATCCGTATCTTTCAGCGACATATCGGTTTGTTCGCAACCCTTCTCGTCTTCGCGTGCGGTCTGTGCCTTCACGCGCAGGCTCCCATTGTGGAAGAACCCGGCTATACGCCCACGCTGACTTTTGACGTTGCCACCATTCGCCCTGCGCCCCCGCCGGATGCCAATTTCCACGTATCCGTCTCCAGTCCGCCGCACTCCAGCCGTTTCGAAGCGACGAACCTTCCGATCAAGGCGCTTCTCCAGATTGCTTACGGCTTCGATGCTCCGGTGGTCGGCGCACCGGACTGGGTCGCGAACACGTTCTATACAATCCAGGCCCGCTCGGACGAAGCGGCCGATGCCCGGCTCGCAAAGCTCACGAATAACGAGGTCCGGCTTGAAAAGCGGAACGCGATTCGCGTGCTGCTGGCAGAGCGTTTCGGCCTCAAGACCCACCTTGAAACGCGCAATACGTCCATCTACAACCTTGTCGTGGATAAAGGGGGCGTTAAGATGCAGCTTGTGCCGCCGCCTCCGCCTCCCGCTGACGGAGAGGCACCGCCTCCGACGCCACCCGCCGATGTCCAGGCGCATGGATCGCAGCATGGCCTCGAGTTCGACGGATCAAATGCCTCCATGCGTGCCATTAGCGGCGCCCTCAGTGCGATGGTAGAAGCGCCCGTGGTTGACAAGACCGGCCTTACCGGCACATACAATTACACGCTGCAGTTTGGCCGCGATTGGTCCGAACGCGATCCGGAAAGCTGGCCTTCGATTTTCACCGCGGTCGAAGAACAGCTTGGGCTCAAACTCGAAGCTGTGCACGAGTCGGTACCCAACCTCGTAGTCGACCACATCACGAAGCCAACGGAAAACTGATTGGCATAATGAGGGCTATGCTGCGCCGCGCCCATCGCCTGCATTGCGGGGCGCGCATTCCGGGGTAGGCCGGGGTCTCGACGGAACGCGGGCACCCGGAGGCTCGAATCAATGGTCGCCGGGAAGACCTCGGCTGTCAAAATTTCAAGAGGCGGCGTCCGGCGGCCCGGATTGCGCCTTAAGCCAGGCAAATCCCGTTGAAGCTCCGACGATCGATCGTGTTGCAAGACCCAGCCCGAACCGACAGGGGCCAAAATGCTGCGACAAACTGGCCCAAAGAGAAGTAAAATGACGGCCATGACAGAAATGAGTGAAGCAACAAAGATTCGTCGAGCGCTGGATATGAATGCGGCGGCCGTCAAGGTCACTTTAGTGGTGACGGCGATGTTTGCGGTCGCCTATCTCTGGCGGCCCAATTCAATTGACCTTGGGACGGTGTGCGTAGGGTCGGCCATTTGCATCGTTAGCGTGCTGGTTTACCGCGCGCGCGAAAGAAGATTGAAGGCATTGGCCTGAGATCGATCGACGTTCAAACCGATCGGCCGCTTCCCGCGATCTTCCCCCGCTCGGATTGGAGGTTCTTATCCGGACGCATGACTTGAAGCTTATTGCAATCGTCGTTCTTGTTCAGCTTTGCCTGACGGGCACAACTGGTCAAGCACGGGCGCAGGCAGAGAAGGCTGCGTATCCCGCCATGGCTCCCTTGGATGCGTACCTGATCGCGGACCAGGATGCGGAGATTGCGCTAGCGCGCAGTGCTGCTCCGAAATCGATCGGGGACGGGGCCGAGGTGATGGTGCTGGGGAGGACGGGATACACGACCGCGGCTAAGGGCACGAATGGCTTTCTGTGCCTGGTGGAGCGATCGTGGGCCAATCCAACCGGGGATGCGGAGTTCTGGAATCCCAGGAATCGCGCGCCGATTTGCTTTAATGCAGCGGGGGCAAGAAGCTTTGTGCCGATCTTCCTGATGAAAACGAGACTGGTGCTCGCAGGGAAGTCGAGGACGGAGATCCTGGCGGCGACCTCCGCGGCACTGGATAGCGGAGAACTGCCGGCGCTCGAGCCGGGAGCGATGTGCTACATGATGTCGAAGCAGCAGTACCTGAACGACCAAGTCAAGAATTGGCACCCGCACGTGATGGTTTTTGAGCCTGTTGGCGCGGCGATGAGTTGGGGAGCTGACAAAGACGATTCGCCGGTCATCTACACGAATGACCCTGAAGAGCGGGTGACAATCTTCATGTTCTGGGTGGGCAACTGGTCGGATGGGTCGCCTGGTCCTTCGATGTAGCACTGATGCCGCGAGGCTGCTCATACGTGCCGATCGGGAGAAATTCGATGAGGATGAATCGCCGCGAATTTGTGGCTGCATTGTCCGTTCTGGCAGTCCGGTTGGCGCGCGCCGAGGGCGACAGGCCTGCGAACCAAAACATCAAGTGGGCGCTGTCAGAAGCGCTGTGGAGATATTACCCTCCAGCGCCTTTTACCGACATGCTGGAAGTGATGCGGGAGACCGGCTTCATCGGCGTGCGGCTGGCCAGCTTTCCGCGCATTCTGAGCGACTACAAGATCACGGCTGCCGAGATGCTCCGTGAGGTTTCGAAGAGGCAGCTCCATGTCGTCACAATCTCCTGGAACGGGGCGCTGCACGATCCCGCGCAGCGCGAGGCGGTGCTGGAGAGTGCGCGCACCGCGATGAAATTTCTCACCGACTTCGGAGCCAATCACCTGGTGGTCTTTTCGCCCAATCGCAGCTTGCCTGCGACGCAGACGCCTGCGGCCTTCCGCGAACTATGCGAGCGGTGCAACCAGATCGGGGAGCTGGCCGGCTCGATGGGCTTCACGGCGGGGCTGCACAATCACATGGGCCAGATGGTGCAGAATCAGGACGAGGTCGACCGGTTTATGGCCATGACCGATCCGAAACTGTTTGGGCTCTCGCCAGACACCTGCCATCTGAACCTGGCGGGTTGCGACGTGGTGGGCACGCTGGAGCGCTATAAGCATCGCATCCATATGTTGGACTACAAGGATTCGAATTGGACGGAGCCGACAAAGGACTGGGTGCAGCCCAACGGACAGGTGTTTCCCAAAGACTCGCAGCAGGCGAAGTTCATTAACAGCAGCTACGACCTTGGAGACGGGCAGGTGGATTTCCCTGGGTGCCACCGGGTTTTGAAGAGCGTCAACTATCGGGGATGGATCTGTGTCGATCTCGACGTGGCGCGGTTGGGTTTGCTGGCCGATTTCGAACGCTGCGGACAATACATTGTGAAGAAGCTGGAGCCGATCTACCGATGAAGATGACGCGCCGAGAGTTTTCCTTCGCGGGGCTGGCCATGGCTGTTGCGGGGAGAGAAGCGGAAGCGCCGGCAAAATACAAGATTGTGGACGCGCAGATTCACGTATGGATGAATGACCCTCGCTTTCCGTGGTGGCCGAGCACGGCGAATCCGCCCAAAGAGGATCGCACCCCGGCGATGGCGCTGGAACTGATGAAGGCCAATGGCGTGGAGCGGACGGTGATCGCGCAGTACATCGGCTACAAGTGGGACAATCGCTACTGCCTCGATGCGATCAGGAATTATGCGCCGTATTTTCGCGGGGTGTGCCGGGTCGATCCCACGGACCTGGCCGCGCCTGACCAGTTTCGCATCTGACCGAGCAGGGCTTTCACGGCGTGCGCATCAGCCCTTCGGCCGATGCCGGCGGAGATTGGATCAACGGGCCCTTGATGCCGCCGCTGTGGAAGCGGGCGCAGTCGCTCAGGATTCCCATGCAGGTGTATGCGCCCATTACGCGCATGCCCGATCTGGTGCATCTGATCGAGCAATGTCCCGAACTGACGGTGGTGATCGATCACATGGCCGATTGCCCCGTCGATCGGCCGCAGGAACTGGAAAAGCTGATTGCGCTGGCGCGGTTTCCGCGGGTCTTCGTCAAGATTTCGCACACCTGGTCGATCTCGCGGCAGCCCTATCCCTGGCTCGATGCGCAGGAGCATGTGAAGCGGCTGCACGCAGTTTACGGTCCCGAGCGGCTGATGTGGGCCTCCGATTGGCCTGTCGATCTTACCTGGACAACCTACGACAAGACGCTCAGCGTGGTGCGCGACGAGATGAAGTTCCTGAACGCCGAGGACAAAGTGTGGATTCTTGGCAAGACGGCACAGCGGGTTTGGCCGTTTGCGTAGCGCGGATTTGGAGGTTGCGTGTCCGCCTGCAAACCGAGCTGACGGAGGAAACCCCTCCCTCAGCGGCTGAAGCCGGCCCCATTGACTGGACTTGATCGGCACGGATGAATCCGTGCCCTTTCAAAGATTCGCGCTACTTGCGTCCACGCCAAAGGATAATCCGGTCTAGCCACATTTCGCCAACGGCCCATGCAAGTACGCGAGCCTGAAAAGCAGGTGTTACTCTGCGGGCTATGAGATTTTCCTCCCTTGCCGCGGTTGCGATGGTGCTTGCCATCCTCCCGTCGAATTCGCAACTGACTGCTGCTTCCAAGAGTTCCGGAAAGGGGAGGCTTTTCAAACACCATTCCACGATCGCGTGGTCGTGCGGCTCGGCCGATGTGCAGGCGTTTATTTACGAGAGCGGGATGGCCATCGATGCCGATGGAGCGTATCGGGCCTATCATCCGAAAAATCGGCTGGGGCTGGACTCGATCGATCATGCCGGCTATCCCGGAAACTGGTGGGCATTGGCCACGGACACAGGACATCCGGATGGCCGCCCGGTGATTCAGGGCGAGTACGATCCTGCGCCTGGGTATTATGTGTCGATGACGTCGCTCTTCGACTCGAGCATTGCGGATGAGCATAACCCCCGGCGATTTGTGGATGCGGCGACAATACCCTATGTTGTGCTTCCGCCGAAGGGGTTCAAGCACGCCAAGCTTGGCGACTTTGCGACCATTGTGAATCTCGAAAACGGCAAGATTGCGGGCGGCATTGTGGCCGACGAAAGCGCGCCGGGATTGCCGATGGGAGAAGGGTCAATTGCACTGGCGGAAATGCTTGGCATCGATTCCAATGCTCGAACCGGGGGAGTCGGGAGGGGTGTGGCCTATGTCATCTATCCGGATTCGGGTAACGGCGAACCCCGAAGTTCTGCCGAAATTGCCGAGGTTTCCCGGGCGAATTTCGAGAGATGGGGCGGATTGAAAAAACTCCATGGCTGTTTGCGATGAAGAGCGCAAAGAGACCTGAGAACAAGGCGGCCATTCGCCGCCGCTGCGGTTCGGCCGGCCCTACGGGACGGGGAGAGACGATCGGGACGCATTCCCAGATTTCATCCTGGGCTATTCTTCGTGCCCTCCCTCCGGGCGGATTGAGGCGTGAGTTCTGCTATCTCACCCATTCGCCCAAGAATCGGACGAATGGATGGGCACGGGAAGGTCCATCTCCAGGCGGTCGAATGCCCTAACGCGCTGGGGCCGGAGGTTTGCCGGTAATCTGCAGGAATTGGTTGAGGACATCGGTTAGGGCCGCATCAAAGTTCTTGTCATGGGTCCTTTGCAGGTAGGCGAGTTCGATGGACTGGGTCACGGTCCAAAGGATGTAGTGGGATCTTGCGGTCGTAGATCACCAGGCGGAACATGGGTCGGGGGTCGGCGGCGCCTTTCTGCTTGTTGGGTTCGCGGGGCCGTAGGGGGCGAAAAGCCGAGCTCGAGGACGAGGTCGGCATGCGCGGGATTGGCGACCAGGTGAAGTCGCCGGTGGCTTTGAGCGCGGCGTAGAACTCCGTGTAGGCGCGGTCGGGATCGCCGCTGAACGGCTCGGGAAACAGGCCGCTGTCAGCGCCGGCGTTCGAGACAAAGATGGTTTTTGCCGTAGTGAGCGCCGGCGGGATGGGGCCAGCCTGAGTATAGGCGGGCATTTGCGCGGAAGCCGGTGGCGACAAGAGAGAGCGCGGCAGCCAGGCCCAGGCAGAAACTGGAAACCAAAGTACGCATGATCACCTCTCATTCCCTGTGCATCGGCCGAAAAGCTATCCATTAGCGAGGCATATGGAGCCTGCACGGAGAAAGGGCTTCACTTCAAGGCAAGAGTTTTATTTTCAATACTATAGGACAAGATGCGAGGAGGTGGAGGTGGGTTGTCCGCGGAGGTGTTGGCGGAAGGAGACGGGGTTTGGCCCAAAATGGGACGGGGGCACCATTTTTGGTGCAGCCCGCAACCTACACAAGCAAAAACCCTTATCGGAGACGGTCCTGGCAATGGGGTATTTTCCGCAAAAATCCCATTATCTAAGTTGACAACGGAGGCGACCGGCCAGTGTCAGTTTAGTAAAATAAGCGGATGGTTAGAACAAGGAAAACACGCAACTTAAAACGACGAGCTCCACTATGGATTTACCTCGTAGCGGGAGTCTCTGCCGTGGCACTGGTCGCGCTGGTGGTACTGATAAGCGCGCGCACAGTGCAAGCGGACGCGGGTCTTCCCAGACCAGCCAGTATTGCCCCGGCGGCTCATCCCGCTGCGGCGGCGAGCGCAACCCCGGCGACGATGGCCGTTCATGCGGAACCAGCGTTTCCCGCAAACGGCCCAACCCCCGAAGCGCGGAAGTGGAATGACAGAGTACAAGGCATCGCTTCCTGGTACGGAGGCGTCTTTAACGGGCGCAAGACGGCCAGCGGCGAGGTCTACGACATGTATGCCATGACTGCCTGCCACCCAACCCTGCCCTTCGGCTCGATTGTGCGGGTGGTGAACCGGCGGAATCACCGCTCGGTGGTGGTGCGAATTACGGATCGCGGCGACCTGGTGGAAGAGGGACGGATCATCGACCTTTCTTATGGCGCGGCGCAGAAGCTCGGGATGACATTGTCCGGGCTGGCTAAGGTCGATCTCCAGGTACTCTCTCTCGGCAAGCCACACGCCGATCATATCCCCAAGTAAGCGGCCAAATCGTACAACGAGTGCAAGAGCCGAAACCCCGGCGGAACGTGTGTCTGCGGGCTGTCCCTGGTTCCAGAATCGGGACCAGGGGCGCTTTCTCTTGTGCCCAAGGCACCTTTTTTGCCGGGTTTATCGGGGATTGTTGAGATTGGTGCTGTCCCACCCATTTGGTCGCCACGGCGACCGAATGGATGGGGCACGGAGGATTGTGCTTCTACCGGTGCTTCGGCCTATTGGTCTTCGGGGCGCTTGAAGGGCGTTTGCAGGTATTGGCGGGCCTCGTTGACTGCGCCCTGGGTGTTGTCGTTGGTTTGGACGGCGAGGCGGTACTCGTTGACGGCGCGGTCGCGCTGGCCGGTCAGGTCGAAGATTTTGCCGATGGCGATATGGCTCCAGACTTCGGTCCAGGGCGGCTCGTCGTCGCCGCGGAGTGAGTCGCGGAAGGCGTTGACCGAGGCCTGATAGTTGTGCTGGGTGAAGAGCACCTCGCCGATGCGGTAGCTGGCGAGGGAACTGAGGGGGTTCGAGTCGAGGGCCTTCTTGTACTCGGCCAGGGCGTTGACGAGGTCGCCCTGGGCCACCAGCTGCTGGCCTTTGAGGATGGCGATGCGCACTTGCAGATCGGGGGTGGTTTTGAGCACCCAGTTGCCGGGATCGACGCTGATACGGCGGGGACGGCCGAAGGTGTCGACCACGTATTGCGTATCGGTGCCGACTACGTCGATCTTCTGGCTTTCGGTTTTGCCGTCGGTTTCAATGCGCAGCTCGACCGGCATGCGGAAGAGATCGAGATCCTGATCGATTTCGCCGATGGTGCGGAAACCCTTGTTGTTGCCCAGCCGGTAGACGGCGTACTTGTTGGTGAAGCTGGGGGCTCCGGTGCCGTCGACCCACTGCGAGAAGAAGGGGAGTAACTGCTGCTGGCTCACCTCCTCAGAGACTTTCTCGAAGTCCTCGGTACGGATGGAGCTATCGGTATATTGGCTGAGCACGCCTTTGAGGATGTTGAGAAAAGCCTTATCGCCGACTTCGCCGCGGAGCATGTGGAAGATCATGGCACCCTTTTCAAGCGTCATGGACTGGAACTGCGGCGAGAAGGGATCGAGCCGTGTGGTGCTGGAGAGAGGGACGGTGTCATAGGCCAGGGAGCCTGCGGCCACGTCTTCAAGCGCGGCGCGGAGGGCGCTCTTGCCGCTCTCGTCTTCGAGATACATGAGCTCGCCATAGCGCGACATGCCGTTGGTGATCCAGGCGTCGCCGAGGGTGTGCGGACTGATTTCCAATCCCCACCACTGGTGAGCGATGGTATTGGCCAGCAAACGGACGCCGGACCTGTCGCCAACACGCGAACCCTGGATGGCGGCCAGCTCAGGGGCGTAGGCGGCGGGGAGGGTGTCGTCGGGCAGCTCGACAACGTTTAAATGAGAGGTTTCCGGGACGCCGAAGCTGTCGGTGAAGAAGTCGTACTCTTTGGCGGCGGTTTGGGCAAGCTGGTTGCCGGAGGCCTGATGGCTGATGGTGAGGTAGACCTTTACGTTGCCGGGGCCGGCGGTAAACGGGTCAGCGAAACGGCCGGCAATGACGGTGCCGGGAAAGCCCGGCGTGGTCCATTTGAAATCCCACTCGGAGCCGGGCTTGCCGCTGGAGAGAGTGACAGACTTGGGCGTGCCGATTGCGCCTGAAGCAAAGACCCTCATGCCCTGGGGAACGCGGATGTGCATTTCGGCGGTGAAGCGATCAGTCATGTAGCCGGTCGAGGGGAACCAGCGGGCCGGATAGAGCAGGTAGCTGATGGGTTCCTGGATGGCCGCGAGCTTGAGTCCTTCGACGGGGCCATCTTCGTTGCCGGTAATGGCGCCGTCGTAAACAAATGTCCAATGTGACGTTTGGCCGGCGACAAAGGGCGTGTCGGCGGTGACGCGGATAGAGCCGTCGGCGGTGCGCTCGCCATCGAGCAGCTTGCCGGATTCATCGGTGATTTTGGTGACCTTGAGCGCGGGATGAAAGCCGAAGTTGACCACGTCGAGGTTGGCGGGAGCGGTAAAGCTGACGACGGTGGTGGCCGTGAGGTGATGGGCGGTGGTATCCAGCTCGGCGTCAATCACGTAGCCGGTGATGTTGAGCGCGGGGCGCTCGCGTTGCGCGGAGGCGGGGATGACCGCCAGCGCGCAGGCGAAGGCCAGCAGGGCGAGTCTGCAGAGACCAGGAGTGTGCATCTCTGAGGACTGGGGACGTTCCAATTGCCTATCCATTCGAGTCATCATCACCTTGCCGTTCTTCGTGGGCCGGGTTGAAATGCGTACATCGCCTTCAGGAAAATCATGCGTCGAATTCGACCGGCCCTACGGGGCGGGGACGGCTTAGGACTCTGATTCCCAGGGTTCTCGTCCGCTTTCAGCGGACTTCACCCTGGGCTATTTTCGACCGCTCCTCCGGAGCGGAAGACCGCCGGGGTAGCCGCTTCCAATTCCGCGGAAACGATGGCTGCTACCGTATCAATCGTGCTTGAATCTCTTGCGTAGCCAGCAGCCTTAGGGAGGTGCAGCGCTTGGCGGATGGCTCCCAGCTCCTTCATCATGGACTGCCGAGCGGGGCCGTCGGGTAGCAATTGCCTGAGGTGTTGGACGATATTTGCCGCCGTAAGGTCATGCTGGATGAGCTCGGGAACCATGCGCTTGCCAGCAATCAGGTTGACCATGGCCACATGCGGCACCTTCACGAGACGCCTAGCGATAGCATAAGTAATCGGCGAGACCCGATAGACCACAACAAAGGGATTACCGATGAGGGCGGCCTCGACAGTGGCGGTTCCGCTGGCTACGACCGAAGCGCGGGCATGGAAGAGCGCAGCGCGGGCGGCCGCTCCGGAGCGCGCCGAGTCGTTGACCAACCGGACGGGGAGCCCACCAGCAAGCTTTTCGGCGATTTGAGCGACGACTTTGCGCTGGGCGGCGTCGAGGGTGGGGGCTAAAGGGATTAAGAACTCGTAGGTTTCCTCGGGAATGTCGCCCGCCGGCTCGGGGGAATGCAGATCCCATGCCGCTTCGAGCATCTCCGGGAGATTGGCTTCAATTTCTTTGAGACGGCTGCCGGGCAAGAGGCCGATCCATATTTTTTCGGCATCGAGGCCGTTTTCGGCGGCGAACTGCTCGCGGCCGATGGACGGCGGCGGCAGATCGGCGAGGGGATGACCAACGAACTCCGCCTGGCACGCCGCGCTCGCGGTAGAACTTTTCCTCAAACGGGAAAATGACCAGCATGCGGCTCACGAACTTGCGCACGAGACGGATGCGATGCTGCTTCCAGGCCCAGATCTGCGGGCTGACGAAGTAGATAACAGGAATGCCGAGACGATGGAACTCCTTGGCGAGACGGAAATGGATTTCGGGGAAGTCGATGAGGACAGCGACGGTGGGAGCGGCGCTCCCGGATGGCCCGCTTGAGCTTGCGGAATTCACGATAGATGCGCGGCAGATGCTGGACGATCTCAGTGAATCCCATGACCGCCATATCTTCAGAGCGGACGACGCACTCGACGCCGGCGGCGGCCATGCGCGCGCCCCCCATCCCCCACAGCTCGAGCTCCGCTCCTTGACCTTTTGGAGGAGATTTGCGGGAGAGCGTGGAAGCCAATTCGGCCCCGTAGAACTCGCCGCTGGCTTCGCCTGCCGAGATGAAGATGGAAGGGGTCATGGCTGATCAGAGAATAGCGGAGTCAGCGGGGTTAGCGGAGTTGGCGGAGTTAGACTCGCGCGGCGGTGTTTGTGCGTTGCTTCCGAGTGGTAGGCTTGCCTGTGGAATTCCGACAGGGGGGAAGCCATGCGGATTTTTTCTTGTCTTTGGACGATGGGCGTGCTGATAGCAACAGGTTTAGTGGCGCAAACTACGTCGAATCCGGCACGTACGGCGGGTCCGACGCATCCAACGAGTGTGCGGACAGCGGCAAGACCCGTGGGACTGACGGACAATCCGGTGGCAGATCCGAAGGCCATTGTGACGATCGGCAACGCGCGGTTCACGGTGCTGACGCCGCAGTTGATTCGCATGGAATGGTCGGCTACGGGCAAGTTTGAGGATCACGCGTCGCTGGTGTTCATCAATCGGCGGCTGCCGGTGCCGAAGATCGAAACCCACCTCCGTAGATCCTGGTGGCTGGCTCACCATCGTGACGCAGTCTCTGGCAATCCGATACCATCCGTCGGATGAACCATTCACAAAGGACAACCTGTCGATCCTGTTGACCGTCGACGGCAAGAAAGTTGTCTGGCATCCGGGCGACGCAAATCCCGAGAATTTGCAGGGCACGACGCGGACGCTGGACGGCGCGCTCGGCTCGAAGACTCGGGAACCCATCGGGCCCGGGTTGGTCTCGCGCGCAGGCTGGGCGCTGGTGGACGATTCTGCTCGACCGCTGTTCGACTCGACTGATTTTCAGTTCTTGAACCGCGAAAAGAGTCCGTGGCCATGGGCGATGGAGCGGCCGGCGAACGAGGCTCCCGGCAAATATCAGGATTGGTACTTCTTCGGCTATGGGCACGACTATCGCAAGGCGCTGGGCGACTATGTGCGCGTGGCCGGACGGATTCCGCTGCCGCCTCGGTTCGCGTTCGGCGTGTGGTGGTCGCGTTACTGGGCCTACAGCGACCAGGAACTGGACGAGCTGGTGCGCGGATTCCACGAGAACGATACGCCGCTCGACGTGCTGGTGATCGACATGGACTGGCACATCAGCCAGGAACAACTGAAGGCTATGGGCGAGAAGGATGCAGTCGGGCTACCAGTTGGGCTGGACCGGCTACACGTGGAACAAAGACCTGTTTCCCGATCCCGATGCGTTCCTGAAAAAGATCCACGAGGAGGGGCTGAAGACCACGATGAATCTGCATCCGGCGTCGGGGATTCAGCCTTGGGAGCAGGCGTATCCGGCGATGGCGCGGGCGATGGGCGTTGATCCGGCAACGAAGAAATACATTCCATTCAATCCCACGGACAAGAAGTGGGCGACGAACTATTTTGACCTGGTTCTGCATCCACTGGAAGAGCAGGGTATTGACTTCTGGTGGCTCGATTGGCAGCAGCAGCCCATGATGACGAAAATCCCCGGCCTGACGAATACCTGGTGGCTGAACTACCTGCACTTTACCGATCAACAGCGCGAGGGCAAGCGGCCGCTGCTGTTTCATCGCTGGGGCGGCCTGGGGAATCATCGCTACGAGATTGGATTTTCGGGCGACACGATTTCGGTTTGGGATTCGCTGGCGTTTCAGCCGTGGTTTACGGCGACCGCGGCCAACGTGGGCTATGCCTACTGGAGCCACGACATCGGCGGCCACATGCCGGGCGCGGTCGATCCTGAGATTTTCACGCGGTGGGTGCAGTTCGGCGCATTCTCGCCGATTTTGCGCACGCATACGACGAAGAATCCCGATGCGGAGCGAAGGATCTGGGCGTATCCCGAGCCGTATTCGTCGGTGCTGCGTTCGGCGTTCCAGTTGCGCGAGGCGATGCAGCCGTATCTTTACACCGAGGCACGGCGCACCTACGATACGGGCGTGGCGTTTTTGCGGCCGCTCTACTACGACTGGCCGGAGGACGATGCCGCTTACACGAGCAAGGACGAGTACGTGTTTGGCGACCAGATGCTGGCTGCGCCGGTGACGGCACCGGCGGACAAGGTGACCGGACTGGCGACGGAGCAGGTGTGGCTGCCGAAGGGCGACTGGATTGAGTGGCCGACGGGGAAGCATTTTGCGGGACCGGTGAGCGCGGAGCGGAGCTTTACGATTGCGCAGATTCCGGTGTACGTGAAGGCCGGGGCCATTGTGCCGATGCAGCCGCCGATGCTGCATACGGGCGAGAAGGCAGTCGATCCACTGATTTTGAATGTATGGCCGCTGGCGCCGGGGTCGAGCTCGAGCTACTCAGTGTATGAGGATTCGGGCGTGTCGGTCGAGTACCAGAAGGGCGTCTTTGCGCGCACGCCGATCAAGGCGGCGCAAACTGGCGACACATTGCGCTTGGAGATTGGGCCGGTGGAAGGCAGCTATCCGGGGATGCTGAAGATGCGCGGCTACGAGCTGCGGCTGCCCGCGGATTGGCCACCCGCTGCTGTGACGGTGAACGGCAAGGCTCTGAAACCGGTGAAGCCGGGCGAGACGGGAGGCTGGCGGTTCGAAGGCAATACGCTGACGACGGTGATTCCTGTGCCGACACAAAGCACCGCGGCGAAGGTTGTGGTCGAGGTGCGACGGGCGAAGGGATTGACGGCGCGGCGTGGGGAACTCGACGGATTTGCCGGAAAAATGACCTTCGTGCGTGGCGCGTATGACGCCATGCAGGCGACGGGGCCGGTGGCGGGCCCGTCTTTGGCGCTGATCGACGCGATGCAGAGCGGCGACCGGCTGAGCTATTACCCTGAAAAGATCGAGAGCGAGCTTGCGCATTTCAACGACGCATTAAAACAGGCGCAGGCGGACTTGGTCGCGCTGGACAATGAGTTTGAGAAGCGGCTGAGCGATACCTCGCGACGGGTCGGCGGATCGACTTTGGCTCCGGCCGATATGGAGAGCGAGAAACAGAAGCGCCGCGACGCGCTGCATCGCGCCGAGGCGATGCTGGCGGAGGCGGCGAAATAACTAAGACGCTTCGCGTTTCTCCGTGCTGTGGATGCGCGGCTCGTATCCAAGGGCCTTCGCAGCGCCATACGGCATGGACCGTCACGCCTTTGCGTGCACATCGGCTCGAAATTCTTGGCCGCCCGTTCTCATCTGAGACTGATCGCTCGCGTGATCAGGAACAACCCCGCCATGAGGACAACGGCTCCGATCGCTTGCGCGACGCGCCGGCCAGATCGTGCGAGACGTTCCGCGGTGATCGCCGCCGTCACGGCGATCATGACGCGCAGGTCGATGACGCCGACAACCAAGAGGATCGCCGTCAGATTGGCGCAACTGAAACCGCAGTGCATTCCGAAAATAACTCCTTGCCTCCAGGCCGTGCGCGCGTCGGTGGGCAGCTTTCGGCCGCGCTCCGGCATTTCCCGGCAACAAGCAAGGTGATGCGCCTTCCATGAAGTGAGCTGAACTTCGCCGGCGATGAAGATGACGGCCCCAATTGCGACCGGGACCGCGCGAGCCAGCTCCGAATGTTCCATCTCGAGGGCTGCAAGCAAGACGCCCAGCGGAAAGACGGCCAATCCGAAGAGAGTCCACACGGAGAGGTATCCAAGGCCCGCAAGCAGAGTGAGGCGTGCAAGGCGCGATTCACCCGTCCGGCCGACCGCCTGGCGGTAGCGCCAAAGCATGGGCGCCAGGGACGGCAGCATCATGGCTGCCATCATGACGACCCACATCGCGAGGAAGGATGCAGTGGCCTCGATCCAGGTTTGTCCTGGCATGCGCATCCAGGTCATCGACATGGTCCAGCCGCCCGGCATTCGCATTTCTCCCATCGCCGACATGGAGTTGCAGCAAAGCACCGTCACTATTGCGCTGACAGCGAACAGCAGCGCTGCGATAGCGAAGAAGGCTCGACGGGCCGCTTCCCCTGATACCGGCAAAGCGTCTCTTCCGGAGGCGATGAAGTTGCATTCGAATTGGCTGTCAAAACAAGGTGGGCTTTTCATCATGTGTGTCCGTTTTGAGCGGAGCGCGCACTCGTCTCTTCGCGACCCTGATGTGAGACCGGTTCGCGCAGCGAATGAACTTGTTTCTTCCTCAGTGCTGTTCGCAAAGGCGGCCAGCTGCCGTGCTCAGGAGCAGCTGCATGCCTTCGCTTCTGCTTCGCGCCTGCGGATGGCGGCTCCGGCAGGGTCGGTGGTGATGTCAAGCCACAGCGGGTCAGGCGCGGCCGCGGCATCGTAGTTGTCGTGCCAATTCCACCACTTGTACGGCGGATCCTGGGGATAATCCTCCGGCGAGTCCTCCCACGTCTCCTGGCGGCCGAGCGCTGTCATATCGAGATAGCTCCAGGTGGACCCCATCGCCTCGTCGCCGCGGCTGTTGATGAAGTACGTGCGGTACACCTTGTCGCCATCGCGGATGAATGCATTGTGGCCGTGCCACTGGTCCACGCCGAAGTCCACATCGAAGTTGTCGGTGATGGTGTACCAGGGCATTTCCCAGCCCATTCGTGCTTTCAGCCGTGCAATGTCGGCCTGCGGTGCGCGCGAGGCCCAGGCAAGCGTAGTATTGCGAGCGTTCAGATGGGACAGATGGGCCACCTGATCGGCGCCCAACGAGCAGCCACGGCAAGCGTGGTCGGGCCAGCCGAACACCCCGGGCTCGAAGAAGGCGCGATAAATGATCAATTGCCTGCGACCCTCGAATAGATCGAGCAGGCTTGCCTTGCCCTTGGGCCCGTCAAACTCGTAATTCGTCTCCACCGCCACCCACGGCATGCGGCGGCGTTCGGCGGCCATAGCGTCACGGGAGCGGGTCAGGGCCTTCTCCTTCACGAGAAGCTGTTGGCGCGCAGCCTCCCACTCCTGCTGCGACACGATCGGGGGTGTTTTCATCGCGAGATGCCCGTTCGCGTTTTCATTTTGTACTGCTACCTCATTGGTCATCGCCTTCTCTCCTTCAGTTAAATCCTGATTCTTCATCGCCTTTCTTCTTCTCATCGAAAGTTGTGCGGGACGTGGCTCGCCCTGGGTACGGCGCGGGGACTCCGCACCGCATGGATTCTTTGATGCCGCGAACTACCCTACCTTTGCCGCTTTTTGCATGAAAACTGGCAATTCGTCGGCACTGGGGCCCCAGGTGGCGGGGACGGCGACGTTGAGCAAGCGCAGGTAGACGCTGAATTGGCCACGGTGCTGGTACCAGTGGCTGAGCATGATGTCGCGCAGGAAACCCATGCGGGGCACGGCTAGCAATTCGCGATCGTCTTTTACGAGGCGCCAGGTCTCGTGCATGGAGGCGTCGTCGTATGTGGGCAAGGTTTTGCGGACGGTGGCCACGTTTGCGTCGAAGGCGTTGAGGATTTCGTCGCGGCGGGCGGGCTGGGGGAAGACGAATTCGCCGCGGGCCTGCCTTGGATTTTCTTGAACAAACTGCACGATGCCGCCGGGGACCGATGCGAGATGAAAGGCGAGTTGGCCGGCGGTCATGGATTTTTCGTGGGGCTTCCAGGTGAGCTTGTCTTCAGGCAGGCGCTCGAGAAAGCGTCGCGTGGCGGGGGCTTGCGCTTCGAATTCGGCGAGCATGGATTGGGCGATGGAGTTGGCGACGGCTTGTTCTGCTACGGGCATGACGATTTTCCTCCTTGGGGAAGTGGGGGTTGATGGGCGACGAAGAGCAAAAGCCGGCTCCGCTTGCCCCATGTTCGCGGTGCGATCATGGGGCCCCGAAATCGCTCGGTTCGAGATGGCACTCGACTTGGCCTATCGGGATGACAGGATCGGACAGGCCAGATCAATTAAGGAGGTGGGCTACGCTTTCTCGGCGCGTTGGCGAACGGTGTCGTTGATCTTGGTCCAGCCGCCCTTCATTCCCTTCTTGAATTCCTCCGGAATGCTTCCGAAGCCGGCGTGGTAGAACTTGATGAGCGTTTCGCCGTCCTGCTCGCTGAGGCGGTACTGCACGTTGTTAGCGACGGGGTAGGACATCATGAGGGGCCCCGAGAACTCGAGCAGCGTCGGACGCTTGATGGCCTGCACGGTGGCCCAGCAGTGGCCGTTATTGTCGCCCAGGTCGCGGAACCAGCGGCCGCCCGGCCAGGCTTCAAGCTTGAACGGCATGGGCGTGCCGTCGTCCTTTTCGAAACTGGAGCCGAGCTGCTCGATCAGTGCGTTGAAAGTGGCTTCGAGCGAGGCCTTGACGCGAATCTCCTGCTCGATTTTGAAGGTGAGGGACTCGAGGTCGGGTGCGGTAAGCGTTGTCATAGTTCCTCCTTGGAGTTTTTGGGGGTTGGCGATTCCGGTTGCTGTGACGCGGACCCGGAGTTGACTTGGGATTCAGCGCGTTCCTTGACGCGATCCAACTGGTGGCGCCAGAAGCGCTCGAAGGTTTCGGTCCACTGATGCATGGGCTTGAGCGCCTCAGCGTTGGTGCGGTAGAGGCGATGGCGGCCGTTGCGGCGCACGCGGACCAGGCCCACCCGGCGCAGGACGCCGAGGTGTTTTGAAACCGATGGCTGATCGATGCCGATGGCCACCACGATCTCGCCCACTTCGCGCTCGTCCCCGGCCAGAAAGGTGAGGATCTGGCGGCGGCGAGGCTCGGCAACGGCGTTGAAGGGATCGGAGGTGGTAGCGGCGCGTGCCATGGTTGAAACATTACATGCCTATATGGGAATATGTCAAGTGGATTTTGATTTTGGGAGAAAGATTTCGGGGGGCAATCAATCAATGCATTGATTGATGCATTGATCGACGAGTGTTGCAGAGGATCGGGATCCGGAGTATCCTCCCCGGCATGAAGAATCCGGTTTTACTCGTCCTTGCCGCAGTTCTGTTTTGCGCGGCGGCTTTGCTGGCCTGTGCGCAGGCGCCGGCCGCAAGTTCGCGGCCGAAGGAGGCTACTCCGCAAGTGAAAACCTGGTTGATCCGCATCATCCCGCCGCGGCCTCACTTCGACCAGGATGCAACGCCGGCTGAGCAGGCTGTAATGGACCAGCACTTTGCTTACTGGAAAGACCTCAACGCCCAGGGCGTGTGCCTGTTTGGCGGGCCGGTGCTCGATCCCAAAGCCGTGTACGGCATCCTGGTGGTGCGGGCGGCGAGCGAAGATGAGGCGCTCGCGCTTGGGAATGGCGATCGAGCCGTGAAGGGCGGAGTGATCAAGATTGAGGCAGCGGAGATGCGGGTGGTGTTTATGCCGGTGCATCAGCCGTAAGCATCCACGGCCTTGATGGTTCTGCGCGGAGGTCGTCTATAGTTTTCGGCAAGGGCTTCCCATCCTCATTGAACCGGCCCATCAAGGGCGACAGAGTTTCCCACCCATTTCCGCAAAGTACGCGGAAATGGATGGGGCACGGACGCAGTATTCTTGGGCCTGACGAATTGAAAGGATTTTGGCGCATGACTCTGGATCGTAGAGCTTTTTTGAATGCTTGCCGTTGCGCGGGGATTGCTTCGCCGCTGCTTCCGGGGATTTTGTTGACGCTTGCCACGCAGGCGCAAGAGGCGGGGCCCGAGGCGAAGGCGCCGGCGCTGCCGAAGGTCACGGACGAAATGCTGGACCGGGCGGCGGAGCTGGCGGGGGTGGGGCCGTTTACGGCCGAACAGAAGAAGATGATGCTCGACGGGCTGAATGACCAGCGTGACGGGTATGCGCAGATTCGCGCGTTGAAGCTGACCAACGATGTGCCGCCGGCGTATGCGTTTCATCCGGGGATGGCGGCGAAGGAGCACGCCGCGACCTGTGAACCCCTCCCTGGTTTTGTCGACATGCCGGACGCAACTCTTGCCTGTATCTCGGAGATCGGGGAGGAGCGGGCCGCGGCGCTTGTTGCGCCGACGCGCATCGAGGACATCGCCTTCGCGACCGTCAAAGAATTGAGCGAACTACTGGCAGCGCGAAAGATCACTTCCCTTGCGTTGACGCAAATGTATCTTGACCGCTTGAAGCACTACGACTCCAAGTTGCATTTTGTGATCACGTTGACTGAAGAACGAGCACTGGAGCAGGCCAAGGCCGCCGACGCGGAGATATGCTGCGGGGAAATATCGCGGGCCGCTGCATGGGATTCCGTGGGGCGCTAAGGATTTGCTGGCGGTGAAGGGCTATCCGACGACGTGGGGCGCGGGAGGGTTCGAGCACCAGTCGTTCGATGAAGACGCGACGGTTGTCCAGCGGCTGGACGAGGCCGGAGCCGTTCTGATTGCCAAGTTCTCGCTGGGCGCGCTGGCCATGGGCGACAAGTGGTTTGGCGGGCGGACGCGCAACCCGTGGAATCCGGCGCAGGGGTCGAGCGGTTCTTCTGCCGGATCGGCGAGTGCGGTTGCCGCGGGGTGCGTGGGGTTTGCGCTGGGCTCCGAGACGCTGGGATCGATCTCGTCGCCTTCGACGCGGTGCGGCTGTTCCGGCTTGCGGCCGAGCTTTGGCATGGTGCCGCGCACGGGCGCGATGGCGCTGAGCTGGACGATGGATAAGCTGGGGCCGATCTGCCGTTCGGTGGAGGATTGCGCGCTGGTGCTGGATGTGATTCACGGGCCGGACGGGAAGGATCTATCGGCGGCCGCGGCGGGATTCGATTGGAATCCGGGGTTCGATTGGAAGCAATTGCGGGTTGGGTATTTGAAGAGCGAATTCGATCCGCTGACGCCATTGAAGCTGAAGGAAGCGGCGGCGGGCGAGACGGATGAGGAAAGGAAAAAGCGCGAGGAGGACAACGCCGAGATGCAGGCCGGGCAGGCGCGGCGCGAGTACGACCGGCGCTACGAACAGGCGGCGCTCGAGAAGCTGCGCGGCATGGGAGCGAATTTGATCCCGGTCGAGCTGCCGAAGCTGCCATGGGACGCGATGGTTCCGCTGCTGACGGCGGAGGCGGCCGCGGCCTTTGACGACCTGACGATGACGGGCCGCGACAAGCTGCTGACGGAGCAGGGGCCGGAGGACTGGCCGAACGATTTTCGCGTGGCGCGTTTCTATCCGGCGGTCGAGTACATCCAGGCGAACCGGGCGCGGACGCTGGCGGTGCGGGGGTTTGCAAAAATCTTTGAGCAGGTGGATGTGGTAGTGACGCCTTCGACCGACGCGCAACTGATTGCGACGAATCTGACGGGGAATCCCGCGGTGATTGTGCCGAACGGATTGCGCGGAGTCGACGCGCCGAAACCGCCGGTGATCGACGACGGCGACCACGACGACATTGGCGGGCCGGGTACGCCGGTGTCGATTACTTTCCTCGGCGGGCTATACCAGGACGCGAAGGTGGCGGCGTTTGCACGCGCTTACCAGCAGGCTACTGGGTTTGAGAAGCTGCATCCGAAGCTGGATTAGTAACTGCGCTCGCGGCTATCCCCGGTCCCCAAAGGCGAGGGACCGGGGAGTACCGCATCTCTGGTGGAATCGCGGGGCGTGGGCCGGGAGGCCCACGCTACAGCCGGCTAGGAAGCCGGCGCTACATGGTGATCGCGCAACTGCTTTCGTAGTTTCCCACCCATTCCGCAAAAAGCGCGGAATGGATGGGGCACGAAGACTCTCCGGAAAGTGCTTACTTCGGCTGGGGTTGGGACGGTGCCGTTGCCGGCGCGGTTGCGGGCGTTGGCGCGGTTGCGGGCGTGGCCGGCGGCGCGGTTGCCGGTGCGGGTTTAGGCATCGGCGAGCTCGCTGCGGGCTGAGCCGGAGCGGTCGTGGCCGCGGGCGCTGCCGGAGTTACGGGTTGCGTGGGCGCCGCATTTGGTTTCGTGCTTACGCCGGGGTTCGGTGCCATCGGCGCCGGATGAGGCGGCATTCCGGGATGCATCGGCGGGGCGAGCTGGGTCGGCGGCTCGAGCATTTCCACCAGTTCGATGTCGAAGATCAAATCGGCCTTGGGCGGAATCCCGGGGTGCTTCGGGTCAGCGCTCGGACGCCCCATCTCCCCGTAGGCCATCTGGTAAGGGATGAACAGCCGCCGTTTACCGCCGACATGCATCCCATCAAAACCCAGATCCCATCCGGGGATCATGCCGGGCCGGCCCTGCATGAACAGGATGGGCTGCCCTGCCTCCATCTTCACCTTGCCGTCAGCGCCCTTTACCTGATGGAGCGAGCTGTCATAGACCGCCTCTGCCGGATGGTCATCGGAGGAATCGAACTTGTGGCCGTCGGCCGCAAACCAGCCCGTGTACCTGACCCGGTAGATCTTATGCGGCTGTGCGATTGGCCCTGGTCCGACCTTAATCTCTTCGTAGCGCAATGAGAACGGTATTTTGACCGGACCGTGAGCCAGTGCGGGCACACCGGGCGGCAACTTGACCCACGGTGGGGGCGGGACAGGCGAGGTGGCGGGCTTGGTGGCGGTTGAAGCGGAGGGCGTTTTTGTTGCGGACGAACTCTGCGGTTTCGTCGCGGGTTTGGGAGCTGTTTGGGACCATACGACGGGCAGAGCCGCAGCCAACAGAAGAAGAGAAATACATTTCATGACAGGAGATTCTCCAACTAAGTTCCGAGCCAAAGTGTATCAGCTTGGGGTAGGGGGATTGAATGGGGATCTCAGAGCGGTTCCAGAATTTACGTGCCCGCCAAGGAGCGGAGGGAAGTGGCGTTTACTTCCACCCCTCAGACGAAGACCTGTCTGTGGGGACCCCGGCTAAGGAAAACGCCAGTTGGCTACAGTGGCTTGAAGATGCTGCAATTCTGGAGCCGCTTTAACCGACCAACATGGCGGCGAGGAGCGCTGTGCGGGGCGCGAGGTGCTCAATGGAGACCGACTCGTGCTTGGCGTGCGCGCCTTCGCCCACCGCGCCCATGCCGTCAAGCGTGGGAATGCCGAGCGCTGCGGTGAAATTCCCATCCGATCCGCCGCCGGTTGAGGCCTCGTTGAGCATAAAGCCGAGGTCGCGAGCCAGGGTGTGCGCCTTGCGAAAGAGCCGGACGGTGCCCCGGCTGCGCTCCATGGGCGGACGATTGATGCCGCCCGTGACGATGAGGGTACAGCGCGGATCGATGGGGCGGAGCGCGGCAAATTTGCGCGCGATGCGCGCTGCGTCGGCGAGGCGCGGAATGCGCACGTCGATATCGGCCTGCGCATTGGCAGGAACCACGTTGCTTTTTGTGCCGCCGGCGGCCACGCCCACGCTCACGGTGAGGCCGCGCTTGAGGTCGGTCCAGCCGCTGACGGTTTCGATGACACGCGCCAGTTCGCGAAGGGCGTTTGCGCCATTTGCGAAGTCAACGCCGGCATGGGCGGCAATACCTTTGACCTGGATGCGCCAGTCGCCGATGCCCTTGCGCGCGGTTTTATAGGCCAGACCCTGCGCCGGTTCGAGGACGAAGACTGCGGAGCACTGGCGGGCGAGAGATTCGGTGATGGGCCGCGAAACGGGACTGCCGATCTCCTCATCGCCATTGAGCAGGAGGATGATTTCGCGGTGCAGCAGGTCCGCTTCGATGAGCAATTCGAGAGCGGTCGCAGCCATAGCGACGCCGGCCTTCATGTCGAGAGTTCCGGGACCCCAGAGGCGACCATTGCGCATGCGGCAGGGAATGGATTGCAGCGTGCCGAGCGGCCAGACCGTATCGAGATGGCCTAGGAGGAGGATGGGGTGCGCATTGTCACGTGATCGCGTGGACCGTGAGCGAAAGCGAGCTTCGAGGGCGTTGCCATGCTCCTGTTGCCGGTGGAGTTTGATGCGACCGCCGAGCTGCTTCAGGTGCGCGGCGGCGAGGGCGATGCAGGCGTCGACTGCGGATTTTGTGTCGGAGGGCGACTCGGCCTGAACGAGTTTGCGGGTGAGATCGAGGAGCGAGCGCTCTTTGCGGCGCGCTCCGGCCAGCAGCGCGCGCATGGGAAAAACGGCTTCGGCGGTAGTTGGCACGTAGGCTCCTTCTTTCTCCGATGGCACAGGGCGGCCGCTGGGGAGACTCTCTGATTCTACGCCACTTAGAGCAGTCCTTCATGGAAATCAGGGAAGGTGGCGGGAGTGGGCCAGCATGTGCATAGTGTGGCAAATTTGCCACAGGACAGAATTCGCTTATGGCGTCTAATCTGAACATTGGACAGCTTTTGCTGGACTTGGGAGATCGTTCTTGGCTCAACCAGCACACCTGGAACAGACGATCGCGGCACCGCTTGAATTTTCAGGAGTGGGGCTGCACTCGGGTGCACCCGTGACGATGCGGTTGCTGCCTGCCGCTGCCGGCTCGGGCATTGTTTTCCGGCGCACGGATCTCGATAACTTCGAAATTCCGGCGACGGGGCGCAACGTGGCCAAGGTGAGCTACGCCACAAGCCTGATGCGCCAGGGCGTGTTGATCCAGACCACCGAGCATCTGTTGTCGGCGTTTATCGGCATGGGCGTCGACAATGTGATTGTGGAGGTCGACAACCTGGAGCTGCCGATTCTGGATGGCAGCGCGTTGCCGTACGTGGAGGCATTCCAAGGCGTGGGGATTCGCGTGCAGCGGCGGCGGCGCGAGACGTTGCGCATCCTGCACCCGGTGGAAGTACGCGAGGGCGAAAAGTTTATCGGCGTGTATCCGGGGAGCGGCTACCGGATTTCGTACACCATCGACTTTCCCGCGCCGATCGGCCAGCAGAAGACTTGCGTGGACCTGGCGGCGGAGACCTACGGGGCGGCGATTGCGCCGGCGCGGACCTTTGGCTACAAAGCCGACGAGCGCAAGCTGCGCGACATGGGACTGATTCGCGGCGCGGGCCCGGAGAATGCCATTGTGCTGGGCGCGAACGGCCCGGAGAATGGGCCGCTGCGTTTTCCCGATGAGTACGTGCGACACAAGGTGCTGGACCTGATTGGCGACCTGTCGCTGGCCGGGCGGCGGCTCGAAGGGCATGTGGTGGCGATGCGCGCCGGCCACGCGATGCATACTGCGCTTGTGGCGCGGCTCATCAAAGACCGCTCGGCGTGGGAGTTGGCGCATGTGCCGGTGACGCCGGCTATCGTGGATGAAAGCCAGCCGGAGGAAGATTCCGGCATGGCGGAAGCGGCGCTGGCGGGCGCGTAACACGGGCATCGTCCCTACGGGACTCCTCGATAAAAACTGCATCTATTCCCCACTCTGAAGAGCGGGGCTAACCAACTTTGCGCCTACGGCGCGGGACTCAACTGACGCGTTCGATGGCGACGGCTGTGGCTTCGCCGCCGCCGATGCAGAGCGAGGCGATGCCGCGGCGGAGATTGTATTTCTGAAGCGCTGCGAGCAGCGTGACGAGGATGCGCGCGCCGGATGCGCCGATGGGATGGCCGAGGGCGCAAGCGCCGCCGTGGATGTTGACCTTCTCATGAGGCAGGCCGAGATCGCGCATGGCGGCCATGACAACTACGGCGAAGGCTTCGTTAATTTCAAATAAGTCGACATCCGCAAGGGACCAGCCGGTGCGATCGGTGAGCGCGCGAATGGCGCCGATGGGCGCGGTGGGAAAGAGCGGGGGCTGGTTGGCGTAGCTGGCGTGGGCGACGATGGTGGCGAGTGGGTTGAGGCTGCGGCGATCTGATTCAGACCGGCGCATCAGCACGAGTGCGGCTGCTCCGTCGGAGATGGCGCTGGAATTGGCCGCTGTTACTGTGCCGCCTTCGCGGAATGCGGGCTTGAGATGGGGAATTTTATCGGGTGTGGCTTTGAGCGGCAGCTCGTCGTGAACGATTTCGCGTTCGGTTTTTCCGGCCTTCACGGTGAGAGGTGCGATTTCCGCGGCAAAGCTGCCATCGGCAGTGGCTTTTTGCGCGCGGGCCAGCGAGGTCAGGGCGAATGTGTCCTGGGCCTCGCGGCTGAAGGCGTAACTTTGCGCGCAATCTTCGGCGAATGTGCCCATCAGGCGGCCTTTGTCGTAGGCGTCTTCGAGGCCATCGAGGAACATGTGGTCGAGAATGCGGCCGTGGCCCATGCGATAGCCGGAGCGCGCGCGATCGAGGAGATAAGGGGCGTTGGACATGCTCTCCATGCCGCCGGCGAGGGCGATGTTGGCAGAGCCGGCGAGCAGAAGATCGTGGGCGAGCATGACGGCCTTCATGCCGGAGCCGCACATTTTGTTGACGGTGGTTGCGCCGGCGGAGATCGGAAGACCTGCGCCCAGAGCGGCCTGGCGCGCGGGGGCTTGGCCCTGGCCGGCAGGAAGCACGCAGCCGAAGAGGACCTCGTCGATGGCGTCTGCGGGAATGACCGCGCGTTCGATGGCGGCGCGGATGGCGGCAGCACCGAGCTCGGGGGCGGCGAAACCGCTGAGGTCGCCCTGAAATGCGCCGATGGGGGTGCGGGCGGCGCCTACGATGACGATGGGGTCGGGGGTGGGCATTCTTGCTCCTGTAATGGTTGGATGCACCGTCCCTACGGGACTTCGGGTCCTTCTGGTGCGTCTCTCTCCCCACGCTGAAGCGCGGGGCTAACAACCCTTGCGCCTACGGCGCACGCCTTGACTGCCGGATGAAATCCCGCGTTCGGCGCGCGCCGTGAGTACCGCCAAACAATTCTGCGCGAGAGAGCGCGATTTCGATATCAAGGTAACAAATCAGCGTGGCCCCATGCGCAGAGCGCCGTCGAGGCGGATGGTTTCGCCGTTGAGCATCGCGTTTTCGACTCTGCGCGAGAGCGCGCGATTTCGATATCAAGGTAACAAATCAGCGGGGCCCCATGCGCAGAGCGCCGTCGAGGCGGATGGTTTCGCCGTTGAGCATCGCGTTTTCGACGATGTGACGGACGAGCGCGGCAAACTCCGCGGGGCGGCCGAAACGCGGCGGGAACGGGACGCTCTTGGCGAGCGCATCCTGGACTTCTTGAGGGAACGCGGCCATCATGGGCGTTTCGAAGATACCGGGGGCGATGGTGACAACGCGAATGCCGGAACGCGCTAGCTCGCGCGCGACGGGCAGGGTGAGCGCGGCAACGCCGCCTTTTGAGGCGGCGTAGGCGGCCTGGCCGATTTGGCCGTCAAATGCGGCGATGGATGCGGTGTTGACGATGATGCCGCGCTCGCCGTCTTCGCCCGGCTCCTCTTTGGCGATGGTTGCGGCGGCGAGACGGATCATATTGAAGGTGCCGACGAGGTTGATGTTGATGGTCTTGGCGAAAGAGTCGAGGCGATGCGGACCGTCGCGGCCTACGACTTTTTCGGAGGGCGCGATGCCGGCGCAGTTGACTAGACCATGGAGGTGGCCGAAGGACTGGAAAGCGAGATCGACCGCAGCGTGGGCGTCGTTTTCGCTGGTGACGTCGGTGAGAGCGAAGCGGGCGGAGCTGCCGAGCTCGGATGCGAGCTTTTCGCCGGCGGTCCGATCGAGGTCGGCGAGGACGACGGAACCGCCTTCGGCAATGAGGAGCCGGGCCGTGGCCGCGCCGAGGCCCGATGCGCCGCCTGTGATGAGAAAGACGTGATTGCGGATTTGCATGGGAAGATTGCCTATGCTTTGAGACGGTAGTGGGCCGGCTTGAAGGAAACCGTCCCTCAGAGGCTAAAGCCCGCCTCTCTTTTTGAGGCCCTTTCGGCACGACTAAAGTCGTGCCCTTTCACGACGGCTTCAAACTGAGCCACCTCACCTCGGGAGCTCACTCAAGAACGCAGCATATCATTTTGGATGATGGTGTGTGATTCTACTCGGCGGATATGGAAGGGGGAACGCGCGTGAGTTCTCAAATGGCGGGCGCGCCGGTTACGCAACTTAGCGAAGACGAGAGGCTGTTTGCGGATGCGGTGCGCGGGTTTGCGCGCGACGAAGTGCCTCCGCTGGTGCGCCGCATGGACGAGGAGCAACACATGGACGCGGCACTCATCGAGAAGATGTTTGCGCTGGGGCTGATGGGGATTGAGATTCCGGAGGAGTATGGCGGCAGCGGGGGATCGTTCTTCGATGCGGTGCTGGCTGTCGAACTGCTGTCGGCGGTCGATCCTGCTGTGGCGCTCGTCGTCGACGTACAGAATACGCTGGTGGCGAGCGCGTTGCTGCGATGGGCGACGGAGGGGCAGAAGCGGGTCTATCTGCCGCGGCTGGCGGCGGACACCGTGGGTGCGTATGCATTGAGCGAGGCGGCGTCGGGGTCGGATGCGTTTGCGCTGGAGACGCGCGCGGTGAAACGCGGCGATGAATATGTTTTGAACGGACGCAAGCTCTGGATTTCGAATGCGAAGGAAGCAGGATTGTTTGTGGTTTTCGCTAATGTTGACCCGAGCGCGGGGTACAAGGGGATTACGGCTTTCTTGATCGAGAAGGGCGCGGCGGGATTCAGCGTGGGGCGCAAAGAGGACAAGCTGGGCATTCGCGCGTCGAGCACGTGCGAGCTGATTTTGGAAGACTGCGTGGTGCCGGCGGCGCAGGTGCTGGGCGCGGTGGGACAGGGATACAAGGTGGCCATGGAGACTCTGAACGAGGGGCGCATCGGGATTGGCGCGCAGATGCTGGGGCTGGCCGAGGGCGCGTGGGGCCACGCGGTGAAACATGCCAAGGAACGCAAGCAGTTCGGCAGGGCGCTGGTGGAGTTCCAGGCCATGCAGTTCCAGCTTGCGGAGATGGCGACCGACATTGAAGCGGCAAAGCTGCTGGTCTACAATGCGGCGCGGCTGAAGGATGCGGGGCGCGAGTTCCGCAAAGAGGCGGCGATGGCGAAGTACTTCACTTCGCAAGTCGCCGAGCGGGTGGCGAGCAAAGCCGTGGAGGTGCTGGGCGGGCTGGGGTTCGTGAAGGATTCGCCCGTAGAAAAGTTGTATCGCGACGCAAAGATCGGGACGATTTACGAGGGAACGTCGTTCATGCAGTTGGCGGCGATTGCGAAGTGTGTGCTGTGAGCGGAGTGAAGAGATGTGCGGGCGTGGACGCCCGCACGACGGCCGGTCTGGAGACCGGCGGTACAAAGACGGCGATCGGGTTTATCCGTTCAGCAACTGATCGATGGTCTCGATGTCGACGAGGCCGTTGCAGCCGTAGAGGGCTGGAAGCACTTTGGCTGCGGGGTGCTTGCGGCGCAGGGCGGCGACTTTGTCGGTGCCGGCGCGGTAGGCGGGGAGATACATGCGGCCGAGGAGCGGGTGGCGTCCCCATGCGCCGGAGAGCTTGTTGGCGCGCTCTTCGGTGACGAGAAAATCGCGGCGGAGCGTGGCGGCAACTTCCTGCTGCTCGCGGCCTTCGCCCCACGTCAGATACGACGACTGGTTCTTGGCGTCGTCTTGCAATAGCGCGAGCAGCACGCCGATCTGGAGGTCTTCGTCGGGGAGCTGGTCGACTTCTGTCACGCCGTGGGCGATGAGGATGGCGTTGTTGGCGATGCCCTCAAAGAGCGTGGCGGCGCGGGTGTTCATGGTGAGGACCGTGGCTTCAAATCCGGCTTTTTTTCGGACGTAGAGATTTTGAAGATACGCGAACGTCGTTACGTGGCCGGGCACGACTTCATGACTGACGAGTTGCTCGAATTCAGGATAGGAGATCTGGAGCGAGGCGTTGATCTCGTAGCTGGCTTCGTATTCTGGCGCGCCGGCCGCGGTGCGGGCGCGGCCAATGTAGTTCATCGACCCTGAGAACCAGGCGTCTTTGATGGGCATGAAATCGATGTTGGCACGGGGGACGGTGGAGAGCTCCTGCGGTAAGTGCGGAACGAGATTTTTTGCGCTGAGAGCATCAAAGTGTGCGATGACGGCCTGGCCCAGGGCCTGCACAGAGGCCATGGGCGTGACGCGCTGGCTGCGCCAGCTATCGACGGCGGCGAGGATGCCGGCCGATTCATGGTAGTAGCCGGCGCGGCCTAGCAGTTCGGCTACGCGCTCGCGCTTGGCCTCGGGACGCGATGGTTCGGGCGGACGGGCGGTTGAGGCTTCAACGGCGCGCGTGTAGGGGACGGGATCGCCCTTGCCGAGAACTTCCATGGCGAGGTCCCACATGACATCGAGCGAATCGGCGAGGCCTTCGAGATAGGCGCGGCGCAGTGCGGGTTGACTGACCGATTCTTTGCGCAGGCCGGCGATGGCGGCGGGAAGATCGACGTCGCGCAGATAGGTGTCGAAGGCGGCGCGATCAATTTCTTTGGCGCCGACGCCGCCGGATGCGCGCAACAGTGCGGCGGCGGGATGCGTGTAGGCCGTGGGCAGGGGGTCATCGGAGAACCACGAGTCGGCAATGAAGCGGCCGGTGCCGGAGGGATTCATGACGTCGCCGCCCCAGAGTGTGTCGATGCCGAGGACGGCGTCTGCTACATAAAGATCGAGTTGGTTCATTGCTTTTGCTTCTCCATTTGGCCGTGTTTCGTTTGAATCATCATTCGGCAGGGGCTAAAGCCCGCCATTATTTTGAGGCTTTTTGCGGCCCGGCTAAAGCCGTGCCCTTGTTACAAAACATGGCTTCGGTAGTTCTTCAGCAAGCTGTAAAGTCGTGCCCTGACGTTTCGCGCTCTTCGACGCGTTTTCAGCGGGCTATATGGTCTTGCCCTTTAGCGGCGCGTCAAACTGAACCACCTGCCTTCGCTTTGATGCTACCGCGCCAGACGTACGCGCATAGACCGATGAAAAGCAGCGCGGAAACGGATTGCGAGATTGGGTCGAGGGTATAGAACGGTGTCTGGATGAAGTCTTCGTGGAAACTTGGGAAAAGGCGCAGGGCCGCGCCAAGCACGCCGCCGAGCGCGCCGCCGGCCATGAGTCCCGAGGCGAGAATGATGCCGCGCTCGCGAATGCCGTGGCCCGCTTCGCCGCCGGTCTTCCCGGCGCGGCGATTGACGAAGTGCGAGAGGAAGCCTCCGGTGAGGATGGGCGTGGTGAGCGAGAGCGGCAGGTAGATGCCGAGCGCGAAGACCATGGAGGATTTGCCGAGCATCTCGAGAACCACCGAAATGAGAGCGCCCACCCCGAAGAGAAGATAGGTGACCGGTTGGTGGCTCATGAATCCGACGACCAGCACCTTCATGATGGAGGCCTGGGGCGCGGCGAGAATGGGGCGCGTATCGCCGGCGGCAGCTTCTCCGAACTGGAAGGTGTGGGCCAGCAGGATGATGGTGAGCCCGGCTGCTGCGGCGGCGGCGAGGATGCCGATGAATTTGATTTTTTCCTGCGCGGCGGGAGTGTTGCCGATCCAATAACCGGTTTTGAGGTCGGTCATGAATTGGCCGCTGACGCAGAGCGCGGTGCAGACCATGCCGGCGATGGCCATGATGAAGAACATGCCCGTGTTGCCGGAGAGGCCGAAGTGCAGCAGCACCACCGAGGAGATGATGACGGTGAGCATGGTCATGCCGGAGGCGGGATTGTTGGCTGTGGTGGCGATGGCGTTGGCGGCGACAGACGCGAAGAAGAAGGCGAAGAGCAGAGTAAGTGCGAGGCCTGCGACGAGGACGGTCCAGGAGACCTGAAGTCGGCTTAAGAAGATGGCGACAGCGAGGGCGCTGACGATGATGCCGAGGAGGATCGCGGGCAGGGAGATGTCGCGATCGGTGCGCTGCGATGTGTCCGTAGCGCGGGAACGAAAGGCGCGCAAGGCAATGCTGAAGGAGCCGGCGATGACGCGCAGCGATTTGATGACACCGAATATGCCTGCGGTGGCGATGGCGCCGACGCCGATGTAGCGGACGTAGCTCGCATAGATTTGCGCGGCGGACATGGCGGAGACGGGCGTGAGGCCGGGATAGACGGGCACGTTGACGTGGCTGCCGAGGAACCAGATGAGCGGAACGAGGACGAAGTTGGCGAGAATGCCGCCGGCGCAGAAGACGATGGCGCTCGGCAGTCCCATGACGTAGCCGAGACCGAGGATGAAACCGATGGCGTCAAAGTTGAAGACCATGCGGCCGCGATCGGCGAGCGTGCGCACGACGGGAATGAACTGCAGATTGACGTATTCGCGCCAGACGTGAAAGGTGGTGACGAAGAAGTCGTAGACCGCGGCGACAACGGTGGCCTGCAGGAGCAGTTTGGCCTGCGTGCCGCCGCGTTCGCCGGTGACGAAAACTTCAGTGATGGCCGTGGCCTCAGGGAATGGAAACTGACCGTGCATCTCGCGCACAAAGTAGCGCCGCAGGGGAATGACAAAGAGCACGCCGAGGCATCCGCCGGCGAGACAGATGAAGACGGTTTGAAAAGGATTGGGGCTGAGGTGAAGGATGTAGAGCGCGGGGAGCGTGAAGACTGCGCCGGCAACGACTGCGGCCGAACTCCCGCCCGTCCCGGTGACGATGACATTCTCGAGCAGGCCGGAACGGCGCTTGTACATGCGGGCCAGGCCGATGGCGAGGATGGAGATGGGAATGGAGGCTTCCATGCCCTGGCCGACCTTGAGCGTGGAATAGGCTGAGGCGGTGGTGAATATGACGCAGAAAACCACACCCCAGAGGATGGCGCGCGCTGTGAGCTCGGGTGCGTGCATCTGGGCTTGAATGATGGGGGTGTAGGTTTCGCCGGGCTTCAGCGGCCGATAGGCGTTTTCTGGAAGAGATTTGGATTCGGGTTCGTTGGTTTCTTGATCGATTGATTTTGGTTCGGTCATGAAGTGGTTCCCTCAGCTACAGAGCACACGGATTGCAGGCAGATCGATTAGGTCTTCCGGCACAGACCATGGCGCGGCTTACGGGCGCTGCGCAGATGCAACGCCAGGCGCGGATTTGGCCTGATTCGGATAGCAAGCAAGAGTGTACAGCGCGGAGGGCTGGTGGGGACAACCGAGGATTCGAGGGGTGGTTGGTGGACCTGGTCGGGATCGAACCGACGACCTCTTCCATGCCATGGAATGAGTTCAATCGCAAATTATAGACGGCAGAGCACTTACGAGTCGGCAGAGTCGGCAAAACCGGCGCAATCGGCGCTATTTGCGACAAAGATGCGACAAACTTTTTAGCAGCGGGCCAATGGGCTGATCCGTGTGGGATCGGCCCAGACTCTTCCAATCCGTCTCCGGTACTTGTGCAATAGCCTGTTGCACGATTAATCAGGCGACACATTCACGAAGGAAATGCGTCGCAAATGTCGCGACACTGTCGCGACAATTGATGATGCTTTAGCACAGAACATCAGAGTTCGCCGATGTCATACCCTTGAGAAGACGATGACCAAAACGCTTCAAGCACCGCCCGGCTATGCTGCCCTGCTCATAGACATCAAGGAGCGCGTCCGCACCGCCCAGGTTCGCGCCGCGCTCGCGGTCAACCGGGAGCTCATCCTGCTGTATTGGTCGATTGGGCGCGACATTCTGGACCGGCAAAAGGTTGAAGGTTGGGGCGCCAAGATCGTTGACCGGCTTGCCAGGGATCTCGGCACGGAGTTTCCTGGCGTCGAGGGCTTCAGTCCGCGCAATCTGAAATACATGAGGGCTTTCGCCGAGGCGTGGCCGGAAAAGGAAATTGTGCAACAGGCTATTGCACAATTGCCGTGGGGCCATCAGACGCGCCTTCTGGACCGGATCAAGGATCGCCCCACACGGGAATGGTATCTGAAAGCAGCCATCGAAAACGGATGGAGTCAAAATGTCCTCGTGCATCACATTTCGGCCGGGCTGCACGAGCGGCAAGGCAAAGCCCTCACGAACTTTTCCCGCGCGCTTCCGCCTGAAGGCTCCGATCTCGCCGAACAGCTACTCAAAGATCCCTATCAATTCGATTTCCTGACCCTGGCTTCCAGCGCCAAAGAACGGGAGCTGGAGCGCGGTCTGCTCATCCACCTGCGCGATCTTCTTCTGGAGCTGGGTCGGGGGTTCGCATTCGTTGGCAGTCAATTTCCTATCGAAGTGGGCGGGCAGACTTTCTATCTCGACCTGCTTTTCTATCACGTTCGGCTGCATTGCTATTTTGTGATCGAACTCAAGGTAGGCCCCTTTAAACCTGAATACGCAGGCAAACTCAATTTTTACCTCTCTGCGGCAGACGACCTGCTGCGGACCTCGTTGGATTCTCCAACGCTTGGATTGCTTCTTTGCGAGAGCCGCGGTGAATCCATTGTCGAGTATGCCTTGCGCGATGTTGCCAAGCCGATCGGAGTTTCCACCTACCGTGTCACCCGCCAGTTACCGGAGCCCCTGCGTGATGAGATCCCATCGATTGAGGATCTGCAGGGCGTCGTCGAGAAGCTGCGCTTGGAGTCGCTTGAGCCGAAGGGCAAGCACCGCCGGCCGCCGTCTAATCGCCAGGGAAAATGAAGCCACAATGGGGGTAGCAGAACCACGGCGATGACTACGTTACTCGTTGGATTCGATTCCGCTTGGACCCCCACGAATTCAGGTGCGCTCGTTGGGGCGCTCCGTCTGAGTGACGGAAAATTCTATGAACTCGGTCCGCCCCAAATCGTGAACTTCCACGAGGCTGAGCGCACCATTCTCGACTGGCAAACCGACCATGTGCCCACAGAGACAATCGTACTTCTCGACCAGCCGACCATCGTAAATAACGCTTCTGGTCAGCGGCCAGTCGAGAACATTGTCGCGTCGCCGGTCAGCCTACGGTACGGCGGAATCCAGCCGGCCAACACCGCGAGAGAGAAAATGTTTGGTAAGGAGGCGCCGGTTTGGCCTTTCTTAACCCGGTTCGGGGGCCCGGCAGATCCACTCGCGCCCATCGGGAACACTCGCGTCTACGAGACCTACCCTGTGCTGACTCTGATTGCGCTGGGCTGGATACTGCCAGATTTACGCGCAGCCGGGCGCCTGCCCAAGTACAATCCTCAGCGGAAAAAGACCTTCTCGATTTCGGACTGGCAGTACGTTTGTGGATTGGTGTCAGGCGTGTTCCGTGATCGCGGGCTGATGGATACCGTTCAGTGGATCGGTTATGCAGCTCGTAACTCTTTGCCGCGCAAGAATGATCAGGACCGCCTGGATGCTTGTCTGTGTCTGTTAGTGGCAATTCATTTGATAGAGTGCAAAGACTGCCTCATGGTTGGTGATTGCAAGACCGGCTATATTGTCGTGCCGCACAGTGCCGAGCTTCTCACAGAACTCAGTGCCCGCTGTAATCACACTAATCGAGTGCCGTCCGAATGGGTGCGGGTATTCAAGAGTCGTTGCTTAGATGTGAAACCTAGCCAGACATCGGCAGAATGAGAACAACGCCAGCTTTTGGGTCCTACCCGGCTTCTCGAAATCCCACTGATGAGTTCCATTTTCGGTCTGCCAACATCATCGTCTCGCCGAGCGCCTGAGCTGCCTGGGTGAGTCGCGTGGCGCTGATCTCGCCCTCTTCTTCGAGTGCAATTTGGCCCGCCAGAATGTATGCCTCCCGGAGCTGGGCGAACGAGAAACTGGCGGTCACGCGTGTGCATTCCATCAAATCTTCAGTCGCCAAAGGCTTGTACATCTGCCGTAGATACTTTTGTCGGAGTTCCGCAGACGGGTTCTGAAATCCGACGACACGATCAAACCGGCCGGGACGGCGCAGAATCGCCGCGTCCAGGATGCACGGATTATTTGCGGTCGCCACAACGATAATCCCGTCCTGGTTTCCCACCCCGTCCAAATGATTTAGAAGTTGCTGGAGCGAAATGCGACAGCCGGACTCGCTTTCTTTGTTCACCGGAAAACATCGGTCGAGGTCTTCGAGAACGATGATCGCTGGCGTAGACTGGGCGGCTTCAGCGAACATTGCCGCCATCATGTCGTCATCGGTGAAAACGCGGAACGGATTGAGGGTGAATCCCGAAATTCCGGTCGTCGAGAGCATGGCACGAATCACGCTGCTCTTGCCGTTTCCCGGAGGGCCGTGGAAGAGGTATCCGCGGCGGAACGGCAGCCGGTGCCGCTTGTACCAACCCTCTCGTTCAAGAAACAGATTGAAGTCGTCCCTGACCAGGCGAACGACCGAGCCGTCCAGAACAAGGTCGTCCCAGGCCAGCGGCTGAATGTTTACGCTCTCTTCACCCATGACCTTCAACGGGCGATGCACTCCAAATGCCGCCTTCATGAGGTCGAGCAGGGCGGGAACATCCTCCCGTTTCGTGAGCGTCACTTCTCGCCACTCAGAACTGTGGCCGGCTCCGTCAACGCAAGGCAGATTCGCTGCGATCACCGGCCCGGAGAATCCTGAGAGGTACAGCGCGACCGGGCAATCCAGCCACTCTGCCGCCCAGTCGTGCGAGGTTTGCGGCAGTGAAACAAGTCGCAGTTTGATGGCGGGTGCGGTTTCGGGAGGGAATTCGATCCTTTGAAGCCTCTTTTCAAGGGCCGTCCGCCCTTGGGGCTGCATTGCCGTTCGGCAGCGAGCGCCCATCAGTTGATGGGCGGCAATTGCGGCCAGGGAGTGGTCGAACCTGAGTTGGACGAGGTTGTTCTTTTCTTCCGCCATGCACGTCCGAATCCAAGGCATGTGCTGGTCGAGCGCATTCCGAATCGCGGTCGATTTGCTTGTCAGGCTGAGGTGTAGGGGTCTTATCATGGAAACCATTGAATCCTGCCGGTACGACACATGCGGTCATGCGCGAAGAAAATTGGAGTCGCGCGACCTGATCTGTCGTACCCTCGCGCCAGAATCGCACTGGGGGTTGATCGGATCGTGAGAGGGGACCAGCTAACCCGGCAGTGGAGGATCGTGAGCCTGCTTTCGGGAAGGGCAGGCCGTACGCTGGACCAGCTCACGGCTGAACTGGGCGTGACCAAGCGCACGATCCAACGGGACATTGCCGTACTGGAGGCAGCGGGGTTCCCGGTTACGTCGGAACCACGCGATGGAACTGTTTATTGGCGACTGCTCGACACTACGAAGGAAACGGCAGAGCTTTCCTTTACGCTGGCCGAACTCATGGCGCTCTACTTCAGCCGCGATCTCCTGAAAGTGCTCCACGGAAGCCCGATGGAAGATGCACTGGAGAGTGCTTTGCAGAAAATCGGCGCGCGACTGCCGGCATCGGGCCATGATCTGCTCCGGCAACTGAAGCAACAAACGGCAGTCTCCTTGACTGGATGGAAAGACTACAGCAAATCGTCGAAGGTCATCGATGCGCTCAACCGGGCTATTCGTCACCGTCTCACAGTTCGCGTCACCCACAAGCCGCTGAAGGCTCCTGAAGCACGAACCCGGATGGTGGACCCCTATCGGCTTTGGCACACGGGCGGCGGGCTATACCTCGTGGCATACGATCACGCGAAGGCTGCGATCCGCACGTTCGCGGTCGAGCGTATTATCGACATCGCTACTACAAATCAACGCTTCGCGGTCGCGGATGATTTCAATTTTGAGGCATTCGCGCGCACAGCATTCCCAGTGCACGGCGGTGTGCCTCAACTTGTGCGAATTCGATTCTCGCCGGATCAAGCGCCGTACATCATGGAGCGGCATTGGCACGATTCGCAGAAGTTCTTGCCGCAAGAAGATGGCGGAGTGATTATGGAACTCCAAGTTGGCAATCTGTGGGAAGTGAAGCGGTGGCTGATTGGCTGGGGTCAGGAAGCTGAGGCTCTTTTGCCAGCAGACCTCCGTCACGATATGGCGAGGACTGTATCTGAAATGTCATCTGTTTACATGGGCGGAGAGAACTCATGAGTGCCTCAGGCAGGTCAATTTTCTATAAAGTCGCCACGAAGGAAGACGACTACACACAACTACTCTGCAACTTAATGCAGCGCCCTGAGGGGAGAGATTTTCGCACAGCAGTACTGTCACTCTTACTTGGCGACCCGCTTTTGGCGTTGTCAATTGAACCCGAGCAAATTTCGACCCAGATAATATTTCCAGGTGCCGGTCGGCCCGATCTTGTAATTACATCCTCGACCATGATCGCCGCCATAGAAGTGAAAATTACTCGCCACCGTAGCTGCACTGATAATCAAGACCTCTCAGACGACAGCTTGGAGGGGTATTGGGGATTTCTCAAGGAAGCGCCAGAAGCCAGAAAGATTCTATCGCTGGTGGTTCCGCGAGATTGGAAATATCTCGAAGAAAACCGTGAACGGAGAAATGAACGTCGGAGGCGTGATGCCGCAGTTGACCTGCCTCCGATTGTCACTTGGGAGCAAATCTTCGGGATGTCCAAGCAGTTCTCGCGCGATCCACTACACCGTGAGTTCTGGCGACTTCTTGAGCGCGATTTCGGACCGATTGAGTTTTCCCAGAAGGAGATTGAGATGATTGTTAGTGATGCTGGATTACCGATCAGAGCAATCAACAAGGTTTCGTACCTAGTGGATGCAATTGCCAAGAAATGCAACGGAAGTTTTTCCTTTGATGGACCAATGCATGACCGGTCCGGCGAGCAATACGGCCTCGAATTCTACAGGAAATTGGGGAAAGGTCGGGGAGATTCCTTCTTCTTCTGGTTTGGAGTTTGGTCCCCATTTTGGGAGAAATATGGAAAGGCGCTTTGCTTTGGAATCAGCAATAACAAGCATGTCGAAAGAGAGGCTTTCTTGGCCGCGTACACAGGCGAGACCAACCCAGATTTCTGCACTGACGAGTTCGGTGCTCTTTCTGACCATTGGACACTCGGATGGATACCGGAAGAGGACCTAGACGAGGACCCCGCCGGGGAAGATCCAGTAAACAGAGTATGGAACCGACTCAGGCCCATTTTGGAGCGGGTTTACGCGGTAGGGTCAGATACACCTGGTGTGAGATAGTTCCAATTCCAGATTGCACGCGATTGCCGGGCATCAGCGCATTACCTGAGGGAGTCTTCGTTATGACTTGTGGTCGCTGTGGGACAGCACTTGATGATCAACACAAGTATTGCCCTCAGTGTGGCGCGGCTGTGGTTACGGGCGGCGATTCGATTTCGCCTGAAACGTTCTCTACTGTAAGCCCGGAAGCAAGCCGTCGGACAAGTATCGGAAAGGCGGCTGCCGGGCTGGTCGTGCTCGCTGTCATCATTCTTGGACTTATTTTGATGGTTAGAAACAGTGGCCCCTCAAATGACGTGAGCACGTCAAATAGTTCCGGCGGTCCGCCGGATGCGAGTACATCGAAGACAGCACCGACGGCAGCAGAACCAGCAGCGCCTCCCAAGCCGCAGATGCCGCCAGCATCTGGCATTACGTTACATCCGTACGATCTCTTAAAGAACCCTTATCAGGCAAAGGAAAAGCTCGTCCTGCTTGATCTCAACTCGCGTCCTGTTCTCTATGACGGTGCGGTGATTCAGTATTCGGGACCGGTCAATCCTACAATCGGCGCGCGCTTCGGGTTGATGGCACTGCGACTGGACCGGATGGCGGACGAGAATGTCGCACTGTACAACATCATGGGAATCGAAGCTGGCGCGAGCGACGGCGGCACGCTCGGTCAATTAGCGGTTGCTCTGCCTGAGGGCACAACTGAGCTTCGCCTGGATCGGAACTGGATGGTGGAGCCGTTAGGCCCACTCAAGGGAACCAACTATGTTGGCGCGGACATACAAATTCCGGCCGTCCGCTTTTGGCGCTACGTGGGCGAAGGGGGGTCGCCGCCGCCGGCAAGCGAGCCGGTTCCTCCCGGAAAGGGCTTTCGATACGAGAAGTATCCGGATGGTTACTTGGTGGACGAACTCTGCACAACCAAAGAGCAAGGTTTTTGCTACTCGTTTCACTGGCAGCCGTGGATAAAAGATCTAGAATCGAAAATTGCCGGTGACCAAGCAAATAAACTTCTTGCAGATACTGGAACGGCGTCTCCTGGGAACCTGGTTATTTCATGGGATTCCGAGGAGAGAGTTGTCTTCAACGATTGGCGATCCCATGACGGCTCGTCCGCGTCTGCATTCTTCATCGTCGCACCGAAGACACGTGCAATCGACATCGTCTGGCAGCGAGGGGACCACGTGACATATCTCGGTCCAGACGCAACTCTGCTGAGCAATGCTCACGCGTACGAATGGCTGAAGCAGATTGGCCCGTAGGGAGCGCGAAGCACTCTGGTTGGGACTGTGGGTTACGCAGCCGTTCTTTTCGTGGCATCTGATTGCGCCTTCCGGCAAGCAGCTCAGAGGCATCGCTCTGCGAGTAATAAGGACTCGGCCCAGATCATGTTACCGATGAGTTCGTACTTAGCACCATCCCTGTTCGAGCATCGATGACGGTGATTCCAGCTTTCCGATAACGTTCCCATCCGTCCAGATTCTTATGCCTGTTCAAAATGAGGTGCTCTTCGCTGGTGACCGTGCATGCGACCGCCTTCGAGACAATTTCGTCCACCGAATTCGGTCCAGCTTTGATCAGGTCGTCGATCATCTTTGCCTTTTGGAATACGTGGTCGTGTCGACAGTCGCAGTCCGCAGAAGAGAACACCGCGAGCGAACAAAACCTGGTCTTGTGTTTGTGATGGCTTTCGGCCTCAGTAATCTTCCAAAGAGCGGCATCAAGAACCATGCGGCGGTGCTCAGGCAGTATATCCGCACCATTTTGTAGGATCAGCTTGATCAAGCGCACTGCGCTCTGGACAATCGCCTTGGCAGCAGGGTCCTCTCTGAATTCGTATTTGGCGCTCCGGGGCATCGCTCTCTAGTCTGCCACACTGCCTCGGACTCTTGTAGCAGAACCAGCGCGCAGTCCAAGGGAAACTAAATCGGAGCGTCAACGCCGAGACCTTCGTCGCGGCGCTGGCCGTTGGGTGGGCAGAGAATGCCGCCCCGGCTTGGTCGGGGCATCGGACAAGGGTGGGCAAACGGGCAGCCGGACAAAGAAATGCGGAGCCGTTCTTGCTGGCTCCGCCGCATAAGGTTTTGAGGTTGTTGGGTTATACGCGGCTGCTCTCTTCGTGGGCTTCGATGCCGACTTGGATGTGACCTTCTTGCTGTCCTTCCCCTTCGGGTGGTTAGGCATTGTCGGCGGAGCAATGGGCGACGAGCGTAAAATTCCATCTTGAAAACCTTTGATCGGGAGGCTCAGGTGAAACAGGCCATCATCGTGCTGCTGGCAGTCGTGCCTTGTTTTGCGCAGCAGGCGCCCATTCAGGATCTCAACCTACTGGTCGGCAAGAAAGTAATCGCGCAACGAGCTCCGCTATGCCAGCCAGGTACGTATACCGTCGTTCTCGCCTACGCCGGGAAGCAGGCGGAAGTGATCTCGCTTAAGCCTTTCAACGCCGCTCATATGTCTGATGCCGCGATGAGCAGGTTGACTCCTGAACTTCGTGCCATGATGGTGGACATGCAAAAGGCCGCAACTATCTTGGTTAAATTTGAAGACGGCACACAACTCGATACGTGCGCACCAATTGGTCCAAGTAAGCTGGCCGATTATTTTGAACTTGTACCCGGACAATTGCTTCCGCCGACTACACAAGCAACGGGCACTCCTCCTGCGATTCCTGCCTCCACAGAACTCGTTTCTTCAGCATCTGCGACATCTAGTCTCTTGACACAGGCGACAAATACGCTCTCAAGTGAACAAGTGCAATTGGCCCTCAGCGGTAAAGGGAAAGACCATTGGGTGTCAATCCAGGACATGGGGCTGATGGCGGCACAAGGGAACCAAGTGCCGACAATAACGCTCTACATGCCGGAGGCTGTCCTCGCAATGCGGGCTGAATCGGCCAGAAAGCAATTCACTGCGTACGAACCAACGGAAGAAGACAAGCGGCAATCGCTGATGATTGTGGCACAGGGTTATGCGGGTACGACCATCTCGGAGGGGTGTACTTCAATCACGCGTATTGTCTTGCTCTCCGATCCTTCCGGCGGCGTAGTGAAGGAGGCATATCTATCTGAGCCGTTGGACGAAACATGGCGCAACGGATTCGGAGCGACGAATCAATGCCAATCTCTTCGTGCCAAGTTTGCGCTTGATGATGTTCTGAAAGTTAAGGCAGCGGCTCCAAATGGTGAATTTCTCGTGGCCGTATTTTCAGGGTCCGTTAATACGAAAATGTACAAGATCAAGAAGAAGCACCAGTCAAAGCTCGGGTTGGATTGAGCTAACGATACACGGCCTGATGACCGGTAAGGAGTGAAGGGCCGTGGAGAGGATGCGCATATTGCGAATAGCTTCGCTTTTTCTGGTGGGAGCGAGCGCGCTCGCTGCAGGGGGGGATTAAAGAGGGGGTTCAGGTGAGTAGGCAGAAGCTCCGCATCAAAAACACACGGTTGGATAACTTGATTTCCAATCTTCGTGGCGAGGTCGGCGAGATCATAACCTCATGGGTTCTCTTGCGGCACATGATGGCAAGGGAGAGTGAGTTGATTTCCGACGATGTTGCAAAGGATCTTGCAAATGAAAATCTAGCATTTGTGAGTTTGTTAAGAACCAAGCTGGCGGATGAAATTGTCTCCCGACTATCGGAGTTGGCAGAGGCTAAGATCGGACGGTTGACATTTCATTTTGCCGCCACAAAACTGGCGACACTGGGCGCCGAGGTGCAGGAGTTCAGCACCTTTATTGAGAATCAGAAGTTTCGAGAAAAGCGCAACTACGACATCAGCCATAAGGAACTGCCGGAGGAGTGGTCAAAAAGCAAGAACATCGAGATCCCTTATCGCGTTTTACTAAGAGGGATTGCCCGGGCGATTCGGGTGATGAAGACAATTGATGGCATCGTGTATGGACCCGCCGCAAAACATCTCTGGCGTGAAATGAGAAAGAAGCGGTACGCACTCATGTACCCCGCCAGCACTCTGTACAGAGTGCTCCCGTACCTAAATCTTTCGCGAGAAATCAGAGAGCAGATCGTTATGGCTGAAATGGCCGAGGGTCGCCATGTATGGTCTGAAATGACCGCAACGATTGACGGGCAAGAAACTAAAATCTCTGCATGTAGGCAATGGGGTGCACTTCTTTGGGACGGAAGGATGATCGTCCTGGACCACTACCCTTTGGTGGCATTGACGAGCATTCAGCTGCCCAAAGCAAATTCGGCCGGAACAGAGGAAATGCGCGCAGGAAAGGAACCCATAACTGCGGAGAGAAAGATCACGGCGAAGTATCGGGTCACTAAAAGGGAGGAAAGTTGGATGTCATTCGCGCCCGTTGAGCGGACGTATCAGTTGGACAATGGCGCTGTGACAGAACTCGTTGACATACATATCAACCTAGACGACAAACTCGGAACGGAATTGTGCAATATGACAGTCGGCGACGAAACGGAATTGTCGATGACAGTGAACGTTGTTATCGGATTTGAGTCTATTGGACGAACTGCACCTGCGGTCAGCGGGTAAATGGTCAAATCTAAATCGGCGCCGCTATATTCCGCGCGGCCCTCACCGTCGGGTGGGCGAGTCATGGCCTCCCGCCGAGGCGGGAGCGCAGATGAGGGCGGGCAGACGGGCAGGCAAACAAGAAGATGCGGGGTCCGTGATCGCAGACCCCGCACAAGTGTTTCAGCTGGATTGATGGTTAGGCCGCTGCGGGCCTCTTCGCCGTCTTTGCCTGTTGTTTCGCTGGCACCTTCGGCGTGGCCTTCTTGGCAGTTTTCGTCTTGTCCTTCGCTGCGAATTCCCGCTTAACCTTCGCGGTGATGGCGTCGGTGTCCACCTTGTAGTGGGCGGCGGCATGGTTCAACACCTGCGTTGTCTGCTGGCGAGCGGCAGTGAGCAGGATGGTCAGTTTGACCAACACGTTGCCCAACACGCTCTCCCCTGCGCGACGCAAATAGGCGGCAAACAGCGTGGCGATGGAATCGCTGTCTTTCTCCCACTTGATCCAGAATAAGGCGGAATAAGGCGGTCGAATAAGGCGGTCCTGCTGCGACGCCGTGAATGAATTGCTCACAGATTTCAACTATCGAGCGGCTCGTGCCAGACCATTCGACCAACGAATCTGTGCCCTGCATCCTCTAATCAGGGTTCGGCTACCGTAGACAATCCAGAACGCGCTAGTCGGTGAGTGCTTTGGCGGAGATAAGCTTTTTGACGTTCCTTGAAGCCCATTGAGGCCTGCGACGCGTGCGTCCAGTGGCCTCTCTTTCCTCGCAATTACGGCTCGCACTTCTCCTGTCCCGTGTACGTCTTAACAACCTGGCTCTTCTTCCATATCTCAATTTGTTCTCGGGCATCTTTGACGAGTTTCGCGAACCGATGCGCAAGTTCCATGATGCGCTTCGATTGCCTCCGCTGAATCGCTTCGGTAGGAATCAATTCTGTGCCGATTCCGAGAGCGGTCGCGCCGGACAAAATGAAGCTCGTTGCATTCTGCTGATTGACGCCTCCCGCGGCAATCAATGGCACTTGAGGCAACGACGCGTGCATCGCCTTGATGTACCTGTCCCCGCCGACCGGTCCGCAAGGGAACACCTTGATGAGGTCGGCACCGGCGCTCCATGCGGCGACTACCTCGGTAGGCGTCAATGCGCCCGGAAGGACTGCGACACCTTCTTTCGCTGCAAATTCCACGATTGCAGGATTGAACGATGGCGAAGTGATGAAGCTCGCACCCGCTTCGATGCACAAGCGAGCTGTCTTTGTGTCGAGCACTGACCCGGCTCCGACAATGACCTTGGGATCGGAATGAATCAAGTGAGCCATCAATTCCAAAGCTCCAGGCACCGTCATCGTGATTTCCACGATCGGAATTCCTCCGTGCATGACTGCCTCTGCCGCAAAATGGGCGTCATCGCCAGACAACACCCGAATGGCCGGAATGATGGCTATTTCTCGAATTCGGGAACAGACTTCGTCTTTTGTCATGAATGGCATTCCTTCCAGTATTGTCTGCCTCTTGCCGCAGGCTCCACAATGATGGTTCACACGGCTTCGCTGGGATCTGCCTCCGGCAACTTATCGTCGCTGCCTGCGAACCAAACGTACAAGGTCGGCAATAACATGAGGCTGATAGCCAGGTCTGCGACCAATCCGCCGACGATCACGATGGCGAAGGGTCGTTGCGAATCCGAACCGATTCCGTGGGAGATGGCTGCGGGCAGCAAGCCGAGAGTTGCAACCAACATGGTCATCATGATGGGCCGAAGACGGAGCACTGCGCCTTCCACTGCGGCCTCTTCAACGTCATATCCGCGGACCCGAAGCTGGTTGATGTATTCCACCATAATCACGCCCATTTGTACCGAGACTCCGAACAAGGCGAGAAAACCGACGCCAGATGACACGCTGAAATTGGTGCCCGTTGCCAGGAGCGCGAGCAATCCGCCGATGGGGGCCATCGCGATGTTAGTGAGAATCAGAAGAGCCCACTTCGCCGACTTGAACATCGTATAGAGAATGATGTAAATCAACAGGATTGACAGCGGCAGCACGATCAACAACCGATGCTGCGCGCGCTTTGCGCTCTCATATTCGCCCGACCAATCAAGCGTGTATCCAGTCGGTAATTTCACCGAAGCATTAACTTTTTTAATTGCTTCGTTGACCGTGCTTCCCAGATCCCTTCCACGCACGCTGAACTTCACGGCCACGTATCGGGAATTCCCCTCCCGGTAAATCTCGGAGCCGCCGTCCATCACTTTCACTTTGGTGAGCTGCGCGAGTGACACTCGCTCACCCGACGGCGCCAATAGACGTATCTTCTCAATCGCCTCCGTGGTGTCCCGATATTTCGGGAGGTAACGCAAGACGAGGTCGTATCGCTGTTCTCCGATCAGCACCTGATTGAGGGCGTTGCCCCCGACCGCAGTCTGAATTGCGTCTTCAACATCGGAGACATTGATGCCATAGCGAGCGGCCTGATCGCGATCGACCGTGAAGTTGAGGTTCGGCTGGCCCAGCACGCGAAAGACACCAAGATCCTCCACACCGCGGATGGGCCGCATAACCTCCTCGATCTCGTCCGCCTTCTCTTCCAGCGTTTTCAGATCGTCACCGTAGATCTTGACCGCAAGCGCGCCCTTCACGCCGCTCACCGCTTCCTCAAGATTGTCGGAAATGGGTTGCGAGAACCCCCAGAACACGCCAGGAATCTTTTCGAGCTCGCGATCCATGGCGGCAATGAGTTCTTCCTTGTTCTGATGAAAAACCGGACGCCATTTCTCTTTCGGAAGGAGATCGACGAAGAACTCCATGTCGAAGAAACCCGTGGTATCAGTTCCATCGTCGGGGCGGCCGATCTGGTTGACGACCTGCGGAACTTCCGGAAAAGAGCAAAGAACTTCACGCGCCCGCCGGGCAACTTCCGCGCTTTCAGTAGGACCGGTACTCGGAGCAAGCGTCCCTCGAACCCAGAGCGCGCCTTCATCCAAGTGAGGCAGGAATTCCGAACCGATGACACCGCTGAAGGCGAGGAACGCCGAGATCGCCAGGGCCAGGGCGGCTCCACCTACTGTCACCCAGCGATTGCGAATCGCCCAGCGAACGCCTGTTCTATAGTGCCGGGTGAGGAAGGTCATGACCGGGTTCTGCCATTGCTTAGCGTCCCTTCGAAATAGCAAGCTCGCTAGAGCCGGTGCAATCAGCATCGAGAAGATCAAAGCGCCGATTAGAGCGAAGGCCACAGTCCACGCCATCGGCTTGAAGAGCTTTCCTTCAACGCGTTGCAGAGTAAAGATGGGAAGATATGCCGTGATGATGATGGCAATGGCATAGAACACCGGCCGCTGCACCTCGTGTGCCGCCGCACGGATGCGGTCAACGATAGTGCGCGGCGCTTCCTCGGGGCGGTTCAGGTGGCGCACGATGTTTTCGACCATCACCACCGCTCCGTCCACAACCATCCCGAAATCCAACGCCCCAAGGGAAAGCAGATTTGCGGAAATATGGCGCAAGTCCAGACAGATCGACGCGAACAATAATGCAAATGGAATGGTCAGCGAAACGATAATCGCGCCGCGCACGTTCCCCAGAAAAAGGAACAGGATAACAATCACCAGGACCATGCCTTCGGCAAGGTTGTGCAGCACCGTATGGGTGGTGTAATGCACCAGGTCGTCCCGATCAAGATATGGAACGATCTTTACCCCCGGAGGCAAAATATGGTCGTTGAGACGCTTGACCATGGCGTGGAGGGACTCCAGCATGGTTGCCGTGTCCGCGCCCTTGCGAAGAAAGACAATTCCTTCGACCACATCGTCGTCGTCCTCGACTACGCCATCGGCGCGATGGTACGCTCTGCCGATCTGGCCTAAGCGAATTTTGGGCCCTTGCGTTACAACGCCGATGTCCTTGATGAGCAGCGGCGTTCCGTTCTGGGCTTTTATGACGGTCTCTTCGATGTCTTTCACGCTGGTTACGAGACCCACCCCTCGCACGTTGATCTGTTGCGAGCCTTGCTCGATAAAGCTGCCGCCTACGTTGGCGTTGCTGTTCGTGAGCTGCTGCTCAAGCTGCGAGAGGCTCAGCCCGTAGGAGATCAGCTTCTCTGGGTCAACGCGGATCTGGTACTCGCGTGTAATGCCGCCAAACGAAGAATCGTCGACAACATCCGGAACGGATCGAATGTATTTGGCGATCACCCAATCCTGCAGCGACTTCAGGTCCATTAAATCGTAGCCAGGATTCGTGCTCTTCAGCGTGTACCAGTACACGGAGCCGATTGGGCTGAAGTCCGGACCAATTCCGCCCGAGACTCCGGGCGGAAGCGTAACCTGCGAAAGTCGTTCCAGGGTTTTCTGTCGGTCCCAGTCGTTGTCGGAGTTGTCGTCGAAGATCAGATTCACAACAGACAATCCGGCCAGCGACGCCGAGCGCACATGCTGAAGGTGCGGAATGCCGTTCATCTGGATCTCGATGGGAATGGTGACCTGCTGCTCCACTTCTTCCGCGGCTCGCCCGGGCCACTGCGTAATCACCTGGACCCAGGTATTGGCAACGTCCGGATAGGCTTCGACCGGCAGATTGTGGAAGGAGATCATCCCCCAAATGAACAGAAGAATCGCCATGCTCAGCACGACGAAGCGATTATTCAGAGCGAAGTCGACGAGTGTGCGAATCATTGCTGCTCCGCCGAGTTCTGGAATTCAAGCGCATTGCCCACAACCAGTTGTCCCGGCGCCAACCCTGAAACGATCTCCTGCATAGCGCCAGGGAGCATGTCCCCGCCAACAACCTCAGTGCGCCGAAATTGATTTCCCTCAACTGGAACGTAGACCCAATCCCGATCGTGCAGATGCAGGATGGCGGTAGCCGGGACGGCTGCTCGCTTCTGTTTTTGCCGGCCCAGAAAAGTAGCGCTCACAAACATTCCTGGCCGCATTACTCCCGGATTGCGCATTTCAATGCGAACCTTGGCGGTGCGAATACTGGGGTCAAGTATGGGACCAATGTTGTCAATCGTCCCCGTGAAGACTTTGCCGGGATAGGCATCCAGCCGGATCTCCGCATTTTCTCCGAGGCGCACGTTGGCCAAATCATTTTCGTAGACATCGCAGAGAATCCACACGTAGCTCAAGTCTGAGATTGTGAAAGGGCTTGGCGAGCCCAGCCCCGCGACACCAGCCCCGCTGGTAACTTGTTGATCGGTGATGATGCCACTAATAGGCGCACGAATCTCGACGATGCCGGTCGGCCGATCAAGTGCCGGATCGCCCAGCACCCGCAGTTTCTCCGCGGATGTCTCAACGTCAACTTTGGCTTTGTCTTCCGTATTCTGCGCAATTTGCAGATCGTTCTGAGCAATCGCGCCCTTGCCGTAAAGGAAGGTTGCGCGGTCGAGTTGCGTCTGAGCAAGCTTTTCATCCGCCACGGCCTTCTGATAGTCGGAAAAGGCGCCTGAGATATCCGCGCTTTGCACCTTCAGCAACAATTGGCCCTTCTTTACGGTGTCGCCCAGGCGCGCGTCGATTTCTGCAACGCGGCCAGTAGCGATTGAGATGACAGGAACGGCCCTCGAAATGTCCGGAGTCACCGTGCCATTGACATTTAATTCGGGGGTAGAGATATGTTCCGTCGCCTGCACAAGTTGAAATCTTTCAGGATGGTCTACCTCAAACACCCTGCGATCTTCAACCCGTTCCACTTTGAAAGGTGGCGGCGCTTCCGCTTTGGGATCGCTCTTGCCGCCGCTGCACCCTGCTCCGAGTACAGAGACAATCGAAGCTAAAGCGAGAATTGCATATACCCAGAGTTTCATGGGATCACCTCACGTCCGACAGCAAGATTCAACTGGTCTGTAGCATTTAGATAGGAGCCCACAAGGTTCAGGTAGTTGACCTGTACGCTTCGGTAGTCGGCCTGAGCATTGAGAAAATCGAGAAGGGACGCGGCGCCATGCTGATACGAAATCGCGATCGTGTCCCGCACGCTCGAAGCCTCTTCAAGATATTGCTGTTTATATGGTTTCAGCAGGATCACGGCGCTATTCACCGACGCATAGGCGGAATCGACATCGCTGAAGACTTGCGTCCTTGTCTCGGTCGCCAGTCGATTCTCTCGATCGATGTCCAATTGCGTGCGCAGTTTCTCTCCCTGATTGCGATCGAAGACGCGCAGCGGAATACTCACGCTGAACCCGATGTACTGGTCGATGGGTGGATTGCGGCCGACATCGAAACCGAGGATTGGATCGGTGGACCCATTGGCTACGGCAAGTCGATGATCGGTTTGTGCCTTGTCAACAGCTTGGAGGGCCGCTCTCAGATCAGGACGTGTGTCGAGAGCTGCCAGCCGGACATCGCTGAGCGCAGGAATCTGTTCGGCGAAATCGAATGGCCCGGTGACGTCGAATTGCTCGACTGGGGTCTGATCATTCAGAAGCATCAAGAGCTGGATCTTTGCCAGGCGCAGATTCACTTCCGCCGTTTGCAGGTCGGACAGATATTGCACTCGCTGCAACTCAAGGCGCTTCAGGTCCACCTGTGCAATCGCACCGGAGATGTAGCGATCGTGATTTACCGCCAACACGTGGTCGTAATAAGCCAGGTTCTCTTTGGCTAGATTGAGGATCGCCTTCTCCTGAAGGATCTGCACGAATGCACCGCGCAGGTTAAATAGCAGGTTTCGTTCCAAGTCTGCTTGTTCGGAGATCGCAACGGTTGTCCCTTTTTGAGCACTCTCCAGTCGCAACCCTCGTTTGTGGTCGCGCTCCCAAAGGTAGTTCACACTGCCCGATGACAGAAGGTATGCGAAGGGTCCATGCGGCGGGCCGCCATTGAATGGATCGATCTGATCGCCGAGGACAGTGACGTATGGGTTCGGCCGCAGGTTCGCTGTAATCTCTTCGGCTCGCGATTCGTCGATGCCGATTTCTCCGGCCTGTAGTGCCGGATTTGCCTTCTCGAATTGTTCACGAACCTGCTGCCAGGTGAGTGCCGTTTGGGCCAGAGCGCTGCCGGCCGAGACCGCGATCAGCGATAACCCAACGCACAACTGTCTGACGACCCGCTGCATGGAAACCTCCTTGGCTCATTCCGACGGAGCCCGCTTCACCTTCCGCGAGCGCACGTGTAGGGAATAAAAACTCCAAACCGCTACAAAACAGATTGGCGATTACAGCCGGGTGAATACCAAGGACTGGGCGAATCGAAGAGCTGGGGGCCGTCCGAACGCAGATGCCGAGAATCAGGCACCCGATCTTCACCTAACTTTAATGCCTCTTGCACAAGGTCATGTGAACGGGCGGTAAAAGCAACCGCTTCACACACTTGGAGAACAACATTACGTGGCCGCTGATCTGCGAAAGCCACAACCACGTGGGATTCAGCGTGCTACCGTCCGTCACTTCAGATAGGCACGCACTAAGTCGATCAGGTCCTCGGCCAGCTCCGGAGCAATCTGCTCCTTAGAGCCGGCGGTGAGATGAAAGCGGATGTGATCTTCCAGCACCTCACCCATCAAGCTGTTAATGCCGCCACGCACCGCGGCAAGCAGCATCAACTGGCCGCCACAGTCTTCGTCTGCCGTGATCGTGCGCTCGATTGCGTCCAACTGCCCGCGAAGCCGTCTTACGCGTTGCAGTAATTTCACCTTCTCCCGCTCGTGGTGGGACATGCCAATCTCTCCTTGTGCCCTCAGAAATTGAGTTCGTTCGCTTTTCGCGCAAAAGTAACCGGCTCTTCGCTTGGTGGCGCATGGCACCATCTCCATTCCAGCAGTTTGCCTAGAACATCCTATGTACAACCCCAGCCAGATCCAGCACGTGATAAAGCAGCATCGCGCTCATCAGGATCAGGTAGGCCCGCAACAGCGTTAGTGAAGTGCGCACTGTTGGCGTCATCGCGATGGGGCCGAGGCCCTCGCTCGTGCATTTCTGCTCCGGTACATCGTCAAGCGGATGGATCACGCGGAAGTATTCGGGAGCGTATGAATTCTGGATGGTTGCCATAAATCACCTCGTGTCCTCAGGCAAAAAGATTGGGTAGCATAACCTGCGCGGCCAAGAGCAGCGACAGGGCAAAGAGGACCACGATGATGGTCCAGTTGATGTAGTTGTTCCACGACCGGTTCACCCAACGCTCCCCAAGCAGTTCACGATCGTTGAGCAGCAGTTGCAGGAAAATGATGGCCGAAGGCAGAATCAGTCCGGCGAACACTTGCACGCTGATAATGACCAACTGCAGCGGCATATGTGGAATGAGAACGACCGCAGCGGCCGCGCCTACGCAAGCAATGTAGGTTGCGTAGAAGCCCGGAGCCTCCCACAATTTCTTGTGGAGCGAGTGCTCCCAACCCTTTACTTCGCCATACGCCCACGCACTGGCGAGCGAGATGGCGGTAGTGCCGAGCACGGCTGCGTTGACCATTAAGAGCAGCACACCGTTGCGCACAAAATGACCAGCCAGCGGGCCTAGTGCAACAGCTAACTGTGCAGGATCTTCAAAGGATATGCCGTGCTGGTATCCGTAATTGCCCACCAGCATCATGGCCCCGGCGACCAGGACGGTAAAGGTTGCGCCGATGAGCGTGTCGAGTCTTGCCCATTTCAGATCGGAGAATCGCAGGCGCTTCTCTGCCACGCAGCTTTGCTGAAAGAACAATTGCCAGGGCGCAATCGTAGTGCCCACAATTGCAATAACCAGGAAAACGAGGCTGCTTGTAATGCCGCTGACCGGCATCGCCGGGATGATGGTAGCGCGGCCTACGGCAGACCAGTTGGGATGCACCATATAGGCCAGCGCAAACCAGGTCAGGTCCATCAGACAGAGCGCGATCACCATGCGCTCCCAGCGAAGGTAGCTGCCCGTGACGACCAGCATCGTGAGCCCGAGCGCTGAGACGGGAACTGATATCCAGGGGTTGACTCCCAGTGCGCTGAGCGCAAGGGAAATCGCAGCGAATTCCGTAATCAGCGTAAGAAAGTTAACCAAAAGCAAATCAAAGAGCGAAAAGCGACCCCACCACTTTCCGAAGCGCTCGTAAATCATCGCCGCGTGCCCTTTGCCGGTCGCAATCCCCAACCGAGCCACCATCTCCTGTACGAAGTAGCAGATGGGCAAAAGCACAATGAGGGTCCAAAGCAAATGCAGGCCGTACTGTCCCCCGGCCTGCATGTATGTGGAGACCGCTCCCGCATCATTGTCCGCCTCCATCACAATCAGGCCGGGGCCGAAGACCATCAGGAAGGTGAGCAGATGTTTTTGCCAGGACCGGCGGACCAGCACGCCCTCTCCAGGGGCTATGCTGGCGTTGAGTTGAGGTTCCGCTAGGCGCACAGGTGCATCCTCCCGGTTTCATCCGTGGAGGATGCAGTTGCAGCAACTGTAGGGGCTTTCGATGCCGTCCAAACGCAAGCCAGCGGTGTCTTCGGATCGCCTGTTGCCACCCACTTGGAGGCGAGGCGGCCCGTCTTCTGGATCAAAAAGAGCTTGTTCATCATGGTTCCTCCTCGTGCAGTCCGAGCAGGTGCCCGCGATCCGGACGCGCCAGAACGCAATCCGGCCAGGCCGGGCACAAAGGACTGTTGGTTCGGGAGGGTGAGTCAGATACCAGCGGCTCACACGCTCAATTCACAGGTCGTATGTCGTGAAGAGCGGTGTGGAAATCGTCGGTAGCAAGGCTAAAGGCGGTTTCCAGAACGCTCATCGCGGCACAGGTAAGAACTCCAGGTACTTGGGGGTTCTTGTGCGGATTCGATGCTCATAGTTCTCCTGCAAAGCGGGGAATGCCCTGCAGATCTTTTTTACCATACCCCCATTGGGTATTGTCAAGCGAGAACAGCGAAATCGTCACTTTTTTTTACCGGCGCAAGCAAACGGGTCGAATTCAGAATGAACGTCAATTCCGAAGCAACATGAATGAACGCCGCCAGCAGCGGATTGAGCAGTCCAGCAGCAGCCATCCCGATGCCGATGCCATCCACGATGAGAGTGCCGTAGAAATTCTGGAAGATGATGGTCCGGCACTGTCGCGCGATGCGAACTGTTTCGACGAACCTTTCGAGATCATTTCCAATCAGGACGACGTCGGCGCTCTCGCGAGCAACATCCGTCCCGCTGCCCATGGCAACTCCAACCGTGGCCTCGGCCAGCGCCGGTGCATCGTTGATTCCGTCGCCGAGCATGGCTACCGTTCGTCCACGCTTTGTGTGGGCCGCTACTTCAACTGCCTTCTGCTCCGGAAGAAGATCGGAATGAAAATGGAAGATTCCCATTTGATTCGCAACTGATTCAGCAGCGGCCTGCGAATCGCCGGTGAGAAGAATGACGCGGATTTTCATCGCTTCGAGCGCTTTGACCGCTGCCGCAGCGCTCTTCCGCACCTGGTCTTCGATCGAAATCGAGCCCGCATAACGGTCCCCGGCTGCTACCAGAACTGACGTTCCGTGAAACGCCTGCGATTCGGAGGGCGCCGCAATTCCCAGGGAGAGAAGATGAGCGGGATTCCCCACCGCGATGCGCTCACCCTCGACCTGGGCCACAATGCCGCGGCCAACCTCATAACGAAACTCTGACGGATGAGAGAGAGCTAAGTTTCGCTCTTCGGCATAGCGAACGATGGCGCGTCCTAATGGGTGCTCGGAAGCGTGCTCGGCGCTTGCAGCCATAGAGACCAGCATGTCTTCGCTGATGCCAGGTTCCGGTCGGACTTGAACGACCGAGGGCACGCCAAAGGTGATGGTCCCGGTCTTATCCAGGAAGACTGTGTGCAGGCGTCCCAGTGCCTCAAGGTAGATTCCACCTTTTATAATCGAACCTTGCCGCGCCGCGCGGCCAATGGCCCCCAGCACCGCTAACGGAGTTCCGGCTGCAATCCCGCAGGCTCCGGCAACAATGATGACTGAGATCGTAGATCGGATGTTGTGGGTGAGAATGAAGGTGAGAAGCGCCGCGCCGAGTGCGAAATAAACAAGGTACCCTGCCAGTCTGTCGGCGGTCTTCTGGATCGGCGCCCTTGAATGCTCTGCGCGCTCAACCGCTTCGATGATCTTGCCAAAGGCCGTGTCTCTCCCAAGGCGCTCGGTGCGGACACGCAGGATGCCGGCCTGGTTGATCGTCCCGGCATACACTTCGCTACCCGCAGTCTTTTCGCTGGGCATCGGCTCGCCGGTGATAGCCGCCTGCTCCACGTAGGAGTGTCCACTTATCACTTCCCCATCAACGGGGATCCGGCTGCCAGGTCGAATGACCACAATCTCTCCGGGGAGAATCGTCTCCGTATCCACTTCGACAATCTGATCGTCCCGGAGCACGCTTGCCGTCTGAGGAAGAAAATCCAGCATATCCTGAATCGCGCGCCGGCCGCGGCCCACAGTCAGTCCTTCAAGGATTTCGGCTGCCAAAACGAAGCCGGTAATAACCAGCGCGGTGAAGAATTCTCCAATGGCAAGCGCGGAGACGAGCGCGATGGTCATGGAAAGCTCCATCGTCATGCGCCGCTCGACAATGTTCTCGAAAGCCTCTTTGAAGATCGGGTAACCGCCGATCAGCGTCGCTGCCAATCCAATGACACTGACCTGATGGAATGGCTCCCACAGATGAAACCAGACTGCGGCCGCCGCCAATGCCACAAACAGAACACGGAGCACCTCGACCAGCTCGAATGCGTGCTGATGTTCCTCACCGTGGCCTTGCTCGTGATGCTCGTGGGGAGGACGCGAATGCAGCTCGTGCTCGTGAAGGTCGGTAGCGGATTCGTCGGTGACAGCCATGAGATCTCCTGGGTTTTCAGTTGAAATAGCGCTTCACCACGGCGATCAGGTCGTCCGCCGCCGCTTGCTGCGCGGGGCGTGTTTTCTGCGCCGGGTCGAGCACATGAAACCGCAAGTGGCCTTCGATCAGCTCCGCCATCAATCCGTTAAGAGCGCCGCGGCAGGAAGCAACCAGTTGCAGAATCTCCTCGCATTCGCCTTCCCCTTCAAGGGCCCGTTCGATAGCCTCCACCTGGCCCTTGATGCGCCGGACGCGTGTGAGAGTCTTCGTCTTGTTTTTCGAAATATGCGACAATTCGTTCTCCCTCTTGCTAGTAATATACTCCCCTATACTATATGAGAGAATGACAAGCAAGGAGCGAAACCGTGCTGGAGACCAAACGCCTCGTGATTGGCCAGATGATTGTCTGCCACGGCTGCTGCTGCGGGGCGACGCAGAAAGACCGCCCCGAGGTGCCGGTCGAGTGGCTGAAGGATGAGTGGCGAAAGCGTGGCCTCTTAAAGCGATTTCAGCTCACCGTGAGCGGCTGCGTCGGCCCGTGCGACGTTCCCAATGTAGTGGTGGTGAATTCAGAGGCCGGTTCGCAATGGCTGGGTAATATCACCCATTTCAATCAATATCGCTCGCTGATTGAGTGGGCGGTGCGATCCGTTGATTCTGGACATCTGCTGGAGTTGCCGCGCGAATTCAAGGACCATCGGATCGAACCCTGGCGCTAAGTTTCAACGTTCGCTCTTGATGGTTCAGACTGAGGGTTTGGACGCCGCGTTACGACTTGTTGGGGATGCACGCCGCGCATGTGCCGTAAACGTAAAACTCGTGTCCGGATGCACGAAAACCTCTGGGTAATTTTGGCCTGCTCTGGGCAATACACCCCTCTAGGTCATACAGTTTCCCGCAGTCGTTGCATTGAAAATGGTGATGATGTTCTTTGCCCGCCACTTCGTATCGAGTTGAATCTCCAGGCACTTCGACCGGTTGCAGCCATCCTTCCTCAACCAGCGTCTGGATGTTTCGGTACACCGTGGCAATCCCAACACCCTGATGGTGCTGCTGTGCGGATTGAAGAACTTCTTCAGGAGACAGCGGCCGGTTTCCTCCTGCAAAAGCCTCTCGAATGGCAATCTTCTGTCTGGTGTTTCGAATCTCTCTGGTGCTCAATCGAACCTCCTCTGTGCCGATTAGCGCCTTTCAGGAGCCGGAATTCTGCACTTAACGACCACCCGAAATGGAGCGTTATCGGATGCGCTGATCGCAGTCATGATAATGATATACCATTATCACTATGGCGATCTCAGTCACCTTCTTGATTCCGGCACACCACTACTGGGTCGATCGGCTCAATCCGTGGCTGGTCCATTTCGGTAACGGCATTGGAGTTCGCTGGTACGGATTCGCATACCTAGCAGGATTCCTGCTCGCGGGATGGATTCTTGCACGATGGGCTCGCAGAGGGAAACTGCCGATTCCCGAAAAAGAAGTGGCCAGCTTCATCCTCTATGCTGCGCTGGGCGTGATGATTGGTGGCCGGCTGGGCTACTGCCTTCTGTACAACCTGCACGAGGTCTTACGTCGCCCCCTTGAGATTCTGGAGGTCTGGCATGGCGGCATGGCAAGCCATGGCGGAATGGCCGGGCTGACCGTTGCCATCTGGTTCTTCGCGCGTCGCCGGGGTCTGAATACGCTCTCGCTGCTGGATGCGGCAGCGGCCACCGGGCCGCTCGGCATCGCCTTGGGCCGCATTGCAAATTTCGTGAATGGCGAACTCTGGGGCAGACCAACTCGTGTTCCCTGGGCCGTCATTTTTTCTGATGCGCCTCTGGTGGACGGCCACCAGGTTCCCCGTCATCCCAGCCAGCTTTATGCCGCTGGAATCGAAGGAATCCTGGTTTTCCTTGTGGGTTTGACCGTGTACGGCAAATCCTCCCGGCCCGGACTCACCACGGCAACCGTGCTGACGGTCTACGGCGTAGGACGTTTCATCGACGAGTTTTGGAGACAGCCGGATCTGGGCCAACCCATCTACTGGGGATGGATGAGCAAGGGGCAGTTGCTGACGATTCCGGTAATTGTTGCCGGGCTCTCGTGGCTTCTGTGGTACAGAGTGCGCGCGGTTGGGGTGGAAAAAAAAACGAGCGCGGCCGAATGCGACTAAACCTTATTGCCCTATGCAAAGACAACAACAGGTCACAAATGACCTTTAGAAGAATCATGGAGTCACAGGATGAACCCTCTGCTTCTCACCTCGATGGCGGCCGTTTCAACCTCTGTTGGCGGCTATTGCGCCGTTCTGTTGCAGCGGAGAGTCCATCTGCTCATGTCTTTCGGCACGGGAGTGCTCGTTGGCGCTGCCCTGCTCGATTTGTTTCCCTCCGCATTGTCTGCTGCGGAAAGCTCTGGTTCATCGAAGGCACTGGTTTTTCCCATCGCTGCCCTAGGCGGCCTTCTCATCTTCTGCATCGGCGAGGCAGCGTCCCGTTATCGAGCAAACAAGGTCGGTAATCGTGCGGCCGGAAGGGTCAGCGCCTCCTTCCTCATTGTGCATAGCACTCTCGACGGAACGGCTATCTTCGCTGCGTCCACCATATCACTGCAGTTGGGGCTGATTGTGGGGCTCGGAGTTGTAGCGCATGATATATGCGATGGATTGAACACAATCCTGCTGGCCACCGGCGCGGAAAAACCCGGATGGACCGACTACGGATTCCTGGCGCTCGATGCCCTGGCGCCCATCGCGGGTGGCCTGATCGCGGCCCATCTCTTCCGAGTCTCCAACGCATTGGTCATGGTTTTTCTCAGCCTCGCAGCAGGATCCTTTCTCTTTACCGCGCTCTTCAGTCTGCTTCCCGGCGCATGGCGGCGCGCAAGCCACAGTCTGGTGCTATCCCTTGGACTCGTCGGCTTTTTGCTGATCCTGTGTCTCACAAGGCTGGTCGGCGCGCTCGGGTAAATAGAGTGCCCCTGCGCCGGTGACAGGATCGAACCCAGAGCCTACTTCGCCGTGGATTATCCTTAATAGCGTGGATCGCGCAACTACAACGCCGGCTTGCGTTATCGCATGGCTGTTATACGTGTTCATGCTCACTGGAGCGTGCCTGTTTCTGTTCTTGTGTCTGCCTTCTCACGGACAGACGTCCTCTGAGGCATCTTCTGGCCATCCTCAAAAGGCCAGCGAAGACAAAGACCCCATAGCCATTGTTGAGCTGGGCGCAGCAACAAGCTGTAGTTTCAGTGGGGGCGCAGCAACGTTCGCGCCGAATCTTGCCGCAGAGGTGACACCCATCGAGAACTGGCTGGAGCTTGAGGCAGGAGTGTCGCCCTTCTACACGCATAAGTCAACGGAATGGGACACTGACCTGCTTTTCAAGAAACCGTGGACCATATCTCGAAAGGCAGAGTTCATGCTGGGCGTCGGTCCCGAATGGGTTCACCTCAGAGAGAGCGGAAAAGTGACCAACTCGATCTCTGGTGAGCTGGCAGGAGACTTCATGTTCTGGCCCACCGGAAAACACCGTTTCGGCTGGTTCCTCGAACCGGCTTACGACTACAGCTTTGCTGGAGGCCACCAGCAATCCATCGGTATGAGTGGTGGTCTCCTCATCGGAATTCCGTAATCGTTACGGAGCATGAGCAAATGGTCGCCTGAAGACAACACGGGAAGGCGCTCGTTGAGTTATTCAATTCGATCGGTGCTCTCGGCAAGTGGCCGAACCGGCTGATCGGACAAGTCCTGCACCAGCCCAACACGCCGAAGTGCTCTTTAAAGCCTATTCATCGATCGCGCGTTGGTGGGCATCAGTCCGAAGTTTTGCCGGTGGGGGACTCCGCAGACATTGTCTGCGAATTGGGACGCGGAATCGGACTATTTGGCCTCAGGTAGGACTCGAACCTACAACCCTTCGGTTAACAGCCGAATGCTCCGGCTTTTTGCGACTCTGAAAAGCCCGGCAGGAGGACATCCGAGGACAGGCTGCGCTAAGGCATTCATAGCAAAAGCACATAAGCTCATCTATCAACCACTGAAATATGAAGGACTTGTGGCCGCGCCAACAAGATTCACAGCAGATGTTCTGACTTCCCTCCTCTTCACCGATTGCTATCGGTATGCTCACGATTATCACTCATTTTGAAAGAGCAGGTGCACAAATCTCTTCACAGTGTTTTGGCGCTCGAATCGCACGGATTTGCGCGATTTGGATGCTCTGTTTGCCATGGGCTGATCTGGGCGAAAAGTGCGGCGAGTTCTTCGTCAATGCAGCCAGCTCGGAAGCACTGGTTCTGCGACCGCATCAGAGTAAAATGCAGAGTATGGATTTGGTCTCCCTCCTTAGCCGGCCGGAAGGCAAAACGCTCGAATTCAAGCGCGATCTCTCGTCCCCTGAAGGTGCGTTAAAGACCATAGTCTCCTTCGCCAACACCTCCGGAGGCGCTCTTCTTATTGGAATCGAGGACGGCGCAAGAGGAGTCAAGGGCGTCCCGAACGTCCTGAAGGAGGAGGAACGTCTGGCGAACCTCATCGCTGACAACATCTCCCCCAAACTGGTCCCTTCCATCGAGGTCATCGCCTGGCGGAAGACCCATGTCCTGGGAGTCGAGATTTATCCGAGTTCCAGCCGTCCACACCATCTCAACCGCCTCGGGCCGGAAGAGGGTGTCTTCGTCCGGGTAGGCTCGACGAACCGGCGCGCCGACCCCGTTCTGATCGAGGAAATGCGGCGTTTCAGCCAGGTGTCTTCCCTGGACGAGCAGCCGATCCCGGAATTGAACTCGGAAGCCATCGACTTCCGAGCTGCTTCCGAGTACTTTCGACCGATCCGCAAACTGACTCGGCATGAACTGGAGACTTTGAGGCTGGTGACGACGTACCAGGGACGGATTGTGCCGACCATCGGCGGCGTTCTTCTCTTTGGCGCCGACCGGCTGGACCGCTATCCAGACGCATGGATACAGGCCGGCAGATTCGCCGGTAATGACCGGCGCCGGATCATGGATACCACCGAGGTACGCTCTTATCTTCCCGGTGCGGCCGAAGAAGTGATCGCCTTCCTGCAGAAACATATGACCCGCGAGGCCGTCATTGGATCCGTGAAGAGGACCGAGGTCTGGACCTATCCGGTGGTCGCAGTCCGGGAAGCAATTATGAATGCGATCGTCCACGCTGACTATGCTCAGCGGGGCGCGCCCATTCGCGTTGCCCTGTTCGATGATCGCCTTGAGATCGAGAATCCCGGGCTGCTGCCCTTCGGCCTCACAATCGACGACATTCAGAAAGGCATCTCAAAGCTTCGAAATCGGGTCATTGGTCGCGTATTTCAAGAACTCGGACTGATCGAACAATGGGGAAGCGGCATTCAGCGCATGACGGCATCTTGCCGGGATCGCGGGCTGGATGCCCCCCATTTCGAGGAGATTGGAACCCACTTCCGCGTGACACTTTCGGCGGTTGCTCGCAGCGCCCCTGCAAAGGACGCGCGAGACGAGATGATTCTCGCAGTATTGTCCGAGAACGCCGAGGCCGGTCTTTCCACTTCGCAGATTGCTGAACGACTTGAACTTTCTCCCCGCGCGACGAGGACTCGCCTAATTTCGTTGGTGGAACGTGGATTGATCGTTGAGATTGGAAGCGGTCCGCAGGATCCCCATCGGCGTTATCACCCCGCCACGAGGCCACATTGAGCATTCCATTGGCGTTCGGGTTGGCGAACTCAACCGCAGACTCTCGCAATATGGATCTTCAGTGAGTACTTTAGCGATAATGCGCTCATCGAGAAACTGCAACGAGTCAATTGGCCGCGATCACTCGTCCGAGCAGCCGGTTTTACGTCCCAGTGGACCGATTTATAAATACTGGCCGACGTGGACGTTTCGGTAGTAACCAGACTTCGATTATCGACTCGGCAATGATCCGCGCGCTTATGTGGAGTTGAAGCGTAAGACCGTAGAATCCAAGCCGTCCTCTGCGGCAGATCGTTTCAATTTTGAGGCCAAAGTCTCGGTCTCAGGCTTTTCCCTAGGACGTCATTGCTTTTGCCGATTGTCTAATTCTTAGCGACAGGTTCTCATCGGCTAGAACGTCCGTGTCGGTGATCACTTGACTTTACCGGCCTGAAATCCTACGATTCAAGCAATGTTGAGGTGAGGGAGTTCACCTTTAACCGCTGTCCCTTCCACTAGGCCGGACAGATGATGACTCCTGACAGGGAATCCTGTCGCGGAGTCTTGTCCCGGCAGCGATCCCTGAATACAACTGAAGGAGCTTGGTTCCATGACAAATGCATGGGCCCTCTCAGCTTTGTGGGTGGGATTGGCGCTGGCCGCGACGCTGCGCGCGAACTGGCTTAGGATATCAACGGCGCTCTCCGAGATCGTCGTCGGCACCGTCGCCCAAATGATCGTCGGTGTCATTCGTGGCATCGGAGGTCTGCACAGCGCTACACCGCAAAATCAACTTCCTAGCGGCACGAAAATCACACGACAACTGAACAAAAAGCAAAGACGTTGCGCGATCGCAGACCTGGGCTTCGCCATGTCGTGCGTCTTCGGCGCAATTGGGCTCTTACAACCAGCGGCCTAATGGCCGGGAAAGCGTAATCATTATGTCTGAAATCGCAAAACTCCAAGCACTTGAAATCCTGGACTCACGCGGTAATCCCACTCTGGCCGTCACAGTGACTCTTGCGAACGGCGTCACCGCAACCGCAAAGGTGCCATCCGGCGCCTCGACCGGCAAGCGCGAAGCTGTTGAGCTTCGTGATGGTGATAAGTCCCGTTACGGCGGCAAGGGCGTTCTGAAGGCGAAGGGACACGTAGAGGGCGAAATTCAGAGCGCCGTCCGCGGCTTTGATGCCAATGATCAGAAAGGGCTCGATAAGAGACTCTGTGAATTGGACGGAACACCAAACAAGGGGCGTCTCGGTGCGAATGCAATCCTCGGCGTGTCGCTTGCGGCAGCTCACGCGGCGGCAACGGATCACGGTCTTCCGCTTTACGCGACCCTCGTTGACAAGCCAGCCAACCTTCTTCCCACGCCCGGACTGAACGTCCTGAATGGTGGCAAGCACGCCGACAGCAACGTGGATTTTCAGGAGTTCATGATTTCGCCTGTCGGTCTTCCATCGTTCAGCGAGGCACTGCGCGCATCTGCCGAGACATTCCATGCGCTCCAGACGGTATTGCATAAGAAAGGTTACAGCACGGGCGTTGGCGACGAAGGCGGGTTTGCGCCTCAATTGAAGTCCAATGAAGAGCCGGTCGAACTCATCCTCGAAGCAATTCAGAAGGCAGGCTACAAGCCCGGCACCGACATCGTCATCATGCTCGATCCTGCCGCCAGCGAGTTCTTCGATGAGGGCAACTACATCTTTGCGAAATCGGATAAAAGCAAGAAGACCCCGGCCGAGATGATCGCGCTGTGGAAGAGCTGGCTGAACAAGTACCCGGAGATCTGGTCGCTGGAAGACGGAATGGCAGAGGATGACCGGACTGGCTGGCAAGCGATTACGAAAGAACTGGGCAATCAAATCCAGCTTGTGGGAGACGACAATTTCGTTACCAACCCTGAGATCTTCAGCAAGGGAATCAAGGACGGCATAGCCAACGCGATCCTTATCAAGTTGAACCAGATCGGCACCGTCACTGAAACGCTCGATTGCATCCAGATGGCGCGGGAACACGGCTACGGAGCGGTGATCTCGCATCGTTCGGGAGAGACGGACGACACGAGCATTGCCGATCTCGCGGTTGCCGCAGGAATGGGCCAGATCAAGACGGGTTCCGCATGTCGCGGGGAACGGATCGCAAAGTACAACCGGCTGCTTGAAATCGAGCGCGAATTGGGAAGCAAGGCACGGTACGCAGGCGCGAGCATCTACGACCAATGGAAGAAGCCGGTGAAGGCATAAACATTCGCAACCGGCGTTTGAGTTCGCCGTAACCGCTTACCTGGGCAGATGACTCCTCCAAGCGAAGGGCCTGGAGGAGTCATACCCGAGATTCAAACGATGAACACGGAATCGCAACAACATGGAGAACTCAACGAAGCCCAGCTTCGGCGGCTGGGCGTGACCTGCTCCTACATCGACAAGCTCCTCAGCGAAGTAGAGCAGGTTCTCCATGAAACAACGTCAACGTCTCCGTTTCCACGGCACGTTGTCGATGTAACTCCGGCGCAGACGCGCGTGTTGGAGGATCATATTCGCCGCATCCGCGAGCAGCTGCTCCGCGCGCTCGCGTGGCAGAACATGACGCCCGATCCTCCGGAAATCCCCGCCACTCGCGCCGCACTCACGCACCTCGCTTTTGTCGACATTGCCATCGAAGAACTAAAGCCAAGCTACATGCGCGGCTCCGGGGCCGTTCCCGAGGATGTTGCTGAAGAGCTGAACGGTGTTGTTCACGAGCTTCGTTCCGTTGCACAAAGCATGGAACGCTATCTCCGGCAGGAACTGGGAATCAATCTCGAATCACGCTTGACGAGGCTGGAGCATGCGGGCCATGATGTCGCTCTCTTGCAGGCGATCGAAGCGGTGGTCACGCGGCACGGTCTGGTCGAGTTTCGTTCAAGGATCGCGTCGCTTGCAGCGCGGCTTGAAGACAACAATCTCGAAGTCGCGTTTTTCGGCAGGGTCAGTAGCGGAAAATCTTCGCTGCTCAATGCGCTCCTCGGCACAGACGTGTTGCCCGTTGGAGTTAATCCGATCACAGCCGTTCCAACCAGACTGCGTAACGGAGACTCTGTTCACGCCCGAATCACCTTTGCAAGTGGGCGGAACGAAGAGGTGTCGATCGATGAGTTTCGGAATCTGGTGAGCGAAACCGGAAATCCCGGCAATCAGCGCAACGTGACGCACGCCTTAGTCGAAATCCCGTCGTCTCGCTTGAGCCAAGGCATTGTGTTGGTAGACACTCCTGGGCTGGGGTCCCTTGCCCGGCGCGGTGCGGCCGAAACCATGGCCTATTTGCCCTCCTGTGATCTGGCAATTCTGCTAATCGATGCCGGCGCAACACTCAATGACGAAGATATTGGGACGTTGCGTTTGCTTCACGAGGGTGGCATCTCTGCAATCGTGCTATTGAGTAAGACCGACCTGCTCGCGGAAACAGACCTTCAACGCGTCGCCACCTACGTTGAGACGCAGGTCGGGAACGAATTAGGCATCAAAATCCACGTTCAGCCCGTAAGCGCTCTTCCGAATCATTCAGGATTGCTCGACCAGTTCTTCGAGCAGCAGTTGCTTCCAAGATTCAATGAGGCACGAAATCTACGCCAAGCGTCCGTTGCTCGCAAGATCGGAGCACTTCGCGAATCGGTTATTGCGGCACTTGAGACATCGCTCCAGCGGGGAAAGCGTCAAACCCTACCCGCGAATGATGGGAACGAGATAGAAGCGAAATTGCGTCATATCACCGGCGAAATTGGCGAACAGCGCAGCCGCCTGGATCAAGCGTTTCTTGAATTGGGTGAGCGTCCGCAGATCATCGTCTCTGAGCTGGCGGAGATGGCAGCCGTTCACGTTTGTTCAGAGAGGAACTCCCAAATTGATTCCTCCACCCTGGCGGAATGGATTAGCGCAACGATCCAAAAACATGTCGATCTAGCACTCGTCAACACGAGTAAAGCGCTGAGTGATGCAGTTGCCGGTCTTCGGGAAACCGCAAAGGTGATCGCACGGTCCGACATGCCGACGGAAGAGGAGGCCGAAGCGCTGCTCCGAAATGCGCCGCAGTTTGAAATGGCTTCAGTTCCGCGTCCGATCGGTGCAGTGTTCTGGAGATGGTTCGGACGCAAAACCGCAATGGCACTTGCACGACACAGCCTTCAGGAGGAATTGGGTGAGTCTTTCAAGGATGAGTTGCACCGTTACGGCCGCGCACTCAGCCAGTGGAGCGAGCACACAGCGCGAAGGATGCAGTTCTTCGTTGGTTCGTACGCCGATGCGTATCGGGCGCAACTCAGGCGAATCAGCGGTCAATCGTCTGATGTGGCAAATTCGCCCGAGCTCGAAAGTGATCTCTCGCGACTATTGAATTGGAACGTCGAGACGGCAGAAATACGGAGTTAATCTAGGAGGTTGGGCATTGGAGAAGTACCTATTCATTGCGGTTGGCGGTTCGCTCGGTTCGATTGCTCGTTACTGGGTTGGATCGACGGTTTCCGGCCGCATCGGCACGAAGTTCCCCTATGGGACCTTCACTATCAACATCACGGCCTGCATCATTATCGGATTCGCGCTCACATATCTGGGTAAACATGTGGAGCTGAATCCGGCGTGGCGGTTCATGATCCCGGTCGGTTTTGTGGGCGCTTACAGCACATTTTCCACCTATGAATGGGAGACGCTTTCAACACTTCGCTCAGGCGCTTTTCTGCTAGCGGCTCTGTACGCCGTCGGCAGCTTGCTTTTAGGCCTCGTCGCTGTTTGGGGAGGTTCGGTTCTTGCGGAGGTACTAGGATGAGAACTCATCGACAACTGGTCGTCTATCAATCGATCTTGCAGGTTCTCCATGAGCCAGGATGTCCGGTTTGCAAGTTCCTTAAGGAGTATCAGGCAGGGAGACTGCAAAAACGATCGGAATCGGAGACTCATAAACTGTGTAATTTCCACGCCTGGGGTCTCGCTGCCGTTCAGGATGCTCCCGCTGCCGCTCAGGCCTTCATCGGAATCCTGAGTGAGCCGGAATCGGTCGCAAATGGAACCCAAGCATGTGACGTCTGCAACGAGGTCAGGGCGGAAGAGGACCTGCGCATTCGGGAGTTGGCCACTTGTTTGCACAGGCCAGATGTGGCCGATTGGCTGAGAACGGAAGCAGTTCTCTGCATCCCGCATGCAACGAAGCTTCGACACGAGGTGCCGCCCGTACTCGTATCGAGGATCGATGCTATCGTACAGAATTGCCGCCGGCAACTGAAGGAACAACTGAATCAGTTGCGCAACGAGCCCGATATGGACCGCAACGGATGGGGAGTACTCGGACGTGCTGCCGAATTTCTTGTTTCGCAACGCGGATTACGAGTCTGAAGGAGGGTAAATGCTGAAAACTGGAAAGGCTTTGAAAGTTTCAATTTACGTCAGCGAGGGGTCAACACACCATGGGATTCCGGTGTATTCGAGCATTCTTGACTTCCTTTTCTATAAGGGCGTGTCTGGGGCGACGGTTGTAAAGGGCGTCGCCGGATTCGGTGCGGATCATCACATGCATTCTGCGAACATCGTCGAAATCTCAGATCACATGCCGCTCAAGATCGAGTTTATCGAAGCTCCGGAGAAAGTGAATGAGCTTCTCGGCAAACTTGAAGAGCTTGCGGGTACAGGCATGATCGAAGTACAGGAGACAACCATTGCGAAGCCGGCACAGGTCTCGAAACCGAAGAAGGCCACGCCTCCTGCGCACGTGAAGATGGAGGGCAAAGCAAAGATGATGCGCATTTACGTCGATGAGGCAGATCGTTGGAAGGATAAGCCTCTATACAAAGCGCTCGTCGAAGCTATGAGAGCCAACGACATCGCCGGCGTCACTGTCTATCGTGGAATTCTCGGCTACGGTGCCCATCGCCACATGCACAAGGACAAGGCGCTGCACCTGTCGCACGATTGTTCGATCATGCTTTCCGCGATTGACACGGAAGAGAAGCTGAGATCCTTCCTTTCTCTTGTGGATCAGATGGTGGAGGAAGGATTAGTCGTTCTCTCGGATGTGGATATCATCAAGTACTCCTACCGCGCACTGGACGTGGATTTGCCAGAGTCGCAGGCGGGAAACGCTTCGGCATGAGCGGAGGATCAATAATGAAAGACCAATTTCAAGCGCGCATGTTACGCATTCATTTCGGAGAGGGCGACAAGTGGGAGGGCAAGCCCTTGCATGAAGCAATTGTGTCCAAATGCCTGGAACTGGGAATGGCCGGCGCCACTGTATACCGAGGGATTGAAGGGTACGGGGCAAGCACAAGGATCCATCATGCAAGCCATTGGAAATTTTCCAAAGATGCGCCCATCATGTTGACCATCATCGACAAGGACGAACAAATTGCGAAGCTGATCCCGCATTTGGATGTCATGGTGGAAGAAGGCTTGATCGCCATGTCCAGTGTCGATGTGATCCGCTATTCACGTGCGGCCGCAAAGTGACTGGAACCGCTTCAAGAAGAGAGTAAGAGTAATGCAGCAGTACAACAGCAGTTCAACATTGCAAGAATACGGGAACCTTCCAACTGAGACATCCGTGACCGCGGATGGCGCTTCCCGACTGTTGCGGCTTGCGGATTTGGCACAGGAACTCGGAGCTGAGCCTGTCGCCCAGGAAGCCCGCGAACTCGCAGCCCGGGTTGCCGCAGGGCGTTTCTATGTCGCATGTGTTGGTCAGTTCAAGCGCGGCAAATCTACCCTGTTGAATGCGCTCGTTGGCTGCGAAGTTGTCCCAACCGGCTTCGTTCCGGTCACGGCCGTGCCCACTGTGATTCGGTTTGGCGATAAACTCCGCGCGCGTATTCGGCTGCACGATGGGTCCTGGCGGGATATTGCGATGCCCGAGTTGAAAGAATATGTGACCGAAGAGTTGAACCCCGAGAACAAAAAGTCGGTAGAGGGCGCGGAAGTCTTTGTGCCCAGCCCTTTGCTGTCTTCCGGCATGTGTTTTGTGGATACGCCGGGTTTGGGTTCAGTCTTCACCGGAAATACGGCAACGACGCAGGCATTCATTCCTCATATCGATGCAGCATTGGTTGTGGTTGGAGCCGATCCACCGATTGCCGGCGAAGAATTGACGCTGGTGGAAGCGGTTGGCAAACAGGTTCAAGACTTGATCCTGGTGATCAACAAGGCTGACCGCACAAGCGATCCCGAGCGGGAAGCTGCGTCCAAGTTCACGCGGGAGATTCTGGAAAAGCGGCTCCATCGCCCGATGGGCGAGGTTTTTGAGGTGAGTGCCTCCGAACGGATGCAAAATCGCGGTCCGTTGCGGGATTGGGAAAGACTGCTGGCCAGTTTGTATCACCTCGTTGATGACTCTGGCTCGAATCTCGTTCGCGCCGCTTGTGATCGCGGCCTTCAGCGCCTGAGTGAGCAACTCCTGGTCATTATCAGTGAGGACCGCGATGCGCTTCAGCGGCCGATTGAAGAATCCGAGCGGCGCATCCATCTCATGAAGGAGACCATCGGCGAGGCCGAGCGATCCATGCATGAGCTGAGTTTTCTGTTCATGGCGGAGCAGCATCGGATTTCGGATCTCTTTGGTGACAGGCACAAGCAGTTCTTCAATTCCGCAAGGCACGAATCTGAGGCGGAATTTAATAGGAAACTACCGTCCGTTTCCCTGGGCTTTGGTCCACAATATCGGCGTCGCGTGATGCGTCTTGCCCAGGAGATCGCGCGCGGCAAGGTTATGCCCTGGCTCAAACCTGAGCAGGATGAAGGCGAGCGCCAATACCGGGCCGTTGCTCTTCGATTTGTAGAGATGGGAAACAACTTCCTGAAAAAGCTCGCCGATGCGGGGCTAAGCGAATTGACTCGGATGCCCCATGCGCTCGATCCAGAGAAAGGATTCCGCGTTCGTTCCAGGTTCACTTTCGAGGACTTCATCGGGACTGCGCAACCCCCGTCGCCGCTGCGCTGGCTCGCCGACGCCGTCTTTCCGGCGGTGGGAGCACGCAGAATAATCACGAACGAGGCTCGGGAATTTCTGCAGCATCTTCTGGAAACGAACAGCGCTCGGGTGCAAAACGATGTTCTCAATCGCATTCAGGAGAGTCGGGATCGTCTGGAGGTTGAGATTCGCAAGCTGCTGCATGAAATCAGTCGAATAGCAGAACAGGCGCTTGATCGGGCACGGAAAGTCAAAGAAGAAGGAACTCCCGCCGTAGACTCCGCACTTGAACGGCTCAACCAGGTAGAACGGGATTTGTCGGCACTCGTATAAAGCGGTTCAGCCTCTTACGTTACGCGGTACAGGAAAAGAATCAGGAGCAAGAAGGCGAGCACATACGCGACGTAGGCATTGAGCCGGCCGTGGTGCATGCGCGCAAGGAAGTCGGCTATCCATCTCGCAGTCATCCGCACAGGCCGCAGAAATGCGCGGTCCACTACATGCGTCTCTTCTCGCTGCCGGTGAATGGCGGTACGGAAATGTACAGCCACCGTCTGGCGTGTGTCTTCCGTAATGTTGGGTTGGAAGATCGACTGGAACACCACTCGGACGGGATTCGAGAAGCCAGTTGCCGTGTAGGTCATTTGCGGCAGGAGTCGCGGAATCCCACCCGCCCACAGAGCGCGCCGCTCAACCGACCGCTTCCGGGTGAGCCAGGTGACGATGGACCACACCAGCAGTATAAGGATCGTTAAAGCGATCAGGCTGTAAGTTGGGGACATCGCGAATACAACCGGGTTCTGTTCACCGCCGCGCAATAACACAACGAGCCCGTTGCCCGGCAACACTCCCTTGCCGGATTGCGCCCCCAAGTTGTGAAAATCGTGGAGAAACGCGGTCGGAAGTTGCCCGTTTTGCTCTGTCGCCGTGAAGAACGGAGGGACGAGCGTTGTGGTGGCGCTGGCGCCTGCAAGCGGCTCCACGGCTGGGTTCAGCAACGGAAGTATGTAGGTTGGAAGTGTTCCGAGCAAAAGGCAGAAAACGGCGAGAAATATCGGAGCAAATCCAGTGCCCTTATGTTCATGCAGGCGCGGTTCCCAGGTGCCCCTGCGGGTCCCGAGAAAGTTCATGGCATACGCCTTGACGAAACAGGTCACCGCCAATGCCGCAGTGAGCGCAAGGATTGCGCCACAGAGAGCAAAGACAATTCTGATCGAGGTGGATGATATAACCGCACTCCGCAAGAGCGCCTGCAAGCTTAACCATTCGCTTACAAAACCGTTGAATGGAGGTACAGCAGAAATTGCCAGGCAGCCGACAAGAAAGACAATCGACAATCCAGGCAACAGGCGTGACAGGCCACCAAGCTGGTTCATGTCCCGCGTGCCAGTTTCCGCCTCGACATAGGCGGCGCTCTGAAACAGGAGTGTCTTGTAGATCGAGTGGTTGAGCATGTGATAGAGCGATGCCGACAAGGCAAGGGCCGCAGCAGCGGGATGTCCCGACGCTCTATAAATCAGGAAAGCTCCCACACCGGCTACGACGATGCCTGCGTTTTCAATCGAACTGTGCCCGAGCATCGTCTTCATGTCGTTCTCCGTCGTCGCATAGAGAATTCCTACAAGCGCCGTAATGCTCCCAACGATCAATGCGAGCACGCCGGTCCCGATGCTGGTGTGGACGAGGTCAGCATCCAGCCGCAGTATCCCATAGAAACCGAGATTCAACGTAACGCCGGCAAACACCGGGATGAAGACGGAAGGTGCCGCGGTGTAAGACCGAGGCAGCCACAGATTGACAGGAACCAGGCCGGCCTTCACGCCGAACCCGAAGAATCCAAGGAGAAACACGCACCAGAGTCCAGATGATGAGAGCGTCGCGCCTGCGGCACTCAGAGCAGGAAAGGACAGGTCTGAAGCCGTCCTGCCCAGCAAAAGAAAAGCAACCACTACCGCCAGAAAGCCTGCTTCGCTCATGGCCAGCATGATGTACCCGGCCCGCCTGTCAGATTGAGGTTCCAGCTCAAAGTTGATAAGCAAATAGCACAGGATCGACATGCACTCCCAACTGAGAAGAAAGACCAGAGCGTCACCAGCTACCAGAATCAAAACCACGGAAGCCATCAGGGCGAAGTACAGAATGCCGAAACGATAGGCAGGATAATCAACATTCAAACGGCGGACGATGAAATCTCTCACAAAAAGAGAAATCGGGAGATAGACAATGCCCGCCGCTAAAAGAAATACGGCCGAAAGAGGATCGACGCGGAGCGAAAGCTGCCCGAATCCATCGATGGCCCAGAAAGTGGCTGCGTAGCTTTGGCCTGTCAGGAGTACGTTCGCCGACGCAAAGACCATCAGCAGCGACGAAATGCTCCCTACGACTGCAATGACCAGAGGAGCGCCCCTTCTTCCAGCGAAAGCTGATAAGAGCATTCCACCGGCGCAAGAAAGGAAGATTGCGATCATCGAAATTCCCAGCGGTGAAGCCATCGGGTTACGATCTCCTTTCAGGCGCCAGGTTGCTCTTAACGGCAGATTTCCGGCCTGTCACGGCGAGCAGTCCATGCAGTATTGCAAGAGGAGGCGGGGGATTTCCCGGAACTTCAAAGTCCACCGGGAGAACCGTGGCAACGCCCCCTGCGCAGATAAAGCTGCGGTCGAACACGCCGCCCGAAATGGCGCAACTGCCAACAGCCAAGACGCGCCTGGTCGCAGGCATGGCTTCCCATGTCTTGAGGAGAGGGCCGCGCATGTTTTCACTCACAGGTCCGACGATGAGCAGAAGATCCGCGGTGCGCGGCGTCGCTGTGAAGAAGAATCCCAGCCGATGGAAATTGTAAAGAGGGTTGTTGAGTTGCTTGACCTCATGAAGGCAGGCGCCGCAATCTCCGGTGTCCACCACCATTACATAGAGGGACTTTGCGAAAGCCGAGGGCAGAGGTTCGGAGCCTGTTTGCTGTTCAGAAATGCGGGCCCATTCGAATCCGGTCTCCCAATTCATTGGAGGTGCAATGGCCAAGCGGCACCGCTGGCAGTTGATGCATTTCCCGTGATCTACAATCGCAGTCCGGCCAATAGCACCGATCGCATCGACCGGGCAGATCGCCGCGGCAAGCTGAGCCTGGTCGACGGA
>CAVSYW010000002.1:0-1236793 GCA_963732305.1 uncultured Acidobacteriaceae bacterium
GGCGCATGTTGCGGATCGCCGCCGGGAAATTGGCTTCCGGCGCTCCGAATCCGCGCAAATAGAACTCCAGAAACTCCGGCGCTCCTCCTCGAGAGGCTGGCGGATTGAGATTCCAGGGTACTTATCATCCATGTAAGACGCGCTGGTTTTCATGTGCACCCAGGCATACCTGTTGCTTGGGGACCAGCCTCGCCGCGAACAAGCTCCGCCAACGGACCGCGATCGCCGCACGCGGTCACTAGTTCGCAGCCGAAACGCGAATCGCGGTACAATTTCTCAACTTGATCCAGATGTCCGGCGATGGTTTCGTCGGGCACATAGGCCCGGTTGAAATACACGAACATCTTCATAGCGTAGAAGCAAGGCGCCAAACTCCTGCTCGATTCGGATTTTCTCGTGAGCGAACTCACGGTCGCGGTACGTGCGGAGACGAAGATAATCGTACGAGGCGAACATACGAAATGCGCGGAGCGTGGGACTTGTGTCCGCGGCGACGCAGTCTTCGAATTCAGGATCTCGGGGCCCTGCAACTTTCGCGCCCGGATTCAGATTATCGATTGGGTGATTCATCCTGTCCCTGTGGAGCTGTATTTCCATTTTAATTCGTGGGATAGATTGCGATTGCATATTCAATCCCGGCAAGTCCTAACCCCTTGATCAAATCCATCCATTCCGCGCGGGGCAGTTGTTTCCAGCGGTGCGTGTCCGAAAGGCCCGCCGCAGGATTCGCCGAGAGTTCAGTAGGAAGGTCTGGCGCGAAGCCACTCTCCCCGGTCATCGTGCGCGGAGAAAGCTGAAGCACAATCAACGCTGACATGCCGGAATAGAGGTACTCTTTCCCCATCTCCCTGAGTTTCTCAAGGGTCAGCGGCGTTTCGCCATTTACGAAGACGGCGCCTTTGAGTTCTCCGCAGTGTTCAAAGATGAGTGGCGTGTTCTCGAGAAACGTTCGTGTCGCATGCGAGTCCGAGACAACGCGCAGTAGAAACTTGTGACTCACCGCTCCCGATATGGTGAACGACCATGATTTCTTGAACCGGAGGAGCCCATCGTTAAGAAATGGCCTCGCTCTGGATAAGTTCACGGTATGGCAACCTTTTTCTTCGGCTCGCCGAAACGTGAACTCATAGCACGCGACGATTGCTCCGTTGCGCACGAATTCCCAGTTCCCGTCCCGGACCCCGATCGCGCCATATAGGAGCGGAAACCCTCGTAAAAGATCATCTCTCCCAATCGATTCGCCGTTTTTCATTAAGAGCAGTTCGCCTTTGTTGAAGTATTTCTGGACTCTCTCCTTTGGCTCGACGTAAGCACTTTTACCGTAGCGGAGCGTTATGTACGGCACATACATGTTGTTGTAAAAATCGTCGAGGCACGCCTGATCGTGGGTGATTTCAAACTCCAGGGAATGTTGCCGGATCTTTCTGAGCGCGGTACGTGCCGCGGAGCTTCTTCTCTTTTCCGGCCCGCGCGGAAGTTTGGCTTCTCCGTCGATCCAGGAGGGAATCAGCATTCCGCGCTCTGCCCTCAAGAATTTTAGATATGGTGCATCCAGATCGCTGAAGACCAGGGCCGCATCGCTTGCGGCTTTGGGCGCTTTTTGCATGTTCCATAACCAGGTTCGGCCCAGGTAACGCGCGCGAAAGGCCGGGCCAAAGATTGTTGGACAGAGGTAATCCCTGAATTGAGCAGTCGTCGAATACAGGCAAACCGAGATGGATACCTGACTGCCCGGCATCACTCCAGTCACACTCCACATCTGAGGTCTCAGGATGTTCAGCAAGTCATAAAGGTAGTAGGCGAATGGAGCGATAATATCTCGCAGGCGATGGGGAATTGCCCGGTAAGCTTTCTTGCCCAAAGTGAATGGGCTATCCGCGGTGATAGAAGTCATGTGGCTCCCATGCTGAGAGGCGACGTGAATCCAGATCTAAATCGACCTGGAATTCCCATTTTCTTTTCACGGCCGCCAACCAATATCCATCCAGTTGCCCCGCCGCGGCCGCTTCCCGCGCCCGTTTCATCTTGTGCGTCCAAGGGTGCATCCCGTTGCACAGGCATGAACCCCGGGCCCTGCTCGGCGACAATATCCTCCGGGTCCGGGCCATCTCAAATCCGTGGAGAGATGCTTTCATCATATCCAACTCGCAGTCACGGCGAGGGCGTGTCAGCCCGGCGAACCCGCTCCAACGATTCCGAAATAGTCTGTCAGGATGGTGCGGACCGGGTCTTTCATCTCCTCGGGATTGCGAATTGTATAGTTGTTCGAGATACCGGGCGCAACATTGATCTCCAGAATGTGATGGCCGGGGGCCTCGATATCGGGAGAAATGAAATCGACGCCTGCGATTGTCATTCCGATGGCTGCGGCGCCTGTTCGGCGGCGTGTATCTGGTGTGGATGAATGCGATCGAGGACTTCAGTATAGGTAGTACCGAACGCGTAATTGGCTGCACCCCAAAGCTGGACCTTTTCGCCGGCCCTGGGTACGTACTTCCAGTCAAATCCCTGGCGCTTCAAATGACGTAATGCGGAGCTGTCGATCGGCAGAGGAATCCAATTCGGGTCTCCCTCACGCCATTCTGCGTTCTGTATCCGGTTCCGATTCTCGTCTCGCGCCAACTCCAGGACCGTGCCGGCGCCATTTCCAATGACGGCGGGCAGTTCGCGCCGCGTCACCGAAAGGCACTTGTTCTTGTAAATCAGGAATCTGTAGTTGTCGCCAGGGATGAATTCCTCGATCAGCACTTGAGGCGCGAATAAACCGGCGAATCGAAAGGCGCGCGTTATGTCGCGTCGTGCTGTGAGCCGAGTGGTGACGCCTTTGCCGCTGGAGGTAAAGCTGGCCGGCTTAACCACGCACGGGCGGCCCAGCGAGAGGGCGTACTGGACAGCCCCAGATCGATCGCGCCAATCGAATGCGCGGCCTTCCGGGACAGAAAATCCCTGTTCCTTGAAGAGCGTTCGGATGAACAGCTTGTCTTCCGTGATCATGTAGAGCGGGTTGGTATCCAGGTCGGTTGCAGTGCCCCAGGTATGGAAAGTCTTTCCATGGCCGGTGATGCAAAGCGCCTCTCCCATTTCGTGGACTTCGAGTCCCAGATCGCCGGCGGTTTTCCGATAACGGAAAAGGAGCATACTTTGATCAACCTGGTTGCTATCGAGCCGCTTGCCACCGGTTCTCTCGTGGTAAGTGCGCCGCAAGATTCGCAGAATACTGGAGGCCTTCTCCGTCAACCGAAGCAGCTTCCCTGTTTTCTTTTTTCCCGGCATTCGAATTCGCTTTCCAGGCAGCATAGCGGGGAACGCCGCATTTTTCTTTTTGAGGGGAGCGGGTCCGTTATGGCTAGTATCGCAGCGGGAGGATCCTTTTTCGACTGTGATTTCATCGAAATCGTAATTCCGTGCGCGGAGAGATCGCGCAGTTACGATCTAGGAGAGCGCGGCAGCTCTCCGACAAAGGAGCGGCGACCGTAAAGGCGGCGATGAAGGCGAATAAACAGCCTAGCGACTAGATGCCGGTGCCCGCTCCGCGGCACTCCGCGACCAGAACAGATACACCGGAACGCCAAGAAGCACCAGGATCAGGCCGGGCCAGGTGTACTGCGGCTTGTAGCGCAGCAGTGCCGCGCAAATGCCCGTCGCCATCACGATGTAAAGGCCGGGCAGGATCGGGTAGCCAAAGGCTTTGTAGGGGCGGGGCGCGTTGGGCTGCTTGATGCGCAGAACAAAAAGCCCGAGGATGGTCAGGATGTAAAAGACCAGCACCGCGAAGATGATGTAGTCAAGCAACTGGCCGTAGGAGCCGGAGACGCAAAGGATCATGGTCCAGATAGCCTGCACTACGAGCGCGGCGGCAGGAGTCTTGTAGCGCGGGTGCAGCTTGCCGACGAAGCGGAAGAAGAGGCCATCCTGAGCCATGGCGTAATAGGCGCGCGCGCCCCCCAGCGTAATGCCGTTGGCGCAGCCGAAGGTTGAAATCAGGATCGCCGCAGCCATCAGATACCCGCCGAGATGCGGAAATATCTGCTGCAGTACTGCGGCGCCGATGCGGTCTTCAGAGGCATATTGCACGCCACGCGCAAAGATCGTCGTGCCATTTGGGTCGCCTTGGAGCGGAAGCACCACGATGTAAGCCGCACTGGCCAGGAAATAGACCACCAGTACAAAACCGACACCGAACGCGAGCGAGAGCGGGACGTTGCGCCGGGGGTTCTTGATCTCGCCTGCAGTGAACGTGACATTGTTCCACGCATCGGCAGAGAAGAGCGAGCCGGTTTGCACCACGGCAAGGATCATGATCGTACTCACCATTATGATGGGACCCTGCGCGCCTACCTGCACAGGATGCAGGGACGACCAGCTCGCATTGCGCCAGAACTCGCTCCAATGACTGCCGAAGTTGGCGGCAATGGCTGAGGCATTGCGGCCGACGGTGAATCCCAGCAGCACGAGGGCCGCAAGCGAGAATCCTTTGGCCACCGTGAACACGTTCTGCACCAATGCGCCGAAGCGCACGCCACAGATATTCACTGCCGCGACGATCATCACGACGATAATGCCGGCGAGATTCGCGGTGCTGACGCCGATGTCCATGTTGCCCAGCACCATGGGGCCGACGGGAATGGGCGGCACGTGCGCGATGTGCCACAGCCAACGCGTGCTCGAAACCGACGGGAAGAAGACGCCCAGGTATTTGCCGAAGGCCACGCACACGGCGGCGATGGTCCCGGTTTCGATGACGAGAAAGAGCGTCCAGCCGTAGAGAAATCCCCAGAGGGGCCCGAGCGATTCGCGCAGGTAGACGTATTGACCGCCGGCCTTGGGCATCATGGCGGCCAGTTCGCCGTAGCTGAGGGCGCAGATCATCGTCATGACCGCGGTGATGACCCACGCGCCCAGGTAGAGCGCCGGAGAATTGGTCAGGCGCGCGATATCGCAGTCGACAATGAAAATGCCGCTGCCGATCATGGATCCAACGACAATTGTGGTGGCGCTGAAGAGGCCGAGACTTTGTAGCATCTGCGGCGCGGCGTTGGGACGCCCGGAGTCAATTTGATTTGTGGAAGTTGTCATCGCAATGTGTCGCCGCGGAACCACATTTCAAGCCGGATACATGCAAGGGATCAAGATTTGCTGTGGCGCTATTTGATGGGTAGCACGAGTTGACCCATTGTTGCAGATCAAGGCATGATGCTCAATGCCCGTCCATCGTCTTTCTATCCCTGTAAGATGATGGTTACAGTTGTCCCGCGTCCGGGATTGCTATCGATCTTCACCTGGCCTCCATGCATGACTGCGATCTGTTGAACGATGGCCAGGCCCAATCCGACTCCTCCCGAGTTGCGAGAACGCGCCGGGTCTGCCCTGTAGAAACGGTCAAACACGTGGGGCAGAGCTTCGGCGGAGATTCCCGAGCCTGTGTCGCGAACCTCGATTGAAATCTGTTCGTCCTGCTGCTCGGCGCTTAACCGGACACTACCGCCTGCCGAGCAATGCGCCAGCGCGTTCGATATCAGATTGCCGACCGCGCGCAGAGCAGCACCCGGTCCACATTGGCCACGATTCCGCCATCATCCAAGCTCGCAGATAGTCGTGACGCCAATCTCGCTGGCCGTAGCTTCGTAGTATCTCGCAGGTATCGATGAGCAGCCGCCTCAGATCCTCCTGCGTGCGGTTGAGGTGATCGCCCGGGCTTTCCGACCGCGCCAGAAAGAGCAGCGACTCGATCAGCTCCGAGAGCCGCACCGATTCTTCCAGGCATGAGGCGACCACATCCAATACTCTTCAGCAGTACGTGCGCGCGCCAGCGCCACTTCCGCTTCGCCGCGGATGTTGTTTACGGGCGTTCGCAATTCGTGAGCAATGTCGGCGGAGAAGCGCGACAGGCGGGCGAAGGATTCCTCCAGCCGCTCAAGCATGCCGTTGAAGGCGACCGCCAAAACGCGAATCTCCACCGGGTATCCTTCGGCATGGATGCGCTCGTTAAGCGTACTGGACTCGATCTGCCGAGCGGTTTCGGCAACCTCGCGCAATGGTCGCGTGCTTCTGCGCGCGATTGCGAATCCCATGCCCGGACAAAAGACAAGAGCTGCCGCCAATAGCGTCCAGATCCAGATGCGTTGCCGCTCAAGCACCACTTGCTCTTGCGTCAGATCGACCGCTACCTGCAGGGTCCAAACTTCGTTTCCGTTAGCGTCGCGCGGCACCGTGGCCACAATCGCTCGATACGATGCCCCGCTGGGTGAATCGATCTTGAAGATGCCTTGATGCTTCGCCGCTTCCTGCGCGACAAGCGAGGAACTCAGATCCCGATCCATTCCCGGCGTGGTCGACAATGCCACGCCGTGCGCATCGAACACCCGAACGTAGAATTTCTGATAGCGCCGCACCGCCGAATCAATCTCGACTTCTTCGTGCAGCGCATGCGAATTCCCGCCCTGTTCACGCATCAACGCACGGCACACGTCCAACTCGTCGCGCAGCGATTGTTCGGAGATTTTTCTCAGGTTGTCCGCCAGCGCCAGGTAGAGCAGGCCCGTCGCCGCCGCCACCACAACAAGGAAGCCGTCGTATACCAAACCGTAAGCAGCAATGCGAGAGACGCGCCGCCCCAGCCTTGCTTGCGAGGCTTACTGTCGATCGGGGTCTTCGAGAATATAGCCCACCCCCCGCACCGTGCGCAGCAGTTTCCGTGGGAAGGGATCATCCAGCTTGGTGCGCAGCCGTCTCAGGTTCACGTCGACTACGTTCGAGTCTCCCTCGGAACTCATACCCCAAACCGACTCGGCAATCAGTGTCCGCGTCAGCACTTCGCCGGCGTCGGCGCACCAGCAGAGAAAGCAGCGTAAACTCCCGCGCCGTCAAATCGAGCCAATGGCCCCCCCGAGTCGCTTTATGCCCCGCAATATCGAGTTCCAGATCCGCCACGCGGATCTTCGCCGCTTCCCGAACCGGCGGCCTGCGCAAAATGGTCCGTACCCGCGCCAGCAACTCCGAAAAGGCGAATGGCTTCACCAGATAGTCGTCGGCCCCAAGCTCCAGCCCGCGCACACGATCCGCTACCGCATCCCGGGCCGTCAGCAGCAGTATGGGAGTTTGCACTCCCGCTGCGCGCGCCCAGGCCAGAATCTCCCAGCCGTCCATTCCCGGCAGCAGAATATCAAGCACGATCAGGTCAAAAGAACCGATCTCGATCTGTCGCTTGCCCTCGTGGCCGTCCGCCGCCACGTTCACCTGAAAGCCAGCCTCGCTCAAGCCGCGCTTCAGAAAATTCGCTGTCTTTGCTTCGTCTTCCACGATTAGTAGCTTCATTGGGCGGCCAAGGCCTCAATTGTACAACCTCCTGTTTTGTCCGGAAACGGGGCGGTCCCATCGTCCAATTCGAAAATTGGTTTCGGACAAAATGGTAGTACCATTCGCACAATGCGATGATAGTATTCGTACAAATTGATGACAAAAATACTCAATATTATGCAAGACTTTGCACTTTACGATGCAAGTGGGTATCGATTGACTGCTGATTTTAAATATCTTACTCGCGCTCAGATTTTGGCGCGTCAATTGCTGTCGATGTTGCATTGCCGCATTGAATTCGTGACGGTGAGGAGGACTTGATCTGCCTGGTCGGTAGCAATCAAGGGCCGTCGCTCAATCTTCAATACCCTCGGCAATTCGCAGTATTCGAAATTCCCAATCCGCGCAGAGGCGCCTTGATCCCACGGTTGCGTCCGCTCCCGTCGGTCAACTAACTGAAAGGTGAATTGAGATGAGGCTGATTTCGATGAGCGAAAAGGCGTTCTTGTTCGGGTCGTTGTATCAACCCCGCTGGACATTCCTCAAAGTAGCCCCGCGCTGTCTGCTTCTCCTGCTGGCGACGATTGCCCCCGGAGCATGGGCATCCGCCACGGGAGGCAGCATCTCCGGAACTGTGACGGACCCGAAGGGCCTCGTGGTTAACGGTGCAAGTGTCACCGTGACCGAAATCGATACCAACGTTAAGCAAACCACGACAACCGACTCGAAGGGGTTCTATTCGTTGACGGAACTCGCCGTCGGCAAATACGAAATCGCCATCGATGCACCTGGTTTCAAGCAGTTCCACGAGACGAACCTGATCTTGAACGCCAACAGCGCTCTCTTGGCGAATGCATCGCTGTTGGTGGGCGGTACAGCCGAGACCGTAACCGTTGCATCGTTGGCCGTCCACGTCGAAACTGTCGATACTCAGCTCGGCGAAGTTATCGAAAGCAAAGAAGCGACCGCGATGCCCCTCAATGGGCGCAGTTTCACTGACCTCCTGTCGCTCCAGCCGGGCATTGTCCCACAATCTTCATTCGTGGGTCAGTCGCTGACCGCGGCGGGCGCAAGCTTAATTTCACCGTCGGGTGATCTGAACCCGGGAACGCTTTCGATCAGTGGCCAGAGGGAGTTCTCCAATGGTTTCTCGCTCAACGGCGCCAGCATTGAAGAGCCCTTCACCATGGGAGCCGGCTTCATCCCTAACCTCGACTCGATCGCCGAATTCCGCATTCTGACCACCAATGTCGATGCCGAATACGGCAACTACAGCGGGGGCCAGATCAACGTGATTACCAAATCGGGTGGGAATCAGGTTCACGGCGATGTCTACGAATTCGTCCGCAATACCGCGCTCGATGCCCGCGATTACTTCTCCGCCATTCGCGGAACCTTCCAGCAGAACCAGTATGGCGCTACTGCAGGTGGGCCTATCCGCAAGGACAAGCTGTTCTACTTTGGCGACTTTCAAGGCACCCAGATGTCGCAAGGCGAGTCCAGCGGACAAATTGCGGTCCCTTCGACAGCGCAGCTCGGCGGTGATTTTAGCGATCCCTCACTCAGCGACTCGCTGACAGGATGCGTGAGCGGACCCTACATCGCCAGCCTGATTGGGGCAAAGCTCGGTAGTTCCGTTCAGGCCGGAGATCCTTATTGGCCCTCGTCCACCGGCTGCACTGCGGAACGGCCAGCCGTGTTTCCCAAATACATGATCCCGAAGTCAGTCTGGTCCAGCCCGGCCTTGGCCCTTGTCAAGTACATCCCTGGACCCAATCTTGCCAACGGCGAGTTTTCCACCAACTCCCAGAATGAAACGCTTCGCGATTTCAAGGGAGGGATTCACATCGATGCCAACTCGCGCTGGGGCAAGATCTCGGGCTACTATGGCATCGACGATTATTCCCTCGCCAATCCTTACCCCCTCGCGCAGGGGGGCGCAACGATTCCCGGATTCGCCGCTCTCACCAATGGCCGCTCGCAGGTTGGTACCTTCTCGGATACCAAGACCTTCGGCGCCAGAACGGTGAACTTTTTCGAGGCCTCTTACCTTCGCGATAGCAACGTTCTTGGCACTCCGGAAGGCACAGTGGGAACCTCGCTCTCCTCCCAGGGATTTGTGACCAGCAGCGGGAGTCCGAGCATTCTTCCGCAGCGGCCTTCGATTGTGGGCGTCGAAAACATCATCTTCAACAACTTCACCATGGGTTCCACCGTCACCGGAATCGACCAGTACGACAACATTTATCAATACTCTGACACTCTGTCCCATGTAATTGGGACGCACACATTGAAGTTTGGCGGCGAGTTGCGTTACAACGGGACCAACGGGAATGCCGATATCCAATCGAATGGCGAGTTCGCCTTCTTCGGATCGGAAACCGGCCTGGATATTGCCGACTTCTTCGTCGGCGCCCCCAGCACGTACGAACAGGGGAATGCTCAGCCCTTCTACATGCGCAACCAGTATGCCGGTGGGTTCGCTGAAGACAGTTGGCGCGATCCGGCCGAACCTGACACTCAATTACGGCATGCGCTGGGAGATGGAGATGCCGTTCTACGAGAAGTTCAACCAGCTCCAGACACTTGTCGTCGGCCAGCAATCGCAGGTCTATCCGGGTGCGCCCGCAGGCATTGTCTTCCCACTGGATAAGGGCATACCGAAGACACTTTCGTCAAAACGCTGGAACGATTTCTCTCCCCGCCTCGGGTTTGCGTGGTCACCTGCCAAGAGGTACGGCGGCGTGCTGGGCGACCTGCTGGGCAATCCGGGCGACACCAGCATCCGATTGGGAGCCGGACGGTTCTTCACAGGAGTCGAGGGCATCACCGCGGGCGTAATGGCCGGCGACCCACCATACGGTACCACCTATTCGAGCCCCGTTTCCCCGCTGTTCTCCAATCCATTTATCGATGCCGGCACCGGCTTCAACGAAGGGCAGCGCTTCCCCCTCACCTTCCCCGCATTTGGCGCATCTCCCAGCAACCCCAACAGCACAGTCGATTGGGATCAGTATGAACCCATCTCCGGCATGGTTGCAGTCGACATCCACAACGTAAGCCCCTATGCCGAGGAATATAACCTCTCGATTGAGCGGCAACTAGGCCGGGACACCGTGCTGGGTTTGAACTATATCGGCAGCGAGGGGCATCATCAGTATGTTCTGGTTACGGCCAACCCCGGCATTGCAGCCAATTGTCTCAGCGTCTTCAATCTTGACCAAGTGGAGCCGGGCACAGCTACCTGCGCGCAGTTCAGCGAAACCGGAACGTTCACCACCGCATCGGGACAAGTGGTCCAGGGCAGAGGACCCTTTGGTGAGAACTTCGGCGGCGATGCGTTCGAACGGTCTGTCGGCAATTCAAATTACAACGCCTTTGAAGCCACCCTTCGGCACCAAAGCGGAAGGCTCAGCGTTCTGGCCGGATACACCTACGGCAAGTCTCTCGACATTTCGTCCAGCCTCGCCGACATGATAGTTCCGGGAGACCCTCATCGGACGTACGAGTTGTCAGCCTTCAATATCGAGCATAACTTTGTGGCCAGCTACAACTACAATCTTCCCATCGATGCGCTTCTGGGCCACAAGAACAGGCTTACTCAAGACTGGCAAATCTCCGGCATCGCGCGTTTCAGCACGGGCTTTCCCGTCACTATGCAAAACAGCAGCGACAACTCGCTGATTGGAGCCAGGCCGAATGGCGTAAACCCGTTCTCCGTCGATCTGCCACAAGCCGTACCCGGTCCGCTCAACTTGAATCACCATCCGCAAAACGGAAATCCATACTTCAACACGACGCTCTTCGGCCTGCAGCCGCTGGGCACAGTTGGAAATGTTTCGCCCCGCTACTTCTTCGGGCCGGGCCAAAAAAACTGGGATATGGCACTGCAGAAGTATGTGGCAGTGACCGAAAACAGCCGACTGGAATTCCGGCTTGAAGCCTTCAACGTCTTCAACCACACGCAGTTCTTTGGTCCAAATGCGGTCGGCGCAGATGTCAACGCCTCCCCAAATGCGGTCGCCGGCGAAGTCAAAGCCCCTTCGTCATTCGGTCAAATCAACAGCGCGGACGCACCGCGCATCTTGCAAGCCGCTGCTAAATTCGTGTTCTAAGCCAGGCAGAGCCCACGGCCGCATCCAATTCGGCCGTGGGCTCTGTAACCACTGTGTTGGCTGCCGCGGCGGCCAACTTTGTTCAAACCATTCAATTTGTGGTGCCCAGAGGGGGACTTGAACCCCCACGACCGGTAAAGGTCTGCGGATTTTAAGTGCGTTGCACTTGCTCGTAAATTAAAGCAAATAAAGCATGTTTTTTGCGCAAGTGTGAAACTGTGAAAGTTAATGTGCAAGTCAACCAAGCCAACCTCAGATTTTCGCGGTGGCCCTGAAACCGTACGGGCGAGGCTTTTCTGCATCGCTCTGTCGCCTAAGACAGTGCAAATTTTCTGTTTCACGGCGACGCGCCCACAATACCCAACCTCGGGACCTCTCCACGGCTCCTCAATGAGTGCGTTGACGGTTTGGCGACGACTGACACAGGTTCTGGGATGCCGGCCATTCCGGCAGGACCTTGCCGACCCAGTTCCAATGAGACTTTTGCCGGAGCGCCTTCCGCTATCGGCGGTGCGATCGTCAAGGTCACATAGATTCACTTTCGGCCGTGGTGGCGGCGACCGCTTGCTTTCCCGTCGCCGCCCTTACGCCTGCGGCGGAGGCGGCGCCGGTGTCAGGCCGTGGCGGAGCATGATCTCGATCAACTTTGCTTTGTCAGGAGGCCCGCCGGCCGCAGCCTTCATCAGGTCGCGAGCCTCGCGAAAGTACTGCGGGCCGATGGCGGCGGGCGTCACGGCGCAGAGCACCTTCACGTCTTCGGTGCCGTTGTTGTCGAACCGGTGAACGGCGCCCCGCGGAATGCAGAGCGCCTGTCCCGGCCCCACGAAGATCTGCTTGCCGTCTACCGTCCAGGTCAGCACGCCTTCGACGCCGTAGATTGTCTCCTCGTAGTGGTTGTGGCTGTGCGCCGGCGCCATCAGGCGATGTCCGGCGGGGACAATCACCTCAAAGATCGCGACCGTGCCACCCGAGTTCTCGCCAGTGAGCAGAAAGCGCACCGCGAGCGGCCCGAGAGGGATGGTTTCGTCAGCGGGATTAACGCATAGATCGATCGTTTGCATTGACATGGAAACCCTCTTTCCTCATATCGTTTCGTTCATGTTTCGTTTCGTGGATTCCGATGAAACCCGTTATGCCGGGGGAAGAAGCACGAGCTCGTACCGGGGAGCAGCTGCCATCGCCCGCGCCAGCATTTCTTTGCTGGGGGGAGGCGGCGCCGCGGAGCGATCCGTAGCAGGATCGAACACTTCAGCAAAGTAGTTCTCAAGGCCCGCCGGCGTGGTCACAACCAGAGCCTTCGCAAAACCGTCGCCGGTGTTCTTGAAGGAATGCGCGATTCCGCGGGGAAGGTAAGCGAAATCGCCCGCCGATGCAGTGATTGTATTTCCGCCGACCTGAATTGTCAGCGTCCCTTCGAGAATGTGGAAAGACTCGTCCTCGCGGTGGTGGATGTGCGGAGGTGGGCCTCCGCCCGGCGCGACAGACATCTCAGCCAGGAAGAATGCGCCCCCCGTTTCTTTGCCGGTGACCAGAAACGTCAGTTGGTTTCCGGGGCCCCAGTAGGCCGCGCCGGTTCCCGCGGGCACGCGTTTCACCTGGTTTTGCTGCGAAGCTGCTTCGGTTTCGACTGCGCTTCTGGCGGCGGACATGTGACTGGATTGCTCTGATTCTTGCGATACGGCTTCGTCAGAGGAATTGACGAGCAGCTCGGCGGTTTGCGGTGCCATTTTTGATCTCCTTTGTGGTAAACTCAGTTTACCATTAAATTATGGTAAACATAGTTTACGGATGGCGTCAATGACTTTTTTGCAAGAAAATTCACCGGTCAAAACAAAGGACATGCTGATCGGTGCGCTGCTTCGCGTTCCCGCCGAGGCGATTCACCGGCGTATCATCAACGATCTAAACGCCGCGGGCTTTCACGAGCTCAGCCTGCCGCACATGGCGCTCTTCCGGTTTCCGGGCCCCGATGGGATTCGCCCCGGCGTTCTCGCCGAGCGCGCAGGGATGAGCAAGCAGGCCATGAACCGGCTGCTGGGGAGCCTGGAGGATCTCGGATATCTGGTCCGGGCCGACGCGCCGGATGAGGGCCGCGCACGAATTGTCAGCTTTACCAAGCGCGGACACGCCGCGTACGCAAAAGCTGTGGAGGTGCTTCGCGAAATCGAGCGCGATTGGCTCGCCGAGCTTGGCCCCGGGGATTTCGCTCGACTCAAGAAATTGCTTCTTCGCGTTTGGGAGAGCCCGTTGGTCCGTTAGCCATCCGTTTTCGCAGCCAGGCAATGGGTGAAGAAGTCCTGCGTCACGACAAAACCGGCGGTGGCCGTCCAATGATGAGAACATGCCAACGCTCTCGTCGAAGTTGTGAATGGACGGCTGGAGATAAGGGAGATAAGGGGAGATAAGGGGACGCGATACCTATTTCCCCACTGTATTTCCCAGCTGATGCTTAATCGTGGTGCCCGGAGGGGGACTTGAACCCCCACGACCGGTAAAGGTCTGCGGATTTTAAGTCCCTTTTAGAGCATTTTACATCTGCAACGTGCGAAACGGGTTAGCGTGGAATCGCCAGTATTGACGCGGGTTTCGTTCACATCTGAGTGTGCACGGCGGTGCAAGAGGATGCACAAATTCCCGGTACAAGTGGCGACTAAAATGGCTACCAGATTTTGCGGCCAGACGCGGCGGATTTTGTAGTCCGCAAAAGTCCGCAGTGCCCCTCAAGACGTTTCAATGCGCTGATACCCACCCGGCCAGAACGGGGAAAAACTGTAAACGAAGCCGCTCTTCGCCCGGTTCATCCGCGCTTCCGCGTACATAGCTTCGGCCTCTTCAAACGTGGTGCCCTCTTCGGCGGTGTTGAGCGTTGTGACGTGGTGAATGAAAATCTTTGTACTATCATCCCACCACCCATGGTCTTCCTTGACGTAATGGCGGCGCGGACCACTTCCCGGTAGCATCTTGAGGGAAATCTCATAGCTCTCAGACTTCCCCACTTCGGGCGAGTCGGTCTTGTACAGAGTCTCAAGCATGAAAGAATGTTACGCCTATGCCGCGCGGGTGGTCACCGCAATGGATTAGACTGGCCGGTGAAAGAGAGGTACGCCGCATGGTTGACGAGCGTTGGCTAACCGGGTTTCGCCACACCGTTGGGGACTTTCAACAACGACACAAAGGCAACGGGCAGGTTGTTTCAATCAAGGTGCGCGTGGAGTCGGGATGCTTCCATCGTAGCTGCTCTCCAGAAGCCTACAAGATCGTTGACGCGCAACTCCGAAGGCCGCCCAAAGATGTGGAGTTCATCGAGCACGAAAGCGGGCCGGAGCTATTGCTCTACTTGGCCGTGACAGCGGGTGCTCTTTCTCTCGCAAAGAGCGTAGTTGAACTAATCACGGAGATATTCAAGGCACGCGCCGCTGGCATCAAGAAAGGAGACCACCCAAGGGACCCGCTAGTGCTCATCGTGCGACGTGTGGATGACAAGGACGGGTACCGTGAGGACATCATTCTCCGCGCCGAGTATACGGAGAAAATGGATTCCGCCCTCATCGAGAAGGTGCTGAATAAGTCCGTCCACGAGATTCTAAAAGACAAGAGCTAAGTTGGAGGCTCACGCTAAAAGGGGGGCACGATGATTCCAGTGAAGGCATACATCGCATTGATGCTTGGATTGGGCGCACTTGTCTTTTTCTTCGGCGTAGCTAACGGGGACGCCCGCACCATCTTCCTCAGTTTTTTCCCCATTGGATTAGGTGCGTTCGCCTACTATATGCGCTACGCGAGGCCGTCCAAGCAACAAAACAGTCGTCAACCTCAGCCGGTCAGCAAAGGCGTGGTGACAGTACCTTCTACACCGAAGACGCAGGAAGGGCGAGACCAGCAGCTATTCAATCTGGTCATTACTGAATCACCGGAACCGCCGGAGTCAGGTGTACACCCGGAATTGATGCAAACGGTCCCGGAGCTTGCTCTAGAGATTCAGCAGTCTGCGATCAAATTCGCAAAAACGATTGGCGTTTATGATCCTTGGTTTGTTGACTGCATCATGGACCTTGAGGTTTCGGGCGTGTACGAGATGGCCGTTAGAATTCTTGAAGACCCGAATCTCGCATCCCACTTTGTCGATGCCGTGGTAATCCAAGCCACGAGACAGACGCCAACAACGCCGCCAGTAATCGACGTGGTAGCCGGATTGTCGCACCTCTATCGAGGCGTTGCAAAATACGCTTTGGCGTCTAAAGAGTTCAAGGTACCTGATCCGGGTTTATGGCTCTTCGGCGCTGAGTTCGCGCGGGCGAAAGGAAAGCCATTGGACCCTCTCTATGTAGTATCCGCAGCGAGTGTCGCACTCGACATTCGTCAAACCGGAGCCAGATTAACTCTAGGGGCACTGAAGGGAAGGGTGCCACAAATGAGTGCCGACGAAGTTCTCCCAAGCGCTTACCACACCGCTGAGTATGCGATCCGGGACGGAACCGAACAGAAAAGCAAGTTCGCGGATCAGCCCAACGAATACAAGGAGCTTGTTCTAGGGAGCCTAAAGCGTGCGGCAACTGGCGAAGCCTCGAATCAAAACGCACCACTCCATTTCAAGTAGCCGCGTGACGGTCTGCCGGGATAGTCCTGTTAATTCGGCAACCTATTACACGGTGAGAACAGCTTTCTTGGTCATTGCGCCTCTCGCGTCGTATGCCGGGAGATTGGATTCTCGGATTCGAGCATTGGCCTTAGACTGACTGCGGCGCGGGGTCCCTTCGAGCTATGAGCAATCCAGAACGAGTCTGTACACGATGCGGAGATACCTTTGAATTGCTCCCGAATCACGCGGGCTTTTCTAATGTCTGTCCGGTATGTTGGCAACCCAAAATCGAAGAGGCGCAGATCGAAGAACGCAAAAAAGACGCGGGACGACAAATTGACTGGATGTTTTTCGAGATGAAACGACAGAGGCTGATAAACAAATTGGCGCGGCGCAGAAAACTGGAATCGTGGGTGAGGTCACTCTTGAGATTGATCGGTCTTTCGTGAGGCTTCCTTGCAAGGGGGTGTCCAACGACATCCAGGGGCGTCTCCGGCGTATACTCGTGCCCAAGGCGGAGGGCAAGATGGGGGACTTTGCAAAGAGGATGGCAGCTCAGATACAGGACGCGGAGAAACAGCGCGAGGAGACAAATTTGCAAGCCAATACAGAGAGCAAGGTAGCTTTTGAGCGGGAGAACCTAAAAAGGAAACTTGCACCGGAGTTGTGGCACAGTTTCCGGGCGATGATCGTCGCCAAGTGCGACGAAGTTAACGGCGAAGTAAGAAAGGCGCGGGGGAAAGACCATTATCGGTGTCACGATGAGTTACCCGATAAATTGCACGTGATTCGACTTAGCCCTGTCGCCAATTTGCGTCTTGAATTTTTCCCGGACGGTTCCCGGATTCACTACGACTGCGGGGAGTGCGTCGGGGATTATCTCGTTGAAATAGGCGATGCCGGGCAAGCCATTCTTTCGGACCCATACCACAGGGTCTTTGATCTCGAATCAACGGCGGAACATCTTCTCCAAAACTGTTTAGAAAAGGCGCCGTTCTGACTCCGCCGCCTGAAGGCCAAATTGGAGTGGCGGGGTCCGAATTCAAATCTATTTTCGTTTGTGTGTAGAAATCTCCCACTGTGTGCTCTCCCAAGCACACTGTTAACTTTGACACCCGCCCCGGTACCTTATTCATCCCGTGGGAATCACAGCACGTCAACCAACGCCGGGCCGCGCCTTTCTCCGCTGTCAGTGTGATTGTCTTGTGGGTCTGACCCGATGGCACGCGCTGTCGCAACGCAACTCCGCATTGCATAGCGCCTGGAACGCCCGGCGCGTCTCTCGTGTTGGTAAAAACACCCGGTATAGGGTAGATAAAAAATAAGAGAATATTATATTATTATAAATAAAGGACTTACGGGTACTTCTATCTCCCCTATGGGAACAATTGGGGTCAAAATCGCGCCTTTAAATCGCGAAATTGACTTTAACACGTTTAATATGAGCATCTTGACCACTGGTGACACTAGTGGTGACACCTGTGGTGACACCCTCACGGCGCTCTTTTCTCAAGCTGTGACAAGGTAGCAGCTTGCGGCGTCATCACAAACTCAGGAACAAGCCCAAGGTCATCATCACCTTCAATCTCATAGAGCCGCTTTTTCCCCACCACAATCAGCTTGCGCTCTTCCAAGTAGTCGAGCGCCTCATACCAAAGGTCCACTCCTTCATCACCCGGCCCCCTGTCGTAGTGAGTGGTGCGTTTCAGATCCCGAATCCTGATTTTTCCAGCTTTCCTGACGGCCTTCAAAATCCGCTCCACACACCGCCGTTTCCATTCCTGCGAAGTCACAGTTTCACCGCATTCTCAGGTTGCGCCGCGCCACTAATCTCGGGAAGACTGACAACTTTCCGTAATCCGGTTTTACCACCCAAGTGGAAATTGAGTGTGCCACTGACTATGAGGTCGCGGAGCGCCCTGTCCCAATCATCCACGCTGACGCGCTTGGAATTTGTTGTCCGCTTCAGCTCACGGACGGTCATGCTACCCGAGCGACGCAACGCCCGCATGATGCTCTCTTTCGGGCTGAGCGCGGGCGGCCCTGGAAGTCCCCGCTCTGTCTTTCGCGCAGCCGGGGCGCGGTCACTGAGAAGAGCGCGGACCAATTCGCACAGCACGTCCGCCCGCGTAATCCGATTCGCCGCGCACATCTCATCCACGCTCCGCAAGATTTTATTCATGACTCACCATTCTCTCGGGCAAGTGCAAGCGGTATGGCTGTGGCTGCTCTGCGGGCTTCGTTTCGATAACGCGGGCACCGTACCGGCCTTGGGAAACATGGGGTAAGCGCCTGGACGCCAATTCACTTGCTAGGACATCGGTTGCGAAACTGGCGGGGCCATAACCCGGCTCCCGCATCAACTCCGCCCACGCTTCCAGCTCCGCGTACAGTTCATTCGGCAATGCAATTGAAACCTTCCGCATATTCTCCCCGTTCAATTTCAAAATCCCGGTCCCGGCCATCTCCCCTGAAGGCCGGGTCCGAGTTGTCCGTTTTCACTCAGGGAAAGGCGGCACTTGCGTTTGTGCCAATGCGAGGTCCTGAGTGACCCGCTGACTCGGGTTTGCGATCCCCGCAATTTTGGTTAGCTGTGCGAAATGGTGACGGCCTGGATTGCTTCCGAGCGCCGGACACGTCCATCCACACGCTTGTATCCAAGCAGAATGGTTTGGCCCGCCGTGGCAAGCGGCTGGTCAAGGATTTTGACGAACGTGCCCGCGCCGCCACGGTCACCGATGACGTAGCCGTCTTGGAACGAGCCGAACAGGATAGGCACAACGCCCGCGCTTGTTGCCGTGGGCAATGTGGGCATGTTGGAGCTGTAGCTTACCGGGAAGCCGTGCAAGCAAGTCCCGTCCGCCTTCGCGGGTCCACACCGGGGCAAACAGGTTCGCTTGCCGCTGTGCTTTCCGAATTGCAACGGCGGTTGCACGCGACATCAGCCACGCGGCATTGGGGAAGTAGCTCCCCTTGAGCGTGCCGAGTACATCATCAATGGCGTTCAAAAGATAAACGCCAGTTGACTCGACAAGGTACGGTGCGCCCGTGCCGGTCCCGGTGTTACCAACTAAGCCTTGCGGCTGGCCGGTGCCCGTGCCTGTGGCGAAGAATCCGTCCTCAGCGATGGCAACAGCGTTGATGAGGTCCCGAACGCCAAACTCTTGGAAGAGGCCAACGTCCTGCAACAATTCCCAAGAGACGGTGTGCGTCAAGCCCATCATGAACGCGGAGAGCGTCAACTGCGACAGCGTTGGATTGCTCTCCGAGAAATTGTTGGTTGACGATCCGCTTTCGGCCTTGACTCCGGCAGTGCCGAACGTGGACTGACTTGGGATTTTGATGTCAGTTGCCGTGGGGATTGCACGCGCCAACGAACGGACTCCCAAATCTGGAACCGCCAGAGGGACAATCTGTCCATCGGTGGGGATGTTGACCGCATAACCGCCCGCGCCGTTGGAGCCGCCTCCGGTGCCCTCATACATCGCGGAGGACATACCCGGCAACGATGGCAGAGCGAATCCGCCAAACAACGGGTCAAAGCCTTCGCTGAGCGCGTCCGGCGCTTGCTTGCCGCCCGAGCGGAGGAAGGCCACAAACGCATTTGTATATTCCTCACTCATCCGCTTTTGGTTGCGGTTAATGGCGGGACTTCCGGGGCTTGCCAAGCCGCCGTCCAGGAGGAGCGCACCGTCCCGGTTGAAAAACTGACTCATCGTGTTCATCGATTGAATCGAGTTAATCTTAGGTTCGAGTGCTTTTGCGGCGGTCATGGCTGTGTCAAAATCCGCTTGCTCAGTGGTGGTCATCTCCCGGCCCGCGTTTTTCGCTGCCTGGACGATGGCCTCAGCGTTGTTGAGAGCGTGTGCGTGCTGTTTCTTAAGGTCAAAAAGTCTCATGGTGAAGCTCTCCGTTCTTTGGTTGGCACGCCCTCTCCCGACGCGCAACGCGGCCATCTTCATCCCGAACCGGGACAGCTCCGCGTACAATCTCCGGTCCTTTTTAACCGGGTTGGTGGACATCACGGCCTCGGCTCCGCGTTGGAGCCTTTGCCGCGCTGTGCCGTCTCAGGCCACGGATTGTGGCGGCTATCGGCTGTGGTCCGGGCCTTTTTACCCGGACAACAAAACTATTGGGCGGCGGGAATGGACCACCGCCCGCACGCGCACGCGGGGCTTACGTCACCAAATGCGCGGGTCTTCAAGGGCGTGGAGGCGTTCGCACCACGCGGCGGAGTCATCCTTCGGCCTAAGCCGTCCGGCCCCGGCCATTTCTTGTGCGAAGGCAAGCGCGGCGTGCATCATCACGAAGGCCGCGTCCAGGTCAGAGCACTCCGCGCTTGGCTGTCCGTCTCTGATTCCAAGCACACCGCAAAAGAAAAATCCCCGGCTCCGCGTCTCTACCAATTCCGTGGCGTCCAGCTCTGCGTCCTTGAGGGGAACAAGAACGAAGTCCCGGCCCTTGCCCTTGCCAAGCACGGCAACGCTCACTTCACTGTCCCAAACAAGTTGCTCTTGCGCGTCCAAAACTCTCATTTCGCCTCCCGTTGCCATCGACAAATAAGCCATCCCGTTTGCGGGTACTTCTTTAAGTTACTGCTATGATGAATGTATGTCACGTGACCCATTACAAACCGTTACACTTCCGCTGTTGATTGATGAAGAGGAAAGAGCGGATGGTGAGTGCGCCGTATTTCCGAAACAAGGCGGGCAAAGGCTCACAAAAGTGCGCGTCATAAGCCCAGACACACTCAAGCGATGGCTTGAGCGAAATACACGCTCGGGTCTTGCCCGCGCGTTAAATGGCCTAAGCCTGTTGCGGCGTGCTTACACCGAAAAGGACACTCGGGCACTGTTGGCAGCCGTGGAGCAAACGCGCCCGCTGATTCCGAAAACTTCATTCGGGACAGTCACAGAGGATTGGTCCGGGGAAAAGATGTGGGATGGTGCGCGGTGGCACTACTCAGAAGCAATGAGCCACGCGGTCAAAAACGCCCGATGGGTTGTTTGGTGGCCTTTCAGCGGCCAGCATGAGCCAACACCGGGACTGTATTGCCCGGATATGAGCACGGCGGCTGCGGTGGCCTTGTTTGTAGAGAGTGTGCGCGTGTGCCCGCATTGCGGCGTTGCATTCGTCCCACCACAAAACAACATCGGCTATTGCAAACCCGCACACGGAGTTGCACATCGGACGGCTACGTCACGCGACAAAGCAAAACAGGCGGAAGCCTTGGTCCGAGCCAACCCGAAGCTCTCCACCCAAAAGCTGATAGAAATGATCGCAGCCGAAATGGGCATTGAGCGGGACCGGGATTGGGTCATGAAAGCGAAGGCCCGGACGCGCTAACGGGACGCGCACAGCCGTCCTTTGGCTGCGATTCCCGCGCATTTAGCTTAATCGGGTGCAAGTCTTACCGTTTCTATAAATTGACCCTCTGCGGACATTAGGCAGAAGGGCAAACATGCGAAAAGACATCCAGGCGCGTCCGGTGGACTACTCCAGGCCGGTTGAGTACGGCCCCGGCATAACGCCCGTTTCAGGCACAATCGCGGTCATCAGGGCCGCCGCAGACGAGCGCCTCTTGTACGACCGAAGGACTGCCGCAAGGATGCTGAGCATAAGCATTCGCAGCTTGGCCTATCTGCTCTCACGTGGGGAGATTCGCTTCCGGCGCATAGGGTCAAAGACTCTGATTCCTCGCGCTGAGCTGCTCCGTTTTGCGCGTGGTCATCACCCGAGTCCGCTTGCGCGTGTGGACGAGGCGCTCCAGGGCTGACAGCTTGTGCTCTGGCGACAGGTGAGCATAGCGGGCCGTCATCGCAATGGTCTTGTGACCCATCAATTCCTGTACGGTCTTCAAATCAACTCCGGCCATCACCAAGCGTGACGCGAATGTGTGTCTGAGCGTGTGCCACGTGACGCCCTCAATTTTGGCTTCATCGCACGCCGCACCAAACCACTCACGCGGGTCTGACATGGGCTTCTTTTGCCACGACACAAAGAGCGTTGAGTCAGCCGGGAGTTTGAGACGTGCGTGTGTTTCCTTCAACTCTTTGAGCACGCGCAACGCCTCCGAATTGAGGCTCACGTATCGGTCTGAGCCATTCTTGGTGGTGCTGAGGTGGATATACTTCTGTGCGAAATTCACTTGGTCCCACGTGACGCTGAATTGCTCTGACTTCCTCATGCCGGTGTGGAGAGCCACATCAAGCTGAGGGATGCAATACGGGCGGTCTTTCAATGCAGCTCTGAGGAGCGTTTCCTCGACTTCGGTAAGGAATCGAATCTTACCTGCTGGTTCCTTGCGTTGCGGCACTAGCCGGGCCGAATTGTTGTTGATCTTGCGATTCTGAATCCCGAGTTTGAACGCCTTGGACATCGCAGCGCGATAGCGGTTGATTGTTGCGGGTGTCCAGCTCCGCTCATCCGTCATGGCCGCAAACCAATCGCTAATTTCTGCCGGTGTGATGGACTCAGATACACGATGCCCGAATTTCTCCCGCGTGACTTCTAGCCGCTGCTTAAAATTCCTGTGGTCCCGGCTGGAGGCTTCGTTGAGTTTCAGGGCATCGTCGATCAACGCGCCATAGCGGACGCCTCTGTTGTGGGTTGGAGTCGCAAGAAGGCCGCGCCTGATGCGTCCCTTGTTCTCCTCATACGCATTGACGGCATCACCGAACGTGCCCACGCAACGCGCCTTGCGTTTCCCGTCCACGTCCACGTATCGAATCCACCAAATGCCGCTACCCTTCGGCTTCTGAAAACACCCGCGATGAATTTGTTCCTTGCGTTTCCTTGGCACCGTCTTCCCTCCAAAACCTCCGGGGAACACACAGAATATCAAATGGCGACCAAAATGGCTACTTCAATAAAAATTGCCTCCAACTGCGGGAGGCAAGAGTTCCATTTAAGTTGTTTATTTTGTGGTGCCCAGAGGGGGACTTGAACCCCCACGACCGGTTAAGGTCTGCGGATTTTAAGTCCGCTGCGTCTGCCAATTTCGCCATCCGGGCACGCTTCTATATTATGAGGCTGATTGGGCTTCGTTGGGGCTGCGGGCCACGGTTCATCCCCATCCCGTATGCGGCGCCGTTCCGCGATGTGGGTGCTCGCCTTTCCACAGCTTGCCCCGAAGCGCCAAACCCTCGTATCATCCGGCAAGAGCCAAGAACATTAGCGGCAAGAGCAACGATCATGACTGAACCGGAAAGCAAGAGCAATCTGCGCGAGAAGGGGCGGCTTATGTCTGCCTCGGAGATCGAGCGAACCTTAGTGCGCCTGGCCCACGAAATCGTGGAAAAGAGCAACGGGAGCGAGGACCTGGCCCTGGTAGGAATCAAACGACGCGGCGTCCCTCTGGCGCAGCGGCTGGGCAAACTGATCTCGACCATAGAGAAGCGGCCCGTGGATACGGGAGTGCTCGACATTCAGTTCTACCGCGACGATCTCTCGACGGCGGGCTTTCGTCCAGTGGTGACGCCGGGCGCGATCGGCTTCGATGTGGACGGCCGCGACATCGTGATCTGCGACGACGTGCTTTATACCGGCCGCACCATTCGCGCCGCGCTCGATGCACTGTTCGACCACGGCCGCCCGCGCCGCGTGCAACTGGCGGTGCTCATCGACCGCGGACATCGTGAGCTGCCCATCGAGGCAACATATGTCGGCAAACATGTTCCCACCAGCAGCCGCGAGATTATCGAGGTCAAGTTCCAGGAAGTTGACCAAACGGAACAGGTGCTGCTGGTGGAGCGCACCGACTAAGCTTCAAGCTTTCAGCCCAGAGCCTTCAACTGAAAGCGTGTACAAAGGATCGAAGAACGAGGGCTGAAAGCCGCTCTTTCCATGAAACCTGCCATACCCACGATCCGCCGCCAGCGCAGCACTCCGCCTGCGCCCGTTTCTCCATTTCCTTACCATCCGGGATCGCTGCTCTCGGTTCTCGATCTGACCGTGGACGGCGTGAGCCGCGTGCTTGTGCGCGCCACCGAACTCGAGGGCGAGAATCCCATCCTGCGCGACCACATTCTGGCCAAGCGGCGCATCGCATTGCTGTTCTACGAGTCGTCCACTCGTACCAGAACGAGCTTTGAGTTGGCCTGCAAGGCGCTCGGCGCCGACACTACGCTGGTCTCGAATCTGAGTTCGAGCATCGAGAAGGGCGAATCGCTGAAGGATACGGGATTGACGCTGCGCGCGCTGGGCGCCGAAGCGATCATTCTGCGCCATCACTCCTCGGGCTCGGCATGGCTGCTGGAAGAGTCCACGCGTCTCCCGGTGATCAATGCGGGCGATGGCATGCATGAACATCCTACGCAGGCGCTGCTGGATCTGCGCACGATTTTGACGCATTTGCGGTCGGGAGTTGCCGACGTTGGCCTCGACACGTTGGCCGGAGTGACGGTGATGATTACCGGCGATATTCTGCACAGCCGCGTGGCGCGGTCGAACATGCTGTTGCTGCCTCGTGTGGGCGCGCGCGTTTTGCTCTGCGGACCGAAAGAGCTGCTTCCTGAACAGGCGGCGCGGTCGGGGCCTGGGCTCGAGATCGAGCGCGACTTCGATGCGGCGCTCGCGCAGTCGCAGGCGGTGATGATGCTGCGTATCCAGGCTGAGCGGCTGGCCGGGCTGCAACTGGATCTGGACGAGTACAAGGCGGATTACCAGCTCACCGGGCAACGGCTGGCGGCGCATGCGCCTGCGGCCGTGGTGCTGCATCCGGGGCCGATCATCCGCGGCATGGAGATTACGGCGGGCGTGGCCGATGGCGTGCAGTCGGCGATTCTGGAGCAAGTGACGAACGGACTGGCGATCCGCATGGCGGTGATGGAGCGCGCGCTGACCGCGGAAAGTGGAGGCCGCTCATGACGACGCTGGCAATCTGCGGAGGGCGGCTGGTCGATCCCGCGGCGGGCGTGGATGCGGCCAAGGACATTCTGCTCGAAAACGGGCGTGTGGCGGAAATTGCCGGTCCGGGAAAGCTGAAGGGCAGGAATGGCGCGGAGGTTCTGGACGCAACGGGGCTGGTGGTTGCGCCGGGGTTGATCGACATTCACGTGCATCTGCGCGAGCCGGGACAGGCTTACAAAGAAACGATCGCGACCGGAACGGCGGCTGCGGCGGCGGGCGGATTCACGAGTGTGGCTGCGATGCCGAACACCATTCCGGTGAACGACTCGCCTGAGATTACCCGCTGGATGCAACAGCCGGAGCGCGGGGCGGCGGTGCGCGTGTTCCCGATTGCGGCAGCGACGCGCGGATCGAAAGGTGAAACGATCAACGACTTCGCGGCTCTCAAATCCGCAGGAGCGGTAGCTGTGACCGACGATGGACGGCCGATTCTGAAGGACGGCGTGATGCGCGAGACTTTGGCGGCCGCGGCTCGGGTGGGTTTGACCGTGATCCAGCATGCCGAAGACACGCGCATGACCCAATTCGCGAATGGGAGCGCGAGCATGAATCTCGGTCCAGTGTCGTTCAGGCTGGGACTGCGCGGCATGCCGCCGGAAGCGGAATCGAGCATGGTGGAGCGCGACATTCGCTTGGTAGCCGAATTGCGCGATTCGCACCCGCATCTGCATGTGGCGCACACGTCGACGGCGGCGGCGCTGGCGGCGGTGCGGCAGGCGCGGCGCAACGGACTGCGCGTGACCTGCGAAGTCGCGCCGCATCACTTCCTGCTGACCGAAGAGCACGTGGGCCTCTACAACACGCATGCCAAGATGAATCCGCCCTTGCGCTCGGCTGCCGACCGCGACGCGATCATTGAGGGAATTCTCGAGGGCGTGGTGGACGCGATTGCTACCGATCACGCGCCGCACGCCATGCATGAGAAGGAAATTGAATTCGAGCTGGCGCCGAACGGGATCACCGGCCTGGAAACGGCGTTGGGACTTTGCCTGCGCTGGCTGCACGGGGAGTGGAAGATGCCGCTGGGCCGTGTGCTGAGCCTGCTGAGCGCGCAACCGGCGGCGCTGTTGGGATTGAAAGGCCGCGGGACGTTGGCCGTGGGCAGTTATGCCGACGTGGTGGTCCTCGATCCCCAGGCCGAGTGGACCTACCGCGCGACGGAATCGAAATCGAAGGCGAAGAACACGCCGTTCGATGGCTGGCCGATGCTGGGCAAGGTGCGCTGGACGGTGAGCGAAGGGCGCGTGGTCTACGCGGGGGAGTGAACAGTGGACAGTTTGGCCGGCGATTCTTCGGGGGCAGCCTGTGGAATGCTATCCTGCTGTTCAGGGCTGGCGCGGATGCGCGGTGCAGAGGCGGCTGGCTTTGTCGATTTGTTAGATTCCCCCTTGTTTCTGATCAATTCAACGCTTAGGACATCAATATGAACGAACCCATCATTCTCGTGAGCGGGAGCAAGGGCGGTGTCGGCAAGTCGCTGACATCCATGGCCCTGCTGGATTATTTCCTGGCAAACCATAAGTATGTAAAGCTGGTGGACGCGGATACGAACAATCCCGACGTATTCCGCTGCTATGGCCGCTATACGGACGGAGAAACGCTGGAACTGGGGGACGTGGAGGGGTGGATCCGGCTGGTCAACCTTTGCGACGCGGCGCCCTACAAGTCGGTGGTGGTGAACACGCCGGCGCAGAGTAACCTGCCGGTTCGCAAACACGGGATGATCCTGCTGGAGTCGCTGCGCGAACTGGCGCGCCCGCTAATTACGCTGTGGGTGGTGAACCGCCAGCGCGACAGCCTGGAATTACTGGGCGACTACATGAGCCATATGAACGGCGGTTTGACTCACGTGGTGTGCAACGGGTATTTCGGCGATGAGAGCAAATTCGAGCTCTACAAGGCCAGCACCATCCGCGAGGCGATACACGCACAAGGCGGAAAGAGCCTGTTCCTGCCTGACCTGGCCGACCGCGTGACGGACGAGCTGTATGGCAAGCGCTCTACGCTGGCCGATGCAGCGCAGCAATTCAAGCTGGGTGACCGCGTGGAGTTGCAACGCTGGCGCGCGGCCACGGCATTGATGTTTGCGGGCATTGGGCTGTAAAGAGACGGTGACCCGCGGTTCTCAGCCTTTGCGGCGGTAATGAACCTGGAACTCGTAACCGGGATTGGCGGGAAAGAGCGTGGCCACATGCCGCAGGCGCTCGGCGAGAGCTGGCGCGGCCAGCAGCGGATACTCCCGCTCGCGCAGGTCGTGGTAGTCGAAGTCGACCGCAAGCGAAAGCATGTAAACCGCAAGCGCATCGGAGAACGACGACTCGAAGAAACTCATGCGGGCACGTTCATCGATGCTCTTCGCACCGGGGTGCGGTTCCAGCGCACGGCGACGAGCCTCCCACGCATCCTGGCTGGTTTCGCCTCGCACTTGCGCCTCGGCTTGGGACCAGGCAAGAGTCGAGAAGCTATCGGGAACGCCGGCGGCTTCGACAAAGTTGTGCGCCACGTTGATGAAGAACTCGAAGGCGAGGCCGAAGCGGTCTTCTACGAGGCGCGTAGAGATGAAGACTGCCTCCGTTGAGCCGAATTCGGTGTTGCGGTGGCAGACGGCGCGGTCGCCCAGCTCAACCGTGTAAGCGGGCGCGATGAGATTCTCGCCGGTGTCGGCGATGGTGAGGGGGACGAAGTAGTAGGCGCGCTGACGCAGTGCGGGAGCGAGCGCGGCAGGTACAGCGCCCACGAGCCGCTCGAGATCCGTCTCGGAGATGCGCGTCTCGCCAAAGGATGCGTAGCGGATGCCGTTGGACGCGTCCTGCACCGTCGCCTGCGTGGCAACCTTTTCAGCATGCCACAACTCGATTTGCGCGCCGCTCGCCATAAGTTTGTATTCTAGTTGATGGGGGTCGGGTCACAATGGCTGTACCGATTTCGAATTCGGCGAAAGACGGACGCGGAGCGAGAATTTTCGGGTTCCCGCTTGAGGGCTTCAGCCTGTTCCAGGGTCTGTTGCTGGCGTTTGCGTCGGCGTTTCTCACGTTTTTCGCGGCCACGTGCGTTTCCATCTTCGCGCTGCTGGCGTGGAACGTGGTGGGCGGACATGCGGTGAGTTACGTCGATACTTATTTATATGTCGGATTTCCCGCGGGGGTACTGGTGCTGGTGGTGGCACTGCCTCTATTTCTGGCGCTGTGGGTGAGGGCGAAGGTGCGGAGGTAGAGGCGTCTTTCGCTCAGCAGAAACATACGGCCTGCCCTGATGGGGAGGCCGTATGTTCTCTCAAATTTGTTTGAATCTGCCGGCAAATTCGAAGGGCTATGCCAGTCCTGCGGGCCTAGGATTCTTAGGGTCGAACCTTGCCACCTGGACCTTGCGGGCGATGCCGAGCTTAGCCAGTATCCAGATGCCCCAGAAGTTGGGATCGATCTCATACCACTTGAGGCCGTGGCGCGCGGATACCGGATGCGCGTGATGGTTGTTGTGCCAGCCTTCACCGCCGGTGAGCAGGGCGACCCACCAGTTGTTGCGCGAGTCGTCGCGGGTTTCAAAGCGGCGGCTGCCCCACATGTGGGTTGCGGAATTGACCAGCCAGGTGGCGTGAAGACCAAGCGTGACACGCAGCAGAGCTCCCCAGAGGAACATGGCGAGGCCGTTTACAAAGCCGCCCCAGTACCAACCGAGGGAGAACAGCAGAACGGCGCTGAGAGTGATCGGCATCCAGTGGTATTTGCTCAACCATACATGGAAGCGGTCGCGGCTGAGGTCGGGCGAGTAGCGCGAAAGCGCCTTGATCTGCAAGTGCAAGGGCTCGCCGAAAAGTATCCAACCAGCATGCGCCCACCAGCCGCCTTCGCGCGGGGTATGCGGATCGCCTTCTTTGTCGCTGAGCTGGTGATGCACGCGATGCGTGGAGACCCAGAAGATGGGCCCGCCCTCAAGCGACATCGTGGCGAACACAGTCATGACATATTCGAGCCACTTGGGCACCTGGTATCCGCGATGCGTAAGGAGGCGGTGATAGCACATGCCAATGCCCACGTTGATGGCCAGGACGTAGAGCACAGCCATGACGAGAAGACGCTGCCAAGTGAAGAGGAAAAGCGCGGCGATCGCACCCACGTGAAAGATCACCATCACGAGGAGCATTGGCCAGCTGAAGCCATCGCTGACAGCTTTGGCACGGCCCATGCGAACGTGCTGCCAGCTGGGCATAGCTCTCGACTCTACGGAGGCGGCTGATTCAGGAACGGCGGGAGCGAGTGGGCTCGGGGTGACAGAGACGATTTCGGGCGATGGAGCGGCTGTGACTGTGGCCATACGGTAGGAAATCCTTGGGAAGTATCGATGTGCGCGCTTATCTATTCCTTATTGTATAGGAGAAGCCCGACAAGTACAGCCTCAGGGAATAACTCTTTTGAGGCAATTTTGTGTGAGCAATATTGACCACTTTTCGGGGGTACTTGCGAGCGTTATTGACCGGTCGGAACGCCAATCTCGTCGGCGTTGCTGAGGAAGATGCGGGTGGCGTCGCCGCGCAGCACGCGATAGAGGACGAACTGGCGCTGGGTCGATCCCCGCAGTTCGAAGAGCAGGTCGCCGCGGTTGTCGGCCAGGGCATCGACCGCGTCAATCAGGCGCATGCGCGGCGTGTAGTCGAGGTGCGACGCGTCGGTTACGTTTTTGACGAGAACCGCAACGTTTCCGTAGAGATCGGGCTGCGCCACAAGGGTCACGAACTTCTGCGGCGCGGCGGCGTCATGGGTATGGGCCGAGAGCACCATGGTGGCTCCCGAACCGTAGGCCAGCTCGAAGACTCGGAACTGCTCGTCGACAAGCGGTGCGGGCTGCGGTGGCAGGGTGAGCTGCTTCGGTTTATGAGTCGTGGAGGCTGTTTTTGGCGCGGGCTTGGCGGGAGCTGGAGGCGGATTGAGACCCAACGCCGTTCGCGCCAAGTCTTCCATTGCCGACTTCATCTTGCCCTCGTCATCGGGATTGGCCCAGATGTAATCCCATACGTGCTCGGGCCGGTCGGTCAGGTCGGAGACGGCGACCTCCTGATGCATGTCGGGCGGCAGGCCGAGCAGGCTGGGTGTGACCGGACCATCGAAGCCCGCGGACTTGCCGCGAAACAGATGCGGGCGGTTGGGGTCGCTGGAAGCTTCGACACTGCTGACGTAGCCCTCGTCTTCTTTGTTCTTCTTCTTTTTGAGCTTGGGCTGATTGGAGCTATTTGGGTCCGAGCTGCTCGAAGCCGAGCTATCGGGCGCGCGATGCAGTTGGGGGCGGTCAGGATCCGACGCTGAGCTCGAATCCGATCCGGAGTTCGAGGTGTCGCTGGTGCTGGAGCCGGAGGCATCGCCGCCCTTGTGCAGCGTGGGGCCGTTCGAACCGGAGGTACCGCCGGAATTTCCGTTGGACGCGTCGCCGCCGCGGTGCAGCGTAGGCTCGCCAGAATTCGACAACTGCGTCGAACTCGTGCCTGAGCCGCTGCCGCCTTCACTTGTGTTCGAGCTGTCACCCGAGCTGCCGGTTGAGTCATCGTCGCCCTTGTGCAGCGTGGGGCGATCGGGATCGGGAGGCGGCGCATTGGGGTCGGGGCCTGAACCGCTCGATGAATTCCCGGAAGAACCGCCGCTGCTTCCCGAGCCCGCGCCACCGGCGGGATGCTTGCGGTGCAGGATGGGAGTGTCGCTCTGGGCGTCATCGTATTCGTCGATCCTGGCCACCTGCCTGGGCACGGGTTTCGGCACGGGCATAGGCAGGTGCCTGCCGTAGCCCACCCAGGAACCCTGCTCGCGCGCGGCGGTCTCAATGTCGAACAGGCCAAGAGGTTTGCCATCCTGCAACAACAGATACTCGACATCGCTCGAAAGGGCGAGCGGAAACGGTCGGGCGAGATAGACATCCGCGTCCTGGAGTTCCTGGCCGTCATAGATGCAGATGGGCACGAGGCGGCTGTTTTTGGGTTTTGCTTCGTCGCCGGTCCACTCGAGGACCGCAACAGCTCGCAGTGTGGGCTTGTCCTTCGCGGTGGTGGTAATCTGGCCGGGATATTGCGCGGATGCCGGCAACGCCGCGGCCAGCAGCGCTGCTGCCGTTATCCACAAGCGACTTAGCTTCCGCGATGACATCTGCTGCACCCTTCGATATTCATCAAACGTGGAATAATCACACTGGAATCATCAAATCTGGCGGCCATCGATCGGGCCGTACCATCTCAAGCGAGGATATTCCCCATGGAACTCAACAAGAAAGTCGCCAACTTCACGTTGCAGACGGACGAGGACAAAACCGCAAGCCTTTCCGATTATGCCGGGAAGCCGGTGATCCTCTTCTTCTACCCTAAGGCCGATACCCCCGGCTGCACCATTGAGGCCTGCGGCTTTCGCGACACCTTCACGAAGCTACAGGCGGCGGGTGCCGTGGTTCTGGGAATTAGTCGTGACACGCCCAAAGAGCAGGCCAAATTTCGCGCCAAGTACGACCTCCCGTACACACTCCTTGCTGATGTAGACGAGAAAGTATGCAAACAGTTTGACGTGTTGAAAGAAAAGAACATGTACGGCAAGAAAGTGATGGGAATCGTGCGGACGACGTTTGTGATCGGGCCGGATCGGACGCTGCTGCACGTCTTCCCGCAGGTGAAGCCGGAGGGCCATGCGGAGGAGGTGTTGGCGGTGATCAAGGGATTGAAGCAGAGCTAGCGGCGTGGGGCGGATGGAGAAAGACGAATTGTCGGGCAAGCTGTTGCTTCGTACCTTCTTTGAAGTGCCGCCGGAGCGCGTGGCGCGGCGCCTGTTGGGCAAAGTGCTTGCGCGCCGCGCTCGCTCGGGTTGGATAGCTGGGCGCATTGTCGAGGTTGAAGCTTATCTGGGGCCGCACCGGCGGCAGGCCGATCCCGCAGCACATGCGCATCGCGGACCGACGCCGAGGAACGAGGTACTGTTCGGGCCGGCGGGTCATGCTTACGTTTATTTCATCTACGGGATGTACTTCTGTATGAATGTCTCGTGCGAACGCGAGGGCCATGGCGGCGGGGTGCTGCTGCGCGCCCTGGAGCCGGTGGCTGGGTTGGAGCAGATGGCGCGGAATCGGGGTTTGGCGCCTGGAGCGACGGCGAAGGAGTTGACCAGTGGCCCGGGCCGGCTGTGCCAGGCGCTGGGGATTACGCGTAGCGCGGACAATGGGCTGGATTTGACCGATCCCGAGTCGCCATTGCAACTGCGCGACAACGGAACGCGTGCCGGGCGCGTGCTGGTGACAGCTCGCATCGGCATACGCCACGCCGCTGAACTGCCCCTTCGCTTTGCTCTCGCCGGAAACGGCTGCGTCTCCGGGCCGAAGTCCCTCAACAGCGAATCGCCGCCCCTTGCCCCTCGGCCGCAAATCCGTACCAGCATCTTTACCCGTCTCCCATCCGTCCCTTAAACTGCACCCACACCAATTCCCGGAGCCCGCTTCAGGCCAACGAAAGGAATCCCTGCACTTGAAAATCACTTCCCTGCTTTTTCCCTCCGCAGTAGCCGCGTTGCTCGCCATGGCGATCTTCGCCGCCAACACTGGCGCGCAGGCGCCGCAAGCCACGCCGCCCATGCCGGCTCCGCCTGCGATGGACATGCCGCCCACTCCACAAGGGCCTCCGCCTCAGGGCGCCGGGCAGCCGGGTGGTCGGCCGATGCGCAACTATCCGCCGCCCACCAACTTGAAGGTGCTGCCCAAGGATCTGACCGGTCGCCAGGTGCGCGACATCATGGAGACATGGCAGGGTTCGCTGGGGGTTCACTGCGACTTTTGCCACATGGCCGATCCGAAGAATGTGGGCCCCAACGGCCGCCCGCGTATGGACTTCCCCAACGACTCGAAGCCGGACAAGCAGATTGCGCGGATCATGTACAGCATGACGCAGCAGATCAACGCGGATTCCATCAGCAAAGCGATGGACCTGGACAAGGATGGTATGGGCAAACCCGTGACCTGCGGGACCTGCCACCGCGGCCACGAGATGCCAGAAGACTTCGTGATTCCTCATGAACAGCGGCCGGGCGGGCCGGGCGCGGGTCAGGGCGGACCGGAGCCGGCGGGAGGAGCACCTCCGACGTTGAACTAAACGCAAACGGCGTCATTTCGTCGTCGCTCATTTGGCCATGGCGTGCGTGGCCGGGACGCCCTGCGCGCTGGTATACTGGAAATTCGGCAAGGCGAGGACGCGGGTTACCGGGTGTGCGCCAGCTGCTTGGGCGGCGTCGAAAGTCCTTGAAAAATCTGGAGCTTAACCATGGCACAAGTTTGTGATATCTGCGGCAAGGGTCCGATATTTGGCAATAACATTTCGCACGCGCACAACGTGACGCGCCGGCGCTGGAACGTGAACCTGCAAGCGGTCAAGGCGATCGTCAACGGAGCGCCCAAACGGATCCGCGTCTGCGCATCCTGCATCAAGAGCGGTAAGGTCGCCAAGGCGTAGGCGCTGCGCTCCGCGCCCTTAACTTTTGGACTGGCATTCCCATCACCCCGTTCGCAAGGACGGGGTTTTGTTGTGCACAGAGAGCGAAGTTCGGGGCCAGTACTACTTGTCCGCGTGTGTGAAGTTGAGCGACGCGGAGTTGATGCAGTAGCGCAATCCGGTTGGACCCGGGCCGTCGGGGAAGACGTGGCCGAGATGACCGCCGCATCGGGCGCACGTAACCTCAACGCGGCGCATGCCGAAGCTCTTGTCTTCGTGCTCCACCACGGCTTTTGAGTCGGCGGGAATCATGAAGCTGGGCCAGCCGCAGCCGGAATCGAATTTAGCGCCGCTTAGAAACAGCAATGTGCCGCATCCGGCGCAGTGGTAGTTGCCGGTCTCCTGGTTTTCAGTGAGCGCGCCGGAGAACGGGCGCTCGGTTCCCTTCTCGCGCAGCACGTGATACTGCTCCGGGGTGAGTTGGGCGCGCCACTCGGCGTCGCTGCGGACAACTTTCTCTTCTGCATCGCTCAAGACAGACCTCCTGCCCGACATCCCTCGGGACTAAAGCCCCGACTCATTTTGTAGTGTTGCGGCACGAGTAAACTCGTGCCCTTTCAAAACAGCGAACTCTTCCGCAGCCGCTCAGATCTCGGCGACAACTTCGATTTCAACAAGCAGGTTGCGAGGCAGCCGCGAAACTTCGACTGTGGTGCGCGCGGGCAAGGTATCGGAGTCGTTCTCAAAATAGGACGCGTATACCGCGTTCATGGCCGCGAAATCATTGATGTCTTTGAGGAAGACGGTGGCCTTGACGACCTGGCCTAAACTACTGCCTCCGGCTTCAAGCACGGCTTTGAGATTCTCGATTGTGCGCTCCGTTTGCTCCTTGATACCGCCGGAAACAACCTGCCCCGTCGTGGGGTCAAGACCCCCTTGGCCAGCGGAGAAGAGAAGGTTGCCGACGCGCACGCCTTGCGCATATGGACCGATAGCTGCCGGCGCGCCATCCGTTGAGATGATCGATCGTGTCATAGAAGGATTTTACGGGAGAAGGAGCACAAAAGGGCAATTCCCCGTAGAGGGAAATTGCCCCGTGTGAGTTCCGGATTCCTGGCCCGTGAGAGCGCCGCGGTTTAGTGGAAAGCTGCCAGGATTGCGCCGCCGATTGCCATCGCCATCAACCAATAACCGGCGTTGATAGCGAAGAGATTGGCGCGGCGGCCTTCCCAGATATGCTGCGCGAAGAGCGGCGGGGCCATGAAGCCCAACCAGCAGATGACGCCCATCTTGAAGCCGTCGGTGAAGAGTTTGGTTCCCGCCATTTCGATGACGTGAGCCAAAACAAACGACAGGAGCAGGCAAGCTACGAGAGAAGCGGCCATGGCGAAGATCGCATTCTTCGGCTTATCGCCTTCAGGAAAGGCGAGCTTGTGCCATGACTTCTTGAAAATCAGCCCGTACCAGAGAGCTCCCAGCAGCCACATGACAACCGCGGCAATCACGATCCAAAGGTAACTGACATGCATTCTTGATTCCTCCACTACGGAGTTAGTATTCGGCTCCCACACACAGGCGCCAGGAGATGCGGGTGTAGACATCTGGCCCCGCCTGATAGGAGTCGTCGGAACCACTCTGCGGTAGCCATGGAAGTCATGTCAAGGCAAATCAAGGCTTATGACGCAGAAGTGTTACTTATCCGTTACCAGCGTGTATCACCCTCAAGTGTGCGACGATCATCTGCGTTTGAGGGCTTCCAACTCATCCAGCGTCCGAGGCCAGTCGGCGCCAAGCAAACGCGAAAGGCTGTGGTCGGCAAGGAGCTTGCCGCCAGTCTGGCAGGCAGGGCAATAGTTGGTTTCGTTGTCGGCGTATCGAATGCGTTGAATGGGCGAGCCGCATCGCGGGCATGCCTGACCGAAGCGGCCGTGAACGGCCATTTCCGGCCGGAATGCAGTCACGCCCTCCGGGAACTCCTTTCTGGCCTCGGAAGAGAGCCGTTCGATCCATAAAGAAAGCGTGAATTGCGTGGCGGCGTAGAGACGCTCCCACTCTTCCGGCTTGAGCTTGTGGGTGAGCGTAACGGGAGAGAGTTGGGCAGCGTGGAGAATTTCGTCGGAGTAAGCGTTGCCCACGCCGCTGATGAGCCGCGGATCGGTGAGAGCGCGCTTCAGCGTACGGTTCTCGGCGGTGAGCGCTGTGCGAAATGCGTCGAGGTCCGAGGGAAAAATTTCGATGCCGCCGGGATCGATGTCGTGAAGGGCCTGCTCGCCGCGGAGAAGATGGAGCGAGGCGCGGCGCTTGGAGCCGGCCTCCGTCAAGACTAAGGTGCCGTCCAAAAAGTCAAAGCCCGCGAGGGCCTGGCGGCCGGAGAGCTTGGCTTGCGGCGGTCGCCAGTGGAGACGACCGGCGATCATGAGATGAATCACGAGCCAGAGATCGTCTTCGACGCCGATGGCGACGCGTTTGCCGATGCGGCGCAGTTCGCGGACTTTGCGACCATCGACGGCAGTGATGGGTGGGTCGGCCGTGCGCAGGACAAAAACGCTCTGCAAGCGGACGCGCTCTAGTGTGCGCCCGAGAATGCGCGGCTCAAGCGCGGTGATGTAGGCGGTGATGTCGGGTAGTTCCGGCACTGCTTTAAGATTGCGGCTCAGGTGCGCAGAAGCGCAACGGATTTTTTCGATGCTTATTGCAGGATGGCATTGTCGATGAGGCGCGTGGAGCCGACGTATGCCGCGACGGCGAACAAAGTGCCAGGCGCGGCCGTGTCGACCGGCTCGAGCGTGGCCCAATCAACGAGTGCAATGTAGTCGATGCGGACTTCGGGTTGCGTGGCGAACACGCCGTGCGCAGAGGCGAGAAGCATGGACGTGCGGCGCTCGCCCTCGGCGACGAGTGATTCCACGTGATGAACAGAGCGGCCGAGCGTGAGCGCCTGGATGCGTTGAGCCGGTGTGAGATAGGCATTGCGCGAGCTGAGCGCGAGGCCGTTGGCATCGCGCTCAATGGGGCAAACGACGATTTCGGCGGCGAATCGCAGATCTTCGGTCATACGTCGCAGGACCGCAACCTGTGTCGCGTCTTTTTGGCCGAAGAAGGCGCGATCGGGCTCCGCGGCGATGAGCAGCTTGGCGACAACCGTGGCGACGCCGCGAAAGTGGCCGGGGCGGGATGCGCCGTCGAGACGATCGCTCAAGGCCGGGACATCGACAAACGTCGAATTGGGGCCGTGGGGATAAAGCTCCTCGACCGTGGGCGCGAAGAGAACATCGGCGCCCTCGGCCGCAGCTAGCGCACAGTCGGCCTCGAAGGCGCGTGGATATCGGGCGAAATCTTCGTTGGGGCCGAATTGCGTGGGATTGACGAAGACACTTACGGCGACATGCGTGCACGAGGCGCGCGCGGCACGGATGAGCGAGGCGTGGCCAGCGTGCAACGCGCCCATGGTGGGAACGAGGCCGATATGATTGGCACCCGAAACGCGTAGAGCGCGCGACCAGCGGCGAAGCTCAGAGACGGTACGCAGGATCTGCATCAGGCCTGGTTTATTTCTTCGTTCATCTCTTCCCGTGCATCCCGATTCACGACCGCATCCGCGGTGTCGCGCTCATCCTCAGCATCGGGATCGATCGAAAACAGACGGCGCGCGGATTCCGGCAGGTGATAGCTTTCCGCGTCGGAGGGGAACGCGTGATGCTCCACGTCCTCGCGATAGCGTTCGAGGGCGGAGCGGAAGAGCGCGGAAGCGTCACCGTAGCGGCGCACAAATTTGGCTGCCGGCGCGAAAGTCAGATTCATCAGGTCGTGGAAGACCAGAATCTGTCCGTCGCAATCGGGACCCGCGCCGATGCCAATGGTGGGAATGGGAAGGGCTGCTCGAATGGCTGCCGCGACTTCGCGGGGAATGCCTTCTAGAACGATGGCGCCTGCACCCGCATGAGCCAGAGAGAAGGCATCGGCCTGGAGCTGCGGCACACTATCCACGGTCCGTGCCTGCACACGATAGCCGCCCATGCGGAGCACACTCTGCGGGGTGAGGCCGAGATGGCCGACCACGGGAATCTCGGCGTCCGCCAGCGCGCGAACCAACTCCACGCGTGGGCCCTCTATCTTGACGGCTTCCGCGCCCGCCTCTTTGACGAATCGGACAGCATTGGCGACGCCCTCGCTCACCGCGCCGTGATAGCTGCCGAAAGGCATGTCGGCCACAACGAGAGCGCGGCGCGTACCGCGGCGCACGGCGCGCGTGTGGTGCAGCATTTCGTCCACGGTGACGGCCAAAGTGTTTTCGTGACCGAGCATCACCATGGCGAGCGAGTCGCCAACGAGAATGAGATCGATGCCGGCCTCGTCGACGAGGCGCGCGGTTGGGTAGTCGTAGGCCGTTAGCGCAGAGATGGACTTGCCCTGGCGCTTCATCTCGCCAAGTGCGGGCATGGTGACTTTCGGGAGGAAGAGGCTGCGCGACGGCAGAGGTGCGCGCGCGGAAACATCGGTGAGGCTCATTGTTGGCTCCAGTGCCGCTCCGCAGACTCAGGATGCGACCCGAACAATACAAGTATATGATGCGATGCACTATCAATGCGAATCGGGAGTGTTGAAGGCGCCGGACATGGGCAGGCTCCTACAATGCTATAAGGGATGCAGAATCAGGGGCGTTGATGCAGGCCGAGGCCCGGCGATTGACCAACTTGGCGGAGATAAGCATGGCATTTGATCTGACGATCGTGTTGCCCACATTTAACGAGAGCAGGAATGTGGGCCCGATGGTCGATCGCCTGCGAAAAGCGCTCGCCGGCAATCACTACGAAGCGATCTTTGTGGATGACGACTCGCCCGACGGCACTGCGGACGTAGTGCGGCGGCTGGCCCGCGACCATGACAACCTGCGCGTGCTGCATCGGATTGGGCGGCGGGGATTGGCTTCAGCGTGCATCGAGGGAATTCTGGCCGCGGCTGCGCCATTTGTAGCCGTGATGGATGCGGACATGCAGCACGACGAGAGCATTCTGCCCGAGATGCTGCGCCGGATGCGCGAAGATAATCTCGACCTCGTGGTGGGTTCGCGCAATATTGCCGGCGGCAGCATGGGCGAGTTCGCAAGCTGGCGCGTGAAGCTGAGCCAGCTAGGGAAACGTTTGAGCCTGATGGGCGCCGAGCATGAGCTCAGCGACCCCATGAGCGGCTATTTTATGGTGCGCGTAGCGACCTTTGAACGCTTTGCGCATCGGCTTTCGGGTATCGGCTTCAAGATTCTCCTCGATATCGTGCTTTCGGCAGGGCCGGAGCTTCGCATCGGCGAAGTTCCTTACCGCTTCCGTTCGCGCGAGCACGGCGAAAGCAAGCTCGACCTGATGGTGGGCCTCGAATACTTCGAACTGCTGGTCGACAAGCATCTGGGCAACTTGGTGAACGTGCGCTTTGTGCTTTTCGGCATGGTGGGCGCGCTGGGCGTGGGCGTTCACCTCCTGATTCTGAACGCGCTCTTGCACGTGGCTGGAATGGGTTTCGCCAAGGGTCAGGCCGTCACCACATTCATTGTGATGATCCTGAACTTCGTTCTGAACAACTCCGTCACCTATCGTGATCGGCGTTTGCGCGGATGGAAGCTGCTGAGCGGATTCGTTACCTTCTGCCTGGCTTGCGGATTGGGGTTCGTCGCGAGCGTCGCCATCGCGGATGAGGCGTTTCATCACGGTCTGCCATGGTGGTTGTCGGCGCTGATCGGCGTGGTGTTTGTTTCGGTGTGGAACTACGGCGTGACTTCGATGACGACGTGGCGGCAGGAGCGGCGCTCGAGCGAACAGCGCGCGCGGCGGCGGATTGAGGCAGCTGCGGAACAGACCGGACCGAGCGGGAATGGAAGCGCGCCTGCAAAGACGGTCTGAGGTGCGGCGCAGTTTGCCCTCATCGACTTCACAGAAGCATACTGGCAAGCAGAATGATCTCTCCTTTGGCGACTGGATTGTGCGCGGGATTTGGCGCTGCGGCAAGCGCGGGAATGGCTGCGGGCGCGTTTGCATACGCGTCGCTTTGGTCTGGTTCGCGCATCTTCGGCACGGCGATTACTGCGCCGGCGCGGCCTGGAGAGTTGGCGCTCACGTTCGACGATGGACCGAATGTCCAGTGGACGCCGCGCCTGCTCGATATTCTTGCGAAACATGACGTGCGCGCGACGTTTTTTCTGTTGGGCAATCGCGCCGCTGCGCAGCCGGAACTGGTGCGGCGGATCGCGGCGGCTGGACATACGATCGGAAATCATTCGTGGTCACATCCCAATTTGGCTCGCACGCGCGCTAGCGGTGTGCGCGAGGAGCTGAAGCGGACCAACGAAGCACTGCAACAAATCGTTGGCGCGCAGGTTAAATTTTTCCGGCCGCCATTCGGCGCGCGGCGGCCCGTGGTCTTCCGCATCGCGCGCGAACTGGGCCTTGAGCCGGTGCTTTGGAATGCGATGACCTCCGATTGGAGCGAGCCGTCAGCAGAGCTGATCGCAAAACAGTTGATGCAGAAAATTGACAGGCTCGAACACCATGGGCGCGCCGCGAACATTGTGCTCCACGACGGCGGGCATCGCGATGCGGCTGCGAACCGCGAGCCGAGCGTGAAGGCCGCGGAGCTGCTGCTGAAGCGCTATGCCAAGAGCCACCGGTTTGTGACCTTGGATGCCTGGTGCTGACGCACCGACCAGCAGTTCAGTAGATCAAGGGGCAAATGCCGCGCGGGCTGCGGCGATCGTGGCCTCGATGTCGGTATTGGTGTGCGCGGTGGAAATGAATGCCGCTTCGAATTGCGACGGCGGCAGCCAGATTCCCTTCTCGAGCAGGTCGCGATGGAAGCGGCCGAACGCAGCCGTATCGGATTGCGCGGCCTGTGCGTAGTTCGTGACGGGGCCGCTCGTAAAGAACCATGTCCACATGGCGCCGATGCGGTTGGTGGTCAGGGGAATCCCGGCCTGCGCAGCTTCCTGGGCGACACCGTCGGCCACTGCACGGGATTTTTCTTCAAGCTGGGAGTAGACTTCCGCGGCGTGCATCTGCAAATAACCGATTGTGGCGAGGCCCGCGGCCATGGCCAGCGGATTGCCGCTGAGCGTTCCGGCCTGATACACCGGCCCCAGCGGCGCCAGGAGATCCATAAAGCGTTGCTTGCCGCCGAAGACGCCGACGGGCAGTCCTCCGCCTACGATTTTGCCAAGCGTAACCAGGTCGGGGTCGAGCGCGTAGAGTTCGCATGCGCCGCCGAGCGCGACGCGGAAGCCGGTCATGACTTCATCGACGATAAGCAGAGACCCATGATGCGCGGTCAGCACGCGCAATCCGCTGAGATAACCATCGCTTGGGGGAATGCAGCCGGCGTTGCCGACGACGGGTTCCACGATGATCGCGGCGATCTGGTCGGGATGCGCGGCAAATGCGGCTTCGACGGCAGCGAGATCGTTGTAGGGCAATGCGAGCGTGAGCTGCGCGATTTCTTTCGGAACGCCTGCGGAGCCGGGAATGCCGAAGGTGGCCACGCCGGAACCGGCTTTGACCAGGAGGCCGTCGGAATGGCCGTGATAGCAGCCTTCGAATTTCACGATGATCTTGCGGCCGGTGGCGGCGCGGGCCAGCCGAATCGCGGACATGGTGGCCTCGGTGCCGGAACTGACGAAACGCATCTTTTCAATCGCCGGATAGCAGGCCACGATGCGCTCGGCGAGATCGGCCTCGGCGGCCGTGGATGCGCCGAAGCTGGCGGAGTTGCGGGCCGCGCGCTCGATGGCTTCGACCGCGGGCGGAAAGGCGTGGCCCAGAATCATGGGGCCCCAGGAGCCGAAGTAGTCGATATAGCGGTTGCCGTCGGCGTCGTAAAGATACGCGCCCTCAGCGCGCGCGACGAACGGCGGATTGCCGCCGACGGCGCGAAACGCGCGCACGGGCGAGTTGACGCCGCCGGGGAAATAGCGCTCGGCGCGCTGCTGGAGGGCCTGTGAGCAGGTGCGGTTCATGCTGGGTTCAGTATAAGAGGCGGTGTGCCCGAACGGCCCGTTGGACCTTCGCGCCCGCAGCGAGCGCAAGCGCGAGTGTGCGAATGCCCGATTGTTTGCAAGGTTGAATCTTGTGCCGCACCCGAAATTGCTCCACAGTCTCACAGTCTCACAGAAACTGTGAGACTGTGAGATTTTTTCTTCTAAGTTGTTGATTTCATTTGGAAAAGTCGGCCTCACAGTTTCACAGTCGACTTTTTCGCGTGGGGCGGTGTTTGGGCTCGTTTTGCAGCCGTTTTGCGTGGCGCATTGGCCTTCATAGCCGCATGAACATTGGTTGCGATCGTCATCGCTATTGTTGATGGATTCGTCGGGAGCGAGCTCGTCGCCCTGGACGGTGAGTTCCGCTGACAGGACCGTTTTGCTCTCGTCGAACTTCGGCTCGCGTTTGATGTACTGCGCGGCAATCTGGAGTCCGTAGAGAAGGGCCGTTGCTTTCTTGAGGTCGATTACGCCGTGGATGACTGCGTCGTTGATGCGTGCGACAGAGAGCTGGACGGAAGCCAGGTCTTCGGGCGCGGGCAGCTGGAGAGATCCATATTTCAAGTTCGGCTCGACGCCGGCGTTGTGGATCTTGTCGTGGCAGTAGCAAAACGGGCTGACCCTGAGGGCCGGGGACTCGCAGCGTTGTCCGCTGGTCTTGATATGCCGGCAAATCGTAACCATTTCAGTCTCCTGTTTCCTCGGCCCCCCCGGGCAATCGCATGAAATTCGATTCCGGCGGTGCAGAAGGTTCGCCGCACCCCTACGGGGCGCGCGATCTTCTCGTCGAAGCCATCCCAGGGTTCCGCTGCGCTCCACGCTGGGCTGTTTTCGCCTGGGCTATTTTCGACTCGTCCCTCCGGGACGCGCGATCTTCTCGTCGCAGCCATCCCAGGGTTCCGCTGCGCTCCACCCTGGGCTGTTTTCGCCTGGGCTATCTTCGACTCGTCCCTCCGGGACGCGCGATCTTCTCGTCGCAGCCATCCCAGGGTTCCGCTGCGCTCCACGCTGGGCTGTTTTCGCCTGGGCTATTTTCGACTCGTCCCTCCGGGACGCGCGATCTTCTCGTCGCAGCCATCCCAGGGTTCCGCTGCGCTCCACGCTGGGCTGTTTTCGCCTGGGCTATTTTCGACTCGTCCCTCCGGGACGAAGATTCCCAGCCAGTAATGACTGTCAAAACGCGAACCTGCCCGGTCAATGAAAATGTTCATGCGATTGCCCTGCCTCGGCCCCCCCGGGCCTGTACTTTGGTCTCAAAGTCATGGCAGTAAAGAGTTTGGGGAGCACCCAGTCTCGCCAAGTCTTTGATTCTTAAAGACGGCACCTGTTAAAGTCTCTCGAATCAGTGCTGGCTTGACTGGTCTGCTTCCCCGGTCCCCAAATGCGAGGGACCGGGGGCACCCGCGTAAAGTGGTCATTGATCAGTGATCAGACTCCGAGCCACGCTACTCCTACTTCTAGAGAAAGTGTAGCGAGTTCGAGGAAATAATATGCACGAAAAACAGTGATCAGTGGTCAGTGGCTAGTGATCAGAAAAAGAACGGGTTAAGTGTGGAGGGTGGGTCGGTTTGGGCGGTGGGAAAGCTTGACAAGTGCGGGGCGCGGCAGTTTAGCCGGCAGAGCACCGGCGGTTGCGGCGGACGGCCCATAAGTTGATGGTGATGGAGAGGCCCAGGAAGAATCCGCAGGAGGCATCGAGCCAATTGTGGCCGACGTGGATGTACTCGCGGAAGATCCACGGCAGTAGTCCGAGAACGAGAGAGGAGTTGGCGATGGCCAGCAAGCGCCGGGTCTTCGGGTCGCGCGGGCGATTGAGCAGGTTCATTTCCAAATACTCCTTTCCAGGCTCAGGCGTTGAGCCGGTACCAGGTGAACATGGACATCTTGACCACCGCGAAAGTGAGCATGATGGCGGCCATATCCCAACCGATGACGTGGTTGAAGATGAGCTGATACTCGAAGATACAAAGAGCGAGGATGAGCGTGGCGAAGCCGGCAATGCTCGAAGAGCGGCGGCGATGTTCGAGAAAGCGCTCGTCGACAAATTTGTTGAGGAATGGGATGCGGCTGAGGACGGGATGGGTCATGAGGTTTTCTCCAATTGAAAGATTTGATCGGTGGGACAGGAAAAGATTTGGGCGAAGGTGAGGGCCAGCTCGAGCGAGGGCACGTAACGGTTGCGTTCGATGGAGTTGATGCTCTGCCGCGAGACGCCAGCGGCCCGGGCCAACTGTTCCTGGGTCCAGCCCTGGGCGATGCGGAGTTCCTTGACGCGATTGGTGATGATTGGAGTCATGTAAAGCTAACTTTCCAAGCCAGATTAGCTCGGATGGAGCCTGATGTCAAGCCGGCTTTCCATTTTTCTTGAGAAACCACCCCAAAACGCCTGATATGGCGGAAAGGAGCCGGCGTAAGCGGCCCGTTCGTTTTGTGGGAAATGGCGCGGCAAATGCTGCTAGAATTCTGGTTTCCGGCTCATCGGCTTCCGGCTCATCGGCGCCGCGCAGCTCCCACGATATGAAGACCTCGACCGTGCCTCAGGAAATCTCAACGAAATCCGTGACTTACGCCGATGCCGGGGTGGACCTGCGCGGCGCGGGCCAAGCCAAGGAACGCATTAAATACCTGGCGCAGAAGACATTTAACCGCAATGTTCTGAGCACGATAGGAAGCTTTGGCGCGCTTTTCCGGCTGGACCTGCAGCGCTGGAAGAACCCGATCCTTGTGAGCTCGGCGGACGGGGTGGGCACCAAGCTGAAGGTGGCCTTCGAGCTGGGACTGCACCAGACGGTGGGCACGGACCTGGTGAACCACTGCGTGAACGACATCGCCGTGCAGGGAGCGACGCCGCTCTTTTTTCTGGATTACCTGGCGACAAGCAAGATCGACCCCGACGTGATTGAGGCCGTGGTGAGCGGGCTGGCCGATGGCTGCAAGGCCAACGGCTGCGTGCTGATCGGCGGCGAGACGGCGCAGATGCCGGGCTTTTACAGCGAAGGCGAGTACGACCTGGCGGGATTTATTGTGGGCGCGGTAGACCGCGACAAGATGATTACAGGCGCGGGCATCAAGCCGGGGGACGTGCTGATCGGGCTGCCTTCAACCGGGCTGCACACCAACGGCTACTCGCTGGCGCGCAAGCTGCTGTTCGGGGTGGGCGGCTACAAGGCCACGCAATACGTGACGGCGATCAAGGAGAAGGCCGGGGCGGCGCTGATGAAGACGCACCGCAGCTATCTGCACGTGATCCAGAAGCTGGTGACGGGAGGGATGACCGCGGGCATGGCGCACATTACCGGCGGAGGGATTACGGAGAACCTGCCGCGCATTTTGCCCAAGGGAGTGACGGCGCAGGTGGAGATTGGGTCGTGGCCGGTGCTGCCGATTTTTGAGCATTTGCGCGAGCTGGGCAACGTGCCGCAGGAAGAGATGATGCGCACGTTTAATATGGGCATCGGGCTGATCGCGGTGATTCCCGCGGCGAAGTTTACGCGGGCCAAGAATCTGCTGGACCGGGCGGAAGAAAAATTTTACGTGATTGGCCGCGTGGCCAAGGGCGAGCGGCGGGTGCAGTACACGTGACGAGCGGAGCTGGCGGAGTTAGCGCTCTGGCCCGGTATTCGGTAACGATGATTGCAGGGGTGCGGGTCAGGAGACCCGCACTACAGCCGGTCTGGAGACCGGCGGTACACAAGCCAGGAGACCCGCACTACAGCCGGTCTGGAGACCGGCGGTACGCAAGCCAGGAGACCCGCACTACAGCCGGTCTGGAGACCGGCGGTACACAAGCCAGGAGACCGGCGCTCTTGAATTCTTCACGACCCAATAAGCCGGCTCGCCTCGGCATTCTGCTTTCCGGCCGGGGATCGAATTTTCTGGCCATTGCCGAATCCATCCGCGCAGGCAAACTTTCGGGCGTTGAGATTGGCCTTGTCATCTCCAATATTGCGGAGGCTCCGGGCATCGTCGCTGCGGAACGACTTGGGCTGCCGCACGCGGTGCTTGTCTCAGAGGGGCGCAAGCGCGCGGAGCACGACGCCGATGTCGCGGCCTTGTTGAAGGCGCGCGGCGTGGACCTGGTTTGCCTCGCCGGTTACATGCGGCTGCTGTCGCCGGAATTCGTGGCTGCATTTCCGCATCGCATTCTCAACATTCATCCCTCGCTGCTGCCGGCCTTCGCGGGCCTGGACGCGCAGGAGCAGGCCTTCAACTACGGAGTGAAGGTGACGGGGTGCACGGTGCACTTTGTGGACGAAGAACTGGACCATGGAGCGATTATTTTGCAGCGGGCCATCCCCGTGCTTGAGAGCGACGATGCGCACTCGCTAGCCGCACGCATTCTCGCGGAGGAGCACATCGCTTACACCGAAGCGATTGCGCGCGTGGTGAGCGGGGAGTATGAGGCGCGGGGGCGGCGGTATGTAAAAACAGGGAACAAGGGACCTAGGGAACAAGGGAACAAGTAGTTGGGAACAGGGAACAGGCGCTTCGCTGGTTACGGTCAGTGTTGGCGCGAGAACGCTTCCTTTGCGATGGCCACGATCTCCGGTTCCGTCGATGCGGAGAGATCTGCTGTTTCGGCGGCGACGATGCGCTTGAATCTTGCGGGGTGATGGCGAGCTGAGTTATTGCCGTGCAGGCAGAAATCCGTCGGGCGCGGCGCGTTCGCGCAACCGAGGTCGGCGAGGCCGAGGGCTCACTCGGTCCCATGCCGCATTATTGCGGCGGCTGGCTTGGCTTGGCGGGCGTGTCGGGGGCGGCGGGCGCTGGGCGCGGCTGGCGGCGCGGCTTTGACGCGCTTCAGCGTGAGGTCGATGCCGGGGAAGTCTGCTGAATCGGACTTGCGTGGTCATCTTGATCTCGTCGTCGCTCGAGACGGTGCAGTTGTGATGGATGGTCATGCCGTTGAAGGAGACGTCGAAGGTGAAGGTGTTGCCGTCGAGTTTGCCGTTGCTGATGGCGATGGGGTCGCCCATGCGGACCCTGCACCGTGCCGGTGAGCGTGGCTCCGTCCTGCTTGAAGGTGAAGGTGAGCGGAAAGCTTTGGCCGTCAGGGGTCTTCATCTCCGCCGACCAGGAGCCGGTGACGTCGGCGGCGTGCACGGCGACTGCGCCGAGCGTAATGGCCAATGCGGCGCAAATTGAGAGCAGTGTTTTCATCGGGGTCCTCGAGGTTATTTTTTGACGGCGCAGCAATGATACATGTTTCAGGTGTCAGGTTTCATTGGTCGGTGAACAGTGGAAAGAGGCAGGCCGTGAATCGTTGACTGTGAAGTGCGGGCGTGGACGCCCGCACGACAGCCGGTCTGGAGACCGGCGTTACCTTGTCGATTTCCGCGAACGCCTCGCGGAGCCGGCGCCAGGTGGTTTCCAGGTCTTCGGGCAGGACGCGGGTTTCGGCTACGGTGGTCATGAAGTTGGTGTCGCCTACCCAGCGCGGCATGGCGTGCAGATGCAGGTGGCCGGCGACGCCCGCGCCCGCGGCCTGGCCGACATTCATTCCAAAATTGAAGCCGTGGGGCGTGTAGACGCGGTCGAGAGCGCGCTCGGTGCGCTGCGCGAGATCGATGAGCTCGTGCGCGGTGGCGGTGGGCAGCGCGGCCAGCCGGTCGAGATGCGCGTAGGGCATTACCATGACATGGCCCGAGGTGTAGGGAAAGGCGTTGAGGCAGATGAAGCAATGCTCGCCGCGCAGGACCAGCCCGCCGGCGGCTTCGGCCTCGTCGCGATCCATGCCATGGGCGATGGCGTAGTCGATGGCGGCGATGAGGTTGCAGAAGACGCAGCCCTGGTCGCCGGGCCAGGCGTCGAGAGCTTTGGGAACACCCGCGCGCACGGCGCTCTCCGCCGTGGTGACGTAGGTATAGCGCCAGGGAGTCCAGAGATGGTCCATTGCGAGGCTCGTTCGTTCATCAGTATAGAGAAGGAGTCGTGGGTCGTGGACCGTGAACCGTGGTCGGCTCGTAGCCAATGCCCAGGTCTTCGGCCGCGCGAATTCAAGCCTGTGGGGTTCGTGACTATCCCACCCTTTTCCGCAAGAAACGCGGAAAAGGATGGGCACGGACGCGATTCACGACTTGCGGTGCACGGTTCATCGTGCGCGATCCACGATGCGCAGTCCACGATTCAGTCTTTCACTTCATCGCATTTGCACTGTCAACTGTGCACTGGGCGATGTGAAAATCTCCGCAGTGCGGTTCGGCTCGATTGACGCTGAATTGCGGAGGTTGCTACACTCGTTGGTGTAGCTTCCTGCGCGGATTCCAGCAGTGAGTTGCGGCCGCCCTCCCAGCAAGCCGTTGCCTGCCGGCGTTTCCCAAGGAAACCAGCCGAGTATCGAGCTCCAGAGCAACCGGACGGGGCCGGCATTTCCTGTGGAAGACGCAACCGGCGCGCCGAGAAGGCGCAAGGGCAACTGGTAAGAGATAGCCTGGGCTTGAAAGGCGACCGGAACGCCGAATTGCGCGGGAGCCACCCAGCGGCTGGCCGACGCCACCGCAGGAGCACGCAGACACCGGAGCTGGCAGTAATGGCAAACGTCCTTAATCCCGAAACCGAGAGCACAACCCTGAACACTACACTTGGAAACCCCAACCCTCGACCCTGCGACGGAGCTTGATTCTCAACCGAGAATCGACCAGCCGTTGCCCGAATCCACGTCCAACCCTGAGTCTTCCGTAGTTGTTGAAGCCACCCCTCTGGACGCCGATGCCCCAACCCAGCCTGCTGAAGTAGCGGAGCTGCCTGCCGTTGAAGCGGAGCTGAACGAAGTTCCGACAACGCTGTCTGAGGAAACACCCGCAGTTACCGCCGTGAACTGATTCGCCGGAGGTACACGAAACGCCCGCAGTTGCTGCCGCCACTGCGCCGGAGGTACACGAAACACCCGCAGTTGCCGCCGCCGCGCACGCGCCGGAAACACACTCGGGCGAGCCGATGGATGATTTTTCTTCGGCACTGGCCGCATTCGAGCGTGAGCAGGCCGCTGAAGCTGCCGCCGTGGAGGCTTACGGAGACAAACTCGTCTCCGGCAAGGTGGTGGAACAAAGAGAAAAGTTTTTGGTGGTCGATGTGGGCCTGAAGTCCGAGGGGCTTGTGCCTCTGGAGCAGGTGACCGACCACACCGGCGCGGTGAAGTTCCAGCCGGGCGACGAGATCGAAGTGGTGATCGAGCGCGAGGAGCCGGAAGGCGGCTACCTGGTGAGCTACGAGCGCGCGCAACGCCTGCGCGTGTGGGACACCATCGAGAAGGCCGCCAACGACAAGACGCCGGTGAAGGGCACGGTGGTGAGCCGCGTCAAGGGCGGACTGACCGTCGACATCGGCATCAAGGCATTTTTGCCGGGCTCGCAACTGGAGATCCGGCCGGTGCGCAACCTGGACGCCTATCTGGGACAGCCGATCGAAGTCCGCGTGATCAAGCTCAACAAGAAGCGCGGCAACGTGGTGGTGAGCCGCAAAGAGATGCTGGAGGAAGAGCAGAACAGCAAGCGCTCGGCCACGATGGAGCACTTGGCAGAAGGTGCTGTTTTGACCGGCACGGTGAAGAACCTGACCGACTACGGCGCGTTTGTGGATCTGGGCGGAATCGACGGCCTGCTGCATATTACCGATATGAGCTGGGGGCGGTTGACGCATCCCCGCGACCTGGTGAACGTGGGCGACGAGATCCAGGTGAAGGTACTGAAGTTCGACAAAGACAAGCAGCGGGTTTCACTGGGCTTCAAGCAATTGACGCCCGACCCGTGGCTCGACGCCTCAGAGCGTTATCCGACGGGCGCCAAGGTGCACGGCCGCGTGCTTTCGGTGACCGATTACGGCGCGTTCGTGGAGCTGGAGCAGGGCATTGAGGGACTGGTTCACCTTTCCGAGATGACCTGGTCGAAGCGGCTGAAGCATCCTTCGAAGCTGGTAAAGCCGGGCGACGAAGTGGACACCGTGGTGCTGAGCGTGAATCCGGCCGACCGCCGCATTTCGCTGGGCATGAAGCAACTGCTGGAGAACCCGTGGGAGAATTTGACAGACAAGTATCCCCAGGGGACCATCGTCGAGGGCCGGGTGCGCAACCTGACCGACTTCGGTGCCTTCGTTGAGATTGAGGATGGCATTGACGGGCTGGTTCACGTTTCAAACCTGAGCTGGACCAAGCGCGTAAAGCATCCGTCGGAAGTGGTGAAGAAGGGCGAGAAGGTGAAGGCCGTGGTTCTCGGCGTAGAGCCGCAGAATCGCCGGTTGAGCCTGGGCATCAAGCAGATGCAGCCCGATGTCTGGGAGAGCTTCTTCGCTACCCACCGCGTGGGCGACGTTGTCCACGGCAAGATTCTGCGCACCGCGCAGTTCGGCGCATTTGTCGAAATCGCGGAGGGCGTGGAGGGCCTGTGCCACATCTCTGAAGCCGGTGAGGGCGGTGATCACTCCAAGCTCGAACAGGGCCTGGAGCACGAGTTCAAGATCATCAAGATCAACGTGGAAGAGAAGAAGGTTGGCCTGAGCCTGCGCGCCGCAACCGGCGAAGAAGCCAGCCGGTCCACGGTCGAACGCTACAAGGAGACGGCGCACAAGGCGCCCGTCTCCAGCTCAACCACCACGCTGGGCGACCTGGTGAACTGGCGCAAGGGAGAGCGGTAGGCTGCTCGGGATTCCAACCCCGGCAACTCCTGCAATAAGCTCCAACACAGAGCGGCCGCCCTCCGGGGCGGCCGTTGTGCGTTTCGCGCGGAATCTGGGCTGCTGCATTCCGAGCGAGGCTTTGTAACAGGGCACGACTTCAGTCGCGCCAAAAAGCGCTACAAGCAAGGGGTTGTAACCCCTGAAAGACACTCTCTTTCAAACTGCCCCAATGCCGATTTACTGCATTTGCAGTCGAAATCTACTGCAATTCAGTTTCCCCGGCGGGGTTGACGGCCAGATTCGCTTGTAATACGATTTGAATATACAAATGCGGTACGAGTGGGACCAACGCAAGAACCGCGAGAACCAGCGCAAGCACGGCGGTATCAGCTTCGAATTCGCCACGCTGGTCTTTGAAGACGAAAATCGCCTCATCAGCCTGGACCGCTTGGACGAGACGGGTGAGCAGCGCTGGCACGCGCTCGGCGCGGTTTCGGCAGAGCCCGGCATAGCGTTGGTTTTGCTGGTTGCTCATGTCTACAGAGAGGAGGATTGCGATGGTGAAGAGATTATCCGCATCGTCTCGGCGCGAAGAGCTAGTAAGAATGACGTCAAAAGATATCGGGAACAGGAAGTGGACTGAGGCCGAAAAGGAAGTGCTGCGGCGCGCAGCTGCCAGGCAGGCCGCGGGCGACGATTCGGGCATCGATTACTCCGATATTCCCCGCCTCACTCCGGATCAACTCGCGCGCATGGTGCGGCTCCGTGGCCCGCGGCGCAAGCAGCCGGTCAGCGTGCGCCTCGATCCCCGGGTGCTCGAATGGCTCAAATCGAAGGGCGAAGGCCACCTGACCCGCATCAACGATATTCTGACCAACCTGATGGAAGCGGAACGGCGGGCTGGGCCGGGAAGGTAACACATTCCCGCGTCGCTGAATCGAGCCCCTGGGGCGCCCGCAGCGGGGACGATACGACGCTCACCGCCCAATCTGCCTCATAATCTCTGAAATTGTCACATCCAAGGCCCCCGCCAGCCGTTCGAGCGTCCGGATGCCCACCTCGCGTTTTCCCGTCTCCAACTCGCAAATATGGTTCTTGCTCAACTCTGCATGAGCTGCAAGGTCGATCTGCCTCCATCCGCGACGGCGGCGCAAGTCCCTTATCTTTTTTCCGAGTAGCGCGGAAATATCTGTTGCCACCCATACAGAGTCGGGTTGTTCTTATTCCCAAAGTTCAGGCATACCTGAATCGTCGTGAAACTGAGGCTGGGTGGAGAAGTGGTCAGATTTGTGGTTCCCAGGCACTTCCTCTGCGTGTGGGGAGACCTACATCCGTCGCGGCAACGTGGTTGCCTATTTCCAGCAATTACTGGGCTCTGAAATTTCAAATTGAAGGGAAGGCCATGAAGAAATCGCAGATACTCGCAGCTTTGGTCCTCGGGTTCGTGGGCGCAATCGCATCGGTTCCCGCATACGCCGACTCCACTGTGTACACCAGCGGCCCCGCCAGCAGCGGAGTTTTAGGTGACGACATTAGTCAGGGGTTTTCGGTGACGAATGAGTTCACCCTCACCCAGCCTGAAACCATCACCGGCTTCACGATCGTCGTTCGCGGATTACCCCCGTGGTCTCTCACGAGCGTGGATTGGTCGTTTGGGACGAGCCAATACAGTGGAACGCCCGCGTTGGCAGACACGACCCTCGTCTCCGACAACACCACTAGCGGCACCGGCTACGACATTCTTACGGAGTCTGCCTCAATCCCGTCTGATCCGCTTGCCGCCGGAACCTACTGGTTCACAATCCAGGACGCCGTCGCGACACCAAACAGTGAAACGGTCTCTTGGGAGATTAACGAGGGCTCGTCAATCGGGTATACGACTCAATATGGCTCGCTCCTCGGTGGATCGATGGGCGCGATCCTGTGCACCTACGACAGCGTTTGCGGTGTCTCCGGAGGCAACACATTTACGCTCACGGGGCCCGACACGAACCCCGTCCCTGAGCCGTCCAGCTTCCTGCTTTTGGCCAGCGGGCTAGCGGGATTGGCAGGGATGCTAAGGCGCAAGCTGCGGGCCTGATTCGCGGCGGAGTTCTTTTCTTTTTGTAGTGTGCGGCGGTCGCCCCTGGGGGCGGCCGTTGTGCGTTGTGCGCCCAGCATGGGCGCACTCTTACGGGTGAAAGTCCCGTCGTGAGTTGGTCGCAACGAGCGAAGTGAAGCGCAACTGCATGAGGGTGACCGAGTGTGGGGAGGAAGCGTGGAGCGAATCTGCGGGCCGATGGACAAGAACTGGATAAGAGGCGCTGCCGACCAGGGCGAGCGGGCAACGAACCGCGAAGCTCTTGTGACCAAGGGGAAGCGGCGTAAATCCGGCGGTCGTGCAGTGAAGGAGTGCGTTCTTACCTGGGGAGATCTCGCCTTATGCCTGAAAGGGTGACGGTGTTGAACCGGAGCGAGAAGTCAGCAGAGGCCGTAGTAGTTTGCTCGAAAGGGTAGATGAAGGGCTGAACGAGAAGGAGTGGGACTTGCGATGGCGATGTGTTGGAAATGGCATCAGATGTCCGTATTGGCGGAACGGTCCAGCAGGGGCGCGGTGAATCCGGGTCTGAACTGGGCAGTGATGAAGACCGACGCCCGCGCCCTCAGGCAAGGAGCACAGGATTAACCTCAACTTCTCGAACCGCCGGATGCGGACCCGCATGTCCGGTGGTGTGGGAGGGGAGAGCAGTGACTGCTCCCCCTATCCCCATTGCGGTATGAGACGAGATAAGCTGGCCTTGAGTCGCGCTCTTCGCAGGTGCATTCCCTCACGTCAGGCCGCGAGGGATAACTCCAGCCGCTTGCCGAGCGCACGGACGGCGGCAGCGACAGCGTCGATCTTCGTGCGATGGCGCAGATCGATTAAGCGGTTCACTTCCTGCGGAGTGATGCCGAGGCGTCGCGCCAGCTCGGTCGGGCGAACCTTCTGCGCAACCATCTCCTGCACCAGCAAGAGCTTGGACTCGAAGCCGAAAGTGACCTCGATGGAAACCAGGCCGCGGCCGGCAGCGGATGGAACGGGAAGAGCTTCACCGTCTCTCACCAGAAAATAGAGACCGGATTCCAGAGCATCTACGGCATGGCGTCCCGCGTCTTCGCGGTCGTCGCCCTGAGAGAAGACGCCGGGGAGATCGGGAAAGCTGACCATAAACGTATCGCCGTCGCGTCGAATTCTGGCCGGATAGCTTAACATTTTGCCCTCCTATTTCAACTTGATTCCAAGTTCCCGTTCGATGGCCCGAAGCAGTCCGTTGCCGATCTCCTTGGTTGAGTGCATCGGAATCACAGATTTGCGTCCGTTCAGAATCACATGCAGATGAGAGCCTTTGCCCCATTCGAACGTCGCTCCCAGCGCGGCCAGCTTCCGTTTCAGTTCCTTCGCTTGCACCTGCGTATCTTAAACAATTTTGCTTAAACGCGCAAATCGGAAACCCGGTATCTGGCGCGTGGCCCCGGTCCCGGTGACCTTACCACACCACGATGAAGGTGCCCCCGGTCCCTCGCCGTTGGGGACCGGGGATAGAAACTCTAATTTCCGGTAGGAACGATCCCGGCTTTTTCGGCCATCACCGTGCGCCACCGGCAAGCGCAGCAATCTGATCGCGCAGTTGACCAACCTCCTCACGAAGCTGCGCAACTTCGGATTCGAGCTGAAGCAATCGGGCGTCAGCGGTAGCGATCGGAGTCGGCTCGGACCGCAGCGCCGCCGGCAATACCGGCTCTGCTGAGAGCAGCTGCGTGTAGCGGACTTCGCGTGCGCCGGGTTGACGTGGAAGCACGGCCGCCAGCGGGGCCTCGCGCCCCATCAGGCGCTCGAGTACGGAGAGGACGTTCCTGGAGTTCTTCAAAGCGGTAGAGCCGCTCGGTTCGGTTGCGCAGCTCGCCGGGGGTTTGCGGCCCGCGAAGGAGCAACTCGCAGAGAATCGCTGTTTCGCCTCGCGTGAAGTTGAAAACTTCCTGCAAGCGGTGCTCGTATTTTGTGACGCGGCCGTCTGCGCCGCGCGCGGGGCCTGCCAGTTGCCTACGCTCCAGAGCGCGCAGTGCATCGTGAACCTCCAGCTCTTCAAGATGCATCACCGGTTCGCGATTGTTCTTCTGGTTACTGGCATTGACGAGCGCATTCAGCGATAGCGGGTAGTACTCCGGAGTGGAGATCTCCTTCTCGATGAGCGAGCCAAGAACGCGGGCTTCAGTGGGGGTGATGAGCATGGGCACGGTGAGAGGCAGAGAGATGCCGCCAACTCCGATTGTAAATGGAGGCTAGTTGCCCGTGGGAACGATGCCGGAGTTTTCGGGAACGGAGAACGGAGAACGGGGAACAGGGAACAGAGAACAGAGAACAAGAAAAGAATGGCCGCCACGCCTGATTGCCGGTGAGCGGTGTGCTGTCCCACCCATTCGGTCGCCACGGCGACCGAATGGATGGGGCACGGAAAGTTTCTCTTCAAGCGGTGAAAAGCTTAAAACGAGAGTTTCAAGGCGAGTTGTATCAGACGCGGATTGTTGACGGTTGAAGTGACCGAGCCGAATCCCGAGGCGTTGATATCGTTAATCGGCATGCCGAATTCGGGATGGTTGAAGAGGTTGAAGAACTCGGCGCGGAAGTTCAAGCCCATCTCCCGTTGCAGAGGAAACTGTTTGATTATCGAGAAGTCGGTGTTCACGAAATCGGGTCCGACGACGGGGACGCGTGCGGCGTTGCCGAGTTCGCCGCCGACGTTCATGCCGTCGACTATTTGACCGGGCGCAACGAAGCAAGCGGAGTTGATCCACTGATGCTGGCCGTGGTTGGCGGCGTAGGGGTTGCAGCCCGAGACTTGATTGGGCCGGTTGAAGTTGTTGTCGTTGCCGCCGTTTTGGAAGCCGTTGAATCCCTGTCCAGCTTCATTGTCGCTGTCGATCAGCGGGACGGGGAATCCGGAAGAGACTCTTTCAATGAGCGTGGCCTGCCAGTCGCCGAGCAGCGTGTCGGTGACAGGGTTCCAACTGCCGCCGAACATCTTGCCCTTGCCGAATGGCAGATCGTAGATGACGCTGCCGGTGAAGCTTTGATCGAGATTGATTTGCGACAAGGACCAATCGAGATTTTGCCAGTTGGGCAGCGGGAAATACGGGGCGCTCAACACAGAGCCCAGGCCGTCCGTCAGACCGTTGTCGAAGGTGCGCGAGTAGGTGTAGGCGACCAGCGCGTAAAGACCGTACCTGGGCGTCCTGGTCTCCGCCTTGATCTGCATGGAGTTGTAGTGAGTTTTGCCCGCGTCGCCCATGAGGAAGATGCCGTTGTCGTCGGGGGTATTGCTTTCGTACGGCGGAATATACGGCTGTCCGTTCGGCAAGCAGCCAAGGGTGTAGCCGGAGACAGTGCCGCAAGCGGAGGGGCTTTGCGTATTCAGGTCGTTACCGTAAACCAGCAAATGGCCGCCGGTTGAACCGGCATAGCCCGCGGTGAGCACAACATTGCCGGGCAACTGGCGTTCGACGTTCACGTTATATTGGTGAACCCTGCCCGGCTGGTTGTTGGTCGGCTCCCAATTGAACGCACCGGTGAAACAATTGGGGTTGGTGTCACTGCAGGGGTTCACGTTTGGCGGCTGTGGGATGGACTGAAAGCCATCGGAGAGGCTGACTGGGCCGTCGAAGTTATCGGACTCGCCGAGGTTGGGCGGATTCTGCCACAGGCCCTGCGCACCCTGGCTCCAGGCCGAATCGTGGTAGATGCCAAAGCCGAGGCGCAGCACGGTCTTGTCGCTGCGGAGGACCTTCCAGGTGAGGCCGACGCGGGGCTCGTACGCGGCCCAGTACATGTTGATGCCCGCCGAGTTGCTGACTCCGTTCTTGCCTGCAATTAAAAGCTGTCCCGCCCCGTTCGGATCGGAGGAAGGAATATAGTCCGACATGCGGTTATGGACCTCGGTGATGGGAGTGGTCATGTCCCACGCCAGGCCGAGATTGAGGGTCAGCGACGGGGTAACGCGCCAGTCATCCTCGGCGAAGGGGCGAATAATCTTCCAGCGCCGGCCGGTGACTGCGCCGTCGTATGTCTGGTCATGGATGGCCCCTCCCGCCATACCGAGCAGCAGGTCGGACTCGGGATTGCCGCTAAAGAATCCTTCGTTGCCGACGAGCCAGAAGCCGTCTTGAAATGCTTCGGTGCCGACGTTCATCTGGTTATAGCGGAAGTCAACGCCGGTGCGGATTTCATGCTTGCCGCGGATCAGGTCGACAACGTCCTTGAAGGAGTAAATATTGGTCCCGCCCTGAAAGGGCGAGTAGCCGCGATCGCCGAGGGACCAAAAGCCGCCGATGACTTCGACAGAAGGCAGTCCTGTGCTGTAGGGGTTACCGGCAATCGGGGTACCGGTGGACGAGCAGCCCAGATCGGCGCCGGGAATTCCCAGCTTGGCCGCATCGCAGGTGTAGTTATCCTGCGAGGCGATGTAGTCGAAGATGCGGTCGTAGCCCACGGTGGCCTGGTTGAGCGTGGTGGGCGAGAACACGTGGGTTTCGCCGATGGCGATATTGCGCGCGTGGTTGATGAGGGTTTCATTGCTGCCGAATGGATTGCCTTCGGCGAGATAGGGCGCGGGCGCGCCGCCCGGGGCAAAGGACCACGCCTGATCGTAACTGAAACGCGCAAAGGCATTGTCTTTGTCGGTAAACGTCTGATCGAGCCGGACATCAAACTTGGTTTCGTTCAGAGAGCGAACAGGCTCGGTGACGTAGTTGTATCCGGAGTTGGAGTTGCCGACAGGGAGTTCCTTGGGGTTTGTGGGATCGACCGGAGGATAGAGTTTCATGAGGCCCTGGCCGATGCTGCTGAACAGGCTGGAGGGGATCTTGTTGCAAGGAACGCCGCCCGACTGGATTCCTTCGGGGGCGGGTTCCGGAGCTCCGTTTTGCGATCCAACGCACTGGAAGTCCGCGCCGTCGGCGTACGGGTTGACAACTTGAGGCACGAACGCGCCTTTCGATGTGGTGGAGGCGTTATTGCCCCAGGCATCGTTGGTAAAGTCGCCGTTGATCATCTCCTGGGTAGGAACCAGGCCGGTGAAGGTAATTCCCTCGCGCTGATACTTCTGCTCGCTATCCACGAAGAAGAATGTCTTGTTCTTGCGAATTGGCCCGCCCACCGAGCCGCCAAACTGGTTCAGATTGAACTTCGGGGTCGTGGTGTCAAAGTCGCCCCTCGCGTCGAAATCGGTGTTGCGGACGAACTCGAAGAGCGACCCATGCAGGTTGTTGGTTCCCGATTTCGTGGTAACCAGAACGGTAGGTCCGGCGCGGGTGCCGAATTCGGCGGAGTAGGAGTAGGTGAGGACCTTGAATTCGGCAATGTCGTCGATGGAGGAGAACACGCCAATGCCGCCGGCGGTGAGCTCGTTGTTGTCTACGCCATCGAGCAGCCAATCCGTGCTGTTGGGGCGAGAACCGCCCACCGATAGCGAGTACGAACCGCGCGCGGCTACTTCGCTGTCGGGGCTGGCGTTGAAAAAGCTGCCGGGATTCGATTCTGACGTGGCGCCGGCCGTAAGTGTGGCGAGCTGCACAAAGTCGCGGCCATTGAGCGGCAGTTGCGCGACCTGTTGTGAGGTGATGACCTGGCCGAGGGAGGGATTGCCCGTTTCGACGGCAACCGCATCGGCGGAGACCGCAACTGTTTCCACCGCGCCTGCGGGCACGAGTGTGAAGTCCAGTTCCCTGGCTTCATCCACTTGGAGGCGAAGGTCTTTGGTTTCGACGGCTTTGAAGTTGGTGGCGTCGACACGCACGGTGTAGATGCCAACGGGAAGCAGCGGAACCAGGTAATGGCCCGAGTCGTCCGATTGCGTAGTACGAACCTGACTTGTGGCCTGGGCAGTGACCTTTACGGCGGCGCCCGGGATGGCCGATCCGGATTTGTCGATCACATTTCCGGAGATGCTTCCCGTGGCCTGGCCGCAAAGCACCGAAGGAAGTAAAAGGGTGATGGCGAAGGCGGCCCAAAGAGGCCATTGGTGAAGGTGAATTTTGGTGGTTGATTTCTTACTCGTGGTCGCGATACACGTCGGATTATTCAGAATGCGATGCATCACTCACCTCATTTCAAGAGTTGGCTAAAAAGGTGTTTATGGCCTAGATGGAAGCTCTGCAAGAGGGACAGAAGATTTGCCGGACGTCGAGACTCGGTGACTCAATTTAAGAACTTTTCCATAAAAAGTCAATGTGGAATTGTGGCTGGCCCAGGCGATTCGAGGCGGGTGTTGATCGAGAGTTCTTGCGATTGCGGCGATTCCGGGGGGCGGGCTCCGCGGGCTGCGGAAAAAGTCCGAATGAGAAGCGAATTCGGTAGAGGATGGATTGGCGGGGGCTGAAGTGTCTGCGTGAGAACTCGGTCCGGGATAAGGAAAACTGCCCTAAAGCCGATTCCAGATTTTGCGCTTATTCAGCAGCCTGAAGGCTGCTGCTCCCTCCGATTTGTACGCGAGAAGATTGCCGAGGCGAGTTCTCACGCACACACTGAAGCCCGATCCATTCCGCTGACTTTGTCGGCCCGGCTATTGATTCCTGCCAAAGAAATGTCCTTGCGCCGTCCCTACGGGACTCCGGAGCCAATCTTTGGAATCGGCTGTCCCCACGCTGAAGCGCGGGGCTAAAAAACGCTGCGCCTACGGCGCGATTATCAGGAAATTATTTATGCAGCCATTAATAAAGCCGTGCCGTTGTTACAAAGCCCCTTGGATTGAGTTTTTCCGCAGGCTGTGAAGCCCACACGGACTTTGCTGCACCAGGTCTCTGGCCGTGCGAATTTGTACCTGTGGGTTTGGTGTTCTCCCACCCATTCGGTCGCCTCGGCGACCGAATGGATGGGGCACGGAAAGTTTTTCTTCATGCGGTCAAAGGGCAAACGGCACGAGCAAACTCGTACCGTTTCAAAGCGCCAGGTTTTTCCGCAGCCTGTTAATCCGCCTGCATCTCTTTGAGCACGACAACAATGCCGAATGCGATGAGCACGCTGATGAGGGCGAAGAGGAAGACGCTGGAGTAGCCGAAGAAGCCGATGATGGCGCCGGCGATGGGGCCGACGAGGAAGAAGGAGAACGTCGGCAAAGGCGGTGAAGACGCCGAGCGCAGTGCCGCGATTAAACTCGGGAACGCGCTTGACCGCCTCGACGCCGATGGCGGGAAAGACCAGCGAGAGGCCCAGTCCACCGATGGCCGCGCCGGCCATGGCCATCCACGGCGCAACGGCCTGCCAGAGCAGAACCATGCCGACGGCCTCAGTCAAGAGCGAGACGATGGCGACGGGATAGCCGCCGAAGTGGCCGATGGTCCTGACAAAAAACACGCGCACGAAGACGAAGCCGACACCGAAGGCAGTGAGGCAGAGGGCCGCGCCGTTCCAGTGGCGTTGATGGTAGAAGAGCGTGACGAAGGTGGCGAGAACGCTGTAGCTGACGCCGCTGAGGGCGAGTCCCATACCGTGCGGAGCCACGCGGCCCAGCACATGCGCGAACGGAAGATGGACGCCGGGCTCGACGGGAACGGGATCCTTGTGCCAGGCGAAGGCGAAACTGATGCCGCAAATCAAGATGGTGAGGATGCCGATGGAGGCCAGGCCCCAATACTGGTCGAGCACGACACCGAGCGGGGCAGCAAGCGCCATGCCGCCGTAGGTGCTGATGCCGTTCATACCGATGACGCGGGCGGTGTTCTCCTGGCCGGTGGCGGTGATGCCCCAGAGAGTAGCGCCCGTCGCGCCTAGACTTTCTCCCACGCCGAGCACCAGGCGGCTGACGATGAGGACGGTAAAGCTGAGCCAATGCACATCGGCCAAGGCTGCTACGCCAACCAGCAATGCGCCGCTGGCGGTACAGCAGGCCATCCCCCAGAGGACGGAGACCTTGGCGCCCATGTGATCGGAGATGCGGCCCGCCCAGGGACGGCTGGCGAGAGTGGCGATGTATTGGATGCTGATGGCCAGCCCGGCCAGCACCGCGCTGTAGCCCATGCGCAGATGCACAAACGGCGGCAGAACCGCGAGCGGCAACCCGATGGATATGTAGCAGATGAAGGTGAAGTAAACGTAACCCGCAATATGCCGCGTCTGGTTCTTGAATTCATCCCGGGCGGGAACCCGGATGTGGGCTGTGGCGGAAGTGGTCATCGCTCGCAATAAATCTACGGATAGAAACCGTGTGTGTCCAGTATAGCGAAGAGGGAGTTTCGTTGGGCTGGAGTAGGGGTTTGCGTGACGGTCTCTGACGGTATGGATTTCGAATCAGACGCTTTGGCTGCCCTGGTCAGTCCCTACCGGCCGGGCTTTATTGCCCATAGGATGCCGTTCCTGATGATCCCGTAGAGCAGGGGATTCGCATAGTCCTCCTTGTTGTGGCCAAGCGCCAGGTAGAACTCGCGCCCGCCGTCGAATTTCTGGTACCACGCCAGCGGCAAGTCGACGGGGAACTTCGTGGCGTCGATGGTCATGGGTTCGAGCGTGGCGAGTTTTGTGCGGTCTGTTACCAAAACCGGATGGATACCCGGGTTGAGGTGGTCGAGAAAGTAGCACTCGTCGGTCCAGGCGAATTGGGCGGGCACTCCTTTGACGGCGGCGAAGTCCGGATCGACGACGCGCACAGTGAATGGCTGCTGGTGGGGATGAGCCACGAATTTGCCACCCAGTACAGACCAGAAGTAAGGCCAATCGCGCTCGGATCCGGAGGCCGAGTGGATGCCGACGAATCCGCCACCAGCTTCGATGTAGTGCTTGAAAGCTTCGCGCTGGGCGTCGTCGCTGAAGGCCTGGTTGTTGCTGTTCGAAAAGACAAGCGCGGCGTACTGGCGCAGGTTGCCGTCGGTGAAAACGGCGGGGTCGTCTGAGGCATCGACGATGAATCCGGACTCCTGGCCCATTTTGCGGATGGCCGCCACGCTGGCGGCGATGTTGTCGTGCACGTAGCCCTTGCCGTCTGGCGTGAAGTTGCGCGTGTAGACCAGAATGCGGGGCCGCGGCTCGGTTTGCGCGGCGAGGGACGGGAGCAGGCTGGATGCAGCGGAGATGCAAATGACGAGGGTGGCGATCAGCGAGATACGGAGAGGCAAGCGCATACGATCTCCTCAATGAAAACCGATCCAAGCGTAAATCGTTGGGGCTGCTTTCGGCGAATTCGGAGTGGGCCAGCTCGAAAAAAGTTCATCGGGGGCTAAACAGGCTGCGGAAAAAGTCCGAACGAAAAGCGAATTCGGCAAAGGACGGATTGGCAGGGGCTGAAGCCCGACTCGTTTTGCGGCTTTTGTGGCACGACTGAAGTCGTGCCCTTTCACGAAATCATTTTTGAAACACGCACCAGTAATTCAATAGACTGGAACTATGGCGGGATTTCACGTTGAGCATTTCGGTTGCAGGGCGGCGCGCGCCGACGGCGAGGCCATTGCGGGAAATCTGCGCGCGATGAGCGAATTGGAGCCTTTTGCCGACGATGTGGTGATTGTGAATACGTGCAGCGTGACGGCGGAGGCGGATCGCGCTGCGCGCGCATTCATCCGCCGCGCGCACCGGCGGAATCCCGCGGCGAAGATTGTGGTTACCGGCTGCTACGCGCAACGCGCGCCCGAGGAACTCGCCGCGATGGAGGGCGTGGCGGCGGTGGTGGGCAACAGCCACAAGGCGCTGGCGCCCGGCATCATTTTGGAGTTGACGCGCGGGGCAAGGCGAGCGATGGGCGTAGCCTCCCCGGTGCCCAGAGGCGAGGCACCGGGGGCACCCATGCTGGTGCCGGTGGCGTCGTTGCTTGCGGCCAGCGTTGGTCATTTTTCGGTGGGTGCGGCTCCCATCTCGGCTCCCATCTGGGCCGACGATCGTTTTGCGCATTCCTTTATTGAGGATGCGCCTGGGAGTGACGCCCATCTTGCGCCGGGTGCGCAGACGCGGCCGAATCTGAAGATTCAGGAGGGTTGCGGCAATCGCTGCACGTTTTGCGTCATCCCCTTCACGCGGGGGCCTTCCAAGAGCCTGCCCTACGCAGTGGTGATGCGACAGGTGGAGGGTTTCGTCGCTGCCGGTGGCAAGGAACTGGTGCTCTCCGGGATCAACCTAGGGCGATGGGGACGGGATTTTGCCGGCCAGAACCAAGCTTCCCGGTTTCCCACCCTTTCCGCAGAAAAAAGCGGAAAGGATGGGGCACGGGAGATCGGTGGAATGGGTCGCGTGGGAGTTGTGCCGCGCACATTCGCGGGATTGGTGAGAGCGATTCTCGAGGAGACGGGATTGCCGCGGCTGCGCCTTAGTTCGATTGAGCCGATGGACTGGAGCGACGAGTTGATTGCGTTGATGGGCGAGTTTGGCGGCAATCGGCTGGCGCGTCATGCGCATTTGCCGCTGCAATCGGGATCGGATGGGGTTTTGCGCCGTATGCATCGCCGCTACCGGCCCTGGCACTATGCGGAGAAGGTCGACAAGTTGTTGCGCGCGGCTGGGCCCGATCTGACACTGGGCGCGGACGTGATGGCGGGATTTCCCGGCGAGACGGACAGCGAATTCGAGGAGACTTTGGCTTTTCTCCGCGCGCTGCCCTTCGGCTATCTGCATCTATTTCCGTTTTCGGCGCGGCCGGGAACGCGGGGCTGGGCATTGCATGCAGCAGACTCTGTTGCCGGGGAGGTTGTCGAAGAACGGATGGCCGCGTTGCGAGCGCTTGCCGCCGAGAAAAGCGCCAGCCATCGGAGGCAGTTTGTGGGGCGCGAGCTTGAGGTGATCACGCTGCATACGCCGGCGGCTCTTGCTCGGCGCGGATCGACCGCGGCGCTGACGGAGAACTTTCTTCCCGTTGAGGTGGAGGGCAGTTTCGCGGCGAACCAATTGGTGCGGGTACGGGTGACGGGGCTGAATGCGGAGAGTGCGATGATGGCTTCCGCGAGCGCATAAACCCTTTGTTCAAGCACCCCGAGCCAATGCTATACTCAGTTTGCACCTGTGCCGTCGCGGCTCATGGGATGTCTTGTCCCGATTTGCATGGCGAAGCACTCGGAGGAGCACCATCGCATTCGATAAACGTGCAGCCAAGAATTTTATCCGCATCAACGATCGGATTCGCGCGCGCGAAATCCGTGTGATCGACGAAAACGGCGAACAATTAGGAATTCTGCCGCCCTTCGATGCCCTGCGCATGGCCCGGGAGCGCGGGCTCGATCTGGTTGAAGTTTCTCCCACCGCCGTGCCGCCCGTCTGCCGCATCCAGGATTACGGCCGCTTCCTTTACGAGAAGGAAAAGAGCGAACGCGCCGCGCGCAAGCGGCAAAAGGTCATTGTCCTCAAGGAAGTGAAGTTCTCCGTCACGGTGGACGAGCACGACTACCAGACCAAGAAGAACCAGGCCGTGCGCTTCCTGGGCGAGGGCGACAAGGTGAAGGCGAGCCTGCGCTTCCGCGGCCGCCAGATGGCGCACCGCGAACTTGGGCTACAAGATCATCAACCGGCTCATCCAGGACATCGGCGACGCCGGCATGGTGGAGTTTATGCCGCGCATGGAAGGCACGATTCTGCATGCCATTCTGGCCCCGGCTCGCAAGGAAGTGGCGAAGCCCAAGCCCGCTCCGGCGGCTCCCGCCGCACGGGCTTAACGAGTCTTTGGTCCAAGTGCGATTTCTCAGAACCTATGTGACAGATTCGGGTGGACGGCTTTGGTCCGTGCTGTCCCACCCATTCGCCCAAAAACCGGCGAAAGGATGGGGCACTGGGCGATGTGGCTGACGCTTCGCGCGTGACGGCGCGGCATTTGATAGCACGATTTTTAAAATGGTAATATCGGTCTCATTGGCAAACCTATGGCCAATTCCGGCCTGGCGCTCGACTCGGAGAATGCAGCGACTCGCAGTGGCGCGTGCTGCGGCGTCTCTTCGACGACGCTCCCGCGAATCTGCGCGGCAAGATCATCGGCATCTACGGGATTCTGTTCACGTTCAATGCGGCGGCATGGCTGTGGGCGATCGTGGCGTTTCGCCATTATCCGCTGCTGCTGGGCACGGCGCTGCTGGCCTACAGCTTCGGCCTGCGCCACGCGGTGGATGCCGATCATATTGCCGCGATCGACAACGTGACGCGCAAGCTGATGCAGGAAGGCAAGCGGCCGGTCGGGGTCGGCTTCATGTTTTCGCTGGGGCACTCGACCATCGTGGTGCTGGGCTCGGCGGCCATCGCCGCGACTGCTCTTGCGCTGCAGCACCGCATGGACGGGGCGCGCGTGGTGGGCGGCGTGATCGGCACGCTCGTCTCCGCGCTTTTCCTGTTTGGTATCGCCATCGTCAACATCGTGGTGCTGAGCTCCATCTATCGCGCTTTTGTGCGCGTGCGCAATGGCGCGCCATATGTGGACGAGGATTTCGACATGCTGCTGGCCAGCCGCGGATTCCTGGCGCGGCTCTTCCGGCCCATGTTTGCGATGATCCGGCGCAGTTGGCACATGTATCCGCTGGGCGTGCTCTTCGGGCTCGGGTTCGATACCGCGACCGAGATCGGGCTGCTGGGCATCTCCGCGGCCGAAGCGTCGAAGGGATTGCCGTTGTGGTCGATCATGGTGTTTCCGGCGCTTTTTGCCGCCGGCATGTCGCTGATCGACACCACCGACAACATTCTGATGCTGGGAGCGTACGGCTGGGCGTTTATCAAGCCGGTGCGCAAGCTCTACTACAACATGACGATCACTTTTGTTTCAGTGGTGGTGGCGCTGGTGGTGGGCGGCATTGAGGCGCTGGGCCTGCTTGCCGGACAGTTTCACTGGAGCGGCCTGTTCTGGGATGCGGTGCTGAAGCTCAATGGCAACTTCGGCGCGCTGGGTTACTTCATCATCGGGATCTTTGCACTGAGCTGGATCCTGTCCATCGCCATTTACAAATGGCGGCGCTTCGACGAACTCGAATTCGGCGACTGAACGGAGTCGTGAATGGGCTCGACGCGAATCAGAGCTTGCCGTGACTGCCGTCGCACATGCATGGGTTGGCCGTGTGCTTGCATCCGCAGAAATAGACGGTTTCGGATTCCGTGGCCTCGAATTTCATCGGCGTGAATCCGGTTTGCCTGTGGCTACCATCGCAAAACGGCTGGTTGGCGCTGCGTCCGCAAGCGCACCAGAAATAGGTTTTGCCCGCTTCGACGGCGACGGGGTACGGGCCTTTCTGGACAATGATGGGATCCGGCATGATGAGGGCTCCTCGTTACAGAATAAAAAGGTTCTGATCAGGACTATATCCGATGGACGGCCTGCCGGTTCACGCGGTGTTACGATGCGAATTACTGTGCCAGCGCAAGGGTTCCGGAGATTTGAAGAGTTGTTGTTGGTGTTGTCGATGACGGCTGCCCGCCGGCGACGGAGATTGCGTAATCTCCTGGCATGACTGCGCGATTGCCTTTTTCATCCACTTCGCTCAACTGCCGCGGCGTCAGTGTGAAATGCACGCGATGCGCCTCGCCTGCGCGCAGATGAATTCGCTGGAAGCCTTCCAACTCGACGCGAGGCGAGACCGAAGTTTGCGGAGGCTTGATGTACAGCTCGACCACTTCGTCGCCGTCGCGTGGGCCGGCATTGCGCACTTCGGCGGTGACTGTGACGGAGTCGCCGGCCTGGATTGCCTTGCTGCCGCGCGCGGCGCGCCGTAGCTGAAGTGCGAGTAGCTTAAACCGAATCCGAATGGATACATGACCTCGCCTTTGAAGTAGCGATAGGTACGGTTGCTCATCGAATAGTCGGTGAAGGCGGGCAAATCGCTCGTGGAGCGATAGAAGGTGACCGGCAAACGTCCCGCGGGATTGTTTTTGCCAGTGAGGGTTTCGGCAATCGCGTCGCCGCCTTCTTCGCCGGGATACCATGGGCGAGCAACGCGTCTGCGTGATCGTTGACCCACGGCACGGCCAATGCGCTGCCGCTCATGAGCACAACGATGAGCGGCTTGCCGGTCGCGCCGAGCGCTTCAAGCAAGTGCTCCTGCGCCTGAGGAAGCTCGATGCTGGTACGGTCGCCGCCCTCGAAGCCGTCGACGTGCACATTCATCTCTTCGCCTTCGAGATTTGGCGAGAGACCGACGAAAGCGACGATCGCGTCGGAGTTCTTTGCTGCTTGAATGGCCTCGTCGAGCAAACTGTTCGCTGGCGGAATCCACTCGAGATCGACCATGCGGTCGTTGGGAGAATGCACATACTCGATGCGGAGGGCGTGCGGCTGCGTGTCGGCAAAACTGAGACGCGCGTTGGCCGGATTGCTGTGGCTGTCCATGACGAGCTTGTCGTCGACGAAGAGGCGGACGCGGTCGGATTGCGCCAGCGATGCGGAGCATTCGGTCCACCAGCGCCGACTGCATGAAAGGCCGCGGGCCGCGAAGCCCGAGCACGTAGTCGCCGGAGACGGGCGGGACGAGCATTCCCGTCCATCGCACGGAGAATGCCGTCGAAGAAAGATCCGGCGATGGCGCCACGCGGTTCCAATCGAAATTGATCTTCGCGTCGACGCGCTCCAAATTCGGCGCGCCTTCAAATTGTGGATTGTCGAAGTACTCGCCCTTAAGGCCGGCGGTCTTGAGCGTGGCATCGGTGCGCAGGTAGGCCGAAGGAATCGGGCGCGGCCGTGCCGTCGGCGAGGATCGATCCCGGCTGCGTAGAGGATGTTGTCGCTGCCGAATTGTTTGCGCAGCCCTTCGAGAGGCGAAATAGGATGCGATGCGACGCCGTTGTAGTTGCCTTCGATGGACTCGAGCAGATCCGCGGTGGGACCGACAACGGCGAGCTTGCGGATGGAGGGCTTGAACGGCAGTGTGCCGTTGCGATTCTTGAGGAGCACGATCGATTCACGCGCGGCTTCAAGGGCGAGTTCGCGGTGCGCCGCGGAATCGACTTCGGAGTACGGAATGGAATTGAAGGGCACGGCGGCAGGCGGATCGAACATGCCGAGCCGCATGCGCGCCGTGAACAGACGCGTGACGGCGGTGTCGATTTCGGATTCGCTCAGCAGATTTTCGGCGACGGCCTTGGTCAGCGCCTTGTAGGCCGGGCCGCAATCGAGATCGGTCCCGGCTTTGACCGCGTCGGCGTCTGCCCTGTTCCGGGATTGTCGGCAAAATGATGGCCGCGCACAATGTCGTCCACCGCATCGCAATCGGAGACGACGTAGCCGTTGAATCCCCAATCCTGGCGCAGATGCTTCTGGAGCAGCATGAGTTTGCGCAGGCGGGCGTGCCGTCGATGGCGTTGTAGGCGCACATGATCGAGTCCGCGTGGGCGTCGACGATGGTGGCGCGGAACGCGGGGAGATAGGTGTCTTCCAGGTCGTGATCGGAAACGTCGACGTTGACGCTGTGGCGCGTGGGCTCGGGTCCACTGTGCACGGCGAAGTGCTTGGGCGTGGCTACCAGCTCGAGGTATTTGGGATCGTCGCCCTGCAAGCCTTTGACGAATTCGACGCCCATGCTTGCGGTGAGGAAAGGATCTTCGCCGAAGGTCTCCATGCCGCGGCCCCAGCGCGGATCGCGAAAGATATTGATGTTCGGCGACCAGAAGGTGAGGCCGGCGAAGCGGCTGCGATCGTCGTGGCGAAGGGCCTCGTTGTACTTGGCGCGGCCCTCGACCGCGATGACCGTCGCGATGCTGGTGCATGAGCGCCGTGTCCCAAGTGGCCGCGAGGCCGATGGATTGCGGAAAATTGGTCGCGATGCCGTTGCGCGCCACGCCGTGCAGCGCTTCGTTCCACCAGTTGTAGGCGGGAACGCCCAGCCGCGGAATGGCCGGCGCGACATCCTGCATCTGGCTCACTTTTTCTTCGAGCGTCATGCGGCTGACGAGATCTTTGGCGCGCGCTTCGGGGGCGAGCGCGGGATTGAGCCAGGGCAGGGCGCGGGATCGCACGATACGGGCTGGCCGGATAGTGCTGGTTTGGCGCTGCCTGTTGCGCCGGTGCTGAAATCCATGCCGGAATGAGTGCGCTGATTGCCGCAAAGAAGATCACTGATTTTTTCATGGTGGCTTTTAGGTGCGAGTTGTTGCAGGCCGAAGAGTATCACGTCAGCCGATGGGATTTGGAGTTTGCTAAACAGCGCTTTGCGGAGCGTGACAGAGACATTGCCGAGGTCAGTGTGAATGGTAAGCCAGCGGGCCTGGTGTGGATGCTGCCATGCCGGGTGGACTTGACCGCGGCCTGAAGTGTCTGCGTGAGAACTCGGTCCCAGGTAAAGAAATCTGCTTGGAAAGGCCCGCGGCTAAAGCCGATTCCAGATTTTGCGCTTATTCAGCAGCCTAAAGGCTGCTGCTCCCTCCGACTTTGTATCCGAAAAGTTTGCTGTGGCGAGTTCTCACGCACACCCAGAAGCCGGGGCAGAACCGGATCGAGATTAAGGTGACGATTGAATGGACGAGCCGAATCGCCGTGGACCGGCTTGGGACGCCGGAGAAAAGGGTGGCGACAAAAGGGCGAAGTAGAGCACGAAAGTAAGCATGCAGCCACTGTCATTGGTAAGGCCGAGGCGATGGGACACGCGGAATTCGCCGTTGATTTCGACAGGCGGACTGATATAGTCGAATCACCAGTTTGCCTCGACTTCAAAGAAAAATGATTTGAAGAGCCGGTGAAAGCACTTCCTTTCATGCCCGTGTGGAATGGTTCCTGGCAGGCATTTTCCCTTCCCTTCGTTTTTTGGGTCTGCGGCCGCAAGTTTTCGCGATTTTTGTTCGATGGCATAGGCTGTGGAAAAGACCTCACCCAAGTGAGGATAGCGAAGCTATGCAAGAAATGAGAAGCTCGGCGACCCATCTCACACATCCCGAACAGATGTTCGATGGAGCGTCGCCGTGCCGGTGGTTTGCTCTGTACACGGCCTCGCGGCATGAAAAGCGCGTGGCCCAGCATTTGGGCCAGCGAGAGATCGAATTTTACCTTCCGCTCTACAAGGCGGAACGCAGATGGGCGGATGGGTCGAGGGTGACGCTGGATCTTCCGCTCTTCCCTGGGTACCTGTTCATTCATATCCGGCGCAGTGAGCGCAGCCGCGTGCTGGGCGTGCCCGGCGCGTTGTCGGTCGTGGGCGGAACGGGCGGCGAGCCTGCGTCGTTGCCCGACGCCACGATTGAAGCGCTGCGCACGGGGATCGAGACGCAACGGGTGCGGCCGCATCCGTTGCTGACCGCTGGCCAGCGCGTGCGCATACGGTCTGGCGCCCTGGCCGGATTCGAAGGCATCGTGGTGCGCAAGAAAAACAGCCTGCGCGTGGTTCTGGCCGTGGAGCACATCATGCAAAGCTACTCCGTGGAAGTGGCCCGCGACGATCTGGAGCCGCTCGCGCCGGGCGAGCTGCGTGGGGAGCCTGGAGGGGTGCGGGTGAGGGCACTTCGAATTCGCTCTCGCTCGAAAATTTTCCCTCAGGGGCTGAAGCCCGGCCCATTTTGGGTTGCTTTTTCGGCACGACTAAAGTCGTGCCCTGACACTCTTGCCTCACGGACGCATTTTTCAGCGAACTGTTTAGTGCTGCCCTGACACTTCTTGCGTCCCTTGAAAAGTGTTTCCGATGACTGTGGAAACCGATGAGCTAATTCGGCTGAAGCACGTGCAGATGTGATGTACCCGCAACCCACCCCATAAGCCCATTTCAACGGATGTCACTTTCCCGACCCTCCTTCACTAAAAGTCAATTCTTCATGGCGGCGGCGTCTGCTGCAGCAGCCGCGCACTGAGATTCCCATGTCCAAGACTCGAAAACGCCGGAAAAGGCGATGCCGAAGCGCGCATCCTGGCCAGCGCGGCCGGAATGTTTGCCGAACTTTGGCTACAACGGCGTGAGCACGCGCGACATTGCCGCCGGTGCGGGAGTGAACGAGGTGACCATCTACCGGCACTATCCGCGCAAGCGCGATCTGTATGTCGCCGTGCTCGATGCCGAACTGCAACAGGTCAAGCTGCGCGGCGACTGCTGGCCCGCATTGCGGAGGCGCAGGACGCAAGGACAGCGGTGGCGCGCACTTTTGAGTTGATTACGGCGACACTCTCGAACCGGCAGCGATCTCCTGCGCCTGATGCAGTATTGCTCGCTCGAGATGGGCGACGATATCGATCCGCTACTGCGCAAGCACCTGGGCGAACTGGTGGAGGTGATAGCGCGCTACCTGGAGCCATGGGTGAGCAAGGGCGAGCTGCGCTGCTCGAGCGCCAAGACCTTGTGCTTTCATTGATTTCGATCATTCTCAGTCACCGCACTCTGCATCGGCTTTTCGCCGGCGACGGTTCCAGTCCCGAGGCGCTGTTCAATGCCTATGCGGAACTTTCGGCGCCGGAATAGACACTTTTTTTCGCAACCACCGACTCATGCGCATTTTGCACGTCATCGACAGTTTTTCTCCCGCTACCGGAGGCCCTCCGGAGGCGGTGCGGCAACTGGTGAAGGCCTCGCGCGCCGCGGGCACGGAGGTTGAGGCAGTCTGCCTGGACAGCCCGCAGGCGGAATTTTTGAGCGGTCTCGACTGCCCGGTGCATGCTCTCGACCAGTCTTTTCTGGGCCGGTACGCCTTTTCGCCGCGCCTGTGGCGCTGGCTCGGGGCCAACGCCGGACGCTTTGACGGCATGGTCATGCATGGCGTCTGGACCTTTCCCGGTTCCGCGCTGCGTTCGGCGGCGCGCCGCGCGCGTAAGCCGTATGGAATTTTTGTGCACGGCGCGCTCGATCCTTGGTTCAACCGGCAGTATCCGCTAAAGCATGTGAAAAAGCGCCTCTACTGGCCATGGCAATATGCGGTCCTGCGCGACGCGGCAGCAGTTTTTTTTACGACCACCACAGAACGCGATCTGGCCAAGACCAGCTTCCGGCCCAGCCATTGGAAGAGCGTGGTGGCTCCGCTGGGCATCATGGAGGGGGAGATGTCGTGCACGATCCCGCCGCCCAGGTTGAGGCGTTCTATCGCGCATGGCCCGCATTGCGCGGGCGGCGCTTTCTGCTGTTTCTGGCGCGCATGCACGAGAAGAAAGGCTGCGACCTGCTGATCGAGGCGTTTGCGCGCGTGGCCGAGATGGCACCGGAAGTGGATCTGGTGATGGCCGGCCCGGACCAGGCGGGAATGCAGGCGCGACTGGAAAGCCGCGCTGGGGCAAATGGGCATCGCCGGAAGGGTGCATTGGCCGGGCTTGATTGGCGGCGATGTGAAGTGGGGCGCGCTGCGGGCCTGCGACGCCTTTGTCCTGCCCTCGCACCAGGAGAATTTTGGGGTTTCCGTGGCCGAGGCCTTGCGCGCGGGGCGGCCGGTGCTTCTGAGCTACCAGGTCAACATCTGGCCGGAGATTGAGAACGACGGGGTGGGCATGGCCGGCGAGGACACGCTCGATGGCACGGTGGGGCTGTTGCAGCGGTGGTTTGGTTTGCCGGCTGCGGAACAGGCCGCGATGGCGGCTCGCGCGCAAGCCTGTTTTGCGGCGCGATTCTCCATGGAGAGAACGGCGGCTGCGATCAACGAGGTGTTTGGGGCGTGACGGCTGGTGCTTTGGCCGCATGATTTCGCGCCAGTGAAGTTCGTGTTCTCCCACCCATTCGCCCAAAAAGCCGGGCGAAAGGATGGGGCACGGATGCAGTATTGCTCTCCCACCCATTCGCCCCAAAAGCCGGGCGAAAGGATGGGGCACGGATGCAGTATTGTTCTCCCACCCATTCGCCCAAAAAGCCGGGCGAAAGGATGGGGCACGGATGCAGTACTTTGTTACTGAATCAATAGTCGCCTCACAAGCAGTTATCTTTATTTGGTGATGGGTTAGGAGTTTTTATGTCTCTCGAACCTCAGGTGGGGCCTCAAATGGGCCTGCCAACTGACGGCCAGTCGAAGATCCTTGCGATCGGTGAACGATCCCTGATGGATGTGTGGCGCGTGATCTCGAAGCACCGCTTAACCATCCTAGCGGTGACCATTCTCTGCTTTGCATTCGCCGTCTGGCACGCTTATCGCACGCCGCCGGTTTATGAGACGGTCTCGACGATCGAAATCAAGCCCAGCGCACTGAACAATAATGCAATGGAATTTGAGTATGCGGACGAAGATGTAATCGCTTTGCAGACCGAGGTGGAAGTGATCCAGAGCGACTCGGTGCTGTTTCAAGCGGCGCAGAAGGCCGATCTCGTAAACCTGGTTCGGCAAAGGGACGGGAAGAATGCGGCCGCAATGCAGGCGGCTTCCGCGCCCATCACGCCGCAGGAGCGGCGGGCGATGCTGGGAATCATGAAGGACGGGCTGACCATCACGATCGTCCCCAATACGCGGATTCTGGGGATTCACTATCGAGGGACCGACCCGCAACTGGCCGCGGCGATCGTAAACGGGCTGGTAGATACGTATTCGGACGAGGGCCTGCGGGTCAGCTTCGAGCGCACGGCGCACGTGTCCGATTGGCTGGAAAGACAAATCAACAATATGAAGCAGGACGCGGCGGATGCGCAGCGCCAACTGGCCGATTATCAAAAGGCGCACAACATTGTGGGCACGGATCAGAACTCGAATCTGACCGTGCAAACGCTGGAGAAAATCAGCAACGAGCTGGACGACGCCGAGGCGGACCGGATCATGAAGGAATCGCGCATGCGCGACTTTAACGCGATGCAGCCGGACATGATGGCCTTGATGAGCGACGATACGACGCTCGCGGCGCTTTACTCGCAGCTCACCGACCTGCAGAATCAACGCGTGCAAATGGCGACAAAGCTCGGGGCCAAGCACCCGGCGATGCAGCAGATGGATTTTCAGATCAGCAAGCTGCAGGGGCAAATCGATAAGGAAATGGAACTGGCGAAACGCCAGGTGCAGGATGAATACCAGGCTGCGAGGCAACTGGAAGATTCGCTGCGCAACCGCCTGGGGGAGCAGGAAGACGCGGCCTATAAACTCAACGAGGACGTGGCGCAATACGCCATGCTTCGCCACCAGGCCGAGTTGACGCGCACTCTTTATGACACCCTGCAGACGAACCTGAAGGAAGCAACCATCAATGCGGGAATGTCGGCGGCCAACATCACGGTGATTGATCGCGCGGAGATTCCGCTGGCCCCGGTATCGCCGGCGAGAAGCAAGACGGCGATGCTGGGATTGCTGGCAGGGTTCGTCATCGGGTGCGTGCTGGCCTTCGTGATTGAGTCGATCGACGACAGGCTGCGCACGTCGGAAGAAGTCGAGAGCGCATCGGCGCTGCCTTCTTTGGCGGCCATTCCGCATCTGACGCCCGCTCCAGGATTGAAGAAGAATGGAGACAAGGAAGAGGCGGCGAATGGATCACAACATGCACAGCAGCAGCTAATTACCTTGTGGGACCCGAAATCAAATGGCGCCGAAGCTTACCGGAGCATGCGCAGCGCGCTGTTGCTCTCATCGATCGATAACCCGCCGCAAGTCATTGTGGTGACAAGCTCGTTTCCGGCAGAAGGCAAGACTACAACCGCGCTGAATCTTGCGATTGTTCTTGCGCAAAGAGGGGAGCGCGTTCTGCTGGTGGACGCCGATCTGCGCCGGGGAAGTCTGTATCGCGTATTTGGACTCCCGAACCAGGGATTCGGGCTGTCTACGGTGCTTACAAATCCGGGAGAGCACCCGGACGTGCCGGCGCCACTGCTTGAAGCGCCAACACTGCACGTTCTGACGACGGGTCCGCGGCCGCCGAATCCGGCAGAGATGCTTTCTTCCAATCGCATGGAGGAGCAGATGCGGCAGTGGGCGCAACAGTTCGACAGAGTCGTGGTCGATACTGCGCCGCTGCTTGCAGTTTCCGATACACAGGCGTTGGCGGTACGCGCCGATGCGGTGATCCTGGTGGCGCGCGCAGGGATGACGCGTAAACGCGCCTTGATCAGGGCGCGCGATCTGCTGTGGCGCGTGAATGCGCCCGTGGCCGGCGTGGTGGTGAACGATGTCGACCTACGCCTAGAGAACTTCTACACCTACCGGTACGGCATGTACGCCAGAGATTACTGGTATGGATATGGATATCGACAGAATGCAACGTCTTCGACCCGGGCTTACGGATATGAAGACGAGGAAAAGGGGGAATAACATGGCGAAGACACTGGCGCTCGCGATCACGTTCTGGTGCCTGATGCTGGCGCATCCGATGGCGGGAATCGCCCAGACGACAGACAGTTCGGCAGGCAATGCCGCGCCGGCCTTGAAGATTGGCCCGGGGGATTTGCTTGAAGTGACGATGTTCGAGAATCCGGATCTGTCGGGCCACTATCGGGTGGATCAGGACGGCGACATCGCTGTCTCTCTGATCGGCCACCTGCATGTGGCGGGTTTGACAGCGAATGAGGCGGCAGCGGCGATCGAGAAGCGCTATGTGGAAGAACAAATTCTGTTGCCGGCCGCGGCCCACGCGACCGTGTTCATTGCCGAGTATGCGACGCAGGGAATTACGGTAAACGGGGAAGTGAGGACGCCCGGAGTGTTCCCCGCATTGGGAATTCGGAAACTGAACGATTTGATCGTCGCGGCCGGCGGTATTACGCAACTGGCATCGTCCAGAGTGCTGATTATGCGTAAAGGCGACCCTGGAAATCCCATCACTGTGGATTACAATCCCGCGGCTCTCAAGCCGGTGATCACAGACATCCAGATCTTTCCGGGCGATTCGATTCTGGTGCCGAGAGCAGGCATCGTCTATATCGTGGGCAACGTCCTGAAATCCGGGGGATTCGTGCTGGATGGCCGCGCCGAATTGACAGTGGAAGAAGCCTTCGCGCTTGCAGGGGGCGCCAAACCATCCCCGGACTGGAAGCGAGTGCAATTGGTGCGAACCCTGGATGACGGCAGGAAAGAGGCCATCACGATTCCCCTGAATGAGATTATTAAAGGCCGGGCCCCCGACGTAGCCATGAAGGATGGAGATATTCTGTACGTCCCCACGAATAATGTAAGGCTGATCACGATTCAGGCGATCAACGACATGGTCGGAATCGGAGCGGGATTGGTGCTCTACCGCCGCCACCCAATAACCGTGGATCGAGGAAGGGATTTTCCAAGGCGGCGTCGATCAGTCGCGGCGAATCGAATCTATGGAAGAAAAGCCAGCATCCGAGCCCCGGCGGGGTATCTATCTTGTTGCCAACCGGCGAAGCGAAGCGAAGTGCAACAATTTGATCGCTTCCATCCGCCGCTGCGGTTGCCGACTGCCGATTCGAGTCATTCCTTATGGCGGAAGTCCCGCTGAACTGGATGCGCGATGGGATGATGTCGAGCAAATTTCGATGGGCGATTTTTCCGCCGAAGGGTTGGCGTTTCTCAAAGAACTGCAAGCGCGGATACCACAGTGCAGTGCCGGCCATCTGCGCAGATTTCTCTGCTGGTTTGGAGAGTTCGACGAGTTTCTCTATTCGGATAACGACGTGGTCGCGTTGATGAACTGGGAGGAGCTTTATCCCTACCTGGAAAATCAGGACGTAGTGCACGCCGACTACGAGTTCATCACCGGTGGCAAGTTCAACCTGCGTGAGCCGCGCAAATTCGAAGTATTGATGGGCCAGGAGTCGCTGGAGGCCGCGTTCACGGCCGGGCATTTTCTGTGTCGCAGGTCGCCGCAGCATCCTGCCGACTTGCTTGCCGGGCTGGCCTGGATGGAAGCGCACCGGGACGTGCACATATGGCACGACCAGACGCTTCTGCATGTGACGTTGGTTCTAGCCAAGTGGCGGGTCTGAACCTTTGCAAGCCGCCGCACAACTGGGCCTCGTCGTGGGCAGGCGATTACCAGGATGTTCTGGATATTATTGCGCACCATACAGGTGGAGCACCGGCCCATCAGTCACATCCATTACTCGGGTGGGCTCGGAGCAGGGACGCAGCCGATCGATGAATTGCTCTGGTCGCAGTCTGCCGGCGAAGGAACGCAATCGTAGACTATTGTGGGCTCTGTTGCGGCAGGCATTGGGCTTGGAGTCAATGGATCGGCAGTTGAGCCGGGTGCGACGCAAGATCAAGCAGCTGGGGAGGAACTCGAAGCAGCCGGGCTGATCAATGCAGACGGGGCCGACGAGGGGGACGAGAGAATCCTTTGATAGGCCGTCGGCGGACAGCGAGAGCATCGAATTCACATGAAAATGGCCGGAAATCGCCAGCTCATTCAGGTTGTTCCGCGACTCCTGCCCGCGCGCTGCGGGGTCAGCGATCATGCCATCGCCCTGGCGGAAGAGCTGAGGGCAAGCTTTGGGATCGATTCTGCGTTTGTTGTTCTCAACTCGGATGAGCGAAGCGAATTGCCTTATTCCGTCCGTTATTGCCCGCAGGATCAGTTACTGAATGCCTGCGTTTCGCTGAGCGGAGATCGAGCAGCGGCGGTTCTTGTTCACCTGAGCGGCTACGGTTACTCGGCGGATGGAGCGCCGGAGCTTTTGGCCCGAGCGCTCGACGAACTGAAGTCGGACGGCCGCTTTCGCGTTGCGGTTTTTTTCCATGAGCTGTATGCGAGCGGGCTGCCATGGACATCTGCATTCTGGAATGCGCGGCGGCAAAAACGGACGTATCGCAGGATTTTCGAAGCGTGCGAACTGCCCGTCACCAATGCGCGCGTTTTCGCGGACTGGCTGGAGCGGCAAGAGGTTCGACAAAGCGCGCTAGCGGTCCGATGCATGCCGGTGTTCTCCCAAATGGGTGAGGCGCAACAGAACGTTCCCTTTGCTGATCGCGATCCAGTGATGGCGGTCTTTGGTCTGGGTGGAACAAGGCAACGAGTCTATCGGGAGCTGAACAATCCGGGAGACACGCTGCGCCAACTGGGAGACACGCTGCGCCAACTGGGGGTCGAGGAGATTCTGGACGTTGGTCCGGAATGCGGGGCTCCTGGTGCAGTGGACGGGATTCCGGTGAAACGCATGGGCGTGCTGGCCGCTACGGAGATCGATCGCCTGTTCACGCGAACGGCATTCGGTTATCTCGCGTACCCGCCGAATTGCCTGGCAAAGTCGGGAGTCTTCGCCGCCTATAGCGCGCACGGCGTGATTCCGGTGATTGCGCAGCATTTTCGTGAGGAGTTCGACGGACTGAAGGATGGAGTGCATGTTCTGAGTCCGCAAACGGCGAAAAACCTTGCGCCGCGGGGGCTGGAAGCGTGCTCGCTGGCGGTATGGCGCTGGTACTCGGGACACAGATTACACGATCATGCGGCCGTTTACGAGCAATGGCTCGATGCGATGGGCAGAGCTGGCGAAGACACAGAGCGGGAAAATGAATAAGCCTCGCGTCCTGATCTCTCATCCGACGGGCAATCAAAACGTCCGCAACGCCGTCGAAAGCCTTGCCGAACGGGAGCTGCTGGCGGAGTTCTGGACGACGGTTGCCTGGAATGCGCAGTCTGGCTGGAACTGGCTGCTGCCAGCGAGAGTGCGAACGATACTGGAACGGCGCGCTTATCGAGAGGCGCCAAAAGAGCGCGTCAAATGCGTTCCTTCCAGAGAGATGGTTCGGTTGGGCGCCGGGGCAATGCTGCAGAGCGGCCGCTCAATAGCTTTCTGACTTCGGGAGAGCGGCCATTTTCGATCATTGGCGTCTATCGGCATTTCGACAGCAAGGTGGCGCGGCGCCTGAGCAGCTTGCGTCCCGATGTGGTGTATGCCTATGAAGGGGGCGCACTCAAGACCTTTCGCGAGGCCAAGCGGCTGGGCATCAGGACGATTTACGAACAGGCAAGCAGCTACTGGTACTGGGTGCGCCAATTGCTCGCGCAGGAAGCCGAGCGCAGTCCCACATTTGCCGGGCTGCTTCCTAATCTCGCGGATTCGGCCGCGCATTTGGAATGGAAAGACGAAGAGCTTTCCCTGGCGGAGACTGTTTTTGTGGCCAGCGAACACGTGCGGCGGACTTTGGCGGGAGCCGTCTCCCAGGAAAAAATCCGCGTGGTGCACTACGGAGCTCCGGCAGTTCGCCAGCGGGAACAGGTTGTCACCGATCCTGCGCGGCCGCTGCGGGTTTTGTTTGTCGGGGTGCTGGTGCAGCACAAAGGAATCGGCTACCTGCTGGATGCAATCGACGGGCTCGGGTCTCAGGTTGAACTTACGCTGGTGGGAAGACGGTTCCATGCCAATGCCCGCGTGGACGAAGCCTGCCGCCGATGGCGCTGGTTCGAGACGCTGTCGAACGACCAGGTGCTGGATGTGATGATGGAATCGGACGTGCTGGTGCTGCCTTCGCTCGGCGAAGGATTCGGCCTGGTGGTTACCGAAGCACTGGCCTGCGGATTGCCGGTGATCGTGACGCCGAACGTGGGCGCCAGCGATCTGGTTCGGGACGGACGGGAGGGCTTCGTGGTGCCTGTGTGTTCCGCAGATGCGATCGCCGAGCGGTTGCAAACTCTCAGCCGTGACCGGGAATTGCTGGCGGCGATGTCGCGCCGTGCGCAGGCAACCGCCGCGGGAAAGATCCTGGGAGAGTTATCGCGACAATTTTGCAGAAGCATTGGAGGCCGTCGCCGCGTGCAAGTGATACGACAAAATCCGATGCCGCAACGCAACAAAGTGCCTCTGCTGAAAAAGCTATTCTGGGCTTATTTTCTGCTGCTGATCTTCGAAGGCGCGCTGCGCAAATGGGTGGTGCCGGGTCTTTCAGCGCCGTTGCTGCTGGTTCGCGATCCAATCGGGCTGCTCATCGTTCTGGAGGCAATTCGTACCAATAAGTGGCCGCAGAAGTGGTCGGCAGTTACCGGGGTTCTTGCGGTTGGGATGTTGCTTCTCTGCGGGTTGCAGATGATTGTCGTGGAAAACCCATGGATCGCGGCAATCTACGGATTGCGGTCCTATCTGCTTCCGTTTCCTGTTGCCTTCGTTATGGGAGAAAATCTAACTGCCGAAGACCTGCGTAAATTCGGCCTCGCCACACTTTGGATTCTGTTGCCGATGACGCTGCTTGAGGTTGCGCAATACATGGCGGCACCGGGTTCGTGGCTCAACACGGGAGCCTACCTGGGGGGCGGACAAATCTACTATACCGAGGGCCATACCAGAGCTTCCGGCACCTTCAGTTTCGTAGCCGGGCCGACGAATTATGTTCCGCTGGCGGCGGCATTTATCTTATATGGCTTGTCGCGCGAAAAATTCGCCCCGAAATGGCTGTTGTGGGCGGCAACAGGCGCGGTGATCCTCTCCATTCCGATGATAGGCGCCCGCACCGTGGTATTCGAATTGATCGGGGTTGTGGCCTGCATGGGAATTGCCGCGTTTTTGGGGGTGTCGCAGTTAATCAAAGTGTTCAAGATGGCAATTCCGGTCGTTGCCGTGTTTTGCCTGGTTTCTCTAATTCCGGTCTTTACCAGGGCGGCACTCTCACTTACAGAGCGTTTTGCGGCGGCCAACAGAATGGAGGGAGGCAGCTCGGAGCGCGCAGTGGAGAGCCGCGCTTTCTTGCCGGTGCTCGAATCAGCTTGAAACGACCGATTACACGCGCAATCCGGTCGGCATGGGGATGGGAGTTGGCGCAGCGGCAATCTCGAAGCTGATGACCGGAACGGTGACGTTCCCAACCGGCGAAGGTGAACTCGGCCGCGTCATGGCCGAGTTTGGGCCGATTCTGGGCATTACATTCATGTTGTTTCGGCTAGCTCTGGCCATAGGGCTGGTGGCACAGGCGCTGGGCGCGGCGCGCAGGCGCGAGCCGCTTGCCTTGCTGCTGGCCCCCCTGACCTTGAGCGCGCTGCTCTTCGGTGTTTCCGAGCAGCCCACGGAACAGGGATTTATGGTGATCGGAATCGCTTTTACTCTGGCCGCACTGAGAGTGGCCAAACCGGAGACCTTCCTGGCGCCTCCGCGACGTACTCGGCAACAGCCGGTGCGCTACAGCATGCAATAAACGGAGCCAGCTGGTGCGGAAGTATCGCCGAGCCGGTGAGTTCTTCCGCCGGATCGTTTGCGCCTGGAGGAGAATGCTCGCATGAGTCCGCAAAATACTGCGCCGGATGGTCAGCATGCTCTTTCGGTCGGGGTTCTGGTGTTGAATTACAACACGTGGGAACTCGCGCTGCGGGCGCTCGATGTCGCGATGCGCCTGGAAGCAGGCAACGTAACCGATTATGTGTTGTTCGACAACGGATCGTCGAGCCCGCCGCCCATGGAGATCGACAGCCGAATCAGGGTGGTTCGCGGAGGATCGAATCGCGGGTTTGGGCGCGCTTTAGTCGAAGCTTTCACCATGATGCAAAGCGATATCGTGGTGGTCTTCGACTCCGATGCGTATCCGCTGACGCCGTTTTCACAGAAGGCGAAAGAGCACTTTGAGCGCGATGCCCGACTGGGTCAGTTGGGGTTCCGCGCCCAGGATGAAAACGGGATGCAGACGGAGTCGTTCTTCAGCGAACCGACGCAATGGAGCCTGATCCTGGGTCAGGCGCTTTATGCGCGAGTGAGCAGGAAAGCACCCCGGCTTGACAGACTGTGCGTGATCACCGGCTGCATGGCGACACGCACGGAGGCGTATGCGCAAGTGGGCGGATTCGATGCGAAGTTTGAATTTCTGGATGTGGACGTGGACTATAGTATCCGACTGCGCAGGCAAGGGTGGAAGGTCGAAGTCGATCCTTCGATCAGGGCTTTTCATGTGGGTCGCGGGATGGCACAGCCCATGCGGGACCGGGTGATGCATTTCTACAAGAGCCGTTGGCGCCTGTTGCGCAAGCATGGGTTGATGAGAAAGCCGCGCCTGGCGCGAGCTGTCATTTTGGCCCGGCTGATGTGCGAAAAAGCGGTTCTGCAGATCTTCGGCCGCTTACTTTTTTCCAGTGCGGAGATTCGCGACGACAAGATTCTCGGCCGCAAGGAGTTGCTTGTTTACTGTCGCAGCAACTTTCGCTAGGCCGTACCCTATTGTTTGCCAGTTGGCCCGCACATCGACCCATCGAGTACAAGCCATGATGAATGGAACCGGCGCTCCTGCGAGGACGGCGCGCTTCACCGAACTCGATTCGCTTCGTGGCCTGGCGGCGTTGACCGTGGTCCTCTACCATCTTGCACTTTTGTGGGCGCAAGACGTTCACCCTGCTTCCAGGGTTGTCCTCGGCATTCTGCGGCTAACTCTTCCGTTCGGCACCGAGTCGGTCCTGCTTTTTTTCGTACTGAGCGGATTTGTGCTGTCGCTGCCCGCAATCAATGGAAGACCCCAGACGTACTTCACTTTCACGGTTCGCAGAATTTTCCGCATTTATGTACCCTATCTTGCGGCCATCGCAGTATCCGTGGCCGGCGCCTTCCGGCTACACGGTGTGGTTACCGCGAGCCCCTGGTTTCACACATCATGGTCTGAGCCGGTGGATTGGCGGCTGGTGGGCCGACACGTGTTGTTCGTGGGAAGTTTCGACACCAATCAATTCGACAATCCGATCTGGTCGCTGGTTCAGGAAATGCGGATCTCGCTCATCTTTCCTTTGTTGTGCGGGCTGGTTCTGCGCTTCAAAAGCAGATGGTCCTTTGCGATCGTCGCTGCGCTTAGCGCCGTTGCCGTGGCTTTGAACAGAGGCTCGAACCCAACCGGCTGGAGGGTGCACGAATCGTTGCATATTGCGAGTCTTTTCGTGCTCGGCATCGTTCTGGCGCGCGAAAGAGACAGGCTGGGGGCGTGGCTGCTTCGTTTTCCGCGGCTAGGCAGAATTCTTATCGCCATTCTGTGTTTATGGCTTTATCTCTTTGCGGGCGGCCAGTTGTTAGGACTCGCTGGCCACTTACTTGGTTCAGCATCGATGGACGTTTCGCATTGGATCACCGCTGTTGGCGCCGGCGGACTGATGATTGTCAGCCTCAACTCGGCATGGTGCAAAAGAATCCTCTCCTGGCCTCCGATTCTCTTCCTGGGCAGAGTGTCCTATAGCCTCTACCTTTGGCATTGCGTGGTTTTGCTCTATTGCGTTCATCTGCTGTATGGCAGGATGCCTCTTGGAGCGATCCTGTGCTTCGTGCTGGTTTTGGTCCTTTTTGTGTCGTGGTGCTCCTACCGGTGGATCGAACTGCCGTCGATTGCGCTTGGCCGGAGACTGGGCGACGTCCGCGTGGCCCGCCCCGTGAGAGTGACATCGTAGCGCTGCGCGACGCCGATGCCTATTCGATTACGGCATTCTTACAGAGAGCTGAAGAGCACTTGGAGCGCGATGCCCGTTCGGGAAAGCTTTAGCAGGGATCGGGTTCCAGGCAGGTTTCCTCGACCGCAAATGCCAATGCAGAATGAAATGCAAAGGGTGGGATGACACCATGTTCGGTTCGCTGATAAGACCATGGCTTAAACGCCATCGCCAGAAGTCGTCGGACGAAAAAGAGAAGTTCAGGAGCCGGCTCCTGGAGTTCCAGATGGGGCGGCACGGTTGGCTCGTCGATCTACCGAGTGAATTCTTCTTCGGCGCCGATTTGAAGATGTTGGCGACCATTTATGGAACAGATAAGTGGAATCTGCACTGGTATGCACAGCACTACGAGGATCTGTTTCATCGCGTCCGCCGTAAGCCGATCAACCTTCTCGAAATTGGAGTGGGAGGAGAGGAGAACCCGAGAAAGGGCGGAAATTCCTTGCGCATGTGGCAGGCCTATTTCCCGAATGCGCGCATTTTCGGTGTAGATCTCTACGATAAGAGCCTTCATGAGCGCGGGAGAATCCGAATCTTCCGCGGCAGCCAGGCGGATCCGCAGTTTCTGGACGAGCTGGTGCGCGAAATCGGCAAGATCGATGTGATCATCGACGATGGAAGCCATCTCAACTCGCACATGATCTTTACGTTTCAGCACCTGTTTCCGTATCTCGCAGACGGCGGCACTTATGCAGTGGAAGATACACAAACGTCCTACTGGACTTCATATGGCGGTAATGAAACCGATCGTGACGACCCGACAACGGCGATGGGATACTTCAAGTCGTTAACCGATGGATTGAACTGGCGCGAATTCGGAAATGGCTACAAGCCCAATACCTTCGACCTGAGTATCGAGTCGATTGCGTTTTACCAAACTCTGATTGTCATCAAGAAACGGAGCAGCGGGCCAGCAGCGCCGGGTCCGGGTCAGGTGGCGCCCGAAGTGCAATGAAGATACTTTTCTGCTCTTACGTCTTTCCCCCCAGCATCGGCGGGATCGAGACGGTATCGCGCATACTGGCCGAGCAGTTTTCCCGGCTGGGCGAGACCGTTACCGTCGTGACGCATACTCCGGGAGAGGAAAGCGTCGGGGAGTATAAGGTGGTGAGGCGGCCTTCGCTGAAGAAGTTACGCGAGTTAGCCGGCGGCTCGGACATTATCTTTCAAAGCAATATCTCGCTCAAGACGCTTCTTCCCCTGTATCTTGCGCGCAAGCCGATTGTAATTGCCCATCACGGCCGGATAGTTCGCGTCAATGGCAGGCGGGGATGGCAGGACTATCTCAAGCGGTCGCTGCTCTTCCGGTGCTCGAACATCGCGGTGAGCCGGATGGTTGCAGCGGATCTGCCGGTAAAGTCCACTGTGATCGAGGACCCGTTTGAGCCGGATGAATTTACCGATCCGGGAAACGGTTTGCGCGATAAAGACATCGTATTTCTTGGACGCCTGGTTTCCGACAAGGGCTGCGATCTGGCTCTGCGCGCGTTGGCGATCCTGAAGCAGGAGGGACTTACTACCTCGTTCACAGTGATTGGCGATGGGCCGGAGATGCCGGCGCTGAAGCAATTGACGACGGAACTCGAGTTGACGGAGCAGGTGGAATTTCTGGGAACGATTCGTGAGGGCAGAGGCAAGATCGTGGCCCGACATAGGATTATGGTTGTGCCCTCCATTTGGGAGGAGCCGTTTGGCGTGGTGGCTCTGGAAGGAATCGCGGCCGGATGCGCCGTGGTTGCATCGCGGGGCGGCGGGCTGCCTGAGGCAGTCGGCGACTGCGGGATTCTTTTTCCCAACGGCGACGTGGAAGCGCTGGCTCGCGGCCTGAAGGACCTGATTACGAATTCATCCCTGCGGGATGAATTGATCGCCGGGAGGAAACAACATCTGGAACAATTTCAGCCGGAGGCTGTGGCTAAGCGCTACCGGGAAGTTTTTGAATCTGCGTTGAGGAAATAGCGGCACGTTTTGCGGGCGCGCGGCCCAGGGGAGTTTCACACCTGCGTCGATGCGGGGCCCGCATCCCGCGAAGCGCTGCCCCTTGCCTTCGGAGAGATTGTGCAGCGTGAGGGATTCTCGTTTGCGGATTTCGAGGTGCGCGAATCGGAAGATTCACTGGCTTTGCTGTTGATTTAAGCTTTCAATCCTGAGGTCTTTGTAATGAAGGCTCAAATATAGTTGGCTCAAAATGGGCGAATCAAGCATAGACAAAACTACATTGACCTATCGTTCAGACGTGGATGGACTGCGCGCCGTGGCCGTCCTCCTTGTTCTTTTCTGCCATCTGGATTACCACTTTGTTCAGGGTGGATACATCGGCGTAGATGTTTTCTTCGTGATCTCCGGCTATCTCATCAGTTCCGTGATCCTCACCGAAATGGCCGCCGGCAAATTCTCGATCGCGGGTTTTTACGAGCGCCGTATCCGGCGCATCTTCCCGGCACTGCTGGCAATGCTGTTGGGTACGAGCCTGATGGCCTATCGGTATTTTCTGCCGGGAGACCTTCTGGCGTTTGCGCGGTCTGAGCTGGCGGCGCTCTTCTCCGTTTCCAACTTCCTCTTCTGGAGTCAATCAGGCTACTTCGACGAGGTCAGCGCCATCAAGCCGATGCTGCATACCTGGTCGCTCGCGGTCGAGGAGCAATTTTATATTCTCTTCCCGATCTTCCTCGTCCTGGTGCGGCGCTTCTTTCCAAGCCGGCTTAAGGCTGCGGTCTGGACGTTGACCATCGCACCCTTAATCGTTGCGTCGATCTGGGTATATTTCGACTCTTCATCTGTTTTCTTTCTCGCCCCCTTCCGCGCGTGGGAGCTTTTAACCGGCACAATCCTGTCGCAACGCTATCTGCCTTCGTTAAAGGGCCCGATACAACGCAACATCGCATCTCTGGCGGGATTGGCGCTCATCCTCTTCGCCGCTGCGAAGTACGGGCCGAGGACCCTTTTCCCCGGGGCTACTGCCTTAGCGCCGTGTATCGGAGCGGCTCTCGTCATCGCCGCGGGTGAGACAGGAACTTCGCTGGTCGGGCGTGTGCTTTCGTGGCGTCCCATCGTCTTCATTGGTTTGATTTCCTACTCCCTCTACCTCTGGCACTGGCCCATTCTGGTTTTTCAAAACACCAATTCCGTACTTATGGAGCGCAACGTCGGCGATAAGCAAGCAAAGATTGTGGTGGTCGTTGTCTCCATCCTGATAGCCGCTCTCTCCTGGCGCTTCATCGAAAGACCTTTCCGTAAAGGCAGATTCCGGCCCCAGCGCAAGACCCTGTTTGCCGTCAGCGCAGCGGCCGTGGCAGTGATTGCTGCGGTTGATTGCACAATGCTCGCCACAGGCGGTCTGCCCTCACGCTTCTCGCCAGACGCGTTGCGAGTTGCCGGTTACTCCAGTTTCCATCCAGTCTCGGAGTGGCGCCGGGGCGTTTGTTTCATCGAGGAAGATTCGTTCGATAAATATCGTCCGGACATTTGCCTGCGTAAGGACCCCACACGCAGAAACATGCTGCTTGTGGGCGACAGCCTCTCTGCGGCCCTTTATCCAGGCCTGGCCAAGGCCCTTCCCGATGTAAATATTGCCCAGATCAGCATCGCCGGCTGCCCGCTGATGGTCAGTGAACAGCCGGTCGGAGCTCCGTCCTGGTCTTTGTGCGGCAAGGCGTCCGCCTTTCTCTTCGGACAACATCTGCAGCATGAAACCTACGACACGGTGATCCTGGCGTCCTCCTGGTTAAATAACGATTTGGCCGAGATCGGCCACACCGTTTCCTGGATCATGCAACACGGCATGAAGGTGGTCGTCATCGGGCCTCCATTCGAGTACGACATGGCGCTGCCGAGACTGCTCGTCATCGCTCTGCGCGAGCACAGCAATCGAGCGCTCGAACAACACTGGATGCCGATCAGGCAGCAGCTAGACAAAACTATGGCTGTCCTTTCCCGAGACCAGTGGAAAGTGCCTTACATTTCGGCGTTTGACGACCTCTGCGTCGAACAAGCTTCAAATGCCACTGGCTTTTCCGGGCAAGAGATGGTTTCTGTATCCGATTGCCCTGCTTTTGCTGCGCCTGGAGTGCCAATTTATTTCGATGCGCACCACTTCACGCTTGAAGGGTCCGTTCTTTACGCCAGTCGGATGCGGGCAAAGGGGCAGCTCTAGGCCCTTCGAGCCTTTACGCTCGATCCGGATCGTGTGAGAAAGGGAATGTTTCCCAGAGGGTACAGGTGCCCGAGCCGCAAAGCGAGGAAGGGCAATCTTAACGGAGCACAAGGCAGTTAAAGCAGACCGGGGTCATTAGCGCGGTTTCACACAACGGGAAAAGCGGGTCCGAGTTAGCGGTAAGGGTTGACGCATGAGAGTTCTTATTCTGAGCATCAATTACTGGCCTGAAGTTACGGGCATCGGTGCGTTCACGACGTATCGTGCGGAGCATCTGGCGGCCGCGGGTCACGACGTGGAAGTGTGCACCACCTTTCCGTACTATCCGGATTGGAAGGTCCCGGCGAAGTATTCGGGAAAGCTTGGACTGACAGAAGAGCGCAACGGGGTTCGCATCGTTCGCAGTTACGCCTACATACCTAATCCAGTCAGATCTATCAAACGCATCGCGCACGAAACGAGTTTCATCATTGGAGTGACGCTGCGGGCATTGATGCGCAAACGGCCTGACGTGATGCTGGTGGTCTCACCACCGCTGGGACTGACGGCGCCGGCAATCCTGCTCAGCCACCTGTGGGGCGTTCCGTACGTTTTTGACGTGGAAGATTTACAGCCTGATTCGGCCGCGGATCTGGACATGCTCCCCAAATGGGCGATTCGGTTCTTGTATAGAGTGGAGAGCGCGGCATACCGTCATGCGCGATTGGTCACCACACTCACTCCGACCATGAGGCAGCGGCTCATCGAGAAGGGGCTCGCGGCAGACAAGGTAGCGTTGCTAGAGCCGCGGATAGATGAATCGTTGATCGATCTGCCGCCGGAGGAGGGCAACGCGTTTCGCCGCCGGTACGATTTGGGAGAGAAATTCCTGGTAACGCACAGCGGCAACATCGGCGTGAAGCAGGGGCTGGACGTGATTGTGGATGCCGCGGCGTTGAATCGCGCAGATGAGTCGACGATGTTCCTGTGCGTGGGCAATGGCGCGGAATGCGAAAGGACCAAGCGCCGGGCCGCAGATCTCGGCCTCGGCAATGTGCGGTTCTTGCCGCTGCTCGATGAACTGGATTTTCGCGGCTTGATGGCCGCCAGCGGCATTTGCCTGGTGACGCAGCGACATTCCGTATCGGAGATCGCCTTTCCGTCGAAGATTGTGACTTATCTTGCAGCGGGACGCCCTGTTGTTGCTTCGGTAAATCCCGAGTGCGAGGTTGCGCAGATGATGCGCGAATCGGGCGCGGGAAAGGTTGTAGCGGCAGAAGATCCGGCGGCGCTTTTGGATGCAATTTGCGCGTTACGACGAGGCGATTTGCGCAAAGCCGGAGAGAATGCGCGAGAATATGCATGCGCGCGATGGTCGTCGGCGCGGGTTCTGGGAGAGTTGGAACGAAGCCTGGCGACAGCCGCAGGGCCTGCCATGAGATCGTTGGCCTGGAAAGGATTCAAGCCATGAGCGCTGCGAAGTTGAGATGTACGCTTTGCACGATGGCGTTCGCAATTGTCTTGCGGCCCGGTTCTGCGATGGGGCAAACGCCACAGGCCGGAAGCGAAGGAAACAACGGCACAACGGCTTCGCCCTACGACTCATCAACCACGTCGTATGGCGCAACGGCGAATTCTGCGGCACCGCCCCCATCGCTCACTAAAAGCGGGGCATCGACTTGGTCGGCTGGGCAAAGCGGCTTTGGGACCGGCGGCAAAATGCTGGGAGCAACCAACGGAGCAGTGGGAGCAACGGGCGGAGCCGCTGGGGGCAGCACAGGACAGTCAAGTTGGGTCGCGGGGCGCGGGAGTTTTGGGTCGAGTGTGCAGACCGGCGGAATTTGGCGTGAGAATTCAGGCTTCTCCGAAGGCACAAGCACCGGGTCCCCGAACAAACCGGCGAATGGAGCGAATGTTTCCGCCTCTCCGAATTTCAAGGGCGCGACTCCACCGTTTGCGAAAAAGCCTGCCAGCGTCCAGCCTGCTCGTGCGGTGGTTTCTCATCCATCAACAAGCCCGCATACAGGAGGCGGATCGCGCCTGAGCATATCGAAGTTTTCGCGAAGCAGCACCGCAGGACATGGAAGTACGAGGCCTGCAACCGCGGGTCTTCACAGCCGGACAAGCGTTCAGCGCCGAAGCATATTCAGCAAGGGACCCGGAACAAAGCCGTCCGGAGTTGATTCGACAACGCCAATTCCGTCGAGTTTCGCGCCGTCAGGCGGCACGCCGGACGGAGGGACACCCGATGCTGGAGCTGCGCCGCAAGCGCCGCCGCAGTAATTTTGAACGCGCTGCTCCTGCCTGAGCACGGTTCGAATGCTCTTACCGATGCCGAGCGCCACCGTTTTTAGGACCGTGCCGGGCGCTTCATTTTTTGGGATGAGCTGTTCAGGTTTTCCCGAGCCAGGCGTGCGGCGCGGCGTTGCTCCCAGATTTTGGCATCCACGAGAAAACGGAACCAGAAAGTTTGCAGCACCCAGAAGATGAGCCCTTCGGTTCGGTCGAGAAAGCCGAGCCGGAAGAAATAGCGGTACACAAACAAAGCAAACGGACGCACGAAGAGCGGCAGACGGTCGTACTTTTGACGGAGATATCTCTTGCGCTGCGCGGGATTGCCGCGGGCGTCGGGTTCGAGGCGGCCGGATGGGTTCCCACTCATCAACTCAGCCACTTCTCCGTCGGCCCAGCGATTGTGTCGCGCGATCCACTCCGTAAGCGGCATGCGGATGTCGTCAATCATGACGCCTTGCAACTGGCCGCTGGCGCCGCTGGTTAGCAGAAAGTGCTGGTCGTACTTGCGGTCTTCGCATCGACCGGCGCCGCTGCGAAACAGACGCAGATGCCAGGTGGGGCTCATGCCTCCGTGGCGCAGAATGCGGCCGAGAAATCGCAGGTAGCGAGGCAGGAAGTATCCAGCGTGTTCGGGCTCATCGGGAAGCGCAAGTATTTCCGCAACGAGTCGATCGTCCATCAATTCGTCGGCATCGAGATGCAGTTGCCACGGTCTGGAGATGGGCAGGTTATCGATGGCCCAATTGCGCTGCGCGCCATAGTGCTCGAAAGCGTGCTGGACAACGGTGGCTCCGAAAGTGCGCGCTAGTTCTACGGTTCCGTCCGTGCTGAAGGAATCGACTACGAAGATCTCGTCGGAAACCCGCTGGGCGCTCGTAAGTGTGGCGCCGAGCGTTGCCTCGGAGTTATAGGACAAAAGGATAACGGCTGGCCGCATAACAACGATGGTAGCGCAACAGCGCACCGCAAGCTTCGCACAATTGCAACAAGGAAGAGACTTGGTTTGATGCAGGATCAAAGCCCCGCGAGAGCCCGATGAAAGTTCTGCTGGTAGGGAACTATGAGTACGACGGGGCGACGAGCATGCGGATCTGGGCAGGCGCGCTGCACCGCGAGCTTCTTCAGGCCGGAATCGATGTTCAGTTGATTGTCCCGCGGCCGGCGTTCGGGAAGCTGAAGCCCTCCGCGCATGGGATTGGAAAGTGGCTGGGGTACATCGATCGCTTCGTGATCTTCCCGGGCGCATTGCGCTCGGCGGCAGCCTCGGCAGATATTGTGCATCTCTGCGATCATGGCGGCGCGATGTATGTGCCGATGATCGAGGGAAAACCGGTCGTCGCGACTTGCCATGACATGATTGCGGTCCGTGGCGCGCGGGGAGAATTACCTGAGCTGCGGTCTTCCCGCTTCGGAAAAGTTCTGCAGCGCTGGATCTGCCACGGACTGCGGCGAGCTACGCGCGTAGTCTGTGTTTCCAGGGCGACATACGACGATGCGTGCAGGAGCCTGGGGACAAGCGCGAATCTCTGCATTATCTTGAATGGTCTGAATTATCCATTTCAGCCACTCGAAACCAGTGAAGTGGACCGGCGGCTCGCGGACCTGGGCATGATTCGCGCGCCGTTCGTTCTCCATCTGGGGTCGAACCTGGCCTACAAGAATCGCGAAGGCGTGCTCAGAACATTTGCGAAAGCATCGGCGGGTACAAATCTGCAGTTGCTGATTGCAGGCGAGGCGTTGACTCGGAATCTGGCCCGGCTGGCGCGTGAACTGCAGATTGAGGATCGGCTGGTTCAGATCGCAAGGCCGGATGCTGCCGCGGTCGAGACGCTTTACAACCGTGCCGTGTGCCTGCTCTTTCCCTCACGTTATGAAGGATTCGGGTGGCCGCCCATCGAGGCACAGGCGTGCGGCTGCCCGGTTGTAGCCAGTGATATTCCTCCATTCGTTGAGACGCTGGGGCGATCTGCGGTTCTTAAAGCAGTCGAGGATGAGACCGGCATGGCTGACGCCATTCGAGCGCTCGCATCGGACCCGGAATTCCGGGAGCAGGTCCGGCAGAGCGGATTCGTAAATGTGCGCACGAGGTTCGAAACTTCGCGCATGATTGGTGAATACGTTTCGCTTTACCGGGAACTTACCGGTAAGCATTAGAAGCTCGACCTCCGATTATCCTGGTGTTCGCGTGGGTGGCCGTATTCGGAGTGGGGTCGACTTAGAGACGTTCCAATGGCGGATTTGAGACGAATTCGACTAACTTGTGGTCAGAGCGTGTCGAGCTTCGAACATTGAGGAACTAATAAGTTATGAGGGTCTATTTCGGGGCTCTTCGTGAAACCGATCAGGTCGATATTCTGAGGAGTCATGCTACGTTTTCGAGGAGCCACGAAATCGTATCCAGCCCGACGGCAGCCGATCTCATTTTGCTTTTTGGGATATCTTCGCGCGAGCCTCAGCAATTGCTGGAGTATGAAGCATACAAGGAGTTTCCGGACCGTTGTGTGATTTATTCTGAGGAGGACGATTACCTACCCCTTCTTCCAACCGTGCATACCAATGCAAGGCGTGGCCTGCACACTCGCATTGGCCGCGTTTTCAACTATGCGCATATCTCCCGCAATGGAAGGCATCACAATCCCTACGTCGGGGAGATGACATCCGAATCACCCATTGGAAGATGCGCCCCCAAGCAATACTTGTTCAGTTTTCTCGGTGGATCGACTTCCATCGTGCGAAAGCGCCTCTTTAACCTGAGGTTCAACCGCAGCGATGTGCTCATCGAAAATACTTCGGCATACTGGCATTGGGATAATTCGCAACCAGGTCGCGATGAGCGGCAGCGCCGCTATGCGGATACACTTGCAGCATCGCACTTTGCGCTCTGCCCCCGCGGTGCTGGCGCGGGCAGCAGCCGTTTCTTTGAGGTGATGGCGGCAGGCGTTGCTCCCGTTCTCTTGTCAGACGATTACGAGCTGACGCCCGGGCCGGCATGGGACCAATTCCTAATTCGCGTGCGCGAGCGGGATATCGCCAGATTGCCGGCGATTCTCGAGTCTCATATAAATAGCGCGGCCGAACGCGGACGACTGGCTCGCCAGGCGTTTGATGAATATTTTGCCGTCGAGCGCGAATTCGACTGCCTGGTGGATCTTGCCGCCCGCGCGTTGCGGCATTCGCCGCCCGCGGAGGAGTATTTCCGCCAGCGGCAGATGGCAATGTACCGTCAGTTTGAACGCAAGCGCAAGTTGCGCGCCGCGTTGCGGTCCGTGGCGCTGGGGATGCTCAAAACACTTCATCTGAAGAACCCGTATCAGATGAACAGGTGACCCACCTTATCAAGATCCATCCGGACTTAAGAAGAATGTGGGTCCAGGCGGTTCCATATCAAGCGAAACAAGGATGCCTTCGCGCCGTTCGTGAGTGGAACAAGCGACCACGAACTTTGCCGCGCTGGCAGATCGGGGCGGCAATCCTGAAGCAGGCAGAGGACATTCTGTATGGCTCACGAACAACACCTTCAGTTCGTCCAGATAGCAGCCCAACATCTGGCCGACAATTTTACGCAGAAACGCATCCTGGAAATTGGATCCTACAACGTAAATGGATCGATCAGGCCATTTTTCCGGGGCAGCACGTATGTCGGAGTCGATATCATTCCCGGCCCCGACGTAGACGTTGTGTGCCCAGGCGAGAAAGTTGCAGATGCAGACGAGACTTACGATTTGACGGCGTCCTGCGAGTGTTTTGAGCATAACCCTCAATGGCGCGAGACCTTCCTGAACATGTATCGAATGACAAAGCCCGGGGGCGTGGTGATTTTCACTTGTGCGACAACCGGGCGATTGGAACACGGAACCACGCGCACACTTCCAGGTTCTTCGCCAGGCAACGTAAGCGTCGGCTGGGACTACTACAACAACCTTAAGGAGCGCGACTTTACATCGCGAATCCGGTTCGCCGATCTCTTCAAAGACTATTTCTTCATAAAGAACGCAGCGGCACAGGATTTATATTTCATTGGCTCGAAACGGGCGGGAGAAAGTATCTTTAAATTTGATGGTAAGGAGCTAGCCACGGATTATCATCGCGAAGCCGCCGTATTACAAGCGCAACTCGATGCGCAGTCTCCGTATCCCACGATACTTCGAATGATATCAAAGGTGACTTTGTCGCCGCTAAGAGTCGCCGAATGTCTGCCCGACAGGCAGTATCAAAGCTTCGCCCTTGCATATATCATAACGTTCAATTTAATAAGGAGACCGATACAGAGTCTATACGAGCGATATAAGCTAAGGCGTCAGTCATAAGTGCCTGACTCATACGCAAGGGCGGAGCGCGTCCACCTTGTCGTTGCGACGGGATCACGATAAGTCATCAAGCTCATTGGGGAGTGGGTGCTGTGTATGCCGGCCGTGTCGATCATTACTACGACTTTCAATCGAACCGAGTACCTCAGACAGGCGATACGGTCGGTACTCTCTCAGACATTCACAGATTTCGAACTGTTGGTTTGTGACGATGGCAAACTCGAGGAGACGAAGAGGCTCTGCGAAAGTTTTCAAGACGAGCGCATTCTACATACGGTAAATCCCGCAAAACTGGGCATTGCCATGAATACCTATGGAGGCATTCTGCGGGCCCGATCGGATGTAATTGCATTTCTGAATGACGACGATCGTTGGACACGAGACTTTCTCAAGAGGTGCGCGGCACCATTACTCGAAGACCACGAATTGGTTTTGACATTCAGCGATCACTGGTTGATTGACGCGAGCGGGGCGCGCCTGGCCGAAGCTACGGAGACCAACACGCGTGAGTATGGTCGCGCAGGCCTCTCCGCAGGCTTAGTTGCTGATCCGGTTCGACTGATGGTTCGGCTTTCTATTCCGCTTGCGATGGCTGCTGTATTTCGTAAGTCGAAGGTCGACTGGAGCATGTATTCGGGGAGGGTGGAGGGCGCGTATGACAGTTACATTTCTTACTCCCTTCTTCGCGGTCATGGAAAAGTTATTTATGTTCCTGAGCGGCTTACGGAGTACAGAGTTCACGGCGGGGGGGCGAGCGCAGAGTTTCATCTGAATACTACCGAGGGATTAGCGTATGTACATGGTCTTATTCTGCAGGATCCTGCGTTCGTGTCCATAGCGAAGGAAATACGGCACAAATTTCTTGGCTTTGAAAGGCACTTGGTGAAACTGAGCATGGTAAGGTTCAATTTCCCATCTACCCTGCAGCATTGCGTGCGGCTGGCACGCCATGGACTCTTCTAGACGGGTTGGGGAGTGGGACCATCGCGCCCATGCGGGGGGAAGGCGTTTCTAAGCCGCTTGTTCGGGTAAATGACGGGGCAGGACGGAGAACGTCAGTGTAATTCGGTACGACTCAAGCGGGAGCGACTCGCCTGCCGTACAAACTAGCAGCAGATCAAAAGGTGGAGTTATTCCAATCAAGCATCACATGATTTCCGCGAAGGGGTTTCTCGTGCCGAAACTTCATCGCGTCGCGGAATTCCTAGTGTCTCAAGGGATCACGACTGTAGGCAACTTACTTTTTGGCTTGCTCGTCGTCCGCTTGCTCCCCATTGGAGAGTATGCGAAGTTTGTCGTCGTGTTTTCCATCCAAGCCTCCCTGATGATCCTTTTGGACGTGGGCATATCCGGAACATTTATTCCATTAATCGGCGAGCGGGTCGAAGACAGGCAATTGATTGCAGATTATCTCGCGTCCCTGAGGCAGATCGCACATTGGCTCTTTGCTATCGCAGTCCCAATCACCGTCGTTGCTTATCCACTTCTCGTTCGCAATCGCCATTGGAGCGGGCAGACGGTCACGGCAATGGTAGTTATCGTGCTGATCTCCGCGTGGTTCGCGCGCGTCGGGTCCACTTATGGCGCGGTGCTGCTCGTAAGGCGCGATCGCCAACGCTGGTACCAGGCCCAGATATTCACGAGTGTCGGCGCCCTGGCGCTGCTTGGTGTCTTTGTTTTGTTCCACTGGCTGAGTGCATTTGCGGCCATTTTAATCAACGTGGGCAGAGTCATTGCGGTTGCGTGGATTTATTATCTGAGGGCGCAAAAACTTCTGGGAGTTAAAGGTGTTCATTCCAGGGAAAAGCGCACGGCCATCGTTCAACTCACTTTGCCCGCTGTTCCCAGCGTTATTTTCTATGCGCTGGGAGGCCAGATCTCGGTAGTCCTGATCACGATTTTCGGTCGTACCGCTGCTGTTGCTTCGGTGGGTGCGCTCAGCCGGCTTGGGCAGATTTTTGGACTGCTGACGCCAATCAACGGAATTCTTCTGGAACCCTATTTTGCCAGATTGCCCAGAAAGCAACTCAAAAGTCATTATCTTATAGCGGTGATTAGCGCCAGCGTGTGCGGTGCTGGCGTCGTCGCGCTGGCCCGAGCGTTTCCAGGACTCTTTTTGTGGATACTGGGTCCAAAGTATGCGGGCTTGCGAACTGAAGTCGTGTTGGTCATGTTGTCGGGAGCGATTTCGCTGGTCGGCGGCCTGATGGCAGCGATTAACGGCTCGCGCCGATTTACTTATTACTCCTTTGTGCTGACGGATAACATTCTGACGCTTATCTTGCAGGCGTTCTTTATTTGGAAAATTGATTTGAGCACCGTGAAAGCCGTCCTGTGGTTTGGCATCGCTTCTTCCTTGCCGACCTTTGCGATAGGAATTCTCGCGGCGTTCTATGGTTTTGCCAAGGGCGGCCGCAGAGTAGCAGGGATCGATTACTCTCTTGAAGGAAATTGAGCCAAGTTGCGCACACTGCCCGATGCGGGCTCAGGTGCTTGCGTGAGAACTCGGTCTGAGGTCAAGAAAACTGCTTCGAAAGGCCCGCGGCTGAAGCCGATTCTATATTTTTGCGATTATTCAGCAGCCTAAAGGCTGCTGCTCCCTTCGATTTGTGCACGAAAAGATTGTCGAGGCGAGTTCTCACGCAGACACTTAGGTGCTTGCCAATGGCGGGCGCAAACAAGGCTGCGGCTCGCGAGTGGACTGACGAATACCATGACTGAAAAGCTCGTTAGTGTCATCATGCCCGCGTTCAATTCGGAGCGCTATATAGGCAAGGCGCTTGATAGCGTCCGCTCGCAGACCTACCGGAACTGGGAGATCATTGTCACCAACGACGGCGGTGCAGATGGCACATCGCGCATCGTCGCCGAGTTTGCGCAGACTGCTTCCCGGACGGTGCGGCTTTTGGAGCATGCAAAGAGCCAAGGCCCTTCGGCAGCCAGAAACACTGCCATGAAGGCGGCCAAAGGCGAATATATTGCTTTTCTCGATGCGGATGATTTCTGGCTGCCGGAGCATCTTGAGACCGTGTGCGCGGTATTGGCAACGGGAAGAGCCGACCTGGCGCATTCGGGCGGAATTGTCTTTCGGGATACGCCTTCGGGAGAGATCGAGCTGCTTCCTATTTACACGATTGAAGTGACAAACCCGCCCGCGGACCTCTTCCGGCGCAATTTCATCAACCCATCGGGAGCAGCCATCACGCGGCGATTAATGGAGAAGGTTGGCGGCTTCGGCCACCCGGCGCGTGGAGGATCTGGATTACTGGATTCGCGCAGCCGCACAGGGTTTTCAAATCGCATCGACGGGCAAACAATCGTACTACTATCGGAAATTGGCCGGCAGCATGTCCGATGCATTTGCACGAGATGCGGAGGGTACGGGGCGAGTTTACGAAAGTCACAGATGTTGCGGTATATTGCCTGAACGCGAGATTGTAGACAAGGCTCGGGGGTGTTACTTCGCCGCCGGTAAAATGTATTGGCGCAAAGATGCCGCTGCCGCGAGCCGCATGTTTTATAAGTCGTGGACGTTAAGCAAGGTCCACATGCTGCCACTTTTATGCGCCGTTGCTGCGGCGGGGCTGAGCCTTGTGCAGCCGCGCCGTCCGAAGTAATCCATTGACGACCGGGCCGGCGGGAAGCTCGGGAAGGTTCCGGTAAAACCGCGCCATTCATTTCGCCGGACAATGCGATGAAACAATTTCCGATTCGATGAGGCGCGATGCTGAGAAAGCTGCTTACCAGGCCGATTTGGTGGTGGGAGCGCAGGCGTTCTTACCCAATTCGCTCTCACTTTCGACTGCTGCCGCCACTCGGGGTCGTGAAAGGGCGAACGCGATTCGTGGTGCTGACTACCACGGCGGCGCTGCACGATGCGATGTGGGGTGCGTGGAGCTGGTACCGGTATCTTCGGCCGCGGGGTTTCGAGCTGCAACTGGCGGTCGACGGCGAGATTCCAGCCGTGGAAGAGCCGGCGGTGCGCGAATTGTTCCCCGGCATTTCGATTTATAACGTTGCGTCGATGCTTTCGAAGCTCTGCGATGAGCGGCCCTCGTTGGGCGTATTCCTCCGCGGTCACCCCGTGGCGAAGCAAGTCGGGCTCGTGCTTGCGCTGTCCGGCCAAGGGCCGGTCGTATATTCCGATCACGATGTTCTTGCGTTCAATCCTCCGGCTGAATTGTTGAGTTGCGTCGAGAAGCAGGTTCCGTGCTATTTCGTTGACGAAGGGGCAGGATGTCATGACCCGTTTCTCCTGGCAAGGCTCAATGCGCTTGGTCTGGATTACATTCCAAGGTTCAATGCGGGGTTTTTATATGTACCGGAGGGAGCGCTTTCTTATGACCTGGCTGCGGAGATCCTGGCGACCTGGAAGCCTGAGCCGTTTTGCTATTTTTCCCCTCAGACTACGATGAGCGCATTGATGGCGAGCGCCAAGGCGCAGCCTTTGCCCAGCGACCGGTATGTGATCAGTACGCAAAGACAGTTTTATTCGGAGACCGACGTGAACTATCGAGCCATTGCGGCGAGGCATTTTACCGGCCCGGTGCGGCACGTCATGTATCGCTATGGTCTTCCGGAGATATTGCGCGCGGCACGATCCAGCCTGTCTCTCGCGGAAGCTTCTCCCACTGTGTCTTCTTCCGGTACTTCTTGAAGCTCCCGTGCGAAGTCAAGCTAGGTGCAGATCACGTTCTCTTGATAGCCGTCTGCCGCCGGTACAATTCGAGGGAAGCAGTCCCCAAAGAGGAGCCCGGTTTACCCGGTTCTTTGGACTTTTCAGGAGCGACCAGACCATGAACTCCCGGCAATTGATCCGGCGATTGATCCCTTCCCCGGTTAAGAGAATGCTGCACGACGAAATCGGAAAGAGGGCAAGGCGCCTTCATCCGTCGATGATCTTCCCCACCTATTCTCAGGCTGTTGCGCGTGACATTATCGAAATTGGCGATGACGTGCGCTACACAACGCTCGCGCTTGCCATTCAGCGGCTCGAAACAGAATCTATCGCAGGAGCATTTGCGGAACTCGGCGTTTGGCGCGGCAAGACGAGCAGATTCATGCACCGGCAGTCTCCCGGCCGCAAGCTCTATCTTTTCGACACGTTTGAGGGTTTCCCCGCCGAGGCTCTCGAAGTCGATAAAGATGACCGTTTCAAAGACACCTCGCGGGAGATGGTCGCACGGCTCATTGGTGACCAGCCTAACTTGATCTTTCGCGCCGGTTATTTTCCTCAGACCGCCGCAGGATTGGAAGAGGAACGGTTTGCATTAGTAATGCTCGACTTCGACCTCTATAAATCCGCTATGGATGCTTTTAGGTTCTTCTATCCGCGCATGGTACGGGGAGCATATTTCTTCATGCACGACTTCAACAATCCGGAATCGAACCATGCAATATCGCGCGCTGCGGATGAGTTTCTGCGGGACAAACCCGAACGCCCCATCGAAATCCCGGACGAATGGGGAACCGCGCTCTTCCGCAAGGTTTGAGCGAGCCAGCCGCGGTTCGGTCCTGTTGCAATAACGTGAATATATCGAACCACTGGTTCAAAGCAAGGTTCGGCGCCCGAGCCGCGAGCGAGACCGCACACTTTGATAAGGTAGATGGAGATTTCCTTCGGCCACTTTGACCGCACTTTTTGCTGCATGCCGCATAGAGGCGTCCATGTGACAGAACATTCTGACAAATGCCCAAAATGAACACTTTCGATGCATCGAGCCGGCCGTTTGCAGGCGACACGGCAATCTGTACGCTGTTCGAAGGAGATTACCATCTAGGCCTGGCTGCATTCGTGAACTCTCTCGTTCGCGCAGGCTATGGTGGAACTGTTTGGGCTGGATATCGTGGCGCGCTGCCTCCCTGGATTAGCCAACTGGAGCGCATCGAGAATGGCCGTGAAGAGGAGTTTCGGGTCACGGATCGCGTGCGGCTGGTGTTTCTGAAGTTGAGCACCAACATTCATCTCACCAATTACAAGCCGGAGTTCATGCTGAATATGTTGGCGAATGAGGCCAGCGATTGCGAATATCTCTGGTATTTTGACCCGGATATCTTCCTGCAAGCGAGTTGGTCATTCTTCAATAACTGGCAGAACTACGGAATTGCATTGTGCCAGGAAGTTGTCGACAATATATTTCCCGCGGACAATCCAATACGGCAACAATGGACAAAACTCGCCGCAGGTATCGGCTTAACAGATCCTCGTCCGGTGAATTACTACTACAACGCAGGCATGGTAGGCGTCCCGCGAGCGAGTGCGAAGTTCCTGGAGGAATGGGAACGACTGATGAAGCTTGCGGAGTCCATGGGTTACGACCTTAGACGCCTGGGGCACGTAAGCCGGGAAATGCCCTTTAACATGAGCGACCAGGACGCACTGAACATCGCAATCATGTACTCGAAATCTCCACTCAGCACGCTCGGGCCGCAGGGGATGGGCTTCATCTTTGGCGCATCGATGATGATGTACCATGCCGTAGGCCAGAAGCCGTGGAGAGGCTCGCCTCTGCTGCGATCGCTCAAAGGATTGCCGCCTTCCATGGCGATGAAGTTCTTCTTCACGCAGGTTTCCACGCCCATTCGTGCATACTCACCTTTGCGTTTGAGAGCTAAACGACTGGCGTGCGATGTCGCCACATTGATCGGGCGATTCTATCGAAGGTAGTGAGAGTCCTATCTCATGAGGAGGCGGCAATTGGAATTCTTGCAGGGGTTCAAGCATGCATTTCAAGGAGGATACTTCGAGGGAGATCCCCTTGATCCGATGGCGCCATCGACATATGGAGTTTACGGATACAACAGCGTACTTTATACCATTTACTCGGCTTGCATCCGCCCCTACATTACGCCGGAAACCGTCGTGCTGGAGGTTGGACCGGGGAAAGGAGCTTGGTCAAAGACCTTTCTTCACCGCAACTGCCGAAAGCTCTATGCGGTAGACGTGGCTGATCCGGAGCACACGCACTTTTGGGACTATATCGGAGAAGATCGTCGCGTTGAGTATATCGTTGCCGACGATCTGAGTCTTCCTGGTGTTCCGGACGATGCAATTGACTTCTTTTTTTCCTTCGGTGTTTTCTGTCATTTGAGACCGGAGATGTGCGAGGAGTATCTGCATTCAATTTTTCGCACTATGAAGCATGGCAGCCGCGGATTTCTGATGATCGCCGACTTCGATAAGTATGAATCGTGCCGCGCCCAGGCGGACCGCCTTTCAATTGGACGCTTTCTTATGGAGCAAGAGAGAAAGGTTTGGATGCCCGCGAAGCTCGGCTACATGTTGCCTTGGCGCTTTTACCGCGGAAAGATGGATATAGAACCAGTATCGAAGGCGAGGGACAAGAATCTTTGGACGGTCGACGGCAATTTTGGCTGGTATCACTGGGGCATTGAAAAGGCGTGTGAGGCCATGACGCGCAGCGGTTTGCAAATTGTGGAACCTGATGTTGAGGTATGCCAGCGTGACCCAGTGATTCATTTCCTGAAGCCATAAAGATTGCAACCAAGCTGGCGCACGATTTCCGCGTCAATGATGGACTCCGCGCTCCGATGAAACATCTCTCTAAAGCAATGGAATCCGGCTAGCCGCGGCAAGCGCAGGAAAACAGCGAGTGTAAGTAATGCCGTGAAGTGACGGCCAGTCGCGATAAACTGGCACGTGCTGCCACTCATCCAGGCAGGCAATCCTGATTGGAGCAAGGAACGAACTATGGCGAAAGCTCGCATTAGTGACCGGTGTTACGGGACAAGACGGCGCCTATCTGTCAGAATTGCTGCTGAACAAGGGTTATATCGTGCACGGCATCAAGCGCCGGTCTTCGTCTTTCAATTCGGCGCGCATCGACCATATCTACCAGGACCCGCATGTCCCCGATTCGCATTTTCAGATTCATTACGGAGATATGACCGACTCCACGAATCTGATCCGCATCATTCAGTCGGTGCAGCCGGATGAGATTTACAATCTCGCCGCACAAAGTCATGTGCAGGTGAGCTTTGAGACGCCCGAGTACACGGCGAATGCCGATGCGACCGGGACGTTGCGCATTTTGGAAGCGATCCGGATTCTCGAGCTGACGAAAAAGACGCGGTTCTATCAGGCATCGACGTCGGAGCTTTATGGAAAGGCGCAGGAAGTTCCGCAGAGCGAGACCACGCCCTTCTATCCGCGGAGTCCTTACGGCGTGGCGAAGCTCTACGCGTACTGGATTACGGTGAACTATCGCGAAGCGTACGGCATACACGCGTCGAATGGAATTTTGTTCAACCACGAGAGCCCGATTCGCGGCGAGACGTTTGTTACGCGCAAGATTACGCGGGCCGTGGCTGCGATTCATCTGGGCGTGCAGAAAACTCTGTACATCGGCAACCTGGATGCCCAGCGCGACTGGGGTCATGCGCGGGACTACGTGGAAGGCATGTGGCGGATCGTGCAGCAGGCGGAGCCGAACGATTACGTTCTGGCGACGGGCGAGACGCACAGCGTGCGCGAGATCGTGGAGTTGGCATTTTCCAAAGTGGGCCGCAGGATCGAATGGCGCGGCCAAGGGCGCGGACGAGATCGGAGTCGACGCTGCCAACGAGCGAGACGCTGGTGAAGATCGATAGCCGGTACTTCAGGCCGACGGAGGTGGACTTGCTTCTGGGCGATCCCTCCAAGGCGCGCCGCGTGCTGGGATGGCAGCACACAGTAACTTTCGCCGAACTGGTGTCGGAGATGGTGGAGTCGGATCTGAAGGCCATTGCCGAGGAATCGAACCGGGAGCACGGCAATGAGTAGTTTCGATCTGGGCGGGAAGCGCGTCTGGGTGGCCGGCCATCGCGGGATGGCAGGTGCGGCGATTGTGCGGCGGCTCGCGGCCGAGCACTGCGAAATCGTCACTGCGGAGCGAAGCGAGCTGGATCTTTTGCGTCAGGCGGATGTCGATGCATGGATGGCGGACAAAAAGATCGACGCGGTCTTTCTTGCTGCGGCAACCGTGGGCGGCATATATGGCCAACGCGACGCGGCCCGCGGAGTTTCTCTATGAAAACCTGGTGATTGAGACAAACGTGATTCATGCGGCGAAAAGCGCCGGCGTGAAGAAGCTTTTGTTTCTGGGGTCGTCCTGCATTTATCCGCGCATGGCGGAGCAGCCGATGAAAGAAGAGGCGCTACTCACAGGAGCACTGGAACCAACCAATGAGTGGTACGCCATCGCCAAGATTGCCGGGATTAAGTTATGCGCGGCGTTCCGCCGGCAATACGGATGCGATTTCGTCTCCGTGATGCCGACGAATTTGTATGGGCCGGGAGATCGCTACGATGCGCAGAATGGCCATGTGGTGGCCGCGTTGATCATGAAGATTCATGCCGCGAAAATGGCGAACAGCGCCACGGTCGAATTGTGGGGAAGCGGAACGCCAAAACGCGAGTTCCTGTTCACCGAGGATCTGGCGGACGCATGCGTCTTCGTCGCGAAGAATTATTCCGACGAGCTTTTTTTGAACGTTGGCACCGGCCGCGACATGACAATTCTGGAACTGGCGGAAAGCATTGCGCGGGTGGCAGGCTGGAAGGGTAAGTTTACTTTCGACAGATCGAAGCCCGACGGCATGCCGCGCAAGGTGATGGATGTGAGCCGTCTGCGAGTGTTGGGCTGGAGCGCGCAGACTCCGTTCGATGAAGGGATCAAACAGGCATACGACTGGTATGTTGCCAATGTGGCGGACCGCGCGGCTTAAGCGCCTTAGGGAGCTGCATTTTGAAGGGTTCGAGGCTTGCAACTTCCTTTGTGGGACGGTGCCGGGGAATCTTACGCCCGCTAAAGCGGGCTGTCGATGCGGGTTCCGATCTTCCCCCAGGCTTACGCCTGGGGCTACCATCTTATGCCCGCTACGCGGGCTCTGTTCCGGCGAAGTATTACTGCGTCGGCGCCCTTCGACAAGCTCAGGGCAGGCTAGAAGTCATGCTCCTTCGCGGCGGCTTCAAACTGAGCCACCACGCATTTGTCGGAGCGCGAGCGTTGCGAAATAATGTGGAATACGTATGAGCACAACGACTCCCGAACGCGAGCGCACGGTGCACCACATTGCGGGTGGCGATGACAAGAATCCCTACCTTCGTCCGTCGTTTAGTTTGAAGTACCGGCTGCTGCGCCAGTTATGGCGGGTGGTGTATCTGCTTCTCTATCGTTTGTCGCCGCCTCCGCTCCATGCCTGGCGGTCGATGTTATTGCGGCTCTTCGGCGCGAAGATGGGACCGGGTTGCCATTTCTATCCCAGCGGAAAAGTATGGGCGCCGTGGAACCTGACCTGCGAAGACTGCTGCACTCTTGCAGACGATGCTGAAATCTACAACCCATCCCCGATCTATCTAGAATCCCACTGCATCATCTCGCAGCAGGCCTATATCTGCGGGGCAACGCACGATTACAACCACCCCGGCTTCCCCATGATCTCGTACAGCATGCGACTGGGCGCATATTCGTGGATCTGCGCGCGGGCATCGGTGTCGCCGGGCGTGAATGTGGGAGAGGGCGCCGTGCTGGGGCTGGGATCCGTTGCCAACCGAAACCTGGAGCCATGGACGGTCTACAGCGGCGCGCCGGCGGTCGAGGTGAAGCAGCGCACCAGGAATATTCGCGCCAGTTGAGTCAAAGCCCGATCGGGATCGCGACCGGCTCCGCCAGATTGAATGAGGGAAACGATGAAGAAGAGCAAGCCGCGGTTTGCGGCCGCATTCATGTTCTGCGTGTTCGGAATGGCGCTCCTGGCGTGTGACGGGATCCATCAACTGGAGGCGCAGCAACCAGGCGTGTCGAAAAACGCTCCTGCGGGTCCCTGCGAGCCATCGAAGCTGGGCTCGCCGTATATCCCTGTCGATAGCTGGGTTTACCTAGCGATGTTGCGGCTGTATTCACTGGGGTATGTGGACCAGGTGTTTATGGGGCTTCGTCCCTGGACGCGCTCGAGCGTGATGCACATGCTGGAGGCCGCGGGCAACCTGATTGACCAGAGCGAAGATGGAGGCGACCCCGGCTCCAACGAGGCGCGCGGGATCTACGTCGCGCTCAATCACGAATTGCATTACGACATGGAAGGCCCCTGCGGCCCGCACCAGGGAGGCGCGCGCATCGAGTCGGTGTACAGTGTGGCGCGGGGCATCAGCGGCACGCCGCTCGATGACAGCTACCATCTTGGGCAGACCATCGTGAACGATTACGGCCGTCCCTATGAGAGCGGTTTCAACAACTATTCCGGCATGAGCGGCTACGCGAGTGCGGGTCGATTCGCGGTGTATGCGCGCGTGGAATTTCAGGGGGCGTCTTCGGCCACGGGCTACTCGGCGGCGCTGGCGCAGACGTTGTCCAACATCGACGACTCCAGCTACTTTATTCCATCGAGCACAGCGCCTTATGGTCCTACAATGGCAGTTTTCAACCAGACCACGATTCCTCAGGGACCCATTTCGGTCGCGACCCAGGGACGATTTCTGGAGGCATATGTTTCCTACCAGTATTGGAATCACGTGATCTCCTTTGGCAAACAGGACCAGTGGCTGGGACCGGCCCAGGGCGCCAGCATGGCGTTTTCCAATAACGCACAAAACTTTTACGCGTTCGAGATCAACCGCATCGAGCCGCTGAATGTTCCTTTTCTCTCGCTGCTCACCGGACCGTTCCGCTACGAGTTTCTAGTGGGCTCATTGCGCGGCCACACGCTCATGCCGAATCCTGCTTATGAACAAGGTCTGTCCGGCGCGGACAATGTGATCAATCCCGGCGACCCCTGGGTGCACGTGGAGAAGGTGAGCCTTCGGCCCTACCGCGATCTGGAATTCGGTTTCGAGCGCACAGCGATGTTTGGCGGCGAGGGACACCAGGGCGTCAGCCTGCACGCGTTTTTGCGCAGCTTCTTCAGCATCACTGCGGGAAACAACACGCAAAAGGGCAATACCACCGACCCCGGCGCGCGATTCGGAGCCTTCGACTTTTCCTGGCGGGTGCTCTACCTGCGCAACTGGCTTACGCTTTACTCCGACTCGGAGGTGCACGACGACATCTCTCCGATCGACGCCCCACGGCGCGCCGCGGTACGTCCGGGAATTTATCTCTCGCATGTTCCCGGCATTCCCAAGCTTGATGTGCGCGTGGAAGGAGCTTCCACCGATCCGCCCACCAATCGCAGCACGGGCGGGCAATTCATGTACTTCGAGGAGATTGAGAAGCAGGGCTACACCAACCAGGGCCAGCTCTTTGGCGACTGGATCGGACGCGAGGACAAGGGCGGCCAGGCTTGGATTACCTGGCACCTCAGCGGCAATGAATGGCTGCGGGTGAGCGCGCGCAATCAGAAAGCGGTGAACAATTTCATTGCCGGCGGCACGACGCTGAACGACATCGGCTTTCAAGCCGTGAAGCGGATCGGCAAGGATTTCGAAATCAACGGCAACTTCGCCGTTGAGCACTATAAAGCGCCGGTCTATCTGCAGGGCGAACAGACTGTGACGACTACGAATATTCAACTGACGTGGTTTCCGGGGCGCAAGGTCAGTTTCTAGGAATGATTCTCGTCACGTAAACCGGCGCGGGGAAGTGCTCGACCTTAACAAGCTGGTCTTTGGCGTCGAAGGTCAATGCCCACTGCATCGGCTGGCGCGGTGTTGCAACGTCCACAAAGCGGACGGTCGACTCGCCTTCCGCTCCCATTTCCAGCGAGGGTGGGAACGACAAACCAAGATCGGAATCGGTTGCTTGCCGCGGCGCCAGCGCAATCTCGATGTTCGGATCAGTCAGCGCGGCATAGCACAAGCTGGTGGCAAGCCAATCGGCAGGCGGGCCTTTCGGCTCCTCCGCGCGAACGCGGTTGAACGTCGCCATGGCGAGTGCGTTGACAGGGGCGGGCGAGTAGAGGGAGAAGCCGCGCCGCTCGACGGGAATGATGCGTACACGACCCTTGCCGTCGCGTGGAATGGAGGCGGAAAAGAGACTTACGTCCCCTGCGCCGCTATCGGCCTTGAAGAGCAGAAACAGGTGGTTCGGTATGGCCTGACACTCAAGTTGCTGGTAGCTCCATTTCCCTTTTTCGAATTCAATTCCGGCAAACGCGGCAGCGTCGCGTATCGCGGGCTGCGAATTCGCAGCCAGATCGCGATCGATTCCGTTCATCTGCTCTTGAGGCCGATACGCAATGAAGTGCGCAAATGCGGAACTTGAATTGTTCGTGGACCGCGGAAGGTCGATGACCCTGGGCAAAGGTTTTGCCGGGTAGGGAATGGGCTGCGAGTCTGAGGAAATGGGCCTTACCGGATAGGGCACGCTGGGTGAAGTTTGGCTGGTCTGAGCTCCGCAAAGGCAGGCAAAGACCGCCGGTACCGCAACAGCGAAAGCAAAGTTCAAGAGCCTCAGGCGACCCATACACACGCTAGACTAACACCTTGCGCGGAAAGCCTCGCGAGCCGCGTTGTTGATGGGCGACTAGTACGGAATCATCGCTTATTCGGAATAGGACGCGCGAAATCATAGGCAACACCGACGGTGAAGCCCTGAGGATTGGGCGTGTTTCCAAGCCCAAACAGGGATTGCCATGTCTGGTATTCGTAGTCGGCGCGCGCCCAGAGTTGCCGATAGAAGCGGTACTCGAACCCGCCGCCGGGAGCGTACAGAGTGCGCGTATCGTGCGAGTACGTCCCATTCCCGGGGAAGTCCACGCTTCCGTAGGCGATCAGGTACTTCGCATACGGGTGGAAACTATGAAAGTGCCGCCATGCGTAAATGGGGCCGGCGCCGGCCGTATCCTGGCGCACGTTGGTCTGATCGGATGAGCGATTCAGGCTAATGTCCCTTACCTCTCCCTCCAGGCCAAGACCGCGCAGAATGTGCGGCAGCTTTGTGGGATACCAGTCAGCCCAGATGGTTCCTCCCAACATGCGGCCATTGCCCCAATCGACATCGTAGCTCGATGGCCCGATACCCACGCTGATGGGCCATGTCCTCCGCTGATATGCCGGAACGGCCTGAGAATAGGCGGGCGCCGTAATCGAAAAAATGCTCACCGCCAAAACGGGGAGAACGAACAGCCTGAAACGCATTCTGCATCTCCTCCTACGACATTTCTCCTTCATACGTAGCCCTTTGAGCGGTAGTGCGGCGTTGCGATTTCTTAAGGAAATCGCAACTTGAGAGTCGAGGCTTCGGGATACACCCGAAGGAGAAATGCTACAGCGCGCATGTCTTCGCCCGGCCGGCAGACGGCAGCCGAGAGAAGCGGGGTAACTAAGAGTACAAGGCAAGAGCAGAGGTCTCTGCGCGGGATCAATCATCGACATTCATACGACGCATTGCACGAACCGAGGTGTTACAGAAAATGCGAGGCACCCGTACTTTCGCTGTCGTTCAATTGAAATAGGAACCCGAGGCGCTGCCGAAAGTTGTCTGCGGCGACTCGGCGCCAGTTTTACTCGGCTCAGTCTACATCATCGGGACCGGCGGGCGCAGCCGACGGAAAGACGTTCTTGGTTTGAGAGGACATCGTGCGCGAATTCGGTTGGTGAGCTGAACCGGGAATGACATTTGAGAGAGATTTCCGGGAGAAGTGCACGAACGGGAATTTTCCGGTTTTGGCACGACGCCCTCAAGAACAGCGGCCCCGGGACGGCAGAGAGGCCGTTGATATCGAATCCGTTCGCGACGACATTTCTTCTTCAAACGTAGCCTTCGCAAGGGACGTGCGAGGTTGAGATTTGTCGAGGAAATCGCAAATCGAGGATCGAGCTTTCGGGACACACTTGAAGAAGAAATGCTTTAGCCGAAAGCGGATGGGTTGCGTCCGCTCTTGAATTTTGCAGTCGCAACGCGCTCGATGCCGGCGCTGCCATCGCAGGCCAACCGCCGGCCAAAACAACCAAAAAGAGCCATACCGCGTCTCAAAATTTTGAGTGCAGTGACTACACAACGAGATTGTGACAAAGGGGCGTCCAGCTCGCATTGCCAAAGTAACAATCGAAGGTAATACACAGTTGGATTCCTCTCTAATCAGGCAACTTAACGAGAAAAATGTGCTGTCAGATAGTGGTCCTGTGGTACGTTTATTGGTGCTGTAGGTGTGCGGCGGCGCGTTGTCGGAATTGATGCCGGTCGGGCTGCGTTCGATGCCCGAGAGGGCTCTAACTAACATTTTCATCGGGTTAAATTAGCCAATCTGCGGAGGATAAACGCATGCAAACTCGTGTTTTGAGATCTGTGGGCCGGATTCTTGCCTTGGTTACTGTGGCTTCCTTGCCGGTAACCGTGGCGGCTCAGACGGCAGCGTCAGGGAAGGGATCCGACAACACATCGCCTTCGAGATGGGACATTTTCATGGGCTACAGCTATCTGTCGCCCCACGGGACGGTGAATACCGTTTCACCGCCGCCCCAAGATACTCCGATCACGGCATCCTACGATGCGGTCAACGTGGGTGGGTTGATCAGCGGCGCGTACTACTTCAATCGCTATGCGGGCGTCCAGGTCGAGGTTGGCATTCATGAGTGGGGCATCCAATGCTGCTTGAGCAATGTGGGCACCCATGGGAACGACGATGGGTTCACGACTCTGGGTGGTGGCGCTATCCTCCGTTATCCCACAGAGAACGTCACGGTCTTTGCGCATGCGCTGGTGAATGCGGATCTGATCAACGGACCGTATTTCGAGTACAACAAGTGGGGTCCTGGTTTGACGGTCGGCGGCGGCATGGATTATGAGACGCCGTGGTTTAACCACCATCTGGCGATCCGCCTGTTCCAGGCCGATTACGAATACATGCACGCAGATTGGGGCCCGATACCCTATGGCGGTCGCGCCAACATCAACGCAGCGCGCTTGAGCGCGGGCATCGTGCTTCATGTGGGCACGATCGCTCCTCCTGTACCGATCACACTGTCCTGCACAGCGAGTCCTGAATCGATCTTCCCCGGCGACCCGGTTACCGTGACGGCGACCGCTGGCGGGCTGGATCCGAAGGACCACGTGATCTATAGCTGGGCGGGCACGGGAGTGATGGGCAGCGACGAGACGGCCAAGATAGACACCAGCGCTTTGGCGGCGGGCGAGTACACAGTGACGGGCACTGTGAAGGAAGGCAAGCCGGGCAAGGAAGGCATGAAGCCGTGGGAGACGGCGACCTGCACGGCGGGCATTACCGTAAAGGCGTTTGAACCTCCGACCATCAGCTGCTCGGTAAGCCCGAACACGATTGCTCCGGGCGGCACAGCAACGGTGACCTCAGTGGGCGTGAGCCCGCAGAACCTGCCGCTGACTTACAGCTACTCGGCTACGGCGGGCACGGTATCGGGAAGCGGAACCACGGCGGAGTATTCGTCGGCGGGCGCGGCAACCGGAGCAGTAGGAATCACCTGCAATGTGTCGGATAACAAGGGGCACTCGGCCAGCGCGAATACGGGCCTGACTATCGTGGCTCCGATTATTCCGCCGTCTCCTAAGACTGAGGCGCTTTGCACCATCAGCTTCTCGACCGACAAGAAGCGGCCTATGCGCGTCGATAACGAGGCTAAGGCATGCCTGGACCAGGTGGCTCTGGACCTGAAACAGCAGGCTGACGCCAAGGCGGTGATCGTGGGCGAGCAGACGACGGACGAAGCAGCTATGACGTCGAAGCAGCAGATGAAAGCGGCCAGGAACAAGCACGCAATGGTCGACCTGTTCGCAGCGCAACGTGCCGTGAACGCCAAGGACTACCTGGTGACGGAGCAAGGCATCGATGCTTCGCGCATCAGCGTAGCAACCGGATCGACCGACGGCAAGACGGTGGAGAACTATCTGGTGCCTACGGGCGCGACGTTCACCAGCGATGTGACGGGAACCACGGCGGTGGATGAGACTGCGGTAAAACCGCAGGTGCGCAAACCGTTAGCGGCGAAGCACCCGATGAAGAAGAAGAAGAAGAAGAAGATGTAATCCGCGTGCGTGAATGGAACACCCGATGATTCCGCGAACCCTTTCCGGTTAGAGGAAGGGTTCGCGGGACGCGGTTTATAGCTTGACCTCCAGCAGAAAAATTGAGGCCGGCCGTTATCCTTCGGCTGGCCTCATCCTTTTGCAGCGCGATTCATCCTGGGGCCTTTCTCACCAGTCAGCACTCGATTGGCCGATGTGTTTCCGGCGTTTCCAAAATCACATCGATGCCACACGCTCAACCCGGCTACCGACTTGGTGGTTTTCGTCGCGCGCATTCACCGGGAATTTGGGAGCCGGCGGCGCTGGGTTGGCGCCATTTTCGATCAACGATCGAGAAGCGCTGTGCAGTATCCTGAAATCGACCCCGCTTCCTCGCTGTGTGTACTGCCGAATGAATGCACGACAGCGGAACGTGTGAGTTACTTGCGGAGTGAACAATGTCCAACAATGCATATAGCATCTATGGCCTCCGCATTCATACGGAGATTGCATGTCCCGGGCTCCCATTCGATCCCCACCCCGACGGAATTCCAGATGTGACGATTCGCTTGCTGCGATCGGCGCCCAAGGCTCAAGAATCTTTGGAGAATGGTTATTATGAGGTTCGCCCCGGGGTGTTTCGCCTGGAAGTGAAAGGTGTCGGCCGGTACCTGGTCGAGGATGGGAGCCGCATATCCGTCGAGCCGATGGAAGGATCTTCCGCGGATGAAATTCGACTCTTCCTGCTGGGATCGGTCATCGGCGCGCTTCTTTACCAGCGAGGGTTGTTTCCTCTGCATGGGAGCGCAGTGGAGACGCGATGGGGCGCAATGATCTTTGTGGGCGCGCAGGGTGTTGGTAAATCCACGCTGGCGGCCCGGTTTCATCGCCGGGGATACCGCTTGCTCTCAGACGATGTATGCGCGGTGACAACGAGTTCCGGCGCGCTGCAGGTTCTTCCGGCACTGGCCCAGTTCCGTCTTTGCGCGGACGCGTACGAACGTCTCGATTCTGCCCAGGATGCGCGCTTCCACGTGGACAAATTTGTGATTCCGATGAACGAAGGCTACTGTCCAGATCCCGCGCCGCTGAAGGCAATTCATGTTCTTGCCGATCAGGAAGACGGCGAACCGCGATTCGATGTGCTTCGTGGTTTCGATCGCGTGCAGCGCCTTCTTGAGAATTTGTATCGGCCGCAATACCTGAAAGGCCAGGAGACGCAAAACGATCTGATGCGGCTGGCCGGGCAGATTGCGCAAAAGGCGTCCATTGTCGCGGTTTCTCGCAAGCGCGATCCGGAAATGATTGACCCATTGATCGACTTCCTCGAGGCGGCATGGGCGAAACATCTTGGTCCAAATCCAATGGAAGAGAAGAACTAGATGCGCCACTTCAATCCCCAAGACAAGTTGGTTCGCGCCCCGGAGATTCTTTCTACGGAACTCGATCAGGAGACTGTCCTGATGAGCATCGATGCGGGCGCTTACTATGGCATGGGCGGAACCGCACGAAGCATCTGGGAGAAATTAGCCGCACCGATCACCTTTTCGGCACTCGTGGATGAACTGGTGCGGGAGTATAAGGTGCCGCGCGAAGCATGTGCCGTGGACGTTCAGGGATTTCTGGCCGAGATGGAACGCGAAGGTTTGCTGCGTGTGGAGTGACTTCAAGCACTATTGGCGGATTTCTGGAACGCAGAAGAGACTTCTTTGGGAAGCCTTCGCTTCATTGGCGATCGCGAGAATTGCCATGGCGTGCGTTCCCTTCCGTCGCATCGCAGCCTGGCTGGGGACGGCGGGCGCCGAGAGCCCGGCCATGGTAACGCCTGAGGATGCCCGCACAGCAGAGGGAATCGGATGGGCGGTGACGGCCCTCGGACCGCGTGTGCCCTGGGATGGCCGCTGCCTGGCCCAGGCGCTTGCTGCCTGTGCGATGCTGCGACGCCGGGGAGTGGAGGGTACGGTAAGCTTCGGCGTGCGCGAAGGGGAGTCGGCAGGATTCACGGCGCACGCATGGCTGCGTGTCGGATCGCACATCGTGACGGGCGGAGCCGGCCATGAAGGCTACAAGGCATTCTCGACTTTTGCGCGAGGAAGATCATGAGCGGCTTCTACGGCATCTATCGCTACGATGGCGCGCCTGTGGACCCCGGCTGGCTGGAGCGGATGAAAGAGGCGATGGCCTACTACGGCCCCGACGGCGGTGGATGCACGATCGCGGGGCCGGTAGGAATGGGGCACCTTCTGCTGGAAGTAAATCCGGAAGATGCCTTTGAGCGGCAGCCGGTGAGGGGCGCACGCGGACTCGTGGTATGCGCGGCTCGACTGGATAACCGCGATGCGCTTTTGAAGGTTTTCGATGTTTCTGCCTCCGACGTGCCCCGAATCTCCGACGGACATCTTGTCAGCATGGCCTTCGATCGCTGGGGCGAGGATGTCTGCCCCCATCTTGAAGGCGATTGGGCGTTCGCTGCCTGGGATACGGAACTGCGCCGGCTATTTTTTGCGCGGGACGTTTTTGGCGGCGGCGCGCTGTACTACTACGAGGGGAAAGGGTTCGTTGCGTTCGCATCCAGCCTGAAGGCGTTGCTGGCTCTGCCCGGCGCGCCAAAGGAACCCGACCTTGTGCACCTGGCCGAGAACCTGTTGATTTGGCACCAGAGCGCGGAATTGACGGCGTACAAGGGCTTTCGGTCTGCGATCGGAGCCCATATCATAACGTTCACCGGCGATGGTTGCACTGGCGACAGGCGTTACTGGTCGCCGGCAGGCCGGGAACCGTTCCGGTTCAAGCGCGATGAAGACTTCGTCGATGGCTTTCTGGAGCAATACGAGCGTGCGGTTCGAAGTTGCCTGCGAACCCGGAAACCTGTTACCTCGGATCTTTCGAGCGGCCGCGACTCCGGCTCGGTTGTAACTATGGCGGCACCGATCCTCGCAAGCCAGGGCCGGGAGCTGACGGCATTCACATCCGTGCCTTTTCTGCTGTCAGATGGAGCGGAAGCAGGCTGGCCTGGAAATGAATGGGACTTGGCGCACGCAACGGCGACGCAGGCTGGCGCCAACGTCAATCACCTCCCTATCGACGCCAGGGACCACGGAGTGATTGCGGGCGTTGAACATATTCTCGAATTGCACGAAGGCCTGGGTAATGCTGTCGGCAATTACTACTGGTTGCATGCCATCATGGATGCCTGCTCGCAGCGCGGCGTGGGAGTTCACCTGGTGGGCGAGATGGGCAATAGCACGGTGTCCTATCAGGGCCATGGATCGGTGCTATTGGCCTTGCTGCGGGGTCAGCCTGCGATGGCTTTCCGGATGATCCTGCACGGAGAACCAGATCCCTTGCGCCTTCTCAAGCGCCAGGTAGTCAACCCGCTTCTGACGCCGGCGCGAAGGCTGCGCGAGCGTCTAAGGAATCCATCCCGCAGCCCGTGGCAAGCCTATTCGGCAATCAATTTCCAACTTGCGAAGCAGTTGGATGTGGATGGCCGAATGAGGAGGGCGGGCTACGATCCGACCTTTACATTCTCCAATCTAGACGATCTTCGCGACGGGCTTTACAAGCCAGAGTGCGGCACCGCCTCCAGCCTCATGTCCGCGGTGAACGCGCGGCATCGCGTCACTCGCCTGGATCCTACCTCGGACCTCTCACTAATGGAGTTTCTCTTGCGGGTTCCCGACGATCGGTATTACCGGCATGGAGAAAAGAGCCTCTTATTCAAGCGCGCATTCCAGAGCCGTATGCCCCGCGAGGTAGTGTTCGCGGTGAAGAAGGGGAGGCAGGCCGCGGATCTTGGCTATCGCATTGTCCGCGAACGCGCGATCTTCGAGGACACTCTGCAATCGTTGGAGACCATGCCCGAAGTCAGAGAAATCCTCGACTTGCCGCTGATGCGCCGGTGCCTTGCAGAGCTCGTCGCCAAGGTGGATCCACAAACCACGGTACGAGCGGGCTCAATCCTTCTTCGCGGAATCGGCATCGGATTACTTCTTCGCCGTATTGCCGGCTCGCGCTGCTAAAGTCTTAAGCAAATCATGTTGACCAGCCAAATCAAACAGTTCTTTCGCCGGCTCCCCATCGGGCGGCATGCTCTTGCATTGGTGTGGAGAGCGGCGGGGTGGTGGACCGTGGCCCGGGGAATTCTGCTGGTCGCGCAGGGACTGATCCCTGCCGGGCTGGCGCTGTTGCTCAGGACGCTGGTGAACCGGCTCGTCACGTCGCCGGGGTGGAGCGCGGTTGGACCTCCGGCCATCGGAATCGCCGCTCTTTGGGTTGTTGCGCAACTGCTGTCGAGTGCTTTGTCGTGGGTGAGGGCCGCACAGGCCGAGTATGTGCAGGACGAGGTGCATCGGCTGATCCACTTGCAAGCCCTGCGCGTGGACCTGGCATTCTACGACGATCCCGACTCGTACGATCGGTTATACAGGGCGCACGTCGATGCCATCGCGCAGCCTCTCGCGCTGCTGGAGAGCCTCGGGTCCCTGGTGCAGAATGGCCTCGGCTTTCTGGTGCTGGCCGGTATCCTTTGGACCTACGCTTCCTGGCTGCCAATGCTGCTGGTGTTCACCGCGGTTCCGGGTCTGCTGCTGGTGGCGCGCCAGATTCTGAAAGAACACCGTTGGCAAATTGAGCACACGTTCGAAGAGCGGCGGGCGCGGTATCTCGACTTTACGATCACCGATCTGTGGGCTGCCGCCGAGATGCGCATCTTCGACCTGGGGACGTACCACCGCAAGACCTTTGAGCTTCTGCGCGAAACGTTGCGCGATGGAAAGCTGCGGCTCGCAAAACAGGGCGCAGGAACGGAGCTGGGGGCCGGCCTGTTGGCCTGGGCGGGGAGTATCGTCGGCTTGGGCTGGATGCTGCATCAGACGATCATCGGCAAGGCGAAGTTGGGCGACTTGCTGCTTTGCTTTCAGGCCTTCCAGCAATGCCAGTCACTGCTTCGGTCGCTGCTTGAAGGCGCGGGCAAGATCTACAGAAGCCTGCTATTCATTGAGAATCTGGATGATTTTCTGAAGATCGAACCGGCAATTCTCTCCGGCCGGGCCGGAGTGGCTGGATTGCCCGTGAAGGAAGCGATCCGTTTTGAGCGCATCAGCTTCACGTATCCCGGCGGATCCCACCGGGCTCTCGATCGATTCAACCTGGAGATCCCTCGGGATAAAGTGGTGGCCCTAGTCGGACACAATGGGGCCGGCAAGAGCACACTCATCAAGTTGCTCTGCCGCTTCTACGATCCCGATGAGGGCAGGATCCTTTTTGATGACGTGGACTTGCGCGAACTGGATCTGGAAGCGTTGCGCCGGCGTATCGCCGTTCTTTTTCAGGAGCCGGTTCATTATTGCGCAACTGCGAGCGAGAATATCGCCTTTGGAGACATCGGCAGACTTTTGGACCAGGAAGGCGTGCGCGAAGCCGCGCGCGATGCAGGAGCTCTGGAGCCGATTGAGCGGCTGCCGGATTCTTTCGAGACCGTGCTCGGCAAGTGGTTTGGAGGCGCGGAGCTGAGCGGAGGCGAGTGGCAGCGGGTTGCTCTGGCACGTGCCTTCTTCCGCCGGGCCTCATTGATCGTGCTGGATGAGCCGACAAGCGCCATGGATTCCTGGGCGGAACAGGACTGGTTGAATCGCTTCCGCACTCTCACCGCCGGCAAAACGGCGCTGCTGATTACGCATCGCTTTACGACAGCAATGCATGCGGACATCATTCACGTGATGGACAAGGGACGGGTGGTAGAGTCGGGGAGCCACGCGGACCTTGTCGCGCTGGGAGGAGCCTACGCGAGTTCCTGGCGAGCGCAAATGCGAGAGATCGGCGCGGGAGATCGGCTGTGAGTCCGGCTGTGCTGAAGACGGACTGGCTCGCGGGCACGAGCCCGGCATTTCGTCTGATGATTGCCACGTCCTGGCTGGCGCCGGATGCATGGCGCGAGAACCAGGACGAGGCGATCCGGGCAGCTGTCGACGCGGGTCCGGACTGGCGAGAGTATGTTCGCCTGATCGACCGCCATGGAACGCCGGGCCTTGGCTGGGCCGCACTTCGCCGCGTTCCTGAAATCGCGATACCCGAGTCCACTGCCGAGGAATTGAGAAAGCGCAGTGACGATTGCCGAAAACAGGCGGTCGTGTATTGCATGGTCCTGGCCGATGTGTTGAAGCGTTTCAACCGTGCCAATATTCCCGCGATGCCCATCAAGGGACAGATACTTTCTTTCGATCTTTATCAGGACATAGGCCTTCGTTCTTCGCGCGATCTGGATGTGGAAGCACGGCGGGAGGACCTCAACAAGGCGCAATCCTGTCTTGAGGCTGAGAGTTGGCGATTGGAATCTTCTTTTTTCCCCATGAGCCCTCGCCAATTTGAGAGTCTGCTCCGCAATGAATCGCACATCAACTTCATCCACGTCGCTAGCGGCTGCATGCTGGAGCTGCATTGGCGCCACCCTTGGGAGACTGAGGAAGCAACCAGCGCGCGCTGGGCGCGCAGCGTTCCCGCGGTCTGGCAAAAGCAAGCGATCCAGGCGATGCATCCGGGCGACCTGGCGCTCTATCTCTCGAGCCATGGAGGGCTGCACAGGTGGTTTCGCGCGAAGTGGCTTGGCGATCTGGCGCGCGCACATTCGCTTGGGCTTCTCGATTGGCAGGCTTCATTCGACGAGGCACGGAGATGCGGCGAAGAGAGGATTCTGTTCGCGGGATTGGGCCTTTTGCGCGACGTGTATTCGCTTCCAATTCCCGATTTGCCCCGAGACGCCTGGAAGAGTTGGTCGCCGCTTCTTGTTGAGATCCCCATGCGCGCCCTGAGCGATCCAGCCGAACCAGCCGATCGCGCAGGAATCGCCAAACTCCGCGACAGGATTCGCCGCAGCCGCTACGAGCGACTCCTTTGGCCTCGTAAATCTCGCTGGAGCAGTTTGGCCGATCTCTTCTATAGCCGGGAGGACTTTAGAACACTGGCTCTTCCAGACGGCCTCTTCTGGGCCTACATACCTTTGCGCCCGGCTCTGTGGCTGTGGCGATGGTCGCGGCAACTCGTACATCGTGCTCTGCATCACAAAAGCTGAGTGCCTCGCCATTCTTCGATGTCTCGAGCAAATTGGGGTCAATGCAAACAGGGAGATGCGAACAGCCGAAAGCGTTGATCGGCGGCTGAACTGCAAAGTGTAAGAGCTTTAGAAGTGGTTTTGGACGCGCTTCCTGGCCATCGCGCAGAACGATGGGCATCAAGAGGCAGAGATTCCATTTTTTCCTATGTGTAACGCATCCACAATCAATCGCTTGTGCAGATTGCACAGGCTCCAGGTCTTCAAGTTGTTGTGCAAAATGGAGACAACACGGAAACTTTTGGCAGCCCAATTACTCCTTCGGTAACACCTGCCCGTAATGCGCTAATCGCTTGAAAGCGCTGTGTTATAAGGGATTATTCACTTGATTTCCCAGTAGGCATCCCTTATAGTCCAACTAATGAGATCCATTCGTTTTCAGGAGAGTGCAGATGGCCATTAAGAACGATAGAAAAGGCGAAACCTGGAAGCACTGGGTAACCCCTGAATTGAGGAAGATCAGTATCGAGCAGATCACTGCAACCACGCATGGCGGCGTCAATTTTGACGGTGGAACCACTAAGCCCAATGTCCATACCGCAGCATCGAGCTAGGTTGTATATACGTAAACCCATGCCAGGGCGCTCCCAATCTCAGCCGGAAGTTTGACGTTCGATCCTCTGAAGTGAATGGTTGTTTTAGTCAGGTAAGAGAAATCAGGCAAATTATCCGGAGTTCGGCGATTGTTTTCGTGCTTTCCTAAAGCAAGGTTTCGTAGATAAAACGTCCATCCCGGTGCGAAAATCACGCGAACATATCCGGTAAGAGCATCTTGAAGAATTGTCTGGGCACGCATTTTTGCTCACTCCGCTATTTTTCCGCTCCATAGAATTCAATGGTATTCGCGGCGCATTGGCGCACTCGCGCAGGCGCATCTCGTCGAGGATCGGTCGTCAGCGGGCAATTCCCACGGTCAAGAACCATTCCTATGCAAGCATTTTTCATGCGGTTGAAGCCCAGCCTGCGCAAAGTGCCAGGATACGGCGTCGCACGCTTTGCCCACAGGCTTGTGAAGAGCACCGAATCGCGCAACGCGGCGCTCTTGCTGCTGCGGCCTCCGAAGGGCCTCTTCCAGCCGTACGGAACAACGAGCGTCGATCGCTATCCCGGCATCTTTCAACAGGTGCGCGCATTGGTTGGAGACGGCGAAGGCGTGCGCATCCTTTCGTTCGGCTGCTCGACAGGGGAGGAAGTTTTCTCTCTGCGCCGCTATTTTCCTGAAGCGAGCATCGTTGGGATCGACATCAATCCAATCAATATTGCGATCTGCCGTTTCCGACGCGTCAAGGCCAGAGAGAAAAGGATGAGCTTCGCCGCCGCCGCATCCGCTGCCGGGGAAGCAGCGGCGAGCTGCGATGCGATCTTTGCGATGGCGGTCTTTCGCCACGGGGAGTTGAACACGTCGCCGCCACCGGCAAAGACCGGCAATGTGATCCGCTTCGCCGACTTCGAGCAATCGGTGGCCGAACTGGCGCGCGTACTCAAGCCGGGCGGCCTCCTGGCGATCCAAAATGCGATGTTCCGCTTTCGCGACACTCCTGCGGCCAGGGATTTCGAGACGGTGTTGAGCGTGCAGCGCGACGAACCCGCTCCGCTCTATGGCCCTGACGATTGTCTTTTGCCGGATGCGGACATGCGCGACGTTGTGTTTCGGAAACTTCGATGAGCGTGAAGTGTGAGTGTGAAGTGCGAGTGTGAAGTGTGAGTGTGAAGTGCGAGTGTGAAGTGCGAGTGTGAAGTGCGAGTGTGAAGTGCGAGTGTGAAGTGCGAGTGTGAAGTGCGAGTGTGAAGTGTGAGTGTGAAGTGCGGGCCTCAGTTTCCCATTCTTTTCCGCAAGAAGCGCGGAAAAGAATGGGGCACGGGCGCAAGTTCCGCCAGCGCTCCGGACGCAAACACAATGCAATACACATCGAGATAGGCGCGGTGGGACGTATGCGCCCAGAAAACCGCGGTGACGGCGATGAAGGTTGCGAAGAGAATGTAGACTAACGAGTCTTCGCGCCAGCAGTTCCGACGCTCCCACATTCCCCACAGGCCGGCGATCAGGACGGGCCCATAGGAAAACGCGTACACAAGATCGGCCGTGCGCCCTCGGCGGGGACTTGGCAGCCAATAAAAAGCGGCGGCGATTTTGCGGAATCCATCGACGATGGTTTGCGTGGGATGGGTTCGCATGTATTCGAGAGCCCTATGAAGAAACCACCGGTCCGTAAGCACCGCACTGTTCTCAACGCGTTCCAAATCCTGCTGGTCTTGAAGAGATAACGCATTGAGAGCTTCTTTCGTGCTGAGATCGCGGCTTTCCCTGGGGTAGTGACGGAAGAGGAAGCCATTGTTCGCGCTCCATAGCTGCATTCCAGACTCCGTGCTCAGTGTGGGGACGCCTGTGAGAAAGTAGTTCCTGATGAGCCATGGAGCGACGGTCAACACCAGAAGAAATGCGCAGATTAGACTGGAGCGCGTTCGCCTTTGAGCGACGAGCCAGAGCGGCGCCAGCATGGCGAACGGCACAATCGCCGAGCGCGTCAACACATCGAGACCAAGTAGAAGGCCGGCGCCGGCAGCGAGCGCCGGCTTTGTTGTCTGTGCCGCTTTTTTGAGAAGAAGAACCGACCCGAGGGTTAGAAGCGTGAAAAGGCTGGTCTCTTCGAGCGCGGTGTCGTGGACGACATAGTAGGGGTAGAATGCGGCGATCGCGGCCGCCAGAGTCGCTGCGTGAGCTCCCCATGGCGCGCGAAACATCTGGCGGGCAAGCAAGGCGGCGCAAAATGCCGTTCCTGCGCCGATTGTGGATTGCGCAATCAGGATGGGCCAAAAGGCTTTGTGGCCCATAGTCAGCGCGGCGAGAAAGATGGGGTACAGGGGAACCCGAAATGCCGTAGGCGTTCCGTCGATTCCGATCCCCTTTCCTGCGGCGATGTTCTGGGCCATCGCAAAAAAGAAGGTATAGCCATTGACCCAGAAGCCGGCGATGCCCGAATGGAGCCGGGCAAGGATGCGCAGAATGAATGCCAGAAATGCGAGCCAATACACTGCATGGGGAAGGCCTGGTTGCCGGCGATTCAGGGGCATGGGTTGCGCTGCTCCTCTATTGGACCCGCGAGGGATCGAATCCGTGAAGGGGATAAATCCGCGAAGGCGAAGATCCTCGGCATCGAGTCTAGCAGCATATCGGCACGATCCGCAGCGATGCGCTTTTGATCCGGCCCACTCACAGGGTCATTGTCTCCCACCCATTTCCGCAAAGAACGCGGAAATGGATGGGGCACGGACGCAGAATTCCGAGGCCGGATCGATAAGGTATTTTTCGGCTTACTGTAGAGCCACCGAGGGGCGTGCCTGTGGATTTTTCTTGAGGAAAAATCCACGCTGAGCTAATGGCCTCACCCTATACCAATCCGAAAAATGCTATAGCATGGTTGCGTGCGAGCCGAGACGGAATTGAGTTCTTTCGCTTGTTCGATGGAGGACGAAATGAAAACCATGCAGCGGTTCAAAGTTGCGCCGGGATCCAAAGTGAGGCTGAAGGAGATTGACGCCTCATTCACTGACGCTCATGAAAACCAGGAATCCGCGGCCGAGGAGATTGCGCATTATCAGAAGAGACTGTGCGAGCTTCAGGATCTGCTTTATGCCGGGCGCCGGTATTCGCTCCTCATCTGCTTGCAGGCTTTGGACACCGGGGGCAAAGACGGCGCCATCAAGCACGTTCTGGGCGCTATGAACCCCCAGGGCTGCCGCGTGGCTGCGTTCAAGCAACCTTCGGTTGAAGAGCTGTCCCACGACTTTCTGTGGCGGGCGCACAAGGCCGCGCCTGCCCAGGGGGAAGTTGTGATCTTCAACCGCTCGCATTACGAAGATGTGCTCGTCGTCCGGGTTCACGATCTGGTGCCGAGGAAGATATGGTCACGCCGCTACGATCAGATCAACGACTTCGAAAAAGGTCTTATCGCACACGACACGCACATTCTCAAGTTCTATCTGCATATTACGAAGAAAGAGCAACTGAAGCGCTTCAAGGATCGCCTCGACAACCCCGGCAAGCGCTGGAAGATCAGCGAGGCGGATTACAAGGAGCGCGATTTCTGGGGCGATTACGTCGCAGCGTATGAAGAGGTGTTCTCCCGGTGCAGTACCGATCATGCGCCGTGGTTCGTTATCCCGGCGAACCACAAGTGGTTCCGCAACCTGGCGATCGCGCGCATCGTTGTGGAACACCTGGAAGCTCTGGAGATGAAATACCCCAAGCCGACGGTCAATCTCGAGCACATCCGCCGCGAATACCATGCGGCGGCGAAAAAAGCATAGGATTACCCGACACGGTTTGTTGAGGATCGGTTCTAGTACTACAGTTGTAGTTAATGATAATCTGAACTTGCTCTGGGAAATGACTCTCCGGCGAGTGCTATGGAGAAGCGATTATCGGGATGGAAGCGCGAGTTGTTTGGGGCGCACCGGCGCATAGCGGGTTTGTTTGCGCGCTCGGAAGCACGCGAGCGCAGCCTTGCCTATCTTCAGGGCTTGTTGAGCCACTGTGAACGGAAGAACGGCTGGCAGTTGGCCGAGTGGATGGGCGAAGCAGCACCTTATCGGGTGCAGCATCTTTTGGACCGTGCGCGTTGGGATGCGGATGCGGGGCGGGATGAGCTTCGCAATTATGTGCTGGAAGAACTGAGCAGCCCGGATGCCGTTCTGATCGCCGATGAGACGGGTTTTCTGAAGAAGGGCGAGCATTCGGTTGGAGTCAAGCGCCAGTACACCGGTACGGCGGGACGCATCGAGAACAGCCAGGTGGGCGTGTTTCTCTGCTATGCCAGTGACAAGGGCGCGGCGTTGGTGGATCGCGAGTTGTACCTTCCGGAAGAATGGGCCGCCGATGGCGAGCGTCGCCGCGTGGCAGCGGTGCCTGAACAGATCCGGTTTGCAACCAAGCCGGAACTGGCGCGACGCATGATCGAGCGAGTGTTGCAAGCGGGCGCCCCTTGTAACTGGGTGGCTGGTGACGAGGTTTATGGCAACAACAGTAAACTGCGCCAGTGGCTGGAAGAGCGGCGGTTGGGTTATGTTCTGGCTATCGCCTCGGATCAGCGCATGCGCTGGCCCGATCACCAGCAGCGCCGCGTGGATGCAATTGCGCAGAACTTACCCGACCTGGCCTGGGAACGCATTTCCGCAGGCTCAGGCAGCAAAGGCGAACGGCTCTACGACTGGACGCTGATCCGGGGTTGGGAAGAGGATGACTGGAGCCACGGGTTGCTGGTGCGGCGCAGCATCGAAGAAGAGCCTGAGTATGCCTACTACTGGTTTTATGCACCCACGCGCAAAGCTACGTTGGAGGCCCTCGTGCCTGTGGCTGGACAACGCTGGCAGATCGAGCAGGCCTTCCAAGCCGCCAAGGGCGAGTGCGGACTGGACCACTACGAAGTTCGCCACTGGCAAGGCTGGTACCGGCATATCACGCTGGCCATGCTGGCCCACGCAGTACTGGCCATACTGCGTGCACGGGGAGAAAAAAACTCCCGCCGGGCAGGTGCCCCTCAGCGCGCCCGAACTGCGCCACCTGCTCACTCATCTACTCTGGCGCGGTTGGCACGGCGTTGAACACCTGCTGCACTGGTCTCAATGGCGAAGACGACATCAATTTCATGCTCTTTGCTGCCACTACCATAAACGTGGTTCGCCGCTGCCGATCTTCTATCTACAACTGTAGTACTAGAGGTCTGTCAATCCAAGCACGTGGTGATCGGCAAGCCAGCTCTTCATCACGTAGATGAGCTTGTTGTTGCTTCCCGGGTCGGTGGGCCGGAGAAAGAATCCCGGCTCGGTAAGAAAACGAATTGTGTTTTCGACGATACCTTCAATCACCTCGCCGTCTTGGAATTGCACCTGAACCCAGATTCCGGGAATGATCGGCTCCAGTGCGTGGAAGCGAAGGCAATTGTGATTGGGCTCGCCGTTCAGGTCGCTCACAAAAAAGACGGCCTTGATCTCGTTGGCTGGAAGTTCCTCAACGAGGTTAGATTCGAGATGACGAATGCGAAATACTTCGCAGGCGCGCTCAGATGCGATCTGCGCGGCTTGATCCGCTGAGTTCCAGTGCGGTGACTCCAAGAGACCCTTGATGACGCGGGCACCGCAGTGAACGATAACCGGCTCCGGCCCGGGAACGGGCTCCGGCCAGGCCGGAGCGCTCTCACGAAGCGAGGCGGTTGCCTCGCTTACATCGCGCTCGGCCGTTGCTGTCTGTCGGAGGGACTCAGATTGTATTGTTTGATTTTGTAGAGCAGTGCTTTGTAGCTTATCTGCAGCTTGCCTGCGGCCGCCTTTCGATTCCATCCCGTACCCTCCAGAGTTTGGGCTATCGCCACGGATTCAGCATCGCCCTTTATATTTTTCACCAGGCGTTTCAGTCCAGGGGCGGCCATTGTGTCTCCGCTGCTGGAGTTGGAGGAACCCGCAAATTGTGCGGGCCTCAAGTCGCCGATGATCGCCTGTTCGTCGCCGAGTATGAAGTAACGCTTAATGATGTTTTCCAGTTCACGCAGATTTCCCGGCCAGTGATGACTGCACAGAGCCTGCATCATCATTGGCGAGATATGCAGCGGCATGGTCCCATGCTTCGTCGCGACCTTGCGCATAAAGTAATGAGCAAAGATAGGAATTTCCTCGGCCCGTTCGCGCAAGGGAGGCATCTTCAGCGTGAAGCCGTTCAATCGATAGTAGAGGTCCTCGCGGAACTTCTTTTGGGCAATGGCCTCTTTGATGTCGAGGTTGGTGGCGGCAATTACCCGCACATTCACGCGCATAGTAAACCGGCCGCCGAGGCGGGCAAAGGTGCCATCCTGAAGAACCTGGAGCAGCTTGGCCTGCAATGCGGCCGGCATTTCTCCGATTTCGTCCAGAAAGATGGTGCCGCCGTTGCAAAGTTCGAATTTGCCCGGTTTGGACTTAACTGCACCTGTAAAAGCGCCCTGTTCATAGCCGAATAGTTCGCTCTCGAGCAGGTCGGCAGGCATGGCCGCGCAGTTTACCTTCAGAAAACCGCGATTACTGCGCGCCGACATTTTGTGGATAAACAGCGTCGCGACTTCCTTTCCGGTGCCGCTCTCCCCCAGAATGAGGACGGGGATGTCGGTTCGTGCGACGAGCCTGCATTGCGCCTCAAGATCGCGCATGCGCCTGGATGAGTAGACAAAGGTCGTGTCTTCATCCAGCGGGATTTCCTGAACCTGGTCGTCGCCGGTGCTGGTGTTGGTGCTCTGCACCCGTATGTGCTGCTCAACCGCGTGGTCGACTTCGTTCTTTCCGAATGGCTTGAGGATCACGTCGGTTGCGCCAAGGCGCGTTGCCTGCAACACTTCCTTCATATCGACGGAACGGGCAAACAGCACGATGGGGAGCGACGGCTTGATGGCGCGAATGTTGGCCAGGCGCAAGAGTGAGTCCTCGCGTCCGTTCCCGTTTCCACCGTGCCAATCCATGAGGAGCAAATCGGTGCTGTTCGATTCCTGCAAGCTGGCAGTCAACTCCGCAGGCGTGGTAAACAGGTTTACATTGAAGCGATCGGAAAGTATGCGATGCACGTATTCGAGGAGCGCCGGGTCAGTACCCAACGCGGCAATCTGGGGCGAACGTCTCGTCTGAGTCTTCATAGCCATTTTGTGCAGCAGACTACTCGGAGCCCAAGGCCTATGAACCCATGGATTATGGGGATCATTGCAGGATTCGACACATCCAACGCAGACCAAAGCAAAGAAGCTAGGTCATTCCTATAAGAATTTGGAAAGATCCATCGCGATTGCCCATGATCATCCTTACAAACTCTCCGAAATCGGAGGGTTTGAACACTTGGGGGTGAGAAAAGCGTACCACTGAATGTGGCAATTTGTTCATCTTTTGCGCAATCTTTTTCATCATTTATTGCAAGAAGTAACAGTTACTCTGACGAAAATTGCCAACTTCAAACCGCAAAAAGGTAATTGTGGCCCGAAAGTGCGCATATTTTGATTATTTTTCAGATATTTGTTGATTACTGTCGTGTGATTTGAATCACCGGTGCTAATTTTGCCACTTGGGCATGAGAATTGCAACAGGAATATGTCAATCCCTGTCCAAATCTTGCACCGGAGCATTAACCAAATGCCCTTGGCATCCGTAAACGAAACAGTCGATCTGCGGGAATTGCCTCCGGTTGAGGTGTTTTTTGGACATTCGGCAAAGATGGCCGCGGCCAACGAGAAGCTGCAGCGCGTTGCCGGCACTGACGTTCCTGTTCTGATTCAGGGAGAGAGCGGGACTGGCAAGGAGATCCTGGCCAAGCTGCTCCATGTCTTTTCGCTGCGCTCCAACTTCCCGTGGATCAAAGTGACGTGCCCGGCGATCCCGGTCCCGCTCATCGAGTCGGAACTATTCGGGTACGAAAAAGGGGCGTTTACGGGAGCTCATGGCACCAAGCGCGGCCGGGTTGAGATGGCGGACGAGGGCACCCTTTTCCTGGACGAAGTGGGCAGCCTGGACATTACAGTGCAGGCCAAGTTACTTCAGCTTCTCCAGGACGGGAACTTTACGCGCGTGGGGGCGCAGGAATCGCGACGGGTGGACACGCGGCTTGTGACCGCTGCCCGCGGTAACCTGCGCCAGCAGATTGACGATGGCAGCTTCAGGCTCGACCTCTTTTTCCGGATCAACGCTGTAACCATCGAATTGCCTCCGTTGCGCCAGCGCATCGTCGATCTGCCGATGCTGATCGCATATTTTTTTGAGATTCATGCGAAGGCGCTGCGGCAAAACCCGAAGCCGCTCTCCCGGGAAATGATGCGCATGATGGAGCGCTATCACTGGCCGGGAAACATCCGGCAACTGGAGAACATGGTTCGCAACTATGTGCTGATCGGCAGCGAAGATGCATTGATGTCGGAAATGGTTCCGTCCGCACAGGCACGGCTGACCACGGAGATCGATCTGGCCAGCCCGATTTCTCTTAAGGAGATTACTCGCGCGGCCACGCAGAATCTGGAGCGCGAAATCATTCTGCGCGTTCTGCAAGCCAATGGCTGGAATCGCTGCAAGACCGCGAAGTGGCTCAAGATCAGCTATCGGTCGCTGCTTTACAAGCTGCAGGAATTCCACGCGGATTTCCTGCCGGACAAAGGGTTGGCGACGGAACCGGCGGACACGCTTCGGCCTCCGGCAGCGAAACCGGGAAGGCGCGACAGCGACGGAAGGCGCAAGCCGATAGTTCCAAGTACAATCATGTAAAGATCGATAGATAGTTGTGTGAAAAGGGTTCGATTTTGAAAGTTGCGATTGTTGGTTGCGGCAAGATCGCCGATGCACACGTAGAGGAAATCCGAAAAGTCCCCGACGCGCAGGTCGTGGCAGTGTGCGATATAGAACCGCTGATGGCGGAGCAATTAGCGGTCCGTTACGGGATTCCCCATCGATATTCGGACCTGGCGACGATGCTGGATGCCGAAAAGCCGGACGTACTTCACATCACAGCGCCTCCTCAAACGCATTTAGCGCTTACCCGCCAGGCAATTGCGGCAGGCTGCAACGTCTTTCTTGAAAAGCCGGTGGCGCTTCATCACGCGGACGTGCAGGCCATTGTGGAAACCGTGCGCGCGGGCGGGAAGAAGCTGGCGGTCAACTACTGGCCTCAGTTTGAGGTGCAGGCGCTGGAGCTGCGCCGCCTTTTGGCGGAGGGGGTTTTAGGAACTCCCGTGCACGTGGAGAGCTTTCTCGGCTATAACCTCGCGGACGGATACGGCTTGGCGATCAAGCAGGACCCTGACCACTGGGTACGCCGGATGCCGGGCCAGCTTTTTCAAAATATTCTGGATCACATGCTCAACAAGATCGCGCCCTTCATTGAAGACGACGAGCCGGCGGTTGACGCCTCAGCGTATATCAACGCAGTGAGAGCAGCGGAATCCGGCGCGGATGACATCCTGGACGAATTGCGCGTGACGATTCGCGGGAGCCGAACCAGCGCTTACGTTACTTTCAGCGCGAATGCCAGGCCAGTGGCGCATATGCTGAGGGTATACGGGACAAAAAATACAGCGTATGTGGACTACAACGCGCGGACGTTGGTTCTTGAACGCAGCCAGGGCTTTCCTTCCGCGCTTGGCCGTCTCTTCCCGCCGTTCCTCGTCTCCGGGGATTACCGCCGGCAGGCGATGAGAAACCTTGGCCGCTTTTACCGCGCTCGCTTCCACTACTTTGACGGCATGAGGAACTTGCTCACCGAATTCTACCGCAGCATTGAGACGGACTCTCCGTCGCCAATCAGCAGCAGGGAAATTCTGTTCGTTTCGTCAACGATGGAAAAGATCTTCCAACAGGTTTATCCGGGGCAGCAAGCATGAAGATACTCGTTACCGGCGCGGGCGGTTTTCTCGGCGTTCATGTGGTTACGCGGCTGCTTGAGCACGGATACACCGACATACGTTGCTTGGTTCGCGATGCCTCCAAGGCGGAACGGCTGCGGGAGATCGCCAAGGCTTATCCGGCGGCACAACTGGAACTGCGCAGCGGAAATCTGAACTCGAAGGCGGATTGCAGGGCGGCTGTTGACGGCGTGGCCCTGGTTTTTCATTTGGCCGCCGGCATGAAAGGGTCGTGCGCCGACCTCTTCCTGAATACGGTGATTGCATCGCGGACACTGCTTGAGGCTCTTGAGGCGCGCGCCCCGGAAGCGCGAAACGGCGTGCCCATCGAAAAGACACGGATCGTGCTCATCAGTTCCTTTGGAGTCTACGGCGTGGGTTCTTTGGCGCGCGGCGCACTCGTCAACGAGGACACAGAGACGGAGCCACACCCGGAATTGCGCGATCCTTACTCGTATTCGAAGCTTCGCCAGGAGCAGCTGTTCCAGGAGCATCAACAGAAGTGTGGCTTTGAGCTGGTTGTGATTCGTCCCGGAGTGATCTACGGACCGGGCGGAGGGCATTTTTCCAGCCGAGTTGGTTTGCAGATCGGTCCAATTTTCTTTCATCTTGGCGGGCGCAATAAGTTGCCGCTCTCCTATGTGGAGAACTGCGCGGAGGCCATCGTGGTTGCGGGTACCCTCCCCGAGACGGCGGGCGAGGTCTTCAACGTCCACGACAACGAACTTCCCACCGCCGCGAAATATCTGCGCGAGTACAAGAAGCACGTAAAGCCGATCCGCTCTGTTCGATTGCCGTATTTCCTGACCAGGTTGGGGGGCGGGATCCTCGAAATCTACCACCGGCGCTCACTGGGCCAGTTGCCGGCGATTTTGACTCGTTACAAGATCGCAACCGAATGGGGCGGAAACCGATTCAGCAACAAGAAGCTGCATGCCACGGGCTGGCGACAGCTTAATTCGACTCCCGACGCGATGGCGCGGACTTTCGAGTATTTCCGGCAGCATCCGGTGAAAAGCTGACGCGCCCGGGTGGATGGGGGATTCGGAGCCGGCGGTGAGTTCAGCGGACCGATCCAGCGTTTTGCCGCTTGGCGAGGACGGAGTCGAAGACTGCGAGAAGTTCCGCGGCCGTAACGCTCCAACTGCGGCTCCCATGAGCCGAGATGGCTGCTGCGTCCCAGGAGCGGTCGAGAACCGCAGCAAGGGCCGCAGCCAGTTCGGCCGGTTCGCGCGGCGGCACGAGTCTCCCGCAACTGTCGTTTAGAATCTCAGGAATTCCGCCGACATTCGTGGCGACAACAGGACGGCCGCAGGCGAGCGCTTCGAGCACAACGTTGGGACAGCCCTCCATGTAGCTCGGCAGGGTTACCAGGTCGGCTGCGGTCATCCAGACGGCGACTTCGTCGAACGTGCAACCGGGAAAGAGATGGATGTAACCGGCTGCATTGTTGGAGAGGATCGTGTTCTCGACCGTGGCTCGGTCGGGCCCATCGCCGACGATAAAGACATGGAGGGCTGGGCGGCTGGGATGCAGCTTCACCGCGGCTTCGACGAGTTCGTGGAGCCCCTTTGTGAGGTCCATGCGCCCGACGTAAACGACAGCCTCAACGGACGGGTCGATTCCCAACCGCTCTCTGGCCTGATTGCGGTCCCCGGGATGGAAGACCTCGAGATCGCAGCCATTGAGGATGGTGCGCGTTTTGGCGGTCGGCGCGCCCATCGCCGCTGCTTTCCGGCGCAGGTCTTCGCTCACCGTAACCAGGAAATCCTCTTCGCGCAAAAGGGCACGAGTGTACCAGGCGGAGATGGGATCGCCGATTCGGTTGATGTCGGAGCCGATGCTCATGTTCACTACCGGAACGCCGAGGGTCCTGCCGATCTTGAGCGCGGCATAGCCGGCCGGGTAAAGAAAACAGCCAAAGACAAGTTCGGGCGCAAAGGTGCGGACATGAGGCAATAGGGCGCGAAACTCCATGTCGCCATTCAGAGGCCTGGTGATGAGTGGGAGCGCGAAGAAGTCGTGGTAACTGACGTTGACCCCCGGCGGGCTGAAGGCGGGATCGAGCTTGTCGTAGGTTCGGCTGCGCGGCTTCAAAAACCTGGGATAGGCGGCGTTGGGGTAGAAAACCCGGACTTTGGCACTGCGGCCAACGATGCGCAGCGTTTCATACAAGGATCGTCCATACACGGGCTCGCCCGAACTCGGAAAATACCGTGTGACGACAGCTATCCTGGGCATTATTGGGATTTGCCTCCCAAGGACAGAGCTGCTTGCGCCTCCGGCTGCGTCTCCCTTGCTGCGCCCGCGATGGAATGCAATATGCCGGCATAACGTTGTGCCAATACCTTGCGCTCGTATTGCGCGATCTTTGCATTGTCGGGATTGAAATCGGCGAACGGCGCCTTGCCACGCTGCGCCGCGTCGACCAAGAGCTTGCGAATGGCTTCTACATCCTGAACGGGAGCCCACCAGCCGGCGCGCAGCTCTTCGAGCAGACGGCGCGTCTCGCCCTGCGCGTGCAGGGTTCCAAGGATCGGCTTGCCGCTGCCGACGTAGTCGTAGAATTTGCCGCCGACGTTGATGGGGTCGTGGTTGATGAGGAGGACATAATCCGATTCATCCATTAGGGCCAGGGCTTCGCGCTGCGGGATAAAGCCTTTCAACTCCACGGCTTCTCCCAGGCGCAGAATGTCGTCGCGAAAACGGGGTTCCTCAATGTGACCAATGAACCGGAAAAGGAAACGGGATTTCATCTCCGGCGGCAGCAACAATGCCGCCTCAATCAGCGCGGAAGGCTCGGTGGAGGAATAAACCGTGCCGACATAGGTGACGACGATCTTATCGCCCGATCGTGGCGTGGTTGCGGCGCGACGCAGCTTTGTGGAATCGAAGCCATTGGGAACGAGATGGAACTTGCTCTCCGGCTGGTCGGGATAGCGAGAGAGTATCTTGCGGCGCGCCGCCTCAGTAACGGCGACCACGGCGGTGGCATTTTTCACCGCGCCGGCTTCGATTCTGGCGGCCGTTTTGCGGGCATGTTCGCTGCGGCTGAAAAGAAAGCTGACAAGCTCAAAAGAAGTAATAAGCCATTCGTCGCGGAAATCGACCACGATCGGCAGCCGGGGAAAATCCTTGCGCAGGCGCTCCACCAGAAGAAGAGCGGAGTAAGGCGGTACTGTCATGAGGACAAGATCGATCTTGCGCTTTTTCACGATGCGACGCGCGGCCCGCGCCAGCACGGGATACCACGTTACCTGCGGGTCAGGCACGAGAATGTTTCCCACGATTCGCTTGAGGATGCCTCCCTCGCCGTCTGGTTTGGTGGCCGCCGCTTCATTCTGCGCGGGCTTCTTTCCCACGATCAGCCTTTTGATTGCCTTCTTGATGCCGAAGGGAAGGTCGAGCGTCAAGGTGCGGTGAACAAGTACGTCGTCAGGAATCTCCTTGAGAAGGGAGGGATCGGTGCCGACCGAGGATGCATTGCGCGTGGTGAGAACGTCCAGCCTGATGCCTTCCGCGGGAAGGTGACGGGCGAGGCTCGCCGCGCGCATAACCCCGACGCCTCCGGCAGGAGGAAAAGAATAGCTCACTAGCAGAACATTCAGATCGCTCATAGCTCGCCCTTCAATCGCCAAGCCGCCTTGCTGAGACCGTCTGGCTACTAGAACTGGTTGCATAAATCCTCGGAGACCGTTGGAAAACGTCCCTCAGGGGCTAAAGCCCCAGGTTTTATGAGCCTTTTACGGCACGACTGAAGTCGTGCCCTTTCACGACGGCATTTATGCAACCAGCTCTAATCATTAACGAGCCGGCCGGGACAGGATGGCGGAGATTCGCTCCGCAGCTTTTCCGTCCCATAGCGGAGGAGGTTCCTTGCGCGCACGGTTGCCGCTCAGAGCGGCGCGGAAGGCACTCCGCAGCTTGTCCCAGTCACGCCCGATCAATACGTTGGTGCCATGAGTGATTGTAATGGGCCGTTCTGTATTCTCGCGCAAGGTCAAACAAGGCGTGCCCAGATAGGTCGTTTCTTCCTGTATGCCACCTGAGTCAGTGATGACGACACTGGCGTGTTTCTGGAGGGCCAGAAATTCGAGATAGCCGAGCGGCTCGATCACGCGCAGACCTGGACCCGCCTGCTCGAGTTCGGCGGCCCAGCGCTGGCTCGTCCTCGGGTGAACGGGAAAGACCAGAGGCAATTCGAGGCTCAGCTCGCTGAGCGTTTTGAGCATGGGCAAAAACGTCGCCCCGTCGTCGACATTCGAGGGTCGATGCAAGGTCACCAGCCCGTAATGACCCAGGGATAATTTGTCTTTCAAATCGGGAAAAATCGCATCCGCTTGAGGCAAAAATCGCACCAGCGTATCGATCATCACATTGCCCACAAGAAAGATCTTCTCTTTGGCGATGCCCTCGCGCGCCAGGTTCTCATCGCCGTCGGACGACGGGGTAAAGAGCACATCGGCAAGCTGGTCGGTCACCAGGCGATTGATCTCCTCCGGCATCGAGCGGTCATAGGAGCGAAGACCTGCCTCGACATGCGCAACGCGTATGCCGAGCTTGGCGCAAACCAGTGTCGCGGCAACAGTGGAATTCACATCACCGTAGACCAGCACGGCGTCCGGTTGCCGAGCCAGCACAACCGGCTCGAATTTGCTCAGGATGGCGGCTGTCTGCTGAGCATGAGAACCAGAGCCGACGTTGAGGCTTTCATCCGGATTGGGAATCTCCAGCGCCTTGAAAAATACATCGGACATGAGCGCGTCATAGTGCTGACCGGTATGCACCAACACTTGCTCATGGCCACTTCTCGCGAGAGAACGATAAACGGGGGCTGCCTTCATGAAATTCGGGCGCGCGCCCACGACGTGAAGAAACTTCATTGGATTCCCATTTCGAGATGCGACTTCAATTTGATTTTCACTTTGTAAAAGCCTGGCGAGCAAGAAGCCACAGCCTCAGATGACGGATCAAATCCTTTCAGCAGCGCACGATCTTTGCTGAATCGATTCCCTTGGTGGCGTTGCGCGTATCGACCACAAGCTGGGATTGCTCGACAATGGACTTGTAATCGTAGCTGGAGTGATCGGTGACAATGACAACCGCGTCGAATTGGGCCAGGTTGTCGAGCGGAGTGGTTGTCATGTTCAGGTTATAGTGACGCCCACGGCCTACTGTTGGGAAGTAGGGATCGTTATAGGCCACCGATGCGCCCCGTTCCCGCAATAGCTCAAGAATGGTGAGCGAAGGCGATTCGCGCAGGTCGTCGATGTCGCGTTTGTAGGCCACACCCAACACCAGAACCTTCGAGCCTTTGAGTGATTTCGAGTGCTCGTTAAGGCCGGCGGCGATCTGATCGAGAACAAAATAGGGCATGGCGATGTTGACCTCGCCGGCCAGTTCAATGAAGCGCGTGCGAAAGTCGAACTCCCTGGCCTTCCAGGAGAGATAGAACGGGTCGATGGGGATGCAATGGCCGCCAAGGCCGGGACCGGGATAGAAGGCCTGGAAGCCGAATGGCTTGGTTCTGGCCGCGTCGATCACCTCATGAATATCGATACCCATTCTCATGCACAACTGCTTCAGCTCGTTCACCAGGGCGATGTTGACGCACCGGTATATGTTCTCAAGCAGTTTGGTCATCTCCGCCGCCGCGGGGCTGGAGACGGGGACAATGCGGCGAAAGATGGCTCCGTACAGGGCTGTGGCCAGTTCGATGGCTACCGGTCCGCAGCCGCCCACTACCTTGGGAATATCGGGCCGGGCCACGGTATCGTTGCCGGGATCTTCACGCTCCGGCGAGAAGACGACGTGCACGCCCGGTTCATTGAAGGCACGGGCAACCTTGAGGCCGAGTGGATTGCCATTCTCAAGCAGCGGAACAACGACCTCTTCCGTCGTACCCGGATAGGTAGTGCTTTCAAGTACGATCAACTGGCCCTCATGGATGTGAGGGGCAACGGATTGAACCGTGCTGACGACGAAGCTCAGGTCCGGTTCATGATGCTCATTGAGTGGAGTGGGCACGCAAATGATGACCGCGTCCATCTGCGCGATTTCTCTGTAGTCCGACGTGGCGCGGAAGCCGGCCTTTTGCGCCTCTTGAATAGCGGCAGGCAGAATGCGAACGATATAGGAACCGCCGGCGTTGAGGGTTCCCACTTTGTCGGGTGCGATATCGAAGCCCGTCACGCGAAAGCGCTCTTCGCTGAAAAGCAGCGCGAGAGGCAGGCCGACATATCCCATCCCGACGATCCCGATGCGGGCCTCGCGGGATTCGATCCTGGCTCGCAACTCAACTAGCCGATTGCTGTTAAGAGAAACTGTCACGGTGTTCATTTATCCTCAGAGGCCTCATGGATCAATCGAATGCTCAAAATGCAAAGCTCGATGCGATTCCCGAGGCGCACTCCCATTATTTCCCAGTTGATTCAACATGTTTGATGCGAAACGCGTGCTTACAGACTACGCCAATTGCAAATCAACCTCAAAATTCGATAGTGGATCAGCTTGAAAAAACCATCCCTCGGCGGCTAAAGCCCTCGCCCATTCTTGGTGTCTTGCGGCACGAATGAATTCGTGCCCTTTCAAAGCCGATTCAAACTGACCCACTACCCAGAATTCAGCCTGGACGTCCCAGGGCTGGATGACTTGCTTGTCGAAATGGCATCCAGACCGCTCCTGGAATGCTCAAACAACCGTTCCGCTGAGTCGTATGAGACGGCGTCCATCATCTGCAAACTACGGGTCAAACGGGAAGCTGATCGCGGCCATCCATTAGATATTCAGCGGCCTGAACCATCTGCCATGCCGTGGCCCAACGAATTTCCATGCCGCGCCGGTCAGCTTCTTCCTTCAGCCAGTGGAACATGTTTCCGAGAGCTCCGCCCAGCAGCGGCTCGAGATTTCCTTCCGGCGCGCCATGGGTGTAGAGCTTGAGGAAGAGGTCATCGCCAATCGCCGGCGCCAGATCGAACCAGCGGCGCACGCGCTCTGGCGTAGGCAGGTCGTAGCCGGCAATCTCGCCCGTTTCCAGCCGCGGAAGCATGCGCTCGCCAAAGCGAAGGCCGAGCGGGCCGGTGACCATGAGCAGGTCGCCACGCCTCCCGCCGCCCACCGTTGCTTCGATCCCATGGTCGAATGAGCGCGGGGTGCCATTGGCGTTGCCGGTACACCAGTAAATCCGATTTACGACCCGCCCTTGTGTGGGAGACGGCGCCGACGGCATCGTGAAATCGGCATAGCAGCCAAGGTCGCGCAGCAAGGCAATTTCGCCGTTCAGGCCGCACCACCTGCCGTCAGGGCGCGAGTTGTCAAGCGCCCAATTGCCATGAATAAACCCGAAGACCGTGCGCCCGTCACGCTGGCGCAAGAGGCCGTGATCGCCGGTGAGGCGGCGGCAAAATTCGCTCACCTTCTGGACAAAAGTGTCGCGCTGCTCCTTGTCGTGGTGCAGGTGAACCTCGACATCCGCAACCCCCAGGCGGGCGATCTCGGCGATGCCATCCAACAGATCCTTACGATACTCTTCCTGCGGATAGAAGAAAGTGTATTGGGGGCGCTGGCCTGCAGCATCCCGGGGAGAATCCTCGGCAATACGCGGCCATTTGTCGCGCCATTGCGCGACCCGCGTGAGCGCCAGTTCCACTGAAGCTCCCATGCCCAGCGGCTCGTAATGATCGGTGATGGCAACCCATGCACGCTTCGGCTTTGCTGTCCGAAGGGCTTTGCGGAGACGTTCTTTCAGGTACGGAGCCAACCAGATTTGGGCATGTCGTGGGAGGTTCATGAGGTCGAAGTCGTCCTTAATGCCCGCGACGCGGCGTCCAGAAAGTATGAATCTGACCGGACCAGAGCAGGCCGGCAGCCAAGATGTTGCAATGACATTATAATCGTCGGCTTATGCGGCTTTGATCGCAGTAGCGTATTGTTGATCCGGCTCACTCGTAGTGACCTTGTCTCCCACCCATTTCCGCAAAGAACGCGGAAATGGATGGGGCACGGACGCAGTATTTTGAGGCCGGATCAATAGGTGAAAGAGGTCGAGGTTAGGAAAGGGGCCAAGGGCCGAGCTTCCTGAGAACGAGGCACGGGTATTTTATCGATCTCTCATCGCGCCTTCAACGAAGCACGGGCATCAAGCCGCCCTGACCTGTTCGAGTAAGGCCTCAAGACGGCGCAATCTCTCATTGAACACCGATTCCTCGCTGAGAATGGCGGGCCGTTTTGCAGCCTCCTGAAAAGCCCGTGCGGCGCGTCGTGTAAACCATCGATCCATCTTCAGCCGGGCCATTTGGAAAGGCCCGAACGCGAGGATTCGCTGCGGAAGGCGAAATGTCAGCAGGAACATATAATCGCTCCATCTCTGCCAATATCTCCGGGAACGCCAACTTTGATTCTGTTGAAACTTGCGGATGACGTGGTCTATATCGCGATTTGCGGAGTAGTGCTCGATTCCGCGAAAACGAAAAGAAAAATTGCCGATTGCCTCGAGAAGGGTCGAAGCGCCCAGGTAAACGGGTTCATAAGGGAGACCGAGGCTTTGCGTCCAATCGAGCCACTTGAACGTGTTGTTTTGTGGAGAAAGTACAACAGGAATCCACGGAACGCGGAGGGCATCCGCGACAATTGCGGCATGCATGGCGTCGGCGATGACAAGCTTGGCTCGCCGGATACGCTGGACCATCTTTTCACTCTCATCGAAGGGGTCGAGGAAGGTGACACCGGCCATTTCGCACACTTGTTTCCAGTTTCCATAATCAAGAGTGCTGTAATGAGGCATAAAGACGATTCCTGCCCGCTCCGATTCGGGGAGCGGATCGCATTCAGGGAGCAGGCGTAATAGAACCGCCGCGTCTGTGACAGCCTTGTCCGCTGCAAGTCCCAGGACCTTTGCGGTAAGCGGTCCCCGAACCGCAAGTATCTGCCAGGACGGACCGCCAACGTTATCGGGCAAGACGTTGTATCCGACGCCGCCCCCAAGAACGATGTACCGCTTATTTGGAGGCAGATGTCCCTTGGAGATGACAGTTCCGATGCCTGTCAGGCAGACCCCACCATCGCCGTCCAGAGAATTGCCGAGAAGCCGATTCCAAAGCCAACGATTTAAATCGTCGCCGAAATTCGTCTTGCCGTCGTCTGTGTACACAAGGATCTGCAAGATCTCACGCTCATCGATCGTGTTACGTTACCTGCGCGCTCGGCCGGCGGATGCGAATCTGCCCTTCGGCATCGGCACTCATTACCTGCAGATGAGCCGCAGATACCGGGTCTCCGACCGGGAAAATTCGTTCTTTTGGCTTCTGTGGTTTCCCACCCATTCGCCTGAAAAACGGCGAATGGATGGGGCACGGAAGGTTCATCTTCAAGCGGTCAGGGACCTGGCGCATTGCGCCATTGGTTCTTTGCGGGCAACGCAGCGACTTCTAGGACGCGCCCCGTGTTTTACCGGGCAGTTTGTTCTGCAAACTCACAAAAAGGACAACAAATCGCTTCGGTTGCCAAAAGGGAGACGGCCATGCGAGCAACGAGCGAATAATATACTTGATTTCACCGTCAAGGTCGTTTTCTCTGGCGATAAATGCAGCGCTCAGAAGTTGGGCCGCCCAGATGCGTCGCCTCCATAGCCAGCGGCCGATGCCATGATCGTCGGCGAGTAGCGTCTGTTCTATGATGCTACTGAGACCGTCAAGCATTTTTTCCGGGGACGCGCTGATGCTCTTCGGGTGAACATAGTAGTTTGTCAGAGGATCGGCGACTGCGGCAAACGAACCTAAAGGCATCAGTCGCACCCACATTCCCCAATCCTCGCAAGTGAGAGTGCCTTCGCGGAATCCGCCTGCGGCTAAAACGCTCTGTCGCCGGAGGATCACCGATGAAGGCGCGATGGGGTTAGAGTAACGGAGGCGCCTTCTAACGGAGAGGGGATCGTCTGCACGAAGCATGTTACGCTCGCCCAGGTCGTCAAAATACTTAAGACCTGTGTAAACAAGTACTGTGTCTGGGCGAATTGCCGCAACTTGCTGGGCGAGTTTGTCGGGCGCCCATGTGTCATCCGCGTCCAGCAGGGCGACCCATTCCCCGGTTGCATTCTGGATCCCCGAGTTGCGCGCAGCGCCGATTCCCCCATTTTGCCGCCGAAGCACCGTGGCCCCGAGCTTTTCCGCAAGCTGGGCCGTGCCATCGGTCGAGCCGTCGTCTACGACAATGATCTCGTGGGGCTTGAGAATTTGCGCAAAGACCGTCGCCAAACACCGCGGAATGAACCGCTCGGCATTGTAGGCGGGAATAATGACGCTGATCTTCACGTCAGCTTCCATTTTCTCGGCTGACCTCACTGCGCCCCTGCACCTGGCAGAATCTTGTCAACTGTTTGACTGACTTCGGCCGGGGCCCCTCTGTAGTGTGAGCTGGCCGCCAAAAATCGTTTTTCGACGAGATGCCACATGAGAATCGACGTTGAGAACACAAGGGCCAATGCCACACCAAGAAATGCCCATGCATTATGCGACATGAAATGCAGCCAGAGCATGCATTGCAGAATCGGCCAATGTACGATGTACACGCCGTACGAGAAGTCGCCGTACTTGGCGAAATTGCCCAGATAGCGCCAGAATCCGCAGACGAGGACGAAGCCGGAAATCGAAATCAGGTCGAACACGTCACGCCCCCAAAGCTGATCCGCGGCAAATGCACATGCCGCAATGACACTGACCAGCAGCACATGTTCGCGCAGTTTATTAAAGTGGACCAGTAACAGGATACCAGCACAAAAATAGGCAATCGCCGAGGGAATCTGGACATCGAGCTTTTGCCAAATGATCCGGGACGGATCGACCTGAGAGAGCCACCAGAATACATATCTCCAAATGCACGAGAGCGCGAGGATTGTGCCAATCGTCAGAGTAGTACCGAATCTCTTTGACAAGCGATAAATGATGGGCACACTCAGATAAAAGACGACCTCGATTTTCAGGGTCCACAGGGCGCCATTCACTGCCTGTAGGCCATTCGAGGTGAATACTCCGGGCAGATTCGGCGCCAGGAAATTCAGGAAGACAAGATTCGCGCCCAGATATTTCCAGAATCCAAGGCCATAGGTTCGAAAAGGAAACTGTGGACTTAGCAGCGGCAGCACGATCGCTGCTCCAACAACAATCGTGAAGTACGCCGGGTAGATGCGCCTTACGCGCTTTTCGAGATAGGAGCGGATTGTCGACGATCTTGTGTAGCTGCGGTAGATCAGCAGCCCGCTGATTACAAAAAATCCGCGCACGGCAAAACTTGGGTTGCAGTAGGCGCCTAGCGGCGCGAGTGCGGCCAGCCCCGAGAGGGCGCTCGAGTGAAACAGCACAACAATGGCGGCAAAGATCAGCCGGAGAAGATCAAGATTGTTCTCCTTGAAGTCCGCTGTCAATCGCACGCTGCCTCCTTGCCGTGGCTCGCCTTCTTATCCTCCGGCCGCCTCAATGTGAATTCGAGAAACAGTGCCGCGTTCATTCTCGCGCATCGTGACATTCTTATCACTCCGCCAACTCCCGCTGCATCGGTGCGCGCTCGGCACGAATCAGCAGCGCGATGAACCTGTCGGCGAATGCGTCGAGTGGCCGAGGTAACGTGCCTGTGAGTTGGGCAAACCGCGCCCGATCCTGCGGCTCGAGAATACGCAGCAGGCAAGTGAGCGTGAAAAGTACGACCAGAGCCGCGCATCCCCCCAGCAAAATCCCGAACAGCGGAGAAAACAACGCGGATACAAAATGGGCTGCCAATGCCGCCGCAGCACTCATCACGACGACCTTCGCCGTGAGCATCCACGGGAGCTTAATTCCGAATTTTCGAACGGCAATGGTCCACATGATCCCGACAGCCGTAATCTGCGCCGATCCGCTGCCGATGCAGGCGCCGACCGCACCGTGCGTGGAAACAAGCGCCGCCGTTACCCCGGCGTCCACGACGCTGGCAATGACCATCGTGACGATCACATAAACCTGGCGCTCGGTGCTTTGCAGAAGGCTCAAGATGGGGGCAGCAAATGCCTTGGGCATGCAGAGCAACGGGGCTATGGTGACCACCATCGCCGCGTCATTGTACTTGGCGCCATATAAAAAGAAAAGCGCTGGCACGGCCAATGCCGTGGCAACTGCATGGAGCGGGAGCGAGGTGAGCATCAGGTAGCGAAAAGACGCAGATGCAAGTTGCGGCAGTTTGGACCTGTCGCGTCCAATTTGGGCGAACATGGTTGTGCCGGCGGCGGCTCCGAAGATCGTCGCGCTAAGGAGCAACATGTTGCCCATACTGAAGGCAATCGAGTAATAGGCTATCTGGCGAATATCGGCGCAAAGTTTCTCCAGCAGCAGGACCTCAAACCTCTCCCAGACCACCAGCGACAGAAGCATGGTGGTCACGCTTTGCCAGGCAAAGGAGATCATGCGATTGCGCACGCCTTCGGGGAGAGAATGGCCGCTTTCCCACTTCAGGATGCGCCCAACCGTAGGGAAGAGACGCACCAGAAAGTCTACGAGCCGCTGAAGTAAAGCCGCCGCGCCAATCCCGACAACCCCCCAATGAAAAATCACCGTTGCAAAGATTGCGAAAAGGTAGACAAAAGCGGAAACGATGGAGCCGGGAAGATTGGTGGCAAGGTCTTCGGTTGCGGCGTTGGCTTGAGCAGGTATGGAATTGACCATGGCGGGCCAAATGCTCAAGACAATGAGCGCAGAGGCGAGACGGTACTCCGGCTCCGCGCGGTAAAGCACCCAAATCAAAAGGGCTGCGGTAGCCACTGAAGCCATCGCCAACTGCATCCAGAAGGTGCGAATAAAAATATACTTTGCCGTGGCTTTGTCGCCGCTGCCGATGAACTCCGCCATGTACTTGCGCGTGGCCGCAGCAATGCCGAGTCCGCCGAGGCTGAAGACCACGCCGGCTATATAAGATATGAAAACGATATATCCGGTTTTTGACGGGCCCAGGGTGCGCGCAATCGCAATTGAAGTGATGGCGTTAATGAGCGTGCTGGTTACGGTATCCAACCCGTACCAGCCCGTATTCTTGGCTATGGTTTTCGTATTCGACATAGATCGTTCGGATGAGCCTTCTTCGAGCGGGACCGGACAAAGTCGACGCGGCGATTGCGAGCCGGCGGTTGACGCCGCCGGCCTGGAATCACAATCGACTAACCCAATGTGCCAAGCGCCGCTTGCGCGTCCTTAGCGACCGGTGAATTCGGCTGCAACGAAATCGCCTTCTTCAAGTGGGCCTGCGCGTCGCTTTTGTCCTTAAGTTTGTCGTACACCATACCGAGGTGGTATTGCATGGTCGCGTCGTCGGGGTTGGTCTTTAAAGCTTCCTCAAGCAGATCGCGAGCAAAACCATAGGTGCCCTTGTAGTAATAAGCCCAGGCCAGGGTATCGGCCGTATTGGGCGAGTTGGGCATGCTCTGCCGGGCGGTTTGCGCAAGGGTCAGCGCGACATCGGTGTTTTCGCCGTTCACGAGCATCAGGTAAGCAAGATTGTTTGCCGCAAGGGCCTGGCGTGGCTCGATCTGCAACGCCTTTTTGTAATCGCTCTCGGCCTGCCCTTTGTTTCCAGCCGAGTCCTCGAGGGCTCCAAGGAGAGCAGTCGCGGAGGCATCGCTGGGGTGGGCGCTGAGCCATTGCCGCCACGCCGTAATGGCATTCGCGGTCTGCCCGCGCAACGCCGCGATCTGCGTGTAGAGCAGGATTGCCTGGTTGTCTCCAGAATTGATCTGCAAGGCCTTCTGAGCCGAAGCGGCCGCCTGATCCAGGCTCTTGGTTTGGATCTGCAACTGAGCGAGGAGATCGTAAAATCCGCCATTCTTCGGCCGCTTGGCGATTTGCGCGTTGACGAGGGCGAGAGCCTTGTCCGGCTGCTTCTGATACACGTCGTAACTGGCGAGCAGGTGAACCGCCTCAACGGAGTCGGGATCAAGTTGCAAAGCCTGTTGCAGCAGCGCAATGGCCTCCTTATCGCGCTTTTGCGAGATACGGAGCTTGCCTAGCTGGAGATAGCCCTCGGGATTCTGAGGAGAAACGGAAATGGCAGTTTTCAGATCGTTTTCCGCCGAGGCGAAATCGTTATGATGGAGCTCGACATCGGAGCGCCAAATATATCCGGCGGCGAAGCGCGGGGCCGCGGAGATGGTCTTATCGGCCACATCGCCTAACATGCTCATATCTCCAAGCTGAGCGGAGATACTGGCCAGTGCGTCTTCGGCGGGAAGCATGGCGGGATTAAGTTTCTGTGCCTCAAGAAAACTTTTCGTCGCCAGAACGATATCGCCATTTGCCAAGGCTGCCCTGCCAAGCCAGTACTGCAGGAATGGGTCCTTGGGAGAACCCTTTACAGCGGATTGCAGGGAATTTACGGCGTCGCTGGCCTTGCCGGCATCGATTAGCACGATTCCATTCAAGGCGATGACTTCAGGATCTCTGGCATTTTTCTTCATTAATGAGGCGATGACGGTGCGGGCGGTGTTCACGTCATTGCCCTGAATTAGCGCGCGGACATAGGCCTTTTGCAAGGGCACATTGGAGGGATACTTGGCGGCGAGACGGGCGAATTCTGCTTTCGCCTTATCGAATTGCCCGCTTGAAGTGTAATAGTCGCCGAGCAGGCGAACCCCCAGAGGATCGCCGGCGAGATCTTGCGATGCCTGGCGGAGCACCTGCTCGGCCCTGGCTTGATCTCCCTCCTTCAGGATCACCTGCGCCAAATCCTCCCGCGCCGGCGGGCTTTTTGGATCGGCGGCCACGGTGCTCCAGCCGATCTGCTCAGCTTCCTGCAGGCGGTTGGACCTGACGTAGAAAGTCATCAGTAGAATCTTCGAGTTCTCGGACTTTGGATCCAGTGCAATCGCCTTCTTCAGCTCCTGCTCCGTCAAGGAAGCGTTGCGGGGGTCGGAGGAAAGCATGACCGCGAGATTGTCGTGGAAAGTGGCCCGATTGGGGTCCAACTCCAGCGCGCGACGCATCTCGGTCAGGGCCAGGTCCTTGTTCCCGCGCTTGAAGGCGATCCCGGAAAGCAGCGCGTGAACTTCGGGGTTGTTGGGTCGCGCAGCCAGCACAACTTTGGCCTGTGCCTCGGCATCGTCAAGGTCGCCGCTCGCGAGCAGAAGGTTCCCCATCGCAATGCGGGCGGTGAAGTTCGTTGGATCCAAATCCACGGTTTTTTGAAGCTCGCTAAAGGCCGCTCTTACCTGGCTCATATGCATGTAGGTCTGCGCCAGTTCGAAGTGTGCTTCGGGATAGTTCCTGTCGATCTTCAACGCATTGGAGAATTGGATAGCGGCCTCGCGCCACTTTCCTTCGGCGCTATAGCGTTTACCACTCTCCATGTACTTCTGTTTTGCGACGTCAGGGTTGCTGTGGCACCCGGACAGGAGAGCAAGGGCAACAAAGAGGGCAGTAAATGCAAGGAATCCGCGCGGGCACGAATCTCTCAGTGACCGATTGCGGTTCTGCTCAAGAGCCTTTGGCGTACGATTCATAATCTTCCATCCTTCTTGGCCGTCATAGGAGCATCGACAGTCTCATTTTCCTTCATCGAACGGGTTTTCGTCTCCGGATCTCTCCACGAGCCTAGCCGGGAATGAAGCGCGTAAGCATGGGGGTGAGCTGCGCAGCAAAGCCCTCAGCTCGGGCTTTTGCCTGCGATTCGTCTTCGCCCGACGTGATCGGCGTGATGATGCGAACCAGCGCTCCGTCGGTGCGATTCATGCGCATGGCGTCGGTGACCAGATAGATTTTGGCCCAGTACTCGCTGGCTACGCTGCGGCCATGGGCTTCATACCAGTAGATGACAAAATCCTTCACTTCTCCGTTGCCGATGACGTACTCGCCGACGCGATGCGCTTTGCCATTGGCGTCCATCAGGTCGACATAGCGCGACGAATCGAACGTCCACCCCGACCCAGGCAGACAGTTTTGGGGTGAATGGATCGTGCTGCCAGTTCTCTGCGAGGGGAAATAACCGATGAACAGATCGATGGGGGCGGGTTGTCCCTCCCGCCAGTAGCCTCGGGAGAGAAAATCTCCGTTTCCGAGCACATCCAGGGTCTCCTGGTCGATGGGAAAATCCCTGCTCGTCCAGCCGGAGATGGTCGCCGGAAGCTGCGCCAGAGGCTCGCGGGCAGGAACCATATCGTTATTCGGCCGCGCATACAAAAGAGCTACCGTGCCCGCCAGCAGCACTACGACCGTCCAGAAACGAAGCCGGTTCATGCCTGCCTCCTTTTTAGCGGAAACAAGCAGAAGACCCGATCGACGGCAATCAGGCAGGCGAGCGAGACCAGAAACATCACCCAGCCGGAAAACTCGTGGAAAAACCCCTTGCCTTTGTCCGGATCCCAGTACTGAACGCAAAGGCCGGTGCCCAGCAGGCGCACGGCATTAGCGGCAATCGTAATGGGGACACTGGCAACAGCGAGGGCCACCCGTTTCCACATCGACCGCTCCAGAAAATAGCCGTAAAAGACCGACAGGGTAAGCAGGCTCATGAGCGAACGAATACCGCTGCAAGCCTCGGCCACTTCCAGGCTCATCGCAGGTAGCTGAATGACATTGCCCTCACGCAGGACCGGGACGCCAAAGAGCGGGAGCAGAGCACTGGCCAGCTTGGATGCCAGCATTTGCAGAGGAAGAGTGATATGGGCAAATACAATTGCGGGAATCGGAATTGCCAACAGCAGGACAAAAAGGGCAAACCGCATTTCGGCCATCAGCTTCCAACCGCCAAAACCGAGCGCCAGGCCAGCCAGCACGATGACCAGCGAGATACGAGAAAGAAACAGTTCCGATCCGTAGACTCCCAGAAGAAGGACGAGCAATCCGAAGACCACAAGTACAACGCCGTTCCAGGTAGGTGCAATCTCAGTTTGAAGAAGGCTGGCTTTTTTTCTCCACAATACAAAAGCCGCAAAGGGAGGAACCAGGAAGCCATACGAAAAATCCTCAAACTCCCACCAATCCGACACAAGCTTGACGATGACACGGGCATAAGCCGCCACCAGGAGCGTGGCAATTAGCAATGCGCCCCACATGAGAGTGCGATCTCGCGGGAGCCAGGATTCTCTGGCATCCTTATTCATCTTCGCTTCCGGGCTCATAGCAGTCGTCATAGTACCTGAGGCACACTTAACCAGTATCTGTCATTTAGCAATCCGAGTGCCGAAGAATAATTCAACCAGTCCGTGGGCAATTGGCTTGATGAGGCAAGGGCACGGAAGAGCCTGGGCCGGGATAGTGGAAAACAGTTTCCACTATTTTTCGCCGGGCGTGGGGAAATCCGATCATATCAAGGGGAAAAACTTTTCCTATTCTTATGCGCAATCTGTTACTCAAAGCATAGGTAACAATAGCAAAAACGCGGCAAAACGTCATCCCAGGGCGTGGTCGCAGTTTGGAACCCGCATTGCTATGGCAGGGACGGAGCCCGAGCACTCCCTATGGCAGATAGTTCGACCATTCCCGGCCTGAAACGACACATGAAGCCCTGTGCCCCGATACCGAGCCAGCTTCAACTCGGGATCGCCCGCATAGCGGAGTCTGACTGCCCGGTCCTGATCGCGGGAGAACATGGCATCGGCAAGGGGTCGATTGCCCGACAGATTCACGCCCTATCGCGCCGGAGCCGGGGCACTTATACTGAAATGGAGAGTGCCGACGCGACCGAACAGACCCTTTCCGCTCTTCTCTCGACCAAGGGAACAATATATCTGGCAGAGATTGGAGGTTTGAGCCCCGAACTGCAGGAATGGCTTGTCAATGCGTATCATCACCTGGACTGGTCGCAGAGCTGCCGCCTAGTCTGCGGCACAAGCAGAGAGCTTCTGGACGATGTCAGAGACTGGCGTATGCGGGAGGATTTCTGTTACTTCATTTCCGCTGTGACGCTGCGGATATCACCTTTGCGTTATCGCAAGACCGAGATTCTCTCTATCGCTGACGACCTGCTGACACACTATTCGAGGCAATTTGACCGCCCCAAGCCGATTCTGCGCGAAGAAATCGTTGGTTTCCTGATGGAGCATACGTGGCCCGACAATCTAGCCGAGCTGCAAACTGCGATGAAGGCTGTCGCCGCAATTGACGATCAATCCATCTCCCTCGCCGCACTCAAAGCTGCGGCAGCGGCGACGAAACTGAGCGCCAATCGGCGAACTCCGCCTTTGAAACAGGCTGCGCGGGTGGCATCGACGCAGATTGAACGCCGGATGATCTCTGAAGTAATGGCCGCCACTGGCGGCAATCGCAAGCGCGCGGCCGATGAGCTTGGGATCAGCTACAAGGCTTTGCTTTACAAACTAAAACAGGCTGGAATCGATTCTCATTCCGCATCGAGCCGCACGGGAGCAGCAAGATGAAATCGCGAACCTTTCTCATGTTGGCAGTACTTGCATCGGGGCTCTTGTGCTCGGCACAGGACAGCGCGCCCGTGACAACGCCCTCAGTGGCCCCAACCCCGGCTCAACCGGCCGCGATGCCGGCTCTGCCGGTCGCAGTTGCCCCAAGCGATACCTACATCATCGGCGCGAATGACCAACTTGCGGTCACCGTGTGGAAAGAGCCGCAACTTTCCGGCGCCGTTCTTGTCCGTCCTGACGGCATGATTTCGTTGCCGCTGGTGGGCGACACCCAGGCCACCGGACTGACGCCTTTGCAATTGGCTGGTCAGATTGCAACCAAGCTGAAGAAGTATGTTCAGGACCCCAACGTTTCTGTTGTAGTGGCCCAAATCCACAGCAAGGTGATCTACCTCCTCGGTGAAGTGAATAGGCCGGGTTCATTGGAGTTGACGCCGAATATGACTGTGCTTGAGGCAATCAGCAGCGCGGGTGGATTTACGCAATTCGCCAACAAGAAGAAAATTTACATTCTGCGCGACGAGGGTGGCAAGCGCCTGAAGATTCCGGTGCATTACAAGGAAGCATTGCAGGGAAACCTCTCCTTCGATCTAGTGCTCAAATCGGGCGACACCGTGGTTTTTCCATAAGGTAAGCAGATGAAGCCAATTCTCAAGGTTTTGATCGTTCTTTCGTTTGCAGCGGCCGTCCGCCTGGAAGCGCAGGTGGCTCCGGAAGCGACAAGTGGGCACACGATCCCGATCAACGGAATCGTGTCCTATGCCGTTCGTTACTCGCAGTCGGGCAATTACTACCCCGGCGGCAATGGCGGACAGATGGCAGTCGTTTCCGGTGATTTCACCTATGCCACGAACAGCGAACGGAAGCCTTTTTCGATCGTATTTGGCGGCGGCGACAATTGGGTTCTGACCGGTACACCGTACAACTCCGGGCCTTACGAGAACCTATTGCTTTCGCAAGGACTGGCCGGAGAACACTGGAGCATTCAGCTAAGTGACAACGTGAGCTATCTCACGGGAGCGCCCATCGATGGTTTTGCCGGGGTACCGGGAACCGGGGAGCCGATAAGCCAGCCGAATCCACCCACGGATCAGACGGTTGTGACGATCAATGATTCCGTCGTGAATAACATGGCCAACGCCGGTTATAGCTACAAGCTCAATGGGTTTTCGACCGTGAACTTCAGCGGCGGCTATAGCCTGCTCCGTTACACCGGCGGCGGCGCCGGCATCGATAACAACGGCGTAATGGCCAACATGGGATGGACGCAGCGCTTCAGTGCGCGGAACACGGTGATTGGCCAATACGCATTCGGTCACTTCACCTACCCCGGTTCCGATGCCAGTTTTCTTATGAATACGCCGACGTTTCAATGGCAGCATACGTGGACGCGGACGATCACTTCGAGGGTTTCCGCCGGGCCCCAGTTTCTGACCTCGTCGGGGGAGGGCGTGGTGGAGAGCGGCACGACCGGGAGCGGCTCGGCGACGGCCATCCCGGCGCATTCTTCAATCGGAGCTTCGATCAACACATCGATTGCCGACAAAACCCCAATCGGCGCAGTAAACGTGGACTATAGTCACGGGGTCGGCGGCGGCGGCGGCTATTTCTATGGCGGTAAATCGGACAGCCTGACCGCGGGCCTCAACCACCAGTTTGGCCGTCAGATTGCAAGTCAAATCTCGCTTGAGTTTACTGGCGGATTCCGCCGCACGTCTTCCCTCATTTCGCCAACTGCAACCGGTGAAGGTACCGTCCCGGTCACTGGGATCTTCCCCGGCGATATCAGTTCAGAATTCGGAGCAGTGCAAGCCACCAGGGCCCTGGGCCGTGATTTTTCGGTGAATGGCAGCTATACGGCTACAGAGCAGTCATATGCTCAGACGCAAGGTGCGCAGGCTGCTGTAAATGCCCTCAACGGTTTGTGGCAGGTGATCAGTTTCGGCGTCGGTTTTACGCCCCAGCCGATACACTTAAGGCACTGAGTTCAAAAGGAGGTTTATGCTTGGGCATCGAGAAATAACAATGCAGGACTTCGCCGGAATGATCAGGCGGCGGCTCTGGCTGGTCCTTGCCAGCGTCCTCGTGATTTTCGGTGGTGCTGTCGTACTCTCGTACATCCTTCCCCCGCGGTACCAATCGCAGACGTTGGTGCTGATCGAGCAGCAGAAGGTGCCGGAGAACTATGTAACCCCGGTCATCACCGAGGATCTAGGTGAACGCCTGGCCTCGCTGCGGGAGCAGATATTGAGCCGGTCCCGTCTCGAACCCATCATCCAGCGTTTCAATCTCTATTCCGGCCCTAACTACACGATGGATGATCGCGTAACTGAAACGCAGAAGGCCATTGATGTGAAGCCGATTAACGCCGGCCCTCGCGGCATGCCGGGCTTCTTTATCATGTTCAAGGCGTCGGACCCGCGAACCGCTCAGCAAGTATGCAGCGAGATCACCTCTCTTTTTGTCAGTGCGAACCTCAGTGCCCGCGAGGAGTCCGCGGAAGGCACCACGGATTTCCTCAAACAGCAACTGGCCGAAGCTAAGAAGAGCCTGGACGATCAGGATGCCAAGCTCGCGGAATTCGAACGCCAGTACACCGGCAGACTGCCGGACCAGGAGGCTGCAAACCAGAGCACGCTTCAGGCGCTTACGATGCAGCTGAACGCGGCAACACAGGCGTTGGACCATTTGCAGGAAAATGAAACTTTGCTCCAGGAAAACGTCGCGACACTGAAACGCGAACAGCCCGAGGCCAATGCGGGGGGGATTTCAGTAGATGATCGCAAGAGACAGCTCAAGGATTTGATGGATCAGAAACAGGCGTTGGAAGCTACCTACACGCCGGACTATCCAGATGTGATTGAGATCAATCGCAAGATTGCCGATCTAAAGGCTCAAATCGCAAGCGCTCCGGCTCCAACAGAGCCGGCGAATACCGCTCCAACCGCAAGTTCATCCGACTCGCCGCAGCTTCGGCAGGCGATGGCTCAACTCAGGGTGTCGCAACAGGCGATTGCCACCTCCAAGGAGGAGCAGGACAGGATCAAGAAGGAGATAGGGATCTACGAAGGGCGCATTGACTCAAGTCCGGTGGTCGAGGAGCAGTTCAAACAGGTCACGCGCGATCATGACGTTGCGATGGAGTTCTATAGAAGCCTCCAGAAGAAGATGGATGATTCGTCTATGGCAACGGCACTTGAGCATCGCCAGGAAGGTGAGCAGTTCAGCGTAGTGGATTCCGCGAATCTTCCCGATTCCCCGGCATTTCCCAATCGGATGGTATTTGCCGGCGGAGGCTTAGCGGGCGGACTTGTCGTGGGCTTACTGCTTGCGGCATTGCTGGAATATCGCGATGCAACCTTGCGCACCGAACTGGATGTTTGGGCATTCACCAAGCTGCCAACACTCGCCGTCCTCTCTCATGTTGAAGGACTACCGAAACAAGCCAAGGATCAAGAGGGCGGTGGCAAAGGCTTCTCTCGTGCAGGTATTCCGGCGGAAAGCGTCGGTGGGTAGTCATGTACGAGAAGAACTTTGGTCTTCGCGCTTCGCCATTCGGGACCAGTCCGGATCCGCGTTTCCTGTGCATGCTCCCGCAGATTCGGGAAACGCTGGCATCGCTGCAATACGGCATCGCGTCGCGCAGAGGCTTTGTTGTGTTAACCGGAGAAGTTGGCACGGGCAAGACCACTCTCCTCAAAGCTGTTCTTGGCACATTCATCAAGGTTCGCGTTTCCTCGGCCTTTGTCTTCAACCCGCGCCTCGACGTGCACGATTTTCTCGACTTCGTGCTTTCGGAATTCGACATTCCGGTGAAGAGGCGCACCAAGGCCGGGATGCTGCTGCAGCTGAATAGCTGGATGATCGATCGCTATCGTGAAGGGGGCCTTTGTGTGATTGCTGTGGACGAGGCGCAAAACCTATCCTGGGATCTCATGGAGGAAATTCGCCTGCTTACCAACCTGGAGACTTCGTCGGACAAACTTATACAGATCGTGCTCTCCGGCCAGCCCGAATTGGAAAGGAAGCTGCGCGATCCTCGGGTGCGCCAGTTGCGGCAGCGCGTATCGGTCTGGTGCAAGACCCATCCACTGAGCAGCGACCAGACACCCATTTACATCTCCGAGCGCTTGCGAATCGCCGGTGCCAGCCAGCCGTTATTCAGCCCCGACGCAATGGAGCTTGTGCATACCACCGCAAAAGGAATTCCACGCCTTATCAACCTCATCTGCGAACACGCCATGCTCTGCGCTTATGCGGAGGAGACGCTGCCTATCACCCCGCGGATGATTGAGTCGGTGAGTGCGGAACTCAACCTCGGAGATCACCCGTTCGTGCTTGATCCTGGACCTACGGACAAGTTTCGGGACAAGGGTGTGAACGCCGAAATTTCGCAATTCATGGCCCCTCTTGCAGGGTCACTTGATGAGTCAGAGGACAATGCGCAATGAGCTATATTTACGAAGCCCTTTTGAGAGCCGAACGCGAGCGGCAAAGCCTGCCGCCCTTGCCCGAAGAAGAGAAAACCGCGCCGCCGCCCAATGGGGGAATCTCGGCCTATCCGCCAGTGGAAAGCCCTATCGCCCCTGAGTCGATTGCTCAACAACACTGGAGCCCATTTATTCCTTCGTTCCCCACTCTCGCCAAGCACGGGCGCGGGCTCGAGCAATTTCGCAGTCTCCGCTCGCATATTTATCAGGCCCGCAATGAGACCCCCTTGAAGACCATTCTCATCTCCAGCGGCATGCCTTCGGAGGGAAAGAGTTTCGTCACCGCCAATCTGGCCATGAGCCTGGCAAGAAACAGCAGCAATCAGATTTTGTTGATTGACGGCGATCTGCGACGCCCATCTCTCGATCATCTGCTGGGCGCCCCGAACGAAACCGGTCTTTCTGACTACCTCGCTGGAAATGCGGAATTGCACCAGATCATGCAGCGTTGTTCCGATCGCAAATCGAATGAGGGCGAGGCAGCCCCCGATCTGGCCAATCTTACTTTCATCCCCACAGGCACACTGCACGAAAACGCGTCCGAACTCATCACCAGCCAGCGAGTCAAAGAGTTGATCTCCAAAGTCTCGGTGTCATTCGACTGGGTTCTGATTGACTCGCCGCCGGTGCTGGTTTTCTCCGACGCGGTCGATCTGGCCCGTGCCGTCGATGCAGTCCTCCTGGTCGTTCGCGGAGCGCAAACGACTTACGAAGTTGCGCAGCGTGCTAAATCGAGTTTTTCCAACTCGCGCGTTCTCGGCGTTGTGCTTAACGACATTAAAAACCCGCCGCGTCGCGAGTCTTACTACAACTACTACTACTATGGCAAAAAGGACACTGCGGGAGCCCTGGCAAATACAGCTAAACAGGAAGTAAAATGATCCGCCTCTTCAACGTCTATTTTTCGACTCGCACAGTGATACGAGTGCTTGGCGAAGTTCCAATAGTGGCCGGCTCATTTTTGATTGCTGCGATTTATTTGTCGGAACCCGACCCATCGATTCCTTTGCTGAATGGACCCGAATATGGCCTGCTGAAAATCGCGGCACTTACGGTCTTCACGATCCTGCTGACTTATTATTTCGATCTTTATGAGCCGCAGCATATCTCAGGCGGCTGGGAAATCTATTTCCGGATCCTTTTGGTCTTGAGCGGCCTTTCGTTTGCCTTGGCGGCGCTTCTGTTTTTGGACCCTGAGTTTGCTTTTCGGCCCAATGTTTTTGTGGTCGGAGTGGCGACTCTTGCGGTGACGTTGTTGATTTGGCGTTCGGCCTACGAATGGGTATGCAATGTTCCGGCCCTTCGTGAAAAGGTCTACGTCCTGGGCTGCGGCAAGCGCGCAGAGAACATCATCGAGATACTGCGTAAGCGGCGCGATGCAGGAATGGAAGTGATTCCGCGAAATCGTCTCGCAGTTCCACTCGAGGAAGACGCAGCAGGTTTCGCCGCAGAATTACGGGATCTAAGCTCGCTTAAGACTCGAGTCGATCGCGTGATTGTGGCCATCGACGAACGCCGCGGATTCATGCCTCTGCATGAGCTTCTCGACTTGAGATACCAGGGCCTCTTTATCGACGACGCCAGTGCACTTGTCGAACGCCTCGAAGGCAAGCTGCCGCTCGAAGGGTTGACTCCCAGCAGCCTCATCTTTACCGATGGCTTTCAGATTGGCGCCGGCAAGCGTCTCGTCCGCCGCATCGTCTCCTTTGGCGTCGCGCTAACGGGACTGATTCTATGTCTGCCGATGATCCCGTTCATTATGCTGGCGGTACGTCTTACGTCGCCGGGGCCCGTCTTTTTTCGGCAAGAGCGCGTTGGACGCCATGGCAGGACATTCTCGGTTCTCAAGTTCAGAACCATGAGAGAGGACGCCGAAGCCGATGGCGCTATATGGGCCAGCAAGAACGACGCTCGTGTCACGCCTCTCGGTAGATTCCTGCGCATGTCGCGGCTTGATGAGATTCCCCAGTTATGGAATGTGCTGAAGGGGGAGATGAGTTTTGTCGGCCCCCGGCCGGAGCGTCCTGAATTCGTGGATTGGTTAAAGAGAGAGATTCCGTTTTATGAGCTTCGGCACATGATTCGCCCCGGAATCACCGGCTGGGCTCAGGTGCGATATCACTACGGCGCGAGCCTGGAAGAGGCGAAGCGGAAACTCGAGTATGACTTGTACTACGTGAAGCACCTGTCGCTCGGCCTCGATCTGCTCATCATGTTCGAGACGATCAAGACCATTGTGCTGAGAAGAGGCGCACAATGAGAGCCGCACTTTGCTTCAATTAGCGGGAAACGCTGAATTGGCAGACATTCAGTTCCTTGCAGGCCGCCGTCCCCTTCGAGTTTTGCCATAAAGATCCATATAGGCATCCGCCATCCTGTGAAAACTGAAGTGCTCATGAAACGCGGTTTCCGCATTCTTTGAAAATTCTTTCCGGCCTTCGCAGTCTCTGGCGATGTGCAGGATCGCAGCGGCCATGTCACCAGGATCGGTAGCGGAGACTATCAGGCCAGCATTCGCCAAGCGGACAGCCTCTGCCATGCCGCCAACGTCTGTCACAATCGCGGGCACGCCAAGAGAGAAGGCTTGCAGGAGCGAGACCGGAAGCCCTTCCGATTGCGATGACATGACAAATGCATCGGCGGAGGAAAAGAATGGCGTTACGTCAAGCTGCTGTCCCCAGAATGTTACATTTGCGGCGATGCCCGTTTCTGCAGCCAGGTTCTCGAGCTTCTTGCGCTCGCTGCCATCGCCCACCATCCATAAACGCAAGTCCGGCAACGATGAAAGCGCGATGCGGAACGCATGCAATAGCAAGCTGTGGTTCTTAATGGGCTCGAGCCTTCCTACGTAAACCAGGGTAAATCCGGCTTTGGGAGGGCATTGATCCCTGGGTACTCGCCCGAGGGGCAAAGCGCCGTTGTAAATGCGCACTATTTTTCGCGGCCGAATGCTGTGCATACTTCGAAGATTCGCTGCCGTCGCATCGCAAACGCCGACAATCCAGTCGCAGAATGAAACAGCGATGGCGTATTTGAGCTCCTGAGGCAGTTTGCGGGGCGGGGCCACGAGGCTGTGCCGGGTTGAAACGATACTGAGCGCTCCCATCATTCGCGCAGGGAGTGCGGCATAAATTGTCGGCGTGGGGTTATGCAGATGAACGACATCGGGCCGCAGCGCATTGAAGATTCGCTGGAAATTCCTCACGGCGTCGATGAGATGACGGCCCACATTTGCTTGTATGGAGAAGCCCTCATTCCGCATCCTCGCCCCAAGATCGCCTAGAACTGCCAGCCCAAGCACGCACGGAGCGTGCCCCTCTTCACGCTGCAGGCGGCACAACTGCGCGACGAGCGTTTCCGCTCCTCCCACTTCCATGCTGTCTACCACGTGGGCAATCTTCATCACCGAGTCCGTGCTTTCATGCAGCAGGGTGCGGGAATAAGTTAAGCACCCGCAACGTGGCGTAAACAAGCACTATCAGGAAAATCATGAGCCCGGTGGAGTATAGGAGAGTGCGCGTCAAAGGCAGGCGGGGTGCGACCATTCCCTGGCTGAGTGCCGCTTCATAAACCACCTCGATCATACCCCCGAGAAGGAAGAAGGTCATCGTGAAGGCGCGCGACAGGAACCACCCCGTAAAAAGAAATGCGATCAGCGACAGAAACAGGCAAAACCCCAGGCGGTTAATATCTGTTTTGTCGAGAGCCGCGCCGCGCCACACATGCAACGAAGACTCAACCTCCGCGGCTTTTGGATTGACCGACTCACCGACCCTCTTTGGCGTCGCAATCATGAATGCGTCGCGCGCCGTCGGTAGCAGAAAGAGGGACCAGAAGAACAGGCCGAACAGGCCAAGTTCAGCAACACAGACCACGATGGAGTTGTGCGCCGTCAGTCCCATCAAATCGGGCAATTGACCAGCACCAACTCCAAAGAATGGATGGGTCTTCAGCAATTGCAGCCCGCCCCCCCAAAGGGCCGTTCGGTCGGCTCCGGCATCAGCGGAGATAACCCTCCCTCCGGTGAACTTCAACGCGAAAGCTCCGGCAAACAATGCGCCGGCGACGACGACTGCAGGCACGGTCCCGACATGGCGCCGCGCCGCGACCAGGATGATCGCGATCAGCGCCAAGAGAGTGCCTCGGGAATGCGTGAGATAAACGCCATAGCAGAGCAGGCTTGCCGGCAGAATCGCGAAGGCAAAATTGCGAATGAACTTCTTCGGCTGCCAGAAGATGAAGACAAGAGGAAACACGCAGGCCAGTAGCTGGCCTAAATCATTCGGATCGTTGATGATCCCCAAGCCTCTGAGGCGAAGAATCCATTCAAAGGGTGAAGTCTGCTGGGCCACGATATAAGGATGCTCTACATTCCAAAGTGGCGAATTCAGAGTGACAGTATCTTGGATATCGCCGGGCACAGTTTCCGCCACCACTTGCGTGGGAGTATGAAGCAGGTCCAGACTTCCCTGGACGATGACAAAGAGCGATACAAAAAACAGCATGAGGACGAGAACTGCCATCTTCCTTCGGGAGTTGCAGTGCAAACCAACGAGGAAGTACGCATAAATAGCGGGGATGAATTGGACCAAAGCCGCTGTAGCCCCTCCAGTCCAGCCCATGCCGATGAGCATGGAAAGGAACACGGCCGCGGTCAACCCCACAAGCGCGAGGGCCTGAGTTGTTTTCGAAACGAAAGACCTTATTATCCGGGGCAACGAAATCGCGAAAATCAGGATCGCCAGAATCAACTCGATCCGGAGCTGAGACAAGACCTGCCCGAAGAGACCCACGGGCGTGAGAAAGCAAATAACGAAATATAGGACGCTTAATACAAAGCCCATCTTGATCAACCAATCTCGTCTGCGACGCAACTCCAGGGCGTGCAGGAAAGTGTCTGCGGAACATGTAGAAACGCGGCTACAATCAAACAGCCGCAAACAGCGAAGTTCGAATTCGAGAACGTTCGGGACCGCTCGTGCACATTTCTTCAGCCCGGGTGGCGGCTGGGCCAGCCGAATCATTTGCGCAAGTCATGAGCTTCTTGCCGAATGTGACGGAGAATCCCAAAGCCTCGATCAGCGGGCGGATTCTGCTCCCTGCTCGTAACGATAATGGGGCGAGCAGCACGGTCGGTTGGTGGAATCGACTGATTTGAAAGGCCTCGTTGCAACAGAATAAAGCATGTTGATAGCCGAGTCTACTCGGACAACAAGTCATGGCCGGCGCTGGCGCAGGTCAGCCTCTATCCGGACGGCGAAGCCGGCTTCAAGCTGTTCTTCGACGACGGCGCGACTTATCCTTATGAGAAAGGCGCGGGCTCCATTGCCCGGCTCGACTGGGACGACGCAAAGTAGCTGCACATGCATACTGGCGTCGTTGACTGGAGCGAGCTCAACGGCTTAGTTGCAGGATTGTTGCGCATTCAATTGGTGTTGGATCGCGACGCGTGGCCGAGGGGGCTCCTGATTGCTGCGGAAAGGAAAGATATACTCTCGATGACTTCCCGTTTTGCAATGCGCAGGTTGGTATGCGTGCTAACTGCCGCTGTTCTTGCGGTCGCCTGCCGGGCTCAGACACAGGTGAAGGTGAACGTGGATCTGGCGAAGCCGCAAGGTCTGTTCAAGCCGATCTATCGGTGGTTCGGCTACGACGAATCGAACTACACAACGATGAATTATGGAAGGCAGCTACTGAGGGAGCTGCATGACCTGAGCCCCGACCCGGTTTACATTCGCGCTCATCATCTTCTAACGTCTGGAAACGGAGTGCCTGAGCTCAAGTGGAGTTCCTCGAATGTCTTCAGCTTTGGCCCCGAAGGCACTCCGGTTTATGACTTCACGATCACGGACCAGACCTTCGACGCCTACAAAGATGCCGGCGTGCGACCCTTCGTAGAACTCGGCTTTATGCCAAAGGAACTGGCGTCAACGGTTCCGGGAATTACCGAGTATCAGCTTCACTATCCAAAGCCGACCATGGGCGGCGCCTCAAACAATCCGCCCCGGGACTACAAAATGTGGGGCGACCTAGTGCGTCATTACGTTGAGCACCTCGTCCAGCGTTACGGCCGGCAGCAGGTGAGCACCTGGTATTTTGAAGTGTGGAATGAGCCGGATATTGGCTACTGGCATGGAACGCCAACCGAGTATTTCAAGCTTTATGACTATGCCGTGGCGGGCGTCCACGCCGCGCTTCCGAACGCGCTGGTGGGCGGGCCGGCAAGCACCGGGCCCTCGGGCGCCAAAGCGGCCGCGTTCCTCGATAGTTTTCTGAAGCACTGTCTGAATGACAAGAGCTCTGCCGACGGCGGACCGGTGCCGCTCGATTTCATCTCGTTTCATCCCAAAGGCCGAGTGAGCCTGGTGGATGGGCACGTGCGTATGGGCATCTCCGATGAGTTGAAGTCGGTGCAAGGCGGCTTCGCAATCATCGCGAAGTATCCGCGATTCAGGCATCTTCCCATCGTTTTGAGTGAGGCTGATCCTGAGGGCTGCGCGGGATGCTCAATGAAGGTAAATCCGGCTAATGCCTATCGGAACGGACCACTCTATCCCACGTACACGGCCGCGGCCATGAAAGCCATGCTCGATCTTCAGGACACTGCCGGAATGAATCTGATTGCGATGCTTTCCTGGTCCTTTGAATTTGAAAACAAAGATTACTTTGAAGGATTTCGTACCTTGGCATCCAACGGTATCGACAAACCAATCCTCAACCTGTTCCGCATGGCTGGGCTTATGTCGGGCGAGCGGGTGGAGACGAGCAGCACAGGACAGATCGCGCTCCAGAAGATTGTGAGCGAGGGTGTTCGTCAGACGCCGGATATCGATGCCTTCGCGACCAAAGCGGAACGTGAGGCCGCCGTCATGCTTTGGAACTATCATGACGACGATATTCCGGCTCCCGACGCCGCAACACAGATCACGATTGCGGGAATTCCGGCAGCAGTGAAAAAGGTTTTGTTGGAGTACTACAGGATCGACGAAACCCACAGCAATTCCTACACGGTTTGGAAGGCGATGGGATCGCCGCAATCTCCAACGCCGGAACAATATGCACAGTTGAAGGCTGCCGGACAACTGCAGTTGCTCACATCGCCTGAATGGCTCGACGTGAGCGGCGGCGAAGTGACGATCTCGACGAGCCTGCCACGGCAATCGGTTTCGCTGATGCAGCTGAAGTGGTAGCTTTTCACGCGAATTTCAGAGATGTTCAGGGGGATGTTGGATTCGCAACTGAGCCCGTGCGAGCGCCGCGCTAGCGATTGCTGCACGGCCGGTGCCTGCTCGATGCGATGGCGGAGAGAGGGGGATTCGAACCCCCGGTACAGCTTTTGACCGTACAACGGTTTAGCAAACCGCCGCCTTCAGCCACTCGGCCATCTCTCCGGGTCTCAGCAGGATTATACCGGAAATTGGGCTCGTCCCGCGGGCCGGAAAATTCAGACCGTACCTGGCTTCGTGCAATTCTGGCTTTTCGTGGCAATCCTGGCTTCCCGCACTGGCTCCGCCCATGTACATTCAGTACATTCATGCGCTTTGCTCTCCATCCCGCCTCGCGCAAGATCCGTCTTGTGCCGCTCATCGCCGCGACCTACTTCATGGTTTCCGGCGGTCCTTACGGCATTGAAGACATTCTGGGCGGTGCTGGATACGCACGCGCCATCGTGATTCTGCTGGTGCTGCCGCTGCTGTGGAGTCTTCCCACAGCGCTGATGATCGGCGAACTCGCCGCGGCCATCCCTGCCGAAGGCGGCTTTTACGTCTGGGTGCGCCGCGGGCTTGGCCCATTCTGGGGCTTCCAGGAAAGCTGGCTCTCGCTTACGGCCAGCGTGTTCGACATGGCTCTCTATCCTTCCATCTTCGTGCTCTACCTGGGCAAGTTCAGCCCCGCGCTCACAGCCGGCCCGCGCGCTTACCTCTGGTCGTTGGCCGTCGTCGTCCTCTGTTGCGCGTGGAACCTGCTTGGCGCGCCTAAGATCGGCGACGATTCGGTCTGGCTCTTTGCCCTGCTGCTTGCGCCTTTCGTGGTCTTCGTCGCGCTCGGCTTCTGGCATGGCCTCACGCTGCATCCTGCCATGTACCTGGAGCGAACCGCTCCAGCGACGGGCGCTCCGCTCGGGCTCTCCACTGCTATCCTCGTTGCGCTCTGGAACTACATGGGATGGGACAACGCCTCGACCATTGCGCGCGAGGTCGAGAACCCGCAGCGCAACTATCCGCGGGCGATGATCGGCGCCGCGCTGCTGACCGCTCTCACTTACATCCTTCCGCTTGCTGCTATGGCTGTTGCGGGACTATCGCCGGAAGGCTTCTCCACCGGCTCGTGGGCCGTTGCAGGCAGCGCGCTTGGTGGTCCGCTGCTCGCCATGGCTGTGGTCGCTGGCGGAACGATCTGCGGCATCGGCATGTTCAACGCGCTCATGATGAGCTACACGCGCTTGCCCATCGCGATGGCCGCTGACGGCTTGCTGCCGCGCGTGTTCCTCAGCCGCAATCGCCGCGGCGTTCCTTGGGTCAGCGTGTTTGCCTGCGGAGTTGGCTGGGCGCTTGCACTCAAGCTCCCCTTCGAGCGGCTCATCTCCATCGACCTGATTCTCTACGGTTCGAGCCTGATCCTGGAGTTCGTTGCGCTCATCGTTCTGCGCCGGCGCGAGCCGGAGTTGCCGCGGCCTTTCCGCGCGGGCAGCTTCCCGTTCGCCTGCCTGCTTGCCGTTGGTCCGACTGTTCTGATCGGCTACGCGCTCTACGCCTCGCGCTCCGAGACTCTCGGCGATCCAGGAACGCGCTTCGCCAATGTGTCCTCACTCGGGTTTGCGGCCGCTGTGGCTCTGCTTGGGCCTGCGCTCTACGCGCTCACGGTTGCGCTCGCACATCGCCGGAAGCCCGAGTTGACGGTGAGCAGCGGAAGGTGAGCAGTGGACAGCAAGCAGCTTCGCGACCAGCGAATCGCGCAGGGGCTAAAGCCCGCCTTTATATTGCTGCACTATCGGCACGACTAAAGTCGTGCCCTGACACTTCGTGCGATTCTTGAGGAGTCGTTCCGCATCACGCTAGGCCTTCGCTGCTGTCAGTACCTTCTTCGCCTTCGAGTCCTTGAACTGGTTCATCGCGTAGATTACGCGGTCGCGGGCGAAGCCCGCGTCTTGCCAGCCCTTCATCTCCACGCGCTTGCCTTCAAGGTCCTTGTAGATGGAGAAGAAGTGCGTGATCTCCTTGAGCAGGTGCGGATAGATATCCGTGTAATTCCAGATATTGGCGAAGCGCGGATTGTTCTTGCCCACAGCCAACACCTTCTCGTCGAGCGTGCCTTGGTCGAGCATCTCGAGCAGTCCGATGGGACGAACCTCCTGCACACAGCCGGGAAAGCTTGCGTCGGGAACCAGCACAACCACGTCGAGCGGATCGCCGTCGTCGCTCAGCGTGGAAGGGATGAAGCCGTAATCGCCCGGATAATGCACGGGAGAATACAGACTTCGGTCCAGCTTGAAGACGTGCAGTTGCTTGTCGTACTCGAACTTCTGCGTACCGCCTTTGGGAATCTCGATGACGGCGCGAAAGACCTCAGGCGCGCGATCGCCCACTGGCAACTCCAGATAATTCACCATTGCGTATGATCTCTCCTTGGGGAATGCAGCCAGTGGTCAGTGATCAGTGGTCAGTGCTCAGTCCGTGCGTTTCCGACACCTGATCTCTTCTCCTTGCAACCTGGCACGCGAACCTTGTCTTTCAGGTTCTGGCGCCTGCTCTAACCACTGAATACTGACCACTGACCACTGTCCTTCTATAATCTGTGATTATGAAGGCGCATGTCTATGTCACGTTGAAGGCATCGGTCCTCGATCCGCAGGGCCAGACGATTCACAACGCTTTGCGCAAGATCGGCTTTGCCGAAGTCACTGCGGTGCGACAAGGCAAATACTTCGCGCTTTCGCTCGCCGACTCGCTCAACGCCGAACAAGCGCGCGCGCAAGTGGAACGCATGGCGCGCGAAGTTCTGACCAATCCTGTGATCGAAGAGTTCACTTACAAGATTGAAGACTGAGCGGATTCGCTGCTCGCTTTCGGCTCGCAGTTCGTGAATCGTGATTCGTGGTTCGTGAATCGTGATCGCGGCAAATCCTCTACCCAAAGAGCGTCGTGAATGTGCTTCATGGTTTCACAGTCACAGAAACGCAGAAACTGTGAGACTGTGAGATTTTTTCTTCTAAGTTGTTGATTTCATTTGGAAAAGTAGGCCTCACAGTTTCACAGTCGACTTTTTCGCGTGGGGCGGTGCCTGGGCTCTTTTTGGAGCCGTTTTGCGTGGCGCATTGGCCTCGATTGCCGCATGAACATTGGTCGCCATCGCCATCGCTATCGTTGATGGATTCGTCGGGGGCGAGCTCGTCGCCCTGGACAGTGAGTTCCGCCGAAAGGACAGTTTTGCTCTCGTCGAACTTCTGCGCGCGATTGATGTACTGGGCGGCAATCTGGAGTCCGTAGAGGAGGGTTGTCGCCTTCTTGAGGTCGATTACGCCGTGGATGACCGCGTCGTTGATGCGTGCGACGGAGAGTTGAATGGAGGCCAGGTCTTCGGGCGCGGGCAACTGGAGAGGTCCATATTTCAAGTTCGGCTCGGCGCCGACGTTGTGGATCTTGTCGTGGTAGTAACAAAAATAGTTATCCCTAAGGGCCGGGGACCCGCAGCGTTGTCCGTTGGTCTTGATATGCCGGCAAATCGTGGGCATTTCAGTCTCCTGTTTCCTTGGCCCCCCGGGGCCTGTACTTTGGTCTCAAAGTCGTGGCAGCAAAGAGTTTGGGGAGCACCCAGTCTCGCCAAGTCTTTGATTCTTAAAGACGGCACCTCGTAAAGTCTCTCGAATCAGCGTCAGCGTGAAGTGGTCAGTTGTCAGTGATCAGTGATCAGACCCCGAGCCACGTTACTCCTACTTCTAGAGAAAGTGTAGCGAGTTTGAGGAAATAATATGCAAATAGGGCAGGGTTCAGGTGTCAGGGGTCAGGTCTCAGAAAAAGAAGGGGTTAAGTGAGGAGGGCGGGTCGGTTTTGGCGGCGGGAAAGCTTGACAAGCGCAGGCCTCGACCCCAGACGGCGGAGTCTCCCCAGTCCCCAAGAGCGAGCGACTGTCTGAGTTCGTGTTTTCCCCGGTCCCCAAATGCGAGGGACCGGGGGCACCCTCATTTGTGCTGGAGATACGAGGGACCGGGGGCACCCTCATTTGTGCTGGAGATACGAGGGAGCAAAGGGAGCAAGGGATCCTTCGACTACGCTCAGGACGGGCACCCTCGATCTGGTTTTTGGGGCGTCGGGACCGAGGCCAGCCTTGTTGAAGGACGAGGTTTGAGCGCGGCTTCGCCGCGGACTTGAATTTTCGGAGAGCGGGTGGGCGTGGATTCGTGGGGCTAAAGTGTCTGCGTGAGAACTCAGTCGGAGGTGAAGAAAACTGCTTGGAAAGGCCCGCGGCTAAAGCCGACTCTACGTTTTTGCGCTTATTCAGCAGCCTAAAGGCTGCTGCTCCCTCCGATTTGAATATGAAAAGATTGCCGGGGCGGGTTCTCACGCGCACACTGAGGCCCCACGCTCCCTCCGTTTGGCGGGTCGTGCGCAGCGGCGTCGAAGCGTGCTTTGGGCCGCCGGCGACCGATCAGCGTGTGGAGCAGCTGACCGCCTCGATGGGAATCGGCAGCGGCGCGCCCTCGAGCGCTGAAGCTCTCTGCGGAGCACAGCAGGCTTTTCCGAGACGTGCCAGGTCTTCCTGCATGGATTTCTTTTGTCCAATCACGGCGAGCGTTTCGCGCAGGATTTTGGAAGCGCCTGGATTTGCCGGCGCGACGATTTTGTAGTGCATCCACTTGCCCTCGCGGCGAGCCGTGACGATGCCGGCTCGCCGCAGATAGGCAAGATGCCGTGAAATCTTGGGCTGGCTTTGCCCGAGTATCGCAACGAAATAGCAGACGCACACTTCCTTGCCGTTCATCAGGTTCAAAAGCCTGAGACGGGTGCGATCGGCGAGCGCGGCAAAGAGCAGCGCCAGGTCGTAGCTCTTAGGGGAAATACTCACACATTCATTATATACGGCTTGACAGATACGTTCAAGTGAGGATATATTCGTTTTAGCGTATGCGAGGAGACGCCTTTATGGAAGCGACGACAAGCGTTCAGGAGCAGGTTAAGGAAAAATACGGAAGCGCAGCGCGGGCCGTGGCGCAGGCTGGCAGTTTGCAGGCATGTTGCGATCCCGGACTTCGGTGCTGCGACCCGATTACAACAAACCTCTACAGTGCCGACCAAACGGGGATTATTCCAGAGAAGGCCGTCCGGGCTTCGCTGGGATGCGGGAACCCGACGGCACTGATCGAACTTCAACCCGGAGAGACCGTTCTCGATCTTGGCTCCGGCGGCGGCATCGATGTGCTGCTCTCGGCCAAGCGCGTGGGGCCAACGGGCAAGGCATACGGCCTTGACATGACGGACGATATGCTGGCGCTGGCCCGCGAAAACCAGAAGCAGGCGGGAGTAACAAATGTCGAGTTCCTGAAAGGCGAGATGGAGAACATTCCTCTGCCGGACAACTCTGTCGATGTGATCATCTCGAACTGCGTCATTAATCTTTCAGCCGACAAAGATCGTGTTCTCCGGGAAGCCTTTCGGGTGTTAAAGCCCGGGGGAAGATTCGCAGTCTCCGATGTGGTGGTGCGCGGCAGCGTACCGGACGCGGTGCGCAAAAGCATGCTGCTCTGGGTTGGCTGTATCGCCGGCGCGCTCGAAGAAAAGGATTACGTCAATAGGCTGGTTTCGGCGGGATTCAGTGGTATTTCTGTCGAACCGACCCGCGAGTACAACGTTGAAGATGCCCGGCAGTTCCTGACCGAGGCCGGCGTTGACGTGGACGCGATCGCTCCTGAAGTGAATGGCAAGTTCTTCAGCGCCTTTGTCCGGGCTAACAAACCCAAAGCCGCCTGCTGCCAACCCGGCTGCTGCACGCCTGCTGTCGCAGGGGCGAAAGGAATAACGATCATGGCCGATCATTACAACGTACTGTTCCTCTGCACCGGCAACTCCGCGCGCTCGATTATGGCCGAGGCAATCCTGAACCATAAAGGCAAGGGCAAGTTCACGAGCTTACAGCGCAGGCAGTCATCCGACCGGGCAGCCGCGGCCGGAAGCACTTGAGCAGATCGAATCGGCTGGACTCTCGACGGCTGGCCTGCGCAGCAAATCCTGGGACGAGTTTTCGGGGCCGGATGCGCCGAAGCTCGATTTCGTTTTTACGGTTTGCGACAACGCGGCAAAGGAACAGTGTCCTTTCTGGCCGGGCCAGCCGATGACGGCGCACTGGGGAATTGCCGATCCCGCGGCAGTCAAAGGGACTCCGGAGGAGATCGCGCGTGCGTTCCGCGATGCCTTCACCGTGCTCGATCGCAGGATCGGCCTGTTGCTCTCTTTGCCTTTGGCAACGCTTGAGAAGATGGCCATCAAGCGCGAAATCGACAGGATTGGGCGTTCGTAGGAGCTAAGGTGAAAAAGAGCCGGTTGTCTTTTCTGGATCGCTACCTGACGGGATGGATCTTCGCCGCGATGGTGTTCGGCATCGCTCTTGGCTGGCTTGTTCCGGGAGTCGTGCCGTTCCTGAATCGCTTCAGCATCGGCACAACGTCGGTGCCCATCGCGGTGGGGCTGATTCTGATGATGTACCCGCCGTTCACGCGCGTCCGCTACGAAGAACTCCACGAGGTGTTTCGCAACAAGCGCGTGCTGGGCCTGTCGCTGGTGCAGAACTGGATCATTGGCCCGGTTCTCATGTTCGTGCTGGCCATCGTTTTCCTGCGAGGGTATCCGGAGTACATGGCCGGGCTCATCATGATCGGGCTGGCACGCTGCATCGCGATGGTGATCGTGTGGAACGAGCTGGCGAAGGGCGACACACAATACGCGGCCGGCCTGGTTGCGTTCAACTCGCTGTTCCAGGTCTTCTTCTACTCGGTCTACGCCTGGGTATTTATCACGGTTCTGCCCGGCTGGTTCGGCCTGCGCGGAACTCAAGTCAACGTCTCCATCGGAGAGATCGCAAAGAGCGTCTTCATTTACCTGGGCATTCCCCTTATCGCGGGCTATCTGACGCGTACCGTTCTGACTCGGGCGAAGGGACGCGAATGGTACGACCGAAACTTCGTGCCGCGAGTGGCGCCGATGACGCTGATCGCCCTGCTGTTCACCATTGCTGTGATGTTTTCTCTCAAAGGCAGCTATATTGTGCGCCTGCCCCTGGACGTGCTGAGGATCGCCATGCCGTTGCTGATCTATTTCGTGGTGATGTTCCTGGTGTCGTTTTACATGGGCCGGAAGCTTGGCGCAGATTACTCGAAGACAACAACGCTCGCGTTTACGGCCGCCTCGAACAACTTCGAGCTGGCAATCGCGGTTGCTGTTTCGGTATTTGGCATCAACTCCGGCGCGGCGTTTGCGGCGGTGATTGGTCCCCTGGTCGAAGTGCCAGTGATGATCGCCCTGGTTAATTTGGCGCTGTTTTTCCAGCGGCGGTACTTCGGAACCGCGGAGCTGGGCGAGGTTGCGGTTGGCGTCAAATGACGCATTATCGCCGGTCGGGCTTATGGGAAGCGATTCATGGCGCGGTTGCGCGGAATGCCGGCTAAAAACTCGATCGGATGACAGCGCGCATGTTGGGTTCTTGCTATCCCACCCTTTCGCAAGAAACGCGAAAGGGTGGGGCGCGGGATTTTTCTTGCTGGGTGGGCATACGTCCCGACGAGGGGCTCAGATCAGGTGCTCAAGCTTCACGTTGGCTTCAGCATAGGCTTTTCCGACTTCAGTCAGATGCGGAATGCCATCGACGGCGTCGAGGCGCGCCAGGTCGGGGTGCAAGCGCAGGATGTCCTGCATCTCCTGTTTCTTGAAGTTGCGGTTATAACGCACGTAGGTGAACCAGCTTTCCGCAGGCCGCGGTTGCCAGACGGGAAATTTGGGTTTGCCCGAACTGTCTTTGCTGGCGGCGTCCATGGCGTCGGCAAGGAATCCGACTTCTGCGTCGAGGATTTCGCCGAAGATGCACTTGCCCAGACAGCGGCAGAGATAATCCTGCTGCCAGGCGATGGACTGGAGCAGTGCGGCGGGAAGTTTGGCCGCGACAGCGCCGAGCCACAGCGAGGGATTGGCGACAGTGAGCTCGGAAGAAAACGAAAGTGTGCCAATGGAAACGACGTGCATGTTCCGGGTTCCGGTGGGCCAGTTCATGTGGTAGCCGGGCAAGATGGCGGTGAGCGCGGCGATCAACGCCGGGTTGCAATAGGGCGTGATAGAGCCATCGACAAAGACGCTCTCCGTCGGACCGAGGCGCACTGTCTCAGGAGGGAAAAATACGGGGGCGGCGGTGCTGGCGCGCACCAGCTTCCAAAGCGGGACCTGGAGATTGCAGTCGGGACGGCTCAGATCGTTGTAGATGGCATCGGGATTGTTGGTGAGGGGCCAGGCCGATCCCGTGGTGTGGTTGCGCACGACGACCATGAGGAAGTTTTTCTTTTCGCCTTCGCGCAGGCGGGGACTGGCGAGGGTGGCAACATCGCCGTTCCTTTCCGTAAACGTTTTCTGGAGGAAATCGGAGAGCGGCGCGGGATCGTAGAGCGAGAAGAGTTTCCTGATGGGGTGACGCCAGGAGACGCTCTCAAACATTTTGCGGCCCTCCGCGATGTAAAGGTCCCTGACCTCTTGGGCGGGCATTCCCCAGCAGAGGCAGGTGGCGATGATGGCGCCGGTGGAGGTGCCGGCGAAGAAGTCGAAGTGGTCGCGGAGAACGAAGGTTTTGGCTTTTTCAGGATCCTGTTTTGCGTAATAGTCGCGCAGCACCGCCTCGATCTTGACGAGGACCTCGAGGGTGAAGACGCCGCGAATGCCGCCGCCATCCAAAGCAAGAATTCTTTTCATGGTGTTACCCCTTATGCGAAGCCGCGCCCAGCACGAGCGAGCGCCATTCGAAGAGCTCGACGATGAGGGCTCTCTCGATGCGGTCGACAACGTGGAGGACGGAGTTCCATGTGTTGAGTGCTTCCAATTGAGTGTCCCAACGGCGCAGCGCATGGCTCAGCTCGTGATAACGGCGGCGACGCCGGGCGCAGTCTTTCATGGCCGCGAACGCGCCGGCCATGGTGGAGACTTCAAACAAGGCGGACATGAGGAAGGCGAGCCAATCGTGGCCGGGGAAGCCGTGATCGGCCAGCCACTGGAGTCCGCCGGAGAGGCAGGCGACGGCGATGAGCGTGGCGATTGCGCCGCAGATCCAGCCGATGGATCCGTAACGGCGCTCCTGGCGCGCGGCCTTTTGTGCCTGGCTGGAAAAATACTCGATTTGATGAGCTACACGATCGCGACGATACTCCTGCTTGAAATCGGAGAGGGGAGTCTCGACGCCGTGGTTGTCTTCCATCTTGAGGAAGTTGAGCGCACGTAGAATGCCGGTGAGCCAGGGCGCGGCTTCAGAACCGATGACTTCATAAGGCCGGGGCGTGCGCCAGGTGACGAGAACGGAGCGGGTAATTTCCGCGGCGACGCGGGTGCGCGCCCAGAGCCCCTGGCGGGCGTGAACACGCAGGACAGCGGGGAAGGCCAAAGCGATAATGCCGAGAGCCGCGCTAATGGCGAGCCAGGGCGCGGCGCCAGGAACCTCGGGAGCTACGCCGGCCATGACTGCGGCGGCGGCGGTGTAGACGATAGGAATGGAAGCGACGCGGCGCGCCTGGGGCGCAAATCGGTTGGCGTTGACATCGTTCTTGTCGAGCCAGGCTTGCGCCAGCGCCCGCGAAGAGGTTGAGGGCAGGGCAACGTCTCCGTCGGGAAGGCCGTTGAGGAATTCGAGCTCGGCACTCGAGTCGATGAGCTTGAGGGCTTCTTTGTTGAAGAATTGCAGCTCGCCGGTTTCACTGTGAATCCACGCAATAGGATGGCCGATCTTGCGGGCGTATGCGACCATCTCCTGGGTTCCGCCGGCGCCGCGCGAAGGGAGGCCATTCCAGAGGGCCACCAGAAGCTGGCTTTCGGCTACGGTCTGAATGCCGCAGTCGTAAAATTGCTCGTTGCGGGATTCGTTCCTGCCGGTGACTTCGACGGAGACGGCGTTTTCCATGATGCGCACGGTGCGCTGCCACGATGCATCGTCGAAGTCGGCGCGAAACTGCTCGGCGGGCCGGGGCAGGAGGATGCGCAGAGGAATGCCGAGCTCGAGACAACTTTCCGCGAAGAGCTGATCGCCGCCCGATGCGGCCGAGGAGACGCCATACACGATGCCGTGATGCGACTCTCTTTGCGCGGCGAGGAAGTCGCGAATGAGCTGACGGCTTTTGGTCTCGTCAGGAACCTTGCGGTGACCGGAAAAGCCGACGGCCAGCACCTCGGGAAGCCGGACGGACGGATTGGTTCCCTTGGGGTATAAGGGCATACGGAATTGATGATACCGCGCGGCTCAAGGGCCTGAGGTAGAATCCTGTATTTCTGAGGAAACGCTCCTCAGGGGCCGAGCCTCAGTTCGCGCCGCCCCTCCCGGGGCGGCAGGTTGATGGCGATGCGTTGACCCAGGGTTTCGCTCCGCTCCACCCTGGGCTATTCTCGATCGGCCCCTTCGGGGCCAGCCCTATTGATCCGGCCCACTAATCGTGTCATTGTCTCCCACCCATTTCCGCAAAGAACGCGGAAATGGATGGGGCACGGACGCAGTATTTTGAAGCCGGATCGATAAGTCACCGCGCTCAATTTCGGACCTATTCGGTGCGCAGTTGCAGGATATCGGGCAGCGGGAACTTGGAGATGTCGACGGTGACCTGCGAGGCGAGCTCGTTGATGAGCCGGAACATGTCGCGGTTCCAGGTTTCATTCTCCCTGGCGTATTTTGTGGGATCCACGCTGTCGGGGTCAACGTCGGCTACCACATATTCTCTGCCTCTGTAACCGACGGCAAGGCCATAATCTCTGGCATAGGCGGCAAAGTGGGAGACGGGCGGCGTCACTTCGCTGGGCCAGTCAAGGCGCAGGACAGGAAGCCGTTCGATGGGAGGGACAAGATCGGTAAACTTAAAGGGCTTGCCGGACATAATCTGCGCGGCCACGGCGTTTGTGCGCGCCAGGTAGGCAGGATTGTCCTGCTTCTTAGGATCCAATCCCTGCGCGACCAGCAAACCGGCATGAATCCGTTGCACCAGGTCATCTTTTTCGATGTGGACGACAGGGTCTGTTCCGGCCTTTGCCAATTCGTCGTAGAAGGCTTGTTCCTGCGCCGCTGCAGCCATGAGCCCGATGAGCGAGCGGAGAACCAGATGCGAGGTGACAATGCCATGTTTATTCGGACCTGTCGAAGTACAGGGTCCCGTGCCAGTGTCCTGATCGGAGGCGGAACCGCCGATAGCAAAACCGCTGAACAAAACCTCGAGAGTATCCGTGAGCTCGGGCGCCTGGGTCAATGAGCTCAGGCTGGGATCGTTGGGAAGCAGTTCTTTGCGCAGCAGATCTTCGACGGTACTTACATTTTGTCCGTAAGTTTGATCCGGTGGCGCGTCGACGTCGGGAACCATGGTGTTCAACTGGAACTTGGGAGCGAGAGTCTTCTGGCCAAGGACCCAAACGCCGCCCTTGTGAGTTGTGGGGTCTGCTCCCACCAACACCCATTCCTGGCTCTTGTTCGCGGCATCATTGAAGTCTTTGGCGGCGGGGAGTTGCGCGTTCTTTCCGGCTGCATCGGCGCCCCCGGCGCCCTGGCTCTTGACGTCAACGACGACTTCGTCTGGAGGAGGGGTGGTCATGGTGCCGACGTTGGCGGGTCTCTGGCCGGTGCCCTTTCCCTCATCGGCGGTGTTGGGAATGTAAGAGTCCTTGTCGATGGGTTCAAAGGTATTGGTTCCGCGCAATAGAAGCAGGCCGTGCTTTTGCAGGGCGTAGACGACGGCGCTTACGCGGAGGAATGTGACATATCTGTCGAGGTCGGCCGAGGATTGGGAGAAGTCGGGGCCGTAAATGGACGGCGGAGGCACGTTGCGAATGACTTCGACCCGGCAGCCTTTGTCGGTGGGTTTGGTGGGGTCGGGAGGGAGGGTGACTTCAATGCGGTCAACCATCAGCCGGAAGAGCTGGTCGATGCGCCAGCCCTGCTGGAAAAGGCTATAGAACACATTTTCCGGGACCGGCTGCAACAGGAGCTGAGCGTTGGTTTGGTCGTTGACGGGAATGAAGCTGAAGGACGGATCGTTTTCATAAAGAAGAGTGGGTACGCCGTTGCCGGTGGGGACCGTGGTCGCGGGGGGAGTATTGACGGTGGAGACGGCGCCGGTTCCGGTAAGAGCGGCTTCCATGCGATAGCTGGAGTTGATCTGGCCCAGCTTGAAGAAGTAAGTGGGATCGTGCTCTTCGAGTCGCGCCAGGTTGAGCAACATCTCCTGATTGGAGGTGACCGCGTAGCTGTTTTCGTAGTGCGTGAAGTCGGCGCGGACTCGCTTTGGACCGCAGCCGGTGGCGAGAAGCGACGCGCCTGCAAGCACCAGGATCGACGAGACCCGGATCAACGGGGCGCGGAAAATCGAGGACGAGAACAGATCCGCTACGCGAGAAGGCTCACGGCCATTTGCACACGACTGCATATTGATGCCTTTCGAGGAAAAATGTCAGCGACCGACCAGGGTGGGGTACATGATAGGGCATCGGAGACCCGGGATGCAATGAATTGTTGAGGGATTGTATGGGCTGCGGGCTGGGATGGGGTAAAGCCGGCGCTCGCTGACTTGTAATTGACTGAAAAACCGCGATATTCGATGGGATTTATCGATCCGGCCCACTCACAGTATCATTGTCTCCCACCCATTTCCGCAAAGAACGCGGAAATGGATGGGGCACGGACGCGGTGTTTTGAGGCCGGATCAATCGTGCTGTTTTGCGGGGCTTGCGAAGGCGCGGGGCGATGGGTGGCGCAGTGCGCGTCCGAGGGCAAGAAACACCGCGGCGGCAGCAACACAAATCCAGCCGATGAGGTTGCCGATGCGGGTGTAGAGGGTTTGCAAGGGACCGGACACGGTGACCTTGGCGAGCAGGGAGCGGCCGGGGAGTTCGCTGCTGGGGGCCTCGGCAAGAACGCGGCCGTAAGGGTCGCTCAAAGTGAGCAGCCCCTCGCGCGAGGCGCGGACGATGGTGTAGCCGTTCTCGACGCCGCGGAAAACGGTGGTGCGCGCTTCAAGCCAGCCGTCGAGGTAGGCGAAATCCCATGCGGGAACGAGCATGACGGCGGCGTGGCGAAGGCCGTATTCGCGGCCGAATGCGGCGAAGTGCATGTCCTTGCAAATGGCGAGGCCGTAGGTCTGCCCGTTGATGGGGTAGACGTTGTAATCGTCACCGGAAATGTAGTGCTGGCGGCGCTCGGGCGGGGCCATGTGGTGCTTCTCGTAGCTGGAGGCGAGCGAGCCCTGGGGCGTGAAGAGCCAGGCCCAGTTGGTGGGGCTGCGGCCGTCGTCGATGCCGATGCCGACTTCGAGCCAGACGCGATTTTGCCGGGCCAGAGCGCTGAAGTGCTGCTGCCATTCGGGGACTTTGTCTGGAGGGAGGACGGCGATTTTTTCGGGGAGGACGACGATTTGCGCGCCCTGAGCGGCGAGGGACTGCACAAGGCTGTCGTAGCCGGAACGGATATTGGATGCGTAGACCTTGGAAGCGCGGGGACCGATGGGATTGTCGATGGAGACCATGCCGAAGGTGGTTGGGGCGCCGGTGACGGGCTGGCGCAGGCGGGCGTAGCCGTAGATGAGTGAGGCGGCGAGGAGAAGCGCGGTGAGCGCATACGCGAGCCAGCCGCGGCGAGGTTTTCGGCCGTAGGCAACAGCGGCGGCGAGCGTGGACGGGACGAGCGTGACGAGAAACAGCAAGCCGGAGACGCCGAAGAGCGACGCGATTTGAAGGATGGGCAGGCAATCGCCTTGCGAGTAGGCGAGGCTGCCCCAGTTGCCGTCGGGAAGGAGCGCTGCGGCCAGCGAGTCTACCGCGACGCAAAGGACGGGATAGACGAGGACGGTCCACCAGGATTGGTAGCGGACGATGAGGCGGCGCGAGGCGAAGATGAGGAAGACCCAGAGCCAGGATTGCAGAGCGATGACTGCGAGGACCGAGAGCAACGGCATGACGAGACGGTAATAGTGGAAGTTGACGCTGACGCCGATGACGACGGCGAGAGTGACCATCCAACGGGCTTCGCGCGGGCGGAAACGGATGGCGAGGAAGAGCGGGAGGGCGGGAACGATCCAGACCAGCCAGGCGGCGGGATGCAGGGAGAAAACAAAGCGGAGAAGCACGCCGGTGATGACCGCGAGGGCGAGCTTAGCGAGATTGAGGAGGGCTCGAGACATTCTAGTGCGGTTTGCCGGGGAGGATGAAGTGGTCGGCGCAGCGGGGCTCGTAGGAGTCGCCGGGCATCTTGATGGGGCTGTCGCAGGGGGCGGGCTCGCCGTCGATGAGGCGCTGCGAGTAGAGGGCGCGGGCTCCGCAGGCGCAGTAGGCCATGCACTCCGTGATGCTGCCGCCGTAGGCGTTGACGAGCCAGGTTAAGTTGAGCAGTTCGCCGAAGGGCATGGCGCGGAAGTCGAGATCGAGGCCGGCGACGAGGACATCGTGGCCCGCGTCGAGCAGGAACTTGGTGAAGAGGAAAAGCTGGTCGACGAATTGGCCTTCGTCGATGGCAATGCATTCGACGCGCTTGCCGATCTCCTGCTCCTTGTCGCGGATGGCTTGGAGAACTTCCCAGGGATTGGTGGAGTTGAAGGTGATGGCGTCCATTTTGCCGCCGCCGTTGGGGTTGCGGCTCTCGACCACGCCGGGTCCGCCCTTGGTGTCGTCGCTGGGCTTGAGCACGAGGACAAATTGCTTGGCGTACTGGCGGCGCATGCCGGCGCGGCGCTGCAGTTCCGCAGTTTTGTTGCTGCGCATAGGTCCCATCATGAGTTCGAGCTTGCCTTGCACGTTGAGTCCCCCTGGATCGGCTTCCGATTTCTCATGATAGAGGTGGAGGCTTGGCGATTGAAGGCGGGTTTTCCACGGGGACTGGAGAAGGGGCGTCCTGGTGGAGCGACAGCTAGTCGGTGAGCGAGAAACACGCCGACGAAGGCAAGTGCATAGAGATCGACCTCTTCACCATGCCTCGGCGGCTTGCCGCCTTCGCCGGGTTCGCGGCCCCATCGAGCGCCCTTTGATTCCGGGCCAACTCCGCAAGCACGATTTATCTCAATAGAAGATGCAGAATCTTCTTGACGTAATGTACTTTATAATCTAAAGTACTTCATGGAGGCGAAGAAATGAGCGAGAACGAGACAGAGGGCGGGGCAAGTCGCGAGGAGATTGTGCAGCGTGTTGAGCTGATGCAGGCGATGATCGCCGAGGGACGGCGGTTCACCATGCGCTGCGGGTGGATCTTTGTTTTGTGGGGAGTGGTGGACCTGGCAGCGATGAGCTGGCGGTACTTTCAGCCGAATTCGCTGTGGGTGGGGCAGTGGGCGTGGCCCATTTGCCTCGTGGCCGGAGCGGTGCTGACACTGATCGGCCGCGTCTTGCAGGGGCGCAAGCAAGACTGCGTCAAAGGCTTGCAGTGTCGCAGCGTGGAGGTGGTGTGGGGGACGATGGGCATTTCGCTCGCGATCTACATTACGGGCGCGATGGTGCGGCATTTGACCTGGCAGTACTCGTATGTAGCCGGGTTTCTCATCATGATTGGAATGGCGCATGGCATCAGCGCCACAATTCTGCGCTGGCGCATGCAGGGCGTGGTGGCGGCCATCTGGTGGGCGGGCGGAATTGCGGCGTTCTGCGTGCGAACGAGCCGGGGGGTGCAGGAGCTCATGTTTCTGGAGATGGTGTTCGGCATGATTCTGTTTGGCGTGTACGCGATGGTTCTGGAGCGGACGAGCGGCGGGCGGGCCAATGAAAACGTCTGACGATCTGCCGGAACTCGACCCGGTGATTCACGGCAAGCTGCGCCTGGCGCTGCTCTCGCTGCTGCTGGCAGCGGAGCAGGCTGACTTTACCTGGCTGCGCAAAAAGACCGGAGCCAGCGACGGCAATGTGAGTGTGCAGATGGTGAAGCTGGAAGAGGCTGGGTATGTGGCGATGGAAAAGCGGTTTGTGGGACGCAAGCCGCAAACGCTCTATCGCATTACGCCCAGGGGACGAAAGGCGCTGGCGAAATATGTGGACGCGCTGAGAGTTCTGTTGGGCAAGGCATTGTGAGTAGGTGCGGGAGCGGGGTGGGTCATCCCAATGGTAACCATTTGTCCTTCGCGCCACTGCTAGAATTCACGGGAGTACCTGGCGGTCCGCTCCTGCCAGTCGTAATTTTCGCCCCTGTGACTTGCGAAGGGCGAATGCAGTTTCCTCGGGGCGGGGAAGGCGCGGATCACGAAGATGAGTGAAGCTATTGCAACGCCCGAGACACCCGCCGACCTGGGCGATGGTGGAACTTCCAGGTGGTATGCACGAGGCTTTTTGCCGCTTTTCCTGGCGAGTTTCCTGGCGCTCTATTTTGAGCTTGTTGTCATTCGCTACCTCTCGACCGAGATCCGAGTGTTCGCTTATCTCAAGAACCTCGCGCTCATCGCCAGTTTCTTTGGAATCGGTCTGGGCATGGTTCTGGAGCGTCCTCCCAAGGCCCTCAAGCGGCTTTTTCCCTTGATCGTGGCAGTTCTTTTCCTCCTCATCCGATTTGCCTCCGATCTGAAACTGACGCACCTGGCTGCTCCCACCTGGGACTACCGCATGTTGGGCGACCTGCCCATTGCACCGACCAGCCATTGGCTTCTGCCCTGGGAAATCTTGATGATCCTCATTTATCTCATTGCGATTCCAGCCATCATGTACCTGGTGGTGGCGTTTTTCGCGGTGCTTGGCGGAATCGTTGGGGAGCAGCTCAAGCAGTTCCCATCGCTCAAAGGCTATGGAGTGAACCTGGGGGGAAGCCTGGCGGGCATCGTCGTCTTCACGGTCCTCTCGATCACTGGCACGCCCCCGGTGGTGTGGGTTCTCCTCGGCTTGTTGGCGCTTGCGCCCTTCTTCCTCCATCAGCGTTGGACCTTAGCGGCGTTTGTCCTGATTGCCGGCGCCATGGCGATTCCCCAACCCAATGTTTACTGGTCGCCCTACTATCGGATCGGTATGGCCGAGGTCGCGCCGCCGGCGGGATGGCCTCGTCCGGCGGCTTACTTTGTCGACGTGAACCACGACTACCACCAGAAGATGCTTGACCTTTCACCCGAATTTACCGGGCGCTATCCGGACTTTGAGCCGAACCACACGGGGCGAGCGACCTATGAGCTTCCTTACCAACTGGTCCCGAATCCAGGAGAGGTTCTGGTAGTGGGCGCAGGAACCGGAAACGATGTGGCTTCAGCTCTTCGGCATGGAGCCACCCATGTGGACGCCGTCGAGATCGATCCCCTCATCAATCGACTGGGCAGAACCTATCACCCGGAGCATCCTTACAGTTCGCCCAAGGTAACCGTCACGATCACCGATGCCCGCGCTTACTTCAAGAGGGCAACCCATAAATACGACCTGATTGTTTTCGGTTACCTTGACGCGCACACCATGGTCACGGGCTTTTCTTCCATTCGGCTCGACAATTACGTTTACACGCTGGAAAGTTTTCAAGAGGCGCGAAGCCTGCTTAAGGAGAATGGAACTTTGGTGCTTGCCTTCGGCGGGGGCAGGACCTTCATCAGCGACCGGCTTTTCGCAACCCTGGCGCAAGCCTTCAATGCCACGCCGCGCGCCTACTTCACCGGCTACGACGAGTCGGGAGTGGTCTTTGTGGAGGGCAAGGGGGCGGAGTCCAACCTGGCCGGCGGGTTTCCTGAAATCAGCAAGGATCTCGAAGCCCATCAAGCCACAACGGTCCTCGCAACCGACCACTGGCCTTTCTTGTACCTCGAATCCCGCACCGTTCCCTTCGCCATCTGGAGCGTGCTCGCGCTGTTTCTTTACTTCGCCACGGCGGTGCTGCAACGCGAGGTGTCGATCCGGCGCCTGGCCAGCCGTCAGGGGTTACACCTGTTTTTCCTGGGCGCGGGATTCATGCTCCTGGAGACCAAAGGCGTCACGGAACTTTCACTGCTTTTTGGTTCGACCTGGATCGTCAATGCGGTGGTGATTGCGGCGTTTCTCATCATGGGCCTGCTTGCCAACACCTTTATTATGTTTCGGCCTGTCTCCCGCGGCATCGCCTACGGCGTTCTGTTCACGATCCTGGCTGCGAGCATGTTCATTCCGTATTCGCTCTTTGGCTCACTTCCTGCCCTTGAAAAAGCGCTGGCCGCCTCGGCTTTGGCCGGCTTGCCGGTATTCTTTTCAGGGCTCATCTTTTCGCGCAGTTTCCGGGACGTCGCACAGCCGGCACAAGGACTTGGCATCAACCTTCTTGGCGCTGTGGTCGGCGGCGCTCTGGAAAATCTGGTGATGGTTGGCGGCACGCCGATTCTCGGAGTGCTGGCATTTCTCCTCTATGGGCTATCGGCAGTTTTCGCGTTCAGGCTGGTTCCGGAGACGAAAGCAGCCCCTATTGATCCGGCCCACTCATAGTGTCCTTGTTTCCCATCCATTTCCGCAAAGAACGCGGAAATGGATGGGGCACGGACGCATTATTTTGAGGCCGGATCAATAGCGAAGGACCGCGAAAGGCGCTGAGAGGGGAGACCGGGACGGGGCGGAATTTCCCGAGGAGAAAAAAAGACGCCACGAACGGTCTAGCTGTTCGTGGCGGGAGGCCAGTGACGCAAACTACTTCCGGTTTGGAGAACCATCTCCACAACCGGAATAAATACACGATAGCATAGATACGGAAAAATGCAATACAAAAATCAAAATTTATTTTTTGTGGGTAGGCAAACCAATTTTTCAAGAAAGCATCCAACGCTGACTGAAATTCGGCGGCAATTGCCGGGCCGCGCGGAGCGGGCTGGCTGGAATCGCCAGTGATCGATCGTGTGGCTGCGCGACTAACTACCTTACAATCAATAGGATAATTACGATCCACGATTGCAGTTTGCGGAGCTTTGGGTGACGGACGTGGCAAAGTTGACACTCAGGCCGGGACCTTCGAAGAGCTCGCGGAGGCTTGCTGAATCAGGCGAAGCCGTATCGTGGATGGGAAACCGGTGCAAATCCAGTTTTGCGGAGAAAATTGGAGTCCCGTTAGAAGGCTTCAATTTCTCACATTGTGGTAAATGGTTAGTGGGGTTTCTAATCGGAAAGCTTTTGCACCTGGGCGGCTAGATCGAAGTCCTTTTCGGTAAGGCCACCGGCGTCGTGGGTTGTGAGAGCGAGGCGCACGCGGTTATAGCGGATGTCGATGTCGGGATGGTGGCCAGCCTGCTCGGCGAGCTCGCCGACCCGGTTGACGAAGCGCAGGGAAGCAACGAAATCCCTGAATTGAAAGGTTTTTACGAGCTCGCCGGCGACGATTTGCCATCCGGCGAGGCCGGCCAGGCGCGATTGAGCTTCTTCAGGGGAGATTGGCGGCATGGGTTTGGCCTCTCTGTGTGGAACCATTATTGATCCGACGTTTCGATTGTGGCAACCTCTTCCTGGTCGGGCGGTCCGGTCTTGCGAATTCGTGATGTGCGTTCGATCCCTCTTGGCAGTGTTCTGGCGAAGCCGCGGTTTTAATCGGCTAAGGGGAAAAACAGAAATGAGGGTATCATCATGAGTATGGCAACGGTCTACATCCCGGAAACCGAAGCGGCTCGCGATCTGCCAGGTCTGCTGGCGCGCGTGCGTGCCGGCGAGGAGATTGTGATCGAGAAAGAGGCTTCGCCCGCCGTCGTGCTGCGCATAGCCATCGAGCCGCGCGGACGCCTGCTGTCGGAGTCCATCGCGCTTGCGGAAGCCCATGCGAAGGAACTGGGCTACGAGCCGCGCATGGACCCGGATTTCGCCGCCGATCTGGAAGAGATCATCCGCAACCGCAAGCCCCGCGATACGTCGGCATGGGACTGACGCCTTGGGACTGATCCTCGACTCGAGCATCCTGATCGCAGGCGAACGGCGCGGCGAGACCGTCAAGCAGGTCATCCAGCGTGTGCGCGCGTCCTTTGGCGATCAGGAAGCGCCCTGTCCGCCATTCGTATCATCGAGTTTACTCATGGCATTTACCGGGCCAAAGCGGACGCTGACAAAGTGCGCCGCAAAGCCTTCGCCGACGAGCTAGCCCACGACATGATCGTGCATCCAGTCTCGCTGGCTATCGCTCAGCTTGCCGGACGCATTGAGGGCGAACAGGCCGCCAGGGGCATTTCCATTGCTATCGAAGACCTGATTATCGGGGCCACGGCCCTGCATCTGGGCTTCGATGTCGCCACGCTCAACCTGAAACACTTCGAGGCCATCCCCGGCCTCACTGTGGTCACGCTCTGATCCGCGGGGTCTTTTTCTTTTTAGCTGCGGTTGTTGGCCCCTGATCGGAAGCGGAATCCGGTTCCGATCCCCAGGCTAACCCGGACTCCCACCCCAGGACCCAAAGACCGTTTTCCTGTGGGCGCCGCTCCGGAGACCGGCGTTACAAAGACGAGCCCTGGTCTCCAAGTGCGAGAGACCCGGGGCACCCGGATTCGTACCGAGTTGGGGCCGGCTTTACGCGCCGGCGACCTTGGCCATGCCGAAGGCGGAGGCGGGATGGTGCTTGTCCTGGCCGCTGATCTCGGAGCGCAGCTCCTGCCAGAGCTCGTTGGGGATCTTCAAGTAGACTTCGATGACCGCGGGATCGAATTGGGTTCCCGAACAGCGCAGGATCTCTTCGCGCGCGAAATCGAAGTCGCTGGCCTGGCGATAGGGGCGGTCGCTGGTGATGGCGTCGAGGGTGTCGGCGACGGCGAAGATGCGGGCTCCGATAGGAATCTCGCGCCCGCGAAGGCCGTTGGGATAGCCGCTACCGTCGAAATGCTCCTGGTGGCAAAAGACAATTTCGGCAGCGCCGGCGAGGAAGGGAATTTTGCGCAACATTTGATAGCCGCGGGCGCAGTGTTCGCGCATGAGCTCGCGTTCGTGCGGGTCAAGCGCGCCGGGCTTGCGCAGAATTTCGTCGGGAATGGCCATCTTTCCCACGTCGTGCAGGAATGCGCCGCGGGCAATGATCTTGATTTCCTCGGGAGGAATGCCCATGGCGCGCGCCAGGGCGATGGCGTAAGCGGTGACGCGCTTAGAATGGCCTTCGGTCTCGGAATCCTTCAGGTCGAGGGCATCGCCGAGCGCCTCGAGAGTCACGTCGTAGGAGTGTTCCAGATCCTCCATGGCGTGGCGCAGCATCTCAGTGCGGGCGCGCACCATTTCTTCGAGACTTTGATGGTAGCTTTCGGTTTCCTCGAGGGCGCGGCGATGGCTGAGCGCCCGGTCCACGGTCGAGAGCAACTGCTCGCGCTCGAAGGGCTTGAGCAGATAGTCGTAAGCGCCGCGGCGCATGGCGTCGATGGCCACGGTGATGTCGTGGACCGCGGTGACCATGACGACGGGAAGATTGGGAAAGAGAGCGTGAATGCGATCGAGCAGGGCGATGCCGTTGATATCCTGCATCACGATGTCGGTGAGCACCAGATTGAAGTTGTTGAGCTCGAGAGCCTCAATGGCCTCATTGGCTCCGCCGGCCATCTCGATGGAAAATCCCTGGCGCTCCAGCGCGGCGGCAATCATGGTGCGCACAGGGGGCTCATCGTCGACGACAAGAATGCGCACGAGCTTGCGCGCGCTTTGTCCAGCGCTGAATGCGGCCGCAGGGTCCGGCCTCTTCGTTTCCGCCAATCTCGGTCCCAAACGCCCGGCTCCGTCCTTCTCGCGCACCGTTCACCCCTGATTTGCCTGCTTCGATGCCGGCAACTCCGCCCGGCAGCGATGACCTGTTCTGTTCCCGAATGCTGGCCCTGCTGTAATCGTTAACGGCCGCAGGCGCTTGAGGGGTCCCCTTCTGCATACGCGCTGCGCGGGTCTTATGTTCCGCGAATTTCCGGGTCGCAAAGGAGATGCCTGCACGGTTGTGCTGCGCATAAGAGGCGCCTGTTTGCTGAAACAGCTAATACTGGCCTAAAGGTCGGCATCTTGCCACAATCTAGAACTACGCCCGGACACAGCCGAACATTCACGGGGGGAGCGACCGGCCGGGTCTCTTTGCTTAACAGAGGGTAGCACCTCCGCAATCCATTCTCAACGTTCCGAACGTAACGTAGGTAGGCGGGAATCTACTGCGTCACTTCCACTCGTGCGGCAGGGCGCCGGCGGGCTTGTGCTGGGTGATCTCCGCGTAGGTAATGGCAACATCGGTGCTTAAGTCCTTGGGGATCCAGTTGCGGTCGCGCTCGGGCAGGGTAGGTCTGATTTGTTCGACGGACTTGCCGGTTTCCACTTGATTTTTCACGGTCGCGTAAAGGTCTTGAAGAAAGGCCTGCTGTCCAGTCAAGATTTCAGGGCCGCCGGCGTCTCCGTGGCCGGGCAAAACATGAAGGGGCTCAAAGGCGAGGGCCTGGGCGAGAACGCGCGGCCAGTTTTCGATATTGGCGTCCCAGAGCTTGTTGCGGGGACCGTTGACGGCGGCGTCGCCGGTGCAGAGGATGCGCTCTTTGGGCAGCCAGACAAAGCCGTCGCCGCGTGTGTGCGCCCAGCCGAGAAAGTAGAAGCGGACTTCACGCGTGGAGTCCTTGAGGATGAAGGGGCTTTGGCGGAAGAGGAGCTGCGGGCGGGGAGCGTCGGTGAGGTTGAGCGACCGGACATCGTCGCGCTCTTTTGCGGTGTCGCGCCAGCGCTGGGGCTCGTAGCGATCCATCTCGTCGGCCACGCCCTGGTAGGCGAAGGTGGTTGCGCCGGCCTCGGTCCACACAATGTTGCCGTAAGCGTGGTCGCGATGCCCGTGGGTATCGAAGACGAAGCGCACCGGCTTGGGCGAGAGCTGATGGATTTCTGCGACAAGCTCGCGGGCGCGGCCGGGATAATTGGCGTCTATGAGAATTAAATAGTCGCGCATTTCGATGACGATGTTGTTGCAGTAGCCTTTGGAGGCGTCGCCGGGAAGAAACCAGACGCCGTCGGCGATTTTTTCGGCGACGAGATGATTCGGCTGGGCCGTGGCGGGCACGAACGCAAAAAGCGCGACGAGAAAGTAACAAAGCCCCAACGTGAATGACTGTGGTTTCCCACCCATTCGCCAAAGAACCGGCGAATGGATGGGGCACGGGGCGGTCGCGACCAATGCGGCGAGCACGGGGGTCGCCGCGATGCGGTGCGGTTTCATTTGGATTTCGGCGGGCGCTTGGCGCGGCGCGTGGCCGCCCAGCCTTCGATGTTGGCCTGTTTGCCGCGGCCGACGGCGAGCGCGTCGGCGGGCACGTCTTTGGTGATGCAGGAGCCTGCGCCAATGTATGCGCCGTCGCCGACGGTGATGGGCGCGACGAGCGTGGAGTCGCTGCCCACAAAAGCGTTCTTGCCGATGCGCGTCACGTGCTTGTTTACGCCGTCGTAGTTGCAGGTAATGGTGCCTGCGCCGATGTTGGCGCCTTCGCCGATCTCCGCGTCGCCGAGGTAAGTGAGGTGGTTGGCTTTGGCGCCTTTGCCGAGTTTCGCCTTCTTGGTCTCCACAAAGTTGCCCACGTGCGCGTTTTCGCCGATCTCGCTGCCGGGGCGAAGGTGAGCAAAGGGACCGATCTGCGCGCCATCGGCGATGGTGGAATCTTCGAGCACGCAGCTCTGGCGGATGAGAACGCCATTGCCGACGGTGCAGTTTTCGATCACGGAAAAGGACCGGATGCGGCAGCCTGTGCCTACGCGCGTGCGGCCCAGCAACTGCACAAACGGCTCGATGATTGTCTCCGCACCAACCTCCACTTCGGGATCGATGACGCAGGTTTCGGGGCGGTCGATTGTGACGCCGGCGGCTATCAATATTTGTGTGTTCATCTGCGAATTCATCGGGCCTTCTCTTGTGGTGCGGGTCTGGAGACCCGCACGACGGCCGGTCTGGAGACCGGCGTTACACTTACTGCTGCGCGGGCGGCGCCTTCGGCCGCGGCGGGCGCGGAATGGTGATGTCGATGGGTTGTGGCGCGCCCATGCCTAGAGAATCGATGGGCGGCTGAATCTCAGGACCGTTGCCTACGACGAGCACGGCCAGCTTTTCAGGATGAATGTACTTTTTGGCGGCCGCGGTTACGTCGTCGAGCGTGACTTTCTCAAGAGCCGCCCGATAGGTCTCGAGATAATCCGGCGGGTAGCCGTAGAACTCGAGCTTCTCGCGCTCGGCGAGGATTTTGTCGCGCGTGTCGTAGCGGAAGAGGAACGAGTTGAGAATGTCGTCCTTGGCGCGCTGTAGCTCGTCCTGAGTAAACGGCTTTGTGTTGAGGCCGGCAATCTCGCCGATGGCCGCCTTGGTTGCATCCACGGTGGAAACGCTCTTGGTGAGCACTTCCACCTGGAAGGCTCCGGGATGGTCGTATGGCAGATCGAAGCCGCCGCCGACCGCGTAGGCCAGTCCCAATTGCGTGCGGACCTTTTGAAAGAGGCGGCTGCCAAAACCGCCGCCGAGAATTTCGTCCATGATGACGACGGCGGGCACGTCGGGATTATGGCGATCGATGCCGAGAGCCACGATCTGCACGTTGGACTGATTTACGTCTTCCTTGTCGATGAAGTAGGCGCCGGGCTTGGGGCCGGCAAACTCATCGTGGCGCGGCGGCTCGGGAGTGGCGGGCGGAAGCGGCTCGAAGACCGCGCGGACTTTGGCTTCCATGGCGGCGGCGTCGAAATCGCCGCTGATGCCGACGATGAGCTTGCCCTTGAGCGTGCGATCGTGCCAGGCCTCTAAATCGGCCAGGGTGACGGAGGCCATGGTGGCGAGTTCCGGCTGGCGCGTGTAAGGACTGTTGACGCCGTAGACGAGCTTGGCCGATTCGCGTGCGGCAATTCCGTCTTCGTCGTCGTTGCGGCGCACGATGGCCGTGGCCTCTTCCTGCTTGGCCAACTGCAATTTTTCCACGCTGAACTTGGGATGAAAAAGCAAGTCCATGGCCAGCGAAAAAACCTGGTCGGCATCGCCTTTGAGCGAATCCCAGGAGAGCGCGGTTGAGTCCTCGTCGCCTTCGGTTTCAATGTGCGCGGCTTTGGCTTCCAGCAGATCGTCCATGGCGTCGCCGTCCATTTTTTCCGATCCGCTGGTGCGCCACGCCTGGCGGTAGATGCCGATGAGGCCGGCCTTCGCGGGATCGATGTCGCGCGTGCCGCCGGGAATGAGCACCGAGCCAGAGACGAACGGCAGTTCATGATCTTCTTGGAGAAAGATCACGATGCCGTTCTTGAGCTCGATGCGCCTGGGCTGCTGCGGATGGAATTCGTGCAGCGTGGGGATGGGGATTTGCTCCCACGGCTTGGATTGCTGGGCGGGGAGCGCACATGGAAGAAGAGTCAAGGTCGCGGTGAGGAGCGCCCGGCACAAGAATGAAGCGCCGTCCCTACGGGACTCCGGCAGCTGCTTTGCGTCTCTATCCCCACGCTGAAGCGCGGGGCTAACGAACCTGGCGCCTACGGCGCGGGCGGCCACCGCCTGACTGCCGATCCCTGTTTTCTCGTTCCCTAGTTCCCTAGTTCCCTTGTTCCCTAGTTCCCTAGTTCCCTTGTTCCCTCGTTCCCTAGTTCCCTTGTTCCCTGTCTTTCTCATTGCGCGCCTCCATCCTGCTTCGCGCCCGCCGGGGGCTCGGTGTCGATTTCGGCGCTGGTGCGGTTGGAATCGACAAACACTTTATTGGCCACGCGGCGAATGTCGGCTTTGGTGACTTTGTCCACATCGTCGAGCTGCAGGAAGAGCTCGCGCCAATCGCCGTAGCGGGTCTGGTAGTCGGCCAGCGAGTTGGCGAGTCCCTGGTTGTCGGCCAGGCCGCGCAACAGATCGGCGCGGGTGCGGGTCTTGTACATCTGAAGCTCCGCGTCCGTTACGTCGGTGGTCTTGAGCTTTTCAATCTCTTTATGAATTGCGTCGCGCATCTCGGGCGGTGTGTGGCCGGGGACCGGGATGGCATAAAACGCGAAGAGGCTCGGGTATTTTTCGCCGGGGAAGGGGCTGAAACCCTCGGCCTCGGCGGCGATTTGCTGCTGCTCCACCAGGCTGCGATAGAGGCGCGAGACGCGGCCGTTCGACATAATGTCGCTGATGGCATCGTAGACGGCATCGTCGGGATCGCGATAGCTGGGCCGGTGATAGCCCTCGATATAAAACGGCTGCGTCTGCTCGCGAATGACGACCGACTTCTCGGCGAACTGCGGCGGCTCGATAGTGGTCATCTCTTCCGGCTTGGGACCGCCGGGCACGCGGCTGAAATATTTTTCCAGCATCGGCATCGCGGTCTTCGTATCCACGTCGCCCACAACGGCCACAACAATGTCGCCACCGACGTAATACTTTTTGTGAAAGGCCATGGCCTCAGTGGCGTTGATCTGGCTGACCTCGCTGGGCCAGCCGATTTCGCTGCGCTTGTAGTTGTGTGCCACGTAGGCCGTGGCCACGAATTGTTCCACCAGCCGCCCGATGGGATCGGAGTCGACCCTCATGCGCCGCTCTTCCAGCACCACGTCGCGCTCCTTGTAGAACTCGCGTGGCACCACGTCGGCCAGACGGCTCGATTCCATCCACGCCCACAGCTCCAGGCGGTTCTCCGGCATCGACCAGAAGTACTGCGTGTCGTCGAGGCCGGTTTCGGCGTTCAGATCGTTGGCGCCGTTGGCCTCGGCAACCTCAGTGAACTGGTTGGGAATGACGTATTTCTCGGCCTCGGCCTGCGCGTCGAGAAAGGCCTGGTGCAGCACCTTCAGCTTCTCCTCGCTGCGGCCGATGGGCTTTAGAAACTCGGCCTCGTAGGCGTCGTTGGCCGCTTCCACTTTTTCGAGCGCGATTTTTTCTTGGGCGTAGTCGGTGGTTCCAATCTGCGTGGTTCCCTTGAAGGCCAGATGCTCGAACATGTGCGCGAGGCCGCTCTCGCCGGAGGGGTCGTTGACGTCGCCCGCATCGATAAATGTGGTGTAACTGAAGACCGGCGCATCGTGGCGCTCACAGATAATGAGCGTGAGCCCGTTGGGCAGCACTTTGACGGTGGTGCGCTGCTCAAAACTCTTCAGATCCTGGGCGTGCGCGCGGCTGCACGTGGCGATGGTTACACCGAGAGCGCCCATCCAAAGCCAGGAAAAAATCCAAAGCCGGAAAAAAACCCGATACCGGACGGAAAACCTGTAAAGCATCCAACCTCCTCGATCAAGGGAACCAAATTCGCGAGAATCCACTCTCTTCCAAGCTATTGCCCACAGGCGGGGCCGTCAAACGAGAGCAACGCCGGTCTCCTAACCGGGTCGCCGCGGCGACTGTGGGCCTCCAGGCCCGCACCTGTGAGACCGCCGCTACTGCTCCGGCAAAATCAACTATCTATATATAATCGGAGCCATGGCGCAGAGCGCAGAATCCAGGGAGCAAGCCACCCCAGCGGGCAAGGATCGCCCGCCGGGGGCCCCGGCAGGGAGCGAGGGAGCGAGGGAGCAAGCGGACGCGGCGGCAAAGCTGCGCGCGCTTGAAGCTCAGCTCGCGGAACTGGGCAGCGTGATGGTGGCCTACTCCGGCGGCGTGGACTCGGCGTTTCTCGCGGCCACGGCGCATCGCGAGCTGGGCTCTCGCATGCTGGCGGTGCTGGCGGATTCCGCGTCGCTGGCGAGGCGCGATATGGAGCACGCCGTCGCGTTTGCGCAATCGCTCAACATTCCGCTTGAAGTGATTGCGACGGAAGAACTCGACCAGCCCGAATACGCGCGCAACGACGCCAATCGCTGCTTCCATTGCAAGGACGAGCTTTTTCGCGTGATGGAGAAGCTGGGCGCGCAGCGGGGATTTTCGCACATCGCCTACGGCATGAATTCCGACGACACGCGGGATTACCGGCCGGGGCAGCGCGCGGCGGAGCAGCACGCGGTGCTTGCGCCGCTTGCCGAGGCTGGCCTGACCAAGCTGGAAGTGCGCGCGCTGGCAAAGGCGGCCGGCTATCCGGTGTGGGATCGTCCGGCCGCGCCGTGCCTTTCGTCGCGCGTGGAATACGGGCGCACGGTGACGCGCGAAGTGCTGGACCAAGTCGAACGCGGCGAAGAGAGCCTGCGGCAGTTGGGCTTTCGCGAGCTGCGCGTGCGGCACCACGGCGAGCTGGCGCGCGTGGAGATTGCGCGTGAGGAATTGCCGCGCGCGCTGACCATGGAAATGATGGATGCGATTACCGGGGCGCTGAAACAGGCTGGGTTCAAGTACGTGACGCTGGATTGCCAGGGCTTTCGGTCGGGGGCAATGAACGAGGTCTTGGGGAATGCGGTGCTTCCGGTTGAGGTGCTGGCGCGCAAGGGCGCGTAGAGTGACCGGCGCTACAACAGCCATTTAGAATCACAAAGCGATGCGTATCGGCTATCTGGAGTGCTTTTCCGGCATCAGCGGCGACATGCTGCTGGGCGCGCTTGTGGACGCGGGCGTGCCCTTCAACATGCTTGCTGCCACGGCGGCTGCGCTCAACGTGGGCGCGCGCCTCGAAATGCGCAAAGTAGACCGCGGCGGGGTGGCGGGAATCAAAGTGGACGTGGTGACAGAGCAGGGAACAGAAAAGCAGGGAACAGGGAACAGGGAACAGGGAACGGAAAGCCAGGGAGCGAGGGAGCATGGGAACGAGGGAGCAGAGCTTGAACGCCCACACTCACACTCACACGAGGACTCACACTCACGCTCACACACGCACCCGCACTCGCACGAATCCCACGAACACGCACATCGCTCGCTCTCGACGATCCTCTCGATCATTCAGGCCGCGCCGCTGAAGGATTCGGTGAAAGAGCGCGCCAGCCGTGCCTTTCAATTGCTGGGCGAGGCGGAGGCGGCGATTCATTCCATCCCGATCGAGAAGGTGCATTTTCACGAGGTGGGCGCGGTGGACACGATTGTCGATATCGTATGTGCTGCGGCGGGATCGGAGGCGCTTGGTATCGATCGCTGGACGTCGTCGCCCCTCAACGTGGGCAGCGGGACGGTGAAGTGCCAGCACGGGATCTTGCCTGTGCCTGCGCCGGCGACGGTGGCCCTTATCGGAGACGCGCCCATTTACTCCGCCGGGGCGCCGATGGAGCGGGTGACGCCGACGGGCGCGGCGCTGCTGCGCATGTTGAATGTCGAGTACGGTCCGCTGCCGGCGATGCGCGTGACGGCACGCGGCTACGGAGCCGGAGGACGCGACACTCCCGGCGAGCCGAACCTGCTGCGGTTGCTGGTGGGCGAAACGGACGACGCGGCGCTTAAGGCGAAGCCGATTTCGAAATTCGGCGCGAAGCCGACTTCAGAATTCAACGCAGAGCCGATCGCCGTCATCGAAACGGTGATTGACGACTCCACGCCGCAGTTGCTGGCCTACGTGAGCGAGTTGCTGCTCGAAGCCGGCGCGTGGGACGTTTACCGCGCGCCCGTGCAGATGAAAAAGGGACGCGCGGGTGTGCAGATGACCGTGCTGTCGAGCGAGGAGAAATTGCCGGCGCTGCGCGATCTGCTTCTAAGCGAAACCACGACCATCGGCTTGCGCTGGCGCATCGAAAACAAAATGTCTCTCGACCGCGAATTTGCCGAAGTCGACACGGAGTGGGGCAAGGTGAGGATCAAGGTGGCGCGATGGCCGTCGGGCGAGGTAGCCAACGCATTGCCGGAGTACGAAATTTGCCGCAACCTGGCGCGCACGCACAAAGTTCCGTTGAAACAGGTGATGCAGGCGGCAATGAACGCCTGGGCGGAGCGGGCGAAGAAACTTTAGGGAGGAAATGCTTCCCTCAGGGGCTAAAGCCCAGTTGCTTTGTTGGTGTTTTTCGGCACGACTAAACAGTTTGCTGAAAAAGTCGGAATCGAAAGCGAGTTTAGCAAAGGATAGATTGGCAGGGGCTGAAGCCCGACTCATTTTGCTGACTTTATCGGCCCGGCTAAAGCCGTGCCCTTGTTACAAAGCACCTCGCATTGAGTTTTTCAGCAAGCTGTAAAGTCGTGCCCTTTCACGCTTGCTTTCACGGTGTATTCACTTTTGCTTTCACGGAGAAATCTCGCTGGAGCGGGGATCGAGGAGTTCTAATGGACCGTGCGCAAATTGAAGCGTTGTTGACGGAAGTGCATGCGGGATCGACCAGTGTGACCGATGCGCTGGAGCGGCTGCGCAATTTGCCTTTTGAGGATTTGGGATTCGCCAAGGTGGATCACCATCGCGCGCTGCGCACCGGCATGCCGGAGGTGATTTTCTCTGAGAGAAAAACGCCGGCGCAGGTGGCGGCGATCTTTGCGCGCATGGCGCATGCCGGAGGCAATGTGCTGGCCACGCGGGCATCGCGCGAGGTATTCGCGGCGGTGCGGGCCGCTGAGCAACGCGATCATTCGCCGCACGCGGAGTTTCACGAGGCGGCGCGCGCCATTACGCTCAAGCAGACCGAAGCGCCCGCGGGCAAGGGAACCGTGGCCGTGGTGTGCGCGGGGACCAGCGACCTGCCCGTGGCCGAAGAAGCCGCGGTGACGGCACGTCTGATGGGCAATACCGTGGAGCTTGTGGCCAACGTCGGCGTTGCCGGCATTCATCGCCTGCTCGCCGCGCAGCACTCGCTGCAATCGGCGCGCGTGCTCATTGTGTGCGCGGGCATGGAGGGCGCTTTGCCCACAGTGGTCGGCGGCCTGGTGAACGCGCCGGTGATCGCGGTTCCCACCAGCGTGGGTTACGGCGCGTCGCTGGGCGGGATAGCGGCGCTGCTGGGCATGTTGAACACCTGCGCGCCCAACGTCTGCGTAGTCAATATAGATAACGGATTCGGCGCGGCGTGCATCGCGTCGCTGATCAACCACTTGTGAAAACACGGGGCCTGCCGCCCGCTTCGATAACCTGTTCACGCTATTGCGCCGGCTGCACGGTCAGGTCGTCTGCCAGCTTAAAGCGCACAATCGACTCCGCCGGGATGTCGATATCGCGGTTACCTGTCAATCCCGCCAGTGCGGTTCCACCGCCGCCACCTGTCAGGCCACCTACCACCAACCCAACCCCACCGCTGGCAATGCCGCCCACGAGCATTCCCAGCCCCGTCCCGCCGCCGATCATGGCCGCTGAACGCCTTCCCTTGCCCCTCTTGCTTTCCGCAAGGTCGCGCGTCGTCAGCGGATACTGCGTGCCGTTCAACGTGAGCGAGGTCAACCGCAGTTCGAGCAGCGATCTGCCTTTGAAATGTCCGCGCCGATGCGATACATCCACCACGCCACCCACCAACGCGCCCTTCGGCAGCAGCACGCTGTTATCGCCAGCCAGCACCGGTTCCACCAACTCGCCGGTAAACGTATCCCCCGCGCGGCTGGTTTTCACGCCGACGCTCTGATCGACTCGGATTGTCAGCACGGTATCCGCCGGGATGGTCACGTTGACCGGTTGCGGCACCGCGGAAACCGTCGATCCCGAGGGCGATGGTACGGGCCCCCCAGGCGCGGCCGGTGTCTGCGTCGTCGTTATTGTTTCGCCCGTTTGTCCGGCCGGCGGCGGCTGCACCACTGTCGTCGTCGTGGTTCCATTCTTGTCGACTGAAACCACCTGCTGCGGCTGCCCGGTTTTGGCCGCCTGCGCCTTAGCCTGATCCAGCGCCTTTTCCTGCTTGGATGCACATCCCGAAAGCATGCCCGCGACCACCAGAAGCAGAACCGCTATCCGCCCGGAGCGAACCAGTGCGTTTGAATTGAACATGATCGATCCTCTTTCGTCGTGCTCTTCGTCAGCACAGACTTTACTCAAAGCCAGCACTCGACGGTAAGGAGATCCTGTACAAACTTGCACATATATAGGATGAGCGTCCTTCCGGCAAGGCTGCCTCAGCGGAAAATCTCGCGTCTGCCACGCGCATCTCCAGGCGCCCTCGTGCGGAAAGATGGCACGCCTCCTTCGCCGGCGTGGCGGCGCTGCTGGGCATGTTGAACACCTGCGCGCCCAACGTGTCCGTGGTCAATTTCGTAGCCAATATAGATAACGGACTCGGCGCGGCGTGCATTGCGTCGCTTCTGCTCATTCAAAGCCAAATCCCTCATAAAAAAGGTCTGAATTGCCCTTGCCAATTCCCCCATCTGCATCGGAATCTCTTTACTTTGCTGTCGGGGAGTGATATTTTCCAGAAATCCCCGCTGCACGGAATTCAGGATAGGAGAAACACAATGTTTTGCCCTTCTTGTGGCACACCGTCGGTTCCGGACCAACATTTTTGCAAGAAATGCGGAGCTACCATAGCAACTGCGGGCAGCGCGCAAACCGTTCCGCCGGCCGCAGCGGCCCCAGCCCCGCAAGCCGTCCCGCCGCCGGCACAAGCGCCGGTCCAGTACGCGCCTCCGCAAGCGCCGGCAGCTTATCCGCCGCCAGCCCAATATGCGGCTCCGCAAATGCCGCCAGCGTATCCGCCGCCTCCAGCCTGGGTATCCGCCTTATCCGAGCATGGCGCCGCCGGCCCCTAAAAGTTCGGCCGTTCGCAACATTGCGGCTTTGGTCGCTCTTATTGCAGCGGGTTGCGGTCTCTATTACTACTTTCAAAGTGGCAAAAAGGTGATCATCGGAACCAAGGACGAGGTGGACTACTCCGGCATCGGCCACGCAGGCCCAGGCCACGGCGCTGGGCAATAGGCTCAAGACCGATGGATACTTCCAGGATCGCGGCGTGTCGGTGCTGTTGAACATGGGAAGCAGCAAAGGCACAGTGATTTCATATGTGGTTCAGGATGGCGTTTGGACCAAGCCCGACATGGTGAGCGATTTCGAGATCATCACACGGGACGTGGCTACGACGGTGGGTGGATTGCCGGTCGACATGCAGCTGATGAATACCACAGAGACGGTGGAAAAGGACGAGACCATCACCGCGCAGCCGGCAACGGCGCCGGCTCCCTAGGCGCCGAACTGAGGCCCGGGCTCGCGGCGCATAGAGGCTTTGCCGCGCTGCGGGCCTTCGCGGCATTTCGTTCGTCAAGACAGCATACCCAGGTCCCCGTGCGGAGACCTGGGCTCTCCCGCTGAAAACAAGCCTTACAATTTACGCCCGCGTCTGTCTTAATTACGCTTGCGGTTGCGACGCGGCCGGGGCCTGGCGATTGTGCTGGTGCGCGCGGCGTGCCGCCAGCATCTGCTCGAACTGCTGCTTCTGCGTGTCGTTGAGCACGGCTTCGATCTTGTTGTTTGAATCCTGCATCAGCGCATGGAACTTGGCGTGGCGATCCTGCTGGCTGAGCGAGGTGTCCGCGCGAAGGGTCTGCATTTGCTGGAAGCGATCGGCAAGAATGGGCTTGATCTGCGCCAACTGATCGTCGCTGAGTGAAAGCTTCTTGCCCAGGTGCGCGGCTTGCTGTGCGGGGTCGAAGTTGTGGTGGCCGCCTGCGCTGCGCGGCTTGCGGCGCATTGGCAGCGGGGGTTTGGTTGTTGGCGGGCGCCTGCGCGAGCACGAGCCCCGCGGAGAGAAGCGCGCCCAGAAAAATCGTTGCCGCCCTTGCATTGCGAATTGCGTTCATACCTTGAAAATCTCCTTGTGGCTGTCGTGTTGCTGACCGGCCGTTGCGAGTGTAGACACGATGCCAGCGCACGAGTTGCGCAGGAATATCTGCGTCTATCGCAAATAAAATTAAGAAGTTATTGAAACTTTTTCGAGTGAGACTCAAGCGGGAAATGGCTCGTCTAATGCCCGCTGCGCACAGGGAGCAGCCTCGTGGACGACTAGTCGCCGGTTGACGAATATATATTGCAGCGCTATTGTATATACACGGAAGAGGAGCCCATAATGGCCGCGACCCTGACCTCAATTCGATTGGATAAAAAGCTGGCGGACGAGGTAAAGCGCGCGCTGGGCGTGAAAACTCGCACCGAAGCTGTGCATCTGGCTTTGCGTGAGATTGCGGGCAATCAACGTTTCAAGGATGTCATCAAGAAGCACGAGGGTAAGCTCCGCTTCGCGGGCAGCGATGAATGACATCGTAATCTTCGATACATCGGTACTGATCGACAATCAGCGCACGGCGCGACACTCGGAACGCATGGCGGGATGTCCTGGCCGGATAAGGAACTCTTCTGTAGTGTTGGCGGAGCTTTGGCGCGGAGCGACGGTTGCCGCGGAGCGGCAATTTGTGCGGGGAATTGAAGAGAGCCGGCCGATCCTGGCGCCAACGACAAACAATTGGCTTGAGTCCGGGCCGATCCTCGCGAAAATCGGAGACGACAACGGATTCGGGCCGCACAAACTCCGCGACTTGCATTTCGATGTGCTGATCGCTCTCACGGCACGCTCCCATGGCGCGCGACTGATCACATCGAATCGCGCGGACTTCGAGTTGATCCGCAAGTATCGGGATTTCAAGCTCGAGATCTGGTAGGGCGTCCAGCTGTAATCCCGATCACAATCTGTTCGTCGATTCAGCTGATTAGAATAAGTGCGCCTTCTTTGCGCGTGGGAAGCGGCAGCAGAAAGATCGGCTCAGAAGATCGAGTCGTCGGTCCGCAGGCCGCTGTAACGACCTGCGGGCCGTTTGCCGTAAAGGAGGTGAGGACATGGATGAGAAATCATCCTGGGTTCGATTCGCCCTTACCATCGCCATTGATTGGCGGTTCGTATTGGCGGTCGTAATCCTCGTCCTGGTGCTGCTGATGAAGTAGCCAACCCCCGGCAGGGAACTCACCCCGGCCGGGACTATTTCAGTATAGCGCGATTTTGGATCGGCGAAGCGCGGTTGATGTCGAGGTGATTCCCGTTTCGGACGGGCTTCTGTGGCGTCTTGGATATTGGGTGACGCGTTATTTGGGAGTTGTCTGCGCGGCCGCCTGCCTGGGCTACTTTCGATCCATTCCTACGGGATAAGGGGTGCCCCGCTCGTCGCGACTGGATGTGATTCCGTTCTCTGTGGTTTGCTGTTGCGCTCGTAGAAAAGGCCCGCCATCAAGCGGGCCTTTTCTATTCCTTTGACGATGAGGGGGGGCTTGCGCCCGCATTCTCAAAGCCAGTGATTAATAGTATGATGTTTCCGTCTCAAAAGTCAATTTTCCGGTGATATGTCGGGTGCCTAAACCCAATAACCAGAGGCATTTCCGTTGACCTTCACGCCGCATGAATTGCGCGAGCTGCCTTTCGTGATTTCCGCACCGCGTTTCGCCACATATCTGCAGGCCACGGGCAACGATCGCGATAAGGCCCTGGCTCTCTACGAGTGGAACCTGACGATTTCGGCAGCTTTCATCGTTCCGCTGCACCTGTGCGAAATTGCCGTGCGCAACGGAGTTGCTGAGGCTTTGGAGAAAGTGCACGGAGCAACTTGGCCGTGGTCGAATGGATTTCTCCGCAGCCTTCCTCGGCCAACGCGAGCGATCGACTACAACCCCGAGCAGGATTTGCGCGCAGTCGCTGCCCGGCAGCCAACCACCGGTAAGGTTGTCGCGGAATTGAAATTTGCGTTTTGGGAACAGCTTTTCACGGCAGGGCAGGACAGCAGAATCTGGAACGCCCACTTCAGGGCCTGCTTTCCAGGTGTGCCGCAAGCGCTACCGGTCTCGCAGGCGCGGGCCATTGCGAACGGCGATCTAAGGGCGATTCGCCTTCTACGTAATCGGATCGCGCATCACGAACCGATTTTTACGCGCAATCTCGCCGACGAGTACCGGCGAATCCTCGAAATGATCGACTGGCGAAGTCATGTCGCCGCGGCATGGATGGATCGCAAGCAGCAAGTGACAAATTTGATCGCGCTCAAGCCGTAAACTCGCCCGGCCCTGCGAGCGGCAGGGCCTTTGCGTCGCGCGTGCCCAGGGCGTCGTCCGCTGCGCGGGCTTTGCTTAGGCCGCTTCCGGACTTCGCTACGGGGTGGGGGAGATGCGTCGTTCCCCGGTCCCCAAAAGCGAGGGACCGGGGGCACCCTCAATTTCATAGGAGGTCCCTTAAGATCGGGGCCACCCGCCGAAGGATATGTCTACCTGCGCGCCCTCGGCATCGAGCCGCCGCACTTCTGGGAGCGGTAGGCGGCATCTTTCATGCGGCGCGAGAACGTGTAGCGCGGTCGGTTCTGGCGGGGCTCTTTCGGCCCCGCCAGAACCCCCGTCCTGTCACTCTGGTTTTGGGCGAAAGAACGGGCACGGGAGATTTACATTCTGATAAAATGGCCACAGGAGTGGCCACATGCGAATCAGCACTGTGCGCGAGTTTCGCGATAACGCCTCGGGAATGCTGCGCGCCAAGGACCCGATCCTGGTCACGCGCCGGGGAAAACTGGCGGGAATCTTCTTTCCACGGCCCGAGGTTACGCTACCCGTAGAGCTCAAGCGCGAGATGTTCGGCATCCTGAGCGCCGAGATCGGACGCCAGCTTCGCAAGCGCGGAGTAAGTGAAGAGGAAGTCCTCGCAGATTTTGCCTCGTGGCGCTCGGCGAAGCGCACGGCCGTCCGCAAAACCGAACTCCAAACCGGAAAGAAGCCAAGCCGTGCGACTGGCCGCGGACGCTAACGTTCTGCTCTCGGCCGTCATCGGAGGACGCGCGCGGCTCGTTCTCTGCCATCCGCAAATCGAAGAAGTATTGACGACCGAGACGGTCTTCGCGGAGGTGGAAGAATACGCCGCCATTCTCGGACAAAAGAGAAAAATCCCCGCACAAACGCTGATGCTGGCCGTGGCCTCGCTGCAGGTGTCGATCGTGGCGCACGAAGTTTATGAGCCGTCGATCGCGCGGGCGCGGAAACGGATCGCTTGGCGCGATCCGGATGACGTGGAACTTCTCGCGCTCACCTTGCACTTCAAGATTCCGCTCTGGTCTAACGACAACGACTTCGAGGACTGCGGGGTGGAGCGGTACACGACCGCAGAGTTGCTGAAGATGCTGGGCGTGGAATCGGAGGGCTGAGCGTATTCATCTTCCGCCCTCGGTAGTTGAGACGGTGCACCCGGCAGCCGCCAAGCCGCCTTTCAATTCAATGCATCCTGTGTGCCGCCTGATACTCGTCTCGGTACTGGATAAGCCTCACGATGATCTGCTCAGCAAGCTGGTCATTGGTCGCGCCGACAATTTCGCCTTGATTCACGCTCCAGTTGAATTCTCCACTGTGGACCGCTAGGCTTAATTCCCATACCTCTGGCGCAAGCTTGTTATCGTCAACGTACATCGCGGTCGGAATCCTCCCAAAGACGATACGGCATCCCCTTGGGGGACCCGCGCCAAATAAGCCCGGGGTAAAAGTTGCGGCGACGTATTGCAATCTCAGGAACGGGAAGGGATCCCATTCCAGCAGCATATCGTCCACACGTCCGATTCTGCCCGCCGTCGCTTGCGTTGCTCTTTGCAGTTCTTTCCAGACTGCCGCGCCCCGTTCTTGCATGACAGAAACTGCTGCTGCAGAGTTCGCACGTGCGTCTGCACGTTTACTCAAGAATTGATCAAGTGTGCTCATCTGTCGTCTAGTCTCCGTTGTTTGAAGTAAAAAGACCGGATCGAGCCCTAATTTGCGGCATGTCTCGTCATTCGGAATAGTGCGCCCGCTCAATATGTTGTGTGAGGTTTGGCGCGAGAGTCCCAACTCCGCTGCGAGTTTACCGGCGGAGCCGAACTTCCGAAGGAGCCAAGCCGGTAATTCTGAGCGCTTGATCAAGTCCATATGGTGAATGTAGACAACTGCGCGTCAAATGTCAAGCGTCAATTGCCTTTTTACCATCTTGAGTGTTATGTCGCTACGCACAACGGCCGTCCTCGCGGACGGCCTTTGTGCTTCGTGATGCAGTAGAGGAGGGTTCTCTTTACGCTTAGTCGCCGGCGACGAGGTCGGGTTGCTTTTGGCTTTCGCGGTTGATGGGCGATGTCGCGTTGTTCGAAGCGGGCTTGATCGAGCTGAGGCTTACCATTCCTTCGACCGGCTTCTCGCCCAGGACATGTTCGCGATAGAGCGCGGCCATGCGGGCGTTCTCGGCTTCACTCTTGATCTTCTCATCACGCGCGCGAATTTTTTCTTCGCGGGAGTTCTTGGCGATGCCGAGATTGTCGAGCGTGTGGTTGGCCTCGGCGTTCACGTGCTCCATGTTCAGCACCAGCTCGTGGCCGACCTGGGTCATGCCGACTTTCTTGCCGCCGGCGAAGATCTCGTGGCGGCCATGCTCTTCATACCACTTGGTCAGCGTGGCCGTCATGTGCATCTTCTCAATGATGTTGCGCCAGCCCACGCCAGTGTTGTACGCGCAGAAGCTGATCTCGCCTTCCTGCGTGGCGTAAGGAATGATGCACTGCTCGGTGCGCCGAAAATCGTAGTTGAACAGATCCTGGAACCACATGCCGGCGATGAACAGGAAGTTCCAGCGATCCTGGCGGCGCAGCTTGATGTCCTCGATCGTCCGGTCGCCCTTGACCGAGCCGTAGTTCTTGCCGGTGGCGTTGAAGGTCTTGTCCATCTTCTTCATCATGTCGCTGATCTTGAAGTGCGTGGGCGCCATGAAGGGATCGTAGTTGCGCAGCAGCGCCAGGCCAAAGCCGATGACCGAGAGCCACTTGCCGCGCGCGGCGTCGTTCACCTTGGCGAGATCCTTGGCCACCTGGTCCATGTGCAGGAACGCGGTGACGGGCGCGGATTCCTTGGTTTCCTTGTCGATCATCACAGCCATGCCGATGCCGCAATTCGGGATGGCATCCGCAGGAGAGCTGGCCCCACTCGGCGTTGGGCCCGTGCATCAGGTCGGCCCAGTCACTGAAGGTGGACATGAACGAAATCGGGAACCAGTCGCGCGACGGCTCGCCGATGCCGACCTGCTTCTTGACGTCGTGCGCCATGTGCGAGAGCGTGTAGCGCTGCGCTACGCGGCGCTCGTCGGTGATTTCTTCGTCGCGGCCCGTGAAGCTGACCGGCTGGAAGCAGAGGAAGCTGATCTTCTTCGGATTCTCCAGCGCGAACTCGATGATGCGGCCCACCTGCTCGTTGTTGATGCCGTTCACGATGGTGGTCACGGGCACGATCTCCACGCCCGCCTCGTGCAGATTATTGATCGCCTGCAGCTTCACGTCGAACAGGTTGCCCACCTTGCGGTGCGAGTTGGCCGCGTTGCCGATGCCGTCGAACTGGAGATAAACGTAACGCAGACCAGCCTCGGCAGCGGCGCGGCAAAGTTCCTTCGCTCTTCGCGAATTCGATGCCGTTCGACGCGGCCTGCACCGAGTTGAACCCAACCTTGCGCGAGTAGGCAACCGCGTCAAGGAAGTAGGGCGAGAGCGTCGGCTCGCCGCCCGAGAACTGCACGCTCATCTGCCGCTTGGGCTTCATGGTGATGGCGTTGTCGAGCATCAGCTTGATCTCTTCCCACGTAAGCTCGTGCACAAAGCCGACCTGGTTGGCGTCCATGAAGCAGGGATCGCACATCATATTGCAGCGGTTGGTCAGGTCGATGGTCAGCACCGAGCCGCGGCCATGAGTCACAGTCGAGGTGCCGTGATGGTGCAGGTTCTTGTCGCCGTCGCCGTGCGCGCGGATGTCGCGGCCGGGGAAGGTCTCTTCCAAGTGCTTGAAGAAGGCCGGATCCATCGACATCACGTCTTCAAAGTGCCCGTGCTTCGGGCAATCCTTCACCATCAGGATTTTGCCGTCGCGCTCGACGATCTGGGCCTTGATCTCGCCCACTTTCTCATTGAGCAGAACTTCGTGCGGCAGCTTGCCGTCGAGAATCTGCTTGCGGATCTCGGGGACGCACTTGGGGCAGAGCGAGTCCGTGGTGCGCGGCCAGCCGAGCGGCGGCTTTTCTTTTTGCCACGACTTCTCGCAGGGGCTTGTCGGACCACTTGGGGGTGAACGAGGCGTTGGGGCTGACGCGGTTCAGGCGCTCATAACACAACCCAGGCTCCCTGGGCGGCGTAAACGGCTGCCTTCTCGACATACTTGACGGCTTTGGACATGATTGCGGTCTCCTTCACACGGGAAATGGTCTTGAAAAGAACCGCCAGAAGTACCAACTGGCCCGGCTCATTGCTTAAGATCTTTGCGCCGCGCGGTTTTCCCGGTGAGGGATTCCGTGGGCTAGTAACTCATTACGAGGGTAATGCGGGTCGCCGGCAAGCCCAAGGATCGTGCAGTGAATGGCGGAATCGGGGGCTGGACGGGGATTTGGAGGTGGCGAGCGGGAGCGGGTTAATGAGCGAGATTTTGCCGGGCAACTGATTGTCACTACAAGGTTTACCCGGTTGATTCCCCATACAGCGCGGGCGCCGCCAATCCGCCGCCGAAATCGAGGGGTAGCCTGGAAGCCAATTGCAATTCGCGGTTTCCGACTGTTTTGGATTGAACCAGCTGTGGGTCTGTCGTTGAAAGCCATCGATCTTTGCGGCTTCCGAGTGAAATGCCGACTGCAAATTTGAAAGCAGCCATGGCTCGATTCGTGTATCATCTAGTCAGATAGTCAGATCGGATTGGGAGCCAGAAACCATGCCATCTTCCTTGCGCCGGCCGGAAAAACATCTCGAAGAATCTTCTCGCGCAACTCCGCGCATGGAGCAATGGAAACTCGAAGACGCCAAGGCACGCTTCAGCGAAGTGGTGCGGCGCGCCGCTTCTTCCGGCCCGCAGTTGGTGACAATCCGTGGCAAAGAAGCCGCCGTCATCCTCGCTCCCGAGCAGTATCGACGCCTGCTGCCCAAGGGCAAGGGGCAATTGCCGCTGGTTCGCTTCCTGCAGGGTCTCGGCTTGTCCGGTGTGGATATCGAGCGCGAGAACGATCCCGGAAGGGACATCGTTCTGTGAATGGGTGGCTGCTGGATACAAACGTAATTGCCGAAATCGGTGGTTCGCGTCCTGACCCCAACGTTGCGTCGTGGATCAAGTCTCAGCCCGAACACCTGCTGTTTCTCAGCATTCTCACCTTCGGCGAGTACCACAAGGGAATCGAGCATCTGCCTCCCGGCGATAGACGCCGTGCCTCGGTCAAAAGGGGAGTCATTGCATTGGAGCGGCGATTCTCCGGCCGCGTGCTTTCGATGTCCGACAAGATCGTACTTCGTTGGGGAGCCATCAGCGGCGAAGTGAAGCGCCTCACAGGACATTCGCCTTCGGTATTCGATACGATGCTCGCAGCGACAGCCATCGAGCATGACCTTTACCTTGTGACACGCAATGTCAGCCATGTCGTGCACAGCGGTGCCGTAGTATTCAATCCATGGAAAGACGACCCCGCGCATTTCCTTCTCTGAGACGCGGGAACGTCCCGTATCATGTCCTGCTATTCCGCTATTCCGGACCTGGGCTTCGAACTGGGCGCTATGCCGGCATCGTTTCCTGGACAGGGGGATCGTGGTTTCGAGTTTGGGTTAACGATCCCCCCGGTTCCAGTTTTCGGGATCTACCTCAGCACGCTTTGGCTCCGGGGGAGGGTAATCCCCCGGAGCCTGAGACAGCGGCGTTAGCGTGTATAGTTTGGCAGATCGCCATTCCAACCAATAGGAATGGAATAGCCGTACTGCATCTTCTGGTATTCGCCGCTGAAGAAACTATCCAGGTAGGAATGCCCAAGAATGAATCTGTTCGGATTCATGGCGCCGTAGTAGCCCGAATCGGCTTTGAGCGAACCGTCGAACAGTACATAGGCTCCCTGCCATCCTGCACCGCTTTGGCCCCAGTTGGTAGCGTGATTGAAGTACGGGGCGAACTTCTGGGCCAGCAAATACATCAGCGAGTACTCATAACCGAGGCCGTCGGACTCTCTGACATTGAGCGTTGCAGGAGCGGTGGCGGTGCCGCCGGGAGAACCGGTCCCCACCAGAAGGTCGAATTCCGAGAAGGAAATACCGGTAAGGAGGTGCTGGTCGATGAGAGAGGCAAACAGGGCAATAGCCGTCTGGTTATCGCTGGCATCGGTCGCATAAACCGAGTCGTGCGTCTCGCTGCCGATGAGCTCGATCAGGTTCCTTCCGTCATACAGCGGATCGGAAAGCCATGCGGTATTCAGCGCCTTCACCATGTTGTAGGCGGTTCTCGCCTTGGCGTAGGTGGTATAGCTGTAATCGTTGTAGGCCAGTAACGGTGGGTTGGCCTGGATATAGGCGTCGATGCTGCCGTTGTTGTCGTGCCCATCTTGCTTCATGTACGACGGAAGCGAAGCGTAGTTGGCCTTGAAAGCCGCCGCCATTGCGGCGTTGGGGGCCGCGATGTGCGCGAATTTGAAGAGCAGGTAAACGTAATTTTGTGTGATATCGCCGCCCATTTGATTGTCCGACATGGCCACCAGCCAGTTGGTGTTTGCCAGGCTTGCCTGCCAACTGTTTGGATTCGCGGGGATGTTGATGCCGGGGCTGCTTGTCCCGATCTCTTCGTTGAGGATGTCCCAATCGTTGAAGGGGATCACTCCGCGGGCCACGCTCGAGCCATAGAACGCCGATGTGGTCAGGAAGTGCCGCATCAAGTACACGATGTGGTTAAATTGCACTCTGCAGGCCATGGCCGGGGTTACCGGAACCGTGGTTGTAACGCCTGTGCCCAGGCTGTAGAAATCCGGCGTTCCGTTATACCCCTTCGGAAGCGTCGCCGGGATCATCTGGATCATCCAATTCGGGGATTCGTCGTACCATGCCATCACATGGCCGTGAATCTTGTACTCTCCGGGAGTTCCGGCATCCCTGATCGGTTGATACGAGCTGTCAGGGAAACTGAATTGGGCCAAGCCAGTGGCGGTTGCGCCGGGCAGCGCCTGGCCGGTCGTGCTTAACAGCCAGTTGGGGCCGGTGGGCTGTGTGTATTCGGGTTTCAGGTTATTGCCGTCTACAAAAAGGTTGTAGTCGTAGGCGCCGATTCCCGTCGGTGTTCCGGTTCCGAGCGTGCCGGCAATGAACAGGCCATTTGCCGTGCTGTAAATGCTGTTCAAAGGAGCTACGGCATTGTAGGCACTGGGGTTGACTACGTTGGGAAGCGGTGTGAGGGCGGGATTGGGTTCCTGGATTACCATGTTCTGGACAAAAAGCTCGGCAGTTTCCGCAGGCTGGCTTACCTCGCCATGGAGCTCGAAAATCAGGTTCGAGCTCTTGCCAGTATTGATGGGGATGCTTACATGGGTCGTGTACCAGGTATCGCCGTTGTAGATGGCGGACCATTGGGGATTAAGGGGCGGGTAGGCGTAACCCCTCAGGTAGATTTCGGTGTTGGCGGTCTTTCCGTTGTTTTCGGTATCCCACCTCATGAGTTTGCCCTGATCGCTCAGGCTGTAGTACACATCGAACTCAAGCGTTGAGCCCGTGGGGATAGTGACAGTCGGCGACAGCGGACTTTGCATGCTGACTCCGCCGAATTGGGTATTTCCCTTATAGACGTAGTTGATCTGGAGCACATTCGGTTGACCTGTCCTATCCCCAAATGGATACGGAGCCCATGCGAATGTGCTGCCATCGAATACAGGTGTAGGGCTTACAGTGTCGTCGATACGGGTGTCAAGCGCCGGGTAATGAACGGTCCACACATTGGTGGGCGTGGTAAGTACTAAAGGTGTCTGACCGGGACCCGGATCGAGACGGAAATAGGGATCTGTACCGTTCGATTTGATCAGCGCGGGGAAAGCCGTTACCGCGGTTTGAAGGTTGGGTAGGGCTTGTGCGTTCCAGGTGACGAGTGCACGGCGCCCGGCCTGAAGCGGGATATCAAGACTTTGGAAATCGGCGAGGTACACCCAGGGCCAAGCCTGGTTCACATCGGATCCGGTGCCGTTATAGCTGATCTGGAGCGGGAATTGCGCGTTGCCGTTTTCTAAATCCTGGGCTTGTACAATCAGGCTCTGCAATTGAGCTGTAAGAGCGGAAGGCGGGGGCAGTGCCATTCGGTACGATCCGGCGAATGTGCCACCGGTGTAGGTTCCGGCGATATGCTCAACCACCGTGGCGCCGGTAACGCCGGCACTCGCAGGGAATGTAAGCAGCATTGTTACAACTCCGTTGGACGGAATGTTACCGAGGGTCTGCGGCGCAGGTGTCCCGGCAGCAACTCCCAACGACGCGGTCGAAAACACAACGTTTTGTGCCGTGCTGGTGCCGCTGTTGCCGAAGTTCACCAACGCCTGGTAACTGCCGTTGCTAAGCTGGGTTAGCGCAGTGGTCGTGACCATGGTCACCGTTGCGTGCGCAAGAGCTGCTCCGAATACGGTGAACAGTAGGATGATTGCGAGTGGGCGGGAGACGCTCATGAAGCGTTCGTTACCTTTCATCTTGTTTTTCCTCTTTTCATAAGGCAACCTCTAAAATCTCGTTTTAGAGTCGCCCAATGCTTAGATTTCGGAATTTTTGTCGTCCGGCACTTTGTGCGCGCATCGAATTTCATTGCTCCCCAAGAGAACTGGGTTGAAGTGACGATCTTCGCGATGCGTCCGCGACCACGCGATGCGCCCGCGACCCTTTCAAGACTTAATTCGAGCGTCAAAGAAAAGTGCGATCACCATAGCACTCAAATTCCGCGCTGTCAAAGGCCAACGCTGGCGATGTTGGCGACGTTGGCGAGCGTTGGCGAATAGCAGTTCTAAGTGGAACGTAAATAAGGGCGAGTTACATCATGCACGGCGAGATCTCGCTCTGCAGATCGAACAGTATGGCCGTTACTGAAAGCGAGGAAGACTGGGGAGACCGGGAGACTGGGGAGACTGGGGACATGATACCTATTTCTCCTCGCACTCACAGCAATTTTAGTTGGTCGGGGTCTTCGCCTGTTGGTTTGCGACCTGGGGCGCGGCGCGCGATCTTGCGTCCCAGAGTTTTTTCCAGACTGTCGACAAACTCCGGCGTGCCCAGTGGGCGTCCCGTGGTCTCGGCGCGGCGCAGTTCGCTGAAGTCCTCTGCGGCGTCTGCTTCCAACAGCGCTTGGAGGTGCGGAATTCGATCCAGCACCGGGCGCACCGCGAGCAGCGCATCGTCAACCCCGGCGAGGTGGGCGCGCACACTGGACCACTTCCATTCTTCCGGCCGGCTGACCAGCCGCGCGCACCGGGTTCAAACTGACATATCGAACGGCGCGGATGAGGTGCGTGTCGTCCAGCGCCACCGAGGCAAAGCGGCTCTGGAACAGGTGCCCGGTCCAGCGTCCGCGGGCATTGATGAAATTGGTGTAGCGCCGGTGCGCCTCGCCCACCGCGCGGCCGAGATCGGCGGCGTGGGTTGGCTTCAGAATGAGGTGGACGTGGTTGGGCATCAGGCAATAGGCCCACACCGCAACGCCCGCCTTGAGTGTCTGTCCGGCCAGTAAATCGAGATAAATTTCCTGGTCGCCGTCCTCAAAGAAGATGGCCTCGCGCCGGTTGCCGCGCTGCGTTACGTGATGGGGAAGCCCCGGAACCACGATGCGAGCGAGTCGGCTCATAGGGGGACGATAGCACTCGGCGGGGAAATAGGTATCATGTCGCCCCTATTACCCTATTACCCAATTGGGCCGGACAAAAGATCGTCCGGCCCGGTGCCCCTGGCCCGGATTCCCGGCGCTCGGCTACGCCCTAATTCCCCTTCTTGTAAAACGGGTCCCCATCGAGCGTAATCGTTGTCTGATTCACGTAGATCACGCTCCAGCGAATGTGCCCGGGCGCGAGGGGCATGGGATAAACCATGTCCAGAATCCCGCCCCTTGCCGAGGGCGTCTCCCACTTGCAGGTTCCGGAGTAGCGGACCTTGCCGTTGAGCAGAAAGCCGCAGGTTCCGTTCTGCTCAACCACCAAACCTTCCGTTTGGTTGGCCCAGTTGCCGATGGGCGCGGGCGCGGCTTGCGCCATGGCAGTCTGGTTGCTCATCACGCTCAGAAGCATGCATGCAAAAGCCATGCAAAGAGCACTCATAGAGAAGGACCCGCGAACGTTTTTCATTTTCTCGATCAACCTCCGTTGCGATTCATGGAACCTATCGATTCATGAAACCTATATTGATAAGACCTGTAGGAAGGGGCCGGGGAACGTGTGATGTGAATTTATCACGATAAGGCGGCCGAACGGCAACCATAATCTGCCGCGCCGGGCGCCGGATATCGGTTCACCGTGGGCAAAAACGGCCCCCGGTGCGGCAGCGACCCCACCGCCGCGTCTGCGCCGATGGTCACGTTACTAATGGTTGACGAGGCAACCACCCCCCAAAAATTTTCACCGAATGCGCGGGCGATTTCGGCTTACAATGGTGCGAGTTCGTTGCTGATTCCGCCTTGGGCCCACAACGATTCATTCAGCAGACGAATCATTTTCAGCGTCAAACGAGAACAAATTAAGGTAGCAAGGCTCAACACTGCTCCACTCCCTCTGAGCCGTCGGTCGGTTTCTCAGATCCGTAAATAAACTAGCGAATCCCGCGGCCAGGCTTTCACTGCGTGGGTCGCAAGGAATGCCATGTGTGCTGATTTCGTGTCGTCGCAGCCGCGTTTTGGGGCGGAACCGCGCGCCCATGCAGGATCAATCCGCCGGGCGTCTGTCCTGGCGATAACCGGCCTCGCTCTATGCGCCGCAGGATCTGTGTCTGCGCGCGCGCAGATCGTGGACAATGAGTGGACCTGGATCGGCGGCAGCAGTACGGTTCCGCTCGTTCCCGACGTTTTCCCCTGGGGAGAGCCGGGAGTCTACGGTTTGCAAAATGTTGCCAATGTGGCCAACATTCCGGGCGGACGGACAGAGGCCACCAGCTGGACGGACAGCAACGGAAATTTTTGGGTGTTTGGAGGAGACGGCTTCGACTCGACACACACCCCCGGCATCCTCAACGATCTTTGGGAGTACAATCCGCAAACCAACCTATGGACGTGGATGGCCGGCAGCAACACGGTTCCGAGCAACGGCACAGGCCAGCCGGGAATCTATGGCCAGCTTCTGACCCCTGCAATCGGAAACACTCCCGGCGGCCGTTACGGCGCAGCGGGTTGGACAGATGCCGAGGGCAATCTGTGGCTTTTTGGCGGCGCCGGGTACGATGGCGCCGGGCATTATGGCGATCTGAACGACCTATGGGAGTTCGACATTTCGAGCGGTGAATGGGCGTGGATGGCGGGCTCGACCACCCCCGGAGCCTCGGGCACCAGTACCGGGTTTTATGGCACCCAGGGTTCGTTCGCCGGCAGCAATTATCCCGGCGCCCGCGATTCTTCCGTCACCTGGACCGACAACGAGGGAAACTTCTGGCTGTTCGGAGGCTCCGGCATTGATTCCCTCAACGGGAATGGGGATTTGAACGATTTATGGGAGTTCGTTCCCTCCACCCGGCAATGGGCCTGGATGAGCGGCAGCAGCAAGATAAACGGGGCGAGTTGGGCCGGCGTCTATGGCATGGAGGGCGCCGCCGCAGCCGGAAACACCCCCGGCGCGCGGCAAACGCCTTCAGGCTGGATCGATGCGAGTGGCAATCTGTGGCTTTTCGCCGGTTACGGCTACACGTCGACGCCCAGCGGCGCTGTCGCCAGTGGATTTCTGAACGATGTGTGGGAGTACACTCCAGCCACCAATGAGTGGGCGTGGATGGGCGGCGCCAGCCAACTTCCAAATAGTTGTATCTCCGCGCCGCAGAACAGCTGCGGAGTCGGCGGCGGCGTCTACGGCGTCGAAGGCCAACCTTCGCTGGCAAACATCCCCGGCGGCCGCGGGTCGCCCCTGGTCTGGCTCAACTCCGGCAAAGTATGGCTGCTGGGCGGCCAGGGCTACGACGCCACGGGCAGCGCCGTTTTCCATTTGAACGATCTGTGGCAGTTCGATCCTTCAACCGATCAATGGACGTGGGTTGGCGGTCCCAGCACCGACATCGGCCTCGGCGAGAGCGGAGTGTACGGCGCCCAGGGTATGGCCAACGCCAAAAATATTCCCGGAGGGCGCGCCTACGGTTCGGCCTGGACCGGCCAGGACGGCACCCTCTGGCTGATGGGAGGGGGCGGCCTGGATGCGAATGGTACGATTGCCTACCTGAACGATGTTTGGGCTTACGGATCTCCTCAGCCTCTAACAATTCTCGCGTCCCCCACCTTCAATCCGCCGACGGGAACTTACCCGACGCCGCGGTCAGTGGTCCTGAGCGACGCAACCTCAGGCGCAACCATTTATTACACCACCGACGGAACCACGCCGACGACGAATTCCGCGGTGTACAACGGACCGGTCACCGTGAACGCAACCGGGACGATCGAAGCCTATGCCGCGGCCCCTGGATTCGCGCCGAGCGCTGTTGCTTCGGGCAACTATACGATCACAAGTCCGGCTGCGGATCCGCCAACTTTCAATCCCCCCGCCGGCCTATACACATCGTCGCAGTCTGTCGCCATCGCCGACTCCACTCCCGGCATGACGATCTATTACGCGATTAACGGAGTACCGACCACCAGCTCCACGCCCTACACCGGTCCCATCGCGGTGTCATCGTCGGAAACCATTGAGGCCCTCGCCGCGGGACCGAATTACTCAAACAGCGCGGTGGCAAGCGCCGCGTATACCATTCTGTATCCTGCTGCCGCGCCCGCAATTAATCCGGCCCCCGGCACATACGACTCGGCGCAGTCCGTAACCATGACCGACTCCACTCCCGGCACGACGATCTATTACGCGATTAACGGAGTACCGACCATCAGATCCACGCCCTACGCCGGTCCCGTCGAGGTGTCTTCATCGGAAACCATCGAGGCCATCGCCGCGGGACCGAACAACTCCAGCAGCACGGTAACCAGCGCCGCGTATACCATTCTGCTTCCCGCCGCCGCCCCCACTTTCAATCCGGCGGCGGGCACATACACATCGTCGCAGTCCGTAACCATCTCTGACATCACCCCCGGCACGACGATCTATTACGCGATCAACGCAGTCCCGACCACAAGCTCCACGCCCTACACCGGTCCCATTACGGTCGGCGCGTCCGAGACCATCGAGGCCATTGCCGCGGGACCGAACAACTCGAGCAGCGCGGTAGCAAGCGCCGCGTATACCATCCAGCTTCCCGCTGCCGCGCCCACAATCAATCTGGCGGCGGGCACATACGACGGGTCGCAGTCCGTCGCCATCACCGATTCCACCCCCGGCACGACGATCTATTACGCGATCAACGCAGTGCCGACCACCAGCTCCACGCCCTACACCGGACCCATCACGGTGTCGTCATCGGAAACCATCGAGGCCATTGCCGCGGGACCGAACAACTCGAGCAGCACGGTAGCAAGCGCCGTGTATACCATTCTGCTTCCCGCTGCCGCGCCGACCTTTAACCCGCCCGCCGGCACATACGACTCGCAGCAGTCCGTAGCCATCACCGATATCACCCCCAACACGACGATCTATTACGCAATCAACGCAGTGCCGACCACCAGCTCCACGCCCTACACCGGACCCATCACGGTCGCTTCCACGAAACCATCGAGGCCATCGCCGCGGGACCGAACAACTCGAACAGCCCGGTAGCAAGTGCCGCGTATACGATTCATCTTCCCGCTGCCGCGCCGACAATCGTCGCGACCCGCTGGCACATATAACTCGTCGCAGTCTGTAGCCATCTCCGACATCACCCCCAACACGACGATCTATTACGCAATCAACGCAGTGCCAACCACCAGTTCTACGCCCTACACCGGTACCCATCACGGTGTCAACGCCTCGGAAACCATCGAAGCCATCGCTGCGGGGCCGAACAATTCGAGCAGCACGGTAGCAAGCGCCGCGTATACCATTCTGCCTCCCGCTGCCGCGCCGACCTTTAACCCGCCCGCCGGTACATACGACTCGCAGCAGTCTGTCGCCATTTCCGATGCCACCCCCAACACGACCATCTACTACGCGATCAACGCAGTGCCAACCACCAGCTCGACGCCCTACACCGGACCCATTACGGTCTCTGCCAACGAAACCATCGAGGCCATTGCCGCGGGACCGAACAACGCGAACAGCCCTGTGGCAAGTGCCGCGTACACCATTCTTCTTCCCGCTGCCGCGCCGGCCTTCAACCCGCCTGCCGCCACATACAACTCGTCGCAGTCCGTAACCATCTCTGACATCACTCCCAACACGACGGTCTACTACGCGATCAACGCAGTCCCGACCACAAGCTCCACGCCCTACACGGGACCCATCACGGTGTCTGCATCCGAAACCGTTAATGCCATCGCCGCGGGACCGAACAACCCGAGCAGCACGGTAGCCAGCGCCGCGTATACCATTCTGCTTCCCGCTGCCGCGCCGGCCTTCAATCCGCCCGCCGGCACATACACCTCGTCGCAGTCTGTCGCCATCACCGATTCCACTCCCGGCGCGACGATCTATTACGCCATTAACGCAGCTCCGACTACGAGTTCCACCCCGTATACAGTTCCCATTGCAGTCGGCGCTTCGGAGACCATTGAAGCCATAGCCGTAGCCGGCGGATTTACGCAGAGCGCGCTTTCGTCGGCCAGCTACACCATCAATATTCCTCCACCCACCTTTACCTTCAGCCTGTCGCCATCTTCGCTCACCGTAAACTCCGGTGCGCAGGGATCGACAACCCTGACCGTGACGCCGCAGAACGGGTTCAACTCTGCGGTAACCTTCGCCTGCTCGGGGCTGCCCGCCGGTGCAAGTTGCTCCTTCAATCCCAGCTCGGTGACGCCTGCTGTTGCGACAACACAACTGACCGTCACGGTCAGCGCGCAGGCCATGACAGTTCAGCCCCGTCCGAGCCCGTTCTTTCCGGCCACTACAATTGTGGCGGCAGCTTGCATCTTCGCCTTTCGACGGCGGCGCGTCCTGCAAATTGCATTGGCGCTAGCCGTGGTCGTCGCCGGTATGGGCTCGCTCTCCGGTTGCGGTGGTGGATCTGGCGGCGGCGGCGGTGGCGGCGGCACATCGCCGGTCACGACAACTGTGACCGTTACCGCAACCTCGGGGACAATCCAGCCGTCCGAATTTTTGACGCTCACCGTGAATTGAGGCCCACCTGCGGCATCCTACCCGCCGGCCTGGCTAGTCACTGTGAGCGAGAACGTCGTGGAGTGCTGCAGTGAGCCGGAGATTGCGTTCACGGTGATGGTGTACGTGGCCGATTGCGGGGGAGTTGTGCCGCCGCCGGAATATCCCGCTACCGCATCCGTTGAGCAGGCTGAACCCGATCACACAGGCGACGATCAGCCCAAGAGACAGAACCAGCCAACGTCTCTTCCATCCAACGCACCACACCACAGCCGCAAGCGTGCTGATTGGAAACAGCGGGCTTGCAGGTCGGCGGATCGCGGCCATCGCTACGTCTGTGGTGACATTCAGCGAGGTGGAGGCCGCACCGGTCGTCGGCGTCACGGTTTGCGGAGCGAAGATGCACGTAGCCCCGTAAGGCAGCCCCGAGCAACTGAAGGAGACCATGGAATTAAAACCGTTCGCGGGCGTGATCGAGATCGAGGTGTTTCCGAATTGCCCGGCGGTTACGGTGGACGATGCCGGAGTTGCCGCGACGGAGAAATCCGGCGGGATCGTGTAGGTCGCGGTTGCCGCGGAACTGGCAACGTACCCGTTGGCGGTTGCAATCGCTTCAATCGTCTCTGACGATGAGACAGTAATCGGGCCGCTATATACCGTCGAATTTGGAGTCGGCGTGCTTCCGTCGGTGGTGTAGTAGATGGTCGCGCCTGCCGTGGCATCGGTGATCGTCACCGTCTGCGTTGTCGCATAGGTTCCCGAAGATACGCTGAATTCAGGAGCGCCGGCGTTCGGATAAGGCTGATATTCCCAAAGGTCGTTGAGGCTGGCGTAATTGCCGCTTGCATCGAAGCCCGAACCGCCAAAGAGCCAAAACCTGCCCGCGTTGTCAGTCCAACTCGCGGCGCCGGAACGGGCGCCGGGGTTGTTTCCGGCAGCAGGTGTTCCCAATGTGCCATATACTCCAGGTTGACCACAAGTAAATCTGCCGGTAATGAAGTCGGGCTGCGTGCAGTTGCTCCCAGTTGAGCTGTTCCCGCCTATCCAGGCCCATGAATCAGAAAGAACATCAAACTCCCAAAGATCGTTAAGCCTCGCATAATTCCCGCTGGGCGGGCCGCCAGTGCCGCCGAACAGCCATACATGGCCGTTGTTATCGGCCCAACGCGCGGCATCGCTACGGCTACTCGGGATGTTTGAGGCGTCGAATGTTCCGAGCGTTCCAAACACTCCAGGCTGCCCACATTCAAGAAACCCGCACACGACGGTATTGCTTCCTCCCCTCCATTCCCATTCGTTGGTTGAAGGACTGAACTCCCAAACGTCATTGAGGTTGCCCTCAGACCCGTATACACCGCTGTTGCCCGTTCCGCCGAAGAGCCAGAGATTGCCGCCGCTATCTGTCCAGCCCGAAGAGTCTCCTCTGTTTCCGGGGATATTTGTTAAGGCAGGCACACCCAATGTTCCATACACTCCGGGATTGCCGCCATTTACGGAGAAGCCGTCGATGCCGCCCATCCATGTCCATTCGTTAATGGATGGATTGAACACCCAAAGGTCGTTGAGAACTTCATAGTTGGCAGCGCCGTTGAAGCCGCCAAATGAGGCGGGAACGCCTCCGAAAAGCCAGAGATTGCCGCTCCTGTCAATCCAAGTCGTCGCGGCTTCGCGGCTTCCGGGGATATTTCCCAGGGCAGGGACGCCCAACGTGCCGTAGACGCCGGGTTGACCGCCAAAGGCGCCGACTGTGTTGCTTCCTCCCATCCATGCCCATTGGTTTGTGGAGGGATTGAATTTCCAAAGATCGTTGAGGTAGCCGAAGGCGCCGCTCGCATCGGCTCCCAAGCCCCCGAAAAGCCAGAGATTGCCATTGTAGTCAGTCCAGCTTGCAGCGTCGGCGCGGCCCCCGGGGATGTTTCCAGCTGCGGCAGCTCCCAACGTGCCGTATGCTCCCGGAGCGCCGCACCCAGAGCATGGGGCCAAGTTGCTTCCACCCATCCATGCCCATTCATTCGTTATGGGGTTGAACTTCCAAACGTCGTTCAGGTAGCCAAAATAGGAGGTGGTGGAATAGGCCAATCCCCCGAAGAGCCAGAGATTACCGTTCTTGTCGGTCCAACTCGTGGCGCCTTCCCGGCTTCCCGGAATGTTTCCAGGAGCGGGAGTGCCCAATGCGCCGTACACTCCTGGCTGGCCGCCGCTGACTACCGTGCTGCTTCCTCCCACCCAGGTCCATTCATTCGGCGCGGTCGTCTGCGCGCAGGTGGAGGGAGAAATGATGGCAAACGCAAGGAGGAATCCGCACAACCGTCCCGGCAGCAAACAAAACTCTCTGGTTCGCATAGGAGTACCCTTGACGCTGAATTTGCGAACCATCATACTCCCGTTTGGCTGCCTGTCGATGTGACAGTTTACAAGCCGCCGCAGCGGAAATCTGCGCGGCGTGCGGAAACGCGCGGCTCACTGCGCCGTATTATCCGTTCTCGCCACCTGGTTGATGACGCGCTGGATGATGACGACTTGCATGTGGACGTGGCGGGCCACGTCGGGCAGGAACTCGGTTACAAAATTATCGATGGGCGCGGTGGCGAGGCCGATGGCGTAGCGCTCGCTGCTGGCGCTGAACCGCGTTTGCTGGCCGGGGACGTAGAGATTACCGATGGCGTCGTCGATGGCGAAGCCGCCCAGATCGGCGTAGTTAATCATGCCGCGGCCGTTGTCGCCCTGCGTCCACGCAATCTGCGCGATGCAGTGGAAGATGCGGCGCGGAATGCGGGCGTTGGGCATGCGGTGGTAGTGCGGGTCCTGATGGACGAGAGACGGAATGAGAAATGTGCCGAAGAATTCGCCGGTCAAGTCCTGCGTAAAGCTGACGCCCACGTAGCGGCCCCAGCCGGGAATGCCGGGGCCGTAGGCGGAGTGCGAGTTGGCGGCGACCGAGATGCCGGCTTCACCGCCGATGGTGAGCAGGTTAAAGGGGTCGAGCAGGTTGTGTCCCGCGAGCAATGCCTTCTCCCCCGGCGTGAGGGGTTTCACTTCCGGCCCGTCGAGGAATCGCGCGTACCAGTTACTCATGGGCATGAAAGGAACGCAGACCTTGGTCTCTACGGCGGTTGCGCCCGCCGAGGGATCGACCCCGGCGAATCCGGAAACCGCCATGGCGCGCATGGCGGCGGTGGTAATCATGGTTGCGCCGGTGTTCTTGATCAGGCAGGGTTCCTCGATTTGCTCGGCGAGTTGATGCAGACCTGCGGCCGGTTTCGCAGGGGAAGGGGCTTGTGGCCCTGTTTGCGGTGTTGCCTGCGGCATCGCCTGCGCCGGAGCCGCGAGCGGAGCCGGGGAATTCGTCGCCTGCGCAGCAGCGGAATGGGCTGCGGCCAGGGCAAGCACCAGGGCAATCCCCAAAGCGGGCGGCAGGAAAAGAAAGAAGCGCTCCCAGCCTGCGCGCGAACATCGGTCGTGGTTCGAGAATTTGATGGGAAGCAAACCTCGGCCTGCCAAGCGCTGAACCTCTTTATTGATCCGGCCCACTGATAGTGTCATTGTCTCCCACCCATTTCCGCAAAGGACGCGGAAATGGATGGGGCACGGACGCAGTATTTCGAGGCCGGATCAATAGTGAAATTGGCTTTTTCTCTCGCCAGAATGATCGGGCACAAAGCCGTAAGGCCCAAAGCCGCGAAGCCCCGGACCACGAAACTCGACTGGCCATCGACAGCAACAGGGCACACGAACGCTGCGTGTTCTTAATTTCAGGACGCATTGCAAGGGCAAACGTTGCACCACGCCGAGGTTGTGCGGCTGCATCGAATTTATCGAGCGGTGCGCTGCGACTACGGCGGACTCACGGCCACGTGATCGATGATGCGCTGCACAAAGACGGCGTGAGTGTGGATGTGGCTGGCAATCGAGGGCACGAATTCCGTGATGAAGTTGTCGATGGGCGCAGTCGCGAGGCCGATGCCGTAGCGCTCGGCATCGGCGCTGAAGCGCGTTTGCAGGCCGGGCACATAGAGATTCGAAATACCAATGTCGAAGACGGGAGCGACAATCTCGGAGTAGTTGAAGGTGTGGCCGCCGCTGTCGTCGCGCTGCCAGACGATCTGGTCGAGACAATGCAGAACGCGCCGCGGAATACTGAGGTCGGGCTCGCGATGATAGTGCGGATCGGTGCGGGTAATGGAGGGAATCAGGAAAGTGCCGAAGAACTGGTCCGTCATGTCCTGCGTCAAGTTGGTGCCTGACAACTTGGCCCAGCCGTCGAACGCCCGGACCGTAGGGCGAATGCGAGTTCCAAGCCACGGAGATACCGGCGTCACCCACGATCGTGCCGAGGTTGAAAGGGTTGATGATGTTGGTCACGGCCAGGCGAAACTTTTGCTCTGGCGAGAAGCGCATCACTTCGGGTCCGGTAACGAAACGGTCGTACCAGTTGATGGCCCTGAAACGGCTGCAGACTTTGGACTGAACCGCGGCTGAGCCTGCGGTGCGCTCGGTTTCTCCCACGCCGAGCACGGAGACCGCGCGCAATCCGCCGGTGGCCACCATGGACGCGCCGGAGTTCTTGATGTCGCATGGGCCAAGTGGCTTGGCTGGCTTGGGTGGCTTGCTCGTTTTGGAGGATGACGCGAGAGTCGATGCGGGAGCCGGGGCTTCAGGTGGCGTCGATTGGTTTGAGGCGGCGGGTGCGGGCTCGGTTTGTGCGACCGCAAAGTTGCTCGCGCCAACGACGAGTCCAGGAACGAGCATCGTCCCGATCAGGAGCCGCTGGATGCAAAGCCACCGGCGTGCCGACGAGCCGCATCGAATTGAGCTGGACACTTGGTCTTTCACCGCAATCCGGGACCTCGCTGTTTGAAGGTACGTTGGTTCGCTCATTCTCGACGGGGGTACTCTAGCCAATCATGCTGAATGGACGCGGTTGCGTCAATAGTAATCTTTGGGGTTCGCCGGCCTGGGCCGGGCCATTGACGCGGGGTGCGGATTCGAGCGACTTTTAAGGAAGTTGCGGGTTTCAAGCTAGCAGCGAAGAATGGACGCCATGAGCACAAACAATACTCCCAACCAGGGCGGGCCCACCATTGGTCAGCGCATCGACGAAGCGGTTGAGCTGATCGAGATGGAACTGCGCCACGCCATCGCCTATGTGAATGACGCGGTGATTCCGCAGGTGCGGCGCGAATCCATCCAGGGTTTGCGCACGGCCGCCGACACCTTGCGTACCCTGGCAGACAGGTTTGAACAGCGCAGCAGCACAGCCGCCGGCCCACGCAGCAATCGAACGGAAGACAGCCCCCCGAAGCCTTCCGGAGAACCGCGCAGTTGAAGATTGCCGCAACTCGATCGCAGCGGCGCGGCCGTCCGCCCGGATGGGTGGCGCGGAGGCCCGCGTCGCTGGGACTGGTCTTGCTGGGCTTGGCGTTTCCTGTATTGACGGGCTGCCATCGCCGGGAGAACGCGTCGCAGATGGCGCCGCCGCAGGCCATGCCGCCCCAGATCGCGTATCCTCGATCACAGCGGGCTCCGGCGCAGCAGCCGCCGGCGCCAACTTCAAATCCACCCAGCGCAAAGATTCCCGTCACGCCGGTGCCACCGGGCGGCGTGAGCCAGGAAGATCTCGAATTTGTCGCCACGCACGTGCCGATCCTGAGCGAGATTGGCGTGGCCTCGTGGTACACCGCGGACAGGGGCCGCAAAGCCGCCAACGGCGAGGTCTTCGACGACAACGCGCTGACGGCGGCGCATCGCACCCTGCCCATGGGTTCGCTCATTGTGGTGACGAATTTGAAGACCGGCCAGTCCAGCGCCATGCGCATCAGCGACCGCGGCCCGTTTGTGGCCGATCGCATGATCGACCTGACCACCGCATCGGCCAAGGCCGTAGGTGTTTATCGTGCGGGCCTCGCGCAGGTGCGCCTGGATGTGTACCAGACGCCCAAGCCCATCTCGACCGGCGGGCGCTGGTGCGTGCAGATCGGCGCCTTCCACAACGAGAGCGACGCGCTCGAACTGAAGGCGCAACTGATCGAGCTTTATCCGGACGCAAACGTGATCGAGTTTCCCGGAGAGAACAGCTTCTGGGTGCGCATCCGTCCGCAGGGCGACGACCGCGCTTTGGCCGCATCCATTGCACGGCAGGTGAAGCCGGTGGAAGGCGATGCGTATCTAACGCGCCTCGATTGAGTCAGGGACCAAGAGGCCGGGTACTGTCTCAATCGGCGTTGCAGGGATAGCCAATCCACCCAGCGCTAACCCTGTTCGACTTCTTCCGGCAGATTGTACAGAACCACCCGGGTTATCTTTACGATAAAATGTGTCATTTTGTCGATACCGGCCTGCTCTCCGGCGTGTCTCGGAAAAGTGAGTTTTTCGACAATTCGCAGAGCCGCTAAAAAACGCGGATTTGCGCGTCGCGAAAGTCAGTCACCCGATTTCCTGCCCCGCTGTCTTTCTCTCTCGGCAGACCGTACGTCGCCCATCCGGGTTTCACGCGGCGCGAAGCGCCACCCGAAATTTGAAGCTTTTTCCTGCCCCATTCCTGCGCGTTTCCTCTTCGGCCAACCAGTCTTGCCACGCACGGGGATTTCCCGTAGTCTGAGCCTCATGGAAGTACATTTTGCACCCGAAACGGAACAGAAGCTCAAAGACCTTGCTGCGCAGAGTGGACGCGGAACCGCCGCAGAGCTTGTGCAGGATGTTGTCGAGGGATACTTCGGCGAGCTGACGCAGACGCACGAAATGCTCAACAGCCGCTATGACGACTTGAAAAGCGGCAGGGTAAGTCCCATTGATGGCGAGGAATTTTTTGAAAATCTTCGCCGCCGTGAAGACGAATTGCTCAAAAAGCAATCGCCCCAATGACGGCAGATCGGGGTTTTGCCCTTCATCCGCTTGCGGCGCAGGACATCACTGAGCTTTGGGAATATATCGCGGCGGATAGCCCGCTCGCCGCTCGGCGAGTGCGAGAGGAAATCTACAGTGCGATTCGCGCCGCGGTTCCCTTTCCCGGTCAGGGCACAGACGCCCGGACCTCACTTCACGGCCTTTGCGCTTCATCTTGGTGCGTGAGTATCTGATAGCTTACGCGCCGGAGGAAAAGCCCTTGTGGGTTATTGCCGTCATCCATGGACGGCGCAGCCCGCGCGCGATGGCCGCAATCCTTAGAAGCAGACAGTAGTTTTCTCTCGGCAAAATGTACCATTTAGTCGAGAGTGACGACGGCTTGGTATTAGAAGGAATACCTGACGGATGCCGGTGATGCATTCCGAACCCGGTTTATCCTGCGGCTCTCGAATCACATGATCCGTTTTGCGGCTCGCTGACTTGCTGACTCGCTGACTCGCTACCTAAGCAGCTCCGCCGCCGCCCAAAGCACCGGCTCCTGGCCGTGGAAGTCGCCGGTTCTGCGCGGGCGCTCCAGATAATAGTCGAGGCTGTTGAGCTTGTTGGTGCCTGCGCAGATGTTGGTCACATCGTTGTTCTGGTCGATGAATCCGGTGACCGCGATCCAGCCCTTGCGCGCGGCGGGGCCGTAAGTCGGTCCGTCAAGCCATCCATTCTTGACGCCGGTAATCAATGCAAAGGTAAACATGCCGCTACTGGACGACTCTTCCCACGCTTCGTCGTGGTCGATGAGCTGCCGCCACATGCCGTCCGCAGCCTGGTACTTGAGCAGCGCGGCCATCATCAGCTTGTAGCCGGCCATAATGCGCGCGCGTTGCGGATGATCGGCGGGCAACGTGAGCAACATCTCCGTCATGCCGGCGGCTACCCAACCATCGCCGCGGCCCCAGAAGAAGGGCACATCGGGCGCGTGGTAGAAGAGGCCGTTGGGCTGCTGCAGCTTGTCGAGATAGGCCACCATCTCGTGGGCGTCGCGGTCTAGATATTTTTTGTCGCCGGTGGCGCGGTACGCCTGCAACTGCAGAATCGTCAACATATACATATCGTCGATCCAGAAGCGCGTCTCATGCGAGAGGCCGTCGGGCTGCGGATCGACCCACTGCCGGTCGGCGAAGGTGAGCCCGTAATCGAGATACTTCTTGTCCTTGATCTGGATGGCGATTTCAAGCGGCACGATGCCGAAGATGGAGTCGTCGACGTGATCGCGCATGGGGACCAGCGCTCCTTCCGCGCCGCCGGGCATCAAGGGATCGAATTTCTTGATGAGCCGGTCGCGCAGATCGGTGTCGTGCGTGAGCTCGGCGAAGGTGAGCGCTCCGTACCAGGTTCCCACTTCGCCGTAGAAGATGGTGCCGGGGCTGTGCTGGTGCGGGCTGGTGACGAAGTGCTCGGCCAGCGCAATGCCCACCTCTTTCGGCGATCGGCCCGCGGGCCAGTTGCTGAAGTAATCTTGTTGCGCGGCAAGCGGGACGGCCGCGGCCGGCAAAAGCAGGAACAAGACTGCAAATTTCACGACGGCTTTCATGCGCATTCCTCGAAGTTTGGTTGATGAATGGGAGCTCAAAAATGGTGCAGGTCGATGATAGCGCCCAGGGGTCACGGCTGGATTGCGGCGGCTGCGCGCGATCGGAAAGTGCGTTGATGGTTGTGTTGTCTCGGAAGATTTCTTGCCGCTGCGAGCGCGATTAACGCTGCCCGGCAACGTACGCGGGATCAATCGCCGCGTGCATGGCCGCGGAAAAGCCCTCCCAGGTGCAGGAAGAATCCGCGCGGCCGCAACCGGGAACGAAGATGGGCGCGACAGCGGGCGGGTTTGCGGGCGTCAGCGGCTCCGCATTGCGCATCTGTTCGAGAGTTTGCGCAATGTATTCCAGCCGCACAAAGGGCTTGCCGCCGTCGCGCGGACGCCAAAGCTCGAAGAGCAACGCGCCGCCCGGAGGCGTGTCATTGACGCGGCCGTCGAAGGCCCAGTCGATGTTGAGAGCGCCCGCCACGGTAGCGATATTGGTGTCGTGGCCGACTACGATCACGAGGCGGTCGCCAAGCTTGCCAAGCGCGCCGGGAATGGCCGCTCCTGTGGCGCCCCCGCCGTTCACACTTTGCTCCATGGTCCTGCGGATAGATTCGAGCAGATTCGACGCGTACATGCGCGCCACGGCGGGAGTGCGATAGCCATATTCCCAGGCCGCAACGTCGGCTTGCATTATGGAACGCAAGGTTGCGCCGTCCAGGCAACCCCATCCAGTGTCGGCCTGGCTCATCCCCTGCGTGTATTCGAGGAGCAGATTTTCAGCCAGCGTGGAAGCGGTGACGAGCGGCCCGCGCGACGCCACGGGAGCACCGGCTGTTCCAGGCGTGAGGCTGGCGGGAATGTCGAAGATCGAGGTGCGTTGCGGGTTGGCGGGTTCGTGCCCGCAGCCGGCCAGGACGTTGTCGAGCGCGGCCAACTGCGGCCGGTAAGCCTCGGTCAGGTTGTTGGCATTGCCGCCGATGCGCCCGGCGACTGCCGCAGTGGCCAAAGCGGGATCGGTATGGACCCCGCCGGACTCGAAGGGCCGGAAGAGCGGATCGAATGTGCCTTCAGGCTGCGCTTGCACCGCAATAGTGCAGCCGGGAAACATGCCTTCGGCGAGGGCTTTGCCGGTTTCGCGCGTGCGCTGGTCGCTGTCGGCAACAATGCTCACGTGGGCGGCGTCCGCGCATCCGGTCGAGGCGAAGAGGTTCTCGCTCGCGAACTCGGTGCGGTCCCAGGTTCCGAAGAGCTTCATCAATTGATAGCCGTGCGGGGTCAGATAACTCGGCGGCACATCCCACGCGGGCCAGGGCGCAGCGGCGTATTTGCCGTAGAAGTCGCGCGCGCCAATGGGCGAGCGGACGCCGTGGCGGCTGAGCATGACGACGAACTGCAAGTCGGCATTGGAGCTGGGGGGTGCGGCGGGCGTGGTTTGCGCGGACGATAATGCGCCGGCGGCAATCAAACCGGAAAACATGAACAGCACCGGACGGGCCACTGCGCGGTGCGGCATTTTGAACGACATGAAGGTCACCTCTATCGACTTCGCGGGCATCGCAAGTCGAGCAAGAATCCAAGGTAATTGAATAGGGGTTGCCGTGGAAATGGCGGGATGGATGGGAGGCGGAAATGTGGAATTCCGAGAGACAAAGAAAGGGGGTGGGGAGACAGCAACAGCGTTTCCCCACCCCCCGATTTCAGGTCCGAGCGCCCGATCGATCTTCGGGCGCTCCTCGATTGAGCTCGGTTAGAAGTTTAACTTCAAACCAAACTGAATGACGCGGAAGTCCGCAGTGCTGAGAACGTTGCTTTCCTCCGTGCCGATTGTCTGGCGGACAGTGCCAAAGGCGGCGTTGTTGAATGTTACGTTCGGATCGGCCAGCTGCGGATGGTTGAACAGGTTGAAAAACTCGCTACGGAATTGGAGATTGATGTTCTCATGCGACGGGATGGGGGTGATGAGCTTCATCAAACCGGTGTCCATGTCCCATAGGCTGGGGCCGCGATAGGTTCCCTTGCCTACGTTGCCGAAGGTACCGCTTGAAGGTGCGGCGAAGTTGCCGGTGTTGAACCAGGCCACGCAGTGGGTAACGCTGGCAACGCAGGGCGTAGGCGTGCCGAGCTGGCCCAATTGGCCGGTGGGTCCAATGTAGTTGACGCGATCGTTGCCGTTGTTGGTCTGCGAGTTGTCCGATCCGGAGAGTATGGTCATGGGGTCGCCGGTTAGGTACGAGTAGATTCCAGTCCACTGCCAACCGCCGGCCAGGTTGCGAACCAATCCGCTCGAGCTGCTGAGCTTGGGCAGGTTCCACACATAGGAGACCACGAAGTGATGCGTGTGATCGAAAGTGGCCGGGCCGGTTTCGAAGTTGTGCTGGCCAGAGTTGTAGAACGACATGTTGGAACCGGCGCTCGAACCGATATCCGTGATGCCGCCGTTTTCGGCAAGGCCGTAATCGGTTGCTTTGGAGTAGGTGTAGTTGGCCAGCAGCGTGATCTGGTTAAGGATGCCGTTGCCGCCGGAAGGCCGCTTTTCGAGGTCGAATTGCATGCCGTCGTAGCGGTCGCCGCCGGTGTTGCGATCTTCGTAAATGTAACTAAATGGCTGGTAGGGCCGCGATAGTTGCTCCGTAGCGCCATTGCCGGAGATGCCCGGATTCAGGTTTTGGTCCTGTCTCAGGTGGGTACCGCGCGTGCCAACATAAGAGGCATGGAACACGGTATCCTGCCGCAACTGATACTCCCAGGTCACGTTATAGTCGTAGACTTCCGGAGTGTGCCACGACACGCCCGGCTGCAGGCTGTACAGCGCGGGGTTGGCGACAAAGGTCGCATTCTTGGGAGCGTTCGCGAGGACGAAACGCTGCGGGAAGCCGCTGACGAAACCGGGATTGCTGGCCAGCGGGTTGACAAGTCCAGTGTTGGGGCCTCCGATCGACGAGGATAGGGTTCCGGGGGTCGAAGTGAGCGAGTCAATGAGGTCGATGCGCAGGCTGAAGGGCGAGGAGATGGACGCGTCGTTGAGGAATAATCCTGGCAGGCGGGACTCGTAGAAAAGTCCGCCACCGGCGCGGAGGGACATCTTTCCGGTTCCGGTTGGATCCCAGGCAACGCCGATGCGGGGCCCGATGTTGTTGAAGTCGCCAGTCTCGCCGCGGTCGGGCACGCCGGTACCGCCGAAAGTGTCGCCGATGAACATCAGGCCGGCTGGGGCCGTGGGAACGATGGCCGAGTGATAACCGGCGACTTGAGCATCGGGGTGGAACTGCTGGATGCGGCCGCGGATTTCCTTCATCACCTGCTGGGGCTCATAGCGGACGCCCAGAGTTACGTTGAGGCGCGTCGACAACTTCCAGCTGTCCTGCGCGAAGAAGCCCAGGGGGTTTTCGCGGGAGTCGGAGTAGTTGCCGGAGGTCTGGCTGAAAGCGCTCTGGTAACCCATCATGAAGTCCGCCAAAGCCACGCCTGGGCCGTTGGCGCCGGTGCTGGTAGTGCCAGAGTTGTCGGTGTTCATGGTGAGGCTGCCGTTCTCGAGGTCGGTGTTGCGGATGTTGGACTGATCCATCTCGAGATCGGCGCCGAAGGACATCTGGTGCTTTCCTTTTGTCCAGGCCAGCACGTCGCGCAGGTCACCGGTATTGCGGATGAAATGCGCGTCAGTGAAGTTGCCGAGTGTGAAGTCGCCGGAGACGGCGAAGCTGCGGATGCCGCTTTGCGCTGCGGGCAATTGATAGATCTGCGATCCGAAGGTCTTCATGTCCGGGACCGTGCCGCCAGGGCCGCCCTGCTGGCCGCGATCGGAGTTCGAGCGGATGGCGTCGATGACGGTGTTGTTGACGATCGAGGGCGAAATTACCCATGTGTAGCCAACCGCAATGTTGAAGTAGGTGATGGTGGAGCCGGGACCGTCGGTGAGGATGTCTTTGCCGTCATAGGTGGGCGCGTGATGGTACTTGTCGAAATAGGCGCGGCCGAAGAGCCGGTTCTGGCTGTGGAGGACTTGGTCGACGCGGGCAGTGTACTCGTCAAAGTTCTCCTGCAGAGGATTGCCGTAGAAGTAGGTTCCGTTTGCCGAGGCCAAGGAAATGGGCATCAGCTTGGTCATGGCGACGGCCACTGGGTCAAGCAGGCCCGCGATGTTATTTGTTTCATTGGTAAGCGGCTGGCGGAGCCAGGGGTTCTGCAGCGTGACAGTCTTGCCGCCCGATAGTGGATTCGTGGCGCCGGCAGTCAGATAGTTGGAGAAATCGCCATTCACGTTTGCCGCGGTCGGGATCACCGCGCTGAGGCCGTTGGTGACGTCGCGGACGATGGTCTTCTGCCAGCCGAAGGAAAAGAAGGACGTGTCCCTGTGAATGGGACCATTGAAGGCCACGCCGAACTGGTTGCGCTTGAGGGGATCCTTGACACTGGAAAAGTAGTTGGTGCCATTGAAGGCGCGATTGCGCACAAACTCGAACGCAGTGCCGTGCCAGCCGTTGGTGCCGGACTTGGTGATGACGTTGACCACCGCGCCCGCGTTGGCTCCGTACTGCGCATCGAAACTGTTGGTCTGCACGCTGAATTCCTGCAGAACGTCGGGCATGGGGAATGGATCGTTGACGTTGCTCATCAGGTCTTCGTTGTTGCCGCCGTCGAGGTTGTAGGCGATCTGGTCGGGGCGCGCGCCGTTGACGGCGATGGCGTCGGCGCCGGGAATCTGCTTGGTATCGCCCTGCAGCGAGCCGGAGTTATTCATATTGGCCGAGACCGCGCCGGGAACCAGAAGCGTCAGGTCGGCGGCGTTTCTGCCATTCAGAGGAATGTCCACCAGGCGGGAGTGCTCAATCACCTGGCTCAACACAGGATTTACCGTGTTGACCTGGACGGTCGATTCCTCGACTGTCACCTGCTGCGAGGCCTGGCCGACCTCAAGCCGGACGTCCATGTTTCTGACCGTATCGGCCAGCATCACGATGTCCTGCACATACTGCTTGAATCCGGTGGCCTGTATCGACACCGTGTAAACCGCCGGCGGCAGCGCTGGGATGTTGAATTGGCCGCTGCCGTTCGTCGTGTCGGCACGAATGAACGAGGTGTTCTTCTGCGTCACGGTTACCTTGGCGCCGGTGATCAATGCGCCTGTTGGATCCAGGACCGTTCCGGTGATGGTCACATCGCCGCCTTGGGCGAATGCGCCGACAGCAAACATGCAAACCATAAGGGAAAGCACGACTCGTAAACACCGCATGGTGTTCCTACCTCCTGTGAAAGTAACTTGCATGACTTCTCCTCTCATTGGAACTCAACCGAAAGTTCCCTTTAAGCGATTAACTCTCAACAACATGGACCCACATCTACAGCACGATGGACCAGCAGCCCGCGCTAGCCCCTGGGCCGACAATTACAGGACAACTGCAGTCGATAGTTATTCGGCTCGCGAAGTATATGAAGACGAAGAAAACATTGTCAAGCAGAAATGACTTGATTTAGTGCGATTAAAGATACTGGGCAATTGGGGTCGCAATCCTAATGGCATGTGCAACTCGTAGAAAAAAGGGACACGGTCATCCGGGAAATAGCCTCGTGCTGGCCCAATGGACGCCCGGTTTCCGCCGAAACAATCGGCTTCCCCGACCTTCAAAAGTCCTAAGCTCCCCAATTACTTCACAACGCAAACCAAACAGAATGAGAATGATAGGAAACAGAATCTGCGCACGGACGCGCCCAGCGTTTCGGCGGTTGAGTCAATGTATTTAGTAAATCGATTTTTGGCTTGACAATGAACTTACAACACTCATATAGTTTGGGTCGCGAATCAAGTCACAATTCGCCTTGGTCGTATTTGTCGTGGAATTGTGCCAGGGCTCAGCCTTGGTACGCGAGTAAGAGCGTGCTCGCCGGGATGCAATATGTCTGCGTCCTGCGTAGCTGCTCGTAACCGAAGTGCATTTTTTGGGAGGTAGTTATGTCAGGTAGGCCAATTCGAGTTTATTCAAGCGCGATCAGGATTTTAGTGATGGTGATCGCTTTATCGGCGATGTTCCTTGCGAGCGCCGCCGCACACGCGCAAGTCTTATATGGATCGATTACGGGCACCGTAACCGACCCCAGCAACGCAGCCATCGCAGGAGCCAAAGTCCAGGCGACCGAAATGCACAAAGGCATCACTCAGGAAACAGTGACCGGCTCGACCGGATTTTATCGCTTTTCCGAGTTGCTGCCCGGGCTTTGGAAAATTGTGGTGACCGCGCCCGGCTTTAATACGCAAGAGACCGACAACATTCAACTGGACGCCAATACGGCGGTTGCCGAGGATGAAAAACTCGCTGTTGCCAAAGCCACTTCAACCATCACGGTGACCACAGCTCCGCCGGAGATGCAGACCGATCGCGCCGATGTTCACACCGACCTTTCGTCAGTCGAACTTCAGGGTCTTCCCTCGGTTTCATCCGAAGGAAAGAACTTTCAGGGCCTGCTCCGCATCATCCCCGGCTCGACCATACCGGTGGAGAGCAACTCCGCTGGGGGCAATCCGGCGCGCGCCATGACCTCCAACGTCAACGGCTCGTCCTCCCAGGGCAATGGTACGCGCATCGACGGCATTTTGGACGCGTATCCCTGGCTGCCGAACAACGTGGCCTACATACCCTCGTCGGACGCCATCGAGACAGTCAATATCGCCACCAACTCCTACGATGCAGAGCAAGGCGGAGTAAATGGCGCGGCGGTCAACGTCCAGATCAAGACCGGCACCAACAAATTCCACGGCGTCGTTCATGAATTCCACACCGACGACCAACTGAAGACCCTGAACTTCTTTACCAATCCCGCCCCTGCTGTTGGCGTCCGAGTTCGGCCGCTCCAGATCTTCAATCAGTTTGGCGTCGCGGTTGGCGGCCCGATCAAGAAAGATAAGCTCTTCTTCTTCGGGGACTATCAGGGAACGCGGCAGGTGCTATCGCCAGCCGGGATCGGCGCGCAGACGGTGCCCATCGGGACTCTGACATACGCCACCGCCAAAGCCAACGGATTCTATGACTTCACGGGGTTCCTGGATGGCAAAGGGAATCAGGTCACGATTTACGATCCCAATACCGGAAATGCCGACGGCACCGGCCGCACCGCGTTTCCGAATAACCGGATTCCTCTTGCCAGGGTCGACCCCGCCGCTTTGACCATGTCCTCGCTGATTCCCAAAGCGACCACTCCAACCGCTACATCCAACAACTACGTCCCCGCTTTCAAGGGAACTTTCGATACCGACCAATACGACGCTAAGATCAACTGGGTCCCCTCGCAGGCATCGACGGTCTTTGGACACTTCACCACGCAAAAAGGCGCAATCTTCGATCCCCCGTCCCTGGGTCCAGCCGGAGGAAATGCGACCAACGGCGGTCAGCCGGGCAACGCAGCTACAAAAATTTACATCATCGGCTTTGGAGGCACCCATGCCTTCACTCCCAACCTGCTGATCGACGGCAATATTGGATACACGCGGCAGCACCTGGGGGCTTTGGATACCGACACTGCGCTCGGAGCCTATGGGCTCAACACGCTGAAGATTCCGGGAACGAATACTACGTTGAGCGGCACCGCAACGGACATCGACTATTTCGGCATTCCGTCCTTCCAATTCTCGACATTTGCCAATCTGGGCAACGCCAGCACCGGCAATCCCTTCGTTTTTCGCGACAACCAACTCGTCGAAAACGAGAACGTTACCTGGACCAGGGGACATCACCAGATCCGCGTGGGCGGGGAGTGGGATCATGTGGGGTTGAATCACTTCCAGCCGCAGGGCGCCGCCTTCCAGACTGCGCGCGGCACCTTCGGCTTTAACGGCATCAGTACCGAGCCGTGGACTTGCACGGGCGGGCCGCCGGTCTCCGCGGAAAATTGTACCGTCGCGGCCGGAGCGCCGAGTACTACTCAGTTCAGTTCATTTGCCGATTTCCTGTTGGGCCTTCCTTATGAAGACGGCAAGGCCACACAGCTTAACGACCCCATCGCGTTGCGCTGGTCGACTTGGGCATTCTATGGACGCGACCAATGGCAAGTGTCGCCAAAACTGAGCGTCAATCTCGGCCTGCGTTGGGAGCGCTACCCGATGGCGTACAGCGATCACAGCAAGGGAGCGCGCGTACTTGATACGACACCTGGAACTCCAGACTTCATGGACGTTGTCGTCGGCGGGTACGGCTCGATTCCAAAGAACGACGGCATTAATATCGGCGCCGGATTCTTCCTGCCCAGAATCGGCGTTGCTTATTCAGTAACACCCAAGACCGTGGTTCGGCTAGGCGCGGCCATGGGAGCTGACGACAACAATTGGCGCTATCTTCGCAACGACTATCCAACGGTGGTCATCAGCAGCTTCGCCGGAAACAATACGGGCGGTGCCGTCAACTACAGCACTGCCGCTCCGTCCACCAGTTTGAGCGGGCTCAATGCCACCGGGCCGTATGCTCAGCTGCCCGCCGGCATTGTGGCGCCGGCGCCAATCAATCTCACCACGGGCCTGGTTCCGCTTCCACTTACCGCAACTACCGGCACCATAGGCACGTATCCGAATTTCCGCCGCGGATACATTTACTCCTACAACCTCACCGTGGAGCAGCAGTTCGCCGGATTCGTGGCGGATCTTGCCTACGTGGGCAACAGGGAAATTCGGCCCGTACAAAACCTGCCCCTCAATGTTGCGCCTATCAACGGAGGCACGGCAGGGGAGCTGCTCAATGTCGCGGCCGTTGCCGCGGGTCTTATTACATCGGCTCAATCCTATTCAGCTGTCGGCTCCGATGTCCCGCTGGGGCACAACTACTACGACTCGATGCAGGCCAAGGTCACGCGTCGGATTGGCGAGGCCTCGCAGATCGGAGTTCTTTACACGTGGTCGAAGGTTGAGGACTTTTCAGACAATGAAGAATTGAGCTCAATCAGTTGGCCCTACCCGTCCTATTTCGCAAAGAACAAGGCCCGGGCCGGGTTCGATCGCAAATACAACCTTGAAGCTTACTGGGTTTACAAACTTCCCTTTGGGAAGGGCCAGCGCATGGCGACCAGCGGCATTGCGAACGACCTGGCGGGAGGCTGGACGTTCAGCGGCGTCCTCAGCAGGCTCGCCGGAACGCCCTTCACGCTCACCGATTCCGGGGCCGGCAGCTCGGCCCTCAATGATAACCTCACCAACACGCAAACGGTCAATCTAAACGGGAATTTCAAGATCACCAAAGGACTCCCGCCCTGGTCCAACTCCTCGACCGTCTGCCCGGCCGGTGTTACGACCTGCCGTTACTTCGATCCGTCCACCGTTTCGCGCGTTACGACTGCAGCCTTCGGAACCCAGGGCCGTAACTGGGTCGTCGGTCCCGGCTATTTTGATCTGGACGCCAACGTGCAGCGGGACTTCAAGATCAGGGAATATCTGACCTTCCAATTCGAAGCTCAGGCGATCGGCCTCACCAATACGCCGCACTTCGGCAATCCTGATGGCAATATCAATGACGCGGCCTTTGGCATCATCTCCAGCGAGTTGCAGGGAACCAATGCTGGTGGCCTGGGTGGTAGCCAGGGCGAACGTTTGTGGTTCTTCGGCGGCAAGTTCATTTTCTAACCATTCCTCCACTAGGCTTTGCGGCAGCTCCTTCGGGGGCTGCCGCATTTGTTTTGGCGCGCGAATCGGCACTTTAATTCAATCGATTCCTGCGTTGACAATGGCTTTCCAAAACTCCTATAGTTTGGGACGCGAAGCTGGATTTGGCGGCAGCCTCAACGGGAATGCCGCAAGCCAGCCGCGTAATCTAAGCGGGGATCCGCGTCCCCGATGCCATCAGCGCTGAACATCTTTCCCCAAGCCCCTTTGGAAGGGCCAAATTAGAGACGCCTCCAAACTGCACGTCGCGCTCGATCAATCGTGACCCTGGACAGTCCGGGCCACACAACTGCCGCGGAAATCTCCGGGCAGGAGGAAACCAGGATGAAATACAGAACATTCGTTCGGCCGCTCATCTCCTTGTCCGTTGTCGCGCTACTGCTTGTTACCGCCGCATCGGCGCAAATCGCGGGTACCGTGAATTTCACCTCAAAAATCCAGCAGATCGATGGCTTCGGCCTTAACGCTACATTTGGAAGAGGCGGCGTGATCGATTCTTCCGTCGGGTCGATCCCGGCGCAGGTCGCCGACTATCTTTACAATCCGGTTTCCGGAGCGGGCCTCAGCATCTTGCGCATGGGCATCGACACGGACCTGGTGATTGTGCCTACCGCGCCCGCCTCGTGCGGCGTAACGCCCACCTATACATGGGACAACAACGACGGCGGCGAAATATGGTTGGGGCAGCAGGCCGTGAAGTATGGCGTCAAGCGCTTCTACGCCGATTCCTGGGGCGCGCCTGGCTACATGAAAACCAACAACAACATTGATTCCGGGGGTACCGTCTGCGACGGCACCAGCGCTACCAGTGGGAGCGCGCAGTGCAAAGTTGCGGGATTCTCCGACTGTCGCGCCGCTTATGCCAACTACCTCGTCCAGTTCGTCAAGGACTACGAATCGGACGGTGTTCCCATCACCGACCTTAGCTGGGTCAATGAGCCGAACACGAGTACAAGCAGCTACGCTTCCATGTCCCCCACGGCGAACGAGGCCATCACCTTTCTGGATGGATACGGCCCGATCCTGCGGGCTTCGGGGCTCAACGTGAACCTCATCTGCTGCGACTATTACAACTGGACGCCGGCCAACACGTATAACACGACGATCGTCAACAACTCGACCGCTAACTCCTACGTGGATATCTACTCGGCGCACGAATACGGCGGGGTCGCCAGTTTTGTGCTGAACACAGGCACGCCGGCGAAGAAAAATTGGATGAGCGAATATGGCCCTCAGTCCCCGGTTGCCTGGAATCCATACTGGGATAAGGTCTATGCCGGCACGTCGAACAACTACAACGACGGCATGTGGCTCGCCAACGACATATCCAATGCATTAAACAAGGGCAAAATCGACGCCTATATTTATTGGTACCCGGCATCCACATCCACCACGGGAGCCATGATCCAAATGGCTGCCACATCCGCTTCCACAAGCTTCATCGTATCCGCGCGGCTTAATTCATTCGCCCACTTTGCCCGCTTTGTGCACCCAGGGGCATATCAGGTTACGATGACCACGAATTCCCCGGCCTGCACCACGATCGCCCAGGGCAATGGCGCTTGCGTCGTCCCTACCGCCTTTGTTAATCCCGATGGGACGAAGGTGATCAACCTTGTGAACAACATCGTCAGCGGAACTGAACAAGTCACGATCACTCTCGACGCCGCGACGGCCAACTGGATACCAACGGCCTATGTTACCGATGGGGCCCTTACGGGTGACTCCGCCTATCCGACTTACCCGCAAGCTCCCTTGACCTCGACGGTTGCGCAGACCTCCGGTGTGGCGACGGTGAACGGCACGACGCTAACGGCGATGCTTCCGGCCCGGTCAATGACGACCGTTGTTCTCACTCCGCCGGTTGTCTCCGGTACTGTGCAACTGACATTCACGCCGACGCTTTTTGCGGAAGGCGATGGCACGGTTCTCTCCACGATCACCGTCCACAACGTTGGTACGGGCACGGCGCAGAACGTGGAACTGGGGAGCGCAACTCTCGGAACATCGACAGGAACGACATTGCCGACGGGTGTGCTTCCATTTCTCATCGGCAACATTGCTCCGGGCAGCTCAGAGATCGTAAACGTCAACTTTGCCGCCGGTCAGACGCCCGGCGCCACGGTCATTGAGAAGATCGCCGGAGCCTATACCACCAGCAGCGGCCTTTCCAACTTCGGCACTTCGTTCCGCGTGGTTGTTCCCACCCTGCCATAAAGCAGGGTGCGCCGTCACAATCCGGCCCATGGCTCAACTTGTGACTGTTCCTCGATTTGGATTCTGCGGCAGCTCCTGCTGGGGCTGCCGCATTTGTTTGCGTGCACCGAAGCGGCACCTTAATTAAATCGATTTTTTGCGTTGACAATCGCTCCCTAAACTCCTATAGTTCGGGTCGCGAATCAACGCTGGATTTCGCGGCGGCTCAACGGGAACCGCCGCAAGCCAGTGTCGTACTTTAAGCGGGAAAACGTTCTCCCGAAACCAACAGCCCGAACACCTTTCCCCCAGCCCCCTTGGAAGGGCCAAATCAGAGACGCCTCCAGTGCTGTAAATCGCGTTCGATCAATCGTGACTCTGGGCAACTTGGGCCACATAACTGCCTCGGCAATCTCCGAGCAGGAGGAAATCAGGATGAAGTACAGAACACTCGTTCGACAGCTCCTCTCATTGCCTGTTGTCGCGCTACTGCTTGTCCCCGCAGCGTTAGCTCAAATTACAGGTACCGTAAGTTTCACCTCAACAAAGCAGCAGATCGATGGATTCGGTGTTGCCGCTACGTTCGGGCGCCCCACGTATATCGAGACGATGACCGGAAGTCTCCCTGCCTCGACCATCGACATGATGTTTAATCCAACAACCGGAGCGGGCATCAGTATGCTGCGCATGGGCATCGACGACGTTACATCGCCGATAACCTCTGCTACAGATGTCAGCAGTGCCGCCGGCTTCGCGAATTCCGGTATCTTCATCGTGAGCACCGCCAACACCCCCACCTCGTGCAACGTAACTCCCACCTACACATGGGACAGCTCGATCGGTGGAGAAATCTGGATGGGCCAGCAGGCGGTGAAGTATGGCGTCAAGGGCTTCTTTGCCGATTCATGGGGCGCGCCCGGCTATATGAAGACCAACAACAGCTACGTTTCCGGTGGCGTCATTTGTGACGGCACAAGCGCTACGGTTACAGGCGGCAACCATTGCACGACATCGGGATTCTCCGACTGCCGCGGCGCGTATGCCAACTATATGGTGCAGTTCGTTAAGTACTACCTGGGGGCCGGCGTTCCCATCAACACCATGAATTGGATCAACGAGCCGAACACCAATACGAGCGGCTACGCTTCTATGGTGCCCACGGCGGCTGAGGCGGTCACCTTCCTCCATGCTTATGGCCCCATCGTGCGGGCCGCCTTGCCCAATGTGAAGCAGGTGTGCTGCGACGTCTTCGACTGGGCTACGGCGAACACCTACGATAACACCGTCGCTGCCGATGCTTCGGCCAATTCCTACGTGGATATCTATTCGGCGCACGAGTACGGTCAAGTCGCCAATTTAGTGCTGGCGACTTCGCCGGCAAAGAAGAACTGGATGACGGAATGGGGTCCCGCGTCACCAAGTGCCTGGAACCCATATTGGGACACAGTCTTCAGCTGGGACATCGAACAATTACAACGATGGCATGTTCATCGCCAACGACATCTCGAACGCGCTCAACAAGGGCCAAATCAGCGCCTACCTTTATTGGTATGCCGATTCGACATCGTCCACCGGAGCCATGCTTGAGCCCGACGGCCCATACGCGTCAGGTAAGACCTACTCGTGGCCGGCCAGCACCCTTACGGTTCCCGCGCGCTTTTACGCGCTTACCCACTTCTCCCGTTTCGTGCATCCGGGAGCTTACCAGGTTACATTGACCCTGGCGAACAACCCTACTTGCACATCCATCACCCAGGGTACCGGCGCCTGTCTCGTGCCGACCGCCTTCATTAACCCCGACGGGTCTAAGGTGATCAATGTTGTCAACAACATTGTTAGTGGTAACGAGTCGCTCACCCTTACGCTCGATGCGGGCTCGTCCAACTGGGTGCCCACGGCCTACGTCACCGACGCGGCCACCATCCCCAATACCGTCGCCAATTCTTCCGCGCCCGAGACCGTGAACACTGCGGTTGCCGTCACCAGCGGCGTGGCAATCGTGAGTGGAACTACGCTGACGGCGACACTCCCGGCCCGGTCATTCACAACCATTGTTTTGACTCGGCCAGTAGTCGCCGGCACGGTGCAGCTGGTTGCCTCGCCGGTGCACTTTGCCGAAGGCGATGGTACCGTTCTTTCTACGATCACGATCAGCAACACCGGCACGGGGACGGCGCAGAACGTGACATTGACGAGCGCCAGCCTTGGAACGTCCGCAGGAACGACGATGCCGACCGGCGCGCTTCCCTTTTCCGTCGGCAACATCGCTCCAGGCAGCTCTGAGGTGGTGAACGTCAACTACGTGGCTGGTCAGACGCCCGGCGCCACGGTCATTGAGAAGATCGCCGGAACCTATACCAGCAGTAGCGGCAATTCCAACTTCGGCACTTCGCTCCGCGTGGTTGTTCCAACCCTGCCATAAAACAGGGTACGCCGTCACAATTCGGCCCATGGCCCAACTTGTGACTCTTCCTCGACTTGGATTCTGCGGCAGCTCCTCCTGGCGCTGCCGCATTTTTTGGCGCGAATTCTTGCCGCCTGACAACCTATAAAAAAACAAAGCCAAATCCCAGCCACGCCGGATATATTGGTTGCTGAAGCGCTTGTGGACCACGGCGCGCCGGCACACCAGGCCGCGCCAGCGGCACGCAAGAAAGTACCTTGGGTATCGTTGGAATTAAGTGGGCCATTCAAGGCGGAAATTCGTCCATTATGCACGCAACGGACAAGCGCGCAACCGACAAGCCGGCTCGATCCCGCCACGCCGTGGCCTCCAGCGAAACCGCGCGCGAGATCAACCGCGACATTCTTCTGCACGCCATCCATCTGCACCAGCCGGTGAGCCGGGCCGATTTGGCGCGGCTCACCGGGCTCCAGCCCAGCACGGTCTCGGTCATCACAGAGCAGCTCGTCGCCGAGGGGTGGGTGCTGCCGGGCGCTTTGGGCAGATTGCCGCGCGGCCGGCGGCCAACCTTTATGTCGCTTAACGACCGGCAAGTGACGCTCGTCATCGACCTGCGGCCGGGAAAGGCCAACCTGGCCGTCGTGGACATTAACGGCAAAATTCTGGGTCAGGAAACGGTTTTCTACGAACTCAGGTCCGGCTCCTCGGCCGAGGAGGCCAGGACGGCCATTGCGCTCATCGCCGAGGTGGCCCATTCGCTCAAGGTAGCCTTCCTGGACCGCGTCTTTCTGGGGCTGGGGGTCAGCGTTTCAGGCCGCGTGGATCAAAAGACACACCGGCTGCTGTTCTCGCCCAACGCGCCCTGGGGCCAGATCGATCTGCATGCCGAGCTGCAGAGAGTTCTCGAAGCCCCGATCGAGATGGAGAACGCCGCCAACGCCTGCCTGTTCTCAGAGCGCTGGTTCGGCAACTTCTACGACGCCTCCAACATGCTGGTGGTTTCGGTGTCAGAGGGCATCGGCGTGGGAATGCTGGTGGACGGAAGCGTGGTGCGCGGACGCGACGACATGGCGGGCGAGTTCGGCCACATGAAGCTGGAAGAATCCGGGCCGGTGTGCGGCTGCGGAAACGTAGGCTGCTGGGAGGTCTTCGCATCCAACCGCGCGGGGCTCCGCTACTACCATGAGCTGGCGCCGGAGAGCACGATTACCACGTTTCAGGAGCTGCTCCAGTTGGCCCTGGCTGGCGACCTGCGCGCGCTGCGCTCCATCGATAAGATGATGGGCTACCTGGCGCGCGGGCTGGCCATGCTGGTCGCCGGCCTGTCTCCTGAAGTGATCATCATTGTGGGCGACTGCACGGCCTTGTGGCCAAGGATCAAGCCCCTGCTGGAGAGCCAGTTGATTGCCAGGTCGTTTACCCCGCATACGCCCCGTGTGGCGGCAGCCATCGATGGCGATGCCGCGCGCCTGCGCGGCGCAGCCGCCCTGGTCCTGCACAAAGTTCTCTTCGGGAAAGCCGACTTCGCTCCCAGCAATGTGCGTGGCGGCGCGCATGCGAAGACAGAACTCGAGCCGGTGCGCGCGTAGGCGTCACAGAGTACCGCCGGTCTCGTGAACTTATTGAAAATGCTTCGTAGGGCAAGAAGTGTCAGGGCACGACTTTAGTCGTGCCGCAAGTGCGGCAATTTCTGCGCGGGCTTTAGCCCCTGCGGCTTGTTGCTCGGGGAACTTGCATTCGATCTGCCGCATTGAACGCATGGCTTCAGAAGCCCCGTATCATTACTCTCGGGAGAAAACCATGAACGTCGGAGTCATCGGCACAGGCGCCATCGCCTGGAAGCACGCGCAGGCCTACAAAAACATCGGCTACAAGATTACGGCGTGCACCAACGGCAATGAAGAGAAGGGGCGCAAGTTCGCCGCGGCCTGGGGCGCGGAATTTGTCGCCACGCCGGAGCAGCTCAGCCAGCGCGCGGACGTGGACTTTCTCGACCTCTGCACCTTTCCCGGCTACCGGTTACCTGCCGTCGAGCTCGCCGCGAAGTACGGCAAGCACGTGCTGGTGCAGAAGCCCATGGCCGTGGACCTGGAAACAGCCGCGCCCATGATCGCCGTGGCGCGCGCGGCCGGTATTCAACTTGGCGTAGTGAGCCAGCACCGCTTCGACGATTCCACGCTGTTTCTCAAGCGGGCCCTCGCCGCGGGACGGCTGGGAACCATCCTCCAGGCCGACGCCTACGTAAAGTGGTACCGGACCGATGAGTACTACGCGCGGCCGGTGAAGGGAAGCTGGACTGGCGAGGGCGGCGGCGCGCTCATCAGCCAGGCCATTCACCAGGTGGATGTGCTGCTGTACCTCGTCGGCGCGGTCGATGAAGCCTTTGGCTACTGGCGGCTCGGCGCGATTCACAAAATCGAATCGGAAGATCTGGTGTGCGCCGTGATGCATTACTCGTCAGGCGCGCTGGGTGTCATTCAGGCCGCGACCGCCTTGTGGCCGGGCTACCCGGAGCGGACCGAGATCCACGGCACCAAGGGAAGCGCGATCGTGACCGGCGACCAACTGACCACGTGGGATGTGCGCGACGACGAGGGCGAGCCGGTGCCGCTTTCGCAACAGGCAAAATCGGGCGCGTCCGATCCCATGGCCATCTCGCTCACTCCATTCGAGCGCCAACTCGCCGATTTTGGCGAAGCCTGCAAAACCGGCCGCGCGCCGGCATCGTCGGGCATCGATGGTTATCGCGCCCTGCAACTGGTGCGGAGCATCTACACGTCGTGCGCCGAGGCAAGAAAGGTGAAGATTCCGGCGGTCGAGCTTTGACGCGCCGCCAGTACCGGGCGCCCGGAAGTTGCCCTGAGAAAATGATAAGTGCAATTGTATCAACGCAATACCGCTTCAAGTTTTGAGTCGAGAGCGGGAAACTGGTATAATTCGAGACACAAACAAAATATGAATAGCTCAGCCATCGCCACCCATCCAAATCTCGCCCAGGACGCTTTTGTCGTCAGCAATCCTGACCTGGACCTCAGCCCCATGACGGGAATGAGCAGGCAGCACTATATCGAGTGCGCTCAATATGTCTTGGGTCGGGCGTTCCGGCACGTCAAGTCTTTTGATTCGCCGATTGTTTTTCCCCTGGTTCCGGGCAAATCCTATCCCCAGCCGAATGACCCCGAATGGCGCTATCGCTCGTACGAGTTCGAGGCCCTGGAGAGGACCTTCAACCTTGCTGCGCCGCTAATCCATGTCGATCCCACAATCTCCATTGGCGACATCAAGCTGCGCGATTACTATTGCCATCATTTTTACAACGCGCTCACGCCCGGACACGCGAACAGTCTGCCGTTGCCCGAGGATCTGCCCGACGCAACCTACCAGTTCACGTGCGAGTTCGGCGGACTGACGAAAACGCTCCTGCTGATGCCCGAAGTGCTGTGGCCGCACCTGACCCAACAACAGCGCGACGCCATGGCCGTCACCATCTCCAAATGGGCGCACCACCGCACCACGCAAAACAACTGGCGGCTCTTCAACATTTGCGCGCTTTCTTTCCTCAAGAAGCACGGCTACGCCATCGACGACGATCTGCTCAAGAGCCACCTGATGTGGATCGCCTCCTACCACGCAGGCAATGGCTGGTATCTGGAGCAAAGCTACAACTACTACACGATCAGTCTTTTTGTGGTCTACGGCACCATCTGGAGCCAGGCCTTCGGCCGCGAGCACTATCCTGAAATCGCCGCCGGGCTCGAGAAAAGTTTCGCCGAACTGTTCCAGACTTACGCCAACTTTTTCGGGCGCAACGGCTTCATCAACATGTGGGCGCGCAGCATCTGCTATCGCTCCTGGATTTCCGGCGGCTTTCCCGCGTCTTTCATGCTCGCGACCAAACCGCCGTTCGATCCCGGATGGGCGCGTCGCTTGTGCTCCGGATCGATCCTGCAGTTCACCGCCCGCGCAGACTTTTACGAGAATGACATCCCCAGCCTGGGTTTTTACCCTCATCGCGAATACGCCATCCAGAGCTACAGTTGCCCGGCGAGCCCGTTCATCATGTTTCTGCCGTTCATCTGCCTCGCGTTGCCCGAAGACTCTCCTTTCTGGACGGCCCAAGAGAACGACGGCATGTGGGCGGAGCTGGGCAGGAAGTCAAAGAGAACACTTCTCGAAAAACCCGGCATTGTCCTGGTCAATCATGGCTGCGAGCGGAAGTTCGGAGATCGTCTCCGGCAAGGTGTACGACGACGATCACAACTATTCCAAGCTGGTGTTCAATACGCACTTCCCATGGGAGAATCACAACCGCAAGGGCGGCACATCGCAGGAGTACAGCTTCCGCAGCCTTGACCCGCGCGACCTGCGCGGCGTCGACATCAACTTCTACCTCACCGGCCTTAAGATCGATAACACTGCGTCGAAGAGCGGCGTGTACTCGACTTCGCAGAGCATTCTCTTCAACGGCGTGCGCGACGGAGTGCTCTACCGGCAGCTCATCATGCGCAAGCCGCCGAACAATGGCGTCGGCTACCTCATCGATCTGGCCGAGATCACCGTACCCGGCGGCGTGGTGCGCGTGGACCGCTGCCGCCTCGCCTTCGAGCACGAGCTCACGCTTGGCCATTACGGTCTGCCCCACATGGGCGGGGAAAGCGCCGTAGTGTGTGCCTTCGAAAATGGCAGCGAGCGCGGCATCACGGCCTCCATTCCCGGCCGCCAGGTGGCGCTCATCGCCTACTCCGGCTGGGACGAGATCGAGAGCCAGGTGCATCGCGGTTTCAACGCCGAGGCGGACGAGAGCACGGTGCTGTACGTCCATCGCAAACGCACCGCCAAGAATCCGGCGATGGAGTTGATGATCACCGCCATGCTGCACAAGACCGACGATTCCGCATGGACTCCCGAGGAGTTGAGCCCGGTCAAGGATGTCCGCATCGTCGACGTCACTTTATCCGGTTCGGTTCTCGGAGCTGAGATCGTGTTGGCCGATGGCGCCGTGCACATGGTCGACTTCAAGGATGTCGATGGATTGAAGAAATCCTGAAGGCTCTCGAACTCGCGGGCCTGTCGGGTGCCGAATGCCGAGGGTGCCCCCGGTCCCTCGCACTTGGGGACCGGGGAAACCCCACTACGGCGTCGCGCCAGTCAGCGATTTCAGCGGCGTCGAATCCTGGCTCAAATCGTCCGTGCCATTCAGCGGAGCGCTCTCCGTGAGCCGCGGCTTCAGCGCGCGCTCCAGATCGGGAATGTCGTAGCGCAGCAGCACCCCAGGAATCACATCCTCCGGCGCGCCGGTAGGCAGCGGCGCATCCACGAGACTGCGATAGCTCTTGAGCACGTGATCGACGTCGATATGTCGCATGCGGCGATCGAGCACGCCCGCATGCAGCAGCACCAGTCCCATGTGCCCGCTTGCTTCGGCCGAGACGCGCGCCGGATCCACGTCGGCGCGGCTCGAAAGATAATCCATCGCGCGAATCACGTCGTCCGCGCGCAGGCCCACCAGCGTGCGGCCCACCAGATCGGCGCGCAGACTGAGCAGGTAGAACGGCCCCAGCAATGGCGCCTTCATATCGTCAGTGCCCGGCGGCGAAGGCCGCGGCGTGATGGCCAGCACCACATTGCCCTGCGCGGCGAGCGCATCGAATTTCGCTTTGTTTGCCCGCGCAATCGCGTCCATTCCGTGTATGGAGCGGGGAACCACGAGCAGAACTGCCGGATGCCGTCCCGCGCCCGACGGAACGGCCAGATCGGCCTCCAAATGCAGATCCGCCCTCCGATGGAAATGCAATCGCTCCGCTCCCAGCGCTCAGCAAATCGGCATCGAATTTTGCGGCGCCGGGTTTGGCTTCTGCGCCGGTCGATTCGCGAATCATCGCTCCGAGCGCCTCAAATCCAATCTCCGGCCGATGCGCAGGAACGAGGTGCGCCGCGCGCTTTTTGTTCAGCGTGAACACGGTGGCGCAGCCAGGGAAGCTCGTCGCCACCTGCCCCGTCGTTGTCACCTGGAAAGCATCTTTGGGCAGATTCGCGATCCAGGCCGGAACCGCGCGCGGATTGCCGGCAGCGGGAACCACCGGATGGTCCGCGTCCACTCCCGGCTGCAAATTGCGCAGGAAGAAGCTGACGATGTTGCCCATGATGGGCTGCAGCGCGCCGTGGCCGCCGGGGCCGGTAATCCACTGCAATTTGGCGCTCGGCGAAACTTGATTCGTGGTGTCGGTATTCAGTGCCGGCACGGTGGGCGTGGGCGGAACGGATGGAGCCGCGCCACCGACCGGCGTACCCGCGCTTGCCGGGTCGAAGAGCGAATAAAAGCGGCGAGCCTCAATCACCGATTCGCGCGCGCCGGCAAAAGGAAACATGTCGGAGTAAGTAGAGAGCACGGCGTAAGCGCGCGGCGCGGCCAGCTCAATCCAATCGGGAAACCCCAGACCAGAAGAAATAAAGCGCGGCGTCGATTGCTCGGCGTCCTGCGGTCCCAGCGCGGGCAGCAGCGCGTCGAACGATGTGATGTAGCACGCGGTGCCGGTTGCGGCAATGCGCGTGTCGAGCGCGCTGGTCAGCGCCGTCACCGTGCCTCCGCCGGAGCAGCCCACCGCGCCGATGCGATGCGGATCGACCTCGGGAAGCGAGGCAAGATAATCCACGCCGCGCATCGCATCCCAGATCTCGTACTTGGCGAAGGTCTCGCCAATCAGCATCGGCTGCAGGCTGGCTTCGCCGTGTTCGCCCGTGGCGGCCTTGGCGAGTGTGGCTCCGGGCTTCGCAGGATCGGGATACTGCAGCCGCTCACCCTGCCCGATGGGGTCGTAGGAAAGCACAATGAATCCGTTGCGCGCAAAAACTGCGGCAAAAGGCGCATCTCCGGCCTTCCCGCTCGGGCCATGCCCCGGAGTCATGATGATCGCAGCGCGTTTGCCGCGAGGCGCGTCGCCATCGGGGACGTAAAGCAGCGCGGTGACAAAGAAACTCGGCTGGCTTTCAAAGAGCACTTTGCGAATGTGAAATCCATCGGCCCCGTTTTGGCCTGCCACTTCCGTCTCGCCCACCACTTTCGCGCGCAGCGGCGTGCGCTCAGGAAACGCGCCGATCAGCGCGAGGATCTGGCTGCGCACTTTCGCCTGGCGCGCCTCGGCTTCTTTCCGCGTGTGGATGGCGGCCACGGCAGATGCCCGGCTGGACTCGTATTGCGCCGCAATGCCGTCGAGGTACTGATCGAGCTGCAAGCGGCCCTGGTTCGTCGGGTCGGCAGCTTTGCTGCGCGCAGCGGGCGCCGGGTTTTGGGCTGGTGGGGCTTGCGCGCCGGCCAAACCGATTGATGCAATCGCAGACAAGGCAAGAAGAAATACAGCAAAATTGACTCGAATCATACTCAGCCTTGATACTCCTTTGCCGCTTGCGGGTCAACTGATTTCGCGCGCAAAAGGAGCGCGAATTCGTTTAGGCTACAGCACCGGCCAGCCGGTATCCTGATCGAGACATGCTCTGGCGCAAATTCATCGACGGCTTCCGATGGCTGTTTGACGCGTGTCGCGGCCCGCGCGGCCGCCTCGTGCCGCGATGGATCTTTCTGCGCGCGCTCGCCCTCATTTACTTCTCCGCTTTTTATTCGCTGCTGTTTCAGATCAATGGCCTTATCGGTCCCGAAGGAATTCTTCCCGCCCAGCAGTATCTCGCAGCCATCGCGAATCAGCTTGGAGCGATGCGCTTCTGGTACGCGCCCTCGCTCTTCTGGATCTCGACAACTTCGGCGATGCTCATGGCGGTCACGTGGATCGGCCTTCTCGCATCGGTCGCCGCCTTCTGCAATCTGTGGCCGCGCCTCAGCTTCTTCATCTGCTTCGTTTGCTTCCTCTCGTTCATTGGCGCGTCCGGCGTGTTCTCGAGCTATCAATCGGACGGCATGTTGCTCGAAGCCGGATTTCTTTCGCTGTTCTTCGCGCCGCCGGGCCTGATGCCGGGTTGGGGCGCGAGCCATCCGCCTGTGCGCGCCAGTTGGTTTCTTCTGCAGTGGGAGTGGTTCCGCATCTACTTCGAATCGGGCATGGTCAAGCTCGCGAGCGGCGATCCGCAGTGGCGCAACTTCACGGCCATGGACGAGTACTACCAGAACGGCCCGCTGCCCACGTGGGTCGGATGGTACGCCGAGCATCTGCCGCACTGGTTCCACGCGGCATCGGTCGCCGGCACGCTCGCGCTCGAACTGGGAATCGTCTTCATGCTGTTTTTCCCGCGGCGCGTGCGTCTGATCTGCTTCTTCATCGTCACGCCGTGGGAGATCGGCGTGATCCTCACCGCTAATTACACGTTTCTGAATTACCTGGTGCTCGTGCTCGGCTTTCTTCTGCTCGACGACAAATTCCTGCTGCGCTTCGTTCCCGCGCACTTCCGCCCCAGCGAACCGGAAGCAGCGCCGGAGCCGCAATTGGAAATAGAAGACGATGCGCCGCTTTCGATCTTCGCCGTGAGCGAAGCGAGCGCCGAAGCGGAGAAAACCGCCGTGCATCAGGACCAGCATCCACGACCTTCAACGCAGAGCCGCGTCGCTTTTTTCTGGCGGATTACGCGCGTGTCCGTGACGGCCTTCCTGCTCACGTGGATCGCCTACGACACCACCGTGGAGATGCTCGCCATTCCGTTTGGTAACGTGCATCTGCCCGTCCAGCCCATCGAGGCGCTCGAGCCATTGCGCATCGCCAACCAATACGGACTCTTCGCGGTGATGACGCGCGGCCGCTACGAGATCGAGTTTCAGGGATCGAACGACGGCGTAACCTGGATCGCCTACAAATTTCGCAACAAGCCGCAGGCGCTCAACGAAGCGCCGCGCATCTACGCGCCCTACCAGCCGCGCTTCGACTGGAACCTGTGGTTCGCGTCGCTCGGCGACTGGCGAGAGAACGAAATCGTGCCGCTCACCGAAGAGCGGCTGCTCCTTGGCGACAACGATGTGCTCGGGTTGTTCCGCGGCAATCCCTTTCCGCAGATGCCTCCGCGTTACGTGCGCGCGGTGCTGTGGCAGTATTGGTTCACGTCGCTGCAGGAGAAACGCAGCACCGGCGACTGGTGGCGGCGCGAATCGATCGGCCTTTACGCGCCGGAACTTACCGTGACGGCCGACGGCCACATTGCCGCGGTCGAGTGGCCCGAGGAATTGCCGTCGCACGATTGAGCGGCGAGTCAGCAAGTTAGACGGCGGTGTAAGTTGTTGTATCAGTCTCCCTCCAGTGTCTCTGGCCTGCGCTGGATGAATCGGAGCGCAGAGGCGGACGGCCCCGGAGGGGCCGATCGAAAATAGCCCAGGGTGGACGATCGGTTCGCCTTGGCGAACCGATTGGGAACCCTGGGTTGAGACAGGGGATGAGATTGCAGCCCCGTAGGGGCGGCGCGAGAATTTCCGTTTTTCGAAAACGCGCCGGAGGACAATGAAAGAATGAGCCGCGCCTGCATCATCGGATCGGGCCCGAACGGGCTGGCCGCCGCGATCGTTCTCGCACAGGCGGGGCTGCGCGTGGACGTCTGACGAGGCTGAAGCCGAGCCGGGCGGCGCAACCCGCACCTTGCCGCTTACGCTGCCGGGATTTCTGCACGACTTTGGCTCGGCCGTGCATCCCTTCGCCGCCGGCTCGCCGTTCTTCCAAGCGCTTCCCCTCGCAGGCTCCGGATTGGAGTGGATTCACGGCGAAGCGCCGCTCGCGCATCCACTCGACGATGGAACCGCGGTGGTCCTCGAACGCGACCTGGCCGCAACCGAACGCGCACTCGGCGAAGACGGCAAAGCCTGGCGAAATTTGATGCAGCCCGCTGCCGATTATTGGCAGGAATTTGCTAAGGACAGTTTGGGGCCGCTCCTGCGCGTGCCGCGTCATCCGCTGCGCATGGCTCGCTTCGGTCTGAGCGCGCTCCAGTCCGCGCAAAGTTTCGTGAAGAGTCATTTCTCCAACGCGCGCACGCGCGCCGTTTTCGCAGGCCTCGCGGGCCACTCCTGCCTTAGTTTCGATCGGCCCTTGAGCGCGACCGTCGGATGGATGTTCGGCATTACGATTCATGCCGTGGGCTGGCCGATTCCGCGCGGTGGCGCGCAGGCGATCCCAAATGCGCTCATCGGCTACCTCAACTCGCTGGGAGGAGCGGTACACACTTCCCGGCGCATCGATGCCGCCGCGTTCAAAGAGCTCGAAGCCGAAAGCGATCTAATGCTCTTCGACACCGCGCCGCGGCAACTCGTGGCAATTGCCGGCGCCCGACTCGCAAACGGCTACCGGCGCGCAATCGAGCGATTTCAACTCGGCCCCGGCGCATTCAAAGTCGACTACGCGTTATCAGCGCCGGTTCCGTGGCGCGCACAGGAGTGCCGCCGCGCCATCACAGTGCATCTGGGCGGATCATTCGAAGAGATTGCCGCTTCGGAATACGCCGTGGCGCAGGGCCGGTGCGCGGAGCGGCCCTTTGTACTCGCCGCCCAGCCCACGCTCTTCGATCCAACGCGTGCGCCTGTGGACAAACATGTGTTGTGGGCCTATTGCCACGTGCCCAACGGGGCGATATTCGACAGCGCGGAACGCGCCCAAATGGAAAACCGCATCGACGCGCAGATCGAGCGCTTCGCTCCCGGTTTCCGCGATTGCATTCTGGCTCGCCACGTTTCCACGCCTGCCGGACTCGAGAGTATCGATGCGAATCTTCTGGGCGGCGACATCGCCGGCGGCGCACTGTCGCTTCGCCAGATGATCTTCCGCCCCACCCGGCGCAGCTACGCCACCAGCGCGCCGAATCTTTATCTGTGCTCGGCGTCGACGCCTCCCGGCGGCGGCGTGCACGGCATGTGCGGCTATCATGCGGCGCGGCTGGCATTAATGAGAATGAAAAGAAGCTAAGAAGGCGCCGCAAAGAAAGTGACCGTTCACCGATTCTGCGCTCCGCCTTCCAACAGTGCACAGTTCCGGCAAACGGCCAACTCAATTGTCTTTCCCCGGAGGATGAAATCGATAGTCCTACCCGCGCGCGTAACTCTCCAGAGCCACGCGGCTGGGGATGGTCAGCGTGCATCCGTGCTGAGCCACCAGGTGCTGGTTTTTGAAAATGCTCAAGGTGCGCGTCACGGTTTCGCGCGAAGCGCCGATGAATTCGCCGATCTGTTCGTGCGTCAGCGAGAGGCGGCAGCGCGACGCCCGCTCCGGCTTCTGGCCGGGTTCGTCGCTCCAAACCAGCAGCAGCTTCGCCAGGCGCTCGTGTACCGATGTCGACAGGCCCACCATGCGCAGTTGCTCGCAGGCCGTGTTGTAGGTGCGGACCATCTCGCGCGCCACCGACTGGTAAACCGCCGGATAACGAGACATGAATTGCAAGAAAGACCTGCTGCGAAATGTGCGCGATCTTGGCCGGGTAAAGCGTGTCGGCGGTCATCTCGTATTGGCCGCCGGAGAGCGCGGAAGAAAGACCCAGCACTTCGCCCGCTTTGGCGATGCGGAAACTCAAGCGCCGTCCATCCGGCGAATTGATCGAGAGCTTGACCTCGCCATCGAGAACCACGTAAATGCCGGAGGCGGCCTGCGTCTCGCAAAAGAGTACCCTGCCGGCGGGATAAGTAGAGGGCGCCAGCAAGCGCTCCAGATCGGCCAGAGCCTCGGCCGGCAACGCCTTGAAAAATTCACCCTTCCGGTAAGAAGGAACATTTGCCTGGTTCGTCATTTCGTGCGTTGCTAGCATTTCAGACCTCCGAGCCCGCTGGTTGTGAGTCCTTGCTTGCCACTTCTTCCGCAAGATACTGGGTCCATGGTGTGCCGCTGAGGATTGCGGCTCCGGTTTGCGAGTAGATCGCTTTCAAAATACGAATTCCGCCGGCGTCGGCAAACGTCGTTTCCCGCAGATCGAGCGACAATCTCTTCTGCGCGAATGCCGGAGCTTTCTCTTCCCACAGGCGGCCAAGTTCGACCGCCTCTGGTCCGGTGAGTCGGCCTTCCAGTTTCAGAACGACCGCATCCGATTTTTCTTCAAGAGTAATTCGCAACACTTGCTGGCTCATCCTGCGCCATGCCAGTGATAAAGCACGGCGCGTGCCAAACTTTCACGCCGGTGCAAAGAAGGCCGTGGGCCGCTGAATGCAAAGCAGTTAGATTTTTATGGAATCAGCTGCGGTGGACAGTGAAGAGCACCGCGTGACGAAATGACGAAGGCGATATTTCGTCACGGAGACGAAGGGAAGTCGCAAAGAGCGAGTGAGAGTGTGAGTGTGAGTGTGTCAGAGTGAGTGCGCGGCAAGATTTTCTCACAGCTTCAGGCTTGTGCTCTTGCAAAAACCCGGCCTTCGCCACTGAAGTCTTTAGCCATGCCCCGATACAAGCACCGCGCATCGGCAGAGCGGCGGGCCGTCTGCGTCCATTTAGCCGCGGCCTTTCACACTCACACTCACCCTCGACCTCTACATATAGTCGCCGCGCTCAATGCCGAGCTTCTTCATTTTGGAGTTGAGCGTAGTGCGTTTCAACGCCAGCCGCTCGGCCGCGCCGCCCGGTCCGCCTATCACGCCTTTGGCTTCGCGCAGCGCGCGCAGAATGGTCTCGCGCTCGGCAGCCACTAGAGTGGGATTCGTCGATGCCGCCTCGTCTTCTTCCTCTTCCTGCATGGCTTCAAGCTCGGCCAGCGGCACGTGCAGCGCCGGTCCTCGCGAGAGGATCACCGCGCGCTCCAGAAAATTCTCGAGCTCGCGAATATTGCCGGGCCACTTCCACGCCGTCAGCGCATCCATCGCCTCCGGCGGAATAGTTTCAATGGTCTTGCCCATGCGGCGCGCGTGGCGCGAGACAAAATGCCGCACCAGGATGGGAATGTCGGCAACGCGATCGCGCAGTGGCGGCGCAAACACGGGAAACACCTTCAGGCGGTAAAAGAGGTCGCTGCGAAATTCTTTTTCCGCCACCATCTTGGCCAGGTCGCGATTGGTGGCGGCGATCAGTCGCACGTTGATGGGGATGGGCCGCGTGCCGCCCAGGCGCTCGATCTCGTGCTCCTGCAAAGCGCGCAGCAACTTTGGCTGCAGGTCGAGCGGCAACTCGCCCACTTCGTCGAGGAAGAGCGTGCCCTCATGCGCCAGCTCCACGCGGCCGATTTTCCGCGCGATGGCGCCGGTAAACGCGCCCTTCTCGTGACCGAACAGCTCGCTTTCCAGCAGCCCCGCGGGAATGGCCGCGCAATTCAATTTGATAAATGTCCGCTCGTTGCGCGGGCTCAGGCGATGGAGGGCGCGCGCCAGCAGTTCTTTGCCGGTTCCGGTCTCGCCCTGGATCAGCACCGTGGCATCGGTGGGCGCAACGGTCGCAATCTCGCGCAGCACGCTGCGCAGGCCCGAGCTTTCACCCACGATGTCTTCGAAACGATGCTCGAGATTGATCTCTTCTTCGAGATATTTCTTTTCCTGTGTCAGGCGGTCGCGCAGTTCGGCGATCTGCTTAAAGGCGAGAGCGTTGTTCACCGCCATGGCCACTTGTCCGGCCACCTGGCTCAGCATTTCGGCGTCGCGTTGGGCAAAGGTATTCTCGCGGCGGCTGGCCACCATCATGGCGCCGAGAGTTCTCTCGCGATGGATCAGCGGCACCCAGACGCCCGACTGCATGCCCATCCCGGTAAGGTGTTTCACGGACTGGGGCGCGAAGGGCCAGCGATCGATCTTGTTCAAAATCACCGGTCGCCGCGTGCGAAATGCCTGCCCGGCCGGAGAAGCATCGGGATCGAGCAGCACCTCGCCCTGGTTGGCATCGGCCTCATCCAGGCCGAGGAATTGCACGCGCAGCTTGCCCGTGGTCTCCTCATAGAGCGCGATCGTCGCGGCATCGTGCGGCACCATCTGGTGGATGCTCGAGGAAAACGCGCCCAGCAGCTTGCGAATATCCACATTCACCAGCAACAAGCTGCTCAGCTCGGCAATCACCGACTCCTGCGCGTGCTTGTGCTCGGTCACGTCGCGCGTGATCTTCGAGAATCCCGTGACCGCGCCGCTGCTGTCGCGGATGACCGTGATCACCACGTTGGCCCAGAAGCGCGAGCCGTCTTTGCGCACGCGCCAGCCCTCTTCTTCCACGCGATCCTTGGCGGCGGCCTGCCGCAGCAGTTCGGCGGGACGGCCCTGCTCGACATCCTCTTGCGTAAAAAAACGCGCATAGTGCGAGCCCAGCACTTCGTCGGCCTTGTATCCCTTGATGCGCTCGGCGCCGGGATTCCAGGTCAGAATGTGGCCCTCGCGGTCAAGCAGATAAATCCCATATTCGCCGATGCTCTCGACGATGGAACGCAGCCGCGCATCGTTCAGCCGCACAGCCTCTTGCGCCGCGCGTTGTTCCGTGGCGTCGCGGATGAAGGTGACCACTGCTGGACCGTCCGCGGTCTCCATCGGCTTGAGCATGATGTCGACCGGAACTTCTGTGCCGTCTTTGCGCAGGCCGAACAAATTCATGGCCGCGCCCATCTGCCGCGTGCGGGGATGAGCGGCGTAATTCTCGCGATGGCGCGGATGATTGGCGCGGAAGCGCGCCGGCACAAGCATCTCCACGGGCATGCCGATCAGCTCTTCGCTCGCGTAACCGAACAGCTCCTCGGCGCGCGGGTTGGCGGCGCGCATCACGCCGTTTCCGTCGGAGACGAGGATCGCGTCCGGCGAAAACTCAAAAAGCCGCTCGATTGTATTCTGCGCAAAACCCGGACGAGCGTGTTCCCGCGCGCCCGCGTGTTGCCCTGGGGAGTCCGAAGGAGCCATTTTGTGCTACCGACCTTAGCTGCAAGGTACGCCCACGGACCATGCGTTTGCAACGCCAAGCGAAAGAAAAATATCGCGAGATGTTTAAGATCGGAACGCGCCGCGCCTACAGCGTGTTTCAAGAACCAGTCTTGTATCAGGGCGCGACTTCAGTCGCGCCGAAATAGGCTTCAAAATTGTGGGGTCTTAACCCCTGTGCGATGCGGCCAACCCCACCCGGGCATTTTTGAAACAAGAACTAAAACGTTGTCTCGTTCCCTTGCTCCCTCGCTCCCTTGCTCCCTTGCTCCGCAAGATACGCGAGCCACCCCTCCATCCCCGCGCCCGTCTTGGCGGAGGTCTCAAAGATGCGAATGCCGGGCCGGATTTCGTTAATATTGCGCAGGGCCAGCTCGCGATCGAAGCCGCATGGCTCGGCAATGTCGATTTTCGTAATCACCGCCGCATCAGCGGAGTTGAACAGCCCCGGATATTTGAGCGGCTTGTCTTCGCCCTCGGTCACGCTGAGCAGCGCCACGCGGATGCGTTCGCCCAAATCGTAGCTCGACGGGCACACCAGGTTGCCGACATTTTCAATAAACAGATAGTCGAGTCCGGCCAGCGAAACCTGTTCCCATCCTTCGAGATGCTTCCCGATCATCTCCGCATCAAGGTGGCAAATGCCATGCGTGTTGATCTGGCGCACCGGCGCGCCGCTCGCCGCCAGCCGCCGCGCATCGTTGTCGGTCTCGAGGTCTCCCACTAAGGCAGCCGCGCGCCTGCCGTGCGCAAGCACCTCGCGCAGGGTCCGTTCAAGAAACGCGGTCTTGCCCGTGCCCGGACTTGAAACCAGGTTCAGCACCAGCACGCCGGCCGAAGCGAAGCGGCCGCGCAACCCCGCCGCCAGTTCATCGTTCTTCTTCAAGATCCCCCGCCGCAACTCCACAATGCGCGTCGTCATACCCGCTCCTCAACCCGTTCCTCAATTTTGTCCGGCTCTTCCAATTCAATCGATTCGATTTCCATCTCGCGTCCCTGGCGCAAATCCGCGGCCAGTTCCCCGCACCGGGGACAGCGAAAACTCTGCACGCCTGCAATCTCTGTATCCACGCCGCAGGCATCGCAATGTAAAATCACCGGCAACATATGGATGACGAGCGCCGCGCCCGCCAGCGGCGAGCCTTCTGTCGCCAATTCCCAGCAGAACTTGAGCGAGTCCTCGACCACCGAAGCCAAAGCGCCCACACGCAACCGCACTTCTTTCACGCGCGCGCCCGGATACGCCGCCGCCGATTCGGTCACCGACTCCACAATACTGGCCGCGATGGAAAGTTCATGCATAAGGCTGGTGCGGTACGCGCGGGTTTCGACTCTTTCTGCAAGATACTACGCCCGCGCCCGCTTTGGCTGCGCGCGGCAACACCGTGGGGTGCCCCCGGTCCCTCGCACTTGGGGACCGGGGAATTCCGCACCTTCGGTATGTAAGATAAAAGCAAAGGATCTTCCCCGTGCCCGCCACCACCCTGTACACCACCGCAAGCCCGTCGCGCCTTGCCCTCAGCGCCCTGGCGCCCGAAACCTTTCAGTCGGAAATCCGCGCCATGACTACGGAGTGCGATCGCATGGGCGGCATCAACCTGGCGCAGGGCGTTTGCGACACGCCGGTGCCCGCGATCGTCGAGGCCGCGGCCGCCCAGGCCATGCGCGACGGCCAGAACATTTACACGCGATGCGACGGCATTGCGCGGCTGCGCGAAGCCATCGCGGCCAAGCAGCAGCGCGAATACGGCCTTGGCTACGATTTCGATCGTGAGGTTCTTGTGGCGTCCGGAGCCACGGCCGGCTTGCATGCCGCCGCCATGGCGCTGCTCAATCCCGGCGACGAGGTGCTGGTCTTCGAGCCGTTTTACGGCTACCACGTGAATACGTTTAAATCGCTGCGCATTCAACCAGTCTTAGTCGCGCTCGCCGAGCCCGATTTCCATCTCGATGCGGATGCCATGCGCCGTGCCGTTACGCCGCAAACCCGCGCCGTCCTTGTGAACACTCCGGCCAACCCCAGCGGCAAAATCTTTTCGCAATCCGAGCTCGAAGAAGTTGCGGAACTTTGCCGCCAGCACGATCTCTTCCTCATCACCGACGAAATTTACGAGTACTTCGTCTACGATGGCGCGCGCCACATCTGCGCGGCCGCGCTCGCCGGCATGCGCGAGCGCACCATCGTCATCTCGGGATTCAGCAAAACGTTTTCCATCACCGGCTGGCGCATCGGTTACGCCGCCGCCGATGCGCGATGGATGCCGGCCATGGCGCACTTCCACGATCTCACCTACGTGTGCGCGCCCGCGCCGCTGCAAGTTGGCGCGGCCGCGGGACTCGAGCAGTTGCCGCCCAGCTTCTACACGCAACTGGCTGCCGATTATCAATCCAAACGCGGCAAGATGGCCGCCGCGCTCGAAGACGCGGGCATGAAGCCGGCAGTGCCCGCCGGCGCGTACTACATCATGGCCGACGTAGAACGCCTGCCCGGCAAAACCGCCGCGGAAAAAGCTCGCCATCTGCTCAAAGCTACCGGCGTAGCCGCCGTCGCCGGATCGGCATTCTTCCGCCCCGGCCGCGGCGAGAATTTGTTGCGCTTCTGTTTTGCCAAGCAGGACGCGGACCTGGACGAAGCCTGCGCCCGCCTGCGCAAACTTTAGCCCGCGTTTCTCGCACGCGGCGAGAATTTGTACCGCCGGTCTCCTGACCGGCTGTAGCGGGGGTCTCCAGACCCCCGCAGCGCAGGCAACGCCAACACAAATCCGCTACCGCCCCTGCGCCGCCAGCCACGTCTTCAAGTTCGGTTCCTGCAGCCTGCGCAACTCAATGCAGCCGTCGATATGTTCGATGGAGTGCCTGAGGGCCGAGTCGGCCGCCGACACCGGATGACTCGCCAAAAAGTTCTTCACATCTTCGCGCGCCTCGGCGGAGCAGAAGTTGCCCGTACCCTCCACGAAGATCTCGCCCATCTCGGGCGTGAATTCGGCCTGCACCTGGCCCCAATGTGTCTTCATGAAATTCCAGGTCTGGTCGCGGTTTTCCGCGATCCGCATGGCAGTTCGAAATTGAATGGCCGAATCCTGGTTGCGCACCTTCGCGGAAACGGAGTATTCGAGGGCGCGCTCCAGCAGATCGGGGTTCGCAAAAACGGCCAGCTTGCGCAGCGCAAGCTCCTGCAACTCCGGATCGCTTGAAGTTTCGTAGATGTTTTCGAGCTTGTCGAAGAGCGCAGTGTCGCCGTTCTCCGCCGCAATGTCGAGAGCGGCCTGGCCGAGAGTGGCATCGACCGAGGCCCCATCGGGCAATTCCCGACCGGACAAATATTGCTCCGCGATCCGCCGCGCCTCTGTTCGTGACTCGGCATCTTTCCCATAAGAAGCGAGAAGCGAGAGAAGTTGCGCGCGCAGCTCACGCGCATTTGCGGAGTCGCTTGTCGAGGCCTTTCCGAGACGCTCGTACGCGGGAACAAACGTGCGTCGAATCCATGCAGCGAGCGCGTCGCGCTCCTCCTCGGTCGCGGCCACGCTGTCGGCAATCACGCCCACGTTGGCAATGGCGTTCTCGAGAACATCGCTGCTGGGATCGCCGCTGAGCGCAGCCACGAGGGTCAGATAATCGCCGACCGTAGCCTTGTTGGCGCACATCTGCGCCCACTCGTCGCCAGACAGGCTGATGCGCTCTTCGGGAGTGAGGCCGGTTTCTACCTGCGCCACCAGCGCCGCGTACCGGGCGGGCGCATACGCGCTGCGGTAGTAGCCCTTGCCGCCCGCGTTGGCAAAAAATAGTTGAGACGAAGGAATCGCCAGCGACGGCGAGTTGGGCGTGAGAACCTGGCAGTCCTGATCTTTTGCCCCCGCTTTAAAGCAGACCGGCAACATCCATTTCTGGCCGGGATCGGGCGTGATGCCGGGGCTGAGGAAGAAACGCGATTGCGCGACCCCAACCCGGCCCGCATCGGGAGCGCCAAATTCAAGCAGCGGCGCGCCCGTTTGCGCCACCACCGACTCCATAATCTTGTCGACCGGCTTGTGGCTCACGTCGGTCTGCGCGTTCCAAAAATCCTCGGCAGTGGCGTTGCCGTATGCATGCGCCGCCAGATACGCGTGCACGCCCCTGCGGAAGGTTTCCTCGCCAACATAATTCTCCACCATCAGCAGCACGGCGCCGGCCTTGTTATAGGCGATGGGGTCGAACATCTGTTCGATCTCGTCCGGCGTGTCGGCGCTGGCGCGGATGGCGCGCGTCGTGGGCTGCGCGTCGATATCCAGTGTCTTTTGTTCGTCCGCCGCCACATATTGCGGAATGTTCCACTCCGGATGCATCGCGGCCGTGCATTTGGTCTCCATCCAAGTGGCGAAGCCTTCGTTGAGCCAGATGTTATCCCACCACTGCATGGTCACCAGGTCGCCGAACCACTGGTGCGCCATCTCGTGAACGATGTCGATGGTCGCGTGTTGTTGTGTGCGCAGAGAAGCAGCCCTGGGGTCGACAAGCAGGGCAGTCTCGCGGAAGGTGATGGCGCCGAAGTTCTCCATGGCGCCGGCCTCGAAGTCGGGAATGCCGATGAGGTCGAGTTTCTTCAGCGGGTAGTGAATGCCGAAGTAGTTGTCGTAATAGTGCAGGGCGAATTTTGCAACATCGAGAGCGAAGGGCGCGAGCCGAACCTTGTCAGGCGTGGCGCAAACACGCAGGGCCACGCCGTCCTGCTCGCCGCTTGCGCACGCAAAGTCGCCCACCACAAAAGCGACGAGATATGTAGACATTTTCGGCGTGGTTCCGAAAACCACCGTGTGCTTGCCCGGGCCGGGCCCCGGCATATCCGACGCCACGGCGCTGTTCGAAATCGCCGTATCGCCCGCGTCGATCGTCAGCGATACATCGTACGTCGCCTTGAAGGCCGGCTCGTCGAAGCAGGGAAACGCGCGGCGCGCGTCGGTGGACTCGAATTGCGTCACGGCGTAGCTGCGGCGCGCGGTCTTTGAAAGATAAAAGCCGCGCAACTCGTTGTTCAGGATTCCGGTGAATTGGATGCGCAGAGTCGCATTACCGGCCGGAATCGTCTTCGGGAAAATGAGTGTGGCCTGCTGCTTGCCTGAATCGAGGGTCACCCATCCCTTGTGCACCGGGCCTCCCGGGGAAGTGATGCTCACACTCTCGAATTTGAGCTCATTCGCATTCAGCGTAATCGCAGTCGTCGGCTCCTTGATGTTGACGTCGATCGTTTCAGAACCGGTGAACGTGGCAGCCTTCAGATCCGGCGCGAACCACAACGCATAATGCGAGGGAATAACGTTTTCAGAAAGCCGTTGCGCCCGCGCAACGTGAAAAAAGCCGGGAAGAAGAAATAGGATTGCGACTTTGGCGCCGCAACAAGCGCCAAATAAGAAAGGATTCCAGCGAATTTTCATCAGGTCCCTCGTGAAGTTGATACGAAGCAGAGCGTCTGGCCTGCTCCCGATGTTCCTCCCACAATGCGACCGCCCGGCATCGATCGCCGGGCGGCTCGTTGCAAACCTCAGCGTAGCAATCTATCCAATCTTAGCCGGCGCCAGCTTGGGCGAAATGCCGTGAATGATGAGGAACGCCGCTGGATAAGCCAGGCACGCGATGATGAACAACGTGACGTAGCTGTGCGTGAGATAGACGATGTAACCCGTTCCCAACTGGAACAGAACGCCGCCCAGCGCGCCCGCCATGCCGCCGATGCCGATCACGCTGGCTACCGCGGACTTGGGAAACATATCCGACGGCAGCGTGAACAGGTTCGCCGACCATCCCTGGTGCCCCGCCGTAGCCATGCCCAGCAACGCCACCACGAGCCACAGATGATAAACAAACGGCGTAAGAAAAATCGGCGCGATCAATGCCACGCAGATCAGCAGCGTGGTCTTGCGGGCCACGTTGGCGCTGATGCCGCGCTTGATCATCACGGAGGAAAGATATCCGCCGCCAATACTGCCAATGATCGAAATGCTGTATGCCATCACCACCGGCACGCGGCTTTGCTGGAGACTCAGGTGAAAAGTCGTTTGCAGGTAACCGGGAATCCAGAACAGGTAGAACCACCAGATGGGGTCGGTGAGGAACTTGCCGATCGCGAAGGCCCAGGTCTCTTTGCGGGGCAGAACCCGGCGCCAGGGAACACTTTCCACTGTTTCCGCGGGGTCGCTCAGGATCAGATCCAGTTCAGCTTTTGAAACGCTGCGGTGCTGCTCGGGCCGTCGATAGTAGATGAGCCAAAAAATCAGCCAAACCACGCCCAGCGCTCCGGTCACCACAAAAGCGCCGCGCCAGCTCACCAGCATCACCAGCGTCGGCACCGCAACCGGCACCACGATGTTGCCGATATTGGCGCCGGAGTTAAAGATTCCCGTGGCCAGCGCGCGCTCGCGCCGGGGAAACCATTCTGCAACGGTCTTGATGCACGCGGGAAAGTTGGCGGCCTCGCCCAGGCCCAGGAGAAACATGGCGATCCCGAACGTGAGGACGGAAAACGCCGCGCCCGGCAGCATGGCCGCGATGCTCCAGATGCCGATAGCGATGGCGAACGCTTTGCGCGTTCCCAGCTTGTCGGTGAATCCGCCCGCGACCACCATGCCGATGGCGTAAGCAGCCGTAAAAGCCGCGGTCACGAATCCATAGGATCGGTCGTTCAGGCCCGGGATCACATTCTCCAGAGTGTTTTTCAGGTAAGCGATCACGCCCCGATCCACGTACGCGATCACCGTAGCCAGAAACAGCAGGAAGCAGATCACCCAGCGCTGATGGGAAACGCGATTGGGGTCTCTAAACGTTGCAAAAAAACTGCGCGATTCGCTTCCTACTTGCGGCATTCTGTCTGGCTCCTAAGGGGCGCGCCAGCGGTTCCACAATTAAAGTACCTCGGAGCGGCGATTGCTGAGTGGGTTTTTCCTTAAGAAAAACCCAAATTGCGCAACAGCCAGAAAGGGCACATCGATTGTGGAACCGCTCTTGCGAGGTCCGACCAATTATACCGGCCAAAGACAACCATGCGCCCGGCGCGCAACCGTCGCGTGGTGTGGGTCACCCTGAGGCTGTTTTGAAAGGGCACGAATTCATTCGTGCCGCAAAACGCTCAATAATGGGCGCGGGCTTTAGCCCCTGAGGAATGGTTTCTTTCAAACTTACCCGCCACCGCCGCGCGAACGCGAGCCCCGGCCCCGGAGGGGCCACCGAAAATAGCCCAGGACGAAGTTCGTCCGCCGCGGCGGACGAACGCAGTCCTGGGTAAGGACCCCAAAGGGATCGCAGCCCCGTAGCGGCGGCACGAACTCTCACTTTCAATGTTGAAACAACTGTCTTGAATATTGGATCAGGCGGCATTCTTGCGTTGCGGCAGCAGGGAATCGAGAAACAGCAGGCAAGCCCCAACCACAATCGAGGAGTCGGCCAGGTTGAAGTCGGGCCAGTGATAGGCGAAGATGTGCACCTCAATAAAATCGACAACAGACCCGTAGAAGATGCGGTCGTGCACATTGCCCAGAGCGCCGCCCAAAATGAGCGCGAGCGAGACCGTGGCGAGCGTGACGCGGTCGCCCAGCCGCACCATGGCGATGAAGACGCACAACGCCGCGGCGATCGTGAACGCCACCAGTCCCCAGCGCACCGCGTTGGGCGAGGCCGAGCCGGCAAACATGGAAAAAGCCGCGCCCTCGTTGGTCCAGTGCGAGATGCGCAGAAAGTGGTCGATAACGGGAATCGCGCCGCCGAAACGAACGTGCTTGACGACCCAAAACTTCGACAGCCGGTCTAGAGCGCCGACGAGCGCCGTGATCAGCAGCAGGTAGTGCAGGCGGCGCGGCCGGGGCCAGTTGGCAAACCAGCTCACTGTGCGACCTCCGGTTGATGCGGGGCTCCCGCGGACGGATTTTCGTCCGCGGGCTGGGGCTTAGGAGGTTGGATGCCCATTTCAGTCAAAGCGCTCCGGCAGCGCCCGCACACATTTCGCCAGATGCCGTAGTCGGCCGTGTCCGGCATGAAATTCCAGCAGCGCGCGCACTTCGCGCCTGCGGCGGGAAGGGCGAGGATTTCAACGTGTCCGCCCAATGAGGGTAGTATTACTTCCGATTCGCGTGCCTGCGGAACGGGATCCGTGGATTCGTACTCTTTAACCCGCACCGCTGAAACGTTGATGAGCTCCTTCAGATCCGACAGCGAATAACGTTGCAGGAGCGACAGCGCCTCGCCCGATGCCTCAATCGACACATCGGCTTCAAGGCCCTTTCCGATGCTCTTCGCCTGCCGTTCTTGTTCCAGCTTGCGGAGCGCCGCATTCCGAATCTCAAACAGCTTCTTCCACTCCTCGATCAGTGCCGTTGCATCGCCGGAGAACACTTCTTCCGGCTTAGGAAACCGCGCCAGGTGCACGCTGACTTCGCGTCCGGCCACGGGCGGCAAATACTCCCACACTTCGTCGGCAGTAAAAGTAAGGATCGGCGCAACCAGCCGCACCAGTGCTTCCGTAATCTGCCACAGCACGGTCTGTGCCGAGCGGCGCGCCACGCTGGTAGGCGCGAACGTATACATGCGGTCCTTGAGCGCGTCGAGATAAAACGCGCTCAGGTCCACGACGGCGAACTCGTTCACCGCCTGGTACACGCGATGAAACTCAAACGCCTCATACCAGCCGAGAATCTTTTCGGTGAGCTCGCGCGTCCGCGCCAGCATATAACGATCCAGCGGCAGCAGTTCGCCCTCGGCAATGCGATCGCGCGCCGGGTCGAATCCGTGCAAATTGCCGAGCAAAAAACGAAACGTATTGCGCAATTTTTTGTAGAGCTCGGCGCAGCGCTGCATCAGGTTTTCGCTGGCTGCCATGTCCTCGCGGAAATCCACCGACGCCACCCACAGCCGCACAATCTCGCCGCCCATGCGGTTCGCAATGTCAACAGGATCGACGCCATTGCCCAGCGACTTCGACATGGCGCGGCCCTGCTCATCGAGCGTCCATCCCGCCGTGGCCACGTGCGAGTACGGCGCGCGCCCGCGCAACGCCACAGAAGTCAGCAGCGAAGAGTGAAACCATCCGCGATGCTGATCGCCGCCCTCCAAATAGAGAACTTCCGTGCACTTCGCCCGATCCTGGCTTTCGAAGGCCGTATAAGCCGCACTCAGCTCCGGGTCCGACTCGCAAACCGCCAGCCAACTCACGCCCGAGTCGAACCACACGTCGAGAATGTCGGTCTCTTTGCGAAACGTGACACCGCCGCAGTGCGCGCACTTTGTCCCCGCCGCCAACAGCCCGTCGCTTGCCGGCAGATGCCACGCCTCCACGCCCTCGCGCTCGAACAAATCCACGATCTTGCGATTCAAATCGGCATTGACAATCGGCAGGCTGCACCCTTCGCACAGAAACACGGCGATCGGCACGCCCCAGATGCGCTGGCGGCTGATGCACCAGTCAGGGCGCGTGGCAATCATATTGGTGATGCGCTCCTTGCCCCACGCCGGGTCCCACACCACCTTGTCGATCTCCTCAATCGCAAGCTGCCGGAAACTGACCTCCGAAGAATCGCCGCGTTTGATCGGCGTCTCCAGCGAAATAAACCACTGCTCCGTAGCGCGGAAGATCACGGGATGATGGCAGCGCCAGCAATGCGGATAGGAGTGCTCAAGTTGCGCCCCGCCCAGCAGCGCGCCGCGTTCTTCCAGCATGGCCACGATCACCGGATTGGCCTTCCAAACCGTAAGCCCGTCGAAGGCCGGCGCAGCGTCCTGCGGCCAGGCCGCGGGATCGACGTGGATGTGCCCACCCGCATCCACGCGGCAGATCGGATCGAGTCCGTACCTTTGCCCGGTATAAAAATCGTCGGCGCCATGCGCAGGCGCGGTATGCACCGCTCCAGTGCCCGTATCGGCCGTAACATAAGTCGCCAGCACGCCGAGAATGGACCGCTCCAGAAATGGATGCTGAAAGGTCGCTCGATCCAGCGCTGCGCCCTTGAAGCGCGCGACGATGTCGCCCTGCGAAGCCGGTTTCTCTGGCTCCGCGCGGCTCTTGAGTTTGCATTCGACAATGACTTTCCCGGCGAGTTCGTTAGCGACAATGTAGACTCCGCCGTCGCAATCCAGCGCCACGTACTCAAAATCCGGATGAAAAGCCACAGCCAGCGACGCTGGCAGCGTCCACGGCGTCGTGGTCCAGATGACGGTGTAAACCTCGCGCCCGGCCAGCGCGGGTGCTATCGCCCCCGCATCGGAAGTCAGCCGGTAGCGCACGTACACCGACGGGCTGGTGTGGTTTTCATACTCCACCTCGGCCTCGGCCAGCGCCGTCCGGTCGTGGATGCACCAGTACACCGGCTTCAATCCGCGATAAACAAATCCCTTCTCGAGAAATCCGTAAAACGCCTCCAGCGTCTTCGCCTCGTAGCCGCGCGCCATCGTCTTGTAAGGCGTCTGCCAGCGCCCAAAGCACCCAATGCGCTCGAACTGTTCCGTCTGCATGTCGACGTATTTCTGCGCGTAGGCCCGGCAGGCATCCAGCACCGCCGGCACCGGCATCTCCAGCTTTTTATGCCCCAGCTTCTCGTCCACCTTGATCTCGATGGGCAGCCCATGGCAGTCGTAGCCCGGCACAAAAGGCGCATCGAACCCGGCCATGGTCTTCGACTTCACCACGAAATCCTTCAAGCCTTTGTTCAACGCGTGGCCCAGGTGAATTGGCCCATTGGCGTAGGGCGGCCCGTCGTGCAGCAGGTAAACCGGCCGCCCCTGTCCCGCCTTGCGCAGCTCGTCATAAAGCCGAAGCGAAGCCCAGCGCTTGAGCCGAAGCGGCTCATTCTGGGGCAGATTGGCTTTCATCGGGAAGGCGGTCTGGGGCAGTGTAAGCGTCGCCTTCAACTCCGGCGCAGGGGACATCGGGACTCCGTTCTAAAATGCGAACTTATTGATCCTGGATCAGTTCGAGGCTGCCTTGAAAAGGCACGAATTCACCCGTGCCACAAACCTGAAGCCACCGTGAAAGGGCACGACTTCAGTCGTGCCGCAATTACCGCTAGATGATTGAGGGCTTTAGCCCCTGAGGGACGGTTTCGCTTAAAATGACCCTTCACTCATCCAATTCCAGTGTAAACGGCATGGTGACGAATTTCCGGTAACAAACCGCCCTTCTCAACCGTCTATTATTTGTGGAAGCGCAACCGTAACCGCATCGAACACTTTGGAGGCTGCTCGAAGTCGTAAATGCTTACCGGGCCACGGCAGTAAAGTTACAATTCCAAGACAAGAAAGGCCAAGGTAAAGCATAATGATTGGATGTGCCTGTCAAGGGCGCGCACGCGTCTGGACTGGCCGCAGCAGCCCCACGGACGGCAACAAGGGCAATTAACTAAAACACATGAGACCGGAAGAAATGAACAACCAAAGAGGCGCAGGGCCGGAGTACGGTCATGGGCTGGACGCATTCCTGGGCAAGGCATTCGAGGAAAAGCCCCTCGTGGCCGACCTCTGGGAAAGCATCCGCGACGTGTTTTTCCCGGTCAAGCTGCCGCCTTTGCAGTTGACCTCGACGCCGATTCCCGTGCCCGACCGGATGGCCGTCAAGCCCAATCCCTGGGCCATCGGCATCTCCACCACCATCAACGGCCTCATCCTGCTGATCATTCTGTTCTTTGTGGGTAGAAAGGTCATTGAGGCGGTCAAGCCCTCGCTGCTCGACACCGACATCACCATCGGCGACTACAACGCCCCCAAGAATCCAGTCAAAGCCGGCGGCGGTGGTGGTGGCGGCGATCGCAGCATGGTCGAAGCCAACAAGGGCAAACTGCCTGAGAAGATCAAGGATCCCGTCGCGCCTCCCACGCCTGTCACCATCGAGCACCCCAAGCTGCCTGAGCCTCCGGCCATCAACGTGCAAAAAGACATCCAGCTGCCCGACAACAACATGCCCATGATCGGCATGCACAACTCCTCCAATGTCACCCTGGCCTCGGCCGGCGGCGGCAGCGGAGCGGGCATGGGATCGGGTGGCGGCGGCGGCCTCGGTTCCGGCAACGGCAATGGATACGGCCCCGGCTCCGGCGGCAATGCGGGTGGCGGCGTTTATCAGGTGGGCGGCAGAATCTCCGCGCCCATTCCCATCTTCCAGCCTGAAGCCGAGTTCTCCGACGAAGCGCGCCGCGCCAAGTACCAGGGCATTTGCGTCATCGCGCTCATCGTGGACGCGCAGGGCAATCCGCAGAGCGTGCATGTCGTCCGCACCCTGGGCATGGGACTCGACGAGAAAGCCATGGAAGCCGTCCGCAGATACAAATTCAAGCCCGCCCTCAAAGACGGCAAGACCCCCGTCCCGTCCATGATCACCGTCGAAGTCGATTTCCACCTGTATTGAGAATTTCGCCTGCGTAGAGACACGAAAAGCGGAGCGCCAGTCGCTCCGCTTTTCTTATGCGGCGGGCTTTCGGAATCTGCGAAAAGACTCGTTTAGCAAGGAGTTTTGCGGATTTATGTACTTTGCGCAACGGGAGATTTAGCGTGTTGCTGTCGAGTGTGAAGTAAATTACCCTATACATGTGTATTTATTTGCATAAAGGCAACTATCGATCCTTAGAGGTTATTGAAACTAAGGAGCGTCCATTTGGAATGTGGATTGCAATAAATACACATAAGCGTTCAAGGGATTTCTCTGTCTATTCTCCCCCATTTGGGGGATACTGGCGCAGGGTTCTTTGAATGCATCCTAGAAATCGGAACGACCCATCCCGAGAGGCCAACGCGTTGGGTGGCCAGAAAGCTCCCATCCACGAGCTCAGGGAAAACGGAAATGACTGCGCAAACGATTGCACTTAGCGAATTAGAATGGCGAACTGAAGCTCTCGTTTCCGGCGCGGGAAATTTCATCGTTGACGTTGGCAAGCATACGCTGGGAGGAATCAAACATTTCCGCATTTTGAACGGTCTTAATACGATAGGAGACGCCTTCGGAGACCTGCTGGTACGCCTGCATAGCGCGGAATCAATTGTTGCCCTTGAGAATGCAACGCCAGAGCAGCGCGTTAGGATCGCGACGAAGTTCTGTGAGGCTCACGACAAGACTCGCCTGATGCTCGCATCCCTGCGCTCCATCCATATTGGCTTTTGGCAGCGGTATTATGCGCCGAAGATAAATGCGATTCATTCATGGAATGAAGAACTGAGCGCCCATTCTCAGGCTCTAAAGGACACAGATGCAGCCCTGATTATTCTTAGCCAGAAGGATCAGGAACATCTCCTTGAAGCCTTGTTCAATTCTGAGGAGCCAAGCGAGGATTTGAGCAGCGTCTTCGCGCGGAAATAGTGAGTAAGATCAACCCGCCGGATGGATACCATTTCGAGCGTTTTGACGATTCGCGACATTCACGTGACGAGTTCAAGTGCGGTGAACCGGAGATTGATAAATTCCTAAAATCTCAGGCCTCGCAGGCCCAATATCGAGGTCGAAGTGCAACACACGTCTTGCTTCAATCGGACAATTCCGCGATAAAACGCCCAATTTTTGGCTTTATCACTTTGACAAGCGCCGACATCCCGCTGGCTAACCGACCTGATTCGTTTAAGAAAATAATGAAGGAAGCTGTTATCCAAGGAATGCTCCTGGCGCGCATGGGCGTTCACGAGGATTGTCAGAAGAATCGGTTGGGGGACTTCCTCATTCGGGCATCATTCGCATTGACGCTCGAAGCTCACGAAATTTACGGCTGTTCTGTGTTACTCGTAGACCCTAAAGAGAAGGTGCGGACCCTGTACCCAAAGTATGGTTTTCAGCCGTTACCGGATAATACCAACCGACTCTATATAACGATTCCCGAATTGGCCAAGAGAATCTGAATATCGACGCCGAAGTTCAAACTGAGCCGCCACCCGTTCGGCCTGAAGTTAGTTCGATCAGCTACGGTTGCGTGAAATATATGCCTCTGATAGCAAAAAGCTGAGAGCTAGAAGCTACGTCACATATTGGTAGTCTCCAGGTAGTGTCCAGAGTTTTTCGCACTTTCGATCTTTCATCTTTCTCAGGAAGGTTGTTGGGTTTGGGTTGTTTTGCTTCTGGCCCCCATGGGGGCCAGAAGCAAAGCGATCAGTTCGGCGTGGGCGGGTCAATGTGGTCAATAATCACGACCGGTTGCGGCGCCTTCTTTGACACAAATTTGAAGCCCGCGTGTTCCGCCGCTGCAATGTAGTCGGTGCCGACCTCTTCCTCGGCGCCTCCGTCTCCAGTGCCTTGCAGCGCGGCGGGAGGCAGGTGCAGCGTAATGTCGTAGGTGCCTGTTAGCCCAGTCTCGTCCACGATCTGCTTGTCGCGATACCTGTCCATCAGGTCTTTCAGGAAGTCCTGCATGGTCACGCCGGAGAGATGGAGCTGCATATCGCCGCCGTCCTGCCGCAGCAGCATACCGCCGTGAACGTTAAAGTCGGGGTTGCTCGGCGCCGGGCTTGGGCCCTTGGGATCGAGCGTCATCATGAGCACGGGGAAATCCTGCGTTCCCATGTGGCACACCAGGTGGAACCGCTCGGTAAGCAGCTTGCGGATCATGATCCGGCTCTGGTCGTCGGTCGGCACTCCGGGCGTGTCGGGCTTGGCCGTGATGTCGAACTTATCCGTTTCCACCCAGGGCGGCGCGTTCACGATCTGGCGGCCGCGGATCTTGTAGACCATCTTGATGAGCTCTGCGGCGTTGGTGCCGGTGGCGTGGAACTCCGGCGTGTGCATGTTCCAGATGGGATGTTGCTCCTCGGGCAGGGCAGGCTTAATCACTGCGACCTCGTAGGAGGGATCGGCGTTGGCTGCCATCGGCGGGGGGCCTGCCGGCTTCCAAAGGCTGGCTGCGGTGGCAAGCGTCAGAGTCAGGGGCATAGTTCGGTCGCCCTGGGACCAGGTACCGAGAATGGACTGGCCGTCGGTGCTGAGCTTGCCGTGGAAGGCCATGTTGGCCGTCGACTGCGTCACGGCCAGGTCCGGTGCCGAGAATGTGATCGTAGAGAAGACCAACCCGGCGTTGCCGTCGACAAACCGCATGCCGCCGTGGAGCGAACTGTCAGGGTTCTTCGCAATGGAGAAGGCGACGCGCACCGAGTTGCCGTTGGGCAGCGCGAGCGCGCCCTGCCATGTGCCCGCGATGGACTGAGCGCAGACAGGAACGGTCGCGGCCAGGGCAAATGAAAAGAAGACGAACGCGGCCAGGACGAATGTGGCCCTGATCAACGTAGCCCTAATAAATGTGGCCCGAATCAACCCGGCGGAGGCAAGAAGAACGCGCTTCATAGGACCTCAAACCTCAGACTCTAATACATTATGCTGCTGCAAGACGGACGCGCCGGGGGAGAATTCTGCTCGGCCGTCCAACACGACGACCGGGGAACCCGCGCAGTGTATGGGTCGCGTGCCGCACTAAGGAAGTTGAGTTGAGCGAGGTCCGGCCGCGGAGGGGCTACCGAGAATAGCCCAAGACAAGTTCGCCGGGAACCCTCTGGGTAAAAACGCAGACCTGGGGAGTGGCCCAAATAGGATTGCCGCCCCGGAGGGGCGGCACGGAAGCTGAAAGCTGACAGCTAATAGCTGAAAGCTGCCTCACATAATCATCCACTCGCCGTCGTCTTCCAGCAATTCCTTCATGGCGGCGCAATCCCCCGGCGCATGACGGCAGGGAACCACTTCCGGCCCATCCACGGCGCGCATCACGGTCACAATCTTGTGGTTCTGCTTCAGCACCGCCTCGTGGCACTTCCGCGCCACGGCCATCAGCTCGTCCCAGCCGCCCTCGAGCACCGTGCCCTTGTTCTTCGCCTGGTGGTACAGGCCGCTCGAGTCAATAATCTTCTCAACGTCTGCGGTCGTATCGCCCGCGTGCCGTCCTTTGCCTTTTGCCTGCACAGTCAATTCAAGAAGCATGGGCAATCATCCCCTTCTACTCTTCCTCTATAGGGGATACATTGTGCCGCCCGCGAAATCGGTGATTCGCATCACGTTTGAAAAATAAGCGCGCAGGTCACGTTTGCTGGAATTCGCCAGCCTCCCGCGAGGCGTCGCGCGGCGGAGCGGGCCGATGCTCCTTCAGAACCTCCCCGAGAACGCCTTCAATCACGTCCACAGCATCGCGCACAGGCCCGGTTGCCTCTGGACTTGCCGCGTATGTGATGCATTCGATGGCCTGCAGGGAATTGCGGATGCGATCCGTCATCCATTGGATGGTCTCAAAGCGTCGCAGCATTTCCAGCTTGCGCTGCCGCACGATCAGTTGCCGGCGCAACACGCTCAAAAACATCAGCGCACCCGCCAGAAAGCTGCCCACCACCCGCAAGGGGCCGCTGTCGTGCAGCCAATCGCTGTAGATAAGCCACTGAATGAAGATCGCAAAGCCAAAGATAGACAATCCCGCAAAAAGCGAGATCAACCAGATCGCCATTACAGACGGGATCTGCCGCAACAGGAGAGTTTCACTTTTGGGATGCATCGGAACGCCTCACACGGGGATCAAAGGCGGTAATTCCAAACTAGCACAAGCGTCGGCGCCTTGCATAGCCGGGAATGGCGGCACGCTCCCTTGCTTCCTAGCTCCCTCGCACCCTGCTTTTTCGCTCCCTCGCTCCCTTGCTCCCTCGCTCCCTGCTTTTTCGCTCCCTCGCCACGCCTACTTCGTCCCGTAGCTCGTCAGTATGTCTTTGGCCACCCCGCTCACATTCACCGGCTCAAAATCGCCCAGGGTCAGTTTTGAGAGGCAGGAAAGATCCGCATCGTTCCACCGTGAGTCCGGCGTTCCGATCAACCCTCCCGTCATGCCGTTATCGGCCAGGATGATCCCGTACCCGCGAAAGCCCTGGATAATGATGGCTGCCTGCGGGCTTTTCGCCGCGCATGCCGGCGTCTCCACGCTGGCTTTCAATCGGTAGATTTCGCCGGCCGGTCCGCCCATGTTGCAGGAGGCCGGCGGATTCGACTGCTTGATCATATGTTTGCCGTCCTCGTAGCCGCCCGAGCAGGCCCCAACGCCTGCATGCTCCGTTGCCGGCCACACATAGTAGTTCAGCATGTGATTCACCGTGAATCGAACCGGGTGCTGCACCGCGCCATTCGGAGCGCTCGGGGTTCCCGTCCCGATCACCTCGTCCGCATTCAGCAGCAACGGAAGAATCGGCAGCCCTGCCGCGTCCGTTGAACCATGTTCCCTGCGGAAGCATCGCATCGCTGCTCAGGTTCGGCCAGTATGCATTGCTTGAATCTTCCCATGCGCCGCTCGCGCCGTCCTTATACGCTCCCTGCCACATCTCCCACAGCGAGCAGCTTTCCGCCTCCCGCCGTCTGCAGTACCAGCACATGACGATCCTGGTCGCCGTGTTCGATGTGCCCTCCACCGGCGCATACGCCGGCACCGGCGCGCTTGATAAAGTAAGACTGATAAAAGTTCGTCGTCACCGGCACAAAGCGTCTGATCATGCGGGAACACGGATAAACGGAATCCCGTCCGGGTCCGGGCCCACCGGCGCGTTGCCAAAGAACGGCCGCATTCTCGCGGGCTCAGATACGCCGGGTTGACCGGCGCGGACAGGAGAGGTGTCCACAGGCAAGCCGGCAAGGTTGCGATGAAAGATCGAATCGTCCGGAAACAACTTGCAGCCGCCCAGCGTGTTGTCGCCGGCAAAGGAAAATCTCAACCTGCCCGTGACCGTCGTGCCCAGGCTGTCCGTCGCCACAAACTGCGGTCACGTAGCTGCCCTGTCCATAAACCGTCCCCGTAATGGCGCCGGTCGCGGAGTTCAGAACCAATCCCTCCGGCAGCGCCGCCGACGAGTGATCTGACACCATCTTCCACGCAAAGCTATACGGTGGAGTTCCACCGGTGCTGCCAGGGTGCATCCGCCGTACGCGGTGTACTGCTTCCCGGTCAACGCGCATGCGCCGCTGGCTGCGAGCGCAGCGCTTTCGGCGCAATGGTCAGCGCCACCCGTTGGTTGATCGCAGCGCTCGATTTGCTGTCGGTCACTTTAAACGTCAGCGGCGTTGCGGAAATCGTTGCGCTAGGGGTCCCGGTGATCGCTCCCGCGCTGTAAGGCTCAATCCGGCAGGCAGCGTTCCCGCAATCAGCGTCCAGGAAAACGGTCCTACTCCGCCGGTCTGTTGCAACTGCGCGCTTGTATGCGGTCCCGCAAAACCCTCCGGCAAACTTGTCGGTGGTCACCGCAAGGGTAGCCGGCGCGGCCGTCGAGTAGAACGTGTCGCGTTACCGTTGCGCGCCGGAGCGTTGGGCGCATAGGTCCACGTCGGATTGACCGCCTCGGCCGCGTTTCAACCATGTAGGACGAAACCGTTCCCTGCGACCCATTGTAGCCTCCTTTGTAAGGAAGCTCATCCACCAAGGTCAGGGGCGAGACGGTCGGAGACTGCGATCGAAGGGTAAAATCGACAGGCAGCTCACCACCAGCTCATTCGCGTTGGTAGGCGTCACCGCGCCCGATGCGAGCGGCGCCCCCCATCCTCTCGATTGACTGGCTTTGCTTGTCCGGGCCGCTGGCCACGTTTGAGAAACGCCATCACCGCCCCCGCCGGAGCCTGGCCCTTGAAGGTAAATGTGTGCGTGGCGCTCGTAGCCGGTCCCAATCGCATACCAGAGACTCACCTGCAAATCGCCGTCCTCGTTCTGCGTGCCGGCTAGGCAGCCAGGTGTTCGCCGCGGAGTCGGTAGGCGCGGACTCGTTGCCTGCCGATCCCGTGGCGCAAACAGCAATCAAGCTGGCCCCGGTCGTGTTCATCGGCGCTGTAGTCACCGGAGCAAAGCCCCCGCCGGCACTGTACCCGGCGGCAGTGTGCGCCAGCAGCGCAATCTGCGCGCTCGCCGAGAATGGCAATAGCAACCCCACCAGCGGAAGCAGCAACCCCAGAAGCAGCATTCGTTTCATGTGCAGTCCTCGCCTTCGACACGGACTATGTAGCGTTGCGCGAACCCTGGCGGAACGGATTTGTATCAGTCGTCCACCGGCTTCGCCGACCCGCGGTCGATGAAACTGTAACGCCGGCATCCTTGCCGGCTGTCGTGCGGGCGTCCTCGCCCGCACATCGGCACCCTCGCAAGGCAGTTTCTTTTTAGTCGTCCACCGGCTTCGCCGACCCGCGGTCGATGAAACTGTAACGCCGGCATCCTTGCCGGCTGTCGTGCGGGCGTCCTCGCCCGCACATCGGCACCCTCGCAAGGCAGTTTCTTTTTAGGGCACGGCCTTAAAGCCTGCCCTGAGCGAAGCCGAAGGGCGCCGAAAACGCGCGAAGAACCGACCGGGCTTACAGGCTGCGGAAAAACTCAATCCCAGGGGCTTTGTAACAAGGGCACGGCTTTAAAGCCTGCCCTGAGCGAAGCCGAAGGGCGCCGAAAACGCGCGAAGAACCGACCGGGCTTACAGGCTGCGAAAAACTCAATCCCAGGGGCTTTGTAACAAGGGCACGGCTTTAGCCGGGCCGATAAAGTCAGCAAAATGGGTGGGGCTTCAGCCCCTGCCAATCCATCATGAGCCGTCTTCGCTTTTCGTTCGGACTTTATCCGCAACCTCTCTAGCTCCTGGGGATGTTCTTCCACCGGCATCGAGGATTCGTGCAACCACCCCAGAGAGGATTATAAGTCCGCCCGCGCCACACAGGATTACAAGGCCAACCGCGATCACCACGCGAAAGCAGCCTGAGGCTCCAGCCTCACGAACTTCCGCCCATTTTTCGAGAAACCAGGTCCGCGGCCCGGTCGCACGCGTTTTGCATCAGTCCGCCACCGGTGTTTACGACCCGAGCCGCACCAGCCGGAGCGCAAAAGCCTGGCCCCGGAGGGGCCGATCGAGAATAGCCCCGGGTGGACCCTGAGCTCGCCGTGGCGAGTGAAGGGGGAACCCGGGGTAAAGGCACCGCAATCGTCCCCCCGCCCCAGAGGGCCGGTCGAACATTCAAATTTTTCCTTATCCGAGATCGTGCCCGCAGAGGTCGTAGCCGGCGTTCAATCGGGCGTAGAATGTCGTCATGATGCTCCGGGCCGCAATCGCTCTGCTCGCGCTTGCCATGCCTGTCTTTGCGCAACGCGGCGGAGGGCACGCCGGCTCTTCCGGCAGCCGGGGATTTGCAGGCCACCCCGGCTTCTCAGCGCCCACCGGCTTCTCGCGCCCCTCCGCCCCGATGCGATCTGCCCCGGCAGTTCACTATGGAACTCCCGCATTCAGAGAGCCGGGCCCACCCAACCGCGCCAACCTGCGCAATCCCTACAATGGAAACGCGTTCCCGGCGCGCCGTCCTCCCGGCTACCCAATCGCCGCTCCACCGTACTCCGCCCCATATCGCGCCCCATATCGCGCCCCGTATCGCGCCCCAAATCGTGTGTCGATTCCTGCCACAGATCGTGTTTCGACGCGTGCCCCATATCGCATGTCAACTCGTGCCCCGAATGGAGCATCGACTCGTGCCTCAACGCGCGGCGGCAACGCGAACGGCGACGCCTTCGCCGCGCGCCGCCGCTCGTTCCGGAACTGGTATGTCCAGAGCTATCCAACGTGGCCCGGATACGCATACCCCTACCTCATCGATCCCGGTTTCTACGATTCCGGATTCTACGACCCCGGATTCGACAATTGGGACGACTCCGATAACTCCGACTCCGGCGACTCCGCCTACGCCCCGGCCGCCGTGGCTCCATATGACGAAGCCCCATATCCAGACCAGGGCTACAGCGCGCCCGGCGAAGCCGGAGAGCTTCCAGCCTGGATCCCGCCAGTCCCGCAGCGCCCCGCCGCGGAACTACTGGCAGCTCCCTCCGCGCCCAACCAACCTCTGACGGTGATCTTCAAAAGCGGCCGCGACCCGGTCAAGATGCAGAACTACATGCTGACCGCAAACGCCCTCACCGATCTCGACGCCCGCCACTACGAGCAAATCCCCATCGACCAGATCGACATAGTAGCAACCCGCTGGGCAAACACCGCCGCCGGCGTGCGCTTCGAAATCCCCACCGCCTCAAGCAATTGAGCCCGCAACGCCGGTTCAGCGTTAACCTAAAAATCCCTGAAACCTTTCCATCGAAAATGCCTGACGAGCGCACCGGCGATTTCGCAGTGATCGACAATCATTCGTCGTCCGGAACGGATCGCCAGCGGATGCCCATTTGCGGAGAGTAGTCCTGAGACAGAGCCCCAATCAGCGCTCAGAAGCAGCGCCTGACGAGGCGCAGACTATCGTGGACGCTTCAATGCGAGGGCAAATCGGGCGTTCAATCCTGCACCGCAAGGGGCGACTTTACCAAGAATCTATCGGTTCGGGATGGCCATTGAGCAAGCGGCAAGGCGGCCCAAAGTAGGAGGGTGGCAGTACCTCGTCGTGAATGACGATCTTCTCGACCACTACGGTTGGGTCCACCATGGTTAGCCGGAGCGTGTTGCGCCCGGGGGTAGTAACCGTCTGCGAGACGCGCATAATGCGGGCATTGTTGGCATCGTTCTCGTAGAAGTCTTGTCCCAGGAAGCTCTCGGAACTGCGCGTCTGGGGCGTGAAGACTTCGACAACCTGAGGAGGTCCATCGCCGATTGAGACAGCGATGCCGAGTTTCCGGTCGGCCACAATGTCCAGGGTGGGGCTGGTGGTGAGGGAGATTTGGTAGCGGCCCGCCTTCGCAAAGTAGACCGGGTACTCGAGATACGGCGCCGGATCGGGAGGCTGGACGGTCTCGGCCGTCACGGGGAAGACCTCAACCCCGGAAACACCGCGGCCGTAGCCGGGAATGCGCTGCCAGCGCACGCCGTTGACGGCAACATTTTTCGTGGCGCTCTCGGCAGCGAAAGCGATGGGCCCGACGAGGCCGCCGAAGCAATCTCCGGCGTCGCGTTCCTGCTGCGGGGTGGCTTTGACCGAGGTGACTTTGACACGCGTAGTTCCGTTGGCTCCGGTTACGGTGACAAAGGACTGAGCGGTACCGACCGGGGCTTTTTCCCAGTCGATGCCAACCCAGATGCGCCGGTCGATTCCGGCGCCGGGAGCGGGAGCTTCTGACAGGATCACCCAGGGCTGATCGGCAGCGGTGTGGAAATTTAAAGGCCGGCTGCCCCGTGCGAATACATCGATGAAGGAGCGTGCCGGGAAGATGGAGTCGAAGGGGGGAAGAACCGCCTCATTGTTGTCGGGCGATGCGGGGCCGCGGGGCCACGCGCGATCCGAACCATCCACTGCGATGCCGATATCGTCGGTATCGGCAACGTCCACTTCCGTGACGGCGGGCATGATGTTCACGATGGGTGACATCCAGCTGGTGTAACCGATGTGGGTCTGATCCATCATGTGATCCCACTTCCCGCTCATGAGCGTCTTGTTGTAGTAATCGCTGAACTGCTGGTCTTTGCTGAACATTTCCCGCACGCGCGCGGCTTCAGCATTGGCGCTGGCGCGGCCCTGCTGCGCGTAGAGCGCATTACGCGCGGCCGCGATGTACATGTCGTTGAGATTGGCACAGGCTCTGATGGAGTGCAGGGCCAATTCGTAGAACGCAGCCTGCTGGTCGGGCCGAAGCTGCGCACCGATGCGCTCCGCCTGCGCGAGGATTTCATTCCACGCTTCCGTGACCCGCTCCGCCTCGCGGTAGTGCAGGATGCTGAAGGTGCCGGGCTTGAGCAACTCCGGTTTGCGCCATCCGTTGTATTTGGCGTATTTCGCAACCACATCCGCGATGGCAGAAGCATGCTCGGGACCAAATTCTCGCTCCGCCCAGAGGCGCTGATAGCGCGCGATACCGTCTCTCCCAATGGCCTGCGGGTTCCATGCCATGCGGAGGAAGAACTCCATCGGGATTTCGAGAGGTTTCAGGTCTCCGATGTTGCCGATCCATAGCCGAGTCGCACCGTATTCCAAAGCCAGGTTCATTTGCTCCCAGATTTTTGGGAGCGGATTGCTGTTGATCCACTTATAGGAGAACGGGCCGCCGTTCATATCCATGTGGAAGTAGATACCGGAGCCCCCTTTGCGTTTGCAGTCCGTGGCGGAGGGCACGCGGCGGAGGTTGCCGACGTTGTCATCGGTGAAGAGGAGGGTAATGTCGTCGGGCACGCTCATGCCGGCGTCGTAATACTTCTGAACCTCGGTGAAAAGGGCCCATACCTGGGGGATCTCGGAGGGATCGCGATGAAGTTGCTGTTCGAGGATGACGCGCTGGTCGTGGATGATGCGTTCAAGCAGCGATTTGTCCGCATCAAAGCTACCCGCGCTTGGCATCGCCACATCGCCATCGCCGCGCATACCCACGGTGACGACGTTCTCGCAGTTGCTGACGCGATGAATGCCGTCCGCCCAAAACTGCTGGAGGCCCGCCTCGTTGGTCAGGTAATTCCACTGGCCATTGCCGTATTCGAGGTGGTGGGTATCCCATTCCTTCTGTGCGCGCATCATCGGTTCGTGATGGGAGGTGCCCATGACAATGCCATACTTGTCGGCGACGACCGGATTGCGAGGGTCGTCTTCGTTGAAGGCCTTGCCCCACATGGCCGGCCATAGGTAATTCGCGCGCAGGCGCAAGAGAAGTTCGCAGACGTGAGAGTACATGACGGAATTGACGCCGCCGTACTTTGCGCGCGACCAGCCGCCAAAGCACGGCTCCTCGTCGTTGATGAAGATGCCGCGATATTTAACGGCGGGCGGTCCCTGAACGAACGATCCCGAGCGAATGAAAACCTCGCTGCGCTTGCGCGGAGGAACATCTGCCCACCAGTACCAAGGTGAGACGCCGATCTGCTCGGATATCTCATAGATGCCGTAGATGGTGCCCCGGCGATCGCTGCCGGCAATGATCAGAGCGCGGTCGAGGCCTGCCAGGGGATTATCCACGGTGGAGATCAGAAAGGATTCCCATTGACCTTGAATTTGGCGGCTGTCGATCTTGCCGGATGCCGCGAGGCGGTCGACTAGGGAGCTTTTGCCAAGGGTTCCGATGAGGACGGCGTTGCGTGCGGCTCTTGGAGCGTCCGTGCCGAAGACCGGGCTGATGGAGGTCACACGCTCGACATCGGCCTGAAGATCGCGCCCGGCACGCAGGACTGCGGGAAAATCGCCCGGGTCCACATACAGCGGCGCGGCCTCTCCGCTGCGGGCTAACGGGAAGTCGGCCGGAGAGCCGGACTCCGCGATGAAGTTTTCGAGCAGCCCGGAAGTCGGTTCGGGGAATGCGTAACTGAACGGCGATCTGACTGAGAACGCCAAAGCGCCTTTCAGTAGGTTTCTGCGTGATGTTGGCAACATAAGATCAGTCCGGTAAAGGTTTCCTGAGAGCGTACTCTGGTTGGAATCTCGTAGCAATTTCTCCGCTTTAGACTACCGCATCGGCCGGAAGAAATGCGGAGACCTTGCCGGCATCATTTAAGTTCCCGATACGCTTGATTGGCCCTTTGACGGGCTCCAGCACTTGTGCGTTCGAAGTGTTTTTCTCCATCCCGTTTCACCGGCAAAGAACGCGACGCCGAATCTGGCAACGAATACTTCGGGGCCAGGTACTACGGGTCGTCGATGGGACGTTTTTTAAGTCCTGATCCGCTCTTGTGCAGTGGAGTTCCGACAGACCCGCAGACCTGGAATAGGTATAGCTACGGCCTGGGGGAATAAGGAATAAGGGGACATGATACCTATTTCCCCGCGGGGGAATAAGGGGAATAAGGCGACATGATACCTATTTCCCCGCCGAGTGCTATCGTCCCCCTATGAGCCGACTCGCTCGCATCGTGGTTCCGGGGCTTCCCCATCACGTAACGCAGCGCGGCAACCGGCGCGAGGCCATCTTCTTTGAGGACGGCGACCAGGAAATCTATCTCGATCTACTGGCCGGACAGACACTCAAGGCGGGCGTTGCGGTGTGGGCCTATTGCCTGATGCCCAACCACGTTCACCTCATTCTGAAGCCGACCCACGCCGCGATCTCGGCCGCGCGGTGGGCGAGGCGCACCGGCGTTACACCAATTTCATCAATGCCCGCGGACGCTGGACCGGGCACCTGTTCCAGAGCCGCTTTGCCTCGGTGGCGCTGGACGACACGCACCTCATCCGCGCCGTTCGATACGTCAGTTTGAACCCGGTGCGCGCGCGGCTGGTCAGTCGCCCGGAAGAATGGAAGTGGTCCAGTGTGCGCGCCCACCTCGCCGGGGTTGACGATGCGCTGCTCGCGGTGCGCCCGGTGCTGGATCGAATTCCGCACCTCCAAGCGCTGTTGGAAGCAGACGCCGCAGAGGACTTCAGCGAACTGCGCCGCGCCGAGACCACGGGACGCCCACTGGGCACGCCGGAGTTTGTCGACAGTCTGGAAAAAACTCTGGGACGCAAGATCGCGCGCCGCGCCCCAGGTCGCAAACCAACAGGCGAAGACCCCGACCAACTAAAATTGCTGTGAAGAGAAATAGGTATCATGTCCCCAGTCTTCCCCAGTCTTCCGAAGCCAGCTCGAAAAGCGTTACGGCAAGGATGCCGAAGTCATCCTCTCGCAGCCCGCCACAAAAATATTCCTCAAGACTTCCGAGCCGCACTCGGCAAAGTGGGTTTCCGATGCGATCGGGGAGGTGGAGCTTGAGCGTTTGAAGGAGTCGCGCAGTGGGGGTCTGATCGGTGGCAGAAAGCAGTACACCCTTGAGATCACGACCCAGCCGCTCGTCATGGCCTCGGAGATTGCCGGACTGGAACCATTGCACGGCTACATCAAGCAGGAGAACTACGTCGTTCCGGTGCGCGTTCCGTATGTTGCGCCGATAGAGAAACAGCCTCGATTCATCGAGCGAACCGTATCGGTATCACCGCGTTCTGTTGCCATGCAGCAGGCGGTGGTCAACTCTCAACAGGCGAGTAAAGCCCCGGATCAGCCGCCAAGGAAGCCGGTCCAAAAGCAGATGGTATTCCCTGGGTCTGCGCGACAAAAGGCCGGAAATGAAAAGCCGCGTGACTGGGACGAATCGGAGTGGGTTGAGTAGGGGAGGTCCTGAGTACTTCCGGTGTCATCCGGGCACAACGAATGCGAGCTCGTACGCGATGCCTTGCGGACAGCAGTGTGCCGGATCACACGGCGGACCCTTACCGCTATGGGCTGCTTGCACAGACATAGGCAAAAGCCGTGCAAGTGACATGGAGCCATTAGCTCGCTTCGGGTGTAGGCATGGGCATAATTCGGCCCTTCGGCCCCTGCTAAACATGTCATCTTCCGACCGCCGGTATCAGACTGGCCGACGCTCCCGCGATAGGCAACTCGGCATTCATTTTGACACCATCACTCTTCTCTCTCTTGCTCTCTCTCTTTCTCTTGTGCTATGGTTAGTTCATGAAAATCACAAAGGTTACCCTCATCGCCGATCCTAGAGTTCAACGCCTCCTCAAGAACCCGAACTGGAAACACGCCGCCGAGGCTGCAATGGACTATATTTTCAACGGTACTGAATGCCAGATTGCGTCGTGGCGAAAGTCATCCACTTGGGCGCAGGTAATGATGGTCTGGGAAGAATTGAACAAGACGCGCTAGGAGAAAGCACAATGGCCTCAGTGGAGCATCCCAAAAATGGTGATGTGGTTAAGTCTAGGAAGGACGGCAGCAAGGGCGTAGTGTTCGCCGTCGATCCAGCGCGCGATCTGCTGAGCGTTCGCTCCGTAGATACCAGTGAAGTTCATTGTTACTCTACAGAGAACTTCAAGAATTCTTGGGAGCCTGTTCCTGGTGAAGTTTCCTCCCCCGGCCCCGGTCCCAAACCGAAAGCTATGGCTGGATGCCTAGTAGTCTTAGTCGTAGCAGTGCTTGTAGTGTGGGGCGCGGTGTCTGTTGTCTCAAGAGTGTTTGATGGGCCAAAGCTCACGCCAGCCGAAGAAGCGGGCAATACTGCTCGCATTTCCTGCATAGATCGAATGAATGCTCATGCGATTGCGGAGCACGAAGATTTGCCTTCCCAGAATGAATTGGGTAGGGCCTGTGACCCCGCATATACAGCGGCCTATAACGCGGTACTTAATCCCCCTCATGCCTCGACAACGCCTACATCAGTAAATCCAGCCGAATCGCATCCCGAAGCTGCCTTAACTCCAACGTCAGCATCTGCCTCAGAACCGACAGCAGCACCTGATGAAAAGCATCGAAGCCTTTTGGGTAATGGTGTGCCTAACAGCGACGCTGCCATAAAGCGTAGGAATATGGCTGAAGAAGTGGCCTTGCAATATCAGTTATCAAGCACAAAGCTAGATGTTTTTACACTGGCCTTCAATGGGGATTACACGACTCCAGAGTACCTGTCCAAGACTGATAAGCGCCGGGGTGACGGAGATAACGGGATGCTTGTGTTTTGGGATACAGGCGCTGGAATACGTCCTATTTCGATGGGTGTTTCTGTTTTGGATACCCCGACAGGGAAGACTTTATTGCGTATGGGCTTTCGAGGGGTAGCCTTTGTGTCCGGGGAGCAGTTTTGCTATAGCCGGATCGCTCTTGGCGTGGCCGGTAAATTGAAGTGTTTTACAGCCCCCGGAGAAGAGTTAATTGGCCACTGGCAAGATATAGGTTGGTCCTATGTGATTGTTCAGAACAATGGCAAGTGCTTTATGGACGAGTTACACGGTGATGGAAGCACCTTTAGGCACGAATTGAAGGTAGTCGATTCAGCCAACGGGCGAAAGTACATAGACATCGGAAGCGGCACGGGGGACTACTTTGTTATCAGCAAAGACGGCGGCCTACGCGAATATGATCGCGAGGGATATATCAGGACGGCGCGGGAATTGCCAGAGTGAGCATTCAGCCTTTACTTGCCACGATCCCGCGCTCTTACCGGCGTCTTTACGCCGATGCAGTGCGCCTGTCAGTTGCCCCGGCAATCGACACTACGTGCCCCGTCCTGCGTCCGCTGGCACTTTCGGCACGGGTAGGGCCGTCCGAAGGCTCAGACGCGCTCCCAAAGCCAAAGCTAGGCGCGTTGCGTCGATGTTTTGGTGCCCGGTTTTCTGCGAAGGCTTAGAATCTCATCAGGCAGAAGCGAGATGCTGCCGCGCACGTCGTGGAGTACATGCGCATGTTGACCATCTCCAAATCGCTGTCAGCGGGCCAGGCGCGGACGTATCACTCCCGCGAGTTTACTTGCGAAAAGCAGAACTACTGGAGCCGCGACCAGCAAGCGCATAACGAGTGGCAGGGAAAGCTCGCGCAGGAGTGGGGTCTGCAAGGCGAAGTCGGCTCCGAGCACTTCGCCCGCCTGAGTGAAGGCCAGCATCCCGAAAGCGGCTTGCAGCTCGTCAAGCATCAGCCAGCACGCACCTACGAAAATGAGTACGGCAAGGAAATCACTAGCGTGGAGCACCGGGCGGGATGGGATGCCACATTCTCCGCACCGAAGTCCGTTTCGCTTACCGCCCTTGTAGGACGCGATGACCGTGTCCGCGACGCGCACCGCGAGAGCGTCCGCGTCGCTCTTGGAGAACTGGAGCGTTACACGCAGGCGCGTATCGGCAACGTCCATGCACCGGAGACGACTGGCAAATTCATCGCGGCCACCTTCGAGCATGACACTGCACGTCCGGTGGACGGTTATGCTGCACCGCAACTTCACACCCATGCCGTCATCTTCAATGTGACCGAACGCGAAAACGGCCAGCCCCGCGCGCTCCAGGAGCGCAGTCTGTTCCAGTCGCAACAGTATGCGACCGGTGGAACGGGGGACATGATACCTATTTCCCCGCAGGGTGCTATCGTCCCCTTATGTGGAACGGGGTGGAACGGGTGGAACGGGCGACATGATACCTATTTCCCCGCCGAGTGCTATCGTCCCCTTATGAGCCGACTCGCTCGCATCGTGGTTCCCGGGCTTCCCCATCACGTAACGCAGCGCGGCAACCGGCGCGAGGCCATCTTCTTTGAGGACGGCGACCAGGAAATTTATCTCGATCTACTGGCCGGGCAGACACTCAAGAAATCTCGGGACAGACGGGATGTTCCCCACAACCTCCGCAATGCCCGCTTTGAATGATCTGGCTGCCCTTAGATAGAAACGACATTCAGGCCGGGAATTTGCTTGAAATGCCGCATATTCGCAGTGAGCACAGAGAAGCCGAGAGACAATGCAGTGGCGCCAATCAACAAATCGACAAACGGAACGATCACGCCTGCGGCTGTTTGCTCACCGTCAATCTGCCCGGCAAGCATTGCGGTTTCCGCCGTGTAGGGATACACGGTCAGCCCGATGCGAAGCTCTTCCACAAAAGACTTGCGGCGAAGCTGTATTTGGGCGGAGCTGGCCCGATAGATGCCATGCACCAGTTCGGTGAGTCCAACAGACGAAAGGGCGGCTTCCTGATTGCCGGCCACGCCGATGATCTGCTGCACCAACTGATCTGGCGTATCGCCGCGACGCTCGGCAGCGATGACGATGCTGGAATCGAGGATCAGTCCCATGCGGAAGGACTTAGTGGCTCACGACGGCTGCGGATAATTTCTTCGAGGTCGCGTCCAAACTCGCCATCCAGGGTTACTGTTGCGCCGCGCTCTTTGAGAATCTTGAGCGATTCGGAAAGCAAGCGGGGACGTGGCGCATCGCCGGGCAGCAATTTGGCAACCACGCGGGCATTCGATTCGATGTAAATCTCATCGCCATTCGCCGCGCGCGCCATTAGCCCTTCGAAGTCGCTGGCTGCATCGGAGCGCGAAATGTGAACGACTGCCATTCCCCGATGATAACCGGACATTGCTTATTTGCTGTAGTCGATTTTGTAGCTGCCAAAGCACCCAGAAGCCACAAGAATCAACTGGGGATAGGCGTGCACCGCCAAACCATTCAATCGAAATCAGTTATTTTCGTTCAATTTCAACAGATTTCAATAAACGCTGGAATCTGGAAACCCGGGGACAAACGGAAACCCAGGGACAGACGGAAACCCGGGGACAGAAACCCGGGGACAGACGGGACGCTCCCTTAGCCCAGAACACACGCCGCGCCGCCCCGCCGCACCGCGCTGAATTCACTCCCTCAAATATTCCCACCGCGATTTGCATATAATTTCCCCCTCCCGGCGCACAATGGTTCTATGAGTTGCTCCCAAGGCAAGGCAATCCGTCCGCGCGCCCAGCTCTTCCACTCCCTGGTGGCTATTGACTACTCGATAACTCCCCCACCCCTCCCCCTCCCCCCATTTCCTACTGGCGACTCCCTATTCCCCGCCATCAGCCCACCCCCGGTACGCCTGTTCCCCGCCTTCTCGTCCCCTTGGTCCCTTGGCCCCTTGGTCCCTGCATTTACCACCCCCGGTTCCTGCCAGAAGTCAGGAGCTGGAGGCCGGAAGCTGGCGAATCCGTCCCACTCCCTGCTGGCCACTCCCTGCCCCACCCACCCCCGGTCATGACACCTGATACCTGGCGCCTGACACCTCAAACCCGGCGCGGCGCCCAGCGTGAAAATCGGCCTGTGAGACTGTGAAGCCAAGATTTATCAACCAAATCAGCAACTTACAAGAAAAAATCCCACAGTCCCACAGTTTCTGTGTTCCTGTGACTGTACCGCAAAATCGCCGCGGTTTCGCCGGCATGGTCTTTGCTGCGAGCTGCGCAAAATGAACTGAAAGCCGAAAGCTGCATTGCTGCCTCGTTCTCTCGTTCTCTTGTTCCCTCGTTCCCTTGTTCCCTTGTTCCCTTGTTCTCTTGTTCCCTTGTTCCCTCGTTCCCTTGTTCTCTCGTTCCCTTGTTCCCTCGTTCCCTTGTTCCCTCGTTCCCTCGTTCCCTTGTTCTCTTGTTCCCTTGTTCTCTTGTTCCCTGTCTTCTCGTGATGAGCATCACAGGTTAGACCACTTCAGCCTTTCTATACTCGGTTCGCAGTTCGGCTCTCGCCTTCAGGCTCGCCCAAAGAGCGGCGAAGCAAATGCCCGCAGCTTGAGAACCGCCGAAGAAAGGGTGCAACATGGCAGCAACAGCAGTCGAGATTGGACATGAGGCAATCGTTGCGCAGCAAGCGCTGGATCTTGCGGGCTTGACGAGGATGTACGATTTCACCGGGAAATCCGTCGCGATTACTGGCGGCGCTGGAATCCTCGGCAGCGAGATTGCCTGCGCATTAGCTGGTTGCGGCGCCGAAGTAGCGATTCTCGACGTGAATCCTGCCGCGGGCAAAGCTGCTGTCGATCGCATGGGCGATCACGGCAAGCAGGTCTCGGTCTTTCAGTGCGACGTGCTCAACCGCGACAGCGTGCTCAAGACCGCCGAAGACGTTGCCGCGCGCTTCGGCAAGCTCGATTGCCTGGTCAATGGCGCAGGCGGAAACAAGCCGCAAGCCACGACAAGTCCCGATCTCAAGTTCTTCGATCTTCCCGCGGACGCATTGCGCTGGGTCTTCGAGCTGAATATTCTGGGAACGATTTTGCCCAGTCAAGCCTTCGGCAAGGTGATGGCGACGCAAGGTTACGGCGCGATCCTCAACATCTCCTCGATGAACGCTTTCCGGCCGCTCACGCGCATTCCCGCGTATTCGGGAGCCAAAGCCGCGGTGAGCAACTTCACGCAATGGCTGGCTGTTCACATGGCGCAGGAATACTCGCCCAAAATCCGCGTGAACGCCGTCGCTCCAGGCTTCTTCCTCACCAACCAGAACCGCTTCCTGCTCACCGACAAGGAAACCGGCAGCCTGACAGCGCGCGGCAAATCCATCATCGCGCACACGCCGATGGCGCGCTTCGGCGAGCCGCAAGACCTGTTCGGGTCGGTGCTCTGGCTGCTTTCGCCAGCCTCGGAATTCGTCACAGGAGTAGTGGTTCCCATCGACGGCGGCTTCTCCGCCTACAGCGGCGTGTAAGAACGAGTTGACGCGTCATTGAACGCGATCAGCGTTGAATCGCGCAAAACCGGGAAGCCAGAAGGCGAGTCCGGCAAAAAGGAGCTTCATCGTGAAAATCAGTTTGAAACATATCGTGATTTTGTGTCTTGCGGCAGTCCTTGTCACTCCGGCGATTGCGCAAAGCAGCGGGGCAGATGTCTACACGGCGAAATGCCTCATGTGCCATGGTCCGGACGGATTGGCCAACAACCCGGCTGGAAAGGCGCTGAAGGCCGTGTCGTTCAAGGATCCAACGGTAGTCAAAGCTTCGGACGCCGAGCTCTTTACTGCCGTGAAGAATGGCAAGGGTAAGATGCCCGCGGAGAACGGCAAGCTGACCGACGCTCAGATCAAAGAAGTGATTCAGTACGTGCGCACGTTGGAGAAATAAGAAGCGCGCGAAGGCTGGCAATTAGCAACGCGCATGGCGCGGAGATTCCGCAGCAGTGGGAAGAATCTCCCGCCGCCTCGTTGCGCCCGAAGAGTACTCCACGCCGCTTGATCGGTGGACGCGGTCTGCTTCGCGTTCGCATTGGTCTTGTTTGCCCAGCTTGTCGTCCGCGACCACGCACGGCTCTCCGTTCAACAGGCCGCTTCGCGTTATTTGATTTCTTGGCTCGTAGTTGATTCGTCCGTTTGTGGCCCTAATCACAAAACCATAAGTCAGAACGACCGCCATTGCACTTACAGTTGTGATTCTTATCACAGACCGGCTTCTTGGATGACCTCTATTGTTCTCGTACGACTTGTGGACAGAGCATTTCGACAATAAATCGCTCTTAAAGCGCGTGGTCGAACTTCTCCAGGGGGTTACGGCTCTTGGTCTGTCGCTTCGCAATGGAATCAGAGTTTTCGTGTCGGCCTGCGGAAGAGGGTGCGGTCCATGTGCGCTGAACCTATTCCTCAACCCGACACCACGCGACGCCGCGCGATCGGACTCTTTCTGGGCGGCGGCGTGCTCGCGTCTTTGGCCTCATTTCTCTATCCCGTGCTGCGCTTTCTGGTGCCGCCACCGGTCGTCGATCTGGGCGGTGATGAGGTAGTGGCCGCCAAAGTAGGCGACTTGAAACCGAATTCCGGAGAGATTTTCCGGTTCGGAAGCCGGCCAGGCCTGCTGATTCTGGAAAGCGACGGCACCTATCGCGCGCTCTCCGCCACATGTACTCATCTGGGCTGCACGGTGCAATACCGCGCCGACCTGCGGCAGATCTGGTGCCCGTGCCACAACGGAATCTACGATCTCAGCGGCCGCAACGTTTCCGGTCCTCCGCCGAGACCGCTGGATGCCTTCGACGTTCATTTGCGTGGCGAAGAGATTGTCGTCAGCCGGAAGCAGGAGGCGTAGCCATGTTCGCCGCGCTCTATCGCTGGCTCGATGAACGGCTGCACCTGGACGGGCTCATTGAGCCGTTCCGCCACAAGACGGTTCCCACGCATCGATTGTCGTATTGGTACTTTTTCGGCGGCATCACCCTGTTTCTCTTCATGGTTCAGGTGTTCACTGGAATCCTGCTGCTCCTGTATTACCGCCCCAGCGCCAATGAAGCCTTCGAAAGCGTGCAGTACATCATGACGCGGGTGCAATTTGGCTGGCTGATCCGTTCCATCCACTCGTGGTCCGCCAACCTGATGATCTTCACTGCCTTCGTGCACATGTTCAGCGTGCTGTTTCTCAAGGCGTACCGCAAGCCCAGAGAGATGACGTGGGTCAGTGGCATGGTGCTTCTCTTTTTGGTGATGGGATTTGGCTTCAGTGGCTACTTACTGCCCTGGAACAAGCTGGCCTTCTTCGCCACCACGGTTGGCACGCAGATGGCCGGGCAGGTTCCTGTCATCGGCCAGCCTATGATGGTCTTTCTTCGCGGCGGCCAGCAGGTGACCGGAGCCACGCTGACCCGATTCTTTGGATTCCATGTTGCTGTGCTGCCCATGTTGGTCACGGTGCTGCTTGCGATCCATCTTTTTCTGGTACAGCGCCAGGGCATGAGCGTTCCACCCAAGGTTGAAGCTGCGTGGACCGCAAATCCCTCATTGCGCCGGGAGATGAAGTTCTTTCCCAATTTTCTTCTGCGCGAATTGATGGCCTGGTACGTGGCCATCGCCACGCTGGGCGCGCTGGCCGCGCTGTTCCCGTGGAACCTCGGCGTCAAGGCGGAGCCTTTTGCATCAGCCCCGGCGGGAATCAAGCCAGAGTGGTACTTCCTCTTCATGTACCAAACGCTCAAGCTCATTCCCTCGAAAGTGTGGATCGTCGATGGCGAAGTTCTAGGCATACTCGGTTGCAGCGTGGCCGGCCTGTTCTGGATGCTGCTGCCCTTCTTTGAGAGCGATAAGTCCACACGTAACCGCACCTGGATCACCGGCCTCGGCATTTTTGCTCTCGCTTACATGATCGTGATGAGTGTTTATGGCTATGTTGCGCAATAAGGTCCGCGGGTTCGCCGCTCCACGCTCTGCCGTTCTGGCCGGATTCCTGGCGTTCGCGGCGTGTTTCGCATACGGGCAGGCCGTGAACTCGTGCGTGGATTGTCATTCCACGATGCCGGATCCTCTGGGAGTCTCATCGGACAAGTTTAGCCAGGACATTCACGCCCAGAAGGGCCTCACCTGTACCAGTTGCCATGGCGGCGATGCTTCCAGCTACGATCCCACCGTGGCCATGGGCAGCAAGGCGGGCTTTAAGGGCAAGATCGATCGCAAGAAGATACCGGATTTGTGCGGATCATGCCACTCGAATCCCAGCCTCATGCGCCAATACGACCCCAGCCTGCGCACCGATCAGTTGTCTGAATACCACACCAGCGTGCACGGCAAGCGTCTGGCCGGCGGCGACACCAAGGTTGCCGTTTGCATCGACTGTCACAGCGTGCACGATATCCGCCCGCCAAGCGATCCCCGTTCCACCGTGAATCCCGTCAACGTGGCCACAACCTGCTCACGCTGCCATGCCGACGCGAACTACATGAAGCAGTACGGGATTCCCACCGACCAGTTCGCCAAGTACAACACCAGCGTTCACCATGACGCGCTCGCGGTGCGCGGCGATCTGAGCGCGCCGACCTGTACCACCTGTCATGGAAACCACGGCGCGACGCCGCCCGGCGTCGACAAGGTGCAGAACGTTTGTGCCAACTGCCACGTCTTCCAGGCTCAGATGTACGCCAAAAGCACGCACAGCAAGGTCTTCAAGGATAAGGGCCTTCCCGACTGCGTCGTCTGCCACACCAATCACGGCATCCATATGCCCTCCGATGCCATGCTCTCGACCGGCCCCAGCGGCGTTTGTATGCGCTGCCACGCCCCCGGAGACCATTGCGATCGCGCCCGCGCCACGATTCTCGGCAACCTCACGCAATTGGATAGCGCCATCAAGCAAGCCGACGACGCTCTCCGTCTCGCCGAGTCTTCCGGCATGGAAGTAAGTGAGGCTCGCCTCAGCCAGGATCAGGCACGCGATGCCCTCACCAAGGCACGCGTCACCATCCACAGTTTTCAGGCTGCCCTCGTCGATCAGGACATCCAAGTTGGCATGAAGATCGCCGCCGCCAATCTGAAAGCCGGCAAGGATGCGATGATCGAGCGCAACCACCGCCGCATCGGGCTCGGCGTTTGCCTTCATCGCCATCGCATTCATGCTGGTTGGGCTGTGGCTCTACATCAGGAAGTCAGAGAGCTAGAGCATTTTCCTAAATAGCGTATAGTTAACTTGCTGGCGAATCCCGCGACGAATAACGTATGGCGAAGCCTTACGATGATGATCTGCGGCGTAAGTTTCTTGCCGCTTTGGATCGCGGCGAGGGCACGATCACTGAGTTGTCGGGCCGTTTTGGGGTGAGTGTGGCGTGGGGGTGGAAGATCTCCGCGGCGCGCAACCGCACCGGCCAGGCCGAGCGGGTGCGGCATCGGCCTGGCCGTAAGCGGCTGGTGGGAGCGGCGCTTGAGCCTCAGGTGTTGAAATGGGTTCGTGAGCGAGCCGACCTGACCTTGGCCGAGTTACAAGCAAAGTTGCAACAGGAGGCACAGATAAGCCTCTGCCTGAGCGCGGTCTGGCGTCTTGTGCGCAGGCTCGGCCTGCGGCTTAAAAAAAGTCGCTCCACGCCACCGAGCGCGATACGGAAGCCAACCAGCTGCGGCGCGTGGAGTTCCTTGAAAAGATCCGCGCGACCCCGCCGGAACGCCTGATTTATCTGGACGAGAGCGGTGTGACCACGCAGATGACAAGGCTCTATGCACGCTGTGCAGGCGGGGCTCGCGTACACGATGCCGTGCCTCAAAGCAACTGGAAAATACTGACTATCCTGGGAGCCATGAGCATGCGCGGCTTGATCGCCACCATGACCATCGAGGAGGCCACGGACGCAGATATCTTCCTCGCCTATGTGGAACAGGTTCTATCCCCGGTACTGAAGCCCGGCGATGTGGTAGTGATGGACAATCTTAGCGCGCACAAGGTGGATGGAGTGCGTCAGATGATCGAGGCTGCAGGCGCCGAACTGCTCTACCTTCCGCCTTATTCGCCCGACTTAAACCCCATCGAGAAGGCTTGGGCCAAACTCAAGCAGTTGCTCCGCGCCGCCAAGACCCGGAGCAAAGAGGCCCTCGATCAGGCCATCACAGAACTGCTACCCCAAATCACGCAAGAGAATGCCGAGGCATGGTTCAGACTCCGCCTCGGAACTCTATAGTAATTAGGAAAATGCTCTAGCAGGCTGCGGAAAAACTCAACCCAAGGGGCCTTGTAAAAAGTTGGCAGTGTCCGCCGCTCTGTCCAGGCGCCATCCTGGATTGACGAGAACAGGCCAATGCGCGCATCGAATCACACGGTTGGTCGAAGCACGAACTTCCGCACAAAGATCGAATTGGTAACGGTAAGCGTTGCTTGTTCTATGGACCAATGGAATTGCTTCGCGAGCGCAACCCGGAAAGCGCTCCACACATACCCGGCTCCAAGAGCCACTTTCATCGGGAATCCCGCTGCTGCGATCCCCTGACGATTCGCGCTCCGCTCGATAACTGTTATTCGCAACTCCCACGCAACTTGATTTGGTTTCCCAGGTTCTCTAAGAAGCGGTTGACAAACGCAATGCTCCTGCGCAGCTCTTTATGGCGAAATTGACTCAGAAGCGAGAAGAGGCCTGGCGGCTCGATGACGGGCTTCTCGTAGCATCCCAGCGTTTGGCTGGACGCCGTCGCAACACACTGGAGCACGTCGGGATTGATTGACGCAAGCAGTTTGCCGAGAATCATCGCGTTGCGAATGGCGCGAATGGATTCATCCGATTTGGCCGCATCGACCGCGGTTTCAATCAGCTTGTCGCTGGCGCCCAGCGCACCACGCAGCAACTCGAAGACGCCGTGGTCGTGCAGTTGTTGCAACAACTCATACGAGTCGAGCAGGGCTTCTGCGTGCTTAACCGGCGCTTGTTCGAGCCGCTTGCGCAACTCTTCGCGAGGATCGCGGGCCGGTAACTCCAGCGGAATGGGTCGAGCCATGTGTCTCTCCTTATTAGCGGGCGTAACTATCGGGTCTGGATCTGGACGAGCTGGTCGCCGGGTTGACGATAGTCCTTACGCTTCCACTTGCGCTCTATCTCAACGCCTGCTTGCGGTGTCGGGTGCCCGTGCCGGGAGTTAGTCCGCGGCAGCGGATCGTCACCAATCTCTCCCAACACCTTGAGCCGCACAGAGGTTTCCTTGTAAGCGGGAGTGTGGGTCACGTTGTCCGTATGGCTGCTAGTGAGACGGTTAACAGCCTCTTCTGTAGAGTTCATGGGCATATACAGCTCTTTCCCCTGCACTCTTGTGGTGACCACGGCCTGTGCCCGCAGCTTGCCGTAGCGCGATGTTAATTGCACCCAACTGCCGGTCTGGATTCCGCGCTCGCCTGCAAGTTCCGGCGAGACTTCAACAAAGGTGCACGGCGTCTTCTCGCGAATGCCCTCGACGCGATAAGTCAAGTTTCCTTCATGGAAATGCTCGAGGAGACGGCCGTTATTCAAGTGCAAGTCGTACTCGGCATCCTGCTGATCGGTAGGCTCCGTCCAGGGAACGGGGCAGAACGTCGCCTTACCGTCGGGAAAATTAAACTTCTTGGTGTACAGCAGAGGCTGATCGCTTCCATCCTCAGCCACGGGCCACTGTAGCGACTTATATCCTTCAAGGCGTTCATAAGTCACGCCGGCCATCAGTGGTGTAAGTGAGGCAATTTCTTCGTAAATCTGAGAGGGGTGCTTGTACTTCCAGCCGGCGCCAAGGCGATTGGCGATGTCCTGGATAATGATCCAGTCCGGACGGCTCCCATCAAGCGGTTCGAACACTTCGTAGAGGCGCTGGATGCGCCGCTCGGTGCTGGTAAACGTCCCTTCCTTTTCCAGGCTCGGAGCCGCCGGCAGAACAACGTCGGCATAGCGGCAGGTTTCGCTAAAGAAGATCTCCTGCATGACAAAGAAGTCGAGCTTCGACAACGCATCTCCTACATAGTTGGCGTTGGAATCGACAAGGCTCATTTCTTCGCCGAAGACATACATTGCCTTGAGTTTGCCTTCCTGGATCGCGTCAATCATCATGTGGTTATCAAGTCCCGGCTTCGGCTGCAATTGAACATTCCACGCTTTCTCGAACTTAGCTCGAATCGCCGGATCGTCGACCTTCTGATATCCCGGGAAAAAGTTCGGCATCGCGCCGTGATCGCTGGCCCCTTGCACGTTGTTATGTCCTCGCAGGGGATACGCGCCGGTTCCAGGCTTCATGTAATTGCCGGTCGCGAGAAGTAGGTTGGAGATAGCCGTCGAGGTGTCGGAACCCATAGTGTGCTGCGTAACGCCCATCGCCCAGAGGATGCAGACCCCTTTTGCCTCTGCGATCAAATGAGCAACCTTTGTAAGTGTTTCGATCGGGAGGCCGCACCTCTCGCTGGCCATGTCGAGCGTGAACGACCCCAGGCTCTTCTTGAATTCATTAACTCCATTCACCCATTGACCGATGAATTGCTGATCGGCAAGTCCGTTGTCGAAGATGTACTTGGTTACCGCGGAGAGCCAGATAAGGTCGGTTCCGGGCCGCGGGTGCAGGAACACATCCGCGCGCTCCGCCATCTCATTTTCCCGCAGGTCAGAGACGATTAGTTTCTGGCCGTGCATCTTGTGGGCACGCTTGACGCGCGTAGCCAGCACCGGATGACTCTCGGCCGTATTGCTCCCGATGATCAGCACCAGTCCCGCTTGCCCGATATCTGTCATCGATCCCGAGTCGCCGCCATAACCAACGGTACGAAATAAACCCGTGGTCGCCGGGGCCTGGCAATAACGCGAGCAGTTATCCATGTTATTGGTTCCAATAACTGCCCGCGCCAGCTTCTGCATCAGATAGCTTTCTTCATTGGTGCACTTTGAAGAAGAGATAAACGCCAGCGAGTCGGGACCGGTAGCTTCCTTAATCTCGGTGAATCTGCGCGCTACCAAAGTAAGTGCTTCGTCCCAGGAAGCTTCGCGGAAGGCATCTCCCTCTCGGATGAGCGGCCTGGTGAGGCGGTCAGGACTGTTCACGTAGTCCCACCCGAACTTACCCTTAATACAGGTCGAAACGCCGTTGGCCGCGCCCTCGGACGGCTCAACCTTCAAAATATGACGGTCCTTCGTCCAGATATCGAAGCTGCACCCCACTCCGCAATAAGTACAAACGGTTTTGGTTCGCTTGATGCGCGACTCGCGCATGTGCGATTCCACTTCGGAAATCTGCATAATGGAGCCGTATCCCATCTCCGGCTCGATGCCTTTGACTATATCGATCATGCCGTCGAGCGCGGGCTTGGCAAGCGCGGTCATGTAGCCTGCCTCTCCAAGCATTAACGTCTCCATCAGCGCATTGCACGGACAAACAGTCACGCAGTGTCCGCAAGAGACGCAACTCGATTCGCCGATCGGCGCGCCGCCATCCCACAACACTCGCGGATGAGGGTCCTCCCAGTTGATGCTCAGGGTCTCGTTCACTTCCAGTGTTTGGCACGCCTCAACGCAGCGCCCGCACAGGATGCATTGATCGGGATCGTAGCGATAGAAGGGATTCGACATATCCACTTCATAGGGCTTGGGCGTGTAGGGGATCTCCTGATGCTCTACGCGAAGCAGCTTCGTGGTATTGTGCACGGTGCAGTTGCCGTTGTTGTTGTCGCACACCGTGCAATAGAGCATGTGATTGCCGAGGATGCGGTCAAACGCCTCGCGCTGCGCTGCGTCCGCGCGCGGCGACGATGTCACGATGTTCATTCCCTCGGCCGCCATCGTTCCGCAAGCTCTCACCAGTTTGCCGTCGACCTCAACCATGCACGTATCGCAGCTTTGGATCGGCCCAAGCTGGGGATGATAGCAAACCTGCGGCACTTCGATTCCGCAACGATTGATCAAGTCGATCAGGCGCTCTCCAGACTGAAATTCCTTTGCCCTGCCGTCGATAGTGGCTGTCATGGCCCTCCGCCCTCCGCGATTGCTCTCGGATGGTATTTCAGAGGATGAGAGCCTGTAAAGCTAATTTGCGGCACGCTCCACGGCGATAGCGTTTTGCTGCTATCGAAAGAGCTGCCCTGGGGCGGCTCATTCGTGCCACAATGCAATGGAGATGACAACATGAAAGCCACCTTCCCTGTCGCACATCCCGACACGAACAACGCTCCAATGTCGCAGACGTCCGTCGAGAAAGTCATCGGGCAGGCATCGCGACAGGTGCAGGACCAGCTCGCGATTGAAGAACCGCTCGAGATTCAATTCACTTATGGGCCCTCGAATGCACGGCAAACGAAATCGATCTCCATCACCATGCGCACTCCCGGCAATGATTTCGACCTTGTCGCCGGCTTTCTCATGACCGAAGGAGTCATTCAGAGCGCAAGCGATATCGAGCACATCGCCTACGCAAAACATCCAGTCAGCGAATCCGCACAATTGCCGGTCATCCTGGATGCGAGCAATCCCAATTCCAAACACAATATCGTCCGGGTGGACCTGGCCACACAGGTAACAGTGAGCCTGCCCAGCCTTCAGCGCAACTTCTATACGACATCGAGTTGCGGCATCTGCGGCAAAGCCTCTCTCCTTGCGCTGCAAACGGTGTGCCCGCCGCGCACGGCAAACAACTTCAGAGTGGACGCGCAAATGCTCCACAGTCTTCCAGGCCGTCTTCGTTCTTCGCAGGGCGTCTTTGATCGTACCGGTGGACTGCACGGTGCCGGGCTCTTCGATTCAGCCGGAAATTTGCTGGCGCTTCGCGAAGACGTGGGACGTCACAACGCAGTGGATAAGCTGATTGGCTCTGAACTCCTTGCCGACCGCACGCCCTTGCGAGAGCGCGTACTCTTGCTGTCCGGACGCGCCAGCTTTGAGCTTCTGCAGAAAGCACTCATGGGTGGGATCCCGATGGTTGCAGCCGTAGGAGCCCCATCGAGCCTCGCGGTAGACGTAGCGAAGGAGTTTGACATTACCCTCGTAGGGTTCCTGCGGGAAAGTCACTTCAATATTTATCATGGCAGCGAGCGCATCGGCGGATATTCATCCACAGCCGCGGGAGCAGGGAATGAAGCCGCCAATTAAGGGAAACTCCTTGAGGTAAAGGCTGTAGCGCTAGGAGGCTACAACGCCCCTGAAAGGCGACTGTCTCGAGGATGCGATTTGGTTTGCACCTGAGGCAAGCGCCAGTTTCAGTTACTCTCGGATTCGGCAGGGTGGTCAAAGAACCGCCGTCAAAAACTTATCGCGTAAGACTGCGGCGGCGACTGTATCAAAAGGCTCTCTCAGGCGATCGATGCCTCTGGCCGGTTATGGTCGATGTAATCTCATTAGAGTCATTAACTCCAATGTCATTTTCGAGTAGGCGACGAACCGGCCGGAACCTGGCTTTTCGTCGCCTTTTTCATTTCAAGGTGTGCGAAGGCGGATGCGGTCGGACCTTGAATCTGCGCGCATCGCAGCTCGGAGCGTTCAGTTCGCGCAAGGCATGAATCGATCGGCCTATGCTTAAAGAAAATCGGTTAACTCTCCCCGGGGAGTTTTGCTCAAAAGTGAATTACGACCCCAGCATTGATGCGGAGATTGTTCTGGTGATTGTTCGATCCGTTGTCGAAGGTGGTCAGCAGGTAGTCGGCTTCTAAGAGGCGTACCGAAAAGCGGCGGTTGATGCGGAGGTCGAGACCCCCGCCGATGTTGGAGGCAAAGGCCGCGCCGGCGTTGCTGGACCCCGCGTTCGGCGCTTGCACCAGGCTTCCGCTGGAGTGCGCCAGGCCGAGCAGGACTTGTCCGAAAGGGCGCAGAGAGGAATGGCCGGCAGGGGGCAGATAGCGTACGCCTGCGGTGAAGGCGCTGAGGGTGATGCTGTATCCGGCCGCGGACGTGGCGCCGGTGGCGCCGGAGACGACATCGCCCACCAGGGCCCAACTGCCCGGCTTGATGGCCCAGGCGAAGGTGGCGCTGCCGCCGTTGAGATTAAAGCAGCCGCAGCCAGTCGGAGGCGCGTTGCTGTGCAGATAGCTGTAATCCAGCGCCAGTTCGGCGCGAGGCACGTCTTGCTTCACGTCCGTCCCCTGCGCCAGGGCGGCGAACGGCAGGGCGGACAGCGCAGCGATAGTCAGGAGCAGAGAGAGCGGTGTCTGGAATCGGTTTCTCATGGTGTTTCCTACTCCTGGACCGTGAGCACCACGGTGGTGGTTTGGGTTTGACCGCCGCCGGTGGCGCTAACGGTGATGTTGTAAGTCTTGAGCATTTCAAATCCGCCGCCGCAGCCGTTGAGCGTTGCAATCGTGCCCAGCGCCGCGACCGCTAGCAAACACATCGCGATCAATTTTCTCCGCCGCTTGCCGGGGATAAAGAACAGCCCGATAACTCCCAGCGCGGGCAGAGCCAGCGGCCAGCGGGAGTCCTTGGTGGATGACGTTGTTGTTGGCTGAATCGTCAGCGTCGAAGTTGCCGGCGAACTGCCCGGAGTAATCGAGGTTGGCGAGAAGGTGGCCGTATATCCGGCGGGAAGTCCCGCTGCCGAAAGCGTAATCGCGCTCGTGAATGCGCCGTTCTGCGGAGTTACAGTGATGGTGTAAGTCGCAGATCCGCCGGCTTGCATAGTTTGCGTGCCCGTTAACGAGCTTACCGTGAAGCTTGGAGACGGAGCCGCCGTCACCATCACAGTATTCGATCCCGACGCGCTGCCATAAGTCGAGGAACTGGAGGCATCCGGCGTGTAACTTGCCGTCAGTGTGTCGGTGCCGGTTGTTAGCGAGCCGGCTGGAATGCCGATCGTCGCGCTGCCGCTGCTCAGAGTAGTCGCCGCGGAAGTGTAACTGCCGCTGCTGAGCTTAACCGACCCGGTTGGCGATGGCGTGCCGCTGACGGCCACAGTTACCGACACTCCCTGGGCAGTGCTAACGCTGGACGGGGAAGGGGTGACTGTCACGGTCGGCGTAGTTACAACGGTTACCGTACCTGTTCCAGTCGCCGAAGTATACGTTGATGAACTTGCCGAGTCCGGCGTATAAGTGGCCGTCAGCGTGTCGGCTCCTTTTGCGAGGGATCCCGCGGGAACGCTGACCGTGGCGCTGCCGCCGCTGAGAGTGGCCGCTGCTGATGTGTAACTGCCGCTGGTGAACACAACCGACCCGGTCGGCGATGGTGTGCCGCTGACGGCGACAGTTACCGACAGTGCCTGGGCCGCGGTAATGCTGGACGGAGAAGCAGTGACTGTCACTGCCGGCGTAGCCAGAACAGTCACCATACCTGTTCCAGTCGCCGTGGCGTAGGTTGATGAACTTGCCGTGTCCGGCGTGTAGGTGGCCGACAGCGTGTCCAACCCATTTGCCAGCGCCCCCGCTGGAACTGCGATGGTTGCGCTGCCGCTGGCGAGATTGACGGCGCCCGACGTGTAGCCGCCGCCGGTGAGCACAACCGACCCGGTTGGCGCCGGAGTGCCGCTGATGGCGACAGTTACCGACAGTGCCTGGGCAGTGGTAACGCTGGACGGAGAAGGAGTAACGGTCACCGCAGGCGTAGTCACAACAGTCACCGTGCCTGTTCCAGTCGCCGCGGTATAGTTTAATGAACTTGCCGAGTCCGGCGTGTAGGTGGCGGTTAGCGTGTCGCTTCCATTTGCGAGGGATCCCGCTGGAATGCCGATCGTGGCGCTGCCGTTGTTGAGAGTGGCCGCTGCTGACGTGTAGCTGCCGCTGGTGAGCACAACCGACCCGCTTGGCGTCGGGGTGCCGCTGATGGCGACGGTTACCGACACTCCCTGCGCAGTGGTAATGCTGGACAGAGAAGGAGTGACTGTCACCTTCGGCGCGGTTGGGGTGGTCACCGAAACGGTGTTCGATCCCGTGGCGCTCGTGTACGCTTTGGAACTTGCCGAGTCCGGCGTGTAGGTGGCCGTTAGCGTGTCGCTTCCATTTGCGAGGGATCCCGCGGGAACGCTGATCGTGGCGCTGCCGCTGCTGAGCGTGGCCGCTGCTGAAGTGTAGCTGCCGCTGGTGAGCACCACCGATCCGGTCGGCGTGGGTGTGCCGCTGACGGCGACAGTTACCGACAGTCCCTGGGAAGTCGTAATGCCGGGCGCGGAAGGAGTAACTGTCACTGTCGGCGTACCCATAACAGTCACCGAACCTGTTCCAGTAGCCGACGCATAGATAAATGAACCTGCTCTGTCCGGCGCGTAGGTAACAGTCAGAGTATCTGCCCCATTCGCCAGCGCCCCCGCTGGAACTGTGATGGTTGCGCTGCCGCTGGCGAGATTGACTGCACCCGACGTGTAGCTGCCGCTGGTCAGCGTTACCGAGCCTGTCACGGTGCCGTTAATGCCGGTAACTGAAACCGGCACGGAAAGCGTCTGTGCGGTTGTAATGCTCGATGCGGCCGGTGTGACTGTCACTGTCGGCGTCGTGATAACAGTCACCGTACCTGTTCCAGTCGCCGAGGAATAGGTTGATGAACTCGCCAAGTCCGGCGTGTAAGTGGCAGTTAGAGTGTCCGCCCCGCCCGCCAGCGTCCCCGCGGGGACTGCGATGGTTGCGCCGCCGTTGCTGAGAGTGGCCGCGGCTGACGTGTAGCTGCCGCTGGTAAGCACAACTTGCCCGGTTGGCGTTGGGGTGCCGCCGACGGCGACAGTTACCGACGCTCCCTGGGCGGCGGTAATGCTGAACGGAGAAACATTGACGGTCACCGCCGGCGTAGTCACAACAGCCACCGTACCGGTTCCAGTCGCCGAGGCATAGGTTGATGAACTTGCCGAGTCCGGCGTGTAGGTCGCAGTCAGCGTGTCCGTCCCATTCGCCAGCGCCATCGCTGGGACTGTGATGGTTGCGCTGCCGCTGGCCAGACTGACTGCACTCGACGTGTAGTTGCCGCTGGTGAGCTCAACCGACCCGGTTGGCGTTGGGGTACCGCTGACGGCGACGGTTACCTGCAGTTCCTGGGCGGCGGTAATGCTGGACGGAGAAGGAGTGACTGTCACTGTCGGTGTAGTCAAAACGATAATCGGCACAGTCGCAGTCGCGATGGTTTCGTATTCGTATGCGTTCGAGGATGACGTGTTGTTTTGGTAGAGGGTGGTCCCCACCGGCGTGAAGGTTACCGTGAGCGTTTGCGCACCGGGCCCCAGCACCGTTCCTGCAGGCGGATTGTATGTAAACGTGCCCGTGACCGGTAGTGTCGTCAGCAAGCCGGTGCCGGCAGAGGGGGTGCCGGACACGTCCAGGCCTGCAATCTCCGTTTCCGAGACCGTTGCATTCAACTGCGTGGCGCTCAGCGCTGTGCCGGAAGTGATGCTGGCCGGCGGGGCCCAGGTGATGGTCGGCGTAATCGGGCACCCGTTCGGCGCGCACGAGTACGGGTTCTGATAGTTTATGGTTGTCCACGGCGCCAATGTGCCACCTTGGCCATTGGTGGTGTCGGTGACGCTGAACGTCACTTCCAGCGGGTCGGTCTGAGCGGCAAGCTGTACGCCGTCGGTCGTCGACAAACCCTGTAAGCCGGGGTTACCGGCGCCGGGGTTGGCCAGTCCCACGCCGAAAAAGTAAGTGCCCGTCGTTTGACCCGGTTGCCCGTTATCGCATCCAGGGTTCGTCACTGTGTACACAGCCGATGAATATGTGAGGTTGCTGTTCACCGGGATCGTGTACGTATGGTTGTTTATCTGAAAGCCCGAGCTGTTCGTAGCCGGAACCGTGAGTGTGTAGGAGGTGCCATCGGTGCAGGCGATGTCAACCTCGCTGAACGCCGTCGGAACCCTGACTGATGCTACCTTGTGAGTGCCGGGCATCGTCAATTGATATTGTGTCGTAATGGTGTCGTTCTTATTGACGGTTATGTTCTGGTTCAATGGCAACATTACGTCTCCGCCCCAGTTCCAGACTTCGCCGGCTGGGAATGCCGGAGTACCGGTTCCCCACCACGCAGTCCAGAAATTTGGATCGTACGTGGGTTGCGCGCCGGGTTGCAGAGAGTCTGCAAACAGCCAGGATTCCTGAGGAATTGCCGGGGCATTCGGACCCGTCGTCGTACCAAACAGGAATCTGTTAATCGTCGGCTGCGTGGCGTTCTGCTGGTAGGCCGGCACGACGCAGTGGGAGTGGACGGTATCGATATAGTAGCCAAACCGATCGCCTATGCCATAGTTGTTGTAGACCGCCGCCGTCGCCAATGAATCGAAGGTGGCGGAGCGATCTCCCAGCCAGTAATATGCGCTGTCGCCGGTTTGCAGCAAAGCTCTGGGCGCCACCATGGCCATCAACTCAAAATGATCTTCAGGCATTTTGTACACAGGGCCGGCGTTATAGTTGCTGCCGCCGCTATAGGACAACAGCGTTAAATCGAACCAGTCGTAATCCGTGTCGCCGATGTCCTCGACGCTGCCCTGGGCTTCAATCTCATGCGAAATACGCCATGATGGCGCGCCGCCGCCGCCGTTTTCCTGGGAGATGACGAGAGCAATCCGCTCGTCGAGCGCGCCGGTCCACAACGCCATCTTTCCCGCGTAGGAGCATCCCGTGGTCGCCGAGTGCGTTATATCGAGCGGCAGGGGCGTATTGGAGACGCACGTTCCCGAGTTGGCGTTGCAGTAGGTCGAGGATGAAATGTCTTCCAGGCCGTCAACGATGCGGCTCAGTGCATAAGCCCATGCGCCGTACTCCCCGGAGTTACTCCCATTCGGGAAGCCATTGGCTGCAAGGCAGAAACCGTTTCCAGGAGTCGACCCGCCGGCGCACAGAGTGGGATACAGCTTGTAGAACCCATCTGTGTTGTGAGCTCCATCGCTGGTCACATAGGCGCCAAAGGCCGCGTACGCGGTGCCGAAATTGACGGTCGCCGCACAGCCGGTTGGGGATACTGTAACGCCAGCCGGTGCCGCGGTCGCTGTGGTGAATGCCGTGCCTGGCCAACTGCCCGTAGCTCCCGTCATGCCGATCACGATCGGCCACCCATTGACGGGTACGGGACCACAGCTTCCTGCCGCGGACGAAGTGGATGGTGTAAATGTCGCTGAAGCTGTGGGCAGGACAATGGAAGCCGTCGTCGTGAGAGTTTTCGTGGTAGGCGTGGAATTCAATGCCGAAGTCGGCCCCACCACCGTCACTACGATCGTGAGAGTTTTGTTTGTGGCTGACTGGCTGGTAAAGGACGCGGTGATCGAGCAGGAATAGGCGACGCCTAAAACGTTATCTGCCGAGGTTCCCGTACACGCGGGCTTTGGACCTACCTCGCTTTGCGTAATCGCATCCATCCATTCCTGGCGGTGTTGCTCGTAGGAGGCCCAGGTGGTGTCGCGAGTCCCATTGCGGAACACAAACGGATCCGGCAATTGTCGAATGATCGGCGCCTGGGCCATCGAGGGCAGAGTCCCCGTCAGAGGCAGGCTTGCGCCCGAATTCTCAACCGTATAGACCAGTGGGGGTGCTTGACCAAAGACCAGTGAACCGGCAGCGCAAAGAAGCGGCACCGCCGCCAACCCAAAAGATATCCGGGTGAGATGCAAATTCCTGAAAATCTTACCCATGATGCGACTCCGTTCCTTCAGTTGGTGTGGATGGTCAAGTCCGGGATTGCTGTCCTGCCGTGGAACCTGGCCACCGCTAACGCAATGCCCTATTCGCAACGTCACAGACAAGGGGAAGGACGAGCTATTCAGCGTATCGTCCTGCGCGAATGTTCCTGCAGCGGTCACCATATGAGCTGTAGCGGCATAGCAGGCAATGAGATGAGCCGTCGTACAGATGTCCTGTCCTTCGTCCTCATCTCTTTCTGCTCGGAAATATCGAAAGCAATTGTGCGGCTCGATTCACCCAGGTTCATGTCTGATCGAGCGCGCCTTACAGTTTGGAAACTTCTCCGGCTTGGGCTCCTCAAAAGGGGCCAGGGAACGGCGTTCAGTGTTGCAGGTTTTTGGGGCACAAATAGCGCCGCTGGCTGCGGTAGTTCGCGGGGCGGCAACCGCATAAACCAACTTTGCTTTGAGGGCTGAACTATAGGCGTTTCCGATAATAGCTGTCAAGACAAAAGCGATTTGCTTCAACAAGAGAAGGACTTACGGAGACTCGATCTGGCGTCTATATCCTTCGGGTTGGGCAAACCCGCGAAGCGCGGGTTTTGGCAACTTCAAGCGATCGTTCCCCTCCCCAGAGTTGCGCTCGCAGCGAGCAAGCCCGCCGCGGGCTGTGCAAGCTCGTTGAGAAGTTCACGCACGGCGTTCGTCTCGCTATGGCGCAACTATTCACAGGAGACGAAAGTGCAACCGTCCGGCCGATGCCCTCAGGGACTCCAACCTGCACCAGAACACGCACCGGCGGCAAGACCGCCTCTAAAGTCCATTTATCTTTGATTTGTATGGTGCGCCCGGAGAGATTCGAACTCCCGACCTACTGATTCGTAGTCAGTCGCTCTATCCAGCTGAGCTACGGGCGCACATGCGAGGGCTCAAGAGCCGAGCCCCGACTGAAATAAACCTTATCCAGATTACCAAGGCCTGTCCCAGAGATCAAGCATCAAGCCGCCGCGCAACAGGGACACGTCAGGCCGTGGGAGCGGAGACTGCCGGCACGGGAGCGGCAATCTGCGGCTGATCCTCTTCGAGTTCGAGGCCGGTCTCGCGCAGCAGCTTGGTGACTGCGGCGGCGTTCAGGCGCGTGGCGTCGAACTCAATGTGTAGTGTGCGAGCAGTTCGATCGAAGTTGAGTTGCCGGATGCCGTAGACATCGCGGGTGCGAGCCAGCGCGACGGCCGCCTGCTCCGTGGGCGGAGTGGCGTAGCGATAGACAATCTCCACCGTGGTCATAGAAAAAGGATAGCAGCCCGCGCATTGGGCGCGGGAATGATGCGGCTGCCGCACCGCGTCTAAAGGCTCTTCAGATAGCTGACGATCTCGGGGCTGGTCCAGTCCTGGGGGCCGACGAATTTGCGGCGAATGATGCCGTTGCGGTCGATGGCGTAGGTTTCAGGCCACATGTCGGTGTGGTAGAGCTTGGCTGCGGACTCATCCGGATCGCGCACGGTGATGAGATCCACGTGACGGTGGGCGATGAAGTTCGCGTAGGCGTCGGGATCTTCGTCGACGCTGACAGCCAGAATCGCCAGTTTGGGCTGTTGGTGGTGCAGATCGAGAAGCGACGGCAGTTCGACGATGCAGGGGCCGCACCAACTGGCCCAGAAGTTGAGCAGGACAACCTGGCCGCGATAGCTGGCCAGATGCACAGTGGTTGCGCCGTCGGAGACAGTAAAGTCGGGCGCGGCTTTGCCCGCCTGGGCGGGATGCGCGCCACGATTGCACGCAGCAAGCAGGGTAATTGGCGCCAGAAAAATCCAGATGAGAGAACCAGGAAACCGCACATCTCTATAATACGAACCAGCCCCACACCCGCGCACCCAAGCCGCACAATCGAGTGACAATGCCAGCCAAACTCTGGTGTCCTCAAGTGTCCGCCCATTTCCTTGACTTTATATAATACGAACCGAAAGGGCAGCAAGAAAACCATGGGTAGTGGATCAGTCTGAAATCGTCGTGAAAGGGCACGACTTCGCAGCTTGCTGAAAAAATCAATCGAGGGTGCTTTGTAACAAGGGCACGGCTTCAGCCGGGCCAATAAAGTCAGCGGAATGAATCGGGCTTCAGCCCCTGCCAATCCAAAAAATAGAGACGGGTTTTAGCCTCCGTGAAATGTTATTTTCAAACTGACCCGCTACCAAACGATGAGGCACGATGGCGAGCGATAAACCAGGTTTGCGCAAGTCCGATAGCTGGAAACCGGTGCTGGGCATTGGTGATCCAGCCGAGGGCGCGTCGGCGAGAGGGGACTGGCGCGAACCGGTGGCCAAAGCCGCTCTTGGGACGGTTTTCGATCAGCCGGAGCCGGAGGAGCTGATCGAACTGACGGTGATCGTTCCCGCGCGGAACGAGGAAGACTGCCTGGGCAATTGCCTGCATTCGCTGGTCAGCCAATCGGAAGAGATCTTCGCACTGGGCAAGGATTGGGATCTGGTTGTCGTGGACGACAGCTCCACCGACCGGACCGCCGCGATTGCGCGCGGCTTTGCCGGGGTGACGGTGATCGAGGCGCACAAGCTGGAGCCGGGCCAGTTGGGACGAGAATGGACAGGCAAGAACAACGCGGTGTGGACCGCGGCGCGCCGCGCGCGCGGACGCTGGCTGCTCTTCACCGACGCCGACACGATCCACGAGCCGGGCGGCTTGCGGCACGGCCTGCACGAGGCGGAGCGGCACAAAGTGGGAGTTTTGAGCTACTCGCCGCGTCAGATTGTGCAGGGCTTCGCGCAGCGGTCTCTCATGCCGTTAGTCTTTTGCGAGCTGGCGCTCGCCTATCCGCCGGCCAGGGTCTCCGATCCGGCCGAGCGCATCGCGGCCGCCAACGGACAGTTTCTCCTCGTCGAGCGGGAGGCGTATCGCAAACTGGGCGGCCACGCAAGCGTAGCCGGCGAAGTGCTTGAAGACGTGCAACTGGCGGTTCTGGCCAAACGGCGCGGGGTGGGATTGCGCTTCCGTTACGCGGACGATATCGTCTCCGCGCGCATGTACCGCAGCACCGCGGCCATGGTAGAGGGTTGGACCAAGAATCTGCAACTCCTCTTCAACAACGCGCTGACGCTCGCGATCTTCCGAGCCGTCGACTTTTTACTTCTCTTTGGACTGCCGATCTTGGCTTACGAACTGTGGAACGCGCGGCTGGCGGCGCACAGCCTTGAGTGGTTGGGCGCGGGATGGATTCTGGCTTTGCTGTGGCTGCGCACGCTCTTCCGTTTCTATTGGCGCGTCGCAAAGTCAAACTTTCCGTTTCTCGATTGCGCAATTTCTCCGTTGGGTCTGCCGCTATTTGTGGTGTTGCTCTACCGAAGCTGGTTTCAGCATCGGATTCTGAAGCGCGTAAGCTGGAAGGGGCGGGAATACAGGCCTTAGAGGATTTGGGTTAAACTGATTCTCACTTTGCCGCTTTATGCCGATGGCCTCAGGAAAATACGCCACAATCTCGCCCAGGCCCAATCTGGCTTGAGGCCGAGGATCGTCAAGATCGGATTCTTTACGGCCGAACAGCTCAGCCTCATCAACCAAGCCCGCACCGCAAGAGGTTTCCCTGTTCTGCTTCCTGAAATCGTGTTCCACGGCGCGCATCTTTATAGGAGCAGATGTGTAAGAGACGGTTATACGATCGATCGGGTTCTGGAGCAGATTCAAAGCGCCTTTTCGGATTCTTCCGAGGTCAATTTTTCGGCTTCATCATCGATCCTGCGCAATCCCAATCAGAGACGGGACCACAACGGGAACCTCGTAAATGACGAAGCGGTATTCGAATGTACTGGCAGATATCCGTACGCGGACTTATATTCAGTCATCCCGAAGGGAGACGGCAGGCCGAGACTCAAAAAAGCGAAAGGGCCACTCGAAGAGTGACCCTTTCCAGGTGCTTGTGAAAGGTATCTGTGCCTGGGTAGCGTGTTCCTTCCAAGCCTCAACCTTTCAGTAGTATTAGGATGGCACTCCTGGCGATCCGTGTCAATATTTTTTGTGGTCGCATAAAGCCTCTGCCGATTTCATGAAACCGAAAAGGGACAGGCGCATCTTGTTGATAGACGGGGTCATATGATCTACCTTACGCGGCGGGCGGTGTTTTCCGCATCGCACTATTACTGGAACGACGCCTGGACCGCCGAGAAGAACCAGCAGGTCTTCGGCCGCTGCGCGAACCGCAATGGGCACGGGCACAATTACACGCTGGAAGTGACCGTGGCGGGCGAGCCCGATCCCGTGACCGGCTTCGTGGTCGACTTGAAATGGCTCAAGGATGTGATGGAGCGCGAAGTGCTTTCGGCGTATGACCACAGGCACCTGAATCTCGAGACGCCGGAGTTCAAGAACGCGATTCCTACGACGGAGAACATCGCCATCGCGGCGTGGAAGCGGCTGGAGCCGGCGATCGATAGTGCGGGCGGCGCGAAGCTTAGCCGCATTCGCGTCTACGAGACGCCGGAGATCTTCGCCGAATTTCGAGGTGAGGCGTGAAAGCATATTTCGGCCGCCGCTATCCGGTCAGCGCAAGTCACCGGCTCAACGCGCCCACGCTCACGGCCGAAGAAAATCACGCGGCGTATGGAAAGTGCAATAACGCGCACGGCCATGGGCACAATTATGTCGTCGAGGTGCTGGTGGGCGGCGCGGTGGACGCGGAGACGGGAATGGTGGTGGACCTGGTGGCGTTGGACAAGACAGTCAGCGAGCGCATTCTCGATCGCTTCGATCACGCCAACCTGAATCTCGACCCCTTGTTTGCGGATCGCGTTCCCACGACGGAGAATTTCTGTTCGGCGATTTTCGCTCTGCTGCGCGTTGCGTTGTCGAGCGTTGAGCTGGAGCATGTGCGCGTGGAAGAGACCGAGAATAATTTCTTTGAGTGTTCGGCGCAACCGTTCTCATAAATGGCGATACAACCCGCCGCGCAAGTATGGCACCCGCCGACAAAGCGGGTTCCATGAATCAGGCGAGTTGATAATGTTGGTTATAAGACCGGTTTGAGAGGATAAGCAGCGATGGCACACCCGATTGTTGTGAGTAAACCAGTTCAAAGATCGGACGCGGCAGAGGGAATCGGCGCATTCACCACGCAGGAGATGTACCGCGAGATTCTCTCGCGCCTGGGCGAAGATCCCGATCGCGACGGCCTGCGTGCCACACCCGAGCGGGTGGAGAAAGCGCTCGCCTACCTCACCAAAGGATATGACCAGGACCCCGCGCAGATTCTGCGTGAAGCGCTGTTCGAAGTCGAATACGACGAGATGGTGATCGTCAAGGACATCGAAATGTATTCGCTGTGCGAGCATCACATGCTGCCTTTCTTCGGCAAGGTGCACGTGGCCTACATCCCCAAAGGCAAGGTAATCGGGCTCAGCAAGATTCCGCGGCTGGTTGACGTTTTCGCCCGCCGCCTGCAAGTGCAGGAGCGGCTGACGCAGCAGATCGCGGATTCGATCCAGGGAGCCATCGCGCCGCAGGGCGTGGGCGTGGTGATTGAAGCACGCCATCTGTGCATGATGATGCGCGGCATTGAGAAGCAGCTTTCGTCCACGGTCACGAGCGCTATGTTGGGCTGCTTCCGGCAAAAAGAAACCCGCGCCGAGTTCCTGTCGTTGGTGCGCCAGCCGGGCACGGGCACGGTCTGAGCCGCGGCAAGCTCTACTGATCCGGCCTCAAAATACTGCGTCCGTGCCCCATCCATTTCCGCGTTCTTTGCGGAAATGGGTGGGAGACAAGGACACTATAAGCGGGCCGGATCAATAACTGCTCAAGCACCCATCGCCGGGGATATGTTCAAGTATCTTCCGCGCAGTGCGTTCGCGGCCGCCAGCGCGCTATCGAATCTCCGTTTCGCGGTTGCATCGATGCGATCCACAAGCGCCCGGTCCTTTTCGAGAACCAGAACCTCGCGCGCAATTTCGTTTAGTTGTTGCCAGTCGTGCCAGTTGCCAACGGAGCGCTGCACGTGGCCCAGCGCCTCCACCAGGCCAGGGTCGGCATGGGCGTCCAGTTGCAGCGTGTAGCGCAGATGCTTCACCTTCAACCGGAACTCATGCAGATTGCCGGCATCGAGCGGCTTCCAATCGCCAAGCTCGCGGACCACGTTCATGGCGGCGGAGTGAATGTTTTCCTGGACTTGATTTGCTTCAAAGCTTGAATGCGTTGCCGATTTCCCGCGCTGCAATCTCTCGCGCTTCAATGCCGATTGCACAAGCCCGGAATACTCCCTCAAAGCCTCGAGCGCCGCTTTCCGCCGGCGATGCAGCACGCGCTTCAACTCCGCGGCATATTGCTGCCGCGCATTTTCCAAATGGGCAAGCAATTGGGCCAGCGATTCGCCGGCGCCATACCGCGCCAGCTTGCGCGCGATGGCCGTCAACACGTCCATATCGCGCACCCCGCCTGACGCCTGGCGCAGCGGCTCGATGGACTTGACCAGACGCCGCGATTTCTTTTGGCCGGCAGTCACCAGAACGGCCGCAATCGATTCCATCCGCCGCGAGGCCGTGCGCAGCTTGTGCACGTCTTTGGCCGCAGTGTCGCCGTGCAAGCTCTGCAAGGCTTTGCCAAGCTCGCGCAGCGCCTTCCGCACGCGTTCCAGTTCGTCGGCCATCTCTCCTTAGCTTCGTTCGCCGCCGGGCAGGTTGGCAAGGGGGATCACGCGGACTAAAGTGATGAAGTGAACGGACTTCTAGTCATCGATAAGCCGGGCGGGATGACCAGCCACGACGTGGTCGACCGGTTGCGGCGGATCACCGGCGAGCGATCAATCGGCCACCTGGGCACGCTCGACCCCATGGCGACCGGCGTGCTCCCGCTGCTGCTGGGCAAATTCACGCGGCTGGCGCAGTATTTTTCCGCAGCGGAGAAAAGCTATTGCGGCGAAATTCGCCTGGGATTTGCCACCGGCACCTACGATGCCGAAGGCGAACCCGCCGGACCCGACCGCTGGAGCGAGTTGGCGCCGGCGGTCACATTGGACCAGGTGCGCGCGGCGGCCGCGCGGTTCCACGGCGAAATGCAACAGATGCCGCCTGCGTTTTCCGCCAAGAAGATTGACGGCAAGCCCGCGTACAAGTTGGCGCGCGCGGGCAAGCCGGTGGAGCTGAAGACCGCGAAGATCCGCATCGACAGCTTTGAAATTGCAGCGCTCGATGGTCCCACGGCCAGCTTCACCATCGACATCAGTTCCGGCGGTTATGTGCGTTCGGTGGCGCACGAACTGGGGCAGGACCTCGGCTGCGGCGCGCACCTCAGCCGCTTGCGGCGCACGCGCGCCGGCATGTTTACGCTTGAAGATGCCCACACGTTGGACGAGTTAGACGCGCTGACCGGGGATCCCGACGCACTTCAAGCGGCATGCGTGCATCCGCGCCTCCTGCTGCCCGAAATGCCTTCCGTCACCGCGGATACAACAGCGCTGGGCCGGCTGCGCAATGGCGCGCAGGCCAATCTGCCGGAGTTCTCAACGGCATCGCTGGTTAAAGTTTTTGCCGGGCCTCGGGAACTCGCCGGGATCGCCAAACGCGTGGCGGGAACGCTGTTTCAGCCAGTGCTGGTGATGGGGTGAAAAGGCAGGGAGTAGCCAATAGCCAGTAGGAAGTAGAAGACGGCCACCGGCTACTGGCTACCGGCTATTGGCTACTCCCTGCTCCCTGTTTTCCTCGCGCCGGTACCCACCCTCACCGCTTAGACTAATATTTCGCAGTATTCCCAAGGAGCAGACCCGCCATGCCCTACCCCACAAATTATCGCTACACCCGCGAGCACGAATGGATTTCGCTCGAAGGCAACATCGGTTCGATCGGCATCACGGACTACGCGCAGAATTCGCTCGGCGACATTGTCTACGTAGACGCGCCCAAGCTGGGCGATGCGGTAACCGCCAACGCCACATTCGGGTCTGTCGAGAGCGTGAAGGCAGTCAGCGATCTCTATTCGCCGGTAAGCGGGACGGTGACCGCGGTCAATGAGGAGCTGAAAACCGCGCCCGACAAAATCAACCAGGATCCGCACAACACGTGGATCATCAAAGTAGAGCTGTCGAATCCCGCCGAAGTCGCCGGCCTGCTCGACGCGGCGGCGTACGAAGCGTTTATTGCGGAAGAAAAGTGAAGGGAGTGAAATAAGTGAAGTAAGTGAAGGGAGCCAGTCCGTCGCGTTGCTCATTCACTCCTTTCACTTCCTTCACTCTTTTCACTTTTTCACTCGTTTCACTTATCCACACTCACAAGGATTCTATGCGCTATCTCCCCAAATCCGACCAGGAGCGACGGCAAATGCTGGCCGAGATCGGCGCAGCCTCTATCGACGATCTCTTCGCCAGCATTCCGGCGGAGTACCGGATCGCGCGCGATCTCGACGTACCGCGCCAGCAGGCGGAAAGCGAGATCGTCGATTACTTCCGCGCCGCCGGCGAGAAGAACTCCACCGGCTACGCAAGTTTTCTCGGCGCGGGCGCCTATCGCCACTATCGTCCGGTGATCATCGACGCTCTTGTGCAGCGCGGCGAGTTTCTCACCAGCTACACGCCCTACCAGGCTGAGATCACGCAAGGCACGCTGCAGGCGATCTTCGAGTTCCAGACCATGATTGCCGAGTTGACCGGCATGGACGTGGCCAACGCCAGCATGTACGACGGGTCCACCGGTGCGGCGGAAGCGGTGATGATGGCGGTGCGCGTAACGGGCCGCCACAAGGCCGTGGTGGCTTCCACAGTACATCCCGAATACCGCGAAGTACTGGCCACATACACAAGACACCAGGACCTGCCCACGGCACTCGCCGGCTACGACGCCAAAACCGGGCGCATCGATCTCGCCGCGCTCGACTCCGCGGTTTCCGCAGAGACCGCGGCCATATTAGTCCAGAGTCCCAACTTCTTCGGCGTCGTTGAAGACATTCCAGCGATTGCGGAAATTGCGCACGCCAAGGGCGCGCTGCTGATCGTGTCGATCGCCGAGGCGGTCTCGCTCGGCATCGTGCGCCCTCCGGTCGAGGCTGACATTGTCGCCATGGAAGCGCAGTCGTTCGGCGTGGCGCTCAGCTATGGCGGCCCGTTCTGCGGCGTCATCGCGGCCAAAGAGCAGTACGTGCGCCAGATGCCGGGCCGTCTCGCCGGGCAAACCGTCGACGGGGCAGGGAATCGCGGATTTGTCTTGACGCTCGCCACGCGCGAGCAGCACATCCGCCGCGAAAAGGCGACCTCGAACATCTGCACCAATCAAGCATTAGTCGCGCTCATGGCGACGATCTTCATGGCCGTCTACGGCAAAGAGGGCATGAAGGAGTTGGCCGAGCACAACCTGGCCAAGGCCCATTACTCGGCAAAGACGCTGGGCGGGCAGGCGGGCGCAAAACTGCGTTTTACGGGTGCGCCGCGCTTCCACGAGTTTGTGCTTGAGACCGATGAAGCGCCTGCGACGTGGAGCCAGCGTCTCCTCGACTCGAAGATTGTAGGCGGCATCGAATTATGCCGCTGGTATCCAGAGCTCAAAAATTGCACGCTCTGGTGCGCGACGGAAATGAATACGCGCGAGCAAATTGATGCGGCAGCAAAGGTCCTGGCGGGCGTAGAGGTGGAGATGTAGGAAATTCTGGCCGAGCCGCAAGGACGTCACAGTATGAGCTTTGTAACAAGGGCACGGCTTTAGCCGGGCCGAAACAGCAATCGAAAGGAGAGAGGGCTTTAGCCCCTGCCATGGCACATCCTGCCCGCAATGCTGCCCCGGCCAACATGACGAGTTCCCTGCAATTCGGTTCTTGTTTTGTAACAAGGGCACGGCTTTAGCCGGGCCGAAACAGCAATCAAAAGGAGAGAGGGCTTTAGCCCCTGCCAATTCATCCTTTGCCGAATTCGCTTTTCGTTCGGGCTTTTTTCGCAGCCTCTAAAGCCCGCTCGTTTTTGCTGTGCAAATCGGCCCGGCTAAAGCCGTGCCCTTGTTACAAAACAAATTTTCGAGGCGTCAAAAATGGCAACCAAAACGAATCCCCCCGGCCCACACACCTTAGGCAAAGTCCGCCCGCACCCCTCGCAGAACGAGGCGCTGCTCTTCGAGAAATCCTCGCCGGGAAAGCGGGCGTACAAATTGCCGCCGCTCGACGTGCCTGCCGCGGACGCGTCCGCACTGCTCGGCGCGGCGCACCGCAAGACGCCGGGGCTGCTGCCCGAACTCTCCGAGATCGAGATCATCCGCCACTTCACGCGCCTCTCCACCTGGAACTACGCCATTGATCTCGGCATGTATCCGCTGGGCTCGTGCACCATGAAGTACAACCCGCGCGTCAATGAATTTGTCGCCCGCATCGAGGGACTGGCCGAGGCGCATCCCTACCGGCCCGACGCGCTCGCCCAGGGCGTTCTCGAAGTTTTCGACCTGTTGCAGCGCTGCCTGCTCGAGATCACCGGCATGGACGCGATCACGCTGCAACCCGCGGCCGGCGCGCATGGTGAGTTCACGGGAATCCTGCTCACGCGGGCCTGGCACGAGTCGCAGGGCAATCCGCGCAAAAAGGTTCTCATCCCCGACTCGGCCCACGGCACCAACCCGGCCACTGCGGCTTTCAGCGGCTATACGGTTGAGAATCTCAAATCGAATGCCGACGGCGGCATCGATCTCGACGCTCTCGCGCGGCAAGTGGACGAAGAGACCGCGGCGCTGATGCTCACCAATCCCTCGACCCTCGGCGTCTTCGAGCACCAGATTCACAAGATTGCCGACATTCTCCACGCCAAGGGAGCGCTGCTTTATATGGATGGCGCGAATATGAATGCGCTGGTGGGCAAGGTGCGCCCCGGCGACTTCGGCGTGGACGTAATGCACCTGAACCTGCACAAGACCTTCTCCACGCCGCACGGCGGCGGAGGTCCGGGCTCCGGGCCTGTCGCATGCAAGAAGTTTCTCGAGCCATTCCTCCCCATCCCCGTTCTGGTCCGCAGCGAAACCCAACCAGAGCCCTGCCCCGATGCCGGCGACTGGGAAGACACCAATGCAGAGCCGACAGCCGACGGCTGCCCACCGCTGTTTCGCGCACCGTTTGCCCTAACCAACGAATTGGGTGCCCCCGGTCCCTCGCCCTTGGGGACCGGGGACGCCAACTCTCATGGCCACCTCCACTGGGACTACAACCGTCCCGAGTCCATCGGCCGCGTCCGTGCGTTCTACGGCAATACCGGAATGTTCATCCGCGCGCTGGCCTACATTCTCGCCAACGGTCCTGACGGCCTGCGCCAGACCACCGAAGACGCAGTGCTGAACGCGAACTACATCCGCAAGAAGCTCGAAAACTCGTACGAACTGCCCTACAAGACAGCCTCGATGCACGAGGTAGTTTTCAGCGACAAGCGGCAGGCAGCAAAGGGCGTAAAAACCGGCGACATCGCCAAGCGGCTCATCGATTACGGTTTCCACCCCTACACGGTCAGCTTCCCGCTCATCGTCCACGGCGCGTTGATGATTGAACCCACGGAAAGCGAATCGCGCGAGGAGCTGGATCTTTTCGTCGCAGCCATGCGCTCCATCGCTCGCGAAGCCGAGGAGAATCCCGAGCTCGTAAAAACCGCGCCGCACTCCACGCGCGTCTCGCGGCTCGATGAGGTGCAGGCAGCGCGCAAGCCGATCCTGCGCTGGCGGCCCTGGCAGGCTGCGGAAAAACTAAATCCATAGTGCCGCAACAAGGGCACGGCTTTACGGGCTGCGGAAAAACTCAATCCCAGGGGCCTTGTAACAGGGCACGAGCGGGGAACCCACACAGTGTGTGGGTCGCGTGCCGAAAATTCCGCAAAATGAATGTGGGCTTTATTGATGGCTGTATAAGTAATGTCCTGATAAGCGCGCCGGAGGCGCAGTGTTCGTTAGCCCCGCGCTTCAGCGTGGGGAAGGGGATTCCACAAATTGACTCCGGAGTCCCGTAGGGACGGTGCAGGACATTTCGTTTACACGAATCAATAGCCCCTGCCAATCCATCCTTTGCCGAATTCGCTTTCCGTTCGGACTTTTTCCGCAGCCTGCTGGCCCCAACCGACCGGAGACACCGCCGCTTGAATCGATGTCGGAAACCCGCAATTCCATCCCAATACCAGCTCCAGAAAGTACAGTGTGCGCCAGATTTGCATTTTTATGTCCGTGTCGTTCTCGCGTTTCGGCATTTTATGTCCGTGTCGTTCTGACGATTTTGAGTTTTTTGTCCGCGTCGTTCTCGCCATTTCGCCCCGGACGAGTTTAGCCGGGCAATTGGACCGCCTATAAGACCCCATTCTTCCGGAGATTTGTCCGTGTCGTTCTCGCGGTTTAAGCTGGTCCCCGCCTCACGTACCAAACTCCCTATATGCTCCACGCCGCCCGCTGGCTACACTCAACTTCAGTATGGCGAGCACTCCCTCTTCGCCCGTGTCGGGCTATCGCGGACGGCTGGCGCCGTCGCCCACGGGCTACATGCATGTGGGCCACGCGCGCACCTTCTGGACCGCGTTCCAGCGCGCGCGCGAGGCCGGCGGCGCGCTGGTGATGAGGATGGAGGACCTGGACACCGATCGCAGCCGGTCGAACTTTGCCGAAGCGGCCATGGAAGATCTGCGCTGGCTGGGCATCCGCTGGCAGGAGGGGCCGGACAAGGGAGGTCCCCACGCGCCCTACCTGCAAAGCAAACGCCGCGCCCTCTATCTGGCGGCGTGGCGCAAGCTTCTCTACCGGGGCGCCCTTTTTGCCTGCCGCTGCACGCGCAAGGATATCGATTCCGCGCTGGCCGCGCCGCATGAGCGCGCGCAGGCCGGCAGCGGCAGCAAGCTCGACATCCTCGACGACGAACCCATGTACCCCGGCACCTGCCGTCACCTGACGGGCCACGCGCCGCAGCTTCCCGGCCCCACTTCGGCGGATGTGGACACGCCCGAAGGCGCCAACTGGCGCTTCCGAGTACCCGACGGGCAAGTGATCGAATTCGTAGATCGCAACCTGGGCCCGCAGCGATTTGTGGCTGGCGTGGACTTTGGCGATTTCGTGGTGTGGCGGCGCGACGGCGGTCCCAGCTACCAGCTTGCCTGTGTGGTCGACGATGCGGCCATGCGCATTACCGAAGTGGTGCGCGGAGCCGATCTGCTCAAATCCACGGCGCGCCAGATTCTGCTCAACCGCGCCCTCGGTCTCGCCAATCCCGCCTGGTATCACTGCCGGCTGGTGGTGGATCACCATGGCCGCCGCCTGGCCAAGCGCCACGACGCTTTGAGCCTGCGCGCCCTGCGCCAGCGCGGACTCACTCCCATGAAGATCCTGGCCGCCGAATTGCCCGTTGAAGCCTAGTGCGTGTTTCATAAACGGCTTCGTGAAAGGGCACGACTTCAGTCGTGCCGAAAAGGGAGCGAAAATTGAGGGGTTTTAACCCCCGAGGTATTTGGGCCGTCCAACCACACGACTTATGAAACACGCTCTAACAAAACTACCTCCCAACGCAGGCATTCAGGGCTGCGTCCGTGGGGCGCAATGCTTTACCATCGTTGAGGTTAGAAGTTCACTTCCTGCGTGTGCAGCGCGTCAACATCGCGCCAGAATTGGTTGGTCATGGGTGAAGAGCAGAGCCACCGTTTGAACCCGTTACGCAGCGCCCCGAACCTGCTCACGCTCATGCGCATGTGCCTGGCTCCCTTCCTGGTGGCCGCGATCCTCGAGGGGCACTACGTCCTGAGCTTCGTGCTTTTTGTTGCCGCCGGGCTCACCGATGCCCTCGACGGCGCATTGGCGCGCCTGCTCAAACAGCGCTCGACCTTTGGCGCATATCTCGATCCGGTGGCTGACAAGCTGCTGCTGAGCACACTGTTTCTGGTTCTGCTGTACAAAGGGCTCATGCCGGTCACCGTGACGGTGCTCGTGTTCGGCCGGGATGTGGGTATCCTGCTGGTCTCGGCGTTGCTCTACGCCGCCGTCGGCCGGCGGGAGTTCCATCCCAGCATCTGGGGCAAGGCCAGCACGGTGGCGCAAATCACGGTGGTAACTGCGGTGCTGCTGCTTCAGGTCACGCCGCAATGGCGCTGGGTCGCGGTGTCCCGCACCGTGGCGCTCGACGCGACCATTGCGCTCACCATCATCTCGGGGCTGCATTATGCGTGGAGTATCTCGCGCCGCGGCGGAGCCACAGCAGCGGCCAACGGCGCCAACGGCAAATAACCGGCCAGCCTCGCTCCGCCAGTTCCGCTCGCCGCTAACGCCGCTGATTCCTACGAATCGTCCTGGAGATCCTCCGTACCAGCGGTGTCTTCAATCTCCATATCGCGAAACTCTTCGGAGTCGAAGATGTCGCCACACTCCAGGCACTCGACAAACTCAGTGTCTTCGTGCCGGGAAACGATCCGGACTCTGGGATGTCTGCAGGCGGTTGCCATCGTTCTTGAGGGCTTCATGCTCTTCAGCATTCCCGATTGGATGCGCCCTCCCCGGTTCCGTGCCGCTCGCCGCCCCTCAGCATGGCCGAGGCCAGGTCGAGGAGGGCCAACTTCCACCCTTGGCGGCTAAGGCCGCTTGCTTGAGCCTCAGGCCTGAAGGGTGCCGGCTTTGGGGTACGGCCAATGCGGGATTGCAAAAGGTGCTCTTTCCCGCAGATTGTAGCTGTCTTTTCAGCAATTGCAAACTCATTTTTTGATAAAAGATGCAGCCGCAATGCCGGATCTCCGCCCGCAGCCCTCCTCAACCGCGCCCTTGAATGGCGACTGAAGGCGGACGTATACTAAACACGGACCGTTCCAGTCGCATATGTCATGCTAAAACTCACCAAAAAAGCGGATTATGGCTTGATGGCGCTCAAGTATCTGGCCGAGCACCCGGAAACCCCCGCCTTGAGCGCCAAAGACGTGGCGGATGCCTACGGAATTCCGGCGCAGTTGCTGGCCAAGATCCTGCAACGGCTCACCAAGACGGGCCTTCTGCGCTCCCACGCGGGCATGAATGGCGGCTACGCGCTGGCCCGGGATCCCCGCCAGATCTCGGCTTTTGAAGTAATCCACGCCATCGACGGACCCCTGTTCATCACTTCCTGCTTCAAGGGCGCCAAGTCGTGCGACCTGACGCCAAGTTGCACCATCAAGGAGCCGCTGGCGCGGGTGAACGAGACCATCATCGGCGTGCTGAAGAGCATCAGCATCCATGATCTGGCGGAGCAGGAACAGGCCGCGGTCAAGGCGCGCGAAGGGCGGCCATTGGTGACGTTGACTCTGTAACACCAGCCGGGTTGAGCGGGGAACCGCAAACCCGATGCGCACCGCCGTAAACCGCTGCATCGCCGGCAGGCTTCACTGAATCAAACGAAAGGGCATATATGGATCAAGTTGTCGGCATCGGATCGAATCAAGACGCACAGACCGCGCAAGCCGGTGCAACAACGGCTGCGGCGCCTGCGGAAGGCCTTCAGTTGACTCCCAGCGCCGTCAAGCGCATTCGTGTCATCCTGGCCAAGGAAGGCATCTCGACGGAGGAGGGTGGCTTGCGTCTTGGCGTGAAAGGCGGCGGCTGCTCGGGCCACTCCTACGTCGTTGCGTTCGACGCCCATCCCCGCGAGCGCGACCGCATCTTTACCTTCGACGGCGTGAGCGTGTTCATCGATCCCAAGAGCTTCGTTTTTCTAAAAGGGATGACGCTGGACTTCGAAGAGACCCTGATGCGCCAGGGATTCAATTTCATCAACCCGAACTCCACGCGCTCCTGCGGCTGCGGCACATCGTTTTCTGTTTAGATCGAAAGTGCTTGGTATGGAGACCCGGGCCTTTCTCACTATTGGCTACTCCCTACTCTCTGCCATTCCGATTATTGCCTTTCATCGCCTTCTCAATGCCCGCTTCCGCCAGCGGCAACATGATCCCGAAACCAGCCGCAGCCGGGTGCACGCCGTCCCCGCTCAAAGTTTCGGGAAGCCCGCCGCGGTCATCCTTCATCGCGGAGTAGTAATCAACATACACGTAGCCCTTCTGCGCCGCATACTCCTTGAGCCACGCATTCACCTGTGCGATCTTCGGCGCGGGCTGGAGTCCCGGCGCCCAGTGGTAGTCAAATGCCGGCAATATCGAACACAGCACCACGCGAATTCCATTCGCCGCCGCCAACTCAGCCATCGACGCGACGTTCCCCTCCGTCTGCTCCAGCGTCATCGGTCCGGTGTTGCCGGCGATATCGTTGGTCCCGGCGAGAATCACAACCACCTTCGGCTTCAAATCGATCACGTCCTGGCGGAAACGGACCAGCATCTGCGGCGTGGTCTGCCCGCTGATGCCGCGATTCACATACGGCTTGCCGGGAAATGATTCGTCCAGATTCCAGATTTGCGTAATCGAGTCGCCCATGAAGACCACGCGGTCCTCGCCGGATTTCGGCGCTCCAAGCATGGCGTTGGCCTCCTTGAAATGTGCAAGTCCGCCGAAGTCTACGAGCAGTTGATGGTCGTGTTCGATCCAATACGAATCGTTGGGATGCCCCGAGGGCGAAGTCTGCGGCGCAGGCGCGGGTTGCGCTACTGGAGCCGGCGGCGGGAGCGGAACTTGTTTCTCGGGCACGGAGGCCCCAGGAGCCTCCTGGCCTTGCAGCAAATTCGCTGTGAATAACCCCGCCAGCAACATAGCGAGCAACAGGTTTTTGCAAATGCTTTTTTGGTCCACCTCGGTTCTCCATTCAGAGCGAAATTCGATCCGCGAATTGCCGCGTTCACCTGCGCTTCGATTGTAGTCACTCTCGCCTATGGTCAGCCAGGTTTTCTGGCGATTGATGAACTGTCATCTTCGTGCCCCACCCATTCGGTCGCCTTGGCGACCGAATGGGTGGGAAGCCTCGAACCCCGAAAGAGCGAATTCATCTTGTCCGCCTCGCGCTAAAATTCAAGTATGCCCGCCGCAGCCGTCTCTCCTGAAGTTTTGGCAAAATACGAGCCCGTGATTGGCCTCGAAGTGCACGTCCAGTTGCTCACGGCCACGAAGGTATTTTGCGGCTGCGCCAACCGGTTTGGCGCGGACCCGAACACAAACATCTGCGCAGTTTGCCTGGGGCTGCCCGGGGCGTTGCCAGTCACAAATGAGAAGGCCGTCGAGTTCGCCACGCTGGCCTCGCTGGCGCTCAACTGCCAGGTGCGCGAGCGCTCGATCTTCGCGCGCAAGAATTATTTCTATCCCGATCTGCCCAAGGGCTACCAGATTTCGCAGTACGACAAGCCGCTGGCCGAGCACGGATGGATCGAGGTTCCTACGGCCGACGGCGGCAAAAAGCGCATCGGCATCACGCGCCTGCACATGGAAGAGGACGCGGGCAAAAGCCTGCACGAGGGATTTTCCGACTCCGCCACGCGCACCTATCTCGACCTGAATCGCTGCGGCACGCCGCTGGCTGAGATCGTCAGCGAGCCCGACATCCGCACGCCCGATGAGGCCTTCGAGTACCTCACGCGGCTGAAGGAGATCCTGCTCTACACCGGCGTCTCCGATTGCAACATGGAAGAGGGTTCGCTGCGCTGCGACGCCAACGTGAGCGTCCGTCCAAGAGGGCAGGAAAAATTCGGCACCAAGGCCGAAGTCAAGAACGTCAATAGCTTCAAGTTCATTCGCGCGGCCCTCGAATACGAGATTGAGCGCCAGATCGAAGTGATCGAGTCTGGCGGGCGCGTGATGCAGGAGACGCGGCTCTGGAACGCCAACGAGGGACGCACCTACTCCATGCGCTCCAAGGAGCAGGCGCACGATTACCGCTATTTTCCCGAGCCCGATCTGCCGCCGTTGATCGTTTCCCCGCGAGTTCTTGTCCGAGACCAGAAAAAAACTCCCGGAGCTGCCCGAGGCGCGGCGCGCGCGCATGATTGCGGAGTACGAGCTTGTCATTGCAGGACGCGCACACGCTCACTGCATCCCGCGAATTTGCCGATCGCTTTGAGGCGGCGGCCAGGACCGCACGCAATCCCCGCCGCGTGGCCAATGTGTTGCTGAGTGAAGTCGGCGGCCGGCTGAAGGCGCTCGGTCTCGAGCAGGAGCAGTCGCCGGTGTCGATGGCGGGCATCGTGCTCGCCGCCGACCTGCTCGACGAAGGCAAGATCAGCTCCAAGCAGTTGAAGCAGCTGTTCGATGTGTGCTTTGAAAAGGGTGAGGATTTCGCAGCGGTCTACGAGCGCGAAAAGCCGCAGCAGATTACCGACGCCTCAGCGATTGAAAAACTGATCGACGAAGTCATCGCCGCCAATCCCAAACAGGTGGAGCAGTATCGCGCAGGAAAGAAAACCATGGCGGGATTCTTTGTTGGCCAGGCGATGCGCGCGTCCAAGGGCCAGGCCAATCCCGCACTGCTGAATGAGTTGGTGGTGAAAAAGTTGGAAGGATGAAGTCGTACCGCCGGTCTTCCGACCGGGCTCCCCAGGAAACGGTCCTTGTTTCTTGGGGTGATAGGGCGGCTGTACCGCGGGTCCCCAGACCCCTTTAGTTCCCGCCTACTTGAGCTTTAACTCCGAGATAAAGTCTTTGCGGTCGTCCCACGAGCTCACGGTCTTGGTCGCGCTCTTTTTCCCGTTGAACTCCGCCCACAAATCGAAGTCAACGCTCATATCAACCTGGGAGAAGCGGAAATGGCCCATCGCCGTGGAAATGTAACTACGGATCGCCTTGGTCTTCTCGTTCTTGAGGAAGACGGTGGCGCCCACGACTGGCTGTGAGCTCTCATCCAGAATTGTGCCCGAGACCGTGCGCTCACCCATATTATTCTGACCCCATGCGGCTGGCGCCGAAAGAGCGCACGTCGTCCCCGAAGGGACTGCGCCCAACGCCAAAAGACCGCATGCAATCGCACCTAGCCAGGTTGCACGGCTCATGCTTACTCCTCCTCGTCCTCTTCGAAGAGATCGTTTTCCTCTTCGATGCCTTCTTCTACCTTCGACAGTTCAAGCGGTTCAACGCCTACCACTTCAAATTCCGAGCCACACTCTTCGCAGGCTATCACGTCGCCTTCTTCTACCTCGTCGACTTCAATGTTCAAATCGGTTTCGCATTCAGGGCAGCCGGGCATAGCAGCCTCCTCACTTTCCATAACAATTCGTATTGCGGGATGAAGCTGCATTCTGCAGCCATCGCTAGTTTTAGTCGGAACCCGGCCTCAGGTCAAGAGGCTCGCTACAGTCCCCAGGTGCAGATTCTCTTTACGGAAACCGGGCCTGTGAATTTCCTTCAACGCTTTTGACCGCTTCGAGAAGAAACTCGCCGTGCCCCATCCATTCGCACACTTCTTGGGCGAATGGGTGGGATGGCGCGAACTCGGCTGCATCCATCATGACACCGGCCCGCTCCAGCGTTTAACCTGTTGACTGCGATGCCAAGATCTGGCTCCAGCCCGTTTGCCTTTCCCGACTTCCGCGGGGCCACGCGCCGGCTGATTCTCATCAACTTCGCGGCCTTCTTTGTGCTGTTGATCGTAAGAGTGACCACGTCCTGGGGCGATTCATTGCTGGACTGGTCGGCATTCGATCCGCATCTCTTCCTGCAAGGGGATCTTTGGCAGCCAATCACTTACAGCTTTGTGCATCCCAACCTGTTGGGAACGCTCTTCGAGTTGCTTTCGCTGTGGTTTCTGGCCGGGTTCCTCGCGACCTACCATAACGCGAACTGGGTCACAAGCCTCTATGCCGTTTCCGTTCTGGGAACCGCCGCCGCCGCGCTGGCCCTCTACGCAATGTCGAGCACGTTGTTCCCCAAACTTCTCGGCGCGTCCGTTGCGCTAACCGGCTGCTTTGGCGGAATCTTCGGCCTGCTCTCTGCCATTGGTCTCCTCTACGGCGATGTGCAATTCATGCTGTTTCCGTTGCCCATCGGCATCAAGGCCCGCTACCTGGCGGTGATCTATGGCCTCATCGCCATCGCCATGCTCTTCGGCCGGGAGCGCATGTACGCCTTTGCCCAGCTGGGTGGAGCGCTGGCGGGACTGGTGTTTGTGCGCATGGCGCCGAGCCGCGGGACCTCCTTCCTGCTCAGCGAAAGCTGGTACGGTATGCGCAACCGCTATTACCGCTGGAAGCGCCGCCGCGCCGCCCGCAAGTTCGAGGTCTACATGAAGCAGCAAGGCCGCACCGTCAAATTCGACGGCCAGGGCAAACTTCTCGACGACGACCCCGACAACAAAAAACGCTGGAACTGACAAAAACAGGGACCAGGGATCGGACCGAGGCCTGAGACTTGGGTGGGGAGCACAATCCTCCGTTCCCCTCTTTCAACTCAGCACGAAGATGGGTGCCCCAGGTCCCTCGCATTTGGGGACCTGGGAAAGTACCCCCCCGCGACGTTCTTGTTTTTGTCGCTTGAGGGAGGTGCACCGGGAGCGGCGCGATAAAATCGTAGAGAAATGTCCACCAGGATTGCATTCCTCTTTCCGGGGCAGGGTTCGCAGGCCGTTGGCATGGGCCGCGAGCTGGCCGAGCGTTTTCCCGTAGCCGCAGAAACCTTCGCCGAAGCCGACGCGGCGCTGGGATTTCCACTTTCGCAGCTCTGTTTCGAAGGGCCTGCAGGGGATCTGCGCCTGACCGAGAATACGCAGCCTGCCATCATGACGGTGAGCGTGGCGGCGGCGCGTGTGCTGGCCGCACATGGTGTTGAGCCGGCAATGGCTGCGGGCCACTCCCTCGGTGAATGGTCGGCGCACGTCGTCGCAGGAACGCTCTCCTTCGCCGATGCGGTGCGCGCGGTCAAGGCGCGCGGCGCGGCCATGCAGAAAGCGGTTCCGGCTGGCGAGGGCGCCATGGCCGCGATTCTGCAGCTTGATCCGTCGCTGGTGGCCGAAGCCTGTGAGGAAGCGGCGCGCGAAACCGGCCTCGTTGTGCAGGCAGCGAACCTCAACTCACCGGGCCAGACGGTCATCTCCGGTGCAGCTGCCGCAGTGGAGAGAGCCTCCGCGCTGTGCAAGGCCAAGGGCGCGCGTCGCGCCGTTCCGCTTCCCGTCAGCGCCCCCTTCCACTGCGCGCTCATGCAGCCTGCGCAGGAAGAAGTGGCGCGCGTGCTCGCCGGGCTTAAGCTGCACGATCCGCGTATTCCCGTTGCCGCCAACGTCACGGGCGCTATGGTAACGAGGGCCGATGCAGCCCGCGACGCGCTCACCCGTCAGGTCACCGGTGCGGTGCGCTGGGTGGAATGCGTGCAGGCGCTCGAGGGCCGGTCGCTGTCCGTGGAGGGTCAGGGCGCGGGCGCCAACGTCTTCATCGAAGTCGGCCCCGGCAAAGTCCTCTGCGGCCTCCTCAAGCAGATCGATCTGACCCTCAAATCCATGAACGTGGAAGACGCGGCGAGTCTCGAAACGTCGCTGGCGGAGCTTGGTGAGTCGGCACGACCATAAGCTAAGTCACGATCCCCAACTCCCTCAGCACAAACGCATAATCCAGCGCTATCTCTTTCAGATAATCGTAACGTCCGCTCGCCCCGCCGTGCCCGGCTTTCATATTCGTCACCAGCAGCAGAGGACAGTGATCGATCTTGAGCGTGCGCAGTTTGGCCACATACTTGGCCGGCTCCCAGTACATCACCTGGCTGTCATGCAGGCTGGTCTTCACTAACATCGCCGGATAACTCGCCGCGCGTAAGTTATCGTACGGCGAATAACTTAGCATGTACCGGAAGTAATCCTCCTGGTTCGGGTCGCCCCACTCTTCGTATTCTGGAACCGTGAGGGGCAGGGAAGCGTCGAGCATCGTATTCATCACGTCCACAAACGGCACGTGCGAAACCACGGCGCGAAATCTTTCTGGAGCCATGTTCGTCACTGCGCCCATCAACAACCCGCCAGCGGACCCACCTTCGACCGCCACGCGATCAGGGTCGCCGTAGCCATTAGCCGTCAGATACTCCACACAGGCAATGAAATCGGTAAATGTATTGCGCTTCACCAGCATCTTGCCCGCATCGTGCCACGGCTTGCCCAGATCGCCGCCGCCGCGGATGTGCGCATATGCCATCACCACCCCGCGATCGAGTAGGCTCAACCGGCTCGAACTGAATCCAAGCGGCAATGAATATCCATACGATCCGTAGCCGTACACGTAGAGAGGATTCGGCGCGGGTCTGGAGACCCCCGCTACAACGCGCTTGTCCTTGCGGTAGACGATCGAGACAGGAACGGCGACACCATCCGGCGCCGTGGCATGAATGCGCTCGCTCGCGTAGAGCGTGCGGTCGAATCCGCCAGGGATCTCAAGCTGCTTGAGCAGCGTCGACACGCCCGTCGCCACGTCGTACTCGTACACCGAGCTCGGCGTCACCAGTGACTGGTAGCCGTAGCGAAACGTCGTCGCGTCGAAGATGCGATTCACGTGCGGATGAGCGCTGTACGCCGGCTCGGGGAAGGCAATCTCGCCGGAAGGAGCTGCCTCAGGTCCCGCGTCAGCAAACTTCCATAAACGCAGCCGCGGCAATCCATCCTCGCGCTCGCAGGCCATGAAGAACTCGGCGAAGAGATCCACTTCCTCGATCATGACGGCATCGCGATGCGCAATCAGTTCCGTCCAATGCTCCCGCCCCGGTGTCTCCACTGGCGCGGTCACCAGCCGGAAGTTGCGTCCCCGATCGTTGGTGCGGATAAACCACAATCCATTGCGGTGATCGAGCGAGTACTCGTGCTCATCCTCGCGCGGGGCAATGATGCGGAACTCGCCGGCAGGATTGTCCGCCGCCAGAACCCGTGCCTCGCTCGTAGTGTGGCTGGCCGATTCGAGAACCATAAACTTGCCATCGCGCGTGCGCCCCACGCCAATGTTGAAACGCTCGTCGTCTTCCTGCAGTACCAGCCTGTCGCCAGTGAATCTCGCGTCCAGTTCGTGCCTCCATAACTGGAACTGCCGCTTCTGCTGCTCATCTTCCACGGTATAAAACAGCGTCCGGTTATCCGCAGCCCACGCCACGGACCCCGCGCGCTCCACTTCATCGGCAAGCGTTTCGCCGGTTTCCAGATTCTTGATCCGCAGCGCGTACTGGCGAAACCCCGTCGTATCGGTGGTATACGCCAGCCAGCGGCCGTCGTCGGTGATGTCGGTGTCGCCGATCGAAAAAAACGCGTGCCCCTTCGCCAGCTCGTTTCCGTCGAGCAGGATTTCCTCCGCCGCGTCGGCGTCCGGCCCAGCCGGCCCACCCCGCTTGCGACAGAAGATGCCGTACTGCAGGCCCTCCTCGGTGCGCGAGTAGTACCACCAATCGCCATCGCGATAAGAAACCGAGATGTCTGTCTGCTTGATGTGGCTCAGCATCTCCTCGTAGAGCTCTTCGCGGAGCCCGGCAAGGGGCGCTAGCACCGCCTCGGCATAGCCATTTTCGGCTTCCAGGTACGCGGTCACATCGGGATTCTCTTTGTCGCGCAGCCAGGCGTAGTCGTCGGTCAGCAGCACTCCGTGCTTCCGGGTTTCGGTATGGTGCTTGCGGGCGGTTGGCGGTACCAACGGATTCTCTTGGGTCATCTCATGGATAGTGTAGATTGGCAGAAAGGCGTCTTACCATATTCGAAGGAGAAGCATTCTTGCGCAGGACCGCGATCCCAATGAACCGCCGGCGCGTAACCGAGACCGAACTGCGCAGCATCCGAGCGTACGTGAAGCTGACCGCGCCTGAACCCGAAGTCTTGCGGCTCGTCGGTGAAGAATCATACCGCAACGGGACTGACAAGCTCACCTTGCGTCAGATAAATCGCATCATTTCCGAGACGAGAGCGCGCATGAAGGCCAAGGCAAATCGGAGCTCATCAGCGAAGTAGCCGGAAGCCGTCTCCCGCAGGAACTTCGGCCGCCCCCTCCACGTACAATAAAGAAGAAATGAAAGGCCCTGCCCGCGCGCGATTCGCCGTAATTCCGCCCTTGCTGGCGGCGCTTTTCGCATTTCTCGCCCTGCCCGCGCGCGCCGAGAAGGTGGCCGATCTTCCCCAGCCTACCGACTATGTAAGCGATTTTGCTCACGTGCTCTCGCCCGAGGCCATCGCGCGGCTCGACGCCCTCTGCACGCAACTCGACAACTCCGCGGCCAGCGCAAAGATTGCCGTGGTTACCGTGCACGATCTCGACGGCGACGACGCGGCCGACTACGCCACGCAGCTTGAAGACCACTGGAAGATGGGGGACAAGGATAAGGCGAAGGGCCTGAATCGGTACGCCATGGTGCTTCTGGCCGTTGCCGATCACAAGTACCGTATTGAAGTCGGCTACGGCCTCGAAGGCATCTTGCCCGACGGCAAGACTGGCGACATCGGCCGCGACATGGTGCCCGACCTCAAGGCCGGCGACTACGACGGCGCGGTAACGACGGCCGTGGGCGAAGTCGCCCAGGTGATTGCAGACGATGCCCATGTCACGCTGGACAATGCGCCTGCGCCGGCTAACCAGCCAGTCCAGCAGCAGCCTCCGTCCACGGGCAACGTCTTTGGGGGCATCATCCTCACGATTTTTGTCCTTCTTTTTATATTCCGCGTTTTGGGAAGTCTTGGCCTCTTCGGCCTTTGGGGCCTGAGCCTCTTTTCGGGCGGCGGCCGTGGCCGAGGCGGTTTCGGCGGCGGCTTCGGCGGTTTCGGTGGAGGCGGCGGTGGTTTTGGCGGCGGTGGCGCCGGAGGAAGCTGGTAGTTCAGCTTCTATCAGCTAGAAGCAGTTTTTACGGAGGAGAAGGAAACGATATGAGCCGTGGACTTGTAATTACCCTGGCCGTTGTGGCCGTTCTGCTGTTGGCGGTTGTGGTTGTCTTTTTCAGCTATCAGGACGCCAGGAACCAGATGGTGGCCCTGGATCAGGTGGTCAAGACCAATTGGTCCGATGTGGACGTGCAACTGGAGCGCCGCGCGGACCTCATCCCCAACCTGGTATCGACCGTGAAGGGGTTCACCAAGGAAGAGAGCAGCGTGTTTACTGAAATCGCGCAGGCCCGCGACGGCTTGATGAACGCCCAGACCCCGGAAGCCAAGATCGCCGCCAACGGCCAGCTCGACAACGCCCTCGCCAAGGTTCTGGTCCTGACCGAGAATTACCCAACACTGCGCTCCAGCGATCAGTTCATGCGCTTGCAGGATGAGCTGTCAGGCACCGAGAATCGGATTGCGGTGGCCCGCAATCGATACAATCAAGCGCTGCAGGATTACAACACGTACATCCAGCAATTCCCCAACAACATTTGGGCCGGTATCGCCGGATTCAAGGTGAATAACGCCCGCTTTGCGGCCAGCCAAGCCGCGCAGTCTGTGCCTAATGTGCAGTTCTGAACTCGCGCCGGTTGCCTCAGGCACAAAAAGGCCACTCCGCCTGCGCGGAATGGCCTTTCGGGCTTAAGGCTTTGCCGGGTGGGCCTACTTGTAAGACGCGATGGCGCTGGCCTCGTCGTCGTAGATGTCGAAGACGGTGTAGAGCTTGGTCAACTGCAGCAGGTCGTGGACCTTCTTGGTCAATCTGAGCAGCTTCAGGATCGCGCCCTGATTTTTGGCTGTGGTGTAAGCGCTCACCAGTTCGCCCAGACCTGAGCTATCGATATAGTTCACATCGCCCAGATCGAGCAGGATGCGCTTCTGTCCTTTGCCGATCAGGTCGCGAATGGCGTCGCGCAGCTGCACGCTGCCCTCGCCGAGCGTGATTCGCCCGTTAAGTTCCAGAACAGTCACGCCATCCACTTCACGGGAAGCTATCGCAAGTGCCACGGAAAATTCCTCCTTGTCAGTACTTCGGTTATAGCATCTTTGCCCCCGTCGGCCTCAAGGAAAATTCCTCGGCTCATCCGGTCGCGGGGAGGGAAAGTTCGGTCGCGGGGAAAGAAAGGTTGATCCCGCACCTTGGGCCCTTAAGCTAGGTTTTTGGGGCGGCGGGCGCCAGATGTTTCACCAGCGTCAACTCCGTCCCGGGGTGCAGTTGTCGAAAGTGTACCTCATCCATCAGCGACCGGATGAGAAAGATGCCGCGGCCCGTGCCGCGGAGAAGGTTTTCCTGCGCCAGCGGGTCGGGTATTTTGTCGGGATCGAAGCCCCGGCCTTCGTCGGCGACGGAAATGACCAGGTCTTTGCCGGTATTTTCGAGCGAAACCTCGATCTGCCGGGCTGAATCGTACTCATTGCCATGCAGCACGGCGTTGATGGCGGCTTCGCGCACCGCCATGGCAATATGAAAGCGCTGTTCCTCGTCGAGACCTGCCTCGATGGCCATTTGATCAGCGGCCGTCTCCACCTCTCCGACGCTATCCATGGTGGAGCTCAGCTTAAAGCTCCGCCGTCCTTTGCTGGGTGCACTCACCGGGCTGTCTTCCGCCTCCGCCATCGTGGGTGGGGCAATGCAGCCCCAGCTCCCAAGAACCTTCTGGCAGTTTCAAGTCTGGATGCGATTGTGTCAAGCAGCAGAGCAGTGGGGGCGCGGTGGCTCTGTCGGCCATCATCCTCGCCCAATCAACTCCGTTTTGTCGCGCGCGCCGTGGTGAACATGCAGGATTTGCACGGATCCCCGCGCTTTGCGGTAATAGATCAGATACTTTCCCGCCGGGAAGCAGCGTACACCCACCGCGATTTCATCGCATCGCCGGCCAATTCCGGGGCACTCGGCCAGAAGCGCGAATTGCTCTTCGAGAGCCTCGAGAAGCCGGTCGGCTACTTCCAGGCTGGCTCGCCTTGCCCAATAAACAAAGATTTCATCCAGTTCACGAAGTGGATTCGTTGAGAGACGAAATCGGATCACTTGCCCCCGGATTCCTGGAGTTGCAGGCGGCCTCTCGATTTGATCCCGACAGTGAGCTCGGCGAGCCCCGCTCTCCCTTCGACTTCGATAAACTCTCCCCGCTCGATCTGGCCGATCCCCTCAAGCACACGCCTGCGGATTGTTTCTGTTTGGATGGCGGTTAGATTTGTGACCACATCCTCGATGGTGGGCGCTGCAAGGCGTAAAGCACGCTCGTCATCCTGCTCCATGCGGCGAAGTGCTTCGCGCACCACTTCGCTCGCACTGTTGAAACGGCCGCTTCTGACCCGGGCCTTCACGTACTCTGCAAGTTGATCGGTGATCGACACATTCATTTGGTCCACGGATTGCCTCCGGAAATGACGGGCGCGCCCGAATCTTGCGTGAGAATAGCCGCGCTTGGAAGGAATGTCAAGCATTGACATCAAGGCTGAAAGCCTTCTTTCGGCGCTGCTTCCGCAATCAGGCGAACCAGATGAGCCATCTCGCGTTTGCCTGCGGTGCGTTTGGCTGCGCCGATTTCTTGCGCGGTTTCCGGAGTTTGGCACTTAGCTGCGCAACCGGCTGCGGATAGGGCAAAACCCTGCACGAAGGGTCTACACTCTTCCCATGGACACGCACGCTCCCGACACGCGAGCCACCGACACGCGAGTCAACGACACGCGACCGGGGCCGCGCACGGCAACCCGTGTCAGCCTGACGGCCATCCTCGGCATGCCCGTGACCGATGCGCAGGGGCGTTTGTGCGGCAAGCTCAAGGACGTTGCCATTACCACCGGCCCGGATGGCGGCAAGGTGGCCGGTCTGGTGCTCAAAACTCGTACCGGCCTTTCGCTTGTTCCTTCGCAGGAAGTGATCGAGACCCCGGCCGGCACGCTTGAAGTGCGCTCGGCCGATGTTCTCGCCCCACTCAAGGAAGAGGGCAACTACCTCTTCCTGCAGCAGGACTTGATTGACCGCCAGATCATCGACATCAACGGCCGCAAGGTAGTCCGCGTAAACGACGTGGACCTGGAGTGGATGGGCAAGGGCGCTGCGCACCTATTGCGCGTGGCCGAGGTGGAAGTGGGGCTGCGCGGCGCATTCCGCCGCGTCTTCAAGGGCGTTTTGCCGCGTGCCCGGCTGGAATCCATTTCGCGCAAATTCGGCGCCAGCGCCATTCCCTGGGAGTTCGTGGACGTCATCGAGCCCGATCCCGCGCGGCGCGTCAGGCTGCGCATCGAGCACGAGCGCCTGGCCGATATTCACCCCTCCGAGCTGGCCGACATTCTGGAAGATCTAGCGCCCGCCGAGCGCGAGGCCGTCTTTACCTCGCTTGACGAGGAGGTGGCTGCGGAGACCCTCGAGGAAGTCGAGCCCAAGCTGCAAAAGGCGCTTCTTGAAAAGCTCGACCAGGAACGCATCGCCGACATCGTGGAAGAGATGGACCCCGGAGCCGCCGCCGACCTGCTCTCCGAGCTGCCTGAAGATCAGTCCGACGCCATCCTGGAGGAAATGGATCCGGAGGAGCGGCAGGAAGTCCAGGAGTTGCTTGAGTTCGACGAGCACTCCGCTGCCGGCTGCATGACCACGGAGTTCGTTTATCTGGGCGTGGATGCTACCGTCGCGCAGGCCGTGGAGGCGCTGCGCAGCTTCGATGGCGACCCGGAAACCGTGACCGAAGTCTATCTGCTCGACGAGAAGCGCATTCTGCGCGGAGCGGTCTCGCTGGCGCGTCTCGTCATGGCGCATCCCGAAACGCATCTGGCGTATTGGCCGAGCCCCGCGTGCTCTCCTGCCCGGCCGACCTGAACCAGAACGAGCTTGCCGAGATGTTCGACAAGTACAACCTCCATGCCCTTCCAGTCGTCGATCCGCAGGGCCGCATGGTCGGCGTTGTGCAGTCGGAGCAGGTCATCAGCTTCCTGCGCGAAAAGCTCTGAGCCCTCCCGCCAAGCTTCCGGGTTTCGTGTAAAGCGGGCTCCCAAAGTACCGTAGAGGCACCATCCCAGTAACTATTTGCGATTTGCCTCGGTGCTAAACTGACGCCGGGTCCCCCAAAACACGCTAGAAAAACTGAATACTCCGCATTCTTTCCGCAAGCCATTGGAAAGATTCGCTCGCAGGATGTATTGAGCACCGGGACCCGGTCGGGTTACCGATCGCTTAGGCGCAGAAGGTCGAGTGGTCGCACAGATGAAGCGCCGAGGAGGAGGCGAAAGTCATGGAACCAGCCTACAAATGGGATCCTGTAACCGATGTGTACAAAACCGAGGCTGCAGAATCCGTCGATCTCGCAACCATTGAGGCCGAGAGCCAGCAAAAGCTGCGCGAACTCCATGAGGCTGCAAAAAAGAACGTCTGGGTGGAGAAGAAGGCCCCCATCGGGATCAGGGTTTTCACCTGGTACCTTTTTTGCCGGGTCGGCTGCTATGCGCTCTTGCTGAGTATCCTGGCCGTTTTTCCCCAATCCGGCGCTTCCACCTGGCTCGTGGGCAGCATTGACCATTTCTGCCCGGAGCGGCCGCTCGCGAGGAGGCCGCGCAACAGAATGAAGAGATGCGGAAGGCTGCTGGGATGCAGGGAATTGAGGTCCCTGACGCATACGGGACCGAAGAGGAAACCCCGGAGCAGAAGGCCCAGGAAGCCCGCGAAATGGTCATGGTCTACCTTTTGTTTTCGGCGATCGTGACCGCAGTGGTTGGATTCATGTGGTGGAACCATTCCTGGAAGGTGCGGTGGGTGACCATGTTCTACGCCGGAGCGTTTGTGGCGAAGGCCGCAATCGGCTTCTTCTCCGGCGTGGCCTCGGGCGTTAGCAGCGAGATTGAGCCGGGGCAAGTGCCATTGCTGATGGCCTCGATTGCAATGAATGGCTTCATGTTTTGTTATCTTGCGTTCTGGCCTGGCGTCAAAGAATGGTTTGAAGGCCAGCCCTGACAATCTTCAGGGGTGGATAACTTGTTGGCGGCACAGCCCCTTATGCAATTCCTAAATTCGCCGAATGTGAGCAAAACGGCTCACATTCTGGTCCCGCAATGCTGGCTATCCTCGCAGAAAATACCCGGATTCATCAGAATTTGTGAAAGAATCCTAATATGCTCCAATTTCCAAAGATCATCCAGGGCGGCATGGGCGTGGGCGTATCCAATTGGCGCCTGGCCCAGGCCGTTTCCAAACTCGGCCAGTTGGGCGTCGTGTCTGGCACGGCGCTCGATGCGCTCTTTGTGCGCCGCCTCGCCGATGGCGATCAGGGCGGACACATGCGCCGGGGACTGGATGCTTTTCCGTTTCCTGAGATGGCCCGGCGCATCTGGCAGGAGTACTTTGTTCCCGGCGGAAAGCCCGCCGACGCCGCCTACCCCAACTTGCCGATGCACCAGAAACGCGATGCGCGCAAGCTCGTCGAGCTATGCATGGTTTCGAACTTCGTTGAGGTTTTTCTGGCCAGGGAAGGCCACAAGAACCCGGTGGGCATCAACTTTCTTGAGAAAGTGCAGATTCCGCATCTGCCCTCGATCTACGGCGCCATGCTGGCGGGCGTCGGCTACGTGCTGATGGGCGCGGGTATTCCCTTGCACATTCCCGGCGTGCTCGACGCGTTCGCCTTGCAGCATCCGGCAGAGTACAAATTGATGGTTTGCGGCGCGGCGCAGGGCCAGTTCGCGGCTTTCGGGAGCAGTTGACACGCCCATGCGGCTCGACCCTGCAGAATATGCCGAGGGTCCGCTTCCCGTGCTGCATCGCCCCAGGTTTCTCGCCATCGTCTCTTCCAACACCCTGGCGGCCACCATGCTGCGCCGGGCCAGCGGCAGGGTCGACGGGCTTGTGATCGAAAGCCCCACGGCTGGCGGGCACAATGCCCCTCCGCGCGGCAAGCTGCAATTGAATGCGGCCGGTGAGCCGGTCTATGGCGAACGTGACCGGGTCAACATCCCCGAATTGCGCGCGCTCGGCGTTCCCTTCTGGTTGGCCGGCGGATACGGAAATCCCGATAAGCTGCGCGAGGCGCTGGAACAGGGTGCGGCAGGCGTGCAGACTGGCACTGCCTTTGCCTTCAGTCAGGAATCCGGTTTGCGCTCCGATCTCAAGCGCGGCTTTTGCAGCAGGCGGCCGCAGGCACCGGCCAGGTCTTTACCGATCCGCTGGCCTCGCCCACCGGCTTTCCTTTCAAGGTGGCTCAGCTTGAAGGTACTTCGTCGTCCCTCAAGATATCTATGAGGACCGCACGCGGGTTTGCGATCTCGGCTATTTGCGAGAGCCCTACGTTACGCCGAAGAGGGCGGCATCGGTTATCGTTGCGCCGCCGAGCCGGTCGCGAACTATGTGGCCAAGGGCGGCAAGATCGAAGATACCGTGGGCCGCAAATGCCTGTGCAATTCTTTATTGGCCAACATCGGGTACGCGCAAATGCGCAACGGCACGGCCGAGTGAACCGGCACTGGTCACGATAGGCGACGATCTGAATACCGTTGCGCAATTCCTGGCGCCGGGCCGCGACAGCTATAGCGCCGCGGATGTGGTGGAGCGCCTCCTGAGCCTGAGCGAGGAAGTGCCGAAGCACACCGATTCCCTGGTTGCGGCAACCGCTTAGTTGACTGACACCAGCACAAAACCCAGGTGCTCCACATCTCGCTTTCGAGATGTGGGATAGCACGACCCTCAACCCATTTGGTCATCCCAGCGCAGATACTCCGTGCCCCATCCATTCGGTAGCCGCGGCTACCGAATGGGTGGGATAGCACGAACCCCACACGTGCGAACTCACGCAGTCCGAGTAGCTCGCCCGGAGACGCCGTCGCCGCCCCCTTCGCTCCGCCCACGCTGAACACCTTGGGCACCCGATCCACCACAGCCGACAGCGCCGGGAACGCCGCGTGTGGCTCCGTCTGATACCAAAAAGCCGTTGAATAGAAGTTTTAGAAACTGCGGCGGAAACTACGCACCAACTCGTCCGTCCATCGTCTGGCCTGATATGTTCAGGGAGGAAAACTTTTCCGCAAATTAAAAAGACTGCAATGAACCCACCCTAGGAACTCGCATTGGTATGTGGAAGCGCTGGCGAATCCGGATCCTTCTCTTTCTGGCCGTCCTCGGTCCGGGATTCATTACCGCCAATGTCGACAACGACTCCGGCGGCATATTCACCTATTCTCAGGCCGGCGCTCAATACGGCTACTCGCTCCTATGGACCATGATTCCCATCACCATCGCCCTCATCGTGGTGCAGGAGATGTGCAGCCGCATGGGCGTGGTCACGGGCAAGGGCTTAAGCGATCTCATCCGCGAAGAGTTCGGCCTGCGCGTCACCTTCGTCCTCATGCTGCTGCTCGTGGTGGTCAATTACACCAACGTAGTCACCGAGTTCATCGGCATCGCCGGCTCGTTGCACCTGTTCCATGTTTCCAAGTTCATCTCCGTGCCCATCTGTGCCTTCCTTGTATGGGCGCTGGTCCTGCGCGGCGACTACAAAAGCACCGAGAAAATCTTCCTTACCGCCTCGCTGGTCTACATCGCCTACATTTTTGCCGGCGTTCTCGCCCAGCCCGATTGGCACGAGTCTCTGCGCGCCACGGTCACGCTGCCCAAGCGTTCCGTTTGGAATGAGAGCTACATTTACATGGCGATCGGCGTTGTAGGAACCACCATCGCCCCCTGGATGCAGTTCTATTTGCAGTCGTCCATCGTGGAGAAGGGAATTCGTGTAAAGGACTACGCGGCCTCGCGCCTCGATGTGATCGTGGGCTGCATCTTCACCGACGTCATCGCCTGGTTCATCATCGTGGCCTGCGCGGCCACGCTCTTCGTGCACGGCATGGGCGCCATCCAGGTCGCCGCCGACGCCGCCGAAGCCATGCGCCCCCTGGCCGGCGACTACGCCTTCCTCCTCTTTGCCTTCGGGCTCTTCAACGCATCGCTTTTCGCGGCGTCCATCCTTCCGCTTTCGACGGCTTACACCGTGTGCGAAGGCCTGGGTGTGGAGTCAGGCGTGGACAAGAGCTTCCGCGAGGCGCCGTACTTCTATTGGCTCTACACGCTGCTCATCGTCGGAGGCGCGCTCACCGTGCTGGTGCTGCCCGACTCGCAGCTCGTTAACGTCGCCATTCTCTCGCAGGTGCTCAACGGCGTGCTGCTGCCGGTCATCATCATTCTCATGCTGTTGCTCATCAACCGCGCCGACCTCATGGGCGCATACAAAAACTCGCGCCTCTGGAACTGGATCGCGTGGGGCACCAGCATCATCGTTATCGGCATGACGTTTGCCATGCTGTGGGGCTTGCTGACGGGGCGTTAACTTGCTCACACGACTACCCGCTGCTATCATCCCCGCAATCTCTCTGAAATCCCGGGAGGCGCTATGAAAAAGTCGCTTATGACCTCAAGCACTGCGGACACGCTTCTTAGCATGTGCCGATTTGTTCTTCCAGCCATTCTGATACTTGGTGCAACGACCGCAACCGCGCAGATGGGTGGCGCCGCCGGCCAGCCCATGAGCAACAACAACAGCAATAGCTTCGTCGGCCAATGGCGCGGCGTCTATCAAGGGATCACATTCACCATCGTGATCCAGCCCAACGGACAATACAGCCAGTTAGCCCAAAAGGGCGCGCTCATGACGCAGCAGTCCGGGCCTTACCATCTGGTCGCCCCGAACACGATCATCTTCTCGGTCACCGACTGGCAGCCGAAGACACAGCAGATCTATCACCCTACCGGCACCGTGGGCGGTTATTACACCAACCAGCGGACGGCCAGGCCTCCCGGCGCCACGGATTCGTACGTCTTCAAAGGGGCGAACGCGATCGTACTCACCGATCAGGTGATGCACGGGTCGCTCGCCCTGACTCGCGTGCCGTAGTGGAGCCTTGACGGCTACAGTTTCGCCCGCATCCTGCGATAGCGCCGCCGCAGCAGAGCCACAGGCATCGCAAGAATCGCAATCCAGATCAGAATCGTGAGTCCGTAGGCGACGAGAAACAAGAAGATCCCGACCACCGTTCCGGCGGCGTTGCGATATCCGTCAGCGAAGGCTTTGCGCACGCGCAGGTAAAGTGGCGCTGAGCCCGGCACCGGTCCCGGCTCCGCGGCGATAGAAAGATCGATGCTGGCAAAGTCGACGCGGTGCTGCAAATTGGTCTGATCGGCATCCATGCTCTCGATGTCGCCGCGCACGCGAGCAATCTCTTCTTCCACTTGAAGTACATCGCTCACGTTTCCGGTGCGCTGTTGAAGGATTGCGCGTAAGCGATCTTCCGTATCACGCGCCGTCTTCAATCGCTGGTCCAGATCGGCATGTTGCTGCGTCACGTCTTCGCCAGACTCCTCTTCGCTTGCCACCCGGCCGAGTCCGCGCAGATCCTTCATCGCCGCGGCGAGATTTGCAACCGGAATGCGCAGCGAGGCCTTCAGGCTGGGTGCATCGTCGGCCGGCGTGGAAACGGTCATGTCTGCCGCATAGCCGTGATACTTCGCAAGAATGGCGTCGAGAGCTGGCCGGGCCGCCGCAACATCCTTCGCGACAATCACGAAGCTGGCCGACCGCGCAATCAACGGCGAGTTCGATTCCGTGCTCCCACTTGCATCCGGAGCAGGCGCCGGTGACGGGGCGGCATCCCCCGAAGCAGCGGACGGCTGATAGCTCCTCATTTCCGCCGCTGCGGCAGGCTGATGGCTTAGCGTCTCAGCGTTCTTCGTCTCAGATTCCGCTCGCAGTTTCAAGTAGTACGACAGCGAAACGCCGGCCACTGCAATCAGCAGCAGCGTCGCTGCCACGCTCACCCCTGCAATCGCCCGCGGTCTCCAGCGTGGCTTGCCTGTGCGTCCGAATTCCTCAGCGGTGAATATGTGTGTTGTGGCACGGTTCATATGCCTTCCTCCGGTCTGCTCACATCGCAGAACGGCGAAGAGTTCCAGGCTTGCGAAATTTATTTATGGTTTTTTGCGGATTGAGCGAAAGGTCTGCGAATCGCTTACAGCAGCTTTCCCGCCGCCAGATCCTTGATCAATCCACGATCGGCCGCCAGGAACTCGTACCCGGTCAGGTCTTCGAGCTTCACCCAGCGCACCTGCTGGTAAATCTGGTTGTCGATCTCGCCGCTAAACTCGCGCACTGCGAAAAACTGCAAGTCCACGGCGCCCCCGCGCCGATAATGGTGGCGGATGCGCGTCACCGCGGGCCCCACCTCGGCGCGGATGCCGAGCTCTTCAGACAGTTCCCGCGCCAGTGCTTCCTCCGCGCTCTCGCCAGGCTCAATTTTTCCGCCGGGGAATTCCCACAACGAGCCCATGGGCTGATCTGCCCTGCGCTGGCCGATCAGCACCTCTCGGTCGCGCACGATCAGCGCCGCCGCCACAAAGCGGAGAGCGGGAGCTGGGGGCCGGCTCTTCGAACCTGACTCGGGGTCATCCACACTCCCAGTGTAAACCGCTTAAATCGAACGCGATCCGCAATCTGGATTCCTCTATGGCGTGCCTCGTGCGCTCGACTTGCCGTTGCTGGCCGATTCGCCCATCACACCCGCATCGATCCCTTCAGCTGCCTTCGGTCTGTAGTAACCCCAGCCCCTCTTCGCCGCCGCTTCCTTGAGGGCCGGCGACGGATTTACCGGGAACGCGCAACGCGCCAGCTCCAGCATCGCCAGGTCGTGGACGGAATTGCCGAAGACCGCATCGGGTTGGGGTAGCCCCACGCGCTTAAGCGCCGCAGCTTTGGCTTCGCCGGTCGGCACGTCAACCAATTCGGAGGTGATGATGCCGTCTTTGACCCTCACCTCGGCCGCCACGATACGCTCTGCCGGAATGCCGAAATCGCGCACGCCCTCGGCGATCACCCAGCGATTCGTGGAGCTGACCGCCCACAGCTGGGTCCCAGCCTCTCGCATCCGCGCGACCAGCGCAAGCAACTCTTCAAAAATGTTCTTGCGCACAAACTCGTTCACGTATGTGGCCGCGGCGGCGCGCAACTCCGCCTCGCGAAGGCCGGCATACATCTGCACCATCTCGGCGCACATCGCCACTTCGCTCACGTTTCCCGCCTGGTAATCGCGATAGCGCGTATCGAGCCAGTCGTGGGTCGAGCGCGACACCAGTCCCTGCTCCAGCGTCCACGCCATGAATCCGTAACCGGCGTCGCCGCCCCACAGCGTTCCGTCGCAATCGAACACCGCCACCTTGGGTTTGCACTCAAGGGCCAGGCGCTCAAACTCTTCCGTAGTCCACTTCTGAACTTCTATATGTGTTGCTGTCAATCGTTCCTCAATCCTGTCTGAAAAGTTCATCCACTTCTATTTTCATCGAAATCGCCCGCATTTGCACGCGCAGAGGCCGCTGCGCGTGTGAACGCAGTATCAATTGAGCCAATCAGCAGGTCTCTGATCTCTTGAAGAAGAGCCTACCCGTGCCCCATCCATTCGCCATGCTCTTCGGCGAATGGGTGGGATGGCAAGAACTCAACAAGCATAAGTTCATGCGGACGGAGATACAGAGGGAATACGGTCCGGAGACTCCCAGCGCATGCGCGCTTCGGTAAAGCACTCCCGCGCGATGCGCACCAGCACCAGCGATTGCTCCCAGCGGTCCGATTCCTCGCGCCCGCCGAAAGTACGCGCGTAGTAGAACTCCGGCCCCAGCAGCTCCGGCGCAAAGCAGAATCGGTCAGAGAGCGGCTTTCTACGAAGAAAGCCAAGAAACGACTCAGTCCATAGCGCGCGAAAGTGAGCGACGTACGGGCGCTCGTCCGTCGAGCCGTCACCGATGTCCACCTGCATGCAGCCGGGATTGCCGATCCGCCCATGCAGGAACCCGATCCTGCCGAGCACAGGCCGGAAGAACTCCATCTTGTTCTCAAATCCGCCGTAAACCATCTCGGTTCCCGTATACCAGTGCGAAAAATCGCCATTGAATTCCAGCTCCGGGAAGCGCTCAAGGAATTTCACCGTGCGCCAGGGGTCCTGAAAGATCGTGGCGCGGTGCGTCTCCGGATACAGCGGAATAGAAAATTTCGCCGAAGCATCAAGAACGGAGCCAATCAGCGCAGCGGCCTCGCCGTCCGTCTCCGTGCCCCAGCCCACGTGGAGCGTCAGGCATTCGAGGCCAGCTTCGCGCGCCTCTTTAGCGAGTGGCGCAGCCTCGGCCGGCGTATTCACGCGCCCACTGCCGCAGACGCCGAGTCCGAGCGCTCGAGCTTCTTCCATTTGGGCGCGGTCGACCTGCCAGCCCAATTGCACGCCTTCGTAGCCGGCATCGCGAATCGCCGCAAGGCCATTCGCGTGTTGCGCCATATCACCGAAAGCCTGCAAATTCATAAAAACGCGCAGACGCGGATCGCGCGAGTCGCCGGGATTCGTTGCATCGGGAGCAATCATAATTTGAACTCGTCAAAACTCATCGTAAGCAATCTGCCGCGCAGAAACCCCGATTGATTCGAGCATGCGCGTGCATGCCTTGATCATTTGCGGCGGCCCGCACAGGTAATACTCGGCAGCCTCTGGATTCGCATGATCGCGGAGGTACTTCTCCAGCACTACTTGGTGAATGAAGCCCTCGTGACCGCTCCATTCATCTTCGGGCAGCGGGGATGAAAGCGCGAGATGGAACGAAAAATTCGCATGGCTCGCCTCAAGTGCGCGGAAATATTCCTCGTAGAAGATCTCCTGGCGCGAGCGCGCCCCGTACCAGTAGCTGATCTTGCGAGCGCTCTGTTGCGATTCCAGCAAGTGCGAGAGATGCGCGCGCAAGGGAGCCATGCCCGCGCCCCCTCCGATATACACCATCTCGTGCTGCGTGGGTTTGATGTGGAAGTCGCCGAAGGGGCCGATAGCTGTAACCGCATCGCCCGGCTTCAAACTGAACACGTAACTCGATCCCACGCCCGGCCCGCAGTCCTGCCCCGGCGGCGGCGTGGCAATGCGCACATTGAACCGCAACTGCCGCTCCGTCTTTGGATTGCCGGCCAGCGAGTAATTATTGCGGCGGCCAGGCTGCGGGTTGCGCGCCACCAGATCGAAAACGTGCTGATTCTTCCAAACCGATGCGAACGGCTCAGGAATATCGAAATCGCGGAAGCGGATCGCATCGTACGCAGGGATATCGATCTGCAGATAATCGCCCGGAGCAAACTCCACTGGGCCATCCCCATTCTCAGGCTCCAGCACAAGCTCCTTGATAAATGTCGCCACACTCCGATTGCTCACCACGCGGAACTTGAACGCCGCTTGCGCGCGCGCTCCCACACCGCCTGCGTGCAACACGTCGACAAATATCCGCCCATCGCGCTCGGCGACAGGATAGGTGGCGAGACCGCGGCAAATCGGCGCACGCGCCGGCGAGCCGTCGCCAAGATGGAATCGCCCATTGTGCTTCGGACACTCGATGACGCCGCCCTTCACCAGCCCGTCGGAAAGGTGCGTATTGCCGTGCGTGCAAAGACCATCGGTCGCATAGAGCTTGCCATCCTCATCGCGATAGACGGCGAAGGTTTTTCTGTCGTGGTCGAAGCGAACCACATCGGCGTGCCGCAAATCGGCCGCCGCGCACACGGTCAGGCATCCAGCCGCGTCGGGTTGCGCGTCCGAAGCAAAGCACGCTTCGCGCACGCGCGCCTTTAGTTCAGGCAGCTTGCGCTTCACGTGGTACGCCGGGTCCTTCATCTGCTTCCGCACCGCAGGAAAGATTTCGCTCCATGCATTAAAAAGACTCGAGTAGGGCGTAGGGCAATCGTCCTTCACGGCCGCATGCAACCGAGGCAACGCATGGTAGGGCACCAGCGGGTACATGTGGTGCTCCACGTGGTAGTTCATGTTCCAGTAGAGATAGCGATGAATGGGATTCATGTACACGGTGCGGCAATTCAAACGGTAATCCAGCACATTCTCCGCTAGACCCGCATGTTGCGTGTACCCGTAGATCGGCATCAGCCAACTGCCAAACAGATTCGTCAGCCCGGCCAGCAGCAACGGAAGAATGCTGCGCTCGTAAATTGAGAGTGCGATGACGCTGAGATAGATTGCCGCGTAGATGCGCCCGTTGCGATAGACGCGATGAAACTCAGTTTCAGGAACGAATGTCTTCTCGGCTGCCGTCATGCGTCCGAAACAGTGCATCAGAATAGTCTTGAAGTAGGAGGGGTAAGCCTGGATGGCGAAGAATGGCTTGAGAAGCGTTGGCCAGTTTGGCGGGCGCGGCACCGCGATCTCTGGATCGCGGCCCACGATAATCGTGTCGCTGTGATGGCGGTTATGACTCCAGCGCCAAACCACAGATTCGCGCATCACCATGAACGACGCAATCTCATAGAGCGCGTTGTTCATCCAGTCGGTCTTGAAGGCCGTGCCATGACCTGCTTCGTGCCAGCGCGAGTCTGAGGTAGACGCGTAGAGCACCGCATAGATCATGTAAGGAAGGATCGCCCACCACGTTCCCCATAGCCTCCACGTCGCAAAACCCGAACCAAGAATCAGCGCGAACCATAGAATCGTGTCGCGGATGGCTGGCCCATTGCGCCGCACCAGCAGTTCGCGCATGGTCTCTCGCGGCACTGCACACTGATACCAGTCGGCCTCGGCAAGCCCATTCTCGATGGCCAATGCGGCATTCACGCCAGTCAAACTGTAGTCGGGGCGGGGTATGGGTTTCTCGAGAATCGCTGCGTCGTGACTCATTGCTGATTCGTTCCTTCGTTAATGACCGCCGCGCGCGTTCTGCGCGGAATCATTTTCACTCGGCCCATTTGCGGAGCGGACTGAAAATGCGTACGCCGTGGCGTGACGTTGTGTTTGCCCGGGGTGAAGCAGAGTTCCGTTGCGGCGATCGGCGTTCGAAACATCGGGATAGCCCTCGCACTCCAGGCAGATGCCCGCGTGGCGCGCATACACGGCGTCCGATTTGCCCTTACTCGCGCAGCTCAATTGGCTGCCGGTATAAAGCTGCAGATAATCCTCTGTCGTCGAAACGGTCATTTCCCGCCCGCTCGCCGGATCTTCAAGGCGCGCGGCCAGCCGCATTTCGCTCCCTGTTGGTCTGGGCAGCGCATACAAATCGCCGTGACCCTGAAACAAAAGCCCAATCGCATCGCCAATCCGGCGCGGCGTCGCAAAAATGTCGCCATTGCGCGACGTCGATTCCAGCCGTCCCGTCGCGGTCAGGTTTTCATCCATGGGGACAAATTCGCTCGCAAAAATCTCCAGCCGGTGATCGGCAATCGAACCGGAGGACTCCCCAGCCAAATTGAAATAGGAGTGATGCGTCAGGCTAATTGGCGTGGTTCGATCACTCACCGCTTCGGTTTCGATCAAGAATTCATTTTTGTCCGTCACCGTATACGTCACCGCAACTTTCACATTTCCCGGATAGCCTTCCTCGCCGTCGGGGCTCAGATACGTAAGGCGAAGCGACGGCGCGCCGTCCTCGCGATCGACCAGCGCTGCGCCCCACAATCGCTTATCGAATCCTTGAACGCCGCCATGCAGATGATTGGGCGGATCGTTGCGCGCTAACTGATACTTGTTGCCATCGAGCGTGAAGGCTGCGTTGGCAATGCGCCCTGCCACGCGGCCCGTGATCGCGCCAAAATATGGATGATCGCCGAGGTAAGAGTCGAGGTCGTTGAATCCCAGCACCACGTCGTCCGCGCTGCCTTCGCGTCCAGGCGCCAGCAACCGCGTCACAATGCCGCCGTATGTGATCGCTTCCAGCACCAGTCCGCCGCGGCCGGTAAGCGTCCATGCCTCGACTGTCTCACCGGCCGGAAGAACTCCAAATATCCGCGAGCTGATTAGGGAAGCCATCGTGCCCATTGGGAAAGCCATCGTGCAAAGACCAGTACAATCCTCAAACTACCGCTCTCTCGCCGATGTTGTCCACAATTCCGCCGCCCGGAACAAGCAGAGAATCGAAATGAACGATTGTCCGCGTATCTGGCTGCAGGAGGCCTGAAGCCTCAGACCGCTTGAAGAAGAACCTTCCTGTGCCCCACCCATTCGGTCGCAGTCGCGACCGAATGGGTGGGATAGCACGAATTCCACAACCACGAATTCACGCAGTCAGGGTCCTAGTCGGCCACTTCCGGCACGTTCTCCACTTTCTCCACGCGGATTTTAGCGATGCGCCGCGCATCCATCTCCACCACCGTCAGCCGCCGGTCTTCATACACCACCGATTCGCCGGGCTCGGGAATGTGTCCCAGGCGAGCCAGCACGAATCCCGCCAGCGTTTCTACGCCGCCGTCGCGGGGCAGGCTCCAGTGCATCTGCGTCTCCAGGTCGCGAAGATTCACGCTTCCATCCATCAGCACTGTTCCGCCGGCGCTGCCCAGAACCGGTTGCGACGGCGCGTCGAATTCGTCGTCAAGCTCGCCCACCAACTGCTCGATCGCGTCCTCCACCGTCACTAATCCCACTGTCGACCCGTACTCGTCCACCACGATGGCCAGGTGCCGTCGATTCTGCTTGAAGTCGCGCAGCAGCTCCAGCGCCGATTTGCTTTCAGGCACAACCAGAACCTCATGCATGATCTGCGCGAGACGAACTTCTGGGGGAAACGCCGCCGGCGAAGACGGCGTTGCCAGCGACGGCGGCGCCGCCAGCGAAGACTTAGTCGTGCGCTGAAAAATCATCCGCGCCAAATCCCGCGCATAGACGGCGCCCACAATGTGCTCGGGGCCGCGAGACTCGTCGTAAACAGGAACGCGCGAGTGGTTGCGGCCAAACACCAGCGCGCACGCCTCATCGAGAGACATATTTGACGGCAAGGAAAAAATCTTCTGCCGCGGCGTCATGATCTCGCGCACCACAACGTCGCTTAGTTCCAGGGAACGGTGCACTAGCATCTCCTGAAATTCCGGAAGCAGGCCGAGCCGCCGAGCCGCAGTGGCAATCAGCTTCAGCTCTTCGGCGGAGTGGATGGATGCGGCGCGCTCCGCCTTGGGAAGATCGAACGCCCGCAATACCGCCGACGCCGAACCGCTGAGCAGCCGCACCGCGGGACGCGCCACGGCCATAAACACCAGCATGGGCGGCGCCACGGCCACGGCCAGCGCTTCCGCGCGGCGGAGGGCCAGCGCTTTCGGCACCAGTTCGCCGGCCACAACGTGAAAATACGTGATGAGGGCAAACCCCAGCGTCAGCGAAGCCGCGTTCACGTAAATCTGCGCGTGCGGAATCGCGCCGATCCACCCGCTGAACATCTGCGCCGCCAGCGGCTCGCCCAGCCAGCCCAGGGCCAGCGAGCACAGCGTTACGCCCAGTTGCACCGCGGGAAGAAGGTCGTCGAGATTACGCTGCAGCCGCCGCACCGCGCGCGCTCCCGGCACTCGCGCCCCAAGCAATTGCTCCACGCGCGTCTCGCGGATAGAGACGAGCGCGAACTCTGCCGCTACAAAGTAGGCATTGGCCAAAATCAGCAGGACCACAGCCACGGGTTTGAAAAGCAGAATGCCGTGCATCTGGCTGTGAGGATAGCATTGGACGGTGGCGCTGGGAGCAGAGACCAGCCTCTCGAATCGAGGCCAACATTCCTGGAACCGCGCGGCTCTTGAAAGCGTATCTTGACTGCAAACGAGGATCGCAATGAAAAATCTTCTTATTGGAACAGCCTTTCTGGTCGCGTTGGCGGCGTTCGCGGCTCCAGCACGAGCCGAAGAGGCGGCCTTTACGCGTGACCTTACGGTGAGCGGCAGACTTGACCTCACGGTGGCGACAGGGTCGGGTTCCATTCATCTCACAAGCGGACCCGCCGGTCGCGTCCATATCTTCGGTCGCGTCAAATCGAGCTGGGGCGGGAGCGATGCGAAGGTACACGAAATCGCCGACCATCCGCCCATCGAGCAGACAGGCAACATTGTGCGCGTCGGCGCCAAGCACGAGACTCTCCACAATATCAGCATCGATTACGAAATCCAGGTCCCTCCGGACGCTTTTCTTAGCGCCGGGACAGGCTCAGGCAATCTCACCGACGACGGCGTGGGCGCCAATGCCAGGCTCAACACGGGCTCAGGCTCCATCCACGCTGCGGGATTGCAGGGCGGATTCTCGGTCGAGACCGGCTCCGGCAGTATCTACGCCGAACAACTTGGCATGGGCGACGTGAAAGCGGAAACGGGCTCAGGATCGATCGAGCTCAGGAATCTGCATGGCGAGCTGAATGCCGGGACCGGCTCGGGCGCCATCAAGGCAAGTGGAACCCCGACCGCGGCATGGCGCCTCCACACCGGCTCGGGGAGTGTCGAGATCTGGACGGATGGCGCGGCGATCACGCTCGATGCCGCAACGGGCTCAGGCAGTATTCGCTGCGATCGGCAAATTACAACACAGGGGACGATGGGGCACCATCACCTGGCAGGCAAAGTCAGCGGCGGCGGTCCGACGGTCCGCATCGAAACCGGCTCAGGCAGTATTCACATCCACTGAGCGCCACTACGGAATGAAGTAGTACGGATCGGGAAACTTCACAGAGTATTCCGCTTCCGGCTTGCCTTTCAGGTCGCTCCACTGGTCGCCAACATTCAGCGCCAGCGTGTAGCCCTCGGCAACCATCCGGCTGCGGGCCACCTGTTTGAACTCGCCGATGGTCTGCGATCCGTGATCGGCGGGCCGCATTTCCAATTCCTGCCAATTGTCGAAGCCTTGCGCGCGCAAATTGCGCTCCGTGGACCCGCGCTGCGCCTCGTCTCGTCCCGTGATGAAGAAGATGTTCACGCCCAGCCTCTGCGCTTCCTTGTAAAGCCGTAGCGTGCCGGCAATCGCCTGCGCCTGCGCCGCCTCGACCCAAGCGTCAAAGACCGGCTTGTTGTAAGCAAAATCGGCGCCAATCATCTCCTGATAATTCGATAGCGTAGTCTCGTCGATGTCCAGAATCAGGGCCAGCTTTTCCTGCGCACGGCGATGCGCGGACCGCTGCCGCAGAAACGCAATGGCACGATCGGCCTCGACATCCTGGTCGTGCGCCCAGCAACCGCAGGTACACGTGCAGTCGTGGTACTGCTTGAGCTCTTTCTTGAGCGTGTCGAGGTTGGGAATGCGCTCCGCTTGAGCGTTGGAACTGAATGCCGTTCGCGGCGGTTGCTGCGCGGCAATCCGGTTTGGCACGAATGCTGCACAAAGCAGCATCGCCAGGACACTAATATGCGTTTTCAATCCCCGCATGGTTTCTCCGTTTAATTGCCAAGTGTAAACGATGGCGGCTGCTTACTACGCGAGACATGCCGCGCCCATTACACTTGAACTGTGATCCGCATTTTTCATCCCATCCCCGCGGCGCAATTGAAGTTGCTCGTCTTCGATCTCGACGGCACGCTCATCGACTCGGCGCAGGACCTTTGCAACAGCGTGAATGCCGCGCTCCAGGAGTCTGGACTGGGCTCGCTGCCCGATCCTGCCATCGCCGGTTTCGTGGGCAACGGCGCGTCCTTGCTCATGCGGCGTGCGCTGGCCATGGCCTCCAACTCCTCTATTGACGAGGTCGGCGAAGACCTCTTCAACAAGGCCTACGCATTTTTTCTTCAGTACTATCGCGAGCACAAACTGGATTTCACCTGCGCCTACGATGGCGTGCTCGATGCGCTGAGAGCGTTGCACAAGCTGCACGATGTCCCGCAAGGCACCGCCGGAATCCGAGGCGCAGCGAGAATCATGGCCGTTCTCACCAACAAGCCGGTGCGCCCCGCCCGCGGCATCTGCGAAGGGCTTGGTCTGGCCGATTACTTCCTCCATATATATGGTGGTGACAGCTTCCCCTTGAAAAAACCTGACCCGCTCGGCTTGCGCACCCTGATGGAAGAGACCGGTGCGCGTCCCGAAGAAACCATTATGATCGGCGACAGCAAGGTGGACGTCGAGACCGCGCGCAATGCCGGAACCTGGTCGCTGGGATGTACCTTCGGCTTCGGTCCCCACACTCTCGTCGATCACCCGCCGGACGTTCTCGTCGACACGGCCGCGGAATGGACGCAGGCGCTCACCCCTGCGTAGAATCCGCGCAGAAAAAACCGAAAATCCAAATTACTTCGAGCGCCGTCGTGAATCGGTGAGCCATGAGCCGCGTGGCCCTGTAGGCTGATTCCATGAGCGATTCAGCAACCGAGCTCGCGCGTCCCTTGCGCATCGTGCTTCCCGGCGGCAGCGGCCAGGTGGGTCGCATGCTGGCGCGGTTTTTTCAGGAGCGCGGCCATCACGTCACCGTTCTCACGCGTGGCCCCTACACCGCTTCCTGGTCCACGGTGCACTGGGACAGCCAGAGCCTTGGCCCGTGGGTGGAAACGCTGGAAGGCGCCGATGTCTGCATCAACCTTTCCGGCCGCAGCGTCAACTGCCGCTCCACGCCGCGCAATCGCCGTGAACTCTACGATTCACGCATTGGTCCCACGCGCCTGCTCCATCAAGCCTTCGCTTGCCTCGTCAATCCGCCGCGCCTTTGGATGAACGCCTCTACGGCGACCATCTACCGGCACTCGCTCGACAAACCAATGGACGAGGCAACCGGAGAAATCGGCGGCAACGAGCTCATCTCGCCGCGCCGCCGCGCGCCGGAAAAGTGGAACTGGACCGTCCAACTCGTCAAGGATTGGGAGTCTGCATTCTTTGCCACGGCAACTCCGCGCACGCGCAAGATAGCCCTGCGCACCTCGCTCGTCTTCAGCCCCGCGCCCGGCAGTGTCTTTGCGGTCCTCTCCAATCTCGTTCGCGCCGGCCTGGGCGGCACACAGGGCAATGGCCGTCAGTTGGTTTCCTGGATGCACGAGACAGATTTCGCGCGCGCCCTCGAATTCCTAATCCAACATGAGAATATCGACGGCCCCGTGAATCTCTGCGCGCCCTATCCGCTGCCCAATCGCCAGTTCATGGCCGCGCTACGCGAGGCATGGGACGTGCCCAATGGCCTGCCTGCGCCCGCCGCGCTTCTCGCCATCGGTATGTTTTTCCTGCGCACGGAGCCGGAGCTGGTCCTCAAGAGCCGCTACGTAATTCCCGGCCGTCTTCTCGACGCCGGCTTCCAGTTTCAATTCCCTACATGGCCAGAAGCCGCAGCCGACCTCGTCCGCCAATGGCGCCAGCGTGCCGATCTCTGATCTTCGTCCCCTGATCTCTGCTACCGCGGCGTCACGTCCGTAACCGGCAGATCCCAATGCCCCAGCAGAATCTCAAACCGCCTCTGCTCCTCTTTCTTGTATTTTTCCTGGTCGGGCCACAGCTCCTTCATAAATGCCTTTTCGTCCGGATTAGCGCTCGTGGCCACGGTCGAGTTCTTGTAGACGATGGTCACGCGGTAATCCCAGCGCCCGTCCTCGGTGGTGTGATAGGCCGGCGACTCGATCTTCAGCGAAAGAATGCGTCCCGTCGTCTGGATCTTTTTGAGCAGCGGCCAATGGTTCTTCAAGAACAGGTCGAGGAACTCCTGCTGATGCCCCCACTGGCACTTGTAGTAGTACTCAATGATGTAGGGTTGGCCTGCAGCCGTTTGCGTCGGCGCGCCCTGCGCCACAAGTGGATGCGAGAAGCCGGCCACAAAGGCAAAAGCAACCAAACCAACAATGATTCTGCGTAACGAAATCTGCATAAGAGCCTCCATGCATGCGATGCAAGCATTGTAGTGTAGAAGCTCACTCCGCATTTGCTGGACGAATGTAGGTCCGCAGCCAAATCGCAAGCTCCGCCTCCGACATGGTCCCATCGGCCACGGCCAGCATTGCCCTCACGCTCTCTGCATCGCTCGCGGCCAGTTCGTAGCCGTTCAAAGGGAGGAATATACCAGCCGCCACAACCAGGGCCGTCCGCTTGTTTCCGTCGATGAATGCGTGGTTGCGTGCAATGCCAACGGCGTAAGCAGCGGCAAGATCGGCAACGTCGGGATTTCCGTATGCCTCAAGGTTTTGCGGCCGTGCAAGCGCCGACTGCAAAAGGGGCAGATCCCGGACGCCGGACAGACCGCCATGCTCCGCGAGTTGTTCGTCGTGAACCGCCAGGACCACGTCTTCCGATGCCCAGCGCCAGCTTTCATCGCTCACTTGGCGAGCTCCCGCAAGACATCGCGCCGCTCGTGCATGAACTTGCGTGCCAAACCCATCTGTTCCTCGAACTCCGGATTGTAAGGTGTAATGCGAAATCCATCAGGCGATTCGATCAGGAAGATAAAATCACCTTTCACGACCTTGAGCTTAGTCAGCACTTCCTTTGGCAAAACGATTCCCGCAGAACTGCCTACAGTAGTTACCTTGAGTTTCAAAATAGCCTCCCCGCCGTTACTGCCATTCTAACATATATCAGAATTTCATCCGGCCTGTAGAAACAGGCTACCTAGCCCCTGTACCCCCAAAAACGGCCCCCGCCGAAATGGAGGCCAAGTCGCCTTGGTTCTCTCGCTTTGCGAGAGTTTGGTTGGCGGCCGACGGCGCGGTGGCCGTTGGCTAAGGAGTAAAGCCTCGGGGGAGGGCCGCTATTTACGGCTGCTCCGAGCCAGCTGCGGCAGGTGCGCTTTGGGAGAATTGAAGCAGATTACCGTGGGATTCAAGCGGCCGATCTCACAATGCGCAGCTTGCCCGGCTTTGTCGTCAGCACAGGAACCTCTTCGGGAGCGGAGGGAACCATCGCCTGATTATCGGCAAGGACGCCGTGGAACATCTCGAACGTCATCGGGCGTCCGTAGAGCCAACCCTGTGCGTAGATCTTCTGCTCGCCCGGTGAGAAGTAGTTCGCCTGGCGGTCGGTTTCGACCCCTTCCACGACCACTTCCAGGTTCAGCGATTTGGCGATTCGCAGGATTTCAGGGAGTACCGCCGCGCCCACAGATTCTGTGCCAATCAGGCTGGTGAAAGCCTTGTCGATCTTGATGGTGTCGGCAAACAGATAAAGAAGCTTGTCCAGGTTCGAATGGCCGGTGCCGAAGTCATCGATATGGATGCTGTGTCCCATCCGCCGCAGGTTGCGGATGGTTTCCATCACCACCACGCCATCGGAGGCCGATCTTTCGGTGATCTCAATCGCCAGGCTCTGCGGTTTTACATTTGCCTGTCGCAGCGCCCCTTCCAGCATGGGCAGAAATAACGGGTCGGCGAGGTCCGCGGACGACACATTGATGCTGATGCGAAAGCCCGGCCGGTTGTGGAGTGTAGCGGCAAAGTCGTGCAAGACTCGGCGCAGGACCGTTCTCGTAATTCCACCCACAAAGGAGCGCTCCTCGGCCAGCTTCACAAACACGTCAGGCCCCACTACGTTGCCTTCCTCGTCGGTCCAGCGCGCCAATGCCTCCGCTCCGAGAATTCGCCGCGTCTCAAGATTGACGATCGGTTGGTACACCACTTGCAATTCGTCGTGTTCCACGGCCCGGCGGAGCTGCTGGCTCAAGTCACGGCTGCGATTGCGAAGCAACGATAACCCTATCCCTATCAAAACGCCTACCAGTGCTCCTGCGACAGCGCTAGCTGAAAGCAAGTCGCTTTGGCTATGCAAGGCCTCGGCAACGGAAGCAGAGGCCCGAACGCAATTGAAGTGAAGAGTCGAGCATTGTGTCGCATACAGCAAGCTACCCAGCCGGCCAGTCCCTTCGGTGTCGAGGGACAAATCCTGTCCCCCATCCTCTTCGCCTGCCCCGGAGCCCCGCGAGTTAACGTCGCCCCTCATGGTCACGGTCAAGTGCGTGGGGACCGGCCCCTGGTCCGGAGGCAAGCTCAGGCCTAGCGCGACAAAAGAGTCACCCAGCTGCAGGGCTTCCGTCTTCAGGCTGTTGCCCTCGATGGGAGAAAAATTGTTATATGCGATGGTGCCGTCCTGCTGAAGGAAAACAGGATGAAGTGTCTCGGCGGCGCGGGTTGAACGGCCCGCTACGGCGGAGCATTCGATTTTACCGTTCCGGATACGTCCGGCGTCCTTTACGTATTCCGACCGGAAGACAAGCTCCTTGAATTCGGCAATCTCCGAGTCAGAGCAGGTCGGATATTGCGAACGCCTCAAACGATCCAAAACGCTATGCGCTTCCACAAGGGACGCGTTTTCCTTCGCTGCGATGAGCTTGGCGTAATGCTCCAACTGAAAGGAGGCTAGCGTCAGAGAAAGTCCGCAGCCCAGCAGGTAGCCGACACCCGCACCGCATGCCATCGCGGCGACGGTAACTAACCGGCCGATCAGTGCTCGTTGTTTGGGAATACGGCGCATTTAGACCAACTGTGTATTTCCATCGGCGGATGCCGTCAGAACTCACTCTTTTAGAAGTACGCCGTTCGCAAATAACGGGCAATGCACCTTTTAGGGATCGACGGAGCGGATACGTAATCTATTTTTAATTACCAACGTGACCTAGGTGGAGTTACCTCAATTTGCCCCTTTTGTTCCAAATTCGCGCCATCAGATTCGATTTGCTGACCGATCTGGATTCAGGCCCGACGATCTCGACCCGGGGTTGAAGGATCGCGGGGGCGGCAAAGCCCCTTAGAGAACTGCTTATTCGGGTGGTCGTAACCGAACTTCCGAATGACGGAAGCTCACGCATGATCGCTGCAACCAGAAAAAAACGGCCCCCGTCGAAACGGGGGCCAAGTTGCCTTGGTTCTCTCGCTTTGCGAGAGCTTAATTGGCGGCCAGACGGCGGGGTGGCCGTTGGCTAAGGAGCAAGGCCTCGGGGGAGGGCCGCGATTTTACGGCTGCTCTGTGCCTTCTGAGGCAGGAGCGCTTTGGGGGGACGCTTCTGCCCGGGCCGCCAAACTGTTTTCCATCAACATCACATGCACGCTGCTCGTCCTTACGCGCTGCGGTTGCTGGTCTGCGTCGCCAGGTGCGGACGCCTGGACATTGCCCAATGCCACGTAATGCATGCGGTAGACGGGAATCTGATGCTGTGCTACAAGGTAGCGCTCGACCGATTCAGCCAGGCGCTCTGAACTTTGGATGCCGGCGCTGCCCGCATAGGGTGTATGCGCCTCCATCTCTAGGATGTAGCCTTCCCGGCCTGTCAGGTTCGTCGCCAGCTCGTCCAGCTTGGCGCGCGCGTCGGCCGTCAGCGCCGGGCTCCCGCCGTGGAACTTGATCTCCAGGTCCGAAGCCTGCTGGTACTGATCCAGGCCGTTCACCGTCTTGTTCACCTGGTCCACATGACCCGATGCCTGCTGCGCGGTGTTGTTGGCGTTCAGCGCCTGTTCGTTGGCTGAGTTCGCGGTCTGGTCGGCTGCATCGGCCGAGGTCTGCGCCTTTAGGATTCCGGCCTGCGACCGCGCATCCACGTCCTTGATGTCGCGCGCATTCCGCGAGTTCACATCGTCCAATTCCGACAGCCGGTCGTTGATCGGGTCGGTCTGTCTTTTCACCCACTTCTTGCTCGCAAAGGGATTGATCCGGCCCCAGAACCCCTCCTTCGGCTGGTTTAGGGGATGGTCTTGCACTGGGGAGGGCTGCTGCTCAGCCGAAGGAGGAGCGGTTTGAGAATTCATATCGGACGGTTGGGACTGCTGCGCCCAAACCGGAATGGCGAGAGCGGAGGCCAGCGCAAACACTGCGGCATGGCGCGGGAATGAAATAGATCTCTGAAATTGCATTGGTTTCCCCCTTTGAACGCCCCGGGGCTCGAACACGCCGCCAGCCGAGCGCTCTCATCTGCACGCCGTCACTAACTGCAATGCATCTGCCAAAGCGGCCGCAGTCCAGGCATGGATTTACATCTTATTGATGGTGAATGCCTTATATGAAAGGAACGGCGGGTTTAACACGCCGGCGCAGCGCCGAAAACACTCCAGCAGTCGCGTAAATTTTGCACGCTTCGGTAGTTTCTACCATGTAAGGCGGGCGTCAGGCTGCTTTGTATCGACTCTATTTCAAATCGACATGGATCATGCGGATATCCGGGAAAACGCCGTCCCATTGGTCCGGCACAGTATCGAAAACCAGGCGGAAATCCGCGGCATCGCCCGGCCTGAGCGAAGCCGCTGAGAGTGGCTCGACGTCGATGTACGGTTCGCGGGTGCGGATGATCCTGAGCGGCTGGGTCTCGTTCTCCGCCACTTCGTGCGCCGCATCGTGGAAAAGAACCTGCACGGTAATCCCAATCACCGTCCGGTTGCCTTCGTTGGTAATGTGGCCGTCGAGGTAGGTCATCTTGCCGCCCGAAAGGTTCGACGATTCGCTCATTGCCAGCTTGCTGGTTGTAAGGTTCGCTGCGTAGGGATCGGTCGTCGCGGAGATCGGCGTTACCGTCGTCGATCCCTTGTCGTGCTCGTAGAAGAGGAACAACCCGCCCACAGCGGCAATCACGATGGCTGAAGCCACTGCCACCGGAAGCCAACTACGCTCCGTTGTGACCGGCGGTCGAATCAGTTGCGGTCCTGTGCTCACGAGCGAAATTCTACACCAGTTCGCGAGTCGCAACGCGGCGCTCGCAATCAAACGCCAGGGCAATCGCATGAACATTTTCATTGACCGGCCAGGTTCGCGTTTTGAGAGTCATTGCTGGTTGGGAGTCTTCGTCCCGGAGGGACAAGTCGAAAATAGCCCAGGGTGGAGCGCAGCGGAACCCTGGGATGGCTTCGACGAGAAGATCGCGCGCCCCGTTGAGGCGCGGCGAACATTCTGCACCGCCGGAATCGATCTTCATGCGATTGCCCTGCAATCAAACGCCTGCGCTGGCCCTCCGCCGGAAAATCACACGAGCGTGTTCGCGATTTTCATCATATTGCCATCTTTTTCAGGCATCCTGATTGAGATCCACGCGTCTAAATCTGCAAGAGCCAAGCTAGAGGGGACCGCCAAGAGTCCCAACTGTGGCAAGATTTGAACGAGGAAACCGATGGTTCCCTAAATTCTGAAAGGCAGGCCAGCCATGCACACCTCCCCCCATCAGGTGTCGAACACTCAGCAGTCCGCCACATCCGAAAGCCCGCAGCCAAGCCCGTATGCCGAGCGGGTCTACCAGGGCCTGACCATTGCCTTCATGCTTCTGCTGTTGGGAAGTTTGTGGCTGTTCCGGTGAGTCCAGCCCGATTGTCCCGGTAAGTCCAGCCCGATTGTCCCGGTGAGTCTTGATCTCTCGCAGCGGGGAGATCGATTGCCAGAGCGCGTTTAATAAATGGCCTCGTGAAAGGGCACGACTTCAGTCGTGCCGAAAAGGGCAGAAAAGTTGAGGGGTTTTAACCCCTGAGTGATTCTCTGGCTTGCCAGGTCATTTATGAAACATGCTCTAGTGAACTGCTTTATCAAGAGCCGCTCTAAGCCGGTCCGGAATCGACGGTAGGCTCACCCGGCCGTCCCGCTAGAACCATGGCCACAATGAAATAGAAGACGGTGGCGATCACCGTTCCCAGCATGATCCAGAGGCCGAAGAGTGACGCCGTCTGCTCTGGATGGTTCGCTGCATGAATCAGCGTGATCTGGATGCATAAGAAGATCCCGGCCATCTCCACTTTCAGCCAGGCCATCATTCCCAAAGCCAGCGACTCGAGTCGCGAGCGGTTCTCATGAGTCACCTCCACCGGATAATGGTTGAACGCGGGATACCGCGCCACGATCGTGATCAGCAGATAGAGAACGAGCGCAAAAAACGGCAGGAAGACAATGGAAGTGGACGAACTCCAGCCGTCAGCGTGACCGGACAAATCGAAATGCGTAGGAATTCGCTCCGGCAGAGGATCCCGTCCGAAGACCGCGATTGCGGTCATCAGAAACAGCAATCCCAGTATCGCAATGCCAACGACCCCCAGGAGTCTACGCATGGTTCCCTCCCTTCGTGGGGGAACACCTAATCAAACCATAAATCGCGTTGCGGCGGTGAAAGGGACCATTCGAGGGCTGAGCATCCAGTCGATCAACTCGCCTTGGAAAGGGTCGATCCCTAGCCTGCAAGGCGCTTCATCCAAAGCGCGCCCGCTTCACTCCCGCGCGGCAATCCTTGCCGCTCATACGCACGCGGACGCACATCTCTGCAAGCCGCGAAAGCATGCGGTCGCCGATGCGGTCCCCCAACGTCTGTTCGCGCGCGGCGCGTTCCACATCGGTCTGGTTGCCGCCGGCTGCCTGGTCCTGGTAATTCGTGGTGATAATCGTCGTCTGGCGATCGTTGTAGCGCGTATTCAGAATCAGCGCCACCGTATCCCACACCCATTCGTTGGGTTTTTGCGCACCCAAATCGTCGAGCACCAGCACCTCGGCCGTGAAGATAGGCTGCAACAGCTCGAGCTCGGTGCTTTTCACTTCGCGGTTGTAGCTGTTCTGGATGCTTTTGAGAAGTTCGCGGTAGTCGCAGAAAAGCCCTTTCACTCCGCGCTCCCGCACCAGGCGCTGCAACAGGCCCACGGCCAGGTGCGTTTTGCCCACGCCCATCGGCCCAATAAAGAGCAAGCCCCTTCCCGCAGTCCCCGCCGGATACTCATCGACGAAGCGGCGTGCCGTCAGCAGCGCCTCGCCCAGCGAACGGTCGGCTTCGTGATAAATCTCGAAGGTATCGAGCGTGCAGTCGCGGTAGCGAGCGGGAATCTGCGCCGTCGTCAGCCGCCGCCGCTCCCGCTCTGCCTCCTGGCACGCGCAGGCACGGCTTACCCAGTTTCCCGCCGCATCCTGCGCGCGCACCAGTCCCGCTCCACCGCAAATCGAGCAAACACTCATCGCAAATTCCAGCCTAAAACACGAGGCCTCGAACAAAGCCGGTGCAGGTCCTGTGCCCGAATGTGGAAAAGAAGATCTGTCGAGGAGCACAGTTGGGCAACCGATGCGACAATCCGCGCACGATCGTCATCGCCGGGTGCCCCCGGTCCCTCGCCCTCGGGGACCGGGGGAACGACGCTAGACCGCCCGTCCCGCCGCTGCGCCCGACGCCCATGCCCACTGAAAATTGAACCCGCCCAGTTGACCTGTAACGTCGACTACCTCTCCCACGAAATAGAGCCCGCGGACGTCCCGGCACTCCATGGTCTGCGCTGAAAGCGCGCTTGTGCTCACACCGCCTGCTGTCACTTCCGCCTTCTCATAACCCTCGGTGCCGCTGGGTGCGATCGCCCAGGAATGCAACCGGCGCTCCAGCTCGTCGAGCCCATGATTTGTCCAGCTCTGCGGCGATGCGGCTTCGACCAGCCGATCCGCCAGCCGCATCGGCAACTGCGCGCGCAGGGTCGCTTTCGCCGCAGCCAAGTCGCGCTTCGCAGGTGCCGCCCGCAACGGCGCAAGCAGCCGTTGTTCCGGCGCCCAGTCGATGCGGATCGCCTCTGGTAGCTTCCAGTACGACGAGATTTGCAGGATGGCCGGTCCGCTCAGCCCGCGATGCGTGAAGAGCATCTTTTCCCGAAAGCTGCGCTTGCCGCAGCTCACAATCACCGGCGCGGAAACTCCCGTCAAATCTGCGAAATGCGCAAGCTCCGCGCGCGAAAGCGTCAGCGGAACCAGGGCCGGGCGGCAGGCTTCAATGGGAACGCCAAACTGGCGGGCAATATCGTACCCAATTCCCGTCGCTCCGATCTTTGGTATCGACAACCCGCCAGTTGCCACGATGAGCGCAGGCGCCGTGTAGGCGCCTTTGTCCGCATCGATCGTGAATGAAGAATCGTCGCGCCGCACCTCGCGAACCACCGTCGACAGAATCACGCGCACGCCGGCATCCGCGCATTCGCTCATCAGCATGTCGACAATTTGCTGCGCAGGCCCATCGCAAAAGAGCTGTCCCAGCGTCTTCTCGTGATACGCGATGCCGTGCCGCTCCACGAGCCGGATAAAATCCGCAGGCGTGTACCGCGCCAGCGCCGACTTTGCAAAGTGAGGATTGGCCGATAGGAAGTTGTCGGGCCGCGTGTGCAGGTTGGTGAAGTTCGCGCGGCCTCCTCCCGAGATCAGAATCTTCTTGCCCGGCCGCTCCGCGCGTTCCAGCACCGCGACACGGCGTCCGCGGCGACCGGCCTCGATCGCGGCCATCAGGCCCGCCGCGCCGGCTCCGAGGATGAGGACATCGAATCCGTGCTGACTCACTGCGCCAACTTCCCCGACTTCATTGATATTGATAATGATTAGAGCATTCGTGGCTGCACGCGTCCGCGCTTACAATAAAGATGTTGGCACAACGGGGAGCAGAGAGATGCGAACTCTGCGCGAGCGGTTGCGGACTTTCAGAGCCCGGAGTGTTCATCAGCGCGAAACAGCGGGCCTGTAGCTCAACGGTTAGAGCAGGGGACTCATAATCCCTTGGTTGGGGGTTCAAATCCCTCCGGGCCCACCACGATTGCGCCCACTACGATTGATTGAAGCAGCCGCGCGTTCCTCGTTCGCACAGGCCATTTTGCCCTGGCGAATCGGATGCCTATTTGCCCGCGGCCATTCCGGCCAACGCAAGTCGGGCAAAATGGTGAGACATTTCAACGTCGGGCAACACGAGAGCCCTCGCCAACAATTGCTTTGCCCGTTCTCTGTCGCCAAGAGCCAGCTCGAGCATTCCCGTCGAGTAGCACCACGCGCCTGAAGAAGAGCCGCTCTCCGCATTCTCCTCGGCAGCGGCAAGCGCATGCGTAAGCCGCTCGCGCGCAAGCTCCGCATCGCTAGTCCCCAGCGCCCTCTCAGCTTCGACGGCCCAGGCCAGCTCCCCATAATTCCCATTTGCCGCAGCCTCTCGCAAGAAGCCACTTGCCACCTCCGTGCGCCCGCAGTTGCGGTCAATCGCCGCTAGTTCGACATCCACCCGGGAGGATCTCCCTTCGCGGCCTGTCTTCAGATTCGCCACGAACCCCAGCGCATCCGCGCAGTTGCCTGCTTCGCTCCACGCTTTGGCCTGCATTAGTTCAATCTCGAACCTCACCTGATCTGCGGAGACTCCACCCTCTGCGCTCGGGAAAAAGCGATCTTTGAAAAGCGCCAGTGCCGGCGCAAATTGTCCGGCCTCAGCGCGTGAGCGCAAGCTGATAAACCAGGTTTGCAGGCATCTTGTTTTGCGCCGAATCGGGCGCGGGATATTGCGCCAGTGCCGCTGCGCGCTCCGCGGCAGGCTTATTCAGCAAACTCATCGCCGCATTCAGGCCCGCGTAGACTTCAGGATTTTCCGCGTCGTCAACAATCCCATCGCGAAACGCCTGAAGCGCGTTCTCAGGATCGTTCTTCAACCGCAGCAGCGCGTCTCCCATGTTGGCATCGAGTACCGGCCGATGCGGATCAAGCCGCTTGGATTCAGCCCAATGCGTCATTGCAGCTTCGGTCGAGCCCTTCGAAAAAAGAAGCGTTCCCAGCAGAAAATGGGCCGTAGCATCGTCGGGTCTGGCCGTCGCCGCGGCCTCCAGGACAATCCGGTCAGTTTCAGAAGATGGGAAAACATAGCTGGTCGAAAGCTTCGATGCCGCCTGCCAGTTCTGCCGTCCGTCGCCGAGTTTCTGATGGCAGTAAGCGGCATAGTAGCGCACCATGGGATGCGACTGCGGCAGCACGGAGCCAGGTTCGCTTTGGTCCGGCGCCACGGCCGGATAATCGCGTTCGAGAAGGGTCAAGGCCTTCGCGTAGAGCCCCAGCCGCATGTATTCGGCCGCGACGCGAAGCACGCGATACGGGTCGGCCGCCAGGTGCGCGAGATCCGGTCGTCCCGAATCCGCTTTGAGAAAATCGTTCGTCGGATCGTCGACCAGCTCCCGCCGCGACAGCTCGTCCGCTTCCGTCCGCATTCCCTCTGCTCGCAGCACGGCTTCAAGCTCCTCGCCGGCGCGCAAGCTGGCGGGTTCTGCCGCAGTCGCCGCGCGCAGCAGGTTTGCCGCTCCCTCCACATCGCCCTGCCTGGCGTGCATCTCTCCCAGGCGAATCGCTGCCGGAGCGCGGAATTCAGCCTGACGATAAGCAACTTCGAAAGACGCCTCGGCATCAGGCATCGCTCCCAAACCCTCTTCCGCGATTCCGAGAGAATAAGCAATTTCGGAATTCGGTGTGTCGCGCATCTGCGCCTGCCTCAGCAGCCGCGCCGCGTCATCATAATGTTGCAGCGACGCCTCCAGCCTGCCGGCGGCGATGGCGAGCGACTGGCTTTGCGGAAAACGATCCAGCGCCTGACGGTAGGTTTCGAGCGCCAGCAGCGACGCGCCATTCAACTCCTCGATGCGGCCCTTTTCGAGCCAGTCGTCCTCCGATCGCTTCTCCGCAACGGGAGAATGCACAGCCATTTGTGGCCCGGTCTTGATTTGCGACTCCGGCTCCCAACCGTACTCGCCGTCGGTCTGTTTCAGCAGCGATTGTCCTCCGCTGTTGCGCAGCTCGAATGTAAGTTTCCCCGAGCCCTCTCGCCGGGGAACGCTCCGCGACCAGGTCTTTTCCGGCACTAGATCGGCGATTCCGCTCCACACGACGGCTCCATCCCGGCTTAGCGAAATCCGCGCGCCAGGAATGCGCTCATTCACATTCAATGCCACCGACACATCGCTCTCGTGCACGTTGAAGTGCATCACGCCCGTCTTGTTGGCGCGCGAAACGCCTCCTGTCCCGCGCACCGGCATCCAGTATTCGCTGAAGTGAATCGCCTGCCCCGGCTCCATGAACGCGTACGTTTCCTGATTGCGAAATAACCCGGCCTGCATCTCCACGTACGCGCTGTCGTTATCGGAAAGCACCTTGCGCCACGCAAGACCATCCGGATCGACGCCCCACGCCCAGATCTTTTTCGCCGGCAGATCCTGGTACTCGGCAAAATGCGCCGTCCCCGTCTGCGTATGCGGGTTCCACACGCCCATGAACAGCTCTCTGCTTCCATGGGCAAAGTAGGAAACCGGACCCTGAGTCTGATTCCCAATCACGCTCAGGTCCCTGTCGCCTTGCGGACCCACCGGCCACGAATACACGTTGGTAAATCCATGCGAAGCCACAAAGCGCATTGGGTAGTCGATGCGCGAATCGTCCCACACCTCGACCCCTGCGTTATTCCACCAGTAATAGCGATGGCGCGCATCGCTGCGATTCGACAGCTTGACGCGTTGTTCCAAAAGCGTGGAGCCGGGCCGCATCACCAGTTCCACCTTCCACTGCATGCCGTAGACGCGATCGATATTGCCCACCCACACCGACGCGCTTCCGTCCTTATGGGCCGCATAGGCAAAGTCCACGGGAGACAGCGAAACCCAATTATGCGATACCGGAAAATTGAACTCGACGCCGAAGGCCGCCCACGCCCCACGATACCCAATCTGCGCTTTCTTGATTGATGGATTGGCGTAGAAAAATGGCTGGCCGCTGATCTTGTCGATGCACGTGTAAATATGTCCGCCGAGATCCGGCAGCACCGAGCACTTCAGATATTCGTTTTCAAGAAAAATGGCACGCCAGGTATGCGACGCCTTCACGCCTGTCAAATTGTTCCGGATCGTGTAGGGATAGTTGAATCGGGAAGACGTTGCGTAAACGTCGAACGGCGGATTTGGATCGGGAGGGCCTTCTTCATAGGTGGGCAGCGTCATCGTGCCCTGCCAGACTTTTACCTGGGCTCGAGCGGGAAGCCCGGCTGCGAGAACTGCCGCTGCCAGCAGCAATCTGCGCAACAAAATGGGTTCTTTCATCGATCGAACGCCGGGCAGCTACGCCAGCGCCAGGTTCAGGTTGTCGATGGCTTCGTCAATCTCCGCGGTGTTTTTGTATCCCACGGTCACCGTGTCCACGCCGGCATTCCGGAACGCGTAACGCATCGCCTGCTGGCGGTCGCTGCGCTCAGTAAACGCGCCCTCGCCGATCAACTTCATGCTGATGATGCCCAAGCCCGCGGCGCGCGCCTCGTGCACGTGCGTCACCACCTCGTTCACATCGCCTGGCGCATTCCAGTTGTCACCCTCGTTGTCCATCTTGGTGCCCTTGTGATTCATGCGAATCATCGCCACTTCAAGCCACTTGTTGCCGGGAACCCTGCGCAGCGCAGGTAGTCCATGCACTGAAGCGCCGTGCGTCAGGATCGTCTTTCGCGATTGCGCTTCGAGAATCGCATCCTGCCAGCGCTCGCTGTCCACGGGCCAGTTCGGGCTGGTCTGCACGTGCAGCAGCATAATGTCGAAGTATTCGGTGTCGCTGTTTCTGCGCAGCTCATCGAGCTTCTTTACCGGGTCCGGATCGTTGCTTGTCGTCACCTTGCTCATCAGCGTGTAGCTGTCGCGAGGCAAGCCTTTCAGTGCCGCGCCCAGCATCTGCTGCGACGCGCCATACGACTCCAACGTCTCAAAGAAGCGAATGCCGCGATCGTAAGAGTAACGCACCAGCCGCGTGAACTCCTTCTGGCCGAGTTCCTGCTGGATCCTGCCGCCGTGCGATCCCGTGCCGAAGGCGAGGCGTGTGACTTTCACGCCCGATTTTCCCAGCGTAACCCAATCTGAAGCGCGCTCGGCAAAAAGCGGCGTCGTGTGCAGACCCGCAATCGCGCCCGCGGCTGCGCTGGCTTTCAAAAATTGTCGTCTGGAAATATGCGGCATGCGCGACCTCTGATTCCCGGCTAAAGGGGAAAGCCAATTGGCAGAATGTTAGCACAATCGTCGGATTGTGCGCGTGAAATTGCACTTCGCCCTCGCGCCTTCGGAGTCGCCGCCTGCAAGCGCCCGCTCATTCCGCATCTTCCGCCACAGCGGGAGCTTGACCGCGCATGCTGGTGATGGTCGCGACGCTGGCCAGAACACACACTCCGCCAACCACCGTGCGCGCGCCCAGCGGTTCGCCCCCCAGAAAGTAGCCGATGATCACAGCCACCACAGGATTGACATACGCATACGTTCCCACCTTTGTCGGCGATTCGTGATGCAGCAGCCAAACGTACGCGGTGAATCCCGCGATGGAGCCGGCGAATACCAGGTAGGCGAGCGCGATCCACGCCTTGCCCGAAACCGCGAGCAGATCGAATCCATGCCACTCGCCGCATGCGGCAGAAACGGCCACGAGCATCGCTCCGCCGGCAAGCATCTGCGCGCCGGAACTCATCACCTTCGACGCGGGAAGCGGCAGCTTGCGCGCCAGCGCCGCTGCGATCGACCAGCTGATGGCTCCGACGATGAGTGCTGCAGCGCCGAACGTATCAATCGGCGCTCCGCCCAGCTTGCCCAATATCGAGGGGCTTATCAGCACGGCAACGCCCGCGATTCCCAATAGCAGCGCCACGGCAAGTCGTGCCGTAAGCCGTCGCGTCCGCAGGATGAAAATTTCAGAAAGCGCCATGAACGCTGGAATCGTCGCCAGAATCATTGCCGCAATGCCCGAAGGCACGCGCTGTTCGGCCCAGAACAGGATCCCGTAGTCGACAACGAAGATAATGAACCCAAGCAGGAACGCCGAGAGCCATTGGCGCATCGTTGGCTGCTGCTCTTTCGTCGCCGTTGCCCACAGATACACGATCAGTCCCGCAGCCACGAAGCGCATGGCGCAATAAAGCAGCGGAGGAACTTCGTGCACGCCCACGCGAATTGCAAAGAACGTCGAGCCCCAGACGAAGTAGATAATTCCGAAAGCGAGAAGGGTCTTCCACCTGGGCACGTCGTGTGTGTTCTCCATGCAAGCCTCCGTTCGATTTTCCGATTTCTGACCGCTGATCTCTGTCCTCACCAGCTATGCAGCCACTCGGCGTCGCGGCCGATGCGCACTGGCGCGTGAAAAAGCTCGCTCAGCCGCGCTTCGGTCAGCAATTCCTCGCGCGGGCCGTCGGCGACAATGCGACCGTGGCGCATGAGAATAATGCGGTCGATCTCCGGCAAGATATCGCCCAGATGATGAGTGACCATGACGAGGCCGGTTCCTTCGCGCGCTAGGCCGCGCAGGGTTTCGCGCAGCTCACGTTGCGCGGCGAGGTCGAGCGCGTTCGAGGGCTCGTCGAGAAGCAGTTGCCGCGGGCCATGGACGAGGGCGCGCGCGATGAGGATGCGGCGTTTTTCGCCTGCCGACATGGTGCCGACCGTTTGCTCCGCGAGTTTGGTCGCTTCGATGCGATCGAGCGCTTCACGGGCCCGCGCGCGCATCTCGTCGGTCACATGCAGATTCGGCCACAGCGTGGAAGCGGAAAAAAAGCCGGCAGTCACCGCGTCGAGCCCCGACGTGACCGCCGTTCGCTCGCCGGGCAATTCGCCGCCCATCGGTCCAGCGCTGACCACGCCAAAGTGACGGCGCAACTCGGTCAGGTCCCATCGTTCGCGGCCGAAGATGCGCACGTGCATCCCCGGACGCACGATGGGATAAAGCTGGCAGGTGATGGCGAGGATGAGCGTGGATTTGCCGCAGCCGTTGGGTCCGAGAATGGCAACGTGCTCGCCGGCGCGGAGCTTGAGGTTCACTTCGTGAAGCACGATGCGATCGCCGCGCGCGACGTTAACGTTGCGCAGGTCGAGGAAGTCGGAAGGTTCTTTTGGACTCGCGTTCGTCATTCTCTGGAAATGAACCCTTGCCTGATAGATTAAATGGGTCCAGACCATGAGCGACCTCTCCCATTTCATCATTCCTCGCGGCTTTCGTTTTGCGGCCGGCAGGGCCGGGCTAAAGGCCAGCGGCCGTCCGGATTTTGCGTTGATTGTTGCCGACACTCCGGCGAGCGCTGCCGCCGCATTCACTGCAAATCGCGTCATTGCCGCGCCACTGATCGTTGATAAGCAGCATCTGACCGCGACCGGTGGCCGTGTGCGTGTCGTCGCCATCAACGCAGGTAACGCCAATTGCGCCGCTGGCCGGGCGGGGCTCGATGCCGCTCGCGCTACGTGCGCCGCTGCGGCGAAGGCTTTTGGCTGCCGCTCCGAAGAGGTGTTTCCGTCGTCGACGGGAATTATCGGCGTGCCGCTGCCCGCTGAGAAGCTAGTTGCAGCATTGCCCGAACTTGCGGCGTCGCTAGCGTCCGATGCGAGCCACTTCGACGACGCGGCGCGCGCCATTCTTACCACTGACACCGTGGAGAAAGTGGCCTTCGCGCGGCTCGAAGTTGCCGGTGGCGATGGCGCGACGCGCGAAGTGCGCGTTGCGGCCTTAGGCAAAGGCTCGGGAATGATTCATCCGCAACTGGTGCCGCACGCAACGATGCTGGTCTACGTGATGACGGATGCGGCGATTGAACCCGCCGCGTTAAATTCGTATCTGCGCCCCGCGGTTGAAGTCAGCTTCAATCGCATCTCCGTCGACGGCGACACTTCAACCAACGACACGGTGTTGCTGCTCGCATCAGGCGCCACCGGAGTGCGGATCGGCGCAGGCGACGCGGCGTTCGCGTCTGCGCTGACGGAAGTGTGCACGTCGCTGGCGCGTCAGGTGGTTGCCGATGGCGAGGGGCTGACACACGTGGTTGAGTTGCGTATTGAAGGCGCGGCCAGTGATGCCGATGCGCTGCGCGTGGCCAAGGCCATTGCTCATTCTCCGCTGGTCAAAACCGCGTGGGCGGGTTGCGATCCCAACTGGGGAAGGCTCGCGGCGGCGATCGGCTACTCCGGCGCAGTGATCGATCCCAATCGCTTCGATATCGATTTTGGCGAGCTGGCAATTTGCCGCGACGGCGGACGCGCGCCGGAATTCGACGAAGCCGCCGCGCACGAATACATCGCGCAGCGCGAGTTCTTTATTTCGATTCAGTTGCACCAAGGCTCCGGCTCGTGCGTCTTCTGGACCACCGACCTCACACACGAATACATCAGCATCAATGCGGACTATTCGACTTGATGCGCCGGATGGTCGCGGGCTTCGAGTCAGCAAGCCATGAATCCGAGCCCCTTTTTCAATCGTCGGAAAAGAGATCTGCAAGCAAGGACAGAGCGGCGCTCAGAGCGGTTGGTGCCAGGACTCCGACGCGCTTTGTGAGGCGGCTCTTATCGACTGCGCGAATCTGGTCGAGGAGGATGATCCCGTCTCTTCCTCCAAGTCGGGCGGGTAAACGAAATGGCGCAGGAAACCCGTTGCTCGTAAGGGGTGCAATGATTGCCGTGCGCAAATGGTCGTGGATTTCGGCCGGAGACACGATGAGGCAGGGTCGTGTTTTGCGAATCTCGCTGCCGACGGTAGGATCGAGCTTGACGATCCAGATCTCACCGCGCTTGATCGATCGTTGGCTTACCACGTCCAATCCTTATCGGCTTCATTGGCGAAATCCCCCAACACCAGACGATCTTCGCCGCGTGCTGCGATTTCCTTGCTGGCTTCTGCCCAGCCCTGACGGGGAACTTTCTTGGGCCTTCGCACAACCAGCGTGTTGCCCTCCACCAGAATCTCGGCTTGGTCCTCGAGCCCGGCCTCCTTAAGCAGTGGCTTCGGAATCAAAATTCCCCGCGAGTTCCCCAAACGCCGGATCTTTGTAAGCATGGCAACCCTCCGCGTGATAACAATGTTAGCACAGAATCGATGCCGGAGCCTGCACGGTAGAACAGTTTTGTGGAGTCACTTCGCCCGCGGATGCGTCTTGTCGTAGACCGCGGTCAACTGCGCGGTAGTGAGTTGCGTGTAGCGTTGCGTGGTCGACAAGCGCTCGTGGCCGAGCAACTCCTGAATGGCGCGCAGGTCCGCACCTTCTTCCAGCAAATGCGTGCCGAAGGCGTGGCGCAGTGTGTGTGGGTGCACGTCGGAAGAAAGTCCCCGCAGGATGGCGATGCGCTTGACAATGCGAGCGACGCTGCGCGTGGTGAGCCGCGCTTCGCCGCCTTTGACGAGGCCGCGCAATTGCAGATTCAGAAACAGCGCCGGAGTGCGAACAGGTTTCTGTTCGGCGGCCGCACCCAGGCGCGCGCCCCGTTCCGACAAATACGCGCGCAACGCGTCGGCAGCCGCGTCGCCGAGCGGCACGTAGCGCTGTTTTTGTCCTTTGCCGCGTACCAATACGGCTTCATTGGCCCATTGAATGTCGTCGAGGTTCAGGCCGGTGAGCTCGGCGTTGCGAATGCCGCATCCATACAGCATTTCAAGAATCGCACGATCGCGCGCCGGCCAACTCGCCGCATCGTCGCGCACCGAATCGACCACCCGGTTCATCTGCTCGATGGAAGGCACGCGTGGCAAATGCTTGGGCAGCCGCGGCGTGGAGACGAGCGATGCAGCGTTTTGTTCAATGTATTTGCCGCGCGCCAACCACTTGAACCAACTGCGAATCGACGCGAGTGCTCGCGCTGCCGAAGCTTTCGAAAGCCCGCGCTCGTAAAGTGTGCCCAGGTACGCGCGAATGTGCGTGTGTTCGATCTGGGCGACTTCAGGCACGCCGTCGCGTCTGGCGAGCCACGCCGCGAAATCGTGCAGCTCGCGTTCGTAGGCGCGCAAGGTGTGTGCGGATGCGCCGCGCTCATTGGCGAGCATATGAAGATAGGCGGCGACCAAAGCGGCGATGGATGCAGACGCCGAGGCGGCAGGCGCCTCGGCGATGGGAGGCGCTGCCGTGGCAGTCATGACTGGGCCTCGTCCACAAGTTTCGGGCCCGCGACATTTCGCTTGACGAGGCGTGGACCGGGACGCGCGCCCTCATTCGGCTCCACTACCACCGGCCGCCGCGCGCCGCGCGGGTGATGCATGCGATGCACCGCCTTCAACCGGCCCAGCGCGAGATGCGTGTAGACCTGCGTGGTGGAAATGTCGGCATGGCCGAGCATCATTTGTACGCTGCGCAAGTCGGCGCCATGCTCCACCATGTGCGTGGCGCAACTGTGGCGCAATCCGTGCGGGCTGGTGGAGTGGTTCGAAGTTTTCACGAGCCGCCACACCCACTGCCGCGTGAGAGGCATGCCGCGCAGCGATAGAAACATGCCAGCGCGATCGTGTCGCAGTCGCGCCCGGCCCTTGCGCGCCGAACTGATCCGTTCCAGGTGCGGCCGCCCTTCGCGGAGGTATTGCTCCAACGCTTGAAGCGCGGAGCGCCCCAACGGCACAATGCGCTCTTTGTCGCCTTTGCCGCGCACGTGCACGCGCCCTTCGTCGAGTGCGAGGTCGCTGGTTGCGAGCGAAACAACTTCAGAAACCCGTAACCCTCCCGCGTAGAGCAGCTCGAGAATAGCGTGGTCGCGCAGCGCGGTGGCCTTGGCTTGGGGATGCGATGCCGCGAGCGCCGCGCGCTCCAACATCTCCGTTACCTCCGGCTCGGCCATCGACTTGGGCAGCACCTTCCACGCTTTGGGCGACTCGATGTTGACGGTGGGGTCGTGATGAATGCGCCGGTCGAGCAGCAGCCACTTGTAAAATCCGCGCAGGCAACTCAGCTTGCGCGCCGACGAGCGCCCATCGATGCCGTGATTGCGCAAGTGCTCGAGCAGCCCCGCCACGTCGGCCTCGCTCGCCGTGAGTAGCAGGGCGTTGCGGCTCTCCAGGAACTCGGCAAAGATCCGCAGATCGCTCAGATAGGCTTCGCACGTGAGGGGGCGAAGTCCTTTTTCTACACGCAGATAGGTACCGTAGTTCTGCAAGAGCGCGAGATTGTTTCCGCCGGCCACATCACCGATTATCGGCGCGCCCAACTCGTGCGCGGCCTGATGGCACAGGTTACCGTACCACGTTCATTACGGCATCAACATCGACAATACAAGGTAGGTAACGGCGCAGTTTACTGCTCTAAGCGGAGGCCTCAGGCACGGATCTGCCGTGCTCCACCCAGTACTGCTCGATTTCTTCGAGCGGCTTGTTTTTCGTCTCGGGCACAAAGCGCCATGTGAACCACGCTTGCGTCAGCGACATCAGCGCGAGGAATCCGAATGTAACCGCCTTGCCGATTTCGTCGAACGCCGTAGGGAACCAGAGCACGACGACGGCGTTGGCAACCCACTGCAGAAGGACAGGGACGGTCATAGCTGCGCCCCGCACGTCGCTGGGAAAGATTTCGGGAACAAGAGTCCAGAAGACGGGCCCGACGCAGGAGGCAAAGAAAGCGAGATAGAGCAAGACAAGCGCCAGAACGAGGGGGCCCTTGAAGTGCCCGGTAACGACGGCGATGAGGAGACCGACGAGCGCGACCGTCATGCCGAGAGACCCGACGATGTAGAGCGGTTTGCGGCCGAAACGATCGATAACCCAGAAGGCAACGGTCGTGAAGACCACGTTGTTGACGCCGACGAAAAATGTGGAGATGAGGGCGGCGTCGACTTTGAAACCTGCGGAGAGAAATATTTTGGGCGCGTAATCGATGATGGTGTTGATTCCCGAGACATGAATCAGAACGGCGAGGCACGCGCTGGCGATCAAGGCCTTGCGCACGCCCGGACGCATCAGGTTCTGCATCGTCGGCCGCGTTTCTTTCAGCGCTTCGGTGATGGCGGCGATCTCCTTGCGCGCTGTCTCGTCGTTCTCAATCCGCTCCAGCAGATCGAAGGCTTCGCGCGTCTTGCCAATGCGCACCAGGAAGCGCGGCGTCTCCGGAGCGAGCGAAATGAGCACCAAAAACAGAAGCGACGGCGCGGCTCCGGTCAAAAACATCCAGCGCCAGTTGGCCTCGCCGGCGTTGCGCAGCAGATAGTTGATGCAGTAGGAGATGAGAATGCCGGTAATGATCGACATCTGATAGAACGTGCCCATGCGCCCGCGGATGGAGGGCGGCGAAACCTCCGACACATACATCGGCGAGAGCAGCGAGACGCCGCCGACGGCGATGCCGCCGAGGAATCGCGCGCAGATGAAGAGCGCAAAGCTCGGCGCAGCGGCTGTGGCCACCGAGGTGAGCGCGAATAGCACGGCGACCCAAACCAGCATGCGCTTGCGGCCCAGGCGATCGGTGAGCCGCCCCGCGGCAAACGAGCCCAGCACGCAGCCGAACAGCAGTGAACTGAACGCCCATCCCAAACTGATGTCGCTGAGCGCGAAGTGCCGCGTGAGGAAAGGGCCCGCTCCCGTAATGATGGCGACGTTGAAGCCGAAGAGCAGGCCCCCGAGCGCGGCTGTGCACGCGAGAAAGATCACATAGCGCAGGTTCGTGGTTTTCAACATGAGCTTCCCGTTAAGGAACACTCAATATTCTCACGAACCTCACGGGGCTCGCCTCAGTTGTCAGGCCCCTGCACACAATCTTCGCCTGAAAGCTGGAGCCGCGCCGGAATTTGCCGATAGAGTGAAGGACGGTGCGTCTGGCGCCCGACCTGTGCGGGGCCGCGCGAAGCCAGGAGTGCGCCCATGGCGGAGAAGATGAAGAATCACGACAAGCACGCGAACGGCAACGGCATTCACCGCGGCAACGGTCACCATTCCGGCAACGGCGTTCCCAACGCGGCTCCGATGCATCTGGGCAAGGTCTGCAAGTACGAAAAAGAGTTGAGCCGCCTGCAGGTCGAGCTGGTCAAACTGCAGGAGTGGATCCGTCACGAGGGGCTGCGCGTGGTCGTGCTCTTTGAAGGCCGCGACGCCGCTGGCAAGGGCGGAGCCATCAAGCGCATCGCCGAGTCGCTCAATCCGCGCGTCTGCCGGATTGTGGCGCTGGGCACGCCCACCGAACGCGAAAAGACGCAATGGTACTTCCAGCGCTACGTTCCGCATTTGCCCGCGGCCGGCGAAATGGTGCTCTTTGACCGCAGTTGGTACAACCGCGCGGGGGTCGAACATGTGATGGGCTTCTGCACGGAGCGCGAGTATCTCGAGTTCATGCAAAGCTGCCCGGAGTTCGAGCGCATGCTGGTTCGTTCCGGCGTCATCCTCATCAAATACTGGTTCAGCGTGAGCGACGAAGAGCAGGAGCGGCGTTTCCAGCACCGCATGCACACGCCCACCAAGCGCTGGAAGCTGAGTCCCATGGACCTGGAATCGCGCAAGCACTGGGCCGACTATTCGCGCGCCAAGGATGAAATGTTTGCCGTGACCGATACCAAGCAGGTCCCGTGGTACGTGGTCAATGCCGAGGACAAAAAAAAGGCACGCCTCAATGTGATCCGGCATTTGCTCTCGATCATTCCGTACAAAGATTTGACGCCGGAGCACTTGAAGTTGCCGCCGATCATGAAATCGAAATACGTACGGCCGCCGTATAGCGAGCAGAATCTTATTCCGGAAGTGTACGTGTAAGAGCAGGGACTAACGGACCGAAAGTACAAGGGAACAGGATGAGGCTGCGCTTCACTTCGGAATTTAAAGGTGTACGATCTCGGGTTTGAGCGAGCCGTCTTTGCCGATCGTCAGCAGCCCTACCGTCACCGGCAGCTCAAACCGCCGCGGCCCGCATGAGCCGGGATTGAAATACAGCACGCCTTTCTTCGTATAGAAATTCGGCACGTGGGTATGACCGTACAGCACCGCCGCGAATTTCCCCGCCGCCGGATCGAGATGCAACGTCTTGAGATCGTGCAGCACGTAAATGTAGCGGCCCTCGACCAAAACGACTTCGGTTTCGGGCAACTTAGCGCACGCGCCTTCGCGGTCCACGTTGCCGCGGATTGCTATTACGGGCGCAATCTTCGCGAGTTCGTCGAGAATCGAAATTTTGCCCACGTCGCCAATGTGCAGGATTTGATCGACGCCTTGGAGCGCGGGCGCGACTTCGGGGCGGAGGAGTCCGTGGGTGTCGCTGACGATGCCGAGTTTCATGGATCCGCCGTTGCGCAGGTTATTCGCTGCCCTAGGAAGGGCACCTTAATCGCGCAAACACTCATCATAGACGCCGGCCTCTGCCCGCGTTGATCGTCCGCTGTCGCGGATGGGGGCCGATCACTTTTGCGGTAAGGCCGGAGGTGCGGCAACCTGAAGCCGCTTCTGAAGCTCCTGTAGTATCAAGTTCAAATCCGCCGGCTCCCAATTAGTCAGATCATTGTCGAAGAAGCCGCAATTGGCCGTGCAATGGACAAATACCTGTAGCTCTATGTTGCCATCTTTCACAATGGCCCGATAAAACCACGGTTTTGATCCAGATCCTGCGGCCGCCGGTTGAAGGTCGGAGCTGACGAAAATGATTGGCCCTTCTTCGAACGCGGTTGCGGTACCATTCGGGCCCATTTGCATACCTTGTTGACGTCCCAGTTCTGGTTTGTATCCGTGTGCAGTGAATACATCGGATACGGTTGAAACGACCGCATCGTGAGTGAAGGCGTTGGAGTCGAAGTTTACGATATGTTGCGGCGCTTGAGCGGGAGGTTTTTTTGTCTTGGCGACGGCTGTCTCGACACAAAATAAGCTGGTTATGACGGCCAGGAAGATCACAGATTTCGAAGCGGATGGCATGGTTCACCCCTCTTTTGATTTCGAAGGTATCATGCAAGGGGGCCCGGTGTTGGAGAAGCATTCTATAAAGCCCGTTTTTAATCGGCAAAACGAGTCTACATCAGCTTCCATCCAGCTGACACAAGATACCTGCCAATTGCCCCAGAAAGCGGGCCTGTTCTCAGCCGAGTTCCAGGCGCGCGTCGTTGATCGTCGATTCCCAGCTTGGAGCAGGCGCGGGAATGCAGAGACAGCAAGCGCGGCCAATCGTGTTATGTTAGCTCTGCTTACGCTTTCAATTGTGCTTGGGCGGCGCTACTCGAAGATTGCTTCCCGCGGTCCTTCATTCAAGAACCTGAACCATGGCAAAAGGCAAAAACAGGGTGCCCGAAAATTGCAATGAAGGAATTATCCCCAGGCAACGAAGGACACGCGCGAACAAACTGGCGGCAAGCGGTTGCGGCCTACACTGAGCCGCGCGTGCTGCAGGTTCTTGCGCTGGGATTTGCCAGTGGCTTGCCGCTCCTGCTCACGTACTCAACTCTTTCTGCGTGGCTTGCAACGGCCGGCGTGCGGCGCGCGGCCATCGGTGCCTTCGCCCTGGTCGGCACGCCCTACGCATTCAAGTTTCTATGGGCGCCGCTGATGGATCGCGTACCCCCGCCATTTCCTTTGGGACGTCGACGGGGTTGGGGAATCACGATCCAGATTCTTCTGATTGGCGCAATTCTCGGTCTGGGATTGTGCAATCCAAAACAGAACCTGCCTCTGATGGCCGCCTTGGCTGTGCTTGTCGCATTTTTGTCCGCGAGCCAGGATATCGTGATCGATGCCTGGCGGGTAGAGAGCTTGAATGGGGATCGGCAAGCTCCCGGAGCAGCCATGATTGGGACGGGCTATCGGATTGGCATGCTGGTTTCCGGTGCGGGCTGCCTGTTGATCGCAGCATACGCGGGGTGGTTCGCGGCCTATGCCACAATAGCCTCGCTGCTCGCTGTGGGACTGCTGGTGTTTTTGTTTGGCCCCGAACCGGAGGTGACGACGGAAACTTCCTCGGCTGCGAAGTCGGAATCGCATGCGATTCGCAACGCGTTTTCGACCGCCGTGATTGGGCCCTTTCGCGATTTCATGCGTCGGCCCCTTTGGCCCGTCATCCTGATCGCCATTTTCGGATACAAGCTGGGCGAGGCCATGGCGGGAGTGATGTCAACGCCACTCTATATATCGTTGGGATTTTCGCTTCCAGAGATCGCCGCCGCTTCCAAAGTGTTCGGCTTTTTCTCGATCGTGGCAGGAGCGCTGATCGGCGGCGTCGTGACGACCAGGTATGGAATCCGCCGCTCCCTGATTGTTTGTGGCATCTTGCAGTCAATCGGGAATCTGTTTTTTGTTTTGCAGGCTGTCGGTGGGCACCGGATCGGCTACCTTGCCTTATGTGTGACTGCCGAAAACATCACGGGGGGGATGGCCGGGACCGCGCTGATCACCTATATTTCCAGTCTCTGCTCGCCCGCTTTTACGGCGACTCAGTACGCGCTGCTTTCCTCGCTGGCTTTGCTGGGCCGCACTGTAGTGGCCTCCTCCGGAGGAATATTGTCAGAGAAAATCGGCTGGGCGCCATTCTTCCTGTTGACCAGTGTGGTTGGACTGCTGGCCATCATTCCGTTCATCTGGGTTGGACCGCGCGACGATTTCAGCAATCCCTAACTCAAACCGCCAGCCAGGAGCACGCAGGACCGGTTCGAAGGCGCAACCCCGGTCTGGGAGCCGTCACGGCCAGGGGCCGACGGCTCGTCTGGACGCGTGGCCGCCCGAATATTCTGGTGAGAGAAAAAATCACGCGCAGGGCCGGAATACAGCGACATGCGCGCCGGTTCCGGGTTGAATGGGCCATGGAGTTTCCTCGGCGCAGTGTTTTTCTGGTTTTGGTTGGAGTGGTTGCCGTGGCAGTCACGGCGCAGCCGCGACCGCTCCTGGCCGCCGATCCGCAGTACCAGCAATATCCGCAATACGACACGGGCGGGACGAATCTGCACGCGGCGGTGGGGCAGATTTTTGCGCTGGGCAATCAGGCGCGCGCGCAGGCCGGTGTCAACAGCCTCGCGTGGGATCCGACGCTGGCCGCGGCCGCGTTCGAGCATTGCCGCATGATGGCCGCGGCGGGCGGCATCTCGCACCAGTTTCGAGGCGAGCCGGACCTGAGCACTCGCGCCGCACAGTCAGGCGGGCGCTTCAGCGTGATTGAAGAGAACGTAGCCATGGCTCCTTCGCCCATCGCCATTCACCAGGCGTGGATGCAGTCGCCGGGTCATCGCGAAAATCTGCTGAGTCCCGAAGTGGACCATGTGGGCATTGCCGTGGTGTACGCGCGCGGCGAGTTCTACGCGGTGGCAGATTACAGTGCCTTGGTGGAGAACCTGAACCCGATGCAAGTGGAGGCGCGCGTGGCGGCGTTGGTTCATGTGAGTGGAGTGCCGATTCTCGTAAATTCGGCGCTGGCGCGGTCGGCCTGCGCCGGCGACGACGATCTGCTTCGTTCCCCCTCAGCGCGACCGGCGTGGATGATTCGCTGGCAGGATTCCGATCTTTCGCATCTGCCGCGGCAGCTCGTGAGTCAGCTGGGATCGGGAAAGTACCGTCAGGCCGCGGTGGGCAGTTGCCCGGCGCAGGATGACGGCGGCGCGTTTACGTCGTATCGCGTGGCGGTGTTGCTTTATTGAAGCAGCGAAGCGGCTCATCAACCGAAGTTCCGATGTTCTTTCCACAATTCTGCCCATGGTTTGCGCGGAGGGCCGCAGAGAAAGATATCGGGATGGTCCTGGCTCTCCTCGTTGCGCACTCCCTGGGAGTTGCCGTTGTGCCCGGCGAGCTGGCAGCCGGTAAAGATTGCGTTGGCTTCAGCAGCGCTCAACCCCAGAATGATCAGCCTCGTCGGCGCAGGGTTGGGGTAGCCGCGCTGCCACTCGGAATTGGTGGTGCCGACCGGATAGGGCAGCCCGAACTCGCGGCCCAGAATGTCGATGGCTCCATACTCGCCATAGTTGAAAGTGACAACTCCAAGGTTTGCCTGGTCGTCGACGGGCATCGAGTCGCGAATCTGCGCGACGGCTTGCACCATCTGATTCCAGCCGATTTCCTCGCGCAGGTCGGGGTTGCGCGCAAGAGCGAAGTCGTGGAGCGGCCCGCTCGAAGTAAGCGGCAGAACGACGGCGCAAACATAAGCAGAGACCAGCGCGAAGGCTCCAAAGTAGATCGATTCAACTGTCCACCGGCCCCAGCGGGGCAGGGGAGTAATCCAGCGCTCGGCCATTACCGCGCCCATGGCAAGCAGCATGGGGTAGGCTCCGGCCATGTAGTAGTCGCGGCCCTTGCCGATAGCGAACAGCGCCAGTGGAACTAGGTACATCAGCGCCAGCATGCGGTAGCGGCGGTCTTTCCAGTATCCGATGACCCCGGCGATCCAGAGCGGCGCCGTGGCAAGGTTTGCGCAAATAAGGAACTGGCCCTTCCAGAATCCTTTGGCGCGTCCAATGGCAACGTCGCGCGCGTGAATGTGCTGCAGAAAGTGGTAGGTGATGTAGTCGTGGTGCTTGAGCCAGATGAGATTGGGCAGAAAGAGCAGGAAGGCGAGCGCGACTCCGGCCCAGAACCAAAGGCTCAGGAAGTAGCGGCGCGCGGGTGTGAAGACAAGGCCGGCAAGAATGCCCGCTATGTAAAAAGCGATAGCGTACTTGGTCAGCGAGCCAAGACCAATCGTCGTGCCAATCGCAAGCCACCAGAGCGAATTCTCCGATTTAAGCAGGCGCACGGTAAAGTAGGCGATCAGCACCCACCAGAGGAAATCGAACGACGTGTATTGGAATTCCGTGCCCTCAAAGAGCGGCAGCGGCGAGAAGGCGACGGCCAGCGCCGCGGTAATTTGCGCCAGTCTCGCACCGCCGAGTTCCTTTGCCATGAGCCCGGCGACAACGATGACGATGGCCTGCGCCAGCACGGAGAAGAGACGCAAACCCACCATCCAGATGCCGAAGAGGCTGAGGCCGACGCTTTCGACAAACGGCGTGAACGGAGGGTAGGCGACATAGCCCCAATCGGGGTAGCGTGCGTCGCTGAGGAATTGCAGCTCGTCGCGATGAAAACCGTAGCCCATATTTGTGAATAGGTGGAGAAGCGCGACGGCGGTGGCAATGGCGACGAGGATCAGGAAATCAATACGGCGCGCGAGCGGGCTATCTTCATCTTCGAAGAACGGCAAGCAGACCTCCTGGTGATTGTCTTTAAATGCCTTAGATGCAGCATTCTCCTATTCCGTTGCCACGCTCGAATATCGGTCGAATGGCGGCGGAACGCGCACCGAGGACATCCCGGCGGCCGTCGCGCCCGCAATGCCCATCGCGGTGTCTTCAAATACGAGACAGTCCTTGGGTGGGATGCCAATTCGCTCGGCGGCGATCAGAAAAGCATCGGGTGCGGGCTTGGAACGAGTATAGTCCTCGTGGCCGATAAGGACCTCGAAGCGATCGAGCAAACCGACGGCAGTGAGCGATTTCACGATGGACTCGCGGTTGCTGCCCGAGACAATCGCGAAAGGAATGCGGCCGAATTGCGCGTGAATGTGCTCCACCGCCTCCGGCACCGGCTTGAGTTGCGGCAGCAGTGAAAAGTACAGGTTTTCCTTGCGCTCGGCCACAGTTTCCACCGGCATGTGGAGCCCCTGCATCTGGTTCAAATCGGCAATGATCTCCGGCGCCGGCTTGCCGCCCCATTCGTAAAACAGCTCTTCGCCGAAGGTTGCGCCCCACTCGCCGAGCGCCTGTTTCCAGGCAATGTAGTGCAGTGGCATCGAATCCACAACGGTGCCGTCGCAGTCGAAGAGGTAGGCGCGAAAAGTGCCAGAGGGAATTTGCAGCTTCACTGAATGGTCTCCGTCATGCAAACAAGCCGCTGGTCAACGCACTTCCATTCGTGGGTCTTGATCGAAGGCTGTCTGGGCATTGTTCTAAATCTGAGGAGCCAAAACCTGCAATAAGCGACTGCATGCTCCCGGCGCGTGCGTTATTGTGGATTGAGGGGCGGGGCCGTTTTCCACCGTTGCTCCCTTACACACAATGATCGAGGAAAGAACCATGGTTAACATTCAAGTCGAGTATCAAGGAGACCTGCACTGCAAGGCAACTCACGATCCCTCGGGCGCCGAACTCGCAACCGACGCTCCCAAAGACAACCAGGGCCGGGGTGAGAGTTTTTCGCCTACGGATTTGGTGGCAACGGCGCTTGGCTCCTGCATGCTCACCATCATGGGCATCGCGGCCCGTGCCCAGAAAATCGACATCTCAGGCACGACGGTAAACGTCGAAAAGGAAATGTCGGCGACGCCGCCGAGAAAGATCCAGCGGCTAACCGTCAAAATCCACGTCCCCCATCCACCGAGCCCGGCAGACAAGGAAAAGCTCGAAGAGGCCGCACATAGTTGTCCGGTGTGCAGAAGTCTGCATCCTGATATTCAGGTTCCGGTGGAGTTTACGTGGGGTTGAGTCCGGCGAAACGGCGGCCTCCGGGTCGATTTCTGCCTTTTTGACGTGCTCGGCGACCTCGTCTAAAATAAATAAGGATAATCCAGCGTCCAGCACTCCTCAGTAGCTCAATGGCAGAGCATTCGGCTGTTAACCGAAGGGTTGTAGGTTCGAGTCCTACCTGAGGAGCCAAATCTCAATTAAAATCAATCAGATGTGAGGCAGCTAAAATGGCTGCCATTTTTTTGGTCGAGTGGCTGTTTTGGTGGCTGTTCAAGAAACTTTTATGCATTTGAAGAAATATCTCTGGCCTATTTGACTGGCGCCCTGTTCCATAGGTAGTTGGCCGAATCTTGAGGTGTTGAGGTTGCATCGCGGGCTTTTCGATGGCGTTGCCTGCGGATGAATCGCAAATTGCCCTTTCAGCGATTATTGAAATGGCCTGTGGATGTGAAATTGTCTTCTCGTTACAACCGATGCGGAATAGTGCGAGGACCGGCAGATTGCACGGAAGCCGTGCAGAATACAGCTAGTGGGTATTGAGATCGTTTATCGTAAATTACCTTATATATAATGTAAAGGACTTTGCTGTATCAAATTTACATTGTATATTAGGTACATGTTGACGCTTTCCTCCATAGGCGAGCAGATCGCTGCCAAGCGTAAAGCGCTAGGCCTCAGCCAAGCCGCGCTTGCGAAGCGAGTTCAAGTTGGGCATTCCACGCTCGATGCGCTGGAGAATGGCCGCCTCGGAGAGCTGGGTCTCTCGAAGATTGTCAAACTCCTGTCGGCGCTCAGTTTGGAACTGAAGATCCAGGAAACGGCCGGACGCCGCCCCACGCTGGAAGAACTCATGGAAGAGGATCGCAATGATCAAAGTCTGGACCGACGGCGCTGAGTCGGGACTGCTCGACCGTTCCGGTGATCGCGGCAGCACATTCCTGTACCTGCCCGAAACCATCGGCGCGCGCGCGGTCTCTGTCACGATGCCAGTGCGCCTCGCGTCCTGGGACGTGCGTTTTGGTCTTACCCCTATCTTCGAGATGAATCTTCCCGAGGGCATGCTGCGCGAGCGACTGCGACTTGCTTTTGCGAAAGCCACCGGCACATTCGATGATTTTGATCTGCTGGCCATAGTGGGGCGCTCCCAGGTCGGCCGCATCCGCTACACGGGGCAGAAAGAGAAACTGGAGGAGGATGTTCCATTCCAGTCCGTTGATGAAATTCTGGCGCGGCCGCGTAGCGGCGACCTGTTCCGTTACCTTATCGAGCGCTTCGCCTCGTTCTCGGGAATCAGCGGCGTCCAGCCCAAAGTGCTGGTCCGCGATGAAAATGCCTTCACCGCACATAAAGAAAACACGCGGTTATCGCAAAGCCATCGGGGCGCGACGCATATCGTGAAATTCTGGGCACCGAGCGAATATCCGCAATTGGCGGCTAACGAGTATTTTTGCCTGAAGGCTGCCGAGAAAAGCGGACTGGACGTGCCCCGCTTCCGGCTCGCAGAGGATGCGAGTGCATTGGTGATTGATCGTTTCGACCTTCGCTTTGACGGCACGTATCGTGGCTTTGAGGATTTTTGTGTACTCAATGCCAAGCGCACCGATGAGAAGTACAGCGGCAGTTACGAAACTTCGATCATCAAACGGTTCCAGCAGTTCGCGAACTCGCCGCATGTCTACGCCGATCTCGAAAAACTCTTCACGCTCGTCGCTCTCAACTGTGCCCTACGCAACGGCGACGCGCATCTGAAGAACTTCGGGATCGTTTATGACGATGTATTCGGCGAAGCACGCCTAGCTCCGGTCTACGATCTTGTAACGACCGCTGTTTACCTGCCCAGGGACAGTATGGCTTTGACGCTGAACGGAAGCACCCGCTGGCCCGCCGCCAAGGAACTCCAACGGCTTGGCGAAACACGTTGCGGCGGCACACCGTCGCAGGTAAGAGACATTCTGGAGCGCATTGCGGAAGCGCTCTGTAGCACGTCAGCAGACGTGCGTACTCACATGAAGGAAGACCCGGATTTCGCGGATATTGGCGAGCGCATGCTTCGGCAATGGGAGAAAGGTGCGGCCCTCTCGCTCAAGCCGGAATAAGAGGCTTCCGTCTTAATGCGCGTGAGCTGGGCCAGGCTCCGATCCAGGCATGTCCAGGTGGATCGCTGCATTCGCGGTACTCTTTTGAAATGCCTGCGGGTCCACAAAGCGGTAACCCACACTCACATCGGTCAGAATATACACAGGGCTGGAGGGATCGTCCTCAATCTTCCTGCGCAACTGGTTGACGTAGGTCCGCAAGTACTCAATCTCTCCCCTGTACTCGGCTCCCCAAACCGCGGTCAGTAGTTTCGCGTTAGGCACGGCATGGCCGGCGCGAATCATTAAGCAGTGCAGGATGCCGAACTCCTTGCGCGTCAATCGCACCGGCTCATCGCGCTTCATGACAGAGCGCTTTACTGGATCGAGGAAAATATCTCCGATTTTAATGGGTGTGGTTTGAACGGTCACCGGGGTTCTAACCCGCCGCACGGCCGTCCGGATTCGCGCAATCAATTCCCGAGTGCTGAAGGGCTTGGTAATGTAATCGTCAGCGCCGAGATCCAGCGCTTCCACCTTTTCCTCCTCTTTGTCGCGTACCGTGAGCATCAGAACGGGCAGCCGCGGAGCAAAGCTGCGAATGCGGCGCAGTGTCTCGATGCCCCCTAGGCCCGGCATGTTTACATCCAGCAGCACAACGTCGAAGGTGGCCGCGCGCAGCAAATGCAGCGCCTCTTCGCCGCGAGTAGCTTCGGCCACCTGAAAGCCGAGTTCAACGAAGGGCGCCCGCAGCGCTCTCCGGATGGCCGATTCGTCGTCAACCAAGAGAACGCGAATAGAAGGTTCGGTCATGAGGAAAACTTCTCCTGTTTTAGAAGTGGAATCGCCGGGTGGAACTGTCACCGGAAAATGGATTGCGGGGGACCGCCATATTGATAGCAAGGATTGTATATGAATCGCGCCGGGAAATCATTTTTGTTTCTTGATGGGTTATTTATGTCTTTTTTGCGTTACTAGAGTCAATCCGAAACGTTCGGACCAGCTCACGACCCCGTGAATCCACTTTTGGGATTCAACAGGTTAACTGCGCCCTGAGAGCTCCGAAGTATCGGCATCGGGGAAATCGCACCGGGTCACGTACTTCGCTTCGCAACCACTCTTGTCTCACTTCACTCTACCGCATAAACAAACTTTCTTTCCTGGAGGAGCAGTGCCAATGAATTTGACAGCGAGACGTTTACTTCAAACCGTAGCCGGAGCCGCCATGGCAGTAGCCTTTGCCGCAGTGGCCCAGGCGCCCGCCCCCGCACCGGATGCAACACCCGCCGCCACACCGGCTGCGCAGACCCCTGCCGCGGCGCCAGCACCGCCCACATGGAGCGTGGGCCCCATGGATGTGAGCGGGTTTATCGACGGCTACTACAGCTTCAATTTCAACCGGCCGACCGCCGACTCGCTGGGCGACCAGCTCAACCAGCTTTACAACTTCAACGACAAGACGGATCAGTTTGAACTCAGCGCCGCCAAGCTGACACTGAACCACGATCCCGATCCGGTCGGCGCGCATGTTGACTTCATCTACGGTCGAACCAACGAGCTGATCAACGCTGCTCCGACAAATACGACTACGCCAACGTCCGCAGCAGCCCCGGGGGATTATCCTCCCTCTGCCAATCAGCTTCCCTACCTGGAGCAGGCCTTCCTCAGCATTAAGCCGCCTAAAAGCAAGGGATTTGAACTGGACTTCGGCAAATTCGTGACCTCGGCCGGGGCGGAAGTGATCGAAGCCAAGGACAACTGGAACTATTCGCGTTCCCTCTTGTTCGTCAATGCCATTCCCTACTGGCACTTCGGCGCGCGCACCTCGATGCCTGTATCCAAGACCGACACCGTCGGCTTCCAGTTGGTCAATGGCTGGAATAACGTCTCCAAGTCGCAGGGCGGCGTGACGGGCGTGTTCACCAACGTATACACCAAGCCCAAGTTCGGTCTGGCCACCAATTACATCGTCGGCCCTGAGAACTACTACACTACGAGCGGCCTGCGTAACCTGGTCGACGCAACTCTTACGCTGACGCCTCCGGGAAAATACAACGCCTACTTCAACTACGACTACGGCTCGAACAGGGACGGCATGTACGCCGGCGACTGCGACGGCCTCTGCGGCGACACCGTATTGCATGACTGGTGGGGCGCGGCAGGCGCGCTTCATGCGCAGGCCACCCCCAAGAACGCAATCGCTCTGCGCGGTGAATACTTCAACGATCCCGACGGCTTCCAGACCGGGACGATGCAGCACATCGTCGAAGGAACCTTCACCTATGAATACAAGTGGGTAGAAGGTGCGTTGATGCGCGTTGAATATCGCTGCGACGCATCCAACGTCAACTTCTACTCCAAGCAAATGTACTACAGCGGTGAAAAAGGAGCGGTGAGCCAGCAGCAGACGCTGACCGTCGCGTTCATCGCCTTCTTCGGTCCCAAGCGCTAAGAAAACGCTCTCGCTGATTTTTATTTCGTCCTCATGAGCCGAACGATACACTCGGCTCACCGTAGATCGACCGGACCCGGCCAGCAACGCACCTGGCCGGGGCCGCCGCCAAATCGACGCCGCATTACGGTGCAGCGTGCGCGGTAGAGGACAAACCGCAATTAGCCGTTCTTGCAATCGCCCGGAGGTCATCCCCCGGGAGCCGCCAGACGAATTTCAACCCTCAGGAGAATTTTCATGGCAGATGAAAAAGCACCTCAAATGCAGGCTACATTGGGTCTCACCCAGTTGACTGCAAACGCAATGGCGCTTATTGCCCCCGGCGCCTTCCTCTGGCTCACCTTTTACATCCAGGCCACCACGGGCGTTGCCGGCCAACCTTCCACTGCGCCAGCCATGTGGCTGGGCATCTTTATTTCCCTGCTGCTCTGCCTGGCCACTGCCGTTTCCTACGCCGAGATTTCCAAGCTCTTCCCCGGCACCGGTTCCAGCTACTACTACGCCGAGCAGGCCATGCTCTCCAAGGACAAGGCCTTCAAATACGCCCGCATCGCCAAGTTCGTCGTCGGCTGGGGCTCGCACCTCTACTACTGGGTCTATCCGGGCGTGATGGTCGCCGTCACAGGCGTCTTTGTCGGCTACGTGGTCGGCTTCCTGTATCCGACATTCATGAGCGGCTCCAACCCGGGCCTGCTCTTTATGGCTATCGTCGCCGTGCTGTTCTCCTTCTTCGTCGCGTGGATCGCCTCCAAGGGCGCCGGCGCCTCTTCGGCCGTCAACATCGCCATGAATGTAATTCAGATCTCCGCCCTGATCGTCTTCAGCGTTCTGGCCATCGGCTATCGCGCCAGCCATCCGGAGGGCACGCCCAGCTTCCAGTACGATACCCAGACGCAGGAGACTTTCACTTACCAATTCGCCACCAACCCCAAAGACAGCTCCATCATGCGCGACGCGAGCGGCAATCCCCTCCCGCTGCTCGACAAGGCGGGCAAGCCCGTTCCCTTCACCATCAGCTACCAGGAGACTGACTCCAGCGGCAACTTCCTCGCCCATCCCAATGCCGCTTCGGTGATCGGTGTTCACAAATGGAGCTGGGTGATGATTCAGTCCACGGTCGCCATTCTTATTCTCGTCGGTTTCGAATCGGTCACCTCGATGGGAGGCGAGGCCAAAAATCCAACCAAGCATATACCGATTGCCGTTATTGCCTCGCTGCTCATTCAGGGATTGTTCTGCTACCTGTTTGAGTACTTCTGCGCCAATTACTTCCTCAACTCGGGGTATACCATGCAAAGCGCCGCGAGTTCGGCCGCGCCTATCGGCGACATGATGATCATCGTCGGCGATCAACTGCTCGGCCAGGGCCACGGCAGATACTTCATGCTGGCGGAAGCCGTCACCGTCTTCCTGGCGCTGATCGGAACCACGCTGGCCTGCATGAACACTGGCGCTCGCGTTACCTATGCCATGGGTAAGGACGAGGAAGTTCCTGAGCACTTCGGCATGCTGCACGCCGGGTCGCTTTCCCCGCGCAAGGCCATCTGGACGCTGGCAGGCATCTCAGCGGTCATCGGCGTCATCGCGATCTCGTTGATGTTCGGTGATGCCGGCGCGCCCACCGACGCTGCCATCGCTGCGCTGCCACATGGAATCTTTTCCAGTTGGGGCTACCTGCCGCACGATACGTTGGCCAAGCTGCCCAACTCGCTGCTGGCTTTAACGCTGACCTCAAACTTCGGCACCTTCATCCTTTACGGATTGAGTTGCCTGCTCTGCATCGTCGCTTACTCCGAGCGTCACGATAAGCACGTCATCAAGCATTACCTCATCCCCGGCTTCGGCTTGGTCGCCAACCTGACATGCATGGGCTTTTACGTCGCCGGGCCGTTCTTTAACCTCGGCACCAAGATGGAGCCGTTAACCGCTCTGGGTATCTCCGCCCTCTGGGGCCTCTACGGGGCCGTCTACTTCATGCGATCCTCCAAGGCCAAAGGCAAAGCGGCGCTGCTCGAGTCAAAGTAGCAATCCTTGTAGCCTGAACGTAAACTCGGATTCGGATCCTGGGTGGATCTCCTCTCCGGCCTCGGTACGAGAGGCTGGAAAGGGGGTCCACCCAATTCTCGTTTTCGAGCTTCAATCCCCATTTCCCAGAACGGAAGCGTTTCGCTCAAAACCTCGCGGGATGCTTCACACGGCGGCTCTCATGTTAGATGTACAGTTCGGCCAGGCAAGCGACTTCGGCAAAGTCCGCACCAATAATGAGGACGCCATGGGGTCGTTTATCCCCGCAACGCGCCAGCAGGCACGCTCTCACGGGTATCTTTTTGTGGTTGCAGACGGAGTCGGCGGCATGGATCTGGGCGAACTGGCCTCAGCTACGGCCGTCTCCGTGCTTATCGACGAGTTCGGCAAGGCGCAACCCGGCTCCATGCTCATCAGCCTTTTGCCGCGGCTCATCCAACGCGCCAATGGGGCCGTCCATGACTGCACGCTCAACCCGCAATACCGCGGCAAGAAAATAGCTACCACGATCGTCGCCTGCGCCCTGCGCTACGATCAGGCCGTGGTTTCGCATGTCGGCGATTCGCGCTGCTATTTCGTTCGCAACGGCCAGGCTCGGCAAATCACCCAGGACCATACATGGGTCAACGAGCAGCGCAAGATGGGCCTCATCTCCGCCAGCGAGATTGCCGAATCGGATACCCGCCACGTCCTCATCCGCTCCGTCGGGCCGGAGATGTTCGTCTCGCCCGACACTACGGCAGTCGCCCTGGAGCCGGGCGACGTGCTCGTGCTCTCGACCGACGGTTTGCACGACGAGATGCGCGAGCCGGAGATCGCCTCCATCGCTTCGCAGAAAAAGGATGCGGCGCAGATCGCACGCGAACTCGTGGCGCGCGCGGTCGAAATCGACGGCGGCGACAACACTACCGCGCAAGTCATCCGTATTCGCTCGGTAGAGCAGGTGGGCATGTATCGCGGCCGCCCCTACCGGTTGCCCAAATGAGTTTCAGCAGGAGGCACTCTCGGCAGATGCCGAATGTCGTTTCATTTTCAGCAAGAGCTAACAAGGATCTCCGGGTTTCTTATGAGGTTTGCAGCAGGATCAATTTCTGCGGCAGCTTGGAAACGAACTCGCGGATCGAGTCCAGCCTGAGCAGCCGTATTTTGCTCCATTGGGCCCCTCCGCGCTTGACTGGCGCAACTCTCTCCCGAAAATCTTCGTTCCCCGCCGCGGCCTTCCCCTGTCGCCCGCCCCTCTGGCTTCTTGCTGCGCGCCCCACATTCACGTATAAATAATGCAAAAGCCATAGGAAATTCTTGCTGATGTGGACCTGTCCGGTGTTTGAAAAGGGACGGCCAGGTGAAAGCTGAATGTGTATCCTTTAGACTCTGCTGCCGCACTGTCACTGCATCAAGAAAAGGAACAAATATGAAGCAGGGAAATACCAGCATGGCGAAGCCATTGACGACGAATAAACACCTGATCCGCTGGGTGGAGAAGATGGCCGAATTGACGCAGCCTGCCGCCATCCACTGGGTGGACGGCAGTCAGCAGGAATACGACTGGCTGTGCGACGAAATGGTGGCGTCGGGCACGCTCACCCGGCTGAATCGGGAGAAGTGGCCGGGATGCTTTTACGCCCGCTCGGACCCGCGCGATGTGGCGCGCGTCGAGGACCGCACCTTCATCTGCTCGTTCTCCAAAGACAATGCCGGACCCACCAACAACTGGGTAGAGCCGTTCGAGATGCGTCGCACGCTCAAGCAACTATTCAACGGCTCGATGCGCGGCCGCACCATGTATGTGCTGGCCTTCAGCATGGGGCCGGTGGGCTCGCCCATGGGGCGCATCGGCGTGCAGCTCACGGATTCGCCGTACGTCGTGGCGAATATGCGCATCATGACGCGCATCGGCCTGCCCGTGCTCGCCGAAATCGACAAGGACGAGAAGCGCGTCGTTCCCTGCATGCACTCGGTGGGCATGCCGCTCGCGGCGGGGCAAAAGGACGTGCCCTGGCCCTGCAACGACACCAAGTACATCGTGCATTTTCCTGAGACGCGCGAGATCTGGAGCTACGGCTCGGGATACGGCGGCAACGCGCTGCTAGGCAAGAAATGTTTCTCGCTGCGCATCGCTTCAAACATTGCGCGCGACGAAGGCTGGATGGCCGAGCACATGCTCATCCTCGGCGTGGAGTCGCCGCAGGGCGAGAAGACCTACGTGGCGGCGGCATTTCCTTCGGCGTGCGGCAAGACCAATCTCGCCATGCTCGTTCCACCGGCGGCGCTCAAGGGTTGGAAGGTCACGACGGTCGGCGACGACATTGCGTGGATCAAGCCGGATGCAAACGGGCAGTTGCGCGCCATCAATCCGGAGGCGGGATTCTTTGGCGTTGCGCCGGGCACCAGCGAGAAGACCAATCCCAACGCCATGGTTACGTTGAGCCGCGACTCGATCTTTACCAACGTGGCGCTGACGCCCGATGGCGGCGTGTGGTGGGAGGGGATGACCGACGAGCCGCCCACGGAGTGTCTGGATTGGCGCGGCCAGCCGTGGACGCCGGAGATAGCGAAGCAAACTGGCGCCAAGGCCGCGCATCCGAATGGGAGATTCACCGCCCCGGCCTCGCAATGCCCTTCGATCGATCCCGCGTGGGAAGATCCCCACGGCGTGCCCATCAGTGCTTTCGTTTTCGGCGGCCGGCGATCGACCACCATGCCGCTCATCTATCAGGCCTTCAACTGGAGCGCGGGAGTGTACGTAGGCGCGACCATGGGCTCTGAGACCACGGCCGCGGCCGCGGGCGCAGTCGGGCTGGTGCGTCGCGATCCCATGGCCATGCTGCCCTTCTGCGGCTACCACATGGGCGACTACTTCCGTCACTGGCTCAAGATGCAGCGCAGCCTGAGCTCGACGCCGCGCATCTTCCATGTGAACTGGTTCCGCAAGGACGACAACGGCAAGTTCCTGTGGCCGGGATTCAGCGAGAACATGCGCGTGCTCAAGTGGATCGTGGATCGTGTGCACGGCCGCGCCCAAGGCAAGGAGACGCCCATCGGCTGGACGCCTTATTACGAAGACATGGAGTGGGCGGGGCTCGATTTTCCGCGCGAGCAGTTTGAAAAAATGCAGGAGGTGAGCCGCACGGCGTGGCGCAAGGAGATCCTCGGCCACGAGGAGCTCTTCATTGACGTGCACGACCACCTGCCGCCGGAGATGATCTACCAGCGCGAACTACTGATCTGCCGGCTGTAACAGCAGCGTGACGAAACCGAAGTTCGCACCATAGTACTTGCTGACGTACTGAGCGACCGAGCGATCTGAGTTCACCTTTTCTGGTGGAAGAAGCCATATCGCTCGCAGTGAACGACTGCTCCCGGGCAGAGTTGACGCGCGACGAAGAGGTTCTTTGCCAATTTCGCCGCGCAAGAAATAGTGCCTGCGAAAAACCTCTCTTCCATCGAAAAGTTGCTTGACGCGCAGGGGCGGAGTGACGGAGAATGAACTCGCTTTTCAAAGGGAAGCCGCAGGTATCCCGAAATTCTCCTTGCGAAGCATCCGTTGCGTCGATCACGCCTCCCTCAATGGCGTAGCTTTGGGCCGCGTTCCAAATAAGTCGAAAATTACATCAGGCCGAAAGGACTCTTATGTATCTGAAATCCAGATTCTTGGGGCTCTCCCTGCTCATCTTAGGCGTCGCGCAGGGACCCTTCCTGCACGCCAACATCCTCATTGACGAGGGGTTCGGTGGACCAACTCTTAGATGTGACGGAATGACGATCGTACATACCGACGATGAAGGTACCGACACTGGGTACTGCTTCACGGGCGGTTCTTACGCCTTTGCCGTCTCTCCATATACGACTGCGATGTCGCTGGATATTTTTCTGCTGACCCCCTTTTTGCCTCCGAACCTCCCGCTCACCGATATTACGGTAGCGACGGATAATGCTGACGCCTTCGACGGCGTCAATGTTTGGGAGGGCGGGACCATGCGGGACATTTCGGGCGGTTCTATCTCCGTCGGAACCGATGGATCCGGGCAGATCGATCAGTGGGAGATCCTCGTCGACGGTGCAGGTCCGCTTGCAGGCTGGCAGTTGGAAAGCACCTGGAATTTGACTTCCGGCTCAACCACCATCACCGATGGGCTATTGGCGCAGAACATTAATGATCCCGGCAGTTGGTCTCAGGTTTCGCCCACTCCCGAGCCCGCAAGCGGTGTGGAGCTAGCGCTGGGACTGCTCGCTCTTGGCGCGCTCTTCATCGGCAAGCGCCGACTGTCTACTCAACGCGCCTGAAAAAGGAATTCCGTGCCCCATCCTTGCTGTGCGTCTTGCGGCAAGGGTGGGAGCGCATCATTCCGTCAACTCGCGCCCTGCGAGCTGGCCGGTTCTGCGGCGCGAATCTGCTAGCCGCTGCTCCGCTCCACCGCCGGCCTGAATCCAAGCCTCTCCCAAAAATCGCAAACCAGAGCCACAGTCTCTTCGCTTGTGGCCGGGGCGGCGCGCAGCGTGATCTCCCGCCCCGCACCCGCCGCCAGATCTTTGGGCGCTACGGCAATGGCGATGCACTTTTCCGGCCGGTTGGTGCAACTGGCGAGATCCGCAATCGACAGATTCGTAGTCGGCGTTGCGATCACCGTGCGCGGCGGCGCCATGCGATCCACGAGCCACAGAATTTCCAACTTCGATTCCAATTCGTCGGGCACGCAGTCGATCGCGAGGTCCGCTTCGCGCACCGCTTCTTCAATCGTCGAAACAAAGGCCACTGCGGGGAGCGTCTCGGGGCTTAGCTCCTCGCGGATCGCCTCGCGCGCGTGATGCAGATTTGCGGGCATCACGTCCTCGAGCAGCACGCGAAACCCGGCGCGGGCCGCGCCCAGCGCCAGCCTGCGCCCCAGCGGCCCGGCTCCAATAATGGCAACGGTGGTCGCCAAAGTCGCAAGGGGGGGCTTACTTGGCGACAAGGGCCTCGGCCACTTCCTGGGCGCTGGGCCGCGCCTGGAGCAGATGCTCGGCCACTCTGGCCCTCTCTTCGGCGGACAGCGTGGGCACGGTAGCCAGCACCCGGCGCAGGGTGACGGCAACGTCATCGATGTAATTCATCAGCCGGATGGCTTCTCCTGAAAGCGGCATGATTCTCCTCGTCGATCTGGGATTCCATCTCCATTGTAGGACGCGTGGCCGAAGGGCTCGAAGCCGAGCCCGGTTCGCGCGGCGCGACCCGTTTTTCACCATTGCAGCCGTCCTGGACCGCCTATATACTCCTTGCCATCCCCTGGCCGGGAAGTTTTTTCCCAGGGAGGTTTGCACTCATGAGTTGGATTGTCTGGGTTGTGTTCACGGTGGTCATCGTTGTCTCTGGCATCCGCCGCGAGCAACGCGCCGGTCTGTGGAGCTGGTCGAAGTTTGCCTTCACGCTCGGTTTTGCAGCGGTCGCCTGCGCGCTGCTGTTGTCGCCAGTGGTCTTTCTCAACTTGAGCAGCCCATATTTCTGGCCGGCCTTTATCGCCGCGTGGGTCGTGGTGGCTGTGCTCTTCGTCGGGTTCATCATCAAGGCGCGGGCCTGGAAGCTGCCCGACGGTCGCACCTCGCTCGAAGCCTACCGCGATGATCGGCGCAAGGGCTAGTGAAGGAGCAAACGGCTCCCCGGCCTACCAGGTTTCGAACTCGCCAACTCGCTCCCTGTATTCTTGCTCCCTCGTTCCCTTGTTCCCTTGGCCCCTGTCTCAAGGATGCTGTTCGATCGACACGTTCACCATCGATGTGTTTCCCGAAGTGGCAAGGCCCATGAGATTTGTCGCCACGCCGGTCAAGGCCGCGGGCACGAACGTGACTGAACCATCGACACCGGACATAGCCATGGAAGTTTGCGTGGCCAGTAATGCCCCCGGCGGACAGACCATGTGGGGCGAGCAAGGCGGTGTCCACGCGTAAAGCGACTGGTAGAGCGCCACCGTGCCGCCAGCCATCGCATCGCCGTCCATATCGAGAAGCCGCAGGGCGATCTGGCTCGGCGTGCCCGAGGCGGCAAGGTTCTGGCTCGTGCCAGAGATTGCCTGGAGCGCTGCGTATTCGGGCCGCGCTCCGAATGCGGTGAAGCTGACACATCGGCTGGTGCCGTTCAGGCACGCGTTGATGCTGGCGGTTTGGCCCTCGATGAGCGGGCCCACGATAAGTGTTTGCGTGGCGACGCCGGAGGAGTCGGTGGTGACCGATGCCGGGCTTGGGCTCGCGATGCCGGAAGTGGGATTTTGCCAAGTCACAGTTTGGCCGCTCAAAGGAACGCCGCTGTTCTCGACCAACGCCTGCGCGATCCACGTGAAGCTAGCGCCCGCGGCGAGAGATAGCCGCGGCGTAATCGCGGAGAGCGCGGGCGGCGTCCCGCCGACGAATTGCGCCTGCAAACTCGAGCCGTCAGTCAGCGCGGCAGTGATGGTGGACCATTTGGCGTCAACCGCGGTCACGTACATGGTGGCGCGCCCGTCGCCCGTGGCCACGACCGTGCACACGGGTAACCCGCACGCCAACGTGGCCGTGCCGGTGGTGACGGTGTAAATCACGCTCACCCCACCGGCGGGCGTAAGATTCGAGCCCAGTGCGGTCACAGAGAAGGGAAGCGGCTCGCCGATGGGCACGGTATTTGCCGGTGCCGTGTCGAGCGTCAGCGCGTCGCCGTTGCCCGCATCGTAGCTCACGCCGCCAGGAATAATCGCGGCGGCGTAAAAAGCGAGTTCGTCGTCAACCTCGACATCGACCGCGCCCGTGACGCCGATCGGAGCCGGCGGCACGATGGCGGTGATTTGATTCGGCGAGATGCTCGTGACCGTGGCCGCGAGCCCGCCCACCGTGACTGTGTCGGCCAGGCGAAAGCCCATCCCCTCGATCGTGATCGGCCCTCCCGATGCCGGCAGCCGCGTCGGCGAAACCGTGTCGCCATAAAGTACCCAGCCGCTGTATGCGTAGTCCGGCCGGCCGTCGCCGCGCAGGTCGGCGATGCCGATGCGCACCACATCGTCTCCATTGCTCGCCACGCGCAGCCAGGTTTCGCCGGTAGCGTCGCCATTCAGGCCGGGCGCAGCGCCCACCGCTGGCGTGCCCACCGGCTTGAATGCGTCCCATACGCCGATCGAAGGCAGGGCCTTGGTCTCGGTTGGCGCGCCGGTTTCGTCCAGCGCCTGCGTAACCACCGTGAAGATGCGATTGCCGCGAACGGGAAAAACAAACCAGTCGCTCTGGCCTACCTGGCTTAACCGCCCGCACCACATGCCGCCCGCGGGCATCGCGCGCGGCTGGGATTGCACGCCAATGGCGTCGTCATATCCGCCCTCGGCAGAGTCGGGCGCAGTGACGGTGAGAGTTTGCGCGCTGCCTGCGGAAAGATTCGGCAATGAGATCGTGTCGAGCGTTCCCGAGGGTGTCACTTGCCCCTGGTTGTAGGGACCGACGGAGCTTTCCAGGATATCGAGCGCATCGATGGCCTCGAAGGTGACTTGATAGTTGGCGCTCGTCACGCCGGGCGGCAGCGGAATACCGCTCAGATCGAAAGATCCCTGCAATGTCGGATCGTTCGATCCCCAATTGGCCAGCGGGTTGCCGTTCGCGTCGTTCCAGCCTGTCACGGGATTGCCGTGGTTCCCGCCGTAGAGCGCGCCGGTTACGGCAGTCACCGCGTATTGGTAAAGTGGATTGCCGTTCGCGTCGAGCGGACGCGCGACCACATTCACGCCCTGCATGCCGTAGCCGGTGCGGAAGCTGACCGTGCCTTGAATGGAGATGGTGTTCGCCGCGGTGAGCTCTTTGCCGGGAAAACTCGCAAGATTCGCGGCAGTGATGGGGTAGAGGCGATTGAGCGCGGCGATGTCGTCCCAGCGCAGCACCGTTGGGTCGGGAATGCAATCGCCGCCTGTTGCGCCGCATGCGCCGCTCAGCGGCTGCATCACAGGCCAGCCCAGCGCGCCGCCGGTCTCGTCGCCGTCGAGCGCCTCGGGATTCACCTGCGAGAAGTCGAGTCCGAGAATGCGGCCAAAGGCGCGCTCCAGCTCGAAGCTCATCATGTCGAGCATATTGGCATCGGTGGCGCAAAGGCCGTTCAGCAGGATGACGCCGTGGGCCGCGGTTGCGTCGGTGTTGATGTTGTCGAGCCACACATAAACGGCATTATTCTGGCAGGCTGTGGGCTCGCTGGTGGTTGCACCAAAGATCGCGTTAATCACCGATCCGTCCACGTCGTAGATCACGGCAATGGGATAGTTGATTGCCGCGGGCGTGATGTCGGCAGGCGCGGTGATCTGGCCCGGCGGGTTAACTTGAGTCGACGAGTTGACCTGGATGTTCGCCCCGTTCACGTCCTCATTCAGCGGTCCTTTGTCGGTCAGCGTGACGCCGGCCGTGGGAACCGCGCTCCACAACGCCGCAGCTGCATCCACCATGGTCGTGGCCTGCGCATTCGTGATCGCGCTCGAGAGCGGGCCCTGGTCGACGAAATAATTCACTTGACCATTAGCCCAGTGCACCGGCTGACCCATGACGGCCGCGTTGAAGTAAGCGGTTCCGGCAACGTACTTGGGCCCTCCCGCGAATGCGATCAATGGCGCATAGAAAACAAACAAGCCGAAAAGATAAAGCGGGAGACGGCGGAACGCCCGGCCATCGGGCAAGGCGACGCGCGCAGGCACAGAAGCAGCGATGGGCACGGAATCCCCCAGATGGAATGCTGGGGTGCATTGGAAGGCCCGAAGGTTTGAAGCGATTCTTGGAGGTTCCTAAGACAGGTACGTCCTTCAATCTCCATGCGCCGCCCGTCTCTAAAGGCTGCGGAAAAACTCTACCGATACCGCCGTTTTGAAAGGGCACGAATTTATTCGTGCCGCAATTGCTGCAAATTATGCGTGGGCTTTAGCCCCCGAGGGACGCTTTTCCATGATCCGACCGCAGCTTCGGCTTTCTTCCACGACCCGTCCAGACCGGTCGCCGCGGTGACTGCGGGCCTCCCGACCCGGCTCCGGAGTCCAATCCGCCATGAGAGTCATCTCATAGAAGAAAAGAAAGACCAGCCCCGAGGCCTTTCCAGTTAAAATCGACACGGGACAACTCATGACAGATATTCGCGACACCGTGATCCTGGGTTCAGGCTGCGCCGGATTGACGGCAGCGCTCTACACCGCGCGCGCCGGAATGAAACCGCTGGTTATCGAGGGCCACGAGCCCGGCGGCCAGCTCTCGATTACTACATTGGTCGAGAACTTTCCCGGCTGGCCCAATGGCATTCAGGGGCCGGAGCTGATCGAGAACATGAAAAAGCAGGCTGCCCGCTTCGGTGCCACATACAAGCAGACGCAAGTCACGCGCGTCGAAGTGGACACGCATCCCATCCGCGTGCACACGTCGGACGGCGAAATAGCCACGCGCACTCTGATTGTGGCCTCCGGCGCCAGCGCGCGTTGGCTGGGCCTGCCCAGCGAACAGGCGCTGATCGGCCATGGCGTGTCCAGCTGCGCCACCTGCGACGGTTTTTTCTTCCGCGACATGGAGATCGCTGTAATCGGCGGCGGCGACTCCGCGATGGAAGAGGCTATTTTCCTCAGCCGCTTCGCCTCGAAGGTGACTTTGTTGCACCGCCGCGACGCTTTCCGCGCATCGAAGATCATGTTGGAACGCGCCATGGCGCACCCTAAAATCGAATTCCGCAGCAACACGGTGGTTGAAGAAGTGCTGGGCGTGGACGAAAAGTCGGTCAGGGGTCTGGTGCTGCGCGACGTGCGCACCGGCGAGCGCAGCGTGCTGCCGGTGAGCGGCGTTTTTCTGGGCATCGGGCACGAGCCGAATACCAAAATGCTTGCCGGCGCCATCGATCTCGACCACGAGGGCTACATCAAGACCACGAACAATGTCTTCACCACGCGCAACGGAGCCATCGTTCCCGGTGTCTTCGCCTGCGGTGACGTGCAGGACTGCCGTTATCGCCAGGCCATCACCGCCGCAGGCTCCGGCTGCATGGCCGCGCTCGAAGTGGAAAAATATCTCGAAGAGCGCGGGCGCTGAGTGCGCGGCCGGCGCGAACTCACCAGGTGTGAAACGCGAAAAAGACCGCGGCCACCAGGCACACCGCCGCGGCAGCGTGGTTCCAGCGCAGTTGCTCGCCGAAGTAATAGGTGACGAAGACGCCGAAGACCACCAACGTGATCGTTTCCTGGATCACTTTAAGTTGCACCGGGCTGAAGTGCGCATAGCCAATGCGGTTGGCCGGAACCTGGAAGCAGTGTTCAAAGAAGGCGATTGACCAGCTGACGAGAATCACCTTCCAGAGCGCGTCCTGCCGGAATTTGAGATGCCCATACCAGGCAACGGTCATGAAGATGTTGGAAATGGTGAGAAGAACAATGGTCCACATTTGGTTTTTTGATGCGCGGAGTACGGACGGAGTTGTGATTTCGTTTTAAACGAGCTGGATTTTCAGGATTTGCGAACAAGATGACGGCGCTCAGCGAAAATCTCGAAGGGCTGGAGGGGACGATCTCCGCAGCATGCCGCGCGGCCGGGCGTGCGCGCGGTGAAGTCGAGCTGATGGCCGTCTCAAAAACTTTTCCCGCCGACGCGGTGGCTGAAGCCGCAGGGCTGGGCCTCACGCTCTTTGGCGAAAATCGCGTGCAGGAATTTGGCGCAAAAGTCTCAGACGCGGCCGAGCGCGGAACGTGGGCCGTGCGCGATCAACTTCGCTTCCATCTGATCGGTCATCTGCAATCCAACAAGGCAGCCCGTGCGGCAGAGCTTTTTGACGGCATCGACGCGCTGGATTCGCTGCGTCTTGCCGAGCGATTGGACGAGGCCGCAGGCCGATACGGCAAACGGCTTCCGGTGCTGATCGAAGTGAAGCTCAGCCCCGAAGCGACAAAGACGGGCCTCGATCCAGAATCAGTCGAAGCCGCCCAACTGCTCGAACGCTTGCCCGATTTCTTGAACCTGAACGCGCGCGGCCTGATGACGATCGCGCCGTGGGGCGCGCCGGAAGGCGAGACGCGCGCCTGCTTCCGCAGCTTGCGCGCGTGGCGCGACCGCTGGGCCGCAGCGCACCCCAATCTGAAACTCGATGTGCTTTCGATGGGCATGAGCGGCGATTTTGCGCTGGCCATTCAGGAAGGCGCAACGCGCATCCGCATCGGCACCGCGCTCTTCGGCAAGCGCACGCCGCCGCCCCCGCTAACACCGGAGCGAAATTGATGTTACGTGCCACTGCAACCGGAGTCACGCTGGCCGTGCGCGCCCAACCCGGCGCAAAGAAAACGGCGATCACAGGAATCTATGGTGAGGCCGCAACGGCGCAGCTCAAAATTGCCGTGCAAGCCCCGCCGCTCGAAGGCCGCGCCAATGCAGCTTTGATTGCATTTCTCGCGGAGGCATTCGCCCTGCCCAAAAGTGCAATCAAGTTGGTATCGGGAGAACTATCGCGCAGCAAAGTTTTTCTGCTCGGCGGAATCACTCAAGCGCAGGCCAACGCGGCCCTGGTCCGGCATTGCAAGATATAGGTCTCTCGCCCCGTGAAAAAACTCCCCGTGCCCCATCCATTCGCCCGATTCTCGGGCGAATGGGTGGGATAGCACGAACCCCAACGGCACGAACTCATGCCGCCAGAAGCGCAATCTATCTCCACTTCGCCGACTGCCGCTGCAACTCCGCCTCAAACGCCCGCTCGCGATCGGCGATGTATGCTTTGTATCCCGCCGGATCGATGAATGCCTCTTTGTCGCCAGCTTTCCAGCGCGCATATTTTTCAGCCAGATCGAAATAGCCGCCGTGCGCCCCAAGAAAAATGTCGCAAGGCAGCGCTGGCAAGACTTCGAATTCATGTTTGTAATCGGCGGCGATCCGCGGATAGACAGCATTGCCCACCAGCTTGTATCCCGGATTCACATTGGGGCTGCCCACGATCACCACGTGCAGCAGGCGTCTGCCTTCCGTCTCGTCCATCGTCCAGGTCGTGGTCCCGCGCGTATGCCCGGCAGTCAGGTGCGCAGTGAGGACTGTTCCGCCCAACTGCACGGTGTCGCCGTCGTGCAGCACGCGATCCACATGCGCCGGCGGAAACCGCATGTCTTTCTCCGCGCCGTATTGGAAGTCGCTCCTGCCGCCTGACTCGACCACGCGTACGTCGCCGGCCATCACCTCGTACTTCGCGCCGGTCTGCCTGATGATTTCCGCGCTGCCCGCGCAGTGATCGCTGTGCGCGTGGCTGATGAGCAGAATCTTGATGTCGCTCCAGCGGAATCCGAGCGCCTCAACGCTCTTACGAATGAGCCGCGGAGACGACGTGAGATTGCTGTTGATGAGGATGAGGCCTTTGGGCGTAGAGACGAGGTACGACGCGAGATCGGCGCTGCCGACGTAATAAAGATTTCCCGCGATCCGGAACGGCGGAAAGGGTTGCGTCCATGCCGGGTCCGTAGCCGCGCAAACCAGCGGAACGCAATGCAGCATTGCGAAAAGCGCCAACACATAGATGAGCTTTCTGGACTTCATGATTCTCCCGTTGCGGCCAGTTGTTCCTTCGCAGCCTCGATGGCGCGCTCGAGGTGCACGCCGCGCGAGCCTTTTACAAGAACCACGTCGCCGCCTCGTAGATTTTGCGCGAGCCACTGACCCGCGGTTTCGGCATCGCGAAGAAATACGGCAGGCACCCCTTCAGCGCAAGCGGCCGTGGCCAGATGTTCTGCATTGCCTTGCACAGCAACGACCAGATCGAGACCGGCTTCGGCCGCAGCTCGCCCGCAGGCGATGTGCAGTGCGGCGCTGCGCTCGCCCATCTCCAGCATCTCGCCGGCAACCAGGATGCGGCGTCCCGCAGCGGGCCGGCGGGCGAGCGTGTGGATCATGGAGCGCAGCGCTTCAGGGTTCGAGTTGTAACTATCGTTGAGGATCGTAACTCCGCCGACCTCGATCACCTGTCCACGCTTGTCGCCCGCCTTGAGCGTTGCGATCGCCTTCACCGCGGCATCGAGATCGACGCCCGCCTCAAGAGCCACGGCGAGTCCGGCCATGGCATTCGATGCGTTGTGGGCACCCAGCATGTGCAATGTAAACCTGCCCTCGCGCGCACGCGCGCGATAGCCAATGTGCAGGCCGCTCAGGTCCTCGTCGACGGAGACAATCTGCGGGTCGGCGATGGGGCCGCCGCCAAAGTAGACAACGCGGCCGCGAAAATCCCGGCCAAACTGCGCTGCATAGGCATCGTCGACGTTCAGGAAGGCGACTCCGTTGGCGGGCAGCGCCTCGACCAGCTCAAATTTGGCGCGAGCGATTCCTGCCTGGCCTTCTTTAAAGTTTTCGATGTGCGCGGTGCCGACGTTGGTAATCACGCCCCAATCGGGCGTAGCAATACGCGCCAGAGCGGCAATCTCGCCCGTGTGATTCATGCCCATCTCGATGACGGCCACCTCGTGTTCCGGCGCAAGGCGCAACAGTTGCAGGGGCAGGCCGAAAGCGTTGTTCAGGTTGCCCTGCGACTTGAGCACGTTGAACTTTGCGCCCAGCCCCGCGGCCACTGCCTCTTTGGTCGTGGTCTTTCCCGCCGAGCCGGTGATGGCAACCACCAGGCGTCCCCACTGGCGGCGAACATGCGAAGCCAGCGACTGCAACGCGACGAGCGGATCTTCGGTGATAAGAAGCGGGTGGGCGAGAGCGGCGTCGGGCAGGGAAGCAACCCGGGCGCGCGACACCACGGCAGCCACGGCGCCGCGCTCGAATGCGCCGGCCACAAAATCGTGCCCGTCCAGACGCTCGCCGCGCACCGCGAAGAACAGCTCGCCGGGAGCTACGGTCCGCGAGTCGATAGAGTAGCCGGTCGCGACCAGCGCACCGGCGTTCTCGACGCTCGACGGCGCTTCGAGCACGCCGCCGGCGCCCATCGCCGCTTCCGCCAGTGTCAGGTTCATTGCCCTTCACCATAGCCCAATTCGCGCAGGATGGAAAGTGCAACTTCGGCGTCGTCGAAAGAGATCGTGCGATCGGCGAGAATTTGTTGTTTCTCGTGGCCCTTGCCGGCCAGCAGCACCACATCGCCGGGATGCGCAGCCTCGAGCGCAATGCGAATGGCTGCCGCGCGATCCACTTCCACCGTGTATTGGATGCCGGTCGCTTGCAAACCAGGCTCGATCTCGGCGAGAATGGCCGCGGGATCTTCAGAGCGCGGGTTGTCGCTTGTGGCTACGACAAAATCGCTGCCCTCGCCTGCGGCCTGGCCCATCTTCGGCCGTTTTGTGCGATCGCGATCGCCGCCGCAGCCGAAGAGCGTGATCACGCGCGTACCCGAAGCGGCGGTCATCTGGCGCGCGAGTGCGGTCAGATTGCGCAGGGCGTCGTCAGTGTGCGCGTAGTCAACGATGACGGTAAAAGGCTGGCCGCCATCGACAGTCTGGAAGCGGCCGGGAACCGGCCGAAGCGAAGGAACAGCCGCAACGAGTTGCGAGAACGCCATGCCACGGGCGGCTGCGGCGGTGAAGGCCGCAAGCAAATTGAGAATGTTCACTTCGCCCGCGAGTCGCGAACTCAGGCAGGCAGCCCCGGTCGGAGTCTCAAGCTCAATCGTCGCGCCGGAGGGAGTGAGACGGTAGCTCGCGGCGCGCCATTCCCCCTTGCCGATCCCGTAAGTGCGAATCTCCGCGCCGGCCTGGCGTGCGGCGGCTGCCAGATCTTCACAGCGCGGATCGTGCGCGTTCAGGACCGCGACGCGCGGCGGCGGATACACCGTGCCGTCGAACAGCAGTCGCTTCGCCGCAAAATAATTCTCCATCGTGTGGTGGTAGTCCAAATGGTCGCGGGTGAGATTGGTAAACACCGCGACATCGAAGGGAATGCCGATCATGCGTCCTTGGTCGAGCCCGTGGCTGGAGACCTCGGTGACGAGCTCAGTCGCGCCGCGCGACACGCCTTCCGCCATCAGCTCAAACAAATCTCTGGACTCGGGCGTGGTGTGGATCGATGGGCGTACTTCGCCGGCCACATGATATTCAATCGTCCCGATGAGACCCGTGGTTCGAGCGGCGGCGTTGAGCAGCGCCTCCGTGAGAAATGCGGTCGTCGTTTTGCCGTTGGTGCCGGTGATGCCGGTCGAGGCAAGCGCGCGTTCAGGATGGCCGAAATACGCAGCGGAGGCTTCGGCCAGCGCGCGGCGGCCGCGCTCGACGTGAAGGATCGGCAGGCCGGGCTGATAGACGGTAAGGTGGTCGAAGGTCTGCGCCGAGTCCGTGACGATGCCGAGCGCGCCCTCGGCAAGAGCCTTGTCAACAAAACGATTGCCGTCGGTCGATCCGCCCTTCATAGCGACGAAAACGGCGCCGGGTCGTACGCGGCGCGAGTCGTATTCAATACCGGTGATAGGCGCGCTCGAGCTGCCCGCGGCATCGGCGGCAGTGATTTCCGTGATGAGGTCGTTCCAGATCATCTCGTGGTTGATTGTAGATCGTGCTTGAGGAGCAGAGTCGAACGCGGAGAAGGGAAGTGGCGGCGCTTACGGAAAAATCCCAACAAAGTCGCTGACACCATCCATCAGTACCTGCCGTCCGCCGTCAATCTCCGCGGTTTTGTCCGCCGCTTCAAGCAGCGCCCCGAGAGCGCTCCTCATGGCTTCGTATTGCGTCCCGGCTTCGTCCTCTGAGCTGAAATAGCGCGTGTGCAGCATCCAGCCATAAATGCCGCAGGTAATGGCGAAGGGCGCAACGATTGTGTCGCGCTCGAGCGAAATGCGTGCGCCGAGGGAATGCTCCTCATCGTGCACGATTATGCCTTCCTCTGAACCGATCTGGCCCAGCGTGCCGCCGTTTTCGAAAGGTTGCCAGAAAAAATCTGCCACGCTTTGAGCTTAGTGCATTTACCGCGCGCAGCGAACCACGACTTTGGTGCCTTGCGCGACCATGGCTCCGGGAGCCGGCGCCTGTTCGCGTGCGGTACCGCTACCGGTGATTTCGACTCCAAGGCCGGCGCTGCCCGCCTCCTCAATCACCTGGCGTACTGAGAGGCCCAGCAGTGACGGCACGCGCAATTGCGCGGCGTCGGCAATCACTACGGTGTTGGCCGGCGGTTGCGCAGAAGCTTGGGTCGGCTGCGCAGGCGGATGCGCGGGCAGCGAAGTGACGTCCCGAGCCTGCGAACCGGAAGCAGGGCCGGAATTACCAGGCTGGGCGGGCGCAGGTTGCGTGCTCGCCGCGGCAGGCGCATGATTCGCGCCGCGCAACGGATCGTCGCTCGGCAATTCGTTGGCAGCCTCGTAGAGCGCCTGGATGTTGTCGATCTCCGGCGCGGCATCATCCTCTCTAACCGGCGGCTGCTCTTTGGACGCCTGGGTCGCGGTACGCAAATCGATGTCGTGCGGCACACCGAGATACTCCAAAACCTGCTGCGCCACTTCGGCAAACACCGGGGCGGAGACATCGGCTCCGTAGTACGCGCCCTTGGGGGAGTCGATGATAATGGCCACGGCGATCACTGGATTGTTCACCGGCGCAAAGCCCGCGAACGAGGCGATGTGCATGGTCTTCGAATAGGTGTGCGTCGCGGGATCGATTTTTTGCGCGGTTCCCGTCTTGCCACCGGAAGAGTAGCCGTTGAGCTGCGCCTGTTTGCCGGTGCCGTAGAGCACTACGCCTTCCATCATCTTGCGCATCTCCGCGGCCGCCATGGTGGAGATCACGCGATGCGCGCCGGACGGAAGCGGATTGGGAACATCATCGCTGAGCTTCACTGGTGTCGCGGTGAATTGAGGCTCCTGGGGCTGAGGCAATTGTGGCGCGGTCACCTGCGGTGGGGCGACCTTTTGGTTGGGGTTCGCAGCAAGGGCTGACTGGTCCGGCAACAGCACGTGCGGCGGCAAATATACCCCGCCATTGGCGATGGTCGAAACCATCGTGACCAGTTGCAGCGGCGTCACGGCAACTTCCTGCCCGATGGCGACCGAGCCGATCGAGGAAGGTTGCCAGCGGCTCACGGGCCGCAGCAGGCCGCGCGTCTCGCCGGGCAGCTCCACATTGGATCGCACGCCGAATCCGAAGTCGCGAATATACTCATAGAACTTGTCAGGGCCGATCTTCATCGCCAGCTTCACGGCGGCCACGTCGCTCGATTCTTCCAGCGCCTTGTGCACCGGAACAACGCCCATGTGCTCGCCCTGATTGTCATGAATGGTGCGGCCAAAGATAGTGATCTTGCCGCCCTGGCAATCAATCGGATCGTCGGGCGACGCCACTTGCTGGTCCATGGCCGCGGAATACGTGACCAGCTTGAAAGTCGAGCCCGGTTCATACACGTCGCTCACCGCGTGATCGCGGAGCAGGTCAGGCGTAGTGTGGCGAGACTGGTTGGGATTGAAGGTGGGCCGGATGGCCAGCGCCAGAATCTGCCCGGTGTGCACGTCCTGGACGACAATCGTGCCGTTGAGTGCCTGCGTTTTTTCCATGGCATGATCGAGAGTGCGCTCCGCCATGTACTGGATGTTTTCATCGATGGTCAGAACCATGTTGCGGCCCGGCTCGGGATCGCGTTCGGTGGAACCGAGCACTTTGCGGCGTGCGTCCATCGCCGTATACATCAGCCCCGGGCGCCCATGCAGGTCGCTGTCGAATTTTTCTTCCAGGCCACCCAGCCCGTTATCGTCCACGCCCACGTAGCCCAGCACTTGCGCGGCGATCTGGTTGTCGGGATAAAAGCGCTGGAACTCCTTTTGAAAATAGATGCCCTTCATGTTAAGGGTCTTCACCGTGGCGGCAACCTGCGGCGTCACGCGGCGCGCGATCCAGGCAAAGTTGTGCCCGGCAATCAGGCGCGCGGCAATTTGTTCCTCTGTTGTTTGCCGATCCTCAGGATCGGAGTGCACCAACGCCGCCAGCGCGTGCGCCGTGGCGTGTTTGTCCGGAATTTCAGCGGGATCGGCGTAGATGGAGTCGGCTAGAACCGTCATGGCCAGCTCGCGCAGGTTGCGGTCGTAAAGAATGCCGCGGCGCGGAGCTACTTCAAAAGTGCGCTGCTGCTGCTTGGCCGCGCGCTCCACGAACTCCCGATGGCGCACAATCTGCAGCCAGAACAAGCGGCCCGCAATAGTGCACGCCCACAGGAAAAAGAAGAGGCAAACGATGAAGAAGCGCGACCGCCGCAGCGGCGTTGCTCGTATCGTTTGTGCGCGGCCGCGAACGGGTTGAGGGGATGCGGACATAAGCTTCTAGCTCCTGGATCGTTGACTGCTTAATCTCCCACGATCCTGGGGTGCCCCCGGTCTCGATTTTGAGACCGGGGAAACCGAGATGCCAGAGTAAAAATTCATGCAGTCGGGCTAGAAGCTGGAAGCTGGTTTTTGAGGCGCCACCTGCGCCAGCGCCGGTGCGCCGGCATCGGGACGGGCGCTGGGATACACCACCTGCCCCGGCTCGGGCTGTGCCAGTCCAAGCTGGTGCGCCATCTCGTCGATACGGCCCGGCTGCGTCAGCTCGGCTTCGCTCAAGTGAAGCTGGCGGTTCTCCTCGCGTAACTGGTCGAGGGTCTGCTTTTCGCTCTCCACGCGATAGCTGCTCTCGATCGCGTAGAAGTGCTGCAACCCGTAGATCATGACCAGCGAAAACAACACGGCCACCGCCGCCGAAAACACGCGCATTTCCCGCACCCTCACCGGGTCAGGGGCTTTCACCAGGCGCGAATTATCCAGATGCATCGCGAAATGGAACTCCGGTGTGCGCACGCGGCGGCGGAGCTGCGTCTGCTGCGCCATCAGCGCGGCGTTGCGCTCGGTGATCCTCGTTGCCCAACCGTGGCCCGACTCGAAATAGGTGGTTGCAATTGCCGCCATGTTCGTACCTCTCTCCGCCAAATCTCTTATTGCTTTTCCGCCGCGCGAAGCTTGGCGCTGCGCGAGCGCGGGTTACGATCCATCTCTTCTTCGCCCGCAGTTACGGGCTTCTTGGTCAAAACTTTCCAGATTCCCTGCTGCGCGCCTTCCCGGATACTGTCTTTCGCAATGCGATCTTCAAGAGAATGAAAGCTGATAACGACGAGCCGTGCGGAGGGCTTAAGCAATTTCGGTGCGGCCTCGAATAAAGCCCGGATTTCGTCCAATTCCTGATTAACGAAGATACGCAGCGCCTGAAACGTTCGCGTTGCCGGGTGTATATGATGATTGGGCGGGACGCCCGATGCTACGATCCGTGCAAGTTGCCCCGTAGTAGCGATCGGCCGTCCCCGCACAATTGCTCTGGCGACTGTCCGCGACCTCCTTTCCTCACCATATTCGTAAATGAGATTTGCGAGCTCTTTCTCGTCCATCTCATTCACCACTTGTTCGGCGGTCGGCCCGGACCGGGTATCTAACCTCATGTCCAGCGGACCGTCCGCCTGAAAACTAAATCCTCTGCGCCCTTCGTCGAAGTGCAAACTGCTTACCCCGAAGTCGGCCAGCAATCCATCCACCGATGCCGGCTCTACGTGCTCGCCGATCCGGCTGAAAGCGTCACCGATAAAGGTGAGCTGCGGCGCATCGCTGCCCATCTCTGCGGCAACTTTTTCGAGCCGCGCTGTCGCCAACTCCAGCATCTCGGCATCGCGATCGAATCCGATCAGCCGTCCGCCCCGTCCCAGCCGCCGCAAAATGCCTTCGCCATGTCCTGCCAGCCCCAGCGTGCAGTCCACATATGTTCCTGCGGGCCTCACGTCGAGAAAATCCAATGCAACTTCGAAAAGAACCGGCACATGGCGAGATCTCTGCTGCGTCATGCGCTCCCCCTGGGGGGCTTAAGCATCGCTCTCCGCGGAGAGAATTGCATCCACCGCCTCGAGTTCGTCCTCCGTCGGAACCTCTGCTGCTTCTTCAAACAGCGCCCGGCTTACAACCTCGAGATATGTGATCCTGCCAATCACCGCCAGTTCGCCCTCAAGCTTCGTCTTGCCACGCAATATCTGCCCCAGCACAAACCGTCCCTGGGCGTCCATCTTCACTTCCTGCCCGTGGTACCCAGTCATGTCGAGGTACTTTTTCACGGCCTTGTTTCCCACGATGTGTTTCTTCAATCGCACTTCGTTCTTCTTCCACTCGTCCAGCGGCCAAATCTGTGCGCGCTCCCCGTCCGCGGTCGTCACATAGAGGTCGGTAATGTTCGCAGCGTCCAGCAACTGCTTGAAGGGAACCGGGACCTTAAGCCGCCCGCTCTCCTCGATCTTCGCCGGATGATTGCCCCTGAACATCTGCCCGCCTCACTGCCTGTGTGCACTCGCTCTGGGTGCCCCTACTTTGGGTGCCCCCGGTCCCTCGTCCGCCGCGGCGGAGGGACCGGGGATAACATCAATCGAGGCACTCTGTTCCTGAATCCCTTGAAACTCTGGGGTGCCCCTGGTCCCTCGCACTTGGGGACCAGGGATCACGCCAACCCCGACCCTCTGTTCCTGAATCCCTTGAAACTCTGCCCCGCACCCCGTCCGGGTTAGCCAAACTGGTTCCCCGGCCGTTTTTGCCTCTTGAATCCGATTCCCTGATCCCCAAACGGAGTAAACTTGCTCTGGAAATGAAGGCACTTTGGAAAACCCGTTGCTCGGCTCCGATTGGAAATATCCTTTGAAGCGTTTCCAAACGACTCCATTTAGTACCAAAAATCTCCAACTCCTGACGATAGTACCCCTCTTCTCTTGCGCTGCATAGAGAAAAATCGGTGGAAACTGTCGAAAACGCGGGCTTTTTTTCAGCGGCAACAGGGCCTCCTCCCCGAAAGCCGACTAATAGTCGAAAAAATTCGCAACACCACAAGATATGGGGCTTACTGCTGAGATTCCCCCACTAGACAGCCCATCCGGTCTGTGGTAGGAGAACAAAAAGCGAAGACGAGTCGCAGCGCCACTCTCCAGCGACGCCAGCCCTCTACCGTCGGAGGGAGCAGGGGCCTTCAGGCCCCTGAAAGAAAGCCCTCAACAGGAATGGCTTTAGCCGCGGGCATTTCGTTTATGCTTCCGACGGACAACCCGCACCGCAAGAAACTCGGACGGAGACAATCTTCAGGCGTAAGCTCCAGCCGGCAGTCGCGCCTCCCCAACCCCACAGCGACCCCATGTAGAGCGAGTAAAATCTCCCTATTGCATCTTTCATCTGATCCGCGATGGACAAAGACCTCGATCGCAGAACGCAACTGCAGTCCGGAGATCGAATCGATCTCCGCACCCGCGAAGCAATCGAACAGCGAAGCGGGAGTTGTTCGTCGTCGGGAGCCATCCCACGCGCGGCGCCCGCACCTTTCTTCCGTTCCAGATTCATCAATCAACCTCAGCCATCCGTGATCGGTCGCATCTGCGGATTCGTTTTTTTCATGACCGCTTGGAGAATTCACCATGAAATTGCAGTCTGAGATCGATCGCCGCGATTTTCTCAAGGCCAGCGCGGCAGTGGCCACAGCCAGCCTCCTCCCGGCGGTTAGCTCCGCCAGCCTCTCGGGATCGATCGACCGTTCGGCACTCGTAAAGAGACATACCGTTACCCTTCGCCAGCCCGACCCCGTCGGCGTCCTCGCGGTCGGCAACGGAAATTTTGCCTTTAACGCCGACATCACCGGCTTGCAAAGTTTTCCGGAGTATTACGAAAAGTCCATGCCGATTGGGATCATGTCGAATTGGGGTTGGCACAGCTTTCCCAATCCCAAGGGATACAGTCTCGAAAATTTTCCCGATACCTGCTGGGACATCCCGCGCGATGGAAAAAGCAGCAAGATCTGCTATCCCAGCATCGATCAACTCGTTCAGGGAGTTGAAGCGGGCGTGCCGGAAGAGGCGGAATATCTGCGCTCGAACCCCCACAAATTCGGCATCGGAAGAATCGGGCTCGAAATCGTGAAAGCGGATGGCTCCAGGGCTGCCATTGCCGACTTGCAGAATATCGAGCAGAAACTGGATATCTGGTCCGGCCTGCTTACCAGCAATTTTCAAGTCGAGGGCGAGCCAGTTTCTGTTGAAACCGCCTCCCACCCCGAGCGTGATGAAATTGCCATACGGATCACGTCGCGCCTCGTATCCTCCCAACGGCTGAAGGTCAGGATTGCCTTTGCCTACGCTCCCGGAGTTTGGGGATGGGCTTACGAAGACTGGACTCATCCCGAACTTCACCACACAACTCTCGTAAAGCGCGGCAGCCACGCAGCGGATTTCGATCGCCAGTTGGACGACACGCGCTATTCCGTCCGGGCTTCATGGTCGCCCGGTTTATCGCTTGCGGCCACTGAGCCTCATACCTACGTGCTGTCATCTGCCAACGGCGCCGGCTCCATCGAGCTCGTTGCCTGGTTTTCTCCCCATGCCATCCAGGGTGAAACAGATCCGCTCGCTGCGGTCCAATCCGCCTCCGCAAGGCATTGGAAACAATTCTGGATGAGCGGCGCTGCCATCGACCTTTCCGGCACCCCCGATCCTCGAGCGCAGGAATTGGAACGCCGCCTTGTGCTGTCGCAATATGTCACTGCCGTGCATTCCAGCGGCAGCCTGCAACCGCAGGAAAGCGGCCTCACGTGCAACACGTGGTTCGGCAAGTTTCATATCGAGATGTACTGGTGGCACTGCGCGCACTTCGCGCTATGGGGCCGGCCGGCACTGCTTGAAAACAGCATGACGGAGCTGATCCGCATCCTGCCCAAGGCCCGCGAGATCGCGCGCAAGCAGGGATTCAGCGGCGCAAGGTGGCCCAAGATGATCGGCCCGGAAGGCAATCAGTCTCCGTCGCCCATCGCTCCCAAGCTGGTTTGGCAGCAGCCGCACCCCATTTATATGGCCGAGCTTCTCTATCGCGCCCATCCCACCCGCGCCACTCTTGATAAGTACAAAGACATCGTCTTTGAAACTGCCGACTTTATCGCTTCCTTCATGAATTGGGACCCCGAAAGGAAGCAATATGTCCTCGGTCCGGGCATTTATTCCGCCGACGAGCATCATGTCGATTTGGTCCACAATACCAATCCCACCTTCGAGCTGGGCTACTGGCGTTGGGCGCTTGAAACAGCGCAGCCCTGGCGCCAGCGTCTCGGCTTGCCTCGAAACGCGCAGTGGGATCGCGTCTTGAAATACATGGCGCCGCTGCCGGTGCAGAATGGGGCTTACCCCGTGCTCGAGTCGGTTCAGGAGCCTCGTCCATCCATGAATGCCACGTGGTTGTACGGCATCTTGCCCGGCGATGGCGTCGACCTTGCGGTCATGCGCCAAACTTTCGAAGAATTGCTCAAACCGATGTTGACGCGTGCTCCACTAACATTCGTGGGCAGCGCAGAGCCCATGATGGCAATGTGTGCCGCACGGTTTGGCCAGCCGGCCGTCGCCGTGGATCTGCTGGTCGGCAAATATGTGAAAAACCAATTTATGGTCTCGGGCTACGCTCGCGGCTACGACGAGATCCCGGTCTTTCTGCCCTCGAACGGTGGCTGGCTGGCGGCCGCCGCCATGATGGCCGTGGGATGGAAAGGCGCTCCATCCAGGTCAGCCCCCGGCTTCCCACCGGACTGGCGAGTCCGCTGGGAGGGCCTGCAGCCGCTGCTATGAGAGTTTTGGCGAACTGAGAGTGCAGGTTCTCTGAAAGGCCCTCACAAACGCAGCGCGGTTCCGGCCCCAACTCCCCTCCGTCAACTCACCACAAATCCTCCGTGCCCCAGCCATTCGATCGCCGCGGCGACCGAATGGGTGGGACAGCACAAACCCCGGCCACCCCGCTCTCAACCTTCCACAAACATCGGGTGCTCCCGGTCCCTCGTCCGCCGTGGCGGAGGGACCGGGGAGAGCACGAACCTCAACCCCCAAGTCGTGCATCAGGGCGCGGCTTTCAGCCGCGCCCCAACCTTTCCCGATCCGCGGGTGGAAGAAAAAGGCGGAGGGAGCAGGGGCTTTCAGGCCCCTGAATGAAAGCTTGCAACAGGAGTGGCTTCAGCCACGGGCATTTCGCTATCGCACCCTCGCCTGTGTTTCTCGATCGGTGGTCGCAGCCGGCGCGGCGTTCCACCAGCCTCCACCGAGCGCTTGAAAGAGCGTAGCCGAGTCGGAAAAACGCGCTGCCGTGGCGTCTGCAAGGTCGAGCGCCGTTTGCAACTGTTGTCGTTCGGCCTCAAGCAGTGCGAGCTCGCTGATGCCTCCTGCTGCGTAGCGTCCGTGAGCGATCCGATAGCTCGCGTCGGCATCGGCCGCGGCGTCGTTGCGCGCCTTCAGAGTCTGCGCGTCGTGGTCAATCGACGTAAGAGAATCGGCCACTTGTCCGAACGCCTGCAACACAGTTTGCCTGTAAACGCTGTTCGCTTCCTGGTAAGCGGCTTCAGCCTTGCGCTTCTCCGCGCGCAGCGCTCCGCCGTTGTAGATAGGTTGCGCGAGCGACGAAGCGATGTTCCACAGATCGCCGCCGTTCACAAAGCTCGTGCCGATTCCGCCGCCGCTCGCGGACAGCACAATCTGCGGATAGAGATTGGCCGTGGCGACGCCGACATTGGCGCTTGCCTCGTGCAACAGCGCCTCAGAAGCGCGAATGTCGGGCCGCTGCTCGACCAGCGCCGAAGGAAGGCTCAAGGGCAGCTCCTGCGGAAGCTCGAGCGCACCAAGAGAGAGACTCGGAATCTGCGTTTCGGCAGGAGATTTGCCCATCAGTACGGCGAGCTGATGGTTCACTTGGTCGAGTTGAGATTCGAGAGGAGGAATTGTTGCCTGAGTCTGAGCAACAACGGATTTGCGGCCCGCAACGTCGGCATCGGAAGCGCCTCCAGCCTGCTCGCGTGCCTCCGTGATCGTCAACTCGCGCTGTTCAACGTCGAGCAGTTGCTTTGTCAGCTCGATCTGCTTGCGCAGTTCCGCCTGGCGAATCGCAGCGGAAGCCACGTTCCCGGCCAGCATCAGCCGCGCTCCTTCGAGCTGCCAGTTCTCGTAATCGCGCTCGGCTTTGAGCCCTTCAATCGCGCGCCGATTGGCGCCGAAGATGTCAAGCGCGTATGAAACGGCAATCGATCCGTTCAGCAGCGCGAAAGGCGAGGGATTCGGAAACGGGATGCCGAACGCAGCGAGGTTGGGCTGTTCTCCCGCGACAGACGCGGTTCCAGTGACAGTCGGATACTTTGTCGCTCCGGTGCGCGCATTGAGTTCTTCTTGCGCTTCTCTCAACCTCGCCGTCGCCTGCGCGAGAGTCGGACTGTTGGCCAGAGCCTGCTCCATCATGCCGTTGAGCGCGGGCGAGTGGAACAGCGTCCACCATTGCGCCGAAATCGCGGCCGAGGAGTCGAAATGCTGCGCAATGCCCGCAGGTCCGGTGCTCGTCGCCGTCTCGTTCGGTTGCGGTTGCGGCGTGTACGCAGTCACGTCTGGCGCAGTCGGCGGTCGATACTTCGGGCCGACGTTGCAACCGGCAAGAAGCACAAACAACAGCGCTCCGATCGCTGCTTGCGTCCAATTCGATTTGTTCGGCAAGCGCATAGCTTCGCCCCTCAATCCAGAGTTTTGCGGTATGTAACTGACGCAATGAACATCAGCACCACCGTGAAAACCATCATCGGCCACACGCTAGGCCAGGAATCGGCCCAGCCGTTGCCCTTGAGCAGAATGCCGCGTATAAGCCGGTTGAAATAAGTCAACGGCAGCAGGTTGCCGATGAACTGCGCCCAGGCTGGCATGCCCTTGAACGGAAACATGAATCCCGAGAGCAGAATGTTCGGCAAGAAGTAAAAGATAGCCAGTTGCACGGCCTGCAATTGATTCCGCGCCAGAGATGAGAACGTAATGCCAACCGTGAGATTGGCCGCGATAAACAGCAGCGCCGAGAGATAAACCGCGCCCACGTTGCCGAAGAAGGGCACCTGAAACACAAAGCGCGCGGCCAGCAGAATGATCGACGCCTGAATCAGTCCGATGCCGATGTACGGAATCAGTTTTCCGGTCATCACTTCGAGCGGCGTCACAGGCATGGCCAGCAGGTTTTCCATGGTGCCGCGTTCTCGCTCGCGCGTAATCGCAAGCCCGGTCATCATCACCATGGTGAGCGTGAGCACCATGCCCATTAGTCCCGGCACCACGAAGTACTGCGTAATGTTGTCCGGATTGTAGAGCTGATGAACATTCACATCGAACGGCGAAGGGCTGCCGCTGAGAGCAGCGAGCGGCCCGGTGATCTCCTTCTCGACAACCGACTGCGCGATGCCGTTCACCGCGGCCAGCGCGCTTCCGGTAGCCGTGGGATCGGTGGCATCGGCTTCAATCAACAGCGAGGGCCGCTCGTGGCGCAGAAGTTGCCGCGTGAATCCCGCGGGAATGTTGATGACAAACAGCACCTTGCCTTGCGCCAGCGCCTCACGTCCTGCGGCTTCGCTGGGCAGCGTGGCCACGACCTTGAAGTACGACGAATTCTGCAATGCCGCGATGAAGCTGCGCGTGATGTCGGTATCGTCCGCGCTGACGATCGCCGAGTCGAGATGCTTCGGATTGGTATTGATGGCGTAGCCGAAAAGCGCTGTCTGCATGATCGGAATGCCCACGATCATGGCGAAAGTGATCCGGTCGCGCTTGAGCTGCGTGAACTCCTTGAGCACGATGCTCCACCAGCGCGCCCCCGAAAATCCGTTCCGCTCCGTCATGCCGCGCCTCCGTCGTTGTCCTGAACCTTGCCCATCAGATAAATGAAGACGTCTTCAAGGTTGGTATCGATCGGCTCCGCGCGTCGTCCGCCCGCGCTGGCCGCAGCTTCCACCGTGCTTTGCAATTGCTCCGCATCGCTTCCGCTCACATGCAGCACATCGCCGAAGGTCACCGTCTGCTCAACTCCAGGCCGGCGCCGCAAATCGTCCTGAAGCTCCGAGAGCCGGTCGCCATGAATCGCCCACGTCGTCAGGTGTTGGCTTGCAATCACCTCCGCCGCCGATCCCTGCGCCAGCAGTTTTCCGTAGGCGATATACGCCAGCTTGTGGCAGCGCACGGCTTCATCCATATAGTGCGTGCTCACCAGCACCGAGATGCCCTTCGCCGCCAGGCTCTGCAGCTCATCCCAAAAGTCGCGCCGCGCGCGCGCATCGACGCCCGCCGTCGGCTCGTCGAGCAGCAGAAGGCTAGGCTCGTGCAACATACAGGCCGCAAGCGCCATCCTCTGTTTCCACCCGCCGCTCAGCGCGCCCGCAAGCTGATCCGCGCGCGCCGTCAGCCCCAGATTGTCCAGCGACCGGCGCACCGCTGTTTTGCGCTCGGGGATCTCGTACATGCGCGCGACGAAGTCAAGGTTCTCGGTAATCGAGAGATCCTCCCAGAAAGAAAATCTCTGCGTCATATAACCGACGTTGCGCTTGATCTCCTCGCGTTCGCGCACAATGTCGTAACCCAGGCAAGTTCCGCTGCCGGAGTCGGGCTTCAGCAGCCCGCACACCATGCGAATGGTCGTTGTCTTGCCGCTGCCGTTCGGCCCCAGAAAGCCGAAAATCTCGCCGCGGCGCACGCGCAGCGAAACATCGCGCACCACGTGCTTGTCGCCATAGTGCTTGTTCAGGCCCGCAACGTCGATCGCATATTCGGGATTGGCAGTCGCCGTCATTCGACCGTCACTTCTACCGGTTGGCCGGGATGCAGAAGCATCGCCTTCTCGTCGGGCGGCTTGGCGATGATCATGAATACCAGCTTCGCACGGTTCTCGTTGCTGTAGATCACCGGCGGCGTATACTCGCACTGCGGCGAGATGAACGTGATCGCCGCCTGCACGGGACGAGCGCAGCCGTCGCATTGCACTGTGACGTTCTCGCCGGCCTTCAGCTTCCCGACAATCGTCTCCGGCACAAAGAAGCGCACTTCCATGTTTTCGGGCGGCAGAAGTTGCACCACCGGATTGCCTGCCGCCACCCACTCGCCTTCGCGATAGAGTGTGTCAAAAACCAGCCCCTGGCGCGGCGAAGCAATGTCTTTTTGCCCGAGCCGCCAGTCTGCTTCGGAAAGTGATGCGCGATCGGCCGAGACCTGGCTTTGCTGCGCCTTGATCTGCTGCTCGCGGGCCGGCAGCGCATCGACGGCCAGATCGGCTTCGAGCTCGCGGACTCGCGCCGCGCTCGCGTCCGCCGCCTCCTGCGCGGCAATCAAATCCGTTTGCGCAATGCCGCCGGCCTCAAACTGCTTTTTGTAGCTCGCGAGAATCTCGTCAGCCTGCTTTTTCTGGGCGAGCGCCTGCATCAGTTGCGCGCGTGTCACGTCGATCTCCGGCGGACGCTTGCCGGTCTCGAGATCGGCCAGCCGCGACTGCGAGCTTTCGAGCAATCGTTGCGCGTTGCGCACCGCCGACGCTTCCGGCTCGCGATCGAACGCGAAGAGCGGTTGGTTCACGGCGACAGTTTCGCCGCGCGTCACCGCGAGACGATCGAGTCTGCCACTTTGCGGCGATGCCACGTAGACAAATTTGCCCTCGACGTAACCCTGATAGGTGTTTGCTGGCGCGCGCGAACATCCCGCGAGAATCGTCGCCACGCCAAATGCCTGCCCGAGCAGGATCGCAATGCTCACGGCAACCGCGCCGTAGGCGCAGCGTTTGTCAGCCCCGCGTTTTAACGTGGGGAATGCAGGTCCATTCATTCGCTCCGCAGTCCCGTAGGGACGGTGCAAGAACAATGCCTTTCGATAATTCGGTAGCTCGCGTAAAACGGCCTTCGACCGGCTGACGCGATGCATCCAACCCACTTCATCCACAGTTCCCTCCAATCTCACTTCCTCTTACGCGGCTTCTTGCCTGCTGGCTTCAGGCCATGCTCCAGCAAGCCCGTAATGTGGCGGCCGATAGTCTGCGCAGTCGGCTCCTTGCGATGAAAGACCTCGGCGAAAAAGGGCGCGGTCGCGTGATGCATCATCACCAGCCCGAGCATCGAAAACACCATCAGCACGGGATCGAGATCGCTTTCGATCGCGCCTCTGGCCTGCGCCTCCGCAATCGCCCCGCTCAGGATGCGCACCTTGTCGAAGGGCAATTTCTCGAGCACGCGGCTGCGCAGCAATCCGCCCTCGTTCAGCACTTCGCGCATCCAGGCGGAAGGAATCCACGGCATGCGCTCGATACCGTCCACAAGCCTCTCCACGATGCCGCGAATTAGCTCCTCGGGCGCCACGCCCGGCCGAACGGGGCTCCAGACCGACGCAATGACGGGAGCGATCTTCTCTTCCACCACGCAATCCAGCAGGTGCTCGCGGTCCTTAAAGTAGTAGTGCATCATCGCCGGAGTCAGGCCGGCCCGCGTCGCAATGGCCGCAAAGCTGGTCGCGGCCACGCCCTGCCTCGCGAAGAGCTCGGTCGCCGCCGTCAGCAATTGCTCCCGCGCGTCGCCTTCAATGCCGGCGGCGGGCCTTCCGGGGCTGCGTTTGACTCTGCGAAACGTGCGCTTCATAAATTAACTAACGATATAATTAATACAAGCGAATAGGAAACTTGTCAACCGTCTCGCGATAACCCCAATTGATCTTAGAGCGCGTTTGACCAATCCGCGTTGTATCGCGGCGCAACGTCACTTGCGCGGCATCCCGGCCGGCACAATCGAAATCGAAGCATCCCGCGAAGCTGCGGTAGAGGAAGCGTAAGGCTTCACGGTTTGCGCGAAAACTCGATACGGAGGGAGGTGGGGGTTTTAACCCCGCAGAAGGCGCGCAGAATCAACGGGGCCTTTAGCCCCGGGCGCTCCAGATCCAGCACTAAGGCTTTCGGGTAGAAATCCGTGTCGGCGAGTGACTTGGAGACTTTCCGCGAATCGAGATCCTGCCGCTGATTACTCGCTGCAAGTCCTGGAAGATTGTTATGCCGGCCCGCCGTAGCGTTCAAGCAACGTCTCAGCCGCGGCTTTCGGACCGTCCCAGTGCGCTATCGATTTGGCGAATGCGGCTGCTTTCGCCGCTGCGGCTTCATTCGTACGCAGCTTCTGAATGGCACTCTGAATCTTCGCGGAAGGGTCGCGCGATTTCCCCACCCGTATCGCAAATCCAAGCCTTTCGAGACAAGCTAGATTCGCCACTTGCTCCATCTGCATTCCTACGCCGACCACCGGCTTGCCCGCCATCGCGGCAACCATAACCGTGCCGATCCCTCCATGGATAACAGCAAGATCGGCCAGCTTATTCACCTGTAACGCCGGAACCCAGTCGGTAATCAGAACATTCGCCGGAATGTGGACGCCGGACACTTGTTGAAGCTGAAACTTCACCGGTGCGATCACGCAATATGGCCTGCCCTCGAAGCTCTCGACAATTCGAGCGACAATCTCAGGAGTGCCGGAGCTTCCCATCGCGAAGTAGATGAGCGGCAAATTCACGTCGAGGTTTCTGATCGCATCGGGGAGCGCAAATTCATCCTCGGGAACCAGGGGCCCCGTGTAGAAATGATTCGGCGGCAGCTTGACGCCCGAGAATTCCGGTGGCTCGGCAACTAGAGTGATGTCGCCTTGCCAGTAGTCAAATATCGACTCGTAGCCGGGTACGCCAAAATGCCTCGCTGCGCGGTTAAGGGAGTTCAGAAATCCGTGCTTAACCCAGAAGTTAATGAACCGCAGCACAAACCAATCGGCGACAGCCTTCAGGGCCGCCGGCTTCAGGTGGTCCGTCATGCCCGCGCCATGGCAGAAGAAGTCGGGCAGCCAGGTCGACTGCACGACCCAGACGAGTGGGATCTTAAGAAGGCGACAGGTCACCGGAATCGTCACGTAGGAGCCAGTGATCACCGCGGCGGGTTTGAGTTCGTTCAGACAGGCGGTTTCGCTATTGATGCGTTGAATCAATTCGGCGTCTGTGAAGGCCGGAGCAAACTTCTCACCGCGGTCCACCTCGGCGATGAATTCGATCTTTTCTTTGGTAAGACGGGGCTCCAGCCGCGTCAAGACAAAGCCGTGCTTTTCGATCATCCACTCGAAGTCCCCGCCGTCGGAAATGAAATGGATGTTGAAGGCCTGACTCGCTGCGGGATGGCGCTCGATGCCCTTCGCGATTTCCACCATACGGCTGGTTTCCGCCAGGTTAAAGGCGCAAGGCGCGAAGAGGAGGGTCCGCCGGGCCGCCCTCATGACGCCAGCTCATTCAGCAGGAGATTCACAAACCGGGTCCAGGTCCGGCGCGCGGAAGCCACAGCTTGCGGGCTGTCGACCACCGCCATGCCGAGAAGCAGACCATCGAGCATCATCTCGACCATTCGGGTTGCCGCCTCAATTTCCCGCGGCGGAAGGCTCTTTGGAAGCCGCGCGGCCAGTTCCTGTTCCATTCGGCGATGCATCTGGACGGATCCGGCGGCGAGGGACGCGTGAAGACCGGGATCGAAGATCGCTTTAACCAAAAATACGACGTGCGCTTTGAGGAAGGTGGGCCGCTTACGCGAAAGGTCGAGGAGTTGCGCACCCAGCTTCAATAGATACATGCGGGCCGTTGAGGGATCGCCGCCCACGGGCGACAGCGCCTGAGTCCAGTAGCTTTCCATGGCCAGGATCGGGATTTCGTCGATCGCATGAAAGTGATGAAACAGCGTGGCCTTGCTTACGCAGGCTTCCCTGGCGAGGGCAGAAGCGCTGAATCGATCCGGACCATCACGGCCGAGTATGCGGACAGTTGCCTTGAGAATCTTCGAGCGGGTTCGCTCCCCTGCACTGGTGCGCTGGCCTTTGACCGGCATGCATTCAGTACTATCACTGACCGATCGATCGGTCAAGTTGAAAATGGATATTTGCACGGCGGGCGCTCTCGCGCCTGACCGTGGGCTCCAGGCGATAAGCTTTGGGGGTGAGGGTCATCTTGTGCAGATACGAGAACTCCAGCACAGTATGTACGAACTGCGCGATCCTTCCAGAGCCCCGCGTTTGACCCTTGCGGGGCTCGCTGGCGTCTCCGTGATGCTGGCATGGTGGCTGCTGCTGGGGCCAGGACTTAAGATCGCCGGCACGCGGTTCGGATGGATCGGGAAACCGGGCGATGAAATCCGGCGCATTTGTCTTGCCACCGGCTTCTCCATTTACTACATCAGGATTCTCTTCACCGAGTTTGTCTTCCTCAAGAGGGGTGTGAGTGGGGACTCGCAGCGGAGTCCGTTGGCCTTGATATGCCGGCAATGCATGTACATTCAGCTACCCTCCCCCCTCCCCCTACCCCTCCCCCCTACCTTTTGAGCTAAGGTCCTGATTCCAGGATTGTTAGCTCCTCTTGTTCTCTCGTAAACGATTGAAAACAAATGCGTTAGTCGGCATAACATTTATAAATAACGAGTTAAGGAGTGTTTCGGTGAAAAACAAAGGAGTTACGTTTTGAGGTCCTCGAGGATAAGGACTTAGTGTGCATTTTTCGAACACGTTTCTCGACGATGCTGTTGTGGTTTCGGATTCGGCGGCGAGAGGGCGCGCCTGGCGGTCGATCTGCGGCGTGACGCAGGCGGTGATGTTTTTGACGTTGCGCATGGCGCGAACTCCTCAGCCTCTAGCCTCTAGCCTCTAGCTTCTAGCTGCTAGCTACCGACCGCTGGCCTCCATTTGTAGTTATTGTGCGCCGAAGGCGGGTAATTATATGCAAAGAAATTTGGGATCATGGATCAGGGGTCAGGGGACACAAAATGAACGAGTTAGGGTGAGGCATTCCGTTCGATTTCTGGGTTGCGGGGGTTGACGAAAACAGGGACCACGGGAACAAGGGACCGAGGGAACAAGAAAACAGGGGCTAAGGGACTCGGGACTGGGGACTAGAAAACCGTGGACCGTGGGCGGCTGGTAGCTCGTCGCAGATAGCTTGTCGCCTGTGGCCGGTAGATGCCGGCTTTCGTGGTTCCCGCCCTTGCAAGCCAGGACGGCACCCGGCAAGTTCAATGATGCTGGCAAAAGTGGGAGTAGGCCTCGAGGAATTGCGCCATGCCGTCATCAGTGCTGAAGGACATCTTTTTCCCCTTAACGTAAATATCGATGAATGCATTACCGCCTGGTGGAGTGTATTTGATGTCGGCGCAGGTTGCCGTGAAATTTCGCGAACTTCCCGGTTTATCCTCCTCCCATCGGAAGCCCTCCGGAGAAACCGACATGGTGCCGCTATCCCAAACCCAGTCCAGCGCAGCGTTTAGGCGGAAGTGGGACCATTTGAAATCCCATCCATTCCGCATCTTTTCTGCTTCCGCGGCGCTAGCCTCGTCCTGCTGTTTCTTTCGATCATTCTGCTGATCGATCAATTCCGTATACCGCTTCTGAGCGACAGTCAGGTACTGGCCGTTCGGGTGAGCATCGATGTAGGCCTTGAAGTCGGCTGGATCCGTGCTTTGCGATACCGGGAGCCAATCAAGCTCCTCAATGCGGTTCGAGGCTAACGCCGCATCGGGACTGTTGGGAAACTCCAGAATGAAGGCGCGGAAATCGGCCGGATTGGTGCTTTTTTCGATGGCTGCCCAACGAAGATTTTCGAGGAGGCGGGCTGCCGCCAGGGCGTGAGGGCCGTTTGGGTAGGTTTGCAGATAAGTCCGCAGGTCGTCCTGGTTCTGCGTCGACTCGATGCCGTTCCACATAAGCGCCTCGATGCGACTGTTGGCGAGGCCGGCGTACACGCCATTTGGATAGCTGGCGAGATAGCCTCGGTAATCCTCGGCGCGGTTGCTGCTCTCGATACTTTTCCAGAGCACGATTTCAGCTTGAGTTGGCGCGACCGGAGCCGCTTGTGCGCTCGATGGCGGCGAAACAACGGGATTTGGGTTCGATTGAGCGGCAAGCTGGCGACGGGCTTCGGCGATGGCAGCGCGAATCGCTTGCTTCTTTTCGTCCGGCGCCCGTCCCAGGGCCATTTGAAGCATGCTGATGGTGTTGTCGTAAAGCTGCTGCGCGGAGTAGCCGCTGGCGGCGGTGACGTACGCCTCCCAGCGGTTTTGATTCAGCGCGATCGCCTGCTCGCTCGCAGCGACGGCTTGTTGCGGCTTCTTTTCGGCAATCAGGGTCCGCGCCCTGGCGATCATGGCGTCATAAGATGCAGGCGGTTTGGGCGGCTGACCAAGTGCCGGGATCAGCCCCGCAACGAGACACAGAACCACGATCCATCGCATACGATTTGGCTTCCTGGCAAGTTTCGGGAAAATGGGGATCGGAAAACGAATCTCCCGAAAAACTTCCCTCAGGGGCTAAAGCCCGCGTCTATTTTGCTGCCGCTTCGGCACGACTGAAGTCGTGCCCTTTCAAAACAGCGGCGCCCCTACGGGGCTCCGTGTCGATCTCACTTCCCAACCCCACGCTGAAGCGCGGGGCTAACAACCGCTGCGCCTCCGGCGCGCCTTGCACGACTGAAGTCGTGCCCTTTCAAAACAGCGGCGCCCCTACGGGGCTCCGTGTCGATCTCACTTCCCGACCCCACGCTGAAGCGCGGGGCTAACAACCGCTGCGCCTCCGGCGCGCTTTGCACGACTGAAGTCGTGCCCTTTCAAATCGCCGGGGTTTCCGCGGCACACCAAGCAGTCGCGCTCCTGGCGTGCTTTTCTCACTCGGAGCGCTTGAGCGATATCTGCCTGCCCTTGCAGGGAACCGTATCGCTCTTTTCCAGGCCGCTGGCAGTTTCGTCCTGGAGTGTGAGCACGTAGACCGACGGTGGATAGGCGGTGTTGACGACTCGGCCCTTATTGTCATATATCGGGTACGAGCAGGCTGCATTAACGGTGACGTAGAGGGCCTCGCCGATCTTCTGCCAACCGCAAGTGAAGTTCGTGACCCCATTCTGGTCCACCAGGACCAGGGCACAGCTGTTACCATCCGTGAATTTTAGAGTCGCCGTGAGATCGCCTACGGTTCCTTGCCATCCTGAGCCGACAAGGTTTGAGTCCCTCGCCTTTTGCTGTTGCGCAGCTTCATCGGCCTGTTTGCTTGTAATGGCGTCGAGCCGCGCCGTCGCGACAGGCGCAAAGGTACCATCCGGGTATTTCGAGAGATATCCCTGATAGTCCTCGGCGCGGGTGCTGTTTTCGATCGACTTCCATAGAACGGCTTCTGCCTGAGTTGTAATTGCCGGGGCCGCTTGTGGGCTCGACTGCGGCGAAAAAGCGGGATTTGGGTTCGATTGAGCGGCAAGCTGGCGACGCGCGTCGGAGATCGCTTCGCGGATGGCCTGCTTTTTCTCGTCTGGAGCGTGCGCCAGCGCGGTTTGCAGCATACCGATGGTGTCGTCGTAAAGATGCTGCGCGGAGTAGCCGCTGGCGGCCGTGACGTACGCCTCCCAGCGCCTCTCGTTCAGCGCAATTGCCTGCTCGCTTACCGTGACGGCTTCCTGCGGCCGTCTCTCGGCGATCAGCGTCCGTGCCCTGGCGACCAAAGCATCATAGCCAGCCGAGGGTTTGGACGGCTGGCCGAAGGCGGGAATCCAAGACGCAGCCAGACATGCAACGACGATCCATCGCATACTTGAGAGCGGCCTCCGTAAAATGACTGGTTCATTGATTAGGGTTCGGTTGGACGATGTTGTCCAACGCCTTGGTCAAATCATCCGTGGTGTCACCTTTGTGCGGAAGGATGTTTAGAATGCCTGTCGGGCTCGTATCGTGATCGAGCCGCTCGATATCGCTCGATGGGTTTTGACCCGGATCGGCAGCAATGGGCTTGCTGGACGCGCTTCCCGTCGGCTCATTTTCCTGCGACCCCGAGGAACCGTATGTACCCGGGGGCTGAACACCCCATATCCGGTCGATCGCGCCTGCGTTTTGCGTCTGTTGCGGAACCGGCGTTGACGACGGCGTGGCTGAGGGGTCTTCATTCCCGGTGGGCTGCGTCTCATCGACGAGGTTCTGGAGCGGACTCGAGTCGGATCCATTGCCGTTGGCGGGTGGAACTCCGGTCTGGTTCATCAACTGCTGAAGGGCCGGGCTGAAGTCAATCGTAGAGGGTATATTGCTGCCGTCAATGACGGGCTCGGGTTGCGGGCTGGGGGAGATCTGCGGCCGCTTGCCGGGCGCATACACGGACGCCGCCTCTGCGTCGCTCATACATTGCGGCGGCAACGCAGGAGGCGAACTGGTAACGGGGTAAGGCGTCGTCACCAGCGCTGAGCAATCCGCGGTAGTGTTGGCTGACAGCAGAAGATTGTTGGCGTCGCTGAGCAGGTTAGCGGCGTCCTGGTTGCGCTGTTGCTCATGCAATTGCTCCGCCGCTGCCGCTTCCCGAGCCTCGCGCTCCATCTGCAACTGCTCGATGTCGGCTTCAACGTCGCTGCCGGAATCTGTGTCGTTGTCGGGAACGTCGATGCTCTCATCGTTGTCCCCAGATTCGGCTTCGGCCGGTTGATTGCTCAGTAGAATGCTGCGGAACTGGTTGACAGTGTTATTAATTTCATCCTGCGCGTGAGAGTAGATGGACTGGATGTTGGAAATCGAGTTGCTGCTTGAACCGGACGAGGAGCCTGGCAGCGGAATGGGCGCCGGATCAAAGCACTTATAGCTGTGACAACCCTGAGCCTGCAAACCTGCGCCGCAAGCGAGCAACAAGGCACCAACTAACCACGTGCGAGGGCTGAGAAAAATCATGGACAAACCTCCAACGGAACCGGTCGAGAGGATTGCTTGCTTTCGTCTTGCATTTTGGTGGTTTTCGTCTTGCGCCTGGGACTCGCGGGAAAGGGCGCGCGACCCCACCAGGGAATAATAAATTCGATATCATATAGCCGGCGCGGAGGCAAGTGAAAAATCTTGCATTGGGGCGGGTGGCCAGGGTCTGAAGAGAGCGAACTCGCCGCGACGCCGGGGCTCCCGATTTTGAGGCTTGGGATGCAGCGACTCAGCTAGCCAGGGCCTCTAACACCGCCTCTCGATGCCGGGAGATTAGCGTGAGATAAGCGCGGGCTGTGCGATCCGGACGGCGGCGGCTCTGCTTCCAATGCTGCAAGAGCGGGTCATGGATGTCTCGATGGCAATAACGATGGCCGTGTTTCGATCTGCTTCTGCGTTGCGGGGGTCGGGAGACCCCCGCTACAGCCGGTCAGGACAGGCTGCGGAAAAAGTCCGAAAGAGAGGCGAATTTGGCAAAGGACGGATTGGCGGGGGCTAAAGCCCGACTCAATTTGTTGGCTTTGTCGGCACGAGTAAACTCGTGCCCTGTTACAGAACTTCTTGCCAGGCGAGTTTTTCCGCAGCCTGTGAAGCCGCACCCTCCTGATTGAGCCTGTTGCGGCATGACTGAAGTGATGCCCTGATACAAGGCCGTCACATTTTGCGGCGGTGGCTCCCTTGGTCTCGATTTTGGGATTTGGGATTCAGCGACTCGGCTAGCCAGGGCCTCTAACACCGCCTCTCGATGCCGGGAGATTGCCGGTAGATAAGCGCGCGTCGCGCGATCCGGACGGCGGCGTCCCTGCTCCCTATCCTGCTAGAGCGATTCGTGGATGTCTCGGTGGTGATAAGGATGGTCCTGTTTCGATCTGCTTCTGCAATGCGCGGGTCGGGAGACCCCCGCTACAGCCGGTCGGGAGACCGGCGGTACAAGCTCTTGCGGCGGGCTGGTCGAGGGCGAAGCGGCGCGGAGGATTTCGGCGGGGGCTATAGGGGTTCTCCAATTGGTGTATAGCGGAGCCGGAGGCCTTAAGTGGCGTTTTCCTTAAGAAAACGCCACATTGCACGGCCCTCAAGACTCCACATGAATTGGAGAACCGCCATAAAGTGCCTGCGTGGGAACTCGGTCCGAGTTAAAGAAAACTGGTATCCATTTCCGTCCGCCGCGGCGGAGAAATGGGTGGGAGACAATGACACGATCGGTGGGCCGGATCAAGAACGTCCGCGCCCGCTTCACTCTCAGCCGTGAGGTTGCAGGCAAGTCTGCCTGCCCATCAGTTAGCCGGCGTAACTCCGACGATGCCGCAATTTACCTGGGTCACACCCTGTGCCGTGGCTCCCATCGAAATTGAACTGAGAGTCACGGTTTGCCCCGGCTGCACCGGTCCGTTGAGCGTGGACTGATTCTGCGCAATGATCTGGCCCGCTGCGGAAACCTGTTGCGTCTCCATGATTGCTGTCTGAATGGTCACGGCCGAGCCGTTCTTCCATTGCGCTTGCGTGATCTCGATACTCCCGTTCTGAGCTTTCCATCGACAGGTTAACTGCTGCTGCGCCACCAGGGCCTGATTATTTCCCCCTTGACCCGGTGCTCCCGGTTGAGCCTGCGGCGTGGGTGTCGTCGGTGGGGCTTGCGGCGTCGGCGCTCCTGGCTGGGCCTGCGGCGTCGGCGCTCCTGGCTGGGCCTGCGGGGTAGGCGTTCCCGGCTGAGTCTGTGGTGCAGGCGCCGGGGCCGGATTCTGCTGCTGATCGTGCGTACCGATGTAGTAGAGACCATACAAGACCGCGGCAACGATGATTGCGATCCAGATCCACTTGCTGCTCTTTGCGGGAGCAGCCGGCGGCATGGCCATCACGGGAATCGGTCCCGGCGGCGGATACTGAGGAGGATACTGTGGAGGCATCGCTGGGTAAGGTTGCGCGGGTTGCGGCGGGAATGCCGCCTGCGCAGGCGGCGCCTGCGGAGGCGGCGCTTGCACGGCGGGAGTGCCTCCGGCCATCGCCGTCTGATCGGCTCCGCATTTCGCGCAGAAGCGTTCGTTGCCTTCCAATTGGCCGCCACAACCACTGCAGAATGCCATATCTTTTCTCTCTCCTTAAGCGAAATTCATCTCGGCCGTTTCGGGCCTGGTCGGCCGCAGTTGCCGCATGGAAGACTTCATATTCTCGGTGGGACATTATCGACGCCACCAATGCGGGTGGTTTGATCGCCCAGTGCGAATCGATGCTCAGAAGCCAGAGCATCCACACCAAAAGGAATGCATTGACCAACTTGTGGAAACCCGTCGCGGAAGACGCGAATTCCGCACCTTCAGAACAAGCCGCATCCTTAGTTTTCCGTCTCTACCGCCGTAATTTTGCAGTTCACCTTGGCTGCACCCTGTGCCGTGGCTCCTATCGAAAATGTCGGCAGATTCACGGTTTGTCCCGGTTGCGCCGGGCCGGTCAGCGTGATCTGGTCTTGCGCCAGGTTCTGGCCGTTGCCATCCATCTGCTCGCACCCCAGCATTGCCGCCGCAAGGGCGACATTCGATCCGTTCAGCCATGTCCCCTGCTCGACCTGGATTTGGCCGTTCACGTTGTTGAAACTGCCTTCGTTGAATTGCTGAGCCGCGATGATGGCTTGATTCTGATTGCCACCGCCGCCTCCGCCTCCTCCAGGCTGCTGTCCTGGCTGGGTCTGCGGCGTCGCGCCCGGAGTCTGGCTCTGATCGTGGGTGCCGATGTAATAGAAACCGTACAAGATTGCAGCGGCAAGGATCACATAGAGCAGCGTGTTCTTGTTCGCTGGCGCCGCTCCCGGAGGCGCGCCCATGATAATGGGCATCTGCCCCTGCGGCAGAGGAAACTGCGAAGGCGCCGCCGCGTATGGTTGCACAGGAGGCGGCGCAGGGTATTGCGGAGGCATTCCGGCGAACGGTTGCACCGGTTGCGGCGGGAATGCCGCTTGCGGAGGAGGCGCCTGCGGAGGTGGCGCTTGCACGGCGGGCGTGCCTCCGGAATTCGCCGTCTGATCAGCTCCGCATTTCGCGCAGAAGTGCGAATCCCCTTCCAGCTGAGCACCACAACTGCTGCAGAATGCCATATCCTTTCTCTCTCCTTAAGAGATTTGCGGAAACGTATCTCGAACAATGCGAATTCCGCGCCTCCCGGATCTACCTCGTCCTTAGTTTGCTGTTTGGACCGCCACGATTGCGCATTTCATATTGGCCACGCCCTGTGCCTCGGCTCCCAACTGGAATGGCTGGAGGGTTATGGTCTGTCCCGGCGCCGCTGGGCCCTTGAGCACCGATGTCAACTGCGAAAGGGGCTGGTTGTTTTGACCGTACTGAATGCACTCCAACTCCGCCGCCTGAACTGTCACGTTCGAGCCGTTCCGCCACTGCGCCTGGGTGATCTGGATAACCCCATTTTCAGGCTGCCCCTTCCAGGCGAACTGCTGGGCCTGTACGACGGCTTGATTCTGATTTCCTTGCCCTCCAGGTTGCTGCCCGGGGTTTCCTCCCGGCTGCTGCTGCGGATATCCTCCTGGCTGCTGCTGCGGATATCCTCCGGGTTGCTGCCCCGGATATCCTCCAGGCTGTTGTCCCGGATATCCTCCAGGCTGTTGTCCCGGATATCCTCCCGGCTGCTGCTGCGGATATCCTCCTGGCTGCTGCTGCGGATATCCTCCTGGCTGCTGCCCAGGATTTCCTCCCGGCTGCTGCCCCGGATATCCTCCAGGCTGCTGCTGCGGATTTCCTCCCGGCTGCTGCCCGGGATTGCCTGGCTGGGTCTGCGCGGGCGGCGTCTGGGCCGGCTGTGCCTTGGGTTGCATATAGTTTGTGTAATACCAATATCCTCCTATTGCAACGGCGATGACCCCTAGCCACACCATCCCGCTCTTCGTGGCCGGTGGAGCGGGCGGCGGCATCGGAACCTGCCCTGGCGCTAAATAGGGCATGTGAGGAGGCGGGGCCATCGGGACCGCCGCCGGAGCCGGCGCGCCGCTCGCTTTCGCCGTCTGGTCAGTTCCGCATTTCGAGCAGAAGCGCGAGTCCCCTTCCAACACAGCACCACAACTGTTGCAGAATGCCATCGCGTTTTCCTTTCCTTACACAGATTTCGTCTCCGTGCCGTAACGGCCAGGCCATGCTCCGCTTACACGCCCGGTCGAGCCTGCGGCTGCATTGCAAACCGCTGCGCCCCCAGACCCAGGGTCGCTTCCACATGGGCAACTGTGTGCTCGAGTTGCGCCTTCTTCATGTCTCTCACCTGGTGCAGGCCCTGCTGAACCATCGTGAAGAGCACGTACCACGAGATCGCTCCCGTAAGGGCAAAGTCGCCGAGCTGCCCGGCCATCGAGTTCAAAAAAGTGTTATTCGGGAAACTGAGCGTAATGTCCCAAAGATCGTGCATCACCATGGGGATCATGAATGCCCTTAGGAACCGGCCATCCAGCAGCATGCTCAGGCTTACCGGCCTGTCCCCCTTCACCCGCCACAACGCACCTGCTGAAATCGCACACCACACCACGTGTCCAAACGGGGCCAACGCTCCGCGCATCGTCAGTTCGTGGACCATGTTTTTCGTCGCCGCGGTCAGGACCATGATTACCGTGGTTGTTGCCGATGCCTGCTGCACGCCCGCAATGAGGGTCTGATAAAACGATTGCATCCCATAGCCCAGCGTTTCGCAGCAGGCAAAACCCGCACCTACCGAGCACCCGATCAGGATTCCGTTCAGTTGGTATTTGTAGCGCTGGCTGGTCGCGCCCCAGGTCACGATGACCACCGCCAAAATCTTGGCAGTTTCCTCGACGCCTCCAGGAACCAGGATGAAGAGAGAAGCGGCGGGGTTTTGGGTGAAGGGCAACAGATAAACCAAATCAGCGATAAAGATTGAACATCCGCCGCCGATGATTACGAATTTCAACACCGCGGTGATCGACATGTTTCGCGGCGTGTTCAGCTCCCAGACGAGCATCAAACTCGCGAGCGGCACCGCAAACGTTCCCAGCACCATGATCGCTGGAATATCGTAAGCATTCTGGCTGTAAAGGAACAGGCCATAAAACGCCGCGTAGGCCACGGCCAAAATCGCCAGTATTCTGAAGAACATCCAAGGCTTGGGCCAGTTCGTGTCCACCAGCTCCAATGGCGGTGTGGTCCGCGACGAGCCCGTAACAAGATAGTCGTTTATTTCATCGTCGGTGTGCCTGGAAAAGGCCTTGCTGAAGGTGTCCTTAAAGCTGAAACCCTCCAGCTTGTCGGTCGAGGCGATGGCCCGGATCTGCGCATTCAGGCCCTCCAGCAATCCACCGCTCCCGTGCGCCTGCCCGCTTTGGGCGGGCATGTAATACACCTGTTGGGGACCGCCCGGGTAGGCCTGATACATCACGGGCACCATGCCGGGAGGCGCGGCCTGCGCACCCTGATACGCGCCCGGGGCTGCCGGTTGCTGTGGCGCAGCGGGCGCTGCGGCCGCTTGTGCACTGCTCGCGACGCCCATTGGAGCTCCGCAATTCTTGCAAAACTTGGTGTCCGGCAGGCATGCCGTTCCGCAACGAGGACAGTTCATGGCGATCTCCTGTAATACTGCGTCCGGGGATGCTATGCAAAATAGCACTACAACCGCGGTAAAGTAAAGAACCATTTCGACATCGGGGGAGTCGTACCGGAAAATCCGGTTGGGGGAGCCGACCGGCGGTTAGCGCATCCAGCCACTTAAGAAAATGATCGCGCGAAAAACTCGGAAACCGATAGATGCGCTGAGCGTCTAGATATAGTTGATTGGCCAACGCGACAACCCAGTGCTTCAAAACCGTAACCCAAATCTGCGGTTCTTTCAACTGATTTTCGAGGCAGATTGATCCCTCCACCGCTCGAGTGCCGCCAGTCGCTTATGCGATCACCGGTCCCTGAGGTTGCATGGCATACTGTTTCGCCCCCAGCCCCAAGCTCGCTTCCACGGTGGCCAGCGTGCTTTGCAATTGCGCTTGCTGCTCGTCCTTTACCTGGTGCAGGCCCTGCTGGACCAATCCGAAAAGCACATACCACGAGGTCAATCCTGTCGCAATCCAGAGGAAAACATTCACAAAAAAGTTGAGATTCGGGAAAAGAATCGATGCATCCCACAAGGTGTGCATGGCCACGGGGATCAGGAAGGCCTTGAGGAAACGCCAGTCAGTCGAGCATGGCCATGCTGGTTGGTCGCGATCCCTTCACACGCCAGAACGCGCCGGCCGCAATGGCCGTCCACACTACGTGCCCGAAGGGGGCCAGTACACCGCGCACCGCGAGATTTGTCGCCATGGCCGCCATGGCGTTGTTGATCACCGTTGCTTCCTGCCCCCCTGCCTGCAATCCCTGGATCACCGTGGGAAGGAAGGCGTTGATCAAACCGTAGAAGCTTGTTTCGAACGCAGCGAATCCGGCGCCCACCGCTGCTCCAAACAATATTCCGTTCAACTCGTACTTATAGCGCGTGCCGCGCACCACCAGAAGCACCATGGCAAACTTCGCGGTCTCTTCCACAATGCCAGGGATATTTCCCGCGATGGCCGTCATGTACTCAAAGGAAACCGCGCAAAGCGCGGCCAAACCGCCCATCACGAACAGCTTTCCCACCAGCACCACGGAAACGTTTCGCGGTGTGTTCATTTCAAAGATGAGCATCAGCGTGGCCAGCGGCACGGCAAATGCGGCCATGATCAGCAGCGCCGGAATCATCGGGGTATTTCCGGTGAATTTCCAGACGCCGTATAACGCAAAATTGGCGACCACAAAGAGCGTCAACAGACGGAAGAACATCCACGGTTTGGGCCAGCCTGTCTCAACCAACTCGATGGGTGGCGTGGTGCGCAATGACCCCACCATCATGTACTGTTCCACATCGTCGGCGCCGTGCCTCGAAAAGGCCTGGCTGAAGGTCTGCTTCAGACTGAAGCCTTCCAGCTTGTCAGTGGAGGCAAGGTTCCTGATCTGGTGGCGGATACCCTCCAGGAATCCGCCACTCCCCGTCGCGTGCGCGCATGAGCAGGAATGTAATACACCTGTTGCGGACCCCCTGGATATGCCTGGTACATGACGGGCACCATGCCCGGCGGAGGGGCCGGCGCACCCCGATAGGCGCCCGGATTGCTGGGCGGAGCGGCCGACGGTGGTGGCGGCGGCGCGTTTGGCGGCGCAGCGGCCGCAACCTGCGCGACGGCGGGCGCAGATACTGCTTGTGCCCTGCCCGCGGCGCCGATTTCGGCTCCGCAACTATTGCAAAATTTTTGACTTGGGAGGTTTTCCTTGCCACAGCGGGGACAAAACATGAGGGGTGGATCTCCTGTCTTACGGCTTCCGGGGGATGTAATGAAAGTTAACATCCGACGATCCGTAAAGTAAAGAAATCTTTGAGAAAAACGGAGTTGGCTTCATAGAGGCGGCTGTCGGCTCTGGTCGGTGGGATCCGCATGACTTTATCGCGTGGGGAATCGCGCACTGGCGGGCCATGAATGCGAACGCTGGAATTTGTGCACGGTCCCATCCGGCAGTTTCCTGCCGGGGTCCGCTCCCTGCTGCAGTAACTCTTTCGCCGGATTGGTGTCTAATTTGAGCAGGGAGCAAAAACTTCGAGTGTCTTCATTTCGTGTTTCCGCAGATGCGGGATTTCTTGCTTTGATGTTGATAATGCTACCGGCTGCCGCAACAGCTCAGCACGCAATTCCTACCCACGCGGTTTCTTCAGCCGGGCTGGAGTCCGGAAGTTTCGAGATTGCGCAGCACGGTCACGCAGTGGGCACAGCCAGTTTTCATTTCACGACCACAACAGAAGGTTACGACTCGACCTCCCTGGTGAAGGTCGCCATGCAGGGCCTCGACTTTGCAATTTCCAAAACCGAGAAGCTCTCATCTGCCAACCAGCTCGAGCACGTACAGTTGAGCGCAATTGTGAACGGCGAGGCGGTAAGCGTGATGGCAGCGCCCGATGCGGCCCAATTCCTGATGAATATCTCGGCGAGCGGAAGAAGCTCAACTTCGCGGCTGGCCGCGCATGCGGACGCCGTATTCCTGCCCGACTTCGATCCCGGCGCACTGCAGACGCTTCTGGCGCTTGCGGTGGAGCGAAATAACCGCGGGCTCTGGGTGATTCTGCCGAAAAATGCGGGCTCGATCGAGCCGGTGCAGTTGGCAACCTATGCCGACCAGCAGGGAACGCTCGACGGCAAGTCCATTACCGTGCACCACCTTGTGGCCACAATCGCCGGATCCAATACCGACCTCTTTTCGGGGCCAGAAAACCAATTGCTGCAGGCGGAGTTGCCGGAGGAGGGTTTTGCTCTTGTTCGCAAGGGATTCGTCCTGACGCCGTCTGCCAAACCGGTCGCGCCGCTTGCCGGATTGGATGACACGCCGGCGCCAGGAACATAGATCGATTTCTCGAGTAAGACGGATGACAAAGACCAACATCAACGTCTAATGAACGATCATGAACGTCCAATTATCAGACAAATCCGCATCCGCAAAGGCACTCTGAGGCAAACGCCGCTCGACCTATACTGGAGTAGCTCTCGATTGTCCGCACTCTCCCTCATGTGCCGGACGGCAATCCTCGTCCTCGCTCTCGCGTCCCTGGCTGCAAGTGGCGTTCATGCAGCGCAGGTTTCCTCGCCCTCCAAGGCGCACAGGAAAGTCGCGCCCGCGGCCGGAAAGCACTTAACGCGCACCACGGCGCTCGCTCGCCGCAGAGATCACACGGCGTTTGCGCGCTTGCAAACGCAAAATCGGATTAATAAGACGTGGAAGCCTACGCCCAACGAAGCACGACGAACGGCGGGACTTGCAATTCGCCGCCACCTTGCGCGAAAACAGACCGCGCGCCGCACCGTTGCGCTTCGCGACGAGACTTCGCGGCAAACCAGCCAGCTCTCATCTCATGCGACGATAGAAACCCGCGAGCCTCCAGCGATGGACGTTGCATCGGCCTCGTCCTTCCTGATGTTACGTCCCGCTTTGTCCAGGGAGATGGAGCGGCCGCGAGCGTCGGCGCCCTCCGCGAACCATGTGGGGACGGCGGCGCCGATCAAGATGAGAGGCGACGGCGTAATCACGAATGAAGAGATGGATCTTGCCGAGCGCGAATCGCTCCGCAAGGGTTTGCTGAAGGCCAATGGGAATTCACCTGCGAAGGTCGTGGGAGCGGGAACAAATCAGATCGCGCCGCCCGCATATCGAGCGCCGGATACCGTTGCGGAAACCGAAGAAACGTCGTTCGCATTTCCGCGGGGCGCGATGCCAGCGCCGCTGCGCGGATCCCATGAGTCGCTGGAACGTCAGAACGCGCGTCTCGATGCGGACGGCTTAGAACGTATTGAGGACGAAAGCGATCTAGCGGATCGCATCGAACATAAACTGCTCGTGCCCATCCCGGCGTCGAATGCGCTCACAGTGAACGCGGACCTGCCTTCGGCTCTTCGCTATTGCCGGCCGTGGACGGCGCTTTTCCTCGTCAATCTGGCGCGGGCGCACAACGCGGCCTTTCACCGTCCGCTAGAAGTAAGCTCCGCGGTGCGGACGGTGGAGTATCAGAAGCGGCTGATGGAAATCAATGGCAATGCAGCTCCGGCCGAAGGCGACATTGTGAGCCCGCATCTGACCGGTGCCACCATCGACATCGCCAAGGACGGGCTAAGCCGCAATGAGATCGCCTGGATGCGGCAGCGTCTGCTGGCACTTCAGACGGTGGACAAGATCGACGTGGAAGAGGAGTTCCAGCAGGCCTGTTTCCACATCACTGTGTACAAAGGCTACGCGCCGCCGCGCCCCGCAACCCAGGCCAATGACGGTGGCGCAGGGTCCAGGCGTCATAAAGTCGCCAGTCCCTCCAGAGCATTTTCTGCGCAAGGGTTGTGAGGCGCTCGGGGTTGGGCGCAAGCCGCAAATTCCAAGTGAACAAGTAAGAAGAGCGGAGGATTGAATACAGTGAAAGAGTGAAGGTCCGCCGGCGCGCTCTTAGCTCATCACTTCTTTCACTCGATTCACACCTCCACTTTTTCACTCACCTTCAATGCGCCAGAGAGTTCTCGTTGGCCAGGATGCGGTAAAGCGTAGAGCGGGAGATTTGGAGCTGGCGTGCGGTACGGAGCTTGTTGCCGCGATTGAGGTCGAGCACGTACTGCACGTGGCGGCGGATGACAGCGTCCAGGGACAGGTTGGCGGCGTTAACGGAGGCTTGCGAGTCGAGTGTCGTTTCAAGGACGCTCGCTTCAAATCCTGCTCCGGACCCCATGAATGGATTCATCGGGGAGTGCGAGCCGGATTGCAGGTCGAAAAAGGGTTGCGGCCCATCGGGCAGTGCGAGATCGAGCGGGCGAATGACGCCGTTATCGGCTTCGAGCAGGGCATTCTCAAGGACGCTGACAAGCTCGCGAACGTTGCCGGGCCACGCGTGCTGCAAAAGGCGGGCCAGGGTGCCGGACCCAAGCACGACGGGCCGCTGCTGGTATCGCACACAAAGGCGGTCGAGGAGAAACTGCGCCAGCGGGGCGATGTCTTCGCGACGTTGGCGGAGCGGCGGAATAGCGAATCGGATGGCGGTGAGGCGAAAGGCGAGGTCGGGAAGCAGAAGTCCTTGGCCAGCCATTTGCCGCAACGGAGTTTGCGAAGAGGCAAGCAGAACGGCGTGGCCGGGCGGCCGGTCCTGCAGCGTTTTGAGGACGCCGAGGAGCAATCCCTGGCCAGGAGGCGCAAGCAGGTCGACACGGTCCAGATAGGTGAAACCGGCGAGGGTTGCAGGATCGGCATCGGTGGCCAGCCACTCGCGGGCGTCACGGCGCTGGAAACCTGTCGCAGCCAGCGGCGAACGACCGAAGAGATAACGCGCAAGGGTATTCTTGCCGCTGCCGTGCTCACCTTCGATGGCCGCGACCTGCAGATGCGGCGCCGCCATCTCCGCTTGCATCAGCAGCTTGCGCCACACCGCGCTGACGCCGACCACGTGGACCGCGGCCGCCGACGCGTCCACCTCCACCAGCGTGAGGCCAGAGACGGGCGGCTGCGTTTGGAACTGGGCCGAGCTTTGCATGGATCTCAACGTGCCTCGCCTCTGTGCCAGAGTGCTGTTCTGATCCGACACAAGGTTCATCGGCGACGCACACAAAAACATGAACCGGGAGGCCACTCATTCCGGTGTAGAAGCGAGAAGTCAGGGCTCTGATAGAGGAGCTGGGAGATGTTCCGAAGAGGACCGGATGCGAAAAAGTGCGCCGGGGATTGACGTTATACTCAAGTGCATCCCCGCCGCGGTGATTGCAAGCCCAACCTTAATGTCTCTCATGTTGTGAGAACGGGCCTGCGATCTCTCTGATTTGCGGCGGCACGCACGGATGCGCGAGGGCCCCGGGGAACGAATGTTGCAAAAGGAGACGGTGAAAAATCGCGAGATCGATCTGCGGCGCTGGGGCTATGCAACGTGGATCGCCGCGATCGTCTGCTTTGCGCTCTTGCACGCATGGCATTTGCGCGCCAATTTCCCTAATGGCTCGCCCTGGGTTTTCGACTGGGCCAAATTCACCGATGAGGGCTGGTATGGAAACGCGGCCATCCGCGCACATCTGTTTGGCAACTGGTATCTGGCCGGTGACTTTAACCCGGCCGTCGCGGTGCCTGTGTGGCCGTTTCTGGAGTGGGTGCTGTTTTTCTTCACCGGCGTCACGGTTGAGGCCGCGCGGGGACTGGCCACTGCGTGCTTCTTTCTGAATCTCTGGCTGAGCTATCTACTGTTGCGGAGCAGAGTTCCCCGCTTGATGGCGCTCCTGGGCGTGACGCTGCTGGTGACAAGCCCATTTCTCTATTGCTTCAGCCGGTTGGCGATTCTGGAGCCCCTGCAAACTACGCTGACACTGGCGGCGCTGAACCTGGCGGTGCGGCTCAAGACGATGCGCCGGCCAGTTCATCTCGCGGCGTGGATCGGGCTGCTGTTCGCGCTGATCGTTTTGACCAAGACGACGGGGCTTTTTCTGTTGCCGGCGCTGCTTTGGGCGGTGGTGTTGCCGTTCTGGGAGCAGCGCAAGGTGGCATTGCATTGCGTGCTTACGATGACAGGCGTGGCCTGCGCCGCGTATGGCATGTGGATGGCAGTCATTGACGGAGCAGGGCTGTTCGGCGACTTCAAATACTACTTCTTTGTAAACACCTACGATAAGCCGACGGAGTTTTATTGGCCGCTGCTTTCGTTCTGGTGGTCATTTCACGGGCTTTTGTGGGTCGATCACAGCTTGATTCCTCTGGCGGGCACGGTAGTGTTGGCTGCTGCGATTGCCTGGCGCAGCGCGTGGGCGCGCAAACTGTGGCGAGATCCGCTCTTCGGCGCGTCGTTGTGGGCCGTCGCGGGTTACGTGCTCTTCATGACGCTACAGAATCACCCCCAGCCGCGTTACTTCGCAGTGCCGGCGTTTTTCTGTTTCTTCGTCGTGGTGCTGGGAGCAGAGGCGCTGCTTGGTTGTGCGATCCCGCCAAACCTGCCCAGCCCGCCAAATTTGACGCGCGGATTGGGCTGGGCTATCGCGATGTTGGCGGTCGCGACAGCTGGCGTGCATGGCGCGCAAACCATTCGTTACGCGGCACATCCTGAATACACGTGGATCAATGCCGCCGAGCGGCTGGCCCTATATATAGATACGCACCCGAATGGCAAGCGGCTGCTGGATTCGATCAGCGGCGATGAGATCACGCTGCTGACCCACTTGCCCAGCCTGTGCGACGATTTTGGCACTATCGACCTTGCGCCCAAGCTCGCTGCCTATCAGCCGGGCTGGTACGCCAGTTGGGACGATCTCGACCCTGGGACGCTCGAAGACTTGCACACCTTTTACTCGCTTGAGCAAGTGGCCAGCTTTCCCGCCTTCGACGATCCTGACCGCAGCCGGCTGGTACTGTTCAAGCTGCATCCTCTGCCCAACGGCAAATTGCGCGACCCGGGAGATCAGAACCTGAAGATTGTGTTGCCCGACGACAAAATCGACGTTCCCAGCGAGTAGTGACAAGGACCAAGAGACCAAGGGACGGAGGAACCGAGGGATCAAAGGAGCCCGCCGCAGAAACGATCAGAAGGTGAAACGACCGCCGACTGTCGGAGCCCAGTTGCTCTTGTGGAGATAAGGGACGCCGGGGCCGTGAGGAATGGCGACGGCCAAGCCGCCGGTTACCCAGGAATACGCAACTCCTGCAAAACCGTCGAAACGCTTGGTGAAGTGATGATTCTCATAGAGCGACGCCTCATTGAGGGTGCCCGCGCAGGAGGCGCGCATGTTGCCGATAGCGGGGTTGGTCGAGCAGGTCGACGGATTGCGACGGAAGTCGTTCTGCACCTGCTCATAAAAGGAAAGAGTGATGTCGTTCTTGGCGTCGTATGAGTATTTCACGCCCGTCCACCAGATATTCACGAGCTTGGTCGAATCGAGGTTGGTGTTTTCAACGCCGCTCATGAGATAACCGCCCTGATCCGAGGCGCCAACGCCCAGCGGATTGTCGGGGTTAGCCTGCCGGATGAATTCGTAGCCGAGATAGAATTTGAATTGTTCCCCCGTATATTTGGCGGTGCCCATGACGGCTCTATTGTCGGTCACGATGCCATAAACGGTGTTTTGGAGATCGCTCACGTTGGGTCCGGTGATGGAGGTTTGATCGATGCTATCGGTGGTGTATTCATAGCCCGAGGACAAAGGGTTACTGAGACTCGTGGGCCCGAGCAGGGGGTTCAATACGCTGATCGCGTCGCTGTAGCGCTGGTAGACGACATCGCCGGAGACCCTCTTGTTGCCTGCGCCGACGTCGAATCCATAGGCGGTGTTATGAGGCTTTAGCGGCTCGCAGGAGCCGGCAGTCCACGTGTTCCCTGCGGCTGCAGCGGCCGAGTAGCAGCCGGCAGTACCGTCGGCGAATTTGCCCATCGCGGCGAAGTGGGCCGGGCCAAGTACGATGCGATATTTCACGGCATCGTCCCAGCGGGTGTCCTCGGTGTCGCCGCCTCCGGCCATGGTGCCGTTATAGCCGATGTACGAAAAGGCATAGCTGCCGCCGGCCGGATCGTATTGCAGCATCACATCGGTGCCGAGAGCGCGTTGCCGGCCGAAGGTCAGCTTGCCGTATTTCTCCGACGATATCCCGCCATAGTATTCGTCATTGAAGGGTTGGCCCGCGCGCGCGCCGTCGATGGCTTCGGAATACTCGCTCCGGTCCAGGCCGTTGTCATCGATTTGGGTGCGGGACGCGTTGGCAAGCAGCCCCGAATTGGGATTGATGCCGGTCGAGGCGTTGAACACAGCGAACCAGTCATGCGCAATCTCGATCCTGCCCCTGACGCCGAAGCCCGTCTGCGATAGGTTGTTGGGTGCGACGAGGAATCGCGAGGTATTGCCGTTCCGGTTCACCAGAGATTCGCCTTCATAGTTATATGGGCTTGTGGGTAAGCCGTGGCTGACCCAGCCGGCGCCGACATCGTACACACCGTACACGGTGATGCCGTGCCAGGTCAGTGCGCAATCGGTGGTGGCCAGCTCGTGGCCGCTCGCGCAGGCGTCCGCAGACGAAGAAACGAGCGGTGCAGTTTGTGCCGCGAGCGATGAAAAAAGGAACAGCGGCAGAAGCAGGGGAAGAATAGGCCTGTGAGAAAGCACAATACCTCCAGAAAAAGATCGATTTGTTCATGATTGTAACGGATTTTCCGCGACAATCGCATTGAATCGTCACAAACAAAAAACCGATCTTTGGCTTCATCGGGCTGGGGATGAGATAAAAACTGGGAAGTGTATTGGCGGGCGGTGCAGTTCTACCTTTAACGTAGTGAGCCAGTATGATTTCGTCGTGAAAAGGCTCGGCTTTTAGTCCGCCCTCAGCGTAGTCCAAGGGCACCGGGGATGGCGATCAATGAACCGGGGCTCTAGCGCGCGAGGTACGGATCTGCTCAAAATGGCCCACGATGCATTGCAAAAGTTCGCGAGATGTTAAGAACGAATTTATGGTCGGATAATCATCACTTCGGTGGCCTTGATGAGGGCTGAGGCGGTATCGCCCTTCTTGAGTGCGAGCTCACGCGCGGCGTCGGCGGTGATGATTGCGGTAACCCGCTGTTCGCCGATGGCCAGTACGACCTTTGCGAGCAGTCCTTCGATCTTGACCTGCGTTATAGTACCCACCAACTGATTGCGGCCGCTGATGCGCGGCGTACCCGCGAGCGCCTGGGCCGCAGGGAAGAATTGGCGTAGCGCGCTCAATGGGATACGGTGATGGCCGCCCGGAGTTTTAACGGTTTTGATGCGACCGGCAAGGATCCAATGTTTGAGTGCCGGGTAGCTCATGCCGAGCTTTTCAGCGGCCTGGCGCGGGGTAAGAAGATTCGCAGAGGTCATAAATCCAAGTCCTTCCTTAAACGGTACTCTAAATTCGGCGTCGGGAATCCGAATCAAACGGGAGTTCAAGGTTAATGGGCTGGTGACAGCAGTCACTCGACAGCCGTGTATCCGGATGATAGCCTTCCCGTGGCAAGTCCCCGGGGTGTTTGCGAGGTCGATACCGGGGCCGTGATTCTTGCGGCTTTAAAACCTTGAGTATGGAGGGTATGTGACGGTACAGGATTGTGTGTCTGTTTCTTTCTCGGCGTGAGTCTGCTCGGACTGCTTGCGGCCGGGTTATTGAGGAGCTTTTCATCTATGAAGCAAGGCTTTCTGAAGCGGTCAATACGGGACCGCGGCGGTCCTCGCGGGCCTGCTGCTTCCCGCATTCGCCAATGCCCAGACGGAACATGCGCGGCGGAGGCGAAGCCAATCTGACGCTGCCGGATTTGTCGAGCGTGAATTTCGAACACTTTTTCGGCCTGAACGGGCATGCCCTGCTGATCGATCGGCTTGCTGTTCTGCGCCGGCGGCCTGTTGTTCGGCCTGATTATCTATGTGCAGTTGAAGAACCTGCCCGTGCATCGCACCATGCGCGAAATGTCCGAGCTGATCTATGAGACCTGCAAAACCTATCTGGTGACGCAGGGCAAGTTCATTCTTCTGCTCTGGGTTTTCATCGCGGTCATTATCTCGCTGTACTTCGGTGTTCTGGCGCCGGTGGGAAATGTTGCGGTTACACTGCCCATCATTCTGGCGTTCTCGCTGGTCGGCATCGCGGGCAGCTACGGCGTGGCGTGGTTCGGAATTCGCGTGAACACATTTGCGAACTCGCGGACGGCGTTCGCGGGATTGCGCGGCAAGCCGTATCCCTGCTTTGCGATTCCGCTCAAGGCCGGCATGAGCATCGGCATGGTGCTGATCTCGGTCGAGCTGCTCATCATGCTGTGCATCCTTCTGTTCATCCCGGCCGCTTATGCGGGCCCATGCTTCATCGGCTTCGCGATTGGCGAAAGTCTGGGCGCCGCGGCCCTGCGTATTGCCGGCGGCATCTTCACCAAGATCGCCGACATCGGCGCCGACCTGATGAAGATCGTCTTCAAGATCAAGGAAGACGATGCGCGCAACCCCGGCGTCATCGCCGACTGCACGGGCGACAACGCGGGCGACTCGGTTGGCCCCAGCGCCGACGGCTTTGAAACCTACGGCGTCACCGGCGTGGCCCTGATCACCTTCATTCTGCTGGCCGTCCCCGATGCCACGACGCAAGTGCAACTGCTGGTGTGGATCTTCGTCATGCGCGTGGCCATGCTGGTTTCGAGCTCCGGCTGCGTACTTCCTCAATGGCGCCATCGCCAAGGCCAAGTACGGCAACGCCGACGAAATGGACTTTGAGACGCCACTGACCTCGCTGGTGTGGATCACGTCCATCATTTCCATCATCCTCACCTTCATCGTCTCCTACATGATGATTCCCGACTCTCGGCGACGGAACGCTCTGGTGGAAGCTGGCCTCGATCATCTCCTGCGGAACTCTGGCGGGCGCGGTCATTCCCGAACTGGTGAAGGTCTTCACTTCAACCAAGTCGGCCCACGTGCAAGAAGTCGTCAAATCGGCGCAGGAAGGCGGAGCATCGCTGGGCATCCTGTCGGGATTCGTGGCCGGCAATTTCTCGGCCTACTGGCTGGGACTCAGCATGGTCGCCCTCATGAGCCTGGGCTATTTCTTCTCGACCGGCCCGTCCATGGCGAGTCCTGATGCTGGCTCCTGCCGTCTTCGCGTTCGGCCTCGTCGCCTTCGGCTTCCTGGGCATGGGTCCGGTGACCATCGCCGTCGATTCCTACGGGCCGGTTACCGACAATGCGCAATCCATCTACGAGTTGTCGCTGATCGAAACGTTCCCGGCATCGAAGCCGAGTTGAAGAAGGACTACAACATCGACGTGAAGTTCGAGCGCGCCAAGCACCTGCTCGAAGCCAACGATGGAGCCGGCAATACCTTCAAGGCTTCGGCCAAGCCGGTGCTGATCGGCACCGCCGTGGTGGGCGCAACCACCATGATCTTCTCCATCATCATGGCCCTGACCGGCGGACTGACCCATGACGTCGCGAGCCTCTCTCTGCTGCACGCGCCCTTCCTGCTCGGGTTGATCACCGGCGGCGCCATGATCTACTGGTTCACCGGCGCTTCCACGCAGGCCGTCACCACCGGCGCTTACCGCGCGGTCGAGTTCATCAAGGCGCACATCAAACTCGAAGGCGTCGGAGAAGGCGTCGGTCAGCGACAGCAAGAAGGTGGTCGAAATCTGCACCAAGTACGCGCAGAAGGGAATGTTCAACATCTTTCTCGCCGTCTTCTTCGCTACGCTTGCCTTCGCGTTCGTTGAGCCGTTCTTCTTTATCGGCTACCTGATCTCGATTGCGATCTTCGGCCTGTACCAGGCCATCTTCATGGCCAATGCCGGCGGCGCATGGGACAACGCGAAGAAGGTCGTCGAAGTCGACCTGAAACAGAAGGGCACGCCTCTGCACGACGCAACCGTAATCGGCGACACCGTCGGCGATCCGTTCAAGGACACCTCGTCGGTGGCGCTGAACCCGGTCATCAAGTTCACCACGCTGTTCGGATTGCTGGCTGTCGAGCTGGCCGTGACACTCAGTGCGGCAGAATCCGATGCTGGCAACTGGGCTGGCAGTCGCGTTCTTCCTGGTGTCGGTGTTCTTCGTGCACAAATCGTTCTACGGCATGAGGATCGAAACCAATCGGGCAACTGATCGCTGCCTTCGAAAATCCTGCGGCCTCGCGTCGATTGACGCGGGGCCGTAATTGTCTTTCACGCTGCGAGCGGATGCATTTATCCTGAGAACCTCTCCCGAACTGGAGGTCAGGATCATGAACCGACGCAATTTCCTTGGTGCTGCTGCCGCGGCGCTTCCCGGGCTCGTCGCGGGACGGAGATGCTTTGCCGCGCAGCAATGCACGCAGCCAACTCCCACGGCGTATGGCCAGATGGAGCGCTGCGTGGCCGGGATTCAGAGCATCAATTTTCAGCAGGCCTATCAGCAGCAGAGCGAGTGGTGCTGGGCCGCTGCGATCAGCATGTTGTTCGAATTCCATGGGCACAAAGTCGACCAGCAACGAATCGTGCAAGAGACTTGGGGCACAGTCACCAACATGCCAGGCCAGCCAATGCAAATTCTGAGCGACCTGAACCGCACATGGAGGGACGACAGCGGCGTTTCCTTCCGGTCGCAAGGCGACATGCGGTCGGTGAATATCTACACTGCTGTCGATGACCTCAAGAACGACAACCCGCTGATCATCGGCGCACTCAGTCACGCCACGGTGTTGACCGCGATCACCGGCGACATCAACATGACTACCGGCGCGTGGCAGATCGCCGAAGTGATCGTCCGCGATCCATGGCCAGGCAACGGCGGCCGCCGCGCGTTGACGCCGATGGAATGGGGCAACCTGGCGTTCGCGGCGCGCGTGCGCGTGCAGTAGAGCAACTGCGCCTTGCGGTCGAATCGCGGCACTGCCTTGCAGCGGAGCCGCGTCGCAGTCTCACAGACTCACAGAAACTGTGAGACTGTGAGATTTTTTGCTGCAAACGATTGATTCTATTAAAAAAACTTGACTTCACAGTCTCACAGCCGTGTTTTTGGGCGGCCTCGTCGTGAGTGAACAATGTGAAGTGTGAGTGTGCAGAGCGCTGCGGTCTGTGACTGTTGTCCTGCTTTCCACTCTTGTCTTCCAGTTCGCAACCGGGGGTGGGTGGTACGCCGGTGGTTATCCTCCCCCCTGGGCCCCCTACTTTGAGCCCAAAGTCCTCATGGCAAAGGGGTTGCGCGATTCATGTTCTTGTAAGTCCATGATTCTAAAGAGCCGCATTTTGTACAGTCCCCCAAAAGTCAAGGCTTACAAAGGAGCTTTCGGCTCTTGCCGTGGATCGTGAACCGTGAACCGTGGACCGTGGACCGTGGGCCGTGAGCCGTGGACCGTGGACCGTGGGCCGTGAGCCGTGGACCGTGGGCCGTGAGCCGTGGTTCTGATTGAATGCTTATGGAAACAGTATGCGCCGAGAGATCGAAATTATATGCAAGAAAGACAGGGATCAGGGATCAGGGGCCAGGGATCAGAAAATGAACGAGTTCCGATGAGGCCGACGGTTCGATTTGAGGAATGCGGCTGTTGACAAAAGGCGCGGCGGGTTGATGAAGCAGCCTCTAGCTTCCAGCTCCTAGCTTTTAGCTGGCTCGCGGTTGACGGCGAGGAAGCGGGTGGCTCGTGTGCAGGGCCTCTTACGCCCGCTCAAGCGGGCTGTTGATTTGTGTTCTGCGCTTTCTCCCCAGGCTCGCGCCCTGTCACCCCACGGAAGAAGACCTGTCCGCGGGGACCCCGGCCATGGGGCTACCGTATTTCGCCCGCTACGCGGGCTGGCGGGATCGGCGGGGATGGGCTGGGGAGGGTGGGAGGCAGGTAGAGACAGAAATTGGGCGTAGCCAATAGGGAGTAGGCGCGCGAGGCCTTGGTTTTGTCTAGTTATATTGTGGTTAGTAACCGGCGATTACTTACCTGACGGGAGGTTGGGCCGGTCAGGCGATTTTGCCTCATTTGAGAGGGTTCGTGACGAAAATCGCGTTGGTCGACGCCGCTGGATCGTCTGCGAAGGCTCACGGAGCACTCGTTCTGCTTAGTTGCATTGAAGGTAGTAATCGGCGATTACTTACTTAAGGACAGTGGTCCTTCGTAAGGGCTTCCCACGCCATATCGAGTCATTTACGTCTTGACTTCCCAGTTTCCCAGCTATGCTCCAGCCATCCCCCGAACATATCAGGCACGCTGATACTGCTGTCTGCAAACGGTCACGAACTTCCCTGCTTACCTCTCTGCCTCTCGAAAGCTAAGACTCTGGGCTTCGGGTGGGCCAATGTCTTTGACCGCTGCCGGCTCCCTTGCGAGCCAGGAGGATCGTTGTGATGCGAAAGAAATGCTTCAATCTTCTGCTGTCTGCCGCAGTTCTGCTGGCATGCCTTGGTGTGGCTGGAGCGCAGCCGCCGAAAATCGATGCCGCCACTCCGCCAAATTCAACGATTGTGTTCGGCGGAAGCGTTTCCGCGTTCGGAACGTTGGAGCTTAATGACGGCTCAACGGTTGCCTTTGCGCCCTCTTTGCTCAATGTCACGATTACCTGCGACAAGCTGATCGTGAATGGGAATGCAGAAATTGATTTGACTCGTCATGTGGCTGTGCCGGGAGCTCCGCCGAAACCCGGAACGCCTGGCCAGGCGGGGAATGACAATGCTCCTCAAAATGGCAGTGCCGGTTCGCCAGGAGGAACAGGCGCAAAGGGAGCAAACGGAATCAATCTGGCATTCAAGGCGGAGAGTGCGGATGTGAGCAATGGCGCCTTGTGGATAAATACCGACGGAGGCCAGGGAGGGCTTGGCGGTCCTGGTGGCGATGGAGCCAAGGGTTCGTCTGGACCTTCAACGTGCGTCCACAACGCCAACGGAGGCAACGGTGGGGCTGGCGGCGCAGGTGGACGCGGTGGAGCTGGTGGCGATACGGGAGCGATTTGGGTTTCGGTTGGAGGTCAGGTCTTGACCCCTCATCCGACGAGCGGCGTTTCGCCTACGTCGCGGCCTGCCGAGGCAAATCTAAATGGCGCCAAAGTGATCGCGGGCAATCCGGGCCCAGGCGGAGGTGGCGGACCTGGGGGCAATGGCGGGCCCGGAGGCGAAGGTCATCCAAAATCAGGAGGAATCTTCTGCACGGATTCTGACTCCGGCTCCGGCGCGCAGGGTGGTCCGGGGCCGACCGGACCTGCGGGCCCCCCGGGGAACTTTCAGACATCCGCGCCTCCCAACCTGGGTAGTCAATAGGATTCTGCAATTTGTCGCGCACGCTGATTCTTGCTGTTTGTCGAGGGCTGCGGGCGTTCTTTCCCATCTGGACTTGCTTTGCCAATTTGAAGCCGAGGTTTACTTGCATGATGCGTCTACGTTCCGTCGTGATTGCGCTCTCCCTTCTTTTGTCCGCCGCTCCCACGCTGCTTTCTCAGCCAGTTGCGCCCGCTCCGGCCCAGCCTGTCGCACCGCCGACCCCCTGTAAGGGATTCCAGCCCGTATGTTCTACGGAGAAGGTGAATGGCGACTGCTATGTGAACATTGATCGCAAGTACCCGATCACGATGCCGACGTTCAAGCTTCATCGCAGCAACCACATTACGGTTTGTGTCTTTCATCCTTTCCCATTCGAAACGCTCACGCTGGATCCCGGTCCAGCGTCGGCTTACGAGGGAAGCGATCAGGCCGCAGCGCTCGTCACGTCGCTCGTGACGTTCGGGGAAGGGAGCAATCGTTGGAAACACGCCTCTCGTAGCTTTGGGTCCCCTACAAAACGACTTCAGCGCTGACATCAAGACTCTGAATCCCCAATTGAAGAACTTGTTGTCAAACAGCCAGGTTCAGCTGCAACAACAGCCCGGCCAGGCCAGTGAACTTGAGCAAGAGATTGCTGCGGAATTACAGACTCAAGACGCCGCCCTAACGCAAGCAACCGCACTGATTCGGGAATATTTTAATTTAACCAACGCCATATATGCGCTCATCCGCGAGATTGAATCGCTGTACCTCGGCCAGTGGCGGACCCGCAGAACACAGAGCTTCTTGCTTCAGGAGTTCCGCCTGATCGGGCTAATCCTTGGAATGATTACAGCACCTGGAAGAGCCAAATACTGGGCCGATTGACCGTCCAGGGGAAAGACACCACTGCGCTGCTCGACGAGCTTCCGGAGCTTGCCAGCCTGGCAGCCCTCCGACCGGACTATGGCTTGCGCCGCGAGCTTGCGGCACCGCGTCGCCCGGAACTTAGTGCCTCCGAGGACTGCCCTGGCAATTCCTCCGGCTTATGGCTCACTTCAGGCCACGATAAAAGATCAGTTTGGTAAACTCTCAGCTCTCATGACCAATTGCATCCCGGATCAACAAAATCCTTCCACGGATTGCCAGCAATATTTGAGCACCGGCGCTGCTATCGATGCGCTTAATCAACGGCACGATTGGGTATCGCGGGCACTTTCCGATGCGACCGTGCTGTTGCCGGGGATCATCACGAAGGCCACCACCGACATGCAGAGCGTTTACGAATACATTCGGCTTACCCCGGATGCAAGCCCTGAAGACCCGGTCCTCGTCGGAGTGATCCCCGGTCCGAACTCGGGGCCTGCGCCAACCGATGCTGAGAAGAATCTGTTTCTGTACAAATCATTGGCCCCAACCATCACCTACACATTGAACGAGCAGAACGAAATTGCCAACTCACTCCTGGGTCTACCAGCTGCCACGCAGAAGCAGAGCGTTGAGACGATTACTGCCCTTTACGCGGCTCCGCGATTTGAGGGTTCCACAGGCGCCTTCTTCTCGTGGCTGCCTAATCGGACGTACTCAAATTTGACGAATGTTTCAGTTGGTAGTTGTGTGCCTTCGCCTACTTGCGTGCCCGCGGCCACGAGCATACAAATTGAAGTGACAAAAACCACTCCGCCACTGGTCATTCCTTTTGCCTCCGCCAACTATCGCATTAGCCCCGAATACACATGGTTGGGGGGGCGGAGGGGAGCCGTCTATCTCACGGCTGGAGTTGCTTTAAATCCCTACGACACCCAGGTTGAGTATGCAGGAGGGTTGAGTTTTTCGTGGCGCTACCTGATGATCAGTCCGCTTTATCATCTGGGCCACGCCACGCACCTGATTGACGGGGAAACGGTGGGACAGACCTGGTGCGATTACGGAGGCACTGCCACCGCTACTTCTTCTCCGCCCCTTTGCGCCGGGGCTCCGCCTGCGCCGTCCACAAAGATGTACTGGACTGGTCAGTTTGCGATTGGCATCAGTGTCAGAGTGCCATCAACCTTTAGTAGCACTAATCAGTGATCGGAAGTCTGATCGTTGGTGACGGAGCGTTCTTTTCACAGAGGAGGGAACTGCCGCGATGTTTTGCTCTATCGAAAGGCCATGCCGATGCTTCGTGCTCCATCTGAGTTCACGATGGCCGCGAAATATGGCTGTTTTGCTTTTGTTCAACATCGGCCTGGTTTTTTCAGCTACAGGCCAGGACAAAGAACCCGTAGTCATTCAAGCGAATCGAGAGATTGGGGTATCGTTCGATTCTTCGTACATCGCCTATAACGAGTATGAGGATGGGGGAGTGCTGGACAGCGAGCATGGATGGGTTCCGGGCTTCGGGGTGAAGGTGACAGAGGTGTTCGACGCGCTGGAGGTGAAAAATCTCCTGGTTGGGGCGACTTACGATTTTAACCGCGGAACTTCGACTCACACCAACGCCCCGGGCTCGCCGACTTCCCCGGTGGGTTTCAGAAGCAATGATTTGTCGTTTTGGGTGGGTAAGGGGTTTCTGCTGAAGCCGAAATTCCTGTTGACGGCCGAACCCGAGGCCGAATATCGCGAATGGCTTCGGTTGTTGCCGAATGGGAGATTCGATACTCGCGAAGACTATACATTCTGGGCGCCTGGATTTGCGCTTGGGGCGAGTTACAACCCGTGGAGTTCTCTGGTCATCCATGCAAAGACCGGATTTGAGTACACGGTGTCACCGGTCAATGCGGCGGGTGGGAATCCGAATGCGGCAATTCCCGTTCCGCCCGCCAACATGATCCTGAGGCCTCATGCGCTGTGGCAGTTTGCGGGTGGAGGGGATTGGGCGTTTACGCGCGCGATACATGCTTATGCGGACGCGAGCTACTCGCGTTTTGGCTTTGGCAGAAGTCCGAATTACTACTATGGCGATGGCACTTCCTATCACGACGAGCCGTCGAGCGTGACCAATCTGACGAGGGTCGATGCGGGGGTGGCGTGGTCGTTCTAGTGATGGTTGCATAAATCGTCTGAGGCGATGAACGACTCCCTCAGGGGCTAAAGCCCTAATGTTTATACGGCTTTCACGGCACGACTAAAGTCGTGCCCTTTCACGTGACCATTTATGCAACCAGTTCCAGGCCATTCCGCGCAACTGGGATTCGCGGTCGGGCGGGGGCTCTGAGGGCCGGGAGGCCCTCAGTACAGCCGGTCGGGAGACCGGCGTTACAATCCCTGGCGGCCTGCGAGATGGGGCGCGCCGAGCGGTTGGCATACTTGGCCAACCGCCCTATACTGCTTTCGAGGAGCCTCCTGTGCCGACCAGAAATGTGAATCTGACCAAAGAGCTTGATCGCTTTGTTGCCAGAAGCGTCAAGCGCGGCCGCTACGCGAACGCCAGCGAGGTGATGCGATCGGCGCTGCGTCTGCTGGAGCGGGAAGAGCGGAAAGACGACGAAAAGATGAAGGCCCTTCGCAAGGCGATTCAGGAAGGGCTCGACAGCGGGGTTGCAGAGGGGGACGTCTTCGAAGAGATCTTCGAGCGCTTACGTCAAGTAGCTGCGGAGAAGGGTAAGAAAGTTGCCTAAGTACGAGGTATTACGGGCTGCGAAATCCGATTTACACGAGATTGCTCTCTTCACGTTAGAGAACTGGGGTGAAGAGCAGGCGATTCGCTACATCTCTGGACTCCGCGACTCCTTTCAACTACTGGCAATGACTCCGGGGCTAGGCCGGGCATGCAAAAACGTCATTCCCGGCTTGCGCCGTTTTGAAGTCCGCAAACATGTAGTTTTCTTTCTTCGTTCGCAGGAGAGTGTGCTCATTGTGCGCGTGCTGCACCAGCAGATGCTTCCCAGCAAGTCTCGATTCGAGCGCCATGGTGCTGAATAGTCGGGAACTGCGTCCTTTTGTCCACAATTCGCACAGCTTTGCCGCCGTTCTGCACCGGTTTTGCGCCTTGTGAGGGGGCTGGCGAAGGACTACGCTTAGACGGTGGTACGGGAATCGAGCCGGGCCCCGGCTTACTTGGGCCTCTGCCTCGGTTTCGGTGCAAAACAAACCGCGCAAACCCGCGCCAGGCACGGCCGTTTCGAGCTTTCCACAGGCAAATGGCGGTGTTTAGAGGGCTGGTGCGCGAAACGCAAACAAAATACAATATGTTGTGGTTTGTTGTTGACACACACCACGGACAGCGGTATTTTTTCATCTGCGGCTGTAATCGGATTGTAACGAAAGCCGGCCCCGATCAAGCGTTTCCAGAATGTTCGCGCACCACGTAGCTGGGAGAAAGATGGCGTTTTCATGAGGAAAACGCCACTTGGCATCCCGCCTCCCAAGGCTGGCAATTCTGGAACCGCTGGTGGGCGCCGGAGAGCCGCAATCATCCTGAGGCTAGCGGCCTAATTCATCCCTGTTTCTTCCGTTCGTTTTCAAGATGTCGCACCGTGTTCAATCCCCCGACGACAGCGCCGGGTCCAAAGTACTTTTCACCAATTTTCGATCCATGGAGAGATTTCCGATGAACGAGGCTCAACTTCAGACTTCGACTGCTGCTTCCCAATCCACCCCGCGCACCGAGCAGGGACTGGCCTTTACCCGCCGCTTTTCGACCGAGGGCGTCTCGCCCTATGACGAGCTCCAGTGGGAGCGCCGGACCGCGGCCATTACCGATACCAAGGGCAACACGATCTTCGAGCAGAAGGACGTGGAGGTGCCGGCGGACTGGTCGATGACGGCCACCAATATTGTGGCGTCGAAGTACCTGCACGGGCAGATGGACACGCCGGAGCGCGAGACAGGCGTGCGCCAGTTGGTGGGGCGCGTGGCCGAGACGGTGCGCGACTGGGGCATGGCCGGCGGCTACTTTGCTACGCCCGTGGATGCGGCCATCTTCTTTGACGAGCTGTCGCACCTGCTGCTGACGCAGAAGGCGGCGTTCAACTCGCCGGTGTGGTTCAACGTGGGCTGCGACCGGCTGGAGCCGGATGCGGACGGGCAGAACTGGCACTGGGATCCGGTGACGGGCGGCGTGCAGTACTCGGCTACGGGATACAGGAACCCGCAGTGCTCGGCGTGCTTTATTAATGCGGTGGAAGACTCGCTGGATTCGATTCTGACGCTGGCGAAGACGGAAGGCATGCTGTTCAAGTGGGGCTCGGGAACGGGGACGAATTTGTCGACGCTGCGCGGCTCGACGGAGCAACTGTCGGGCGGCGGGCAGGCATCGGGGCCGTTGAGCTTCATGAGGGGCTTCGACGCGTTTGCCGGTGTGATCAAGAGCGGCGGCAAGACGCGCCGCGCGGCGAAGATGGTGATCCTGAATGTGGACCATCCGGACATCGTGGAATTTATCGAGTGCAAGTCAAAGGAGGAGCAGAAGGCGCACACGCTCATCAAGGCCGGCTACGACGGGAGCGGCCCGGATTCCGAGGCGTTTTCGTCGATCTTCTTTCAGAATGCCAACAATTCTGTGCGGGTCAGTGACGAGTTTATGCGCGCTTACGAGGCCGATGGGGAGTTCACCACCTATACGGTGAAGGGCCACCTCCCGGTAGAGACACGCAAGGCGCGCGAGATCATGGGGAAGATCGCCGAGTCGACGTGGCTGTGCGGCGACCCTGGGATGCAGTTCGACGACACCATCAACAAGTGGCACACGAGCAAGAACACTTCGCGTATTAACGCGTCGAATCCTTGCAGCGAGTACATGTTTCTGGACAACTCGGCCTGCAACCTGGCGAGCTTGAACCTGATGCGCTTTGTGACGCCGGCGGGAGCGTTCGACATTGCGGCGTACCGGCACGCGATTGCGGTGATGATTACGGCGATGGAGATCCTGGTGGACAAGTCCGGATATCCGACCGAGGCGATCTCGCGCAACTCGCACGACTACCGGCCGCTGGGATTGGGCTATGCGAATCTGGGCGCGTTGCTCATGTCGTTCGGCCTGCCGTATGACTCGGAAGCCGGGCGCGATCTGGCGGCGGCGATGACGGCGATCATGTGCGGCCAGGCGTACCATCAGTCGGCGGTGATTGCGGCGCAGTGCCCGGCGGTGGCTTCGGCCACGCCGCTCACGGCCTCAGTGGAGCACCAGGGCGGAGCCTGCCCTGGCTACTATGTGAACCGCGAGCCGTTCCTCGATGTGATCCGCATGCACCGCGCGGAAGTGAACAACATCGGCAAGTCGGCGGCGTCGGGCGAGCCATTCATGGTGCCGCAGCTTGAAGCGCTGCTTGAAGCAAGCCGCGAGTGCTGGGACATGGCGCTGCTTTACGGCGAGCGCTACGGCTATCGCAATTCGCAGGTAACGGTGCTGGCGCCTACGGGCACCATCGGCTTCATGATGGATTGCGACACCACGGGCATTGAGCCGGACCTGGCGCTGGTGAAGTACAAGAAGCTGGTGGGCGGCGGCATGATCAAGATCGTGAACAACACGGTGCCTGCCGCGCTGTTCAAGCTCGGCTACTCGAACGACGATGTGAACGCGATCGTCAGCTACATCGACGCCACGGGCACCATCGAAGGCGCGCCGGGCATTAAGCCGGAGCACCTGGCGGTGTTCGATTGCAGCTTCAGGCCGGCCAAGGGCACGCGGTCGATTCACTACATGGGTCACATCAAGATGATGTCGGCGGCGCAGCCGTTTCTTTCGGGCGCGATCTCGAAGACGGTGAACCTGCCGCACGAAGCCACGGTTGAAGAAGTGGCCGAGGCATATGCGGAGAGCTGGCGGCAGGGCATCAAGGCGGTGGCCATCTACCGCGACGGCTCCAAAGGAACGCAGCCGCTGAATACCAGCATGGATGCGAAGAAGGAACCTTCGGCGCTGGACGCCCTGGGTAGCCGCGTCCTGAGTCATCTTTCCGCATCGCAGCCGGCCGCGGAAGCCGACCTGAAGACGCTCGAAACTCATGGAGCGGACAAGCTGGAAGTGAGCGCGAAGCAGTTGCTCGCCGTGTCGCAGGCCTTCCAGAAGGCGTTGGAAGAAATTGCCACGGCGGCTGCGGTTCCGGTGCTCACGGCCGCACCTTCAGTCGATGCTGGCGAGATGAGCAAAGCCGAGCAGGACCTCAAGGCTCCGCCACGCGCCATTCGCCATCGCTTGCAGGACGAGCGCGCATCTCTCACGCACAAGTTCTCCATCGCCGGGCACGAGGGCTACATCACGGTCGGGCTCTATCCCAACGGCCAGCCGGGCGAAATCTTCATCCGCATGGCCAAGGAGGGATCGACGGTTTCCGGATTAATGGATGCGTTCGCGACTTCGGTTTCGCTGGCGCTTCAGCACGGCGTGCCGCTGAAGGTGCTGTGCGAGAAATTCGCGCATACGCGCTTCGAGCCTTCAGGCTGGACCGGCAACGAGCAGATCGGTTACGCGAAGAGCCTGATGGACTACATCTTCCGCTGGCTCAATCTGCGCTTCCTTTCCGGCGAGCAGTTGACGTTGTTCGCAGGTCTGGCGCCCAAGGCGCCGGCACTGCCCGCATCGCCCAGCCTGACCCAGGAAAACGAGGTCGAAGAAGAGCTTGCGTCCTCATCGCAGGATCACCTGGCGCACCTCGCAGAGGAAGTTGCCAGGCGGTTGAATCAGATGAGCGGACATAGCAGCGGCGTAACAACGGGCGGGGGCGGAGGCATTGCTCCCGAAGTGCAGCCTCGCCAGACGCCGGCGGCAAGCTCCGCGCACATGCCGAGCTTGCAGGACCGTGGCCTGTACCACGCAGCCGACGCCATGCGCACCATGTACGACATGGGCGACGCGCCGAGTTGCAACGTCTGCGGCGCCATTATGGTTCGCAACGGAAGCTGCTACCGCTGCATGAGCTGCGGGTCGACATCGGGCTGTAGTTAGGAGCGGGTGCAGCGAAGGCGAAGCAGATATTGCGGCGAATAGGCTCTCTATTCTCCGCAATATCTGCGGCGAATGCTTGGCGTTTGCGGAGATTGAGTTCAAATTCCCGGCCGTTTCATTGATACGAGCCCCGCCGTCAATTTTCCGTGTCGTTTCTATATAAGCGGAATAAAATTACCGATTACGTAATAAATGACTCATAAAAGGCAAAAGTACACCGGTTATTTGAAATTATATTGAACTGAATTGCTCCGAGAGGAATGAGGGCTGCTGCTAAGGAGCGTCAGGTCTGTTTCGTCAGTCGATCGCCGCCTCAGACCGCGCACAGCATCATTGGGTATCGCCGTCGCGCTTGCGCAGCATGGCGATGACGGCCGACACCAGAACAATGACCATGGCGAGCAACACCGCGAAGGATTGGCGCAGGGTATGGCGCTGAGCCACTGGATGCGCCTCGGGATTGGCTCGCGGGAAATCCTCATCCGCCGAGGCCCGGCATGTTACCTGGTTCCCCTCCGGGTTTTTGGCGGTAATCGTATATTGCGGGATTACGCCCTCCGCCACGTCGCTCTGGATGGCAAGCGACGGGTTGCCTGACGACGTGCCCGGCGGCGGCGCAAGCGGGCCATGCGGCATGGACATTTCGCCCATCGGCGGAGGGGAATTATCGATGAGTGTGCACGCCAGGTCGGGGACCGCCTTCGGCGCTCCCCATGCCGGCACTTTGGCTTCCTGAAGCAGATTAGCCTCGAACGCCCATCGCGAAGGAATCACGAGGGAGAGCATCTGGCCGGCCGCGGGCATCTGGTAAATGGGTCTCATGCCGCCGCCAACCGCGATCATCGGCAACAGTACGATGGGTAGCAAGGCAATGGCGCTCTCCGTGGTTCGCGCCAGTGCTGAAATAAAAAGGCCCAGTCCCGAGCCGATCAACGACGCCAGCAGCAGGACGCAGAAATCGACGCCCAGGTTGCTTTGAAGCTTGCAGAAAGCCGCCACCACCAGCAGCAGGCTGGCGCACTGAATGACACAAAGGACAAACAGAACCGTCAATTTCGAGAAGACGTAAGAGAGCAGCTTGAGCGTAACCATGCGCTCGCGCTTGTAGATGGTCCATTCTCCGACGATATCGCGCGCCGCGTTGTTGCAACCGAACCAGATGGCGGCGATGACCATGAGGAAGTGGAGGATAGGCAGCTTCTCAGCCAGATCGCCAAAGCCGGCGGTCGTCGAGGGCGGCGATTGAATGGGGTAGATGGCAACTACCACAAGCAGCGCGAAGAGCGGCGCCTGCGCCAGCAGGACGGCGGTCTGGGCGCGGTCGCGAAGCTTGACAAAGACGTTGCGCTTGACCAGGGCCACCCACTGCCGCAATCCGAAATGAAGCCGCGCCGTCTCCTCGCCGGTTGCGCCGCTTTTTTCCGGCCGCTTTCCGGAGCGGTTGGCCACGAACTCCTTTTGATAACGCGAAGCCTGGTAGCGCTGGTGCCACGAGTCGGTGCGCATGCCCGGAGCGATGGTATTCATGCCGGAAAACAGCATCTCTGGATTCAGCTCGGCCGGCTGCGTCTTGGATGAGGCGGCAGGATTGAAGAACTGGATGGCGTCAGGGAAGGCGGGACCGAAGAACACCATCTTTCCCGGCTTGCCCCCCGTGTCGCGCGAGACCATGATGAGATCGTCGAATTGCTTGTACACCTTGAGGCTGGGCTGGTGGATGGTCGTAATAATGGTCTTGCCCGACTTGGACAGGTTCTTCAGCAGATCGACCACCGACTCGGCGTCGTAAGAAGAGAGCCCCGAAGTGGGCTCGTCGAGAAAAAGCACCGGCGTATCGGTGATGAGCTCGAGGGCAATGTTGACTCGCTTGCGCTGGCCGCCGCTCAGGATTTTGCGCTCCGGCGAGCCGATCACGTCGTCGATCTTGTCCTGAATGCCGAGGTCGCGCACCACGCTCTCGGTGCGCGTGGAGATCTCATCGTCCGTCAGGTCCGTGCGCAGGCGGGCGGAAAAATAGAGCGCCTGCCGCACGGTAAGCTGCGGATGCACAATGTCATCCTGGGGAACGTATCCCATCTGCTGGCGGAAGCGGTCATAGTAGCGGTAGAGATCGGCTCCGTTGAACAGAACCGTCCCATCCGTCGGGGCCGTGTAGCCGTTGAGCGCTTTCAGCAGTGTGGTTTTGCCAGCGCCCGCGGGGCCCATCAGCGCCACAAGTTCCGAGGGAAAAACCGTGAGCGAAATGGGATTGAGAAGCTGCTTGCCGCCGGGTGCGTGCACCGTAATGTCGACGGCTTCAATGGTCACGTTGCCGTAGTACTCGCGCCGCGCCAGTTCGCCGCCTTCGAGCAACTGGAAGCGAAAGCTGCCCAGCCCGATTTCCTGGCCGGGTTTCACCAGCGTCCGGCCGCCGATGTGGACGCCGTCCAGATAGGTGCCGTTGCGGGAGCCCAGATCCTCCACCATGAACCCCTGCGGAGTGCGGGTGAGCCGGGCATGACGCCACGAGACCATCGGGAATGGCAGTGGAATGTCGCAGGCCGGATCTCTGCCAATCTCCATCACTTCGCCCTTGAAGGGGATGCGGGTGAAGGCGGACTCGCCAATCTCGACGGTGTGCTCGGTGGAGAGCAATTGCGCGGCGGAGATTTTGAAGGAGCCGAAGAAGATAGCCGAGGTGGGCTCGAGCGGCGCGCGGCGGATGCGGTTCCCCATGTCGCCGAGGAAGGTGCCGTTGCGCGAGTTCAGGTCTTCGATAAAGTACTTGCCGTCCTCCCGCGTGATGACTGCATGCCTCCAGCTCACGATGGGAAGGTCGATGCGGACATTGGACTCCGGCGCGCGGCCGATGGTGATGACCTGACTCTTATCGGATTTCGGATGCGGGGCAAGCGTGCTGCCAACGCCGGTGCGATAGACGCCGGAAACCCTGCTGCCCATGCCGGTCTGCGATGCCGCGGAAACGTCGCCACCAAGGCCGGTCTGAAACGCCGCGGAGACCGCACCGCCCAGGCCGGTCTGAGAGACATCGGGAGAGTTCGATGAAGTGGGCCATGGCATTTCGATCTGGCCGCACAGCATTACCTTGGCTCCGTATTGAATCGGCGTCTGAACGTTCCGAGCCAGCCTTACGCCATCAATAAAGGTCCCGTTGGTCGAGCCCAGATCTTCAATCGTGAACTGGCCGCCACGGCGGCAGACGCGGCAGTGATGGCCGGAAACCGTGGGGTCGGCGACCCGAATATCGCAGGTTGGTGCACTGCCGATTACCCAGACCGCCTGCGCTTTAACTTCGTTCTCTGCCATAAAAACGCACGATGGAAGATCGCCTTTTTAGAGTGAGACCACTCTAGCACACAGGCGCAATCGCGCAGGATGCGCTTTGCTGCTTTTCCGGTGCGAAGGTTCTCAGGGGAGATTTAAGCTCAGGATTTCATTCGGCGGCAATGGCTTCCTTGGCACGCTCCAGCCCTTCGCGGGCCTGGGCATTATTGGGGTCGCAGTCCAGCGCCTCCTGGTATTGTCTGAGCGCGTCTTTATAATGGCCCCGGTCCATGCTGTGATTGCCCTGCGCAATCTCACCGGGGACCTGGTCCATGCCGATCGCGCATCCTCGTTGCGGAGGGGGCGGGGGAACGACCGTCACTTTGACCGTAGCTGTGGCCGGACCGGCGGAGCCGGAAGCCGTGAGGGTATAGGTGGTGGTGGTCGCAGGCCTAACTGTGGTTGAGCCGCTTGCGGATGCGGCCCTGAATGAACCCGGCGTGATGGAGATGCTGGTCGCGTCGGTGGTATCGAAGGCAAGCGTGCTGCCGGAGCCGGATTCGATGCTGGCAGGGCCAGCGGTAAACGAAACGATTTTCGGAGGCGGCACAGTGACCCGGGGAGGAGTCCCGATCCGAGGCTGGGAAATTTTTGGCGGCGGATTAATGACAGTCGTGGTCGTGCCTTGATGGCCGGTGGTGTCTGGCTGCGGGGTGACGACGGGCCCGGTCGTGGGGCCTTGGGCCGGAGTGTAAGGGGTGGTCACTCCGCCCCGATCGCCCTCGGAGTGCGATCGCTCGAGCAGGAAATAGGACCCGGTAGCCACGGCGAGAACCGCAGCCGCGATTCCTCCCCATAGCAACAAGGGGCCTCGTCCGGCATTCAGGCCCAACGCCTTTATCTCAATGGGCGCCGGCAGCGGAGGGAATCCTTCAGCGGATTGATCTTCGTCGCGGCCCGTCGCATCGATCAGGCGCGCGAGCTCGATATCGTCGGTGTCTCGCGGGGGTATCGCGTCGGAGTCCCGCCACGGAAGTTCGGCTAATCCTGTGCCCCCGATCCGTTGAGGTTCAAGACCCGGCTGATCTTCCAGCGCCCTGGCGGCAGCTTCGGCAAGCAGAATCTGGCCTGGGGATGCCTGCTCGAGGATGGGAAACGAAGAGCCGTCCTCGATGGGGCCTGAGGTGTCCTGGACCGATTGCAGCAGAATTGCCGAGGCCGCTGGTTGGGCGCTGCCTTCGGCGAGACCCTGAATGGCCCACTGCACCCGGCGGGCAAACAAACAGGCCGCGTGGATCCCGCGGAATTGCGTCATGTGGACTTGACCGACCGGAACCGCCGGCGTCCCGCCGGACGCAATCGAAAGATCGCGAACCAGGCATACGGCCGGAGGAGCGGCGGCCGGATCATGCGGCCGGTTCTCCTCGCCAGGAATCCACGCGCGTACGCTTACATAAACTCCATTGGCGGAAAAATCGTCGAGAGACATAGTCTCGGTGCGGGCGCCGGCCGAATCATCATTTCGCGATGTGGTTGAAGCAGCCATGTTCGCCAGACCCAAGGAGTGCGGTTCCTTAGCTTGGAAGCACAATAAAAAGGATTTGCAACACGTCGCCGGAAGTGCTAGGTTAGCAGAATTAGCGAGCGCTCGTAAACAATTGTCTGAGGCGCTTCCCAAGCCACCCCTCCCGGCTCTGGAAACCGCCGCTCAGAATTGGAAATCTGTGCCGAAGACCGGCAGATCGAGGCATGGCAACCGGCGTGTGTTCCGGGCGAGCACGGACGGGGTGGGTATGCGGTTAGGGTTTTCCGATCGGGCCTCATTTCTAATTGATCGTCGTTATCTTTCAATTTGGTTGCTGGCTTCTGTTGTCTTCGCGCTTTCGGTTTCTCCGCTGATGGCAAAGGAGCCTTCGCTGACGGCGATTGAGCTCTTCGATGGCCCGAACGGACCCACCTACTTGATCCTGGGCGACGTGCTGATCAACACTAAAGCGGAGATGCGCGATTGCAGTGTCTGCGTGGCAGGGCCGATCGATAAGAGCACTTACGGCAAACTGGATAAGCTGTCTTTGGAACCAGGGGGCGTACTGGAGCGTGGCGCCGACGGCGTTCTGCGCTATAGCGTAGGCGGCGGGACGGCGAAGATCGTAGTGCCCGTGAACGCGAAGTTCGACCACGGCGCGGCCATGCTGCCCGCCGATTTTGCCCAGCAGACCCAGCTCAAAGCGACGACGATTGGTCCGCAAGGCGCAACCGCCGCCCCGCCCCAACCCCTCATAAAAGGTGTGGAGCTGGTTTTTGTTACGGCTCCGGATATCGAATTGGCGGAGTATCTGCGGGCGCAGAGAGCCGGCGATATCCCAGGCTGGCAAGCCTACATGGCTAAGTACCCCGCAGGCGCGCACCTGGCCACTGCAAAAAAGGCTTTGGCCGTTCTATTGGCCGGCGTAGGCGAAACCTATCTTGCGGCCTACGACAAAACGGCTGCATCCAATACGCCTGCCTATGACTCGTTGAAGGACGCCTACGCGCAAGCGGGGAAGGCGCGGGCGCTGAGCTCCACTATCCCTCAACTGAAAGAACTGGACCAGGGCATCGCCACCCGCGTGACGGCCATTGCCGAGCAAGGGCGCAAGGAGTTCAAAGACTATGAGGATGCCCTCGAAGCCAAGGCTCCCGGTTACCCTCACTTGATCAATGCCAAAAAGTTCAGCGATACGGTCAACGGTATCGATCCGACAAACACGGCAGGCCAGTCCTTGTCGGCCGACGTTCTGTTGGCCAGCAACAAGCTGGAGAGCACGCTGCGCACGGCGGAAGCCTACGCAAACGCCAAGCAATTTGAACAGGCCATGACTACGGTGAGTCCTTACCGTGCCTTCTACGGCGAAGAACCCCGCATTACCGCCATTGTGGACGGGGCATACGACGATCACATTGCCCGTGGCAAGCACCTTGCCAACACAGGGGACTGGGAAAGAGCCATTGAGGAATTCCAGAAGGCTATCGCCACCAAGCAAACCAGCGAGGCCCCCGATCTTCTGAAGAACGCGCAGGTCCAGTTGAAGATAAGGCAGGACCGGGAAGCCGCCGACAAGGCCGAGGCAGCCAGCAAGGACTACGAGTCCAATAAGGACATCATCCACGCCTACGAGATTCTCGCCGCGTTGCCGCCTGACCAGAGAAAGCTGGTGGAAGACGACTTGCAGAGGCTGGAGCCAACCTATGTGCAGGCTGCTTCCACGGCGGCCAAGGCCCTCCAGCAGGCGCATTATCCGATTCGTGGGCTTGCCGATGAGGAATCGATGGAGCGGGCGTACGTCTATCTGCGGAACGCTTACGAGCTGAGCGAGAACGATTCTTACCAGGATCGGATGGGCTTGCTGGGCGACGAATTGAGCGCCTACCTGCTCGACCAGGCGAAGCTCTATCTGGCCAAGCCCAGCGGGTCGGGAGCGGAGTTGGGTTGGACGTACCTGGCCGAAGCGCTGCCCTACAAGGCTTCGAATCTCGACGCGGTCCGCGATGCCCAGGTGGCCGCCGGGCCAACCCATGGCGTGCGTTCCCGGCTTTCCATTCGCGTGCAGTTTCGCGACCAGACTTCGCAGCGCGAAAGCGCGGGTTTCGCGGACCAGTTGGAGAATGCGATTATCACCGGGCTGGAAGGCTCCGGCATCCCCGTCAAGGTGGTGCGCGCGGGCGAAACGGTGCCCGTGGAGCCCGACTTCGAGCTGATCGGCGATGTGCTGCAGCATCACCTCAACAAGGTCGAGAACAAGGAATCGATGGAGTCGGAGTACAGGTCGGGCCAGGAAGAGGTTACCAACGAAGATTGGACCAAAGTCAACCGCGAGCTGCTGCAAGCCCAGATGGTTTTCCAAGCGGCCCAGTCGGCGCTCCAGGGAGCCGAAGCCAAGGGGAAAAAGAAGGAAATCGATGCCGCGAACGAGCAGGTGCAAACCGCGGAGAAGGCTGTGCAGGATGTTCGGACCCGGCTCGACGTTATTCCTGACAAAGTGACCAAAGATGTCATCCGCCCTTACAACTACACGAAAATTACCGTGCAGCTCACAAGCACTATTCAGGTTCAGTTCCGCGTTACCGATTCCCTCAGCGGCGAGAGAGCCGAGATGGTGCCGATCAACGAAGAGAAAAGCGCGGCATACACCATCCTGGAGAACGTGAGCCCGGAGGATACAGCTGGCGTTCACGATAGCGGGGTGGCCATCGATCCGGAGGAGTTCATGACTTCGGTCGAATATGCCGGAACGTCAGGAACTGATTGAAGCGGTGCGCAAGCATGTGGATGTGCTGCCGCACAAGGTTTACGAAGAGGCCAAGAGCCGGGAGGACAGCGGCGACCTGGACGGAGCCGGCGAAGGATATCTGCGCTTCCTTGAGATCGTTCCGAAAACGGATACGCCGGACTGCGCGCATGCCCGGCAGTTCCTTGCCGATCAGTTCGACATCAAAGCGGTGGCTAACACGGTGCAGTAGAAGCTGGCACAAGCGCCGCAACGCGCGCTCAGGGGAAAACGCGCGAAGCGGCGGCGGGGAAATTGAAGATCAGCTTTGGAGATTGGGGATTCCTGAGATGGAGCGGACCGGGGGAGTCGAGCGCATCGGCCAATACGAGATCACCTCCGAGCTGGGGCACGGGGGGATGGGAGTTGTCTACCGGGGCGTGGACAAGACCATCGGCCGCGAAGTCGCCATCAAGATGCTCACCGAGGGCCTGGCCAACGATTCCAACATGCTGGCGCGTTTCTACGACGAAGTCCGGATCACGGGAAACCTCAATCATCCAAATATTGTGACGGTCTACCAGGTAGGCGAGCACAACGGCGCTCCCTACATCGTGATGGAGTTCATCCAGGGCAAGCCCCTCGACAAGCTGATCGCAAGCGGCGAAACCATGACTCTGATCGAGCGCCTGCGGATTATTGAAGAGGTCTGCCGGGCGCTTGGATTCGCCCATCAGAATACGGTGATCCACCGCGATGTGAAGCCGGCCAACATTTTTGTTCTGCCCGACGGCAAAGCCAAGCTGCTGGACTTCGGCATCGCACGGCTGGAGCGGCAGGAGCATGGGCACACCCGGGCTGGCCATCTCATCGGAACCGTGCCGTATATGGCGCCCGAGCGGCTGCGCGGCGCTACTCTCGACGGGCGCTCGGATATCTTCTCCACCGGCGTGGTGCTGTACCAGCTCATTGCCGGTCAGCTGCCTTTCAGCGGCGTCGAGACCGTGGTGATGCAGAAGATTCTCTCCGACCCCTACCCCACCCTCAGTGAGCTGGGCATCGAGTGCCCGCCGGGCCTGGAGGCAATCGTCGACCGCTCTCTGGCCAAGCGGCCCGACGATCGCTACGCCGTGGCCGAGGAGATGGCGGGAGACCTGGCTGGGGTGATCGCAGAATTGCAACAGGGCCAGGTGCGAGAGATGCTGGCCGAGGTGGAAGGGCTTATCGAGCAGGATCGGGTTGCCGACGCACGCGGCGTCCTGGCGCGGCTCTTGCAGATCGATCCAAGAAACGCGCAGGCCAAGGAGTTGCTGGCCCGCGTGCAGGACTTGCTCACCCAGCGGCGCCGCGAGCTCGATGTGCAGCAGATTCGCCAGTTCGCGGAGGACGCCTTCAATGCGCGGCGCTACGACCAGTGCCTTTCCGTCCTCGAAAACAGCCCCGAGCAGGTAGCGGGCTCTCCCGAGCTGATGGCGCTGCGCGAGAACGCGCTGCGGGAGAAGGACAGACAGAGCAAGGTCAACACCCTGATTGCCCAGGCCGAAACGGCGCGGCGCAAGGGAGACTTCAGGTCCGCCATCGCCGCCGCGGAGCGGGCCCGCAAGATAGAAAAGACCAACCCGCGGATCACTGCGCTTTGCAACAGTCTCAACAAGGAGATGGAACGGGCGCAGAGGCAGGCTCAGGCACGGACCTTGCTGAATTCCGCGCGCAGCGAGATGGATGCCCGGCATTACACCGAGGCCATGGAGATTCTCAAGCAGGTCGAGGAAGTCGACCCCACGAATCCCGAGCTTCCCCAGCTTTTGGGCGATACCCGTAATCGCATGGAGCAGAGCCGCAGGCGGGAGGTGGTGACGCGACTTGAGGAGGAAGTGGCCCAGGCCACCAGTTTCGAGCAACTGCAGCGGGCGGCCGCCTCCATTCAGGAAGCCCTCGTGGAAATGCCGATGGAGTCGGGGCTCATCCGCCTCAGCGCCGAGGTTCAGCGCCTGGTGCGGGAGCAGGAAAACAAGCGGCTGGTCGACGAGACCCTGTTGGCCTGCAGGGATCTTGAGCCGCGCGAAGCGCTGGAGCGGGTGCGCAAGGCCCAGGTCCAGTTGCCCGGCAACGAATCCCTGATGGAGCACGAGGCGCGGCTGGTGGAGCGCGTGAAGGCACAGACGGTCGAGGAGAGGCGCGACGATTATTTGACCCGCGCGCGCGAGGCCCTCGGCAAGCAGGACTACGCCAGCGCGGTCTCGATCCTCGAGTTCTGCCAGGCCGAAGGCATCGCCTCGGCCGAGATCGTGCAGTTGCTGGAACTGGCGCGTCGCGAGGAGGCCGAGCACAAGCACCTGGAACACCTCAGCGCCAGTTTGAGCCGGGCGCGCGCGCTGATCGCCGATTCGAACTTCGACGAGGCGGTCGCCTTCCTGGAAAAGTCGCTGCACCAGGAGGAGGATCCAGCGCTCAGGCGCCTGCTCGACGATGCCGTCGCCGGCCGCGAAGCGCTGCGCCGGCAGATCAAGGTCGCGCTCGCCGCGGCCGCCAAGTTTCTGCGCGCCGGCAAGCGCAACGAGGCCATGAAGCTCTTGCGCATGCAGCCGCGTCCGGTGCAACAGTCTGAAAGCGTGCAAAGCGCGCTGGTGGTGCTTGAGGACGAGCAGCAGCAGGTCGTCTTTCGCACCCTGGGACGGGCCTATGCGGCGCTCGAATCCGATATTCCCGCCGGTGAATTGCTGCTGCGCCAGGCGGCGAGGGCCACGGCCAATCCCGCCCTCTGCCGTTCGATGGGAGAGCTGTTCCGGGCGCATGGGCAAGACTTTGCCGACCGCGCGGTCTCCGGGGCCATCCAGCGATCGAAGACGCTGGTTAAGGAGCGAGACAAGATCGAGGCGGAGAGACAGCTTCTGGCGGTCTCCGACACTCTGCCCTACGCGAGTCGCAAATTGCAGACGGAGTGGGAGTCGGCGCGCCGAAAGACGACCGCATCCGGCTTGATCGCGCGTCTCCGCGGCTGAGCCGTCACGCGCAGGTGCGGGCTTTGCTGCCGGGCGCCCGAAAAAGATCGGCTGTACAGATTTTCCGTCTGCGCTGAAAGGATCTAGGGGCCAAACCATGGAAGTCGAGATCGAAGTCGTAGGCAGGGATGGTAAGTGGACCCTGAACCAGTCGAGGATTCGCATCGGGCGGGGAGCCAAGAGCGATATCAACCTGCCCGCGCGTCAGTATCCAGGCGTGGCGCCGGCACATGCCGAGCTCGACGTGTCCGGTACCATCGTACGACTGGTTTCTGCCGCGAGGGGAAACGAAGAGACCTTCATCAACGATGAACCGGCGGAACCTGGCGCGGTCATTCTTTCAGGGGACATTCTTCGCCTCGGAGCCGCGGGACCGGAACTTCGCATTCGCTTCGGGGACCGCGAGCCGGTGAATTCCGCCCCGTCCCGGGAGCCGGTCTGGCAGCCCCCTTCCAGTGCGCTCGGAGGGTACGAGCCGACGCGGCTGATGTCTTTCCCGGAATCCACCGTGGTGCAGCCAGCCCCCGTGGTCGGCGTGCAAATGAGGGCTCCGTCGCCTCTGCCTCCGCGCGCGGCCCCGGCTCCGGTCGAACGCGCTGTTGCACCGGTTTTTACACAGCGCCCAGCGCCGCCGGCCGAGCGCCAGCCGGCCGCAGCGGATCAGGGCAGGTCCCCTCGGCCCTTTGCCCAGGCGTCGGCACGCCAGATTGAGGAGCAAGATATGACAGTGGTTGAAGACCGTCTGCGGACCCTGCAGGTGCTCCAGGTGATCAGCCTGATCCTGGTGCTTGGCCTGCTTTTTTGGAATATTCAGCTTCAGCGCCAGCTCGCCCAGACACGCGACGACGTCCAAACGTTGCGCAGCCAGGCTCAGAACGCCGTCAGTCAGTTCACGCCCGCGCTCGATGAGAGACTGAACGCCTTCGACCAGCGCGTGAGCGGGATGGATGTCGGCATCAAGAGCGCGCAGGACCGGCTGGAAGCTTCGCTGGATGCCCACATTAAGGCCGCTGAAGGCCAGATGTACTCGAACATCGACAGCAAGATGAAGGACGCCGAAGAGCACATGATGGACAGGCTCAGCACCGACCTGCCCAGCATCCTCGACAAGTACATCGCCCAGCGAATGGCCGAGCTCAAGCACTGACGTTCGGCTGGAGTCGAGTTCCGGTCGTAACAATTACTCGCCGTTTTCGGCGATATTAGGGCGCGGCCGGCGGAGCAGCCTGTGCCGCCAGTTCCGGCGGCAGGAAGGTTCCGGTCCTCTCATCCTGCACCATGCCGATGACGCCCTGCTCGGTGACGATGGGCGAGCCAAAGACCGCATCGTCCACGGGATCGGTGAGGTGAATCGCCGATCCCTCCTTGACCGCCCCGGTCTCGAGCGCCTCGACGCTGCTCTCTCCGCTCGCCGGGTTGGTGCGAATCCTGAAGACCACCACATGGTCCCACTGGGTCTGTTCCAGGACGGCTGCCGGCGCTACCGCAAGCCCCGTTGACTTGGAAGGAGCGTTCGGCTGCACGACAGTCATCGCCATCGGCGCGGAGCGGAACAGCAGTTTCACTTGCTCGTGCCCGTGTTTAAGGGCAGTCACGTTTTCCCCGACAGGTATTTTCCCCGGCTTCACCGCAAAGTCGCCGCTGCTCAGCCGAAGCGAGGCGGCGCCGTCCGGAACCGGCTGCAATTGGATGTCCTGGCTGCCTTTCACCAGCTTCATCGATCCGCTCTTGAGCGCCGCCTGGAACTCCGCGTCGTACCTCCACGGCTCTAGAACGTCGGCCGCGGTCACGATCTGCCCGGAATGAAGGCGAAAACCCAGGGCGCGGAGATGCTGCGGATAAACATCGTTTCCGTAGCTGACGGAGTAGCTGGAGTCCGCAATCAGCAGGTCCGGCGTCGATGCTGCTTCCACGTTGCGCACCCACTGCGGACGTAGACTCGCGCTGATGCCCGCAAGGCTCTTGTCGCTCATCGCCGAGTCCAGGGCGCTGAGTGCGGCCAGCGCCAGCGTGCGCTCCAGGTCACTGCCGGCAATGCTCACCGGCACATCCTCGCTGATGGTTGAAACCACCCTGGGGTGCTGCGCGTGCAGGGCAAGACGCTCCACCATGTCGAGTTGCACGCCGGATATCAACTCTCCCTGCACATGAACGGTCTGTTTTTCGATCATCTGCCGCAAGGGCTGGGTATTGGTCAGATCCCGGAAAAGCACGATCACATACAGCGGCGGAAGCGAAGTCGATTGCCCCTTCCGCACCGTGATCTCCGATTGGATGGGTGACGCGAAAACCGGAAGCCCGTTCAGGCGCAGCGAGCACAACTGCATACTTGTCACCGTCGCGCTGCGGTCGGGAACCAGAACCAGGTTCACGGCCGCCTTGATCTGCGTGGCGCTGATCTCGGCCAAGGTGATGCTGCCGATCTGGATCATCCCGGCGCTTGCTTCCGGCGCACTGGTCTGGCCGATCGCCGAAGCAAGCGGCAATAGCATCCCCGCTGCCAGGGCTACTGCGATGGACCGTTTCAACTCGTACCTCGCGTTCCTGTGGATTGCCGCTCTACCGCCACTCCAGCTATCGTTTGGAAATCGGCTCCTGAGAAGCTTAGAAGCATTCGGAGTCGTGAATCAAGAACAATTTTCCGGACTAAAGCGGACCCCGCCATTTCCTCAAATTCCTTTGCAACCGCGCTCGGATCGAGCTCAGGCTCGATGTGCCCGGCTCCGCGCGCCCATCGCAGGCTCACTGCGAATAAATAACCACCTGGTAGCCTTGCATAAATACCTCCAGCGGCAGGGCGATGACTCCATCCGGATCGGGCTTTGCCCCCCAGGGGTTCCGTACCTTCACCATCTGGGTTGCCGGGTCATAGTCGAGCACAGTGTAAGCATGTCCCGCAACGTACCAATTCGATCCGGTGACCGGCGGCCCCGGGGGAGTCGACTGGCTGTCGGCAACCATGGCCACTCCGCCCTGGTGCAGACGCTCCAACTGCGCCTCCAGGCTTTTTCGGTCCGTCATCTGGCCTGCCTGCACCGGGCCCAGAAACGCCTCGAAGACGCGGCTCGGTATCCCGCCCTGCCCGATGCTCTTGTAAGCTCCGAAGACCTCCGCATTCTGCGCCACCATCGTGGCCACAGCTTCAAAAAAGCCCTTCTCGTCCAGCAGGCTCACCAGCGTGTCGGTCTCGGGGGCCGGCAGTCCGGCCTTACTCGCCGCCAGGCCCAGGTCTTGCTTCAGCGACTCCCGATCGACGGTCCCGTCCTGGCTGATCACCAATCGGATGGCCCGGTCCCAAGACACCACGAGAGGCCCCGATTCATTCAGCCACCCCTCTGCCATCGGCCGCATAAATGCCGGCACGGCATCCGAATGATCGATTGCCGATATCAGTTGCCGGCGGACCTGGCGCTGGGCAAAGGCCCGCATCAGCACCAGCACCCAATCCCCCTCCGAATGATCGAAATGGTGCTCGCGGCCGAATTGGACATCCTCGGCGTAGACCGTCTCGTCCGGGCCGCTGACAAAATGCACAATGTAGTCTCCCGACTCCGTGGTTTCGATGGATTGACGCACCCGGTCCGGAGCGGCAAGCGAAAGGGCGGCGATGGACGCATGAAAATAGCAACTCCCCAGGTAGCCTTGCCTCACTGCCAGGGGACTCGGCCCGTCCGGCCCGAACAACACCCGGGGCTTCGGCGCTTCGGCCTGCACTCCGGCCTGCGCCACGGCCAGGATCGCTCCAAGTTGCAGCGCGAACAATGCCAGCATCCAGCGCTGCGGCTTGCCCACGGACATGCTTGCGAGAATCATCGCCCGGTTCCCTCGCTCATCCCACGTTGCCGATTGACCTGTGACCTGCGTCTACTCTAGCGCAACCCGGGCACCGCGTGTAGAGCGATCTTCGGGCAATTCTGCAATCACCGCAGGCGAGCCTGATTTGCAAGACAGACCAGGAGAAGACTCGCCGCCCTTTCATGGCCGCGGGCCGCGGCGCTAATTGTTGCCGAACACCGGAATCGACGCGCCATGAATCACGCGCGCCTCGTCGCTCGAGAGGAAGAGCACAACCTTCGCGATGTCCGCGGGCTTGGGCCATTTTGCAAAATCCGCGCCGGGCATAGCGGCGCGATTGGCCGCCGTATCGATAATGCTGGGCAGGACGGAATTGACGCGCACGCCCGTGCCCATCAAATCCGCGGCCAGCGAATCCATCAGCGCGATGGCCGCGGCCTTTGTCGCGGCATAGCCGGAGGCGCCGGCGGCGTGATCCCACGCGGCTTTGGCGGCAACATTCACGATGGCGCCGGATTTGCGCGCAATCATCTCGGGAACGGCGGCCCTGGCCAACGCGTAGCCCGAGCGCAGATTCAAGCTCAACAAGCGCTCCAGCATCTCCGGCTCCAAATCCCACAAGGGAATGCCTCCTGCATAACCGCCGACGGTATTCACCAGCACGTCGAGGCGATTCCATGTGGAGAGAATCTGGCTGACAAGACCGGCCGTCTGCGCCGAGTCGGTCACGTCCACGTTGAAGCCAGTGAGGCGATTCGCGCCCGCGCCGGCGTCGCCCTGCAACGCCAGGAATTCCTTTTCGTTCTGCCAGGTGACGGCGACTTGCGCGCCGCTCTCGTGGAACGCGAGACTCACGGCGCGTCCCAGCCCGCCGGTGCCTCCTGCAACCAGGACTACCTTTCCAGAAAAATCAATGCTCATTGGCTGCGACCTCCCGCACGTTCCCCACTGTATCGTAATGGGGTTAAATGAAGGCTTTTGGAATGGGAGGGTCGCAAACCACCTTGCCCCGATTGAAGTTTGCCGAATTTGCAGTAGAATCCGTGACAGCACGTTCCCCCAATCCTCAATGCAGGTGCAAAACAGTCATGACGGACCTGGCAAAAGTTCGCGCGTGGGCAACTACGACAGGGGCGTTGGCGCTCGCGATTTTGACGACAAGCGCCGCGTGCACGCAGGAGCAGCCGCAGCAGGCTGAACCGTCAACGATCCAGTTGAACGGGGGCGTCTCTCAGGCGGTCTTCGAGGACTCGGCGAGCGATAGCTGCGAGGAGCAGAACGCGAACAATCCCTTTGCAGGAATGAATCCGCTCGTCTGCAAGGGCGAGATGATGCCCACCGCGGGACGCGGAGTGTGTAATTTTCCGGGGATGCAACCGATCAAGCAGGAGGGTAATACCTGCTTCTACTGTCTCCCGCTGAATCCGCCAATCGTCGGAGTGATTCTTCCCATCGATCTGGCGGGACTTGCGGAGGAACAAGGATTTCGGTGCGGCGCCGACCAGGCGGACGCATGCATGCTGATCTGTACGGGGACGGGTACGTTGACGCTTCCGCCCGGCGTGCGGCGGGTCTCGGGACCGCCGGAAAATCCTGGGACGCAGCCGCCGGCTTCTCCTCCCAGCGCGCCGACGCCGCCGGCCGAAAACCCGCCTGGCGCAACGCAACAACCCACGCCGCAAACCTGCACGCCAACCAAACCGCTTACCAGCCCCGCGATTGACTGCCTCGCAGGCGTCGTGGCGGGCGTTGGCGATTGCGTGCAGGGCACTGTCAATGCCATCGCCGGGGCCGGCTATTTCTTCATGGGAGATTTTGTCACTGCGGCGAAAACATGGGGTCTGCAGCCCGGCCAGTCGGCCTTCCTTGGCACGCTCTGGAAGGAGCTGAACACGCCAACGATCGGCCAAAATGTCACCACGTTCGAGCGCTGCAAAACCCAGGCCCGGAGAATCTGCGCCTACGTTGCGGTGCCGGCAATCACGAAAGGTGCGGCGGGCGCGCTGAAAAGCGCTTTAAAAGGGCAAGCAGGTGCGCCGGCCGGCGCAGGCGGCAACGGCCCGGCTCAGATCGGCAGCGCGGGCGGCGGTGGTTCGGGTGGTGGCAGCATTACCAAGCCCACGCCGGGCGGCAACGGCAGCGTCACCCAGCCCTCCAGCGGCGCCAAGCCCGGCAACTACGTCATTACCGGCGGCACTTCAGCGGGCAACGCCATCGGCGGCCTCGATCTGCTCGGCGATGTAACCGCGATGCCCGCACAACTCGCCAACAAATGGGTGCAGCTGCCCACCGGAGTCACGCAGTTGGCCGACTATATCGACAGCGGCAGTTTCGCTGCCGTCTATCATCTGCCGGGCGGCAACGTTGTGAAGATCACGACAGAAAACCCCGGCGCCGCCGGCTCGCTGCAAGGCCAGATCAACGGCGCCAAAATCCTGAGTGACATCGGAGTTTCGACGCCCAACATCCTCAACTATGAGCCGCCGAGCTTTCAGCAGGTGGGGTCGCTCGCGGTTGCCGATTTTGCGCAGCAGTTTCCTGGGGCGGAGCAGCTTAGCAGCAAGAGTTTTCCGAACATGAACCAAAGCGCAATCACGAGCCAACTGCAGCAGTATGCCAACCAGCTTGGCGGCTCGGGGAATGTGATGATCGATACCAACCCTGGCAACTTTGCCACCTCGCCCAGCGGCGAGTTGATTGTGATTGACTCCGACATGATCGTGCCGGCCAGCCAGCTCCAGGCATACCTCGAGAGCAATCCGATTGCGAAGGGCGTTCTCACCGACGCCCAGGAATCGGTTGGCGCCACTTGCGAGACCCCTCAGGCGCCGGTCAACGCGCAGGCCTTCATGAACGAAGTGTGGCTGCCGGCGGTGATGAAGAGGCTGCAGCGTGCGAGCAGCGGACAGTAGCGTATACCGGCTGGAGACCTCAAGGGTTTGGACCTGCGACGCAGCGCAGAGCAGCGATGGCCGCGTGCGCATTGCAAACGGTCGATGACTTTGCAGTAGAATCCTCTACAGCAAGCTTCCCTCCGAAATTCTCCGCCACGGTGGTTCCAGCATGATTGCTTTTGCCCCTCAGGGGTTAGACAGGCCGCGGAAAAACTCCGAAGGGCAGGCGAAGATCGCGAACTGCGTCCCTCAGGGGCTAAAGCCCGGTACATTTTGCGGCACTTGCGGCACGAATAAATTCGTGCCCTTTCAAAACAGCGGCCTCGAAAGGGTTTTTCCGCATCCTGTGAAGCCCCATGTCCCTCGCTCCCGATCGGCACGAATGAAGCCACCGGAGCGAGCCATGATTCCCCATCTCAATCTGCGCTATGCGGCGAAGAGGGTTTGCGTGTTTGCGGGAGCGTTGCTGATGGTGGCGATTGCCAGCGGCGTATCGCGGGCGCAGGAAGTGCCGCCGCCTGCGAGCGGACCCATGGGGGATGTGTTCGAGAACAACTCGAATTCACCGGTGTACGAGGACCAGTTTTCAGAGAGTTGCGACTCGGCCAACCACAGCAGCCCGTATGTGGACGGGTATAACGCGGCGCTCTGCTTCAAGAGGCAGTTGGAACCCGGATACACCGAGTGTTCGCCGATTGGGGGCGGGGAATCGTTTTTGGCGGGGAAGTCGGGAAACTTCTGCGTCTACTGCCAGCAGCCACCGGAAGGAATGACGGGTCCGGCGATCGTGATCCCCATCAGTGGGGGCGGGACTGTGACGGCGCTGAATTCGCCCAATAATTATGGCTACACTTGCACAGCAAATCCCGCGGACCCGCAGTGTTATCTCTCGTGCTTCGGCAAATTTCAGTACACGCCTCCGCCGGGGACGGCGCAGATGGGGCAGGGCGGTGCGCCGCCGAATGTTCCGCCGAGTGCTTCGCCGAGCCCGACACCTAAGGCAGACGAGTTTGCTTCGGGCTCCGACACTCCGGTCTACCAGGACCAGGACTCGAATGACTGCGACAAGGCGGGCAACCGGAGCCTGAATGTGGGCGGGTACAATCCTGCGAACTGCTCAAAGTTGACGATAGCATCAGGGCAAAAGTGCTATCCGTCAGGCCAGGATTCCGTGCTGGAGTCGCAGCAGGGGAACGTTTGCTACTACTGCGATGAGAATCAGCCTGCGGCGAAGTACTCCGTGATTGTGCCGGCCGACCTTGCGACTGCGGTATACCAGAAGGCGATGGGAGGACTTTACTGTACCAGCACGGAGGCGGATCCGTGCTACTGGGAATGCTCCGGAAACGTTCCGCCGGTCGTTCCTACCGCTGGGGTAACGCCGATGCCCCCCGCCGAGTACGGAGCGACGGGCAACCCGCCGCCAACGACATTTCAACTGAGAATATCGAACACGGAGCCCGACCCGTGCTTTCCCGCGGGGCCGAAAAACTACAACGCCTGCGATTATCCCAATGTGACGAAACCGCCGGGATGCGAGTGCAGAAAGGCGCCCGGGCCGCAAGCAGGCACACAGCCTAAGCTGCAGCCCGCGGCGCAGCCAACGCCCAAGCCCAACACACAAACCGCGAGCCAAACCCCGGACGAAGGCAATTACCTGCAGGGCCTCGTGGCCGGTATCGGCAGTTGCCTGCAGAACCTGCAAAACGGCGCGATGGGCCTGATGGCCGGAGCGGGCTATTTTGCGCAGGGCAATTTCGTAGAGGCAGCGAAAACGTGGGGAATACAGCCAGGCCAGTCGATGGTTCTCCAACAGATCTATGCCGAAATGACCACGCCTCAGGTCGGCAGCAACGTCTCGGACTATCAACGCGGGCTGGCCGGAGGCAAGCGCCTGTGTCAGTACATGCTGATTCCGGCTGCGACCAAGGCAGTGGGCTCGGCACTCAAGGGCAAACCTGGAAGCCCGGGCGGCACGCCGTCTCGAGGCGCGACGCAGCCGACATCACCGAGAAATGGCGCTCCGCCGCCGCGCTCAAGCAGCGCGACGCCGACGGGTTCCAGCGGCTCTCCGCCGCCACGCTCAAGCAGCACGACGCCGACGGGTTCCAACGGTGCTCCGCCACGAAGCGGGATGCAGCCCACATCACCGAGAAATGGTGCTCCGCCGCCACGCTCAAGCAGCGCGACGCCGACGGGTTCCAATGGCGCTCCGCCGCCGCGCTCAAGCAGCACGGCACCGACCGGTTCTAATGGTGCTCCGCCGCCACGCCCGGGCAGCACGGCACCAACCGGTTCCAACAACTCTCCGCCACAACGCCCTGGCAGCACGGCACCAACCGGTTCCAACAACTCTCCACCGCCACGCCCGGGCAGCACGACGCCGGCCGGTCCCATCAGCTCTCCGCCACCGCGCCCTGGCAGCCCGGCACCGACCGGTTCTAATGGTGCTCCGCCACCGCGCCCTGGCAGCCCGGCACCAACCGGTTCCAACAACTCTCCGCCGCCACGCTCAAGCAGCGCGACGCCGACGGGTTCCAATGGCGCTCCGCCGCCGCGCTCAAGCAGCACGACGCCGACGGGTTCCAACGGTGCTCCGCCACCACGCCCTGGCAGCACGTCGCCGACCGGTTCTAATGGCTCTCCGCCGCCGCGCCCGGGCAGCACGGCACCGACCGGTTCCAACGGCTCTCCGCCGCCGAGGACGCAGCCGACAGCGCCCGGCAATAGCAATCCTCCGCCAAGCAGGACACAGCCGACGGGGCCCGGCAATGGCACACCTCCGCCGGACAGGACATTACCCACATCACCGAGAAATGGCGCTCCACCGACGAGCGGGACGCAGCCGACAGCGCCCGGCAATAGCAATCCTCCGCCAAGCAGGACACAGCCGACGGGGCCCGGCAATGGCACACCTCCGCCGGACAGGACATTACCCACATCACCGAGAAATGGCGCTCCACCGACGAGCGGGACGCAGCCAACAGCGCCCGGCAATGGCAACCCTCCGCCAAGCAGAACGGAGCCCACAGCACCCGGCAATGGCGCACCTCCGTCGGACAGCACATTGCCCACATCACCGAGAAATGGCGCTCCACCGACGAGCAGGACAGAGCCGACATCTCCCAACAGCGGCAACCCGCCGCCGAGCAGGACGCAGCCGACAGCCCCCAACAATGGCAACCCGCCGCCGAGCGGGACGCAGCCTACAACTCCGTCAGAGCCGGATAACACGCTGCCAACCACCCCAAACGGTGGGTCAAATACGCCGCCGACTCCTCCGGACGGCACTCACTGAAAGCCTCCGCAGGGCAGCGCGCCGGGGGCGCAAAGGCAGCAGGTGATAGCATGGCTGCGCCAGTTCGGAGCAGCTTTTCGATCGCGTCCGTGGGCTGTCTTAAATCTCAAACTCAGTTTGCAGCGAGCTTGGAGTTCTTATGCAACGAGCATCAATATGGATCGGCGCGGGTTTGGTTTTTGTCTTTGCGGCCCCGCCAATTCTTGCCGCGACGACGGAAGTCTTCAGAAACGAGAAGGTCATTGTGACTGAAGAGGCACTGGCGCCTGGCGAGCGGGAAACCGTGGCCGGCGAGCACGCTAGCGTAGTCGTGTTCTTGAGCGGCGATGGCGTCGAGGTGAAGTTCGCCGACGGCACGATGGGGGTGGCAGCCGTGCATCGCGGTGAAGTGATGAATGAGGCGGCAGGACGGCGAATGGTGACCAACGCCGGCCACGCTGCGCTGAAACTGGTGCGCGTGGAGTTTCTGACGGCGGGCAGCGTCGAAACCTGGGGCATGAAGGGATTGCCGTCCAATTACAAGGTGCTTATTGAAGACCGGCACAGCCGCACCTACTATATCCAGATTGCCGCGCACGCCTGGGAGCCGCAGCATACGCATCACGCGCGCGTGGTGGTTTGCCTCAACGGCGCGCAACTGGAGCACGTGTTGCCCGATGGAAGCATCCAACCTTCCACGCTGAAAACCGATGAAGTGGTGTGGCGGCTCGGCCAGACGCACAAAGGCCACAACCTGGGCGACACCGAGCTGTCGGTCATTGCCATCGAGCCGAAATGAGCGGCGCGTACAATCAGGAGTTCCAATGAACGTGGGATTGCGGTGGAGATTTGCGGCTGTACTCGCGGCCGTTGTGTATCCGCGGCTCTGCGTACGCACAGGCCGCGTCGAGCGCGAGCCTGCCCGTGTTCAACATTCTGGATTATGGTGCGAAGAACGATGGCTCGGCCAATGCGGCGGACGCGTTTCGCGCTGCGATCACGGCGGCAAAGAAAGCCGGTGGAGGCACGGTCTTTGTGCCGGCAGGGCATTACGTCTCGGGGCCCATCGAAATGGTAAGCAACTTGACGCTCGACTTTGACGCGGGCGCCATCGTGGAATTTCCTGCCACTGATGCTGCCGTTTACTCCGGGCCGCCAGCAGGGAATCGAGACGCTGACGCCGGTTCCGCTCATCGGCGGGCACGACCTTGAGAATGTTGCCGTCGTGGGCCGCGGCGTGCTCATGAGCAACAACGCCGACTGGATGAAGCTGCACGGTCGACAGCAAGCCAAGGGCGAAGACCCCGGCAGCGCCAACGGACCGCATTGGGAGCAGTTGCTGAACGATCTCAATGCCGGCAAAGACGATTCCGAAGGAAGAATACGAAGATGCCGCCGCGGAGCTGCGGCCGTCGTTCATCCGGTTTATGAACAGCAAGAACATTCTGATTTCAGGGCTGCGTTTCATCGGCTCGCCGATGTGGACGGTGCATCTGCTCTACAGCGAGAACGCGACCGTCGAAAACCTGGTGATCGAAACTTATCCCGGCGTGCATACCGACGGGATTGTGATCGACTCCAGCCGCTTCGTCCGCATTTCGAATGACTATATTGATACAGGCGACGACGGCATCGTCATCAAGTCGGGCAAGGATGCCGATGGATTGCGCGTGAACCGGCCAACAGAGGACGTGACGATTACGAATTGCACGGTGCACCATGCGCATGGTGCGGTGTCGATCGGCAGCGAGACTTCAGGCAGCATCCGCAACATTACGGCAAGCAACATGACTGTGAAAGACACCGAGAATGGAGCGCGCATCAAGAGCGCGCGTGGCCGCGGCGGTGTGGTCGAAAACATTCGCTTCGACAACTGGGCCATGGAAAATGTGGGCGAAGCGATCGTGGTCACGAATTATTATCTGATGGAAGGCGAAACGCGCCATGGCGACGAACCTGTGTCGAAAACCACGCCGGTGTTTCGCAACATTGCCATAAGCCACATGACCATCAGCGGAGCCAAGATTCTGATCGACGTCGCCGGGCTTCCTGAAATGCCGATCCGGAACCTGCGCATCAGCGACCTGATGGGAACGGGCAAGTCAGGCATGACGGCCACTTACACCGACGATCTGGAGTTGCACGATGTGCAGCTGAATCCAGTGTCGGGGCCGGCTTTCAGCGTCGCGCACTCGAGCAATCTGGAACTCGATGATGTGACCACGAGCAAGCCTTCGGCGAAGTCGCCGGTTGATACAGTTGCACGATACGCCCGGCGCCGTCCTCCGCGACTGCCGCGCGTTTCAAGGAACCGGCGTCTTCCTCTCCGTTGGCGCGGGCGAGCTCAAGCAGATCGTTCTCGAGTCAAATGCGCTTGCGAGCGCGGCGACGCCAACAGAAGAATCAAGCGCGAGCCAATCCACGCAATAAACCGGAGAATCGGAACCAGAGCCGCTCGCCATAAATTTCGCTCCATGGCATGCGTGATAGCATTTGCAGCAGACTGCGAGGGGACGATGGCTGAAGCCGTGCCGCAGCGCGCCGTAATGTCGCGCAAGGAATGGGTCGTCGTCGGGCTTCTGGTCTTTTCCGTCCTCGTCAATTACATCGATCGCAACAATCTGTCGATGGCGGTCCCGCTTCTGCAAAAGCAGTTCACGCTCTCGCCGCTCCAGGCGGGCAAGCTGCTGTCCGCATTTTTCTGGACGTATGCGCTGGTGCAGCTCCTGGGCTTGGCGGGCTGGCTGACGGATCGCTTTCACGCGGGGTGGGTTTTATTCTTCGGGTATCTCTTGTGGTCGGCGGCCATGGCGGCATCGGGCCTCGCGCCGGATTTTGCGATCCTGTTTGCGCTGCAGTTGGTGCTTGGCATAGGCGAGTCCGTCGCGTATCCTTGCTATTCGCGCATCTTTGCCGCTATGCCGCAAGAGCATCGCGGGCGCGCGAATGCGTTTATCGATGCGGGAACCAAGCTGGGGCCGGCATCGGGCGCGTATGTGGCCGGGCTCATCCTCGTGCACTACGGCTGGCGCTTGCTGTTTATAGGATTTTGCGTGGGCGCGCTCTTATGGCTGGCGCCGTGGTACCTGGCGATGCCGCACGGTGGCCGGGTGGACGCTCCCGATGCCGCGGCGCGTGCAGAGGGGGAACCGAGCGGCGATTCGAGTCCGTCCGTTTTGAAGATGTTGCGCCTGCGCTGCGCATGGGGCGCAGCGATCGGTCACTTTTGCGGCAACTATTTCTACTATCAATTACTGGCGTGGCTACCCTTGTATCTTGTGCGGGAGGAGCACCTTTCAATTCGAGGGATGTCGCAGCTCAGCGCGTCGGTCTATCTGCTCATTGCGTGCAGCACGGTGTTTTCCGGGTGGATCTCGGACCGTCTCATCGCGCGCGGCGAATCGGCCACGGCGGTGCGCATCGGTTTCGTCGCGGGCGGCCAGGCGGTGGCGTCCATTCTTCTCGCGCTTACCGTGGTTCGCGGCCATCCGCTGATCGCTTTGAGTCTGCTTGCCGTCGCCTGCGTCGGCCAGGGCGCCTACGCTTCAAACCATTGGGCGATTGCGCAAACTCTCGCGGGGCCACAGATGGCCGGCCGATGGTCGGGCCTGCAAAACGGTTTTGCCAATTTTTCCGGAATCGTCGCGCCATGGCTCACGGGATTCATCGTGCAGACGCGTGGCAGCGCGCGGCTGGCCTTCGCCGTCAGCGGCGCAGTGGCGCTGGTGGGCGCGTTCTCGTGGATCTTCCTGGTGCGTCGGGTTGAACCAGTGCGGTGGGAGACTCTATCGCCCCCGTTCTGGGAGCGCGCGTAGGGCAAGACTCAGCGTTTATCGCGCCGCGGCGCAAAGGCGAAGCAAAGCCATTCTGTCGACGGGCCGAACCGAAATTGCGGTAGAATCCTGAGCAGCACGCTTTCCCCCGCATCCTCAAATCCGGCGGTGCCTGCATGATGGAACTGAGCCAAGCCAGCGGTCGCGACGCGGCCATTCTTCCGACAGACTCGTATGCGCAAAGCGGCGCGAACGAGGCGAATCCATATCTCACGAATCGACAGTTGCAAAAAAGGGCGAGAAGAATCTGCGCAGGGGTCGGAGCGCTGGTAGTTTTGTCCAGCATTGGAGCGCCCGCGCAGCAGCAGGCCCCCACCGTACCGATCGGAGACGTGTACGAATCCGGCGGAGGCGCTCCGGTTTACTCCGACACCTACGAGTCGAGTTGCGAGAGCGGCAACACCAGCCCATACAAGGGAATGAATCCACTGGTGTGCTATGGCATTACGGGCTCGCCAGACAATACGGGGAAATGCTCCAACACGGGCCCAACCGTGACGTTATGGAAGCAGGAGGGCAACCTATGCATCTACTGCCTGCACATTAATCCGCCGCTGACCGATGGATTCGTGATTCCCATTGACGAAGTGAAGGCGACTGAATCGCAAGGCTTCACATGCGGGGTGGATCAGACGGACCCGAGCTGCTCCGCGGTGTGTTATGGCCCCGGTGGGGCCGAAAAATTCAAACCACCGCCGGGGACAAAGCTGGAGGGGACTCCGGGCGTGCCGCAGCAGACTCCTGTGATGGCAAGGAAGCAGCCCCAACAAAGCATATTTGGGGGCCCGGTAAACACCTCGTGCGCCAGCTTAACGCCGGGGGGTCCGAGGTTCACTGCCGATAACGTGGCTCATCTGACCAAAGATCTCGCCGCGGCAAAAGCGATGGTCGCCAAAGCGAAGACCTACACGGACAAGAATCCGTGGGACGATGCGACGCAGGCCATCAGCAAGAAGTATTTTGGAAATGCCACGCCGGCTACGCAGCAACTGATACGAAAGGACGTCAACAATGTGCTCGGCCTCCTGAACGGAATCAAGTCCATCACCAATACGGTGTACCCGGCCGGGGCCGACATTCTTGGCTCACCTGTGGATTCACAAGACATTGCCTACGTTCATAAAGAAACCTACCCTCCTGAAATTTTTGTGGCCAATGCTTTCTGGAGCGAGCTCGATAGCGGGCCGGATTCACAGGCCACGACCTTTGTGCACGAAATGTCGCATCTGCCGGACGGAGCTTCGACGGAAGACGTCGCATACGGCCAAAAGGACTGCGAGGACCTGGTCTGGTACGCCACCGATCCCGCCGGGAAGATCCTTGCCCCCTGGCACAAAATGCCGTCGACGGGGAAGGCACCGGCGGACCCTTTGACGAACGCCGATTCCTTTACTTATTTCGTCAACGCCGTGGCAAATCAGAGATAGGCCCTGCGCCGATTTGGCGTCACTTCGCCCCTGCGCGTGCTTCCAGCTTGCGGATGGACTTGATCATCTCGGCGAGCGCGGTTTTGCCGATCTCGTTTTCGAATTCCTTCTGCAATCGATCGAGTGCGGCAATGACGCGCAGAGCGCAACGCTTGCCCTGCGGCTTGAGCGCAAGAAGATAGGCGCGTGCGTCGTTGGGATCGATCTTGCGCAAGAGCAAGCCTTTCGCCTCAAGCGATGAGACGCAGTGGCTCAGGTTGCCGCGCGTGGTCGAAAAGGTTTCCGCCAACTGTGAGGGCTTTACCTGGCGCGGCGCCTCGAAAAACAGCGCAGCCAGCACCAAAGCCTCCAGAAAGCCGAGACCATCGGCGGCCAGCGTGCGCGAGGCCAGCGACTCAAAGCGGCGCGCCGCGCGGTTGACGGCGAACATAGGGCTTTCCCGGAGAAAGGCGTCGATGCGCATGGCTCTAGAAAAGTAGTTTAGCACCTCAACTATTCGCGATGATACGAAATCATTGTTCGAGAGGCCGGGCGCGTCGGCGATGATCGAGTGGATGCGCCAATCGATCTTGAACGCCCGATCCCTGCTGCCGGCTGCCCTGTTGCTGGCTGTTCTGCCGCGCGCGGCCTTTGCGCAGGATGCCGCAACTCCACCGAAAGCGCCTGTCAAAGCCCAGACGGAAACCATGGTCGTGCTCGGCTCGGCCACGCCGGTGCCGCTGACGGAGTCGCAGCGCTCGGTCGACATATTGCCGGTGCAAGGGCAGTCGCTGGCGGCCGAGTCGGCGCAGGATTTTCTGCGCGAGGACTCGTCGATATTTATCGAGGAGCGCGGCGCCGGAGGCGGTCAGGCCGATATTGTGATGCGCGGCGGCAGTTTCGAGCAGACGCTGGTGCTGCTCAACGGATTTCGCATCAACGATGCGCAATCCTCGCACCATAATCTCGATTTGCCGGTGCCTCTCGACGCCATCGATTCCATCCAGTCGCTGGAGGGCGCGGGATCCACGCTTCATGGTGTCGACGCGCTGAGCGGAGTGGTGGATTTCCTGACCGCTGCGCCCGATCACGATTCGCTTTTTGTGCGCGCGGGCGAGGGAAGTCTCGAGTCGAATGAGGAAACGCTCGTCGGCGGCGCCACGCGCGGCCCGTGGAGCGGCCGCGTCGCAGCGGAGCGCAACTACTCCACGGGATTCACGGCTACGCCCGGATATACCGCCCCGACATACACCGGCGCTTGTTCTCCGCAGCAGTGCCAGAATGACCGCGACTACCGAAACGAAGACGCCTCTCTGGAAAGTTGGGTCGGCTCGCGGCTCGGCGTCTCCGATCTGCTCTTTGCGTCAAGCGATCGCTCCTTCGGCGCCAACCAGTTTTATGGCGCCTTCAACTCGTGGGAGCGGACCAAGGGCTGGTTCGCTTCCGTGCGGCAGGAACTTGGCGGCCACACCGTCGCAGCCTTCGGCTATCGCCGCCACACCGACGACTTCGTGCTTTGGCGCAACGATCCGGCAGGATACGAGAATAACCACATCGATGGCTCGTGGCAGGGATCGCTGCGGCAGACGCTCACTGTGCGCAAGGATTCCGTTCTGTTGATGGGCCTCGAAGCCGACGGCGACAGCATTAATAGCTACAATTTTTCCAATCTCGACCCATCCGGTGTGGTTGAACGTTCTTTCGCGCTTGGCGTTCATGCGCGGAATCGCGGCGCGGGATACGTGGACCTGGACCTGCGGCCAGCGAAACAACGCTGGAGCCTTTCGGTGGGCGCGCGTGAGGAAATTTTCTCCGGCGGAGCGCAGGCCGTATTCTCGCCGGAGCTGGCCGGCAGTTTGCGCGCGATGAAGAATTTGAAATTGCGTGCCAGCGGTGGTTACGGATTCAGGACCCCGACCTACACCGATCTTTATTACTCCGATCCTTCGACGCTCGGCAATCCAAATCTCAAACCGGAGTCGGCGTGGACGGGCGATGCAGGCGCGGATTGGGCGCCGTCGACAAAGCTCACGCTCTCGGCTACTGGATCTTTTTCGCAACAGCACGACACCATCGATTACGTGAAGAGCGCGACTCTGCCCAATCCTTATCTTCCCGCGTCCTGCGAGATCGACAATATGCCGGTTGCGAACATGTGGTGCGCGGACAATCTGAACGGCTTTGGATTTTCCGGCGTCGAAACTCGGCTTACGTGGATTCCGAAAAAATCGCAAGCCGTGCGCATCGCATGGACCGGTGTGCACGGCGCGCAGAGCGCCTTGCACGGGCTCCAATCGGAGTATGTGTTTAACTATCCGGTCCAGAACATTCATGCTTCGTGGACGTCCGCATTGGGCCGCGATTTTGTAATCACCAACGCCGTCCAGATTGCCGAGCGCTATCAGCAGACCGTTTATCCGGTGTGGGACGCGACGCTCACCCACGACACGGGAAAGCTGCGGCCCTATCTGCGCCTCACCAATCTGAGCAATACCGGCTACCAGGAAATCACGGGCGTCAATATGCCGCCGCGCACTATCATGGGCGGAGTTGCGCTGCAACTGGGACACTAGGTCTCTGACCGCCTGAAGAAGAACCTTCTGTGCCCCATCCATTCGCCGTTTTTCAGGCGAATGGGTGGGAAACCACAAAAGCCAAAAGAGCGAATTTATCTGGTCAGAGACCTAGCCGTGCCGCGACCGAGAAATTTCCTGCGCCGCGCGCACCGACTTCTGCTACCTTCTACACGTACCTCGGCAGCCCGTGTGCAACATCGGACTGCAGATTCTACTTGCGATCCCACACGCCTTAACGCAGAGGAGAAGATCCATGAGTCTCGCAGAAAATCACCACAAGATTCACTACATTGAGATTGCCGCAACCGATGTGGCGCGCGCCAAGCAGTTCTACGCAACGGCCTTCGGATGGAGCTTTGAGGATTGGGGACCGGACTATATCAGCTTCAACGCAGCCGGCGCGGGAATCAACGGAGGCTTTCGCACTGCGAAGCCGGGCGAGACGAGCGGCAGCGCCGCGCCATTGATTGTGCTCTACTCCAAGGATCTGAAAGCCACTGAAGCGGCCATTGTCGCTGCGGGCGGCTCTGTGGTTGTGCCCGCGTTCGAATTTCCCGGCGGACGGCGTTTCCACTTCTCCGACGGAGTGGGTAACGTGCTGGCCGTGTGGTCGGAATAACGATTGACAGGATGGGAAATCGGCCGCGTCAGGGGCGGGAAGCGCCTTTCCACTCCTTGCGAGTTTTTCTTGCGCCCCATGCGGCGTAGCGATGGTCTCGCGTCGATCGACGCTTCAGTTTACGCGATGCGGAAGCTGGAGCGGCTTGCGTGGTCCCAGCTCCTCGCGAACCAAAGTCAACCCCAGAAGCCAGCGCTCAAAGTTGTTGGAGAGGCGCGCAAAAAGCGGCGCCTCCTTTTCGTATTCGAAAAGATTGAACTGGCTGACGATGAAGTAGCTCTCTTTGCCGGTGCGGATGAGCTCGGCGAGACTTGGAGAGCCATGGCGCAGACGGCGCTTGGATCCAGCGGCCTCAGGGTACATGCCGGCCACAAACAGCGCGTAGTCGCCGATGTGTTTGCGCAGCGCGCGTTCGGCGTCGAAGGAGGGTGCATCGCCGTTCACCGGGTCGGCGGCGCGCTCCATCTCTTCCAACTCCGCGATGGGGCGGCCCGATTCGTCGCGTATGCAGTAAAGATTCTCGGCATCGGAAAATTGGCACAGCAAGCGCGCCACGTAACTAGTCACGTCGGGATCGTGAAGACCCAGCTTGCCCTCGTAACTATTGCGGACCGCCTGCTGAAAGAAGGGTTCGAGCGGATGAGTCTGCGTCTGCATACACACCTCCCGTGCGCGGAATCGTGGAGATTTTCCGTGTCTTACTGCTGCGGCTGAGCGCGCGCAACCGGTTGTCGTTGGGGCCTTGGCTGTTCCTGGTTGTGCTGCGCGGGGAAATTGCCGGCCGCGGCCCGATTTACAAGGTTGTAACACTGAGCTTATCTGAACAGTTGCGTTGGTCAAGAGGGATGGTCAATTTTGTTGGCAGACGCGTAACTCGATTGCAAACCCCTCTGCCCATCGTGCGACGAATCTCCGGCGCGCAACGAAAAAGGCAGCCGCGCGGGCTGCCTTCTTGCGTTGCATGAGAATTTCCGGGGCCGGAAGCCGCGCTCACACCGTCGCGGGCTGTCGCTGCTCAAGCTCGGCTAGCCGCTTGGCCAAGAGAGTTTCCAGCTTGACGAGCGCCGCGGAGAAACCTTCAATCCCTTCCTTCAGCTTGTCGCTGGCCATACGATCGGCGGCGTGCATCTTGTCGAATGTCGCTTTGTCCATGGCGATCCGGTCGATCTGCATGGATTTGGCGGCTTCGGCTGAAAGCTTGCGAGGCAGCTCGCCCTGCGCGGTCTCGAGCTCGGCAAGCAGTTGCGGCGAAATGGTGAGCAGGTCGCAGCCGGCCAGTTCGCAGATCTCGCCGATGTTGCGGAAGCTGGCGCCCATCACCACGGTCTTGTAGCCGAATTTCTTGAAGTAGTCGTAAATGCGCGTCACCGATTGCACGCCGGGATCGTCTGCGCCCTGGTAGTCCTTGCCCGTGTCCTTCTTGTACCAGTCGAGAATGCGGCCCACGAAGGGCGAGATCAGCGTGACGCCCGCATCGGCGGCGGCGATGGCCTGATGCATGCCGAAGAGCAGCGTCAGGTTGCAGTGGATGCCTTCCTTCTCAAGCACCTCGGCGGCTTGAATACCCTCCCAAGTCGACGCAATTTTAATGAGGACGTGATCGCGGCCAACGCCCGCTGCGTCATATTGCTTGATAATGCTGCGCGCCTGCGCGATGGTGGCATTGGTGTCGTAAGAAAGTCGCGCGTCGACTTCCGTCGAAACGCGGCCGGGCACGATCTTGAGGATCTTTTTGCCGAACGCGATGGCCAGTTGCTGAAAGGCGAGATTGGCGACCGCCTGGTCGGTGGCGCTCTCGCCGAGCTGGTTGCGCGCATCCTTCAGCACGCCGTCCACAATGGGCTGATACTGCGGCATCTGTGCCGCCGCTGTGATTAGCGATGGGTTGGTGGTCGCGTCCTGGGGGTGGAATTTTTCCATCGCTTCCATATCGCCGGTATCGGCGACGACAACGGTGAATTGGCGTAGCTGTTCAAGCAGATTCTGCGGCATGATTCCTCCTGCGCGGGGATGGGCGATTGCGGAGACGTCCTACGGCACCAGTGTACCTCTTCTCATTAGGATGCGATGCGCCAAGGCCGGTTGCATGCCGGGCAATTCGTGCGAATTCCCGCCAGCGGAGAAGGCTTTTTAAGGTAAGATGATCTCGATGCACTGGGGAATTTCACTCGCGATTGCAAACCTTATCTCCGCAGCGCTTCTGCTCTTGATGCAATGGCGCAACACCAGTAAAGTGCGCGAAGCGATCAACCGCAGCGACGGAAGCGTGGAATTCACTCGGGACCCGCTCGCCTATCTTGTCTTGCCGACCGCTGTTCTTCTGCCCGCATGGGCGGCGTTCAATGACTATCAGCGCCATACCTCGGGCAGAATTTGGAATTTGCTGATTCTGGACGCCTTACTTTTCGCAGCGGCCGTCGAGTTATTCAGGCTTCCGGGGACGGTGGCCGTCGTCTACGACGGCCTGGTACAGCGTTTCTGGTTGCGCGGCGAAAAGCGGATTCGATGGGGGGAGATCGCGGAGATTAAAGACGGCGTCTTTGGCGGCTTCTTAACAATTACCGGAACAGACGGCACGAAAATTGTTTACTCGGATCAACTGGCGGACCGGGTCAGATTCCTCGAAGAACTGGGAAGGTACGCTCACGGAAAACTGCCGCAGAAGAAACCGGCGGGCTCCGTTCTCAACCTGGAGAGCGGACGGAAGTCCGGCTGACGCGGACTGCAATTTCGCCAACACAATCTATTCCGCTTCCACAGTACTTGCCAGCACGCCGAGGCCTGCAATGGAAACTTCTACGCGGTCGCCCGGCTTGAGCGGTCCCACGCCGGAAGGAGTTCCCGTGAGAATGAGGTCGCCCGGTTCCAGCGTGAAGGCCGCGGAGATGTAGCGCAGCAAAACCGGCACGGTAAAGATGAAGTCGTGCGTGGAAGCCTGCTGTCGCAACTCGCCGTTGACGTGCGTCTCAATCGTCACGCCCGCATCGAGGTCCAGTTCGTCGCTCACCACCGGGCCCACTGGGCAAAATGTGTCGAAGCCCTTGGCCCGCGCCCACTGCACGTCTTTCTTTTGCAGGTCGCGTGCGGAGATGTCGTTGGCCAGCGTGTAGCCGCGCACCACTTCGCGCCAGTTGTCTTCGGGCTTCAGGTTGCGGGTACGCTTGCCGATCACCAGCGCCAGCTCGCCTTCAAAGTCCACGCGTTCCGACACCGCGGGCAGCGCCACCGCGCCGCCCGGCCGTTGCAATGACGAGGGCGGCTTGAAGAACAGCAACGGCTCGGTGGGCATCTCGTTGCCCAGTTCCTTCACATGCTCGCGGTAATTGCGGCCCACACAAATAATCTTCGAAGGCGTAACCGGCGCCAGAAGGTCCGCCGTGCTTAAGGGGATGGCTTCGAAATCGAAACTGAAGGCGGGCGAGCCTCCATGCTCGATGCGGTATTGCAGGTCTTCTTCGGGCGGGGGCATCAAGTCGACGATCTGCAGCCTTCCGCCACGCTTGTCGACAACGCCGTACTGATCTTGACCACCATAGAGGAATCGGCAGTATTTCATTTTTCTCCTTGTCTCGGAGCAGATTTACGGCGCGGGCACCGTCTCCTCGGCTTCCGCCGAGCGTTCACTTTCGTGCCCTTGCCGATCGACGGCGCTTACGGCGTATCTATATGTATGGCCGGGCTGCACGTTGGCATCGTGAAAGTAGGGTGCGGGCACTGGCTGTGCAGAGGAAATGCCCTGCCAACGATTCTCAGTTGCGCCCGCTTCGCTTCGGTAAACGGCGTAGCCCGCAAGATCGGTTTCTGTGTTGGGCTGCCAGTTCAGGTCGATCGCGGGTCCCGCGCCCTCTGCGCCGGCTGTTGCCACTGCCGCCAATCCTTTGGGCACGGCGGGAGGAAACACGTTCACGGCCGCAATGCGAACGGGGAATGAGAGCGGTCCGGCGAGCTCCAATATTTCTCCGCTGACGGCAACGCGCGCCACGCGTTGTGCGCGATATTCGTAGGTCTCGCCAAATTGGATGCTGCTGTCGAGCGCGCGATCTAGATGTGCGCGCGGCTCAACGAGCAGTGTTCGCTCAGCCTGCTCAGGGCGCGATGCGAGCGGGCCCTCGGCGGACTTTCCTGGCGCAGGAGGCGAAACCAATTTGCGCTCAAGCCGCACCGCGACAGGCGTTCTCCCGGAGGGCGCGGCCACCCAGCGCAGCAGAACGCCGTCGCGGCGCATCTCGGCTGCCAGGCCGTCGATTGCGGCAGGCGCCTCGCCGGCAACGTCATTGCGCCGTTGGACAGTCCGGCGGTCCGGCCTTTGCGGTTATCGAGCTCAACAAAATAAGTGAGCACGCGCGGCGCGCCCTCGGCCATCGCGGGCGGCAGGGTGTCGGTAAATGCGCCGTCGGCGTCCGGAGCGAGCTCGATGGTTGCCGCCGCCAAGCAACCTGCGGCGACGCTCTCATTGCGGCAGATGCGCACCGTAACGTTACCTTTCAGCGGGACCTTGTCGGTGTCTCTCTTGGGCATGCGTCCAGGTGAGCGCTACTTGGTTGCCGGTGCGCACGGCGGAGAGATCGGCGACGCGATCGGGAAGATTCAGCGAGGGAGGCTGCGGCGCGCCGGGCATTCCGCAGCCGGCAGAGGGCCAAAATGATGCCAAGCGCGGCAGCCATCGCTGCGGACGTTCGCGGTCGCAGCCCAAGCTTCGCTTCGAGATTGCATGGCGTTTTCAGTCTAAGGAGTAGCGTTGGCACGCGTGAGGTTTGCCAAGTCGCGCTAAATCTTTTTCAGATTGGCGAACTTTTCCATCAGCTTTTTCACGCCGTGGCGGGCGAAGAGAACCGTCAGCTTGGCGTCTTCGCCTTCACCCTCGCGCACCAGCACCGTGCCTTCGCCGTACTTGGCATGCATTACGCGCTGGCTCTTTTTCAGTCCTGATGCGCCATGGGCCGCGGGAATCTCCATCGCCGGGCGTGCGAATGTGCCGGGTCGGCCGCTGCCGGATTTTCCGCCGAAGAAGCGGGCGATGTTGGCAATGTTGCCGGCACCGCCCGCTTGCGGTGCTCCCGGCGTTCGCACGCTTTATCTTTGGACTAGATTCGTGCCGGGGTGAGTCGCCCGTCGCCAGGCTGCGCGGAATCTCCTGGCTTTCGTCTTCGTAATTAAAGTGCGCCCCGTCCGCGTCGCCCGCACGCAGTGCCGCCGGCCCGCGCCGTGCCCGGACGAATAGGCGGGAGCGGCCCACGCCGGGCTGCGGCCGCCGAGATTTTCGACAAGCTCCGAGGGAACTTCTTCAAGGAAGCGCGAAGGGATGCTCCTCTCCGGCATGTCGTTGCCGTAGCGGCGGCGATAATGGGCGCGCGTCAGGATGAGCGTGTTCATGGCGCGCGTCATGCCTACGTAGCACAGGCGGCGCTCCTCTTCGAGTTCTTCCGGATTGTTCAGTGTGCGCGAGTGTGGGAACAGGCCCTCTTCGAGCCCGGCGAGAAACACCAGCGGAAACTCGAGTCCCTTGGCCGCGTGCAGCGTCATCAGCGTGACGCGGGCATTGGGATCGAATTGATCTGTAGTCCGACGCGAGTGCGGCGTGATCGAGGAACTCGGCCAGCGTCTCGCCGCGCTCCTCGGCGTCGTGCGCGGCGTTGGCCAGTTCCTTCAGATTCTCAATGCGGCTGAAAGCCTCCGGCGTGCCCTCGGTTTCGAGCGCCTTGATGTAGCCGGTGCGGTCGATAAGGAAGCGGATCAGCTCGGGCAGCGTGGCGGAATCGCCGGGAGCGCGGAAGGCGCTCCCCGCTTTAGGGTCTTGGTCGGCATCGTTGCCTGCCGCAGAAGCCGCAACATTCTCCTTCGGCATCACGAGGAAGGGCCGCTTCGGTGCGTTGCCGGCGGGTGAGAAATGCGAAGCGTCGAGCAGTTGCATCTGATCTTGATCGCCGCCGAATTGCGCCTCCGCGCTTTCTTGTTCCCTTGTTCCCTTGTTCCCTTGTTCCCTGTCTTCCGCCGCTGCTCCAAATCCGAAGCCGGTGTCGTCTTCGGTCGCTTGCTTTTCCGCTACATCCGCGGAGAGCTTGCCGGCGAAGTCCGGATCCATCATGGCCTGCGCATCGAGAATGAGCTGGCGAAAAGTATCGAGCGCCATCGAAGCGCGCGTGGGGATCAGCCGATTCGCAATTGCCGCGGACGTAGCTTCCCACGTTGAGACGCCGGTTTCGAGAGCCAGCCGCTCCAAAGTTTCCAGAGTCGTCTTCCCTATGCCGCGCGTCGGCGTGTTGATTACGCGCTGCAATGCCATGGAGTCGTGCGGATTGCGGATCAGGCGCAGATATCCAAGCAGGTCCTTGATCTCCGCGCGCTCGTAAAAGCTGAATCCGCCCACCATGGTGTAGCTGATGTTGTAGCGGCGCAGCGATTCTTCCACGAGACGCGATTGCGAATTCGTCCGGTATAACACTGCGCAGTGCTGGCTTCCGCCCCCGTCCTCTTCGGACGAGCTTCGCAGAAACGCCTGAATCTTGTCCGCGATGAACAGCGCTTCGTTTTCTCCGTCTGGCGCTTCGTAGTAACCGATCAGCGACCCGCCTTGGCGCTCGGTCCAGAGCTTCTTGCCCTTGCGCCGGATGTTGTTGGCGACTACGGCGCCGGCCGCTTCCAAAATAATCTGCGTCGAGCGGTAGTTCTGCTCCAGGCGCACGATGCGCGCGTTGGGAAAATCCTTTTCAAATTCCAGAATGTTGCGAATGTCGGCGCCGCGCCACGAATAAATGCTCTGGTCTTCGTCGCCCACCGCGCACACGTTCTTGTGTTCGCCGGCCAGCAGCTTCATCAGCTCGTACTGCGGGCGGTTTGTGTCCTGATACTCGTCCACCAGCAGATAGCGCCAGCGGTGCTGGTAGCGCTCGCGCACTTCGCCCGAAGCCTTGAGTACGCGCACCGCGTCGATCAGCAGATCGTCGAAGTCCATGGCGTTGTTTTTGAGCAACTCGTCCTGGTAGGCCTTGAAGATGTGCGCGATGCGTTCGCTGTTCGGATCCTTGGAACCAAGAAAATAATCCTGCGGATCGACCATATGATTCTTGGCCCACGAAACACGGCCCAGCACGGTGCGCGGAGTGAGCTGCTTGGTGTCGAGCCCCATGCGCTTCATGATCTGCTTCATCAGGCTCTGCTGATCGTTCTCGTCGAAGATCGTAAACGTGCGCGTCAGGCCCAGGTTCCCGGTCTTCAACACTTCGACGTCGCGGCGCAGAATGCGCACGCACAGCGAGTGGAATGTAGAGATGAGCGGCTTGGCGAGAGACGAGTGGCCCAGCAGTTGATTCACGCGCTCGGCCATCTCGCCGGCGGCCTTGTTGGTAAAGGTCACGGCCAGAATTGCATCGGGCGCGACGTTCTTCTCCTGGATGAGCCAGACAATGCGATGCGTGATGACGCGCGTCTTGCCCGATCCGGCGCCGGCCAGAATAAGCAGTGGCCCCTCGGCAGATTCGACCGCAGCGCGTTGTTCGGGATTGAGATGAGCGAGGAGCGGATGCAAGGCGTCGAGTCCGGCGGGAAGGTTCCTGACTCTAGTTTATCGTTCGGGGCTTAAGTGGCCCTGTGGGCAAGCGCTCAGCGCGGATTGAGTTGGTAGGGCGAGCTGGTGCTTGGAAAACGACTAATTTGTCTAAAATAGATAAAATAATTAAAATGAATACATTAGACAAATTAATCATATTGACCTAAAATCGAGCCATGACCACTGTTTCAGCAACCCAAGCTAAGCAACGCTTCGCCGAGCTGATTGATGCGGCACAAAGGGGACCTGTACTCATTCAGCGGCACGAGCGGGACGTGGCAGTGCTGGTTTCAGCCGAGGAGTATGAAACGATCCGTAAGTTGCGGGCCGAGGAGCTGATCCGGCTGAGCGACGAAATGACTCGATATGCCGAATCGAAGGGCATGACCGATGAGGTATTTGCACAACTGATGGCCAGCGAAAGATGAGCCAAAGGGTTGTCATTGACACCAATATCTATGTGAGCCGCGCGCTACGCGGCGCATCCGTCCCGAGTCGAGCTGTAGATAAGGCATGGCATGAGAGCGTCACGTTGCTCTCCGCGGATACGTGGGCGGAGTTGCAGGTTGTTTTGAGGCGGCCTAAGTTCGCCCCGTATCTCGACCCGCGAAGTGTAGAACAATTTCTTACCAAAGTGAGAGAGATTGCCGCGTTCATTTCCATCGGCTCGCCCATCCGCGCCTGCCGCGATCCGCGCGACGACAAGTTTCTCGAAGTGGCCGTACCCGGCCGCGCCCACGCCATCGTCACAGGCGACGCCGACTTGCTCCTGCTGCATCCTTTTCGCGGGATTGAGATTTTGACGCCAGCCGATTACTTGGCGCGGACCGGTTTCCGGCTGCGGCGCTCGCCCATCGCATAGGCCCCATGACCGTCATCCATGGGAACGCGCGCGATACTGGCCAGAATGACCGGAACCACGAACAGGGAGAAGATCAAGAGTCCGGTGAGTAGATGCTTCACGGGCGGTACCCCTCAGTGGACTTGCCTCTGCGACGCCGCAAGAGGCTTTCGCTCGGAGCTTATGGTGAGACCGTAGCGCGATTGAGGATTGGAACCAATAGCTCTTCGGAGGCAAGGGCATGGCGGGGGCGTAACCGGGGGTGTGGTTACTGTCGGGAAGGATTTTCAATTATGAATGGAGTCCGCAGCAGCCGTCGTCGGCGAACCAGAATGGTAGTCGCTATTGGCGGAGATCGATTTGACGCGCGAAACTTGAGAACGGCGCTATACTGGATGTGTCTCGAGAGGGGTAAGAACTCATCCCGGAAGGGGTAAGAGTCCTCCCGGGAGTTTGGCTACTTCATCAGTAGCGCCAGGGCTAAGATAACGAGTGCAATCACGAACCGCCAGTCGATGGCGATAGTGATTGCGACTCGCATCCAGGATGACTTATCACCCAACGCCCTCACCTCCTTTGCGTTGGCACGGCCCGCAGGTCGTTGTAGCGGCCTGCGGACTGACGGCCCGATCTTCCGGGCCGATCTTTCGCCACCGCTTCCTACGCTCACAAAAGAAGCGCGATCAGTTTATAGGCAGGATTTTGATTGGGAGCGTGCGAGTCGTCACAAGCACTGAGAGTGCGTGGTCGCATTTGCAATCCCCGGGCCATTTCGTTATCATCAACAACATATGCGCGGGGAAACCCCTGCGCAGTCAATTGCACCACGGCATTTGGGCGTGGGCCTCAGGGCAAACCAAGACATTGCCCGGCTAACGCTCTCGCGCAAGCGGGCTGGCAAAAGCGGTGGGAGACGAGGGAAGCATGGCATCTGGCAAGAATATTGCGAAGGCGCGCGCCGCGATCTTGAAGCCGGCGTATCCGCTGCCTGAAGCAGTCAATCTCCTGAAACAAGTGAAGTACGCCAAATTCGACGAGACCGTCGATCTGACGATGCGTCTGGGTGTGGACACGCGGCACGCCGATCAGATGGTGCGCGGAACCGTGGTTCTTCCGCATGGACTGGGCAAGACCAAGTCTGTGGCCGTGATCGCCACGGGCGACCGCCAGAAGGAAGCCCGGGAAGCGGGCGCGGATTTTGTAGGCGGCGAAGAAATGGTCGAGAAGATCCAGAAAGAAAACTGGACCGACTTCGACGCGCTGATCGCGACGCCCGACATGATGAAAGTCGTGGGCCGTCTAGGCAAGGTGCTCGGACCGAAGGGCCTGATGCCGAATCCCAAGACCGGAACCGTGACCATGGACGTGGCTGCGGCGGTAAAAGAAATCAAGGCCGGCAAAGTGGAGTTCCGCGCCGACAAGACCAGCCTGGTGCACGTGCCGGTGGGCAAGCTCAGTTTCGAGCCGCAGAAGCTCATCGAAAACGCGACCACGGTGATCTCGTCGATTGTGCGCGCCAAGCCTCCGGCAGCCAAGGGCAAGTACATCAAGAGCGTCACGCTGAGCTCGACTATGGGCCCCGGCGTACCGCTCGATTCGGCAGTAGCCGACGCGGCGGGCAAGCACTAAAGGCAGGGACTCGGGACTAAGGGACTGGGGACTGGTTAGGCCGCTGGGACGGCGAGCATTTTGCCGAGCCTGGAAGTCCGAAAGCCAAATTGGAATAACCGCCTGCATCCGGGGGCGAGAGAAAGGGTCGGCGGTTCAGAAGATCGAGTGGAGGAAAGAAAACTGACCACTGATCACTGGCCACTGACCACTGTGCGGAGCACACAATGGCAATTTCAAAAGCGAAGAAGGCGGAGAAGACAAAGGCGCTGGCCGCAGAACTCCAGTCGTCAACGACCGCGATTATCGGAACCTTTAGCAAGCTCACGGTGTCCAAGGACTACGAGCTGCGCAAGGTGATCCGCGAAGCCGGCGGCAAGTACCGCGTGGTGAAGAACAAGCTGGCCGCGATTTCGGGCACCGGCACGCAGGTAGAAGCCGCACTGAAGGGCTTGAAGGGCGTGAATTCGGTGGCGTTCACCGCGGGCGATCCCGTGGCCTTGGCCAAGGTATTCGCAAAGTGGGCCGGCGAGAATGCGGCGGAGTTCCATTTCAAGCTGGGCATCGTCGACGGCAAGCTGCTGACCGTGGACGATGTGAAAGCTCTGGCCACGATGCCGGGCAAGGAAGAGATCTTCTCGAAGCTGCTCTTCCTCATCAACGCTCCGGCGCAGCGGCTGGTAACTGTGCTCAACGCCACAGGCCGCGACTTGGCTGTGGTCGTGAACCAGGGCGTGGAGAAAGAAAAGTTTGCGGCGGCGTAGTTGTCAGTTATCAGTTCTCAAATGTCACCGGGGTAAGTCGGATTTTCGGCACTGACCACTGATCACTGACAACTGACCACTGAAAGGGTTTTGGCTGTACATCCATCGGTTGGGGCGCGGGTCTGGCGCATCGGAAACCACTGCGTGGGGCGGCCTTTTGCAAGAGAAATATCGGCGGGACATACAAATTCAAACGGATTTCGATTGGAGAAGAAAATGGCGGATATCGCACAGTTGGAAGAGCAAATCGTAAGCCTGAGCCTGCTGGAAGCAGCGGCGCTGGTGAAAAAGCTGGAAGAGCGTCTTGGCGTTTCGGCGGCAGCTGCGGCCCCAGTGATGGTGGCTGGCGCGGGTGCCGGCGCGGCAGCTCCGGTAGCCGAGGAAAAGACCGAATTTCAGGTCATTCTGAAGGATGCTGGCGCTAATAAGATCAATACCATCAAGGCCGTACGCGAAGTCACCTCTCTCGGTCTGAAGGAAGCTAAGGACCTGGTGGACGGAGCTCCGAAGGCCCTGAAGGAAAACGCGACCAAGGACGAGGCCGAAGCCATTCGGAAGAAGTTCGAGGGCGTCGCGACCGTCGAAGTCAAGTAAACGGCACGAGACTTGCAAGGGACGCCGGGACGCGCTAAGATGTAAGTTGCGCGTCTCTGCGACTCCTTCCGGCTTCCTGCCGGAGGCGGTGCAAGGACGGTGAAAAGTGTGGCGAAGTTTCCACACTGGCGTTCGGTGCCGGGGGTGTTTTGGAACCTTAAGGCGCGGGTACTTGATTTCGCTAAGTTCTTTTGTTCAGCGGTTTACCTTGAGGTCAGTCAAGAGTGGCCGTTGATTTTGGTCGGGTAGCTGGCAATTCGCGGCGGAAGCGGATTTTGCGATCGGCGAGGGCAATGGCAGAAAATTCGAATGGGAGCACAGGCACTGAGCTGCGCTCGTGAGGCATTGCGTCCTTACGGGCTTTTCGTGTCTTCCTGCTGTTCTGTCTGGAGAATTTTGATCTCTCCAGCAGGCTGAAGCGCACAACTTCCCAATACGGTTCGACCCGGATTTCGGAGTCTGCCGTTGTGCTCGCTTCACCCATTTGTGCGCAGTCTAGCGCACCTGCACGCAGCGCGCAAGATCAACCGTGAACTTTGACCAAGCTTTCATGGGAGCCCGCCTGACCCGGGTTCATTCTGGGACGCCCAGAAGTAAATCTCGAAGCGAGTTTCGAAACGAGCTTCGAAGTATGCTTCCTCGGCTGTCCGGCAACGCAGCAGTAGCGGGACTGGAATTTTCAAGTTTCGCTCGTCAGATTCATTGATTTTTTCGCTCTCTTGCCGGCGCCACCGAGACTCGGGTGCCGGCCCGGCGCGGCCACTGGAAAAGCAGGGCCGACACCGCAACGACGAGGCTCAGGAGTGACCATGCCTAACGAGAAGCGCGCGATTCGCAGCCGGCTCGATTTTTCAAAGATTCCCACGGCTACCCAGATTCCCAACCTGATTGAAGTGCAGCGCCGCTCCTACGAGCGCTTCCTGCAGATGGACAAGCTGCCCAATGAGCGCGACGACTCGGGGCTGCAGTCGGTGTTTGTGTCGGTGTTTCCCATTACCGACTTCCGCGGCATCTCGCAACTGGACTTCGTGGATTTTGCGATCGGCAACTGGGAGTGCAAGTGCGGCCACCTGAAGGGCCTGCACCATCTGCGCACGGCCTGCGTGCATTGCGGGGCGATGGTCATCACCAATCCCTTCCTGCCCGGCGACGTGCTCTGCCAGAAGTGCGGCACGTACAACAAGAACACGCCTGACTTCTGCAACAAGTGCGGCGACCCGGTGAGCCTGCAGCTCAAGTACGACCAGCAGGAGTGCGAAGAGCGCGGCATGACCTTCTCCGCGCCGCTCAAGGTTACCGTCCGGCTCACCATTTACGACAAGGACGCCGAGACGGGCAACAAGACCATCCGCGATATCAAGGAGCAGGAAGTCTTCTTCGGCGACATTCCGCTGATGACGCCCAATGGCACGTTCATTGTGAACGGGACAGAACGGGTCATAGTCTCACAATTGCACCGTTCGCCTGGAGTGTTTTTCGAGACCGCCAACAACCGCACCTACTTCCTGGGCAAGATCATTCCTTACCGCGGTTCGTGGGTAGAGTTCGAGTACGACCAGAAGAACACGCTCTATGTGCGCATCGACCGCAAGCGCAAGTTCCTGGGAACCATCTTCCTGCGCGCTCTCGGACTGCGCTCCGACGAAGAGATTCTGAAGACTTTTTATACTGTCGATCGCCTGCACATCGCCGACGGCAAATTGCAGTGGGAAGTTCCGCAGGATGCCGCGAAGGGCACTCACCTTGTGGGCGCAAAGCCGGCGCACGCCGTTCTGCACGGCAAGGAAGAGATCGCGCACTCCGGACGCAAGATCACGCAGAATTCGCTCAAGGCTCTGCGTGCCGCCGGCGTCGCGAGAGTGGAAGTAGAAACCGCGGAGCTTGATGGCGCACTCACCGCGTCCGACGTGGTCGATACCACGACGGGCGAAGTGATTGTCGAATCCAACGTGGAGCTGACCGCCGATCGTCTGCACAAGATTATGGCGTCAAGCGCCAATAGTTTTGAGGTCTTCTTCCCCGATCGCGACAACGTGGGCAACATCATTTCGAACACCTTGAAGCGCGACTCCGTGCACAAGCCGGAAGAGGCGCTGATCGAGATCTACCGCAAGCTGCGCCCGGGCGATCCGCCGACGCTCGACACCGCGACTGCGCTCTTCGAAGGCATGTTCTTCGATCCGCGGAAGTACGACTTCTCGCGCGTAGGCCGGTTGAAGTTCAACATCAAGCTCTACGAAAACCAGGATGCCACGCATCTCGATCACCGCACCCTGACGCCCGATGATTTCTACTCGACCATTCGTTACCTGCTCAAGCTGCGCAAGAACATCGGCGCTGTGGACGATATCGATCACCTCGGCAATCGCCGTGTGCGCGCCGTGGGCGAGCTGATGGAGAACCAGTTCCGCATCGGCCTGGTGCGCATGGAACGTGCGATTAAAGAAAAGATGAGCGTGTATCAGGAGCTGAACACCGCGATGCCGCACGACCTGATCAACGCCAAGCCCGTGATGGCCGCGATCAGAGAGTTCTTCGGCTCGTCGCAGCTCTCGCAGTTCATGGATCAGACCAATCCGCTGTCGGAGATTACGCACAAGCGTCGTCTCTCAGCTCTTGGGCCGGGCGGCTTGTCGCGCGAGCGCGCGGGATTCGAAGTCCGCGACGTGCATCCCACGCACTACGGCCGCATCTGCCCGATTGAGACGCCGGAAGGGCCGAACATCGGCCTGATCAGCTCGCTCTCGTGCTTTGCGCGCATCAACGAGTACGGATTTATCGAGTCGCCTTATCGCAAGGTAAAGGACTCGAAGATTCTCGACTTCATCGAAGTTGTCAACGCGGGCGAAAGCGGCCTGCGGGTGGGCGATCACATCGAGAAGGACGAGGCGCTGCGTCTGAATGCGCAACTGAAGAAGGCAGGCAAGCGCACCATCGATTGGATTCCCTTCAGCTTCTACCTCTCCGCATGGGAGGAAGACCGGCACACCATCGCCCAGGCCAACATCGAGTTCAACGACAAGGGCGAGATCACCGAGGACCTGGTGAATGCGCGGCGCATGGGCAACTTTGTGCTGGTCAACCGCACCGATGTGGATTACATCGACGTCTCGCCGAAGCAGTTGGTCTCGGTGGCCGCTTCGCTGGTGCCGTTCCTTGAGCACGACGACGCCAACCGCGCCTTGATGGGCGCCAACATGCAGCGCCAGTCAGTTCCGCTGCTTGTGGCCGAGGCGCCTCTGGTAGGCACCGGCATGGAAGGCGTCACCGCACGCGACTCCGGCGCCGTGATCCTTTCCAAGCGCAACGGCATCGTGGATTCGGTCGACTCCGAGCGCATTATCGTGCGCGTCGAAGGCGAGCACCATCCCACGCAACTCTCGCGCGAGGTGGGCAGCGACATTTATCAGCTCATCAAGTTCAAGCGGTCAAATCAAAATACCTGCATCAATCAGAAACCGGTGGTGATCGAGGGCGATCGCGTGGTCAAAGGCCAGGTGATTGCCGACGGCCCGTGCACGGAGCAGGGCGAGCTGGCACTGGGGCGAAATGTTCTTGTCGCCTTCATGCCCTGGCGCGGATACAACTTCGAAGACGCCATCCTCATCAGCGAGCAGTTGGTGAAGGACGATTACTATACTTCGGTTCACATTGAGGAGTTCGAGATCGAGGCCCGCGACACCAAACTGGGCCCCGAAGAGATCACACGCGACATTCCCAACGTGAGCGAACATGCGCTGCGCGACCTGGATGAGAGCGGCATCGTCCGCATCGGCGCCCAGATCGGCCACGGCGACATCCTGGTCGGCAAGGTCACGCCCAAGGGCGAGACCCAACTGACGCCGGAAGAAAAACTGCTGCGCGCCATCTTCGGCGAAAAGGCCGGCGACGTGCGCGACGCTTCGCTCACCTGCCCTCCAGGCATCGAAGGCACGGTGGTCGACGTGCGCATCTTCAGCCGCAAGGGACAGGAGAAGGATGAGCGCGCCAAACAGATCGAAGCCGAGTACATTTCGAAGCTCGAAAAGAACCTGGGCGACGAGATCCGCATTCTCACCGACGAGCGTTTGAAGCGCCTTGAAGCCATTCTGGGCGGCAAGGAAGTGCTGGCCGACCTGCACGACGAGCGGACTAACAAGCGGTTATTGACCAAGGGCGCGATTCTCGATCGCGACACCATCGAGAGGATCTCGACCAAGAACCTCAAGCGCATCCGTTATAACGACAAGGATCCGCGGGTGAACGAGCAGATCGACGAGATCGAGGAGATGACCTCGCGCCAGATCGAAGTACTGCGCAAGATCACCAACGAGAAGGTGTCCAAGCTGCAGAAGGGCGACGAGCTGCCTCCCGGCGTCATCAAGCTGGTCAAGGTCTACGTGGCCATGAAGCGCAAGCTGAGCGTGGGCGACAAGATGGCCGGCCGTCACGGCAACAAGGGCGTGATCTCGCGCATTTTCCTGAAGAGGACATGCCGTATCTGCCTGACGGGACACCCGTCGAAATCGTCCTCAACCCGCTCGGCGTGCCCTCCCGTATGAACGTGGGCCAGATTCTGGAGACGCACCTGGGCTGGGCCGCGCACAAGCTGGGCAAGAAGGTTGCCGAGCTGGTGCAAAGCCAACAGCGACGTCGCGTACACGCGCGAACTCATGAGGAAGGAATTCGCGGGCACCGCCGTTCTGCGCCAGTTGGAAGAGCTCGACGACGAGATGCTGATCCGCGTGGCGCGAGGCATGAAGAAGGGCATCTGGTTCGGCACCGCGGTCTTCGACGGCGCGCGCGAAGAAGAGATCAAGGCGCTGCTGAAATCGGCCGATCTGCCTTCTTCCGGCAAGACGCCGCTCTTCGACGGCATGACGGGCGAACAGTTCGAGCAGCCCGTAACCGTTGGCTACATCTACATGCTCAAGCTCTCGCACCTGGTCGACGACAAGATTCACGCGCGTTCCATCGGGCCGTACTCGCTGATTACGCAGCAGCCGCTCGGCGGCAAGGCGCAGTTCGGCGGGCAGCGTTTCGGCGAAATGGAAGTCTGGGCGCTCGAAGCCTACGGCGCAGCCTACATCCTGCAGGAACTGCTCACCGCCAAGTCCGACGACGTTTACGGCCGCACCAAGATTTACGAGGCCATCGTCAAGGGCGAAGCAGCCATCGAGCCGGGCGTGCCGGAGTCGTTCAACGTCCTGATTCGTGAATTGCAGTCCTTGTGCCTGGACGTGGAATTGATCAAGCGCGCGGACCTCATCAAGAAATTGCCCGCGCCGGAAGTGGCGGCAGTGGCCGACTGAAAATGCAGCCTCTAGCTGCCAGCTCCCAGCATCATCACGGCGGAGCCGGCAGCCGAGGCGATCGAAAGATTGCGGGATGTGCAGGCCGTTTGTTCGACGCGCACATTCCGCCGGAAAGATAAACCGCTTCCCAAACCCGGGAAGCCAAAAAGCTGGCAGCCAGTAGCTAGAAGCTAGCAGCCAGAACCGGAGGCTCACCTTGTTCCGTTCCAACCCGTTTGAGCTTACCAGCCCGATTACCGACTTCGACGCCATCCGCATCATGCTGGCTTCGCCGGAGAAGATCCGCAGCTGGTCGCATGGCGAAGTCACCAAGCCGGAGACCATCAACTACCGCACCTTCAAGCCGGAGCGCGACGGCCTGTTCTGCGCGCGCATCTTTGGCCCGGTCACCGACTGGGAGTGCCTGTGCGGCAAGTACAAGCGCATGAAGCACCGCGGCGTCATCTGCGACAAGTGCGGCGTGGAAGTCACGGTCTCCAAAGTACGCCGCGAGCGCATGGGCCACATCGAGCTGGCGTCGCCCTGTTCGCACGTGTGGTTCTTCAAGGGCCTGCCCTCGCGCATCGGCCACCTGCTGGATATTTCGCTGCGCGATTTGGAAAGCATCCTCTACTTCGAGTCGTATGTGGTCGTCGATCCCGGCGATGCGCCGGTCCGCGAGCGCGAAATCATCAAGGACGAAACGCGTTTCCGCGAGCTCGACCAGCAGTTCCGGCCCTCCGGCTTCAAAGCCATGATGGGCGCCGAGGCCATCAAGGAACTACTCAAGCGCGTCAGCATCGAAGAGCTGGCCATGGAACTGCGCGAGCGCATGAAGACCGAGACCTCCGCGCAGAAGAAGTTGAAGTTTGCCAAGCGGCTGAAGGTCGTTGAGGCCTTCCGCAAGTCGTCGAACAAGCCGCAGTGGATGATTCTCGATGTGCTGCCGGTCATTCCCCCAGAGTTGCGCCCCCTGGTGCCGCTGGACGGCGGACGCTTCGCGACCTCGGATCTAAACGATCTCTATCGCCGCGTCATCAACCGCAACAACCGGTTGAAGAAGCTGATGGACCTGCACGCACCCGAAGTGATTGTGCGCAACGAAAAGCGCATGCTCCAGGAGGCCGTCGACGCTCTGTTTGACAACGGCCGCCGCGGCCGCGTGCTGAGGGGCGCCAACAACCGTCCTCTCAAATCTCTAAGCGACACGCTCAAGGGCAAGCAGGGCCGCTTCCGCCAGAACCTTCTTGGCAAGCGCGTCGACTACTCCGGCCGTTCGGTGATCGTAGTCGGTCCCGATCTCAAGCTGCATCAGTGCGGCCTGCCCAAGAAGATGGCGCTCGAGCTGTTCAAGCCGTTCATCTATCACCGCCTGGAGCAGACCGGCCAGTGCACCACCATCAAGCAAGCCAAGGAAATGGTGGAGATGCAGGAGCCGGTGGTGTGGGACATTCTTGAGGAAGTCATCAAGGACCACCCGGTTTTGCTGAATCGCGCTCCAACACTTCACCGCCTGGGCATTCAGGCCTTTGAGCCGGTGCTGGTCGAGGGCAAGGCCATCAAGATTCACCCGCTGGTCTGCACCGCGTTCAACGCGGACTTCGACGGCGACCAGATGGCCGTGCACATTCCGCTGTCGCCCGAGGCGCAGATTGAAGCCAGCGTCTCGATGCTGGCTTCGCACAACATTCTTTCGCCCGCGTCGGGCCAGCCCATCACCGTGCCCACGCAGGACATGGTGCTCGGACTCTACTACCTGACCAAGGCCAAGAAGGGTGGCAAGGGCGAGGGCCGCGTCTTTGCGAACACTGAAGAGATCCTGATGGCGCTCGAAGGCGGCGAGGTGGAGACACTTACGCCCATTCGGTTGCGCTACTCGGGCAAAGTGCTCGACATGACCACCGCCTACGACGATCAGGATCTGACCCACACCGAGCCGGTGGACTTCGACAAGGAATATCTCTCGACCACGGTCGGCCGCGTGATCCTCAACGATGCGCTTCCTCCGGGCATGCCGTTCATCAACGGCCTGCTCAAGAAGAAGGGCATCGGGCAACTGGTGAACTATTGCAACCAGAACCTCGGCCTTGAAGTGACCGTGGGCATGCTCGATCGCATCAAGTCGCTGGGCTTCAACTACGCCACGCGCTCAGGTCTCTCCGTGGGCCTCGACGACATGGTCATTCCCGCCAGCAAGTACACGGTGGTGGACGAAGCCGACAAAAAGGTGATCGAAGTCCAGAAGCAATATATGGACGGCGCTATCACCAACGGCGAGCGCTCCAACAAGGTCATCCAGATGTGGTCGCTGGTGACCGACCAGGTCGCCGACGAGATGTTCTCGAACATGAAGCGGGCCGACGACGACGGCGCCATGAACCCGATCTACATCATGGCCGACTCCGGCGCTCGCGGTTCAAAGCAGCAGATTCGCCAGTTGAGCGGCATGCGCGGATTGATGGCCAAGCCTTCGGGCGAAGTCATTGAAACGCCCATCACCTCGAACTTCCGCGAAGGGCTGACCGTGCTCGAGTACTTCATTTCGACGCACGGCGCGCGCAAGGGCCTGGCCGATACGGCTCTGAAGACCGCCGACTCCGGCTACCTGACGCGCCGCCTCGTCGACGTGGCGCAGGACGTCATCGTGACCGAGAACGATTGCGGCACGCTGGAAGGCATCTACGTCGGATCGATCGTGGAATCAGGCGAGATCATCGAGCCTCTGCGCGACCGCATCATCGGTCGCGTGTCTTTGGAAAGAATCAAGGACTACGACGGCAACGTCGTCGTCGAGGTCAACCAGTCCATCGACGAAGACATCGCGTCGGCGATTCAGGGCGCGGGCGTGGAGAAGGTAAAGATTCGCTCCGTGCTCACCTGCGAGTCGCGCCGCGGCGTATGCGCGTTGTGCTACGGCCGCAACCTCGGCTCCGGCCGCATGGTTGAGCTGGGCGAAACCTGCGGCGTCATCGCCGCGCAGTCCATCGGCGAACCGGGCACGCAGCTCACCATGCGTACCTTCCACGTGGGCGGCACGGCCAGCCGCGTGCAAGACAAGTCGCGTCTCGACGCCAAAAACAACGGCTTCGTGCGCTTCATCAATCTCAACCACGTCGAAAGCAAGGAAGGCGAGCTGGTGGCCATGAACCGCTCCGGTTCGCTGGCCATCGTGGACGAGCGTGGCCGCGAAAAGGAGCGCTACCAGGTGGTCTACGGCGCGCGTCTTCGCGTCAAGGAAGGCTCCGCCGTCAAGCTGGGCGAAGTGCTGGCCGAGTGGGATCCTTACACCTACGCCATTCTCACTGAGATCGGCGGCACGGTGCAGTTCAAGGATTTGCAGGAAGGCATCACGCTCAACGAAGAGGTCGACGAAGTCACCGGCCTTTCGCGCTGGGTGGTTGCCGACTCGCCCGATGAGAAGCGGCAGCCGGCCATCTCCATCAAGGGCGCCAAGGGCAGCAAGCGTTACCTGTTGCCCCGCGGCGCGCACCTTATGGTGCAGGATGGCGACGAAGTCGGTCCCGGCGACGTGCTGGCCAAGATCCCCAAGGAGTCCACGCGCACCAAGGACATCACTGGCGGTCTGCCTCGCGTGGTCGAATTGTTTGAAGCCCGCAAGCCGCGCGAAACCGCCATCATTTCCGAAATCGACGGCGTGGTTCGCTTCGGCGAAGTCTCCAAGGGTCAGCGCAAGATTTACGTGACGGCCGACAACGGCGACGAGAAGGAATACTCGGTGCCGCGCGGCATTCACGTCAACGTGCAGGAAGGCGAACGCCTGCGCGCCGGCGATCCACTGATGGACGGCCCCTTGAACCCGCACGACATTCTCGCCGTGCTGGGTGAAAAGGAGCTCCAGGCTTACCTGGTGAACGAAATCCAGGAGGTCTACCGCCTGCAGGGCGTGGCCATCAGCGACAAGCACATCGAAGTGATCGTGCGCCAGATGCTGCGCTGGGTGCGCATCGACGAAGTGGGCGATACTGCCTTCCTGCTCGAACAGCAGGTGGATCGCTTCCGCTTCCGCGAAGAGAACGAGAAGGTACTTCAGAACGGAGGCCGTCCCGCTATCGGGCGTCCGCTGCTGCTGGGCATCACCAAGGCCTCGCTCTCTACCGATAGCTTCATCTCCGCGGCCAGCTTCCAGGAGACGACGCGCGTGCTCACTGAAGCCAGCATCAACGGCGCGATCGACAACCTGCGCGGCTTGAAGGAGAACGTGATCGTCGGGCGCTTGATCCCCGCCGGCACGGGCCTCGAGTACTACCGCAACGTCCAGCTCTCACCGGAGCTGGAGGAAGCGGCGGCACGCGTGCAGCAGGAAGTGACGGCAGAAATCGAGGCCGCCGAGCGCGAGCTGGAGCTGATGCGCCAGGAAGGCGAAGCAGAAGAAATGGCCGCCGAGTAAAAGCAGTTGTCAGTGGTCAGTTTTCAGTGATCGGAAGGCCCGGCGCAAGCCGGGCCTCTTTTCATGCGCAGTGCACGGAAGCGCGATCGAGAACCGTGCCGCCGGCCGCATCGATGCCGGCCCTCTTGCGCGATTCCTTGCCCGCATACATCGCGGCGTCGGCAGTGCTCAGCAGGCTATCCCTGTTGGTTGCGTCTTCGGGATAAAGGGAGATGCCCACGCTTGCCGACCCGAAGACGATGTGTTCCTCGGCCGTGAAGGGCTCATCGAAGCAACGCTCCAGCCTCGAGGCGATCTCTTCCACCTCCGCGCGGTTGCGCACGGACGGCACCACCACGGCGAACTCGTCGCCGCCCAGGCGCGCAAGCATGTCAACGGAGCGTAGCTGTTGCTTCATGCGCTGGGCCACTGCCTGCAAGTACACGTCTCCCGCCTGGTGGCCGTACTGATCGTTGATCAGCTTGAAGCGATCGAGATCGATGAAGATGAAACCGAACACGCCGGCGCTCGTGCGCGCTGCCTCAATTTGCGTTTCCAGCTGTTTTTCGAGAGAAAATCGGTTGGGAATGCCGGTAAGCAGGTCGAACTCGGAGCGATACACCAGGGCGCTGTGAAGATTCGACGTTTCGATGGCCAGTTTGGCGATTCCCGCCCCAAGCGCCAGAGAGGTTGACTCTGACGTGCTGAGCTCATGGAGCCTCGGGACGGCGGCAAAGAGAGTGCCAAGATCGGCGCCGGGCCGGCTGCGGATTTCCTGCTCCAGAATGCGCAGCGAAGGGGTTGCGGCCGGACGCTGACCGAAGCACGGGCCGTCTTTGATCTCGCACCAGCAGGCCGCTCCGTGCAATTTATAGGAAATCAGGTCCGTCACGTGCTCCATGATTTCCTTCAGGGGGCGGGCGCCGTTGACTTCTTCGAGGATCAGGCTGCGTCGCCGTTCCAGATAAGCCATCGACGCGGTTTCGCAACGCCTTTTCCTCTCGAGGTGCCAGCTCCAGGCGCCAACCGCGAATACCAAAACAAGCAGAAGGGCCACAAGGATGATGAGATTGCGCACGTTCAGTGGCGAAGGCCTCGCAACCACCCCGATGTCATCGTACGAGCGCATCAGGATATTGAATGGCACATCGCCATTGAACGGATTGGCGTCCTCCAGCATGCAGATGCCGGTCACACGGATGCGCGCCCCCACAGGAACCTCTCTCATGGGGAGAAGCGGATAGGGGCTCAGCGACGCGGGATGGCGAATGATGGCCGAGAACAGATGGCCGTCCTCATCCAGCACGTACTCATCCTGAGTCGCCTGACGGACCTCAGCCAGAACTTGCCCCTCGATCGAAACCAGATCGAAGGCGCGGCTGCGCGCAATGTTGCCTCCTGAAGCCAGCTCCTTCCAGGTGAACAGGGATGGCAGAACCGGCGCGGCATCGGAGCTGTCGCGGACTTCGCTCCGTGTCAAGGCGAGAAATCCGTTTTGCACATCCGGAAAACCGACGGCATCCGCCGCGTCGCCGATGCGCAGCGGCGCATACGTGCTGGTGGTCGCCCACACGCTCTTCAAGCCGTCTTGCAGAACCAGAGCGGATCCCGGCTGGTAGAAGGTGATGGTTCCATGAATGCGCATCCGCTGCCCGAGATCGCGCACATGGTAACCCGTAATCAGCCGATCCATGGGGGTCACGGCCAGTGACCATGGATTCACACCCGCGTACCGCAAGATCTTGACGCCGGCGAGCGACTGCACGTGAAAGACGATGCCGGTTTGTTGCATCTTGTTGTCGAAGCGCCCCGACGCTGCCCCGGTAATCTGGACGTCGGCATCCAGAAGGGCTTTAAGGGCGTCCTGATCGATACTGTCGACTTTGGCTTCGACATGCCCGCCTTCTACGAGCATTTGCAGAAACATCGCGGGTACGCGCATCGTCGAAGTGGGTACGATATCTGCTGAGAGCACGTGCGCTTGCACCGTCACCAGTTTGCAGTCCGTTTCTCCGCGAATCATTTCCTGGTAGGTAGCATGCACCGGCTCAGGCAAGGCACCGTGGCCCAGCCGCGCAAGGCCATGGCTTTCTACGTAAGGCCGGAAGCTTTCGTGCACGGTTCCCCGCACCAGCACGCGATCGCCCGGACTGAGATTGAGGCTCGTCTTGGCGTGAACATAAATCGCCACGTCCCCATCCTGGACGAAGAGGTCATTATCATAAAGACGGAAATAGATCACCGTGGCTTCGAAGGTTACCGGAAAATGCCGGCTTGCCTGTGCATTGGTGATCGCGGACACGGCGCGCAGCGTGGTCAACGGCGCCGGCGATTCCGCCCACGCCGGCAAGGCGCAAAACGCAAACCCCGCAAAAAGGAGAACAACTCTCTTCATAGGCCAAATCGCTCGGCCAGACACGACCGCGCCCGCTTCTCCACTCTTATCGGCAGGTAAGTGCAGAATATTTAGTTGGTTATAAATAAGTTGGCCGGCTGGAACACACCGCCGGCCCAATGGACCTCCAGTCTCCTGCCCCGCGCTCGTCCGAGGATCGTTCCGAAATCGAGCGGTCGCAGGCCCTGGAGCTGGTTGCACAAATGCCGTCGTGAAAGGGCACGACTTCAGTCGTGCCGTAAAAGGCTCATAAAACCTGGGGCTTTAGCCCCCGAGGGACGTTTTCCAACGTTCTCCGAGGATTTATGCAACCAGAACTAGGAGCGCTCTCTCTCCACGAGCTCGTCTTCGTCCAAGGCCTCTGTCGCCCGGCTCGGGTCCACCCGCGTGAACTTGGCCACGTACATTGAGGCGTCCGCCGCGCTCAGCAGCGTTTCCATCGTCTCGGCATCCTCCGGGTAGAGAGCAATGCCGAAGCTCGCAGAGCCGTGGATCACGCGTCCGTCTCTCACAAAGGGTTCATGGAAGCAGGATTCCAGCCGTCGCGCGATCTCCTCGACTTCTCCGCGGGTATGCACCACCGGAACCAGTACCCCGAACTCGTCTCCGCCCAGCCGCGCCAGCGTATCGCCAGGACGCAACTGCCGTTTCATGCGCTGCGCCACTTCTTGTAGATAGAGATCGCCCACCATGTGCCCGTAAACGTCGTTCACGCGCTTGAATTGATCCAGGTCGATATAAATCAATCCGAAGACGCCGTCCGACTGGCGAGCGGATTGGATCATCGCCATCAGCTTCTTTTCCATCACGAAGCGATTTTGCACGTCGGTCAGCAGATCGAATTCCGAGCGACGCACCAGATCGGTATAGAGCCGCGCGGTCTCGATCGCCAGGGTCCCGAGCGCCGCCCCCATAGCCAGGGCCTCCTGTTCCGCGGCGCAAGGCGAGGTGCGCGCGTCGAAAGCGGCAAACAACGAGCCGAGCGGCTGTCCCGAGCGGGAGGGGATCGAAAACTCCACGGTGCGCAACGACTCGGTAGAAAGCCGCGACGGCCGGTTGCCCAGCGTAGCTCCCTCGGCAATATGGCACCAGCAGGCCGCTCCATTCAGCCGCACTGAAACCAGCTCGGTGACCCGCTCCAGAATTCCGGCCAGCGGCCGCGAGTGATTGATGTCCTCCAGAATGCGCGCGCGGCGCTGCTCCAGGTACGCCAGAGAGACCACGCTGCGCCGGTTCTTGTACTCCAGACGCCACCCGCGCATTCCCATCAGCATCGCCAGCACCATCAGTCCCGCGAAGAGGATGGCGAAGTTATTCGCGTTCAGTAAACCGGGCCCGGAGACCACGGCGATATCGTCCGGAGAGCGCAGCAGAATATTGAAGTGCACATCGTGACCGAAGGGACTTGGGCTCAAAGGCACGCAGATGCCCGTGACGCGAATCCGCGAACCTACGGGAAAGCTTTTCATCGGAGCCAGCGAGGACGGCCCGGCGCCGGCCGGATGGCGGTAGATGGCCGAGAACTCATAGCCGTCCGAGACCAGCACATATTCATCCTGAGCCGCTTCTCGCGCGGTGACGGCAACCTCGCCTTCAATCGAAACCAGATCGAAGATGTGCTGGCTCGAGGCCAGTTCCTGCCAATTCACTTCCAGTGGCGCGACCGGCGAAGAGGCGCCGCTGTCGCGGATTTCGCTCGCCGTCAATTGCAGAAAACCGTCAGCGGCATTGGGGAAGCCCGTAGCATCGGCCCGGTCGCCAATGTGCACCGGCAAAAAAGTGCGCGTCGTAATCCACAAGCTGCGAGCGCCGTCCTGTAACACCACCGTAGAACCGGGCGCGTAGTAAGTCACCACGCCGCTCACTCTCACCCGGCGGGTGAGATCGTCTACGTGATAGGCGTTCTGAATCTCGTTCATCGGCGTCAGGGGCTGCGACCACGGATCGACGGTCGCGCGCTTCAGCACCGCGACATCGTCAAGGCCGTAAACATGGAGCACGATGCCGGTCTTTTGCACCTTGCCGTCGAACCGGCCGCCCGCGACACCCGTCACGGCCACTTCGGCATCCAGCAGGTTTTCAAGGGCGCTCTCGCTGGCATTGTCGACTTCCACGTCCAACATGCCGCCTTCGGTGACCATCTTGAAGGTGCCGCCCGAGGTGTGTGCGGCCGATGGCGCATCCATATTTGCGGCGCGTACCTTGCCGTGGACGGTGACGATCCTGGAATCGTCACGCGGCCCGATCAGGTCTTCGTAGTTGGCGCGGATCGGCTTGGGCGGTGCACTGTGCCCCAGCAGCGTGAAATCGCTGCTGATCACGCCGGGAAGGTATCCCTGGTGCGTCACGCCCTTGATCAGGACGCGATCTCCCGGAATCAGCTTGACGTTTGTGGTGGCCTTCACAAAGAGGCCGGTCGAGCCGTCCTGCACAAACATGTTTTTGCGATACGAGCGGAAGTACGTCACCGTCGCCTCAATCGCAACGGGGATTCCCTTTGCCGCCTCGGCGCTGCTCAGGCCACGGACGCTGTCCAGTGTGGTCAATGGCGCCGGAGGAGACGCTCCCTCAGCCAAAGTGCTGGCGAGAACGATCGCGGCCGCAAAAATCACTTGCTTCGTCAACTCGAGTTTCGCCCCCTTTGCTGTGAGATGGAGCACCTGCGGGAATGCCTCGCCCGTCCTCCGCTCCACTCACATACTTTCGTACGATGAGAGCGCGGTGACGTGCGAGTGGGATCAACGAGGGGGAATTACCTTTCAATCATCGTAATCGCGCGTGCGATTTTGCAAATAGCACTTTTGGTGCCTTGACTTGCGGCCTTCGTGTATCCGCAGCCTCTGGGTTATCGTCTTTGATCGCAATAACATCCGTCGCACGGGTCGAGCCCGTTGCAACCTCGTGGAAAACGCTCTGACGCTGGCCGAAATCTCCGCCATTTTGCTCCATGGAAAAACGCGCGCGCCGATGGCTCTAAACTAAAAAGGAGCCGCTATAATTTCGCTTGGCGGCGATCGAACGGAACATGCAAAAAAAGCTTCGAGTAGGCATACTTTTTGGCGGGCGCAGCGGCGAGCATGAGGTTTCTCTGTTGTCGGCCGCATCGGTTCTGCGGGCAATCGACCGCGATCAATTCGACGTGATCCCCATCGGCATCACCCGCGAGGGCCGCTGGCTGGCCGCCGCTGACGCCAACCACTTGCTCCTCGGCGACTGGAGCGGGGCGGCGCAACGGCTCCGCGCCGGCGACCCCGCAGCCACGCCCGGCGCCAAGCTGCTCCAGGAAGGCATTCCCACCTTATTCGTCCCCGAACCCAGCTCTTCCACCGCTCTCAACCAAAGCGAGGGCAAAACGCTCGAACGTCGTCTTTCCCGTCCTCCACGGCACCTTTGGCGAAGACGGCACCATCCAGGGCCTCTTCGAGCTTGCCGGCATCGCCTATGTCGGCTCCGGCGTCCTCGGTTCGGCCGCCGGCATGGACAAGGACGTGATGAAGCGCCTCTTCGTCGAAGCCCGCCTGCCCATCGTCAAGCACGTCACGCTGCTCCGCGCGGATTGGGAGAAGACCCCGCGCAAAGCCATCGCCCAGGTCGAGCGCGCGCTGCGCTATCCGGTCTTCGTCAAGCCGGCAAATCTCGGCTCGTCGGTCGGCATCAGCAAGGCGCACGATCGCAAGGAACTCGGCCCGGCGCTCGCGCTGGCCGCAAAGTACGATCGCAAGCTCATCGTGGAGCAAGGCGTCGGCGGCAAGAAATCGCGTGCCCGCGAATTTGAAGTCGCCGTCCTCGGCAACGACTCGCCCCAGGCCAGCGTGGTCGGCGAGATCGTTCCCGGCAAGGAGTTCTACGACTACGAAGCCAAGTATCTTTCCGAAGGCTCCGTGCCCGTCGTCCCCGCCAAATTGAGCAAGTCCGAATCCAGGAAAATCCGCGAGATGGCCGTCGCCGCCTTCCGCGCCTGCGATCTTGCGGGCCTCGCCCGCGTCGATTTCCTCATGGAGCCCGACGGCAAGCGCCGCATCTTCGTAAACGAAGTCAACACCATGCCCGGCTTCACGCGCATCAGCATGTATCCCAAGCTATGGGAAGCCTCGGGCCTCAGCTACAAGGATCTGATTACGCGCCTCATCGACCTGGCCCTTGAGCGCCAGGCGGAGAAGAACAAGACAACGTACAGCCGGGAGTGAAGAAGCAGGGAACAAGGGACCAAGGGAACAAGGGACCAAGGGAACAAGGGACTAAGGGACTAAGGGACTGAGGGACTGAGGGACTGAGGGACTAAGGGACTAAGGGACTAAGGGACTGAGCTTGTAGCTACTGGCGATTGGCTACTGGCTACGAAACACACTCACACTCGCTCTTCACACTCACACTCACACTCGCACTCACACTCACACTCACACTCACACTCACACTCACACTCACACTCACACTTCACACTGTTCACTGCCCACTGTATTCTTATTGCCGAGGAACCACTCCCATGACCCTGCTCGACGCACCCCAATACGACCCCGCGCGCGCGCAGCGCAATCTCCGGATTGTCCAATGCAGCGTGGCCGCTGTCTTGTTGCTGTTTATCGGTTGGTGGCTCGTGGCCAGCCGTCCCGTGGACTGGCCCTGGAACTGGGACCGCTATCTCTTTGGCCGCCACGCCGTGAACAAGTTTCTCACCGCCGTCGAAGCCAACGACCTCAGCGGCGCCTACGGTATCTGGGTCAACGACAAGAATTGGCAGCAGCATCCCGCGCAGTTCAGCACCTATCCCTTCACGCGCTTCCAGGAGGACTGGAGCTCCACCAGCCCCGACAACGAATACGGCGTCATCAAGAGCCACAAGATCGCTCTCGCCGCGCGCTACGGCAACAACCTGCTCGTCGCCGTGCTCATCAACGGCCGCAAAACCGACGCGCTCAATCTCTCCTGGGATCCCAAATCCGGCCAGCTCAGCTTCGCCCCGCCCGGCGTGAGCCTCTACCTGGGGCCGTAAACTCTCGGCTCTTGCCCCGCTTGCTGGCGGCTCGAACCGGAACCTTCCCGTGCCCCATCCTTTCGGTCGCTGCGGCGATCGAAAGGGTGGGACAGCACAAACCCCAACAGTCCCTTCTCGACCTCTTTAGTTCTCTAATCTCTGCATGCGCGCCATCCCGCGGGAGGCGCTCGCAGCCCTGCTCAAATCCCGCCCTGCTCCCGTCGCGACCCGCATGTTGGTCAAGCGAACTACGCGGCTGTCGTCGGCGGTCTGCGGCCAATCGAGTGATAGCTCGCAAAGTCTCCGGCATGATACAACTGCAAATCTAAACAAAATTTGCCCAGGCGAAAGGATGACCTTCCCTATGCACGTGAGATATTAATGCGGCGCGTGACTTGTTTGGGTTTGAGCGGAAACAGCGCATCATCCACTCCGGCGCCGCGGCGATTGCCCAGGCGGCAATGGATTTCGGCCAGGACGACGATATTATCGTCCTCTCCATCATGCTTGCTGTTGATTTGAGGCTTGGCCTTGCATGCCAGGCCGTCAAGGCCCGCGCACTTGTCAAGCTTTCCCCCTGCCCAAACCGACCCACCCTCCTCATCTAACCCCCTCCTTTTCTGATCACTAGCCACTGACCGCTGATCACTGTCTTTCGTGCATATTATTTCCTCGAACTCGCTACACTTTTTCTAGAAGTAGGAGTAGCGTGGCTCGGAGTCTGATCACTGATCAATGACCACTTTACGCGGGTGCCCCCGGTCCCTCGCATTTGGGGACCGGGGAAGCAGACCAGTCAAGCCAGCACTGATTCGAGAGACTTTAACAGGTGCCGTCTTTAAGAATCAAAGACTTGGCGAGTCTGGGTGCTCCCCAAACTCTTTACTGCCATGACTTTGAGACCAAAGTACAGGCCCGGGGGGGCCGCGGCAGGGCAATCGCATGAACATTTTCATTGACCGGGCAGGTTCGCGTTTTGACAGTCATTGCTGGCTGGGAATCTTCGTCCCGGAGGGACGAGTCGAAAATAGCCCAGGCGAAAACAGCCCAGCGTGGAGCGCAGCGGAACCCTGGGATGGCTGCGACGAGAAGATCGCGCGTCCCGGAGGGACGAGTCGAAAATAGCCCAGGGTGGAGCGCAGCGGAACCCTGGGATGGCTTCGACGAGAAGATCGCGCGCCCCGTAGGGGTGCGGCGAACCTTCTGCACCGCCGGAATCGAATTTCATGCGATTGCCCGGGGGGCCGAGGAAACAGGAGACTGAAATGGTTACGATTTGCCGGCATATCAAGACCAACGGACAACGCTGCGGATCCCCGGCCCTTAGGGATAACTATTTTTGTTACTGCCACGACAAGATCCACAACGCCGGCGTCGAGCCGAACTTGAAACATGGACCCCTCCCGTTGCCCGCGCCCGAAGACCTGGCCTCCGTCCAGCTCTCCGTCGCACGCATCAACGACGCGGTCATCCACGGCGTAATCGACCTCAAGAAGGCGACGACCCTCCTCTACGGACTCCAGATCGCCGCGCAGTACATCAATCGCGCGCCGAAGTTCGACGAGAGCAAAACTGTCCTGTCAGCGGAACTCACCGTCCAGGGCGACGAGCTCGCTCCCGACGAATCCATCAACAATAGCGATGACGACCGCAACCAATGTTCATGCGGCTATGAAGGCCAATGCGCCAGGCAAAACGGCTGCAAAACGAGCCCAAACACCGCCCCACGCGAAAAAGTCGACTGTGAGACTGTGAAGCCAGCTTTTCCAAATCAAATCAATCACTTACACGAAAAAATCTCACAGTCTCACAGTTTCTGTGAGCCTGTGAGACTGCGACGCAAAATCGCATCGGTTTTTCGGATGAAGATTGCGCCGCGATCACGGTTCACGGTTCACGAGTCACGGTTCACGTCTTCATCGCGCGCTCATCACGATGCGCTCAGACACAGCCTCGACGATCTGTTCGTGCACGTCGTCGATCGAGAGATCGCCTTCGATCAGGACGACGCGATCGGGTTCGCGCGCGGCGATCTCGCGGTACTTCTCCCAGACGCGGCGGAAGAAGCCGTCTTTCTCCCGCTCGAAGCGCCCTTCGCTCGAGCCGGTTTCATGTTCAACCCGCTCGTTGCGGCGGCGCGCGCGCGCGAGCGAGGCCTCAAATCCAGGCAGAAGCAGCAGCGTTAAATCGGGCTGAAGTCCGCCGCAGACGATCCGGTGCATGTCGAGAACAACCTGCGAGCCAAGCTCGCGACCTCCGCCTTGATAAGCCTCAGTGGAGTCGGTGAAGCGGTCGCAGACCACAATGCGTCCTCGGTCGAGAGCGGGTTGAATGACTTCGGCGATGGCCTGCGCGCGATCGGCGAACATCAGAGCCATTTCCACCATGGGCGCAACCGCGCCAGAACGGGAGCTGAGCAGGATCTCGCGGATGCGATCGCCAGTGGCCGTTCCGCCAGGTTGACGCAGAAGGACAGGTTCTTGGCCGCGGCGCGCGAGCCATGCGGCCAAGCGCTTGATCTGCGTGGTCTTTCCCGACCCATCGAGACCTTCAAGCGTGATGAAGACTCCGCGCGGCATGGAATGAGGATAAAGCATAAGGCAGAGACCAAGGGACCGAGGGACCAAGGGACCAAGAAGGCAGGGAGCAGGGAATAGGGAATAGGGAATAGGGGATTCGATTGGCGAGCGGGAAGGAGGCTGTCGTCGCTGACAACCTTGTCCGATATGTGTTACAAGTGAGTGAATTCCCCAAAACTGACCTGGACTCAGGCCCGCGAAGGCCCGATTCCTGCTGGAGTGCAACATGCGTGTGTCTGTCACACTGAAGTTCATCCTTTGCGCCCTTTTGTTGGGCGCTCTGCCGGCAAGCCGGCTCACCGCGCAATACCTGACGCTGGAGGGTCAAACCGGTGGATTTCTTACGCCGACCGCGTATGTGGTCTACGCCGAGAAGGGCCAATTCTTTTCGCATCCGGCCGTCGGCTTTCACTTTATCAACGCCTCGAAGGTCATCGGCGACATTGAGACATTCAGCATCACCGAGAGCTTTGCCAGCCGTGCCGAAGCTGGATATACGCGCAGCGTGCACCAGTTCGGCGACAGCGGGCCGGGTACCACCGTGTTGGCCAATGCAGTGTTGGGCTCCACATCGTCGAGCACCGCAGTGCCGGTCACTCCGGACTTCAGCCAGCTTTGGAACGCGAATGGCATGAACGTCGTTCACGGCAAGGTGGTGGCCATCAACGACGGCCAGTTCGGCCCTTGGACGCCGGGCGTCGCGGTAGGCGGTCTGGTTCGCTTCGGCGACAAGTTTGTCACCGGCGAAGCGGGTCCGGAGGCCGTACAACTCTACGATCAATACTGTCTTGAGACCTCCTCGTGTACTCCAGAGGCCGTCCCAGCTGCCAAGTCGTACACCAATGGAGACATTTATGTCGTAGTGACGAAGACCTGGGCCAAGAAGCCGCTGCCGTTTCTGGCGAACTTTGGCTGGAAGGCCACCAACGCGACGATCTTCGGTATCGGCGGCCAGAGCACGCGCTTCGGCGGACGGTTGTTCGGCGGCCTGGGGATTCCGCTGCCGATCGGGCACGGCATTGTCGCGGTGCCCTCGGCGGGATTCACCCAGGAGCCGCCCACGTCCAAGGGCCTGGGGCCCAACGCGCCCGAAGGGATTCCGCTGGTGGCGGCCAGGGCTGATCTGCCGACCACATTGGATTACGCCGTGCGCGTGACGCAGCGGGACAAGCCGCACTTCGCGTTCGATATCGGCGTCGGGCAGGTTGCGGGCAATATCGGAACGATTCCATCGTTGACATATTTGCCCTCGCCCGCGCCGCAGGTGGTCTACATACCGATAAATTTGCAGGCGCGCAGCGTGGTGGGAATGGGGCTCAGTTACCGGTACTAAGAAACAGGGACCGAGGGAGCCAGCCGGCGGGTCATCGAGTCAACATCGAATGCGCGGGTCTGGAGGCCCGCACGACAGCCGGTGAGGAGACCGGCTCCGCACGGATCTTTACTTGTCCGCAGTGGCGGCGTAGTAGCCTTCGCGGGTGATCACGTTGAGGTCTGTCTTGTCGGTCTTGAGGACGATTTTGTGGAATTCACCGTCGGTATCGACCTTGTCGGGCGTGTAGGTGAGCAGGTACTGCTGGCGCAATGATGCGGCGATCTGATTGTAGATTTCATCCAGATTGTCCTTCTTCTTGGCTTCGAAGAACTGACCGCCGGTGCGCGAGGCGATCTGCTGCATGATCTTCTTGCCGTCGACTCCTGCTTCGCTGCGCGGGTTGCTGCCGCCGTGGCCGCCGCCACCGGGCCAGCCTCCGCCGCCGCCGGGATAGCCGCCTCCGCCCATGCCGCCACGATGGCCGCCTTGGCCGGGAAAGCCGTTGTTGGTCCGCTCTTCCTCGCCTTTGAAGTAAATGGTGAAGACCTGCAGGTTGGCGCGATCCGCGGCGTCGATGGCGTCGTTCAGCGTCTCCTTGCTGCCGTGGTCCCCGCCGTCGGAGAAGACAATGAGCGCCTTGCGCCCCGATTTCGGTTTCATCAGCTCGTCGGAGGCGAGGTAAATTGCGTCGTAAAGCTGGGTTCCGCTGCCGTGTTGCCCACCGTAGCCGCCATGCTGCCCTCCATAGCCGCCGTTGCGGCCGCCCCCGCCATTTCCTCCGTTGTCGTTGCCACTGGATTCAGGGCCCGAGTTGTTGCGCTCCTGCGAAGTTGGACCCATCGCGTCGAGCTCGTGGTGCAGCTTGTCGCGCGAGTTGGTGAAGTCCTCGAGGAGCTCGACCTCACGGTCGAAATGGATGAGGAAGGCTTCGTCGCCTTGGACGCCGGCTTTCGGGTCGGCGGGCAGCATGAGATCGATGAACTTACCCGCAGCCTCGCGCTCGCTGTCCATGGCCGAGGAGACGCTGCGGCTAGTGTCGACGAGAAGGCCGAGGCGGAAGGGAAGGTTGCTTTGAGAGGTGAAGCTCTTGATGACCTGCGGGCGGCCGTCTTCAGTGAGTGTGAAGTCTTTGGCTGTGAGATTGGTGACCAGAGCGCCGTGTTTATCCTCGACCACCACGGGCAGCAGAACCTCGCGAGCCTGGGCTTTGATGGTGGTCATGGGCCGATCGGTTGCGGGGGAAGGGGAGGGCTGCTGGGCTGCGCGGGATGGGCGCAGAAAGTAAAACGCGAGCACAGAAACGGCGGCCAGTGAGAGTACAAGGCAGAGGGTCGGCTTGGTTTTCATAGAATTTCGCGCCAGTGATACGTCCAACCCATTAGACGCGCTTACGGGGTCATTCGTTGACTCTTTTTGAGGGTTCATTCCGGGGCGTGGCGCAAGAAAGCAGGGAGGCAGGGACCAGGGACCGAGGAAGCAAAAGAGCGCATCCCGCCCTACCGTAGCAAGTCTTCGAGGGTGGTGCTGAGGTCGGTTTTGCCGTCGCGGTATTTCACGATGGCGGGGGCGTAGAGACTGAGGCCCCACTGCTGCCCATAGCCTTTGCTGACGGCGCGCGCGCCGGGGACGACGACGGCGTCCTCGGGAACGATGAGCGGGGTTTCAGCGCCGGAGCGCAGCACGTCGCCTTTTACAAGATCGAACAGAGGAGTTCCGCGGGTGAGGATGGTTCCCGGGGCCAGCACCGCGCCCTTGCGCACAAGGGTTCCCTCGTATACGCCGCAGTTGCCGCCAACCAGCACATCGTCTTCAATGACGACGGGGCTGGCATTGACCGGCTCGAGGACGCCGCCGATTTGCGCCGCGGCACTCAGGTGCACGCGCTTGCCGATCTGGGCGCAGGAGCCGACGAGGGCGTGCGAGTCGACCATTGTTCCCTCGTCAATGTAAGCCCCGGTATTGATGTACATGGGAGGCATGCAAACGGCACTGCGCGCCACGTAAGCACCGGCGCGGACCGAGGAGCCGCCCGGCACAATGCGCACACCATCGGCGACGGAGAAAAGGCGCGGGGGGTAGGTGTGCTTGTCAACAAACGAGAGAGCGCCGGCATTCGAACTTTCGAGTGCGCCGAGGCGAAAGCCGAGCAGAATTCCCTGCTTGACCCAGGCGTTGACGCGCCACCCAGTAGACGCTGCGGCGTCGGGCTCGGCGGAGCGCACTTCGCCGCGTTCGAGGCTGGTGCGCAGGGTCAGAAAGGCTGTCATGGCCGCCGGGTCGCCGGCCGCGGCCGCTCCCGCGGCAAAGTGACGCACGATCTCTTGTTCTAACTGGCTGAGATTCATTTCAATCCGAGTGTAGCAAGACAGGGAGCAAGGGAACGAGGGAGCAAGGGAACAAGAAGGCAGGGACTGAGCGACTGTCTGAGTTCGTGCTTTCCCCGGTCCCCAAACGCGAGGGACCGTGGGCACCCTCATTTGTGCTGGAGATACAAGGGACTTAGGGACTGATGGGGAGGCAGGGCGAGATCAGGCGGGGTTGAGGGCGGGAATGGTGGGCTTCGGTTTCGACCGCGGCTGCGCGCCGACGGGCTGCAGGCGGAAACAGTTCTTCCCTGAGGGAATGAGCGCCAGAGGGATGGGCGCGTCGCCGGGGCGACCGTTGAAATTCTTTGACTCGAGCCAAGCGCACAAACGGCGATCGCAAATCTGCGTCTGGCCTTGCCAGAAATCGGGATTGAGGCCGAGCTGAATGAGGAGATGGTCGAGGTGCAGCTCGATGACGTGGGTGTCCCTGGGAAAATAGCGGCGTACATTGCCCGCGCCGACTTCGACGCCGGTAATCTCGCGTCCTTTGCAATGCGTTTTGACCACCATGAAGGCCTGCCGATCAGTGGTGAAAGAAGGTCTGATGAGATGAGCACAGTCTAAAAAGAAATGTGTTGACCGGGATACGGGCGTGGAGAGAAAAGCGGAAACGGGTTCCTGATTTGATACGGGGGGAAGTGGGAACGCGGTTTCGGGAAAGCCTGCGCGAGGCGATGGGCCAGCTAATAGGGTGCAGGCAGAGCGCGAGCCGCGGCCCGTATGCGATACTCGAAGCGGAATGTACAAACGGATCGTATTAAAACTATCGGGTGAGGCCCTTGCGGGAGAGCGGGGCTTTGGCTTGGATGCCAATAAAGTGTCGGAGATTACCGGCGAGCTTGCGGAGATTCATGAACTGGGCGTTGAGATTGGCCTAGTGGTGGGCGGCGGCAACATTTTCCGTGGAGTAGAGGCGCAGGCCAAGGAAATGGACCGCGTAAGCGCCGACAACATGGGTATGCTCTCGACGGTGATCAACGCACTGGCCTTGCAGGATGCGCTGGAGCAGCGCGAAGTGCAATGCCGAGTAATGACCGCGGTCTTCATGAACCAGATTGCCGAGCCGTATATCCGCCGAAGGGCAGTGCGGCACTTGGAAAAAGGCCGCGTGGTGATTTTTGCGGCGGGCATCGGGAATCCGTTTTTCTCCACCGATACAGCGGCCAGCCTGCGCGCCATGGAGATCAAGGCCGATGTGCTGCTGAAGGGCACCAAGGTGGAAGGTGTTTACAACGCCGATCCGGTGCTGGTGAAGGACGCGGTGAAGTACGACGAGATCACCTACATGGACATTTTGCGCCAGGGGCTGAAGGTGATGGACCTGACGGCGGTGAGCCTGTGCAAGGACAACAACCTGCCCATGATCATCTTCAACATGAACCGTCCGGGGAACATTCGCCGCGTGGTGCTGGGCGAAAAGGTGGGTTCGCTGGTGACGGCGTAGAAACAGGGAATAGGGAGTAGCCCGTAGGGACTACAAAGACTGCTGTGGAGTCGAAGAAGCGCTGAAGCCCTGCTGGCTCCGATGTCGAATAACGGGCACCTCATCTCTTTGAGCCCCAAACAATGCTGCGTTTCTATGTTCCCTACTGGCAATTCCCTATTCCCTGTTTCTTCGGAGCGTCTAACTGTACGTGGAAACTCGCAAGCCAGCGCCGCTGAAGGCTTTGACAGGGTTGCGCTGCTTCGCGGCCATCAACATTGTTCTTTTCCACTTCTCCAATCCCAAGTGGTTTAACTTCAATTTCTATTTCCCCGCGCCTTTTAAAGCGGGCTCGATCCACGTTCCCGTCCTTCTGGCGCCGGTGGTCAACGCGGGATTCATTTCCGTCAGCTACTTCATCCTGCTGTCGGGATTCGTGCTGGGCTACAACTACAACGAGCGCGCGCGCAACGGGGAACTCGATCGCAAGCGCTTCTATGAGGCGCGTTTCACGCGCATTTATCCCATTTACTTTCTGAGTCTGCTGTTGAGCCTGGGAAACCTGAGGTCGGAGTATACAACGCACACGCACGCGATGTTCTGGACGGGCGTGGTGCTGACGCCGTTGCTGCTGCAGGGGTTTGTTCCGGCGGTGGCCACGTTTTTGAATACGCCGGCGTGGACCATGTCGGCCGAGGCATTCTATTACGTGATCTTTCCCTGGCTGGCGCGCTGGAAGAAGCCATTGCGCATGGCGCCGCACGTAATGAGAATGGCGGGTGTGTGGGTGCTGGGGCTGACGCCGGGCGCGCTGTACATGGCTTTCAATCCCGACGGCATCACGCATCCCGACCGCTGGAGCTATGGGCCCTGGCTATGGGCGCTCAAGTATACGCCCTACGCGCACATTTTCAGCTTTGTGTTCGGCGTGATGCTGGCCAATCTGGACGCGATGATTCCGCGCGCGAGCCAAGTGCGGCTGTGGTTCGGCCTCATTGGGTTTGGCGGCATTTACGGCATTCTGAGCCTGGGGCCGCTGGTGCCCTACGCCATCATCCACGACGGCCTGCTGATGCCGTTGTTTGCCTTCATTGTTCTGGGGCTGGCGGGCGAGAATCCGCTGGCGCATGCGCTGGGGGTGCGGCCGCTGGTGTTTGTGGGCGAGGCCAGCTACTGCCTCTATCTGCTGCACTTCAACCTGTGGAACCTGATTCACGACTCGCACGTGCTGGATGCGCTGGGGCTGAGCCGATTCGATCCGTGGATCAGCTACTGTTCTGCTGATTGCGCTGTCGCTTGCGGCGCTGTACTTGATTGAGAAGCCGGTGCAGCGCAAATTGCGCGAGTGGATGAAGGCGACGAACGTGCTGCGCGGGGGTGAGCAAGTCAGCAAGTCAGCGAGTTAGCAAGTCAGCGGATTCCATCCTTGACAAGTGAGCGGGTTGATGCGCGCCGCACAGCAAAAAACCCAGCCTTACGGCTGGGTTTCTTACTCGTTCACTTCTTCAGTTGCCTCAATCACGAACCACGGTTCACGGTATTTACGGAGTGATGGCCTGCGTGGCATGGTTGCCGTGCGGGATCGCGATGATGGCCATGGGGTACGCGCCGGTGGGGTAGGGCGTGGCCTGCGTGATGGTCAAAGCGCCGGTATCGGGATTGAGCTTGAAGCCGGAGATCGAATTGCCCAGGCGATTGGCCGTGTAGACGAAGCGGCCCAGCGCCGGCTCGACGACGATCGACACGGGGTCGGTGTCGGTGGTGTTGCCGGAACCGGCGCCGGCGTTCACGATGGTGGAAGGCGTGCCGGTGGGCAGCGCGATCGAGTACGACGACACTGTATTATCCAGCGAGTTGGTGATGTAGATGTAAATGCCGCGCGGATCGATGGCGATGGCGGTGGGCTGGTTGCCGGTCTTGAACGGCCCGTTGATCATGAAGCTGAGCACGTCGGTGGACAGCACGGTGTAACCGATGAGCTCGTTGGAGGCGTAGTCGGTGACAAAGATAAAGCGGCTGGTGGGGTCAGTGGCGAGCGCGGAGGGCTTGACGCCGGCCTGGTACACGTCATAGGGCTGGTAGGTCGCCGGGGTAAGGGGCAGTTTTTGCCGGTGAAGAAATGCGCCGCCGGAGCCGACCGCGAGCCGAAGAGCCAGCCGGGGTTGGCGTTGCTGGTGGTGGTTCCGCCGGGATTGTAGGCCGACTTGTCGTACTGCGGTGACATACACCGCGTTGTTGTTGGCAAGCACGGTGACGCCGGTGGGGACGATGGTGTCGCCAGGGTAATTGGGACTGCCCGCGGTGCAACTGAGGCTCAGATTGCCGTCGCGGTTGCAGCGCCGATGGTGCCGCTGCTAAGGGCGTATTCGGTCAGCGTTGCGGAGCTGGTGCCCGAAACCACGTAGAGGTAGGTATTGGCGGAGTTCACCGCCAGATAGACACGGGGTGGTGGGAAGGGTGACCGATGTCTTTCTGCGTCAGCGCGCCGGTGATCGGCGACGCTGAAATGGACCACGGAGTTATTGCCCTGGTTGGCGACATAAAGATTGTAGTAGTCGGAAGTCGTGGCCATGGCGACCGGGTTGGTTCCGCCCGAGGAGACGGGCGGGACTGCCGAGCGGATGGCGCCGGACTGCGGCGTCGACGGCGTAGGCATAGATTTGACCCGCGCTGCCGGCGGAGGCGCCTGCGGAGGCGGCCACGTAAACAAAGTCGATGGTGACCAGCTGGCAGGCGGTCAGGAGTGTGGCCACAATGAGGCCGATGGCAGAGACCAGAAGCTAGCTGGCTCAATTTACTGAACTTCATGCGCTTCCTTCGTCATGGGCCTTTTGGTTCGAAGCCCTCAAGAAATCTCGTTTACGTTGCCCCGTGGTTATTGTAAAAGCCGCGTCCGGGGTATTGCCACCGGCTCGGCTACGCCGAGCCGGAAGGTTCTATGCTCTCACTCGGCTGGATGCCGCCTCCGGTGCCGTTGTGCGGAATGGCCGCCACGCCACGGGCTGGGCGTTGGTCGGATACGGCGAGATACTGCGCATCGAGCAGTGTTCCCGCGGTGGTGCTCAGCTCAAAGCCGGAGACGGTGTTGCCAAGAAAGTTGACAGTAAAAAGAAAATGGTTCGTCGAGGGATCGATGCCGATGGCGACGGGCTGCAAGCCGGTGGCGAAGGTGCCGATGGAAGGCGCGTGAGCACGCCGCTGCGACATGGAATAGGCCGTTACGGTGGCGTCCGTCGAGTTGGCGACATAGACATACGGATACGAGGGATCGACGACGATGGCGGACGGCTGGTTGCCGGCACGGATAGGGGCTGCCGCTCAACGCGGTCAGAGTGCGCCGGTGGCGGCGACCGTGTAGCCCCGCACGTTGCCGCTCGCGGAATCGGTCACGTAGACATAGGTGCTCGTTGAATCGCTGGCGATGCCGGATGGCTGAACGCCGGCAGCGAAGGGCGAGCCGGCACACGCGGTGAGCACGCCGCCGGAACCGACCGAGAAGCCGAAGACATAGCCGACGCTGGGAGTCACCGAAGAATCGTACGCGGTGACGAAGACATAAGCGCCGGAGGCCAGCACATTGACGGCCGTGGGCACGATGATATGCGTAGCCATTGCGCCCGAAAGTGTCAGCGGCCAGTATTGGCCGTTTACGCGGGGTTGATCGCCGGCGTTCCCAGCCGATGCGGCGTCGCTGCTGGTGGCGGCGGTCAGCGGGAACACGGCGATGGAGCCGGAGCAAGGATCGGCGGTGGAGCACAAGGGAAGCGGCTGGTAGGTATCCACGACGAAGAGTTGGACTTGCTTGCGGCGATGGCCAGCGGGTAGATTCCCGGGGTGTTCACGGTGTTGTACGGATAGAGCTTGCCATCGCTGCCGATGACGAACTGGACGATGGTGTTGTCGTCCTGATTGACCACGAAGAGGTTCTGGTAGTCGGCGGAGACCGCCTCGGCGACAGGGTTGCGGCCTGCGGAAGGAAACGGCGAGGTGGGAATCTGGCGCATGCGGCCCGACTCGGAGTTGATCTCGAAGACGTCGATCTCGCCGTAGTTGTTGGCGCCGGCGGCTCTTGGAGCTGGCCACGAAGACGAAATCCACGGTGAGCGTTTCGCAGGCGGTGATCAGCGAAGCCGCCGCAAGGCTGGCCGCGGCAACCAGCAAGAGGGCAAAACCAGAGTGGAAGAAGCCACTTTTTGCAGCCTTTGCTGCCGCGCCTTCCTGGTCCGCTCCACAAACGGAGACCTGTTTGCGGCGAACTGGTTCTTGTGAATCTGCAATCGACTCACCCTGGCCACTCTGGTTCTGCGATCGCTGGATCGATCTAGAAAACTTCATGCGCATCTTTCGTCAGCAGGGCCACCCAAGGGCCCGCGAATCATCTCGTTTTCGATCAAAGCAATTTTCCATCGAATCAAAGCGCGAGCAGCGATCAGCCGCGCCGGGATTCGGACATTGTTCTTTTGAGACTCCGAAGTACCCGGAACCTCTCAAGAAGCGCCGGCCAGCCCGATGCATTCGGGCCGGAGAACGCCGCCTGGCTTTATCCGGTACGCCCGTCCATCAGGCACCATGTCGGCTGACCCTCGAGCGAATAGGTTTCCGTGGAGCGCATCGTATTCAGGTCGCCGGTATTGGGATCGAGCACGCGCCCCGTGACGGTCGAGTCATATTCGTTGGCTTCGAAGACGAATTGGCTCGAGGGATCCTCGACGATGCACTGTGGGCCCGAGCCGGATCCGAACGGTTGCTCGGGAATGAAGCTTAGCTGGTACGAAGGCGAGGTGAAAATCGTGTAACCGGCGATGCCGCTCTCAGGGTTGTTGCCGGTGGTGTTGCTGCCCTGGTTGGCCACGTACAGATACTTTCCTTTCGACTCAACCAACACCTGAATGGGGTTATCCAGTGTAGCGGTGTCCGGGAAAATGCCACTCGGTTCGCCCTGCAATGCGCCGCCGGAGCCAACGGAGTAGGGCTGAATCTGGCTGAGGTAGGTGCCGACTGGAAATACGTTGCCAGAAGTGGAGGTGGAGGTGATGGTGAGAGGCTCGTTGTCGAGCACGTAGATCACGCTGCTGGCAACCACAATGGCGTTGGCCTGTTGGACCGCGACCTGTGTGCCTGAGGGCGAGGTGGTGTACAGCGTCTGCACGCCGTTTTGGCTGAGCGCCAACTGGCCGCTCGAGGAGTTATAGGAGTACGGCCAGACCGAGGTGGCGCTGGTGTACGGGAAAGACGTGGGCGTGGGCGCACCAGTGAGAGTGAGGAGGTATTGGCCATTGAGAACGAAATCGACGGGATTGGCGGGAACCGGGAAGTAGGTGAGCGGGGTGTTGTTGACTGCCGTCACCTGCGTATTCTGAACCAGCGATAAACGCCCCGTGGTCTGGTTGATCTGGAAGACCGTGATGTCGCCGCAGGAGGTCGTGGACCTGCCCAGCGCCTCCGTGCAGGAGTTTGTCGGGACGCCGTTGACAATCGTTGTGACGCCGCTGTCCGGTGCGTCGTGGTCCAGGACCAGCAAATAGTTTCCCGAGGAGTCCGCGATGAGCCGGAACGGATCGATTCCCTGCGTGTAGAAGGTTTCCTGGGGCGTCAAGACTCCGTTGCCGCCTACCACAAACTGAGTGATATTGGCGTTATTGCAGGGGTTCGTGGGGTAGCAGTTCCCATTGCCCGCGGCATTGGCGCCGCGATTGAGGACGTAGATGAACCGGCTGCCGAGCGTGAGGACGGCGCGAACCGGGTTGGCGCCTCCCGTAGGAACAGGCAGACCGTTAATGGTGGTCAGCTTGCCGGTGTTGTGGTCGATCTTATAGCCGGAGATGATGCCGTTGCTCCCGGTGGAGGCGGTGACGGTTCCCGTTACATACAAGAAGCCAACCGTATAACTCTCAACGCAAGACGTTACGCCACAGATGACGCCCGCTGAGAGAACGCCTATCGAAAGCGCCTTGCCGAATTTCTTGAACCTCATGCTATTCCTTAATCCTGGTCAGGCGTGCGCCGCCAAGTTTGGTCGTTCCCGAGCAGTGCTGGGTTGGGATGGAATCCCTGATGAATTGTAAAAGGCGAGGGTAGGTTGTGCCTAGTTTCCGCCTGGGACAGGTCAAAAGCCGTGATTTCCAACACTTCGCCGCCTTGACTCAGCCCCCTCGGACCAATCCGTTGCCCGGCAAACCCACTCTCTCTGTGTAATCGCAGTATAGACGTTTTCAGAGTGGTCATGGGCAGCGATGGGCTGCGGAATTTTTGGCCGGCGGCGGCTGGTGAGAGGGCGGGTCAGCAAGTTAGCGAGTTAGCGAGCCAGCAATTCGGCAAGGGTTCTGGAGGGAACCATCAAGACACTGCAATGCCGAACCGGGTGCGAATACGGGTCCGGAGACTTTCGAAGGGTGGGTAGCCGTTCAGTAGCGGCGCCCAATCACCGCGAAGCGTATCGAGCACATAGAGATCCTTAGCGGCAATCGCAGCCTGGAGATACTGGACGGTCCGCTGCTTCTCCCCGAGTAACGCGCAGGTCCGGGCCAGATCGTACCCATCCGACTTATTGGCGGCGAAGTCACTCTCCTGAATGGCTCTCATGGCTTGAAGCATGCCCGTGTTGCCGCCGTGGTGCCAGCCATTCTGTGCCGCTTCGCTCAAGCGCAGATCGTCAGGTCCTTTGGAGATTGCCGCCAAGCGATGAAGCTGGTTGAGATAACCGGCGTAGTTGCCCTGTTCCAGTTCGATGCGTGCTAAATACTCCGGCGGGCTTCTGAAGTCGGGTTCCGCCGCTTCCAGTTCCAGCAACTGCGCAACGGCCTCGGTATCGCCGGCGGAGTAGCGAATGAGGGCCCGGTCGGCGAGGATGGAACGCGACGCCGGAGCCAACTGCTGCGCAATATCGATTTCCCTACGCGCTTCCGCTTCACGGAGCAGCGAGTTCAACGCGGTCGCATACCAATGATGCGTCTCCGCGTCATCGGGCGCAAGCCGAATGGCCTCATGGAATTCGCTGATAGCGCGCGGTATATCGGTCTGCGACCAGAACAGCGCAAAAGCCAGCGCCCGATGCGCGATGGATATGGTTGGGTCCAGCGAGATAGCTTTGTTGGCCGCAGCCATTGCGCGCGTGAATGCTTCTCCCTGCGGCATCGAAGAATACTCGGGCATCAAGTCGTAGCTCTCGGCCATGCCGGCATAAGCTTCAGCGTAATCAGAATCGGCCACGACCGCCTGCGTGTACGCGTCGATTGCCTGATGCAAGCTGCCGTCAGTGCGGTGCTCCCAATAGAATTCGCCGCGCAGATAGAGCGCCATTGCGTCGGGGGATGGAGTGTGGCGCGGGGTCGCGCGATGGAGAAGGGTGGGAAGTGAGGCCTTGCCGGTTTTGCCGAGCAGAGGGGTGTGGGCGAAACCCAGCACCAGCAGGAAAACCGCGAGCGTGCCAACTGCAACCAGCACCTGGCGCGACCGGATGCGATGTTTCGCAGGGGGAAGAGCGAGAGGCTGCTGCCGAGGAGATTCTGGCGCAGGCCCGGCGGCGCGCAGGAATTTGAGTTCGTATCCGCGCGCGGGAAAGGTGACCTGCCAGGGATCGAAGGCGCCGGAACCCGCGTAATAGGCAGCCATGAATTTGCGCAGGCGGCTGATCTCCGATCGGACGCTGGAGTCGATACGCTGGTCGAAGGTCTCCGCTCTGCCGAGGGCATCGACGGCGATGGCGTACTCGCTGAGATCAGAGGCGGCGCCGGAGAGCGTTTTTTGGATGAGATAGCGGAGCAGATCGCGCCGGCGCGGAGAGTTGGCAAAGATGGGACCGGCGAGTAGTTGGTCAATATAGGCGGAGAAGGCATAGGCGGAGAAGTCCGCCGATATGGGCTTTTGCGATCGTGAGTCGAAATCTTTCACACTCACTCCGTAGGGAACGCGGATGTCGATTTCAGGCTTGTCGAGGCGCGCCGGCAGGGGAGATGGCCGGGTCGTCAAGACCAGTCTACAGCAGGTAGCGAGTCTTTTTCAGCATAACTGAAAAACGAATAAGCGGGCAGACCGCCCCGGTAGCCTCATGATTCCAAAGCGATGCAACGTTGCAGTGCGGGTTGCGACTTGTTTCTTTGACCTGGGGCTTGCGATATTTCAGCCAAGGATTCTCAGCTTTGGAGAATCCCCGCCAGGAGACCAGCTTGCAGCAGCGGTTGGTGAAGACCGGCGGCAGGCCGGTCAAACACGCCCCGTGCTATTCGATCTTCCCCATCACACGGAAATTCTGCATCGGAGGAAAACATATGAAAATCTGGCGACTGCTTCCCGCCGCCATACTCGTCTGCGCTGCGTGTGCGGTACAGGCTGGCACTCTTACCATTGCCAACCCCAGCTTCGAGACCGACGTACTGGGCTGCGCAGCCGGTGCGACCTGCGCGACTGACGATTCGATTACGGATTGGACCGGATCGACGGCCGATCCGCTTGGCTTTGGCGACCCCGGCGGCGTGCGCGCCACCGGCGCTTTCGGCGTTTTCAAGCCAGGAACGGTACAGTACCCGAGCGGTGTTCCTGACGGCGTTAACATCGCGTACCTCACTGCAGTAGTGAACAGCGTGTCGATCTCCCAGACCCTGAGCGCCACTCTGCTGGCCAACGATACCTACACGCTTACGGCTTGGGCAGGTTTAAGAGACGACCCCAGTGTTTTCGGGCCGGGACTTGGATGCAATGGCGCGAACATGTCCCTGGAGGCGGGTGGGACCGTGCTTAATTCCCTGGTCGAGGAAGGCAGCAACATTTGTAACGTCACTCTTGGTGATTTTCAGGAATTCACCGTGACTTTCGACAGCGCTGGCGTGAATTCGGCTCTGCTGGGGCAAGATTTGAGCATCGTACTGACTGCCAACGGTTCCGGATCGATATTCGAGCCGGCCGAGGTCGACTTCGATGACCTTTCGTTGACAGATACATCGCAGGGTAGCCCCGTTACGACCACCCCTGAACCCTCGACCCTGTTGCTGCTGTGCAGCGGTCTGTTGGGCCTGGCCGGCATGGCGCGCAGGAAGATCGGTGTGCGCGCCTGAGTCTCAAAAGAGCTCGGGAAGCTTTCCGCGTAAAAGGCTCAGGGGCAATCCCTGAGCTTTTTTGCGGATTGAGGTGGAGGTCTCGAGACGGCCCGTTGTTCAGCGCGGATTCCGCGCTTTCGCAAAAGCGCGAAGGGTGGGCCGCGGCGTTACTTGGTTGGCGCGGCCACGTGCTACCACACGCGGCAGGAGCTCACGGGAACCATGGGCTGATCTTTTTTGCAGCCGAAGGCCCTGCCGAAGGCGTCGAAGTTCTGCACTGCGCCGTTGACGCGCCAGCGGCCCGGCGAATGCGGGTCAGTGAGGGCCCTTTCGCGGGCTACGGCTTCTGTGCGGTTCTCGCACCACACCTGGGCGAAGCCGATAAAGTAGCGTTGCGCCTCGGTGTAGCCATCAATTTTTTCGTCGATGCTCTTGTGCTCCTCGGCCAGGGCGTCGAGCAGCGCCTGATAAGCGATATGCAGTCCGCCATTATCGGCCGTGTTCTCGCCCAGGGTGAGACGCCCGTTCACATACGCGGCGGGCGCATCGCCGTGCGCCGGCGCGGCCTGAAAGCTGCTGTACTCGTTGACCTCGCAATCGGTGCGCTCGGTGAATGCCTTGCGATCAGCGGTCGTCCACCACTCGTGCAGATTGCCCTTGCCGTCGAACTGCGAGCCGCGGTCGTCAAAGCCATGCGTCATCTCGTGCCCGATGACCACGCCGATGCCGCCGAAGTTCACGGCCGGATCGATGCTGAAGTCGAAGAACGGTGGCTGCAGGATGCCGGCAGGGAAGTTGATGTCGTTGAATGAAGTGCTGTAGTACGCATTGACGGTGGGCGGAGTCATGCCCCACTCTCTTTCATCCACGGGCTTGCCGAGTTTGGCGAAGTTGTAATTGCGTTTGTAGATAGCTACCTGCTCGTCATTCTCCACAAACGTGCCGCGGTGGACTTTCACGCTCGAATAGTCGCGCCACTTTTCCGGATATCCGATCTTGTTGCGGATCATGGCTAGTTTTTCTTCGGCGGCTTCTTTTGTCTCGTCGCTCATCCACGGGAGATCGCGCATGTCGACCGCCAGGGCTTTTTCGAGGGCGGCTACCAGTCGGTCCATGCTGGCTTTGGCCGCGGGAGGAAAGTTCTGCTTGACCCAGTCCTGGCCGACGGCCTCGCCCAGCGCTCCGTCGGTGTCGCGGGTGCACTGCCTCCAGCGCGGCTGCGGGATCTTTTGCCCGCCGAGAGTCTGCGAGAAGAAACGGAAATCTTCGTCGAAGAAGGGGCTGGAAAGGTTTGAGGCTTCGCTGTGAAGGACCTGCCAACGAAGATAACTCTTCCAGGCGTCAAGGGGCTCGCTCTGGAGGAGAGCGTTGAGCTGCTTGAAGAACTCGGGCGCGACGACATTCAGGGTGTCGAAGTGGCCGATGCCGACGGCGCTGAAGTAAGTCTTCCAGTCAAACGCCGCAGTCAGCTTCTGGAAGTCGTCCACAGTATAGATGTGATACACATTTGCGGGAACGCGCCGATCGACGCGGGCCATGGAGGCTTTGGCCATCGCGGTCTCGATTTCGATCACCCACGCGGCCTCTTTGGCGGCATGCTCGGGCGAATCGCCGGCGAGGATGAACATTTTCTTCATGTGCTCCACGTAAGCGGCGCGGATCTCGGCAAAGTGAGGCGAATCGACGATGTAGTAATCGCGGTCGGGGAGGGACAGGCCTCCCTGGTCGGCTTCGGCAATCTGCTGCGACGAGTCTTTCTGGTCCTGGGAGACGCTGAATTCAAAAAAGCCGTCGGGCGTGCCGCGATTTTCGAGCCAACTGAGCAAAGAGGGAATCTTGCTCGTGCTCTCGAGCGCGGCGATCTGGTTCCAGGCGCCCCGGATAGGTTCAATTCCCAGCTTTTCGATGGTGGAGGTGTCCATGCAGGAGGCGTAGTAGTCGCCGTACTGCTTTTCGAGGGGCGACTTCGGAGTGCTGGCCGCCGATTCCAGGTCTTTCCAGAGCAGATACTGATTGCGCAACAGCAGCTGGGAGAAGGAACGGGCCCAGAGCCTCTGGTCGGAGGGAATCGGATTGTTCTTCATCCAGTTGCCGCAGGAGTACTGGTAAAAATCGACACAGGGATCGACGCTGGTATCCATCGCGGAGACGTCGAAGCTCCTGGTTTCCGGCGGCGGAGTGGGTTTGGAAGTGACGTCCTGCGCGATGGGAGCCTGCGGAGCGGGAGCGGGCGGGGCTTGTGCGAGCGCGGTTCCGGCAGCAAGAATCAAAATGACGGGAACATTGCGGAGACAGTGCATCATCTACCCCTTGAAAAAGCAGCGCGAACTGGGCGCTTTATGGAGCGAATGCCGGCCGGGGCAATTTGAGACTCCTTGCGTATCCCTTGGCTGCGATGTGGATGAGGCTACCACAGGGTTGGAGCGTTATTGGAGCGGGGGGGACAAAATATGTGGAAGAGATTGCCAAGCGCCGTGTGGGTTCTGGCGTTAAGTTCCCTGGCGGGCTGCTTGCAATGGGAGAGCGCTGCCCATGCGCAGGATGTGCACGTGCGCGTTTCACCGGATGTGAAGACGGGGATCGAGGGCACGACTGAGTTTCCCACGATTCAAATGGCGATGGACCACCATCCATTTGCGGGGAAGGGAGCGAATGGAAAGCCCGGCCGGGTGTATATCGAGATCGCGCCCGGCGTTTATCACGAGCGTGTGATTGTGACGCAGAACCACACCAATATCACGCTGGTGGGAATGGGGAAGTTGCCCGCGGACGTGGTGATCACCAACAGCCTGAACGCCAAACAGGCCGGCGGGACATTTTTCACAGAAACCGTGGAGATCAACGGTGAAGGATTCGAGGCCGACAACCTGACTTTTGAGAACACTGCCGGAAATACCGGCCAAGCCGTGGCCGTGGCGGTGAGGGCGGACCGCGCGGTCTTCAAGAACTGCCGGTTTCTGGGCCACCAGGACACGCTCTTCGCCGATTATGGGCGGCAGTATTATGTCGGCTCCTACATTGAAGGCGGCGTGGACTTCATCTTCGGCAACGCGGCGGCGGTTTTCGACCACTCGGAGCTTCACGCAAATGGTCCAGGCTATTTGACGGCGCAATCGCGCACGTCAGCGGATCAGACGACCGGTTACGTGATTATCGATAGCCAAGTTACCAGCGGCATTCCGGCCGGCGCGCCACGCGACAGCATCGGTCTGGGCCGACCGTGGCGGCCATTTTCGCGCGTGGTATATATCGATACGGAACTGCCGCCCGATGTGATCCCTCAGGGTTGGAATGCGTGGGGAAGAAGCAACGAGACTCCGCAAGCGTATTACGCGGAGTTCAAATCAAAGGGGCCGGGCGCGAATGCGGCGGCGCGGGTGGCCTGGTCGCATCAAATGACGGCGCGCGAGGCGGCACGTTACCGGCCGAAAGTGTTTCTGGCGGGTAAGGATCATTGGGACGCGATCGCGGCGGCGAAACTGCCGTAGGGCATGGATTTGGCGGATTGACTTCTGTACAGGAAAGCTGTACGTTTGTAGAGGGGGCATTCCATGTCAACCGAAACTTCGTATACGGAGCTCCGTGAGAATTTGGCGTCTTATCTGGACCGCGTGGTCGACGACCGCGAAGTTGTAGTGGTGAAGCGCCGCGGCGCGCGCGATGTGGCAATTATCGCCGCCGACGAGCTGGCGGGATTGGAAGAGACGGCATATCTGTTACGCTCGCCGGCGAATGCGAGGCGGCTGCTTGAGTCTCTGCGCGAACTGGACCGCGGTAAAGGAAAGAAGACGACCGTGGGAGAGCTGCGCCGTTCGGTCGGCCTGAAAGATAAGGACTGAGTCGGAGATGACCAGGCAAGACGCGCGAGTCGCAGTTGTTTCAACGCACTTTTGCGAAGATCTGCGTCGCTGGATTGAGACAGATCGCAAAGCTGCGCTCAGGGTTCTCGATCTGGTGTCGGCAATCCTTACCGATCCATTCCACGGAATCGGCAAGCCCGAGCCGCTGCGGCACGATTTTGCTGGCTGCTGGAGCCGGAGAATTAGCCAGGAACATCGTATCGTCTATCGGGTATTTGCCGACCGGATTGAATTCGTTCAGGCTCGTTATCACTATGAGTAGTTGTGGAATTCGGTCCACTTTTCCATTGTTTACATGTCCTAGACCCCCCTGCCACACTGAAACGTGGACACCCAGACCGTCGTCATCCTCGATTTCGGGTCGCAGTACACGCAACTGATCGCGCGCCGCATTCGCGAGCAGAATGTTTTTTCCGTCGTGCTGCCCTGCACCTCGCCCCTGAGCGAAATTGCAGCCCACAAGCCCATCGGGTTGATTCTTTCGGGCGGTCCTTCGTCTGTATACGACGCCGACGCACCGGATGCCGACCCACGCGTGCTGGCGATGGGCGTTCCGACGCTTGGTGTTTGCTACGGACTGCATTTCATCGTGCATCACTTGGGCGGCAAAGTGCGTTCGGCGCCAAAGCGTGAATATGGTCACGCCGAGGTGATTCTGGAAGACGGCTCGACGCCATTGTTCGCCGGGCTGCCGCCGTCGATCCAGGTGTGGATGAGCCACGGTGACGAAGCGCAGGAGCTGCCGGAAGGTTTTCGCCGCGTAGCTGTCACGCAAAACGCGCTGGCGGGAATCGCCAACGACGAACGCCGCATCTGGGCGGTGCAGTTCCACCCCGAAGTGCACCACACGCCGCTGGGATCGCAATTGATCGCGAATTTTCTGCGGATCTGCGGCGCGCGCGGCGATTGGACGCCGGCGCATTTCATCGAGAGCACGGTGGCGTCGATCCGGGAAAAAGTTGGAACGGGCCACGTGATCTGCGGTCTTTCCGGCGGCGTGGATTCTTCAGTGGCCGCAATGCTGGTGCACAAGGCCATCGGCAGCCAACTGACTTGCATCTTCGTGAACAACGGCGTGCTGCGCAAAAACGAATTCCAGAGTGTGCAGGACAATCTGCGCGACAAACTGGGTTTGAATATTGTGGCGGTGAATGCGAGCGCACGATTCCTGACGCAACTGGCGGGAGTGACGGAGCCGGAGATCAAGAGAAAGCGAATTGGCGCAGAGTTTATCGCGGTATTTGAGGACGAGGCGCAGCGCATCGCGCAGGAGACGGGCGGCGTGGACTGGCTGGTGCAGGGCACGCTTTATCCGGACGTGATTGAATCATCGAGCGTGAAGGGGCCGAGCCAGACCATCAAGAGCCACCACAACGTGGGCGGGCTGCCGGAACGCATGAGGCTCAAGCTAATTGAGCCGCTGCGCGACTTGTTCAAAGATGAGGTCCGCCGCATTGGACGCGACATGGGAGTGCCGGAGGAGATCCTGAACCGGCAGCCGTTCCCGGGGCCGGGGCTCGCCGTGCGCATCCTGGGCGAAGTGACGCCGGAACGCGTGGCGCTGCTGCAGGAGGCCGACGAAATTGTAGTGGCCGAGATCAAGGCGGCCGGGCTCTACGACAAGATTTGGCAGAGCTTTGCGGTGTTGCTGCCGGTGATGAGCGTGGGTGTGATGGGCGACCAGCGCACGTACGCATTCACGGCGGCCATCCGCGCCGTGCACTCGGAAGACGGCATGACGGCGGACTGGACGCCGCTGCCCTACGAGCTTCTGAAACGGATGTCGAATCGGATTGTGAACGAGGTGCGCGGCATCAACCGGGTGGTCTACGACATCACGTCAAAGCCACCGGGCACCATCGAGTGGGAGTAGCTAGCCGCTATGGGCGGCGAAGCGGGAGTACAAGGAACGTGAACCTTCCGACATCGCAGAGTCGCTCCACTTTGTGGATGGGTCCCGATGGGCTGCGCTCCGGATGGTCGATCTTACTCTTCGTAGCCATTGCCGCGGCGTGCTCAGTTTGCTTCTTCGGGATCGCATACCGGCTCGTACATTTCACGCCCGCGGACATTAGCGCCATGCGCAGCAGGCTCCTGCCTGGCATTCGAACGGCGCTGGTTCTCGCGGAGAGCTGCGCATTGCTGGTGGCAACGGCAGTGATGGGCAAGATTGAGGGGCACTCCTGGCTGGACTACGGGCTGCGCGGCCGCAGGGGCGCCGCGCTGTTCGGACAGGGCGCGTTCTGGGGCGCGCTCCTGATGGCGGGACTGGTGGGCATTCTGGCTCTCACCCACCAGATCACGATCACCTTTTCGGGGGGTGGATCGTGGACGCTCATCGGCTCCGGACTGGTATGGGCGGCGATGTTCTTGCCCGGCGCCTTTGTGGAAGAATTGCTGTTCCGCGGATACCCCTTTTTCCGGCTCGCCCGCATCGGGAAGCCGATTCGCGCGGCGATCGCGATGTCGGTGTGGTTCGGCCTCGCCCATCTAGGGAACCGGGAGGAGACCCTGATCGGCCTCCTTCAGGTCGTGAGCGTGGGGCTGGTCTATTGCCTGGCGGTGTGGCGCAGCGGTTCGCTCTGGTGGGCGCTCGGCGCCCACGCCGCATGGAACTGGACGCAGTCATTCATCTTTGGCTGCGCAAACAGCGGGCTGGCTGCAAGCGGTCAATGGCTGGTGAGCACACCGGCGGGCCCTGGGTGGTTGAGTGGCGGCGCCACAGGCCCGGAAGGGAGCATTTTGTCTATTCCGTTGATGGCATTGATGGCATGGATCGTCGTCCGCACACTTCCTTTCGACCGCACAACGGCTGCGAAGCCTCCGGACTTGATCAATTGTTAATCATCTGTAACGGAGTGCGCGGCATCAACCTTGTGGTGCATGACATCACGTCAAAATACCCCGGCGCGATCGAGTGGGAGGAATTTGCCATTAAGGCGGCGCGGGCCTTGGGCGTCATTCGTGCTGAATCGAACACGGCCCGCCACTGCGATCGGTGGGTCTCGGTGGTATAGATCGTCAAAGTGGCCGGATAAGAAGAAATCTGCCATAATGATGTGGAGGTGCCAGATTATGACAGAAACGGTAATTCTTGGAGAGAGTGGCAGAATCGTGCTGCCTGCCTCCATTCGCAAGGAATTCGGCTTGGCGCCGGGTGAGCGGCTGACTGTTATCAGCGAGCCCGACGGGATCAGAATTCTTAGCCGCAAGATGGCGTTGGAGAGCATCCGTGCGGGGATCATTAAGAAACGCGGTAGTCTGAAGGGAATTCTTGACGAATTTATAGCCGAACGGCATGAGGAAGCGGCTCGTGAAGCCAGGAAATAGCGTGGTTCTTGATTCATCGGCAGTTTTGGCGCTGATTTTGAGGGAGCCAGGCGGGAACAAGGTCGGCGACCTTCTGGCTCTGGCGGAATCGGAGAGCGATCTCCGAATTATGATCGGCGTCGCGAATTGGTGCGAGATCCTCACCCGCCTGTACCGGGATCATGCGACCATGAGAATTCAGGAACTTGACGCCCTTCTTGGCGGTGTTGAACTGGTACCGTTTGCAAGGGCAGATGCGGATCTGGCAGCGGACTATTCCCGAACCTACCCGGAGCTTTCGCTGGGCGACCGGGCCTGCCTGGCGCTAACCAAGGTTCGCGACGCCACAGCCTGGACCACGGACAAAGCCTGGAACCGAATCAAGCTAGGTGTTTCGGTTGAATTTCTGCGCTAACTTCCATCCCGCGCGGCCTTAGCAAAGTGGAAGATGCATTTGACCTCGTGCGTAGCCGTGTCGGGCTTTACGTCGAAACTGGTGATGACGGTTTGCATCCATTTGCCTAAGGCTTTGTCCTGTTTTTGCGCACGCGCCGCGAAGGTTGAGACATAGCTTTCGTCGAAGGGCTGGCCGGGCGCCAACTTCCAGAGACGCGTGAGCCGTACGGCCATGGCGTCGGGCGCGCCATCGAACTGAATTGTACCCATCCGATAGCTGGGGCCGGGAGTGACGTCGAGACTGTAATTCACTACGTGCGTGGCCTCGTTGAAGGAGGCGTGCGAGACGATGGAGCAGTCGAGGTAACTTCTCGCATGGTAGGCGTCGCGGACGGCGAGAAGAAACAGATCGAGCGGCCTTCCGGAGCCGGCCTGGTATTTGGCCAACACCTTCTCAACTTCAGCGCGTGGTACGAGGGCATCGACAGGATAGCCGATAGAGCCGAGCTTGTAGACGCCGCCTTCCTTGATGGCGACTGTGAAGGGAATCGCGACGGATTGATCGGAGATGAGTGGCGGCACAACCTGAGTTACGGAGACCTCGACGGCGGCGTAACCCAGGTCCTGGTAGAGGTCCTCGAAGGCGTGTTGAAGACCGATGGCGGAGTTCTGAGTGTCGTATGCGTTTCCGGTCTGGCCGGCGACGAGGAGAAAGGCCTTGGCCATCATGGCCGGGGAGACGCCGGAAAGCTGGATGGGGCCGATGCGCACTGGCGGCGAGGCGATGGTGAAATCGATGGCCGTGATTTTTTGCGAGCCGAGGCCGCTGGTGGGAGCGGCTTCAACTGTTGCCTTAATGCCCTGCGCCACGAGCATCTGTTCGAACATCTGGCGGATGCCTTCAAGCGTGGAGCCGCTGGCGGGCAGGAGGCCGTGATAGAGCGGGAAGCGCGCATGAATCTGGCTATCGAGGTCCTTGCCGGGCTGGAGCGGCAAGTTGTCGAGGTAAATGGGGAACAACTGGCTCGAGGGCGTTAAGGAGAGAAGCAGACCCTTGCTGTCGCTGCTGAACTTGACCGTCGCGAAGAAGCCGGAATCGTTGAGCTGTTTGGCGCGAGCTTTTACCTCCGCAGCGGTCAGGCGCACTCCCGGCTTGAAACCAGCGGCCGCGACCAATTCCTCTTGCGTGTATTGGGGCGCGCCCTGAAAGCGGATCGCGGGGGCGGGAGCCTTTCTTTGCGCCGGCTTAGCCTTCTTTTGCGCGAACGATGAAAGCGAGCAGAGAAGAAGAACAGCGGCAATTCGAACAGCCTGTTTAATCATGCTGCGCCAAGATTAGCAAACTTTGGGTACTGGCCGCGCGGGCGGCCGCGGCCTTCGGCAGCCGTCCTTGCCTTGAACCAGGAATCAAGAAAGAGGAAACCCGAAGGGTTGCTGAAGCGACGCGCGTCAATGGCTGACAGGATGGGCGCGCAAGACGGCGATCTGGCTCGGTTTACGGGTCTGCTAGATTGGGGTTGGCATGAGTGATAAGGCGACATTGAAGGGCGATTCTGTAAGAGAACCGGCGCCGTTTGGCATTGAGCCGCGATTCACGGCGCGGGTTTGGGGATTTCGCGATTTGCGTCCCTGGTACGATCGGGTGGCCGAGGGCGAACCCATCGGCGAAGTGTGGCTGACGGGCGACGAGTGCCTGATTGCTACCGGGCCGCATAGAGGCGAGAAGCTGGGCGCATTGTTCGATGAGGCGCATAATGCGCTGGTTGGCGCGGCCGCTCCGGCGGGTTCGCCGTTGTTGATCAAGGTAATTTTTGCGCGCGAGAAGCTGAGCGTGCAGGTGCATCCCGACGACAAAATGGCGCAGAAGTACGGCGAGCCAAGGGGCAAGACGGAGTGCTGGTACGCGCTGGCCGCGGAGCCGGGCGCAGAAGTGGCGGTGGGGCTCAGGCCGGGCACGACGATGGAGCAAATCAAAGATGGGATCAATGATGGGACATTGGAGACGAGCCTGAACGCAATTCCTGTGGCGCGCGGCGACATGGTGTATGTCGATTCCGGCACGGTGCATGCCGTGTGGCCGGGGTCGATTCTGCTGGAGACGCAGCAGAACAGCGATACGACCTATCGCATGTTCGACTACGGACGCGGGCGCGAATTGAACATTGAGAGTTCGCTCGAAGCGACAAAGCTCGTGACGCGAGCGGGGAAGATCGCGCCGCGGAAGTTGGCCGATCGCACCGTGCTGATCGACGCCGAGTACTTTCGCGTGGAGCGGATTCCAGTGGATGGCAGCCGGACGAGCGAGAGTTTGCGCGGCGGCGAGAAACCGGTGTTGGCGTATCTTTTTGCCGCGTCGGGATCGGGGCGGCTCAGTGGTGCGGGGTTCGAGCCGGTGGAGTTGCCGGTGAGAGGGATTGTGGCCGTGCCCGCTGTCTCGCCGGAGTTTGTACTTGAAGATTTGGGCAGCGCGGATGGGAAACTCGATCTGATCCGGATCACGCCGAACTGGCCGGAGCAAGACTTCGTAACGGGCGATTCGTTGGCCTAGCTGAGATCGCACCCCAGGGCAAAGCGCAGGGCTGCGCACACTTCACTCATTCGGAAGGAATTGAGTTGCGCGACGCGCTTTCCTAGCCGGTCCTGAGAAACAGTGATCGCGTTGTGCAGGTTGACTGCACATGAGGATTTCATACCGTCCTCATCGGTCAGGACAACTTCTGACGGGACCCCGCGGATGGTCGAGATGATGGGTGCGACAGTTACCGTGGCGAGGTAGCGAGTCGCACTATTGCGCGTGAGAACAAGCACCGGCCTTGTTTTATCCGGTGCGGCAAACCGGTAAAGCCGCACGTCGCCCCGGGCTATTCCGCCGGCCATGTTGCCTCCCGCTCCCAGGCGAGGGCTTCATCGTGGGGTTGCGGCAGCTTGGCATATCCCTGGCGGTCGCGTTCTTCCTGCGCGGCAACTTCCAATCTCCGCAAATGTTCACGGAGTGCGTCGCGGACCAGAGCGGAACGATTCTGCCGCGTGAGTCGCGCGGCCCGATCGGCTTCATGAAGGAGCGATTTGTCGAGGACGATCTGCACGATTTCCATATGTGGACTCTATTCCACAGTATACTCCACATCACGCAATCCTTGCGACAGGCTGTCAGGCCCCGCCGGAAAGGCGGAGAACCCAACCCGACTGAGACTTTTTCACAATCTTTGCCTTGAAACCTGCCTCATGATGCAGAATCTATAGTCATATGAGTTTTCGACTGGCAATTCCTGCTGCACTTCGCGGGGCCGTAGATGCGGCCACCGCCGACTGGCAATCCAACGGCAAGATTGAGCGCTTCTGGCAGAAGGATCCCTCGCTTTGGACACGCGACGGCGAAGAGAAGTGGCTGGGCTGGATCGATATTGTGGAGCGCCAGCAGAAGGACATTTTCTCGATGGCCGAGCTGGGTGGCGATGTGCAAAGCGCGGGTTTCAAGACGGCGCTGCTTCTTGGGATGGGCGGGTCCAGTCTTTGCCCCGAGGTTCTGTCCAAGACCTTCGGCCCGCAGTTGGGATTTCCCGCGCTGTACATTGTTGACTCGACCGATCCGGCTCAGGTGATGGCGGCGTGCGACGAGGTGGATCTGGGCGAGACCCTGGTCATCGTGGCCAGCAAATCCGGTACCACGCTGGAGCCGAATATTCTGAAGCAGTTTTTCTTTGACGAGGTGCGCCGCGTGGTGGGGGCGGAAGAGGTGGGCAGCCGTTTTGTGGCCATTACCGATCCCGGCTCGAAGATGGAGCAGGTGGCCAAAGACGACAGCTTCCGCTACATCTTCTACGGCGATCCCGAGATCGGCGGCCGCTACTCGGCACTCTCGAATTTCGGCGTGGTCGCGGCCACGGTGGCCGGACTCAACGTGGGCAAGCTGCTGGACGAAGCGGCGAAAGGCGTGGCCAGCGCAAAACAGCCGATCGAGAGCAATCCCGGCGTGCAGCTTGGCCTGCTTCTGGGTTCGGCAGCCAACGCAGGGCGGGACAAGATCACTATCTTCACTTCGCCGGAAATCTACGACCTGGGCGCGTGGCTGGAGCAACTGATTGCCGAATCGACTGGTAAGCAGGGCAAGGGCATTACGCCCGTGGATCGGGAGGCGATCGGGCCGCCCGAGGTCTATGGCAACGACCGCATCTTCGCCTACGTGCGCCTGAAAGACACTGCCGACGCGAGCCAGGATGCCAAAGTTGCGGCTCTCGAGGCTGCGGGCCATCCGGTGGTGCATATCGAAATTGAAGATCTCTACGAAATCTTCGGCCAGTTCTTCACGTGGGAGATGGCGACGGCGGTTGCCGGTTCGGTAATGGGCATCAATCCATTCAATCAGCCCGACGTGGAGTCAGCAAAAATTGAGACGCGCGCCCTGACCGATGAGTATGAAAAAACGGGCAAGCTGCCAGTGCGGCAGCCCGTGCTCGCGGAGGCTGGAATTGAGTTATACGCTACGGAAGCCTACGCGGCGCTTTTGCGATCTGAAGCTCCCACAGATTCGCTGACCGGTTTTCTGCGCGCGCATCTCAATCAGCTCCGCACGGGCGACTATTTTGCGGCGCTGGCGTTTTTGCCGATGTTTCCCGAGCACGAGGCGGCGATCCAGGTGCTCCGGCATGCGGTGCGCGACAACAAACATGTGGCCACCTGCCTCGGTTTCGGACCGCGCTTTTTGCACTCCACTGGGCAGGATTACAAAGGCGGCCCGAATACGGGTGTGTTTTTACAGATCACGGCGAAACACGCGGACGATGTGGACATTCCCGGTCAGAAGTATAGTTTCGGTGTGGTCATTGACGCCCAGGCGGCCGGAGATCTGGCAGTGCTGGAGTCGCGCGGTCGGCGCGCCCTGAGGGTTCACTTGGGAACCGACGTGCTGGCGGGTTTGAACGCCCTGAATGCGGCGGTGGCAGCGGCGCTGGCATAATGCAACTTTTTGCGAGAAACCGGGTCTTATCGGGTAACAGGCTCGGGGCGCGGCTCGTCTAACAGTTTGAGCCCTCAGGAAGAGCTTGGAAGGCCGTTCTCCCGCGGGTTTTTCCCACGGTTGAGAGCGACGACAATCACAGAGGAGATCAAGATGAGTCGCAGCTTGCTCGAAAAGATGACTCGACCGCTCGCGGTATGGACTGGCGTGGCTGTGCTGGGCGCCGTGGTGGCGATGGCGCAGAATGCCCCTGCCGTGGCGGGGCAGAGTCAAGGACAGGCACAAGGTCAGCCGCAGGATCAGTCGCAAGGCCAGCCCGCGGCACAGCCGGGATCGCGCACCGACGGACAGATTGAGATGGATGTGGTGCACGCGCTGGACGCGTCTGCGGCTCTGAAGAATGATCTGATTACGGCGGCCACGATTCAGAGCGAAGTTACGCTTTCGGGAACGGTGTCGACGGAGGCATCGAAGCAACTGGCCCAGTCGATCGCCGCACACGTGGATGGCGTGACGAAGGTGAATAACAACCTGAAGGTGGGCAATCCGGCCGCAGACGCGCAGAATATGCCGCCACCGCCTGACTCACAGGAGATGCCTGACCCCGATCAGTCGCAGGCACAACAGCAGACGGCAGGTCTGCCGCCTCCGGGTCCTGAACCGAATCAGAGCGCGAAGCAGCCTCAAAATCGAGAGCCAGGCTCCTGCAACTCCACTGCCTCCGCAGCGGCCGCAATACCAGCAGGGCCCGCAGTATTCGCAGTATCCACCCCAGTACCCTCGGCAGTATCGGCAGCCGGCGTACACCCCCGCAAGCGGTCCGGTGACGCTGGCTCCGGGAACGCTGCTGCAGCTTCGTACCAGCGAGCCCGTGGATAGCAAGAGGGCTAAAGATGGCGAGCCGGTGCAATTCATGGTGATTCAGGATGTGACGATGGGCGGGGTTCTGGCGATTCCGCGCGGCGCCGTAATACACGGCGTGGTCGCGGAGCATAAGAACGTGGGTTCCGGCAGTATGGGAGGCAGCTCCACGCTGGCGCTTACGCTCACTTCGCTCGATCTGGGTGGACGCAACTATCCGATCCAGAGCGACCAGTTCAAGGTAAAAGCCCCGAACAAGGCCGGCCAGACAGTGGGCAGTGCGTTAACCGGCGGCGTGATTGGCACCATCATCGGCTGCGCGGTGGGCCGCGGCGCGGGTTGCGCCATCGGCGCAGGCGCCGGCGTGGCTGGCGGTACGGCATTGGGAGCGGCTGAGCCCGGATACCGGGCCTGGATTCCTGCCGAAGCCCTCGTCACCTTCCACATCACCGCGCCGATCACAGTCCAGCCGGTGAGCCCGCAGGAAGCGTCAAGGCTGGCGCAGGGCCTGTATCCCGGCGGCCCGCAGCTTTACCGGCGCGGCTACCCCTATGGATCGCCCTATTACGGTTATGGCTATGGTCCGGCGTACTACGAGGATATCCGGCGCCCTACTATCGGCCGTATTTCATAGTGGGCGGGGCGTACTACTGGCGATAAGAAAAGGGGTCAGGTTTCAGGCGCCAGGGGTTAGTATCGGGCATCCGCCAAGGCGGATGCCCGATTTGCGTTTAGGGCTATCGCGCTGCCCGGCGCACTGGCTCTCGCGGGTTGTCGTCTATAATGGGAGGGTCGCAACAAGCGAGAATTGCGCATCGCAGATCCATGGAAATGCAGCGGATTTGCCGCTGCAGCCCGCTGTGCAGGGCGAATGCGCGTAGAGAGTTGAAGGTCTAGATCCATCCATGATTCGTTTCCTGCAAAGCCAAGATGACCGCATCGTAAAAGCGATCTTCATCGTAATCATCGGCGTGGTTTCAGTGTCGATGGTGGTGTATCTGATTCCCGGTCTCACCGGCGGCAGCGCTGTCGCGCCCGACACCTACGCCATCGTGTATCCGCACTGGTACAGCCGCATTTTGTCCACGGGCGACGCGATCAGCGAGACGCGCGTGCAACAAATGACGGAGAACGAGCTGCGCCAGCAAGGCCCGCAATACGCCGGCAATCCGGCGATCGTGAAGTACTTTGAGCAGCAAGTGGGCCAGCATCTGGTGCAGCAGCAGGTGCTTTTGCAGGAAGCGCACAAGCTCGGCATTTACGCCACGAACGACGATGTGCGCCAATACCTGCGCACCGGGCCCACGGGGCAGGTGATCTATCCCGACGGCAAATATATCGGCGACAACGCCTACAAACAACTGATTGACGAGCGGCTGCACGAGTCGGTGGACGAATTTGAGAGCGATGATCAAGGACGACATCACGGTGCGTCGCCTGGAGGCATTCATTACCGCGGGTGTGACGGTGAGCGACCAGGAGGTCCGCGATGCCTATCTCAAAGCAGAACATCAAGATCAAGTTCGACTATGCGGTGATATCGGCCGACGACCTGCGCAAGACAATCAATCCTTCGGACAGCGATCTGGAAGCATTCTTCAAGAAGAATGCCGCGCGTTACGCCCAGGCAGTGCCCGAAGAGCGCAAGATTACCTATTTCGCGTTTACGCAGGACCAGGTTCCGGGCGGCGTTCCGCAGCCCTCGCAACAGCAGATTCAGGAGTATTACAACGACCACCTGAGCGACTACTCGGTTCCGGATCAGGCGCGGTCGCGGCACATTCTCATCAGCGTGCCGCAGGGCGCCGACGCCAAAACCGATGCCGCGGCCAAAGCCAAGGCAGAGATGCATTCTGAAGCAGCTCCAGGCGGGCGGAAGCTGGGCGGATCTGGCGAAGAAATATTCCGACGACCCGGGCAGCAAGGACTCCGGCGGCGAGCTGGGATTTGCGCAGCGCGGCAAGATGGTGCCGGAGTTCGACAAGGCCATCTTCACGCAAAAGATCGGCGACATCGCCATCGTGAAGAGCAGCTTCGGCTATCACATTATCCAGGTGGAAGAGCGCCAGAGCGCGCACACACAGCCACTGAGCGAAGTGCAGGCAAATATTGTTGCGGCGCTCACCCGCGATGCCGCGGGACAGGCGGAGTCAAAGTATGCGGAGCAGTTGACCGCGGAGGCGAGCAAGAACGGCCTTGAGAAGACTGCGGCGGCGCATCATCTGGAACTCGTGACTTCGCCGCCGGTGGGGCACGACGGCGTGATTGCCGCGTTGCCTGACAGTTCACAGCTTTTGGCCAAGGCCTTTCAAGCCAAGCAGGGCGATGCGCCGCAATCCGCGCCCACGGGCGAGGGCTATCGCGATTTTCCAGGTGACGGGCATCGTTCCGTCGCATGCGCCGGGCTTTGCCGACTGGAAGACGCACGTGCTGGACGACTACCGCGACGAGCAGTTGCCGGCACTTCTGAGCCAGAAGACCACCGAACTTGCCAGATAAGGCGAAGGCGATGAACGATCTTGCGAAAGCGGCCAAGGCAGTAGGCGCGACGCTGAAGACCAGCGACCTGGTGGGCTCGACCGGCCAGGTGCCTGACTTTGGCGAAGTGGGCCAAGTGGCTCCGCAACTTTTTGAGATGAGCTGTGGGCTCATTCAGCGGTCCCATCAACGCAGGCCGCACCGGCGTGGTGGTGAAGATTCTCGACAAGCAAGCGCCGAGCGCCGACGAGATCCAAAAGAACTTCGACCAGACGCGCGATGAGATCCAGCGATCGCGAGCAACAGGCCTTCAGCGTTTTCATGAGCGGCGTGTGGAACGAATACAAGAAGCACAAGCTGATCGCTTTCAACGCCAAGCCGCAGCAGACGCCGGGGACTTAGGCGAGAGTTGATGCAGAAAGTATGAGGCCCGCAGCCGGAAGGTTTGCGGGCCTTGTTGTTCTTGCGTTGTAATCGGCGCGGCGCGGAATGCTTCAGTCGGCGGAAGGCGCGAGTTCCGGCGCGGGCAGAGCTGCGACGTGCTGCGCCCAGCCTGGCTTGAGCCAAATCCAGTAGCCCACGAGATAGAGCGCGCCAAACAATGCGCTCACCGTCATGTCGATGCCGGAGAGGCCGCGAGTTCCCCACCACTTGGTGCCCAGGCCGTCTACCGCGGCCATATATGCAACGGGAGCATTGCCCAGCCCCACGGCGATAGCGTAGCGACTGCATGCGCTGGTTCCCGCGTTGCCGATGACTTGCAGTACGATGGCGGTAAAGTTCGCATAACCCGCGCCCACCGAAACCAGGTAGAGAACCGTTCCCACAAGATAGGTTGCAGGACTTGTCGGCCCCAGGCAGAGGACGCCCATGGAGGCCGCATTTACCAGCCCAAAAAAGACGTAGGTGAGCCGCGGATCCGCGCGCTTGGGGACGAGCGCCATCAGCAGCGCGCCGGCGGCGGTGAGCAGCGCTCCTGCAATCCCGTTCAGCCAGGCCACTTCAGTGCCCGAAACGCGATAGTCGATGGCGAGGCCGGAAAGTAGACCGATTGCGCCGCCGCTCGCCAGCGGCGACATGAGCAGCAAGAGCGAAGGCAGGGAACCCCAGCGCAAAAATGTGGTCTTGAACTCGCTCCACATGCTGACCAGTTGCGCCCCGGATCCAATCTGCGCGCCGGCGCGTTGTGGACGCGGCGCATCTACGGCGAGGACGGCCAGCGCGGGAAGCAGAACCGCCGCTGCGCCTACCAGACCAAGCACCACGTGGCTCGAATGCTCGGCAAGAAGCAGCAAACCTCCGCTTCCCAACGCGCCTCCGCCCAGGTTGCCGACTTGAATCATGCTGGAGACGCGCGATTTTTGTTCTTTGGGCACCAATGCAGCGGCCATACCGCCGTAACTCGCCGAGCAAATCATGACTGCGCAGGTGGCCGCAAAGAGCAAAGCCACTGGGATGGGGCTGGAGAGATCCGGAAAGCTGAACGCCGCTGCTGCTCCTGCCGCGGCGAGGCACGCAGCCAGCAGGTACCAGTGCTTGCGGCTGATCCAGAAATCCGCCAGAGGGCTCCACAGAAAATAGAGAATCGGCGGAATGCCAAGCAAGGCAACTTCGTTGGCGATGCCGGACATGGCGTGCCCTTCGCGGCGCAGCACAAACGAAAGCACCAATCCGATGATCGCGCCTGTAAAAACTCCATGCGGCAAAGCGAGCAGCAGGAAGAGCCAGGACGAAGGCGTCCTGCGGCTCGCGTGAGGTGCGGTCTGGGCGTTGTTCAGGTTTTCTGCGGCGGAGGGGCTGGTCATGCGTGTGAGATTCGTTTGATTGGACGGAATTGCTCCAAATTGGTTCGATTCTACCGGAGACTTCGGCAAACGGAAGAAGAATTCGGCGGGACTGGTGGCTGAGGAGTAGGATTCGCCGCGTTTTCAGACGGCGCGGCTAGCGCAAGCCTTCGGTGGCGAAGAGCAATCCGGTGGTGGGCCAATGAGTCTGGCTGTGCGTCGAGATTCGGAGCACGAAGACAGGGCCGAAGGTCGCTGGCGCGACCGTCACATTCCAGCCATCGAGGACGATGAGCGGGTCTTCTCCGTTGAAGTCGCTTTGCGCGGCTTCGATCCCGATAGTTTTCGTTTCATTGGGCAGCAAGGATACGTAATTGTCAGTGTAGAAGACCGGCAAAACGCGCTCGCCGGATTTCCGGCGCAGTTGCACGTGTGCCATCAGGGCGATATGGTCCGTGGGATTGTGCAGCGTGATCTCAAGCAGCCGCTCGCCGGCGATTTTTCCTTCGAGCTCATCGGCTTTAGCTGTCAGCGTGACCATAGGCATGTCGTTGAGCGCCGTGAGGTCGTCGGGATTGTCCGGCAGCCCGAGCCAATAGAAGTTGCTTGAGAGGAGTTCTCCGGCGGAGTCGTGTAGGACGAGCTTTAGGAAATGTACCGCCGTTGGATGTTGCCGGGAAATCGACGGTTCCGAGATTGGTAGCAACATCGGGCGCAGCCGTGAGCTTGGTCTCGTGCTCGTAGGTGAGCGTCCCGTCGAGGTTGTAGACGCCGACGCGCGCCACGGCATCGGCGACAGGCTCCGGCTTGTTGTTGATGACCTGGACCTGGCCGTTGGCCTCGTTGAGCTGGATGTGCACCATCTCCGACGCGTGCATGACGGCGAACAGGGATGCGTTCGGTTCGAGATCATAGTGATAGAGCTGCCAGACGAAGCTCGGCTGCGCGGGGTCGCTCATCCACGTGATGATGGCGGTTGTGGGATGGAAGAGCTGCGCATTACGCCCCTCGTACATGGCACGGAAGGCTTCGTAGTTCATCAGTTGCGCCTTGCGCACAAAGTCGGCGAGATTGGCGATCTTGCCATAACGACCGGCGAGAACGATGGGGTAAAGATCGCCGCGTTGCGCGCCTTTGGCCATGTCGTGCGCGGCCCAGTCGTCGTTAATTGTCTCCCAGTCTTTTTTCGGCATCATGCCATGGATGGATTCGAGCGTGGGCACGCTCATGCTGCCGGTTTCGGTTTTGAAGTAGTCGTCGGTGACGGTGTAGAACTCGCGCGGGGCGCGCCAGTAGTACGGTCCGTGGGAGCGCACGCCGCCGCCGTCTGTCGAGCTGGGTTGATAGCGGCGCGTGGGCTCGAGCTCGGCGAGCACCTTGCGCAGGGCCGCATCGATGTCAGGCGGAGGATAGCCCTCATTGCGCGCGCACCATAACGCGATGGAGGGATGGTTGCGGAAGCGCAGCACCTTGTCGCGCACGTTGGCGACGTAGGTGTCGATATCGGTGGGATCGGGCCCGTCGGTGGGATTAGGCTGGAAGAATTCGTCCCACACCAGGATGCCGTATTTGTCGCACAGCTCGTAGAAGTCCTCATCGGTGCTCTGGCCCACCCAGTTACGAATCAGGTTGAGATTCGCCAGTTGATGCATGTGGATCTGGGCGTCGAGCCGCTCGCGGGGAATGCGCTTCATGGCTTCGTCGAGACCCCAATCGCCGCCGCGGATGAAGATGGGCACGCCGTTGACGGAGATGGTGAGCATGTCGGTTCCCGGCACGGAGTAGGAAATTTTGCGGACGCCGAAATCGACCTCGCCGGAATCGCTCGTGGAGCGGCCTATGGTGAACGCGAGGTGCAGATGGTACATCTCCTGCTGGCCGTAGCCGTTGGGCCACCACAGCCGCGGGTGGTCGATGTGCAGCGCCGGCGTGGATTTGGCGTCGAAGACGATTGTCTGTTTGCTGTGCGGTGCGAGCTCCACTTGCCGCTCGAAGACAATGTTTTCGATGGCTCCGTACAACCGACCCGTGACCGGCTTCTCGCTCACGTTCTCGACGGTCGCTTGCACGGCAACGTCAGTGGAATCGATGCGGGGCAGGGGCAAATCGGTAGTGACCAGAGGATCCTTGAGTACCGCCGGCCCCGTGGCCGATAGAAATACTTTCTGCCAGATGCCGGTGTCGCGGTCGGGCACGGCGTTGAGCCAGTCCCAGCCGATGGTGGAGAGGAACGTGGGTCCGTCGATGGCGGTAATGCCGCCGTTTCTGCCGACGCCATTGCGCAACGTGTGCTCGTGCGGATCGCCGGGATGCGGCTGCGGCGCGACCAGCACGGCAACCACTGCCGGCCGGCCCGGCTTGACTTGCGCGGTGATGTCGAAGATGCCGCGGATAAATGCGCCGCGGATGGTTCCCACCTTTGTGCCGTTGACCCACACGTCAGCTGAGTAATTGATGCCGTCGAAGTTCAGCCACACATGGCGGCCGCGGTAGGTTCGCGGCACGCGGATCACGGCCCGGTACCAGTAGGAAGTGTGGACGAGGCTTTCGGGAATGATCTCGGGACGTTCGTTTTCACCGTAGAGAGGCTCGGGATAGACGTGGTTGTTGACCAGTGAAGTGAGCACCGTGCCGGGAACCGTGGCCACGTACCAGCCCCGCGGATCAAAGGTCGCGCTTGCAACTTTCGCGCCCGCTTGCGGAACCTTGACAACGTCCTGAAGCATCCAGCCCGAGGCGAGCGTGACGGGTTGAGGGGCAGTGGCTGCCGCCGCGAGTGAGGGCAGCAGAGAGGCAAGAGTCGAAACCGAAGCGAGAAGGAGAGGGCAGGAGGAAAGACGGTGAAATTTCAACGGAGAACTCCCTCGACTTGGAAGTTGGTCAACGGGCTGCGTGGGGGCGCGCAATCCAGTCTCTCAGATCGGACCAGATTCTGCTGGACCCTCTTCGATCCGTAATAATGAAAATATGCAATTCCAGCGTTCTTCAGGAGTCCTGTTGCACATCAGCTCGCTGCCCTCGCGGGGCGGCATCGGCGATTTGGGTCCGGCCGCGCGCGAGTTCGTAGCTTTCCTGGCGCGCGCCGGACAGCACGTCTGGCAGGTTCTGCCGCTTTGTCCCACGGGATTCGGCAATTCGCCTTATGCGGGATTGTCAGCTTTTGCGGGCAATCCTGCACTGATCAGCCTGGAGGATCTTCGCGACTGGGGGTGGATTGGTGAGGATCGCATCGCCGGATTGCCGGGCGGCTCGGGTGCGGTGAATTTTGAGGAAGTTGAAGCGCGAAAACTCCCCCTGCTCTGCGAGGCTGCGGGAAATTTTCTCGATCGCGCGCTGGACGATCCGGCGCTGGCTGATCAATGGGCAGATTTTGAAACGTTTTGCCGCGACCAGGCTTCGTGGCTCGAGGATTACGCGCTTTATGCGGTGTTACGCCGCGCCTTCAAAACCGGCGCGTGGACGGAGTGGCCCGAGCCGCTGCGCCGCCGCGATGCGCAGGCGCTTGCCAAGGCCGCCGCACAGCACGCGCGTGAGCGCGCGATCGAGAAGGTGCGGCAGTTTGCCTTTTCCAAGCAGTGGAACCTTCTCCAAAAGGCTGCGGCACGCAGTGCCATTAGGATCATGGGCGACGTGGCGATCTTCGTCAACATGGACTCAGCCGACGTCCGGTTGCACCCCGAGATTTTCGAACTCGATGACGAGCTGAAACCAATCCGCGTTGCGGGGGTACCGCCCGACTACTTCTCGGCCACAGGGCAGCGATGGGGCAACCCGCTTTATCGCTGGGACGTGCTCGCCGGGCGCGGATTCGACTGGTGGATCGAGCGCATCCGCCGCGCCGTGGAGATTTACGACATCGTGCGCCTCGATCACTTCCGCGGATTCGAGGCGTACTGGGCCATTCCTGCCGACGAGGAAACCGCGGTAAAAGGCGAGTGGATCAAAGCGTCGGGGCTGGAACTCTTTCGCGCACTTGAAGCGGCGCTGGGACAGCTGCCGCTGGTTGCCGAAGATCTGGGGCTCATCACACCGCAAGTAGATGCGCTACGTCTCGGCCTGGGCATGCCCGGCATGAAGGTGCTGCAGTTCGGATTCAGCGACAAGGGCGCGCACACGCACCTGCCCGAACACTTTGCGCCGGCCACCGTGGCTTACACAGGCACGCACGACAACGACACTACGCAAGGTTGGTGGAATTCGGCAACCGAGAATGAGCGCGCGGCTGTAGAAGCGCTGGTCGGGCCGGTGAGCAACCGTCCTGCCTGGCCGTTGATCCGCGCTACGCAGGGGAGCGTGGCCGAGATCGCGATTGCGCCCGCGCAGGATTTGCTGGAATTGGGATCCGAGGCGCGCATGAATACGCCCGCAGTTGCAGAAGGCAATTGGAGCTGGCGCGCACCGGAAGGTTGCTGGACGGAGGATTTGGCGGGTCGGTTGGCGGCGTTGGCGGAAGTGACGGACCGAGACGGTGATCCGCTCGGCAAGGCGGAAGAAGCGGCTGCGTCCGAAATCAAATAGCGCAGTGAATCTGCAAACTGCGGAAAGACAACCGCAGGTCCTTCGATTATCCACCGCGGCGGACCGCAAGAAACGCGGCAAACTCCGCTCAGGATGACAAATCCGCGGCGATGCTAACTTTTGACTTGTCGCTCTAGAGCATTTTCCTAAATAGCGTATAGTTAACTTGCTGGCGAATCCCGCGACGAATAACGTATGGCGAAGCCTTACGATGATGATCTGCGGCGTAAGTTTCTTGCCGCTTTGGATCGCGGCGAGGGCACGATCACTGAGTTGTCGGGCCGTTTTGGGGTGAGTGTGGCGTGGGGGTGGAAGATCTCCGCGGCGCGCAACCGCACCGGCCAGGCCGAGCGGGTGCGGCATCGGCCTGGCCGTAAGCGGCTGGTGGGAGCGGCGCTTGAGCCTCAGGTGTTGAAATGGGTTCGTGAGCGAGCCGACCTGACCTTGGCCGAGTTACAAGCAAAGTTGCAACAGGAGGCACAGATAAGCCTCTGCCTGAGCGCGGTCTGGCGTCTTGTGCGCAGGCTCGGCCTGCGGCTTAAAAAAAGTCGCTCCACGCCACCGAGCGCGATACGGAAGCCAACCAGCTGCGGCGCGTGGAGTTCCTTGAAAAGATCCGCGCGACCCCGCCGGAACGCCTGATTTATCTGGACGAGAGCGGTGTGACCACGCAGATGACAAGGCTCTATGCACGCTGTGCAGGCGGGGCTCGCGTACACGATGCCGTGCCTCAAAGCAACTGGAAAATACTGACTATCCTGGGAGCCATGAGCATGCGCGGCTTGATCGCCACCATGACCATCGAGGAGGCCACGGACGCAGATATCTTCCTCGCCTATGTGGAACAGGTTCTATCCCCGGTACTGAAGCCCGGCGATGTGGTAGTGATGGACAATCTTAGCGCGCACAAGGTGGATGGAGTGCGTCAGATGATCGAGGCTGCAGGCGCCGAACTGCTCTACCTTCCGCCTTATTCGCCCGACTTAAACCCCATCGAGAAGGCTTGGGCCAAACTCAAGCAGTTGCTCCGCGCCGCCAAGACCCGGAGCAAAGAGGCCCTCGATCAGGCCATCACAGAACTGCTACCCCAAATCACGCAAGAGAATGCCGAGGCATGGTTCAGACTCCGCCTCGGAACTCTATAGTAATTAGGAAAATGCTCTAGCGATAGCTGGAGTCGTCGAAGCGGCTCATGTCGATGTTGTCGTCGAGGACGCCAAGCGTGATCACGGCGAAGGTGAAGACCGTGGTCTCCGGCTCGAGATGGCCGCCGAAGGATTTTTCGGCATTGGCCAGCACGATGTGCGGATGAATATGGCCGTTCATGACCATGCCGCTCATGCCGATGATGTCGGCAGGCGCGGTGGGATTCTTGATGAACATGTTCTTCGACGGCATGTCGCGGTTCGAGACCTGGTGAATCTGATACCCCCGCACCGAGCCGAATCCGGAAAGAATCACCGCGTTTTTGATTTTCTCCTGCGCGATCATTTTTTCCAGGCCGGCCAGCAGATCGGCACCGAATTTAAAGCGCAGCACGACGATGCGCTGGAGATGTCCGCTGACAGCGAAGACGTTGGGCACGTCGGGACTGTTGGGCTTCGAGTCAACGGCGGGGTTCCCCGTGGCATGGCTTATCTCGCGACGCGTCTCCTGCGCCGGCAGCGCCAGGCATGAGGCAAGAAGGGCAAAAACGAAGGTTTTCTTCAAGAGTGTTCTCCGTGAAGGAATAGGGAATAGGGAGTAGCCAACAGGGAATAGAAAAGCCTGCGCCTACGGCCTATTCCCTATTGGCTACTCCCTACTCCCTGCCTTTAGAACGGGATGTCGTCGTCGGAAATTTCGGCCGCCTGCGAGTATTCATCGTTCGCGGCGGGTTGGCGCTGGTCCATGGCGGACGACGCAGACGCAGTACTTGAGGAACGGCTGGTGCCACCGCCATCTTCGCGACCCGAAAGCAGCGACAGTTCGTTGACGGTGATTTCGGTGCGGTAGTGCTTGACCCCAGCATGCTCCTTGTCTTCCCAGTTGCGGGTTTGGATTCTGCCCTCGACGAAAAGCTTTGAACCCTTCTTCACGTAGTCGCGGATAATCTCTGCGAGCTTGCCGTAGGCCACGATGTTGTGCCACTCGGTCCGGTCCTGCCAATTGCCCTGCGGGTCCTTGGAGCGCTCGGTGGTGGCGAGCCCGAAGCTTGCGACCATGGTGCCTCCGCCGGTGGTGCGGATCTCAGGGTCCTTGCCCACGTTTCCCAGAAGAAAGACTTTATTGACGCTCTTGGCCATGTTCCTGCTCTCCTGTCTCAAACCGGTCGAATCCCGGTGGTTGCTCGAATGATCGATGCGCGAAGCCGCGCGCGTACTGGAAGAATCTTAATACACGGCTGCGATTTGCGTGCGGAGCTTCAGCTCATCCGGCCTATTTCCCGGAACTGGTGCGCGACGGCTTCGAGGAAGGTCTCAACGCTGATTTCATGGGGGATGGTGAGTCCCGACTTGGTGCACAGTGCGGACGCGATGCGGCTGGCGATATCGCTGCGAGTCGTGAGGTCCATGTCGAGCCGCCGCGAGAAGAATCCTTCCAGCACTTCGAGGTCGGAGGCGGTAAGTTTGGCGAGCGCGGGCGCGGGCAGCACAACGCGCAAGTGCGGCGGAGGAATAGGCGAATTTGCGGAGAGTGTGACGGCCATCAAATTACTCGAAAAGCTCTGGTTGCGCGATGTACTTTCGTTCCACATTGGCGCATCGACCTCGCGTTCGCGCACTACGAGCGTTCCGGCCACCATGTCGCCCAGACGCTGGGATCGCCTGCTGAGGAACATGGCCACAATGCCCACGCCATAAAAGCCGGGCAGGTAATCGATGTACCGCACCAGGTTGCGCGCCAGCGCTTCAACAAAACTAATGCCGCGGCCCGACTGGTGGATGACGCGAATCTTGGCCGCGCGCTTGCCCGGCGTGCGCCCGTTGCCGAAGGCCTCAAAGAGGGCGAAGTAGCCCCAGAAGAGCAGAAAGCCAATAAGGATGAACGCGCCCAAGCCCCAGGTTTCCGCCTTCGCGCCGTACGCACGCAGAGCGGCAATCGTGAAGATGGCGACAAAGAGGAGTACGAGACCGGCCCCGATCAGGATAAGAGTGTCGACCAGAATGGCGACGAAGCGGCTGCCGATGCCGGCAAGCGGCAATTCGATCGACACAAGTTCCGGGGTATCGATGTTAAGCTGATCTCCAATCGGCTCCATGCCTACTATTCTCTCCAATCAGTGGCTGGCAAAGCGCCGGCCTTACTGGGACCGCCTCAACTGGCTCCTGAACGAGGCTGCCCGAGGCGGCATTCGCCAACTTTCGCGTGCGGAACTGCGCGAAACCGCGCTCCTCTACCGCCAGGCGGCCAGCGACCTATCGACCCTGCGGCAGGACTCGACCGCCCGCGCTTACACCGAACTCGTCAACCAGTTATTGGCTCGCGCCCACCATATCATCTATTCGAGCCGGCGCAAAGGTTTCTTGAAGATCTTCTATTTTCTGCGCGACGATTACCCGGCCATCATTCAGCGCCGATTCCGCTATATATTGCTGTCGCTGGTGATCCTGCTGGCGGGTGCGGCGCTGGGCTCGGTGCTCACGCTGGCACGTCCGCAGTTCATGCGTCATATGCTGGGTCCGGGGATGGTGGATACCATCGAGCGTCGCGAGATGTGGACGCACTCGATCGTGGGGATCGAGCCGGTGGCCACGAGCGCCATCATGACAAATAATCTTTCCGTCTGCTTTATAGCCTTTGCCGGCGGCATCGTCTTCGGTGCTTTATCTATCTGGTCTATGTTCTTTAATGGCCTCCTGCTCGGCGTGATCGGCGTGGCCTGTGCGCAGCACGGCATGTCAGTGGACCTCTGGAGCTTTGTTGCGCCGCACGGTTCTCTGGAGTTACCATCGATCATTCTTGCCGGGGCGGCGGGCCTGCGCCTCGGGCGTGGCGTGGTTTTTCCGGGTCTCTATCGCTGGCGCGATTCGATTGCTTTGGCGGGCGTTGAATCCACGCGAATGGTTGCCGGCATCATTCCGCTGCTCGTCATCGCCGGCACGCTGGAAGGATTTTTTTCGCCCTCCGCGGCTCATGTCTGGCTCAAGTTCACGGTGGGCGGCTGCCTCTTCGCGATGCTGTTGTTTTGGCTGTTCCGGCCGGTGGCGGCGGCTGGCGCGAAGGCGTGATTAACGCGCGTCCTTAGATCATCGCCCGCTCTTTCACCTTTAGATATTGGTTGAGCACTGCCGAGGTCAGCTTGTCGGGATCGAGGTCGACAGTGAGTGCTCCCTGATCACGCAGACGCGCCAGGAGGAGTTCGCGCCGCATCGCCAGCTCCTGCGCCGCCGACGCGCGGAACATCTGCTCGACATTCTTCGGGCGGCCTTTGGCAATTGCCTCTACGTCGGGCTGAGCCATGGCCACGAAGAGCAGCACGTGCCTCCGTAGCAGTTGCATGGCGCCGTCAATGACCTCCGGACGCATGGCTGATTCCGCCAGATCGGTGATCCACAAGATCAGCGCCCGCCGCGGCTGCCAGCGGTTCAACGTGGCTGTGGCGCGCAGGTGATCGGCTTCGCTCGACTCGGCGTGCGCCTGCGCGAGAGCTTCAACAATCAGGCGCAAATGCGCCGGACCGCGGCCGGGCAATACGCGCTGCTGCACGTGCTGGCCGTAGACGAGCAGGCCGACGCGATCGCCGGAATAGAGCGCGAGTTGCGCCAGCGCGACCGCGGTGGAGCACGCGTAATCGAGCTTGGAGTAGCCGCGCCGCTCCGGGTCGTCCGCGTCGCGCAGGATGCGGCCTTGCAATAGGCGTCCCGCGTCGAGAACGATCCACACTGCCTGGCTGCGCTCGGTCTGATAGCGTCGCGTGATGAGCTGCCCACGCCGCGCTGTAGCCGTCCAGCAAATGTCGCGCAGGTCGTCACCTTCGAGATATTCGCGGAGGCTTTCGAAGTCGCGGCCCAGGCCGCGCTCGCGCGCCCGGCGCAACTGGAGATCGATCTGGCGGCCGCGCGCGAGAAAAATCTCCTGATCCTCACCTTGCCGGAGCGCGGGATAGATGCGCACGGTCTGTTCGAGCGGCGCCATAGCCCATTTATCAACGAGACCGAGCAGCGAGCGGTAGCGCACATAGACTGCACCGGTTGTGATATCGCCGCGCTGGAGCGGATCGATGGTGTAACGCAGAGCGGCCCGTACGCGCGGCCAGGCACGCAGGCTTCGTGTGGTGGGCACAGCGACCAGCGCTTCGGGCAGATCGTCGACGATGCGGCACTCGAGGATGGTCCCGCCGTTCTGCTCCACGGCGATCTCGATTTCTGTGGTGCTCGAAAGCGAGGGGGCGTTGCTCCATGAGCGTTCCACTGTGATCAATTGCGGCGCAGGAAGCCGCGTTGCATCCCACAGCGCAGCGATCAACACCAACGCATCCCAAACCAGCATCCCGTAGCCGAGACCCGCGGCGAAGAACCCCGGCAATGCCAGTGCGAGGCCGGCAACCAGCAGCCAGATGGTGCGCGGCGTGAGGCCGAAGGCGAAGCGGCCGCGTGGCTTGCATAGCGCGCGCACGGTTTCGGGATGGAGCGAAGCGGAGATCATAAGACCTCGATCGGCAAATCGAGAGCCACTGTCAGGGCGTAGTTCAGCTTGCGCATCTTTTCCCCCGAAAGGGATCCCACGTATCTGGTCAGCTGATTCTTGGGGATGCTCGCGAGGCCATCGCACAAGATCCAGGATTCGTGCTTAAGGCCGTCTTCAGTTCCAACTGCAACCTGAGTGGGCAGGCCCAAACCCTGGGAATGAATAGGCGCACAAACCACTGTGGAGAAATTTGAGTCGATCAGCCGCTGATGACTGAGGATCACGAAGACCCGCTGCCGCTTAGGGTCGCCTGCTGGGTCGCTAACGAGGTAAAGCTCGCCCCTTTTCATTCTTCCTACAAACAGACGGTATGGCTGAAGCGCCGCCCTGCATACGTTGCAGGAAACCATCATTGCGGCGATGTGTCAATGATTCCCGCGCTCTGCAACCTATCGTCAGCCGGCTATTGGAAAGACTTCATGAGAGTTATAGATACGGAGCCTGATAACGCAGGACGTTTTCCATCTCTTCATTCAACAGGTCGGCTGCCTTGTCGATAAGCTCCTGGTCCAGCTTTTGAAGGGCATGGCGCGTTGCGGCACGAATATAGGCGCGAAGCACCTTTTCGACAAATGCCGAACGGGAATTGCCCTCTCCGATCAGCTTGTCAATTTCGACGAGCAGCGGTGCCGAAATCGATATGGAAGCCTTGGCAGTCATTTCAACTTTATGGTACCACTACTTTTCATTATCCTCGCGGCACTGCGACCGCCGCGACCACATCGCTCAGCACGCGATCGGCATCGAAGCCTTCCAGTTCCGCGTCGGGCTTGAGGAGGATGCGATGGCGGAGAACGGGCAAGACTGCGCGTTTTACGTTGTCGGGAATTACATAGTCGCGGTCTTCGAAAGCCGCAAAGGCCTGGGCCACGCGCAACAGGCAGATGGCGGCGCGCGGGCTTGCGCCCAAGGCCAGCATGGGCCACTCACGCGTGCGGCGCACCAGTTCAAGAATGTATCCGTAGAGGTCGGACTCGACACGAATGGCGCGAATCTCGTCGCGTGCGGATTCGAGAAGTTCTGCCGCGAGCGGCTGGATCTTCGCGTCGTCGAGCAGGCTTACGCTCGAACCGTGATGCCGTTCCAGCATTTGCCGCTCTCCGTCCGCATCGGGATAGCGCACCTTGATCTTGAGCAGAAAACGATCGAGCTGCGCCTCGGGGAGCGGATAAGTGCCCTCAAAGTCGATGGGGTTCTGCGTGGCGAAGACGGTGAACCACTTGGGCAACTGCCGCGCAATGCCATCGCTCGTCACCTGGCGTTCTTCCATACATTCGAGCAGCGCGGCCTGGGTGCGCGGCGGCATGCGGTTGATCTCGTCGACGAGCAGAAGATCGGTGAACACCGGGCCGGCGTGAAATGTAAAGGAATCCGTTCCCGGCTTGAAGATCGTGGTGCCGAGGATGTCGGCAGGCATCAGGTCGGGCGTTCCCTGCACGCGCTGAAAGGTCAGGCCAAGCAGACGGCCGACCGATTTCACGATCAGGGTCTTGGCAATTCCCGGAACGCCTTCAAGCAGCGCGTGACCTTGCGTAAGGACGGCCACAAGCACTTCGCCAATCACTTCGTTTTGCCCGGCAATCACGCGGCCCAGCTCAGCGCGCGCACGCGCCAGCAGCTCCTGCGTTGCCTTGAGGTTTGTGGTTTGCGTCTGCGCGCTCTGTTCGTATTCTTCACTCATTCCGGTCTCCTTGCTTGCCTTCCTGCCGATGTTTCCGACGTTCATTGCGAATTCATTTTCAGTCCCAGGTTCTTGCTCTTGCGAATCGATCCAGTGCCTCGCCGTGGCGGCTGAGAGTCTGCACAAGCACCAGCGCTTTTTTGGGTTGCAGCGTTTCGTCGCCGCTCGCCTCTTCGCACTCCGCCAAATCTTTCTCAAGCGACTCGGGGGCTTGCGGAAAACGACGCCGCAGAGCGAGGCCCAGCTCTTCGGCGTTCATCTTCGCCCCTTTCACTCCGCACAAGTTGTCCATGCGACGCCGGAACCGCTCGAGTGCCAGTTCCACAGAGGTAGAGGAAGCGCCAGCCTCAGCGTACAGCGAACCCAGCGCCTCAAGAAATTCCACTGGCGTGGCGCGTACGGGCGCGGGCAAGTCGCGCACGGGTCCGCGCCGCCGGCTGAAGCTGAAGATCACGAGCAATGCAATTCCGACGAGGCCCCACTTGAGCAGATTCAATGCTGCGCCGCCGGCAAAGTACCAGTCCGAGTAGACTCGGCCGTGCAGCGATTCATCCCAATAGAAATGATGGTTCTGGGGCGCGCCCAGGGAATTCAAGAGAAGATTCAGGTTTTCCGCGCGTTGAATGGAGCCGTTCTCAAGCGGCGTGGAGCTGGCCCACCAGATCACCTCGCCTTTGCCGCTCGTGTATTCGACTACGGCCGGCGAACCAGCGCAGTTGTATTCGATGCGGTCGAGCGGCCGGCTGAATCCCCACGCGGCTTCGGGAACCATCCATACATCGCCTGATCCGGCCAGCGGGTCGAGTCCCTGTGGCGCGAGTTTGCATGCAGAGCCGAACTGATCTGGCGGTAACACTTCGCCGCTGGGAGCTAGATGGCCGCCCCACCAGCCTGTCAACAGCACGCGCCCGCCTCGCGCGACGATGTTCTGCACGTCTTTGAGATCCTGAGGCGACGTGGGATTCGGCTCGGCGAAGATCACGACGGTTTGCGCGTCGGTTCGGTCTGCCAAATCGCTCAGCGGGTGCTCCCAGCGCTGGACGTTGTAGCCGCTGGCATTGAGCATGTCATAGGCGGCGCGCGCGCCATGCTTGCCCGTGAGATAGGTGCTGGGCGTCGGGTTGTCGTCGCGATCCTGGTTGCGCGCAAAGACCGCCGCGATCACTGCGAGTACGATCACCGCAGAGATGCAGCCGATGAGCAACTTGCGGTCCATGGGGTCGAGTGAGGCGAAGAGTTTCATTTGGCATCGACTCCCAGTTCCGCGGCGAGCGCCATCGCGGTGTTGAAGTCGGCAGCAGCGGCCTCGCGCCCGCCATACCATGTGCGCTCGAAGCTCCGGGTTAGCGCCGTAAGCTTCGGCTTGCGCGGATCCGCTCCACGCAGTAGCGCAAGATACTCGCGCGGGGTACGCGCACGGTCAGCCGGCCATAGACGCCCGGATTCAAGCCGAGAAATCGATGCCCAGTAGACGGAATGAATGGCTTCGCGCCACTGGCCCCCCGCTGCCGCGGTCTGCGCATCTTTGAGCCACACCTGCCACTCGCGCGCAGAGGGCGCATCGGGCGAGGTCTCGATGTCGGGAACCATGCGCACGCGCGCATTGCGTTCAAGGCGCACGAAAAGCCAGACCAGGATAGTTAATGCACCGACTGCCAGAAGCCCCTCCAGCAACCACCCGATCCACGGCGCACGCGCTCCGATCCCCGCAATTGTCGAAAACAGTTTGTCGAGCAGGTTGCCGAACCACTCCCAAAAACGGTCGCTGACCGAAACCTCGGTCACGCCCCTGTACTCGCGTTGGGCAAGAATTGTGTCGAGTGATTTTCGCTGGGTAGTGTAAGTGGGACTGGCCGTGGCGGGGCTCCCGGCTTGCCGTTCGTCGATCTGCAGACGCTGGTGCGCCTCGTTCAGAAGATCGCTTACATCGGGCGCTTTTTCTTTTGGGGGCGAAAGCGCTCCCAGCCCCGTGGCGGGTGCCCCGCTGGCCTTTTTCCCGGCGCGGCTCAATACAGCGCGTAGCCAGTCGTAGCGAACTTCGCGTGGTTGGGATGCGGTCGCGTCCGGCCAATGTACGCGGTCGTCGGGACCCACGCGAGCGGAATCGCACGCGTTATTGGCGGCAGGCGCCGGTGTCTTGAGCTTGTGTTGCGCTGCGCAATCGGCAACCACGCCGTCCAGGGTCTGCAAGTGCTGGAGGTACTCGGCGAGACTCACGTCGCGCCAGCCGGAATTGGAAGGAATCTGCTGCGCGCGCGCATGCGGCAAGGTGGCCGTGAGCGCAAGCACGGCTACCGCGGCCAGCGCCGCCGTCGCACGAGCGTTCCACTTTTGCGATCGGGATCGCAGCGGAGTCATCGTTCTTCCAAGGTATCAGGCGGTGCAATGGGCGGAAAAACCGCCGTGCCCTCGGCTGGCAATGCGATGAAGGGAGGCGTTGCGAACCCCGCCTGCTGCATCATCCACTCAATGTCGTAACCTTCCTTGCGAATGCGCTGGTCATAGTAGAAGAGCACGAGCGCGATCCAGGGCACGGGCGCAATGGCGATTTGGGTGCCAATGCTGCCGATAACATAAACAATCCCCGAGGCGATAATCGCGACCACCGCGACCGTTGAGCCGTTCCCGATGAACGAAGCAACTCCGGCGACCATAGCGGCCAGGAAATAAACGATCGTCGACACCAACATGGAGAGGGCCATTATGAGCAGATAAAGCACGAAGATGCGGCCGCGTGTTCCCTGGCTCAGACGCCAGGAGCGCATCAGCGACTGCCACGCTGTCTTCTGCTCGACGACGCATACGGCCACACCCATGGCGTAGCTCAAGCCCAGCCAGGCAATGACGACGATGGCAGCGACGCCGACCAGGAACACCAGGAATCCAAGGACAATACTGGAGGACAATTCTCCGCTAATCCTGGACATGAGGTAAATCAGCGGTCCAATGAAGAGGGCGGCGATGCAGATGGGAATGAACCCCGCAAAAAGGAACTGAAGGATCAAGTACCAGAAATAAGTCCAGAAACGGAGCCTTGCGCTTTTCAGCGCAGCGCGTATGGTGAGCTTTTCGCCGCGCTGCACACTCACCGCGGCGTGTGTTATGGCGGCGATGGAAAACGCATAGATGGCGATGTAGAGCGGCAGAAAAATGACCATGGCAACAACGAATCCGACACTGCGTACGATGAACGGCACACCGGTTTCGGCTCCGGCAATTCCCGGCATCGCGAAGATTGCCACGCCGAAGACGATGGCGATTGGAATGACCAGAATGAACGCCGCCATGATGGGCAACGCGGCTGTCCCCACGAACAGCCAGAAGTTGTATCGATAGAGCTGAACCGTGCGGTCCAGAATTTCTCCGAGGGTAGAGGGGCGTAGTGTCTCGTTCATCATTCCACCCGATCGCTCGAATTGGTTGTGGCGCAGACGAAGCCGCCCGCGCAGTTACTCGATGGGGCTAACGGTAGGCTCGCCAGCGGCCTGATGGGGCAGAAGTCCCGCGGCCCGCATCATCCACTCGATGTCGTAGCCTTCTTTGCGGATGCGCTGGTCGTAGTAGAACAGGGTAAGCCCGATGGCGTAGATGGGGCCGATTAACATATTGCTGAAAAACACTCCCAACTGCTGAAAGACCATCCATCCGATCGGAAGCGGTTGCCCCAGATGCTTCACGGCGAGGAAGATGATAGGAAATCCAAACAAGAGGCCCAGCATCAAGCGCACCGCGTAGACGAGCAGCCCCAGCACAAAGATGCGCCCTCGAGAACCCTCACTGAGATGGATGCTTCGTTGAATGGACTGCTTTGCCGTCAAATCTTCGACAACGCTTGAGGGAATTGCAAGCGAATACCGCAGCGACATCCACGTCCCATAGGCCGTCGCCAGAAGCATCAGCGGCGCCAGAATCAGCATGCCCACGACAGTGGCAGCGAGCGCAGCGGGATTCTGAGGCGTCTGCGGCATTGCCCCGGGATTGGTCAGAAAGCCATGGGGCATCATCGAGAGGAATATGGCAAAAAATGCGATATACAAAGCTGCCAGCGGCGCCCAGGCGCGGAACGCGACTACCGTCATCAACCACAGGTAGCGCCTGGCCTTTGGCAGGACACTCTTGGCAGCCGCGCGGATGGTTGCGGGCTGATCGAGATACACCCATGCGACCGCCCGGTTAACAGCCACGATCGACAGTCCGGCGAGCAACAGTACCGCCAGCGCCTCCACCACGGCAGCCGCGGCAGTGCCCCATTGCCAGTGCGCAGTCAAATCGGGGTAGCCGAGCAGGATCAGCGAGCGCAGATAGAGCAGTTGAATCGCCAGCATGGCCGCGGCAAAGATCGACGAGATTCCCGTAAAGAGCAGGAAGTGCATGCGGTAAAGTGCGGCTGTCGCGTCCAGAATCTCGCCGAGGTTCATCGGCCGTAGATGGTTATCCATGTCACCTCGTGTTCGCCCGGGACTTATAGCCCGGTTGGTACCGCTGTTCTCGGATAGGTATTCGCTGAACGCCTGGCCGGAGACGAGCTTTCGGCAAGATTCGGAATGAAATATAGAGTGCGTGAAGACTCGCAGGGATCGTAGCACAGGGTCCGGGCCGACAACGGTGTTTTCTTGCTAGCGCACCATGGGATCCGAAAAAACATTTGTGCAATTGCTAACTAATCCTTTAGTTGCTCCGTCTATAAGAATGAAGGAACCGATGCACTTCAAGGGATAACATAGCAAAATCAATAAGTTAACGATGCCGCCAAGAAAATCCAATACGCTTACCGAGGCCGAGCTCAGGCTGATGAAGATCCTGTGGCGGCGCGGCGAATCGGCTGTGACGGACCTAGTGGCCGCCCTGCCCGAAGACGAGCCGCTGGCCTACAACTCGGTGCTTACTACCATCCGGATCCTTGAGCAGAAGGGCTATGTGGCGCACCGCCAGGAGGGTCGCGCGTTCGTGTATCGGCCGTCCGTCGCCGAGGACGAAGCCAGCCGCTCGGAGGTGCGCAACGTGCTCGGCCGGTTCTTCGGCAACTCACGCGAGCAAATGGTGTTATCACTTTTAGGCGATGAGGAGATTGGCGCCGACGAGTTGCAGCGCCTGAAAGACTCCATCGGCGCTACAAGCCCCGGCGCGAATTTTGAAAAGGGGAGCGAGGAATAACGGATGCATTGGATCCTCACGGCCGATGGAGTGCACGCGGCGCTGGCAGGCGCTGGCGGTTGGATCGCTGCCTTGGCGAGGGCCGCTGCGCCCGTGGCCGTTGAGGCCCTTTGGCAGGGTGCGGCAATCGCACTCGTTCTCGGGCTCTGTTTTCGCTTAATGCCGCGCATCCATGTCCGCGTTGGCGCGGCCCAGCGATTTGTCGTGTGGGCCGCCGCCTTCGCTGCGGTTGCGGGTTTACCGCTGCTTCCTTCGCTGGCGCGGAGCGCGGCAAAGGGTATCGCGGCCAACACTCCAATCGGCGCATCGACGCCCGGAGCGTGGTTCGAGTTCGATGAGCGCTGGGCTCTGGCCATTGCCACACTGTGGCTCGCGGCATCGCTGATGCGCGCCGTGGGCCTCGGCTTGCACGCGCTGCGCCTGCGCCGGATTTGGAAGGCGGCAACGCCGGTTGCAGCGGACGCGAAGATTCGCGAGTTGCTCGCGGAGGTTTCTACTGCGCGCCGCTCTTCTTTAAGAAGTGCTGTGGAGCTTTGTACGACGCGCGAGCTCGATCGCCCCAGCGTGATTGGCTTTCTTGCGCCGCGCATTCTGATTCCCGACTGGCTCTTTGCGCGCCTGACCCCTGGCGAGCTCGAACAGGTGGTTCTGCATGAGGCCGAGCACTTGCGCCGCGGCGACGATTGGACCAATCTCTTGCAGAAGCTGGCGCTGGTTCTGTTCCCGTTGAACCCTGCGCTGCTTTGGATTGAAGGCCGCCTGTGCCGCGAACGCGAGATGGCTTGCGATGAAAGTGTAGTGCGGCGGACTCAAGCGCCGCGCGAATATGCGGCCTGCCTTACCAGTCTGGCAGAACGAGGATTAGAGCGGCGGCGCGCCCATGCGCTTTCGCTGGGCGCATACGAGCGGCGTCCTGAGTTGGTGCGCCGCGTGTACAGCATTCTCGCGCGCAACCAGGTGCTTCATCCCGTGGCCGCGCGCGCACTCGTCGGTGTTGCCGGGTGCGGACTGTTGATCGCGTCGGTAGAGCTGGCGCGTTGCCCGCAGATGGTTGCATTTGTTCCCGCAGCGCGGACGGCGACGCTTGCGACCCAGGCGGCGCAGACACCACCTGCGGCTCCGCAGGGCGATGGTGATCGAGTGTTTGCGCAGTCCATGACAACGCGCGACGATTCTGGTCTGCGCGCAGTGGAAACCAGGGCGATTTTGTCAGTTGGGCACAGCGATGTGCCGCTGGCGTCCGCTTTATCGCGTCGAACAGCGGTGCGCCGGGCCGATGCTGCAGACGCATCGCAGCGTGAGGTGGAGTCGACAGAAACCGCCGCGCCGCGCGAGGTACTGCTGAGAGCAGAAAATCCGGATCCAGATGCCAGCACTATCGGCCAGCCGCAATATGTCGTGCTCACGACCTGGGAAGAGATGCGAACTTCGCCGCGAAATGCGGGGATTATTTCCGACTACGATGCGGACGCGACCGCGCAGCCGCAATTGAGCGATGCAGCAAAGCGAGCGGACGGACAAGGCACTGTTCGGATCACTGTGACGCGGATGATCTTTGCGGTGTATCCAGTCGATGCCCGGACCGCGAGACCTGCGCCGAGCGCGAAACCAGCACATGCAGAAGATTCTGGCCAGCCCCCCGCCCCGTCAGCCGAGAGCGGATGGCTGGTCTTGCAACTCTAATCAACAACTCTAACCAGAGAATTTCAAACCCAATGGAGATGAACATGCCCATGACAACTAATTCATTAGTAGCAGCGGTTAGGAAGCTTGCGGTTCCCGCAGGTATTTTGGCCACGCTTCTTTTTGTGGTTGCGTTTGTACTTGATCACAGCAAGGCACACGCGGCAGCGGCAGCGGGACCGATGGACGACTCAGCGTGTCGTCACTGGTGGCGCTCGACAACGCGGTGGAAGCGGTTGCCGCGCGGGTTACGCCCGCCGTGGTTAACGTTGCGGTCACTTCGCACGGCTCGACCGATGAGCAAGGCGATGGGCGCGGACACGGACGCGGCCAGGACTTTGGCGGCATCAATCCCGACGACCTGCCTCCTGGATTCCGGCAGTTCTTTTTCGGGCAAAATGGGCCCGGGGGTGGCCCGGGCGGGCAGGGAATGAGACAGCAGCCCCAGATTGAGCACGGCGTGGGCAGCGGCGTGATCGTTTCGCCTGACGGATACATCGTGACTAACGACCACGTGGTGGACGGAGCGACGGAGATGCGCGTCACCCTCAACGACCGGCGGGTGTTCACGGCTAAATTGGTCGGCGAAGACAAGCTCAACGATCTGGCGGTTATCAAGATCGACGCCAAGAACCTGCCCAGCATCGCGTGGGGCGATTCGGCGAAGCTGCATCCGGGGCAAACGGTACTGGCGTTCGGCAGCCCCTTCGGCTACTTCCAGTTCTCGGTCACGCGCGGCATCATCAGCGCGCTCAACCGGCCCAACCCTTACACCGACGATGCGCGCAAGCCGGGCGACTTTATTCAAACGGACGCAGCCATCAATCCCGGCAACTCCGGCGGGCCGCTGGTGGACGCGCACGGCGAACTGATCGGGATCGACACCTTCATCATTTCGAACAGCGGCTCGTTTGCGGGCGCGGGATTTGCGATTCCGTCGGAGATCGCGAAGTCCTCAGTAGACCAGATCATCAAGAATGGCGCGGTGCATCACGGGTACCTGGGAATCAGCATGAACGACGTGACGCCTGACAATGCGCAGTTCTTCAACCTGCCTGACGCCACGGGCGCAATCGTGAGCCAGGCAACTCCGGACTCGCCCGCGGGCCGCGCCGGAATGAAGAGCGGCGACGTGCTGCGCGAACTGAACGGCAAGAAGATCGAGGACGGGCGCGCATTGCAGGTTGCCGTGAGCGAAACCGCGCCGGGAACGGCGATCGACCTGGGCATTCTGCGCGACGGCAAGCCCGCGAGCATCCACATCACGGTGGGTGAGTTCCACGGCGAGAAGACGGAAGAAGCCAGCAACGCCGGCGCGAGCGAGCAGCGCGGACGACTGGGATTGACGGTCGCGGATCTCTCCCCGGACGTGCGTCAGCAACTGCACGTGCCGGAGCAGGTGCACGGCGCGGCGATCGAGGAAGTGCGGCCGGGAAGCGCGGCCGACGATGCGGGCCTGGCTCCCGGCGAAGTGATTCTCGAAGTCAATCGGCATCCGGTGACGGACGCGGATAACTTCGTGAACCAGATTCACGCGGTGCCGCAGGACAAGGATGTTCTGCTGCTGGTGTGGTCGAACGGCGGCGCGAGCTACCGCGTGGTGCATCCGGAAGAGGGCGGACAGAGCGGGATGTAAACGAGCGAGTGAGCGAGTCGGCTAGTCAGCGGGTCGGCGCTTGGCGGCCCTGCGGGCGGGAGAAAGCTGAGGACGTTGCCCAGGGCTGGAACGATCATGCGGGCAACTTGGGCGCCCAACTCAGAGTCGGGGGACGACTGGGTTGGGCGCTGAATGTTTGGGGTGGGGAGTGCGTTTTTCATGGTTGCGGCGGGGCGTTCGGTTTGGGCGGGGAAGTCCTGTGGAATGAGGGCAAATGTTCGCTTGAAGTGTGTGTTCACCCGGCCAAATGTTGGCTTGGAATTTCTCGTTTGCCCCCGCAATGGTCGCTCAAGACTTCGCGATTTTTCGAGACATCTCACACAGAATTTCCTGTTCCAGGGCCAAGTGTGAATAAGGAATTTCGCGAAATCGCGCGAAAGTTTGCAGATAATTTCGCATAAGTGCGTCATGATGGGGTTGGGTGCGTGTTTTTGCGTGGATCTGCGCGCGAAAGCGCGCTTTTTTTTCGCAAAAACAGGGAGCAAGGGAGCGAGGGAACAAGGGACCAAGGGAGCGAGCGACTGTCTGAGTTTGTGTTTCCCCGGTCCCCAAATGCCAGGGACCGGGGGCACCCTCATTTGTGATGAAGATACAAGGGAACGAGGGAACAAGAGGGCAGGGACTGAGGGGCTAAGGGGCTAAGGGACCGGGGAAGGTGAGCGATGCGGAAGGTGATGCGGGAGCGGGCGCGGTTGGAGCTGGAGCGGACGGTGCGGTGGTATCGGCGGGCGCGTTTGCATGGGCGGCCACCGGAGGGCTGGTTGCGGGCGATGCGGCTGGCGGTGGGGATTCCGGCGGAGGAGATTGCCCGGCAGATGGGATTCACGGAGCGGATGGTGTTCCAGATGGAGCGGGCGGAGCAGAAACGGAACATTACGCTGGAGCGGCTGGAACGGATGGCGCGGGCAGTGGGGTGCGATCTGGTGTACGGGCTGGTTCCATGGGAGCGGTCGCTGGAGGATCGGGCGATGGAGTTGGTGGAGCGAGAGATGTGGAGGAAACGGTATACGACGAGAAAGGCAGGGACTAAGGGACTAGGGACTTAGGGACTAGAAAGGCAGGGAGCGGGTCGGCAAGTCGGCAACGAAAACCTAAGCGCTTGGATTTGTCGCAGGGGGATTCAATCTTCGTTGGGGAGCAGAGGGAGGGCCGAAAGCTCGCGGAGGAGGCGGACGGTTTCGATGCTTACGGTGGCGACCTGGCCGATAAGGCGGACTATGTACTCGGGATCGTCGTCACGGTTGGGGTCGTTGACGATGCCGGAGCGCTTGTCGGTGGAGACGCGGTACTGGTCGATGACCCATTCGAGGGCGCTGCGATTGCCGAGACGGTATTCGTAAACTTCGGGCGGGATGCCGCTTAGAGTCAAAAAGTCGTTGTACTTCAGTTGGGTCTTGTCTTTCGAGAGCGACATTTTTTCGACGCGCCAGTTGAGCTTGCCGGTTTCACGGCGTTTCAGAGGATATTCGTGCTGCTGCTCGTATTCGAGGTGGAGCTTCATGAGGGCCGCGCCGATGCGGGCGTATTTGGCGAAGTCAGGCGCAAACGGGATGCGCGGCAACTCGCGTTTGAGGTTGGCGGCATAGCGGGTGCGGTACTCGGGGTGGTGGAGCAGGGCGTAGGTGTAGTGGAAGATGTCGAGTTTGGTGATGGATTTCTGGCCGTAATGGCTGCGAAATTCGGCAAGCGCCCAGTCGGTGATGTTTTCGCGGCGGATGGCGCCATCTTCCTCGTAGGTTTCAAACGGAAAAACTTGTGATGGACGTCCCTCCCACGTCGAGGCATGTGATGCGACTTGCAGCCTGTGCGGAGAACGGCACTTGTGAGTGGCAGGTTACGACCACGGCGGAGTTGTGCCTCTGGAAAAAGCTCGCCGTCTTGCCCGGCCTGTGCAGGACATTCGGGTCGGCGTAGAGGTCGGTTCTTGTATATGGCCGGTACTGCGCGTCGGCAACAAAAGCCGAACTAAAATGCAGCGGCACGTTATCTTCGAAGAGCTTCCTGAGTTTGCTGCACCATTTGATTTCACGTTCGTCTTGGCTGGCGAAGGATTCAAATTGCCTCTTGCCTTTGGCGCCTGTCCACCGGACCTGTTCTTCGTTGTACTTGCTAGTTAGGCCTTTAATATTCCTGAGCAGTGCTTCCTTGTCGAAGTTGAACACCCACGGGTCGCGATTGGACTGAATTCCATTTGAGTAGTCGTGGAAAATGCCGGTGCCCTGGCGGTCGGCAAGCATGCACGGCAATGAGACGAATTCTGCGTCCGTTTCTTGGGTCACCCATCTGCTTCTCGGGTTGTCCGGGATTTCAAGTGGGCTGGTTCCCTTGCAGGTCTTTTTTTCGTTGAGCCAATCAAGCTTTTGACGCTTCGTCCAGTATTCTTCGAGCTGTTTCAGGTATACCTTGCCTGGACGCGCGGCTCCTCTCATGCGAACGAATATGTTGATGCTTACGCCAACCTGGATTCCGAATACGTTGTTCGTCGTCCCAGACAGTTTCGGATTTCTCCTCACGTCGCCGCCTAGGTCGATGACAAACACTTTGTCGAAGTCCCTCCGAAGGTTGCGGCGCACGCCATCTCCGGCGATCGCATCCAGGAACGAGTTGTTCGTCACGAGTGCTATCACGCCTTCGGAGCCAATACGATCCGAAGCCCATCGGAATGCTCCGATGTATGGGTCAGCGAGCGTGTTCTTGTTTGTGGCCTTCGAATCCTTCACATAGGTCTCTGCAATTCGTTTCGAGAGGACCTTGTACCTACGGTTCCTGTTGTTTTCGTTCTCATAGTGTTGATTTGCGTTGTAGGGAGGGTTGCCTACGATGACTTTGATCGGTGACGTTTTTTGCTTTCTCACGCGTTTCGTGTTTTCTTCCGCCATAAAAGAGAAGCCCTGTTGTTCGGGTTCTGCGAGTTCAAAGGTGTCCACGAGGCAGATTCCCTCGAATGCCTCATATTCGCCTGTTCGGTCGAGGTAGGCGTGCTCGATATTCATGCTGGCGATGTAATAGGGCAGCAGCATGATTTCGTTACAGTGCAGTTCCTCTTTGTATTTCTGGGGAAGGCGGCTGGTTTTGATCTCGCGCATGACGCGGGTGATGAAGTTACCGGTGCCGACGAAGGGATCGAGGATGTGAACGTCTTTGTCGCTTAGGCTGCGTCCAAATTCGGTTTTCAGGATCTCTTCAACGCTGCGGACCATGAAATCGACGATGGGCTGGGGCGTGTAGACAATGCCGTGGGTGTCGGCCTGCTTGCGATTGAAGCCCTGAAAGAAGCGCTCGTAGATGGTGTTGAGGAAGCGCTGCTTTTCGGAGTAGTCCTCGACCGTTGAGGCTGCCTGTTCGATGGCTTTGTAGAAGGGATCGAGCTCGCGGAGGAATTCGTCGCGGCTAAAGTGGCGGCTGGTGAGCGAGTCAATGACTTTCTCAATTTCTGCGGCGATGACGTTGCGGCGGGTGAACTCCCGATTGCCGAAGATTTGGCGGAAGATGCGCTCGGTGAGGAGGTGCTGGACGAGCATTTCTTCGACGGCTTCGTCTTTGAGATCGGGATTGATGGACTCGCGGCATAGATCAGCGAAGGCGGCGAAGCGCTCGACGAAGGCGCCTTTTTTTCTGCGCTCGTCGTCGATCAGCTTCATTGCGCCGCGGGCGATGTCGGGGATGCGTTCGGAGAATTCGGTTGCGGCGCGGTCCCAACTGTCGTGGTCGGGCTGACGCCACTCGAAAAAGCGACGGAGGACATCGACGAGATTTTGCGGGTCCTCGATGGAATCGTTAAAGGCAATGTGACCGTCCTGGAAGAGCAGGGCGCGGTCGGGGCGCTGGAAGAGGATGTTGGAGCGGGGATAGCCCGCGTCAAACTTCTTCTTCATCTCGGCTTCGAGCGAGTCTTTGGTGTCCTTGGCCTCCCAGTAGCCGCGCGGGAGATTGAATGCGTCGAGGAGGGCTGCGTCAACGCTGAGGGGATTGCGGCCCTTGCGCGGGATGGAGTACTCGGGGACGAGAGTCCAGTCGTATTGGCGGGCGCAGCTTTTGAGCAGGTCCTCGAAGGCTCCGCGGATATTGCCCTCCTTGTCGAAGTGGCCGCGGGCGAAGCGCTGGAGGGTCGCATAGTATTTCTTGACCGGCGCGTGAGTCGGTTTGAGGTTGAGCGAGGACATGGACGTTTCTCTGTAGGGAGGATAGCGCAGGTGGGGTTCTGCCTTGAGGGGAATGCGGCCGCGGATGCCCTTTTAGGCACTCCCCGAAAGATGGGTTTGATCGCGGCTTCGCCGCGAACTTCGTTTCTCGAAGAATGGGTGGGCGGGTTCGGCGTGAATGAATTCACGCCCTGATACGAAGCTCGCGACGCCCCTACGGGGCTTTGCGTCGATCTCGTTTCCCTACCCCACGCTGAAGCGCGGGGCTAACGACCGTTGCGCCTCCGGCGCGTGGGATGCGTGCTTGTGATGCCGAGGCGATTGATCTTGACGTTCGGTTTGGGCGCGGCTTTGCCGCGTGCTTTGTTTTAAAAGATTTTGTGGGCAAGGTCTCCCCCAGGCTTGCGCCGTGGGGCTATCGTCTGACGCCCGCTCTGCGGGCTGGTTTGATCGCGGCTTCGCCGCGAACTTCGTTTCTCGAAGAATGGGTGGGCGGGTTCGGCGTGAATGAATTCACGCCCTGATACGAAGCTCGCGACGCCCCTACGGGGCTTTGCGACCATCTCGTTTCCCGACCCCACGCTGAAGCGCGGGGCTAACAACCGTTGCGCCTCCGGCGCGTGGGATGCGTGCTTGTGATGCCGAGGCGATTGGTTTTGACGTTCGGTTTGATCGCGGCTTCGCCGCGAACTTCGTTTCTCGAAGAATGGGTGGGCGGGTTCGGCGTGAATGAATTCACGCCCTGATACGAAGCTCGCGACGCCCCTACGGGGCTTTGCGACCATCTCGTTTCCCGACCCCACGCTGAAGCGCGGGGCTAACAACCGTTGCGCCTCCGGCGCGTGGGATGCGTGCTTGTGATGCCGAGGCGATTGATCTTGACGTTCGGTTTGGGCGCGGCTTCGCCGCGTGCTTTGTTTCTCGAAAATTGGGTGGGCGGGTTCGGCGTGAATGAATTCACGCCCTGATACGAAGCTCGCGACGCCCCTACGGGGCTTTGCGTCGATCTCGTTTCCCGACCCCACGCTTAAGCGCGGGGCTAATAACCGCTGCGCCTCCGGCGCGTGGGGCGCGTGATCGTGATGCAGGGACGATTGATTTTGACGTTCGGTTTGGGCGCGGCTTCGCCGCGTATTTTGTTTTTCGAAAAATGGTGGGCGGGTTCGGCGTGAATGAATTCATGCCCTGATGCAAAACGAAAAGCAAATGTGGGTCCCCATTCGACTTCGATTGCGTGCTTCCCCGGTCCCCAAGTGCGAGGGACCGTGGGCACCCGGCCCTTCTTACGAAGCGGAGAACAAATGCAGGTCTCTCGGCTCCGCTGAAGAGCGCTTCGCTCCTGATGACATGCAGCCTAAACCCAGTAAGATCATCGGTCCTTCAAGTGTCATTTTTCGCCGTAACGCGCCAAAGGCGAGTCAGGTTGCTCAGGATGACACGGCTGTGGTGAGTGGGCGGGTTCGGCGTGAATGAATTCACGCCCTGATGCAAAACGAAAAACGAAAGTGGGTCTCCATTCGACTTCGATTGCGTGCTTCCCCGGTCCCCAAGTGCGAGGGACCGGGGGCACCCGGCCTTTGTTGCGAAGCGGAGAACAAATGCAGGTCCCCGTTCGACTTCGATTGCTTTGCAATCTCCGCTCGGGGCAGGCTCTCGACTGGTCCCGGCGCGGGTCAGGAGACCCGCGCTACAGCCGGTCTGGAGACCGGCGGTAGACGCGGGCCGGCGGTAGACGCGGGCCGGCGGTGCAAACGAGGCAGGCTATGGGTGCGTGCTTCAGGCTTCGGGTGGGGCGGGTTCGGGGGGGCGTTGCCAGCGGCCGTCGATCCAGTCGTCGCCCTCCTCGTAGGGCTTGTTGAGTTGGAGTTGGGTGACTTTGGGTTTGATGACGACGCCCTCCAGGGCGGCTTTCGCGCTGCCGCCGGCCAGATCTTTGTTCTCGCTCTCGTCCCAATCGGGCTCGGAGGAGAGGAGTTCGGACCAGGAGGGGCCGGGGCGCTTTTTCTTCTTTTCGGGAGGGGGGTTTTGCGCGCCGGTGAGCTGCACGAGGATGCGCGCGCCGGTCATGTTGCCGGCGATGGTTTTCCCGATGAGGGCGAGGGCGATGCGGTCGGATTCCCTGGCGACCATGGTGTTGACAGAGCTGCGGAGGTTTGCCGCGCCGCGGCCGGCGGGAGCATTGATCCGCCTGCGCGTGGAGCGTTTGCGGCCTCGCGCGGCGCGCGGAGATTCCGTCGCCTTGCCGGCCTGGGATGGTTCGGGTTGTTTGGCTAGATCTTTCATTCAGGTCACCTGCTGCGCGACGATTGCGAATCAATATGTCTAGGATAGCGGAATGGCGGTGATTTTCTGCAAGTGGAAGTAGTTGATGGGATGGTGGTTAGGAGAAATGGGGCTTGACTAAAAGCAGGGAGCAAGGGTGCGAGGGAGCAAGGGAGCGAGGAAACAGGGAGCAAGGGAGCGAGGGAACAAGGGAGCGAGAGAGCAAGGGAGCGAGGAAACAGGGAGCGGGGGAAAAGTGCTTGTGTGGGTGTGAGTGTGGGTGTGAGTGTGGGTGCGGGTGGGCATTTTCACGAAAGCTCAAAAAATGATGCGCAATCGTTGATGGTTTCGGCGCGCGGGTTGCTATGATGGCGGCAGGATCACTTCCCCTGGCGAGTTGGAATTCTGGTTCCCCACGTAAACGGAGCATAAGGAGAGTCCATGGCCGAGACGGTTGTTGGACCGTTGGTATGTCCACAGGGACACGGGCCGGGAGTGCCCGGTTCGCGATTTTGCACGACATGCGGAACCGGGCTGGTCGCCGAAGGGCAGATGACGCGGCAGCCTGTGTTTATGGGAGCGCCGCCGCAAACTGTGCCCATGGGAGCTCCGCCGCAGCCTGTGTACATGGGAGCGCCCCAGCAAACTGTGCCCATGGGAGCTGCGATGCAGCCTGTGTACATGGGAGCGCCTCCGCAGCCTATGCCCATGGGAGCGCCGGTGGGAGCCGCCGGGCATCCGCCGTGCAAGGTTTGCGGCGGGGGCGGAGCGAGGCTGGGCGCCGCGGAGATTGTGTGCACGGGATGCTCGTGGCTGCGTCCGCTGATGCCTGGGTACCGGATGGACAAGTCGGTGTTTCTGTGGGCGCAGGACGGCCAGGCGATGTCGAAGCTGCAGAGCATTTCGGCGCTGCAAGCGGTGGTGCGGTCGGTTTCGAATAAAGTGGGCCGGCCGTGGATCGAATCGACCTTTAATGCCATTAAACTGGGCCCGCGGCAGTTCACCGATGTGTGGAACCAGGCGGTACTGGCGGCGCGCGTCCTGGGCCTGCCAAAGATGCCGGACCTCTACATCTCGGGCGACCAGATGTGGAACACCTATACCTACGGCACAGAAGACAGCTCGTTTATTGTGCTGGGTACGTCGCACCTGATCAACTTTGGCGGGGATGAACTGCTGTTTGTGCTGGCGCGCGAGATGGGCCACTGCTGCGCCGGTCACGCGCTGTGGAATACGGTGCTGCGCTTTGTGGCGGGCGACGTGAGCGTACATTCCGGCCTGCTGTCGAATGGGTTGATCAATGCGATCAATCCCTCGAAGCTGATTCAGGGAGCGCTGGATTTGCCGCTGATGGCGTGGTCGCGGCAGTCGGATGTTACCGCCGACCGCGCGGGATTGATGGCTGTGGGCGACGAAGCCCTGGTGCGGCGCGTGCTGCTGGCGTGGTCGATTCGCTCGGCGCGGCTGCTGCAGCAGGTGAACATCGACGAGTGGCTGAAGCAAGAGTCGGCGAGCGACGACTCGATGACACGCTTCTCGGAGATGACGACTTCGTCGTCGATGTACACGACGCGGCGGCTGCATCTGCTGGGACAGGCGGCGCGCGAGACGGAGCTGATGCGCTGGAGCCAGAGCATCCAGCCAGTGCGCAAGATGCTGGCGCCCGTGCCGGGGCAAGCGACGCCGGGATTGGGTGTGGGCACGGTGAAGGTGGTGAAGGCGGCTGCGGCGGCGGGTGCGAAGGCGGGCGCGGCGGCGGGTGCGGTGCAGGCGGGAGCGCCGGTTGGCGTAATGCGGCCGGCCATTCCGGGCGCGGGCGCGGGTCCGGCGCAAGCGGCGCAGGGAACGGCGACGAAGCCAGCGGTTGCGGCGGCGCCTACCGATTCGATTCGGGTGATTTGCAACAAGTGCCATGCGGCGATGCGGATTCCGCTGGCGGTGTTGCGGGGCAAGACGATGTTGAATGTGCGCTGTCCGCAATGCCACACCGTGATGGTTTTGCGGCCGAGGACGGCGGCACAAGCGGCGGGTGCTGCACCGGGACCGGCGGCGACACCGGCGGCCGGGGCGGCAACGCCTGCCGCTGCTGCGCCAAAACCAGTTGGGCCGCCTGCAAAGGCGAGTGGTGCGGCGACAAAGGTAGCCGCTCCAGCGGTGACCGCAAGCAGTGTAGCGAAGAAGTCAGCAATGCCGCCGGCACATGCGGGCGGGAAGAAGAAATGATCGGGGAAGTGGATTTAGCGCAAGTTGGGTGAAACTATCTCGCGGGCGTTCAAGTCCAAATTGATATACGGGCCACAGCGGCAGATTAAAACTGAAGCGCTCACGAAAATCGAGAAAAGAGAGGGTACACGATGCCGGACGATACCAGTAGCCAGGGCGGTGAGGTGGAAGAAGTAGTGGTGATTGTGCCTGAGGAGCCCGTCGTAACGAGCGCGGTGGACCCGAGCACAACAGAGACCGGGTCAACTTCAGATTCGGGATCGGTAACGGAAGAGATTATCGATGTGGTTCTCGATCCGTTGGGAAGCAGTTCGCCCGACGCCGGAGCTCCGGAAGAAGTTGTGGTGGTGGAAGAAGTCGTCGTCGATCCGGATGCGAGCGGCACGGCGACGGCGACGGATCCGACAGACCCGACCGATCCAGGCGGCACGGCGACAGACCCGACCGATCCGACCGATCCCAGCGGATCGGCGGCTGGCGTAGCGGAGCCAAGTGGCGCAGACCCGAGTTCGCCCGATGGATCTTCTGCCGGCACGGCGTCGACGGACGGGCCAGGCTCCGGAGGCGGGTACGGGAGTGACTCGAGTCCCAACCCGGATGACGGACCGGGTCTCGGAGGCGGATACTCGGCCAGCACGATTTCCGAAGAAGGACCGGGCGGCTCCGGGTATCCTGGCGGCGATAGTGGATTGGGCGTATCGGAGACAGGTGATCCGTTTTCGGGCGGGACGGTTGGCGACGATACGCCGATGACAGGCGATCCGGACGGCACTGCTGCCGGTAGCCTGGACCCGGATGCGCCGACGGATCCGAGTACGGACCCGACGGCCGATCCGACAGCGGACCCGACTGCCGATCCGACGGATAACTCGCAGGTGCAGGCGGACCAGCAAACGGAGCAGCAGGACGAGCAGGCGGAGAGCCAGGCTGTGGCGTCGGGCGATTTTTCAGCCGCGTCGACCGATGCGCAGCAGGCCTATCAGGACTCGGAGACCGTGGCCGGCGAAGGCGGCCCGGACAACACCGACGAAACCTGGACCGCGCAACTGGACGAGAGCTATGCCAGCTCGGACCAGCAGACTGCCGAGGAGGATGCGCAAACCGCCGAAGGTTACGCCGAGATGGGGCCTACCGGTGACGCCGACGCCGAGATGTACTCCTCGGACGCGCAGAGCGAAGAGGAGACTGCCAGCGGCGATGCGGAAGAGGGCCAGTACGGCGACCCCGTGGGCCAGGAGATGGACACGCCGACGGAAGACGCGCCCGCGGACGATGCCGTGGCCGACGAAGCTCCGGCGGAAGACGATGCGGCCGCGGCCGACGATACGGCCGGTACGGACTCATAAGGCAGGGAACAAAAAGGCAGGGAACAAGGGAACGAGGGAACAAGGGAACGAGAAAGCAAGTTGGCAGGTCGGCGAGTTTGCGTGAGTTGGCGCGCGGGCTCGCGAGTGAGCGGGCCGGTGGGTTCCGGGCAGGCCTTGCTCGCGACGATTATTTCGTTGTGATGCGAACTTCCGACCTGCCAGGCTAGCTTGAGTTGCCGCGGGTGAACCAACGGGCTACGCGGGTTGAGCCGAAGGCGTCTTTTTCCGTGCGCAGCGCGAGGGACGGCGCCTGGTAGGCGCCCGTGGGATGTGGGCCTGCCAGGAACTCGACATCGACGCGCGCCACTTCGCCGTTTCCAAATTCGAGATAACAGGAACCAAGGCCGCGATACGGCGCGGGAGCCGCGTCACCGCGAATCTGCGCAACGATTTCGGCTGCGACAACGCGCGCGCCGCCTTCGGCAAAGACTCCAGCCTTGGGAGTGCCGATGCCGTTGACGTCGCCCACCGCCCACACGCGGGGAAAAGCGGTTTCAAGGGTTTGCTTGTTGACCTGCACCCATGCGTATTTGTCGTTGGTGAGGCCCGAGTCCACGACCACCTGGGGGACGCGATGCACCGGGATGCCGAGGAAGAGCGCGTAGGGCAGTTCGGCACCGTCAGTGAGGTGCGCGACCTTGCGGACGGGATCGAGCGACTGTATCAGATTGTCTTTTATAAAGCGGATGCCGCGTTCGGCGAAGGCCTTGAGGATGGCCGCGGAAGTTTCCGGTGAGGGCGGAATGGGTACGCCGAAGGGCATGACCAGCGTGATTTCTGTGTTGGCGCGGCGGCCGCGTGCTTGAAGAAAATCATGCAGCAGAAAGGCCGTCTCGCTGGGCGCGGGAGGGCACTTGAACGACTTGCCGGTGACGCCGATGACGACCGGGCCGCGCTCGAATTTTTCCAGAATGTCGCGCAGCGCAAAGGCTGCGGGAATGGAATAGAACTCATTGCCGCCTTCGACCAGGCCGGGCGTTGCGGAGGGCTCGTAGTCCGCGCCGAGCGCTACCACAAGAAAGTCCGCCTCAAACTCTCCTGCGTCCGTCGAGACTTTGCGTGCAACGGGATCGATGGAGCGCACGATGGTGCGTACGAAACGCACACCGGGTTTCACGCGGTCCTTGTAGAAATGCCGCACCTCATGCGGCTGTTGGTGGCCAAACATGACTTCGAGCTTGGAGAAGCCGAAGACAAACGAATCGCTTTTATCGATGAGGACGATGTCGATGCGATCACCGAAGGATTCAGAGAGGATGGTCGTCAATTCGAGGCCGCCGAAGCCGGCGCCGAGGACTACTACGCGGGGAAGCATGGCCGCAGCTTACCACGCCGGAAATGACGGGACGAGAGAATGTTTTTGTGTAGGCGCAGAAGAAGCGAGGAATCCCCCAAAAGGAGAAAACTTTCTCCTCAAATTGGCAAATTTGTGCACAATTGACGGTCAGAGAAACATAAATCGTTGAAAACAATATGGTTGAGGTTGGCGTGGAAATTGCAATGTTGTTTCCAGGAGCTTTTCCCAGAGTTTTCTCTAAATTGTGTCGTTTAAAACCACGGTGATTCTCGCTCAACCGGGCCCTGACAGAAGCTGAACTTTCGATTCAAGCAACGATATCGTAAAGGACGGGTCGTCGGACGCCTCAGAACTTTGGAGGATGATGATGAAGAAATTCTCGATCACGTTATTTGCCTTGGCAGCAACGTTCGCTATGGCCGCATCGGCCGACGCCAGCACTATCGACTTTGCCAGCTGTACGTCGGTGAGGCTGAGTCATGCAGGCACGAACTGCTCGAATCTTCCGAGTAGCGCTTCCTACGCTCTCTATTCCTGGACCGAAAACGGGAATACCGTTTCGGCGGTTTCGGGGAACCAAGCGACTTCAACAACACAAACCACAGACACTACCTGGCAGTGGACTACAACTGACGGAAACCTGGAACCCAGTCTCAAACAGACGCAGCAAAGCGGCGGTAATTCGGGTTACATCACCGTTACGCCCAGCAACGGATCGATTGAACTCAACAGTTTCGATATGGGGACGGTTAAGAACTCAGGCACCGATCAATACGAAATCGTCGGCTTCAACTCAACTGGCGGCCAGGTTTACAGCACCGGCTTCATTACTGAGCCCACATCGACCACGTCGAGCACGTTGTGGACCACCGTGAGCAATCCCGATGCTTTGACGCCCGTCGCTTACGTCGAAATCTACCTCCAGGATACCGGCGCACAGCCCGATTATCTGGACAACCTCAACGTATCCGATGTGCCGGAGCCGGGTTCGCTGGTTCTGCTGGGCAGCGGCTTCGGGCTGCTGGGACTGGGATTGTTCCTGCGGCAGAGGAATACAGGCGACTCAAAAATCCGTTCTTTTTGGTTTAAACTTACGTAACTTCGTGTAAGATTGCCTCAATCCGCGATGCGAAGCCGTATTCCTTGATGCCTTCGCGCTTCAATCACAAGTTAGGGGCGCACGAGTCAGGCGCGACAAAGGCCGAACTCTCGACTAACGCAACGCGATCGTACATGCCGGGTTCCCCGGGCCACCAGATTCAGGAGGATGCAGATGAAGAGTTTTCCGCTTTTATTTTCCGCAGTCGCAACTGCCCTTGCCCTTGGTCCTCTAGCGTTCGCGGGCCCATTATCGTTGAATCAAATTACTTCTCCGTACGTACTCACGTCGGAGGATGCGGCCGATGTTGGTTCAGACTTGTCGCTGGTGAATGCAGTGATTACCAACAATTCAGCCCAGAGCATTGCCATTACCGGTATCGAGTTTTATCTAGGCGGTACCGGTGTGCCGGGTGCAGCGGGCGACACCCCAAGCGAGTTCACGGCCGCGGCCAACGGCTGGACCTATGCGCTTGGCGATGGAACCTATTCGAACCTTGCGGGCAGCGGATGGTCGAAAAACTCAGTTCCGACACCGGGCGACGCAGTCCAACCGAAGGACGGATCAACGAAGGACTATCTTTCCGAAGTTACGCTGGTGAATAGCAACGCCTCGGGCTATTGCTACATCGACGAGATCCTTGCCGCCGGCGGCGATTGCGACGTTGAGCTGCTGGTGACACCGAATTACGGCGGCGCTCAGGGTACGTCGCCCAACACATTTATTTACGGCTATGCGGAGGGCGTGGAAGGCAAAGGCACCTTCACGCCGAGCAATAATGGCAGCGGCGGTAGCTGGTCAAGCGGAGCGGATGCCACCGTAGCTCAAGGCATGCAGGAGCAGGTCGAAATTGACGTTGCTCCGGAGCCGGGCAGCATGGTGTTGCTGGGTACCGGTGTGGGCCTGCTGGGACTGGGAGCGTTTTTGCGACGCCGTGACGCGATGGCGAGGTTAACGGCGGCCTGATTTCGGAGGACAGGGATTCATCTTCATCGACCGGCCTTCGCTACGAGCGAAGGCCGGTTTTTCGTGAAGCAGGGAGCAAGGGAGCGAAGGAGCGAGTTGACGTGCGTGCGTCGGGCGTCGATTCAGTGGTTCAAGCCGCCTGCGGTGCGGGCCTGGCGGCGGTTGCGGAGCCACTTGGCGAGGCCGAGGGCGAGGAGCAGTCCGCCGAAGGGCAGACACATGAGGGCGACGATGAGCGCGAACCAGCCGGTGTTGGTGCTGGCGCCGAGGCGCGAGTAGCCGCCGAGCACGCTGACGAGGAGAAGCACGCACAGCAGGCCGGCTGCGACCATGGAGCCGCCCCACTGGAGGAGTTGGCGGGTGCCGTCGTCAGATTGAATCTGGCGACTGGATGGTGTGGTTCGCGAGCCTGCGGTCATGCGAGGCTATCCTTTCGCCGCAGCAAACATGGCAAATACGATGACCCCGGTGACGGAAACATAGAGCCAGATGGGGAACGTCCAGCGGGCCAACTTGCGATGCATGGGAATGCGCCCACTGAGAGAGAAGAAAAAAGTAATGAGCACCGTCGGAAGAGCCACGATGGAAAGCAGGATGTGGCTGGCCAGGATGAGCAGGTAGATGGTGCGCATCATGCTGTGTCCGGGGTAATGACTCTCACCGTGGAGCGCATAGTTTCCGATGTAGCAGACCAGAAATACCGTCGAAAATGCGAACGCCGCGATCATGGCTCTGCGGTGCGCGACGATACGATGGGCGCGAATGAAACGGTAGCCAAGCAGGATTGCAATGGCTGCGCAGCCATTCAGTATCGCGTCGAGGCCGGGGAGAAAGCTGAGCTCATTGCCGGCGACATCCAGAGCCGGGTGAAAATAAATAAGCCAGAAGAGAAAGATGGTGGCTGCGGCGCTGATGAGGAGAATGGCGGCGATGGCGGGGCCGGTTCCGGAACGGGGAGCGGAGGTGGGTGCGGTGGCGGTCATTGTCGTGCCTTACGATTTCGCTCTGGCGCAGAGCATGAGCGTGGTGAAGAGCAGGGGCAGGTAGAGCACGCTGACCTTGAGCAGGTCGCGGGCTAACATGCGGCTTTCGTCTTCGGACTTTGCGCGGAGGATGCGGGCGAAACGGATGGTGTAGGCGAGATAAACGAGGCCCAACGCAGTTGCCGGGAACGCGTAGATCGCACTGGTGACGCCGAGACGCCAGGGCGCGAGGCTGACCGGAATCATGAGGACGGCGTAGAAGATGGCTTCGACCACGGTCGAAAATCCGTCGGGCTGGACGACGGGCAGCATGCGGATGCCTGCGCGGGCGTAGTCGTCGCGATACAACCACGCAATCGACATGAAATGCGGGAACTGCCAGACGAAGAGGATGGCAAAGAGTGCGACGCCGGGCCATTCAATGCGGCCGCGGGCGGCGGTCCAGCCCAGAAGGGGGCCCATTGCGCCGGGAAATGCTCCGATAAAGGTGGCGAGCGAGGTGACGCGCTTGAGCGGCGTGTAAATGGCGACGTAGGTGAAGGCGGTGAGCAGCGCCAGCGCGGCGGTGAGCGAGTTGGTATAGAGCATGAGCCACGCCGCGCCAAGAACGATGGCGCCGAGGCCGGCAACGATTCCTACAGCGAGCGGAAAACGGCCGGATGCCAGCGGCCGGTTGGCGGTGCGCTTCATGCGCGCGTCGGTGGTGCGCTCGAGACACTGGTTGAGCGCGCCTGCACCAGCGGAGACGAGGCCGATGCCGAGGAGCACGTCGAGCAGGCCGCGCTGCAAGGTGGAGATGCCGGATTGCATGGAGCCGAGGTAAAAGCCGCCCCAGCCGGTGACGAGCACCAGGGCGACGACTTTGACTTTGAAGAGTTCGCGGAGGTCGTGAATGAGTAGGGCGGTAGCGCCGGGTTGGGGCGCGTGCAGGCCGTGCGGCGGGGCTTCCACTTGGGAGGCGGCGAAAGCAGACGGAGCAGCGGCCTGTGAGGAAGGAGTCATGAGGTTGGCAGAAATGGGCTGCGGAGCGATGGGCAGCGAACCTGCTTTGATGATAGCAAGCGGAGGGATAAGGCAGGGAGCGAGGGAGCGAAAAGGCAGGGAGCGAGGGAGCGAAAAGGCAGGGAGCAAGGGAGCAAGGGAGCGAGTCGGCGGGTAAGCGAGTCAGCGAAGCGCGGGTGGTTCTTTCGCCCGCTGAAGCGGGCTTGTGGGATTGGTGCTGCGCTTATCCCCAGGCTTGCGCCTGGGGCTACAGTCTATGGCCCGCTACGCGGGCTGGGGTACATGCGGTGCGAAGATGGGCGCGACTGAAACCGACAATTGCTTTGACACCTGTCCGATGCGTCATTTAGCTTGCGGAATTGGCGCCGCCTGTCGCAAGGCAATTTCGAGGCGCCGGAGGTGTAAATATGCGCATGATGATGCTGGCTCAGTTTCCCATTGAGCCGTTCAATTCCCTGGTTCGCAAAGGAACGGCGGGCGCTGTAATCAAGAAAATTCTCGAAGACATCAAGCCGGAGGCGGCTTACTTTGGCGAGCGCGATGGCAGGCGCGGCTGCGAGTTGGTGGTCGATGTGCACAGTCCTTCGGACATACCACGGCTGGCCGAGCCGTTCTTCCTCAGCTTCAACGCCGAGGTGGAGTTCAGGATTATCATGCTGCCCGAGGATCTGGCGCATGCGAATCTTGACGAACTGGGCAAGAAGTGGGGCTGAGTTGGCGGGCGTCCTTCCCCGGTCCCCAAGTGCGAGGGACCGGGGGCACCCCATGTAAAATGAAATCAACCGGATGATGCATCCTCCTCCAGCGGCAGCCCCCCAGGCATCCCGCGCCGTGCGGGAGAAGGAGTCGCGGGCGTCCGGAACTCAGGAAAAACCAGAACTACTGGTCCGAGAAGGCGCATCCGCGCTCGTGCAAGAAAAAACAGAACCGCTGGTACAAGTGGAAGGACTGCGCAAGTCGTATCGCACGGCGCGCGGGGAACTGACCCTATTTGAAAATCTCGATCTCGCAGTCGAGGCCGGGGAGATGGTTGCGATTGTGGGCGTGTCGGGCACGGGAAAGAGCACGCTTTTGCACATTCTGGGAGCGCTTGATGCTCCCACTGCGGGAACGGTATACTTCGCGTCAACTTATGCGGCTTCGGTCAACGTGGCTTCTCTTTCCCCGCGAGAGGCGGCGGCCTTTCGTAACCGCGAGATCGGCTATGTGTGGCAGTTCCATTATTTGCTGCCGGAGTTCACGGCCGAAGAGAATGTGGCGATGCCATTGCTGGCACGGGGAATGCGGCAATCCGAAGCCAGGGAGATAGCGGCCAATTGGCTGAGAGAGGTGGACTTGGAGGATCGCGGAACGCACAGGCCGGGCGAGCTATCGGGCGGCGAGCAGCAGCGCGTGGCGCTGGCTCGCGCGCTGGTTTGCAGTCCGCGGTTGCTGCTGGCCGACGAGCCTACCGGCGATCTGGACGGGGCGACCGCGGGCCGCGTTTTTGAGCTGATTGAACAGTTGCATGCGAGCCACGGGCTTACGTCCATTTTGGTGACGCATAATTTGGAGCTGGCCGAGCGTTGTACACGGATTCTTCGCTTGGCGAACGGAAGGCTGACGGCGCTCACAGACGCCGCGCAGCCGGCAACTTAATCTGTAACCCTCTAGCGGAATTGCATCATTTTTCGAAGTTCGTGAGTCTTATTAAGTACAGCCCAACAAAGGATTTCCCCAGATGGGCTGTAGAGGTCAGGATGGAAGTCAGCCGGGTGAGCGGGACCGGCGGACGGCAGGGGCGGAAGTGGACCCAGGACCATCCAAAAGAGCTGTTCGGAGCGTGGGTTCCGGTTTTGGGGCTCCGGCGGCGAAGCAACGGGAAGGGCGCGCAGCAGAGCTGAGACCGGATTGGCGGGACGGCTACTGAAGCGGGCAGCCTGGATCAAGCCCCGACAACGGGGAGGAGCACATCATGTTCGAACGGTATACGGAGAAGGCACGGCGCGTGATCTTCTTCGCGCGGTATGAGGCCAGCCAGTTCGGGTCGCCTTATATTGAGACCGAGCACTTGCTGCTGGGACTGTTGCGCGAAGACAAGGCGCTGACCAACCGCTTCCTGCGCTCGCACGCATCGGTTGAATCGATACGCAAGCAGATTGAAGCGCACACCACCATCCGCGAGAAGGTGTCGACGAGCGTGGACCTGCCGCTTTCGAACGAGTGCAAGCGAGTGCTGGCCTACGCCGCGGAAGAAGCGGAACGGCTGGGCCACAAACATATCGGGACCGAACATCTGTTGCTGGGATTGCTACGCGAAGAGAAGTGCTTTGCGTCGGAGATTCTGCAAGAGCGGGGATTGAAGCTGGCGCAGATTCGCGACGAGCTGGCGCGGGTGACGCAGGAAAAAGCGCCGCCGCAACAAAGGCAGCGCGAGTCGAGCTTGCTGGCGGAGTTCAGCCGCGACCTGACGCAGGCTGCGATGGACGGGCAGCTTGATCCGCTAGTTGGACGCGAGGGCGAACTGGAGCGCGCGATTCAGATTCTTTGCCGGCGCACCAAAAATAATCCAGTGCTGATTGGCGAGCCGGGCGTGGGCAAGACGGCGATCGTAGAGGGGCTGGCGCAGCGCATTGCGGACGGCGAGGTGCCGAGCTTTCTCGCGGACAAGCGCGTGCTGGGGCTCGATCTCTCGCTGATCGTGGCGGGAACGAAATACCGCGGGCAGTTTGAAGAGCGGCTGAAGACGATCATGAAAGAGCTGATGGAGAATCAGAACTCGATCGTCTTCATTGACGAGTTGCACACGCTGGTGGGCGCGGGATCGGCGGAGGGGTCGCTCGATGCCGCGAACATTCTGAAGCCGGCGCTTTCGCGCGGCGAAATCCAGTGCATCGGCGCCACCACGCCGGCGGAGTATCGCAAGTCGATTGAGAAGGACCGCTCGCTGGAACGGCGCTTCCAGGCGGTGAAGGTGCCGCCGCCGAACGAGGCCGACGCGATCAAGATCATCATGGGCATCAAGGATCGCTACGAGAAGTTCCACGCGGTGAGCTATACCGATGCCGCGGTGGAGTTCGCCGTGGCGCACTCGAGCCGTTACATTCCCGACCGCTTCCTGCCCGATAAGGCCATCGATTTGATCGACGAGGCGGGGGCGCGCGTGAAGCTGCGCCAGACCTCGCTGCCCGAGGAGATCACCGAGGTGCAGAAGCGGATCAAGTTCATCGTACACCGCATGGACTCGGCGATTGCGAATCACGAGTTCGAGAAGGCGCGGTTCTACTCGGATGAGGAGCGCAAGGAGCGCGAGAATTTGCGCGCGCTGCGCGACAAGTATCATCTCGACGACTCGGCGGCGGGAATCGTGGGCCGCGAGGACATCGAGGACGTTGTGAGCCGGTGGACGGGCGTGCCCGTGACCAGCATCAAGGAAGAAGAGACACAGAAACTGCTGCGCGTGGAAGAGGAGCTGCACAAACGCGTGATTTCGCAGGAAAAGGCGATTTCGGCGCTGGCGCGGGCTATCCGGCGCAGCCGGGCGGGGCTCAAGTCTCCGCACCGGCCGATCGGTTCGTTCCTTTTCCTGGGACCGACGGGCGTGGGAAAAACGGAGATGGCGCGCACCCTGGCCAACTTCCTGTTCGGCTCAGACAAGGCGCTCATCCGCTTCGACATGTCGGAGTTCATGGAGAAGCATTCAGTGTCGAAGCTGATCGGCTCGCCTCCTGGCTACGTGGGCTACGAGGAGGGCGGACAACTGACGGAGCGCGTGAAACGCTCGCCGTATTCGGTGGTGCTGCTGGACGAGATTGAGAAGGCGCATCCGGATGTGTTCAACATCCTGCTGCAGGTGTTTGAGGACGGGCAACTGACCGACGGACTGGGCAACACGGTCGACTTCAAGAACGTCATCCTGATCATGACGTCGAACATCGGCGCGCGGCACTTGCAGAAGAAGCAGGGACTAGGCTTCCAGAGCGAGCGCGAAGACCTGGTGAGCGAAAAAGTCGAGGAGCTGGTGAGGAACGAGGTGAAGAAGACCTTCAACCCCGAGTTCCTGAACCGTCTCGACGAAGTGATCCTGTTCCAGTCGCTCAGCGATGCGGACCTGATCCAGATTGTGGAGCTTCTGGTGCAGCAGTTGAACGTTAACCTGGCGCAGAAATCGATCACGATTTCGGTGACCGAAGATGCGAAGAAGTGGATCCTGGAAAAGACGCTGGTCGATCGCAGTTACGGGGCGCGCCCGCTGCGCCGCGCACTGCAACGCTACGTCGAGGACCCGCTCTCGGAGGCGCTGATCGCCGGACAGATTCAGGAACGGCCGGCGTTCCTCGAGGTCTACCTCAACCAGAACCAGCTCTTCTATCGCCCCGTGAGCGCAGACGAGAACGCGACCGAGGAAAAAGCGGCGGGTGTGCTCTTGTTCAGCAACTGAAACGCTCGAAGGAAAAGCCCCTGGGCCATTGGCCGGGGGCATTTCATTTTGCGCTTCTGTTGGCTACTTAAGAATTCGCAGCATAAGGCCGGCGGGGCCAGAGCGTTTTTGAAATTGGGCAAGCTTTGAAAAACAGCCCACCGGGGCTAAAGGCCGCCTCGATTCTTGGGCTTTCGCGGCACGACTGAAGTCGTGCCCTTTCGCGACGGATTCAAACTAGCACACTGCCCGTTTTTGAGATCGACGAGATGCGGGTGATTGAGGACCGGCCTCTTCGATTTGCAAATCAGGCGGAAGCTCGATGTTCATCGTCAATCTGCTCCGATTGTTCTCCGAAAAAAGCCATGGGTGTGCCATTCTAGAGGAGCAAAACTCTGCAATTTCTGTTGCTCGGTGTCGGCCGATTTTTCTTTAGATAGGGTTACGAGGTTTGGCATGAGTAAAGCTCAGCAGACGACAGGCAGAAGCAAGTACATGCCGTCCGTGGACGGGATTCGCGGATATGGATTTCTGCTGGTTTTCCTTCTCCATTACTTTCAGCCCATGCGACTCATGGTTCAAGGAAGCGCTTCCTACAAAATCCTGGTGGGGGCGGAGGAAATCGCGTATTTTGCGGTGCCGATGTTTTTTGTTCTTTCAGGGTATTTGATTGGCGGAATTTTATATGGCACGCGGAATCGGGAGGGATATTTCAGGATTTTTTATAGCCGCCGATTGATTCGTGTATTTCCCATATACTACCTGGCTTTACTGATCATTGCGTGCGGTTGTGCCGTGGACAAATATCATCTGGATTATCATTTCTGGACGCATTTTCTCTTCATCCAGAATCTTTTTCCGGACTTCCTGGCGCAATACAACCCATTTCAAACGATCCAGTATTGGTCTCTGGCGACCGAGGAGCAGTTCTACTTATTGTGGCCGCTGGCAGTCTGGTTTTTCCCGCAACGCAGGAAGTTGTTTGGCTTTGCCTGTGCGCTGATCGTCCTCGTCTTCGGCATACGCATCGCCGTCGCTCACTTTACCTTCAACTCCTTTCCACTTTTTATTCGCTACTGCAGTGTGACGCGCGCAGACGCCATCCTGCTGGGTGTTTTGCTGGCCCTTGTCTACAAACATTCGCTTTTTGCGAGGTTCAAGCGCTATGCGAAATGGGTCGCGCTGGCGGGAGTTGTTCCGGTGGTTCTGTGGGCATTGTGGAACGGGTCGGAGTGGCCAAAATCGTCTCTGGGCTCTCAATTCCTGATTCCCTGGATCAACGTTTCGTCGGCCGCGATCGTCGTCTCCGTGATGGAAGAGGGCAGTTGGCTCTATCGGGTCTGCAGCTTGAAGTGGATTTGCTGGTTTGGCAAGCGGAGTTATAGTTTGTATATCTTTCACTTCATGTTTGCCCGCGTTTTCCGGGGCGTGCTGACGCCCTATCTTTCTCAGCACATTCCGCACCTCCTGGCGGTTTTTATCGCGACAGGACTTGCATTTGCCCTAACGGTCTTTCTCGCCGTAGTGTGTTACGAGCTAATCGAAAAGCGGACGCAAAAGCTGAAGCAGCACCTCGCGTATGGCCCAGTGAAGGATATCCCGGCATCGACGGTCTCGGGAGAAGAGCTTTCGGTCGAAACGGGAGCCTAGGTCCCTGACCGGATAAACTCGTTCTTTTGGCTTCTGCGGTTTCCCACCCATTCGGTCGCCACGGCGACCGAATGGATGGGGCACGGAAGGGTTCGTCTTCAAGCGGTCAGGGACCTAGGGTGTATCGACATCGACGGGTGGGTTGCGCTACGGGCGGAATTTGGGCAAGACGAGGCGGCGGCCGAAGGCATTGGCGGCTTAAGGTCGTGGCCGACAACTCGCATCAGCGATATTCCGACCTACCTGATGGGAGAACAGAGGCGCGAATGGGGAGATGCTGCCTCGGAAGGCCAGAAGGCAATCTGAGATAATGGCGCCTGACCGCGTTTTGATTCAATCTTGACTGCCAGGAATCACAAAACGAATCGCATGCGGCTGCCGGCGCGACTCCTCGCAATTGCCGCGTTCGCTCTGCTCATGGCCGGCATATATTGGTTAAGTCTCCCCGGCCCGCAACGGATCGGAAATGACTATCGCGTTTACATTGGGAGCTTCACGAGTAATCACGGAAGGGGGATCTACCTCTTTCGCCTCGATGCGACAGGCAAGCTGGAAGCAGTGGGTCTGGCAGCAGGCGGAAGGTTATGGCAATCCAAGTTTGGCTCCATCACTCGCATTCCCGGCCGAGTCGTTGACCAAATTCGAGCCGACTGGCCCGACTTGAAGGCGATGGTCATGGGAGTCCGTGACCCAGCGATCCTGGCGGCTCATCCCAACGGGCGCATTCTCTACGCGGCAAATCAGCAGAATGCGGGAGCTGTGTCGGCGTTTCAGATCGATCGGGAAACCGGCAGACTGGCGCTGCTCAACACTGAATCGTCGGGCGGAGGCCCACCCGACTCGCTGGCGATCGATTCTGAGGGCAATTTCCTCCTCGTTGCCAATTTCAATGGAGTGGTGGCTGTTTTGCCCATCGATAGCGACGGCAGATTGCGCCCCGCGACTTCCGTGATTCAACAAAAATCCGGTGCAATGGATTCGCCGCTGCCATCGCACGCCCACGCAATCGTGCTCTCACCGGACAATCGATTCGCGGTAGTTCCCGATACGTTGCTCGACAGAGTCTTCGTGTATCGATTCGACGCGAAAAAGGGAGAGCTTGTCGCCAATAACCCCGCCTTCGTAAATGTCTCCGCGGGCGCCAACCCGAGACACTTTGTTTTTGCTCCAAACGGTCAGTTCGGCTACGCGGTCGGCGAGAGCAGCTCCTGTGTTCTGGTCATGCGGTGGGATGCCGAGCGCGGAATTCTCACTCCGATCCAGACCATCAGCACGCTGCCGCCCGACGATCGCGGAGAGCATAGCGGAGCCGATATATCGATCGATCCGTCGGGGCGATTTGTTTATGCGTCGAACCGATGGCCGGGCAGCATTGCCGTGTTTGCGGTCGACTCGGCCACCGGCAAATTGTCGACTGTTGAAATCGCGTCCAGTTACGGTGAGGAGCCCCTCAATCTTCGGATGGATGCGACGGGCAACTACCTTTTCGTCGCCGACGTAGCCAGCGACAAAGTGGTGAAATTCCATATCGACCGGCAGACAGGACGCCTGGAGGCAATCGCGTCCTTCAAAGTGCCCTCCCCGATGGCGATGGTGCTACTGCCGCCTGAGTGATCCGGCAGAGGGGTGAGTGTCTGGGCGTGGCTGAATTTCCACCCCAGCGACGAAACCCGCTGCTAAGAGGCCCTTTGCTGATGCATCGCCGAAAAACCCAAGCGCTTCGGTGTATGTTATACTTTCGCTATGCCAACCGTTCTGAGGATTGGCGCGCTGCGGGTCGTAATCTACCCGAACGATCATCGTCCGGCGCACGTGCATGTGATTGGCCAAGGATACGAAGCTGTTTTCGAGTTGGATCGCCCGGTGGGTGGCGTCTGGCTTCGTGAGAATTACGGCTTCGCGCGGCGCGAAATTGCGAAGATCGGGCGCGCTCTTGCTCGGAACCTGAATACGCTTTTGGCCGCGTGGGAGAGAATTCATGGAGAAGCATGATTTGTTCGAAAGGGCGAGCCGGAAGGGACGGAAGCTTCAATCCGAAACTCCTCGTGCGCTTAGTGCGCGATATGACCGCCGCATTGGACGCGTCATCATCCAGCTTTCGACCGGTGTCGAAATAGCCTTTTCGCCGCGCGACGCCGAAGGGTTGGAGAAGGCGACACCAGCGCAACTGGCGAAGGTCGAGATCTCGCCCTCGGGTTTCGGAGTTCATTTCCCTAGAATCGACGCGGACCTTTACTTGCCTGGTTTGCTCATGGGTTTTCTAGGTTCGCGCAATTGGATGGCCGCTCGCTTGGGCGCACTGGGTGGCAGATCGAGAAGCGCGGCCAAGGTTGCCGCGGCAAAGAGAAATGGGCGCCGCGGTGGGCGGCCGAAGAAAAGCGCTATCGCCGCGGCGGCTTGATTCGGGACCGGCCAGTGAGCGCGGCAGGCGTCAGGCGCCAGGCGGAATGGGCGCGCTCTGTGGGACAATATAAGCGAGGCTTGGTTCATGGTGGCGAATCGTTCCAAAGATGCGTGGATCTTGTTGGCAATCGCCGCCATCACTCTGTCGTCTCTGGCGCGCGCCCAAGCCGGCATCGAAAACGCCAGGGCGTACGCGTCGCCGGTCATCAAGTTTTTCGCCGGAAGCTCTCTGACGGAACCATCTGAACCGACTGCGACCGACCGGGCTGTTTCATCGGTGTCGAACTACCTCTTTGGTACGGCTCTGGACTTGCTCCCGGTATTTTTTGTTGGCATGGTGTCGCCGTTCGGCTTGCAATCAGTTCGCTCGCTTCGCACCATAGACCGCGCACTTCCCGCGCCAAATCTATCCGTACTGTTCCAGCGCCCGCCTCCCGTTTTGTTCGCGTAGATCGCCCGATCTTCATCCGGCCCGCAAGAACGCTGGATGTTCACAAAGCGCGGCAAAGCTCATCCTGTGGCTCTAGTGCATTCACCAGCGTATGCGATGGTCGCATTTACACTAAGAAGCGGAGAATAAAGTGTTTTTCGATAAGATTCTTACCAAAATTTTTGGCACGGCCAACGAGCGCCTGATCAAGCGGCTAACGCCCATCGTGATTCAAATCAGCGCGATGGAGCCGGAGATCGAGAAGCTCTCGGACGAAGAGCTGAGAGCCAGGACGGCCGCATTCAAGGCGCGGATTCAGGCGCGCCTGGAAGGCATTACCGACGCCGATGCGATCAAGCAGGCGGAAAAGGATGCGCTCGAGGAGATTCTTCCCGAGGCGTTTGCCGTGGTGCGCGAGGCGGGTTGGCGGGCGGTGCAGATGCGGCACTTCGACGTGCAGTTAATCGGCGGCATGGTTCTGCACCAGGGCAAGATTTCCGAAATGAAAACCGGCGAAGGCAAAACGCTGGTGGCGACGCTGGCGTGCTACTTGAACGCGCTCGCCGGACACGGCGTGCACGTGGTGACGGTGAACGACTACCTGGCCAAGCGCGATGCCGAGTGGATGGGCAAGATCTACGAGTTCCTGGGGCTGACGGTGGGCGTGATCGTTCACGACCTGTCGGACGACGAGCGCCGCGCCGCTTACGCGGCCGATATCACTTACGGCACAAATAATGAGTTCGGGTTCGACTACCTGCGCGACAACATGAAGTTCGAGATTAAGGATTGCGTGCAGCGCGGGCACTACTACGCGATCGTGGACGAGGTGGACTCGATCCTGATCGACGAGGCGCGGACGCCGCTGATTATTTCTGGTCCGACGGACCAGACGACGGACAAATACGCGCGCGCGCGGAAGATTATTCCCGCGCTCGAGCTGGGCGAAGAGATCGAGTGGACGGACACGAAGCGGCAGGCGGAGCTGGGCATTCAACTGGGCGAGGGCCAGAAACACCTGACCGGTGACTACACTGTCGACGAAAAGAGCCGTCAAATCGGCGTCACCGACGAGGGTTGGGTCAGCATCGAAAAGGCATTGGGCATCGGCAACATTGCCGACGCGGAGAACTGGGAACTGAAGCACTACGTGGAGACGGCGATCAAGGCGCACGCGCTCTACAAGCGCGACGTGGACTACGTGGTGAAGGACGGCGAGGTGATTATTGTGGACACCTTCACCGGCCGCCTGATGCCGGGACGCCGCTGGAGCGACGGGCTGCACCAGTCGATCGAGGCCAAGGAGGGCGTGAGCATCCGCAAGGAAGACCAGACGCTGGCCACGATCACTTTTCAGAATTACTTCCGGCTGTATCAAAAGCTGAGCGGCATGACGGGCACGGCGGAGACAGAAGCCGCCGAGTTCGAAAAGATCTACAAGCTTGAGATCGTGGTGATCCCGACCAACAAGCCGCTGCTGCGGCTGGAAAACTCCGACGTTGTGTTCCGCACCGAGAAAGAAAAGTACAAGGCCGTGGCGGACAACATCAGCGAACTGCACGAGAAGGGGCAGCCGGTGCTGGTGGGCACGACGTCGATTGAGAAGAGCGAGCGGCTGTCGGGGATTTTGCAGCGCAAGGGCGTGAAGCACGTGGTGCTGAACGCGAAGTTCCACGAGCGCGAGGCGGAGATTGTGGCGCAGGCGGGGCGGTCGGGAATGGTGACCATCGCCACCAACATGGCCGGGCGCGGCACCGATATTCTGCTGGGCGGCAACGCGGAGTTCATGACGCGCAAGGAACTGGTGGACAAGAAAAAGGCGCGCGCCATCAGCGTGGCCGAGGGCGCGATCAATCCCATGGCGCCGGCGGGGTTCCAGCGCTTCTATTACCAGGGGCAGGAGTTCGAAATCTCCGACGCGGAATGGACGGAAGCGAACGCGGTGCACGCGGAGTCCGCGCAAAAGGAACATGAGGCAGTGATCGCTGCCGGCGGTTTGTTTATCCTGGGCACGGAGCGGCACGAGTCGCGGCGCATCGATAATCAACTGCGCGGTCGCGCGGGACGCCAGGGCGATCCAGGCGAGTCTAGGTTTTTTCTCTCGCTTGAAGACGACCTGATGCGCATCTTCGCCAAGCAGTGGGTGAGCACGCTGCTGGAGCGGCTGGGCATGGAAGAGGGCGTGCCGATCGAGTCGAAGATGATTTCCAAGCGCATCGAGGGCGCGCAGAAGGCCGTGGAGGCGCAGAACTTCGAAGCCCGCAAACATCTGCTCGAATACGACGACGTAATGAACAAGCAGCGCGAGGCGGTATACGGCTTGCGCCGGCAACTGCTGGAGGGAGTGGAGCAGCGCGAGCTGATTCTCGAAGACTATGTAGGCGGAATTCTGTCGACTCTACTCGACGAGTGCTGCAACGAGCGCACGCGGCCCGACCAGTGGGATTACAAGGGATTGGGCGAGAAGCTTGTGGATCATTTCGGATTTAACCTGGCGGCGTCGGGCATCAAGTTCGAGACGTTGAGCCGGCACGAGCTGGGCGAAGAGATTTTTGCCAAGCTGACCGAGAGCTACGAGGCGAAAGAGAAGATTCTGGGCACTGCGACCATGCGCTACCACGAGCGCATGATCATGCTGAACGTGATCGACGGACTGTGGAAGGATCATCTGCTTAACATGGACCACCTGAAAGAGGGAATCAATCTGCGCGGCTATGCGCAGAAGGATCCGCTGGTGGAATACAAGCGCGAGTCCTTCGACATGTTCGAAGCCATGATGCTGAAGTTCCAGGAAGACACGGTGCGGTTCCTCTTCCGGATGCAGATTCTGGGGCCCGATGGCCAGCCGGTGACGGAGGCGGTGCGGCCGCGCGGTGCGGTGCCGATGGCTCCTCCGGTGGCGAGCGCGGCAAGGCCTATGGGGGAGGGCGACGGAGCTCCGCGCGAGATTGCGATTGCCACGCGCCAGCCTTCGACGACGATCGACCAAATCACGAAAGAGTTCCAGCGCAAGAAGGAGCGTGAGCTGGCCGCGGCCAGCCGCGCCGGCGCCGGAGAGAGCAGCGAGCCCTCGCAGCGGCGGACGGGCGAGAAGGTGGGACGTAACGATCCTTGCCCGTGCGGCAGCGGGAAGAAGTACAAGAAGTGCCATGGGGCGGGGACGTGAAGGCAGGGAACAAAAAGACAGGGAACAAGGGAGCAAGGGAACAAGGGAACAAGAAAGCGGGTCGGCGAGTCAGCCAAGGAGTCCGCAGTGAGGAATAGAACGAGGGGCGTGCTCTGCGTGGGCACGCTCCTGGTTTTTGCGCGAAGGCCTTTGTTCTTCTATTACCTGCTGGCTACTCCCTGTTCCCTGTTTCAGTGGCGGAACCGGAATAGCTTTTTGCGGTCGGGCTTGCCGGTGTTGACGCCGGCAGCGGTCTTGGCCATGTCGCGAATGGCGCGGGCGAGGGCCGAATCGATGAGCACCATGGGGGTCGCGGTCTCGCGGGTGCGGCGCGCGACGGCGTAGTCGTCGGGAACTTTCCACTGCGCGGGGCGGGTGAGCGCTTCGGTAATCTTCTTCTCGTCGAAGAGCAGATCGCTGGGCTTGAAGCGATTGAGCACGATCTGCAGAGTCTGGTCGCGCGTGAAGAAGAACTTGGAGATCATGCGGTTGGCGTTGAGAAGTTCCGTGATGCCGACCTGGGTGATGAGATAAACGATGGCCGACTTATCGAAGAGCGAAGTGCCGAGCAGGTCGATGCGCGCGCCGGCGTCGGCGACCACGTAGCTGTAGGATTCGCTGGCCACTGCGATCAGCTTGTCGATGGCATCGGGCGTGGCCTTGACATCGGAGAACTCAGAAGAAGCGGCCAGCACGAATAATCCCGTGTTGTGTTTGGCCACCATCGTGGAGAGCATCCTTGCGTCGAGGCGGTCGGTGTACTGCAGGGCATTGTTTACGGAGTATTCGGTCTTAATGCCGAGGTTGATGGCCGCGTCGCCCAGGGGAAGGCCGAAGTCCATGAGCAGAGTTTTGCCTTCGGTTTCCTGCGCCAGGGCGAGCGCGAAGTTGGCCGCCAACGTGGTAGTGCCGCATCCGCCCTTTGTGCCCAGAAACACAAATAGCTTGCTGTTGGCCCTGGATGCTTGACTGACCGTGGCGGTGCGCTCGGCCGCACGCTCCATGGCCGCAGCGACCTCAACGGGATCGATGGGCGCGATGAAGAACTCCTTTGCCCCGGCGCGCATGAGGTGAATTGCCAATTTCATGTCGGCGCGCGACGAGTAAGCCATTAAATAGCCGCGCGACGTGGCGCAGAGATTCTGTGCCAGATCGAATGCAAGGTCGGCTTCGCAGTCGACGTTGAGCAGGATCACGTCGTAGGGCTGAGGGAGCAATCGAGCTAGATCTTCAACGTTATTGGGATAAGGGGAGATCTCAGTGACCTGCAGATTTTGCATCCCGAAAAGGACAGCGGCGACAGCCTTGCTGCGCGGCGCGTCGGAGTCGATGATGGCAACGTTCAGGGTTACTCCGCCGGTGGAACCGGAACCCGTTCGATCATTGGGCATGGTGTTTGAAGGTACTCCAAGAGTTCATCATATTCCATTGAATTCCTCTCAAGGACTGACTAGTTGGTTACCTCAGGGCGATCGCATGAAGATCGATTCCGGCGGTGAGGAAGGTTTCCCGCACCCCTACGGGGCGCGCTCTTCTTGTCGGAATAATCCCAGGGTTCCGCTGCGCTCCACCCTGGGCTATTTTCGACTCGTCCCTCCGGGACGAAGACTCCCAGCCAGCAATGATTCTCAAAACGCGAACCTGCCCGGTCAATAAAAATGTTCACGAGATTGCCCTGTTGGTTACCTCTGTTACGTGCGGATTGTGGTGAAAGTCAATGGACACAAGTTCCTGCCGGAGATGGGGTCAAGGCCATTTTGCGGAGCTGCGGGCGAAGTGCCTGGTACGGTTCGGCCAGGCGGAAAAAAAGACCGCCCTGCAAGCGATGGGAGGGATGATTGCAGGGCGGCGGGAATGCCCGCGCACCGGCCTTCCGGTGCGGAACACAAACGAGCCTCAAAGCCGCGCGACACGGCGGCGATGGACGCGTGGGGTTCCGGCAATTGCCGTGGGATCTCAACTGGCATTTACTGGCCGAGCGCAAAGTTCACTGAGACCGTGACTACGGAGTCGCCGTCGCCGGGCGCGAATCTCCATTGGCGCACCGCGCCCTCGGCGGCAAGTTCGAGCATATGGTTGCCGCTCACCGGCTTCACATCCTTGACTTTCCCGTCGGCGTCGACCGTGGCCTCAAGTTGCACCTCGCCGCTGATGCGCAAGCGCTTGGCGACTTCGGGATACACGGGCGGGACGCGCGACTTAACCGCGCGATTGTCGGCTGCGTGGGCTGGCAGCGCCAGCACCGCGATACTTGCCAGCGCGGCTGCCCGCAAAAGGCCGAACCCGATTCTGCGCCTGACCCCGGCATTTCCGGCAAGCAGAACTTTGTTCATAGGCGCCTCCAGAGCTTTAGAAAAACTCAACCAAGTTATCGGCTGTGGGGGGGCGGGCATGAAGGAATTCTCAGGCTCTGATTACTAAAGGCAGGGAGCGAGGGAGCAAGGGAGCGAGCGACTGTCTGAGTTCGTGTTTTCCCCGGTCCCCAAATGCGAGGGACCGGGGGCGCCCTCATTTGTGCTGGAGGTACGAAGGAGCGAAGGGAGCAAGGGAGCGAGAAAACAAGGGAACGAGGGAACGAGGGACAGAGAAGACAGGGACTAAGGGCGCAGGGGCTGGGCGACGGCGGCGAAGGTCAGGTCCTGGGCGGTGCTGGAGTGCTCCTCGCGCCAGACTTCAAAGAGGCGTCCGTAGCTGAGGGTTACGTATTGGGCGGGGTCGACGCCGAGGCGCGCTGCCGTGCGGTCGATCCAGGCCGAAGAGCCCTCGAGCTCGGCGTAATTGCCGATGGGGGTTTGGTCGATGACGCAGTGTCCCTCGCCGTCGGTCCACTCGGTGCGCCATTTCTCGTAGCGAAAGGCGGTGACGAGGCCAAGGGAGAGAAAAAGATCGGCGAGGGCATCGCCGTTGGCAATGCCGGTCTCGATTTCGACACGGTGTTTATGGCGGGCGTCGCTCAGTCCGTCGCCGGGGCTGTTTTGGAAGCGTGGCAGTCGCTTGTGGGTGAGCGTCCAGCGGCCCGCATAGCTGCGGATGCGCAGAATCTCGGTGCGCGCACGCAATTGCCGGTCGGGAGTGTCGTAGAGCACGTTGCTCTCAAAGCTGCGTGGAGTTTCAAGGCGGAATCCGGCGGATTCGAGTCGCCTGGTGAGGCCGTCGGGATCGTTCAAGCGGAATTTGATCTCGGTTTCGATCGGCATGGGATGAATGAAGTATAAGGGCGCGGAGGGCCTTCGGCGGTTCGCTCCGCGCCTCACCGCACAAGGCGCATCGCGGCGGGATTGTAATGCAAGGCGACTACGTCGCCGTAGCCGAGGCCGGAAATCGGCTCGGCGATGGCTTCAACGATCGTAGGCGGCTGGAAGTGATCGGGCTTGGTGGCCGGGTCGGGAATGTACAGCATGGCTTTGTAAAGGTATTCGCCGAAGCCGATCCGCGCCGCACTCAAAAAGAAATTCTCCGCCGGCATCAGATCGGTCCATTTGACGGAGCTCAGAACGAACTCGGGCCGGAGGATTTGCACTCGACAGGGCGCCACGTCCAGATTGAGCGTGGCGGCGAGGAAACTGCCAGAGAAGTACGCGTCCAGATCGAGCCCTTGCGCAGCAAAGAATGGCAACTGCATACGGATGGTGCCGCCGGGAAAGCGCGTGTCGGCGGCGCATTGGCCAGAGGCGACTCCGTGGCCGCGGGCGACAACGGCCGAAAGCTGAAGGAGTGCGGCAGATGCGTCGGGCATGGCAGAGATTTTACCGCGTGATGCCTGGCAGGCGATGGCGCGAAAGAGCGCGCTGCGGCGACAATGAGGAAGTGAAGACACTGCACCTGATTGTGGATGCGGCACACCTGGAGACGCTGCAAGCGCGCCAATCGCTGGAACGCGCGGCGGAGATTTTGCGCGCTGGAGGATTGGTGGCGTTGCCGACGGAAACGGTCTATGGGTTGGGGGCGAATGCGCTCGACCGCGCCGCAGTAGAGCGCATCTTTGCCGCCAAGTCACGGCCGGCGTGGGATCCGATAATTGTGCACATCGCTTCGGAAGCGATGCTCGAAAGGCTGGCGGAGGAGGTTCCCGCGGCGGCGCGAAAGTTGATGGAGCATTTCTGGCCGGGGCCGCTCACGCTGCTGCTGCTGCGCACACGAACGGTGCCTGATGCAGTGACCGCAGGGCGGCCTTTGGTGGGCGTGCGTATGCCCGCGCACCCCGTGGCGCTCGAGCTGATTCGCCGCGCCGGAGTTCCCGTGGCCGCGCCCAGCGCCAATCGCTTTGGGCACATCAGTCCTACGACGGCGCAGCACGTGCTGGACGATCTGGATGGGAGGATCGACGCAATTCTCGATGCCGGTCCATCCCAGCGCGGCGTGGAGTCGACGGTTCTCGATGTTGCGACGACGCCGATGACAATTTACCGGCCGGGGGCTGTGACCGCGGAGCAGATTCGCGAAGTGGCCGGGGCGGTGGAGCTGTATCGAGACGCTGGTGCGTTGCACGAGACTCCCGCGGAAGCGCTGCCTTCGCCAGGCGTGGGGATTCGCCACTACGCGCCGCGGGCGCGGCTAGTGCTGCTTGAAGCGAAGAATTTAGAAGCGCCGCTTGTTGAGTTGAGCGCGCGACTGGACGCGGCGGCGAAGAGCGAGCCGGGTGGACGCGTGGGCGTGATGCTGCCGGACGGAGTTGCCGCGCCTGCGGCGATCGCGAAGGAGCGCGTGTTTTTATGGGGACGGTGGAATGCTCCGGAGGAGCTGGCGCAGCGGCTCTACGCCGGGTTGCGCGCGCTCGATGCCGCGGGGTGCACGGTGATTCTGTGCCCACTGCCGAGAGCGGAGGGCATTGGCGCGGCGATACGCGACAGATTGAAAAAGGCAGGCATAAGGGGTTAGGGTCCAGGCCTCTGCCCGCTTGAATTCGTACTTGTTGAGGTTCGTGCTATCCCACCCTTTCGCCCAAAGGACGGGCGAAAGGGTGGGGCACGGGAAGGTTCCTCCTCAAGCGATCAAAAGGCCAGCGATGAAGGCGCTGAACTGGCGGCGGAAGGAGGCGGGATGGCGGAATCGGGATACACCTATACGGTCTATGTGGATGACAACTTCCACTATATGGACGAGGACGAACGCTATAAACTGGGTGATTTCGCCACTCTGGACGAGGCGATTGCGGCCTGCAAAGGGCTGGTCGATGAGTTCCTCAACGACGAGACTTCACTTGATCGTCCGGCGCGCGAACGGTACCGGCAGTACACGAGTTTTGGGCCAGACCCTTTCATCAAGACCGACGATCCCGCCGGGAAACAACCATTGTTTTCCGCATGGAACTATGCGGAGAAGCGGTGCCAGGAAGGGGAAGGGCAGAGTGGTTCGAACTAGGGCTGGTTGCATAAATCGTCTGCGGCGGTGAGCAAACTTCCCTCAGGGGCTAAAGCCCTAATGTTTTCGCGGCCTTCACGGCACGACTAAAGTCGTGCCCTTTCGCGTAACCATTTATACAACCATTTCCAGGGCGAAGGGCGGCTGCCACTTACTCGCTCCGGGTTCTTAGCGCGACGAGGCGAGCGGTACCGGCAAGGATAAAGGCAGACTGATTCTCTATATAAAAGGGCTCGTCGCGTTGATTCGAGGGCGCCTGCACCAAGCCGAGCGTCAGCATGCTTCAACACAGGCCACTCATCCTCTCGCAGATCACGCACCGAAGCGCATTCGATAACTTATTGAGGCCATAACAACTTCCCAGCGTCCCTGACGGTCAGGGTCTGTCTCTGTCTATCCAATTTTCGATTTTCCTCTCTATGGTCCTTGGCAGTCTTAAAGGCCTGCCCGAGTTGCGTTCTGGCTAGTCAGCGAATGTTGGTCCTCCCCGCCAGATCGAAATCGGCAATGAGGGCGCAGTGTGAGCGAAATTCAATCCGCAAGACGACGGTAACAGCAGAAATCGACGATGAGAGGCGCCGCAGAGCTCGAATCCGCTCTGGCTGCGCCAAAATTCCAGGATTCCCAAAGACGGTGCGGAGGCACATCATGCAAGGGTTTGTGAATCGACTTTTCTCCAGAAGGAGCACTATGAACAGACTTGTTGGCAGGGCAATTGCAATAAGCGCGGTTTTGGCAGCCAGTCTCCTGGCGAGTACCCAGATGTCGGCGCAGGTGCCGTCAGGATTGCAAGCGTGCTGGAGCCCCAACGTGCAACCTCCCACCAACGGCGCTGTGCTCTGCTTGCCAAACCAAGTGCTGAACGCCCAGTTCACAAACACCGTCGCCAGTCCGATTACGATCAACGGAACCGGGTCTGAGGCGGCGTGGGCCACGGCCACGGCCGTTCCGCTGACCATCAAGGTGAACAGCGGAGCTACGGCTACGTTGGCTGCCTGCGGGGGCAACCCCACCACCGTGGCGACGGTCAAGGCCCTGTGGGACGGCGCCTATCTTTACCTTCTTTATCAAGTGACAGATCCCAAAGTGACCAGCGGCACTTCGCAGGCTGGGGTTTGGCTCGATATCTACAACGACAAGATGGAAAAGTACATGGACGGCATGGGCCTGGAGGACCTGACCTACAGCAGCACCGCGGGAAGCGCAGGCACCTTCAGCGGCAGCCAGGTCTACACCGATCGCGGGACGTTGACAGCAGTCGTGCAACATTATCTGAAAGCCGTTACCGGCGGCTATAACGCGGAGTTTGCCATCGCCACCGGCGGCCTGGGCATTCCCAGCGGCGGCCTCGAAGTGACCAACGGCACACAAATCGGCATGGATTTTTACGTCAGCCTCGCTACGGACACCACCACCCCCTACAACTACGCGGCCTGCAAAGTTTACTGGGCCAATGGCAGCAACCCGGGCACCAACGACGCCAGTCATTGGGGCACAGTGGTTCTGGGCGGCTGGAATGGCACAGACCCGATGGCGGTCAGCACCTTCATGTTGCAGAACGATGTCACGATGCTGAATGCGATCGCTCCCGAGAGCGCCCAGTGGACTCCCTCGACCTACACAGCGCTGACCAACGCGCTGTCAAACGCGAACGCTATCCTCGCCGAGGGAGCATCAGCCACAGAAACTCAAGTAAGCACTGTCGTCGAGCAGCTCAATACTGCGATGCTCGGATTGCGCAGAGCGGGGGCATGCCCGTCTTGCTCGCCTACGGGTACAAACAACACGCCTCCGCCGTACCCCGATCCGTTCGATCTGCCGAATGTGTATAACCTGATTGACCCGTTCACATTCTTTAACGGCAACAAGGTGAACACCGTAGCAGACTGGAATAACCGCGAAGCGGAGCTGAAAAGTCTGGCAGAGTACTACGAGTTTGGCTACGCGTACTCGCACACCCCGAGCGTTACTGGAACAGCAACCTATTCGGCCCCGGGATCGACCGCGAAGTCGTACGCAATTACAGCCACCGCAACGGATCCCGCGGCCGCGCACAACGGAACCTGGACCACCACGCTCACGGTTCCGGGGAACGCCACGAAGAACCCGGCCGGTGTGATTGGTCAGTATCCGGTCATCGTGTCGATCGGCGGATCGAACACGACCTGGACCAATGCCGGGTACGCGGTTCTGGCGGTGACGTACACGAATTTCGGCGAGGATGCCACCGGCTACAACCATACCGGGCAGTACTACACCATGTATCCCTACAGCGTTGTCGGTGGGAACGATACTTCCGGCACGACGGTATGGGCATGGGGAGCCAGCCGGAGCCTCGATGCTCTCACAAATCTTGCGGCGAATAATCCCAATTTCGCTGCGCTTGTTGATTTAACCAAGGTAACCGTTACCGGCGTCTCCCGCCTCGGCAAAGCTTCGTTTGTAGCGGGCGTGCTGGACTCCCGGTTTGGACTCACGGTTCCGTCAGCGGCTGGAAGCGGCGCGGCTACGTCGTACCGCTACGATTCCTTTGGCGCCAACCCTTGCCGCCCCTATCCGAGGGGCAATGTGTACCCCTGGGGCCAGGCCACGGGCGCCGAAGAGATGGGCGATCACATCTGGCACAACGCATGGAACTCCAACGAGATGTTCCAGCGCTTCCTGGACGAGTGGTATCCGTATCCCCTGGGGCAAACCAACACCAACGCTCCGGCAGCGCCGGGCATGCCCATGGTGGGCTCGCGCATGTTCAATTACAACTGCCCGGCTCACGGGACTGGCAACCGCATGCCCTTTGACCACCCGACCCTCGCTGCCGCCATTGCGCCTCGCGGCCTGCTCATCGATTCCTCGAACAACGACTATGCCGACAACCCCGAGGGGGACTCGATCGGATTCACGGGCGCGCAGCCGGCCTACCACTTCCTCGGCGCGGACAAGTTCCTGGCGTACGATAACGCGTACACAAACAGCGGGCACGCGCAGACCGCTCAACAGCTCACGGACCTGGTTACCTTTGCCAACCTGGTCTTCTACAACATACCCCTGTCGTCGACGGCGGCCGGCCAGTTCATGCTTACCGGTATGAATCCGCCTGGAGGCTCCGTGTTTACGGGCGGCGGCGTGTATGTCAACGACTATCTGAACCTGGGCATATTCGACACTTACTACGGCGGCCTCAGCTCCATGGAACCGTGGCTTACCAACGTGCCGCACGCCTACCACCTTACAAACCTGGCGCCGAGCGCGGGAACCCTTAACCCGGCGTTCAACTCCTTGACGACAAGCTACACCATCAATCTGTTGAGCAGCGTCGCCAGCATCACGCTGACGCCGACGGCCGAAGCATCCAACGCAACCATCACCGTGAACGGAGCCAGCGTTGCAAGCGGTAGCGCATCGGCTGCCATACCTTTGCATGTGGGCGTCAATACCATTCCGGTTGTGGTAACGGCAGTTGACGGAGCAGTCCAGACCTATACCGTCGCCGTGTCGGCGGTTCAGCCTCCGACGGTGTCGCTGACAGCCACTGCCGCGGTCTCCGGATCGCATGATGGCGGCTACACCATGACCGTCACGGTCAAGAACACCGGCACTGGACCTGCATCCAACGTAGTTCTCAGCGCGGCATCGCTGGGCACGACCAACGGAACCGGCTTGCCGCAGACATGGGGAACGATTGCGGCAGGCGGAACGGGGACCTTCACGGTTTCTGTGCCTGGGAGCGCAGGTTTGGACGGTGCGGGAGTGGCGGAGAAGTTCTCCGGTACGTACACTGGAGGCTCCTACTCGGCCAGTATCCGCTCGGTGACGCTGCCGTAGGCTGGAACGAATCTCGACAATGACGAAGGACAACGAATTGGGAGAAATCAGGATGAAGAGATGCAAGAATTTGCTGAAAGTTTCCCTGGCGATTGCGGGCTTGTTGCTGGCGGGCACGGCAGCCAGGGCGGACTCGCTCACATTAACCCTTGACGCGCCGTTTCAATCGGGCCCGATGGACACGTTCACATTCACGGGGACGATTGCCTACACCAACGCAGACTCGACGAACGATGGCGGCGTCACGGAGTACTTGAACGGAGACTCCTTCTCGGTGGATGCACCGGCAACATTGGATGACAGCGCGTTCTTGAACAACGCGCCGTTATCGATGAATCCGGGGGATTCGTCGGGGGACATCGTGTTGTTCACGGTGACCACGCCGGCTTTCGTGGGCGGTTCGCTTGCGGATAATTTCTACACCGGATCGTTCAGTATTGTGGGCGGCGCATCGTCGTCCGACGATACGGATGTGCTGGCGACGCAGGACTTCGACGCGCAGGTTACGCCGGAGCCGACGAGTTGGCTGCTGCTGGCAACCGGATTGGCCGGGCTGCTGTTCACGATGAAGCTGCGCAAGGCGTAACGGCGTTATAGCCATGGCTCGTACGTCAAATGAAATATCGGGGAGCCGGCGCTCAGCGTCCGGCTCCCTAATTTTTTCTATGTTGCATCTCATCGCGCTTTCGCACTCACTACCGCCCCGGACAATCTGTAACGACCGCCTGCAACGAAAAGCCAAGCCCCGCTCTCGAATTCCTGCCTCTCCGTTGTCGCCGAACTTGTACTTGATGGCGGATTTGAAGATGAGGAATTCGAGTGTCGCACGACTGGCAGGATGAGCGCTGGAGCGCAGCATATAACTTACGTGCCCAAGGCAGTTTCTGGCATTCCTGACGGTCACGGGCTGTCCCTGTCTATGCAACTGTCGGTTTTCTTCTCTAGGGTCCTTAGGAGTTTCCAGGACGTCCCCGCATTGTGCTCTGGTTGACCAGCAAATGATCTTCCTCGCCGGCTCGCAACTCGCTCTTAGGGCGCAGTTCCCGCGAATTTCGATCGTCGAAGTGATGGAAGCGGCGAAAACCAGCGTCGAGGGCCTCCGATTGATAACAGGTCAGATTTGGATCGTGAGAAGGAGAATGAAATGAATCACGGAATTAGAAGGACAGTCGTGACGTTTGCAGTTGTGGTTGCCGGGCTTTTGGGGTGCACCCAGATGCTGGCGCAGTCAACATGCCCCGGGGGCTCGAGCGCCCCCACACCTCTAGCTTGCATCAACGGCCAGGTGCTGAACGCACAATTCACCAATTCCACTATCACGATTAACGGGCAAGGGTCGGAAGGTGCGTGGGCCACAGCCGTTGCTCAGCCCCTCACCATCCGGATGAACAGCACGGCGCTGGCCTCGTATCCTGCGTGCGGCCTCTCAGCGACCGTGAAGACGCTTTGGGATGGCAATCTGCTTTATATCCTGATCAATGTATCGGATCCCGCGGGTATCGCCGCAACCTCAAAGGGATATTTCTTCCTGGACTACTACAACGAGAAGTGGAAGAAGTACACCAACTCCCTGGGGGCTTTCTCCCTCACCTATAGCGCCGCGACAAGTCCTTCTCATGCAACGTATACCAATTACGGCGTGATCAAGGACCGCGTTTACCAATATGCGATCTACGAGAACTCAGTCAACTCGTACAACTACGAAGTCGCCCTGAACATGAGCGGCGAGCCGCGCGTGAACGGCACGCAATTCGGCATGGATTTTGAGGTCTATGGCGCAGCCAAGACCACCGCCCCGACTTACAGCGCATGTCAGCTTGCCTGGGCCGACGGTCTGGCTTCCGGTTCCGGCAACGGCTCCTCAGGCGGCGATCTGCAAGGGGCTCCTTATGTGCAACCGGAGAACGGCTCGCAATACGGCACGGTAGTTTATACCGGCTGGGACGGATCCAGCTCCCAGGCGCTCGACAGCTTTGGGTTGAAGAACAACCTCTCGATCGCCAGCAACCTCAACGAAGTCACGCCCAGCAACACGGCTCTCGGTCCAGTCAACCCGAACCTTGCCAAGTTTACGAGCGAGAGTCTTGAGCCGTTTAACTCCGCGCTTGCGACCGCAAACATCGTTTATGGGGAGGCGACGGCAGTACCGCCTACGACAGATCAGCCAACGATCGATGCCGCCAACACGGCACTCGCGAACGCCATGTACGGCCTTCGCATGGCGGGTCCGGGTGGGAATACGGTTCAGGATCAAGCACCGTATCCCGATCCATTCGATTTGCCCTCCGTCACTACCTTGCCTGATCCGTTTACCTTCCTCGACGGTCACAAGGTGCAGACCGTGGCCGATTGGAATGCCCGCCGGGCGGAGATCGTGAGTTTGGCCCAGTACTACGAGTACGGCTATTTGAAACCCGGGCCTTACACCATAACCGCAACTTGCGCCACTTGCACGGCGCTACCGGCAACAGCGACCGCCTATACCTACACGGTCACGGTTACCGACAACACGACCGGCCTCAGCACCTCGTTTTCTCCCAAGGTGTACCTGCCGGCCAAGACGTGCAAACTCACGACTTCCACGGGCGCCAACAATGGCGCGGCCGGAGGTAACTATCCGGTCGTTCTTTCAGTCGATGGGGGCGCGACCACCGAGAGCGCCAGTTACCCCGCTGCCTGCTACGCGGCTGTCAGCTGCGGCTACACACAAGTGAGCGCCGACAACAACTACCACTGGACCAATAGCAGCGGCAGCGGCACCGGCACTCCTTTGCCTTATTTCAAGCTCTATCCCTTTAGCGAGGTCACGGCTACCGATGGGTCGACGAACGATACCGGAAGCCTGATGTCCTGGGGGTGGGGATGCAGCCGCGCCCTGGATGGGATTGCGTACCTGAATGCAAATAACGCCGTCCTCAAAGGCTATTTCAACTTGAACAACGTGGGAGCCACCGGCTACTCACGCGACGGAAAATCGGTGTTGGCCCTGGCCATGGCGGATCCGCGCATTGGGGTAGTAAACCCCGGCGGATCGGGCTCCGGCGGAGCGGCTCCCTACCGCTATGACGGCATTGGTTACTTCCCCGGCGAGAGCATGTCGCAATTCGGACATAAGTACTCGTGGATTACCACCGCCTACCAGCAATACGAAGAAAACGATGAGGCGATGGCCGACCACATCTGGCACAACGCCTGGAACTCGAACCAGATGTTCCCGCGCTTTTTGGTGCAAGGCTCGGGCATGCCCGGGTGGTTCCCGATGGACGAGAACACGACCTCCAACAACTCTACCGACTACACGACGCCGGGGCTGCCGATGATCGGCTCCGATATTTACGCGGTCCAAGCCGGCGCTCATGGTTGGGCTGACCGGCTGCCCTTCGATCACCACGAAGTGATCGCCGCGCTTGCGCCACGGGCCATCATTGTCGACTCCGCGAACGCCGACTACTCCGACGATTTCGAGGGCGATGGCATCGGTGTTGAAGGCGCCCTGCCGGTGTACCAATTCCTCGGCGTGCCCCAGAACATTGCATACAACGAATGCCTGGCTACCTGCGGTCACGGGACGACAACCAATGAACCCGGCAACTTCATAGCTTTTATGAACATGTACTTCTATAGCTTGCCGCTATCGGCAACCAGTACCGGAGTGAAGATGCTGACCGGTTCAGGTAACGGTGGGACCAGCGGCGGGAGCCCTATCTATTTCGATCCCCAAGGTTCGCCAACGCAGACTCCCTGGGTAACCGGAAGCAATGGAACGAATGGCTGGATTCCCGGGGCGACCTTCCAGCCCTCCAACATTTACAACACCTACTTTGGCGGGTTGGGGGCCATGATGCCCTGGCTATCCGAAGTTCCTCACGCAGATCACCTCACCGGTCTGACTACGAGTGCGGGAACCCTGAGCCCGGCTTTCAGCGAACTGACCACGAGTTACATCCTCAATCTGCAGAACAGCGTCACCAGCATCACGGTCACCCCGACTGCCGAAATCTCCGGCGCAACCATCACCGTAAACGGAGCGAGCGTCACAAGCGGTAGTGCGTCGGCGGCGATTCCTTTGACGGTTGGCGTCAACAACGTCGCGGTTGAGGTGACGGCTCCGGACGGGGCATCGCTCGGCTATGACGTTGTTGTATCTGTTGTTCAGCCTCCAACGGTTTCGCTGACAGCCACTGCCGCGGTTTCCGGATCGCATGCCGGCGGTTACACCATGACCATCACGGTTAAGAACACCGGCACTGGACCTGCATCCAACGTGGTTCTGAGCGCGGCATCGCTGGGCACGACCAACGGAACCGGCTTGCCGCAGACATGGGGAACCATCGCCGCGGGCGGAACAGGGACCTTCACGGTTTCTGTGCCTGGAAGCGCAGGGGCTGACGGTGCGGGAGTGGCGGAGAAGTTCTCCGGTACATACACTGGAGGCTCCTACTCGGCCAGTATCCGCTCGGTGACGCTGCCGTAGGCTGGAACGAATCTCGACAATGACGAAGGACAACGAATTGGGAGAAATCAGGATGAAGAGATGCAAGAATTTGCTGAAACTTTCCCTGGCGGTTGCGGGTTTGTTGCTGGCGGGCACGGCAGCCAGGGCGGACTCGCTCACATTAACCCTTGACGCGCCGTTTCAATCGGGCCCGATGGATACGTTCACCTACACGGGGACGATTGCCTACACCAACGCAGACTCGACGAACGATGGTGGCGTCACGGAGTACTTGAACGGAGACTCCTTCTCGGTGGATGCACCGGCAACATTGGATGACAGCGCGTTCTTGAACAACGCGCCGTTATCGATGAATCCGGGGGATTCGTCGGGGGACATCGTGTTGTTCACGGTGACCACGCCGGCTTTCGTGGGCGGTTCGCTTGCGGATAATTTCTACACCGGATCGTTCAGTATCGTGGGCGGCGCATCGTCGTCCGACGATACGGATGTGCTGGCGACCGAGGACTTCGACGCGCAGGTTACGCCAGAGCCGACGAGTTGGCTGCTGCTGGCAACCGGATTGGCCGGGCTGCTGTTCACGATGAAGCTGCGCAGGGCGTAACGGCAGCGTAATTGAAAGATTTGGAATTCGGGCGGATTGATTCTGCCTGGCGGGCGTTGGGAGATTCTCCCAGCGCCCGCAGTTGCTTGTTCGCGTCGCGGAGTGACGCCGAATAGTGGCGATATTTTGCCTAAATCGCTTTATCGACAGTGGGGCCGAGAGGTCCGACCATTCACCCACCCTAATGTTCATGGATTTGAAGTACTGCCCGGCTTTTGCAGAGAATTTTCTTGACAGCCCTGAGGAGAGGTCCTACCATTGGCCCGCCTGAAAATTCAGGCAGAGGATGGTCGCTAATGCGCCTGCGGATGAGACTGTTTTTTGTTGGACTGTCAGTGGTACTAACGGCCCTGAGTGTGAGGTCTACTTTTGCGCAGGATTCCCTCCCCAGCCCATTTTCGCCCTCGTATCTGGACACCAGCAGCGTGGTTCCGAATGCTATTGTGGACGGCACTCTCGCTGCCGATCAGCCCGCTGCCAGTCCTCCGCAGTACAAGACTTTGCAGTCCGCATATAATGCCGCCCCCTCCAATGCCACGGCAGCCAGCCCGTGGGTCATCGGTATTAAGCCGAACCTCTACAATATCGACACCACTACCCCTGGCACTCCGGGCCTGACCATCTCCAAGAACTACATCACCCTTCTCGGTCTCACCGACGACCAGCGCAATGTGGTGATCTACGGTGACGAGGGGAACAAGGAAGGCGCCGGCACCGACTCGCAAAGCTACAACGGCGAGGTGATTACAGTGAGTGCGACTGGATTTACGGCGAAGAATCTGACCATTGGGAACTTCTGCAATGTGAACTACGAGTATCCGGGCGGCCCCGGGGTTCCGGCCCAGACAGTGCCCGAAAGATCTCCGACAGTGACGCAGGCGGTAGCGATCCAGACGTCGGGCGACAAGCATGTCTTCGAGCACGTTTCCATTCTCAGCAAACTGGATACCAGCTTTATCGGGAGCACGCGCGCGTACTTCGACTACGTCTATATGGAAGGGACCAACGACTTCATCGGCGGCGGAACGATCAGCGTCTGGGACCATTCCTACATCTATTTCCCAACCGGAGACGGCGAGGGGACGGTGACGGGCACCATCTTCATGAACACCACGTTCTTCCCTGCCGACATACCAGGCGGGGGAACGATGCAGTTTTACAAGGGGCCGACGTTGGGTGGGGCCTACCCCGAAGGTTCAACGCTTCCCGCGGCGCTGATTCATTGCACGCTGCCGGTCAACACGTTGACGGCAAATTCGGCGTCGGTAGCATGGGTCAAGGGCTTTGCTCCGGTGAATCAAGATATCTACACGCTCACCTACCAGAATGTGGATACCAATGGGAACCCGGCGGTGATAGCCGATGGGGAGCAGGGTCCGCCGACTTATACGCTGTCGAGGGAGATCAGCGCGACAGAAGCGGAAGCATTCAATCCGTGGAACCTGCTGAGCGCGACGCCAACCGGGACGCAGGACGGCTGGGACCCGGCAAATGTCGGGCCGACCTACATCGGTCTCGGCGAGGGTAGCTTGCCCTTCGGGATGTCGATGACCAATGGTAATCCGACGGTGATTACGCCGGGATCGATCGCAGGGACAACGGGAACCATCAGCGCGACCGTATTTCCCGCAAGAGCGACGCAGACGATCAACTGGGCGACCCCGAGCAGCCTGGTGACGTTGAACCATAGCAGCGGCGCGAACGTGGTTGTGACGGGCGCGAACAACAGCGGCGTTTCGCAAAATGTACCGGTGAATGCGTCGGCGACGAATGGATTTTATGTGACGGGGCATCCTTTTGTGGAGCCGCCTTTTATCAATCCGCCGACATTCACTTCATCTCCGACGCTAGGTGCTCCCAGCGGCGGAACGGAGACGGTGAATTACACGTTGAATCTGACCGCGCCGCGCACGGATAACTCGATCATTAAGTGGTTTTCCTGCTCCGATGCTCGGGAAGCAACCCGCGGGCAGTGGCGATCAGCGAAAGCTATGCCGCTCCTCCGGTGCACAATGTGCCATTGCAGACTTACACGCTGCAACTGGGTGACGTAGGCAGATTCCTGATGGCAACCGTTACTCCACAGGCGGACATCAGCAATCCCGGCACGGCACAGTCGGTTGTGGCGGCGACAGCGATCCAGATGTCGAACATCCAGACGCCGGCGATCTCGCCCAACTTCGGAAACTTCCCGGTGACGGCCGTCGCTACGTATGTGACGGGCTATTGGACGGTGAATGGAACCTGGACAAGCGAGGCACAGCCGGTTGGAACCGCCTTCGTCAACGGCTGGGGCATTCGCGCGGCCTCGCAAGGCGCAGCAATCTACTATGTCAATCCGGGTCCGGTCGGGGATATGGCGGAGACGGTGGTCATGTCGCCGGAGAAGAACGCTGGGCAGGGATTTGGAAGCCCGGGCTCCAACGCCGACGGCTCTACTGTGCAGAATGCGGATATCTACATCAAATACGATCCCAGTACGGGGAACGGATACTCGGTGAGATTCTGGAGAACAACCGCGTCGGCCTCGGAGACCGAGTGGCAACTGTTCCAACATGTCGGCGGGGTAGGCTCCCCGGTGTCCGATACCCAGATATTGACCGGGGTGTTCTACCCGACTACGACGATCAGTCTCTCGATCATCGACAACATCTTCACCGTCACGGCATTTAACGACCAGAACACGAATACGTTGTTTCTGCAGGCACCGGTGGCGGCGAATACTTATGGCGGAGCGGGCACGCGCTGGAGCGGAACGGTTCCCTCTGGAAACAGCATGGCGGTCAGCTTGTTCCATATCTCCTACCCGACTCCTTTGACCGTCACGGCCAACAACGCGACCATGCCGGTTGGAGGGCCTTTGCCCACCTTTACTGCCAGTTACAGCGGGTTTCTCCATGGAGATACCCCGGCATCGCTGGGCGGCACACCGTCGTTGACAACCACGGCGACGGCGTCCACTCCGGCGGGAGTGTATCCCATCACAGCCGCAATCGGCACGATATCGGACCCCGACTACAACTATTCGTTTGTCAACGGAACGCTGTCGGTGGTTGCGCCGCCCGCCGTTTCGCTAACCGCCACGGCCACGGTGTCCGGATCGCATGGCGGCGGCTACGTCATGACCGTCACCGTCAAGAACAATGGCGGGTCATCTGCGTCGAACGTGGTGCTGAATGCGGCTACCCTTGGCACGACCTCAGGAGCGCCGCTGCCTCAAGCATGGGGAACCATTGCACCAGGCGGAACGGCCAGCTTCACGGTTGATTTCCCAGGGAGCGTGGGGATGGACGGCGCGGGAGTGGCGGAGAAGTTCTCCGGTGCGTACACGGGAGGCACTTACTCGACCAGCATCCGCTCTGTAACTCTGCCCTAAGTTGGCGAGAAGCTGCACAAAAACGAATGAACCGAATTGGGAGAATACTCGAATCACGGGCCCTTGGGAGGACAAATGAAGAATCGGACTATTGCTCAAATTCTGCGGTATGCGGCGTGTGCGATTGCTGCTGCCGGAATCACCCAAACTGCGCTGGGGCAAGCTGGAATTTTCCAGAGTCCCCCATCTGACCTCGGAACTGAGACAATGCCCGCGAACGATGGCTGGGCCTCGCGGACAGGCGCCTTTGGTACGGCCTACACGGTGTACAACGTGACGGGGGGTTCTTCCGCGCTGCCCGCCAACATCTACACGGTAACCACTCTGGCGCAACTGAAAAGCGCGCTGAACGCAGGAGGAAGCAGCCTTAGCAACGTCGCGAAGATCATCTACGTTAGCGGGACGATTACTTCATTCAGCAAGGACGGCACGACACCGAATGGTCCACCCGATTTTGCGGGTGCGGGACCTTGCAGCCAGTGGTATGCGACGGTGAGCGGGACCAAATACTCGGAGTCCGCTTACATCGGTTCGGCCACCGAATTCACGACGCCGAGTGCTGCGCAGACGAGCGCGCTGAACAGTTCGGAGACCTCATTCAAGGCCTCCGTTACGGTTCCAGTGGGTTCCAACACGACCATCGTCGGACTTGGGACGAACGCGGTGATCAAGGACATTAACCTGACGATCTCGACCAATATCATCAATGTGATTCTCCGCAATATCACGTTCGAAGACACGAGCGATTGTTTTCCTGTCTGGACGGATACGGACAAGAACCCCGTTAACCCGTTCTACCAGGCGGTGGACAGCTCTTTTCCGGGCAACTTTAACTCGTGCTGCGACAACGTCAGCATGCTGGGCGCGCATAACTGGTGGGTCGACCACTGCCACTTTACCGATGCGCCGGATGACGACTCGACGCAGCCGATTTATTTCAACCGTCCGTATCAATGGCACGATGGGGCGCTGGATATAACAAGTGCATCCGACCTGGGGACGGTATCGTGGACGATCTTTGAGGATCACGGCAAGACCAATTTGATCGGCGGCAGTGACGGCGCGATCAACGCCTCAGATGCGGGGCACTTGCGCGTAACCTTCCACCACAATATGTGGAAGAATGCCGAGGAGCGGCAGCCACGTGTCCGCTACGGCGAAGTGGATCTCTACAACAACTTCTACAACATCAATAACGGGCCGGGATACTTTGGGTATGTATACTCGTGGGGCGCGGGAGATTACTCGCACATTTACGCGGAGAAAAATGCCTTTGTGACCGGCGGCGCAGCGAGCGTATTCGGACCGAATCAGATTCTGTATGACTACAGCAACCTGCTGCAGGCCGCAGTGTGCATTTTGGATGCGCGCTGGAATAATCCGGACGCGACGGTAGATCCGGTAGCTTTGGCCAATGCGGCGATCAACTCGTGGCCAACGACCGACGTCGTGAGTTCGACGGGTATTACGGTCGCGCAGACGCTGGCGGCCAATAACCCGCCCATCGTGACAAACTGCACTTACTGGACGCCCGTGGCACGGCTGGCCCCACCGGATAATACACAGGATGTGCCGGCGCTGGTGCTCTCTGGAGCAGTGGCGCTACCCAGTGTTTCACCGGTTTCTGGATTTAGCGGCGTGGCGGTTGGGCAAAGCACTTCGCAAACGGTGACGTTGAACAATACCGGCGCTGGCATACTGCTGATCAACTCAGTGACGGCTACTGGGGACTATTCAATCGGCTCGAACAACTGCCAGGGGTCGCTGGCCGCGAACAGTTCCTGCCAGTTATCGGTGGTCTTCACTCCATCGGTGCTGGGGCCACGGACGGGGACTTTAAGCTTCTCGGACTGGGCAACCGGCAGCCCGCAGCAAGTGAGTCTGAGCGGAGCCGGTATTGTGTTGCCCACGGTTTCCCTTACGGCCACCGCGGCGGTAACCGGATCGCATGCCGGCGGTTACACCATGACCATCACGGTTAAGAACACCGGCACTGGACCTGCATCCAACGTGGTTCTGAGCGCGGCATCGCTGGGCACGACCAACGGAACCGGCTTGCCGCAGACATCGGGAACGATTGCGGCAGGCGGAACGGGGACCTTCACGGTTTCTGTGCCTGGGAGCGCAGGTTTGGACGGTGCGGGAGTGGCGGAGAAGTTCTCCGGTACGTACACTGGAGGCTCCTACTCGGCCAGCATCCGCTCGGTGACGCTGCCGTAGGCTGGAACGAATCTCGACAATGACGAAGGACAACGAATTGGGAGAAATCAGGATGAAGAGATGCAAGAATTTGCTGAAAGTTTCCCTGGCGATTGCGGGCTTGTTGCTGGCGGGCACGGCAGCCAGGGCGGACTCGCTCACATTAACCCTTGACGCGCCGTTTCAATCGGGCCCGATGGACACGTTCACATTCACGGGGACGATTGCCTACACCAACGCAGACTCGACGAACGATGGCGGCGTCACGGAGTACTTGAACGGAGACTCCTTCTCGGTGGATGCACCGGCAACATTGGATGACAGCGCGTTCTTGAACAACGCGCCGTTATCGATGAATCCGGGGGATTCGTCGGGGGACATCGTGTTGTTCACGGTGACCACGCCGGCTTTCGTGGGCGGTTCGCTTGCGGATAATTTCTACACCGGATCGTTCAGTATTGTGGGCGGCGCATCGTCGTCCGACGATACGGATGTGCTGGCGACGCAGGACTTCGACGCGCAGGTTACGCCGGAGCCGACGAGTTGGCTGCTGCTGGCAACCGGATTGGCCGGGCTGCTGTTCACGATGAAGCTGCGCAAGGCGTGAAGGCGGATTAGGCGAAGATTTTCGAATTTGGGCGGTGTTAATGCTGCCTGACGGGCGTTGGGACATTGTCCCAACGCCCGCGTTTGTTTGCGGCGGGTTTGAGCGCTCGATGATCGGGGAACAGGGAATGGCTCATGAATGAAGTATGGTTAGACCACACTTGAATCACTGGGCTGCCACCAATCCCCAAGAAGCTTCGCTAACTATTATTTGTTTCTTATACTTAAGACAGTATCGGATATCCACCAACTTTTCTGTTGACACACGCTGTCGAGGAGGGGAATAATCCGATTCGCCGGGGAGGTCTGACCAATTGGCGGCTCAGTCGCTTCTGCTGGTTCAGCGAGTCACCTTCCTGCGCGGTTTTTCATAGATTGAGCTAGTTCCCGGAGATGTGCATTGCTCCTTGCTTTCTTTCTTCGTTGCGGTCGTTCCACTAGAGGCCAACTATGCTTCGCAGTAGGGAGATCTCATTCGGCAATCCGACGCGACTCAGATATTGATTTGTAATTCTCACCTGAAACAAAACGTTGTGCCCAGTTAGCGCTCGCAGGACAATGCAGATTGCTCTGCCACCTCACGAAAGCAACAGGACCGAGCAGGTTATTGACCAGCTAAGGAGGTTTCCAATGAATGTTACCCGCATGACTTGTATCTACGCCGCAGCTACCGCGCTGCTTTTTGCAGCATCGGCGGCTGCTCAAAACTTTGCTACCGGCGACAGCCGCAACGTCACCGAGCCAGTGTTTCCGGCGGTCTGTCAGACAGTCACCGCTGCATACACGGAAGTTAACAACAGTATTATTTCCGGCGTGGACTCGCATCGACGTTCCCACCTCGGTAGACGGAACGAATACCAATCCGGACGGCGTCGCGCATCCAGGCCGCGCTGAATGCCTGCGCAAACTACCGGCAAGGCCGTGGAACTGACCATGTCGACAACAGCGTGGCACCTATAACGCTTTGGTCAGCGGTCCGCTGACGATGCAGGCCGACGAAACGCTGCTGGTTGATCCCGGCGTCATGTTGTTCTTTTCGCGCAACGCGCAGGATTTTGACCCGGCTCCGGGCACTCATACGTGCGGTACGGTCACACAACGGTAAAGCGCAACAGCATCTTGCCTGGCGCTGATCGACATTCTCGGCACTTCATCGCCCGCTGGCGCATCTACGAATGTCGGGATCATGGGCTACGGCAAGATCGATGCGCGCGGCGGCGACCCGCTGCTCAATGGTTTTATGACCACCGGCTTACGCGGCGCCCTCTTCCTATAGCATGGTGGAATCTGGTCGCGCAGGCCATACGTGGACAGCGGCGGCTCCCAGCAGAATCCGGAGTCGCTGCATAGAGACTGGAAAATAACGCCAGCGGCATCACACTGTACAAGATCACGCTGCTGCAATCCATCCGATGTTCCACGTCAAGACGATCGGCGCGATGTCAGCGACCTTACAGCCTGGGGCATCAAAATCGTGACGCCCACCATTTACGCGCAATACGGACGGCATCGATCCCGGACCAGGTGACAAATGTTACGGTTACCAGGTCGTGGATATCCGACGGTGACGACAACATCGCCGTCGGCGCCGCCGGCAGCAACGGCAGTTCCCGCACTAAAGAAGCGGCGAATATCTCCGTCATCAATAACCACTTATTCGCCGGCCATGGCGAGTCCATTCGGCAGCTTACACCAGTGGCACCGTGACTAATGTGCTATTCGACAATAATATGTCTGCCGGCAGACGATTTTGCGTCGCCAATTCTGGAAGCGCCGTCAACAATACATCGTTTAAAATCACCGCAACCACCTATCCAGCCAACTACCAGGACGGCAACTCGACTGCCATCCGCATCAAATCCGGCCAATGATGCGCGGCGGCCCGGCCTACCAACATCCAGTACTCCAACGAGTGCTTCCTGGACCACAAGATCGACCTCTTCAGTTCACGCCGCTATTACAGTACATCCGCGGCGACTCTAGCTTCAGAGTTCCCGAATTACAAAAACATCTACTGATGCAAAATATCGTACTTCATTAACGATGCTTCATAGCTACGGGAACAGTGCGAACTCACAGGTGAATATAACACCAACCTCAGCCCCACCAACGGCACTCCCAGCCCGGTTATCAATCCGCTTCAAATCACGATGGACAACGTGACCTTTTCTTCAGGGCTCTCCAGCCTGGTCAATTCGACGGCTCCGGTCGAATCTACCAGTGTTTGGAGTAATGGAAACTATAGTGGCGGAACAGGACAATATGCGAGCCTGACCTACGGCCCAGGCGATGTATCGACCAACTTCATCACGGCGTTTGGTAACCTGGTCAGCGTCTCAGCCAACAACGACACTGTAACCAACAACATCTCGGCGGGCAGTACTAAATCCGCCTTCATGCAGTTTTACCTACATTGCGCCGGAGTTAACTGGCCCAACAGGCTTGCCACAGACCATCACCCAGGGCCAGAACGCGACAGCAGTCGTCATCCTGACTCCGGCTGTGGGAGGCGCTCCTTATCCCACCGGTACCGTCACCCTCACCGACGAGTTCACCGGGAAGCAGACTCAAGTTACTTTGCCTGGAAACAACGACACGATCTTTGTTCCGTTCACCGGCCTCGCGGCAGGCGTGCACAACTTCTACGCTGCCTACTCGGGTGACTCCACCTACGTTCCTTCGGTGGCCGGTCAGCCCTACACGACAGCGGGGCCCTATGAGGTCACGGTCGTGCAGCCTCCAACGGTTTCGCTGACAGCCACTGCCGCGGTTTCCGGATCGCATGCCGGCGGTTACACCATGACCATCACGGTTAAGAACACCGGCACTGGACCTGCATCCAACGTGGTTCTGAGCGCGGCATCGCTGGGCACGACCAACGGAACCGGCTTGCCGCAGACATGGGGAACCATCGCCGCGGGCGGAACAGGGACCTTCACGGTTTCTGTGCCTGGAAGCGCAGGGGCTGACGGTGCGGGAGTGGCGGAGAAGTTCTCCGGTACATACACTGGAGGCTCTTGACTCGGCCAGTATCCGCTCGGTGACGCTGCCGTAGGCTGGAACGAATCTCGACAATGACGAAGGACAAGCGAATTGGGAGAAATCAGGATGAAGAGATGCAAGAATTTGCTGAAACTTTCCCTGGCGGTTGCGGGTTTGTTGCTGGCGGGCACGGCAGCCAGGGCGGACTCGCTCACATTAACCCTTGACGCGCCGTTTCAATCGGGCCCGATGGATACGTTCACCTACACGGGGACGATTGCCTACACCAACGCAGACTCGACGAACGATGGTGGCGTCACGGAGTACTTGAACGGAGACTCCTTCTCGGTGGATGCACCGGCAACATTGGATGACAGCGCGTTCTTGAACAACGCGCCGTTATCGATGAATCCGGGGGATTCGTCGGGGGACATCGTGTTGTTCACGGTGACCACGCCGGCTTTCGTGGGCGGTTCGCTTGCGGATAATTTCTACACCGGATCGTTCAGTATCGTGGGCGGCGCATCGTCGTCCGACGATACGGATGTGCTGGCGACGCAGGACTTCGACGCGCAGGTTACGCCGGAGCCGGGCAGTTGGCTGCTGCTGGCAACCGGATTGGCCGGGCTGCTGGGCATGATGTTTTGGAGCAACTATCGACGCCAAACGATCCTATTACCATAGGCGATGTGCGAAAAGAAATGACGGGGAGCCGGGGCAGTGTCCGGCTCCCCGAGTTTTTTTGAGCTTCGTTTCTGGACGCAGGTTGATTACTTTCCGCAGTATCGTGGAAGGTCGAATACGCGCGCTCCCCGCCGCAATGCCAACCTCCGCATTCGGATTCCCGCTCACCCGTTATCACCGAGCTTGTACATGTATTTGATGGCGGACTTGTAAATGAGGATTTTGAAGCGGCCGCGGATCTTGATGGAGTAGCGGTCGTACCATTCGATGCAGCCGTCGATGCGCTCACCGTCTTCAAGCACAATCACCATGGGCGTCTGCGACTGGATCTGCTTCTGCAGATAGAAGAGCTCGGCGTGGCGGTTCGGCGCGTCGGTATCGGGCGTTTGGGCTGGGAAACGGATGGGAAACCGCGGGGTGAAATTCTTGCGGGGGTTTACGGGCAGGCGACCTTGCTCGGGGCCTCGGGACGGCGGCAGAACCGGTTGGATGCTCATGGGAAACTACCTCCCTTGAAAAATCGAAAGCGGTACAGTCAGGCCCGGGTACAGCCACAACTTCCGGAAGAACTTGCACTGGACAACTCCGGGGATCGGCGCCAGTGGTAAACAACAGGTATGCAGAGGTTTTTCCTCACGCGTTGAACAAGCAAGTGAACGCCCCGTGTTGCCGGGAGACCGCGTCCCTTCTCTTCGTGGGAGTGCTCTTTGTTGAGAAGATGCCGGAGAACGATGGGGAGTTGCACCTTTATTCTGCGGGGAATCGGATGGGGCGTCAAGGGGGTGAAGGCAGGGAATAGCCAGTAGGGAGTAGCCAATAGGGAAAAGGCAGGGAGCGAGGGAGCAAGGGAACAAGGGAACAAGGGAGCTAGGGAGCGAGAGGGCGGGGAACTGAGAGCGATTTTTCTACTCCCCATTTCCCTATTGGCTACTCCCTAGACTGACTGCCATGGCGTCGATGGAGAGCGAGCGCAAAAGGTTGCGGCGCATGCCTTGCTCCACTTGGACGAGGGCGCGGGCGGCGCCATCGATCCAGTCGACAGTAAGGCCTTCTGCGAGGCGCGCGAGTTCGGCGGCGAGATCGAGGTTGCGGATGAGCGCGGGCGCGCCAGCTACGATGAGCAGCAGATCTTCGAGGAGGCTGCCGAGAGCGCGCAGCAGATTGACGGTCTTCTCCTGCCCGTCGGCGCCGGCGCGGTAGGATTCCGTGGCGTGGAAGAGCTCGGAGTAATCAGGTTCCCGCAACGCGGTGTGCAAGATGATGAGCGCGTCCCGGCGGCTGGCGAGGTAGGCGTCCAAATCGATGGAGAGAGCGCGGCCCACCGCGCCCTGGGCAAGGCGCGCGGCCAGAGCTCGCTGCTGTGGCTTCAGTTCCGGGCGGCGCTGGGCGAGGAGGGATTCGAGGTCGGCGGCGGGCAACGCGCCCAGGCGATGAATGACGGCGCGGGAACGGATGGTGGGCAGCAATTCCTGGGGATTCTCGGTGAGCAGGATGAGCGTGGTATGCTCGGGCGGTTCTTCAAGCAGTTTGAGAATGCTGTTGGCCGCCTCCTTCATAAACGCCGAAGAGGTGAAGATGGTGAAGGCGCGCTGGGCTTCGGCCGGAGGACGGTAGTAAGCCGCGTGAATGGCTTGGCGCACCTGGCCGAGCTTGATGAGTAACTGCGGCGGATCGGGCGGAACGACGAGGACGTCGGGATGCGTCTGCACCATGATGCGCGTTTCGCGTTTGTCGGTGTCGCGCATGTCTTCGCGGGCGGCGACGGCCTCGGCTACGAGCGTGTCGAGGTTGGCCGACAAGGCGATGCGCGTGCAATTGCGGCAGACGCCGCAGAAGTCGGGCAGGCCATCGGATTCGGTGGGGCTAAGGCAGTTGACGGCCTGGGCCAGCATGAGCGTGAGGGTGTATTTGCCCGCGCCACGGGGTCCGGCCAGGATCATGGAGTGGGGAAAACGGCCGGCGCGCACGCTTTCGCGCAGGTGCGTGACCGTGGTCGTGTTGCCGAGGAAATCTTGAAAGCCCACGGAAGAAGCTTAACAGGGAGCGAGGGAGCAAGGGAGCGGGGGATCAAGGGAGCGAGGGAGCAAGCCGGAGGGTCAGCAAGCCGGCTAGCATAATCGCGGCAGCGCAAGGCCTGGGTGCGTGGCGCTGGCTTTAGAATTCACTTCTGGTACTTTGCGGCGAATTTTTGAAAGGATAGGCGCGAGGCGAATGGGACGGCGGCGGAACGAGAGCTTCGGGTTGTCGGCGGGGGATCTGCGCACGTTGCGCGCACTGAAGACGCCCGCGCGTATTCAGAAATTTATCGACGGGCTTGAGTACCAGTACGCGGATACGGCGGGGTCGCCGCGGCGCGTGCTGCGCGAGCGCAAAGGACATTGCCTGGAGGGCGCGTTGCTGGCGGCCGCGGCGTTGCGTGTGAACGGGCATCCGCCGCTGGTGATGGATCTCGAGTCGGTGCACGACGACGATCACGTGGTGGCACTTTATCGCGAACGCGGCTTGTGGGGCGGCATTGCCAAGTCGAATTTTGCGGGGTTGCGCTTTCGCCCTCCTGTTTACCGCACGTTGCGCGAACTGGCACTGAGCTACTTTGCGAGCTACTACAACTTGCGCGGCGAATACACGCTGCGCGCCTACTCGCGGGCGGTGAACCTGGAGCGCCTGGATTGCTGCCACTGGATGACGGCTGAGGAGGATGTGTGGTGCGTGTCGGAGGCGCTGATTGCGGCGCGGCACTACGAGATTGCTCCCGACAAGGTGACACGCGCGCTGCCGCGGCTGGATCGCCGCAGCTTTGAGGCGGGGATGCATGGGCGGGTGAAGCATTGATGGAGCAACGGAATTAGCGAGGTGGGCGGAGTTGGAACGCCCCGCCTTATGCATTCGTGCTAACCCAACCTAAAGTCCGCCATAATGCGGCGAACTTTAGGATCGAGCACCCCAAAATCAGAAAAATCGAAAAATGTGTCAATTACACTTGACAAGTCTTTTTAGTTGATGTAATGTTTACTTGTCATTAAGTAAAGGAGACTTATTATGCTTTGTTCAACGAAGAGTCCCGCGCAACGCCGCTTCGCACGTACCTCGTTGGTGCTCGCCGGGTTGGTCATCATGTTCGCGGTGGTTTCTGCCGAGGCGTTTCGCCTATGGCATTTGAAGGGTCTGGCGGCCTATCCAGCGGCGGTGCTGCCGACGCTACCGATCCTGTGGGCGTTGGTCAAAACGGGCCGCTACCTGGCCGCCGAAAAGGACGAGTTCCAGCGCAACCTTCTCGTGCAATGCCTGCTCGGCGGCATCGGCGGCACGCTGGCGGTGACAACGGTATGGGGCTACATGGAGGATTTTGCGCACGCGCCGAGGCTCAACCTCATCTTTATTTACCCGATCTTCTGGCTCTTCGTGGCCATCGCAAAAGTGGTGGTGTATCGGAGGTACAAATGAAGAACCGCCTGAAGGTTCTGCGCGCGGAGCGGGACTGGTCGCAGGCGGACCTCGCGCAGCGGCTTGAGGTTTCGCGGCAGAGTGTGAATGCGATCGAGACGGGGAAGTTCGACCCCAGCTTGCCGCTGGCGTTCAAGCTGGCGCGGCTGTTTGGGATGAGGATCGAGGAGATATTTTTGGAAGACAGTGGTCAGTGATCAGTGGTCAGGGATTCGTGGCGAGTGGAGGATTGAGGTTCACCGAATGGCAACTGCAGATCCTTCGACTGCGCGGGCCGTGCCGTTTAGGCGCGGCCCGCTTCGCTTAGGACGACAACGCATACGAGGGCACGATTACTTGCCGGTGTAGACCACGTGCCAGATGGAGCGCGAGCCATCGTCGGAGACGAACAGCGAACCGTCGGGAGCGACGGCGACACCTACAGGACGGCCCCAGACATCGCCGTCGCCATTGCCGACCGTGAACCCGGTGAGGAAGTCTTCGTATTCGCCCGTCGCGTGGCCGTTGTGCATGGGCAGGCGGATGACTTCGTAGCCGGTGCGCTGGGCGCGGTTCCAGGATCCGTGTTCGCAGGCGAAGCCATCGCCTTTGTACTGGGAGGGGAACTGTGAGCCCTCGTAGAAGGTCATCTCCAGCGAGGCGAAGTGCGGGTTCACAAGAATGTCGGGCGTGATGACCTTGCCTTTGAGCTCGGGATGCTTGCCCTGGTGGCGCGGGTCCTGGTGTGGGCCCATGTACCACCACGGCCAGCCGTAGAAGCCGCCTTCCTGAACGTGCGTGATGTAGTCGGGAACGAGGTTGTTGCCGAGAGCGTCGCGCTCGTTGGTGGAGCACCACAGTTCGCCGGTGGTGGGGTTGATAGCCTCGCCCACGCAATTGCGCAGGCCTGAGGCGTAGACCTCGAGGAATTTGCCTTCGGGCGTGAACTCAAGCACGTCGGCGCGGTGAAATTCTTCAGGATGGGTGTCGGCGTCGTCGACATTGGAGTGCGAGCCAACAGACGCGAGAAGTTTGCTGCCGTCCTGCGTGAAGACGAGGTCGCGCGTCCAGTGGCCGCCGCCGCGGAGACGTCCTCCGCCGGGCAGTTCGGCGATTTGTTCCATGGGGCCGCTCGCCTTCAGGTCTCCATCCTTATATGGGAAGCGCACGATGGCGTCGGTGTCGCCGATGTAGACCCATTTCGGATGGCGGTCGTTGGGATAAAACGCGATGCCGAAGGGCTGGTGCAGGCCCTCGGCGAAGACTGAAGTTTCTTTGGGCTTGCCGTTGGCGTCGACGCCGCTAAAGATCTTGATTTTGCCGGTCGCGCTCTCGGCGAGGAAGAGGTCGCCGTTCGGCGCGAAGCGAATCAGGCGCGGGTTGTCGAGGCCAGTGGTGTACTGCTCTACCTTGAAACCTTTGGGCGCGATGGGCCAGGCATCGGCGGGGCGGGGAACGATGTTGGGACCGTTGTCGACGGATTGGTCGGGCGCGGGATCGGGCAGGTCGGCGACGGTTAAATGGCGGCGGATGCCGGGAGATTCGTGCGCGGCATCAGTGAAAGCGGCCTGGCCGGTGAGAACGGGATGTTGCGGGGCGGTTTGCGCGGCGGCGGTGATGGAGAGTGACGCGGCTGCAAGAACGACAAGACCAGTGAAGGAAGAAATTTTCAATTCCTGGTGCGAATTTTTCATGCGACCTCTTACGGGGTTTGATGGAAATTTATCGCGCGAGGAACGGGAGCGCGCCAGCCGATGATTGGATGCGCCGGGAGCTGAAGGCGCGTCAGACTTCACTATAGTCGGGGCATGAGGTTCTTTAAAGATTCCCGCAGGCCCTTCGTCGTGTCTCGGCGCGCCGAGACTCACGCAGGATAAAAGCCTGTTTCTGTCGCTTAGGGTGACATCTGGTTCTTATCCGATCTCTTGAGAAATCGGCGTGGAATTCGACCGGCCCTACGGGGCGGACGCGGTTGGGGGTTCGTGGTCCCCAGGGTTTCACCCTGGGCTATTCTCGGTCGCTCCTCCGGAGCGCAACGGGAGCGGGACTCACAATGGTCCGGTGAAAAAGCTGCCTGGTAACGTGGCTGTAACCACTACGCGCTCGCCGTGCTGCGTGACTTCAGCAGTCTGAAGCAACTGCTTGAGGCTGTTGTTGGCGGCGTTGGCGCCGAGCGGCTGGGCAACGCCGCGCGCCAGCGTGACGAGCGTGGCCAGATCTGCGGCCTGGCTGACGGCCGTCGATTCAGATGGAGCAATTTCTTCAATGCGCAGATGCAGGGAGCCGAGCGAATTGCGAATGGGCAGCGCCGGCGCAAGGCTGGCGACGATGGTGGAGTCGGGCTCGAGAGGCAGCGCCAGGCCGAAGATGTGAATGGAGCCGCTTTCGCTGAAGGGCAGGCCGATTTGGCCCACGCCCCAGGCTATCGAAAGCAACGGCACGTCGCTGTAGTGGCGCTCAAGCAGCGTTGATCCGGAGAGAGGCCATGCGGCGGTGCGATGGCGGTCGAGGATGGCGTGGATTTTTTCCGGAGTGGGGAAGTTGGAGGCGGCCATGGTGTCGTAGCCGATTTGCGCGACGCGCACGGTGCGGTCCTCAGAGGGAACGCTGTAGATGGTTTGCCCGTCGTAGGTCTCGCGCGAAGTGGCATGCGCGTCGAGCCACGCGTTCAGCGCTCTGGCCGGTAATTTTGCCGACGAGAACCATGGAGTAGGCCACGGGGCCGTTGGGTCCGCTGGGGTCGGGCATGCGGTGCAGGGCGATGGCCACCTGGTCCACGTCGCGCTCGGGGTCGATGCCGATGGCGTCAATAAACTGCTGGTAATCGAGCGCGCGCTGGGGAGGCTTGAGATCTTTGTGCACGAACGCGCGGATGGGCCGGAAGTCGATGTAGATGATGCCGTCGGACTCGGGCAGCAGGCGCGCGGCCTCAGGCGGGGCTTTGGTGCGGAGAAAGATGGCCAGGGCCAGCAGGACCAGGACCGCGGCGACAATTAAAAGCGTTCTGCGGGTGCGTCGGCTCATTGTTACGGGCGTCCGGGCCGGGAGTTTCAGGCCCGCATTCAGCATAGCGGACTGGAGCCGCTACTTCACGACGGAAAAGGTGTACATCTTGCCGAGGCCGGCACTGCTGCTGAGATCGGCTGCGTCATTTGGAGCCAGAAAGCCGTACTCCCCGGCACCCAATTCGCGGCCCAGAGTGATCTGATAAGCGCGCGGCCCAAGCTGCTTGCTGCTGAAATCGACGGTGTCTCTGGCTTCACTGCTGGAACGATGGAATTCACCGCCTTTCTCCAAGTCGAAATTCGCGGTGTTTTTCATGGGCGTGAAAGCGCAGCAGGAGATATTCACCGGCAGAAGCTGCCTTCAGGCGTATAGAGAATGAAGCTTGCCGGGAGCGTGAGCGTGAGACTACTCGATGAGCCCTGAAGGATTGCATTTACGTCGCCCTTGATCTTTCCCTCCGTGGCAACCGACTTCACCGTGCCTCCGGCCTTTCTTGTTACCGACTCCGCAAGCACCGGTTTCCAGCTTTCGTCCCTGGCCTGGAAGTAGACGCCCACGCCGTCAATGCCGGCGGGAGCTTTCCAGACTGGCTCCGCAGCCTTCGCCGGAGCGTCCGACAGTGAAATCGGAGCAGCGGGTGGGGGCGGCGGCCCAGGCGCGGACTTCAGCAGCACGGCCGAAATCACTTTGCTGTCGGCGCCCGCGGTCCTCAGCGCGATCAGAGCATCGGCAGAGGTGTCGTACTTGCCGGGAGAGGCGTTGATGGTGGTAACGATCAGGTCGTCCGAAAGCCCCGCCTTCAGCAGCTTGATGACAGCGTCGTTATTCATGTCCTGTTGCGCGAAGAGCAACGAGGAGATGGCCAGCAATGCCAGGGCTGGAAGTCTCTTGCGCATGCGGGGTCTCCTTGCGGATGGGGTGACGAGGTTCATCGAGCGCCGGCGGTCAGGCACTCAAATCATCAACCCAAATGCTTGCTGCGGCAAGAGCGATTTTCGACGGCTGCAAAAGGCAGTCCGGGCGTTGAGCGCCACTATCAGGCAAGTGCGCGGCTTCGGTCAGCGGTGAACAAAGCGACGGAGACTCCCGAACGCACAGAAAGGTCCATCCGCGGTGCGGATGGACCTTTCGGCAACATGAGCGGCGACAACCCGGCGTCCGCGCGCAGAGGCTCATGCGTCGGGCACGCTCCCCGCAGGTTCAAAGGCAGCACTTCCCCGGAGTAGTGCACTATTGAACCGGTAATTCGTGCAAAGTCGAATAATATTTGGCCGCTGCTGCCCACGGATCCGAGCTGCCACTATGCTCCGGGTGGAAGAAGCCATAGTCTCCCGGCTCAGGCTCCGTTGAGCACAATCTGATAGACGCCGGGTCGCAATTTGGTATAGGTCAACGCGGTCACGGCCTTATTGTCTGTGCCGCCTGAAGCCCCGAAAACGTTGCAGATCCGGTCACGGATTCGCGCGTGTCACCGGTTGACAGCGCATTGACGCAGCTTGATACTCGGCGTAGCTGTCCCTCCGAAAATGCCCGATGCGTTGCTCAGGCCAGCGCTCGTCTGTTCAAAGTAAAGCTAGAAGGTGGCGTTGAGAATCCTGCGCCCGGCATGGCGTGAGCTCCGCGCAACACCGCCTTATCTTCACTTGGCGATACCGTCGGTCATGGCCGAAGCCAACACCCCGCCGGTCTTCCTGTGTGTAGAAGTTAGGCTCCATCATCGTCATCATCGACCCGGTGGGCGCGCCTGCGTTGTAGATGTAGATTCCAGCCTCATGGGGAGCGGCGGGATCATCGGGATCGGTCCCGGCTACGGCCGCGAAGGCGGTTGCCATTGTCAGCGCGCGACCAGTCGCGCTGGCGGTCACAGCCGAGCCTCTCATGACGACCGCGGCCACGACCTTGTCGCTGGCCCCCGCCGTCTTGAGGGCGATGATGCCATCGGCAGAGGTATCGTAGGTTCCAGGCTGTGCGTTGATAGTGTGAGACGATAAGATCGTCTGATAAACCGGCCTTAACCAACTTGATGACGGCGTCGTTGTTCATGGCCTGCTGGGCGGCGGCCGCGAGGCCGAACACCAGAAAGAAAACTGCAAAAAACCATTTGCGCACGAAGCTTCTCCTTTGTTTTGGCTCGGACAAAAACACCAAGGGGAGGCATGAGCATGATCTCCTTGACGGGCGATTGCGCAAGGGGCAGTCGGCCGTGTGAAGCACCGACCGGCGCCGAAAGGTGCCTCCCACGGAAGGAGTCGTATGCTGCGGAGATGCGGCGTGGGCGGAGCGCGCCTAAGGACCGTCAAATCCAGGTTTACAACCTTCCGGGTGTGTGTTAGATTTTCATGCGCAAGGAGAAAGCATGAAAGCCTGTTGCTCTATGAATCGTGGTGTTTCGCTTTTCTACTCGTTGTTGGCCTGCGCGATCTTCTCACTTCTGTTCCTAGGAGTCCCGCCATCCCGTTCGCAATCGTCTCTTGAGAGCGACGTTGACAACGCTCGAATCATTGAAATGACGCACAAAGGCCTCGGGGACGACGTAATCATCGCGAGGATCAAGGCGAGTCCGACAAAGTTCGAACTTTCAGATGACGACCTGGCCAAGCTCAAGAAAGAGGGCGTTTCGGATGCCGTCGTTGCGGCCATGATTCAGTCAACACAATTGAGTATCGCCAAAGTTAAGATCGATGGAAACCCTGTCGAATTGCGCGTGATCGGCGAGCAAAAGATGGGAGGACGGCTAGGGCACACTCTAACTATGGGAATCGAGTCCGTCAAAAACAAGGCATATTTGCAGGGTCAGCACGCCACTGTGATCGGTTCGCGGACCCCGGTTATCGAAATTGAACTTCCGGCGAATGAGAATATCGACAATTACATCGTTGTCGAGATGGACGACAAAGGTGACCGGAGAGAGATCGAAATGGGTTCGGTTGGCGGAACTGTTGGTGAGAAGGTTGGCATTCGAGCCGATAGAATTGTTCGCACTTCCGCAGCTCCCTCGGTGGCCGCCGCTATCGGATCACGGCGGTAAAAGAAATGAAAAAGGGGGAATACATCTTGTACTCGGTCGGCTCCGCCGATTTCCCTCGCGGCGTCTATGGGCATGGGTACGATTTCTCAGTTCAGTAAGAGGCGACCATGAAAATGACGGATGCCTTTTGGAGAGACTGTTTCAAGGTCTGGTTGCGATAGGAGCCCTCCTTGTATTTGCGCCGTTCAGTCTCTGTTGCCAAACTACATCAGACAAGAAGCCTGACACGATCCTCTTGGTTGACGGTACTCCGATCCATCTTGTCCTGATGGACGATCTGCAGGGGAAGCAGCTGACGGTCAAGCAGACGGTTCATTTTAAGGTTCGCGAAGATCTGGTAGTTGACTCCGGGCTGATTGTGAAAACAGGTGCGGATGCATTTGGGCACATTGAAGCGGTTTCCAAAAGCGGCCTTTTCGGAAAATCAGGGAAGCTCTTTGTGCAATTCGATTATGTGGAATCGATAGCGGGAATGAAGATTCCCTTGAGAGGTGGCGCTGGCTTCAGCGGCGGAAAAGGGCGGGGCGCTCACCTGGGAATCGGCCATGTGGTATGGACCGAACGCAAATCTGCCGGTCGGAACGATGATCAACGCGTATGTTGACAAAGATCAGCGGATACCGGCTCCGTAGACCTTCCGGAAGACAACGCTCGCCAAATTGACGAACCACGATTTGGCTCCTCTTGTGCGTGGCCTTCTGTTTCTGGTTTTTCCGCGTTTGCTCCGGGTGCGGCGGTGTGCTAACCTTGATTTCTGTGCCGTGTACGCGGAAAGTTGGAGTGTGTCCGCGCACTTTTCGGCGCCCCCGGATGGTTTTCTGTGGGTTAAGAGCTGGCGTAGCTCAGCTGGTAGAGCATCTGATTTGTAATCAGAGGGTCGGGGGTTCAAATCCCTTCGCCAGCTCCACAATATGGAAGCCGAAACGGGGCAGCCGAAGCGGCAAGAGTTTTCCGGCGCCAGGGGTTTTCTCGAGCGCCGGGCCTGTCCTCCGCAGTGATCCCACTTCAGGCGCAGGCACGTGAGTCCGGAAACCTCCGGGCGTTGCGGCGTGCGCGGAAGCGGGATGAAAAAAGCGGCGTTAGCGGGGCTAGCGGCGTTAGCGGAGTCAGGGAACGAGCCAGGAAGTGCGGAATAGGCGGCTCGGTGAAGATGGGCACAGGTGGCCGAGCGGTTAATGGCAGCAGACTGTAAATCTGCCGCTCCTTGCGAGCTACGGAGGTTCGAATCCTCCCCTGTGCACCAGAAAAGCAGTGGTCAGTGATCAGTGATCAGTTGGGGCTTCGGGAAGGAAAGAGCTGCGAGGCTTGCACAGGGATGCAACGAACTGAGAGCTGTGAACTACGAGCTGTGAACTGGGTTTGAGAGATGCGGTAGAGATGAGAACCGATCTGGAGAACGGTAAGGAAGACGGCTCCGGCTTGGATCTTGACCGCAAGTTTTGGGTGGCCATGGCGCTTTTTGCCGGTTTGGCCGTGTTGGTTTGGCTGACCATGGGCGAGGGTTCGGTGCTCGTTTTTGGAAGGCCGGTAGAGTTAAGACTGGTTCCGCTGATCGTAATTGGCGGGATGGCGTTGCGAACGGTTTTGGCCCGGCAGGCGGAGAAGATTCGCAGGTCGGGACAGAAAGACAGCTAGTAGCCAATAGCTAGTAGCCAGTAGCTCCGGTATCGGCGGGATGAGTGATTGACGCTCGCGATTGAAAGATGGAGCTAAGAGCTAAAGGCTAAAAGCTGGTGGCTGGTTTTAGAGTTTAGCGGGCTGATGTAGCTCAGTTGGTAGAGCACTCCCTTGGTAAGGGAGAGGTCACCAGTTCAATCCTGGTCATCAGCTCCAGAAATACAGTGAACAGTGGTCAGTGAACAGTGAACAGTTGAAGCGGGGGCGGGAAAACGGATTCGGCTCGCATCGGCACGAAAAGACTGATCACTGTCCACTGATCACTGACCACTGTTTTTAGGGCGGGAGTAACTCAGTGGTAGAGTCACAGCCTTCCAAGCTGTTGGTCGCGGGTTCGAACCCCGTCTCCCGCTCCAGGAACCAGCTAGAGGCTAGAAGCTAGTAGCTGTTTTGAGAAGTGAGGGTCGGGAAGTGGCATTCGAGCAGGTAGCTATCGCGGTACAGGACGAACCGAAGTTTGCGCAGTTGCACGCCCTGATCGATGCGGTGTTCGATGCGCGCGACGTGGAGGTCTTTCTGAATCGCGTGAGGAAGTCGAAGCTGCGTGTTCGCGATTACGAAGGCATTCTGGGGCGTGGGCTGCTGGGCAAAGAAGCGATCGCGCTCTACCAGGCGCTGCCGGTGAGCGACCAGGGTCTGACCCGCGAACGCTATCTGCGACTGGTGGAAGCGGTCCCGCTGGAGTTGAGACAGAGGTATTTGAAGATTTACGCGTATTACTGAGAGGCAAGTGGTCAGTGTTCAGTGGTCAGACGGTTGGTGCTGGAAGAAATTGATGTGGCTGACGCGAGCAAGGAAAAACTGATCACTAACAACTGATCACTGAAGACTAGTTTGATTGGGGCTGGAGCCGGACAGCCGGCGCCCTGAGATGAAACAGGCAGTACAAGCGATGAAAGGGATTCAGGACTTTTATGGCGAAAGAAAAATTTGATCGCAGCAAGCCGCACGTCAATGTTGGGACCATCGGTCACATCGATCACGGCAAGACGACCCTGACGGCGGCGATTACGAAGGTGCTGCAAAAGCACAACCCGAAGAATCAGTTTCGCTCGTTCGACTCGATTGATAACGCGCCGGAAGAGCGGGAGCGCGGCATCACGATTGCCACGGCGCACGTGGAGTACGAGACGGCGAACCGTCACTACGCGCACGTGGATTGCCCCGGCCACGCCGATTACATCAAGAACATGATCACGGGCGCGGCGCAGATGGACGGCGCGATCCTGGTGGTTGCGGCAACCGACGGCCCCATGCCGCAGACCAAGGAGCACGTACTGTTGGCTCGCCAGGTGGGCGTGCCCTCGGTGCTGGTGTTCCTGAACAAGTGCGACGCGGTCGAGGACGAGGAACTGATCGAACTCGTCGAGTTGGAAGTGCGCGAGTTGCTGGGCAAGTACCAGTTCCCGGAAGACGCGCCTGTGATCCGCGGCTCGGCTCTGGGCGCCTTGAACGGCGAAGCCAAGTGGGAAGCGCAGATCGACGCGCTGATGGCGGCGGTGGACAGTTATGTGCCGCGTCCGGATCGCGCCATGGATCTGCCGTTCCTGATGCCGATTGAAGATATTTTCTCGATCTCCGGACGTGGCACTGTCGTCACGGGAAGGATTGAGCGCGGCAAGGTGAAGGTGGGCGAGAACGTGGAGATTGTTGGATTCCGCGAGACGCGCACCACGGTTTGCACGGGCGTGGAAATGTTCAAGAAGCAGTTGGACGAAGGCATGGCCGGCGACAATGCAGGCATCCTGTTGCGCGGCACGGCGAAGGAAGACGTGGAGCGCGGCATGGTGCTGGCGAAGCCGGGATCGATTACGCCGCACACCACGTTCAAGGGCACGGTGTACGTGTTGAGCAAGGAAGAGGGCGGCCGTCACACGCCGTTCTTCAAGGGCTATCGTCCGCAGTTCTACTTCCGCACGACGGACGTAACGGGCGTGGCGGAGTTGCCGGCGGGCGTGGAGATGGTGATGCCGGGCGACAACGTGGAGTTGACGATTGAGCTGATTACGCCGGTGGCCATGGAAAAGGGCCTGCGCTTCGCGATTCGCGAAGGCGGCAGGACCGTGGGCGCGGGCGCGATTAGCGAAATTATTAAGTAAGTGGAAGAGAAGCAAGTGATCAGTGGTCGGTGATCAGTGGTCAGTGAAGAGCCGGGAAACAGGCAACAGAGTTCAAGTTGGCACGAAAAAACTGAGCACTGTTCACTGATTACTGAACACTAGCGACCCGAAGGGGAGCAAAGCAATGCGGGAAATCATTACGCTGGAATGCACACAGTGCAAGGAGCGCAATTACACGACGACGAAGAACAAGAAGACCGTCACCGGCCGTCTTGAGCTGAAGAAGTTCTGTAATCGCTGCCGCAAGCACCAGGCGCATAAGGAAGCGAAGTAAGAAAGGCAGGGGTCAAGTTTCAGGTTCCAGGGGTCAGTAACGACGGTGCCGTGGCGAGCGAAGTAGCTCGCATCGGCAAAGCGAACTGAAACCTGACACCTGACACCTGAAACCTGCATTCAGGGGCGTAAGCTCAACGGCTAAACTGTCGGTCTCCAAAACCGAACTTGGGGGTTCGAATCCCTCCGCCCCTGCCAGATTGAGATGAGTGGTCAGTGAACAGTGGTCGGTGGTCAGTCAGGGCCTCGGCCAGGAAGTTGACTCGGCTTCCGTCAGCACGCAGAAACTGATCACTGAACACTGACCACTGATCACTGAAGGGAAGTAATATGGCCACGAAAACGGCAATTGAAAAAGGCGAAGAGCGGTCCGCCAAGCGGCAAGAGCCAGGCGCTCTGGCAGAGTTTGGGGGCGGGATCGTGAGTAAATGGCAAGAGTTCACCGACTTTTTGCGCGACGTGCGCGCAGAGACGCGCAAGGTGGTATCGCCCACCTGGAAAGAAGTGAAGACGACCACCGGTGTCGTGATCGTGGCCGTGTTTCTGTTCGGCGCCTACTTCTTTTTAATCGACGGACTGTTTAACAAGAGCATGCATGCGCTGCTTAAACAGCTTGGTGGATTGCAGCAGTAGGTAACCGCAGCCCGGAATCGAGAGGGTAATGTCAGACGATTTTGAACAACCCGTAAACGAGCAGGCCGAGGCCGAAGTGCCCAAGGCGCAGGAGCCGAAAGTCGAGGAGCCCGTGGCGCAGGAGCCCGAAGTGGTGGACGTTGCAGCCGAACCCGAGGCCGTTGAGACAGCGTCCCAGGCCGCTCAGGCGGAGCCCGCGGTGGCCGAAGCCGCGCCAGTAGAACCGGTGCGCAATCCGAACTTCAAGTGGTATATTCTGCACGCCTATTCGGGCTTTGAGCGCAAGGTGCGCGAGTCCATCGAGAGCCGCGTGCAGGCCTTTGGATTGAAGGAGCGCGTAGGCCGCGTGATGATTCCCACTGAGCCGGTGACGGAGATTGTCAACGGCAAGAAGCGCACGGTGGAGCGCGTGTTTTTGCCCGGCTACGTGCTGGTGGAGATGGAACTCGACAACAACCTGTGGCACGTGCTGAAAGACACGCCCAAGGTGACGGGATTTCTGGGTACCGGCGACAAGCCGGTGGCGCTGAGCGAAGAAGAGGTAAGCTCGATTCTCTTCCGCAGCGAAACCGCCAAGGAAAAGCCGCGGATGAAGATCAAATTCGAGAAGAGCGAGCAGGTGCGCATCACCGATGGGCCGTTCGCCAACTTCAACGGCGTGGTGGACGAGATCAACGAGGATCGCGAGACCATGAAGGTGATGGTCACTATCTTCGGCCGCTCCACGCCCGTTGAACTCGAGTTCAGCAAAGTGGAAAAGATTGAGTAGTCGAAGCTTTCAGCAAGTAGCTTTCAGCTTCTAGCCGGTTGGGTTTTCTAGCTGCCGCCGGTTGCGAGCGAACGCGAGAGATTCGACACCAAAATTTGCAACAAAAAAGACCAGCTAAGAGCTAAAAGCTAGAAGCTCAGAGCTGGTTCTGAAGGAACTGAATCATGGCAACGACAAAGAAGATTACCGGCTATGTAAAGCTGCAGATTGAAGCCGGCAAGGCAACGCCCGCGCCGCCGGTAGGCCCGGCACTGGGCCAGGCGCAGGTCAACATCATGGAGTTCTGCAAGCAGTTCAACGCCAGAACGCAGAACAAGGAGATGGCCGGACTGATTATTCCGGTTGTCATTTCGGTGTATGCCGACCGCACCTTCAGCTTTATCACCAAGACGCCGCCGGCGTCGATATTGCTGAAGAAAGCTGCCGGCATCGACAAAGGCTCGGGCACGCCCAACAAGGAAAAGAAAGGCAAAGTGACCGAGAAGCAGGTGCGCGAGATCGCCACGCAGAAGATGCCGGATTTGAACGCGGCGTCGATCGATGCGGCGGTAAAGAGCATCAAGGGCACGGCGCGGTCGATGGGGATTGAAGTGGTCGCGTAAGATCGTGATTCACTGAGTTCGATCAAAAGGCTCTTCGCGATGCGGAGGGCTTTTTTGTTGGCGGGAGAATGATCGATGGCGGCGATTACGCCTCGGGGAGCAGTTGCATTCCCAGGATTTCGATTTCGAGGCCGCCGAAGTCGGGGTGGTCGTTTTCGCGGATGCGGTAGGCGACGTCGATGTGGCTGCCCGGCTCGAGGCGGAGTTCCATGGCGCGCTCGGCGAGGTTCCAGCCTACGGCGCGGATGGAACTGGTGGGCTGGGCGCTCGCGGGCAGGCTCGCGGAGGACGCAATCTGCGGCGGGACGGGTGGCGGGGCCGCGTCCTGCGTCAGTTCGAGCGCGAGGTGACGAGCTTTCATGATACGTGGCGCTTTGAGCAGGCGCGCGTTGCGGGCGAGGAAAAGTGGCTCGGGATTGCCGTGGCCGAGGGGTTCGAGTTTCTTGAGCCATCCGGCGAGCACCGGCGTGATGCGGTCGAGCGGCAGCTCGGCGTGAATGCGCAGCAGGCGCTCGGGCTCACGCGCGGCGAGGTGCTGCTCGGCGTAAGCGCGGAGACGATGCTTCAATTCGGGCAATTTTTCGGCGGGGAGCGCGAAGCCCACAGCGAAGGCGTGGCCGCCGAAGCGCGTGAAAACATCCGCGCAGCTTTCGAGGGCGGCGAGCAGGACGAATCCGTCGACGGAGCGGCCCGAGCCGTGGGCGATTTTGCCGTTGGGACCGTCTTCAATGCTGATGACGATCGCCGGTTTGGCAGTGCGTTCGACGACGCGCGAGGCGAGAATGCCGATGACGCCACGGTGCCAGCCGTCGCCGTCGATCACGAGTAGGCGGTCGGCGGCAGCCTCGGAATCGGTGACCAAGCGAGCTTCAATGGTGGTGAGCGCGGCGGCTTCCACGTCACGGCGCTCGCGGTTCAGGCGCTCGAGCTTGGCGGCGAGATCGGCGGCGCGATGCAAGTCGCGCGTCGTGAATAATTCGACAACGTCCCCGGCTACGTCCATGCGGCCGGCGGCGTTGATGCGTGGCGCGAGACGAAAGGCGACATCGAAGCCGGTGATTTGTTTGGCTGCGGGATCGAGCGCGGCCGCGGCAAAGAGCGCGCGGAGACCGACGCCCATGGGCCGGCGCAGCTCTCTCAGACCAATTGCCGCAATGGTGCGATTCTCGCCGCTGAGCGGAACAGCGTCGGCGATGGTGGCGATGGCCGCCATTTTGAGGAAGCTGGGCAGAGTCTTTTCGCGCGCGCGCTCCGGGTCGCGACGCTCCAGCAGCGCCTGCGCGAGCTTGAGCGCGATGGCCGCGCCGCATAGCGATTTTTCAGGATACGCGCAGCCCCGCTGATTGGGATTGAGGATGGCGAGTGCGGCGGGGACGGCGTCGTGTTCGGCGGGCAAGTGGTGATCGGTGACGATCAAATCCAGACCGAGGCGGCGTGCGGTTTCGGCTTCAGCGAAGGACCTCATCCCGGTGTCGACGGTGACGACGACACGGACGCCCTCGGCGTGCGCAGCTTCGAGCACGCTCGACTGCATGCCGTAGCCTTCGCGAAGACGGTGCGGCACGTGAAAACGCGCTTCACCGCCGAGCATTTCGATGGCGGTTTTGAGCAGGACCACGGCGACGGTTCCGTCCACATCGTAGTCGCCGTAAAGAAGAATGGGCTCGCGTGCGGCGATGGCGCGTTCGAGACGATCGACGGCCGCAGCCATCCCGAGCATCAAAAATGGATCGTGCAGATGCGCGGGTTCGGGATTCAGGAAAGTGAAGGCTTGAGCGGCTTGGGTGATGCCGCGGGCGACGAGAAGCTCGGCGAGAACCAGAGGCAGGCGGGCTTCGCGGGCGAGCGCGGCGGATTCGTCAGGGTGCGGATCTGCGATGATCCAGCGCTGGCGCGGCAACTTGCGTTGCGCCTGGGGTGTCCCAATGCCGACGCCGGGCGAGGCCTCGTGCTCTGGGCCCACGCGCTTTACTCGTCCTCGTCGTCGTGCGAGTGCGCGTCGTCAATTACGATGTCGTGAAAAGCTTCGAGGTTTTCCAGCAGCGTCTGATAGCGCTCGTACCACTCGGTGGTGGTTTCGTGCATAAAGACGATGCCCTGGTAGATAAAGCCGAGCTGGATGTAGCCGAGCTTGCCCGCATACTTGCGCAGCCACTTCGCTTCCACCAGCTCCGCGGCCTCGTCATCGGGGAAGTTCATCTCGCCGGCTTCTTCAATGAGAGCGTCGAGCTCTTCGTGGTCGAGCGTCATGTCGCTGAAGGAGACAAAGGGAGAGCCCACGTGCTTGGCCATCTCCACAAAGTCTTTCCAGGCGTCGGGGTTGCCGCGGCCCTCCCAGAGCACGGATGGAATGTCGTCGGTGACGTAGCCGGGAAGGCGGCGCATACCATGGCCCTCGATGAAGGCCACCATGTCGTCTTTAAGCGAAAGTAAATTGTCGGTGCTCATGGTCAAGCACCCATTCTCGCAGATGGGGCCGGGGTGGGAACAGGGTTGTGGAAAGCTTTGGGGACGCCGGGCAAAAGACCAATTGGGGTTGGGGTTGCGGGCGACCGGGACGAGCCTCGGTGGCGGGGCGTTAGTCTGGAATGAGCCGTACAGAGAATTGAGGAGGTCCTCCGCTTGCCGACCTATGAACGCCACGTTTTTGTTTGCCACAACAGCCGCCCCGCCGATGCCCCGCGGCCTTCCTGCACCAGCGATGGAAAGAGCGAGCTGCACTCGCGGCTGCAACAGCTTTCGCGCGAGGCCGGACTGGGCGCGACCGTGCGCATCAACAAATCCGGCTGCCTGGACCAGTGCGAGCACGGGCCTACCGTGGTGATTTACCCCGACGCGATCTGGTATGGGCACGTGCAGCCGGAAGACGCGGAAGAGATCGTGCGCGAGCACCTGGTGGGCGGGCGGCTGGTGGAGCGGCTGCGCCTGGCTAACGAGTGCGTGAACACGAAGAGCTGTCCGCACAGAGCAGGGAATAGGGAGTAGCCAATAGGGAGTAGGAAAACCGGAGATGAAGCGCAGAGAGTTCTTGAAGGCGGCAGGCGCCGCGTCGGCGGTGAGCCTGACGAGGAAGCCGCTGGCTGTGCCGGGCAAGGGCGTCGCCATCGTACCGGATCCGCGCATCGAGGTTGTGCAATCTCTGCCGGTGCGGTGGGCTGCCGAACAACTGCGCGGCGCAATCGCCGCGCGCGGCGTTCTGTGCCGGATCGTCGATTCACCCTATGAGACTCATGGATACGCTTTTTGCGTGAGATTTGCGTACGGGTTCGAAGAGGTACCGGATAGTTTTGGCATCCTTGCTAAGAACGTGCGTATGCAGAATGTCCCGGGCCTCTCGGTCGTCGCCGGCAATGAACGCGGATTCATCTACGCGCTACTGGAACTGGCGGAGCGGGTTCGTTACGGTCGCGATCCCATGGCGGCGCTGCGCCTGAAAGAGAATCTGAAAGAATCGACACCCAATGAGATTCGCTGCGTGAGCCGGTACTTTTGCAGCGAGCTCGAAGACAAGCCCTGGTTCTATGACAGGGATTTCTGGCCGGGTTATCTGGACGTTCTGGCCGCGAGCCGCTTCAACCGCTTCTGTCTCGCATTCGGCCTGGAGTACGACTTTCCCAAGGGCGTGACGAGCGACTATCTGCACCTTCCGTATCCATATTTAGTGGATGTGCCTGGGTACAACGTGGAGGTGATGCAACTGGCTGCACCGGATGGCAAGGTGCTGGCCGCGCCGGTTCCGTTGAGCGCTGCGGAGCGCGCAAAGAATCTTCAATCGCTGCAGTTTATTGCCGCGCAGACGGCGGCGCGCGGGTTGCACTTCCAGCTCGGCATCTGGACGCACGCTTACCAGTGGACCGACAGTCCCAATGCGTATCACCGTATTGAGGGGTTGACGCCGGAAACTCATGCGGCTTACTGCCGCGATGCGCTGGCGATGCTGCTGAAGCTTTGCCCGGAGATCGAGGGTCTCACCATGCGCGTGCACGGCGAGAGCGGTATCCCCGAGGGCAGCTACGACTTCTGGAGGACGTTGTTTCAAGCGGTAAAGGACTGCGGGCGCACTGTCGAGATCGACATGCACGCCAAGGGCGTGGACGAGAAGATGATCGACATTGCGGTGGCGACGGGCATGCCGGTGAAACTGGGTGCCAAGTATTCGGCCGAACACCAGAGCCTCGGTTATCAGCAGGCCGACATCCGCGCGTTGGAGATTCCCAAGCCGGGACACGCGGGCGAGGGGCCGTTCAGTTTGAGCTCGGGCGCGCGCTCGTTTACGCGCTACGGCTACGCGGATTTCTTGAAGGCCGGCAGCCGCTACAAACTGCTTTTCCGCCTGTGGCCGGGAACGCAGCGGCACTTGCTTTCAGCCGATCCCGAGATGGCTGCGGCGTACGGGCGCACGGCGCATTTTTGCGGCGCGGTTGGAATGGATTTGATGGAGCCGCTGACGTTCAAGGGCAGGGAAGGGTCGGGGCAGCCGGGCGGGCGATGCGCGTATGCCGACGCGGCGCTCAATCCAAAATACGACTGGCAAAAGTTCGAGCTCTACTACCGCGTGTGGGGACGCAGGCTTTACGATCCGGATGCCGACCCCGAGGCGTGGCGGCGCTGGCTTCGGGCGCAATTCGGCGCGGGCGCAAGTCTTGGAGCGGCCGCAAAGCCGATGGAGATAGCCGTGGCCCACGCCAGCCGCGCGTTGCCACTCGTGACTTCCGCGCACCTGCCTTCGGCGTCGAATCACTCCTTCTGGCCCGAGGTCTACACCAACATGCCGATCGTGCCGGGCAGTGAGCCCTCGCCTTACAGCGACACTCCGGAGCCGAAGTGCTTCGGCACCGTAAGCCCACTCGACCCCGAGACTTTTTCAACGATAGAAGAGTTTGCCGGAGATTTGCTGGCGGAAACTGCCAATCCAAAGTACTCGCCGATCGACGCGGCGCAGTGGCTGGAGGATTCGGCAACCGCGGCGAGCGATGCGTTGGATGCGGCGCGGCGAGGAACAGCGGCGCACAGCTCGCCCGCCTTTCGCCGCATGGAAGCGGATGTACTGATCCAGGTGGGGCTGGGGCGTTTTTTCGCGTCGAAACTGCGCGCTGGTGTTCTGTATGCGGTGTTTCAGCAAGCGCAGGAACGGCAGGCAGGGCTGCAGGCGCTGGACCAGTATCGGATGGCTCGGGAGGCATGGGCCGCGGCGGCGCATGCGGGGGCTGTCTATCGCAGCGACATCACGTATGGGAGCACGCCAATGCGGCGGGGGCACTGGAGCGACCGGCTGGCGGCCATCGACAAAGATATCGCGGCGCTGGCAGCGCAGGTGAACGCTGCATCCGAGGATGCGGAGGCGACTCCGAGTACGCGGCGGGCGATTCTGGAAGCGACGGGACGGCCTGCGCACTCCACGATTGCGTGGACCCACACGCCGCCAGCAGCATTTGAGCCGGGGGTGGTGCTGGCGCTTGCGATTTCGGTTCCGCAACAGGTGCTGGAGCCGATCATGACGGCGGTTTTTCTGCGCTACCGGCACGTGAACCAGGCGGAGCGGTGGCAGCGGACGGAGATGCAGGAGAACGGGACGGTGTTCGGCGCGGAGATTCCGGCCGAGTACACGCAATCGCCGTACGCGCTCGAGTATTGCTTTGAGCTGCGCGCGAAAAATGGCGTTGCGTGGCTGGCGCCGGGGTTCAATGCGGCGCTTTCAAGCCAGCCTTACTACACCGTGATGCGCAAAGGGGCCTGACGGCCGGGGCTCGGAGACGGGGCCAGCCGGTTTGCTGCGCAGAGCCCCCGTAAACCTGGCATGGGCCGCGGCGAACTGTGTACACGCCCCGCCCCAATGCGTTATCCTGAGTCTTAGCCCATGATTTTTTCACGTGACTACATTGGGTACCTCACCCGCCGCACGATCAAGCACCTGATTGATGCCAAGTTGATCACCACCAGTGACATGAAGGTGACCGAGGAGCGCGTCAATGCGGCCCTGCTCGAGGAGCTTGCGCTCGAGGACCGCATCAACGATGAGGTGCGCGTGATTCTCGAGGCCTACTCCGAGGAGATGCGCAAGAGCGGCGCGCAATACGCCGAAATGTTCAAGAAGGTGAAGAACGAGCTCACCAAGAAATACAAGGCGGTGCTATGAGGATCAGCCGCGATAAGCTGAACAAGCTGGCTCACACCGTGGCTGACGCTCTGGCCGAAGTCGACCAGGTAGGGTTCCTGGACGATCGCAACACCATCCGCCAGGAGGCGCGCAAGGCGCTGGAGGCTCTGCTCACGGAAGAAGCCAGGATCGATACCGCAGCGCGCTTAAAGATTGCCAATCAGCGCAAAATCATCCTCGAAGGCTCGCAGGAGTGGGACATTCTGTACCGCAAGTATTACAACGACGAAGTACGCAAGCTGGGGATTTGAGGCCAGCGAGCGCATGTAACGGTATCCGCCGTTCCCATGAATAACTTCCCAGTCCGAAGGAAGTTGGCTGCCATCGCCGCGGTCCGAATGGTGTGAACGGGTCTTGCTATGTTTACTCCAATTTCCGCGATAGGCGTCGCCCACAGAAAATGCCGATACTTCGGTTCAGCGCTATGGGGCGCCAAACTCTGCTGAGGATGACTTTTCGTTTTCCATGCGACTTAACGAGACAAAATGCTAGAGCTGGTTGCATAAATGCTCGATACCGATTGGAAAACATCCCTCGGGGGCTAAACAGGCTGCGGAAAAATGGGGATCAGAGGGCGAACATCCGAAAAGACTTCCCTCAGGGCCTGAAGGCCGCGCTGATTTTATTCGGTTTGCGGCACGAGTAAACTCGTGCCCTTTCAAAACTGCGGCTTCGGTGGGGTTTTTCCGCAACCTGTAAAGCCCCAGGTTTTACGCGCCTCTTACGGCACGACTAAAGTCATGCCCTTTTAAGGCGCCATTTATGCAGCCGATTCTAGAAAGATACAACGATGCCGGCGATGGCTGACCGGCCACGAATGAAAAAGATGGAGTCTCCCGGGACGTCCTTCCAATCGGGGAGCCAGACTGCCTTGTCAAGGAGATCGTTTCCCTGAGCGGTGAGCGAGATACCGGCGCCCTCCGGGTGCAGGAACCTGGAGAGGTCGTAGGCAAAATGAGAATTCAGCAGGTCGTAGGCGGTGGGGCGGGGATTGATGGCCTGCGAATAGCCGGAAAACGGCCCTTCGTGGACATCGAAGAGACTGGCCGTAATTCCATTCGCCGACTGGTAGCTTAGGCCCGCCTTGGCTGCGAGGTTGGGAACCGGCGCGATGTTCTGGTTACCGCTTCCGTCATGATTGCCCTGATAGGAACCAGCGCCGACGAGCAGGAAATTCTTGTGGAGGTAGTACTTCACTTCCAACTCGCCGCCGTGGAACGTTGCCTGTCCGAGATTGACGTATTGGCCTGCGGTAGTGACTGTGCCCTCGACAATGTCATTGGTTTGCTGGCTGTAAAAGTAGTTGACTTCGGCCTCGATGCGATTATTCGCATAGAGCAGTTCGAGGTCGGAGGTGGCGACGTGTTCCGGCACGAGATTGGGATTTCCCAGCAGGCTGGGTCCGCCGATCACTGGCGGCGGCACGTAATCCATCTTGGTTTCATTGATGCTGGGAGCGCGGAACGCTTCACTGTAAAGAGCCTTCACCGTATAGTGGGAGGCGGGCTTCCAGATGATGCCCCCGCGGGGAACGACATTAAAGCTGAGGTCGCCGATCTTGTTCGCCTGTAAGCCCCCAATGACCTTCAAGTTATCCAGTAGCTTGTGGTCCAATTGGCCATAGAAAGCCCCACCGGGCCGAGTGCCTTGGGAAATAACCGTGGTGGTTCCGGCGAAGTAGAAGTTCTCGGCGCCGCGAATCCGGTTGTAGAGCGCTCCAAAGGTCAATTGGTCTCGAGCGCCGAGATTCACGGCATTGGTCCACTCGAAGACAACATCGTAGGAATCCCGGGCAATGCCGGGAATATATTTCCGCGCGTCGAGGGTGGTGCGGGTGAAAGTCAGATTCAAGCTCGTATCCCAATGGGCGTTGAGCTTGGCGCTGTATCCAAGATCGCCAAAGCCGCGTCTCCACGTAGCCTGGCCAACCTCTCCCTCGATATAGGAAGTGGTCAAGTCGGTATAGGAAGACATCAAACTCAGGCCCTTGAAATTGACTCCCAGATAGGCGCCCTTGCCCCGGTTCGGAATGGTGGACATCTGGGTGCCGAAGATTCCGGTGTTCACGGGAGTTGTCCAATCCTGATCCAGGTGAGACTGTTCCGCGGCAACGACAGAAAATGCGCCGCGCTGGAAAGACGCTTGCCCGGAAGGCGCAATGCTGTTTCCGGGGCCGCCTTGCGCGGTAATGGAGAACTTGTTGCCATCGGCTTTGCGCGTGATCAGGTTCACGACGGCGGAGTAGGCATTGGAGCCGTACAGGACGGAACCGGGGCCCAGGATCACTTCAACGCGCTCCAGGATGTTCACCGGAAAGGATTCGAGCAGATCGCTGGCGATTCCGCCTTCAAGAACTTCGCGCGTAGGGCGCCCATTGATGAGATACAGAATGTGTCCGCTGTTGATTGCCGTCTGGTCTCCGCGCGAAGCCACCATGCTGCGGTCGGTGAAGGAAGCGGTGGTCAAGGCCAATCCCGGCACATGATTGAGGATTTCCGCCAGAGTCAAGGCGTTGTACCTCTGCAATTCATCCCTGGTAATCACATGCATGACTCCGGGAGCGTCGGAAAGGTTCTCTGAAAACTTGGAAGCCGTTGTGACCTTCACGTTGAGAAGCTGTTCGAGATCCATGGAGAGAATATCGCCCGACGAAGAGGGTGTCTTTCCGGAGTCCGACTGAACGCCGAAGGCAAGGTTTGGCGACGGAATGAGGCTCGCTGAAAGAACGAGTATCGGAAGGGCCCACCGCTCGCACGCTCGCCGCACGCAAACACACCGCATTAATATGTTCATCCGCCTGCTATCGGCAAAAACGGACAGAAACTTTAAGCAGGGTCCGGCAACCTGCCAAAAGGGAGCCTGGAGGCGAGTCAATCCAGACGCGCATAGGAGTCTTCCGAAACGGCTTGAAACTGCAAGAGGAACTCCTTCCGTTTCGTTTTCTCGACAATGATCCCGCGAAGCCTTTCCGTTAAACTCTCTGCCACGAAACGCCGATAAGAGACCCAGATTCAGAGAACGGCTGGAATCATGAGCGCTTGCCCAGCAGATGAGTTTCGCCTTCAGGGCGTCGGCCTCACAAAAAGAGTGCCCACAATGCTGCTGTGTCCAGCTGTGCATTGCAACCACAACAGCGTTAACGTCGCACCTGTTTTGCCGGCTGGAGCAACACTTTTGCTTTGTTCCGCCGTTCCTCGCCGGGCAACCGGAATACTCCGAGCCCGATTCCACCGTGAAGCCTGGTCCGACCTGACGAAGCGCATAGGTCGAGGCTGCCCAGTGTTTCCTGGGAGGAGCGGCTTCTGAATCGAGCGGCGAGCAATCCCGGGAAACAAGTGCGATGCGAGCGGCCCAGGGTTTCCGCTCGGGTTCTCGTACTTCTCTGCCTGTTCGTGCTTGTTTCAGGGACGCGGGTGCTGGCCCGCGCCCAGACCGATGAGTACCAGATCAAGGCCGCGTTTCTGTTTCACTTTGCGCAGCTTGTGGCCTGGCCGGGCGGCTCCCTCAACGCCGGAGACTCTTCGCTGAATCTCTGCATCTTCGCGGACGAGCCGAGCCGCCAGGAATTGCAAACCGCTATCGAGGGCAAGCCCCTGGGGGCCCGGGTACTCCATCTTCGCCTAATCAGCCATCCACAAGAAGTTCAGGGATGCAATGTTCTTTTCCTCAGCCACGACGAAGAGCGGCGCCAATCTGCTACGCTGAAGACCCTCCGCGGTCTCCCCATCCTGACCGTAGGCGAAACCGCAAACTTCTTATCCGATGGCGGGATGATTCGTTTCCACCTCGATGGAGATAGAATTCGCTTCAACGTCAATCTCGAAGCTGCGGATTCGACCCATCTCACGATCAGTTCCCGGCTGCTGCTACTCGCCTCAAGGGTGATTCGCGGCAACGAGACGGACAGGGGGAGATGAAGCCATGCGCATCCGTGACTTTTCTACCCGCTCCAACCTCACTCTGCTGATTCTGACCACCAGCGTGCTTGCCGTCCTGCTCGCTTCGCTGGGATTCGCCATCTACGACCGCCACAGTTATCGCGAAGGCGCCGTCCGCGAACTCACGGCGTTGGCCGATACCCTCGGCGCGAATACCGCGGCCTCACTCGCATTCAACGATCGGGAAACTGCCAAAGTGATGCTGCAAGCTCTGGCTACAGAACCCCATCTCCTGGCCGCCCGCCTCTACGACAACCAGGGGCGCGTCTTTGCGGAATACCGCAGCCCGAAAGCGACGAACGATCTGAAGCTCCCCACGCTGCGCAGCGATGGATCCTATTTCGACCATGAATCGCTCACGCTGTTTCGCGGCGTCCTGCTGAATGGAGAACGCACTGGTTCCATCGCGCTGGTCTACGATCTGCGCGATTTTCGCTCCCGGATTCTGGAATATACCAAGATCGCTGCCTTCGTCATTCTCTTCTCGGTGCTGGCAACATTCCTGGTGGCCTCGCGCCTCGCAAGCTCCATAGCGGATCCGCTGGTACAACTGACCGCTGTCGCCCGACGCGTTTCCACCGACAAGGACTACTCCGTCCGCGCCCAGATCCGGTGCGGGGGCGAAACCGGCTTCCTCGTCGATTCATTCAACGAGATGCTTTCAAGGATCGAATCGCGCGAACAGGCGCTCAACGATGCGCTGCAGTCGCTGAAAGAGAGTGAGGAGCGCTATGCCCTTGCCGCTCGAGGCGCCAACGACGGCCTCTGGGACTGGAATCTGGCTACCGGCATCATCTACTTCTCGCCGCGTTGGAATCATATGCTTGGCTACGCGGAAAACGAGCATTGGTCAGGACCCGAAGAGTGGTTCAGCCACATTCACGGCGAAGACCGGGCGCGGGTTCGTGCCGAAATTGCAGCGCATTGCGAAAGTAAGACCGCGGAGTTCGTAAGTGAGTATCGTATGCATCACAAATCCGGCGGCTATATCTGGACGCTCAGTCGCGGCATCGCGGTCCGCAACGTCTCGGGCAAGGCTATTCGCATCGCCGGCTCGCAGACGGAACGTCACCGAAGGCAAGACCGCCGACCCGCTGACGCGCATCCCAAACCGCCTCTACTTCATCGACAGGCTCGAATCGGCAATCGAGACCGCCAATGAGCGAAACATTCGTTTCGCCATATTGTTCATCGACCTTGACCAGTTCAAGCTCGTGAACGATAGCCTGGGACACTCGGCCGGAGATGAGCTGCTCATCAACGTCGCCCGGCGTTTGCGCGCTACCACCCGCGAAAGTGCGCGCCAGGGCGGCACTGTGCAATCGGTCGTAGCCAGGATCGGCGGCGATGAGTTCGCCATTCTCCTCGGAAACATCCTCGACGATTGCGATGCCTCGAATGTGGCAACGCGAATCCTCGAGCGCCTGGGCGAACCGTTTTGCCTCGACGGCCGCAGCATGTTCGTCTCCGCCAGCATCGGAATCGCCCTCAACTCCACCGGCTCCACGCCCGAAGACCTGCTCAGCAACGCGGACACCGCCATGTATCGCGCCAAGACCAACGGCAAAGCGCGCTTTGAATTCTTCAACGACGGAATGCGCGCGCAAGCCGTCACCCGTTTCGAGATCGAGACCGGTTTGCGCAAAGCCATCGACGAGCATCAACTCGTCCTTCATTACCAGCCGATTGTTTCAATCGTCGATCACCGCATTCGTGGCTTTGAGGCGCTGGTCCGCTGGAATCATCCCGAACGTGGGCTCATCCCGCCCGGCGAATTCATCCCCGTCGCTGAGCAAAGCGACCTCATCATTCTCCTGGGCCATTGGGTTCTTCGCGAGTCCTGCCGGCAGATGGCCGAGTGGCAGAAATGCTTTGCCACTGAACCGCCGCTCACGATCGGCGTCAATGTTTCTGCCCGGCAGTTGAGCGATTCCCGGCTGGTGGAGGAAGTCGAGCTGGCGCTGGCTGAAAGCGGGCTGAACCACGAGTCGCTGGCGCTTGAAATGACGGAAAGCTCAATTATGGGAGACGCGGAGCGGACGCTGGCTACCCTCGAGCGATTGAAGAAGATGAACATTCAACTCGAAATCGACGACTTTGGAACCGGCTACTCCTCGATGAGCTATCTCCAGCGGCTTCCCTTCGACACTCTCAAGATCGACTGCTCCTTTGTTCGCGAACTGGGCGCCCGAAAGGGTAGCCTGGAAATTGTAAGGGCCATCCTGGAACTGGCTCACTCATTCCAGCTGGAGGTTATCGCCGAAGGAGTCGAGACGGAGGAGCAGTTAAACTGCTTGCGCGAGTTAGGCTGCAGTTACATTCAGGGCTTCCTGTTCTCAAAGCCAATCGACGCGGAGTCGGCCGAATGGCTTTGCCGGGAGGCTTCGAAGACCGGCATCTTCCCGCTTCCACGGTCCTTCGCTGTCGCCGGCAAGCGGGGGAGATAGGAGCTAACTCCGCTTTATTTGTTTCATTCCTTCGACAATGCAATCGATGGAGGAAATGAGAAGGACGCCGGGCAGACGACTCAGCCCGGCATACGGTGGCGGGGATGATCGCGTGATGGTATTTACTGCTTCGGTAACAACAGGCTTCAACAAGGTTCACCAAAGATCGACACCTCTGCTCACCAGCGGGTTGTTCAACGACCCCTGAGAGGATACCACTCTGGAGATGCCAAGCATCCAGTGCTTCACGCGGCGTTGTTCAGAAGGGGCGCTGTTTGCGCTTACTGTTCTCTCTCCATTCGACGTAGAACGGGCCCCCCTTTGAACTCGCGGGTTCCCCATTGATGAGCACGAATTTGGGGTTCGGCTTTCCGTCCTGTTTGACTACCGAGACAAATTGCCATCTTTCTCCGATTCGGCGATACTGTTTAAGGTTCGCTCTGCCGCTCTTACTATGCATTTCCTATCCACACCCAGCCAGCGGCGGTTGTAGCAAAAGTGGATAGTAAAATGGATAGTAAGCCTCAAGCAGGGAAATAAACGCTTGATTCTATATGGCGCTATCGTCTAGGGGTTAGGACGTGAGATTCTCAATCTTAAAACCCGGGTTCGATTCCCGGTAGCGCTACCATAAAATTCCATTCTTTTGATTCCAAATGGCTTAGTCTGCCAGCTTTGCCCGATGCTCGACATTTAAATCGGACTGCGCGATTTTTCTTGCGCGCAAAGGGGGAGTACGCCTGGTTTGTTAACAAGCATCCCCCTCTCAGCCGAAAACTTCTGACACAATCGCGGACCACGCCGGATGTTGAGACCGCATTTGAGCCCCATGACATCCTGGCAGCTACTCCTACGCCGTCGCGATATAGGCGTCGTATCGATCCTGGATCACTTTGTACTGTTTCGACATGCGCTGACGTGTGGGCTCCATATCGATGGTGAGAAACTCGCGGTTTTTCATCACCACTTTGCCGTCCACAATCACGGTGCGAACATTCATCCCGGTCGTCATCTCGGCAAGCGTTACCAGCGGGTTGAAACTCGGATACTGGTCGAAGTCGTCGCGCGAAGTGAGAACAATATCTGCCAGCTTGCCCGCTTCCAGGCTGCCGGTTTTCTCGCCAAGATGGGCCGCGCGCGCCATTGCGCACCGCATACTTCAGCATCGCCGCGTAAGAAATCGGACCCGGCGCGTGATACGGCGTGCCGTACACAATGTTCTGTCCCATCACGGCGTAGCGCATCACCTGGAACATGTCCAGCGAGCCGCGCGAACCGGGACCGTCGGTGCCCAAGCCGACGCGTACGTTCTGCTGCACCATCTCAAACATGCGATGCGGGGCCAGGTTGTAGTTATGGAACGCGCAGTGCCCAACCGAGACATCGTGTTTCGCGTAGAGACTAACTTCAGGTGTAGTGAGCAGCACGGAGTGAGCGCAATGCATGCGGCTGTTGAAGATACCTAACTTCTCAAAATACCGCGGAGGCCGCAGCCCGTAGTTATCCATCGTGTAATCCACCTCGTAAGTTCCTTCTGAGAGGTGGGTATGAATCACAGTATCCAGCTCGGAGGCCAGATGCGACATACTTACGCGTAGTTCTTCCGTGTTGACGATGATCTGGCGCAGCGAGAGCCAGGCATTCACGCGCGGATGATCCTGCCACCGTTTGACCAGCGCTTCGTTCTCCTTGAGCGCCTGGCTCGTGGTCATGATGTGCGACTTGGGCAAGGGACCTCCGTCGCCGTCCATGTCGCAGGTGTTGAGCGAAATGCGGCCGCGGATGCCTACATCGTTGGCCGCGCGGCCCATCTCGTCGGGATGAGGGCCGCCCGCTTCGAGAAAGCAGGTTGTGCCGCCACTGATCATCGACGTGTAGCCGACGATCCCGCTGGCATACACATCTTCCGGCTCCAATCCGCTTTCAAAAGGAATCAGCGACTTTTTCCAGGTTGGACCCTTGCGATGCGAAATCTTATGCACGCCGCGCAGAAACTGCTGGGCGGTGTGATAGTGCGTATCTGTGAAGCCGGGCATCGCAATCAGGCCCGCAGCGTTCACGGTATCTTTCGCCGTAAACATGGTTTTGGCGTCGGCGGCTTTTCCAATCCAGTCGATGGCGTTGCCTTTTATCGCGATAGCGCCGTCGGAAATCATGGTGTCCGCGTCGTCAAAGGTGACAATGTCAGGCCCCATCACCAGGAGGTCTATGCTTTGCGGTCCATTGGCTAAAAGCGCCTGCCCTGTTGCGGCCAGCGTCTTGCCGAGGGCGGGCATCGAGGCACTGGCCGCTGCTCCGGCCAGCGCCGAGGTGGCGATGAATCTGCGCCGCGTCATCTCGCTCATCTTGTCCATGGCGGATATTCTCATTTGCAATTTGTGAGTTACATTTCCTGCTGGGCGTTTCGAAGTAGTTCGTCTCAGTGCGCGGATAGCTTTAGTACATCGAAGCATTCGGCCGGCAATGCTGCGTTCTTCAGATACTTCTGGACGTGACTTCTCTTGATTGAAACTCTTGCCGGCTAATTGCCGGCAGGCATCATCAGCGGATTCTTCGCGCCAGGCGTGGGCCCGGCAAAGAGCCGGATGAGCAAATCCTGCAAGCGCGGCAAGTCGGGCGCCATTACCGCATGCACCTTGTTCAGCGGAATCGCGGGCTTATACTCCTCTTGCCAGGTGAGCGTATCGCCGTAGTTCGCGCCGTGCTCTGTACTCACGTCCATGTAGATGGAACGCTCCGTCTTGACGATTCCCGGATCGAGCCAAACGGCTGCGGCCAGTTCATCCCATGCATATTGGCCCACACCCTGAACGGGGGTTCGCACATAAGCGCGCAGATACTCGGCCGACGGAGTGTGCGACCTGAATACGCCATCCAGAATCTCGGGCGCGATGTGGGTCAGCAGCGAAGCGTCAATGGTTGTGTCTGTGATTTTGGCCCACGGCGCTTTCAGCACGATGCTGGCCGCCTCGGGGTCGAACCAGAAATTGAATTCATGGCGCGGATTATTTGCCCATTCGCGGTCCTGGGTTTGGGGCACAATGCTGCCGCCCATGATCACCAGTTCCTGCGCCAGCTCCGCAAAGTGCGGATCGAGTTCGATCGCCATGGCGATATTGGTCAGCGGCCCGGCGCCGAAAATGGTGACCTGGTGAGGATATCGATGCACCATGCGATTCATGAAATGCGCCGCGTCCTCATTCGCCGCTTGTGTGGTGGGGTTGCCTTCGCGCAACGGCGGCACCACATCCCACGCGTGCTTGCGCGGCCCATCGTTCCACGCTCCCTTGAACGTCGCCTTGCCATAAAGCGATTCCATGTTGCGGGTAAACTCTTCGGTACGCCACAGGGGATGAACCGCGCCGGGATACACCTTCACATCGGTGCGCCCCAACAGTTCCAGCAGGCGCAGGGCGTGAGCCACTTCTTCATCGCGCCAGGCGTCGCCTGTGACCACAGTGATGCCGAGCAAGTTCACATCGGGAGATTGCAGAAAGACCATGAGCGCGCGCATATCCGATCCGCCAGGCCCGGAGGCATCCTGATCGGCGATCACGTAGCGTTGCGCGAAAGCCTGCGCAACCGCGTCGGCAGCGCCGCATAAGCCCAGCACAAACAAGGCTGTCAGAAAAGCTCTCATACATTTCCCAGGGTAAGAATTGGGGTTCGGCCCGCGTCTCTAATGTTGGTTTCAGGCTGAGGGTTTGGTTCGCGTGCGAATGTCCGGCTATGAGCGAACCATAACCGGTTCCGATTTGGACGTCAATAAAACACTGCGCGCGATATCGCGGCCTTTGGCCCTTCGTTGACCGGCTTTCAACCGGAATGCTAACGTCAAGGTCGAAACAACATTCAGCAAATGCAGGGGATTGCGAGCCGTCGAAACAGCGTTGACGCACAGCTCGATCGCGGCTCGGTTGGACGATTCTGCTCACCAACAACTCGCAACCAGGAGAAGATCATGGGAAATTATCAAAGTCAGGATGTCTGGAGCCGGTCCACGACCATCCATGGCTATCCGGCCGATGAAATCCGTTCTGTCCTGCAGAAGTCCATTCGCCGCGGCTGGATTGAGGAAGCGGCGCTCGCGGCGTACGAGTTATTTGCCAGCAGCAAAGATGCGGAAGACCTTCTGTGGCGGCGGCTCGAGATCATCGCTTCGGAAGATGTGGGATTCGGATTGATTGAGGCGCCGGCACTCATTGAGGCGCTCCATGCGCAACGTCTGCGCATGCCCGATCCCGGCGACCGGTGGATCTATGCTGCGCACGCCGTGCGTTTGCTGTGCACCGCAAGAAAGGATCGCACCTCGATGGAACTCGCGGAGTGGGCGAAGGAAGTGGCGACCAATGGTGAACGCAAGATTGAAATCCAGGATTTCATGGTTGACATGCACACCCGCCGCGGTGCGGAGATGGGTCGCGGGACCGAGCAGTGGTGGAAGGAGGGAGCGCGCCTCGAAAACGTGGCGGGCGGCTTTGAAACCAAATGGGGAGAATATCTGCGCGCGCGATTTAGCGGCGAATCGCCGAAGGGCAAAGCCACTTAAGGGATGGATTGTTTTGCCCGCACCGGCTTAGTCATTAGATCCAGATAGAGAGACGTGAAGCGGTTCGTATTGAAATTCCACACCACGTTGGCTACGCGCGCGTCGGGCGGGGGAACAGGTTTTTGCCTTCCTGCCTGCGGCGTCGAAGGCCATGGAACCCCGTTATATCCGGTTGGCGTTTCATCCCAATAGGAAGACGCGCCGTAGTCCATGCCTTCTGTTAAATCGACGTCGATATAATATCGCCGCACTTCGGTCACAATGGAAGGATCGATCAGGTAAGCAGCCATCAACTCATCGGGCATGCGAAACCACTGCTGTGGCTTGCCCTCCTTGTACGGCTTGACCACTCGCTCCTGGTAAAGAGCCGCAATCGGCGCATTCTTCCCGGATGCTATGGCTTCGGCTATCTCCGGCGTTCTGTGAACCTTCTCTGCAACATCCACCGAAAATATCGTGAGCTTCGGCCACGGCGCATGCAAAACAATCCGCGCCGCATGCGGGTCGTAAAGTACGTTCACCGTCTTGGGCTGAAACTCCGGGCTCGTCCCCATAAAGACGATCTCCTTCGTCAACGGCACAATGTCGGGCGCGAGCGTGATGGCTAACGCCACGTTGGTCAAGGCGCCGCCGCAATAAAGTGAAATTTGATGCGGATATGCGCGGATGGTGCGGATGATGAACTTCGCTGCGGTGCCCGGCTGCGCGGGTGTCTTCGCGAAACCGCCCGGAGGGGCCTGCACATCGTCCGGCCCGGGACCGAATTCACCGTACGCTCCCAGAAACGGATCTGTCCTGCTCCCGCCATAAAGCTGCGTAAGACGAAGCAGCGTATATCTCGACTGCACCAGCGGCAACTCCGCGCCCATGTATACGGGGATGTCGCTCCGGCCCTCCATCTCAAGCAGCCTTAATGCATCCGCTGTTTCCTGTTTCAGCCATCCATCTCCCGTAACCACGGTCACGCCCATGACCTCGATGTTGCCTGCCTGCAGCAGCATGGTGAGCGGATCGGCATTCACGCCAATCACGCCGCTGATGTCCTCATCGAAGATGACCTTGGTCGCGCCAGAGCTTGCGTTCGCTGCTTGCGCTTGAGCTGGGACGAGCGGGCTCGCCAGCGCGCAAAAAACAATAACGCTTGCCGCCATCAGGATCGCAGTCTGCCAATCCATCTTCATTTTCCATCCCCGATTCCATGAGCCATCGCCATCAACGATCCTACATGCACCGAATTGCCTTCGACTGAAACAGGATTGTCGCTTCTTGCGGTGGAGCTTATCTTACCGCAGAACTTCGTCTCGCGAATATCTGAAAATTGCTCCAGCGTCAAAGCCGAATCACAGCGCATTGCTTCTTTGGATGCTGGCTTCACGCTCAAATATCGCTGGACTGCGTTCCGGTTGTCCCGTAGCATCTTCGCACACAAGCTCCATTCTGCGTCCTTTGAATTTTTCAGGAGACTATCGCGAGCCCATTGCCCCGCAGCGCGTTGCATGATGCCGGCAGGCGCCGTGTTCTGCGCGCAGGCCTGATGGCAAGCTTCTCGCTGCCATTCCTGAGCGGATGCAAGAGCATCGAGAGCCGCGACCTGATCTGTGTACTGGGCTGGGTTCCCGATGTGGAGTACGCCGATCTGTGGGTGGCGCGCGAAAAGGGCTACTTCGATCGCGAAGGTCTGCACTTGAAGATCTGGCCAGGTGGACCCAACGCTCCGCAACCGGTAGTTGAAGTTGCAGCGCGCCAGGCGCACCTGGGCGATGCCGAGTGGCTGCCGCTGCTCGACGTCGTGCTGCGCGGCAACGATTATGCGATCATTGCTTCCATCTTTCCCGTGCACCCTGCCGGACTCATCTCGCTTCCACGCCATCCTGTGCGCACCGTAGCTGAACTTTCCGGCGCACGGTTTCTCGTACAGGGTCCCAGCGAGCGCACGACAATCGAAGCCACTTTTCGGCTGAATCATCTTCCACCCGACTTTCAGTTGGTCCCCGCCGGCTTTTCGCCCGAGGCTCTTTTGAACGGCGCCGGCGATGCGTACTATTGCTTTATCACCAATCAACCTCTCATCCTCGAAGAGATGGGCCTTCGCCAGGACATTGACTTCTACGTCACGCCCATCGGCAACTTCGGTTACAAGGTACCCTCCACGTTGATCTTCACGGATCGCGCGACCATTGCGACGCGCCGCCGCGAGCTGGTCGGCTTTCTCGCGGCCCGTTTGCGGGGCATGATGGAAAATCGCAAAGATCCAGCCTACGCGGCATCCATTGTCGTCAACAAGTACGGCGCCGATCTCGGGCTCGATCTCGCGCGACAGACGCGCGCCAACGAACTGCAGATGGCCCTTTATCAGGTGCCCGGTTCCCGCGGACCCTTCTGGATTTCCGCGAACGACCTCACGCAGCACATGGTTCCGGCTGCCTATGCATCGGGACGAACTAATCTGCCCGACCCAGCGCAGCTTCTCGACATGACGCTGCTGGAAGATGCTTACCATCAACTCTCGATCTAGGTGTTCTTGAAAACAAAAAGCCATGGCCGCGTGGTGATGAAGGATCGCAAAATTCTGAGTATCGCTCTCGACGCCACGCGCCCTCGGATGACGCGAAATTACCGATCGATGAGGTCGCGATTCGAGAGGTCTTCGGCCTAATGTCCACCATTGAAATTCGCAACGTCTCCAAGCGATTCCAGTTGAATCGCAAACAGGAGGTTCAGGCTCTCGACAACATCAGCTTGAGCATCCAGAGCGGTGAGTTCGTGGCCATCATTGGGCGGTCCGGTTGCGGAAAGAGCACATTACTTCACCTCGTAGCGGCGCTGGAAACCGTTTCAAGCGGGCTGATCACCATCGACAGCGAGCTCCCGGTAGCGCTGCGCGAAAAGCATCAGCTTGGCATTGCGTTTCAGGAGCACGCGCTGCTTCCCTGGCTTTCAGTCGAAGCAAATCTTGCTTTGCCTTTTAGAATCGCGGGCCAACCCGTCGACACCGGCCGCATCCGCGCGTTAACCATGCTGGTTGGATTAGAGGGATTTGAAACGGCGCGACCGCGCCAACTCTCCGGCGGCATGCGCCAAAGAGCCGCGATTGCCCGCTCGCTCTGCCTCGATCCCAAGCTTCTGCTGCTTGACGAACCATTCGCCGCGCTTGACGCCGTCACGCGGCATCACCTGAACATCGAGTTACAGCGTGTGTGGCTGGATCGACAACTGACCACGATCCTGGTCACGCACTCCGTGAACGAGGCCGTTTTCCTTGCCGATCGTATCGTCGTTCTCAGCGGCAGGCCCGGAAGAATCACAGAAACTATCGACGTTACTTTTCCCCGGCCACGCACAACAGAGTGCATGCGCACGGAGAAATTCCACAATCTGACTGACCACCTTACCGCATTGCTGGAATCGCGATGAGGCAAAGCCAACAAGTCCTGCGCGACTTATTCTTCGGAGCCATCGGGGTGCTCTGCCTGCTTGCCGCCTGGCAGATCATCAGTGTCTCTGGCATCGCCGGCAAGACTGTCCCCGCGCCTGCGGCGGTTTTTGCCATATACCGCCAGCCTCCGCTGGCCGCACTGCTTCTTCGCTCTGCCCGAGCCACCATTTTCTCCGCGGTCCTTGGCTTTGCAGTGGGCACGCTGTGTGGATTCGCCACCGCGCTCATAGCACATCTCCTGCCCATTCTCTGTCCGGGCCTGGACCGTCTCGCCGTGGTGCTCAACTCCACGCCCGCCATCGCTCTGGGGCCCATCTTCATCATCCTGGTCAGCCGGGAACTTACGCCCGCGCTCCTGGCAACCATCCCTGCATTTTTCATCGTCTATGTCGCGGCCATCGCAGGCCTCGGCACAGCATCGCCGGCTCTCACCGCCATGTTGACGACCTTCGGGGCGCGCAAGCATCAGCTTCTCTTCTACCTCGATCTTCCGGCTACGCTGCCTTCCCTGTTCAACGGGATGAAGGTTGCGGTAACTGCAGCCATGATTGGAGCCATTGTGGGCGAGTGGTTTGGCGCGCCGGCTGAATGGGAGTCGTTATGATCAACACTCTCGAAAACTTTCAAATGCCGTTGATGTGGGCCACCATTCTTGTGGTCGCATCCATTTCGCTGGCCGGCTACGGCCTGCTCACGCTCGCCGAGCATTGGGCGGCGCGGAGGTTCGCATGATGCGCCGCTTGCTTTTCGAAAGCTGGGGGGTGCTGCTTGGCGCGGTATGGCAGATCTATGTCATGGCGATGCATTTCAACAGCATCGTGATCGTCACGCCGCTGGCCGTCTTGTGCGACATCGCGATGCATCCTGGCATTTACATCCTGCCGGCATTGTGGACGCTTGGATTTGCCTTGGCCGGGCTGGCTGGCGGGCTCATTGTCGGAGTGTTGCTCGCTATCCTTGCCTGGACCTCGAGAACTTTCTCCGGAATGTTTTTCCCGTTGGCGCTGCTTCTCAGCTCTACCCCTGTTGTATGCCTCATTCCAATGCTGGCCCGGATTTTCGGATACAAAAGCGGCACTGAACTGGCCATTGTTGTGATTCTCACGTTTTTCCCTGCATTCGTTTTCGCAGCATCCGGCCTGCGCAAGCTGCCGCCCATGTCGAGCGAGCTCTTCGCAATTTTTGTGGCCAATTCACGCAAGCGCCTCTTTCTCCTTGCGCTTCCCGCGGCTGTGCCCAGCATCGCCACCGCGCTGCGTGTCTGCTCCGCGTACAGCGTTCTTGTAACCATGGTGGCGGAGTACCTGATGCAGACCGGAGGATTGGGAAACATGTTTGCGCTAATGAGCGAGGAGTTTCAAACCGAGCGTGCCTTCGGCGCCAGCCTGTTGGCCATGGTGCTGTCCAGCGCTCTTTACTCCGCGGCAAATGCTGTCGAGGCTCGCGTGCACGCGCGCTATCGGTGAATCTCCGGTTCCGCGTCGGTCAATCTTCGGGATAGAGTATTGCTTCCCCTACTCGCATCAAACGGAGACGATGGATTTCACCGGCAGCGGTATTTCTTACGACGGAATCCCGTGAGCGACCGTTACGCGCATGCAGCAGCTCGGCGACGTGGTCCGTAAATCCTTCACGCTCAACGGCATCGGCGGTGAGGCTCCGGGCGGCACGCGCGTCCCCTTCCTGCCTACCGATAACTTGCCCCTGGGCGACCAGTACCAGTTGGATGCGCGCCTCACCAAGCACTTCCCGATCAGAGAAGGTCAAACGTTGGAGCTGAGCTTCGAGGCCATCAACGCATTCAATCACATGTGCTTCACCTCAGTGAACCAGACCGCCTATAAGTCAATTTGGAACTCGACGACGAATACGGGCGTTATTGAAGCGGTAAATGGCACGGGCACCGGTACGGCGACCGCTGGCTTTCCGGATGGAACCAACGCACGCCGGGCTTTGGCTTCCATGCGCTACACCTTCTAAGGACTCCTCAACCTCTTTCACAACGCCGCCAGGCGAGTTTGCCTGGCCGCATCTTCATAATGCAAAGTTGATGAGTAAGCGCAAGACAGCTCGCCAGTGCCCGTTCAGGACAAGCACACCATGCCCAATTCCTTCGGCAGAACGCCCACGCTTCATCGAGATTCCACGTTTCGTCACGATTCTTTCGCCAGGCCGATACAGTGCGCGTCTGCACTGGCAACTGCTTGTCTCTTCTGCGCGGTGCATTCTCTCAGCGCGCAGGAGCCGGATCGCACTGTTCTGCCGCTCGCGCCGCCTCCGTTTCGTGGAACCATCGGCACAACCTACAAAGAATCGACGCCCTATGCCATCCCGCCCGTTACTGCTCCGGCCGGCGCGCCCAACGTGCTGGTGGTCCTGCTCGACGATGAGGGCTACGGCCAATCGGGAGCCTTCGGCGGCCTGATTCCCACCCCTACCCAGGATCGGCTCGCCAAAATGCGGCCTGCGCTATACGCGATTTCACGTCACCGCGCTTTGTTCTCCCACCCGCGCCGCATTGCTTACCGGGCGCAACAATCACGCTGTCGGCGTGGGTGTTATTACGAATTTAGCCACCGACTATCCCGGTTATACCGGCTCCATTCCAAAAAGCGCGGCGCTGGTCTCGGAAGTGCTTCGCGAGAACGGCTATGCCACCGCGGCCTTCGGCAAGTGGCATCTGATTCCGGAGAAGGAGAACACGCCCTCCGGCCCTTACGACCACTGGCCAACTCACCAGGGCTTCGACTATTACTATGGCTTTCTCAACGGCGACACCAACCAGTGGTACCCGGAACTAACTCTGGGCACGCAGCCTGTGGAGATGGTTGCTCCTCCCGGCCGCAAAGGTGACTACACGCTCAATGAGGATCTGGCCGACAAGGCGATCTCCTGGATCAAGGCTGAAGAAATCGCTGGCGCCCGGCAAACCTTTCTTCATCTACTACGCTCCCGGCGCCAGCCACGCGCCGCTACAGGCACCCAAAGCCTGGATCGACAAATTCAAAGGCAAATTCGATATGGGCTGGGACCGCTATCGCGAGATCGTCTTCGAAAATCAGAAGAAGCTCGGCGTCGATTCCGCCGGATACAAAACTCACGCCCCGCCCCGATGAAATTCCCGCATGGGACTCGCTGACTCCCGGCCAGAAAAAAGTTGCCGCGCGCCTCATGGAGGTATTCGCTGGATTTACGGCGCAGAGCGATTACGAGCTGGGCCGCGTGATCGACGCCATCGCCGCCACCGGGCAGTTAGATAACACGCTCATCATCTATATCGCCGGCGATAACGGCGCCAGCATGGAAGGCGGGCTCTACGGCACATCCAACTCCATGGCGCAGGCGAATGGCGTGCCCGAGAGCCACCGATTACATGCTCTCAAAGCTCGACGAATTGGGCGGCCCCACCACTGAGCCGCACTATCCCGTGGGATGGGCCTGGGCGGGCAACGCGCCCTTTCAATGGGGCAAGCGCATCGCGTCGCACCTCGGCGGCACGCGCGATCCCATGATCGCATCCTGGCCCAGCCATATTAAGGATGCTAGGCGGCGTCCGCTACCAGTTTGAAGATGTGACCGACGTTGCGCCCACCATTCTCGATGCGGCCCGCCTTCCCGAGCCCGTTGAAGTGGATGGCGTGACGCAACAGCGCGTGGACGGAATGAGCTTTCTTGCCACCTTCGATTCCGCCAATGTCGCCAGCAGGCGCAACACGCAGTATTTTGAGATGCTGGGCAATCGCGCCATCTATCACGATGACTGGATTGCCGGAGCCCGCAGCGGCCAGCTCGCCTGGACGTATTCACCAGGGCCGGAAACCATGATGCAACAGCCGTGGGAGCTCTATCATCTCAGCGAAGATTACTCCGAGGCCGACAACCTCGCCGATAAGTACCCCGACAAGCTGAATGAGTTGAAGGCGCTCTTCGACCAAGAGGCGAAGAAGAACAAGGTGTATCCGCTCGATCCGCGTTTTGCCGGCCGCCAGCCGCGTCCTACGGGCGCGCACTTCACTTACTACGCGCGCACCGGCCATCTCTATGTCTCTCTCACCCCGCCGTATGAAAATCGCTCTCACACCATTACCGCGCAGGTCGAGATTCCCTCAGGGGGCGCCAACGGAGTGTTGTTGGCCGACGGAGGCGTAGGCGGCGGCTTTTCGCTGTTTCTGAAAAATGGCAAGCCCGCCTACACTTATAACTACTTCGGCCGCCAGATCACCACCATCGCCGCGCCCAATGCGTTGCCGCCCGGCCCCGCCAAAATTGTCCTCAAATTCGATTACGACGGTGGAGGACGCGGCAAGGGCGCACTTATCACGCTGTATGTGAACGATCAAGATAGTCGGCCAGGCTCGCATTGACCACACCGTCGCCACGGCTTTCTCATTCGAAGATACCTTCGACGTTGGTGAAGACAGCGCATCGCCCGTGGGCGACTATCTGAGCCCGTTTCCGTTCACAGGTACTCTGGATCGAGTGGACCTCGATCTTGCTCCAATCAAGAACTAGCTTGAACGCAGGCAGACCTGGCCTTGAGGAACCGACGATGAGAGCATGTGCCCGCAACTACGCTATACGACCTCTGATTTCTTGCGCTTGTCTTTGTTTGGTTCTTTTTTCCGCCCGCGGCATGTGGGCGCAAGTATCCAGTGCCCAGGACCATGGCCCATCCGCGTCGTAGTAATCGCCACATACCCTGGTGAGTTTCAACTCTGGGGCGAGCGCGAGAAACTGACCGAGACGATCGCCCTGCCCGGCGTCGCCCTGCCCTTGCATACCAACGCGGACCACACCGTTCTAGGCATGGTGAGCGGCACCTCGCTCCTCAACTCCTCTGCCTCCATGATGGTGCTCGGACTTGATCCGCGCTTCGACTTGACGCATGCCTATTTCATCATCAATGGCATTGCCGGCATCGATCCGCAAGATGGCTCCATCGGCTCCGCCGCGTGGGCTAATTATGTTGTTGGCGATGTAATGCGCGAGGTCGACAAGAGCGAAGCGCCGGCCGAATGGCCCTATGGCTTTTTTCTAATCGGGGCAATGTCTCCCAATGCGCGGTCGGCACATCCGCAGGTCAATGCCTTTGCGCTGAACCCAAAACTTACCGCGTGGGCCTACCAACTCACCCGCGATTTAAAGCTGCTTGACGATCCCGGTGCAGCAGAATTTCGCGCAGCCTGGACCGGCTACCCCAACGCCCAGCGCCCGCCGTTTGTTCTCATCGGGGACGACTTCGCCTCCGACCACTACTGGCACGGCAGGCTTCTCACTCAATTCGCAAACGACTGGGTAAAGCTCAACACCGAAGGCAAGGGCAACTTTGTGATGACCGAGATGGAGGATTCCGGCTTCATGAACTCCCTGGCCAGGCTGGATGCAATTCATCGCGTTGACATCAACCGTGTCCTCGTCTTGCGAACGGCCAGCAATTACTCGATGCAGCCGCCGGGCGGCACCGCAGTGCAATCCGTCACCGCGAAATTTGTCGGCGGGGGCAAGATCGCTGAAGAATCCGCATGGCTCTGCGGCAGCACTGTAATGCACAATCTTCTTGCGAACTGGGATAAGTATTATGACCACATCCCGGGCGAATAAACGCGATTTCTCGGCTACGCTCCATCTGTTGTTGTTCCTAGGTAATGCTTGGCGATTCCGGCACTCCCTCTGGGGCGGACATCTTGCAAATCGCTTTCAGTTACCTCGCGCGGGCAACGTTGGCCCCGAAGGAATCACTTCCGACGGACGTTTCTCCGGACGTGTGAGAAGCGATTCCCGGCAGCGCTACGAGAGATTTGACGCGAATGTCTGTTTAAGCAGCGGGCTTCGCATTTTTCCTCAAACTTGAAGCACGCGCCACAAGTTCCGGGGCGACCAACGTGCTCCTGGGGTGTGCCGGCGTTTTTCCCTGGGCAAGTTTCAGGGCCAGCGCCGCCGCAATTTTCCCAATCATCTTGCTGTTCTGGTCCACCGACGAAAGCGGCACGCGCAAGAAATCCGAGTACGAAAGGTTTCCGCAACCTACGACGGCAATGTCGTCGGGAACACGCAGCCCGGCATCGAGAATGGCCCGCATGGTTCCCAGAGCGACGGGGTCGTTGAAGCAGAAAATTCCGTCGGGGCGGTTTTTGCCGGCAAGCAACTTCACCGTCGCGGCGTAGCCGGCCTTGTCGCCGACGTGATCTCCGGATGGGCCGATTGAAACCACATGACCCGGCAGCGGCGCCATCTGGTGCGCGGCCAGCGCCTGGCGGTATCCCTCGAGGCGTCCGATGGCCGTGCTGATCTCCGGCCCGCGAACGTGCGCAATGCGCTTGCATCCCTGCTCAATCAGGTGCTTTGTGGCCAGCGCGCCAACGGCCATGTCATCGACGCCGACGAAATTGGACTCCAACCCCGCGAATTGACGGTCGAGCAAAACGTAAGGAACCTTCTGCTCCTCGATCCTGCGAAAGCTCTCCACTGTCCACTGCGACGAAGCGATCAACATCACGTCGACGCGGCGTGCCAGCAGTTGCGCAATCTCTTCCTGCTCCAGAGCCGGATCCTCATCCGAAGAAGAAATGAAAAGGCTATAGCCCTTCTTTCGAACTTCGACAGAGATTTCCTTGGCAATCTGCGCAAAGAAAGGATGCAGCAAATCGGGCACCACCAGGCCGATGGTCCAGCTTCGGCCGGTGATGAGCGAGCGGGCAGCAAAGTTCGGCTGGTAGTTCAGCTCCTTCATGCGTTTCAGGACACGTTTACGCGTTGCCTCACCAATGTCCGGATGATTGCGCAGAACCTTCGAGATGGTAACGACGGAGAGGCCCAGATCTTCGGCGATATCCTTCAACCGTGCAACCATATTTTGAGCGCCTCCCGAAGTAAACCGGCCTCTGCGCGAAGACGAGTTGACCCGCGATTTTCAGTTTACATGGGAGGCGGAATGAGCTCTTGTGCCGACGCGTCAGACGATCTCGTACGGATGCCGCTGATGCCGCGCGAGAAGACTGGCGGCAATGTCGTCGCCTTCGATCATCTCGGTCTTCGGATCCCAATGGACGCGATGCTGCGTCTTCATCGCAATCCAGTGCAGCAGACACGTGGAACAGGCGCGATGCCCGATCTCGGCCGTCGCCACGGGCGCTTTTCTTGAGCGGATGCAATCCAGCCAATTGCCATGCTGGTCGTCGGATGTATAGGGGTGCCACTCCGACGGCCCGATGACCGAATCGAGAATCCTGGGGTCGCTGGCGCGCAGCGGAACGATCGTCTGTGACGGAACGCCGAGCGTTGCGGTCGGCGTGGTTCCGGTGTCGCGGCACACAAAGATCCAGCCCTTGTCGCCGATCCATTTGATGCCATTTTCAAAGTCGCCGGAGATGGTCATCACCACGCCGTTGGCGTAGCGGCCATAGGTCTTGAAGGGACCGTGCACATTCCAGAGGCCCTCGGTGGGAAACTGCGCCTGGCCCCAGATTTCGACGGGGCCTGTAAGCTCGGTGTCCATGCCCCAGTGCGCCGTGTCGACATGGTGCGCGCCCCAACCGGTGATCATGCCCGCGCCGAATTGTTCCATGCGCAGCCATCCGGGGCGGTCGAAGCCCTTCAGCGGCATTACGCGATCGACGGTGTAAGGCACCTCGGGCGTCGAGCCCAGCCACGCATCGTAATTGAACCCCTTGGGCACCGGCATAGGTTGCGGATTGCCGCCCGATGGATCGCCGGGAAGGCCGATCTCGACGCGTTGCACCGTGCCGATGCGGCCGTTGCGCACCAACTCCACGGCGCGCGCGAATTGCTTCCACGAACGCTGTTGCGAGCCGACTTCGAGGATGCGTCCGCTGGCATTCACGCGATCGGCCATGGTGCGCCCTTCGCGGATGGTGAGCGACGCCGGCTTCTGGAGATAGACATCCTTGCCCGCAGCCACAGCGGCGATGGCCAGGCGCGCATGGTGGTGATCCGGCGTCGAGATCAGGACGGCGTCGATGTCAGGGCTCGCGAGGAGTTCGCGGAAATCGGAGTAGCCACGCGTGCCTGTGTAAGACTTGCCGAATTTCTTTGTATAGGCGTCATTGACATACTGCTGGCCGAGCACGACGCGTTCCTCACTGAGATCGCAGACAGCCACGATGCGATTGTCGCGGCCGGCGATGCCTGTGAATTGCAGGACTCCCGGCATGTCGTGTCCGCGCGAGATGCGGCCCAGGCCGATGGCGCCGATGGTGATGCGGTTGGAGGGCGCGGCTGCGCCGAAGACCGAGTTGGGAACGATGGCGGGAAACCCGGCGGCAATCGCGCCGGTGACGGAAGTTTTGAGAAATGCGCGTCTCGATACAGTCATGGGATCTTCCTTCGCGCCGCAGAGGCGCAACGGACTCAATGTACACCAGCAGGGGGTGCGGCGTCGCGGCGCGGAATTTATTCATTGGCCGGGTCGGCGCGGCCGCGCTAGGATTCAAGCTCCCCCACGTTTTGCCAAACGATCGGAGGTCCCATGCAGGCAATCGCAGCCGCAATAGTCGTCCTACAGGCCGCCACAACGATCGCCGGCCTCCCGACGAACCTTATCTTCCTCCTGTTAGCGATCGAGATCGCGGTGAGCATCGCTTTCGTCCTCACCCTTTCTCGCACGCTGGAGAAGTGCTCTCCCCCCTCAAGGACGATGGGGACTGGATCGCTGTGGCTGCTCGTGATCCCCATCGTGAACAGGTTTTATATCTTTACCGTCGCGTCAAACATGGCGAAGTCTCTCAGCAACGAATTTCGAGCCAGGGGAATTCCGAGTGCGGAGGCAGAGCCGGGAAAGAAAGCCGGCACGACTATGGGTGTCGTCGGCCTGGCGATCATCGCCGTCGATATCGTCATTCCAAGCGTTTCAAACTTCGCGAATTTGATGTACGCGGTTACTTATGGCCTTTATTGGGCTAAGATTAACGGATTTTCCCGCCTGCTGGACAAGGTGCCCGCTCCAGGTTCCGAATATCCTGTGCCCGGATTTCCTGCCGCAGGGCCTCCCGGCTGGCCGCAGGGCTATGCTCCCGGTGTTGCGCCACAGGGTTATGCTCCGGGCGTTCAGCAACAGGGTTATGCTCCTGGAGTTCCGCAGCAGGGTTACGCTCCCGGCGTTGCGCCGCAGAGTTCCGCTCCTGTGGCTGGACCTCCTGCGCCTGCACCTGGCACATGGCCGCAGGGCCCCCCTCCCGGCACTTGGCCTCAGCGCTAAGAGACGCGGCGACGAATGACCCGCAGCCTGACCTCCTCGCGGCGGCGATCCGCAGTTACGTCAGTGCGTCGCATCGTACCCTGGTATTCCGGACCCGAGAGGTCCGGAATTTCCTCTTGACATGGCTGCGGCCCGGGTGCAAGCATCGCTAGCGCCAAGTAACCAAACCCAAAGAACTGGCCGGTCTTGTGATGAGACCGAAGAAAGGATAAGTATGATTCGCAAGATCGCGATTCTTAGCTGCATTTTGGCTGCCCAGATCGGTCTGGCACAAGCCCCCGCGGGTGCGCCTGCGGGCTCAACTGCGCTCTGCAACGACGGAACCTATTTCTCGGGGGCGACCAAATCGGGTGCGTGCTCCGGCCATAAGGGCGTGAAAAAGTGGTGGGGACCGGCGAAGGCATCCACCTCGACTTCGACAACTAAGCCCTCCACAATGAATTCGACGAGCAAGCCATCCACGACAACTTCAACGTCGACCAAGAGCAGCACGACCACGCCTTCGACCGGCACCAAGACCAGTTCACCGGCGATGACCTCTACTACCCCCGCCACCACGTCTACCCCCACCAAGCCGGCCACGACAACGTCAAGCTTGTCGTCCTCAAAGACGACCGCGGCCGCGCCTGGAGGCGGACCTGGATTGGTGTGGCTCAACACGGCATCCAACGTTTACCACTGCTATGGAACGCAGTACTACGGGAAAACCAAGGCCGGCAGTTATATGAGCGAGCCGGACGCCAAGGCCAAAGGCGCGCATCCCGTGGGCGGCAAGCCCTGCTCCGCTAAATAGCATTTTTCCCTACATCCGCGAGGCAGAAATCTGCCCTGGCGCGCAACACAGGAGATGGAATCGCGGAGTTGCGCGGTTCCACCTCTTCGCATATTTCTCGACGGCAACCGAGTGGACCAAACCAGGAAATGGAGATGGAGATGAGCGAGATATCGGATATTTTGCAACAGAAGGCGGGCCTGAGCCCCGATCAGGCGCAGGAAGTGGAACAGGCGATCGGTCAAGCTTTGTTGTCCAAGGTGCCGCCGGAGTTTCAGGGGATGTTGTCCTCGGCGCTCGGCCTGGGAGACAGCAGCGGCGCTGCGCCGGCAGACTCCGGTGGGATTGGCGGCCTGATGGGCATGGCCGAGGGCTTCCTGAAGAAGTAGGTCAACAGCATTTTTCCTTAAGGCCCGGAGTTTTTGAGGGGCGAGCAAGGTTGCGATTTCCTTGAGGAGAGCGCAGCCTGAATCTTCCCGCAACCATGGAATGCAGCAACAACAAATGTATGTTCAAGAGAAAAGGCAGGAGAAAACTCACATGAAGAGCAACAGAATCGCAAAAGTCCTGGCAGTCCTGGGTGCGTTCGTCCTTCTCGGCGTTCTGCCGGCGATGTGCGCGCAACCCTTGGGCAGCCCAACTCCCATCGGCAGCGCAGCCGCGCCGGCAGCCGCACTGGTCGACATCAACTCCGCGACAGCGGCTCAGCTCAAGGCGCTTCCCGGCATCGGCGATGCGTATGCGGCGAAGATCATCGCCGGCCGTCCTTATGCCAACAAGACTCAGTTGAAGACCAAGAACATCGTTCCGGCTGCGACCTATGCCAAGATCGCCGGCATGATCGTTGCCAATCAGCCCCCGAAACGGAAGTAGATCGGCGGGAAATTCGCCGGCCTTTACCGGTTGGCTCCTGAAACGCGAGTGCCCCGGGTTTGGCGCAATTCCTTCGCCGAACCTGGGGCACTTCTGTTCTTTGAGAGTTACAGAATCGTGAACTTCACGAATCAGCCCTGTGAATCGTCCTTGGTTTCTTCCTTCTTCTCGATAAAGTTGGTGATCGCCTCGGTACCCTCGAAACCAGCGATGGCGGCTACGCCCTCGGTGATGATTCCAGCGTTCGGGTCCAGCTTCTTCGCGCCTTCAACGGCAGCAAACGCTCCCGCTGCTTCTTCCAGAATGCCCATAATGTTCCTCCAGTTTGATGTTTTCGATGTGCCAGCTGCAAAGTGGCAATAGAACCATGACAGAGCCTACCACAGCCGCGCTGTGGAAAGAAAACCATTCGCTCACGCAAACTGAGCGCTGAGGATTGGGATGTTGGCAACGCTCCGGGTGGTAGCATCAAAGATGACCGATGCAAACAAAAAAGCTGCAAATTATCCCCCTCGGCGGACTGGGCGAGTTCGGCATGAACTGCCTTGCGGTGCGCTGGGAAGACGACATTATTGTTATTGACGGCGGCCTGATGTTCCCCGAGTCGGAACTGCTCGGCGTCGACATTGTGGTGCCCGACATCACCTACCTGATTGAGAACAAGAAGCATGTGCGCGGCATTGTGCTCACGCACGGGCACGAGGACCACATCGGCGGACTGCCGTGGATCCTGAACGAGCTGAAGGTTCCGGTCTACGCCACCGAGTTCACGCTGGCCTACGTGGAAGACAAGCTCGACGAGCATGGGCTGATCGACGAGATCGAGCTGGTCGAGATCCAGCCCAAGGTGAAGTTCACCATCGGGCCGTTCACCATTGAACCCATCCGCGTGACGCACTCGCTGGTGGATTGCGTGGCGCTGGCGGTCGAGACGCCGGTGGGCGTGATCATTCATACTGGCGACTTCAAGATCGATCTTTCGCCGCTCGACAACAAGGCCTTTGACCTGCACACTTTTGCCGAGTACGGCAAGCGCGGCGTGCTGGCGCTTCTACAGGACTCGACAAATGTCGAAAGGCCCGGCTACACGCCCAGCGAGCGCGCGGTCATTCCTCGCCTCGACGAAATTTTCTCGCAGACCAAGAAAAAACTCTTCTTCAGTTGCTTCTCATCGTCGATCTATCGCATCCGCATCGCCATGGAGCTGGCGCGCAAGCACGGGCGCAAGGTGGTGGTAGTGGGGCGCTCGATGATGGACAGCACGGAGATCGCACAGGACCTCGGCTATCTCGAGATTCCGCCGGGCCTGGTGATCAATCCGGGGCAGATGCGCGACTTTGCACCCGAGCAGATGATGATCCTGATCAGCGGCACGCAGGGCGAGCCGATGAGCGCGCTAAGCCGCGCCGCCGTGGACAACCACAAGCACGCGCACATCGAGGCCGGCGACACGGTGGTGCTCAGCTCGCGCATCATTCCCGGCAACGAAAAAGGAATTTTTCGCGTCATTGATCACTTGAGCCGCCGCGAGGCCAACGTGATTTACGACGACGGCCAGCATGGATTGATTCACGTCTCCGGCCACGGCAGCCAGGAGGAGATGCGGCTGCTCATCAATCTGGTGCGGCCCAAGTTCTTCATTCCGATTCACGGTGACTACCGTTTCTTGCGGCGGCATGCACGGTTGGCCATGGAGACGGGCGCGGTGGAACACGCCATGGTGATCGAGGATGGCGACGTGCTGGAGCTGGACAAGGACGACGCGCGCAAGCAGGACAAGGTAACGGCGGGGCGCATTCTGATCGATTCCGGCTCATCGATTGATGTTGTTGAGGATCTGGTGATCCGCGACCGGCGCATCCTATCGGAAGACGGAGTAGTGCTGGCGGTCCTCGCCATCAACAAGAGGACCGGCAAAGTGGAGCGCGAGCCCGAAGTGGTGATGCGCGGTTTCGGCGGCGCGGATATCACCGAACAGGCGCGAGAGGCGGTGCTGAAGACGCTGGATGGACTGAGCGCCGAGCAGAAGTCCGACTACGGCATGGTGAAAGAGCGCGTACGCGTGGAACTGAAACGCCTGATCCAGAAGTCCACGGGGCGCCGGCCGATGATTATGCCGGTGATATTGGAAATCTAGAGAATAGTGTGAGTATGAGTGTGTCGTGCGAGTCGTTAGCTGTCGGTGATCCGCGAACACTGTCCGCTCACACTCACACTCACATCCCACACTGACGCTCCACACTCACACTCCACACTCACACTCCACACTCACACTCGCACTCGCACTCCACACTCACACTCGCACTCCACACTCACACTCGCACTCCACACTCACACTCGCACTCCACACTCACACTGGCGACTGGCCGTTCTGCGCGGTAGCCTTTTATCTCTCTTGCGGATGAACGCCCAGGTCGTGCCATGACGTTTCCGACAGGTTGACGCCATAGTGGCTTGCCGCTTTCTCGATGTTCGCGAACGCCAAAGCGCGATCGGCATCGGAGACGTTGATCACTTGATCGAACCGCGCGACCGCGTTGCGCACGTGCTGCGCGTCGGTCAGCGGTTCTTTACGCTGCCTGGGAAACGCGTAGACGCTGTCGGGTAAGTCGCTCTGCATCGTCAAGTGTCCGTGTTTCTCGTGAGGTTTCCAAGTCGCTTCCGGCATGTCTTTGCCTTCCTTTCTTTCAACGTTTGATTAGTGGGCGGCGCACATTGCGTTCAGGCGGCGTTTTGCGCGGCCGCATGCTGGCGCATCGAGCGCTTGCCGATGAAGACCTCGCCCAACCACAGGCGGGCATTGCCTTCGAGATCCAAAAAACTGGCATGGCTTTCTTTGCAGAGTGCCTGTGCCTCAGGCGAGAGATAGGGCGCGATCAGAACCGGCGTGGCATCGCCGGCAAGATGCGCGGCGCAATCCTGCAACTTCTTGATCGAAGCGCGGACTCTGCTGGGGCGTGTGTCGGAGTTGATTTCGCATGCCAGCGTATGGCGGCGGCCGTGGATGTCGATATGGACGAGGATCTCGGCGGCGCGACCGCGCGTCAGCGGTTCGTGCTTCATTTCCTTAACCTTGACCGCGGAGACCTGCTCCAGCAGCGCTATCAAGGCTTCAGCGGCGCGAACTTCGAGATCTGTGGCAGCACGATCGGTTTTCATCGACGCCTCCTTTCCCAATGGGTCTCAATGCGCATTCTGCTGCGCGTCCTCGAGATGGGCGGGGCCGACGATGAAAGAGTTTCTGCCCGTCGGAATCATGGCCAGAGGAGTGGGAACGCGGTGGCCAAAGCCGTCGTCGACCTTCGACTCCAGCCACAGGCCGAGCCGGGGGTCGGAGATCTCCGGCTTGTCTTTCCAGAAATTCGGCCCCAGGCCGCACTCGATGCGGAGGTGACCGAGTTGCAGTTCGATTTCGACGATGTTCCTGGGAAAGTAGCGCTGCACGTTGCTCTCTCCCACCAGGATCCCGGTCACGCGGTGACCGTGGCATTGAGAAGTGACAACCATGGATTCCTCCGCTCAACGCGGCGCGCATCGCGGTCGACCCTGGCGACAAACTCGTCGCTGGGATTCCGGATCACGCCGTATTACGAAGCATCAACAGGCTCAATCGCAGCCGAAAGGGAAAAATACGTTCAGCCATGCGAGCCGATAAACGGTGCGACTGTTCCGCCATCATCGTGAACGTGCCGGTGGAGGAGGGCTCTCAATTGCGGACTGGGCCGGAAATTCAAGAGAAATCCGGCGGAACAGCCGCGCATCCGTAGGTCGGTCGAGACGGGGAAAAGCAGGAAGGCCAGAATGAAGTACATCGCGCTGAGCAGCCGTTCTTGCCGCCTGCGTCCGTTCCCTCATGTTCTGTGGAAATCTTGACCCAAATTCCATACCCTGTCAACTGGCTTGGATGAATCTTCACGGAAGATCGTTGCAGGTCGCCGAAAAAATCTTTGCGGCGATGGAGTCGCCAGGGAGTTTCGGCCGTGACGTTCAGCGCGCGCGCGAAGACGGCTCGTCGGAGAAGATCTGGCCGTCGCGGATGTGCACTACCCGGTGCGCAAACTCTGCGATATCTGCCTCATGCGTTACCAGTACGATAGTGTTGCCGCGGGCGTGAAGCTGATCGAGGAGGGCCATGATCTCCTGGCCGGTTTTGGAGTCGAGGTTCCCCGTAGGTTCGTCGGCCAGGATGATCGACGGACTGTTGACCAGGGCGCGCGCAATGGCCACGCGTTGGCGCTGGCCGCCGGAGAGCTCGTTGGGCTTGTGCATCATGCGCGATTCCAGGCCGACGTCGGCAAGAGCCTGCTTGGCGCGCTCGATGCGCGCCACGGCGGGAGTGCCGTTGTAGATGAGCGGCAACTCCACGTTGTGCAGAGCGGTGGCACGAGCCAGAAGATTGAAAGTCTGGAAGACGAAGCCGATTTCCTTGTTGCGAATGCGCGCCAGTTGATCGTCGTCGAGCTCGCTCACGAGTTGGCCGTTCAGCCAATACTGTCCTTTCGAGGGCGTATCGAGGCAGCCGATGAGATTCATGAGCGTGGACTTGCCTGAACCGGAGGGGCCCATGATGGCGACATATTCGTTGTGGCGGATCTTGAGCGAGACGCCGCGCAGGGCCTGCACCTGCTGCTCCGAGCCCATGTCGTAGGTGCGCCACAGATCCTCGACGACGATCACGTTGCTCGCGTCTTGAACCGCGGTTCTGGGTAACTCTTCGACGCCGATGCTGTTCAGTGCCATGCTTTCCTCAGTGGTTAGTATTCAGCGAGCCACAAGCAAGTGAAAGAAGTGAAGAAAGTGAATTGAGTGAATAGAGTCAGGGAGTGAATGAATTGGCCGTCAGTACATTATTCAGCCGTATCGTTTATTCACTCTTTCACTTTCTTCACTCCTTTCACTTCGTCATCAACTATCGCTCGACGTAATCGTCACCGGTTTGGCCGTGTCGCGCTTGAGTAGCGCGCCGCCCTTCAAATCGCGCAATGTTTTGTAAGGGCCGGTGACGATCTCCTCGCCTGCGTTGAGGCCCGAGAGCACTTCGATATCCGTGGTGCCCGTGATGCCGGTGGTGACGGGAATAAACCGGGCGCGCAGCCGGCCGTGCGCATCCTTCTCGGCCACAAAAACGCCCTGCACGGGATTCAATTTTGCCACAGGCGCGGGCGGACCCGATGCCGCATGAACGCTGCCGCTGGATTTTTCGTTGTCCGTGGCGGGATCGTGCATGGTCAATGCCTGAATGGGCAGCGTGAGCACGTCGCTCTTGTGCGCGGTAGTGATCTTGGCGGTGCAGGAGAGCCCGGGGCGCAAGTCGTCGTTGGGATCGTCAAGCGTGACGACCACCTTGAAGTCCTTGGCCTCCTCGGTGCCGGAGGTGGACTGCGAAGTGGCTACGCCGGTCGAGCGCAGCAGCGCCTGATCGCCCACCAACGTCACGTGGCCTTTGAAGACTTTGTTGGGCAGCGCGTCCACGGTCACATCGGCCTCCTGCCCCATCTGCACGCTCACGATGTCGGTCTCATCCACCTTGACTTCGGCGGTCACGACGCTCATGTCCGCCAGCGTCATCAGCGTGGATCCTTCGGCGTTCTGGATGCCTTCCACCACGGTCTCGCCCTCGCGCACAGGCTCGTTGGTCACGATGCCGTCGAAGGGCGCGGTGGCGATGGTCTTGCTCAGAAGATCCTGATCGGCCTGCAAGTTGGCGACGTCGGTCTGCAGGTGGCCGCGCGCGGAATCGGTCTGCGCCCTGGCCTGGTTGAGCCCGGCGACCGCCTGGGCGAGGGCAGCAACGTCGAGATCGTAATTGGCCTTGTTGGTCTCGTAGTCCTGCCTTGACATGATGCCGGCCTTGTAGAGCGACTGCGCGCGTTCCCATTCGAGCTTTTTCTGTTCCAAGTCGGCCTTGGCGTGATCGACGTTGGCCTGCTGGGTCTTCTCGTTGGCTACGCTCGATGCAATGTCGGTTTTTGCAGCGGAGATGGTCGCTTGCTGAGCGTTTACCGTCGACTCCTGCTGGACACTTTCAACGGTCGCCAGAGTCTGGCCCTTTTTTACGTGATCGCCTTCCTTCACGTAGAAGCGGGTGATGCGCCCAAACGACGTGGCGCCCACGTTGACGATATTTTTGGGTTTGATCTGGCCGGTGCCGCTCACGACAGAGGTCAAATCCTGGCGCGACACGGTAGCGGTGAGCACTTTGGTATATCCGGACTGCTGCTTGATCACCATGAAGGTTACAAGCCCGGCTGCCACCAGCACGGCGAGAACAATGAGGAGGATTTTCTTCATGGCAATTCTTCGAGTTTCTCCTATCCAGTGTACGCGAGGGGGTGGGCGAAGGTTCCGTGAAATCTTGCTTCGAGTGCGGGTCGGCCCGCCGCCGAGGGTCATGGCGCCTGAACCTGTGCGCCAGCGCACAGCGAATTGCGGCAGGGATGACTACAAATTGCGGTAGACGAGCAAGATGCGGCTGCCAATTTGACGGCCCAGTTTGACGGGACGAGGGCGCGGGGGCCGTCGCAAATGTCGGGGCGAGAAGGCAGGTTTTTGCGTGCCGCGCCTGCGCCGCGGATGACCTTGCCGGGTCCGGCGCGTCGAACTACCGGAATCTACCTTCGAATGAACCTTGCCCGGCGCTTCCGGGGGCCGTAAAATAAGGGATCGCAGGAGTATTCAAGGCAATGATGTTCAATAGCCGCCCTTACTTGTTCGCAGCGCTCGGTTGCGGCCTCATTTCGTTCCCCGCTATCGGCCTTCTGGCTCAACAGAACGCCGCTCCCGCCCCCACGCAACAGGACCAGTCATCGGCCGGCCAGGGTTCCAGCCAGGGCCAGGAAACCGATCCCATGAAGCGCCAGCTCAGCGATAAGGAGCGGTACAGGGCGCAGAAAGCTCTGCGTCAGGAATTGAAGGGGCCCTACAAGATCTGGCTGGACCAGGACGTTCCCTACATCATTACCGACGATGAGCGCAAATCCTTCATGAGCCTCAGCAACGATGAGGAGCGCGAGGCCTTCATCGAAAACTTCTGGCAGCGCCGCAACCCCAATCCCGACTCTCCGGAAAATGAGTTTCGCGAGGAACATTACCGGCGCATCCAGTACGCCAACGATCACTTTGCCGCCGGCAAGCCCGGTTGGAAGACCGATCGCGGCCATATTTATATCGCGTACGGTGCCCCCGACAGCATTGACTCCCACCCCTCGGGCGGCATGTACGAGCGGCCTATGGAAGAGGGTGGCGGCGAGACCTCTACCTTCCCGTTTGAGGTGTGGCACTACCGTTATCTCGAGGGCATTGGTGAGAACATCGACCTCGAGTTCGTCGACTCCTGCCAGTGCGGCGATTACCACTACACCATCGACCGCAGCGAGAAGGACGCCCTGAAGTATGTTCCCGGAGCCGGCCTGACGCAGTGGGAAGAGATGAACAATCAGGACAAGACCAACCGGTTCAAAGGCAATGGATTGGAGCAGCTGGGCAATGGCCCCATGGGCGACCAGCAACAAGGCAAGGAGTTCGACCGCATTGAGCAGGCGGCCAAGCTCTTCGCGCCTCCGCCGGTCAAGTTCACCGATCTTGAGAACGATCTCGACGCATTCAACGCCTCGCACAAGCTGATGCCCGGACCGGTGTTTCCCTTTGACGTGCGCACCGACTATGTGAAGGTGACCGATAGCATGGACCTGGTGCCCATCACCCTTCAGATTCGCAACCGCGATATCACTTTTGTGACCAAGGACGGCGTTTCAAAAGGCGTAGTGAACATCCTCGGGAAAGTGACCACCATCATGCACAAGACGGTGCAGACCTTCGAGGACACCGTGGAGGTGACTGAGCCCTCCGAGTTGTTGGAGAAGTCGCTCGATCGCCGTTCGCTTTATTGGAAGTCGCTTCCACTTCCGCCCGGGCTTTACCGTCTCGATATCGCCATCAAGGACGTGAACAACCCGGAGCACATCGGAATTTACGGCCGCAGTCTCAACGTTCCAGAATTTCAGGATGAAAATCTAGGAGCTTCCTCGCTCATCCTGGCCGATCAGATGAGCACCGTGTCTTCACAGCAGATTGGAAGCGGTAGCTTCATCATCAGCAATATGTTTGTCCGGCCGCGCGTGTCCGAGAATCCCGCCACGCCCGTCAGCATCAGGCGCAACCAGGACCTGAACTTCTGGCTGCAGTTTTATAACCTTCGCATCGACGATGCCACCAAGAGCAATTCGGCGACGGTTACCTACCAGATTTCCGATTCAACGGGTACGGTGATCCTCGAGAAGCAGCTGGAATCAAAGGATTTAGGGGCACACAGCGACCAGTTGACGGTGGAGAAAACCCTGCCGATGGCCGGCCTGAGCCCCGGAAGATACAAGGTGACCGTGAAAGTAAATGACGAAATTTCGAAACAAGAGATTGCGCAATCGGCGCCTTTTATCGTGGAATAGTAACATTCCGTGCAAGCGCCAACCGGACTAGAGAAGCCGGAGAGTCGCGCGGTACCGCTTTCGGGGAAAGATCGCCAGGGACGCGGCGGAGTCAATGATCTGCGAATGAAGTGCAGCACCTATTTCGCCGGTTTCGCCGTGCTAATCGCATTGGGCACTGCTTCGTTCTCTGGAGCGGCGACGGCGACGGTGTCGGGCGTGGTGCGGGATTCGTCGGGCGCGCCGCAAATCGGCGTAGAAGTCCAGGTACTGGGCACAAATCTGAGCGTCATCGCCAGCGCTTACACCAACGGCGATGGCAAATTTCTTATCTCTTCACTCCTGCCGGGCCGCTACATATTGAAGGCGATGGGACCGTCGTTCCTGCCTTCGCAGCGCGAGAATGTTCGCGTCCATGCCGGAACCATCGTGAACCTGACGCTCTATACGCTCTATGAAGTGATTCAATGGCTGCCGGCCGAGCCGCGTTCCGGCAGTGCGCCCAAAGACGATTGGGCGTGGACGTTGCGCTCCGCCGCCAACCGGCCATTGCTGCGCTGGCTCGAGGATGGGCCGCTCATTATGGATTCTGAAGGCTCCGGGGCCAAACCCAAGTTGAAGGCGAGGCTGATGGCCACCGGCCAGGCCGGAACCTTCGGCGAAAACGGCGAGCGCTTCTCGATGGCCGTGGAGGACACGCCCTCGAGCAGTCGCGAGCTGCTGGCGCGCGTGGATTTTGCTCCCGGCAGCGACGGCGGCATGGAATCGATGCTGGGCTTCCATCAGGATTTGGGATTTGCCGGCTCGGTGCAGTCGGTCGCTGCCGTGTCCATCGATCCGGAAGTTGTGAGCGGAGGCGACGCGGGTCTCGACGAAGCTTCAATTCGCAGCTCGGAGACGATGCACTTTGGCGAATCGCTCGATGCCGAAGTAGGTTCCGATGCGGTTGCCGGCCGCGTGACGGGATCGTCTTCGCAGACAGCGACGGCGATGCTTCCCTTTGCAGCCGTTGCATGGCACGCGGGCAAATCGACAATCCACTACCGCATGGCCACTATGACGCCGGATCGCGGTGGGGCTCCGAGCGAAGCCACGGCATGGATGCCCGCACTGGCTGAGCGCAACGGAACTCTGACCATCGAGCACGGTTTCCATCAGGAAATCGCCTGGGCGCGGCAGACTGACGCCTCAGGCATGTCCGTTATCCTCTACGCCGATCACATCGACAACCCGGTTCTTGAAGCGATGGGCCACTTTGCTCCGGGCGCGGCTCCGTCTGCGGTGCTGTTCGACCGGGCGAGTGACCTGATGCGTGCCGCGGGTCCGGATTACAGTAGCAGGGGTGTGCAGGCCAGCCTGGAACACCGGCTGCCCGGTGGCAGTCGCATGCGTATGAGCTATGCCAGCGGAGATGCCCTGGTGATGCCGGCGTTGCCACAGGAACCCGCAATCACGGATGTGCTTGCAGCCGCACATTCCCGGCACGCGCAGACCTATGCGATTTCACTCTCCGGCACGCTGGAAGGAACCGGAACCCAGTGGCGTGCCAGCTACACATGGCAGCCCGACGAAACCGTGACTCCGGTGGCGTCCTTCGCGCAGGAGATGGCCGAGCCCTTCCTGAATCTGCACTTCTGCCAGCCCATCCGCATTACTCGCGACGGTTCCGTAGGTCTCCAGGCGCTGCTCGACGTGAGAAACCTGCTTGCCGAGGGCTACCAGCCGTACATCCTGAGCGACGGCACGTTGCTTCTCTTCGCCGAGGACCAGCGCAGCCTCCGCGCCGGCCTCGCTTTCACGTTCTAATCCGCTTGCAGTTGCTTCGCGTGCATTCAACCAGGCACGACTCTCCGTGCCCCATCCATTCGGCCGCCGCGGCGACCGAATGGATGGGAATCCACCAAAATCAGGTCCACCTTCAAGAGACCTGAACTCCGTCGACTGCATTACAATTCTTCCCTGTGAATGGAATCAACCCAATGAGCCAAACCAGGCTGACCCGCCGCGCCGCGCTGAAATCCGGCTTTGCCGCCACTGCCCTGGCCTCGCTGCCGGCCTTGACGCACGCCGAAACCGCCCTTCCCCCGCGCAAGAACCGGATTCACCAGTCGGCCTGCCGCTGGTGCTACAAAGACATTCCTCTCGACCGGCTCTGTACCTTCGCGGCCTCGATCGGCATGAAGGGCATCGATCTTTTATCGGTCGACGAATGGGAGGTTCCGCGCCGCTACGGGCTCATCTGCAGCATGGGCTACGCCGACGGCGGTACCATCCCCGATGCGCTCAACCGGCTGGAACATCACGACGCCATCGAGGCGGCCTTCCGCACCAACATTCCGCTCGCGGCGAAAGTCGGCGTGCCCAACGTCATCACGTTTTCCGGCAATCGCCGCGGCATGAGCGACGAGGAAGGCGCGCGCAATACCGTCGCGGGCCTGAACCGCGTGAAAAAGATTGCCGAAGACAACGGCGTGAACATTTGCATGGAGCTGCTGAACAGCAAAGTCAATCATCCCGATTACATGTGCGACCACACCGCGTGGGGCGTGCGCGTAGTCGAGGAAGTCAACTCGCCCAACGTGAAACTGCTCTACGACATCTACCACATGCAGATTATGGAGGGCGACCTGATCGCGACCATCCGCGCCAACATGCAATGGCTCGCCCATTTTCACACTGGCGGCGTACCCGGCCGTCACGAGCTCGACAACACGCAAGAAGTACAATGGGACGGAGTTATGCGGGCCATCGCCGATGCAGGCTTCAAAGGCTATGTGGCGCACGAATTTGTTCCCGTCCGCGATCCGCTCACGAGCCTGCGCGCCGCCTTGGATCTCTGCGATGTATGAAGCAATGCCGCGCCGAAGGCGCAGTGTTTGTTAGCCCCGCGCTTTAGCGTGGGGAAAGCAGATTCTTTCAGTTGCTTCGGAGTCCCATAGGGACGGTGCAGGAATTTCAATTTGAGAGACCACCAACCAAGCGATCGAGTTTGCAAACCATGAAGTCCCTCCTCCTGTCTGCCTATAGTCAACTCGAAATTGCCGATTCTCCCGCGCCTGTGGCGGGTCCGGGCGAAGTGCTGGTGCGCGTCGCGGCCTGCGGCATCTGCGGCAGTGACGTGCATGGCTACGATGGTTCGTCGGGCCGGCGCATTCCGCCCATTGTGATGGGCCATGAAGCCGCCGGGACCGTGGCCGCGGTAGGGGCAGGCGTTGAAGGCTATGCCGCAGGCGGTCGCGTGACCTTCGACTCGACGGTCTACTGCGGCGCGTGCGCCTCGTGCCAGCGCGGCGAAGTGAATCTCTGTGACAACCGTCAGGTGATCGGCGTCTCCTGCGGCGATTACCGCCGTCACGGCGCATTTGCCGAGTATGTCGCGGTACCGCAGCACATCCTTTATCCATTGCCCGAGAATCTTTCCTTCGCGGAAGCGGCGATGCTCGAAGCCACGTCGGTCGCGCTGCACGCGGTGCGTGTCTCTGAGATCAGAGGCGGCGAAACGGCGCTCGTCATCGGCGCGGGCATGATCGGCCTACTGACGCTGCAGGCGGCGCGAGCGCTGGGATGCGAACGCGTGATGATTGCCGACGTTGACGCCTCGCGGCTTGAGCTCGCGCGCAATATTGGCGCCTACGAAAACCTCAACCTCTCTGGAGCGGAGTTGGTTGCCGAAGTGCTCAGGCGCACCGAAGGCCGCGGGGTCAACGTCGTCTATGAAGCTGTCGGTCGGAACGAAACCGTGGGCGCCGCGATTGACTGCACCCGAAAAGGTGGCACGGTCGCGCTGATCGGCAACATTCAGCCGGAAGTCACGCTGCCGCTGCAAAACGTTGTGACGCGGCAACTGCGTCTCCAAGGTTCATGCGCCTCGGCGGGCGAGTATCCGCAGGCCATCGAGTTGATCGCCAACGGCGCGATCGTGGTGTCGCCCCTGATTACGGCCGTCGCTCCACTTGAAGAAGGTCCGCGCTGGTTTTCTCGACTGCATGCGCGCGAGGCCAACCTGATGAAAGTGATTCTCACGCCATGAATCCAAGCCCCGAAAAACAAATCCACGACAAGCTTTTCGATCTTAGTGGCCAGGTGGCCGTCGTAACCGGCACAAGCCGCGGCCTGGGGCAATACTTTGCGCGCGCATTGGCGAAGGCGGGGGCCGATTTGGTGCTCACCAGCCGCAAGCGCGAGACCCTCGCGGCATTCGAGAAGGAAATCAAAGCGCTCGGCCGGCGCGTGCTTGCACTTGATTTAGACGTGCGCGACCTGGAGAGCATCCGGCGTTTTGCCGCAGATGCCGAAGCCGCCTTCGGGCAAATTCATATCCTCGTCAACAACGCCGGCTGCAACATTCGCAAGCCCGCGCTCGAAGTCACATGGGACAACTGGAATCAGATTATCGAGACCAATCTGCGTGGCACGTTTTTCGTTGCTCAAGCCATAGCCCGGGGCATGATCGCGCGTGGATACGGCCGCATCGTGAACATCGGCTCCGTCACCAGCGTGTTTGGTTACGCGGGCCTCGCGCCCTACGGGGCCAGCCGCGGCGGCGTGCGTCAGTTGACCATGAGCCTCGCCGACAACTGGGGCAAGTTCGGCGTCACAGTCAACTGCCTGGCGCCGGGATGGTTCAAGACCGCGCAAACCAAGGTTCTCTACGAGAATCCGGAGTGGGTCGATTACCTCACCGATCGCATTCCCTTAAAACGCCCAGGTGAGCCGCGCGATCTCGATGGCGCCGTGGTTTTTCTCGCCTCCGAAGCGAGCCGCTACGTAACGGGCCAGACGCTGCTGGTCGATGGAGGCATCTCGACGGGCTCAACGAGGGCCACAGTGGCGCCCCCAAGACAACCGTGAGAAGCGCTGCCGGCTTCCCGTTCTCGAACAGTCACTTCAGGATGGATTTCGATGAAAGCTTCTAAGTCTTGTTTCGCCGCTCTACTTTGCCTTGTGTGCATCGGCGGCGTTTCCGCGCGCGCGCAGGTTCGGTTTATACCGCAGGCCACCTCGGCTTCCGAGACAGACCCCCTGTTGCGCGGCTTCCTCGATTCGCCCAATGAGGCGCGGCCCCGCGTGTGGTGGCACTGGATGAACGGCAACATCTCCACCGAGGGCATCAAGCTCGATCTCGAATGGATGCACCGCGTGGGCGTGGGCGGCGTCACCATCTTCGAGGGAGCCATCAATACGCCGCAGGTAGTTCCGCATCGCCTCATTTATATGACGCCCGATTGGAAGCATGCATTCAGCTACGCCGTTACGACTGCGCGCAGCATGAATATGGAAGTCGCCATCGCCAGTTCGCCGGGATGGAGCGAGACCGGCGGACCGTGGGTGCCCGCGTCGCAGGGCATGAAAAAGATGGTGTGGTCGGCGACGCGCATTGCAGGCGGCAAGCCGTTCACGGGCACGCTCGCGCATCCGCCGCAGGTGGATGGGACGTTTCAGAACTTCCAGGTTGCCGGCCGCCGCGCGCCCGACGGCACAGTGACCACGCCGCCGGAGTTTTATACCGACGTTGCGGTGATCGCCTACAAGATTCCCGATGGCGACAAGGCGCAGCAAGACCTCGACCCGAAGATAACGGCGAGCGCCGGAACGCCGAACGTCCCCGCGCTCTCCGATGGCGACGTTAGCGCGGTCGCGCTCGATCTACCGGCCAGCACGCTGGGCAACGAGTCGACAAGCGGGGAATCGTGGGTCGAATTCGATTACGGCCATCCGCAGATGATTCAGGCCGTCACGCTGGCCAGCCTGGGCGAGGCTATCAGTGTCTTCGATCATGAGAGCCTCGCGATTCCACCGCGCCTTGAAGCCAGCGACGACGGCCAGACCTTCCGCAAAATCACCAACATTCCCTTCAGCAGCATCGTGGAGCGCACAACTTCGTTTGACGCCGTCACCGCGCGCTATTTCCGTCTCGTCTATCCCGCGCAGCCGCCCAGCGTGCCTGATCACGATCACAAGATCACCGAGCTGGTGCTTTCGAGCGGCGCGCGCGTGAATGAGTTTGAGAAACGCGCGGGCTACGCCAATTCGCGCGACTTCTTCGCGATCGCCGATCCCAAGATCGCGCCGGAGTTTATCGTGCCGCAGACGGACATCGTCGACCTGACCGCAAAAATGCAGCCCGACGGAACGCTCGACTGGACGCCGCCCGCCGGCACGTGGATGGTGTTGCGCATCGGCTCTTCGCTGACGGGTCACGAGAACGGTCCCGCTCCGGCCGAGGCGACCGGCCTCGAAGTCGACAAGCTGAATCGCGACTACGTGAAGGACTATATTGACGGCTATTTGAAGATGTATGCCGACACGGTTGGCCCGGAGATGCTCGGCGGGAACGGCATCTCGTGGCTGCTGACCGACAGCATCGAAGTGGGACCGCAGAACTGGACCGATCATATTCTTGAAGAGTTTCAGCAACGGCGCGGCTACGATCCGCATCCGTGGCTTCCGGCGCTCACCGGCGTCGTCATCAAGAGCACCGCGGACACCGACCGTTTCCTGTGGGACTTCCGGCGTACCATCGGCCAGTTGCTTGCCGAGAATCACTACGGCGAAATTGCTGAGGACCTGCACACTCATGGCATGAAGTATTACGGCGAGGCGCTCGAATATCATCGCCCCTCGCTCGGCGACGACATGGAGATGCGCAGCAGGACCGACGTTCCCATGGGCGCGATGTGGACCTGGGCCGGCCAGCCGGGGCCGGACATCGATTACATCACCGACCTGCGCGGCGCGGCGTCAGTGGCGCATATCTACGGCCAGAACATCGCGGGCGCGGAGTCGATGACCTCGCGCGGTCCCGCGTGGTCGTTCTCGCCCAACAGCCTGAAAAAAGTCGCCGACCTCGAATTCGCGTTGGGCGTGAACCGCTTCGAGATTCATGAGTCCACGCATCAGCCCGTTGTTGACATGGCGCCGGGCCTCACGCTCGGGCCCTACGGTCTGTGGTTCAATCGCAACGATACCTGGGCCGAGGATGCGCAGCCGTGGGTCACGTATCTGGCGCGCTGCTCCTGGATGCTGCAGCAGGGACACTACTCTGCCGACGTGGCCTACTTTTACGGCGAGGAGGGTCCGCTGACGGCGGTCTTCGGCTGGAAAGCGATTGCCGATGCGCCCGACGGCTACGCCTTCGACTTTGTGAACAGCGACGTGGTGCTGAATGAGTTGAGCTTCAAAGACGGCCGCCTGGTAACGCCGGGCGGAACGAGCTATCGCATTCTCTATCTCGGCGGCCGCAGCCAGCGCATGACGCTGCCGGTGCTGCGCCGGCTCAAAGATTTAGTTGCGCAGGGCGCGGTGGTGGTCGGCAATCGTCCCACGGATTCGCCGAGCCTCGCGGACGATCCTGCGGAGTGGAAGAAAGTTGTGGATTCGCTATGGGGCTCCGGCGATTCCCCGGAATGGAAGAAGATAGCCGATTCCTTGCGAGCTTTGGCGCCGGCGCCGCACGACGCGATCAGAATCGGGAAGGGAAGGCTTTATGTCGGCCTTTCTGCCGACGAAGTGCTGGCTGCTCTCGGCGTACCGCGTGATTTTGAGTACACCAAGCCGGAGCCCGACGCGAACCTGATGTTTGTGCATCGTAAGCTCTCCGATGGCGACGTCTATTTCGTCGACAATCGCAGCGACCGCGCGGAGAGCGTCAACGCAACCTTCCGCGTGGACGGCAAAGCGCCGGAACTGTGGGATGCGGCGAGCGGAGAAGTGCAGCCGGCGGCGTATTCCATCGCCGACGGCCGCACCACATTGCCGTTGCATCTCGATCCCTGGGGGACGACGTTCGTCGTCTTCCGCGCTGCGGCCGCAGCAGCCTCACGAACCTTTCCTGAAGAGAAGGAATCGGAGGTTCCGGGAGCGAGCGAAGCACTCAGCAAGGACTGGATCGTTAGCTTTGAGCCAAACCGCGGCGCTCCAGAGACCGCGCAATTCGAGCGGCTCATCTCGTGGAGCGAATCGGCGGATCCGGGCGTGAAGTATTACTCCGGTTCGGCCACCTACGCGAAGACCATCGACGTTCCGGCCAGCGCATTACGGCCAGGAGCGCGTCTTTGGCTCGATCTGGGCGACGTGGAGAACCTCGCGGAGGTCAGCGTGAACGGCCAGTATATGGGGATTTTGTGGAAAGCGCCCTTCCGCATTGACGTGACCAAAGCGCTTGTTCCGGGCAGCAATCAAATCGTGGTGCAGGTGACGAACCTGTGGGTGAACCGAATGATCGGCGACCAGCAGCCCTGGGCGCTCAAGAAATATGCCTTCGCCGACTTCAGCCCCTACAAGGCCGAGTCGCCTTTGTTGCCGTCGGGATTGCTGGGGCCAGTGCGGCTATTGTCGGTATCTGCGCCGTAATCGCGGCTCCGAAATAATACTTGCAATTTGCAAGGGAATCGGAAAAAATCTCAGAGCGGCGTTTCCCAAGGTCTCATTCCGCCGCATCGGTCTAGCAGCAACACAGGAGGTCACCATGAGCAGTGTGCGAGTGCTGGTGGGGACGCACAAAGGCGCGTTCGTTCTCACTTCTGACGGCAAGCGAAAAGATTGGAGCGTGAGCGGGCCGTTCTTTGCGGGCTGGGAGATTTACCACATGAAAGGCTCGCAAGCCGATCCCAACCGCATCTATGTGTCGCAGACCAGCGGGTGGTTCGGGCAACTCATTCAGCGCTCCGACGATGGCGGCAAAACCTGGCACCAGCCGGGATTGCCGAATGAAGCCATTCCGCCTCCCGGCCCGCCCACGGCGCTGCCTAACCGCTTCGCGTACGACACCGCAGCCAAACCGCTGACGACGCATCAGTGGTACGACGGCACGCAGCATCCATGGGAGTTCAAACGCGTGTGGCATCTGGAGCCCTCGCTCACCGATCCCGATACAGTCTACGCAGGCGTGGAAGATGCGGCGCTGTTCCGCTCCACCGACGGCGGCGAGAACTGGCTGGAACTTTCCGGCTTGCGCGGCCACGGCACCGGGTCCATGTGGGGGCCGGGTGCGGGCGGCATGGGAGTGCACACGATCATCCTCGACGCGACGAACGATAAGCGGATGTATATCGCCATCTCGGCGGCAGGCGCCTTCCGCACCGACGACGGCGGCATCACGTGGAAGCCGATCAACAAGGGTCTTCGCTCGCAATACATTCCCGATCCCGATGCCGAGATCGGCCATTGCGTGCACCACGTGGCCATGCACCGCTCGCGGCCCGATGTGCTTTTCATGCAAAAGCACTGGGACGTGATGCGCAGCGACGACGCAGGCGACAACTGGCGCGAGGTCAGCGGCAACCTGCCCACCGATTTTGGATTCGCCATCGACGTGCACGCGCACCAGCCGGAGACGCTCTACGTGGTGCCCATCAAAAGCGACTCGGAACATTATCCGCTCGAAGGCAAACTGCGCGTCTACCGCAGCCGCACGGGAGGCAATGAGTGGGAGCCGCTCGCCAAGGGGCTGCCCGAGAAGGATTGCTACGTCAACGTGCTGCGCGACGCCATGGCCGTCGACACGCTCGACGACTGCGGAGTGTACTTCGGCACCACAGGCGGCCAGGTGTACGCCTCGGCCGATTCGGGCGACAGTTGGACGCCGATTGTGCGCGATCTGCCGGCGGTGCTTTCGGTAGAAGTGCAGACGATGTAAAGCAGGGAACAAGGGAACGAGAGACCAAGGGAGCGAGGGAGCAAGGGAGCGAGATTGCCGGAGGGTTCTGAGTTCGGCCAAGGAGCGAGCGCATCGCAGGTGCGCGTGGCGCTGCCGTTTCATCTGCGTAACCTGGCGCGCATTGAAGGCGACGTGTTGCTCGAAGTGGCCGCGCCGGTCACTTTGCGCGCTGTTCTCGACGCACTTGAAGCCCGCTATCCCATGCTGCGCGGCACGATTCGCGACTATGATACCGGCCAGCGCCGCGCGTTTCTGCGCTATTTCGCATGTGAGGAAGACTGGTCGCTCGCGTCGCCCGACGCGAAGCTCCCCGAAGCGGTTGCAACAGGAAAAGAACCTCTGCTGATTCTCGGCGCCATTGCCGGCGGGTGAAAGCACGAGGAGTAGGGATCAGGGAATAGGGAACGGTGACGCGCATCCTCCGCGCGATTCACGGTTCCTTCGATTGCGGCAAAATCTACGAGGGATTCGCCAGGTACTTTTTGAGCGGGTTCCAGTAGCGCGAGTACCAACCGGAGTCGAGGTGGTCGAAATCGCCTTCGGGAAATCCTGTGTGGTCCAGCACAAGAGTAGTACCGCCATTCGCGGCCTTCAGTTCAAAGTGAACCATGGAGTAGAGGCCCGGATCCCAATACGCCGGCCGCCAGGCCTGCACTATGCGCCGATTGGGAATGAGTTCGACGTTGCGGCCCTCGATCAATCCGCCGAATGTATTGAATGTGCCACCGGGACTGGGGTCGATGGTCGCCGCCATCCCCGTAAATCCCGCAAATTGCTTGGAATCGAGCAGCACATGGTAGATGCGTTCCGGCGCGGCGTTCAACGCAATCTCCTGATGGAGCGAGGTACGCGTCTGGTTGGCAGCCGCGGAGGGTTTCTGTTCCATCGAGGGTTGCTGCGCGGGGGCGGGTTGCTGCGAGAGCGCGGGAATTCGCGAAACGGAAAGCGCAATACCAGCCGCGGCCCCAGCGAGCGCCCGGCGGCGCGAAGTTTGGCTGACGATGCTCTTCATGCTGGCCTCGCAAATCGGATCTTGCAACTGGAAATCATGGGAACACGGCAGAGAGAAATCTTCAAGAAGATATTGCGCAAAAAGTCAGTGTGAATTATAGTTAACAGGTGATTGAAGTCCGCCAGACCGAAGTCTTTGCGGATTGGCTGCGCAGATTGCGCGACGAGAATGCGTGAGCTCGCATCCAAATCAGGATTCGCCGCTTGACGCTGGGCAACTTCGGAGATGTGAAGCCGGTGGGCGGAGACGTGGGCGAGTTGCGCATCGACTACGGACCGGGCTATCGGGTCTATTTTTGCAAGCACGGAGAGTTCGTAGTTCTGCTGTTCGTTGGCGGAACGAAAAAGACGCAGGAGGCCGACATTGCTAAAGCCAAGAAACTCGCGAAAGAGTGGCAAGAAGCCACTTAAGACGACGGTTTGGGATCCGGCGGAGCATCTTTCCAGCCCGGCAGCGATTGCGGCCTATCTGGAAGCGGCCTTCGAGGACGGCGATCCAGCCCTGATTGCCACGGCTCTCGGCGATGTGGCGCGCGCGCAGGGGATGACGCAACTCGCCGGCCAGGCGGGCGTCACGCGCGAAGCACTCTACAAAGCGCTCTCACCCGCTGGCGATCCGCGCCTGTCGACATTTGTGGGCGTGATGAAGGCGCTCGGCATCAAAATCCGGCCGGAAGCGGCGTGAAGGCGCCCATATCTAGTGCTCTCCCTTGCCCGGCCGCAGCATCAGGTCGCGAATGGCTTCGCGCGGATCCTTGCCTTCGTTCAGGATCAGTTCCATCTGCTCGGTAATCGGCATCTCCACACCGTGCTTGCGGGCGAGGCCGAGAGCCGCGCGCGTGGTCAGCACGCCCTCAGCAACCTTGCCGCCGAGCGACTCCAGAATCTCCTGCAGTTTGCGGCCCTGGCCAAGCTGTTCTCCGACCGTCCGGTTGCGGCTGAGGCTGCCGGTGCAGGTGAGCACCAGGTCGCCTATGCCGGAGAGGCCGGCAAGCGTATCGCGGCGCGCGCCGCAGGCCACGGCGAGGCGCGTAATCTCTGCCATACCGCGCGTGATGAGCGCAGCGGTGGAGTTATGGCCCAGTCCCACGCCGGCGGAGATGCCGGCAGCAATGGCGACGACATTTTTGAGCGCGCCTCCCAGTTCTACGCCGATCACATCGCTCGACGTGTAGAGGCGAAGCGTCTCTGAAGAAAATTCCTGCTGGATGAGCGCTGCGATTTGCGGATCGCTGAAGGCCACAGTTACTGCGGTGGGCTGGCCCTGCGCCACTTCGAGCGCGAAGCTGGGCCCGGAGAGCGCGCCGATCGAGAGCAAGAGACCCGCCGGCTCGAGGATTGCGGAAAGGACCTGCGTCATACGCGAATAGGTGCGGTCTTCAAGGCCCTTGGTTGCACTCACAACGAACTGGCCGGCGCGCAGATGCGTGCGAACGCGCAGCAGCGTGGGGCGCAAAAACTCCGAAGGAATGACGGAGACCAGAATATCGGCGGCAGTGATGGCGTCAAAATCGCCGGTGACCCCGATTGCAGAAGGGATCGGAAATCCGGGAAGGAACTGCGTGTTTTCCCGGGCGTCGACGATTTGCTGCGCGAGCTCGTGACTGTGCGCCCACAGCGCGACCTGGTGGCCGCCGCGGCGGTGGAGCGAGAGAGCGATAGCGGTTCCCCACGCGCCGGAACCGAGAACGGCAATGCGGCTCATGCGGGCTTCTCGGCTCCCATTTTGTACTCCGTGCCGGTAAACAGGCGGTGGATGTTTTGATGATGCTTAGCGATGATGAGCAGCACGATGATGCACTCGACCGCAAAGAAAAGGGGTGGGTGCGGGCCGGGCGGGAAAACCCAGGCAAAGACCAGAAAAGCCAGCGATGCGAGAATCGATCCCACCGACACGTAGCGTGTAAGCGCCAGGATCACGGCAAAAACGCCGATGGCGGCCAGCGCTGCCCAGGGCGACGCGACGAGGAAGACACCGAAACCGGTGGCCACGCCTTTGCCGCCGCGAAAATGCAGCCAGCAGGTGAACATGTGACCCAGCACGGCAAATAGAGCGGCCAGAGCCAGAGCCTGCGCGTCGCGTAGCGGGACGGCAGGCATCAGCCACGCGCCGAGTGCTCCACCGAGCCACACTGCGGCGCTGCCCTTTAAAACATCGAGAAGAAACGTGAGAATCCCCAGGCCTTTACCGCCAAAACGCAGCACATTTGTCGCGCCAATATTGCCGCTGCCCAACAGATCGGATGTCCTGGCGCCGGAAGATGCGCACCAGCAGGTATCCCATCGGGATGGACCCGAGAAGGTAAGCGGCAGCGGCGATGACAACGTGCGCTAGGATCACGACGAAAGTGAGTTTAGCAGGTGAGGGTGGCCGATGGTGAAGCGTCAGCGAGTCTTAGCGTACGTCTCCGATGCCAAAAAATCGCCAACAGAGCACGCGATCTCTGGGGAGTTCCGTGGCGCCTTTTCTAATAAAGCGCGTGACGCGCGGAGCGAACCTCGGCGGCAAGAACTTGCAGGATCTTGAAGGCCAGCGCTGGGCTCGATTCCATGATTGCCGTGAATTCCGAGCGGCCGAGAAAGCTCACTCGCGCTCCGGCATGTGCAACCGCCGTGAGCGAGTAGGGCTGGCTGCTGACGAGTCCCGGGAAGGCCGAGCAGCGAACCGTCCCTCGCCTGCACCGAGAGGATTTCCTGGCCATTTTGCGAGGCCATGCTGAGCGTTACTTCACCCTCGTGAAGGATATAGAGACCCGCAGCGGCATCGTCCTGCTGAAAGAGGATGCGGTCGGTGTCGCACACGATGGGCGTCGCGTGCTCACTGAGCGCGCGAATCAACTCCGGGTCGGCGAGAAACGCAGTAGGGTCAAGTTGCACGAAGTGCCTTTCCTGGGGATAAGAGGGCTTCAATGACAGGCTCCGCTGCGGGAGCGCTGGCCATATCTTTTCATCGACTTTGCGGCATTTTCTGTGATGCGCATCACTTTTTGTGGCTTTTGACGCAACTGGCTGGAAGAATGAGTGATTTGACTCGCTTGCAATGACGATTTCGGGGCTCTAGCCAGGCTCGCGCCGGGACTGTGCGTGGAACTGCGGTTTTGCAGCCTCCGCGGCGTAGCCCCTGTCGTCGCTGGCTCGATTAGAGTAGAGAATGTCGCCCATGGCCGGAATCCTCAGCAAGATACGCACCACGCTCGAAATGATCAAGTGGGAACACTCGATCTTTGCACTGCCCTTTGCGCTTACGGCGATGCTGCTCGCGGCAGGCGGGTTGCCCGGCTGGCGCACCGTGGCATGGATCGTGGTGGCCATGGTGGCGGCGCGGTCGGCGGCCATGGCCTTTAATCGCTGGGCCGACGCGGACCTGGATGCCGCCAATCCCCGCACCAGGAATCGCGCAATTCCGGCAGGGCTGCTCTCGCGCAAGTTTGTGCTGGGCTTTACCGGCGTCGCGGTGCTGGTATTTTTTGTGGCCGCGGCGGAGCTGAACCGGCTCACGCTGGAGCTTGCGCCGCTGGCGCTGATGGTGCTGCTGGGTTATAGCTACCTCAAGCGTTACACGTGCTGGTCGCACCTCGGGCTGGGATTGTCGCTCGGCTTGGCGCCGACGGCGGCGTGGATTGCCGTGCGCGGCAGCCTCGACCCGCGCATTCTGGTGCTTACCGCTGCGGTCACGCTTTGGGCGGGCGGCTTCGACGTGCTCTACGCCTGCCAGGACACCGAGCACGACCGCGCCGCGGGACTGCACAGCCTGCCGCAGGCAGTGGGTGTAGCCGCCTCCTTTCACGCCGCTCGCGCCATGCACGTGGTCGCGCTCTGGGCGCTCGCATGGTTCGCCTGGCTGTTCAAATTTGGACTAGTCGGCTGGATCGGCATTATTTCCGTCGGTCTGCTGCTGGCCTTGAGCATGCCATCGTTTCGCCCCGCGACCTGCGCCGCCTGAATGCCGCTTTCTTCACCATGAACGGCGTGATCGCGATCGTGTTTCTGGGTTTTGTGTCGGCGGATTTGTGGTTGCGGCGGTAAAGGCAGGGAACAAGGGACCGAGGGAACAAGGGAACAAGGAGGCAAAAGAAACGTCGCATCAGAAAGGGACTCGGGAGGCGGGTGTGAGTGTGAGTGTGAGTGTGAGTGTGAACCCGTCCCCTCACACAAACGCTCACACTGACACTCACACTCACCCCGTCGCAGTTGATATCATTCTGCGCATGGCAAAGCATCGTCTTTTGATCGCCGGTCTTGTCGTCTCATCTGCATTCTGCGGAGGGCCTCGGGCTTTTTCGCAGCCGAATTCCGCGACCACCGCTGTGGTGGACCAGGTCCCGCTTGTAGGCTGCGCGTCGGACGGGCAGGCCGGGCCGCAGGCAGCGCCATCCGGACAGAGCAAAGCGCTTGCGATCTCTGCGACAGCGGCGCAACGGCTCGCCTACTATAAAGCCGAGTACGGGCCCGGCGTTCTCGCGCCGCGGGGCTGGCACTGCTTTTCAACCTACGGCTCGAATGGCGCCAATCTCTTCGTCAGCCCCGATCCCATCGACTCGAAAACGGTGCTGCTCTCGAGCGACTGGAAGGGATTCACAGGTCCGGCCATTCAGATTTCCGTCTCCTCCGGCGGCACCTCGGGAAGGTTCGAAGTTGCCAAGATGATCGCACGCGTCTTCCCGGCGTACAAACAATTCGCGCAAAACGTGATTGCCGAGGGAATCGAGCCGGCGAGCGATTTTCCGTCTGGTCCTTACGCAAGCGACAAGCTGACTTACCGCGCGAAGAATATCGTCGAGTTTGAAACTCCTGCGAACATGGCCGGTCTGGGAACGGATTCACGGCTCCTGCCCAACGCGAGTCCGATCGACGGCGTTGACCTGATCACCGGCGCGGATACGGATCTGACTCAGCTCTCGGCGCGGGTTGCAGCAAGCGACCGCAATCTGATTCCGATCATCGTGAAGCAGGTGGAGAGCGACGCCGCGTCCGCGGCGCAGTAGCCTCCCCGTCCGCTCGCCTGATATGGTGCGAAAGGGGGGCGCGTGTGCGGTAATGACGGCCATGCGCGGTCGGCAGCGGGAAACCACATCATGAAAATCGCCATCCAAGGAGAGCCAGGCGCGTTCAGTCACGAGGCGGCGCTGAAGTTTGTGCCCGGCGCGGAGATTGTGCCGTGCGCGCTCTCGGCTGAAGTGTTTGCTGCGCTGGACTCGGGCGCTGCCGATGCCGCCGCGATTCCCATTGAGAACTCGCTCGCCGGATCGGTCCTTGAACATTTTGATTTGCTTCTCAAGCACAACGTCAAGGTGGTCGAGGAGACGCTCGTGCGCATTCGCCACAACTTGATCGCTCTCCCCGGCGCGTCGATGGGCGAGATTAACCGCGTATTTTCGCACGCGGTAGCGCTGGCGCAGTGCCGGCGCTTTCTCTCCGCGCATCCAGCAATGAAGGCTGTCGCCTTTTACGACACCGCAGGGAGCGTAAAGCAACTGGCGGAGCTGGGCGACTCGCGCGTCGCGGCCATTGCCAGCGAGGCTGCGGCTCAAATCTACCACGCGGAGATTTTGGCGCGCGATATTGAAGACAACCCGGAAAACTACACGCGCTTCTTCCTGGTGCGGCGCGCCAACGATGCCGAGGCCGAACAGGAATTGACCGGGCAGGAATCGAACAAGATGAGCATCGCGTTTTCGCTGGAGAACCGGCCTGGGTCACTGGTGGCGGCACTGACTGCGCTCAGCGCGATGGGCACCAACCTGACCAAGATCGAATCGCGGCCGGTGCATGGCAAGCCGTGGGAGTATATTTTCTACGTCGACTGCCAGATCGGCTCGAATGCGGAAGGTGTGCGCGCCCTCTCAGCGCTCCGCGCGCACTGCGGCATGGTGAAGGAACTGGGCCGCTACCGCGAAGCACGCAGCGTCTAGCGGATCCCGCAGTAACCCCGATATTGCAACGGTTGAGTAGTTAACGTAAATGGCGCGGACTGCGTTTCACTTCCGCTCGTCCCGGTCACGGTGATTGGAAAGCTCCCGATCCTCGTCGTTGGGTTGTTGTACGAGGAAGTAAGCGTAAGCGCTGAGCTGCTTATTGACGATGTGGTGACGGAGGTGGGAGAGAAGTTCGCCGTTACTCCTTGCGGCAGGCCGCTTAACGAGAGCGCCACTGAACCGCTAAAGCCGTACCACGCCGAAATATCGACGGTGTAACTCATGGAGTGCCCCAGAGACAAAGCCGTCTGAGCCGGGTTGTTGGGCGTCGCCGAGATGGAGAAACTTGGCGCATTTTGCGTGCATTCCGAGCCGGGGTCAGGAAACTCCTGGAACGCTAATGTGTGGTACACCGTATCCTCGAAAAATCCGACGTTTTCCTGGCAGTTCGTGGTCCCTGAGTTCAGGCTGACGGTCAAAGCAACCCCCGAACCGCTCGCCGTTCCAAGGCTCTGAATTTGCGTCCAGGTCCATTGATCCTGGCTCGTCATGCTGAAAAGGGTAGTGCCAAGCTTTAGGCTAAAACTAACGGTTTCCGAGGTCTGCGTGCCAAGCGTTTGTGTGGCCTGCTGACTTTCACCTACAGTGCCGCCAGTGGGGCTGCTGCTGCCGCCCTGGCTCGTCGGACCCAAGTAAGATAGATCGAACTGTTCGGGACTCCCCGGGCCGCTCGGGACCTTTACAAAGCGGCAATCGCTGCCGGTCAGATTCGGTGTCGGAAGCGTGCCACAATTCGCATCACTCTGGCTGCCACTGGAGGTGTTTGCCTCCAGGGGGCTCACGGTGCCGGGATAGGGGCTGATTGGATTCGAGGGGCCGTTGTAAAACAGGAGCGGGTCCATTGCCAGAATGGGCGCAAAATCGGCGGGAGTGCATCCGCACTGATCGGTCTGTGTGCAGGCCATGGCGGCGTACTCCGATTGATTGAGATTCTTGCAGATCGCTGCCAAACCCGGAACGTACCCGGCCGGGGTGTTCTGTTGGTTTAATGTCGGCGCATCGACTGTGGTGACGCCGGCGGCGTTTGGCTCCATTTCGCTCGCGAAAACTCTGACAATATCCGGCAGCGGTGTTGTGCCGTTTGCCAAGGGCTGAACGCCCAGGTTATAGCCCACCGGCGCCGACGCATTGCCAAAAATCGAAACCTGCGGGTCGAGCCAGATGAGGAACAGATCCTCATTGTGATTGATTGCGTCTGGGGCATTGCTATTCGACTGATCCGCCACCTGCGTGGCCCAGGAGTAGGTCTCCTGAAATGCCGAACTACTGGTGCCCGTCGAAGAGGTTCCGAACCCTTCGCTGGCGGTGGCGCATCCGGTCTGGCAGTTTCCAAAACCTTCGCTGAAGGTGACCGAACTACCTTGCGTGAAATTGCTCCCGACTGTAGTGGTCGTGCTGTCCGTAGTGGTGTCGGTGAACCCATCCTGGCTCTTATTGCCCGGCGGCGCATAGATGATAGATGTGACCTGATATGAGGGGTAAATCACGCTTTCCGTAACCGGGTAGGAATACAGCTCAGCAGAAGAAAGGGCCGAGGAGGGGTAGTTATCTGTGCCTCCCGCCATCAGAATGTCGCCGTTGTAGATGATCGTGGCGGCCTGGTAGGCGCGTGCCGTTGTCATGTTTCCTGTCAGCGTGAATGTCCCTGCCAACGGCGAATAAATCTCAGCGGAATTCAGGGGATTCCCCGAAACGTTAAAGCCGCCTGCCTCCAGGGCTGTTCCGTCGGCGAGTGGCGTCGCTGTAAAGTTGACGCGCCCAGAATTCATTGATCCTGTCGCCGCGAAGGACTGAGACGACGGTGCGTAAATCTCCGCGGAAGATAGAGCCGCGCTGTTGTTGTTCCGTCCACCGGCAATGAGCACGGCTCCGTCAGTTAGAAGCGTTGCCGTTTGATAGCATCGTGGTGTCGTCATATTTCCGACGAGCGCGAACATTTCTGTCGAGGGATTATAGACTTCCGCCGTATTCCACGCAGTCTGGCCGGAATAGTTTCCCTGCCCTCCGGCGATGAGCACTGTCCCGTTCGGAAGAAGTGTAGCCGTGTGGGTGGTCCTCCGCGTGCTCATGCTCCCCGTAGTAGTGGTAAACTGTCCGGTTGCCGGGTTATAGATTTCAGCAGAAGTCAATCCGGCCCAGTCTCCTATATCGCCGCCAGCGATAAGTACGGTGCCATTTTGGAGCAGCGTCGCTGTGGAATTGCATCGAACGGCCGTCATGGCCCCGATTAGCACGCCCTGCTGGCTTGTGAGAGTCGGTGGGGTGGACAGGCTGAAGGTTCCACTCGAGGGGAAATACAGTTCCGCCGCTCCGCCTCCGGTAACCAGCACCGTGCCGTCATTCAGTAGGGTCGCAGTGCTGCCGCAGTCGAAAGAGACATATGTTGATCCAGCGGGCACGAAGGTCTGGGAACTCGTGCTGTAGATCTCGGCAGTCGTCGTAGCTCCGGTGGTATTGCCTCCACCTACGACGAGAATGTTTCCATTTTGCAGTCGAGTAGCCGTGGCCCTGAGCCGTGGCTCTGCCAAGCTGCCTGTGGTGGAAAACGTCTGACAGCTTGCATTACGGGCACCCAGGAACGCCGCCAGTAGAAGGCAGGCAAGGCTCGATAGGGACAAGCGGAAGGGAAAGGGCATAATCGCTTTCTCCAATAACGCAGTTGAGGGAAAAACGCGAAGATTGCTGGGAAGCCCCTATTGCAGCGTGACCAGCACTTCGATGACGCCCGTTCCGGAATCGAGCGGGCCGAGAGCCTTGCCAATCACAGCGCCGAGCATTCGATCGTGATCTGTGCCTTTCATGGCGTAGCCTGGCGTAGAAGAGGCAACCAAAAGGTCGCCGACCCTGATGGGGCCGTTCTCCGCTGTCACCTTGGTGGGAACGCGGCCCACCATAGCCATCGGGACCTCGTCCGCGCTCGCCGGATCGCTGGCCGGATGTTTTCTGCCGACAAAGCCCGGCTTGGTGGAGTACACGCCGGCGATAAGTGTCGAGTACGGCTGACCGGATTTGAGAAAGCTGCCCGGATTGTCTGGATCGATCACCATAAGGTCGCCTGGCCCGTATTTTGCGCGGCCGCTGCCTACGCCGACCGATTCGGCAAAGTCCGCGCCGCAATTTGCGGGGATGAATGCTGTGGTCTGTGTGGTTCCGTCCTGAAACGTGATCGACCCGTTGCTGCCGGCCGTCAGCTTGACACTTCCATTTACTTCCAGCGTCGCCCCAGGGCTCGTCGTGCCGATGCCCACGCTGCCGCCGGACGGTTGCAACACAATCGGGTAACTGGTGAAAATCGTATAGAGGCCGTAGTCAGACACTCCCATGCGAACATAGGCGCCCGCCGAGCCGTCAATAAAAAAGTGCGGGTGAGGATTCGCTGTTGAATTCAACCCCAGCAGCAGCTGGCCTTGCGCATTTTCAGTACCCGACCATCCGGCAGTTAGTGTGCTCAATCCGACTGCGTCGCGGCCGATGTGAACGCCACTGGCCACGCCATGATTAATCTCTGACAAGCCATTGATACCGATACCGGACCAGCCGATGCCAATGTCCGCGATATCAATGATGGAGCCCAAAGAGCCCCCAGAGGAACCAAAGAAGTCCATATAAGGATACAATCCGGTTCCCTGTTTGATTGTCAGCGGGCTATCGGGCGCCGTCGTGCCGATCCCGACGTTACTACCCGAAACTGAGATGGGAGAGTTCCCGAGAGTGGCCGTTCCGGTGTAGAACGGCACTGCGTTGGTGGTTCCGTTGTTGCTGTTCGTCACCGTGGTTTGCGCCGCCGCCATTCCTGCGGCCATCAGGGCCAGGACCAGCCATGCCAGATTCAAGTGCTTTGTCATCGTTCCGATTCCTTTCATCCCGTGGTGGGCTCGCCCTCTGCGTCCAGACTCGCTTCGAATTCGCAACGGTGCGAAGCTTGTCGCAAGTGACAGAGCGGCGTTCGCGCACGCAGCTTACCCGCTACGGCAGCGCTCGCTGGATCAATGCCGCCTGTCGGCGACGCATAAGACTGTTGTGAACTCTTGTCATGGACCGTACACCCGATTGGACGAAGTCAAGGTAAATTCTGTCTTGAGCCTCAAAATACGCGGCAGTAACCTCGGCCTTAATCGCCTTGCCAACAGCGTGTGCCGACCGGTCGGGGCCGCGAGGAGCGGGCGTTCCATCGAGAATGTAGAGGTTTCCCTGACACTCTTCCACACAAAAGAAAAAAGGATCGACTCTCGCCGATCCCTTTTCTCTACCGAACCGCAGCCCTTGCCCCTTAAAAATGGTAGGCGACACCAACTGTTGGCTCGGAAATCAACCACCAACGATTGGTGGTGAAGTCTTCGGTCGCTGGCGAACTGTCACCGAAGGTGGGCACCTTGGTTACGATCCCACGGTATTCGGCGCGGATGTCGAAGCTGGGGCTGATCTCGTAGGCAAAGCCGGCACCGAACAGGCCACCCACTGTAGTCTGCCGCTTGGAGTCGAGGATTTTCGTGCCGGAATTGATGATCGGCATGAAAATGAGCCCAGCCGGACCGGCTTCCACGAACGGATTCCAGTTCTTGAAGACAAAAGATTTTACGAAGGCGCCCGATATTTCCTGGGTGCGCGTCAGGATCGTGTAGCCTACTGTAGGGAAGTAGTTCCCGTGGAAGTCGATTTTGTTCTGGTAAGTGATTCCATAGTTGGCTTCGAGCGCGCTCGACGGAGTGAGCATAAAGCGGTAGCTGAGCAACGCGCCGTAGGCGGGGGTGGAGTTCACCTCCACGGTGGTGGAAGAAGCTATGAACGGCTCAATTAACCCAAATCCACTCAGGCTGATGTCCTGGCGACTTTCCTGTGCGCGACCCATGGCCACGCATGCTGCCAGCAAAGCGACTAAAAAGGCGATCTTCTTCATTCGATCCTGATCCTCACAACTTCACATCCGTGCGGGTAGCTACGAGCCCATGAATTCCGCGCACTGGTCCGGTGCCCCGAATACCTCCGGGTCCCGCTCCAAGAATTGTAAATGGCCGGGGCGGGTCGGGGAGTCTCCCATGATTTCCCTGGGGGTGGCAATGGAGTCATCTGCAGCTTAGACGCGCAGAGCAGGGAATAGGGAGTAGCGACCAGGGACTAGGGACTAGGGACTAGGGACTAGGGACTAGGGACTAGGGACTAGGGACTAGGGACTAGGGACTAAGGGACTGAAGAGCACATTGCTGACCACTGCTGCCTGGGACGTCGCCCGTTGCTTCTTAGTCTTCTGCTCCAATTTCGCCGATAGTCTCTTCTTCGTTTCCTCAGTCTCTGAGTCCCTAGTCCCTACGTCCCCGCTTTCTTGTTCCCTCGTTCCCTTGGTCCCTGCCTTTCTCGCTCGACATGATAGAAAAACGGCGGCCCCTGCTGGTCGGCCAGGCTCTTGAGCGTGCCCAAAAAGGCCTTGGCGGCATAGGAGAGCGTGGCCTGCCGCCGGCTCGCGAGGCGCAAGACGCGGCGCACTTCCAACTCGTCTACGGGGATACGCACCAGGTCGCCGGTTTCCAGTTCCCGCGCAACCGCCAGGTGCGGCACCAGCGCCACTCCATTGCCCATGGCCACAAAGCGCTTGATGGCTTCGATTGTGGGCAGCTCGATGCTCATGTGCAACGGGGTGCGGTGCCGCTGGAAGGCCTCAATCACTTTGCGCCGCAGCGGCGAGGCCACGTTGTGGGCGATGAAAGTTTCCTGACCCAGATCGCGGATGGAAACCCGCTCGGTTTTCGCCAGGGGATGCGTGGGGCTGACGATGAAATCCAAGCTGTCGTTATAGACGGCGATGGTACGAATCTGCGCGGCATCGGGGCGAAACGAGATGACGCCCAGCTCGAAGCTGCGCAGGCTCAACTCCTCTGGAATGCGCGAGGCCAGCATGCGCTGCACCGTCACATCAATGTGAGGATATTCGCGGCGAAAGGCGTCAATGGCCGGCAGCAAATACATGCAGGTGTACTCGTTGGCCGCCAGTTGCAGATGGCCGCGCTCCAGGCTTTTCAGCTCGTCGAGCGCGCTCGATGCCTCGCGGCGCAGGGCAAGCAGGCGCAACGCGTAGTCGCGCAAAAGCGCCCCGGCAGCGGTCAGCGACCCGTCGCGCGCGGAGCGGTCGAAGAGCGTCTCGCCCACCGCCGCTTCCAGCTTGCGGATCACCTGGCTCACGGCCGGCTGCGTGCGGTGCAGGCGCGTTGCGGCGCGAGAAAAACTCCGCTCCTCCGCGACAGCAAGAAAGGTTTCGAGTTGATTGAGTTCCATGGGCGGCTCCGAACAGTGAACGAGTGAAAGGAGTGAAAAAAGTGAAAAGATGAAAATAGCGCAAAGACCGCAGTTTCCGAGCAGGGAGGATAACAAGCAGAATCAACGTCCAACTCACTAACAGCGGACGTTGTTCCACGTCTTCACCAATTTCACTTTCTTCACTCCTTTCACTTCCATGATGGTATAACGAGTCGTTATCTTAGATGAAACAATTATAACTTTGCGTTATATTGACCCTATAGGCGACAATAGAAGAGCTGGACGGGTCGCTTTCCCCCGCCGAGGCAAACACATGACTTCAAATCACCTGGCTTTCTTCGACACCACTCTGCGCGACGGCGAGCAATCGCCGGGTTGCTCGATGACCACGCAGGAGAAGCTCACCATGGCCCATGCCCTTGAGGATCTGGGCGTGGACATCATCGAGGCCGGTTTTGCCATGGCCTCGGAGGGTGATTTTGCGGCCATTGCCACCATTACGCAGGCCATTCGCAAGCCGCGCATCGCATCGTTGGCTCGGGCCAAAACCGAAGACATCGAGATGGCCGCGCGCGCGCTGCAGTTTGCCGAGCGGGCGCGCATCCATGTCTTTCTCGCGTCGAGTGATCTGCACCTCGAATACAAGTTGAAGCTCGGCCGCGCTGAGGCCCTCGACCTCTGCGGCGAGTCGGTGCGCCTGGCGCGTTCGCTCTGCGACGACGTAGAGTTTTCACCCGAAGATGCCACCCGCTCCGACCGCGATTTCCTGGTCGAGATGGTGCGCATCGCCGTCGACGCGGGCGCCACCACCATCAATATGCCCGACACCGTGGGCTACACCACGCCGGAAGAATACGGCCAGATGTTCCGCGAGGTGCGCGAGCGCATTCCCGCCATCGATGAGAAAGGCGTGATCCTTTCCGCGCACTGTCACGACGATCTCGGCTTGGCCGTCGCCAATTCGCTCGCGGCCGTTCAAGCCGGCGCGCGCCAGGTGGAGTGCACCATCAACGGCATCGGCGAGCGCGCCGGCAACGCGGCGCTTGAAGAAATTGCCGCGGCCTTGTTCGTGCGCGGCGAGCGCTTCGGCGTCACCACCAACATCAAGCTCGACCAGCTCTATCCCACCAGCGAGGTTCTCGGCCAGTTGATTACGTTCCGCCCGTCGCCCAATAAAGCGGTGGTGGGCGCCAACGCGTTTGCCCACGAGTCGGGCATTCATCAGCACGGCATGCTGGCCAATCCGCTTTGCTACGAGATCATGACGCCGCAGACGGTGGGCGTTTCCAAGACGCATCTTGTGCTCGGCAAGCACTCCGGCCGCGCGGCTTTGCGGCACAGATTGGAACAGCTCGGATTCACCGTGGGCCGCGACGAGCTGCAGCACGTGTATTACCGGTTTGTGGCGCTGGCCGACCGCAAGAAAAACATTTACGACCAGGATCTGATCGGCTTGCTGCCCGATGGGATTCGCGAGCGGCGCAGCGAGCCGGTGAGTGAGCTGGATTAACCGTAAGCATCCATGCGTGACCGTTTTGTATCAGGGCGCGACTTTAGTCGCGCCGATGAAGACGCATAAAACTCGCGGGGCTTTAGCCCCTGAGAGCAGATAGCCCGAGAGGGGAGTTTCAAAGTAATGACGAAGGCAAGAAAGCACCTCATTCGAGATCTGCTATTGACTGGAGTCGCCGCACCTTTGGTGATTGGCTTGTTAATTGTTGCGCAGGCGGCGAAAGTCCTGGTACGGGTCATGACGCCGATTCTGTACCTGGGGCAGGCAATTACTGCGCTGATGATGCGGATTTTTCCGCCACAGAACGAAGGTCCGCTGCAGGGATTCGGCATGACCTTGGTTATTGACTTTATTTTGACGTGGATCGTGATTTGGATCGTTTTGTTCGTGTTGTTGAAGCTGATTCAAAAATTGCTCAACCGGAAAAAGAGAGAAGCATGAAGCTGAGGATTCTAGTCGCCGCCGGTGACGGTATCGGCCCTGAAGTGACCAACGAAGCAGTCGCCGTGTTGCAGGAGACCGCGGCGCTGGGCGGCCACGATTTTGCGTTTCTTGAGAAGCGCATCGGCGGCGTGGCCATCATCCAGGACGGTACGCCGCTGCCGGAGGACACGCTCGATGCGGCGCTCGCGGCCGATGCGGTGTTGCTGGGCGCGGTGGGCGGAAACGAATTTAACTCGCTCCCGCCCGACAAGCGGCCTGAAGCCGGCCTCCTCGCCATCCGCGCCGCTCTCGGCGGATTCGCCAATCTGCGCCCGGCATTCGCATTCAAGGAGCTGGCAGTCAACAGCCCCCTGCGGCCAGAAATTATCGACGGTGCCGACGTTCTCTTCGTCCGCGAACTGCTCGGAGGCCTTTATTTCGGCCAGCCGCGCGAGTGGAACAAGGCGAATGGCGAAGCCTGGAACACCATGCGCTACACCCGCGGCGAAGTGGCCCGCGTGGCGCGCATCGCTTTCGACCTTGCTGCCAAGCGCCGCAAGAAATTGACGAGTGTCGACAAGGCCAACGTGCTCGAAGTTTCGCAACTGTGGCGCGCCACGGTGAACGAGGTCGCGGCGGAGTTTCCCGGCGTGATGGTCGAGCACCAGTATGTGGACGCGATGGCCATGCACCTGATGAACCGTCCGCGCGACTTCGATGTGGTGCTGACGGAGAATCTTTTCGGCGACATTCTGAGCGACGAGTCGGCGGTGATTACCGGTTCGCTGGGCATGTTGCCTTCGGCCACCATCGGCGGCAAGGTCAACTTGTATGAACCGGTGCACGGCTCCGCGCCCGACATCGCGGGCAAGGGACTGGCGAATCCGCTCGGCGCAATTCTCACAGCGGCGTTGATTCTGCGCCATTCGGGCGGACTCGAAGCCGAAGCCGCGGCGATTGAATCATCTGTGCGCAAGGTATTGCAGCAGGGCTTCCGCACACCGGACCTCGCCCGCGGCAACACGCAAGAGGTGACCGTGCTCTCGACAAAAGAAATGGGCGCGAAGGTGCGCGAGACCGTCAAGACCCTGCTCGTCAGCGCGTAGGCGCTCTGGCAGGATTCAGATTTTGAAAGGGCACGACTTTAGTCGTGCCGTGAGAACAGGATTCGGATTTTGAAAGGGCACGACTTTAGTCGTGCCGAAAGAACGAAAGAGTCAACGCGGCTTTAGCCGCTGAGGGACGGGGCTTCCGAACTTGGCAGCAAAAACCCTCATTCGGAACAAAAGGAATATTCAATGACTTCAGCACCGACAACACTCTTCGAAAAGGTTTGGGATCAGCATGTGGTGGTCGAGCCCAAAGGCGAGCCCACGCTGATCTACATTGACCTGCAACTCGTCCACGAGGTCACCTCTCCTCAAGCCTTCGAGGGGCTGCGGCTGGCCAGCCGCAAGGTACGCCGTCCCGATCGCACCATCGCGACCGTCGACCACAACGTGCCCACCACGAAAGAGGGCCGGCTGAACATCGTCGATCAGATTTCGGCCAGGCAGATTGCCACATTGCGCCAGAACTGCGCGGACTTCGGCGTCGAACTCTACGACGTGAACTCGCGCGATCAGGGCATTGTGCACGTCATCGGTCCCGAACTCGGACTGACCAAGCCCGGCATGACGATTGTCTGCGGCGACTCGCACACCTCGACGCACGGCGCATTCGGCGCGCTGGCCTTCGGCATCGGCACCAGCGAAGTGGAGCACGTGCTGGCTACGCAGACGCTGCCGCAGTCGCGGCCCAGCACCTTCCGCATCGCCGTTGAAGGTAAGCTGCCGCTCGGCGTCACAGCCAAGGACATCATTCTCGCCATCATCGGCCGGATCGGCACGGACGGCGCAACGGGTTGCGTCATCGAGTACGCAGGCTCCGCCATCCGCGCGCTTTCGATGGAAGGCCGCATGACGATCTGCAACATGAGCATCGAGGCCGGCGCGCGCGCCGGCATGATCGCGCCGGATGAGACGACATTCGCATATTTGAAAGACCGCAAGTTCAGTCCAAAGGGAGAAGCGTGGAAGGCTGCAGTTGCCGAATGGTCCAAGCTACCCTCCGATCCCGGCGCAAAGTTCGATCGTGAGCTGGTCATCGATGCGGCCACGCTGGTTCCGTACGTAAGTTGGGGCACGAGCCCCGGCATGGTTGCGCCGGTCAGCGCCAAGGTGCCCGATCCGGCAAACGCATTGAGTGAAGCCGATCGCAAATCCTTCGAGCGCGCGCTCGAATACATGGACCTGAAGGCTGGAACGCCGCTCGAAGAAGTTGCCGTGGACCGCGTCTTCATCGGCTCCTGCACCAACGGCCGCATTGAGGACCTGCGCGCGGCGGCAAAGGTTGCCGCGGGGCGCAAGGTGTCGAGCCACGTGAACGCGATGGTCGTTCCCGGGTCGCAGGCCGTCAAGTCGCAAGCTGAGAAGGAAGGCCTGGACCGCATCTTTATCGATGCCGGCTTCGAATGGCGCGAGCCCGGATGCAGTATGTGCCTGGGCATGAATCCCGACATTCTTTCGCCGGGCGAGCGTTGCGCATCGACCTCGAACCGCAACTTCGAAGGCCGGCAGGGGCGCGGCGGCCGCACGCACCTGGTTTCGCCGGAGATGGCCGCGGCAGCCGCGATTGCCGGGCATTTCGTCGACATCCGCACCTGGAATGTTCTCGAGGAGGTAAATGCCTGATGGAACCGTTCAAAACACTCACGTCATTAGTTGCGCCGCTCGATCGCGCCAACGTTGATACCGATCAGATCATTCCCAAGCAGTTCCTCAAGCGCATCGAGCGCACGGGCTACGGCGATTTTCTGTTCTTCGATTGGCGCCAGACACCCGATGGCTCGCCCGTCGCCGATTTCGTCATCAACGAGCCTCGCTACAAGGGCGCGCAGATTCTGGTGGCCGGCAAGAACTTCGGTTGCGGATCGAGCCGTGAGCACGCCGCATGGGCGCTGAGCGACTTCGGCTTCCGCGTGGTCATTGCGCCGACCTTCGCCGACATTTTCTTCTCCAATGCGGGCAAAAACGGTATTGTTCTGGTTCGCCTCTCCGATGCGGAGGTGAATACGCTGCTCCAAAACTCCGAGAAGATTCCAAACTATCAGTTGACTGTCTCGCTCGAGGCGCAGACGGTGGCGGATGGACACGGCTTCAGCGCGAAGTTCGAGATCGATCCCTTCCGCAAGTTCTGCCTGATGGAAGGTCTTGACGACATCGGATTAACGTTGCGTCACGCCGCGGAGCTCGACAAGTTTGAGAAGCAGCACGACGAGGCTGCATGGTTGAAAGCGAAATGAAGCAGCTATCAGCTTTCAGCTGATCCTGCTTGAACAAATGAATTTGGCGGACGCCGAAAGCACGAATCGAGTTCATGTTTTTTCGGATTCATTGAGTCACTTAACTGAAGCACGAACAAGCTGAAAGCTGATAGCTGAAAGCTGACAGCTGGCGAACGAAGAGAGCCCATGACCATCGAAGGCAAACGACAAAGCATTCCCATGACCGAGGGCCCGAGCCGCGCGGCGGCGCGATCGTATTTTCGGGGCGCGGGGTTCAAAAAGGAAGACCTGCACAAGCCCATCATCGGCGTCGCCAATACGTGGACGGAGATCGGCACCTGCAACGTGCACCTGCGCGATATCGCCGAAGCGCTCAAGCAGGGCATTCGCGAGGCCGGTGGTACACCGATGGAGTTCAATACCGTCACCATCTCCGACGGCATCACCATGGGCACGCAGGGCATGAAAGCGTCCTTGGTTTCGCGCGAAGTGATTGCCGATTCCATCGAACTCGTGGCGCGCGGCAATCTCTTCGACGGCCTGGTGGGCATCGGCGGCTGCGACAAAAATATGCCCGGCATCATCATGGCCCTCTGCCGGCTCGACATTCCCGGCATGATGCTTTATGGCGGATCAATCGCGCCGGGCAAGCTCAACGGTCCCAACGGCGAGAAAATCGACATCACGATTCAGAATGTCTTCGAAGGTATCGGCTCGTACGCCGCGGGACGCATCGACGATGCGGGCCTGGAGGCGCTCGAAGCCAATGCCTGTCCCGGCGCGGGCGCATGCGGCGGCCAGTTCACGGCCAACACCATGGCCATGAGCGGCGAAATTCTCGGCATCTCGCCCATCGAGCTCTCCGGCGTTCCCGCCACCGATCCCAACAAATTCGAAGCCACGCGCAAGGCTGGCCACATGTTGATGGATGCCGTGCGCGCCAATCGCAAGCCCTCCCAGATCATCACGCGCAAATCTCTCGAAAACACCATCGCCAGCGTCGCCGCGAGCGGCGGCTCGACCAACGCCGTGCTGCACCTGCTCGCCATTGCAAAGGAAATCGCTATCCCGCTTTCGATTGACGACTTCGACGTCATCTCCGAGCGCACTCCCTACATCTGCTCGCTCACGCCCGCGGGAAAATACGTGGCCTCGGACTACCAGGCGGCGGGCGGCTCGCGGCTGCTCGCGAAGCGCATGATCGACGCGGGATTTGCCGACGGCTCGGCGCTCACCATCAGCGGCAAAACGCTGGCCGAAGAGGCTGCGTCCGCCAAGGAATCCCCGGGCCAGGACGTGATCGCCACTTTCGAAAAACCCATCAAGCCCAACGGCGGCCTCGTGATTCTCAAAGGCAATCTCGCGCCCGAGGGCTGCGTGATGAAGATCGCCGCAGCCGGCAAGTACGAGCATCGCGGACCGGCGCGCGTCTTCGATTGCGAAGAAGATTGTTTCAAAGTTGTGCAGGCAGGCGGCATCAAGCCTGGCGACGTAGTAGTGATTCGCTACGAAGGCCCCAAGGGCGGCCCGGGCATGCGCGAGATGTTGCAGGTGACCGCCGCCATCTCATCGAACGCCGAACTCAGCGCCAATGTCGCGCTGCTCACTGACGGCCGCTTCAGCGGCGCAACGCGCGGATTCACCGCGGGCCACGTAGCTCCAGAAGCGTTTGTCGGCGGACCGATTGCCGCGGTGCGCGAAGGAGACATCATCGCCTTCGACATTCCCAAGCGCACGCTCAATGTGGAAATCAGCGATGCGGAGATGGCCGCGCGGCTCAAAGACTTCAAGCCGCCCGCATTGCGCTGGCCCAAGGGAGTCTTCCGCAAATATGTGGATCGGGTCACGTCGGCTTCAGTCGGAGCAACAACGTAAGAGCAAGTGGGTCGTAAAGGCAAAAGACGTGGGAACGCGAGCAGATTGCACGAGGTGCGCCGTAGGCGCAGCGGTTGTTAGCCCCGCGCTTTAGCGTGGGGAAGGGAAACGAGATGAACGTGAAGCCCCGTAGGGGCGACGCAAGTTTTGAAAGGGCACGACTTCAGTCGTGCCAAGCGCGCCGTAGGCGCAACGGTTGTTAGCCCCGCGCTTTAGCGTGGGGTAAGGGAACGAGACGGATGTGAAGCCCCGTAGGGGCGATGGTTGATACAGCAAACAAGGACTAGAAGCTAGGAGCTAGAGGCTAGCAGCTTTCAAGGAGAGCAGCATATGGCAGCCAAAGGACAAGCAAGCGCAAAAGCGACGGAAGCGAAAGCCATCGCAACGGAAGAAAACGGATCGAGCGAGCATACTCGCTTCAACGCGCCCACCCGCTTGACGGGCGCGGAGATCATCTGGGCCACGCTGGTCGGCGAAGGTGTCGATACCGTTTTCGGTTATCCCGGAGGCACGATTCTTCCGGCTTACGACGCGCTACGCAAGTTTCCCGTGCGCCACGTCCTGGTGCGTCACGAGCAGGGCGCCGCGCACATGGCCGACGGCTACGCGCGCGCCTCGGGCGATGTGGGCGTGGCCATTGCCACCAGCGGTCCGGGCTCGACCAATCTTGTCACCGGCATCGCCACCGCCATGCTCGACTCCATTCCCATGGTGTGCATCACGGCCAACGTGTCCTCGAAGCTCCTGGGAACCGACGCGTTTCAGGAAGTCGACATTACCGGTATCACGCTGCCTGTTACAAAGCACAACTTCCTGGTGAGCCGCGCTGAGGATATTGCGCCCACCATCCGCCATGCATTTCAAATTGCGCGCAGCAACCGTCCCGGTCCTGTGCACGTCGACATTACCAAGGACGCGGAGATCAACAGCGCCATCTTTGACTTTGAAGCTGCCAAGCCTCGTCCCAACCGTCCGCATCCTATGCTGCACGTAGGCGAAGCGGAACTGACGGAAGCCGCCGAACTGATTCGCAACGCCAAACGTCCGGTGATTTTTGCCGGGCACGGCGTCATGGAATCCGGCGCTATGGAGCAGATACGCACGCTCGCCGAGCGCGCGCAGATTCCCGTGGCGCTTACGCTCCTGGGCATCGGCGGTTTTCCGGCGTCGCATCCGCTGTGCCTGGGCATGATGGGCATGCACGGCGAGTCGTGGGTGAATGACGCCATCCAGGAAGCCGATCTGCTGATCGCCTGCGGCATGCGCTTCGACGATCGCGTGACGGGCAAGTTGACGGATTACGCCATGAAGGCGAAGAAGATTCACATCGAAGTGGATCCGTCCGAAGTGAACAAGAACGTCAAAGTAGATGTCGCGCTGATCGGCGATCTGCGCGAGGTGCTGGAGCAGTTGCTGCCGCGCGTTGGGGGCCGCGACGGCTCCGCATGGCTCAAGACCATCGAGTCCAGCAAGGGCGCAGTTTCGGTGCGCGACATCAAGAATCTGCCCGACTCCGGGCACCTTTATGCGGCGCACGTGATGCACGACCTGTGGCGTCTCACGAACGGCGATGCGATCATCGTCACCGACGTGGGCCAGCACCAGATGTGGGAGGCGCAGTACTTCCATCACGACAATCCGCGCACGCTCATCACTTCCGGCGGGCTGGGCACCATGGGCTATGCGCTGCCCGCTGCCATCGGCGCAAAATTTGCCTGCCCCGAAAAAGAAGTGTGGGTCGTGGCCGGCGATGGCGGCTTCCAGATGACGGCTGCGGAACTTGCCACCATCGTGCAGGAAAAAATCAAGATCAACATTGCCGTCATCAACAACGGCTACCTGGGCATGGTGCGGCAGTGGCAGGAATTCTTCTACGAGCGCAACTACGAGGCCACGCCGCTGGTGAGCCCGGACTTCGTAAAACTTGCAGACGCGCACGGCATTCCGGGATGCGCCGTGCGCACGCGCGCAGAAGTCGAGGCCGCGGTTGCAGAGGCGCGCGCAACTCCAGGCGCGTTCCTGCTCAACTTCCTGGTGGAAAAAGAAGACTCGGTGTACCCGATGATTCCCGCGGGCAGTGCACTGCACGAGATGATTCGCCGCCCCGGCCGCGATCCGCTGGAAGAGCGCGCGGACGATTGAGAAAGACAGCTTTCAGCTATCAGCTTTTAGCTCTTAGCCGATTCCGTGCTGCCGCGGTTGTTCCTGCTCGATTGAACTGCTCGGTGAGGATGCTCGATGAAAATTGAATCGGCGTCACCACCGAGAACAAGCTGATAGCTGAAAGCTAATAGCTAGGAGCTGCTTTTATGCTGCATACATTTGTCGCTTATGTCGAAGACAAACCCGGCGTTTTGACCCGCGTGGCGTCGCTGTTTCGCCGCTTGAACATCAACATCATTTCGCTTACCGTGGGCCGCAGCGAGCGCGCGGGACTTTCCCGCATGACCATCGTCGCCGAGGCCTCGGCCGAGGCCGGGCATCGCATCCGCGCCAGCTTGTATAAACTCGAAAATGTTGTCGATGTGGACGACATTGCCAAGGCGCCTTCGGTCACGCGCGAGTTGGCGTTGATCAAAGTCGCCGCCAATCCCCAGAACCGCGCGCAAATCTTCGACCTGGTCGAAGTCTTTCGCGCGCGCATCGTCGATCTCACCTCGGAATCGCTGATGATCGAGATGACCGGCGTCGAAAGCAAGATCGAAGGGCTGATCGAAGTGCTGCGCGAAGACGAAGGCCGCATCCTCGAAATCTGCCGCAGCGGCAAAATGACCATGCGCCGTGGAAACCATTTGAGCAGTGTCGTGAAAGCGATGGACGCAGCCGTGAACGGAGCAGAAGCCAGCGCAGTTGCCGAAGAAGACAGCGTGGCGAGCGAGCCCGCGTAAGGTGCAAATTTGCGGCCGCAACACTGGCCGATCGAAAATCGAAAATCAAGCAAAGGAAAAACAAGAAAAATCATGGCAAAGACTTATTACGATCACGATGCCGACCTCAGCCTGATCCAGGCCAAGAAGGTGGCCATCATCGGTTACGGCTCGCAGGGGCACGCACATTCTCTCAACCTCAAGGACTCAGGCGTGCAGGTCAAGGTCGGCCTGGCGCCAAACTCCAAGTCGATTGCGAAAGCGCAGAAGGCGGGCCTCGAAGTTGCCACCGTTCCAGACGCCGTCAAGTGGGCCGACGTGGTGATGGTTCTGGTTCCCGACCAGACCGCGGCCAAGCTTTATGCGGACGAGATCGGCCCCAACATCAAGCCGGGCACGCTACTCATGTTTGCGCACGGATTCAACATTCACTTCAAGACCATCGTGCCGGCAGCGGGCATCGATGTGGGTATGGCCGCGCCCAAGGCGCCTGGTCATCGCGTGCGCGAGGTCTTTACCGAAGGCGGCGGCGTGCCCTGCCTCATCGCCGTCCATCAGGACGCGACCGGCAACGCCCACGCTCTCTGCCTCAGCTATCTCAAGGGCATTGGTGGCACCCGCGCCGGCGTGCTGGAAACAACCTTCAAGGAAGAAACCGAGACGGATCTCTTCGGCGAACAGGCAGTGCTGTGCGGCGGCGTTAGCTCTCTCATCAAGGCGGGCTACGAAACTCTGGTCGAAGCCGGCTATCAACCCGAGAGCGCCTACTTTGAAGTGCTGCACGAGCTCAAGCTTATCGTCGACCTGATCTATCGCGGCGGCCTCGCCTACATGCGCTACTCCATCTCTGACACGGCCGAGTACGGCGATTACGTCAGCGGTCCGCGTGTGATTGGCCCAGAGAGCAAGAAGGCCATGAAGCAGATTCTCGCGGAAATTCAGGACGGCACGTTCGCAAAGAAGTTCCTCGCCGACCAGAACGGCGGCAAGAAGGAGTTCCTCGCCTTCCGCGAGGCCGAAGCCAAACACCCCGTCGAGATCGTGGGCAAGCAACTGCGCGCGCAGATGCCTTTCTTAGATCCAGTTACGGTTGAAGAAGTGGCCAAGACGCGGTAAGACAGGTCCCGCAGTCAATTGATTTCCGGGCTGGATCGATCTAACCAGATCGAAAATCTGGAAGTTAAGATGTGTTATATCAGCGATCTACAAGATGTTGCATGAAACAGATAATGCGCGTATTATGTTTCATGTAACACTTGGATTCGTCATGGGTTCTACGATCACACAACGCGTCCGCAAGCACCGCGAGCAGTTGCGCGCTGCCGGATTGAAGCCGGTGCAGCTCTGGCTGCCGGACACAAACTCGGAGACATTCAGGAAGAAGTGTGCACAGGAATCTCTTTCGCTGGCGAACGACCCGCACGAGGCCGAAATATTGGCATGGATCGCTGAGGGTGCGGACACGGACGGATGGGTATGAAACGGGGTGACCTGGTTCCCGTCGTGTTAGCGGGAGCGTACGGTAAACCGCGACCCGCTCTGGTGATTCAATCGGATCTCTTCGCGCTTCATCCCTCCGTCACGGTCCTGCCTGTGACGACTCAACTGCGTCCGCTCGAAATCTTCCGTGTCGCGGTTTCTCCGTCGGCAAAGAACGGCCTTCGTGCGCCTTCGCAGATCATGGTCGACAAAGCGCACACGATTCCGCGCGACAAGGCCGGCGCTTCGTTCGGGGAGCTGGAATCTCGCACCCTCAAGGAAGTGGACCGTTCGCTTGCCGTCTTTCTTGGCATCGGTTAAACGCCGGGCGCAGCGGTCCGGGTTTTCGCGCCTGGGAAAGCACGCCCCCAAAGGATATTTCTACCCAGCCCGCTTCAATCGCCGCTCTGCCTCCAGCCGGCCCGCCAGAAACACCTTGAGCAGCGATTGATAGGGCACATCGCGCTGGTTGGCCAAAACCTTCAGATCTTCGATCATGGCGTCGGGAAACCGCACGGAAATGGTGCGCAGCGTGGGTCGGAGGCTGGGGAAATTTCGCGCGCTTGGCTTTAGACCAGTCTATGTATCTCGTCGAGTCCGCCCCGGGCCCGGTCGACGACCAGAATTCGAACTCTTGGCCTTCGTTCTTGAACTTGGGAACCTTTTTGTTCATCGCGCTGGTACCGTCGTAGACCTCTCTCGCCTCCCGCCAACCCCCTCCCTGTAAAATCATCCTGAAACCCAGCCTCAAACCGGCAGTGGAGGCAACTTGCTTTACTGGCTTCTCTACGAAAAGCTGTTTCCGTTCTTTCACCCGTTCCGGATCTTCCGCTACCTCACGATTCGCACCGCGTTTGCCACGCTTACGGCGCTGCTGATCACGCTCTTCATCGGGCCCTGGGTCATCGAGAAGCTGAGGGAGTTCCAGATCGGCCAGTACGTGCGCGACGACGGGCCGCGATCGCATCTGAAGAAGTCAGGCACGCCCACCATGGGCGGCGTGCTCATCATCATCGCCATTCTGCTGCCCACGGTGCTCTGGTCGGACCCTGGCAATCCGTTTGTGTGGATTACGGTTTTTTCCACGCTGGTCTTCGGCGCCATCGGTTTTGCCGACGATTACATCAAAGTCGTGCAGCGGCGCAGCCTGGGATTAACGGCCCGCGCCAAGCTGCTTTGGCAGGGCCTCGCCGGCGCGCTGGTCGCCGCGGCGCTCGTCGTTCTCGACCAGTTCAGGATGTTCTCCACGCGGCTTTCCGTGCCATTCATCAAAAGCCTGCGTCCCGATCTCCTGTGGCACGCGTGGCCCAGCACAATTCCGCATCTGGCGCTGCTGGCCTTTATCCCGTTTGTCATCTGGGTCGTGTTGTGGCTGGTGGGAATGTCGAACGCGGTCAACCTGACCGACGGTCTCGACGGCCTCGCCATCGGATGCACCATCATCTCCGCAGGCGCGCTGGCTGTGCTCACCTATGTCACCGGCCACGTGGTCTTTGCCAACTATCTTGAGCTGCAGCGCATGCCCATGGTCGGCGAACTGGCGGTGTTTTGCGGGTCCATGCTCGGCGCGTCCATCGGCTTTCTCTGGTACAACGCGCACCCCGCCGAAATCTTTATGGGCGACGTGGGCTCGCTGGCGCTGGGCGGCGCCATCGCCACTGTGGCCATCATCATCCGGCAGGAGCTGCTGCTGCCGTTTATCGGCGGCATCTTCATTCTTGAAGCGGTTTCGGTCATCCTGCAGGTGGGTAGCTACAAGCTGCGTAACGGAAAGCGCATCTTCAAGATGGCGCCGCTGCATCATCACTTCGAACAGTTGGGATGGAGCGAATCGAAGGTCATTGCGCGCTTCTGGATCGCCGCCCTGGTGTTTGCATTGTTTGCACTCACCACGCTGAAATTGCGCTAAACACGGCGCGCGGCCAGCCCGTAACGGTGCACAATGAAGATGCCGCGTCACCTCAAGGACAAGCGAGAATGATGGAACTAAAAGGCAAAAAAGTTCTGGTGGTGGGCCTGGGCAAGTCCGGGCTGGCGGCGGCGTTGTTTTTGCGCAAGCGGGGCGCGCAGGTGACGGTCTCCGATATCCGCTCGGCAGAGTCGCTGGCCAGGGAGATTCCGGCGCTGCTCGATGAAGGAATCGCGGTGGAGGCTGGCGGTCACGGCCTGTTGACCTTCCGCCGCCAGGACCTGATCGTAGTCTCTCCCGGCGTGCCGCTCAACACGCCCGAATTAGTGCAGGCGCGCAACTTCGGCCGTCCGGTGATCGGCGAGCTCGAATTGGCCGCGCGTTTTCTCAAAGGCAAGATTCTGGCCATCACCGGCTCCAACGGCAAGACGACCACCACGGCGCTGGCCGGTGAAATCCTGAAGGAAGCAGGGCTGCCCACGCTGGTTGCCGGCAACATCGGCTTACCCGTGATCGGCCTGATTGACGAAACCACAGACAAAACGTGGTCGGTGCTCGAGGTTTCGAGCTTCCAACTGGAAAGCACGGAACAGTTTCGCCCCAGGATCTCGGTGATTCTGAACATCACGCCCGATCATCTCGACCGGCATGGCACCTTTGAGAATTACGCGCTGGCCAAGGAGCACATTTTTGCCGCGCAGGACGCGAACGACTTCGCTGTGCTGAATGCCGACAACCCGCGCGCGGCCGAAGCCGCGGCCCGTTCGCAAGCGCTGGTTTACTGGTTCTCGGCCAAGCACTCCGTGGCGCGGGGCGCGTGGGCAGAGAGCGGCAACCTGGTCTATCGCTCCTCTCCAGATGCCGCGGTGGAAACCATTCTGCCGGTCGCCAAGATTCATCTGAAGGGCGAGCACAACGTGGAAAATGTTCTGGCCGCGGTTTGCGCCACGCGACTGGCCGGCGTGCAGCCTGCCATGATCGCCCGGGCGATCGAAAATTTCAGGGCCGTGGAGCATCGCCTGGAATACGTGGACACGATCAATTGCGTCGACTACTACAACGACTCCAAGGCCACAAATGTCGACGCAACCGAAAAAGCCATCGCCGCGTTTCCCGGTTGCGTTCACTTGATTCTCGGCGGCAAAGACAAAGGCGCGCCCTACGCTCCTCTGGCACCGTTGCTGCGCGAGCGCGTGCGCGCCGTTTACACCATCGGCGCCGCGGCGGCCAAAATCGCATCCGAGTTGCGCGGCGTGGTTCCCATCCACTCCTGCGAAACGTTGGCCAAAGCGGTGAACGCCGCGGCCACAGCGGCCAGGCCCGGCGACGTGGTGCTGCTGGCGCCGGCCTGTTCCAGCTACGACCAGTTTGAAAATTACGAGCAGCGCGGCCGCGCCTTCAAGCACCTGGTGTGCGAACGGCGCGACTGGAAGGCGCGCAATGCATGAGACTATCTCGATGGCTTTGTATCAGGGCGCGACTTTAGTCGCGCCGAAAGCGGGCCAAGAAACGAAGGGGCTTAAGCCCCTGAAAAGTCCTCAGATTGGTTGACGATATGGCGAAACTAGTAGGAGTCGACAAATGGATGTTCTTCACCACCATGGTGCTGGTGGTCACCGGGCTGGTCATGGTCTTTTCCGCCTCCGCCGTGGTCGATCAGGAGCGCTACCACTCGGCCTACACGTTCATTTTCACGCAAGCCATCTGGGCCGCGGCGGGAGTGCTGGCCCTGCTGGTGCTCATGCACGTGCACATCAGCTACTACAACTCGCCGCGCTTCATCTATCCCGCGCTGTGCGTCACCACGGTGCTGCTGGTGCTGGTGTTTCTCATGCCCGGCTCGCATCATACGCATCGCTGGATCCGCTTCGGCGATTTCTTCACTCTTCAGCCTTCTGAAATCGCCAAGCCCGTCCTGGTGTTCTTTCTGGCATGGTTTCTGCACACAAGGCTGAACGCCATGCAAGAGTGGGGCCGCACGCTCGTGCCGGTCTCGGTCATCCCCATCGTGTTTGTCGTTTTGGTAGTCGCCCAGCCCGATCTGGGAACGGCCCTGGTGCTGGCCGGCGTCACCGCCATGATGCTGTTGCTCGCAGGGTTGGAGTGGAAGGTTCTCTTTGTCGCGTTTTGTGCGACTCTGCCGGCCCTGGCGGCGCTGATTTTCCTGGTCCCATGGCGGCTGGCGCGCTGGCTGGTTTTCCTCCGCCCCGAATCCGACCCGCAAGGCGCCGGTTACCACATCTACCAGTCGCTCATCGCCGTGGGAACCGGCGGATGGACAGGCCGCGGTTACATGGAAGGAATGACGAAGCTGTTTTATCTGCCCGAAGCCGCGACCGATTTCATCTTCGCCAACATCGCGGAGGAGCTGGGATTCATCGGCGCGATTTTTATCGTGCTTCTGTTCGCTGTATTCGGCGCGCGCGGAATGCGTTCGGTCTTCCGCTGCCCCGATCCCTTTGCGCGGCTCGTAGCCTTCGGCATCACCACGACGATTCTGCTGCAAGCCTTCTTCAACATCAGCGTGGTCCTTTCGCTGGTTCCGAACAAAGGCATTCCTTTGCCGCTGATCTCGCACGGAGGCACGTCGCTGTTCGTTACGCTGGCCAGCATTGGAATTTTGCTGAACATCTCCCGGCAGGCGGAATAATGCAGGGACCAGGGGAACAAGAAAACGAGGACTGGGTGTGTAGGCCCTAGGAAAGCGACTAACGCGTGCTTCCAAAATCGGCTTTGTAACAAGTCCTCCACCGACCCGCCAGGAATGAAACTGTAACGCCGGCATCCTTGCCGGCTGTCGTGTGGGCGTCCTCGCCCGCACATCAGGACCTGCGCAAGGCAGTTTCTTTTTAGGCCGCAACTTCAGCGCGGCCGCAAAACGGCTAATATGGAATCGGGATCCGTGTCGTTGTTGCGCATTGGACGAAATATGATCAGACGTTTCTTTGGCAAGCAGGAGGATTCATGGCAGCGGCAGAACCAGGCGAATTAAAGCGAGCCCTGAGCGTAGAGCCCACCGAGGAGTTGATCGAGATATGGACGACGAATGATCGCGATGAATACTCTTCGATAGCTTTCGATGCCATCAAGGAAGTTCTGATTGAACGCAAAGTGGCGATTCCGCCGCAAAATGTGTATCTCCATCATCCAATCGGTAAATATAAGAAATTTCGAATTCGTGAACTTGGAAAGCGACCCTTTGGCGTTTACAGAGGTCGCGGAACTCTTCTTCTTAGAGATGATGGTATTCAAATCAAGGGCAAACATGTTTTCTCGCTTGGCGTCCGATGGGTAATAGGCATTGCCTTAGTGATTGGCTCGGGAATTCTCACAGGAGGCGCCTTATTTCTCGGTTTTCTCCCGATTTACCTGTTAGTTGAATACGTTTTTCTGAAGAAGCAAGAACTCACCGTACCCTGGGGAAAAATAAGAGCATTCGCAGTCGATCCAAAAAGAAGCTGTGTCGGGATTGCATTTGATGGACCACCCATCACGAGCCCTATCATGTACGTCTCCGGTGAATGGTGCGACATCATGAATAAATTAAGGAAAAAAATACCCGAAATGGACTGTACACCCCAGATTGCATTGGATCATTCCAGTATCCATCTTGAAAGGCAGTAGTTTGTCTGATCTACGCATCGTCATCGCCGGCGGCGGAACAGGCGGGCACATCATCCCGGCTCTCGCCATCGCGCGCGAGCTCAGGGACCGCCATGGCGGGGAAGTTTTGCTGGTGGGCACGGCGCGCGGCCTCGAGTCGCGCCTCGTTCCCGAAGCCGGATTCCCCCTGCGCCTCATCAACGTCGGCCCGCTCAAAAGCGTTTCCCTCGCGACAAGATTGCGCACGCTCTGGCGACTGCCCGCGAGCATCTTTGAATGCAAACGCCTGATCCGCGAGTTCCATCCCGGCGCGGTGCTGGGCGTGGGCGGTTACGCATCGGGCCCCGCGATGCTTGCGGCGCTGTGGCTCAAGATTCCCACCATGGCCTACGAGCCGAACGCCATGCCAGGCCTCGCCAACCGGCTGGTGGGCCGTCGCGTGCAACGTGCCGCCATCAACTTTCCCGCGGCCTCGCGGTGGTTTCGCAACGGTGAAGTCACTGGCGTTCCCGTGCGCCCGGAATTCTTTTCGCTTCCCGCGCCTACCGGCCCGCCGCACCTTTTGATCTTTGGCGGCTCGCTGGGCGCGCGCATCTTCAACACGCAACTTCCCAAACTGATGCCGGCGCTGCTGTGCGCGGTGCCAGGACTATCGGTGCTGCACCAGTGCGGCGAGCATCACGCGACTGCGACCGTCGAGGCCTACCAGTCCAGCGGCGCCGACCCCACGCGCTGGCAGGTGCGCCCGTTCTTCTCCGACATGGCCGCCGAATTCGCCCGCGCGCATCTCATCCTGTCGCGCAGCGGAGCCACAACCGTTGCCGAAGAAGCCGCCGCCGGCAAGCCCTCGGTGCTGGTGCCCTTTGCCGCAGCCACAGACGACCATCAGCGCCGCAATGCCGAAGCCATGGTCGAGGCCGGTGCGGCCGTCATGCTTGATGAGAAAGATCTCGAAATTCCCGAGCGCTTGCTGGCCGCGCTAACGGGCCTGCTCAGCGATCCGCCGCGCATGATTGCCATGGCTGCCGCCGCCCGCACTCAGGCGCATGAAGGTGCCGCAGCGCACATCGCCAATCGGCTCGCAGAACTGGCGGGAATTCCGCAAGTCAACAAGTCAGCAAGTTAGCGGCGAAGAAAATATTCGCGATATCTCTCTTCTCGCTTCCTTGTTCCCGTTTTCTTGTTCCCTCGGTCCCTGCGCTTACGCGAAAAAGCCCGCTCTGCCGAAGCAGAGCGGGCTTTTCATTTCTGGCAACTTGCCGAACCTTACCGGTGTCCGCCACCGCCGTGGCCGCCGCCTCCACCATGGAAGCCACCACCACCGCCATGGAAGCCGCCGCCTCCACCGCCGCGGAAGCCACCGCCGCCACTATAGCCGCGTGCACCACCACCGCTATATCCACGCGCTGCGCCGCCGGCATATCCGCGAGCACCGCCGGCATATCCACGTGCGCCGCCGACATAGCCGCGACCGCCATAGCCGCCGCGATAGCCGTACCCGCCCCGATAGCCGTAACCACCGCGGCCCCAGCCATGACCCCAGCCCCGTCCGTACCACGGCCCGGCGCCAATGAAGAGGCCGCCGGCGAACCAGTCAGGGCCGTAATATCCGTAAGGGGCGCAGGCGTAGGGGTAATACGAGTAATAGCCCCACTCGCAATCCGGGGGGCCGTAATTGGCGTAATATCCGGGATCGGCCACTGCTGGGCCAACGCCGATTCCCACTCCGACCTGGGCATTCGCCGTGATTGCGGCGAACGGCAGAACCAAAAGTATTGCCATCGCGATCAAGCTCAGTTTCTTCATGACATCCTCCTTGTGCAGCCCGATCCCTCGCTTGCCCAACCGGGAGCCGGAGTCGCCTCCAGCTTCAGCACCCGCCAGCCGCTTCTTGTTTCGTCCCGAGGCCGGCATTCAATCTGTTAAACAGCCTTCTCGCTCTTTTGTTGCGGTCTCAAGAAAGAATCCCGCATCCCGAAACAAAGAGCAAGACCCGAACCGATTCCCTTGCCCGGCCGATCACTCCACAGGGAGTTACGCCCACCCTGTCAGACGTAAAAAAAGGCCAAAGGATACAAATTGCGGCCCCTCCGATTGGGAGGGGCCGTGTCGTGCAGGCAGCAGAAGGCAAAGCTACCTGCGGAAATGGCGGTAGTGGCCATAGTAAGGTGCGTGGCCAATCACAATGCCGCCGCGGACGACCGGGCCTACGCCAACGAAGCTCCAATAGCCCGGCATCCACACGCCGTTCGCCCAGTAGCCGCCCACCCAGATGTATCCTGGACCTGGGTACGGAGTAACGTAACCTGGACCGCCGACGTAAACGCCAAGGCGAATGCGGGCTGCCTGCGCGGGCGCTGTACCCATGCCCACAATTCCGGCTGCCAGTGCCGCTCCTAACATCCACTTCTTCAAGCTACCCATAGTTCCTCCATTCCAGGCGGTCGGTCTTGCTCGACCGTCCCCGGCTTGCGCTCTTTCGGGAGCTTAGTTCTTGCCGCTCCCCTCGGCTCGCCGGTTCTGATTATTTGAAACACCGACGGCCCGAAAGGTTGCGGAGATTAATTGGGAAAATGGGGCAACCTTTTGCCGCGCGGTATCGAGGCACGAGATGAGCGGCGAGCACAAGGCGTCAGGCATGCTGGCCCACATGACACCAATTTCCGGTGTATGATGAGACCAAGAGGTGAAACGGCCATGGCGCATGCTCATACCATTCGGATCGCACCGCGCAGTACGAAGCGCGCCAAGAATTCAGGCCGCGCGCCGGCCAGGAATCTCGTGTCCATGGCCGCCGCGGCGGAAAAGGGGATTTCCAAGGTGTATGCAGATCGGCTGTTCCGCCAGATTGCCGCCGCTTCGCCCCTGCCCATGGGAAAGCTGCGTGCGCAGCTGATTCCCGATTCGAGCTGGAAGCGAGCAGGCAAGACACTCGGCCCTCAGGCGAGCCAGACCGTGGCGAGGCTGGAGCGCGTTCTGTCGTTTGCTGCAAGCATCTGGGAAGATGAGGCAGCGGCGACACGTTGGTTGAACCGGCCTCACATGGAGCTTCGCGGCGTAACTCCAATTTCTCTCCTCAGGACCGAGGCGGGCGGCCGTGCGGTGGAGTCAGTTTTGGCCGCATTGGAATACGGGTTCCCGGTGTAAGGTGGCTCCTCGATGTTCGTCTTCAGGATGCATCACCCTCGTTTCGCAACCTTCGATACAACGGGCGCCGCGCTCTACGGCGGGCGCTGGCATTCCCGCGGAATGCATGTTGTTTACACCGCCGAGCACGCAAGTCTGGCCGCGCTCGAGACCATGATTCACGCGAGCGGCGATGAGGTTCCGCGGCGTTCTATCGCGCGTATTCATATTCCAGACGGGCTCCCAATCCAAACCGCGCCCTGGATCGAATTCCCGCTCTCGCAAAACTTCGGCGACCAATGGGTAACAGAGGCCAGGAGCGCGGTGCTTCGCGTTGCGAGCGTCGTCGTCAACCGCATGGAATCGAACTTCGTTCTCAATCCTCGGCATCCCGATTTTTCACGCATTAGGCACGAAGTACCGAGAGAATTCCCGTTTGATCCGCGTTTCTTTAATCGGGAAGTACCGTAGAATCCGAAGAATGACGTTCGCTTCCACCATCCTGTTCGCGCTGGCCCTGGCCACTCCGCAAGCGGCCACCACCCCAAAGGAGATTCCCGTGCACCAAGCTCATGGCTCGTTCACCGTCGACGTTCATCCCCTCTCGCCCTCGCCCGCCAGCGGCATCAGCCGCTTCACCATCAACAAAACCATCCACGGCGATTTGGAGGCGACGACCATCGGCGAAATGTTTACCGGCGGCGATCCCAGGCAGGGAACGGCGGGCTACGTGGCCATTGAAATGGTGACGGGAACGCTCGGCGGCAAGCACGGCAGCTTCGCGCTGCAACACTTTGCCACCATGGACAGCGCCGGCCCGAAGATGCAGGTGATCGTAGTGCCCGGCTCGGGAACCGGCGAGCTCAAAGGCATCGCAGGCACATTCGTCATCCGCATCGAAGACGGAAAGCATTTCTACGACTTCGATTACACCTTGCCGTGAGTGCATTGGCCAGGTTTCGGATGCCGGTCACCGAGCAAAACAATCTTTCGCGATGCCCGCGAAGTTCGCCTTGGCTAACCACTGACCACTGAAACCTGACACCTGAAACCTGCCCCTGCTACCCTGATCCTTCAATCCATGTTTGCCACTTCGCAGCACGCGCACTTCATCGGTATCGGCGGCATCGGCATGAGCGGCATTGCCGAGATCCTGCTCAACCTTGGGTTCAAAGTCTCCGGCTCCGATCTCAAGCGCAGCGCCGTCACCGACAGGCTCGCCGCGCTGGGCGCGACCATTTACGAAGGGCACAACACGGCCAACGTGACCGCGGCGACGGTGGTCGTCACTAGCTCAGCGGTCAACGCCAAAAACCCCGAAGTGCTCGAAGCCCACGCGCGCAAAATTCCCGTGATCCAGCGCGCCGAGATGCTGGCCGAGCTCATGCGCCTCAAATACGGCATCGCCATCGCCGGCATGCACGGCAAAACCACCACCACGTCGATGGTAGCCGCGGTGCTGAGCGCGGGCGGCCTCGATCCCACGGTCGTCGTGGGCGGCCGCGTGGACGCGCTCGGTTCGAATGCCCGCCTCGGCGCTTCGCAATATCTTGTGGCCGAGGCCGACGAGAGCGATCGCTCCTTCCTCAAGCTCTCGCCGATCCTCGCCGTGGTCACAAATCTCGACCGCGAGCACATGGATTGCTATCACGACATGGCCGACGTGGAGCGCGCATTTGTGGATTTTATTGACCGCCTCCCGTTTTACGGCGCGGTCACGGCCTGCATCGACAACGCGTTGCTCAAGGGAATTTTGCCGCGTGTGCGCCGGCGCGTCCTCACCTACGGCGTGTCGGCAGACGCGGATTTCCGTCTTGAAATTCTCGATGCCTCGCAAGCCCCGGGGCAGGGAAGCATGTTCTCGCGCTTCCAGGTGCACACCGCCGCGGGTCCCCTCGGTCCCTTCGCACTTCACGTGCCCGGCCGCCACAATGTCCTCAACGCCACGGCCGCTGTCGCCATCGCGCGGCAGCTTGAGGTTTCGCCGGAGAAAATTGCCGAGGGGCTCAAAAACTTTCGCGGCGTCGACCGGCGCTTCCAGCAGCGCGGTCAGGCGCGCGGCATCACCGTGGTGGACGATTACGGCCACCATCCCACCGAGATTCGTGCCACGCTCGAGGCGGCCCGCGCCAGCACGCGCGGCAAAGTTCATGTCATTTTCCAGCCGCACCGGTACTCCCGAACCCTTGACCTCATAGAGCAGTTCTCAGGCGCATTTAAAGACGCCGACACCGTCGTCGTGCTGCCCATCTACGCGGCCAGCGAGGAGCCGATCCCTGGCGTTACGGCGGAGCGCCTGGTCGAGCGCATTCAAAAGGGAAAAGGCGGGACTGAAAAAGGCGGCCCGAGCGTCGCTTTCGTGCCCGACTTTGCCTCCGCCGTCGTCGCGGTCACAGCTCCCGCTCAATCCGGCGACCTGATCATGACCCTCGGCGCGGGCAGCGTGAGCCAGCTTGCGCCGCAGATTCTGGCAGCGCTCTCAGAGGAATAGCGACCGCCCGCCCTGTTATGATGGGCGCGCAAATCCATCGGAGTTTTTCGCGGGGCAGACAGAGTGACGAGTTCGCGCAGAAATTTTCTCAAGGCATCTTCGGCCGCGGTTGCGGCATGGACAGTTTCGAAACCAGTATCCGCGTGGGCGGATATTCCCAGCCCGGTCGAGACCAGCCCGGCCGAAGTCTGGGCCACGTCCGGCGACCGGCGTCATGCCAAAGGTGTGCCTCTCCAGTGGAAGCCCGCAAGCGAAGCCGCCGCCGGCGCCATCGTCATCCATCCCGAGGAAGCGCGGCAACAGATGCTGGGCTTTGGTGCGGCGCTCACGGACGCATCATGCTACGTCCTGAGCCGGCTCACCGCGGCCGAGCAGCAGGCGCTCATGCAGGAGCTTTTTGCGCCGGACGAAATGGCGCTCAATGTCTGCCGTACCTGCATCGGCTCCAGCGACTACTCGCAATCCATCTACAGCTTCGACGACAACCCGGAGCCCGATCCTGAATTGAAGAAATTTTCCATCGATCACGATCGCGCCTACATACTTCCCGTTCTCAGTGCCGCGCGGCGCATCAATCCCGGCCTGTTTCTGTTCTCCTCGCCGTGGAGTCCGCCGGGATGGATGAAATCCAACGGCTCCATGCTGGGCGGGGCGATGCGCAGCCATTACTTCGATTCCTACGCGCAGTATTTTCTCAAGTTCCTCGCCGAGTACAAGGCCGCCGGCGTGCCCATCGACGCCGTCACCGTGCAGAACGAGGTGGATACGGACCAGGACGGGCGCATGCCGGCCTGCATCTGGGGTCAGGAGTACGAGATCGCGTTCGTGAAATCGCACTTGGGCCCGCTGTTGCGCAAGGAGGGAGTGGACACGAAGATCTGGATTCTCGACCACAATTACAACCTATGGGGCCGGGCCATCGACGAACTCAGCGAACCAGGCCTGGACGAATTCGTCGATGGGATCGCGTGGCACGGCTACGGAGGCGACGTGTCGGCGATGACGCGCGTCCACGACGCATTTCCGCAAAAGAACGCCTACTGGACCGAAGGCGGGCCCTATATCGATTCGCCCAATTATCAGACCGAGTGGGCATATTGGGCGCAGACCTTTAACGGCATCGCCAACAACTGGGCGCGCTCCATCACGGCCTGGAACATCGCGCTCGATGAAAAGGGCAAGCCCAACGTGGGTCCGTTTTCCTGCGCAGGGTTGGTGACGATCGATAACGCGACGCGCGCGGTCACGCGCAGCGGGCAGTATTGGGCCTTCGCGCATTTCTCGCGCCACGTGGAGCGCGGAGCGAGGGTGATTGCGACGAGCGGCGAGGGCGCAGCCGGCGACGTTTCAGCCGCCGCATTTCGCAATCCCGACGGCGGCATGGCGGCGGTGCTGGCCAATAGCGGTCCCCAGAAGAAAGTCCCGTTGCGGCTAGGCGCATACGCGCTCGATGTCGATCTCGAAGCCGATTCGGTGCAAACGCTCGAATGGCGATGAGCCCGCCGGACCGTTTTCTTGTTCCCTTGTTCCCTTGTTCCCTCGTTCCCTCGGTCCCTTGTTCCCTGTCTCTACCCCGTAACCCATCAGGTTCCCCCACCCAAGCACCAAGATACCCACAACCATCCCGAGCCATAATAAACACTGGCGATTGTCACGACCCTGCTCCGGCGTGACGAATCAAGGAAATACCACAAATCGGCCCCTGTTATGGGACGACGACCCTCCCGCTGAGTTGCGCCGCAGGCGTACGCGGGAACCCGACGTTCGTCCGCCCCGCAACTCGCCCGGCATGCCGTTGAAGTTTGACGATTCGGACGGCGACGGAGTCTTGCGCCCAGCAGCGAATCGTTTCGGCGCGTCGAAAGCTCCCTCCAGAACGAAATGGGCGCGTCCGGCCAGCACGGTAGGTCGCGTGTTTCTCGCGCTCGCCGCGCTTCTCGTGATCGGCGGCCTCGGCACCGCCAGCCTTCTGCTTGCTCGTTTCATCGAACGCGACGCGCGTTTTCGCATCGCCGGCTCCGGCAACATCCAGGCCACGGGTCTCAGCGAGTTGAGCCGCGCCGATCTGATGCCCGTCTTCGGCGAAGACATCGGCCGCAACGTATTTTTTGTGTCCCTGAGCCAAAGACGCCGCGACCTCGAGCAGATTCCGTGGATCGAGCACGCGACTGTGATGCGCGTGCTGCCCGATCAGCTTCGCGTCTCCGTGGTGGAGCGCAAACCGGTGGCGTTCACCGAGCACGGCCAAACCATTGGGCTCGTCGACGCCAACGGCGTCCTGCTCGCCATGTCCGCCAGGACCATGGCCGCGCGCCACTACTCGTTTCCGGTGGTGACGGGCATCGATCCCGGTGACTCCGCGGATGCGCGCAAGGCGCGCATGGCCGTCTACCTGCGCCTGATGGCCGAGCTCGACGCGAACGGCAAGCACAACTCCGAGCAGATTTCAGAAATCGACCTCACCGATCCCGAAGACGCGCGCGTCGTCATGCCGGAGCAGGGTTCGGACATTCTCGTGCATCTTGGCGAGGAAAAATTCCTCGACCGCTTCGATCGCTACAAGGCGAACATCGCGGCGTGGCGCCAGCAGTATCCGCACCTCAAGTCAGTGGACCTGCGCTTTGATCATTACGATGACCGGGTGATTCTGCGGATGGCATCCGGCGCGGAAACTCCGGACGTGACCGCTGCGCCCGATGCAACCGCGCCCGGCGATCCTGCAAAGAAGCCATCGGCAAAGAAGAACAAGCCCGCTGAGGATAAGAAGCACGCCGCGCCAAAGCGCACGGGGCTCGGCACAGCCAAGCGGGATTCGACCACAACTCCAGGCCGCGCTGCAGTTTCGGTTCGAGCTTCGAACGTCATCGGAGGCGAGTAAACGCGATGCGCCAGAAGCAGGACAACCCGATCGTGGTGCTCGACATCGGCAGCGCCGGCACGCGCGTGCTGGTCGGCGATGTGCACGATCAGGTGCTGCGCTATCGCGGCCACGGCGTTGTGGAGTCGGCCGGCATGCGCAAGGGCCTGATTGCGGAACTGGCTCCCGCGGCCAAAGCCGTGCGGCGGGCGAGCGAACAGGCTGAGCGCGTGGCGCGCGTCAATATCGATACGTGTATGGTGGGCGTGGGCGGACCGCACATTCGCGGCCTGAACACCAGCGGCGGGTTGCAACTGGGCCGCGGGATGCGCGAGATTACGCGCGAAGACGTGCGCGCCGCCGTGGACCATGCGCGTGCCATCGAGCGCCCTGCGGACCGCGAGATTCTGCACCTGCTGCCGCGCCAGTTCATCCTCGACGAGCAACCCGGAATCTTCGATCCTGTCGGCATGGTGGGCGCGCGGCTTGAAGTCGAGCTGCACATTGCCACCTGTTCCGGCAGCGCTCTGCAAAGCGCCGTCACCTGTGCCAATCGCGCCGGGCTCGAGGTCTCAGAGGCAGTGCTCGAGGCTATCGCTTCAGCGGAGTGCACGCTCTCCGGCGACGAGCGCGAACTCGGCGTGTGTCTGCTCGACATCGGCGCGCATTCCAGTGACATGGCGGTCTTCTTCGAAGGCGCAGTGGCCTACACTGCGTCGGTTCCCATCGGCGGCGCGCACTTTACCAACGATCTTGCCATCGGACTGCAGATGCCGGTGGCGCAAGCCGAGGAACTGAAGCGGCAGTATGGCAACGCGGTGGTCACCGCGGTGCCGCAAACCGCCGAAATCGAAATTGCCAACCCGCTACCGCAACGCCTGTCGTTGCGCACCATGGCGGAAATCCTGGAGCCGCGTGCCCGCGAGCTCATGCACTTTGTGCGCGAAAGCCTGCGCCTGGGCGGTGTGCTCGATGCGCTGGGCGCGGGTTGCGTGCTCACCGGCGGCGGAGCCATGCTGCCCGGAATGCTCGATGTCACCGAGAGCCTGTTGCGCGTGCCCGCGCGCACCGGTTTGCCAACGCGACTGCCGCAGATGCCCGCGGATCTCAACCATCCGTCGTGGGCCGCGAGCATCGGCATGATTCTCTATGCGCATCGCACGCGAGCCATGCGCGCGGCCGAAGACAACCGCAGTTTGCGCGCCAGGTTGCGCGCCATGTTTGCCACGAGTTTTTAAAACACAGGGAACAAGGGACCAAAGGAACAAGGGAACGAAAAGGCCGGGAATAGAAGTGATCGTTGGCTCTGGGCTGGATGCAAAAACTGACCACTGATCACTGACCACTGATCACTGATCACTGACCACTGTAACGCAGGAAATCGCAGACGAGGAGAGAGCCCCAATGGAACAGCAAAACAGTGAAGCCGGAGAGATGCGGATTCAATATCACGACGAACCCCTGCGCGGCGCGCGCATCAAGGTCATCGGCGTGGGCGGAGGCGGCGGCAACGCCGTGAACCGCATGATTCAGGCGCACATGGAAGGCGTCGAGTTCATCACCGCCAACACCGATGTGCAGGCGCTGAAGCTTTCGCAGGCGCCTATCAAGCTGCAGCTCGGCGTGCGCCTCACCTCCGGATTGGGCGCGGGCTCTAATCCCGACATCGGCCGCCGCGCCGCGCTCGAAGATTCCGAAAAAATCATCGAGGCGCTGGAAGGCGCTGACATGGTTTTCGTCACCGCCGGCTTGGGCGGTGGCACAGGCACCGGGGCCGCGCCGGTCATCGCCTCGCTGGCCAGCGAGATGGGCATTCTCACCGTCGCCGTGGTCACGCAGCCTTTCGCCTTCGAAGGCAAGCGCCGCCTGATGCAGGCCGAGCGCGGTCTCAAGGAACTCATCGAAAGCGTCGACACCATGATCGTCATCCCCAACGAAAAACTGCTGGCCGTGGCCAAGGACGCGGGTTTCTTTGAGAGCTTCCGCATCGCCGACGACGTGCTCGGCCAGGGCGTGCGGGGCATCAGCGACATCATCACCATCCCCGGCATCATTAACCGCGACTTTGCCGACGTGAAGACGACCATGGCCGGCATGGGTCATGCGGTGATGGGAACCGCCGTGGGCTCGGGCACCAATCGCGCCATTGAAGCCGCGCAGGCGGCCATGGCTTCGCCGCTGCTCGAGGCCGGCGCCATCGACGGCGCGCGCGGCATCCTCATCAACATCACCGGGTCCAGTTCGCTCAAGCTCACTGAAGTCAACCAGGCATCCACGCTTATCCAGTCGGCGGCGCATGAAGATGCCAACATCATCTTCGGTGCGGTGCTCGACGAACGCATGGGTGAGCAAGTGAAGATCACCGTCATCGCCACTGGATTCCGCGACCAGATGCCGGAACGCCGCGCGCGCATGTTGAACGTGGAAGAAGCGCCGGTCGTTTCCGTACCGGTGGTAGCGCCGGGCAACTGGATGCGGGAAATCGAGCCCCCGTCTGTGTTGAAGCAACCCCGTTTTATGAGCGAGGAAGAAGATGCGTCCGCCGAAAACAATGATGACAGTTTCTTCTTTGCCGCCACGGCTCCGGGCGTGGCCACCACGGTCACCGTGGCAACGCCGCAACCTCAAGTCGCATCCGGCCAGGACATGGACTTCGCGATGGACGGCGAGAACGCGAGCGTGCCCGATCAAGCTATGCCGCAATTCGATGACGACGAAAGCGACCCCGAATTCAAGGCTCCGCCGCGGGACTACCTGGCGGATTTTGTCATGGAACCGGTCAGCACTGCGGGGCCGGAGATGACCGAGCCGCAGATGGCTGAGCCGGCACAGGGGCCGGAGCAATCGTTATTTCCTGAGCAGGCCGGGGAGTCCGAGCGTGATCTGGACGTTCCCACGTTCTTGCGGCGGCTCAAGTTTTAGGGGTAGGGAGCGACAAACCGCACAAGGAGTGCACGGGGCGTATATTCTGATTCCGGGCACTGGTCCCTGTGCTGGTTTTGAAAATCTTCAGGAACCTAGTATAGTAAGCAAAACGTCCCCGAAAGTTGTACCTGGCAGCCCCCTGGTGCGAGTGGAGTTCCCGCAGTTTGGGTTAGTGTAAGAGTAAGGGCCAGGTAATTGGATCGGGCGGTTTGCGAAACCAGCACGCTTTCCGTGCCCACTGGTGAAGAGACTGGCAAGAAAAGTGGTCATGCCTGCGGCGGGAAGAACCCGCTGGCGACATAACTTGAATGAGAGAAGTGCGTCGTCCACGAGGCGAATGCGCGGCACGAAATCCAAAAGTTGAGAGGAAGCAGGCTGGATGAAGCTGTCACGCGTCAGGTTTTTCGGAGCGGCCCTTTTTGCAACTCTCTTTGCCGCATTGGGCGCGAGCGCTCCCTCCGCGGCGGCGTTTGATGCTCCGCGAAACACGACGCATCATGCCAGGCCGGCTTCGAAGCTCAGAGAGTCGCACCGCTCAACCACGCATCGCGCTGTAGCGCATTCCACCGCAAGTCACGCCCGCTCCGCAACGCCCGCGACGTCACGCGCCTCGGCTGCGCACAGCACCCCATCCCGTGTATCCGCAAAGTCCACCACAGCCAGACGCACAACTGCCATGACGGCAGCCGCGCACGTGCGCCAGGTTGCTGTCGCGCGCCGCCATCATCATTACTACGAGCGCTTCACCGCCAGCTCCTTTGTGCGTGGTGAGATCGGCGCCGACGATGTGACGGCCGGCGAAGATCCGGTGGTGCGCCAGGCGGCCATCGACGCCCTCGGCGACATGAACGGCACCGCGGTTGTCATCGATCCATCGAATGGCCGCATCCTGGCCATGGTCAATCAGAAATTGGCGCTCTCACCGGGCGCGGAGCCCTGCTCCACCATCAAGCTCACCGTGGCCATGGCCGCGCTCTCTGAGGGCATCGTCACGCGCGATACCCCGGTGCAGTTGGCGGGCTTCCGCATGAATATGACCCAGGCGCTGGCCAAAAGCAACAACCTCTACTTTGAGGAACTGGGCCGCGAGCTCGGCTTCGATCGCGTGCGCCACTACGCCACGCAGTTCGGGCTGGGCGAGCTGGCCGGTTACAACATTGCAGGCGAGCAATTGGGCGTCTATCCCGATCAGCCGATCCCCGAGTCGGAAGGCGGCGTGGGCCGCATGTGCAGCTTCGGCCAGGGCGTTTCTCTCACGCCTCTGCAACTCGGCGCCTATGTGGCCGCCCTTGCCAACGGCGGAACGCTCTACTATCTGCAGCATCCCACCACGCCCCAGGAAGTGGCTGCATTCCAGCCCCGCGTAAAGCGCACGCTGGATATCGCGCGCTTCGTCCCCGATATGGAAGACGGCATGGCGGGCGCGGTGGAATATGGAACCGCGCGAAGATTGCGCACCAGCTTCCGTGAGCTGCCGGTCTTCGGCAAAACCGGAACCTGCTCCGACAACGGCACGCGCTACGGCTGGTTTGCTTCCTACTCCGAGTCGCCGCAGGGCGCGCTGGTCACGGTGTTCTTCCTCGAAGGCGGGCGCCCCACCTTCGGTCCTCGCGCCGCCGAGCTCACCGGCGCGTTCTACAAGAATCTCTGGGATCAAGACTACTTCGCCGAGAAAAATCAAGAGGCGGGCAACGCCGCGGCGGCCGATCACGCCACCGCGCCTGCAACAATCTATCCCGCCCCGCCCCCGCCCACTCCAGACGCGCAGTAAAAGGTACCGCCGGTTTTCAGACCGGCGGTAGTGCGGGCCTCCAGGCCCACACTAATTACCTTCCATCACCTCTCATTGCGGCCCCACGATCGCTCTTGATCGCTCTTCTCCAGCCCGCAATCAGCTATCCTGAATCACGATGAGCAAACTCAACTGGGTTTTAGCCGGCATCGGCGACATTGCGCGCAAGCGCGTCATTCCCGCCATTCAAGCGGAGCCGCGCAGCACACTCTATGGCTTCGTCACGCGCGACCCGGCCAAAGCGCGCGAGTTTCCCGGCACAAAATCGTGGTCCACAATCGAAGCAGCCGTCGCCGATCCTGCGGTAAACGCCGTTTACATTGCGCTTCCCGTAGCTCTCCACGCGCACGCCGCCATCACAGCCCTGCGCGCGGGCAAGCACGTGCTCTGCGAGAAACCCATGGCCATCGACTTTCCTCAAGCCGAGCAGATGGTTGCCGCAGCGCGCGCATCGGGACGATTACTCGGTGTCTCCTATTACCGCCGACTTTATTCCAAGCTCGTCCGCGCAAAGCAGCTCGTTGCCGAGGGCGCCATCGGCCGGCCCCTTCTCGCTGAAGCCAACTGCCACGGCTGGCTTGAGATCGAGGGCCGCGAATGGCTGAGCGACCCCGCACTCTCCGGCGGCGGCCCGCTTTACGACATCGCCTCGCATCGCATCGACGCCATGAACTTCCTCTTCGGCAAAGTCGAGCGCGCCTGCGGCCTGCTGTCGAACGCGGTGCATCGCATGGGCGTCGAGGATTCCGCGACGGTGCTAATGCAACTTCCCGGCGGCGTCCACGCGGTTGTCGACGTGCGCTGGAACTCGCATGTGCCACGCGACCAGTTCCGCATCGTCGGCGAGGACGGCGAAATCAATCTCGATCCGCTCAACGGCCCCGAGCTGCGCCTCAACACGCGCAGCGAAGGCCGCGTAGAGAATTTGCCGACCCACGCCAACCTTCACTATCCCGCGGTCGAAAATTTTGTCGATGCCGTTCTGGCCAACGACCCCGCCCGCCTGGCGTGCCCCGCCGAGCAGGGCGCCTGGGTGGACTGGGTGATCGAGCAAGTGGTTCGTTCCCAAACCTGACCCTTGACCGCCTGACTAAGCACCAACGCTCCGTGCCCCATCCATTCGATCGCCAAGGCGACCGAATGGGTGGGAAAGCACAAAAGCAAGCGGCCACGGGCTTGCCCCTCTTTGTAGCCGCCGCCACGCGATTCCCCGTGCGCTTTTTGCAACGAATTCGGATAAGACACATCCGATAACTAGGCGAGGCCGCTTCTTCCCCGCGCGCCAGCCCGCGAGCTGCGCGGTCTGGTTGCCCGCTCGCCGCATCCCGAGGTCCTCAATGGCACTCCCGACCGACATTCTGATCACGTACGGCTACCTGCTGCTCTTCGTCTGGGTTTTGGTGGAGCAGTTGGGCATCCCGTTGCCTGCAACGCCGGTGCTCCTGGCGGCGGGCGCGCTCTCGGTCGACGGCCCCTTCAACTTTTTCCTGGCGCTGACGCTCGGCATCGTGGCCTCGCTCATCGCCGACAGTGTGTGGTTCTTCATCGGCCGCAGTCACGGCCACCACGTGCTGCGCCTGCTCTGCAAGCTCTCGCTCGAACCCACCACCTGTGTGCGCCGCACCCAGGACTCCTTCGGCCGTCGCCGCAGGACATTGCTGATGTTCGCCAAATTTGTGCCCGGCCTGGGAATCCTGGCCCCTCCCGTCTCCGGCCAGAACGGCATGGCGTTTGGGTCGTTCCTGTTCTACGACGGCATCGGCGCAACGCTCTGGGTGGGTGTGCTGCTCGCCGCGGGCCGCTTCTTTGGCGACCTGCTCAAGCGCAATCCCGGAATGTTGAGCTGGGTGGGGCGCTTCTCGGGCGCAATTCTTGTTCTCAGCATCGTGGTCTTCTTCCTCATGCGCATTTACCGCCGCCGCGTGGTGCTCAGGAAGCTGGTCGCCTCGCGCCTCGAGCCCGTGGACCTCAAGCGCCAGCTCGACGCGGGAGAGGCGGTGTTCATCGTCGATCTGCGCCATCCGCTCGAGCTTCTGCCTGAACCTTACAAATTGCCGGGCGCACAGCACTTCTCGCCCGATGCGCTCGCTGCGCGAAATCATGAGATCCCCCGCGATCGCAACGTCGTGCTCTATTGCACCTGTCCCAGCGAAGCCACCGCGGCCAAAACCGCCATGACGCTGCACAAGATGGGCATTGAGCGCGTGCGCCCTTTGCGCGGCGGTTACGACGAGTGGAAGCGCCTCGGCTTTCCGCTGGACGCGATTCCGCCCGTTAATCCGCTGGTAACAGTGGTGCAGCCGGCGAGCTGAAGTACTTGTACCGCCGGTCTCCGGATCCCTCGCGTGATCGACGTAGAATTGTACCGCCGGTCTCCAGACCGGCGGTCGTGAGGGCGTCCACGCCCGCGCATGCCTTCACTCCTTTCACTCCTTTCACTCGATTCACTCCTTTCACCCCATCGCCCTTGACGCGCCCCCGCTCCCATGATCGACTGATCGAGGACTCAGCAGAACGCATGCATCTTCCCCAACTTACACTCGACGATTACAACCAGAAGTTTGCCGATCGCCACCTGTTGCACGGCGTAGTGGCCAAGTGGGCCAGGGAACGCCCCGAAGCCACAGCCCTCGTAAGCGCCGAAACCAGCCGCACGGTCACGTGGGCTGAATTCGACCGCTTTACGACAGCATTGGCCGCTGAATGGTTGCGTCTCGGCTTCCAAAAAGGCGATTACCTCGTCACGTTGCTCCCCATGTCCGTCGATCACGTGCTGCTCGAGTACAGCCTGTTCAAAATCGGCGTCATCGTTGTTCCCCTCGACCTGCGCCTGCCCGCTGCCGAAGTCCTGCGCGTCGTCGAGATGCTGCGTCCGCGCGGCTTCGTCTCGCTCGGCCTCTACGGCCCCATCGATTTTCGTGAGATGGGCCGCGCCGTACAGTCCAAAAGTTCTTCAATTCAGCACTTCTTCACCGTCAGCTCCGCCGAGCCGACCGATGGCTTCCGTTCCTACGCCGGATTCGCCGAAGCCGCCTCTCGCGCCGCGGCCAACTCACCCGACGCCGGCGCGTCGCAACTGGCCACGGCAACTCACGCAATCGCGGAAGACGATGGCGCGCTGGTCATCTTCACCACCGGTTCCACCGGCTCGCCCAAAGCGGCTCTCCTCACGCACCGCAACATCACATCGCAGAACATGTGCCTTTGCGCCGCGTTCTTCGGCGGCGACAGCGGCACGCGCTCGCTCGTCAATCTGCCCGCCTCGCACGTCGGCGCGCAAACCGAGATCCTCATGAGCACGCTCTTCGGCGGCGGTACGGCCGTGCTTCTTGAAGTCTTCGACGCCGCCCGCTCCCTGCGCGCCATCGAGCAGCACCGCGTCGAGCTCCTCGGCCAGATTCCCGTCATGTTCAACCTCGAATGGATACTCAAGGACTACGGCAGCTACGACCTGAAGAGTCTCAAGTTCGCAGCCTACGGAGGTAACGCCGTCTCGCGTCCGTTTATCGACAAGCTCGCCACCATGGCCCCCGTCGTCGGCACCGGCCTCGGCCTCACCGAGAGCGCCGGCTTTTGTACTTATGTCAGCGTCAACGCAGCCGAACGCGAAAAAATCCTCGACGGTCTGGGCCACGACATGCCCGTCTACGCTTGCACCATTCGCCTGGCCCTACGCGACGACGGCCTCGCCGGCGACGCCCTGCCTGATGGCGAAATCGGCCACATCTGCTTTCGTGGGCCGCAGACATTCGCTGGCTACGTCAACGATCCCGAGGCGACAGCCAGAACCATCTCGCGCGACGGCTTTCTTTATACCGGGGACCTTGGTTACAAGAACAACCGAGTTGTTCATCTCTCGGGCCGGGCAAAATGGGTGATTAAATCCTTCGGCTACCAGGTCTTTCCCGGCGATGTGGAAGCGCACATCGGCGACTTTCCGGAGAAAGTCATGAGCTGCATCGTAGTCGGCGTCGCGCACGAAGTGGCCGGCGAAGGCATCGTCGCCATCGTCGAGAAGCGCCCGGCCGTCGAGCTTTCCACGCAGGAGCTGGAGCGCCATACACGCACGCTTGCCACCTACATGCGTCCGCGCCACTGGATCGTCGTCGACCCAGGCCAGATGCCCCTGAACCGCCTCGGCAAACCCGACCACCAGCGCGCGCAGCAAATTGCGAACGAAGAAATCGCAAAGCTCCGCTCCAGCGGCAACTGGGACAGCCGCCACACCGCCGGCGGCTAAGCGCTGCCGTCCGCAAGAATGTAACGCCGGCCTCCCGGCCGGCTGTCATGCGGGCGTCCACGCCCGCATCTTCCTCGCTCCATCGCTCCTTCTCCCATCTCCGCATCCAAGCCAGAATGCGCTCCGGAGGAGCGGACGATAATAGCCCAGGGTGGAGTCCGCCGCAGCGGACGGAACCCTGGGAAAGCCAGCCCGGAACGGCCCCCGCCCCGGAGGGCCGGTCGAATTTCAGTCATAATTTCTGGATTGAAGCTCATCCACAACGGTCCATCCCAAGCCGTCGCAACCGCGCTCCGCCCTTCCCGCTCCCAGGCATTACGATGGGGATGGAACATAACGCTTGTCAGGAGCACGTCCTTGGCATACGACGATCTGCGCGACTGGATCAAAGCGCTCGAAAAACACGGCGAGCTCCGTCGCATCCGCGAAGAAGTTTCGCCCGAGCTCGAAATCACGGAAATCACTGACCGCGTGTCGAAGATCGGCGCGAACTCCGCCGCGACGAAACAAAACTACGCCCCCGGCGGCCCCGCGCTGCTCTTTGAAAACGTCAAGGGCCATCCCGGCCACAAAGTCCTCATCAATCAATTTGGCAGCGAGCGCCGCATGGCTCTCGCGCTCGGTGTCGATCGCATCGACGAGATTGCCGAGCGCATTCACGCCCTCATCAACCTCAAGCCACCGGCAGGCGGACTCCTCGACAAGCTCAAGATGCTGCCGCAACTGGGGGAACTCGCCAGCATCTTCCCAAGAACCGTGAGCGCCAAAGACGCCCCCTGCAAGGAAGTCATCAGGAAATCGAAAGACAACAACGGGCGCGACAACTTCGACTTGAATTTCTTTCCTATCCTCAAGTGCTGGCCCTTCGACGGCGGACGCTTCATCACGCTGCCCTGCGTGCACACCAAAGACCCGCGCACCGGCAAGCGCAACATCGGCATGTATCGCATGCAGGTCTACGATGGTCGGACTACTGGCATGCATTGGCAGCGCCAAAAAGTCGCCGCCGAGCACTATCGCGAGGCGCTGCGCCGAGCCGCAGCCGCTGGCGCCGAATCGGATCCTGCGCTCAACGCGTCGGCCGCGCGCGTCGCCATGATGGCCGAATCCGCAGGCGGCGCAGTCACCATTCCCGATCAATCCGCAGCCGCAATTCCGCAACTCGCCCTCGGCAATTTGAAAGGCTCGCGGCTTGAAGTTGCCGTCTCTATCGGCACCGATCCCGCCACAACCTTCTCTGCCATCGTTCCCGCGCCACCCGAAGTCGAAGAGTTTCTCATCGCCGGGTTCCTGCGCGGCAAGCCCGTCGAAATCGTCAAATGCGAAACCGTCGATCTCGAAGTTCCCGCGCACGCCGAGATCGTTCTCGAGGGCTACGTCGAGCTCGGCGAATTGCGCTCCGAGGGCCCCTTCGGCGATCACACCGGCTTCTACACGCTGACAGACGACTACCCTGTCTTCCACCTCACGTGCATCACGCATCGCAAAAATCCCATCTACGCCGCCACCATCGTCGGCAAGCCGCCCATGGAAGACGCGTGGATGGGCCGTGCCGTCGAGCGCATTTTCCTTCCCGCGATGAAGATGACCATCCCCGAACTGGTCGATATACATCTGCCCGTCGAAGCCGTCTTCCACAACCTCATGATCGTCTCGATCAAGAAGAGCTATCCCGGCCATGCGCGCAAAGTCATGAACGCCATCTGGTCGCTCGGCCAGGCCATGTTCACCAAGTGCATCCTCGTCGTCGATGAGGATTGCGACGTCCAGAACATCCCCGAGGTCGTCCTGCGCGTAGCCAACAACATCGACCCCGAGCGCGACATTCAATTCACGCTCGGCCCCGTCGACTCGCTCGACCACGCCAGCCGCCTGCCCAACTACGGCAGCAAGATGGGCATCGACGCCACGCGCAAATGGAAGGCCGAAGGCTTCAACCGTCCCTGGCCCGCGATGATCGAGATGGACCGCGCAACCAAAGCCAAGGTCGACGCGATGTGGGCGAAGCTGGGACTGTAGAAAGGGTCGAGGAGCCGGCACCGACAGTCGCCGGATCGTTTACCCAGCCGATGAGGCCGCGGTTATCATTCCGTCCAGCCGGTCTCGACGACCTTGTTGCCGCAGTAGCCGCAGCCACCGCCCCCGCCGTGGATGCGCGTGTGTTGCGCCGTTATTGCCGCCGCCTCAGTGGGACTAACGTCGCAGCCCCCTGCGCTGCCGGGCTTGAATGTGTAACCCTTCTGCGTCAGGTATGCATCAAAGTCGTCGATCACCGATTGGTCGACTACCTTCGCGCCGCTCGGCGTATGTCTCACCGGCTTCGCCGTCTGGAAGATGCCTGTGACATAGATGGTGACCCCTCCGCCGCCTTGGGTCGAGCAGGAGATAAATGGTCCGCCCGTAGAGGGCGCATTGGAACCGGTCGCTGGAGTGGCCGGCGCACCTGCGGGGTGGGTCGCCGCAGCCTGCTGGGCAGGCGTGTCGGAGAAATCCACCGCGACCGCATGCCCGATTCGCTTATTCGAAATCATGGCGGTTTGGTGTTGCATCGTCTGCATTGCCGGGCTTTGTGCGCTGCATCGGGGGCTCAGGTCCGTCAGAGTGAGATCGTGAACGTAGTGGTCCCGGATAAACACGTTATAGGCCATGCTGACGGGGGCCGAGTCCCAGTCGGCCTGGAATAACTGGCTAACGTAGGTTGTCATGTTCGCGTTCCAGTTCGGTTTGGTCATGTCCACTGCCATGGTCGTGCCACCGTTGGCAGTCAACGAGCAGAAATACGTCGTCAGGCGATGCTGTGTTAGATCGAGTCCGCCTCGCCCCAGCGTGAGCGGATCGAAGCCGCTTTGTCCCTGCGTAACCGGCGACTGGCCATATCTCCATCCGGTGTCGATTATCTTCAATTTGGCGCGATCGCGATCGCCGATGATCTTTTTTTGCGCCCCCTGCGCGTCGGCGATCGTCCAGATCGGCTGGCAGGTAATGCCTGCGCTCGGATAGTGATACGCCGTCTTCAGGTAAGTGGAAAAAGCGGGTTCAATCACAGGGATCGAGCGTATCGTATCCACTGGTACCTCGAACGCCGCAGTCAAAAACTCAGTCCTGTAATTCAAATCCGATGGAAAGGGAGGCGGATTGGAGAAGCAAATCTCCATCGCCGTCAGTCCACTTCCGTCATTGGCATTGGTCGAGCCGGACCCTGGGTTCGCGGCGGGTGGGGAAGAATCTACTGCGGAACTGGGCGCAGGCGCGGCCGGCCCACTGCTGTTCGACGCGGGAGATGCGTCCAGCACAAACGTCAGAGTGGTTCCCGCCGGCAGAAACACATGCTGGCCCATGGCAGCGGTTGCAACGCTCGCGGGCGCGCTCACGTGATGTCCCAATCCTCCCAGTACCGAGCCGACCGCCCCTGTTGTCTTCGCCTGAATATTCTGCGCAAGACCGGAGATCGTCGCTGAGCTGCTTGTGACCGCGACCTCCTGCCCGTTGATGGTTATCGACGCGAGTTGCGCGGTATAACCCCCTCCACTATTTGTCAGCGTCACCATCGCGACGGAGCCTCGCGAAATCGTCATGCCATTGCCGGCATCGACCCCCGCCATAACCGTGGCGCGGTATTGCTTACCGGCGGAATCGATCGCAGAGTCCGCGGTGTCGATCATCTTTACCACGACCCTGGTTCCAGCCGCGGGAGCGGCTTGTGCGTGACTCGCCGGGCAAGTGCTCAATGACGTGACAAGAAACATCGCGAGGGACAGAACCGCTAAGTGCGTTGAGAGTCTGAAGTGGCACATAGTATCGGCCTCCAATGGCGGTACAATGAGCGGGGATCTCGGGGACAGCGAAATTATACGCCCGCATCGGACGGATGTTGAACAACGAATCCGCCTTGAATTGTCACAGGGCTAAGGCCCGCCGATTGCGCGATTCGCACGCAACCAGCAGGCCCCCAATCCGCCGTTCATCGTCGCCGGCCTCGCGTCCACCTACTGGACGACCGCTGGAAATGGCGCGGACACAGCCTGGTTTGTGCACAGATCCCACAGAACAACATTGAACCTCGATCCAATAGGCCATGACACGTTGGGAACCGCGCTTCTGCCCGCGGACAAAGATACAGCAGGCCCCTTCGGCACATTGCCGCCCGATTGAATCATCACCTGAAAACCGCTGTTCCTCCCCGCCACTACCGGGCAGGGCGCGCCGGTGGTGATCGGATTCCACGTCACGTTAATCTGCGACGCTCCGTGTTGCCAGTATGCCGGGCCAGTGATCGTCACAACGGGAGTGCTGGCGCCCTGGTTTCCGCCCACCGACTGAATCCCATAGCCGTTGCCTGGATTCATTGTGGAGCTGTTGTTGCCCACAAATTGCGCGATCGCTGGAATGTTGAGCACCACAAACGTCAGCCCGCTTCCGTCCTGGCTGATAATCGATGCGCCATTGAACATCAGCACTGGTAGCGTGGCGGCGTAAGCCGGGCTATCGAACTGCAAGTTCGACCCGTTTGTGTTCACAACGTTTCCGCCGCCCGCAGCCACGATATTTCCCCCGCCGGCAGCTACGATATTTCCACCGCCCGCCGCAACAATGTTTCCGCCGCCGGCTGCAACAATCTGGCCCCCGGCAACAATCTGCCACGTGCCCGCGCTCGGACCCACGATGCGCACCGGAATTCCTTGATTGTTGACGAGCAGTCCTCCGCCGCCTGTTGTCGGCGCCGTCAAGGTTCGGCCGTTCAACACCACGCTGTAGGCCGCCGGAGAATGGATGCCGGTGGAACCAACGTAGTACATGCCGCACGGCTCGTTTTGAGCCAAGCGCTTGCGTGTCGAGTCGATAAGGCAACCCTGCGCGTCCAGCCCCGCCACAACAAGAGCAGTTCGAAATTGGCTGGAGTTCGATTGAAGGTACGTGAGCAGATCGTCCGCGCCGGTCCACGTGCGTCCGAATCCGCCGGCGATGGTCTGCGCTTGCGCGCTGCTCATCGGTGCGCCAATGACAATTTGAAAGATCGGGGACGCGATGGTTTGCAAAACTGAGGTCCCGTGCGACTGAACATACGCGGTCAAAGCGCCACGAGCGCAGGATACGGCCTGGGCGGCGATCTGTGTTGTGCTTGCCGGTGTCGGGCAGGTGGTGCTGATTGTCGCGTACGCGTATGCCGAACCCCACACCTGCTGGTATGCCGCGGACATCTGCTGGGCGGTGAGGTACCGCGCGGCAGCAGGGCTGGTTGTCGCGTTGGTTCCCGCGCCACCACAGTTGGCCGCGAACGTGTTGTAGAGAGACTCATACGTCTTCCATGAGGAAACGCGCTGCGCCCACTGCGCTTCAGGCGACGGCCCCGCTCCCTTTGCCTGGCAGTTTGCCGCGCGCCACGCATTGTCGATCACCCCATATTGCCAGGAGGTGCTCGACGCCACCATGGGAATAAGGTAGTTGTTCATGATCGAGCCCATATCGCTGCCGAGTTGGCGCTGATTGATCTGTTGCGTAATGATCGTGTACGTGGAGCTGTAAGGAGCGTAGGTCGAGCACGGGTAGCCGAGCACTTGCTGGCACGCCGAGTCGATGCTCTGCTGCACCGCGGGCGTAATCAAGCTGCTGGATGCGGTTGGAGTGGAGGACGCACTGCTGGTAATCGTGACCGGATAAGCGGCCGTGAGGAGATATCCGGTGCAGAGACTCTTGAGGGCCAGGCTCGCCCGCGTGCCGTTGGCTACTCCGCGCGGACCGGTGAAGGTGACGCTGTTGCCCCTGCCGGGCAGCACCGCCCCGCTCATGGCAATCCACGTGTTATTGAGATTGAGCACCACCTGCGCGCCGCTTGCGCAGTTTGCAGGCAAAGAGCCTGACCACGTGACGGTAACAGGAAGGCCTACCCCTAACGTGGAAGGGCCGGTGATGGTTTGGGCGTTCGCCGCTGAAGCTGCAACCAGCAGCGCTAGTGAAACGAAAATAAACCGCGCGAATCTCTTCATCGTTTTTCCTCCGGCGGGAGTCGATGCTGCATGGGGAAGGCCGGGCAATCCCTCAATGAATCTCATCGAGAGTCACCTTGACACTGATTCCCGCGTCCAGTGTCGGCGTGCCTAGTTTCATGGCTTCTCCGCGCCGCAGAATGAATTTTCCTGTCTGCGGCGCGGACAAATTGATCGTCCCATCCGAGTTCTCCATCACTAAATTGCGATATCCGAACAGCACCCGCTCCTCGACAACGCGCTCCAACTCAACCTCGTAAAAGAGGCAGCTCACCTCTTCGTAGTCCGACTTCTTGAAGCCCAGCGTCACCGGGCTCAACACTGTACCCTTCGCGACCTTGAGTTGCGCCGAGGTGACGATGGAATAGCTCTCCCTCTCCCAACCCGACCACGATGTGGCCTGAAAGGTGACGCGCGCGGTTCTGTCTTCAAACATCGCCATAGTCGGCTCGGCCTGGCTCTGCATTAGTAGTTTGTGGGCGGCGGCTCAAAGGGGTGATACCCCACGCCGACATTCACAAAGTTGCAGCGATACTCGCCATACGTCGTCTTCCAGCAGGCGCCGGGCGAGTTCGGCATTTCGGTCATCGTGCAGTTTTTCCCCGGAGAGAACGATTGCTCTCCGCAGGCATATTGCTTGGCATACCCGGTGAGCACCAGCACGTCTGCCCGGTTGTCGATGTCCTTGCGATTGTCGTCTTCGCCATCAAAACCTCCGGCGCTGTTTGTCGAGAACTTGCGGGACCCGGTGATGTGAACCTGCACATCGGTAAGCAGCGTTTCGATGGTGCCGAAAGGGCCCTCCATCGTGCACTGCGCGAGAATGGAGGCTTCCGTATCCGATGGCTTGTGGCGGATAGCGGGGCAAGGCCGGGGCGCACGGCCTCCAAAACGTTGAACAAGAGAATTCGCATCCGCCTCATCGGCCGGCCTGGGGCGCGCAGACGCCGCATCGACGCCGTCCGCTTTGCATCCGAGCAGGCCGCCCATCGCCAGGCGCAATGCCAGAATCGCCAACACGGCATGTTGATTTCTTCCGCTGCTCATCGTGTTCTGAGTCCTCCTGTGGAAGCCGCCTTACACCGCGCAAAAGCAAGGGCAAACCCGTCAACAATTCTCGAGTCCGCCCAGGTGACGCCTCGGTGCATCGTTGACGGCGGTGTATTCGGGTTAAACAGGCTGCGGAAAAACTCAATCCAAGCGGCTTTGTAACAGGGCATGGCTTTAGCCATGCCGCAAACGCCGCAAAATGAGTCGGGCTTTATTGATGGCTGCATAAGTAATGTCCTGATAAGCGCGCCGAAGGCGCAGTGTTTCTTAGCCCCGCGCTTTAGCGTGGGGACAGCGGATTCCAAAGATTGCCTCCGGAGTCCCGTAGGGACGGCGCAAGGACATTTCTTTTGCAGGAATCAATAGCCGCTGCCAATCTGTCCTTCTCCGAATTCGCCTTTTATTCGGACTTTTTCCGCAGCCTGTAAAGCCCGCACCGCCGTTCAGCAGGTCGCAGGGGTATTCGCCGGGATTGGCCTTCCAGCATGTGCCCGGCGAATTCGGCATGTATGACGCAGTTCTTCCCGGGATTGTTGGATTGATCCGCCAGGCCACCCGCCTACTGCTTGACGTAGTGACACTGGGCAACGTTGCCGGAGGTGGCGTGCGTGAAGTCGCTGAAATCCCAATCGTCCATCATTCCCGTAGCGGGATTCATCACCACCTGCTGTTTCGGATTTTTGGGATCGCCGCCGTAGAGGATACTCACGGTGCCTTTGCTTGCCGGCATGAGATTCGGTATCGCCGGGTTTTCGGTGTACATGGTCTTTTGGCTGAAGACCACTTTGCTGCTACAGCCGGCGGGTATGGGGTCGTCGGTTGTGAGCCACGTGCCGATGAGGGTGTAGGAACTGTCGGCGGCATGACAGCCGGCCGAGAGGAGACTGAGACAAAGCAAGAGCTTGGGTGAGATACGCATACGACCTCCGGGATGTTGAGATTGGGTAGGCACGCTATCGTGCCAAGCGAGGTTCCGCCGGGAGAGCAAATTGGCAATGCGGCTCCGATGTCTTTTCATGATGTTCGACCTCTCCTGACGCAACCTGCACAAGAATGCGTAAGGAGACCGGATAAGCCTTCATATTTTTTTGAGAAATCAAAAGGGCATCCGATCGGCATTTGGCAAACCACCGGGCAGGCGAAACCGAGCGGCGGCCCTTTATACTGTTCCGCAAGGAAAGCACCCGGTGGAAAGCGTTACGAAGTGGCTCAATCTCTGGCGGGACGGTGATCCCGAGGCGATGGACAAGGTGACTTCTCTTGTCTATCAGGATCTTCGACGCCTGGCCGCGCATCATCTCAAGTCCGAATCGGACGCCGGCTGTCTGCAAGCCACCGCGCTGGTGCACGAAGCCTATCTGCGCATGCCGTCGCTCGGCGCCATCGACTGGAAAAGCAGGGCGCACTTTATCTCCGTGGTCACCAAGGTGATGCGGCAGATTCTGGTGGATCACGCGCGCGCCCGCAACGCCGCCAAGCGCAATCCGGAACTGATCGCCGAGCTGCCGCTGATTGAGGAGCACCGGCAGCTCGACACGTTGGTCGTCAACCAGGGCCTTGAGCGCATGGCGGAGCACCACCCACGCTGTGCCCAGATCGTCGAGCTCCGCTTCTTTGGCGATATGGATTTTCCTGAGATCGCCGAAGTGATGCACTTGTCTCTCACCACCGTCGAACGCGACTGGCGATTCGCGCGCGCATGGCTGCGCAAGAACATGGCCGGTGCCAAAGCATGAGCCAGGAAAAACTGCGCGATCTTTTCGAGCAGGCAGCCGAATTGGCTCCTGAAGAACGCGAACAGTTTGTCGCGCAGGTCTGCGTAGATGATGCTGCCATGGCGGAGGAACTCCGCGAGCTGCTGGCGGCCGACTCGGCCGCAATCGACGAGAAATTCTGGAAGTACTCCGCTTTTCATCACGAGGTGATTGCGGACTCCGCGGTGAAATCGGCGCTCGGCGAGATGGTGGGCCACTATCGCCTCGTCGAAGTCATCGGCAAGGGAGGCATGGGGTCGGTCTATCGCGGAGAGCGCACCGATGAGGCGTTTGAAAAGTGCGTAGCGGTCAAGCTGATCGACGCCGCCTTTTACTCCCCCGAGCTGATCGCGCACTTTCGCGCCGAGCGGCAGATCCTGGCCAGCCTGGAGCACCCCAACATTGCCCGCCTGCTCGATGGCGGCGCGCGCGCCGACGGCTCGCCTTACCTCGTCATGGAGTACGTCGAGGGCATCTCGCCCTACGATTACTGCCGCCAGCACAACTTCACCGTTGCGCAGCGCCTCGAACTCTTCTGCCAGATTTGCTCAGCCGTGCATTACGCCCACCAGAATATGGTCATCCATCGCGATCTCAAGCCGGGCAACATTCTGGTCACCTCGCAAGGCACGCCAAAGCTGCTCGATTTCGGAATCGCCAAAGTGCTGAGCCCGGCCGCTGCAAATTCTGGCCCGGCCCTTACGCAGCCGGGGATGCTCAAGATGACTGCGCGCTATGCCAGCCCTGAACAGATTCGCGGAGAGACCGTCACCACCGCATCCGATGTGTACTCGCTCGGCGTGATTCTCTACGAGTTGCTGACGGAGCACTCTCCGTATGGCGATGCCGATCGCCCGCCACACCAGATCATGGCCGCGGTGTGCGACGAGGACCCGCCCAGGCCGAGCGCGTGGGCGCCTAAGTTGAAAGGCGACCTGGACAATATCGTCTTGCGCGCCCTGCGCAAAGCTCCCCGGGAGCGCTACGCTTCGGTCGATCAGTTTTCGCAGGACATCGAGCGCCACCTCGAAGGGCTCCCCGTACTGGCCCGCGGCGACGCTCCGCTTTATCTTGCCGCCAAGTTTATCCGCCGCTACCGCGTGATTGTTGCAGCGGCAGCTCTTGTGCTCTGTTCGCTGGTCGGCGGCCTCATTGCGGTGTCGCTGGCCCGCGCCCGCGAAGAGCGGCGCTTCAACGAACTCCGCCAGCTCGCCCACTCCGTTTTGTTCGACTATGCCGACGCCATCGATCGGCTTCCCGGCGCAACTCCCGTGCGCGCGCGGCTCGTGAAAGATGCGCTCACCTACCTCGACAGCCTTTCTCAGGAGGCGAACACGCCGGAGCTGCAACGCGAGATCGTCGATGCCTATGTCCGCGTCAGCAACGTGCAGGGCAACGAGTACGATAACAACCTCGGCGATCCAGACGCGGCGCTGGCCAGTGCTGCCAAAGCGGCTGCGGCAGCGGAAAAGCTATTAAAAATGGATCGGCAGCCGCCGGCGCTGGCTTCCGCGGCAAGTGCCTTCACGACCTACGGAGACTTGCTGTTTTCAACGGGCGACCTCGCCTCCACTGACCAGGCATACCGGCGCGCCATCGGCCTTCGGCAGGAAGTTGCATCGAAGTCTGCGCAGGGTCTCGAGAACAATCTCGCCCTTTCCACCTTGTTTCGGAGAATGGGCGATCTCGATGGCGGATTTGGCTGGCCGAACCTGGGGAAGACGGAAGAAGCTTTCAATTACGACCAGCAGGCAAAGACGCTCGTCGGCCGGCTGTTGGCGCAATCTCCCGGCGATCGGGATGTCGTCAACGAAAGCTATGAGATGCTGATCTCGCTCAGCGCATCCGAGTTCACAGTGGGGTTGCGCGCCGATGCCGCCAAAGATCTGGGAGATGCGATAACACAGATCGAGAAAGTAAGAGAGGCACATCCAGGCGACACCAATGCCACCGTCGAACTTGCCATCGCCGAGATGCGGTATGGGCAACTGCCGCTCGACGATGCCAGCGCTCTTCCGCATCTCACGCGCGCTGCGGTGCTCTTGCAGCAACTGCTCGACGCCGATCCGCAAGATGCCATCTATCGCCGCCGCCAGGCTGTATTGGAAGCGGAGTGGGGAGCCGCTTTGCGCGCGAAAAATCAGCTCGTAGCCGGGCTCACTCACGATCGGCGCGCTCTTATTCTCGCGCAGACTCTCAGCCACGACGCTCCGGGGAGCGTGCAGTATCGTTCCGATGTTGGCGTCATCGAGCGCGAAGTTTCCCAAGGGTCGCTGGCCGCCGGCGACACCGCCGAAGCACTGCGTCATGCCGAGCAGTCTGAGGAAATTCTCTGCCAGAGCGAGACCACTAACCCGGAAGCCTACACGCATGCCAATTGTGGATTGTCTCTTCTGGCTGCGGGCAATGCGTATCTTGCCGCGCACGATATCGATTCGGCGATCGTGGCTTATCGCAATGCGGAGTCGATCGCCTCCAGCCTCTCTCGAGCGGATCCTGCCAACTTCATCTTCCGCTCCGATTGGGCCCGCGCACAGGCTTCACTTGCCGCGGCGCTCGCCATGGTTGGCGACAACGCGACAGCCCGCAGCATGTACGAGGGAGCCTTGAATCTCTGGTCGATCATGCGCCAATCCCGATCGCTGCCGGCCGAAGACGCCCGTCGCGCCGACGCCGCTATGACCGCGCTTGAGGCACTTCGCTCGAAACATTGATTGTGGGGTTCTCAACGAGCCCACTCTGGTATATCTAGACCCATGCGGTTTCACCTTCTCAGCCGCCTCATCTGCTTGTTTGCGGCTCTGGCGCTTGCCGTACCATTCCGCGCCCAGCAAACCGCCGGCAAGCAAACCTCCGGCGCCTTTCGCTGGATCGATTTTCACTCGCCTCAGGACCAGAACATCGTGGTCTGGATTACGCGCTCGCTGCAAGTCGAAAAATGGACCGCCATCCGCGAGATCGGCGTGATGTACGACGCGGCGCTGGTCGTCACCGCCGACCGCGAAAGCCCGCAATCGTCGCCCAGCGACGACAGCTTTACCGTCTGGAACGCGTCGCTCACCAGCCACGTCGTCGCGCCGCTGCTCAAAGGTGTAAATCCGCGCTGGCTCGATTGGCAGCACTTTGCCGACGATGCTCCCGAGGAGCTGACCTTGCTCTATGACAACTGCCACGACTGCGCGGCCAGCACATTTTTCACGAGCTTCCGCTACGACCTCGCGCATCATGAGTTTGTGGGCCGATGGATTCGCGGCGGCCAGGGAGTTCTGGTGTGGAACGCCGTTCCGCCCAGCGCTCCCGATGTCACCTGGACGCAGGTCTACGCCCTCATGGCGGGAGCGGAAAACCGCGCCTTCCTTTGCACGTGGAACCACTTCGACTACGGAAAGAAGCGGCAGCCCAGCGACACCATCTTCCGCTACGATGTAGACTCGATCACTGGATTGGAGCGCACCGTGGAGCTGTCGCGGGAGGACGCCGACGCCATGAAACTGCGCCTCTGCCGTGGGCAGGACGCCATCCAGGGGTTGGAGCGCGGCCAGGATTCAGAACTTTGCCAGGACCTGCTCAACACCAAACCGCAACGCAAGCCCGTCACCACGCCGCCGGCCAACAATCGCGGCCAGTCCGCATCTTCCTCCGTCCGCCGTTGAATTCAACCTCTATTGATCCGGCCTCAAAATACTGCCTCCGTGCCCCATCCATTTCCGTCCGCCGCGGCGGAGAAATGGGTGGGAAACAATGACACTATGAGTGGGCCGGCTCAATAGCGGTCGAAATAGAGCAGTCTGGCGCCCCACGCCGCCTATATAATCCATGCTGAATCGAGGCGCGAAATGAACCACCTTTTTCGACTTGCACGATTTGCCTTCCTTCCCCTGGCGATCGCACTTTCTATCGCCGGCTACCATAAGGATCCATCCGTCGTCTTGGCGGGTAGCAGCCAGGCCGATCCGCAGGATCAGGGCTCGGACCCAGCCGCTGCCAACTTGCCTCCAGTTCCAGACAACTCAGACGTCCCCGGGTATCAATCCCCTACCGATCCCGGCTACCAGCAGAGCCCTCCTCCAGACCAGTCGTCGTACGATCCAACGTACGGAGAGCAGCCCGAATACACCTCCGTCCAGCCCCCTCCGCCTTTGCCCGATTACGACCAGCCGCCGGTTCCTGGCGACGACTATATCTGGACGCCGGGCTACTGGGCCTTGTCTCCCGGCGGCTTCTACTGGGTGCCTGGCGCGTGGATTCAGGCCCCTTATGAGGGCGCGCTCTGGACCCCCGGATATTGGGGTTATTGGAATAATCTTTACGTGTTTATCCCTGGCTACTGGGGCCAGTACATCGGCTTCTACGGCGGTATCGACTACGGCTTTGGCTATATCGGGTACGGATACCAGGGCGGTTACTGGGGTGATGGGCATTTCAACTACAACCGCGCAGTGAATAACGTCGATGTCTATGCGGAGCATAACTCCTACTACCGCTCCGTGGACTATCGCTCCGTGGGTCGAAATACGAACAACTCCCACGTCAGTTACAACGGCGGATCGGGTGGTATCCGGGCGTGGGCGCGGCCCGCGGAGATTACCGCGATGCACCAGCCGCACACTGCGCCCATGACAGCACAGGTGCAGAATGAGCATGAAGCCAGCACGAACCGGGCCCAGTTTGCCAATACGAATCGTGGTCGCCCCGCCAATGCAACCGTCAAGCAGCCTCTTGCGGCCGATCGCAACCTGAAGGCCCCACCCAGGTTGCAGACAACCAATCGGTCTGTAGAGCAGCAGCAACAGCGCCAGCAAGCTCCTCAGCCGGAGCAGCGCCAGGCAACCCCGCAACCGGAACAACGTCCAGCGCCTCTGCAACCGGAGCAGCGCCAGCCAGCTCCTCAACCGGAGCAGCGCCAGCCAGCTCCGCAACCGGAGCAGCGTCAGCCAGCTCCTCAGCCGGAACAACGCCAGCCAGCTCCGCAACCGGAGCCGCGCCAGCCAGCTCCTCAACCGGAGCCGCGCCAGCCAGCTCCGCAACCGGAACAACGTCCAGCGCCTCCGCAACCGGAGCCGCGCCAGGCAACTCCGCAACCGGAACAACGTCCAGCGCCTCCTCAACCGGAGCAGCGCCAGCCAGCTCCTCAACCGGAGCAGCGCCAGCCAGCTCCGCAACCGGAGCAGCGTCAGCCAGCTCCTCAGCCGGAACAACGCCAGCCAGCTCCGCAACCGGAGCCGCGCCAGCCAGCTCCTCAACCGGAGCCGCGCCAGCCAGCTCCGCAACCGGAACAACGTCCAGCGCCTCCGCAACCGGAGCCGCGCCAGGCAACTCCGCAACCGGAACAACGTCCAGCGCCTCCTCAACCGGAGCAGCGCCAGCCGGCTCCTCAACCGGAGCAACGCCAGCCAGCTCCTCAACCGGAACAACGTCCAGCGCCTCCGCAACCGGAACAACGTCCAGCGCCTCCGCAACCGGAACAACGTCCAGCGCCTCCGCAACCGGAGCAGCGCCAGCCAGCTCCGCAACCTGAGCAACGCCAGGCAACTCCGCAACGCCAAGCGCCGCCACAACAGGAACAGCAACAAACAGCTCCGCCGCGCCAGGACGACCACCCCAGGTAGTCGCGTCTCGCAGTGCATCCGCGGTGGACTCCGCGGATGTAACCTCAATCATCGCCGCCACTCCGTCGCTGTACAATCGTCGCGGCCCGTCGGCGGCGGAGCGCGTCCGCCATCAGTTAAGATGAGCCATTAGTGGTAAATAGAGAGCGGCCTTGCCTCACGCGCCGCCCGGCGCATCCAAGTCGAATGGAGGCGTGACATGAGCCGCCATTCTAATCTTGCACGGTTTGCCCTGCTTTCCCTGGCAATAGCGCTTTCCACTGCCGGTTGCCACCAGAATTCAGCTACGGTCCAGGCGGATAACAGTCAGGCTGGCGCGCAGGATCAGTCCTCGGATCCAGCCGCGGCCAACTTGCCCCCTGTTCCAGACAACTCAGGCACATCAAGCTACCAGCAGGCCCCTTACCCACCGGACCAGTCGTCGTACGATCCGGGTTATGGGGCGCAGCCTGAATACACCTCTGCCCAGCCCCCACCGCCTTTGCCCGACTACGATCAGCCGCCGTGCCCTGGCGACGACTATATCTGGACGCCCGGCTACTGGGCTTGGTCTCCCGGCGGCTTCTACTGGGTGCCCGGCGCCTGGATCGAGGCCCCCTACGAGGGCGCACTCTGGACCCCCGGCTACTGGGGCTTTTGGGATGGTCTCTACGGGTTTTATCCCGGCTATTGGGGCCAGTACGTTGGCTACTACGGCGGCATCGACTACGGCTTTGGCTACATCGGGTTCGGCTACCAGGGCGGTTATTGGGGCAATGGACATTTCTATTACAACCGCTCCGTTAACAACGTCAATAATCCGTCGGTGCACAACGTCTATTACCGCTCGGTGAACGGCAATACCAACAACTCCCATATCAGTTACAACGGCGGATCGGGCGGTCTGCAGGCGCGGGCGCGGCCCGCAGAGCTGGCGGCGATGCACCAGCCGCATACCGCGCCCATGAGGGCGCAAGTGCAGAATGAGCGTGCCGCCCGTACCAACCGCGCGCAGTTTGCAAGTACGAATCACGGCCGTCCCGCCAGTGCAACGGTCAACCGGCCCCTTGCGGCCGATCGCAATGTCAAAGCTCCGCCGGCGTTGCAGAGAACCAATCGGGCTGTGGAGCGGCAGCGCGAGGCAAATCCTCAACGCCAGGTGGCCCCGCAGCAACGCCAACCGATGCCAACCCAGCCACAACGCGAGACAACTCCGCAGCGCCAAGCGACTCGACAACCGGAACAACGCCAGGCAGCTCCGCAGCGCCAACCAGTTCCACAACCGGAACAACGCCAGGCAGCTCCGCAGCGCCAAGCGACTCGACAACCGGAACAACGCCAGGCAGCTCCGCAGCGCCAACCAGTTCCACAACCGGAGCCACGCCAGGCAACTCCGCAGCGCCAAGCGACTCGACAACCGGAACCGCGCCAGGCAGCTCCGCAGCGCCAAGCGCCGCAGCAACAGCCACAGCACCAGGCGGCCATGCAGCGTCCGGCGGCTCCGCAGCCGCAACGCCAGGCACCTTCTCAACGCCAAGCGCCTCCTCAGCGTCAAGCGCCTCCCCCGCAGCCGCCGCACCAGGCGCCTCCGCAGCCGCAACACCAGGCAGCCCCGCCGCGCCAGGACGACCACCCCAGGTAGTCGCGTCTCGCAGTGCATCCGCGGTGGATCCCGCGCATGTAAAATCAATGGGCGCCATCGCTCTGCCGCTGCACAATCATCGCGGCCCGTCGGCGGGGTGGGTCCGCCATTGACGGCCCGCGGAAGAATTTCTTAAAATTCCGAGACTTCCGCACCGCAAACCGTGTCTAACCGAATGAACGAATGGAGGTTGAGATGAAAAGCTATTCTCGACTCGCACTTTGCTTACCGTTGGCCCTCGTGGCCGTGCTTTTGCTTTCCGCAACAAATTTGAAACTTGGCCAGGTCCAACAGCAGTTTTGGCGGCCGGGCAGGACCGGCGCCGCCCGATCAGGGACCCGATCCCGCGGACGCCAACAGGCGCCCTCGGGGACCGGTCCTATACCACCGAGCAGGCTCCGCCTCCCGAAGCGCAGAACCCCGACGATTCCAACTCGCGGAGCAGCCAACAGAGGAAGCCACCCAGCCTCCGCCCCCCTTGCCCGACTACGTGCAGCCGCCCCCGCCCGACGATGGATACATCTGGACTCCCGGCTATTGGGGTTACGGTCCATACGGCTATTACTGGGTGCCCGGCGTGTGGGTTGAGCCTCCTTATGCCGGCGGGCTCTGGACTCCCGGCTATTGGGGCTTCTATGGCAGCCGCTATCTCTGGTACCCCGGCCACTGGGGCTTCCACATGGGCTGGTATGGCGGCATCAACTACGGCTTCGGCTATGTTGGATTCGGCTATGAAGGCGGCTACTGGAATAGCGGCCACTTCTTTTATAACCGCGTCTACAACAACCTCGGCGGGCGCAATGTGCGCAACGTATACAGCTACCGCGCCAACGTTCGCGTCAACAACAACGTTCGCGTCAACAACAACGTTCGCGTCAACAACAACGACCGCGGCAACAATAACGGTCGGGCCAACGGCGGGGGCCGTCCCAGCTATCGTGGCGGACCGAATGGCGTCCAGGCCCAACCGCGGCCGCAGGAAGGCGCGGCGTATCGCGAGCCAACAGCTCCGCGCATGAACACGCAGGCGCAGCACGAACAGCAATACAGCACGCAGCGTGGGCAGTATACGACACCGAGTAACCCCAGGCCGGCCACCACTGCCGAGCAGCGTCCGCTGCACGCTGATCCTCACGTCACACCCCAGGTACGCAGCAGTGGCGGCGGAGGCCACTCCGGCGGCCACCGCTAAGCAGCCGCGCGGAACGCACTGAAACCAAGGGCCGCACGCTGAATCCATCCAGCGTACGGCCCTCATGTTGTACCGCCGGCCTCCAGACCCGCACATGCGTGTCGACCTCACATTCGCCTGTGCCCCACCGCCGCGGTTTTTCCTTAGTCCCTAGTCCCTAGTCCCGAGTCCCTGCCTTTCTCACTCCGCCGCAAACACCTTGATCGCAACCAGACTCCGCACCCATCGCGCGGGGCGCTTTTCTCCCGTCGCAATCAGCTTCATAGGTCCGTCGCCCGCAAGGGCCTTGCCATTCTCCGCGTCGGCCACAATCACCGCAGAGCTGCTTACCTCCGGCGTGATCTCGCCGCTCGAATAAACCACCTCGTAAAGGTCAGAGCCTTCGGCCACAACATACAGACGCAGGTCTTTGCCGCGCGGATGCTCGCTCACACCCAGCGGCGATGAGCAGCGCAATCAGCGGCACACCTGTGTAAGTTTCGTCAGCCTTGGTGTGCTCGTTGTGGACGGTCACCGTCACATGCGGCAGACTGGCCAGCGTGGCCACAGTCCAGTCTTTGGTCAGTTCGCCGAAACTCACCCTTAGCGCTCCCGGCGGAATCGGCGTCGTGTCGGCGTGATGCACGCCGCCGCGCATCATCATCATGCACTGGCACATGTCCATGCTCATGCTGAGCCTTTGCCCATCGCCATCGGTTTGCCGCTGCGAGTCCATCTTCATCTTGCATTGGTTCATGTCCATCGTCTGGCTTGGGTTCGCCGGCTGGGCTGGGATTGCGGGCTGCGCTCATGTCCATGCCGCTCATCGGATTCGCAGGTGCTTGCTGCGGGTTTGGCGCCTGCTGCCGGGGCCGACGAACTCCCAAATTGAAGATTCCAAACAAAATTGCGACGCAACCGTGCAATGGCTCATGATCATCTCTCCGCCTCCATCGTATACTGAACGCATGTCGATCGTGCGCAACATCGCGGCCATCGCCAAGGGCATGAGCATCACTGCGCCGCGAAGCCTTCGCGCCCACCGAGGTGGAGAACTACCCTGACGGTCGCCGGCCCCTTGCGCGGAGCGGTTCTCGAGTCGCGCTATCGCGGCGCGCATGAGTTGCAGCGCGATGAAAACGGCCTGGAGAAATGCGTGGCATGTTTTCTGTGCGCCGCGGCCTGTCCTGCCAACTGCATCTATATTGAAGCCGCAGACAACACCACCGAAGTCCGCATCTCTTCGTCGGAGCGCTACGCCAAGGTCTACAACATCGACTACAACCGCTGCATCTTCTGCGGCTACTGCGTCGAAGCCTGCCCCACCGACGCCATCACCCACGGCCACGGCTTCGAACTCGCCACGCTCAACGCCACCAATCTCGTGATGCGCAAGGAAGACATGCTCGTGCCGATCGCGGCGCTGACGGCGAAATAAAGTTTTACCGCGCCCTCCGCGCCAACCGCTGCCGATCCAGCGCCTGCCGCAGCAGCGACTTAATCACCGCCTGGCGACTGATATTCAGCACGCGTGCCTCCTCGTCCAGCTCGTTCAGCATCGGAGCGGTAAAGTCCACATTCACACGCTGAATCGGCAGCATCATCTTGCCTTTTCCGGTGAAAAAGCGCGTGACGTTCTCGCCTCTGTCGGCCATCTCCGCGATCTCAGCGGCGGTTGGCGGCTTGGGGGATTCAAGTGTTTTCGGCATAGAGTTCCTCTTCTTCACGGGTCGACTTCCAAAGCGCGGCCAGGTGAAATCAAACCGCATTGATATAACAGTTATACCACAACTACCAACGAGCGTAAAGCGGACCGTGGAGCCCTCCGTCGCCACCCTTAACGAGAACCCAAGCCATTGATGGGGCTAGACTTGCCGCCAGCAGCAAACCCCCCTCCAAACGTCTCGCTTTAAGTCCATGACAAAAGTGCCGATAATAAAGCAAAAGAGCCGATAATGGAGCAAAAGCGCCGATAATAAGGTAAGCCTGAATACCCGAGTATTCCGTTTCCCGAGCACGTTCAGAGGCCGTGTTCAAGAGACTCCAGGTGCGTGGATTCGAGGAGGGATCGGATGCGAATGGAGCGCATGGGGGTTGCGGCAGTATGGATTGCAGCCTGTCTTGCGGCAGGCGCGCAGAGCGCCAAACCGTCCGAGCCCCCGCTGCGCGAGTTCACGACGGCGCGCCAGGTCCATAGCCTTCCCGTCGAGCTTGCCGCGCACGCCTATCCCGTGCACTTGCATGCGGTGGTCACTTACTACGACCCCTATATCGACACGCGGCACGGTGCGCTCTTTGCTTGTGACAGCTCAGGCTGCGTGTTCGTGGCCATTTCCTCGTCCCCTATTCTCCCCATACGCGCGGGCGATGCCGTGGACATCGCGGGAGTTACGGGTCCGGGCGACTACGCTCCGGTTGTGATAAGCGGGCACGTGCAGCGGGAAGGGCAGTCCCATCTGCCCCCGAATCCACCGGAGATCGCTCTGCCGCGGCTGCTCACTGGAGTCTTCGACTGCCAGTGGGTCGAGATCGAGGGCCGCGTCCGCAATGTGCACCTTGAGCCGCACAATGCGATTCTTGAAATCGCGGCCGAGGGCGGCTCCTTCACGGCAATTACCCCGCGCCAGCCCGACGCCGATTACGATGCCCTGGTCGATTCGCTGGTGCGCGTTCGCGCCAATGCGGCGCCTCTCTTCAACCAAAGCCGCCAGATGGTGGGTGTGCATGCCTTTTTTCCTTCGCTGCGCGAATTGACCGTCATCCAGGCGGCGCCGCGCGATCCCTTCGCGGTACCGGCGGTTCCCATCTCGCAATTGTTCCGCTTCTCGCCCGATCCCGAACTCCTGCACCGCGTGCATGTGCGCGGAACCGTGACCCTCGACTGGCCGGCCCGCCTTCTCTGCATCCAGGACGGCAAAGACGGCATCTGCATTCAAACCACGCAGACCGCCGGCGTCGCCCTGGGTTCGCTTGTCAACGTCGTTGGATTTCCCGCCATCAACCGCTTCAAGCCCACGCTCGAAGACGCTACCTTTCTTGTCATCGGGCAGTCTTCCGCGTCCCCGCCCCGCCCCATTGCGCCTCAGGATGCCCTCAAGGGCGGCCTCGACGGTCAGGTAGTTGAAGTCGACGCCGAACTCATCGGCCAGGACCCTGCCGCCAACGATCCAACCCTCATCTTGCGTGCCGGGGGCATGCTCTTTCCGGCCACCCTGCCCAAAGACGCAATGCGCTCCATATCTCCGTGGAAGGAGGGAAGCATGCTGCGCATCACCGGAGTTTGCAGCGTGCAGGCGGATCCGCTCGGCACCAATCTCGGCGAAGGTGCGGTGCGCCAGGAATCGATGCTCATTTTGCTGCGCTCTGCCGACAACGTTACGGTCCTGCACGCCCCCTCCTGGTGGACGCCGCGGCATGCTCTTGAGGGCTTTGCCATGGTCGGCGTCGTGGTCCTGCTGGCCTTTGCCTGGATCGTGGTCTTGCGCCACCGCGTCGGGCAGCAGACCCTGGCCCTCCGCGGCAGTGAAGAACGCCTGCGCCACTTGTCGGAACACGACGCCCTCACCGGTCTGCCCAATCGCCTCTTGCTGAATGACCGGTTGCAAATTGCCTGCAAGCGAGCGGAAAGGTTCGAGACCTGCCTGGGTCTTCTCATGGTCGATCTCGACGAGTTCAAGGACGTCAATGACGCCTTCGGTCACCAGGCCGGCGACAAGCTGCTCTGCGAGTTCGCTCAGCGACTAAATGCCTGTGTGCGCGCCACCGATACCGTGGCTCGCGTGGGCGGCGACGAATTCATCGTCATTCTTCCCGACCTGCGCGTTGCCTCCGAAGCAGAAATGATCGCGGCGAAAATTGTCGACACCGCTTCCCGTCCGGTGAACATCGATCGCTTGCAAGCGGCGGTCACCGTGAGCATCGGCGTGGCAACGTGCCCGCAGGTCGGCCCGGACGAGGAAGCGCTCATGCGCTGCGCCGACGAAGCCATGTACGCGGCAAAACAGAAAGGCAAGAACTGCTTTCAGGTCTACAGGCCGAAAGCCACGGCACGCGGCGGCGTCAACGACCAGATTCTGCGCCAAGCTCCGGCCTCGCCAAGCGGCCAATGAGTCCCTCAGTCCCTGCCTTATCCCGCCCCGGTCAGCAAATTCCGCTTCCGCATCTCGCTCATCACGCGCTCCACCTTCCAATCCAGCGCATCGTTGCCATCGACGACCACATCCGCATTCTCCGCCGAAGGCCGTACGAACTCCAGGCTCGAAGGCCGCACGCGGTACTCCCATTGATACCGCACCGACGCCTCGCTCCGTCCGCGCTCGTCGATATCGCGCTTCATCCGCCGCTCGAAACACAACGCGTCCGGCGTATCCACATAAACGCTCAGTTGATAGAGCGGCAGTAGCTCGGCAAAGCACAACGCGAAAATCCCTTCAACAATCAGGAACGGCCCAGCGGTCACGCGCTCGGTGCGGCCCGGCCTGCGCGTGTAGGTGGTAAAGTCGTAGACCGGCCGGTCGATGGTTTCGCCGCGCGCCAATGCGGCAATGTGCTCGGCCAGCAGCGGAATCTCAATCGTCGCCGGATCGTCGAAGTTCTGCTGCACGCGCTCTTCGAACGGCATGTGGCCGAGGTCGAGATAGTAATCGTCGAGATGGAACCGCAAGCCGCGCAACATGCGCGCCATTTCGTTGGCCAGCGTGGTTTTGCCTGACCCGGAGCAGCCGGCAATGCCCAGCACCGTCGGTGGGAAAGGCAGCCGCGGAATCTGTGCGGCAGCTTCGCGCGCCACTCGAGCGCTCACGGCTCTTGCTCTATCTTCGCGGCGATCTTCGGCGTCAGCCGTTTCAGCAATCCGGCCAACTGCTTCTCCACCATGCGCCCGGTCTCACTCACCTCTTCGTGGCTTAGAGGTGTCGCGCCCAGTCCTGAGGCCAGGTTGGTCACGCAACTGATGCCCACCACGGAAATCCCCATGTGTCGCGCCACAATCGTTTCCGGCACCGTCGACATGCCCACCAGCGTGGCTCCCAGCGTGCGAAAGGCGCGAATCTCCGCGGGCGTCTCGAAGCTCGGCCCCGGTGTAGCCAGGTACACGCCCTCATCGAGTTTGAAGCCCTCGTCGCGCGCCGCCTCGTGTGCCAGCTTGCGCAGCGCCTTGCTGTACGCCTCCGTCATGTCGAAAAAGCGCAGCCCCGTGCCCGGCCTCAGGCCAAAGTGCTCATCGTTGGGCCCGTTCAGCGGATTCCAGCCCATCATATTGATGTGATCGGCCAGCAGCACCAGTTGGCCCACCCGCAATCCCGCCTCGATTCCGCCGGCGGCATTGGTCAGCACCACGGCGCGAATTCCCAGCACGCCCAGCGCGCGCATTGGGAACGTCACTTCGAGTGGCGAGTAGCCCTCGTACGAGTGCACGCGCCCCTGCATCACAATCACGGGAGCGCCGCCGAGCAGCCCGGCCACGATCCGTCCCGAGTGACCCTCGACCGTCGATTGTGGAAAATGCGGAATCTCGCGGTAAGGCACGATCACCGCATCGGTAACAGCATCGGCCACGGCGCCCAGCCCAGAGCCCAGCACAATGCCCACCCGCGGCGCCAGCGCGCCCAGCCGGGATTTCAAGAATGCGGCGGCCTTCGCCACGTCGTCGTAGTATGTCATGCCGAAAATCCCACGTGATCCGTCGATGCGCTTTCGACATTCTACAGTTCATCCGCCCCGGCGCTTGTGCAAAGCAGGTCCGGTCTCTGAGCAGGGTGCCCCCGGTCCCTCGCTTTTGGGGACCGGGGATAACTTTTCCTCGCTCTCTCTGCCCATGCCTTCTCGCTCCCTCGCTCCCTTGCTCCCTCGCTCCCTGCTTTATTCCGGCGGTCCCACCGTAATCACAAAATACGAAGCCGGCTCCGTCTGGCTCGCGTTGTAAACGGTGTGCTGGTCGCCCGCGATGCACACGCCCATGTCGCCCGCAACCAGGTCGCGCGTCACCCCCGCGGTCATTAGCCGCGCCGTGCCTTCGTGGATGCACCAGATCTCCGTGTGCTTGTGCGTGCCGATCTTCTCAGGCGGGCAGCCGGGCGCAAGATGCGTAAAGTGCGCCTCCATACGAATGTTGTCCGGCAGCATGCCAATCAAGAAATGCTTCGACATACGCGGCGAAGGCTTTGGATTCACCGGCTCAATCTGGGTATAGCGTCCCGAAACCAGTTTCTCGAGTGGCATGGACGTCGACGGCTGTTGTGTTGGCGCGGCTGCGGGCGCAGTGGTCGAAGCAGCAGGCGACTGGCCCTCGGCCTCAGGCGCAAGTGCGGAAGCAGCCGCAAGCAAAGGCAAAAGCGCGGAAAATTCTCGTCGGTTCATCGGTGTCCTCTCGTTTCGGAAAATTCGCTTTGTGTCAGCCTAAATCCTTAGCCGCCACGCCGCACGGAGCCCGCGAAGCGCGCGAAATACGGTAGCCCCAGGCGCGAGCCTGGGGAATAATTAGCGGCGAGGACGCAAGCCCCCGCAGGGGGCGTAAGAACTGACTGCCCGCGTAAAAAACCTCACCTCTGAAATCGACATCGCTCGCCCGTTGGCCCAGCATCCCTCGCTCCCTCGCTCCCTGCTTTTCTACTCCCTATTGGCTACTCCCTATTCCCTGTCTTACGGCACCAGCCGCACCGTCCCCAGAATCCCCGACGGCAGCGGCTCCAAATGCTCCATATCCTGCGGCGTAAACTTCTCGCCGTAACGCAGATTCAGCAGCCGGTAATCCGGCGCGGCGCGCCCGGCCAGCTCATTGATGGCAGTATTGGCTACCACAATATGGATCTCATTCGTTCCCGCGTGTACCAGCGCCGTCACATCCAGCCGGTACGGCGGATGCCACAAAGAGCCGGCGAGCTTACCGTTCACAAACACCTGCGCCACTTCGCGGATGGGCGGATCGTACCATGTGCGCGTTCCCGCCTGGTGCAGCGCCTCGCGCGGTATGGGCTTACCCTCGCCGAAGTCCAGAATCAAGCGCCCCGACTGCGCAACCGCCTCAGGAATCTCCACTGTTCGCGTATAAATCGCCGTGCCGGAGTAATACTTCCTCGCGTCGTTGCTCGGTCCACGAGTGCAGCGCCGGCAGAATCCCTCCGGTGCCGCTCTTGTCAAAGGTCAGGCGCCAGTCGCGGCTCAAATCGATAGGCGCGAACGGCGTCGCCGCTTGCTGCTGCGGCGGAAGCGCGGCGCCCTCGCGAAACACCACCACGCGCGACTCATACGGAGCGAGGTCGAAATGAATCGTCGGCCCAGGTCCCGCCCCCGTAATCTTGCCCGTAAACGGATCCCACCTCTCCGCACCACCAGCGGCCGCGCGAAACGTTGCATCGAACCCATGGGGAGTGTTGCCGGTATTCGCGATGAAATACAGGTCTGCGTTCACCAGCTTGCGATGCATGAAGCCAACTTCAGGCACTGCCGGAGAAATTGCCACATCGGGTTTCAGCGCCTCGCCGATTGCGCCGCCAACATCCGCCGCGCTCGCAACGATCCTTACGTTTTTCATCCCCGGAGCCATCAGCGTCTGCGAAATCTGCACAACCGCAGCCGAATCCCGTGGCCCCTCCGTCACTCCTGGCGCTCGCGAGGGCAAACTTTTCACCGCAATCACCAGCCCGCCGCGCTGTGCAAACTCCGCAATGCGCCGATACGTCGCCAGCGGCAGCCGTTCCGTCGCGGGCATCACTAGCACCGGATATTGGATGCCAACTTTGTCAATTGCCGCCGCATCGATGAAGTCGAGATTGTAGCCCGCGTCGAGAATCGCGGGCACAAGATCCGGCCCCAGCAGCGCGCGCATCTCGTCTGTCACGGAAACGTGCCCCGGCCGGAACCGCGCCTGCGCGTCTTCCTCCGGCAGCAACACGGCAACATCGTTGGCCGGCGTGCCTTGCCGCAGTAGGTAGCTCATGCGCGTAAAGTAGTTCATCACATCCGGCATCACGATCCACCAGGGATTGTGATCGTTGAAGACGGCGGCCGCGTAGAACGACCATCCGGGCTCGCCAACGGACGGCGGCGAATACGGCCAGCCGTGGCCCACAAACTGATTGATCCCCTGCAGGAAGAAAGTGTCGGCCTCCGCCTTCATATCAAGCGGCGTAGCACGGAACGACGGCGAATGCAGCCACGTCCACGTCTCCGACGAAGTCACCGGCCGTCCATATATATGGCTCGCCGAAGTGGCCCAGCGCGTGAACGAAAAACCGCCGTGCCATTGCGAGCCTTCGCCCTCGGGCAAATCCACCAGCGCGTTGCTCGAAAGTGTCACCGCAGGTGTTCCGTAGCTCTGCGAGCGGAATTTCGTATGATGCTCCCGCGCCCATGCGTTCAGCGGCGTCAGATAATGTTCGTCGATCAACTCCGCGAGCGTGCGCCCCCAGTCGTAGCGCACGTCGGCGGCCTCAGGCGAAGTCCCCGCGGCCAACTCCGGCAGATGCGGAGTCAAGTCGTAGCCGCGCCGCGCGCGAAATTCATCGAGCAGCTTCGGAGTCCAGTCCGATTCGTACACCTCCAGGCTGTCGCTAAAGACGGAATAAGGCACATTCGCCCCGCACGCCGCGATCAGCGGGTCGGCAACATGTTGAATGTGACTCTCGATCGCCTCCATGCTGAAGTGGTCGAGCACGAAGCCCTCCGCCCCCACCGCCGCGCGCTTCACCTGCTGCCCGGTGCGGCTGGAGATGAAAAACAGCGCCACATGCGAACCATCGCGACCCACCGCCGGCACAGTCAACCGGTATTCGCCCACAGCTTCAATCGGCGCCGCATGTTCCGCATCGTATTTCTGCGGCGTTCCTGCCGCAATAAACGTACCCAGCAGCGCCTCGCCATTGCGAATCGAAGGAACGGGAAGGGAAGTAGCGTCCGGCGGCACGGCCACAGCCACGATGCGCAGCCGTCCCGCCGCGTCACTCACTGGCACATAGGCCCCGCCGTAAGGCCAGCCGCTGCCCAGCGTCATACTCATCCGCAGGTTCAGATCGTGCGCGGTCTGCGCCGTAAACCCGATCATGTTCAGAAAATCCTTCGAGAGAAAAGGCAGATTGCGAAAACCCTTTTGCGGATCGTCGACATCGAGCGCATAAACCGGCTGCACCTCCACGCCGCCAATGCCGCCTGCCTTCATGGCGCGCATCTCCCGCGCCAGTTCGTTCTTTTCCACAGCCGGCCCGAACCACCACCAGCGCATCATGGGCCGCGCGTCCATAGGCGGCGTGGCAAAGCCGCTGCGGATCGCGGTGAGGGAATCGCCAGAGACGCCGTTCTTCGCAGCGGGTTTTTGCGCCGCGCCAGGCAGCGCCATGAGAACCAGCGCGCTCGCAGCGCAAGCGACTACGCAAAACGAGCCTTGAATCCGCAAAAATCGCATGATCGAAACCCCGCGGGAGTAGAACCCCTCGGCGGTCCATCCTAATCTCCCCAAGATACAAATGGGAAACAAAATGTGGAAAGAAACTCACCACCCAAGTCCCGGCCTCCAACGTCCTCGCGCCCCGCCGTGAATCCTGCATGAAATCACAGCCTCGCTGCCGGCCGCCACAGCCCACTCACAGAGCTGTGTGGTAGTTTTCTAGTGTGCCCACAGAGAGTGCATTGGTCACGCCCAAGATCGACCCTGATCCATCTGGTTCAAAGCCACGATTCACCGTGTGGCATGGGGCCACAGCCTTTCTCTTAGCGCTGGGCTATTCCGGCTATTATTTCTGCCGCTCCGATCTCTCGGTCGTGCTGCCCGGCCTTATCCACGATCTGTCGCTTCACGGCATCACCCCAAGCGAAGCGCAAATCCGCATTGGATTCATGGCCTCCATGGGCACCGCCGCCTATGCTCTTGGCAAGTTTTTCTCTGGAGCCCTGGCCGACACGCATGGCGGCCGGCGCTTCTTTCTGGGCGGCATGGCCGGCTCCATTCTTTTTACCATCGTCTTCGCCCTCAGCGGCGGGTTCCCCCTCTTCACCCTGGCATGGATCGGCAATCGGCTCTTCCAGTCGCAGGGATGGGCGGGACTGGTGCGGGTTTCGTCGCGCTGGTTCTCCTACTCGACTTATGGAAGCGTCATGGCCGTCGTCAGCCTCAGCTTTCTGTTCGGCGACGCCGGATGCCGCTGGACGATGAGTGAACTGCTCGCCCATGGCGTCGGATGGCGCGGAGTCTTCTACTTCGCCGCAGGCGCGCTCGCGGTTCTTTTCCTGATCAACCTGTGGCTGTTGCGCGAGACGCCCGCCGAGCGCGGCCTGCCCGCGCCGGAAGTGAATCCGAGAAATGTCTACGCCGATCAGGAACTGGAATCCGAACACCATCGCAAAATCGGCGCCATTCTGCGCCCGCTTTTCTCGAGCTTCGCGTTCTGGCTGGTTTGTCTTCTGGCCTTCGGCACCACCCTGCTGCGCGAAACCTTCAACTTGTGGACGCCAACCTATTTTGTGCAGTTCGTGGGCTTGCTGCCCAGCGTAGCGGCCAGCCGCAGTGCGCTCTTCCCGCTTTGCGGCGGAGTTTCCGTGCTTCTCGGCGGATTCTTGAGCGACAGGCTCGGCGCCAATGGCCGCAATGTGCTGGTCGTGATGGGCATGTCGGCATGCACCGTCTGCCTGGTCATGCTTGGTCGCGTCCCCGGTCACGCGGACCAATGGGCGCCGTCTCTTCTCGTAGCCTTGGTGGGATTCACCCTGCTCGGCCCCTACTCCTATCTAGCCGGCGCCATGTCTCTCGATTTTGGCGGCCAGCGCGGCAGCGCCACGGCCGCCGGCATCATCGACGGCTTCGGGTACATCGCCGGCTGGCTCTCGGGCGTCACCGTGGCGCGCATCAGCGTCGCCTACGGATGGAGCAGCGCCTTCTTTGCGCTCGCAGGGGTGTCGCTGGCCACCGCGCTCGTGGCGTTGATCCTCACCTCCCATCATCGCAATCACCTATTGCGGCACCCATAAGGCTGGCCGGCTTTTCCGCCTCCCTTTTCTTTCGCATGGACTGGCCTCTTCCGATCCAGCCATGCCGGGCGCCTGCCCTTTTTCCGTCCAGAATCCCCTATTTCCGCGCGTTTCCCATAAGCCGCGAAGGTCCGGCGGCGGCAATTCCTCATTCGCCGCAACCCCGCGGCAGGTCAATCCTGGCTCTTGCCCGTCTGCCTCCCGCCCGGCCGTCCTATATCAACACAGAAAATAATTTTTCTATTGACAATCGACACCCCGAATGCATTTAATTCTCTGCTGAGGTCGGACCGCTGCTTGTCCGGCCATGGAAAAAACGTGGTTCCATTCACCAAGCGGGTGTGAGGAACTTGACCATAAGTTCGCTCACGCTGTTTCGAATAGCAAACACTTTCACTTAGAGGGAGGCTATCCAGGCGTTTCTATGAAAAAACTTCTCAAATCAATCACGACGCTTGAAATCCGTAGCGGCGCGTGGACCTGCGTCGCTTTTGCGATGCTCGCGCTGGCGCTTTGTCTCGTTGGAACAGCGGTGCCCGCTGCGGCACAGGCCGGCGGCTCCATCGAAGGTACCGTCACCGACACCAACGGCGCGATCATCCCCGACGCAACCGTTACAGCGACGAATGTGAGCACCGGCGTTTCCACCAGCCGTACCACCACCTCGGACGGCTTCTTCAGCATCACGCTGCTCATTCCGGGAAAATACACCGTAACGGCGTCTAAGCCTGGTTTTGAGAAGTTCAGTCAGGAAAACTTCATCATCGACAATGAGCACGTCTCCGCCTTCAATCCCATCCTGAAGGTCGGCGCGCAGAGCGTGACCGTCACCGTCACGGATACGCCGCCCGCTCTTGAGACCGCGAACGCCAACCTCGGCGCCTTGATGCGCAGCAACGTCATCACGGAGTTGCCGCTTATGCTGGTGACCGTTGGCGCCTCCGCGCAGCAGCGCGACATTACGGCCGTCTCCAACCTTTTGCCTGGCGCGCAGTTGCCCGCCGGGGGACGCGTCTCCCAGTTCGACGGCATGCCGCAGCGCACCTCCGAGATGTACCTCGACGGAATGGCCATGACCATCGCCAGTGCTCAGGCCGAGAACCGAAACGTGTACAACGTGGTTCCCCTGGAGAGCATCGACGAGGTGCAAGCTTTTACCAGCGGCTACCCCGCCGAGCTTCAGGGCGCCGGCGTCCTCAGCTTGTCCACCAAGGCCGGTGGCACCAAGTTCCATGGCGCAATCTATGGGCTTATCCGCAATACCGCTTTTGACGCCTGGACCTTTTCCGCCAAGTGCGGCACCCCCGGCCAAGCCCTCGCAGCCGCCTACACCGGCTGCGGCAATACCGCGAAAGCGATCGTCAATAACACGCTTACCACAGTAGCCGGCACCAAGCCTGGTGAGCACCAGGATGAGTACGGCATCACCGGGGGCGGACCCGTGAAGTTCCCGCATGTCGCGGCGGGCAACGAAAAGCTATTCTTCTATGCCTCCTATACCCGGTTTCGCCAGACCATCGGCGTGAATCCGAGCGCGGTCACCATCCCCACCACGCTGATGCAACAAGGAAATTTCCAGGAATTGCTTTCGGTAGCGAATGGCGGCCTCGGCAACTCGGCCGGCGTCAACTATCCCATCTATGACCCCACCACGCAGGCGGTCTGCACGGCACATAACGGTGGTGCCGTGCCTTGCCGCTATCAGTATGGCTACGGCCCGGGAGCTGCCACTACCCTCAACACAACCAACCCCGGCAATGCGGTGGCAACGGGTGCGCCCGTCAACGTGATTCCGGCCGGTGAAATCTCGCCCGAAATGAAGTACTGGTCGAGTTTCCTGCCCACGCCCACCAACAACACCACCGGCGCCATCACCAACAATTATCTCGGCGGCACGCCCACGGGCTACAACAACTGGCTCTGGTCCGCTCGCGGCGATTATGACATCTCCGACAAAAACCGGCTCTTCGTGCTGTTCGCCGACGGCGACCGTGTCTCGGTGCCCTACAACGGGAGCTCGGTGCTTCCCTTGCCCTACATGACGTCCTACCTCGCCCACGTCAAGGGTCACTTCGCCGAGGTGCAGGAGTCCTACACCATCACTCCGAACCTTTCCAACCAGATCAGGTACGGCTACGACTACTTTGGCGGTCCGCCGATCATGAACGCCACAAACGGCGTCACCGCTTACGAGCCCGCCGCCGCCGGCATCACCGGCCTACCCCCCGGGCAGGCCTCCACGGATTTTCCTAGCGTCAGCTTCAGCGGCTCCAACGACGCGGCGACCTGGAACAACGGCAGTCCAACCTACACCAGCATCAGCAGAACCTACGAGGTAGTGGACAATGTGCTGTGGACCAAGGGCCGCAACGCCTTCAGCTTCGGTTTTCAGTACCAATGGGAGCAGACCAATGCCGACGCTGCGGACTCCGCTTCTCTGCAGTTGACTCTTCCCATGAGCACCAACGAGACCGCCCAACTGGTGTCCTCAAGCGCCTATACCAGCAACACCGGCTACGCCTACGCCAGTTGGATGCTTGGCGCCATTGGCAGCCCCTCTGTCACCCAGCAGCCCTTCTCGGTCTATGGCATGCGCTTCCATCCCTTCTCTCCCTACTTCCAGGATGACTACAAGCTCACGCCCAAGCTCACTTTGAACCTCGGCCTGCGCTGGGATTACTTTCCCACCTACCGTGAGGCGGAAAACCGCTGGTCCTTCCTGAACCCCACAGCCGCAAATCCCATTACCGGCAATCCGGGTGCGCTGGAATTCGCCGGAAGCTGGGGCGGCAGCGGCGGCCCCAGTTGCAACTGCACCTCCCCGGTCAGCAACTGGCACAAGAACTTCGGTCCGCGCTTCGGCTTTGCCTACGCCCTGAATAACAAAACGGTGATCCGTGGTGCATACTCCATCATGTATACCCACGCCGGCGGCGTCGGCGGCGGTTCGTCGAACGACGGAACGGGCTTGAACGGCTTCCAGGTCACGACGCCCTTCACCGACAGCCCCGCTGGCGCGGCTTTCTACCTCAACACCAATTCTGCGTTTCCCACCTCCGGCGGCGGCAACGTCACCGGGCCGAATTCCAACTTCGGCGGCGCGGGATTCTCCTTCCCGTCAGTCACCAGCGTCAACATTACGGCCGCCTCGGCGGGTGTCCTGTCCGGAAACTATATCTGCTCGGGCCAGAACTTTTCGCCCTGCTACGGCAAGACCAGCGGGTACGCGGCTGCCACGGGCATAAGCTACGCCGATCCTTACCGTGGAGGCCGCGCTCCGGAGATCCAGTACCTCAACTTCGGCGTGCAGCGTGAGATCACCAAGGCCATGACCGCCAGTGTGAACTACGTCGGCACCCTTGGCCATCTCCTTCCCGGCAACAACAACCTCCGGGGCTTGCAGTCCAACCAGATCAACCCCACCTACCTTTCGACCGTTGGCGTCACCAACCTGAATCTGGCGGCAACCGCGGCGAATATAGCCACGGTCAATACGGCATGCGGCAACTGTCTGCCCGCTGTCCCCTATGCCCAATACACCGCGGCGGCCGGCGCCAGCACCAACGCCTCCATCGGCCACATGCTCACATGGATGCCGCAGTACTCCGGAGTCACCGATTCCTTTGAAGTGTCGGCCAACGCCGAATACAACGCCTTGCAGCTCACCGTGAATCAGCGCTTATCCCAGGGGCTCACCTTCACCGTCAACTACACCTACTCCAAGACCATTGACGACGACGGCACCGTGCGCAGCGGCTGGCCCATCCCGGTCTCGGCGCTCGCCAGTTATGGTCCCACACATCCCTTCGCGGCGGACCGCATGGACCGTTCAAGAAGCGCTTCGGACCTTCCGCAGTTGCTCACCGTCTTCGCTGTCTATAAACTGCCCTTCGGCAAAGGCGGCATCGGAACGGATAGCCGGTTTGTGCGCTGGGCGGCAGGCGGTTGGGAGCTCTCCGGAATTTACCAGGACGCCTCCGGCCTTCCTCTGCCTGTCGTCGGCACCGCCGCTTCGGTGGCGCAGAACTTCGGACAGGGCACGGTCATGATGGACTACAATCCCAACTTCACCGGCTCTCCACGCATCAACGGCAAGTGGGGTTCAAATTCTACGGCGGTGAATCTCGGCACCCTGCCCTACATCCAGGGTTACATCAGCTCCACCACTGCGGGAATGGGAACAAGTGTAGTGGCTGGCACCACCAACACTTCGACCCCAGTAGCTTGCGCAAGCAGCGTCGGCCCCTTCTGTAACACGCAGCCCAGCACCGTCGGAGACACCGCTCGCGTCGCGCCCTACGGCCTCCGCGGTCCGGACATCTACCGCCTTACGATGTCCCTCAACCGCACCTTCGACATCACCGAACGCGTCAAGTTCGTCTTCCGTGTGGATTGCAACAACGTAACCAACCACGTCACCTTCGGCAACCTGGTGGGCAACCAGGAAATCGTCGTCAATCCAACCAGTGCCACCTTCGGCACCGTAAACCAGGCCAGCAACGATTCGCGCGCCTTCCAGTTCCAGGGCCGTATCAAGTTCTAGCCTGGAGGCGTTTTTTAAGTTGAGAGGGTCGGCAAGCAGCCATCGCGGATAGCAGCTCGCCGCACTCTCTCAACCCACCACAAACATCGGGTGCCCCCGGTCCCTGGCTTTTGGGGACCGGGGAAAGTACAAACCTCAACTCTCCGCCCACATCCCACCGCAACTCTATTGATCCGGCCTCAAAATACTGCGTCCGTGCCCCATCCATTTCCGCGTTCTTTGCGGAAATGGGTGGGAGACAATGACACCATGAGTGGGCCGAATGGGTGGGAAAGCACGAACCCCAATCCGCAAGTCGCGTATCAGTCGTCCACCGGCTTCGCCGACCCGCGGTCGATGAAACTGTAACGCCGGCATCCTTGCCGGCTGTCGTGCGGGCGTCCTCGCCCGCACATCGGCACCCTCGCAAGGCAGTTTCTTTTTAGGGCATGAGTTGACCCACGTCGCAACCCGCCCGCCCATCTTCAAGAAATCAAGTCCGCGGCGACGCCGCGATCAAACCCCGCCTCCCCCGGCGTCGCCATCCGCCTTCGTCGCGCTAACAGGCCCTGGCAAGGCCGGCGCGGATCCGTGCCCGCCGAGCCGTTTCTTGACCCCAGGTCATTGACCGAGGGTGAAGATCACATAGATCGTTGTTTCAACTTCTGTCGGTGTGTTGTTGAGCTTGTAGGGCTTATAGCGCCAGGTCCGCACGGCATCCACAGCGGCCCCCTGCAACATTCTCGGTCCGCTCACAGCGTGCAAATCCTCAATTGTCCCGTCTTTTGAAATAATGGCGTGCAACTCCACAGTCCCGGAGACGCGCGCCGTTTTAGCGATAGTCGGATAAGTGGGCTCTGTCTTCTCGATCAGCATTCCAGTTGCGACGCCGGATGAAATGACGGTCGGTTTGAGAGGCGCAGCTTTAACGACGGGTCTAGCGTGCCCATTGAAGAGGTTGATACTCGTACTGTTACCCGCAAGACCATCCCCACCGGGCGTGGCGGAGCTTGCGGGGGGGGGCGCATCTTCCGCCACTTGCTTCGGAATCCGTGTTGGCGCAGTGAGTTGATCGTTCATCATTTTCGTCTGCGCTGCCATCGGAGCCTGCGTCGAGTTCACTCCTTCCTCTTCGTTGCCCGGCCGGCCGGCCGCTGCCGGCGGCCTTGCCTGAGTGGGCGATTTAAGAGCCGGCGGCTTTGGCATGCTGACCTCCGGCTGAGCATGGGTCACTTCCGCCTGGGTCTGAACAGATTGTTGCGGCGTGGATTTCGCTCCATGATGGAGATGCGGGACCAGGAAGAGAAGCAGAAGCAGAACCGAGCCGACGCTAACGCCGGCAATGACCATCCACTTTTTTCTCGCCCACGTCTGCTCTCCAAAATCTTCAGTTCTCTTCGGCGAAAACAATTGGAAGAGAGCCGCGTCGGCATCGCGAAACGATTTCGCCGCAACTTCGGGTGATCCACGCATCTCAAGCGCCAAAGCGGCGTTTGGCCTCCTCGGCGTCCCCGGAAAGGCGTTCGTCGCACGGCTGGTCTGCGGCTCTTGCAGAGCACGCCTGGCAGCATTGCCCGCCAATTCGCTCGTCGACTCTTGCTGCTCAACAACGCCTGGCGCGAACCCGTTCGAACCCGAATGGCGGGGCGTGTCCAGCGCGGGCCGCAAGACGGCTGCGCGCTCGGCAGATGGCCCGAGCGGCTCCGGAGCTTTGACGAAGGGGCGAGAGGCTTCCCACGCTTCCCATTCCAGGGGGGTAACGGGCAAAGGCATAGCAAAAGATTCGCTATCGTGATCGAAGGAATCGTTGTGCGGTACAACCGGGATTTGTGCGGACGAAGCTGAACCTGAAGCACGCGGCACGCTCCCCAGCGAATCGAGGAATGAGGCGCGGTCGGCGGGTTTCCAAATGGGGTTTGCGGTCTCGCTGAATGAACGGCCGGATTCCCACGCCTCCCGTTCATCGGAGTGACCAGGCGATGGCGGCGCAGGAGCTTCACTGTCCCAATCGCCGAAATCCTCGGGAAGTGTTTCAGGGAGCAACGGAACTAATTCTTCTGAAGATGCCATTGACCGTCGTCTCCTTTCTCGTAGACAGCACCTTTGTACATCCGCGTTTCGCGCGTGTTTGCATTGGTGGCATTGCGGTCGTCCGTGATTTCCGCCGCCAAATCTCCAAGGTTGGCCTTGTTGAAAGTCCACTCGAACGGAGTCTCGGCGGCCTCGGCTGCCAGGGAAGCAATGTCAGGCGATTCCTTCACCTCAAGCAGGACCGCGGCGTGCGCCGTTGCGTATTGTTCATTGTCCTCGGGAGTGAACGATACCGAGAGGGTGTACCTGCCCGGCGCAAGTATGTGGCCCGCTGAAGGAGTGTAGACCAATGTTCCCGGAACCGATGCCGTGGCGTTCAACTGAAGGTCGCTCAGCTCGGTACCGTAGGCAATGGCCGAGGGGGCGGGCCAGGTGATGAAGGCTGATGACTTTTCAGTGACAGTGAGCGGCGCCTCTGAACGTACTTTTGTGTAATTCAAAGTGTCGGTCGGGGTAAAGGTTACTGAGAGTTTATGCACTCCCGGCGCGAGTCTTTCGCCCGCGGCAGGCATGTAAACAAAAAGTCCGGGTACTGTCGCTGTGGCATTCAGCTGCGTAGCTCTGAGAGCGGCGCCATGGACGATCGGCTCCGGCGCCGGCCAGGTGATCTCAGGAGTTGCCTTTCTCACAGCCAGCGCTACCACGCTCTGCGATCGAGAGTAGCCCAAAGCATCTTCCGGGGTGAAAGCCACGGCCAGTTTATGTTCCCCGGCTGCGAGCAATGCTCCAAAGCCGGGAGTGTATTCATAGGTTCCCGCAACCGACGCCACGGCGCAGAGCTGCGTTGCGCTGAGCTGCGTGCCGTAGGGTATCGGACCAGGCGTCGGCCATTCGAGCTTAGCCGCTGCCTTCGCCACCATCAGCGGCACGTCGGCCCGGGCTGCGGTGTAGTTCGCGTCGTCGGCTGGAGTAAAGATCACCGCGAGCGTATGTGATCCCGGAGCCAGGATCTCGCCTGGCGCGGGAGAGTAGTCGAACCTTCCGTCTACCGATGTTTCGGCATTGAGTTGCGCATCGCCTAACGCCGCTCCGTGGATGATCCCGGCAGGCGTTGGCCAAAAGATGGCCGGTGTCGCCTTGGCGACAATAATTGAAGTTGCGGTCTGCTGCGGAGGGCAATCGCGCGAGTCTGCCGGAGTGAATGTGACCCATAGCGTATGCTTTCCTGCCGGCAGCACATAGCCTGGGCCGGGCGTGTAGGCGAAGGTTCCCTCAACCGATGCCGTGGCATTGAATTGGGTGGAGTTGAGCTTATCCCCGTAGGTGATCGGGCCAGGCGCCATCCAGGTCACGATCGCAGCCGGCCGCGCGCCGGCCGAACTCGAATTCGCGATGCCCTGCGGTTCCTGATAGCCCGAATCCGCCTGGGCCGTATTTCTATCCTGGCCGCTAAGCCCCCAATAACCCTTGCCTTCCTGCGGAACAGGTCGTCCGGTAATCGAGCAGGCCATCTCCAGGCTGATCCGCGCAATGCGTGTCTCTGCAAGGCCGGTATCGCCCGATTGCAGCGCGCGCGCCGCGCTCTGATCGTTGGGAATCTTCCATCGCACCGGCCTATCGAGAGCTTTGGCGATGACATCGTCGTTCGCTGTCTCGTGAAAGCGGGAATCGAAACGGTTGATCGTGATTTGCAGGTTTCGATGTTCTTCAGGGAAGAATTGCGAAATCAGCCGATTGGCATTGCGCAGTTCCGAGATGCCGGTCTGGATCACCAGGTAGATGCCATAGGCATCCTCAAATAGAGCCTTGGCCGCGACATCGATCCTCGATCCCACGTCCACGATCACATGATCGAATTGCCGCCGCGCAATGGCGATCAACTTTTCGATTGCGTCCTTTGAAACCTCAACTTCGGGAACTTTGGTGGGAGCCGCAAGCACGAATACTCCCGAGCGATGCTTATCCAGGAGATTTTCAAAAAGCGTCGCATCCAGCCGGTCCATCACGCGGAAAGCGTCCTCCGACGAGTAGCGCGCTGAGATTCCCATGCAGAGCGCCGCATCTCCGATGGGAAGAGCCAGGTCGATCAGCAGGACCCTTTGGTCGGAATCCTGGGCCAGAGCGATTGCCACATTGCAGGCCACCGTCGTAACGCCCGATCCCCCTTTGGCGCCTGCAAAGACCAGCAACTTTCCCACGTTCTTCTCTGTTCGGATTGCCTTTTTGCGAGGGCCGGCGGTGGCCCGCGCCAGAGCCTCGGCCATCGCGCCTTGCCTCAGGGGCAAAAGCAGGTAATCGCGCGCGCCCGCCCGCATGGAGAGGGCCGCCAGTTTCGGATCGTCTTTCTCTGAATAGACCAGGATCGTCCCCACGCTTTTGGCATTCGCTCTTCCTACCAGTTCCAACGCGAGATCCGGGTCACTGTCCAAATCGAGGAGGACAACGTCGAATGAAGCCAGCAATCTCTGCAAGCGGCCAAATTCCGGCGGGTAGGTGTCGAACTCCCGCACATCCACCCGGCGAGCTTCCTGAAGAGCCTTCGCCATCGCCGCACGTCTCTCGCTGTCCGGTCCAATCACAGCAACAGACAAGCGCTTAATTCCAATAACACCCGTGCGTCCAGTGCCGAAATTCGGTGATACGTCGATAGAATTCACCGTATTTAACGCTCCTTGAAGCGCCTGTTGCCTTATCTCTCACAGCTCAAATCGACATGCTGTCCGGGAGCCGAATTCGCAGATTTCTTCCACCATTACGAACAAAAAATGGTGCAATCCGGGGGAGCATCCATACCAACATCCATCGATGACGGCCCGTGAGAAGATACTTTGGGAAGATAGTAACTACCTTATGGCACAATATGGAACTTAGATAACCAAAAATGTGGTTACGAAAGTGTCTCAGATCACTCCGCGCTCAAAATTCCTCCTGCCAAGCCTGACACTGGTTTTCATCTGATCAGCGAAATAGACTAATCGGAACGATTGGCAGGTGCCCCCGGTCCCGCCAGCCACGCCGCACGTCGACGAAGGTGCCCCAGGGACAGCACCAACCTCAACTCCCCGCTCTCAACCCACCACAAACCCTCCGTGCCCCGTCCATTGGGTCGCTGTAGCGACCGAATGGGTGGGATAGCACGATCGCAACAGGGAGGGAGCGTGGGGCTTCAGCCCCACGATTCCCCGCGCTACGTTTTTCGAAGAATCGAGTCCGCAGCGCAGCCGCGATTCAGCCCGCCCTTTTCTCCCGTAGGGAGAGCCGAAAATAGCCCAGGGTGAAACCCTGGGAAAGCGGCGAAGCCGCGATCAAACCGCGCGTCCCCTCCGGCTTCGCCCCAAACGAGCCGAATCAAGACCCGAAACCGGTGATCTGGAAAACCGCGCTCCGAATCGAAAGGTCCCCCGCGATCGCCCACCCCCGCAGATTCCACCCGGCAGAGTATCACCACAAGCGGATTGAACAGGGCTAATCCAAAGTGGGAGTAACTTCCGGATCGGCGGTCATGCGACGAGACGTCGCAATCTTTCCCTTAGCACGTTTCGATGAATGCCCGAGCCTCCCGGTATTTTCCATCTTTTCATTGTTAACCACGGTTAATTGTATTAATATAACTACGATTACCATGATCCGAGGCCCCCATGAATTCGAGAAAAGCAGCGCATCGTTCTTTCCTCGGTTTCCTATTGTTCACCATAGTTATTTGCATCGAATCAGCCGCGCAAACCGGCACCTCCAGCGCTATCTCCGGCGCCGTTCTGGACGCTTCCGGCGCCGCCCTCCCGAACGCCGCAGTGACTGCCGTCAGGATCGACACCAGGGCCACACGCACCGTGCAAACCGACTCCAATGGCCGTTTTCTCTTCTCTCAGGTCAATCCCGGGATATATACCGTCGCGGTGCGAGCCACGGGTTTTGCAGAGCAGATCTCACAGCCTATCGCCGTCGAAGTCAGCCGCACCGCTGCTCTGAACTTCAAACTCGCGGTATCTGCGGCTTCGCAGACGATCGAAGTCTCGGCCCAGCAGACGTTGCTCACCCTTGAAAATCCCAACACCACCACTACGATCGAATCGAGAACCATCTCCAATTTGCCCAACGCCGGCTCGGACCTCACCTTCGTCGCCCAGTTTGCCCCGGGAGCGCTGATGAATACGGCAGGCTCCTCCAACGACTCTAAGGCCCCGGGTGGGTACGGCAATGTCGAATTCAACGGCCTCCCCGCTACGTCGAACGGCTACATTCTCGACGGCTACGACACGAACGATCCCTGGCTAGGCCTCAACATCGGCCTCTCCACCAACCTCGTCCTCGGCCTCGACGCTGTCGATCAGGCCACCGTCAACACCAATTCCTATTCAGTCGACCAGGGCCGGTATGGCGCCTCGCAGGTGAATTACTTCACCAAATCCGGAACCAACAAATTGCACGGCGACGCATACGAGCTGTGGGACGGTTCGCTCTTCAGCGCGGAAGACTACTTTCTCCACGCCAATGACACGCCCGGCAACATTACACCCAAGCCGCGCTCCAACGTGAACCACTTCGGCTACGGCGTGGGCGGGCCGATTCGAAAAAACAAGCTCTTCTTCTTTACCGCCTACGAGGGCGTTCGCATCGCGCTGCCCATCGTGACCCAGGCGGTGGTGCCGTCGCCGGCGTACCAGCAATACGTGCTCAACCAACTGCCGGTGGGCGGAACCGATTGGGCGAACTGCACGGCTTCCAACTCGGCTTTAGGCGGCGTGCAATACAACTGCCCCACCCTGGAGGCGCAGCAGGATGAGGTCGATTTCTACAAGAGGATGTTCGCCCTTTACAACAATACGGCGGGCACGCCGACGGCGGTGCTGACCTGTCCGCTGGATGCGAGCGGGGCGCCCATTCAGGGCCAAGGCGTGGAATCGCCCACCAACCTCTTCGATGGCAAGGGTTGCGCGAATACCCGCACGCAATCGCTCAACAACAGCGATCACGAAACGGTGTTCGTGGTCAAAATCGACAACACAATCAACGCCGCCAACACCGTCTGGTACCGCTTCCAGTCCGACACCGGCGTGCAGGCTGCGTACACCGATCCCATCAATTCCATCTTCAACTCCTATTCTCCACAGCCGCAGTACACCCTTGTCGCTGGATACACGCACGTCTTCCGCCCCAACCTCGTCAACCAATTCAATCCCGGGGCAAGCTGGTATTCCAGCATCTTTGAGCCCAACAACTACGCGCAGGTCCAGCAGACCTTCCCCATCGTGCTCGCGGCGGGCAGCAACAACGCGCCCTTCACCACCATCGGCGGCAACGACAATATTTATCCGCAGGGCCGCAAGGTCACGCAATGGCAGATCAACGACAATCTCGACTGGACTCGCGGCAAGCAGGAGTTCCGTTTCGGCTTCAATACTCGCCGCATCGACGTGAGCAACTACGATCTGGGCGAAGGCAGCGTGCCCACCGCCGTGTACAACGATCTGGCCGAGTTCACCTACGGCGCAGCCTATACGGAGAGCCAGACATTTCCCATCTCATTCAACGAGCGGGTCGCCGCTGGCAATCTCGACCTCTACGCAATGGATACGTACAAGACCAATTCCCGCGCGACCTTCATCGTAGGTGTGAGGACAACCTGGAATACCGATCCCGTGAACCAGCAGCGCCTCTTTGCGCGGCCTGCCGGATCGTTTCTGGATATGCCGCACGATGCCAACCAGCCCCTCAATCTGGCCATTCAAACCGGGGTGCGCAGCCTCTTTCCCTCCACACCCGTGCTCGTCTGGCAGCCCCGCGTCTCCCTTGCTTACCAGGTTGCACCAAAAACCGTGATCCATCTCGGCTTCGGCGTCTTCAACGATATCGTTCCCGCCCAGATTGCCGATCTTGCCTCCACAAACGCTCCCAACGCGCCCACGTTTGTCGGCGGCATCGGTGGCCAGGTGGGCGGCATTGCCATCGCGCCCAGCACCTCCAACGGCGTCGTCCTCAACAGCGCGGCCGACGCAGCATCCTCCGCCAACCGCCAGTTCCAGTCGGCCTTCAGCGACGGTGGTCCGCCCTGCAGCGGAATCGCTGCTAGCGCTCCTACCTGTCCTCTGGCCGTCAGCCTCAATACCTTTCCCACCGGCACGCTCAAAACGCCGTACTACTACCAGTACAACTTCGGTATCGAGCAGAAGCTGAACGCGCACGGCGCAGTCCGCATCGGTTACGTCGGCACCCGCGGACTGCATGAGCCGTTTCAGGTCGGCCTGAACGGCTATCAGAACGTATGTCCCGGGTGTTTCGCCCCTTATCCCTACGGTCAGCCCCTCGACCAGCGCTTCGGCAGCGTGAACGAATTCCGCACCGACGCCAACAGCAACTACAACGGCCTCCAGACCAGCCTCTCCGAGCAGTTTCACTCCCTCAACCTGAGCGCCAACTACACGCTCAGTCATTGCCTCGACGAGGTCTCCAACGGCGGCCTGCTCCCGTTCTCCTCGCAGGGTATCCTCACCCCGCTGCCCGGCGAATTAATCCGCCAATACGGCAACTGCGACTACGATGTCCGCCACAACCTCTCCGCTTACGCCATCTACCAGATTCCGTTTGTGTCGAAGCATCTTCTCTTGCGCGCCCTCTTCGCTAACTGGTCTCTCTCGCAGACGGCGTTTCTCCACTCCGGCCTTCCTTTCTCCGTTCTAAGCCAGCCTTACACAGCCAACGGGAAAGGCGTCTTTCAGGCCAATGGACCGCAGTTTGCCAGCCGCGTTGCCGGCCAGCCGCTCTATCGAAAATCCCCGGTCTCCGGCGTTGCCCCCGTTGCTGGAACAAGGCAATGGCTCAATCCCAACGCGTTTGTCTCCGTCGTCGATCCCACTACCGGCGACTGCACGGGCGTCACATCCGGCATGACCGATACGCCCGCCAATTGCCACTTCGGCACTGCGGGCCGCAACACCGTGCGGGGCCCGCACTTTACTGACTCCGACATCTACCTCTCGCGCCGGTTTCCTATGTGGGAACAATCCTCTCTGCGCTTCGATGTGCAGATGTTCAACGCTTTCAACCATCCCAATTTCGCATTGCCCAGCAGCGTCGAGGCTGGCGCGCCCGGAGAGTATATTCCGCCGAAGTTCGGAACCCTGGAGAGCACCATCTCACCGCCAACCGGCCTCTTAGGCGTCGGCCTGGGAGGGGACAGTTCCCCCCGCATGATTGCCTTTCAGGCCAGGATCGAGTTTTGAGAGCATAAGCCGCCGAGTTTCGGTCGAATCACCGGCTAACCGAAAGTCACTTTGCTGTTGACCATCCGGTCCTCCGCGCCCGGCCGCGCCTTCGGTAATGCACCAAACGCGCGGCTGCAACTCCGCGGATTCGTGCCCGGAAACGCCGTAGCCGGCGCCAAACCCCGCCCGATCCGCATCCGATAAGAACACTCGCCGCCTCGGACCCACCTCGGCCCGCAGTCCACGGTTTCCTGGTCCCTCAGTCCCTGCTTCCCGTTTTTCTGTTCTCTGCTTTTCAGCGCGCAGCGCTCGCGAAAGCATCGGCCTCGCGATTCATCTCTTCCGCCGTTGCGGCATGAGTGTAGAAAACGATGCGATACCGAAAAGTCGCAGACTGTCCTTTTTCAAGCGTGAAGTCGAGCGGCGCTTGTTTCGCATCGAATGCATGTCGACCAAGCGGGTTCGCGGCAAACAATCCGTAACCGCGCGCATGCCAATAAGTCGGAGAATCAACATTGCTGGGATGATCGAAGATGGCGATCGTCGCAACGTGTCCTTCGCTATCGTGTCCAGTCAGCGAGCACCAGCGTCCGCGCGTTGACCAAACAGCTTCGCCTTTCACGCCTTCGCTGCTCAGATATTCTCCAGTCGGAGGCGCAACTCCAGGAACATTTGCCTGCGCTGCAACGGTCGTTGCAACTCCGTTCGCGTCCGTGAATGTTCCGCCTTTTTCCTCCGGCGATTCCAGCCATCGCGCAACGCGCAATCCCAGCAATCCATCCTTGTCGTCGTTGAACACAACATGATCGAGCGCCGTGAGCTTCACCGTCAGTTCGATCGAGCGCGTCGAGCCTTGATGTGCGAATACATAATGCGTAGTCTCTGCGAGGATCGAATGGTTCTGTCCATCGATCCACGTCGATTCGCTCACCAACTCGCCTTGGTTCCTGCCGCTCTTCGTCGACACGATCTTGTCGAAGACAATCGTTCCCATCTTCGCCGCGCGCGCTGCTGGAATCGCCGTCGAGTTGTTCCAGAAGTCGTAACCATTCACGTTGCTGTAGTTGAACCAGAGTCCATCGTGATGCGGATGATCGGTTCGCTCGCCAACGCGCGGCGCAATCGGCCAACCGCGCGTAACGGTCACATCGTCAGCATCCACAATCGGATAAAGCACAGGCTTCTTCAGCGTCGTTGGCCAAATATACGACGTAAACGGCTTTCCATCGATGGTGACGTCAACGCGACGATTCGCAACGTAGGGCGTAACTTCGACGCCCTTCGATGCCGCAAACGCGCTCGCCGCGCAAAGCAATCCCGCAGCAAGGCAGATCGGCGTCGCACTTCCGCGAACCACGCGAAGAGTTTGGGGTCTAGCGATAGCAGATGGCTTCATCGTCCTCGTTCCCTCGTTCCCTCGTTCCCTCGTTCCCTCGTTCCCTCGCTCCCTCGCTCCCTTGTTCCCTCGCTCCCTAGTTCCCTTGTTCCCTTGTTCCCTCGTTCCCTTGTTCCCTCGTTCCCTCGCTCCCTCGCTCTCTCTCTCTTCCCTCGTTCCCTTGTTCCCTTGTTCCCTCGTTCCCTTGTTCCCTTGTTCCCTCGTTCCCTTGTTCCCTCGTTCCCTTGTTCCCTCGTTCCCTCGTTCCCTTGTTCCCTGTCTTTACGCATACACCTTTCCCCCAGCCATCACCTGCTGCGTCTTCTCGTCGAACGTCACCTTCATGCCTGTCTGAATCGCAGCGACGTTCATGCACAGCGCGATGGAATGGCTGTAGCCAGCCTCGATCGGCGCATTCGGCGTCTTGCGCGAGCGCACGCATTCCATCCAGTTACGCATGTTGGCTGCAGTCTGCGGATCGCCGTGAGTATCGGCATCGGTGTTCACCGCAGCGGACTTCTCTCCGAGTGACATGCTCGGCAGCAGATTGGCCTTCATCTTCATCTCGTCGGCGAATCGTTGCGTCAATCCGCCTGTGGGCGTCACAGTCTGCTTGTCCATGTCGATCATTCCGCCATTCGAGTAGTAGAGCTCTTTCACTCCGCCGGCGGAGTTCGTGAAGCGCGAAGAGTATTGCACCTGGAATCCCTTGCCGAGATCGTCGAGCGGACCGTAATCGAACACAGCAGTCATCGTGTCCCAGTTCTTGCGTCCATCCTTCCACAGATAGATTCCGCCGTTGGCAACGCACGAGCGCGGATGCGGCAATCCCGTGAACCAATGCACAGTGTCAATCTGGTGCACGAGCCACTGATCGGGAATGCCCGACGAGAACGGCCAGAACAGGCGGAACTCAAGATACTTCCGCGCGTCGAACGGCCCCAAATTCCTGCCCAGCGAATAGCGCTTCCAGTCCGTGTCTTCTTCCTTCAGCAGCGGCACAACGTCGGGCCTGCGCCAACGGCCAGGCTGGTTCACATTCCACGTCATCTCCACCATCACGATGTCGCCAAACTGACCTGACTTGATGTACTCAGCGGCCTTCATATAAGCGGGCGTCGACCGGCGCTGCGTGCCCACCTGCACAATCCGTCCGCTCTTCTTCACCGCGGCCAGAATGCGCCGCGCATCGGCCATGGTGTGCGCAGTCGGCTTTTCCACGTACGCGTCGCGGCCTGCTTCCACAGCCTCCGCGCCGTGAAACGCGTGCTGGAAATCCGCCGTGGCAATAATGACTGCGTCCACATCCTTGCGCGCATACAACTCGTCGTTATTGCGCACCTGATCGGGGCGATTCCCGCATAGCTTCTCGATGAAATCGACGCCCTGTTCGCGCCGCATCTTCCAGATGTCCGAAACCGCCACGATCTGGAAGTTCATGTCTCCAGCGTGCTGTTCGAAGGCGGGCAAATCGCCGCCTTTCATGCGGTCGCCGCAGCCCACAATTCCCACGCGCACGCGATCGTTTGCGCCCATCACCTGCGCATAGCTCTTGGCGCTGAGCGCCACTGCGGTTGCGGCCAATGTCGCGCTGCCGGCTTTCAAAAAGTCTCTGCGATTGTTTTCGATCGTTGCCATGGTACTGAGCTCCTCGGTGGATCCATTGGAATGACGTGCGTTGCGAACGAGAGATACCGTGTTCCGGCGCGTTGGCCTTTTCCCCGCGCGAGGATGCCCTGCGGTTCCGGAAGGATCATGGTCAGACCACGACGCATGGATCGTCAAGAACAGATTCCGGCATTGAAGCGCCGGTTTCGGGTTATGAGACGGCAATCTTGAACTCAGACCAATTTGGTCGTATATTGAACAAGGACTAAAACAGTCGGATATTGGCGCTCGGGTGTCCAAACGGCATTTTGGCCGCCCGACGAGTGATTCAAATCACAGATAAACCCGGACTGGTTTGGTCGTATATAGGCACTGCTTGCAGATTTTCGCCGCTTTCCCCGATGATCGCGGCGCGGAACACAGGCAGCCGCCGCATTCGTTATTTTCCGGAGGTTGTTCCTTTGAAGGGCCAGGTTTATTTCGTTTTCATTCTGCTTCTGACGATTTTCCCGCTCGGATTGCGCGCGCAGGCGGCAGGCCTTCGCGTCGCCGGTGTGGTCCACGATGCCACGGGCGGGATCATTCCCGGCGCCGAGGTCACGCTGCGCCAACCCAGCCAATCCAATGCGGGCTCGCCGCAAACGCAGCAAACCGACGGGCAGGGGAGTTTTCAATTCTCATTGCCGGCCGCAGGTATCTACGCGGTCGAAGTGAAAGCGGCGAATTTTGCAATCTACCGCGGTCAGGCAACGGTGAGCGCCGAAACGCCCAGTGCAAACCTGGACGTGACGCTGGCAGTGAATGGCAACGCAGAAACGGTGGAGGTGACCGCAAATGCTTTGGCGGCTGAGACAACGAGCACGCAATTGGGAGAGACGCTGGAGTCTAAGAAGATGGAGGCCGTGCCGCTGAACGGCCGCAGCTTCACCGATCTGATGTCGGTGCAACCGGGAATCGTTCCCATGAACACGACGCAACCCGGCGCTGTAGTCATGACCGGCGTAGCAACCACGCCGCCCTCGGGCGACGCCAACCCTGGCAACCTCTCGATCAGTGGCCAGCGCGAGGACTCCAACGGTTTCCGCGTGAACGGGGCGGATGTGGAGGAGGACGTGAACATGGGCACGTCGATCGTGCCCAACCTCGACGCCATCGACAGCTTTCGCGTGCTCACGTCGAACTTCGACGCCGAGTACGGCAACTCCAGCGGCGGCCAGGTGCTGGTGACCACCAAGGCGGGCACGGAGCAATGCCACGGCAGCGCCTTCGAGTTCCTGCGCAATACGGCTCTCGACGCGCGCAATTACTTCTCTTCGGACCGCGCGGTTTACCGGCAAAACCAATATGGCGGAACGCTGGGCGGTCCTGTGCCTCGCACGGGCGTCAAATGGTTTGCGGACTATCAAGGAACCGGGCTGACCGAAGGCATCGACTCAGGTGACATCGCCGTGCCCTCGACAGCCGAGCGCGGCGGAGACTTCAGCCAGGTTCCGCTCACAGGCAGCGTCAATGGCAACGCGTGGGCGGCGCAGTTGTCGGCGGCGCTCGGACAATTGGTGACGCCCGGCGAGCCGTATGCGCAGGTCTTTCCCGCGGGGAACATTCCGCAGGCCATCTGGTCGGCCCCGGCCAAATACCTGCTGGCCTCCATTCCCCAACCCAACGCGGGCACAGCGGTGTTTGAAACCGCGTCCGCGGCCGAAACCCTTGGCGACAATAAGGGTGGGATTCGCGCGGACTGGAGCAGCGGCAAAAGTGTCCTCACCGGCTATTACTTTCTCGACAATTATTCGCTCGACAACCCCTATCCCACCGGAACCGGCGGCGCCAATGTCCCGGGCTTCGACGCAACCTCGAACGGCCGCGCGCAACTTGTGAGCCTTGAGCACACCATGACCTTTGGCGCGTCCATGCTCAACGAAGCGCACCTGAGTTACATGCGCAACGCGAACGCCGTGGGGCAGCCCCGCGGCGGAGTGGGCCCAACAATTGCGGCGCAGGGATTCAGCAACATCGTGCCGCTCAAGTCCTCCACCGAAGGCATTGAGAACCTCGCGTTCAACGACTTCACCACCGGCGTGGACACCACGGCGCTGCTGCAGACCGAGAACATCTACGAGGGCATGGACGCCTTCTCGCGCATCGTCGGCAGGCACGGCCTCAAGTTCGGCGGCGAGCTGCACAAGGACCAGATCAACACCCATCCTGACGTGGTCTTCAACGGCAGCTTCAGTTTCAACGGCTCTGAAACCGGCGTCGACTTTGCCGATTTCCTCCTCGGCGTGGCGTCAAGCTATACGCAGGGCCAGGCCGAGAGCTTTTACAATCGCAACCTCTACGTGGCGGCCTTTGCACAGGACAGTTGGAAAGCGACGGACCGGCTGACGGTGAACTACGGTGTGCGCTGGGATCGCATCCGCCCGTGGCTTGAGAAATACAATCAGTTGCAAACGCTGGTCCAGGGCGAGCAATCGCAAGTATTTCCCGGAGCGCCGCGGGGTTTGGTGTTTCCCGGCGATCCCGGCGTACCCGACTCGCTTGCGCCGCCGCGCAACAACTTTTCGCCGCGCGCCGGCATTGCCTGGTCCCCGGCGGCCGCTGCGCGAAGCAGCCTCTTAAGCAATATCATTGGCCCCGCGGGGACCACCAGCATCCGCCTCGGCTATGGGATGTATTACACGGCCTACGAGGGATTGTCGGCGGGCATCATGAGCGCGAACCCGCCCTACGGGTATACGTACACATCCGCCGCGCCGCCGCTCTTCGCCTCGCCGTTTACCGTGGCCGCTACGGGCGCCAATGCGGGCCAGCGATTTCCCTTGCAGCACGTGGGCTACGGAGCCAGCCGGGCCAACCCGAACTCCACCGTCAACTGGAGCCAGTTCGAGCCGCTGGTCGGTATTCCCGCCGTCGACCCGAACGACGTGACTCCCTACGCGCAGCACTGGATGGCAAGCGTAGAGCGCCAATTGGGCGCGAGCACGCTGGCCACGGTCAGTTACGTGGGCACTTCCTCGCATCATCTGTTGGTGCTCGAAGAAGCCAACCCGGCCGATCCCGCGCTGTGTCTCACTCAGGCCGCAAACTACGCCGCTGGCCTGAGCACAATGAACTGCGGGCCGTTCAACGAGCAGGCTGCGCGCACCACCTTCGGCCCCGCCTTCGGCAGCGTGGAACTGCAGCGCACCATCGCCAACGCGAACTACAGCGCGCTGGAGGCCACGCTCAACCACCGCTCGCACGGGCTCGATTTGCTGGCCAGTTACACCTATGCGAAATCGATCGATCAATCCGCGGGACTTCCTGAGCCCGTCAACCCGGTCAATCCGTCGCTGAGCCGCGGCCTCTCGGCCTTCGACCTGCGGCAGAATTTTGTTACGTCATTCCATTACGATCTGCCCGCAATCTCCTCCAAAGGCCCGCTCCATGCAATGGAGGAGGGTTGGGCCGTGGCGGGCATCGTGCGCTTCACCACGGGCCTGCCGATCACGCTGCTCAACAACAACGACACATCGCTTCTCGGCACGATTCCCAACGGCATCAATAACAACGGAGTCGACACGCCCGAGTGGAGCGGGAATTCTCTGCGCATCAACACCAATCCGCGCAACGGAGCCGCGGTGTTCGACGCCAGCCAGTTCAGTCTTCCTGCACTCGGAACCATGGGCAACGCGCGGCGGCGTTTCTTCTCCGGCCCCGGCATGGAAAATCTCGATGCCACAGTCTCGCGCGAAATATCTCTGCGCGAGGGTCGCGCCATCGAGCTCCGCGCCGAGGCATTTAACGTGTTCAATCACGCGCAGTTTTTCGGGCCGGCAACGGTAGAAGGCAATATCTCGGACAAAATCGTTTCGGGTAACATCTCCAGCGGCACCTTCGGCCAGGCGGTCAGCGCCATGCCGCCGCGCCTCATGCAGATCGCGCTGCGCCTGCGCTTCTAGCCGCAGGAAAGTAACGCCTTTGCTCTTCCGCCCACCCACCACAACCGTGTCATCCCGAGCCCCGCGATCTTCACTTCACCCACGCCGTGTCATCCCGAGCAACCTGACTCGCCTTTGGCGCGTTACGGCGAAAAATGACACTTGAAGGACCGATGATCTTACTGAGTTTAGGCTGCATGTCATCAGGAGCGAAGCGCACTTCAGCGGAGTCGAGCGACCTGCTTTTGTTCCTCGGCCAACCTCACCGGAAAACTCCGTAATCGCTCCTCGCCTCGTATCAGGGCACGACTGCAAAATCTGCTGAAATCCGCCAGCCGCGTTTTGTATCAGTCGTCCACCGGCTTCGCCGACCCGCGGTCGATGAAACTGTAACGCCGGCATCCTTGCCGGCTGTCGTGCGGGCGTCCTCGCCCGCACATCGGCACCCTCGCAAGGCAGTTTCTTTTTAGGGCACGACTGCAAAATCTGCCGGAATCCGCCGGAGCCATGTTTTGTAATAAGGGCACGGCTTTAGCCGGGCCGATAAAGTCAGCGGAACGAGTCGGGCTTCAGCCCCTGCCAGTCCATCCTTTGCCGAATTCGCTTTTCGTTCCGACTTTTTCCGCAGCCTGTTTAGCCCCCGGCGGGCCTGCGCGCCGCTTCGCCCTCGACCCACGCGTGGAGCATTTGTAACGCCGGCATCCTTGCCGGCTGTCGTGCGGGCGTCCTCGCCCGCACATCGGCACCCTCGCAAGGCAGTTTCTTTTTAGGGCACGACTGCAAAATCTGCCGGAATCCGCCGGAGCCATGTTTTGTAATAAGGGCACGGCTTTAGCCGGGCCGATAAAGTCAGCGGAACGAGTCGGGCTTCAGCCCCTGCCAGTCCATCCTTTGCCGAATTCGCTTTTCGTTCCGACTTTTTCCGCAGCCTGTTTAGCCCCCGGCGGGCCTGCGCGCCGCTTCGCCCTCGACCCACGCGTCGAGAATTTGTAACGCACGTGCCCCATCCATTCGCCCGCAGTTTGGGCGAATGGGTGGGACAGCACAAACCCCCGCTTGCTGCCCTCAACCGAGCACGAAAAAGGGTGCCCCACATCTCGATTTTGAGATGTGGGAAAGCACGAACCCCAACGGAGGGAGCGTGAAGCTTCAGCCTCACGACTTCCCGCACCAATTATTTTCGAAAACAAAGTCCGCGGCGAAGCCGCGCGCGCCTTGTATCATGGCTTGGCTTAAGCCACGCCGCCAACCCGCACCCAAATTTTGAAAAACAAAGCTCGCGGCCAAGCCGCGACGAAACCGAACCATCCAGCCCGCGTAGTGGGCGTCAGACGATAGCCCCACGGCGCAAGCCTGGGGAACCCGGCCCACCCATTTTTTGAGAAATAAAGTCCGCGGCGAAGCCGCCCTAAGAAACGCAAGTGCGCCTGCAATCGCTCGTCCCCGATGCTTTCACCCAAGCAAAGATCACTGCAAGCTGACTTGCATTACGGCCCCGACCGAGAGTGGCGCATTCCACTATAAGGGTCTTTAATTGGGGAAGTTAGTCATCAGCAGCGAAGCGTTCTTCAGCGGAGTCGAGGGACCTGCTTTTCGTCATGGTCGCGTGCCGCAAATCGCCGAAATAGTTTGAGAAAAGAACCCGCGCGGCGAAGCCACAATCAACCCGATCGCGCAGAAACTTTCTACAAGCCGACTCTCGAGGACCTATCTGACTTCGATGAGTGCATTGGCGATTTATCGCTCATCAAGATTCACGATGAGATCACACCTGGTGGCTGGATTGAATTCTAGGCGCGACTTACGAGTCGTGGTCTGGGTGGGCTCGCCCAGCGACGGCTTCTCGCGGCAGGGACCGCGGCAGTCCAAAGCCGTCGAACAGGCGGGGATCTATGAAGAGAGTTACCTGGGAGATCACGTCGGTCTCCAGCGTGATTACGTGAATCGAGTGCGCGTTCCAGCGCTTGTCGCCGGAGGAGTATTCATACACGGCAAAGGCAGGCTGACCATTAGCCGCCGTTGGCACCAGGTGAAGGCCGCCGCAAGTCTTCCATGCGCATGCAAAGAAGGCCCCGATGATCTCGCGCCCCGCGAGCCACTGCAGCCACGGCGGCATGACGGCAGCCGCATCTTCCTTCAGTAGTGCGACAAAGTTGTCGACATTGTGCCCTTCCCATGCTTGTAGATAGCGTCTGAGGAGTTTTTGCTGATCGGGGGTCGGGGTCGATTGGATCGATGGCCGGCGATCTGAGTAGCTCTTCGAGAGGGTTTCCCGCGCCCGCTGCAGAGCGCTGTTGATCGACGCGGTAGTGCTGTCGAGCAGTTTGGCTGCTTCAGCCGAGGCCCAACCGAGCACATCGCACAGCATAAGCGCAGCGCGCTGGCGAGGCGGCAATTGCTGAATCGCGGAAACAAATGCAAGCTGGACAGACTCGCGAGCCGTGTAATGCGCTTCAGGGTTCGGCGCGGCATCGGCGATGCCTTCGAGGTTGGAGTCCGGATACGGCTCCAGCCACGGGATATCGGTAGCTGGAGCGCCAAACGCCGCTGGTTCAACGGCCGGCCCAAGTTGATCGGGCAGGTATCGCTGCTGACGCTTGCGGCTTTCGAGCGCATTCAAGCATGCGTTGGTGGCGATTTTATAAAGCCAGGCCCGCATCGATACCCCGTCGAAACTCGCAAAGTTGCGCCACGCGCGCAGATAGGTTTCTTGCATCAAATCTTCGGCCTCGTGCAACGTGCCCAGCATCCGATAGCAATGAAGCCTGACCTCACGGCGGAATGGTTCCGCGAGCCGTTCGAACTCCCGGTTCTCGTCGTCCGCTGGGGGCTCGATATGGGGGCTCTCGATCGCCATTGCGTCTGATTGTAGACTGCACACCTCAGAAATGCAGAGCCTGTGCCCGATCTGCACCGATTCGTTTACCGCACCGCGTACACGAGGCTGACGCGCCCCTCTGAAAGCTGCTGTACACTCTTCAGCTCAAGGCCGCGTTGCCGTCCAGTCGCAGCAAACAGCGGCTTGCCTTCACCCGCGATCAGCGGATAGACAATCATCCGCAGCTCATCGATGAGGCCGGCATAAATAAGAGATGCCGTAATTCTTGCACCGCCAACGAGGTAAATGTCCTTTCCGACCTGTTGCTTGAGCGCGGCAACGTCGTCAAGGCTGCGGATGAACTTCGTGTTCGGCCAGGCGGCTGATTGGATCGTGTTGGAGAGCACGTAATGCGGTGTGCGCTTTGCAAACTCTGCCCAATCGCGTTCCGCCTGAGTCGGCGGCGCACCGGTAATCCAAGCGGGCTCTTCCGGGTTCGTCTGGATCGAGGTCCAATACTTCTCGTAGAGAGGGTACATGCCCCCGCCGAGAATGCAGGCGTCGATCTCGGGCGTCAGCCCGTAGTCGTCGGACCAGGCGCTCACCCAGTCCGCTGGTCCGTCGCTTCTCTCGATTTTTCCGTCGAGGGATGCTTTCATTGCGGCAATCAACCTTCTCATGACAATCTTCTCGCCTTCTCCGCGGCGCGGCGAAAAAAACCGGTCTATCCGCGGCGATGATTTCAGTTCGACTTTTCTTTGGCGTTCGGCATGCCCTTGCCGGTTGCAATCAAACTCTTCAGACTGCCGCGAATGTAGTTGCCCCAGGCATCGGAGCAGACGTTGTAGCATTCGTACTCGGGAACCAGGCCTTCGTGGGTGAAGTGAATCTCGGTTTGGCCACCTTTCCTCGCGATGTCGAAGATGACCTTCGTGTTCTTCCACTCAGTCTTGTCTTCCGTGAAACTGAAGAAATTGTCGGTGACCAGCCAGGCGACTCTCTTGTCGGGAACAAGTTCCACGAGCCTCATGGTGCACTTGTGGAGGTTCTGATAGTGGTACTTGAATTCGTTGCCGACCCCTTCGGTGCTTCCTGTGATTTCCTCTGACCACCATCCGCGAACGTTGCGGATGGCACCGAATGCTTCCTTGGGCGGCTCATCGACCAAAATGGTTGCTGTGTAGTTTTGCTGCGTCATGTTAGCACCTCGGTTTTGTAGATTCGGTTGGGTGATTGCCGTGCGCCGGCGAGTGCACACGGCCATGGTCTATTCGAGCTCCTACGCGAACACGTCCGGCTGGTTCTTGCCTGTCGTGATGAGTTTGCGCAGATTTGTGCCCACCAGCGCGCCCCAGGCGCCTGAACAACCGCCGTAGCACTCGAATACCGGAACCAGGCCCACATGCGTAAAGCGAACTTCGGTCTTGCCGCCATCCCTGGCAATCTCAAAGACGATGTCGGTCCCGATCCATTCCTTCTTGTCCTTGACGAAGGTCAGTTCGGCGTCCGTAATATGCCACACAACCTTTTTGCCGGGAACGAATTCGGTCACCTTTTGCGTGGACTTATGCATGTTCTTGTAGCGGTAAGTGAATTCGGCGCCAAGCCTGTCGGATTTTCCGTCAACTTCTCCTGACCACCATCCGCCAACATTGTTAATGGCTTTGAAAACGTCCTCGGGAGATTGCTCAACCGTAAAGCTGGTAGTGAAATCCTGCTTCTTCATGACTCGCTCCTCCAATCTCTTTGTGTCTCTGCTTGCCTTATCATGCGTGGCGCACGGCGGCTCTTAAAGCGCTGCTGCGGCCTCGGGAACGAAACCAGCGTATTGGCGTTCGAACTCCTTAGCGACACCGCTGCGCCAACCATCGGCGATCGACCGGGACATGGGATCTGGAAAGATGTCTTCTTCGCCATTTTCCAGTCCGTCGAAGATACCTTGCGCAACAGACTCGGGCGATGCCTTGGGGACTTCGAAGCCGCGGGTCATGTCGGTGTCGACCGGCCCCAGAAAGACTCCGTGGACGCTGACACTGTGGCTGGCCAGCAGTGCTCGCAGCGACTGCGTCATGCTCAGCGCAGCGGCCTTCGAGATCGCGTAGCTTGGTGTCAGCGGCAATGGGGCAAGCGCCATCAGAGATAGGTTATTGACGATGGCTCCCTTGACGCGCTTCAGCATCGGAAGGAATGCCTGCGACACTTTGTACATACCGAAGAAATTGACGGCCAGGGTTTGCTCAATAACGGCGGGGTCACTGAGATCGTCGTAGGGCGCGATGCCAGAGTTGTTGATGAGCACATCGAGACTGCCCACCTTGCGAACTGCTTGCTCGATCTGTACATCGTTGGTGACGTCCAGCGTCAGGGGAATGACACGTTCGTCGGCAATATCGAGCTCGCCGCGCGTGCCCGCATACACTCTCTTTGCCCCGCGCCTGAGCGCTTCCAGGGCGAGGGCGTGGCCGATGCCACGATTTGCGCCGGTAATCAGGATTGTTTTCTGCGCGATCTTCATGTTGATCTCCTTTTTGGATTCGAGGCTGCTGTTTGCGGGTCCGTTTTTGCCTCTCTACTGGGTAAAACCGGCAGGGTGATCAAAACTCATCGGTTCCATGGGAATTTTTCTTTTGTCACCAAATTGAGGGAGTCATATCCTCAACACACAGAAGGACATAAGGTGGAATTTGACTTCGGAGACAGGTCGATCAAAGCAGGGATGGGCGTCGACGCCCGGCGAAGCCCAAATCTCGGCCGGTGTTCTGCGATCTGGATATGATCCGCATGTCGATTGTCGCTAACAGCCCAAAGCGCTTTTCGAGGTTGGATTTCGCCAGATCGGTCCTCGAAAACGCCGTTCCAGCTAGCAACTCGGCCGCCAACCCTCGTCACGCTCCGGACGTTCCCGTCGGCCTTCCGCTGCCTCAAAGCGTCAGCGTGGCGAGCGTTCCCTTGTTCCCTTGCTCCCCGCCCTCCGGCTCCCTTGCTCCCTGTCTTCCCGCTCCCTGTTTTTTGTCAAGCTCCGCATCCCCAAAATCCCGCCCCACGCCTCACCTTAACCCCTTCTTCTTCTGACACCTGAAACCCGACACCTGAACCCTGCCCTATTTGCATATTATTTCCTCGAACTCGCTACACTTTCTCTAGAAGTAGAAGTAGCGTGGCTCGGAGTCTGATCACTGATCAATGACCACTTTACGCGGGTGCCCCCGGTCCCTCGCATTTGGGGACCGGGGAAGCAGAACCAGTCAAGCCAGCACTGATTCGAGAGACTTTAACAGGTGCCGTCTTTAAGAATCAAAGACTTGGCGAGTCTGGGTGCTCCCCAAACTCTTTACTGCCATGACTTTGAGACCAAAGTACAGGCCCGGGGGGGCCGCGGCAGGGCAATCGCATGAACATTTTCATTGACCGGGCAGGTTCGCGTTTTGACAGTCATTGCTGGCTGGGAATCTTCGTCCCGGAGGGACGAGTCGAAAATAGCCCAGGCGAAAACAGCCCAGCGTGGAGCGCAGCGGAACCCTGGGATGGCTGCGACGAGAAGATCGCGCGTCCCGGAGGGACGAGTCGAAAACAGCCCAGCGTGAAGCGCAGCGGAACCCTGGGATGGCTTCGACGAGAAGATCGCGCGCCCCGTAGGGGTGCGGCGAACCTTCTGCACCGCCGGAATCGAATTTCATGCGATTGCCCGGGGGGCCGCGTAAACAGGAGACTGAAATGGTCACGATTTGCCGGCATATCAAGACCAACGGACAACGCTGCGGATCCCCGGCCCTTAAAGACAACTACTTCTGCTACTATCACGACAAAATCCACAACGTCGGCGCCGAGCCGCACTTGAAATATGGACCTCTCCAGTTGCCCGCGCCCGAAGACCTGGCTTCCGTCCAACTCTCCGTCGCACGCATCAACGACGTGGTCATCCACGGCGTAATCGATCTCAAGAAGGCGACAACCCTTCTCTACGGACTCCAGATTGCCGCCCAGTACATCAATCGCGCGCAGAAGTTCGACGAGAGCAAAACTGTCCTGTCAGCGGAACTCACCGTCCAGGGCGACGAGCTCGCCCCCGACGAATCCATCAACAATAGCGATGGCGATGGCGACCAATGTTCATGCGGCAATCGAGGCCAATGCGCCACGCAAAACGGCTCCAAAACGAGCCCAAACACCGCCCCACGCGAAAAAGTCGACTGTGAAACTGTGAGGCCGACTTTTCCAAATGAAATCAACAACTTAGAAGAAAAAATCTCACAGTCTCACAGTTTCTGTGAGCCTGTGAGACTGGGCCACAAACCCGATGCGCTTTCGGGAAAAAGCGCAGCTTGTTTGGAACTGACCCCTGAAACCTGACACCTGAGACCCGCTTTACCGTCCCGTCAGGCCGAGGGCTTTGACGACCGACTCATCGACTTGCGCAGGCTGTCCGTCCTGCTTGGTGACCAGACCGAATCCGCCGCGATAATCCCACATCGTCCAGCCGATGCCGTCGGATTCGAGCGCGGTGCGCGTGTCGCGGATCCAGTTGCCGCGCGAGACGGGATCGGCATAGGCGCGGTAGGCACCGAACTCGCTGCATAGGAGCGGCACACGATGCGCGCGCGCCCAATCGGCCGCCTCGTCGATGAGCGCCTGAATGTGTGGCGCGTTCCAGTTGTCGAGAAAGTAGTCTTCGAGTTCGGCGCGGTCGGCTGGGTCGGCAACCTCCTCGAGGAGCGACTGCGTGGCCGCGGTCAACGCAGGGTTGCCGCTGAGATACGCAGACGGATTTGCGGAGATATTTGCAGTGGCAGTTGGCACGGGATAAGGAATCGAGTGCGTGGCGCTCCACCAGGAGACGCCCCAGCTCGCGCCCTGATGCGTGAACTCGTGCGGCTCGTAGAAATGGAAGGTGTAGAGGACGTTGCCATCGGCGAGCGGCTCGAGCTTGAGCAGGTCGTGAAGGCTGGAGTAGTTTGCGCCGGTAGCGATGAGGGTATTGTGCGGCGCGACTTGGCGGATGGCCGCGGCCACGTGCGCCTGAATGCCTGCCCAGCGAAAGCCATCATCGACCTCCGGCTCGTTGAGAATCTCAAAGAAAACGCGCTCGGGATCGCGATTGGCGTAGTGCGCGGCAAGCTTCAGCCAGAGTGCGGTGAGGCGGGCAACACCAGAATCTCCGCTGCGAAGTTGCTGCTTCCACTCGTCGCTCGGGTGCAAATCGATCTCGACGGCAAGGCCATCGGCGAGCATCGTGTCGACGGCGCGATCGAGACGGGCGAGGAAATCCGCGTCGGGACCAGCAGCGCCCGCGAAGGACTGCTCCAGCGCATTGGCATCGATGCTAAGGCGGACATGATCGAAGCCGAGATGCGCGATGAGGGCGATGTCCTCGGCGTCGGTGTAGCGATCGGTGTGCGCCGCGGAGTACTCTCCCCACTGCGCAAACCACCCCGAAACATTGATGCCGCGGCGGAGGTGACGCGCACGGGCAAATGCCGTGGCAACGTCGGGGCTGGGCTGGGCGAGGCTGGGGCTCGGCTGCGCAGGGGCCGACGCCGCGAGCGCGGCAAAAATCACAACGCTCAAGAATCTGAAACGCACAGACGTCCTCCCGAGCCAAACATCTCAGATTTTCTTATTGGCCAGGGGGCGAATCCGGTTCGAGGTTCGAGGCCTGTGCGTAAGTTACGCGCAGGTACTTGTACGGATTCACCGGCACGTTGTGCACGCGCACCTCGTAGTGGAGGTGCGGCCCGGTGGCCCGGCCCGTCTGCCCCACGTAGCCAATCACTTCGCCGCGCGTCACATGCTGGCCGGGAACCACCGCAATCGCAGAAAGATGCCCGTACAAAGTGAGAACATCGTGGCCGTGATCGAGCACTACCGCGCGTCCGTATCCCGCACCCAGGTCGGCGCCGGTCACATCGCCGTCGGCCGCGGCGCGCACGGGCGTTCCACTAGGCGCGTCGATGTCAACTCCGGTGTGGAAGGCGCCTTCTCCATTGATCGGGTCCTCGCGCTCGCCGAAGCTTGAGGCCACGCGGCCTTCCACCGGCCACATGGATGGCGCATCCGCCAGCTCCGTCCAGTCGCCGGTAAAGTGGGACGTTCAATCCGCTTTCCAGAGCCCGGGAAATCTGCCCGGAAAGCGCCTCGTCGCGCAGAGCGTAAAACGTATCGATGGAGTTGGTGACCTGCTGAGGGCTCATGTCGTCGGTTTGCGCGATGCTGGCCACAGCCGGAGCCGCTGCATGGTTGCTGGTAGGCGCAGCGGCGGGCTTGGCCGCTTCCAATCGGTTCTGGCGCAAACCGTAGAGCGCAGTGACCTCGTTGGCCAATGCGCCCAGTGACGCGACCTGCACACTGCGATTGTGCGCCACCTGCTCCATGCGCTGGTAATTCTGGCGCAGGGTTTCGCGTTCCGCGCGAACCTGGTTAAAGCTTTCTGTTTTCAGCAGCATGCGCGTGTACGAGCCCGCCAGGCCCACGATGGTGAAGGCGCCCACGATCGCCGCCAGAACGAACCCATAGGCATACTTGAGCGGCAGCGGAACCTTGCGCAGCTGTCCGTCCTCATCCCTGGCGACGAAAACTATATAGTAGCGCTTGCGTAACATCGTGCCTGCAATCCCCGACGGCCTGCCGGCCGCAGTGTATTCGTATTCGGGGGAGAAATGCCGCGCGGGCACTTGAGCCCGCACAAAACCTTCGAGCCCCCGTGGGGCTGATGCGAGAACGTTGGTTAAGATTAACAGACGTTTTCACGCGGGGTCAATCGAAAGCCGCGCACTCGAGTATCTTTCGTGGTATGTTTCCATCCCCTGGTCCGGCCTTCGATTTCTTGCGTAACTCATTCAGCATCAGCGGAAAACGGCCTTGCAGCCGAGTTCGTGAGCACCCTCATGGGTGCCGAACGCTGCCTCGAGGCCCCAGGATTCGACTGCCCATAACCGGCCTTTCGGCCCAGTACCCTATCCTGAAGAACATGCGCTCCGCCAACGGCAGTCCCGGCGAACTGACCGTGTTGAAGCAGATCCGCGCACGGGCAGCGCAATCTGCCCGCGGCGGATTGCGTCTCGGCATCGGCGATGATTGCGCGTTGCTGCGGATTGGCGTCGGAGAAGATCTGGCCGTCACCACCGACCTCTCGATTGAGGGTCGGCACTTCCGCCTTGCGTGGCACTCGCCCGAGTCTATCGGGCATCGCGCGCTGGCGCGCGGTTTAAGCGATTTGGCCGCAATGGGCGCGCGGCCGGTGGCGGCGTTTTTGTCTCTCGGCCTCCCGAAAACGCTCCAAAACGGACGAGGACGTGAGTCCTGGCTCGACCGCTTTCTCGATGGTTTCTTTGCGCTGGCAGGGGCGCATCAGACGCCGCTGGCCGGCGGCGACCTGGCGGAATCGCCATTTGTTGTGGCCGACATTGTTCTCATCGGTGCGGTGCGGCGGGGCAAGGCTCTGCTCCGCTCTGGCGCGAGGGCGGGCGATCTGCTTTACGTCACCGGCGCTTTGGGTGGGTCAGCTGCGGGATTGGCACGAATGGCGGAACTGGCCGCGAATCGGAAGGTGCGATCAGGCCCGCCGCGCATTCCTTCCAGACTTCAATCCCTGCTCGCGCCGCATCTCTCTCCGCAGCCGCGCATCGCGCAGGGATTGTGGTTGGCGCGACGCGGACTGGCGAGCGCGGCGATTGATTTGAGTGACGGACTATCGACCGACCTCGCCCACTTGTGCCAGATGTCCGCTCTCGCCGCCGAAGTCGACGCAGCGGCATTACCCGTTCATTCGGGCGCGACTATCGAGCAGGCTTTGCACGGCGGCGAGGATTACGAACTGCTGTTCACTGCCTGGCCGGGGGCTCGCGTGCCGCGCCGCATCGCAGGAATACCGATCACGCGCATCGGCCGCGTGGTGCGACGACGCAAGGGTCGGCCAGCCGTCACGATTATTACGGCTGACGGTTCGCAGGCGCTCGCGCCAAGGGGCTGGGAGCATTTTTCCTAGAGACGCTTATTCGCCGCCGCGCTGGGCGCGCGCTCCGGCAAGAATTTAGTCGAAGGCCGTGAGCTGATTTACGCCGACGGTCACAATGAGCGGAATCTGCGGCAGAGGCACTGCGAGTGCGCGGATATAGTCCGGCCCGCCGGCCGTGGCCGCCAGGAAGATCTTCACAAAGTTCGCGCCGGCCTGCCAGGTGGCAATGACTTCTGAGGGTGTCAGCGCCCCCGGAAAGTCACATACGCCGGCTCGCCGGGCAGAGGCGACCACTGCCGGAACCAGTCCCGGACTGGTGATGAAACGCGCTCCGGCATCAAGGCAGCGCTGCGCCGACGCTTCATCGAGCACGGTTCCAGCTCCGACGATCATGGCGGGAAAAAGCTGGGCGATCTCCTCGATCAGCTGCGGCGCATTGGGCATCGTGAGCGGAACCTCGAGCACCGGGATTGCTGCCGCGAACAAAGTCTCCGCCGCGAACCGCGCGTGGTCCGGATTCTTGACACGCGCACACGGCACAATGCCGATCTCGCTGATCCGCTTCGAGACCTCCTGGTTCTGCATCATGCCTCCGAAGGTGAACAACTGCCCATCGTGCACCGAAAGTGGGGGCTTCGTCAAAAGGCTGGAGCTAGTGGTTAGTGGTCAGCCCCGCCGCGTTGATGGGCGGGATCAGCGGTGGCGCGCGGCGTGCACGATGGCTTCCACCACCTGCTCAGGCGCCAGCATATCCACAGCAACGGAAACGTGCGCCGTGCGGTAGAGCGGCAAACGCCGCTGGTACCGGCTGCTCAGGTTCGCCTGGTCGGCAAGAATGGGCCGCAGGTGCTCGGTGCCGCGGCAGCGCTCGAGCGTCGTGGCCAACTCTACCTCAAGATGAACCAGCAGAGTTTCTGTTGCGTTAGTGAGCAGCGCACGCGTGGCTTCGGTTTCAATGGCTCCGCCGCCCAGCGCCAGAACCAATGCTTCCTGTCCGGCGAGGCGCGCGATGGTGGCGCGTTCCCGCTCGCGGAATGCCGCCTCGCCCTCGCGCGCGAAGATCTCCGGGATCGTGCAGCCGGCCTCGGCGGCGATCACGTCGTCGGCATCCACGAACTTCCAGTCCAGGCGGTCGGCGAGCAGCGGCCCCACGGTGCTTTTACCCGAGCCCATGAAGCCGGTAAGGACGATGCGCCGCGGAGCGGATGCGTTTTTGCTTTCCCGGTTCACAAGCTCCAGTATAGAAAAGCTCTGTCCACGGTCCGTGTTGCCGGGTTGCGTCCGTTATTGCGCCACGACAATCAGGCCGTAGGTTTTCATGGCCGGCACGGTGAACTTCACCATGTTGCCCGCCTCCAGAAAAGTCAGTGGAACCGCTTCGTCCCGCTCCGGCGAAACCCACTGCACGGACTTGACGGCGCCGTCGTACTGTTTGCGCACACTCACCGCAAATGGCGCGATGCGATTGCGGTTGTCGAAGTTGACGAAATGCACCATGGTTTCCCGCGACTCGCGGCGGTTAAGCAATTCCATCACCGTCGTTAACGGCGCCTCAGTTGTGATGGAGAGGCCGTCGGATATGGCGGAGACGATGGCTTGAAAAATCGCCGCGTGATTCTCGGGCAGCACCCACTGCGACGGCGCCATCTGCTGCGCGCCCCTTTGTGCGGGTGCGCCTGGTTCGGGATCGACGAACCCCTGCACCCCCGTAATCCTGTGCAGATCGACGCGCCGAATCTCGGGAATTGCAACAATGGTTCCCTTGCCTTCGCGTCGCGCGGGCAGCAGCGGATTCGCGATCCTGCGTTCGTGCCACTCGTTGAATTCGCCTGTGTTGCCCGCCACCACCAGGGTTCCGCCATTGCGCACATAGGCCAGCAGCAGCGCCGCCTGGGCGTTGGAAACGCACTCCTGCCCGGCAAGGATCATGGCCATGTAGCGGCTGATTCCTTCGAGCTGCTCCTCGAAGAGAAGATCGAACGGAACCTTGTACTGAATCAGCACCTGTTCCATGAGCGTGGCCGGAACGTACGTGGGGCCTATGCTGTAGGCCATCGACGGCCAATTGCGCAGCACCGCCACGTCGGCCACCATATCCGTGCCGGTGTAATACCGGGTATTGTTTTCGCGGAAAAACTCCAACATGGGCGTGAAGACGTTGTGCGCACCGGCGCCCCAGGGAGTCGGTGTAACGACGGGATTCTGATAGCCGAAAGCCATGTGTACGGCGGCCTGCAGGTCGTTTCCTAAGCTCTCATCGCAGCTAGTGCCGAGATGCCGCGCGACTTTATAGGAGCGAATCTGTGAAACCAGTGCGCCCGTCGCCGGATCTATACCCGCATCGTAGCCGCCGGTATCAAAAGACATCGCGTCCACGCGCCCGCTGTACAGCGGGTGATAGACTGCGTTGGTCCAATAGCGATTGAAGCTGTACACGCCCTTGAGGTTGAAGCCGGCCGCGGTCTTCGGGTTGAGGCGCTTCACGGAAGCGTAGAGATCGCTGCAGTAGTTGGCCAGCGTCTCGCAGCGGAAGCGCACCCACTCCTGCAGTACCGGATCCTCGAGCACGGTGAGCGCCAGCGGCATGTCCTTGTCCTGCCACTCGTTCGCGCGCACCCAATCGGCATCGGGAAGGCCGAAGCGGCGCAGCATCGCCTCCCGCGTGGGATAGCGCGTGCGCAGGAACTCGGTGAATGCCTTGAGGCACCGCGGGCAGCGGCAGGACTCGGGTTCGGCCATCAGCATGTTGTTGTCGAAGGAAATTTCGTCGGCGCGCAGATCCACGACGCCGATCTTCAGCACGCGGCGCAGGTAATCGCACCAGGCCGGCTCATTGGGGCACGCGTAGTGCCGGTAAGTCTGCAGGCCGTAAGAAATCCATTGGCCCCACTGGTTGCGCTGCTCCCAATTCTGCGCCTCGGGAAGTTCACGGTAGAACATCTCGGTGAACATGGTGCCGCCTACGTAGAGGTTCACGCGCATGCCTAATTGGTGCATCAGGTCGGCCGCCTGCCGGGTCTGCTCGATGTGCGCCTTTTCGTATTCGAGCCCGAAGCCCTTGTCGAAGAAGATGAGGCCCCACTTCACACCCGCCGCGGCCATGCGCCGGATATTGTCCGGATCGAGCATCTTCCGATATTGTTCCGGCTCGTTGTCGAAATGGTCGCCGCGGCGCAGCAAGAAGTTCAGCGGCTCGTGCGTGAGCCACGTGATGTCGCGCACCTGCTCGCGCTTCTGCGCGGCGCTGCGGTCCCAGCGGGTGGGCGTGCCCTGGGGCTCGGCCAGATCCTTCCCCAGGCTTGCCGGCTCGGCAGCAAACATCTTCTTCCGCAACCACGGCGCGCCCATCACTGAGCCGCCGGTTAATCCCATCCATCCCATCAAAGTTCTGCGATTGATTTCCATGTCTTTCCCTCGCGTTTCGAGTTCTCGGTTGTTGGTTTTCAATTCGAAGTTCGGAGCTCACAATTCGTAGTTCGCAGCTCTCTAAATTCCGGCACTTGTTACGCGAGTACCATCACGATTGCGCCGGTGGTGATGAGCGCACCGCCGACGATTGCAGCAATCGAGAGTTTTTCGCCGAGCAGTAGCCATGCGAAGACCATCACCAGCGGAACGCTGAGCTTATCGAGCGGCGCGACCCGCGATGCCGGCCCCAACTGCAGGGCGCGGAAGTAGCAGAGCCACGAGAGGCCCGTGGCGATTCCCGAGAGCGCGAGAAAGAGCAAAGTGCGGCGTTCGAGCGAGCGCATCTCTCCGTGCTTGCCCAATGCGAGCGCGATGCCCCAGGCAAAGACGACCACCACAGTGGTGCGCAGCGCCGTGGCCAGGTTTGAGTCAACGTGCTCCACCCCCACCTTGGCAAAAAGGGCCGTGGCGGCGGCGAAAACCGCGGATAGCAAAGCCCAACCAATCCAACTCATGGCAATAAGCATACGCGCCTGGTCTCGACCCCGGCGCGAATCCCGTCCTATGGAAGAACACTCTTCCAGCTCAGAATTCTCGTGCTATTATCCCTGCATCCCCTAGGGAACCTCTGCGCAGGTGCGTGATTTTGCAGCGATGACTCGAGCGCAGATGATTTCTTGATTTCGGATCATTTTTCTGTCGGGAGAGGCGGGTTGCTGCTTGTCTTTTCGGTCTCTTGAGGCCCGTTTTCCGGCCTCTGGAGACACTATGCCCTTTGAGGGGCCAACCGGTTGCGGTGTTGGTACAGGTTCACCAGCGCGAATGCCGCGCACAGCCACTGGTGGTTTTTCCATATGCCGCGGTAGCGCACCTTGGTAAATCCGAAAACGCGCTTGAGGATGCGAAACGGATGTTCCACCCTGGCTCTAACGCGGGCCTTGGTTCTGTTCTTGCGCCGCGCTTCTTCATCCACATGGTTCTTGTATTTCGTCCGGCGGCACGTCATATCCTGCGCCTTCGGTGCGGCGGCGCGGATCGCCTCGCTCTGGCCCTGATATGCGCCATCGCCCCATACCTTGCGCTCTTCGCCATGCAATAAGTCGGGCAGCATGTGCTTGTCTGCCACGTTGGCCGCCGAGGTGGTCACAGAATGCACCACTGTCTCCTTGCTATCCACGCCGATGTGCGCCTTGGCTCCGAAATACCACTGCTTGCCCTTCTTGGTCTGATGCATCTCGGGGTCGCGCGCCCCGCTCGCGTTCTTGGTCGAACTGGGCGCGTGGATAATCGTCGCGTCCACGATGGTGCCGGTGGTGATGCGGATGCCTTGGCTTTCCAGGTAGAGGTTCACCGTGTCCAGCATCTCGCCGCCCAGATCGTGTTCCTCAAGCAGATGGCGGAAACGAAGGATCGTGGTCTCGTCCGGCGCGGCGGCCACACCCAGATCGACTCCGGCAAAGCGCCGCAGCACAGGCGACTCATAGAAGGCTTCCTCCATCCCCGGGTCTGACAGGCTGAACCACTGTTGAAGAAAGTAAGTGCGAAGCATAATCGCAAGTCCCACCGGCTGGCGGCCGTTGCCCGCCTTGGGGTAAAAAGGCTCAACCAAAGCCAATAGATCAGACCACGGAACCACATGGTTCATATGATCCAGAAACAACTCCCGCTTGCTCTTTCGGCCATGCTTCTCAAACATCGCCTGCGATGCCAAGGTCTGCTGAATCCGCGCCATTCGCTTCATACTTATAGTTTATTCAAATATGACGCCGGTTGTAGACTTGTGCAGAGGTTCCCTAGCCAGCTCAGGAGGTCTCTATGAAAAATTCCCTCACTCCCACGGGGACCGGCAGCGCAGTTCTACGCCTGACCCGATGGGTCTATCCGGCGATTCTCGCATTCGGCGTGGCAGCAGGTTGTGGGCCACAAGCGGCTCCTGGACCACAAGCGGCTCCTGGACCACAAGCGAATCCAGGACCACAACCGACGCCAGGACCACAAGCGCCACAACCGATGCCTGGACCGCAAGCGCCTTCGTGGCCACAAGCCGGTCCGGGGCCACAAACGGGTCCAGCGCCGCAAGCGGCGCCAGCGTCGGCAGGCGGTGTGGTCGGCCAGTGGCGGGCGGTCCTTCAGAGCGCTACCATCACCATCACGATTGAGGCGAACGGTCAGTACATTCAAGTGGGAGTGCCGCAAAACGGCGGCACAACAATTGCGCAAGGCGGCCCTTACCAGCTCATCTCGCCGAATATCATCGCTTTTACGGTCACAGACTGGTCGCCGAAGACCAAGGTGGGCCTTGTCCCGTGCGGCGATCCATCCAATCCAGTTTGCAATCGACCGCAGCAGCAGCCCATAGCTCAGCCGCCCAATTCCAGTTATTACTATCAATTTAACGGGCCGAACACCGTGATCCTGAGCAACCCGAACACACGGGAGGTCATCACGTTTACGCGCGTGACGCGATAACGTTGCGCTGGGTGCCCCATCCTGGCTTTGCGAGGGCTGGGGTCGACGGCGGCTTTCGGACCATGCGAGATAGAATTACCTCATGCGCCCGTTCCCCTGTTTGAAGATTGCCGCCCTGGCTGCTCTCACTTCGTTGTGCCTGAGCGGTTGCGGCTATCACACGCTGGGCGCGGCCGCGCATCTGCCTCCCGATGTGAAAACGCTCGCCGTGCCGGTCTTCGCTACGCGCAGTGAGGCCAACGGCACGGAGACGGCTTTGACTGAAGCGGTAGTCCGCGAATTGATGACGCGCGCGCGCTTCCGCGTCGAGACGAATGCGGGTGCCGATGCCGACGCGGTGCTGCACGGGACAATTTTGAAGCAGACCGTTATGCCGCTCACCTACAATACGGCCACGCAGCAGTCGTCGAGCTTTGTCATTACCATCGTGGCTTCGGTCACGCTCACGGCACATGACGGCCGCGTGCTCTACGAGAACAAGAATTACGTCTACCGGGAGCAATACCAGTCGACCACCGACCTGCCCACATTCGTTCAGGAAGACCCCGCGGCCATTCAGCGGCTCTCGCGCGAGTTTGCGCGGCAACTCGTGGCGGATATTTTGGAAGGGCTCTGATTTCCGGCTCGCATCACACGCAATTTTGCGTTGACACGCGCAGCGCGGCCCTTCTATCGTTCCCGCTGGTGGTCAGACCACAAGAATGGAGGCGGGGAATGAGGATGCGTTGCAGTTCTTCGGGGTTCTTTCTTGCGGCTATTTTGATGGGGATTGTGGGCGGAACGACAGCCCGCGCCCAGGACAACATGCGCGGCGCCCCGTACAACGGCTACACAGGCGAGCGTTTCGACACCACGCACTCCGCCTACGACTTCCTGGTCGATAGCAGCCTCGCGCAAGACGTTCCCGCGCAGAAGAAGTTCAAGACCCTGCAGGCTGCTTATGCGGCCGCGCCCGCCGGCACGCCCGATCACCCTACCGTCATCGGCATCAAGCCCGATGTTTATTTCCTGCGCGGCGGCGACACCGAAGCCAGCATGACGATCACGAAAAACTACATCACTTTGCTCGGCCTCACCGACAACAGGCGCAAGGTGGTGCTGGCCGACAATCGCGGCAACAAGGAAGGCGCGTCGAACAACGGCTACATATTGATGGTGAACGCCACCGGCTTCTCGATGATCAACCTGACGCTGGTGAACTACTGCAACCTGGATTACGAGTATCCGGGCGACCCCTCGAAGAATCTGAAGGCGCGCTCTCCGGTGATCACGCAAGCTGTGGCACTGCAGGCTGACGGCGACAAGCACATCTATTCGCACGTGGCGCTGCTCGGGCGGCTCGACACTACGTTTATCCGGACGACGCGCTCCTATTTCACGCACGTTTACATTGAGGGCACGGATGATTTCATCGGCGGCGGCCTGGTGGGCGTGTGGGAGGATTCCGAAGTTTATTTTCCGACCGGCAACGGCGTGATGTCTTCCTCGGGCATTGCTTTTATCAACACTGTCTTCAGGGCTTCGCGCGGGCTTGAGTTTTACAAAGGATTTCGCAATCCTGTCGCGCTCATCCACTGCACCATGCCGGTGAATACGCCGAGGTCTCCAGTGGCGTGGATAGTGTGGAAGGCGCCGGTGCGAGAGAACGTTTATGCGCTGACTTATCGGACCAAAGATGCGAGCGGGAAACCGGCGGTGATTTACGACAGCATTCTCGGCCGGCATGCGTTTACGCTTTCGCGCGAGATTACCGCGGAGCAGGCGCGGGCTTTCAATCCGTGGAACATGCTGCGGGCTACTCCAGACGGGAAGGAAGATGATTGGGACCCGGCGCAGGTGCGCGAAAAGTACGAGAACGACGGCAGCAACGTCTTTCGCATGGGGCTGACGAGCGCGGTTCCGGGTGCGGCAGCGCGGCCCGCCGGCGCTGGTGGATTGGGCGATCCATTCGCCAACGCGGAGCCGCCGGGAAACGCGACGATTCGCACAGGAACGAGTAGCGTCACGCTGACGGCGACGGTGCAGCCGTTGCGCGCGGCGGATCGGACGATTCATTGGTCCACAACGTCGAGGCTGATCGCGTTGAGCGGGGATGCGGGAAAAAGCGTTACCGTGACGGGCCAGAACACTACCAATCGCGCCGAGTACGTGAGCGTGAAGGCCGAGGCAGTGAACGGCTTCTATGTGACTTCGCACATAACCGTTGAACCGAAGTACATCGATTCGCCGACATTTGCGCGGAAGCCTGTGGTTGGTCTTCAGGTGGATGGCAAGGTCGCCGTGACTTATGCGCTGAATCTGGGCGGGCGCGAAGACGAGTCGATTATTGACTGGTACGTGTGCGACGAGGCGCAGTGCGCTACGCGACGCGAGGTCGCTGAGAGCCGGGGCAATATGCCGCTACGGCAACTCACCCTGCTGCCCGGATTCGCCGGCAAGTACATCGAAGCGGAAATCAAACCCAAGCACAACATCTGCGATCCGGGGCCGGAAACTGTGGCGATTTCCGCCAAGCCGATGCGGGCGGGAGAAATCAAGTCGCTCGTCATCGATCCCAACTTCCGTAATTTTGTGGAGACGCCGGACACAGACTACTTGAGCGGGATGTGGACAGTTCTCGGAACGTGGACCTCTTCAGTGGGCGACAATCTCGTCAACGGCTATGGGCTGCGCGTGGCGTCGCAGGGAGCGCAGCTCTTGTATCAGGACGACGTGCCGACCGGCGACATGCGCGAGAAGGTCGTGATGACACCGGAAAAGACCGCGGGTCAGGGTTTCGGCATCGCGGGCTCGCCGGACGACTCGGCCGGGCCGCGTAACCAGAAAGCCGACATTTTTATCAAGTACGATCCGCGCACGCGGAACGGCTACTCGCTGCGCTTCTGGCGCACCATCCAGGCTGCGGACAAGTGCATGTTCCAGCTCTACCAGATTGCCGACGGCATCGGGCATCCGGTGAGCGACAAGCAGGAATCGACGGGAGTGTTCAAGCCGAACACGACGATCGTTCTTTCGGCGGTTGGCAACACCTTGAGCGCGACCGGGTCGAATACTACGGACGGGGAGACGTTGTCTTTGAAAGCGACGATCACGCCCAATCATTACGGTGGTGCGGGGATCGCATGGACGGGGTCGGTTCCGTTTGGGAATAGCGTGGTGGTGAGCCAGTTTGAGATTTCGCATCCGCCGTCGGCGAAGCGATAACAAGGCGAAGAGAACCGCGGATTATGCCGCATTTGTTAATTCCCGCCCGGTTTTCCGCGCTGGTGTGTTGACATCCGGGAAGGTATTCTGGAGCCGTATGGTACTTGGACCGCACGGCCGGAGGCCACGCCTGTGAGCGGCGCGCGATGGGGCGCGGGGTTTGCCGCGAACCGCCGCTTTGTCGCGGAGATTGAGGCCGCACAGGCAGCCAGCGGGAAGCTGCGGGCCGGCTACGTGCTGGCCGGCGACGAGCTTTTCCTCCTTGATCGCTGCCGCGCCGCGGTTCTCAAAGCCTTCGTTCCCGCCGACCTGAAGGACTTTTGCCTCTCGGAGTTCGATCTCGGCTCAACTTCGATCTTCGAGGTGTTGGATCGCGCGCAGACGCCGTCGCTGATGGCGCCGTTCCAGGTGATTTTTGTGCGCGGCGTGCGCCAGCTTTATACGCGCGGCGCAAAGAAAGACGAATTTGCGGCGATCGACCGCTATTTTCAGTCGCCGAATCCGCAGGCACTCCTGCTTTTCGTCGCGGATTTCCTGCGCATTCCGTCGGATTCCCGCCGTATGGAGCTCGATGACAGGAATCGCTACGAGCGACTGACGGAAACTTTGGGCGAGCACTGCGGCATGGTGGAACTGGCGCGCGCGAACGAGGAAGACGCGATGCGCTGGGCGGTTGCGACGGCGCAGGATGCGGGCGCGAAACTCGAACCCGATGCGGCGCGCGAACTGGTGGATGCACTGGGCGCGGACATGATGCTGGTTGCTTCGGAACTCGAAAAGCTTCTTCTTTATGCCACCGGGCGCGGCAAGATCACGCTGGGCGACGTGGAAACCATGGTGCTGAGCGCCAAGCAGCGCACGCTCTACGAATTGACCGACGCCATTAGCGCTCGCGACCGCGTACGCGCGCTTGGCCTGCTGCAGGGATTGTTGAACAGCTCCGACGCCGGCGAAGAGGGGGCCATCGGCCACCTTTACATGCTGGCCAAAACCTTCCGGCAGATGCTCGTCATTCTCGAAAAGAACGTGCGCGATTCGCGCGCCATCTGGCAGGCGTTATGGCAGGGTTTTCGCATGCCGCCGTTTGCCGCCGACGACCTGATCCGCCAGGCGCGGCGCTACAAGAGCCGCCGCGAGCTCACTCGCGCGTTACGCCTGGTGGCTCGCGCGGATCTGGAGTTGCGCTCCACTACACCGGACAAGCGGCTGGTGCTGGAGCGCCTGATTTATGAACTGGCCTCGGAGCCGAAGCCTGCCGCAGCGGCGTGGGTCTCCGCGCAGTTGTCGTTCGAAAGCTGACCCCGCGGACTCTCCTATCCCGTCTTGTGCCCACTCATCCAGGCGCCCAACCGCGCGTCGTCGTTCTCAATATGATGCATGAGCCAATCGCGGAGAAAGTTCACTGCGTGCTGGTCCATGGCGACGCCGCCCCGACGGTAGCGTGCTGCGAATACCTCCAACTTGTTGAACAAGCGTTCATGGTTCGCGGCATGAAGCTCAAGGCCCGGAAACTTTCGCACATGCATCAACGCCTCTTCTTGCGCGAAGTGGCTGCTTGAAGCGGCCACCAGCTTGTCCAGGAGTGCGCCAGTATCGGTTTTCAGCGCCGCCGCCGACTCGATCTCACGGACGGTGTCGAATACAGGGCAATCGCATTTCAAAACATCTCCAAGAGTTTGATGAGGTAGTTGTCGTCCCAGCCGGTGCGCTTGAACTTTCCGCGCAGAAAAGGCTCCTTCGCCTTGGCGAACAGCGCCATGTCCACCGCCCCCTGGCCGCCGCACAACACCGCGCATAAAGCAATGACCAGCAGCTCATGGAAGTCATGCAGACTGGCGTTGCCGCTGCGCGGATCCTTCAACCCCTCCCAGCTGGCTGAAAACTGCTCCAGAGTCTCTTGATCGGACACTTCAGGTCCTCCGCCAAGAATCTGGCTTCAGGACCACAGCGCAGAAGTGTCACCGCTGGTTCAAATCGATTTCAAATGCGATTGCCCTGCCCATGTGCCCATCGTGGTCTTCGAAATTCTGTCCCCGGAAGACTCGCTCAACCGCATGATGACGAAGCTGGCCAACTACGAACGCATGGGAATCAAGACAATTCTCGTTCTCGATCCGAATGGACAGCCTTTCCGCTTTGATGCCGGGCGGCTTGAGCCCCTCCCGCCAGAGCCCTTCGAACTCCCGGGCAGTGCCTGTCACTTCGACCTGGCGGAGATTGAGAAGCTGCTGGACTAGGTCCCTTACCGCATGAAGAGGAACTTTCCGTGCCCCATCCATTCGCCGTCTTTCAGGCGAATGGATGGGAAACCACAGAAGCCAAAAGAACAAATTTATCCGGTCAGAGACCTGGCGCGCGGTTCTCCACATTCGACGAAGCTTTGTACCTTCGGTTTGCCGTGTACCCGGCGGCACTCAGTCTTCCAGCAGCTTGCCCTGGCCCTTCTTGCGCATCCACCACCACGCAAATCCCAGCACCGCCAATGCGCCCACGATCAACATCGCAGCCAGGGCGTGCCGCGCCACCAGATCGACGGCGCCCGGGCCGAGCTTGAGCACCAGCACGGAGAGCGCCAGCCAGCGCAACATTCTTCCCGTAAACACGGCCAGCAGGAAATTGAGCACGCGCATCTCAAACACGCCGGATGCGAAGATGAACAGCTTCCACGGCGCAGGAGGCGGCATCATGGAGGGGATCATTACGGCCAGAAATTCCTGGCGCTGGAAACGATCGCGTAATTTTTCGAACTTCACACGGTTGACGCGCTTGAGCAGAAACAGTTCCCCGCCGGCGCGACCCAACCCGTAAGGCAGCAACCCGCCGACAGCCGAACCCGCGGCCGCCATCAGGCAGTAGAGCCAGAAGTGCCGCTTGTCGTTCCAAACATAGAGGGCAAGAATCGCGTCCATGGGCACGGGAATGCTCGACGAATCGAGCACCGCGACCGCGCCCACGCCCCAGATTCCCCATTTCAGCAGCGCCGGCAGAATGATCAGCTTCCATTCCGCCAGGATGTGCGCAATAAATCGCTTCAAGCGCGGTCCCTTTCCGGCCTATCGTACGTCAATTCAATAAGAACCATTGTACGAGGCGAAGTCTTGCGCCGGGCTTTGGCCAAAATGAGAGAATAGACAGAGAGGATCGGAATTCGGAGCCGGCCGGGGGATAAGTGCGTCTCACAGGGCTCCATCGCCATCAATGCCCACCAGCGAAGCGCCAGCCGAAGTGAACGAGCCCAAGGGACCCGCCGAGAGCAGTCCGCAAGCGGACAGCTCTGCGCAGGAAAGCTCTATCACGGGCTCGATCCTGGGGCTGGACACGTTCAGCACACGTGACCTCGAGCCGCGCGAAGTGGCGCCTCTCGAACCGCACGAAGTGGCCCTCGGGGAAGACGCCGCGGCCGATGCGGCCTCGTCCGCCGTGCGCGGCTCGCGCTGGGTAGACTACGACACCCACGAACTGCTGGAGATGATCAGCGAACTTGAGGACGAGCGGCGCTGGGCACGCCTGCGCGAAGGCGCTCTGTGGGCAGTTCTGGTGCACATTATCTTGCTCTCGATGCTCACCTGGATTCCCAGATACTTCTTCAAGACGCCGCGAATCGACGATTTTGATGCGATCAAGCAACACGAGGAACAAACCTATCTGGACCAGATGCCCGATGCGGTGCGGCAACTGCAGAAGCCGAAGGTTGCTCCCAAGCCGCTGCCCAACAAGCCACTCATCGACAAGCAGACGATGGACGAGTTGAAGCGCCAGGCACAAGCGCCGCCTCCGCCCGCGCAGCAGCAGCAGACACCGGAACAGCCCAAACCGCAGCCCACGCAACCGGTGCCGAACAATCCGCAGTCGCAAGCGCCCGAGGCGCCGCGCCCACAAGCCGTCCCCGCAAAGCCCAACTTCGCCATGGGCCCGCAGAATCCTGCCGATCAGCTCCGCCAGGATATGCAGCACGCCATGCCCGGCCAGGGGCAGCAGAGCTATGGCGATCAGGGTTCGAGTGGTTTGCCGGGGCATCCCGGCGCCGGTACTGGCGGCATCCAGATTCTTTCTGACACCCAGGGTGTCGATTTCAGCGCCTGGCTGGCGCGCTGGCACTACATTACGCAGCGCACCTGGGATCCGCTCATCCCCGATGAAGTGAATCCGCCCATCCTGAAGTCGGGTATGGTCGTCATCCACTTCAAAGTGCTGCCCAACGGACAGGTCATCGACGAGGGCATGGACGGCCGCTCCGGCGACACGGGTCTCGATCGCGCGGCCTGGGGCGCGATTAGCGGCTCCAGTTATCCGCCGCTGCCCCGGGAGTTCCACGGCCCTTATCTCGAACTCCGCGCCTATTTCCTCTACAACGAGCAGCCGCAATAAGACTGCGCCCGCTACGGCGCTTGCGGTGGGATGGCTCTACGAACGCGCGTCCACGCTCAACTCGGCCGCATCGTGCGACTTCGAATGAACATGCTGGCCGTTTGCATGCAACGCGGCTTCACTCTCCAGATCAATCCCATCCTGTTCCAGCAGAGCCTCGTAGATCGGCGTGTGCCGCCAGTGACGCGCCAGTGCAAATGCACTCATGTTGGCGATCATGAGCGGCAGCACCAGCCCGTAACCGCCGGTCATCTCGAAAATAATGAGAATCGAGGTCATGGGCGCGCGCACAATGCCCGCGAACACCGCGCCCATGCCGACAACAGCGAAGGCGCCGATGGAATCGGCCGAATGATGGAAAACTGTCACATCGAGGTAACCGACCGCGCCGCCCAGCATGCCGCCCATAAACAGCGCCGGCGCAAAGATTCCACCCGAGCCGCCGCTCGAGTAGGACGTGACCGTGGCGGCCAGCTTGAGCACGCACAATACCGCCATAGCCGTAACCGGAAGTCCGCCAAGCAGCGCCAGGGTGAGGGTGGGATAGGGATTGCCGGCGACTCCGTTCATGTGAAAGAACAACATCGCGACCATGGCAAGGCTTCCCGTCGCGGCGCCGCCGATTGCGGGACGAACCCACGGCGGAACGCTTGAGAGCCCTTTGAACCATTCGCGCAGCCACAGCAACGAATCGGTGAACACCACAGACACGATCGCGGCCAGAAGGCCGAGCAGCGCGTACCAGACCAGCGACGAGCTATTGGCGAGCGTGTAGCTTTGCAGGCGAGGCACAAAGAATATAGGGTTGGAGCCGAGAATGCTGTGCTCCACCACGGCCGCCAGAGCCGCGGCCACAATCACGCCTGAAAGCATGGTCTGGTCAAGGCTGCCGATCAACTCCTCCAGCGTGAACGTGACGGCGGCAATGGGCGCGTTGAAGGCCGCGGCAATGCCTGCCGCCATCCCCACTGAAGTCATACGCTTCTGGTTCGCCGGGCTTAGCCGCGCCATGCGCGCCAGAAAGCTGCTCACCCCAGCGCAAATCTGCACTGTGGGACCTTCTACGCCGAGCGATGCTCCACTGCCCAGTTGGAATGCGCAGAGCACAAACTTCCCCAGCGTTTCCTTCATGGTGATGGCGCCGGCGCGAAAGGCGTAGGCGACCTTGACCTGGGGAATGCCGCTACCCGCCGCCGCAGGAACCCAGTAGGTGAGCCCCAGGCCCACTACGAGCCCGCCGATGGCCGGCGTCAGAATCGTCCACCAGATCCACGCATGGCCCGGAGCAGTAACGGCGCGATCGATCATCAACGCGTAGAGCCGCGACGCACTCACGTGGAAGGCAACTGCAACCAGACCGCAGATTCCGCCGGCCATGATCGTGATGGCCAGCAACCGCTGCCGCTCATTGGGCATGCGCCGAATGAGCCATGCAAAAAAGCGGGCATAAAGACCTTCAATGCCAACCCAGTATTTCAATGTTGGGAGAACCTCGCCGCGGAGAACCGTGCACTTCAAGTATAGGAGCAGGGTTCCGGCAATTCGAGACTTTAGAATCACCGCTTCTCTTCCGCCTCGGATTTGCGCTAAAATTTTCTGGTACCTTATGTCGAACCTCTTCCCATCCGGTTTGCCCTTCTTCAAGCGCTTCCATCGCGGCCGCCACGACCGTGGACGCTGACCCTTCCCGCTGAGTAATCTAATTTTGTCGAAGGTTTCTTCCGCGCGGGCCGTTTCGCGTTTCCAAAGGCCCGCCGGATCTCTGCGGCCCCGCAACCGCCCATTGATTCTTGAAAAACCGTCCGCCACGCGCGGAAAGAAAGGTCTTCCCTGATGAACAGCTTCTCAAGCAAGGCCGTGCTCACCTCCGGCAACCACTCCTACACCGTCTATCGACTTTCGGCGCTCGCCGGCCGCGGCTTCAATCTCTCGCGCCTGCCCTTCAGCCTGAAAATACTGCTGGAAAATCTGCTGCGCCGTGAAGACGGCAAAAACGTGACGGCTGCCGACATCGAATTCCTGGCCAACTGGGACGCGAAGGCCGAGCCCAGCCGCGAAATTGCCTACATGCCGGCTCGTGTCCTGATGCAGGACTTCACCGGCGTGCCCGCGATCGTCGATCTGGCCGCCATGCGCGACGCCATCAAGACCCTGGGCGGCGATCCCGAGCGCGTGAATCCCCTTGCGCCCGCGGAACTCGTCATCGACCACTCCGTGCAAGTGGACGAGTACGGTACGCCTGCGGCTTACGAGGCCAATTCCTTGCTCGAGTTCCAGCGCAATCGCGAGCGCTATGCATTTTTGAAATGGGGCCAATCGGCTTTTCGGAACTTCTCCGCGGTACCGCCCGGCATGGGCATTTGCCACCAGGTGAATTTGGAATATCTGGCACGCGTGGTCTTCACCGAAGAGTCAACCAGTGGAGCTGTTGCGTATCCCGACACGCTCGTCGGCACTGACTCGCACACCACCATGATCAACGGGCTGGGCGTGCTGGGCTGGGGCGTGGGCGGCATCGAGGCCGAGGCGGCCATGCTCGGCCAGCCGGTCTCCATGCTGATCCCGCAAGTGGTCGGATACAAGCTTACCGGCAAGCTGCGCGAGGGCGCAACAGCGACAGATCTCGTGCTCACCGTGACGCAAGCGCTGCGCAAGTCGGGCGTGGTTGGCAAGTTTGTCGAGTTCTATGGCCCCGGCATCGGGGAATTACCACTTGCGGATCGTGCCACCATCGGCAACATGGCGCCGGAGTACGGCGCAACGTGCGGCATCTTCCCCGTCGACGCCGAGACGTTGCGTTACCTGCGCCTCACCGGACGCAGCGACGAGCAGATCGCCCTCGTCGAGGCCTACTACAAGGAGCAAGGACTCTTCCATACCGCAGGCGCGCCTGAGGCCGATTACACGCAAACTCTCGCGCTCGACCTGAGCGACGTGGAGCCGAGCGTGGCCGGGCCCAAGCGCCCGCAGGACCGCGTGCTGCTCAAGGAAGCGGCTGCAAGCTTTGCGCAGCAACTGCCCACTTTGCTCTCGCCCACCGCCAAGCCGTTGGGCACCCGTACGGCCGCCGCGTGGCAGCGCCAGACGGTCACCGATATGGCGGTCGCGGAGCACGCGCCCGTGCACGTCACCACCACCGTGAAAGAGCGCTTCGGTATCGATCCCGATACTTATCTCGATCACGGCTCCGTCGTGATCGCTGCCATCACCAGTTGCACAAACACCTCCAACCCCTCAGTCATGATCGCCGCGGGATTGCTCGCGAAGAAGGCGGTCGAAAAAGGTCTCACCGTTCCGCCGTGGGTGAAGACTTCGCTTGCGCCGGGTTCGCGCGTCGTCACCGATTACTACCAGAAATCGGGCCTGCTTCCTTATCTCGAAAAGCTGCGCTTCAACGTGGTCGGATACGGCTGCACCACGTGCATCGGCAACAGTGGGCCTCTGCCCTCCGACGTTTCCAAATCAATCGACGAGCACGGCCTGGTTGCTGTCAGCGTGCTCAGCGGTAATCGTAACTTTGAGGGCCGCGTGAATGTAGACGTGCGCGCCAACTACTTGATGAGCCCGCCGCTCGTCGTGGCTTACGCGCTCGCCGGTAAGATCGGGCACAACTTCGATGCCGATCCACTTGGAAGCGACAAAGACGGCAAGCCCGTCTATCTCCGCGACATCTGGCCCACGCAAGCCGAAGTCGCCGCCGCAATCGAAAAGGGTGTTACGCGCGAAGGCTTCTGCAAGGAGTACGCCACGGTTTCGAGTGGCGACGCCAGTTGGCAGGGCTTGAGCTTCCCCACCGGCGACGTCTACCAGTGGGAGCCGGATTCAACCTATATTCGCAAAGCGCCCTACTTCGACGGCATGACGATGACTCCTTCGCCCATCGCTGACATTGCCGGCGCACGCGTGCTGGCAGTGCTGGGTGACTCGGTGACAACCGACCACATTTCTCCTGCTGGATCGATCAAGGCCAAAGGACCGGCGGGAAAGCATCTCGCCGAGCACGGCGTCAAGACTGCGGACTTCAACTCGTACGGCTCGCGACGCGGCAATCACGAGGTGATGGTGCGTGGGACATTCGCAAATGTCCGCCTGCGCAACAAGCTCGCTCCGGGAACCGAGGGCGGCGTCACGCGCTTGCTGCCCGAAGGCGAGGTCATGAGCATATTCGATGCCAGCGTCAAGTATGCCGAGCGTAGCGTCCCCCTCGTCATTCTTGCCGGCAAGGAATACGGTTCAGGTTCCTCGCGCGACTGGGCAGCAAAGGGGCCCAAGCTCCTTGGTGTGCGCGCGGTCATCGCTGAAAGCTTCGAACGCATTCATCGCTCGAACCTTGTGGGCATGGGAATTCTACCGTTGCAGTTTGCGGCAGGAGAGAACGTAGAGAGTCTCGGTCTCTCCGGCGAAGAGGTATACGGCTTCCCCGTGCTTACGGCACTCCTCAAGGATCGCCTGGCCAATGGCCACACACTGCGCGTCAAAGCCACTGCGAGCGACGGAACGGTGAAGGAATTTGATACCGTAGTTCGCATCGACACACCGCAGGAGATTGAGTACTATGAGCACGGCGGCATTTTGCAGTACGTGCTGCGGCAATTGGCGGCAAGATAGCGCATGTCACGGTTGTTGTACCCTGAAACCACCTAACGCAGGATTATTCAGCATGGTTCTAAGAAAGGTCGCAATGAGGAAACTCACTCAAGCAATTGCAATTGTGCTGTTCACCGGAGTGGCTGCATGTGGCCAACATGCGAACCCGCTGATTGGAACGTGGAAGGCCGTCCCATCGCCCGGTTCGACCACGGTTGGGTACTGCGCGTCGCCGATCGTGTTTACCAGTACGACACAAACGTTGACTTGGCCAGGTCAGAAGCCATGGCCCCCCGAAAAGGTGAATTATGTAGCGGCGCAAACGTCCACTTACCCGACTACCGTATATGTCACCGGCAATACGACGGCCAACCACCAGACGTATGAGTTTTCGAGCAAAGACAGCATGGTGCTCGATGACGCGGGTTTATGTCACTATCAGCGGCAATAGAGCGCAATTTAGCCGTTTACTTGACGTCACCTGCATGTTCGCTGGTGCTTTTACTTCATCAGAGGGGAACTGCGGTGGTTGCGCAGCCCTTCTGCACGGATGGGCTTCCTTCTCGGATGCTTAGTCTTTCTCTTCCAGGACTTCGTCGAGCATCACGCGCAGACTTGCGGCACGCGCACGGCCTGCGCGCGGATCGGCCGACCTGGCCTGCGACAACTCATCTGCCAGGTTAAGCGCCGCGAGCACAGCCACGCGCAAGGAGTCCGCTGTCTTCCCGTGCGAAGCCACGGCACGCATCTTGGTATCGACGTAAGCGGCCAGTTCGCGAATGTGCTCAGGATTTTGCCCCGAAAGATGATAGAGCTGATCGTAGATCTCCACCGTCACGTATTCATGCGGGCTGCTGTGCGGTTCCTCGGCCATCTCAGCCTCACAATTCCAGTGCGTCGAGTTGCTCGAGCAACCGCTCCACGCGCTGCCGCACGTGCTCGCGCTCAGCGCGCAACGCGTGTAACTCGCTTTGCAGTTGATCTACCACGAGCGACTGCGCCTGCACTTGCGCTTCGGCCGGAGCCACGCGAGCTTCCAGTTCCGCGGTGCGCGTCTCGGCCGCTGCGCGCGCTTGCCGCTCCCGCTTCACAAGCTCCGCGGCACGAAGGACGCGTTCCTCGAGTGCAGAAAAATCGTCCGCGCTCACGGCCAACGCCGCGGGCTCCTCATGTTCGTTCTGAGGCTGTTCGCCGCTCGCGGTTTCCGTAGCAGCCTCCGCTTCCCAAAAAGTTTCTGACATTGCCTTGACCTCCCGATCGGGCGCTTTTCCGTTTGAGTATAGCGCCGATGCCGGTGGATATTCAGATCAAACCCGCAGCCGCGCTCCTACCTTGCCAACCGCTTCCACGACCTGTGCCTGGAACCTTTGCAGCTCCTCCTCGCGCAAGGTGCGATCCGGCGCCTGAAATGTGGCGCCCAGCAGCAGCGCATATTCGTGGGCGCCCAGCCGTGCATCGTGGAAGACCTCGCGCACGCGCCACTCCACCAGCTCGGGAATGTGCAATGCGGCCATGGCGCGATCAATCGTTTCCCAGTCGATGCTCTCGTCCAGGACCAGAGAGAAGTCGCGGCGGACAGGCTGATAGCGCGAGATTTCGCGCGCGATGGGCTGGCGCATCGTCAACTTGTAAAGCCTGTCGAGATACAACTCGCCCACCAGTACCGCGTCCTTGATCTTTCTCGCCGCGGCTTCGCGCGGATGCAGCTGGCCGAACCATCCGGCGGTCACGCCTTCCGCGACTACGCGCGCTGCGCGATAGGGATGCAGCCATGCGGGCGTGAGGCCGGCATCCGCGGGAAAGCAGTCGAAGTACATGCCCCTCATCTCGAACCGCGACACCACCTGCTCCACCGCACCCTTCACATCAAAAAAGTCAAAAGCCCGCCCGGCATGCAGCGCGCTCTCCTCCGGCAACGCGCCTACGGCTCCAAAAGCCAGCGCTGGCCGCTCGTCCACTTTGTCTGTCGTGCCGGTGAACACCGTGCCCACCTCGAACAGGCGCACGTCACCGACGTCACGATTCAGGTTACCCGCGATCATGGTCAGCATACCCGGCACGAGCGAGGGACGCAGCACGCCCGCTTCTTCGCTGAGTGGATTGCCAAGCGGAACAACCAGCGTGGGTTGCGACGCAGTCAACGCGCCCTCTGCGGCGGAGCAGAATGTGCTCCCAATCGCCTCGTGGAAACCGGCGGCCAGCATCGTGCTGCGCACCGTAGCTTCTTTTTCCGCCCATTGCAGCGCCCGCACGCCCCCGCCGAATTCCGGTAGCGTATTGGCGAAGCGGTTGTAACCGTAGACGCGCGCGACCTCTTCGATGAGATCGATTTCGCGCTCCAGATCGAGCCGCCAGCTCGGCAAGGTCACTTCCCACGAACCTTGTCCAAAAGTCTGCCGCACCCCAGGCGCCTGACTTGCTGACTCGCTGACTTGCTGACTCGCTAATTCGCATCCCAGCGCTGTCAACACGTTTTCGACGGTCGCCGCGGTGATTCCCTCTTCATCGATCGTCGTCCCCAGAATCCGCTGCACTTCGCTTAAAGCGAGCGCCACGGGTTTGCGGCGTGCGGTGCGCGCCTCGGCCGCCGCCACGCGCGCATCCACCAATTCGCCCTCAATCGATCCTCCGTTTGCAAGCAAAATCGCACTTACGAGAGCCGACGCGATCGGCGCGGCATTAAAATCCGCGCCACGCTCGAAGCGATGGCTGGCGTCGGTATGCAAGCCATGACGCCGCGCCGTTTGCCGCACCACCATGGGATCGAACCACGCCGCCTCGACGAGCACATTCTTCGTCTCGGGCGTGATCATCGTGTCCCAACCGCCCATAACACCGGCCAACCCCAGCGCCTTCTTGTGATCGGCGATGACCAGATCGTCCGTATCAAGCACCCGCTCCACGCCATCCAGCGTCTTCAACCGCTCGCCCTTGCGCGCACGGCGCACGATAATGCCACCTTCGATCTTGTCGAGATCGAAGGCGTGCGTGGGTTGTCCCATCGCCAGCCAGCAAAAGTTCGTGGCATCGACCGCGTTGGAGATTTTCTTCTGCTCCAGAAGTGCAAAGCATGTGGAGACTTCAGCGCCCGCGAACCAGTCTCGCGATTCGCCGATGGTAATGTCGCGCAAAACGCGCGCCGTGAAGCGGCCGCAAACGTCTTCGGCCTGGATCTTCACGGAAAATGGCTTTGCGGTCAATTTCGCCTTGGGGAGCGCGAACGCCAGCCCGGGCAGTCCAAGCCCATAGATCGCCGCCGCCTCGCGCGCGATTCCGTAGTGGTTCATCGCGTCCACGCGGTTAGTGGTGATATCCATCTCGTAGAGCGAACCGTTGTCGGGACCGAGATCGTAGATGCCTTCGACGGCAATACCGCGAAGCGTCAGGTCCTCGGCGAGCTGTGCGTCGTCGACTGCAAGGCCAGGCAAATACGCTCGAAGCCATTTGGTCAGTATCTTCATGAATTCTCATTGGGCGAGTTCGCACGCGCTTCGCGCGAATTCGCCAGTTCGCAATTTAGCGGCAATCGCCGAATCATTAACGTTCCAATACTCCCATCAGTCCATTGATCAACTTGGCGACGTTGACCGACAAGTCAAGCAGGCCCTGGCAGACTCCTTATCGAAGAATCCCAGGTCGCAGGCCAATTCAATCTGCATCCGCACTTCGCAGAGCGACCCTCGCGCCATCCCCAACGAGTTCCGAAACTGTGGATCGGTCAAACGCCCATGACCCTCAGCAATATTGCTTGCCACCGAAACGACCGCTCTTCTCAGCTGCATGCGGAGGCCAAACATTTCAGACTTTGGGAACCCATCCGTCCGGAGATAGATTTCACGTGCCAACCGCATTGCCTTCTGCCAGGCAATCAGGTCTCGAAAGTATCTCGTTCTCGGCACTCCGACTCCCTCTGGTTCCGCTAACTCGCGAACGCGCTAACGTGCGCGCAGCGCACGCGAACCCGCCTTCACACGAACTGCCCCAGAAACCGCATGTCGCCAGCGAAGAAGCTGCCGATTTCGCTGATGCCGTACTTCATCATGGCGATGCGCTCCACGCCCATGCCGAAAGCGAAGCCGGAGATCTTCTTCGGATCGTAGGCCGGCTGCTTCTCCGCTGCAAACGCGAACACCGCGGGATCGACCATCCCGCAACCCAGCAACTCAATCCATCCCGACTGCTTGCACTTGCGGCAGCCTTTTCCTCCACAAAAAATGCAACTGATCTGCACGTCGGCCGAGGGCTCGGTGAATGGGAAGAACGACGGGAAGAAGCGCGTCTTAACCGCCGAGCCGAAAAGCGCCTTCATGGCGTGGTCCAGCGTGCCCTTCAAATCGCTGAAGGTGATGTTGCTGTCGACGCACAGCCCCTCGACTTGATGAAAGATCGGCGAGTGTGTAGCGTCGGCGGCGTCGTTACGGTGAACTTTGCCAGGGATAACGATGCGCACCGGCGGCGGTTGCAGTTCCATGGTCCGCATCTGCACCGGCGAAGTGTGCGTGCGCAGCAGCAATCGATCGCGCAGCGGCTTGCGATCCTGTCCGGCGACGACCAGCGTATCCTGCGTATCGCGCGCAGGATGGCCGGGCGGAAAATTCATGCACTCGAAATTGTAGTAATCGGTCTCAACCTCGGGCCCAACACCCACCGAGTAGCCGAGCGCCGCGAAGACCGAAACGATCTCGTTTAATGTGCGCGTAATCGGATGCTCGGCGCCGATCAGGCGGCGCGAGCCGGGCAGCGTGATGTCGATAGCCTCGGACTTGAGCGCGGCGTCGGTGGGACCCGCGCCAGATGCGCCCTCGAGCAGAGCTTCCACGAGATCCTTAAGGATTTTGAACCGCTGGCCAACGGCCTTCTTCGCCGGCCCAGGCGCGGCCTTCAGCCAACGGTCGGAAACTTCGTTCAGCAGGCCCTGCTTGCGACCCAGCCACCTGAGCCGGAACGCCTCCGCATCGAGAGCCGCGGCGCTTTCGCGGGCCTGTGCCTCCAGCGAGGCAAACGCCTTGTCGAGCGCGGCCTCGTCAAATGCCGTCAGATTGGGTATCGCTTCGTTCGTCATGTCGAATGTTCAGGATAAACCACGGCGTGGGGCGTTTTCAGTGGTTCTCCGGGCGCGTCTCAAGAGCAATGCGATCCCGAAATATCCTGAAATTTCTGCTCAAATGCACTACGGCCCGGAGTTCCTTCGAACGCCGGGCCGTCTTTTCCGCCAGTCATATCTTGAGTTACGCTGCTTTGGCCTTGCCTGCGCTGGCCTTGTCTGCCTTGGTCTTCGCGTCCTTGGCCTGTTCCACGAGCTTGCTGAAGCCCGCTGCATCCTTTACGGCGATGTCGGCCAGAACCTTGCGGTCCAGCTCGATGCCCGCCTTCTTCAATCCGTTGATGAACTGCGAATAGCTGGTGCCGTTCAGCTTGCAGGCGGCTGCGATGCGCACAATCCACAGTGAACGGTACTCGCGCTTCTTCAGGCGCCGGCCCATGTAAGCAAACTTCAGGCCGCGCTCCACGGCCTCCTGGGCCGCCTGGTACAGTTTCGATTTCGTCAGGAAATAACCGCTGGCTCGTTTGAGGATTTTCTTGCGGCGGTCATTCCGCTTAGTGCCACGTTTTACGCGGGGCATGGTTGCTTTCTCCTTTTTGCGTTTCAGTTTCGCGGCTGGAGGTAGGAAGCCATCACGTCAACGTGAGGCCGATGAACCTCTTCACTCGCTGTTTCAAGCCTGATCTCTCGCCGTTGCGAACGCATTCCGCAACCAGCGGGGGCCAGTTCTTCTCCGGCCCTTTTCTTGAGCGGCACAACCCTCATCCAACGGGCTGCTCCATGCAATGGTCAGGCGTAAGGAATCATGCGCGCTACCTTCTTGTAGTCGCCGTCGGAAACCAGCAGGGTCCGTCCCAGCTTGCGCTTCACTTTCGGCGATTTCGAAGTAAGGATATGCCGCGTCTTCGTCTGGCCCCGCTTGATTTTGCCGGTGCCAGTTTTGCTGAAGCGCTTGGCCGCGCCCGAATGGGTCTTCAACTTAGGCATTTTCTTCTTCTTTTCCTGGTTTTGGACCTTTTTCTGGTCTTGGAGGAGCGATTTGCTCCAACCAGATCAGCAGACAGGGACTTCCCTGCCCAGTTGGGCCTCAACCAGTATATCGTAAGCGCCGATTTGGCGCGACCCTCCCTCCCTCATTCCGGCGGGATCTACTCCGACGGGTCCTCCGCCGTGAACGGCGAACAGCAGGGCTTCTCAGTGGCGTGGAAGTTCATCACTTCGGTCCGGATATCGTCGGGATCGTACAGGTTGAGCTGATACTTGCCGTCCAGGCCGATCTTGGGCGCTGCGTCGTGCTTCGGATCGACGCGATTGGCGGTCACGAGCTTCTGATACGCGTCGGGCACCGAAACCACTCCAATCGAAAAATGATCCATCACGCCCAGTTCGTGCTGCGTCATGTCCGCGGGCACACCGCTGGTTCCGCGCGTCATCATGTACTCCATCCAGTCATGGCCGTCGGGACACTGCTGGCTCACCCATTCCACCTTGCCGCCTCGTCCGCCCCACCAATAGGGCCTGAAGCCGAGCAGGTCGCGGTAAAACGTATCCTCAAGGGCGCGATCGTGCACCATGTATCCCACATGGATGATGTGGTGTCCGATGGCGTTGGGCGCGAACGCGCCCGTCACAAATCCGTATCTTCTTGCGGACGATTGGACGAACTGCACCTTGTTGCCTTCGGGATCGCGCACCTGGAACCACTTGCTGCCCGCAGCGCCTTGCTGCAAATGCGCCGGCACCTTCCAGCCTTTGGCGGCAAGATATTTGCGCATGCCCTCGGCGCTCTCGGTCGTCCACGCAACGTGATCGAGCCGAACCACTCCAGCGTTGGCCGGCAGCGGCAGAACCTCAATGTACTGCGACTCGCTGAGCGCGTAGCGAACGCCCTGCTCATTTTCCGGATCCGACATCTTCACCGCGCCGACAACCGTCGTGTAGTAGCGCTCGGTGGCCGCGGGATCGGAGGTGTAGATGGCGATGTGCGAGAGGCCGGTGATCTTCGGCCGCGGCGGAGCGGATTGCGCGGCGACAGTGGTCAATGCGCCGGCAGCGGCGAGCGCGCAAAGAATCGGTCTGATTTGCATGGCAGGTTCCTCGTGATTTCTGGAGCGTATCCAAGATAACAGGGGACGAGGGAACTAGGGAGCAAGGGAACAAGGGAGCGAGAGAGCGAGGGAGCAAGATGGCAAAGGCAAAGACAAGTCGCTTGCGGGGTTGAAGTTTGTGTTGCTTTCGATTTCGCTCCACAGTTTCACAGGCTCACAGAAACTGTGAGACTGTGAGATTTTTTCTTCTAAGTTGTTGATTTCATTTGGAAAAGTAGGCCTCACAGTTTCACAGTCGACTTTTTCGCGTGGGGCGGTGCCTGGGCTCTTTTTGGAGCCGTTTTGCGTGGCGCATTGGCCTCGATTGCCGCATGAACATTGGTCGCCATCGCCATCGCTATCGTTGATGGATTCGTCGGGGGCGAGCTCGTCGCCCTGGACAGTGAGTTCCGCCGAAAGGACAGTTTTGCTCTCGTCGAACTTCTGCGCGCGATTGATGTACTGGGCGGCAATCTGGAGTCCGTAGAGGAGGGTCGTCGCCTTCTTGAGGTCGATTACGCCGTGGATGACCGCGTCGTTGATGCGTGCGACGGAGAGTTGAATGGAGGCCAGGTCTTCGGGCGCGGGCAACTGGAGAGGTCCATATTTCAAGTTCGGCTCGGCGCCGACGTTGTGGATCTTGTCGTGGTAGTAACAAAAATAGTTATCCCTAAGGGCCGGGGACCCGCAGCGTTGTCCGTTGGTCTTGATATGCCGGCAAATCGTGACCATTTCAGTCTCCTGTTTCCTCGGCCCCCCGGGCAATCGCATGAAATTCGATTCCGGCGGTGCAGAAGGTTCGCCGCACCCCTACGGGGCGCGCGATCTTCTCGTCGAAGCCATCCCAGGGTTCCGCTGCGCTCCACCCTGGGCTATTTTCGACTCGTCCCTCCGGGACGAAGATTCCCAGCCAGCAATGACTGTCAAAACGCGAACCTGCCCGGTCAATGAAAATGTTCATGCGATTGCCCTGCCTCGGCCCCCCCCGGGCCTGTACTTTGGTCTCAAAGTCATGGCAGTAAAGAGTTTGGGGAGCACCCAGACTCGCCAAGTCTTTGATTCTTAAAGACGGCACCTGTTAAAGTCTCTCGAATCAGTGCTGGCTTGACTGGTCTGCTTTCCCGGTCCTCAAATGCGAGGGACCGGGGGCACCCGCGTAAAGTGGTCATTGATCAGTGATCAGACTCCGAGCCACGCTACTTCTACTTCTAGAGAAAGTGTAGCGAGTTCGAGGAAATAATATGCACGAAAGACAGTGATCAGTGATCAGTGGCTAGTGATCAGAAAAAGAACGGGTTAAGTGTGGAGGGTGGGTCGGTTTGGGCGGTGGGAAAGCTTGACAAGTGCCGGGCCTTGACGGTCTGGCGGCTCCGCTGAAGTGCGCTTCGCTCCTGATGACATGCAGGCTAAACCCAGTGAGATCATCGGTCCTTCAAGTGTCATTTTTCGCCGTAACGCGCCAAAGGCGAGTCAGGTTGCTTGGGATGACACGGTTGTGGTCGGTGGACAGGAGAGCGAAGACGAGGGCGAAAGCAGGTTCGTGCTTTCCCACCCTGGACGCAAAGCGCGCGTCGAGAATGGGGCACGGGCTCGCTTTGGCCTCACTCGCTTCGGCCTCAATCGTTCTTCGGGACGGTTGGGCCGGCTACCTGCCGCGTTGAATTTGCAGCGCGCGCCGGCCTCAAGCGGGAGCCGGAACGCCCGCATAGGACAAGGTCAGAACCGTAATGTCGTCGTCCTGCCCAAATGCCTGGGCTGCGCTGGCGATGGCCTCTGCCGGTTGGGTGCTGAGAGCAGCGGATCGATCGAAGCCGAGCAGCGAACCGGTGTGGTCGCGGGCCTCGACTACGCCGTCGGTGAGCAGGGTGAGCTGCTGGTCCGGCGCGAGTTGGAAGCAACCTTCGGCGTAGGTTGTATTGGCGGCGAGGCCCAACGGCAAGCCATTTTCAACCCGCAGTTCTTTGCCTGCAACGTACGGCGCGATGTGTCCGGCGTTGGCGATCGTCAGCTTGCCGCCGGCGTCGCAGCGGAGAACGAGACAGGTGGTGAATCCGCCGCTGCTGCGAGCCAGCATGCGTTGGTTCATTGCTGCCAGGATTTCGCCGGGGCTTTGGGTGTAGTGCGCGAGGGTGCGGAAGGTGCCGACCAGAAGAGAAACGGTCATGGCGGCGGGCATGCCTTTTCCGCTAACGTCACCGATGGCAATTAGCGCGCCGCCGTTCTTGGTGGCGATCACCTGAAAGAAGTCGCCGCCCACCTGGCTGGCAGGGAGGTAGACGGTTTGGACCTGGAAGCCGGGGACCGACGGAATCTCGTCGGGGATGAGGACCTTCTGTACGGTGCGGGCGGCTTCAAGCTCGGACTCGAAGCGCTCCTCGTCGCGGCGGCTGCGGGCAAAACGGCGGATGACCACAATGAGCACCACCAGATTGGTCAGGTCGCCCAATAAATTCAAAACAACGAACGGAAACGGCCAGCGGATTCCGCTGTAATAGAAATGGAAGTACGCCCGCATCCAGGCCTGATGACCGACAGCCGGCGAGCCGCCCAATGTCAGAAGAAGATTTTCGACCAGGTTCCACAACACTGGAAACATCAGAATCGCGGCATCGCGGCTCCCGGCCTTCCACGCGCGGTACGCCATCGCAAACAGGCACGCCCAGTAGCCTACTCCTGCGGAAGCTGCGCCAAAACCCCACCCCCAGGCGCTTTGAGGCTGGAAAATTCTGACGATCAACAAGAACATAAATGCGATCCAAAGCAAGCCGGCTGCCACGCGAAGCCTGCTCCGGGTCTGCCCGCACAGAGCCGCAAAGAATTGGGCGAACGCGTAAAATCCGAATCCGACCAGCAGCCAGGTGAGGACCTGCGCCGCATCATGGGGGACGGGCCGAAACGCCCAGTAAAGCTGGTTAACGTTAAAGAGCGAGAAGGTCAGCAGGTATAGGCCGAACCACAGGTATTCGCGTTCGTTGCGCCGCAGCGCGAACATGATGAGGCTTGCCAGTCCTCCAATAAAATTCGCGAACAGCTCGACCATCATGGAGCTGTCCTCCCAGTAGATATCCTTGCCCGCAAGGGTGCGGAAGCGCACGAGGTCGCTTGCGTCGCCGATGCGCGGCGCGGAATACAATCCGCCGGCGAGAGTCGTAGAGTAGTTCGTTGGCTCCCATACCCTGATGGCGAGCAGCAGCCGGCCAGTCGCTGCAACGTCGCCGGGGATGGCAAACAGAATTCGGCTTTGCGACACCCAGCGTGGGCGCGGGGGCAAGCCACCCACCTGTCCGATCAGCCGGCCATTGGCAAACACCTGGCAACTGACATCGACGCCGGGGATGTAGAGCGCGAGCGGGCCGTGCTGGGCCGGAAGCACAATTGCGAGCCTGTACCAGGCCACGCCGCCATAGCCCGCGTATCCCTGCTGAGACCAGCCCTTGCCGGCGCGCAGCAGCGGCCAGCTTGAATCGTCGAAAGCGGGGTTGGCCCATCCGAGCTTGCCGTCGGGGTCGTCGCCGGTGTGGAAGCGCCATAGGTCGTGAATCTCCACGATGGGCTGGCGTTCGTTCTGAAAGTCCGCGACCTGGGCGCGAGCGCAGGAGATGACCGCTGCCGCGAGCAGTGCTGCTGCAATGCATGAACGCACATGGGGAAGCATGACGGAATCATCGTTACACGGCAAGGAGGGACGCGCAATCGAAAAGCAATCGAAATGCCTTTGGATTGCGGGCGGGCGGCAATACTGGCTCATTACTCGCGGTTGTTGCCGACGGCGCGATGCGGTTGGCGGGCCGGTCCGTTATGATTTCCGAGTTCCGGCCGGTTTGCCGCTTGCGCGGAAGTTACTCCAAGTTTGAATCAGTCCTGCGAGGTCGGCTTTCTCATGATTTTTGGCCGGGAAAAGGGGCGGGGATGAGCGTTTGCGGGGTCCGAACCTGCCAGACCATGGGCATCTTCCTGCTCATTGAGGTGCGGAGTGTCCCCGGTCCCGAAGAGCGAGGGCCCCCACCCCACGGACGAGGACCTGTCCCCACTCCAGCGAGCAAGGACCGCTCGCCGGGGACGCCCTAGGTGTGGTTTTTGGGGCGTCTAGACGAGGCCATCCGCCGGGCGATGAACCTGCCGCAAGCGCGGCGGGGTTCAGGAATTCAGAACCCTGTCTCGCCTGCGCAGAGAGTGTCTATCCTTTGGGAGGATCTATTTCAGATTTTCAATCTTGTCTTGGCTGGGCGCAAACCCGATCACCGCAGGTTGCTGTGCGTGGCGATTTTGCGGCGAGCCATCCCGAGGAAGCCTGCAAGCCCGGTTGCGAGAAGCAGGAGGCTTGATGGCTCCGGAGTGGGCGAGGGTCCGTTGCCTCCGCTGCCCGCCGGCACAGGAAAGGGCGCAAGCCCGTAGAACGAGCCATCAAGGTTCGCCGAGGGCGTGGGGCCTGCGGTTGCTGTTCCTGTGGTGGGGTCGATCGTGTCCAGGGTGTTATTCGAGTCGTCTCCACCATAGAAGACGCCGTCCTCTGTGAGCATGGCTCCCATCTCCGCCCCGCCTCCAAAGGGTCCAACGAGCGTGGCTGCGCCGGTGGAGGTGTTCAATGTGTAGAGATTCGGTCCGTCGGCAAAATAGAGGGCGGCTGAATTGTTTGACAGTCCTCGCCACGCGCCATAGCCGAGCCCGGTGGGGCCGATCAACGTGGCAGCGCCCGTGGTGGGGTCTATGGAATACAGCTCCTGAATTGATCCATTGCTTACGGCATAAAGTCCGGATGTCGTCGAGCCGAAGTCGTCGTAAGCCACACCCATGGCGTTCCCAACGATCGTGAGTCCTCCTGTGGCTGGGTCTACTGTGAATAGAGTTCCGTTGGCGGTGAGGTACGAGCTTGCGAAGATTGATCCGTTCGCCACCGCGAGGCCGGCGAGCGTCTGACCCGAGTTGCCCTCTGGATTGAAAACGCCAGTGCTCAGATCCATGGTTCCGAACTCGCCTGAGCTTGAGCCGGCGTAGGCAACGTCATCGGCCAACGCTGAGGGTACGAGGCAAAGACAAGCTGCGAAAAACGTTGCTGGGAGGACAAATCTCCTCATGGTTCTCTCCTTGAGTTTTTAAGTTTCCAGGCAATCGAACTCGGGGTTAAAACTAAACAACGCAGAAACCTGGATGCCAGGTGGGGGAACGATTGCGGGTCCGCCTGACAGATGCGATAATGAGGGGAATTTCGGTCCGGTACAAGCAGCGTGACCGGACATGAACGGTCATTTCTCGACAAATCCACAATTTGGGGGCCGCTTTTGGCGCTTACTTCACCAGAGTCGGGGGATTCCGGAGGTCTCGCACGAGGAAACCGCCTGGATTGCTGGAAGGAGATTGCCGCCTACCTGGGGAGAAGCGAAAAGACCGTAAGGCGCTGGGAGGTGGACAAGGGACTGCCTACCCATCGCGCGCCGGGCGCAGGCCGCACCTCCGTTTATGCATTTACCGCAGAGCTGAACCAGTGGCTGAAGTCGGGCCGTGCCCAGGGCCTGGAAGCGGCCGCGGTTGACGGTGAGACAACCGGGACGCAGACGGAAGCCAGGAAACCGGGCGCTGAACCGGCTGACGCCGCGATGGCCAGTGCGTGGGACACCAAGGCCGTCACCAATTTATGGGCTCAAGGGCGCGGTTTAATCTCCGGATGGAAGCCGTTACTTCTCGGAGTCGTTGCCGCCGGGGCGGTCGGCGGAGCCATCTTCACAGCCGTTCACCGTTCCCCGCTGGATGGAGGCTCGCACCGGCTCTCCGCGATCCCAGGCAAAGTGCAGACAGCGAGCGATCGTTCTGTCCCGATTGCCGTTTCCGACGCGGAGAGGGCTCGCGCACACGACTTCTACCTGAAAGGCCGTTACGAATGGAGTCAAAGAACGCCCGACAGCCTGAACCGGGCGTTGGATGACTTTACGCAAGCTGTCGTGAACGATCCAGGAGACGCCAAAGCCTACGTAGGTCTCGCGGATACTTACGATCTGCTTCGGGAATTCTCCACTATGCCAGAAAGTGAGGCCTATCCGCGAGCCATTGCGGCCGCCCGAAGGGCTGTGGATCTGGATGACTCTCTCGCGGAAGCCCATCGCGCCCTGGCATTTGCCGAGTTTTACGGGAGCTGGGATTTTGTGGATTCGGAAAAGGAGTTCCGCCGCGCCATCCAACTGAATCCCAACGATCCGGTGGCCCACCGCTGGTATGCCAACGCCTTTGCGGTTCTGGGGCGATTCGACGTGAGCCTGGACCAGATCGGCAAGGCTGAGGAACTGGACCCCTCGTCGCACTCTACCCTTGCCGACAAAGGCCTTATGTTGTTCCAGGCCGGGAAGAGGGAAGAGGGCATCGCGCTGCTGCACCAGGTAGAGCGTACAGACCCGCAGTTCTTTTCTTCCCACTATTACCTCAGGGATGTGAGCCTCGAGCTTCGCGACTATCCCACCTATCTTGCCGAGGGCCAGAAGGCGGCGGAGATCTCTAACAATCCCATGCAGAAGGACATTATTGCCGCGGCGCGGGCCGGGTACGCGCAGGGCGGTGAGAAAGGGTTGTTGAATAACTTGTACGCAAAGCAAAAGGAATACTATCTGGCGGGAAAACTACAGGGAACTATCCTCGCGATAACCTGCGTCCTGATGGGGAGAAAGCAGGAGGCATTGCAGCTTCTCGAAGAGGATTACGCCCGCCGCGATGCCACGGTTTTCTTTTGCTTCTCGCAAGCTGACCTGCTCACGCTCAAAGACGAGCCGAGGTACAGGGCGCTCGTGAAGAAGATCAACTTTCCTTCAACCCCGGAAAATGCGCAGGCTGGAACTTCGCCCGCTCCTGATAGGACCGATTTTCGTGCTGCCGCTGAGCCGCCAGCCACGGGCGCTCGCTGAGGTGCGGAGTCTCCCCGGTCCCCAAGTGCGCGGGACCGGGGGCACCTGCAAATGTGGCTCATCACTCGCGGTTGTTGCGGACGGCGCAGTGCGATCGGCGGGCCGATTCGCCGTGATTTCCAAGTTCCGGTCATTGGTGTCGGGAGTCTCCCCGGTCCCCAAGCGCGAGGGACCGGGGGCACCCGCAAACGTGGCTCATCACTGCGGTTGTTGCGGACGGCGCAGTGCGATCGGCGGGCCGATTCGCCGTGATTTCCAAGTTCCGGTCATTGGTGTCGGGAGTCTCCCCGGTCCCCAAGCGCGAGGGACCGGGGGCACCCGCGATTCATGACGATCGCTACGAGTCAGGGCGGATTTGCAAATTGTTGGCGCGCCAGAAAACCGGGGTCATGGAAGAAAATCATCCCTCGGCGGCTGAAGCCGGCCCGTCGATCGGGCTTGATGGGCACGGATGAATCCGTGCCATTTCAAAGATGCGCACCGTTTGCGGCCGCACCAAAAGACGATCCGGTCTAGCTTGCTACGAGCGTGGCGTGGCGGCGGCCTGCGAGCAGCGGCAGCACTTGTGCGTAGGCTGCTTCTACGCTGATGCCGTAGCGGGCGCGGAGCTGATCGATTTTGCCGTGCTCGATGAACTGGTCGGGCCAGCCGATGCGGACTACAGGAACGGCTAGGCCCATTTCATCGAGCGCTTCAATCACCGCAGAGCCGAAGCCGCCCATCTTCACGTGATCCTCAAACGTAACGAAGGCGGCGACGCGACGGGCGTAACGCTCGAGCATCTCGCGGTCGAGCGGCTTGATGAAACGCGGGTTGATGAGGGCTGCGGAGTAGCCTTCGCGCGTGAGCCGCGTGGCGAGCGACTGGGCGAGCGAGATCATGGGGCCGAGACCGAGAATCGCAACGTCAGAGCCGTCGGCGAGAATTTCCGCTTTACCGATGGGAAGGATTTGCGGCTCGGGCTTGCGCTGGACGCCGGCGACCGCGCCGCGTGGATAACGGATGGCGCTGGGGCCGGGAATTTCGAGCGCGGTCTTGAGCATGTCGGCGAGTTCGTCTTCGTCTTTGGGCGACATGAGCACGATATCGGGAATGCCGCACAGGTAGGCGATGTCGAAGAGGCCGTGGTGCGTGGGGCCGTCGTCGCCGGAAAGTCCCGCGCGATCCATGCAGAAGAGAACTGGAAGCTTCTGCAGGCAGACGTCGTGGACGATGGGATCGAAGGCGCGCTGCAGAAACGTGGAATAGATGGCGCAGACGGGACGGAAGCCGCGCGTGGCCATGCCGGCGGCGAAGACCACCGCGTGCTCCTCGGCGATGCCGACGTCGAAGTAGCGCCTGGGATGGCGCGGGCGGAAGTGATCGAGGCCCGTGCCGTTGGGCATGGCGGCGGTGATGGCGACGATGCGTTCGTCGTTTGTGGCCAGGTCGGCGAGGGTGTTGGCGAAAACCTCGGCATAGGTGGCGGAGCCGTCGGGAGTCTGGCCGGTTTCAGGATCGTAGGGGCCGAGGCCGTGAAATTTCTTTTGCCCGTCGAGCGCCGGCTGAAAGCCGCGGCCCTTCTGCGTGAGCACGTGCAGCAGTACCGGATGATCGAGGGTCTTGAGAAATTTGAAGGTCTCGATGAGCAGCGGAATGTTGTGGCCGTCGATGGGGCCGAAATATTCCAGGCCGAATTCCTCAAACATCATGGAGGCCCAGAGAAATCCCTTGGCGGCTTCTTCGGCGCGGCGCACTACCTTGGCCGCGGTCTTGCCGCCGAAGCGCTCGATGAGATGCGTGGCCTTGTCGTGCAGGTGTTTATAGCGCTCGTTGGTGACGATGCGATGGAGGTAACGGGCCACCGCGCCTACGTTGCGGTCGATGGACCACTCGTTGTCATTGAGGACAACGATCATGCGTTTGGTTTGCGAGGCGATGTTGTTTAACGCTTCGAAGGTGATGCCGTTGGTGAAGGCGGCGTCTCCGGCGACGGCGATCACGTTTTCGTTGCCTCCGGCCAGGTCGCGCGCCACGGCCATGCCCAGCGCGGCAGAAAGCGCGGTGCCGGCGTGGCCGGCTCCGTAGGCGTCGTGCTCGCTTTCGGTGCGGAGCATGAAGCCATTCAAGCCGCCGGGTTGGCGGATGGTGTCAAAACGGTCGCGGCGGCCGGTGAGGATCTTGTGAATGTAGGCCTGGTGGCTTACGTCGAAGAGGATCTTGTCCTCGGGCGTCGAGAAGACCGCATGGAGGGCCAGCGTGAGCTCGACGACGCCGAGATTGGGGCCCAGATGGCCACCGGTTTTGGAGAGGGATTGGATGAGGAATTCGCGAATCTCCTCGGCAAGCTCGGCCAGTTGCGCGGAATTGAGGCGCTTTACGTCGGCGGGGGAGTTGATGGACTCGAGCTGTGTTCCCATTCACGTCCTTTTCTCGGAAAAGCCGGGCTTCAAAGGTAAAAAGCCCCCTGTTCGGGGGTCTTTGTTGGAGGCGTCTGCTCTTCTTAGTATACCTTTGCGCAGGATCGGGCCTTGCAGTGTTAGACGGCCCGAATCGGGCGGAGTATCGCAGGATTTCGGGTGCAGGCGGGGCGGAAAAGGCGGCGGTTTTCGAGGCTGTTCTTGTCCTTCATAAAGCATTGAAATAGAATCGCTTAAATTCGAATCGGAGCCGGCTTGGAAGAGGCAGGGCAATCGCATGAAGATCGATTCAGGCGGAGCAGAAGGTTCGCCGCGCCCTTACGGAGCGCGCGATCTTCTCGCCGAAGCCATCCCAGGGTTCCCCCTTCGACTGCGCTCAGGGTCCACCCTGGGCTATTTTCGACTCGTCCCTCTGGGACGAAGACTCCCAGCCAGCGATGACTCTCAAAACGCGAATCTGCCCGGTCAATGAAAATGTTCATGCGATTGCCCTGATGGAAGAGGGCTTCCCGCGACCGCAAGCGCCGGGTCTGCTCTATACTTGAACCCCGGCGAAAACGGGAGGTTGCGCGATGCGGAAATGGGTGGTGATTCTGCTCCTGGCGGTCTCGGCGTGGCCGGCGATGGCGGCCAAAAGCGTGACGGTGGGGCAGGTGGATCAACTTCTGGACACGCTCCGCGGCAAGTCCGATGGCAAGGTGGCTGGGGAGCTTTCCGACCTGGAGCTGACGGAGCGGGTGAGCCCAGACCGGCTGGCGCACTGGGAGAAGGATTTTCCCGGAAACCGCACCCATGAGGCGCTGATAAAACTGACCGATCTCGCCGCATTCTTGAATCCTCCGGCCGGGGATGTTGTTCCCATTCCGGGGCCGGACGGCGCGACCCAGGAGCGCATGCTGGAGCTGGCCACGGAATACGTAAAATCCACCATCACGCGGCTGCCAAACTTTATTGCCACGCGCGAAACTACGCGCTTTGAAGACGCGCCCTCCACGCAGGCAGGAGTTGGCGGTGCAGTGCCTTGGGGCGGAACGATGTCGCACTCCATGCGCCCGCTGGGGCCCTCGGTGAGCAGTATCGAATCGAAGTCGCTGCATAGCACAGGCACTTCGAGCACTACGGTCACGTACCGGGACGGCTTGGAAGTGCACGACACGGCTACCGAGGCGGGCAAGAACCGGGACAAGCCACCGGCAGCGTTGACAACCACGGGCGAATTCGGGCCGATTCTTTCCGTGGTGATGGGCGACGCCACGCGCAGCAAAGTCACGTGGCAACGATGGGAGCAGGGCGCGAGCGAGCCAGTGGCTGTTTTTCAATATGCCGTGCCCGAAGAGCAGTCGAATTTTATGGTGGGCATTCCAGAGGGCAACAAGATCGAGGAGGCGTATCCCGGCTACCACGGAGCGATCGTCATCGATCCGGCGACGGGCGCGATACTGCGCATCAGCGTGGTGGCGGTGCTGCCGCCGCCCTGGCAGGCGATACAAAACGCGATTCTGGTGGAATATGCGCCGGTCACGATCGGCGAGCAGAGCTACATTTGCCCGGTGCACGCAGTCGCTTTCTCCAAGGGTCCGGTGGCGCATGCCTTCGCGGCGCAGGAAGCATCGACAGACAGCGTGCAGACGCAGCTGAACGACGTTGCCTTTACGCAGTATCACTTGTTCCGTTCGAAGGCGCGCATCGTGACCAATGCAAGCGGAACGGGCGATGCGCCGGCGGGGACTGCGCCTCCAGCGTCTCAAGATTCGACGGGCGCGGCTCCGACGCCACAATAGCCATATTGATCGGGCCCACTTATAGTGTCATCGTCTCCCACCAATTTCCGCCCAGCCACCCCACGAACGAAGACCTATTCGTGGGGGCCCCGGTCACGCGGAAATGGATGGGGCACGGACGCAGCATTTTGAGGCCGGATCAATAGGGTTGCGTTGTAGGATGAGCCTGAGACAGTTCGCTCCAGTTGGAGGAAAGTATGCGGATTTTTTTTACGTCATTAATTTTGATTGCGGGTTTGGCCGTCGGGTCGGCGTGCGCGCAGTTGCCTGAGCCGGGAACGACCCAGGATGCGCCGAATCCACTCACCGACGCGACCTTGAAGCCCGGCAAAATGCTGTTGCTCGACCTGGAAGCACGTTTTGCCAGGGACGTGCTGGAGCGTGGAGGCGCGGCCTTCGCCGACTGGTTCGCCGAGGACGGCGTGGCGCTGGGTAACGGCTCTGCGCCGCTCATCGGCAAAGTGGCCATTGCCAGCTCGGCCAAGTGGTCGCCCAAGGACTATCAACTTACATGGACGCCGACCGACGCCATGATGGGGCCCTCCGGCGATATGGGCTATACGTGGGGCCACTTTGAAGGCCGCAGCAAGGACGCCAACGGAAATCCCGTGCTGACCAGCGGCCGCTACATCACCATGTGGCGCAAAGAGCCGGACGGCAACTGGAAGGTGGTTCTGGACGCCGGGGCGAATGATCCTCCGGAAGCAGGAGACTGCTGCAAGTTGCCGGGGCACTAGAGGCAGGGAATCGGGACCGATGGGGCAAGTGAAGAAGTGAAATGAGTGAAGAAGTGAAAGCAGCCCATCGCTTCCATCACTCACTTCACTCATTTCACTCTCTTCACTTTCTCGTTCGACCGCGAATAGTAACCATACGAAAGTGTCCTAGGTAATCTTCACATGATCCCAATGCGCGAAAAACTACGGGTACTTGGGTGGTAAGTCATTTCCACGCAATTAGCTAGTTTGTGGAAGAGCCAAGAGTGTCAATTCCCCGGATACTGACATCGGGTGCGTGTAATTATGTGCGCTTTGCTCGGTTCGCAAGCCGGAGAGAACCAGGATGCGGGCGTGCGTTCGGAGCTGAATGTCTTCGATCGCAACTCCGATCCGGGGCTGAGCGAGCTCACTGAGCTTGCCGCGGTGTTGTGCAATGCAGACTACGCTTACCTGGGCTGGATGGACTACAACCGGCTGTGGTTCCGGTCGCGCTACGGGTTCCGAGCCACCGAGCAGCCGCGCGCGGCAACCGCTTGCCAATGGATGCTGGATACGGGCCAGCCGCTCATGATCGCGGATGCCAGCCGGGATCCACGCTTTCCGCCCTCAGGCATTCCGCTGCCCAACGCCGAGCCCAGCCTTTCCTATGCCGGAGTGCCACTCCTCTCCGGGGATGGGCAGATCATCGGCACACTGGCCGTGCTGGCACGCGATGCGGACCACTTCCGGCCGGAACACGTGACGCTTCTCGAAATTCTTGGGCGGCAGGTGGTGACGCGGCTGGAGCTCTACAATCGCATCCGCTTGCAGGAACAGGCGCAGCGCCAGCGGCAGCGGACGGAGCGCGCACTGGCTATAGAGCGCTGCTTTGTGGCCGCTACGCTGGATTCGATTCCGGCACTGGTGACGGTGCTCGACACGGCCGGCCGCGTGGTGCGCATGAACGAACCCTGCGCGCAGTTGACCGGATTAAGCCTGGCGAATGCCATCGGACGGCCGTTCGTCGAGGAGTTTGTGGAGGAAGGCGATCGCGGATGGGTGGCGGGCAAGTTGCGCGATGCCGCGGCGGGCCAGACCAGCGGACCGCATGAGACGGCGTGGCGCACGGCCATCGGACGCGCGCGGCGCGTGAGCTGGACGCTGCGCCCGCTACAGGGGCCGACCGGCGAGATCCAATATTTGATCGTGAGCGGACAGGACGTGACCGACCAGCGCGAGATGGAGAAGGCGCTGCTCTCGAACGAAACCCGCTATCGCGAGATGGTGGAGAACAGTCTCGGCTTTGTCTTTACCTGCTCCATGGAAGGCAGGCTCACTTCGCTCAACGCGTTTACCGCGGAGACGCTGGGATTCCGGCAGGAAGACCTGGTGGGACGCATGGTGACCGAGCTGATGGACGGAGCGGGAGTGGCGGCCTTTCACGATTGCCTGAACACGGTAGAAACCGGCGAGGAGTGGCAGGGAGCGCTGCCGTTGCGGCGCAGCGATGGCGTCTACCGGCGCATCGCGGTGCATAGCCGCAGCATGCAACTGGCCGGCGAGCGAAGATTTTTGATCGTGCATGGCATGGACGTGACCGATCAGTATCAAGCCGAAGAGGCGCTGCACCTGGCTACGCGGCAACGCCAACTGATTTTGGAATCGGTAGGCGACGGCATCTTCGGCATCGACCTCAACGGCAAGGTGACGTTTATCAACGAGGCGGGCGCGCGCATGCTGGGGTACACGCCGGAGCAGTTGACCGGAAAGGATCTGCACGAGCTCATCCACCACAGTCACGACGATGGCACGCCGTATTCGCGATCGACCAGCCCGATTCTTCAGGCATTGCGGCGCGCGGAACCGATTCGCATGAGAGACGAAGTTTTTTGGCGGAGCAATCGCACGGCGATCCGGGTGGAGTACAGCGCCAACCCGCTGATGGAAGAGGGCCGTGTTTCCGGCATGGTGGTGGCTTTCCAGGATGTGAGCGAGCGGCGGCGCCTGGAACGCATGAAGGACGAGTTCATTTCCACGGTGAGCCACGAGCTGCGCACGCCGCTCACTTCGCTGGGCGCGTCTTTGCGGCTGATTCAGTCGGGCTCGCTCGACAAGCGCCCGGAGAAACAGCGCCAGATGGTCGAGATGGCGATCGGCAACTGCGACCGCCTGACGCGATTGGTGAACGACATTCTGGATTTCGACGGCGCGGAGAAACGGCGGCTGCCGCTGAACCGCGCTCCGGTAGAAGCCATCGACCTGCTGCGCCGCGCCGCCGACGTGGCGCACGGTGTTGCCGCACAGGCGCGCATGGAGTTCCGCATCGATGCCAATGCGTCCACGGTGTTCGCCGATTCCGAGCGCGTGATGCAGGTGCTGAACGAACTGGTCGCGAACGCCATCAAGTTTTCGCCGCCGGGCACTACCATTCGCATGACCGCGGAAAACGCAGAGGGCGCCGGGCCGGGCCCAAATCATTCGGGCGCAAAGGAAGTCCGCTTCAGCGTCGCGGACCAGGGGCGCGGCATTGCGCCGGAAAAGCTGGAGCGCATCTTCGAGCCCTTCCATCAGGGCGATGCGTCGGACTCGCGCGCGCTGGGCGGCACGGGCCTGGGCCTGGCGCTTTGCCGCAGCATCGTAGAGCAGCACGGTGGCCGCATCTGGGCGGAGAGCGGAGTGGGCAAGGGAAGCAGATTTTTGTTTACGCTGCCGGCGGCGTCGCAGGTTGATCCTGCAAGGTGAGCGCCTTCGCTCAATGGCCTTCGCCATCTTCAGAATCTGCCCATCCCGCTCCCGGGTTGCCCAACTGAGGAACTTCCATCGGAAAATCTCATAGACAACCCCCCGCGGAATTGCTATTCTCTGCACTAAATTCCCCTGCGGGCAGCTCATCCCTCCATGTCACTCTTCCCCGGCCCGCACACTCTCCGCATGGGCAATTCGCGGCGCAACGGCAAATTCATATTCGTCTTTATCTACCTGTGCTTCGGTAATTAACGCGGGACAACGGCATCGGTACGTCCCCGGAGGTTCTGCATGTTTGACTCGTCGTCTCCTCGCCTTGTCCTCGCCGCAACCCTCGCGACCGCGGCATATGTGCTTGCGATCGTGCCAGCACAAACTGCCCACGCGCAAGACTTTTCCGGTCTCGCCAAATCTCCGGGCACCAGTCAGGATTCGAGCGACTTCGGCGCAGGCGGGCACATCAGCGCCACCGTCAGCCAGGCCAGCGGCGAACTGACGGGCCAGGTATTCGACCCGCAAAGCAACCTGCGCCGCGAGGTAAAGGAGACGTACTCGACCGACGGCGGAACAAGTCACGAAACCGAGAGGCAGGTTCTTGATTTTGGCCTCAAGGGCAACCTTCTCAACCTGTCCGATTACAAATTCGACCTCAAGGGCGGACTCTCTTATTTCGACAGCGAACGCTTTGGCCTGCATGGCGAGCGCACATGGGAGCAGAAGACCACCTTCAAGCCCGACGGCTATGACACCAGCACCTGGCATGTCGGCCTGGACTACCAGCACGCATGGACCGATGAAACCACCACCTACAAGCCGCTCACCGCACCAGGCCAGCCCGCGACATCGACCACGCAGCCGCTGCAAAATCCCCCGCCATCCACGATGCAAGTGGGCGTGCTCTTCCCCGGAAATTTTCACGCCGGCGAGACCGTTACCGGATCGCTCTGCCCGGCCTCTTATGCTGAGGGCTTCAAGCCAGTTCCCGGCCTCAGGGAATTCACCTTCCCCATTAAGATGGCGTATCTGCCGAGCGGCTCTCCGTCGTTGTCGGGCCTCGAGATAGGCGTCAAGGATGACGGCTATTTTCCCGTCAACCCCAACGGCACATTTTCTCTTCACATTCCCGGCACCTGGACCGGCCCCCTGCAGTTGCAGGCGCGCGATCTTTATTCGTTGCCCGGCGCCGGCCCCAGCAGCGCATCGCTCGATATCGGCAACCCGGTTGCCGCGCCTAAGCTACCGAGCAATCTCGTTTCTCCAAAGGTCACGGGAGCGATTAAGGCAGAGAATCTCAAATATCTGAAACATCTCTGGAACCTGGCCCGCGATCTCGAAATTGACTTCGACAATGCAGAAGACATCAAAGACGACGACTACTACTGGGCCACGATGGGCGACCTCGAGGAATACGAATACTACTTGTGGAATGAAATTGACGATGTCATCGACAGTCTTCCGCCGGCAGATGTGGCGCAGTTGGCAAACGACGAAATAAAAAAGGCTGACGAGGGTATCAAGGAGCTGGAAGGCGGGCCGCAAACAGCAGACAATGTGGCCGAAATCAAGGATCTGCAAGGCTGGACTGACTTTCTTGACGATGAGGCCGGGCACGCACACTGGCTCGCAGGCGATCACTTCTTTATTGAGCCAAGCGTTTTTTGGACGAACCCCATTCTGAACCAGGGCAAGCTGGGCGCAATTCGCGGCAACTTCCTCGACGACCCACTCGACACAAACCTGCACATCGGCACGAACACCATCTGGCCTCTGGCTGGAACCGGCAGTGAACTCTATTTCATGCCGCCTATCAACCTGACGCCGGGTCTCAACAATCTCATCATCGACGGCCCCGGAATGCCGCCCACCGAGATGCCCGTCTTTTATATGACCCTCACCATGTGGGCGGATCAGCTCAACCTGCACAAAGGTCAATCGACCACCTACTACGTCAAGCTCGATGGCACACAGGGGCTGCCCAGCTCCGCGTGGAGTTCATCCTTTACTCCCACCGATCTCATCAGCCCATCCGAGTTGAGCGGCGGCTCCGGCGGCTCGACCGCGCCCGGCGACGCGCAGTCCGGTTACATCACCCTCGCCGTGACCAATGAGTCGCCCGGCACCATCACCATGAAGAACACCTTCACCACCCTCGACTCAACATTCTTCGCCCCATCAGGCTCATATCAAATCAGCGGACCGGTCGGCGCCATCGCGGATGGCGGCTTCAGTATTCTCGGCGTAGCGCGCGCCTACTTGCAGCCCGAGCTGGGATTCGGGTATCCGCAAGGCTCGACGCCGCCCGCAACCTCGGGCTTCGGCGACTCCATCTGGAATCCCAGCACGCACCTGGACTACAATCCAGCCTCCACCACGGGTCTCTATTCCCTGGCCATCTGCTCCCCAAGCGGGGCAGACACGCCTTGCACCGGCGGAACTTTGCCTCCAAACACTTTCAATGTTGGTGACAATGCCGTCGCGCCCATCGGCAGCACCACGCCGACAACGACGGATCGCACCGTTGCTAAGAAGGCGTTGGATGACGCAACAGACGCGTATTCAAGGGCGAATGCAAAGACAAAGAATAAGCAAACGGCATATTTTAAGATACGGGAGGAAGCCGAAAACGCCGCGCCGAAAGCCGTTACGGATGCTCTTAATAAAGCAGCGGAGGCGGAGATCAACGCATATCATAAGTTGCAAGATGCGATGAGCAAAATGACGGCCACCCAGACTTCCCTGGAAAATGCCAACGCAGTCGCTCTGGCCGCGGCGGAAAATGACAAGGCACGTGCGGCTTGGGAGAAGGCCGAAGCCGCCTTTCTGGCTTCCTTGTCCTTTGATCTTGTCACGCGCATGGATTGGGCGTGGACCGAAGTATTGAATTCGCAGGCCGCACGGCAGCAGGCCGAAGAGGCACTTGACGCTGCGCAGCGAGCACTGGATGCGCTGACGCCTGCACCCATACCGCTTGTACCCCCGCCGCTGCCACGCTTGCCACCCCCGCCACCCCCGCCCCCGCCCGACTGAAAGTAGGGTCTCCCAGCGGCGGACACTATTGACCGAGTCCGAACGATGGATCGGCGATCGAAGCGGGCGCTGGGCGGGACGGGCGCGGCGCTCACAAGCGGCGTTGGGAGCCGTCCTCGACAACAAGAGATCTTCGTGCGGTTGCCATGCCTTGATTCGCGGCCATTCTGACGGACCCTCTACCTATGTTCACGGTGCGCCGTGAGACAATGCCTTCGGCGGCGTTCCCCGCATTGAGTCAAGGCTGCCGGCCAATCCTTCATGGACGTAACCACGCGATGTATCAATCTGCTGTTCGGGCGTGCGCTGGCAAACAGCGAAGAGCGCGCCGAGCAAATCGGCCCCCTGGCGGGAATTCCCGTCTTCGGGCTGGACGCGCTGAGCTCGGCCGCCTACGGCCCTGAAGCTGCGCTCACGCTTCTGATTCCCCTCGGCCTACTGGGCGTGAAATACATCGTGCCGGTGAGCACGGCGATCGTGATCCTGCTGTTGATCGTCTACTTCAGCTACAGGCAGACCATCGAGGCGTATCCACGCGGCGGCGGCTCCTACACCGTGGCCAGCCAGAATCTGGGCGAAGGCGCCGGGCTGCTGGCCGCCGCGGCGCTGATGATCGATTACATCCTTACTGCTGCGGTGGGCATCTCGGCGGGTGTGGGCGCGCTGATTTCCGCAGTACCTTCATTGCAGCCGCACACGCTGGGATTGTGCCTCATCGTGCTGGCGATTTTGACCATTGTGAACATGCGCGGCGTGCACGACACGGGCGTGGTGTTCATGATCCCCACCTATCTGTTCACGGCGACGCTTCTCATCGTGATCATGGTCGGCGGATGGCAGGTGGTGCACGCGGCAGGAGGGCATCCACAGCCCGTGATGCCCATGCCCGCGATTCCACCCATCACCGCGGTATTCAGCTGGTGGCTGATCCTGAAGGTCTTCGCTTCGGGTTGCACGGCCATGACCGGCGTGGAGGCGGTGAGCAATGGCGTGATGGCCTTCCGCGACCCCACGCGCAAGAACGCGAAAATCACGCTGACCATCATCATCGCGCTGCTGGCGATTTTGCTGTTGGGGATTGCGCTATTGTGCCGCGCCTACGGCATCGCCGCCACCGACCCCAATGGCGCCGGTTACGAGAGCGTGCTCTCCATGCTGACGCGCGCGGTGATGGGCCATGGGTGGTTCTATTTTCTGACGATCGCTTCAGTGCTGCTGGTACTGGCCCTCTCGGCCAACACGGCGTTTGCCGATTTTCCGCGCCTCACGCGCGCCATTGCGCTCGACAACTACATGCCGCACATTTTTCTGCTGCGCGGCCGGCGGCTGCTCTACTCGTGGGGCATTTATGTACTGGTTGCGCTGACGGCGCTGCTGCTGATTGCGTTTGGCGGCGTCACGGACCGGCTGATTCCGCTCTTCGCCATCGGCGCATTTCTGGCCTTCACGCTCTCCCAGGCGGGCATGGTGATGCACTGGAAGCGCCAGATTCCGCCCCGCGGACAACGACCCATCGGCGGGGGCCCCGGCGGCAACTTGCGCGGGCGCATGATCGTGAATGGCGTAGGCGCCGTGGCCACGGGCGTTACCACGCTGGTGGTGCTGATGGCCAAGTTCGCCGAAGGCGCGTGGATCACAGTGCTGCTGGTCCTGGTGATGATCGTCTTCATGCGCGCGGTCAATCGCCACTACGTGCGCGTGAACCGCGAGATCGATCTTGACCGGCCGATTGTGCCGGCCGAGGTCAGCGAGCCCATCGTGGTGGTTCCCATCGATCGCTGGAGCCGGATCAGCGAGAAGGCGCTCTCCTTCGCGCTGTCGATGTCGTGCGATATTCGCTGCGTGCACGTGCAGACGACCGACGGCCCCGATCACGTTTTGCGAAGCGTGGGACAAAGACATTGTTGCGCCACTCAGGGCCGCCGGCCGTTCGATCCCCAGGCTGATCACGCTGCAATCGCCTTTCCGGTACATTGTGACCCCGATTGTGGATTACGCCTTGAGCGTGGAGCGCGAAACCGAAACCTGCAAGGTCTGCGTGCTGATTCCGGAGCTGGTGGTGCAGCATTGGTGGGACGGCATGTTGCACAACCGCCGCTCCGATTTGCTCAAAGTAATGCTGCTCATGCGCGGCAACCGCCGCATCATCGTCATCAATATTCCCTGGTATCTCGAACAAGATTGATCGGTAACACTCGCCCTGCCAGCACTCGTCCTTCATTGAGCGGACCGCGCCCGCGCAGGAGTCCCATGCTACCTTTCCGGTGCGAGGCCCGTCCCAACGAGGAAAGCTCCGGCGATGCGGTCTTTCGGGGCACACTCAGCCGGACGTTTCTTCGCCCGCCGCGCTTCGTGAAAGGCGGGGGGAAAGGATAGTCTAAGAGGGTACCGGAAACCAGCCGGAAGATGCTTGCCGCGGTTCGAGACCCGGCGGCGACAGGTTTGTTTGAGCACGAGCGTTGGAGGAGAGTTTCAAGTTGAACAGGAAGATCCTATTGCGAATTTCGGCCGTGGTTGCCGCGGCGCTTGCGCCCCTGGCAGCCGCAGGCCAGGTGAACCCAGAGGCAGCGCCAAGTGCCGAGCAGGGCGGTGCAGCTTACAAGTACGAGGCTATACTTGGGCGTTGCCTATTCCCGCTTCAGCCAGGCAACCGAGTCGTACAGCGGATTGCTGGGCGCAAAGGCGTCGCTGGCCCGCGATTGGGGAAAATATTTTCAACTCATCGGGTCGGTGGACTACTACAGGCTGGGAACCGGCCACGCCAACCTGCCAAGTCCCGGCAACCCTTCGATGTACTCGGTCATGATTGCGCCGGCAATTCACGCGAACCTTTATGACAAAGTGAGCGGTGTGGTATTCGGGGAACTGGGCGTGGAACATACCGGAGGCGAGGAGATGAAGCCCAACATCTCCTTTGCGGGCGGCTTTGGCGGGGGCTTGACCTATAGCCTGGCGCGCAATTTGGCCGTGCAACTTACCGGTGACCGCGTCGCCGCATCGTTCACATTGCCCGGCGCTACTTCACAGAACGAGTACTCGACGCACCGGACCTGGAACGCGCGCGCTACGATCGGCGCGGTGTACCGGTTTTAAAAGCAGGGAACAAGGGAACAAGGGAACAAGGGAACGAGGGACTCAGGGACTAAGGGACTCAGGGACTGAGGGACTAAGGGACTGAGGGACTGAGGGACTAAGGGACTGAGCTTGTAGCTACTGGCGATTGGCTACTGGCTACGAAACACACTCGCACTCGCACTCGCTCTCGCGCTCGCACTCGCACTCGCTCTCGCGCTCGCACTCGCACTCGCTCTCGCGCTCGCACTCGCACTCGCACTCGCTCTCGCGCTCGCACTCGCACTCGCTCTCGCGCTCGCTCGCACTCGCACTCGCACTGTTCCCTGTCTTATTGCAGCCAACGAACACTCGGCGCGCCGCGCGGCGGCAAAGGCAGCACGATGAAGCCCTCGCGCCAATGGCCCTCTTCGCGCCGCGGGGGATTGCCGACAATGCGCATGGCGGCAGGATTATGCTCTTCCAGAGCCAGGCCCGGCATGCCGCCAACAATGGCCTGCAACTGATCGTGATTGGGAGGGCGGTTGGTGGTGAAAGGGACGACCGCACGCAGCGCCCCATAGGCTTCGTCCAGGTCACTGACCTTGGCGCGGCGCTTTGCAGGCAACGGTTTCAAGCCCAGGGACTTCCAGGCGGCATAAGGATAGCTCTCCACGAGCACGCGATCGATAGAAGCAACCGCCGGGTCCGGTGAAGACGGCTGCGGTCGGGTTTGAAGTCGGCGCCAGCCGCGGCGGCAGAGCGCATCGTAGACATCCATGCAGAATTCAACGAACGACCTGTAGGTGGCCGGCTTCACCATGCCGGGCAAGCCGGTTTTGGCGGCGGTGTTCAGTTGCCGCTCGCTGACGCGAGCGTGTTCGAGGCCATTGGCGCCGGATTTCCATGCCTGGGGTCCGTCGAGCATAAGAATGCGAATGCCGCGCACCGTACAAAGGTGATTGAGACGACCGGCCAGAACCTCGGGGTCGATTTTGGGATCGATGGGACCTCGATGCTGCGCTGCATCGAAGCCAGGGGGATCGAGAGGCAGGATCTCGCAGGTGATAGGAGAGGCCGCAAGGAGCGACGTGGTGCGGCTCAGAACCACGACACCGACATCGGACCAGCGGCGAAAAGCGAGATCGACAGAGAGCACGGCCATAGTTCCAAGAGTAAGGCTGAGACGGATTGCGGGCGTGCGAAGAATCTCAGGCAGGCCGATGGGATTGCGCTGATTTGAGACCGCAGACCGAAATGGAACAGCCTTGAGATGAGCGCGTGCTCGATCACTTGCTGCTGGATGGCTGCAAAAGAAAGCGGGGGATGCAAATCGCATCCCCGCGTGGTTTAAGAAATTAGCAATTCGGCGATTGGGCTGAGAATGTTGAGGCGTTCCTCAACTTCCCGGAAATCGCTAGAACGATACGTGTGCGCCCACCTGGAATTGTCGGGCATTGGTGCCGCTGTAAATGCCGGTCACGTGCCGAACAAGCTGGACGTTGGGCTGACGTTCGGCGTGTTGTACTGCGGCCGGTTGAGCAGGTTGAAGCAGTCAAGACGCAGTTGAAGATCGATACGTTCTCCCAGCCCTTGATGTCCTTCTGCACATTTGCATCCCAGTTGCTGGTGTAATCCTGGCGCATCAGGTAGGCCGGGAAGGTGCGGAAGTTATACGTGCCGGGTTGGATGTTTGGGTTGAAGCCCGTGAGTGACGGGTCGTTGTCGGCAGCTTGATCGCGCCATTCGCGCAGGTGCGAGTATCGAACACGGCGGTGTTGAAGACGGGATGGCCGCCAATCACGTCGGCTGCGCTGTGCTGGTGCGTTGTTGAAGTCCTTCCAGCCGCTTCCGGTGTAGATGGCGTTGCCCCACGGGACGCGCATGCCGGAGAGGAACTGGTAGATGGCCGAGACCTGCCATCCGCCGACGACGCCGTCGACGATGCGGTTGTCGTTGACTGAAGAATTGCCGTCCGCGGCCAACGGGAATTTGATACGTTCCGTAGCCGGCAAAGTGGAACGGATAATCGGAAGTAGTTCTCGCCATAGTTCAGCGGGCCGCCCGGCGTTGAGCTGGTTGAAGGTTCCCAGCAAGCGCGACCACTCGAAGACGCCGTTGATGGTGAGTCCATGGCCCATGAACTTGGAGACGCGCGCGTTGAGGGCGTTGTAGTTCCGTTCGGCGCCGGGAATCAATGTTCGGTAACCGAACTGGAGATGAACTCGTGGAAGTGACTGCAGGTATTGATTGGCGTGGAGCGTGCTGCTCGTAGAGTTACCAGACTCCGGTCATTCCCGCAAGGCCCTTGAATGGGTTGGTGATGTTGGTGGTTGCCGGGCCGCCGGTATGGAACGTGCGTTCCGGTCAGCACGTTGTTCGACGGGAATGTCGTAGTACGGCGAGTGGCTCAGGTAGGGCAGCAGCGGAATGTAGTCGTCGGTGTTGCTGTAGGAAAGATGGACCTGGTGGGTGTTGATGTAGCCCACGTCGATGAGGATGGTGTTGCCGATCTGGTACTGAATGTCGATGCTGGTGCGCTCCGCATAGGGCACCTTCAGACTCGGCGAGTAATAGACCATCTTGGCGCCAAGGTTGGCGTTCACGCCGAGGGCGTTGCCAGTCGGCTGCTGGATGGGGTTTGGAGCCGGCGCAGTCGACGAAGTGGGGAATGGGTCGGCCGATGAGTTGTTGGTGATGCCGTTGTTGCTCGACGTGACATAGGCGGTGGTGGCGGAATATCCGTAGGTCTGGCTTGTGTTGTAGTCGTTGAACGGGTTGTCGTAGATGCCGAAACCAAGACGAACCACGCCTTTGCCCTTTGTGAAATGCCGGGTGACCAGGTGATGCCGAGCCGCGGGCTGTAGTAGACCGGCGGAAGTTGATACGGATAGCGATTGCTCGAGGAGGCGTAGGTGGCGCCGCCCACGGGCTGGAACGCGGATGATGCCAGCAATGTGCTGGGGTGGGCTGCGTAATTGGACTCGGCAATTGCTGTGACTTCGTTCGTTGCTGTGGTACTGAATCCGTTGGTAATGCGGTTCTGGCTTTCATTGACAGGAAGCTCATGTTCGAGGCGGATGCCGATGCTCACCGTCATGTTTGGCTTGACCTTCCAGTCGTCCTGAGCAAAAAAACCATCTAAGAAACTGTTGTACTGGAAGGGCACACCGATGTCTTCTTCGCCGCCCTGGGGAATGCCCAGCATCATAAGCGCAAACGCGCTGCCGAAGTAGGCAGGGTTCGATGTGTTGCTTCCCGCCACGGGATTTCCCTTGGCGTTGGTAAAGGTGAAGTTCCCATCCGCATAGCTGGGTGTGAGAGAGGAGTACTTGTAGGCGCGAATGTCAGTACCGCCGACGATGGTGTGAGCTTTGAAGATTTTTGTCACCGTAGCGAACAGTTGAATCGTATCGAAGTTCTCAAACGATCCCGGCTGCGCGCTCCAGCTTTGCGGGCTGGTCTGGTCAGTAAAAGCGACGCGCGGAATGGCGAGCGTGGTGGCATTCTGGGCGAGGTATCCAGGGAAGCCAAAAGTCGTGGGGCTGATGCCTGTGCTGGTTAGGAGGCTGCTGTTGTCATAACGTGTGACGCTGCCGCGCACATCGGAAAACAGCGTTGGCGAGAAGGTGTGGATTTCATCTACCTGGCCACCGGCAAAGATCTGATCGGCGTTGGTGCCGCTCAACGCGTCATGGAAGTAGTTGCTGGCCTGATTCAGGTACTTGCTGCGGTGCGCTTCGCCGTAGATCTTGTCTCTGGAACTGATGTTGTAGTCGATACGCCCCTGGTGTGAGCGGTAATCCTGAATGGTGGGCGTGAAAGTAAAATAGTTGTTCTCGCCGTCCGCAGTGGTTGTCGCACCGTTGTAATTGGGCATCGGAACCAGGGCCAGATAGGCCAGCGCGATGGGGCTCAATGCGAGTCCCGCGTTGCTCGGGCAATCGCTCGAGGAGTATGTGGTTGCGGCTGCTCCCAGGCAATTGTTGGGAATAGCCGTTCTGGTGTAGCTAGTCATTGTGCCCGTAGCCGTGTACGGGTTGTAGAGGTTGTATGTTTTTGATGAACTGTTGAGCGTGAGCAGAGGAGCAAAGTCGCCGGCCCGTTCCGCGGCGGTGGGCACGCTGGTGATGGTTTGCGCAGCCGGGGGCTGGCCGCGATACGTCTCGTATGCATAGAAGAAGAAGAGCTTGTTGCGGCCATTGAAAACGTGGGGAATCCAAATGGGCCCGCCAATCGTGCCGCCGAATTGATTGGTGTGGCTGCCCGGCGTGGTAGTGCCTCCGACCGCCTGCGAATAGGGAAGCGCCGTCATCCAGGTGCAGTCGTTGGCTGCCCGGCTCACAAACTTTCCGTCGAGGTTCGAACACCCGACTGCCTCGTATCTCCAGCTTGCCGATCCGTGGAACTGATTGGTGCCGTTCTTGGTGGTCATGTTGACGGTACCGCCCGAAGTGTCGCCATACTGCACGTTGGCGCCGAAGACGTCGACGCGAATCTCGTTGACCGAGTCGAGTTGTGGACTGTAGCCGGCGGTGCGGCCGCTATCCTCCATGTTCGGGACGCCATTGAGCAACAGTTCGTTGGACGATGAGTTGCCGCCGCCGAGTGAGAAGTCGTCGACGGTGCTGTTGCTGATCGGGGTTGCACCGCCGAGTGCATGCTTGGCCTTGACGACTGCGCCGTATTCAATGCGGGCGAAGCCGAGTGGAGTGCCGCCGTTGGAGGGCAGGTCTTCAACCTGTTCGGTGGTGAGCACCTGGCCCACTGACGCGTCGGCCGTGTCGATGAGCGGAGGCGCTTCGTTGACCGTCACCTGCTCTGAGGTCGCGCCGACCTCGAGCTTGATATTGATGGTCAAGTTCTGTTGCGTCTGGAGCGTGACGCCGGCCCGTTCAAATGCCTTGAATTCCGGGGCATTTACTTTCACCGTATATCCGCCGGGCAAAAGGCCGGGAACCGTGTAGTAGCCTTCCTGTGTCGAGGTCACATGAGAGGTCGCGCCGGTGTCGGTGCTGGTTACCGTGACGGCAGCGTTCGATATCGCAGCCCCGGTTGGGTCCGTCACTTGTCCGGTGATCGAGCCGCGCGAGTCCTGTGCGTAGGCGTACGATCCCACCAGGACGAGAAGAAACAATACAAAGCGCTTCACTAGATGCCTCCTATTCAGATTCAGACTTGCGGTTTTTTTGAAGGGCCGATGAGCTTGAATTCCGAGCGATCAATCATATGTCGCGCGTTTCCCGGCTCGCGTCGATGCGCGCCTGGAGGCACGCTTCAATAGACGCCTTGAGGCGGCCAGTGATTCGACAGGGAAATCGATCACGAGAAATCGCTTCATGCGGAACAACTTTTGTTTAGCCCGACCCGCCTTGCTTACAGTTAACGCTTACTGGAACATCAGCCAAGGTAATGAGGCGGAGACACGCGTGTCAAGAAAATTCGGAGAACTAACGGCGATTTGTGAAAGTTAATGTCCTTGAATTCGTAATTTGCCCGAAGTTCGGGGAATTGAGCCGGAAAACCTGCCCCGATTGCCGGCTGGATTCCGCGAGTCGGAATTCGCTTTTCCGACATCGCCGCATTCTTCGCCGCTTGCATCGATTCCGGCGTTCTTGCCGTCCGAGTTGGATCCGAAAACCTCCACACGGGGGCAAACTCTGATCCGAAAGCGCAAGGGATACGGTGTATTTGGGCCGAGCGCGCCAAGAGGCATCGTCAAGGCGAAAGGAGGCAAAGACAGACCGGTGCGGGGGCGTCGCGGAAATTACGGCCACTCAATTTCAACGCTTGCTGGCAGTGTGCGCAGACTCCAGCCCTAGCAGGTTGCGGAAAAAGTCGGAATGAAAAGCGAATTCGGAAAAGGACAGATTGGCGGGGGCTAAAGGCCGACTCATTTTGCTGACTTTATCGGCCCGGCTAAAGCCGTGCCCTGATTACAAAGCCCCTTGAGTCGAGTTTTTCCGCATCCTGCTAGAGCTGCGAGGCGCGGGTCGCAGCCTCAAGCACGGCCTTGCGCGTCTCTTCGTCCCGCTCGGGAGTCATGCGCACGACGGGAGTGGAGAGGCTGATGGCTGCGACCACCGGGCCTTCGGCGGGGCGCAGAGCGGAGCTATAGCAGACACCGCCCAGGATCGATTCCTGGCGATCGCAGGCGATACCGGTGGAGCGGATCTGGGCGAACTCATCGAACAGGCGCGCGCGATCTGTGATTGTGAATTCAGTGCGGCGCGACAGGCCGTAGACCTCGACGATTTGCTCGGCGAGGGCGCGGTCCTGGAACGCCGTGATGGCCTTGCCCAGCGCGCTGCAATGCGGCGGCAGCACGCGGCCGATGCGATTCGAAATGCGGATCTCATGAAAGGACTCGATGGAATCGAGCACGTGGATGCGATCGTCGTAAAGGTAGGCCATGCTGACGGTTTCATTAAAGCGCCGCGTGAGCCGCTCCAATTCCGGCCGCACCCTGTCGCGCAGCGTGTTGGCCTGCTCAATGAGCCAGCCAAAGCGGAGCTTGGGCGCGAGCTGGTAGGTTCCGTCCACTGCCTGCTTCAGGTAGCCGTGTTTTTCCAGCGTGAGAAGAATACGAAACAGCGTGGACTCGGGAAGGCCGGTCGAGATGCAAATGTCTTTGAGCGCCAGCGGCGCTTTGCCGTCGAAGCAGTCCAGAACCTCAAGCGCGCGGCCAATCGAGCGCAGGTAATACTGCTCGTTGGCTGCCGAGTCGTTGGAGTGCATCGCCCATTTGGGAATGCGCCGCCGCGTCATCTTGCGTTGCGTGGAGGAGGAGTCTGTCTTGCCTTTCATCGCCGTGCCGCACCTTTACTCGCAGTTGACTGGTGAAACGCCGGAATGCGTGTTCTTCGAGTGTATACACCGCTCGCACCGTGCCATGCAATAATTTTCATTTTTGAGATTCCGTTTGACACGCTAAAAGAAGCTGTGTAGAACAGGCTTTGCCCGGTTGCGGGCTCGGGCCGCTCGCGCTGCCAGGAATGTGAGGAGCAATGGATCGCCGAGAGCTGTTGAAATTGGGTACGGGGGCCGTGGTGACGGGCTTTGCTTCCGCTGCGTCCGCCGCGGCCGCAAGCCCCGCGAACGAAAAACCTGGCAGCGCGAAAGTCGAACAATGGGGGACATTCGAATTCGAAGCGCAAGGATCTTCGGCCGGGAATCCTTTTGTCGACGTGCAGTTTGGCGCGCGATTTACCTTCGGCCACCGCACCGTCGACGCGGCCGGATTTTACGACAGCGACGGCGTCTACAAGGTGCGTTTCTCGCCCGACACCGTGGGGCCCTGGAGCTACGAAACCACCAGCAGCGCAAAGGAACTCGCGGGCATCACTGGCGGCTTCGAGTGCATTGCACCCGCCGCCGGCAATCGTGGACCGGTAGGAACTGCGCGCCAATTCCATTTTCAATACGCCGACGGCACGCCGTACTTTCCCTTCGGAACCACCTGCTACGCGTATGGATTCATCGGCGAGCCCTACGCCGGCGAGACTCTGAAAAATCTGAAAGCAGCCGGCTTCAACAAAGTGCGCATCTGCCTTCCGCCTAAAGGGCTGGGGAATCTGCAGCCGGTAGCTATGCCCTTCGAGCGCATCGGCGAAGCTCTGCCGCCCGGCGCGGAAAATCTCGCCGACAACAGCACCAGCAAAGAAAAGTTCGCTCTGACGCGTTTCAATCCCGCCTACTTCCAGCATTTCGAGTCGCGCATTCTCGATCTGATGGCCGCCGGCATCGAGGCCGACGTCATTCTCTTCCATCCCTACGACGCGTGGGGATTCAAGGCCATGGGCCAGGAGGCAGACGTCCGCTATCTGCGCTACGCGGTGGCGCGGCTTTCCGCATACCGGAATGTCTGGTGGTCCATCGCCAACGAGTACGATCTCATCCGCTCCAAATCCATGACCGACTGGGATCGTTTCTTCCGCATCGTGCAGGAGTGCGACCCCTACAGCCGCTTGCGTTCGATCCATCACAGCCGCGTGGTCTACGACAACTCCAAACCCTGGTGCACGCACGCCAGCCTGCAAGAGTACGATTTTGAAAAATCCGCGGAGCGCTTCGCCGCATGGAACAAGCCCATCATCTACGACGAAATCCAGTATGAAGGCAACATCTCGAGCCGCTGGGGCAACTTGTCGCCGGAAGAAATGACGCACCGCTTCTGGCGCGCCACGGTCTACGGCGTCTATGCCACGCACGGCGAAACCTACATGGTCACCGACGGCAGCCCCGTCTGGTCCAATGCGGGCGAGCTGCACGGCACCAGCCCCGCGCGCATCACCTACCTGCGCAAGCTCATCGAGAAGTCCGGAACCACCGGCCTCATGGCCGCGGAAAATCCGTACTATCTCAACGCTGGTAATCCCGGATCGATCATTCTCTACTACTTCGACTATCACTGCGTCGGCGAATACGTTTTTCCTCTGCCTGAAAATGTAAAGTTCAAGGCCACGATGATCGATCCCTGGGCCATGACGGAATCGCCGCTGCCCGGAACCTTCAGCGGCAAAAGCAAAATCACGCTAACCGGCAAGCCCTACATGGCCGTGCTGTTTGAAAAAAGCTAGCTGCTAGCCTCTAGCTCCTAGCTTCTAGCTCTAAGTGCCGGGTTCGACATTTGCGGAGAAACAATGGATTCGCGGTTCAGGGATTATTGCAGCGGGCGCGAAACGGGATTGATAGCAATGAAGCGAACAAAGTGGATGAGGATGCGTCTTGCGGTTGTTCCTTGTGCGGCAATCGTTATCCTTGTAGCGAGTGCATCGGTCAGCGCAACGCAGGTTGCAGTCGTCACCGCCAAAGCCGCATCGCCGCGCGAGCTCTACGGCGCGCAACAACTGCGCACGGCACTTGCTGGGTTAAAGAATGCTCCCGCAGGCGCGCGCATCCTCGCCGCCGCGCGCAACGCACCGGAACTCGCCCGCTTCGACCTGCCCGAGTTCTGGCCGCAGGCCCAGGAAGCTTTTCTGATCAAGCAAATCGGTAAAACCTGGATCGTCACCGGCTCCGATCCCTCCGGCGTGTTGTATGGAGAATTGGAACTCGCCGATCACATCCGCGCGGCCAACGCGCTGCCCGAGGGCATCAACGACATGGAGCATCCGGCCCTCAAGCTGCGCGGCACCTGCATCGGCATGCAGAAGCAGGAGATCACCTACGACGGCGCCGAGTACGACTATCCCTACACGCCGCAGAATTTCCCGTTCTTCTACGACAAGGCCGCGTGGATCAAGTATCTCGACATGCTCGCTGAGGAGCGCTACAACGCGCTCTATCTTTGGAACGGCCATCCCTTCACCAGCCTGCTCAAGCTGCCGAAATATCCCGAAGCGCAGGAGCTGCCTACTGCGCAGCTCGACGAAAACATCGCCCTCTTCAAGTGGCTCACGGCGGAGGCGGACCGGCGCGGCATCTGGGTGCTGCAAGGGTTCTACAACATCCATCTCTCGCACACCTTTGCTCGTGCGCATCATCTTCCCTATCACTTGTCGGCGCCTAACGACGTGGCAAGCGCCTACACGCGCTACGCGATCTCGGAATTTGTGCGCGCATATCCGCACGCCGGCCTCATGATGACGCTCGGCGAGGCACTCAGCCCGCGCTACGGAGCGGACTGGCTCGCGCAGACCATCATTCCCGGCGTACAGGATGGTCTCAAGGAACTCGGCGTCAAGGAAGAACCGCCCATCGTGGTCCGTGCGCACGCCACGGACATTGCCGCGGTTCTGAAAGCCGCCACGCCGCTTTACTCCAACATCGACACCATGTTCAAGTGGAACGGAGAATCGCTTACGTGGACCAACGTACGCGGTCCCGTGCTCGACGAGTTCAAAATGCTGGTCGAAGCCTCCAACGTGACCACCGCCAACGTGCATCTGCTCTCGAACCTCGAGCCGTTCCGCTGGGGCGATCCCGATTTCATCCGTCAAACCGAAACCAACTTTCAGCGCATCGGGATTGAAGGCGTGCATGTCTATCCGCTGCGTTATTGGGACTGGCCCTATGCCGGCGACAACACCGATCCCGAGCTCCTGCAGACCGATCGCGACTGGATTTGGTTTGCGGCCTGGGGCCGCTATGCGTGGAACCCCAATCGCGATCCCGAAAAGGAGCACGCGTATTGGGTCTCGCGCCTTGCGGGAAAATACGGCTCAACCGAGGCCGGCGAAAAAATTCTCACCGCCTACACGCTTGCCGGTCCCTGTCAGCCGAAACTTCTGCCGCGCATCGGCATCACGGAAGGCAATCGCCAGGCGTTGACGCTGGGCATGACCATGCCGCAGTTGATCGATCCCGCGCGCTTCAATCCCGCGGTGCCCCTGTGGACAGGCGACGCGCCGCCTGGCGAGCGGCTCGACGATTATGTGGCTGAGGAAGTGAAGAATCAGCCGCATCACGGTGAGACTCCGCTCGGCGTGAGCGACGAAACCGTAGACGCGTCGCGTCGGGCTCTTGACTCGGCCGAAGCGGCCGCGCCCTACGTGACTCAGGACACGGCTGAGTACGCACGCGTCGTCAACGACATGCACGCCATCAATCTGCTCATGGAGTTCTACAATGCAAAAATAAAAGCGGCCGAGCAGATCCTGCTTTACAGCTACGATCACGATGCGTCGCACCTGACCACGGCAGAGGCCCTGCTCGCCATGAGCGTCGACCGCTTCCGTGAATTGACCGACGTTGCGGGCCCGGCCTATCGCACTGCGACCGGCATGGAGACCACGCAGCGCCAGATCCCGTTTCGCGGCGGCATGAATCAGTTTCCTAACTGGCAGCAGTGCTTGCCCATGTATGAGAAAGAGCTGGCGACGTTTCGGAAACGGATCGCCCAATTGAGCTCCGGCGCGAAGATCGAAGACAACAAGCCCGTCGAAACTCTGCCGCAAATCGCTTTCACGCTCCAGCTTGGCGCGGGCGAAGCCTTTACCGTAGAAAAAGGCGCGAGTCTGTTTGTGGGCGCCAGCGCAGCCATCAGTGACCTTGCGCCGGAACTCGCCGGCATGAAAGGCATCCGAATCGCGCCCAGCGAAGGCGGAACGCTGCGCTTCAATCTCGCGGAGCCGGCGCAAATCCTGGTTGGTTTTGAGAGCAATGCATCGAAGAGGAATTCCGTGCTCGATCCGGAAACCGAGCAGTGGAACCTTGTGCTCTTGAACGCGATTGCCGCGCCCAAAGTGCCGGCCATGGCCGTGTGGGCCAAGCCTCTTCCCGCCGGCCAAAACGAGCTCGACCTCGGCAAAGGGCAATACGTCATTCTTGGTTTTATTCCCGCCGATTACCACGTGGCGCCGCACGTAAATTTCGCGCAAACCGGCAGCAGCGCAGGCCCGCCCAATCTCGACTGGCTCTTTGAGTAAAAGGGAATGCCGCGGGGTAGTGGGTAAGTTTGAAAAAACATTCCTCGGGGGCCCGACAGTTTGCGGAAAAAGTCCGAACGAAAGGAGAAGTCGGCTAATGATGGATTGGCAGGGGCTGAAGCCCGGCTCATTTAGCTGACTTTATCGGCACGACTGAAGTCGTGCCCTGTTACAAAGCCCCTTGAGTCGAGTTTTTCCGCAGCCTGTAAAGCCCACCGCTATTTTTGGGACTTTGCGGCACGACTGAAGTCGTGCCCTTTCTCGACAGATTCGAACTGACCCACTACCCAATAACGCATTTTGGCCAGCGGGGATGGCAAACTGGATTGTATGAAGAAACTCGGCTTCCTCTCCTTCGGTCATTGGACCGCGTCACCGCAATCGCGAACGCAGTCCGCGGCTGATGCGCTCCTCCAGTCCATCGACCTCGCCATCGAGGCTGAGCGCCTGGGAATGGACGGAGCCTACTTCCGCGTTCATCACTTTGCGCAGCAACTGTCCTCGCCGTTTCCGTTGCTCGCGGCAGTCGGCGCCAAAACACGAAGCATTGAAATCGGTACCGCAGTCATCGACATGCGCTACGAGAATCCTCATTACATGATGGAGGATGCCGGCGCTGCGGATCTGATCTCCGGCGGGCGCTTGCAATTGGGAATCAGCCGCGGCTCTCCCGAGCAGGTCATCGATGGCTGGCGTTCTTTTGGCTACGCCCCGAAGGATGGCGAAGACGATGCGGCCATGGGCCGCCGGCATACTGAAGAATTTCTCGAGCTGTTGCGCGGCAAAGGCTTCGCGCGTCCCAACCCGCGTCCCATGTTTCCCAATCCGCCGGGGCTACTGCGTCTTGAGCCGTTCTCCGCGGGCTTGCGCGATCGCATCTGGTGGGGGTCTGCTACCAATGCGACCGCCGTGTGGGCCGCGAAGCTGGGAATGAATATGCAAACCTCAACCCTCAAATTCGACGAGACCGGCGAGCCGCTTCACATCCAGCAAGCCGCGCAGATTCGCGCCTTCCGCGCCGCCTGGAAGGAGGCTGGCCACAAGCGCACGCCGCGCGTCTCCGTCAGCCGCAGCATCTTCGCGCTCATCGACGACCGCGATCGCGCCTACTTCGGGCGCGACGATCGCGAGGAGGACCAGATCGGCCTCATTGACCAAAACACGCGCGCCATCTTCGGCCGCAGCTACGCCGCGGAGCCGGACGTGCTCATTGCACAGCTCAAGAAAGACGAAGCCATCGCGGAGGCCGACACGCTCCTGCTCACCATCCCCAACCAATTGGGCGTCGCCTACAACGCGCATGTCATGGAAGCAATTCTGACAACCGTCGCCCCAGCGCTCGGCTGGCGCTAAACTCCTAAGGCGCTATTCAACCGCGCCGCGAGTTTTTTCATGGCGGCATTTTCGCGGGACACTTCGCCGGTCTCCCCACTATGCAGCGCGATCTCCGCGGCGATGGCGCGACCCAGAATGCGCTGATCGATATTGCCGAACGGCCCCGGCACAAAGTTTCCCAGCCAACCAATCCACGCCGGCGTATGCGCGTTGCCCACAATAATGCCGGGGCGAAAAATCGCGAAGCGGGGAAAGCCGATGGCACGCACGGTGTCTTCCTTCATGCCCATGATGCGCGCATAGCGAATGCGGCTGCGCGCCGAGCTTCCCGCCGCGGAAAGCAGGCAGAACTGCGCGATTCCACCATCGTGGCAGCCACGCGCAAAGCCGCCCACCACGCCGAGCTCAAGCCGCTTCAATTCGTCTTCGCTCCAGCGCGCCGATCCGGAGCCGACACCCACGCAGCTCACGGCGCTCGCGGGACCCTGGTTCAAAACCTCGCGGGCAAGCGCAGCCGTGCGCTCGGCAAAATCCGCAGCGCCGGTATCGAGGACCACGTTGCGCACCTGCGATTGCGCCGCGATTGGCTTTCTGGTCACCATCACCACTTCCCGGCATTCCGCAGTTGCCAGCAGCTCTGCGACCGCCGCGCCGCCAACTTGCCCGGTGCCGCCGAGAAGAATGACTGCGAAACTCTGCTTCATAAGGAGAAACTCTGCTTCAGTGAGGATGCTACAGCCCCGTTTGCCTCAGGGGGAAGTGTTCGTTGGCAGAGCCGTGGGAACTGCATTTGTTTTTCATCCCCAGTACCGGGCTTCTGTATTCTATTCCCCATTTTCGCGCCGAGGATTTGCAGCTAACTGCGAATTGAAGGCTGACTCGCCAACTCGCTCACCGCGGCTCGGGCGATTCCGGCAGCGATGCAGGCGCGCTCGCAGGCGCGTCGTGACGTGCGAGCAGTCGCGCTGCTTCTTCGTCGGTGATGTGCAGAAAGCTTCCGTGCTTCGCGTAAGGCGGAAGCGAAGTTTGCGATGTGATGTCTTGCCAATGTTTCCAGTCGGTGGTGGCAACGGCTTCGTAGCGAGCGCGCGGCGCGCGATAGTGATCGTAGAAAACGATGTATTGCTTGCCGATCTGAATTGCCGAAGGACCCTCAGACCAGCTCTCGTTGATCGGACCGGAAATATTGCTCCACGGTCCTTCGAGTGTGGGACCGGTGGCAACGCGCTCCTGAAACGTGAGTGGATCGTACGTCTGCTGCTTGAAGATGAGACGATAAGGACCGTTTTTGCCGCGCCCCGTCTTGCCAGAAAAGATTGTGGCGTCGATGGTGACATAACCTGGATCGAAGAAAACGGCAGGCTTCGAGAATGTTTCAAAGTTGGGAGTGAGGGAGAACCAGATGCGATTGCCATCCTGCGAATCCTTCATGGAACTCGACCAGATGAGAAGCCATTGTTTCTTCTTCGCGTCCCAATACGTTTCCGGCGCCCAAACGTTATTGGTCAAAGGAAAATCCGCCATGATGGGAATATCTTTTTGAGCAGACCAGGTGAGCAGATCGGGCGAAGAAGCGTAGCCAAGCGAGTTGCCGCGCCAGTTCCAGGTCCAAACCATGCGGAAGATTCCTTCGGGTCCGCGCGTGAGAAACACATCGCGCATCAATTCGCCTGCTTGCGCGGGGACGACCCAAGGCTTTCCGTCATTGAGCGAAGTGTAGTGATAACCATCGCGGCTGAGCGCGAAGTAAATGCCTTGATTCGCCGGCTCATTGAAATAGATGAAGAGCCAAGCGCCGCGGGAGTTCTGGGCAGGTTGAGGCTGAGCGCCGAGCGAGGTGACCACGAGAAGAAGAGCAATCGATGCAGTGAGCGGAAGAGTTTTGATCATTTAACATTGCTCCGCGAGGGCTATTGAACCCAGTAAAAGAGATTTCCTTGTGCCGTCCCTACGGGACTCCGGAATTAACTCATGGAAGCCGTCTTCTCCACGCTGAAGCGCGGGGCTAACAAACAGTGCGCCTACGGCGCGGCCGTTCGTCCGATATAAAATGTCTTGCGTGCAGATCGTTCATTGCGCCTCCGCGAGCGTGGCATCTACGAGAGTCTTGCCGTTCCATTGCGATTCGGCAGTTTGCATTCCGGCCGCATCGAAGAGCAGCCAAGTCCAGGAGTCGTTCGCTCCGTAAGTCTTCTGCCATTCTTTGGAGCCATCGGCGCGATAGAAGACTTCATCGCCGGTCTTTCGGCCGAGATGAAACTCCGAGGTCCATTGCTTGGCGCCGTTCTCAAAATAAAACGTCTGCGGTCCTTCAAGCAGAATGCGTCCGTCGCTTGCGCGCGCGGTGCTCCATTCCGCTTTGAGCTTTCCGTTGGGCCACTTCTCGGCGTGCTTCGCGATCGCGCCGATCGAAACTGCTTCCGGCGACTTCGCCGCTTCCGGCGCGAGAATCCACGCTTCATTCAGCTCGATCTCGTAGTTTACGGCATTCTTCGACGTGACGATATGAATCACGCCATCAGGTCCTTGCGTGGCAGTCACGTAACCGACGGTGAGAATGTCTGCAGGCAAGCGCTTCTGCTTCCAAGTCTTGCCATCATCGTCGGAGAGCGCGACGAATGCGCCATCCTTGTGCGCGTGTTTCTCGTCGTGGGGATTGAAATCGGCGACAAAGAAGAGACGACCTGAAGCAAGGCGAATCACGCTGGGTCGCTCGCCGCTGGCAAGCGGATCGAAGATGGTCTTCGACTTGACCCAGGTTTTGCCGCCATCGGAACTGGTGGCGAGCGGCATGCGGCCATCGATGTTGGAGTTCTTTCCGCCGAAGCCGAGAATATCGCCGTTGTTCGCCATCACGATGGTGGTGTGCCGGCCCGCGGTTCGTCCGCCTGTGTCGAACCAGGTTCGGCCGTTGTCGCGCGTGGCCCAAACGACAGAGATGGATCCGTTCCCATCCGCATCGCGTCCCGTGGAGTCGGTGGGAATGTAGATGGTTTCGCTTTTCGCGCGCACGATGGAGTTGATGGGTTGCGAGACGTAGCGACCGATGGGAGCGGTGAAGTGGGGAAACTCAATCGCGGACCAAGAAGCGCCGTTGTCGTTGGAAGTAGTGAAGGCGAAGGGCGGCGCGCCGATGAGTCGCGGGAAACCGAAGAAGAGCCAGAGATGCCCACGATCGTTCCAGAAGACTGGCGCAGCACAGGCGGCATCGGCAAAGTCGGGCCAAGGTTCGGGCATGTCCCAGTCTTCAGCGCCCGCGCGGCGGCGCATCACCATCACGGTCTGGTCGGGATCGTCTTCGTTGCGGGGAGTGTTGTAATAGGCGGCAACAACGTCGCCGTTGGCGAGCACTTGCACGGCGGAGTTGTGATAGTTGATGCCGAGACCGGGCGCGAGGCCGACGCGCCAACCGACATCCGGCATCGATTTACCGTTGAGGTTCGGGAACAGAACATGCAAATGGTAGAAGGGTTTCGCGGGATCGGGGCCTTTGGCGATTTCAACCGGCGTTTGCTTCACGCCGGTGAAGAAGAAGAATTGCGCGGCGGGCGAGGGATGTGGTGCGAGACTTGACGCCTGAACCACACGGAAGCCGATGTTGCCCCCGGTCGATGCGTAGCTGGGCGCCATGCTGGCGCGATTTGCGGAGCGCATGAAGTAGGGAGCAGTCGCAGGGTACACTTCGCCTGGTTTCGATTTACGGAAGTCGAGCCCGCCTCCGCGCACCACGCGAAAGTATCCATGCAGCGGGCCAGTGGGATCGGTCTGCGCGGCGGAGGGATAAGGGCCGTACCAGTCGGCGACCCACTCCGGCGTGCCTTCGCCCATCACCACGCCCCACGCATTTTCCTGGCCCGGCTTTGGCGGCGTGTCGCCGGTGAAGAATGGAGTTTGCGTGCCGGCGCGCTCCACGTATTCCCATTCGGCTTCGGTTGGGAGTCTGTGCGGCTTGCCGGTGTTCTTCGAGAGCCATGCGCAGAATGCGACTGCCTGGTTGTAGCTGATGCCGGCTGCGTAATCTGGATAGGCGGCGACGGGCTTGTAGGAAGGGTCAAACTGCTGGAACTCTTTGACGGTTACAAGATGGGTGGCGATGGAGAAGGCATGCGCGATGGTGACGCGATGCGCGGGGACTTCGTCGAAGTCGCCGTGCGCGGGGCGCGTGGACATTACGCCGAAGCCGTTGACGATGGCAGGCGAGAGTGCAACATCGTCAGCGCCCATCGTGAATGAGCCGGCGGGGATTTGCGACATGGGGATCGAAGGCGCTGACTGGGCGAGCGGGGGAACGGCGGCGAGAGCAAAGGCAAACGATGCGATGAATTTTAGGGCGCGCACGAACGGAACTCCTTCCGGGATAAAGATGACCGTCTTGATTGGTGCGTTGCCAATGTCTTTCTGCATTGGGCTTGGCGAGTGGGGGCGTGGACGCCCCCACTACAGCCGGTCTGGAAACCGGCGGTACATTTTCAGTGCGGCAGTTCGGCTTGAAGCGGGCCAAGCGTGGAGCGGCTGGCGATCTTTTTTCCATCGACAAAGAGCGTGAGACCGCGGCCCTGCCGATAATGTTTGCCGGATTCGTCGTACAGGATTGCGAGCAAATGGCCGTGATAGGGAAGGCCGTCCACGGCAAAATAGGTCCATGCGCCTACTGGCAGGAGCGGATGAATGTCGATCTTCGCGTCTGTACCTGGACGCAGGCCGATGAGCCCGGTGATCAGCGGATCGGCGAATCCGGAATGATTGTAGTAGTTTCCACGGCCGACTTGCTTGTGCTTGGCAAGCAGCATATCTTTTGCGATCCACTCATCGGTGTCGGCGTCGAGATCCTCGTCGATCCAGTCGATGACGCGGCCGCTGGGCAACTTGATGTGCTGCGACAAGACGTAGTTCGCGAATAACTCGTAATACTGTTGCTTGCCAATGGTTGTCTGCGCAGGGCCGTTGAGCAAGTTGGCCAATGCAAGGAGAGTCTGCGTGGTGGCGTAGGGCCATGAAGGGCCGTTCCACGTGCACTGATCGTCCGAGGCGAAACGGAAACGCGGACTGCGACGCTCGGCGGTGGTGAGACCGTACTTGCCCGCGAAGCCATTGGGGTCGAAGAGTTGCTTCCACGCGATGGCGTGGCTCGGCGTGGGTGCGTAGAACTGCCAGGGGATGTAGCCGATGAGTTCGCGCACGCCTGCGAACTGGAGTTGCGTACCGGGGTCCTTGAATCGCTTCTCTTTGCGAATGCCGGAGTCGGCCGCGGGCGAGAGATCTTCGTAAAACCGATCGTGCGGATTCCAGAGTTTCGTTTCGATTAAATGCTCGAGCGCGGCAGACTTGGCATCATACTCGGCGGCGATTGCCGATGGGCCGGTGACGCGTGCGAAATTTGCAATGGCGCGCGCGTCGGCGAGCATATAGCTGTTGAGCGGCGTGCGATAGCCGTCGCCGCCGATGGATTTTTCCATGGCGTCGCGGGTGTCGATCTGCCAGTACAGGCCGATGGCCGGATCGAGATGATCGTCCCAGGCTTTGTAGTTGGCTTCTAATGCAGGCAGAAGATCGATTCCGAGTTTCCGATCGCCGGTGGCATCCGTTACCAATTGCACACTCCACGCAAACGGAAAGCTATAGGCGCGGGAATTGGCTCCGGGACTGCCCCAGAAGCGCGCGTAATCCTCGGCGATTTTAGGGTTGCGCAGCCAGCGCGCCTCGCCCAGATGAAAAGGCGCGGCGTCAGGCAGCACGCCGTTGTGAGGAATGTCGGGCCGGTGCAGCCACTCGGTGATGAGGTAGCCGTAGTCGGCGGTCTCTTCAACGTGCTTCTCGAAGGAGTACCAGCGGAAGTAGTACATCTCTTCGAACTGCTTGTTTGAGGAATCAAAAAGCGGAACGTTGGCGGCGATCCACGGCCACTCGTCGGATGGTGTTTGGCCGGTGGCTTCTTGTTCGTCGCTGGCGAACTGGGCGACATAGTGGTGGTAGTCGTCGGCGTGGAGAAGGGCAAAGGCCTGCGCCGGCGCGTCGGTTTGGGCGAGCATGGCGGAGGGAAGAAATGCGAAAGCGAGGGCAAATTGGAGATGAGGTTTCATCGATGCATCCTGGGAAACACAGTTTCAATCAGCGCTTGTCTTTGACCGCATGAATTCGTGCCAGTTGAGTTCGTGCTATCCCACCCATTCGGTCGCCGCGGCGACCGGATGGATGGGGCACGGGAAAATTTCTCTTCCAGCGGTCAAAGGCTTAGACGCGGTGTGCTGCGCCCACTGGAACTTCTTTGCCATTCATGCGTTCGAGAATCTTGCGGGCGTCGCCCAGCCAATCTCCGGCGGCCTGCTTGAGGCAAGAGATATCGTTGGCGCAGAAAAGGAGATCGATGCCGAGCGAGAGCCAGAATGCGAATTCGTCAGGCGCACAGGCCGTGGCGACAGATTTGTTGTGATTGCGGGCGGCTTTGACGATCTTTGCAGCGGCGGCCTGCACCGTGGAATGCGATGTTTGCGAAGGCAGACCCAGGCTGGCAGCGAGATCGGCAGGGCCGATGAAGAGATCGACATCGGGGACCGCGGCCAACTCGTCGACACGATCCAGCGCAGCGCGGCTTTCGATCTGCGCCATGAGGCAGAGGTTTTTGTTGAGGCTTTGCTGTTGAGTGACGGCGGGGCTGGGAATGCTGTAATTGACGGCGCGCGAGACGGAGAAGAATCCGCGGCTGCCAGCAGGGGCAAAGCGCGCGTATTCGCGAAGGCTTTGCATCTGCTCGGGGGTTTCAATCATGGGAACGTCGAGAATGTCGGGTCCGCACTCGGCGCCTTTGAGTACGTTTTCACGGCGCACATCGGAGATGCGGAGCATGGTTAACATGCCGGTGCCCGCGGCCATGCGGCAGAGATCGGCAGCCTCGGCGAAGGTGATGTGACCGTGCTCCATCTCGATCCAGATGACCTGGTAGCCGAGATGCGCGCAGATCTCAAGAAAAATGGGATCGTAAAAATAAACGGCTGCGCCCAAAAGAGTCTTGCCGCCGTTCGCCTGAACAGCTTGCTGCAAACGATTCATGGAGTATCTCCCAATGGAACGGATTGAGGGCTGGTAAGCTTGCGAGCGGCGAGCCAGCTCCAGAGTGTGAGTGTGGAGGAAAGATTTTGCGGCGCGGGGAAGAAAGCCGCGCAGAGCAAGCCAGTAGCAAGGAGCAAAAGATTGCCGAAGACGCCGATGGTGTACTCGCTCCAGGGGTAGTTGTAGCGATGAAGGTTGAGCATCTTGCCGCCATCAAGAGTGAGCGTGGCGTAGACGGTGAAGAGCAAGCTGACAACAATGCCGGCAATGGCAGCGAAGCGGCCGGCGCGCGGCGAGAGAAACGCCAGCAGGAAAAGGCCGGCCAACCCGCCGGCAACGATGGCGGTGGCGGCGTAGTAGAGCGCAAGCGCGGAGCCATGCGTGGAACTAAGGCGGAGCGCGACGGCGATGGCGAGAAATCCGCAGAGCACGACGGAGAGTTTTCCAAAGCGCAGGCGCTGCGCGTCGTTGTGGAGTGGGAAGAAGTGCGCATAGAAATCTTCAACCAGAATGAGGCCCAGGCAATTGAGATCGGAAGCGAGCATCGACATGGCTGCGCCGAAGAGGGCCGCAAGAAAAAGGCCGGCGACTCCGACCGGCATTTGCGTGACCATGTAGTAAGGAAAAACTTGATCGGCGCGCGTGATAGAGGCGGGAAGCGATTGGCCCGTGAGGCGGTAGAAGGCCCAGAGGAGCGAGCCGATGAGCATGAAGGCCGTCCACACGGGAAGACAGAGCGATGCGCCCATGGCGATGCCGCGCAAGGCGGAGCGGTCGGATTTTGCGGCCAGGTAGCGCTGCACTACGGTTTGATCGGCGGTGTATTTCTGTAGATAGTAGAAGAAACCGTAGAGCGCCATGGTCCAGAAGGTGGGGCGCGCGAGATCGAAGTCGAAGCTGCCCAGGCTGGTTTTGTGATTCACCGCAATGAGGTGAATCATCGCGCTGGGATGAACTCGCGGGGAAAACAGCAACAGGACGAGCGTGACGGCGATGCCGGCCCAAAGCAGAAAGCCCTGCACGACATCGGTCCAGATGACGGCGCGTAGGCCGCCGATGAAGGTGTAGAAGATGGTGATGACGCCGAGGCCGGCAATGAGAAACGCGATGGACCAATTGGTAAAGCCCGCGACCGCGAGCGCGAGCAGGTAAAAGACAAAACCCATCTTGGCAAAGTGACCGGCGGCAAAGGCGAAGGAAGAATACATGCGCACCGCGGGTCCAAAGCGCTTGCCGAAGTATTCGTAAACCGACATCGATACCACGTGACGGAAGAAGGGCACGATCACCGGGCCGATGGACAAAATGACGAAGACGAAGAGAATGCCAGGAACGAGCAGGTTCCAGTCGCCCGCGTAGGCCGCGCCGGGAAACGCGATGAAGGTGACACTGGTGATGATGGTGGCGAGCAGCGAGAGCCCAGCGGCCCATCCGGGGACAGTGCGACCGGCGATGAAGTAGGAGTCGGTGGTCTTCTGGCGGCCGGCGACACGAATACCGATCCCGACGAGCGTAATCATGTAAGCGGCAACGATGAGCGTGTCGGCGAGATGCATACTAGCGCACGCCCCCAATATTGGCGGATTCAGCCTTTGTGGATTCGGCTGCTTTGTCCGTGAGAGCGGACTTGCCTTCGGCCATGCTTACCGCGAGGCGCATGGCCGACTTCATGTTGGTGGCATCGGCCTGGTTGCGGCCGGCGATATCGAAGGCCGTGCCGTGATCGACGGAGGTGCGGATGATGGGAAGGCCGAGTGAAACGTTGACTCCGCCGGTGAAGTCGATGAGCTTCATGGGAATGTGGCCCTGATCGTGATACATGGCGACGATGAGATCGAATTCGCCATGCAGGGCGCGGACAAAGATGGTATCGGGCGAGTGCGGGCCGGAGCAGTCGATGCCAAGGGAGCGCCCCTCCTCGATGGCGGGAGCGATGATGGCAGCATCCTGCGTGCCGAAGAGTCCATGTTCGCCGGCATGGGGGTTGAGGCCGCAGACGGCGATGCGCGGAGTTCGACGGCGCATCCACAGGAGTGCGTCGTTGCCGAGTTGGATGGTCTGCACAATGCGAGTGCGATCGAGTTTGCATGCCTGCTCAAGAGGAATATGCGTGCTGACGTGGATGGTGGCCAGTCTTTCAGAGTAGAGCAGCATGCGCGGCTCCGGCGCGCCCATCAGCTCGGCGATGTATTCGGTGTGGCCGGAGAAGGCGCGGCCGGAGAGCGTGACGGCTTCCTTATTCAACGGCGCGGTGACCATGGCGTCGGCCTCGCCGCTCATGCAGAGTTCTACGGCGCGGCGCACATAGGCAATGGCCGCGATGCCGTATTCGGCGCGAAGCTGGCCGAAGGCAACCGTGTGGTCGGCTGGCAATGTACCGGTGTCGATAAAAGCGCAGGGCAGAGTGGTTGGATCGATGCCGGAGATTGCGCCCGCCTCGCGGAGTGCAGCCGAGTCGGCGATCAGTATCCATTGCGCGAGCGAGGCAACGGAATCGTCGCGAAGAGCTTTGAGGGCAATTTCCGCGCCGACGCCGGCGGGGTCTCCGATGCTGATGGCGATGCGTGCAAGACTGTTCATGCGAGACCTCGAAGCGCGGTGAGAATGCCGTTGAAGACCGAGGGCGCGCCAAAACCGCCGGATTTTGTGATCACGGTGCACCCTTCCGCGATGCCGCCCTGCATGATGCCCCAGGGAATCCCCGGCGCAAGCTCTCCATGAAGGATAAAAGAGTGGGCGCCGAGCGCGTTGGCCGCGAATAAGGCGGTGTCGCCGCCAGTGAGGATGAGAGCCTGCGGAGCGAAGGTGCGGAATGCGGGGAGGATTTGCGCATGATCGGGTTGGTCCAAACGGAGACGCAGCACTTGAACGGCGCTAGAGTGGACGGGATCGAGCGATGCAAGCTGGAGTTTCGTGACCGAGTGGTCCGAACCTGCAACGATCAATGTGCGCAGGGCGGAGGGCGCCGACGCGAGATGAATGTGTTTGGCATGGCGGCTGGCTAGCGCCTGGGCCAGGCCGGCAGATCCGGCAAACAGCAGGCCCGGAAAGTTTTCCGCAGCGCGGACGAGCGCTTCCAGATCCGATTGCGCGGAACTGTCGCATAAAAGTACGGGCTTGCCCGTGTCGAGGGCCGCTGCAAGTTGTTCGGGGTGTGAGACGAGATGAATGAGAGCCCTATGTCGCGGCGGAAAAAGGCCGGCCACGTCGGTTCGCGTGCGTTGGCCGGTGGCATCTTCTATTTCCAGGATTCCCTCACGCACCGTGCGGCCTGCGACGGGAAATGCAGGCGCAAGCAGGACGGCCCGAGATCCATAAGCGTGATGGGCGGCCAAAACTTCGGCGGCCAAAGGACCGCGTCCTGCGGAGTCGATTTTCTTAAACAGAAGTGATCGAGGACGGGAAGCGAGTTGTGCCAAAGTGCGCGACACGATGCGCGACGCTATGGCTGGCGAGAGCGATCGGGAATCCGTGTTGAAGGCCTGCACCGGCTCAGAAGCGGAGAATGGCGCGGCGGCCCCAAGCCACACGCGCACCGCCCGGCCCGTGGAGAGAAATGCCGCGCCGGAGTCGCATGCGCCCGTCAAATCGTCGGCCAGAATATTGATGCGCTCCGGAAGCGTTACGGCAGGTGGAGTCGAGCGGTGGAGCGGATTGGCAGTGACGGTGGGCATCGAGGCAGCAGCGCTTTATTTTCGAGAGTATACGATTATTTTCTATTGTTCGGAACCTGGATTTTGGATCGAGAGATCTGTAACGGGGAAAGGTGTGGAGCTTGCTCGATGGAGCAGCCCTCCACAGCCGGAAATTCAACGTGTTTTCTGGTTATAAATAACTTAGAATCAGCGGATTCTGCGACGGATCGATCGACGGCGACTTTACTGGATGAGCCGGCCCTGTCATTTGAAGTCTCCATTCGGTGACGCACCCGAAAGTTGGGGCTCGGGGAATCGTCAGTTTGCGGAACCTGTGCCCGATCATTGCCCGCTGAGAATGGGTGCTGCATTCAATCCGCAACGCGGAATCGATGGCGGCGGGGGCGACTTGGGGCGGCCGCGAAACTTCGGAGAGGAAGGTATACACGCAACAAGAAAGATGCGACGGTTGGATCGATCGCGATGACGCGGCGGCAGGCTTGAGCTACACCTTGCGAAATCGCAGTGCCTGGTAGGGACGGACTGGAAGACGGATCTTGCACTTGCCGGCGAAGGCACCGTCGAGCTTGACGATCTTCATTTCCCAGGGATCGATAAGTTCAGCGGTGAATTTACCATCGGGCAGCGGGAACTCGTAATACAGCGGCTGATGGGAGTCCATGAAGTAGAGGATCTGTCGCGTCGTTGCGCCGTCCTCGTCCGTCGCCGAGGCATTCAGATAATAGGCTCCGGCTTGCGCCGAAAGGCCGGTGCGTTTCGCGCTTTTTTGCAGCCCATCCACGGTTTCTTCGACGAGCCTGCGCAAAAAAGCGATCCGCGCGGGGCTTGAGCCGCGCAATTCGCCGCCGCGCGCCCACCAAAGTTCCGGCGTCGTATCTTCGTCGAGCGCATCGGTATCTTTCAGCAGGGTTTCGCCGTGGGTGACGTAGCCCCCGGAGATCACGCCCATCCAGAATCGACGAGTCTCCTCCTCGCCCGACAAGTTTCCCCACCGCCGGTTGAGATTTCCTTCGTAGCCCACCTCGTCCCAGATCATCGGCTTGCGCAGCCGGTCCCGCCACTCCGTGGCATGGTCAAACATGGAGGACTGCATGCACACGTGCGTGACCCAGGGACGCGAGTAGTCGTAGAGCACCGCGCCGCAGTGAATGGAGCGCAGATGGCCGACGGGGTCGCGCTGCTCCACGATATGGAAGAAGCGGTCGAAGTCGGAGACGGATTTTGCCTTCATGAGATCGAACTCGTTGGCCATCGACCACCAGATATTCCTGTAGGCCGACATACGCGCCAGCACGTACTTCAGATAGCGATCATCGGCCTCGGAGGGCATGGTGGAGAATCCCCAGTTGTCATAGGGATGAAAGAGAATGACGTCGGCCTCGATGCCCAGCGCGCGTAGATCGCCGATGCGCTCTTCGATATGCGCGAAGTATGCGGGATTGGGCCGCGCAAAATCATTCTTGCCTGCCGCGTCCCTCTCGAACGGATACAGCGGCGGCTCATTGTGGTTGTACTCATAGTGTTTGGGGAAGATGCACATGCGTAATTTGTTGAAGGGAGCGGTGCGCAGCGTATCGAGGGTCCGCTGCTGCATGTCCTGGTCCTGGTGGACCCAGGCATAACATGTGGTGCCGAATGGGAAATAGGGTGTGCCATCCTCATAGGCGAAGTGGCACGTGTTGCGCACGCGCACGGGGCCGTGAACCCCTGGGAGCGCAGCCGTGCAAAGGAAGCCGCCCGTTTTGCCGTCGAGATCGGCCGCATTGCTCGCCGTCGCGTAGGCCCACGTGCCTTCGGTATCCGGCATAAAGCGAATTTTGTATTGCCCCTGGCCGTCATAGAAGCCATCAACCGCTATGGACCGGTGCTCGAGGGTAAAGGTTGCGGCCAACTGGACTTCAACAAACGGATTGCCGCCGGCAGGCCCCGCGAGTTGGAGTTCGAAGACCTCCCATTTCGGTACGGGCGCGGAACCGGCCGGGTTCGTTGCGCCGGGAACGGCTGCGGATGCTGCGCTTGCCAAGGCAGACAGCGAGCAGGCCGAGCCAATCTTCAACATTTCGCGACGATTCATGGCACACCTATGCGAGGAAGAATAGACGGCTATTTCGGGTTGAACTCAAAGGCGGATGAAGCGCATGACTCCTTCCGCCGGAAGTTTGTGCAACCAGAGTATCAACTTGAGGGAGAGCTGGGCGAGATGTGTGACGTAATGCGGCGAAAACCCCGGCGACAAAAGGACCCCGGCCCACAGAGTTGGAGATCCTGGGGGCTGCCACTCGTCGGAGAACCGCCGCAAAATCTCTTCTGACTGAGAACCAGGCTCTGGGTTCAATCCGCTACGCGGAATGGACCCCGGCGGGCGAACTGCGGGACGAGTCTTACCGAATGGAATGCAGTCGCGGCAAAAAAGAAGGGGACGGTTGCCAAACGGCGCCCGTCCCCTCGATTGGGTGATGCAAAGGAGGCTAGAAGGTGATCTTGGTGTAGAACTGCATTTGGCGTGGATCGCCAAATGACGTTGCTGTGGCAAATGTTTTTGAGCCGGACGCCCAATTAGTGTTCATGCCGAGCACATTGGGGTGGTTGAAGACGTTAAATGCCTGCGCGCCGAGTTTAACGGTCGCCCATTCGCGGATGGCGAAGCCCTTCTCCGTGGCCATATGGAACGCAACTTCCTTGGGCGCACGCAAGCAGCCCACCTGGGCGCTACCGAAATAGCCCCATGAGGGAGCCGAGAAGCTGCTGGCACTATAGACGCCTAGCTGGTTTTCGCTGATTTTTCCGCTAGTGCCGTGGACGCGGGTAATTGGCCCGTTTACGTTGGGCCGTGTCGCCAGGCCTGAGCTATAGGATGGCGTCTGAGCAAATCCGCTTTCGACGACGCCATAGGACGTAAAATTCCATCCGCCCAGGAGCGCCTTCTCGAGGTAGTTCGAGGTTTTGTTGAAGAACGGCACATCGTAGACAAGCGAGTAGACGAGGACGTCGGGCCGATCGTAATCCGGTTTTCCGTAATCGCCCAAAGGATTGTTGGAGTTCTGGAAAGCGCCACTGGAGCTGTACGCCACCTGGATGCCGCTGGCGTTGATATCGCCCAGCGCCTTGCTGAAGGTGTAGGAGACGTGTGCAGTCAGGTCATGCATTTTTTGCACATAACCGACCAGCAGGCCGTTGTAGTTGGCGACGCCAAAACTGGCGCCGGTGCCGATGCCGGCGTATCCCTGGTAGGGGCGATAGTAGTAGCTGTTCACCTTGCCGGCGTTGATGCAGGGATCGTAGGCGAAGCCCGAAGTTTGTTGGTTAGGAGCCGTAGACGCTGCAACGCAGGCCGCGGTTCCGGCTGGGTTGGCATAGGTTCCTGTCACCGGATTTGCATTCAATGGGAAGTTCGAGTCCCAGCCGGTGGTGAAGATATGCTGCGTGGTCATGCCGGCATATCCGATGGCGAGGACGCCGCCCGGAGCGACTTCTTTTTCTATCGTCAAGCTGTAGTCGCGTATGGTTGCCGGCCGATAACTGCTCGAGGTTGAGTTGAGCGCTGGAAGCCCGGGAGGATTGGGCACAGCGCCGCCACCCGATGGGCCGGCGGGATTGGTGAACACAGTGTTGAAGTACACCGGGGTTTGCACAAAGGGAATATTGCTCAACAGGTTTGAAGTTTGCAGTAAGCCCACCTGCGTATAGCCGAAGCCGACTCCGCCGTGAATCGATGTTTTGCCGTCGTTGGTCAAGCGGTAAGCAAAGCCAATTCGCGGCGCGAACAGATCCTTGTGGGGAGTGGTGAAACCGCTGGGGACGCCGTTGCCGGCGGTAAGCATGCCATTGCTGGTCACATTGGCCGCCGTGGTGCCGTTCGTCTCCAGAGGCGAGTTGGCGGCGTTCAGATACTGCCAGGTTGTGGATTGGAACCCATACGACGAAACGCCGCATTGCGGCAAACTGCCGAGAGTATTTCCGAGAAGCCCCGATGGATCCGCGCAAATGGCCGGCGCGGATGAAAGAGAGAAAGCGCTCGGAACGAAGTTGGACACCTGGTTGCCGTCCATGGTGGGTGCGGTGTAATAGGACCAGCGCATGCCAAGGTTGACCGTCAGGCGGGGGGTTAGTTTCCAGTCATCCTCGAAATAGGCCTCTGTCCAGACGTTACGGAAAAGTCCGTCGCGCTGCAGGTTGGTTTGCTCGTATCCGTAACTGCTGCAAGCGTGATTACCGCTGGCCAGGAAGCCCAACAAGTAGTCGCCGGCCGTGTCGTTGGTGTAGCTGCCGTCGAAGCAGAAGTTACCCATGGGGAATGAACTGGCATTGACATGAAGACGATCCCACATGACGGTCAGTCCGGCCTGAAAGGCATGGTTGCCCTTGATCCAGGTGAAGTCGTCGAGCAGCTCGCCGCTGGAGCTGTTTGAGTGCGTCGGCAGCGCCCCTTCACCCAACCAGAACCAACTGTTCGCCTGTCCCGAAATGTTGTTCATGCTGATATCGGGTATGCGGTTCAGTGGATCCGCACCCGGGAATTTCTGGTTGATGCTCACGCCGCTGGGCACGGTGTATTTTCCGATCAACGCGGCAATGTACCTGGAATAGATCAAGGCAAAACCGACCGCGTTGATCATATTTGGCTTGATGGTCGTCTGCCAGCGCAGTAAAGCGTCGGTTGACGGCGTGTAGGCCGCGGAGTTCGGATTTGGCGCATAGTCGTTGTAGCCTCGCGTGGCATTGATGGAATCGACTTCTTCATGCAGGACACGGAAGGTGACCAGGTTGTCGGAGTTGATGTTGTAATCTCCACGATACAATTCATCGTTCACGCTGAATTTTGTGGGGTTGTCGTTTACATAGTTTTGACTGGTGGACGCGAGGGTGGTGTTGTAATTGGGAAGCGGCCAGAACAAGTAGTTGCCAGTGTTATTGGGGTCAGGCGTATTCATCAGGCCCACGGTGTTTGTGTCCATGCACTTGGGCAGGATCTGGTTATAGGGCCCGGTGCCGCCTTTCTGGTAGATGCAGGCCGCCCCTGAGCCTGCGCCGCCGCCATCGCGGGTGTCGAGGATGGCCTGATGCGGCGCATCGAGCGATGCATAAGGCGTCAGGTTGGCGCTGGCTCCGGCGGTATAAACAACCTCCGAACTGAGGTCGCCGTTACGATTGGCCTGCGAAAACACATCGCGAGCGCCGGAAAAGTAGGACTGATGAACCGCTTTCCAATCGGCGCCCACAAAGAAGAAGAGCTTTTTGTTCAGGCTGGTCCATAGCTTGGGAATCTCCACCGGACCGCCCAGCGTGATACCCCAGTCTGATTGGTGCAGCGAGGTCAATGGTACCGCTCCGTTCTGGAGAAAGCCGTGTGCGGTGCCGTACTCGTTGGTGCGGTCGAAGAAATAACTGCTGCCGTGGAACTGGTCGCCGCCGCTTTTGGTGGTGACCAGGACCTGGCGGCCAGCCAATCCGTACTTGGCGCTGAAGTTGTCACTCAGCACGCGCATTTCGGCCACGTGATCGACGACCGGCGTGATGGGCAGAGTAATGTCCGATGCACTGACGTCGTTGTATACACCGTCGATGGTGTACATGCTCTCTTCGTCGGATGATCCGTTGATCACGACAGCCGAGGTGATGGCGCCTTGCCCGGCCTGATAGGTGCCGTTCGCGCCATTGACGCTGCTGACGCCCGGAACAACCGTCAACAAGGACTCGAAGTTACGTCCGTTGAGCATGATGTTCTGGACTTCCTTTGCGGTGATTGTGCCGCCGGCTTCGGCGCTCTCGGTTTGCACCACTTCGGCGTCGGCTTCCACGCTGACAGAGACAGTTTCGCTGCCGACGTTGAGCTTCACATTCAGTCCGCGGCGCTGACCGGGATCGAGGTGGATGTTCTTGATTTGCTCGCTCTTGAATCCGGCCTTTGCGGTGGCGACAGAATAATCGCCCGGCGCCAACGACGCTGCGTCGTAGAACCCGGCGCCATTGCTGGATTCGGTCTGCGACAGGCCCGTGGCCTGGTTGGTAATCGTCACCTGGACTGCGGGCACCACTGCCCCGGTGGCGTCAGTAATTGTGCCGGTAATCGAACAACTGGTCGCGCTCTGTCCGTGCAGCCATGCGGCCACGAAGAACAATCCGAACGCTACAGCCAGTCGCGATGCGTTCCGCACCTGATTCAGTGTCATTGAGGCCTCCTTGCGATTTTGGTTCGCTCTCATTGCTTGGCGCGAAGAGAGCACAGCATTGCTGTTGCGGAGGGAACAGTAAGGAACGCTCAAATCCGGTGTCAACGTGAAAACCAGTTTTTCGCGGGGCGGAATTGAAGAGGAGTTGGCGGGGCAGAACCGCGGCTCGGGCCACCGGCAAATTTTCAGCGCACAAATCCGCATTGCGGAACAAACTTGGGAATGAACCGAAACGCAATTTTCGAGCGTTTTACGGCGCGGCGCAAACAGCTTTCGGCTCAATGGCAATGCGCACCAAGTCTCACGAAGGGGGCATAAACACTTGATGGAAATCGATTCGAGAAAGAGGCACCCGCTTGCTTCCCGGTTTGCCAACACCCCTCAATCCTTGCCTCAATCAAGGGCGATCAAAACGAGGGGAAGGTCGATGGGGCGCCTGGGACGCGTGGTAACTCGGAGCGGCAATAGGTATCTAGTTTCCGCAGTGGCGCGTATGCACTTCCGGTTCCATTATCCGGAACGTCCAGGCGGGCTCATTGGGGCGCTCGGCGGGCAGTTCGATGTGCAGTCCGTCGACTTCCTGGTGCCAGGAAAGCGGCTCGCCGGAGCCCAGCATCTGCACTCCGCAGACGGGCTCCTTGAGATAGGGCAAGCCGCGCGCAAGCGAGCGAATGCGCAGTTCGCCGTTGGCGGGCCAGCCCAGCGCGATGGCGTAGAGGGCGCCATGGTGCGTGGTGAAGCGAATGTCTTGGGCGGTGAACTGCTGCTGGTCGGAGTTTTTAGCCGAGCTGGTCACTTTTGTGGGGCCTTCACCATAGACGAGCCACGGGCGCGACCCGTAAATCGCCTCGCCGTTCGTTTTGAGCCACGCGCCCATCTCGAGCAAGATGGCGCGCGCCTGATCGGGAATGGTACCGTCGGATTTCGGACCCACGTTGAGCAGCAGGTTGCCGTTTTTGCTGACCACGTCGATCAACTCGTCGATGAGCGATTGTGCGCTGCGGTACTCGTCGTTGTTCGCGTATCCCCAGGAATGAATGCTGACCGAGGTGTCAGTCTGCCAGGGCAGCAGACGAAGTGTGTCGAGCTTGCCGCGTTCGATGTCGAGAGTCGCGGCATTCTCGGGGAAATCGTATCCCTTGTAAGTGAGCACCACGCCCTGGCGGCGGCTTGCCGCTTCATCGTAGTAGTAGGCCGCGAAACGCTGGAGATAGGGCTGGAATGCGGGTTGGCCGATCCACCAATCGAAGTAAAGAAAGTCGGGATGGTATTTGGTGACGAGTTCCGAGCTGCGCCCCAGCCAGTCATCGAGGAAGGCCTTGTCCGGCGGAAGCCAGCGCTCGAGATGATCGGGGTCGGGCTCTTTCGAGTCGTCGTCTCCGGGCAGTGCCATGGGCTGCGCGGGACCGTAGAGGCCGGCGTAGCGCCTGTCGCGGACATCGGAGTCGAATTTCATGCCGCCGTCGTACCACCACCAATGCTCGGCGCGATGCGAGGAAACGCCGAAGTGCAAGCCGTGGCGGCGCGTGGCGGCTTCCAGCTCGCCGACTACGTCGCGCTTCGGGCCCATTTTGGCGGCGTCCCAATCGGTGAGGCCGGAATCGTACATGGGGAAGCCGTCGCAATGCTCGGCCACGGGTACCACGTAGCGCGCCCCGGCCTGCGCGAACAGGTCGAGCCATGCATTGGCGTCGAAATGCTCTGCGCGAAACATGGGAATGAAGTCCTTGTAGCCGAATTTGGACTGCGGACCGTAAGTTGCAACGTGATGCTTGAAGGCAGCATTGCCCTGGACGTACATGTTGCGCGAATACCATTCGTTTCCGAATGCCGGAACGGAGTACACGCCCCAATGGATAAAAATGCCGAACTTGGCGTCGCGAAACCAATCCGGCACGCGATAGTCGGCGAGCGAATCCCAATTGGCGTGGAAGGGGCCCGTGTGCGCGGCGGCGTCGACGCGCGCAAGCTGCTGCTGCAACTTCACCGATGTTTGCTGTGCGTGTGCGGGACAGGCGAGCGCGGCCAGTAGGGACGCGACGAAGGCAAGTTGTATTCGGCAAGTGCGGCTTTTGCGGCTCATCCCATCCAAACTAGCAGAAGCGGTGCGAGTTTGAGGATTGCGTTCTTGTGGCTGGGTGCTGTATCACGGGGCTGATGACGTTCCATGCAAAGTCTTTCGCGCGCATCCTGACTCGCGCCGGCAGATTGAGCTGCTGCGCTGCCTTTTTGGGGATTGCGGGTGCGCTTGCCGCCGCGGCTGCGCCCGCATCGCATCTGCTGCGGCCGATGGATCTGCGCTGCGATGGCAAGAGCGAACCGCTGGCTGTCGCGGATGCGCATCCGGCATTTTCCTGGCAGTTGGTTGCAGCGTCGAAAACGCTTCACTCGGTGAGCCAATCCGCATATCGGATTCAAGTGACGGCGGAGGCTCGTGGCGCGCGATCGGCGCGCGCGATTCTCTGGGATACCGGAGTGGTTTCGAGCTCGGCAGTTTATGGGATCGCTTACGCTGGGCCTGCACTTGAGCCGGGCCGCGCTTACGCGTGGCGCGTGAAAGTTTGGGACGAGCAGAAACACGCGAGTGGCTGGAGCGATGCGGGCCATTGGACGCAAGCTCCACTATGGCGCGCGGGGTGGATTGCCGCGCATCCAACTGACACGAATGACACCGAACCGCTTCCGCTGTTTCGCAAATCTTTTGCGTTGAGCCGCCCTGTGACGCGCGCTTTGCTCTACGCCTCGGGGCTGGGACAGGATGAGTTGCGGCTGAACGGCCGCAAGGTGGGCGACGATGAACTCACGCCGGGCTGGAGCGACTATCGTAAGACGGTGTATTACGACGCCTTCGATGTGACTCCGCTTTTGCATGCGGGGCCGAACGCGCTGGGCGTCATGCTCGGCAACGGGATGTATCGTGTTTTGAAAACTCCCGGCCGCTTCACGAAGTTTGTGGGCAGCTACGGCGAATTGAAGTGCGCGGTGCAACTGCACATCGAGTTCACCGACGGCAGTTCGACGGAGATTTTGAGCGACGGCTCCTGGAAGACCGCGCCGGGGCCGATCACATTTTCGTCCACGTACGGCGGCGAGGACTTTGATGCGCGGCTCGAGCCACGAGGATGGGACCGCGCGGGTTTTGACGATCGCGCATGGCGCTCCGTTTCGGTGGTCGATGGTCCGGGCGGCGCGCCGATGCCCGAGATTGCGCCGCCCATCCGCGTGATGCACACCTACGCGCCAGTGAAGGTGACGCATCCGAAGGCCGGCGTGACAATTTACGACCTGGGCCAGAACTTCGCGGGCTGGCCGGAGATCGCGGTCACTGGAAAAGCCGGGGCCACCGTGAAACTGATTTCGGGCGAGCTGCTCGATAAGGAAGGCCTTGCCTGGCAGCGCAGTTCGGGCAGCCCGCAGTGGTTTTCGTACACATTGCGCGGCGGAGGCTCCGGCTCGCGTATCGAAACCTGGCATCCGCGCTTCAGCTACTACGGATTTCGTTACGTGCAGGTGGAAGGTGACGCGCGGATCGTGAGCCTGCGCGGCCAAGCGGTGCACTCGTCGTCAGAACAAGTGGGCGAATTCGCATCGTCCAACGAGATGCTCAACCGCATTCACGCTCTGATTCTGCATGCTATTGAGAACAATGCGGTGAGCCTGTTTACCGATTGTCCGCATCGCGAAAAGCTGGGCTGGCTTGAAGAGACGCATTTGATGGCGCCGTCGCTTTTTTTTGACTTCGACTTCGCGGGGCTGTATGCAGCCACCGCGCACAATATTGCCGACGTGCAGCACAAAGACGGGCCTGAAGCGGGCATGGTGCCGACCATTGCGCCGCAGTATGTTGTCTTCGAGCCGAAGTATGCCGTCTTCAACGATTCACCCGAGTGGGGTAGCGCGGCGGTGCTGGGGCCGTGGCTTGCTTACCAACGCACAGGGGATCGCGCGTTCCTCGCGGGGCAGTATGGCGTGATGCGCGCCTATGCGGCGTATCTTGGGTCGCGCGCGCATGATGGCATCGTCGATTACGGTCTCGGAGACTGGTTCGATATCGGTCCTGGCGACGCCGGAATATCGCAACTGACGACGGCAGGCGTGACAGGAACCGCCATCTATTATCAGGATTTGAGGGCTCTCGAACAGGCTGCCACACCGCTGGGCCGGAACGAAGAGAGCCAGGCTTATGCGGAGCAGGCGGCACGCGTGCGCGAGGTATTCAACGCGAGGTTTTTCGATGCTACACAGCATCGCTACGACAAAGGCAGCCAGACGGCACAGGCCATGCCGCTTGCCTTGGGAATGGTTCCCGAGGGCGAACGCGCGGCAGTGCTCGACGCATTGGTGAAAGATATCCGCGCGCATCAGAATCACACAACATCTGGCGAGGTGGGGTTCCACTACGAGGTTGATGCGCTGCTCGATGGCGGGCGCTCCGATGTACTGCTCGACATGCTGGAACGCACCGATGCACCCAGTTACGGCTACATTTTGGCGCAGGGCGCGACATCGCTCACTGAAGCGTGGGACGGCGGCCACTCGCAGGATCACTTCATGCTGGGCAGCGCAGAGGAGTGGTTCTATCGCGGACTGGGCGGGATCAACGTGGATCTCGAGAGACAGGGCGTGAGCCGATTGATTTTGCACCCGGCCGTCGTGGGGAATATCGCGTGGGCACGCGCTCATTATCGATCCGCTTTCGGTGAGATCGAGAGTGAATGGCATCGCGGAGCCGCGGCGACGGTTTACGACTTCAACGTTCCTCCGAATACGCGAGCGAAGATTCAGATCGATTCGGTGGCTGCGGGAATGGCGACCGTGAACGGCGTAGCGCCGGCGCATGCCTCCGGCGTTGAAGAATCGACGATCGACGGCGCTCGCCTCGTGCTCATGGTTGGATCGGGGAGATACGAGGTGCGCGCGGCGAATCCTTCGCAATAGCGCTTTGGCCGCATAGATTCCTGCCGGTGGAGTTCGTGCTATCCCACCCATTCGCCCAAAGAACGGGCGAATGGATGGGGCACGGAGAGGTTCTTGTTCAAGCGGTCAGAGCCCAAGCAAATGCCAAGCGCAGAATCACCAGGGTTTGGAACGTGCGACGGAGATGCCGCGCACTTCGTGCGGCCATTTGCCTGAAACCGCGCAGTAGAAGTGATACAGCGCGCCATCGTGAAAGATGACACAGGGTTTGTGCGCGTAGGTTTCATCCACTGTGCCGGGAGCGCCGCGGTCGATGATGATCTCATTTACCTTTTCAAAGTGGTACGGATCGCGGCCCAGCGCCAGCAGCTCGCGGGCAACGCCGCGGCGATCGAGGCCGAAGTAGTACATGCCCCAGAGATTCTTGTTGCGAACGACGAACGGATTGCTGGCGAAGCGCGCATCCCATGAATCGGGGCCGCCGTTCGGCAGGATGGGGTTGCCTTCGTAGCGCGTCCATCGCTTCAGGTCGCGCGAAGTTGCCACACCGCTCTGCTCGTGCCAGCCTCCGCCCGCGCTTTTCGGCAGCACGTCAGTCTTGGCGTTGTAGTAGAGATAAAAGACGCCGTCCTGGTCGATGAGGTTAGGCCTGTAGAGGCCGCCGTGTTCCCACGGTGCGCCGTCCGCGGGGAATAGGATCGGATCGGTGAGCTCCCAATGCAGCAGATCGCTGCTCCACGCGAGGCCGATGACCGCCGCGCCTGCTTCGTAACCTGCATTGGGATACGCGTTCCATGCGCCCAGGTAGCGGCCGTGCACTTTCTTGAGCCTTCCCTTTGCCGTCAGACCGTGTTCGCGCAAAACGCAACTCAGCGCGATGTTGAACCGCGTGTATTTCGAGTTGGGATCGCGGCGGGCTACGCAGGCTATTCGCTCCCAGTTGACCAGGTCAGCGGATTTCGCGAGGCCCGTCTGATAGCCGGTGCCATCGAAGCCGATGTAGAGCATGTGAAACGCGCCCTCATGCAGGAAAACGAAGGGGTCGTCGACGGATTTCGAGTCGAACGCGTTGGGATCGTTCGATGCGGCGAGCACGAGCTTATCGAATTTGTACGGCGTGCGGAAGGGAGCGATCTCGGATTCGCTGAAACTGTCAGCGGAGAGATTGCTGCCAGGAAAAAGCGGCAGGTTGGCCAGAGAGGCGGCCAAACCGGAGGTGAATTTCCGGCGCGTCAGGGACTCCGTCATTCGATTCATCCTCGAGTTCAAATTGCTCAGGGTTTGCCGCCAACTGCGTCGGACGCCAACAGTGCCACACCTTGCGGCGCGAGATCGACGTTTGAGACGCTGCTTCCATCGTTGAGAACGTCGCGCATGGCCTTGGGTAGCGCGATGTGGGCCGAGCCGGCTCCGTGATTGATGAGCAGGTAAACCGTGCGAATGCTGCTCACGCGGCGGCACACCTCGACGCCGGCGGGACGTTGCGGGAAATTCGGGCTCAAGCTGCGCCTCGGCCGTTGCCCACGCGACAACCTTGCGCATCAGATCGGGATCGAGCACCGCGCCCAGATAGGTGATGCTTCCCTTGCCAACGCGGCGCACGATCATCGCGGGCTGATCGTCGAGCCAGCCATTTGATTTTCCGTAGCGAAGGAGAATGTCAACGTCCGGTGCGCTGGCCGAAAGCTGCTCTGCCCAAAGCGAAGCGGTGCCGGACCCGAGCGTTCCGCCGACCGGCACGGAGCCATCGAGCGCGTAATACTGCTCGACACGCCCGCCAAGCGGCGCAACCAGCGGGCCTGGCTGCCGCTGCGATGTTGAGGGAGTTGTGCTCGTCCTTCATGCCGGAGCGCGGACCGAGCACGAGATGACCGCCCTGCTGCACATATGTGAGCAGATGCGTCGGCAAGATCCCTGGAGATGACATTCAGACTCGGCGCGAAAACCAATTTGTAGTCGTCGAGCGATGCGTCGGCGCTTACGATGTCCACCGTCAATTGTTCGTCGCGCAGCGGGCGATAGTAGCCGAGCAAAACGTCGAGTTGGTCGTAGTTTTTGTTGTGCGGCTGGAAATCGATGGCCCAGCGGCTGTCGTAGCTCACGAGCAACGCCACTTGCGCAACCGGCCGGGTTCCCTGAAGCGCGGCGGCTGCGCTCTCAAACTCGCTGCCGATGCGGCCGATCTCTGCGTAAATCGGCAGTGGCGTGCCGTCGGGACCCACGATCGCGCCGTGATACTGCTCCTGGCCGTTGAGCGCGTCGCGCCATTGCCAATAAAGAACGGCGTCGGCGCCGTGACCGACGGCCTGCCAGGCCATGGCGCGCGTTTCTCCGGCATCGAGCGTGGTGTTGACCGGCGCCCAGTTCACCGAGCCGGGCTGGGTCTCCATGACCCAGAAGTTCTCGCGCTTCCAGCCGCGAACGAAGTCGTGCATGGCGGCGTTGCGCGCAACATTCAAATGGCCCTCGCCCACGTAGTCGTCCCATGCGGCGAGGTCGAGCGGGCGGGTGATTTCGTAATGGTTCCAGTTGTCGCTCCAGCCCAGGCCGCCGATGTTTGTGGTGATGAACTGGCGCGGGTCGGCGTACTTGCGAATCACGTCGATCTGCACCTGCTGAAAGTCGCGCCATGTATCGCTGACGAAGCGGCGATGGTCCAGCAGGAGGCCGGGATTGCCGCCGGCGGTGGGCAGCGGAATCTCATCCCAGCGATCGTAGGTCTGGCTCCAATAGGCCGTGACCCAGGCGCGATTCAGTGCATCGAGCGTGCCGTATTTTTGCTTGAGCCAATCCTGGAACTGGCGGCGTGTCGCAGGATCGAAGGATTCCTCGGTATATTCGTTGCCGATCTGCCAGCCGATTACGTCTGGATCGTGCCCGAAGCGGCGGGCGAGTTGTTCGGCGATGGCCGCGCAGAATTTGCGGTACTCCGGGCTGGCATAGTTGAACTGCCGGCGGCTGCCGTGTTCCGCAGGTCGGCCTGCGGCGTCGACGCGCAAGGTTTCAGGGTGCGCCGAGGTGAGCCACGCTGGCGGCGCATCCGTGGGCGTGCCGATGACAACCGCGATGTGGTGCTTTTCCGCGAGCCGGATCGCGCGCACGAGCCAGTCCAGATCGTAGTGGCCTTCTTCTGGCTCGATGGTGCTCCATGCAAACTCGCCGACGCGCACCACGTGTAGATGAGCATCCTCCATCAACTGCAGATCGGCATCCCAGCGCGACTCTGGCCATTGCTCGGGGTACCACGCTGCGCCCAGCAGCAATGGCTGCGGCGCGGCGCTTGCGTTTTGCGCAGCGGCCGGATGCGCGCGCGCAACAGAGTGCGGCCAAGCGTGAATGCCACGCGTGAAGGCCAGACCCGCGCGCCGTAACGTGCGTGCCGCAGGGTTGCGATTTTCGATCATGACTTGATTTTCTCATGCGAGGCTTTTGTATCACACGTGGCGACCGATTCAGAGCTTTATCGACTGCCCACTTGCGTTCCGCTTACCGGAATTGCGGTGCGATGGGGTTGTAACTGTTCGCAAGAGGCGAGTGCAAATGCGGTAACGTGAGGAGCAATCGAGAAACCGGCTCGATATCCTGGCCGCTAGCTCCCGGTATTATTTCCGGCATGGAACTCGATACGCACGATTCGGTCCGCTGCACGGAAAGGCAAAACGTTGTCCGACTCAAGCCAAACCGACTCTCGCTCTCATTCATACCAGTCCGACGCTTGCGGCTGGTTTCACCAAGCTCTGCCGTCTGCACATCTCCCGAGGCCAAGGTATTTCACATAGTGGATGAGAGCCTGATTCAGGACACGGTGAAGGCCGGGCACCTGCGCAAGGTCACCATCCGCCGTCTGGTGGAACAGATTGCGTCGGCGGAAGAGGCGGGAGCGGACGCGGTGCTGGTGACGTGTTCGTCGATCGGGCCCGGCGCGACGGTGGCGCAGCAGCTTTTCGAGATTCCCGTGCTGCGCATCGATGAAGCCATGGCCGAGAAGGCGGTGCGGCAGGCGCATACCATCGGCGTGCTGGCCACGCTTGCGAACCACGCTCGATCCCACCACTGCACTGCTGCACGAAAAGGCCGCCAAGGCAGGCCGCAAGGTGGAACTGGTAGAGTGCTTGTGCGAGGATGCTTTTCCCGCCGTGCTCGCCGGCGACACCGCGACCCACGACCGGCTGCTGGCAAAGGCGCTGGTGGAAGATTTGAAGGGAGTGGACCTGATCGTGCTGGCACAAGCTTCGATGGCGCGTGTGTTGACCACTCTTGCGGCCGACGTAATCCACGCGCCCGTGATCTCCAGCCCTGAGCTCGCCGTGCTGAGCGCGCGCAAGGCGCTGAAATTGCCGCAACTGACGAAGGTCAGCGCTTGAAGCAGCGCTACAATGTTCTCACGTTTCTCGGGCTGCTCTCCGCAATTACCTTTCTCGACCGCCTGGCCATTGCCGTCGCGGGACCTGCGATTCAGGCCGATCTGCATATCCAGCCGCAACAATGGGGATGGATTCTGAGCGCCTACGTGCTCGCCAACGGGATCTTCGAAGTGCCATCCGGCGCAATGGGCGACCGGCGCGGACAGCGCGGCGAGTTGACGCGCATCGTTACCTGGTGGTCCTGCTTCAACGCGCTCACTTCGTGGTCGCGCGGATTCTGGCAGTTGTGCGCGTCGCGATTCTGTTTCGGGCTGGGAGCGGCGGGCGCGTATCCCAACATCGCCGGAGCGATTGCGCGTTGGTTCCCGGTGCGGGAACGAGCGCGTTGCCAGGGCCTGGTGTGGGCTGCGAGCCGCCTGGGCGGAGCGTTGGCGCCGGTGCTGATTATTCCCCTGGTGCATTTCTTTGGATGGCGCGCGGCTTTTCGCGCGCTGGCGCTGGCCGGTTTCTCATGGGCCGCGGTTTGGTGGTTCCGTTTTCGCAACCACCCGCAGGATGATCCTTCGGTGACGGCGGCGGAATTGGCGGAGATTGGTGAGACCGATGCTGCGCGTCACGATGCGGCCGTGCCCTGGCGGCGGCTTTTTCGCTCTCGCGCGTTGTGGCTGATTGTTCTGGCCTACGGTTGCTACGGATGCGGCAGCTGGTTCTACTTCTCGTGGTTTCCTACATGGATGATCCACGCGGCCGGCTTTTCGCTGAATGGCGTGCTGTTTGCATCGTTGCCGTTTCTCGTGGGCTTGGCAGCGAATCTCGTGGGAGGGCAGTTGGGTGACCGGTTGACCGCGCGCTGGGGCGCGGGGCGCGCCCTGCGATGGATTCCCGCAGCGTGTCTCACGTTGACGGCGCTGTTGCTCGTTGCCATGGCGAACTTTCATGGAAAGATCGCGGTCGTGGCGCTCTCGAGCCTGGGTTTTGGCGTGATGGACCTGATGCTGCCATCGGCGTGGGCCTTGTGCCTGGCAATCGGCGGCCGCTTGAGTGGAACCGCGACGGGAATGATGAACACTGCGGGCCAGGCTGGAGGATTTCTATGCACCGTACTGTTTGGCTACATTGTGCATGCGACCGGCAGCTACGACCTTCCGCTGTATTTCATCGCTGCGATGGTGCTTACGAGCGCCGCCATCTTTACGCGCATCGACTGCACGCAATGCGTGGACGCGGATTAAGGCGTGCGAATGTTTGATCAGGCTCGACGGCCATCGCGCACGTTGGCAAAGAAATTTTCGGGGCCGATCTGGCCGCCTTTGAGCGCGAGTTCGAGTCCATCGAGTGGCGATGCTGCGCTGCCCCGGCAGAGCGGCACGCCGGCCACGAGCGGCGCGGCAAAGGTCAGTGCGTCGATCCCCAGTTGCTTCACGGCATGAGTTGCCGTATCGCCGCCGGCGATCAGAACCCGGCGCACGCCGGTGGCGAGGACGAGCTTGCGCAACAAAACGCCGAGGGCCGTGCCGAAACTTTCGCCGCGCTTTTCGTTCGGAATCTTTGGGCCGAGGGCGGTGTAAAGCACGACACTACGGCCGCTCCTGAGCGATTTATGGGCGTTCGCTGCGACGGTGTTCCACGGTCCCGCGCCTTCAAGACGCCATGCGGCAAACCCCATCTGTTTCGCGCGACGAATCTGCGTGGCCGTCACCGGCGAGCAGCTTCCGCTGAGCACCAGGAGCCGATCGACGGGCGGCGCGGGTTCGAGTGCCTGCGCGGCATGGATCAGTCCCATCGAGCGCCAATGATGCAGAAGCCCATGCGTGAGACCGGAGCTGCCCACGGCAAAGACCGGCTGCACCGCCGCGCGTTCCCAGAGAATGCGTGCGGTTTCCTCAAGCATGGCGTCGGAGAAGCCATCGAAAACGACGGCGCCGGTATGAGCGGCCACCAGGCGCTGCCAATGTTTCTGCGCGGTTTGTGATTGGAAGGCGGCCAGATTGACGAGGCCCATCGGGAGCTTTGTCTGCCGGGCGAGATGCAGGCGCAGGTCGGCCTCCGTCATGGGCGTCACAGGATGACGCCGCATGGTCGGATGGCGGTCGATGCGGTACATCACGCCGTCGGCCTTGGCGAACAAGTTCCCGAAGACAACGGCGCGTCCCAGGTGCGGCGCTCCCACGACGACAGGAACCGTGCCGGCGCGAAATACCTGGCGGCCCAACTCCATTGCGCGGCCAATACTGCCAACGCTGGGCGAGCTGTCAAATGTGGAGCAGACTTTGTAGTGATTTACCGGGGCGCCGAGCCGCCGCATGGCGCGAAAGATTGCGGGCAGATTGCGGCTCATCCATGCGGGTCCGCGGCTGCGGCTTTCGCCTGCGATTCCCACCGCGCGGCAATCGGAGAAAGCGGCAAGGGCACGCGCATCGGGCGTGCGCGTGAAAAGAACGGCCTTGACGCCGTGAAGCGCCAGCGCTTCAAGCACGTCGGTGGAACCGGTAAAGTCGTCGCCGTACCAGACATAGAGCGGATGCGCTGCTGGTTGCGTGCTCACGCGGCAAACGCCTCCAGCGCGGAGCGCAACTCTTCGTGGATTTTTGCATATTCGGCGAGAGCGATGCCCGCTGCCGCCGCTTCCCACGCTTGATGCAGACTGCGCACGCCTGCGGCAGGACCCGCGGGGTGGGCGAGAATTCCTCCACCACAGGCATAGATCAGATCCATCGAACCGAGCGCCTTGTATGTATCCGGCGCCTGGCGCGCGGACTGGCCCGAGGAAAAGACCGGCATGATCTCGCAGCCCTTATGCGGTGAAGGGAACATGGGCTTGAGACACTCTCGCGCGGATGCGATGACGCTCGCGTCGTCTTCGCAAAATTTGTTGCGCAGGCCGTTCACGTGGATGTGATCGATGCCGGCGAGCCGCCAGAACTTCTGGAAGGCGATGAAGCTCATTCCCGTGGCATGCGAGCGGCTGAACATGCCCCAGCCGTTGCGATGGCCATGGATGGCTACCTGCGCATGACGACGCAGCGCGGTCATTGCGGGAAGGCCCACACTATTGACGCTGACCATTACACATGTGCCGCCGGAAGCGACCACCAGGTCATGACGGCGCAGCATCTGGTCAATTTCGCCGGTGATGTTGGCGGCATACATCGGCCGTTTGCCGATTCTCTCGGCGTATTCGTTCAGGGCGCGCAGGACCGCGGGAACTCGCTGATCGAAGGGGCAGTGGGGCCCGTCCGATTGCAGTTCGTCGTCCTTGATGAAATCGACGCCGGCCTCGGCCAGCATCTTCACTTGTGCCGCGGTTTGCTCCGCCGAAAAGCCGACGCTCGGCTTGATAATCGTGCCGATGATCGGGCGCCCGTGGACGTTTGTGAGCCGCCGCGTGCCTTCCACGCCGAATTGCGGACCCAGATATGCAGACAGGAAGGCGGGCGGCAATGTGACGTCGAGCAGCTTGAGGCCGGAGAACGGCTTCAGCTCGAAGAGATTGCCCGCGACGGTTGCCAGCAGGTTGGGGAGCGAGGGGCCCATGTTTTCGATGGGCCAGGAAAGTGTGACTTCCGCGACGCGGCGCACCACGGGGCCGGTGTGTTTTCTCGGGAGGCCGGAACCGGCGAGCGACGGGGTATCGACTGTGCCCAATTCGACGATTCGCTCTACGCGCGCGGCGTGGCGCTCGCGGAGTTCGTCGGTTTCGCCTGGAACGCGCACAAACGTTCCAGTAGACTGCTCGCCTGCCATGGTCGCGGCCGCCTCTTCGAGCGGGAACGCCGTCTCGATCCAATATCGTGCGTAAACTCGATCCGTACCTGGGGTCTGGCTTGTCATTCTTGTTCTCTAAACATGCTGGGCATACATCGTGTAGGCTTCATCGCGCACGAAATAGAAGGGCGCGTAGGTTCGTGTCCGGTCCGCGGAGTGGAATGAAAAAACTCCCGCCATCTCCGCCGCGGGCCGTAAGGTCTCCTGAATTGCGTAAGTGGTCTCACCTTCCGCGGGCTTCTGCTCGACATAGACCAGCGGACCACGCAACAGCGCCACCGTCTCGGGATGCAGATCGTCGATTGCTTCTGTGCGAAATTGCATGGGCAGTTGAAGAGTGAGCGTATCGCCGCTGGTCCAGCGACGCCGCACCACCGCAAATCCTCGCTCGATATCCGCATGCACCGATCTTCCATTAATGCGAATCGGCGGCGTCTCATTCATCCACGCAGGAACCCGCAATTGCATCGTGAACTGGGCCGGAGCAGTGCAAGTGACGCGCAAAGACACCGTCTCCCCCAGCGGGTATTCCGTTTCCTGCGTCAGCGTGACCGTAACTCCGCGCTGCAACCATTTCACGCGCGATGGCGCGTACAAATTGACGGCCACGCCGTCCCTCGCGCGGAAGTAAACATTCTTCACGTAGTCCGCGACGCTCTCCACGAGGGTTCCCGAGCAGCACGGCCATTTCTTGGCATAGAAAACCTTGTGCGCCGCCGCTCCATAGGTCGAGTAGTAGGGGTAATCACCGTCGGCGTCGGGTTCTTTCACCGCGAGAACGCCGTTGAAGACGACGCGCTCCAAACCGTCGCCGTAGCGCGCATCGCCGGTGGCACAGAGGAGGTAACGCGCGAGTTTGATGGCTGCGTAACTGCCGCAGGGCGTCTCGAAATGATCGTTGGTTGTATGCAGGCTCTCGTAGAGTTGGCCTTTGCGCGGCTCGATGAATGTCTCGTTCGGCCCCCAACCTCCGGTGGCGAATTGCTGTGTGGATGCGAGAAGTTGCGCCGCGTTTTGCATGGCACGCAGATATTTTTCGTCGCCCAGCACGAGCCGCGCTTTGCCCGCCGAACTGAGCGCGATGACGTGGCTGTAAGCGTGCCGGCCCGGCAAAACATCCTGCCCCGCGGCAAGCGGATCGAAGTAATCGCGGTCAAGCATGTAGGCCATCGCGCGGTCGTACAGCGCGCGATCTCCAGTGAGCTCATGAGCGAGAAAAAGAGACTCGGGCAGAACGTAGGTCTCGTCGTAGGGAGGATCTTTCTTGCCGACCCGGTCGCGCCCGCGTTCGGGAATATACGGAAGAGCACCGTGAAACACGCGCGGAACAAGATCACGCGCATCCGAAATGCCGCTCAGATTGTACGCATCCATCAATCCGGCAAGGTGTTTGTCGAGGATGTAGCAGGGCCATACGTTTTCGGCGTTGGGCCCGGCAAAGCACTGGTATTTGGGGCCGAGAGTGGCCGCGAATCCATTTACCAACGCGGCAACCTTCGCAGCGCAGGCGGCGTCACCGGTGGTTCGGCCGATCCGAGCCAGCCCGGAGATGTATTGCCCAAGTGAATGGCCCGGTACGAAGCCATCGTGGCCGTACCAGCCGCCCATCGGCTCGCCCGGAGCAGGCAATCCAGCGCGTTCGCGATAGACCTTCAGCAGCCGATCGTTATCGAGGGCGAGATATGCAGCATGAATGCGATCGTACTGGCTCTTGAGAGGCCCACCCGTCAGCTCGACCGCTCCATAATCGAACTCGGCCAGCACTTCAGACGCGCTGGGAAGGGCGGTTGTGCTTGCACCGCTCGCCAGTGTGGCCGCGGCTGCACCGGCTAGAAATTCCCTTCTCGTAATTTCGTTGTCCATTGCGATGGGGTTGCTCTCCTCTGAACCCTACGGTGCGGTTCAGGGCCGCCGAAGGTCAAACTTCGGCGGCCTTTTGATTCCGCAAAGCGGAATTTTCGGGGCCGCTCGCCGACTTGTGCGCGGCGCCTACCGCAGCCTCATCGAGAGGGTACACGAGGGCCACATTGCGCGGGGTCAACAACTGGTGCTTGACGAAGATGGCCGCCGGCACTGGTTTTTGCTGCAGAATATTGAGCGCCAGGGGAATCAGTTCATCGCCGTAGCGTTCGGGGAAATAGGCCACCGATCCGACCAGCCGCGTGCCCGGCCTGCGCAATTCCGCGCGCGCTTCGCGGAGGGCATTCTGGCCCATCACGGCGCACTGCTGCGATGCGCCGGCTTCTTCAAAAGCGCGCAGCGCGGCCAGTGCGCAGATATCGTTCACCGTGCCCACGAGCGTGCGGCGCGGTTCGCGGCGGCGCAGGTACTTGCGCAGCACGTCGAGCACCTGTTCAAAATTTCCGCGGCCGTTGAGCCGGACCAGCGGAGCCTCGACAATTCTCGGCAACTCCGCGCGCAGCCCGTCGACCAGGCCGGAAAGGCGCAACTCCAGGAGCGACCCGGCGATGGGCAGCTCCACAAGAACCAGCTGATCCACCTTGCCTTCCCAGTTTTCGCGCGCCCAACGGCCCAGGGCGCGACCGCCGATGAGCCCGGCCTTATAATTATCCGCGCCGAAGTAAGTAGCGCCTGGATGCGGCACTTCGATGGCGATGACGGGCACGTTTGCGGCCAGAAATTTTGAGGCGATGACGGGCGCCACGCGCTCGTAGGTCTGGAATTCGAGGACCAGGTCGACGCGTTCGCGAATCAGCACATCGGCGTTGCGCAACGCCTCGCGGGCGCTGTAGCGATTGTTGAGGGTGATGAGCTGCACGTGCTCACGCGCCGCTGCGTTGACCAAGCTGCGCGTCACCTCGCGCGCAAATTCAGTGTCGCCCTGCGTAGCAAAACCGATGCGGAAAGGCCGCGCCGTGACCGGTCCAAAACTGTTGCGATAGACGCCCGCACTCACGCGCTCCACCAGCCCGCCGTGAATGAGCGTGCGCAGCAGGCGAAAGGTGGTGGTCTTGGGCAGGCCGGTGCGCTCCATTACAGTGGTGAGCGGCAAATCTTCTCCGAGATGACGAAAAGCTTTGAGCACTTCGCATGCGCGCAGAACAGTCTGCGACTCATTGCGGTCGCTGCTGCGGCCATTCGCCTCCGCGGCGTCCTGCTCCAGATCCTCCGGGGCCTGTTTGTCCTCGCGTCGCGCCACGTTCCTTGTTCCTCTCCCGGGATTCGGACTTCAGGCGCCACAGTATATTCCGATTCCCGGAATTGGCAAGTCCGATTTTTGCTTCGTCCGCAGGGGCCCCGCACGCGCGGTTGAATTCCGACCGGTCCTCAGGATCGTCCCAGACTTCCGATCCCAGGGGACGCGCCCGACCGAAGGGTTGCGGCACGTGAAGTGGGCGCGCGAATCGAGAGAGCCGAGAAGTGATTGGCTCTACCAATCTCCTACCAGCGAAAGCGTTTGCTGTTGACCGATTCAGCCGCGGCAAATACGATTCGCTTGGAACCGACAGGAGAAACAATTGGGATGGAAATGCCGCCGAAAGAACCGGAGCGCGCTGCTTGGCTGAAGCACAGAGCCAATTGGATCCGGCTCAGCGCCATGACCATGAACCATCATGCGCAACTGGGTCACACCGGCGGCGATCTCTCCGCAGCCGACATCCTGGCCGTGCTGTTTCTCGGCGGACTTTTGAAAATTGACCCTGCGCAACCCCGATGGCCCGAGCGTGATCGCTTCATTCTCTCCAAGGGGCACGGCGCCGCGGCGTATTATTCGACGCTCGCCGCGCGCGGATTTTTCCCGATCGAGCAGCTTAAGACCTACATGGACCCGCTCTCGATGCTGAACGGCCATCCAGACCGCAACAAGCTGGCCGGCGTCGAGGCCAACACCGGCCCGTTGGGGCACGGGTTGCCCATCGCTGTGGGCGCGGCGTTGGCTGCCCGCATGAGAAAGGAGTCCTGGCGGGTGTTTGTCCTCACCGGCGATGGTGAGTTGCAGGAGGGCTCCAACTGGGAGGCCGCGATGACCGCGCAACACTACGGTCTCGACCAACTCACCGTAATTGTGGACCGCAATCGCATCCAGCAGGGCGATTTTACGGAAAATACGATTCGCATGGAGCCGTTGGCCGAGCGCTTCCGGGCGTTCGGATTCGCCGTGGAGGAAATCGACGGCCACTCCACTGCGGCACTCTTCGATCGCTTGTCGCATTTGCCTCTGGAAAAGAGCAAGCCCTCGTGCATCATCGCGAACACGGTGAAGGGCAAGGGTGTTTCTTTCGCGGAAAATCAACCTGCATGGCATCATGGCGTGCCAACGAAGGAGCAACTTGCCACGGCGGCGAGAGAACTTGGCGTGGAGGTGGCGTGGTGAGCGGCTTATCCTCATCTGCAACCGGCCAGCAGCTCTTCGACTGCCGCGACGCCTATATGAACGCTCTTGAAGAGATGGCGGCCGTCGACCCGCGCGTGTGTGCCGTGGCCAACGACTCGGTGTCTTCGGCGAAGCTCAAGAATTTTAAAAGCAAGTTCCCTGAGCGCTTTGTCAATGTCGGCATTGCCGAACAGAACATGGTGGGCGTAGGCGCGGGGCTGGCAAACGGCGGCATGGTTCCTTACGTCTGCGGCGCGGCGTGCTTCCTGACCGCGCGCGCCATGGAGCAGATCAAAGTCGATCTCGCGTACACCAAAGCAAACGTGAAGCTCTGCGCCATGTCGCCGGGCATGGCCTACGGACAGCTTGGGCCCACGCATCACTCCATTGAAGATTTGGCCTGGATGCGCGTGCTGCCGAATCTCGTCGTGATTGTTCCGGCCGATCCCGCGGAGACCGCGGCTGTGATGCGCTACTCGCTCGTGCACGAGGGGCCGATGTTCCTGCGCATCGCGCGCGTGCCCGTGCCGCGCGTGCATGGTGACGATTACGAATTCAGATTGGGTAAAGCTGTGCGGTTGCGCGAGGGCTGCGATGTAACTCTTATTGCGAACGGTCTGTTGGTGAGCCGCGCCCTCGATGCGGCCAAAGCGCTTGAGGCGCGCGGACTATCGGCGCGCGTGCTGAATATGAGTACTGTGAAACCGCTCGATGGCGAGGCGATTCTTGATGCGGCCCGCACCACTCGCGGCATTGTCACCGCGGAGGAAGCATTGGCGGCCGGTGGATTGGGTGGCGCAGTCGCCGAGGTGCTTGCGCTGGAACATCCCGCGCCGATGCGCATACTGGGCGTGCCCGACGTTTTCGCGCCTACGGGTACGGCAGAATTCCTGCTCGAACATTTTGGGCTGACCGCGGCGGGGATCGAATGCGCGGCCCTGGAACTGCTGAAGCGAGAGGCATAGATGGCAGGCGAATGGATTCTCGCGATCGACCAGGGAACGACCAACACCAAAGCATTGTTGGTGGATCGCGAAGGGCGCACTGGCTATCGTGTCTCGACGCCGCTTGAAATCCTGCAACCGCAGCCGGGCTTTGTGGAGCAGGATCCGCTCGCGCTCTGGCAGTCGGTGGTTCAAGTCATCGTGGCGTGTGCGCGCCACGCGAGGTCGGAAGGCGCAACCATTACGGGAATCGCGATCACGAATCAGCGCGAGACCGCTGTTGCATGGCGTCGGGCCGCAGCGGGAAGCTTCGCCGCGGGTGAACCTGTGGGCAACGCCATCACCTGGCAGTGCCGGCGTTCCGCGCCCGTCTGCGATCGCGTTCGCACGCATGCGGCGACGATTCAATCCGTGACGGGTCTCCCGCTCGACCCGTTGCTGAGCGCCACCAAGTGGGCGTGGCTCTTCGATCAGCATCCCGAACTGCGGGCACAGGCAGCGCTTGGCGATCTGCATCTCGGCACCGTCGACGCGTGGTTGCTTTATAACCTGACCGGTGGCAGGGTTCACGCCACCGATCACACGAACGCTTCGCGCACCGCGCTGCTCAGCTTGGCGACGCTAGATTGGGACCCAGCGCTGAGCGAGCTTTTCGAAATTCCCCGCGCGGCAATGCCCGCAGTGCGCTCGTCAAGCGGAGATTTTGGAGTTTGCGCTGCCATTCCCGAGCTCGCCGGCGTTCCTATCGTCGTCCTAATCGGCGACTCGCATGCCGCGCTCGTGGGCCACGGCCGCTACGAGCCGGGAACGGTGAAGGCCACTTATGGCACCGGCTCTTCTCTCATGATGCTTTCGGCGGAACTCGTGACGGAGGCGAAACAGCTCGCACGCACCGTTGCATGGTCGACGGAGGGCGGCGCGCACTTCGCGCTTGAAGGCAACATCGCCATGAGCGGCGCGGCCGTGCAATGGGTGGGCGAATTCCTCGGCCTTGCGCATCCTGTTGAAGACGCCGCGGCGCTGGCCGCAACCGTACCCGACGCCGCCGGTTTGATACTCGTGCCCGCAATGGTGGGGCTCGGCGCGCCGCATTGGGACTCGGCTGCGCGCGGCCTGATGACAAATGTCGAGCGCTCGCACACGGCCGCTCATCTGGCTCGCGCTGCGATTGATGCGATTGCTTTCCAGGTGGCCGATGTCCTGGAAGCGATGGAAGAGGCCGCGCGTGTGAAGCTGCCGGTTCTGCTGGCCGACGGCGGCGCTACGCGCAACGATGCGCTGATGCAGATGCAGGCCGACGTTCTGGGCCGGCCCGTGCATCGCTCCACGCAAGAGGATCTCTCCGCGCGCGGTGCAGCCCTGCTGGGCGGCCTCGCCCTTGGATGGTGGCGCTCGCTCGACGAACTTGCTGCGCTGCCGAATCCTAAGCAGCATTTCGAGCCGCGCAGTACGCAGGCCGATCGCGGGCGTCTGCGCAGCGCGTGGCGGCTTGCCGTCGAGCGCGCACGGCTCACTGCGGAGCGTGTTGCATGATCCAGGCGCATGAGGCGGAAGCAGAGGTGATTCTGGAGGCCCGCAACATTACCAAGCGTTTTCCCGGCAACGTCGCGCTCGATGGCGTCACTTTCCGTGCGTATCGCGGACAAGTGAATGTGCTCATCGGTGAAAACGGCGCGGGGAAGTCGACGCTGATGCGCATCCTGGCGGGCGCGGAAAAAGCCGATGATGGTCAACTGTTTCTCGATGGCCGGCCGATTGAGCTGCGCTCGCCGCGCGATGCATCGTCGCACGGAATCTCGATTGTCTACCAGGAGTTGCTGACCCTAACCAATCTGAAGATCAGCGAAAACATTTTTGCCGGCCGGGAACTTTGTCGCGCGGCGGTGCTGGTCGATCAAGTGGCAGAAGACCGGCGGTCGAGATCGGTTCTTGAGCACCTGCGGAAACCCATGGATGTGGGCACCGAAACAGGGAGGCTGTCGCTCGGTTGCAGGCAGGTGGTGGAGATTGCCCGCGCCCTCGATCAGGGTTCGAGGATTCTGATTCTGGATGAGCCGACTTCCGCGCTTTCGGCATCGGAGGCGGAGTCGCTTTTCGAGGTCATCGCAGATTTGAAGGGCGCCGGTGTGACGATCATCTACATCTCGCACCGGCTGCATGAACTACTCCATCTTGGCGATCGATTTACCGTGCTGCGCTCGGGGCGCGTGGTGGGCGAGGCGACACGAGCCGACGCGACGCGCGCGTGGATCGTGGAGCGCATGTCGGGTCGCAAGGAAGGCGCTAGCGACGCGCCCACTGCGATTGCGCCGGCTCGTCCCACGGTGCTGACGGTAAGGGGCCTCACTCTGCCCGGCTCGGTTGGTGATGAAGCCGCACGGGCAGCGTTGCACGATGTAAGTCTTGATCTCCGCGAAGGCGAAATCCTCGGAGTCTACGGGCTGCTGGGCGCGGGACGAACCGAACTGGTGGAATCGCTTGCCGGTCTTCGGCCAATCGCGTCGGGATCTGTAGCAATTCGAGGACAAAGAATTCGCAACGGCAGCGTGCGCGACGCATTAAGGGCGGGGATGGTCCTGATGCCCGAAGACCGGCAGCGCGACGGCCTCTTTCCGGAGCTTTCGATTCGCGAAAATGTCGTCATGGCGGCGGAGACGGGCCTCTTTCTTTCGCGAGACGAAGAGACCAATCGTGTGCGCAAGCTTACGGCTGAATTGCACATCGCTGCGAAAGACATCGAGCATCCCGTGACCACGCTTTCCGGAGGAAATCAGCAGAAGGTGCTGTTGGCGCGATGCCTGATGTGCTCACCATCGGTTCTGTTGATGGACGAGCCGACCCGCGGTGTCGATGTGGGCGCAAAGGCCGAGATTTACGGCATTCTGCGCGAGCTGGCGGCGAAAGGACTGAGCATTTTGTTTACGTCATCGGAGATCGAAGAGACGCAAGCGCTCGCCGCACGCGTGCTTGTGCTCTGCCAGGGACGAATTTCAGCGGAGTTTTCGCACAACGAGTTGAGCGACGAGGGCTTGTTTGCCGCTGCCAGTCCTTCAGTTACCGCTTCGGCCAACAAATCGATCGCGGGAGGTACCGCATGAGTTCCGCCACGCACAACCAACCGCGCGTCCATCGTTTCGCGTTGGCGTCGGCTCGCGCTATTCTGCTTCTGCTGCGGGCCCGCGCCATTATGGTGCTGGTGTTGCTTCTCGCCTTGTTCTCCGTGCTTGCCCCTGAGTTTCTCACCGCCAACAACCTCTCGATCCTCACCAAGCATGTAGCCATCACCGCAATTCTTGCGGTGGGGATGACCTTTGTCGTGCTGACCGGCGGCATCGATCTATCAGTTGGCTCCATCGCAGGACTCGGCGGTATGGTGGCGGGTTATCTTCTCACGCAGGGGCTCTCGATTGGCGGCGGGACGCATTATCCGCCTGTCGCCATCGTCATCCTGCTCACGATCTGCGCGTGCCTGCTGGTGGGTGCGCTCAACGGATGGCTGGTTGCCAAGGCCGGCGTCGCTCCGTTCATTGCGACGCTGGGCACGCTCTATATCGCACGCGGCGCGGCGCTGTTGATCTCGAACGGAAAAACGTTTCCTAATCTTGGCGGCGGAGCATCGAGAGGCAGTACGGGATTCCCCGCATTCGGTCAAAGTTTCCTGCTGCATGTGCCCACGCCGGTCTGGATGATGATGGCGCTCTTCGCTGTGGCGTGGGTGGTGGCGACGAAGACCCCGTTCGGCAGGCATGTATATGCGATTGGCGGAAACGAACGCGCGGCGCGGCTGGCGGGCATTCGCGTGGCGCAGGTGAAGGTGGCCACGTATGTCTTTTCGGCGTTCTGCGCTGCGCTGGTCGGGCTCATCATCGCGGCGCAACTGGAGGCCGCACATCCGGCAACCGGTGAAAGCTTTGAGCTGAACGCGATAGCGGCGGTGGTGCTGGGCGGAACGTCGCTGATGGGCGGCCGAGGCTCGGTGACGGGCTCGCTGATTGGCGCGTTTGTGATCGGGGTTCTTGCCGACGGCCTGGTGATGCTGGGCGTTTCTGAGTTTTGGCAGATCGTGATCAAAGGCGTAGTGATTGTGCTGGCCGTCGGACTCGATCAGTTGCAGACGCGGCTGCAGGCCAGGATTCTGCCGTACTTGACTACGGCGAGCGTCGGGGAAGGCCAATCATGATGCGCCGCGCGCTTGCCCTGTTTGGATGCGGGTTGGCGCTGCTGCTTGTGTGCGCCGGATGCCACCGCGACCAGCATCGCAAGAAGTTGATCGTCATCATTGTTCCTTCGCAAGACAATCCCTATTTCAAGGCCGAAGCCGATGCCGCCGCCGCGCGCGCGCTCGAACTCGGCTATCGCGTGCGCGTGGACGCGCATGAAGACGACGCGTATCGTCAGGACAACCTGGTGGATGCAGCCATCGCCTCGAATGCAGCGGTCATCATATTGGACAATGCGGGCGCCGATGCAACCGTGTCTGCGGTCCGTCGCGCAACCAAAGCGGGCATCGCAGTGTTTCTCATTGACCGAGAAATCGACGCCACGGGGATTGCGAAGGCGCAGATCATTTCAGACAACGATCAAGGTGCGCGGCTGGTTGCGGCGGAGTTTGCGCGCGCGATGAACGGAAAGGGCGAGTACGCGGAGCTGATTGGCAAAGAATCCGACACCAACGCCCAGATTCGCACCAAAGGCTTTCACGCCGTGCTCGATCGGTTTCCGGGCCTCAAGCTGGTCTCCGCGCAGTCCGCGAACTGGTCGCAGTCGGAGGCGTTTCAAAAGACAGAAACCATGCTGCAAGCCCACGGGAATATCGCAGGCATCATTGCCGGGAACGATACGATGGCTCTGGGAGCCGCGGCGGCAGTGAAGTCCGCCGGGATTTCGAACCTGCAGATCACAGGATTCGATGGCAGCCCCGATGCGATTGACGCCATCAAGGCCGGCGAGTTGCGTGCCACCGCCTTGCAGCCGGCCGTGCTGATCTCTCGGCTCGCAGTGGACGAGGCAGATCGGTTTTTGAAGACGGGCTCGACCGGCCAGCAGGAACTGCAAATCATTCCCTGCGAGCTGGTCACTGCCAGCAATGCGGGCGACTATCGCAATTTTGAAAAGGTAAGGTGAGCGTCATGGCGAATTCAACTTGTCTTGGAGTCATCGTTGGCAATCGCGACTTCTTTCCCGATGTGCTGATCGCGGAAGCTCGCAAAGATCTGACCAAGCTTTTTGCGGAGCTGAAGATCGAGCCGGTCTGGCTTTCGCCTGAAGAGTCGAAGCTGGGCGCGGTGGAAACCTGGGCCGACGCGCAGAAATGCGGCGAGCTGCTGCGCAGAAACCGCGACCGCGTCGAGGGCGTCCTGGTCTGCCTGCCGAATTTCGGCGACGAGAAAGGAGTTGCCGACTCCATCCGCCTCGCTGAAACGCACGTTCCGGTTCTGGTGCAGGCTTGCCCCGACGATCTCGATCAGTTCGGTCTCGACCGCAGGCGCGACGCGTTCTGCGGCAAGATTTCGGTCTGCAACAATCTGCGCCAGTACCGGATTCCGTATTCGCTCACGCGCGATCACACGGTGGCGATCCTCGATGCGCGGTTCCGCGAAGACCTGGTGCAGTTTGTCCAAACCTGCAAGGTGGTGCGCGGTCTGAGCCGGGTGCGCATCGGAGCGGTTGGAGCGCGGCCCAACGCATTCAACACCACGCGCTTCAGCGAAAAACTTTTCGAAGCTTCAGGCATCACGGTGAACACCATCGATCTTTCCGAAGTTTTTGGAAATGCCGCCAAGATCTCCAGCGACGACAAGCGCGTCGGCGAGCGCGTCGACAAAATTCGTTCGTATGCCGATGCGTCGAAAGTCCCCGATGAGGCCATTGTGCGTATGGCGAAGTTTGCGCTGGTGGTGGACGACTGGATGCAGTCGCTATCGATCACGGCGACCGCCATCCAGTGCTGGAGCTCGCTGCAGAAAAACTTTGGCGTGAATGTGTGCACCATCATGTCGATGATGAGCGAGCAGATGCTGCCCTCGGCTTGCGAAGTGGACATCGCAGGCGTCGTAGGCATGTACGCATTGCAACTTGCCAGCGATAGCCCAAGCGCACTCGTTGACTGGAACAACAATTACGGCGGCGATCCCGAGAAGTGTGTTTTTTTCCACTGCGGCAACTGGGCTAAGGACTTTCTGCCCGACATCCGCATTGCCACCGCGCCTATTCTTGGCACGACGCTGGGCGAAGAAAACACGTTTGGCGCGCTGGAGGGCCGCACGCTTGCTGGACCTGTGACCTTCGGCCGCGTCAGCACTGACGACCTCAACGGCAGAATCACCGCTTACGTCGGCGAAGGCGAATTCACGAACGATCCGCTGAAGACCTTCGGCACGCGAGCGGTAGTGAAAGTGGCAGGGCTGCCGGCGCTCATGCATGTGATCTGCCAGAACGGCTTTGAGCACCACGCCGCGATGAACCGCAGTCACACCGCAGCCGCGGTAGCCGAGGCGATGAGCCGCTATCTTGGCTGGACGACTTATCACCACAACCGGCCGGCGGAATTACCTCCCTTGCCGTGATGCTGGAGAACGGGAGGCGCTTATTCGGCTGAGCCTCATTGTTTCCAGTGAATCGTGATTCCTCCGGCTTTGAACTCTGGTTTCATTGTGCGCCGGATGGGTTTAAGTATCTGCAAAAAAGACAGGGATCAGGGAGCGAGGTTCATGGATCAACAAATGAACGGGCTAGGGTGAGGCAGAGGCTTCGAATTGGATGGTGCAGGGCTTGACTTGTGAAAATATTGCGGCGGTTTCCCCGGTCCCCAAAGGCGAGGGACCGGGGGAACCCGCGCTCAAGCGTTTAACGGCACTGGAAAGAGAATCGAGCCCTCCGGTGTGCGGAAGGCCCGAAGCGTGGGGTCTGTGCGATCCCCGGCAAGTTAGCAAGTCAGCGAGCGGACCAGGAGCGCTTTTTTGCAACTGGCTTGTTTTCTGCAAGATGGCAAAAGCGTACTGGGATACTGCCAAAGTACGATGTTTTGAAATTCCTCCCAAGTCAAACAATCCAAATTGTTTAGGTGGCTTCACAGTTTCTTTGTCGATTTTTGAATTGCAGGGCGCGAGCCGCCCCATCGGGCAAGAATCACCCGCTGGCGGCCCCGGAGTGCCGGCCGGAAAACCAGACTCCGATTGGCACTCCGGGGTGGGGGGAGGGGTGGGGGAGTTATTAGGTAGTTAACAGACGCCAGTGAGCCGGAGAAGCGGTGGCGGGAATTGATTGTCGTGGCCTGGGGGCTGCTCATAGAACGATTGTGCGCCGAATACATTTAATTATCTGCAATCAAGACAGAGATCACGGATCAGGGGCCAGGGATCGGAAAATGAACGGGTTAGGGTGAATCAGAGACTTCGATTTGGATGGTGCAGGGCTTGACCTGTGAAAACAGGGCGGCGCTTTCCCCGATCCGTCCGCCTCGCCACGGCGAGCAGGCGCGGCGGACGAGGAACCGAGGGCACCCTCAACTTGGTGAGATCTTCCCTAAGTTAGGAGCCATCCGGCCCGTCTCCTCGACCTCCCCGGTCCCCAAAGGCAAGGGACCGGGGGCACCCTCATTCGTGCGTGGCGGAGGGACCGAGGGGTGCGGTCTGTGCGATCCCCGGTCCCCAAAGGCAAGGGACCGGGGGCACCCTCATTCGTGCGTGGCGGAGGGACCGAGGGGTGCGGTCTGTGCGATCCCCGGTCCCCAAGTGCAAGGGACCGGGGGCACCCTCATTCGTGCGTGGCGGAGGGACCGAGGGGTGCGGTCTGTGCGATCCCCGGTCCCCAAGTGCAAGGGACCGGGGGCACCCTCGTACATGTCTGGCGGCTTAGTTCACGGGGGCACCCTCGTACATGTCTGGTGGCTTAGTTCACGGGGGCACCCTCGTTCATGTCTGGCGGCCTAGTTCGCCGTCACCGTGAAGGTGGTGGAGGCCGTGGGGCTGACCACGGGGTTGCTGGTTGGGGTCACTGTAAAGGTGTAGGTGCCCGCTGTTGTAGGAACATAGTTCACGGTAACCGAAGCGGATTGCCCCGAGGAGGGGTTGTAGGCGGTGCTGCCCTGATAGGCGGCCGTGAGGATCACGCTGGTGCCGCCTGCGAAAGTGCTGGCGGGAATCGTAAGGGTGACGCTTCCGTTGGTGAGCGTACTATTCAGCCCGGCTTCGGCTCCTCCGGAGAGAGTGACGCCTCCGGTGGCTGTGCCCGCGGAGCCGGTGACCGTAACAGTGACCATGAGCGGAGCATTGGCTTCAATCGTGTTCGATGCGGGCGTGACGGTGACGGTGGGAGTTGGCAGTGTGGGTGCGGTTGTCCCTCCTCCTCCTCCGCTGCTGCCTCCGCTGCAGCCTGCGAAGGTGAGTGTTAGAGAGACGATGAGTAGAAGCACGCTCATCAAATTTCTCCACTTGCGTGCGCCTCCGGGGATTACAAGGAGGAGGAGCGCGGCGAGTGCAGCGCTGCCGACAGCTCCGGACAACTTAGTTCCCCTGGAAAGAGGTGCGTGGGGAGTCGCGGGCGCGGAGAGCTTCGTCAACTGCGTGGCCTTGGCGCTTGGGCCGGTTACACCGGGGCCGATATTGGGCCGGCGGAGCTCGGACACGGTTGTCAATGAGGTTGTGTGGATGGCAAAGGTGACGGGCGACCCGGTGGGCGCGCCATTGGCGAACGTTACCGTTCCGTTGCCTGAGAGCGTGCAGGTCGGATTGGCCGGATTTGAAGCGCTCGCCCCGTTAGAGTATGCGGTGAGCACGCAGGACGCGGATGTGAAGGTCACAGTGCCGGTGTAATTACTGGTTGAAGAGACTGCAACCGATGCCGTGGCCGCCGTTCCGGGAGTGACCGTAGACGACGGGCCCGTACCGGTGAGCGAAAAGACCGACTGCGCAACGGCCAGTTTTGCTGTGGCCGACACTTGGGCGTAGTTCGTGTCTCCAAGGTAGCTGGCGGTAATGGGATCGCCCGACGGGAGGCTTGGGACTGGCGACAGCGTGTTTGCGGGGATGGTGAACGTGGCAACTCCGCTGGAATTAAGGGCCGCACTCGCCGGCGCCGCAGCCGTGAAGTAGCCGCTGCCATAAAGGGTCACGGTTCCAGAGGGGACTGCGGCGCCCGTGCAGCTCCCGGTGGGGTTCGGTGGGGTGTTGCAGGCCAGGCTCACTGTGACCAGCAGCGGGGAGCCTGAATTCACGGTAGAGGTGGCCGGTGTGACGGTTATTGTGGTAGCGAGCACCTGGAAGAACTTGACAGTAACGGAAGTGGTGGTGCTTCCGGGGTTGTAGTTGGAGTCGCCGCTGTACTGGACGTTGAGCGCGTCGATCTGGTTGGGCGTTCCTCCGGGGAGCGAGTTGGGCGTGATGATCACTGAATATTGCCCGCTGCTGTTGAGCTGGGCCAACCGCCGAGGTGTAAGAGGTTCCGTAGGAGACGGTCACCGTCCCGGTTGGTATTGCGCCCGTGCCCGTCACGGTTCCCGTGATGACGACTTGCTGGTTGGATTGAATGGAGGACGGCGTGGGTGCGGCCGACACTGAGGGGGTGAGTTTGTTTACCGTGACGCCGGCGGTTTGGCTGTTGGGCGCGTAGTTGGCGTCTCCGGAGTAGTTCACGGTCAGGGTGTCGGCTCCCCCGGCGAGGGTGCCGGCGGGGATGACAAAAGTGTAGGAGCTGGTGGTATTGGCCCCGCCGCTGACGAGCGCTTCCGTCGAGGAGGTGTAGCCGCCGCCGGAGAGAGTTACCGACCCGGAGGGCGTCGTTTTGCCGGAGGGACTGCTGCCTACAGTGACCGTGACGTTAAGGCTTGCGCCCAAAGAAACAGGGTTGGGAGCCGGCGTCACGGTTATGGTGGTTGCGCCTGATCCGATGATGGAGACCCAATTGTTGACCACGTTGGTTACGTTCAGCGAACCCAGGCCAGTAGCAAGGTCGTAGCCGGCGGTCGCGGAATAGCCGTTGAGGATGCCAAGGCCTTCGTCGGAGTCGGCGTAGCCCAAGGTGCTGTAGGACGCGGTGCAGTTGGGAGAATCGACGCCATTGTCGTAGATATCTTCGTCGCAGGGCATGGCGCTGGTACCCGAATCGATGTCGTTGAACATACAAGTGGTGCTGCCGGCCTTGACGGTCTCAGCGCTGCAGGCGTTGTAGCCACTTAAGCTCTGCTTCGCCGCCAGTGTGTAAAGCTCGGGGTTTGCGAAGCCTTGTGTGACCCCCGTCTTCTGATTGATGAGCGCCATGACACCCGCCATTGCCGGGGTTGCGACCGAAGTTCCACCCACTTCCTGGTAGAAGGACTCTTTATAGGTGGAGTATGTGCATGGGGCGTTGCCGCCGTCTGCCTGGGAGACGCAGATGAGGTAGGCGCTCGATGATGTGTATCCGTCGGAGGCGAAGAAGCTGACGTCGGGCAGATCGCGCACGCCGTCGCTGGGAATGTTGGTGATGCCGGTTGTGCAGTTTGCTGGATTTCCGGGGGTAACGCAGGTTTGTTGCCAGCCCGGCTTGGGCCAGCCGTTGTTGACGAGATTGAGTGAGGCCTGCGGAGCGTTCGTATCGGGATTCGTGGTGGCGCCGGTGCTGGTGGATCCGGCGGTGCAGCCGGAGAATGCGCCGGTCTCATCGTTTATCACTGCGTTGCCCACTATGCAGTTGCTGGCTCCGCCGCTTCCGCCTACGGTTTCAAGAAGATAAGTGATGTAGGGGTAGGTGACACCAAGGCCCTCGTACCCGTCATAGTAGGTGAAATCGTAATCAAGAAGGAAGTTGCAGGACTGTTCGGTGTTTGCAATCCCGTTCGATCCGGACGATGGGATGCCGTAGATGAAATTCGCTGCATCCTGCACCCACTGCAGCGTGAGCGGATTGGTGCAGGACTCATTCCATGGGGTCTCGGGTACGTAGCCCAGTGCGGATGTGACTGCCGTGGTCGATCCTGGGCTTTGAATTGGAATGCTGCTCCAATAGGGCGCGGCCGTGCACTCTGTGTTGGCTGAGCCGTTGGCGGTGTCCGGGTTGCACCAGTTGAAGTCCGTGCCACCTACCGCGGTGTTCCAGGGAGTGGAGGCAAGCCCGCTGACGGTGAGCCCGGACTCTGCGACGAAGTTGCCGTCATCGCAGGAAGCTGAGCCGGAGTCGCCGGCAGCGACAAATACGGAGATTCCTTCGGCTGCAGCCTGTTGCCAGAGATTCGTAGTACTGGACGTTGCCCGCGGTGCCGTTGCCGAGTTCGCACTCGCCATAACTGACGTTCATGATGCGGGCGCCGTTGAGCGGAGAGGCCGCGTTGGCGACGTTGTTGACGATGTAGCTTTCAGAATCGTAGAGGTTGTCGTCGGTGACCGATGCGGGGTAGGAGGAAACCAGGATAATCTGCGCGTTTTTGGCGATCGACGCCGACCATTCGACGTCGAGCGAGTTTTCAGTAAGATCGTCGATGCCGCATGGGTTGTCTTCATAGGGAACCGTGCCGGTGGTGTCAGTGCAAACGGTGAGGGGCTCGCTGTTTCCGGAGAGGCGAATGGGCGTGTTGGCCGCATTGCCGGTTGGCAGGCCGAAGTAGTTACGGAAGGTGTAGACGTCGTTGTTGTATGGGGGGTTGGTGACGTTGCCATTAAAACAAGCGGTTACCGTCTGGCCGACACAGATGTCGCTGGTTCCGGCAATGGCAATCGTCTGTCCCGTGCCATCGATCACCCCGGCAGACGTGGTTCCGTTCCAGAGGGGAAGAACGTTGTAGATGGTGGCGAAGTCCCACGGGTCCACATCCTCGACCTGGTAGGCGCTGTTACCGCCGATGCTGATGCCGAACTGCGGGCTTGTCTTTGCGGGCTTGGTCACGGCGAGCGACCTGTTTGTGGGGGTCGCTGAGGCTGAGGTGGAGGGCGAGACAGGGGAGCTCGTGATCCGCATCCATTTGCCGGACGACGCGTCACGTTGGACTGTTTGGCCCATGTGGTGCTCGGGCCGCGGGAAGAAATTGTGCAGAGCTTTGACGCCGACGACGACGGTAGAGAGAGCGGCGGGGATCTGCGGGTCGCTCATGTTGCCGATGTGCGCCTCGCCCTTGACCGTGAGGTTATGAATCTCAGTGTGGAAGGCGCTCTGGACCTGGCCTGCCGTTGCCGCCGAAGCGGATGGACATGTGGTCTTTGGTGACCTGGGAGACGGCGAATCCGTGGCCGGTGAGCCAGTTGGTGATGGTCTGGATGTCGGTCTGTGAGGGTCCGAACTGGTCGCCGATCTGATCGGGCGTGAGCCACCGATGGTAGTTGGGCGAGTTCTGGTCGTATTCGCCGGCGACGTAGGCATCGAAGGCGGCCTGCTGCGCCGGATCGCGGCTGAGGACCAGGATGAGATCGGTCATGGGCAGGCTGTCGGACACCTTGCCCATGTCGTGCCTGGCATTGGCGAAGGGATGGGTGTTGCCCTTGAGCGTGACCAACTGGGACTCGTCAATGCGATTGACAATGCGGACGGTGGGCGCGACTCTTTGCCCCTGGGCGGCGGGTAATAAGAGGACACTGGGCGATATGCACAGGGCGACGAACAGGGGGAGCGAACGCAGGTTGATCATAGTGGGTGGTCCTGGACCCTTTCTTGAGAAAGACCCTCGATTGGGGGAAGAGTTGCCGTGCGTGAGAGAAAAACCGGCGCGGGGCCGGTGGGATTCGCGTTCATGGGACGAATTGAAGACAAGACCATCATAGGACGGCTGCTTGGTTGCTCTGGCACCCATTTCCGCAAAAGACGCAGAAATGCATGAGGCACGGGATAGTTGGCAAGGCCGCGCCGGCAAACATTGCCAAGTTGGGAAGAGACCGCACGGATTCGAACGATGGATTTCAAGATTGCGCGCGAAGGTACTTTTCCGTGACAAATGCGAATGTTTGATGCCGGATGAAAAATGAAAAATGGAAGCGAGCGGGCCTTTGTGGAATGAACCGCCCGTGAACTCGCAGTGTTAGACGTTTGGAAAGGGGGAAATGTTGACAAAGCAGGGAGACAGGGCTCGGTGCAGGAGGGCTCGGAGGGTGAGATTTGTGCGTTCCCATCCTTTCGGGGGTGAAGCTGCCGAAAGGATGGGGCACGGGATTTTTGCTGGGTTGAGGTTGCGCTAGTTCACCGTGACGCTGAAGGTCGCGGTGACCGTGGGGGTGACGGACGGGTTGGCGGTCGAGGTCACGGTGAATACGTAGGTTCCGGCTGTGGTGCCAGAATCGGTGTAGCCTCCGCCTCCGCCTCCGCCTCCGCCGCTGCCGCCACAGCTTGCCAGGCCGCCGATGGCGATCATGACGACAAGAAGTGAGAGCATAGAGCGCCAGGACCGGCGGCGGGCCGGGATGCCGAAGAAGACGAGCAGGGCGAGGATTGCGCCGGAGCCCGCGCCCAGCCATTCGCGGCCATTGCCGCCCGGCAGATTCGGACGTCGATTCTGCGCCACGGTATGTGTCACGGTGGTGCCGACGGTAAAGGTGACGGTGCAACTCGATCCGCAGGTCGCGAAATTAATCTGGCCGTTGTTGCTGCCTGTGCAAGTGGGCGTGTCGTCAGGGTACGAGCTGGACGGGTCGCCGGAGGCCTCAGCACACGAGAGAGTGACGGCACCGGTGTAGCCGGCGACGGCCGTTCCGGTGACGACAACCGTTGCCGAACTTCCGGGCGCGACGCTGGAGGGGCTGGCCGTACCTGCTGCAAGGGTGAAGGTGGAAGTGACGGTGACCGAGCCGGTATTTTGCCCCGACGTGTAGTTGGTGTCGCCACCGTAGTTCGCAGTCAGCGTGACACTGCCAGTGCTGAGCGCGTTGGCGGGGATGGTGAAGACGCAGGCAGTGTTGCTGGCGCAGGGGCTGGTCCCGATGGTCTCTAATGTGGCCGTGTAGCTGCCGCTGGAAGCGCTGAGGGTGATGGTACCTGTGGGCGTAGAGCCGCCGCCGGTCACCGACACGGTCACATTCAGGCTGGCATTGGCGTTGACCGAGGACGAAGCCGGCGTGACAGTGATGGTGGGAGTGAGCGGAGCTGGGGTGACGGTGACTGAGCCGGTGTTTTGCGCCAACGTGTAGTTGGTGTCACCACTGTATTTCGCAGTCAGCGTCACACTTCCAGTGCTGAGCGCGTTGGCGGGGATGGTGAAGACGCAAGCAGTGTTGCTGGTGCACGGGCTGGTCCCAATGGTCTCTAATGTGGCTGTGTAAGTGCCGCTGGAAGCGCTGAGGGTGATGGTGCCTGTGGGCGTAGAGCCGCCGCCGGTCACCGACACGGTGACATTCAGGCTGGTGTTGGCGACGATGGAGGACGAAGCCGGCATGACGGTGATTGTGGGCGGAGCCGCTGTGACGGTGACCGAGCCGGTACTTTGCGCCAACGTGTAGTTGGTGTCACCACTGTATTTCGCAGTCAGCGTCACACTTCCAGTGCTGAGCGCGTTGGCGGGGATGGTGAAGACGCAAGCAGTGTTGCTGGCGCAGGGGCTGGTCCCGATGGTCTCTAATGTGGCCGTGTAAGTGCCGCTGGAAGCGCTGAGGGTGATGGTGCCTGTGGGCGTAGAGCCGCCGCCGGTCACCGACACGGTGACATTCAGGCTGGTGTTGGCGACGATGGAGGACGAAGCCGGCATGACGGTGATTGTGGGCGGAGCCGCTGTGACCGTGACCGAGCCGGTACTTTGCCCCAAAGTGTAGTTGGTGTCACCACTGTATTTCGCGGTCAGCGTGACACTTCCAGTGCTGAGCGCGTTGGCGGGGATGGTGAAGACGCAAGCGGTGTTGCTGGCGCACGGGCTGGTCCCGATGGTCTCCAATGTGGCTGTGTAGCTGCCGCTGGAAGCGCTGAGGGTGATAGTGCCTGTGGGTGTTGCGCCGCCGCCGGTCACCGACACGGTGACATTCAGGCTGGTGTTGGCGACGATGGAGGACGAAGCCGGCATGACGGTGATTGTGGGCGGAGCCGCTGTGACGGTGACCGAGCCGGTACTTTGCGCCAACGTGTAGTTGGTGTCACCACTGTATTTCGCAGTCAGCGTGACACTGCCAGTGCTGAGCGCGTTGGCGGGGATGGTGAAGACGCAAGCGGTGTTGCTGGCGCACGGGCTGGTCCCAATGGTTTCCAGTGTGGCCGTGTAGCTGCCGCTGGAAGCGCTGAGGGTGATAGTGCCTGTGGGTGTTGCGCCGCCGCCGGTCACCGACACGGTGACATTGAGGCTGGTGTTGGCGACGATGGAGGACGAAGCCGGCATGACGGCGATGGTGGGCGGAGCCGCTGTGACCGTGACCGAGCCGGTGTTTTGCGCCAAAGTGTAGTTGGTGTCGCCACTGTATTTCGCAGTCAGCGTGACACTGCCAGTGCTGAGCGCGTTGGCGGGGATGGTGAAGACGCAAGCGGTGTTGCTGGCGCACGGGCTGGTCCCAATGGTTTCCAATGTGGCTGTGTAGCTGCCGCTGGAAGCGCTGAGGGTGATAGTGCCTGTGGGTGTTGCGCCGCCGCCGGTCACCGACACGGTGACATTCAGGCTGGTGTTGGCGACGATGGAGGACGAAGCCGGCATGACGGTGATTGTGGGCGGAGCCGCTGTGACGGTGACCGAGCCGGTACTTTGCGCCAACGTGTAGTTGGTGTCACCACTGTATTTCGCAGTCAGCGTGACACTGCCAGTGCTGAGCGCGTTGGCGGGGATGGTGAAGACGCAAGCGGTGTTGCTGGTGCACGGGCTGGTCCCGATGGTTTCCAGTGTGGCCGTGTAGCTGCCGCTGGAAGCGCTGAGGGTGATAGTGCCTGTGGGTGTTGCGCCGCCGCCGGTCACCGACACGGTGACATTCAGGCTGGTGTTGGCGACGATGGAGGACGAAGCCGGCATGACGGTGATTGTGGGCGGAGCCGCTGTGACGGTGACCGAGCCGGTACTTTGCGCCAACGTGTAGTTGGTGTCACCACTGTATTTCGCGGTCAGCGTGACACTTCCAGTGCTGAGCGCGTTGGCGGGGATGGTGAAGACGCAAGCGGTGTTGCTGGTGCACGGACTGGTCCCGATGGTTTCCAGTGTGGCCGAGTAGCTGCCGCTGGAAGCGCTGAGGGTGATAGTGCCTGTGGGTGCTGCGCCTGTGCCGGTGACCGACACGGTGACATTCAGGCTGGTGTTGGCGACGATGGAGGACGAAGCCGGCATGACGGTGACGGTGGGAGTGAGCGGAGCCGCTGTGACCGTGACCGAGCCGGTACTTTGCCCCAACGTGTAGTTGGTGTCACCACTGTAGTTCGCAGTCAGTGTCACGCCTCCAACACCCAACGAGTTGGCGGGGATGGTGAAGACGCAAGCGGTGTTGCTGGTGCACGGGCTGGTCCCAATGGTTTCCAGTGTGGCTGTGTAGCTGCCGCTGGAAGCGGTGAGGGTGATGGTGCCTGTGGGTGCTGCGCCTGTGCCGGTGACCGACACGGTGACATTCAGGCTGGTGTTGGCGACGATGGAGGATGAAGCCGGCATGACGGTGATTGTGGGCGGAGCCGCTGTGACCGTGACCGAGCCTGTACTTTGCGCCAACGCGTAGTTGGTGTCACCACCATATTTCGCAGTCAGCGTCACACTTCCAGTGCCCAACGAGTTGGCCGGGATGGTGAAGACGCAAGCGGTGTTGCTGGTGCAGGGGGCGATCGCGATGGTTTCCAGTGTGGCCGTGTAGCTGCCGCTGGAAGCGCTCAGGGTGATGTTCCCGGTGGGCGTTGCGCCGCCGCCGGTGACCGACACGGTGACATTCAGGCTGGTGTTGGCGACGATGGAGGACGAAGCCGGCGTGACGGTGACGGTGGGAGTGAGCGGAGCGGGGGTGACGGTGACCGAGCCGGTACTTTGCCCCAACGTGTAGTTGGTGTCGCCACCGTAATTCGCAGTCAGCGTCACACTTCCAGTACCTAACGAGTTGGCTGGGATGGTGAAGACGCAAGCGGTGTTGCTGGTGCAGGGACTGGTCCCGATGGTCTCCAGTGTGGCTGTGTAGCTGCCGCTGGAAGCGCTGAGGGTGATAGTGCCTGTGGGTGTTGCGCCGGTGCCGGTGACCGATACGGTTACATTCAGACTGGTGTTGGCGACGATGGTGGACGAAGCCGGCATCACGGTGATGGTGGGAGTGGCCGAGGTGACAGTGACCGAGCCGGAGTTATGCACCGATGCGTAGTTGGTGTCGCCACTGTAGTTCGCAGTCAGTGTCACGCCTCCAACACCCAACGAGTTGGCGGGGATGGTGAAGACGCAAGCGGTGTTGCTTGTGCAGGGGGCGATCGCGATGGTTTCCGTTGCGGCTGTGTAGCTGCCGCTGGAAGCGCTCAGGGTGATAGTGCCTGTGGGTGCTGCGCCGGTGCCAGTGACCGATACGGTTACATTCAGACTGTTGTTGGCGGTGATGGTGGACGAAGCCGGCATGACGGTGACGGTGGGAGTGAGCGGAGCGGGGGAAGTGACAGTGACCGAGTTTTGGCCGGTGGCGAGGGAATAGACGGGGTCGCCGCTGTAGCCGACGGTCAGGGTGCTCACGCCGACGGAGAAACTGCTGGCGGGAATGAGGAAGGTGTATGCGCCGCTCGAGTCCAGGGTCTGAGCTGCTGTGGGTCCATAGCCTCCACCGAAGAGCGTGACCGTTCCGGTGGGTGTTTGGCCGCCGGAGACCACGCTGGCGACCGTGACCGTGACGCTCAGACTGTTGTTGGAAGGAATGCTGCTGGGCGTCGGCGTGACTGTCACGTTTACGGCGGCGCTGCCGTTGGACGGCGTCCAGCCCTCGACAACGTTAAAGATGTTCAACGAGCCAAGGCCGGTGGCAAGGTCGTAGCCCGTGGTCGCGTTATAACCGGGGAGGATGCCGATGAAGTCTTGCTCCCCGGCGGTCATTTCGTGTGAGGCGCAGTTGGGGGTATTGTTGAGGGCGTCGCAGGGCTGGTCGGTGTTGGACTGGTCGATGTCGTTAAAGTAGCAACCGGTGCTGGCGGCGGTGACGCTTTCAGCGCTGCACGCCGAGTAGCCGCTGGAGCTCTGCTTGGCGGCCAGAGAATAGAGCTCGGCGTTGGGGTTGCCTTGCGACGCGCCGGTCTTCTGGTTGATGAGCGCCATGACGCCCGCCATGGCCGGCGTAGCGACCGAAGTTCCGCCTACTTCCTGTGCAATCGGTTCAACGTTGCTGGAGTAGTTGCACGCCTGAGCAGTGCCATAGGCGGACGCGTCCTGCGAGACGCAGATGAGATAGGCGCTGCTGGAAAGGTATCCGTCGGACGCGAAGAAGCTGACGTCGGGCAGATCGCGCACGCCGTCGGTTGGGATGCCGGTGACGCCGGTTTGCCAACTTGGTTTGGGCCAGCCGTTGTTGACAAGGTTGACAGAAAGCTGGGATGCGCCGGTGGCGGGATTCGTGGTGGCGCCGGTGGATGTCGCGCCGGTGTTGCAGGTACCGAGCGTATGGTTGGTGATTGCTGAAGAGGTGGTGTTGGAGACGCATCCGGAGGGACCGCCTCCGCCGCCTACAACTGACAAGAGTTTGACGCCGTAGGGATAGTAGTAGCTTAAATCTCCTCCGACTTCGAAGATCTCCTGCTGCATGAAGTTGCAGGCCTGTTCAGTGTCGTTGTTCTTGAGGTCGCCGGAATTAAACTCGTAGACCTTAAGAGCGATGTCGTTGATCCAGTTGAAGGCGAGGGGATTGGCGCAAGAATCGTTCCAGGGAACCTCGGGCACATAACCGACGGCGGAGGACTGGTTGGCGGCGTTTGACGTGTTCCAGTAGGGCGTTGCGGTGCAGCCAACAGGCGGTGTGGTGGTGTAAGTGAAGATATCCTGGGGTGGGCACCAATTGAAATCGGTGCCGCCTACGGCGGTATTCCAGGGCGTGGAGGCCATGCCGCTTACCGCGAGCCCGTTTTCGGCTCTTCCGGCGTTTGTGTCGCAGCCTGCGGAGCCGGAATCGCCGGCGGCGACAAAGACCGCGATGCCTTCAGCGGCGGCCGTTTGCCACAGGTCGTAGTACTGCACATTGCCCGCGGTTCCAAGGCCCAGCTCGCACTCGCTGTAGCTCACATTCATGATGTGCGCGGTGAGATTGTCGACGATGTAGCTTTCCGAATCGTAGAGGTTGTCGTCGGAGGCAGATTGAGGATAGCTGGAGACGAGGACAATCTGAGCGTTCTTGGCGATGGATGCCGCCCACTCAACGTCCAGGGAGTTTTCAAGCAGATCGTTGATGTTGCAAAGCGCTGTGGCCGAAAGGCTGGTGCAGACGGTTAGAGGTTGGCTGGAGGGGCTGCCGTTGAGCAAGATGGGCGTGTTGTAGGAGCTGTTTGTAGGCAGATTGAAGAAGGTGCGGAATGTGGCGACGTCGTTATTGCCGTTGGCGTTGACGGCGGTTCCCGATCCGGACGCGCCGGAGCCGTTGGGCTCACCAACGTCGATGGCGCTGGTTCCGGCGATGGCGATGGTCTGGCCGGCGCCATCGATGCCGGCGCTCCATAGCTTCGTGAGGTTGTAGATGGTGGCGAAGTCCCAGGGTCCGACATCCTCAACCTGGTAAGAACCCCCGTTCGATGGGCCGTTGGCGCCTAACTGCGGTGTGGGACGGCGGGAGAGCGTCCGCGTGGGGAAGGGCGGGTCCGCCAAGGGCGAAGAGCTCGTGTCGCCGGTGGATTCGCCCGAGCCGGAGCGCATCCATTGCCCCTGCGCGTTGAGCTGGACGGTGCTGCCAAGATGGTGGGCAGGGCGCGGGAAGAAGTTGTGGAGCGACTTGACGCCGACGACGACGGTGGAGAGCGAGGCCGGGATCTGTGGGTCGCTCATGTTGCCGATGTGGGCCTGGCCCTTGACGACGAGGTTGTGAATCTCGGTGTGGAAGGCGCTCTGGACCTGGCCGGCGGTGCCGCTAAAGCGGATGGACATGCCGTCTTTGGTGACTTGCGCGACGGTGAAGCCGTGGCCGGTGAGCCAGTTGACGATGGTTTGGATATCGGTTTGCGAGGGTCCGAACTGCTCGCCCACCTGATCGGGCGTGAGCCACTGATGGAAGTTGGGCGAGTTTTGGTCGTATTCGCTAGCGACGTAGGCGTCGAAGGCGGCCTGCTGCGCCGAGTCGCGGCTGAGGACCAGGATGAGGTCGGTCATGGGCAGGCTGTCAGCCACTTTGCCCTGGTCGTTTTTGGCGTTGGCCGCGGGATGGGTGTTGCCGCCGAGCGTGACTCGGTCTGTCTCGTCGATGCGGGAGGTGATGCGGACTCTGGGCGCGACGCCCTGCCCCTGAGAAGCGGTGGGGACGAGGCAGACGCCCGGTAATAGGCACAGGGAAACGAAGAGGGGGAGCGAGCGCAATTTGGTCATAGAGGATGGTCCTGAAACCTTTATTGAGAAAGAACCGAGAAAGCGGAATAGGCTGAGTGTATACGAGAATAACAAGCGCGGGCCGGTGGATTTGGCGTTGAGTGGACGAGTTGGAGGACCAGATCGTCTTCGAGAACGGGTCGAGGCCGCGAATTCGCGGGTAGCAGTTTGCGTCGGCAAGCGCTGCCAAGCCGACAGTGGACTGTCCGAATGGCCACGATCCATTTGAAATCGGCCCGACGTCATTATTGTGCCTGAAGAACAAAAACGATCAAAGCCGGCAGAGTACGGATGAGAGGCCGCTTTTTGAGATGGGGCGGGCAGACTCGGAATACTGGACGTGTGGCAGGGGAGAAATGTTGACAAAGACCAGGTTCGAGGACTGACCGAGGTAATAGAGGGCGGAGCGCGAGCGCGGGTGCGGGCCCTTGCTCCCTGCTTTTTTCAATAGGCATGAGATTGCAATAGACAATTGATGCGCAAGGGTTTATGATTCGTTTTCCTGGATGATGGCTTTATCTTTTCATGGATGAGTGGCTGGATGCGGGCTTCGCTCTTCATTACTTGTTATAACGACACTTTGTATCCCGAGACTGGGCGGGCGGTGGTGCGGTTGCTGGAGCGGCTGGGCGTGGAAGTGGAGTTTCGCGCGGGGCAGACTTGCTGCGGACAGATGCATGCGAATACCGGCTTTCGGAGCGAGGCTTTCAGCCAGGCCAGGCGGCTGGTGCGGCTGTATGCGGACGCCGAGGCGGTGGTGATTCCGTCGTCGTCGTGCGTGGCGATGATGCGCGATCAGTATCCGGGGCTTTTTGAGGAGCTGGGCGACGAGGGGCTGCGGCGGGATTATGCGGCGCTGTTGCCGCGGGTGTTTGAGCTGAGCGAATTTCTTGTGGACAAATTGGGCGTGGAGGATGTGGGCGCGTATTTTCCGCACCGCGTGACGTACCACGCGAGTTGCCACGGGCTTAGGGCACTGCGGCTGGGCGACCGGCCGTTTCGGCTCTTGAAAAACGTGCGCGGACTGGAGCTGGCGCCGCTGGAGAATCTGGACCGCTGCTGCGGGTTCGGCGGGACGTTCAGCGTGAAAAACGGCGATGTGTCGTCGGCGATGCTGACGGTGAAGCTCGAAGATGTGCTGTGGACGCGGGCGGAGTTTTGCACGGCGCTGGATAATAGCTGCCTGATGCACCTGGGCGGGGCGATGCATCGCGCGTATGCGCCGATGAAGACGATTCATATGGCGGAGATTTTGGCGAGCACGCAGGACGAGCCGGCTGAGGTGGCGGGATGAGCGCGGCCGACCATCCCGTGCTTGATCCAGCACTGGCGGCGCCGTTTCCTGTGGCCGCTTTGCCGGTGCTGCGCAATGTGCAACTGCGCAAGAATGTGGCGCACGCGATTGATGTGATCCAGGCTAAGCGGGCGAAGCTGGTTGCGGAAAAAACTGACTGGAAAGAGCTGCGCGCGGCTGCGGCGGCGATTAAAGATGAGGCGCTCGAAAATCTGGGCGCGTACCTCGAACAATTTGAGGAGCGGTGCACGGCGGCGGGCGGGCATGTGCATTGGGCGGCGGATGCGGCCGAGGCGCGGAGGATCATTCTGGAGCTGCTGCGCGAAGAGGGCGCGGACGAAGTTATCAAAATCAAGACCATGACTTCGGCGGAGATTCAGCTGAATCCGTTTCTGGAAGCGGCGGGCGTGCGGACGTACGAGACGGATCTGGCCGAGATCATTTTGCAGCTTGGCAAAGGAGAGCCCTCGCATATTGTGGTTCCGGCGCTGCATGTGAATCGCAGCCAGGTAAGGGAGATTTTTGCGCGGACCATGGGGATCAAGGATTTGTCGGACGATCCCAAGGCGCTGACGGCGGCGGCGCGGACATATTTGCGGCGGAAATTTCTGGATGTGCCGACGGCGATCAGCGGGGCGAATTTTCTAATTGCCGAGACGGGCGGCGTGGCGATTGTGGAGTCGGAAGGCAACGGGCGCATGTGCCTGACGCTGCCGCGCACCATGATTACGCTGGCGGGGATCGAGAAGGTGATTCCGCGGTTCCAGGATCTTGAGGTGATGCTGCAGATGCTGGCGCGGTCGGCTACGGGCGAGCGGATGAGTCCGTATACGTCGCTGTGGACGGGCGTGACGCCGGGGGACGGGCCGCAGCGGTTTCATGTGGTGCTGCTCGATAATGGGCGGTCGTCGATTTTGGCGCGCAAGACGGAACGGCAGACTTTGCGCTGCATTCGCTGCGGGGCCTGCATGAATACGTGCCCGGTGTACCGGCAGACGGGCGGGCACGCGTATGGGTCGGTGTATCCGGGGCCGATTGGAGCGATTTTGACGCCGCAGCTGGAGCAGATGAGACACGCGCAGTCGCTGCCGTTTGCGTCGTCGTTGTGCGGGGCGTGCTACGAAGTGTGCCCGGTGAAGATCAACATTCCGGAGATCCTGATCGATTTGCGGGCGAGGGTGACGGATCAGGAACGGCGGACGGTCGCGAAGTTTTTCGATCCGATGTATGTGGGGATGCGCACGGCGAACTTGATTTTTTCGCGGGCGTGGCTGTTTCATCTGGCGCAATGGGCGGGACGGATCGGTGCGAAGCTCGTGACGCGGCGGGATGGATGGATTCATTCGCTGCCGAGCGTGGGGGGGAAGTGGACGCAGACGCGGGATTTGCGGGGGCTGCCAAAGCAGAGTTTCCATGAGTGGTGGGCGGAACGTGAGAAAGCGAGCCAGCAAGTCAGCGGGTCAGCGAGTCAGCGAACCGGCGGGGAGGCACGATGAACGCGATCACCGATAGCCGCGGACGGGTTCTCGATGCGATTCGTGCCGCTACGGGTGGGTCCGCTGGGCGGAATTCTGTTGCGCCTGATGGGACGGCTGCGGAAACGCATTTGGGCGTGCCGCGCGACTATGTGCGGCAGGGAAACATGACGGTCAGCGCCCGTCACGAGCGGTTCGTGGAGCGTTTGCGGGAATACGATGCGGAAGTAGTGGAATGCGAACCGGACGGGCTGGCGGCGGCGATTGCGGCGGTCGTGGCGGCGAGCGGCAGACATCGGTTTGTGGCGCCGCCGGGGATTCCGGCGGAATGGACTGTCGAGGCCGCGTGGAAGATCGAAGGATGGGAATGCACATTCGACCATGGGCTGGAGACGCGGGAGATCGAGCGGGCCGAAGGTGTGATCACAGCGTGCTTTTGCGGGGTGGCGGATTCGGGTACCATCGTGCTTCACCATTCCGCCAGCGAGGGGCGCAGGGTCCTCTCTTTGCTTCCGGACTGGCACCTGTGCGTGGTTTACGCGAGCCAGGTGGTGGAAACGCTGCCGGAGTACTTTGACCGATGCGAGGGAGCAAGGGAACGAGAAAGCAGGGAACAGGGATCAGGGAACAGGGATCAGGGCGCGAGTGGTTTGCCGAAGCTGGTGACTTGGATCTCTGGGCCGAGTGCTACGGCGGATATTGAAATGACGCGCATCAAAGGCGTGCACGGGCCGCGATTTTTGAATGTGATACTTGTCCAGGACTGATGTGGTCGAGAGGGAACCGGGATTTGTGCTGGGTTGAAGAAGTGGGTCGGGGTTCGTGCTGTCCCCGGTCCCCGAATGCAAGGGACCGGGGGCACCGAGGCTCTTGCTGATTTAAGGGTCGAAAAGCAACCGCAGGTCCTTCGAATTCGTCCGCTGGGGCGGAATTCGCTCAGGATGACACAGTTGTTTTGATGCGAGCTTTGGCTGTTTCTTGTTGACATGTGCGGGCGGGGACGCCCGCACGACAGCCGGTCAGGAGACCGGCGTTACACTGCGAGGGGAAAATGATGAAACTTTCGGATTCTGCGGTTCAGGATGCTGCATTCAAGGCGCTCGATGCGTTCAAGATCGAGATTCCCTCATGGGGATTCGCCAACACCGGCACGCGCTTTGGCAAATTTGTGCAGGCTGCCGCCGCCACCACCATTGAAGAGAAGTTTGCCGATGCGGGCGAGGTGAACAAGCTGACCGGCGTGACGCCTACCGTGGCGCTGCACGTGCTTTGGGATTTGCCCAATGGCGTGAAGGATGTGGCGGAAGTGAAGGCGCTGGAGAAGCGCTTCGGCGTGAAGTCGGGATCGATCAACCCAAATTTGTTTCAGGACCAGGAGTACAAGTACGGCTCGCTCTGCAACCCCTCGGCGGAGATTCGCGCGCACGCGCTGGAGCACATGCTGGATTCGATCGAGATCGCTAAGGCCCTCGGGTCGCGCGACATCTCGCTGTGGATGGCGGACGGCTCGAATTATCCGGGCACGCAAGCCATGCGCAAGCGCATCACCTGGCTCGAGGAAGCATTGCGGGTTTCGCACGATCACATGGCGCACTACCAAAGGCTGCTCGTCGAGTACAAACCGTTTGAGCCGGCTTTCTACCACACCGATATTGCGGACTGGGGTATGTCGAGCCATTTTGCCAAAATGGCCGGTCCGCAGGCGCGGGTGCTGGTGGATACCGGACATCACTACAACGCGCAGAATATCGAACAGATTGTTGCGTGGCTGCTGCACACGAATATGCTGGGCGGGTTCCACTTCAACGACCGGCGCTATGCCGACGACGATCTGACGCTGGGCTCGATCGATCCTTACCAGATCTTCCGCATCTTCCACGAGATTCACGCGGCTGCCGACGATGGGCTGGGCGGCGAGATTGCTTACATGATCGACCAGAGCCACAACCTGAAGGGCAAGATGGAAGCCATGGTGCAGACGGTGATGACGGCCCAGGAACTGTATCTGAAGGCGGCGCTGGTGGATCGCCATCAGCTGGCCGGCTTGCAGCAGTCGTGCGATCTGGTGGCTGCCGAGGAGTTGTATCGCGGCGCTTTCTGGACCGATGTGCGGCCGGTGCTGAGCGCGTGGCGCGAGGCGCATGGATTGCCTGCCGATCCGCTGGCGGCGCTCAAAGAGAGTGGCTACGTGGAGCGCGTGGGCAAGGAGCGGGGAAGCCGGAGCATGGCGGTTAGTAGCTACGCGTGAAAAGCAGCTGTCAGCTAGTAGAGTTAGGTTGAAGTCGATGGTCTTCCCCGGTCCCCAAAAGCGAGGGACCGGGGGCACCCAGCAATTCGGGGCGGTTTGACTCCGCTCCCATAAATATGGGAGCCTTAGGTTTCGATGAAGACTACGCTTGAAATCCCGGACCCAATTTTCCGCCGCGCCAAAGCGGTTGCGGCGCAGCGAGGCGTTGCCTTGCGCGTTTTTGTTACCGAAGCGGTCGAGGAGAAATTGGCCGGCACATCTCGAAAGGGAGAGAAGCCCTGGGCCAAACTGGTAGGCGGCCTCAAGCATCTTCACAAAGAGACGACGCGCATCAACGGAATCATGAAGGCGGAGTTTGAAAAGATCGAACCCGAGGACTGGGAGTGATTGTCGATACGAACGCTCTTTCGGCGATCGCGGACAATGAAGCTGCGGCGGCACGAATCGCGACTCGGGCGGAATCGATTGAACTGCCGGTCATTGTTCTCGGCGAATACCGCTTCGGGATCGCGCAATCCCGTCGTCGCGCAGAGTACGAGCAGTGGCTCGGGAAACTGATTACAGCAACGCGGGTCTTGCCTGTCGATGAAGAGACCTCCAGCCAGTATGCCAAAATTCGCGCAGAGCTCAAAAAAGCCGGTCAGCCCATCCCTTCGAACGATCTATGGACCGCCGCTCTCGCACGCCAGCATCGACTTACCCTCATGAGCCGCGATCTGCACTTCGATCATGTCCAGGGGCTTAAGCGAATTGGCTGGTGACAGCATCTTGTCGTCCGGCCGTTTCACATCTAAGTTGTTACGGGGCAAGTTGTTCTATGATGTTGTGATGCCTGGGTTTCATTAGGGACACAGGTGCGGAGGCGTCGTTGGCCAAAGCTAAGATCAAACGGCTCTACTTGATTCCGATCCTTTCCAAGGCGCTCGACGTGATTGAGCTGCTGGAGCAGGACAACTCTCCACTGACGCTGGAAGACGTTTACCAGAAGACCAACATCTCGAAGACCAGCGTGTACCGGATTTTGAAGACGCTGGTGCATCGCGGCTACCTGGCACAGATGCCGAATGGGCAGTACCGGCTGGTTTCGCGGCCGCGGCGGCTGTGTTTCGGTTTTGCCGTGCAGAGCGCGGAGATGCCGTATTCCGAAGCCGTGGCGCAGAGCGTGAGTGCGGCGGCCGCGGCGGCGGGCGTGGAGCTGCTGCTGCTGGACAACCGCTACGATCCGGCGATGGCGGTAAGAAATGCCGAGGAGTTTGTGGCCAAGCGCGTGGACCTGGTGCTGGAGTTCCAGGTGGAGGAGGCGGCTGCGCCGAGGGTGGCGCACATATTCAAGAAGGCCGACATTCCACTGGTCGCGATCGACGTGCCTCACCCGAATGCGACGTATTTTGGCGTGGATAATTTTGAAGTGGGCTACGAAGCGGCGGCGATTCTGGCCAACTATGCGCTGCGCAAGTGGAAGGGCAAGGTGGATCGCGTGGTGGGCCTGGGATTTATCGAGGCCGGCAGCTTTGTGCAGAACCGCATCACGGGCGCATTCGACGGAATCCGCGAACGCTTCAGGGACCTCGATCCCGAATGCTTTGTGCGGCTCGAAGGCCGCGGCATGCGCGACGCGAGCCACAAAGCGATGAAGGAGTTGTTGCGGGGATCGAAGCCCGGCGAGCACACGCTGGTGGCCGCGGCTACGGATTCGAGCGCGCTGGGTGTGCTGGACGCGGTGCGCGAGGCGGGCCTGGAAGAAAATTTCGCCATCGTGGGGCAGGACTGCATTCCTGAAGTGATGGAAGAGATGAAGCGCGGCGGGAGCGCGATGGTTGGCTCGATTTCGCACGAGCCGGAAACTTACGGGCCGCGGCTGATCCAGTTGGGGATTGCGATTCTGCGCGGGTATACGGTGCCTCCTTATAACTACGTGCATCACAAGGCGGTGACGCCGGAGACGCTGGGGGCGGAGGAGAAGGCGAAGCATGGCAATGGGGCGAAGGCGCTGGTGGAGCAGGGCGTAAGCCAGTAGCCAATAGGCAATAGCCAGTGGGGAGTAGTTTTCGTGCTGGGGTTGGGGGCGTGCTTTCCCCGGTCCCCAAAAGCTAGGGACCGGGGGCACCCTCATGTTGTGGTGAGTTTGCTTCCTGAAGGACCAGGCCACGTGCAACTGGAACCCCCGAAGCCAAGCAGCGGCCCCGGTTACGGAGGGTACGACTCATGGCCCAAATGACACCCTTCAGATACGGCGGCTTCTACGACGTACCTCGATACATCTCACTTCGCTATCGGGGACGGCGATTCGTGCTGCAGAGCCCATTTGATGAGGATCTTGACGAATACCCCAGCGAGTACTCGGTTTACATTGTCCCTGAATCTGCTGACGATTCACAGCCGGTCTGTCCTCCAGAGTTCTTCCTCAATACGCCAACGGCTTGCATTGGACATATTCAAATAGACCAAGTGACGTTTGACCCGAGTAATCGCAAGGAACTTGACGCCTCCATCCTCGACAGCTTGATTGCCGACCAAGAGCCGAGAACTCAATGACATGCTTGCGCGACGCTCCACGGGCGGCCTGGACTACCGCTGACGAACCGCATTACTTGCCACGCACGCCTGAATTCCCCGAATAAAACGGTTTCCTGACGGCTGCCGCTGTATCATAGACATGTGCTCGATCCTTTCCCCGATCGGCGCGCTCCAGAACTCTTGAAATGTTAGCCAGAGCTGGTTTGGAAGCGGGCAAGATGTGTACCCTTCTCGCGCGGCACGCGAATGCGAATTTTCAGAACAAGGCGAATTTCGATTTCGCCCATGAGTGCTTCTTATGACAACTGCTACTGCTTCCCCTGTATTGCATTTCCTTGAGGACCGCTGGGACTTTGCCCACGCGGCCACTCTCGACGAACCTGAGCTCCTGCGTTATCGCTCGAATCTGCTTGGGTCGGACTTGCGCATTACCAATTTTGCCGGAGGCAATACAAGCTCCAAAATTCTGGAGATGGATCCGCTGACGGGCGAGCCGGTGGAAGTGCTGTGGGTGAAAGGCTCGGGCGGCGACCTGGGTTCGATCAAGCGCAGCGGTTTTGCCACGCTCTATATGGATAAGCTGCTGGTGCTGGAGCGCAAGTACGGGGGCGTGGATACGGAAGACGAGATGGCGGAGATGTATCCGCTGTGCGCGTTCAAGAACAATCCTGTAGCCGCGTCGATTGACACGCCGCTTCACGGATTTTTGCCGTTCCCGCATGTGGATCACCTGCACCCCGACTGGGGGATTGCGTTGGCGGCGAGCGCGAACGGCAAAGCCAAGATGGACGAGTTCAACCGCGAGTTCGGACACCGGCTGGTGTGGCTGCCGTGGCAGAGGCCGGGCTTTGAACTGGCCATGATGATGAAGCGTGCGGTGAAAGAGAATCCTGGCTGCGATGGGATCGTACTGGGCGGGCACGGGCTGTTTACCTGGGGCCAGACGCAGCGCGAGTGCTACCTGAATACGCTGACGACGATCGACCAACTGGGACAGTTTATTGAGCGGCATGGACGGGGCAAGACGCGCTTTGACGGCGAGGTACAGCCGGCGCGGGCCGATCGTAAAGAACTGGCGGCACAGATTGCGCCGTTCTTGCGCGGCCGCATCAGCGCGAAGCATCGTTTTATTTCGAGCTTTAGCGACGCGGCAGATGTGCTCGAGTTTATCGATTCGGCGGACGCGAAGGAGCTGGCTTTTCTGGGAACGAGCTGCCCGGATCACTTTATCCGCACCAAGATCCGGCCGATGTTTGTGCCGTGGAATGCGGGCGAGGATTTGCAGGCACTGCGGGATCAGATCGACATCTCTTTGTCGAATTACCGCGATCAGTACCGGCAGTATTACCGGACATTTGCGACCAAGGATTCGCCGGCGCTGCGCGATGCCAGCCCCGCCGTGGTGCTGATACCGGGGATGGGGATGTTCAGCTTCGGCAAGAATAAGACCGAGGCGCGCATCACGGGCGAGTTCTATACGAATGCCATCCACGTGATGGAAGGCGCGAGCTTGCTGGGCGAGGGCGAGGTGACGGGAGTGCTGCCACAATGCCCGCCGGGAATGGATCCTGCGAGCTTCAAGGTGTTTTCGAATTATGTGGCGCTGCCGGCGGTGGAAGCGTTCCGCATCGAGTACTGGGCGCTGGAAGAGGCGAAGATTCGCCGCCAGCCGCCGGAGAAAGAATTGAGCCGGCGCGTGGCGCTGGTGGTGGGCGGGGCCAGCGGCATCGGACGCGAAGTGGCGCACCTGGCCGCGGTGCGCGGCGCGCACGTTTTTATTGCCGACCGCAACACGGAGGGTGCGGCGCAGGTTGCTATGGAGCTGGGTTCGGTTGTGCCGGTGGAATTTACCGGCAGTTCGTCGGTGGACATCCGAAGCAGGGATTCGATTCGCGAGATGCTGAGCGCGGCGGCGCTGGCGTTCGGCGGGATCGATATTCTGATCAACACGGCGGCAATCTTTCCGTCGACGCTGACGGGCGAAATTCCCGACGAGATGTGGGCCGATACCATGGCCATCAACGTGACGGCGAATTACCTGCTCGCCGACGAGGCAGCCAAGCTGTTCGAGGAACAGGGACTGCACGGCAACATCGTGTTCACGAGTTCGGCGAACGCGGTGGTGGCCAAGCGCGGCAGCGAGGCGTACGACGTGAGCAAGGCGGCGCTGTCGCATTTGATTCGCGAGCTGGCGGTGAGCATGGCGCCGAACGTGCGCGTGAACGGCATCAGCCCGGCGACGGTGGTGAAAGGATCCACGATGTTCGGACGCGACCGGCTGCTGGCTTCGCTGAAGAAGTACAATATTCCTTTCCGGGAAACTTTCAGCGATGAGGAGCTGCGCAGCCGCCTGGCCGCGTTCTACGCCGAGCGCACGTTGACGAATAAGGCCATCGATCCGGCCGATTGCGCAGAATCCATTCTCTTCCTGGCCAGTCCTCGGGCGCGCTGCACGACGGGACATGTGATTCCCGTGGACGGCGGACTGACCGAGGCGTTTCAACGCTGAGGAAGGGCGTTCAAGGAAGAGCGCTGAAGAAAATGGGGAACTGCTGCCGTCATGCAAGAGCCTGCTCGTGTTGCCATTGATTTAGGCGCGGAAAGCTGCCGGGTTTCGCTGCTTCGCTGGGTGGATGGTCGTCCGGCAATCGAAATCATCCATCGCATTCCCAACGGACCTAAGCATCGCGGCGCATCGCTCTACTGGTCGCTGACGGAGATTCTCGCCGGGCTTGAGGAAGGACTGCGCAAGGCAGCGGCGACGGCGACTGAGGGGATCGCGTCGATCGGCGTGGATAGTTGGTCCGTCGATTACGTGCGGCTTGGGCAAGATGGCAAGATGCTGTGCGAGCCTTTTTGCTATCGCGATGAGCGCACGACGAAGACGAAGCAAGCTGCAGACGCAATCATCTCTTCCTTCGACATCTATCGGCGCACGGGCGCTTATCCCATCAATCTCAACACTGTGTATCAGCTCATGGCCGATCCTGTGGCGGGGATCGAGAAGAGCGCGCCGTGGGTGATGTTCCCGGAGTTCGTTCTTTACTGGCTGAGCGGGCGGCGCGTGGGCGAGTATACGAATGCCGCGCACACAGGGCTTGTGAATCTGAAGACGGGCACGTGGGATGCGGAACTGTTTGAGATGCTGGGGTTGGATGTCGCCGCCGCGCCGCCGCTGGTGGCGACGGGGACAGTTCTGGGGCCGATAACGGGACCGCTCGCGGCGCTCGACGCCTTCCGCGCGACACAGATTATTGCGCCGGCCACGCACGACACGGCGAGCGCCATCGCGGGCATTGCCACGGATCTTAGCTCGGCCGCGTATATCAGCTCGGGCACATGGTCGCTGGTGGGCACGATTACGCAGACACCGGTGACGACGCGGCACGCCTTCGACGCGGGTTACACGAACATCGGCGCTGCGGGCGGAGGGCTGCTGTTTCACTCGCTCATCAATAGCATGTGGCTGCTGAAGCAGTGCATGGACGGCTGGGCGGCGGAGGGGCGGCCGTGGAAGATCGAGGATATCGTCGAGAAGGCTGCCGCATGCAATGCCACCGGCGGAGTGCTCGATATGGATGCGCCGACGTTGATGCTCGACTCGGGCATGCCGGAGCGCATGAACAGCGAGTTGAAGCGGCTGGGATTCGAAGCGATTCCCGACGTGGCGGGCAACGAGCCGCTGTTTGCGCGGACGATTTTTGAAAGCCTGGCGCTGCGGTATGCGTCGGCGCTCGCGAATCTCGAAAAGATGCTGGGCCGCAAGCTCGACCGCATTCACATGATTGGCGGAGCCACGCGTAACAAACTGTTGATTGAGCTGACCGAGAAGCAGACCGGGCTGAAGGTCGAAATCGGCGAGACCGAAAGCTCGACGGTGGGCAGCCTGGCGATTCAACTGGCGGCGAGCGAGGCGACGGGTGAGCGGGTGACGCCCGCGGCTATCGCTAAGTGGGCAGAGCGGCTGTGCGAGAAGCAGCGTTGCTGATTGGCTGCTCGCTTGAGCGCGTTTCAATATGTTTGCAGTGGACCTTATCGCTTTCCCACCCTTTTCGCTCGAAGCGCGAAAAGAATGGGGCACGGATCGTTGTGCTGAGTTGAAAGTGGATTGTTGGGGTTCGTGCTTTCCCACATCTCATCCGCCACGGCGGACGAGATGTGGGGCACCCGTTTATCGTGGTCGGTCAGGCGCGAAAGCCCGGTGTTCGAGTTGCCGAGCAAGGCGCTACTTTGCACCGGGAAATTTCTCCATATGTATCTCGCCTTTGCGCCCGAAGTAGAGCACTTGCCTACCGGTGAGGAAGGCCCGATAGCCGGCTACGCCAGCCGCGGTTGAGCGCTTGACGAACTCAGGATAGCGAATGGTATCGGCCTGTGCGCCGCGAATTGCGGTCACCAGATCGGCGGCGGAGAATTCTTCGGCGACGGGATCGAGCTTGAGAATCATCGGCTCCGTAAAGGTTTCGCCATTGGTGGCGTAATAGGTTTTGCGGCCGGCGGCAAAGTCGACGCAATACGATTCGACGCCCACTTCGAGCAGCTTGCCGACTCCCTGGGGGAAGGTCATTTTGCCTTCCTGGGTTTGAACCGTGACCTCGTGGATGACCTGGGTGTTCATGATTTCCTCCTTATTCAGTGGGAAGTTTTTCGAACCCGTGCACCCGCACGAGCTTTTTCAGAATGGAAAGAACCGTTTCGCGCTCCTTGCGGGAGAGCGGATGAAAAAACTCTCGATCGTTCTGGTCGGCGAGGGCGGCAAGGGTGGGAACCAGCCGCCTGCCCGCTGACGTAAGACCGATCTCCTGGTAGCGGCGATCGCCTCTGCCTTCTTGCCGCGTGACGTAGCCCTTGGCCAGCAGACGGTCGATCAGTTTGGTGATGGCGCCGCGCGTCATGCCGATATGAGCGGCCACGATGCTGGGTGAGGTGAGGCTTTCGCCGTACATTTCGCGCATTACCACCCACTCGGCGACAGAGACGCCGCTCTGCTCCAGCTTGCGCGTGAAGGCGTGCGAGACGTGGTTGGAGACGAAGCGCAGCCAGAAGCCGATGTGGCTTTTGAGTTGACTGACAGCGGCTTGGGAACTGGAGGACCTGCCCATCAACATACTTTACGGAGAAATAGTTTCCGTGTCAACTACTTTATGAGAAGATACACTTGCAGCGACGAGGAGGGTTTATGGCGAAAGCAAGCGTGGCGGGCAAAGTCCGGGGTTTTGAGCGCGGAGTGCGGGCGGCGCTTCGCCAGATGAAGGATGCCGAGCGGGCCGCGGGGATGCGCGCCTATATGCGCGGCCGTTTCGAGTACCTGGGTGTGGGAACGCCGGAACGTCGGGCTGCGGTCGCGCCGCTGATGCGCGCATTCAAGCCGGCGAGTGCGGAAGAGCTGCGCGAGGCGGCCGAGGGTTTGTGGGCGATGCGCGAGCGCGAGTATCAATATGTAGCGGCGGACCTGCTGATTCGGTATCAAAGTGCGTTGAGCACAGACGATCTCCCCTGGCTGATCGAGTTGGCGCAGCAGAAGTCATGGTGGGACACGGTGGACTGCCTGGTGAAAGTCGTGGGCAAGATTGTGCGCCGGGCGGAACATGAAGGAAATGGAGCGAAGGGCGTGCGCGCGATGGAGCGGGCGGTGAAGCACGAGGACTTCTGGGTGCGGCGGATCGCGATGCTGCACCAACTGGGCTGGCGCGGCGAAGTTGACACGGAGCGGCTCTTCCGTTTTGCCGAACTGCTGGCGGCCGAGAAGGAATTGTTTATTCGCAAAGCGATCGGGTGGGCGCTGCGCGATTACGCTTGGCATGACTGGCGGGCGGTGGAGAAGTTCCTTAAGACGACCGAGGGGAAGTTTTCGGGGCTTACGGTGCGCGAAGCTAGCAAGAATTTTGCTGCGCTTAGAGCGCGGCCGCTTGGCCTGCGGGGGTCTGGAGACCCCCGCGACAGCCGGTCTAGAGACCGGCGTTACAACTAATCTTTGTTGCTCTCGGCCCACCATCTTGCGAACGAGGCGAGGGTTGTTCCTGGCGAGTTTTCGGTCGCGTAGCGTTGGAGCTCTCGATCCGTCGTCTCTTTTTCTGCTTTCATTTGGTTGCGAACTTCGGATGCAAGCCCGGCACCGGCGCTTTCAGGGAAATCGGGGAATTGCGTGTGAAGGCGGGGGATAGAATCTGCGTCGGGCTCGATCGCGAGTTGATTGACTGCCGCGCGGATGCGCTCGATCGTGCCGCTGACTTCGAGGTCGGGGTCGGCGAGAATTTGCTCGGCGAGGCTCCTGATGCGCTGCCGCTGCATATCGTGTCCAAGGCGGTGGGCGGCCAATCCGGCAGCGATCGGCAGGTTGCCTTCGTAGCTGCCGTCGTCATAAAGAGCGGCCTGGAGAAAGATCACGGGGGATTTGGGATCCTCCATGCAGGTTCCATTGGCGGCGGTTCCGGAGTTATCCGAGACGGTGAGCTGGCCGGTTGCGCCGGGCGCGATGCGCGCCAAGGTTTCCTCGGACCAACCCGACTCCCCGTCGGTGCTGCTGCCGACCCGGTACGCGACGACGGTCTTTGCGGAGAGATTGTGCACCGTGAGAGTGCCGGTGATGCGATCGCGGGTCGCGTAGTCGTCAAGATTAACCGAGAGTGCGTTGCTGTGCAGGGCCGGCTGGTTGGCCGTAGCAGGTTGCGGAGTGACGATGCGGAATGTGATGGGCTCGAGGCCGAAGCGCTGCAACTCGGGGAATGTGACCTCTTCGTTGAGCTTTACGGAATGCGTGGCGAAGGTTTCGTGCGGGATGTCTTCCACTGAGCCGGTTGCCTTGGCGGTATCGAAGTCGCCGTAAAGCACCGTTGCGACGATCGAGACGGTGTCTCCGCTGGTCTTCAATTCCAGGCGCAACGCGGAAGGCTCGCGAATGCCGGGATCGGGATTGGGCAGATGGCGGAGGCTTGCAGAGCGAAACAGGGCGACGCCGGTGGGGGTGGTGAGAGTGAAGTCCTGAGGGCATCCGTTGGCGTCAGGAAATTCCAGGGCAAGCGGGCTGGCCGGGGCCGGGAGCGCTCTTGGAATTTGCGGCGATGCGACGCCGGGCACGAGGCAGGCCAGCAGGCAGGCAGAAAAAAGTACGCGATGCGCGATTTTGGCGAGCATAGTTGGCACTCATTATAGGCTCGCTTGGTTTGGGGTCAAGTGCGCGGTGCGTGAGGCGAGCAAGAATTTTAGGGCGCTGGGCCAAGTCGGGAATGGCGTCCGCGCTTGACTTTCGACCGGGACTGGCCGTAGTTTGTCTTTACACGGGAAAGGAGGATGATCCAGCCTATGAGCAAAGATTCTTCGAGATGTACTGTACGTGAGGTGACTGAGGCCTAGGGCATCGCGCCCCTGACCCCAGGTAAGTCCAGACGGAGGATTCTCCGCCATGGCTCTGGCTTTCGCGGCAGCGCGATGGCCTTAGTCCAATCCCAACAGATCACCGGCAGCGGCCTGGGGACGTGAGTTCCCGGGCCGTTGTTGTTTTAAAAACAGGGAATAGGGAACAAGAAGTCAGGGAGCAAGGGAGCGAGGGAACAAGGGAACGAGAAAACCGGGGCGCAGGGATCTGAAAAGCAGGAAACTGCTGAGAGGTGGAGGATGGGACACGAGCTTGATAACACGATTGCGTTGTTGGAGCGGACGCCGGCAGCGCTCAATGCGCTGCTGCGCGGATTGCCGGAGTTTTGGACGGAGAGGAACGAGGGCGGGGATACCTGGAGCGTGAGCACAGCGATCGCGCACCTGATTCATTGCGAGGATGAGGATTGGATGCCGCGGGCGCGGCATATTCTGCGTGCGGGTGACAGTGAGCCTTTCGCGCCTCTCGACCGCGAGGGGCACGTGCGCTTTGGCCGCGGCAAAACGCTGGCGCAACTGCTCGATGAATTTACGCGAGCGCGGACGAAGAGCCTGGACGAACTGCGCGGACTGAAATTGACGCCGCAGGATCCGGGGCGGAGGGGACGGCATCCGGCCCTCGGCTCGGTTACGTTGTCTGAGCTGCTGGCCACCTGGGCGGCACACGATTTGACGCACTTGCACCAGATTTCGCGGATCATGGCGCACCAGATGCGCGAGGCCGTGGGACCATGGGTGCGATTCCTGGGAGTGATGCAGTGCGCGGGACACAGCGAAGCGGGGTAAAAGCAGGGAACAAGGGAGCAAGGGAGCGAGGGAGCGAGAAGGCAGGGAACAGGGAACAGGGAACAGGGAACAGGGAACAGGGATTCGATGCTCCTTGTGGCTCTTTGATGACTTAGAATCCTCATAGAATGAAGTGTCCATATTGTGGTTTCGGGCAGGATCGGGTGGTGGACTCGCGCGAGAGCAAAGAGGCCGACTCGATCCGGCGGCGGAGAGAGTGCGAGAAGTGCGAGCGGCGCTTCACCACCTACGAGCGCATCGACGAGATTCCTTACATGGTGGTGAAAAAAGACGGCCGGCGCGAGCGATTCGACCGGCAAAAAGTTTTGAGCGGGCTGCTGAGGGCCTGCGAAAAACGGCCGGTGGCTTCAAGCCAACTGGAAAAAATCGTCGACGCGACGGAGGCGTTTCTTGTGGATGCGCCGGAGCGCGAGCGCACTACTTCAGAAGTTGGCGAGCTCATTATGCAGCACCTCAAGGGGCTCGATACCGTCGCCTACATTCGCTTTGCGTCGGTGTATCGCGACTTTAAAGATGTGAATGAGTTCAAGCTGGAGTTGGAGGGGCTGCTGGGGAGTCACGGGAAGAAAAAGAGCTAATAAATATGTCAGAGAAGAAAACACATAAGGTAACGCTGATTCCCGGCGACGGCATTGGGCCGGAAGTTACGCAGGCTGTGGTGCGCATTCTTGAGGCGACCGGCGCGAAGTTTGAGTGGGAGCGGTTTGCTGCCGGGGCCGAGGCCTTCGAGATTCACGGCGAGTACATTCCCGTGGCGCTGTACGAGTCGATCGAACGCAATCGCGTGGCGCTGAAGGGGCCGGTTACGACGCCCATCGGCGGCGGGTTCAAGAGCATCAACGTTACGCTGCGCAAGAAGTTCGATCTCTTCGCCAACCTGCGGCCTATCCGCAATCTGCCCGGCCTCGATACCAAGTATCCCGGCGTGGACCTGGTGATTGTGCGCGAGAATACCGAGGGCGAGTACGTGGGCCTGGAGCACGAGGTGGTTCCGGGGGTGGTGGAAAGCATCAAGGTGATTACGGAAAAGGGATCGACGCGCATCGCGCGGTTTGCGTTTGAATATGCGCGCAAGCACGGGCGCAAGAAGATCCACTCGATTCACAAAGCCAACATTATGAAGCTGTCGGACGGGCTGTTTTTGCGCTGCGCGCGGAAGGTGGCTGAGGAGTTTCCCGAGATCACGTATGGCGAGCACCTGATCGACAACACCTGCATGCAACTGGTGATGAATCCCTTCCAGTACGACACGCTGTTGCTTGAGAATCTCTATGGCGATATTGTGAGCGACTTGTGCGCGGGTCTTGTGGGCGGGTTGGGACTGGCACCGGGCGCGAACCTGGGCGTAGACTGCGCCATTTTTGAGGCGGTGCACGGGTCGGCGCCGGACATTGCGGGCAAAGATGTGGCCAATCCCACGGCGCTGCTGCAGTCGGCGATTCTGATGCTGCGGTATCTGGACGAGGAGGCCGCGGCCGATAAGGCGCAGAAGGCGCTGGAAGCAGTGTACGCAGAGCGCCGGACATTGACGCGCGACGTGGGCGGGACGGCGGGAACTACGCAGTTTACTGAGGCGATGCTGGCGAAAATTGCGTAAGGCTGGTTTCTGACTGCGTAAATCGTTAGTTTTGCATCCCAGTTTCCCCGGTCTCAAAATCGAGACCGGGGGCACCCGGCGATGGGATAAGACAAGGGAACAAGGGAACAAGAAGACCGGTGGTGCCTCAGTTTGAAGAGGGCTATGCCTTGGGGGCTATTGAATCCTGCAAAAGAAATGTCCTTGCACCGTCCCTACGGGACTCCGCAGCCAATCTCTGGAATCCGCTTTCCCCACGCTGAAGCGCGGGGCTAACAAACATCGCGCCTCCGGCGCGCTCGCGACACAGCTTGCGGGTCAGTATCCGAAGATCTCGACGAGCATGCGGTTGATCTCGGGATCGCTGCGGAGTTCATTCAGGAAAAGGGCGGAAGTAGCGGTAAGACTGAAGGCGGGCGTGGATTCAGCCTGTACGCTGGCGAGTGCCTGGCGAATGACTGGGATGTCATCCAATCCGGCGTGAACGGACAAGAGCGTGAAGGCAGGAACGAATTCGCCCCGGCTGCTGCGGTCTTCCAGTTCATTCAATAGGCGGAGGGCGTCATTGCGGCGCCCTGCTCGGCCGTACGCCGTTCCCAGCAGACCGATGAAGAGCGGCGCGCGCGAGGCGGCGACGACCTTTTCCAGGGTTTCAACGGCCTCCTCGTTGCGGTGGAGAAGACACAGCGACAGACCTTTGGCCCACTGCCCAAACAGGTAATCCGGCTGCAATTCCACCGCCTGCGAAGCGGACCGCAACGCCTGTTCAAAGCGCCCAGGGATTACGTAGGGAAAAGTTGCAAGGCCGTGGATAAACGGGGAAAGCGGATCCAGTTGCGAGGCCAGCGTGACATGAGCAAACGACTCGTCCGGGTGACGGTCCTGCGCCAGGAATATGCCGTAGTAGGCATGCGCGAGGGAGGAGCGGGGGTTGATGGCGAGAGCTTTCTGGAAGTGCGGGCCGGCTTCACGCCAATTGGAGACGAAGTAGAAGGCGTAGAAGGCACGCGAGAAGTTGACCTCCCAAAGTTCTGGAGCGAGCTCGAAGGCCTTGGTGACGGCGGCGAGCGCCGGCGATTTGCCTTCTTCGTGTGAGATCAAGCCGTAGACGCGCAGGATGCCGTAGCAATCGGCAAGCCCCGACCAGGCGAGGGCAAAACCGGGGTCGAGTTCAAGGGCCTGCTGGAAGCACTTCATGCCCAGGCGTACGGAAGAGGGCGAGCGCTGGCTGCAGTGATGGCGGCCCTTGAGGTAAAGCTCGTAGGCCTCAAGGTTCTGGGTGGCCGGCTTGACGCCCGCTCCGAGGGCCACTTCGAGCTGATTGGCGATGGCGCGGGCAATTTCGTCCTGCACTTCAAAGATGTCTTCCATCTGCCGATCGTAGCGCTCCGACCAAAGCTGGAAGCCGTTCCCAGCGTCGACCAACTGCACGGTTACGCGGACGCGATTGCCGGCACGGCGCACACTGCCGTCAAGAACGTTGGCGACGTGAAGCTTCGACGCGATCTCGCCCATCGCGGTGTTCGTGCCTTTAAAGGAGAACGACGAGCTACGGGCGGCGACACGCAAGCCGTCAACTTGGCTCAACGCGATCAGAATCTCCTCGGCCAATCCGTCGCTGAAATATTCGTTTTCCTTGTCCGCGCTGAGATTGGCGAAGGGAAGAACGGCGATGGATGGAGTTTCGGACGAACGAACCGCGGGCTGCGTGAGATCCTTCAGCGCCTGTTTCAAGGGGCCCATGCCGGGAAAGCGGGCGGACGGGTCCTTCGCCATGCAGCGCGTGACGATCGATTCCAGCCCCGGAGTTACATGAGGTGCGATCTCCCGCAGCGGGCGCGGTTCTTTATGGAGGACAGCTGCCATGGTTGAAATCGGCGATGCTTCGGAAAACGCACGCCTGCCGGAAAGCATCTCGTAGAGCAGCACACCGAACGCGAATACGTCGGAGCGGGCGTCTACGGGTTTGCACTCTACCTGCTCGGGCGACATGTAAGCTGCCGTTCCCAGGATGATTCCTGCCTGCGTCGCGCCCGAGATGGTTTCGTCGGATCCGGCAGTCTCCTGCACCTTCGCCAGTCCGAAGTCCAGCACCTTGACGCGGCCAGCGGCCTTGACGTTGGCCGGCTTGAGATCGCGATGGATGACGCCCCGCTGGTGCGCGTACTCCAACGCGTCCACAATCCGCTTCGCAATACGCACCGCTTCCTCTACCGGGATCGGTCCCTTGGCGATGCGTTCCACCAGGGTGTCGCCTTCAATCAGCTCCATCACCAGCGCGCCTTCTTCTACGCCGTAGATGGTGGCGATGTTGGGGTGATTGAGCGAAGCCAGCACCTTGGCCTCGCGCGTGAAGCGGGCCAGCCTCTCAGGATCGTTGGCAAGCGCTGCAGGAAGAATTTTGATGGCGACTTCGCGGTCCAGCCGGGTGTCGGTAGCGCGGTAAACCTCGCCCATGCCTCCAGCGCCGAGCTTGGAAGTGAGCTTGTAGTGTGCGATGAAGGCTGGGTGGGCCATGGGCTTGCGTCAATCGAATCGTAGCATCTTTGTATAGATAGCTGGGATGTTTATGGAGAGGGCATGCGGAGAGCGGTTCGGCATTTCTCGTAGACGACGCTACGGCCCGGAATTCGTGGCATGGTGAAGTCTCTGAGTGCCGGGAGGCCCTCAGTACAGCCGGTCAGGAGACCGGCGGTACGATTTCCGGGCCTCGGTGGAACACTAGATGGGGTTTTCGACGCGGCGCAGGATGGCGGCTACGCCGTTGACCGAGCCGGTGCCCTTGTCGAGGATCGGGGAGGTGCTGATTTCGACCTTCACTTTGCGACTGTTTCGTGTCAACAGCGTGGCAATGCCCTTGCAGTATCTCTCGATGGCGACGCGGCGATCGAGCGCTGGGCCATCGAGAGATTGATAGTCCAGAATCGGCACGGCTTCTTCAATGACTTTGCCTTCCAGTTCGCAGAGACCGAAAACCGAGAAGCGATTCAGCGGCGGGATTCGACAGACCGGACCAACCCAAGAATATCGGTGAGCACGACGGCCTCGGACACGGAGCGCACGGCGTTCTCCAGCCATTGGCAGGTGCGAAGTGCCTCTTCCAGCGCATTCATTCGTTCGGTCACATCCACGAAGAGCATGCGCATGCCGGCCGGTTTTCCTTCAGGGGTGCGGATCATGGTGCGATGCAACTCGTAGGTGCGGAATCTGCCGGAGCAATCGAAGATGGAGCGGCAGATGACGGGGGGCTCCTCGCCCGAGGCCATGAGAGAAAGAAAGGCGGCGGTGCTGCGATTTTTTTCGTCGATGGCCAGCAGATCCCAACCGCTGTTTGCCGATGAGCTCGCCCTGTTCGGGATGGTGCAGGGCAAGGGTTGCGCGGTTGGCGCGCGTAATGATGCCGCGCGCGTCCATCTCCACATAGGGCAGCGGGAGATGATCGATGTCGAGCATCGCAGTTCGGCCGCGGTTGCTGGGAAGCAATTTGAGAAGTTGCGTTCATCGTGCTCTCCCGCTGGTGGTAAGCAAGGTGATTTTGTAGACATCGTCGGCGCTTTTCAGGCGCTCGATCGGGCGTCAGGTCGAAGGTGATGGGGATGCGCAGCATGGTGGCGCGTCCGCCGATGTTGACGGTGGTTTCGCGATTCTGCATGGCGATGCGATCCAGCTCCGCGGTGAGAATCTGATCGTTGGCGCGGCCCTGCAGAATGGCCAGCAGCGAAGAGTCGCTCCAGTGATAAATGGCGTCGTCGGAGTGGAGGCTTTCGGTGAGAAACGCGGAGACGGCCATGAGGCAGTCTTCCACTGCTTCCGGGCCGAAGCGCTGGTTGATCATGGTGAGGCAGCTCAAGCGGAAGAGCACGATGAAGCCCCGCTCGCCGCTTTCCATGAGGCGCTTTACGTGCTCGATGGCGCTGCCGCCGCCGCGCAGACCCGCGGCGTTCAGGTTTTCTGTGGAGTGGTCGGCGGTGCGGAACTGCGAAGCCTCGATTGGAGCAGACTCAGCGCCTGCGGGATGGAGAAAAGTCTCCAGCCGCTCGTGATAATCCTGGGCGCTTTCGGACGAGGTCACGCTTGCGAGCTTGCTGAGCAGCACGGAGGGGTTGGGCGCGGAAGCATCGATGCCGAGGCTTTTCAAAAGCTCACGGAAGAGAAGCGAAGCGATGGCGCGCCATTCCGTGGTGCGATTGCGCAACTCGGATTCGCTGCGGTTACGATAGCTTTCAAACTCGCTCAACACGGCGCGCACCTGCGCCAGCTTTTCTTCTTCGGGCAGGCGGTCAGGCAGTTGCAGGGCGAGTTTGGCCACGCTCGAGCGAAACTCCTTGTAGATTTCGCCGTCGATTTCGGGAACGCCGCGGGCCGTGCCTTCCACTACGAGGGTAAGGACGCGCTCCGGGTTGGGGAGGACGACCGCGGTTTTCTCCGGGCTCGATCCTTTCAATCCGGCCATTTGGCGCAGGTTCATCCGGGATGGGCTCCTGCTCGTTTTTATCGGCAAAGATTGCGGCGCCAATAGGCACCGAGGGGCGGGAATTCCATAGGCGCTGGTGTTCTGACCTCGTGATTTAGTTAACATTGCCGGAGGAGCGCGGGCGTGGACGCCCGCACGACAGCCGGTCTGGAGACCGGCGTTACTACTCCGGCGGACTCGTCACCGGTTCGCTCGCGGGCGCTGCGCGTAAACTCGACCTCTTGTACACTAAATAGGTACAAGGCCATGAAAACTAAACAACCTGTAGGCATCCTGGGCGCGACTGGAATGGTCGGCCAGCGTTATATTCAACTGCTCGAAAACCATCCCTGGTTCGAGGTGAGCTGGGTTGCGGCCAGCGACCGGTCGAGTGGAAAGACTTACGGCGAGGCGGCGAAGTGGCGATTGGATACGCCGCTGCCCGAGCGCATCGCGAAGATGGTGGTGGCGCCGGCCGAACCGGAAGGCGTGCCGAAGATTATTTTTGCCAGCGTGGACGCGGCGATTGCGCGCGAGATGGAACCGAAGTTTGCCGCGGCCGGCTGCGCCGTGATCTCGAACTCGAGCGCCTTCCGCATGACGCCGAACGTGCCGCTTGTGATTCCCGAGGTGAATGCCGATCACCTGCACCTGATTGAAGAGCAGCCGACGCGCAAGGAATCGGGCGGCTACATTGTGACCAATCCCAACTGCTCGACGATTGGATTGGTGATGGCGCTGAAGCCGATCGAGGAGCGCTTCGGCATCGAGACGATTTTTGTGACGACAATGCAGGCTGTCAGCGGCGCGGGCTATCCCGGCGTGGCGTCGATGGATATTCTCGACAACGTGGTGCCGTATATCGGCAGCGAAGAAGAGAAGATGGAGGCGGAGACGCTGAAGCTGCTGGGCCGGATGGAGAGCCACGGCGTGGCTCCGCTGGGCGCGAAGATTACGGCGCACTGCAATCGCGTGCCGGTGGTGGACGGGCACACCGAATGTGTATCTCTGAAGCTCGGCAAGAAGCTGGGCAGGGAAGTGACGCGCGAAGACATTCTGGCGGCATGGGCGGAGTTCAATCCGCTGGCCGGGCTGGAATTGCCGTTCGCCCCCGCGACGCCCGTGGTGTGGACCGCGCAAAACGACCGGCCGCAACCGCGGCTCGATCGCAATCGTGGCAGCGGCATGGCGGTGACGGTGGGACGGTTGCGCCCGTGCACTGCGCTTGACTGGAAGTTCGTACTGCTTTCGCATAACACCGTGCGCGGCGCGGCCGGCGCAACCATTTTGAATGCCGAGATGCTGGTGAGCCTGGGGAAACTGGAAAACAGCTCTCAGCTTTCAGCTGTCAGCTCTTAGCTTGTTGTGCGGGCGGTGGGTGGCATTGGCTGACAACCGATTTTCGGGCGGAGCGGCGTGAGGGAAGAATCTTGCGCGGGCCTCGGGAGCCGGCGGAAGAAAATAGCTGAAGGCTGATAGCTGATGGCTGAAAGCTGGTTTGGATTACATGAACTTGGTAGTGATGAAGTTTGGCGGCACGTCGGTAGAAGATGCGGCGGCGATTGGACGAACCGCGGCCATTGTGGCTGGGCGCGTGGCCCTGGGCAAGAGTCCGGTGGTGGTGGTGAGCGCCATGGCCAAGGTGACCGACCAGTTGCTGCGCGCCGCGTCCGCGGCTTCGCAGGGTGATCGTGCCGGTGCCCTCGCCATTAGTTCGCGCCTCCGCTGCCGGCATTGCGATACCGCGCGCGACCTGGTGAAGGATGCGGCCGAAATCGCCGCGCTGGTCCGAATCCTCGATGAGAAATTCGCGACACTCGATGAAGTGCTGCGCGGCCTGGCGGCGATTCGCGAGCTTACGCCGCGTATCTCCGATCTGATTGTGAGCTACGGCGAGCGGCTTTCGAGCCGCATCGTGACTGCGGCCTTTCGAGAACGCGGCGTTAACGCGGCGCATGTGGACGCGCGCGAAGTGATCGTCACCGATTCGGAGTTTCAGAAGGCCGCGCCGCTCGACGACATTATTGAAAAGCGCGCGCAGGAGAAACTGCTGCCGCTTCTCGGCGAGGGCAAGGTGCCGGTGATGGGCGGCTTCATCGCGTCGAACGAAGCGGGACTGACGACAACGCTGGGTCGCGGCGGATCGGATTACACCGGCGCACTCGTGGGCGGCGCGCTCGAGTCCGAGACCATCGAGATCTGGACCGACGTGGACGGCATCATGACCGCCGATCCGCGCGTGTGTCCCGATGCGCTGCGCGTGAAGGTGATCAGCTTTGAGGAGGCGGCGGAGCTGGCGTACTTCGGCGCCAAGGTGCTGCACCCGGCCACGATTTTGCCTGCGGTGAAGAAAAATATTCCGGTGCTGGTGCTGAACAGCCGCAACGCGGCATGCGAAGGCACGCGCATTATCTCCGTTGCGCCGCACTGCAAGAGCCCGTTCAAGTCGATCGCCGTCAAAAGAAAGCTGACCATCATCGACATTGTGGCCAGCCGCATGCTGATGACGCACGGCTACCTGAGTAAGATGTTCGCGATCTTCGACCGGCACAAGTGCCCCATCGATATGGTTTCGACGAGCGAGGTTTCGATCTCCGTTACGGTCGACTCGAACGCGAGCCTGCCCCAAATTGACGCCGACCTGAAGGCGCTGGCCGACGTGACTTACGAGGGCAAGAAGGCGCTGATCTGCATGGTGGGCGAGGACATTCGCGGCCAGCAAGGCATTGCCGCGAAGGTGTTCAATGCCATCCGGCACGTGAACGTGCGCATGATCTCGCAGGGCGCAAGCGAAATCAACATGAGCTTCATGATCGAAGAGGATGATGCCGATGAGGCGGTGCGCTCGCTGCACGCGGCGTTTTTCAAAGAGCCCGATCCGGAGATCTTCGACGTGGAAGCGAGGAAACAGTTGTCAGTGATCAGTGGTCAGTGATCAGAGAATCGTGCACCGTGCGTCGTGACCTGATCACGGTCCACGAACCACGGTCCACGATTCCGAAGGAACCTATGCTGATTCTCGTTCTGGGCAAGGGGAAGACCGGCAGCCTGGTGGCCGAAGTGGCGCTGGAGAGCGGCCACGGCGTGCGCGCGCTCGACATCAACGAGAATCCTCATGCCTCGGCGCTGACGGCTCCGAACCTCGCCGGCGTCGATGTGGTCATCGACTTCACCGCTCCCGAAGCGGCCGTGGAAAACATACGCGCGGTGCTGGCGCTGGGCGGGCGCATCGTGGTCGGTACGACTGGCTGGTATGCGAAGCTCGACGAGATCAAGGCGCTCGCTCGCCAGCGCGGCGGCGGGTTGCTTTACGGGACGAATTTTTCCATCGGCGTACAGAAGCTCTTCCAATTGACGGCGGAGTTGGCTAAGCTCGAGGGCTACAAGTTCTCCATCGACGAGACGCATCACGTGACCAAACTCGATGCGCCCTCCGGAACGGCGATTACTCTCAAAGAAATCATTCTTGGCGTGCGGCCGGGCATCGATGTGCCGATCGAGTCGAATCGTGTGGGCGATGCCAAGGGCGAGCACCTGGTGCGCGCGTCGAGCGACTGCGATGTGCTGGAACTGCGGCATGACGCGCATTCGCGGCGCGGCTTCGCGCTGGGCGCGGTGCGCGGAGCGGAATGGCTGGCCGGCAAGTCCGGCGCATGGGAGTTCCGGGAGATTTTCGATCAGCTCTGATCGGACAGCGTACTTTGATTCTTATCATGCTTGAGGAGCAGTTCGACCTGAAAATCGTTCCTTCCAAAGGCCCGGTCGAGGTCATCGTCATCGACCACATCGAGAAGTCCTCGGCCAACTGAACCTTGTCTGGTGCAAGAGTAAATAACAAACATTGACAAAGTCTGTTATTCGGTTCAGCATGAGAAACAGGAGATTTTCCCTATGAATGTTTCTCTTACCCCGGAACTGGACAAATTTGTAGCCAATAAAGTGAAAACGGGTCGCTACACCTCGGCGAGCGAAGTGGTGCGTGAGGCGCTGCGGTTGCTTGAAGAGCAAGACAAGACGCGCGAGGCGCGGCTGGAAGAGTTCAACCGCGAGTTGAAGCGTCGAATTGACGCCCTCGACCGGGGCGAGTTCGTGACTGCCGAGGAAGTGCGCGAACACTTTCGCAAGAGATCGGAACAGCGGAGGAAACGGATCGGATGAGCGGGTATGTTCTGAGCGGCGAAGCGCTCCTTGAACTCGATGACATATGGAGCTACATCGCTCAGGACAAACCCGAAGCCGCAGATCGTTGGATATCGAAACTTCTTGAGGCCTGCGAAACGCTCGCACACAATCCGCAGTTAGGGCACCCCCGCGTTGAGCTCGCCGATAAATCGTTCCTGTTTTGGCCGGTGGGCGCATATCTACTTGTCTATCGGTTCCTGAGCGACCGTATTGAAATTGTGGCCGTAACGCAGGGCGCGCGAGATATACCGTCTTTCCTGCGCGAGCGCAGCCAATAACAAACTCGATCATGTTGGGGGAAGACGCAGCCGGGTTTTCGCACCTGGTTCGCTCTACCGTTATAAACTTGAGCTGTTATGGAAATGACGGGTTGCGGTACTGCAATTGTGACGCCCTTCAGGGGCGATGGATCGGTGGATGAGCCGGCGCTGTGGTCGCTGGTGAATTGGCAGATCGAGTCGGGGATCGATTTTCTGGTGGTGTGCGGATCGACGGGCGAGGCCGCGACGCTGGACGAAGAAGAGTGGCTGCATACCATTCGGCTTGTGATCGATGCCGCGGCGGGGCGCGTTCCCATCTGGGCCGGCTGCACGCATAACGCCACGCGCGTGTTGCTGCGGCAGGCGGCGCTGCTCAAGCGCGTGCCTGGAGTGGCCGCGATACTTTCGGCAAATCCCTATTACAACAAGCCGACGCAGGAGGGGCAGTTCCAGCATTTTCTGGCGCTGGCGCGCGAGGTGGATCCGCTGCCGGTGTGCGTTTACAACGTGCCGGGACGCACGGCCGCTAACCTGGAGCCCGAGACCGTAGCGCGATTGGCCGCAGCTGCCAACAATATTGAAGCGATCAAAGAAGCTGCCGGCAAGTTGACGCAGTTTACCGAGCTTGCGCATGCGCTGCCGCGCGGTTTCAAGATTTTCTCGGGCGACGACAACCTGGCGCTTGCGGCTATCGCCGTGGGCGCGCATGGATTGATCAGCGTGGCTTCGAATGAGGCTCCGGCCGAGGTGACGCGCATGATTCGCGCGGCGCTCGAGAATCGCTGGGACGAGTCACGCGATATGGAGCGGCGGTATTCGCGGCTGTTCGACGCCAACTTCTGGGAATCGAATCCCGGGCCGGTAAAAACTGTGCTGAGCCTGATGGGTCGCTGCGGCGATACGGTTCGTTTGCCGCTGGTGCCGCCCACGGCGGCTACGCGCGCCAAGCTGGAGAGGCTGGCCGGCGAGTTGGGTTTGCTGAAGCACACGCAGATTCCGGCGGGTGTTCGGTCGGAAGTTTATTGAAGAAAAATATGCGAAGCAGATTGGTTTTCGAGCGTGGATTTGCGTCGTTCATTTTGATCACGCTGGCCGTGTTCTTTGTCGCGGTGCATTTCGCTGCGGCGCAGAGCCAGCCGAGTTCTTCGCAGCCGCAAACCGGTGCAACACCGCCGGACCGCACCGAGCTGCTGAAGGTGAAGCCGAATATCTCGGGGCAGCGCAACGGGATTTTCGTTGAGCCGGACCCGATGGACTTTGCCGATCATGCGGGCTACGTTTCGCTGTTCGATGGAAAAACGCTCACCGATTGGGACGGGCAGCCCGGCGTGTGGAGCGTGGAAGACGGCGCGATCGTGGGCGTCTCGACCAAAGAGCACGTCGCAGGAAATTCTTTCCTCGTTTATCACGGTGCGGAAGCGAAGGATTTCGACCTCAAGCTCGAAATCAAAGTGGAGTGGGGCGGAGGCAGCGGCGTGCAGTATCGCAGCAGCACGGGCATTCCGCCGGGACGCACGGCCGGCAAGGGTGAGCCGGCGCTCGATTCGCGCTGGGTAATGATTGGGCCGCAAGCCGACTTCTGGTTTCCGGTGAATGAGCGTGCGAAGCAATACAGTGGGCAGCTCTACTCGCAGAACACATCGCTTGGCATTGTTGCGTGGCGCGGGCAGGTGGTCGAATCCGAGCCGGGCAAATTTCAGCGGCTCGTGGGGACGATCGGCGACCGCGCGCAACTGGGGACGTATGTGAAAGACGGCGAGTGGAACCAGTACACGATCATCGCGCGCGGCGGAACGATACTGCACATTCTGAACGGCCAATTGATGACGGTGCTTGTGGATGACGATCCGGTTTCGACGAATAATGTTTCTGGATTATTCGGATTACAGATCGAGGGAACGCCGTGCAAGGTGTCGTTCCGCAATATTTGGTTGAGAAAAATTAATTAATGTTCCTTCAGCACAGCAGTCAGCGCTCAACGGCCAATGTGTAACGCCGGCGTTTACGCCGCCAGGGGCGATGTGCGGGTCTGGAGACCCGCGTTTCCTCTTAAAACAGATCCGCAATCGGCGGAAACGTGAGCAGCAAACCTAGAATGAGCAAGACAAATGCCGCGGTATTGACGCGGGCGAGAGCGACGCTGCGATTGCGCCAACGCGTATGCAAGATGGCCCATGTTGCAAGCCACAACACGATCGCGCAGGTGGTGACGCCCGAGAGCGGGCCGGCGGGTTTCCAGAAAACCATCATGCTTTTGATGGCGGACGATTGATCGGCCAGGATGGCGAAGACGGCCACAAGAAATGCGCCAAAGCCGGCGGCGAGTATGGCCGCCGCGCCGGCGCCGTTGGGGCGAGTCGCGGACGGGGCGGAAGCTGAATCGTTTTGCGCGCTCATTTGGTTTCTCCCTGAACAATATGGATGACTGGGCCGCCCTCAACTGGCGCGTTTTTGTTGATCATGGCGCCGAAGAATCCGGCCACGCCCGCGGCGAGGAGCGAGACCCACACAAACACAAGGACTGCGGAGCGAAGCTGCGGATGGTTCTTGAGATCGCGGCCGTATTCGAGAACCACGGCGGCAGCCATGGTGATGGAGATGGGAGCGATCCAGGCCACGTGCTCCTTCCACTCCATGCCGATGGAGTGCCAGGCGCTGGTCGTGGGGCTTGCCATCAGCAGCCGCTGCGGAAATGCGGCGAGGTTCGCCATGCCCGGCGGCGGCGCCGCGCGATACCAGGGATAGATGATGTACGCGCCCGTGAGCACGGCGAGCCATGCCAGCGCGGCCATGGCGACGAGATAGATGCGGAGAAATTGTTCGTCGCGCTCCGTGGGCTGCGACGGGTTCTGCGTGCAATAGTGCCCGTAGAGTTGGACGAGCGCGCCGGAACAGGCCAGCAGGTAGAGCGCACCGAAGCCCATGCCATGAATGAGGGTCCAGAATCCGCGCGTGGTGATTTCCATCTGCACCGTCCCTTGATTTCAATCGGCTGGGCGTCGCGGGGTTATTGCCCGTCTATGCCGGGAGGAGCAGGGAAGAGCGGACTTTCCGCTGAATCTTTCTTCTCATCCGGAGACGCACCCTTCGCGTCCTTGCCCCACGTCCAATACATGCCGACGTATGCGTAGTTCTCAGTCTGTCCCGCAACGGAGTGGCCGTAGCTGAACATGAACTGCCGGTTTGGATTGTGCTTGAAGTGATAGAGGGCGCCGACATCGACCATGGCCGAGCGCTCGGTTTGCGCGGCGCCAAAGCCCTCGCGGCCGTGCGCGAAGATCTCAGCGCCGATCTCCCACTGCTCGCCCACCTCGCGCGTGACGAGAAAGCCGGCGTAAGGAAAGTCGCGGTAGTTGGCCTGCGGCACAACCTGGTAGCCACCGCCGCCGTCAAAGAGCCATTTGCCGGAGTTTTTTTGCAGCCAGATGGGCAGCTTGTACCAGACCTTGCCCACGCCGAGGCCCTTGTCGAAGTTGCCAGTAGGCAGTTCGAACATGGTGTAGCTGCCGATCTCTGGAAAGTGCCTGGTCTCTTTGATGAAAGAGAATTTCACGCCCGTCTCCATGTCGGTGACTCCAAACTGAGTGGGCCCCGTGCCGGCGGGGAGATAGACGGGATTGTTCGACGGAGCCGCCACGCCCCAGGGAAGAATGACGTGAAGCTGCACGCGGGGAAGTGCGCCCCAGTTGAACTCGAAGGCAGGACCCGTGGAGTCTATCTCCGCCGGAGTGCCGTCGACGCCGCCGAAGATGTAGAACTCGTAGTGATGCAGATCGACGGGGACGGAATCGTCAGTCTGATAGGGAGGGCCTTGCGCGCGAAGATGGGCCGCTGCGAAGAGGAAGAGCGCTAGGGCGGCAAGCCTCAGGCGCTTGCTGGTGAGCTGTTTTGGGTGCCTGATCTTAGCTAGGGAAAAGTGTGCCGTTGGTAAACCCTCTTCGGCAAACTTTATATCGAATTTCGATAGTCGTCAAGAAAAAATTGTGCAAATTCATGTATAGTGGTGCTGTGAAGGATCAGAATCGCGAGCTTTTCTACGGTCTCATTCGCATTCACGTGCTGCTGCACGCGCGTCAGGAGCCGATTTTCGGTCTTGCCATGATGGAGGAGCTTGCTCACCACGGCTATCGCATCGGTCCGGGCACGCTCTACCCGCTGCTGCACGGACTGGAACGCCTGGGTCTTCTAAAGTCCGCCGACGAGAGCGCAGGAGGCCGCCGTAAGATGTACCGGATCACTGCGGCCGGAAAAAGGGCGCTGACGCGGGCAAGCGGGAAAGTCGACGAGCTCTACCACGAATTGCACGAGGCGCATCCGCGGCGGTTGAGTGAGTGAGCGGACTACCGGCGGCGCCCGCCGCCACCGCTTGAGTGGCTCATCCTGGGAGCTTTGGGCGCACTGAAATGTCCACCGCCGCCATAGTTTTTGGGAGCGCTATATTTTGGCGCGCTGAACCTCGGTTGCTTTTGGCTGCTGAATCCGCGAAAACCGCCCGACTCATTCCGCGCCATTGTGTTACCGCGCGGCTCATACCCGCGGCTTGAATACGTGCGCGGGTCGATTCCTGGCGTGCGATAGGATTGCGGTGCGCGATAGGTCGAATACGGATTTGTGTATGCGTATGAGGGTCGCTTCGCGTAATTCTGTTGCGCCGGCCGGTTCGTGTACCCGTAGCCCGGATTGCTGAACGTTTGCGGACGAGTCGCGTACCCTGGATTCGAATACGATTGCGGACGATTGGGATAGGTCTGCGGGTGATACGCGTAGTTCTGCGACGTGGGGCGCTGGAAGTTCTGCGCGGGCAGCGAGGGACGCGTATAACTGTATGCCGGCTGCTGCGCACCGCGATTCGAGTAGGCCTCGGGGCGAGCGGGTTCGCGGTAAGGCTCGGGCTGCCGCGCGTAGTTCTGCGCTGGTGCGCGATTGTCGTACGCGCCGCCGCGCTGATATGAATCCTGGCGCGAATTCTGGTACGCGTTTTGCGGCGTGGGAAAGCGGCGATAGGAATTGTCATATCCGCCCGGCGCGCGCTCATTCTGCCGCCAGCCGTTGTAGGCGCGCGCACCACCACGTGGCAGGCCCCAATCGCGTACTGATGCGCTATTGGTAAAGTAGCCGCTGTGATTGAAAAGGACTGCGTGCCCGATCCAGTCGAGCCCCCATGACAGCAGGCCGAAGGGCGTGCGATCGAAGGCCCCGAGCGCGAAGCTCAGTCCATATTGAATCGGCAGGCCGTTAAAGAATGAACCGAGGGCGCCGACGAGCGAGAAGCCCGGATATGGGGCAATGGGCGGTCCATAGACATCCCACGGATCGTAGGTCGGCACGTAGACGATCTGCGGATTGGGCGGCGCGATGTCGACGTAACCCTGGTTTTCAGTCACGTCTTCCTGCGGCGTGCTTTCGAGATTGCCGGCCTGCTGGGCGCGGTCGCGCAGCACTTGAACCGTCTGCATCACATCCTGCGGCTGGTTGTAATAGGCGTTGCCGAGGGCCGTGGTCCAATCCAGGTTGTGGTTCAACATGTCGAGCACATCGGAGAATGCGGTAAGCGCCTTCACGCTCGGATCCCAGTCGGCCTGCTGATCGGCTCCGTCGGCGATCTGATCGGGCGCGCTGTAACCCTCGGCGCGCATTTGCTGCAACCACTGATCGGCGACGGCCACCTGCGCGGGATACGTGGACGCGGTGAGTATCTGCGCCAGGAGCGCGTCGGGATAGAGCGCAATGGGCGCCAGAAGCTGCTCAAGCTGGTCGGCGCTGAGAGCCTGAGCCGGCGTGCCCGGCTGCGTCAGTTGTTCATCGGGAGACGGCGCGTCGTAAGGCTGCTGCGCGTATGGCTGCTCTTGAGGAGCGTACTGCGGCTGCTGATATTGCGGTTGTTGATACTGCGGCTGCTGGTATTGGGGCTGTGCGTAAGAGCTGCCGGGTGCGGCGTAATACGGCGAAGCGGGATACGCCTGCTGAGCGGTGAGGAGTGCAGGTGCACAGGCGAGAGCAAGACATGCGATTGCGGCGACTGAAGAAAATGCGTGCAAGCTCGATGCGGTCTTCATGGTAATTCCTCACAGTCCGTTCATGCTCGGCGCGAATCATTCGTCGCCTGGAGCCGTTGAGCGGCCGAGCCCACTCCGTTGTGGCAGGAGACCTATGAATACCCGCGCGCTGCCCCGCAGAGCCTGGAGAAGGCTTATCTATATGACCCCTGCTAGGGGGATTAGTTTCGTCTGTGGGGAGAATAGTTGCGGGGGGCCGGCACGCTCGATTGCGTGGCCGCGCCGGCTTCGTTATCCGGCCAACGTCTTCTTGACGAGCTCGCTTACGGCTTTGCCGTCGGCGCGCACGCCCGCCGTTTGCAGTTTGGCCTGTACCGCCTTCATCGCTGGGCCCATCTCTTTCTGAACGGGCTTGTGGCCGAGCGTGGCTTCGAGTTCGCCGAGGGCCTCGGCGACCAATTTCGCCAGCCCTGCTTCGTCCAGCGCTTTGGGCAGGAACTCTTCGATGACCACGATCTCCGCGGCTTCCTTGTTTGCGAGGTCCAGCCGGTTGCCCTTGGTGAACTGCTCGATCGAGTCGCGCCGCTGCTTGATCATGCTCGAGAGAACCTGCTCGGATTCGGGCTGGGTGAGCGAAACGTCGATTTGCTTTTGCGATGCGCGCTTCTCTATGGCTCGGTTCATCAGCGCCGACTTGATCAGACGCAGGGTTCCGAGGCGCTCCGCGTCGTGGGCTTTCATGGCGGTGACCATTTGCTTACTGATCTGGGCTTCGAGTGCGCCGGGTTCGGACATTTTAGCTCCTAGCTGTTAGCTCCTAGCTTGTAGCTAGAGGCCAGTCAAACCAGCGCCCGCGGGAGCGAGGCTGGCCAAGGTGAAATTGTAACGATCCAGGCCCCCGGGATGCACGCGGCGCGCAATGGTTGCATCGCCGGGGAACTTCGCTTTCACAGAGCGAAACCGACTGTAGGACGCTGCCAAGACTTTTGCCCTCCTACGGCATTTATATAAGTGACAAGTGGGAGGTGGATGATGATGAGGTTCTGGAGAACAACGGTCGCGCTGGCTGGTTTGGGAATTGCCGCCATGCCGGCTTTTGGCGCCAATCCAGCGCGCCCCGGCACCGTGAACTACATCGAAGGCGCGGCATATCTCAACGGCAGACCGCTGAATCAACAAAGCGTGGGAAGCCTCGCGCTGGATTCCGGCCAGGTGCTCACGACCGGATCGGGCAAGGCCGAGATACTGCTCACGCCGGGCATCTTTCTGCGCGTGGACGATGGCAGCGCGGTGAAGATGATTTCGCCCGATCTGGCGCAGACACAAGTTGCGCTGGAGCGCGGGCGGGCCGGCGTGGAAGTGGACCAGATCTTTCCGCAGAACGAGGTGCAGATCCTCGACAACGGCGTGACGACTCAATTGATCAAGCCCGGTTACTACGAGTTCAACGCCAACCAGCCGGAGGCCATGGTCTTCAATGGCCGTGCCGAGGTGGCAGTAGGCAACGGCAAATGGGAGACGGTAAAGGGTCACCATGAGCTGGCGCTCGTGGCGGACGGCGCGCACGAAAAGACAGTCGGCTTCGACTCGCACCCCGTCAACGATGAGCTTTACAACTGGAGTAGCCTGCGCTCCCAGTATTTGGCCGAAGCCAACAACCAGATTGCCGGCGAGTACGCTTACGGGGCGGGCTTCTATCCGGGGTGGTATTGGGACCCGTACATGTACGACTACACGTTCCTCGGCATGGATCCGTTCTTTAGCCCGTTCGGATGGGGCTTCTATCCGTGGGGCGGGTACGGGGGCTTCTACGGAGGTGGGTTCTACGGCGGGCGAGGATTCTACCACGGCGGCAGCAGGGGATTCGTGGGTGGCGGCTTCCACGGCGGCGGTGGATTCCATGGCGGCGGCGGCGGCGGCTTTCACGGCGGCGGCGGTGGTGGCCGGCGATAAACAGCGCCAGACCATACTCACCGAAAATGGCTGGATTCGGGGAGTCCGGCCATTTTTCTGCCTGTCGTATCTTTTCCACAGTTGAAATCGATCACAAAACTCACATAATTGTGTATTATGTGGATGACAAGCAACGAATCTGCTCCGAAATGAGGGAAAAATGATCCGCAAAACGCGCCTTTTTACTCCCGGCCCGACGCCGCTGCTTCCGGCGGCCCAGTTTGCCATGGCGGCGGCCGATATGCACCACCGGACCGCAGAGTTTCGGGCCCTTTTCCAGAAGGTTCTGGCGCAGCTCAAGGTTTTTGTGGGCACGAAGAACGACGTGCTGCTTTTGTCCTGTTCGGGCACGGGCGCGATGGAAGCGTCGGTGTCGAACCTGACTTCGCCGGGCGATAAAGTGCTGGTGCTGACGGCGGGCAAATTTGGCGAGCGCTGGACCGGACTGGCGAAGGCCTTCGGCTGTGCGCCGGATGTGGTGACTGCTCCTTACGGGCAGACCTTCGACCTGGCGCAGGTGCGCGCCGCGCTTAAGCCCGAGCACAAGGTGATCTTTACGCAGGCCACCGAGACTTCGACGGCGGTGCGGAACGATATCCAGGCTATTGCCAAGCTGCGCGACGAGATTGCGCCGAACACACTGCTCGTTGTCGATGGCATCACCGGGCTCGGCACTACGCATTTCGATGTCGACGGCTGGGGCATCGACGTGATCATTGGCGGTTCGCAGAAGGCGGTGATGATGCCGCCCGGTCTCGCTTACCTGAGCGTGAGCGAAAAGGCGTGGGCGGCGATGGAGACCACGAAGAATCCGCGCTACTACTTTGACCTGCGCAAGGAGCGTAAAAACGCCGTCAAGGGCGAGAGCGCGTACACGCCGGCAGTGGCGCTGGTTGCGGGTCTGGGCGCGGCGCTCGACTACATTGCGGGGCAAGCAGGCGGCGATTTGGAGAAGGGCCGCATCGCGCTGATCGATAACGCGCAGGTGAACGCGGAAGCGACGCGCGCGGGGCTGGTGTCGCTGGGATTCACGCTGTTTGCGCCGACGGCGCCCGCGGCGGCGGCCACCGCGGTTGCCGTGCCGGAGGGCATGGACTCGGGCGCGGTGGTGAAGGCGCTGAAGGCGAAGTTCGCGCTGGTGATTGCCAATGGGCAGGGCGAGATGCAGGGCAAGATCTTCCGCGTGGCGCACCTGGGCTACTTTGACTATCTCGACACCGTGGCGCTGCTGGGCGCGATGGAGTTTATCGCAAGAGACACGCTGGGGCTTCCGGTGAAGTGGGGACAGGCAGTGGCCGCGGCGCAGGAAGTGTATGCGAAAACAGTGGTCGGTGGTCAGTGATCAGTGGTCAGTTGATTCGTGCCCGGTGATGATTTTGAATTTCAACGGCAAGAATCATCGCGGGGTCGAACTGGCCGATCTGAGAATCTCCTGTATCTGCTGTGACTGACCACTGAGCACTGACCACTGAGAACTGAACTTATGCCTGAACTGACTTTCGGAGAGAAGCTGCTCATCGCGCGCAAGCAGCTCGATCTCTTTCAATACGAGATGGCGGAGCGGCTGGGGGTGCATCCTAACTCGCTCACCAAGTACGAGCGCGGCGAGGGCAAGCCGCACGCGGCGGTGGTGCGCATGTTCGATTTGCTCTGCGAGCGGCAGGGCATTCGCTTTGACGACTACGAGAAGGCGTCCGCCACGGCGGACAAGGGAGTAAGCATGAAGATCGTACTGGCAGAGAAGGTTTCTCCGGCCACGCTGGCCGTGTTTGCGGCCGAGCCGGGATGGGATGTGAAGACGCACGATCAGTTGCCCGAGGGCTTGCCGGCGGCGCTCGCCGACGCCGATGCGTTGGTGGTGCGCAGCGCCGTGCAAGTGGATGACGCGCTGATGGCGCACGCGCCCAAGCTGCGCGTGATTGGCCGCGCCGGCGTGGGTGTGGACAACATCGACGCCGAGGCCGCGACGCGCCGCGGCATTGTTGTGATGAATACGCCGGGCGCGAACGCCGTGGCCGTGGCAGAGCTTGCCATTGCTCTCATGATCGCGCTGGCCCGCAAGCTGCCTGCGGCGAACACATCGATGCATGCAGGCAAATGGGAGAAGAAGAACCTGCAGGGCTCGGAGCTGCGCGGCAAGACACTGGGCATTCTCGGCCTGGGGCGCATCGGGCTCGATGTGGCGCGGCGCGCGCGCGGATTCGGCATGGAGATTATCGGTGCCGACCCGTTTGTCTCCGCGGCCGTGGCGCGCGAAAATGGTATTTTATTGGTCTCGGTTGAGGAGCTTTTTGAAAAAGCAGACTATATCACGCTTCATGTCGGCCTGACGCCGCAGACGCACGGCATCATCAACGCGAAAACTCTTGCCACCATGAAGAAGGGTGTGCGCATTGTGAATTGCGCGCGCGGCGAGTTGGTGGTGGAAGCGGACCTGGTGGCAGCGCTCAAGAGCGGGCAGGTGGCGGGAGCGGCGCTGGATGTGTTTACGGTGGAACCGCCCAAGGATTCGCCTTACTTCGGGCTCGACAACGTGATTCTGACGCCGCACATCGCGGGATCGACGGCCGAGGCGCAGGAGGCCGTGGGGATACAGATCGCGCAACAGGTGCGCGAGTATCTGAAACTCGGCGTGGTGCAGAATGCGGTGAACCTGCCGTCGCTGAGCCACGAGGAGTATGTGAAGCTAGCGCCGTACATCGAGCTAGCCGGGCGACTGGGTTCATTTCTTGCGCAAGCGGGCAAGAGCGGCATCGAGTCGATTGCGTTGATTTATGGAGGCGCTTTGGCCGATGTGAAAACCGAACTGGTGCGCAACGCGGCCATTGCCGGCTTGCTGCAGGGTTCGGAGAATGTCAATCGCATCAACGCCGCGGCCGTGGCCGCCGAGCGCGGCATCCGCGTGCACGAAGAAAAGGAAGAGAGCCATCGCGGCGGCGCGGCGACCGTGCTCACGGTTGTGCTGCACACGGCGCAGGGCGAAAGCCGCGCCAGCGCAACGGTGATCCACGGCGAACAGCCGCGACTGCTGGCGTTCGACGGCATCGACGTGGAAACGCCGCTCGAAGGCACGCTAGTGGTTTGCCGCAACCTCGACGTACCCGGAGTCATCGGACGCATCGGCACGATTCTCGGCCAGCAGGGCGTTAATATCGCCAACTTCGCTCTGGGCCGCGAGCGTGCGGGCGCGAAACCGGTCAAGGCATTGGCTGTGGTGCAGGTAGACGAGCCGGTTTCGGAATCGGCGCTCGAAGCCTTGAAGGTGATCGACGCGCTGCTCGAAGCGCGGCTGGTCAAGTTGACCAACGGGAAGTGAAGACAGCTTTCAGCTCTTAGCTCTCAGCCGTTAGCTCGCGGGCGGGTTCGATTCTCGAATCCGCCCGCGCCACTCATGAGTGGATGTTAGTCGACGCGAATGCTTCCAGAGCCTGTTTCAACGCGGACTTCGGGTCCGCCGCCATTCAATTGCGCGTGCAAGTGATGCTTGTCCGCGCCGGTCTGCATCGCCGCAGCATGTGTTGAGATCGTGCCCGACCCGGCGGATGCGTCAAGATCGATCGGCGCATTTCCGGTCGCGAGCTCGATCGATCCGGATCCCGTCTGAAGTTTCCAGGGCGAAGAAGGAGTACCGGCGGCCTTGATCGTGCCTGAGCCTGTTTGAGCCACAAGCGATCCATGCACACCTTTCAAATCGATCGTGCCGGAGCCCGTCTGCGCTTTGGCGTCGCCTTGGCCGGTGCCGTCGATCGCGATATTGCCGGAGCCGGTCTGGGCTTTGAAGTCGCCTTCAATCCCAGTGGCCGTGATGTTGCCGGAACCGGTCATCAGCTTCGCATCCTGGCCGACGCCGGTGTCGGTGATGTTGCCAGAACCGGTAGCAGCTTTGAGGGCGGAGTCGGCTGGGGCCTCAATTTCGTAGCTGATGCTGACGTTGTGCAGATTCTCCTGGTGGCCGCCGATGCGAATTGTGTTACCTTCCTGCTCAATGGGAGGATTTGCGGCAATCTGCTGAGCCTGCGCTGGGTCGCCGTCATGATTCACCTTGACGATGCCGTGGATACGGATCTGGTTGGCGGGGCCGCGTGTGAATGTGATGGATCCCGAACCGGTGCCGACCGTGAGATCGAGCTTGCCGGTGAAGGTCAAGTTGCGGTCGAAGGTGGCTTCGGCCGCGGCCGGTTCGGGAGCCGCGCGCAAGAACAGCGCCTGTCCGAAATGGTCGAGCATGGCGAGAAGCTCGCCGCCGGGACCGTTCGCTGTGCGGCCATTGAAGCTGCTCGGTGAACCAGACGATGGCACATCGATATGAATTGCTGGAATGTCGATGTGTTGCTCCGGTACTTCCACATGGATGGCGGGCACATCAATATGCCTGGCCGGTACATCCACATGCACGGCGGGTATGTCCACATGTTGGCCCTGAACATCGAAATGTCTGGCCGGGACGTCGGCGTGAACAGCCTTGACTTCTATTTGCCTGGCGGGCACGTCCACATGGACGGCGCGAACTTCGATGTGTTTGGCCGGCACGTTGACGTGGATGGGAGGAATCTGGACGTGCACGGGCGACGCGGGTGTGGCGTGAGTTGCAGGCGTTGCGGTGGAACTGGGCGTAGGGGCCTGCGGCGGTGCGGGCACTGCCTCGGGTGCAGCGACTGATGCGGGGGCAGCTTCAGAGGGTAGTGCAGACTGCGCGGGTTCAGGATTTGATTGGCCGGTGATTGGCGTTTGGCTCGATGTGGGCGCGGTTTGCGGCGCCTGCGCTGCGGCCGTTACGCGCACAAATGTGGCGGCGGCAAACAGGATTACGGGAACGAGCAGTGCGGTGGCAAGCGTGGGGCGGCTGGCGGTGAAGGACTGGCGGAATGCGCCTTCGTTGAACAGACGCTCGATGCGGCGTGAGAGATTCGATGAACGGGCCATGGCAACTCCAAATTCGGTTAGGTGCGGCGCGGCCGCGAATTCGAGAAGGATCTGGGCGTAGGCGGCGCGGCTGGCCGCTTCCTCGAGGCCGGAGCGGTCGCTGATAGCCTCAGCCAGATCGGAGAGTTGGCGTTTGAGCCACCATCCCAGCGGGCTGAACCAGACGATGGCGGTGTAGAGGCCGGCAAGGGCCTGCAAATAAAAATCGCCCTGGCGGATGTGGGAGCGCTCGTGGGCGAGAACAATGCGCAGCTTTTCGTTGTCCCATGACCTGTAGTCCGCGGGCAGGATGACAGAAGACCCAATGGTGACGGGTGACGAGACGGCGGCGCTGGCGCGCAGACGGAGGCCGTGCGCCGCGGTTAACTCCGCCGAGACGGGATGGGCTGACCGCCAGAGAAGGAACGCTGAGACCAGTCCGTATACGAGGCGGACGAGCAGCACGCCGGAGATTTCGAGGTAGAGAAACGCAGCGACCTCGATGACCGTGAGAGCTTGAAACGCGGTCGCCGAAGCGGAGAGCGCCGGCTGCGCAGGGAGAATGCTGAAGTTGGCGGGCACGGCCGCGGGCTCGGTGAATTGATGCGGCGTTGGTGGCACGGTGGGCTGCGAATCTGGCGCGGCTACGACCGGCGTGGGCGGCGGTACAAAAGACGGCTGGACGGGAGATGCCGTTGCGACCCGATGCATGAAGGCGGGCAAAACCAGCGTCGCACTGGGCAAACGCGATGCAATGGGCAAAAGCAGCGGCATCAAGAATGCCGCTGCGAGCACCAGCGTCCACGCACATTTAAGGGCGAGCACGTTGCGGACGCGGAAGATGCGCAGCACCACCCAGACGCCGATGGCGAGAGCGAGTGAGCGAAGGGCAGCGCCAGGAAGAGCGGAGGCGACCTTGCCAAAAATGATCTGGACGGAGGTGACGTGGACGGGAATCATGGGGCCGAAGATCATGGGGTCGGGGATCATCGGGGCGACGGTCATTTGCGGGCCTCCTTTGCTTTGCTGAGTACGGGATGGCCGGGGAGGTGTTCGTGTTGCCGCGCTTCAGCGATACGCGCAGCCAGGCGCTGCAGTTCCGCGCGATCGAGGACTTTGGAATCGACCATGCCGACTAGCAGTTCTTCGACTGAGCCCTCGCAGAACCAGTCCGCAATTCGTTTGACGGCGCGGCCGGCCACGCGCTGGCGCGATTCCGCGGGACGGTACAAGAAAGTGCGATTCTCGACGGAGTGCGCGAGGTACCCTTTTTCCTCAAGGCGGCGCAGCACGGTGCGGACAGTCGAGTCCTTGAGAGGGCGGTCGAGCTCTTCGCGAACCTGCTCGGCGGTGACTGCGCCCATGCGCCACACGATGGAGAGGATGTCCCTCTCGAGTTCGCCCAGTTCCGCGGGATCATGTCCGGATTGAGTGTTACTTGCCATAATGTTACTTACCGTAACACACAAAGACGGCCCGATGTCAAGTGGAGTTTTTGAAGATTCTTGCCGCATCCATGGCTGGGTTGCAGATTGCCTGGAGCGGCGCGAGAATAGATGCACGTTTTGGAGGTGCCCATGAAAACGTCCGTTCCCACCGAATCCGCTTCTATCTTGTTCGACGCGAAGATCAACGAACTCACCGACTGGCGCGGCAAGACGCTCGCCCGTGTGCGTGAACTCATTCACCAGGCAGACCCTGAGATTGTGGAGGAGTTGAAGTGGATGGGAACGCCTGTCTGGTCCCACGGCAGCATCGTCTGCACGGGAGAGACGTACAAGAGCGTGGTCAAGATGACTTTTGCCAAGGGCGCTTCGTTGCCGGACCCGTCCCATCTCTTCAATTCCTCGCTCGATGGGAATGTCCGGCGCGCTATCGACGTTCACGAAGGCGAGAAGATCAATGAGAAGGCGCTGAAGGAACTCGTCCGCGCCGCGGTGGCGTTGAATCTCAAGGCCAAAAGCAAACCGAAGGCCCGGTGAGCGGATTCGCGCGATCCCACATCTTCCGCCGCGGCGGACCGCGGCGGACGAGATGTGGGGCAACCAATTTTTTCTAGGTTGAGAGTGGACTGTTGGGGTTCGTGCTTTCCCACCCATTCGCAAAGAACGCGAATGGATGGGGCACGGACTTTGTGCTAGGTTGCGGGCCTTCCGGGTTCCTACTGCGTGGGGTCGGTAACGCGGCCCATGAAAAGGATGGCTCCGCTCGCGTTGTCCCGGATGAGGAACAGGAAGGGATGGTCGGCGGTGAAGACAATGGGTGGCGGAGGGTTTTGCATGGGCGCCATGGCCGTGGCCGCCATGATTACGGCCGTGGCCGCCGCGGCCTCGGTGCCGTTCTCGTCCACATCGATGTACGCCTTGTGAATGGCGGCGGAGATGAAGAGACTCTTGTCGCCTGTGATTCCAGAAAAGTCGGCGGTGCCTGCGTCGAAGGCCGCTTTCATTCCGAGCTTTGCGAGCGTGGAGTTCAGCTCGAACTGCTGGGTGATATTGAAGCGCGGCAGCGAGACGATTACCTCATGCGCGTAACCGAGCGATGCGTTCCACTTCTCAAGATTCGCGGCGGTGAGCGAATGCTCAAGCGCGGGCAAGCCGCCAACGTCGTCGGGAAGCAGGATCAACATCGAGACTTCACCCCTCTCGTAGGGGATTGAAAGCGCCTGAAAGGATGGGCCTTTGAAGTAGGAGTAGTGCCCTGAGTTGTACATGGTGGGCGCTTGAATGGTTTTGCTCGCGGACAGGTGAAAATCCTTGTTCTCGGTTGCGTTCTTGCTGAACTGATCGGCCCACGCGCCTTTGAAATAGATGGCGTTGGTGAGAATCAGGCGGCTGGAGGGCGTGACGGCGCCGGCGCCGAGAAGGTTCTGGATCTTGTCGTTGGTCTGCGCTTCGACCCACTGATTAATGGTGGTGCGCGCGCCTTCGGGATTGGACTTGAAATCGATCGGGTGAAATCCTGCGCCGTAGTTGGTTTCGACGAGCCTCAGGTAAGCGGGCAGAAACTTCGCATCCTGTTCGGCCCAGATGGCGTCGGCCACGCTTAGAGCGTATCCCTGGTGCGGAGCATTCATGCCGGCAAGCAAAGCTCCCATGGCTGGGTGCAGGCGCTCGGGCGGCAGAATGAAGTGGAAGACGTGTGCTATCTCAGTGGCCGTCTCACCGTGCGCGCCGGCGTAGGTCATGGCGAAGGCCGTGGAGATGCTTTCCGGCGAGAAGAAGAGATTGCCGGTTTGCGCGCTCAGTTGGCGATAGAGATCGACGGCGAAGGCATTGCTGCCTTTGACGGCTTCAGCTAGATCTGTATTTTGCCCGGCGGCCGGCGCGGCGGGCAACGCGGCGGCCAGAACTGTCTGGCCGATGAACGGCAGGAGAAGTAGAACGAACGGAAGCTTCATGCGAGTAACCTCGATCACGGTGCAACGAGCACCACACTGAGCGTGGAACGCTGCGGACGGCATTTCTTGCAGCGAAAGAACTCGGCTCGAAAAATCCGGGCCGGTTGAGACGCCAGATTGGGCCGCGAGGCCAGATTTCGCGACGGGTTGGTAGTTAACCCATCAAGCCTTTGTGCCCAAGCCAGCCACGTAGATAGGACGCTTGTCCAATGTGGTAAGTTTCGTGGACGGCGAGAAAGCTGACAATGCCGCTCACTTTGCCATCGGCGCTGGGAGGCCCGTTTGTCGCAGGTTGCGCCAGCGCCTCCTCCGATACGGTATCGAGTGCCGTGGCCAGCTCTTTGGAGACCGCGCGCCACGCATCGAGCAGCGTGTCGGACGAGGGATAGGCGGCGTCCTCCTCGCACTTGGCGCCGCGCGCGAACATGCCCAGCCAAGGCTCGGACCACTCCGTGCCCACCCTTCCGAGCAGCATCTTCCGCGTCCACACCACATGGCCGACAATCCAGGCGATGTGATTGCATTTTCCGTCGGGGCGGCGCAGCCATTCTTCCGGCGACAGATCGCTCACCATCTTCACCAGAAAATCCGAGTTGAAGCGATAGTTTTCGGCGGCGGTTGCAATGACGGCGGGGACGGGCATGGGACCTCCGGGGATGGGATGTGCGTTTACGCGCGGCTCAGGTATGCGCCTTCGCTGGTGTCGACGCGAATTTTTTCTCCCTCGTTGATGAAGGGCGGAACCTGGACGATCAGGCCGGTTTCGGTCTTGGCGGGCTTGGTGACGCTGGAGGCTGTCGCCGACTTCAATCCCGGCTCGGTCTCGATGACTTCGAGGTCGACGGTTCGCGGCAGTTCGATGCCCACCGGCTGGCCATCGAAGTAGCTGACGTGGATTTGCAGGTTGGGCGTGAGGTACTCGACCGCGTCGCCGAGCGTTGAGCCCTTGAGCACGGTCTGCTCGAAGTCCTCGGGTTCATGAAGTAGTAATCGTCGCCGTCGGCGTAGAGAAACTCCATGAGGATTTCGTCGACGACGACCTTCTCAATGGCGTCGGCGGAGCGAAAGCGGTGCTCGAACATGGCGCCGGATTTCAGGTTGCGCAGCTTGGCCTGGATAAAGGCGCGAAGGTTGCCGGGCGTGCGGTGCTCGACTTTGAAGACCGTGTGAAGCTGGTCGTTGTGTTTGATGATCATGCCCGGACGAAGTTGTGTGGCGGGAATCGCCATAAGGGGTACAGCTCCTTGCTGGATTTGCGCGCAGCGCGCAATGAAATATGCCGTTTGGCCTGTATCTATTGTAGCTGAGTGGGTGGTGCACGGGAGTGAAGGGGGTGAGAGAGTGAAGGGAGTGACGGAACGAGGGAACCAGCAGGCGCGATATAGAATAGCGATGGGCTAGCGGTAAACCGTGGGGAGAAAGCACGAGCGCATGACCAAGCCAGTTTCAATCTGTGTGATCGGGTCCGGCTACGTGGGACTTGTGGCGGCAGCCTGTTTTGCCGAGATCGGCCACCGCGTGATCTGCGTGGACAACGACGAAGCCAAGGTGAAGCAGCTGCGCGAAGGGGGCGTGCCGATCTTTGAGGAGCACCTGCCGGAGTTGCTGGCCAAACACCGCGCCAGTTCGATCTTCGTTCACCACCGATCTGGGCGAAGCCGTGGAGAAGAGCGAAGCGGTTTTCATCGCGGTGGGCACGCCGCAGGGCGACAGCGGCGCCGCGGACCTGTCGTACGTGGAGGCCGTGGTGGCGGAGATTGCGCGCAGCATCACCAGCTACAAGGTGATCGTGGAGAAGAGCACGGTTCCGGTGTACACCAACGACTGGATCCGGCGCGTGCTGCACCGCCATGGCATTGCGAAGCGGAGAGCTTCGACGTGGTTTCAAATCCGGAGTTTCTGCGCGAAGGCACGGCGGTGAAGGATTTTCTGCATCCCGACCGCATCGTGGTGGGCGCAAACAACGAGCGCTCCGCAGAGGTGCTGCGGCGCATCTACGAGCCGCTGACCAGCGGCAGCTATTACGCGCAGCCGGGCGCGCTGACGGGAGCGTGCAGCGCCGCGCAACCTGCAGCTGCTGGTGACTTCGACGCAAAGCGCGGAGATCATCAAGCACGCGTCGAACGCTTTTCTGGCGATGAAGATCTCGTTCATCAACGCGGTGGCCAACCTGGCCGAGGCTGTGGATGCGGACATTGAAGACATTTCCCCGGGGCTGGGCCTCGACAGCCGCATCGGTCCCAAGTTTCTGCGCGCGGGCCTGGGGTACGGAGGCTCCTGTTTCCCGAAGGACGTGGCCGCATTCCACTGGGTGGCGCAGGAGCGGGGCGTCGATTTTCAACTGCTCGAAGAAGTGCGCAAGATCAACGAGACGCAGAAGGAAGTCTTCTTCAACAAGGTGCGCTCGGCGTTGTGGACGCTGCGCGGCAAACGGCTGGCAGCGCTGGGCCTGGCATTCAAGGGCGACACCGACGACATTCGCGAGTCGCCCGCCATCGGGATGATTCAGAAGTTGCTGCATGCCGGCGCGATCGTGACGGCCTACGATCCCGCGGCGATGGAGCGCGCCAAAGAAGTGTTGCCGCCCGCGGAGAATATGAGCTATGCGAGCGATCTTTACGAGGCGGCGAAAGACGCCGACGCGGTGCTGATTCTGACGGACTGGAAGGAGTTTGCCGCGATGGACCTGGCGCGGCTGAACCGGGCCATGCGTTTCCCGATCGTGATCGACGGGCGAAATCTGTACAAGCCGCAGGAGATGCAGAGCCACGGATTCACGTATGTGAGCGTGGGCAGACCGACGGCGTACCAGGCGCAGGAAGGCAAGCCGCGAAGTGCAGGGAACAAGCGAACAAAGGAACAAGGAAGCTAGGGAGCACGCGAAGGGCGGACGGTGTGAGTGTGGATGCGGTCACAATAACACTCACACTCGCGCTGATCGCTGACCTGAGATATTGGAGCGCTGAACTTTGACCATGCATGTTCTCGTCACCGGCGCTGCCGGCTTTCTTGGTTCTCACCTTACCGACCGCTTGCTGAGCGAAGGCCATACCGTTCTTGGCGTGGATAATCTGTCGACGGGGGACCTGGAGAACCTCGCCCATCTCGCCGGTCATCCGCGCTTCCGGTTTGAGGAGCGGGACATTTGCACGAGCTTCGATCCGGGCCAGGTGGATTACGTTTTCAATCTGGCTTCGCCGGCCAGCCCGCCGGAGTATCTGCGCCTGGGGATCGAGACGCTGCGCGTGGGCTCGGTGGGCGTGGAGAACACGCTGGAGATTGCCGCGCGTTACAACGCAGGCTATCTGCAGGCCTCGACATCGGAGTGCTACGGCGACCCGCTCGAGCATCCGCAGAGCGAAGAGCTATTGGGGCAACGTGAACCCCGTGGGTCCGCGCTCGGTGTACGACGAGGCCAAGCGGTTTGCCGAGGCGATGGTGATGGCTTACCACCGTTCGCGCGGCGTGAATACGCACCTGGTGCGCATCTTCAACACCTACGGCCCGCGCCTGCATCCCGGCGACGGCCGCGTGATTTCGAACTTCATGATGCAGGCACTGCGCGGCGAGCCGCTAACCATCTACGGCGATGGCCAGCAGACGCGCAGCTTTTGTTATGTCGACGATCTGATCGAGGGCATCATGCGGCTGGCGCGCAGCGACGAACACTTCCCGGTCAACATCGGCAACCCGGAGGAGTTCACGATTCTGGAGTGCGCGCAAGCCGTGCTGGAAGTTACGGGATCGAAGAGCGAACTGTGCTTTGTCGATCTGCCGGTGGACGATCCCACGCGCCGCCGTCCCGACATCACCAAGGCGCGCACGCTGCTGGGATGGGAGCCGCGCGTCGAGCTGAAGGAAGGGCTCATGAAATCGCTCGAATACTTCAAGAGCAAGGCTGGGCAGGGCGCGACGCCGCGGAATTAGAACCTTTCGAAAATTGTGCATGGAAGCGAACCGGTTTTGCGGGCCGCGAGAAAACCGGCATTCTTAGGCCCGCTAAAGCGGGCTTTCGACGCGGGCGCTGCGCTTCTCCCAGGCTTGCGCCTGGGGCTACCGTCTGCCGCCCGCTTCGCGGGCCCTATTCCGGCGAAGCTGTTTTCAGGGGCGAATCAAAATCCAATTCCAGTACCAGCCCTTAGCGCGGCGGCTCGTAGGGCTCGGCGCGCAACAGGTTCGACAGGATATTGCGTTCGCCTGGCGTGAAGCTGCTCTGGTAGCGCGCGGAGTTGAGTACCGTGTAGCGCTGGTCGAGCGGCACATGGGATAAATCCTGAAAGGCGCGTCCCACGATCATCTGACGATCGGGCGGAAGCGTCGCCAACTGGCGGCCGGCCTCGCGAATCTGTATCTGCTCCTGCGGCGACATGCGCTCCAGCATCTCACTGCGAGCCAGGCGGCGCTGGCGTTCGGGTTCCGGCATCTGGTTCAACTGATGCAACTGCTGGAGAAGCCGCTGCTGGTTGCCTTGAGGCAAGCGGTTGAAGCTGGGATCGTTGCGCAGCAGCCGCTCCTGCTGGTCGATAGTAAGGCTGCGATGCTGATTCAGCCAGTCGCCGAGATGTCCCGGAGGAGCCGCGCCCGGATAGGCAGTGCCGGGGCGGGCCACGCCGGGATAGGTCGGATGACCGAATGAAGGATTTTGCGCGCCGGGATTTGCGGGGTAGCCGGGAGCCGGGCGCACACCGCCGTTCGACTGCTGATAAGGCCGCTGCTGGTTCTGATACTGCCTCTGCTGATTCTGATACTGCTGCTGGTTTTGATACTGCCGCTGTTGATTTTGATACTGCTGTTGCTGGCTGCGGTTCTGATATTGCGGCTGCTGGTTTTGATATTGCCGCGGTGGATTCTGGTATTGCCGTTGCTGGTTCTGGTTGCTCCGTGGCTGATTCTGGTACTGCCGGGGCGGATTTTGCGGCTGCGCGGCGCGCGGCTGGCTCTGGCCGAAACCCGCCCGCATGGCAAAGCCGGCGCGGAAATCAGTGCGACGCTGAGAATGCAGCGCGGCTGCGGGCAGACAGAGAAACAGAACCGCGGCGGCGACGGACGCCACCGGACGCATTCTTTCCGCGTTCCAGGTCCAGCTCACAATTCATTCTCCCGGCAGGTTGCCAACATCCCAAAAATCAATCTCCGTTCCGATTGGCGGAGAGAGATTCCATCTGATCCAGCACTTGAGCGTTGCTATCGAGTATCTGCAGATCGTTCACGGTGGCAGCAAGTGGGGTGGGCTGCGCGGGCTGATAAACCTCATTGACGCTAAGATAAGCGCCGCCGCCGAACAGCAAGACGACGGTCAACGCCATTGCCGCCAGGGGGCGCACGTGCAAACCCGGACCATACGCGACGCTGGCGCGGATGCGCGCGACGCCGCGCGCCAGCCAACCGGCCGGCGCAGCCTGGCGCTCTTCCCGCATTCTGGCGTCAAGCCGCGTAAGAAAGTAAGGGCTCGGCTCGGGAGCTTCCCAGGTATCCAGCAACTGCATGGCGGCCTCGAGCTTCCGAAGCTCGGCCTGGCAGTCGCCGCACTCGGCAACATGCGCTTGAACCTTGGCAGGTACAGCATGCGGATCGAGCAGCAGATCGGCCAGTCGCTCATCCACCAGTTTGCAATTCGTGTTTGCGTTTTTCATCGCTTGCCACCCCACTCTCTGCCGGTTGGCTCCGGCTTTTTTCCGTCTTCGCCTCAAACAAAATCCTTCAACTTTTCCCGCAGTGTCTGGTAGGCGCGAAAGAGGAGCGACTTGGTCGCCGACTCGCTCAGCTTGAGCACCTCACCGATCTGGCGGTAATCCATTCCCTGGTACTTGTGCATCAGCACGGCCATGCGTTGCCGCTCAGGCAGCGCCATCACGTGCAGGCGAATCGCGGCCATGCGTTCATCGCGCAGCAGCCGCTCTTCCGCCGAAAGCTCGTCGTCGGCCAGATCGGGAGACGTACCGGTCTCCGGGTCCGGCTGGTCAAGATACACCGTTTGCGCGGTCCGCTCGTGCCTGGTGTCGCGCGCGTAGTTTACCGCCAGGTTGGTCGCGATGCGATAGAGCCACGTGGTAAACCTGGCCTCGGCCCGGTAGCTTCCCCTGGCACGATAGACACGTAAAAACACTTCCTGTGCTAACTCTTCGGCAATGGCCTGATTGTTCACCATCCGGAAGAGGAAATGAATCATCGGCCGGTGGTATTTCTGCGCCAGGTAGGTAAAGCCGGCCTCGTCCCCCTCGGCCACGCGGAGCATAATTGCCGCGTCACTTGCGGGGTCCAACCCCTCCCGCACGCCCTCTTTCCGGTCAGGGTCCGCGCCTGGTCTAAGCGCCGAAACAACGCCCAACACAGGACCGTTAAGGACCATGGTTGCCATATCTTCTGGAACCCCATTCTTGCCAGAAGGTTGCGGCGCGTAACCGGTTTCCTCCCCGGAATTTCCACTTTCCGGGTCATCGGTGGCGGGGTTCGGCACACCGCCCTTGGAAAAGATGGCAATATGGCCTTTTCGGCCTGAGGCGGAAGCGGGTAATCCGGAGCCGGCCAGGCCGGAAACGGGGACAAGCCCGGCGTTCCCGTCCATCGGGAGCTCACTTTCCTGGCGGATTGAACGCGCTCTCCTGAACATACCTGGTTTCCCGTCCAACTCCCCCTGGTCCAGCCTCGTAGCGCGAAGGGCAAACCGCATCCCTCATCGGATGCGGAACTTGGACGTAAAGCCCTGCTGGTGTTACTCTACCCTACGGGAAGCCTTCTCGGGCGACCTTCCTTCGGCTACCGTTTCAGACTGGTTTCTGAGCCGGTTTCCCGGAAGGAAATGCCGGTAGGCCGCGCCTCCTGGGGACGGGGAGTTTTCCCGAACCGGGACGGCGATTGTAAACCCTCCAAAGCCTGTTCTGGGCGCTTAACTCAGCGGTAGAGTGCCATCTTCACACGGTGGAAGTCGCAGGTTCAAATCCTGCAGCGCCCACCACGATTGCATGGAGTAGCCATTCGCTTGCGGATTGGCCGTGTGGGACTCAGGATTTCGGCTCGCGCCCCAGACGGCAGATCGTAAAATGGTCCGGACTATTCTACGACGAGCCGTAAAACGGTCCAAACAGGTTCTGGGCTCACTCCTTCGGATCGTGGCTCACTCTGTATAACCGGCCTTCCGATGAAAACGGTTTTGAGTTCCTGCGGTATTGTTGTGGCTGCGCTGGGCATGGTTGCGGGCTGTCACCGCGGCCAATTGGCGCTGCTGGCTTCGATTCGCCGCTTCGTCACGCTTCTCAGGCAGCGCAACTACGCCTATGAGTTCCACGTCAAGCCCGGTGGCCACTACTGGAACGAATGAGACAGCCAGATCCCGGGATGTTTCGATAACCTGCTCGCGCACATCCCGCATGGGCGCGTGGCCCACTAATTACTAACCTCTGCGGCGCGGAAGCGCGCCAGCTTTGCGAAGGTCCCGCGAAGGCTGCCATAGAGTTCCCGGTAGATTCCGAGCAGTTCGACGTATCGCGCGTGATTTTCCGCGGAGGGTTCGGTATCACTGAGGACTTTGTCGCTCATGGCTTCGGCTGCGTCGCGCGCGGTCGGGTAAAGTCCGGCTCCTACGGCGGCGCAGATGGCCGCGCCAAGACTTGAAGCTTCCAGCGTGCGCGACCGCCGAATGCACTTGCCCGTAGCGTCGGCCATGATCTGGCACCAGAGGTCGTTGGCCGCGCCGCCGCCGATTGCGATGAATTCTTTCACCGCAATCCCAGTAGCCTCTTCGATCATGCCGGTCACCAGCGCCTGTTCGAGTGCGATGCCTTCAAGCAGCGAGCGATACAAGTGGCCGCGGTGGTGCGAGCCGCTCAAGCCGATCCAGCAGCCGCGGGCCAGCGGGTCCCAATAGGGAGTCATTACCGCGCCCCAGTACGGCAGAGCCAGAAGGCCATCGCTGCCGATGGGAATTGCCGCCGCTTCGCATTCGAGTTGCTTGAGCAGCGTCGCGCTTTCTGCGCCGGCCTGGCAAACCTCGCGCGCAAACCAATCGATGAGAAACGTGCCGGCGCGCAAGCTGGTCTCAAGGTGGAAGCCCTCGCCGGTGCAGCTGCCCATGGTGCGCCACGCTTTGCCGATGCGGAACTGGTGCGAATAAATTCCGCCCACGACCGCAGTGCCGAAGTTGAGATAGGCGCGTCCACCGCCGAGAGCGTTCACGCCCAAACCAGCCGCTTGCCCGTCGCCGCCGCCGGCCACAACCAGCGTGCCGCAGCGGAGGCCGGTGCTGCGCGCGGCTTGCTCGCCGACCGCGCCGATCACCGTGCCGGGGCGGACGGGTTGCGGTAATTGCTCGGCCTTGAGCTCGAGAGCCGCCATGACCTCCGGCGACCACTGCTGCCGCTCCATGTCAAAGAGGCCCAGCGGGTCTGCACTGGCCCAGCTGGTTTGGAACGATCCTGTGAGTTGCCACGCAAGATTGCTGTGCACGTCGGCGAACATGGCAGTGCGGCGAAAAAGCTCCGGTTCGTTGCGCAGCATCCAGGCGATGCGATAGGCCACGGGCGCAAGATCCGCGGGCTTGCCTGTGATTTGGTGAATCTTCTCGATGCCTACTTTCTCGGTGAGCCACGCGATCTCGTCTTCGCAGCGCTGATCGAGCCAAACGATCGCGGGCCGCACCGGCTGCCCATCACTCGCGAGAGGCACAAACGTCTCGCGCTGATTGGAAATGGAAATGGCGGCTATGGCGCCGGGGTCAATTTGCTTCGAGAGTTCCCGCAGTGCTTCGCAGGCCGAGCGCCACCAGTCCTCCGGATTTTGTTCATACCAGTTGGGCCGAGGGCTGGAGAGGGGGATCGGGCTACGCGCCTGACCGGCGATGGCGCCGTCCGGCGTCCAGGCGATGGCCTTGGTCGCGGTGGTGCTGCTGTCGAGTCCGACGAGAATGTTTTGCGCAGTGTGCAAGGCTGATGGTGGACATCATACCTGTACGGGCCATCAATCTTGAAGCCTATTGCTGCAACACAACCTGGTCGCCTTCTTTGAGGCCGGAGACGACTTCGGTGACTGATCCATTGGAGAGGCCAACGGTGACGGGGACTTTGCGAAAGCCTTCTTTCTGGTGGCTGTCGGGAACCTGGACCGAGGCATTCTTCTGGTTGTCGTAGAGCACGGCGTTTTCCGGAATGTTGAGGACGCCCTTGTGCTCGTCGAGAAGGATTTCGGCGTTGGCGGTCATGTTGGCCTTGAGCTCGCCACCGGGATTGTTGATGGAGACGCGGACCTCAAACGTGGTGACGTTGTCTTTTTCGACGCCCATGGGGGCGATCTTGGTGACCTTGCCGTTGAACGAACGATCGCGGAAGCTCTCGACCTTGATGCGCGCGGGCTGGCCCATGTAGACATGAGCGATGTCGGCCTCATCGACCTTGCCCTGCACATAAACCTCCGAGGTGTCGCCCTCGGTCATGACGAGCGTGGCGGTTGAGCCGAGAACCAGGATGGAGCTGACGGCGTCGCCCATTTCAACGTCGCGCGAGAGAATGACGCCATCCATGGGCGCCTCGATGGTGGTATAGCCGAGCTGTTCTTCAAGCTGCTTGAGGCTGGCCTGCGTTTTGCAGCACCTGCGCGCGGGCCTGCTTGAGCTTGGCGGTGTCGACGCCGATCTGCGCCTGGGCGGAGTCGCGGCTGGTGAGCGCGGCAAGGTAGTCGCGGTTGGCGTCGTCGAGAGTCTGATGGCTGACGATGCCGTCCTTTTTCATTTGAGATTGCGGTCGAGAGTGGCCTTGTACATCGGCGAGATCGGGCGCGGCGGCGTTCACCTTGTCCTGTTCGATGTTGGCCTGGTAAGTGGTCACGTTGGCTTCGGCGCTGGCGAGTTGCGCGCGTTGCGCATCCACCTGGTCCTGAATCTCCTGCTGATCGAGCTGCGCAAGCTGCTGGCCTTTGTGCACGCGATCGTTGATGTCGACGTAGAGCTTCTCGACGATGCCTGAGGCTTTGGATTTGACTTCGACCTCGGTGATGGGCTGGATTTGCCCGGTGGCGACAACGGAGCGCGCAACGTCGCCGCGCGTGACTTTGGCGAGCTTGTTGGGATCGATGGGGTCGCCTTTGACGAGATGAACGAGACGCGACCAGCGGCGACGATAAGAAGGAGAGCGAAGACGCTGCCGAGAATGATCCAGAAACGCTTTTTACTTTTCGCGATGCGGCCATGCGGGCCTCCCAGAATTTCGAAGAGAGAGCGGTATTTCAGCCCGGCGAACGAAAGCCGCTCGCAGAGAGGACGCGGTCAGAACTTTAGCCGGCGACGAACCAATGAAATGATGAAGCAACCAGAAATTCAGACGATTCGCTGGCACAGTTGTAACCCAATAGGCGGTCAATACAAGCAAATGGCGAGACAGTTGGTTCCGCGGATTGCTGGCAGTGCGGGCTGGGGAACGGGCGGAGGATCGAGGGAAGATCGAGGAGCGGTACGGCGTATCAAAATTCCGGTGCGGGGATCGCGCAGGGTCAGGCTCAGGGCATTCTGATCGTAAAGATTATGACCAGTTTTGCCGACACGCTCGGGCAGGTCTTCCGCGCCATCATGGCGAACAAGCTGCGCAGCTTTCTGACCATGTTCGGGATCGCGTGGGGAGTGGGGTCGCTGCTGGTGCTGGTGGGGCTGGGCGAGGGATTTCGCAGCGGACAGCACAAGCAACTGGCGACATTTGGCAATGACCTGGTGATGATGTGGAACGGAACGATTCCCGCGCTGGCGAATCAGCACACGGGCATGCGGCCCTATCAACTGACGCTGGGCGACGAAGCTGCCATGCGCCAGTTGACTGAGTACGCGCGGTCACTGGCTACCTGAGCCGCAACGATCTTTACCAGGTGAGCGCTTACGCCAACACCTCTGGACAGGTACTGGGCGTCGAGCCGAATTATTCCGAGGTTCGATTTTTGCCCATGGCCGAAGGGCGCTTTCATCGACGCATCCGACCTGGCCGAGCGGCGGCGTGTAGTGGTGCTGGGGTCGAAGAGTGCCATGTTGCTGTTCCTGGGCCGCCCGATGCTGGGCGAGACCATCACCATCAACGACGTTGCATTCACAGTGATGGGCCGCGCCGCGCCGGTAAGCCACGGCAACAACGACGGCGAAAATCAGAAAATTTATGTCCCGCAGTCCACGATGATGGAAGTGTTCGCGATGAAGGGCGACAACGTTGCGCACGATGCGCTGAGCTCCATCCAGTATCAGCCCGCGAAAAAAGGCGACGTGACAGCCGCGGTGGCGGCGGTGCATCGCGTGATTGCCGAGCGCCATGGCTTCGATCCCTCGCTGAAAGATGCATTCGAAGAGTGGAACACGATCCATACCGAGCAGACCATTGCCGCCATCTTCGACGCCATGGACATTTTCCTGGGCAGCGTGGGCATGGTGACGCTGGGACTGGGCGCGGTGGGGATCATCAACATCATGCTGGTGTCGGTGACGGAGAGAACGCCGGAGATTGGCGTGATGAAGGCGGTGGGGGCTACCAAGGGCAGCATTATGGCGCAGTTTTTCTGGGAAGGACTGCTGCTCACTGGCATCAGCGGGTTGATCGGCGTGGCTGTGTCCGGAGCGTTTATGGCGCTGCTGCAAGCAACGTTGACGGGCAAGATGCCGGGCTGGGATCCGCCGCGCCTTGTGCCATGGTCGGCGGCACTGGCGGTTGGGTCGCTGGCGATCTGCGGAATTGTGGCAGGGCTTTATCCGGCAAGCAAAGCCGCGGCCCTCGATCCGATTGAGGCGATGCGCAGGGAGTAAAAGACAGGGACCAAGGGAACTAGGGAACGAGAAGACAAGGACCGAGGAAATAGAAAGAAGGGAAGTTCCGGGAATGCTGAAAGACATACTCGCGCAGGCCTGGGAGGCGATGCTTTACAACTGGCGCCGCACCGCTATCACGATGGTGGGCATGGCCTGGGGCATCGCTACCGTGGTGGTGCTGCTGGGCTATGGCGCTGGATTCAGCAAAGCCATCGAGGCCATCTTTGCGCAGTGGGGAACGCAAACCATCGGCTTCTTTCCCGGCCGCACCAGCCAGCAGGCCGGCGGCGACAAGGCGGGCGTAAAGGTGCGGTTCACCCTGGACGATGTGGACCGCGTTGCCGACAGCGTTCCCGGCGTCTACCGCATCTCGCCGAACGAGTGGATCAATGCAGCCGTCCAGAACGACCTGCACACCTACACGTGGGAGGTCGACGGCGTGCGCCCGGTGTTTCAGGACATCTTCAAGCTCGACACCGACGCCGGCCGCTTCTTCAGCGGCGAGGAAGAGGAGCAGCGCGCTCATGTTTGCGTCATCGGCTCCGAAGCCAAGACGAAGCTCTTCTCCGGCGAGTGGGCAGTGGGCGAAAGCATCCGCCTGAACGGCGTCATCTTCACCGTGGTGGGCGTGCTAAGCCCCAAGATGCAGGAAGGCAGCGACGACAATCGCAATCGCATCATCTATATTCCCTTCAGCACCTTCAGCGACCTCAAAGACACGCATTATCTCGACGCCATCTGGTTCAGTTATCGCGGCGACCATCTGCAAATCGAGAAGTCATTGCGCGTCACCATGGCCGCGGCGCATCACTTCACGCCCGGCGACCACAACGCCATGTTTGTGGCCAACCTGATGACGCAGTTGTCGCAGTTTCGCATTCTGTCCGTTTGCCTGCAGGCGCTGCTTTCCATGGTGGGCGCGCTTACATTGGGCATCGCCGGCATCGGCCTGATGAACATCATGCTGGTGGCCGTGCAGCAGCGCACGCGCGAAATCGGTATTGAAAAAGCGCTGGGCGCGCGGCGAGGACAGATCCTGGTGCAATTTCTGGCAGAAGCGTTGGCCATTACCGGCGTGGGCGGAGTGTGCGGTGTGGGATTCGCCTGGCTGGTCTCCGTTGTCGTGGGCCGCATCCCGTTTTACAGCGTGATGGCGAAGAACGCGTCGGACGCCGATATCCGCCTCATCATCACTCCCGGCTCCATCGCCATCGCTACGGGGATTCTCATTGTCACCGGACTGGTGAGCGGAATGATTCCCGCGATCCGCGCGGCGAATCTCGATCCCATTGAGGCTCTGCGCTACGAGTAACCGTTGATCGTGGGCCGTGAACCGTGAATCGTGGACCGTGGACCGTGGATCGTGGATCGTGGATCGTGAGCCGTGGACAGCGCGGAGCGAAGGAGTGAAGGGCGATACCGTCCCACGAATCACGAATCACGAATCGCGCGTCAGGCTATCTCTGGAACTGACTGTGCGGCTGCCAGGGCTTTGATCCCGCGGAGATCCATCTTGCCCGTGCCGAGCACCGGGATGGCATCGACGTGGACGAACTGGCCCGGCTTCGGTTTCCATAGGGCGGGCAGGTCGCACTGGGCGAACTTTTCGAGTACCGGCGCAAGTTTGGCCTCTGGAAGCGTGTGGATCACGACGATGCGCTCTCCCTTCTTTTCGTCGGGCACGGCCGTGACCGCGAAGACCTGCTCGGCGGCGTCTGCCAGTTCCTGGAGTTTTTCTTCAATGCGAATGTGCGGCACCATCTCGCCGCCAATTTTGCTGAAGCGCGAGAGCCGATCGGTGATGGTGAGGAAGCCGTCTTCCTCCATCATGGCAACGTCGCCGGTGGTGTACCAGCCATCGTGCAAAACTTCTGCCGTCTTTTCTGGTTTGCCCAGGTAGCCGCGCATCACGTTCGGTCCTTTCACCAGCAGCATGCCCGTGGTTCCCGGCGCCACGGGTTGGCCGGTGTCGATGTCGACAATCCTGACGCACACTCCGGGCAGCGGGTGGCCGATTTTGCCGCGCCGGGCAGCGACCTGGCGGAATCCCGGAGCGCGAAAATCCTTGCCATTCACCGAAACGATCGGAGAGCACTCCGTGCAGCCGTAGCCCTCAAGCGGACGAATACCGAACTGATCCTCGAAGGCGAGGGAGACGCGTTCCGGCAGCTTCTCCGCGCCCGCGAGCACGTATTGCAGCGAACCAAAGCTCTCGGGCGTGCAGCGGCGCATGTAGGCCTGCAAGAACGTTGGCGTGGCGACGAGGAGCGTGACTCTGTACTTCTCGATGAGCGCGCCTACAGTCTGCGCGTCGAGCGGATTGACATGGAAGACGACGCCGACACCATGCACCGCGGGCAGCCATAGCCCGGCAGTGAATCCGAAAGAGTGGAAGAAAGGCAGGATGCCGAGAATCTTGTCGCGGCCATCGAGCATGAAAACCTGCATGACCTGGCTGATGTTCGACGCGACGTTGAAGTGGGTGAGCATGACGCCCTTGGGATCGCCGGTGCTGCCGCTGGAGAAGATGATAGTGGCCAGTTGATCCATCCGCGCGGCGCGACCTTTACCGGCTGCGAAACCTGCAATCGGCTTGACGTGATTCGCGCCGAGAGTGCGTTTGAGCAGGCCGGCCGGTATGAGCCAGGCCAGCGCCAGCGCGGCAAGCTTCTCGGACGTGCGCGGCGAGGCGAGCGCTTCTTCGAGCAGTAGCGTTCGACCGGGGATGGCCATGTTGGGGAAGCGCTCAAGAAACGCTTTGGACGTAATCACCACGTCGATGCCGCACTGCCGCGCGCAACTCGCGAGGCCTTCGTTGGACGCGGTGTAGTTGAGGTTGACCGGCACGCGGCCCATGAGCATGAGCGCGTAATTGGCGAGCGCGCCGCCGACGGAGGGAGGCAGAAGCAGGCCGACCATGGGCTGCTCGCCAACTTTACCCTGCAGCCGTCGCGCGACGTAGATGGTTTTGCTGAGCGCCGATGCGAAAGAGACGCGCGGCGTTTTGCCATCGGCCATGAAGAACTGCCGCGGATGCAGGCGCGCGGTGTGCACAAACGCGCGATCCAGGGTTTTCATGCGCAGTTTGCGCGCCTCAAAAGCTACAGCCTGCAACTCCTGCACCTCTGCGCGCACCTCAATGGCTGTTGAAGTATGCGGCATGGGTTTTCCGAAGCTTACCGTCACGTGATAAGGAATGTGGTGCGGCATCTTCCACAGAAAACGCCCGCGCTCAAAGCTGAATATGCTGCCCCATACGCCGTCGAGGTTGACGGGAATGATGGGCACCTCAACGTCCTTCATGATCCGTTCGAGGCCGCGGCGGAAGGGAAGCATCTGGCCGGTGCGCGTGATCTGGCCCTCGGCGAAGATGCAGACGATCTCACTGTTGCGCAACGCATCGGAGGCCACGCGCAGCGAGTGCAGCATCTCGCGAGGACGGAGCTCGCTCGAAATGGGGATGGCCTTCGCCATTTTGGCGATGGGTTTGATGAAGGGGCGGTCGTAAATGCCCTGGAACATCAGGAAGCGGATGGGACGGTCGGTCGCCGCGATAAGGAGAGCGATATCGACGAACGACATGTGATTGCAGACCAGCAATGCGCCGGTTTTTTCAGGGAAATTATCGCGGCCGATCACGCGCACGCGGTACACGGTGCGCGTGACGAAGAAGAGAATCAGGCGGCCGAACCACTCCGGCAGCAGATAGAGCACGTAGACCGTGGCGAACGCGGTAATGACGGAGCCCGCGACGATGACGCCTTGCGGGTCGAGGTGAATGTATTGGGTGAAGACGAAGTAGACGACAGACGAGGCGGCGATGCCGACAAACGACAGCAGATTGGCGGCCGCGATGATTCCGCCCTTATCTTCGTCGGGCGGCTTGTGCTGGATGAGCGCATTCACCGGCACGGAGAAGAATCCGGCGAAGAAACCGAGCAGGCCCAGCAGTACCGCCGAACCTGCCATGCCGTGCGATGTAACGCCGAGCGCGAAGCCGGTGACGGTCATGCCGATCGAGCCCAGTGGAATGAGCCCGTACTCGATCTTGTTGTCGCTCACCCACCCGGCGGTCATGCTGCCGATGCCGATGCCCACGGCGAGCATAGCGTTCAGGTAGCCGGTCTTGGTCTGGCCGACGTGCAGAACATCGGGCCCGTAGATAACGATGGTGGAGAAGAGCAGGGAGCCGAGAAACCAGAAGTAGGTATTGCCCAGCACGGCCAGAAACAGCGCCGGGTCCTTGCGCATTTTACGGATTTGCACCCAGAGATCGCCGGCGATGTTCAGGCGGAAAGGCTTTTCCGGCGCCGCGGGAGGCACGTTGTCAACGCCCAGGCTGGTGAAGAAACCGATGGCCGAAAGGCTCAGCAGCACGTAGCCTGCAATCACCTCGTGGCCGCTGAATTGCTGTCCCATCCATGCGCCGACCACCGTGCCGATGATGATGGCCATAAACGTCCACAGCTCGATGACGCCATTGCCCCAGGAGAGGCTCTTCTCCGGCAGCAACTCTGGCAGCAGGCCATATTTTGTTGGCCCGAAGAGCGCGGCCTGGGTTGCCACGAGCGTCAATGCCACCAGCGAAAGCGCCAGCGTGTGCGTCGCGAGTCCTGCGGTCGCGATCAGCATCGACGCGAACTCCATGACCTTGGTCCAGATCGTGACCTGGCGCTTGCTGAAGTGGTCGGCCAGCCAGCCGCCGGGCATGCTGAAGATAAGGAAAGGCACTGAGAACAGGAACGTGACGATCGAGACAAACGTCTCGCGCTCGGTCTGCGCCATGTTCATGCCGATGACGATGGAGAGCAGCAGGTTGCGCAGGATGTTGTCGGAGAATGCGCCCTGGAATTGCGTGGCAATGAGCGCCCAAAAGCCGAGGCGGCCGCGCGGCGGTGCGGCGATGGGCGAAGCGGCGGGTTCCGTGACAGCGGGATCAGTCGAAACAGTGTTCATCGGCTTGGTGTCACAAGTATTGCGAGGCCTTCGCGGAGTTGATCAATTCTACTTGAAAAACGGGGAGCAAGGGAGCAGGGGAGCGAGAAAATGCCAATGCGCCGGTGACAAATGCTTGTCTATCGGGAGTGGCGATTTTTCCTCTCGCCCGATTAAAGAGCAAAGCAATGGTAGACGATTGGCGGACTTGCCGTTCTTTCCGAAACCAACAAGCGAGGCAGCCGCGAAACCACGGAGCTGACCGGCGCTGAAGCGCGCAATGCCCATGCCGCGCGTTACTTCCTGAGCTCGATGGGCTTTTGGCCGTCGGGGCGGGGAACGAAGATATCCTGCCATACGAGGCCGCACTCTTTGACCATTTGGATCGGGTATTCGAGGCGGCCGAGTTCGGCTTCGGCATTATTGGTGCCGAAGGAGAACTTGCAGCCAGCCGTCTTGGCCTTTTTGATGAACGCCGGGCTGGGAATTTTGCGGCGATTGTTGATTTCAATCGCCACATCGTTGCGGAGGGCCGCGTCGATCACGCGCTGCATCCGCTCCTGTGTCCATAGCGCGTCGTAATCCTTGGCAATCTGGTCGGGGATGTACGTCGCGTTGGCGTAGATGTCGATGGGCTCGCGCATCACGCCTTCAATGCGCTTGACCAACATCTCCATAAACGCCTGCTTGTCGGGGATGATGCCGATCTCTTCCGGAATCCAGATTCTCATGCGTTTGCCGTTGTCATCGGTGAAGGTCATCGCGTCGGTGAAGACGTAATCGAAACGGGCGACGGATTCCGGCGAGACGAGGGTGCGCCATTCGCGGCCTTCCGCCTGCATGGCCACGAAGCAGGGCTGGCCCTTCATGCTCTCAAGATAGTCGCGAATGCTCGCGTCGCCGTGCACCGGGAAGCTGAGGCCGCAATTGATGGCGATGCCGTAGCCGATGCCGACGCGCCGTGAGTTGGCCAGAGCCTGATCGAGCGTGAGGCCACCTTTCAGGTGCGCATGGTAATCGACAACAGGAATGTTGGCCGCGCCGAGGCGAATGATGTCGCGATAAACGTCGTCGACCAGCGGACGCTCGTTGGAAAGCTGCGGGACATCACCGGGCAAAGGCCGGACGCGGAGGTTGTGGAGGAACGTGGCGCCTTGCGGATTGCGCGCCTCAAGCGCGAAGGTGCCGTGGCCGATGCGGCAGTCAAAGTCTGGATTCGCTGAGAAGGGTTCGTCGGGCTCGACATAATCCACCACGAGCATGCCGTTGACGCGGACCTGCACTTGCTTCTGTTGGACCAGTATGTGCAGGGTGAACCAACCAATGTCGTGGATGAAGTTCTTCCAAATGTGGCGCACGCCGTTGAGCGAGCCGGTTTGTCGATTCTGAATGAATCCATCCCGACTCCGTGAATCGTTGGCTAACAACACCTCAAAGCCGGGCGCGGGCGACGGACGATCTGCAGTATGAAAGCAAATTGCCGCTTCAGCTCCGCTCTGCATCATAACGTTGGCGCTGAACTCGAAGTTCATGAAGTCCGCCCGGCCTCCACGGCTTATATAGATAAGGCGCGCGCGATCGCCCTGCACGACGATTCGGCCGTTGGAGGCCCGGAACGCCATTGCTTGTAAACCTGCGAGGTCACTGTTCCCAAAGGTCTGGCCGGAGAATTTCCATCCGCGCAGCGATGTGCCGTCAAAGAGCGAGAGCCAATCTGTCGATTCGCCGGGAAGTGAATGAATTGCCGCCGGCGCTGCCGCCAGCAGAATCAAAGCATCGCGTCGCGTGAGAGTGGGCATCGAATCCTTTTCAGCAACGATAATGCCGCGGCAACTGCGGGCCGGAAAGACGGCGATAACTTCGGCCGAAGGCGAAGCGTGCGACAAGTTAATAGTGATTGCTACGAGGATTGTATATCGAAGGCCGTTTTCGGCGGGCCGCGCAGCCGGGATTATGGGCCGGCTTGGCGGGGCGGCTGCGCGCCTTCACATTCATTCGCAACAGCCCAATTCATATAGACCGGGTTGCCGATGAGCCAGAGCTTGCCGTCGGGCCCGGCAACCTGCGCGCGAAACCAATGACGGCGGCCATCGCTCGTCCACTGCAGAGTTTGCGCGGTGTCCGCGGCGGAGATGGCTGCGCCGCTTGAAGGCGTAACGTCCTTTCCATCCTCGATCCAATGCATCGTTCCGCCGCTAGCAGCAATTAGGTGCGCCTTGAACTCAACTGCTTCACCCGATGCGGCGTCGAGCCGATCTCCCGCTTCAACCTCGTGTACGCCAGCGTGGGCTGTCGCTTCAAGAAGCCGGTCATCAGTTCCCGACACATCGATGAAAACGTGTCCGGCGCGGATGCCATCGAGAATTGCGGGCGTGGAGAGTTCCGCTGCGTAGACGACGGTCGTCGGGCTGCCGATGGAACCAATCTGATCGAGCGGCTGCATGGGGCGATGATTGTCGCTGCCGCCGATTCCCGTCAGGCGGCAGCCGCGATTGAGTTCCCGATCCCAGAAGGGAAGATCGAAGAGGCCGTGCTGCTCGCTGCCGCCGTTGACGGCTTCGACGCCGGTGAGCGAGATGCATGTCGGCCGGCGTGGAAGGCTTCCAACCGCAGCCGAGGCAGATCTCGCCGCTTGGAGACAGGGGGTGGTTGATCGAAGTGATTGCGCCAACCTGTGCGGCGCTGCGCAGCAAAGTGTTCACATCGGGAACCGCGCGGCCGTCGTAGTCTGAAGTCCACGAAATCGGTGCTGCCGAGGAAATTGATGTGGCCTTGGAAAGTGGTAATTTCGCGGCCGGGGATCAAGAGTACCTTGTCGAAATACGGCTGCAGCTCGCGCATCGCGTCGTATTGCGAGCTGGCATTGTGATCGGTGATGGCGATGAAGTCGAGGCCGCGGCGTGCGGCGGCGTCGACGGTAAAAAAGAGCGGGCAAGGGATCATCTTCCCGGTCTGGCTGGGGCACTGGCCGTCGCTGTGCGCGGTGTGCATATGCAGATCGCCGCGAAACCACGCGGGCCCGGTGCGCAACGGCTCGTCGAGAATCGCCGGCTCGGCAGCAACCGAGCCGCTTCGCGAAAGGTAGACGTGAATGGCGTAATGCGATTCCACCTTGGCGCGGATATTGGGCACGCCGATCAGAACATTCCATGTGCCGGACGGAATCGCGCCCGGCAGGCACGAGGGAGTGGCGTCCATGAGGCCGACGGTAAGCGTAGATTTGTTGCCGCCGCTCCAGCAGCGAAGCTCCGCTGGATCGAGCAGGCCAAGATCGAGGTTGGTATGCTGCTGCTTTTCGGTGTAGCTGAACGTAATGGTCACGCGCTCCGTGCCAACCGGTACCGCGAACGGGACTTTGACATAGCTCTGATTGTCGGAGGCGTGCACAGTGCCTTCGAGGATGAAGTCCGTCGCAGGCGGCTGTGTTGCCGGCTCAGCTTGAGGCGCGACCTCAGCGGTCGCGGAAAAGGGATGGCAGGCAAGCACGGAGAGGATCGCCAGCGAGAAAGTCACTGCTTCAACCGTAGTCAAGACGCGTATTCTCGGAATCAGCACATTCCTCCGGTCGACGGGGCACTGTCTAAAAATTCGGGGCACATGATGGAATTGTCCGCCCTATCAGCTATATTTGCCAAGGAACATATTCGCGGTGGTTGAGGCTTCTGTAGCGGGAAGGGCCGAAACCGGAAAGCCGACGAGTGTTGCAGGCCGCAAGGCGAAGGGGTAAACCGTGAAGCGAGCAATTGGAGTGGTTGCAATTTTGATAGGACTGGCAATGGCATTTACGCCCATTGCAAAGGGAGAAGTGAAGATGTCGATATGGGGTCATACCGCGGATGGAACTGCCGTCCCGATTTACACGCTGACCAGCGCGCAGATTGAAGTGCGCGTGACGGCGTATGGAGCGCACCTGGTGAGCATAAGAACCCCGGATCGCACGGGCAAGATGGCGGATGTTGCGTTGGGCTACGACACGCTCGATACGTATCTGATCAGGCCCAATCCATATATAGGCGCCATCGTGGGGCGCTATGGCAATCGCATCGCGCTGGGCAAGTTCACGCTGGACGGAAAGACCTACCAGATTCCCGTGAACAACGGCGCCAACGCGCTGCACGGCGGCCCGGTTGGATTCGACCAATACGTGTGGCAGGCCAAGGAAGTGCCGGACGGCGTCGAGTTCACGCATGTGAGCCCGGATGGCGACATGGGATTTCCGGGAACACTTACCGCGACAGTGCGTTATACGCTCAAGGGGAATACGCTGCACATCGATTACTCCGCCACAACCGACAAGGATACAGTGGTGAACCTGACCAACCACTCGTATTTCAATCTGCACGGCGACGACCAGGGCAACATTCTCGACCTGAAGATTGAAATCGACGCCGACCGTTACACGCCGGTCGATGCGGGGCTGATTCCGACCGGAGAGTTGGCGCCGGTGGCCGGCACGCCGTTCGATTTCCGCAAGCCGGAGGTGATTGGCGCGCGCATCGATGCCGACAACGAGCAACTGAAGCTGGCCGGCGGCTACGATCACAACTGGGTGCTGAACGGCAAGCTGGGAACACTGCACCTGGCGGCGATCGTGACCGATCCCGTGAGCGGCCGCAAGCTGACGGTGGAAACGACCGAGCCGGGAGTGCAGTTCTACTCCGGCAATTTTCTGGATGGCAGCGTTCACCGGCAGGCACGGCGTGAAATACGAGAAGCACGCCGGATTCTGCCTGGAGACGCAGCATTTTCCGGATTCGCCGAATCATCCGGATTTCCCGAGCACAGAGCTGAAGCCCGGCGAGACGATGCACTCGACGACGACGTTCACATTCGGCGTTGAAAAGTAAAGTAGACACGCAATCTGCGAGGTGGACGCCGCCGCGGGGCTGATCTTAGCTCGCGGCGGTTTTCCATTTCCTGAACCATCCCAGGCCCTCCGAAGTCGCGGCCGCAGGAATATATTCGCAGCCGATCCAGCCTTCGTATCCGAGCCCATCGATCACATCGAAGAGATAGCCGTAGTTGACTTCGCCTGTATCGGGCTCGTGGCGCTCGGGCACCCCTGCGATTTGGAAATGGCCGACGCGCGTTTGCTTCGGGTCCGCGAGATACTTGCGGATTCTGATGGCCAGATCGCCTTCTTCCACCTGGCAATGAAAGAGGTCCATGAGGATTTTGAGATTGGACGCGCCGATCTCCGCGATAATCGCGTGTGCTTCTTCCTGCCGATTGAGGAAAAATCCTGGAATGTTGCGAGATGCAATGGGCTCGATGAGCAGTTGGATGCCGGCAACCCGTGCCTGCTCCGCCGCCCAGGCAAGATTTTCCGTGTAAACGCCGAGCAGATGCGCGCGGTCCACACCCGCGGGAGGAATTCCGGCCATGGAGTGAATGCGCGGACATTCCATGACGAGGGCATACTCCAAAGCCTGTATAAAGCCGTCGCGAAATTCTTTTTCTCGGCCGGGCAGTGCCGTGATGCCGCGCTCGCCGGCCTTCCAGTCGCCGGGAGGCGAGTTGAAGAGAACCTGGCGCAGCCCGTGCTCCTTGAGCAAAGCGGCCAGCGTGGCGGCCGGATGTTCGTAAGGGAACAGGTACTCGACCGCTGTGAAGCCGTCGCGCGCTGCCGCGGCAAAGCGGTCGAGGAACTTGTGTTCCTGGTACATCATGGTCAAGTTGGCAGCAAAACGAGGCATGGCATGGTCTCCGTGATCTGCGTGCGATGAGCGTTTAGATACCAGAATTATTTTGCATGACTGCTGAGCTGATCGAGCACGCGCTTCAGGTCGTCGAGCTTCTGTCCGGCCTCGGACAGTTTGCCCTCCGAAGTCAGGCGCTGATAATCGGTGAAGTCTCGATTGGCTTGCGCGATCAGAGAGTTGACATCGGCTGCAGGTTGAGGCTTGCCCGAAGGTGCCGCCGCCGAAGGAGTTTGCTGCGATTCGGTGCCGGTCAGCGATGGCGTTTGCGATCCGAAGAGCGAAGCCAGCGCGGCCTCGAAGGTGGGCCCGTAGGCAAGACGATCCTGCAAAGCCAGAACCACCAGCCGCATCTCCGGCATGGGGCTCTGATTGGCTTGGAGGTAAATCGGCTCCGCATAGAGCAGCGCCTGCCCGCAGGGAATCACCAGCAGGCTGCCGCGGATCACCTTCGAGCCATTCTGATTCCAGAGCGTGAGCTGTCCGGAGAGTTGCGCGTTCTGGTCGATGCGCGCCTCGATCTGCTGCGGCCCGTCAACCAGCCGCGTCTTGGGGAAGTTGAACACCACGGCCTTTCCGTAATTCGCGCCGTCGCTGCGCGCCGCAATCCAGCCGATCATGTTGTTGCGGCTGATGGGCGTGAAGGGCAGAATCTCGACGAACTCGAGGCCGCCCGATTCCCCGGGAGCGTCATGAGCACGAAGTTGGGATGCATCGCCATCGAGTTTTGGTCGCCGCCCTGGCTGGAACCATTTTCGGTAGCCACGGTCCATTGATCTTCGCGGTTATAAAAGACCTCGGGATCGGTCATGTGATAAAGACCGTACACATCGGCCTGCAGGCTGAGCAGCAGTTCGGGATAACGCACGTGGGCGCGCTGCCACGCGGGCATGGCAGAGGCGTCCTTGAACAGTCCGGGATAGATGCCGCGCCATGCGGCCAGGATGGGGTCGGAAGAATCGAAGACATAAAACGTGACGGTGCCATCGTAGGCGTCCACGACCGCTTTTACGCTGTTGCGAATGTAATTGACCGCTTGCCCGTCGAGATTGGACGCCGCGGAGTAAGGGTAGGTGGATGAGGAGGTGTAGGCGTCAATGATCCAGGAGAGGCGTCCGTCGTCGCCAACCACGATGTAAGGATCGTGATCGAAGTTGAGGAACGGCGCCAGTGTGGTAACGCGCGCGAGCACGTTGCGCCGCATCAGCAGGCGGCTCTCGCGCCGTGATGTCGTCGCTGAAGGGAACCTTGGTCAGGTCGCCGCGATCGAAAGCCAGCAGCACGCGGCGCAAAAAGCCGCCCATCACGATGCCGCCCGTGCCTTCGTAGGTGGAGAGATTGTTGCTCTGGCCCTGGGGATAATTGAACTCCTGCTGGCCGGTCTTGACGTAGACATCGGTGTCGGTCATTTCGCCGAAATAAATCTCGGGGCGCGTGACTTTGAGGCCGGGAACGGTGCTCTGCACGGGCATGTTCGAGAGATAGAGAGTGGGCAGGCCCTCGGTTGAGAATCCGTTGACGGGATTCATGGTGATGCCGTAGCCGTGCGTGTAGATCAGCTTGTCGTTGATCCAGTTGCGGCTGCTCTCAGGCAGCTTGTCCACATTCAACTCGCGAACGGCGAGCATCACCTGGCGTAACGAGCCGTTGATCTGGTAGCGATCGATATCGATGCCGGGGAAGTCGTAGTAGGTGCGGATCTCCTGCTCCTGGCGCAGCGTGTCCTGCAGTGCGCCCACATCCCAAAGGCGGATGTTCTCAAGCGTCGCCTGATTGTGTTCCGGATCGGCCGCGGCAACCGTGGTCTCGGCAGGGAACTCCTGCTGGGCGAAGCTGTCGAGTCCATAGGCCTGGCGCGTGAGGGCGATGTTGTCGGCGATGTAAGGCTTCTCGCGGTCGAGTTGATTGGGCTTGACGATGAATGTGTTCGTGTACCATCCGGCCAAACCGGCGATGACGTAGCAAACCGCCGCGGGAGCAATAGCCGCGAGCAGCCAGCGCACGCGAGGCTTGAGCAAGCCGCAGGCGAAGGCGATCACCGCGCCGATGACGAGCGCTACGCTGATGAACAACATCCAGGTGATCGTGACGTGAGCGTCCGTGTACGAGACGCCAGAGAAGACGGTGTGCTGTTCGAAAAGGAGATCGAAGCGGCCGACATACTCGCGAATGGCCAGCGTGAAAAGCAAAAAACCCGCGGCGATGAAGACGCCACGCCAGATGGATGAAGCGAATGAGCCGAATTGCCCGCCACGCAAGCGTCCGCCGCCCGCGGCGATCAGGAAGAGCACAGCGAGAATCGAGATCATGACGGCCAGCGTAAGCAGCCAGCCGGCGATCAGTTCCCAGGCCGGCAAGGTGAAGAGATAGAAGCCCAGCGGACGGCCGAAGATGGGATCGGCGGAACTCGCGGCAGTGGCGGGCGCGTGCCAATAGAGCGCGAGCGTGGGCCACTGCGATTCCATGGCGAAGCCGGTAACGATGGAGATGAGCAGCGCGGCGATGAGGGCAAAGGAACGCAGGAACTTTGCCACGGGCAACTCGACCGGGCGGCCAGCGAAGAAGATCGTGTGCGTCTCAGGCAGGTCGCCCGAATGGCCGTGGCGAAGAGCGAGAAAAGCGCCGAAGAGGACAAGGAAGGTGAGCGACGCAAAGGCCGCAAAGGTTCCCCATTGCAGGCTGAAGGTCTTCCAGAAGACGGGCGCGAAGCCGAGCGAGCCGAACCATTGCAGATCGACCCAATAGGAGATGGCGGCGCGGCTACCAATAAAAATGAGGACGATAAGAGCGATCAGGAGATAAGCGGCGAGGTTCCTGCGCCGCGGCTTCGGCTGCGGAGGCCAGTTGATGGTTTCGGGCATTTCTTGCTCCACTCAGGCGATTTGTGCGCACTGAGATACGCAAGAATTGTACAGCGCGCGCACGAATAGTGCTGATCGCTTTAGATCAACTCCGAGTGCCCGGAGACGCCCAGCTCCTTCACGATTTTGCCCACATCCTGCGAGTGGTTGCGATGAGCGATCAGCAGCGCGTCTTCCGTGTCGACGATGACCAGGTTCTTCACGCCCACCAGCGCCACGAACTTCTTCGGGCTGAAGATGTAGTTGTCCGTGGCTTCGATGGAAATGTGGCCGCCGGTATCGGCCACGTTGCCTTCGGCGTCCCCGCGCATGCGCGCTTCCAGTTGATACTCGTAGAGCGAGGCCCAGGAGCCGAGATCGTTCCAGGTGAACTCTGCGGGAATGCAGTACAAATTCGAAAGGTGCTCGCCCTTGGCGGAACGGGGTTCGAGGACCGCGTAGTCGACGGAGATGTTCTCGCACTTGGGATACACCTTATGGAAAACCTCGTCGAACTGCGGCGTGCCCCAGGCGGCGGCAATGGTCTCGAGCAGCGGAGCCGTCTCTGGCAGATGCTCGCGGACAGCATTGGCCAGCGTGCGGGCCGACCAGAGAAAAATGCCGGAGTTCCAGTAGTAGTTGCCGGCGGCGACAAACTCATCGGCGCGGTTCTGATTGGGCTTTTCAATAAAGCGGCGCACGTGGAGAGCGGAGTCGTCCAAAGCCAGGTCGCCAGTCTCAATGTAGCCGTATCCGGTTTCGGCGCGAGAGGGCTCAATGCCCAAGACGACGATGTTGTCGCCGGCCGCAGCCGTGGCAATGCCCCTTTGCATAGCCTTGATGAAACGCGGCTCGTCGCTGATGACGTGGTCGGAGGGAAACACGCCAAGCACGGCGTCCGGGTTGTCGCGCTCAATGAGGAAGGCGGCGAGGCCACAGGCGGGAGCGGTATTTCGGCCCACCGGCTCCTGCACAATCTGCGCGGAGGGCAGGCTGGGCAACTGGTCGGCGATCTCATGGCCCAGAAATTCGTTGGTGATAATCCAGGTCTTCTCCAGCGTTGTCAGCGGCTTGAGGCGTTCCACGGTTTGCTGAATCATGGAGCGCTCGCCGTCGAGGGCGAGAACCTGCTTGGCGCGGGCACGCCGGGAACGGGGCCAGAAACGTGTGCCGCTGCCCCCAGCCAATATCACAGGACGGAAATCGATAGCGTTCAACATTGAAGAAACATCCTACGCGACGAAGATAACGTTTGCACAGGGCGGGGCGAATTATTTTCAAGCAAGGTACCGCATGACGGCGCAGCCCACGCCAGATGCAACTCCTGATGACCTGCATCGGGCAAATGGCTGCCAGTAACGGTGCGGAATCAACGTAGATTGGAATTACTTCAAGTTGGTCAGGAACTCGCCCATGCGGCGCGTGCCCTCGTCGATGTTCTGCTTGGTTACCGGGTAGGAGATGCGGATGTGCTCGCCGGTGCCGAATGCCTCGCCTGGCACGGTGACCACGTGGGCCTCGTGGAGCAGGCGCGTGGCCAATTCAGTCGCGGTTTTGACGCCGCCCTTGCCCAGGTAGGCCCCGATGTTGGGGTACACGTAGAACGCGCCCTCCGGCTTGGTGCAGGTGACGCCGGGAATCCTGGCCAGCGCAGCCAGCATGTAGTCGCGCAAGTCGATGAACTCGGCGCGAAACTCCTGCACGCACTGTTGCGAACTGGTGAGCGCCGCGATGGCCGCCTTTTGCACGATGCTCGTCGCGTTCGAGGTGGATTGCGATTGCAGCTTGCTCAGATTGGCGGTGACCTGCTTCGGCGCGAGAGCGAATCCCGCGCGCCATCCGGTCATCGCGTAGGTTTTCGACAGCGACCCGAGAATGACCAAATGCTCTTTAGCCCACGTGAAGCTGCCGCCGGAGACGGGCTTGCCGGCATAGTTCAGGTACACGTAGCACTCGTCCAAAAGCAGATAAATCCCGCGATCGTGGGCGAGATGGACGATGCGCTCCAGATCCTCGGCCGAGACCACCGACCCCGCCGGATTCGACGGCGAGTTAAGGATGATAGCCTTGGTGCGCGGCGTAATGGCGCGCTCGATGGCGTCCGCGGTAATACGGAAGCTCTCCGCCTCGCTGGTTTCGAGAAACACCACCTTGCCGCCCGCGTACTGAATGATGTCCTTGAAGCTCACCCAGTAGGGAACCGGCAGGATGACCTCGTCCCCGTGGTCGACAAGGATCTGCAAGGTATTGAACAGCGCCAGCTTTCCCCCGGCCGTGAAAATGGCCTCGTCGATCGAGTAGTCCGAGCCGAAGTCGCAGGCATGGCGCTCCACGATGGCCTTGCGCACATCGGGTATGCCCGGAACCACGGTGTAACGGGTGAAATTGGCCTCAATGGCGGCAATCGCGGCGTCCTTGATATGCCGCGGAGTGGGAAAGTGAGGCTCACCGGCCCCGAAATCCACCAGGTTGGCGCCCTGAGCGCGCAGTTTAGCCGCCTCGGCGGCCACAGCCATGGTCGCGGATACTTCGATCCGGCCAATGCGATCGGCAAAGACTTTTGCAGGTGCTGTAACGGTCATAACATCACTATTGTTACAGATTTTGAGTTTGAATCAAAATGCAAGGCGACGCGATGCGGTGCCAGGTGCACAGCAGCAATCCAAATTTACCTGCTCCTCGGATATTTGCGAACAGCGGCCGGCAAATACGGTTCGACCTTTGCTTTAAGAATCCGAATTAGGTCCTGGTCCATGAACTTGAACTTATCCGGAATGCCGAGGACCACGATACGCTTTTTGCTGAGCGACGCCCCGAATCTCTTCTGTAGCGTTTTGGAGTGTGTGCTTTCCATCGCAAAGACGAGATCCGCCCACTCGATCAAGTCGCTCGAAATGGGCGTCTCCGCATCGTGATTCGTCCCCGCCGACAACGCTTCGATACCTTCATATCTTGAGAACACTGCTTCGGCAGTAGGGCTGCGCAGGGCGTTTGCGCTACAAACGAACAGGAGCCTCACCTTCAGCTCGCTCCATTTTTGATGCGCGCGCGCAGCCGCTTGAGCACATTGGGCGGCACAAGTCCGCTCACGTCGCCGCCGAAACTGAAAACTTCCTTCACCATCCGCGAGCTGACAAACGAGTAGCGGCCGGCCGGCTGCAGAAAGACAGTCTCGATTTCGGGCGCGAGGCGGCGGTTCATCAGCGCCATCTGGAACTCGTGCTCGTAGTCGGAGATGGCGCGGATGCCGCGCAGCACTGCCGTTGCGCTCTGTTGACGAGCGAACTCGACCATGAGGCCGTCGAAAGTGGCGACGGAGACATTGCCGATTCCGGCGGTAGCTTCTTCGAGCATCTCCACGCGCTCCTCGACGGTGAAGAGCGGGTTCTTGACCGGATTCACGAGAATCGCGACGGTCAGATGGTCAAAGAGCTTCGCCCCGCGCTGGATCAGGTCAACGTGACCGTTGGTCGGCGGATCGAAGGTGCCGGGATAGAGGGCTTTGACGGGCATGGGCTCACTCCAAATTCTAGCAGTGAGCCCGCTCGGGTTCGCACTTACCGAGTGACGCGATGCAAAACCATCGCAACAGGCCCTGGCGGACGGAGCAATGGGCTGCGCGACGGATCCGATCCATCGGGCGGCGGGCCGATGGCCGGGCGCGAAGTTTCGGGTTGAGCGGCGGCTCGCGACGGACGTGGGCCAGAGTTCGGCGTCCGCTCAAGTTCGATCGTGTCGCCTTTCACCCGGCCGGAAAACGTGTTGTTTGCAGCGATGAAACTGACATTGGTTCCGTCGACCTGGCCGTCCGTAATTGTGGCTGAAGCGCCGCCGCCCCCCGCACCTTCCACCGTCCCCGTGAGCTGCTTCCATCCTGATGCAACTCGAAAAGCTGGGTGCTGCCGTCCTGCGCGGGCCGCCACAGGCCGGTGATGCCCGCGCCCTGCGGCGCTTCGCGCTCCCACGCCGGCACTTGCGGACGAAGAGCGATCTCGCCCGCCCAGATGATTGCCTGCGCCGGAGCGAGTCCGGGCGATGTGGCTTCGACCGTGATGCTGCCGGCCGACTTGGTGGACTGCACGATCGCCATGCAGAGTCCGCTGAACGCCTTGCGCGATGTGCCCTTGTCGGATTCCTGATCGGTGGGGTCGCCGTTGCCGACGCCGATCAGTTTTCCCGCGCCGGTCACGTTGAATGTGATCGGGTTGTCGGTGACGGGCACAATGCGGCCCTGCGCATCGCGCACTTCGACGGCGAACATGGCCACATCTTCGCCATCGGCGGAGATTTCGCTGCGGTCAGCAGTAGATGGCCAGCGCGGCCGGCGCGCCGGTGGTTTCGCGCTTTGCGGTCAGCGCCAGCTTCGCCGCCCTTGTAGCCGCGCGCTTCGATCGACGCCGGGAGCGTAGGCCACGTTCCAGGCCAGGTGCGAGTCCTTCTTCATCTCTTTCGTGCCCAGGCTCTGGCCGTTCAGGAAAAGTTCGACGCTGTCCAGGTTCGAGTGCACCCAGACGGCGATCTCCTTGCCTTCCATGCCGGGCCAGTTCCAGTGCGGAAACAGATGCAGCACCGGCTTCGCGGTCCACCACGATTGGTAGTAGTAGAACGTGTCCTTGGGAAATCCGCAGGTGTCGATGATGCCGTACTGCGAGCTGATGTTGGGCCAGCCGTCGGGCGAGGGCTCGCCGCGATAGTCGAAGCCGGTCCACACAAAGCCGCCGGCCAGCCAGGGGCGCGCATCGCAAAAGCTCCACCAGCCTTCGGCCGAGGCGCGGCCGGTGGTGGTGTAGGGATCGTAGGAGCCGACGTAGCCCTTGTCGTAATCGGTCACGTAGATGCCGCGCGTGCACACGGCGCTCACCGTTTCCGTGCCGATGACGGGCTGGTCGGGATGCGCCTTGTGATAGGCCTCGGCGCCGGGGTCCATGTAGTTGTAGCCGATGACATCGCAGACCGCGAGGCCGCCGGTTCCGATGGCGCCGGTGGGCGCGATGGAGACCGGGCGCGAGCCGTCGTGGCGCGTGGCGACGGCCTTCATCGCAGTGAGAATGCAGCACGCCTTTTTCGGTGTTGGCCGTGCCTTCTTCGTTGCCCATCGACCACATGAAGACGCTGGGATGGTTGCGGTCGCGGCGGACGAGATTTTCAAACTGGCTCAGGCCTTCGGGATTCGACGACATCATGCGCGTCTCGTCGAAGACCAGCATGCCCAGCTCGTCGCAGGCGTCGAGCAACTCCGGCGTGGGCGGATTGTGCGAGGTGCGCAGGCCGTTGCAGCCCATCTCCTGCAGCTTGCGCATGCGGTAGTACTGCACCGCGTCGGGCAGCGCCGCGCCCAGGCCGGCGTGGTCCTGGTGATTGCAGGTGCCTTTCACCTTGACCGGCTTGCCGTTGAGGAGCAGGCCTTTCTGCGCGTCGAACTTGATGGAGCGGATGCCGAAGCGCGTCTCGTAGCGATCGACAACGTCGCCGCCGGCGCGCACTTCGGTCACCAGCGTGTAGAGATTGCGCTCTTCGAGCGACCAGAGCTGCGGCTGGCTGACGGTCATCTTCTGCTCGTAGGTCTGATCGCACCGGCGGCAATGGCGGCCGATGGCCGTGACGGTCTTGCCGACCGATCTTGCCCTTGGGATCGAGAACCGTGGAAACCACGCGCGCGTTGGCGGCTGGCCTGGCCGTCGTTGCTCACTTCAGTGCGGATAGAAAGCGTGGCCGGGCCTGCGCCGGCCGCAATTTGATTTCCGACGCGACGAAACGTTCCCCATTGGCTTCACGTGCACGGGATTGGTCTTGACGAGCCAGACGTGGCGATAGATGCCCGCGCCCTCGTAGAACCAGCCGTCGCTCTCGCGTGGCGTCCACGCGAACCAGCAGCACATTGCGTGCCGCCGGGATTGGCGAAGTCGGTGACGTCGAAACGGAAGGGATCGTAGCCGCCGCTGTGCGGCCGATGTAAAAGCCGTTGAAGACCACCATGGTCTCGCGGTAGGCGCCGTCGAATTCGATGGAGATGCGCTTGCCCGCGTCCGCCGCGGGCAGCTCGAAGACGCGCCGGTACCAGCCGACGCTGGTGGCGGGATAGTTGCGGCCCAGCGGGTAGAAGCCTTTGCTCAGAGAGCGCCGGATCGTTCTTGAAAGGCAGCTCGATGGCCCAGTCGTGCGGCAGATCGAGCGGCTTCCAGTCGCTGTCGTCGAAGGCGAGGGAGCTGGCCGCGAGGAAGCCGCCCGTCTTCTGGAAGTTGCCGGATCGTCCGCTGCCGAATCCGAAGTCCTTGGCTGCATCGCACGCGTCGCCGAGATGAAAACGCCAGCCGAAATCGAGCAGCAGGCGCTCGCGCGCCGCGTCTGGCCTGCGCTGGTTGTTGCCGAGATTCGCCGATTCGTCCTGCCGGAAGCGGGCCGGCGGTCTCGCCTGCAGCCTGCATGGCGGCTGCAATGGGCGATCATGCCACTGGCCGCTGCGGCAACAGCCGGCGCCAGCAGGCTGCCTTTGAGCATGTCTCGGCGTGAAAAGGCTTTCATGGGCTTGCATTCTCCAAGAGGATTCTACGGCATCTCCTGTCGGCCGGGCCAGAAGACGAAACGGTGAAGTAAGAAGCGCGCTACCGTTCCCCAACCTGCGGAAGCACTTCAAGGCAAAATCTTCTTCAACACGGCGGGATCCAGGCCCGCAATCAGCGGGATGCCGGGAATGCGGAGGCGAAGCAGGTTCGTATCGTTCGTGAGGAAAACATCGACGTGGGCCTCGGCTGCGGCCGCCAGATGGACCGCATCGGATGGGGATGCGCCCGTCCAACTGCGAATCAGCGCGAATTGTTCCGCAGTCTCAAGAGTGAAGGGCAAAATGGAAACGGTATCGCTGGCAAAATAGTTTCTGATTCTGTCTGCGCCGGATTGAGACCCGAGTTTCCTCGGACCAACCAGAACTTCCCCAACAGTAAAGATGCTCGTGCAAAGCGTATCGCCGCGCCGTTTCATCGCCTCGTGGACGATTTTAACGATCGGAAAATATTCGGGATTCTGCTCGATCGCATAAATAAATACCATCGAGTCCCAGTAAATCCGGCTCATTTCGCCTTCTCATGGCGCAACTTCTCTTCCATCGCAATCTTTTCCCAGGGATCGGGGCCCCATGCGGCGCGCTCCGCCTTCAGAAATGCCTCGCCTCCACCAAGGGCCTTGAACTCCTCTGCGAGGATTCCGTAAAGCGCCTCCAGACCAGAGCCGTCTTGCACACGGCCCGGAACACGAGGCGTATGCGCCGTCGGCGTTGGCGTTTTTCCCTCATCGAGCAACTTGTAAGTGAATTCAACGGTGGTGCTCTGACCAGACGGCGGCCCGTTCTTCTCGGAGTAATTCGAGGTTGGCGCTTGCGAGAAATTTGCGCGTTGAAAGCGCGGCGCAAACCTGGGGAACCCGCCGCAAATCCCACTTCAGAGCCTTGTGCACTTCACCCGCGCGCACTCTCACCGTGCTCGCGCCGGCTCTTCGAGCCGGCGCAATGTAATGAGTCTGCACATAAGCGCGAACTTGATCGCTGGCGTTCATTTGCAGTCTCCTCGAAATCTGGATTCGCAAGAAATTCTAGTTCAATGCGCCGATAGGACGAAACTCGACCCACTGCTCACTTAGGTTGACTGCAGCAACTTCGTAGCCCCAGGTTAACCACGCCTGGCATTGCACGTGAGCCTTTCTGCCCAACTCGTTTGCCCACCAAGCGCGGAATTCTCGTGCAGACGGGGGCAATTTGAAGCCAAGCCTTTGCTCAAATTGCGCGAACGAAATTCGGCACGGCCCATTTGCATTTGTGATTGGGTTCTGACTGAGTGCGTATTTGCTCATCTATTCTCTCCCGTTGCGTGCAAATCGAAATCGCGAGACAATAGATAGAATACAAGAGAAAGAATGTTTGTCAAGTCGAGAAATTCCATACTCCCACGTGCCGGGCGGAAAGAGCGCGATTTCAGATTTGTTCGCTTATCCCTTGCGCCCGCGCACAACTTCCTTGGCCTGCGCCTCGCCGCCTGCAGGAACTTCGGGCACTTCGGCCTTGGCTGCGCCGATGCCGAGCTTTTTGCGCAGCTCGGCGTCCATCTTGGCGAATACTTCCTTGTTTTCTTTCAGGAAAGTCCGGGTGTTTTCGCGGCCCTGCCCGATGCGCTCGCCGGCGTAGCTGTACCATGCGCCGGACTTCTCAACAATATTGTGGGTGACGGCCAGGTCGAGCACGTCGCCCTCTTTGCTGATGCCCTCGCCGTAAAGAATGTCGAACTCGGCCTCGCGGAAGGGCGCGGCCACCTTGTTCTTCACAATCTTGACCTTGGTATGCGAACCGACCACGACGTCGCCTTCTTTGACGGCGGCAATGCGGCGAATGTCGATGCGCACCGAGGAATAGAACTTGAGTGCGCGGCCACCGGTGGTGGTCTCAGGGTTGCCGAACATCACGCCGATCTTCTCGCGGATCTGGTTGATGAAAATGAGCGCGGTGCGCGACTTCGAAACCGTGCCGGTGAGTTTGCGCAGCGCCTGCGACATGAGGCGTGCCTGCAGGCCCATGTGCGAGTCGCCCATTTCGCCGTCGAGCTCGGCCTTGGGAACCAGCGCGGCAACGGAGTCGACGACCAGCACGTCAATCGCTCCTGACCGGACCAGGGCTTCAGTGATTTCGAGAGCCTGTTCGCCCGAATCGGGCTGCGAGACCAGCAGATTGTCGACATCGACGCCTAGCTTCTTCGCGTAACCGGGGTCGAGCGCGTGTTCCGCGTCGACAAACGCCGCCAGACCGCCCGCTTTTTGTGCCTCGGCAATGATCTGTAGAGTGATGGTAGTTTTGCCCGAGGACTCAGGGCCAAAGATCTCGGTCACTCGGCCGCGCGGAACGCCGCCGACGCCCAGCGCAGCGTCAAAACTGATGGATCCGGTGGAGATGACGGCGATCGGCAGCAGCGCCTCGCGGGAGCCGAGCCGGACAATCGACCCCTTTCCGAACTGTTTTTCAATCTGTGCAAGGGCAAGTTCTACGGCTTTGGCGCGGTCGTCAACGATGGCCATTGGGAGGGCTCCTCAAAAAATGTTCGCCCTGCGCATCTCCTGATTTCCTCGGCAGGAAACGGCGAGGGGCATGAATTGGATTTCGAAGGGATTGTAGCAGGATGAGACAGTGAAAGGACAGGAAAAATGGCGAAGAAAGGGAGAATATTTGAGACGGCGAACCTTCATTCGTGTCTCGCATCACGATCTGTGGCGCATCGAATGTAAGATGACGCACCAAATTGTAATTTGAGCATTACAATACACATCATGCATCAAAAAGAGAAACGATGTAGAATGAAGCTATGAGAACCACGATCACACTCGATGACGACGTCCATGAGTTCGCTGCCTACTATGCCCGCTCGCGGGGCATCACGTTGAGCGAGGCGATGAACGAACTCGTCCGCAAAGCTGAACTCAAACCCGCTGCCGCGCCGGAGCGTTTCGAGTTCGAACGTTCTCCCAACGGCCTTCCCCTGCTCCCGAGGACCGGCCGGACTATTACCGCTGAAATGGTGAAACAGCTTGAGGAGGACGAGTTTGATCCGAAGAAATTTGCTTGATGTAAATGTTCTAATCGCGCTCACCAGCATCGAGCATCCGCAGTACGCGGCCGCACAGCAATGGTTCGATTCGCCAAGCAACGAGGACTGGGGTATTTGCCCTTTGACTGAGGCCGGATATGTCCGGATCGTCACGAATCCAGCAAGCGGGCCGATTGTGCGGACCTTTGCTCAGGCCGCTGCAATTCTTAGTGATCTGGCCCAACGGAAAGGGTACCGATATTGGTCGATCACGGACAGTTGGTATTCATTGACTGAGCCCCTTCGAGACAGAGTCTTCGGTCACCAACAGGTCACAGATGCCTTCTTGCTTGGAATTGCTATCAAAGGAGGCGGGGTTCTGGTCACATTTGATCGCGGCCTGAAATACCTTGCCGGCGCAGAGTTCGCCGGCAATCTTCTTGTCCTGCAATAGCGGGATGCAGGCTGCTCAAACCGTATACGCCCCCACCCGCGTTTCCTTGCCGGTCAGGGAATCGCACCCGCGGTCCAGCACCTCGTAGTCGCTGTCGTGGTCCTTGCGGAAGGCGCGAAAGGCCTCTTCGCTGGTCCAGCGGTCGATGGTGAGGTAATTGCCCGGAACATAAGCATCCCGGAGCAGTTCAGTACCCTTATAGTCGGGCGATGTGCGGAAAAGCTGTGCCCAGGCGCCTTCGGGCCCATAAGCGGCCTCAAAACCGGCCACTTTATCTTCAGCAATCTCAAACTGCCAAACCACCACAAACATGGGAACCCCAATCTTCTCTTAATGGTAGCGCAACGGCGGAAATCCGCGTGGGCATGGGGTTCAGCCCGCGGCCAAGCGAAGCCTGAAAATGTACCGAATAATGGAACACCGTCTCTATGCAAGGCGCATACTTAGGCTGGCTGCACCTGTGAGGAGTAACCTTCCCCTGAGGTCTCCTGATTGCCCGCTCCAGCCGTTCTGCTTGCAATTCTTTGGTTAGGCTTCTTGATCGGCTGCTGACGCACGGGCAGACGCGCACGCGCTCTATATTGATTGGCGAGGAAGCCGGATCTGGACGTAAAACATTTACTGCCTCCCCGCTCTGGCGGTCGCAACGTGGTCTGACCAACCTGAATCTACGATTGATTGTGAGGGATCTATGAAGGCTGCTCGCTACCCAGGCATTCGCGTCACCGCCAACGGAAATCAACTGGTCGCGTACCACACGGAAACCCGCGTTGCCGACGCCGGTGTGTTTTATCCCATCACGCCTTCCACTGAAGGCGGCGAACTGTTCCAGCAGGCGTATGCCGAAGGCAAGCTGAACGTATTCGGCGGCAACACCATTGCGATCGAGACGGAAGGCGAGCACGCGGCCCAGGGCGGCGCCATTGCGCACTCGGTGTGCGGCAAGCGCGTGGTTAATTTCACCTCCGGTCAAGGCGTGGTCTACGGCGTGGAGCAGTACTACCACGCGCCGGGCAAGGGATCGACCATGGTGCTCGAAGTGGGCGCGCGCGCTCTCACCAAGCATGCGCTCAACGTCCACTGCGGCCACGACGATATTTACGGAGCCCTCGACACCGGCTGGATCATGTTGTTCGGTAAAGACGCGCAGCAGGCCGCCGATCAGGCGCTGATTCTGCGTCGCGTGACGGAACTTTCGCTCACGCCCGGCATGAACATCATGGACGGCTTCCTGACGACGCACCTCGAACGCACGTTCTACAAACATGAATCGGACTTGATCCGCGAGTACCTCGGCGCACCCGACGACATCATCGACTGCCCCACCGAAGCGCAACGCGTTCTGTTCGGACCCACGCGCCGTCGTGTGCCCAAGATGATGGATCTCACCAATCCCGTGCTGCTGGGCCCGGTGCAGAACCAGGAACACTACATGCAGGGCATCGTGGCGCGGCGCAACAACTTCGCCGAACCGATTCTGCAGTTCCTCGAAGACGCCTACAAGGATTTCGGCGAGCTTACGGGTCGTCGCTACGGGCTCACCAGCGAATACAAAACCGCCGACGCCGACACCGTCTTTGTTTCGCTTGGCTCGGCAGCCGAGAACATCGAAGCTGCGGTCGACTATCTCCGCCAGACCCGCAACTCGAGCGTAGGGTCGCTGCACGTCAACGTAATCCGCCCCTTCCCCGAGGCGGCTCTCGTCAACGCGCTCAAGGGCAAGAAGAACGTCATCATATTGGAGCGCACCGACGAAGCGCTGGCCGGCGACAACCCGCTCGGCCGCGACATTCGCACCGCCTTCTCAAAAGCAGTGCAGGGAACCGTAGGCTTGCCCAAGATCGAACTTGCCGAAGTGCCGCGCTTCATCGGCGGCAGCTACGGTCTCGGCTCGCGCGACTTCCGTCCCGAACACATTATCGGCGCATTTGAGTACGCGACCGCGGGCCTCGCACGCCAGGACGGCAAGACCGCGGCCGAGGGCGCGAACTTCATCGTGCTCGGCATCGACCACCCCTACTCCGTCATCGCCGACGAAATGCCATCGCTGCTCCCCGAAGGCGCAGTCGCCGTGCGCTTCCATTCCATCGGCGGCTGGGGCGCCATCACCACCGGCAAAAACCTCGGCGCGATTCTCGGCGATCTGAACGATCTGCTCTACGAGCGCGACCACGAAGTCGACGCCCTGGGCAATCCCAAAGAGGTGATTCACGTCAGCGCCAACCCGAAATATGGATCTGAAAAGAAGGGCGCGCCCACCAGCTACTTCATGGTCGCCGCCAAAGATCGCATTCGCGTCAACTGCGATCTGCGCCACGTCACCGTCGTGCTTTGCTGCGATCCCAAGGCCTTTACGCACACCAACCCGCTTGACGGCATGCAGGAAGGTGGCTGCCTGGTGTGGGAGTCGGATGTGGACGGCGAGCGCGCATGGCAAAACCTGCCCATCTGGGCACGCAAGCAGATTATCGAAAAGAATATTCGCGTCTTCACGCTGCCCGGGTTCGACATCGCGCGCAAGGCTACCGATCGCGCCGACCTGCAACTGCGCATGCAGGGCAACGCATTTCTCGGCGCGTTCTTCGCCGTCAGCCCCATGTTGCAGGAGTTTGGCATCACGCAGGAGCAGTACCGCGATGTCGTCTACAAGCAGTATGTGAAAAAGTTCGGCAAGCTCGGCGACGCCGTCGTGCAGTCCAACATGGAAGTCATGCTGCAGGGCTTCGGGCGCGTGAAGGAGATTGCGGTCGGCGCCATCACCGATGCCGACCACTCCAGCCTCCGCGGCCAGGCGCTGCTGCCAATCTTCGAAGCAGTCGACATCCCCGAATTTGCTGAAGCGGCCTGCACCACCGGCGCCGGCTGCCGTTCGCACGCCGCTCCCGAAGGTCAAGGTCCTCGCACTCCGGTTTCGAGCGTCAGCGTCTTCGATGCCGAGTTCCGCTCCAATTTTGGCTACAACCAGCCGGCCACGCCGCTCTCGGCCATGGGCGTAATTGCCGCGGCCACCGGCGACACTGCATCCAAGTACGTCGCCCGCCGCGAAACGCCGCTCTACATTCCTGAGAACTGCACGCAGTGCATGGAGTGCATCTCGGTGTGTCCCGATACGGCGCTGCCCAACTGCTCGCAGGATCTCGGCACGCTGCTTGGCACGGCAGTCACGCGCTACGTCGCCGATCCCGCCGAGCGCCGCAAGATGATCGACAAGCTTCCGGAGATCGAGAAGCTCACGCGCCAGCGCATGGTCGCCGAAATCAAAACCGGAACGCCGCTGCCGCAAATCGTGCGCGAAGTCACCGAGTCCGTGAACGGATTCTCGCCCGAAGCTAAGGCGCAATTCTTCGCGATCGTCGACAAAGTCCCGATGGCCTATCAGAAGGTCAACGCCATCTTCTCGTCGCCCGAGCGCAAGGCTCCCGGTTCAGGCGGCATCTTCTCCATCTTTGTTTCGGACCTGTGCAAAGGTTGCGCGGCCTGCGTCACGGCCTGCGGCGATCACCAGGCGCTCAAGATGGTGCAGGAAACCACAGAGGTCAATGCCGAGCACACCAGCGGCACCGCCTTCATGGATCTGTTGCCCGACACGTCACAAAAATATCTGGGTCTCTACAACGGCGCAAATCCTGCCGACTCCAAGACCGCGACTCTGCGCAACATGCTCATGGTGCGCACCAACTACGACGCGCTGGTCTCTGGCGACGGCGCTTGCGCCGGCTGCGGCGAGAAGAGCGTGCTGCGCTCGATTGCCGCGGTCACCGAGGCTTACATGCGTCCGCTCTACCACGCCAAGAGCGATCGCTTCATCGCCAAGGCCGGCGAGCTGGAGAAAACCGGCGCTGCCAAACTGGCCGCGCTGAAGGCAGCCAACGAAGAGGACTACACGCGCCTGCGCCGTGCCATCGCTCACATGATCATGGGCCTTGGCGGCGAAACCACCGACGACACCAAATCGCGCATCGCGGCCTACGAGAAGGAGCACGGCGAAATCACCGATGCGCAGCTCGTCGAGGCCATCGCGGCGGTCCTGCTCACTGAAGCCTTCAACCACAAAAACCTGCAGCCTGTCGACGGACGCCTCGCCAACGGCATGAGCGTGATGGCCATGGCCGCGCACACCGGTTGCAACACGGTCTACGGTTCCACCGCGCCCAACAATCCGCATCCTTATCCGTGGATGAACTCCCTCTTCCAGGATGGTGTCACGGTTGGCTGGCTTATGGGCGAGAGCTTTATGGTGGACCACGGCCGCCGCTCCGTCATTCCCGAGCGCCTAGCCGACATCGTTCTCACCCGCGAAGGCACGGGCATCTGCGAAGAGGAGTATTACCGCTTCACGCACTTCACTGACGCGCTCATGACCGACAACGAGATCAAGGAACTGCCCAAGGTCTGGGTGGTCGGCGGTGACGGCGGAATGGGCGACATCGGTTACCAGAACATGTCGAAGGTGATGTTGCAGAATCGGCCCAACGTGAAGGCGCTGATGCTCGACACGCAGGTCTACTCCAACACCGGCGGACAGAATTCCGACTCGACGCCCATGCTCGGCGGCAACGACATGAACGTCTTCGGCGCGGCCACGCAGGGCAAGAACACTGAGAAGAAGACTGTAGCCGAGACCTTCCTCGCCGGACACGGATCGCCTTTTGTGGCGCAGGTTTCGATGGCCAACGCGCCCAAGCTCTACCGCGCCATTCTCGACGGCCTTGAATATCGCGGCACCATGTTCCTGCAAGCCTTCACCACGTGCCAGCCCGAGCACGGCGTGGCCGACGACATGGCTCTGCATCAGGCGCAGCGCGTGCGCGATTCGCGCGGCGTTCCGGAGTTCGTCTTCAACCCGCGTCTCGGCGAAACCTATCAGGAAACGCTCAACGTCAAGGGCAATCCGTCCATCGATATGGATTGGTACGAGACCAAGTCGAAGGCGACAGGTGACACTTACCGTTACACTGTCGCACACTGGTGCACGACGGAAGCGCGCTTCCGCAATCACCTGAAGAAGATCAAGCCCGAGCAGGCAGAGAAGATGATTCCGTTAGAAAACATGCTGGTGCGCATCACGCAGCAGGACGTTGTCTATCGCTACTACCTGCTCCCCGAGCACCGCAGCTTCATCCCCGACTTCGGCGTCTACATCCAAATGGACCAGGACGGAAAGAATGTGTACTACGCGCTCAGCCGGCAACTGGTCATGTTCTGCACAGAGCGGCGTAAAGCCTGGCGCATGTTGCAGTCCAAAGCTGGAATCGTCAACCGCGAGTATCAGGCGCAGAAAGCGATCCTCGCCGATCTAGAAGCAGGCAAGATCGCGAAGGAAGAGTTCTTCGCGCACGCGCACGAGATGGTCGCCGAGAAGCTGGGAAAACCGGTGCTGGCGAAGGCGTAAACGTCAACCCAGTCCTAACGGCGAGGCGGACCTGAAAAGGTCCGCTTTTGTTTGGTCCCGAGTTTGCACATCCTTCTTCGGATTTCCGGTGACGGGCCTTCACTACTCCGGAGTAGACTCTGGTCATGAAGCTGCCTGCCATAAGGCGGAGGATGTATGGACGAACCCGAGGAAACTCTCGAAGAGGCAACACTTCGATCCACTATTGAGACTTTCTATTACGAAATCGATAAGAACAGGAGCCAGATTGAGCAACTGGAAGATAGCCAACTGCCCAATAAAGAGTCCCTGATTCAAGAGCACCAGCAAAGATACGCCCAATTGGAACAACGAATTACTGAAATTCAGGAAAATGAAAGCCAATCAAGTAACGAGGCGGACTTATAAGGCGAAAGCCGGGTGCCCGGGTCTCGCTAAGGAGACCCGGGAAAGCACGAACTCAACCCACGCACTGTCATCCTGAGCGACAACCCTGAGCGGCGCGAAGGGGAGGAGTCGAAGGATCTGCGGTTGGCGGGTGGCCCCGGTCTCAGAGGAATCTTATCAAGCTGAGGGTGCCCCCGGTCCCTCGCCTTTGGGGACCGGGGACGGGCGCCGTGATCGACTGCCTGTTGACCCGCCAAAGACCGCTGGCTACCATGAAAGTAGCCGTGGAGGCGATCATGACCGTAGACTGGTCGGAATGCGAACTGGTTGAAAGCTTCGCCGGGAATGTAGGCGGAAGGCCTGTCGTCAAGGGCACGCGCATCCCTGCCGACACCATCGTCACGGACGAAGAACTGGGCGCGACGGCGGAGGAGACGCTTGAGAGCTTCCCCAGCCTCTCGCTCGATACCATTCGGATCATCCGGGCATACGGCCACTCGCACAAACCGATGCTTCAGCCGTGAGAGTTCTGCTCGACGAAAACATACCCCATCAATTGCGGGCCCATCTGCCGGAACACGATGTATTCACGGCTGTTGATGTGGGATTCGGCGGATTCAAGAATGGCGAGTTGCTTGAAGCTGCGGAAAACGCCGGATACGACGTTCTCCTCACCGGCGATCTGTCGCTCGAATATCAGCAAAACATGACTGGCCGCGAGATTGCCCAAAACGGCCCTTTGGGAAAAGTCGACTGTGAGACTGTGAGCCCAACTTTTATGAATAAAATCAATCACTTCCACGAAAAAATCGCACTGGCGCACAGTTTCTGCGTTCCTGTGCGCCTGTGGAGAAAAATCGCCTCGGTTTTTCGGAAAGATGCTTTGCTGCGGACTTCAGCCACCTAGCTCTAGTTTTCCGTGCACAGCACGTCGTAGAAGTGATTGATCTCCACCTTCTTGATGGCTGAGGGGAACTTGGGTAACTGTACGGTCTGCTCTACGGTGGTGGGACCATGGATGGCGACGGAGCCCAGGCGCATGATTTTGCCGTCGGCCATTTCGAGGTAGATTGGCACGACGTTGGCAAATTTTGCATCGACATTCGATTGCACCAGCTTGAAGTGCAGCTTCCATCCATCGCCGCTCGGAGTCGCGTCGCCTTCAAAATGATAGGCGGGCAGATCGGTACCGTAGACGTACTCGCGGAAGAACCAATCCATGGTGTGGTTGCCTTCAAGGTCCATGCCAGGACTCATGTGTTTTTCCACGATGGCCTTGAAGTCCTCGGTAGTCGCGGCTTGCAGACGATAGGTGTTGACGAAGTCGTGCATGGTGGCCTTGAAGCGCGCGTCGCTGTCTTTGGGGCTCCACATCATCATGCGAATCATGTGCAGGATGAATGCGCCCTTGGGATAGACCAGATTGTCATAAACGCTATAGCCGGTCTTCGGTGAGCTGAGGCGGACGCCCATGGTGACCGGGCCGACATCGATGGGCCGGAAGCCAAACTGGTTTTTCTCGGTGAGGATCCGTTGCTGCTCCTTCCAGAATCGGATGAAATCGTCGGGCTTGGAGCGCGTGAGCTGGAGAAAGATGGAGGCCGAGGTGTTAGCGAAACCTTCGCTCATCCATTGATCGCGATAGCCGCGGAAGCCAACGGTATGTCCCCACCATTGATGCGCGACTTCGTGAGGGGTGACGACGTCCCAATATGTGGCTGCGGAGAAGTCGCTGAGGCCGAGGAAATGCCGCTGCGTGTTATCGAAGAAACCGCAGATGGGCAGGTAGACGAGCATGGGCCAGCTTTGGCCGTAGTCGCAGGCTGACTGCTGCGTGAGCGCGATGTGCGGGAACCACAGCGGGCCGAAGTAGTCGGTGTAGATTTGCGCGGCGGCTTGTCCCTGGCTCAGCTCGTTGGCGAGCATGGGCGTAGTGTCGAGGGTGCCGAGGCTCACGTTGGCGGCTTCCAGTTGTTGCGCGAGGTTGGTGACCATGTCGGGACGCTGCTTGTTGGCGTAGGCATCGACCGTGAGCTGGCCCGAGAGGGGAGTTCCAATGATCGCTTCCTTGGTTTCAAATTCGCCCAGGGTGAAGCCGACAACGGGAAGCGGGGTCTCGGTCTTCCACTCGGTGGTGGTGATTTTGCCTTCGTTGCCTTGGGTGACGAGGGTTCCCGTGGCGATAAGCTGCAAGCCCTTGGGAACATGAAAGAGCATGTGGTAGGTGGAGTAGTCGCCGAAGCCCTGGCTGGAGTTGGGAAACCAATCCTCGCGCGCGACGGGGTAGTAGTTGTTGCCGCCCTCGCTTAGGACAACGTCTTTGCCGCCATAGGCAATTGTGAAGGTGGTGGTTTCGCCCTTCTTGAGCGGAGCGGCGAGGATGACGCCGAAATCGGGATCGAGGTCTTTGTTTTCCTGCACCCAGTCGAGTGCGCTGCCAGCGGCGGAGTCGACCTGGCTGACGCGCAGCGTGGGATAGAGGTCAAACGGGATCACAGCGACGCCATCCTGTTCGGCGCGCACGTTTACGGTGGCCAGACTGGTGAGGAAACCGTTCCTCCCGATGGACACGTCGAGATCCTGATGGAGAATCTTGTACGACGCGTTGTGTTCATTGCCGCTGGCGGTGCCGTTTTCGTACTCCGCCGCGCGATGGAAGGCAAGAGGGATGGTTTCAGTGTCATTCATCGTGTCCCATCGGAGAAGCGCTACTTCTTCCGGCGCCACGTCTGCGACGCCGTGCGGGTCAAGGATGAAGTAAAGATGGCCGCTTTTGCTGCCGTGAATCGAGGCAAAGAAATATTCGCCCGGAGCTGGGCTGAGGACGTCCTGGAGCAGGCGCAGATCGAGATTGCCGTAGAGCCTGCTGAAGTAAAACGTGGCGTTCTGGCCCATGGAAGAACCTTCGGCGTGATGGCGAAGGAAGGTCTGGAGCTCCATCGCGGATTTTGCGTAAGAGCTGTCGGGCTGGCCGACGCCGGTTGAGGCCTTGTGCAAATCGTCAGCGGTGGCGTCGGTGAAGCGCAGCACGACTTCGTCGAAGTCGTCGTCGAACTGCTCGGTGTGCGTCAGGATGGAGAGATTGTGGCGCTCCTCGGCGGTGGGAGGCGTGATGTGCACGTGGCCTTCGCCTTTGAATACCGCGCCCGTTACTTTGCCGTTGACCTGGCCGTAGAAGGCGAAGCTGCCACTGCGGAAGGTGAAGGTGGCGGCATCGCGCTTGAGTACGAAGTCCTTGACGGTGATGACGTCGCCGCCTGGCAGCAAACTGCGCAACTGCTGGTAGTACGCGTTGGCGTTGGGCGCATGTTGCGCGCGGAGCGGATGAGTGCAACAGCCGGCAATCAGTAGAATGACAGAAAAAAATATACGAACGCGAGAGTTCATAAAATAAGCCCTGCTTGCGGAATCATGCCTTGCGATCAATATAGAACGGAATCGGATTTTGTGCAGGGAGAAGCCTCATTGAGTGCTATGGAATATAGAGGTCAACGTATTCGTTGACGGGCATGGACTCGAGGCGCGCGCGATCGAGCGAGGCTTCGAGGATGAGCTGTTGCTGCGGCTCGGGGAAGCGGCGCCGGAGGTTGGTTTTGAATTTCTCTACGAGCAACGGCAGGCCTTCATCGCGGCGGCGTCGATGACCGATGGGGTATTCGATTGTCTCCTCGAGGATTTCGCCGTTGCCGAGTTCCACGCGGAGTGCGTTGGCGATGGAGCGCTTTTCGGGATCGTGGTAGTCGCGCGTGAACTGCGGCTCTTCGATGCATTCAATGCGCCCGCGGAGCTCGTCGATGCGTGGGTCAGATGCGACGGAGTCCTCGTAGTCGGCTGCGGTGAGGCGCCCGAAGATCAGCGGCACAGCGATCATGTATTGAATGCAATGGTCGCGATCGGCGGGGTTTGCGAGCGGGCCCTTCTTGTCGATGATGCGCAGGCAGGCTTCGTGCGTTCTCACGGTAATTTTCCTGGTTTTGGACGAGAGTTTTGCCGGACCAACTCGCGCGTGCAACTTCATCGCGGCCTCGACTGCGGTTTGCGCGTGGAACTCTGCCGGGTAGTTGATCTTGAAAAGCACGTTCTCCATTACATATGAGCCGTAAGGCCGCTGAAACTTGAACTCCTGCCCGCCAAACGACACGTCGTAGAAGCCCCAGGTTTTGGCGGTGAGCGCGCCGGGGTAGCCCATCTCTCCGGCGCGGGCCATGAGTGCCAGGCGCACGGCGCGGCTGGTGGCGTCGCCCGCGGCCCAGCTTTTACGCGAGCCGGTGTTGGGCGCGTGGCGATAGGTGCGCAGGCTTTGGCCGTCGACCCATGCATTGGAGATGGCGTTGATGGTCTGATCGCGCGTGAGACCATGCAATTGGCTAACGACGGCGGTGGAGGCAACTTTGACGAGGACGACGTGATCGAGGCCGACTTTGTTGAAGGAGTTTTCAAGCGCGATGCAGCCTTGAATCTCGTGGGCCTTGATCATGGCCGCTAATACGTCTCGCATTGTGAGCGGTGGGCGGCCTTCGGCGATCGCAGTGCGCGAGAGCCAATCGGCGACGGCGAGGATGGCGCCGAGATTGTCGGATGGATGGCCCCACTCGGCGGCGAGCCAAGTGTCGTTGAAGTCGAGCCAGCGGATCATTGACCCGACATTGAAAGCAGCCTGGACGGGATCGAGCACGAAATTGGTGCCGGGAACGCGCGCGCCGTTGGGAACCACAGTACCGGGCACGATGGGACCGAGGAGCTTGGTGCAGGCTGGGTATTCGAGAGCTTCAAGGCCGCAACCGAGCGTGTCGATAAGGCAGTGCTGCGCGGTCGCGTAGGCCAGATCGCTGGTGATCTCGTAGTTGAGTGCGTAGTCGGCAATGTCGGCGAGAACTTGATCGGGGGCGGGGCGTTCGTTGCTGATGTGCGGGGACAAACGGGCTCCTTGAATGCAGCAGGTAGCTTGTATCCTGTAGCTCGTAGCTGAATCGTGACAATCGCAAGCTACCAGCTACAGGCTACAAGCTACCGGCTCTTCTATATTCGCTGATCAATCGGCACGAACTCGAGATTCTCAGGGCCAGTGTAAACCGCTGACGGGCGGATGATCTTGCCATCCTGGCGCTGCTCGATGATGTGCGCGGCCCAGCCGGCTGTGCGCGCCATGACGAAGATGGGCGTGAAGAGTTCCACGGGAATGCCCATGAGGTGATAGGCCACGGCCGAGAACCAGTCGAGGTTGGGAAACATGCGCTTGGCGTCGTGCATCGTGCTCTCGATGCGCTCGGCGATGGAGTAGAGGCGTTGGCCCTCGGCGTCCACGGCCAGGTCGTGCGCCAGTTTCTTGATTACGTCGCTGCGCGGGTCGCTGATGGTGTAGACGGGATGACCAAAGCCGATGACGACTTCGCGCTGATCGACGCGGCCGCGGATGTCGGCTTCAGCCTCGCCGGCGGTTTTGTAACGCTGCTGGATCTCGAGGGCTACTTCATTGGCGCCGCCGTGCTTGGGACCCTTGAGCGCGCCGATAGCGCCGCAGATGCAGGAATACATGTCGGAGCCGGTGCCGGCGATGACGCGCGCGGTGAATGTTGAAGCGTTGAACTCGTGCTCGGCGTAGAGGATTAATGAGACCTGCAAGGCGTGAGCCCACTCTTTGCTGGGCGGCCGCTCGTGCAGAAGATGCAGGAAGTGCTCGGCGAGGGGTTCGCTGTCGGCGTCGGTGGCAATGCGCTTGCCGTGATGCGCGTAGTGGTGCCAGTAGAGAAGCATCGACGGCTGCGAGGCCAGGAGCGCATCGGCGATTTCGCGCGCGCCGGCCTCGTTATGATTTTCGATTTCTGGGTGTATGCAGCCCAAGACCGAGACGCCGGTGCGCAAAACATCCATGGGATGCGCGGAGGCGGGAAGTTGCTCGAGGGCGTGCTTGACTTCATCCGGCAAACTGCGCAGGCCGAGCAGACGCTTCTTGTATGAAGCGAGTTCTGCGGCGGTGGGCAGCTTGCCGTGGATGAGCAGATGCGCGACTTCGGCAAATTCGCAGTGGGCGGCGAGATCGGCAATGTCGTAGCCGCGATAGTGCAGATCGTTGCCGCTTTGGCCGACGGTGCAAACAGCAGTGTTGCCGGCGGGCGTGCCCGACAGCGCAACCGACTTTTTGGATTTGAAGGCGGCGGGCGCCTGACTCGCCTCTTGAGTGCTCATTTTGACCCCCTGGGAAGCATTAAGTTAGCGGATGAGAGGAGGGAATGTCCAGATCCGGTTGCATCAGTATGAGGAGCACAAGCCCCACAACTGCAAAATTTCTGAATGCCGCATCCTGTCCATTCCAGATTTGCGACTGCCACATGAGGAACCACTCTCCGCCGATGGTGAGAAACGCCACCAGCCAGAGCAGCAAAGAAAGCAGGAGCGCGCCGATAGCTACACTCTTTGCGGCATTGAACTCGCCGGCCGGCTGGCGGAGGGCGCGCAACAGGCGCAGTCCGCTCCAAGCAAGGCAGATGGCCGTGACCGACTCCCAGGCAATAATGCCCAGGTAAAAGGCGAGGTGCAAAGCAGGCGAGGACAACGCCCGCCACATGCCATGATTGCCCGGCAGAGTCGTATCCATCATCAGCACGTGACGGACAAATTGGTAGTTGGAATCGAAGTCGGTGAGGTTATTGAAGACCACCAGCAAGTGAAGCAGGGCGACGGCTGCCACGAGCGATAGCTTGGTGATGCGGAGAATCATTCCGCAGACCCCTTCTTTTTTGCGAAGAGGTCGTCAAGCTTTTGTTCGTAGGCGTGATAATCGAGAAATTTGTAGAGCTCGTCGCGGGTCTGCATCAGCGGCAGCACGTTTTCTTGCGTGCCCTCGGCGCGGATGGTCTCGTAGACCTTGAGCGCGGCAGCGTTCATGGCGCGATAGGCGGCGCAGCAATACAGAATGATGTCGACACCTGCGGCGGCGAGCTCTTCGCGCGTGAAGAGCGGAGTGTTGCCGAACTCCGTGATGTTAGCGAGGATGGGGACGCCGACGGCCTTGCGGAATCGTTCATATTGTCCGAGCTCCGTGACAGCTTCGGCAAAGATCATGTCGGCGCCGGCGGCTACGTAAGCTTGTGCGCGCTCGATGGCGCGGGCCAGGCCCTCGCTGGCGAGAGCGTCGGTGCGGGCCATGAGGACGAAGTCGGGATCGGTGCGGGCATCGACTGCAGCCTTGATGCGATCGGCCATTTCTTCGGCAGGAACGAGCTCTTTACCGGGCCGGTGGCCGCAGCGCTTGGCGCTGACTTGGTCTTCGATATGAACGGCGGCCGCGCCGGCCTTGATCATCTGGCGGATGGTGCGCGCAATGTTGAAAGCCCCGCCCCAACCGGTGTCGATATCGACGAGCAACGGCAACGGGCAGGCGTCGGTGATGCGGCGGACGTTGATGAGAACGTCTTCCATGGTGCTGATGCCGAGGTCGGGAATGCCAAGCGAGTTGGCGGCAACGCCTCCGCCGGAGAGATAAATGGCGCGAAAACCCGCGGCCTGGGCAAGCCGCGCGGCGTAGGCGTTAATGGCGCCGGCGACTTGCAAGGGCTTTTCAGCCGCGAGCGCGGCGCGAAAACGTGCGCCGGGTGATTCGTGATTGGGGCTGGCTGCCATGCTGTTTCCTTGGCGCATCATAACAGGGTTTTCACAGAACGGCTTTCGCAAGTGGGGTGCATAATGCGACAATTCTCGCGTCGGAGCCTTCCCTGAAAAAACGGCTCTGCCGGAGGAAAAGCATCGCATGAAACGCGTTTTGATTTGCACGGGTTTGCTTTTTGCCGCAACCACGCTGCTGGCCCAGATGGCGCCGCCCAAAAAAGCGCCGGCCAGCCCACCGGCCACGTGCGCGGCGACCATCGGTGGCCATGCCATCACCATCACGTATAGTTCGCCGCGCGTGAGAGGCCGCGAGGGCAAGATCTATACGTCGGACGGCCTCATCAGCCACGATCCGCACTATCCCGTTTGGCGCGCGGGCGCCAACGCAGCCACCACGCTCAAAACCGACGGCGACATTATGATCGGCGATCTGATGGTTCCCGCGGGGACGTATACATTGTTCGTCGACATCTCCGATCCGGCGCATTGGGTGCTGATTGTGAGCAAGGCGACGGGCGAATGGGGGTTGGCCTACGATCCTGCGAAGGATCTGGGCAAGACGCCGATGATGACGTTGAAGCCGCCGGCAATGGTGGAGGACTTGACCTACACCCTGGCCGACAATGGCGGTGGCATGGGTACGCTGACGCTGGCGTGGGAAGACGTGATGGCGTCAGTGAAGATCATGGCGCATTAAGGACGGCTCCTTTTCGGAGTCTCCGGCATTCCAAGAAGAGGCGGCTTTTGCTGAAGAATCGCCGCCCTCTCGCTCGGGTCCGCCCAGACCATTCGAGTGCACAGACCATAGAATGGAAAGCAGCGGGAGATTGCCCGGCGGAGAGGAAACAAACTTGCCCCTGTATCCGTATCGCTGCAAGGAATGCGGCCATCGTTTTGAAAAAATTCAGAAATTCAGCGCCAAGCCGGAAGAGGTGTGCCCCAAATGCGGCGGCGCATTGGAACGTACACTGACAGCGCCAAGCCTCAGTTTCAAGGGCGCGGGTTGGTATGTGAACGACTACGCTTCAAAGAGCGCCAGCTCCAGCTCAGAGTCGGGCGACGGCTCCACTTCGGAGTCTGCGTCGAAGGAAAAAAAGGCCGGAGGCGAGACCAAGAGCGAATCCAAGAGCGAAGCGAAATCGGCGAGCAGCAGTGAGTCAGGCTCGTCGAGTGCGACGGCATCGGCTCCTGCCACTGGCTCCAGTGCGCCGACAAAGTGAGGCGCGGCCGCGCCGTCATAGGATAATGGAGACCTCGCACCGCAAGGCTCCGGCATGAACTCCAATCTTTCGCAAGAAACTGCAACAGCTCCCGGCGAAGGTGGGCGGGCGCGCGAGTTTCCCTGGGTGCAACGCGTGCTCACAGCTGCAGCGCTCGTGCTGTTTGCGGCGGGTGCTGTGGCCGGATTGCTCCCGCCCGTGCGGAAGTTGCTGCATCATCGCGCTGGACGGGTCTGGCGCTCTTCGTGCCCGTTGCCGTAAGTCGGCGATCGCTGCTGGTGTGGACCCTCTTTGCCATGGTCGCGGCGGCCAGGGGGCAACTATGACGAAACATATTGGGATCGTGGCTTGTTCTGCTGAGGGCGCGGCGCTGTGCTACCGCACGATTTGCGCGGAGGGCGCAGAGATTCTTGGGTCCCACGCGCATCCTGAGATCACGATGCACACGCCTTCGTTCGCAGGCTATATGGAAAGAATCGAGCGCGGCGATTGGACAGGCGTGGGCGAGATGATGCTTGCGTCAGCGCAAATTCTGGCGGACGCGGGAGCCAACTTCCTCATCTGCCCCGACAATACGATTCACCAGGCGTTGCCTCTGATCGAGTCGCGTTCGCCGTTGCCGTGGTTGCACATTGCGGAGGTGGTTGCCGCGACGGCTGCCGGACGCGGATTCCGGCGGCTGGCGATTACGGGAACGCGCTGGCTCGTCGAGAGCGAGGTTTATCCGGAGAAACTTTCTGCACGCGGCATCGAGTGGCTGCGACCGAACGCCGAAGAGCACGAAGAGATCAACCGCATCATTATGGATGAGCTGACCTATGGCATCTTCAAGCCCGAGGCGGAAGCTGCGTTTCAACGCATTATTGCGCGGATAAAGGCGGAGGGCTGCGACGCCGTGGTTCTGGGGTGCACGGAGATCCCGCTGCTGATGAATGACGCCAACTCGCCTTTACCTACGCTCGACTCCACGCGGTTGTTGGCGCGGGCGGCGCTGCGCAGGGCCACGCAGGGCGCGGCTGTGTAAAAGGCGCAGTGCCCGCATCGCACCGCCCTGGAACGCTACCATAGTCTCTGAGTATGCTTCTCGATCCCATTCCATTCCCGGTGCAGCACGCCGATTTTGCCGCTCTCGAGTGGGAGTCGCTGCTGGCGTTGGTTGCCGGGTACGCCGCGTCGCCGGTGGGGCGAGCCGCCATTCTGGCTTTGCGGCCCTCGACCGATGAAGAGTGGATCGGCCGTCAGCATGGGCTGGTGAGCGAGGTGCGGCTGCTGCTGGAGGAGCAGGTTTCGATTCCGCTCGGCGGCCTGCTCGATCCGACACAGCTCGCTGCCAAAGCTCAGATTGCGGGCGCGGCCCTGGAGGCGGCAGAACTGCAGAGCGTGGCGCGGCTGGCGAACGACGTGGCTTCGTGGCAGGCGCTTTTGCACGAGCCGCCGATGCGGCTGGTCGGCAAGCTGCCCGGACTGTCGGTGTTATCGGCAGAGCTGACCACGAGTTTGCGGCCGCTCGCCGAGTCGATTGAGCGCACCATTCAACCCGACGGGTCGCTGGCCGACAATGCCTCGCCGGAGTTGAACCGCATCCGCCGCGAGCAGGAGCGCCAGCAGAGAGTGATTGAAGAAAGTCTGCGATCGGCCCTGCGCAAGCTTACTGGCGAAGGCGCCACGCAGGAAGATCTGATCACGATCCGCGGCGAGCGTTTTGTGATTCCTGTGCGTGCGGAGCTGAAGCGGCGCGTGACGGGCGTCATTCACGGAGCCAGCTCGTCAGGGCAGACGGTTTACGTGGAACCGCTTGAGACCATCGAGCAGAACAACGAACTGGTGCGGCTCATCGAAGAGGAACAGGCGGAGATTCACCGCATTTTCGTCGCCCTCACGCGCCAAGTAGCCGGCTACGCGCACGGCCTGGTCGAGGGCGCGCGCGTACTGGCGTTGGTCGATAGCTTGTTGGCGCGTGCAAGCTTCGCCCGCGCCTTCCAATGCGTGGAGCCAACCTTTGGACAAGAAAAGTTGATGATCGAAGACGGCCGTCACCCTTTACTTGAGAAGCGATTGCGGGCAACCGGCGGGACCATCATTCCGCTGGACCTGGAGCTGACGGCGGAAGAGCGGCAACTGATTATCAGCGGGCCAAATACCGGCGGCAAAACCGTTGCGTTGAAAACAACGGCGCTTCTGGCGATGATGGCGCAGGCGGCGATTCCAGTGCCCGCTACGGCCGCGAGCTTCCCGGTGTTCACGGCGTTCTTGGCCGATATCGGCGACGCCCAGTCGATTGAAGCGGCGCTCTCAACATTCTCGGCGCACATCACGAATCTCGACCGGCTTTCGCGGTTGGCAAACGAGCGTTCGTTGGTGTTGCTTGATGAGCTGGGCTCGGCTACCGATCCCGAAGAGGGCGCGGCGCTCGCCGTAGCTGTTGCCGCGTATTTTCTCGCGGCCGGCGCGTGGACCCTGATCTCAACGCATCACACCTCGCTCAAGGTTTACGCGGCGAACAACCCAGGCGTGCGCAATGCGGCGGCGGGCGTGGACGAACTGACTTTGGTTCCGAACTACCAGTTTCATCTGGGTGTGCCGGGCGCTTCGGCGGGCATCCAGACGGCGGAGCGGCTGGGGCTGAATGTGGCGATCATCACTGCTGCGCGGGAACGGCTGGGGTCGCAGCAAGCCGACATTGCGCGCTTTCTCGACAAGCTGCACTCCGAATTGGCCGAACTCGAAGTGGAGCGGAAGGCGGCGCGCGAGCAGCAGTACGCGCTGAACCAGGAGCGGAAGAAGCTGGAGCGCGAGGGCGATGTGGAGATGCGCAATCGCGTGCGCGAACTTGAAGGCAAGCTAGCGTCGCTGATGAAGGAGTTCGAGTTCCAGATGCGCGAGAACGTGCGCGCGATTGAGGACCGCGCGGCGCAGCAGAAACTCTCGAAAGAGGCCGAGCGGCGCATCCTGCGGCTGCGGCGCGAGTTCCAGGAGAGCTTCAATCAGACGGTCGTCGCGCATCGCACGGGTGCGGACCAGGGTGACGCCAACGCGCAACCGCATGTGTTACGGCACATCGCGCCGGGCGATCGTGTGCTGATCAAGTCGATGGGCAAAGTCGGAATCGTGCAGCGCGAGGTGGAGAAGGATCTGTTTGAAATCGCTCTCGGTCCGATCAAAATGCGTGCGAAACGCGACGAGCTTGCTGAAGCGGCCGGCGCGGTCGCGGTGAAGGCCGATCCGCTGGGCGCTGCGCGGAAGCAGATGGGCGTGCATGTTACGGTGACCAGCGCCAGCACAGACGCAATGCGGACGGAGATTAACTTGATCGGCCGCACGGTGGATGAGGCCACCGGCGAGCTGGAGAAGTATCTCGACCACGCGTTTCTTGCCGGGCTGCCGAAGGTCCGCGTGATTCACGGGCATGGCGCGGGGATTCTGCGCCGCGGGGTGCGGGAGTTCTTGAAAAATCATCCGCACGTGGCAGGAATTGAAGAGGCTCCGCAGAACGAAGGCGGGCAAGGGGCTACGCTGGTGGAGTTGCGGCAGTAGATTAAAGCGCGCGATGCCGTGCGCGAATGCCTTTCCCCAAGATCCGGTAGAACGAAGGAGTGAGGTCGAACGATGAAAGATGGTCACGCTGAAGATTCGCGCCGCTGGAACGAAGCGGTGCGCCCTATGTACGCACGCGCGCGGCTGCTAGGGCCTGCGCCGCGCCATGCGATTCCCGCGGAGAGCATGGCTCCCAGTACTGCCTACAACCTGATTCACGACGAGCTGATTGTCGACGGCAGCTCGCGGTTCAATCTGGCCACGTTCTGCAGCACGTGGATGGAGCCGGAAGCGCACAAACTGATGGCGGAGACTTTCGACAAGAACATGATCGACAAGGACGAGTATCCGCAGACGGCGGAACTGGAGATGCGCTGCGTGCATATGCTCGCCGATCTATGGCACGCGCCGAAACCTGAGAAGACGATCGGGTGCTCGACGATCGGATCGAGCGAGGCATGCATGCTGGGCGGGCTGGCGTTGAAGTGGCGCTGGAGGGAACGCATGCGCAAGCTGGGCAAGGCACCCGGCGGATCCAATATTGACAAGCCGAACCTGGTAATGGGATCGAACACGCAGGTTTGCTGGCACAAGTTTGCGCGCTATTGGGACGTGGAAGCGCGCGAGGTGGCGCTTGAAGGCGGCGAGGTGGTGACGAATCCCGAGCGCGCGGCGGCGGCATGCGACGAGAACACCATTGGCGTGGTGTCCGTGCTGGGCAGCACCTATACGGGACACTACGAGGATGTCGCAACGCTGAGCGCGGCACTCGACAAGCTTGAGGAGCGCACGGGACTCGATGTGCCGATCCACGTGGATGGAGCGAGCGGCGGATTCATTGCGCCGTTTCTGCAGCCGGAGCTGATTTGGGATTTCAAGCTACCGCGCGTGAAGTCGATCAACACGTCGGGCCACAAGTACGGGTTGGTGTACCCGGGAGTGGGATGGATTGTGTGGCGCGAGAAACGCGACCTGCACGAGGATCTGATTTTTAATGTCGACTACCTGGGCGGGTCTATGCCGACGCTGGCGATTAATTTTTCGCGGCCCGCGAGCCAGATTGTGGCGCAGTACTACAACCTGATTCGGCTGGGCAAAGCTGGCTATCGCGAGATTCACAGAGCGTGCCACCAGGTGGCGGCGCATCTGGGCAAGGGGATTGAAGCGCTCGGGCCATTCGAGCTGTTGGGTGCGGGGCAGGATCTTCCGGTGCTGGCGTGGCGGCTGAGGAAGCAGACGAACTGGTCGCTCTACGATTTGTCTGACAGGCTTAGAGACCGCGGCTGGCAGGTGCCGACGTATCGCATGCCGGCGAATCGCGAAGAGGTTGTGATTCAGCGCGTGGTGGTGCGGAATGGATTTACGGGTGACTTGGCGGGGATGCTGTTGCGCGACATTGAGCGGCATCTCGCGTGGTTTAATTCGCAGCCGGGATTCACGGCGAGTGGGACGGGGGCGGGGTTTCATCATTGAGGGGGCAGAGAAGTGTGACGGCTACGTGAATGGCAGACGCCGGAATTGACGAATAGCTACAATGTAGCTACACTTGAAAAGATAGGGTGGCCAGGAGCATGAACGACGAGCTCTTCGATTGGGATGACGCCAATATTCTTCATTTGGCCGAGCACGACGTAATGCCGGAAGAGGTCGAAGAATTGATCCTGGGTGAGGCGATCGACGCCGGATTCGAAGTTGTTGACGGAGAGGATCGCTGGGCTTATATCGGCGAAACGAGCAGCGGTCGGATTCTGCGAGTTGTGATTACTCTCCGTGGCGGGCGCATGCGGGCAGTGACTGGATTCGAGCCGGAAAGGCATTGGAAACTGTTCTACGTCGAACAGCGAGGAGGTCAAAAATGACTGAAGGCAAGACTGCCAAAAGTGAATTAAAGGTTCCCAAGTTCGCTACCGAATCGGAAGAGGCGAAGTGGTGGTTTGAGAACGACGACAAGATATTCAATGAGTTTCGGAAGCTTGCTAAGGAGGGTCGCCTTGGCCACGGCGGCGCGAGGCGGCTGTTTGCCGAGAAGGGGATTCCATTTCCCGAGTTGAAAGCAACGCCTACCCCCACCACCACGATTCGTCTCGATCCCGAGGACATTTCAGAGGCCCGCGTGCAGGCTGCCAAGAGGGGATTGCGCTATCAGACTTACCTCAAGATGATTATTCACGAAGCGCTTCTGGCGGCGAAGAAAGCAGCTGCACTGTAATAAGTTCCTGGGTGAGAGTTTATGAGGTTAGAGCCTACCGGGGATCCGATTTTGGGCGCGAGAGTCGTCGGTGGTACCTAGTCAGGACGCGTCCCAGCTGGACGGAGCAATGGGCCGCCTCCGAATCTCTCAAAGGAATCTTCTCCTAAGTAGTACGCGGTCTCGTTAACCCTTTGTACTAAGCACCTCAAGCCATAGCTTCCCGTCCCATAGGCTCGAACTTCAGCTGGTTCGACTTGCGGTGAACGTCGATCCTCACGTGCGCGCCGTGCAGGACTTCGCCGTCGAGGATCTTGATCGCCAGCGGGTCCTGGATCATGCGCTGCAATGCGCGCTTGAGCGGACGCGCGCCGTAGGCTGTGTCGGAGCCTCCGGCGAGGATCAACTGACGCGCGGGTTCTGTGAGCTCGATCGAGATAGCACGATCTTCAAGCAGCTTGCGCACTTCGTTGAGGCGCAGGTCGAGAATTTTGCTTAATTGCGCGTTGCCGAGCGGCTTGTAGATGACGATGTCGTCCACGCGGTTCAAGAACTCCGGCCTGAAGTGTTCCCGCAAAACGCGCATCACGCTTTCGCGTGCCTGATCGAAATCGTGTTCGGTTTTGAGCGTTTCGGCGGCGAGCGCGGCCGCGCCCAGGTTCGAGGTCATGATGAGCACCGTGTTTTTGAAGTCGACGGTGCGGCCCTTGGCGTCGGTGAGACGGCCGTCGTCCATCACTTGCAGAAGCACGTTGAAGACGTCGGGGTGCGCCTTCTCGATTTCGTCGAAGAGGATCACCGCGTAAGGACGGCGATGGATGGCCTCGGTTAACTGGCCGCCTTCGTCGTAGCCCACGTATCCCGGAGGCGCGCCAATCAAACGAGCCACGGCATGTTTTTCCATGTACTCGCTCATGTCGATGCGTACCAGGGCCTGCTCGTCGTCGAAGAGAAATTCGGCGAGCGCGCGGGCCGTTTCCGTCTTTCCCACGCCAGTCGGTCCCAGGAAAATAAACGAACCGATGGGGCGCTTGGGGTCGCTCAAGCCGGCGCGCGAACGGCGAATGGCGTTCGCGACGACGCTCAAGGCGGCGTCCTGACCGATGACGCGTTCGCGGAGGCGATCTTCCATCTGGACAAGCTTCTTCACCTCGCCCTCCAACATGCGGGTGACGGGAATGCCTGTCCATTTGGAGACGATTTTGGCGATGTCCTCCTCGTCGACCTCCTCTTTCAACATGCGTGGGGCTCCGCCTTTTCCGTCTTGAAGAGCATCCAGGCGCTTCAGCTCGGCTTCGAGCTTGGGCAGCTCGCCGTACTGGATCTGTGCGGCCCGGTCGAGCTGGCCCTTGCGGGTCTGCTCCTCCATTTCGAAGCGCAGAGCTTCAATCTTCTTTTTCAAGTCGCCGACGCGGTTGATGGCCTCGCGCTCTTTTGTCCAGCGGGCGCGCAGAGCCGTAATCTGTTCGCGCAGGTTGCCGATCTCATGTTCTACAGCCTTCATCCGCTCCTTGCTGTTCGCATCGGTCTCGCGCTTGAGCGCGGCGCGCTCGATTTCAAGCGACGTTGCCTCACGCTCGAGCTGATCGATCTCGGTGGGGACAGAGCCGATCTGGATGGAAAGCGACGCAGCGGCTTCGTCGACGAGGTCAATAGCCTTGTCAGGCAGGAAGCGGTCGGAGATGTAGCGATGCGAAAGTGTGGCGGCGGCGACGATGGCGGCATCTTTGATGCGCACGTTGTGATGCTGCTCGTAGCGGTCTTTCAGGCCGCGCAGGATGGCGATCGTGTCCTCGACGTTGGGCTCGCCGACATAGACGATCTGGAAACGGCGTTCGAGGGCCGCGTCCTTCTCGATGTACTTGCGGTATTCATTGAGTGTCGTCGCGCCGATGGCGCGCAGCTCGCCGCGCGCCAGAGCCGGCTTGAGCATATTGCTGGCGTCGATGGCGCCCTCGGCCGCGCCCGCGCCAACCAGCGTGTGCAACTCGTCGATAAAGAGGACGATCTGGCCGTTGGTTTCTTCGATTTCTTTCAGAACCGCTTTGAGCCGGTCTTCGAACTCGCCGCGATATTTTGCGCCCGCCAGCATCGATCCCAAGTCAAGAGAGATCACGCGCTTGTCGCGCAGGCTCTCCGGCACGTCGCCGGAGACGATGCGGCGAGCCAGGCCCTCGACGATGGCGGTTTTGCCCACCCCCGGCTCTCCGATCAATACCGGATTATTTTTTGTGCGGCGGCTCAGCACCTGGATGACGCGGCGAATCTCTTCATCGCGGCCGATGACCGGATCGAGCTTGCCGCGGCGCGCGAGGTCGGTAAGGTCCTTGGCGTATTTTTCGAGCGCCTGAAACTTGGCCTCGGGATTCTGGTCGGTGACGCGCTGCGAACCGCGTACGGCAGTGAGCGCCTTGAGAATGGCGTCGCGGGTTGCTCCCGCGGCAACCAGGGCATCGCGCGCGGGATCGCTTTTGAGGCCGGCGATGCCAAGCAGCAAGTGCTCGGTCGAGACGTACTCGTCTTTGAAGTTGGTGGCTTCTTTGAAAGCCTGCTCGAGGGCCTTGTTGAGCGACTGGCCGATGCCGGGCTGCGCTGCTGCGCCTGCGACGCGAGGCAGTTTTTCCTCGATGCCGCGCAGGTCGTTTTCAAGCCGCTCGATGGGCACACCGATCTTTTCAAGGACGGCGGGAATCACGCCCTCGCGGTCCTCAATGAGCGCGAGCAACAGGTGCACGGGCTGCAACTCGGGATTGCCGAGCTCGGCGGCGCGCGTCTGCGCCTGCTGAATCGCCTGCTGCGCTTTTACGGTGAATTTGTCGAAACGAATGGCCATGGAAAACAGCTCCTAGCTTCTAGCCTCTAGCTTGGTCCTGCCGGGGTGCAAGAGTCCAGATTGAATTTCAAAAAGGCCTTTGTGCTTCCGCTTATAAAAACGTAGATGCGCCGGGAAGGGCTTTGGTGCCAATCCGGCGCATCGAATTCGACGCTGCGAGCCTCGCCGCGGAAAAGCCAGAGGCTGGAAGCTGACAGCTATTTGCTGCCGTTAAGCGGCAATGTTGACCTTGATCTGCTTCGGCTGGGCTTCGGGCTTCTTGTTCAGCTCGAGCTTCAGCACGCCGGCTTCGTACTTGGCGGCGACGTTCTCCGTGTCCACGGTGCTGGGAAGCGTGAAGGCGCGATAGAAGCTGCCGTAGCGGCGCTCGATGCGATGGAAGTTCTCTTCCTTCTCTTCGCTCTCGAACTTACGCTCGCCCTTGACTGTAAGGGTGTGGTTTTCCACGCTCACGTCCAGGTCCTTCTCATTGATGCCCGGAACTTCGAGCTTGAGGATGACCTTTTTCTCATCCTCATAGACATCGACCGCGGGCACAAAGCTGGCCGTGGTCAGCGAGCTCTCGTTCTCAGCGTTCAGGCCGCCAAACAGCAAGTTCAGGCGGTTCTGCAGCGTAACAACTTCGCGGAAGGGGTCGAAACGAGTGATTGCCATGATGATTTCCTCCAGGTGTATCCAAGATATGTAGGTAGGCGGGAGCTTGAGTCCCAGCCATCCAACCTATGCGATTAAACTATAGCATAAATGATTCATAAAATATGAGCGTTATGCGCTAATATTTCACAACAAACGATTATTGTGCTGTTTTTAAACGACTTGAGTTGAGATCAACCGACCTGGCCAGCCGGATTTGAGCCGCTTAAGGGCTTGACGGCCCGTCAAGCCTTGATGGGAACAGGGTCCGGACGCGAAAGAGCGACGGGCGCGGAGCCTGGGGCTGTCCGGGTCAGGGTGAGGACGGTAATGTCGTCGTCCTGCCCAAACTCCTTCGCGGCCTGGGCGATTTTCTCGGCGGATTGGGTGGAGATGGCGCGAGTGCGATCGAAGCCGAAGAGCTCGCCCGCGGAATTGCGGGCCTCGATGACGCCGTCGGAGACGAGCAGCATGGATTGGCCTTCGCGAAGCTGGAGACGAGTGGAAGGGAACGAGATGTCAGGAAGCGCGCCTAGCGGCAAAGCGCCATCGAGCGCCAGCTCTTTGCCGTTGATGTACGGCGGAATGTGCCCGGCATTGGCCAGTTCGGCGTTACCGTTGCGATCGATGCGCATGGCCAGACACGTCACGAGGCCGCGGCCCTGCAACCGTTCATTGAGCAGAGCCAGAATGCTGCCGGGATCGGAGGTGAATTTGAAAGCGGTGCGGATGGCGCCGACGATCAGCGCGGCGAGCATGCCGGCTTTCAGTCCCTTTCCTGCCACGTCGCCGACAACGATCAGCGTGCCTCCATCGCGCGGGTCGGGGAGAACCTGGAAGAAGTCTCCGCCCACTTCGCGCGAGGGCTGGTAGACGCTGCGGACGGTTAATCCGGGAGTAGGCGGGAGCTTTTCAGGAATGAGGTACTGCTGAATCTCGCGCGCTGAGGCCATTTCGCCGGCTAGTTGCGCACGATCCTGTGCCACACGTCGCTGCTCGCGAAAAAGCAGTGCCAGAAGCGCAACGATGGCCGCGGTTGTCGCAGTGGCTCGCAGTTCAAGCAGCGTGACGGACCAACGATTAAAGAAGGCTCCTCCATCCGCAGTGGCATACGAACCCAATACTGCGGCGAACCAAATCGCGTCGACTGTGCCCCACACCATGCAGCAAACGGCTACAGGTCGCATCTGCTTTGAAGTGCCGGTCCAGGGCCAGAAGGCGTAATACGGCACAATCGCGACAAAAGCGGCGGCCCCAAGAATGACGGCCAGAATCGGAACCGAGCTATACGCTGTACTCAATCGCAGGCTAGCGGCAGCCGGCAGGAGCACAGTGGCAAGCAATTCGAGCGGAAAGGTGCAGAAGGCTAAAACCGCGACCCAGAATGGCCATGGGATTGGCTTACGGGCAAGCCGGAACATGAAAAGAAGAAACGGAATGTAGACGGTTTGTCCGATGCTGTAGAGCAATTGAAACGCCTCTCCGGGGATTGGAACTGAGGCGTGACCGCAGAAGTCTTCAAGGCGAAGGATGGTCAGGAACCAGCAGACAATGGCGAGAAGCAGAAGTTCGAGCCGGCTGCGGTCGCTCAGATAGAGGCCGAGCAACATAAAACCGACAACACCGATCACCAGGTAGCAAATTGCCGGGATCAAGAAGCCCCGGGCTCCGCTCAGCGCCTCGTGATCGTGCCGGTCGCGCAGAATCGATTCGTCCCCGGCAAACAGTTGCAGCGAGCCCGTTTGCTGAGCTACGTGATAGGTGATTCGAAGGTTAACCTGATTGGGGCCGGGGAGCAGATCGCCGGATGAAACAGGGAATGTCTGGATCGAGTCGCTCGATGACCATCCGCTTGAGATATCGCCATTGCTGCCGGCCAACTTTCCGTTCAAATAGAGTTGATAAGCCGCATTGAAGTCCAATTGCAGCGCCGGATGGAGCGTGCTGCGCAGCGTTGACAGATCCGCGCGGCAGCGAACCCAGATGTGGGGAGCATCGGCGCTCAGCTTCCAACCCGCATACGGCTTCCAAGTGCTCTCGTCGAGGTTAGACGCGGCCCAGTTTGCGTCGTCGCCGGCGCGCCAGACACACTGCTGCGGCGGGACAGTGAGGATGGATTGCGCGGCGAGCGCGGCCGGGACGAGAAAGAGCGATGAGAAGATCGGTGCAAAAAGAGTCTTACGCATGCAGCACCTCAACGGGCGCGAACTGCAGGGTCAGGACGGTGATGTCGTCGTCCTGCCCGAACTGCTTCGCAGCATCTGCGATTTGGTCGGCAGTGCGGGTGGAAATAGCGCGGGTGCGATCGAAGCCGAAGAGCTCGCCTGCGGAATTGCGGGCCTCGATGACGCCGTCGGAGACGAGCAGCAGAGATTCGTTTTCGCGAAGCTGGATGCGAGTGACCGGAAATGAGGTGTCGGGCAGCGCGCCGAGCGGCAATGCGCCATCGAGTGAAAGCTCTTTGCCGTCGATGTAGGGCGGAATGTGGCCGGCGTTGGCCAGTTCGGCGGTTCCGTCGTGATCGATGCGCATGGCGAGGCAGGTGACCAGTCCGCGGCCCTGCAACCGCTCATTGAGCAGGGCCAGAATGCTGCCCGGGTCGGCGGTGAATTTGAAGGCCGTGCGAATGGCGCCGACAATCAACGCCGCGAGCATGCCGGCCTTCAGTCCCTTTCCCGCTACGTCGCCGACCACGATCAGCGTGCTTCCATCGCGCGGGTCGGGAAGCACCTGGAAGAAATCGCCGCCCACTTCGCGCGAGGGCTGATAGACGCTGTGGATGGCGAGCCCTGGAGTGGGCGGAAGCTTTTCGGGGATAAGGTACTGCTGAATTTCGCGCGCTGACTCCATTTCGCCGTGCAGCTCGGCACGTTCCTGATTAGTGGTGCGCAACTGCTGCACCAGCAGGATGGTCATCGCGACTACGACCCCGGCGATTGCCATGGAGCGGTATGGCTGAATCCTGAGGAATAAGGACTCGATATCGAGATTCAGGAATGGGAATTGAACGACCATGTAGAAAAAGTCCATCAGCGCCCAGACGAAGCAGACGATGGCGAGCGAATTCTGTCCCCGGCGTACGGATCGTAAGGGCAAAAATGCGAACGGCACGGCAATGACACCGGAAAGTGTGGCGGCGACTTCGAGTGTGTCCATCGTGGGCTGGACTTCAACGAACCAGCGAAGAGCAACGCCGGCACGGAGTGGAAGAACAGCAGCAATGACGAGCATGGCGGGGTAGAAGAAATTCACTCCCAAGGCGATGCGAAAGAAGAGGGGAACGGGCTTCCGATTTACCGAGAAGAAGAACAGGATGGCGAAGATCGGCAGGCTTTGCCCGAGCGAATACAACAGGAATCCGATGTGCGAGGAGTAGTGGACCGATGCAGAGGCCATGAATTCGTTGATGCGCAGGACGGCGAGATCGAGCCAGGTGAGGCTGATCCAGAGAATGTAGCGCTGCGTGCGATCGAACCAATAGAGCGCCATGAAAAACAGGCCGGCCGAGGCGATGAGCGCGTAACAGGCCCAGGTGACCCATTGCGATAGTGTGCGTTCGTAGACCTGGCTCCAGTAGGAATCGCGTTGCAGATCTGCATCTCCCAGCGCGAGACCGGGCAATTGCTGCCGGCCGTTGAGCTCAGGCGTAAAGGTCATGCGGACAGCGATGACGACCGGAGCGCTGCGCGGAGAGAATTCGGTGGCGGAGTAGTCGATTGCCAGGCCGGCGGTGTGAGCGCCGGTGACAATATTGCCGGAGGCGCCGATGAGGCGGCCGTTGGCGAAGACCTGCCATGAGAGATCGCCCGAGACCTGGAGTTGAGGATTGACCGAGGCTGCGAGTTGATGAGGATCGAAGCGGCAGCGCAGCCAAAAGTAGGGCGTCTCTGTGGCGAGTGGCACCCACGTAGCCACTGGCTGCCAGTCCGATTCGTCGAGATTGGGAGCAGCCCAGCGCAGGTTGTCGCCCTGCTTCCAGACGCACCGTTGCGGCGCAATGCTCAGCGCGGTTTGAGCGGCAAGAGGCCACGGCAAAAGCAGCAGAAGGAGAAGGGTCTTACGCATGAAGCACCTCGACGGGCGCGAATTGCAAAGTGAGCACGGTGATGTCGTCGTCCTGGCCGAAGGCCTGCGCGGCCAGCAGAATTAGGGCGAGCAGCTTACGCATGCACGGACGCTCCTGCAAGCGCGAGAGTTAAAACGGTAATGTCGTCTTCCTGGCCAAATCGCTGCGCCGCGCCGGCAATGCTTTGGGCGGATTCAGTCGAAATGCCGGCTGTGCGTTCGAAGCCGAAGAGTTCGCCCGAGGCGTTTCGCGCTTCGACCACGCCGTCCGAGAGGAGAGTCAGCTGCTTGCCGGGCGGTAGTTGGAAGTTGGATTCGTGATACACAGCGTTCGGGTCAAGACCGAGGGGAAGGCCGTTTTGGAGCGGGAGTTCGTTGCCGTCGAGATAGGCAGGCAGGTGGCCTGCGTTGGCCGCCGTTAACGTGCCATCGGCATCGGCGCGAAGAATGAGGCAGGTTGTGAATCCGCCCTGACTGCGGCCGAGCATGCGTGTATTCATGGCGCTGAGAATCTCGCCGGGACTTTGCGTGTAGTGCGCCAACGTGCGCACCGTCCCCACCAGAAGAGAGACAGTCATGGCTGCGGGAACGCCTTTGCCGCTTACGTCGCCGATAACAATGAGAACGCCGCCCGTTTCCAGCGGCAGGTTCTGGAAAAAATCGCCGCCCACTTCGCCCGCCGGCTTGTAGACGCTGTCGATCTTGAATCCCGGCACTTCGGAAGCCTCGGCCGGAATCAGCACCTGCTGCACGGCACGAGCGCTCTGCAACTCTTGCTCCATAGCCAACTGGTGGCGTGTATTCTCTGCGGCGTAGCGATAGACGGCGTAGGCCAGGACAGCCAGTAGCAGGGTCTCGCTGATGTTGTCGACGGTGACGGGACTTCCAAAGACCGTGAAAAGCGGCGAGGCAATCCTGTTCCCCAAAGTCCAGTGCGTAAAGCGGCTGCCCTGCTCGAACGTGTAAGTGCAAACGAAAAGACATTGCGTGAGCAGCGCAACCAGGGCGACCATCCAGCGGGTCCAATCGGTGCGCGAATGGCGCATAAGAGCCACGGCAGTAATGTAAAACGGAATCGCTTCAAAGACGGTAATCGGCACCGTCAACAGCGCATCGATCCATTGCCACGGAGCCGGATTCGGCAGCGCAAAGCCGAGGCCGATAAAGGCGTCGGCTATGCAGGCAACCATTTCAATGAGGACTGCCCAGCGGACCACCCGCATCAGCAGGGCATCGCTGCGCACATCCAGAAGCCACGCCAGCAGAAGCCAGAGCGAGACGTCACCGGCGCAAAAGAACGGCGTGCTAAAGGAAGCTACCATGCAGGTTGAAAGCGGCAGCAGGTTCTCAGAGAGGGCGGGCACAACGGCGTGGGCGAAGGCGAAACCCGCCATCCACAGAACGAACCACTGGCGCCGGTCGCGCAACCAGACGATGAGGCAAATTAGAGCCACGAGAGCGTAGAGCGAATTGAGAGCAAAATTCAGTTGTTGGCCGATGAGCGATCTGTAGTTCCATACGCCGAGCGCGGCGGCAATGGCCTGCGGGCTCCCGATGACAGGCGGCGCCTCAAATCCGCCCTGCTCGCCGGTATCGTACGAACCGAATCCGTCTTTCCACACGCGGACAGCTAACACTCCCGGCTCGGGCGGACCGAGGACAAAAGTGTCTGGCACAGGGGCTTGCCACAAGTTCAGTTTCGGCGGTATCGCGCCATGGAAGCCAAGGAGGCGGCCGTTCCAATAGACCTCGTAGGCATCGTCAACTTGCGGAACCAGCAGTGCAATGGTGCCGGGAGCGCCGGGCGCGAAGGCGAGGTGGCGCCGATACCACGCGAATCCTTCGGTATTGGGATGGCCTTGCGTACCCCACGGCCTGCCGGCCGAGAGCTGCTCCCACGATGAGTCGTCGAACGCGGGCGAGGCCCAGGCCGCGTTATCGCCAAGATGGAATTGCCACGGATTGTCGAGCGATATGGCTCCGCCGTCAAGTCGGAGCGGGATAGTTGCCGCGCCCTTGGCCGGCGCGGCGGGCCCGGATTGAGCTAAAAGATGAACCGTGGCGGAGACGAAACCGAGCAACACCAGTCCCGCTGAAACGGGAAAGCGGCGGGGAAGCATGCGAAGAGGATACCTCGCCAGATGTCGTTGTAAAAGCAAAATTTGCGGCGATTGAAGGGAAGCGGACGTGCCCGGTAAACGAGAAGGCCAGACGAGACTGCGCGAGGCCCGGCGGCGACCTGAGCACTCTACAATAAAAACCTCATGTCCGATGTTTCCGTCGTGTTGGCCGGCACTCTGGCAACCGTGAATTGGCACTGGGTGTGGCTGGTGGTGGCCGCATTCCTGGCCGGCGTGCTGAACGCTGTGGCCGGGGGAGGGTCGTTTCTGTCGTTTCCGGCGATGCTGGGCATGAATGTGCTGCCAGTCCAGGCCAATGCCACGAATACAGTGGCCATCTGGCCCGGCCAGTTGACGTTGATCGCCGCGTATTGGCCGGATGTGCGCGAAAATCTGCGCGCCGCGTGGCTGATGGGTCTGGCAGGATTGATTGGCGGAACGGCGGGCGCGGTCGTGCTGCTGAACACGCCGCAAAAAACCTTCATGCGTCTCGTCCCGTGGCTACTGCTGTTTGCCGCAATGACATTCGCTGTCAGCGGGCCGGTGGCGCGGGGGCTCGATCGTCTGAAACTCGACCGGTTGAAGCGTAAGCGCCACGCGCGCGCAGGGACGGGCGAGGTCCACGCGCCGCGCCGGTTGCCGCTTTTTGTCGCCACCGTCGCGGTGAGCATATACGTGGGCTATTTCGGCGCTGGAGCGGGCTTCCTCTTCATGACGATGCTTGCGCTCTTGGGCTACGAAGACATCCACGCCATCAACGCGCTGAAGGTGGTGGCCAATGTGCTGGCCAACGGCATCGCGTTCGTCATCTTTATCGTCGAGGGGCAGGTGGTGTGGCGCTTCTGCCTGGCGGCGATGGTGGCGGCGGCTATTGGCGGATACACTTCGGCGAGCCTGGCGCGGCGCGTTCCGCAGCCGGTGCTGAGGGCGCTGGTGGTTGTAATAGGGTTGGGGATGGCAGCGTGGTTCTTCTGGAAAACGTGAACCGTGGATCGTGAACCGTGGACCGTGGTCCGTGGAGCGTGCGTCGCGGGGCGTGATTCGTCAACCGCGGCAGACTGGCACCGCGGCAGACTGGCAGCTATCGGACGCTATTCACGACTCACGGTCCACGGTCCACGAACCACGAACCACGACCCCTGAAACCTGACCCCTGTAAACTGGATCTATGAGCCACGAAGGCATTCGCATCGCGCCAAAAGAGGAACCGAGCCGGCAGGAGGCGCGCCATCAGCCGCTGCCGAAGATCGCCACCACGCCGGAAAAAGTGCGCGTGCTGATGACGGAAGGCAAGGGCCTGGAGATCGATTGGAACGACGGCCACAAGAGCGCCTGGGGCTTTGCTTGGCTGCGCGACGCGTGCCCGTGCGCCACCTGCATCGAGGAGCGCGCGCAGGAGGGCCGCAAGCCGGGCCAGCCGAAACCCAAACCGGCCGCCGTGCTGCCCATGTACGCGCCACCGCCCAAGCCGGCCAGCGTGCATCCGGTCGGCCGTTACGCCATCCAATTCAACTGGGCCGACGGCCACTCCGGCGGCATCTATTCGTGGGAGTATCTGCGCCGTGTTTGCCAGTGCCGGGAGTGCAGTTTCAGCCGCGACGAGACGACGGGCACGCCGAACTAGCGATCAGGCCGCAGCCGGAACGCTCCACGATGATCACGGTCCACGTTCCACGATCTTCTACAATCTGCTCATGAAGATTGGATTCCTAGGTCTCGGCAAGATGGGAACGCCGATGGCGATGCACCTGATTGCCGCCGGGCACGAATTGCGCGTGTGGAACCGCACAGAGGGAAAAACGGAGCCGCTCTTACGCGAGGGCGCGATTGCCGCGGGCACTCCGGCCGAAGCCGAGCTGGGCGCAGACGCAGTCTTCACCATGCTCTTCGACGACGCGGCCAACGAGGAAGTGATCTTTGGCTCGAACGGCCTGATGGACGCGATGAGCCCGGGTGGCCTGCACATCTCATGCAGCACCGTCAGTGTCGCTCTGAGCGAGCGGCTGACAGCCGAGCACGCCAGGCGCGGACACCAATTTGTTGCGGCGCCGGTGTTTGGGCGGCCCAATGTGGCCGAAGCGGGGCGTCTGTGGATTGTGACGGCGGGCGAGGAGAGTGCGATCGCCAAAGCCCGTCCGCTGCTGGAACCGCTTTCGCGCGGCATCTCCGTGGTGGGAACGGAGCCGCGGCAGGCGCACGCTGTGAAGCTAGGCGGCAACTTTCTCATCACCATGATGGTGCAGTCGCTGAGCGAGTCGTTTGTTTACGCGGAAAAACAGGGAGTGGATCCGGCGACATTCTTTGCGGCCGTGAACAGCGCGCTCTTCCAGTCGCCGTTTTACGAGGCCTACAGCAAAGTGATCCTGCATCCGCCCGAGCAGCCCGGCGCGACCATCGCACTTGGCGAGAAGGATCTGCGGCTGCTGCGCGAGGCCGCCGCCAGTCGCAATACGAGTTTGCCCCTGGCCGATCTGATGGCCGAGGTCTTTGCCGAGGCTCGCGCCGCCGGCCTTGCCCAGGAGGATTGGGCCGTGGGGCAGTACCGTATGTCACAAATTCGCAGCACCATTCAGCGGTAACATTGGGCTTGCTTAGAACTGGTTGCATAATTGGCGCCGTGAAAGGGCACGACTTCAGTCGTGCCGTAAACGGCGCATAAGCAGCGGGCTTTAGCCCCTGAGGGATTTTTCCTAATTGTCCCAGGTGATTGATGCAGCCACCTCTAGACTCTTCTTCGAGGTCGAGATGAAACTGAAAGGGAAGATTGCCCTCATTACTGGAGCCAGCGCCGGTATTGGCGCGGCCACTGCCATGGCCTTTGCGGGCGAGGGAGCGCGCCTGCTGCTGGCTGCCCGCCGCGCCGGAAAATTGGCCCAGGTAGCCTCGCGCGCTCTCGAACGCGGCGCCGCCGCCGTGCACTCCATTGATCTGGACGTGCGCAGCCGCCACGCCGTGCAGCGGGCCATTGACGAGCTGCCGCCGGAGTGGGCGGAGATCGACATCCTGGTGAACAATGCCGGCCTGAGCCGCGGCATGGACAAGCTTTACACTGGACGGATTGAAGACTGGGAAGAGATGATCGATACCAACATCAAGGGGCTGCTCTACGTGGCGCGTGCCGTGGTCCCTGGGATGGTGGTGCGCGGGCGCGGCCACGTGGTGAACCTGGGATCGATGGCCGGCGAGCTGGTTTACCCCAACGGCGCGGTGTATTGCGGTACCAAAGCCGCGGCGCGGGCCATCAACGATGGGCTGCGCGAAGACTTGCTGGGAACGCCAGTACGCGTGACGAGCGTCGATCCGGGACTGGTCGAGACCGAATTCAGCATGGTGCGGTTCCACGGCGATGCAGGGAAGGCCGCCAAGGTCTACAAAGGGATTGCCCCGCTGACCGGCGAAGACATTGCCGATGCGATTCTGTGGGCCGTGACGCGGCCCGAGCATGTGAATATTGCGCGCGTGTCGCTGACGTCAGTGAATCAGGCCAATACGCTGCTCATTCATCGCGAGCCCTAAGTGGGCCCTCGACGGAAGGCGGCTTGGCGGCGCGCGTCCAATGCGTACGCGGAACCAGCCCCGGCTGCCTTACCGCCTACCCCAGGGACTGAATCTGCGCCTCGACGTGTGCCAATGCGGCTTCCAGGGCAGCGCGGCGGCCTGGATTCGAGGTCCTTTGCGACAGAATGTTCTCGCGTTGCAGGTTGAGCGCCTGCCGTTGACGCTCGCGCGAAGCACTTTGCAGTGCGGCCGCGCGCCGGCGATCCTCATTCGTCATTTTGCTCAGGTCGGCCACGGGGACCGCCATAGCATTTGCCATCTGTTCCTCCACCGATTTACTTTCCCATCCACGAGCCATATCTTCATTCTACGGGGGACTTGGCTGTTGGCGTCCCGCAGAATGATGGAGTTCGCACCAGGAAAGGAAAAAATTAGCCATGCGCGCCTGGCAGGTTTCAGCCTTTGGCATTGATTCTCTGGAGTTTGTGGAGCGGCCGACGCCCGCACCGGGCCCCGGTGAGGTTTTGCTGGCGGTGCGCGCGGTTTCGTTGAATCGCCGCGACCTGATGGTGGTGAAGGGGCTCTACAACCCCAAAATGAAGCTGCCGCGCATTCTCTGCTCCGACGCCGCGGGCGAAGTGGCAGCGGTGGGGATAGGCGTCACGACGTGGAAGCCTGGCGACCGCGTTGCCGGAATCTTTATGCAGAACTGGCAGGACGGCCCGCTGACTCCAGCCAAAGCCCGCGGCGCGCTGGGCGGCGACATCGATGGCGTGCTCGCCGATTATGTGGTGCTCAAAGAGCAGGGAATCGTTGCGATTCCCGACCACCTGAGCTTTCCGGAAGCTGCGACGCTGCCCTGCGCCGCGGTGACGGCATGGAACGCCCTGACCGCCGGCGAGATCAAGCCGGGTTCGACAGTCCTGATTCAGGGCACAGGCGGCGTGTCGATTTTTGCTTTACAATTTGCCCGGCTCAAGGGGGCGCGGGTCCTGGGCGTCAGCTCGAGCTACGAAAAGCTGGAACGCGCCAGCACCCTGGGCCTGGATGCGGGACTGAATTACAGCGACAATCCCAACTGGGATCGCTGGGCGCACGACCAGACCGGAGGCGAGGGCGTCGATCTGGTGGTGGAGGTGGGTGGCCTGGCAACGCTGACGCGCTCTCTCAAGGCCATTCGTATGGGCGGAACGGTGGCGCAGATTGGCGTGCTCGCTTCGGGGACGGAGCCTATTCCTCTTGGCCTCATCCTCCACAAATGGTCGCGGATCCACGGCATCTATGTCGGATCGCGCAAGGACTTTGTGGAGATGAATCGCGCCATCGCCCTCGCCGAGTTGCGGCCCATAGGCGAGGAGTTCGACTGGAGCCAGGCGCGCGAAGTTCTCGAGCGCATGGAAGAAGGCAGCCACTTTGGCAAAATGGTGCTGACAATTAATTAGCTCCGCTGGGTTACAGTGGAACTGTGAAGGAAACCTACGAAAAAATGCTCGCCGTGGCCCTTGAAGAGGCTCGGCATGGCCTCATCGAAGGCGGCATCCCCATTGGCGCGGCGATCTTCACGCGCTCGGGCGAGTTGGTGAGTCGCGGCCACAACCGCCGCGTGCAGCAGGGTGATCCCAGCATGCACGGGGAGACCGATGCCTTTCGCCGCGCCGGCCGCCAGCGCAGCTATCGCGATCTGATCATGGTGACCACACTCGCTCCTTGCTGGTATTGCAGCGGCCTGGTGCGGCAGTTCCGCATTGGCACGCTCGTGGTGGGCGAAAGTAAGAACTTTGCCGGGGGCCTCGACTGGCTGCGCGAGAACGGCGTGGAAGTGATCGATCTCGATAATAAGGAGTGCCGGGAGCTGCTGGCCGGTTACATCGTCGCGCATCCTCAGGTTTGGAACGAGGATATTGGAGAAGAGTGAAAAAGCAGGGACCACGGTCCCCGGAGGCCAATCAACGAGAATGCAGGGACCAGGGAACCGAGAGGTCAAGGAAACTAGACGGCAAGGACCGAGGGCGAGCCATTCGATGTCGGCTTCCAGCTTTTTCGAGGCGCGTTGCCCTTATTGAATGCGGTTTTTGTGAGGTGCTGTTGAGCGCGCCGGAGGCGCAGTGTTTGTTAGCCCCGCGCTTCAGCGTGGGAAACGCGGATACCATATTTGAGCTCCGGAGTCCCGTAGGGACGGCGCAACGACGTTTCATGTGTGGGAATCAATATCTCAGCATCATCGAGTTAAGAGCAAACCACTACCAACAAAGGGTGATTCATGCTATCGACAATTGCATTGCAAGGCGGCTCCATCATCAACGGCGAATCGCGGCCGGGGAGTGGCGCGGCGTTTTACGGCTTCGATCCTACGGCGGGCGCACAACTTGAACCTGCGTATCGCTGCGCTTCCATCGACGATCTGAATCTCGCCGCCGACCTGGCGGACGAAGCGTTCGCGACCTTCGGAAAATTATCGGGCCGCGAGAAAGCCCGCCTCCTGCGCCACATCGCGGACGGCATCGAAGCCATCGTGCCCGAGCTTGTGGAGCGTGCGCACCACGAGACGGCGCTTCCAGAAGCGCGCCTGAAAGGCGAGTCGGCGCGGACTATCAACCAGCTTCGGCTTTTTGCGCAGGTAGTCGAGGAGGGCTCGTGGGTGAATGCGCGCATCGATCCCGCGCAGCCCGATCGCAAGCCGCTGCCGCGTTCCGATATTCGCTCCATGATGCGGCCGCTCGGTCCAGTTGCCGTTTTTGGAGCCAGCAATTTTCCGCTGGCATTTTCTGTGGCTGGTGGCGATACGGCGGCTGCATTCGCCGCGGGCAATCCTGTGATCGTGAAGGCGCACCATGCGCATCCCGGCACCAGCGAGATGGTGGGCCAGGTGATTGCGCGCGGCGTGAAAGAGTGCGGCCTGCCGCCGGGCGTATTTGCGCTGCTTTTTGGAGCGGGCGCGGAAATTGGCGCGGCTCTCGTCGACCACTCCAAGGTAAAGGCCGTCGGCTTTACCGGGTCGCTCGCGGCCGGCAAGGCGCTGATGCAGCGCGCAGCGGCGCGTCCCGAGCCCATCCCCTGCTTTATGGAGATGAGCAGTGTGAATCCCGTATTTCTGCTTCCTGACGCGCTCTACTCGCGCGGCGCGGAGATTGCGCGCGGACTGTTTGCTTCGTTCACGCTCGGCGTGGGCCAGTTTTGCACCAAACCGGGGTTGGTTTTTCTGCCGCGCGATGTGACCGGAAACATCTTCGTCGACGAGTTGAAGGTGCAGGTGGAAAAGGCCGGTGCGTTCGGTGCAATGCTTACCGAGGGAATTGCAAAGAGCTATCGCTCCGGCGTGGCCGGACGGCAATCCAGCGTTGAGACCGTGGCGCAGGCGACGAAAGACGGAGCCGGCAACTGCTACTCCGCGCCGATCGTGATGCAGATCGATGCCAAGCAATTGCTGCGCGAGCCTGAACTCGCCGCTGAGATCTTTGGGCCGACCACTCTGGTGATTCGTTACGACAGCCGCGAAGAATTGCTAAAACTGGCGCGTTCGCTTGAGGGCCAGCTCACCGCGACCTTGCACGGAACCGAGCGCGATCTGGCCGCGTTTGCCGATCTGATTGCGATTCTCGAACGCAAAGCCGGAAGGCTGGTCGTGAATGGTTTTCCGACGGGCGTCGAAGTTTGCCATGCGATGGTGCATGGCGGGCCGTACCCAGCTACAAGCGACAGCCGCGCGACCTCGGTGGGCACATATTCGATCTACCGCTTCGCGCGCCCCGTCTGCTATCAGGACTTTCCCCAAGCCGCGCTGCCCGAAGAATTGAAAAATCAGAATCCCCTCGGCATCTGGCGGCTGGTTAATGGCGAGTTCACGCGGGACGCGTTGAGCGCTGCGTCGATGGCAGGCACAGCGTAATCGCACCGGCAACAATCAGCGCCAGCGACATCGATAAATACCCAGCGCGCGCGCTTCCGGTGAGCGCTTGCAGCCATCCCACAAGCCAGGTGCCGGCAAATCCGCCCAATGCGCCGAAGCTATTCACCAGCGCCATCACTTCGCCGGCCACCGTGCTCGGCAGCATCTCCGGCACGATGGCGAAGAATGGACCGTAGGGCGCATACATCGGCGCCGCCGGCCACGATCAGGGCAGCATAGGCCAGCCAGAAGTTGCTGCCGGCCGTGACGAAGGAACAAAACAAGGCCGCGCCCGAGAGCATGAGAAACGGCCACACGAAGAGCTTGCGATGGAGCGAGCGATCGGAGAACCAGGCGACGGCGAGCATGAGCAAAACACCGAGAAGAAACGGCGCGGCACTGAGCAGGCCCACCTGCTCAATGCCGCGCGCCGATCCGGAGCGAATCATCTCCGGAATCCAGAGCACCAGTCCGTAGACGCCGAAGCTCCAGAAGAAATATTGAACGCACAGCAGAAGCACGCCGCGGACGCGCAACGCCGCGCGAAGATTCGTGTATTGGGGCAGGGCAGCTTGCTCTTGCTCGAGCGCCGCGTCGAGGTGGCGCGCTGCTTGCCTCCGCTAACCAACGTCGCCTGGTGCGGGCTGGTCGCGCGCCACGAGTGGCCCAGACAAAGGCCCACAGCACCGACGGAATGCCTTCGAGAATGAACGTCATCTGCCAGCCGACGGCGTTGATCAGGAATCCGGTGCACGGCGGCCATCCAGGTGACGGTAACGGGATTGCCGAGAATGAGAATGGCATTGGCCCGCGAGCGCTCGGCGCGCGTAAACCAGTTGGTCAGCAGGATGAGCATCGACGGAAAGATCAGGCTTTCCGCCACGCCCAGCAGCAGCCGGTCGCGCGACCAGCAGCCAGTAGTTGCGGATCGACGCCGGTAAGTGCGGAGAGGATTCCCCAGCTGATGAGCGCAAAGAAAACCAGCCGCGTGGCGCTGCGGCGCGCGGCGTAAGCAGCGGCGGGAACCTGGAAGAGAAAATAGCCAAGAAAGAAAACTGAGCCGAGAAAAGCCGCGCGGGACTGCGGTGATATGGAGCGATTGTGCCAGGCCTGCCGCCGCGCCGAAGCCAAAGTTGGAGCGGCCGAGGTAGGCGAGACTATAGGTGACGAAGACCACCGGCATCAGGTAGAGCCATCGGCGGCGCAACCCCGCCTGAATTTGCGCCGCATCCTTCAAGTTGTCTCCGGGCACATCACTTTATAGCACTCCGAGCTCTGCAGGCGCGATTCGAATCTGCGCGTCATGCTGAAAGTTGTGAAGGCGATCGGCGGAGTCATCGCTAACCCTTAGAAAATCGACTCGCTTGTGATCGTGGTCACGCCCTGGGGTCGAATCGCGGAACTACACTTGACCAACTCTCAGACTCACACGAAATTTGCATCGCTCGCGGAGTCAGGAAATCGAACTCAAAGGATGGCTGGGAGCGAAGGCTTCTTCGTTGGAGGAAGATGGATGGCAAAGCCTGAAGAGATTCAGAGAATCCAGAAGATCGCATGGGACCTGAGGGCTGACGTCGTGAAGATGATCGGCGTCGGCAAGGCAGGGCACCTGGGCGGTTCGTGTTCGCTGGCCGAGATTGTGGCGGCCCTGTACTTCGCAAAGATGCACTTCGATCCCAAAGCCATTGACGATCCGACCCGGGACCGCTTTCTGCTCAGCAAAGGACATTCCGTTCTCATTCAATACGCCGCCCTGGTGGAGCTGGGAGTCATTCCGCGGGAAGAGATATGGAAGGTGAAGACCCTCGCGGGCAAACTGCAGGGCCATCCCGACATGATGACCCCGGGGATGGAGGCGGTCACGGGCTCTCTGGGACAGGGGCTTTCCATCGGCGTGGGCATGGCGCTTGCCCTGCGGCTCGCAGAAGAGCCCTGCCCGGGTGTACGTCGTCATGGGCGACGGCGAGCTTGCCGAAGGCCAGCTTTGGGAAGCGGCCATGGCCGCCGCGCGCTACAAGCTGGATTCCATTACCGCCATCCTGGATCGAAACCAGATCCAGGCCACGGGCCCGACGAAGGAGATCTTCGACATCCCGAACCTTGAAGATAAATGGCGGGCGTTCGGATGGAACGTGCTGAACGTGGACGGACACGACGTGGGCGCGGTCCTGGATGTTCTGGACAAGGCGGCCGCGATCAAGGGCGCTCCCACGGTGATCGTCGCCGACACGATCAAAGGAAAGGGCGTCAGCTTTCGCCGAAAACACGGCGGCCTTCCACAACGGCGTCATGACGCAGGAGCAATACGACCAGGCGCTGGTTGAAATCGAAGAATCCCGGAGGTGCTGCAATGACTTCGCCGAATCTGAGAAGTGCGTATGGCGCCAGCCTCGTCCGGCTGGGCAAGAAAGGACGCGCGCGTTGTGGCCCTCGAAGCCGACCTCGGAAAATCCACGCAGTCGGCCATGTTTCAGGCGGAGTTTCCCGACCGGTACTTCCAGATGGGAATCGCGGAACAGAACATGGCATCTACCGCGGCGGGATTCGCCCTCACCGGAATGATCCCGTTCATCCATTCCTTTGCGGTGTTCGCCTCCGGAAGAGACTACGATCAGCTCCGCAATTCCATCTGCATTCCGAATCTTCCCGTCCGCATCTGCGGGTCGAGCGCAGGGCTTTCCGATTTCGGCGATGGCAAGACCCACCAGGGCGTGGAGGATGCTGCCCTCATGCGGGCCCTTCCCAACATGACAGTGCTCTGTCCCGGCGGACTCCATCGAAGTGGAGAAGATGATGGACTGCCTGCTGGATTGGCCGGGTCCGGTCTACATTCAGGATCAACCGGAACGATCTTCCCTTTGTGTATCCCGGCCGATGAGCCCTACTCCATCGGCAAGGTGACCATGCTCCGGGACGGGAAGCGACGCGGCGATCTTTGCCGCGGGAGTCATGGTTTCGCAGGTCTCTTGAGGCTGCGGCGGCGCTGGCGGCGGAGGGGATCTCGGTGCGGGTGCTCGATGTCGGCACCATCAAGCCGCTGGACCGCGAGGCAGTGATTCGCTATGCCGGCGGGGTGGACGCTATCGTTACAGCCGAAGAGCATTCCGTCATCGGCGGACTCGGTTCCGCCGTGGTCGAGGCGTTGCGCGGCGTGAGTCACGCGCCTGTGGAGTTTGTGGGAGTGCCGGACACCTTCGGCATTTCGGCGGAGGGCTACGACGAACTGCTTGCTGCATTTCGGGCTTACCTCGGATGCCGTCGCGAAAACCGTCAAAAACGCTGTTGAAAGGGAGACAGAGAAATGCGCATTGGTTTCATAGGACTGGGCATCATGGGCAAGCCCATGGCGAAGAACCTGCTCAAGGCGGGCCACACGCTCGTCGTGTACGACATCGTCGAAGCGCCGGTGAAGGAGCTGGTTGAAGCGGGCGCGACGGCGGGCTCATCTCCGAAGGACGTGGCCTCGCAGAACGACCTCATCATCACCATGCTGCCCAATTCGCCCCACGTGAAAAAGGCGGTGCTGGGCGAGGGCGGCGTGATCGAGGGGGCCAAGCCAGGAAGCGTGCTCGTTGACATGAGCTCCATCGCGCCGCTTGCCAGCCGCGAAGTGGCCGCCGAACTCGCAAAGAAGGGAGTGGAGATGCTCGACGCCCCGGTCTCAGGCGGCGAGCCCAAGGCCATCGACGGCACGCTCGCCATCATGGTGGGCGGCAAGGAAGCCGTTTTCGAGAAGGTGAAGGACGTACTGCTGAAGATGGGAGCAAGCGCGGTTCTCTGCGGAGATATTGGCGCGGGCAACGTGACCAAGCTCGCCAACCAGATTATTGTCGCGCTGAACATCGCCGCCATGTCGGAGGCTTTTGTTCTCGCCACCAAGGCCGGCGTGGATCCCGAGAGGGTCTTCAACGCCATCAAGGGCGGCCTGGCTGGAAGCACCGTCCTCAATGCGAAGGCTCCCATGGTGCTCGAAGGAAACTACAAGCCCGGATTCAGGATCGAGCTGCACATCAAGGACCTGCAGAACGCTCTCGATACGGCCCACGAGAACGGAACCCCCATCCCGCTCACCAGCCAGATCATGGAGATGATGCAGGCCCTCAAGGTCGATGGAAAGCAGGCCGACGACCATGGCGGCATCATCCAGTTCTATGAAAAGCTCGCCGCGGTCAAGGTCCGCAAGGGAGGCGCGAAGTGAGCGCGATGCGTCTTTCGGGCAAGACCGCTCTGATTACCGGCGCTGCGGGAGGAATCGGCGCGGAGATCGCCCGGAGGTTTCAGGAGGAAGGCGCCTCGGTGTTCGTGGCCGACACGAATCGTGCGGAGGGGGAAAAGACGGCCGCGTCGATTGGAGCGGTCTTCCTCCTCCTCGACGTGACCTCGGAGGAAAGCTGGAAGACTGCGCTCGCCACCGTGCTTGAGCAGGCCGGACGCCTCGATATCCTGGTGAACAACGCGGGCATCAACATCAGGAAGAACATCGAGGAAATGGACGATGGAGTCCTTCGACGCCATGATCGCGGTGAACGTCAGAGGGCCGTTCATCGGAATCAAGCACGCTCTGCCGATCATGAGGGCCGGCGGGCGGTGGGGTCATTCTCAACATGTCGTCGATTTGCGGACTGGTGGGCCACAAGTTCACGAACGAAACCTACACCACGACCAAGGGCGCCCTGACCATGCTCACCAAATCGGTGGCCGTGCGTTACGCGAAAGACAATATCCGCTGCAACTCCGTCCACCCCAGCACAGTGGAGACGGCCTTGGTGCAGACCATGCTCAAGGATCCGGAGCGCAAGGCGGAGAGACTGGGCGAGGTTCCGCTGGGAAGGCTGGCGAGCACAGCCGACGTTGCCAATGCGTTGGTCTACCTTGCGAGCGACGAGGCGTCATTCATCAATGGCGTCGCGCTTGCCGTCGATGGCGGTCTGACAGCGTACTAGGCCTTGCCGCCTACGATCTTCTGACCGTTTGAAGATAAATGTTCCCGTGCTCCATCCTTTTGCGCGCTCTTTGCGGAAAAGGGTGGGAGAACACGAAATCCAAAGGCGGAAATTCGCGCACCTTCCGGAGAACTCCGAAGCCCGCCTGCGTCCACTATACTGAACGCGGAAAGGGCTTCCCCATCAAAGACATTCCGCTGAGTTCGGTCTTCGAGTCGGCCGAGCGACAACCTGTTCGGAGTGGCTACGCATGCGCCCGGTCCCGCCGGAGTGCTGCCGCTCACCGCGGAAATGCTGCTCACCGAGCCCTCGGGTAACCTTTTTGGCCTTACGCAAAATGCGGGCATGGGATGGGATCCGGCGCGCCTGCTCGATCCCGAATTCCTCATCCTGAGCACGCACGGCGGCTTGCGCGCGGAAAACGGCGAAGCCATCGCGCTGGGTTTTCACAGCGGCCACTGGGAGGTGGGCCTGCTCGTCGCTGAGGCGGCGCGCGAGTTGAAATCTTTGCGCGCCACCCCTTTCGCAGGGGCTGTTACCGATCCATGCGACGGCCGCACCCAAGGCACCACCGGCATGATGGACTCGTTGCCCTTTCGCAACGATGCCGCCATGGTGCTGCGCCGTTTGATGCGCTCGTTGCCAACCGGCAAAGGCATGATCGGCGTGGCCACCTGCGACAAAGGCCTGCCCGCGATGATGATGGCGCTGGCATCTTCGGGCGCGAAGCCCGCGGTGCTGGTCCCAGGCGGCGTTACGCTGTTGCCGGAGCAGGGCGAAGACGCTGGCAAGGTACAGACCATCGGCGCGCGCTTCGCGCAGAACCACATTACGCTCGAACATGCCGCGGAGGTGGGTTGCCGCGCCTGTGCTTCACCGGGCGGTGGCTGCCAGTTTCTTGGAACCGCGGCCACATCGCAGGTGGTGGGCGAGGCGCTGGGACTCTCGTTGCCGCATACCGCGCTCGCGCCCTCGGGACAACCCATCTGGCTCGATGCCGCCCGGCGTTCGGCCCGCGCAATTCTGCGCCTCCATGCGCTTGGCATCGGCGTTCGCGACATCCTCACATCTGCGGCGATTACGAACGCCATGATTGTGAAGGCCGCCTTCGGCGGATCGACCAACCTTCTCATTCATCTGCCCGCGATTGCGCATGCAGCGGGCTTGCCGCGGCCCACGGTTTCAGATTGGGTCGAGGTCAATCGCCTGATTCCGCGTCTTGTGGACGCGCTGCCCAACGGACCGCGTAATTTTGCCACGGTACAGGTGTTTCTGGCCGGAGGCGTGCCCGAGGTAATGCTGGAACTGCGCGCCCACGGGCTCCTGGATGTGAAGGTGAAGACCGTGAGCGGCGAAACGCTGGACACGTGTCTCGACTGGTGGCGCGAAAGCCCGCGCCGCGCCGCGCTGCGACGCCGCCTGCAGGAAAAAGATGGAATCGATCCCGGCGATGTGATCATGTCTCCCGATCGCGCCCGGTCTCGCGGCCTTACCTCTGCCGTTTGTTTCCCAATCGGTAATCTCGCGCCCGAGGGGTCGGTCGTGAAGAGTACCGCCATCGACCCTTCCCTGGTCGGCGAAGATCATGTGTTTCGCCACGTCGGGCCCGCGCGGGTTTTCGTCACCGAAACGGCGGCCATCGGCGCCATCAAAGCCGGCGCTATGATGGAGGGCGATGTAATTGTCCTCATTTGCGGCGGGCCCAAAGGTTCGGGCATGCAGGAGATCTACCAGATTACGGCGGCGCTCAAGGAATTGCCGCACTGCAAGCATGTCGCGGTGCTCACCGATGCGCGCTTCAGCGGCGTGTCGACAGGGGCATGTCTCGGCCACATCTCGCCCGAGGCGCTTGCCGGCGGTCCCATCGGCAAAGTGCGCGACGGTGACCGTATTGAAATCGTGATTGACCGTGTACGGCTTGCCGGGTCCGTCAATCTTGTGGGAGAAGACGGCGAAAGCTTTAACGCCGATGAAGGCGCGCTGCGGCTGGCGCAACGCGCTCCGCGAGCCGATCTGGCTCCGCATCCGAAACTGCCTGAAGACACGCGCCTGTGGGCGGCGCTGGTTGAAGTGAGCGGCGGGGTTTGGGGCGGCTGCGTCTACGATGTGGATCAAATTGTTGAACGACTGGAGAAGAGCACGTGAAGCTTTACCGAACTGGACACAGCCACGGCGGAACCGCGAAATCGAGTTACGTGGAACACGAGGGACTTTTCTACCGCATTCCGATAGACCACTGGGACGCGATCGTGAATCATCCCGATCTCGCGGGGTATCTTGTGTCGCTGGTTGTTGGCGCGGCGCGAGCCGAGGAATTCGATCCGCGAAAAGTGCTGGTCCCGCTTGAAGGCCAGAGCGTGTGGGCAGCGGGCGTGACTTACTTTCGCAGCCGCAGCGCGCGCATGGCCGAAGCCAAAGACGCCGGCGGGGGCGATTTTTACGATCGCGTGTATACGGCGAAGCGTCCGGAGCTCTTCTTCAAGGCCGGTCCGGAACACGTGGCCGGGCCTGGCCAGCACGTGCACATTCGGCGTGACGCGAAGTGGTCGGTCCCCGAGCCCGAACTGACCGTGCTGCTTGATGCGCGCGGCCAGATTGTCGGCTACACCGTGGGCAACGACATGAGCTCGCGCGACATAGAGGGCGAGAATCCGCTCTATCTTCCTCAAGCCAAGGTCTACGACCGTAGTTGCGCACTGGGTCCGTGCATTCTGGTGGCAAGCGAACCGCTGCCGGCCACGACTCCTATTCGCATCGAGGTTGAACGCAAGGGAGCTATCGTTTTCAGCGGTTCAACAACGCTCGCTGAGCTCAAGCGCCCGATTACCGAGATGGCCGAATATCTATTCCGCGAAAACAGTTTCCCTCACGGCGTCTTTCTGATGACAGGCACCGGCATTGTGCCGCCGGACGAGTTTTCTCTCACCGCGCACGACAGAATTCGCATCACCATCGATCCCATTGGAACGCTTGAAAACAACGTCGTGCAGAACGGGCCGCTGTCGGAAAAACACTGATTCGGCAATGGAATACTGCGTCCGTGCCCCACCCATTTCCGCTCTTTTTGCGGAAATGGGTGGGAAACTATGCCGCCTTTGAAGAGCTGAATTACCTGTGCGTTCATTCCCATCGCTCGTGGAGGAAACTTGGCAGCAGCGCCACTGATAGGGGCAAACCCGCGCCTGCCGCGGCGTCGCTGGCGCATCGCGTGGCTGCTCGGCATTGGCGTGCTGGTCAACTATTTCGACCGCGTCAATCTCTCCGTCTCGCACAATGCGCTGGTCGGCGCCTTCGGCATCTCCGATGTCGTCTTTGGCTATCTTTCGAGCGCGTATAACTGGACCTACGCCGCGTGCCAGCTTCCCATCGGCGTCATTCTCGACAAGTTTGGCGTACGGCGCGTGGGGCGCGTGGGAACTTTTCTCTGGAGCGTGGCCTCGTTTGCGGCTTCGGTCACGCCGAGCCTGGGCGGTTTCTTTGGCGCGCGCTTTTTGCTTGGCGTCGGCGAAGCTCCGGCATTTCCCGCCAGCGCCAAGGCTATAGGCCTCTGGTTCCCGGCACGCGAGCGCAGTTTCGCCACGTCGCTCTTCGATGCTGGGGCAAAGTTTGCCTCTGCCATCGGGGTTCCGCTCATCGGGATTGTCCTCATCCACGCCGGATGGCGCTTGAGCTTCGCGTTTACTGGAGCCATCAGCTTCGCCTACTTCCTGTATTTCTGCCGCGTCTACCGCGATCCCGACGACGACCCGGAGTTGACGGAGATCGAGCGCCGTCACATTGAAGACCGCAGAGAGGTGCTTGTCGGCGAAGAGCAGATCGATGAAAGGCCGTCTTCGCTAGGGCAACTGCTCACCCAGCGCAAGGTGCTGGGTCTCGCGCTTGGGTTTGGCGCGTACAACTACGTGTTTTATCTGCTGCTCTACTGGCTGCCGACCTACTTGTCTTCCACCTTGCACATCGATCTGCTGCATTCGTTTGTCTACACCAGCGTGCCCTGGCTCTTCGCCACCGCGACGGACCTCGCCATCGGCGGGTGGCTGGTGGATTTTCTGGTGAAGCGCGGATGTGATGCGAGCGTGGTGCGCCGCGTGGTGTTGATCGGCGGAACGGCGTTCGGGCTGGGCATTCTGGGCGCGGCCCATGCGCACAATGCCACGCAGGCCCTGGTGTGGATCAGCGTTTCCATCGGCGGGCTGGCCGCGGCTGCGCCGGTGGCCTGGTCGTTGCCTTCGCTCATCGCCGTACGCGGCGACGTCGGCAAGGTGGGCGGAATCATCAACTTCTGCGGCCAGGTTTCCGGAATCGCGGCCTCGATTCTGACGGGTTACTTGGTTTCGGCGTTTCATTCCTATGCGTGGGCCTTTGCCGTCGCGGGCGCATACCTGGTCATTGGCATCGCCGGCTACATCTTCCTGCTGGGGAAGATCGAGCTGCCCCATGGTCAACTCGGCGCTCAGCCGGCGGGCGCGGCGTAAGGCCGACTGAATTGAGCGCAGACTAGACGATGCGCGAGCGAGAATGCCTTTTGCCGGCGGCTGGTCAGAATTCATATCGGGATCGGTTCCGCGGGTAATAGCATTTCTGGTGCGTGCGCAGAAATTCGTATTCCTGTAATCTAGCTTGATGCACAATGGTGTGATGGGGGAAAACCGAAGTGCCGCGTATTCATTTTCATCAGCAGTTGGCTGAACTCAAGGACAAGCTTCTCGGCATGGCCGCGCTGGCGCAGCAGGCCGTGGATTCCGCGGTGGAAGCCTATCTGCGGCGCGATAAAGGCCTGTGCAAGTTTGTGAAGCAGAACGAGAGGGCGATCGACACCGCGCAGCGCGAGCTGGACGAGATGGCCTACGAGCTGCTCGCCAAAGAACAGCCTATGGCCATCGATCTGCGCTTCATCCTCGCCGTAATCAAGATCAACGGCGACCTGGAACGGATTGGCGATCAGTCCATGAGCATCACGCGGCGGACCAAAGAGATTTTGCCGATCGACGCTGTGGATTTGCCGGCGGATTTTGAAGCCATGGGCGACTTTGCCGGACAGATGATCCGCACTGCGCTGCAGGCCCTGCTGGACGGCGACGCCCGCCTGGCTGAAACTGTCCGCGGCATGGACGACGAGATCGACCGCATGAACCGCCGTGCCCACAACGATCTGCTGAAGATGATCGAGGAGCAGCCGCAGTTCACGCAGCAGGCGATGAACGGCATCCTGGTGGCCAAGAACCTTGAGCGCATCGCCGACCACGCATCGAATATCGCGACCGACGTAATTTTCTGGATTCGCGGCGCGGATGTGCGCCACGAGTTGAGCCTGGCGATGGATTAAGGTAATCAGAACCGCCGCCGACTTCAGCATCGTGATCGCCGCGGAGCGCCGAGGCGATACACTCGAAAAGCTGATCGAAATAGAGTGCGGATTACAGCCCAAGTTCCGAATGCGACCCGAGCCGAACCAGTTGCAGCATCTCATTGTCCGGCTTGGCATAAATAAGAACAAGGTCGGGCAGGATATGGCAGTCCCGGAATCCTTGCCAATCGTGACCCAGCGCGTGATCGCGAAACCTCTCCGCAAGTGGCTCGTCGGCGGCCAAAGCCTGGACTACGCTGACAAAGTTCTCCGCGAGAAATTTCCGGTGCTACCCCTTCGACTCTCGTTTCAGATCGCGCCTGAATGCCGAAGTCCGCTTAATCGTTCGCATCCAGCACCGCTTGCAGGCCTTCGAGGGTTACCGTCTCCAGTTTGCCTGCGCGTGCTTCCCGCATCGCGGCAAGGGTCTTCTTGTTCGGAATCAACGGCTCAAACGGCAGCGCTTTATCTTGCGCAACCCGCGTAAGCATCAGCCGCACCGCGTCTGAGACCGTCAGTCCGATCGCCTCCAGAACCACGGCGGCCTCCCGTTTGGTGCGCGCGTCGATCCTGGTCTGTACTAATGCATTAGCAGCCATCGCCAATCTTCTGAATGACATTGTAATGCACATTCAAGCGGCGATCAAGCGACATCGCTTTTAGCATTGCCAAGCGGAACATCACCGTTTTCACTGCGTTGCTCCATGCCCGGTGACTGGGCCGGGAAGGCGATCAGCGGAAAGAAAAACCCCAGATTCCTTAATGGGATCCGGGGTTCTTCTTTGCTTCTGGCTGAATCTAAACCCCAATCACCGCGCAAAGCTCCTTGACCGCCGCGGCGCTCCTCTTGAGTGCGGCGTCTTCTTCCGCCGTCAACTTGATTTCGATGATCTGCTCCAGGCCCGCCGCGCCCAGCTTGCAGGGCACTCCGACGTAGTAGCCGTGGATGCCGTACTCGCCTTCAAGATAGGCCGCGCAGGGCAGAACCTTCTTCTTGTCCTTGAGAATGGCTTCGGCCATTTCCACTGCGGCTGCGGAAGGGGCGTAGTAGGCGCTGCCGGTTTTCAGATGCTTCACTATCTCGGCGCCGCCGTCGCGTGTGCGTTGCACAATCGCGTCGATTCGCTCCTTTGAAAGCAGTTCGGTGATGGGAATGCCCGCCACGGTGGTGTGGCCGACGAGCGGGACCATGGTGTCGCCATGGCCGCCCAGAACCAGGCAGCTCATGTTGTTCACGCTCACGTTCAGCTCTTCGGCGATGAAGCTCTTGAAGCGGCCCGAGTCGAGGATGCCGGCCATGCCCAGCACTCGCTCGCGGTTAAAGCCCGACTGGCGATAGGCGGTCTGCACCATCGCGTCCAAGGGATTCGAGACTACGATGAGAATCGTCTCAGGCGAATACGCGACTACCTTCGAGACCACGTCGGACATGATTTTGAAGTTGGTGTTCAACAGGTCGTCGCGGCTCATGCCGGGCTTGCGCGGAATGCCGGCCGTGATAATCACGATGTCGCTGTGGGCGGTATCGGCGTAGTCGTTGGTGCCCATGATGTGAACGTCGGAGCGTTCGATGGGCTGAGCCTGGCTGAGATCGAGCGCCTTGCCCTGCGGAACGCCCTCGACGACATCGATAAGCACCACATCGGCCAGTTCCTTGGCCATGATCCAGTGCGCGGCCGTCGCGCCCACATTACCCGCGCCGACGATTGAAATCTTCTTTCGCATGAGTTCTCCTGTTTGTGGATCGTAATTCGTGAATCGTGAATCGTGAATCGTGAACCGTGAACCGTGAATCGTGAAAAGCAGCATCGCCGCGCTGCGGAGTTGTCTTGGCTTGTCTGACGCGCGGTTAAGACTCTCGTCAGCCGCTGACCACGAGCCACGGTTCACGGCACACGGTCCACGAACTACATGTTGCCAATAATTCGCGTAGCAAACTCGCTCGTCCCAACCTTGGTTGCGCCGGAAAGTTGCCGCTCGAAATCGTAGGTCACGGATTTCTGCTGGATTGTCTTCTCCATTGCGTCCTCGATCATCTTGGCCGTTTCTTTCCAGCCGATGAACTCGAGAAGCATCACGCCCGACAGAATCACCGAGCCGGGATTGATAACGTCCTTGTCGGCATACTTGGGCGCGGTGCCGTGCGTCGCCTCGAAGACCGCGTAGCCGTCCCCGATATTTGCGCCGGGCGCAATGCCCAGTCCACCGACCTGCGCCGCGGCCGCGTCGGAGATGTAATCGCCGTTGAGGTTGGTCGTGGCCAGCACGCTATAGTCTTCGGGGCGGAGGATGATCTGCTGGAAGATCGAGTCGGCGATACGGTCGTTGACCAGAATCTTCGACTTCCAGGCGCCGTTGCCGTGAGACTTGCCGATAGAATCGAGGACGCCCTTGACCTCGGCATAGAGTGCATCGCGGAAGGCTTGGTTGCCGAACTCCAGGCCGGGCTCGATAAGCGCCGCGTTCTCTTCAATCGTTAGTCCCGGATTCGCATCGACGTTGCCGAGAATCCAGCTCTCTCGCTCGGTCACGGTCTGTTCGCGGAACTCCTCGGTGGCCACTTCGTAGCCCCACTCGCGGAATGCGCCCTCAGTGAATTTTTGAATGTTGCCTTTGTGGACCAGCGTCACGGTCTTGCGGCCTGTGTCGAGAGCGCCTTTGATGGCGTAACGCACCAGCCGCTTGGTGCCGAAGATGGAGATAGGCTTGATGCCCACGCCGGAATCGGTGCGCACTCTTTTCTTGCCGCCCTTGAGCAGGTCGTCATTCAAAAAAGAAATCAGTCTGGCAGCGTCTGCGGAGCCTTCTTTGAACTCGATACCCGCGTATACATCCTCGGTGTTTTCCCGAAATATGACGATGTCAAGCTTCTCCGGGTGCTTCACCGGGCTGGGCACGCCCTGGTAATACTTCACCGGGCGCACGCAAGCGTAGAGATCGAGAATCTGGCGCAGCGCGACATTCAGCGAACGAATCCCGCCGCCGACCGGCGTGGTCAACGGCCCCTTGATGGAGACGCGCAGGTCGCGCGCCGCGGCTACCGAGTCGTCGGGCAGCCAGTTGGAGAACTGCCGATAGGCCTTTTCGCCCGCAAAGATCTCAAACCAGCGGATGGCGCGCTTGCCGCCGTAGGCTTTTTCCACAGCGGCATCAAAAACCCGCTGCGAAGCCTTCCAAATGTCGCGCCCCGTGCCGTCGCCTTCGATAAAAGGAATGATGGGATGGTCGGGAACGGAAAAATGCCCGTCCTTGTAGTTGATCGGTTCGCCATTTTTCGGCAGCTCAAGTCCGTTGTAAGTGCTTTGCATGTCGGTGAGGGATGCCCCTTCTGAAAATCGTCCAGAGTTGAGGCTAACATCCGCAATTTAGGGGTGGCAATGGCGCATCGATCGCATTTGGCGATTTTGAAACCGCCGTGAAAGGGCACGACTTTAGTCGTGCCGTAAATGCCACTCAATCAACCCGGGGCTTTATTGATGGCTGCATAAGTAATGTCCTGATAAGCGCGCCGAAGGCGCAGCGTTTCTTAGCCCCGCGCTTCAGCGTGGGGACAGCGGATTCCAAAGATTGGCTCTGGAGTCCCGTAGGGACGGCGCAAGGACATTTCTTTTGCAGGAATCAATAGCCCCTGAGGGAGGGTTTTGTTCAAACTAGCTCACTACCGAGTCCTTTCTTGCCGCGCCAGCGCCCGATCGCGCGGTTCCGGTCGAGCGAGTTTGTGGCTCAATGCGGGCTGGGCTGCGCGGTGCTCAAAAACATCACGCGCAATACCTCTTTGTTTCTGGCGTAATTGCTGTGCGCGGCTCCGGGGGACTCGAAAAACCCGAACCATCGCGGCGCATTCTGCACGTAAAGATTCACCACGTCCACGTCGCCGATTTTAGGTACGCGGAAGGTAATCACGTCGCTCGGATCGCTCCACGCCACCACTTGGAGCTTCTTCCGCGCCGTCTCATCGCTGGGGTGCAGCCCGGTTTGAAAATCCGCCTGCATCTGCTTCCAGCGGTTGACGAGCGCTCTGAAATTCTCGGCGGGCGAAGTTGGAGTTGCACGCGCCGGAAATCCTTGCGGCTCGGTGACAGGAGCGGGCGGCTGCGCAGTGTTCTCCAGATTGGTGATCTCGAGCAATTGGATCTGATTGGCGAAAAAATAAACCAGCGAGGTCCGTTCGAAAATGTACTGGACTGCGGAATTCTCCTCGATATTCGTGGCGGACTGCTGCGCCGATTGCTGCAGCGCATCCGGGTTCAAAGCATTGAAGAGGAGGTAGGCGCCGAGGCTGTGCGTGACGCCGACAAACTCCTGATCGAGAACTTTGACGCCGCCCTGTTGTGCCTTCCAGTTGTAGGGTTGGTTCGCCTCGCCTGCGTTCAGGGATGTGCCGGTCGGGTTGGGGTCAAAGGCGGCGGATTTGGCCATGAGTTGCCGTATGCCGTCGCGCAAAACGCCGTCCAGCGGCCCAGTAGCGATGAGAACATCGGCGAGTCCCCAGTCGACGAGGTTGTCCTTCAGATCCCGGTTGAGCCAGGCGCCCTGCGGCTTGATACCTTCCAGTTGCGCGGCGTCTGCGGGCGTAATCCAGGGATAATACCGGCCCATTCCATCGGGCGCTTGCGCCTTTTCGTCCGAGCAGACCTGTAAAAGATTGGTATCGGGTCCGGCGAGATGCGCCTCGGGGGCCATCACGCGGCGGCACTTGAGAGAGAGAAGCAGCGGCCACCAGTTGATCTCGTCGACGATCAGCGGGGAGGAACGCCCGTGGAGATGCACAACCCAATGCACAACAAACGGCGCCGCTGCATGCCACTCGTCGGCGCTCTTCCACACGGGGCTGCCCAGGTAGGCGAGCGTGGGCGGATTGGCGCCGTCGGCGAACTCACCGCGATTGGGAAACTCTACGCCGGCGTTTTTCCAATCCTTCACGTCGCAGAGCTTGAGCCGTGTGCAAATCGACGTGCGAAGAAGGTACGAGTCGCCGGCTCCAATCTGGTTGATGCCATGCACGTAGAGAATGTGCACCGGATGATGGTCGGGTGCATTCAGCGCATCGCCAATGCTGGTGAGGGTTGCAAGAGACCCACTCGGATCTTCAGTGATTTTGGCTCGCGCCTGTACAGCGCCCGCAATAGCAGCCAGGACGAGGAGGGTTGAGGCCAACTTGCGCGTCGCCATCGATCGAGAACTCCGGCAGGAATCTAGGCCTGACTATAGCACTTCCGTTTTGCCAGGCCTCGAAGGTCGAGGCGCTGTTTGGCGGCGTCGCCGGACGATTTATTACCTTCTAGGCCATCGCCCTCAAACCGCGGAGGCCTGACAATCTCTCCGTGCCTCCAATCATCCGGCCAAGGCTCGCTCCGCTCCGAATTCATCCCTCTGTGATCAACCGCCGATAATTTTGCGGGAAATTCTGTTCGCGCCCGCCAAGATGCGATAGACTCATGCGGGAACGTTAGAAAACTTCCTCGATCTCACCCCCACGGAGGGCACATAGAAATTGGGAAAAAGCATGGTCCCGAAGAAAATCTTCTTCACCAAGGGCGTCGGCAAACACAAGGAGCGGTTGACCTCTTTTGAGCTGGCCCTTCGGGATGCGGGCATCGCCTCGCAGAACCTGGTGCGCGTCTCTTCCATCTTTCCGCCGCAGTGCAAGCTGATCCCGCGCAGGGAGGGCCTCAAGTTTCTGAGCGACGGCGAGGTCGTGTTCGCGGTGATTGCCGAAAACTCCACGCGCGAGGCGCACCGCCTTGTCGCCTGTAGCATCGGCGTGGCCATTCCGGCCGACCGCAACACCTACGGCTACCTCAGCGAGCATCACAGCTTCGGCGAGACCGAGGAGCAGGCGGGCGAGTATGCCGAGGAGCTGGCTGCCGAGATGCTGGCCACCACGCTCGACGTGGAATTCGATCCCGACACGAGCTGGGACGAGAAGAAGGAAATCTACCGCATCTCCAACAAGATCGTCCGCACCAGCAATGTGACCCAGTCGGCAGTGGGCGACAAGCGCGGCAAGTGGACCACCACCATCGCTGCGGCGGTGCTCATTCTGGATGAGTAACTGCCGGCAATTTTAGAGCGTGTTTCAAAGACCGGCTTCGTGAAAGGGCACGACTTCAGTCGTGCCGCATGTGCCGCAAAAACGGTGGGGGCATTAGCCCCTGAGAGAATTCAGCCGAAGCCTCTTGAACCATTTCTGAAACACGCTTTAGATTGAATTGGAGGCCAATTCCGCAGGGCGGGGTTGGCCTTGTTGTCTGGGCGATTGCCTATAGAAGAGGATCGAACGACGCAGAATGACCACCGCACCCAAATTCACCGTCGCTCTTGTGCAGATGCGCATGGGCGCAGACCCCGAGGCGAACTTCGCTTCGGCGGTCGAACACATCCGCGAAGCCGCCCGCCGCGGCGGGCAGGTTGTGTGCCTGCCGGAACTTTTCCGCACGCAGTACTTTTGCCAACGCGAAGAGCTTGCGCTCTTTGACTTGGCTGAGCCGATTCCGGGCCCCTCGACAAACGCTCTTTCGGCGCTGGCGCGCGAACTGGGCGTAGCGATTGTCGCGTCGTTGTTCGAGCGGCGCGCGCCAGGTCTTTATCACAACGCGGCGGTCACGCTGAACTCCGACGGTCAAATCGCCGGCGTTTATCGCAAGATGCACATTCCCGACGATCCGCTCTATTACGAAAAATATTATTTCGCCCCGGGCGATCTGGGTTTTCAGGCGGTCGATACATCGGCCGGCCGCATCGGCACGCTCGTCTGCTGGGATCAGTGGTTTCCCGAAGGGGCGCGGCTCACGGCGTTGCAGGGCGCCGAGGTGATCTTCTATCCCACGGCCATCGGCTGGCATCCGGCGGAAAAAGACGAGTTCGGCGCCGCGCAGTACGACGCGTGGAAGACCATCCAGCGGGCGCATGCCATCGCCAACGGCGTCTATGTGGCGGCGGTGAATCGCGTGGGTCACGAGCACGGAGAAGTGCTAGGCAATCGCGCGCCGGGGCGGGGAATCGAGTTCTGGGGCGGCAGCTTCTTGGCCGATCCCTTCGGCCGCATCGTGGCCAAAGCCAGCCACGACGCCGAAGAAATCGTGCTCGGCGAAATCGACCGCGCGCTCATCGAGGAGACCCGCCGCAACTGGCCCTTTCTGCGCGACCGCCGCGTGGACGCGTACGGCGGGATTACGCAGCGCTTTCTGGACTCGGCGCACACACAGCCCAAAAGCAGCAAATAATGGGTGCCAGGGATGCGCCGCAGCAAATAATGGGTGCCCCCGGTCCCTCGCTTTTAGGGACCGGGGATGCGCCGCGAAGGAAACCGGATTTGAACCAACCCGCCAAAACGCCGCGCCAACTCGGCTACCGCATGCCCGCCGAGTGGGAGCCGCACGAGGCCACCTGGCTCGCATGGCCGCACAATCCCGAGGATTGGCCGGGCAAGTTTGCGTCGATCCCGTGGCTCTACACGGAGATCGTGCGCCTTCTCGCCGCACGCGAGCAAGTGCATCTCATCGTCGAAGACATTGCGATGGAGCGTCGCGTCAAAAATATGCTGAGCCGCGCCGGCGCGAATCCCGATCAAGTGAGTTTTCATCGCTGGCCCACCGATCGCGGATGGACGCGCGACTCGGGTCCCATCTTCGTGCGCAATGCGAAGGGGCAGGTAGCCCTCACCAACTGGCGGTTCAATGGATGGGCCAAGTACGACAACTGGCGTCTCGACGACAAACTGCCCGGCCGCGTGACGAAACTGCTCGGCTGTCCCTCATGGCAACCTTTTGTTCAAGACAAAAACGGCAAGAAGTGCCCCGTGGTGCTTGAAGGCGGATCGATCGACGTCAACGGCGCAGGCCTGCTGCTCACTACTGAAGAATGTTTGCTGAGTGAGGTGCAACAGCGCAATCCCGGCCTCGGCCGCGAGCAACTAGAGCGCGTTTTCTCCGATTTTCTCGGCATCGATCAGGTCATCTGGCTCGGCCGCGGCATTGTGGGCGACGACACGCACGGCCATGTGGACGACATCGCGCGTTTCGCCACGCCGGAAACGATCGTTGCCGCCGTCGAGCCCAACGCGAGCGACCCCAACCACGCGCCGCTGGCTGATAATCTTGCGCGCCTGAAGGCCGCGCGCACGCCCAGCGGCAGGCAGTTCAATATCGTCGAGCTGCCCATGCCGCGCCCGGTGGTTTTTCGCGGGCAGCGCCTCCCCGCCAGCTACGCCAATTTCTACATCGCCAACGGTCTGGTGCTGGTTCCCACCTTTCACGATCCCAACGACCGTGTGGCGCTGAATCTTCTCGCGGAGGTCTTCCCCGACCGCGAAGTCATCGGTGTGCATTCGATAGATCTGATCTGGGGCCTGGGCGCGTTACACTGCATGACGCAACAGCAGCCCGCGGCGCATTCTGCCCTTGAGATATAATCAATACTGCGGAGAAATGATTATGCTCGCCCCCAACGAAGTGATCGATAAGGCACGAACCTACTTGGGCGAAGTGGTACCCGAATTTGCGGCTCTAAAGCCAAATATTGAAGAAATGGCTCTGGATCCAAGATCCTCTGAGTGGAAGATCATCTTCTTTGCGTATAGAGGTGATAATCCGAATGTCGCAACTATTGCCGATTTACTGCGTCGGCAAAGGGTTGAAAAGGTCGTCTATGTCGGTGCCAATGATGGTTCATTGATCGCAGTAAAGAATCCTCCCGCGTCTGTCCCATTCTGAATAAGCAAATCCAATGACAGTAGAAGAACGACTCTTCGCGAAGCATAGGGGAAAGAGTGTTCTTCTGGATTCCAACCTTTTACTCGTTTTCCTGTCGGGTTCGGTAAGTCCCCGCTTATTTGGTCACTTCAAACGGGTGAACTCTTACACGCCTGCTGATTATGAGTTGCTCGTCCGGCTGTTGAGTTCATTTACTACCTTACTAACTACTCCACATATTCTTACCGAGGTCAGCAACCTGGCGAATAGCCTGCCGGAATGGCTGAAGCCAGATTGGCATCGCAACTTCGCCACGCTAATCGCATCGGGGCTGGATACACCTGGCCTTCGGGAGCGATGGACGCCGGCAACTGAACTCGCTCAGATGCCCGAATTCATCGCCTTTGGCATCACGGACGCCGCTGTGACCGAACTGTCTGCAGATGCACTTGTTGTAACTGAGGATTATCGTCTATCTGGTGTGTTGAGGAGCAAGGGTATTGCTGTACTTAATTTTGGCGATTTGCGAAAGCTGCAACAACTCATTTAGGGTTCTTCGCTAATGGACGACCACGAAGCCATCGACGCCGCCCTCGCCGAAGCCCGCCTCGCCGCCGAAGCCGGTGAAGTTCCCATCGGCGCAGTGGTTGTCCGCGACGGCGCAATTATCGCCCGCGGCCAGAATCGAGTGCTGCGCGACGTTGATCCTACGGCCCACGCGGAAATCATGGCGTTGCGCGCAGCCGCAGCGGCCCTCGGCAACCATCGGCTTACTGGCTGCACGCTCTTCGTCACGCTCGAGCCCTGCGCCATGTGCGCCGGAGCCATGATTCACGCGCGTATTGACCGCCTGGTTTTCGCCGCCGCCGATCCCAAGGCCGGCGCTTGCGGCTCAGTGCTCGCCGTGCTCAACCATCCCCAGCTCAACCACCAGATGCAGGTAGAGCAGGGAATTGGCGCTGGAGAATCCGCGGAATTGCTGCGCAGTTTCTTCCGCGACCGTCGGTAGTCAAAATCGAACGAACATGAGCGGAGCTGCGGGCCTTCCCGTGCGCGTTCACGGGCGTGCCTTTAAATAAGTGTCATAGCCGCCCGCGTCGATGGTCTTCGCGACATCCACCAGTTTCTGCTTTTGCAGGATGCAGCCTTGCATGGTCATCACCCTCTGCTCCGAACCCTGCAGCGACTGCAGTAGTTCGTTAAATCGCTTTCTGTCGAATTGCCGAATCCCGACAAGAGCATAGCTCTTCGCTTCGGCATCCCCGGCTGCGTAGATTTTTTCGAATTCCTCAAGGGCGACCGTGGGCGGTTGGGATTCTATGACCCTGAAGTCGATTTCCCCCTGTGAAGTTTTTCCGATGAATCCGACGCCGCCGAATGCGAAAACGCCCGTATTCGAGATGCCTTGCATGGCAGCAGCAGGCGGATTTTGCGCGTGTCCCGCGCTACAGAGAATCGCAAGCAGAAGCGCAGCCGGCCTTTTCATTACGAGCTACCTCAGGACGTTCTTACCGGTTTGACGGTCCGAGATGCGAAATAGACGATCTCATTTACGGGTCAGAGCTTTAATTCGCGCCGCCTCCCCCGGCCACTGCGCCGCCAACTCCGCGTGACTGCCCCTCTGGTAATCGGCGAAATCGAAGCCCGGTATGACGGTGCAGCCCAGCAACGCCACTTTGCCGTCGCCGATCAGCCGCGTGCCCTGCCACACGCCTGCCGGAACCAAAATTTGCGGCTGTTGGCCTGCCTGCAAATCTGCTCCAAGAGTTAAAACGGCGGAGCCGCCGTCCGGCAACAACTGCAGCATCTCCACCGGATCGCCGAGATAGAAGTGGAAGATCTCATCGGTGACGAGCACATGCATTTCCGAGAATGTTCCGGGTTCGAGCAGGTAGTAGATGGCCGTGCCCTGTGCCCGCACGCCGCGCTCAAGGTCCATAGTGCCCGCGGCAGTGTAGGTGCGGCGGTACCATCCACCCTCGACCGGATGCGGCTCCAGCCCGAGCAGCGTCTTAATCTCTTCCGCGGTCATTATCCGGCTCATTCTCCTGAGTGGCCTTCATCACAGAGCATAGCAGCGAGCCGGCAGTAAAATTTGCGTATGACAGTGCAGTTATACGCCACGCATTGGTGCCACGATTGCCGCGCCGCCAAGCAGTTCCTCAATGCGCACGGTATCCCCTTCACCGAGATCGATTTGGACGCGAATCCCGCCGCTTCAAAAGAGGTCATGGAGCATGTGGGCAAGCGAGCGGTGCCGCAAATGGTGATCGACGGCGAGTGGTTCCAGCCCTATACGCCCGGTCGCGGCCTGTTGCTGGACGAATTGCACCGCCGCCTGGGAATCCCTCGCGGATAAACGCCTTAGCCTCGTACAATTTAAAGTGGACTTGCATCGATGAGGCCCGGCGTCAGGTCTTGCCTTCTTGTCGTTCCTTGGCCTCTGGCATTTAATCCCTTGCCGGCAGCCAGGGGGCTGCACAGGCAATCTCCAGGGATTCTCGACAAGAAGGTCCAGGCACCCGCGCCGTAGGCGCAGTGTTTGTTGCAGAGACAAGGGAGATCGCAATGGCGAATGAAGCGGTCCAGGCGCCCGCGCCGTAGGCGCAGTGTTTGTTAGCCCCGCGCTTTAGCGTGGGGAAGGCGGCACAAATGAACTTCGGAGTCCCGTAGGGACGATGCAGGGCTAGTAGCTAGAGGCTGAGAGCTAGGAGCTGTCTTTTGATCGAACGCTACACGCGTCCCGCGATGGGCGCCATCTGGACGGACGAAAACAAATACCGCTGCTGGCTCCAGGTGGAGTCGGCGGCAAGCACGGTGCTGGCCGAAGACGGCATCATTCCGACCGCCGCTGCCGAGGCCATTGCCACCAAAGCTACAGTCTCTGCCGCGCGCGTCGCTGAGATCGAGGCGGAGGTCAAGCACGACGTCATCGCCTTCACGACGGCAGTGGCCGAGAGCCTGAAGGGCCAGGGCCTCGACGCCGAATCGCGCTGGCTGCACTACGGACTCACATCGAATGACATCGTCGACACCGCACAGGCGTTGCAGGTCAAAAAAGCCTCGGCTCTGATCAAAGAGGGAATTGCCGCGTTGCTGTCGGTCCTCAAGCGTCGCGCACTCGAGTTCAAGCACACGCCGACCATCGGGCGTACCCACGGCATCCACGCCGAGCCCACAACATTTGGACTTAAACTGCTGAACTGGTACGCCGAGATGGAGCGGAACGCCTCGCGTTTTGCCGCTGCTGCAGAGGACATGCGCGTGGGAAAGCTGTCAGGCGCGGTTGGCACCTTCGGCCACCTGAAACCCGAGCATGAAGAAAAAATCTGCGCGCGTCTCGGCCTCAAACCCGCGCCCGTGGCCACGCAGGTCATCCAGCGCGATCGTCACGCCGCCTACATTGCCACGCTGGCGATTCTGGGCAGCACGCTCGACAAGATTGCCGTCGAGGTGCGCCATCTGCAACGCACCGAGGTGCGCGAGGCGCAGGAGTACTTCAGCGAAAAGCAAAAAGGCTCCTCGGCCATGCCGCACAAGAAGAACCCGATCGCGAGCGAGCAAATCAGCGGCCTCGCGAGGGTGCTTCGCGGCAATGCGCAGGCAGCGCTTGAGGATATTCCGCTGTGGCACGAGCGCGACATTTCCCATTCCTCTGTCGAGCGCGTGATCTTCCCCGATTCGACAATTCTGGCCGACTATCTGCTCGCCAAAACCACCGATCTGATCGATCGCCTGCTCGTCTATCCGGAGCGGATGAAGAAAAACCTCGAATCGACCGGCGGCCTCATCTTTTCCGGCCAGTTGTTACTCGACCTGGCCGAAGCCGGCATGATGCGCGAGGATGCGTACCGGCTCGTGCAGTCGCACGCCACGCGCGCCTGGAAGGAAGATTTGAACTTTCGCGAAGAAGCAGCAAGCGACCCCAAGATCGCCGCGCTCCTCTCGCCAGAAAAGTTAGAAAAAACCTTCGACTACACTCGGCAGTTGGGTAATGTGGATGCAATCTTCAAGCGCGTGCTGGGGGAGTGAAGCCCTGGCGACTCTTATTTACGGGCCTCAAACGCGGCACCTGAGGCACCCAGCACCCGGCAACGAAAAGGGCATGTTTCTCGATGAAGGAGGGAAAAAATGAGGAAATACAAGGAGACGAAATCCAGGAATAGCGTGGCCAAAGACTTTGGCGGCAAGGTTGAGATTCGCACGAGAATCCCAGCAAATACCTGTCATCCTGGGGAAAATGTTCAGTACCACACGCAGAAGAAGCCGCCAGTCTGGACCTGTGCAAAATGTGACAAGGTGATTCTGGTCGAGACTACCGTAAATGAAGCGCTCATTTCAGAAACCGGCGAGTAGAGGCATTTGACGATGCTGGAAGGACTGTCCCGACTGTAGAAGAGGTTTAATTCAGCGCGATGAGCATTTACGATCAAAGGGACAAGCCCGCCTATGGCGACAGCCGATCGAATCCCCTTTATTGCGCGAATCCATACATCTTGAAATGGTGGACTGATGCGCACGATCGGTTGCTTTCCGCGCAGATAAAGGAAAAACAATGGATTTGGGCTTGGACCATCACGCGGAGGATAGTTGCGATCTCTCCGCAGGAAGCCGTCCAAGAATGGAAAGTTCGAGATCCAATCTGTGCCAGGTACGCTTGGTACAACGTCCTAATGAATTTTGCGCTTTCGCGCGCCGAAAAACTCGGACTGACAAATAACATCAGGAGGCCGGAATGGAAACGGTGTCCACTTTGTGGTGAGGCCTTCGTTGAGGATTCGCTCCCCGTTCCGCTGATCGAAAGACTTGGGATTGATCAGCTCGACTTCTGTGCCCCATGTCTGAGCAAAACGATTCTCCAAAACACCGGGAAGGACGCTGCCTCAAAAGAACAGATTCGAAGCTATCTTCGCAACCTGGCGGACCTGCTGAAACGCATTCCTCCGCAGGATTTTGGAGCGGGAGCGTATGACCTACGCGAAATGAATACGGATGAGCGACTGGCTGTACTTCGGGAATTGAGGCTGAAGCCAACTACACGCCGCGTAAAGGAACTTTTTGGATCTTGGTTCAACGCTCTTATAGATGCAGAGTTGCTGGAGGATGGTTCACGAAGAACGAGCCTCGGCACGCAGTGCCTGGCAAGGGACGGGCATATGTGTTTTTCGTTGGGAGAGAAGACAATCGATGACATGCTTTATGCGTTGAAGATTCCCCATGGCCGCGAGCCCGCATATCCAGAAGGAAATTTGAGAGCTGATTTTATCGTCAATGGGATATTCATTGAATACTTTGGTTTAGCCGGGGATCCGGATTACGATGCGAAAACGAATAAGAAGAAAATGATCTGCAAGGAGCATGAGCTCGCCCTAATATCAGTCTTCCCCAAGGATCTTGTGAGCTCGAGGAAACTGGAATCAATGTTGCTGAAAAATTTGGGAATAACCAATTTAGCCCTGGACGATTTGCCGGGCGCTGCGGATCGCCCTTCTTAGGCGCGAGAAAGATCGCGCCCTGGCTCGTACAACGGGAGGAATACGCACGATGGAATCCGCAAATCTAACCCTCGCCATCACCGGAGCCTCCGGCGCGATTCTCGCCCGCGAGTTGCTGCGCGCCCTCGAAGCCGACTCCCGCGTCGCTCGCGTTCATTTCGTCGCCTCCGAAAACTCACTCCGCGTGCTGGCGGAAGAGTTGGGCGTCTCCGGCCGCAACGATCTTGTCGAGAAACTGCTCGGCGCAGCCCCGAAGAAAATAATCCAGCACGCCGACGCCGACATCGGCGCACCCATCGCCAGCGGCAGCCATCCCTCGAACGGAATGATTATTCTCCCGTGCTCCATGGGCACGCTCGCCGCCATCGCGCTCGGCCTCGCCAACTCGCTCATCGCCCGCGCCGCCGACGTCACGCTCAAAGAGCGCCGCCCGCTGATCCTCTGCGTCCGCGAAACCCCCTTCAATCGCATCCACCTGCGCAACATGACGCTGGCCGCCGAGGCTGGCGCCACGATCTTCCCCTGCATTCCCGCGTTCTACGCCAATCCGAAAAGCTCGTCCGAAATGGCAAAGGAATTCGCCTACCGCGTCCTGGCACACTTCGGTCTTCCCCAGCCCGGCGCCTACATCTGGAAGCCGGAAGAGTAAACCGCAGCCGGCGATCACGACCCGAGACCCACGACCCACCACCCACGGTTCACGGTCCACGAACAGCTTGACACCCACACAGCAATCCCGTGATACTGCCAACATGCTGAACTCAAGGGAACGCGGAACTGCGGTCATGGCCATGTGTATGCCAGGCGGACCCGTCCGCGCGGCTCTTGAACGGCCCATGCGCTAAATCGCAACCGATCTTCAAGATAAGCGGCCCGGGTCCCAACGCGGATGCGGGCCGTTTTCATTGTGGCTCGCGGCTCCCCTTGCCGTCCCTCAACAATGAACCCTTAAACCAGAGAAGGAGACTCCTCATGTCTGAACCGAAGCAATACCACTTTTCCACCCAGGCCGTGCACGCCGGCCAAGCGAAGGACCCCGCCACCAACTCGCGCGCCGTGCCCATCTACCAGACCACGTCATATCTGTTCAACGATGCCGACCACGCCGCCCGCCTCTTTGCGCTGCAGGAGTTCGGCAACATCTACACGCGCATCATGAACCCCACCACCGATGTCTTCGAGAAGCGCGTGGCTGCGCTTGAAGGCGGCGCCGCTGCTTTGGCTACGGCCTCAGGCCAGGCCGCGGAGACGCTCACCATCCTGACGCTCGCCAATGCCGGTGACGAAATCGTCTCCACCACGTCGCTCTACGGCGGCACCTACAACCTCTTCCACTACACGCTGCCCAAGCTCGGCATCACCGTACGCTTTGTCGACGCCGACGACTTCGACGGCCTGCGCAAGGCCATCAACGACAAAACGCGCGCCGTGTATACCGAAACGCTGGGCAATCCCAAGCTCGACGTGGTGGACATCGAGAAGCTCGCAGCCATCGCGCATGAGCACAAGCTGCCGCTGATCATCGACAATACGTGCGCCTCGCCGGCGCTGACGCGGCCCATCGAATGGGGCGCGGACATCGTCGTGAATTCGGCTACCAAGTTCCTCGGCGGTCACGGCAACTCCATCGCCGGCGTCATCGTCGACGCCGGCAAATTCGACTGGGCTGCCTCGGGCCGTTTCAAAGATTTCACCGAGCCCGATCCCTCCTACCACGGCCTCAAGCTGGTTGAAGCCTTCGGCCCCCTCGCGTTCATTCTCAAGGCGCGCATCCAGGGCCTGCGCGACACCGGCGCGGCGCTTTCGCCCTTCAACGCGTTTCTCATTCTTCAGGGGATCGAAACCCTCCACCTCCGCATGGAGCGTCACTCGCAGAATGCGCTGGCCGTGGCCAAACATCTGGAGCAGCATCCCGGCGTGGAGTGGGTCAACTATCCTGGGCTCGAATCCAGCCGTTACGCCGCACGGGCCAGGAAGTACATGCCCAAGGGCGCGAGCTCGTTGGTCACCTTTGGCATCAAGGCTGGAAAAACCGGCACCGCGTTCGACGCCGGAAAGAAACTGATCAACACGCTGGAGCTGTTCTCGTTGCTGGCCAACATCGGCGACGCCAAGTCGCTGGTGATTCATCCCGCCTCCACCACGCATCAGCAGCTTTCAGTGGAGGAGCAGGCGGCCACCGGAGTTACACCAGAAATGGTGCGTCTCTCCGTCGGCATTGAGGACGTCCGCGACATCATTGCCGATCTCGATCAGGCGATTGAAGCCGCGAACGGGCATAAGTTTAACGGCTCAACCAAGGCCATTGCGGCACAATAGGAAAGGCAGCTTCCAGCTTATAGCTGCTGGCTGAAACCTGACACCTGAAACCTGGCACCTGATTTGATGACAGATAGCTACAATCGCAGCGGCGCATCGCCGCCGTCCAAAACCATAGACCCGACCTACGAAGGCGACTTCGTCATGGACGGCTCCCTGCCGCTCGAATGCGGCCATGCGCTGATCTGTCCCACGCTGCATTACGCCGTCTACGGCCGGCTGAATGCGGCGCGCGATAATGCCGTTCTGGTTTGCCACGCGCTTTCGGGCTCGGCGCTCGTGGGCTCGTGGTGGCCCGAAATTTTTGCTCCCGGCGCAGTCCTCTCGCTGGAGCACGACTTCGTCATCTGCATCAACATGCTCGGCTCCTGTTACGGCTCCACGGGGCCCGGCGCCGTTAATCCCGAGACAGGCAAACTCTACGGGCCGGATTTTCCCCTGGTCAGCGTGCGCGACAACGTGCGCGCGCAATCCCAACTCCTTAACTCGCTCGGCATTCGCCGGCTGCGCCTGGTGCTCGGCGGGTCCATCGGCGGCATGCAGGCGCTGGAGTGGACCATCCAACATCCCGAACGCGTGCAGCGCGCCCTCATCATCGGCGTCACGCCGCTGAATGCCATGGGTCTCGCGCTCAACCACCTGCAGCGCCAAGCCATCGAGCACGATCCGGAGTGGGCCGGCGGGCGCTATCTGCCACAGCGGCCGCCGCGCCGGGGGCTGTCGCTGGCCCGCCAGATCGCCATGATCAGCTACAAGTCGGCTCCGCTCTTAAATGAGCGCTATGGGCGCAACCCCGACCGCAGCGGCGAGGACCCCTACGTGGCCGAAGGCGCTTTCGGGGGCCTGATTGGCGGACGGTTCGACATCGGAGGCTATCTCGACCACCAGGGCAATCGCTTTATCGACCGCTTTGACGCCAACGCCTATCTTGCCATTCTGCGCGCCATGGATACCTGGGATCCGGTTCGCGGCTATGAATCCCCCGAAGCTGCCTTCGGCCGCATCCGCGCCAGTCTCAGCTTCATCGGCATCAGTTCCGATTGGCTTTTCCCCGCCGAGGAGGTGCGCCGCTTTGCCGAGGCCATCCGCGGCGCCGGCGCCCATGCCGATTACCGCGAGATGCAAAGCGACCACGGCCACGACGCCTTCCTGGCCGAACAGGCCGAGCTTGTCCGGCTGCTGCAATAGCGCGGCAGTTGCAACAGGACTGGATGCATGAATGAAGTCGTGAAAGGGCACGACTTCAAAGCGTGCCCCGAGAGAAGTCGAAAGGCGCCGCAATGGGCGCGTAAGACTTAGGGCCTTTTTGATGGTTGCCTAAGTTTTTCCTATTAAGCGCGCCGGAGGCGCAGCGTTTGTTAGCCCCGCGCTTCAGCGCGGGGTAAGAGTGAGCGGATAGCGCGTCATTTCGCGCCGTAGGCGCAAGGTTTGTTAGCCCCGCGCTTCAGCGCGGGGTAAGAGTGAGCGGATAGCGCGTCATTCCGCGCCGTAGGCGCAAGGTTTGTTAGCCCCGCGCTTCAGCGCGGGGTAAGAGTGGGCGGATAGCGCGTCATTCCGCGCCGTAGGCGCAAGGTTTGTTAGCCCAGCGCTTCAGCGTGGGGAACGCGGATCGCACAGATGGATCACGGAGTCCCGTAGGGACGGCGCGAGGACATTTCTTTTACAGGGATTAACGGCCTCCGAGGGGTGTTTTCAGTCGGCACGGAAGATTTGTGCAACCAGATCTGGCCTTTTGTGGAAAGACTCGAGCTGCCCGTTCCGCGTCGAGTTGCACCAGTGGGCTGCTGGTTTTGTTACCCCGGTGAGGGGTCGCCCAAAGCCCTTGGCGCAACGTGCTTGTCAGGGGCGATATGGCTTTCTATAATCCTCCTACGCAGCATTGTGGCCATGGTATCGTAATATCCTTGCTATAGCGCTCTGCCACCAAGTTGGATGGTTGGACATTGGCTGGCGAATGAGCATGTTGTGATTCCCATTTAGGTAGTTCCCAGGAGCATTGCATGAAGAAGTTAGTCTTTGCATCTGCGATGGCATTGGCAGGCATTTGCCTTGTTTCCACGCCCGCACCTCGCGCTCACGGCCAGACCATTCAAATTCAGGATCCGGCCGAGTTCAACAGCTATCAAAACGCCACCACACAGAACGATCCGGCGCAAAAGTGTGCGGCGCTCGAGAGCTTTCTCAAATCCTATCCGCAAAGCACCGCCAAGTCGGCCGCCCTTGCGCAGATGATGGATTGCTATAACCAGACCAACAACACGGACGGTCTTCTCAGCACAGCAACTCGCCTGCTGCAGATCGATCCCAACAACATGCAGGCCCTCTTCGCTTCCGTCTATGTAAAGAAGTTGCAATGCGGCAAGTCGCTCGACCCCAGTGGAACCAGTTCCGATCCGCAGACCTGCGACGACGCCGCGGTGCTGGCCCAGAAGGGCCTCACCATGGCCAAGCCTGCGGGCACATCCGATGCCGATTGGAAAACCGTCACCGGCAATTACTATCCAATCTTCCACTCCGCCATTGCTCTCGACGATTTGGTTTCGAAGAAGGACAATGCGGGCGCCATCAAGGAGTACACGGCCGAGTTGATGCTCTATTCCACCGACGCCACCAAGTCCGGACCCGGATTGGTGGATACGCTGCAACTGGCGCAGGTTTACTCCAAGCCGGGCGACTCGAGAGATGAAATCAAGGCCGTGTGGTTCTACGCGCGCGCCTGGGACTTCGCTCCCGCGCCGTACAAACCGCAGATCGAGCAGCAGTTGGACTACCGGTACAAGCACTATCACGGCACGCTCGACGGCGATGCGGCCATTACGCAGCAGATCAACGCCATCAAGGCCCAGGCCCAGGCAACTCTCTTTCCGCCGGACGGCTTCACCATCGCGCCCGCCCCGACTCCTGACAAGCTCGCGCACCAGGCGTATACCAGCGGCGATCCCACCAAGCTGAACCTCGAGGATAAGGAGTACATCCTGGCCAACGGTGTCGACGCGGATGCCACCGGACTCTGGGGGCTGCTCAAAGGACAGCAAACCCCGGTCCCGGGCAATGTCATCTCCGATCCCGCGTCCGTGTTGAAGATCAGCGTGACCACGGCAGCCGCGCCCGCCAGGCCGAAGGAATACTTGGTCAAGCTCACCAACCCCGTGGCTTGCAGCGCCGTTCCGGTCGCGCCGTCCGAGTTGAAGATCAAGGAGGCGCAGGACTATATTCTGGCCAACGGCGTAAAGGCCGATACCGACGCCATGGGCGATGAGCTGACGGAGACGCCGGCGCATCTGAGAAAGATCGAGATTGTGCCCTCGGTCACCGTCATCAATGTGGCCGTGACGCAGGACGCCAAGGACAATCACAACGCGGATTTCATCGTCAACCTGAAGGAGCCGCTCTCTTGCAAGGAAGCTCCGGCCAGCGGGTCGATTCTCGGGCTGCAGCCCGCGGTCGAACTCGATGGCACCTACGACACCTACACCAAGGTTCCTGGCGCAGGTTCGGCAGGTCCCACCGTGCAGATCGTGCTGAATGGCGGCTTCGTGCAGCAGGAAAAGAAGGCGGGTCCGGTGCACCACGTGCCGGCCAAGCCTGCGGCCGGGCACCACGCGGGCATGTAGGTCAACCACGGTCGTGGAGCCCTGTATTGGGCTCCAGGACCGGCACACTTCTGGGAATTCAAAGGGCGATCCGCAGCAACGGGTCGCCCTTTTTTCACTTCCGCTCTTCTCGCCGCCCGCCACTGACCGCTGACAGCCCAACTTGTCAAGCTTTCCCACGGCCCAAACCGACCCGCCCTCCTCACCTAACCCCTTCTTTTTCTTACACCTGTCCCCTGACACCTGAACCCTGGCCTCTTTGCATGTTATTTCCCCGAATTCGCTATACTTTCTTCAGAGTCTGTTTCAACAAACTCTTTGTAACAGGGCACGACTTTAATCGTGCCGAGAATGGCTGGAGAATTGAGGGGTTTTAACCCCTGGGGATTTGCGCCAGACACTCAGACCATTTTGAATATGCTCCATCGGCAAGAACGCGGCAGGTGCTCTGTGCGAACGCTTGGGTGCCCCTGTTCGGGAACGGGCTTTGGTCACAATGCACCACATCATGAGATCGTGTCTCAGAAAAAGTGGCACAAACCCGCAAAACACCACCTAAGTCGTTAGTCTTGACAACTTTAGACTGTAACCCATTTGTTGTCAGTACTTTACGGGAGGTCTCCCCAGGGCTAACCCGCCCGGAATCACGACTTTAGGTCAAAAAGGGCATGTGAAGGGGGAGTGACTGATAGGTAAATAGCAGGTCGGCATTTCGAACCTGGCAGTCCCCGCAGCCATTCGCGCTGTAAGGCCGCCTACTCGCCCATCATGATGCGCTGGATGGCCGAGGCGCGGCCGGTCTTTTCATCGCAGGTGACGAGCGCTGCGCACATCTTCGGGTTTCCCTTGGCGGCCTCGAACTTGCCCGGCATGCCGGTGAGGAACCGGTGCAGCACCAGGTCTTTCTCCACGCCGATGACGCTGTCGTAGGGGCCGCTCATCCCCACGTCGGTCTGGTAGGCGGTGCCGTGGTGCAGAATGCGTTCGTCGGCTGTAGGCACGTGTGTGTGCGTGCCCAGAACGGCAGTCACGCGCCCGTCGAGATACCAGCCCATGGCGACTTTTTCGCTCGTCGCCTCAGCATGAAAGTCCACCACGATCACCTTGGCCTTGATTCCAGCCAGTAGCGCGTCGGCGGTGCGGAAGGGGTCGTCGTTCGCCGCCATGAAGACGCGTCCCTGCAACTGCATGACGGCAAACGCCACGCCGCTGGCAGTGGTGCCTTCAAAAACTCCGTAGCCCGGCGTTCCCGGCACAAAATTCGCCGGCCGAATAACACGCCGCGGCCGGTCCACACTCACACTCACACTCGCACTCGCACTCGCACTCGCACTCGCACTCGCACTCGCACTCGCACTCGCACCCACACTCGCACTCGGATTCTCTGCCGCAGCCGAGTTCATATAGTCGATCAACTCTTTCTTATCCCACACATGGTTGCCCATGGTGAGCACGTCGGCCCCCAGATCGAAGAGGTCCTCGGCGATCTGCGGCGTCAGGCCGAAGCCGCCCGCCGCGTTCTCCGCATTAATGATTGTGAGCTCGACGTTATGCGCCTCGCGCACGTGCCCGATGTGCTCGCGCACGATGCGCCGCCCCGCGCTGCCGAAGATGTCGCCGACGAAAAGAATGTTCAAAAATCAACTCCTGAGTCGTGAAAGGGCACGACTTCAGTCGTGCCGTAAACGCCGCAATGAGAGTGAGGGCTTTAGCCCCTGCGGATGCTCCGCCGACCCATGCGCTCCCCTCACACCGCTTCCTAATCCGCCCTGGCTGTGCTCCCATCAGATTCAAACCACAAAACGCTGTCATCCTGAGCGACGAGCGCAGCGTGGAGTCGAAGGACCTGCGGTTGCTTTGCAGTCGACCTGCCACAAACGCCGGGTGCCCCACATCTCGATTTTGAGATGTGGGAAAGCACGAACCTCAACCAGCCGGTTCTTCGTTCCCTTGTTCCTTAGTTCCCTCGTTCCCCGTCTTTCTCATCAGAGGGAAGAGTATGACGTCCCGAATCGACTTTGACCCGGTCAGCAGCATCACGAGCCGATCGATGCCGATGCCTTCGCCGCCCGTCGGAGGCAACCCGTAGGCGAGCGCGCGCACGTAGTCCTCGTCCATCGCGTGGGCTTCGTCGTCGCCGCGCGCCTTTTCGGCGAGTTGCTCTTCGAAGCGCCTGTGCTGCTCTACCGGATCGTTCAGCTCGCTGAAGGCGTTGCCCAACTCGAAGCCGCCACAGTAGATCTCGAACCTCTCCACCCAATCGGGATCGCCGGGCTTCTGCTTGGAAAGCGGCGAAACGGCGGTAGGAAACTCGTAGATGATGGTGGGGTCAATGAGGTGCTCCTCGGCGAGAACCTCGAAAAGAGTTGCAATGCCTTTTCCAAATGGCTCAACCGGTCTAAGTTTTGGACCTGGACGCCCCCCCTCCTCGATAGGAAGAACCCCGAGAGCTGAATAGACGCCGCGCATCTTAGCCGCAAATAGTTGGCGCGGTGCCTTTAGCTCTTCCTCGCTGCCCGTCATAGGGACTGAAATGAGGCTCCAAGTAGATTCAAACCAACGATTGAATGAATCTTGACCGCTTAAGTCATCCATTGTCGGCTTGCCTGCGACATTCTCCGGCCAGAACTTGATGATCGCGTCACGCATCGTCAGCCGTTCCCACTTGCCCAGATCGATCATGTGTCCGTTGAACTCCGTCACCGTCGTTCCGTTCACTTCCATCGCAACAAACTTGATCAGCTCCTCGGTTAAATCCATCAGGTCGTGATAATTCGCATACGCCTGATAGAACTCGAGCATCGTGAACTCGGGATTGTGCTGCGTGCTCACGCCCTCGTTGCGAAAGTTGCGGTTGATCTCGTACACGCGATCGAGCCCGCCGACGACGAGCCGCTTCAGATAAAGCTCCGGCGCGATGCGCAGGAACAAATCCATATCGAGCGCGTTGTGATGCGTCTTGAAGGGCCGCGCCGCCGCGCCGCCGGCGATGGGCTGCATCATGGGCGTTTCCACTTCAAGATAGCCGCGGCTGTCAAAGAACGTGCGCAGCGCGCGCAACACCTTGGCGCGCTTCACGAACACTGCACGAGCGTCGAGATTGGCGAAGAGATCGACGTAGCGCTGCCGGTAGCGCAGTTCAACGTCCGCCAGACCGTGGTATTTCTCAGGCAGCGCCAGCATGGCCTTCGACAGAAACGTCAGTGTCCCCACATGCACTGTGAGCTCGCCGGTGCGCGTGCGGAAAAGGTAGCCGGTCACGCCGATGTGGTCGCCCAGGTCGAGCAGCTTGTAGAGCGCGAATCCCTGCTCGCCCACCGCGTCGAGCCGCACGTAAATCTGCAGCCGCGCGCCTTCTTGCTGGAGCGTAGCGAATCCCGCCTTGCCCTGCGCGCGAATAGCCATGATGCGCCCCGCCACGGCGACGGTCGTCCGGTTGGCCTCAAGCTCTTCGCCCGTCGCCTTGTCCCACTTCGCCCGCACCTCGGCGAGCGCGATCGCCGTCTCGTCCTGCCGGGTAGGGAAGCGGTTGGGATACGCGTCCTGCCCCAGCTTGGCGATCTCCGTTAATTTTTCCTGGCGCAGCGCAAAAAGACTTTGCTCAAATTCCGATTCGAACTCCATGCCTCTTCTTCCAGTCCTGCTCTATTTCTGTCACTGATCAGGGGTCCAACCGCCAGTATATCGGCTGCGGCATCGCGCAGAGGCCGCGTCGCACTGGGCCGCGCTCATCGTGTATAACCACGATGATGCCCTACCACAACCCCATTCCGGAGCGGAAGCAGCGCGACAAGGCCGACGGGACGCCTGCAACCGACAATTCCAAAGACGGTCTCGGCGGCATGATGGGCGCATGGGTGCAGGCCGAAAAGATGATCCAGATTGCGTTGGTGCTGCCCTGCGCGGCCTTCATCTGCTGGCTGCCCGGCGCCTGGCTCGATCGCCGCTTTCACCAAACATGGTGCGCGACGGCAGGGGTGGTCCTTGGGATCTTCGCCGGCCTGGTTGCAGGCGTCCGCATGGCAATGGTGTATTCCAATGATCCCGCAATGGACAAGTTGGACGAAAACGGGAACGACGCCGACAAATCCGGCAAGACGGGAGGCTCAGGCACCTCCTCATGAGCGACGAACTACAGATTTTTTCCGACGTGACGGACGCGGATCTTGAAGGATTGCTGCATCGTGCCATTCGTAACACATTGATTTTCGGAGTGCTTGCGTCGCTGGTTGTGTGGAGGGCCTCGGGCTGGCGCGATGCCGCCATGCTGGCCACGGGAGCCGCGATCTCAACCGCAAGTATCTACGAGTGGCGGCGGCTGGCGCGTTTTATTGCGGCCAAAATGGACAATAAACAGACGCCGCGAGGGGCAGCTTTTGCGGCGGTCTTCTTTGTGCTGCGACTCGGCGTTTTCGCGGCAGCCATTTATGTTAGCCTGAAATGTTTCCAGGGTTCTGCGGTAGCACTCCTCTGTGGGCTGGCTTTAGCGGTCCTGACCCTCGTGTGGGGAGCGTTGCGCCTGCTCCGGGGCTGAGTGTCGGAGTATTCGGGCTTTCACCAATCTTGAACGGCCCCTGTCCACCGGAAACGGAAAGACTTTATATCAGATGCCGGAAGGTCTCGTAATTACGCGCTTGTTGAATCATGTCTTCGCCGGGCCCTTGGTGTGGTTCATGGGCATGGTGGGCATTCATCCCGCGAACTCTGCCGCGCCTATTGACGACACGTTTGCCCTCGAGTTGATGGTCGCCTGTGGTCTGATCGCTTTCTTCCTCATCGTGCGCCTGACGCTCTCCGTGGAGAAGCCCAACCCGGCGCAGCAGATCGCCGAGATGATTCATGAGTTCACGGGCACGCAGGCGGAGCAGATCATCGGCCACGGATATGAACGCTTCCAGGCGTTCGTCACCTGCGTCGGCCTCTTCATCGTGATCCTTAATTTGCTCGGCCTGGTTCCGGGCGTCACCACACCGACAAGCCTGCCGGTGGTACCGCTCGGCGTTGCAGTCCTGACATTTCTTTACTACAACTATCAGGGTCTCCGCGTCCACGGGCCCATCGGTTACGCGAAGCAGTTTACCGGACCCATGTGGCAAATTTCCTGGCTATTGTTTCCCATCGAAGTCATATCGCATCTTGCGCGCATGATGTCGCTCACTATCCGTCTTTACGCGAACATGCTGGCCAGCGATTTGCTGACCTTGATCGCTTTTTCCTTCATCCCGTTCGTCGTTCCGGTCTTTCCCCTGGCCCTGCACGCCCTGGTGGCGCTGATTCAGGCTTACGTTTTCATGTTGCTTTCGATGATTTATCTGGGCATGGCGGTTTCGCACGAGCATTAAAGCAGTGAACAGTGGTCAGTGATCAGTGGTCAAGAAGCGCCCGAGCTGAGGATTGGAACCAAGCTGCGCCTGAGGAATAGTTCCGATCACTGAACACTGATCACTGACCACTAAAAGATTCCGGCGGAGAGCGCTTCCGCTCCGCACACACGGAAGGCCGCAAGCGTGAGGGGGCCAGCACGGTGAGCCTCAACCACCCACTGGCGGTCAATTTCAAGGGAAGCAGGAGAACTATGCGGAAACTTCAATATGTGTTTATGGCTCTGGCAGCATTGTGCTTTGCCATTCCGGCCTTTGCAGACGGCGGTTCGGCGGCGGTTAACATGGCGCCGATCGGCGTTGGTCTAGGTATGGGTCTGGCAGCCGGTCTTTGCGGTCTGGGTCAGGGAAGGGCCGTTGGCTCGACCACCGAAGCCCTGGCACGCAATCCCGGAACCCGCGCCGGTTTGATGACCTTCATGATCATCGGCCTGGCATTCATCGAGTCACTCACCCTGTTCACCTTCGCCATGATTATCATCAAGGTGAAGTAAGCTTCGGTTTCAACCGGAAAAAAGCGGCTCGGGCCATTGCCTGGGCCGCTTTTTTCATGCATGAGGATTCATTTGTCGGAGAGCAGCGTTTCGATGGCCTTCCGGTAGCTCATTGCCGGCGGCAGCGGCGCATAATTGCTTTGTACTTCGGTGGTGTCGAACACCCGGTTCTTGATAACCACGCGTCCGCTCATCTGCATCTGGAAGTGCACCGTTCGCCACTGATCGATTCCCTTGTCCGGGCCGACGTCCGCCTGCTCGATCACGATCCAGCCGCCTTTGTTGAGCCGGCCCAGGATTCCCCAGCCAAAATTTACATCCTGTTGCAGATGGCCCTCGATGCGCGCCACGCGAACATGCAAGGGATCGATCCACAATTCACCCGTCATGGCGGGCAGAACCTCCGTTTCGAGATTCAGCGGCTCGAACTTCGGATTGGGCCGGAAGGTGAATTTCTCGACCTTCCCCGTAGGTCCTTCGCCCGGCCCGGCGTCTTGATACAAAAATGCGTTGGGCAAGGCGCGCAGCACCTTGAGGACGCGGCCGGCGTCGTCCTCCTCGGACTGCTTGCGCTGCTGCTGTTTGTCGGGATCGTCGCGCAACGCGTTCAGCCGCGCCACTTCGCCGCTTTCGGCAGCCGGGCTCAGCGGCTGATCGTTGATGGCAATCAGCCGCGCGACGTTGCCGTCCCTGGTCTCCAGGATTTCCTTGGTCGTGGTCAGCCGCGGACTGGTCTTGTGCAACCGGTAGCGCATGGGGTGGCTTTGGTCCTGCGCCGCATTCAGCTCGTTGGCCAGCGCGCGGTCCAGCAGCGCCTCACCCGTCAATACTGGACCCGCCGAGGCGGCCGGGTCCGCCCCATTGCCTGAGGTGGCTTGCCCGCAGACCGGATTCGTCGAGAAAACCGGGAGGGGAATCAAGAGGAGGAGAGAGAGGAGTCGGTACACAACGAATAGTGTAAGGTGCCGATCGCGGGCACGTGGTTTTTAGTAGTGGGTCAGTTTGAATCCGCCGTGAAAGGGCACGACTTCAGTCGTGCCGAAAAGCCCCAAAATAGAGGAGGGCTTTAGCCCCGGAGGCATGGCTTTTTCAAATTGACCACCACCAGGTTTTTCCTTCGCGGTCCGCCGGGTGTATCGTTGAGAAATCCGCGGGGAATCGGCAGCGGGGCGCGGACCCGCGAATTTAACCGATGAATTGAACCTACATGGCAGGATTGATATAGTGCGGGCAGGACCTCAGATGCATTTTGAAAGGGATGAAACGATATGGTAGCGGACAATTCTGCCGCACGAATCGGGAAAACGATCGTGATTTGCGGCGAAGTGAAGGGCCAGGAAGATCTGATCGTGGATGGACGGGTGGAGGGAACAGTCAATCTGGCCGAGAGTCGGCTGACCATCGGGCCCAGCGCCAATGTTGCGGCCGACCTGTCCGCCAAGGACGTACTGGTCCAGGGCCGGGTTCAGGGTAACGTCGTGGCCAGTGGGCGAGTGGAGTTGCGCGCCGGATGCAACCTCGAAGGCGACATTCGAGCCCTGCGCCTGGCCGTTGAAGACAATGCCGTTTTCCGCGGCAAGGTGGATCTGACTCAATCGGTTTCGAAAGTACCCGAAGGCGTGAACGTGCAACGCAGCGGCGGAGTTCTATAAGGCTGGAAAGATTCTTGCCGGGCAGTTCCCGATTCCCCCAATTCGCTTATGCCCGGCCGTTCAAGGAATGCACTGTGCTGCGTCGTTGGTTCGATAAGAAACAGGAGGCCGCTTCATCTCCCCAGGCTGAAGGGCTTACTGGGCCACGCTTTCCGCGTCATTCGGGGGCCTGGGCGGTTTTGCGGAAACGCCTGCAGGCTGAGCCGGGTTTGCGCATCATCGACGCCGGTTACACCTCTCCCGCCAATATCAACTACCTCACCAGCCTGGGCCATAGCGTCTTTCTTGCCGACCTGGTTTACGAGGCATGCACGGGCGATTGGCGAGCCGGCGAAGATGGCGAGGGCACCCCGCTGTGGAACATCGAGAGCTACCTCGATCAGGTTTTGAACTTCGCGGGACGCACCTTCGATGTTGTACTTTTGTGGACTTCGCTGGACTATCTGCCTGAGCCGTTCCTGGCGCCGTTGGTTCGGCGGCTGCATGTGGCGATGAATCCCGGCGGGCAGGTGCTGGCCTTCTTCCATACCCGAACGCAGGGCGAGGATACGGAGCGATTTCGCTACCACGTGACCCCCGGCGATGACGTTGAAATGCAGATGACGCAGCAGTTTCCTTTGCAGCGCGCCTTCACCAACCGCAGCATTGAGCGCCTCTTTACGGGTTGGTCGGGACACCGGCAGTTTCTGGCCAAGGACAGTGTCTCCGAGGTCATCGTCACTCGGTGAGTAAGACAGGGGATAGGGAGCCGGGAGCAGTTCAGGAACCGTCACTCCCGCAAACTCGCATCGATGCGCTGGCAACCCCCTTTCCGTCCATTCGTCTCCACTCTTTCATTTTTCTTTCGCGATTTTTGCATATAATTTTGCGCTTTCGGCGCACAATCGATTCAAGTCGTAAATCAAGGAGACTGGATTCACCTGTTCTTAAACCTCCTCAAACTTGCCCGAACGGTAGCCAAGGCTGCATTTCGAGGGCGGGGTTCTCCTCTGCGGAAGCTTCTTTGGCTGCGGCCTCGAACGTGTACCGTTTTCCCAGCTTGAATTCCCGGCAGATGGCTTCGACAAGCTCTGCCACGCGTTTCCGGTGTGCAGGCGAAACGAATGCGTTCTCCGCGTAGCGCTGTTCGTAGGCGGCAAGTTGCGCCGGAAAATGCTCGCGGACGAAGGCAAGAAATGTGGGGAGCGAGCACGGCTTCAGAAACAGCGCTCCGGCAGCAAAGAAGCAGGCGCCGGCTTCGGCCGCCGCCCTGGCTACGGCGCGTATGGAACTCGGGTTGTCCGTAATCCCCGGCATGAGCGGGGAACAGAGAACGCCGGCGCGCAGTCCGGCTTGGCGCAGTTGCCCGAGCGTCTGGATGCGCAGATCGGGTCGTGGCGCACGGGGTTCCAGCACGCGCGCCAATTTGGTGTTCATGGTGGTAACGGTCAGGTGGACTGTCAGCTTGTTGCGCTCGCCGATCTCCGCGAGCAATTCGAGATCGCGCGCGATGAGAGTGGATTTGGTCACGATGCTCAGGCGAAATCCGCTGTGGCGCGCGAAGACTTCGAGCAGCGAACGCGTGATCCCGAGCTTGCGCTCCAGTGGCTGATACGGATCGGTGGCGGTGCCCAGTGCAATCTGTGTGTCCGGCTTCAGGCGACGCAGCTCCTGCTCAAGCAGCCAGGCGGCGTTCTGCTTGAAGTAGATCTTTCGTTCGAATTCGTCAGGCTGCATCTCAAGAAACTCGTGCGTGTAGCGGGCGTAGCAGTAGCGGCAGGCAAACTCACAGCCGCGGTAGGGGTTGATGGCGTGGGTGAAGGGAAGGCCGCGCCGGGAAGTGGTTTTGTTCAGGATCGAGCGCGAAACGAGGGGCCGATACTCTGTGAGCCAGCCTGTGGAGTCGAGCGGGGCTTGGGCAGCGGAACGCGCGAGGCCGGAGAGAGGTCTGGAATCGAGTTTAGATTCGAGAATGGGGAAGAGGCTCTCGATATTCGCCATATATTCGCCTTTTTTGAGGCTACGCTTGCCTTCCCCTGCCGTCAAGCGCTACTTCTCAAAAAAGCAGCTTCTAGCTACTAGCTTCTAGCTGTTAGTTTTAGGAGCCAAGTGCGCGATGGCACAGATTGAGGAAATCCGTGTGATCGAGGCGTCGTTTACCAAACGCGGCCGAGAGCACAGGTAAGCTAGGAGCTAGACGCCAGAAGCTAGTAGCTAGAAGCTAGTAGCTGCCTTTCAAGGAGGATTCCATGACCCCAACCCAGCCGACGCGCATTACCTGGCTCGGGCACGCTACGGTACTGGTTCAGACGGCCAAGGGAACCAATATCCTGATCGACCCCTTCATCGCGCATAACCCCAAATACCCGAAGGATTTTGTACTTCCAACGAAGATCCACTACATTCTGCTGACGCACGGGCACGGAGACCACATCTCCGACGCCGTGCCGGTGGCCCAGAAGCACGACTCTACCGTGGTTGCAATTTACGAGCTGGCGGATTTCATCGCCGGCCAGGGTATTCAGCAGACCATCGGCATGAACCTGGGTGGGACCGTCGAACTCGACGACGTGGCAGCCGCCATGGTCGATGCCAAGCACTCATCCGGCGCGCAGGATGAGAAAGGCGTCCACTACGTTGGCGTTGCAGCCGGGTTCGTCTTGGAAGTGGCCGGCGGTCCCGTGCTCTATCACGCCGGCGATACCTCGGTCTTTGGCGATATGCAGCTGATCGGCGAGTTGTATAAGCCCCAGGTGGCCATGCTGCCCATCGGCGGCTTCTACACCATGGGTCCGAAGGAAGCGGCGCTCGCCTGCCGTCTCCTGGCGCCAAAGGTAGTTCTCCCCGTTCACTGGGGCACGTTTCCGCCGCTCAAAGGCACGCCGGAGCAACTAAGCGCCCTGGTTGAGCCGGGGGTGAAGGTGGTGAGCTGGCAACCGGGGGATGAATACAGGGACTGAGGGACTAAGGGACTAAGGGACTAGGACTGAGGGACTCGGGACTAAGGGACTAGGACGCCGCGGGCTGCTTCGCTCGAATGGACTTTATCAATGCGCCGAGAAGCCTGCCTGCGTCGTTACAGTGGGTTTCGGCTGATTGGAGATTTTGAGTTGCGCCAAACCCAAGGTTTTTTGCGATTACGATTTGTGTTTCAAGCTCTGAACAGGACCCGCGAGCATGACCGAGAGACTGCACATACTCACCCCTCGTTGATCGTCCGTACCCCTCCGCAATGTTGCTTGCAATCGATACGGAAGCCAAGCGCATCTGGTTAGTCAGGCCGAAACGTTCGGCTTCGGGAAACTTTGAGGTTAGTTTATAAACATCCGTTGTGAGCTCGATGGATCGCTGCCAAACGATCAAATCTTTGAATGATTGCCCCATCTCTCTTCTCCGTAGTCCCTAAGTCCCTAAGTCCCTAAGTCCCTAAGTCCCTAAGTCCCTAAGTCCCTAAGTCCCTAAGTCCCTAAGTCCCTAAGTCCCTAAGTCCCTAAGTCCCTAAGTCCCTAAGTCCCTAAGTCCCTTAGTCCCTGCTTTATTGGTCTCTCGTCTGCTTCACCGCGCGCGGCGATTGCGTGATGCCGCCCAAACCGAGCGTATCTTGTGCGCCAAGCTTCACCGATGCGGGCGCTCCCGCACCGCGGCAATTGCGCAGATCGCGCAGGATATCTTCCTTCTCGCGCGCGTACTGGCCAGCCAGCCGCGTCAGGGCGTAGGTGATGATGTCGCTGTGATGCAGATCGGCCGCCTTTGGGTCGCGGCGCATGTTCAGCCACAGACGGTGCACGAGTTGCACATCCTCCGGGCTCAGAGACGGCGCGTGAGGCCCGATATAGAAGACCTTGACGGCGCCATCGGGCGCCACAACACAGAAATTGAATTGCCGCTTGGGCTCGGGCAACGCTTCCCAGGCCTGACCCATGTAGAACGCTTGTTCTTCCGCGGTCAACGAACTGGAGCTTCCCGAGACCACCGACTCTACCTCGAGTGAGCTTGCAGTCTGGGCAAGAGCGGGAAAGATCTCGGCTGCCGGAACGACCAGGAGAGACACTTTCTTGCCAAAGCTCTCTGCGACCGACACGGCTTTGGTAAAGACCATTTGCTCGTGCTCGCTGAAGCTCTGTTCTTCGGCGCTGAGGTATTCCGGTCCTCCGGCGCCCATCAACCTGACGCTGATGACCACAACATCCCGCTCATCGGTGCTGGTGCGCCCCAGGGTCCACTTGAGGGCGAGCGGATTGGCGGCGTCCCGCATGGTCACAATCACGCCGCCGGGACGGATCGCCACTGACTCCCGGGTCACCGTATCCTGGTGCTCCAGTTGGAAGTGGTCTTTCATCTCCTTGGAGGTCTGCGCGTGCTTGCGTCGGTTGATGCGCTCCGACACCGTAAAGACGATGAAGAACGCGATGGCAAACATAATTCCGCTTACCGTGGCAATCGACTTGGTAAACAGGTTTACGGTCGCCGTGGCGAGTAGAACCATGAACACCGAGAGCAGCCCGATGGGGATCTCGGTTTTTCCGATGCGGATGTTGGGCGGCACCTTCCAACCGCGCTCGCCCTTGTACTTCCAGCGCAGCACCAGCATCGACAGGCTGTTAAACGTGAACGACCAGATCACGCCGAATGCGTACGCTTCGCCCAGCATGATGACATTGCCGCGGCTCACGAGGATCGTGAACATCTGTAGCACAAAAACCAGGTTCACGATGCGATAGCTGGTGCCGAAACGCCGGTGCGGCTTGCGGAACCAGTCGGTCAGCACGCCGTCTTCGGCCACGCGCATCAGCACGCCGGTGGAGCCGATCATGGAGGTATTGATGGCGCCGGAAAGAATCAGGAATCCGACCAGCACCACAAAGACGCGGAACAGAATGCGCCACACCATCGGACCCGCCATGAACATGGCCAGTCCAGCGATCAGGTTGTCGGGGTAGATGACCGTCCGCTCATAAGTGGGGATGAGCATCGACGCCAGCAGTGTAGCTCCGCCGGTGAAGATCAGGCTGTAAATGGCGATGACAATCGCGGCGCGCTTCAGGTTCTTCAGCTTCGGGTGCTCGATCTCACGGTTCACCTGGGCGAGGCTCTCCTCGCCGCTCATGGCCAGAATGGAGTGGCCGAAGGCCATCAGGACGCCAAACAGGCCGAAGATCGGCAGCCCGCGGCCTTTCAGGAAACCGAGTGCATCGTCGCTGAAATGTAAGTGTGAAGGAATAGGCGAAGGCGGGAGCTGTGCTCCGCGGAGGAAAACCGTATACACGCCCCACACCAGCAGAATAATCACCATCACCGTGGTGATCTGCATGACGCGCAGCGCCTTGTCGCTCGACTCCTCAATGCCCTTGATGTTCTGCCACCAGTAATAGGTCGTCACCGCCGCAGCCAGGAGCGCAGAGGTGTAGTCCATGTTCAGCTGGATGGGATTGTTATGTGCGTCCATCAAAGCTGGCGGTAGCCAATGCCACTGGTTGGCGACGGTGATCAGTTCGTTGAGCAGGCCGGTAATGTACTGGCCGGCAGAAACGCCGGAGATGGGGCCGGTGAGGATGTAGTCGAACATCAGGGCGGAGACGCTGAGCTTGGCGAATCCGCCTCCCAGGGCCTCTTTGACTACGCGATAGACACCGCCGCGGGTAAACATCGAACAGCTTTCGACGTATACCGCGCGCACCGCGAAGCTGAACAGCATGATGCCGAGAATGAACCACGGGGCCGACGCGCCTACCGCCTGTTCGGCGATGCCGCCTGCGTAAAAAGCTGAAGATCCGAGGTCGTTGAGGACGATGGCGGCCGCGCGCCAGAAGGAGATAAACGTGAGCATCACTGAGGACGCCACGATCAACCGCACGCGGTCACTGGGAGGGGCTACGGTCGTACGAGAAGAGGCCATCGCTTAAGAGCCGGCCGGGGAACCGGTGGTGAAAATCCTATGAGCGAAACCACCGCTCTGCGATGAGTCTAATTGCCAATAATATACATGTCAACGAAAAATAAAGATCGGCAGTGGGTCAGTCTGAAATCGTCGTGAAAGGGCACGACTTCAGTCGTGCCGCAAGAGCCCAAGAATGAGGTGGGCTTTAGCCCCTGATGGATTTTGCTTTCAAACTGACCCACCACCTAAAGATCGGCTTTAACCAGCCCAGCATCGTCTTCTGCAACAGAGGTTTTGGGGCGTTCGATAAGCGCCAACTGGAAGAGCAAACGGTCGGGAATATACGGCACTTGACGGATACGTCATTTGACGTATACTGGGACCATGGCCGTAAAAAAGATGAATCTCGATCAGTTTATGGAGTTCATGAAAAAGCAGCAGGGAGGCCAGACCGCGCAGCAGTTCGCCGGCAAGCTCGGCGTTTCTCCGCAGTACTTGAGCGATGTCTACAACGGAAGGCGGCCTCCGGGGGAGAGCATCACCGCGGCGCTCAAGGTGGAGAAAGCTGTGGTCTACACGGTGCCGGCGCTTTCCGGGGCCAGCCCCTCGAGAGAAGGCAAGAAGACAGCAGGGAAGAAGGCAGCAGAGAAGGCAGAGGAGGAAAAATGAAAGACAATTTAACGCGCATTGCGATCGTTCTAGACCGCTCGGGCTCCATGGAAAGCTGCAAGGAATCCACTGTGACCGGCTTCAATGAATTCATCAGGACGCAAAAGGAACTTCCCGGCGAGGCGACGGTCAAGCTGGTGCAATTCGACGATCAATACGAGACGGTATTCGACAAGCCTCTCAAGGATTGTCCGGAGCTGACGCAAAACACATTTGTGCCGCGGGGTTCGACCGCGCTACTGGATGCGCAAGGACGCACCATTGTCGAACTCGGCCAGGAGCTTGCGGCGCTCTCCGAACAGGAACGTCCTTCCAAGGTGATCGTGGTGACGCTCACCGACGGCATGGAGAATGCGAGCAAAAATTACAACCTCGACAAGATCGGCGAAATGATCCGTGAGCAGAGGGAAAAGTACAACTGGGACTTCGTGTTTCTGGGTGCGAACCAGGATGCGATCCAGACCGCGGCGGCTATGAGTATTCCGCTGCCTTCGGCGATGAGCTACAGCACCAGCAAGTCCGGCGTTGCGGCCACGATGGCCGCGGTTTCCCATTATGTTGGCGCGGCGCGTGGCGGAAAGGCGGCGGCATTTTCGGCGGAGGACCGCAAAGCCGCGATGGACAAGGACGCGTAAGTGGGAAGCGAGTACCGCCGGTCTCCCGACCGGCTGTAGCGCGGGTCTCCTGACCCGCGCTAGTCCAACGATCAATATCGCAAGCTTAGGCTCTAGTCCTTGCCGAAAAGTTCTTTCCCGTCCTCAATAAAGCTGATCAGCACTACAACCGCGGATCCCGCCAAACCGACAAAGAACATCACTTCCAGCACGCGAATTGCGAACGTCGCCAATATCATGATTTCGATTTTACCCCAAAGCCTGTTTTTCGCACTGGTCCTGCGCCAAAGTAAATCGCAGCCCCCGGGCAAATGTTTTACACTCGCCCCTGTATGCAATCCACATGGAAGCAGTGGACGGCTGCGGTGCTTTCCGCAGGCTTGCTGGAGCTGCCGTTCCCGCTCGCCGGCCCCATGCCGCCCTGGCGCAGCGTCTTTGCGTGGTTCGGACTGGTTCCACTGCTTTGGGCGCTGCTCTCGACTCCGCAAAAAACCGAGCGCCATCCCCTGCGCCGCGCGTTCCTCATTGCATATCTTTGCGGCTTCCTTTGGTACATGGGCAACTGCTACTGGGTGCGCGACACCATGTCGCGTTACGGCGACATGCCGCCTTTCGCGCCCACGTTGTTGCTTATCGGATACAGTCTCGTCCTCGGGCTTTATTTCGGACTCTTCGGGCTCGGGCTCGCGTTGGTCCGCCGCGTCACCGGCTCAACGCGCATCGCTCTTGCCTTCGCGCCGTTCCTCTGGACCGCGCTGGAACTCGCCGCCGCGCGCATCACCAGCGTTCCCTGGGACCAACTCGGCTATTCGCAGGTGGACAACACGCTCATCAACCAACTCGCGCCCTGGACCGGCGTCTACGGAATCAGCTTTTTGCTGGTCGCCGCTAGCGCTCTTCTTGCTGGAGGGTTGTTGGTCGGATCCGAGGCCAGGAAAAAACTCTCTGGCCGCTGGGCCTGGACAGGATGCGGAGTCCTTCTCCTAATATCAGGATTCGCGGGCGTCTTTAAAGCGCCGCCCAAACCCGCTCCGACCGCCACCGCCGTCCTTATCCAGCCCAATCTCGACGTGGGCAGCGTCAACAACTGGCAAGGCCTCGACTGGGATCGTCACATCGCCGAATTCACGCGCCTTGCCAACGAGCAATGCAAAACCTACATCGCCGGAATTCCGCAAACCGGTGCGTCCAACGGCGAAATCATCTGCCCGCCCTATCCCGCGCATCCCGATCTCGTGGCCTGGCCGGAGTCGCCTGCGCCCTTTGAGGAGTCGGACCCAAGATTCAAGAGCGCCCTCGTGAGCATCGCCCGCTCCGTCGATGCGCCGCTGGTGGTGGGCAACATTGGCTGGAGCTTCGATGCCGACGCGCGCGAGTGGAACTACTACAACTCCGCCCTGGTCGTCGGCGCGGACGGCAGTCGCGTGGGCCGCTACGATAAAATCCACCTCGTCCCCTTCGGCGAGTACATTCCCTTCCAGAACCTGCTCACCTTCGCCCACAAACTCACAGGACGCGTCTCGTCGTTCACGCGCGGTGCTGAGCGGAACACGTTTCTGCTGCCCACGCAGAGCGGCGGGAGCCATCGCTATGGCGTCTTCATCTGCTACGAAGCGGTCTTCGCCGATGAGGTGCGCCAGTTTGCGCGCAACGGCGCAGAGGTCTTCGTCAACGTCAGTGACGACGCCTGGTACGGCGACACCAGCGCCCCCTGGCAGCACCTGAACATGGCGCGCATGAGGGCCATCGAGAACCGCCGCTGGCTCCTGCGCGACACCAACTCCGGCGTCACCGCAGCCATCGACCCATATGGGAGAGTCCGCCAGTCGATTCCCCGGCACCAGACCGACGCGCTGCCCGCGGAATTCGCCTTCCGCAACGACATCACGTTCTACACGGCGCACGGCAACGTCTTCGCGTGGGTGTGCGCCGTGCTGAGCCTGGGGATCGTGGTCTGGGCTGGGGCACGACCTTTGCGCCGGTAGGCCGGACTACGGAGGGAACAGGAGCCTTCAGGCTCCCGAAAGCCGGCATTCAATCAAAGTGGCTTTAGCCTCGCCCGGCTAAACATCTTCGCCATCAAGAAAACGCATTGCCATAATTCTCTCCGTATAGCTTGGAAGCAACGCGAGAACGGCATCAAACAACCTTTCGTCCAGAATATGCCAGCAGGGGTGCACATAAATTCTTGGCCATCCGATTTCGTTTTCATCGGTTCCATTCCAGCGCGCCCCTATACACCTGCTCCCATCCCAGGTACCCAATGCATAAGCTGGCTTTCCAGTCGCACCCCCGATGAGTACCCGATGCAGCATCCAGTGCTCTTTAGGGGCGGTCACGTCTTGTGGAAGAATGTAGGGCATTCTAGCGTCTCCTCATTTCAAGGCAATGGTCGCGTGCCGTCTCGCCTTCGGGAGTGGAAAATCGTAGCGCCTTCCGGGCGCAATTTCATGCGATAGAGTCCCGCCGCCGTGCTGGAAGGGATTCGCCCACCCCCGAAATGATTCCCCAGCGGGCGCAGAATGAACTAAAATAGCTTACCAAATTCCCAGTCCGGAGGCGGCATGAGCAGTAGATTGTCGAAAGCTTTTCCTGGCTGGATATACTTGATGATAGCCGGAGGCATTGTCACGTACATGATGAAATGGGGCCCATTCACTGGCGACCCCGACCATCAAAATGGCATCCAGAATCAGAACGTTTCCAGCCCCCAAAATGATGTGGACGATCGACCAATTAAAGTGGGTCCATATCAAGTTTCCAATTCTCAGAATGTGGGGCATGATATTCTCATGCAAGCTTTGAGGGATTACGATTTTAAGGACGATCATCAGGATGTTCGAGTTTTATCCGAAGTCAAGGATGAGACCGTCTATCAACAAGGCGGCACACTGGGAAGTGACGGATTAGTTCATATATCTTGGATCATGTGTGGATATTTCAAAGGTACAGATCGGTTCGGTGATCCAACGGATTGGGATCGTTTTACCTTTGTTCTTCCCCTTGTCATGAATAATGGACTGAAGCTTTCGATGCCTCCAATCCTGATTGATTCGAATGTGGATGGTCAACAGTTTTGCCATGATTCGCATGAAGATGGACATTCTAAATCATGGGAACTATACGAGAGAAGGCAACAAGGAATGCCGGGCTGAACGCTTAAGCTGACGGCTGAAAGCTACTCAAGGTCATTCAGGGAAATGCTCAAATGTCGCTAAACGATCTCGAATTCGCCTACGCTCCCGTGCGCAACCAAGTGCGCGACCTGCGGGAGTATCTTTGACCCAGCTCGCATCCGCAGGGAACTCTCTGAAATAGAAACCAGGCTTGCCGATCCGGCGCTGTGGTCCGATCCAAACGCCACCAAGCCTCTGATGCGCGACAAAAAGCGCATCGATTCGCAGGTGCGCGACGACGACGAATTAGTCCGCCGCACCGGCGACATCGAAGCCTACTTCGAGCTGGCCAAAGAAGGCGAAGATGTGCTCCCGGATCTCGAAAAGAGCATCAAGGAACTGGGCACGTTCGCCGAAGACCTCGAAGCCCGTACCATGCTTTCCGGCGAGGCCGATCCGCTCAACGCCATTGTCACCGTGCATCCCGGCGCGGGCGGCACCGAAAGCCAGGACTGGGCCGAGATGCTGCTGCGCATGTACCTGCGCTGGGCCGAGCAGCAGGGCTTCAAGACCGAGATGAACGACTACCAGGACGGCGAAGAGGCGGGCATCAAGTCGGCCACGTTCACCATCACCGGCGAAAACGCCTTCGGCATGTTAGCCGGCGAGAGCGGCGTGCATCGCTTGGTGCGCATCTCGCCGTTCGACCAGGCCAAACGCCGCCACACGTCATTTGCTTCGGTCTACGTTTCGCCGGAGATCGACGAGACCATTCACGTCGACCTGAAGGTGGAAGACTTGCGCATTGACACCTATCGCTCCGGCGGCAAGGGCGGCCAGCACGTGAACACCACCGACTCCGCCGTGCGCATGACGCACCTGCCCACGGGAATTGTCGTGCAGTGCCAGAACGAGCGCAGCCAGCACAAGAACCGCGACAAGGCGATGAAGATGCTGCGTTCGCGTTTGTACGAATATGAACTCGAAAAGAAACGGGCCGTGAGCAAGAAGCTCGAAGACTCCAAGCTCGAAATTAACTTCGGCTCACAGATCCGCTCCTACGTTTTGCAGCCTTACCGCATGGCCAAAGATCACCGCACCAAAGTCGAAGTGGGCGACGTGGACAAGGTGCTGGACGGGTATCTGGAGCCGTTTCTCAGGGGTTACCTTCTCGCCAAGCGCCGCGGCACGGCAGTGGCCGCCGAGGCGAGCGACAACCTGGACGTGTAGAAAGCAGGGAGCAAGGGAGCGAGGGAGCAACAAAACCGGAAATCGACCGACCACTATGCCAACCAACCAACACGATCTCATCTCAGAAATGCTGCGCAAAGCGCGCAACATCGCCGTCGTCGGCATGAGCGACAAGCCTTTCCGCGCCAGCAACAACATCGGCCGGTATCTAGCCACGCACGGCTATCGCGTCTTTCCCGTGAACCCCGCGTTCCTTGAGGTGGCAGGAATGCAATGTTATTGCGATCTTGACGCAGCCGAACTCGCGGCGCGCGACTTGACGGGACAGGGAATCGACCTGGTGGACGTCTTCCGCGCCTCCGAACACGTTCCCGCGATCGTCGACGATGTGATTCGGCTCGGCATTCCTGGTCTCTGGCTGCAGGACGGAGTCATCCACGAAGAGGCCGTAGCCCGAGCGCGCGCGGCCGGTGTCAAATGCGTTGAGAACGACTGCATCTACCGCGAGCACGCCGCCCGGCCGGAACTGCACAACAAGCGCAGCTAAGGCATTTTTCGGATTACCGTAGGGTCACCGAGGGGGGTGCAAGTGGATTTTTCTTGAGAAAAATCCACTCTGGGTTGGTGGCCTCACTCTATATCAATCCGAAAAATGCTTTAGCGGAGAGGGCGGCGCCGGCGGAATTGCAGCGTCGTTCAAGTCGTCGTTCCGCCTACTGCATCGAATGCGGCCGGTGTTCCTTGGGAACGCAGCTTAGGTATGTTTCTTTCATCGTCGATATGTCTGTGTACGCCTTCACGTAAGCATCCCACTCGGCATCGTGATCGTGAACAGGCGGCTTGCTGCCTGGCTCGATGAAGTGATACTGGAGCACCATGTGATTGGAAAAGTGGGCCGCACCGGTCTGCTCATCCCGCTCCAGGACGCGCGCCGCGAAGATCTGGTCCTTGTAACCGTGCTTCTTGTACCAGGCCTTATGCAGAGCCAGGGCCTGCTCATATTTTTCAAAGTTGCTGTCGGAATTGATCTCGGTAAGCCGGACGATGGCGTAGGTGCCGCTGCAAGATGGCAACGGGCCTTTGAGTGAATACGCCGGTTCATGCTGGCTTTGGCTCGAGAGAGTGAGTGTTGCGCCGATCATTGCCAACGCAGCGAAGATACGTGTGACTTTCATGAAACGATCCTCCTTGGGATGTGAGAAGTTGGGGCCGGGGGACTGAATGCGCACTCAAGGTAGCACACGGGCGCGAGATTTTCATCGAAAAAAGAGTGCATTCGCCTTTTTTTTCACGGACCTAAGAACTCCAGCCCCGTCTCCGATGGGCGGCGCCTCATGCCCCGACCACCAGCCTCACCCTCGGGCTGTCGCGTTTCTCACGCCAATCGTCCGCGCGAACCCAGTTTCTCCGGCTGGCGTTGCACCTCCGGTCCTTTACACTGAGTCCAACTAGATGGAGCCCGATTTTTCGCCTCTCATGCGTCGTTTCCACTTGATCTTCGCGCTCGTTGCTTTGCTTCCTTTTGGGCTGGTTGCACACGCCGCGTCGAATTCCGCCGACGTTGCGCATCTGCATGTACAGCTGGCAGTGATCAGACAACAATCTCTTTCCCGGCACTACCGACCAGAGCCTGGCCGGCCTTTACTTTAAACTCGAACCAGGCTGGCACATCTATTGGAGCAATCCGGGCGATTCCGGCGAGCCGCCGCAAATTCAGTGGACTTTGCCGAGAGGAATCACCGCCGGGCCATTGCAATTTCCCGCCCCGAGGCGTCTACCGCTGGGCCCGCTAATGGACTACGGTTACGAGGGCGAGGTGTATTTCCCCGTCGCGCTGACCATCGATAAGAGCGTGAAGACCGGACCGGTAGCGCTAGCGGCCAAAGTCGACTGGCTTGTTTGTCGTGAAGTCTGCATCCCCGGCAAGGCTCAGCTGGAAGTGACCCGTCACGTGGCGACTAGCGGCAACGTCTCGGCAGAGAATGCGGACGACGGCCTGTTCCTTCGGCTGGTTCAGGCGAGTTACTACCCGCAGCCGCTCCCCTCGGCCGACCACGTCTTCTTTCAGGCCACTCCCACCGGCTTTCGCCTCGCCGTCGCCACCGGCCAACGCGAGACGCAAGCGGAATTTTTCCCTGAAGATGAGAACGTCCTCGACAATCCCGCGCCGCAAATCGTCACGCCGACGGCAACGGGCCTGGTTCTCGATCTCAAGAAGGACGCAAATCTCACCGCCGCGCCCGCGCAGTTGAAGGGGGTGCTCGAACTCTCCGGCGGTCGCAACTATGAGATCGTTTCAACACCCGGAGCCGTCGCTGCACCGCCCGCCCCTTCAGAGTTCTCCTTCACCTCCCTCGCCAGCACTGTCTTCTTCGCTTTCCTCGGCGGCCTGCTGCTCAACCTCATGCCTTGCGTCTTTCCTGTGCTGTTCTTGAAGGGCCTGGCGTTGGTGCGATCGGGCTCCGAGGAGCGCCACAATCTCCGCGCGCACGGTCTCGTTTACACCGCGGGCATTCTTGTTTCCTTCTGGGCGCTTGTCGCCTTGCTGCTCGGCCTGCGCGCCGCCGGAGCCACGCTGGGCTGGGGATTCCAGTTCCAGTCGCCGATTTTCTTAATGGTCCTGGCAGGGCTTTTCTTTTTCTTCGGGCTTTCGCTTGCCGGGCAATTCGAGATCGGCCTCACGCTGACGAGTGCGGGTGGATCGCTCGCCGCAAAGCAGGGTTATGCGGGCAGTTTTTTCACGGGAGTCCTCGCTGTCATTGTTGCCACGCCGTGCACCGCGCCCTTCATGGGAGCGGCCATCGGCTATGCGCTTGCCCAGCCTGCCGCCGTCACCTTCGCAATCTTCACCGCGCTCGCTCTCGGTCTCGCCGCACCGTACGTCGTCCTCACGCTCCAGCCGGCATGGACACGCATCCTGCCTAAGCCAGGCGTGTGGATGGACATTCTCAAGCAGGCGGTTTCTGTCCCTATCTTCGGGACGGTCATCTGGCTTACATGGGTTGTCGCAGATGCCTATGGCACGACCTTATTGCTGGCATTGCTCTCCACCTTTCTGCTGCTTGCCATTGCCGGGTGGTTCCTGGGTCGCTGGCAGGCAAAGCGTTGGGCCACTATCGTCGCTGTTTTGATCCTGCTGACTGTGCTTGTTGCCTGCATCACCGCGCCAAGAGAACTCGCCACGGCGCCGGTGACTTCACCGGTACCGCTCTCATCCGAGGGCCTTGCCCCACGCAGTGGTGCATGGCAGCCGTGGTCGGCTGAGGCCGTTCAGCGCGCGCTCGCAGCCGGGCAGCCTGTTTTTGTGGACTTTACCGCGAGCTGGTGCCTGAGCTGCCAGGTCAACGAGCGGGTCGCCCTCAGCCAACCCGAAGTGATGCAGGCGTTCGGCGCGAGAAACGTGGCTTTGTTCAAAGCCGACTGGACCCGCGAAGATCCCGCCATCACGCAGGCGCTTACGGCGCTGGGCCGCAGCGGTGTACCTGTCTATGCACTTTATACGCCGGGACAAGACGCACCACTGCTTTTGCCACAGGTGCTTACGCCTGGAATCGTTCTGGACGCCATTGCCAAGTTGCCATCTGCGACAACACCGAAATAGCGACGCAAACCCAGGAACAGGCGCGGATTGTTTCGCTCATGTGCTATCATGCTATCAACGGAGGGCGCGGTGGCCCAGATTCTGATTCGCAAAGTCGACGAGCGCGTAAAGTCCCGCATGCAGCGCCGCGCCAAGCGCAATGGCCGCAGCATGGAGGCCGAGGTGCGCGAGATTATTACATAACGCGCTAACTCGGGATGAATCGTCTCCGGCGGTCGGGTTCGGAACGGCGTCCGTGGCGCTGTTTAGCGGTAGCGGCGTCTACCTCGACGAGCCAATCCAGGAGTGGCGCGGTTTCCCTGTTGAACCCATCAAGTTCGGCGAATGATCATCCTGGATACCAACGTGGTCTCGGAGTTCATGCTCCCAAGGCCGGATAGCCGGGTTACCAAGTGGCTCGACCGCCAGCCCGCCTCATCGCTTTGGACAACGTCGGTAACGATCTTCGAGGCTCGATTTGGCATCGAGACAGCGCCTGCAGGAAGACGCCGGACAGCTTTGACGACTGCCTTCGAGAACTGGCTCAACCAGGTTGTTCAGCAGAGGATTCTTCCTTACGACGAGCAGGCGGCCCGCGCAGCGGCGATGCTTGCTGCTGATCGAAAACGGACAGGCCGGACAGGCGAACTCCGTGACACGATGATCGCCGGCATTGTTCTCGCCTCCCACGCCACTCTCGCGACGCGCAACGTGAAGCACTTCGACGACATCGCGAAGTCGGTCGTGAATCCTTGGGGGTAGAGCGAGGAACAGGCCATGCCAGCGCTTAGTTTGAGCCACGCTTTTCTGCTTTGATCCTGCGAATCTCCTCCAGCCGCGCGGCCAACTGCTTCTCGCGGCCCTCCTGAGTGGGCAGATAGTAGCGGCGGCCTTTGAGCGACTCCGGCAGGCAATCCATGTCGGCCACTTTATTCTCTTCGTCGTGAGCGTAGCGATAGCCTTCGCTGTAGCCAAGGTCCTTCATCAGCTTTGTGGGCGCGTTGCGCAGATGCAGCGGCACCGGCTCCTGGCGGGTGTGCTCGATTTCGTCCTGCACCGCGCCCCAGGCCGTGTAAACCGCGTTCGATTTGGGCGCGAGCGCGAGATATACCACGGCTTCGGCAAGCGCCAGCTCGCCCTCCGGTGAGCCGAGAAAATCGTAGGTGTCTTTCGCCGAGAGGCACAGGTTCAGCGCTTCGGGAGCGGCCAGGCCGATATCCTCAACCGCCATGCGCACGATGCGCCGCGCCAGGTACAGCGGCTCCTCGCCGCCGGCCAGCATGCGGCCGAGCCAGTAAAGCGCGGCGTCGGGATCGGAGTTGCGCACGCTCTTGTGCAGCGCCGAGATCAGGTTGAAGTGCTCTTCGCCGGATTTGTCGTATATGCAGCACGCGCTTCTGCACGGCTTCGGCGGCAACGGCTTTGGTGATGTGTTTTGCCGGTTCGGTCGATGAACTTCCCTCAGGGGCTAAAGCCCCAGATTCCTCAATTGCGCGTTCGGCACGACTGAAGTCGCGCCCTTTCACGAGGCCGGGCTTCGCTGCGGCGCGAGCTTGTGCCAGTTGCGCGGCGACTTCGAGTGCGTTGTAGGCGCTGCGGCAGTCGCCGCTTGAGTAGCTGGCGATCAGCTCCAGCGCATCGAACGTCGGCCGTTAGCTCGAGCGCGCCCAGTCCTCGCACCTTGTCGGCCAACGCGCGTTGCAGCAGGAGGACGATCTGCGCTTCCTTGAGCGGCTCCAGCACATACACGCGGCAGCGTGAGAGCAGCGCCGAAATAATCTCAAAAGACGGATTCTCGGTGGTCGCGCCGATGAGCCGGATCGTGCCGCGTTCGACGTAGGGCAAGAATGCATCCTGTTGCGCTTTGTTGAAGCGGTGGATTTCATCGATGAAGAGGATGGTGCGCGAGTGCATTTCGGCGGCGCGCGCGGCTTCCACCATCACCTGTTTGATCTCTTTAATGCCGCTTGTGACCGCCGAGAATTCAATGAACGTCGCCTGGGTAGTTTCGGCAATGATCTTGGCGAGCGTGGTCTTGCCCACGCCTGGCGGACCCCAGAAGATCATCGAGGTCGTGTCGTCGCGCTCAATCTGCACGCGCAAGGGCCTACCGGGGCCGACCAGATGTTCCTGGCCTACTAACTCGTCCAGGCTGCGTGGCCGCATGCGCTCGGCCAGCGGGACGCCAATCGTCCTGCGGGGCGCTCCTTTGGACGAATTGATCCCAACGTCAAACAAACTCATCGCCCCGCACCTCGACGATCCGACGGTCCGCCACTCCCGGCAGCTCGCTGTCGCGCGGCCTCATACAGCAGCACACTGGCCGCCACGGCGGCATTCAGGCTCTCCACCGGTCCGGGGCAGGGAATCGTGATCATTGCGTCAGCGCGCGCGATAAGGGAACCGGGAACGCCGTTGCCCTCGTTCCCGATGAGGATGGCGACGGGGCGAGTCAGATTGATGGTGTGCGCTTGAGGGGCGCGGCTGGCGAGCGTGGCGAAGATCGTTGTTTCAGCTTTGTGAAGGCGCGGAATGCACTCTTCCACCTCCGCGGCGATGAGCGGCACGCGGAAAACGCTGCCGGCCGAGGCGCGCACTGCCTTCGGATTCCACGCGCTCACCGTTCCCGGCAGGCTGACTACGCCCGTTGCCCCGAACGCCTCCGCCGAGCGCAGGATCGTACCCAGATTGCCGGGGTCTTGCAGACCGGCGAGGACCAGGACCAATGGCGTCGCGTTGCGGCGCAGGCCGAACAAGTGCTCCCACGTCCATTCCGGCGGCTCGACCAGCGCGGCGACGGGTTGTGGCGTCTCGGTGGCCAGTGCAGAATTGAGCAGCTTCGCCGGCACCAGTAAAATCTCGGTCTCACGCGGCACGGGCAGCGCGTCCAAAAGCTTCTCAGCTCCCTGCGCCACAAAAATGGTCGTCACGCGCAGGCCTGCGCGCAGCGCCTCTTCGAGCAGATGCGGACCTTCAATACCGACGCGGCCATTTGCACCCCGGCGCGCATCGGCAAGCGCCTTTCGCAACTCTTTCAAACGCGCATTGTCCTTGCTTTCTACCACGCGAACTGGCATCGACCGGCTACCTCTGAGCGCTGTGCCGATTCTATGAGCAGCTACTAGCTTCTAGCTACTAGCCTCTAGCCTTTCGTGCGCTAAATCACCAGCGGCTTGCGACGTATTTTGCGCCCAAAGCCAGCCCGATTCCGAGCGCGCGACGCCGCAATGAGGCAGCTACGAGCTAGAAGCTAACAGCTGGAAGCTGCCTTGCAACTTGCACCGCGGCTAGTGCTGTGATAGTTTCCGATCTTGTAACGTCTTCTTTTCTCGGGAACAGAGGTAGGCCTGATTGTCGGCGGAAATTCTGCGCGTTCATCCCGATGAACCCCAACCGGACCGGATCGATTACATCGTCTCCTGCCTGCGCAAAGGTGGTGTGGTTGCCCTGCCCACCGACACCTTTTACGGCCTGGCCGTTGACCCGGTGAACCTCGCCGCTGTCGAACAAATCTACCAAATCAAGACCCGCCAGAAGCACAAGCCGCTTTCATTGTTGATTGCCAACCTGTCCCAGGCCTATGAGCTGGCGCGCGACACCGATCCGCTGCTCGACAAGCTGGCCGATCGCTTCTGGCCCGGCCCGCTCACCATCATCGTTCGCGCCGGAACCAAGCTCCCGCTGCGTTCTACGGCCAACACCGGCAACGTAGCTCTGCGCGTGCCCGACGCCGCGATTGCGCGTGCGGTAGTCGAGCGCTTCGGGCTGCCTATCACGGCCACATCGGCCAATCTACAGGGCGCATCGGAGTGCACCAACGCCGCCTGCGTCCGCGATCAGATCGGCGATCGCATTCCTCTCATCATTGACGGCGGGCCCACTGGCCGGGCCCAGCCCACCACCATCGTCGATCTGACGCTGGGAGCGGGACGATGGGAGATTTTGCGCGAGGGCGCGATCCCGACTCACGAGATCGTCATGGTTCTGCAGCGGTGAGAGAAGCAGGGAACAAGGGAACGAGGGACCAAGGGAACAAGAGGGCGTGCCGGAGTGCGAAACTAAGAACTATGAACCGCGGACTCCTAACTGCCTTCTGAACCCTGAAACCTGCGCCCTGTTCTATGCCTGCTCGATCCAAGCCGAAGCGTCGCCTCAGCGCTGTTCGCATGGTGATGGCGCTTGTGTTGGTTGTCGTGGCCGGTATGGTGAGCTGGACGTGGTGGGTCTACTCCCAGATCGAGCGTTACGCTGACCAGGATCAGGCTGCGCCTGCCGACGCTATCGGCGTGCTGGGCGCCGCGGAGTACGACGGCCGGCCCTCCCCGGTCTATCGTGCCCGGCTGGACCACGCGCTCCAGCTTTACCATCGCGGCATTGCGCCGCTGATCATCACGCTGGGGGGCCCCGGCGGCGATCAGTATACCGAGGGGTCAGTGGGCCGCGAATACCTGATGAGCAAGGGCGTGCCGGAGAGCGCCATCATTGCCGAAACCGAGAGCCGCAACACTGAAGAGTCGGCCCGCCGCATTGCGGTCATCGCTCGCGTCAACGGCCTGCACCGGCTGGTGGTGGTCAGCGACGACACGCACATGTTCCGCATTCATGAGATTTGCGCCGCCGACGGGCTGGATGTGCTGACGTCGCCGCGACCGCGCCCGGCGGTGGAAGAGAAGACTCAGGAAGGCGAGCGCATCGCGCACGAAATTCTTAGCTATACCTTGTGGCGGCTGGATCTGCACTAACACGGAGATCAAAGGACCAAGGGAGCGAGTGGGAGTGTTTGCCGGCATTATTGAGCCGGCCCACTAATAGTGTCATTGTTTCCCACCCATTTCCGCAACGAACGCGGAAATGGATGGGGCACGGACGCAGTATTTTGAGGCCGGATCAATTGCGCATGATGCACAACAACACGAGCGCAAACCCCGCCGCGCTTGCCGTCGAAAGAAAGTTCACCGCATCGTTGTTCAGCCAGCCGCGATCTTCGAGCGTTGCTCCCAGCAGGCTGTCGAAAAAAAGTCCATAAAGGGCTCCCGCCAAGCTCACCCAAAACAGGCTCCAGCCACCTCGGAGCGCCCAAGTCCCCGTGCCGGCAACAATTGCAGCGGCAATCACTCCGGTTAGGGAACCGGTCGGGCTGATGGCGCCATCGCGGCCGTGATCGACCGTCTTGAACGTCGTGATCATGCGCGGACGCCCGCCGAGCACTTGTCCGATCTCTGATGAAGCTGTGTCGGCTGCAGCTTCAGCCAGCGCCGCCACAGCCAGCGCAAACAGCAATCCCTGCGTGACCGCGCGGTGAGATACCAGGTGAGAGTCCAACAGCCAGGACTGCACAGGGCTGCTCGAAACCAGCGCCGCCAGGCCCAGGTTGGCCGCGACTTGCGAGGCTGATCGTCCTATGCGACCCTCCGCGGTGCCGAGCTGCTCTTTCTTCCGCCGGCCGGCACGCGTGACGGCGAAAGCCAGCACGGCAACCGTCAGTGTGGGAATCAGGGCCGTATGCCAGGGCTCGTAAGGCACCGCAAGCGTGGAAAACATGAGGCTGGCCGTGATGAGAGCACCTGTGAGCGCAGCGGCTGGGGTGGCAGCCCGTAGCTTCCAGGTGACAAGCCCTAGCAGGGCGCTGAGCCCGATGGTCCAGATGGCGACAGGAGCCGCGTTGGAGGCCCACCAAGTGCAGTCAAGCACCACTTCCGTGCCCGCAAAAGGCAGTACGGCAAGCAATACGAGCTTCGATTGCCAGGTCAGCTTATTCTCAGTCACGCTTCATCGTATCCCGCGGCCTCACTCGGCAAGAAGGCGGTATCTATGATCGTTGACGAATCCTCCCCCGTCGCGTCGCAAGAGAGTGAAGGCGCGTAGACCATTTTGCCCCGTCCGGCTGATTTACAATCACAAAGAAGCAGGAAACATTCAGAATGAGGCTTTTTCCCATGATTTCAGGGCAGGGGCGCGCACTGTTGGCCCAGGCAGTCGGAGCACTTGCAATTGCCGCATTGATTGCAGGTTGTGGCAATAATTACAGGCCGACGGTGACCCCGGTATATTCCAACGGCCCGGCCGCGCAACCTTCGTCGTACGTGGTCGTGGTTTCGTCGCCAGGGGGTCCCGGGGTCGTCTGCGGGGACGCCAACACGAATGGCATTGTGACCCTCATCGATTACTCAGGCGATTCGATCTTGACCGAGGCAACCATCGGTCCCTTACCGACTGCGTTCTCCTTGGATGCGCTGGGCGCCTCCGGCTACACCGTGAACTGCGACGGCACGCTCTCCAACTTCGCCATTACGACGTCGCTTCAAACCAAGAATGTTTCCTTCTCCACCGTGCCGCCGACGGCGAAGATCGTGAACCTGATGCCGCCGTCCTCGGGGCTTTGGGCCGCCGATCTGAATGACGATGTCGTCGATCTCTTTCAAGGGTCGCCTCAGGCGCTTAAGTTGTCCATTCCGGTCGCAACGTCCACGAGCGCCGCGACCATGCCGGTGTTTATTGCCGGGTCTCCAACACTTTCCGGCCAGCGCGAATATGTCCTCAGCCAGAATGTGCCCGATACGCCGACCGTTCAGTTCCCAACCCCTCAGGTCGCCTGTAACAATCCGGCGAACTTCCCTTCGATGATCTTGGCCGGAACGACGGGAGTGGCAACCCCAATCGAAATCTCCAGCAACACGACCGATCCTGCGATCCCGGTGGGCGTGTGCCCGGTATATGCGGTGCCCTCCAGCGACCAGCAGCGCCTGTTTATTCTCAACCGGGGCGACGACACCATCACGGTTATCAATGCCAGGAACAACACGCTCGATACTTGCACGCCCTTCCAGAATCAAAACGGTCAATGGATCACGTGCCACCAGACGATTCAGCTTCCGGCGGGTTCGGGGCCGGTCTACGCGGAATACGTAGCGGCGACCGCGCAGCTCGTCGTAGCCAATTACGACGGGGGATCGATTAGTGTCATCAACGTCCCGCTGGATGAATACGGTAACGACTCGAACACATACGCGAACCCCACTTGCACGGTGGATGGAGTCATAAGTTACGCCAACTGCGGTGCGATCACCGGCGGATTTGGAACCGGCGGACTTGGAACCGCGGTTACTACGATTTCGGTGGGCAATACAGCTACGCCCAATCCGGCCAGCGTAACGGTGCTTTACGACGGCAGCAAAGCTTACACTGCGAATCAGAACGACGGTGCACAAAACGGCACGGTGACGGTGGTCAACCTGTCAACGTATACGGTGGAAAAGACCATCACGGTCGTCGGTCATCCGCGCACCGTGGTGAATACGCAGAACTCCGAGTACGCCAAAATCTACACGGCCTCGCCCGATAGTCCGTATATCACCATCATCGAGTCGAGCCCCACCGTAACCGACGTGATCGATAACACGGTTCTTGTGGAAGGCCATCCCATCGATGTGCGCACCACCACGCAAAATGGCAGCAGCGGCAATAACAATTACAGCAGCCGCGTGCCGGGCTACGGTCAGCCTTGCAACCTGCCGGGCAGCGCGTCGCTGGTTTCGCTCGCGGCCTGCCAGGCCATTCCCCAGGTCACTCCATAGAGCTTCGACAGCTTCAATACAATCCAAAGGGCCTTTCCCCAGGGGAACGGCCCTTCGATTTTTGTGAGGGAGTGGCAACGGCCATGACGGATGCGGCCAAAACGCGTTCCGGTAAAACGCACTCAGGTAAAACGCGTCTCGACTTGTTGCTCGTCGAGCGAGGTCTCGTCGCAAGCCGCGAGCGCGCTCGCGCGCTGATTCTTGCCGGACGCGTGCTTGTCAGCGAACAAAAAATTGACAAGCCCGGAACTTCGGTTGCGCTGGACTCCCCGATCCGCCTGCTCGGTGACGATCAGCCCTATGTGAGCCGCGGCGGAGTGAAGCTGGCCGCAGCCTTTGCGCATTGGAAGATCGAAGTCGAGGGCCGCGCCTGCCTTGATGTCGGCGCCTCGACCGGCGGCTTCACCGATTGCCTGCTGCAGCACGGGGCAGCATATGTGACTGCCGTCGACACTGGCTTTGGACAGATCGACATGAAGCTGCGCAACGATCCGCGCGTGCGTCTATTGGAGCGCACCAATGCGCGACTGCTCAAGCGGCGATCGCTGATGGAGCCGGTCCAGGACCAGGAAATGACATTCTTCGTGATGGATGTTTCGTTCATCTCCGCCACGCTTCTGCTGGGACCGGTATTGGCCGCAGCGCCCTCGCTCGTCGAAGCCGTTATTCTTGTTAAGCCGCAGTTTGAGGCCGGGCGCGAGCATGTGGGCAAAGGCGGCATCGTGCGCGATGCTGCCGCGCATGAACTGGCGATCAACAAGGTGGCGGAATGCGTGCGCTCGCTGGGCTGGAAGGTGGTCGAGACCATTCCCTCACCGATCACAGGAGCTGAAGGCAACCGGGAGTTTCTGCTCTACGCAAAACGCGATGGACTGCCCGCCTGATCCATTACACTCGAACCAATGACCCGCGTCGCCATCGTTTCGAAGCCGCATCGGGAAGAGCTGAAGAGCCTTTTGCCGGAGCTGGTTGCATGGCTGCGCCAGCGGGGCTACGAGCCTCTGCTGGACTGCGAAAGCGGCAGCTATACCACCGCTGCGCCGAGCGTGGAGCGCGCGGAACTGCCCGCCTATGCTCCTGAGTTGGTGATCGTGCTGGGCGGCGACGGCACGTTGCTGGCCGCGGCGCGCATCTTCGCTACCGTCGGCACGCCCATTCTCAGCGTGAACCTCGGCTTTCTTGGATTTCTTACGGAAGTGCGTCTCGCCGACCTCTACGCGACCCTGGAAAACTGGTGCGCCGGCTGCCACTCGCTCGACGAGCGCGCCATGCTGCACGCCGTGCTGTGGCGGGAGGGCGCCGAGATTGCTAATTTTGACGCGCTGAACGAGGTGGTGATCTCCAAGGGCGACATCGCTCGCATGGGCGATTTTGCTGTCGAGCTGGATGGCAAAAGTGTGGCGCGCTTTCGCGCCGACGGCGTCATCGTCTCCACCCCCACCGGTTCAACGGCCTACACGCTCGCCGCCAATGGCCCGATCCTTACGCCGGATGTGGATGCGATGGTGGTCACGCCCATCTGTCCCCACCTGCTTACGCTGCGTCCCATCGTGGTGCGCGGCGACGCTTCGCTCACTGTCCGGGTTGAGGGCGTTCCCGATGTAGCGCTGCTCACCATCGACGGTCAGCAGAAGGTGGAACTTCGCCGCGGCGACGAGATGCGATGCTGCCGTTCCAGTTACACCGTCAAGCTGGTCCGCCTGGGCGACAGCGGCTTTTTTGACGCACTGCGCAGCAAATTGAGTTGGGGTGAGCAGTAGCAGAGGAGCGGGCACCAGCCTTACTTCGTCAACTCCGTCAGCAATACCTCCGCCTTGGCGGCCAGCGTGTGTGCTCCCTCCTCATCGCCGGAAGCAAGAGCTGCCCTGGCCTGCTTCAGAAACTCCCGGATATGTTCGGCGGTCTTTTGCTCGGAGTCGCTCAACGTGCGATTCAAACCATTCAGCCGGCGCTCGATGTCCGCGATGGAATTCTCCGTCTGCTGGCGGGAATTCGCCGGGTCGCCAGAGGAAAGTTGCCCAATCGCGCTCACGGCCGGGTTGGGCGGCGGCACCGGTTCCGGTGCGGTTTCCACTTCCTCCGGATTGGGTGGTCTTCTATGCCGCACAGGCAGAGGGATCGGCTCCACTTCCTCCCGCAAGTTGTAGATTGTGTTCGCCTCTACGACCGTGTCCGCGGGCGGCAACTCGATGTCGATGAGTTGAATGGCCTGCGATGGCTGGAGGTGCGGCGCAAGCATGCGCGCCTGCGCCGGATTTTTCTTGTGAAAGGGCAGCTCGAAGCACCCCGTGAGCAAGAACGGCAGCAACCACGCGACGCTCCTGAAAGGCGGCTTCATTTCCCCGACTCCGTATCGCTTCGAATGCCCGCGGGTTGCGGAACCCGCAGTCCCCGGCCCGCGGCGGTAAGCGGAATACGCAGCCGGAATTCCGTGCCACGGCCTTCTCTCGATTGTACGTCCACGCTGCCGTGATGTAATTGCAGGATGCGGTAAGTCATGGCAAGCCCAATGCCGCTGCCCCCGCTCTTGGTCGTGAAATAGAGGTCGAAGATCTTCTCCTGAATCTCCGCGGGAATTCCCGGTCCCTCGTCGGCAATGCGCAGCACGGCGAATTTCGGGGTGGCATGCCCGGTGCGCGACCTTTCGACCCCATTCCATCGCGGCGGCACAAGCGAAGCGGCCTCGCTATCGGTCTCGCCTTCCAGCACCACTTCCAGCCGGCCGCCCTCCGGCATGGCCTGCGCGCCGTTCTGAATCACGTTGAGCGCCGCCTGCTTCAGCAGATCGGCATCCACGTTGGCGATCAGCGACTCCTCGGGCAGGCGGCTCACGAGCTTGACCCTGTGCGTGGTCAATTCGTCGGCGGCGAGCGCGAGCACATCGCCGATCACCAGCCGCAGATCCTGTTCGTGCAATTCGAGTTCTACCGGCCGCGAAAAGTCCACCAGCGTCTGCACCACGCGGTCCAGCCGCCGGATCTCCATGTCGATCACTTCCAGATGTCGCGCGCGGGCCCTTCCTCCTCGCCCAGTTTCGACCGCAAAAGCTCAAGATGCACCACGATGGCGTTGATGGGGTTTTTTACTTCGTGCCCGACGCCTGAAGTAAGCCGTCCGATGGCTGCCATGCGCCGGGAAAGCTCCAGCTCCGACTCGATCTTCTCCGCCGATTCGAGGTCGTGCAGCGTAACCAAAGCGCCCAAGCCGCGGTGCGTTTCATCGTCGTAGATTAAATCCACCGAAGCCTGGATGCGCCGACCATTTTCCGTGCGAATCTCCTCCTTCACAATGTTCGCGCCCGCTTCCACGGCCTCGCGCAGCATCCGTCCCAGCACGGTTGCGTTGGGGAAGATGTCCCGCGCGTGCCGGCCCAGAATTTCGTCGCGGTCAATGCCAAGAAAGCGTCGCGCCGCCTCCGAAACCAGAACCGCGCGCTTGTCCTCGGTAAAGAGCAGAATTCCATCCTGCAGATTCCCGAGAATCTGGTCGAGATTCTCGCGCAAAGCGGAGTAAACCTCTTCCACATTGCGCATGCGCTGGCCGATCTTCTCGATCTTTGTCGAGACCAGCGCCGCCACGTCCTTTTTTGACGCCTCTTTGCGCTCGCCTGGCGCCTCTTCGGCCGCGGTCAGGCGATCCAGTTGCCGGCTGATCTGTGTGAGCGGCCGCAGGGCCAGGTTGCTCAGCAGGAAAGCCGATGCCAGCGCCACGATCAATGCCAGCGCCATCAGCCGCAACGCGTTGAAGAGCAGCGGCTCATACACGGCGCGCAGCAGCGACGTGTGCACGCCCACATTCACCGTGGCGAAGAGCTTGCCATTGTTCTCAATCGGCGCGCCACTACGTCATAGACGGTCGGTTTCCCAAAGGCCTCGATCATCATGCGCAGGGGATTGGCCTTGAGCAGTTGCGCGTAGTTGGGGCGCGCGGGCAGCGGCTTGCCCTCGTTATCGGGGTTGGTGCTTAGCAGCGTCATGCCCTGGCTGTCGCCGATGTTGACGTCATAGACCGTGGGCGAATAGCGGTTCACCGAATCGAGCGTGGCTTGGAGCGGCAGGTCGTCGCGAACCGTCTCCGCGACCAACTCCTGCAGTTCACCGGGATTGTTGGGATCGACCGTGCGGTCGCGAAGGCCGTTCTCCAGCGCGTTTTGCAGTGCGAATCGCACCTGTCGCGCCACCATCAGGTTGGTGTCGTAAGTCTGCTGTACCGCCGATTTCACCAGTTGGTGCACGTAGAGCAGCGACACCAGCCCGGCGATGAGGAACACCAGGGCCGAAATAGCCAGCACGAGTTTGGTCTTCAGGCGCATGAATCGACGAACTGTTAAGAACTCACGGAACTAAAAGACGTGAAAGGGCACGACTTCAGTCGTGCCGCCATCGTGCCTTACCAGAAGGCGGGCTTTAGCCCCTGAGCGATGATTCCTCTGCACGAGCGTCGCTCACCCCCTGTTCTCCGATTTTCTTTTCCTTCTTCAAATAAGCCGATCCATAACGATAATCCTCGGGCGATCCCGCCAATCCCTTCTTGACCGGATTGTTATCGATGTAGCTCCGATGCAACTTAAAACTCTGTTTATCGGCAACGAGCACATCGGAAAATCCTCGTTGCCAGATCTCCCCTTTGAATCCGAGTTCCTTGTTCGCTCGAAACGAGAAATTGCCCTTGATCAGCTGCATGGCGCCTTCAAGGCTCAGGATGCCGGGAAGCGTCATAAGGAGGTGGACATGATTCGGCATGATCACGAAATCGTGGACAGTGAACTTTCCAGCATTTACATAAGATCGAAGAACTTCGACGAAGAGATTTGCCATCCGTTCGGTCTGGAACAAGGACCTTCCGCCGGCAGTACGTGCAGTTACAAAGAAAGCGCGCGGATGCTCCGTGCGGGTCCTTGAATCGAACGGTCTTGAAGGTTTTGACATAGCAGGGGCTAAAGCCCTCCGAATTTTGTAGTGCTCACGGCACGACTGAAGTCGTGCCCTTTCGCGTTTCGCTATTTCCAAAAGAGCCCTGAGCTGCCTCTCGCACCTCTCGCAGCCCGATTTAGCTTCGTAATTCCTCCCGTTCGCGGCCGTATTCCTTGAGCTTGTTGTGCAGCGTCTTCAGGCTCACGCCCAGAATCTCGGCGGCGCGCGTCTTGTTCTGGCCCGTCGCGTCGAGCGTGCGCAGGATGAGCAGCCGTTCCGCCTCATCGACCGTGGCGCCCACACGCACGGTGATCACACTGCCATCCAAAGCAGGAAGCTTCGGGTCCTGGCCCGCGCCGAATCCCTGGGGCAGATGTGCGGCGTCAAGCGGCGCGCCGTCGGGACAGAGGACCACCGCCCGTTCGACGGTGTTGCGCAGCTCACGCGCGTTGCCCGGCCAGTGGTGCGCCATCAGCCGGTCCAGCATCGATGCCGCAATACCGGAGACCTTGCGCCCGTGCTTCTGATTCATTTCGCCGGTCATCGCCTCAACCATGGCGGGCACGTCTTCCATATGCTCGCGCAGCGGCGGCATGTCGATGTTGAAGACGTTGAGCCGGTAAAAAAGGTCGGCGCGCAGATGCCCCTGTGCCACCGCACGGCGCGGATCGCGATTCGTGGCCGCGAGCACGCGCACGTCCACGTCCTGTTCGGTGCGCGCGCCCAACCGCCGCAGCTTGCGCTCCTCCAATACACGCAACAGCTTGGTTTGTGTGCCAGCCGGCATTTCGCCAACCTCGTCCAGCAGAAGCGTCCCGCCCGTCGCCAGCTCGAAGCACCCGGCTCTGCGCTCCATCGCTCCGGTGAATGCGCCTCTCTCGTGGCCGAAGATCTCACTTTCAATCAGCGTTTCCGGAATAGCAGCACAGTTGACCGCAACAAAGGGCCGCGACTTGCGCGGGCTCAACTGGTGGAGGGTGCGCGCCACCAGTTCTTTGCCCGTGCCGCTCTCGCCGGTGATGAGCACCGATACGTTCGATGGCGCAATCTGCTCAATCAATCCGAAAATCTCGCGCATCTGCCGCGAACTGCCTACAAGCGCGCCCAGTACGCCCGACTCGCGCAGCCGCCGTCGCGCCACCTCGAGTTCAATCGTTGTTTCCCGCTGTTTTGTCGCGTTGGCCAGGATGGTCTTGAGGCGCGTGGCGTCTACCGGCTTTTGTAGAAAGTCGTAGGCTCCCAGCTTCATGGCTTCCACGGCCAGTTGGATCGATCCCATCGCGGTCAGCACCACTACGGCAAGGTTGGAATCGACGCCCGTTCCCCCTTCGGCCAGCCTGGCTAACAGCCCTATACCGTCCAGCCGAGGCATCTTGAGGTCAGTGACCACAATGGCTGGCCCCCAGGCGATTACCTTGTCCCAGGCTTCGATACCGTCTCGGGCGGTTTGGGTTTGGTATCCCCATCCGGAGATCAACTCCGCCAGTCCCATCAGAGCGTGGGGCTCGTCTTCGGCGATCAACACCTTCACGGCGTTCTGCATGGGGGATGCTCCGTTCACCCATTAGCTTACCTTTTCGCCGTGGCATCCGGCGAAAGGCGCCCTTACTTCGGTGTGACAGCTAGAGGCGGTCATCGTGTGCGGTGCACCATCTAAACTGGAATCATGCTGCCTTACGAAATCTCGCCTGCTGAAGCTGCACAGATTCTGCGTGAAAAGGGCGCACGTCTCGTCGACGTGCGTGAGCCATGGGAGTTCGCCACGGCACGCATCGAAGACAGCCTGCCGATGCCGATGGGCGAAGTGCCAACCCGCGCGCAAAAGGAACTCGACATTGACGAGCGGCTGGTCGTTGTCTGCCATCACGGTGTCCGCTCTTTGAACGTTACCGCGTGGCTGCGGCGGCAGGGATTCGAAAAAGCGCAGTCGTTGCGAGGCGGCATCGAAGCCTGGTCGGTCGAGGTTGATCCAACAGTGTCCAGGTATTAATCTTCCTGCCGAACAAGGATGACAATCCGTAGAACTGGTTGCATAAATGACGCCGTGAAAGGGCACGACTTTAGTCGTGCCGTGGAGGCCCATAAAGCCCGGGGCTTTAGCCCCTGAGGGATGTTTTTCAATCGACATCGAGCATTTATGAAACCAGCTCCAGGTTGAATGGCTCCAAAGCCGCAGCCGCACCGGCAGCCGTTCGACCCGCTGCACGTTGACGCCAATTCCCGCCGTTCGATACGATCAACTCTCACGAGATGAATGAAGATCCCCTCATCGGTCAATCCATCCTGCACTACACCATTCTTCGCAAAATAGGTTCTGGCGGGATGGGTGTGGTGTACGAAGCCCAGGACGCGCAGCTCAACCGGCACGTGGCGCTCAAGTTCCTGCCGCCGGAGATGGCCAGGGACAGCCAGTTGCTGGAGCGCTTTCAGCGCGAGGCGCGCGCCGCTTCTTCGCTGAATCATCCAAATATCTGCACCATCCACGCTATCGAACGAGACGAGCTGCGGCATTTCATCGTGATGGAGTTGCTGGAGGGGCAGACGCTGGCGGAAAGGATGACGAGGCAGCCGATGGATGTGGAGATACTGCTGCCGCTGGCCATCCAGATTGCCGATGCGCTGGAGTCGGCCCATGCCAAGGGCATTGTGCACCGGGACATCAAGCCCGCGAATCTGTTTCTGACGGCCCGCGGGCAGCTGAAAATTCTGGACTTCGGACTGGCGAAGATCACAGAGGGCCAGACAGGGCAGGAGACGGATACGGAAAAGACGCAGACCGCAGGGCAGGAGCTGACCTCGCCCGGCTCGGCGATTGGCACCATTTCCTATATGTCACCGGAACAGGCTCGTGGGCAACTGGTGGACGTGCGCACCGACCTTTTTTCGACGGGCACGCTCCTCTATCAAATGTCTACCGGCAGTCTTCCGTTTCAGGGAGACACATCGGCGGTGATCTTCGACGCCATTCTCAACCGCGATCCGCAACCGGCCGCCGAGATCAATCCGGTACTGCCTGCGGAGTTTGTGCGCATCCTGGAGAAGTGCCTGGAAAAGGACCGGACGCTGCGCTGCCAGACGGCGGCGGAGCTGAAAACCGACCTGAACCGGATGAAGCGCGACCTCGAGGCGAACAGGAATCGAACGAAGGCGAAGGCCGATTCGGATTCAGGCCTCCACAAGCAGGGGAAATCGGTCGCCGTCCTCTACTTCGAGAACCTGAGCGGCGCAAAGGAAGACGAATACTTGCGCGACGGCATCACGGAAGACGTAATTACAGAGCTATCCAAGATTCGTGGACTGAATACCTTTTCGCGTCCCACCGTGCTGGCATTTCGGGACCAGGCCGTGACGCCGCAGCAGGTGGGGCAGAAACTGGGCGCGGCGTACGTACTGACCGGGTCGCTGCGCCGCTCTGGCGCGCGGCTGCGCATCAACGCCCAACTGGTAGATGCGCGCACGGATTTCCCTTTGTGGTCGGAGCGCTTCGACCGCGAGATGAAGGACGTATTCGAAGTTCAGGACGAAATGGCCCGCAAGATCGCCGAAGCGCTGCGGGTGACGCTCTCGCCGGAGGAGCTGGAAGCCTTGGCGGTCAAGCCCACGGAGAATCTTCAGGCCTACGATCTCTACCTGCGCGGCAAGCGCTACGCGCGGCGGCAAACGCGGCAGGACCTGGAATTCGCTCTCCAGATGTTCGAAAACGGCGTGGCCATCGACCCCAACTTCGCGCTGGCATACGCCGCCTGCGCCAACGCCTGCGCCATGTTTTACTGCAACTACAGCCGCGATGAGGTGTGGGTGGAGCGCGCGCGCGACGCTTCCGGCAAGGCCGTGGCCCTGCGCTGGGACCTGCCCGAAGTGCAGGTAAGCCAGGCGTGGGTGCTTTATGCGGCTGCACTGCACGACGAAGCCGTACGCATGGTGAAGAAGGCCATCGAACGCAAGCACGACTGCGAGGGGGCGTATTACCTGCTGTGCCGCGCCCTCTTTGCGTCGGGGCGGTACCAGGAAGTGCTGGACGTGGCGGAAACCGCCATCGAGGCCAGCGGCGAAGACTACAACGTTTACGTGCCGATCGTGAACTCCCTGGGCGCACTGGGCAAAAAAGAAGGCGAGCGCAATATGGTCCAGCGCCGCATGGCGGCTTTTGAAAACCACCTGAAGCAGGTGCCGGAAGACGCGCGGGCCCGCATTCTGCTGGGCGGCGACTACGCCTTCCTGGAGCGTACGGACGACGCCTTGCGCGAGCTGAATCTGGCCGTAACTCTGCGCGCCAACGAGGCATCGATTCTGTACAACGCGTGCTGCCTGTATTGTGGTCTGAATAGAAAAGCGGAGGCTTTGGAGGCGCTGCGCAAAGCCTGGGAAGCGGGATTTCGCGACGCCGTGTGGGCACGCCGCGACCCGGACCTGCTGATGCTCCACGACGACCCGGAGTTCAATCGCATGTATCCGGAGGCTGTGGCGTAATCGACGGGCCGTTGTGCTCGCTGACCGCTCGTCCTGCTCCGCCTCTCACGCCGTATCCGATCGACCACATTCATCACCGCTCCGCGCCGCCTCGGCGATCTATACTTTCTTCTGTCTGTTTTTAAAATTGGAGCGATTCCGTGTCTTCTTCTGCTGTTGCATTTGCCCGCAAGAACCATCCTCGTTTTGTCGATGAACTGAAGGCCCTGTTGCGCATTCCGTCCATCTCCACATTGCCCGAGCATAAGAGCGACTGCCGCAAGGCCGCCGAGACTTTGCTTGCCGAGCTGAAGCGCATCGGCATGGAGAATGCGCGCCTTCTTGAGACCGAGGGCCACCCGCTGGTCTACGCCGACTGGCTGCATGCCGCAGGCAAGCCGACCGTCCTTGTTTATGGTCACTACGACGTGCAGCCGGCCGACCCGCTCGACGAGTGGCTCTCTCCGCCCTTTGAGCCCACCGAGCGCAACGGCAACATTTACGCGCGCGGCGCGGTCGACGACAAAGGCCAGGTGGTTGCCCAAGTTAAAGCCCTTGAATCGCTGCTGGCGGCCAGCGGCTCGCTGCCCCTCAACGTGCGCGTCCTCTTCGAAGGCGAAGAAGAAGTGGGAGGGGAGGGAATCGCGAAGTATGTGGCATCGAAGCCCGCCAACCTCAAGGCCGACTTCGCGCTGGTTTCTGATAGCGAGATGTTTGCGCCAGGCCTGCCGTCGCTTTGCGTCGGCCTGCGTGGCATGATCTACACCGAGCTCGAAGTGCGCGGCGCCAAAACCGATTTGCACTCCGGCATCTACGGCGGCGCAGCGCCCAATCCTTTCGTCGCGATCGCGCAAATCATCGCCAAACTCAAAGACGAAAACGGCCACATCCTCATCCCCGGCTTTTACGACGGCATCATTCCTCCCAGCCCAGAAGAGCTGGCCGCATGGCGCAGTCTTCCTTTCGACGAGGAGGAGTATCGCAAAACCGAAGTCGGCTCGAAGCAACTCATCGGCGAGGCCGGCTACAGCGTCATCGAGCGCACTTGGGCGCGGCCGTCGCTTGACGTGCACGGCATTCCCGGCGGATTTACTGGCGCGGGCGCCAAAACCGTCATTCCCGCCAAGGCCGTAGCCAAAGTCTCCATGCGCCTGGTTCCCGGCATGACCCCGGCCAAGGCTTTCGAACTTTACCAGAGCTACGTGGAAAAGATTGCTCCTGTTGGCGTCGATGTGGATGTGCGGCTGATTCACTCGGGCGATGCGTGCCTGGTTCCCGTCGATAATCCCTACATCAAGGCCGCCACGCGCGCTCTGCATGAGGTGTGGGGCAAAGACACCGTCTTCATCCGCTCCGGCGGTTCCATTCCCATCGTCGGCGACTTCGATCGCAACCTGGGCCTGCCCAGCGTGATGATGGGCTTCGGCCTGCCCGACGATAATCTCCACGCGCCCAACGAGAAGTTCAATCTGAAGAACTTCGAACTCGGCATTGAGTCGCTCATCCGCTTTCTGGAGGAGGTCGGCGGTTGAATCTGGCCGGGCGAGGTCCAGAGCGTAAAACTCCGGAACCAGAAGCTGTGGGCTTTGTCCTCACTGGTGGCCAATCCAGCCGCATGGGCCGGGACAAGGCGCTCCTGGAGTTTGCTGGCCAACCCCTGATTGTGCACGTGCTCGACATTTTTAAGAGGGCCGGCCTTCCTGCAATGATCGCCGGCGCTGTCTCGCCCGCCCGCGCCTCTCTTGAGGCTTTCGCGCCGGTCATCGAGGATGCCTCACCCGGCCTCGGTCCTCTCTCCGGCATTTGCTCTGCACTGTCGAACACCTCCGCGCGCTTCACCTTATTTCTGCCCGTCGATCTCCCTCTTCTTCCTCCCTCGCTCCTCGTCTTCCTTCTCCACCACGCCCAAATCGCCGGCTCCGCGGTCACCGTTCCCTCGGTCGCCGGATTTACACAGACTTTTCCCGCGGTCCTGGACCGCAGCGTATTACCAGGGCTCGAAAACGAGCTCAGCTCCGGGCGCCTCGGCTGTTATTCCGCATTTCAGGCCGCTTCCGCAGCCCTGGGCCAGTCGGTCAGCAGCGTCTCCGTTGAGCAGCTCGCCCAGGCGGGCCAGGTCTCCGATCCCCGCGGTCTGCCCCCGGTCCGCTGGTTTCTTAATCTGAATACGCCGGACGATCTCGTGCGGGCCGAGGCGCTTGGCGGAAGCCGCATCGCGTAATCTGTTCTGGAAGGCATGTCGGACGCTCACTCTCAACCCGATTCCCTGGAGCCGCTCAAGGAGGAGCTCGAAGCGCTGGCGCAGCCGGCTGCTTCCCGCCATGGCCCGCCTTCGATTGCTCCGCCTGGGCCTCCACCGCTAGGTCCCATCGTCCAATTCGATCGGGTCTCGATCTCTTTCAATGACCGGCCCGTTCTCGAGGACGTGAGTTTTTCTGTCGAACGCGGCGAGACGCTGTGCATTCTCGGCCGCAGCGGCGTTGGCAAATCGGTGTCATTGCGCATGATCATGGGCTTTCTGAAGCCCGATTCGGGGAAGATTCACGTTGAGAACCAGGAGATTACCGGCCTCAGCGAAGAGGGCATGCGCGCCATCCGCAAGCGCGTGACCATGGTCTTTCAGGGCGGCGCGCTGTTCGATTCGCTCAGCGTGCGCGAGAACGTGGCCTTCCCACTGCGTGAACACGGCGGCCTCGCCGACGACCAAATCGACCAGCTTGTCGGCCAGCTAATTGATCTTGTCGGGGCAGGGGACGTGACGGATGAATTGCCGGCCAGCTTATCCACGGGGCGCAAGCGTGCGGTGGCTATGGCACGGGCACTTGCCGCCCAGCCTGAAGTCGTCCTCTACGACGAGCCCACAACCATGGTCGATCCTCTCATTGCCCGCCGGCTGGGCAGCCTTATTCAGCGCCTGAAGCAACAGCTCGGCTTCACCAGCATCGTGGTCACGCACGATACCCGCTTTGCCAGGGAGCTGGCGGATACCATCCTTTTCCTGCACCAGGGCAAGGCGCTCTTTTTCGGCCCGCTCCGGGAGTTCCTCGTTTCAACGCATCCCGAAATTCAGCTCTTTTTGAGCCTGGACGCCTACGTATTGCCTTCGGAATAAAGGCTTTATTGTTTCTTAAATCACTTTGCTATAAGATGGGACCAACGTTCTGGACCAAGAGAGTATGACCATTCCGTAACCAGCTTGTTACTCTCTGTCGTAACCCGTCGTCTTGCAATTTGCTTGCGGGCCATCGCTTCATTGGACGAACCTTAATAGAACTTAACGCATCCGAGTTGCCCGGAAACTGGTGGGGTTAGCAGTACGCGGATTCCCCACAAGATGTGCTTTCAAGAATCTGCATCGGTTGCTTTGTGGCGAGTGTTTCGCGCTTGCCTGGGGAGCTCAAAAATCTCGCAATCCAGTACTCGCGTGGATGCAAGGAGCGCTCAAATCAAATTTCGATCGAATTGGACCACCGTCGTTTGCAAGGTGTTGCACAGGAGCACGAATCGGTTGCGCAGGCCGGGGTCGGGCAAGTGGCGGCGCTCAGTCATGGTTTTCCGGAAAACTCAGCCGGACGCAATTGCATCAATTCTTCCAAGTCTTTTGGTGCGGGACGGGTTTGGGGAAAACAACCGCGGATAGCACTGCATCACGTACCGATTCGTTTACGTTTCGCGTCTACTGCTTTTGAAATCGATCCTTACAGCACGCCGTTGACGCGCTTGAAGAAAACTTGAGGTCTGCGTTTCATTTATGGCGAGTTCGGATTTTTGGCAAAGGCTTACGTCTTCCCTGGCTTTGTCAGCCGAAGGGGAATCCGGCGTTTCCGGTTCCACGCGAAGCTCGCGCGGGACGGCCAGACTCTGGATGTTCCTCGATGTGGCGACGGTTTCAATCGCTGCGGCAGTGACCACGATCTTCGAATTCCACACCACTCCCCTGAACGGAGCCAGAGGTTTTTGGCAGGGTACCCTGTTTTTCGGCCGCTCCATGTGGATTCTGCTGGCCTTTCTGTGCGTCTTCACCTTCACGCTGATCGTCATCAGCCGCCGCATGCACTTGTACACCCCGGAGCGCCTGACCAATTTTCTGCATGAGCAAAGACTCAGTGCGCAGGCATGTTTCACTTCAGGCCTGCTGCTTACCGGCGCGCTTTACATGGTGCGCGCCGTTTTTATTCCGCGCGGCATAGTTATCAGCACGATGCTGCTGGTTACCGTCGCTCTTGGCTTGCGGCGGCTCATCTATCGCATGCTCCTCTATCGGCGCTTCGACCGCGGTCTGGATACACGCAACGTGCTCATCGTCGGCACCGGACCTGAAGCGCAAGCTCTGCGCCACCATCTCGATAGCATCAAGCATCTGGGATACACCTTTAAAGGCTTTGTCGAGCTTCCCGGCGCGATTTCTCGTGCACCGGTAACCCCAGGAGACGTCGTCGGAACGCTCGACTCCCTCTTCCAGAATGCCCGCAAGCAGTTCATCGATGAGATCTTTTTCACCACGCCCTGCGAACGCAGAATCGTTCAGGATGTGTTGGAGCAGGCGCGCGTTCACGGCGTGGATCTTCGCGTGGTTCCTGACATGTACGACGGTGTGGCCTGGGACAGTCCCATCGAGTACATCGGCCAGTTTCCTACCATGCCGCTGCACCGTGGCGCGGTGCCCGAGTTGGGGCTAATCTTCAAGCGCGTCTTCGACACCGTCTTTTCTTTGCTGGCGCTGATCGTGCTCTGGCCGCTGTTGTTGGCCGTAGCCATCGCCGTCAAGTTCGATTCTCGAGGCCCGGTCTTCTACACTTCGGAGCGCATCGGCAAAAAAGGCGTGGTTTTCCGCTGCATCAAGTTCCGAACCATGGTGCGCGATGCCGACATCCGCCGTGCCGAAATCATGCACATGAATGAGCGCGACGATGTGCTCTTCAAGGTCTCGAATGACCCGCGCATCACGCGCCTGGGACGGTTACTGCGTAAGTACTCAGTGGACGAGTTGCCGCAGTTCTTCAACGTTTTGATCGGCGACATGAGCATAGTCGGTCCTCGCCCGCCGCTGGCCGGCGAAGTGAGCAAGTACGACCTCAACCACCTCCGCAGGCTCAACGTCACCCCGGGAATCACCGGGCTGTGGCAGGTGCAAGGCCGCCAGGATCCATCCTTTGCCAGCTACGTCTCCCTCAACGTCACTTACATCGACAACTGGAGCATCTGGTTGGATTTCAAGATCATTCTGCGCACCATTGCCGTGGTTTTCGCCGGCACCGGCACGTAAAACCGGTCGCAAAATGGAGTCGCGAAAGGGCACGACTTTAGTCGTGCCGCAAAAGCCCCAAAATAGAGTCGGGCTTTAGCCCCTGCCGACCTAAGACCAACTCCAATAATCGGCATGCAATTCAAACCCTGAATAGGACATTTCTTGTGCAGGACTCAATAGTCCCTGCCGGATGCTTCTCAATCGGCCCAGAGTATTTATGCAATCGATTCTGGCCCTTCTTGGATTTTGTCGATGCGGGAATTCGATCTCAAAGACTCATCAATAGATCCCGGACGGTTCACTGAGGTGTCCTGTAGTCTTCGCGCGCCGTGACGGGCGCTTCAAGTCGGATTCGGATTTGGAACTGTGCCGCACTCCCAGATTGTTGATCGCGTAATCGATATAGGGGGACTTGAGTTCGGGCGCTTGTCCCAGGAACCGGCAGGTCGCCACCACTTGATCCACGATAAATCGTGGATGGTAAGCGGCGATGTCGAGGCCCATTTCTTCCTTCACCATGTACACGATGAAGTTGAACACCTCGTCACGCAGCGTCAGGCCTTGCCGCGTGCATTCCTTCTCGAAGATCGTGCGGTAACGATCCAGATCCGGCGGGCCCACCTCGATTTTGTATGGAAGCCTGCGCAGGAAAGCGGTATCCATCAGGTCTTCCGGCTCCATATTGGTAGAGAAGATGACCAGCTCTTCAAATGGAATGCTGATGGTCTTGCCAGTGTGCAGCTTGAGGTAATCGACGCGGCTCTCCAGCGGCACGATCCAGCGATTCAATAGGTTAGTCGGGCTCACGAGCTGCCGGCCAAAATCGTCGATGAAGAAGCATCCGCCCAGCGCCTTCATGTGCATCGGGGCCTCATAGAAGTGGCCTGATTCGTCGTATCGCAAATCGAGCATCTCCAACGTCAGTTCGCCGCCCGTGATCACAAATGGCCTGCGGCACGAAATCCAGCGCAAGTCGTAGGTCTCGCGTCGAATGAACGATTGGCCTTCGTCATCGCCTCCCCCAACCGGGCTGATCGGAATGTGAATGCTGGGATCGAAAAAGCGGATGATCTGGCCCTCCACCGCGATAGCGTAGGGCACATAGATCGCATCTTGAAAGACGCTTGTGAAGCTCACTGCGACCGAGGTTTTTCCGTTCCCCGGCGTTCCGTAAAGCAGGATCGCCCTGCCGGAATTCAGTGCCGGCCCGGTTTGTTCCACAATGCTGTCCGCCAGCGTCAGTTCCTTGAGCGCCGTCTGGATTCGCTCCGCTGTAATCCGTTCGTTGGTCGGCTTCTGAAGCCTCACACGTTCGACAAAGTCCTTCAGGGGCACAGGCGCTGGTCCGACATAACCCGATCGCTTGATCGCATCCTGCGACCAGCGCCGACCCTCTTCCGTCAGGGCGTAAGTGATGCCGATGGGACTTTCTGAGTTGCGCGATCCCAGCGTGTACAGCAATTGCCGCTCGATTGCCAGCTGCGTCAGGTCGATCACAAGCGGCAACGGCAACTTGATCGCATCCGTGTACTGTGCAATGGTGCTCAGCCCGAAGGAGTAAACGATCTTCATCAGCAGGGCCAGCAGTTCGGATTCTTCGATACCGGTGGCAGCAACATCCTTGGGTTCCATCGGAATGCGGTGAATAAACCCATCCAGTACGGATTGGTCGATGGCCCCCATCGCGACAAGGTTTTCACCCAGGCGCCCGCCGTGCGTATTCAAACGCTCCAGCGCATCCGCCACGTCCTTTTCCGTGACCAATTTTGCCCGGATTAATAGGTCGCCCAATTGCAGACGTGGTTCGATGGTGTCCCTCCGGCAATCTTCCTGCCCATTCCCTCATTTCGCCGAATGTCCTTGCCCCCATCGGCAGCGCGAACAGTGCGCGCGAGGGCAGCCATCGGCACTTTATAGTCTAAGAGGTGCACAACAGGCAAAAAATCCCTCTTTTGGGGGGCGGAATCACCGGACTGTCGCGTTTTCGGTCAGCATGAGTTCGAGGGTGCCCCCGGCCCCTCACTTTTGGGGACCGGGGATGGCCGGATAAGGCTCGCCCAAATCTTTGCGGGTGGCTTTCCCAGACCGTTTTGAATCAGCAGGATATAGCGGCAAGAACCGCTGTTTTGAGACGAATTGCCGGGACGGAGCGCGGCCTACCCGAAAGGCTGCCAGCGTGCTTGGCGATTTAAACTGGAATTGTGAAGATCGCCTTGGCCCAGATCGACCCCACAGTGGGTGATTTTACCGGGAACCTTGAGAAGATCGTCGCTGCGAGCCGGCGCGGGGTGGAGCTGGGTGCGCGCCTTACCGTCTTCTCCGAGCTCGCCATCTGCGGCTACCCTCCCGCCGACTTCCTTGAGAAACCAAGCTTCCTGGCCCGCTGCCGTTCGGCTGTGGATGAGCTTGCCGCGGCTACGTGCGAGTTGCCAACCGCGGTTCTCGCCGGCGTCGCCTTGCCTGCCGGCGGAAAGGACGGAAAATCGGCCTTTAACGCCGCCGTCCTCCTCGACAAGGGTCAATTGCTCCTAGAGCAGCACAAGCGACTCCTGCCCTTCTATGACGTATTTGACGAGCAGCGCTACTTCTCTCCGGCCGAATCGCAGAAAGTGATCGAGCTCGACGGCGTTCGCCTCGCCATCACCATTTGCGAAGACGCATGGAACGACAAGAGCTTCTGGCCGCGCCGCCTCTACACCATCGACCCAGTGGAAGATCTGATGCGCCAGCATCCGGCGCTGCACATCAACCTTTCCTCGTCGCCGTTCTGGCATTCCAAGCGCGCCATCCGCCGTGACATGCTGGCTGCCATCGCCCGCCGCGACGGCATTCCCGTGCTGATGTGCAACCAGGTAGGTGGAAACGACAGCCTGATCTTCGACGGTTCTTCCCTTGCGCTCAATGCGCGCGGCGAGCTGATTGCGCAGGCCGCATCGTTTGCTGAAGATCTGGTTATCGTCGATCCCTTCCAAGCCGCGCCTGTGCCGATTCCTGAGGAGGATGAAAACGAGGCCGCATACCGCGCTCTTGTGATGGGCACGCGCGATTATGTGCGCAAATGCGGTTTCCGCAAAGCCATTGTGGGTTTGAGCGGAGGCATCGACTCCGCGCTCGTGGCTGCTATCGCCACTGAGGCTCTTGGTGCGGAGAACGTCATCGGTGTCGGCATGCCCAGTCCCTATTCCTCCGCGGGCTCTATTGACGACAGCCGCCAGCTTGCCGCAAACCTCGGCATTCACTTTGAAACCATCTCGATCCGCGCGCTGTTTGCCGAGTTCAACCTCGCGCTGGAGCCCGTTTTTCGCGGCATGAAAGAAGACATCACCGAGGAGAACATCCAGCCGCGGATTCGCGGCACGCTCCTCATGGCGCTCTCTAACAAATTCGGCGCCCTGGTTCTCACCACCGGCAACAAGTCTGAGATGGCGGTAGGCTACTGTACGCTCTACGGCGACATGGTGGGCGCCCTGGCGGTGATTGGCGATCTGGTGAAGACGCGCGTGTATTCCGTTTGCAACTGGCTCAATCGTGAGCGGGAAATCATACCTGCGGCCATCCTTACCAAGGCCCCATCCGCTGAACTGCGTCCCGGCCAGATGGACACCGACTCGTTGCCGCCCTACGAAGTGCTAGACCCAATCGTCGAGGCTTACGTCGAGCGCTACGAGAAACCGGAGCGCATCGCCGCCGAGCACGGATTCTCCCTCGATCTTGTCCGGCAAACGGTGCGCCTCATCGAGCGCTCAGAGTACAAGCGCCAGCAGGCCGCTCCGGTCCTTAAGGTCACCGCCAAGTCGTTTGGCATGGGGCGCCGATTTCCCATCGCCGTCAAAGTCCAGGTCTAAAAAACAGGGAGCGAGGGAGCAAGAAAACGTCAGCCTTCCAGTTTATTCATCAAGGCGATCAGCAGCCGGCTGACATCGGCACACAAATGTTCTGTGCGCTCATACGAGCCTCCAACGCCCAAGCCGAGTGATTTTGCTATCACAATTTGGGTTTGTAATTCGCATTTTGATCCCCTCGCAATGCCGAGAGATTGCAGATACTCGCCCCTTGTTCTCCTGCCATACCCTTCGGCAATGTTGCTCGCGATGGACAGCGAGGCGCGTCGCATCTGACTAACCAACCCGAATAGTTCGGATTTTGGATACTTAGCAGTCAAGCGATAGATTTCTGTACTCAATTCAACCGCGCGCTGCCAAACGACCAGATCCATGAACGAATTTCCCATGCCCTCTTTCTCCCCTCAATCTTGATGAAGGTGAGAGGGATAACGGAATTCTCTTGACGACGGTGTGACATATGACACGGGAAACTGAGCTGCCGTTTTCTGCGGTTTCTTGTTCCCTTGCTCCCTCGCTCCCTTGCTCCCTCACTCCCTGCATTCCCCAAGCCCGCGATATAAGCTATAAAGAGGGAATATTCCCGCCACCAAGGAGAACCGCTTGACCCGTCTGTTTACTCGTTTGTTCAGCGCCGCTGCGCTGATTGCCCTCTTCGCTCCGGTATTTCAGGCTGCTGCCCAGCAGCATGTGCCGCCCGCGCCCGATTCCAGCGCTCAGCAGGCGCCTGACGCATCGAGGTTGCCCTCAACCGAACCATCGGCGCCGGCGCCGGCCGCTGCGCCGACCTTTCCCACGCCCAATCCGGCCGACTTCACCGCTGCTTCGCCGACCAGGGACACTGTCAATAACTTTCTTACGGCGAACTGGGGCTTCGACGAAAATCGCGTCTGGCAGGTGCAGGCCATCTTGACGACTCCTATCGACAATGTGAGCAAGGTGGTGGTTTTCATTGGCGACAAGACGGGCAAGGAAAAGCCCGCGGCTTTCGCATTTTTTGTGATGCCCGACGGCAAGCACATCATCACCGGTGACTCCGTCATCAACTTTGGCGATCATCCTTTTGCCGACGCCCGCGAGAATTTGCAGCAACACGCCGACGGCCCCTATCGCGGCAGCGCAGCCAAGGATCTGGAGATTGTGGAGTTTGCCGACTTCCAGTGCCCGCACTGCAAAGAGCAACAGGCCAACATGGATAAGCTGGTTGCAGACTTTCCCAAGGCGCGCATCGTCTTTCAGAACTTTCCCATCGCGTCCATCCATCCCTCGTCAGTGCAGGCGGCGGAGTATGGCCTCTGCGTGACCAAGCTGGGCGGCAGCAGCGCCTTCTTCCAATACGCCGCGGCTGTTTTCGACGGCCAGGATGGTCTCGCCACTCCCGACGGCGCCGCTCTCACCCTCAACAGCGCCGTCGTCAAGGCGGGACTCGATCCGGCAAAGGTTTCCGCCTGCGCCGCAACGCCAGAGATCAAGGCCAGCGTAGACGCTTCGATCAAGCTGGGCACAAATCTGGGCGTCAACGCGGTTCCTACCCTCGTCGTGAACGGCCGCCAGGTTCCCATCGGCCAGATCCCCTACGATGTGCTGAAGAAGATCGTCGAGTTCCAGGCCAAGCTCGACGGCGTCGCCCTTCAGTAGCTATATCCTTATGCGTCGTGCCCCGTCCTCAATCCGCGAGGGCGGGGAAAGCCTTCTACTGCGCTGCGCCCTTTTCCACGCGCATCATCGCCGTGTGTCCAGCTGCCTGCATTCCGCGCAAAACATGCGGCGTCATCACGATCACCAGGGTGGCGTAGTTTTTCTGCAGATCCTTGTCTGTCGCATTGTTTAATCCCGGAATCTCGCTCAAGCCTGGAGATCCGCTGACGGCCTGCATCTGCGATTTGTCCAACTCGGTGGCTATCACCGTTGCCTCGCCCGCTTCAACCGTCGCGGTGCCGGTATATTCGCGGCTGTTGAGCACCGGATTGCCGTCAATTGAGGTTCCGGCCAGCGCCGTCAGCTTCATTGAAAGGTTCAGCGCTACATCGCCATTGCGCAGAGCCTTGGGTGTGACTGCCAGCGTCAAACCCAGGTCCTGGTACTGCACCATGGGAACGTTCGGCACACTGCTGGTTAGAGATGACAGAAGAGAGCCGAGGCTGCTCGATGTGCCGGCCCCCGTCAGCCCAGGAATGTTCGGGATGCTCCCTGAAAGGCTGGAAAAGGAGGAGGTCTGGATGGGGTATTTTTCGCCGAGCTTGAGCGTCCCCAGCTCGCCGTCTTCGAGGCGGAGCTGGTACTGATCGAGCTCGCGCGAGTCAGAGGAGTTCAGGTTGAGATTGAAGTTGGCAGTTCCCGGCACCAGGGCCGATTGCGTGATGCCTCCGCCGAACAAGGCGAACCCGCTTGAGAGCAACGGGCTGGAAACCTGGCCCGAGGCGATGAGAATGCCCAGAATCGCCAGCGGATCGTTAGGCGAAGCCAGCCCCGACGAAATGATCTGCTGCACCAGGCTTGCGTTTGCGTTCAGAATCGACTGCTCTTCCGCATACACGTTGAAGGCTGACATGCTCTGCGGCAACTGCGCGCCGGTATTGCGGTCGCTGGTGTGCGCCACTTGGATCATGCGCACCTCCAGCAGCACCTGGCTGCGCCCCTCCAGAAGGCTCTCGATGGTAGCGTTGAAGGCTTCCAGCGTGCGCTCAGGAGCGTGGAGCGTGATGGCGTGACTGGTGAGCGCGGGAGTCGCCTGCTGCACGAGGAAGACAGTCTTCGCCATGGTCGAAATTTCGTTCAGCTCGTCATCGCTCAATCCGTTCAGGTAGACCGTTTCCACGCCCTGGCGCACAAACTGATTTCGGTTCGTGGTTGTGTCGGCAGCCACCAGAGCACGGTGCGCATCCAGCGGCACGAAGAACGTATTCGTCGCCAGTTCCAACACGCGTGCGGCTTCAGCAAAGCTCACGTCGTCCACGTCGAACCGGGTCAGGAACGGATGCACGCTCGTGTCGAGCAGGGCCGTCAGGCCGTAAGCCTGAAAAATCTGGCGAATGATCTGCTCTCGATCTCCATGAAGATGAAAACTGCGCAGGCCGGGCCTGGGCTCCAACCGCACGGGACCAGCCAGCTGGTCGCTGCTTTGTTCGTATAGCGGTCGCGGCTGACTGCGCACGGTGTCATCGGCCAGCTCGTCGAGATGCTGGTTGACTTCGAAATTCGTGGGGTCGAGCGCCCGCGCGCGCTCCAGCGCGACATCGGCCGCGGATTGATCTCCCAAGAGCCGGTCCTTGGCGGCATTCTGGATCAACACCGTAACCGCATGGCTGCGAGCCACACCGGCAGCGAGCCGGTAGTCAGCATTTGCAGGGTCGAGCGCGGCGGCCTGCTCAAAGCCCTCCATCGCTTCCTCGAACAGGTTATTGAGAAACAGTTTGCTCGAGGCGAGATAGAGCTTCGCGGCGCGCCGCCGGTCCCTGGTGCGGGGCTGCCCAGTTTCGCTCGCTGAGGCTGTCTGGGGCGCGGCCGCCGGCGCGGTTGCGCTGGTTAGCGCGTTTAGGTCTTCAGGTGGCGCGCTCTGGTTCGGAGTTCCTTCCGGATTCGCGGTTTGCGCCGGGAGCGCAGAGACAAATACGACCAGCGCCAGCACGATTGCACATCTTCTCACTGAGAACCGATCCGGTTCACAGATTCGCGTGGGGATTGGCTGCCGCCGAGGCATCATGGCCTGCCTTTAACCGTCGCCAGCAGATCGGCCAGCGAGGTGACGCAGACTTCAGGCTGGTGCTCCATCAGTTCATCGAAGCTGCTCTTGCCTGTCGCCACTGCGATCACGCTCAAGAAATTTGCCCGGGCAGCTTCAATATCGCGCGGCGTGTCGCCGACAACACAGATCTTTGCGTCCTTGCCGGCCATCTCGCGCGCCTTCCATGCCGCATGGGCAATCAGCTCACCGCGGATGGGGAAGTGATCGCTGAAACCGCCGAAGCGGAACCACTCGCGGAGGCCGGCCTTCTCGATTTTGATCCAGCCGATGGTTTCCAGGTTGCCGGTTGCCACGCCCAGCAGGGCGCCCTTCTGGGCCAGGTGGCGCAGCACATCTTCGACGCCGGGCATTAGCGCCAGGTCCAGCTCATGACGCCGCTCGGCAACGCAGTTGCGCATCGCCTCCAGGATGGCGTCCACTCGCTCTTCGAACAGTTGGGCGGGAATCCCCGCCTGCCGGCAGGCCTCGCGCAGGATAGCGGTATCTGTGTTGCCGTGCAGCAGGATGCCGCCCAGCGTGATCTCAAAGCCCGTTACGCGCTGCACGCTGGCGGCGAAGGAGTCGAAATGCACGCGGTCGCGGGCGCGCAGCAGGGTGCCGTCGATATCGAAGAGATAGGCGTCCTGCCCGTCCCAGGCGAAATCCGGCTCAATCGCAATGCGGGCTGTGGGATTCTGTGAAGTTGTCTGCATCTCTTAAAGCTGCGTTCTCAACCTTGGCGGTAGCCCTGGCGAAACGCGCTGAATACAGGACGTTCGCTGCGCGGTGGACGCTTGAGTCCGGCCCTCACTTCAGCCAAATCCAGTCCCAGATCGGCCATGGCGCGGCTCAGCGTGTTGCGGTGCATGCCCAACTCTTCGGCCGCCTTACACTGGTTTCCCCGGTGTGCTATCAATACCTCACGCAGATACTGCATCTTGAATTCGCGCACCGCTTCCTCGTAGCGGATGCCGCTCGAGTGCATTTGCGTCACCAGGCTGTCCAGTTCTCGTCTCACTCTTCCCTCTTGCTCATATCGCTCAAAACAGTGTAACCGGCTTCAATGCGTCGCGCAGTCGTTTTTCTCACGATCCGCCATTTTTTTCGTGCATCCATTTAGGCGTTTCGTGCTTCAGCGTCCTCAGGCCGTCCAGAACCTTTCCCGACAGTTCGCCAGGGGTCAGGTGCGTGCTCAAATGACAGGCTCCAATAAAATAGTGCGGCAGTTCGGCCTCGGTCAACCACTCCGTCTGCGGGAAAAACGCCACGGTTACCAGAATGCAGATTGTAACCAGCAATGCTCCCTGCAGAAACCCGATAATGGCCCCGCCCAAAGTATCAATGCAACCCAATCCCATCCACCTGAACATTTTACTCAGCGAATGCCCCGCCACATTGGCCGCAAACATCACCACGATTGCAATCACCAGGAATGCAATGGCGTCCGCAACGGAGTCAACCCGTACCATGGGCTTGAATACCACTGCCAGCCGCGCGTAGTTCCAGCTGGCCAGCGCAACTCCCAGAACCAGGCCTGCGAGCGAGCAAACCGTGCGGAACAATCCCTGCGCCATTCCTCCCAGTACCGCCCCTAACAGCATCGCGAGAATGATCCAATCCACCCATTCCATAACGAACTCCGCATTCTCTCACGGCAAGGCTGAGACTCAAGGCAATGGTCATAGAAATCAGGATGCAGTCTCCCGGCCGGTCAAACGCCTGAAGGCTTCAAGATACTTGGCCCGCGTGCGTTCCACCACCTCGTCGGGCAATGCCGGCGCCGGCGCCTGTTTATTCCAGTGGATTTCTTCCAGGTAGTCACGTACGAATTGCTTGTCAAACGAGGGCTGCGCTCCGCCGGGCTTCCAGGCCTTCTCGTCCCAAAAACGCGAGGAGTCCGGCGTTAAAACCTCATCGGCAAGAATAACGCCTTCCGGCGTTTTCCCAAACTCAAGTTTTGTGTCGGCCAGGATTAATCCGCAAGCTTCGGCGTATGCCGCTGCCCGTTGGTAGACTTCGAGCGTCAGTTGCCGCAACTGAGCCGCTTCCCCGGCACCAATCATCGCCGCAACTTTGTCATAGGAGATGTTTTCGTCGTGGGCGCCGTCCTGGCTCTTGGTTGCAGGCGTAAAAATCGGCTCTGGCAGGCGCGAGCCATCCATGAGTCCGCCGGGAAGCTGAATACCGCAGACGGTTCCCTCGGCGCGATACTCTTTCCATCCCGATCCCGCCAGGTACCCCCGCGCTACACACTCCACGGGAAACATTGCCGCCCGCTTCACCAGCATCGACCGGCCTTGCAACTGCTCGCGGTAAGGCTCAAGTGCCGCGGGAAACCGCTTTACGTCCGCCGTGATCACGTGGTTGGGAACCATATCCTTCAACAGATCGAACCAAAAGAGCGAGATCTGCGTCAGGATTTTGCCTTTGTCCGGAATTCCCGTGCCCAGCACATGATCGAAGGCTGAAATTCGGTCGGTCGCCACCAGCAAAAGAGCGTCGTCCACTTCGTAAAGATCCCGCACTTTGCCGCGGCCCACGAATGGTACGGGGCCCAGATTTGTTGTGAGCAAAGCTGACATGGGGAATCTTCCTCGGAGTGGTTGAAATCCGATTTTCGGACCGCAGACTGGCTTTGTCAATCTACCGCGCGGCAATCGCGAAATCAAAAGCTTTAAGCACCGGCAATGCAGCATCCAAAGCCCGATCCATTGTCTGATTCAACCTCTCTTCGCAGAATTTGGGCCTCACATAAACTCCTGTGACGACCGTCACGGACCCCCCATGCAACATGGGAGACACTTCGATTGTCAACATGGTTCGGAAGGCGAGCAAGAAAGCCTTCTTTGAGCCGGGCGACACGAGGCAGCAGTGGAAAGGGGAAGCCGCGGCTAGTCTCGTTTAGTGCAGGGATCACCAGTAGCCGCGTGCTACCGACCTCCAGTGCCGGCTACTGGTCCCCGTCTTTATCTTGTGTTATAAGTTCGTTCTACAAGCGCCTCCGAAGCGACGTGTTCCTTTGGGGGCGAATTTTTTGTCTGAAATCCGCTCGATGAACCCTTCAAGGCATCGCTCGCGAGACGGCTAGGCTCTAAACTCGGCCCTGGAACTGTTTCGACATCCCAAGCGTATCCGCCCGTATATGAAATTCCTGCACAGATGCCTGTTGATGTTCGCGTGTATTGCAGTCGTCTGGTTGGCCGTCTGCGCCATCGCGGGCGTCGTGTCCGTCGAATGGGCTCTCCATCCCACGCGTTCCGCCCTCACGCAGGATGACGAGGAGCAGGCGGTCGCAATAGCAGAGAGTCATGGCGCGCCCCTCCAGCAGGTTGAGATCACAGCAAACGGCGGAGCCATTCTTCGCGCCTGGAGCATTCGCCCCGCTTCCGACAATGGAGACGCAGTCATTCTTCTGCACGGCATGGCAAACAATCGCGCCGGAATGCTGGGTCCGGCCGATATGCTGTTGCGCCGGGGCTACTCCGTGCTTTTGCCGGATGCGCGCGCTCAAGGCATGAGCGGCGGTGACCTTGCCACTTACGGGTTCCTCGAGACTGGGGATCTTCAGCGCTGGGTCGATTGGCTCGCCCAGAATCATGCACCGCACTGCATTGACGCTATCGGCGAGTCGATGGGCGCCGCTCAGCTGCTCAACTCGCTGAGAACCCTGCGCGGCTTCTGCGCCGTTGCCGCCGAATCTTCCTTTGCGAGCTTTCGCGAAGTGTCGTACGTGAGAATCGGGCAGTGGTTCGGTACCGGGCCTTGGCTCGGCCGCACGCTGATGCGCCCTGTCGTCGAATTCGGAATTCTATCCGCGCGCTGGAAGTACGGCGTTAATCTTGCCCAGGACAATCCAGCTCAGGCAGTCGCCGCGAGCCGCGTTCCCGTGCTCCTCATCCACGGCCTCATCGACAACGACATTCCGCCGTACAACTCGGAGACGATTCTCGTCGCAAGCAAGGGACACAATCCCAATGTTTCTCTCTGGGAACCTCCGGACGCGGGCCACTGCGGAGCAATGGGCGCCGAGCCGAGTGAGTTTGAACGCCGCGTCGTCGGCTGGTTCCAGGGCCATCAAACCGCAGCGATGCAGTAGAGTTCGACCGGAAAGGCCGTCGTTCAATGGCGACTGCGCTACGATGCAACAGCAACGCACCGGAATACATCAGATACGAAGAGGCCAAAAAGCAGTTGCCGCGTGCGCCGCCCGGCTGATACTCTGGCGATTATCAAAGGATGAGGTGAAGCGATGGCAGAAATTCTGGGAAAACCGGTCACGGTCGATGAGGTTCTTCGCGAGGTTTCGCACATCAAATCGGTGGTTACCGAGGCGGTAGATGACGGCGTTCGATCCGCGCTTCGTGCGGCAAAGCAGGGAAAAGAGTTCGCCGAAGACAAGATGGACGATGCAAGGCACGCCATCAAGAGGAAGCCTCTGCAGGCCGCAGGCATCTTTCTCGCTGCGGGGATCGTGCTGGGGACCGTCATCACCTTGATCTGTTACCCGCGCGACTAGCTTGCAGGCTCAGTTAACTCCGCCGATCGCGCTGCCCTTCAATGCGGCCTTCCCGGCAGCACAAAATGTTCCTCGCAGCGAGGCTCGTAGTTGTCGCCGGCCACGATGATGGGGCTTTTGAAGTGGGCTGGCTTGCCGTCCACCAGGCGCTGCGGATACAGTGCCCTGGCTCCGCAACTGCAATACGCAACCAGCTCGGTCACGTTGCCCGCGTAGGTGCGCACCAGCCATGAGAGATCCAGCATTTCGCCGAACGGCATCCCGCGAAAGTCCAGCTCAAGGCCCGAAACCATGACGTCGTAGCCGGAGTCGAGCAGGCGTTTTGTGAACAGAAACAGATCGTGCACGAACTGGCCTTCGTCGAGGGCGATGCACTCGATGTGCTTGCCGATGCGCTGCTCCGCAGCTGCAATCACCGGCAGTACCGACCACGGATCGTTGCCAGGGAACTCGACGGCTTCCATCTTGCCGCAGCCGTTGCGATTGCGGCTCTCCACCACGCCCGCAGCGGCCTTGGTATCGGCGCTCGGCTTCAGCAGTATTACGTATTGCTTGGCATATTCGCGACGTGTTTCGATCCTGCGCAGCAATTCGGCCGTCTTGTTGCTCCGCATCGGCCCGACAATCATTTCCAGTTTGCCTGGCACAGCAGTCTCCTGGGCACAGCTGAAAACTACGCGGTGGCTCGGCGCTGCTCCCGCTGCCCCAGCCGCACGCTCACAATCTTCGATACGCCCGGCTCCTGCATGGTCACGCCGTAAATCATGTCGGCAGCCTGCATCATGCGCTTGGAGTGCGTGACGATCAGGAACTGCGTGTCGCCGCTGAGCGAGCCAATCAGATCGGCAAAGCGGCCCACGTTGGTTTCATCCAGCGCCGCGTCCACTTCGTCGAGCACGCAGAAGGGGCTGGGCCGGAACTCAAAGATGCCCACCAGCAGCGCCAGCGCGGTCAGCGCCTTCTCACCGCCTGAAAGCAGCAGCACGTTTTGCAGCTTCTTCCCCGGCGGCGACACCACGATATCGATGCCGCTCTCGGCCTGGTTTTCCTCGTCGCTCACACGCAGGAAGGCCTGTCCGCCCTGGAATAGCCGCGCAAACACCCGCTCGAAGTTCACGTTGATCTGCGTAAGCGCCTCGTCGAATTTGGTGCGCGAGATCTGGTCGATCTCCTTGATGGTCTCCTGGGTGTTTTCGATCGACTCGATCAGATCGTTGCGCTGTGTATCGAGGAACGCGTGCCGTTCTGCGGTCTCCTTGTACTCGTCGAGCGCCATCATGTTCACGGGGCCCATCTGCTCGAGTCGCTGCTTCAAGCCGCGGCAGGTTTCTTCTTCGGTGGCGAGTTCCTCGCCCGCCAGCCGCGCAATCTCGGCGTCCGTGCGCAGCAGTTGCGCCTCTACGTTGACCTCGGCCAGGCAGCTGGCCTCCAAATATTCGAGATCGGAATGCAGTTTGGCCAGTTCGCTCGACAGCCCGGCGCGGTTTTCACGCAACTGGTCCAGCGCTGCGCGCCCGGTTTTCAGTCGCGCCTCCATCTCGGCCAGTTGCTGGCGCAGCGCCTGCGCCTGCTCGGCGATGGACTGCGCGGCGGCCAGTGCCGTCGCGCGCGTCTCGGTAAGTTCTTTTTGTCGTCCGACGAGATCGATGTTTTCGGCAGTGCGCAGCTCGCGTTCCGCTTCCGCCGCGGTCCGCTGCTGCTCGATCGCCTGCACGCGCCGGTTCAGGTCGGCAAACAGCCGGTCGATGCGCTGGAAGGCTGCTTCCGCGCCGCGCCGCCTCTCTTCCAGGCCCGCCAGCTCCGCCGTCATCTGCGCCGCTTGCTCTTGCAGCGCCTCGCGCTTCTGCCGCAAGGTTTCCAGTTGCGCCTGTCGGGCATTCAATCCGCTGTCCGCCTGGTTGTGTTCCGCCTCAAGGCGCGCTGCCTCTTCGCGTTTCTCTGCGATTGCCTGACGCTTGGTCTCTCTCGCATCCTTGTTGCGTGCCGCCTGCGCCTGCCATTCCAGCAAGCGCCGCTCGATGCGCTGTGCCTCGGCCTCCATCTGCTTCAGCGCCGCGCCAAGAGTGGCCGCCTCGCTTTCGCCGATCCGCCGTTCCTCGCCGCGCATCTCCAACTGCGACGTCAACTCCTCTATCGCGCGGCTCAGCGCATCGGCTTCCCTCTGCGCCTGCTCCAGATCGGTTTCGAGCGTCGCGAGCCGGCTTTCCGTCTCGCGCAATTCGCGCTTCAGCGCCAGTGGACCCTCGCTGGCCGGCTTGCCGCCCGTCACCGTTGAGCGGTGGAAGCACTCACCGTCGGGAGTGAGGAAATACGCATGCCCATAGCGCAACGCCAACCGCTGCGCGTCGATGGCGTTTTGCGTAAGATAGCCGTGACGCAGCTTGGGCAGAACTCCTTCAAGCGATCGCCCAAAGCCATTCAGCACTTTCACGGCATCGCGCAGCGGGATTACGCCGGGTTCTCCTACCGGATCTTCGCTGGTCTCGAAGAGCACGCCCTGCGCGTCGGAGTTAATGAGAAAGGTTGCCCGGCCGTCGCTGGTCTTGAGCACGCGCACACCCTCTTCGGCCACGCCCCAGCTCTCAACAACGACGTAGTTGAGCTCTTCGCGCAAGAATTCGTCGACTACACCTTCGTGCTCGCCGCTCACCTCGATAAAGTCCGCGAGGGTGCCCACAGGCGCCACCGACGGCCCTAGCGCTCCCGGCTTGAGCAGCCGCCGCACCGAGTCGGTGGCATAGCCGTGATTGCGAATCAAGGCCTGAAGAGAATCGCGCCGGCCCGCAACGGCTGCCTGCTCGCCGCGCAGTTGGTTGGCCTGTGCGCGGCGCGCGCTTTCGTCGCTGCGCTTGGTTTGCAGAGTCTCGCGCATGGTCGAGATCTCCAGTTCCACGCGCTTCACCGTTCCGTCCGCCGCGTCAAATCGTAATTTGGACTCGTTGGTCTGTACGCCCAGATTCTCCAACTCAATGCGCGCCTGGCCCATCTCGCCGGCCAACCGCTCCGCCTCGCGCTCCAGTGCGGCCAGGCTCTCTTCTCCCTGCGCAATGTAGTTGCGTGCGTTGCCTGAGAGCGTGAGCAGTTGCATGGCGTGGCGGCGTTCGGTTTCAAGCTCCCGCTCGGCCGTGTAGACCTCTTCGGCCGCGCCGCGCGCCTCCTGCTGCCGCGCTTCAACTTTGATGTGGAACTCGTGCGCTTCGCCCGCCGCGGTTTCCAAAAAGCTCTTTTGCTGCGTGCGCTCTTCTTCAATGCCCGCCAGTTGCGTCCGCGTCTGTTCCAGCTCCGTGCCCGAGGCCGCAATCCGCGCTTCCAGCTCGCTCACGCGCTCCGTATTGCTGCGCTCACGCGCCGCGGCCCGCTCCAGCTCCACGGCCGCGTCGCTGGCGCGTGTCTGCGCCTCCAGGCCCTCGCGTTCCAACCCGTAACCGCGTTCGGTCAGTGCGTGCTGGCTCGTTTCCTGTTGCGCAATCTCCTCGACGGAGATGTTCACCTGCTCCGTCAACGCGGCGATTTCGTGTTCCAGGCGCGCCTGGTCGGCATCCATCGCTGCCATGCGGCTGGCCAGTACCACGCGCAGCTTTCCTCGCAGCTCTTCGCGCACCGCGGCATAGCGTTCGGCCTTGGCCGCCTGGCGCTTCAGGCTGTTCATCTGTCGCGTGACCTCTTCAAAAATGTCGTCCACGCGCGCCAGATTCTGTTTCGCGCTTTCCAGGCGCAGCTCCGCCAGCCGCTTTCTGGTCTTGAAGCGCGTTACGCCCGCTGCTTCCTCGATAATCGCCCGGCGCTCGTGCGGCTTCGAGCTCAGCAGTTGCCCGATGCGCTCCTGCCCGATGATGGCGTAGCTCTCCGGCCCGAGGCCCGTGCCCATAAAGATGTCTTGAATGTCGCGCAACCGGCAAAGCTTGCCGTTCAGCAGGTACTCGCTTTCGCCGGTGCGGAACAGCCGCCGCGTGATGATCACTTCGCCCTTTTGCGGCTTGCTCTGGAACTTGCGGCGGCGAATCTTGAGCACCACGCCTTGCGGACCTTGACCTGCTTCTGCGCTATCGCCGGCGCTCTCGGCCGCCGCAGTGGCTGCAACGTCCGCAGCCTCTTCGTCAAGAGCTTGCCCCGGTTGCTCGTTGGCGATAATGTCTTCAGCCTCGGCCGCGCGTTGCCGGCGCAACTTCTCTTCGTCCCAATCCGCTGGACCCTCATGATCGACCACGACCTCCGGCTCGACCGGCACAGGCCCCTCGTAGGCCTCGGGATCGATCATGGTCAGCGTTACTTCCGCCATGCCCAGCGGCTTGCGTTCGCGCGTACCGGCAAAGATCAGGTCTTGCATGTGCGAGCCGCGCAGGCTCTTGGCGCTTTGCTCGCCCAGCACCCAGCTCACGCCGTCCAGAATGTTCGACTTTCCGCATCCGTTGGGACCCACGACCACGGCAATCCCCGTGCCCGCCACGGTCACTTCCGTGCGATCACAAAAGCTCTTGAAGCCGAGGATGTGAATCTTCTTTAGTTTCAGCATGTTTACTCCGGAGGATTGAGCCTCTGCTTGAAGCGTGGTTTGCGCCCCGCCGGCAGCCTCGCGAAACGCAACCGAGGCGCGCAAATTCACCACTTCATTACAGACTTTACGGACGTCGAATCGCAGGGTCAACGTCGATAAAAGGCGCCAATGTGGATAAGGGGGGCGGAATTCGCGAATTTGCCATTTTCATAAAGTTATATCATGATATAATCAATGCGATGGTGTAAAGAAATGCTGAGAACCACTCTTCGCAAAGTTGGCGGGTCGGTCATGATCGTCATCCCGCCGGCGATTCTCGATATGTTGAATCTCGAAGCCGGATCGGCTGTGACTCTTGCGGTCGATGACGAGCGCTTGGTTGTCGAACCTCCGCGCAAGCCTCACTATACCCTCCAGAAATTGCTCGCACAGGGCAAACGAAAAGCTCCCACCACCAAAGAGGATCGCGAATGGCTCGACTCTGTCCCAGTTGGGCGTGAGTTGCTGTGAAACGCGGGGAGATTTGGCTGGTAGCGCTCGATCCCACGGCGGGGCATGAGCAGAGAGGCACGCGGCCGGTCCTAGTCGTATCGCCGGATGCCTTCAATGCGGCAACGCAAACGCCTGTTGTTGTCCCTATCACGACCGGCGGCGCCTTCGCGCGCAACCGGGGCTTTACCGTTTCCCTGGCAGGAGTGGGCACAGCAACCGTCGGCGTCATTCGCTGCGATCAGTTGCGAAGCATTGACCTTGCTGCTCGCAGAGCGCGCCTTCTGGAACGCGTTCCGGCCGCAATCATGGACGAGGTTTTGGCGAGGCTGGGGACAATTATTGCGTAATCGTTCACAGTCGACCCGAGTGTTAAAATCAACAGGTGCCGGGTCCTACGCGACGTAATCCCGCCAACCCCGCCAGGTCCGGAAGGAAGCAACGGTAACGGGCTAGTACGGGCGCAGTAGGTCACCCGGTACTTTTTTGCGAAAAGCAGGGACCGAGGGACCAAGGGAACAAGGGACCTGTACCCCCGCAAGGAGACATGCATTGAGCCTGACCGTTCGCCCCGTGGTGGGCCGCCGTGCCAAGATTTCGGCGCTCGGCACCTACGTTCCTCCCGATCTGATCACCAATCAAGATCTCGAAAAAATGGTGGAAACCAACGACCAGTGGATCATGGAGCGCACGGGCATCAAGACCCGCCATAAGCTGGCCGCCGGCAAGGGCGTGAGCAATATATGCGCGGAGGCCGCCAGGAAGTGTTTGGCTGCGCGCGGCATCGGGCCGGACGAGCTTGAAGTCATCATCGTGGGCACGGTGACGCCGGACATGATGTATCCCAACACGGCCGCTTTGGTGCAGAACAAGATCGGCGCACACCGTGTCTGGGGATTCGATGTCTCCGCGGGCTGCTCCGGATTCACATACGCGCTACAAGTGGGCGTGACGATGGTGGAGAGCGGCATGCACTCGCGGGTTCTGGTTTGCGGCGCCGACGCCAACACGCGCATGACCGACTACACCGACCGCGCCACCTGCGTGCTCTTCGGCGACGGCGGCGGCGCGGTGCTGGTCGAGCCCTGCGAAGAGGGCGAGATTGGCTTTATCGATTCACTGAATGAGATTGAAGGTTCGGGCGGGGTGAGCCTGTATATGCCGGGCGGCGGCAGCCTGAACCCGTCGACCCACGAGACGGTCGACAAGAAGATGCACTTTATTCACCAGGACGGACCGGCGGTCTATAAGTTCGCAGTGCGCAAAATGGCCGAGCTTACGGGCGCGCTGCTTGAGCGCAACGGCGTCACCGGTGCGGATCTGGGCTGCTTCATTCCCCATCAGGCCAACAAGCGCATCATCACAGCCACCGCCGATCGGCTGGGTATGAGCCCCGATCACGTGATCATCAATATCGAAAAGTACGGCAACACTTCGTCCGGCACCATTCCCCTGGCGATGGAAACCGCCATCGAAGAGGGCAAGCTGAAGAAAGGCGACCTGGTGCTGCTGGCTGCGGTCGGCGCAGGCTTTACCGTGGGCACGGTCCTGCTACGCTGGGAGATTTGAAAGCTGGCTTCCAGCTGCTAGCTTCTAGCCTCTAGCTTTTTCCGTTTTCAGCCCGCGCAGCAGGCGAAACAAGGCAGCCCCAAGCGCAAGCCTGGGGGCTGCGACATGGCGCTCCGAACCGCAGCCCCCGTAAGGGGGCGAGAAATTTCCCCAAACTCGAAAATGCTCACGAGAAACGCGCAGCTAAGCAAAGAAAAGACCAAGCCAGGAGCTAGCAGCTAGCAGCTAGAAGCTGAATCGTCATATACTGTGCTCCACCAGCGCTGTCATTCGGCGTGGACTTGACGATGAGAAAGCGGAGGCGACCATGCATGTGGCATTCACCGCACGAAAGGGAAAGATCTCCAAGGCCGTGCACGCACAAGCCGAAGAGGGGATGGAACGCATCGGTCGCATCCTGGGCCGGTCCGCGCGCGCCAGCGTCACGTTCAGTGCGCAAAGGCATGTCTACATCGTCGAATTGAGCATCATGGCCCGCTCGCAGAAGTTTGCCGCCACGGGTAAGGGCGACTCGCCCGATACGGCGCTGCGCGAGGCCATTGAGCACGCCGAGCACCAAGCTCATCGGCATCGCGACCGCCGCATCGTCAGCAAGCGCCTGCCTAAAGAGGACAAAGTGCTCACGGCTCCACCTGTGGCGCGGCCCAAGGCACGCGTAGAGCCCACAATCGACGAGGCCCAGCCAGCTCGCGGCAAAGCGCGGACATCCATCGCCGTGCACTCGTTTCCTGCGCGCGCTGCGGTTGTCGAGCCGCACATCGTCAAGAACGCCGAAGCCATCGCCCTCAAGCCGATGACGATTGAAGAGGCAGTGAAGGACGCCGAATTTCGCGACCGCGATTTGCTCATCTTTCGCACTGCGATTGGAGAGATGTTTGTGCTCCATCGCCGCCGCGACGGCCAGATGGAATTGGTCGAAATTCCCTAGGCCAGTAAGTCGACAAAGACACCGGCTTGTTGAGCCGCCGAATGCACGCACACACGTCGTGCGTGGGGTGTGCCAAACGTCTGGACTCCGTAACCCCTGAAAAGACTCGGAAATGCGCGTCGCTCAAAGACTTACCCGGCATTCGCACGGCTCAGGACTTTGGTTGCACAGGTTGACCGGTTTTGGGGATGGTTGCATGACCGTACGGCGCATACGATCGAATGGATGGCGACTGCTTCACCAAAGGCCGGGCCCCGCAGGGCACGGAAACCTGCCCGAGCGCCAGCGCCGGTGGTTCCCGGGGACGCCATGGAACTGAACCTGCACGGCAATTCGAATCCCGACGCGCAGCGCGAGGTTCTCGACGGTCTGCCGGTTCTGGTTTTCCTTGAACGCGCCGGTAAGATTGTCTTTGCCAATGCCGAAGCACGGCAGCTATTGGGTCATTCCGGGGGTGAGTGGATTCCTCGCCCCGTTGAGGACGTTTTGTGGGGTCTCTTTCCAGGCACAGCCGAGCCACAAACACTCCTCACCGGTACGAGACGCGGCAGTCCCTTCCATGCCACACTTCCAGCCTCCAACGGCCGCCTCGTGTCGGTCGAAGGCACTTACAGCATCTCGAACGCGCAACTGCGAGAAGCCGTGATTGTGGCCCATCCCAGCGAGAAGGAGCGGGCTCCCAAATCGCGGCTGATGGAAGATGTGCTCTCCAGCCTTCCTGAAGCTGTCGCTATCGAGCACCAGAATCACGTTCTGTATACCAATCCGGCCTTCACGCGGATGTTTGGATACACCGCGGAAGAGGCGGGCGGCGGCAGCCTGCGCGAGTTGATCGTGCCGGAGACACGCTTGAACGAAAATGCGACGCTGCTGCGTGTTGTCGACGAGCAGGGCAGCGCAATCATGGAGACGGTGCGCACCAACAAGGGCGGCGATCTGGTGGACGTCAGTATGCAAATCGCGCCGCTGCAGGTGGACGGCGCAAAGCTGGGCTACGTCTTCACCTTTCGCGACATTGGCGATTTAAAGCAGACTGAAGCCAAACTGCAACACGACGCCATGCACGATGTGCTCACCGGGCTGCCCAATCGAGCGCTTTTTCTTGACCGGCTGCACCTCACGCTCAGCCGCCGCCTGCGCCATCCCGACAATGGTTGCGGCGTGCTCTATCTGGATCTCGACAATTTCAAGGCCGTCAATGACACCCTGGGCCACGCTGCGGGCGACGTTCTGCTGATGGCGATTGCCGGACGTCTTCGCGCCTCCCTGCGCCCGCAGGACTCGGCCGCGCGTTTCGGCGGCGACGAGTTTGCCGTGCTCGTTGAAAACATTGTCACAGCCTACGATCTTGAAATAGTAGCCGGGCGCATCCTGCGTGAGTTGGAGCGGCCCTTCGACATCTTCGGGCACACGGTCCAGGCGGGCGCCAGTGTCGGCGCGGCCATGGCCGGTCCCGAGCACACTTCGCCCGATCTGCTGCTGCGCGACGCCGACTTTGCCATGTACCGTGCCAAACAGGCAGGCCGCGGCCGTTACGAAATCTTCGATAAGCACCTCGAAGTCTGCGTTACCAGTCAACAGGAGCGTGAGCGCGAGCTGCGTACAGCCCTCGACAAGAGGCAGTTCACTTTTCTCTACCAGCCCATCTACCGGCTCACCAACGGCAAGCTCGAGGGATTCGAATCTCAGCTCTTCCTGCGCCGCGCCGATGGAACCGTTGAGGACTTGGAGGGCCTGCGCGCAGCCGCCGAAGACACCGGACTTTCCATTGCTCTGGGCCAGGAGACTCTCAATACGGTGTGCGTGCAGTTGCGCTCCTGGAGCGACCAACTGCCGCGGCAGGATCTGTTTCTATCCATCAACCTGACGCACCGGCAGCTTTTCAACGGCGACTTGATCGCCCAGTTGATGAAAGCTCTTGCAGCGAGCGGCGCCGATCCGTCGCGCCTTGTCTTCGAGGTTCCTGAAAGCTCGCTAAACGAGACCCCGGATGCCGCGGTCGCCATTCTGCAGCGTCTCGTAGATTGCGAGGTACGCGTGGCCATCGACGATTTCGGCAGCAGCCTTGCGCCCCTGAATCATCTTCTGCAGCTTCCGATTGCCATGGTCAAGCTCGCGCCCCGGCTCACGGCTGCAGCTGCTTCGGCGGGCCGTCAACAGGCTGTGCTGGAGCTGTTCGTTCGCTTCGCGAAAACGTTGAGCTTGCCCGTGGTCGCACAGGGAATCGAAACCCGCGAACAGGTCGCGTCGCTGGTCCGCATGGGCTGCACACTGGGTGAAGGGCCCCTCATGTCGGTTGCCCTCGAAGCGGACCGCGCGCTCGAACTGGCGCAAGCCGGCTCGCGAGCCGCTGCGCCCCGGGCTTGAACCCATGGGGCAATATTTTGGCTGCCGCCCTCCCGGTGTAGCATGTTCCCATGACGCCTCCAAACCCCGCGCGAAAACCGGGCAAGCCGCGAGGTACTGCGCACGGGAAAAAAAGAGCCGCAAAACAGCTGGTGATCGTTACCGGAATCTCCGGCGCAGGAAAAGCTTCTGCGCTCAAGGCCTTTGAAGACCTTGGGTTCCACTGCGTCGACAATCTTCCCCTTGAGCTTCTGCCGCATTTTGGCGCTCTCGTCAGCGCTTCGGCTGACGTAGCGCGGGCCGCGATCGTGGTGGATGTGCGCGAAGGTTCAACCCTTGATCGTTTGCCGGACATCCTGAAGGGCATCAAGAAGCAGCTGCATACGCGTGTGGTGTTTCTTGACGCCCAGGACGCGGTGCTCGTTCGCCGCTACTCTGAGACGCGCCGCCCGCACCCGCTCGGCCGTTCAGACACAGTGTGGCGGTCCATCGTGGAAGAGCGCCAGTTACTCGATCCCATCCGCAACGTGGCTGACACGCTCATCGACACTTCCAACTTCAACGTGCACGAGCTGCGCGCCGATATTCTCGCGCGTTTCGGCTACGAGGAAGAGTCCAAGCGCCTGCTCGTCTCCTGCCTCAGCTTCGGTTTCAAGAATGGCGTTCCGCTCGACGCGGACATGGTCTTCGATGTGCGCTTCCTGCCCAACCCACACTTCGTGCCGGAGTTCCGCAAGAAGACCGGCCTCGATCCCAAGGTCGCTGCCTACGTGCGCGGTTTTCCGCAGACAAAGGAGTTTCTGGATCGCGTGACCAAGCTGATGCTTTATCTGCTGCCGCACTACGTGAATGAGGGGAAAAGCTACCTGACCGTTGCCTTCGGCTGCACCGGCGGCCAGCACCGCAGCGTCATGATGGCGGAAGAGATCAGCAAGCGCCTTGAGAAAGCCGGCTACCAGGTGAAGGCGCTGCATCGGGACATGCCCCGGTAACACCGCATCGGCGATTCACCGTACCGGCAACTCATCCAGCCATCGAGCCAGCGCATCCACGATCTGCATGTCGATATTCTTTGCAGGGTTGAGCCAAACCAGCATCTTGCGTCCCGCAAGCTGCTCATACGCCTCCGGCCGCTTCGGCAAAATCGCCGCGTTCGACCGCGCATCCCACGCGAACCACAGCACCGGCACACGCGCATTTTTCGCTGCTGCATTCAGATCATAGCGATCCCTCACCAGCAGCCGCGCGGGAACCATCCGCGCCCGCCCATCGCGGAAAACTGCGTTCATCGGATCCGCGAGCGGCGTTTCCACAATAACCCCAGCCAGCTCCGGATGCGCGGCCGCCTCTTCGAGAGCCAGGTTCGCGCCCAGCCCTGTGCCGTCGAGTACAATCGCTCCGGGAGCGATGTGCCGGGTTCCGGTCAGATATTGAATCGCCCATTCGGCATCCTCGCGCCAGTGCGCCTCGCTAGGCCGCACAAACTGGCTCTGTCCATAGCCGCGGTAGTCGAATGCCAGCACATTTACTCCTGCCGTGTGCAGCCGCGCGAGTACATCCACAGAGTCACCCAGATTGCCGTCCTGTCCGTGCAAATAGAGAACGGTGACCTCGGCGAATCTGGCACCCGGCGCGGCAGGAATCCACCAGCCCGCAAGCCGTGGCGTGCCTGCGTCCGTCGCAGCGAATCCCACCGCATCGAAGGCCAGTCCCGCGCTCGCCGGAGTGCGCGCAATCGCCGTCGCTGGATGGTAGAGCAGTTGCCAGTTGCCTTGCCAGAAGAGCAGGCACAGCGCGAACCAGGCGCAAAAGACCGCCGCGCCAAGCGTGATGGCGATGGCGCCCAGCAGCCAGCGTCCTGAAACTTGGGCCGGTTCGGTTCCTTCGCGCGGTTCGTCTTTCGCGCGCTTGCCCGCGCCGGCCTTCTTGCCGCCCCGCCCGAGGCCGCGCGCCTCGCTATGCAATTTTTTTCCCTTGCCCGTCATGCGTGCTTTTCTCAGGTTGCTTATGCCGAATTTCGGAACCAACTCCATGCTAATGCGCTGCCCTCAGAGCTCATTCCCGGCCACTGGGTGTATAGTTTTCTTGGTTTCCGAAATCGTTAACGGAGAAAGTCAAAAATGGGGCAAAACAAACGGGAAACAGTGAAACCCGCCGCCAATGAAGTGCTGCTGATTACCAGCGGCGATCTGCGCCAGTCGGCCAACCAGGTGTGCTGGCCCGCGCAGCGCGACATGGAAGAGAAACTCACCGCGGCCTTCGCGCAAAAGGGTTACAAGCTCATCCGCGCCCACGCATACGACGACAAAGTCAAGCACGGCTTCATCTCCTCGCAGCGCCAGGGCATGGACGTCTTCATGAACATTCATCCCGAGGCGAAGCTGGTATTCGCCACCGCGGCCTGGCAGTACAGCCATCATGTTCTTCCCGGCCTGCGCAGCCATCGCGGCCCCATTCTTACCGCCGCCAATTGGTCGGGCCAATGGCCGGGGCTGGTAGGGCTGCTCAATCTCAACGGCTCGCTCATCAAGGCTGGTAAGCCCTTCGCGACCATCTGGAGCAAGGACTTCACCGACGCATATTTCAAGCACGCTCTCGACGAGTGGCTCAAGACGGGCCGTATTACCCACGACCTGTCGCACGTGCGAGCGCTCGAAAAGAGCCAATTGCCTGCCGAAAGCGCGAAGCTCGGCGCCGAGCTTGCTGCCGAGTTGCGATTTCGCAAGGCCATCATGGGCATCTTCGATGAAGGCTGCATGGGCATGTACAACGCCATCATCGACGATGAGTTGCTCAATTCCGCGGGAGTCTACAAGGAGCGGTTGAGCCAGTCGGCACTGGTAGCGAAAATGCGCACCCTCAGCGACGCCGAAGCACAGTCCGTTTATCAGTGGCTGGTCGCCAAGGGCGTCAGATTCGATCTCGGCAGAGAGGAAGCCACCGAACTCACACTCGAACAAGTGCTCGGCCAATGCAAGATGTATATTGCCGCGGTTCGCATCGCGCACGAATTCGGCTGCGACGCCGTTGGCATCCAGTACCAGCAGGGCCTCAAAGATATGGCGCCGGCCTCCGACCTCGCCGAGGGCATGTTGAACAACGCTGAGCGTCCGCCCGTCTTCGCCGAGGGAGGTAAGGACGAGCTATATGCCGGCGGCCCGCTCCCGCACTTCAACGAAGTGGACGAGTGCGCGGGCGTCGATGAGATCGTCACCAACCGATGCTGGAAGGCGCTCGGCCTCGATCCTTCCACCACGCTGCACGACGTGCGCTGGGGCGAGCATTACAAGGGTGAAGGCAATGGTTCGGGCAGTATCGACGATTTCGTCTGGCTTTTGCAGATCTCCGGTGCTGCGCCGGCCAATCACTTTGTGGGCGGCTACGCGGGCGCAATCAGCGAGCGCCAACCCGCCATGTACTTCCCGCTCGGCGGCGGTTCGCTCAAGGGAGTCGGCAAGCCCGGCGAAATCGTTTGGAGCCGCGTCTTCGTCGAGGGCGGCGCACTGCATTGCGACATTGGCCGGGGCACGGTCGTCAGTCTGCCCGCGGCTGAAACCGAACGCCGCTGGCGCGAAGTTACGACGCAATGGCCCATCGTGCACACCATGCTGCACGGCATCAGCCAGAATCAGATGATGGCCCGTCACCGCGCCAACCACGTCAACGTGGCCTACGCGCCGTCAGCGGAAGTCGCGGACCAGGCCCTCGCCACCAAGGCCGCCATGCTCGCGGAACTCGGCATCCACGTCCATCTCTGCGGCGTCACGCAGTAAAGCTTTCAGCCTTCAGCTGTCAGCCTTCAGCTTTTCCGTTGCCACATCGAGTTTAAGCAGAGAGCTGAAAGCTGATAGCTGACAGCTGCTTCTCACTGTTCGGAAACAATCTCTTGCACCGCCGGAATGATGCCCATTTCCTGATAAATCGGTCGCACCACCACGCGCAGCGCCGGCAGTCGCGTCGCGAACCATGCCGCGCCCAGCACGACTACCAGCCCATTGAGGATGACTGTCCATTGCGCGCCGGTCAGCACCATTCCCGTCACAATCCACACCGGCGTCGATGGAATCGCATGCGCCAACGTTCCGGCTAAGAGGCTACCGAAGGGAGCCATGCCCATGAACGCCATGGTGTAGTAGCTCATCACGCGGCCGCGTTTGTCTTCATCTACCAGCGTCTGGATAATCGTGTTGCTCGCCGCCATGCCCTGCATCATGCCCGCGCCCGCGATCATCACCGTCACCATGGAAAGCCAGAACGTGCCCGACAGCCCGAATCCGATCAGCCCCAGACCGAAAACCCCTGCCGCTGCAGGAATCATCCGAACCAGTCCACGCACGTTCTTGCGCGCAGCCAGCGAGAGCGCGGAAGCGAGGGCACCCACGCCCATCGCGCCCATCAGGAACCCGAGCGTATGCGGCCCGCCGTGCAGCACCGTGGCCGCAAAAACCGGCATCAGTACCACAAAGGGCATGCCCATCAGGCTCACCAGGGCAAACAGCAACAGGATGGTCCGGATGGGCAGAAATCCGGAAACGTAGCTCCAGCCTTCCTTCATCTCGTGGAAGGTCGATGTTGCCTTGCGCATGATCGCGGGCCCATGGATACGCATCATCACAAGCGACACGATCACTGCGATATAGCTGATACCGTCAATCAAGAAGCACCACGCCTCGCTTGTGACCGCGATGAGCATTCCTGCAAGCGAAGGGCCGATCAATCGTGCCATGTTGACCATCGACGAATTGATGGCGATGGCGTTGCCCAGATCGGCGCGGTCTTCTACCATCTGCACCATGAACGATTGCCGCCCCGGCATGTCGAAGGCATTGATGATGCCCTGCAGAATGCTCAAGCCGAGAATCCAATCGATGGTGATCCTGCCGGAAAACGTGAGCCAGGCCAACGCGAATGACTGAATCATGGACAGCGTCTGCGTCCACACCAGCACCTGCTGTCGATTCCACCGGTCGATCCACACGCCCGCAAAAGGCGCAAAGATAAATGTCGGAATTTGTCCCGCGAAGCTCACGGTTCCCAGCAGCAGTGCCGAATGCGTGAGACGGTAAACCAGCCACGCCGTGGCGATGCGCGTCATCCACGTGCCGATAAGCGAAATTGTCTGGCCGCCGAAAAACAGCCTGAAGTTGCGGTGCCGCAACGCGCGCCACGCGTGTGAAATGCCGTCCGCCGCGCGCCGCGGCCGTTCCGCCTGTGCGTGGGTGATGGAATTGTCCTTGGCCAATAAGTTTCCTCGCGCGAAGAACGTGCAGGCGCGCGCAATCCATTCCCGCGCGGCGGTGCGTCGGCCTTGTTTTTCCGCTCTCTCTTTACTGTATAAGGACAACTCGCGTCTTGTGTAACCCAGCGAACCATCGGCCCTGCAGCAAGGTGGACAATAGAAAGAGTTGCTTCCCATTTTCTCTAACGGCGGAATCTTTTCTTGACGGCCTCCTCCAATGCGAACCCGCTGCTTGGGCTTTTGCAGTCCAGATTTGGCCTCACTGGCTTTCGCGCCCATCAGGAGGAAGTGTGCTGCGCGACGATCGTGGGGCGCGATCTCTTACTGGTAATGCCTACCGGGGCAGGGAAGTCCCTCTGCTATCAGTTGCCCGCCATCGCGCGCGGAGGAACGGCTCTGGTGATATCGCCTTTGATCTCCCTCATGGAAGACCAGGCGGCAAAGCTGTCTGCGCTTGGACTTCGCGTAGGGCGGATTCATTCCGGCCTGGAGCGCAGCGCGTCGCGTCAGGTGTGCGTCGACTACCTGCGGGGCGATCTGCAATTCTTGTTTATCGCGCCGGAGCGGTTGCGCGTGCCTGGATTTGCCGAAATGTTGGCCAAGGGCAAGCTGGCGCTGATTGCCGTTGACGAGGCGCATTGCATCTCGCAATGGGGCCACGACTTTCGGCCCGATTACCGCATGTTGGGCCATTATCTGCCTGGTTTGCGCAGCTCCCCCGCTCCCGCGCCGGTCATTGCGTTAACGGCGACGGCCACGCCCACGGTGCAGGCCGACATCCTCTCGCAACTCGGCATGGTGAATCCACTCAAGTTCATTCACGGTTTTCGCCGCGAGAATCTCGCCATTGAAGTGATTGAAGTTGCGGTGCCGGCGCGCGCAGGCATTATCTGCCGCCTGCTGGCCTCGCCTGCCCGACGTCCTGCCATCGTTTACGCGACCTCAAGAAAGCAATCCGAAAGTCTGGCTGCGGAACTCACGCGTATCGTTCCCGCCGCTGCGTACCATGCCGGTCTCGACGCGGAGACGCGCGCGCGCGTGCAAAAGGCATTTCAGGCAGGCGAATTGGAAGTTGTGGTAGCGACCATTGCATTCGGCATGGGGATCGATAAGGCCAACATCCGGACTGTTATTCACGCCGGTCTGCCGGCCACCCTCGAAGGGTTTTATCAGGAAATTGGCCGCGCCGGACGCGACGGCGCGCTCAGCCGCACTTACCTGATGCACTCCTACGCCGACCAGCGGACGCATGACTTTTTTCTCAACCGCGACTATCCGCCCGCGCAACACCTGCACGAAGTGTTTGCGGCGCTTGCAGAAGAACCGCGGCCTCTGGAGGAGCTGCGTGCCGCGTCGAAACTGGGCGAAGAGGAATTCGACAAGGCTCTGGAAAAACTCGAGATTCACGGCGGCGCACGCGTCGATTTCGGAGGCGCGATCACCAAAGGCGCGACGGGCTGGAAGAAAACTTACACCATACAGGCGCAGTATCGCGCCCAGCAGTTCGAGCAGGTGCTGCGGTTCACTCGATCGAGCGCATGCCGGATGTCCGCGCTGGCGCGGCATTTTGGCGACGTGAATGACGCCATCCGGCCCTGCGGAATCTGTGACATTTGCGATCCGGCGGGCGCCGAGCTGCGCCAGTTCCGGCGAGCCACCCACGCCGAGCGCAACATCGTTCAAGCGATTGCGGACGAGCTCCGCCCCGTGGATTACATGGCCGCAGGAACGCTGCAACGCAATCTCGAGCTCGTCGACAGAATGAGCCGCGACGACTATGACGCGCTGCTCGATGCTATGGCGCGCGCGGGGCTTATCGAGATCGAGGACGCAGAGTTCGAGAAAAACGGCGAGGTTCTGCGTTTTCGCAAAGTGCGGCTCGTAAAAACTGGGCTGGAAGTGAGGTCTTCAGTGCCGCTGCCTTTGCTTATCGCCGACGGCATTGCCGACGAGTTCGACGCCGGTAGCCCGCCGCCGCGACGCGCGAAACAAACTCAATCCGCCGCACGAAAACCGAACGGCGCAGCACCGGTCCCGCCACAACCTACGCCCGCTTCCGACGTTCTAGCCGCGCGGCTCCGCGAGTGGCGCACGGCCGAAGCAAAACGCCTCGGTCTCCCCGCCTACATCGTGCTCCACGACCGCACCTTGCAGGCCGTCGCCATCGCTCGTCCCGCCAATGCGGCGCAGCTACTCGCCATCGACGGCATCGGCCCCGCCAAAGTCGAGCGCTTCGGCGACGCCATCCTGAAATTGTGCGCTTCGACTTCCGCGTGAGAGCCTCGCAGTTTTACGGCTCAGCTGCCTTGGTCGCAATGACCTCGATGGCGGAGAGGTTCGGCAACAGGCTGGTCGGAACATTGTGGCGCTCGCGCAAATACTCAACGGAGTTGTACGAGATCCACACCTTTCCTGCTTCATCCTGCCAAACCAAAATCTTCAGTGGCAGATCGAGGGCAATGCTCGGCGCGGCCAGCATCACCGGCGTACCCGCCTTCGGGCTGCCGAAGATTAACAGCTTGGTGGGCGGCATGACCATTCCCGCCTTTGCCGCCTCGCCGCTGTGATCCACGAGGGCAAACAGGGTTACACCCTTCGCTGCCAGAATTTCGCGCAGACGGGCCACGGTTTCATCTACTGAGCGCCGGCTCGGTAAATCGACGATTCCTCGATCGCTTGCTGTCATGTGCGCCTCCATTTGCGGCGGCGGTTCTCAGGCCACGCGCTCGATCACCACCGACTCCAGCACCACGGGCTTGTGCGGCTTGTCCTGCGCGCCGCGCGCCACCTTGGAGATTCTGGTCACTATATCCTGGCCCTCCACCACTTCGCCGAAGATGGTGTGATTTCCCGTGAGCCACGGCGTCGCTGCCACTGTAATGAAAAACTGGCTGCCATTGGTTCCCGGTCCGGCATTGGCCATGGCCAGTTTGCCCGGCTTGTCAAAGCTGTGCTTCGAGCCCTTGGTTTCATCCTGAAAGCGATAGCCCGGTCCGCCCATACCGTTGCCCGCCGGGTCGCCGCCCTGGATCATGAAATCGGGAATCACGCGATGGAAGATCGTTCCGTCATAAAGCTTGTTCTTTGATTTTGCGCGCGTCGTCGGATGCGTCCACTCCTTCGCGCCCTCGGCGAGCTCGATGAAATTCTTCACGGTGATGGGCGCATCGGCTTCAAAAAGACGCACGGTAATCTTGCCTTCCGTGGTAGTAAAGACGGCGTAGGTTCCTGCTGCAAGTGCCATGTGTTTTCCTCGCTTGAAGTAGATTGGCAGAGCCCGTTAACGGCCCAGCGTGAATATGATGTTGACGGTGGTGCGGACCTCGACGGGCTCGCCGTTGAGCAGATAAGGCCGGTAGCGCCATTGTTTGACGGCGTCGACAGCGGCCTGTTGCAAGAGGTCCGGTCCGCTGACAATTTGAAGATCATTTATCGATCCGTCAGTACCGATGATTGCGCTTAGAACCACTGTGCCCTGGACGCCAGCCTGCTTGGCATCAATTGGATATACTGGCGAAGCTTTAGAGACGAGCATACCCTGCGCTGCGCCTGCGGAAATGCTGACCCTCTTCGGCATTTGCGCGACGCCGGAGGGCGGCGGAGGTGGCGGCGAAGGTACTGGCGGCGGCAGCCGATCAAGGATCGTCACCTTCTCCAAAATCACCGGCGCCAGCGGCTTGTCGTTCGCGTCGCGCTCGACCCGCGCAATGGCTTTCACCACGTCCACGCTGGCATCGTCGCACTGCCCAAAAAGCGTGTAGTGCTGGTTGAGCGTCTCGTAACCCTGTTCCGTGATGAAGAACTGGCTGCCGTTCGTGTTCGGTCCGCTGTTCGCCATCGCCAGCCGTCCCGGCCGGTCGAAATTGAGGTTGGGATCGAACTCATCGTCGAACTTGTAGCCAGGATCGCCCATGCCAGTGCCCGTCGGATCGCCGCCCTGGATCATGAACTCCGGAATCACGCGATGAAAGATAGTGCCGTCATAGTAGCGCTTATGATGCTGCACTTTTTGGGTTGCGGGATCGGTCCAATCCTTGGTGCCCTCTGCCAGCGCGATGAAGTTGGCCACGGCATTCGGCGCCTGCTTTTGGAAGAACTGGCACGTGATGCGGCCCATCGAGGTGTCCATCACCACATACGGCCCGTTGGGAACCGTCATTGCCTCGGCGGTTGCCTGCGGGGCGTCGGGAATCTCCGAATTCGTTGACTGTTGAGCAAAAACCATCAGGGCCGCGCATGCGGCGCAACCCGCGGCCAGGGCAGAGAAGAGAAGCGAGCGCTCGATTTTCATACCGACTTCGAGAGTAAATCATGCGCCGTGCCGCGTGCCAGCGGACGCGCGCCAACCGTCGTACCGCCGGTCTCCAGACCGGCTGTCGTGCGGGCATCCACGCCCCACGCGCCTGTTTCAGCGCACTCGCAATGATCTGAAATTCACATCTATATTTCGTTGATCGCCTTTTACGGTTTTCTGATCCCTGATCCCTGTCTTTCAGTTTTCAGTAGGCGTCTTCTCCACGTGGTCGATCACCAAACGATCCACGGTGGCCTTGTCGTCTTCCAGCTTTAGCCCCATTTGGCTGACGGACGCGTAAACGCTCGATCCTCCGCCTGGGTCCGATGCCTCTGGAACCGTGTTCGCGCCGCCACTGGGCGGGCCAGGGGGCACGTTCATGCCCAGGTTGCGGGCCAGCGCGGCGATGTCCGCCATTGAAATCTCCGTATCGAGCTCGTAGTAGCCCTTGAGCCCCGTCATATCCACCACCTGCCGGCTGCTTGGACCGCCCAATTGCAGAAGCATGGTCGACAGCAACTCGGCATAGCCCACCATCGTGACTCCGCTCGACTTGAAGTGGACTGTCATGGTTTGCCTGTCGAATTTCTGAACGATGGTACCTTTGGCGCCCATGTTCTGCGTCACTGTACCGTCGGAGCCAATCTTCATGCGTATCGGTCCATCCAGACCTTCCATTTGCATTTCGCCGGGCTGCAGCGGGGAGTTGAGATCGAACGCCTGCGGCGGTGTTGCCGATTCCGTCATCTTCGGACCGCCTTTGCCGACCACAAGCGCCAGCACCTTATGCTCTTCCTGAGCGCGATGCACGGCCAGCTTGAACCGTTCCTCGAGCAGTGACTGCAGCATGGAGGAAGCTTCGTCTTTCTTCGAGCCCTCCGGCATTGTGGCCTCGATGTCGAAACGCTCTTTACCGAGCCAGTCGGGGCCGCTGATCTGATAGGGCCGCACGTTCCAGGCCATGGAAATCAGATCCGAAAGCGACATAAAGGTGTATGTCGCGCGCGTGGCGCCAATCTCCGGCCCTATCCTCGGCATCTTACCGGACTGGGCGGCGGCAGCTAGTTTTTGCATGTCGAGCGCTGACGGTTTCACCGTGGCCACGTCGAATGAGAGTTTGCTTTGTGGCATCTGCCCCAATGCAGAGCCTGATGCAACAAAAAGAAAAATGAATGCGGAGACAATGCGGCGATGGATTTTCATAGCGGCTCTTTCCCTGGATTGAATCTGGCGCCATGATACGCCTTTGCGCCCTTGCCCAAAAGAGCCGCTCGGTTTTCGATTAAACTAAACGAGCTTCAGGAAACTCCCGCGATTGAGCCGCGCCCCGGGAAACACCATCTCCATGTTTTCCGCGCCCAGGGTATGCGTCACCACTTCGCCCAGCACCTGCCGGAAGTCGGTAGTTAGCGCCAGATCGCGGCCCTCATTGAGCTGTTCGTTCTCAAGGCCGGGCCAGCGCCCGTACACCTTGCCGCCCTTCACCTTTCCGCCCAGCACGAACATCGCTTTGGCGTGGCCGTGATCGGTGCCGACCGTTCTCGCAGTCCATCGTTCGTAATTCGCAGTTCGCGGAAGAAAGCAAAAGCTCGACTCGAGAAAGAAGGGCAACTCTGCTTTATAGCCGCACAGGCGCACAGAAACTGTGAGACTGTGAGATTTTTTCGTGTACGTTGTTGATTTGATTGATAAAAGATGGCTTCACAGTCCCACAGGCCGGTTTTTGGCGGGTTCGCCGCCTTGAAACAGGCTTCAGGGGTCGGTGACTGGGCCCCGCTTCCGAGACCGAGGGACGGTGTGAGTGCGGGCGTGGGTGTGAGTGTGAGTGCGCGGGCGAGTGTGAGTGTGAGTGCGACCCAGCGTGCGGTGTTAGCCTTTTGGTCATGTCCCCCCTCCCGCCTGTATCCTTTTTGGCTAAAGTCGTGATTCCAGATGGCTAGCGGTTTGTGCGGTCCCTAAAGTACTGATTCCAAAAGCTGCACGGGCCCCTAAAAGTAGGGACCAGGGACCAGGGATCAGGGAACAGATAACCTTGGTCCGCGGGTCTGGTTGAACGCTCATGGGAACAGTATGCACCGGACGGGTTTATTTCTATGCAAAAGAAACAGGGGTCAGTGATCAGCGGTCAGTGATCAGAAAATGAACGAGTTAGAATAAGGATGCGCGATCGATTTGAGCGTTGAGGGCTTGACAAATTGGGCGAAGAGGTGAAGGCGAAGCGTGACAAACCTGGATGTTTCCGTCCGCAATTACCAGCGATGATTGCTCAAGACCGAGAGCTGAATGCCTGGAATCGGTCTCATCAATGGTTTCGCACCGTGAACGGCTTCCCTCAGGCGCTAAAGCCCCGCCCATTTTGGATGCTTTTTCGGCACGGCTTAAGCCATGCCCTTTCAAAACGTGGCCTACTAAAGCAGTTTTTCAGGAGGTTCTGAGAGCTGACCGCTGTCGCTAAACTTTCTTGCACTTCGTCATGATGGCGACATGCAGTCGTTCGCTTACTTCGGTGGGCAGTTCGTAGATCTCGTGGCAGCGGTAAATCTCGATAGTCTTGCGGGTGGTGTCGAGGACGACTTCGCAGTGACCGCACTTGCGCAGGTGGACTTCGATCTCGGCACGCGTCTCTGAGGCGATGGACTGATCGATCACGTCGTCGAGAATTTGGAGAAACTCAGTGCAGGTCACGCATCAACTCCCATTTTTTCGGGTCCATTTCCACTGGGCCCGTTCCCCGCAGGCCCGTTCCCCTTCGCTGAAGACTGCGCTTGCGAAGCTACCGGAGTTGTTTTCTTGAAGTAGCGGCTCAAACGTTCGCGCAGTTGCAAACGCGCCCGCAGCAACCGCGATTTGACGGCCGGCACGCTCAGGCCAAGCGCTTCGGCGGTTTCTTCGGTCGAGAGTCCATCCACGTCGCGCAGCACAAAGACCACGCGAAATCCCTGCGGCAAGCCCTGAATGGTTTTCTTGAGGATCTCGGACAGCTCGGACTGGTTGTAGTTCTGTTCCGGATTCGGGGCCCAGTCGGCGAAGTCGCGGGGCACGCTGCCCTCGTCGGTCTGGACATCCTCGTCCATGGAGACCAACTTGCCCGTACGGCGCTTGCGCAGCCGCATCAGACTCTCGTTTACCGCGATTCGCACCAGCCATGTGTAGAATTTCGAGTTCCCCTGAAACTGATCGAGCTTCTCATAGGCCTTGAGAAACGCGTCCTGCATCACGTCTTCGGCGTCCTCGCGGTTTTGCGTAATGTGCTGCGCAATCCTGAAAAGCTGCCGCTCGTATTTGCGAACCAGCGTGTCGTAGGCCGAGACATCCCCGGCGCGAACCCTCTCTACGAGGGCGACGTCGGGATGCTCTTCGCTAATGGGTTGGATGGTCGACATGGGAATCGGATGCGAAAAATTGCCGCGGAACCGGCTCCGGGAACCGCAGTAGCTCCGCCGGGAACGACTGAAAAGGGGCCCGCAAAACATGAGTGTACCGGACGCAGGGGCGGGGGGCCAAATCGCGCGGGGCAATTGCATGAACAAAGATTGGGGCCATGCAGCAATTTCGGCCGGCCCTCCGCGACGGAGGTGGCTGAGGGCTCGCGTTCCCAGAGTTTCGTCCGCTGCGGCGGCCTCCACCCTGGGCTATTCTCGACCGCTCCTCCGGAGAGCCGAGCCGTTACGTCACTGGTTCATTGACTGTGACGGTTGAGTGCAGTTCGGCATAAAGTGGAGTTATGTGCTGCTCCCCCTCCCCGATGCCTCTCCTCCGGCGCGGCTGCGGTTGTATTGTTGTTCTGTTTGGGTTGTTGACGGTTGCGCAGCCCATAGTGGCGCAAGACGCGCCGCCTTCCGAGCCCAGCGCGTCGAGCTCAGACACCCCAAGCGCAAGCTCTGCGCAGCCTGACTCTGCCAAGCCCGCGGCAACGAAGAAACCCACAACAAGACCCAAGCCGGCTCGGCAATCCAGCCGTCCCCACCGGGTAGGCAGCCGCGCGGCCCGCCTGGCGCGCACCGCGCGCCTCAAGCAGGCATTTGTTGCCTCAAAAGAGCTGGAGCCGATGGCCCGGCAATTGGCAACTTTGCGCACGCCGGAGGCTTATACGGCCGTGGCCGCATACGCGCACAGCCACGCCGGTGAAGCCGCGGCGGCGGCGTATCTGGCGCTGGGGCACGCCTACCTGCTGGACAAGCGATATGCCGATGCGGAAACGGCTCTGGCGCAGGCGCGGCACGCCGATGGGGAACTGGCCGACTACGAGGATTTTCTCGACGCCGAGGCCAGCCACCAGGCGGGTGACGATGCGGTTGCTGAAAACATTCTTCATGGCTTCACCGGCCATTATCCCGAGAGCATCTTCGACGCCCAGGCGCCTGAACTCGAAGCCGCGGTTGAGCTGGCCCTGGGGAACAAGACCGCTGCTCGACAGGTACTCGCCGCTGCTTCCGGTACCGATGCGGCGGGCCGTCCCGGCTTCCAGCTTGTCGAGGGCCAGGTGGAGTTGGCTCTGGGCCAGCAGCAGGCCGCGGAAAGTACCTTCAAGCAACTGCTGCTGGGCCATCCTTTGAGCGCCGAGGCGCAAACGGCGCGCGCCAGGCTGACCGAGTTGGGGGCCGAGACGTTGCTGACCACAGCCGACCTGCGCTCGCTCGCCGAGGCCTACTACAAAGCCGGACGTTACGACCTGGCGGCAGAGCAATTTGAGGTGCTGGAGCGCGAGCCGGGGATCGACGCGCAGACGCGGAACGGATTTGCCGTGTCTGAGGCGGCGTGCCTGTACAAGCGAAAACAGTTGACGGTGGCGGAAGCCAAGGCGCTGCCCGATACGGCAGACGAAAACGGCGCCCGGCGGCTGGAACTCCTGGTGGAGTTAGCCCGTGATCGCAGCAACGTCGATGACCTGAAGCAGATTATCGGGGAAATGGAGTCTCGATTCCCGTCGAGTTCCTGGCTCGCCGATGCTCTTTTTTCGGCAGGCAACATGTATCTGCTCAAGCGCGATTACCCAACCGCCATTGAGTATTACGGCGATCTAACCGCGCGTTTCCCTGGCGACAAGAATGCTTCCGCGGCGCACTGGCGGTCGGGTTGGTTAAGTTACCGGCTGGGACTTTATCCCGCCGCGGAGCACATCTTCGACGAGCAGATTCGCCTTTATCCGGCGGCCACGGAAACCGTCTCCGCGCTCTACTGGCGCGGGCGATTGTATGAGACACAGGACCACAATCCGGAGATGGCCGCGGCCAATTACCGCACCATCGTGCGCGTCTACCAGCATTTCTTTTACGCACAGATGGCGCGGCAGCGGCTGGCAGCGTTGGGCAACACGCCGGCTGCGTCGCAGCCGCAGCTGGATCGCATGCAGCCGCTGCCGGAGCCGCACCTGGTGGATACTTTTCCCGCGGACAGCCCTCACCTGGCTAAGGCGCGATTGCTGGCCAATGCCGGCTTGATGGAATACATTGCGCAGGAGATCAAGGCCGATCCCGACTTCGCCTCGATGAGCGCGCTGGCTGAAGCGCAGATCTACTCGTCCTACGACGAGACCTTCCGGGCAGTCCGCGCCGCCAAACGCGGGTTGCCGGGTGCGGCTTCCACGTCAATCCAGTCCATTCCGCTGGTGTACTGGCGGATGCTGTTTCCCGAACCGTGGTGGGGTACGATCCAAACCGAGTCCGCAAAAAACAATCTCGATCCCTACATGGTGGCTTCACTCATCCGGCAGGAGTCGGAGTTCGATCAAACCGCGATCTCCAATAAGAGCGCCTACGGTCTGATGCAACTGCTGCCGACTGTGGGGCGCACGATGGCGCGGGAGGAGGGAATGGCACACTTCCAGACCTTCCAGTTGCTTGACCCCGACGTGAATATCCGTTTAGGAACGCGCTACCTGCGCCAAATGCTCGATAAATTTGGCGGCGACCAGGTGTATGCGCTGGCCGCCTACAACGCGGGCGATAATCGTGTTGCGGATTGGCAGGCTGCCGGTCCGTATTCCGGCATCGACGAGTTCGTGGAGTCCATCCCCTTCACAGAGACGCGCGAATACGTCGAAGCTATCCTTCGCAATGAAGAAACCTATCGCGCGATCGACGATTTTGCACGCGTTCACGGCGCGAGTGCGGCGGTAGCGCCAACTGGCCATTAGGGCAGGATTCAGGGGGCAGGTGTCAGGGATCTGCCCGGCCGTACATTAGTGTGAGTGTGAGTGTGAGCGTGGGTGTGCCCATCGAGTCCGCGGCGCTCAGTAATGCGTCTGGGAACCCTATTTGCTACTCCCCGATTGCGATTCGCATTGACATCTCGGCGCGCGTGTGTTGACACTGAGTTGACCGGAGGCATTTTTTCCGGGGAGAGTTTCGCAGCCTGTTTTTCCTGAAAGAACAGAGCCGGGCGGAGACAAAGTCGCGGCTCGGTACCATCAACCTGAGAAAGCACTGGAGGGAACGATGGCAGCCGACTTGCAGTTTATGGAAGAGTGGATCCCCGAAAGAATGGACCCAGGAACGGTTTTTGTGCTGGAGAACCAGGAGAAGCTGGGCCAGGCACAAAATCCTTATGTAGCCGTGATGTCGTGCCCGCGCTGCGGGACATTGGGGCTCATTACCCGCCGGCAACTCTATGCCGGCGAGACAATGATTTGCGGAGGCGACGCCTGCGCGGCAGAGTATCGGCTGGATGGCGATGCGATTTGCTACCGGGCGGCGCAATAAAAGCAGCTTCCAGCCGCTAGCTTCTAGCCTCTAGCTTTTCCGTGCCGAATAGAATCCGGCGGGAAGCCGGGATCGCGAACCTCGCTCACAAACAGTAAACAGCTAACAGCTAACGATGCGGCCCGCTCATAGTGTGATTGTCTCCCACCCATTTCCGCGAAGAACGCGGAAATGGATGGGGCACGGAGGCGGTATTTTGAGGCCGGATCAATAATACCTAAAGGCTGAAGACTACTACGGCAGCTTGTAATCCGCGTTGGTGGTTTTGGCGCCGGCCTGCTCCGGAGTGGGAAGTTGTGTGCGGTCCCATCCGCCACCAAGAGCCTGCACCAACTGGACCGCAGAGGTCATCTCCTCCACCTGAAGCGCGTTCAGCGTCTCCTGGCTGCTGAGCAGCGTATTCTGCGCGATCGTGACATCGACATAGGGATCCACTCCGGTGTTGTAGCGCACCAATTCCAGGCTCAGATAGTCCTGCGCGTCCTTGACCGCTATCTGCTGACGCAGGATCTGCTGCGAATAGATGCGCGTGGCGGCCATAGAGTCTTCAACCTGCTGGAAGGCGATGAGAGTGACCTGCCGATAGTTGGCGAGGTCCGCGTTGTATTGAGCAACATACTGGTGCAGTTCGGCGCGATAGAGAAAGCCGTTGAAGACGGTCTGGGCGATGGACGGGCCGATGGACCAGGTGCGGCTGGATATGTCGAAGAGATGCTCGAAGGTAGCGCTTTCCAGCCCGCCAGCAGCGGAGATGGTGACTTGCGGGAAGAAAGCGCCATAGCCGATGCCGATGGTCGCATTAGCTTCGGCGAGCGTACGTTCCGCAGCGGAAATGTCGGGGCGCCGTTCGACAAGCTGCGAAGGAACGCCGGCGGGAATGGAGGGCGCCACGTAGACGATCGGCTTGACAGGGATGGAAAAATCCGTCGGTATCTTGCCGAGCAGCGTGGCGATGGCATGCTCATATTGCGCGCGCAACAATCCCACGTTGATAGCCGCGGACTGCGCCGCTTCCAGCGTGGTTTTGGCCTCGGCAACGGAAATATAATCGCCCACGCCGGTGTCGTACTGGGCCTGGTTGTAGTCAAGAGATTTTCGATCGTCCACCACGGTATCGTTGAGGATCACCTGCAGCATGTCCTGACCACGAATTTCGAAGAAGTATTCAGCCAAGTCGGCCTGCTCGGTGAGCTTCTCCACTTGCAGGTCGGCCGCACTTGCCTGGGCGGCGTATTGCGCCTCGCGCACCTCGTTGCGAATCTTCTGCCAGAAGTCTGGCGTCCACGAGACATCGACGGGGAGATTCCACAGACTGCTGGTCGTTCCCGTGGTGGCAGTGGAGGAGACGCGCTGGTTACTGGAAGTTTTTGACCGGTTCCATGATGGAGCCGCAGTCACCGTGGGCCAGTATTGTGAGCGCGCCTCGGCAATCTGGGCGCGAGCCGCCATGTAGTTCTGGAAATACTCCTTTAGATTCTCGTTGTTGATATTGAGCTGCTCTTCGAGGGCGTTGAGTTCGGTATCGTTGAAGACCTCCCACCAGTTGCCACGGAGCATGGCGTCTTGCGGGCTGGCCACCTTCCAGCCGTCGGCATCGTGGAAATTGAGGGTCGACTCCTTGAAGTTGGGCGCGGTGACTGCTGGCGGCGCAGGCGCATGGTAGAGCGGGCCCACGTGGCAACCGGAGAGAAGCGCAAGCAGGCTCAGCAGGCCGGCGGCGGATGAAAGCGCGACGCTAATTTTGTGCTGCGGCAGGGTTTTGTGCTGCGGCAGGGTGTTCAGCTCAGGCATGGTCAACATCCTTCACGTGTTACGACACTGGATCTTCCGCAATTCGCGCCATTGGGTCGCCAGCCCGGCCCAGCGTATACAGGCGCAGCCGGTCCATATAGAGGTAAACCACAGGGGTTGTGTAAAGCGTCAGCAGTTGGCTCAATACAAGTCCGCCCACAATGGTAATGCCCAACGGCTTGCGCAGCTCCGACCCGGTGCCGGTACCGAAGGCGAGCGGCAGCGCTCCGCAGATCGCCGACATCGTGGTCATCATGATCGGCCGGAAGCGCAACATGCAGGCGCTGAAAATGGCGTCGCGCGTCGTCTTGCCTTCCAGTCGTTCGGCTTGCAGCGCGAAATCAATCATCAAAATGGCATTTTTCTTCACGATGCCGATGAGCAATATGATGCCGATAATCGAGATCATGTTGAGATCGATGTGGAAGAGCATGAGCGCCAGCATGGCGCCCGCGCTCGCCGAAAACACCGTCGAAATGATGGTGAGCGGGTGAATCAAGCTCTCATAGAGAATGCCGAGCACAATGAAAACGGAAAGCAGCGCGGTGATCACCAGGACCGGCAGCGTGGCTATCGATTGTTGGTAAGCTTGGGCGATCCCGGCAAAGAACCCGTGTACAGTTCCCGGCACGCCCAAGCGGTCTTTCATCTCTTGCACGTCCCGGGTGGCGTCGGAGAGCGAGACCCCGTTGCGTGTATTGAAGGAGACAGTGACGGAAGGGAAAAGACCGGTATGGGCCACTTGCAGAGGAGTTGTGCTGGTTTGCGCTTTGACGGTGGAAGACAGCGGCGACACCATATTGATCCCCGCTGCCGATGAAGACTTGCTGGGAGTGAAATAGATGTTGTTGAGTCCCGACGGATCCTGCCAGTATTGCGGGGCCACTTCCATCACCACGTAATACTGGTTCAGCTGCGTGTAAATGACGGAGACTTGGGATTGGCAAAACGCGCTGCACAGGGAACTATTCAGGGATTGCGGGGTTTGTCCCAGCCGCGCCGCGGTCACGCGGTCGTAGTTGAGCAGTTCCTCAAGCCCCTGGTTCTGCTGATCGGTGTTCACGTCCGTCAGGTCAGGCAGCTTGGCCATGCTGGCGAGCATGATGGGGCCCCACTGCGTCAGATCGGCAATGTTGTCGGCCTGGATGGTGTATTGATACATCGCGCCGCCGCTGCGGCCACCCATCCGGATATCCTGGTTGGCTTGCAGAAATGCGGAAGCCAGGGGCAGGCTGTTCATTGGCTTGCGAAGGCGATTAATCACGTCCGCCGCGGAGGTCTGGCGCACATCGCACTTCGGGCCTTCCTTGCAGCTCGATCCCAGTTGCTTGAGAGCGACGAACATGAAGCCGGCGTTGCCATTGCCTGTGTACGCCAGAACATGGGCGACGGCGGGATCGTTTTTCACGATTTTGACCAGCGAAACGGTGGAGAAATTCATGAAAGGGAAAGAAGCATCCTGCGGCCCTTGGATCGAACCTCCGATTACGCCGGTGTCCTGTTGCGGGAAAAAGCCCGTGGGAATCCTGAAGGCGATCAGGACGTTGAGCGCGATGGTAAGCAAAAGCACGACCAGCAAGAGTCCCGGATTATCCAGTACCCACGTGAGCGATCGACGATAGATTGACACCATGCCGTCGAAGAAACGTTCACTTGTCCGGTAAAACCAATTGTGTTTTACGCCTTCCTTGCGTGCCTTGAGGACGTGCGCGCACATGCAGGGAGTCGTGGTGAGGGAGATGACCATCGAGATGACGATGGCAGTGGCCAGCGTGACCGCGAATTCGCGGAAGAGGCGCCCGATGATTCCGCCCATCAGCAGGATCGGAATGAACACCGCAATCAGCGACACGCTGATGGAGAAAACCGTGAAGCCAATCTCTGAGGCGCCTTTCATGGCGGCGGCAAAGGGCTCCATCCCAGCTTCAAGATGGCGTGTGATGTTCTCCATGACTACGATGGCGTCGTCGACTACAAACCCGGTGGCGATGGTCAGCGCCATCAGCGAAAGGTTATCAAGCGTGTAGCCGAACACATACATCGCCGCAAAGGTTCCAATCAGCGAGACCGGAACCGCGGCAAAGGGAATGAGCGTGGCGCGCGGGCTGCGCAGAAAAAGAAAGACCACCAGGATGACGAGAACTACCGATCCTATCAATGCCTTATATACAGTTGTAACCGACGCACGGATCGTTACTGTCCGGTCCATGTCGACGGTGGTCTTGACGCCCGCGGGCAGAACGGCCTCGAGGAACGGCAGTTGCGCTTTAACGCGCTCGACGGTATCGATAATGTTGGCGCCAGGCTGGCGGAAGATGGTGAGCACCACCCCCCGGTTTCCGTCGATATAGCCCGCCGAGCGGATGTTTTGCGTAGAATCTTCGACATCGGCCACATCCGAGAGCTTGACCGCCTGGCCGTTGTGATATCCGACTATCAGTGGACGATAGTCGGCCGCCTCGGAGATCTGGTCGTTGGTGATGATATCTTCGCTGACCCCGTTGTCGGAAAGCTGACCCCGCGGTTCGTGCGAGTTTTGCAGGCTGAGGACCGATTGCACGCTACCCAACGTGAGGCCGAAGCTTTCAAGTTTGGTGGGATTGACTTCAACACGCACCGCGGGCGCGCCGCCGCCCTGCGCGCCTACCTGCCCGACGCCCTGAATCTGCGACAGCTTTTGCTCGAGGATGGTCGAGGCCAGATCGTACAGCTTTGTCACCGGGTACTTGTCTGACGTCAGGCTGATGATCATGATCGGCGAATCGGCAGGATTGATCTTGCGGTAGGAGGGATTGGAGGGCAGGTTAGCCGGCAAATAGGTGCGCGCGGCGTTAATGGCGGCCTGTACATCGCGGGCCGCGCCGTCGATGTTGCGGCTCAGATCGAATTGCATAGTCACCGAACTGGAGCCCAACTGGCTCGATGAAGTCATCTCGGTGATGCCGGCGATGTGGCTGAACTGGCGTTCCAGCGGCGTAGCCACTGAGGCCGCCATGATTTGTGCGCTGGCTCCGGGAAGGCCAGCCTGGACGCTGATGGTGGGGAAGTCCACTTGCGGCAAGGGGGCCACCGGCAGAACAACAAACGCAATGGCGCCTGTGATGGCCACCGCGATGGTGAGCAACGTGGTGCCCACGGGCCGCCGGATAAATGGCGCGGAAAGGTTCATGCATTCTCCGTGCCGGGAGGCAATTCGTCGCCGAGCTGAACCTTGGAAAGGCCACGGCCCGCGAACCGCGTGCCGAGGCGGTCGAAGAAGATGTAAATCACCGGCGTGGTGTAGAACGTGAGCAATTGGCTCAACAGCAATCCGCCGACCATGGCAATGCCCAGCGGCCGGCGCAGTTCCGAGCCCAGTCCTGTGCCTACTGCCAGCGGAATGCCGGCCAGCAGCGCGGCCATCGTGGTCATCATGATGGGCCGGAAGCGCAGCAAGCTCGCCTGGTAGATCGCCTCTGTCGAATCCATTCCATGTTTGCGCTCAGACTCCAGGGCAAAGTCCACAATCATGATGCCGTTCTTTTTCACAATGCCGATGAGCAGAATAATGCCGATAATTCCCACTACGCTCAGGTCCTGGTGGCAGATCATGAGCGCGAGCAATGCGCCAACACCGGCCGAGGGCAGCGTGGAAAGGATTGTGATCGGATGGATGAAGCTCTCATAAAGGACGCCAAGAACGATGTAGACAGCGACCAGAGCGGCGAGGATCAGCAGCGCCTCGTTGGAGAGCGAATTGTGGAAGGACGCAGCCGTGCCCTGAAAGTCAGATTGCACGCTGGCAGGGAAGTGGAGGTTTTTCACCACCTTCTCAATGTCGGTGATCGCGGTACCCAGCGAGGCATTCGAGGCAAGGTTGAACGACACCGTAACTGACGGGAACTGCCCCTGATGGTTGATGGAAAGCGCCTCGGTGGTATTGTGCATTTGCGTAAACGCACTGAGCGGGATGGCGTTGGCGCCGACCGAGGAGGTGACCGCATTGGGCGTCGTTCCCGCCGTCGAGCCGCCCGAGGGCGAGGAGCTTCCGGCGTTACTCGTGGCTCCGGCCAGCACCGTGGCTGGCGAGGTGAGCACCTGGGAAGATGGCGTGTAGCGTACCGATGTCGTGGTGGAGTTCGAGCCAGCCGACGCCGAGGCGGACGAGGAGTACGACGTGGCCGCACCGGCTCCGCTGGCGCCCGATGACGCGCTGGACTCAATATAGATATCGCCGAGTTTGGAGGGGTTCTGTTGCCACTCGGGAGCCGTCTCCAACACCACGTGATATTGGTTGAGCTGCGTATAAAGAGTGCTGATCTCGCGCTGCCCGTAGGCGTCGTACAGGGTATTGTCAATGGTGGTCGGCGCAATGCCCAGCCGCGAAGCCGTCACGCGGTCGATCTCCAACTGCACGGCCTTGGCGCCGGTTTGCTGATCCGTGGCCACATCTTCCAGTTCGGGCAGCTTCTGCAGCTGCGCAACAAATTTGGCCGTCCACTCGTTCAACTCATCTGTGTCGGGGTCCTCGAGCGTGTATTGATACTGCGTGCGGCTTACGCGATCGTCTACCGTGATGTCCTGCACCGGCTGCATGTAAATCTGGATGCCTTGCACTTTCTTCAGGCGGTGCTGCAATCTGCGGATCACGTCGGAAGCGCCGATGCGCTCGTTGATGGGTTTGAGATTGATGGAAATGCGGCCGCTGTTGAGCGTGGTGTTGATGCCGTCGGCGCCAATAAAGGACGACAGGCTTTCCACTGCGGGATCCTGAAGAATGATCTGCGCCATTTCCCGCTGCTTCTCGCTCATGGCATTGAAAGAGATGGATTGCGAAGCCTGGGAGATGCCCTGAATCACTCCGGTATCCTGCACCGGGAAGAATCCTTTAGGAATGAGGATATAGAGAACGACGGTGAGGACCAGTGTTGCGGCAGCTACCAGCAAGGTGAGGGTCTGATAGCGCAGCACCACGCGCAACGTCCGCCCGTAAAAGGCAATCAGTTTTTCGAAGAAGTTCTCCGACCAGCGATAAAAGCTCGTTTGCTTTTCCGCGGGATCGTGCCGCAGGATGCGCGAGCACATCATGGGCGTGAGCGTGAGCGAGACCACCGCGGAAATGACGATGGTGACGGCCAGCGTGACCGCGAATTCGCGGAAGAGACGACCGACTACGTCGCCCATGAACAGCAGCGGAATGAGCACTGCGACCAGCGATACCGTCAGAGAAACAATGGTAAAACCGATCTGCTCGGCGCCGGTGAGCGCGGCTTCCAGCGGAGGCATGCCCTCTTCAAGGAAGCGGCTGATGTTCTCGATCATCACGATGGCGTCATCGACCACAAAGCCGGTAGAGATGGTGAGCGCCATCAGCGACAGGTTGTCAAGCGAGTAGCCGAGCAGGTACATCACGGCACAGGTGCCGATGAGCGACAGAGGCACAGCCACAAAGGGAATGAAGGTGGCGCGCAGGCTGCGCAGGAAGAGAAAGATCACCATGACCACCAATGCCACCGTGAGCCCCAGCTCGAATTCCACGTCGTGCACGGAGGCCTCGATGCTGGTGGTCATGTCGGTCATGGTCGTTACTTTGATGGAGGCGGGAAGATTCGCTTCCAACTGAGGCAGAATCTTTTGGATGGAGTTGACGACGGTGATGGTATTGGCGCCGGGCTGGCGCTGGATGTTGAGAATGACGGCCGGCGTGAGGGTGGGGCCGGAAGCCCCGCCGGACGAGCCGCCGGCTTGGCCCATCCATGCGGCTTGCTTGTCGTTCTCCACGCCATTGACCACATTGGCGATGTCTTTGACGAAAACCGGGCCGCCATTACTGTAGGCGACGACTACATTTTTGTAGTCATCAGCCGAGGAGATTTGATCGTTGGCGTCGATCTGATAGTCCTGGCGTGGCCCGTCGAAGTTGCCCTTTGCGGAGTTCACGCTGGACTGGACCAGAGCCGTGCGCACGTCTTCCATGTTCAGGCCGTGCGAGGAAAGCGCGACCGGGTTCACCTGGATGCGTACGGCGGGCTTTTGGCCGCCGCTTATGCTCACCAATCCCACACCGGTTAGCTGAGACAGCTTTGGCGCCAAGCGTGTATCCACCATGTCCTCGACCTGCGACAAAGGCATGCTGTCGGAACTGATGGCCAGGGTGAGAACAGGCGCATCGGCAGGGTTGGTTTTGTTGTAGACCGGAGGCACGGGCAAATCGGAGGGCAGAAATGTCTGTCCGCCGTTGATCGACGACTGCACTTCTTCTTCGGCGACGTCGAGCGAGAGCGAGAGGCTGAACTGCAGAACAATGACCGACACGCCGCCCGCGCTGGTCGACGTCATCTGGCTGAGGCCCTGCATTTCGCCGAACTGACGCTCTAGCGGCGCCGTAATGGTGGTTGCCACCACGTCCGGGCTGGCGCCGGGATAAAAAGTGAGCACCTGGATCGTCGGATAATCAACTTCCGGCAGCGCCGATACCGGCAACTGAAAGAATGCGACGATGCCCACCAGCAAAATTGCGGCCATCAACAACGACGTTGCAACCGGCCGCAGAATGAATGGGCGGGACGGACTCATGGAGCGGCCTCGGTGGTATCGGTGGTAGTGGACGGTATGACGACCGTGGATTGCGTGACTGGAGAACCGTCAATCAACTTTTGGAAGCTGCTGTTGGCGACGACGTCGCCGGGCTTGAGGCCGGCTGTTACGACCGTGTTGCCTTGATCGGAAAGTCCGGACTTCACGGTTGTCATGACGGCCTTGCCGACGGGTTGATTGCTGCCATTGCCGCCGCCAGCGCTACCGCCGCCCGCTGCGCCGCCACTACCGCCGCCGTGATGTCCGCCGCCCTGGCTGCCCGATGGCTGGCCGGGAGCCTTCGGCGTGAGTCCCTGAATGAGGTAGACGAAGTCCGTCGCGCCGTTGTGCTGGATGGCAGAAGAAGGAACCAGAACCTGATTGTCGAGAGTTTTCACCAGCAGGCGCGTGTTGACGAATTCATTGGGGAAGAGCTCGGCGTTGGGATTCTCGAATTGCGCGCGCAATTGCACCGTGCCCGTCACGGTATCGATCTGGTTGTTAACGGCGATCAGTTTGCCTTTGGCGAGCAGCTTGGTGTTGGTGCGGTCGTAGGCATCGACCTCAAGCGCCTTGCCGCTGCGCATTTGTTGCAAAACCTGCGGCAGGCTATCTTCGGCCAGAGTGAAGATCACAGTGATCGGCTGAATCTGCATGACGACCACAAGCGCAGTGGTCGAGTTGGCTGTCACCAGGTTTCCAGGATCGGCGAGGCGAAGTCCGACGCGTCCCGAAATCGGCGAGGTAATGTGGCAATAAGCCACCTCAACCGTGTCGTACTTCACCATGCCTTCATCGTTCTTCACGGTTCCCTGATCCTGCAGCACGACCTTTTCCTGGTCTTCGAGCGTCTGCCGCGGGATGGCATTCTTGGCCCACGCATCCTGATAGCGCTTCAGATCCATCTGCGCCTCGGCGAGCAGGTTTTGGTCGCGGTCCAGCATGCCCTGCGCCTGTTCGAGCTGCGCCTGATAGGGCCGGTCGTCGATGTCGATGAGCTTGTCGCCCTTGTGAACCGTCTGGCCCTCGCGGAAATTCACCGCGGTGATCACGCCAGTTACCTGCGATGTCATTGTGTCGGTGTACATGGGCGTGACGGTGCCGATTGCGTTCAAATAAACACCGATGCTGCCCTTTGTGGCAGTGGCCACGGTGACCGGCACAGGACCGGCCATGCCTCCGCGGCGGTTGCTGCCACCGGCAGGCGCTGCGGTGCTAGCGCTATGCTGCTTGTACACCCAGAAAAACAGGAGCCCGAACAGGACCAGGACGATCGCCCAGATCCAGCGGTGACGGTGCGCTTTTGCGGATTTGTCGGGCTCAAGCCCCGAGGCAGAATGCGAAACAGACAAAGGTTCATCCATCGTCTTCTTCTTCTCGAATGTTGGGTTTGGAACATTCGGTTTGTCAGGAACATTTTCTCATACGCAAAACGGCATGTAGAAGCCACTCTATATCGTCCCGGCATGCGGTGCGCTTGATCGCTAAAAACCCGAACAGCAGTTCAAATTGCGCCAGGTTTCAATGTGGGATTGAGAGGCCGGAATGCGATATTCCGCAACTCTCTGTCCCTCGCGCGCGCATGGTATTTAATGGACGAAATCGTCCGGCAAATAGTTGCAGCCGGGCGCGCCCCTGGCTGGTTTGGAAACTGTATCGCCGGCCTCCTGACCGGGGCTCCGGGAAGCGATCTTTGTTTCCGGTCGGCTGACCGGTTGTGCTGAGGACCTCGTGGCCCTGAGGAATCTCGCCAGATTGCGTCAGGGGGCGACGATGTGGGTACCGCCTTTGCCGATTACCGCACCGGCTACGCTCTCCACGGAAGTGATAATGCACTCCTCGCCGCCGTGTTCGAGGAAGTCGATCGCCGCTTGGATTTTCGGTCCCATCGACCCTGGCGGGAATTGGCCTGCAGCTAAATACTGGCGCGCCTGGTCGATGGTCATCGTATCGAGCCACTGCTGGCTGGACCGGCCATAGTCGAGCGCTACGCGATCAACCGAAGTGACAATGATGAGCTTGCGAGCGCGCACGTGCGTCGCCAGCATGCTTGAGGCGAGATCCTTGTCGACAACGGCTTCCACGCCCACCAAACGATCGTCTTGCCAGGCCACCGGAATACCTCCGCCTCCACAGGCGATTACGACAACGCCGGCGTCGAGCAGCGACGAGATCGCTTCGACCTCTAGAATTTGTAACGGGGGAGGCGAAGGCACGACGCGACGGTAGCCTCCTGGCGAGACTTCGCGCATGATCCAGTCTGGCCTGTTGCCGCGGATGCCGGCGAGCTGGTTCGCGTCATAGGTAGACCCGATCGGTTTGCTGGGATGCCGGAAGTCCGGGTCGTTGCGATCCACGAGCACCTGGGTGATGACTGTAGCCGCTTCGCGCTTGATTCCTTCGCGGCGAAACAACCCGCAAGCCAGCCGCTGGATCATGTAGCCCATCCCGCCCTGGCAATCGGCGTCGCACGTGTCGAGCGGCAAGCTGGGAACGCGCCGCTCGCCCTCCTCGACGCGAATCATGATGTTGCCGATCTGCGGTCCGCTGCCGTGGGTGATGGCGATCCGCGAATCAGTGTGGAACAGAGGCATGAGATGTTCGAGCGTCTCCGCGGTGTGGGCAAACTGCAAGGGAATGGCGCCGGACTCGCCGGGCCTTGTGATGGAATTGCCACCCAGAGCGATGACGAGCGTTTCTGTCATGATCTCAAGAGCCTGGCCTCTCATAAGCGATTTCTTGCTCCGACATGGTGAGCGCCATAATCGCCTTTGCAGTGTGCAAGCGGTTTTCCGCTTCCTGATACACCACAGAGCGCGGGCCGTCGATAACCTCGTCCGTCACCTCGTTGCCCCGATCTGCGGGCAGCGGATGCATGTACAAAGCATCTTCCGCGGCCAACCTCATGCGCTCGCCGTTGCAAATCCAGTGCCGGTATCCCTCAGCGATGCGGAGGGACTCTTTGGGGTTGGTTCCCATGGTGTCAAGACAGCCCCAACTCTTGGGAATGACAACGTCGGCGTCGCGAAACGCGTCGTCCATGTTGTCCACGATCTCGAACTTCGTTCCAGCGCGCCGCGCGTTCTCTCTCGCCGCCTCGACGGTCTGCGGCATCAGCGCGTACTCGGGCGGTGCGGCAAGCACAACGTCCAGTCCGAAGCGTGGCATCAACATGATCAATCCCTGCGGCACACTGAGCGGCTTGGCGTAGCTCGGCGCGTACGCCCACGATACCGCCAGCTTGCGTCCGCGGAGGTTGCGTCCAAGTTTTTCGCGGATGGTCATGAGGTCGGCCAGGGCCTGACAGGGATGGTCGATGTCGCACTGCATATTGATCACCGGCACATCCGCCCAGCGCGCAACTTCGCGCATGTACGCGTTGCCCTCGCCCGGAATCAGGTCGTGACGTATAGCGATCGCCTGTCCGTAGCTGGAAAGAATGATTCCCGTGTCCTTGGCGCTTTCTCCGTGGGAGATCTGCATTGCATCGGCGGTTAAAAAATGGGCGTGGCCGCCAAGCTGCGTGATTCCCGCTTCAAAGGAGTTACGGGTGCGCGTGGATTTGTCGAAGAACATCAGGAAAATGGTTTGATCGACCAAATAGCGATGCGCAACGTGCCCCTTGTACTTACGCTTCAGATCGGCAGATACGTCGAGCAGGATTTCGATGTCTGCTTCGCTGTATTCTTCCGTAGTGATGTAGTCCTTGCCATTAAGCAGCGCCTTTCTCGTTTCCAACGCACACCTCTTTCCTATAATTTCCTTCAGTTCAGACCTTCGAATCTTCCAGCGTGGCGACGTACACCAGCGGGAAGGCAGCATAGAACTGCGCCGCTTCAACCAGGTGGCGGATCGGGATGCGCTCGATCACACTATGCGCAACGTCTTCTTCGCCGGGACCGAAGCCGATGCTCGGCACGCCCATGATTCCCATCGAGCCGACGCCGTTCGTGCTGAAGACCCACTTGTCGACAACCGGGTCGGCGTTATGGAGCTTTCGATACGCCGCAACGGCTGAGCGCACCAGCAAATGGTCTTCTTCAAGCACCCACGTTGGATAGTATTTCTGCATCGGATACGCGAGGCCGGTATAGCTGGGCGTCTCGTACTGCAACACCTCGACCTCCGCGCCTTGCGCCGCGGGCAGCGCTTTCACTTCGGCGACCGCGCCTTCGAGTGTCTCCCCAGCGGTGAGCCGGCGGTCGAGATGGATGGAGCATGCGCCCGGCACCGCGCAGAGGGACGGAGACATGGAGCGAATCTCGGTGACGGCGATGGTTCCCTTGCCGAGAAACGCATCGTCGCGCAAACGCGTGTTCAACTCTTCAATTTGCGCGATCAGCGGGGCTATCTTGTAAATCGGGTTGTCGCCTCGCTCGGGCGCGCTGGCGTGACACGAGCGTCCACGCATGTGAACTTCGATCTCCATGCGCCCGCGATGTCCGCGGTAGACGCGCAGATTGGTGGGCTCCGTGAGGACCACGCACTCCGGCCGGATACCGTCTTCTTTGAGAATGTAGACCCACGGTAAGCCGTCGCAGTCTTCTTCCTGAACAGATCCGACAATCCACAACGTGTAGTCGCCTTCCAGTCCCAAATCCTTGATCATTTTGCCCGCGTAAACCATGCTGGCCATGCCCCCGCGCTGATCGCTGGAGCCGCGTCCGTAGATGAAACCATCCTCCACTTTGCCCTGGTACGGATCCCAGGACCATTCCTTGGGGTCGCCAATACCGACGGTGTCGGTGTGCGCGTCCATCATGATCACGTGTTTGCCTGAGCCGATGCGTCCCAGCACGTTGCCCATGGCGTCAATGCGGACCTCGTCGAAGCCCACGCGCTGGATCTCCTGCTTGATACGCTGAACGACAGGACCTTCGTGAGAACTTTCGCCGGGAATGGCGACCAGATCGCGCAAAAAGCGGACCATGTCCCCTTCCAGCGCGTTGGCGGCGGCGAGTAAACGGGCGGAGTCAATCGTAGTTTTCGTAGACATGTCGATCCTCATTTGGCGGCCCCTGAGGCTGCTTGTTCGGTGAGAGTTTGGCGCACGTCTCCCAGGCGCGCCGGAGGTTTCCGGAGGCGGATTTCGATGGCGTGGCAGACGGCGTTGGTTAATTCAATGATATGCGGTTCGCGTTTCTTGGTCAGCGTCACTGCGATGCACCTTCCTTCTCGCGGTTGCGGCTGTAGGGTGTGTCCTTTATCGGCAGGCTGGCGCGCAGTTTGCCATCGCGTTGCCAATAGGCGCACGCAATCGCCGGCGCGGTGGGAATCATCACAATCTCTCCCATGCCCTTTGCGCCATACGCCAACTGCGATTGGTTTTTCTCGACAATGCGGCACTCGATCTGCGGCGTTTGCGTGGAGCGTAGCAAACCGATCGTGCCGTAGGTGGCGGCCGGCGCTCCGTTACGCACGGGAAATTCTTCGGTTAGCGCGTAGCCCATCCCCATCACCACGCCGCCTTCGATCTGTCCTTCGACGCCATTGGGGTTGATGGCCCGGCCCACGTCGTGCGCCGCGACCACCTTCGCGACTTTTTCGGCCTCATCCAGCAGCACGACCTGGGTCGCGTAGCCGTACGCAACATGGTGGACGCGATTCAGCTTGCTGCTGAACGTTGGTTCGCCAAGGGGATCGGTGACGCAATCGAACTCGCCGTAGAACGACTCGCCATCGAGCTCCGCGAGCGCGCGTTGCTCTAGCTCCTGTTTGAGCGCGTCTGCGGCCCGTCGCGCGGCTTCGCCGGTAACAGTCGTTTGCCGCGAGGCAGTGCTGGTGCCGCTGTCGGGTGTGACATCGGTGTCCGGCGCGTGCATCGTCAGCAGAGAATTGTCGAGCCCCGTCGCCTGGGCAACAATCTGCAGCACTACTGTCGCAATGCCCTGTCCCATACAGGCCGCGCTGGTGCAGATGACGACGCGCCCGTTTTCGACCTTTAATTTGACGCGACCAACATCCTTAACGCCCACGCCTTTGCCCGTGTTCTTGAAGGCGCAGGCGATGCCCGCGCTGGGGTGCGCGTCAATTACGTCTTTGACGGCCAGCAGTGTTTCTTTCAGCGCCGTGCTTTCGTCGGCGATTTGGCCGTTCGAGAGCACGCCTCCCGGCTCGATAGCGTTGCGGAAGCGCATCTCCCACGGTGAAATTCCGACCTCGCGCGCCAACAGATTCAGATTGCTCTCCAAGGCGAAGCAGGTCTGCGTCACGCCAAAGCCGCGAAACGCGCCCGAAGGAATGTTGTTGGTGTAGATGGCGCGGCCTTCGATATCGACGTTACCGATTTGGTACGGACCCGCAGCGTGCGTGCAGGCGCGTTGCAGCACCGGCCCGCCCAGCGAGGCGTAGGCGCCGGTATCGGCGACAAGGCGCACACGCACGGCCGTCAGCTTGCCGTTCTCGTCGCACGCAGTGGTGCAATCGATTTCCATGGGATGGCGCTTGGGATGCACACGCAGGCTTTCGTTGCGGGTGAGCGTAAGCTTGACGGGCCTTCGGCAATGCCAGGCCAACAGCGCAGCATGATGCTGCACGGACATGTCTTCTTTGCCGCCAAACCCTCCGCCCACAAACTTGCTGACGATGCGCACCTTTTCGCCTGCGATTCCGAGCATTCTGACAATCTCGCGATGATCGTCGTAGACGCTTTGCCCTGCGGTGTACACCGTCAGCGATCCGCATTGCGCGGGCACGGCCAGCGCGCTTTCGGGTTCGAGAAACCCATGCTCCTGGCGTGGCGTGGAGTAGTGGTTCGTCACCACGTGCTTCGCTTCGGCAAGCGCACGGTCCACATCGCCGCGCTTGAGCGCCGTCGTGGAGAGGACGTTGCCCCTGGGATGCAGCTGCGGTGCGTTCTCGGCCAGTGCGGCTTCGGGCGAGAGCAGCGGCTTGCGCTCTTCATACTCCACTTCGATCAGTTCGACGGCCCGGTGCGCCGCTTCTTTGGTCGTTGCGGCCAGCACGGCCAACGCATCGCCCACGTAGCGTGTCTCTTCGCCTTCGGCAATCATCACCGGCCAGTCGTAGACCACGTGGCCCAGCAGCCGCTCGCCAGTAATGTCTTTCGCCGTGAGCACAACTTCAACGCCGGGAAATGCCCGCGCGGCCGCAACGTCGATCTTCTTGACCAGCGCGCGAGGAAACTTCGCTCGCAGCACTGCGCCAAACAACATGTCTGGAACCTGCATGTCGTCGACAAACTCACCGGTTCCCAGCAGTTTGTCGTGCGCATCCGGCCGCACAATGCGTTCGCCTACGCGCCCTGTCGTGTTTTCCGACTCATGTGCGCCGCCGTTTCGCAGCGCCGTCGCAGCCAACTGAATGGCGCGTTCGATCTTTATGTAGCCCGTGCAGCGACAGAGATTGTAGCGAATGGCGGATTTGACTTCGGCCGAAGTTGGAGCGGGATTTGCGTCGAGCAGAGCCTTGGCACCGATCAACATGCCGGGCATGCAGAATCCGCATTGCACGGCTCCCACTTCGCCGAAGGCCCACGCGTACACGTCGCGCTCGTGCGCCGCGATGCCTTCGCTCGTGGTCACCGATTTGCCGCTGACCTTGGCCACAGTGAGTGAGCAGGCGCGCACCGCTTTTCCATTGACGATCACGGAGCAGGAGCCGCAGACGCCCTCGGCGCAGCCGTCTTTCACCGAGGTCATGCGCGCGTCGGCGCGCAGATATTCGAGCAGACTCTTGTCTGCTTCAACCGCGACGTTTTTTCCGTTCAGCGTGAACTGGAACATACTGTTTGCTCTTCAGCGGCACGCGGCCGCAGGGCGCAAATCTTGCGGTCGTAGTCCTGCACCTTTGCGTACTGCGCATCCCAGAAGCCCTGGCTGCGCATGGAGTCGAGAAACTGCTGCGTGTAGCCAAACTTCAGCCAGTCGTGTTCTTTCTGCTTGAAGAGCCGCTCCTTCACTTCCGGTTTGCGGAAGTCGAAAACATGGCCGTCCGACGCGCCGAGAAAGATGTCGTGCGCCCAGCGGTCGAGCACCGGCGGCGCGAGATCGAGATAGCGATGGTCCATCTCGTCAAGTACGGATAAATAGCGATCGATTCCGTCCGTCGCCACGGTCACGATGTTGTCGCCCGGCCCCAGGCGCAAATACTTCGCCAGCTTGATGGCGCCGAGCACGTTGCAGATTCCCGATGGGCCAAATAGATCGCGCAGACTGAGTGCGACCTCGCGCGCGACACCGAGCCTCTCCAGCGACGCGGCGCCGTCGTGGAAGATCTTCACGCCCTGTACGGTTTCCTCGTCCTTGATCAGGATTACGAAATCGGTCGAGAGCACGTTGTGAATCAGCGTGCACATTTTGTCGCCGATGCCTTCGATGCGATGCTGCCCGCAGCCGCCGTTGGCGAGCGTGGAGCACTCATACGGCTCCAGCGCGGCAATCTTCGCTTCAGGAAACGCGGCTTTGATTTGATCGCCGGCGGCAATGGTTCCCGCCGAGCCCGGCGCCGACGTGAATCCAGCGATACGTCCGTTGCCCACGCCTTTTACGGCATCAATCGCACTGCCGCCCGTCACATGACGATGAAAACGGTAATTCGGGAAGAGCTCGAACTGGGCCAGCGCTTTGTTCTTCGGGTTCTTCATCAGCTCGCGCGTTTTTTCGAGCGTCAGAATCACGTCCGACTCCGACCCGGGCGTGAGCTCCAACTCGCCGCCATACTTCTGAATGCGCGCGTAGCGCTCTTTGCTCATGTTGTCGGGCATGATGACGATGGCGCGGAAGCCGAGGAGTTTCGAAATATAGGCCGTGCCGATACCGAAGTTGCCCGTCGAAGGCCCAAGGATCGTATGCTCGCCGGGAACGATCTCACCGTCGACCAAGCCTTCGATCAATGTGCTGTATGCGGGCCCCACCTTGTGTGAGCCGGATGGAAAGCCGCTGCCCAGCATCACCACCACATTGGCGTCGATGCCCGTGAGCGCGGGCGGCAACACGACTTTGCGCACTTTGTTCTCGGCGTTCTTCCAGGTGATGTTGAATAAATTGATCGGGTCCAACTCATTCTCGTGGAGCGCCGCGAGAGCCTTCGCGCGCGTTGACTTATCAATCAGGCCCGGATCGAGCATTTCGTTATAACTTGGACCAAATGGAATCGTTGCCATTGAAAGTTCTCTCTCTCGTTTTTCTCACGACCGACTTGCAGCCGTTTCCAGCACGGCCTCACGTACTTCTTCGATTGCTGGTTTCACCGTGATTGCCCGTCCTGCGGAACGAATGGCGCTTTGAATGTCCTTCAGGCCGTTTCCGGTCATTGCCAGCGCTACACTTTCGCTGTGGCCGATGATTCCCGATGTAACCGCTCGCCGCACTCCAGCAGCACCTGCCACGCCCGCAGGCTCACCAAAAACGCCAGCCTTGCGCGACATCAGAGTGATTGACTCGAGAATTTCTTCGTCCGCCACGGCAACAAAAGCGCCGCCCGACTCGGTGATTGCGCGCATGCCCTTGGCGAAGTTGCGAGGATGCCCGACGGCAATAGAATCCGCAAGCGTGTTGGCTGCGCATGGTGTAAGGCTGCTGCGATCGCGCCACGCGGTCACGAAGGGCTGGCAGCCCTCGGCCTGCACGCCGAGTATGCGCGGCAAACGGGGAAGAATGCCGAGATGATGCATCTCCTTCAATCCTTGCCAGACGCCGCCGATGGTGCATCCATCGCCGACAGAAACCACGACCCAATCCGGGACGCGGCCGGGCGTGAGGTGCGAGAATTGTTCCGCCAACTCGAGCGAAACCGTCTTCTTGCCTTCGATGAGATACGGATTGATAGCACAGTTGCGGTTGTACCAGCCGAACTCCGCGGCGGCCTTCATACACAACTCCCACGCTTCGTCGTAAGTACCTTCGACGGAGAAGACGCGCGCGCCGTAGACGAGCAACTGCGCGACCTTGGCTTCAGGCGCGCGCGCGGGGACAAAGATCGTTGCCGGAATCCCTGCCGCCGCGGCAAATCCCGCAAGCGACGAAGCTGCGTTGCCGGTGGAAGCGCAGGTAATCTGCGCAGCGCGCTTTTCGAGCGCCTTGACCACGCCCACGGCGCTGGCGCGATCCTTGAACGATGCCGTCGGATTGCGACCCTCATCCTTGACCCAGCAGCGCGCAACCCCCAATTCGCCGGCCAGACGCGGCGTTTCGTAGAGCGGCGTCCAGCCCACCTGTAAGTGCGGAATGAGATCAGGCGACGAGATTGGCAGCAGCGGCAGATAGCGCCATATGGATAGCTCGCGATTGACGGCGAGCGAATCAGCGTTAAGCTCCTCGCGTACCGCTTCGTAGTCGTACTGCACATCGAGAATGCCGTCGTGATAGCCGCAGGCAGGGCAGTAGTAGTCAACGTCCTCGGCTGCGTACACGCGTCCGCAATGAATGCATTTGAGGCCTGTCACGAATTGGAGTGTGAGAGAGTGCATCCGCTTCTCCGCCATTACAGCGCCATGGTCATCGCCCGCAGCCTGCAGCGAGTGACGCACAGCCCGCAATGAAAACACTTCTCCTCGTCGATCGCGAGGACGTGGGATTCCTTGTCGATATGAATCGCTTCGTATGGGCAGCTTTTTTCGCAGACTCCGCACAGGGAGCAGCGTTCCCGGTTCACATGGGGCGGACCAGCCACTTGCGGCGCGCCGCGCTGACGCATGAGCCGTACCGTAAGTCCGCGGATCTCATCGATAGATGCATAATCATGCTCGTCGAGAAACTTGTTCAGCTCGCCGGCAATTATTCCGTAGATCGCAGGCCCGCGCAGAATCGCCTCGGTGCAGACCTGCACTGCGGAAGCGCCGGCCATCAGCATCTCCGCCGCATCGTGGCCGTTGCTGACGCCGCCCACGCCGAAGATGGGAATTTTAACCACACGCGCCGCGTCGTATACGCAACGCAATGCCAAAGGCTTGATCGCCGCGCCCGAAAGCCATCCGAATCCTTCTTTGCTGCCCATCAGCGGCAGCCCGGTTTCAAGATCGATGCCCAGGCATGGCCCGAAGGAGTTGATCATCACCAGCGCATCCGCGCCGGCATCTTCAAGCGCCAGGGCAATCTCCTGAATATTCGGGTGCGGGCTCAGTTTCACGAACACCGGCACATCGACGGCTTCCTTGGCCGCGCAAAGCGCATCAATAATAGGCGTGATGTTGTTGCCCACGTAATGCGTCGAGAGTTCGAGGGCATCGGCAAACTGCATGACGAGCGGCGCCAGCTCGCGAATCTGCGCGGCCGCGTAGCCCAAGCCGACAATGACGGGAAGACCAGTTGCCCGCGCTAACTTGTACTCTTTTTCGATCCACTGTTCTTTTGACAGTTCAGACCACAGTTCGGTGTTCAGAAATCCGCCGCGAATCTCGGCCATGCAGGGGCGCGGCACTTCGGCGGCCTGCACAGAAATAGTTTTGGTGACAAGTCCACCCGCGCCGCCGTTTGCAGCGGCTTGAAGCATGGCGCCATCTTTCGACGGAGGCCCTGCCGCCGGCAGAATGGGGTTTTTGAAATCCAACCCGCAAATGTTGACTTGAAGATTTGCCATCGGCCCTTCCATTCAACCGAGGTTCCGAATGCCAGTCGATGGAGCCTGACATTCCGCCATCAAAGTTGAATCCTGCATGCGGCCGCAGCGGCAGCTAATCGAAGAGAATTGCGCGCGGCTCCATTTGAATTGATTGTCTGCCAGCACGTTTGCGCCTCAATGTGATTTGGATCACAACAGTTGGTCAACTGGCTTGGCTAGAATCCAACGCATCATGGAGAAGTCTTCGCATTTGCTGGTCGGCAATGGCCGCGTGATTACCCACGACAACCGCCAGCCCTTCCTCGACAACGGCTGCGTCGCGATTCGTGACGGCCTGATCGTTGCTGTCGGCCCGACAGGCGAGTTGCAGGCTGCCTACCCCGAGGCCAAATTCATCGACGCGCGCGGCCGTGTAATCATGCCGGGCCTTATCAATACGCACACGCATCTTTATAGCGCGTTCGCCCGCGGGATGGCTCTGAAGGAAGACGCGCCCGGCAACTTCTCTGAGATATTGGAGCGGCTTTGGTGGCGGCTCGACAAGGCTCTCACCCTCGACGACGTCTACTGGAGCGCGATGGTGGGCATGATTGCCTCGATCCGCAACGGTGTCACTACGATCTTCGACCACAATGCCAGCCCCGGTGCTGTAGCGGGCAGTTTGTTCCGCATTGCCAGGGCGGCTCATGAAACTGGCCTGCGCAGTTGCCTATGCTATGAAGTCTCCGATCGTGACGGTGCGGAGATTGCGAGTCAGGGCATTGAGGAAAATCGCACGTTTCTTCAGCACTGCAAGGACGCAGGCGACGATCGGCTGCGCGGGCTTTTCGGGATGCACGCGTCGTTCACGCTGGGCGAAGAGACGCTTTCTCAATGCTGCCGGGTAGCAGCGGATTTTGGCGCGGGCTTTCACGTTCACACCGCGGAAGCGGCTTCTGACGCGGAAAGCTGCCGGCGAGAGCATGGCAAGTCGATCGTGCAGCGCTGGAAAGACTTCGGCATTTTGAAGTCCACAGCACTGCTGGCGCATTGCGTTCACGTTGACGATCGGGATATTGAGCTATTGCACGCGGCTAAGGCGAACGTGATCCATAATCCGCAGTCCAATATGGGCAACGCAGTGGGCTGTGCGCCGGTTCTGGAGATGTTGCGCGGAGGCGTTCATGTCGGCTTGGGAACAGACGGTTACACTCCTGACATGTTTGAGTCGATGAAGGCTGCCAATCTGCTGCAAAAATATCACGCAGGCGATCCCAGTGTTGCCTGGGCCGAGCCGCCGCAAATGCTCTTCCAGGAGAATGCAGCCATCGCTTCGGAGTGCTTCGGCCGGCCTGTCGGCAAACTCACTCCCGGCGCGCATGGCGATATTATTTTGGTCAACTATGACCCGCCGACGCCGATGAGCGCCGAAAATCTCAACGGGCACATTCACTTCGGCTTCGCTGGAGGCGCCGTCGAGACGGTCCTCGTCGGCGGCCAGATTGTCATGGACGACAGGCAGTTCGTTGCGATCGACGAGCAGGCAGTAATGGCCAAATCCCGCGTCGCTGCCGCGGAAATGTGGAAGCGCTTCTAGAAGCGAACGGAATCCCCTCCAGCGCGTCATAATGGAATCTGCGGTCGTCTTCCCTGATCGATCGTTCTCCGAGGTCTGTCAATGAGCGCCTCCAACTTCCACGTGCTGGCCAAGCCCATTGGGCCCATTTGTAATCTCGACTGCAAGTACTGTTTCTATCTCGAAAAGGAAGCGCTCTATCCGCAGGTGGAGAAGTGGGCCATGCGTGAGGAGGTGCTGGAGAGTTACATCCGGCAATACATCGAGGCGCATGACAGGCCGGTTGTGAATTTTGCCTGGCAGGGCGGGGAACCGACACTTCTCGGCGTCGACTTTTTCCGGCGCGTAGTCGAGCTGGAGAAGCGCTACGCCAACGGCAAGCAGATTGCCAACGCGTTCCAGACCAATGGCGTTCTGCTCAACGACGCATGGGCAGAGTTGTTCCTTGAATATCAGTTTCTTATCGGCGTCTCCATCGACGGCCCGCGCGAATTGCACGATGCCTACCGTGTTGACAAGGGAGGCCAGCCCACCTTCGACCGCGTGATGCGCGGTATCGAAACCCTGCGGCGCAATAAAGTTGACTTCAACACGCTTACTACCGTGCATAGGGCCAACGCAGACTCACCGCTTGAGGTTTACCGTTTTCTGCGCGAAAACGGCAGCGGTTATATGCAGTTCATCCCTATCGTGGAGCGCATCGCGCATCAGGTGACCGAGGACGGCCTGCGGCTGATCTCGCCCAATTTTGCCGGTGCGGCGAGGGTCGCGCCCTGGTCGGTCGAACCGCGCCAGTTCGGCAAGTTTCTTTGCGCGATCTTCGACGAGTGGGTGCGCCGCGATGTCGGCCGAGCATACGTGCAACTTTTCGACGTCAGCCTTGAGTCGTGGAGCGGGATGGAAGCCAGCCTTTGCATCTTCCGCAAGAAATGCGGCGCCGCTCTTGCCATCGAGCACAGCGGCGATCTCTACTCCTGCGATCATTTTGTCTACCCCGAGAATCGCCTTGGCAACATCATGGAGTCTGCTCTGGCTTCGCTGGCAGGTTCGGCGCAGCAGCAGCAGTTTGGCGAGGCTAAGGAGTCGACACTACCCCGCTACTGTCGCGAGTGCGACGTGCGTTTTGCGTGCAATGGCGAGTGCCCGAAGCATCGCTTCCTCACCACTGCCGACGGAGAGCCGGGACTCAACTACCTCTGCGCGGGTTACAAGATGTTCTTTCATCACGTTGATCCGTACATGCGCTTTATGGCGTCGGAGCTTGCCGCCGAGCGTGCTCCGGCGAACGTGATGCGCTGGGTGGCCGAGAAAGAGGCGCACGCACGGCAGAGCAAAGCGGGTCGCAACGACCCATGTCCCTGCGGCAGCGGGCGCAAATTCAAGCAGTGTTGCGGAGCGTAGCGAGCGAGTCGGCGAGTTAGCGAGTCAGCATGTCAGCAAGTTAGCGAGTTAGCGAGTCAGCGAATTCCGGGGCTGATTCTCAGTGAAAATCGTGCGATTGCACTTCGAGGCCGACGTGTGCCAATGGCTCAAGCCGCGCGGCCTTGACGTGGATCACGCCATCCTGATTCTGCAGCGCGCCTTCGACCACAAGAAACTTGCTGCGCGTCACCACCAGGCGATTCCGTTCATATACGTCTGGCGTCACGATCACGTTGGCAATTCCCGTTTCGTCTTCCATGGAGATAAAAATGAAGCCCTTCGCCGTTCCCGGCCGCTGACGTGCGATCACGCATCCTGCCGCGCGCACCCAAACGCCGTCGCGGCAGTGGCGCAGGTCTTCTGAGGATAAGATGCCCTGCGCGCGCAGTTCCGCACGCCGGTAGTGCAGCGGATGCTTATCGACCGTTAACCCCGTGCCTGTGTAGTCGGCCACGAGGCGCTCTTCCAAGGTCATTTGATTGAGCGGAAGGCTGCGATCGTCCTCACGTAGCGCATGGTTCTGCTGGCGCAGCAGTGGGCCCTCCGGACGGCCCGCCCACTCCACCTGCCACAGCGCATCGCGCCGATGCGCAACTTCCTCGAGCCGGTTCAATGCGCCTATACGCGCGAGAAGCGAGAGCTCCCTGCGATTGACTTGCGGCAAGCGTAACGCCAGGTCATCCGCGGAGCGGAACGGGCCGTTCTGCGCACGCGCGGCGAGCAGCGCTTCCGCGGCCTGTTTCCTTAGCCCCTTTGCATAGCCCAGCCCCAAGCGCATCGATCGCGACCCATCCGGTTCATGCTCCACGGTGCATTCCCACGCCGACACTTGAATATCGATGGGCTTCACGCGCAAGCCGTGGCGCTGCGCGTCCTTGACCAGCACTGCGGGCGAGTAGAAACCCATGGGTTGATTGTTCAAAATGGCGCAGGTAAACGCGGCGAGAAATTTCACTTTGAAGTACGCCGAAGCATAGGCGATCAGGGCAAAGCTTGCTGCATGCGATTCGGGAAATCCATACAGCGCAAACGAGCTGATGTTCTTCACGATGGTGTCCTGCGTCTTTACGTCGATGCCGTTGGCCGTCATGCCCATGCGCAGCTTCGATTCCAAATTCTTCATCCGCTCCCACGAGCGCCGCATGCCGACAGCACGCCGCAGCTCCTCGGCCTCCGCGCCGGAGAAGTTCGCCACGGTCATGGCAATGCGCAGCAACTGCTCCTGAAACAGCGGCACGCCCAGCGTGCGCCGCAAAACCGGTTCGAGCGAGGGATGCGGATAGGTGACCGGCTCTTTCTTCTGCCTGCGCCTCATATATGGATGCATCATCTGGCCCACGATCGGTCCCGGCCGGATGATGGCCACCTGCACGACAAGATCGTAGAAGCGCTCCGGGTAGTTGCGCGGCAGTGAAGCCATCTGCGCGCGGCTCTCCACCTGAAACATGCCCACCGTATCGGCCTTTTGCAGTACGCGGTAAATTTCCTCATCCTCCGGCAACTGCGCCAGGTCCACGCGCTCGCCGTAGTGCTCGGGAATCAGCTCCAGACAATCTTTGAGCACGGCCATCATGCCCAGGCCCAGCAGATCCACCTTGATGATGCCGAGATCGGCGCAGTCCTCCTTGTCCCACTGCACCACCGTGCGGCCGGGCATGGACGCGCGCTCCAGCGGGACCACATGATTGAGCTGGCCCTGGCAGATGACCATGCCGCCCGAGTGCTGACCGAGGTGCCGCGGCATGCCGTAGATGCGCATGCACAGCTCGAGATATTTCGCGATGCGCGGATGCCGGATGTCGAAGCCCGCGTTCGTGAATGAATGCGCCATGGTGTCGTTCTCGCCGCGCCACTCCCAGTGGCTGACCAGGCTCGACAGCCGGCCCAGCGACTCTTCGTCGAACCCGAGCGCCTTGCCCACGTCGCGTGCCGCGGACTTACCGCGATAGGTGATGACATTGGCCGTCATGGCCGCGCCCAGTTCGCCGTAGCGCTGGTACACATATTGAATGGCCTGCTCGCGCTGTGACGCGGAAGGCAGATCGAGATCGATGTCCGGCCACTCGCCGCGGCTTTCGCTCAGAAAACGCTCGAAGAGCAGCTCCATTCCGACAGGGTCGATGGCCGTAATCTCCAGCGCATAGCAGACGGCCGAGTTCGCCGCGCTGCCGCGTCCCTGCACCAGGATGCCGTTGCGTTTGGCGAATTGGACGATGTCCCAGACGATGAGAAAATAACCTTCGAAGCCGAGTTTTCCTATCAGCTTGAGCTCGTGCTCCACTTGATTTTTCGCGCGCTCTATCAGGCTAGGATCGTTTTTGGGTCCGTAGCGTCGTGCGACGCCTTCTGCGACGCGCTTGCGCAGAAAGCTCATCATGGTTTCGCCCTCAGGCACGGGATAGCGCGGAAACTCGTAGCCCAGATCGCTTAGCTCGAACGCGAGCCGCGACGAAAGCGCTAGAGTGTTGTCGATCGCGCCGCGCACGTCGCGAAAGAGCGCCGTCATTTCGCGGGCCGTGCGCAGATGGCGCTCACTGTTCATCGCGAGCAGCCGTCCCGCGCGGTCCAGTTCCGTGTGGTTACGAATCGCGGTGAACAGGTCGAGGATCTCGCGGTCGTAGGCCTTGGCGTAGCGCACGCCGTTTGTCGCCAATATGGGTAGCTTGAGCGCGTGCGCAATGCGGATCGCCGCCTGGTTGCGCCACTCTTCCTCGCGCTCGCGGTGCCGCTGCACCTCAACGTAGACATTGCGCACGCCGAAGATCTGCGTGAGCCGCTCCACTACCTTGCGTCCGCTCTCTTCGCAGCCGCGCATGAGAGCTGAGGCCAGCGGACCTTCGTCGCCGCCTGTCAGACATACGAGGCCGGATGCGTATTGCTCCAAGTCGCTGGAGCTTGCCGCGCCCTCCTGCTTGGTGGTCTCGCGCATCTTGAATTGCGTGATCAACTGGCAGAGGTTCTGGTAGCCATGGCGCGACTCACACAACAGTGTCACGCGCGCGGGCTCTTCCGGGCATTGATGCGGCAGCCATGCGGGAGGCTGAAGCCGCACGCCAAAGCTCGCCACCGCAACCTCCGCGCCGATATGCGCGCGGACGCCGCTCCTCTGGCCGCTGGTGTGGAATCGCGCCGCGCCATAGACGCCGTTGCGATCGGCGATGGCCATCGCGGGCATCTCGATCTCCGCTGCGCGCTCGATCAGCAACTCCGGCTGCGAGCCGGCTTCAAGAAAGCTGAATGCGCTGGATGCGTGCAGCTCGACGTAAGCAGCGCTTGTCTCACGAGACGAATGAGCGATTGTGAACGATTTTTGGGTTTCCTTTGTGACTGGTGTAAAAGCATCGTTTGGGTGACAGACGGGCGTTCCTGGAGAGCGCGTATTGGGTACGTTGGCGCCGCGCTCAGTCATACAGCGCCGCCATCTGCCAGCCGCCGCGCATGCGATCGCGGATGAGACAACAGCAGAGCAGGGAATTGTCGCCGGCGCGCGCCACAATGTCCCATTGCTCGTGACCCCACAATGTCGGCTGCCACCAGTCGCCACAGGCGAGCCACGGGCCATAGGCGCGATCCACTCTGTAGCTTTGTCCGCGAAAATAGAAGCGCGCTGGATGCTGTGCTTCGAGCGTGACGGTTACGATATCCGCGGGCCGCAGTTGGCGTGCAGCGGCGCGCAACTCCGTTGAATCCGTTGTCTCCATGTCGCCCTCGGTTACGCTCAATGCGTCGAGTCTGAACGGGTCGAGGCGAAATGCATCCGGCGCGTGCGTATCGAGCAGCACCGCGCGGCCGACGTTCTCCTCGCCGACAATGGCCCGGATGCGCGCCAGCGTGACGTCGAGCCGCGAAGCCTCGGGCAGTTGCAGCGAGAACAGCCCCAGCTGTACTTTGCTTGTCTCGCCGGGCTCGGCGTCGAGCGCTACTCCGAGCACTGCGGCCGGTGGCGGATGGGCTTCCAGATCCAAATGCAACAGCCTGATCCAGAGCTGCTTGTTGTTGGTTGGCAATGCCGAACGCACGGTGCGCGCGTGCGTGACGCCGCGGTCAAGCGTGAGCGTGATGGTGACTGCGGCCAGCGCCACAATGCGTGCACTGGCACGCACGATGAGCTGATCGAGCATCGCGCCCACGACAAACAGCAGCGAGTGAAGCAGCTCGACCGGAGAATCGAGTTCCATGCGCTCGGCGAGCGCGAGCAGCGGGGCGACAGGCTGAAACAAATGCGGCCGCTCGCCGCGCGACAATTGCCAAAGTCGTCGGCCTTCCTGCCCCATGCGCGCGACGAGGTTCTTTTCCGGCAGCGCGGCGAGCATGCCCAGTGTGCGCACGCCCCACGCGGCAAAGGTTTGCGCCTGCTCCTCGGTCAGATCCAGAACTCCAAGCGGCAAATCGGCCAACGCGACAACTTCCTCGCCCTGCGGAATCACCTTCACGGTTGCGCCCGGCCGCAAACCCCTCGCCATGCAGAGGGCCGCATGCAGATTGCTGCTTACGGCTACGCAAGACTTGATGCCGACGGCGCGTACGCGCTCAACGAGCTTTCGTGCCAGCGTCTCCGGCGGACCAAACAAGCTGCGCGTTCCCGCAATGTCGATCGCGCAGGCAAACGTCGCGCCTTGGCTGCGATCTTCTACACGCGGCGAGAACGCGCCTGCACATTCGAGCAGAATGGCCCGCGTTGCCGCCTCTTCTTTTTGCGAGCGGGCCAGTGCGACGGATGCAGGAAATGTATCCACCTCTACGCGTGTCATGCCGCGCGCTATTCCCAGCAGTCGCGACTTCGTGTTTAACGAGCAGACCTGTTCGAGCGGTGGGTCGCCCTCCATCACGACGCAGGGTCGCTCCCGGAGCTCTGGCCGCAGCCGCAGCAGCGCCTGCGCGGGAAATTCCCGCGCATAGAGGCACGCATACAACTCGCGAGTCATCGCACGCCTGCCCATGCCGCGCGGCTCTGCCAGCTTGCGGCGTCCGCTCTTTGCGGCGGTTTGCGCAGTGGGACGACATTCTCTGCGGTACTGGTAAATCGCCGCCGCGCCACCTCGACGCTGTGCGCCATGCCGGTGAACACGGTCGATTCGTCGCGCAGCGCATCGCCCGGCAGCATGCGCAGTGAGAGTTCCGCGCTGCTCTTTGCGCAGCCGTACTGCGCCAGAAGCAGAATGCTGGCCTGCGATCTTTCCGCTGCCGCGCGGTAGCGGAACCAAGTTGCAAGCGGCACGCGCGAGGCAACCTCCGGCGCCAGGCTGCCCAGATCGAGCACAATGGCGCTGAATCCGCCTCCCTGCAGCAACAGATCGGTCGCACGCAGTGCCTGGTCGAGACGGGTCCAGATGCCAGAGCGTTTCCAGTGATCACGTGCACCAGCAGCCGGTGATGTAAGTCGAAGCGCGTTTAAAGAACTTCTCTCAGGGGCTAAAGCCCCGCTGGTTTTGTTGGCCATATCGGCACGGCTAAAGCCGTGCCCTTTCAAAGCTGACATGCACCCATGTGGTTCGCTTGGACGTGGCACATTTTGTATTGCGCTTTCACGCCGCTGCGGCTCGGCGCATCGCGGGGCGAGATTTACCTGCTCTGGCGTCTCCGACCGCAGAAGCCCGCTTACGGCAGCCGCCAGTCCCTTCACTTCACCACGCGGATGTCCGCCGCAGCCCCCGCCGTGCAATCCTTTAATTGCAGGCGCGGGCGTCAGGTACTTTTCGGGCAGCGAGAAACGCTGTTGTGCGCGGGGAGTTGCCGAGGGTTTCTCCGCTCCGCACCGCACCCATAACAACCGCGTCAGATCCACGCTGGCCGCTGCTGCCGAAGCCGGATCGAGTGCGTTCGAGACGTTCGATCCACGCGCAGACCCGGCCGGCCTGCGTCATGCCCGCCACAAACTTGAGTGCGACTGTAGTTCGGCCGGAGCACTCCGGACCCACCAGTTCGGTCACCGCTCCGACGGGCAGGCCGCCGCGCACGACCTCATCGAGCTGGGCAATGCCACTTGGCGTAACCGGCCGCACGACCCGCGGGACCGGCGTGAGCGCAGAAGGAATCCTCGCGGCGAGGGCGGATTCAATCTGGAGGCGGATTGCGGAGGCGGCGGACATGGCGAATTGTTTCGCCTTATATTCGCCTTTTCTGAGAAGATCTGCAAGCGCGGTATGCACCAGCCGGAGTGCAAATATCCCGCAAATCGCTGAAATAAAAAGTGTAAATATTATGGACTGTCTGCGCACCCGCCCAGAGACTTTGCACCTTCCCTACGGAACTGGCGTGCGTTTTTGGTCCTCCCCAGCACTGAAGTGCTGGGCTAACGTCAAGTGCGCCTCCGGCGCGAGTCGGGTTGAATCAATAAACTAATGCTATGTGTGGCCGTTACGGACGCCGGGCAGACAAGCAGCGGATTGCGGAGTGGTTTCAAACCCACAACACCGATGTCTTTAACGACGAATACTACGACACGAACGAAGCACGCTTCGCGCCTTCCTGGAACATATCCCCTGAGAGCATGCAACCCGTCGTGCGCTTCGACCGCGATACTAGCGACCGCGTACTTGCGCTGATGAAGTGGGGCCTCGTGCCCTATTGGTCAAAGGCACCCAGGGCAAACTTCAACTCCATCAATGCGCGGGCTGACAAGCTGACCTCGAGCGGCGCATGGCGCGAGCCGTGGAAACATCGCCGCTGCCTGATCCCGGCCAACTTTTTTTACGAATGGGAGCTGCTGAGCAAAGACGAAGAGAAGAAAAAGATCAGCAAGCCGTGGGCGATTTCGCTTCCTGACGAGCGCCTCTTCGCCTTCGGCGGCATCTGGGACCGATGGAAGGGGCAGGACGAACGGGAAAACGAAGTCGTGGTCGAGAGCTTCAGCATTATCACCACCGACCCCAATGAGACTCTTGAGCCCTTTCACGACCGATGTCCGCTCATCATCGAACCCAAAGACTACGAGCGATGGCTTGCGCCGGCCGAGCCATCGCATCTGCCCATCGATCTAGTGCGTACCTGGCCTGCGGAAGAAATGAAGGCCTGGCGGGTGGCGAAGCTCAAGGGCAATGGCCCGCATCTGCTCGAGCCGCTTTCGGAGACGCAGCAGGTTTCGGAGACGCAGCCGGGGTTATCTTAATCTGAGCAGAGCCAACGGGCGCTTTTTTGATTTCTGCCGCGCGGAAGGCTCCGCAGGTTCAGCGGGCGGCTCGATGATTCTGCGCGTGACGGGCGAGGAAAACACCAGCATGGTGGTCGTGGCCACGTAGGGCGTGAGTTTGTCGACGGTCTTTTCGAGAGCTTCGGCCGAAGCCACGCAGACCTTGAGCAAAAAGGTATCTTCGCCGGCGATGCGATGGCACTCGAAGACCTCGGGCATTTCGCGCACGGCTACGGTGAAGCGGGGAATGCCTTCGCCGATGACGCGCACGCGAATGTAGGCGCAGACCGGGAGGCCGACCTTGCTGCGATCGATTTCGACGCGGTAGCCGGCGATGATGCCGGCCTCTTCCATGCGGTGCACGCGCTCGATAACGGCCGGCGTGGAGAGCCCCACGCGCTTGCCCAGCTCGACAAATTGCATGCGCGCGTCTTGCTGCAGCTCGACCAGAATGCGCCATCCGATGGGATCAAGGAGTTTCGTAATTTCTAAGGTTTCGAGCATAGTTCACAGAATAAAGTTCTGCCAATATAGCAAAATACCATAATCAACATCTTCCCGTTCACTGTTTGCCTCGGCTAGAGTCTGGTTATTGGATGGCAGTCCTCCCCCATTCCGGACCTCAGCCGAACCGCGGACAGCATCGTACTATTTCGGGACGGGAGCGCAAGGCGCCAATTTCCGAGGCCGTATGACGAGTCTTTTTGAGATATTCAAGATCGGTATTGGCCCATCGAGCAGCCACACGGTGGGGCCGATGGTGGCGGCGCGAAGATTTGTTCTGAAGATGGCGGAGGCAGGTCAGCTTGATGCCATTTGCAGAGTTCGCGTCGAGTTGTATGGCTCGCTGGCGCACACAGGGAAGGGCCACGGGACCGATCGAGCCGTGGTGCTGGGTTTGTGCGGCAAGGAGCCGGAGACGGTCGATTTCGCCGAAGTGAATCGAATGATCGAAGAAGTTTGCAAGAAGGGGATACTCGAGCTCCTGGGTGAGTACCCACTTACTTTTTCGATGAGCAATGACATTCTCTTCCGCCGCGACCAGGTTCTGCCTTTTCATTCCAATGGAATGACGTTTACGGCTTACAACGGCGACCGGGACGTGGTTCGCGCAGAAAACTTCTATTCGATCGGCGGCGGGTTTGTGGTGGGAGAAGAAGGGCTGAGTGGAAACCACGATTCAGTCCGCTTTCCTTTCCCGTTCCATAGTGCGGCGGAGCTTCTTCAGCAATGCGACGAACACGATCTGCGCATATGGGAAGTGATGCTCAGGAACGAGTGCGCGCTGCGCTCCGAGAGTGAGGTTGTTGGCGGGATCGACCGCATCTGGCTGACGATGCGCGAGGCCATGGAGCGGGGCATGACCACCGAAGGCCTTTTGCCAGGAGACCTAAAGGTTCGCCGCAGGGCCGGAGCGATGGCGACAAGGCTTGGGGCAAAAACCCAGCACGACGATCTTGCGGCGCTGGATTGGGTCGCGGTGTTTGCCATGGCCGTGAACGAAGAGAACGCGGCGGGCGGGCGTGTGGTGACTGCACCAACCAATGGCGCGGCAGGAATCGTTCCCGCCGTGGCGCAGTACTATTTGAAATTTGTTGACCATGCGGGCGACGAGGGATTGCGTTGCTACTTCCTTACCGCGGCGGCAATCGGAATGCTTTATAAAGAAAATGCTTCGATCTCCGGGGCCGAAGTGGGCTGCCAGGGCGAAGTTGGGGTGGCGGCGTCGATGGCGGCGGCTGGACTGGCGGCCGCCACGGGTGCAACCAACGAACAGGTAGAGCACGCGGCCGAGATCGCCATGGAACATCATCTCGGCATGACGTGCGATCCCATCGGCGGCCTAGTGCAGATTCCCTGTATCGAGCGCAATGCCATGGGCGCCGTGAAGGCGATCAGCGCGTGTCGCATGGCGATGAACGAAATCAGCGGTCACAAGGTCTCGCTCGATCAGGTCATCGAAACCATGTATCGCACCGGTCTCGACATGCAGTCCCGCTACAAAGAGACCTCGCTGGCCGGACTGGCTCTGAACGTCATCGAGTGCTGAAGTGAGTGAGGGCATAACAACTATCCTCGCCAGCCGACGTTGAGCGACCAAGAGCCGCACGAGTTTTTAATGTGCCGGATGTTCTCCCTCTCTAATTACAAAATCGCGACAAGTCTTCGATATTGCGATGACAATGGTTTTCGATCGGCGGAATAGGCTTGAGTTGCCATTTCTTGCATGTCGTCCTCAATCCAAGCGGTTCCTAATTTCTTTATTGCGGGCGCGCCCAAGGCGGGGACAACCTCGCTCTATCACTGGCTTGCGGCTCATCCGCAGGTCTATATGAGCCCGATCAAGGAGCCGTCTTACTTTTCTCTTGAAGCTCGACCTGAAATCTGTGCCCCTGAATTTCAGGCAAATATCCGACGGCAGATGCGCGAGCTCAAGTCGACCTTGAGGAGCGGATTGGGGCAGAGCCTGCGTCAGAGCTTTGTCGAGGAGTGGGAGGGTTATCTGCGCCTCTTTACAGGCGTGTCAAACGAGATAGCGATCGGCGAGGCCAGTGTAATGTATCTCTGGTCCAAGACCGCTGCAAGGCGCATTGCCGAGCGCCTGCCTCATGCGCGCATTCTGCTTATACTGCGCGATCCGGCTGAACGTGCTTTCTCGCAGTATCTAAGTCTCGTCGCGCACGGTCATGTGAGCACATCTTTTCGAGAGCATGTACTCGCCAGCCGTAACCCAGGAGACAAGATCAATCGCTATTATCCTTTCCTGCAAATGGGGCTCTATGCCGAGTCTCTGGGACGCTACTTCGCGGACTTTCCTCGAAAACAAATCCGCATTTGGCTCTATGAAGACACGCTTGCCCAGCCGCAGGTCTTTCACCGGCAAGTAATGGAATTCCTGAACATAGATCCCAATTTTGTTCCCGATGTCTCCAAGCGGCGCAACGAGGCGCTGGTGCCCAAACTACTCGGGATCACTCGATACATGCGCAGGACTGGAGCCTGGGGACGGCTGCGCGACACGATACCTGCGCCTCTTCGACCGCTGCTGCGAAAGGTTGTCTACCGCAGAAGCAGCAAGATGCAGTTGTCTGCGGAAGACCGCAGTTTTCTCTTCGAATACTATAGGGACGACATTCACCGGCTTCAGCAGCTTCTGGACCGCGATCTGAGTGGGTGGTTAAGATGAACGGCGGGTGTCCGTCGCAATTGCCGCCCAACAAAGTTCATCCGGGCTTCACTGTGTGGTTCACCGGATTGAGTGGATCAGGCAAGTCGACACTCGCGCAGGCGGTGGCCCAGATGCTGCGCGATCTGAATTTTCGTGTCGAGATACTCGATGGGGACGAGCTACGCCGCACTTTTTGCGCGGATTTGGGATTCACCAGGGAAGACCGCGAGGAGAATGTCCTCCGCATCGGCAATGCCGCGCAGCAACAGACCAGCCTTGGATTTATTGCGCTGGTTGCTGTGATTGCTCCCTACCGCGAGGTGCGCGCGGAGGTCCGTCGCAGACTTGGCGCCTACATGGAGATCTTTGTCGATGCGCCATTGCAGCTTAGCATCGAGCGTGATCCGAAGGGCCTCTACAAGCGGGCGCAAAGCGGCGAGATCCCTTGTTTCACAGGAATAAGCGATCCCTATGAAATTCCGAGCGCACCTGAAGTCGTATGCCACACGGATGCAGAGAGCATTGACGAGAGCGCAGCCAAGGCTTTGGCGGCAATACTGGGCCGAATATTATTTTGCGCATATCGGTACAAAGGAATGACAAATCAGTAACAAGTTTCCGGATGGGTCACTTCATACTCGTGTTCAATGCAACACGAATCCACGAGAGAGATATTTGAAAGACAGAGTATGAAGAGAGATTGGCTGCAGCGCGCATTCGCAGTGTTGGCGACGGCTGTGCTTGTGCTGGCGGGAAGCACACTCGCTCAAGCGCCAGGAACGGGAGCTATTTCCGGAACGGTGTATGACCCTTCGCATCGCACGATTTCCAACGCTGAAGTATTCGTTGTGAGCGATGCGACACACGTGTCGCGCTCGGTCCTCACCACGGAAGAGGGTGTCTTTCGCGTGCCGCTGCTGTTACCAGGCAGTTATACGGTGACGGTGAAGGCGTCGGGATTTGCCGATTCTGTCACAACGTCGATTGCGGTGACGGTGAGCGAGATGAGCTCATTCGACGTGACGCTGACAATCGTGGGGACGAGTGCAAGCATGCAAGTTGCCGGCGATGCGGAGATGGCCGAAACGAAAAGCGCGACACTGGGCCGCGCTGTTGAGCCGGAATCCATTGAGCTTCTGCCATTGGCCAACCGCAATTACACACAAATTCTTGCGCTATCGCCGGGTGTGATTGTCGCGCTTCCTGATGCCACGAGCCTGGGCCGGGGCACGCAAAATGTGTCGTCGGATGGAGCGAAGACTACCTCCAATAACATCCAGTTCAATGGAACCTCTGCGCAGGCGCGTGATTTTGCAGCGATGACTCGAGCGCAGATGATTTCTTGATTTCGGATCATTTTTCTGTCGGGAGAGGCGGGTTGCTGCTTGTCTTTTCGGTCTCTTGAGGCCCGTTTTCCGGCCTCTGGAGACACTATGCCCTTTGAGGGGCCAACCGGTTGCGGTGTTGGTACAGGTTCACCAGCGCGAATGCCGCGCACAGCCACTGGTGGTTTTTCCATATGCCGCGGTAGCGCACCTTGGTAAATCCGAAAACGCGCTTGAGGATGCGAAACGGATGTTCCACCCTGGCTCTAACGCGGGCCTTGGTTCTGTTCTTGCGCCGCGCTTCTTCATCCACATGGTTCTTGTATTTCGTCCGGCGGCACGTCATATCCTGCGCCTTCGGTGCGGCGGCGCGGATCGCCTCGCTCTGGCCCTGATATGCGCCATCGCCCCATACCTTGCGCTCTTCGCCATGCAATAAGTCGGGCAGCATGTGCTTGTCTGCCACGTTGGCCGCCGAGGTGGTCACAGAATGCACCACTGTCTCCTTGCTATCCACGCCGATGTGCGCCTTGGCTCCGAAATACCACTGCTTGCCCTTCTTGGTCTGATGCATCTCGGGGTCGCGCGCCCCGCTCGCGTTCTTGGTCGAACTGGGCGCGTGGATAATCGTCGCGTCCACGATGGTGCCGGTGGTGATGCGGATGCCTTGGCTTTCCAGGTAGAGGTTCACCGTGTCCAGCATCTCGCCGCCCAGATCGTGTTCCTCAAGCAGATGGCGGAAACGAAGGATCGTGGTCTCGTCCGGCGCGGCGGCCACACCCAGATCGACTCCGGCAAAGCGCCGCAGCACAGGCGACTCATAGAAGGCTTCCTCCATCCCCGGGTCTGACAGGCTGAACCACTGTTGAAGAAAGTAAGTGCGAAGCATAATCGCAAGTCCCACCGGCTGGCGGCCGTTGCCCGCCTTGGGGTAAAAAGGCTCAACCAAAGCCAATAGATCAGACCACGGAACCACATGGTTCATATGATCCAGAAACAACTCCCGCTTGCTCTTTCGGCCATGCTTCTCAAACATCGCCTGCGATGCCAAGGTCTGCTGAATCCGCGCCATTCGCTTCATACTTATAGTTTATTCAAATATGACGCCGGTTGTAGACTTGTGCAGAGGTTCCCTAGGTGTCGCGTGTAGATCTGCGAACCCGCGAGGGTCTAACTTCGGATAAAGGCCAGCAGGTCCGCATTGATCACGTCGGCATGCGTGGTCATCAAGCCATGAGGGTAACCTGGGTAGACTTTGAGCGTGGCCTGCTTGAGCAACTTTGCCTGCAGCAGCGAAGCGTCCTGGTAGGGGACAACCTGATCGTCGTCGCCCTGCATCACCAGGGTCGGCACCGTGATCGCTTTCAGATCGTCCGTTTGGTCTACCTCGGAAAAAGCCTTGATGCCTTCGTAGTGAGCCAGTGCGCTGCCCTTCATCCCCTGACGCCACCAGTTCCGGATTACACCTTGCAAGGGCTTCGCGCCGGGCCTGTTGTAACCGTAAAACGGCCCCGAAGCGACATCGAGAAAAAACTGCGCCCGGTTCTCGGCCAGCGCCTTGCGGAATCCGTCGAACACTTCCATCGGCGTGCCGCCCGGGTTCTTTTCAGTCTTGAGCATCAGCGGGGGAACGGAGGCGAGCAGCACGGCCTTGGCAACGCGGCCTTGAGGCTGGCCGTATTTGGCGACATAGCGCGCCACCTCGCCACCACCCGTCGAATGGCCGATATGCACCGCATTCTTCAGGTCGAGATGTTCAGCTACTGCCGAGGCGTCTGCCGCGTAATGGTCCATGTCGTGGCCGGTGTCCGCCTGCCCAGCGTCCACATGTGTCGACCGGCCGTGCCCCCTCCTGTCATGCGCCACGACGCGATAGCCGTTGGCCAGGAAAAACAGCATCTGATTGTCCCAGTCGTCCGACGAAAGAGGCCAGCCGTGATGAAACGCGATGGGCTGCGCGCTTTTGGGGCCCCAGTCCTTGAAGAAAATCTGTGCACCGTCTCTGGTTGTAATCTTTGGCATATCATTCCCTCCAGTGTTTGGATGTGAATTTGTTGAAGCCGTCATTCCATGCAATTAGAAAGCCGATTCTTCAGGGCCGATTTCACGAAGCTTCGATAGAAATCGATGACCTCATCCGATTCGATATCGAGCACGGAGCGACCTGTGTTGAGTACATGGTGAGCGACGTGTACGATTACGCCTGCCACCGGTGCAACTGCAAACAACAATAAAGCAATCCGGATTTGAATAGTCAACAGGCCTCCTGGACGGAACATTCAGATAACTCAAAATCCATCGAACGTCTATCAAGGCTTGAGCAAACGCCTGAGGCGCTTCCTGAGGCAGATTGTGGCCTACGCCGCCGGTGATGAGGCGGTACTCATACTTACCCGAGAACTTATCGCGGTACGCCGTGCTGGGCGGATGTGCCGCACCGTTGGCGTCGCCTTCCATCGTGATCGTGGGCACGGTGATGGGAGGAAGTGCGGCCAACCGTTTTTCCAGGCCGTCGTATCTCCGCTCGCCGTCGGCCAGGCCAAGCCGCCAGCGATAGTCGTGCATCACAATGTCAACGTGGTCGGGGTTGCTGAAGGACGCCGCTGTGCGGTCATACGTAGCATCGTCGAAATCCCACTTTGGCGAAGCCTGATGCCAGATGAATTTATTGAACTGGTCGAGGTATTTCGCATAGCCGGCCTTGCCGACTGGGGTAGCGAAATAATACTGATACCAAAACAGGAACGCCGGCTCGGGTGGCACCGGCAACTGATTGCCCGCAGGGGTGCTGATCAAGTAGCCGCTGACGGAAACGATCGCCTTGCAGCGTTCCGGCCAGAGTGTTGCCATAACGTCTGCCGTGCGCGCGCCCCAGTCAAAGCCAGCGACGGTAGCTGTCTGGATCTTAAGTGCATCCATCAGAGCAATGATGTCGAGCGCGACGGCCGATTGCTGGGCGTTCCGCATCGTTTCGCTGGAGAGAAAGTGCGTCGTACCGTATCCGCGCAGGTACGGAACGAGCACTCTATAGCCCTTCGCGGCCAGAAGCGGGGCGACATCGATAAAGCTGTGAATGTCATAGGGCCAGCCGTGAAGAAGGATGACGGCGGGGCCATCCGCGGGTCCGTCTTCCGCATAGCCAATATTGAGCAGTCCGGCATCGATCTGCTTCATCGAGGCGAACGACGTGTTCGTGTTCGGTTTCATCGTGGCAGGATCTCCCGATTGCGCCTTGCCGGATTGTGGCTCGGCACCCTCCGCGAAGAGAGCGGCGGGCGCAAGCAATGCGGCTCCCGCTGAGAGTCCGGAGATTGCGAAATGCCGACGCGAGATTTCAATTGCTTCGGTGTGCTTCATAGATTGACTCCTTTGACGCGAATCCTGCTGGTTGATCGTATGATCCAAAGGTTAGTCCGAGGGGCCCGACGGTAACTAATGGAATGAACTGAGTCGGCAATGATTGTGAGTCGCGATAACTTCTAAGTCAGTTACCCGAACGTGAAGTCATACGCTTCGACGCCTGAATCGAGAAACTCAATCTGAAACTGGCGATCGACAATGGACTGCGGTTGGCGAATTAACTGATAGAGCCGCGGTTGTGTAACTATGCCGTTGCCCTGGCCGTCAACGTCGACCCCATGCGCAATGCCGGGCGCGTGTCCGTCGATCGTCACGCGGAAGCGCACGGTAGTTCCCGGCGCCGATGGGCCCATGATGAGGTTAAGATCGCGGGCGCGAAAGCGGTACTCGATCTGCCCATGCGGCGCGTTCAGCAAGGCAAACTGCTTCTTTGCCGTCCAATCGCCTGAAAGAGCCCAATGGTTGAGCTTCAATGCCGAGGGGCCGGCATAGATGCGGCGCTTGTCCCAGGATTCGCCTCCAGGTGACGCGAAGTTCGCGGCTTGTTCATAACCAACATAGGATTCAGGCGATTTTAAGTCGGCCCAGTCGGGAGCCGCTTCAATGCCAACCCCCTCGACATTCGCTAACTCACGATCGACACCTTGAATTCCAGCGTCGGTGAGCAGTTGCTGAATAACTTCTTCGGACTTTTCGTAATCGCCTTCGCCAAATCGATGATGCCGAATATGTCCGCGCGCGTCGACAAAGTAAAGGGCCGGCCAATATTGGTTACCAAAGGCGCGCCAGATTGCAAGGTCATTGTCGACAGCGATCGGGTAATCGATCATTCTGTCTTTCACAGCCCAGCGCACATTATCGACGTTGTTTTCAAATTCAAATTCGGGCGCTTGCACGCCGATGACAATCAGTCCCTGGTTCTTGTATTTCGCTGCCCACGCACGCAGATAGGGAAGCACGCGAATGGAGTTGATGCAGGAGAAGGTCCAGAAATTGACGAGGACAACGCGTCCGCGCAGGCCAGCCGGCATCAAGGGCGGCGAGTTGAGCCACGTGGTTGCACCCGAGAGAGACGGAAGATCGCCTTCAAAGAGCAATTGAACCGCCCCTTTTGACTGCGCCTTCGCGCAGCCAGCGATGCCGAGCTGGGCAGCAGCGATGGTCATCAGCGCATTGCCAAGAAAGCGCCGGCGGTCCGTACCGATTACCACTTGCATCCGTTTCGTTCCTCAAAGGCGCTAAGGCCGCCTTCTACTGTTGCGTTTTCATGAACTGACTTACCAATGCCGCAATCTCATTGGCTTTGGTATCGAGCGCGAAGTGCCCCGCATCGAGCACGTGAACATCGGCAGTAGGGACGTCGTTGCGACAACGTTCCGGCTCGCCAATATCGAATGAAAGATCGTGCTTGCCCCAGATGACCAAAAGCCTCGGCTGTGTCTTTTGCATCCATGCCTGCCACTTTGGGTATGCGTCGACATTCGTTCGGTAGTCGTAGAAGAGATCGCTCTGAATTTGCGCCTGGCCCGGCGCACTCAGGAAGGCATACTCATCGGACCACAGATCCGGATCGTAGAGATCGATGTGTGGGTCGTCGCCGATATGGCGCGTCTTCGTGGCCTCGAGCGATAGGAGATTCTCGCGCATCGTCTCTTCATTGGCCGAACGGTCTGCCCAGAACGCGCGACGCTTTACCCAGTTTGCCCCAAGGCCCTCGTTGTGAGAGACCGCGTCTTGCACGATGAGTGCCTGCACTCGCTCGGGATGCGCCAGTATCATGCGAAAACCTACGGGCCCGCCGTAGTCCTGCATGTAGAGTGTGTAGCGTGTCAGGCCCAGGGCTTCAGTGAAGCCATTCATGACGGAGGCGATGTGATCGAATGTGCAGGCCCAATGCTTTGGGTCGGGCCAGTCGCTGTGTCCAAAGCCGGGGTAATCGGGTGCGATGAGACGATAAGTGCCCGCAAGCCGCGTCAGCAGCGACTGAAACATGCGCGACAACGAGGGAAGCCCGTGCAGAAGGAGAATAACGGGAGCTTCTTTCGGTCCCGCTTCCCGATAAAAGATGGAGAGTCCATCGACTTTCACGGTACGGTAAAAGACGGGTTGTACCATTGCTCACTCCTTCTCTTGGGCATCCGTGGCCTGCGCGGCGGTAAACAAGATCGCGAGGGTCGCCGAAGTGCCAATGTTCGATTTCTTCGTTGGCTTCGATCCACCAGTCGAATACGCAAACTCAATGATGACTTCGAGCTCGATGGACATGCATGAAGCGCCGGAAATTCCGCGAACGGGCGATCTTGCCGTCGCCGAGGCGTCACATCAGCACGCAAACGCATTTGGCCCCCTGACTTAACGGCCGCTTCTTCCGATGACGATGACTGTCTCATCATCAGTGGGCACTTCGCCCTCACGAAAGTCGTTGAGCGCCGACAGGAGCTGGGCGCCGAAAACATTTGCGGAGCTACAGTCAAGCGCGGTCGCCATTTTCAATAAGCCATGCAATCCAAGTTCACGACCGGCAGGGTTTGTGGCTTCAGAGACGCCGTCACTGTAAAGAACCACCAGGTCGCCCGGCTGCACTTTGACTACCGACTTACCGTAGGCAACATCGGCAAGCAGGCCAAGCGGCACATCCGAAGTGCGCCTTCGCACGCCGTCGTGCGCTATTTCAAGCCAATTCCACTGATCGCACGAGGCACGATACCAGAGAGGAACCGGGTGCCCGGCGTTGCGCAGTCCCAGTAAACCTCGGCGACTGTTCCAATCGACTGTAACCATCGTGGCGTAGTGCACGTCGTCAAGCTCTTCGCGAACCGCCAGATTGAGATCCTGCATCAACTCCTCCGGCGACAGCGAACCGAAGTAGCGCTGCATCAGATCCCGGAGCTTTCTGCCGAAAGCCGCCACGGACTGTCTTTGTCCGCTTACATCGGCAAGCGCGATCCGGCAGAAAATGCTGTCAGGGCACACTGACAAGTGATGGACATCGCCGCCGGCGTCACCCGCCTTAAACGGCACGGAATGCACAAAGGCAGTCAGGCCCGGCAGTTCCACTGGGCTTGCCGCTCGCTCGATTCCAGTCCACGTTTCCGAGCAGGCTACGCGCGTCATAATCGAAAAGGACCGATTTTCTCTGTACTCGGTACGGGCAGTTTCAGGGATCATTGTGCTCCTTTCGACGGGTTCGGCAATCCCGCCTTTCAGCCGAAAAAGCTGAAATTGTGCTTGCGATGTCGTTCTCTGCAAAGAATGCGAGGCGTCTCGATTAACGCAAGGTGCTGAATCGGACTGCCAGAGCGAAGCTGGACGCCGCCAGTCTGAGGAGACCCTAGGGGCCTGCGGTCGCCGAGGCGGCTAGGAAACTTCGCCGAGTGGAATCGTGAGCGGTCGCTGCGATGCGCTTCTCGGGTCCGTACGGAACGCTTTCGAGTTGCTCCATTCCGATTCCCCCTTGCCAGAGTTCCATGTGCAGAGATCCAAGGAATTGAGAACGTCACGCATCATTGTCATCAAACCAGAAGGTTAGAGACGAATCTATTGGACGATGGTATCGATCAATACTTTGGTATGTGCCGGGGTCGCGGCGGATCGCGATCCAGAAGCAGAATTCGCGTTACAGCAGCGCAATCGGGTCAGGAGCCTGCCGATGTTGAACCGGGTCAGGAAGCCAGAGTATAAGAGGAGCAGGTTCAGTGGGGTTGTCGCCAATCCGGACAGTCTCCTTTGACGACATTCCCTTTCCATACCCTTTCTGCCAACCGGCGCGAAGAGCACCACGCTTACTATTGCTCATAGGCACTGCTCCCCGCCGCACAATCCCGGCTTTCGGGCCGCATTGAACAGGGAATCGTCACCCACATATCGGGGAATCGCGCCTCCTGATATCGGTCTTCCGGACTATCTGGAGAGTCGGCACCGCATCCTCGGCCGGTTGCAGGGACTCAAAGGGTCGTTCTGCATGGACTGGAATAGCTCATTCTTCAACGGCAGAATCCTACACCCATCCTGATTTCATTCGAGCTTAATGACAGTTTGCAGGCGCAAGTCACGGGACGATGCGCCCACGCTGAGCGTGTGCTTCCCCGCAGCCAGGATCCATCTTTGATCGCGCGTCGACCAATACTGCAGTTGACGCGGAGCCACGCGCAGAGTCACGGCCTTTGTTTCTCCGGCGGCCAGGTGAATCCTATCAAACGCCACGAGCTCACGAACCGGAAATTGCACTCCCTCGGGAATGTCGCTGGGTGCACTTAGATAAACCTGGGGAACTTCGTCCGCGGATACGGCGCCGGTGTTTTGCAGGGTGAATGTCACCTGTAGGCCGCCATCGGAGACCTTATCGATTTTCAGCAAGGAGTACGCAAATTTGGAGTAGCTGAGGCCATGACCGAAGGGGAAGAGCGGATCGACGCTCTCTCTGTCGAACCAGCGGTACCCCACGCAGACACCTTCGGAATAGGTGGTCCTGCCGTTGATTCCCTTGCCTGTTCTTTCTGGGTATCTCGGATCGCTCGCGGGATAGTCTTCAAGGCGCTTCGCCCAGGTGACGGGTAAGCGACCTGCAGGGCTGATCTTGCCCAGCAGCACATTGGCCGTGGCCCAGCCGCCCTCGTCGCCAGGCCACCACATTTCCAGTACGGCCTTCACCTTGTTGAGCCATGGCATCGCTACCGACTGGCTCGTATTCAGCACCACGATCGTATTCGGATTCACCGCAGCCACTTCGTCGATCAGCTGATCCTGTTCACCGGGCAATCCGAAAACGGGGGTGGTCCGCGCCCAAGCAAAAATAACAGCAGTGTGGGCGTTGCGGGCGGCCTGGATGGCGGCCTCGTGATCGATTTGGCGCTGCTCGGGGGTGTACCAGTTGAAGCGAACTTGAACGGGTGCATTGGAACTGTCGGGTGCGACGCGGATTTCGAGGCTGTGTGGTCCGGCGGTGAGCGCCACCGCGCGGCGCACGTTATCAAGACCACCAGGCGTGGGGACGATGTTGTCCTGATTGGCTTGCAGGATGTCGCCGTGATTGGAGCCTTGCGATGCTCCTGTTCCCGCCAGCCGTTTGCCGTCGATGGCAAAACTGGAGTCTGCGCCAAGCACCTGGAGGTAAAACCAGTAGACGCCACTGTGCGCAATGGCGATCGATCCCTTCCATTCCACTGAGGTGTTGGGAGCAAGAGCATGCTTGCCAGTAAAGTCGATCTGCGCATCGACAGAAGTATTTCCTCCCTCGCTGCGCAGAAAGCCGGGTTTGCTGTCATGACTCAGGATATCTGCGGGCACTGTGGTTCCCGTCATATCGTCACCGACCGCGAAGCGAATTCGAGAATTGCCCGAGATTTTCTTGAGCGCTTCCAGAGGGCCCACTTGCCGCTCAGGCAGGCCGACGGAGCGCTCTCCGTTGATGCCGATGGAGTCGACCTGAGCCGCAGTGGGACCGATCAGAACCACGGAGTCGAGTTGCGAAAGACTCAGAGGAAGCGCGTGGTTCTCATTCTTGAGGAGAACCGCGGCTTCCTCTCCGGTACGTTCGATGATCCGCGCATTGGCTTCGATGGATTGCGCCGTAATGCTGTGCTTCGACAAGCCGTTGAGATAGCCGAAGCGGATCATCTCATAGAGCACATGGCCGGCGGCGCGATCGATCGTGGCTTCTGTGACCGTGCCGTCACGCAACGCCTCAGCGATCTTCTCAGGATTGAGAACCAGGCCAATGTCGCCGGCGGGACGCGAAACTCTCGGTGGTTCTTCAGGCAAATGCCCGGCATACGGATCGTTGCTTGCGCTGCTGGGGTCGGTGAGCCGCTGCGGTTGCGTTCGAGCCGGCTGCAAGTCAAAGAACGAAGGCCGGAACCGCTTATCGCCCGGCGCTTGCTCGCCCGGCATCTCCACATCGAGCCCGGCGTTAATAAAGTTCACCGCGTGCACCGCACTCCAATCGGAAGTTACGAAACCTTTGAACCCGAGTTCGTCGCGCAGAATGTGCGTCAGAGTCGATGCGTTGCCACAGGCGAATACGCCGTCAATCCGGTTGTAGGAGCACATGATCGCGGCGACGCCGGCGTGGATCGCAGCTTCAAACGGCGCGAGATATACCTCGTGGAGGGTTTGATCGTCGACGAAAATGTTTCCGCTGCCCGAGTCGTAGGCAACAAAATGCTTTACTTCCGCCATGACATGCTGCGATTGGATTCCCTTGATCTCGGCAGCACCGATCTCGCTGGTCAGGAAAGGATCTTCACCAAAGGTGTTGTAGCTGCGGCGAAACTGCAGGTCGCGATCGAGATTCACGAACGGTTGCAGCGACACATCGATGCCCAGCGCGCGATCCTCGCGCCCGATGACCACGCCATTCAACTCAGCGGTCGCGCGGCTGAATGTGGCGGCTACCGCCATGGTGGCAGATTCTCCCTGTGAAGGATGCCGCGTAAGCACGCCGGGCGGCCCATCCGCAAAGCGCAATCCTGGAATGCCCAGGCGCGGCACGCCGCCCAGATATCCGGCCTGACCTTGATACACGGAAGGATCTTCGGGGGTACCGTGGATCAACATCAACTTCTCTTCCAGGGTCATCTCGCTCAACATTTTGTCGACGCGCGCGTCTCCGGTGACCACCGGTATGCCTTGTGCGACGACCAAAGTGGCAGAAAAGGCGAGAGCAGCGGCAATCCATTTCGACAGCGACGTGCGCATCTGTCGTATTCCAGTCATTCGCATGACGACCCCTGGGCAACGAACATCTCGTGGCAGCGCCAATTGCTGCGCAAGGTCCACTCAGTGCGGAGTGATGGTATCCGAAGGGATGTTCCAGCCGTCGATTTGCACCACCGGCGAGCCGGTATAGCCCTTGGGCAACTGGGCCGTGAGAACTCGAGACTCACCCGGCACAAGTTCGATCCAGTTATCGGACCAGAGAACAGGCGCGATCAGGTCTCCGGCCGGAGCATGGAGCGAAACACGAATCTGAAAGGCAAGGTTCGCGGATGGATTATCGAGATGAATCTTGAGCTGGCGGCCGGCCGGAGTATTTTCGAACTCCGCATGAGAGACGATTTTGGTCTGTGGCAGGTTCGCAAGTTCGGACAGGTCCTCGTAATGGATTGCCGCAGTTCCGTGCGCGTTGCTCTTGGGCCAATCGAATTCTGTGGATTTTTCCGGTACCCAATAAAAGTCACGGCTGACGATGCGGCCGGCTGCATCGGTAAGCGCTAAGTCGACAAAGAGAATCTTGTCTGGGCCTGTGTAGAGATCTGCCGGCACCAGGGAAACGCGCTGCGCGCTATCCGGACTGGCATCGACGGCTGCCTCGCCACTGAAAAGCTCCTTCCACGCCTCGTTGTGGACATGCACTGTGGCATGCAACCCGTGAGCCGATTGATAGGTGCTGTTCACGACAACGATCGTGTGGTCGTCGTAAGAATATTGAATGTGCAGAGGCTCGCAAGCGCGTTGCGTGCCAAAGTAGCCTGCATCCGCGTTGAGATAGTAGTCGTACAGATGCCATATGGTGGATGGCCACGCGTTGTTGAGCATATGCTGAATCACGCCTGTGGCGAAGTACTTGTTCTTATTGAAGGCTTCGAACATGGCGCGCTCGGAGTCGTACGCCATAGTCTCCGCCACGCGCACATATTCCTGAGAGGAACGCGGCTTACCGTAAATGGCGGCCATTGCATTGTCGAAGATCTGGAGCGTGGCGAACTTGCCGCCGCCATTGTGATAATTCCACGTCTGGTCTGTCGGCCAGACTTCGGGATCGGGCAGGAATTTTTTTCGGCTGGCGAGGGAAGGAATATCCTCTCCGGGACCGGTTTCGGTGTTAAATCCAAAGGCGCCGCCGTATTGTCTGTCAACATACCAATATGCAGGCGGAACATAGTCGTAGGGCCCGTTCATCTTGAACCCGGTGGGGCCATTCTGTCCGGCCCTTGCTCCAGCCGACGCAATGATCGGATTCGGCCAATGCGTTTCCTCTTCTACCTTCAAATAGGCGCTCTCGACCTTGGCAGGCGGAGCATGGTCACTGCCATTCAGCCACACCAGAAGGCTGGCGTGAGAGCGGAATCGCAGGAGTTGCGAGCGCAGCGACTCTGTGGCGATCTGGAGATCCTCCGGGGTCCAATCTTCCCAGTTTTCCCAGTTCTGGCAACAGGCCCAGCCAGGCATGACCAAAATGCCGCGCTCGTCGGCCAGGCGGAAAAACTCCTCGGGCTCCATCTTGCCTTCAAGGCGGATGGTGTTCAGATTGAGATTGACGACCAGGTCGAATTGGTCGCGCAGGCGCCTGTCGTCCTGGCGCAGAAGAAGATCCTGGGTCCAGGCTCCGCCACGAATGAGAAGCGGCTTGCCGTTGACACGAAATAAGCGCCCGCCGTTGATGGCCGTGAGTTCCGAGGTGATCTCACGAATTCCGAATTTCACGCTCTGCTCATCCGTGAGTTGGCCATCAACCATGTAGCCAACGGTGAGTGGTTCGAGATGAGGTTCGCCCATTTGGCGCGGCCACCAGACCTTGGGGTTATGCAGATGCAGTTGCGGAACCTGCGCAGGCGTGATCACAACGGTGCGCTTCTCGTGCGGCGCGAGAGTTACCGACTGATGAAAACGAATGCCTGCCACATTGCCAGTGACCGCACCATGCACGGCTTGATCGGTGGCGTTCGATAAATCGGCGTAAACGGTCAAGTCCGCTGTTGCAAGCGAGTCGTCGGTAAAGTGGGTGACCGCCATGGGCGAGCGGACCGTTACCGCGCCCGTGACGACGAGATCGACGCGGCCCTGAAGTCCCATGTTCTTGTCCGGAGGCGTGGGCGCCTGATCCATCCAGTTCACACCCAGATCGTGTTCATGGGGAGCAAACGTCTCAATGGCGAGTATATTGGGCTTGCCTGAAACGGCTTCGTTGGTCACATCGAAGTCGTAGGTCCTGTAAGTTCCCGCGACGGCCTTGGAATCGGCGATCCGATGACCGTTTAACCAGATATTGGCGCGATAATTGATCCCGTCGAAGTGCAGGAAGAACCTGTCATGATTGCGTGAGGGAGCCGGTGTATCGAATTCCGTGCGGTACCACCAGGCGCAAAGATAGGGGCTATCGGCGGGCATTGGCGTGCGCATGAAGTTGCGGCCGATCGGATATTCTTCGCCGGGGATTTGGCGGAGATTCATCCCGAAGAACGGATCGGGGAAGACTTTATTGGCGACCTGCGCAGCAAGCACGGTGCTGGGTACACTGGTGGGAAGCCACCCCTCGACGGAGAAGTCTTGCGCCGAGATCGCTTCGCCGCCGGCCTGCACCTTGCAGCCCGATTGTAAACGCCATCCATCGTGAAGCGGGGTGACGGTACGGCCTCGCGAAATGGCAGGCATGCAAAGCGCGGCAACCAAAGCAAACACAATCCAGCGAACGACCGACATGCTTCTTTCCTCCATCGGACTGCTCCAATCTGGCGATAGCGCCCGACCATTTGAGCTGAGATATTCCGCCTTGACCAACGACAACATAATGGCGAAGCGGCGCGGCGCCACGCGGGATGAATTCAATGCCCAGGGCAGAATTGGCCGCTCAAAGGCTGTCTGGTCACGCTCTTGTGCCATCTTTATACCCTTTACGCACAGATTCTCCTGGTTGAGGCTCTTCGGCCCATTATTGTTTCGAAACTCATTGAATTGCTTCGAAATGGTTCGACTTCATTTGAAATTTCAGTTTATACTCCTCGCAGAATCACGAAGTCAAGGCCGGACCATCCTCTCTCCGGTCAGATGGAGCCACTCACATGCATCTGCGGTCGCGCAGAGAGTTTTTGCAGTCTGCGGCGAGAGCCTCAACCTACCCGCTGGGCCTCGCCGCGGGCCTGTCGGCAGAAGGCGCATTTGCTGTCGAAGGGACACAAGCAGCCGAACGAAGCATCCGATTCGATGAGTACCGATCGCCAGTGCTGTTCTGGGGCGATGCGGAAACCGCCTATCGCGATCCTGCCGCAATCTACCACAACGGTTGGTTCCATCTCTACTTCACTTATGTGAAGAGGGAATCCAACGGCATCACCTACTCTCGCGTAGCGTGGAGCAAGAGCCGGGACTTGCTGCGATGGACGAAAGTAAGGCCATTCACTCCGGAGGATATGGCCCTCAACTATGGTTCCCCTGGCGACGTAATCCGATTCGACAATCGCTGGGTGATTTGCCTGCAAACCTATCCGCGGACGAACGGCGAAAGGTATGGCAATAAGAACGCGAGGATCTGGACCATGCGTAGTAACGATCTGGAACACTGGTCCGGGCCTGCGCTGTTGAGGGTGAAAGGGCCGGATGTCCCTGTCGAGCAAATGGGGCGAATGATCGACCCGTATCTATTTGCCGATAAGGATGTCCCGCAGAAGTGGTGGTGCATCTACAAGCAGAACGGCCTGAGCTTGTCGTGGACGCGCGACCTGGAAACTTGGACATACGCCGGCAACACCGCCGCCGCCGAGAATCCCTGCGTGATTGTGGACCACGACGAGTATGTTCTGTTCGATTCCCCGGCGGGCGGAATTGGTGTCAAGCGGTCGCGTGACCTGCGCACGTGGCGCAATGTCGCTCTATTAACGCTTGGACTGAAGGACTGGCCATGGGCGCAGGGAAGGCTCACGGCGGGTTTCGTGCTTGATCTCCGTGGCGTGCCGGCGGTGGGTAAGGCGATCATGTTTTTTCATGGCTCGCGCTATCCAGAGGAGGATCCGCGCGGGGGCTTCGACAACTTCGCGAGCGTCGGATTTGCCTGGAGCGATGACCTGGAGCAATGGGCATGGGCGAAGGAGACTTGATGGGTCAGGCCGGCAGCCGGCGGTGAGATTCGAGTGGTCACCTTCAGGCCCCCCGCCCTTGACATTGGTACGATGCAGACGATACAAAGCAGAGGTTCTCGTTGAATCGAATTGTTTCGGAGCTATTCGATTGATTTCGAAATCAGGGCGATGTGTCAAGGGAGCCCGATTTGGGGCAGCGTTCACGCAATGCAGGTTAAGTATGTCGCATTTCGTCAGGGAATTCCGGACCATCTTGAAATCGCGCCTCTTCGCGATCGCAGTCGTCGCTGCGTGTACCTGCGCTTCCTTGCAAACGCAGGAGGCTCCAACTCAAGCTGTCATCCCACTTCCGCCGATGGGGTGGTCGTCGTGGAATAGTTTTTCGAATACGGTTGATTCGAAGATTGTGGCGGCACAAGCGCAGGCGATGGCTGCATCTGGAATGAAAGATGCCGGCTACACGTACGTCAATATCGATGAGGGCTGGTGGCGGGGCAAGCGCGACGATGAAGGCAATATTGTGGTTGACTCCGAAGCGTGGCCGGCGCTGGCGCCCGGAGAACATGCCGGAGACATGAGCAACATTGTCCGGTACATTCACGGCTTGGGATTAAAGGCGGGTATTTACACCGATGCCGGGTCGAATGGATGCGGGACCTACGATCCAGATCTCGGGCCGGGTTATCCGTACACCGGCAGTGAAGGGCATTACCTCCAGGACTTCACGCAGTTTGCCAATTGGGGATTCGACTTCGTCAAGATCGACTACTGCGGAGCCGGCGAAGAGAATCTGGATCCGGCACATCAGTACGAGGAGATGGCAAGGGCTCTTGTCCTGGCTGAGGCGGCGACCGGGCATTCGATGTTTCTATCGATCTGCGCAGGTAAAAGCAGCCCCTGGACGTGGGCGCCAAATGTTGGCGGACTTTTGTCGGATATGTGGCGAACCGGGAGCGATATTGTAGGTCCTGTCGTGGAAGGCACGCCGAACCGGTATATGAACTTGACCTGCACGAAGAATTGCCCGCGGAAAGCCAGCTTCCAAAGAGTCCTTCGAAACTTCGACCAGGGCATTCATCCTGAAGCGCAGCACACAGGCTTTTACAACGATCCGGACATGATGGTGCTCGGCATGCCCGGATTGACAGATACCGAGAATCGAGTGCACATGAGTCTGTGGGCGATTTCGGGAGCGCCGCTCATTGTCGGCGCCGATCTCACCAGGTTGAGTGCCGAGAGCCTTGCGATCCTCAAGAATCGAGATGTCATCCAGATCGACCAGGATCCGCTGGGCCTGCAAGCCATCAAGGTTGCTGAGCCGAGAGCCGGGCTCGAAGTGTGGTCAAAGAAGCTTGCGATTCCGGGACAGCGTGCCGTCCTTTTGCTCAATCGCACCGGTGAGCCGTCAGCGATCTCAGTGGAGTGGAGCGATCTTGGACTTCTCGGCTCGGCTTCTTCGTCGATCAAGGATCTTTGGACCGGAAAAGAGACGCACGCATCAGCGAAACCCATTGCGGTAACGGTGCAAGGCGGAGACGCCGCGATGCTTCTCGTAAAAGGCGAAGAAGGCGCAATGACTCGCTATTTGCCAGTTGAATCGCGCCCGCCCACGACAGAAAATCTCGCCACGACCTGCTTGAGCGCACGCGAATTCCGGTTTACCGGCGTGAAATCGAAAGATCGAATTGCGGCGATCCAGATCATTTTCACGAACGTGGATAAGACTTCGCACTCGGCTGAGTTGCGTGTCGACGGGCAGAACGAAACCAAAATCGTTTTTCCGCCGATGGGAGAGCGAGGCAATGCGGGTACAGTGTGGATTCAAGCCACGATGGACCGAACGGAGACCCCAAATACGCTGACGTTCTCCACCGATTGCAGCGCGGGGCTGGAGATCAAAAAGATTGCGCTGCAGTGACCGGGTATAAGCTAACGCACCTTTCGAAAGATCATTGGAAGGTCGCACTTGGAGGAGAATCCATGAAGAAATTCTTGATGTTGCCCTTCCGTGGAAGCGACGCAAATGCCGAGACAGCGGGCAAACGAAGCGGCGCGACTATGTGCAACTACGACGAAATCGGCGTGAACCCGAGCAAACTGTGCGGACTTGTGCTCGTGCTCCTCTATCTCCTCATGCCCCGCCTCTGCGCTTCGCAGACCGTTGCGCCCAATGAAAATGTTCTCCTGAATGGCACGTGGCAATTTCTGCTCGCGCCCAACGATGTCGCGGCCGACCGGATGAGTGACTTCTACCAGGCCGGTTACGATGCGTCAAAATTCGTTCCCATCGTCGTGCCTTCGAACTGGGCTCTGCAAGGGTTTGAGCCACCGCATTACAAACCGTTCAGGGACGGGGCCAGCCAAGGGTTCTATCTTCACCGGTTCAATGTTCCCGCTCCGTGGAAAGACAAAAGAGTTCTATTGCATTTTGGCGGAGTATGGTCGTCCGCGGAAGTTTGGCTCAACGCCAAGCCGCTGGGGCGGCATGACAGCGGATTTACCGCCTTCGCCTTCGACGTAACGCCGTACCTGAATCCGGGTCAGGAAAATGTACTGGCTGTGCGCGTCCGGCAAATTACGCACGACTATCACTTCGACACCAACGACGATTGGACGCTGGGTGGCATCTATCGCAACGTCTGGCTGGAGCCCATGCCGAAAACGCGATGGATCGACCGCGTGGACGTGCAGACAGCATTCGACAACCTGTTTCGCGACGCGGATCTGAAGGTGCGCGCCATGGTGGGTGATTCGACGCCGCGCCATACTGAAGAAAAACCCTACGATCTCGTCCTCACACTGCTTGATGCCGAGGGCAAGGTCGTTCAGACCTCGACAACCACGATCGCGCCGCACCCAGGGACCGATCGCGACATCGGCGTATCTCTCCACCTGCAAAGCCCGCAGCACTGGACGGCAGAAACGCCCTACCTCTACTTGCTGCGCACCCAACTGGTAGAGGACGGGCAGGTTTCTCATGAAAGGACGAAGTTTGTCGGGCTCCGGCAGATTTCTACGGCGGGTGGAATCTTCCGGATCAATGGGCAGGCGATCAAGCTCCGCGGCGTGGATCGTCACGATGAATACCCGACTGTGGGCCGTGCCACCACGCCCGCGAACTGGCTGCAAGACCTCACCCTCATGAAGGCGGCAAACATCAACTTCATCCGCACTTCGCATTATCCACCTGCAGACGGCTTTCTCGATCTTTGCGACAAGTTGGGAATGTATGTCGACGACGAAGTGCCGATGGGCTATGGAGGCGATAGCGGAAACGATCCGTCCTTCGCAGCCGCCGCAATGCTTCGCGCATACGAGACACTTGCGCGCGACGTCAATCATCCTTCTGTGATCCTGTGGTCAATCGGCAACGAGAATCCATTGACGGCGCTGCACCTGGCCACCATTCGAGCGGTAAAGGGAATGGATCCGACCCGTCCTGTGCTGATGCCGTGGAGAGCCGACGACTGGCTGCCGCCGGAGATCGACATTCTGGCGCCGCACTATTTCACCGCGCAGCAATACGACGAGCTGGCAGGCAGATCGACACGCCCTGTGATCTCGACCGAGAACACGCACGCATACGGCACGGATGGATTCGGCGGCCTGGAGGATCATTGGAAGGCGCTGACGAAACATCCGTCTGGAATCGGCGGCGCAATTTGGATGTGGGCGGATCAGGGATTGCAGGTCGATACGGATGTTCCCGGCGAAGGGCGGAAATCGGTTCTGTTGCTGAATCCAGATGGAATCGACGGCATTGTCGGCTCTTACCGTGAACCGCAAAGGGATTACTGGGAAACGAAAGCGGTTTATGCGCAGGTATACCCCGCTGTGGATAAAGTGACATTCGTTCCGGGGCAGGAGTCAGTTCGCATACCCATCCAGAACGACTTCGACTTCACCAACTTGAGCGCCGTGAAGATCGGCTGGCAGATCATGGAAGATGACCGCGAACTGGATCACGATGAAATTTCGATCGCCGGCCAACCGCACGCCGCAGCGTGGATGAATTTGCGACTGGGCAAGATTGGCAGTCTGCATCCCGGCGCGACTTATTACGCCTGGTTTACCTTTGACCGTGCCGACGGATCGGAGATCACGAGGCGCTCGGTTGAGCTTGCGCCTCAGTTACCTGAACCACAGCCCGTGGGGCAGGAGACTCAACCGTTGGTCGTTACGAAGGGGGATCAAGTCATCGTAAAGGCTGGCGAAGCGACCTATGCATTCAATCCACAATCTGCGCAGATCGCTTCGGCCTCATTCAAGGGCGTTCCCGTGATGACCGTTGCGGAACTGACGGTCTGGCGGCCGATGAATTCTACAGAGCAGATCATCGTCAATGCGGAGGGCGGTGTAAAGGATCTGCCTGATCTGAATGCGTACCATACGGTCGTTCATTCGTGGAAGGTCACGCAGACCGATAGTGAGGTCCGAATTGAGGCAAACGCGGACCATGTCGTCGATGCGAACAATCAGTTCGCCGCCTCGTATACATACGTTGTGCGCCGGGACGGAACACTGACGGTGCATTATGCTGTGCAGCCGCAAGTGCAGGCGCGATGGCTGCCATTCATTGGCATGACACTGCGCACCGTGCCGGAGGTGCAACATCTGCGATGGCTGGGACTCGGCCCGCTCGACGCCTACCCGAACGAAAAAGCCGCGGCCATTCTTGGCGTCTGGTCGGAGGATTTGGGTAACACCCATGCCAATGAAGTGAGGGCAACTCGCTGGACGGAGTTGACGGGGAAGTCAGGAACGGGGATTCGCCTGGACGGTTCACCTTACATCCGGCTTGATGGCGGAACCGCAGTGCAAGCGCTGTCCGCAGTAGCGGGACGACCGTCAAAAAGGAATCGCGCCGAAAATCCCGAGCAGCGCCTTGACGTGACCGAGCATGCTTCCTTCGTGGGCGAATTCAAGTTGTCGCTCGTGACGTCAGGCGGCGCCGCGCAATAAAGAGCAGGCAGCTTTCAAACGGGAAAAGGAGATGCAATGAAGGTGCGCAAGAACTCGTTATCATCCATCGGTTTCGGCCTGTCGCTCGCAATTCTCCTTGCGGGACTCTCAGCGCGAGCATTTGCCGCACCCGCATCATGCGACCCGCGCGCGTTTGGCGCCAAAGGTGACGGCGTTTCCAAAGACACCGCCGCGATTCAGAAGGCGATCGATACTTGTGAGCGGCGCGGCGGCGGCATTGTACGGTTGACTCCCGGCACATATCTGAGTGCACCCATTGTGCTGAAGAGCAATATTACCCTCGAACTTCAGAAGGGTGCAACACTTCTAGGCTCGCCGTTGCACTCTGATTACCCCGTGCAGCCCGAGTTCCAGGAACCAGGCCGGCAGCCGCTGGTAGGCGCAGTGGGCGCGGTAAATGTAGTCATTCGCGGGGAGGGAACCATCGACGGTTCCGGATCGGCGTGGTGGTTGAAAAAAGGAGAGCCCGAGGTCGACGGTCCAGCACCGAAGATGATGATCTTCGACCACTGCCGGCACCTGCTCATTGAAGGCGTGACAATCCAGAACTCGCCGGGATGGAATGTGGTGCCCTACGGGTCGGACGACGTTGTGATCCGGAACGTAAAGATTCTTGCTCCGGCGAACTCGCCGAATACCGATGCCATCGATCCCTTTTCCTCGTCTAACGTGCGCATCGATCATGTGATTGCGGACGTAGGCGACGACGACATTGCTATCAAGGCGGGTGAACCCGGAACCGGGGCGAAGTACGATCCCAGCCGCAACATCACCATCACGGATTGCACGTTTCTGCATGGCCACGGTCTTTCGGTTGGCAGCGATGTTATGGCTGGAGTGAACAATGTTCTGGCAGAGCGGATTCACTTTGATGGAACCAATAATGGAATCCGCATCAAGTCGAATCGTGACCGAGGAGGCGATGTGAATCACCTTGTTTTTCGCGACCTCGACATGAAGAATGTGAAGACAACCATCAACGTCTACGAATACTCCGGCATGGAGACTCGGCTTACGCAAAAAGGCCCCTCGGCAGACGAAGAGACGGCTCAGCCTGTCACCAACCTGACCCCGCACTTTCACGACATCGTTATTGAAAATCTGACTTCGACAGCGAGCGCTTCCGCAGGAGAGATTGTAGGTTTACCTGAGGCGCCGGTGTCGGGATTTGTATTGCGCAACGTAAAGATCAGTGCCGATCGGGGACTCATCGTGCGCTATGCGAATGTTTCAGGGACGAACGTCGCGATCGAGTCGAAGGATGGAAGCCCGATCCAAAAGGAAATCGAGGCCGTGATTTCGTTGCATTGATTGTGTTCGCGGCCGAATCGAAGGGATTGTACGCGCGGGGGAGATTGGATCGGGAGAATCGCCCATGATAAACCGAAGGGATTTCATCGCCTCATGTTCCATGTTGTTGGCCGCGCGGTCGAGAGGCAAAGTTCAGCAGCTTGCGAACCGGAATATCAAGTGGGCGCTCTCGTCTGCGCTTTGGAACTCTCAGGCGCCGTGCCCTTTCACGGACATTCTGGATGTCATGCAGGAGACTGGGTTCATCGGCATTCGTCTCGACGGGTTTCAGCGGGTGTTGGACCGGTACGGATTGACTGTGGGGCAGCTCCATCGCGAACTCGATAGAAGGAGTCTGCACGTCGTGACCCTCTCATGGGGTGGACCACTGGAGGATCCAGCGCAACGCGGCAAGGTTCTGGATAGCGCGCGGGAATCGATGAAGTTTCTCGCGGATTTCGGCTCCAATCATCTTGTCGTTTTCTCGCCGAAGCGTTCTAAACCAGGAGCCGACACCGTCACAGCCTTTCAGGAGTTGTGCACACGATGCGACCAGATCGGGGAACTAGCCGGCGAGATGGGCTTCACGGCAGGTCTACACAATCACATGGGGGAGATGATCCAGGCGCAAGAGGAAATCGATCGATTCATGACCATGACCGATGCAAAGCTCTTCGGGCTTTCCCCCGACACCGCGCACCTGCATCTTGCAGGCTGCGACGTTGTTGGAACGATCGAGCGATATAAACAGCGGATCCATTTTCTGGATTACAAAGACGCCAGGTGGACGACACCTTCGGCCGATTGGGTTCAGCCGAACGGCGAAGTTGTGCCGGGGAATTCAACGTGGGCGAAGTTCCTCGCAAGTATCTATGACCTTGGCGATGGGGAAGTGGATTTTCCGGGATGCCATAGGGTTCTGAAGAGCGTGAATTACCGCGGCTGGATTTGTGTCGATCTCGATACATCTCGACGCGGCCCGCTCACCGATTATCGGCGCTGCGGCTTGTATGTGACGACGAAGCTGGAGCCGATCTATGCATAGACCGCACAGATAACGGATCGGCACGCGATGCTGCCTTGGTGTCGTCCGGTTCCACCGTCATTTGCACTTCATGCCAATCGTTGTGAGACATTTCCCGGATGACTGTCGCGCGGGGCAGTCCTGTCTGGTTGATAACGAAGGTCCTTTGGTGCATCACGCCCGTGCGCCCTGAGAGGTGCAATATAACCGACCAGCCGGCCTGTTTTCCACAAAGAAGAAGGAGTCCAAGAATCGCTATCTCTCGTATTAGCAGGGAGATACATCGATATCGACGCAAACACCAGACCACGACGGTATTTCTCGCTTGACATTGCGGTATCGAAAGGCTATAAAGCAACAATCCAAACGGAATCGAATCATTTCGGAGATATTTGATTGGTTTCGAAAGATTCGCGTAAGCCGACCGTCACAGAGCGTGGTCGCCTTCCCTGGAATACGAAGAGAAACATCACGGAAAAGATGAAAGATCAATTGGAGGACACTATGACGTTCTGGATTCTGCAACGCATAGGCCGTACGCGCGCCTTTGTCACATGCTCGATCGCACTCTCAATCATGCTGCTGTTTGCAAATGGCTCCGTCTGGGCACAGCTGGCTGGCACCGGCGAGATCAGTGGGACCATTACAGATTCCTCAGGTGCGGTAGTCGCGGGGGCCGCAATCACCGCGGTGCAAGTCGAAACCGGCTCGAAGTACGACCGTACCAGCAGCAGGACCGGATCTTATGTGATCTCTCCTCTTGCTACCGGACTTTACTCCGTCACCGTTACGGCGTCAGGGTTTCAGACGATTACGCAGAGCAATGTCATGGTCGATGCATCCACCACCGTCGGACTCAACATTCAGCTCAAGGTTGGGAGCACAGCGCAGACGGTAACCGTGACAGAAAGCCCAATCGAGCTTGAGACGCAAGATGCGACGCTCGGCGGGATCATCGATCAACGTACCGTCGACTCGATTCCTCTGCTGATGAACGGCAGTCAGCGGATGATCACGGATCTCTCATGGCTGTTCCCCGGCATGCAGAACAGCACAAAAAACCAGGCGCCCGGATATACGAGCACATCGGACAATGACAATACCGGAGTCGTCAACGGCTCTGGACCTGGTGGTACAGTCACTGAAATCTATCTCGACGGTATTCCCATGAGCGGCGGCGACGGCGATTCGAGAAACGTGTGGATTGCGTTCGCGGCGGATACCGTGAGCGAGGTCAAGATTCAGACCTCCGGATACCCGGCGAACGAACAAGGGATGGGAGTCGAGAACTATCAGGTGAAGTCTGGAACCAAGGACTGGCACGGCTCGGTCTTCGATTTCCTTCGGAACACGGCGTTTGACACATGGGGCTTTACGCAACCGGCCGCGACGAAGCTCAACTCATCCGGCAAGACGGTTCCCGCAGGCAAGCCCGCAGAACACCAGAACGAGTTTGGCCTGACGATTGGCGGCCCGATCCTAAGAGATGTCCCGCAGTGGACCGGATTGTCGCGCTGGAAGGACAAGGTCTTCTTCTTTGGCGACTACGGCGGATACCGGGAATCGGTGACGGTTACGCCGCTCTACGAGCAGGTACCAAATCAGGCGGAGTTGCAAGGCAATTTCTCCGAGCTTCTGGCTACGGGCGGTCTGGGATATCAGCTCTACGATCCCGGCAGCCAGACCTGTACGACTCCGGGAAATCCATCCACCTGTTCCCGGACTGCCATTCCGAACGATAATTTTGCGAACATGCCCGGCGGACTTACGCGTATCTCATCCATCTCGCAGGCCATGCTGAACCTTGGCATGACGCAACTGGCCGCTCAAGCAAATCAGAATACGCCTATAGGAAGCAATAACATCCTGTTGACGACCGATTCAGGCAACAGCAACTGGTCGATGGTGGGGCATTTCGATTTTGACCTGAGTGACCGGCACAAGATATCGGTAATTTATGGGCAGGGCCGCGCAACGAGTACCGGCATTCCATCGAACTCGAATCAGCAGGCGCCCCCGCCATACACCAACTCCCATCCAAGCCTCACGCACACCAAAGCACTGGTTCTTGAAGATACGTACACCTTCACGCAGCATCTAGTGAATGAGTTCAAGTACGGTGTCGATACCTGGTGGGATCTGGATGCAAACTTTTCCGAGGGAACTCAATACGCAGCCTCCGCGCTGGGAATCACATCGCTTCCGGCGGGCCAGGCAGCGGGTGCTTTTCCGCAAGTCGAATTTGGCGGGAAGACGGGAGCATTCCCGAACGAGTGGGCAGGGCAAACAGGCTATCTGACGGTGTCCAGGGATTTCTCTCTCGTTGACAGCCTGTTGTACACGCGCGGCAGGCATTCCTTCACCTTTGGCGCGCAGGCGCAGTGGCTGGAGGCCACTCTGGATGATCCGCTCACAGGCAGCACGCCGCTTTCGCTGAACTATGCGGCGGGAGAAACAGCCGCTCTCGCGGGCAACGGTTCGACCGCGAATACAGGATTCGCCTTTGCGAGTTTTCTTCTGGGCGCTGTCGACTCCGCAAGCTTCTCCGACCAGACGGTTCTGAGCGCGGGCCTGCGACTCCACAATCTTGCGCCTTATGTGCAGGACGACATCAAGGTCAATCCGAAATTGACGCTGAATCTCGGGCTGCGCTGGGACATAGACGATCCGTTTCTCGAGAATCACGATCAATTCTCGTACTTCAATCCGAAGGGAAGCAATCCTTACAGCGGATATCCCGGATCGCTCGAATTTGCGGGCTCCGGCAGCGGCACGGAATACTGCAATTGCGCCACACCCCTGGATAAGTACTGGCACAACTGGGGTCCGCGGATTGGATTCGCCTATAGCGCGGATAGCAAGACCGTGGTGCGTGGAGCGTATAGCATCTATTACTCGCGCAACAACAACACTGGCACCGGCACCGGACAAAGCACATTCCTTTCCGGTGGCGGAATCCTGGGATACTCTGTTGCACCGAGTTATTCGAACAACAATACGACAGCTTTTCCAGGGCTGCCTGCTTTCTGGCTGGCTCCGAACGGCCCAGCGTCTTCTCCAGGCGGAGGCTCCGAGGCGGGCTCATCTATCCCGGCATTTAACTTTCCGCCGGTCATCAATGCGGCGGCGGCAGGACTCGGAACCTACTATTCCAACACTCTTCCGGCTGGGTCAACGGGATCTTCGATGAATTATGCAGACCCGCACCTGGGCGGCTTGTCTCTCAAGTACATCAACTACAACTTAGGGATCGAGCGCGCTCTGTATAAGAACCTGATCGTGAGCGTGAATTATGTGGGAACGCTCGGTTCCAATATCGTGACGAGCGGCGCAAGAGGTTACTACAATAACTCGTCGCCGCTGCAATACCTGGCTCTCGGGCCGGTTCCGAGCGCCACCAACGCCAAGGCCAGCATTCTCTCACAGCCGGTATCGAACAGCGCCGCTCTGGCGATTGCGCAGGCCATGTTTCCACAATTGACTGTCGATCCAACCTTTCCAACTTCGCAGACGATTCAGCAGTTGACGAAGCCGTTTCCGCAGTACAGCAAGATCAGCGATGTATACGAAGCCCTTGGTACGACGAGCTACAACGCGATGCAGTTGACCTTCTCGAATCGGGCGCCCATTCGCGGGCTCACATGGACGCTGAACTATACCTGGGATAAGGCGCTGGACGATGTAGAAAACTTCCGCAACGGATACGAGCCATTACGCGCTGAATGGTCGCCCAGCGTTACAGACATTCCGAACTACCTCACAGCGTATGCGGTTTACGATCTTCCCGCGGGCCACGGTCACTTAGTCGGCGGCGACAACCCCTTCCTGGATGCCATAGTGGGCGGTTGGCGTGTAACCGGCGTGTACTTCTACGCGACCGGCTATCCGCTGCAGGTGACAACCAGCGGTTGCAGCACCGGTGGCACGGGCGGCACATGTATTCCGAATCTTACCCCGGGATATACGGGCTCACCGCGCGTACACGGCGGATACGGCTCCCATGTTACGGCTGCGACATTAAGTACGACACAGTATCTCGACCCGACGGCGTTCACTACTCCTTCCACCTTCACCTTCGGAAATGCTCCGACAACCTCGCCCTATCATCTATATGGTCCTGGCGACCACGACATCGATATGAGCGTGCGCCGCGAGTTCCCGATTATGCCGGAGGGCAGGGCCAAGTTTATCTTCCGGATGGACGTATTCAACCTTCCCAACAATGTGATCTTCGGCGGGCTCACGACATCGCTCACAGCCAAGGCGCTGCCGCAGCAGAGTACGCCGATCATTACTTACGCGCCCTCGACAACCGCGTCGTTTGGCACCTTCACCTCGCAGGCCAATCACCAGCGCGATATTCAATTCGCGGGACGCATAGAATTCTAAAACCGTCGTGGCGGGACCGGCCGGAATCTCAGCCGGTCCCATCACCTGATTGAACGTCTTGCAGGCGTCATGGCGATGCAATGTTTTGGCAGCTCTTCGATGTTGCTTTCGCATTCAGGCCCACTGCTGTGAATGGACATCGGTTCACTGAGAGGTCCGCATGAGCAATGCTTCATTCTCCATTGCAATGGTTTGCGCCCTTGCAAGTTTGGCTTCATCCTTGCGCGCTCAAGACAGACGCACAGTCACGGAGCCGCATATTCCTCCAGCGTGCGTGACACTTGAGGCGAGAATTCGAGCCCCTCGGGGCGTGATTCAGGAGGCAGATGAGAACAGGCTGGATACGGATCGCATCCAGCAGGCGCTGGATACCTGTAGTTCCGGCAAATCGGTTGTGCTACGGCGCGCAGGGCAAAGCGACGTATTTCTGAGCGGACCAATCGTGTTGCGTTCCGGAGTGACGCTCGTGGTGGACGCAAACACCGCGTTGGTCGGCTCACGCAATCCCCGCCTTTACGATCGTGCTCCTGAAAGCTGCGGGATTCTGAGCAGCCGGGATAAAAGAAGCGCGGGGTGTAAAGCGCTCATCTCGGGCGATGGGATACAAGACAGCGGCGTAATGGGGTATGGCTCCATCGACGGGCGCGGCGGAGCAAAGCTATTGGGGCAGGACGCAACTTGGTGGGATTTGGCCTATCAGGCAAAGATCGATAACAAACGTCAAAGCGTCTACGATCTCATTACGATTCGCCACGCGAAAAACTTCACGCTCTACAAAATCACACTGCGCAACGCGGCAGGAACGCATGTGAGCATTGGCGACACTGACGGGTTCACAGCGTGGGGTGTCAACATCATGACGCCCAAATCCGCCCGGAATACCGACGGGATCGATCCCGGCTCCTCGCATAACGTCACCATTGCATACTGCAACATAAACAACGGCGACGATAATGTCACCCTGGGATCGGGCAAGGGCGCACCGGCTTACGATATCTCCATCCTCCATAACCACTTTTATGCCGGCCACGGGATGTCGATCGGCAGTGGAACCAGCGGCGGCATCGACCATATGCTCGTCGACAACCTGACCATCGACGGCGCCGACAACGGCATCCGGATCAAATCGGACCGCAGCCGCGGCGGGCTGGTTCACAACGTGGTTTACCGCAACATTTGTATGCGGAATGTCACAAACCCGCTCGCCATCACGCCCTTCTACAGTGACAATGGCGGCGATCTGCTTCCAGACTACCGGGATATCAAGCTCGAAAACGTGCACATCCTCACGAAGGGGTCGTTCATGCTTCTGGGATTGGACCAGGAACACAAACTGGAGTTGGAACTGGACAACGTCTTTGCCGACAACCTGGGGCACTCCACGATCCTGGCTAAGAACGCCGAATTCACCATTGGCAAGATGCAGGGTAATCTGCAGCCTTCCGGCGAGGATGTGACCATCAGCGAGACGTCAGGAGGGACGCAGGGAAAACCTCTGGATTGTACGGGGCGATTTCCACCGTTGCCGGTTTTGCGCCGCGCACCGGAGATGGTGGGAGCGCAACCGCCCACCGACAAAATTCCGTATGTCGGCCCAGGAGCGAAATGAGACCGCGAGGCAGAACCAACTATCGACGGAGAGTAAGTGGGATTCGATGCAGTGAGGAGGTCCCGCCTAAAACCGTCAGCGGGGACGAGGGGGCAATCTTGAATGATATCCGAACAGTTATAAACCCTTGAGTCGGTATATTTTGAATCAATTCGAGTCATTGCGATTTATTTTTGTAGTGTGGAGCGTCGAGAGGCGGGTGGAGAAGGAATCATGCAGAGCTTTCCTTATGAAATGTTGCGAGAGATTTACGAACAGCCTGCGGCACTTCGCCGTACCCTCGATCTTTATCTGGATGGCAAAGACCTGAAACGGCAAGTGGTTGAACTGCTGAAAGGCTGGCCCATTCCAAACCGCGAGATTCTTATTGCAGGCAGCGGTTCAAGCCTGCACAGCGGACTGGCCGCAAAAATTTTCATGGAGGATCTTTGCGGTCTGGATGTCGCCGTCGAGTATTCCTGCGAGTATAGTTACCGCGGCGATGTCGAACTCCACGACCGGAGCGTTGTCGTGGTTTCTCAATCCGGCGAGACCACCGATGCCCTCTCGGCATTGCGCGAGGCGCGGCGGCGTGGATTGAAGACTCTGGCGATCACCAACTCCACGTCGTCGGCCATGGCGCACGAGGCGGATATTTCGATGCCGCTGGCAGCGGGCACGGAAAAGGCAATTCCCGCGACCAAAAGCTTCACGTGCCAACTGGCGGTGCTGTATATGCTGGCGCTCTATGAAGCTGTGGGCATGGGCCGAATGAACGCAGATGCGCTCGCCAGTCACATTGGAGCATTGCGGACTGTCCCCGATCAGATTGCATCGCAAATCGAAGCCTGGCATGCGCAGATGGCCAGCCTGGCGCGTGACAAATACAATTCGGCTTCCAGCTTTCTCTTCCTTGGCAGGGGCATCCATTATGCCATCGCAAGGGAAGGTGCGCTCAAGGTGAAGGAGTCATCTTACGTGCATGCTGAAGGCTACCCGACGGGTGAATTGAAGCATGGTCCTAATGCAATGGTCGACGACAGTGTGCCGCTGGTGGTTCTGGCTACGGTGGATCCTTCGCTTGAGGGTTCCGTCGTCCGCTATAGGCGAACACTGCAGCTGCTCCGCGATATGAAGGTGCAAGGCGCGAAAGTGATTGCGCTTGCCAACGCAGGGGATCAGGAAGTTGCCGGCCTGGCGAACGATTGCGTCTTCGTGCAAGCGACCTCCGAGTACCTGTTGCCCATGACCGAGGTTGTCCCACTACAACTTTTTGCCTACTTCATGGGTGTTGAGCATGGTGTTAATGTCGACCGTCTCCGGAATATCTCGAAAGTGGTTCTGGACCAGGAGTTGGCTCGCTGAGCAAAGCGGCTTTCCCGATTTCACCGGTGAGCGCGCCGGGAGCTCTTTTCAGGCATCCGGCAGACGATGCCGAAGTGGATAATCTTCCCAGTAGGCCATCTCATGAGTCTGGAGAAAACTACCACGTCTGCAACCCACTCCTCCGGCGGAGAAGCAATCGGCCTTCGGCGCGCGCTTGGCCTTTGGAATCTCGTCATCATCGGGATGGTGATGGTGCAGCCAACTGCCCCCATGGGCATTTACGGAGTGATCAGCAACAAGGCACATGGCCATGTGGTCACCACCGTCCTGATTGCGATGATCGCGATGCTGTTCACAGCCATCAGCTATGGACGGATGGCTCGTGTCTATCCAAGCGCCGGGTCGGCCTACACCTACGTGGGCCAGGAGATTCACCCGGCTCTCGGCTATGTAGTCGGCTGGAGCATGGTCCTCGACTACGTGCTGGGTCCGCTCATCTGCATCGCATTTTGCGCCAAAGCTGCAATGAATATTCTTCCGGGTTCCTCCTTCTATGTCTGGATTGTTTTCTTCGCAGCTCTCTTTACCTGGCTGAACCTGCGTGGCATCCGAACGTCGGCGCAAGTGAATGAGGTGCTGTGTGCCGGAATGGTGATCGTGGTCGTCATCTTTCTTGCCAGTGTTGGCCGCATGCTGTGGTCTATTCACACCGATCCGGTATTCTTTACGCGCCCTTTTTACGATTCGGCGCAATTTCAATGGCCGAACATCTTTGCCGGCACTTCTGTGGCGGTGCTCACTTACATCGGCTTCGACGCCGTCTCCACCCTCTCAGAAGAAGTGGAAAATCCAAGACGCAACATACTTCTCGCTACCGTGCTTGTGTGCCTGATTACCGGTGTTCTGTCGGCGCTCGAAGTGTATGCGGCGCAACTCGTGTGGGGAGCAAAACCGTTCCCGAGCGATCAGGTCGAGTCAGCCTTTGCGCTGGTCTCGCGCCAGGTCGGAGGTGTCATTCTCTTTCAAATTGTGAATTTCACGCTGCTCGTAGCGAATGTGGGCTCGGGGATGGGCTCTCAGCTGGCAGCCGGGCGCTTGCTCTACGGAATGGGCCGCGGTAACGCGCTACCCCGTGGGTTTTTCGGCGCCATCGAGCCCAAACGCCGCATACCTCGCAACAATATTGTCCTCGTCGGGGTCCTGGCTCTCGCCGGCGCAGCGGCGCTTGAATTCTTCGCTACGCGGCTCGGCGGCGGCGCTTACGAGATCGGCGCGCAGGCATTGAATTTTGGGGCATTCATCGGATTCATAGGCGTCAACGGAGCCTCGCTCATCTATCTCTGGCGCACGCTAAAGGTCCGCAACGCCATCGTCCTGGCCGTGCCCACCATGGGTGTCCTGGTTTGCGGATTCATCTGGATTCATCTAAGCCGCACTGCGCTGCTGCTGGGCGCGCTCTGGATGACGGCCGGAATCCTGTATGGCGCGCTGCGCACGCGCGGATTTCGCTCGGAGTTGGTCAACTTCGAGGCTGCACCCGTCGAGGACCGATCGTGAGATAGGTCGTCCCCGGATTTGCTGTCCCCCGCTTAGTTACACCAGGATGAGATTGCAGCCGGTGGCACGCAACTTCTCCTGCACCTCTTCGCGCAGGCTGGTGTCGGTGATGACAGTATCGATCTCAGAAAAGGGAGCGATACGCGCCATGCTGCGTTTCCCGAACTTGCTTGCGTCAGCAACCAGAATGATCTCGCGGGAAATTCGCAGCATCGCCCGGTTCACCATGGTTTCTTCCACATGGGCGCCGCTGACGCCAAAGTCGGGATCGCAGCCCGCCCCACTCAGGAACAACTTGTCGGCGGAGAATTGATCGAGCATATCCTCGGTAAAGCGTCCCGTGATCGATGCGGATTCTCCGCCAAGGGTACCGCCCACCACGAAGATTTGCGAGTCGCGCGCGTCGAGCAACTCTACGGCGATGTTGATGCCATTTGTGATGATCTGGAGGCCATGCTTTTTCTTGATCCTGCGCGCGATTTCCAACGTGGTGGTTCCGGAATCGAGAATGATGGTCTCCCCGTCCTTGATGAGCGAAGCGGCCATGGCGCCGATGCGCCGTTTTTCCTCGGAGTGGGCTTTCAGGCGCTCCTGGACCGGAGATTCGCGAAGAATTGTGTCTGGAAGAACGGCCCCTCCATGAGATCGCAGAACAAGGCCGCGATCGTGCAGATCATTGAGGTCGATCCGGATTGTCACTTCAGAAGTATTGAATAGAGAGGCGAGCTCGTTCACCTTTACGCGGCCTTCTCTGCGCACGATTTGTAAAATCTGCGCGCGCCGCTCCTCACCCATCATCCCGTCGTGCGAGGGCACATTTGACGCTGCCGGCGACGCGGTCTTGTGTTCGGCAATCTCCTCGGCCTTCCTTGCTTTCAAACGGCCCTTTGTCAATGCAGGTTCCTCTCTATGCTTTTGGGGCATACCCAGTTTACTTCGGTAGATTGCGATTGGCTACGAATATGGAGGATTGATGCCCGCTGGGCAGGCCAAATTTCCGATTGTGGCACGCCCCGAAAATGCGCATGTTCCCCGGATACTACCCTGTGGCGCGAGCACCGGGGAAGCTTGTCTCCCCTGCGGATTCGTCCCAGTTCCACGCGCCTGAAGGCGCGTGAAGTGCGCGGTAGACCGACGTACTGGACTCATCGAACTCCCCCCAAGAGGTCTGCCCGTTCCTCTCAACCCGCGCAGGCTGCAGGTTATTAGATTTACTCTTGACATCTTCATGCAGAGAGAATAAACCTTAAATTCAAACAGATTCAAACGAATTCGAAGGCATTCGAGATATTTCGAAGTATTCGATAATTCGTTCCGCCGGCTTAGACGCGCTCCATCGGAGCTCCGGATCTGCGTATGCGGGTTACCGACGGCACTGCGACGCCGGGGAGGTTCACACCATAAGAGCCTCGGCAGTTCGCACCTACGCCGATCCACGGGAAGGGAGCCATGAAAAGCGGGGGATTCAGCCTGGGAATCGATGTCGGAGGCACCAACGTCAAGTTCTGCTTGGCCGGTGAAGACGGCGCGATTTGCCTGCGGCACAGGATCAGCACCCCCACGGAGAGCGGTTGTCGGGGAATTATCGAAGCCATCGTCGCCAACATCCTCGTCGTTCTGCGGACTGCAAACGTCACGCTGCCGCAAATCGAAAGCATCGGTCTGGGTATACCGGGAACCGTCGACCCTGAAATGGGCGTGATTGTATTCGCTCCCAACATCTTTGCCGTGAATGTCGAAATCGTGAAAGAGATCAAGCGTCACTACGATGTTCCCGTATATCTCTGTCAGGATTCGCAAGCGGCCGCATGGGCCGAGTACATGGTAGGCGCAGGTCGAGGATTATCAAGCGTGGCTGCGGTCACGTTGGGCACTGGAATTGGGTGCGGCCTGGTGATCGACGGCAAAATTCTCCATGGTGGATTGAACCACACCGCGGGAGAACTCGGTCATCTGCTTGTCGAAATTGAGGGGAACGAATGTAACTGCGGAAGAAGGGGCTGCCTTGAGGCTCACGCCGCAGGCTTGGCGATCGTGCGCGCCGCCAAAGAGTCGATTCCAAAGCTCGGTGAACTCATGGGCAGAAGCGCAGAGACCGTCTCCGTGAAAGATGTATTCGAATTGGCGGGGAGAGGCAACAGGGATGCCCTTCGAATCACCCGTGACGTTGTGAAATACATCGGCATTGGCCTGGTCAGCCTCGTCAACCTGGTCAGCCCCGGCGTGATCAGTATCAGCGGCGGCATTTGCGACGCGCCATCGGAACTGCTGTTCGACCCGCTGGTTGCATTTGTTCGCGAAAGGGCTTACCCCACGATCTCCGATGCCGTCAGGATTTGCCGGTCGCCGCTGGGCAGCGATGCGCCCCTGATTGGCGTTACCATGCTCCACCGGCAGGCGCCTGCCCATTCGGTGGCATAGCCTGCGCGCGGTCACCGGGTTGATTTCGGAGCCATGAGCAAAGGAACTTGAAGCCGAAAATGCACTCAGACGGATTGTTGCAGGACAAGAAGGGGAAGAGACACGTGGCATGAACAGAACCGTCAAGCTGGAAGCTTCGCTGGCCTGCGCGAACCTGAAAAACCTCGAAGAGGACATTCGTCAGCTCGAGCGGGCGAAGATCGACTATTTTCACTTCGACATCATGGATGGCAGGTTTGTCCCCAACTTTGCTCTCGATTTTGCCGTGTTGGGTGCAGTGAAAGAGCTGAGCGAGACGGAAGTCGTTTGCCATTTAATGATCGAGGAGCCGGAACGGTATATCGATCGCACAGCGAGCTATGAACCGGCGTTCATCTCCATTCACGCTGAGGCAACGCCACACGTGCAAAGGGCTCTGCGGCAGATTCGCGATTGCGGCGTCCGGGCGGGAATCGCGCTCAATCCCGCGACGCCGCTTTCCTCACTGAGTTACATTCTCGATGACATCGAATTGATTACCGTCATGACCGTCAATCCCGGCTTTGCGGGTCAGGAGTTGGTTCCGGCCGCAATCCGCAAGCTTGCCGACATACGCAAGCTGATCGACGATGAGGGATATTCACACATTGAACTTGAGGTGGACGGTAACGTGAGCTTTCAGAATATTCCTGTAATGGTCGCCTCGGGGGCCACCATGCTTGTAGGCGGAACATCGAGCGTGTTCTCCCGCGGGCACACCATTGGTGACGCCGTCGCCAAGGTGCGGGATCTGACTGGGGCGCGCATTGTTTCGTGACTCTGAGCCGGGCCTTGCGCACGGCTGCTAACGGAAAGACGAAAGGATTCCGGGACAATTTCATGAGAATCAGCCGCAGAACGGTGATGGGATGGATGGGCATGTCTGGCGGGACCGCGTTTGGCGTGCCGTGGCTTGGTGCAGGCTCCGCGTTCGAAGGCGAATCTTTGCCGCAAATGCCCGGCGCAAGCCAGGCGGATTCCGGCGCTGGCGCTGGGGGTTCTACGAAATGGGCGCAGGCTGCCGCCCGAAAAGTGGAGATGACGAAAGACATCGCCTGGCTCACCCATGAACCGCTGATCTATTTGCTGCGGCGCGGCGACCACGGCGACGACGAGGCGGCGAGGTATCAGCGGATGGTTGAACCCGAGAACCTGAAGCGCATGGCGGACGCCGGCGTCAAATTTGGCCGTGTCTTCTTCTATAAGGGATTTGGTCTGGAGTACGAGCGGCCCCACATCGAGCAAGCGAGGCGGGCCGCCGACTTGATGCACAGCCTAGGCATGAAGGTCAGCCTCTACGTGGCGGGAACCATGTTTACCGAGACTCTTTATCGCGAGGTCCCCGAAGCCGAGTCTTGGGAGGAGCGCGATTGCTGGAACCACTGGATTCCCTATGGTGTAAAAACCTATCGTCACTTTGCGTGTCATAACCAGCCGGGTTATCGAGAGTATATTCAGCGCGTCATGCGCGTAGGCATCCTGGAACTCAAAGCCGACGAGCTTGCATTCGATCAGATCTCTCTTCAGCCGGAGCCGCGGTCTTGCCGTTGCGCGCATTGTCTTGAAGCGTTCCGGGCATTCCTGCGGAAGCGCTACCCCGACAGAAAGACGGCCTTTCGCCGGTTTGGGCTGCCAGATGTCGACTGGATTCGGGTGAATGAATGGGATGTAAATACAAGTCCGGGCGAGGGCGCAGCCGATATTGCACAGATCGACGATCCGGTTCTCCAGGAATGGACGCGCTTCCGTTGTGAATCGCTAGCCGAATACGCCCGGGGCCTTTACGACTATGCGAAGAGTCTGAGTCCAAACGTGGCCGTTAGCTACAACATGAAGGGCGTATACTCCTTCAATCGCTTTTGGACCTACGCGGTCTACCATCCTTTGTTCACCGGCCACGTCGATCGCCTGTCCTTCGATACCGGAGGTTACGCGGCGAACATCGATCCGCATACCGGCGCCCTGATTTCGCAGATTCGCTCCTACAAGGTGGCCCGCAGAATTGGGTCGTGTTGCGAGGAATCGGATTTCCTTGACGACGAGGTTCGTCTATCGGTCTATATGGGCTTCGGCTATCAGAAGGCGGTCTGCACCGGCGCACCGTGGGGGCCGGGTGCTTTCAACGTGTTCACCCCCATGATGGAGTTCTTCCGGGAATACAACGACAGATATTACACCGAAACCGACAACGTAACAGAACGTCGCCGTCCTGCTCAATTGGCCCTCCATGGCCTACAGCGTGAGTGCAACGTGGATCCCAACAACCCTGATGGAGCAGATTCTGATTCAATACAAGGTTCCGTTCGATTTGTTGTTCGATGAGCAGTTCGACCACATCGGCCGTTACCGTGCGGTAATCCTCGCGGGTCAGGAATGCATCTCCGATGCGCAGGCAGCGCGTCTGACTCAATATGTCGAGGAGGGTGGCATCGTGATCGTTTCAGGCAGCGCCGGCCAGTACAACGAGTGGCGCGAGGATCGGAGCGCTCCTCCTCTGCCGCCTCCGGGATCTCGCCGAAAGGGACGCTTTGTCTCTATTCCCACTATCGTGCGCGGAGACAGAGCAGGCGCCAGAAAAGGCGCGACGATCCAGAACCCCGAACCGGGCATCACGTTGCAAAGAGGCGCGCAACTCGTTCCGGCGCAGTGGGTGCTTCCGGAGAATCATGAAGAAATTTACAAATCCATACGAAACGCGATGCCAGAAGGGTTCTCGATCGCGACCGAGGCGCCGCTCACCACCGTGATGGAACTCCTGACACGGGAAGCAACAAAGGAAACCATCGCCCACTTCATCAACTTCGACCGTAAGAATAGTACCGGCTCATTTGCGGTGAGCCTTCGCAAGCAATTCACAGGACCGGTCAAGTCGGTGATCTCGATGACGCCCGATCAAAATGCCGCCGTCCATCTTGACTTCAATGAATCAGGTGGCTTGGTGCGGTTTACCGTGCCTTCGGTCAGGGTTTACGCCATGGTCGTCGTCGCGCATTCGAGCTAAGAGATGGAGAGGTCGCTTCGCATCGCTGTTGGCTTGTATCCGCAACCTTGAGCCATCTCTCAGCTTAGGTTCTATTCACAGAATCAACTGGACTGATGTGGTTTGACCGGCGAAATCTGTACCGTTGGCGACAAGACAAACTCGCACTGTGATGGGGCATTGGCAGGACGTTTCTGCCGAGCCAGTCGTTGCCTTTGCCGCCGCTTGGAAAACCGCATATAAACCAAGTGTTCCTCGGATATCGCGCGATTGGCCGTCATCGACGGCGTGTCACCCCGCTTTATCCGTATGCAGATGAAGTTGGTTCAACTTAGCCCGCGGTCAACCGGGAATCCGATGACACGGCCCGAATCGCTGCCCCTCTCGCTCAACGATCTGCTCGCTGCAATACCACTGGACTGGCGCGAGCAGTCGCGGGGCCTGTCCACAAAGTCCGCGTAACAAGTACGCCAGTTCTTCAATCTGCCAGCTCCGCAAGCAGTCATCGGGCTGCTTGAGCTTTTCCAAAACAATTTGCGCGGAGCTAAGTCTGAATCACGCAATCGCCCCAAAGCCAAGTTTCTCCGGCCCCATCGCACATTGAAAGGGAACTGCTGAAACTGGCAACAGAGAAGTGCCGGCAAAACGGCGTATATGGCTCCCGCTGGAGAACGCTCTCCAGATCCATCACGATCAGGAAGCCTGCAAACTTGCGGGGAATTCAAGGGTATAGTGGGCTCATATCTTGTAAGTTTTTGATTATACATATAGTTGGCGGAGAGGGAGGGATTCGAACCCCCGATAGCCTTTCGACTATGCCTGATTTCGAGTCAGGTGCATTCAACCGGGCTCTGCCACCTCTCCACTCGATCGACCTTGCCTTTTTGATGAGGCTGGGGCACACCGGCTGCCTTCCTTAGTCTAGTTGCAAACCTCGATCCGTGGCAACGCGCAAGCGCTCCGTGAAGATTTGCGCCAATCTTTCCATGTTGCGCTGTAAGTCGTGGTACTCGAGAACCCGCGCGCGACTGCCCTTGCTGATCCGCTGGTACAGCTCCGTGTCATCCATTAGGCGAGCCAGAGCCTTCACCAGCGCGTCCGTGTCCGATGGCGTCACAAGCAAACCGTCCACGCCGTCGCGGATCAGCTCCGGAACCGCGGTGATGCGCGTGGTCACGCAAGGAATCTCCATGGCCATGGCTTCCATCAAAACTCCTGGAAGTCCCTCGGCAAAGCTGGGCAGGCAGAGCGCGTCCGCGGCGGCATACAAACTGCAAATGCGATCCTGATTCACTCCGCCTTCAAAGACGATGCATGCGGGGTGTTCGATCCTGGCGGCATGCTCGCGAAGGGAAGACTCATCGGCGCCGCTGCCGCCGAGGCGGAGCCGCACGGCGCGACCCTGCTGGGCCAGCTCGTTGACCGCGTCGATTAAGAGGTGCTGCCCCTTGGCTGGAGTGAGGCGGCCGATGCAGAGAATCTCGAAGGCATCGCGCTCGGGCCTGCCGGGCCGCGGCGAAAATACCTTGGTGTCGATGCCGACGCGGGCAACCACAAACTTGTGCCAATGCGCGTAGGGAGAGAGCATCATCAACTGGCTTCGTGTGAAGGCCGTGATACAGCAGATGAATTTGGCAGCGGCAATCTTTTCCGCAAGGTACTGGCCCCTCGCGTCGTAGAACTCATCCGGCCCATGCACTGTGATGGAGAAGCCAAAACCGAAAATTTCATGCACAAACATACCCACGGTGGCGGCCTGCGATCCGAGGTGAACATGCAGATGCTTCTGGCCTTTGCGGCGCATCCACTTGCCAATCATCAGCGCTTCAGTGAAGTAGAGAAAGTTGTAGACCTGCCTCCGCAGGTCCAGGCCTCCCAGCCGCAGGGCCAGCCGCAGACCGCGAACGTAGCCGAAGAGGTCTTGAAAAAGTGCTTGAGCATGGGCTGCGATCGCGCCGGAAATGCCGTGCTCTTTGATGCAATACGTGCGCTTTGCCTCTGCTTGCTCCACAGCCGTCAAATCGGCAAAGGCGCGATCCGGCGGGTTGATGCAAGCCACGTCGATGTTAAGGCCCAACTCCCTGAGCTGACGGACCTCGCGCATGACGAAGACCATCGACAGCCCTACATACGTGCTGCACAGGTACGCGAGAGAACAGGCAAGCGCCGCAGCAAACTGCTTTGGTTGGGGCGCATCATCGGGTTTCGAGGCGGACATACGAACTTCCTTCAGTGTTCAACTTCTGACACGGAAAAGCGGGGAAGGGTACTGCTGTATGGTAGCGGAGGCCTCGTTCACCGGTCTATAAGCCTGGCCACTCACGCTGCGCTTGTTCATACTTCGCCATCGTCCCGATGTCCAGCAAGTAGTCGGAGATGGGGAAGGCGTACATCTCGCCAACCAGGGCTGGAAGCACGTCGAAGCCGATGTCCGAGGGCGTGCGCTCCGGGACTTTGCCCATCAGCGCCGGTCCACCGATGAGGAGCCCGCCGAATGCGTGATCTGACTTGGGAAACTCCGGTTTTTCGGTGAACTCCATCACTCTTCCGTCTTCGCGGGTAGCGAGAATCCCGCACTGGGTCGGATTGGAAACGCGGCAGGTTCCCACTGTGACCGGGGCCTGGTGCCGGCGATGGAATTCCAGCATCCGATCGAAGCGGCAGTTCGTCAGCACATCCGCATAGAGAACGGCGAATTCGCGTTCTTCCGCAACAAAGGCGCGATTGACGTGCAAGGTGCCAGCACTGCCCAGCAGTTCTGGCTCGTATGCGAGCGTGACCTCTACCGGTCCCTTGTAAGTAGCCAGGAATTCGTTCACCTTTTCGCTGTGCGCGTGGGCGTTGAGCAGCACCTGGCCAATGCCGTATTTCGCGCACCATTCAAGCCAGATGGCGAGCAGAGGAGTGCCCTGAATCGGCACTAGGCATTTGGGAATGCTGTTTGTGAGCGGGCGCAGTCGCGTACCGCTGCCCGCCGCCAGCAAAAACCCCTTCATCTCGAGCTCGTTGCGGAGTGGGCCGTGCGATTCTTCCACGCCCAGGCAGTTTCAATAATGTGGTCGAGGCTGGAGTGTTCAGGGTTCCATCCCAGCTCGGCCATTAGTCTTTTCGGGCTCGCGCAAAGGATCGCGGGATCGCCTGCGCGCCGGCCGCCCATGCGGGTTGGTATCTTCAAGCCTGTAACTCGCTCGGCGTGAGTTATAACTTCCTTTACCGAATAACTCTTGCCCAATCCGATGTTATAAACCGAGAAAGTGGGCGCGTACTCCTTCGTCAACGCCAGGATGTGCGCCTGGGCAATGTCGAGCACATGAACGAAATCGCGCAGGCAGGTACCGTCCGGCGTCGGATAGTCGCTCCCGTAAATTGTGAAGTATTCACGCTCGCCCGTCGCCGCTTCAAACAGAAGCGGCAGAATGTGCGTTTCCGGTATATGTTCCTCGCCGCGGGCTTCTGTTGCTCCAGCAGCGTTGAAGTAGCGAAAGGCGCATACGTTGATGCCGTAGGCGCGGGAGTACCAGTCCAGCAATCGCTCGTAGGCAAGCTTGGTATCGCCATAGGAGTTGACCGGCGCCTTGGGATGGTCTTCAGGAATGGGTATCTCCACGGGATCGCCATAGACGGCGGCCGTCGACGAGAAGACGACGCGCTTGATTCCGGCGTCGCGAATGGCATCGATCATGGTCTTGGCGGCGACGAAGTTCACCTGGTAAAACACCGACGGATTGGTCACTGACTCGGGGATGAGCGCTTTTGCGGCGAAGTGAAAGACAGCGTCAAAGGCCTTGGCCCCAAGCACGCGGCTCATGGCGGCCGCATGGCCGATGTCGGCCAAGTGAAACTCGGCCCCGTCCGGCACGGCGTGGCGGTGTCCCGTCGAAAGGTTATCCACGACCGACACTTCGTGGCCCTGCCGCAGCAGTTCCTCAGCGCACACCGACCCCACGTACCCGGCCCCGCCCGTAACCAGAATTCGACTCATTGCTGCTCCATTAGATTCCTGCTGCGATCTAAGCCGCGCTTCCGATTTTGCATCACGCGCGCTCCGCCTGCTTTTCCTTCTGCATCAGCAGAACGTGATCGAAGTACTCTTTGAAGTATTTGGTGAAGATGTGAAGAACGATAGCGTGGATGCCCTCGACCAACTCGTATTCATCTTTTGGCGTTGCTATCAGAATTTTGGCATCGGAGAGTGGGTTCAGGCGGCCGCCGTCAAAGCCGGAGATGCCGATAACCGGAACCTTGTGCGCGCGCGCCAGTTCCACCGCGCGAATAATGTTCTCTGAGTTACCCGAACTCGATATCGCAATCAGGACATCGGAATCCTGAATGTAGTTTCTCAAGGGGCCGGCGAAGACCATGTCGTAGCCAACATCGTTGGCCCAGGCGGTCAACTCTTCTTCCGTGGTGGGCAGGCGAATGGTCTGGAATCTGCGTGCGTGCTCTTCCAGATTGTGGCTAAAGACGGTCTTGTTGAAGTCCGCTACCCAATGCGTAGCCAGCGCAAGAGAGCCGCCGTTGCCGATGACGTAGATGCGCCCGTCGCGCTCGAATGCGGCTTGAAGGATGTTCATCGCCTTGGCGATTTCAACCTTGGGGAGATTGCGCAGCAGCGCGATGGCCTTGTCTGAGAAGCGCTGAATAAATTGTTCCATGGTGCCTACCTCCCGCCGGAGTTGGTGAGAATTTCAGTGCCGGCCTGGACAAAGCCGATGGGAATCTCGCAAGCGCCGTCGAACCCCGCGGCTTTTGCGGCTGTGCTCATCGCGGCGACCACCGCTTTCCGCTTTTCGAGCGGCGCAAGCATGAGCAGGCATCCCCCGCCGCCCGCACCAAGAATTTTTCCTCCCCATGCGCCGCGGCTCATCGCAATTTCGTAGAGGTCGTCGATCTTCGAGTTCGAGATGTTAGAAGCAAGTTGCTTCTTCAGGTTCCATCCTTCCAGCAGCATTTCTCCGGCGCTCTGGAAGTCGGCGTGGAGCAAAGCATCGCGGAAAGCAGGCACCGAGTCAGACATGCGCTTCAGCGTCTCAAAATTCTTCACGGTGTTCGCCTTCTGCTCGGTCAAAACGGAGGATGCATCGCGGGTTGTGCCAAGGAAGAACAGGATCAAGTGCCTCTCGAAGTCCATCCGCTTCTTGAAGTCCAGCAGCACCGGCTCCACGTCTACCGAGCCGTCGGCGTTGAACTGGAGCACGTTGAATCCGCCGAATGCCGCGGCGTATTGGTCCTGCTTGCCGATCGGTTCCTCCACCAGGTCAATCTCGAGCCGGCAGGCCGCTTCGGCTAGTTCTCTCTTGTCCAGCCTCTTGCCGATGTATGCGTAAAGACCCTTCAGCAGCGCCGTAGAGAAGCTGGAAGAGGAACCCAGCCCGGTCTTTGCGGGGATGGGCGCAAAGGAAGCGATCTCGATGTTGTTTTCAATCCCGAGATCGAGCAGGGCTTCGCGGATGCGCGTGTTTTTCAACTCGGAAGGGTGCGGCACATCTTCAGAGATGGAGTATCTAGCGGCAATGTGATTCGTAAAAGGCGAGTGGTTGATGGCGATGAAGATGAACTTGTCGATGGCTGTGGAGATTACGCGGCCAGGATACCGGGAGTAGAAATCCGGTAGATCCGTACCGCCGCCTACGAAGCTGATCCGCATTGGAGCGCTGGAAATAATCATTCAAATCACGCTTTGCTCAAAGTGCTCGTTCCCCAGCCCGGCGCAGTTTCCCAGGCAACAGCGCAGTCCCGTTGCATGGAACATCCTGCCGGAGGACGACGCGCATTCACATGGGCCGGATGGCGTTGCCTGAAGACTATTCTTGCAGGAACGCGTGGCCTTAGCGCCCCAATATGGCTTCGCCCCGAGGAACGTGTCAACGAATTGTAAACATGAGGCATGGGAATAGAACACCCCCCATCGGTGGTAGTTTAGACTTGGTTGCTGTTGCCCTGAGAGTTCTTACTGGGCCGGTAGCCGGCGCTGGAGTGGGCGGCTCGCGGTTAAGCAGCGGAAGGGTTTGGGAGTTCGGTTCCTTTATGATGGAATTTCACGTTGCGCGCAAGGCGCGAGAGCGCTACGGGTTCGCCGAATCCCTCTTCTCCTACAACGGAAATGTGATTCTCGCCAACATCTCCGCTTGCCGCGCCTTCGCTCACCGTATGAACCAGGTGCGCGACGTCCAGAAGCATCCCGAGCAGGCCGTCCACGCGGGCCAACTGTTCGCGATGGGATTGATTGACGAAGCCAGCCACGTGCTCATGGCCCGCTACCGTCAGCAGTTCGATCCTGAGGTAATGAACTCCGCCCTCGATTGGTTCGGCTCTCAGGTAGGTCCAGACAATGTAGACAAAATGCTGCTTGCCTTCGTCGAGCAGTTCCCCGGCCAGAGCGTGATTCGCGGCCAGGAAACGCCGGCGCAATGGCTGGCCGGCGTAACCGCTGGAATGCCGCATCGCGCGGCGGCGCTTGAAGAACTGCTTCTGCTCTGGTCCGCGAATCGCAACCGGGCATTCAAGCCTTTCGAAGAGCTTTTTGAAGACCGTACCCTCGCCGAAAAGACGGTCTATCGCAAAGTCACGGCGCAAATGCCGGAGTATTTCGCTACGCGTCCGCTCATCCCGTTGCCGGACGCGAAGCCGGTGAGCCTGCTCGACCTTCTGCAAGCGCCTGCATCCGGCTCGCCCGCGTCACTCAGCGATCAGCTCGCCCTCATCCGCCGTCTCTGGAGGCCATTGCTGGGCGACAGCCTGGAGCGCTTCCTGCTCATGGCCGGCGAGATTCTGCGCGAAGAGGAGCTGGCCATCTGGATGCAGTTCAACCCCCAGGCTGCTCAGGCCCGCGAGGCCGCCGAACGCCGTAGGCGGGCCGGCCAGCAGCAGTGGCCCTCCGACGTCAGTCATGCCGAAGTTCCTGTCTTCGGCGATCCGGCGCACGAATATGAAAAATTCTCGCCCGACACAGCGTGGATGCCCGGTGCAGTGCTCATCGCCAAGAGTACCTACGTCTGGCTGGCGCAATTAAGCCGCAAATACAGCCGCCACATCGGCCGCCTCGACGAGATTCCCGACGCGGATCTTGCCGAGATTGCGCATCGCGGCATCAATTCACTTTGGTTGATCGGCGTCTGGGAGCGCAGCCGCGCCTCGCGCACCATCAAGCAGCTTTGCGGCAATAAGGAGGCTGTCGCCTCGGCCTACTCGCTTTTTGATTACCGCATCGCCGACGATCTGGGCGGGGAAGCGGCCTACATCGCTCTGCGTGACCGCGCCTACCATCACGGTATCCGCCTGGCCAGCGACATGGTGCCGAACCACATGGGCATCGATTCGCCTTGGGTCATCGAACACCCCGAGTGGTTCATCTCCCGGCCCGATGCGCCGTATCCCGCCTACAGTTTTGAAGGCCCCGATCTCTCCCACGATGGCCGCGTCGAGCTCAAAATCGAGGATCACTATTACGACCAGACCGATGCCGCCGTGGTCTTTCGCCGCCGTGACAAATATACCGGCGACACGCGCTACGTCTACCACGGCAACGACGGCACCAGCTTTCCCTGGAACGATACCGCGCAGCTCGACTACCTGAATCCCGCCGTCCGCGAGCAGGTGATTCAGACCATCCTGCACGTCGCGCGCCTGTTCCCCGTGATTCGTTTTGACGCCGCCATGACGCTCGCCAAGCGCCACTTTCATCGCCTCTGGTTTCCTGGCCCGGGCTCGAGCGGCGCAATCCCATCCCGTGCCGAATTCGGCATGACGCAGGCCGAATTCGATCGCCACATGCCGCACGAGTTCTGGCGTGAGGTGGTCGATCGCGTCGCCGCCGAAGTCCCGGGAACGCTGCTCCTCGCCGAAGCTTTCTGGCTCATGGAGGGCTACTTCGTCCGCACCCTCGGCATGCATCGCGTTTACAACTCGGCCTTCATGATCATGCTGAGGGACGAGGACAACGCCAAGTACCGGTCTGTAATTAAAAACACCCTCGAGTTCGATCCCGATATCATGAAGCGCTACGTCAACTTCATGTCGAATCCGGACGAACGGACAGCCATCGACCAGTTCGGCAAGGGCGACAAGTATTTCGGCGTCGCCGTCATGATGTCCACGCTTCCCGGTCTGCCGATGTTCGGCCACGGCCAGATCGAAGGCTTCACGGAAAAGTACGGCATGGAGTATCGCTGGCCGCGCTACCAGGAAGATCCCGATCCGTGGCTTGTTGAGCGCCACGAGCGCGAAGTTGCGCCGCTGCTCAAGCGCCGCTGGCTCTTTGCCGAGAGCGCCCACTTCCTGCTCTATGATTTCTTCCACCCCAGCGGCTCGGTGATTGAAGACGTCTTCGCCTACTCCAATCGCACCGGCGGCGAGCGCGCCCTCGTGGTCTATCACAATCGTTACGGCAATGCGCACGGGACTATTGACTTCTCGGCCGCCTACGCCGACAAGGGCTCGGGCCAGCTCCGTCAGCGCCGACTGCCCGACGGCCTCGGCCTGAGCGGCGACCGCGGCGCAGTCATCGCCTGGCGGGACTCGCTTACCGATCTCAAGTATTTGCGCCGGGCTGGAGATTTGTATGATCGCGGCCTCACCCTCGACCTCCACGCCTACCAGTGCCACGTCTTTCTCGATTGGCACGAGCTCCATCCGACGGCCGAAAAGCCCTGGGACCGTCTTGCCGACTGGCTCAATGGCCGCGGCGTTTCTTCGCTCGACGAAGAACTCGTCAATCTCGAACTCCAACCCGTGCACGACGCACTGCGGCACTTCCTCGATCCGGGCCTGGTGCGGCATTTTGCCGATGTCGCCGACCATCCGCGAGCCGTGGGCGCGGAACGAATCAAGAAGATCGAGCGCCAGCGCAACGACTTGATGAAGGATGCATGGCCCCGCGCCGAGAGGCTGTTGCAAGTGGCCCAGGACGCGTATGCCACGCGTCTCCGGCAGGCCGGCGAACCCGCGCCCAGCCCCGCGTCGGCATCGAGGCCAGACCTGAGCGATCCGGCGGCGCAGGCGCACGCGTTCACCAAACTCCTTCGCGCCGCAATGCATATTCCGGCCGTCGAAGCCCTCTTCCCGATCCCGTGGACCGCGGCCGCGCGCCGCGTGTTGCCCAGTCCCAGCCCGCAGCTCACAGCAACAGAGATGTGGGGCCCGGTCCTTGCCTGGTGCGTGCTTCAGTGGCTCGCCGAATCCATCGATTCTGGGCAAGCGGGGCCCGCCCAGCCCGAACACACCGCGCTCGATCTCTTCGATCGTCTCCGCCTGCGCCAGCCGTTTGGCCATGCCTTTACAGCACTCGGCTTCCAGGGTGAAGAACCCTGGCGCGTCGCCGCCCGTATTAAGGTTCTGCTGCTCGCAGTCGCAGACGCCGGCCACGTTGTAACGCCGGTCTCCAGACCGGCTGTACCGGCGGCGTCCACGCCGCCGGATAGCGTGGAATATTCGTCATCTGCAAATGCGGACCGGGAAGGAAAGTCCGCACCAGCAACTCCGCAATGCTCCGAAGAGGCGCCCGCCCTCGCTCCCGCCCTCTGGCTCGATCCCGACGTGCGCTGGGTCTGCGGCGTCCATCAGGCGGAGGGGCATCCCTATCTGATCCGCGAAAAATATGAGGAGTTATTATGGTGGCTTCAGATGCCCGCGCTGCTGTGCCTCGCCGGTGAAGCTGTACCCAACCGGGCCCCGGTCGAAGGGTTAGGCAAGAACGTCGCCGCCGCTCTCAGCTCCGCCGAGGCGGCCGGCTATCGCGTCGATACGTTAACGGGCCCGCTCGCGACCCCGGAAACCGCCGAATCCTCCGAAACCGGTGGATCGCTCTCACCTGGATCCGCCCCCGCTGACGAAAACGCGAGCCCGCGCGACGTGGAAACCTGAGATTCCGGCCTCCCGTCACGGCATCCCTCGCAAATAAATCCAACAATCACAGCCACCTGTGACAAGAGGCACATCGCACCGGCGCTGCGTAGGTGCAAAGTTCCAGCCGGACCAACTCCGGGGAGAGTGTCTCTGCGGAAGGGAGTGTTCTTTTCTGCTGTACCTTTTCGCTGCGGCGGGCGCCGCATGCAATCGCTTTCTTCTTTTTCCTCTCCGGTGAAAAGTCCGCAACAGGAGGAGTGTGGCCGACGGCTCAGTGCCGCACGCCGAAGAGAGAGGAACCATGCCAAGTGCCGCTCCTGCAATCGCTCGCATCGGGCTTGAGGCCAACGAGCGCCTGATCATCGATCAGGCCATCGCCAAATTCGGCAAGCGCCCCGGCGCGCTGCTGGGAATTCTTGAGGCCGTTCAGTCCGCCAATGCGCACAAGTTTCTCTCCATGGAAGCGCTCGGCTACATCGCCGCCGAAACCGGCGTGCCTCCGGCAAGGGTTTATAGCGCGGCCACGTTTTATTCGCTCTTCAATCTCGATCCCCAGGGCGATCATGTGGTCTGCGTTTGCCGCGGTACCGCCTGCCACACGCGCGGCTCCCGCGATCTGCTTGACAAGCTCTGCCTCGATCTCGGCTTGAGCAACCGTGAAGCCGACGAGAACAGCGAGGCCGACAAACTGCTGCTCACCACGGCCGATCGCCGCTTTACCGTGCGCACCGTTGCTTGCTTCGGTCAGTGCGCGCTGGCGCCTGTCGTCGAGGTCGATCACCACATTCTCAGTCACGTGAATGAGCGCACATTGCAGCGCGAAGTGAAATCGCTTACGCAAGGGAGGAAGTGATGCCGCGCATTCAGGATATTGGTGCCTTCAACGCAGTGCGTGAATCCGGGTTGGCCAAGCTCACGCCTTCCATCCCGCGTATCACGGTGGGCATGGGAACCTGTGGCCGCGGCAACGGCGCGGAAGAGGTCTTTCATGCTCTCAATGAAGCCATTCAACGCAGCGGTCTCGACGTTCTTCTCGCCAGCGTGGGCTGCTTCGGCGCATGTTTTCAGGAGCCGCTCGTCAGCATTCGCCTTCCCGGCAATCCCATCGTGATTCTGCGCCGCGTGCAGGCCAACGACGCCGCGCAGATTCTCGAAGGCGTCTCCGCCGGCACATTTCCCTCCGATCTTGTCTACTGCAAAATCGAGGAGTGGGATCACATCACCGGGCACGTGCGCTACGGCCAAAACTTTCCCGACATCCCGCTCTGGAACGCGCTGCCCTTCTTCAAAGCCCAGAAGAAAATCGTCCTACGCAACTGCGGCCTCATCAGTCCCTCCGACATCGAGGAGTACATCGCCGTCGGTGGTTACCAGGCGCTCTACAAGGTCCTCATCGACGGCCGCACCGACGCCGTCATCGAGCAGATCAAAGCCTCGCGTCTGCGCGGCCGCGGCGGCGCGGGTTTTCTCACCGGCAACAAGTGGGACTTTCTCGCCAAGGCCAAAGGCGACGCCAAATACATCGTCTGCAACGCCGACGAGGGCGATCCCGGCGCGTACATGAATCGCAACGAGATCGAAGGCGACCCGCACTCCATGCTCGAAGGCATGATCATCGGCGCTTACGTGATGGGCGCAACGGAGGGCATTGTCTACGTGCGTGCCGAGTATCCGCTGGCCGTGCGCCGGTTAAACCGCGCCATCGAGCAGGCGCGCGAGTATGGCCTTCTCGGCGCTAACATTCTCGATCGCGGCTTCAACTTCAACATCGAGCTGGTGCAAGGCGCAGGCGCGTTCGTCTGCGGCGAAGAAACCGCGCTCATTGCCTCGCTCGAAGGCTTCGCCGGCCGCCCACGGCCGCGTCCGCCGTATCCCGCGCAAAAAGGCCTGTGGGGACGCCCCACCAACATCAACAACGTCGAGACCTGGTACAACATCGCGCCGATCGTCACGCGCGGGCCCGCCTGGTTTGCTGAAACCGGCAGCGCCAAGAGCCCCGGCACTAAAGTTTTTTCGCTGGTAGGCAAGGTGCAAAACACCGGACTGATCGAAATGCCGCTGGGCACTCCGCTCCAGACCTTTATCTACGACATCGGCGAAGGCGCAGCGCCCGGCCGCCGCGTCAAAGCCGTGCAAACCGGCGGGCCCTCCGGTGGCTGCATTCCGGTGGAAATGTTCGAAACGCCGGTCGACTACGAAAACCTCGCCCAGATCGGTTCCATCATGGGCTCCGGCGGCATGGTCGTCATGGACGAAGACAACTGCATGGTCGATGTTGCTCGCTATTTCATCGAGTTCACGCACTCGGAGTCCTGCGGCAAATGCGTTCCCTGCCGCGTGGGCCTCAATAAGGCTCTGCGCATCCTTAACGCCGTCACTACTGGCAGCGGCACAACGGAGCACCTGAATCTTCTCGACGAGCTCGGCCGCATGATTCGCGACTGTTCGCTCTGCGCGCTGGGCCAGTCCGCACCCAATCCGGTGCTCACCACTATCCGCCACTTCCGCGACGAATACGAGGACCACATTGTCGCGCATCGCTGCCGCGCAGGGGTCTGCCAGGAACTCGCGCTTTCGCCTTGCGAAAATAGTTGTCCGCTGCGCATGAATATTCCCCGCTTCCTCGAGCTTTACAGCGAGGGCCGTCTCGACGACGCCTTCGAGTCCGTCATTCTCGACAACCCGCTGCCCGCATCGACGGGCCGCGTCTGCCAGCATCCATGTGATAACAGGTGCCGCCGGCAATCCTTCGACGAAGTGGTGAACATGCGCGAAGTGCATCGCCTCATCGCCGACTCCATCTTTCAATCCGACCGCTTCGACGCCATGCTCAAGCGAATTGTCGCGCGCCGTCTTCCGTTCACCGGCCGCAAGATCGCCGTCGCCGGCTCCGGTCCCACGGGCCTCACCGCGGCCTTCTATCTCGCCATGCTCGGCCACGATGTCACCATTTTTGAAGAGCGCAGCGAGGCCGGCGGCATGTTGCGCTTTGCCATTCCCGAGTACCGCTTGCCCAAGGCCATTCTTCGCCGCGAGCTCGACCTGATCGAAGGCGTAGGCGTCAAATTCGTCTTCTCGACGCGCGTCGGTTTCGACCTTCCGCTCAACGATCTCGCCACCAACTTCGACGCCGTCTTTATCTCCATAGGAACCTGGAAGGAATCCTGGCTCTACCTGCCCGGAACCGAGCTGAAAAACGTGTTTCCCGCGCTCATCTTTCTTGAATCCGTCGCCCGCGGTGAAAAAATCGCCGTCGGTTCCCGTGTCTCCATCATCGGCGGCGGCAACGCGGCCATCGACTCCGCGCGCACCGTGCTGCGCATGGGCGGTACGGCCACTATCCTCTATCGCCGCGAGCGTAAAGATATGCCCGCCATTGACGAAGAGATTCAGGCGGCGGAGGAAGAAGGCGTGCGCTTCGTCTATCTCGCCGCACCGCATCGCATCATGGGCGGTACAGACGGCAGCGTGAAGGCCATCGAAATCGTCAAGACGCGTCTCGGCGAATACGACAAATCCGGCCGCCGCCGCCCCATCCCCACCGACGAAGTGCAGCGCTTCGAGTGCGACAGCGTGATCCTCGCCGTGGGCGAAACCTTCGACATGGATTTCTGCCGCGCCTCCGGCCTCGAACTCAAAGAGGAAGGCACCATTGTTGTCGATCGCTTCACCTATGAGACCAGCCGTCCCGGTTTCTATGCCGGCGGCGACGTGATCACCGGCGCGTCCAATATGTCGAATGCCATGAGCGGCGGCAAGCTGGCCGCGCGCAAGATTGATGAGCGCCTGATGGAGCAGGAGAATTCGGAGCACGATATATCGGGAGTTGCCCGCTGGGATCAGCTCTTCCCTGACTTCGAGTACAGCCACGCCACGCCGGGAGAGCCCAGCCTTTCGCGCCGCCATACTGCCGTCTCGATGCCACCCGCCGCACGCGCCCGGTCACAGCAGGAAGTTGTCGCCAACCTCACCCCGCAGGAAGCATTGGAAGAGTGCCGCCGCTGTCTGCGTTGCGATCTGCGCGGCACGCCCAGCGGCAGTTGATGAGATGCCGTGAAACATAAGGAAAGCCGGTAAATATGGAAGCCAAGGCAAGCACCAAAATCATCTCCGTTCGCATCGACGGCGAACTGGTCACCGCGCACGAAGGCGACACCGTCCTTGACGCGGCGCGCGCAAATGGCAAGTACATTCCTACGCTCTGTTATCTCAAAGGCCTCAGCGCGGTAGGCGCTTGCCGCATCTGCGTGGTCGAACTGGCAGGCACTGACCGCCTTTTGCCCGCCTGCACCACGCCGGTGCAGGAAGGCATGTCGATCAAAACTCAATCGGCGCGGCTTACGCTCTACCGGCGCATGGCCATCGAGCTGCTTTTGGTTGAGCGCAACCACATCTGTTCGTCGTGCGTCTCCAACGGCCACTGCGAGCTGCAATCCATGGCGCAGTCGCTCGGCGTCACGCACGTGCGCTACGCCTACAACAACCCGCGCCTGTCCGTTGACATGTCGCATCCCCGCTTCGTCCTCGATCACAACCGCTGCATTCTCTGCACGCGTTGCGTGCGCGTCTGCGCCGAGGTGGAGGGCGCGCACGTATGGGAGGTCTCCTCGCGCGGCATCTACTCGCGCATCGTCAGCGATCTCAAGGACGATTGGGGCCACGCGCACAATTGCACCGCCTGCGGCAAGTGCGTGCAGGCCTGTCCCACCGGCGCACTCGCGGAAAAAGGCTTCGCCGTGCACGAGATGGTGAAGGACGGAGACAAGATCAGCCGCCTCGCCGGCCAACGAGCGGCCCACTCCGGCGAATCACGTTAGCGCTCAGGGCGTCGCGCGTCCCCAAACTCAACGGCTGCTGAACCTCGGCTGTTAAGATTCTGCCTTGGAGAGCAATCTGTGCCTCAATCGGATCCAGAGATCTTCCCGTCCGCCCGTCGTGAGCTCTTCTCCGCCGTCATCGGCGATGTGATGGACAAGATGGGCCTGCTGCAGCAGTTCCTGCCGCCCGCCATTGTCCCCCTCGATCGCTCCATGATCGTCTGCGGCCGCGCCATGACCGTTCTTGAAGCCGACTGTTTCGACGAATCCGTTGCCGGCTCGCACAATCCGCTTTCTGCGCGCCCCTTCGGTCTCATGATGGACGCGCTCGACGACCTCAAACTCGACGAAGTCTACATCTGCACCGGCGCATCGCCGCGATACGCGCTCTGGGGCGAGCTGATGAGTGTTCGCGCCAACAAATGCGGAGCAGCCGGAGCGGTTGTCGATGGCTACTCCCGCGACACGCGCGGCGTGCTGGCTCTCGGCTTTCCCACCTTTTCTCACGGAAGTTATGCGCAGGACCAGGGCCCGCGTGGCAAGGTCATCGATTTCCGCATTCCCATTCAGATCGGCCAGGCACGCATCGCGCCGGGCGACATCGTTTTTGGCGACCTCGACGGCGTCTGCGTCGTTCCCCGCGCCGCCGAGCAGGAGGTTCTAGCCCGCGCCTTCGAGAAAGTGCGCAAGGAGAAGACCGTCCGCAAAGCCCTCGAAGAAGGCATGACGTCAAAGGCCGCGTTCGAAAAGCATGGAATCCTTTAAAAGGCAGGTTTCAGGTGTCAGGGATCGGTTGACGGGCGGAAGCTGACAGCCAAGAGCCGGAACTCGTCCCCTTACACTTCACCGCTGAACGCTGATACCTGAGACCTGACCCCTGAAACCTGTAGAATCACTAGAGGGCTGCCGGGCTTACCCCTTTGGACCCAACTATCGATGAGCGAACAGGAAACAGGACTTGATCCCCAGGCGCAGGCCGTCTCGCCGGCATGGGAGAGAATTGAACGCGCTCGGCATCCCCAACGCCCCTACCCCATGGAACTGATCGAGCGAATCTTCACGGACTTCAGCGAGATTCACGGGGATCGCGCCTATGGCGACGACGAGGCCGTGGCCTGCGGAATGGCGCGGCTCGGCGCCGAAGAGGTGATGGTCATCGGCAACCGCAAAGGCGGCAGCACCAAGGAGCGCGTGCGGCGCAACTTCGGCATGCCGCATCCCGAGGGCTACCGCAAAGCGCTGCGATGCATGAAGCTCGCCGAAAAATTCGCCCGTCCCGTCATCAGCTTCATCGATCTTCCCGGCGCGTATCCCGGCATGGGAGCAGAGGAGCGCGGTCAGGCCGAGGCCATCGCGCGCAATTTGCGCGAGATGGCGCGGCTGCGCGTGCCTACCATTTCCGTCATCAGCGGCGAAGGTGGATCGGGCGGCGCGTTGGCGCTCGCCGTCACCGATCGCGTGCTGATTCTTGAGAATGCTCTCTACTTTGTTATCTCGCCGGAAGGTTGCGCGTCGATCATGTGGAACGACGCAGGCAAGAAGGCCCTGGCTGCTGAAGCGCTGCGCATCTCCGCGCCGGAAGTCGCGGAGTTGGGATGCGTTGATGAGATCATCCCCGAGCCGCCGTTCGGCATGCACGCCGACCGCGAAGCCGGTTCCGGATTACTCGGCGCGGTGCTGCTAAAGCACATCAACCAGCTCAAAACGGTGCCCGTCGATGCACTGGTGGCCGCGCGCCAGAACAAGTTCCGCAATGTAGCTCAGTTCTACACGCAAAGCTGATTTCCCGGCTGGAAAGTCCAAACGATTGTCATGAGGTATACCCGAGCGAATCTCTGCGGCCTACAGTTTCTGTTGCATCGCATTGTGCCTCGTGCCTATGCGGCAACCCGGAGGCGCCCATGACCGCTCCCGTCTACACCGGAGGCCGTCTGCTCGCCTACCTGCAGTTTCTCGCCGCGTTTATCTACTACTTTTTCGCTCGGTCGCTTGCCGTCCGTGGCGCGCACGGTTTTGCCGGCGAGGTCTGGTTCCCTCTCGTGGAGCAGGCCATTCTGGTTTTCTTGCTGATTGTTGGTTACGCCGCCATGGGCTTCTGGTTCAACCGCCAGGCCGACCCCATCAGCGAGCAGGGGTTGGTGCGGCGTCCCGGCTGGACGCGCGAAGCCGGAACTGGAATCGCAACGGGCTGGGCTGTAGCCCTGATCTGCGCAGTGCCTCTCACCGTGTTCGGCGGCATCGCCATCTCGTTCTCGCCGCAGCTCTCATCGTGGGGATGGTTTATAGCCGACGCGGCCTTCTTCGCTCTCTTCGCCCTGGCTGAAGAAGTCGCCTTCCGCGGCTACGCCTTCCAGCGCTTTGCCCGCGCACTGGGACCCACCGGCGCCGCGCTGGGCTTTGCCGCCATCTATGCCATCCTTCAGGCTCTTCTGACCGGGGCAAGCCACGCCAGCTTCGCCGTCTCCATCGCGCTCTCGCTCGTCCTTTCCGCGTGTTATCTGCGCACCCGCGCCCTGTGGCTCAGTTGGGGGCTCAACTTTGGCTGGAAGGCCAGCCAGGCTCTGCTCTTTGGGCTCGCGGTCAACGGCAACAACAGCCATTCGCCGCTGGTGCAGGGCGATCCCATGGGACCCTTCTGGCTCACGGGCGGAGCCTTCGGGCTCGACGGCAGTTGGCTCACCTTTTTCGTGCTCCTCGTGGCGCTGCCCGTGGTCTTCAGCCTCACGCGCGAGCTCGACTACCGCTATAACGCTCCTGTCATCGTCCCCGGCGGAATCCCCGTCGACCTTGACGCCATCTCTCGCGCCCAGCACGAAGCCGCTATGGGGCCGTCCGCACCAGCGGCGCCAGCCGGACCGGCGCTGGTGCAAATCGGAAATGCAGGGACGAAGGGACCAAGGGACCAAGGGACCGAGAAAACAGGGTCCGAGCCGACGCCGAACAGTTGATAATCGACTTCCGGCGAATAATTCGCACACATCGAATGGCAATCCAACTTGTTGGACGCAGCGACGGCACAACGCCGATCCTCTTTGAGGATTCTACATAGGCCAGAAACGGGCGGCTGAAAAGTACAAGTCTCTCGGCCGTCTTCTTGTTCCCTTGTTCCCTCGGTCCCTCCGTCCCCGCATTTGCCATTTCACCCCAAACAGCGCTAAGGTTTGCCTAATAGTGCTCGCAACCATGGGAGGTCCCCATGAACCGGCGTCTCCTTCCCCGACAGGCGGTCTCGACTGCTGAATCGACCGCGATTACTCACTGTAGCGTGATCTTTCCGCACATCGTTTCCGCTTGCGCGGTCGCAGTGCTGCTCGGCGCTGCCCCCGTCGCGGCCCAGGTCATCACCGTCGACACCAAAGGCACGGGAGCCGTGGTCAGCACCGGGCCGGTCGACCGCCGCTACGCGCAAATCGAACCCACCCACGTGGAACTGAGCAAAACCGAGCTCGATACCAGGACGCGTCTCGACCTGATTCGCGCGCTCGAATCGGAGCAGGGATTTGCCATGCGCCCGCTTCCGCGCGGCCACAAGGGTCTTACGCTCCGGGCCAACGGCAAACTCGAGCCCGCAGGTGAAAGCTATCTCAACATGGTCGTCAGCGAAGGACTTTCCGCCAAGCCCGGCGGCCGCGTGGTGATCACCAATCTCACTTTCGACAAATCCAAAATCGTCTTCGATCTCGACGGCGGACCCGATCCCAAGCATCGTTTCCTGCGCCATGTGCAAATCGGTGTTGGTCCTGACATGGGCGATCCGGATATCGATCCCACCATCGCCAATGCCGCCGGCGATCCCGTCGGTTCGCGCCTCACTCTCACCTTCAGCGACCGGGTTCCCGAGCTCACGCCTGCCCAGGTCAAGGCGCTGCTAGCCCCGCTCATCTCCTTCGACGTGAAATCTCCTATTCAGGCCTTTACCGACACGCTGCCGCCCGAGTTGAAAAACGCCATCCTAGGCCATAAAGTGCTGGTGGGAATGACCACCGACATGGTGATGTTCGCACTGGGTCAGCCCATCACCCGGACGCGCGAAATGGACGGCCAGATGCCCTTCGAAGAGTGGATCTACGGCTCGCCGCCCCAGGAAGTCGACTTCGTGCGCATCAACGGCAACCGCGTCATCCGCCTGGAGATCGCCAGAGATGGCGAGCCCTTGCAGATATTCACGAAAGATGTGGTCTCGGCCATGATGACTACAGATGGCAAGCCCGTGGTGGCAGCCAGCACGCGGACCATCAAGGAGGGTGACGTTGAAACCGACTCCGACCGGCAGGCGCCGGCCGGTCCTCCCAGCCTCCGCAAACCCGGCGAATCCTTGCCCACTGACGACACCAGCGTCGGCGCAATGCGCCCAGTGCAACCGGCAAGGCCCCACACGGACTCGCAGCCCGGCGCCAATCCCGATGAGCAAACCAGCGCTCCGCCGGCCTCGGCCGCGCCCTCGCAGGCAACTTATCCGGCCTATCAAAAACCGGACGCGCAGGGAAGTACGCAGCCCCCGCCCGGCAATGGCTCGCAGCCGCAGTCCACCCCGTCCAAAACGCCTCCCGCGCCGGCGGGCAGCCAGCCGCCCCCGGCAGGCACAAGCCAGCTTGTGGCATCCGGCTTTTAAATTAAAGAGGCTCCTCATATAAACTGGAAACAGCGAGTCACGTTCGCTCGGCGCAGAACTCTGTGCCTCAGGGCGAGCCAGTACCGCGCCGTTGAAGCCGTCCGCCATAGCGGATGTGTGCAGAGACACCTCAACAAGGAGAACCACCAAAACCATGGCCAAAATTGCCAAAACTGGCGATCGCAAGAAAGTGATGGACACGACGAAGTCGACTGACTGTCCCAAGTGCTCGAAACCCACGCGCATCGTCAAGCGCGTCAAGGACCGTGAACGCGGTATCCCCGGCGGAGTCTACATCTCGTGTTCCGCGTGCGACTTCTACGAAAAGCTCTAAGTTTCGCTTGAGTTTTGATCCACAAAAAAAGCCCGGCAGCGCGCCGGGCTTTTTTATCTTCCAGGCTCAACTCGCAATCGCCTGAACCATCTCCTTCAGGATTGCCTCCGCCGCCTTCGCCGGTTCAGCCGCCTGGGTAATAGGCCTTCCCACCACCAGGTAGCTCGCGCCCGCGCGCAGTGCGGCAGCGGGAGTCGCCAGGCGCTTCTGATCTCCCACGTCAGCTCCACGAGGACGAATCCCCGGCGTTACAAGAACGCCCGCGGGCCCAGTGAGTTCCCGCAGTTTCGCAACTTCCTCTGGCGAGCAGACAAATCCGCGGATTCCCACTTTCAGACACATTTTGGCGAGCAACTCCACCTGGTTCGCCGCCGTCCGCCCGATTCCCGTCGCCTTCAGTTGCGTTTCGTCCATGCTGGTCAGCACTGTCACGGCCAGCAGCTCAGGCGGGCTCGTCAACCCCTCCAGCGCCGCACGCGCAGCTTCGAGCATTGCCGGTCCTCCGCCTGCATGTACGTTCACCATGCGCACACCCAATCCCGCCGCCGAGCGCACCGCGCCGGCCACCGTGTTGGGGATGTCATGAAATTTGAGATCGAGAAATACCGAGTGGCCGCGCTTCACCAGCATCTCGACTGCCGCGGGCCCGGCGGCGGTAAACAACTCCATCCCCACCTTGAACCATACGCATTGGCCTTCCAGACGCGCCACCAGGTCTTCGGCAGCCTTGGTGCTCTGGACATCGAGCGCCACGATCAGCCGCTTGCGCGCTTCCTCTGTCCGGTCAGGCTCCTGAGGGCGCGCTGAAGCGAATGTCGGTTTCAACCGTTCAGGGATGGGCATACTTTAATGCTAACTGATTCTCGATTGCGAACGAGAACCGGCGTAGCGGGCGGAAGATTGTAGCCCCAGGCGCAAGCCTGGGGAGAGATCGGAACGAGCATCGCTAGCCCACTTGAGCTGGCGTAAGATTCTCTGCGCAGTCAAGCGGGCTTTAACGCAAAGCTTCAACCGGTAGCATAGATAAGAGGAGCGAATCTTGAAGCCGCAAAAGCTCGCCGTGCGCACGGTTGTCCTTTCGATCCTGATGCTTGCCTTGTCTGTTCCGGCCATGGCCGCAACCGCGCACACCAACCCCATGAACTACGATCCCCAGGTGCGCGCGGCGTATGAGCGCTTTTACAACCTCGACTTTCCCGCCGCCGTTGCGCGCTTCGAGCTGTTTCACGTGGCCCATCCCGGCGATCCGCAGGCCACCGCGTATCTGGCCTTTGCCCTGATTTTTCAGGAGCTCTATCGGCAGGATCTTCTCGACACCACCTTCTACGCCAACGACGGCTTTCTCACTGGCCGCCACGCCACCGACGAAGATCCCGCGAAGCGTGATCAGATCTTCGCCCTGGCCGATGAAGCGGTGCGCGAGGCCGACTGGCGTTTAAGCAAGAATCCCAACGACATTGACGCGCTCTTTGCCCGTGCCTGGGTGCGCGCTTTGCGTTGTGCCTATGTGGCCATGGTGGAGCGCGCGTTCTCCACCGGTTTCCGCCTGGCCACCAAGGCCAGGGACGACGCCGCGCAAGTATTGAAGCTCGATCCCGACTACGCCGACGCAAAGATGATCACCGGCGTCTACGAATACGTCGTCGGCGCGCTCCCATGGCCCTTCAAGCTCATGATCGGATTTGCCGGCATTACCGGCTCCAAATCCACCGGGCTTGCCATGCTCGAGGACGCGGGCCGGCGCGGCGTCATCACCAGCGTCGAGTCGCGTACTGTGATCGCACTGTTTTTGCGCCGCGAAGCGAAATACAGCCAGGCCATCCAGGTGGTGCGCGACCTGAAAAGCCAGTATCCCCACGATTTCCTCTTCTGCCTTGAAGAAGCCAACCTGCGCCGCGACGCAGGCCAGGGAATGGTCGCCGTGGACTCTTACCGCCAGCTTTTGGCCGACGCAGCCAGGCCCGGCTACTTTGCCTCGTCCAAGCTCGAGCTGGCTTATTTCGGGTTCGGTGACGCCCTGCGCGGCCAGCGCCATGATAACGAGGCTGCACAAGCCTTCGAGCAAGCGGCCGGGACCCCCGGCATCGGCCCGGAACTTGAGATTCGTTCGTTCCTCGACGCTGGTGAGTGCCACGACCTGGACGGTCAACGCGCGCAAGCGACGCGCGATTACCAGGCCGCCATCGACGTCGGCCCCAACACCTCTCGCGCCGGCGAAGCCAGAAAATACTTGCGCGCGCCTTACCAGGGAAACTGAGAAACAGCTTGTAGCCGGTAGCCCGTAGCTTGCAGCTTATTCTTGCAGCGACCGCAATCGAGCTATCGGCTGCGAACTACGGGCATTTTCGATCCGCCAGAAAAACGGAACCGCCGCGCGCCCATCCTCGTATCCTTAAATCAGTTAGAGTTCCTCCTTGGAGCACCAGCCATGACCGTTTTCTGTCAGCACTGTGGGTCCGGAATGCCGGCAAGCGCACATTTCTGTTCGACCTGCGGTTCGGCGATTCCCGCCGTGCAGCCCATTCCCGGCCGCCCGCTCATCCGCCCATTCATTGGCCGCCAGATCGGGGGTGTCTGCATCGCCATGGCGCAAGCCAACGGTTGGGACGTCGCAGTCGTCCGGATCATCGCCGTGCTCGGCCTCATCTTCTCAAGCGGCCTGGTCGGTGTTGCCTATCTTGCTGCCTGGATTGGCATTCCAGAGGAGACGCCACCCCTCCCAGGAGCGTATCCTCCAGGAATATGAACGGCGTCTCGTTGGTTGACAGTTTAGGCCTTGGTTTCACCGACGCAGGCAGCGGCCCACCGGTCGTCTTTCTCCATCCCACCCCTCTCGACCGCGATTACTGGCGTCCCCTCACCAAAGAACTCGCCGGAGTTCGCACCGTTGTCCCCGATCTGCGCGGCCACGGTGTCTCCGCGCTCGGTTCCGGCCTCCCCGTAGGCGCTTTTGACCTGGTTCCCGATGCTCCCGTGCTCACGATGGAGCAGTTAGCCGCGGACGTGATCGCCCTCCTCGACCAGCTCTCTCTTCGCCGCGCCGTCTTTGCCGGCTGTTCGATTGGAGGGTATGTGATGCTCGAAATTTGGCGTCGCGCCCCCGAGCGCATGACCGGTCTCGTTTTCATCTGTTCCAAGCCGCAGCCCGACGCGCCGGCCAACCTCCTGCGCCGCGCGGAAATCATCGCGCGGGCGCGCACGGGAGGCGTCACCGCGCTCTTCGACGGCATGGCACAGGCCCTCCTCAGCGAAACCTCCCGCGCGGAGCGCCCGGAGATTGTCGCCGAGATTCGCTCGCACATGACTCTCACGCCCGAAGCTGAGGTTGCTGTGCAGGCCGGTTTGGCCACGCGTCCCGACTCTGTTTCCACCGTATCCACTATTCGCGTTCCCATCCTCGCCATCGCCGGCGCCGATGATGCCGCCGTCACTCCCGCAGACATGGAAGCCTTTCGCGCCGCCCCCGGCGGTTGCGACTTGCAGGTGCTCGCCGGCGCAGGCCACTTTGCCGCCTACGAGCAGCCGCGCAAGGTCGCGGCTCTCATGGCTCCCTGGCTACGCCAATTCGATCTCTGAACTGGCTGGCCCCGGAGGGGCCGATCGAGAATAGCCCAGGGTGGACCGTTCGTTCGCATCGCGAACGACGGGGAACCCTGGGGAGCATCGCATCAAAATGAACCTGCCGCCCCGGAGGGGCGGCGCCAATAGCCGCCGCGCCATCGCTCTCCGTAAACTGGTCCTCGACGCCTTCAATCGCGCAGTCTTGCCGTCCTGCTAGAATCCCCCACGAAGCGATTTGTCGTTTCTCGGAGAACGCTATGAAGATCTCGAATCCCGCCCGCCGCAAATTCCTGCGCGCCGTGCCGGCCGCCGCAGCCGCCGGCTTCACCCTCACGCGCGCGTCAATGTTTGCCTCCACGGCCGCCGCGCAAGCCATGAGCGCCCCCGCCCTCACCTTCAAGCTCTTGAAGGCCCAGGAGCTTCAGGACGACGTGCAGGCTCTCGCCGCCAATCCCGGCAACAACAATCTGGTGCAGGAAAAGACCTTCACCGTGGTTCTCACCACGGAAAAGGCCAAGTCCGGCGCGGAGTTCGAGTGGCACGAGCATCGCGACCATGTCTTCCAGATTCTCGATGGCTCCGCAGTCTACGAGCTCGGTGGCACGCCCAAGGGCGCGCACAGCATGGGGCCCGGCGAGTGGCACGCGCCCGAATCTGAAGGGCACCAGACCGTCACCCTGAACAAAGGCGACATGCTGGTCATCATGCGCGGCACACTGCACCGCCGCATCACCGCCGACAGCGTTACATTTTTCCTGATTTCATCGCAGGGAAACTAGAAGCCGGCAGTAAAAGGCCGGTAGCCAGTAGGTCGCTCGCGGTAACCGCGAGGGAACGCTACAAGCTACCGGCTACGAGCTACAAGCTGTCTTTCTAGTTCTTGCGCATCTTCGAGAGCAGTCGCAGCATCTCCAGGTACAGCCACACCAGCGTTACCATGATGCCGAACGCCGCGTACCACTCCATGTATTTGGGGGCGCCGTAGGCCACGCCCTGTTCCACAAAATCGAAATCCAGCACAAGGTTGAGCGCCGCGATGGCCACAATAAACAAGCTCACGGCGATGCCGATCGGCCCGCCGCCATTGATGGTCGTAAATCGAATGCCGAAGAAGCTCAGCGCAAACTCAAGCAGGTAAAGGACCATAATCCCGCCCGTGGCCGCCACCACGCCCATGCGAAACTTCTGCGTCACCTTGATGACCCCGGACTTGTACAAGAACAACATCACGAACAAGGTGCCGAACGTCAGCGCCACGGCCTGCATGGCAATGCCGGGATAGCGCAACTCAAAAAGCGCCGACAGTCCGCCGAGCACCAGGCCCTCAAGCAGCGCGTAAATTGGTGCGGTTACAGGCGACCACGTCTTCTTGAAGACCGTCACCATGGCGAAAACAAATCCGCCGATGCCGCCCAGCATAATGGCTCCTGTAGCAAGGGTGGGGTCATTGTTCGCCTGCATAAATGCATGCCACGTCCACGCCGCGGTTGCCACCGCACACAGCAGCAGGATGCCAGTTTTGTTCACGGTGCCGCTCAGCGTCATGCGCGCCGTGGCGTCCACCAGGCTCCCGCCATACTGGCTCTGCGCAAAGCTCGAGAATGTGTTCTGGCCGAGTGCCGGATTTGAAGTCTTGATCAGTGCCATAGGTCGTCTCCGTTGTGCGAAACAGGGTTAGGGAAATTGCCAGGCCGTGCAGAAAACCTGACTCGCTGCTTTCATTCTAAATCCGGCGCTTGTCTGTAGCGCCGGTCTCCTGTCCGGCTGTCGTGCGGGTCTCCAGACCCGCGCGTGCGGCGGACTACGCGGCCTCAAACCTCAATCAAACGCCGACAACCCATACGCGCTTTCATACCGAGCCACAGTCGACCGCAGATCTTCCACCGCACTCACGGTCTTGATGCCGCCGCGCGCTCCCTGCGCCATGCAGTTCATGGCCGCGGCCGCACAGGAGAAATCCAGTTGCCGCTCGAGCCCCCACTCCTGCATCAAACCGTAAATGAATCCCGCGCGAAAGATGTCGCCAGCCCCGGTCGTATCCACCACGGGCACGCGGTAAGCGGCGCAATGCACCAACTGCTTCCCGTCCCACGCCAGCACGCCGTCCTCGCCCAGCGTCGCCGCGCTCAGCTTGCATCCGTAGCGCGAAAGCATGCCGCGCAAGGCGCGTTCCAGGTTGTTGTCGTCCATCAGCTGGCACGAGAAATCCTTGCTGACAATCAGATAATCGATATTGGCCACGAGCTCTTCAATGCCCGCATAAGTCGCGTCGAGATCGGCCACCACGGGAATGCCCGCCTGTCGCGCCCAACTGGCGGCAAGTGTCGCTGCGGTCGTGTCGTGCCCGTCGAGGTGCAGGACGCGCGCGCTGGTCACCCATTCGCGGCGCAGTTCTTCGGGCTTGAGCGTCATCTGTTCGTCGCGCCGGCAAAGCACGGTGCGCTCGCCGCCCGCGTCCACAAGAATCAGCGATTGCGGGCTCACGCCGCCTGCCACTTTGATCAGCTGCGCCTCCACACCCGCGCGCTGGAACGCTTCTTCGTGCAGACGTGCCGCATCGTCGTCGCCCAGCTTGCCCACGTAGCGCGTGCGCAATCCCCACGTCTGGCAGGCCACAACGGTCGTCGCCACCTGTCCGCCCGGCATCACGCTCGCCGAGCTGTACTCGAGCTTCGATCCACGCTCGGGATAGGAAGGCAGAGGAATCAACGTGTCGGTCGCGTTCAGTCCCACGCCCACCAGGTCAACTTGTGACAACGGAGTCATTCCGTCCTTTATTGTAACGGGCTGGCAGCGCAGCCGTTGTGCGCCCGGCCACAAAGCAGGCGCGGCCATCTTCATTTCGGCGCGCTCCATGCTGTACGCTCTAAACAGTATTTTCTTGGTCTTGGACGTCGCCTGTGGCACAAAAAACAATTTCATCTCCACGCCCGTTTTTCTACCCGCAGTCCGGTGCTGCGCTGCATTGCGGAGGCGTCTCGCTCGAATCGCTGGCGCGCCGCTTTGACACGCCGCTCTACGTCTACTCGGCAGACCAGATCGTCGCGCGACTGGGCCTCTTTCAGCATGCCCTTGCCGGCCGCGAACATTTAGTCTGCTACGCGGTCAAAGCCAACTCCGCATTGGCAATCCTCAAGCTTCTCGCGCGGAACGGAGCGGGTTTCGACATCGTCTCCGGAGGCGAGCTAGAGCGCGTTTTAGCCGCAGCTCCCGATGCCGTTGGCCGGGTGGTCTTTTCCGGCGTCGGCAAGACCGCATCGGAGATTGACCTCGCGCTCAAAACCGGCATCCTGCAATTCAACGTGGAAAGCGAGTCAGAGCTTGACCTGCTCGCAGCCCGCGCGCGCAAACATAAAATCCGCGCTCGCTTTGCCCTGCGCGTCAATCCTGACGTTTTCGCCGAAACCCATCCCTACATCTCCACGGGCTTGCGCGAGCACAAGTTCGGCATCGACATCCGCCGTGCTCGCGCCATCTATCGATCTGCAGCCAAAGACCGCTGGCTCCTGGCGCACGGCATCAGCGTCCATATCGGCTCGCAAATCCGTTCCGCCGATCCGTTTGGAGCGGCCATAGAACGCGTCAGCAAGCTGGCACGTCAACTCCGTCGCGAAGGCATCGCGCTCGAATCAATCGATGCTGGCGGCGGGCTCGGCATCGATTATCACGGCGGCGTCTTCGATGCTGCGGCCAAGGTCGAGGAGTACGCCGCGGCGCTCACACATGCGCTCGGCGATTTCGAAGGCCGCCTGCTTATCGAACCCGGCCGTTTCCTTGTCGCCCAAGCCGGAGCACTCGTTGCGCGCGTGCTCTACGTCAAGCGCAACGGCAAAAAAACCTTCGTCATCACCGACGCCGCCATGAACGACCTCATCCGCCCGGCGCTCTACCAGGCATGGCACGAAATTGTCCCCGTGCAACCCAGGGCAGGGAAGCAGCGCATCGTCGATGTCGTAGGCCCGGTCTGCGAGTCCGGCGACTTTCTTGCGCGCGACCGCAGACTCGCGCTCGTCAAGCCCGGTGACCTCGTCGCAATCCTCGATGCCGGCGCATACGGCATGGCGCAAAGCTCCAACTACAACACCCGTCCGCGCCCGGCCGAAGTCCTCGTCGAGGGCAACAAAGCGCGCCTCATCCGCCGCCGCGAAACCATGGCAGATCTTTTCGCACCCGAAGTGGTTTGAAAGCGCAACTCGCTTTCCCTCGTGCGCGAAGCAACTGCCTAGCCTCGACCCCTTCCTGTTATTGTGATGTGCGGGAGATTGCACGATGACAATTGGAAGCCGTTGTATGTGGGCCGTCGTCATGTTCGGCCTGGTGTTGCGTTCAGCGCCGTTGGCCCACGCTGATCCACTCACGGTGAGGACCGCGCAGGGCAACGTGCACGGCAAATTTGTGAGCGACGGACGCACGCGTGCCTTTCTCGGCATTCCCTTTGCTGCGCCGCCCGTCGGCGATCTGCGCTGGAAGGCCCCACAGCCGCTGGCGCCATGGAAGGGCGAACGCGACGCCACGAAATTTGCTGCCCGGTGCGCCCAGTGGCCCATCTGGGCCGATTACATCTTTCAGGATCAGGGTCCAAGCGAAGATTGTCTCTACCTCAACGTCTACGCGCCTGCGGCGGTGAGGCAGGCACAACCGCTGCCGGTGATGGTCTGGATCCATGGCGGCGGATATGTGGCCGGTGGAAGTTCCGAGCCGCGCTATTCCAATTCTCCTTTGGTGGACCGCGGCGTGGTGCTGGTGAACATCAACTACCGCATGGGAGTTTTCGGTTTTCTGACCAGTGAAGATCTGGCGCGGGAGGGCGGTGGCGCGGCAGGGAACTATGGCCTGATGGATATGGTCGCGGCTCTGCGCTGGGTGCAGGCCAATATCGCCCGCTTCGGTGGCGACCCGAACAATATCACGATCTTTGGCGAAAGTGCAGGCTCGTTTGCCGTCAGCACGCTCATGGCGTCGCCGCTGGCGCAGGGGCTGTTTCAAAAAGCCATCGGAGAAAGCGGCGCGCCCTTCAGCAGCGTGCTTGGCGTCGATCCTCTTGCGATTCGCGCGCCCCGCGATCAGGCCTGGGTGGAGTCTCTCGGTGTTAAGAGTCTTGCTGAATTGCGGGCAATGCCGACCGGCGCACTCATGGAGGCCGCAAAGAAGAAGGGCGTAGTTGGTTTTACTCCCGTAGTCGATGGGCGCTTGCTCACCGAGGAAGTCTCAAAAACCTACACTGCCGGGCATCAGGCGCATGTGCCGCTTCTGGCGGGATGGAATCGCGATGAACGCGCGGGCACCTTGTCGAAGGACATGACTGCGGAGAAGTGGAAGGCATTCGCCGCCGAGCATTATGGCGCGCACGCCGATGAGTTTCTCGCCGCCTTCCCAGGAAAGACCGACGCCGAAGCCATTGCCTCCGCCGACGCCTACTCGACCGATCAATTCATCGCCTTCGGAACATGGCAGTGGGTCGAAGCCCAGGCAAAGACGGGTGGCGCGCCCGTATATCGCTACCACTTCGAGCTGGCCGCGCCGCCGAGCGAAATGCACCCCGAAGGCAAGTACGCCTGGCACTCAGACGACCTCGAGTACGTATTCGGCACGCTCGACGTGCGTCGCGGTTCGGTATGGCGGCAGGAAGACCGCGAGCTGACCGAGGAAATGATGGACTACTGGACGAACTTTGCAAAGACCGGCAATCCCAATGGGCCGGGGCTTCCTCAATGGCCGCGATACGACAAAATCGGCGCAGTCATGCACCTCGATCGCGAGACGCACGCAAGCCCGGATACAACACGAGCGCGCTATCAGTTCTTGTTGGGTGAGACGCCGGTGGTTCGACCCTGATGAAATCCCCGCAGGGCTTACTGATTCACGCCCGACGCTTCCACAAAACCGGAGGTCTGTGGGGCGGGCGTGCTGCCGGCCGGCGGCGTCTCGAAGCTTGAGCCCTTGGCATTGATTGCCGTGGAATAGTCGGGGCCGAGCCCGAGTTTGAGCAGGGCGCGCGAATCGGGCATCAGCTTGGTTTGCCATCCGTGATCCGCCTGAAACTTCTGCATCGCGGCCACGGTCGTAGCGTCCCATTTGCCGCTGGCGTCGCCCGTCAGGTAATGCTCGCGGGTCAGCGCTTGCTGAATCTGCGTCACGCGCTCCGGCGCAATGGCTTGCTGGCCGCGCGGTTTGCGCGCTCTATGTTTCGATTGCGACAGCTTGTGGGTACTGGTTTGGCCGCTGGTCGGCGACCGGTGTACGTTGGTTGCGAATGCGGGCGGCGCAATAAGGGCCGCAGAGATCAAAAATGCCGCAGTGCTTCTTGGAGAAAACATCGTTTTTCCGCCTGTGTGATTGCCCGACTTTTCCAGACTCTTCGGGGTAGTGTAGCCAAAGTACCGCATTACGGCAAGCGGAAAATCGATCCGCCGGCGCACGCGGGCACTTTCGGGAAACGGCGCCGGATATGCGAATCGCGACCGGCGCCCGTTTCCAAGGATTTACAAGGTCCCGCCAATGATGTCGATGCCCTGCTCGGGATGGTGGGGGTCAATCGCCTCGAAGACCACATCGTCGCCCGGCTTGAGCTTGCCCACAACGGCATCGAACTGCTCCTTGGTGGCCGTAGGCTGCTTGTTGACACGCGTGATCACCAGTCCCGGCGCCACTCCCTGCAAGTCGGCGAATGAGCCGGTGCTGACCGATTCCACCAGCACGCCCGAAGCGTGAATCTTCGCGGTGATTGCCGGCGGCGCATCGCGCACCACTACGCCCAGCTTGGCCTCGACGGCGTCGCCTTCGCCTTCCGGGTTCGTTTGCGGCACGGGACTGTTCAATTCCGCAAACACCTTGTCGCGATCGCCGATCGTCACCGTCGCATCCATCGGCTTGCCATTGCGCACGTAGCCCAGCCGGATGGTCGATCCCGGCCTGCGGCCCGCAATCTCGTTCACCAGGTCGTCGCCGTCCTTGATCGAGCGTCCATCCACGGTCGTAATAATGTCGCCCGCCTCGATGCCCGCCTTATCGGCCGGCCCGTTCGGCTGAACCTGCTGCACCAGAACGCCATTCTTGAAGCCGTACACGCGATTCACAGCGCTCGAAAGCTCGCTATGAAAAGAGACTCCAATTGACCCGCGCGTCACCTTGTGGCTGGCCCCGATCAGGTCGTTGTACACCGCGACTACCGTGTTCGACGGCATGGCGAAACCGATTCCCTGATAGCCTGCCGACTGCGTGTAGATGGCCGTGTTCACACCAATCACTTCGCCATTCATGTTCAAGAGCGGCCCTCCGGAGTTGCCCGGATTGATAGCCGCGTCCGTTTGAATAAAGTGCTGGAACTGTCCCGGCGCGCCCTGGTCGATGGTGCGGTTCTTGGCGGAGATGATGCCCGCCGTCACCGTCTGCGCCAACGCGAACGGGCTGCCGATGGCCTCAACCCAGTCGCCCACCTGCGCCGTATCGGAGTTGCCCATCTTCATCGTGGGCAACGGCGTGCTGGTGTCGATCTTGATCACTGCCAGGTCCGTGGCCTTGTCCACGCCAATCACGCGCGCCGGCCGGCCCAGATCCTGCGAGTCGGGATCGGTGGAAAGCTTCACGTAAATCTTGTCGGCCTTGTCGATCACGTGGTCGTTGGTGATGATGTAGCCTTTGGCATCGACGATGAAGCCCGAGCCCAGCGACTCCTGTACTTCGCCGTTGTCGCCTTCATCCGGCCCGCCAGGCGTCTGGCCGCCGAAGAAACGGTTGAAGAAATCCTGGAAGTTGTCCGGTGGCCCTCCCTGCCCTCCCTGTTGATCGTTGTCATCGTTGTCGTCAGGATTCTGCTGGTTGGGCTGCATGTGCCGAGGGTTTCTGCCGTGTCCGTGGATGCCCGATTCCTTGGGCAGAGTCTGCGTGTTGATATTCACCACCGCCGGCCCCACAGCCTTCGCAATGCGCACAAAATCGTTCGGCGGGACTGTCGAATTCACAACCTTCAGGGGAGTGGCATCGCCGCTGTCGACTTGCTTCTCCTGCCCGCGCACTCCGTGGGCAGCAAACGATCCGCCCACAATGACGATCGAAAGCGTGGCGAGAAGCACAAATGCTGTGGTAAGACGGCGCGAGCGAAGCCGTGCAAAGAACAATCTCATAGTTTCCTGATCCTCTTGAACTTGACCTCTTGAGGCCCCCGGGCAACCGGCCGGTGAGTCGCTGGCGACCTCTCTTCTCAGTATAGCCAGCCTGCAGTCCCAGTGGTTTGCGGTGACGCCTCTTTGCCTCTTCACAGCGAGCGGGAATAGCCGATCCGCGTATGCACGATTAGACGCTTGCAGTCGCAAAATAGCCGCATGATTCGGGATATGGGCGGGAACTACTGCTCCGCGGCCCACTCCAGCATCGCCAGCGTCAGTAGCAGCACCCGTTTCAGCGCCAGCTCGCGGTTCTTCGCCCGGTACCATTCGTGAAGCGTATGCGCCTCACCGCCTTCTCCGCCCGCGCCCATCGAGAGCGCCGGAACTCCCAGGGCCAGAGGAATGTTGGCGTCGGTCGATCCCAGCCGCAGGTCGGAGCGCAGGCCCAGGTGCCGGTCCACGGCGCGCAATGCGGCCAGCAGAGCCGAATCCTGGGCCAAATGCGCCGCGGGACGGTCGCCGATCTTCGCGATTTCAAACGCGAGCCTTCCCCGCGAACCAACTCTCGACCGGGCATTCCAATGCTCCACGGCATCTTCTATGGCGCGATGCAGCGCCACTTCCAGGCGCACCAACTGCTCCCGGTCCGTGGATCGAAAATCGATCGTAGCCTCGGCGCTCTCGGGAATCGAATTCACGCTGATGCCGCCGCGGATCGTTCCTACATTGAGCGTCGTCCGCGGCTCTTCCGGCAGAGGCGTCTCTGCTGCTTTGGCCAGAGCAGTAGCCAGCGCGGCAATCGGGTTCGGCGTTCCCGCGTCGGTAAAACTGTGGCCGCCCGGTCCGGTCACGGTCACGCGGTAGCGCCAACTGCCCAGGGCTTGCGTTACCGCCGCATCGGCTCCCGCGCCATCCAGCACAATGTGCGCAGCCACGCGTCCGGCCAGCGGGTTGTGCTGGTAAAAATGCCGCACGCCGCGTAGATCGCCTTCGCCCTCTTCACCCACATTGCCCAGCAGAACCAGCGGCGCCCGCAATTCCATTCCTGCACGAATGAGCGCATGAACAATGGCCAGCATTCCTACCACGCCCGCCGCGTTGTCGCATGCTCCCGGAGCTTGCAGGCGATCGCCATCGAGCACAGCGTGCAGCGGAGTATCGGCAGGAAACACGGTATCGAGATGTGCGGAAAGCACAATCACCGGACCCGTGCTCTCCGGCGGGAGATTTGTCGCCGGCAGAATCCCCAGCACGTTGCCCACCGCGTCGGTTTCTATTTGCCGCACGCCGGCCTCGCTAAACTGCGCCGCCAGCCATTGCGCCCGCTCCTGCTCGCCGTTGAGGGGCGCGGGAATGCTCACCAACTCAATCTGCCAATCCATGATCGTCTTGGGATTCCCGTGCAGCCATGAAAACGCAGCATGAATGGGCCGTTGCGCGGCCAATGCTGTCACGCGTGAGAATGCCGAAGTCGAGGAGAAAACCGGCATGGCAGTGGATTTAGAGTAGCAGGGAATCGAGTGGAGACCGGAATTGACGCCGTTCTCGAGCCTCATTCAAATCAATCGGCTGTAAGGCGCTGCAGCAATAGCGACTGCAAATTGCGCCGCCCGTCGGCAATAAGATGAATCACGATTTCAGCAGGTGTTACTCGATAAATTACCCGGTAAGGCTTGAAGAAAACCTGACGATAATCCGGTTTCATTCCCGCGACCAGTTCATGGGGCCGTGATCCAGCCCCGGGGAGGACCGTCATCCTTTCGGCCGCCGCGCTCAGACGATCGAGAACATATTCCGCCTTGGCCGGAGTGTCATGCTCCGCGATCCAGTCGTAGATTTCCTCGAGGTCCTGCCTGGCGGCCTTCGTGAATCGTACAGAGCGGTTCATCTTCCTGTTCCGCGATTGGGTTGTTGGCTGCACTATGCTGCGCTGCGCCTGTTGCTGCTCTTGGAGTGGCGGGCGCGTATCTCGCGAATGACATCCGCCAGCGCATATGTCTCCCCGCGTTCAACCTGCTTTTCTCCAATTGCCAGGATCTTTAGCAGCGCGAGAGTCTCTTGCCACTCTTCGTAGGAGCGCACGTCCATCAGCACCGCGCGGGCTTCACCGTTTTGCGTGATGATGATCGGCTCGCGCTCTTCGGCAATCCGGTCGAGCAGCTCGGCAGCGTTGGCTTTCACGTAGCTGATGGGTTTGATTTGTGTGGAATAGCGCATGGGCACCTCGCAAGACTGCGTTACATTCAATATAGTTCTTTTTCAGTTCGAATAAAAGCTAAATTAAGTCTAAATTAGGACGTTATTCGATTCGATAGAACGTCGATTCGTCGTACTCCACGGAATGCAGAAACAGCCCCCGAGCCGGCGCCGTGGGCCCCGCTGCAGAACGATTGCGCGCAGCAAGAATCCCGGGAATCGCCTCGAGCGCAAGAGCACCTCTGCCCACATCCAGCATGGTTCCTGCCAGGTTGCGCACCATGTGGTGCAGAAACCCGTTGCCGCGCACACGATAAACAAGATTCGCGCCGGCTTCGCCTTCCCGCTCTTCCCAGACCGATGAGTAGATGATCCGCACCGTCGACAGCGGCGCAATTCGCAGCGCCACGTCCGTCGCCGCCTCGCCGACTGCATCGCAACGCTGGCTCAGCTCCGGATCGTTGGCGGCAAAGCTCTGGAAATCGTGCTCGCCCACAAAAATCCGCGCGCAGGCCTGAAGCTTGTCCACATCCAGCGTCCATGGGCACGCACACATATAGCGAGTGAGAAACGGCGGGCAGATGGCCTCGCGGAAAATCCGGTACTCGTAGGTCTTCGCAATCGCCGAGTGCCGCGCATGAAATGTGCTGGATACAGTCCTTGCATCCAGCACGCGAATTGACGTGGGGAGCGTCCGGTTTAACGCACGCTGCAAGTTCTCCGCAGGAATGGGAGCACGCAGCGTGAAGCTTGCCACCTGGGCCAGCGCATGAACCCCCGCGTCGGTGCGGCCTGAACCCTGAGGCAGCGGCGATTCGCCGGTAACCCGGCCCAACGCGGCCTGCAACTCGCCCTGGATGGTTGCGAGACCAGGCTGCACCTGCCAGCCCTGAAAGTCAGTTCCGTCATAAGCCACGGTCAGCTTCCAGGTCTGGAGAGCCGCATCGGTTTGGCCTTCGTCTGTCACCGGAGTCGCTGCATCAAGGGTATCCGATGTTGGCCATTTGCCAATCCATTTGGGAATTTCCACCCAAACGCCGGGATTTACATCGCCATATCGCTCGATTCCGGTTGCCATAGGCTGAATTACGGAGTATTTTACTAACCAGTTAGTTAATTTTGTCGCCGACAACATTTGCCCTATGCTCCCACTCCACACAACCCGCTCCGGCTATCCTTTAACCGGAGCTTCGGCTGCTGTTTACGGCGGTCTGTGGAACGGACGGGGTACCGATTTCGTAATCAACAAAGAACCATGCACGCCCTCATACCAGCGATAATCGTTTTGAGAAACCCGAAACTTGCATCCGGAGCGGTTTCCTGGATGTCTTGAAGCGCAACCGGAGAACCCACCCATCGGGTGAGTCACAATGCCGCAAATCTTGGGAGAAGAAATATGCATTCTTTAAGGGCAGGTGTTTCGCATCGGCAGCAGGCAACCGGCAATAATGAACGCAACGGAACAAGCCTAAGCCAGAGTAGTCAAAGGAACGCCGCCGGACGTTTGCGCGCGGTTGCTGCCGTTTTGTTGACGCTGGTAGCCACCACGCCATCCGGCTACGCACAACAGGCCGGCGCCGGAGCCTCCAATCCCGATAAGGCCGCCTCCGATCTTCCGGTGGCGCCGGTGCCGGTTGCCACACAGCCGATTCCCTTGCGCACCTCCGCCCGGGACTATTCCAGGCCCTTCGGCAGTTGGCTCCGCAACCCGATCAATGTCTACCGTCCGACCACTATCTCCAAGGCAAGCTTCGCCAACTCCGTGCGCCTTGCCGATCTTATAAAGGACGGCAAGATTTATCTCAGCCTCTCCGACGCCATCGCCTTGGCCATTGAGAACAACTACGACATCGCGATTGCTCGCTACGATCTCGACATTGCCGACACCGATATTCTGCGCACCCAAACGGGCGCAACCCCGCTGGGCGCGCCTTCAGGCTTGATTACGGGAACCGTCGGCGGTTCAAACTCTATTTTGTCCACTGGCGGCGGACCGGGCGGAACGACCGGAGGGTCAGGCGGTGCAGGCTCGGGCACCGCGGGACTCACGCTGACTACCGGCGGCGCAGGCCCATTGCCGGAGAGCCTCGATCCCTCGGTGACGGGAACGGTCCAATTCGATCGGAACCGCACCCAGCCGACCAGCATCTTCAGTCCTGCGGCTGCCACCAACACCAACAGCTATAGCTTCACCTACAACCAGGGATTCGTTTCGGGAACCGCTCTTGCTCTCGCGTGGAACAACAGCCGCGTTACCAGCAGCAGCCCCCTCACCTTTTACCTGCCAAGTTACACCTCCTCGTTTAAGACAACCGTGACGCAGCACCTGCTGCAGGGCGCGGGCATCTGGGTCAACAAACGCTTCATCTACCAGGCGCAAAACAGCAGGCGCATCACAGACTCCTCCTTCCGCCAGCAGATTCTCTACACCGTCAACCAGGTGGAGAGCATCTACTGGGGACTGGTGCAGGCCTATGAAGATGTGCAGGCCAAGCAGCGCGCCCTCGAGCAAAGCAACCAACTGCTCTCCGACAACAAGAAGCAGTTGGAAGTGGGCTCCATGGCGCCGCTCGATGTGGTTAATGCCGAATCCAGTGTTGCCGCCGATCAGCAATCGCTCATCAGCGCCCAGAGCGCGCTCAACTACCAGCAGCAAATCATCAAGCAGGCCATCACGCGCAATCTCAACAACCCCGAGCTTTCGGCCGCTCCGGTCATCCCTACGGACCGCGTGAGCCTTGATACCATTCCTGAGGAGACCCAGCCCGTCGAGGCGCTGGTGCAGGAAGCATTCCAGCGCCGGCCCGAATTGGAACAGGCGGTGCTCACCCTGCGCAACGACGAGATCACACTCAAGGGTGCACGAAACGGGATGCTCCCGACGCTTGACGCGTACGGATACTACGGCGCTAACATATCGGGTGGCCCTCTGAACTTGAATTGCAACTTCGAAGGCGAATCCTGTTTCCCCTCGGATTATCAGAGCCTGGTGCCCGGAAGCTACGGCGGGGTCGTTTCCGACCTCGTCAACAGCACCGCGCCCGACAAAGGCGTCGGCTTCAACCTGACCATTCCCATCCGCAACCGCTTTGCACAGTCGCAGCAGGAGCGCTCGTTGATGGAGTATCGTCAGGCGGAACTGCGGCTCGAGCAACTCTACACCCAGATTCGCATGCAGGTGGTCAACGCCATGTTCGCGCTCGCCAACGACCGTGCGCAGGTACGGTCGGCGCAGGCGGCTCGCGACTACGCCCAGCAGAGCCTCGATGCGGAAGAGAAGAAGCTGCATCTCGGCGCTTCGACGACCGCCAGTGTGCTGCAGCAGCAGCGCAATATGGCTATGGCTGAGGACAACCTGATCGCCGCGAACGCCGGTTATGCCAAGGACCGTGCGGGTCTCTACCAGACGTTGGCCTCAACCTTGCAGCATTACGGGATCAACCTGCCCGATGCCGCCGCAGGGGCCGTGACCTCCGCTCCCGTCATTCCGGGGGTTGAGCCGGCCAAGCCCGGCAACGAGCCCAAATTAATGCCGCCCACGGCGCCGAGCCAGCAACCCATGCCGCCCACCCAATAGCGCGGCATTTATGCGACACGAAAATGGCTCGGCAATTGCCGGGCCATTTTTCTTGATTGAAGAAAGTGAACCACGAGTTCTACCGCTCCGCAACCCGATCCAGCAGATCGAAAAACTCCGGAAAGCTGATCGCCGCCGACTCCGCACCTTGAATCAGAGTTTCCCCTTCGGCGCGCAGCGCGGCCACGCTGAAGGCCATGGCAATGCGATGATCGCCGCCCGAGTCGATGGTCGCGCCGTGCAGTGTCTGGCCGCCGGGCACGTCCAGCCCGTCGTCGAACTCTTCAACCTCCGCGCCCATCGCGCGCAGATTCTTTGCCACCAGCGCAATGCGGTCCGACTCCTTCACGCGCAACTCGCGCGCCCCGCGAATGCGAATGCCGCCACTCGTGTAAGGCGCAATCGCCGCCAGCACCGGCAGCTCGTCGATCAGTTGCGCCGCGAGCGAGCCGCTGATCTCCGTCGAGCCCAGCCCTTCCGCCGGCGCGGAAATCTGCACCGTGCCCACCAGCTCGGCATGCTTTTCTTCGAGATTCATCACCGCGATGTGCGCGCCCAACGCCGTCAATACATCCAGAAGCGTGGCGCGCGTCGGATTCAGTCCCAACGCATCGATCACCAGGTTGGAGCCGGGGAAGAGCATCGCGGCGCACAGAAAAAATGCGGCCGAAGACAGATCGCCGGGAACCGCGGCATCAATGGCGTGAAGTTGCTGCGGTCCGGCAATGGAGACTGAATCTGCAGTCCGCGTCACCGTGGCGCCGAATGCGCGCAGAGCCAGTTCGCTGTGGTCGCGCGTGCGGATGGCTTCGCGCACCGTCGTGGTGCCTTCGGTTTGCAAACCCGCCAGCAGGATCGAGCTCTTCACCTGCGCGCTGGGAACCGGCGTCGTGTAGTCGATGGCTTTGAGCGGTCCACCGTCGATCGTCAGCGGCGCATGGCCGTCGGTGAGCGTAAGGCGTGCGCCCATCGCTTCCAGCGGCTTGCGAATGCGCTCCATCGGCCGTCGCGAGAGGGACGCGTCGCCGATCAGCGTAAAGCGGCCCTCCTGCGGCGCAAGCAGCCCTGAAATCATGCGCATCGTCGAACCGGAGTTGCCGCAGTCGAGTTCCCATTTGCGCGTTTCTGCGCCGGTCCCCACGCGTCCCGCCACGCCTGTTATCTTCACCGAATCCGCACCGTCTCGATAGACCATTGCGCCCAGCGCTTCCATACAGGCCAGCGTCGATGCGCAATCCGCTCCAGTCGAAAAATTCGTAAAGCGCGACACGCCTTCGGCGAATGCGCCCAGCATCGCGTAGCGATGGCTGATGGACTTGTCGCCGGGCAGTTGCATGCTGCCAAGAATGTTGCGGGCGGGGCGAATCAGTCGTTCCTGTATGGCAGTTTGCACAATCTCTCCGGGGAAAGGCTCCAATACGTTGAGTGTATCGAATCCACTTGCGAATCCGCGGGGCTGGGGCGCGTCCTCAACTACGGCATCGGTTCGAGATGCGCGGTAAAGTGGCGCAGGAACGGCGCTTCGAAGGTCAACTGCGTGCCGCGAATGTGCTCACGGTTCTTCCACACTTCAAGTATCACTTCGACCAGATAGTCAATGTGGCTCTGCGTGTAAACGCGCCGCGGGATCGCAAGCCGAACCAGGTCCATCTGCGCGGCGGCAGCAAACATCAACGTGCCAATCTCGACAGAACGCACGCCGCCTTCAAGGTAAAGCTCGCAGGCCAATGCCACGCCGGGGAATTGCGCTGGAGGAATGTGCGGCAGGAAGGCGCGTGCATCGAGATAGACGGCGTGGCCTCCCGGCGGCTGCACGATAGGCACGCCCGCGGCAGCAATATGATTGCCGAGATAAGCGGTGGATGCGATGCGATAGCGCAGGTAGTCCTCTTCCACAGCCTCTTGCAAACCCACGGCGATGGCTTCGAGGTCGCGTCCAGCCAAACCACCATAGGTGGGATAGCCCTCGGTTAGGATGAGAAGATCCTTCTCCTGTTGTGCAAGCTTGTCATCGTTGGTACACAGAAACCCGCCGATGTTCGCCATGCCATCCTTTTTGGCAGACATGGTGCACCCATCACCCAGCCGAAACATCTCCTGCGCAATTTCTTTCGGGCTCTTGGACGAGTATCCGGGCTCACGCAACTTGATGAACCACGAGTTCTCGGCAAAGCGGCAGGCGTCGAAGTAGAGCGGGATCTGGTGACGCCGGCAAATCTCACTCACCTGTCGCGCATTTTCCATCGAAACTGGCTGACCGCCGCCAGAATTATTGGTCACAGTCAGCATCGCAAGCGGGATGCGCTCGCGCCCCACGCGCGCAATGAGACTCTCCAGCGCTGCCACATCCATGTTCCCTTTGAACGGATGCTGGAGGCTCGGCTGGCGCCCTTCCGGAATCAGCAGATCGGCCGCCTCGGCTCCGGTGAACTCCACGTTGGCGCGCGTCGTATCGAAGTGCGTGTTGTTGGGAACCACGTCACCCTTCTTGCACATCACGCCAAAGAGAATGCGCTCGGCGGCGCGGCCCTGGTGCGTTGGAACCACGTGCTTATAGCCGAAGATGTCCTGAACAGAGCTCTTGAATCGAACGAAGCTGCGGCTCCCCGCGTAGCTCTCGTCGCCCTCCATGATCGCAGCCCACTGGTGCGTGGACATGGCTCCCGTGCCCGAATCGGTGAGCAAATCGATCAGAACATCGTCGGCAGGCAGCAGAAAGAGATTGTAGTAGGCAGCCTTTAGAAGTTCTTCGCGCTGCGTGCGCGTGGTCCAGCGAATGGGCTCAATACTCTTGATCCGAAACGGTTCAATGATGGTCTTGGCGATCACGATGACTCTTTCCTGATTCCCGGCTGGTCCCCTGGTTACCGCACGCGGAGCACAATAATGGTTTCGTCGTCGAATCGGTCTTTGCTGCCCTGGAATCGCGCCACATCCGCCAGAATGGCGTCGGCAATCTCCAGTGCGGGCAGATCGCGGTGTGCGCAAAGCAAGTCAGCCAGCCGGTCTTGCCCGTACATCTCTTCCTTTTCGTTTTCTGCGTCCAGAATTCCGTCAGACACGAACACAATCGCGTCACCCGGCTGCGTTGCCACGCTCAGCTCTTCGTACGTCACGTCCGGAAACATGCCCAACGGAAAGCCTTCAGCCTTGACCGTCATCGATTGTCTGGAGCGGCAGAAAACCGGCTGCACGGCGCCGGAATTCGCCACCTGCAATGTCTGGTTCTCATCGTTCCAGAGCGCGAACAGCATGGTCACATACTGCGAATCCAGTTTGCGCTCCTGCAAAGCGCCGTTCAGCAGCGTCAGCATCTTTGCCGGGTCTGGCTGCTGCGCAGCCGCCGCGCGCATAATGCCGCTCACCAGCGCCGCAAACAGCGCCGCAGGCGCGGCCTTCCCGCTCACGTCGCCCATCACGATCGCCGTGCGGTTCGGTCCATAGTCGAGAAAGTCGTACAAGTCGCCGCCGATGGTGCGCGCCGGCAAAAACCGCACCGCCATCTCGGCATGAGGATGCGAAGGCGCCGAAGGCGGCAGCAGCCGCAGTTGCACCTCGCGCGCCATGGCGATGTCCTTCTCCAGTTGTCTTTCCTGTCGCTTGACCGCCTGATAGAGCCGCGCATTCTCAATGGCAATCGCGGTTTGCGAAGCCAGCGTCGACAGCATCCGCTCGTGCTCTTCGTTGAAAAACCCCGGCTTCGTATGTTCCAGGTCCAGCACACCGATCACGCGGCCCTTGTAAAAGAGCGGCGCAATCAGCTCCGAGCGCGTCTCCGGGTTCATCGGGATGTAGCGTTGATCTTTGCTCACGTCGGGCACGTTGATCGTCCGCCACTCGCGCACCGCCGCGCCCACCAGTCCGCTGCTGATGGGAATGCGCCGCGTAGGCGCATGGGCGTAGCCGAATCGCCACGCGTAGCGCGTGATCAGCGTCTCGCCCTTCTCGTCGAGTAGCATGATCGAGAACATCTGGTAGTCGACCAGCCGCCGCAGCAACTGTCCGATCTTTTCGAGAAGCGGATTCAGATCCAGAATCGACGCCAGCTCCACCGCAATCTCGTTCAGCACTTCCAGCGTCTGTGCCTGCCGCGAAACGCGCGCATAGAGCCGCGCGTTCTCAATCGCCTGCGCAATCCGCGAAGCCGTCATGGCCAGCACGTTCATGTGCTCGGGACGGAAGAAATCCGGCTTCTCGCTTTCGATGTCCATCACGCCGATCAGCCGGTTCTTGTTGATCAGCGGCACGGCCAGCTCCGAGCACACGTCGGGATAAGTCTCGACGTAGTAATCCGCTTTCGTCACGTCATTCAGCAGCACCGGCTGCCTTGTCAGAGCTACCTGTCCCACCACGCCCTTGCCTACGGGAATGCGCGTACGCTCCACCTCCGGCGTGTGCCCGATCTGGAATCGCATGCGCAGCTCGTGCATCCGGTCATTCAAAAGGAAAATGGCGAAGATACGGTAAGGGATCACAGCGCGCACCAGCTCCGAGGTGCGGCTGAGCAGCGTTTGCAGATCAAGCGTGGTGTTCAGCGTGTCGGTCAGGCGCATCAGGTAAGCCGCATCCGCCGGCTCAATGCGCACGTTCACGGGATCCAGAGGCGACGGTTCGGCAGGGCGATAATCGCCCTCGAATTCATGCGCCGCCGGCGGAGATGGTGGTGTTTCGCTCATAAAGTGTCGAAGGGAATGATACAGCAGGAGGGCAGGGAACAAGGGAGCGAGGGAGCAAGGGAGCAAGCTGTCCGAAGGACGTTCTACTGAAAAGCGCTGAATGCAGATTGCGCTGATGAAAAAGCTCAGGGAATGACGGCGGGCTTTTTCGCTCCCTCGCTCCCTCGCTCCCTCGCTCCCTGTTCTATTCCGCTCCGAGTTCCCGCAGAATCGCCACCGAAGTCGAGCAGCCAATCCGATTAGCGCCCGCCTCAAGCAGCGCGCGCAGCTGGTCCAGATTGCGGATGCCGCCTGAAGCCTTGATTCCGCAGCGCCCCCCAGCCACGCCACGCAGCAGCGCCACATCGACCGGCGTCGCGCCGCCCGTCGCCGATCCGGTCGAGGTCTTGATGAAATCCGCTCCCGCCTGGATGGCAATCTCGCACGCACGCAGTTTCTCTTCCATGGTGAGAAGGAAAGTTTCGAGCGTCACTTTGACCAGGGCGCTATTCTGATGGGCCACATTCACCACCGAGCGGATCGTGTGCTGCACCGCGGTGTGGTTCCCGCTCTTGAGCTGGCCAATGGGCAGCACCATGTCGAGCTCGCGTGCGCCCAGGCGAATCAGTGCGTCAGCTTCCTGGCGCAGCGTGGAGACGAGCGATCCGCCGAGCGGTGAGCCGATCACCGCGCCCGTCGGAATGCCTGTCCCGCCCAGCGCCTTCACCGCCGTTGAAGCCCACATCGGGTTCACCACGACGCAGGCGAAGCGGTAGCGCGCGGCCTCGGCGCAGAGCTTCTCCACCTGCTGGCGCGTGGCGAATGGCTTAACCAATGTGTGATCGATGACCGCAGCGAGAGACATCCAACTGGCGAGAGTTTGCGTGGTAAAACCGGCTGAGTCGAAGGTTCCGTAGTCGAAATCCAGGTCGGGTTCCTGGAGGGGGGGTAGCTTCATTGAGGCATTTTCCTTACATGCGCAGCGTGGCGCCAATCAAAACGGCGCACCCCGCTCCGGGAACTGAGTATACGCCGCGGCTTTGCCCGGGGCCAAATGAATCGATGGTAAAGAAGGATCGGAGGTTGTCTCGAATGCAATCAGTTCCAGGATGGGACTATTCGTTATTTTCCGGCGGCATCAGGCAGATATCGGGCAGATTGCGATAGCGCTCGGCAAAGTCCATGCCATAACCAATCACAAACAGGTTGGGAATGGAGAACCCCACGTAATCGGCTTCGATTTTCTCGATGCGCCGCGAAGGCTTATCGAGTAGCGTAGCAATGCGCAACGACTTGGGATGCTGCTGTAGAAACAGCTTGCGCAGGTAAGCCAGGGTCAGCCCGGTGTCGAGAATGTCTTCGACGATCAGCACGTTCTTGCCTTCGATCGAGTGATCCAGATCTTTGATCATCTTCACAGCGCCCGACGATCGTTGGCCCTTGCCGTAACTCGAAACAGCCACGAAGTCGAACGTCGCGTCGGCCTGGATGGCGCGCGAAAGGTCGACGAGGAAAAACGCCGCGCCTTTGAGCACGCCGACCATCACCAGCTTTTCGCCATTTAGATCCCGGCTGATCTGTGCGCCCATCTCGGCGATGCGATCGGCGATCTGTTGGCGGGAGTAGAGAACGTCAAGGCCCTGCGAGGTCACGGTTGCCATGCAGACAGTATCGCGCGATTTGTCCAGTCTCAACCTGTGAAAATCGCGGCCCGAAAACGGGACCCGCCTTGCGGGATGGCAATCACCGAAAACCAGCCCATCAACTCAATCTATTCAATATCCTTGGCGCGTCTATACTGAGAGAGCGATGCATCCCTTTCTGCACATAGGGTCATTCACCATGCCCACCTACGGGCTGATGCTTTTGGTGGCTATTGCGACGGCCATGTTGATGATGAGCCGCGCTTTCAAGCGGGCGCACCTGACGGCCGACGCGGTGGAGATGGTAGCGACCGCCGGCCTGGCAGGCATTGTAGGCTCCAAAATCTGGTATCTCGTCCTCGATTCGCCGGGCGACTTTCACGCCATGGGCTGGCGTGTTTTGTTTGAAAACATCGGCTTTTCGTGGTTTGGCGCATTGCTCTTCGGAATCCTGGCGCTGGTCCTGCAAGCCAGGAGGGAAAAAATCAGCAGCCTGGGCATTCTGGATCTGGCGGCTCCCGCGTGCGCCATCGGTCAGGGCCTGGGGCGCATCGGGTGTTTTCTCTCTGGAGACGGCTGCTACGGCATCGCGATCCAGCCCATTCATCTGTTTGGCTTTACGTTTCATCCGTGGGGAATGGCCTTCCCAAATGGGATTGTGCCGGTTTATGTGCCTGTCTATCCCACGCCACTCTATGAGTTCGCCACCGGCGCAGCCATTGGCGGATGGCTCTGGTGGCGTCTCGGCAAACCGCACGCCACCGGCATGATCATGGGTCAGTTCCTGATCCTCACCGGAACAGCTCGCTTTTTAATTGAATTTATCCGCCGCAACCCAAAGGTTCTTTGGGGCTTATCGAATGAACAACTCACCTGCGCCGTGGCCATTGTGCTGGGTATTGCGCTCATCTGGCGAGCATCCAGGCGACCGGCACTAAGCCCGCAGCAGGCGTCGGCGCCGGTCGCAAAGCCGGCATAGAAGGACCCTGGGGCGAGCCCAAACTTATTCCTGACCCGAGCCTCCCACTTCCCAGCCAATTCCGCGACATTCCGGAGGTAAGGGTGGGACAGAACGAAACGAGTACTCGTCTTTCCGTGCAAGACAAACAACAACCTTCACGCGTCTATACTTGAGAAGAGACATGTATCCTTACCTATTTCACGTTGGATCGTTTGGCGTGCCCGCCTTCGGGGTCATGCTTTGGTTAGCCGCCGTGGCAGGCGCCATTCTGGTCGACCGAGCATTCAAGCGCGAAAAGATTACAGCCGATGCCGTCGGAATGGTGGCCATCGCCTTGTTCGCGGGCATTCTGGGCGCCAAGTTATGGCATATTTGCGACACGCCGGATGAATTCAGGCTCGAGGGTTGGCGCGTTTTGTGGGATACAGCGGGATTTGCCTGGTATGGCGGCCTGGTCTTCGGCATTCTGGCGCTGGTCCTGCAAGGTACGCGCGCAAAAATCGGGGCGCTTCGCACGCTGGACCTGTGCGCGCCGGCTGCGGCCGTCGCCTATGGCATAGGCCGCATCGGCTGTTTCCTCTCCGGCGACGGCTGCTATGGCATTGAAATCACCCCGGTCCACCTGTTCGGCTTGACATTTCACCCCTGGGGCATGGCCTTCCCGCATGGCATTGATCCGGTTTTTGTCCCCGTCTACCCGACGCCCCTCTATGAGTTTGGCGCAGGACTGCTCATCGGCGGGTATCTATGGTGGCGCGGTGGCAAACCTCACGCGGTGGGCGCGATTGTGGGACAGTATCTGGCGCTGAGCGGCATAGCTCGCTTTTTGGTTGAATTTGTCCGGCGCAACCCCAAGGTTTTATGGGGATTATCGAATGCGCAACTGGCCAGTGCCGGAGCCGTCGTTGTCGGCATCGCGCTCACCGCCTGGGCCGCAACTCGCCCCGCTTTCTCCGCGCAAGAAGCTCCCGCTCCCGTCGAGAAGCCAGCCTGATCACTGGCCTAGCCTGTTTTCGAATTCGCTCACTTATCCCAGGGATTCAGCACAGCAACACTGCAGCCCGCAAAGTCATTTACATCTCGTGTTGCAAGGATTGCGCCGTGAACCCGAGCGATTGCGGCGATTTGAGCGTCCATTTCGCGAATTGGTTGACCAAGCTTCTTCCGTGCCGCGAGAATCTGACCATACTGCCGGGCGGCCGGAAGATTGAAGGGTAGAATTTGACCGCGGAAAACGCCGACGATCAGCTTTTCGACTGTCTCGCGCAGAGATTTTTGCCTGTGGCCCAGGGGCATCGACTCGATTCCAGCGAGCAATTCCGCAACGACGACAGAAGTAGTCCAGAGTTCTTCTTTCCGATGGGCGTCAAGCCATGCCGTCACCGTTGGGCTTGGGCGCTGCCGCATGGACTCTGAGATAACGTTTGTGTCCAGCAATATCATTCGTCGAACTTAGGAAGCGGTCGATTAGAAAAGGTGCGCGGCGGAATCGGAATATCGTCTGCTCCCCCTAGGGGAGCAAACAGCTCATGGATCGCGGTCCCAAGACCGTTGCCCATTTGCAGAAGTTCCGGGCCGCCCTCGGAGCGTCGCGAAAAAGTGCGCGGCGGGATGGCAATGTCATCCGCGCCGAGACCCTTAAAGCGCCGGTGAATCGCAGTGCCAAGTCCCGTCTCTTTTCGGCGTGGTTTGACGCGGGGTGCTTCGGCGGTGGGCGAATTGTCAAGCGAATCGCTCAGCGTCGCACGCGCCTCAGCCTCCATGGACCGCCCATGAAGAGCGGCGCGCACCTGAAGTCTGCGCTTGACTGTCTCATCGAGGTTGCGGATAACAATCGTCGCCATAGAAAAAGATTAGCAGAAAAGTGCTAGCAATGCAAGCACTGCTAGCATCGCTAGCACGGCGAAAATTCCTCGGGTTCAAGCCATCTGCCAGAGATTGTGTCTGGCAAGCCGCGTGATCCAAGTCACCTTTTCGCTGTACCCCAATGCACAAATGTGATTTGCCACACGTGTGACGCCGCGCACAGCCACTCGTATTTCCCACTGGGTAACGTCGATCACATTAACCGGCAAATCCCAGGGTTGTTCAAGGCCTCCAGACATTCCAGGGATTTGCCGGCGAAGGTATGAGCGAGGGAAGCATGGGCGATACGATTTGGCAGTCAATGCAGAAGAAGGGCTACAACCGCAGAGATTTTCTGCAGTTCTGCTCGGCAGCCGCCGTGATGACCGGGCTGGGAAAATCCGGCGCGGCTCAGGTTGCTTCAGTCTTTGAGAAGAAAGAAAAACCGGCTGTCGTGTGGATGCACTTTCAGGAGTGCACCTGCTGCAGCGAGTCATTTATCCGCGCGTCGCACCCCATCGTGGCCGATGCGTTGCTCGATGTGCTCTCGCTTGACTACACCGAAACCCTGATGGCGGCTTCGGGATTCCAGGCCGAAAAGAGCCTGAACGACACCATCGCCAACAACAAGGGCAAGTACATCGTTCTGGTCGAAGGCGCCGTGCCCACCAAGGACGACGGCGTGTACTGCATGATAGGCGGCAAGACTGCGGAGTCGATCCTGCAGACCGTCGCCGCGGATGCGGCAGCCATCGTGGCCTGGGGCAGTTGCGCCTCGAACGGCTGCGTGCAGGCCGCCAAGCCCAATCCCACCGGCGCTACGCCGATTTCAAAGCTGGTCGACAAGCCCGTCATTAACGTGCCCGGCTGCCCGCCTATCGCCGATGTCATGATGGCCGTGGTCACGCACCTGCTGGTTCTCGGTCAGGTTCCCGAGCTAGACAGTCAAGGCCGGCCCAAGGAGTTCTACGGTCGCCGCGTGCACGACACCTGCTATCGTCGCCCCAACTACGACGCCGGGCTCTTCGTCGAGGCATTCGACGACGAGAACGCGCGCAAAGGGTATTGCCTCTACAAAATGGGCTGCAAGGGCCCGGTCACCTACAACGCATGCTCGGTCACGCGTTGGAATGAGGGCACCAGCTATCCCATCCAGTCGGGCCACGGTTGCATCGGTTGCAGTGAAGACGGCTTCTGGGACAACGGCCCGTTCTACAAACACCTGTCATCGTTCCCCGGTTTCGGCGTTGAAAGCACCGCCGACACCATCGGTACCGCAGTCGGAGTTGCCACCATCGCCGGTGTAGCGGCCCATGCCGTGGTCACCAACATCCGCAAGCGCAGCGTAATCGCAGAAGTGCACGCTGAAGATCAAAAGGAGTCCTAATCAGTCATGGCAACGCGTGTAGTCGTCGATCCCGTAACTCGCATTGAAGGCCACCTGCGCATTGAAGCAGTGGTGGAGAACGGCGTCATCACCGACGCATTCAGCGCAGGCACCATGGTGCGCGGCCTGGAGAAGATTCTTCAGGGCCGCGATCCACGCGATGCCTGGGCCATCACCGAGCGCGTCTGCGGCGTCTGCACCACCGTGCATGCGCTGGCCAGTGTTCGCTCGGTTGAGGATGCGCTCGGCATTTCGGTGCCGCCCACCGCGGAGATCATCCGCAACATCATGCTCACCACGCAATACGTGCAGGATCACGTGATCCACTTCTATCACCTGCACGCGCTCGACTGGGTGGACATCGTCAACGCGCTTAAGGCCGATCCCAAGAAGGCCGCCGAGCTAGCCGCGTCATACTCCAAGTGGGACAAGAACACCACTTCGTACTTCACTGAAGTCCAGGACAAGATCAAGGCCTTTGCCGCCAGCGGTCTCGGCATCTTCGCCAACGGCTATTGGGGTCATCCGGCCTACAAGCTTCCGCCGGAAGTGAACCTGATCGCGGTGGCTCACTACCTCGACGCGTTGCAGTGGCAAAAGGAAATCGTCAAGATCCATGCCGTCTTCGGCGGCAAGAACCCGCACCCGAACTATTTAGTCGGCGGCGTTCCGTGCTCCATCAACGTCAACGAAGTAGCCGCCATCAACGGCGAACGCCTCAACCTGGTGTCGCGCCTCATCAGCCAGGCCGACGAATTCATCAACGAAGTCTACATTCCCGACCTGCTGGCCGTGGCTTCGTTCTACAAGGATTGGGCCAGTTATGGCGGCGGATTGCACAACTACCTTTGCTACGGCGAGTTTCCAACCAAGGGCTACAGCCATCCCGAAGCCTTCAAGTACGCCCGGGGCGCAGTGCTCAACCGCGATCTCTCCACCGTCCTTCCCGTCAATGCGAAGGACCAGCAGGAGATCAAGGAATACATCGCGCACTCCTGGTACACCTACGACGGCGGAGACAATGTCGGCATTCACCCCTGGGCGGGCGAAACCAACATCAAGTACTCCGGCCCCAAGCCTCCATTCGAGAGCCTCGAGGGATTCGACAAGTATTCGTTCCTCAAGACTCCGCGCTGGAAAGACAACCCCATGGAAGTGGGTCCGCTGGCCCGTCTGCTGGTTTCCTATGCCGCTGGCCACGCAGATGTGAAGGAGACGGTAGGCGCGGTGCTCGGCAAACTCAACGTGCCTGTCGGCGCTCTCTTCTCGACCCTCGGCCGCACCGCGGCGCGCGGTATCGATGCAGCGTTGGCCATGATCTGGCTCAAGGAGTTTTACGGCGACTTGATTGACCGCGTCAAGATCAACGATGTCTCTACGTTCAACGGCGAAAAGTGGGAGCCGAAGTCCTGGCCCGCCGACGCGGAAGGCGTGGGCCTGGTTGAAGCACCGCGCGGCGCGCTGGCGCACTGGATCAAGATCCACAACGGCGCCATCGACAACTACCAGCTCGTCGTCCCCACCACGTGGAACGGCTCGCCCCGCGACGCCAAAA
>CAVSYW010000003.1:0-1098787 GCA_963732305.1 uncultured Acidobacteriaceae bacterium
GCCTCCGATATTGAGCGAATTATCTTCTTCGCACAGTTTGGTGTCGCTACTGTTGATCGGGAAGTTGACCGGATATACAGGATTATTGTCGGCGGCATTGAAGTAGAGGCCCGCGTTGCCGATGTTCGTGACGGTAACGGTCTTCGGGCTGTCGCTGCTGGTCGAGCCGACATTGGTCGAAGCGAAGCTGAGCGATGGCGGAGTGGAGACGTTCAGCTCGGTTTCGGTGTTGTCTCCGCTATCCGAGACAAAGATGTTTCCGTTGCCGGCCACCGCAATTCCAGTGGGGTTGGGCGTGAGGCCGAAAGTGATGGGCAGTGTGATCTGCGCGCCAAATGACGTTCCGTTCCAAGGCTCCTCGACCACATGGCCGAGCTGTATGTCGGCGATGTAGACATCCCCGGCAGCGTCCACCGCCACGGATTCCGGATAGCCCAGGCCATCGTTGGTTCGGTCGGCTATGTCGATCTCGGTTCCGAAGCTGGTTCCATTCCATGGCAATTCCAGCACCTCGTGATTGGCGGAGTTGGTGATGTAGAGGTCGCCGTTTGAATCCGTCGCCAGACCGTGAGGAGCGAAGAGGTTGTTGGCCGCGGCAAGGGTCGCAGGCAGAGCGAAGCCGCTGCCCGTCCAGGGCATCTCGACCACCTTGCCCGCGAGCTCGCCGTCGGCGAAAAAGAGATTTCCCTTGCCGTCAATCGCGACGCCGTCGGGAAAGCCTAATCCGCTGGAGTCAAGGACGATCTGGCTGCCAAAGCCGGAGGGACCGCGCCAGGGCAGCTCGAGGATTCGGCCGTTGCCGGTATCGGCTACAAAGACGTTGCCCAAACCGTCCACCGCAACAGCCTCGGGCTGATTCAGAAGAGTGAAGGGAAGTTTGAGGGGCGTGCCGTAGCTCGTTCCGTTCCAAAGGAGCCTGACTACAGCGCTGTTCAATGTGTCCGCCACATAGACGTTGTTACTGGCATCGACGGCGATGTTCGATGGCGCAGAATAGCTGCTGGCGTAAGCCGGACCTGGCAGTGCGGTCTGTACTCCGGGCTCAAATGTAATCTGCGGCCCGAATCCTGTTCCCGGCAGATAGGATTCGCCGAGCGGGTTGTTCAGCGCGTCTGTGAGAAGCACGCCGCCGGGACGCGCCCCCGGAAACTGCGGATTGAAGACCACGTTGACAGTGCAGGTCTGGCCCACGGTGTAGGCCTGGTCTGTCGTGCAGCTTCCACCGGGAGCGTAAGAGAAGTCCAGGCCCGAGTAGCCCTGAGTAAAGACCGAGATGGTGTTCAGTGTTCCCGCCGTGGTGATAACGACAGTCACCGGTTGCGCCGCAAGGGCCGTGCCCACGTTGGAAGTAAAGGCTACGCCGGTTCCGTTGAGCGTGACAGTTTGCGGCGAGCCGGAGGCGTTGTCGGCAACCGAGAGTGTCGCCGTAAAGCTGGTCGCCGAAGCGGGCGTGAAGGTGACATAGATATTGCAAGTGGAATTGGCGTTCAGAGTCGTGCTGCACGCGTTCGTGCCGGTGCCGATGGCGAAGTCAGAAGGATTGGCTCCGGTAATTGTCGGAGTAATGCCGGTGAGCGCGGCGGTGCCGGTGTTGGAGAGCGTAACGGCCATGGCCTCGCTGGCCGATCCCACAATCTGGCCGGTAAACGTGACGGGACTCGGCGCGAGTCCGGCGACCGGCATAGACGAGGCTCCGCCATTGCCGCTTACCGGGATCAGCTGCGTAGCGGGGGAGAAGAGAGGTTCGTCATTCAGCATCACGTCTCCGCTGAGGGGTCCGCTCTTGGTCGGCGTAAAGTTCACCGACACATCGCATTCCTTTCCAGGTTGCAGCGGATTTTCTGCGTTGCACAGGTTGGTGTCGCCGCTGTTCTCTGGAAAGCCCGGCGGATAGCTGCTGCTGGCGTAGAAGTCCAGCGCTTCATTGCCGACGTTCGTCACCATGACGGTCTTCGGGCTGTCGGTGCTCGTCGATCCGACGGCAGTGGTGGCAAAGGTCAGCGACGGAGGTGTCGCCTGGGGGATTTCAACGATCTCCGCCTGATCGCTGAAATTGGCCTGAACGACGAAGATGTTGCTTGCGCTATCCAAAGCGAAGTTGAAATAGAAGCCGGTGCCTACCAGGACAGGCGACCCGGTTGCAGGTACGAAGTAGATCGCGCCGCTCGTATTGCTGGTCTGGCCTGAAACATACAGGTCGCCGTTTCCGTCAGTGCCGACGCCGCCTCCGTAAGTCAGTTGCGCGATTGGGGTCGTAACTGCCGTTCCGTAGCCAGTGTTGTTTGCGGGCAGCTCAATCACTTCTGTTGCGTTTCCGCTGGTCTTCTGACCGATGGCGTAAACGTCGAAGTTGGAGTCGACGGCGACGCCTCCGGGCTTGAAGGTGCTGCTGGCAGGGAACGGGAGCAGGGCCGGCGCTCCGTATCCGCTGCCGGTGAACGGCAACTCGTAGACCGCGGAGTTCGGGGCAACAATGTAGAGGTTGCCAAGGGCGTCCGTCGCTACCTGGCCCACATTTCCCAAGCCCGAATTGATCGCTACCGGGGCTCCCCACGTGCCAGGACCGGTGACCGGCACCTCGATGAGGGGAGTGGAGGAGTCAGACGCGATGAAGAGATTGCCGGATGGATCGATCGCGATGTTATTGGTCGTGGAGCCGTTTAAGAGGCTGCTGAGGTTGGCCACGGTGACGGCGGGCCCGCTCGCCGGCACTTCGATCACGTGGTTTGGACCATTCACATAGAACAGATCGTCCGCCGCGTCGACGGCCACGCCTGCCAGTCCCGTGATGTAGCCGACCTGGGTCTGTGGGGCAACCGGTCCGAAAATGATCTGCGCCGCGTTGCCCGTGCCTTCCAGGAACGTCGTTCCCAACACGTTGCCGCTCGCGTCCGTCAGGTAAATCGCGCCATTCCGCGCGCCCGAGTACTGCGGCGAGAAAATCACATCGACTGTGCACACCTGGCCTGCGGTATAGGCTGTTCCCGTCGCGCACGTGCCGCCAGTCTGCAGAGTGTAGTCGGAGGTTGGCACGCCCATCGTCACCACGTTCGTCGCACTCAGTGTTCCTCCCGTGGTGATGAACACCGAGACAGCCTGTTTGGACGAGCTGTTGCCCACGTCCTGCAGGAAGTAGTCTCCAACCCCCGTCAAAGCCGCCGTTTGCGGCGAGCCGGATGCATCATCCGCGATATCCAGCGTCGCATTATATGTTTGATTGTTTACCGCAGGGTCGAACGTGACGTAAACATTGCAACTCTGCCCATTCGACAGTGAGGTGGTGTTGGTGCATTGGTTGGTTCCCGTGCCCAGGAAGAAGACGTTCGTGCCGGTCTGGATGATGCTCACACCGGAAATGTCCACCGTGCCTCCGCCCGTATTCGTCACCGTCTCCACAAGCGCCGGGCTGGTTGTAAAGATCTGCACTCCGCCGAAATTCAGCGTGCTGAGCGAGAGTGAAGCGGTGGGCGGGCCTAAGACCGCGACACCGGTGCCACTGAGCGCAATCGGCTGCGTCGCGTCGGTCACGTTCAGATTGTTGTCCGTCAGCGTTGCGGTCCCGGCCAATGGGCCCGCGGCAGTGGGAGCGAAATTCACGTCGACTTCGCAGAGGTCTCCCGCGACAAGCGGTGAGGAAGTAGAGCAGTCCGAGTCGGGTGCATCGATTTGGAAGTTCGTGGTGGCTGCGAAGTTGGTAAAGGTCAAGGGCGCATTGCCGATGTTCTGCGCCAAGTCCCACAGCGGATTGTCGTCGTCGTCCTGCGACCCCACGTTTGTCGGTGTCGGGAAAGCCAGCGCCGGCGCGTCTACCGTATCCACCTTCATCAGGCCGCCCGTGGTGACATAAATATTGCCTGCCCCATCCAGGGCCAGGCCGTAGGCGTTTGTAGGAGTGGTCAAATCGTAGACGCCCGCTGCTGTAGGGATAACGCCATTGATCGCCTGATACTCATACACCCCGGCTGCATCCGGAACCTCCTGGGTGGTATAAACATCGCCTGCCGCGTCCACGGCCAGGCCGCCAACGGATGGTAGGCCGCTGGCCAGCGTTGTGACGCAACTCAAGGAATGGCAGCCCGGGGGCATCTCTTTCAACGAACCGCCGCCGCTGCTGGCCATAAGGTTGTTATCGGTGACGAAGACGTTGCCGTTTCCATCTACGGCAACTGATTGGGTGACATAGAATCCACCGCCCAAAGTCGTAACGCAACTAGTGGAAAGGCAGCCCGGCGGCATCTCCTTCACCGCATTGTTATAGGAATCGGCAACATAGATATTGCCCGAGCCGTCCACTGCAACATCTTCGGGGTTCTGCCAACCGCCGCCGAGCACGATGGCGCAACTCGACGCTGCGCAGCCAAGCGGAAGCTCCACCACTGTAGCAGGGCTGCCGTTGTTGCTGACATAGAGGTTGCCGCTCCCATCGATCGCGACGCCTTTAGGGTCCGGCAGATTGCTGCCGCTGATCGTGACGTAGCAACTTGTGGCAGTGCAGCCGGCTGGAATCTCAACCACACCAGCGTTTACGGCTGCTAGGTAGATGTCGCCGCTCGCGTCAACCGCGACGCCAAAACCAAATCCCGCGCCGCTCAGAATTGGATAGGTTGTCTCGCTACCTTCCAGGAAGACGACCTGGGGGCCTACTCCCTTTCCGGGCAGGAAGGCCGTGCCCAGCACGGCTCCGCTGGAATTTGTGAGAACGACCGCGCCCATGCGGAGTCCTGGGTACTTCGGCGTAAAGATCACATCGACGGTGCAGGACTGGCCAATGGCGTAAATTGTGCTCGTGGCGCAGGTTCCACCCGAAGTTTCAGTAAAGTCGAGATTCGCCGCGCCCTGAGTGAGAACCTGGATGGAATTCACCGTTCCGGCATTCGTGATGGTGACAGTTACTGGCTGCGCCGCCTGCGCCGTGCCCACATTCGAACTGAAGCCAACGCCCGTTCCGTTGAGCGTGACGGTTTGCGGCGAGCCGGAGGCATTGTCGGCCACAGAAAGCGTCGCCGTAAAGCTTGTCGCTGAAGCCGGCGTAAATGTCACATAGATGAAACAACTCGAGCTCGCAGCCAAAGTCGAGCCGCAGGCGTTCGTGCCCGTGCCGATGGCGAAGTCAGAGGGATTGGTTCCCGTAATGCTCGGCGTGATGCCGGTCAGCGTGGCGCCGCCATTGTTCGAGAGCGAAATCGCCATGGCGTTGCTGGTCGTGCCCGACACCTGGCCCGTGAAGGTGATGGGGCCGGCTGGAAGTGTTGCGCCCGGCGCGACCGAGCCGGTGGCCGTGCCCGAGACCGCGATGTTCTGCGTGACTCCGCCGGAGACATACAGGTCGTTGTCTTTGAAGGCGACGTTTTCACTGAGCGGGCCGGCGTTTTCAGGCGTGAAGTCAACGGCGACATAGCAGCTTACGCCGAGGAAAATACTGTCGCCGGTGGCGCAGAGAGGCGTAGCGCCCGTGCCCTCGGGAAAGTCGACAGGGTAAGTGGGATCGGTTGCGCCGGAGAGCAGCAGCGCGCCGTTGCCGATGTTGCTCACGATGACGTACTTGGGGCTGTCGGTGCTGGGAGTGCCCAAGGTTGTAGCGGCAAAGCTGAGGCTCGGCGGATCGACCCAATCCAATTCGAGGATTTTGATGTCCGCGCCTGCTTCAAACATGTTGCCAGTTGGATCGAGGGCGATGTCATTGGGATCGGGCGTGACTCCGCTGGGGTAGATCGGGCCGACGTTGCTGTAGGTAGTGCCGTTCCAGGCCAGCTCTATGGGCGAAGCGTTGACGCCGCCGTAGTAGATGTCGCCGGCGGGGTCGATCTGCATACCCTGGCCGATGCCGTTCTGGCCTGTGGCGACGATCACTTCAGGCTTGAAGCCGGATGCCGTGGCGGGCAATTCGAGGACGGTGCCCTTCGACTGGTTGGTGACGAAGACGTCCCCGTTGGCATCGAGGGCGAGACCGTAGGCCGTGATTAGCGTTGTGAACGGAAGCAGGCTAGGGCCGGTGTAGGTCCCATTAGGCTGAAGTTTCGACTCCCAGGCATCTACACCACCAAAGCCGCTGTAGTAGAGATTGCCCGCGCCGTCGATGGCGAGATTCGTTGGCGCGACGCAACAGCTGGTGTCGACGCCTAGAATCGGAGCGCCGTAGCTGGAACCGTTCCAGGGAATTTCGGCAATATCCCCGCCGAAGGGATCCCCGACAAAGACGTTGCCGGCCCCGTCGACGGCGCAACCTTCCAGAGCGGGTTCGGTGTCAAAGATGCCGCCGATATTGATCGGAGTGCCGTAGGAGCTGCCGCCCCATGGCAGTTTGAAAAGACCAGTGTTAGAGCCGCTAGAGAGGATTGAGTAATAGATGTTCCGAGCGGCGTCGGTGGTGATGCAACCCACGCCATGGCTATAGCCTGAAGGCAGGACATTGGAGACCTGCGCGATTCCTTTTGTGGCCTGGAAAGTGGCGATGGGTCCAACGCCTGTGCCGGACAAGAAGCCGCCGCCGAGAACATCGCTGGAATTGTCCAAAAACTGGGCCCTTCCCAGGCGCTTGCCGGGATAGAGAGGCTTAAAGATGACGTTGACCGTGCAAGTTTCACCTGCGGTGTAAGTAGTGCCTGCCGTGCAGGTTGAGCCTGGAGCCGCCTGGAAGTCAAGGCCGCTTGCGCCCTGCGTGAGCACGGCAATGCTGCCGAGTTGTGTGCCGGTTGTGAAGCTGAAGCCGATTGAATAGGTCGGGCTGCTCTGCCCTACATCCACCGAGCCGAAATTCACGGCCGAAGTCTGCACCTCGCGAATGCGATTGTTTGCAAGATCTGCGATGTAGAAGGCGCCGGAGCCTGCCGCTGCAACACCAAACGGAGAGTTCAGTTCCGCACTGCTGGCCGGGCCGTTATCCCCGCTGTAGCTCGCGGTTCCGTTGCCGGCGACGGTCGTGATGAGGCCTGTGGCCGCGCTGACCATGCGGATGACGTTGTTACCGGTGTCCGCGATGTAGAGGTTGCCGGAGACATCCACCTCAACGTCATTGGGATTGTTCAGTTTGGCGCTGGTGGCCGCGCCGTTGTCGCCGCTGTACCCCATGCTTCCATCGCCCGCCAAGGTTTGAATGTCGCCTGCGGGAATGGAGACGCCGGCAAAGGTAATGGCGGTTGACTGCCTATTGACCACGCGGACGGCATTGGCGTAGACGTCTACGATGTAGAGGTTGCCGGAGCTATCCAATGCGACGCCCGCGGGAAAGTTCAGTTTGGCGCTGGTGGCCGGGCCGTTGTCTCCGCTGTAGCCGATGTTTCCGTTGCCGGCGACGGTGGTGATCACGCCCGTGGACGCGTTGACCTCGCGAACGCGCGCTGCAGTGAGGTTTGAAAGTTCCACGTCGTCTGAGAAGAAAATGTTGCCGGAGCCATCCACCGCGATTCCAAAGGAATTGCCTATCTCGGCGCTGGTGGCCTGGATGTTGTCCCCGTTGTAGCCCGCGGTTCCGTTGCCGGCCACGGTTTGAATGTCCCCTGCGGGAATGGAGATGCCGGCAATGGTAATGGCGGTTGACTGCGTGTTGACCACTCGGATGCGGAAGTTGAAAGGGTCTGCGATGTAAATGTTGCCGGACCCATCCAACGCAATGGCCTCGGGCGGGCCCATTTCGGCGCTGGTGGCCGGGCCGCCGTCGCCGCCGTAGCCGGAGCTTCCATTGCCGGCCACCGTCGTGATCGCACCTGTGGCCGCGCTGACCTTGCGGATGACCAGGTTTTGTGCGTCTGCGATGTAGAGGTTGCCCGAGCCATCCAAGGCGACGCTGGTGGGTCCGTTCAATTCCGCGCCGGTGGCCGGGCCGTTGTTCCCGCTGCCACCCTGGGTTCCATTGCCGGCCACGGTTGTAATCAGTCCCTCAAGTGTGACGGACTGCCCCTGCGCCGCAATGGGTGCTGCCAGGCTCAGCAGCATAACTGCCAGCAGGGGTCTGGCCTTGCTCAGCCGGCGAAACCTAAGCCGCGCAAACGCGTCTAACCGCGACGCCCTTGCCGCACGCTTTGTGAAAAGGGCTGTAAAAGCGCACACTTCCCATGATGGCAACATTTGGTCGTCTCCTGAAAACATTGGCGATATCTGGATTCAAAGGTGGAGGGAGACCGGATGCAGTGAACCTCTATGGCATCCAGCTAGCCACTGCCTTAATAACTTAAGAACAATAAAGCCTGAGAATTTTCGGGGGCCCCAGGGGAAAAGAACGAAAAGCTTTCAAAACCACAAACTATTGAACATTAACCCGCTTGGAAGGATTTTTGTCAAGAAGAAACTTTGAAATCCCTCCGATTGCGCGCCTTGCAAGGAGTGCGCGAAGACGCATGCAGAGCGGTAAGTCCGTTCGTTGGGTGTTCGACGATGCGGGCGCTGGCCTCGATGTGAAAGTTCAACGAATTGAGCCGGCCCGGTGCGTCGAGCAAACTCAGGGTTGGACGCACTTCTTATGTTGCATGAAAGCTTATCTTGAGCACGGCATCAATCTGCGGCGAAGCGGCACGGTTCATCAAGGCTCTTGAGCGGGCGTTCGGCGGCAACGCTCCGCGAAATTACGGTTTGATGACAGTGACAAGCAGCGCGGACAGTCCGTTCCATGCGATCTGGATGCCGATGCAAAACAGAATGAAGGCAATCACGCGCAGAATTCCATGGGACGTGGAAGGCGAGATCATCCGGGTGATCTTTGGGGCATAGGCGTAGCAGAAATAACAAAGCACGCTGATCACAACGACAGCGATAAACACTGCAACATGCGCCAGAATGTCGCGGGTGAGATTTTTATCCGAGATGTGCGCAGTGACTGTCAGCAATGCGACCAGCGTCCCCGGACCAGAGGTAATGGGAAACGTGTACGGGTAGAAGACGCCTTCTTCCAGATGGCTTGTATCGGGTTCGCCGCTTTGGCCGGTCTCTTCCTCTTTGTGGCGGGACTCGCTGCCGGCGCTTCGCTCGTTCAAGACCTTCCATCCCATCACCGCGACCACGATTCCGCCGGAAAGCTGAACGATGGGTAGAGAGATGCCGAAAAAATTGAGGATGGCCGCGCCCAGTACCTCAAAAACCGCAAGGAGAATGATGTTGTTGATGGCGATGCGGCGCGCAAGCCAGCGAAGGACCTTGGGCGGCGCGTCGCCGACCAGCCCGAGAAAGACCAGCGCTGACCCAAGAGGGTTGATCAGCGGCAGGAGCACGCTGAATGCAATGAGAAAGACTTTCCAGAACAGCAAAAGAACACTCCCCCTCATGAATCTTAATGCTTCACTGAACAGGTGAGACGGGAAATGGAACAACCAGCCGTAAAAGCCCGCATGGTCTTCAGCGCGAATCGCGCGCTTTGCCATGTGAAACGCGTGAGAATCACGGCTGCTATCCTGATTTTGATGGCAAAATTGCGATGAAAGCAGACATGAACACAATTGATCGCCCGCGACCGGCGCCCTCTGTGCGCACGGTCTGGCTGCTTTTCGCAGCCATTTTTGTCACGGTTTACGTTGCCTCGCTGTTTTCGCCCCCGCTGCTGGACGACGTGGACGCGGCGCATGCGCAAGCCGCGCAGCACATGGCCGAGAGTGGCGACCTGATCACGGCCAGGACCAACGGCATCCGCTACATTGAAAAGCCGCCGCTGCCCTACTGGCTGGTGGCCGGCATGTACAAGATATTCGGCCAGAACACCTTTGCCACGCACCTGCCCAACGCGCTGGCTATGCTGGGGCTCACCTGGCTCGCATGGCTGTGGGCGCGGCGCGCCTGGGGCGATCGCGCGGGTTTCTATGCCGGGCTGGGTGTGCTCACCTCCGTGGGCTGTTTTCTGTTTACGCGCTTCATCATTCCCGAGGCGATCCTGGCGTTTTTCCTGTTGCTGGCGCTTTACGCGCTGATTGCAAGTCTTGAAGACGCCCGGCTGACGCTCATCTACTGGGCGTATGCGGGCGTGGCGCTCGCCACCCTGACCAAAGGGCTCATCGCGCCGGTCTTTTTCCTGGGCGCGGCCATTCCCTATCTTCTGCTCACCGGGCAATGGAGGCGCTGGAAGGCGCTCAAGCCGGTGTCGGGACTGCTGTTGTTTCTCTTGATCGCGGCGCCGTGGCACATCGCGTGCGGTATCGTCAACCACGACTACGGACACCCTGTCGGCAACCACCCCACGGTCGGAAACGTTCACGGCTTTTTCTACCAGTACTTCATCAACGAGCACGTGCTGCGCTTCTTTAACCAGCGCTATCCGCACGACTACAACAAAATGCCGGCCCTGTGGTATTGGCTGGCGCACCTGGTGTGGATCTTCCCGTGGAGCCTGTTCCTGCCCGCAGCGGTGGCCGTGGCCTGGAAGACGCGGCGCAGTTGGCTCAAGCATCTGCGCCACGACGCGGGCCAGACGGTGGACTTCTACCTCGATCACGCCATGCGCGAGGACGTGGCGTCGCATGTGCTGCGCGTGAAGTTCCGCGCGCGCACTACATGGTTGTTGACCCTGTTCACGGTGTGGACCCTCTTGTTCTTCTCCATCTCGACGAACCAGGAATATTACACGTTTATGGTCTGGCCGCCGCTGGTGATGCTGATCTCGGGAGTCATGGCGGATATCGAGATGGGTCGCGGCGCCAACGGCGCACCGGCGCTTTCAACAGCGTGGTTGACGGGCGCGCAGGCGGTGTTTGCCGCCGTCGGCGTAGTCTCGGCGGCAGTGCTGGGCTGGGGATTGTGGACCTCGCGCCACCTGCCATACGTTCCCGACATCGGTACGCTTCTGGCGCACCGCGCCGTGGGCGACTACACACTTTCCTTGTCGCATCTGTTCGATTTGACCGGAGAGTCGTTTGCGGCGCTGCGGCTGCCGGCCGCGCTCGCAGCCGTCACATTACTCGTAGGGCCCATGACGGGATGGCTGCTGCGGCTGAAGGGAAAACATCTTGCCGCTACGGTGAGCGTGGCGCTGACCATGACGGTTTTCTTCGTCGCCGCGCACATCGCGTTCGCGCGCTTCGAGCCGATGCTCAGCTCGAAGCAGATGGCCGACACGATCATCGCCAAGGGCTCGCCCAGCGACACTGTGATTATTTACGGAGAGCAGTCGTCCGGGTCGTCGTTGATCTTCTATGCCAACCGCTTCTTCAGCGGTCGGCCGGCTCTGCTGGTGATTCCACGTTGCGGGCAGCACAGCGAGGGTTCGACGCTGCTATGGGGCTCATGCTACCCCGATGCGCCGGATATCTTTTTGAGCGATGCAAAGCTAAGAGCGATCTGGGGCACAGGCGAACGCAAGTGGCTCTTCGCCGAGGAGCCGTGCCGCCACAATACTGAGGATCATGGCCCACCCAATTTCGAGGGCCAGTACTGCAACAACGAACACAATGTGGAACACGCGCTGGCCGGAAGCGGACATCTCTATGTCGTGCAAACCCTGGCCGACAAGACGCTTTGGACGGACCGGCCGCTGCCGTAAGGCAGTAGTCATTTGCGCGGCGGTGTTGAACGCGGCGGGGCGACAGGCTTGATCACCTGCGGTTTACGGATCGCCACGATCGCCCCAGCCGAGCCGGGCGCGGCCTGTTGGAAGCGAGTCAGCATCTCCGAGCGCACGTATTCGACAAAGTTCTGCATCTGGCGATTCATCTCTTCCATGCGTTCGCGCATCTGCAGGATGATGCCGATGCCGGCGATGTTCACACCGAGGTCGCGCGCCAGGTTGAGAATGAATTCGAGCCGCTCCAGGTCCTCGTCAGTGTAGAGGCGGGTGTTGCCCTCGGTGCGCGACGGCTTCAGCAGCCCCTCGCGCTCGTAGAGGCGCAGCGTCTGCGGATGAATCTCATACATCTCGGCCACCGCCGAGATCATGTACGCGCCTTTGGATTTGCGTTTCGTCGCCATAATGTTCTTCCGATTACGCTGCCGGATTGAGCGAAATCAGTTTGTCTCCGCGCAGTCCCGTGACCTCCTCAGCGAAAGAAAGAAGGGCGGGATTCAGCAACAGGCAGGTCTCGACTTCGAGCTTCTCCTCAGAGGCTGGTTTGACCCAAAGGCAAAGATCGACATTCCGCCGAAATCCTTGCATCTCCTTCGCCAGGCGCGTTTCACGACGCACCTTCAGACTGCGGCCCGCCGATGCGGGAGTTTTGGAAAATAGCTGGGTAAGAAGGCTCGGAGAAGCCTCCTCATCTCGATTCACCAGAACGACAAAATTGAGGAGCGCGTGATCTGCGTTTCCGGCCTTCAACTGCCTTGCAGCGGTCACTAGGTCGCCTGTTAAGCGTTCGATAACGGACTTCTTGCTCTCCTCGAAGCGTTCGTCGATGGGCCGGTCATCATGAAGAATGCGCACCTTCCAGAAGTGCCGTGCAATCGTCTTCACCTCGCAATAGGCCCAGGCTTTCCGGTCATAGGAAAGACAAAGATCGGGGAGTTTGGAAAATCGCTCGCGTGCATCTTCGATGGCATCCACGTGGAGTCCATGCTCGCGCCAGAACTTCGCCACTTGGCGTTCGTCTTCGGGCTTCTCTCCCATGCGGTGAACAAAAACTCCGCGAAGCGGCGCATCCGAACTGGCGGCCATGGAGGACGGCCCCTTCCTTCCGGCGGATTTATTCGAACTGAGACTCATATCTCCTCCTCTCTTCCGGGGTAGCCTTGCGAGCACTGATCAGCCGTATGCGTTCGCCAGGCTCCGTATACACAACCAACAATACCCTGTCCTTCACCGAGAAACCAATTGCGATCTCTCGCAATTCCTCAAGCGCATGTGCCAAATCTGGCTCGACAATAACAAATGGATCGTCGAATACAGTCACTGCCTCGAGAAAGTTGACTTTGTGCTTGAGAAGATTGGCAGCGGCCTTGCGATCATCCCACTCAAATCCTTCCAATTTCAATTCGTCTTCCTCTAAAACGTCTTACAGCTCATCAAACAATTCCTTGCGCGGATCATCTGGATTCAGCCGCCCGAGCTCGCGCATGATCTCGCGGCTGCGCTCATCGTTCAGGTGCGGCACCACGACGGTGACAGTGACAATCTCGTCGCCGCGCTGGCCGGGATGTTGCGCATTTTCCACGCCGCGCTCGCGCATGCGCAGCTTTTGCCCGCTCTGCGTTCCAGGCGGAATCTTCAACTGCGCGCGGCCGTCGATGGTCGGCACTTCAACCTTTGCGCCCAGCGAAGCCTCGGCCACCGTCACCGGCACGGTAAGGAGAATGTCGTCTCCCTGGCGCGTGAACACCGGGTTCGGCCCGGTGCGCACAATGAGAAACAAGTCGCCTGCCGGTCCGCCATTCGCGCCGGCGTTGCCTTTGCCCTGCAAACGAATGCGCTGCCCGTCGCGCGTGCCCGGCTTGATGCGGAACTCGACCGTCTCCGAGCGCGTCACCGTTCCCTCGCCGCGGCAGTTCGCGCAGTCGTTTGACGTTTTTCCCGTCCCGTTGCAGCTCGGGCAGGTGATGTTGAACTTCATGCGGCCGCCCATCTGCGTCACCTGGCCGGTGCCGTGGCACTCGGTGCAGGTCGTGGAGCCGCCCGTGTGCGCATGGCCGTGGCAGCTGGGGCACACCTCCTGGCGATTGATCTGGATGCGCGCCTGTCCGCCGCGAATCGCCGTCCAGAAATCGACCGTGGCCTGGTATTCCAGATCGCTGCCCGGCTGCGGACCGCGCGGCGCCTGCGGATGTTGCGCGCCCGTAAAGATGCCGGAGAAGATGTCCTTAAAGCTGCCCCAACCCTGGGCGCCCTCGCCGGCGCCCCCCTGGCCGGGAACCCCGCCCGAGAAACCGTTAAAGTCGAATCCGCCAAAGTCGACGGGCGGTCGGCCGCCCTCGCGCTGCTGGCGCGCGTAGGCCTCGGCTGTCGCCGGATCGATCTGATCGGAGTAGAAACCCACCTGATCGTAAATCTTGCGCTTCTTCTCGTCGCTCAGAATGTCATTGGCCTCGGAGATTTCTTTGAATTTCTCCTCAGCCTTCTTGTCGCCCGGATTCACGTCGGGGTGATATTTGCGCGCAGCTTTCCTGAAAGCCTTGCGGATCTCATCCTGCGTGGCCGTCTTTTTGACGCCGAGCGTCGCGTAATAGTCTTTGTTGGTCGTTGTGGCCATGGGTGTTTTCTTATCTCAATTAGCGTACACGGTGCCGGACTCTGTTGTTTGCATGGGATTCGCCAACGAACCTAGGGTCTCATCGGCTTTCGCTCATGCGGCCCCGTCCATTCTGCCTGCTATGGTTCGCCCTTACGACTTGGGGTGGACGACTTGAAGTCGCCCACCCCGAAGTTTTCCGCCCGAAGGGCGGGTCTGCCTGGACGGCCAGTCCTACTTCTTGTCGTCCACATCCACGTACTCGGCGTCGATGACTTCGCCTTCCTTCTTCTGCTCGCCTCCGGCCGACCCAGCACCGCTCGCGTCCGAAGGTCCGCTGGCCGCAGGCCCAGTCGTCTGCGCGGCCGTTGCCTTGTACACCGCCTCGGCCAGCTTGTGGCTGGCTTGCGTCAGCCGCTCATTGGCGGATTTCAGATCCGCCGTCGAGGCCGAACCTTCCAGCGCCTTCTTGGCATCGGCCAGTGCCGACTCCACGTCGGTCTTGTCGGCCGCAGCCACCTTTTCGCCGCTCTCTTTCAACATCTTCTCGATGTTGTAGACCATCGAGTCCAGAGAGTTGCGCGCCTCGATCTGCTCGCGCGCTTCCTTGTCTTCGGCAGCGTGGGCGTCGGCTTCCTTGGCCATCTTCTCGACCTCTTCCTTCGAGAGGCCCGAGCTCGAGGTGATGGTGATGCGTGTGTCCTTACCGGTGGCGTTGTCTTTCGCCGTTACGTTCAGAATGCCGTTGGCGTCAATATCAAATGTCACCTCGATCTGCGGCACGCCGCGCGGAGCGGGCATAATGCCGCCCAGCTTGAACTTGCCCAGAGTCCGATTCTGCGCCGCCATGGGCCGCTCGCCCTGCAGCACGTGCACTTCAACTTCAGTCTGGCTGTCAGCCGCCGTTGAAAACGTCTCCGTCTTCTTGGTCGGGATGGTCGTGTTGCGCGGGATCATGGTCGTCGCGACTCCGCCCAACGTCTCGATTGACAGAGTAAGCGGCGTCACGTCCAGCAGCAACAGATCCTTCACGTCGCCCGACAGCACGCCCGCCTGCACGGCCGCGCCAATGGCAACCACTTCATCAGGATTAACGCTATGATTCGGCTCCTTGCCGAACAGCTTCTTCACCAGTTCCTGAATCTTGGGCATGCGCGTCTGGCCGCCCACCAGCACCACTTCGTCGATATCGCCCGGCTTGACGTTGGCGTCGGCCATGGCTTTCTTGCAAGGCTCAATCGAGCGATCGATCAGTTCCTCAACCAACTGCTCCAGCCTGGAACGCGTCAGCTTGCGGACCAGGTGCTTGGGGCCCGATGCGTCGGCCGTAATAAACGGCAGATTGATCTCAGTCTCAACGGTCGTCGAGAGCTCGATCTTGGCCTTCTCCGCGGCGTCTTTCAGGCGCTGCAAGGCCATCTCGTTGCCCTTCGAGGTCAGGTCGAGCCCGTGCTCCTGCTTGAATTCCGCAATGAGCCATTCCACAATGCGCTGGTCGAGATTGTCGCCGCCCAGGTGCGTATCACCGTTGGTCGACTTCACCTCAATCACGCCCTCGCCCACTTCGAGAATCGAAATGTCGAACGTGCCGCCGCCGAAATCATAAACAGCAATCGTCTCGTCCTTCTTCTTGTCGAGCCCGTAGGCCAAAGCGGCCGCCGTCGGCTCGTTCACAATGCGCTTTACGTCAAGGCCGGCAATCTTGCCCGCGTCCTTGGTTGCCTGGCGCTGCGCATCGTTAAAGTACGCCGGAACGGTGATCACGGCTTCCGTGACCGTCTCGCCCAGGTAGGCTTCGGCGCTCTTCTTCAACTTTTGCAGGATCATGGCCGAAATCTCCGGCGGGGTGTACTCCTTGCCCTGCGCCAAAACGGCCACGTGATCGCCCTGCGAGACCACCTTGTAGGGGACCATCTTCATCTCGTCGCTCACTTCGTTGTAGCGACGGCCCATAAAGCGCTTGATGGAGAAGATCGTGTTTTCGGGGTTGGTGATGGCCTGGCGCTTGGCCACCTGGCCAACCAGGCGTTCCCCGCTCTTGGTAAACGCAACAATCGAGGGGGTAGTCCTTGCACCCTCCTCATTTGGAATGACTTTCGGCTCGCCGCCTTCCATGACGGCGACGCACGAATTGGTAGTTCCGAGATCGATTCCGATGATTTTAGCCATGATATTCCTGCCTTTGGACGAATTCTAGCTCGCCTAGAATGCCAGATTGAGTGTCTTACTGTCAACTAATATGATGCTGATTTCCTCATAAGGATTCGGCGACCTCGGCACCGGTACGCCCCCCCGGCCCGCAGGAAACCTGCAAGACAGCCCCTCAGTCTCTTATGCGAAATATCCTCTTGCGCTTCCTACCCGCAAGCAAGTACGGTTTTGGAAGCTTCCCCAAAGCTGGCTTGAGCGAATGCCCCCGATCGCTTTAAAGCAAAATGCCAAGGTGGTCAATTGAAAGGAAAAATCATGCTTAGAGTCCATGCGATTCGTGTGCTCGTATTCGCGGGTGCTGTGATGGGATGTTTGGCGCCCGCCCATGCGGCGGCCGGAAAATGCAATAACCAGCAAATCAATCAGGCGTACATCGCCATGACCATGGTTCCCAATGGCAGCGGCAACGCCGGCGACTGCAACCCCAATATCTATGGCGCAGGCTCATGGAGCAGTCTCAATGACCTCGAAATACGCATCCAGCACATCCATGACTGTAGCGACCCGTGGATCGGCCAGATTTACTGGAACTTGTACCACCGCAGGCCCACAGCCACTGAATGCCATACGTCAAATTATGGTGGCGGCCAGTGGTCCAGTTACATGGACCTCGCGTCCAAGGTGCAGTCTTATGTAAGCCACCCGGCCCCGGTGCTGGCGCCCAACCAATACATGGTCGATAGCAGAGGCAATCTTGTTGACTACCACGGCACGATTGTCGCAACTACGGGCAGCTATCTCATCGGCACCGGCGGCAGCGAGCTGGTCGGCCCCAGCGGCGGCACGCTCATCACCCCTCAACCGGGCATGGTCATCAGTAATGATGGCGGTTCGTTCTCCAGCCAGCGCAGCATCATGAGCAACGGCAAACGAGTGTTCCGGGCCACCATCATCAGGCGATAAAGAAGCGTTTCAAGGCCTCATCGATTTCAGGTCGTTGCATGCGGCTTGCTGCCTGAATTGGCTGCGGTTGCGGGCATAACAGGAGCGATGGCGGAGCTTTCCCCCGGGCGACTACTTGCCCACCGCGGCCAGCGCCGCCGCCAGAATTTCTTCCGGCTCGGGGCGGACGCGGAAGTCGGCGTGCGCCTGGGCATGGACGACGCGTCCCGCCTGGCTGATGACGTACGTCGCCGGAACAATCAGCCGCCAGGAATTATCGCCGTTGACGAACGGAATATTCACGAGAATCGACCGGTAGTAATCGCGGTGGTAGTTGGGGATGGTGTAGGCCAACCCAAATTGCGCGGCGACCGCGCAGCCCGGATCGCTGAGAACCGGGAATGGAAGCCCGTGCTGGCCGACCATGAAGTCGCTCTGGCGCTCGGTTTGCGGGCTGATGGCGGCGAGCAGCACTCCGGCCTCGCGCAGCCGCGGAAAGAGGTCGCGCCAGACCTCGATTTCCGTGACGCAATAGGGGCACCAGCGGCCGCGGAAGAAGTCGAGAACGAGCGGCCCCAGGGCGAGCAGGTCCGCCGAGCGAACCGGCCGGCCGGAGGCGTCGTTGAGCGTGAACTCGGGCGCCGTCGCCCCGACGGGAAGGATCTTCTCCTCAATGCCGGACTCGAAGAGTTCGCGCACCGCGCGCTCGTTGATAGCCATGCGCTCAGCCTGAACGAGCTTGCGCGTGTTCGCCGTTATCTCGTCGAGTTGGTCCTGAAGCGCAGTCATGGTGCTTCTCACCTTCCGAACCGCTGCCGTCCGCCCATCCCCGCCAGCCCGCCGCGCATCATGCTCTTGGCCATGCCCATCTTGCCCATGCTCTTGAACATCTTGGCCATCTGCGCGTACTGGCGCAGCAATTGGTTCACATCCTGCACGCTGGTCCCGCTGCCCGCGGCGATGCGCTTGCGCCGCGCGCCCGAAATAATCTCGTGATTGCGGCGCTCGCGGGGCGTCATCGAATTGATGATGGCCTCGAGCCGCGTGAATTGCTTTTCATCCACCTGGCCCGCTGCCTCTTTCATGCCCGCGAAGGGGCCGACAGAAGGCATCATCTTCAAAATCGATTCCATTGACCCGAGCTTCTTGATCTGGCGCAGTTGATCGCGGAAATCCTCGAGTGAGAAACCGTCGCCGAGCAGAGCCTTCTTGGCCAACTCCTCGGATTTCTTCCGGTCGAGGGTGGACTCGGCCTTTTCGATGAGCGAAAGCATGTCGCCCATGCCCAGAATGCGGCTGACGATGCGATCCGGATGGAAAGGCTCGAAGGCGTCCGGCTTTTCACCCACGCCGATGAACTTGATGGGCTGGCCCGTAACATACCGAATGGACAGCGCCGCGCCGCCCCTCGCATCGCCGTCCATCTTGGTCAGCACCACGCCTGTCAATCCCAGCCGCGCATGAAAATCCTGCGCCGAATTCACCGCGTCCTGGCCGGTCATGGCGTCGGCCACAAAAAGAATCTCCTGTGGCGAGAGCAGCTTTTTCAGGCTCTCCATCTCGGCCATCAGTTCCTGGTCCACGTGCAGGCGCCCCGCGGTGTCGACGATCAGCGTGTCGCAGCCCATGATGACAGCCTCGCGCCGCGCTTCTTTGGCCAGCCGCTCCACAAGCGCCGATCCGGCTGGTTCGCCCTTCTGATCTCCCTCATACAGCCTGGCCTCGACGGACTTGGCGACGATCTTCAGCTGTTCGCGCGCAGCAGGCCGGTAGACGTTGACCGAAACCAGCATCGGCCGGTGCCCACCCTTCTTGAGCCATGCCGCAAGCTTGCCAGACACCGTCGTTTTGCCCGCGCCCTGCAACCCGGCCATCAAAATGACAGTCGGCGGCTTGGACGCGAAGTTGAAGCGCGCCGTGTCTTTGCCAAGCAGAGCGATCAGCTCGTCGCGCACAATTTTGATCACCTGCTCGGAGGGCGAGAGTGCTGTGAGCACTTCGGTCCCCACGGCCTTTTCGCGAATGTGCTCGATCAGGTCGCCGACTACCTTGAGGTTAACGTCGGCTTCGAGCAGAGCCAAGCGAATCTCGCGCAGGGCTTCGGCGATGTTTTCTTCAGTGAGCGTGCCCTGGCCGCGAAGGCTTTTGAACACACGTTGCAGCTTGTCAGAAAGATTCTCAAACATGGTCAGTTCTTAGTTTATCGGACCAGCTGCAGGGGGGCGGAAACCTAGTGTCTTTCCGGCAGAAGGAGTTGCGGTCCCGCCGACAGCACCGAGCCCTCCGGTGCGAAGAAAATTGGCGGATGTTCACGGCAGCATGTATACTTGGGCATCTCCTTCCCAGACGCGTTCCCCGGCGCACTCACTTGCCCAGGCAAAATAGCCTTGGGATCCACCCACCATAACGAATAAGAAAGTCAAGAAAGAGACCTGTATGAGAAAGTTCGCGAGTGCGTTTCTATTCCTGTTGTCGATGGCAGCCACGGCGTGCAAGAGCGCCCCGTCGAATCTTCTTATCGGAACCTGGGTGGTCGACAGGAGCGGTGTCGCGCCCAGTCCTTACTGTATAGAACCATTTACGTTTGACGAGAAGACTCGCACCGAGCCCGACGCCAACGGCACGATGAACACCATCCCCGTGACCTACGTTGCCGGAGAAACGACGACCTTTCCTACGGTGGTTTACGTAATGACCGACGCCGGGGTGGCCTACCACACAACATTCCGATTCCTGAGCAAAGACAAGATGATTCTGGATACGGCGGCGCAGTGCCCGTATGTCAGGAAGTAGAGCCGCATCGCCGATCACTTCAGCCTTTGCGTAAATCCACGCTATACGTGGCAGCGCATTCTCCTCACCCGCCTTTAGGTTCTCCTGTCGAGCGGATAAACTGGACCCGAGGAGCGGGTGATGGCGGACGGTCGCGAGGAGCGCGAAGAGCAGAGAAAGCGGCGCGAAGAAGAAGAGCGCAAGGATCCGGAAGACCGGCTCGACCGGGGACGCCGCGATGAGGGCGAGCCGGAGCGAGGCGGATCGTGAGCGCAGGCACGCGCTAGCGCATCAGCCACTCGACGATCGGCCCCCAGTAAGAAATGTGCGGTTTGTGGAAGGGCTGGTTGTGTTTCGTATTCGGGACCACGATGACCTCCGCCCGCGGCTCGCACCATCCAGCCAGTTCGTGCGCCATGGCGATGGGAAACAGCCGGTCTTTCTCTCCATGCACGATCAGCACCGGCATCTTGCACCGCGCCAGCGGCGGTTGCGCGTTCCAGATAGGCGGCACGAAGTGTTTAAGTGGCCGAGGAATCCCGACTGACGCCGCCGCGTGACGAAAAGAAGTGAACGCCTCGCAGAGAATCAGGCGCTTCGCGCCGACTCGATGAATCATTGCCGCGGCCACGCCGCTGCCCAGCGAAAAACCAAGCACCGTCAGCGGCAAATCCGGCACCCTCTCTTTAAGTGCGCCGAAAGCCGCAATCGCATCCATCTCAAACTGCTCCCAGTGCAGCCGCCCTTTGCTTTTTCCGTAGCCTGAGTAATCGAAAACCAGTGAAGCAACGCCGTGCGCCGCAAGGAGCTGCTGCACACCGAACCAATGCTCCACGGTTTCGCCAATTCCATGACAAATGAGAACTGCGGCCCGGCCGGGAACTTGAGCCGGTTCCACAAAAACCGCGTCGATGGGATGGGCGTCGCCTGGAATGGCGTGTCGCGAAGCCCGCTCATGCACCCCAGCGGGAACGCTGCCGCTTTTTGTCCAGCCCAACGCGCGATCGCGGAGAATCAGGAACCGGCTGGAGAACGCAAGGGCAAGCGAAAAAGACCGTCGCTGCACACGGTTCGGCGGTCGTTCCCTGGCAGCAAGCGATGCAACGGCGCGCACGCGTTTCTCGGCATTTTTTGCCAATGGGCCTCTCTCCTCATTGCGTGGGCGCGATGAGATATTGCTCCAGCTTGCCGTCAGCATACGTGTAGGTCGTCAGCTCAAGGGTGCGGCCGGGGTACTCGATATCGAATTCGCGGAAGGTCATGCCGCCGCGCAGCTCGCTGCTGGTTTGGCGCAGGCTGAGCGGCTCGCACAGCGGCGCAAGACTCGACCGGAAGTCGGCAACAGCTTCGGCGGTAAAATAGTTGCTCAGGTTGGGCGCGAGCAGCGAGCGGTCGATGCGGCCCTGCTGCAAGCCGCGATAAATGCCGAGAGCCTGCTGCTCCGGCGCAGTGAGCGGATAGCCGGCCACGAGTGGCACGGCGAGTTGCGCTATAGTTTCCGCGGCGTTGACCGCCATCTGGTTGGTGAGCACCACCACAGCCGCCCCGTCGTCGATCAGCACCTCGTTGTCCGAAACAAAACCTGAAACTTCGCCTGAGTGCTCGATCGAGCGATGGCCGTTGCGCTGGCGCACTTCTATGCCGAGGCCGTATTTCGTGCCCTCGCCATTCTTCAGCTTCACCTCGGTGAACATTGCTTTATAGCTCTCTGGTTTCAGGATTGACTGTGCGATCAAGCTCTCATCCCACAGCGCCAGGTCGTGCGCAGTCATGGCCAGTTCGCCCGCCGCGAACATCCAGCCAATGCCCTCGTTCGGGGCAACGCGCAGAGGTCCCAGCGCATTGCGAACGTACGGCGTGGCATCCACTGCGGCGAGTTCTTTTTGATCGGAATTCCAGACCGACTTCATGCCCAAAGGCCGAAAGATGTGCTCGCTCAGAAAATCCCACAGAGTTCTCGCCGGAAACGACCTCAACAATGCACCCGGCGATAACAAAGTTCGTGTTCGAATACTGCCACTCGGTGCCGGGCTCGAAGTCGAGCGGCTTTTTCGCCCAGGTGTCGATAATCTGCTGCGCGGTTTCGGGCCCCATCATCGTGGTCATCACGTAGTCTTCCGGCCAGTAATCCTGGTAGCCGGAGGTGTGCGAGAGAATTTCGCGAATGGTCACCTCATTGCCGCGCGTGAGACCCGGAATGTACTTGCCCACGGGATCGTCGATGCTCAGCTTGCCCTGTTCCTGCAAAAGCAAAATCGCCGTCGCAGTAAATTGTTTGGAGATCGAACCGATGGAGTAGCGCATCTCCGGCGTCGCCGGAACGGCCGCAGACGCTGCCGTTGCCACGCGCGCATTGCCGTAAGCGTGGGTGTAGACGAGCTTGCCGTGCTGCACCACGGCGACTGAGGCCGATGGCACTCCCGTCGCCTCGAGTACCTGCGAAGCGATGCGGTCCACCTGGCTGCGCAGCGCGGAATCGATGGCGTCGACAGTCTGTGCGCGGAGGCCAGGCGAGGCAAGAGTGATAAAAGTGACGAGAGCGAAGCGAAACGATATGCGCGGCATGAGGGCGGTGAAACTCCTCTCAAGCCGCATGGTAATTGATTGGCTTTATGCAGCGCGTGCGAGGGTCAGCACGGTGATGTCGTCATCCTGGCCGAACTGTTCCGCCGTTTTGGCGATCTGGTTGGCAGATTGGGTGCTCATGGCAGCAGTGCGCTCAAAACCATAAAGCCCGCCGGATTTGTCGCGGGCCTCGGCTACACCGTCGGTGAGGAGGGTGAGTTGCTGGCCTTGTGCGAGTTGGAAAGTGGACTCGGCATACGCGGTTTCAGGGGCGAGGCCAAGCGGCAGGCCGTTTTCAAGCGGCAGCTCTTTGCCATCAAGATAAGGCGCGATGTGGCCGGCGTTGGCGATAGTCAGTGTGCCGTTCGTATCGGCGCGCAGAACGAGGCAGGTGGTGAAGCCGCCGCGGCTGCGGCCCTGAAGACGATGATTGAGACCCGTGAGAATCTCGGAGGGGCTGGTCGTCGATTCAGCCAGAGTGAGCGCTGTGCCAACCAGCAGCGAGACCATCATCGCGGCGGGCATGCCTTTGCCGCTCACATCGCCGATGACCACCAGAACTCCGCCAGTCGTGATCGGGAGGATCTGGAAAAAGTCGCCGCCGACTTCTCCAAAGGGCTTGTATACCGCATGAATGGTGAATCCCGGGATGGTGGGGATCTCTTCCGGGATGAGGACCTGCTGGACAGCGCGGCCAGCCTCGAGCTCAGCGGCCATGCGCTCCTTCTCGCTGCGGTCGCGGATCAGGTCGCGAGCCAGGATGGCGAGCGTTACGATTCCCAGCACGGTCAGGGTGGTAATGGTGTACTGCCAGTGCCAACCGCCGATGGAAGCGTATTGCTTGATACCCGTCAGGCGCTGCAAATCGTTGGTAAGCGTGAGACGCACGAACCAATAAAACAGGAACGCGCCGGCAATCATTCTGTCGCGTGTGCTGTTGCGTCTCAGCCCTTGAAAAATCAGAATCGCGAGAAGTACCTCGGTCACAAGCATCGGCCAGTCGGCGGTAAAAGACAGGTTTGGAAACCACACTGCGACGCAAACAAAGAGATAGATTGGCCAGAACAGCAATGTCCAGCGACAACGCTGGACCTCCATTGCCTCGCCCGCTGATTCGACGAGCATGCCCGACGCTATGGCCCGCAGAGACCAGTAGGCGGTCTGCCCCCCGAAGTAATCGCATGACTGAGTCACCGCGACCAGTGCGAAAAAGATGCCCAGGCTGCGAAACGCTCGAAAATCGGGCGCGGCCCGCCAGAGAGCCAGGAAGGCAGCCGCCAGGCAGAACATCAGCACAGCGGTGATTAGGAGCGGCGTGTTCTGTACCTGCTCGACCGGCGGCACGGGCGGAAAGATTTTTTGCATGAGCGGCACATCGGCGGCGACAAGAAGAACGGCCGTCATGCGGGAACCATCCTTTCGAAAGTGAGGGTAGTCGCAATTGGAGCCCGAACAGCGAGCGGGAGCGCAAATACCTGGTTGAGGCACCTGCGGGGAAGCATTGAGCAACTATATCGTAACCACATGCGATAGGCTGAGTTAGAACGGGCTTCTCATAAATGCGCGACTACCCGGATTTTGAGTTCTGGCGAGATCTCTGAGGGCCAGGAGGCCCTTAGTACAGCCGGTCAGGAGACCGGTGGAACAAACCTCCAAATGGAGCGCAAGAGCGAAGATGCAAAAACTGATCGACGGACACAAGCGGTTTCTCGCCGAAGTTTTTCCCGCGAAGAAGAGCCATTTTCACCTGCTGTCGGAGGGCCAGACGCCGGCGTGGCTGTTCATCACCTGCGCCGACTCGCGCGTGGTGCCGGACCTGATTCTGGGCACCGAGCCAGGCGATCTGTTTATCTCGCGCGCCATTGGAAACGTGGTGCCCATTACCAACCAGGATGTGGATGGCGTGACCGCGACCATCGAGTATTCCGTGGAAGTGCTCAAGGTGCGGCACATCATCGTGTGCGGCCACTCGGACTGCGGGGCGCTGAAAGCGGCACTCGACCCCAACAGTCTCGAGGGCCTGCCTAAGGCGCGGCGCTGGCTCGACCACGTGAAAGTGGCGTTTGCCTACAAGCAGCCTCTCAATCCCGCCGACGGCGACAGCGCGGAACTGGCCTCGCTGATCCGCGGCAACGTAGTGGCGCAACTGATGAACCTGCACGCGCAGACGCCGGTAGCAAATGCCTTGGCGGAGGGGAGACTCACGGTGCACGGCTGGTACTACGATATCCTCACAGGCCGCATCGAGGAGTACGACGAAAAGCTGAAGAAGTTTGCGCCGCTGGCGGGATAGACAACAAACCATCTAGTTGATAAACTAGTTGATTGTCGGTAGTCTGAGGTGACTTGTGACCGAAATTGGCCTCTTTAAGGCGAAAACCCGTTTCTCCGAGCTCGTACGCCAGGCGCGGGCGGGCGAGTCCTTCATCATCACGCAGCGCGGTGAGCCGTCTGCGGAGCTGGGACCGATCCGGCATAAAGGCCGCCCAGATTCGAGGCGCATTGCCGAGGCAATCCGGCGCTTGCGTGAGATGCCGAAGATTCAAGGAGTTTCTCATGAGGAGTTGCGTTCCTGGATCGAGGAAGGCCGCGAATGACGGTGCTGGACGCCTCAATGACCCTGGCTTGGCTCTTTCCCCGATTGGATCCGGCAGAAGCAGCGCTAGCTGATCAAGTTCTGGATGAGTTAGATCATGGAGAGTTCGCCGTTCCTGCAATTTGGTACTGCGAGGTGGCAAGCGGAATTCTCCGGGGCGAGCGGACGGGTCTGGTCACGATTTCTCAAACCACAGCATTCCTTGGCGAGCTCGAACTAGCGGATATCGAGGCCGAAACCGATTCGCCGAGGCTCCGGCAATCGGCTGTCATGGCTTTGGCGCGCAGCTTTGGCTTGACCGCCTACGACGCGATGTACCTGGAGCTTGCCCTGCGCAGGGGCGCCCCGCTGGCCACTTTCGATTCCCAACTGGCAGATGCGACGCGCAAGGCTGGCGGGCGGGTATTCGGCGACCGGCCATAAAATCGGCTGAAATCGGTTGGCCCGACAACTCAATTACGCGTTCACGGCCACCCGCGTCAGAGTCAGCACCGTAATATCGTCGTCCTGCCCGAAGTTGACGGCAGCATCTGCGGCCTGTTCCGCAGTCGGCCGGCTGGCGAATAGCGTCTTGAGCCGCCCAAAACTGTAGAGATCGCCATTCTGGCTCCGCGCCTCAAGCAGCCCATCGGTATAAAGCGCAAGCTGGTCGCGCTCGACCAATTTGATACGGCTCTCTTCAAACACCGCCGTCGGCAAAACGCCCAGCGGCAACGTGCCCGGGAAGACCATCTCCTGGTCGTTCACGTAAGGCGAGGGATGCCCGGCGCACGCGATGGTGCAGGTGCCGTCGCCATCCAGGCGCAGCGCCACCGCCGTCGCAAATCCTCCCTGCATGCGGCCAAACAGTCGCCGATTCAGCCCGGCTAGAATCTCCGCGGGCCGCGACGTGGTCTCGACCAAGGTGCGCACCGCGCCCACGATCATCGAAACCGCCATGGCGGCCTTCAGTCCCTTGCCGCTCACATCGCCCAAAACAATCAGCGTCGCGCCTCCCTCAATCGGAATGATCTGGAAGAAGTCGCCGCCTACCTCCTGCGCCGGACGGTAGGCGCTGGTCAGGTTGAACCCGGCCAGGGCGGGCAGATGTTCCGGCACCAGCACCTGTTGCAACTCACGCGCGTTCTGGAACTCCTGCTCCATCGCGTGCTGGCGGCGGCGGTTGTCGATGGTGTAGCGAATCACCGCGTACACAATGGAGAGAAACAGCAGCGTGCGCAAAATCGTCGGCAGGCTGAAGTTATTGCCGAACACCGTGAACAGCGGTGCTTCAATCTTGTCGCTCAGCGTCCAGTGCGTGTAGCGAACACCCTGCGCGGTGAAATTCTCAACTGCATACACCGATGAATTCAAAAAGGCCAGGATCGCAACCAGCCAGCGGGTTGAGTCCAGTCGCTTCCGGTTGAAGATGGCGTAAGCCACCAGGACCGCAGGAATCGCCTCAAACGCGACTGCCGGCAGCGTCGTGATGGCATCGGCAACCTGCATTTGCAGCGCGGAGATCCAATCAGGATACAGAAATGACAAACATCCGTCGATGGTTCCGAAGACGACGCCGATAATCGCAGCGAGCCGCGTTAAGTACACCAGCCTCGGGTGCTCGTGGAGCTGTAGCAGCCAGATGAGCAGGAACCACCCAGACGCTTCGCGAAGGGAAATGGCAGCCTGACTCAGGAGCTGAGCGATCTCAAAGGGATAGGACAGACGCATGCCGAGCAGCAGCACATCCATGGTGAGCATCAGGGCGTAGAGGCTCATCCAGAATAGAAGCCACTGCTTGCGGTCGCGCAGCCACGCCACAAAGCTGAGCAGAGCCACCAGCGCATACAGCGAAGTGAGCCCGAAACGAAATTGCTGGCTCTGCAGCCACTTGTAGTCGCGGCTCCCTCTCTCTGTTGCGATGGCGGTGGGGCTGCCGATGAGCGGCATGCGCTCAAAGCCGCCCAGAGTGTCCGCGTCGTTCGAGGCCAGCACAAACTTCCACACGCGCACGGCCAGCACGCCAGAGCGGATCGGCCCCAGGCCAAAAGTCTGGTTGGGTATGCCCTCGTAAATCATCGCGTACGGCGGCAGTTTTCCATATTGCGCCACCTTCACGCCGTTCCAGTAGAGCTCGTAAGCATCGTCGATAGTGGGAATGAGCAGCGCAACGTCCGGATCGGCGCCGGGCGCGAGAGTGATCTTGATGGCTTTGCGATACCACGCAAACCCGGTATAGCTGGGATGGCCCTGCGCACCCCACGTCTTGTCGGCAGTGAGTTGCTCCCAGTGCGAATCGTCGAAGCCGGGCGCGGCCCACGCCGGGTCGTCGCCCACGTGGAACTGCCACGGCCCATCGAGCGGAGCCGTGCCTTTGCCCAGACCGTCAATGACGAGTGCTTGCGCCCGGACGGCGGTGGAGGCTTGCGCCTGTGCCGCAATGTTCAGGCAGCAGGCGGCAAACACAAGTATCAAAAGCCTAAGCTCGGGGAAGACCGAAGATCGTGCAGGCATGCCGCCACTATACCGCGAGCGGGCCGATTTGAGACAGCATGTTTTTTGGAGGGAGCCGGAAGTCGACCAGTGCGTCCGCGGCGACGGAGCGGCGCGTAATGAGAATGTCCAGGCGGGCCGCCGCGGAACGTTGGCCGAAGGTCCGCCGCCGCGCGCGGTGAATAAATGAGCTGCCCCGAAAGACAGCCCATTTTGTTTCCGCCCGCACTTGATAACGAGAGTTACTGTGGAGGATTCGACACGCCGCTTCGATCCGAAGGCTGAGTGGATGCCCCCGGCTGGATCTCGGATTGTGCTCCGGGATCGCCTCCCTCAATGCCGATCGCGGCTCCCGAAACCACTAACTCGACGCGGCGATTCTGGGCGCGTCCCGAGTCAGTCGAGTTATCGGCGACGGGATCACTCTTGCCGAACCCGGCCGCAGTTACATTGGAGTCGGGAACGCTTTGCGCTACAAGATAGCCACGCACGCTATCTGCGCGCTCTTCCGATAACTTCTGGTTATAAGCATCAGACCCAATGCTATCGGTGTAACCTTCCACCTGAAGTTTAAGGTTCGGGTAGGAAAGCAGAATTCCTGAAACCTTGGCCAGTTTTTCGCGCGCCCCCGGTTTCAATGTGTACTTATTGAAGTCGAAGAGCACATCGGGCATGTTGACAATCAGGCCGCGCGCCGTTTCAGTGGTTTCGAGAACCGCATTCAATTGCGCTTTCAGGCGCTCGCGCGCCTGCGCCGCCTGCTGATCGGCTTGCTGTTTGTTCAGTTCGGCCTGCTGTTGCGCCTGGCGAGCCCGCTCCGCTTCTTCGCGGGCGCGTAGCGCTTCGGCGTCCGATTGCGCCGCCGTAGCCTCGGCCTGTCGACGCTGCTCCGCCTGCTGCTCGGCCATCAGTTGCGCCTGGCGCTTCTCTTCCTCGGCCCGATTGCGGTCCTGTTGCAAAGCAGCTTCGTCTGCCGCTTTGATCTTGCGGATGGTGATGATGCGCGCGTCTTCAGCAGACTGCACCGCCTCGCGCGCATAGGTGATCACCTGCTTGCGGTCGCCCTTGTGCATGTCCAGATCCTGCGCGTTTTGCAGCGCAGTCGTGGCCGTAGCCATGGTGTCTGTCGCGTACTTCCGCGCACCAGCCGCCTCCGCGATCTGGATTGCGTTCATCGCCTCGTAAAGCTCGAGAGGCGAACTTTCATTGCGCGTGATGGGATGGAGCACCGTGTGGCGTCCCGCGGTTTCAGCGTAAGCGCCGCGCGGCAACAGGGAGTAATGCGCAACCACCGGCTCGATGACTCCCTGGGTCTTATCTTCAAGAACGAAGTTCTGCATCACCACCAGGTCGCTGGGCATGGTAACGGCGTAGTACGGTTCGGCGGTGACGATCAAGCCGAATGCCTGGAGATCTGTGGTAACCGTGATCTGATTTTTATCCTTTGACCCGTTGGGGAGTACCTCACCGAGATTCACCGGGCGGCCTTCCGGTGTGATGGCCCATAAAACGTAAGTCAGATACTCAGGGCCGAAACCGTTGGCCGGTGTAAGTCCCTCAATGTTGGCGTCGATCACGGTGCGGCCCAGCTTGCTTTCCACTCGGGCTTCACCGTGGGCCTGGGGCAGCAACTCGGTACCACGGAAGCCGATTTTGGTGGAACCGCTGCGATGGAAGTAATTGATCGCGGGAATATCGCGGGCGACAACCTCAATCTTGTAGAGCGGCACGCTATCCATGGCGACGGGTTGACTCTGGGGCCTGGCTTCGGCGGCGGGATTAGGCTGCTGCGTGGGATTGGGCTCCTGCGCTGTCAATCCTCCCGATGCAGCGACCAATGCGAATACAAACAACAAACGGAACTTATGGCTGAACTTTGACACTGCTTTGCTCCTTTAACTCGCAAAATTCCGATTGGGTGAGCGATCAACCCGCGGCTTCCTCTCGTTACCAAGGGATGGATGCCTGAAAGAAGACAGGCGTTGTCCTCAAGACGAAATGAGCGCTCGGAATCAGTAAGAAGGAAAGGAGCGGTAATAACAATCTAAGTGAACAAATTGAGTAACTTGGCCTGAGGATACTGCTCGCGCGCCGACCGTTTGGCTTGGTACCAATTCCTTGCCCCATTCTTTCGCCTTTTTTCCGGCGAAAAAACGGGAAACCGCCGCCGCCAAAACAAAGTATTCATGCGGTCCAGAAATTTGGTACAAGCCATGCCAGCGTCGATCTAAAATTATCCGACGCGTGATTGGGAGGACCCCCACGCGGACGCTGGAGGCATGGGCGGATCAGTTCAATGCGCCCCTCCGGCGGCGTAACATGCTTCGCCGGCCGCTTGAACAGCCGTGCCGCTCAGGCAGAAACCAGCTTCAGCACCCGCCGTCCCGACTCCGGCACGCGGGAGAACACACTACTTTGTTTTCTATATGGTCCGGTAATCCACCCTCGCGACAAAATGAAGTCGCAAGGGTGGGTCGCCAGATCTTACTTAAGCCATCAGCTTATTGCGGGTTGCCAGTCCGGCCAGCGCCAGAATACCCATGCCCAACAGCAGGAAGCTGGGGGGTTCCGGGGTAACGTCGACCTGGAAGGTCTCGGAGGGAATCGCACCGCCGGCGTTGTTCGCCGTTGAGGGCCCGTCACTCTCGTCCCACCAGACGCTGGTGTCGTATGCGTCTTGGCCGTTGGTGAGCTCGAGATCGTACGTGCCGGCAGGAAGCGATACGTCGGGGATCGTGATCGTTTCCCCAAGGATGGAGTAGTAACCGAAACCAGTTCCTACCGATGTGTTCGGCCCCTCAGTCGTGGTCCCATTTGCTTCCACGGTTCCGAAAGGCGTGTCTGTAATCGACCAGTCCACGCTGGTCAGCGAGTCGCCTGGCAATACCCAGAACGTCAAAACTGGCGCCATCAATCGTCTCCGCATCGGGCAGCACAAAGGAGTCCGTCACGGTATCCGTGCCGAAAAAGCTCCACGCGTTCGTCGTGAAAGTTCCTGGCCCGGTGTTGTCGTATATGACCGAGGATTCGGCCGACGCCGGAACCGCCGCGATGGCGCATGCCAGCGCGAAAACACTAACTGCGGAAATGCCTACCTTCAATTTCATGTTTAAACCTCTTTTCACTTTCGACCCTGGGGTTAATTCTGCGGTTTAAAGTTTACGGTTGGGAATTCTCTCCATCCGCTGCCGCCGTTGAGGGTGCGGTGGATCCCATCGAACAGATGGGACCCACCGCATCTTTGTCTTAATTTGCAGGCAGCTGGTTGACGAGTATCGGAGAGCTCCATGCGCCGCCCTGGCCATTGGTCGCGTCCTTGAGATGGAACTGCACCCAGAGAGGCGACAGCGTGGTGTCAGTGGTTACAAAGCCAGGTCCAGCGGGGTCGCCATTACTGTTGTCCTGTTTCCCCAGTCCGACGAGGTACGCCCGGCCTGCTTGCCCGGCACTGCCGTCATGACAGCCGGTGTTGACGTTCGCGCCCAAGTTCGCGAGAGCCACATTTGTGACGGTCACGGTGCCCTCAAAGGTGCCTGAGTTGGTCGGGTCGGACGAGGGATACCACGAGGTGTTCCCGACCGGGATCGTATAGGTCTGCCCAACTCCATACGTTGTTGATGTTGCTTCCAGGCCTGTGGTCGGGTTGAGCGGAATGTACAGGGTATAGGAGCTGCCGTCGCCGCAGGTGACGTCAGTTTGTATGTTCGCGTTGGGCAATTTCACGGTCGCCGCCGGGTGGCCGGTGGCGGACATCTGAATGGCGTATCCTGCCTCGACCGTGTCGCCTGAATTGATAGTGATGGGGTTGTTAAACCAGAGGTCGGCGGTTCCGCCGCTGTTCCAGCTGTTCGGAAATACGGCATTGGTGGTTCCCCACCAGGAGGTCCACCGCTGCCAATTCATGGTTGAGTAGCTTTCCGGAGCGTAATGCTTTGGGCTCTGGCTGGTGCCATATCCATCGTCCGGCTGATTCGGGTAGACTTCGACATCTGTAGTGACGTTCTGACCCAGGATGAATTTGTTGACAAACTGTGCGACGTACGCAACCTCGCTGGCTGGCGCGGAACAGTGGCCGTGATCGCCATCGACGATGAACCCAAACCTGTCTCCGATGCCCAACTGGTTATAGACCTGCTGAACTGCCCGCGACGAGACATAGTTGGAGTCATTCCCCAGCCAGTAAGAATTCGTATTCGCGGCTTGCACCAGCGCTCTGGGCGCAGCCAGGGCTGCTACTTCATGCAAGTCGACCGGCATCTTGTAAACGTCGACGCTGCTGAACTTGCTATGCATGCACTGTACGCACCACCAGCGATGGTCTGTCGTGTCGACATCCTCCACCGAACCGGAGTGCGAACCCAAATAGCTCTCGGAGTCGACTTCATACGATTCGCGCCAGCTCGGAACACCACCGCCGCCGTTTTCCTCGGAAGCCGTAAGGGCAATCCGCTCGTCCAGGGCTCCAGCGAAGAGCGCGATCTTTCCGGCGTACGAGCATCCGGTGATCGCCGAGTGCGCCATATCGATGGGCAGCGGACCGCTCGGGCAGTTGGCTGTCGAGCAGTTGGATGCGGTGACGAGTTGCAGGCCGTCAAGCAAACGGCTGACGCCCCAGGCCCAGGCGGCGAATTGACCCGAATTGCCGTTGTAGGTGGTATACCCGGGAATTGCCGGGAGGGCGGCTGTACAACTGCCGTCGCATAAGACTGGGTAACTCTGACCGGCTTTGTATTGGTAATACAATTTGTAGAACCCATCTGTGTTCGAGGGGCTGTCAGACGATGTTACCTGGCTTGAAGTGAATGGGATGGTCGCGACACTGGCACTCGGGAAAGCGCTGGTGTAACCGGTTGAGTCGACAGCCATCACGAACGGCCAACCCTTGGTTGGAGCTGTCCCCGATGGGGTAACGATCGCCGAGGTCAGCGTCGTCGTTTGCACTCCGGTCGACAAATTCGTCCTGGTCACCTTGACTGTCAGGGCGTAATGATTGGCCGACGATACCGTGTAGGACGCAGTGATGGTGCAGTCGGAACAGTCCGGCTTCGCACCCACCATATAGGTCTCGAACCCATTCAGGATGTCCTGGCGGTGCGCCTCCCACGCCGCGAAACTCGTGTCGCGCGATCCCGTAGTGATGTACTTAAACGGGTCCGGCAACGGTCGAATGATGGGGAGGTTAGCGAACGACGGCCACGCCGGCGACCCGTTGCTCGTACTGAAACCTTCGATGCTTCCAGAGGTCGCACCGGAATTCTCTGTGGAATAGACGGCGGGGGTGCTCGAGTCGTAGGTCGTGACCTCATCCGGTTTGGCGGACGCGGCGGGAGGATTGGGATTGAGTTGAGCGGCAGCCTTTAGCGCGGCCCCTAACCCAAGCAGCAAAAACAACGAAACTAGGGATGCTTTGGCAAGACTGAACAGCCTGATTTTCATGAACTGACTCCGATCGGGCAGAGGAACCTCTCCCACTGTCCTGGTTAGGGGCGAATCGAACTCAACGCGCCCTTTCCAGGTTGCGGCACGCCGATGCGAAGGCCGGTACGCGCGACAGCGCATCGCGATGCAAGCCTCGATCAGAATCGAAATAATCAGCCAGCGCAATTAGACACCGCGCAACGGAGACATGCGATGGGCGCTGCAGTGGATTAATTCGCGACCGCAACCATAGTCACGGAATCATGACGGCCTGACGTGCCAAGCAGAGACAGGACGGGCCAACGCAGATTCCACGAAATTCCTCTTCTCCGCATCCCGCCCGCCGGCCATCAACTGACTCAGGCACATAGTTGTGCCTAGCGGCCATGTCGCAAACGCGGGTCAGCCAGAGATAAATTCGCGTCAAAAATAAATCACGTTGAAAAAGTACGTCCACGCTATTGCGTTCTTATGGCGTTGTCAAGAGGAAAAACGGGGACCATCTGTCGCGCTCAGCACATCTCCGCCGGCGGCGGCGCGAAGTACTTCGCCGGCTTCTTAAACAGCCACGCGGCAAAAGCGCAAATCAGCGCGAGCACCCGAAGTCCTGTTTCTGGGAGGTGGGTACCATAATTTATAAAATTCGTTCTCAACAGGATCAGGTTTCCCACCCTTGCGACAGAAGGTAGTCGCAAGGGTGGGTCACCCGGTCTTACCTAAGCCAGCAGCTTGGTGCGGGTTGCCAGACCGGCCAGCGCCAGAATACCCAGACCCATCAGCAGGAAGCTGGGGGGTTCCGGGGTGGCGAGGACCTGGAAGGTCTCGGAAGGAATCTGACCGCCGGCATTGTACGCCGTTGAGGGCCCATCGCTCTCGTCCCACCAAACGCTGTTGTCGTATGCGTCCTGGCCGTTGGTGAGCTCGAGATCGTAGGTGCCGGCCGGGAGGTTTACGTCGGGGATTGTGATCGTTTCCCCAAGGATGGGATAGTAACCGAAACCGGTTCCTATCGATGTGTTCGGCCCCTCAGTCGTGGTCCCACTTGCTTCCACGGTTCCGAAAGGCGTGTCTGTAATCGACCAGTCCACGCTGGTCAGCGAGTCGCCTGGCAATACCCAGACGTTAAAATTGACGCCGTCAATCGTCGCCGCAACGGGCAGCGTGAAGGAGTCCGCCACGGCATCTGTGCCGAAAATGCTCCACGCGTTTGTGGTCAAAGATCCTGGCCCGGTGTTGTCGTATATGACAGAGGACTCGGCCGACGCCGGAACTGCCGCCAAGGCGCATGCCAGCGCGAGGACACTAACTGCGGAAATGCCTACCTTCAATTTCATGTTTAAACCTCTCTTCACATTCAATCCTGGGGTTAATTCTGCGGGTTAAGGTTTACGGTTGGGATCTCGCTCCACCCGCTGCCGCTGTTGAGGGTGCGGTGGATCCCATCCAACGGATGGGATCCGCAGCATTATGAAACTCCGTAATTCAACGGCAGTTGGTTGACGGTTACTGGCGGACTCCATGCGCCGCCCTGGCCGCCGGTCACGTCTTTCGCGTGGAACTGCACAACAATCGGAGACAGCGTGGTGTCGGTGGTTACAAAACCAGGTCCTGCGGGCACGCCATTGCTGTTGTCCTGTACTCCCAAGGCGGAGAAGTAGGTCCGGCCCGCCGTTCCAGCAAGCCCGTTCGCGCAGCCAGGGTTGACAATCGAGCCCACGACATTTTCGTTCCAGGTTTTCACTACCCCTCCCGAACCCACAACTCCACCGGTGCCCGAGATAGAGCCCTGAAAAGTCGCAGAGTTGGTCGGGTCGGATGACGGGAACCATGAGGTGTTGCCGGCCGGGATCGTAAAGGTCTGCCCGGTTCCATAGGTTGCGGACATCGGAATGTCGAGGGTATAGGAGCTGCCGTCGCTGCACGTGACGTTGATATTGACGGCCGCGTTTTTCACTTGCACTGTCGCGCCCGGGTTATTGGCCGCGGACATCCGAATGGCATAACCCGCTTCAACGGTGTCGTTGGTATTGATCGTCATGGGGTTGTTGAACCACAGATTCGACCGTACCGCCTGTGTTCCAGGCGTTCGGGAACTGCGGATTGTTGGTCCCCCACCAGGCGGTCCACCGCTGGTAATCCATGCTTGGAAAGTACATTGGATAGGTCGGTTTAGGGTTCGTGGCGGTGGAGGAGGTGGGCACATAGGCAGCATTAGGAATGGCGGTTGCACCCTGCGGGTAGCTCTCAACATCCGTGGTCACGCTCTGACCCAGTATGTATCGGTTGACAAATTGATGCGACGGCCGCGGTTTCGCCGGCTGGCGCGGCACAGTGGCCGTGGTCGCTATCGACGATGAATCCGAACCTGTCTCCTATGCCAAGCGTGTTATAAACCTGCTGAATTGCCCGTGCCGAGACATAGTCGGATTCATTCGCCAGGAAGTACGACTCGGTATTAGCGGATTCCACTAACGCTCTGGGCGCCGCAACGGCTGCTACTTCATGCAAATCGATCGGCAGCTTGTAAACGTCCACACTGCTGAACTTGCTATGGAAGCACTGCACGCACCACCAGCGATGGTCTGTCGTGTCCACATCTTCCACCGAGCCGTCGTGCGTGCCCAGCTCATATTCCGAATCCATATCATAAGAGGAACGCCAGTTGGCTATACCACCACCACCGCTTTCCTCTGAAGCAATAAGGGCAATCCGCTCGTCCAGAGCTCCGGCCCAGAGCGCGATCTTCCCGGCATACGAGCATCCGGTGATCGCCGAGTGCGTCACATCGAGCTGAAGCGGGCCGCTGGGGCAGTTGGTAGGCGAGCAGTTCGATGAGGTGACGAGTTGCAGGCCATCAAGCAGCCGGCTGACGCCCCACGCCCAGGCGGCCTCTTGCCCCGAATTGCCGTTGTAGGTGGCGTACCCGGTAATTGTCGGGTTGCCGGGGCATATAGGCGTACCCGCGGTGTTGTTGTCGCATAAGGATGGGTAACTCTGACCCGATTTGTATTGGTCATACAATTTGTAGAACCCATCTGTGGATGTAGGGCTGTCGGACGACGTTACCTGGGATGAGGTGTAGGGGACGGTCGCGACGCTGGCACTGGGGAAAGCGCTGGTGTAACCGCTTCCGTCGACAGACATCACGAACGGCCAACCATTGGCTGGAGCGGTACCCGATGGGGTAACGATCGCCGAGGTCAGCGTCGTCGTTTGCACTCCGGTCGACAAATTCGTCCTTGTTATCTTTACTGACAGGGCGTAATGGTTGGCCGACGATACGGTGTAAGATGCAGTGATGGTGCAGTCGGAACAATCCGGCTTTGGGCCCGTCATATAGGTCTCGAAACCATTCAGGATGTCCTGGCGGTGCTGCTCCCAGTCTGCGAAACTGGTGTCGCGCACTCCGGTCGAGATGTGTATGAAGGGGTCCGGCAACGTTCGAATGATGGGGAGGTTAGCCATCGATGGCCACGCCGGCGTCCCGTTGCTCGTGCTGAAACCCTGAATGCTCCCGGTGGTCGAGCCGCTATTCTCAACGGTATAGACCAAGGGGAGGACCGAGTCGTTGGTTGTAACCTCATCGGACTTGGTCGGGGCCGTAGCCGTCGGATTGGGATTGAGTTGAGCTGCAGCCTTTAGCGCGGCCCCTAACCCAAGCAGCAAAAACAACGAAACTAGGGATGCTTTGGCAAGACTGAACAAACTGATTCTCATGGAAATACTCCGGTTGGTACAGGGGAAACTATCCCTCTGCCCTGGTTTGGGGCGAATCGCGCTCAATCCGCCCTGTCCTGGTTGCGGCACTTTGACACGAGGGCTGGCGCTGGCGAAATGACGTTCCAGTGCAAGCCTCGATCAAAATCGAAATAATCGGTCTGCCTAAGTGGATACCGCGCAATGGGGCTTGCGCCGGACACTGCAATGGATTAATTCGCAGCCACAACCATAGTCACAGAATCGTAAGGCCTGAGCCGCACTGAAGGGGCAAGCGGAGTCAGGCACCGATCCCACGAGATTCGTTTTCCCCGACCCCCGACCACCGGCCATCCATCGAATCGAGCGTGTAGAGGTGCTCAACAGTCTGTAGCAAGTACGGGTTCCCAAGAGGCCAATTCGCGTCCAAAATACTTCAGGCCAAAAACTAAGGGCACGCTACTTGGTTAATTCGGCATTGTCAAGAGAAAAATCCGCCAAAAACGGGCGTACCAACGTCCGCTCTCAATGCACGCCCGGCGGCGGAGTTACGTGCTTCGCCGGCTTCTTAAATAGCCACGTGGCACCGGCGCAGATCAGCGCCAGTACGGCGGTCCAGCGGAAAACGTCGACGTAGGCCAGCAGCGCGGCTTGCCGCTCCATTTGGCTGTAGATCAGGCCAAAGGCGCCGGGGCGCGCACCCCCCGGACCCATGTGATGGCTAAGATAATGGGCAATCATTGCGGACTTCTGCTGGAGCACGGCGCTTGAAGGCGTCAGGTTGGCGCTGAGGTCGGTCTGGTGTAGATCGGCGCGGCGGATGATGGCGGTGGTGGCCATCGCAATTCCAATCGATCCGCCGATATTACGCAGCATGTTGAACAGCCCCGTCGCGTTGCCCATCTCCTCACTGGAAATGGTGCGTGTAGACATTGTGGCCAGCGGAACAAAGACGAAGCTGAGCGCAAAACCGGTGATCATGATCGGGAGCAGAAGCGTGTAGGGGCCGATGGAAAGATTGACTGTGCCGAAGATGAACGAGCAGGCGGCAAAGCCCAGAAAGCCGGCACAGAGCAGTTTGCGATTGTCGATTCGTGAACCGAGAAATCCCACGATGGGCGAACCGATAAATGAGCCAATGCCGCGCGGGCCCACCACCAGTCCGGCGGTGAATGCCGTGTAGCCGAGGATCTCCTGGTAATAGAGCGGCAGAATCGCGATCGTGATGTAAATGCACATGCCCAGCAGCGCGATCATGAAGCAGCCGGTGCGAAAGTTGCGATCCTTCAGGATGTGCAGATCCACCAGGCCTTTGGGATGAGTCCACGAATGCCAGACCCACCCAATGAATGCAACCACGAGCGCGGCCACGGCCCAGCGCACCCAAACGGCTCCGAACCAGTCGTCCTCCTGGCCCTTGTCGAGCACGATCTGCAGGCAGCCCGTCCACACTACCAGCAGGCCGAAGCCGATGTTGTCGAACGCGCCCACCTTGGCGTTCTTGATATACGGAGGATCGTGGACAAAGCGGCTGATCATGATCACAGCCAGGATGCCGACGGGAATATTGATGTAAAAAGCGTAGCGCCAACTCCACGTGTCGGTGAGCCAACCGCCGAGCGTGGGTCCGAGCACGGGGGCCACTACGATGCCGAGGCCGTACGCGGCCATCGACATGGAGCGCTTCTCAATGGGAAAGCTCTCCAGCAGAATCGATTGCGAAAGTGGCTGCAACGCGCCGCCGCCCGCGCCCTGCAAAATGCGCGCCACTAAGATGACGGCCAACGACGGCGCGGCCCCGCAGAAGAACGACGCGATGGTGAAGAGAATCACGCACGTCAACAGAAAGCGCTTGCGCCCAAATCGCCGCGCGAACCAATTCGACGCAGGCAGGATGACGGCGTTCGCCACCAGGTAGCTGGTGAGCACCCACGTGGCCTCGGAGTTCGAAGCCGAGAGCGACCCTGCGATGTATGGCAGCGCCACCGAGGCGATCGCGGTGTCCAGGACCTCCATAAAGGTTGGCAGCATCACCGACACAGTGACCAGCCATGGGTTGACACCCTGGGTGAGCGGATAGCGGGCGTGCGCAGCTGCCGTCGTCATGTCGATTGGACCCTATGAGGGTAATTGATGGACGGCCTCGTAGCGTGTGATTAAGACCACCACGCTTGACACAACCAGCCTCTCCCTTGATCCTTAACAGTTCCGCTTTGTTCTTAGTTTCCAGCCCAGGAGGGTCCCAGGTTTTGCAAGTTCGTGTCTTCTACCATGACAAATGTTTCGACGGAGCTTGCAGCGCCTCGCTGTTCACGCGCTTTCATCGCGAGTGCATTGCGCCCGAAGCCTCCTACAGTTATCACGGGCTGGTGCATCGCGCTGGAGCTCTTTTTAACGAGAGCGAATTCACCGGCGACGAAAATGCCATTGTCGACTTCAAATACTCGTCCTCGCCCCGAATCACATGGTGGTTCGATCACCACCAGTCGGCATTCCTCACCCCGCAAGACCACGAGCATTTCCTTGCCTGCCGGCGCGACCCGGTCTGCGCGAAGCACAAGTTCTTCGATCCCACCTACGTCTCCTGCACCAGTTTTATTGCGCACATCGCGTCAACGCGCTTCGGTTTCGACACCGCGCCCGTGGCCGACCTCATCCACTGGGCCGACATTGTGGACGGCGCTAAATACGATAGCCCCGAGCAAGCCGTGGAGATGCCCGCCCCGGCTATGAAGCTGACGCTCATCATCGAGTCCACGCAGGATCCTGAGTTCATTCCCCGCCTGATTCCGTTGCTCACCGAAATGCCGCTCGCGGAAATTCTCAAGCAACCGTTCGTCGCGCCGTTGCTTCCGCCGCTTCTCGAGCGCCATCAGCAAGCCCTTGAGCTCATCCGCAGCCGCGCCGAAGAGCGCGACGGAACCATCTTCTTCGATATCACCGACCATCCCCTGGAAGGCTTCAACAAATTCATCCCGTACTACCTGTTTCCGAACGCCATCTACTCGATCGGACTGTCAAAATCGAGCTTTCGCACCAAGGTCGCTGTTGGATCGAACCCGTGGACCAAGACCGACCCGGCAAAGATGGTTAACCTCGCCGAAATCTGCGAGCGCTACGGCGGCGGCGGGCACGCGCGCGTGGGCGCCATCAGCTTTCCGCCAGACCAGGAAGCCAAGGCGCGCGTCGCCGCCGCGGAAATTGTCGCGGAACTGAGAAAGACGCAAAGTAGCAATTAGGGAATAGGGATGCGCATGTAGTGTGAGTGTTGAGTGTGAGTGTGCCCAGAGAATGCACACACGCCCACACTCACACTCACACTGATACCTGACACCTGACACCTGCGAGACATGAGCGACTACCTCTTTGCCTACGGATCGTTGCAGCCCGGCTTCGCGCCGGATGAAGTCGCCGGCGCGGCAGCAAAGTTGCGGCCCGTGAGCCGGGGCTTCGTCTATGGCGAGCTCTATGAACTCGACGGTTACCCCGGCGTCGTGCCCAATCCCCAATCGAAAAACAGAATCAGCGGCACGGTCCTGGAGTTGCCGGAGGACCCAGCCCTCCTCAGCCAACTCGACGAGTACGAGGGCTACGACCCGCAAGAGCCCGCGGCGAGCGAATTCGTGCGTGTGCGGCAAATTGTGGAACTGAGCGGCGGCGGCACAATGGAATGCTGGTTTTATCGCTACAACGGCAAGCCGAAAGCGTAGACGCGCCATCCATCTTCGCGGGCACTGCGAGAGAACCACGGCAAGAATGGGCGTCGCTTCAGCTCGGAAGGAACTGGTTGAACGACCCCGACACCAGCAAAATATAAACCACAACCAGCCCGTGAAGACCCGCGACCTGCCCGCACACGCCCATCACGGTCGGCCGATGCTTCAGGATCATCCGCGCCAGCAAACCATCCAGAGGAAACTGGGCGAAGAGCAAGAACTGCGCAAGCGCCTGCGCGGAGCCCGAGGTCAGATTCAACCCGCGCTCACCGGCCAAGGCGGAGAGAGGAAACAGGAGCGTCGAGGCCCACGGCGCATAGCCGGCGGCCAGATCGCGCAGCAGTGGCGCGTAAAAACCAAGCAGCGCGCCCACGGCGACCGGCCAGAACGTAACCCAAGACCGGGTTGAGCGCGCCTGCCGCTCCCTGCGCATCTGCTTGCGCACCGTCGCGATGCGCGCCTTCAAGTACCGGCGCTCAAGCTGGACCGCAACATAAGTAGGCGCCAGCGAGCCCGTGGGCACTCCCGCACACTGCTCCGCGAACTGTGGGCCCTCAATCGTGACCAAAGGAACCAACCTACAACCAACGTGGGATTGATCCAGTGTGCATGGAAAAATGGGGGTTTGGGGATAACAAAACCGTGGATTGGCCGATCGGGACCGGAAATGGGCCGCGATTCGGAATGAAACCACAATGGAACAACTACTTCTTCAAAGCCATCTGCTTTAGTTTGAGCAATTTTACTGGTAACCTGGGCGGCACACTTCCGTAAGGGCGCTGGGGGTACTCTCGATACAAGATGAGAGCCGCTGCGTGTCGTGAAGGAATGTCCGCATCATGCTGATCGAACTTTGGGAGCGCCTGCGTGGATACGACAGGTGGGTTGAGACAGAAGCCAGGGCCGTCTCTTACGACACCTATTGAAGGCTTTTTGGAACGGATGTGAAGATTCGGCCCACATCTCGTATATCCAGCGACCGGCTCACTTGGAAGGACGAAAAGGGCGCGAGACGATACGGTGGATTCATGAATTTCGAAACGTCGCCGTTTTACCAACTGATCGACGGCAACAAGATCATGATCCGATACGATCCAACGAAACGCGGCAGGTATTACAATCGTCGATATTTCTTGAGCTGGCTGGGTTTCTGGGCCAAAAAATCGCTGCCGGTGCTATCGGAGGGGGCTTCATCGTGTGGCGAGTTTCGATGATCGTAAAACGTCGCGGGTATTAAACGTCGCGGGTATTAACTGATCTCAAAGGCCCCTTGTCAATGCCGTTCCTCGCACTGACAGTGAGTTGAACGTCGTGCAAAACCGAATTCGCCTACAGCCCCAGCTCCCCCGCCCGCTTCCGCATCGCCTCAATGCAGAATCCGATGTGCGCGTCCAGATCGACACCCAGCTCCGCGGCTCCCTGCGCAATGTCCTCGCGATGCACCCCGCGGGCAAACGCCTTGTCTTTCATCTTCTTGCGCACCCCCGCCGTTTCCACATCGGCAATGGCCTTGGTGGGCTTCACGAGCGCGCAGGCGGTCAGAAATCCCGCCAGCTCGTCGCAGGCAAAGAGCGCCTTGGCCAGGTGCGAGACCCGCGGCACGCCCGAGTACTGTGCGTGGCCGAGAATTGCCGTCCGCATCTCCTCCGGCCAGCCCAGCCGCTCCAGCTCGCGCACTCCCACAAACGGATGCTCCTCAGCCGAGGGATGGCGCTCATAATCGAAGTCGTGCAGCAGCGCAGTGGTGGAGTAAAGCTCGATCAGGGCCTCGCGCCCTTCGCCCGTGAGCCCCAGCCGGTCCGCCTCCCGCTCGCCGCAAGCCACAACGCAGGCCTCCACCCCCAGCGCGTGCTTGCGCAAACTCTCGCTTTGGGTCCACTCCGTCAGCAAGCTCCAGGCCTGTTCCCGTCCATACGCCGAATTCGTCATCCTCCCCATTAGCGAGACTCCCTCCCAATCGGTATAGCTGTTGGCACGGCCTGCGGTGTCGTAGCCTAACTGTTACTGCGAGTCGATGTTGTCCGACGCGCAGAATACACCCTGTTTGCTCCCCATAGTTTTCTGGGGCGTAATTTCGTACACAATTACATTCCTGCAGTCCGTGTAAACGCTCTCTGGAGCACTTGCGAACCTGAAGAAGTACTCTCCAGCTTTGAGATTTCTGCAGAATTCATTTCTAGAATTCAAGCCGCAAGATAATTCAACCTGTTTATCACCAATTATCCCTAGTATGTCTATCACGCCACCGCGTTGGGTCGACTGCTGAATGACGATGCTTTGGTGGGCGTGGATCGTCTGCGTCGACGACAATGACGCGCCGACAACAAGGGCAATCAACGTCAACAGAGACGCAACGCGCTTTGTCGACCTTCGGCTGAGACTTGCCATCATTTCCTCCTTTGATCAGATTCACTTTACTGGCGTTTCGCTTGTGAAATAGTCTGGGATTGTCTGTCCGCAATTACTCCATACAGCATCCGTATTCTCGAAGTCCCGACGGCTCGCAGCCCCGCGACTCCGCCTTCTTGTTCCCTTGTTCCCTTGGTCCCTGTATTCATCCTGTTTACTCTTATGGTTCGCGCATCGCCGGGATTTGTCGGGCCTATCCTGGCTTTCTTCGGTTTGTCCCTAAGTTTCTACTTGACAATTATGGTTCACTTCCTTGACAGTAGCACCAATCGCAGTGCAACACGCATTGCCCGGGACGCTGGCTCTGGCGCTCCGCACAACCGATGGCTACTTCTATGATCTGCGTGGATGCGCGTGAAGTGGTGCGGTGTGAGTACTGCAGACTGATGCAGTATCGAACCAGCAACTCTCTTTGCAGAAAATGCCACAAACCCCTCGATTACGAGGAACCCGCACAATTGGCTCCGCATCTGGTCACGAGCCATCCTGCGCCCGTTAACGACAACGCCAGTTTGCAGGTGGCGGCCCAGGTGCGGGAGTTGCGCCGCGCGCGCCATCTCAGCCAGCGTCAGTTGGCGGGACGGATGCAGGTGCCGCGCACTTACATTTCGAAAATTGAAAACGGCAAGGCGATCCCGACCCTGGGTTCGCTGGAGCGGCTCGCCACGGCCCTCGGCGTCGAAGTGCGCCAACTGGTCCGCGATGCCCGCAGCCGCCGCGACGAAGAGGTGACGGAGATCCTCAACGATCCGTTCCTGGCCGAGATCGCGCCCCTGTTGCCGCATCTTGACTCGCTGCATCGCACGCTGTTTTTCGGCGCAGTGCGCGACACGGCCACAGGACGCCGCCGCACTGCGTAAAGACAGGGACCGAGGGGCCAAAGGACCTCGGCGCGTGCCATTTCGGTCCGTCGGCCCTTGCTTTCTTGGTCCCTTGTTCCCGCGGACCCTTGTTCCCTGTTTCGTTCATTGCGGCGTGTCAGCGCTTGTGCTACGGTCAACATTGTGACTCCTCGGATCCGGCCGAACCTGTGAGAGTTTCAGCCGGGATTCGTTCATGCGATGACCGGCCTCATCTCCGCATCGGGCGTGAACTCCGTCGGCGCCACTTCGGGTCGCACTTCGGCGCCCGACTTGGAACGAAAGCTCAGAGGCGAGTCCTTGTATCCATCTCCCGCGACAAGCACGCTTCCGACGCAACCCCGGACCCGTATCGACGAGCTTTCGCCCGAAGAACGCGCCGTCTACGCGACGCTGAAGCCGGAAGGCCTGCCCCAGCACGTGGCAATCATCATGGATGGCAACGGCCGCTGGGCCGGCCGCCGCTCGCTCAAGCGCTTTCTTGGCCATCAGCAGGGAGCCAAGACCGTGCAGTTTGTGACGGAAACGGCGGCCCGCATCGGCTTGCCCTGGCTCACCCTCTACGCCTTCTCGCTTGAGAACAATCTCCGCCGGCCTCGCGCCGAAGTCAGCTTCCTCATGCGCCTGCTCAAAACCTATCTTGACGACAATGTCGAGCGCATGATGAAAAACAACATCCGCATGTGCTACATCGGCCGCACCCACGATCTGCAGCCTGACGTGCAGGAAAAAATGCGCGAAGTGGAAGAGGCAACCTCGCGCAACACCGGCACTACGCTCACATTGGCCCTGAATTACGGCGCGCGCTCGGAGCTGGTCGACGCCTTCCGCCGCCTCGCCGCAGAAGTCAAGGACAAGCACCTCAACCCCGCGCACATCACGGAAGAGGACATTCACCGCCATCTCTACACGGCGCACATGCCCGATCCCGATCTGCTCATCCGCACCTCCGGCGAGCTGCGTGTCTCGAACTTCCTGCTCTGGCAGATCGCCTACACCGAAATCTTCGTCACCGAGCGCTACTGGCCCGATTTCCGCGGCATTCACCTGCTCGAAGCTATCGCCGATTTTCAGCGCCGCGAGCGCCGCTACGGCGGCATAGGCGAAGTCTTGCGGCGAAGTAGAAGAAGATCCCGAGCGCATGAAGATTGCCGCGAGCTGAGACATCGCTCGTTCACCGCTGACAAGCTCATCCGTTGCGAGACTCGGGTGCAGCTTCCGATGGCTGCGCCGACTCGACAACAGCTCCGCACTCTTCTGTGATCATGGCCGCGCTGCCCCGGCAGTGTATCCTCAACCCTGAATGAAACGGGTTACTTACAGCACTGGTTCTGATTCCGCTGGTCCTGGTTCTGGTATTTCTTGGGCCCCAGTGGCAATGGCTGTTTTCGCTCGCCGTGGCGGGGTCGCGGCCTTGGCCGGCTGGGAGTATCTCAGCCTGACGAAGCGCTGCGGAGCGAATCCGCCGCGCGTCGCCACGCTGGTCGCTCTGCTGGCGCTGTTTGCCGCCAATTCCGTGGCCTGACTCCGATCACCTACTGGCCATCTTCGGCATGCTGGGCCTGGGCCTGCTGGTCTATTGCACGTTCTTCAAGCCCGTCGAAGAAGTGATTGCGGATGCCTCGGCGTCGATCTTCTGCCTGCTCTACACCGGGCTTACGCTGCTGGCCATGCCCGCGCTGCGCGAGCCGCCCTACGGCTCGTCCTCGGTCATCGCTGTTTCTGCTTTGCGTGGTTTGGGCCGGAGACATCTCCGCCTATTACGTCGGCCGCGCCTGGGGCCGTCACAAGCTGGCGCCCACGCTCAGCCCCGGCAAAAGCTGGGAGGGCGCAGTGGCATCCGTCGCCGGCAGCATGCTGGTCGTTGCCGCGCTGGTGGGATGCGCAACCCTGCAGCAGGCGCCGTGGGACTCGGTGATTCTCAGCTGGCTGGAGCGCGTCTGCCCGGCGGCCATTCTTTCCTATCCCGATGAGCTCTGGTACTGGCTGGTGCTGGCCGCGATAGTGAACGTGGCCGGGCAGGTGGGCGATCTGGCCGAGTCGGCGCTCAAACGCTCCGCAGGAGTCAAGGATTCGGGCAGCCTGCTGCCGGGCCACGGCGGCGTGCTCGACCGCATTGACGCGCTGCTGCTCGCCGCGCCGGTGCTGTGGTACGCGCAGGTGATTCACCAAGGCGTTTTAAAAGCAGCTTCTAGCTCTCAGCTTTTAGCTCTTAGCTTTATGCTGCTCCTTGTCTGCTGTCCGCTCTGAATCGTCTAAACTTGATTAAAGCGCCCACGCCAACTAATCTTCGCTTCCGGCGCGCAGCAAAGGGCGTGAACCGCGGCTGCCCACAGCGACTGGATGAGCTAAAAGCTAAGAGCTAGCAGCTAGGAGCTGTTTTTTGAAACACTCGCCATTCTCGGTTCCACCGGTTCCATCGGGCAAAGCACGCTCTCCATCGTCGAGCAATTTCCTGAGCGCTACGCGGTCGCTGCGCTCGCCGCCGGCCGCAACGTCGACGAAGCTTTTCGCGCAAGCCGTCCGCTGGCGTCCGCGCGTCGTCTCGATGGCTACGGAAGAACTGGCCGCCCAACTCGCCGTTCGGCTGCGCGAAGCCGGCGTCACGGGCAGCACCTGCCGGCAAATCGAAATCGTCCACGGCACCGAAGGCACCGTCGCCTGCTCCACTCTGCCCGAAGCCGACTTCGTCGTCTCCGCCATCGTCGGCGTAGCCGGCCTTGAAGCCACGCATGCTGCCATCCTCGCCGGCAAGCCCGTCGGCCTGGCCAACAAGGAGTGCATGGTGGCCGCGGGCGAAATCCTTACCGCCGCGGCGCGCGAGCGTAACGTCCCCATCCTGCCCATCGACAGCGAGCACAACGCAGTGCACCAGTGCCTCCGCGTGGGCGCGCATAACGAAGTTAAATTCATCTGGCTCACAGCCTCGGGCGGGCCCTTCCGCCAGCTTCCGCTCGACCAGTTCGCTGCTATTACGCCCGAGCAGGCGCTCAAGCATCCCACCTGGGTGATGGGCCGCCGCATCACCATCGACTCGGCCACCATGCTCAACAAGGGACTCGAAGTCATCGAGGCCTGCCGCCTCTTCGACGTCGCGCCCAGCCAGGTGCGCGTCACCATTCACCCGCAATCCACCGTGCACTCGCTGGTCGAATACGTCGACGGCTCGATCCTGGCGCAGATCTCGGTCACCGACATGCGCCTGCCCATCCTTTACGCTCTCGCGTATCCCGAGCGGCCCGCATCCAACCTCACCTTCGACCTGGCCGCCCTCAGGCACCTCGATTTCGAAGCAGCCCGATTTTGCCCGCTTCCCTTGCCTGCGCCTGGCGTTTGAGGCCGCGGAAAAGGGTGGAACGCACTGCATCGCCCTCAATGCGGCTGACGAAGTCGCGGTTGCCGCCTTCCTCGAACGTCGTATTCCCTTTACGGGCATCCCGCGTACAATTGAAAGGGTACTTGCGGCTACCCCGGAGGCTCATCCCGCGACCATTGCGGAAGTTCTTGCAGCCGACCGGGAAGCGCGGGAACGGGCCCAGGAGTTACTCACGTAACCTCAATCGGAGCCGGCCGACAGAGCCGCGCTTTGCCGAAGGAATTCCGTCCACCTATGCATGAGTTTTTGGTTTCTGCCGCTGCGTTCATCGTCCTCGTCGGCTTGATCGTGATCCTGCACGAGCTCGGCCATTTCGTCGTGGCCAAGCTTTTCGGAGTCCGCGTAGAAGCCTTCTCCTTCGGGTTCGGACCGCGGCTGTTCGGCTTCAAATATGGCGATACCGACTACAAGGTTTGCCTGCTCCCGCTGGGCGGCTTTGTCAAGATGACGGGCGAAAACCCCACTGAGGAGTCGGCCGACGAGATCGCCTCCGATCCCGCTGCCTTCACCTCGAAACCTCGCTGGCAGCGCATGCTGATCGGCCTCGCCGGCCCCACGGTCAACATTCTGCTCACGCTGTTTCTCATGTTCGTCTACTACGCCTTCATCAACGAGGTCCCATCGGTCACAGTCAAGGACACAGCCATCGAGTGGGTCACTCCGGGCTCGGCCGCGGCCGCGGCGGGGCTCCAGACCGGCGACGTAATCCTCGCCTTCGATGGCGTCAACCATCCCGACTGGGAAACCGTGTTTGAGCATGCCAAGCTCAACGCCAACCAGATCGTCTCCGTCACCGTCGAGCGCGGCGCATCCACAATTCCGCTGAGCCTGCACGTGCCGTTCAGCGCCAAGAGCGATACCTTCGACCTCTCCGATGCGGGCATTTCACCCCAATTTCTGCCCGGACCCATCCAGGTTTTAAAAGTCGCGCCAGGCGACCCCGCGGAACAGGCTGGCATGCGCGACGGCGACCAGATCGTTTCCGTCGACGGCTTGGCTTTCCACTCCACCAATACGCTGGTCGCTTATATGCAATGGGATCAGGGCAAGCCCATGAAGCTCTCGCTGCTGCGCAATGGCGTTGCGTTGCAAATTCAGGCCACGCCGGCCAAGTTGGACACGCGATGGATGCTCGGATTCAGCCCTCCTTACGTTCCCTTCCGCGACGCGCCTTTGTCCTTTGCGGCGGCGTCTGAACAGTCCTTCCTCTTCTTCAAGAGCAAATCCATGCTGGTGGGCGAGGTGCTCAGAGGGCTGTTTACACACCGTCTTTCCGTCAGCCAGTTGATGGGACCGGTAGGCATTGCGCAGGTGGCGGGTGAAGCAGCAGAGATGCACGGCTGGCTGCCGAAATTCGATCTGGCCAGCGAGATCAGCCTGCAATTGGGCATTCTCAATCTCCTGCCCTTCCCGATCCTCGACGGCGGCATGATACTGCTACTGCTCATCGAAAGCCTGATCCGCCACGATATCAGCATGGTCATCAAGGAACGCATCTACACCGCGGCCTTCGTGGTCCTGATGGCCTTTTTCGCCTTCGTTCTCTTCAACGACGTAAGCCGCCTGGGGCTGTTTCAGCACATCAAGCCGTGAAAAACAGGTGTCAGGGTTCAGGTGTCAGGCGTCAGGTGTCAGGCGTCAGGTGTCAGGCGTCAGGCGTCAGGCGTCAGGTGTCAGGCGTCAGGCGTCAGGTGTCAGGTGTCAGGTGTCAGGCGTCAGGTGTCAGGTGTCAGGTGTCAGGTGTCAGGTGTCAGGTTTCAGATGTCAGGTGTCAGAGTTCAGCTGTGGCCGCTGTTTTCTTTAGTAAATGCATAAGTTTTGCCGTTGCAGCCGCGCCGTAGGCGCAGCGTTGGTTAGCCCCGCGCTTCAGCGTGGGGAAGACGGATTCAAATATGAACCCCGGAGTCCCGTAGGGACGGCGCAACGACTTCTTCTGGTCCGCACTGGTTGCTGACCCCTGAAACCTGACACCTGAAACCTCGGAGCCCCATGCCCGTAACCACTCAAGTCCGCGTCCGCTACGCTGAAACCGATCAGATGGGCATCGTCTACTATGCCAACTACCTGGTCTGGTTTGAGCTGGGCCGCGTGGAGCTGCTGCGCTCGCTGGGCCTCGCCTACAGCCAGCTGGAGAAGGAGCACGAGTGCATTCTGCCCGTGGTCTCCGCCACTTGCCGCTATCGCTCCCCGGCCCGTTACGACGATGAGATCCTCATTGAAACACGGCCCGCGATGCTGCGCGGCTCGGTGATCAAATTCGCCTACCGCATTCTGCGCAAGGGACACGAAAGAGGCGAAAACACGCTCCTGGCAGAGGGCGAAACCGTGCACGTAGTCTGTGACGATCAGTTGCAGCGCAAGCCGCTCCCCGCGCACTACACCGATGCGCTGCACACCCTGATGGCGCAGCAATAGCGCGCCGCGACAAATCAGCGGACGAACCATTACCTGTTCAACTATCCTGTCAGCCATGGAACTTATCCTCGAGGTGCGCGAAGCGGTAGAGGGCGGCTACGTAGCGCGTGCCCTGGGCCACTCGATCTTCACCGAAGGCGAGACTTGGGAAGAGCTGCGCGGCAATGTTTTGGAAGCGGCAAGTTTGCATTTCGAAGGCGCGCCCGAGCGCCCCAAATTCGTGCAGTTGCATTTCGTCAAGGACGAACTGGCTGTATTAAAGGATGACGGCGATGTTCCGGAACCCTGACGGATCGAATCTCGCCGACTCCTTGCGCGACTTCCACACCGAGACCGGCCGCACGCTGCCCGACCTTCTCGATGAATCCCCCGTTCTGCTCGTCTTTCTTCGCCACTTTGCCTGCGCTTTTTGCGCACAGACCCTCGACCGCGTAGCAAAGGTGCGCTCGCAGATTGAGGCCAAAGGCGTGCGCCCCGTCTTCGTACACCTCGGCACTCCGGAGCGGGCAAAACCTTACTTCGACTACTACGGGCTTTCGGATATCGAGAGAGTCAGCAATCCCCAGGCCACGCTCTATCAAATTCCGGCCTTCGGTTTGTCACGCACCAACCCCTATCTGCACTCGTTGCATCCGGCCGTCCTGCTGGGCTGGCTCAAGGGCGCGCTTTTCAAGTATGGGATCGGCAAAATCCAGGAAGATGCCGAGCAGATGCCCGGCGTGTTCTTCTTGAAGGACCGCAAGATCGTGCGCGCCTTTCGCCATCGCACCATCGCCGATGAGCCGGATTACCTCAAGCTAAGCAGCGTCGGCTAGCCAGGAAAATGAAAGCTCTCCGGCGGTCCCAGATAGCTCGGCCGCAGCGGGCCGTGGCTCACGATCACGCGTTCGATCACCACACCCGGATCCACCGCCCAAATCTTCAGCGTGTGATATCCCGGCTTCGCGATCGTCAGCGGAACCGTGATCCGGCGTACTCCATCGCTCACTGCCTGCTCCCAGTCCTTTTGCGCGTTGTGCTCTAGCTCGTCTACGATCGTGCGCGGTCCATCGTCCACTGAGACCGCAAACCGCAACCCGCGTCCGGGAACAAAATTCAGCGTCGGCGCCAGCATCGCCTGCATCTCGAAATCTCTCGTATCGTACAAATACATCGTGTACTTGAGCGCCGACTTCGACTCCGTATTGCTCTCGGCCGTAACCGGAAATACCGTCATCGCCGAGCGTGTTTCGCCGTAGCCGGGCAATTCCTCCCAATGCGTATCGCCATCTGCCGTCCGCGCGGAGGTGTCAGCGGCTTCGATCGCCACGTATCCGTCGCTCTCCACAAATCCGCGCGCGGCCGCGCGTGTAACCGGCAAGCGCAGCGCGCGCACAGCGTACTTCAGCGGGAGCCCTTCGCCCGAACTCACCGTGGCCGTTCCCTGCACACTGTCCTGGTCCGCAGGCACCTTGCTCCAATCCACGCGCAGCACAACCGTCTCTTCCGCAGCGCCAACCGTTCCCGCGCTCTCCGACGGGACGATCCACGGCGCGCTCGTTTGCACCGTGAAACTCGCAGGCGTTTTGCCGCGATCGAAGATCCTCAGAGTCCGCGTCTCATCGGAAACAGAATCAATCGTTCCCAACGAGAAACCAGACCTTCCTCCCGCCCGCTCCAGTGTCGCGCCTTCCGCCTCCACGCCCAGCGAACCTGCCTCCGGAACCTGGATCCAGCTCACTGCGGGCATCGCATTCGCCGGCGGCTCGTTCCAGAAGGTGTAGCCGATGTGCGTCTGGTCCATCATGTGGTCCCACTTGCCGTTCTCAAGCTTGTGGTTGTACTCATCGCTCAGCGCCGCATCCCGCGCAAACATCGTGCGCACCGCGTCTGCCTCCATATTCGCCCGCGGATTCCCCACGCGTGCATCCGCCGCATTGCGCGCCGCCGCAATATACATCTCTGTCAAATTCGCGCAGGCGTCTACCGGATACTGCACGAGTTCAAAGTACGAAGCGCGCTCGTCTTCGGGCAATTGCGTGGCCAGCTTGTCGACACGGTCCTCAAGAGTCCGCCACTCCGCCTCCACGCGATCAGCTTCGCGATAGTTCGTTAGGCTGAATGTCGAGGCATCGATGAGCTCGGGTTTTCTGCGTCCGTTGTAGCGCGTGTACTCCTCCATCGCCGCTGCAATCTCACTCGCATGTTCCGGCCCGAACTCGCGCGCCGCCCACAGCTTCGTGAACTCATCCAGATGGTCTTTGTCCCAGCGCTCGGGCGTCCGCGCATAGCTCAGAAAAAACTCCATGGGAAACTCCATCGGCTTTCCATCGCCCACATTCACCACCCACAGCCGGTCCGCTCCATAGCTGAGCGCCAGGTGCATCTGCTCCTGGATCTTTGGAATCGGATTCGTGTTCAGCCACTTGTACGAGCGCGGTCCGCCCACATAATCGAAGTGGTAGTAGATGCCGGCTCCCCCCGGGCGCTTGCGTTCGTCGGCCGTCGGCAGCCGCCGCAAATCGCCCCAGTTGTCGTCGGACCACAGAAGCGTCACATCGTCCGGCACGCGCATGCCGTTCTCGTAGTAGCCCTGCACTTCCTTGTAAAGCGCCCACACCTGGGGAACCTTCGCCAGGTCGGGATTCACCGTCTGCTTCAAAATCTCTCTTTGATCCGCGACAATCCGCTCCAGCAATTGCGTGTTTGCGGTGGCCGACATCGGTGTGTCGCCCTCGCCACGCATCCCCAGCGTCACCACCTCTTCGTAATTCTTGTCCCGCTCCATCCCCTCGCGCCAGAACTTGTCGATTTCCTGTTGATTGGTCGAGTAGTCCCACGCCCCATGATGCCCCCACACCCATTCCTTCTCCGCGCGCATCATCGGCTCTTCGTGCGAGGTCCCCATCACAATTCCGTATTCGTCCGCCAGCTTCGCGTTCAGCGGATCGTCCGTGGCAAATGCGTTGTTCCACATGGCCGGCCAAAGAAAATTTGCCTTCAGTCGCAAAAGCAGCTCAAACACCTTCGTATAAAACTCGTGATTCATGCCTCCGAATTTTTCTTTCGTCCATCCTGAAAGCGCCGGAGCCTCATCGTTAAAAAAGATCCCGCGGTATTTCACTGCCGGCACCGGCTGCACATAGCGCCCCGCCGCCACGTAGAGCGCATCGGCATGAGGCACCCTCACGTCGGCCCACCAGTACCAGGGCGAAACCCCAATCTGCTCCGATAGATCGTAAATTCCGTAGATGGTGCCGCGCTTGTCCGCGCCCGCAATCACCAGCGCCCGCCGCACTCCCGGCATCGGCCGCTCCACCACCGTCGTCACCGCCGACTCCCACTCGCCCGCGATCCCGCTCACATCCAGCTTGTGCCTCCGCACCAGCGCATCGATCAGCGGGCTCTTCCCGATAGTTCCGATCAGCACAACATCGATCCCCGCCGCATTCCTTCGCTTTGCCGCAGGCATGTTTTTCATCAACGACGCATCGTGCCCCGTAACCCTGCCGATATCCAGGCTCAGATCGCCGGCCGCACGTATCACTCCAAGCCAATCCTCGTCGCTCACCACCAGCGGCGCAGCTTCGCCATTTGCCGCCAGCACAAAAGCTGCAGGCGACGGCGACGTGCTCACGTACTGGGTCCCACCCAGAGCGTTGCCAGCCTCAGGCCAAAGAGCGATCACGAACAGTACAAGAAAAGCAGCTCGGACGGCCCCGCGCGACGCAATGCTTTTGCTCCAGGTGCGACCCTGAACCCACGCGTGCTTCACATATAACAAGAAAGCAAATCGATCTATGCTCATCGTTCCCCCAAAGAAACCAGACTACTCTCAGCAGCCAGTCCCACAACAGGATGAAACCGCAGTTGAGCAGAACTCGCCCTGAGCGGGTCTCGATGCCCACATGAATCTTTTCGATATCGCAAACAAGCTTCTGCTCGCCGCTTCCGGCCTGCCGCCGATAGAAGCGCCGCCACCGAAACCTGCAACCAAACCCTGTTCACGATTGCTCTCCCCCGGCCCGGCACTTCACCTTCATGCACCGCAGGCCGGCAAAGGCAAATTACGCGCGCGAAATTTTTGTGCCGGCGGGCGTCAAGTTCAGCAGGTTCCGCCACTCTGCTAGCGGGCGTTCCCAATGGTCTTCCCACTTTTGCGCGAGCAGCGGCTTGGCTTTGATTCCCATTTCATAGCCTTCCGATACGGCACTCAGAGCCTCGCCCAGATGTTCCGGTTCCTTATAGAGGAAGCGGAGAATACCGCCGGAGGCAACTACGGCCGCCATGGGTCTTCGCGTTTGCGCCAGCTCCACAGCCTTGATACCAAGTTCACTGGCCGGGTCCGTGTCGAACCCGGTAACGACGTGCCAGATGTCATGCGTCTGGCGAAGACGCATCATGACGTAGTCGAGGTCGGTGTGAATTTCGCGCACGCGGAAATAGTCGGGATCGAATCCTTTATCGCGCATGTGGCGAGCGAAACAATAGCCGAGTGTTGCTTCGGGGAGCTTCAGAAGGGCATCCAAATCATGCTTCCCGTGACGCAAATAACGTTCCTTGATGAGTTCGGCCATGGCGGGGTCGCTGCGGACGTACTCCACCGCCAGCTCATAGGCCTCCAGATGTTGCAGTCCGTCTTCGATATCGAAAACAGATTCTGTGTGGCCGGGGTCGCGGATCATGGTCGTAAGGCCGCGAAGGGTCTCCACGTACTGAATCTGATTGCGATGGCTGTGCAAACTCATGTCGATTTCTCCGAAAGTGAAATCCGGGTGCTAATGTCCGCGCCGGCGGGCAGAGTCTCGCCTATTCTAGCGCGTGCTCTCGGGCGAGTGTGATGGAATTGTGCCGCACGATCTTTTGTCGCCCCGATCTCTTGTCGTATGGATGAGTGATCGGCGTCGGCATTGCCGCTGCTGTTTTTACTTTCCTGAAACAGTAACGTGGCCGGCGGCATAGGCAAGGAGCGCCGTGTAGCGCGGATCACCGTGAAGTGCTTTCAGGTCGTCATCCGTAACCATGGCTTTTATCGCCCAGGGGGGCAGGCCGTGATCGACCGCATCGTGGAGCCGGCGCAAGGCTTCGTCGCGTTCCCCTTTGCGGAGCTCGATGACTGCCAGATTGTATGTCGTGATCGCGGTGCTGGGATTGTTCAGCCCGAGCACGCGAACCTGCGTCGCGTAGTCCTGAAGTAGAAGCTGCTCGGCGCGCGCGTAATCGCCGCGATGCTCGAGAATGTCAGCGAGATTGGCTATCGCCATAAGCGTGTGCGGATGTTCGGAGCCAAGCATTCTTGTATAAGCGGCGACGACCTGCTCGTTCAGCGACTGCGCTTCTTCGAGCTTGCCTTCATCTTCAAGCACTTCGGCAAGATTGTTCATGGCGTCGATGGTATCGGGGTGATCGGGCCCAAGCACACGGAGCCTCACGGCAACATTATCTCGATCCAGGGCTTCTGCCTCAGCAAGGCGGTGCTCTCGCCACAGCACGAGGGCAAGATTTGATTCCGACGTCAGAGCGTCTGGCGAGTCGTTGCCTTCGCCGCGGCGATAGGATTCGAGCTCTTCGCGATCCAACCCCTCCGCCTCAGGCAACTTGGCCTCGTCGATGAGTATGAGCGAGAGGCCGTTCATGGCAGCCAACGTGCCCGGGTTGCCGTCGCCGAGTGTGCGGCGGCGCACGTCGAGCACCTGGCGCGCGAGCGATTCAGCTTCGTCTAAGCGTCCTTCGCGATCGAGCACGGCGTCCAGGTAACTCATCGCGCCCAGAGTATCTCCGTTCTTGAGCCCAAAGTGAAGCATTCGGATATTGATGACCTGCCGCAGAAGAGCTTCCGCATCCCGATAGCGTCCACGGCGGTAGAGCATCCAGCCGACGGAAGCCTGCGACTGGAGAGTGAGGTCGTTGTCGGGCCGAGGTGCCGTAGACGGACCTCGACCGCACTCCGGTAAAGGACTTCCGCGCGATCGTAAAGGCCCAGGTTCGCGTAGACCAATCCCATGGTCATCATCATTTGCGTTTGTAATTCGGGATCCTGAGCCAGGCCGGAATCAATCTGCGACGAAGCCTTATCGAGGATTTCGCGCGCCGTCACCTGGTTGCCCCGCGCCTGGCCGGGATCGGAGACCTTGAACATGCCGGTCATGAAATCCGTAATGCGGTTGGCACGGTCGCGCTCGCGCGTAATGCGGCGCAGTTGCACAGCCTCAAGAACCGCAACGCCGGCGAGCAGAACCACAAGAGCGGCAGCAATGCCCACAGCCACCGCGTGACGGCGCACATATTTTCGCGCGCGGTAGCCGATGCCGGCCGGCTGCGCCAACACCGGCTCATGGTTGAGATAACGCGAGATATCAGCAGCAAGCTCGGCCACGGTCCCGTAGCGTCGTGCGCGCTCCCGCTCCAGCGCCTTCATGGTGATGGAGTCAAGATCGCCATGCAGCAGGCTCTTGAGATGCTGCGGATCGCTCGCGCGCAGCGGAGCAGCCGTGCCGGCCAGTTGCTTGTCCGTGGCAACGCGCGTGCTTGGGACGTGGCGGATCAAGCTCGCGCAGTTGGCGAAGCGCTTCATCGAAAGGCAGCTTGCGCCAGGTTTCGGCAGCAAAAGGCAGCGCTCCAGTGAGGAGTTCGTAAAGCACGACACCGAGCGAGTAAACGTCAGCACGCGTGTCGATATCGCCGCCCGGGCCTGCTCCGGGCTCATGTAGCCCGGCGTGCCCGCGATGCCCCACATTCCCGTGACTGCTGCTTCGCCCGCTGGGCAGCTCGCCACCGCCTTGGCCAGACCAAAATCGATCAGGCGCGGCGTCGGATTTTCCATCCACTTCCACCACCAGGATGTTTGCCGGTTTCAGGTCGCGGTGGATGATCGCCTTCTGGTGCGCGTGCTGCACACCTTCGCAAACCTTGATGAAAAGCTCCAGGCGCACTTCGATTGCCAGTTTCTTCGATCGCAGTAAGCAATGATCGGCTCGCCGGCAACATACTCCATCACGAAATACGGCTGGCCCAGCGGCGTGGCCCCGGCGTCGAAGACCTTCGCGATGGCGGGATGCTCCATCAGCGCCAGCGACTGCCGCTCGGCCTGGAAGCGCCGCAGCAGGGCATCGTCAAAAGCCCCGGCGCGAATCAGTTTCAGCGCCACCTGACGCCGGATAGGCTCCAGTCTGCTCCGCGAGCCACACCTGCCCCATGCCGCCCTCGCCGATCTTGCGAATCAGCTTGTACGGCCCGATCGACTCCAGAGGCTGCGCTTCCGATTCGGAAGACGCGGCTTCAGGGATTGCCCCGCGCGAAAGCCCGTCGGAGCGCGCATAGGCGGAGAGCAGCGATTCGATTTCCTCGCGGAGTGAACCGTCGGAGCCGCAAGCACGGGCCAGAAATTCGACGCGATTCTCCGGTTGCAAATTCAGAGCCGCGTCAAACAGTTCCTTGACTTTCTCCCACTGCCCTGTCTTCTCCACGCAGGCTCCTCCCGATTTCGCGCGTGAGCCACGCTTTGGCCATGCTCCAGTCGCGCTTCACGGTTGCAGGCGAAATGTCGAGCGCGATTGCGGTTTCTTCAACCGACAAACCTCCGAAAAAGCGCATCTCCACGATCTTTCCCTGTTGTGCGTCGCGACGCGAGAGCTTGGTCAGTGCACGGTCCAACTCCTCTACGTCGACGTTCCTGCTTCTCCGGCTGTAACAAGCCTTCGTCCAACGTAACCTTGTACTGGGGCCCTCGTTTCACTGCGCCGCGGCGTCGCGCAGAATCCACCAGAATCTGACGCATCAGTCTCGCCGCAATCGCGATGAAATGGGCTCGGTTCACGATCGGTCCCGGCGGGTCACCCGCCAGGCGAAGATAGACCTCGTGCACCAGGTCCGTGGTTTGCAGCGTGTGGTCGGGACGCTCTGCCCGCAAACAGCGATGTGCCGCCACGGCGCAACTCCTCATACACCACCGGAATCAGAGCTTGCAGCGCATCCGCATCCCCGCGCCTCCAGCGATCGAGGAGCAGCGTCACCGATACCGAAGGCTCTGGCACGGGGAGATACCCACGGAGACAATTTCTGGCTTCGAGAATAGCGACTGCCGGAGCCGCAGTCAACGCTAAAACGGCCATTGAATGGCCGGCATCTCCCGCGCATCACAACCCGAACCGGACGATCCGCCAAGGCCCCGCCGCGCCCCTTACAAAAATAATTGAGCTCTTTTTTCTCCGTTTTGCGCATACAAGGTCAATGCAGGATTCCATGCGAAGCGTCCTGAATTCGGGCGTCAGCGGGTGTAGTGCGCTCCAGTTCCCCATTCAGACTTCCCAAATTCGAAATACACGAGCACGCGAATCCTCCTGGGACGTATGCGCCCAGGCCATCCAGAGAGAGGAAACAGAAAATGTCACCATCAACCTTTTCGACGTTGTCTCTGCGTAAGCTCGCCCGCTTAGCCGGTATCGCCTTTGCCTTGGCTGTCGCGCTAACCATCTCCACGCTTCCTTGCTTCGCTGGCTCGCTACCAGACCCGAATATCACTTCGGTAAACCCGATCTATGCCGAGCAGGACCAGACGATCACTATCACTGGCGTCGATCTCGTTGGTCCCGGCAGCAATTTTGGTGACGCGGCTGGCTTTTTTAGTGACGTTGTGATTGGTGGGCCTTGTAGTTCTTTCCCTTGCAGCGGCACTTCGACAGCTCTCGAACTCAATGACATCACAGGTGGCTGGGCAGCCGGCTATGGCGGCGACGGGATCGGTCTCGTGGTTGACTCCTGGACAGACACGCAAATCGTCCTGGGCGGCTTTGGCGGATCGTATATCCCGTACGGACCAACAGGGTTTGAGCTATTGGTTGGGGATCAGGTTCAGATCGACGTTTGGAATTCAGATTATGGCTCGAACGAGGATCCGGACTCCGGACAACCTGATCCGACCTATCCGGTAGGAACGTATGACCTGACTGTGCAGGAAGTGCCCGCGGCGACGCCCGAGCCCTCCAGCATCCTGCTGATGGCGACCGGCCTGCTGGCTCTGGCCTTCGTCGTCCTGCGCAAGCGTTCCCGCGCCGCCCTCATCGCGCGCGTCTGATTTTTCGTGCGGCGAGCCGGGGACTTATCCCCGGCCTGCCGCGCCTTATCGGAACGGCCCCCCGGCCGTTCAGCGCAGCACGACGGCCATCGCAAAGCCGTCAAGGCCTTTCACGCCGACGGTCTGCAGAGCAGCCGCGTTCAGCCGCGGATGCGCAGCCAGCATTTCTAAGCACCGCCGCGTACCGCGAATGTCCGGCGCTTTGCTTTTGGCGTCGATCACGGTTCCGTGCCGGGCGACATTATCCACTACAATCACGGTTCCAGGCCGCGAGAGCTTGATCGCCCATTCCAGATACTGCGGATTGTTTTCCTTGTCGGCGTCGATAAAAATCAAGTCGAACGGTCCGGCCCCTTCCGCTTTGAGTTGCGGCAGACTCTCTAAAGCGGGCCCAATGCGAATCTCGACGCGGCCGAGCAATCCGGCGCGGCGCAGATTGGCGCGAGCAACTTCCGCGTGCCGCGGCTCAAACTCCAGCGAAACCATGCGTCCGCCGCGAGGCAGCGCGCGCGCCATCCAGATCGTGGAGTAACCGCCAAGAAGTCCGACCTCGAGCACGCGTTTGGCCCGCGTCATTTTGACGAGGACATGGAGAAACTTCCCTTGCAGCGGAGAAACATCGATGGCGGGAAGACGCGCCGCGCGATTGGCCTTGAGCGCGGCTTTGAGGTACTCATCTTCAGGGGCCAGCAACTTGCCAAAGTAACGGTCAACCCGTGTCCATCGCTCCTGTTTTGTCCATCGCTCCTGCATTTCGATCTCCCAGACGGATCTTGAATCCGGAAAGCGCATTTTACGCAGCCCCGCGAAACGGTGAGATTCGGCGGGACAGGGTTATCTCACAACGAAGCCGCATCTCGAAGACAAAATCAAATGATCTGAATGCTACAATTGGATACACTCGGGAGGCTTCTCACGTGTCATTCCTCGCGGAGATTTGGCGGTTCTTACGCGCTCGCAAAAAGTCCTGGCTTGTGCCGTTGATCATCGTGATGGTCCTCTTTGCATTGTTGATCATTGTCGGAGAGAGCAGTGCAATCGCGCCGTTCATTTATACCCTCTTTTGATCGCGCGGGCGCCAGACGCGTTGGCCTCTGGGGAAGCTCCATCCGCTGTCATTCCAGCATCTCTTAAGATCTCTACTTGTTAACGCCGTCGACGATGCAGCCGGCGATGATCTCCGTCATCTTCGGAGAGTAGTGATACTCATCCACGTAGAGTAACTCGTGCAAGTCCTTCTGAAGGTCGGCGCACCAAAGAAAGTCATCGGAGCGCGTGCGCGCCAACTCATCCCGCAACATCGGGTAGCCATATTTCGTGTAAGTGAACCCTGTGAAGCCAAGCTCAGACGTGAGGAATGGGTCATTCTTCAAGTCGTACTCGTAGGTTGGCGCAGGCTCCCATACAAAGAGCGGTTTTATCGAATATTCTTTGGCTTCCGCCTCGATCAACCGCTTGTTCGTGAAATACCTGTCGATGGCGCCTTGCAGGGCTTCCGGATCATTGAAGTTTGTGGTTAGGATCTTGATGTCCTCCGGGGACTTCTTATGCGCAGCCTTCTCCATCGAGTCGCGCATCGAAACGGTAAACCGTCCCAGGGGTAGCAACCACATCGAATCGACCACAACCGATCTCCAGGTTGGGGGTTGCGGCCGAGGGGGATGCGCATCCGGGGAAGCTGGCATGACCGCATTCACCCAGTGAAAGTCGTTGATTCCATCCAGAAAAATGGCCAGATCCGGCTTTTGACCCGACAAGATGAGCTGTTCGAAAAGTATCCGCTCCTGCGTGGAAAACCAACTGGACTGCCCAAAGTTATAGACCGAAACCGGCCGTCCCAGCTTTTTCGCGAGCAGCGGCTGAAGCCGCGAGCCCATGGCCTGGTCGTCGGTATTCCCATAGCCGAAAGCCGTGGAACCGCCGAAGAAAAAAACTACGAAGTTCTTCCCGTCGTGCACAGGCGGCCATGGGCCTTGATCGGTCCCCACCCGGAATCCATGCTCCGATACGTTGACATACTTTCCGTGAAACGGCGCCTCGCTGAATCCTGTAAACCACTCCGACTGCCAGGTCCGGTATTCCTCCGAAAGAAGTTGCGCCACTTCCGCCTGCGTCATCGTCGGAAAGAGTGTATGAATGTTTTGGAGAACAATGCCATTGGGATATTTGAGAAAAATGCGGTTCGGATCCCGCGCCAGACGGGCATCATGCCAGTGGTAATAGAGTCCCAAAACCACATTGACAAAAATGAACAGAATCACGGTATTGAAAATGCAGATCGCCGTCGTGCGAACAATTCTGCCAAGTCGATTTCGGATTTCCATATTGCTGCCAGAACCTCCAATCGCGTCCAATTATCTCATAGGCAAAGAGTTCGAGGCTCCCCCGTTTCCCGCACAAGGAAGACCAGACAGCGAGCCTGAAACGCGATGATGAACGCGCGTTTGCGTTCGATTGAGCGGGGTTCCAGTCCCTGGCCGCGCTTCTAATGAACTCCGTCGGCGATGCAGCCGGCGACCATGCCGTTCATTTTCGGCGAATAGTGCACCGGATCGACATAAAGCACCTCATGCGCATCCTTCTGAATGTCGGCGCACCAGATAAAGTTGCTGGGCCAGTCCCGAGCCATTGCCTCCCGCACGAGCGGGTAACCGTATTGCGAATAGGTAAAATCTACGAGGCCGATATCTCGCGGAATGAAGGGGTTATTCTTCTGGTCAAATTCGTAGCTCGGCACGGGCTGCCACACAAAAAGCGTTCGTATCGAATACTGCGCGGCTTCCCCATCGATCAAACGCATGTTCGCAAGATACCTGTCGATGGCCTTCTCGAGAACCTCCCGGTCCTGGTATTTGCCATTCCCCGCGGCATTCTGGGGCGTGTGATCCCCATGCCCTGCTCTCTCCAGATTGGTGTGGATTGCGTCGGCCAGTCGTGTCATCGGGAGCAAGCTCGTCCCATCAATCAGAAGCGACTTCCACGTCGGGGCTTTTGGAAACGATGGCGGCTCGGTCGGGGAAAACGGCAGGGCTTCCTCGACGGAGTGAAAATCGTTCAGACCATCGACAAAAATAGCCAGGTCGGGCCTTTGCCCGGACTGAATCAGCGACTCGAAACGAATCCGCTCCTGAGTAGAGAAGTTAGCTTCTTGCCCGAAGTTATACAGCGTCACCTGCCGGCCGAGCTTTTTCTCGAGTAGCGGCTGAAGCTGTGATCCCAGGGTCTGGTCGTCGGGCACACCGATGCCGAATGCCGTGGAACCCCCGAAGAGAAAAACCACGAGATTCCCGTCGTGCACGGGTGGCCATGGTGCCTGGTTGGCTCCCATGCGGAATCCGTACTCCGAAACGTTCACATACTTTCCTTGATAGGGCGCTTCGCCGAATACGGTGAACCACTGAGGCTGCCATGGCCGCCCAAATGACTCATCGAGAAGCTCAGCCACTTCTTCTTCCGTCATCGAAGGATAGACCTTATCGCGCACCAGACGTATGGTCTCGGCCCCGTCTGTCGTATAGTACCGTTCAATTTTCTTGCGCAGGGTGGGATAGTGATGAAAGATCGGCTCCGAATACCGGGCCCACCAGGCATCCCTGAGATAGAAACACGCTCCCAGGACGAGGTTCAGAAGAATAAGAAGAATGATGGTTTTGACGAAATAGTCTGCCGTCGTCTGAACGATCCCGCTTACTCGATTCTTGATTACCATTCTCGCTGCAATCCCTTCAATGGGTTAAATTCTCTCACGATCAGATAGTGGCTCGGCTTCCATCCCCGCAAGTCTCAGCGGCGGAAAACTGCTTTCTACGCAAGCAAGACCAGAGGACCAAAATGAGACGTGACACCCGACGCAAGTTCGCGCTCGAATGATCGCGTTCCTGGCACCTTAAAATCTCTAGTGAACACCGTCAGCGATGCAGCCGGCAACCATCTCAATCATCTTCGGGTTGAAGTGAGTCTTGTCGACATAGAGCAGCTCGTGCACATCCTTCTGAATGTCTGCGCACCAGAGAAAGTCGCTAGGCCGCGTCCGCGCCACGGTATCCCGCATGAGCGGATAGCCGTATTTCGTAAAGGAAAATTCCGCGAAGCCATTCCCCGCGAACAGATCATATTTCAGGTCATACCCATAGGTTGGAGCCGGCTCCCAAACAAACAGAGTGCGCACTGAGAGTTCCCTGGCTTCCGCCTCAATCATCCGCTTGTTCAAGAAATACCTGTTCGTGACCTTCAGCAGGGGCGCCGGCTCGTCGTACTTGGCATTCTGGCCGGCGGTCTCGACCCTGGACTTCAAGTACCCCGCGTTCTCGAGCTCTTGTCGCACGGAAAGGGCCAGATCGGTCATAGGCAGCATCTTGACCCCACTGCGCAGCCACGCTCCCCACGACGGGTTTCCGCGCGGGGTATCCATTTTCTCGGTAAGCCAGGGAAAGTCCGGCGTATACGGATATTCCGAGCTGGCGTTGCGAAAATCGTTCATCCCATCGACAAAAATCGCCAGGTCCGGAGGCTGTCCCGACATGATCAGCTTCTCAAACAGCAGCCGCTCCTGCGTGGAATAGTAGCTCCTCTGCCCGAAATTGTAGACCGTTACCGGACGCCCCAGCTTTTTCTCAAGCAGCGGCTGGAGCCGCGATCCGAGAGCCTGGTCGTCGGGTACTCCGCTGCCGAATGTCGTGGAACCCCCGAAGAGAAAAACCACGAAACTCCCCTCGTGCGCGGGCGGCCACGGGCCCTGATCGGTTCCCAGCCGGAATCCGTGCTCCGATACGTTGATGTACTTGCCGTGATACGGGCCTTCGCCCCACCCGGTGAATAACTGAGGCTCGCGGGGCCGCATCCATGTCTCGAACAGAAGGCGGCCCACCTCCGCCTCCGTCATCGAGGGAAACGCCTTCTCGCGAAGAAGACGGACCACTTCCATCGCCGTCATCCCGGGATACAACCTTGGGAGGTTCACTTGAAGACGGGGATAATCATGAAAGATCGGATCGACTTGCCGGGCACGGTAGACCTCCCTGACCTGGAAAAATATCCCCAGGCCGACATTCAAGACAATGAGAAGGATGATGGTTTTGATGAAATAGTCCGCCGTTGTAAGAACGATCCGGCTTACTCGATTCTTGATTCCCATGCGGGCTGCAGTCCCCTCAATGGCTTAAATTCTCTCACGGGCAGGTAGTGGTGTGGCCTCCATCCCTGCTGGTTCCGGCGGTGGGAGACTGGCTTCCGCCGAGAGGACGATCAGAGGACCAAATTGAGACGTGACACCAGCTCGAATTCGCGCTCGAATGATCGCGTTCGCGTCGCGCTAAAAACTCTAGTGAACACCGTCAGCGATGCAGCCGGCCACCATCTCAATCATCTTCGGGGTAAAGTGCGTCCGATCGACATAGAGAGGCTCGTGCACATCCTTCTGAATGTCCGCGCACCAGAGAAAGTTGTCGGGCGGCGTCCGCGTAACGATATCCCGCATGAGCGGATAGCCGTATTTTGAGTAGGTATGGCGCCCGAAGTCATCCTCCGCGAACGGGTCATACTTCAGGTCATAGTCGTAGAGTGGAACCGGCTCCCAGACAAACAGGGTGCGAATTGACAGCCCCTTGGCTTCGTCCTCAATCAATTGCTTGTTGAGGAAATATCTATCGATGGACTTCTGCAACGCGCCCTGCTCATCGAACTTGCGGCTCTGGCTGGGGTTTCCGACCGCGGCCCGCCGGGGCGCGGCGCTCTGCAACTTGTCGCGCACCACACCGGCTAGCCGCGTCATCGGCAGCAGCCGGATCGCCTGGCGAAGCCACACGCTCCAGGTTGTGGGCGCCACCGGCGAATCGCTCTCCACCGGATGCGCCAGCGCGGGCGCAAACATAACCTCCATACCGGTAGCGTGAAAGTCGTTGGGGCCATCCACAAAAATCACCAGGTCCGGCCTCTGTCCCGCCATGATCAGCTTTTCGAACAGCAGCCGCTCTTGCGTGGAAAAGTAATAGCACTGCCCGAAGTTGTAGACCGTTACCGGGCGCCCCAGCTTTTTCTCGAGCAGCGGCTGAAGCCGTGATCCAAGAGCCTGGTCGTCCGTCACCCCGTAGCTGAAAGTAGTGGAACCCCCGAAAAGAAACACGACAAAATTCCCCTCATGCGCGGGCGGCCACGGGCCCTGGTTGGCTCCCACCCGGTAACCGTGATCCGATACGTTCACATATTTGCCCCGATATGGCGCTTCGCCGAATCCGGTGAACGCCTGGGGCTCCACAGGCCGCGACCAGGTCTCTTCGAGAAGACGCGCCACTTCGGCCTCGGTCATCGAGGGATACAGATCTTTGAGGTTTTCGCGAAGAGCGGGATTCTTCAAAAAGACCTGTTCCGGATGCCGGGCTAGGTAGGCGTCGCTGATGCAGAAATAAACTGCCAGGCCGATGTTCAGAACAATGAGAAGGATGATGGTATTGAGCAGATAACCCGCTGATGCGCGAACCATCCGCCTTATACGATCGGGAATTGCCATTGTGCTTTCGAATCCCTCCGGTTGAATCTACTTCTCGCGCGCGACTACGAAGTCAGGCACCCAGAGCAAGGCGCGCTTGTAATCGGAATCGGCCAGCGGCGCCAGCGCCTGCCGCGACTGCTCGGCGTAGCGATCGGCCGCAGCCATGGCGTATTCCACGGAGCCGTTGCGCACCAGAATCTCGCGAATCTGCTGGCGGCTCACGTTCTCAAAGCTGCGGTCGTCGAAAACCCGCCGAATCGCCTTGCGGTCTGCTGCGGTTCCGTGGTCGAAAGAGTGAATCACCGCCAGGGTGGCCTTGCCTTCGCGCAAATCGCTGGCCACAGGTTTGCCCAGCACCTCTTCCGTCGCCGTCAGGTCAAGCACGTCGTCGACAATCTGGAAGGCGAGTCCCACGGCGCGGCCGAATGTAGCCAGGCGGGTCTCCTCCGCTTCCGTCGCCCCGGCCAGTACCGCGCCAAGCCGCATGGAAACTGAGAACAGGCACGCCGTCTTGCGGAAGATCAGGTCGTAGTACTCGGCCTCGGAGACGGTTTTGCCGAGCTTCTGAATCTGCAGCAGCTCGCCCTCGACCATCTGCTGCGTCAGGCCGATCAGCAGGTCCAGAACGCGCAGGTTGCGCTCTTCGAGAGCCACCTTGAAGGCCTGCATGTAAAGCCAATCGCCGGCCAGCACGCATTTCTCGTTGCCCCACGTGGTGTTCGCCGAAGGCCGTCCGCGGCGCGTGTCCGCGCCATCAATGATGTCGTCGTGCACCAGAGTGGCCGTATGCAGCATCTCCACCACCGCGCCAAGGCGAATAGCGCCGTGACCCGTGTAGTTGAGCTGATGCGCCGCAAGCAGCAGCAGCGACGGACGGATGCGCTTGCCGCCGCCCTCGCGCAGGTACTCGGCAATTTCCGTGATGGTGCTGACGCTGGACGCGGCATCGCGGCCCAGCTCCTGCTCCACCGCAACCAGATCTTCCCGCAGAAGCTCGAAGACTTCTCTCGCCGAGGCTATGGTGAATGTGCTCAAAGCTCTCCGATTCTAATGCATTCGTTGGAGAAAAAGCGATTCTGGGTCGCGCGTATGAATCATGATGAATCAGGCAATGGCTTCAATCCCGTGCACGGCAGCCAGCGTGAGCAGCTTTGCCGCCGGGCCGCTCGGTTCTTTCTCGCCCCGCTCCCACTTGCTCACAATGCCCGTTGTGACATTCAAATGTGCGGCAAATACTGCCTGGCTCACCTCGGCCTTTGTGCGGATACGCCGAATCGCGGCAGGGGTCAGCTTGATAACCGGAGTCAAGCAGGCTCGGTCGAACTTCTGCATGGTCTTCTTATCGATCACTCCGACTCGGTACAAATCGCTGACGTTCTCATGCAGCGCGGCGAGGGCTTTGCTCCTGTAGGTTTTCGCCATTGGGTCCTCCTTATCGGGACTGCACAATCTCAATCAGGACCTTGTTCCTGACGAGTTCATCCATTTGCAATTCGGTGAAGCCAAGATAGATCTTCGCGAGCTCCCGGTATTCTCTCAGCTCATCGGGCCCGATGTTCTCCATATCGCTCTTTTCCCAGGCGAACATCAAGACCGCCCGCTGGCCGGCTCTCAGGGCAATCAGCACGCGACCGCCGCCGCGCTTGCCTTCTCCTATGCGCGCAATACGATACTTGTAGAGGCCTCCGCCCAGGTCGGCATCAAAGGGTCCACCAATAGCTTTCCAAATCGTTCCATCCGAAATCTGGAACCGGCGCGCGAAACGGACAAATGCTTTGAAAGCAAAAACGCGAAGCCGGACTCGCGACGAACCACGCGACGAATGAAGTGTAGCACTCGGGACCATAGTAGCACGAATTCTCTCCCCACGCGCAGCCAGGCCAATCGCTCAATTCGTCCGATAGTTCGTGAACTGCAACTCCAGGCCTAAATCCTTACCGCGCAGCATGGCGATAATCGCCTGCAACTCGTCGCGATCCTTGCTGGAAATCCGCACCGTATCGCCCTGGATGCTGGCTTGCGCCTTCTTCTTGGAATCCTTGACCAGGCGCACAATCTCCTTGGCCTTTTCTACCGGGATGCCCTGCTGCAGGCTGATCTTCTGGCGCACGCTTTGCCCCGCCGCCGGCTCGATTTTGCCGTAAGTCAGGTTCTTCAGCGAGACCCCGCGCTTCACCAGCTTCTGGCTGAGAATGTCTTTGACGGCTTCCAGCTTGTATTCGTTGGCCGACGCGAGTTGAATGCTGTCGTTGCCCTCCAGATTCACCTCGGAGTGGCTGTCCTTGAGGTCGAAACGCTGGCGAATCTCCTTGATCGCCTGATCGAGGGCGTTGCGAACCTCCTGAAGGTCCACTTTGCTGACAATGTCGAATGAGTTTTCCTGGGCCATGGCTCTTTCCTCCCAAACCCCCGAAAAATGCTGCTTCTGTCAGTTTCCCACGTCCGGCCTAAGCTGAAACAGCCGATTGAAGTTTTTCGTCGTAGCGGCCGCAATCTCAGCCTCTGCAACGTTGAGCAGGCCGGCAAGGGCGCGGGCGGTCTCGACCACAAAGGCCGGCTCATTGCGGACGCCTCGTTGCGGAGCGGGCGCGAGCCAGGGCGCGTCGGTCTCGACCAGAATCCCGTCGAGCGGCATGCGCGCGGCCACGTCGCGCAGCGGCTGCGCCTTGGGGTAGGTCAGGTTCCCCGCAAATGACACCAGAAATCCCATGTCGAGCGAGCGCCTCGCCTGCTCCCAGCCTGCGCCGAAGCAATGCATGACGCCTCCCAGCCCGGTCCTGCCCCAGTGCTCGTCCAAGACGAGAAAAAGATCGTCCCATGCATCCGTCGATTCGTTGGTCCCTCGGCAGTGGATGAGGATCGGCCGCTTGCGCGCGGCGGCTATCTCAAGCTGGCGGATAAGACCCGTCCGCTGCACATCGCGCGGCGCGCCCTCGTGGTAATAGTCGAGGCCGATCTCGCCGCAGGCGATGACTTCCAGCTCGGCGAGAAGTGCGTCGAGTTTTGCGAGAGCCTTGTCGTCGGCTTCAATCGTGCTGTGCGGGTAAATGCCCGCGCTCGCATAGAGGCGCGGCAGTCCAGGCCGGCCGTTGAACTCGCGGCACAGATCGACCGCCTGGTGCATTTCCGCCGGGCCCTCGCCGATGCCGATCGAAAGCACCGCTTCCACACCGGCTTCCCACGCGCGTCTAAGCATCGCTTCGCGATCGTCCGCATAGCGGGGACTATCCAGATGAGCGTGAGAATCGATCAGCAAACGAGCCTCGCGAATGGACTGGGGAGCGTGTGCGGCATCTGGATTTAGTGTAACGGCCGCGAAGCCGCGCGCAAACCGCGCCGCGTTGGGTTGGTCGGAACCCGCCGTGAAAGGGCACGACTTCAGTCGTGCCGCAAACGACGCAAAAAGGCGGGGGCTTTAGCCCCGGTGGAACGTTTTCTTCGAACTGACCTGCTATCGAAATGAGCCGCGGACCTCCGGTCGTCTACCATCGGAGCAGATGCCACGAAAACCTAAGCTCGGGCAAAATTTTCTGGTCGACGCGCAGGCCATCCAGCGCATCGTGGCGGCGCTGGGAGATCTCACCGGGCGCACCGTGGTGGAGATTGGTCCCGGCCGTGGCGCGATCACCGAATCGCTGGCGGCACATGCCGGACGCGTTTTGGCCATTGAGCTCGACCGTGACTTTGCCGCGGAATTGCGCGGGCAATTCGACCCCGAGCGCGTGACCATTTCCGAGAATGATGTCCTGCAATTCGACTTCGCCGCAGCGGCAGCCGCGTCCGGAGGGCCGCTACGCGTGGTGGGCAACTTGCCGTATTACATCACCTCGCCGATTTTGCTCAAACTCGCAGCCAGCCATGCATCGCTCGACCTGGCAGTGCTGATGGTGCAGCGCGAAGTTGCGGAGCGCGTAACGGCCGCGCCGGGCTCGCGGAACTATGGGCTGCTCTCAGTGACGGTGCAAATGTACGGACCGGCCGAACAGCTATTCACGCTGCCGCCATCGGCATTTTCTCCGCCGCCCAAGGTGCATTCCACAGTTTTTCGCTGGCGGTTTGCGCCGCGATTCGCGGAACTGGGCGTTGACGAGAATGGTTTTCTGCGCTTTCTTCGGCAGGCCTTCGCGCAAAAGCGCAAGACGCTCCACAACAATCTGCGTGCCGCGGGAATTGCGCCCGCCGCGGCAGCGGCTGCGCTCGCAAGCGCGGGCATCGCTGCACAGGCTCGCGCTGAAGCCGTTCCGGTTGAGGCCCTGGCCGCGTTATGGCGGGCCCTGAAGAAGGAATAAGCGCCCGCAGCGCTTTTCCTGCTCGCGGCCATGCGCGTAAGCTATCAGGAGTGTCGGCCGATTCGGGGCCAAGCCGCATCGCAGCGCGAATTCAGAAGCTCAAAGACTCTCCCGCGCATCCAGTCAAGAAGGAAACCATGAATCCGGTCACCGAACAATCCAGGGAGCAAGCCCGGCGTAACGCCTTTCAAGAGACGCTGCTGAGCGCGCGCCGGACCATGCTCTTGAGCGAGATCCTCAAGATTGCGGGAGATAGCTTTCGCGCCAGCAAGACGCGCTTCGCTCTCACGGCCCTGGGCATGGTCATCGGCACAGCCTCGGTGATTCTGGTGGTGACCATCGGGCTCACGGGCAGGCAATATGTTCTCGAGCTTCTGCAAAAGATCGGTACCAACCAGGTGGAAGTGGAGTACGCGGGCGGAGGCGCAACCCCGGCGGAGCGCGCGCGTTACACCGACTACCTGACGCAGGATGATGAGAAAGCCGTGGATCAGCAAGTGCCCGGAATCATGTACTCCTCACCCGTGCTGGACATGCATAACCGCGTCAGCTTTCCCGGCGGCGTCCAAAAAGATACGACCGTGCTGGGCGTGAATTCTCAGTACCAGTTCATCCGCAATCTGATTGTCACCGACGGCCGCTTCTTCGACGAGACGGACGACACCATGCACAACAAGTGCGCCGTGGTGAGCCAGTACTTTGCCCAGGATCGATACGGCAGCTCGGACGCCGCCATCGGCCAGACCTTCCAGATTCTCGGCATTCCCTTTACCATCATCGGCGTCTTTAAAGAGAGCGTAGACGACTTCGGCATGTCGGAGATCACCGATGAAACCCTCCTGGTGCCTTATACGGTGGCGCGCTACTTTACCGGAACCGATCGCGTCAATCAGATCTACTTTTCCATGCAGAGCATGGACGAGGTGAACGACGGCTCAAAAGCGATCATTCGCGTCATCGCCCAGCGCCATCGGAAGAATTCGGTTTATAAGCCGTATATGCTCACCGACCTGCTGGTGACAGCGAACAAAATTACCATAGCCCTCACGGCAATGCTGGTCATGGTTGCTGCGGTTACGCTGGCCGTGGGCGGCGTGGGCATCATGAACATCATGCTGGCCAACGTGCGCGCGCGCATCCGCGAAATCGGCATTCGCAAAGCGCTGGGAGCCACCTACCGCGAGATCAAACTGCAATTTCTCACGGAAGCTGTGCTCATCTCGCTCGCCGGCGGAGTGGTCGGCAGCATTGTCGGCCTCGCCTTGCCGCTTTCCATCCGTCTCTTCACCGATTACGATTTCCCCATCTCGTGGCTTTCCGTGCTGATTGCAATGTCCGCGGCCACCGCGGTAGGCGTTGTCTTCGGCACCATTCCCGCCACGCGCGCGGCGCAGATGGATCCTGTGGATGCCCTCAAGTATGAATAAGTTGGAGAAGCCAGAGACCGGCCCGGAGGAGGCGGACGGCGCTGAACCTAGGCGAGGCCCCAATCTCGTCCTCCTTTACAGCCTGATTGCCCTGGCGCTCGCCGTGGCCATCGGCCTTGCCGTGTTGATTGTGCTGCCGTTTTATCAGCGCCGCTAATCGAGCCCATCGACCCAACCTCCTCTTTCAGAAAGGTGAGCAACCGTACGTCCCGTGCCGCGCATCTATGGTCGAAGTCCTCGCCATTGAGACTCGGCGAGCGATAAGGAGCCTGCTATGCGTTCGATGTTGCGGTGCTTCACTTCTTTCCTGTTCACGGCGGTGCTCGCGCTGCCTCTGTTCTGCGGCGGTTGCGCTGCCCGCGTCAGTGTCTACGACCCCTACTACCACGACCATCACGTGTGGGCAGCCGAGGAACCCTACTACACGCAGTGGGAAGTCAACACCCATCGCGATCACATGGACTTCAACAAGCGCAGCGATGCCGATAAGAAGGAATACTGGGACTACCGGCACAGCCAGCACTAAGTTGGGATCGGATTTCAGGCGTCAGGTTTCAGTGGGGAGTGGTTCGCCGCCGCTACATTTCCCGCGTTGCGATCGTCTCCGCCCGCTCGACGATGAGCGCCGGAATGCCGTCGACGATGGGATATCTGCGAAAGCAAGCATTGCAGACCAGGCGCGAATCTTCCGCGTGCAGATCTCCGTGGCAAGCTGGGCAAGCCAACAGAGAAACGGCGGATGCGTCAAATGTGAACGGGATTGCGGACTTGGCAGGCATGGCGTGAGCGGTTCAGATTTCAGGCGACAGCAGTTTTCTATTCCCTACTCCCTGTTCCCTGCTTTCTTGTTCCCTCGGTCCCTTGTTCCCTGCCTTTATTGAATCGTAGCGTCCGGGCTCTCGTCGTCATCGGGACGAAGCTTGGGCCGGCCGGAAAACGCCTGCGCGATGCGCTCATTGGCGCCGGATCGCGAGAACTCATGCGCCACGCGAATGCCGTTGTAGATGGCCACGTCGTTCGAGGAGCCGTGGCCGATGATGCAGACCCCGCGCACGCCGAGCAGAGGCGCGCCGCCGTATTCGGAGGGATCGAGGCGGCGGCGAAAGTCGTTGAACGCGCGGCGCGACAGTAACGCACCCACTTGCGCCGTGACGGTTTTATTGAGCGAAGTCCGCAACACATCGCGCACAAAGCGGCCAATGCCTTCGCTGGTCTTGAGCGCCACGTTGCCCACAAATCCATCGCAGACGATCACGTCGGCATTGCCGTTGAAGATGTCGCGGCCTTCCACGTTGCCAATGAAGTTGATGGGCAGTGCCTTCAGCAGCGGCCACGCCTCGCGGGTAAGCTCGTTGCCCTTTGATTCCTCTTCGCCGATGGAGAGCAGGCCCACGCGGGGCTTGGCGATCTTGAGCACGCTGCGGGCATACATCTCGCCCATCACGGCGAATTGCTCGAGATTCTGCGCCTTGCAATCCACATTCGCGCCTACGTCGAGCAGCACGCACGGATTGCCTTTTGAGGTGGGCATCGGCGTGGCCAACGCGGGCCGGTCGACGCCGGGCAGCGCGCCCAGTACCATCTTCGCCGTGGCCATGGCCGCGCCGGTGTTGCCGGCGGTCACAAAGCCCGCAGCCTTGCCCTCGCGTACCATTTTCAGGCCGACGCGCATCGAGCTGTCGCGCTTGCTGCGCACGGCGTGGGCGGCTTTTTCGTCCATCCCTATCCGTTCAGAAGCGTGATGGACAACGATCGGCAGGTCCTCGTTTTCAAGATGCTCGTCCAGCAGGTCGCGCAGTTCGGGCTCTGGCCCCACCAGGTGCACCCGCACGGGCAGCGCGCGGCACGCAAGTATAGCTCCGCGGATCTCCGGTTCGGGAGCCTTATCGGAGCCAACCGCGTCCAGCACGATGTCGGTAAGCATCTGGATTGTCAACTACTTGGCTTCTTTTACGTCCAGAACGGCACGGCCCTTGTACTCGCCGCACTTGGGGCAGGCACGATGGGGCAGCTTCTTTTCGTGGCAGTTGGGACACTCAGAGACGCCAACCGCGGTAAGAAAGTCGTGCGAGCGGCGGAGAGCAGTGCGGCGCGTGGAATGGCGCCTTTTCGGATTCGGCATGGTGTTTCCTCTATTTTCGTGATCCGTGGACAGCGGACCGTGCACCAAATTCCCGTTCACGGTTCACGATTCACGTTGTACACGACAGATTTCTCAGGACTTAATCCGGTTGCGCAGCCCCGTCAACGCCTCCCAGCGAGGGTCTTTGGGTCCCTCTTCGCAGGAGCAAGTCTGAAGGTTGCGATTTGCTCCGCAGTGCGGGCAAAGTCCCTTGCAGTCGGGCTTGCACAGGGTCCTGACCGGCAGGGACAAAAGCACCTGCTCGCGCAGCACATCTTCAAGCAACAGACTGTCTTTTTGATAATAACCGATTTCGGTCTCCGACGCCGTTATGGATCGCTCTGGAACGTCGGCATCGGCGCCGAGGGGCCGGAAAATGAGGTCGAACTCGCCTGCCAGGGGAATTTCGACAGGTTCGATGCAGCGAGCGCAGGGAACCTGAAAATTGCCCGTATAGCGGCCCCTCAAGCGAATGTCGGAGACGATATCTTTGGGCCCGCGGTGCTCGTGGATCACCTCGGCGCTGCCCGACGTGGCCAGATCGCCCATTTGCACGGCTTCGTCGCCGTAATCGACCGCGCCGGGAGGGAGTTCGAGGTTGAACTCGACCGGTTCACGCTCAAGTTCGAGGATTTTGAATTCCATGGTATGAGCCTAAAACAGGGGACAGGGATCAGGGAACAATGATCGGAGATAGGGTAGCTGCGAAGTCAGCAGCACTCGAGCCATTTTCAAGCCCGGGGGCGTCGGCAAGTGGTCAGACCATCCATTGACAAGGACAGTGGCGCTGCGATAGAAACCAGACCATGCGCTCAAACAGCCGATCTCTGCTTTTCCTGCTCCTGGCTTCACTCGCTGCCCTGGGCCTGCCCACCACCTCCTCCGCCAAAGTCGTTGGCATGAACGTAATCGCCAAGCCCGTCACCCGCGAGCGCATCGCCACCTTGCCGAAGAAACAGCAAAAGGCATGGCTCCAGTACCTTGATCGCTCAGAAAAACAAAAAGCCATCGACAAGCAAACACTCGCCGACGAGCAAAAAGCGGCGGGCAACACGAATCCCAGGCACGCTGCAGGCGGCCGCGGCATGTTTGTCCTGCGCGGCGACCATCCCGCCGAGTGGTGGTCGAGCGACGAAGCGCTCAAGGATGCACGCAACATCGTCACCTGGCAGGTGGCAGACGGCGGCTGGAGCAAGAACATCGACATGGTTTCTAAGCCGCGTGCGCCGGGCGATCTCTACGACGCCAACAACGAGAACCGCTTCTCTGACCTGGCCGATTTCGACAAGCCGGTGGACCCAAGCTGGCACTACATCGCCACGCTCGACAACGATTCCACGTGGATGCAGATCCGCTTCCTGGCGCGCGTAGGCACAGCGCTCTTGGCGGCGCATCGCGATGCCGACGCCGCTCCCATTTGCGCATCCGTCCAGCGCGGCGTCGAGTACCTGCTCGATTCCGAATATCCCAATGGCGGCTGGCCGCAGGTGTGGCCGCTCGAAGGCACTTACCACGACACCATTACCATTAACGACGATGCCATGACCCATGCCGTGGAGATTCTGAACGATGTGGCCGAAGGCGCGGCGAATTACAAGTTTCTGCCAGCCGCGATGGCGAAGCGCGCGCGACCGGCTGCGCAGCGCGGCATCGACTGCTTGCTGAAACTGCAGATCGTCGAAAACGGCGTCAAGACAGCGTGGGCGCAGCAGTACGATGCACTCACGCTCGAACCCGCTTCGGCGCGTAACTACGAGATGCCCTCGCTCACCAGCGACGAAAGCTTCCCGGTGGTTGAGTTCCTGATGAGCCTGCCCAATCCGACCCCGGCGGAAATTGCCGCGGTGAACGCAGCGTGCGCGTGGTTCACGAAGGTCGAGATCATGGGCTTCCGCTACGGCAGCGGAAACTTCATGGCCGACCGCTCCAGCCCCGGTGGGCGCAGACTGGTGGCCGTCGAGGGCGCCGGCCCCATCTGGTCGCGCTACTACCAGATCGGCACCGACAAACCCATCTTCGGCGACCGCGACAAGACCATCCACGACGACGTGAACGAACTGAGCCTGGAGCGGCGCAACGGATACTCGTGGTACAACACCGAGGGCGTTGCCGTGCTGAAGCAGTACAAAACGTGGTCGCAGGCGCATCCGCAATAGTCGGATCGAAATGACTTTAGCCTTCCGGACTGAGGACTTTCTGGAGCGCATTTTTCAGCCGCGGCAGATCGGCTTGAACCGTGTCCCACATGATCTCCGGGTCGACACGATCATAGGCATGTCTGAGCCAGTTGCCGATGCCGCGAATATCGCGCCACGGAACAGCCGGATAGAGTTCTTTCGGCTTCATCGCCGATGCGAATCGCCGCCTCGCTGATCACGAGCATCTTGCGTTCAACAGCTGCTTGGGTTTTCAGGTCGTCAAGATATTGGTTGAATTCCATCCCGGACACGAACTGCTCAATGAGCAAAATGCTGTCCAACATGTCTCGCAGATGCTGACGCGCGTCGTCAAAAGGCAAGTATCGCCTCGCGGCTAGCCCGCAAACGCACGGTCTCTCTCATCGTTTCGGCAAGGGCCAAGTCTGCCTTGACACCGAGAATATCGGTCAAGCGGTTTTCGAGATGGATCAGGTTCAGAAGAGTCGGATGCTTCGAACGATCAAGTTCCGCCATCAGGTCGATATCCGAGTGATCGGAGGCCTCGCCGCGCGCCACTGAGCCAAACAGGCGCAGATGAACAACGCCCGCAGCCTTCAACTCCGGCTCGTGCGTGCGCAAGACCTCAAGAATGGAACCCTTGTCCATACAGAAACTTTGCCACAGAAAGGGTTGCGAATTCAAGGCATCGGGAGGTAGACGGCGCAGTTGCTTTCAACAAGCTCCGCGTAGCCCCCTGGGGATTTCGCCTTGATTCTGCGCTTCGCTATCGCACCGGCTGCGCCGGTGCATGCAAATAACGGCTGGCGAAATCGAGAAACGTTGGCCAGTTGGGCGCAGGCGTGTGGCCGCCGGTGTGCTGGCGAAAACCCAAATCGCCGGAGATGAGCGCCGCTTCGATTGGCGGAAACTCCGTAGTTCCCAAGTCTTTCTTGCCAAGCAACGTATAAACCCGACCCGCGGCAACGGCAGCCAGGAAAGAGCCTTCGGCGTCGGCCCAACCGTCGCCTTTTGTCGCGCCGCCGCCGATAAACACGGGACGCGGCGCGCAGAGCGCGATCAGCTCGTGCGCGTCGACGGGGAGATCGGCGACCGTGAGCGGACCATCGTACTTGAGAAAATTTCCATCCATCCAGTGATACTCGCCCGAGCCCGCAATGTTGCCGATCTCTTCGCCGAAGTGATGGCGGTAAAGTTTTGCTCCTGCTTCTCCTGACGAACTGATGTAGCCAATCGCAAAGCGCGGATCGTACGCCATGGCGACAAGCGCAGCCTTGCCGTACCGCGAGTGGCCGGTAATGCCCACCTGGCGCGCATCGACCGCGGGATCAGTTTCAAAATAATCGAGGGCTCGGCTCGCTCCCCACGCCCAGGCGCGCAATGCGCCCCAGTCATCGAGCGCGCGCGGCTGGCCTTTATTGGCGAGCCCGATAATTCCCTGCGTAAGCCCGGCGCCGTTGTCGGGTTGAACGCTGGTGGGAACGTACTCCGCATAACCCCAGCCGCGCGCCAGGACCTGTTGCTGCCATGTCGGTCCCGGAGTTGCCTGCGCCATCTCAGGAATCATGCGCGCGATTTGCGCCATGAACTGGCGGCTGAAGGCGAGCTCCATCATCACCGGAACCGGTCCCTTGGCATTGGCCGGCGTGGTGAGGGTCAGATCGATGTCGACGTTAATCTCCGGATCGCCCGTATTGTCCACGTGGCCGACCAGTGTCTTGGTAATCACGGGAATGTCGCCGTTCTTTTCCTGCGTCGTGCTCACCACCTGCCACGTCACGGCGGGCAGATGCGCTGGAACGCGTCCCAGGATTTCGCGATCGAAGAGCTCAACGATCTGAGGACGCCGCACATTCCACCAGACCTTGGCGGAGGTCACGCGCTTGCCATTATTTAAGAGCAACGGATCGGGAAGGTTCGGGTAAATGTTGGCCTTCGTCTCGTCGTAGTTGGCGGGGTTGGGCCCGTTGGCGCTGCCGCTGGCGCCGGGGCGCAGCTCTTTGATGCCGGCGAGGTCCATCATGCGCTGGTGATCTTTTTCTGAAGCTGCCTGGATGGCGAGCTGTTCCGGCGTAGGCGCTGGGTGCGCTGGCGGAGGCGCGGGAGCGGCCTGCGCAGGCAGCGATGTCGTCGCGGCGCAAAAAACAAGAGCCAGAGCCGTCGCAGAAGTTTTCCAGAAATTGGCAGGGCGAAGCATCGGCATGGACAGCCTCATTTCGGAACGTTTCCCAAGGTGAAACCGGGAACGGCCCAAAGCATATCGGCTTCATCAATGTCCAGGCAAGGGGTCCGGACAAGAGCAGTCCCTGCTCGCGAATCCGAGTAGACCCGGCATGACCGGACGTTCGCGGCCGGGAAGGAACTCGGTCATTCGCGCGACCGCAGTGAATCGCCATTCAAGACAGGCCGCAATCCGCCGATACAACGATTGAGTTCACTCGGAAAGGATCAGCCATGTCCTGGGCCAGAAACCTGCCTCTCTCTCGAAAGTTCACCTTTGCGTTTGGCGTGGTCTGCGCCCTCTGCCTCGTCCTTGGCGTCTACACCTTCTTCGCCTTCCACGGCATCGCCGGCAAAAGCGCGGAAGTCAGCGGGAATCATCTTCCCTCGCTCATCCATATTGGCGATATCCGCAATGGCGTGAGCGTCGAGCGGCGCGAGGATCTGGAGCTTATGCTGTGCCAAACGCCAGCGTGCACGGCGGACCATACCGCGCGGCGGCAAAAGGCGATTTCCGACTATCGCGAAGCGCTGAAGGACGAGGAACCGCTGATCCAACCCGCCGAGCGAAGCTACTACCAGACATTTGTTGCCTCCATCAAGCAGTATCAGGACGCCAGCGACAGAGCTATCGCGCTCCTGACCGCGGGCAAGGCCGGCGACGCGCTGGATCTGCTTTCCTCCGACGCCATGATGGGCTGGTTGAATGACGCCGTGAGCGCGACTGACAACGGCGTGCGCTTGCATGCCAAAACCGGGATGGAAGAAGCACGGAGCGCCACCGCGGCCAGCAACAGCGCCATGTGGGTGAACGTAGGGGTCACGCTGTTGATCATGATTTTGTGCGCGCTCACGGGCATCGCCCTGACGCAGGTAACGGCGCCTCGGATCGGACGCGTGAAGGCAATGGCGCAACGGATCGCTCACAAGGACCTGAGCGCGACCATAGTCGTGAGCGGAACCGACGAGATCGGCCAGTTGGGCGCGGCGCTGAACGAATCGGTCGCGGTCATCCGCACCATGGTGCAGTCCGTGGCGCGGGGCGCGGAGATGCTTTCGACAGCAACGACGGAGATCAGCGCCCAATCCGTGCAGAGCGCAGGCAATGCACGCGCGGAGTCCGGCAAGATCAACCAGATTGCGGCCGCCGCCCAGGAGATGACGGCGACCATCAACGAGATCAGCCACAACGCTGAGAACGCGGCAGGTTCGAGCCGCGATTCGGCCGAGACTGCGGAGCGCGGCGGTGCGGTCATGCATCAGGCGACAGCCACCATGGAGAAAATCGCCGACGCTACCCGGACCGTTTCCGAAAAGATGACCTCGCTCGCCCACCGCTCGGAGGAAATCGGCAAAGTGGTAAATGTGATTCAGGAGATCAGCGAGCAAACCAACCTGCTGGCCCTGAACGCAGCCATCGAGGCGGCGCGTGCCGGGGAGCACGGCCGCGGCTTTGCCGTGGTCGCAGGCGAGGTGCGGCGCCTGGCCGAGCGCACCAAGAGCGCCACCGAGGAGATTGCGGGAACCATCCGCAGCATCCAGGAGGAGACGCGCGATACCTTGCAGGTAATGGCCGACAGCCGTACCGCCGTCGAAAGCGGAATGGAGGAGACTTCAAAGGCCCGCCAAAGTCTGGAAACGACCATCGCGACTTCAAAGCAGGTGGAGCAGCAGATTCAGCTGATCGCCACGGCAGCCACCGAACAGACCTCGGCGGCCGGAGAAATCTCGGAGTCTGCCGGGCAGATTTCGCAGTTGGCTCTCGAAAACACGCATGCGGCCGAGGAGGCCGTGGAAGCGCTCAAAAACCTCTCCTCGCTGGCCGCGGAGCTGGATGGAATGATCCGGCAATTCCGCCTGGATGAGGACGCACAAAGCGGCGGAAAGCTGGCCGGAGGAGCGCGGGCGTCGGCACAGCCCAACATGCGCAACGCGCACGCGTAATTCGAGCGCCGTGCGCTGAAAAATCGAGCAGGGCGGGAACCTGGATCTGCAGCCCCGGTAAGAGAATCGCAGAATTCCTCGCCGGGGCATCCCGCCCGATTCTTAGACTCTGGAGCCGCATGGCCCCGCTCGACCTGCCTCGCCCCCAAAGCCCCTCATCCTTTCATTTCACTTAAGTATGCCGCGTGTACAGTTATTCTGGAATTGCAGCCGCTTCCGAGCGCGCGCCGTCTTGGGGTCAAGCCGTAAGATTGCATCCATTCCAGGAGAGAAAAACGCATGGGCGCCGTAAAGTACGACCTGGTAGTTATTGGATCTGGGCCCGCGGGCCAACGGGCCGCCGTGGCCGCAGCCAAGATCGGAAAGCGCGTGGCCGTGGTCGAGGCGCGTCAAGTGGTAGGCGGCGTTTGCATCAACACCGGCACCATCCCCTCCAAAACCATGCGCGAGGCGGTGCTCCATCTCAGTGGCTACAACTACCGCTCGGTCTACGGCGTCAACTACCGGGTGAAGGAAAAGATCACCATGGCCGACCTGGCCTTCCGCATCCAGGCGGTCATTAAAACGGAAGTCGACGTGACCGAGGCGCAACTCTCCCGCAACGGCATCGACGTGGTGCACGGCATTGCCCGGTTCATCGATCCCAACCATGTGCGCGTGGAAGGCGCGCAGGCCGATACCACTCTCGAGGCCGAACACATCATCATTGCCGTGGGCACAAAGCCGGCCATGTCCGACAAAGTGCCGGTCAACGGCAAGACCATCATCAACAGCGACCAGATCCTGGGCCTGGAATCCCTGCCCAAGTCGCTGATCGTGGTGGGCGGCGGCGTGGTAGGCGTGGAGTACGTTTGCATGTTCGCGGTGCTGGGAGTCCGCGTCACGCTGATCGAAAAGCGCAATCGGCTGCTCGAGTTTGCCGACCAGGAAATTATCGAGGCGCTCAGCTATCACCTGCGCGACATGCGCGTGACTATGCGGCTGGGTGAGGAAGTGGAAAGCGTGGAGGAGCCCTCCGCCGGCACCGTGGTTGCCAACCTCGAGAGCAAGAAGAAGGTGTCAGGCGATGCGCTGCTCTACGCGGTGGGCCGGCAGGGCAATGTGGACGACCTTAACCTCGCTGCCGCCGGCCTTGAAGCCGACCCGCGCGGCCGTATCGCCGTGAACGAGCATTTCCAGACCAAGGTCGATCACATTTATGCGGCGGGCGACGTGGTGGGCTTTCCCTCGCTGGCTTCCGTATCGATGGAGCAGGGCCGCATCGCAGCATCGCATGCGTTCAACGACAAAGCCGCGTCTTCCAACCCCAGCCTTTATCCGTACGGCATTTATACCATCCCCGAAATCAGTTTCATCGGCAAGACCGAGGAGCAGTTGACCGGCGAGGACGTTCCCTACGAGGTGGGCATGGCCTACTACCGCGAAGTGGCGCGCGGCCAGATTCGCGGCGATACCACGGGACGGCTCAAGCTCATCTTCCATCGCGACACGCGCAAGGTGCTGGGCGTGCACATCATCGGCGAGGACGCCAGCGAGTTGGTGCACATTGGGCAGGCGGTCATGGCGCTGAACGGAACTGTGGATTACTTCATCGACACCGTCTTCAACTACCCCACGCTCGCGGAGTGTTACAAAGTGGCCGCGTTCAATGGGCTGGGGCGGCTGCACAAGTATCAGACGGAGTAGGTGACTCGATGCAAGGAGTCCGATTTTCTACTGGATAAGAGAGAATGTCGGGCAAAGAGGTGAGCTCATCATGGACACCATATATCTGCTTTGGTATGAGCGCGAGTGGGACGAAGGTGAAGACACCGAACTCCTGATCGGCGCCTATTAATCTGAAGCTGATGCGAAAGCAGCCATCGGACGCCTGAAAGAACAGCCAGGATTCAGGGCCTATCCAGAGGGCTTCATGATCGCTCCCTGCGAGATTGGAAAAGATCACTGGACCGAAGGATATGCGAGAATGTGCGGGGATGTAGACCTCGCTGAGACTTCAACTCCACCCGGCACCTGAGATTGCCGACATCAGTTGATACCCGACCGCTCTCAGTCCTCGAACCGCTTCCACACTCGGGCGAGATTCAACTCGAAATCCTCGACGGGGCCCTCCCCGGCCAACGTCTCCTCGGCCACGCGCTCGGGCTCCATCCCTGGACGGTAGACCCACGCCTCGCGCCGGTAAGGATCGATCAGCCATGCCAGCCGCGCCCCGTTTGCGATCCAGTCCTCCATCTTCGCCTGCATCCCTGCCAGGGAGTCCGACTCGGAGAGCAACTCGACCACAAAATCCGGGCAAACCCGCGGAAAGCTCCGCAGCGCCCCCTTGGGCAGGGCGCGCAACCGCTCCTCGGAGAGGTAGGCCGCGTCCGGGCTCAGCGTGGAGCCATCCGGCAGCCGGAATCCGCCGCTCGAATCGAATACTCGTCCGCGCTCGTGTATCGCCCACCAGCCGTAGAGCTGGCCCGATATCTCCTGATTGCCGCTGCTCGTCCATCCACCCGCAGGCGGGTTCATGCGCACAGCTCCTTCTCGCGTGCGCTCGAGGCGCAGGTCGGGGTTCTCCCGGCAAAGCACCTCGAACTCCGCGTCGGAAACCGGCGGGTCGAGGATAAGCACTCGGGGCAGCGTCTCCGGATCGATTCGCACCAGCGTCGCCATGAGTCCATCTTACTCCAGGTTACTCTCGCAACACTCGCCCCGTTCGACGCCTTCCGCGCCCCTGCGCTATTCTTGTGTCGGATTCGGCTTCCCCGGCCCGAACGCCGATTCGCGGACCCGCCCAAAGGAGTTCCTTCATGACAACGGCAATCGGCGTCGTCCTTACAGACCACATCGCAGCGGCAAAGCTGGAAGACCAGCAACTGTCAGGGAAGGTGCTGCACTATCCCAGTGACCCTGAGGCCGTGGAACCCCTTGAAGCGATTCCCGACAGCGAGCTCGTCGACCTTCTGGCCGCGCAGATTGCAACTCTGGCAAAAGGCAAGACGGGATCTGTTGACGCGATCGGCGTAGCCGTTCCCGGCATCGTGCTCTCGGGCGTTGTTGAAGAATCACCCAATCTGCCGCAGATGAAAGGCGTTCGGCTGGCCGAACAGCTCACTAAGGCGCTTCAGGAGCGTGGCATCGCGGCCCCGGTGCACATCGCCAATGACGCGGACGCCATTGCCGCCGGCGTCGCATCCACGCGCGGCCGGCTCGACAAGCTCACGCGCGTGTGGACCCTCGGCAAAGGCATTGGCTATGGGCGCTGGCCGCACGCGGCGGGCGTGTGGGAAGGTGGGCATATCACGGTAACGCTCGACCCCAAGGAACGCTACTGCGGATGCGGCGGGGTGGGACATCTCGAAGGCATCATGGGCTATCGCGCCATGCGCCTGCGCTTTCTCGATCTTGAGCCGGAGGAGGTCTTCGCCAACGCCCGCAATGGCGACATGCGCTGCCGCAAATTTGTCGATCTATGGCACCGCGCGCTGGCCGCGGCCACCTCGTCCTTCATTCATCTCGCAGGCCCCGGACGCTTCTATTTTACCGGCAAGAATGTGGATTTTTTGGAGCTGCCGCTGCTGCGCAGTCACCTCGAAACCATGGTGCGCATGAGCCCTTTGCAAAGTTTTTCGCTCGAAATCCTGCCCCCCGACAACGCAATCGCGTTGATCGGCGCAGGCGTCAGCGCGTTACGGGCGGTAAAGTAGGGCGCCAGGTGCGGCGTTTATTTCGCCGCACATCTATGCCCAATTTTCAATCTGAAGCCCCGGCACGCGCAGGAATTCTCGCGTGTTGTTGGTAACGAGCGTCAATCCCAGGCAGCGGGCATGAGCCGCGATAAACAAATCGTTGGCGCCAATTGGCCTTCCTCGCGCTTTGAGGAATGCGCGAATGTGCGCATAATCGAGGGCCGCATTGCTGGGATAATCCAACACCTCGATGTGCCGCAGAAAAACATCGAGAGCGTGCGAATCCTTACCCCGCCGCGGCGACACCTCGACACCGTATTCAAGTTCGGATCGGCAAATCGCTGAAATGCAAACCTCGCCCACACCTTGGGACTCCAGCCTTCGGATTGCGCCAAGACTGTAGCGATTCATAATGAAAGACGATGTGTCCGTATCGAGCATGTAACGGAGCATTAGAACTTACGCTCCTGAACGGGCAATTTCTCCACGTTCTTCATGAATTCCTCGGAGGCCGCAGCCTCTGGGCTCAAGAGTCCAGACCAGTCCTTCGGTCGCGGAGACAGGATCACGTCGTCGCCAACCTTGCGGATGAAAACCTCCCGCGTTTTGAATTGAAACTCCTTGGGAAGGCGAACCGCCTGGCTGCGGTTATTCATAAAAATCTTGGCTGTACTCGGCATCTGACCCTCCGGCGGATTGGCATATACAAAAGTATATGCCAAATGGCCTGAAGCAGCAATTTGCCGCGGCTAATTTTGCGGAAGTCGACAACTCTAAGCGTAAAGGCCGAAGACTTCACCGCTTCCGCAGGTACGTCCCTGACAGCCGATCGTGCCAGGTCAGATGCCCCTCATCGAAGAGAGCCCAGACCATGCCCAGGCCAAGCGGCAGGACAGACAGAAGCATCGCCATCAGGCGCCAGCTCCGTTGCGTCCGCGTCGCGGTCAAACCCGAAAACGTATTGAGCTCAATGCCGGCGTATTTCATGCCCGGCGTAGCCCGGGCCAGCGTGAGGAAGCCCGTGTAATAGGCAGCGCCGGTGGCCAGAAGCGCGAGCACAGCACCAGCCTCGATCGCGCGCAAGCCCGGAAGTTCGCCGGCGCTGCGCGCGGCAAGCGTGGCAGCCGACATCAGCGCAGCGGCGATCAACGTACAATCGACCACGACGGCAAGCAGGCGCCGGCTCAGTGGCGCCAGTTCGATCTCGGGCGCCGATGCCGGCTGCAGCGCCGGTTCCTCGAGAAGTTCTTCCTGCGGCAGCGCGCCAAGAATCGTAGATTGCGGCAGCGCGTCGAGCGCGATGGCCGAGGCCATGGCCGGCAATTCGGAGCCCATCCACGCGGGTGATGCCGGAGCGTCCACCGTTGCCGTTGGAGGCAGCACGGAGATAGCAGCCGGGTCCACTTCGAAGATGCTCAACTGGGGCGCGGATTCCGTCGCAGCGAGGGGGCCTTCCGCGCGCCGCGGACGTGCCCTGCGAGTCGCGACCATCTCGCGCGGAAACTCGATGAGATTCGCGTAAATCGGCCGCCCCGGATCGGCCCCATGCACCTCAGTGATGGTCGGAGAATCGTGGCCGGACACGGCGTCATACTCGACCAACTCATCCTGCTCGGGCTCGGCCTCCAATGCCTCGCTTTCGAGCTCCCATGCCGGAGCGGCGTCCGCGACATTTGCAGGCTCCGCTTGCATGCGCGGCATCTCCAGTTGCGGGCGCGGTGGCTCCGGCGGCGTGTGCGGTGTCCTTTCAAATGGCGGCACGGCGACCGGCGCGCCATGGCGCTCGGAGATGCTTTCCGGCTTTGACTCGGGCTCCCATGCGGGCGCAGCGGACGTGGCCGCTTCCAAGTCGTCCAAAACGAATTGCAAGGCAGTCTGCGCATCGTGCGCTGCTCTTGACGCAGCCTCGGCGGCATGTACTGCGGCGCGCGCCTCACGGGCCAGCATTTCACTGTAACTGGGGGCCTTGGCGTAGCGCGCGGCCACCCGCGCTGCCGCTTTGGCGGCGCGGCCTTGAGGCGCGGGCTGGATTTCAGTTGTCGCGTTGGTTCCGCCATGCGACGGCGCACTGCGGTTTAAATGGGCAGCTACGCGGCGATTCACTTCCCGTTTCCACTCGGGAAATAGACTTGTCGAATTCGGTGATGTGCTCAACGCTCCCGTATCCCTTCTCGCGCGCCTGTCCTATCCATATTTCGCCCGGCGCTGCCGGCTCGCGCGCCCGATGTGGTCCGCAATCCATCCCGAAATCGAACCGGGACAACGCGGACCTCGATCAATCATCAGGAAAAGAGAATCGCGGACAAAAGTGAACGCGCCTCGAGTTACGCGCCCAGGGAAGTGGGCTCGTGACTGCGCGTTTCACCCGGCTTGTGCAGTTACCAGAGCAGCGAGGCCTGCGTCCTGTCTCATGCACCCGGCTTTGCTATGCTGAGCCTTACACCGGAATGAGTTAGGATGCGTCCTCGTCACTTAGTATGTATCACGCTGCTGGCTGCCTGCCACCTCCAACTGGGCGCACAGGCCCCTCAGGTGTTGACCAATTTGGCACCCGTGGCGCAAGGCGAGGCGGGCGGAGGGGAGAGTTCTTTTCAGCCTCCGGCGGCGGACTTGCCCGACGACCCAGGCCAGGAGCTGGTGCCTCAAGCCGTTCCCGAACCCGCCCCGCCCTCCGGAACTCCGGTGGAATGGGAGGCAAAAAACCAGAAGTGGGCTGGCGATACGTTGACCCTCACCGGTAACGTCGTCGTGCACTACCGCGATTACCAGATTCGCGCCGACAGTGTCACTTACAACCGCGTCACCACGGAGCTCGAAGCCGACGGCCATCTGCAGGTCACCGGCGGGCCCAATGATGTAACCATCAATGCCTCTCACGGCGATATGCGGCTGAACATGCATACCGCGCGTTTCTACAACGTGAATGGGTCCCAGGGCGTGCATGCCATGGGGCGCACGGCTGTGTATTCCACGCCGGCTCCACTGCTGTTTTCTGGCCGGGTGCTGCTCCAGACCGGCGAGGGCCGCTACCGGATCGTAGACGGCTCCATCACCAACTGCCGTCTTCCCCACCCCGATTGGCGCATCATTGCGCGCTCCATCGAACTCGACGACAACAAGGCGTCCACATCCAACGCGTTCTTTGAGTTTCTTGGCTTGCCCATCGTCTATCTGCCATGGCTGCACCATCCTGCCAACCAGACCGGCCGCGTGAGCGGATTGTTAACTCCGGTGATCAGCAACGGATCATCGATCCGCGGCTATACCTTCGGCGAGCAAGTCTATTGGGCTATGAACCGCAGCATGGACATGGTGGTAGGCGCAGAGTTCTTCTCGAAGCGCGGCTGGTCGCCCAATGGCGACTTCCGCTACAAAGGACCGGGGCTGGATCACCTGACCGCGCGATGGAATGCGCTGCTTGATCGAGGCATCGAAGAACCGGTGATCGCATCGACGGCTCATCCCTCCGGTTACGAGCTGGTGAACCAGGGTGGCGTCAACGTCACAGTCCTGGGGCGCAAGGACTTTACATCGCAAACACGCCTTGCCGGCGCCATGGAGTACTTGTCGAGCAACGTCTACCGGCTGGTCTTCGACGACAACTACGCGCAGGCCATAAGTTCCCAGGTTGCGAGTGACGTTGTGTTCACGCACAACCATCGGGGAATGATGCCGTCCGTCTGGCTCGATCGATTTGAATCCTTCGCCAGCACCAGCGATGGCAACGAAGTGAGGATTCTGCATCTGCCTCTGGTGCGTTTCGACGTGCTCGACCGGCCACTCGCCGGTGGGCCGCTCTATTGGGGCCTGGGATCGTCTCTGGGCTATCTGAACCGCTCCGAGCCGTTCTTCCACTCACGCAACGTGGGACGAGGGGACTTCTATCCGCATCTTTCCATGCCGCTCGCAGCCGCGGGATGGAACTTTCTGCCTGAGGTTGCACTGCGCGATACCGTCTACACCATCAGCCAGACGGCACGCACCGACGACCAGTTCGCCACTCCCGTCCTCAGCCACAGTCCCCTCAACCGGACCGACCTGGAAGCCTCGATCGAAATCCGTCCGCCTGCGCTGGAGCGGGATTACGAACTTACCTCCTGGCATCGCGAGCTGCGCCACGTGATCGAGCCGGATCTGAACTACCGGTATGTCGGCGGGATCGGCGCCAAGGCCCAAAACGTTCTCCTGTTCGACACCACTGACATCGCCAGCAACGTGAATGAAGCCGGCTTCTCGCTGACGCAGCGATTTTATCTGCGGCCCACAGGCGAGAAACCGTGCGGCGCCCATGACAAGGGATCGGCCGATAGGCCAGCCGGCGGCAACTTCGATGCCACCGCCGATCCGCGGAGTACGGCCGTCTGCCCCAGCGCGCCGCGTGAATGGGCCGCCTGGGAGATCGCGCAGGAATACTTTATCGACCCGAACTTTGGCGGAGCGCTCATTCCCGGCCGGCGCAATGTCTTCGATGCCACACTGGACCTGATGGCGCCCACGTTTCTTACCTCGGCGCGCAACATCGCTCCCATTACCTCGCGCATTCGCTTCGAGGCCATCGACAATTTGCGCATCCAGTGGGATCTGGCATACGACACCATTGCCGGCCAACTGGCCGCGGACAACGTCTTCGCCGGCTACAGCTTTGGCCGCACCACAGTCGGCATCGGACACGCGCTGCTTAACGCCGTCGCCGACCAGGAGACGAACGGCGCCTCTCCCTCCGCCCCAGCCACTTTCTCCAACCTCAAGAGCCAGCAGATCCTGCCCTTCTTCGAGATCGGCAAGCCCAGCGGCAACGGCTTAAACCTCGCGGCCAACGGCGGCTACGACTTTGTGCGGCACACCGTGCAGTACGGAGGCGTGCAGGCGGCATACAACTGGAACTGCTGCGGCCTGACCATGGGCTACCGGCGTTTCCAGCTAGGCACGATCGGCTCCACAAGCCGCGACGAAACCCAGTGGCTCTACAGCTTCACGCTGGCCAACTTCGGCGCCGTCGGCGACATCCGCCGCGCCAACTCGGTCTTCCGCGATCCCAACTTGCCGCCCGCGTATTAACAGCAGGGAATAGAGAGTAGCCAATAGGGAGTAGAAGGCGGCTGACATTCCCAGATTCTTTCTGTTCCCCACTACCTATTCTCTGCTTTGAACGTCCATCGCATATCGACAGGGAATTGACGCGCAGAAGGCGGCTGGCATTGGGAGGTTTTCTACTCCCTGCTGGCTACTCACTACTCCCTGCTCTGGAGTATCCTTTTCAAAGAGGAAATCACCTTGGTAAATGCTCGTTTTTTGGCCGGACTGCTTATTCTTGGCCTGACTATCGGTTGCAGAGCGCAAGTCCCTGCGCCTGCTGCCCCCGATCCCGTGCTCAATCGCCGCATCGATATCCTGGTTCGCTCGCAGTTCGATCTGCCCGCGGATGTTGATTTAAGCATTGGCGCTCGCAAGCCCAGCCAGTTCACGGGTTATGAAACGCTGCCCATCGTCATTACGCACCGCGGCAAGGCGCAGGTCATCGACTTTTTAATCTCCGATGACAGCACCAGGCTCCTCCACATGGATACGCTGGACCTGACCAAGGACCCCGCGGATGCCGTCCCGATCGCGGGACGTCCGATCCGCGGGAATTCGTCCGCCAAGGTCACCGTCATCAACTTCGACAACCTCGAATGCCCATATTGCGGGCGCATGCACCAGGAACTGTTTCCCGCGACCATGGACCACTACAAGGGCCTGGTGCGGTTCGTCTACAAGGACGATCCTCTCATCGACCTGCACCCCTGGGCCATGCACGCCGCCGTGGACGCCAACTGCCTGGCCGCGCAGAGTGACACGGTCTACTGGGCGTACGTGGACTACCTGCACGCTCACGGGGACGAGGTCTCCGGCGACCAGCGCGACGTGAACAAGAGCTTTGCCGCACTGGATCGCATCGCTCGGCAGGAAGCCACGGTCAACAAGCTCGACGGGACGGCGCTCGATGCCTGCCTGGCCAAGCAGGACGAGACGCAGATCAAAGCCTCAATGAAGCTCGCCGAGGATTTGCAGATTGATGGAACCCCCGCGCTGATTGTGAACGGGGAAAAGGTGAATGGGGGCGCTGTGCCCGTGGACCAGCTTTGGATGACCATCGACCGCGCCCTGCGCGCCGAGGGCCAGGAACCACCAACCGTCAAGCCGAGCACGTCTGCAGCGCCAGCCGCGCCCGGCCAGGGCGGCGGCCAATAACGCAAGTTGGGCTAGCCCTGGCCGTTGGGGGGATTTATCCTTGATTGCCGGGATTTTTGCGTACCACCGGTCTCAAAAATGGCATTGCGCCGCCCTACGCAACGATGGGACCCAACAAAAAAGCGCGTCCCACGAAGCGAGTGAGTTGAAAAAGTTGATTGATGAGACCGCTTCTAGTTCCACAGGAGATATCACTTTGCACGTCTCAGTCGTTTTTCGTGCACGTTCTCATGTTGTTGCTGCATTGCTCGCAGTCGGCGTCCTGTTTTCTGCGGTCGCCGGATGCCACCGTTCGACTTCGGCCGATGTAGTGGCCACGGTCAATGGCAAGGAGATTCAGCGGGCAGAGCTCGAGCGGAATTACCAGATCCAGCTTGCAGACAACCCACAGAAGCCTTCGGATCAAGAGGCGGACATCCTGCGCCTCAACGTCCTGCAGAAAATGATCACTGCCGAAGTGATGCAGCAGCGCGCCGCCAAGCTGAACCTGACCGCAAGCGATGAAGACGTGACTGCCAAGCTGACCGAGATCAAGGCGCCGTATACAGAGGATCAGTTCTTCAACCTCCTCAAGCAGCGCAACATGTCGCTGGACGACCTGAAGCGCGACATTCGCCGTCAGTTGACCGAGACCAAGCTCATCAACAAAGAGATCGAGTCGAAGATCAACATTACAGATGCGCAAATTGCGGCGTTCTATGCGGCGCACAAGGCGGACTTCAACCTGATCGAGCCGCGGTATCATTTGGCGCAGATCGTGATAACCACCATGCCCGCGCCGCCGAACGGCAATCAGCCCGGCAAGCCGGGCGGAGAGGCTGAAGCCAGGCGGCGCATCGATGCCGCGCACAATCAACTCGTGAGCGGCGAGGATTTCGCAACCGTGGCGCAGAGCGTCTCGGAAGATCCCAATTCGGCGCCGAATGGCGGCGACATGGGCTTCGCAACCGAGTCGCAACTGAAGGCCGATCCCGCGGTGTACGGTGCAATCGGCAATCTCAAGCCGGGGCAGTTTACCGACGCGATTCCCGAGTACGACGCGACACATAAGGTTGCGGCTTTCGTGATATACCGGCTGCTCTCACGCGATGCCGCAGGCCAACGCGAACTGAACGATCCCCGTGTCCAGCAGGCCATTCATCAGGCGCTGCACGACAGCCAGAAGCAGCTTTTGCAGACCGCCTATCTTGAAACCCTCCAGGACGACGCGCGCGTGCGCAATTTCCTTGCCGAAGATATCCTGAAAAAAGGCGCGCAGTAGTGTCGATCGTGCAGCCGGTCTCCTGACCGGCTGTAGTGCGGGCATCCTCGCCCGCACAAGCGCATTGCACCTGCCTGCCGGCTTGCTCAGAACCGCGCCTCGACGATTGCGCCGGTGTACTGGATCGTCTTGTCAGGCGACGCGGTCGCATCCCCACCCACCCCGTGCCCTGCGGAAACAACCACCACGTTAAATGTATGCCCGGCCACAATGCCGGAATAGCTGCCCTGGCGCGCACCGAAACTGAGTGTGCGGGTCGCGTCATTCCAATGCAGGTCAATCGTCGCGTGCGCGCCGCGCTCATACTCGTAGCTGTCGCCCGCGTCTTCATAGAGCGTGAAGTCTCCATCGGCCCCGGGATAAACACGCAACTCGATGGGATCCGTGGCCTGGCCGGCGTATTCGATCACCGGACCAAGGGGCAGGATCGATCCCGCACGGACGCTGAGAGGAACGCGGTCGAGCGGAGCTGAAGCCGTGACTGATTCGCCGCCCGCTGTGCGCTCGCCGGTCCAGAAGTCGTACCATTCCGCGCCCCCGGGGAGATAGACCGCACGCGTGGTGGCGTGCTCAGTCAGCACCGGACTCACCAACAGTGCAGGCCCAAACATAAATTGGTCGCCAATCTCCCAAGTGGCCTGATCCTCACGAAAGTCCATCACGAGCGGCCGCTGCATGGTGTAATCCTCATTCGTAACCTTCCACGCCAGCGAATACACATAGGGCAGCAGCCGGTAGCGCAGGCGATCGACGGCAAGCAATGCTGGAAAAACCTTGTCGTAGGTCCATAGCTCGTTCGAATCACGATGGCCGTGCGTGCGGAAGACGGGGCAAAAGGCGCCGTACTCGAACCAGCGCGCGTAGAGCTCCTGATAAGCAGGTTGGAGAGATTGGCCGGTGAACAGCGGATGATAGCCGCCGATGTCGGTGGTCCAGTACGGATACCCGGAAAGAGCGAAGTTCAGGCCCGCGGGCACCTGCCGTCGCAGCGCCCACCAACTGCTGTAGACGTCGCCTGACCAGACTGCGGCGCCGTTGCGTTGCTGGCCCATGAAGGCGCTGCGCGTGAGCAGAAAAACGCGCTTGTCCGGGTTTGCCTGCCTCCAGCGCTCTTGCACGCCGCCGGTGTGCATCAGGGGAAAGACGTTGGTGTATTCCAGGCCCGAGCCAATGTGCAACTGCTTATTGCGCAGGATGGCGTCGCCCACGTACGGCCATTCCTCCTCGGGCTCGGAGCTGTCGAGCCAGAAGGCGTCCCATCCCTGAGCGAAAAGCTTGCCCACAAACTGGTTCCAGAAGAAGTCCGCGGCTGCCGGGTTCGAGGGGTCGTACACCTGCGCACCGGGGACATCGAAGCCCTTTGCGGCGATCTGCTTGTAGTTTTCCGCGGTCGCATCCATCATGGCCCATGCCGAGATCATGGCGTGCACGTGCTCGTCGTGGAGCGTCTTCAACTCGGCGGGAATATCGGTGTAGCCGGGGTTGAAGATGGGATCGCCCTTGCCGCCTTCCTTCCACCAGAACCAGTCCTGCACGATCGCGTCCATGGGAATGTGCCGCGCGCGGTATTCGGCCGCGATGGAGAGAATTTCAGACTGCGTCTTGTAGCGATCCTTCGATTGGAAGAGGCCGTAAGCCCACTCGGGAAAGAGCGGCGTGTGCCCGGTCATGGAGCGGTATTGATGGATGATGTCATCCATCTGCGGGCCATAGAAAATGTAATAGTCAATTTGCGGCGCGGCCATCGACTCCATGTTCAGCTCCAGGGGAAAACGGTTGTCGATATAGCTGAAGGAGGCAGTGTTCCAAAGGATGGCGTAGCCCTTGCTCGAGACCAGCAGCGGGATGGCGATGTCGGTGTTGTTCTGGCCGAGCTCAACGATGCTGCCGCGGTAATTGAACATGCCGCTCTGGTGCTGGCCGAGTCCGTACAGAGCCTCGGTGGCGTCGGGGCCGAACCGGTCCTCGATGTGGAGGAGGCCCGTGGCCTGCGAAGGCAGATAGGTGCGCGGGACGTTGGACCGTTCGTGCACCAAAGTCTCGCCCTCGACGGTTTTGAAAGTCAGGCTACCATTGCGCTCGGACAATGAGACAGCGAGGCGCGAAGTGGTGAGGGTGGACGCGCCGTCTGCCCGGCTGAACAGGAAAGGCGCGCCGGGGCATGCCTCGGTTCTTGCCACCATCCACGGCTGCGATTCGGCGGCAGCCGGAAGCTCCCACAGGCCTCGACGTAACGTGAATCGCCGAATCGCCGCAAACCGCGACTTCGAGCGTCTCGCGATCGTTGTGCGCCGTAAAGCCGGTGGACGATTCCGCGGTTTGCATGGGGGCGGGATGAGGCGTTGCTCCTGATGGAGACTGGGCAATCGCAGAGAAAACACAAAGCGGAAAGCAGCTAACGATGCCTGCGATGCAGGCGCGCGGAAGATTGATCAAAGTTCACCTCGTAGAGGAAAGCTCGTGTGCTCAAGAAAAACGGCCTCCGCGCAGTGCGGAGGCCGTTTGGTGTCTAACTCCAGAACACGCGCGTCTAGTGCATCTGGCCGGTGTTGTCCATGGTGATGCCGCCCGGTCCGGCGTTTTTCTTCTCTTCGTTCTGCTTGCGCATGTCCATTGCCTTGGTGGTCCAATCCTGAGCCATGGCCAGGTCCTGCGCCACCGCGGTCGGGTTGCCGTAGTCCACGTCAGCCTTGTTGCGGTAGATCAGATTCAGGTACTGCATGGCGTCGTCGTAGTTGGACTTGTTGTCGACGGCCATGGTGAGGTACTTCAGGCCTTCATCGACCAGCGGTGCGTTTTCTTGCGCCAGCGGCTCCATCACCTTCTTGGGCGCTTTCACGTTGCCTTTGCCGTCGTCGTTCAGGCCGGCGGACTGCAACGCGTCCAGCTTGTTCTGATGCGCCTTGTGCCAGTCGATGACGCCGATGGTGTAGGCCGCATCGGGATCCTTGGGATCGACCGCGAGCACCTTTAGTTGCCACGCCTTGGCGTTGTCGAAGTCGTTGATGCTGTAATAGATGCCCGCGATCTTCTTCATGCTGTCAACATCGTTTGGATTGCTTGCCAGAACATCCTTGAAGATGTCGATCGCCCGATTGGCCGTCTTCAGGTTGTCGGGCGTGGTCATGCCGGGGACCACATCCTGGGAAAGTGCGGAGCCTAGATAGGTCTTCGCCATCGGCAGATTGGGGTCGAGTTCCGTGGCCTTCTGGAAGTGCTCAACCGCTCCATCGTAGTGGCCGGCCTTGAAGTCTTCGACTCCCTTGTTCAACTGGTCGCGCGCTTCCAGCTGTTTGCACCCGCTCATGGTAAGCACCATGCCGCTCAGAATCGCTGCGAGCACCCAATATCGTCCGGGTCCATTCATGTTCGTTTCCTTCTCCTTCAGGCTTGGGCCCTCAAGGCCGCGCCTGGAATCTTAAAACCGGCTGCAAGCGGGAGGTATCGCAGCCAGGGTAGCAAAATTGTACTCTTCCCGGCATCCGGATCTCGTGCCTCCGGACACGACCGCGCTACTGGCCTTCCTGAATCTTGGGTGTCATCAAACCGATGTGGTCCACGTTGGCGGCCCTGCCGATATCGATGACATCGGCAATGTAGGAAAAACTCACATTGTCGTCGCCCTTGACGAACATCACGCGCTCGGCGCGGTTGGCGTAGATCTCTTGGAGCTTGGCCTGCAACTCCGAATGATTCACGTCGGTATCGTTGATCTTGTACTGTGGCGAGCTGCAGGAAGCGGCAGGACAAATCACCTGCACCACAATGGTGCGGTCGCTGGACTGCTGCTGCTGCGGATTCTTGGGCGGCTGGGGCACCAGCGCTTCTAGCCCCTTGGGGGTCACCGGTACGATGACCATGAAAATGATCAACAGCACCAGCAGAATGTCGATCATAGGCGTGATATTGGGCTCGGACATGCTGCTGCCGCCACCACCCATAGACATTGCCATGGCTTAAACTCCTCGTTTCCTCAATCTCGTTACTACCGGCAATCGCGGCGCGAAACTACTCCCCGCCGGCCGGCCCACTACCTTCGCGCTTCTGTGTCAACAGGTCTACCGTTTCCACGCCTGCCGTGCGCACATCGTCAATCGCATCTTCCACGTTCTTGAACTGGGCGCGCGCATCGGCGCGGACAAAAATCGTTTTGTCGGTCTTGTCGGCCAGTTTATCGCGCACCAGGCTGCCCAACTGAGAGGGATCGACAACGTTCTGTCCCAGATACACCTTCCCATCGCGAGTGATAGCGACAACAACGGCGTCTTCCTTGTCGGCATCGGGCATGTTGGTGGGATTCTGGACCTGTGCCAAGGTGATTTCCACCTTGTTCTGCAACATGGGCGTGATGACCATGAAGATGATCAGCAGCACCAGCATCACGTCGACCATTGGGGTGACATTGATGTTGGAATTAACTTTCTTGCCTTCGTCGCGAACTGCTACTCCCATAATCGGGACTCCGTACGTCTGAATTTTTCTTCCCGGATGCGCTCCGGGTCCAGCCTGATTCCAGGCAGCCTGCGCGAGGAGTTAAATCGCCGGGCGGAAGAGCTTCACATCTTCCACCCGGCAAAAATCACGCTCCAGACTCGCGCTCGAGATTCGTGCTCGAGCCGGCAGCCGCATCGCTGTTAGCGCTTGTGGCTCTGCTTGATGAAGTAGTCGATCAATTCGCTCGAGGAGTTATCCATCTCGACGTCGAATGACTCGACACGTCCGGTAAAGTAGTTGAACGCCATGACGGCGGGGACGGCCACCAGCAGGCCGAACGCCGTGGTGACGAGAGCTTCGGAAATACCGCCTGCGACGGCGCCGATACCCGCGATCTTCTGCGTCGCAATGGCGTCGAACGCGTGCAGAATGCCGATGACCGTTCCGAACAGGCCGACGAACGGAGCGGTAGCGCCGATGGTGGCCAGAACCGACAGGCCCCTCTTCAGTTTGGCGTGAACGATGGCCTCGGCACGCTCCAGGGCGCGTCCTGCGCTGGCGATGGACTCATCCGTTGCCTGTCCCTGCGAGGAGCGGAACTCCTGCAGACCGGCGGTCACCACCTCTGCCAAATGCGACTTCTTGTTGCGATCGGCAATCTTGATGGCTTCTTCGAGCTTCGAGTCCTTCAGGGCGCCGGCCACCTTGGGCGCGAACTCGCGCGACTGCTTGCGGGCGGCAGTGAAGTAAAGGTAACGGTCGATCATGACGGCCAGCGACCAGACCGACTCGATGAACAGGATGACGGCCACGGTTTTGGCCAGCCATGCCATGTGTTGCCAGAGTTCCCACGGGCTGAAGCCGACAGGCTGGCCCTCTTCCTGGAAGAATGCCAGGTTGTTGGCCATGTGCGAAGCGAAATGTGCGAGTTGAGCGTGAATCACTGAATCGTTCCTCCTAGGTTCTTATGAACTGCAATGAATCCGGCATCGCGGATCCCGTAGGGAATGCGGCCCCTCGAGAATCCGCATTCGGGTCAAAAGCAATGCTCCCTGCCAAAGAGCGGCAGGGAGCCGGAAATTGCGTTACCCACCCAGGGTAAAGATAACGTTGACCGTGGTGTCCACCTCGACCGGCTCATTGTTCAGCAGGTAAGGCCGGTAGCGCCACTGCCTCACGGCGTCCTGGGCGGATTGCTGTAACATCGCCGGTCCACTCACCACGCGAAGGTTCTCAATCGTACCCTGCTTGGAAATAGTGGCCTGCAAAACTACGGTGCCGGAGACACGCGCGGCCTTGGCGATGGGCGGATAAGTGGGCTGCACCTTTTGAATCAGCAAGCCCACAGCCACGCCGGCCGAAATGTTGATCTTCTTGGGAGGCGCAGCCTTCACCTGCGGGGTGTTGCTGCCGAAGCCCATGCTGCCCATGACGCCGCCGCTGCCGCCCATGCCTTCCATGCCGGCTACGCCGAAGCTCGAAGGCGGAGCCTCTTTCTCGCTCACCATCTGAATGTTGTGCGGGATCTTGGTGGGCGCCGTGAGCTGGTTGTTCATCATCTCCGATTGCACATGAACGATGTGAACCTCAGGCGGCGGAGGTGGAGGCGGTGGCGGTGGGGGCGGCGGTGGCAGCGTCAACACCGTTGACATCAATGCCTCGGGAAGCGCCTCAGGATAGATCAGTGGAATCAAGATCAACAGGATGAGGACCGCGGCGTTCAAGCCGCCCGTGAGCAGCATCCAGAAACGCGCCTTGGTTTTGATCCTATTCCCGGATTCGAATGTTGAATCTTCAAACATAGCCAGCCTCGGAATCGGGTTTCGTTACTCCTATTTTAGACACCGCGGGAGCGGGAATTGTTCCCGTATTCAAATTTACTATCAAAGAAGCGACACAACCTTATCAGAACTAGAAGACACGCTGCAATGAATGCTGCAAAACTGGTGCAATTCCCGCTCCCTTCGGTTCCCACCTCTTGGCCCCTGTCCTGCCGCGCGGTCTCCGCAAATCTTCCTGTTTTGACGCCCCCGAAGACGCATCCTGTTGCTCGTGGATACGAACAAAATGCGCGCCGCATCCACCAAAATCTTCATCCCTTGGCCCGTCTTGCAGCCGGAAGCGCAGCGGCCTTGCCTTTACCCGCCCGCCATTGCTGCCATGCCACCAACATCGGGGCGGCCACGGCGATGGACGAATACGTCCCGATCAGAATGCCCACAACCAAAGCAAACGAAAAGCCGTTCAGCACCTGGCCGCCAAAGATAAACAGCGAAAGCACGGTAAGAAACGTGAGGCCCGAGGTCAGCACGGTCCGGCTCAAAGTTTGGTTGATACTGCGGTTCACCAGGTCGGGGAGCGGCTCGCGGCGGCTCAGGCGCAGGTTTTCGCGGATACGGTCGAAGACGACGATCGTGTCGTTCATCGAATAGCCGACGAGGGTGAGAATGGCGGCGATAACGGTGAGCGAGATCTCGCGGCCGGTGAGGGCGAAAGCGCCGACCGTAATGAGCGTGTCGTGGAAGCAGGCCACCACCGCGGCCACGCCGTAGATCAACTGGAAGCGGAACCAGAGATAGACCAGCATGCCGAGCATGGAAAAGAGCACCGCCACGCGCGGCCTGCCTCTCCAATTGGTGGCCCACGGTGGGGCCCACCACGTCCACCATCACGCCCGTGGTGGGGTTGAAGTAGTTGTTGTAGTGCGCCTGCAGTGCCGACTCTACCTGCTTGCGGCCGACATCGAGCGCCGCCTCGTTGGTTTCTTCCGGCAGGCTGATCAGCACCTGGTTATTTGCCGCGTCACCGAAGACCTGGATGCTCGCGTCCTTCACGCCCGACGCGTCAATCGCCTGGCGAATCGCGTCAATGTCAGGGCGGTTCGTAAACTGCACTTCCACCTGCGTGCCCCCGCGAAAGTCCACGCCCAGCGGCACCGGACTGCCGATATGCGACTCGTTCCAGCTCATCTTGACGATGCCGGCCACACTGAAAATCATGGAAAAGGCCAGGAAGTACCACTTCCATCCCAGCCAGTTCACATTTACGCCGCGAAAGAATTCCACTGCTTTTCTTCCCTTCTCATCTTTGAGCCTGTAGCCTGTCGCCATTCCCCGTCAGGCTTCAGTCCCTCGGTCCCTTAGTCCCTTAGTCCCTAGTCCCTCTAGTTCCTAGTCCTCTAGTCCCTAAATCGACACCATCTCGCCCGGCTTCAGCTTGTTCAAGTGCGCCTCAAAGATCACGCGAGACACAAACACGGCGGTAAACAGATTGGCCGCAAGACCAACCGTTAGTGTCGTGGCAAAACCCTTCACCGGGCCGGTGCCAAAGATAAACAGAATCGCCGCCGAAACGATGGTCGTCACGTGCGTATCGACAATCGTCACCCACGCACGGGCGAAACCCTGATCCACGGCCGCCGAGGCCGCTTTTCCGGCGCGAATCTCTTCGCGAATACGCTCAAAGATCAGCACATTCGAATCCACGCCCATACCAATGGTGAGAATCACTCCGGCGATACCCGGCAAAGTCAGCGTGAGAGCCGAAGCGCTCGATATCACGCCGGAAAGCCCCATGATGCCCAGCAGGATGATCAGGTTAAAGATCAATGCCAGATCGGCGTTGATGCCCGAGCTCTTGTAATAGATGAGCATGAAGGCCATCACCACGATAACGCCAACGATAGCGGCCGTAACGCCCTCGCGAATGGAATCGGCGCCCAGCGTTGCGCCCACCGTGTTGGCCGAAATGTAGCTCATGCTCGCCGGCAGCGCGCCCGTGCGCAACAGCTTGGAAAGCTCCATCACTTCGTTCTCGCTGAAAGATCCCGTGATCTCGCCTTGATCGCGAATCGCGCTCTGGATGACCGCTACCTCACGCACTGTTCCGCCCATCATCACGGCCATCGATTTGCCGACGTTGGCGCTGGTGTAGTTCCAGAACTTGTCGCCGGCTTCATCGGTGAGCGTGAAAGTCACCATCCTCTTTGCCGTGTTGGAATTCATGCCCGGCTGGGCGGAGCGAAAGTCACTGCCCTGCACGATGGGATGCGATCCAGAATGTAGTACTCCGTGGTTCGCGGAACCGGCCAGCTCGCCGGAGGTCCCCAGAATTTCCTCCTCCGGAGGAAGCGCGCCGTTCACGCTCTGCAATGCGGCATCCTGGGTCTGAAACGGACCTCCGTCCACGGCATGGATCTCAAGACGGGCGGTGGCCTTGATGATGGATTCAATCTGTTCCAGATCGCTGACGCCGGGCAACTCCACCAGAATCTGGTTCGCGCCCAGGCCGTACTCCTGAATCAACGGCTCGCTCACGCCCAATGCGTCCACGCGGTCGCGAATCGTCTCGATCGCCTCATCGACAATCCTCCTTTCGAGATCGTTCTCGAAAATCGGCTTCATGGTCAGAATGAAGGGCGTGGTCGTGCCGCCGGAAACATCGTATTCGTTGGCGTACTTGTTGCCGCTAAGCAGTGCGCTGATAGCTTCAGATCTGCGTCTGCGAGGTCCCGTCGATGCGGATCACCTCCGGCCGGCCCGTTTCCTTGTGGGTGACCGGATCCTGGACAAGAGGATCGGGCTTGACCACCTGGGTGAAGCTCAGGCTGGCCTTCTTCAGGTCCTGCTGAATCTCCTCGACGGAGTTGTCAGTCTCGCTATTCACTGCTTCAGCCACTTGAACCTGCAGGATGAGGTGGGCTCCGCCTTGCAGATCGAGGCCCAGGTGAATCCGGCTCGACATGCCGGCCAGCAGCGCCTTCCCACTGACTCCCGACGGAATCCCGAAGATTCCATAAAGGCAGACCAGCAGCACAGCAATAATCAGGGCAAATTTGTTCTTGAGATTTTTCTTCATTGGTTCGTTTCTCTCGTTAGGAGGCCGTAGGCTCATCCTGCGTGGTGACCGAGGCGATCGCGCTCTTGGCCACTTCCAGTTTCAGGTTGTCGGGTGCGACGCGAATAATAATGGAATCGTCCTTGATGGAAAGGATGACGCCGCGAATGCCGCCTGCCGTTGTGATCCTGTCGCCGGACTTGATGCCTGACAGCATCTGCTGCCACTGCTTTTGCTTCTTCTGCTGGGGGCGAATCATGAGCAGGTAAAGCAGTGGAATGAAAAGCAAAACGGGGAGCAGCATTCCTATGCCGCCACCCGCGCCGGGGGCCGGAGCCGCCCACCATACCAAAGTTGCCAAAAGGTTCATGCTTTGCCTACATCCTTTACTCGCTCCGCGACCGGTGCATACCGGCTTTGGGCACAGGCGCACACGGCCATTCCGGCCGGCGCTCCATAAATTTGCATCGAAACTTGTCTGCGGGAAAGGTTCCTGAGGCCTCAGTCCTTAATGGCCCTGGCTCTCAAAAGGAGGGTCCGGCTGCACAGCTCAGGAACTCATACCAGCTACCTGTCCGCGCCAAACGCAAAGCCCTGCTACCGCCTGCTTCCTGTTCGACACAACTTCCCATTAGACCACCAGAGCGAGCAGAAAGCCGTTTCTGCCAGTTCGTCCCGCCCAGTTGCCAAAAGAAAGCCTAGAACGATAAGAAATGTGCAGCCTATTCGGTGTCAAGGCGGGATCGGTACGGATCTGGAACTGGTTGCATGTATGGCCCCGCGAAAGGGCACGACTTCAGTCGTGCCGAAGAGAGCTAAAAAGATAAGGGGTTTTAACCCCTGAGGGATGTTTCTCAACCAGCTCCGGGTATTTATGCGAACAGTCCCCAGGGCCTATCGCCCCAGGCCAATGGATTTTATAGTTCCCTTACGATCCCTCTACTCTCTCTTTACGGAAAAAGGCGTCCTCTGGAACTATCGGTTCTTCCGCGGCGCGGGGCCGTTCGTGGGCTCCCAGCATGTGGGAGGCGGTATGAGGGTTTTTCGCCGTGAAAATCGTATTTGATGCCGAATCGCTTGCGCTGATCCCCGTCGGAATCGCGCTCTGGTTCATGATTTGGGTGCTCTGGAACTGGCGCAAGGAAGAGCGCCGCAAGCATACCCGCTCCGATGCTTCCTCGCTCCCTCGCCGTCTCATTATTTCGCCGGAGTCTGGACCGGTGTATCTTCCTCGTCGCCCGAGTCCTCCACCATCACCGTTGAGCCGGGGACTATCGCGTAGCTGACCTCGTCCTTGCCCGCGGGATGAAACGTAATGCGCAGCGGATCGCGCTGCCAATCGGCAGAAGCGCAAACCGGACCCGATGCATTCTCCGCATCGAAGGCCGCAAGCTTTTTCGCCAGCACCGGCTTGCGCACAGCTAGTTGCGCCACCACCGCATAGAGGCTCTTGCCGCTCGCCGTAACGCCGCAATAGGCCCCATAATCGCGAAACCAACTCACCTGGCTCACGCCGGGATCGTAGTCGGGCAAGTGCAGCGCCGTCACGTGGCCGGTCACGCGATCCACCAGAAGCCACGGCCCCCGCTGCCAAACCCAATGACCTGACGCGGGCTTTTCCGGCGGTTTGTCCGTGGGCAAAGCGTCGTTGAGGCGGATCACGCGCCGCACCACAAAGCTGCGGTCGGTCACGTCGTGCGCATCACCCGTGGTCCATTCCTTCAACACGCCGTCAACGAGCAATCCGCGAATCTTGAGCGCGTCCTCGCCGGCAGCCGCGCCGGCCGGATCGCCGGCCTTGGAATACGGCACCTTCTTTGCCGCACCGAGAAAAACGGCGTGCTTGCGCGGAGCGGCGCTGACTGATTGTGCGATTAAAAAGAGTGCCAGAAAAATCAACGATCCTGCGCGCCTTGTCATTGCTGCTGCTCCCGTCGCACCATTTGAAATGGCGGCGAAACGCAACGCTGTGAGACAAATCACAGTGATGGGGGGCGGCAGGATTATGTACCGCCGGTCTCCCGGCCGGCTGTACTGAGGGCCTCCCGGCCCTCAGACCACACCCATTTCCAATCCCAAAGCCTCGCACGGTCAGGGTTACTCACAACATACTGCACAGCCCGCTCGAATTCACCACCTCCACGGATTAGCCGGTCGTAGTATTCAGGTCGCCAAATCCTTTCCCTTCGGTCCAGAATTCGGTTCGCCTCGCGCGCTGAGTAGCCTTTCCAGCCCTTCAGAACATCCGACAGAATCTGTCCCGGCAACATGCGACAGACGACGTGAACGTGGTTCGGCATAACGCACCAGGCCACCAGCCGGTAGCGCTTCCCGTGCCAGAAGCATAGAGCCCGCGACATCGCATCAGCGATTCTCGGGTCCCTGAATAAGCACTCCCCGACTCCGCGATCGATATATTCTTCGATCCGTTTTTGACTGTACCTTGCAACGAACACTTCCTGGGCGGGGGTCAGGCGGACGCCTGAACGCTTCGCAGCCGTGAGGATTTTATTCCGTTCGACCATTTCGTGGAGAGCTTGCTTTGGGAGTGAGTCGCCAAGGTGAAATGTGATGAAGTAGAGGCCCTCCTCCTTTTCCCAATGCGGAAGCCGGCCACGAGTGCGAATTCGCACTTCCCCGAATTGGGGCTTCACAGCTCCCTGGACGAACGTCCCCGACGCAAAGTCATGGCTTCGATCTGCCATGGACGAATTGTACGCTCGATGTGGAATGGGCGGGCGGGGACGCCCGCCCCACAGCCGGTCAGGAGACCGGCGGTACACAGCCGGCGGCACACGCCTTTCGCTTAAATGTTCGCCGCTTCGACAGCCCGCGCCACGCGAAACGCCGTGCTTTCGCCCAGATGCCGCGCCAGCACCTGCATCCCAACCGGCAGCCCCGCCTTCGTCGCCCCGCAAGGCACGGTGACGCCGCAAATTCCGGCGAGGCTGGCCGTGACAGTGTAGATGTCGGCCAGGTACATGGCCAGCGGATCGCCGCTCTTCTCACCAATCTTGAAAGCCGGAAAAGGCGACGTGGGCGTAACGATGGCATCGACTTCCGCGAAGGCGCGAAGGAACTCCTCGGCGAGCAGGCGGCGCACCTGCTGCGCCTTCAAGTAGTAGGCATCGTAGTAGCCGGCCGAGAGCGCATAGGTGCCGAGAAAAATCCGGCGCTTCACCTCCGCGCCAAACCCCTCGTCGCGCGAGTGCGAGTACATATTGGAGAGCGTGGCCGAGCGCGGCGAGCGATAGCCGTAGCGCACTCCGTCGAACCGGGCGAGATTCGCGCTGGCTTCGGCCGTGGCGACAAGGTAGTAAGTCGGCACGGCGTATTTCGTATGCGGCAGCGAAACCTTTTTCACCGCGCATCCGGCAGCTTCGAGTGCAGCGATTCCCTTCTCGATCGCCGCGCGCACCTCGGGGTCGAGTCCCTCGGCAAAGTATTCCGCCGGGACGCCGATGCGCAGTCCCGGCTTCCCCGGTTCTTTGACGGGCTTGTCGCTTTCCGCGGCGTAGTCTTCGACCGGAGCCGGAGAACTGGTCGCATCCTTCGGGTCGTGGCCTGCAATCACTCCTAAAAGCGTTGCCGCGTCGCGCACGTTGGCGGCGAAAGGGCCGATTCTATCCAGCGAAGACGCAAACGCGATCAGCCCGTACCGCGAGACCCGCCCGTAGGTAGGCAGCACGCCCACCACGCCGCAAAAGCTGGCGGGCTGGCGAATCGATCCGCCGGTATCCGAGCCCAGCGTAGCCACGGCAAGATTCGCAGCCACCGCCGCAGCCGAGCCGCCGCTCGATCCGCCGGGAACGCGATCGGTGTCCACGGGATTGCGCACCGGCCCGTAAGCGGAATTCTCGTTTGACGAGCCCATGGCGAACTCGTCGCAGTTCAGCTTGCCCAGCAGCACCGCGCCCGCGCCTTCAAGCCGCGCGACGGCCGTGCAGTCGTAAGGTGGCCGGTAGCCCTCAAGAATTTTGGAACCCGCCGTCGCAGGCGCGCCCTGCATCACCATCACATCCTTGATGCCCATGGGGATTCCGGCAAGCGCAGGCAGCGGATCGCCCTTCGCCGCCAGATCCCCCTTCGCCACCAAATCATCGATGCGCGCGGCCTGCTTGAGGGCGCGCTCTTTGGTTAGGCTCAAATAAACATTGAGCCGCGGATTCTTCTTCGCGATGCGCGCGTAGTACTCGCCGGCGAGATCGGCAGCCTTCACGCGGCCCGCAGCAATCTCGCCGCGCAACGCAGCCAGAGTCTTCGGCTTCTCTACAAAGGATTCGGCAGTTTTGACTTCGCCCGGCAACGACGCCCCTCTTTCCCTGTTCCCTGTTCCCTGTTCCCTGTTCCCTTGGTCCCTTGTTCCCTGTTCCCTCGTTCCCTTGTTCCCTTGTTCCCTCGTTCCCTCGTTCCCTTGTTCCCTTGTTCCCTCGTTCCCTTGTTCCCTCGTTCCCTTGTTCCCTGTTTCTCTATCTCTCAATCACCTTCGGCACCTTGAAAAACGCCCCATCCGTCTCCGGCGCCTGCGCCATAACAACGGCGCGGTCGAGCGAAGGCTCCAGCCGATCCGGACGCGGCCGTGGAATGGCTGCATTCTCCAGTTCGCCCACCTGCGCCAGCGGCTCGATGCCCGCAGTGTCGAGCTCGTTCAACTCGGCCACGTAGTCGAGAATCGCATTCAGGTCGCGGAGCATCGGCTCGATTTCTTCGGGCGCCAACTCAAGATGCGCCAGCTCGGCGACGCGCTCCACATCGGCGACAGTAACTTTGGCACTCATGCGCTGGTGTTCCCCTTGATCTCTCTTGATCGGCATTTCCGCCCGCTCGACCTGGGCGCATTGCACGCGGATTCCCGAAGAACAAGTATAGCGGTTCGTGGAGTGAAGGAAGTGATGGAGTGAAGAAGCGCAGACGCGCAATCAGTCGACGGTGAGCGTCACATTGAGCGATTGCGAGAGGCCATTGGCTGTAACGGTCACGGGAATAGTGTAGGTGCCTGTCGGCGTGCCGCCGCCTCCTTGCTGACTGCACGAACTCCCCGTACAGCTTGTGCCCCCGCCGGAGCTGGTGCAACTGGAGACACTGCAAACGAGAACGGCAAGAAGCAAGGCCAACGGAATGCTCCTGCGCCGCCGATAAATCGCAAACGGCAAAAGCAGCAAGCCGCACGCCAGCGGCAAGGTGCTCTCGAACGTGCTTCCGCCGGACCCCGGCTGCCCGAATCCCGGTCTTTCCATAAGCGCCAGAGCAGCGGTAGTCGAGATCTGGACCAGAACATCGCCCTGCACGCCCGCATTCAGCGTCTGCGCAGTGGGTTTGAAAAGGCAGAGCGCGTCCGTGGGAAGCGTGCCGCAGCCGAACGTAAAGGTGGCGTTGGCGCCGCTGGGAGTAACGACGAGCGTATAGTTGCCCTGCTGGCCGCGCGCCACGGTTTGGCTGGAGGGCCCGGAGATGGAAACGGTGAAATCGAAGCCGGCGCCAGAGAGCGCGACGGTGGCCGGCGTGGCCACGGCGCTGGAGCTGGCGGTGAGTGTGCCTGTCGCTGAGCCGTCGGCCGTTGGTGCAAAAACCACCGACACCGTGCAATTGGCGCCCGCCGCCAAACTGCCCGTGCACCCATTTTGCGAAACGCTGAACGGCGCGGAAGTAACAATGGAAATCGCCCCGATGGCGTAGCTCGTGGCGTTGGTGATCGTCACCGGCTGCGCCGCGCTGGTTTGGCCGGCGGCGGTTACAGGAAACGTCAGCAGCACGGGGTTCATCGTCAGTCCGCCCGCGGGCACTCCGGCCCCAGCGAGCGCGACCGTCGCCGGCGTGGCCACGGCGCTGGAGCTGACAGTGAGTGTGCCTGTCGCTGAGCCGCTGGCAGTCGGTGCGAAAACCACCGACACCGTGCAGTTGGCGCCCGCGGCCAAACTGCCCGAGCAGCCGTTTTGCGAGATGCTGAACGGAGCATTGACAGCAAGTGTCATCGCCCCGATAGCGTAACTCGTCGAATTCGTAATAGTCACCGGCTGCGCTGGGCTGGTCTGGCCCACGGCAACCGCGAGTAAGTTGACCAGCGCGGGATTCGTGGTCAGGCCGCTCGCAAGCACCCCGGTTCCGTTCAGCGCAACCGAAACCGGCGCAACCTCGGCCGTAGAGGACGAAATAGCGAGCGTGGCCGGAATCGTGCCCGGGGCACTCGGCGTGAAGACGATCTGCGCTATGCAGTTGCTGTCGCCGTTCAGCACCGCTCCGCAGGTGGTAGTGGAAACCGAGTAATTGGATGCCGCCATTCCGCTGAACGCAAAGCCGATGTTGGCCATCGGCGTCGCGCCGGCGTTCGCGATGGTCAGGGGTTGCGGTGCACTGGCCACGCCCGGCGCCGTGTTGGCGAAGGTGAGACTCAAAGGCGTGACGTTCAAGACTGGCGGTGAGAGACCCGTGCCGCTCAACGTCACGGTCTGGGTTTTGAGCCCGTCCATGACAGTGAGTGTGCCGCTCAGCGCGCCCAGCTGCGTAGGAGCGAAGGCCACGCTGATGGTGCAAACCGCTCCTGCCGCCAATTGCGTGCCGCAGTTATTGGCCTGCTGAAACTGCCCGCTGATCGCAACCGTAATCCCGGTAAGCGGCAAGCCGCCAATGTTAGTGATCGTCACGGGCATCGCCGCGGAGAGTTGGCCCTCCGGTGTGGAAGAAAAAGCCAGCGAGTTGGGCTCAGGTGGGTTAATGATGTCCGTGGGTCCAGCCACGGCGGTTCCGCTCAGCTGCGCAATTTGCGTTCCCGATCCGTCCGTGAGCGTGAGCAATCCGGTAAAGGTTCCGCTCGTGGTGGGCGCGAACTCGACCTGTATTTCGCAATCCGAACTCCCCGCGAGACTGGTTGTGCCGCATCCATTGCTCAAGAGAACAAACGGCGCGGTCACCGCGAGGCTGCTGATGGGAACGGCCACCGAGTTGCCATTGGCCACGACGACCGATTGTGGCGGCGAAATCGTCCCCTCTTTTATCTGGTCGAAGCTCACCGTCGTTGGCGAGAGGTTCACTGGCGCAGCGGCGGTTCCCGTGCCGTTGAGGTCGACCGATATCTGGCCGCCGTAGATGTTGCCGAAAATCGTCATCTGGCCCGTAACAGGACCGGCTGCCGGCGGCGTAAACGTGACCGAAATCGTGCAACTCGCGCTGGGAGCAATGGACTGGCCGGCGCAGTTGTCGGTCCCATTGAAGCCGCCGGGGTAGGTGATGGAAGTGGGCGCAAGGGCGACGCTGCCGGTGTTGAAGAGGGTTAAAGCTGACGGGCTGCTGATGGTGCCTGTGACCTGGCTGGGAAAAGTGAGCGAGGTAGGAGCGACGGATGCGGCGCTGAGAGCCGTGCCCGCGGACCAGAGCTGCGTTTGCCAGATGCCGCGCCCATAGGTGGCCGCGACCAGCACCTGCGACGAAAAGGCGACGGACACCGTGCTGAGCGCAACGGCGGGCGCCGGTGGAAGTCCCGTGCCGAAGACGGTCCAGCAGTTCGAGCCGGATAGCACGCAGTCCGACACTTCCGTGGTGAAGTAGACGCCAACGTCGGTGGCAACATAGACCGTGCTGGCGCTTTGCGGGTCTACTGCCAGGCTGCTGACGGCGGTATGAGGAAGGTTGGCCCCGATCGATGTCCACGTAGCGCCGCCATCGGTGGAGCGATAGACAGTGCGAATCTCCTGGTCAAGATTCTCCACCCCTTCCACTGTCACGTAGACCGTGTTGCCTGTGGGGTCGTGCGCGTCGATGACGATGCTGGAAATATCCAGGCCGTAATAATTGAGCGCCTGTCCGACGTTGGTCACAGGGTTCAGCGTGAGATCGTTCCAGGTGGGCGTTCCGGAAGTTGGATTGAACACGGCGCTCAGTATGTGCCCCGGCAGAAGAGATCCGTTGGTGGCCGAGCCGTACATGCCAACGTAGATCATCTCGCCGCCGGAGCTGAGCGGCAGGACGGCAATGGAGCGGATCAGCGCGTCGCCATCGCACGGGCCGGAGCTCGAAGCGTTGTCGAGAATGGGACTGATCGCATTCGCCGAAGTCCAGGTACCGCTGGCCATTCCGCGCCACACGCGGCAGGTTGCCACCAGCAGGTAATCCGCATTGAGCGGGTCCACCAGAAATGTTGCCGGAAGGGGCATGGTATTGCCGTCGCCGCCCACATCCGCGTCGGTGACCACGGGGGTCGTCCCGAAGGCAGACGGCGTGCAGGGAGCGATCTGCGAGCACAGATAGATCGCGACTCCCGGCTGATCGTTGACATACCAGTTGCTGCTCTTGCTCGGATCGACAACAACGGGACCGCCGTAGCCGGAGAGAATCTGCGGCCAATCGATGGTCTCGCCGCTGCCTTTCACGCCTGCGATGCCGTTCACGCCGAGGCCGGCCATGAGCGCGTAAGGCGCTGTAGGCTCGAACGAGAAGCTCTCCACTTCCGCCAGCGAGCCAAGACTGCCATTCAGATTTTCAAAGTGCGTGGAGTCGGTGGCCGAACAGGCCGAGCCGGTTTCGCCGATCGCGTCCGTTGACCGCCAGAGGCCACTGTCATTGCCGAGAAAAACTTCGAGAGGATTTGCAGTGTTCCAGGCCAGCGCGTGCTGGAACTCGCCCACCTCTGCGCTCATGCAGGTGGTGGAGTTGGTGGTATTGCGCCACACACATCCCACGGCCAGGCTGCACTTCCACAAATCGTTGGCCCCGGCCAGAACCAGCGTATCCTGGCCGGACGGAACCGCCGCCAGCGTCAAGTTGTAGTTGCCATCGGCGATAGTCGACGAGCCTTGCATGGTGCTGGTCTCAAGCGCATTGCTATTCCATTGCTGCGCGAAGGTGATGCTTGCATTCGTGCAGTTGCTGCCACTGATCGCGCACTTGTCCTGCCACAGGCCCTGGTCCTGATTGTCGATATCGACCGTCCATGCGAAAGTATCCCCGGACTGTGGATTCACGGCAAGAGCGCCGCGATAAATGGGGCAGGCCTCATCGCCGGGGACCAGAAAGTTGGTGGGGCACAGGACCGTGTTGTCCAGCCCCGAGCTCGGCTGGTACGTCAGGCGCGTCCAGGTAACGCCGTCGGGAGATTCGTAATAGCCGTGGAAGCGCACCGCCGCAATGAACAACTGGCGCACCGGGTTCCACACCACCGCTGTGGCCGCATTGCCATTGGGCCCGAGAAGCGGCGCGCGGGCAGATTGCACCACGGCCCCGCTGCCATCTGTGATCGTGGCCAGGTGCCACGTGGCTCCGCCGTCGTTGGAATAGTAAAGGCCCTCGCTGTTCAACGTAGGCTGATTCGCGTCCACCACGTCGCCTTCGTACGACTCGGTTACGGCAGCCACAACCACCTGGGGATTCGCGGTGCTCCACGCAAAACCGGCAAATCCCTCGCCGGCAAAGCTCATGTCGTACTCGCTCAGGCCGTCTTCCGCGTCGGAGGTCTTCGTGATCAGGCTCCAGGTCTCTCCACCGTCGGTGGAACGCAGAATGCCCGCTCCATAGTAAGAGTCGAGGATATCGTTGGGGTCGCCAGTCCCGGCCAGAATCACGCCCGTCTCGCCCGGCTGCACGGTCAGCGCGCCGATGCTGAGCGAAGCGTCCTGCGCGCCGCCCAGAGCAGTCACCATATCCGTAAGCGGGTTGAAGACGATGTTGGAAACCGTGGACGTGCCCGCATTGCTCGAGCTCCACACCCCTCCGCCCGTAGTGCCCAGGTAAACCTTGTTCCCCGTCGCGTCCGAGGGATCGAGCGCAATGGCGGTGATGCGCCCGGTAACCAGGCCGAAGCCGGGAGTGATCACTGCGGTAGGACCGAGCGGAGTCCAGGTGGAACCGGGGGCCGAGCCGGGAGAGACTTGAGGCCTGGCCGCAACGACATGGGCAAGCTTTGTACCGCCGGTCTCCTGACCGGCTGTAGTGCGGGTCTCCTGACCCGCACCTCCCCGAGAATCGATTGTGGCCGGAAGACTGTGAAGAGTGAGCGAGCGGGCCACGCCGCGATGGCCCATCGCGAATCCGCGTGCGGCAAGAAAACGCCGCGCGGCAAGCACGCGTGGAGGCAGCGGCCGCGCCTGCTGCGATGTGGAGGAGGTTGGGGTAGGCGTTGCAAGTTGTTGCGCCCGTATTGCGGTACCGAAAGCGAGTTGCGCGAGGAGTCCCGCGGCCGGCACAATGTATAACCAAGCTCGGCCGCATACGCGCGCAAGCGTCCCACGGCCTTTGCTCCGGCAAGTGTAACGGGCGGGATTCCCTGCCCTGCGAGTTCCGGCAGGACGATTGACGATCGGATCGAACATTGGCTTCGTGACGCGCATCCAGGGCCGGGTCCATGACCGGATTCGCACTTCCCCTTTGGTGAAAATCTTCCAATGAGGATGAGCACAAAATCCATCGGATAACGCTTAACGAAACACGCAACTTCCGGGTTTGAAATCGTGGCCCATTATAGGACAGTGCCGATTGGGTGAGCGTGTGATTCAGGACACAGAGGAGAAAACCGGCAGCGCCGCCTGGGACCTCTGAAATCCGTTCTCAACGAGCGCCGCGCCTTGTAACATGGTTGAGTTGCGCGCCAAATGCAGGCGCATCTTTCCCCGATTCGCGTCCAACTTCACATCCAGGGTTTTCGATGAAACAAATTCTGTTTTCTCTGCTGCTCCTCTCCACTGCGCTCACACTCCACGCCGAGGACTACACGCTCGGACCCGATTCGCAGCCGCAGGACGGTGCGCCCAAAGGCACCGTGACAAAGTTCGTTCTCCCTCCCGGCAAGTCCTACCCCGGCACGCCGCACAACTGCGCCGTCTACGTCCCCGCGCAGTACGACGCCGGCAAGCCCACGCCGTTCATGATCTTCCTCGACGGCAGCCAGGCGCTGGGCAACTCCATGCGCGTGCCGGTAGTCTTCGACAACCTGATCGCCAAGCACGACCTGCCGCCGATGATCGCCATCTTCGTCGATCCAGGAATTCTGCCGGTGGTCTCTGACGCCGATCAAAACCGCTACAACCGCATCTACGAATACGACTCCCTCACGCCGCGCTTCAGCGAGTTTCTGCTCAACGAGTTGATTCCGGCGGTCGCGAAAAACTACAACCTGTCAAAGAATCCCGACAACCGCGGACTGAGCGGCGTCAGCACGGGCGCGGTGGGCGCATTCGCGGCCGCGTGGAACCGCCCCGACCAGTTTCACCGCGTGCTGAGCTTCATCGGCACCTACGTGTCGATGAAAGGCGCCGACAGCCTGCCCGCCCTGGTCCGCAAGACGGAGCCCAAGCCGATCCGCATCTGGATGCAGGACGGAACCCAGGATCACATCTCCCCACCCGAGCCGTACGGAACTTCGATGTTCGGAAGCTGGCCCATCAACAACCAGGTGATGTATGAAGCGCTCGAGTTCGCCGGTTACGACGTAAAGTTCGAGATGGGCACAGAGGCCCACAACCTGAAGCAGGGCGGCGCGGACTTGCCAGACGCGCTGCGCTGGCTGTGGCGCGGATATCCCGAGCCGATCGTGGTCCACGAGCCCGCAGCCGCGCATTATCCGGGCTACGACGCGTCGGATCGCGTTTTTTCGACGGTGTATCTCGACAAACCCTGGCAGCAGATCGGCAGCGACTTCCACCCGATCAGCCTTACCGCCGACCGCTTGGGCAACATCTACTTCACCAGCAACTCCCTCTCCACCATCGAACGCGTCGCTCCGGACGGAACCATCACCCAATTTGCAGACCCGCCCAACGATGCCCTCAACCTGCGCATGGGCCCCAACGACCGGCTCTATTCCTTCCAGCGTTCCACGAGAGAAATCGTTTCGTCGAGCACGCCCACGTGCACTGCGAGCGATCGGAAGACGGTCGCGAAAAACCTCGATGGCTTCCTCGACTTCGTCGTCACCGCCAAAGGAACCATCTATTTTCTGGATGGCACGAATTTCCTGATCGGCATCGTCGATGCGGGAGGCCAGCCGCGCGCTGCGCTGCCATGGGCCGAGCTGGCAGAGATCGCCGACGACATCGGGCGGCCTCAGGGCATCTCGCTCTCGCCCGACCAGTCCATGCTCGTGTTGACCAATCCCGATACACGCTACAGTTGGTCGTTCCAGATCGCCGCGGATGGCTCGCTCGAAAACGGTGAACCGTTTTATCGTCTCGATACGCCCGAGGCCACCGCGCCGGGTGCACAGGGCAGCACGGGCGGTGCGGCAGAAGATACAGACGGCATGGTATATTTCGCCACGCCCATCGGCATTCAGGTCGCTATGCAAAACGGCCGCATCGTGGAGATTCTCAATCCCCCCATCCCCGGCGGCGGCCCGATCACAGCCATCGCTTTTTCCCGGAATGACGACCAGAACTGGCTCTGGGTAGCCCAGGGCGACAAACTCTTCCGCCGCCCGGTCAAGGTAACCGGCGCAAACGCGTGGACAATAGTAAAGCCGCCAAAACCAACGTTGTAGGAGCAGGGAGCAAGGGACCAGGGGATCGGCAGAGCGCATCGAAATTCCGCTTGTGCCATAATCATGTCATGGCGATTCGCACCACAGTCGATATCCCCGAGCCGCTGCATGACCGTCTGCGCCGCCGTGCCGAAAGTTCAGGCGCTTCGATCCGCTCGCTGATCGTGAATGCGATTGAGCAAACCTATCCAGGTCCCAGGAAGGGCCGTCCCGTGACTGGCCCACTGATTCGCGGCACCGGAAAGCGCGGCCCCTTGTACCCAAAGGACGAAAATCCGCATGACCTTGTTTTTTCCTGACCTGAACATCTGGCTGGCGCTCTCTGACGCCGCAAATGCCCATCACGCCGCAGCGTGGAGGTGGCGAAACCTTCTTTCTCGAAGCGACAAGCTCATATTCTCCCGCTACACGCAGATCGGCTTGCTCCGGTTGCTGACCAATCCTACCGTGATGGGCGACCAGGTCTTAAAGCTCAGAGAGGCCTGGCATGTATATGACCGATGGCTCGAAGACCCAAGCGTGGAATTTTACCTGGAGCCCCGAGGGGTCGATTCCACCTTCCGCAGAGTGACCAAGCCTCTGGCGTCGCTGCCGGCATCGAAAGCAATTGGGGATTGCTGGCTGCTCGCCTTCGCGACAGATATCCAGGCAACTCTTGCCACATTCGACATTGCCCTGTTTGGCCACGCAAAAAGGCTCGGCCACCCTGCGGTGATTCCGGCCTGACACTTCGGCGTTTATCGCGAAAACAATTCAGGCCGCCCGCAGGCGGCCCTCGCTTTCTGATCCCTGTTCCCTAATCCCTGTTCCCTGCCCTTACCACCGTCCCCAAGCCCGCGTAAAGTAATCCGCCAGCGTCATCCCCACCAGCGCCAGGAACGTGAACAGTCCACAAGCCACCGTCAGCTTGGTGAGCTTGGTGCTGTACTTCACATGCATAAAGAACAGCACCACCAGGGTCATCTTGGTGCAGGCGATGGCCAGCGCGACCACCGGATTCCAGAACAGAGTGATCCCCTGTGCGATGTGCCACTCGCCCAGGTCGATAAACGAGGCCCACACGGTAAGCCCCGTGGCGACCAGCAATGCCCCTACGATCGCCAGATAAACCACCGGGCTAACGATGTGGTGCTCGTGATCGTTTTGCGCGTGCTGTTCGGTTTGCTCGCTCATGGCCGCGTCTCTCCTCGGAATCCTGGTCAGCTGTTGGGAAATCTGCTGATCAGGTAAAGCAACGGAAACAGGAAGATCCAGATAATGTCGACAAAGTGCCAGTACAGGCCGAAATTCTCAACAAACGTCACGTGGCCCGTCGTGTAGGCCCCCTGCCGCGCGCGGTAGATCATGTAGCCCAATATCGCGATGCCGATAATCATGTGCAGTGCGTGCATGCCGGTCATGGCGAAGTAAAGGAAGAAATAAATCTCCGTCTTCGCCGCCATATCGGGAGCCAGCGGCTTGTCGTACGGATAACTATTGTGCACCTCGGGGTCCGAGGCGGGATTCAGGAACGACTGCTCGCTATAGTGCAGGCCGGGGATGTGATGCTTCTCCCACTTCTCGTGGTATTCGATCGTCTTGATGCCGAGAAAGGCCAGGCCCAGCACAAACGTGATGCACAGAAACAGCACCAGCAGGCCTTTGCGCTTCATCTCCGCCGACCACACGCCCATCGCCATGGTGAAGCTCGAGACGATCAGCACTGCCGTGTTGGCCGTGCCCCAGCCGACGTTCAGTTGGTGCGAGGCCTCGACAAACGCCGGATAGTACCAGTTGCGCATGATCAGATACGCGGTAAACAGCCCGCCGAAGAACATGACTTCCGTCAGCAGGAACAGCCACATCGCGAAGTTGGTGGCGTCAAACTGCTGGTCGACGCTCTCGAAGTGGTGGCGCTGATACGACGGATGTTCGTGATGAACCTCCGCCGCGGCGCCGTTAGCTGTTGCAGTGCTATCCGACACTCGCCACCTCTTTCTGCTGCTGCTTCTCCAGCCACTCGTAGTCGTAGGCTTCGTGATCCATGATGGGAATCTCAGGGAAGTTCTCGGTCAACGGCGGCGACTGTGTCTGCCATTCGAGACCCGTAGCCTGCCACGGATTGTTGCCCGCGACCGCTCCGTATTTGAGCGACCAGGTCAGGTAGAGGATGGGCAGCAGATAGCCCACGCCCAGAATGCTCGCGCCCGCCGTCGAAAACACATTCAAAGCCTGGAACTCCGGCGGATACGCGGCGTAGCGCCGCGGCATACCCAGCATGCCGAGAATGAATTGCGGGAAGAACGTAAAGTTGAATCCGATGAAGGTGGTTACCGCCGCAAGCTGCGATATCTTTTCCGGATACATCCGGCCCGTCCATTTCGGCCACCAGAAGTGGATGCCGGAAAGAAAAGCCATCAGCATGCCGCCCACCATCACGAAGTGGAAGTGCGCGACGATGAAATAAGTTTCAGTCAGGTGGATGTCGGTTCCCGTTGTCCCCAGGAAGACGCCGGTCAGTCCGCCGATCGTGAACAGGCCCATGAAGCCGAAGGCGTAAATCATCGGGGTCTCAAAGGTGATAGAACCCTTGTAGAGCGTAAACGTCCAGTTGAAGATCTTGATGGCCGAGGGCACCGCAACCAGCATGGTGAGCAGCGAAAAAATCAGCGCCGCGTAATTCGAGATGCCCATGATGAACATGTGGTGCGCCCACACAAAGAATCCGAAGACCGCGATCGCCACTGACGAAAACGCGACGGCTGTATATCCAAATACACGCTTGCGGCTGAAGGTTGAGACCACTTCGGAGATCACGCCCATGCCGGGCAGAATCATGATGTAGACGGCGGGGTGCGAGTAGAACCAGAACAAATGCTGGAACAAAAGCGGATCGCCGCCATACGCAGGATCGAAGACGCCGATGTGCACGGTACGCTCCAGCACCACCAGCACCAGGGTGATGGCCAGAACCGGCGTACCCAGCACCATCAGGATCGAGGCCGCATAGTTCGACCACACAAAGAGCGGCAGCCGGAACCACGTCATGCCGGGCGCACGCATTTTGTGGATGGTGACGATGAAATTGAGCCCCGTGAAGATCGAGCTGAAGCCGGCGACAAAAATCGCGAGACCTGTCGAAATCACGTGCGTGTTCAGGTAGTGGGTCGACAGAGGAGTGGTAAACGTCCAGCCCGTATCCACGCCGCCCGCGGCCATGCTGTAGACGACCATGAAGCCTGCAACGATGTAGAGATACCAGCTCAGCAGGTTAATCTTGGGCAGCGCCAGATCCTTTGCGCCCACCATCATGGGGATCAGGAAGTTGCCGAGTGTGGCCGGCACGCTCGGCACAAGGAACAGGAACACCATGATGACGCCGTGCATGGTGAACACCTTGTTATAAGTGTCGGCGGCCATCAGGCTTGTCTGCGGCGTCAGCAGTTCCAGGCGGATCAGCCCGGCCAGCGAGCCGCCGATGAAAAAGAAGAACGTAATCGAGATCAGGTAGAGCGTGGCAATCCGCTTGTGGTCGCCCGTGAGCAACCAGCTCAGCAGGCCGTTCTCCTTGGTCAGGAAGTTCATCTTGGGAATCCTGGCCGTGGATTGATCGGGAAGACTTAAGATTGTGGCTGCGCTCATGGGTTCGCCCCCTTCTGCGCCGCTGGTGCCTTGGCAGCCGGCGCCGTTTTGCCACCCTCGCTATCGGGGAGCAGGTCGGTGGTATTCAAGGTTTGCTGCACGCGATAGTCGGAATCGAGATTCTTGATATATTCGACCAGCGCAATCACGCCCTCTTCGCTCACCTGCCCCTTGTAGGTGGGCATGATGGGCGCATAGCCCTGCGTGATGTGCTGCGACGGATTCAGAATCGCGTCGCGCAGGTACGCGTCGTCCACGGTGATAGGCTGGCCGGTCGAAAGGGTCAAACGCGCGTTATAAACATTGGCCAGGCTGGGGCCCCTCGCATCGGGCCGCGTATTATGGCACGCGTTGCAACTCAGGCTCGCAAACAGCCGCTCGCCATCCTGCGCCAGCGAGTTGCCGCTGGTCGAGCTGTCCAGCCACTTCTTGTAGTCCTCCGGCGTCATCACCACCACGTCGCCGATCATCTGCGAGTGGTTGGTGCCGCAATACTGCGTGCAGAACAGGTGATATGTTCCGGGCGTGGTGGCCTGGAACCACACCGTGGTGTAGCGGCCCGGAATCGCCTCGCGCTTCACACGGAACGCGGGAATTGAAAAGCTGTGAAACACATCCTGCGAGATGAGTGTCACCTGAATGGGACGCCCAGTGGGGATGTGCAGAGAATTGATCTCGTGCTGGCCTCCGGAGTGCTCGGCCTTCCACATCCACTGCTTGCCCACCACGTAAATGTTCATGGCGTTGGCCGGCGGCGTGTAAATGCGGAAGTAGAGCAGCGCCCCCCACACAAACATCACCAGAAACAGGCCCAGCGGAATAATGGTCCACGTGGCTTCAAGAATCGTGGAGCCCTCGATCTGCACCGCCTGCGGATGCCGCTTCTTGTTGTACAGAATGGAGAAACTCACGATCAGCAATATCACGATCGTCAACCCGATCAGGCTGACCAGAACCATGAAGAAGTAGAGCGCGTCCGACTCGGGCGCGATCGTCGACGCTTCCGGCGGAAACAGCGGGAAGTGCGTCAACCACTTCTGGATAAATTGCCAAAGTACTGGGCTGATGTGGTCCATTCCGTTATCCGTTCACCTTGTTTGCCGTCCCGTAAGGCCCGTGTCCGTGATCCTGCCTGAAGTCCCGGCGGAACATCACGAACATGAAGCCGCCCAAAAGCAACAGTGTGAGCACGCCTCCCATCTGAATCACCCGCGCAATGATAAGATCGTGGGTGTTGGATGCGGGGTTATAGCAGTAGCAATAAGTCAGTATGTTGTCCACCGGCGATCCGATGCGATTCGATGAAGCTTCATCGAGACCCAGCAGCAGATCCTTGGGCGAGTACTCCACCCCCATGTAGTACTGGGCCAGCTTGCCCTCCGGCGTCACGATCTGGATCGAGCTGGCGTGCGCGAACTGCGTCAGATTGCTGCCCGGCAGCGTGAGCTTGACGTAGCGGAACCCCACCGCCTGAGTCAGCGCGTCGATATTGGCCTGCGTCCCGGTCAGGAAGTGCCAGCCGCTGGCGGATTCCGGACGTCCGTAGCGCTTCACATACGTGCGCTTCTTGGCCGCGGCCAGATCCGTGCCCTCGCTGGGATCGATGCTGACCACAATAATGTTAAAGTCTTTTCCGGGGACGTAGTGCACCATCTGCAAAGCGCTGGTCAGGCCGTTCAGCTCTTCCGAGCAAAGCATCGGGCACTGGTAATAAACCAGAGCCAGGATCGCGGGCTTCTTGCCAAAGTAGCTCGCCAGCGCCACCTGCTTGCCCGCATCGTCGGTGAACGTGAGGTTGAGCGGCAACTGCGTGTTGAGATGCTGCGCGACACTGACGCCCTTGAGAATCGAAGGCGGCTGGTCGTTGGTCTGGCCCGCCTGCTTGTCGCCGTAGCCTGAAACCTGCGCCGAAACCAGCGGCGCGGCAAGCGAGAGAATCGATGCGACGGCCATCGTCGCCGCCAGTTTCGCGTTTCGCAGTAGGTAGCTCATGATCCTCTCCTTTCTCCGGCCCCTCCGGCCTTAAATTCTGAAATGAAATGCGCCAATTTCGATTCGAGCCAGTCCCTAGTCCCTAGTCCTTAGTCCCTAGTCCCTTAGTCCCGAGTCCCTTAATCCCACGCCCCTCAGTCCCGCAGTCCCGCAATCCCCTACTCCCTACTGGCTACTCCCTACTCCCTGTTTTTGCGCCTCTTGCTCCGCCTCTTCCTGCTCGTACGCCGTGCGCGCAAACCCATTGGTCAGCGGTGCGGTTACCGTCGGCGTGCTATCGCCGGCCATCGGCGCTTGCGTCGTCACCGCCGGCGCCACAGGCAAACCCCGCTGTGCAATCAGCTCCATGGCGCGATCGATGGGAATCCGCACCGTGCCCTTCGATTGATCGACCCACGTGTAGTTGTCCAGCAGCAGATCCTCGCGCGCATGCATGTCGGCCACGTCCTGATTGCCGTCGTCCATCTGCACTCGCGGCGTGGGAAAGCTCTGCGTGATCTCGCCGATCTTGTTTTGCAGCTCCGGACTCGACGGCAAGTTGCCCAGTTGGCGCACGTCCACGGTTTGCGTCCATTTGCTGTTGGGCCCGTCTTCCTTGTTCATGCGGGCGTTGATCACCTTGCCGATGCCGTAACACAGTATTCCGCCCACCACAACAAAGATCCCCAGCGCGGTGAGAAAGACCACAATTCCCGTGACCCCAACGTCGCTCGCCTCATAGCCCAGCGAGGCGTCGACCTTCTCCGGGGCGTCTTTGCCCGGATCGGGGCTCTCAAATATGTGATGACCATGGTCGTTATGCAATGCCATGTTCGGGCTCCAGAATCTCCGCCAGGTGCGGATCGTTCACCTGCACCAGCGGCCGCTTGCTGAGAACGACGCAGTAGTAGGCCAGCCAGAAGCAGAACAGCGCGGCCGGCACGGCAATGTACTCGAGAATTCCCCAGCTGAAATGCAGATTGCGCGCCGCGTCGGGAAAGTTCGGCTCGATCAGCCAGAACATGTCGAAGGCCCGCGCGAACACCATCCACTGGCACACGCGCAGCAGGCGCTTCTTGTTCCGCTTCAGGTCGCGCGACAGCAGCATCGTGAAGGGAATCACCCAGTGGAAAATAAAGTCGAGCGTGATGATGACGCCCCAGTTGCCGCGAATGCGATCCAGGTACCAGTTGATCTCGCCGGGCAAATTGCCTGACCAGATGATCAGAAACTGCCCGAAGTTCAGATAGATATTGAGCATGACAAAGGCAAACGTGAGCTTGCCCAGGTCGTGCTGCTCGGTCTGCCTCAGGATGGTCTTAAAAGGCTCAGCCTTCGAAAGTGAGATCACAACAATAATGGAAAACGCCAGCACCAGGTATCCCTGCGCGACCAGGAACAGCAGGCCGTACACCGACGAGAACCAAGTCACATCCATCGACATCACCCAGTAGATGGCGCAAGCCGTCATGGTGAAAGCGTAGATAAGGATGCCGGGCCCGCTCACATTCTCAAATTTCTTGATCCAATAAGGCGTATTTTCCGCCACATCGCCTTCGCGCCGGTAGGCGAGGTTGTTGAGCTGCCACGCGTACCAGGCCCAGATGGCGAAACAGGCCAGGCTCACTCCCCAGAACATATCCACATTCAGCATCGGCCGCTTGAAGTCGATGCAGTGCGCCTGGATTTCCGTGATGAGGCCGTTCTTGAGGGCCGTCGCGGTGGCTTCTGCCGTGGTGTACTGCGCCCACAGGTAGAGCCGCTTCATGAAGATCGCGATCACCAGCCAGTACACAAAAATCACCGGCAGCGTCCGGGTGAGAGCTTCGAGCGGACGGCGCAGCAGCAGCCCCCACTTGCCGCCCGAGCAGTACTGCACCATCAACAGCGCCAGCCCGCCCACTGCAAGACCCCAGGTAAGCATGGTCCCGAGCGTCCACGCGCGCAGCAAATGATCCCAGCCGTGTCCGTCCTGCGCCTGCCCCAGGAATCCAAGAATCGCCGCGATCGCGGCAAAGATCGCTCCGATCACGAGCGCGCGCGTCTTCCAGGCGTCGACAAATGCCGGCGCACCGAGCTCCGCGGGAAGTTGCTTCGTGTGCGGGTTGTGACTCATATCCATGTGCGATCGTCCTGTTGCAGTCCCTTAGTCCCTAGTCCCTTAGCCCCTCAGTCCCTGCCTTTTTCACTTCTTTCCCGCCGCCGATGGAGCCGTCTTAGGAATTGAGATCGCCGGATCCGCCGGATACGCCGGAGCCATGCCCGGCGTTCCCTGGCTGGCGATCGGTTTATACGCCTGCACCGCCGTCGACGGCATAGGCCAGGGCTGCGCGTATTCCGGATGCCCTTCTTCCGTTGCCAGATCCTTCAGGCTCTTGATCTCAGTGCCCGTCGGGACATCGTTGGCCGTGGCCGCCTGGCTCAGTTGCAGCGCGCGGATGTACGCGGCCACCGCCCAGCGATCGGCGGGCGTCAACTGCGACGAGTAGTCGGGCATGGCGCCGTAGCCGTGCGTCATCACGTAGAAATAATGCGAGAGAGGCTGCGACAGCCGCACCTGATCGTGCAGATTCCCGGCAGGCTTGAAGCCGCGCTGCACAATCTCGCCCAGCCCATTGCCCACGCGCGAGTGGCATGGCGTGCAATAAACATTGAAGCGTTCCTGGCCGCGCTTCAGCACTTCCAGCGTCACCGGAATCTCGGCGGGCATCGCGTCCAGTTCCTTGCGGTAGCCATTCGGCCCCTGCACCACTCCGGTGTAGAAGTAGCTGTCTTCGTGGAGCTGTCCGCGGGCCACGGTATCCAGAACCTGGGGACGCGCGCCGCGATGGTCCGCAAAGAAATCCGATCCCCGCTGCGGTTGCATCTTCGGCTGATCCTGCATGTCCTGCCGGCATCCGGCCAGTAGCAGTGCCGCACTCATGCCAACCAGAGCAATTCCGAACTGCACCGTGCGGAGTCGTGTATCAGGGCACGCATTTACACCCGGCTGAAACCCTCCCGGGGCGCCTGGTCTTGTATCAGGGCACGACTTCAGTCGTGCCGCAAATCTCCCTAAATTTCGGGGCTTTAGCCCCTGCTGCGATGCCACTACCCGAGACGAACTCCCCTCATGGCCAAGGCTGCAAAAACTGAACAAAGTCAGGAACGAGCTGGGACGGAGAAATTGCATCAATAATCTACCTCCGTCACCGAATTCGGCTTGAACCCTTCCAGGTACGCCTTCGTCTCTGCGCGATCGAACTTGGGATCGAGCCCCTCCAGGCAAAGGAAAAACTTGTCGGTCGTCGCCCCGTCGCGGAAGTTGGGTGCATTAAACAGCGGATGATAAAGCGCTGGCAGTCCGCACAGCGCCAGCATGCCGAATGCCGCCGAAAGACCGGCCCACAAAATGGTCCATTCGTAGGCAGGCACAATAAACGCCGGCCACGAGTACGTCGGCCGTCCCGCGATGTTCAGCGGATACGCCAGCACCGAGATCCAGGTTTGGAGGGCGAACATGGCCGCGCCGCCCATCAGTCCGCCAACCAGCGTCAGCAGCGGCACCTTGTTGCGATGGAAGCCGATCGCCTCGGCGGCTTCTTCCACGGGATACGGCGTATAGCAATCCATGCGCCGCCAGCCATCCTCGTGCGCCTGCCGCGCGGCTCTCACCAGGTCGCCCGGCGTCTCGAATTCGGCCAGCAGGCCGTACACTCCTTCGCGTGCAGGCATATCAGTCTCCCGCCTCCACCGCGGCCTTCGGCTTGATCTTGGCCTGCGGCAGAATCATGCGAATTTCGTTCATGGGAATCATGGGCAGGAAGCGCACAAACAGCAGAAACAGGAAAGTGAAGAATCCCAGCGTGCCCACGAACGTCATGTAGTCCCACTTGGTAGCGCGATAAGTTCCCCAGGCCGAGGGCAAAAAGTCGCGGTAGAGGCTGGTCACGATGATGACGAAGCGCTCAAACCACATGCCCGTATTCACCACAATCGAAATGAAGAACATGTACGCGATGTTGGTGCGCAACTTGCGCGACCAGAGCGTGGTCAGCGGAATCACCAGGTTCGATGCAATCAGCACCCAGTAGGCCCAGCCCATGGGACCGAACGCGCGATTCCAGAAAGCGAACGCCTCCCAGTGGTCGGCCGAGTACCATGCCATGAAAGCTTCCATGCCATAGCCGTAGCCGACGATAAAGCCCGTCACCAGCATCACCTTGCCCATGTTGTCGATGTGGCGCTCCGTCACCAGCGATTCCAGGTGATAGAACTTGCGCAGCGGAATGGCCAGCGTGAGCACCATGGCAAAACCGGAGTAAATAGCGCCGGCAACGAAGTAGGGCGGGAAAATCGTCGTGTGCCATCCCGGCAGAACGGCCACGGCGAAATCGAAGCTGATGACCGTGTGCACCGAGAGCACCAGCGGTGTGGCCAGGCCGGCCAGCAAGAGCGATGCCGTCTCGTACCGCATCCAGTGGCGCACCGAGCCGCGCCACCCCACTGACAGAATCCCATAGAAGTACTTGGCAAGCTTGGAATCTGCGCGATCGCGGAACGTGGCCAGATCGGGCACCATGCCGATGTACCAGAACACCACCGATATCGTGGCATAGGTCGAAACCGCGAACACATCCCACTCCAGCGGCGAGCGGAACTGCGGCCACACGTTCATAGTGAACGGCAGCGGCAGCATCCAGTATCCCAGCCATGGGCGACCTACGTGGATCAACGGGAACATGCCGGCGCACACCACGGCGAAGATCGTCATGGCCTCGGCAAAGCGGCTGATGGCGTTCCGCCAGGTCTGCTTGAAGAGCAGAAGAATCGCCGAGATCAGCGTGCCGGCGTGGCCGATGCCGATCCACCACACGAAGTTGATAATTGCGAAGCCCCAGGCCACAGGCTGCGAAATGGCCCAGATGCCGACGCCCTTCAAAAACAGCCAGGTGACCGCGGTCAACAGCATCACCGCGCCGCCGCCGGCCACCGTGAACAAGGCGAACCAGCCCATCGGCGTGTGCGGCGTCAGCACAATCCGCACGATCTTTTCGGTAATCGACCGGAAGGTCTGCCCCGGCGCGACCACGCGAAATTCCCCGGTCGCCGGATCGATCCATTGGTCAGCGGGTTTTATATCTTTGGTCGCCATGCTCGCCTGTTTACTTTTCCTTAGTCCCTAGTCCCTCAGCCCCTAGTCCCTCAGTCCCTCAGTCCCTTAGTCCCTTAGTCCCTTAGTCCCTAGTCCCTCAGTCCCTAGTCCCTAGTCCCTTAGTCCCTCAGTCCCTTAGTCCCTGTTTTCTCGTTCCCTTGTTCCCTCGGTCTCTTGGTCCCTGCTCTTACGCTGGATCGTGCTCCGTCGGCTTCTCCGCCAGTTCCTCGTTCAGATTCAAGACTTCCGCAACATAAGTCGTTCTCGGACGCGTGTTGATATCGGCAATCACCTGATAGCTGCGCTGCTGCGCGCGCAGTTTCGTCACCTGGCTATCCTTGTCGTTCTTGTTGCCGAAGGTGATCGCGCTCGCCGGGCAGGCTTGCTGGCATGCCGTCACAATCTCCCCGTCACGAATATTGCGATTTTCCTTATCCGCCGTAATCTTGGCCGCTGAAATGCGCTGGATGCAGTAGCTGCACTTCTCCATCACGCCGCGCGAGCGCACGCTCACGTCCGGATTGCGCATCAACTTCAAACTGTCGGTCTCGTAGTCGCTGAAGAGCAGGAAGTTGAAGCGCCGCACTTTGTAGGGGCAGTTGTTCGAGCAGTAGCGCGTGCCCACGCAGCGGTTATAGACCATGGTATTCAGGCCTTCCGGCGTGTGTACCGTCGCGCCCACCGGGCAAACCTGCTCGCAGGGCGCGTTCTCGCAGTGCTGGCAAGCCATGGGCTGGAAGTGCGCGCGCGGCGCGGCCAGGTCGCCCTCAAAGTAAGTATCGATGCGCAGCCACTGCATGTCGCGGCCGATCCTCACCTGCTGCTTGCCCACCACGGGAATATTGTTCTCGGCATAACAGCTTACGATGCACGCATTGCAGCCCGTGCAGCTGTTCATGTCGATCGACATGGCCCACGCGTTGGCCTCGTTGTACTCCCAGTTGGGAAAGAGCGATGTGTCGTTCGCCGGCGTCTCGCGCCCTTCGCCCTCATGCGCAAAGTTCGGATTGGCCTTAAACTCTTCGAGCGATGCGTAGCGGATAATGCCGCGTTCGCCGATCGCCTCGTCGGCCTCAAGAGAATTGTTGTTCTGGCCCTTGGGCTGCCCGAACATCTCGCCGCGATGGTCCTGGAAGTGGCTCTTGGTAATCGCCGTGCCCCACTTGCCTTCGATCTTGCGCACCGCGCCGGTGGCGTAAAGCGGCGCCCAGGTGTTGCGAATCAAGTAGGCATTGAATCCCGCGCCGCCGCCCACGCGGCCAACCTCGCGCCCGTATCCGAGATAAACGGTGATGGAGTTATCGGGATGTCCAGGCGCAACCACCACCGGCGCCTTCACGCGCCCATTGCCTACGCTGATCTCGATAATGTCGTCTTCTTCAAGGTTCCACTTGGTCAGCGTAGCCCCGGAAACGATCGCCGCATTATCCCAGCTCAGATTCGTCACCGGCTTGGGCAGCTCCTGCAACCAGCCCACATTGGCAAAGCGCCCGTCATAAACGTTCGGGTCGGGACGGAAGATAATCTCAATCGAATCCTTCGGCGCCGGCGTCGGGACCGCTCCGCTGAAAGCGCCAACACTTGACTTGCCCGGCGAAGTTGGAACCGTATCCGCAATCCATCCATCGTGCAGCGCCTTGCGCCAGCCAGTTTCAAAATCGCCCTTGATCGCGGTCTTCCACGTTTCCCGCACCGCGTCGTAGGGGCTCACCATCGGCTCGTTGAGCAGCGCCTGGAAAACATGATGCGACGAGTGCCCACCGTAAAGCGGATCGATCATCGGCTGGACAATTGAAATTGTGCCGTCATACGCGCGTGCATCCGACCACGTCTCGAGATAGTGCGCAGCGGGAATGTGCCAGTGCGAAAGCTGCCCGGTCTCGTCATAGTGCGAGCCGAGATGCGCGACCACATTAGCCTTGTCGAAAGCCGAGGCAAAGTCCAAATCGGCAGGTGCGTCGTAAATCGGATTGCTGTTCAGAATGACCAGCCAATCCACCTTGCCCGCATTCAAATCCGCAACCAGCGACTTGAAATCACCAAGCTGATCGCTGGGCAGCGGAATCGCCGTCTCCAAGCCGACAAGAACCGTCTTGCCCACATTGCCAAGCGCATTGTTGATGGCAAGCGCCAGCATCGCGACCGACCAATCCTGATACAACCCTGGAATCACCACACATTTGCCGGCGCTGCCCTTCAAGTCCTTCGCCAGCGCGGCAAGAAACTTCTGCTGCTCGGCCGTCCACGCATACGAGGGCGCATTCGCTCCGGGAGCGCCAACCGCCTGCGCCAGTGCCGCCGCAAACACCGGAATCTCGCTCGCCCTCAGCCCCAGCCGATGCTCGGCCTTCATGCCCGTAGTCGTCGTCGAGCTTTCCACCGCATACAGCCGATTCATGCCGTTTTCCGGCATCTTGCGCCGTGCCGCGTAGTCGCGCACCAATTTATGGAAGCCCGGATAGCTCGCGCCCGAGAGGAAATCCGCATCGAGCGAAACAATTACGTCGGCCTGCGAGAGGTCGTACTGAACGTTCAGACCTTTTTCAAGGAACGTCCCCGCAATCGCAGGGTCATACTGCACCAGCTTCGCTTTGGGATACGACTTCTGCACCTCGCCCCATTGCCGCGCCAGCGTCGGCGAAGTAATGGCAGCACTCAGAAAGTAGATGCCGGTTCCATCCGTTGTCGAGACCACCTTTTCGCGGAAGACCTCGGCAAATTCCGCCCACTCGCGGTTCTCGTCTTTGAACCGGACGCGCTGCGAGCGGTCGGGATCGTACAAATCAAGCAGAGTCCCCTGCGAATAAGGGTCCGACCCGCCGCGATTGTAAGCATGCTCGGGGTTGCCATCGATCTTGATGGGACGGAACTCGTCCGACTTCACCAGCAGCGGCACCGCGCCAGTCGCGAACGGATGCGCCGTAGCAAAATACATCGGCTTGCCGAGAACCAAATCCTCCGGCGCCTTGATATACGGATAAATCGGCTCGTCAGGCTGCTTGGTGCAGCCGGCCAAACCCGCCAGCGCCATCGAAGCGCCCATCAATTTCATGAAGCCGCGTCGCGAAACCGGATCGACCCACTCCTGCGCCGCCGAAGGAAATTCCTTCTCCACCACCGCCTGAAACTCCGGCGTGTTGGCGAGCTCGTCCAGCGACCGCCAATACTTCTTCCCCTTCGCGCCCTTCAACTCCGCGCGAACCTGATCAAGCGTCATGGGCTGCGCGTTCACCGGCTCTGCGTTCACTGTCCGCGGCACATCGCCTGGCCTAACGGGCTTTGTATCAGGGCGCGACTGGTAGGTCGGGGCTTTAGCCCCGACTGCCGAAACCGCCTCATGCTTTGTATCAGGGCACGAGTTTACTCGTGCCGATTCCGCCGCAAAAAGATCGGGGGCTTTAGCCCCTGCGCCGGCTGCGTTTTGAAAGGGCACGGCTTCAGCCGTGCCATCTACGGTACCTGAAAACTCCGGGGCTTTAGCCCCTGAGGGATTTCCGTCAGCCACTCGCTTCATCGCCGAATTCATCTCGTTCTCATTCAATGGCGCGCTCATCGGTGGCACACCTCGCAGCTGGTCAGGTCCTTCGGGGTGCGAATCTTGTAGTGAACCACCAGGAATTTGCCCATATCCTCCTGGCTCGTAAATTTTTGATACGCCGGAGGCATTGCCGCCGCGGAAACGTCGCCCGCAAGTCCCTTTGCGCCGGGCAACGTAATTGAAGCCATCTCGGAGCCTGAAGTGCCCGGGTCTCTTACCGTGCAACTCACACTCTGCGCCGTCGGCACGCCCGATTTGCCGTCACTCGCCGCGCACCACACCGGCCGATCTTCCGCCGGGCCCTCCCACGCCATGTTGTAGATCTCGCTGGTCGGCCGCAGATTCTTCGCCGGATTGCGATGGCAATCCAGGCACCACTCCATCTGCAATGTGTTCTGCGCGTACATCAGCGGCATCTGGTCCACGCGCCCGTGGCAGCTTTCGCAGCCGATGCCCTTGTTCACATGAATCTCATGGCTGAAGTACACAAAATCAGGCAGGTCGTGCACCTTGATCCACCGAATCGACTCGCCCGTCGCCCAGCTTTGCCGCACCGGCTCCAGCAGTTGCGCATTGGTCCAGATCTGCGCGTGGCAGTTCATGCACGTGCGCGTCGGCGGAATGCCCGCGTAGCTCGACTTCTCCACCGTCGTGTGACAGTACTGGCACTGCAAGCCCAGGCCCTGCACGTGATGTTTGTGACTGAAGGGAACCGGCTGATCCGCGCGCTGCCCCTGCCGCGTCACCCACGGCGAGCGCTGCAGCTCGTCGAGTGTAACCCCCAAAGCAATGACGATCAGACCCGTCAACACTAGGCTCATGCGAGCCAGTGCATTGGAGCTGCGGTCGAAGATTTGCGCCATGAACGAATCCCGGTCTGACTTTCGTTTTGCACGTGCCGCGTGTGCCGGCGGTCACATGAGTGGTGTACAAGAACCGCTCTTCGATAAAGCTCTACTGGGAGGGGCAGGGAAGCCCGAAATTTCACTATAGCGCACGCGGGCCGCTCGCAACACAGGACTTGCGCAAAAAATACGAAAAAAATATGTGGGAATCGTGAAGGTAATCGCTTGAAAAGAAAACCGCTTGTGACAAGCGCGAATTCGGAGAAAACCCCATCGTTCTTCTGGCGCTCGCGTACCAGAAGTTGGGATGTTCATGAAGAAAATATCACGCCGAATCCCGGTCGCGCTAGAGGCGCGCCTCACACCGTCTGCCAATGCTCCGGCGAAAGCGTCACCGTGGCGCAGCCGAACGAGTAATTGAACCATGCATGTTCCGTGTTCGCGGTTGCGAAGAAGCCCTCAAGGTTCAATCCAGCAGCCACGCGCGCCACAAACGCGCGGGAACCGTAGAACAGCGTGAAGAAGCTGTCCCAATCGACAGTAAAGAGAAACGAGTGGTCGGGCGCAAGCAAAGTCCCGCGCGCAGGAAACGGAATCGCCCCGTCTTGCAAACCGCCAATCGGCAAGGGCAATACCGGATCGGAGTTCGGAAACTCCGGCACAAAAATGAGTTCTTCCGCTCCCGCCTCCTCAAAAACGTGAAGAAAGTCTGACTGGAGAAGCGGCTCAAACCGTCCTTCGGTGGGCATCCAGATAGGCTGCGACGCCAAAAACTCCTTGAGTTCGTCACGCCCTGCCGGATCGGCAAAGTGATCGGTGAGCGACCCAATCGAGGTCAGCAGCGCCTGATTCACGCGCGCGCACGACTGCAGCCCGGTAGCCGACGCAACCTCGGTCCAAGCAACCTTCTCGCCGCAGCGAGCGATCTCGTCATCGCCCGGATATTGATGCGTGGCGCTCCACGCCAGCTCCGCGGACACGCGCACAAAGGGATGCAGAACCACAAAGACGCACTCGAATGCGTGGCCGTAGGCTTCCACAAGCGGTTCGCCCAAAGACGGATAAGTAAATTGTTCCGGTTGCACTAAGGAAATTTTAGCAGCGGCGGACGGCACGATCGCAACATTCGCAGCCGCAGCTACACTTGCAGCCGTCGTCCAGAACATTGCCGCTCGACCCGGCCGGCCAGCCCACGATCACAAAGAATATATCCAGAACAAAAAGCCCGATGGCAATGTCGTTGTAGAGCGATGCCTGGGGAAGATTCGACCAAATCTGATTCGCCGCCCAGAAAACAAAGGCCGCCGCCAGCAGAATCGTCTTCACCATTTCCGCCAAAGCGCGACGCCGCGTCCACTGAAAAACCAGGTAGGAAAAGGCGATCGTCGCCAGGGAGAATGCGGCCAGAACATCGTGGCTCCCCGCCGGCAGCAGCCGCGGGGCAGCGTCCACTACAAACAGCAGCACCACGACGGCCAGCGTAATGATGCCGAGAATCAGCGAAAGCAGTCGGCCGGGGCGATAAAAATTAGCTTGCACAGTCCATTATTTCCCGCCGCGTGAAAGGAATCTATAAAGGTCCACCCCGCCTCTCCCGCACTGTGACTCGCCGTCCGCCGCAAGTGTACCGCCGGTCTCCCGACCGGCTGTAGTGCGGGTCTCCAGACCCGCAACCTGTAAAGCCCACGGCCGTTCTTGGGAGCGTCTTTCGGCGCGGCTGAAGCCGCGCCCTGATACAAGGCACGCGAGTTGGGGTTCGAGCTTTCCCACCCATTTCTCCGCCGCCGCGGACGAGATGCGGGACGCCCGGCGGCTGATCTTTCGCCCGCTGAAGCGGGCTGGGGCGTGGTGGGATCGCGCTGACCCCAGTCTTGCGACTGGGGCTACCTTATTTCGCCCGCTGAAGCGGGCTGAGATGTGCCCCTTCTCCGCCGCCGCGGGCGAGCGCCCGGGGGCACCTGCTCGATATATTCATTGCCCTCGGCGCACTCGTCGACGTCCCCGTACCTGAGCTTGCATAAGTTGCTTGACCGGGGCGCGCTGGGGAAATAGACTCGCGTGCTCAGGAGGATGGAGATGAAGATTACCCGGATGACGGCTGGGATGGCATTGGGTTGCGCGACGATGTGGCTGCAATTTGGATCGCCGGCTGGGGCGCAAACTGCCGCGGCCCAGAGTTCCGCGAGTGCGGCGAACCTGCTGTCGTGGGGGGCGGGCGCACTGATTGTGCAAGCGCCGCCGTCGTACTCGTCGAGCGGCGCGTGGTCGCCCGATGACCTGATTGATGAGTTGCCGAATACGGGTTGGGCAACAAGGGCGGGCGATCTGACGCCCCAGGTGTTTGTGTTCGAGCTAGCGGTGCGGAGCCAGATCACCAGCCTGGGCTTCGATACCGCGCAGGTGGAAAACCGGGGCCGCGGCGCGAAGGATGTGAAGGTGGAGATTTCCGACAGCAAGGATGGAGGCTTCGCGCAGATCGCGAGCCTGCAACTGGCGGCAGTGACGGACCATCAGAGGTTTCCGCTGAAGACGCCGGCGACGGGACGGTACCTGAGGCTGACCGTGCTGAACAACTGGGGCGATAGCCAGTACATGGAGATCATGGACATCTACGCTTACGGCAAGCCGCTGGCGCAAACAAAGCTGCCGGACAACTCCGGAACTTTTACATCGGATTACGGCCTGTTCCACATGCAGCAAACCGGGGCCGCGGTGAACGGATGTTATGAGCATAATGATGGGCTGATCGAAAACGGCGGATTTCAAGGCAGGGTGCTGTTGTTTACCTGGAGCGAGGCGGGGTCGGACGGATCGCGCAGCGGGGGTCCAGCCATGCTGATCTTTGCCGATGACGGGCAGTCGTTCAAGGGCTTCTGGTGGAACGAAGGCGGACAAAACTCCGATCCGGCGGGAGGGTGGGACGGCAAGCGCGTGTCAAAGGAGATTGGCTCATGCCCGTACTGGAATCCGGGGACGGGGAACGCGGTGGAGGCGGAGCTGAAGAGCAACGGGCGCGCGCGGCTGTATGGAATTTTGTTTGACACCGATTCGGACCACATCGAGGACGCATCGAAACCCACGCTGGATGCGCTGGTGGCTACGGCGCAGGATCAGCCGTCGTGGAATTTCGCGATCGAGGGACACACCGACAACACAGGCAGCGAGCCGCACAACCAGACGCTGAGTGAAGAGCGCGCGGCAGCTGTGAAGGCCTATCTTGTGGGAGCGGGCGTGAATGCGAGCCGGTTAACGACGCAGGGATTTGGGTCGAGCCGTCCCGTGGCCGGTAACGACACGGCGCTGGGGCGCTCGCAGAACCGGCGGGTGGAGATCGTGAAGAAGTAAGCGGAGGAGGCGGCGGTTGGGGTGACGGGCGCGACGAGATTCGAGCCCCGTGCGTTAGCCTTTGCTTGGGAGACGGAGACGGGATGAATCGCCATTGGATGTCGCTGATCGCGCAGTACAGCAGTGTGGTGGGGTTTTTGATTGGGCTGCCCATTTTGGCGGGCGGCTACTATGAGTCGTGGAAGTTGCGGCAGGAGGCGCGGAGCGAGCGCGAGGGAAGGCTGCATAGCCGCAACTGCCTGGAGTTTGTTGCCGGCGACGGGACGTGCATTAACCTGGTGCCGCTGGAAACGCTGCACTCGCTGCCGCGCGAGGGCGACGTGCTGATGCTGCCCGGCAACGGCGTCCACGAAGGCGCGAAGTTTTTGCCAGGAGCGTACCTCGTTGAGTCGATCGAACACATTTATACGCCGGCCGAATACAAGGGTGCGCAACCCTGCGAAGCGCGGCTGACGAAGGCCGTGGCGTATGTGACTTCACTGAATCCGGTGTGAAGGGCAGGGAGCAAGGGAGCGAGGGAGCGAGGGACTAAGGGACTGAGGGACTGAGGGACTAAGGGACTGAGGGACTAAGGGACTGAGGGAACAGGGGCCGCATATTTGCGCGGAGGCGGTGAGCTGAATACCTGGCGCGGCGGCGGGATTTTTTTCAGGCGTGGCTTGGGTTGAACGAGGGAGACGGAGGATGCTGCTCTCCGCCAGCGAGATGTTGCTGCTCTCCGCCGGCGAAATGTTGCTGGGTTACAGATGGGTTTGAAGCGGCTTGACAAATATGTTGGTGAAGTACTTGCCGAATGTTTGAATTGGCTGCCAATAGACATACCCTACCGGATCGTAGATTTTCAGGCCCGGAACGCCGGCGCGCGTTTCGAGCCCTTCAACGACTATTGCGTGCCACGGAGAGTCAGGGGCGCCCAACGCGTTCATGGCCGCAATCACGGGATTGCCGGCCCGCACCTGGTTCATCATGGCCCCAATACCGCTCTCGACCTGGGCGTTGATGCCGACGCTCCTTAAGCCGGCCGCTATTGCCGGCATGGTTAAGCCGCCGTCGATTGTGGTTGCGCCTGGCACATTCACATTTTTGACCTGGACTACCGGCTTAATCTTATCCAGGATCTCGAAGGTCTTTTCATTTAGGCCGAGAAACTGCGCGAGACGGGTGCAACTGAGCACCCCACATGTCGGGAGATCGCCCATTTGCACGATTGGCTGTTCCGCCTTGGGATAGAACACGATGTCTTCCTGATAGCCGGCCGCGTCCGCAGCCACGTCTGCCGCGACCGCCCCAGCCTTCGACGTTCCCACGGCCTTGGACAATAATTGGGTGGTCTGGTTGGCCAGGGTTGCCGACTGTGAAGCGGCAGTATCCGCAATTTGCAGGTAGGTGTTGGCCGGCTGCACGATGCGGCTGGCCGCCGCAAGTGCCTGGAATTCCTTTGCGGCAAAGCCCATCATTTGGCCGGCTGCGGCGGCAAGAGAGAGCAAACCCACTTGGACGCCCACGTCGTTGTGCGCGGCCGCGTTCATGCGGTCCGTCATCGCCTTGGAGATATCGCCTGCGTTCCTCAGGAGCGTCTGCGCGTCGGCCAGCAGCTTGTTGCGGAAATCCTGCGTGGGCGGAAAAGACTCCGGCGGTGGCTCCGACCCCGAACCCGGCCCCGGCCCGGGAGACGACGCCGGTGACCCAGGTTGTGTGCCGGTTGCTGGGGGCGTTCCCGGACCTGAACCCAAGTTCGTCCCTGGGGCGCCTGAAGCTGGCGTGCCTGTCCCCGGAGTACCTGTCCCGGGCGTGCCATCCGGTCCGGTGCTCACGCCTCCCTGGACAGGCGGGTTCGAGCCGCCGCCAGAGGTGCCGCCGGTCTGACTGCCGGGGCCATTTGCCACCGGCGCGGGGTTCCCGTTCGAGCCATTGAGGGCATCGGCCGGGCTGCATTGCTCGAACTCCTTGCGGGCCGTGGCAAGAAGCTTCTGCGCGTCTGCCTGCGCTGGTGGGTTGTTTGGCTGCGATCTCTGAATCCGGTAGCTACGCTCCGCGTCACCGATCGCGGTGCCCAAATGCGCGGCGCACGGAACCAAACTCGCGCGCTGCTGTTGGGTGAGAGTGTTGCCCTCGGCCGCCATGCTGTTACCCCATTGCTGCCAGTCCGCGTCGGCCTCCGGCCAATCGTCGGTTTTCGCGTCGTAGCCGGAACTGGGGTCGTCGGTCATCTCCGTCGCGAGGAGGTAAAGTTTATGTACCGCTTGCGCCGGGGATTCCGGGGTTACTCCGCTTTCATACACGTCACCGGGGGCTTGCTGTTGAGGGGGTTGCTGTTGCTGCGCATAGGCGAAGGACGCGAAACTGAGCAACGAGCACAGAGCCAATCTGCGCATCAGAACCTCCTGAAACCGTAGCAAGCGCGATATGCGGGAAGCCTTCACTTAGATTAGGCAGAATCATAGCCTCAAAAAGGGGTTGAGGACAAGGTTAATCGGACGGGGGCCGGTGCTTTCCCCGGTCCCTCCGCCGCGACGGACGAGGGACCGGGAGCACCCGCTTTCCTGCTCGCTGGGCTGGCTTGCGGGAGCGGCTAGCTTTGCTTGCGACGGTTGACGCGATGCCGCATCCGCCAGAGGAAGTTTTGCAGCAGGCGGGTCTGCTCGGCTTTGAGGGCGTGGTAGGAGCGCTCGACGTAGAGGTCGAATTCCGGGGGCCAGCCGATCATGGAACGGCGCTCGGTGAAATCATCGGCGGCCCATTGCTGGAGCAGCGCCTTGTAGCCGACGACGTGGGTGACGAAGTCGAGCAGGCACTGCGGCATCTCCTCTTCGACGATGAGGTGCGCGTTCTCGATGATGATCTTCTCGCGGACGTCGTTCAGCGGCATGAAGATGGACTTCATCCATAGCACCCACTCTTTAAGGTGCTCGTCGCGGATGGGGTGGCACTGGGTTTTGCCTTGCTTCGAGAGCAGCGCTTTGTAAGCGATGTTGCCGGCGACGGTGGCGACGTAGAGCGGGCCGTAGAACTCGTTGAGGCGTTGATTGACGAGGCGGAGGCGGTCGGCGCGGCGCGCCATCATGCGGTTGCTCCAGAACGTGACGAGGTAGCCGGCAAAGGCGAGAACGATGGTGAAGACGACCGCGCTTTGCCCGGAATTCGGCTGAAAGACCGACGTAAAATCCATTGCAGAATCAACCCTTCGCGGAAGAGTATACGCGGGAGGGATGCGGGAGGAATGTGACGGTCCCCCGCATCCAGGCAACCCCCGCAGGAGCTAAAGCCCCTCCTTTATCTATCGGCATTTTTCCGCACGACTGGAGTCGCGCCCTGATACTTCGTGCGTTTCCGAGGCTTATGGGGTCATTGAATCCTGCGACGGCGATGTTCTCGCGCCGTCCCTACGGGACTCCTCAGCAGATTTCTAGGATCCGCTTTCCCCACGTTGAAACGCGGGGCTGGCAAACGCCGCGCCTGCGGCGCGGATGCATGGGATACATCGCAGCGGGGGTCAGGAGACCCCCACGACAGCCGGTCTGGAGACCGGCGTTACATATTCGAAAGCGGCGTTACATGCGCCCTAGTTGGTGGGGCCGGCGTCGATGGCGGTGAAGATTTCTACGGCGGGATTGCTGGTGAGCTGGGTGTCCATGATGAGGACAGTGCGCACCTCGCCGCCGGTGAGAGTCATGGGCGCGAAGGCGAAGAATGGCGTGGTCTGGCCGGTGGGTGTGACGATCATGGTCACGGTTTGCGAGGTGAAACTGATGTAGCCCGCGGTTGCGCCTACGGGAAGATCGGCGACGAGGGGAATGGTGTTGGCGAACGTGGATCCCGCGGGCATCATATAGATGTCGACGGCGCCGGTCTTCGGGGCTTGGTTGAGGAAGCGGAAGGCGGAGTGGCCCTCGGCGGCCTGGACCTGCTGGTCTTCGAGAATGGTGACGAGATAACCGTTGGGCGCGACGCCATTGTCAGTGAGAAAGACGGAGTGCTGATGGCCGGCGAGGAGAGTGCCGCTGGTCGAGACCAACGTGACGTTGCCGGTGACGGCGGTGATATCAATGGGCGCGGCGACGTTGGCCGTGAGAGTGCCATAGGGAGTGATGGTTCCCTGGCCGATGTTCGATGCGAGGAGCTGGCCTTCGACTTCGACATTGATGGCGGGAGCGATAGAGGAAGCATCAATGACGCGGACCAGGCTGGGCTGCGTGTAGGTGGCGACGGTTTGGCAGGCGGAGAGGGCGAGGGCTGCGACGAGCGAGATGGCTGCGGCCACGAGCAACTGCGGCCGCCTTGAACCCTTCATCCAGCCTGTCAGGATGGTCGTCTTCATCTGGAACACGTTTCCATGGTACAGCCAAGGATTGGGAAGAGTTTACGACTTTTTCGTGATGGGGAGTGGCGGGAAGCGAGGCCTGCCGAAAATGTGCGTGGAAAACGGGGCGCCGTTCATCCGGCCAGAATCTTTAGGGTTATGCTTTCCCACCCATTCCGCAAAAAACGCGGAGTGGATGGGGCACGGGGCATCCGTGCAGCCGCGCGCATGGCTATCTTCCGTCGTGGAAGCGGCCGAAAGTGAGAGCGAGATTGACTGACATGACGAGCACGCCTGCGCCGAGGGTAGCCACCTGAACGGAATTGTGCGGGCTGAAGATGCCTACGCGCATCACGAGCAGGTAAGCGACGGCGAGATTGAAGAATCCCCATAATGCGTTTACGACCGGGGATGACAGGCCCTTGCCAGGTGGCTTGGCGAAGGGGCTTTGGAAGCTGCGGCCGGAGACTCCGTTGATGAGATGGGGCAGGGCGTTGGCGAGGAACGCTCCGCCGAAGAAGTAAGCGAGAAAGTCGTACCAGTGCATGATGGTCTGCCTCGTTGAACGAGCTTAGGGTAGCAGAGAACGGGATGGGTCGAGGGGTTTGCTTTCCCCGGTCCCCAAATGCTAGGGACCGGGGGCACCCTCGTTCTTGCACCCGCTTTCTTGGACCGACTTTCTCGGTCGATTAATTTGCGCCGAGGTAGATGAAGCGGGCGAGGAAGAGGGCGGCCATGACGTAGAGGAGCCAGTCCTGACGGCGGGCTTTGCCGGCGAAGAGATGCAGCACTGCCCAGGCGATGATGCCGAAGCCGAGACCGTTGGCGATGGAGTAGGTGAAGGGGATCAGGACCAGAGTGAGAAATGCGGGAACGGCTACGAGGGGGTCGAGCCACTGGATTTCCGTGATGGCGGCGAGCATCATGGAGCCGACGAGGATGAGCGCGGGCGCAGTGGCGGCCGAGGGCACGATGCCGATGAACGGCGCGGCGACAACGGCGCACAAAAACAAAAGGCCGGTGACGATGGCCGTGACGCCGGAGCGGCCGCCGGCAGCTACGCCTGCGGTGGACTCGACGTAACTGGTGACGGTGGAGGTTCCGACGAGCGAGCCGAAGACCGTGGCCGTGGCGTCGGCAAAGAGAATGCGGTCGAGCCGGGGAATGGAGTGGTCGGGCGCGATGAGGCCGGCGCGCTTGGTGACGGCGACGAGGGTGCCGAGATTGTCAAAGAGGTCGACGAAGAAGAAGACGAAGATGATTTCGAGAAGACCTTTGCCGATTGCGCCGCGGATGTTGAGTTGGAAGGCGGTTTGGGTGAGCGCGCCGAGGCCTCCCATGGACGGAGTCCAGTGCACGAGATGCAGCGGCCAGGCGAGGGCGGTGACAGCGAGTACGCCGATGAGGATGGCGCCTTTTACCTTGCGGAATTCGAGAGCCACCATCAGAATCAATCCGAATAACGCGAGATACGTAGTGGGGTTGCGGATGTTGCCCATGCCGACGAGGGTGTTGGGATCGCGCACGACGAGGCCGGCGTGCTGAAATCCGATGAAGGCGATGAACAGGCCGATGCCGCCCGCGACCGCGGCGTAAAGCTGGTGGGGAATGGCGCGGAGAATCATCTGGCGGATGCCGACGGCGGTGATGGCGAGAAAGATGACGCCGGATAGAAACACCGCGCCGAGGGCCGTCTGCCACGGAATGTGCATCTTGATGCAGACGGTATAGGTGAAGTAGGCATTGAGGCCCATGCCGGGGGCGAGAGCGATGGGGTAGCGCGCGACGATGCCCATCAAGATGGAGCCGAAGGCCGCGGAGAGGCAGGTGGCGGCGGTGACGGCGGGAAGGGGAACTCCCGCGTCGGCCAGGATGGCTGGATTGACCAGCACGATGTAGGCCATGGTGAGGAAGGTGGTGACACCGGCCAGAATCTCGGTGCGCCAGTTGGTGCCGAGGCGGGTGAATTCAAAGTAGGACTCGAGTCGCTTGCGCATAGGCGGGTGTGTTTAGAAAAACACAACCGGGGCTGAACGCAAAGCGATTTGTGCGCGATGCGGCGTCTGTTGCGAATAGGCAGGAGAGCGCGGCCGAATTAAGGGGCCGTAGAAGCGGCTGCCGTCCCCGCCGGAGGCGCCAGGAGAGCTTTGCACGGGCCGTAATCTCTCCTCATCTTTTCCACTGCGAAGTCCTGGTCGCCGGCACTGTCCTTTTTGCCCTTTGACTTCGATCCGTGGACTTTGATGACATCGCCCACCTTCACATTTGCCGGTACGCCCGTGAGGGCGTAGGTTCTGCCGTTCCCTTCGGTGTGCAGGGTTAGGCCGCCCGGTCCGGCGGTGACGCAACCCTTGAGGTTGTGATGAGACTTATTGACCTCGACCAGTACCACCGTGCCGACAACAATAGCAGCGACGATGCCGACGGCTATTCCGTCAACTTCTCCCTTGCTGGGGCCGATTTGATTCTCGCTCGAAGCGCAGCCACTGGGTGAGGTTGCCCCACATAACAGCAGTGAACTCAATGCGACAAACGCTACTACTCCCCTTCGATTGTGCATGCAAAACCTCCAGGAACGTATCGTTCAGAACGAGAGCGATATTTCGAAGGATGGAGAAGGCATGAGGCGTCCCTGGAGAATCGGGTCGCGATGAAATCTGAGCCTGCGCTTATTGAACCAGGTAGGGCTTGATCTTGCCGTAGATTTCGTCGGAGGAGTTTTTGACCTGGTTGACGATGTTCTTGAGATAAAGGGCATCGGCGACGCGCATGGAGCCATCGACGCGCACCGAGAGGTCGTCGTCTCCGTCAAAGCCGATTTTCACCTGATCGTATTCGTGATTGGCCTTGAGCAGGATGTAACGGAAATCGGCGGTGGCGGGCATGGTGGCCTTGGGGGTCACGGTGACAAAGGCGACCAGATCGCTGTCCTCGTCGCTGCCCAGGGCCAGGACAACCTTGATGTCTTTCAGGTTGTCGCCCGTGAAATGAATGGTGAAGACCGTTGGGGAAGTCGTGGTTTTGTAATCGTAGCCGTCTTCCTTCATGAGGCGGACAAGTTTATCCGTCTTGTCGTTGAGGGACTAGGCATGGAGCGCCGGAACTGCGGGAAACAAGGCGGCTGACAGTAAGATCAGAGTTGCTCCAATTTGCCTGGGACGGAAGATCATGGGGAACACCTCGTGCGGGAATTGGGTATAGATTGCTCGAAGTATATCCCGGACAGACAAGAGGTGGGAAAGATTTTGCTGACTCAGAGCAGTTTGGCGGCTTCTTTGGCGAAGTAGGTGACGATGAAGTCTGCGCCGGCGCGGCTGATGCTGGTGAGGGACTCGAGCATGGCGCGGTTCTGGTCGAGCCAGCCGCGCTCGAAGGCGGCTTGGAGCATGGAGTATTCGCCGGAGACTTGATAGGCGCCGATGGCGACATCGACGCGCTCGCGCGCGGCGCGCACCACGTCGAGGTAGGGCATGGCGGGCTTCATGAGAATCATGTCCGCGCCTTCCTCGATGTCGAGATCGATTTCGCGCATGGCTTCGCGGAGATTGGCGCCGTCCATCTGGTAGCTGCGGCGGTCGCCGAATTGCGGAGCGGAGTCGGCGGCTTCGCGGAAGGGGCCGTAAAAGGCTGATGCAAATTTTGACGCGTAGCTGAGGATGGGCGTCTGCGTGAGGCCGGCGGCGTCGAGCGCCTTGCGAATGGCGGCGACGCGGCCGTCCATCATGTCGCTGGGAGCTACGACGTCGGCTCCGGCCTGGGCCTGGCTTACGGCGGTGCGGGCAAGCAGATCGAGAGTGGGATCGTTGTCGACGTCAAAAGTGTCGCCCGACTTGACGACGACGCCGCAGTGGCCGTGGCTGGTGTACTCGCAGAGGCAGACGTCGGCGATGAGCACGAGCTTTTTTGCCGCGGGCGATTGCTTGAGCGCGCGCAGCGCCTGCTGGACTATTCCGTTTTCTTCCCATGCGCCGGTGCCGGTTTCGTCTTTGGTTTCGGGAAGGCCGAAGAGGAGCAAGCCGCCGATGCCGAGTTGCGCGGCTTCCTCGGCTTCGCGGACGGCTTCATCGACAGAGAGATTGAAGACGCCGGGCATAGAGCTGATGGGATTGCGCACGCCCTTGCCTGGGCAGATGAAGAGGGGATAGATGAGGTCGCCGGGCTCGAGGGTGGTCTCACGGACGAGAGCGCGCAGGGGCTCCGTGCGGCGGAGGCGGCGCAGGCGATTGGCCGGGAAGGGCATGAGTCGATTGTAAAGGCAGGGAACAAGGGAACGAGGGAACAAGAAGACGCCTTCCTCGGTCCCTACCGGACTCCGAAGTTGAACTGTGGGGCTTGCTTTCCCCACGCTGAAGCGCGGGGCTAACAATCTCTGCGCCTACGGCGCGGTTATCGCGACACTCCTTTCTTGTGGGTCTGCGAGGGACGTTGAAAGCTGATAGCTGATAGCTAAGAGCTGAGAGCTGATGGCTGACAGCTGATCGCTGCTTTTTACAGGCTGTCGTAGAGGGTTGAGTTGCGGTAGCCGAGGAGGATGATGAGCGTGGCGACGCCGAGGGCGGTTCCGAAGGGGAACTTGATGAGGCTGATGATGGCGGCGATGATGGCCAGGATGCGGCCCCATTGGGTGCGCTCGAGCAGGCCCCATCCGGCAATGGCGGAGAGACCGGCGCGGAGAATGATCGTCCCCAAAATGAAGGGAAAGATTGCTGCAAGGAACCAATCGGGGAAGAAGTGGCGGTTTTCTGCAAAGGGACCGAAATTGCCGGAGAGGAAGGCGTGCGCGAGGTGCAACTCGGCAATGCCCATCAGGAGAAAGAGCCCTGCCCAGATGAGCCACAGGATGCCGAGCACGCGGATCTTGCCGGCGTAACGGGCCAACTCCACTTCGAAGCCGGGATAGGGAAGAGGCGGCGGAGCGAAAGACGGCGGCGTCCAGCCGCAGTTTGGGCAGCGTGCCTCGCCTGCCTGGAGTTCATGACCGCATCCGCTGCAAAACATGTTGCCCTCCCGTAGACGATCTGGAGGGGATACGCAGAGGTGGGGTGGTTGGTTCCGGGTTTTTAGCCGGTAGCCCTCCCCGGTCCCCAAGTGCGAGGGACCGGGGGCACCGCCAGTAGCCGGTAGCCGAAGGGCGCTTGAACGCGAGGCGGTTCTGACGGGCGGGGGTATGCTCGGAATAGTTGTGGCTGGATTTGGGGAGACGCATGCATCGGCCTCGGGTTTTTTTGACTGCGGAGTGGAAGCAACTGCTGATGTTGAATTACTCCGTCGAGCCGGGACTGCTAGAGCCATTTGTTCCGGCGGGCACGGAGCTCGACAGCTTCGAGGGCCGGACGTACGCGAGCCTGGTGGGATTTCAATTCAACGATACGCTCGTTGCGGGATTCGCGATTCCATTTCATCGCTCCTTTGAAGAGGTGAATCTGCGGTTTTACGTGCGGCGCGGGGAGAAGCGCGGCGTGGTTTTTATTCGCGAGCTGGTTCCCAAGACTGCGATTGCCGCCGTGGCGCGGTTTTTTTACGGGGAGAAGTACTCGAGCGTGCCGATGGGACATCGCATGGTCGCGGGGTCCGGAAAGCACGCTGTGGAGGCGGAATACTCGTGGGGCTCCGGGGCGAAACGATGCGCGATTCGGATGGAGACTGTTGGGGATGGTTATCTTCCGAGCGATGGCTCGCTGGGCCAGTTCATTACTGAGCACTACTGGGGATATGCGGCGCAATCGGATGGAGGCTGCGTGGAATATGAGGTGCAGCATCCGCGGTGGACTGTGAGAGAGGCGGGGCAGGCTAGCTTCACGGGCGAGGGCGCGCGCTATTACGGAGCTGACTTTGCGAAGGTGCTCGTGCGGCCGCCGGATTCGGCGTTTCTAGCTGAGGGATCGGCGGTGACGGTTTTTCGCGGGGCGAGAATTTAGAGATTCGCTGTCCCACCCATTTCTCCGCCGCGGCGGACGGAAATGGATTGGGCACGGGATGTTCGTGCTGGGATGGGAGAAGTGGTTTCAGGTTCGTGCTTTCCCACCTTAGCCGATTCGCGAAATGCGCGAATCGCCGAAGGGTGGGGCACCCATTTTCGCGCTGGGTTGAGAGCGCCCTTTTTATGCGCGCGCTACTTGTTGGTTGCGCCGGGCGATGCCTTCACCCAGCGCTCTTCATGGCGGCTGTCGTGCAGCACGTAGGCAGTTACACGGCCTTGCATATCGCGCTCGAAGGTTAGATGGATGGTGCGCGCGCCGGTGGTGTCGCCGGGGCGGAAGAAGGAGTCGGCCGACTCGGCTTCGAGGCCGATCACTTCGCCGCCGGGAGTTTTCTCGAAGAGCTGATCGCCTTCGCGGTAGATGGTGGTGACGCCGTGCGCGTTGGGCTCGCGATACTGCCCGGCCAGACTGTCGAGTTGCGCGGCGGTGAGCTTGATGGTGGGCGGATGCAGCGGAATCACGAGGAACTCGGCAAACGTTTCGGGAGCTACGGGCGTGCGATGCGCCAGGAACCAGCGCGGGAGATCGGGCTCGTCGTAGGCTCGCGTCCAGGAGTCGTGCAACACGCCCTGATAGAGCCAGAAGCGGATGTCGCCGCCGGCGGCCTTGAAGGCGTCGAACATGAGTTGGCTCTCGCGCGGCAGCACGGTGATATCAAGGCTGCCGTGGAAGAGCCAGACGGGTGTGTGACCGATGGCGCGCGCGTATTCGGCGGGCAAAGTGGAGGCCTGCTGCCAGCGGTCGGGCTCGTAGCTCCAGAAGATGCCGCCGGCAGCAATGGCGATGGCGGCCCAGCGATGCGGATGGGCGCGGGCCAGCTCCCATGCGCCGTATCCGCCCATGGAAAGGCCGGTGAGATAGGTGCGCGCCGGGTCGCCGCGGAACTCGGCCGATTCCCGATCGAGCGCGGCCATGGCTAGATCGAGCATGGCGGGATCGGTCCAGTACGCGCTGGGCGGGCACTGCGGCATGACGATGACAAACGGCCAGCGGTCGGGATGGTTGCGCACCGCCTCGGCGAGGCCGATCTGGGTTTGCCACATGCCCTCGGAGCCGCGCTCGTTGCGCCCATGGAGAAACAGAATGACGGGCCATTGCTTGCCGTCGTCGCGCCGCCATTCTTCAGGCAGGTACACCTGAAAACGGTAGGTGATTCCGTGAAGGTCGATGCGGCGATTCAGGAATCCTGTGTCCTGCGGCGGCGCGGGCCGGGCTTGCGGCTTGGGCGGATGCGCTTTTTGCGGCGCGGCCGGGGCAGGGAAGACGCAGGCGGCGGCCAAGCAGATTACGGCGGTTCTAAACAGGACGTGCATGCCGACATCCATGATATCGGGAAAGGGCGGGAAAGAAGCGGCGAAGCGACTGCGTCTGTGCTGGGTCGAGAGAGGGGGTTTGTGCTATTCCCGGTCTCAGAATCGAGACCGGGGGCACCCGCGGTGAGTTGATGTTCGTGGTTTCCCACCCAGTTTCGTGCTGGGTGAATAGCGGTGAGTGGAGGTTCGTGCTATCCCACCCATTCCGCAGAAAACGCGGAATGGATGGGGCACGGGGCATAAAGGATGGCACACGGGGCGGAAAGGATGAGGCACGGACACGTGTGTTTGCGATTTTTGGGCCCCCCCGCCGATCCTTGCGGAATTCTTATGCTTTGCATGTAAGACTCGAAATTGCGATGCTGACAGCAGTGATGACCACACCTGAAGTTGGAGACACCCTGGACCACTACCGCCTGGACGCGGAGGTTGCGCGCAGCGGAATGTCCACGCTCTATCGCGCGACGGACTTGCGCAGCGGCCGGACAGTGGCCGTGAAGGTGCCGCACCCGGAGATGGAAGCCGATCCGGTCTTGCTCGAGCGCTTCCGGCGGGAGGAGGAGATCGGCCAGGAGATCGACCACCCCGGCGTGGTGAAAACCTACGACGGCGAAGCGCGCAGCCGGCTCTACATGGTGATTGAGTGGGTGGACGGCAAGCTGTTGCGGGCGATTCTGAACGAAAAGGGCCTGAATGAAGAGCGGAAGCTGCCGATCGACCGGGCCGTGGCGCTGACTTTGGGAATTTGCGATGCGCTCGACAATCTGCACAAGCACGGCGTGGTGCACCGCGACCTGAAGCCGGAGAACATCATGGTGTGCGCGGGCGATCGCATCAAGATTATCGACTTCGGCATCGCCTTGAAGGAGGACGCGCGGCGGATTACGCAGACCGCACTGACGCCGGCGCTGGGCACTCCGGATTACATTTCGCCGGAACAGGTGAAGGGCCAGCGCGGCGATCAGCGCAGCGATATTTATGCTCTGGGCGCGATGCTCTACGAGATGCTTACCGGCCAGCCGCCTTTCACGGGCGCGAATCCGCTGGTGGTTCTCAATGAGCGCGTGTTGAGCGATCCCACGCCGGCCCGCGAACTGAATCCGGCCATCTCTGCGCAGTTGCAGGAGATTCTTTCACGCGCTATGGAGCGCGATCCGCGCCACCGGTACTCGACCGCAGCGGAGATGGCGTGGGAGCTGGAGCACCAGGAACTGGTGGGGGTGGACGACATGGAGCGCCGGCCTTCGCTGCGCAGCCGGCTTTCCATCAACGGCCCCAAGCTGGCGATTTATGCCGGACTGGCGCTGATTCCGCTGGTTTTGTTCGTGGTGATGCTGCTGCTGGCGCGCAAGTAATTGCACGGGTCGTCCGGCGCCTGTTTTCATCTGGCAGGGATTGCGCCTCTGGCGATATACTCGCGGCAATCCGCCGTGAGTCCCCCAGCCGGTTGGTCCTGGCTATTTGCGGCGGCAAAGGGAGCATCCCCATGAAGAAAATCGCCGTGATGATTGCTGCTGCCGTGACTCTGGTTCCGGCCCTTGCGCAGGGTCAGACCGCCGGTATCCCGTCTAATGGCCTTCCCGTCAGACCGAGGCTGCCGCTGGTGTCCACCGCGCACGCGCCGCTGGTGTCTTCCACCGGGGAGACCCCCACGCGCGCCGACAAAGCGGAGTTCATGGCCTCGGCCCGGCGTGCTTTTACCGCGTCGGATACTGCGAGTTCGGCCGGGCCCTCGGGCATGTCCGACGCCATGGAGAGCCGCGGCATACCGGCCACGGAAACGATTACTGTCGCAGAGCCCTCGGCTGCGAGCGGTTTTTCCATGGTTGCAGAAAACCCGTACATATGGGATCCCGACCGCAACGCACTGGTAATGAATCCTTTGGGCACAGCCCAGCAAAGCTATCTCGGCCTTTATGTGGAGGTGGCGCCGAACACCATTTATGTGCTGACTTTTAAGGTCAGATCGAACAGCGCGGGTGATTTCGTGATTGCTACCGCACCGACCCGAACCCCGGTGGGCGCTCAGACTGCGAAGACAGTGACTGTCCCGCTGGGCGACGGCGGCTTTCTTTACGCTTTTGACGCCACCGCGTCCGGCGGTGTCTGGATCTGGGTTTCCGCGAAGGTGAAGTGGTCGTTCGAGAGCGTGCAACTTACGCCGATGCCGATGTAGGGGCCGGCGGCGGCTACGCGGGTACGCGTTTGAGCAGGGCATGGGCGCGGCGAAACCAGGGCCGCTCGCGCCGTTGCAAATAGCGCGGCATCGTCGGCTTTTTGTCCAGCACCTTTTGCGCCCACGAGCGCGCCTCGGCATTGCGACCTTGCGCGGCGAGAAAGTCCGCATAATTCAGATAAGTTTCCGAGAGCGTGGAGCGTTCGATCGCCTGCTGGAACATGGCGTCGGCCTTTTCTTTCCGGCCGGTTTGAGCGTAGGCATGAGCCAACAGGCCCGCGGCGCGATAGAAGTCGTGGCCGGGGTCTTTCTGGACGGCCATTTCGAGATCGGGCAAAGCGGCCGCAGCGTCCTTGAGCAGCAGGGCGCAAACGCCGCGCCGATAAAAACAATCCAACGTGGTGGAGCGCGCGAGGATGGCCTGGACATACGCAGTCCGCGCCGTCTGCAGTTTGCCTTCGTCCATGTAGAGGTCGCCGAGCTCCTCGTAGTTTCCCGGCGAAGGGTTGTCGTGGATCTCCAGGTTGAGTTGGGCAATGCGCTTGCGGCGGGGAAAGGTTTTGAACGACTGGCGCAGAAGGCCGAGATCGGGCAGCGCCTCGACACACAGGTAGATGAGTGCGCCCGGCGGGCCGAGGAAGAGAATGATGAAGATCCAATAAGTGTCTGGCCGCCGGCGGATGAAGTGAATGATGGCCGCGGCCTGCAGCAGTAGACCCCAAGGCCAGAACAGCCCCATAAGCATGCCCATAGTTTTCTGATCCTTAGAGCAGTTTACACAGGCCGGCGGGGCGACGGCGGCGCAGGCTTTGCGATTCGCCGCGACATCGCCCAGGATTCCGATGGGGAAGATTCCGGGGATCGCGGTGCTGGAGATAGGATCGAAAGGTGTTGAAAGCGACAGGGAAAGACGGCCCGAAGCAGTTCCAGGGCGCGACAGCGACTCGGCCCCGGGAAGCGCTACTGGTCGGCGAACTGCCTGAAAGTGGACTGGCGACTTCCCGTCTTTTGTGGCGCGCGGGCTTTTCGGTGGATTTCATTTCGACCTCATGGAAGGTGCGCCTGGGCCGGTTCGTGCGGAGCGCGCGGATTGTGGCGCGGGAGCAGGATCTGGCGGCAGCGGCTCTTGAGCAGATGGCAGGGCGGACAAAACCCTACGACTGGGTGATCGCGACCGATGACCCAACCTTGAGGCAGATGGGAAGTTATCCCTGGCCGGAGGAGCTGCGGCCCAGGCGTCTGTCTGTCATAGAGGCGGGCCATGCGAATCACTTTTATTCAAAGGTCGGACTGTCGAGGGAACTTGCCGCGGGAGGAGTGCAAACGCCGCCCTTCCTCGTTGCCGCGTGCGTGGGAGAAGCGCAGGAATGGGCGCGCGAGCACGGCTATCCCGTTTTGCTCAAGGTGGATTCCAGCAGAGGCGGGTACGGCGTGTACGAGTGCACGTGCGCAGACGAGATCGGAATGCAGGAAGCGCTGTTTCTGTCGCCCCCCGTGCTGGTGCAGAAGAAGATCGACGGGGTCGAGTTGGATTTGTCGGCCATTTTTCTCGATCATAAGCTGGTGCACTTTTCCTATGCGCGCATTGAAAAAGCAGTGAAGAGATTTGGGGTTTCGGTAGTGCGCACCTATTTTCCTCTGCCGCTCGTGGACGAAAGGATCTTCGACGAACTGGCGCGGCTGGGACACGTGCTTGGAGCCAACGGCTTTTCGAATATCAGCTGCATCGAAGCCGCGGACGGGTCGGGACGCTACTACTTCGAGGCGGACATGCGGCCCAACGTGTGGGTCAACTATCCGAAATACTTCAGCGAGGATCCCGCGGAGCGAATTCGCGCGTGGTTTGAGCGGGGAGCGTGTCTGAGTACGCAGAGTTTGAAGCGGCAGCAACCGTGCTTGCCGGTCACGATGTCCTATTTCCTGCGGATGAAGTTCCGGGACGTGTTGATGAATCGCCATGGCGTCTGGAAGACGCTTCCTTTCGACGAGCCGATCCTGATGCTGGAGCGCTTTGTGCCCGCGTGGAGGTTGCAAAAGGCGGCGGCGGTGTTGCCGGACGGATTGCGCCGGAGATTGCGCAGCCTGCTTGCGGGGCGGCGGGCCTGATGCGGCGAGGGCCGGCCGGGCGATTCCAGCGCTTTCGATTTTGCTGTCAGCAGGTTGCGTGGCCAAGTGGCGGCTTGGCGGACCGCAAAGGTCCGCCGAATGCGTCCGCCCTGGTTATTTTGTTTAGTAAGGAACCGATGTAACCTCGGCGCTCAGGAAGGTCCATCCGGCAGTGGGGCAAAAAATACCGAATTGGTAAATCCCGCTCGTGTTATCCCCGATGGTGAAAGAGTAGGCAAAGTCGTTGTAAGCATCGATATCACCGACCGGTGACACAGGAATGGACTGAACCCCTGCGTTGGCGCCTGTCGGGCCCCAGATGCTGGTAAAGACGGACATTGGCGCTGGAGTTCCACCAGTCGAGACCTTCATGGTGACGATGTAGGCGGTATCCGGCTTCACATAGAGATTGAAGTTAAGGTAGCTTGAAGGTCCACTGTTGAAGTAGATTGCTCCTTCGCCCCAATTGGCCTCCCCGATGTTGTACCCTTCGGCCCAGATGACGAGGGGAATCGACATCTGGTCCGGGGTAATCGTAGTGGGTGCGGCCGGGCTGGATTTTACTGCCGGGGTGCGCTTTCTGGCAGCGGCGGTTCTGGCTGCTGTGGCCAGAAACTGGAGCTTCTCGTCTGTCGTGAGGGGCCTGCCGGTGTGCAGTACGGCGGGAGGGGTGACCGAGTTCACGAGGGGAAGTTTGGGCAGTGGATGTGTCCCCTGAAATTTCGGTTGTTGGGCCAGAACTGTGGTGGCGAGTGAAATCGCCAAAGACATTACAGCGAACTTTTTCACGTGCTTTTCCTCCGGGGGCAGTTCCGGGAGTATACGCCAGAAATGACGGCCGGGTCACTGATTTTTCGTGTTCTTTGAGCTGATACTGCGATTATTTGCCCGATACCGCCGGTGCGGAGACTTGCTTACCGGTACGATTCGTCGCGGTGAATTACGAACTCGGGGTAAGCGCCGCCGCCCAGTTCATGGAAATCCATGCCGATGCGTTCGCCGTCGGGATCGACGCGGAACGCAACCACCCGGTTGAGCAACGCAAAGAGCAGGTAGACGAGCGGCAGCACGACGCCGAGTAATGCGGCAATACCGACAAGCTGCGCAGTGAGCTGGCCGGCCTTGGGGGCAAAGAAGCCCGCGGCTATCAGTCCCCAGAGCCCCGAAGCGCCGTGCACGGCGATTGCGCCCGAGGGGTCGTCGACGGAGAGCGCCAGCTCCAGCACTTCCACCAGCAGCGGCGTAAAGATGCCGGCGACGGCTCCGGCGAAGATGGATTCGGCCGGCGTGGCGAGTCCTGCGCAAGCGGTTGACGTGACGAGGCCGGCGAGCCAGCCGTTGGCGCAAAGACTCGCGTCGGGCTTGCCGAAGCGGATGCGGGTCACAGAAAACGTCGCCACCAGCGCCGCCGCGGCGGAGAGTAATGTATTGATGGCCGTGCCGGGCAGCGCAGCGAGCGGAGCGTGCAGGAAGATGACGGCGCCTGCGGCGTTCCATGCCAGCCAGCCCACCAGCGCCAGCAGGCAGCCAAACAGGACATAGACGGCATTGTGGCCGGGGATCGCGGTCGACAGGCCTTCGCGGGGAAACTTGCCGCGGCGGGGTCCGGCGATCCAAACCAGAGCCAGTGCGGTGAGGCCGCCCAGAGCGTGCACGGTGGCCGCGCCGCCGCCATCGAGAACGCCTGCGCCCAGGCCGAAGTTCGCGGCAAGTTGTGCGAGCCATCCGCCGCCCCAAATCCAGTTGGCGGCGAGAGGAAACACGATGCCTGCGAGAACCACCGCCGACGCGCACCCGCCCGGCAGCCGCCAGCGGTCCGCGCCCGAGCCCCACGGAATCAATGCAGCCATGGCTACGGCCATGAATTCAAAAAGCAGCGCAAGCTGCGCCTGCGGCGGGGCCGATGCCAGGCCGTGCATGAGAAACGGCCCGCGCCCCAACACGCCCCAGGTCTTTCCGGCTGCGTGAAACGCGGCCTCCGATGTTCCTAACGCGCCGGCCAAGGATGCGCCCACCAGCGCAAAGGCGATTACGGCGACGGCGACGAGAGCCAGATTGCCCAACATGGCCTGCGCCGCGGAGCGCGAACGCGCCAGGCCGGTATTGATGAGCGCCACGCCGGCGATGGCCAGAGGCGCGAGCAGCAAAAGCGCAAGGGTGAGGGCGAAGACGGCGTCGGTTATTGCCGGTGCGGGCAGGGGGACGGCCGCGGAAGCTTGTGCGATGGGATTCATGGACGGCTGGCTCCCTTGGCGGGCATGTGGCCGCGCACCGCTACCACCAGGCCCATGGCCTCGACTGCCAGGCCGCACACGACAAACGCCGCTTGCCGCGCGGCGTCGGGAAACAGCACCAAGGCAGCGATGGCGAGAAAGAATCCGGCGGGCATCACCAGCAATCCGGCGTACTTCATGCGCTTCCTCTTCCTGATTTGCCTTGCACGGGTGGTGTGACGGCGGCGTTGGCGCAAGAACCAATCACCAAGGCCGAAACGAAAGTCCCGCGCAGTCAGATATTGCTGAGAGCGTACGTTACGCTCCTATGAATTCTAAACGATTGGTTGCGTGGGTTGGCGGCGGGCCCCTGGCTGGGTGATCTCGAATTAGTGTCCCGATCGGTGCGGGTCCGGAGAGGTTGCGGAAAAACCCTGAATGCCGCGCGAGGATCGCGAACAACATCCCTCAGTGGCTAAACAGGTTGCGGAAAAACCCTTTCGAGGCCGCTGTTTTGAAAGGGCACGAGTTTACTCGTGCCGCAAGCCGAATAAAATCAGTGCGGCCTTCAGGCCCCTGAGGGAAGTCTTTCAGGATGTGCGCCCTCTGATCCCCATCTTTCCGCAGCCTGTTTAGCCTCTGCGGAACATCCCTCTTCAAAAAGTTACTGCCCCGCAAAAACAAATTGCCCATCCCGCATCTCGCAGCGTACGCTCTTCTAACCCGGTCACCAAAATCGGCTTCTCCCGCCGCAAATCAATTCAGAGAAAACGCCCCATGCGCCACGCCAGTAGTTTTGTCCGCTGGAGTCTCTGTGCCGTCATCGTCCTCGGAACGATGGCGATCAATATCCCAGGCAGGTGGCCCGTTCATGAGAATTGCAGAGCCGCAAAAGCTGTGCGGCAGGTGGCCCGGTCATGAGTATCGCAGGGCCGCAGCAGCTGTGCCCCGTTCATCGCGTTCTTTGCGATGAGCGGGCGTTGGGTTAAGATTGTGGCCCAACGAGGACGCAGCGATGCCCAGCGGCTTGAAACGCTTCCAAAAGGGCAGGTGGCCCGTTCATGAGAATTGCAGAGCCGCAAAAGCTGTGCGGCAGGTGGCCCGGTCATGAGTATCGCAGGGCCGCAGCAGCTGTGCCCCGTTCATCGCGTTCTTTGGCAGGTGGCCCGGTCATGAGTATCGCAGGGCCGCAGCAGCTGTGCCCCGTTCATCGCGTTCTTTGCGATGAGCGGGCGTTGGGTTAAGATTGTGGCCCAACGAGGACGCAGCGATGCCCAGCGGCTTGAAACGCTTCCAAAAGGCGGAAGCGCTGCACTTCATCACCTTCAGTTGTTTTCACCGTCTGCCGCTGCTTGAGGCGGCTGGAGCCAGGGAGACCGTCGAAGCCGTGCTTGAGGCGACGCGCGCGCGGCATCAGGCGCGGGTTTACGCCTATGTATTGATGCCCGAGCATATTCACCTGCTTGTGAATGAGCCGGCAGGTGGCCCGTTCATGAGAATTGCAGAGCCGCAAAAGCTGTGCCCCGTTCATCGCGTTCTTTGCGATGAGCGGGCGTTGGGTTAAGATTGTGGCCCAACGAGGACGCAGCGAAGGCAGGTGGCCCGGTCATGAGTATCGCAGGGCCGCAGCAGCTGTGCCCCGTTCATCGCGTTCTTTGGCAGGTGGCCCGTTCATGAGAATTGCAGAGCCGCAAAAGCTGTGCCCCGTTCATCGCGTTCTTTGCGATGAGCGGGCGTTGGGTTAAGATTGTGGCCCAACGAGGACGCAGCGATGCCCAGCGGCTTGAAACGCTTCCAAAAGGCGGAAGCGCTGCACTTCATCACCTTCAGTTGTTTTCACCGTCTGCCGCTGCTTGAGGCGGCTGGAGCCAGGGAGACCGTCGAAGCCGTGCTTGAGGCGACGCGCGCGCGGCATCAGGCGCGGGTTTACGCCTATGTATTGATGCCCGAGCATATTCACCTGCTTGTGAATGAGCCGCCGCGGATCGTACTTGCCCAGTTTCTGAAAGCCGTCAAGCAGGTGACTTCGCGCAAGCTCAAAGGCCGGCGCGAAAAGTTCTGGCAGGACCGCTACTACGACAGCAGCGTCTACGGAGAGAAGGCCCGCTCCGAGGTGATTCGCTATATCCACCGCAACCCGGTCAAGCGCGGACTGGTTGCGAAGCCGGAGGACTGGCAGTGGTCCAGCTTTCGTCACTACGCAACAGGCGTTGTGGGCGCGGTCGAGATCGAATCGCAGTGGACGGCGTTCTTGCGGGGGAATCGGTTGCCGGAGGGAGTACGCTTGCGGGAAGGCGAACCATCGTGCTTCCCCACCCAAGCCGCAAAAAACGCGGCTTGGATGGGGCACAACCCATCGAGGAACAACCGGAAGTGAAACAGTTGGCTGGGCCACCCGCCCAGATTGGCAGGTGGCCCGGTCATGAGTATCGCAGGGCCGCAGCAGCTGTGCCCCGTTCATCGCGTTCTTTGCGATGAGCGGGCGTTGGGTTAAGATCGTGGCCGAACGGGGACGCAGCGATGCCCAGCGGGCGGGTCGCCTCGGTCTCGACGCCCCAAAGAACCACACTGAGGGTGCCCGTCGCAGGTGGCCCGTTCATGAGAATTGCAGGGCCGCAGCAGCTGTGCCCCGTTCATCGCGTTCTTTGCGATGAGCGGGCGTTGGGTTAAGATCGTGGCCGAACGGGGACGCAGCGATGCCCAGCGGGCGGGTCGCCTCGGTCTCGACGCCCCAAAGAACCACACTGAGGGTGCCCGTCGGCAGGTGGCCCGGTCATGAGTATCGCAGGGCCGCAGCAGCTGTGCCCCGTTCATCGCGTTCTTTGCGATGAGCGGGCGTTGGGTTAAGATCGTGGCCGAACGGGGACGGAGCGATGCCCAGCGGGCGGGTCGCCTCGGTCTCGACGCCCCAAAGAACCACACTGAGGGTGCCCGTCCTGAGCGAAGTCGAAGGATCCCTTGTCCGCCGTGGCGGAGGAACCGGGGAGATTCTGGACCTCGACAAGCAGGAAGAAACCCACGACCTAGCAGAATTACCCCGGTAAACGCCCGAGTGCGAAGCAGACCTGCGTGCCCGCGTGGCCGTCTGAGCCCGCGCCCGCACCTGTCAAGCTTTCTCACCGCCCAAACTGGCCCGCCCTCTTCACTTAACCTCTTCTTTTTCTGACCACTAGCCACTGATTACTGATCACTGCCTTTCGTGCATATTATTTCCTCGAACTCGCTACACTTGTTCTAGAAGTAGGAAGAACGTGGCTTGGGGTCTGATCTCTGATCACTGACCACTGACCACTTCACGCTCACACTGATTCTAGGGACTTTACGAGGTGCCGTCTTTAAGAATCAAAGACTTAGCGAGACTGGGCGCTCCCCAAACTCTTTGTTGCCATAACTTTGAGACCAAAGTATAGGCCAGGGGGGGCCGAGGAAAAGAGGAAACGGAAATGCCCACGATTTGCCGGCATATCAAGACCAACGGCCTACGCAGCGACTCCCCGGCCCTGAAAGGCATTCCGAAACGTCCCACCCATCCGTCCCCGCCCATGAACGCTCTGGCGACTCTCCCACGCCCCACACTCACACCCGGAATTCTGACCATTGACCACTGTTCACTTGCCACTGGCGGCGAAGCCGCCAAAACGCAATGTACCCCAGTAAACCGCATCAACCCAACCCGAATCAATCGTTTACAAGTAAAGTCCAGCCGCGATACTTTCCCAGTACCCCAGTACGAGTTCTCCAACCATCGGGAAACAAAGCCCTTGCAGCCCATTTCCAGTCCCCTCGATTTCTGCGTACTGCCACTGTATTCCAGTACGCTGGACGCATCACCGCTTCCTGCCGGGGTCGCGCCCCGGTGCGCGGCCGATGCGCGCCCGCGCGCAATTGCCTCTCTAATTCCGCGCGAGTCCGAGATTCTCCCAAAGGCGCAGCGAAGGACCAGCTTGATTGACGGTGTAGAAATGCAATCCAGGAGCACCGCCGCACAGCAAGGTTTCGCAAAGGCGCGTGACCACGCCGATGCCGAAGTCGGCGAGCGCCGCCTTGTCGTGCTCGAGCTCTTCCAGCCGCAGTCGAACCCAGCGCGGCAAATCGGCGCCGCAGCCGTTGCAGAAGCGCACGGTATTTGTGTAGCTCGTGATGGGCATGATTCCCGGCACGATGGGAATCGTAATCCCGGCCTTCGTGCATCGCTCCACAAAGTGGAAGTAGGCATCTGCGTTGTAAAAGAGCTGCGTGAGCGCCGCGTCGGCTCCGGCTTCCACCTTGCGCCGGAAGTGCTCGAAGTCCGCCGTGGGATTCGCGGCCTGCGGATGCATCTCGGGATAAGCGGCGACTTCGATCTTGAAGTCATCGCCGCGCGTCGTGCGGATGAAGCTGACAAGTTCGTTGGCGTAGTGGAACTCGCCAGGCGCAGCGGAACTGTGCGCTGTAGCCGGCAGATCGCCGCGCAACGCCACAATGCGCTTCACGCCCGCCGCACGGTAGCGCGCGAGCTGCGCCGCAATGTTGTCGTGTGTCGATCCGATGCACGTGAGGTGCGGCGCAACTTCCACGCCCGTCTGTTCCACCACGGTCAGCAGTGTTTCGTAAGTTCCCTCCTGCTCAGAACCGCCCGCGCCGTGCGTGACAGAAAAATAGTCCGGCCGCAGCGCCGCCAACTGCGCAACGGCAGCCGGCAGCTTGGCATGCGCCTCCGGCGTGCGCGGCGGAAACAGTTCGAAGGAGAATGTCAGAGGAGAAGACATAAGAAGTGATCGGTGGTCAGTGATCAGTGGTCAGACAGACCAGTTCGGCAACTGATCACTGACCACTGAACACTGACAACTGTTCTAGTAGCGGTAGTTCTCCGCCTTGTAAGGCCCATCGACTGAAACGCCGATGTAGTCAGCCTGCTTCGGCGAGAGCTTCGTCAGCTTCACCCCGATCTTCTCGAGGTGCAGCCGCGCAACTTCTTCGTCCAGCTTCTTGGGCAGCACGTAGACTTCCGGCTTGTAGCTGTCGCGATTCTTCCACAGGTCCAGTTGCGCCAGCGTCTGGTTGGCAAAGCTGTTCGACATCACGAAACTCGGATGGCCTGTAGCGCAGCCAAGGTTTACGAGTCGCCCTTCGGCCAGGATGAAGATCGAGTGACCGTCGGGAAATGTGTACTTGTCCACTTGCGGTTTGATGTTGATCCGCGTCACGCCCTTCGCCTCGTTCAACCGATCGATCTGGATCTCGTTATCGAAGTGCCCAATGTTGCAGACAATCGCCTGGTCCTTCATCTTCTCCATGTGCTCGAGAGTAATGATGTCGGTGTTGCCAGTGCAGCTGACATAGATGTCGCCGCGGCCCAGCGTGTCTTCCACCGTCGTCACCTCGAAGCCTTCCATCGCGGCTTGCAGTGCGTTGATGGGATCGATCTCCGTCACCACCACGCGCGCTCCCATGCCGCGCAGCGAGTGGCTGGAGCCTTTGCCCACATCGCCGTAGCCGCAGATCACCGCGACCTTGCCCGCGACCATCACGTCAGTAGCGCGCTTGATTCCGTCAGCCAGCGACTCGCGGCAGCCGTAGAGATTGTCGAACTTCGACTTCGTCACCGAGTCGTTCACATTGATCGCCGGAACCAGCAGCTTGCCCTGCTCCATCATCTTGTAGAGCCGATGCACGCCCGTTGTAGTCTCTTCCGAAACCCCGCGCCAATCCTTCACCACCTTGTGCCAATGCTGCTTGTCTTCGGCAAAAACCTTCTTGAGCAGATCCTTGATCACCTGCTCCTCGTGATTGCCGCTCGCGGTGTCGACCCAGCGGTCGCCGTTCTCCAGCTCATAGCCCTTGTGTATAAGCAGCGTGGCATCGCCGCCATCGTCCACGATCAACTGAGGACCAAGCCCGCCCTTGTGCGTGAGCGCGCGATAGGTGCATTCCCAGTAGTCCTCAAGGCTCTCGCCCTTCCATGCAAAGACAGGAACGTTCGCCGCCGCGATCGCCGCAGCCGCGTGATCCTGCGTAGAGAAAATGTTGCAGCTCGCCCAGCGCACTTCGGCTCCGAGCGAAACCAGCGTCTCAATCAGCACCGCCGTCTGAATGGTCATGTGCAGCGAGCCGGTCACGCGCACGCCTGCCAGCGGTTTTTCCGGCGCGTACTTGTTGCGGATTGCCATCAGGCCCGGCATCTCCTGCTCGGCGATCACGATCTCTTTGCGGCCCCAAACGGCCAGGCCCATATCGGCCACTTTGTATTCGGCTTCAATCTTTTCAACTGCAATGGTTGCCATGAATTCTCCTTAGCCTTCATTCTGAAAAATGTCTTCACAACTCCGCCGCTTCCTTGCCTTGCTGATCCGATCGCCGACTGTATTTTATCGTCGTATCGTGATATGTTGATATGTAACAGAATTCGCCCATGACGTCAATCGTCAAAACGTTAAAAGTCGTCGCCGATCCCAACCGACTGCGCATCCTATTGCTTTTAAAGGGTGAGGAGCTCTCCGTCGCCGAGCTGCAGGAGATCCTCAGCATGGGCCAGAGCACCATTTCCTCGCATCTTTCTCAGCTCAAGCAGGCGGGCCTTGTCGAAGACCGCCGCACCGGCAAGAGCAATCTCTATCACCCCCCCGCTGCGTGGGGCAGCCCATTGGAGGAGATTCTCGCTGATGCCGAGAAAGAAATCCCCGAAGCCGCCTCCGACCAGGCCGCCATGCGCCGCGTACTGAAAAAGCGCCGGGACAAGATGCGCGCGTTCTTTGATAGCGTGGCGGGCCGCCTGGGCCGCGACTACGTGCCCGGCAAGTCGTGGAAGAGCATGGCCGAGGCGCTGCTGCGCCTGATGCCGCCGCTCACCATCGCGGAACTCGGCGCGGGCGAGGGAGCGTTTGCGCTGCTGCTCGCCGCGCGTGCAAAAAAAGTGATCGCTGTCGACAGTTCCGCGCGCATGATCGACGTGGGCCGCGAACAGGCCGCGCGCCACGGCATTGGCAACATCGACTTCCGCCAGGGCGACATGGAAGAGATTCCCATCGGCGCGGGCGAAGTGGATCTCGTGTTCTTCTCGCAGTCGCTGCATCACGCGCTGCACCCCGAGCGAGCCCTCGCCGAAGCTGCGCGCATTCTTGCGCCCGGTGGCCGCATCGTCGTGCTCGACCTCGCCAAGCACCGCTTCGAAGAGGCGAGAGAGATGTACGCCGACGAGTGGCTCGGCTTCAGCGGAGCCGAACTGGAATCCATGCTCGAAAACGCGGGCTTCACTAATGTGGAAACTTCAGTGGTCGACAAAGATGCGGAAGCACCGCAATTCCAGACGCTGCTGGCCATTGCGAACAAACTAGCCTGATGTACTACGCTTTAGGCCGGGTGCCCCTGGTCTCGATTTTAAGACTTGGGACAGCGATGCCCAAACCGCAAAATCTGCTACTCGCATTTCTCTGCGGCCAGCAACCGCCGCTTGCGTTCCACGCCCCAGCGATAGCCGGTAAGCGAACCATCGGCGCCCACCACGCGATGGCACGGCACCAGCACGGAGACACGATTCAGAGCGCAGGCCCGGGCCACGGCGCGCGTGGCATTGGGTTCGCCCATCTCGCGCGCCAGTTGCGAATACGTCCGCGTCTCGCCTCGCGGTATCTGACGCAACGCATTCCACACGCGAAGCTGGAAAACCGTCCCCCGCAAATCCAGTTCCGGCACCTGCGGTTTGGCAGCCTTGCGCACCAGGTCGGCGCCTTCGCGAACATTTGCCATCGCCGCATCAACCCAGCGCGCAATCGAGGGATCGTGACGCAGCGTAGCCTCGGGGAATTCCGCCCGCAGGGTCGCCTCAGCTTCCTCCTTACCGTTGGCCAGCGCCAGCCAGCACAGGCCGCGCTCCGTGGCGCCCACAATCATCCATCCAAACGGCGAACGGGCGGCGCAATATGCAATGCGCTCGCCTTTGCCGCCCTTAGCAAATCGCGATGGCGTCATGCCGAGCTGCGCGCCCTCCCAGGCGCGGCTCGACGAACCGAATCCTGCGTCATAAATCGCGTGGGTCACAGTATTTCCTTTCTTGAGCGCTTTGCGCAGGCCGTTGGCGCGAAGCGCGCGTTGATACTGCAACGGGCTCGCACCCATCTCGCGTTTGAACAGTCGCTGCACGGTGAACGGACTCAGTCCAGCCACGCGCCCCAACTCTTCAAGACGCACGCGCCGGTCGACGTTCTTTTCGATGTAACGCCGGATCTCGTTCAAAGGGCTGCTGCACGCAGTGTCCAAAGGGCCGCCGCATGCGGCGCTGGGATGGCAGCGTCGGCAAGCGCGAAATCCTGCGGCCTCCGCCTCAGCCGCGCTGCAGAAAAAGCGCACATTTCCGCGCAATGGGCGGCGGCTTGAACAAGTCGGCCGGCAAAAAACGCCGGTCGTTGCCACGGCGTAGAAGAAGCGCGCTTGCGGGTCGCGCGTGACGAGTTGCTCCCACGCGGAGTCTGCCCAAGCGACATCAAGCCTCGAATCCCGGGATTCGACGGGCGCGGCCGTTGCGCGCTCTGGCATGACAATTTTGGGCATCGTGGAAGCGGTTGCGAATTCAGTTGCGATTTGCGAAACAGCGTTCATGGAAATCATAGTCGCCGATCGCCGTTCCGCGCGCACTCCGATTCTTGCGCGCAATTCCGTTTTCGCCGGCAGTCGGTCCTTGCGTCCAAGCCAAGTCACCCGAGCCGCGCCCCACTTGGCTCTTATCTGGCATTGACACAAAAGGCGCGCCTCACCGTGTATCCTCGTTCTGCACAAGAAATTGCGCTTCGCCCGGCCTCGAACTGTTCCATTTACGAGGCGCCAAGTCACTAATATCTCAGGAGGTTTCACCATGTCGCGCAACCCGATCGCCATCGCGGCACTGGCCGCTCTCTTCTCAGTCTCCTCGACGGTCTGCGCGCAGGCCAACGGCCCCTACAAAGTCCAGAGGATTCAGCTCGTCGGCGGCGACGGCGGATTCGACTACGTGACCGCGGATCCCGACGGCCGCAATCTCTATGTCGCGCGCTCCGGGCAGGGCGGCCACATTGGCGTCTTCAATCTCGACACGCTCGCGCAGGTGGGCGACATTCTGGGCACGAGCGGGCACGGCGCCGCGGTAGACACGGCCACGGGACATGGGTTCGCGACCTCCAAGCCGGTGACGATGTTCGACGCGAAGACCTTCGCGATCTTGAAGAAAATTGACGTGCAGGGAAATCCTGACGGCTACCTGAATGACCCCTATAACCACCACTTTTATATCCTCAGTCATTCGGCGCCTAACATCACCGTGCTCGACGACAAGGACGGATCGATTCTCGGCACCATCGACCTTGGCGGCGCGCCCGAACAGTCTGCCACAGACGGTCACGGCAAAATCTACATTGATCTTGAGGACAAAGACGCGATTGCGGTCGTCGACGCCGGCACAATGAAGATGGTAGGCCGCTACGATCTCTCGAGCCGAGGCGGGGGATGCGCCGGCCTGGCTCTCGATATCAAGAATGAAATCCTGTTTGCCGCCTGCCGCGACAAGAACAACATGATCGTTTTGTCGGCGGCCGATGGGCACATTATTACCGAACTGCCGATCGGCGTGGGCTGCGACGGCGCCACATTCAATCCCGAAACCATGGAAGCCTTCAGCTCGCAGGGCGATGGAACGCTGACGGTGATCAAGGAGAACTCGCCGGCTGACTTCGCCGTGGAGCAGACGGTTTTCACACCGCAGCGCGCCAAGACCATCACGCTCGATACCAAGACGGGCAATCTTTTTCTGATCACAGCCGAGTATGGGCCGACGCCGGCCGCGGCTCCGTCCGCTCCACCGGCAGGGGCAGCGCCGCCGGCAGGCGGACGGCCCGCATTCATGCGCGGGCCTCGCCCCCCGATGATTCCGCATTCGTTCCAGATTCTGGTGGTCGGCAAAGACGCACAGGCGAATTGACGAAACGCCGAGAAACCCGGCGACCCCAAAGTTACTTTCCCTGTGATTGCAGATGTTCCAGGAGAACCTCGGCTCTTACCAGATCTTCCTCCGTATCCACGCCAATCGTGTCGCGCGGCGCATCGGCCACATAAATCGCAATGCCATTCTCGAGCAATCGCAACTGCTCCAGCCGCTCCAGCTTTTCCAGCGGCGAAGGCGGCAGCGCCGCGAATCGCTCCAGTGGGGCCTTGCGATACGCATAGATGCCGAGGTGCTTGCGATACCCTGTGAATCCAACCCGGTCCCGATCGAAGGGAATCGTCGCACGCGAAAAATAAAGCGCGCGGCCGTCGAGGGCCGTCACCACTTTGACCGCGTTGGGATTCGTGAACTCCTCCGGCGGGCAGCGCACTGAGAGCGTGCTCACTTCCACTTCGGGCCGATCGAAAAGCCCCAGCAGCGGCAGGAAAAAATCTGGCGTGAGCGTCGGCTCATCGCCTTGAATGTTGACGTAAATATCCGCATCGATTTGCCGCGCCACTTCCCTCACCCTGTCGCTGCCGCTCGGGCATGCAGGCGATGTCATCACAACGGAGATTGCTCGCGCACGACACACCTCCGCAACCTCTTCGGAATCGGTGGCAACGACCACCGGATCTATGAGTCCGCTCGCCGCTGCGGCGCGCCATACCCATTCCACCATAGGCCGGCCGGCGATGGGGCGCAGTACTTTGCGCGCCATGCGCGTGGACTGGAGCCGCGCAGGAATGACGGCTGCGATGCGCAGGGGACTCATGCAGTCGAGTGTACATGGACGCCGGGCGGCTGCGGTCAGCCGGCGAGCGCGGCCAGTTCGCTTTCGGCGCGGGTCAGACCCTGGGCCGCAGCTTCGACATCCCCGCTCTGGTGCTCGGCGCAAATAAAATCGATCCGCGTCAGCCCGATGACGCCCAGAATTTTGCGGAGATAAGGTTCCTGCTGATCGAAATACTGAAACGGCGTGCCCGCGGGATAAGCGCCGCCACGCGCGGAGAATACGTAGACCCGTTTGCCCGGCGGCACCAGCGGCGCCACGCCTTGCTTGGTGAAGGCGAAGGTGCGCCCTTCGCGTACGATCAGATCGATCCACGCCTTCAGCGACGCGGGAATGGAAAGATTCCACATGGGTGCGCCGAGCACCACCACGTCGGCGGCCAGCAATTCGTCCACCAGCTGATCGGAGAACGCGAGCGCCTGCTTCTGCGCGACGGTTCTCTTCGCGGACCGCGTAAAGATCGCTGTAATCGAGGCTTCATCGAGGTAGGGGAAGCGTTCGCGCGAGGTGTTGTGGTGAAAGACCGTGCCAGTGGGATTTTGCTGCTTCCACTTCTCAACGAAGACTGCGGAAAGGAAACTCGAAACCGATGCAGCGCGAGGGCTGGAGTCAACATGGAGCAAGGCGGGCATGAACGTTCTCCGGCAGGATGCAAATGAGGCTTAAAGAATTGTCGCAGGATGGGCGGGTTTGCGGCATCGCCGGTCGATTTTGCGAAAAGGGCGACCAAGAATCGTTGCCTGAGAGTGGGCCCAAACGTTTGACCTGTTCTACGCGTGCCCGTATCATTGAAGTGTAGCGATTACGTGCATTTCTGCGTGGTTTTGCCCACTTCTGGCGGGGTAGCTCAGATGGTTAGAGCGACGGATTCATAACCCGTAGGTCGGCAGTTCGATCCTGCCTCCCGCCACCACCGTTTCCCTCAACACTTCGTCGATTAGTCGCTCGCGATTTGCCGGCGCAGGCCAATTCCCGGCACTACTTAGGGCATTGGGCCTCATATGCGACCAGTCGTCAATTTTCTCAAGATTGAGATGGTGAGAAGACTGTTTGGCTTTGGCTGCCCCCCAGGGATTCGAACCCCGATATGCTGATCCAGAGTCAGCTGTCCTGCCGTTGAACGAGGGGGCAACAAGCGCACGAGGCGGAATCTTGCAGCCGTGTGGCCCGGCCCCCTGAAGGGTGCGCAATGCCAACTTCTTCATCTTAAGGGGCATTCGCAGGCTCGGTCAACGGCGCAGGTCACATTGGAGAACGTGCCCCACGCAGTGGGCTCAATGGGTCATACCCGGTCGGCTGGCGATCGCCCAACTGGCAATAACTCAAAATCTATGAATTCTTTGGAAAATCTGAGCCCCCGTAGCTCCGATTTCCGTCTAACTGAACAAACAGAAGGACTTGCCGTTGACGATTGTCCCTCATATAGAATTGGCTCTTGGAATGGAGTTAATTCTCAATCTCGGTTGGGCGCTGCTGGCCTTATGGATGTTGTGCGCTTGGGTGCGCACGGCGCCTCGTCGGAACTCTGATCGCCGCGTCCAGATAGTGGCCCTCGCGATCGTGATCCTGATCCTGTTGCCGGCCATCTCCGTGACCGACGACCTGGTGGCGGCGCGAAATCCCGCTGAGATCGATTGCTGTGCGCGCCGCAATCATGACCACGCCTTCAGCCTGCACTCCATCCAGCCGGCAGCCGCAGCTCTTCCGGCACCGACCTTCACTGTTATATCGCTCGCGTTTGTGGGCATGGCCGCGCCCGGCAATTTCCCTTCTCCTTTCATAGAGAACCCCTCTCTGGCACCGATCCAGAACCGGCCCCCTCAGGCTGCCTGATCGCTCTTCGCCGCTTATTCTTCACCATCAATTTCTCGGTTTTTCGTGCCCGCCGTGCAAATCACGGCGCAAAGGTTTGCTATGAAGCGGATCTTCCCCTCCGTTGCTGTTGGGGCAATGGGCGTGATCCTCGCTCTGACGCCGAGTTCGACTCCGGCTCAGCAGGCGCTTTCGTGGGATCAAGTCGAGGCCAGGTTTGAGGCCACCAATCCCGCGTTGAAGGCCGATGCCGACAATGTGGACGAGATGCGCGCCGAAGAGATCACCGCCTACCTGCGGCCGAATCCAGAATTCACTCTATTGGCAGATGGCACGCAGATCGTTCCGCATGACGGAGCGTGAACCCCTTTCAAAGGGACCTACGAGGAGCCTCAGGTCAGCTACCTGCACGAGCGCGATCACAAGCGCGAACTGCGCCTCGAAAGCGCGCAGCAAGGCGCGTGCATTCCTGAAGCGGAGCATGAGGACCTGAAACGCAACCTCGAGTTCACACTGCGCGTTGCCTTTGTAGAAACACTTGAAGCCAAGGCAGTGCTCGACATGGTCAAAGCCGATCTCGATTACTACGACAAGATTATCGAGATCAGCCGCGCGCGGTTGAAAGCCGGCGACATCGCGCAGATCGACTTCGATCGCATCGAGTTGTTGCGCGTGCAATACGAATCGGAATTGCAGACAGCGATCGTCAACCTGCGCACCGCGAAGATACAGTTGCTGCAACTAATGGACGATCGCGTGCCACTCGATCAATTTAACGTGAACGGAGCGTTCGATTTCTCAGATGCGCTCGATCCCCTCGACAACTTCCGCCAGGCGGCGCTGGCGGCGCGTCCTGACCTCCAGGCGGCGCTTGAAACCATGCAGCAATCGCAATCCAATCACAAGCTAGCCATCTCGAACGGCTCGACCTATCCGACCTACGCCGCCTGGTATACCTACAACACCTCGACCAACAACCCGAACGGCATTCAGACCCTCGGCGCAAGCGTAAACATTCCACTGCGTGTTTTCGACAAGAATCAGGGCGAGAAAAAGCGCACCGAGATCGACATCGATCGCGCCCAGCAGGCCAGTGAAGCCACACTGGCTCAGGTTTTCAGCGACGTGGACACGGCCTACGAGCTGGTGCGCAGCAACATCGAGCTGCTGAAACCCTACAAAGCCAAATACAACGACGAGGCGTTCAGGGTGCGCGACACCGTGACCTATGCCTACCAGCACGGCGGTGCTTCGCTTATGGATTTTCTCAACGCGCAGAGCGACTACCGCCAGGTGCAACTGGCCTATGCGCAACTGATCGGCGCTTATCTTACATCCGCTGCTTAACTGAATCTTGCCGTTGGGCGCGAGGTAATCCCATGACGAAGACTTCATTCTTGACAATCGCGTGCTGTGCGGCAGCACTCCTTGCGCAGTCGGGCTGCAGAAGCAAGTTCGATCCGGCCAGCGGAGCTGCCTCTCCCGCGCAGGTGGTCGAGACCGGCAACGCGGGCGTTGTCACCGTGGACCACCCGGAGCAATATCCGACGGTCGCGGCGAACAGCATCGACGAGCCGGACAAGCTCGACGTAACAGGCTCCGTGTTTCCCGACGTCTCGCGCGAGATTCCCGTCATCTCCATGGTCAATGGCCGCGTGGTCGATATCCGCGCGCGGCTCGATGACCACGTGAAGAAGGGCCAGTTGCTGTTCAGCGTACAAAGCCCCGACATCAGTGGCGCATTCAGCACCTATGTAAAGGCCGCGGCCGACGAGCAACTCGCCAACGAGGCGTACCTCCGCGCGCAGGATCTGTATCGGCACGGCGCCATTGCGCGGTCCATGTTGGAGCAGGCGGAGGATACCGAAAAAGACGCCGAAGCCGATCTGACAGCGGCCGACGAGCAGTTGAAGATCTTCGGTGTCGACAAGGAACATCCCCGCCCCATCGTGAAGGTGTACGCGCCCACTTCCGGTGTCATTGTTTCGCAGAACATCACTGAATCCGCGGCCACGGGCGTGGCACTCTCCGGCACGGCAACGGCCTTCACCATTGCCGACCTCAATTCCGTCTGGATTATTTGCGATGTGTACGAGAACGACTTGCCCAAAGTGAATCTCGGACAGGAAGCCAGGATTAAGCTCACTGCATATCCCGACAGAATCCTCACCGGCCGCGTCAGCGATATCGGCCCGGTTCTCGATCCCACCATCCGCACCGCCAAGGTGCGCATTGAAGTGGCGAACCCCGGCATTCTTCGCCTGGGAATGTTTGTAACCGCGACATTGCTGAGCCGCACTACAGTGACGCACGCATCGGTTCCGGCTAGCGCCATTCTGCACTTGCACGATCGCGAATGGGTGTTTGTTCCAGCAGGTCAGGGACAATTCAAGCGCGTGGAAGTGACCGACGGCTCCATGCCGCCCGGAGGCGGACGGGAGATTTTGTCCGGCATCGCGCCCGGACAGCAAGTCGTGAAGGATGTCCTGAATCTTCAAGCCACGGTGGAGGCGCAATGATTCGCAGGCTGGTCGACTTCGCGCTGCAGAACCGCTTCCTCGTTTTGGCTATCGGCGTCCTGCTTTTTGCCTGGGGCATCGTGTCATTTCACCGGCTTCCGGTGGAGGCCTATCCGGACGTAGCCAACAACTACGTCGACATCATCGCGCAGTGGCCGGGGATCTCGGCTGAGCAGATCGAGCAGCAGGTCACGATTCCCATTGAAACCACCATGAACGGCATCCCCGGCATCGCCCACGTGCGTTCGTGGTCCATCTTCGGGCTCTCCACCGTGGAGATCTTCTTTGGCGAGGACACCACTGATTTCGAAAACCGCGAACGTGTGATGGAGCGTCTTGCGCAGGTCTCGCTGCCTACCGGAGTAACTCCGCAAATGGGTACCGACTGGAGCCCAGTCGGCCAGATCTATTTCTATACGCTGCGCAGCGCCAACCCGGCGTACGACGTAATGAATCTCAAGGCGATTGAGAATTGGATCGTCGAGAAGAACCTCAAGTCCGTGCCGGGCGTTGTGGACATCAATCCCTTCGGCGGCCCTATGCGCGAGTACCAGGTGCGCCTCGACCCCGACAAGCTCATCAACTATGGCATCAGCATCGCTCAGGTGGAGCAGCAGCTCACGAATAACAATGCGAATGGCGGCGGCAGCTTTATCCAGGAGGGCGAGCAGGAAGTGAACGTGCGCGAAGTGGGCCTGGTGCGCGACGTTCAGGACATCGCGAATACCGTCACTACCACGAAAAACGGCGCTGTGAGTCGCGTCAAGGATATCGCCCTTGTCGAGCAGGGCCCGATGATCCGACTCGGACAGTTCGGCGACGCGTTTCACACACGGGATGGCAAGCTGATCGACAATGACGACGTGGTTTCAGGCATTGTAGCGCTGCAAAAGGGCGCCAACGCGCAGCCCACGCTCGACGCGGTGCGAGAAAAGGTGAAGCAACTCAACGAGCAGATCCTGCCCAGGGGTGTATCTCTGCAGGCGTTCATCGACCGCAGCGATCTGCTGCACTTGACTACGCACACAGTGCTGCACAACCTCACCGAGGGCATGGTTCTGGTTGCGCTCATTTTATTTCTCTTCCTCGGCAATGTGCGTGGCGCAATCATCGTCGTGTTGACCATCCCTTTTTCGCTGCTTTTTGCCGCCACGTGCCTCGACCTCGCGCACATTCCCGCCAATTTGCTTTCGCTGGGCGCGCTGGACTTCGGCATGGTCGTCGAGGGAGCTGTGGTGATGGTAGAAAATATCGTCCGCCATCTCTCCCACGGGCAGAGCGGCAAGACGCCGGCGGACAAGATCCGCGACGCCGCGCACGAAGTGCAACGCCCCGTGCTTTACGCTATCGCCATCATCATCACCGCCTATCTTCCCATCTTCACGTTACAGGCCGTGGAAGGCCGGCTATTCCGGCCCATGGCGCTGACGGTGGCGTTCGCGCTACTGGGTGCGCTCATGTATTCCATCCTCTTGGCTCCTGTTCTGGCGAGCATGACGCTTAGTAAGAGTGCAAAGGAATGGAGAAACCGGGTGATGGAGTACCTGCGGGAACGCTACCGCACTGGCGTCACCTGGGCCATTCATCATCACCGTGTCGTTCTGAGCGGAGGAGTGATGGCGCTTGCTTTGGCCGTCTTTGTGGCCTTTAGTGGCGTCATCGGCTCCGAGTTCTTGCCTCATCTGGACGAAGGCTCGTTGTGGGTGCGCGGCACGCTTGAACAGAGCGTTGGACCCGACGAGAGCATCCGCGTCGCCGACCAGGGCCGCCTTATTTTGTGTTCGTTTCCTGAAACCACCGAGTGCACCAGCCAAACCGGCCGGCCCGATGATGGAACCGACCACACCGGATTCTTCGACACCGAGTCATTCGTGGGCCTCAAGCCGAAGGGCGAGTGGCGTCCCGTCTTTCGTGGAAACAAGGACGACCTCGTCGCTTCGATGCAGGCGGAACTGGAACAAAAGCTTCCTGGCGTGATCTGGGGTTTTTCGCAGCCCATCGAAGATAGCTTGGAAGAAGCCGTCAGCGGCGTCAAAGGCGAACTTGCTACCAAGGTCTACGGCAGCGACCTGCATACTCTTGAAGACCTGGCGAGCCAGATCGCCGCCGTCATGGGCCGCGTGCCGGGCATTACCGACCTTGGCGTCCTGCAGGTCACCGATCTGGATGTGACGGTGGACCGCGCCAAGGCGGCGCGCTGGCAGATCAATGTATCCGATGTGCAGGACGCCATTCAGACCGCGGTCGGGGGTAATGCCCTCACGCAGGTGCTGCGCGGCGAAGAGTCGTACAACCTCACGCTCCGCTACCTTCCCCAGTACCGGGATACGCGCGAGGCCATTGAAAATATCCGATTGCTGTCGCCGGTCAGGCAAGCGCGTTTCCCTGCCCCAGCTTTGCGATGTACGCGAAGCCGACGAGGGCTCGGAGATTTATCGCGAGAACAACGAGCGCTACGTGGCCATCAAGTACAGTGTGCGCGACCGCGCCTTGGGCGACGCCGTTCGCGAAGCCATTCAAAAAGTGAACGACCAGGTCAAGCTGCCGCGCGGCTATCACCTCGGCTGGGAGGGAGAGTACCAAAGCGAGCTGCGCGCTGAGGCGCGCATTGCTATCATTGTGCCGCTCACCGTGCTGCTGATCTTCATCATCCTCTACACCATGTTCAAATCGCTCAAGTGGGCGCTGTTGATTTTGGCTACAGTGGCCATGGCCAGCCTGGGCGGACTGTTGGTGCCGTTGGTTACAGGTACCGAATTCAGCGTCTCTTCGGAAGTCGGCTTTTTGGCGCTATTTGGCGTCTCCGTGCAATCCGGAATCATCATGCTGGAATACATCAATCAACTGCGCGCGCGCGGCAATTCCATTGAGGCCGCAGCTGTTGAGGGAGCCGTGGTGCGCCTGCGCCCCATCATGATGACCATGCTGGTGGCAACGCTCGGCCTGCTGCCCGCCTCCCTCTCGCACGGCATCGGATCGGATTCGCAGCGCCCGTTCGCCATCGTCATCGTCGGCGGACTCATGATGAACCTTCTCATGAGCATCTTCCTGTTGCCCACGCTCTATGTGTGGGTAGCGCGCGAGGACGATGTCCTGCCAGCAGTCGAAACGGCGGAAGAATTCTGAAAGCAGGGGGTAGTAATTGGGGAATAGTGCGTCTCCCATTCTCTATTCCCTGTCCTCTCGTTCCCTTGATCCCTTGTTCCCTGCTGTTCTTATTCCTCCCGCAGCACTTCGAGCGGCCGCAATCCTAAAATCCGGTAGCTCGCGATCCATCCAGTAGCCGTGGCGAGCACTGCGGTTCCGGCGAGCGCGATGAACGTGCCGCCCCAGTCGAATCGAAAGTCCACATCGGCCTGGTGCAGCAGAATGCGCGTAAGCAGGTTGGCGAACACGATGCCGACCGCGCCCGCCAGCAGCCCCAGCACACTGAACTCCACGCTGAAGGTGCGCACAATGCGCATACGCGTAGCGCCGAGCGTCTTGAGAACGACCGCCTCCTGCGTGCGCCGAAAACGCGTGCTGGCGATGCTCGAGGCCAGAATTGTCAGGCCGGCGAGAATCGAAAACCCCGCCAGCAGCCGAATCACCAGCGTAATTTGATCGACGACGCTCTCAATGCGCTGAAAGACGTCTGCAACGTTGATGACCGTGATGGTGGGATAAGCGGCAAAGAACGCACGCTCCATCGTAGCCACCTGTCTTGGATCGATGTGCGCACCGCCATACCATGTCGAGGGCTGATCGGCAATCTGCCCCGAAGGCAGGACGAATTGCACACGGGCGCTCAGGTGCTGGCCGTCGGACTTGTAAATGGCGGCGACTGTGAGCGCATGCGTCACGCCGCCGGTCTCAAGTTCGACGGCGGAGCCTACGCCAAGATGCAGACGCGTGGCCATGCCGTCACTGACAGCGAGTTGCATGGCGCTGCCGTTGGTCCACCAGGCGCCCTGAGTCACCTTGTCGCCCTCGGGCGGCGTATCGGCCCAGGTGAGCTCCGCGCCTTCGAGCATACGGCGCGGATAATGCTGTCCGTTCATCTGCTCCACCGGCTTGCCGTTGATGGAGATGAATCGTCCTGGCACGATGGGGATCAGAGTCAATTGCCGGCTAACGCCCGGCTGATGCGCGAAGAACTCCTTCACGCCAGCGACCTCATTAGTCTGCAAGTCAACCAGCAGGACATTGGGCAGGCTGGGCGACGCCGTCTCATGCAAGTCGCGGACGAGACTCTTCTGCATGAGATAGACCACGAGAATCAGCATGACTCCCGTGCCCAGCGCCGCCAGCACGGCGGCCGATTGATTTCCGGGCCGGTAGAGATTGGCCAGCCCGTGGCGCAGCGACGACGGCAGATGCAATCGCGTGCGATTAAGGAAAAAGCGCAACGCGCGCAGTGCCACCGTGGCCAATGCCAGCAAAACCACGAGCGCCAGGGTAAACAGCACCGCAAACCACGCACCAACTTTGGGCGAATCGGTAAGCGCCCACGCAATTCCGCCAAGCGCCGCAACCACCGCGGCCGCAATCCCCAGTTGCAACCGGCGCGTCCACCAGCGCGCAAACCAGCCGCCGATGCTGGTGGGGCTCTGCTCCACCAGCCTGCGCAGCACCAGCACTGGCCGCACCGAGCGCACATCAAGCAGCGGCGGCAAACAGAAAAGCAAGGTGGTCAGCAGACCCGTTCCCATTCCCGCCAGCGCCGATCGCCAGGGAAATGCGAATTGCAAGTGCACCGTGAGCAGCGGACCGAACGCCGCTGGCAGCGCCACCATCACCCCCACGCCCGCCGCAACACCCAGCAATCCTCCGGCGAGTCCCAAACTCAGCGTCTGCAGCAAAAATATGCGCAGCAAATCCGCGGAATCCGCGCCGATCGCCTTGAGAATCGCCAGCGTGTCCATGTGTTGCTCAAGATGCGCATGCATCGCCATGGCAACGCCAATCGCGCCCAGCACCATGGCGACTAGACAAATAAGGCTTAAGATCGAAGTCGCATTATCGAGCCCGCGCGTCAGCGCGGGATTGCCTTCGCGGAAGTCCATCACCTGCGCATCGGGTAGCGCCGCTTCCAGTTGCGCCCGCACTGCCGTGGCTTGCGCATCGGCGGTCATCCCGCGTGGCGGCGTCGCAGGAAACTTGAGCAGCAGGCGTCGCGTTGCGCGGCTGCCCAAACCAAGCAGCTGCGTGCTCGCGAGCGACGCTTGCGAAATCATCACGCGCGGTCCCATCCCCACGGTCTCGCTGATACGGTCGGGTTCTTGCTCAAGCGCCGCGGTGATGCGAAAGTTGCGCCCGCCGAGGCGCACTGTATCGCCCACATGTGCATTCAAGCGGATGAGAAACTCGTCGGCCACCACCGCCGAGTCACCCTCGAGCGCCTGCGCGAGCGGCATCGATGGTTCGAGTTCCGCGGTCCCGTAAAATGGATACTCGGCCGGGTCGACGGCCTTGAGCGAAACCAGAATGGGGACAGGGGCCGACGGCACGGAGACCATCGAGATCGTGTCGGTCACCCACGTGGAGCGGATCCCCCCGGAGTTCGGGCCGGTAATCGAAGCGATCTTGTTTAACTCTTCCGGAGTCGGCGCGCGCAACAAACGCGCGCTCAGGTCGCCCGCGAGCAACGAGCGCGCCTCCGTGTTCAGGGTCTGCCGAAAACTGTCGCTCAGGCCCCGCACTCCCACCAAAGCGGCCACGCCCACGGCGACCGAGAGAACCACAAAGCTGAATTTGCCGGGAGCGGACCTCAGATCGCGCCAACCGATTGCTGCAGCGCGCTTCCAGCTCAACGCGCGCTTAGCCATTTTTCTCCTGGTTTTGGACGAGAGTGTCTTCCACGACGAGGCCGTCCTTCAAAACAATGCGGCGATCCGCGCGGCTGGCGACTTCGGGATCGTGCGTCACCAGCACCAGCGTCGTTCCCGCCTTGCGATTCCGCTCGAGCAGCAGATCGAGAACCAGCTTTCCATTCACCGAGTCGAGGTTTCCGGTCGGCTCGTCGGCCATCACGATGGGCGGTTGGACCACAAACGCCCGCGCCAGTGCCACGCGCTGCTGCTCGCCGCCAGAGAGTTGCACGGGATAGTGATCCACTCGCTCCGTGAGGCCCACTTCGTCGAGCAATCGCCGCGCCTGCGCAAGGCCGCTTCCCTCGACATTCAATTCGTACGGCAGCAGCACATTTTCAAGAGCAGTAAGCGTCTGAATCAGTTGGTAGGACTGAAACACAAAACCAATTTTGCGACCGCGCACGGCAGCCAACTCCGCTTCAGCCAGATTGTGAATGGGCACGCCATCGAGCCAGACTTCGCCCTCGCTGGGCGTGTCGAGGCCGGCGAGCAGGCCCAGAAGTGTGCTTTTGCCGCTGCCGCTCGCGCCCACCACGGCCACAAATTGCCCAGCCGGAATCTCCATCGAAATTCCGCGCAGAATCTCCACGCGCCTGGCGCCATTCTGGATCCACTTCTTTGCGCTCTTCACTTGTATCAATGCGGTTTCCTGCCTATCGACAGTGTATCTGGATCTCGTTGCACAGCTTTTTTCCGAAACCCCGGCTACACTCTATTACGTGGACGTTCGCCGATTGGTTCTCGCCGCATTCATTCTGCCGGTTTTTTCGGTTACCACGTTTCCTGCTGCACAGCCACCGAAAACCGATCGGCCGGTCCTTGTGTGCTTCGGCGACAGCATCACCGCCGGTCACGGCCTCGCCTACGGAGAGGCGTATCCCGACTTCCTTCAAAAAAAGTTGGACGCGCAGGGCTACCGCTACAAAGTTGTCAACCAGGGAACGAGCGGCGCAACCACCAAAGACGCGCTGGCCGGGCTGCCGTTCGTGCTGCGTCTGCATCCGGCCGTCGTGATTTTGGAATTCGGTGGCAACGACGGCTTACGCGGCATTCCGGTCGCCGAGTCGCGCAGCAACCTCGACCAGGTGCTGACGGCGCTTGAGAACGCCCACGTGAAAGTCCTGCTCGCGGGAATCACGCTGCCGCCGGATTACGGTCCCGATTACATTCGATCCTTCAATCAGATCTTCCGCGATCTCGCCGCGCGCCACCGCGTTGCGTTTGTGCCCATGCTTTACCAGAACCTGGTGCACGTGCCCGGAACCATCCAGGAAGACGGCATTCATCCCACAGCCAAAGGTTCGGCAATCATTGCCGACACGCTACTTCCGGTGCTCAAGCCGCTGCTCCACAAGGGGCAATAGGCAGGCCCATCATGCAGAAACAACAAAAGCCGGGATCGCTCCCGGCACTCATCTCTAGCTGATCTGGTTTTGCCGCTAGAAAACTACTTCTTCTTCGCCTTGGGAGCTGCGCCCGTGGTGACCAGCGTTTTCAGGCGTGCGTTCAAGCGGCTCTTGTAGCGCGAAACAGTGTTCGAGTGGAGAACGCCCTTTTGCACGCTCTTGTCCAAGCTTGAAACCGTGGCACGATACTGCGCCTGGGCGGTCTTCACATCGCCCTTGGCAAGCGCCTCACGCAATGCTCGAAGGCTGGAGCGCACGCGGCTGCGGTTGGCGCGGTTAACTTCGGTGCGAGTTACGGTCTGGCGTGCGCGCTTCAGCGCCGATACATGATTTGCCATGGTTTTGCTTCAATCTCCAAAGCCTGAATGTCAGGGGCTATCCCCAAAACTGACGCGGGAAGAAAGGCCGTCGAGCCACATCCCTCGCAGTCTCTAAGTCTACGGGAATTCGCAGAGTGGGTCAATCCGCGCAGACCGCAACGAAGAACCGCAAAATCTGCCGAAATCCGAAGCCCAAAGGCCCTTGCGCAATCAGCTCACGAGTTTGACCCGATTTCGGCCGACCGGTATACTCGAATCTGCGTCAAGCGGGAGTAGCTCAGTGGTAGAGCATCGCCTTGCCAAGGCGAGGGTCGCGAGTTCAAGTCTCGTCTCCCGCTCCATTCCGCACCACCCCGAGAGAAATCAACGAGGTGCACGGCGGAGTGGGACGATTCCGGTCCAAAGTCCGGCTCAAGGCGCGGTACCCAAGTGGTAAGGGAGAGGTCTGCAAAACCTTTATGCGCCGGTTCGATCCCGGCCCGCGCCTCCAACTCCTCAAGCATCTTCACCGACCTCCCACATTTCAATCAAAACAATCTCGGGGCAGCGGCTCGCCCTGATGAATTGAGGACACGCCATGGCTGAAATTGCCGAGAAAGACCTGCTGAAGCAGTTTGCCAGCGACAACTATGCGGGAATCTGTCCCGAGGCCTGGCAGGCGATGCAAGCCGCCAACCGCGGCCACGTCACTTCGTATGGCGACGATCCGTGGACCGCGCGCGCGGCCGATGCTTTTCGCAGGCTGTTTGAAACCGAATGCGAAGTGTTCTTCGTCTTCAACGGCACGGCGGCCAATTCGCTTGCGCTGGCGTCGCTCTGCCAGTCTTATCACAGCGTCATCTGCTCCGATCAGTCGCACGTCGAGACCGACGAGTGCGGCGCGCCCGAGTTCTTCTCCAACGGCTCCAAGCTGCTCGCCGCGTCCAGCGCCGACGGCAAGCTGACGCCCGCGTCCATCCGCGAGCTCGCCACCAAGCGCCACGACATTCACTATCCGAAACCGCGCGCCGTCACCATCACGCAATCCACCGAGACAGGACGCGTCTACTCGCTCGACGAGTTGGGCGCGATCGCCGAGGAGTGCCGTTCGCTCGGTCTCTCGCTGCACATGGATGGCGCTCGATTTGCCAATGCCTGCGCGAGCCTCGGCTGCTCGTCCGCGGAGATGACCTGGAAGAACGGCGTCGACGTGCTTTGCTTCGGCGGCGCGAAAAACGGCATGGCGCTGGGAGAAGCGGTTCTGTTTTTCGATCGCGCGCTGGCTGCGGATTTCGATTACCGCTGCAAGCAGGCCGGACAACTGGCGTCGAAGATGCGCTTCCTCTCCGCGCCTTGGGTCGGAATGCTCGAGAGCGGCGCGTGGCTGCGCAACGCCGAGCATGCTAACCGCTGCGCGCAGCAGTTTGCCTTGCTCATCGATTCCATTCCTGGCATCAAGCTGGCGCAACCAGTTGAGGCCAACGCTGTCTTTCTCCTCGCTTCGGATGAGATCCTCAGTTCCCTGAGGAGTCGAGGCTGGAACTTTTACACCTTCATCGGTGGCGCGGCGCGCTTCATGTTTGCATGGGACAGCGATCCGCGGCGCATGGAAGCGCTCAGCCGCGACCTGTTCGATTGCGCTACGGCAGCGAAGCCCGTTTAACGAACCGCCTGCCTCGCCATCACCCCTATTGCTGCACCGCTTCCCAGGCGCCAGAATTCCCTGACCTGAAGATCGCCTCGATCACCGCCATGTTTGCGATCGAATCTTCAAGCGGAACCGGCACTTCAGTGTCATCGAAAACCGCGCGCGCGAACGCGTCCCCTTGCAGCATGTACTGATCCGCCACGGGAAACGTCTCGGTCGTAATTCCGTTGAAACTCAAATCGCCTGTCGCGTCGATGAAGAGCCGCGTCGGCTGGTCGTTGGGCGCGTTGAAAGGAATCTCCAGCTCGATGCGCCCGAGCGTGCCCAGAAATTGCGCCCTCTGGAACGGAACCAATTGCGTGCTGCATGTAAAGATCGCCTGGCCTCCGGGAAAGTCGAGAATCGCCGAAGCCAGCCTGTCGGTTCCCAACTGCGCATCGCGATCGAGCAGCGCCACCACGCGCCGCGGCTCCTGGCCGAACCCGAAGCGCGCAGCCTGAATGCAGTAGCAGCCAATGTCGTACGCGCCGCCTCCGCCCGTCTCCACTTTGTTGCGGATGTTGGACGGATTCACGTTGAAATAGCTGAAATGCGCATTCACCGCGCGCAGTTGGCCAATCGTGCCTTCGTCCAAAAGCTGGCGCAAGCGCAGCCACTGCGGCGCGCTGCGAATCATGAATGCCTCGCAGATTTTTATGCCAGTGCGCGCGCGCACGTCGAGCAACGTCTTGGCTTCGGCCACGGTCATGCTCAGCGGCTTTTCGCACAGCACATGCTTGCCTGCTTCGGCCGCTTTCGCCGTCCACTGAACATGCAGCTGATTGGGCAGCGGATTGTAGATCGCATCGATCTCCGGATCGGCGAGCAGCTCTTCGTACGAGCCGTAGGCCGTCGCAATGCCGAGCTTGTCAGCCGCTTCTCGCGCCTTTGCGAGATCGCGCGATGCAATCGCTGTTACCGTGGTCAACTCGCCCTGCTGCATCGCAGGGATGACTTTTTTCAGGCCGATGTTTGCGGTCGAGAGCACGCCGAAGCGCAACTTTTTTGACATAGGTGCATGATACAACCGCACGCGCCGGCTTCGCGGATCACGCGCGAGTTGCCATCGCCAGCGCTTCGTCCGCATTCGCGGCCACGCGCATCAGTCCGCGATTGCGCGCTTCAATAAATCCATTCGCGACGGCTGTATCGAGAAACGCCATCAGCCCATCCCAATAATTCGCTGTATTAATCAGGATGCACGGCTTCGCGTGCAGGCCGATCTGCGCCCAGGTCACGGCTTCCATCAACTCGTCGAGCGTGCCGTAACCGCCGGGCAAAACCAGAATCGCATCCGATAGTTCGTGAATGCGCGCCTTGCGTTCGTGCATGGTCTCGACCAGCTCGAGCGTTGTCAACCGCGTGTGCTGAATCTCGCGGCCGTTCAGCGCTGCCGGCAAAACGCCGATCACTTCAGCGCCCTCGGCCAGCGCCGCATCGGCGAGCACGCCCATCAATCCACGGCTCGCTCCGCCGTAAACCAAGCCCAAGCCTGCCTTGCCAATCGCCGCTCCAAGCGCCGAAGCTTCCGCGCGAAAGGCAGGATTCGTTCCAAAGGCCGATCCGCAAAACACGGCAACGCGCCGCCGAGATTTTTCTTGATGATTCATGGTGCTTCCAGAATACCGGCGTCGAGCGGTTGCCAGCACGGTGGGAAACTCGGCGCATCCAATTGAGCTGCACAGGCCCACAGGCACACAGGAACTGTGAGACTGTGAGATTTTTTCTTCTAAGTTGTTGATTTCATTTGGAAAAGTCGGCCTCACAGTTTCACAGTCGACTTTTTCGCGTGGGGCGGTGCCTGGGCTCGTTTTGGAGCCGTTTTGCGTGGCGCATTGGCCTTGATTGCCGCATGAACATTGGTCGCCATCGTCATCGCTATTGTTGATGGATTCGTCGGGAGCGAGCTCGTCGCCCTGGACGGTGAGTTCCGCTGACAGGACAGTTTTGCTCTCGTCGAATTTCTGCGCGCGATTGATGTACTGCGCGGCGATCTGGAGTCCGTAGAGAAGGGTCGTAGCTTTCTTGAGGTCGATGGCGCCGTGGATGACGGCGTTGTTGATGCGTGCGACGGAGAGTTGAATGGAGGCCAGGTCTTCGGGCGCGGGCAACGGGAGGGGTCCATATTTCAAGTTCGGCTCGACGCCGGCGTTGTGGATCTTGTCGTGGCAGTTGTAAAACGGGCTGACCCTGAGGGCCGGGGATCCGCAGCGTTGTCCGTTGGTCTTGATATGCCGGCAAATCGTGACCATTTCAGTCTCCTGTTTACGCGGCCCTCCGGGCAATCGCATGAAATTCGATTCCGGCGGTGCAGAAGGTTCGCCGCGCCCCTACGAGGCGCGCGATCTTCTCGTCGCAGCCATCCCAGGGTTCCGCTGCGCTCCACGCTGGGCTGTTTTCGCCTGGGCTATTCTCGACTCGTCCCTCCGGGACGAAGACTCCCAGCCAGCAATGACTGTCAAAACGCGAACCTGCCCGGTCAATGAAAATGTTCATGCGATTGCCCTGCCTCGGCCCCCCCCGGGCCTGTACTTTGGTCTCAAAGTCATGGCAGTAAAGAGTTTGGGGAGCACCCAGACTCGCCAAGTCTTTGATTCTTAAAGACGGCACCTCGTAAAGTCTCTCGAATCAGTGCTGGCTTGACTGGTCTGCTTCCCCGGTCCCCAAATGCGAGGGACCGGGGGCACCCGCGTAAAGTGGTCATTGATCAGTGATCCGACCCCGAGCCACGCTACTCCTACTTCTAGAGAAAGTGTAGCGAGTTCGGAGAAATAATATGCAAATAAGACAGGGTTCAGGTGTCAGGTTTCAGGTGCCAGAAAAAGAAGGAGTTAGGCGAGGTGGGAGGGTCGGTTTGGGCGGGGGGAAAGCTTGACAAGCAGCTTGTAGCCGGTAGCTTTTAGCCCGTTGCCGGTGTATGCCGACTTTCGTGATTCCCCGGGTCTCAGAATCGGAGCCGCGGGACTCCCCGGACTTGGTGAATCCGCTGATTCAAGCGGCAGAACCACAATTCCGCCGAGGTTCTTTTCGATGCTCTCGATCGGGGAGATCTCGATGCCCGTTTAGTGGAGGCACTGCCCTGGCTGCCGGTGCACTATCCAAACATGGATTGGGATTGGCTGACGATGCAAGCCAAGGTTCATAATCGCCAGAACCGTCTGGGTTTTGTTGTTGCTCTGGCTTCGCGGGTTGCCAAAGGGCGCGGACCCCAGGATGTCGCGCAGCACTTATTTGAAGTTGTCGAGACGCTGGAAGGGGCGCGCCTGGCAAAGACCGACACGCTTTGCCAGGAGTCGTGGCCGCCGAGCCAGCGAAAGTTTGCACATCGGCAGCGATCTGCACTCGCGGCTCATTGGAAGCTGGATACGCGACTGACGGAGGAGGACCTTGCCGACTTTACCACCTAGTTCTCTGACCGGAAGAATTCGTCCTTATGGCTTCTGTGGTTTCCCATCCATTCGCCTGAAAAACGGCGAATGGATGGGGCACGGGAGGGTTCATCTTCAAGCGGTCAGGGGCGAGCCCCTGGAAGGAATTCCTCCGGGATCTCGATCGGGTAACGCCCGAAGAATGCAAATTGCCGTGCTTTAGGGGCTGGCGGCATTCGTGACTCCCGGATCCCGGAATCGGGATTGCGGGGCGCCCTCTTTGCGGTGAGTTGGCATCCGAGAAAGCCGTGCTGCCTGGCTCAATTCAAATCAGCAGGGAGAGTTTTCGACTTCCCGGACGCAGGCTTCGTATAATCATTCCGATATGCTCACACGCGTATACATCGACAACTTTCGGAGCTTTCTCAACTTCGAATATCGGCCCCCGCGGAAGCAGCTTCTCTTGGGCCCCAATGGCAGCGGCAAGTCTTCGCTCCTCGATGCCATCCGCTTTCTGAAGAACTTTGTGAAGGGGGAGCCAAGTCAATTCACGCAATCAACTCGCACGCGTTGGTTGGATCGTCCGATTCAAGTTTTCGAGCTCGAGGCTTTGCTGGAGAAGCGGAAATTCGAGTACCGTCTTGAGATTGGGTTCACTCCGGAGACAAAGGAGCAGTCAGTAAAGCTTGAACGCTTGACGGTGGCGGGAACGCCGGTGTTCGAGCTTTCGTCGGGCGAGATTCGCTTCTTCCCTCGCAGGAGCAAGTCTATTGCCGTGCCGCTCGAAACTAACCGTTCAGCGCTGCACCTCTCAGTGTTGAGCAATTCGGATGTGAGACGCTTCATGGAATGGCTCGATCGCGTGCATTGTTTCGACATCGACGCCTATCCCGGAACGATGGAAGAAACGGCCGACAGCGAGGAGCACCATCCAGATTATGAACTCGATAACCTGGCTGCCTGGTATCGGTACCTTATCCAGACCTTTCCGGAAGAGAACATTGCGTTTCTCTCAGCTCTAAGAGATTGCCTGGATGGGTTCCAAGCACTGAGGTTCTCCATAGAGGCTGATGGAGTGCGCAAGCTTCGAGCGGAGTTCGCCTCGCCGAGCAAAGGCAAAAAGTCCGTCAGCTATTCGATCTCGGAATTGTCCGAGGGGCAGAGATGCCTGGTTTCCCTGTATATGATCTTGTCTTTTCTTCTTGCGCGAGGTGATACGGTTTTCATCGACGAGCCGGACAACTTCATCGCGCTCCGAGAGGTTCAGCCGTGGCTTTTGGCGGCTGAAGAAGCCGTTGACGAGCACGACGGGCAATTGATTCTAGTTTCTCACCATCCGGAAACTCTTAATCAATGGGCGATAGAACACGGGCTCCAATTCGGTCGAGAACGCAACGGACAAGTCCGCGCCTCCAAGTTTCGACCGGACCTGAACGGCAAGCTTGAGCCGTCCGAAATTGTCTCCCGGGGATGGGAATAGATGGCCAGACCTTCCTTGGTCGTTGCTCTAGTTGAGGATGGCCGCCATCAGAATTTGATTGGCGAGTATCTCAAGAGGGGCGGCCTGAAGTTGCATTCGATGCGATTTGTCAGGTCGCCTTTCGCGCGGGGCAGTGGAGAACAGTGGGTTCGCGAGCGTTTTCCTCTCGAAGTGGATGCGTACCGCTCTCGCCAGGCGCGTGCCGAGACCGGACTTATTGTGGTGATTGACGCGGACAATCGCACCGTCCAAAAGCGGTTTTCGGAGCTCGACGATGCATTAAGAAGTGAGAAGATCGCACCGCTCCGCGCCAAGAATGAGCGAATTGCCCGAGTAGTGCCTCGTCGTAACGTGGAAACCTGGCTTCTTTTTCTCAGCGAGAGAAGCGACACTCAGGTCGAGGAGAAGACTGACTATAAGCAGACTCGGAAGGACTGGGACGATTTAAATAAACCATCAGCGGAAAAGCTGTACCGCTGGACTCGCCCTAATGCGCAGCCGCCGAATGGATGCATTCCGTCTCTAAGGGTTGGCGTTGGCGAGCTGAAGCGACTTTCCTTGTGAGGCCGAATCTCCGCGCTGCAAGGGGTGGCGGCCCCGGTGTCGCGGGCTGGAAGTGAAGGGTTGGCGGTGGCGCCGCCCCAACAAATGGGCTGTGAAAATGTAAGTTCTACTTTTCCGGGTCACATCGACCACCTACAAGGAAAACTCTCTCAGTCCCACAGATTCCTGGACTTTGTGTCCTTTGAATGTGTGACAGTCAGCCATCGTCCAGTTCACTCGCGCGACTGCGTATGATAAAGTCCCTGAAATGATGACATGGATTGAGCGGACTGCGCGTCAGAAGTCAATGGGCCAGGTTGCCCTCTTCTACCTGGTGACGGCCATCGTTGGTTTTAGCTTCGAATCGAACAGCGCGTACATGAAGGTGTTCTTCAGTGGGCCTCCGGATGCGACTGTGACGGAATTGGATGCGGCAGAGAGCGCAACCAACGATCAGCAGCCGATTGCGACGCCTTACATGACCATCGCGGGCAGCAAGCTGCTGAACACAGGCGTTGAGGAAGTGACGAGCTACGATGGCATTATCAAAAACATTTCGGCAGGCTACTACGCGCTCGAGATCGGCGATCGCATTCTGCTTGTGAAGAGCGGAAAGGCGCCGTCGACAACGGTGAGCGGCGAACTGAGCGCGATGCCGTTCGACGTGAAGTCGGACCTGTTTCTTCCGGGCACGAGCGCAGCCGACGAAGCCGTGTTCTATCCGCTGCTGCTCGATACGAATTATCGCGAATCGGGATGGGTGGGTATCTTCTGGGCGCTGGCGGCTGAGGGGCTGTTCGGATTCTTCGGGTGGCGCTCGTGGCTGCGGCTTTCAGGGAAGGTTGAACATCCGGCCGTAACGCGCGCCAAAGCGTGGGGCGATTTGGCGGTGACTTCCGGCGAAGTGGAACGCGAGATGGAGACGGCGGTGAAAGGCAAATGCGGCGGCTGGACGCTGACCGAGGACTACGCCGTGAAAAACGCGTTGATGAGCTTTAACCTGTATCGGCTGGACAACCTGGCGTGGGTTTACAAGAAGACGATCAAACGCCGCGTATACTTCTTCATTCCCGCGGGGACCACGTATGCCGCGGAGCTGAACTTCAGCGATGGGCAGGCCGAGATGGCCGGCAGCCAGAAGAACGTAGACGAGATGCTGGCGCTGGCGAGCGCGAGAGCGCCGTGGGCGGCGAAAGGGTATACCGACGAGTTGGAGAAGATCTGGAAAAGCTCGCGGGCGGAGTTTGTGGCTGAGGTGATGAAGCGGAAGGGCGAGGGGCGATAGGGTTTCCCGTACGCGCTTGCGAGGGGCTGAGCAAGGAAAGTTGGGGTCCGTGATTTCCCACATCTTCCGCCGGGGCGGACCGCGGCGGACGAGATGTGGGGCGCCGATTTCTCCTGCTGGGTTGAACTTGGTGAGTTGAGGTTTGTGGTTTCCCACCCTTCCGCAATAAACGCGGAAGGATGGGGCACGGGACATCGACGGGACGCCGGGACCGTTTCAGGGACTTTTCAGCGGCAGCCTGACGCCAGGACCGGTCCAGGGACTTTTCAGAGCCGGGCTTCTGTGTCATGCTTGCGTTTATGGGAAACAAAGATAAAGGCAAGAAAGAAGCCAAGAAAGCACCGAAGCCGAAACCGAAACCGGAACCCACGAGGCGAGAGATTTTTACGCCTGCACCGCCAAAGTAGGTAACGAGGCGAGCGCATCGGCGTTGGCGCGCCCCGCTTACGCGGGACTTTGCTCTATGACCTTGCGAACGCGAGGAGGCGTGTGATGTCGCCTTGATCCGCGGCACGCAGGGCATCGATATAGCTCTGGCGGAAATCTCCCGCCCTGGCGATCTCGCTTCCTCCCCATGTGAAGACGGGTCTCCCCTGCGTTGTGGCAAGGACGTCTGCCAAGAGCCGCGCGTGGCGTCCGTTTCCGTTGGAGAATGGGTGAATCCACACGAGGCGGTGATGGAATCGCACTGCGATTTCATCGCTGCTGAATGTTTGGTGTTCAATCCAGAAGCGGGCATTCCCCAGCAGCGCGCCCAAGGCGTCGCGAATTTGCCAGGGCGGAACACCGATGTTCTTCTCGGTGCTTCTGTAAGCGCCGGCCCACTTCCACGTTTGGTCGAACATGCGGCGATGCAAATCGCGGACATATGGTTCTGTGAGGGGATTTTTCAATTTCAGCTTGCGCGGGCCGAGCGCCCAATCGTACGCGACTAAGATGTTGGCTCGTTCCCACTCGTTGAGTTCTTCTCTGGTTGCCAGGTTGGGAATCAGGTCGGCTTGCTCGTCGGGAGAAAGCGGCGTGTTGCCCTCTCCCATTGGGAAGAGGCTCACTTGACACTCCGCTTTCTCGCGAGACGACGGGCTTCGGCTTCGATAGCCTCATCGACGTGACCGCTGGCCTGGCTCTCGAGCGCCATGGAGTGTTCCACGCCGATTACATTGTTCCTGGCCCGGTTGCGCGCTTGCGAGGCAGCAAGAGCGGGCAAACTGCCGCTTCGGGGAACGAGAGCGTAGACCAAATCGCAGTCGAGAGCGTGCGCGAGAGCGCGCAGGGTCCTGAGAGTGATACGATCCTGGGATTCGGCATTTTCCTGCTGGATGATGAGTTGACGCGAAGTTCCCATTTTCGCCGCCAGATCGTTTGAGGACAGGCCGACGGCCTGCCGGATGGCGCGCACCCACCCTTTGTACGGACGCGGAATCGACGCGGCGGCCTGAAAAGGCACAAGGGCGCGTTCGAGTTGTTTGATGCGTAACTCTCTGAATTCATTCTGCATGGTGAGGAAGACCCGCTTGTGTGACAATTTAATTGTAGTCAGTTATTAGTATTATGACAAGTTAAATATCTACACTAATAAATAAGCTGACTATATGTAAATTGTCGATCAAAAGTGATCGGTGGGAGACACTGTCTTCGCTCATCGAAATCGGCAGTGATTTGCAAGAAAACAAGCAATTGAAAGGCCATCCCGCGGGATGGCCTTTCTGCGGATGTCTGCTGTTGCGGGTCAGGGTTGGTTGGGGCTGGGATCACTCTGAGGCTGCGCGGGCGCGGTGGTGCGGGCCTGGGCTTTTTCCTCGAGAACCTTGTGGGCGTTGTCTTCGAGCGCCTGCGCCTCGGGCATAAAACCGAGCGCCTTCTGGATCTCCGGATCCCATTCGGCGATGACCCGCAGTCCCATGAGCTGGCCGGACTGAATGGTGACGATGTCCTTCTTGATGCGCGCCTTGATCCAGTCGGATGCGCCGTTGATGTCGGCGTCGGTCCATTCGACGCTTTGCGTGGTGAGGAACTTTTTGAAGTCCGACATTACCCCGTCGTCGACCTGGAAGTTCTGGCCTGGGGTGTGCGTGGCCACGTAGACGGGCGCGAACTTGAAGAAGACGTCCTTGTAGCTCAGCTCGTCCTGGAAGCGGGTGGTCTTCGGCGTCTCGATTTTTTCGTCGGGCGTAATGCCGCCGCCGCCATAGACGGTGCGGCCCGAGTCGGTGAGCTTGACTTCGCGGTTCGACGGGTCAGCGGCGAGAGCGCCGGCGTGGTTGTAGTAGTCGTAGAGCGAAACGCCTTCGTAGTTGCGCTGAATGAGGCGGCCGGAGGGCGTGTAGTAGTGATAGGTGGTGAGCGCGAGGCCGGTGTTCTCGCTGAGGTTGTAGACGGTCTGCACCAGGCCCTTGCCGAATGTGGTTTCGCCGACGATGAGAGCGCGGTCGTGATCCTGCAACGCGCCGGAGACGATTTCCGCAGCCGATGCGGTGTCGCGATTGACCAGCACGACGATGGGGAAGGTCTTGCCGCCGTTGCCGTGGGTCGCGGTGTAGTTAACGTCGGAGTAGGCGCGTCCGCGCTGCGTGACGATGGTCTGGCCCTTGGTGAGGAGATGGTCGCAGACATCGACCGCCTGGTTGAGCAGACCGCCCGGGTTCTCGCGCAGATCGAGCACCAGGCCCTTGAGGTTGCTGAAGCCGTTGATAGCTTCTTCCATTTCGTCGCCGGTGGTTTCCTGGAACTGCGTGAGATGGATGTAGGCGACGCCGGGGCGAATCTCAAACTTGAGATCGATGGAGGGATGCGGAATCTCGTCGCGAATGAGGTCGAAGACCAGCGGCTTGGCGGAGCCGTAGCGAATCATGGTGACTTCGACCTGCGTACCCTTGGGGCCTTTGAGCGCCTTCGCCACCTGGTCGGAACCCCAGCCTTCGGTGGTTTTGCCGTCGATGGCGACGATCTGATCGCCGGGATGAATGCCGGCGCGGAACGAGGGTGTGTCTTCGTACGGAGTGACGACGAAGACCTTGGTCTTGCCGTCGTCGTTCTGCTGCTGGATGACCATGCCGACGCCGTAGTAACGGCCGCGCTGGTCTTCGCGCAGGCGGGCGTAGGACTTGGGATCGTAAAAGTGCGAGTGGGGATCGAGCACCTGCAACATGCCGGGAATGGCGCCGTCGTAGATGGCGTCATCGGCCTTGTCGCCGGTGATGGGCTCGGCGTAGTTCTGCTCGACGAGAGCATACACATCGGTAAAGGTCTTGAGGCTGTCGCGGAGCTGGCTCTCGTCCTGTGAGGATTGCGCGCCCACACGGCGTTCAAGGAACGTGCCGGCAACGGCACAGACGGTGAAGAAAACGGCGAGAGCGAAAAGCGCACGGCGGGCGCGGGGAGTCATTGACAAACCAAACCTCCAGACGGCGAATGCGGCGGGTGCGAGAGCGGATGAAGCATCACAAATTCCAACTGCCGGGAGCAAATCCGTCAGTTATAAGACGGACGCTCAAGACAAATTGACCTTGCCCGTTTCCGGCAAGGCCAGGAAGATGCAAAAACCGCCCGCGGGACGCCCGCAGGGCCGTCTTGGGCTAAAGTATAGCACCGTGGTGTTGGACGCGGCCGAGGAGGGACGGGCAGCAAGGGACGGCGGAATCTGCTGAGCGAGGGAGAGCCGTCGTGGGTTCCCCGGTCCCCAAGGGCGAGGGACCGGGGGCACCTTCAATTGGTTAGGATTCTTCGTGGGGTCGGTGCAGTGATTGGTGGGAAAATCGCCTCTCTGCTGCCTTGGCATTTACAATGGCGTCTATGTATCAGGTGGCAAAAAAGTGTAATGCAGCCGCCCAGCCGGTTGCCGACATTATGACTACAAGAACTCTTCGCACTTTCGCGGCATTCGTGCTCGACACGATTCTGGCCGTGGGGCTGGTCGCGGGGCTGCTCGCGGGTAACACCCTTGCACGCGCCCAGGCCAATGAGCCGGCCAGCCCGTACGGCGGGACCGTAGCCGAGGACATCGTTGCCCGCGTCAACGATCAGATCATTACCCAGTCGGATTACAACCGCGCCCAATCCGAGTTGGACCAGGAGGGCCGGCAACACAACGAAACGATGCAGGAGATTTCGGCGGCGCACAAGGATCTGCTGCGCAACCTGATCGACCAGCAACTGTGGCTCTCCAAAGGCAAGGAGCTGAACGTTACCGGCGAAACCGAGCTGGTGAAGAGACTGGACGAGATCCGCAAGCAATACAACCTGGACACGATTGAGGACCTGGAGAAGGCAGCCCAGGAGCAGGGCGTCTCGTTCGAGGACTTCAAAGCCAACATCCGCAATCAGGTCATCACGCAGGAAGTGATGCGCGACGAGGTTGGCGAACACATCCAGATAACGCCCGGTGAGGTAGAGCGCTATTACGAGGCGCACAAGGAAGATTACGCGCAATCGGAGAGTGAGAAGCTGAGCGAGATTCTTGTCTCCACGGGCACGGGCGGCGACGATCCCGCCAAAGTGGCTGCCGCCAAGGCCAAGGCGGACGATATCGAGGCCCGGCTGCACTCCGGCGGCGACTTTGCGCAACTGGCGCGCAGCTTTAGCGACGGCCCGACGGCGCAGGAAGGCGGCGACCTTGGGCAATACAAGCGCGGCCAGTTGGGAAAACTGCTCGAAGATAAAACCTTCAATTTGAGCACCGGCCAGTACACCGATCCCATCCTGACGCGACAGGGCTACATCATTCTGAAAGTGGTTCAGCACATACCGGGTGGACCGCGGCCTTACAAGGACGTTGAGCAGGACGTTGAAGAGACCTATTACATGGCCCGGATGGAGCCGGCGATCCGCGAATACCTGAACAAAATGCGCGACGAGGCCTTCATCCAGATCAAAGACGGGTACACGGACACCGGCGCCACCTACACCGAGCTGCATTCCACCATCGCCTTCAGCGCCTACGTGCCGCCTGCGCCAAAGAAAAAGGCCAAGGTAGAGAGGACGCGGTTCCGCGAGAGCACGCGCAACTTCCGGCAGAAATCGGGTGCGGCAGGACCCGCGATTGATACAAGTGCGGAACCGGCGACTACGCAGGCGGTTGCGCCCGCGGCAAAACCGGTTTCTACAAAGAAGGCACAGGGCACGGAGAAGCCCGGCAAGAGAGAGAAGATTCGTTTCGGCCAGGCGCCGCGCGAAACGCTGCCCACGGCATCGACGAATTCGTCTACGGAAAACGCTGGGGCGCTGCCGGAGGCGGCTTCCGCCGCGGATCAGCCGCCGAATCCGCTGGAGCCTACGGCACCGACCAGGAAGACGCGGTTCAGTGCGCGCGCGCGCGCACCCAAGAGCGCCAAGACGCGCGGCGCTCCAGCCGATTCGACGTCGCCTAAGCCGCCGGATGCGGCTGAAGTGGCCGACCGGGAGACGCAATCGGCTCCCATGGGGCTGAACGGGGCCACTACGCCTACCAAGAAGAAGAAAAAGGCCTCCGAGACGACTGCCGAGAAGACGCGCATGTCGCAGCAAAAAAAGAACCAGACCGACAATGGACCGAAACCGGTTGTGCAGCCAACGCCGATTCCGCCGGTACCGGGAGCGCCCGCTCCCGCGCCCGCGCAAGATGCGCCGGCTCCGCAGGCGACGCCGCAACAGCAGTAGCGCTCGGATTCAGGTTGTTTGACGACGCGGGCCTGGGAGATTCTTCCCAGGCCCGTGGCTTTTCGGGGGAAATGTTTGTACCGAGTTGAAAGAGATGGTTTAGGGCCCGTGCTTTCCCACATTTCAAGAGAGAGATGTGGGGCACCGATTCCTCGAGGTGAGTTGAAAGAGACGGTTTCGGGTTCTCGCTTTCCCACTCTTTTCGCATAAGGCGCGAAAAGGACGGGGCACGGAATGTCTGTGTTGCGTTGAATGAGATGGTTTGGGGGTTCGTGCTTTCCCACCCATTTTGGTTGCCGCGGCAACCAAAATGGATGGGGCAAGGGAGTTTTTCGCACGGCGGGTTGTTTGGCGTGGCGGGCCAATTGCGTTAAGCTTCTCGGCAGAATGAAAGACATCTATATTTCCGAACTTATGGGCTTTGACGAGGGGAAGCTCTTCGACGGATTTTTCCTTGTGCTGGCCAAGCAGCAGCGGACTACCAAACAAGGGAAGCCGTATCTGAACCTGTCGCTGGGCGATAAAACCGGTCCGATCGAAGCGCGCGTATGGGAGATTGGCGATCCGCGCATTGCTAAAGATTTCGATCGCGGCGACATCGTCAAGGTGCGCGGCTCGATCTCGCGCTACGAGGATCGCGCGCAGATGAAGGTGGATCAACTGCGCAAGGCGCAGGCGGGCGAGGCCGACAAACTCGACATGCTGCCTGCGACAACGCGCGATGTGGGCGAGTTGTGGGCGCAACTTGAAGCGGCTGTCGCGAGTCTGGCGAATCCGGACCTGAAGCGGTTGTTGACGGTGCTCCTTGCCGACACGGAACTTGCGCAGGCCTATCGCGAAGCCCCGGCGGCCCGGCAACTGCACCACGCATGGCTGGGCGGATTGCTGGAACACGTGGTGAGTTTGCTGGGACTGGCCGACCGCGTGGCGGCGCACTATCCGCTGCTTGACCGCGATCTGCTTGTCACCGGCGTGATTCTGCACGATATTGGGAAGATCCGCGAACTCGAGTGGGAGACCGGCTTCGACTACACCGTCGAGGGCGTGCTGCTGGGGCACATCCAGATCGGTGTGGACCTGGTGGAGAAGACGATCGCGACGCTGCCCGATTTTCCCGATCGGCTGCGGACCCTGGTGTTGCACATGATCCTGTCGCATCACGGCAAGCTCGAATTCGGCTCGCCCAAGCTGCCCATGATTCCCGAGGCGCTGGTGCTTAATTTCGTCGACGACCTGGACGCAAAGATGCAGGCCGTGGTGCAGGAGTTTGAGAAGTCGGCGCGCGAAGGTCGAGCGCCGGATGCGCTGACGGGCAAAGTGTGGAGTCTGGATCAGCGGCAAATGCTGAATACCAAAGCGTGGCTCGCGGGCAAAGGTGATTAGATTCTTAATCCGCGTTGTGCAGGCCACATGCTACAATTCCGGCGATTCAACAGGACACCTTGAATACGTTTTGTATTCCGGAGACGCGTTGAGTCCGGAACGCTTCCCCTCCCCTCCGCCAGGAGAACTTCTATGCCAGATACGAACACTGCCGATAGAACAGGGAATCCCGCGCCGCTTGGGCTGATGGGCTTCGGGATGACCACAATCCTGCTCAACCTGCATAACGCAGGATTGATCGGGCTCGATACGATGATCCTTTCCATGGGGATCTTTTACGGCGGCGTCGCGCAGGTAATCGCCGGCATCATGGAGTGGAAGAAAGGCAATACCTTCGCTTGCACGGCGTTTACCAGCTACGGCATGTTTTGGTTGTCGTTTGTCGCCCTCGTGACCTTGCCTAAAACGGGGCTGGAGCTCGCGGGACCTTCGGGATTCAGCGTACCGGCGTACCTCGCCCTGTGGGGCATCTTCACGGCAGTGCTGTTCTTTGGCACACTGAGGCTGAATCGCGCGCTGCAGGTGGTCTTCGGCTCGCTTACGGTTTTGTTCTTCATGCTGGCATTGGGTGATGCAATCGGCAGCGCCGCGATAGGCAAAGCCGCCGGCTGGGAAGGTCTGTTCTGCGGAGCGTCGGCTATGTACACGGGCCTGGCGCAAGTGCTCAACGAGGTATACGAGAAGACAGTTTGGCCGCTGGGGCCGGTTGCGAAGACATAGGCCCGGAGCGCCGGGCTCAACCTGCAGGCCGCATCGGATTGATGAACTTCAATCCGGCGAAGTGTTTTTCGTTGTCCGTCACCAGAATGCAATCGTTCGTCTCGGCGACGGCGGCCAGAATCATGTCTAAAGGGCTGCGCGGCCGCCCTATCTTCGTTCCTTCGTACATCAATCTCGCCCAAACCAATCCAGCTTTCTCGTCGAACGGCAGAATCCGTCCGAGGAAAAGCAACGGCGGCCCTTCCGGGCCTTGGAACCAGTTCTCCAGTTCCCTGCGCTTTCGACCTGCGGGCTTTTCCAGTATGCCCCGCCAGACTTCGGCAACGGTCATGGAAGCGACGAAGAGATCTTCGCTGAATTGTTGCATCATCCACGTGGCAAGTAATTGAGACGGAAAAGGCTTGGTGGCGTTGCTGATGACGTTGCTGTCGAGCAGGTAGCGGCTCACAGGTCAATCTTCCGCGGTTTCACGAAAGGACGCTTCAGGTTGAGGTTTGCACCCACCAGCGGCGAGCGGCGCAGTGCCTCATAGATGCCGCCCTTTTTGCGCGTGTCGGGTGCGATTTTTTCGCGGACCGAGGCGCGAAGCTCTTCCGCCTCCGGGCCGTTCCCTGCGAGCCGCCTGGCGACGGCGCGCACCAGCTCACGGTCCTTCTTCAGGCCGAGCACCTCAAACCGCGCCATGCCGCGCCGGTTCAGGCGCTTGCGGTAGTTATTGACTGCTCGTGCCTGCGCAGTGCTGCCCATGACGGCCTCCTATCTATATCCAGTAATATATCCTGAAATAGCGAAAGATGGCAAGCAGAGTCAGCTCACAAACCAATCCCACTGCTCTTTGGTGAGCGGGACTACTGAGAGGCGGCCTATGGTGAGCAGGGGCGAGGTCTTGAATATCTTTTCGGCCTTGATGTGGTCGAGGGTTTTCGGGTGCTTCAGGCGCTTGCCGGCTTTGACGCGCACGATGGGGACTTTGGGATCGGTTGCGTCGACGCTGACCACGGTTCCTGTGCCGACAGCGGTGCGCTCGTCGCCGGTGTGATAGAAGATCCACTTCGTTCCCGGCTTCATCTCGCGCAGATTTTTGACGGCGGTGGGATTGGTGACGCCATCCCATACGGTTTCGCCGTCGCGCACGAGGTCGTCGAAGGAGTAGACGCTGGGTTCGGATTTGAAGAGGTAGTAGGTCATACAGTGGTCAGGTTTCAGGTGTCAGTTTGCGGTCGTCAGCGATCAGTTTACAGCAGTGGTTGGCTCGACCGGGTCTACCTACTCTGAGCAAGCGCGGGCGAGGGCGCCCGCGCTACAGCCGGCTGGAGCCGGCGTTACGTCTATTCCCTGCCCTTTTTGCGGATCTCGATGTTCAGGCGCTTGATCTTCTGGTTGAGCGTGGAGAGCGGGATGCGGAACTGCTCGGCGGCTTCGGTCTGGTTCCAGTTGCAGCGCTCGAGTTTTTCGATGATGATGCGGCGCTCGATGACTTCGAGAATGTCGAAGAGCGAGGAGTTGGGATTGTGCTCGAGGAGCGCGTCCTGGAAGCTGCGGCCGGTGATGTGGCCGGGAAGCAGGTCGGCGCCGATGACGGGGCCGGAGGAGAGCACGACGCCGCGCTCGATGGCGTTCTCGAGCTCGCGGACGTTGCCCGGCCAGTCGTAGTCCATGAGCGCGCGCATGGCGTCGGTGGAGAGCTTGCGCGGCGCGAAGTTGTTTTCGCTGGCGTAGAGATCGAGGAAGTGCTGGGCGAGCAGCGGAATGTCTTCGCGGCGGGCGCGCAGCGGCGGCAGGTCGACGGTGATGACGTTGAGGCGGTAGAAGAGGTCCTCGCGGAAGCTGGCCATCGCGCACCGCCTGGCGCAGATCGACGTTGGTGGCGGCGAGGATGCGCACGTCCACCTGAATCTCCTGAATGCCGCCGAGGTGCATGAAGCGCTTGTCCTGCAGCACGCGCAGGATCTTGGCCTGCGTGTCCATGCCCATGGTGGCGATCTCGTCGAGGAAGAGCGTGCCGCCGTTGGCGACCTCGAAGAGGCCTTTCTTTGAAGCGACGGCGGAGGTAAACGCGCCCTTCACGTGGCCGAAGAGCGTGGACTCGAGCAGCTCGGACGGCATGGCGCCGGTGTTGATGGGCACGAAGGGCTTGTCGCTGGCGCGGCGAGTTGGCGTGGATGGCCTTGGCGATGACCTCCTTGCCGGTGCCGCTTTCGCCCTGGATGAGTACCGTTGACCGGCTGGGCGCGACCTGCGCCACCAGATCGAAGACCTTCAGCATGGACTCGCTTTTGCCCACGATGTTCGAGAAGTTGTAGCGCTGCTTGAGGGTGCGCTTGAGCTGAATGTTTTCTTCTTCGGCGCGGCGGCGGGCGACGGCGGAGCGAATGTCGGCCAGCAGCTTCTCGTTGTCCCAGGGCTTTTGAACGAAGTTTTCCGCGCCGGCGCGGATGGCCTCGACGACGTTGTCGACGGTGCCGTAGGCGGTGATCATGATGATGGGCAGATCGGGCTGGCGCTCTTTGAATTGCGGCAGAAGCTCGAGACCGCTCTGGCCGGGCAATGCGAGATCGAGCAGGACGAGATCGAAGCTCTCGCGATCGAGGAGGTCGAGTCCCTCCTCGCCGTTGGCGGCGGTTTTGACGACGTAGTTCTCGAAACCGAGAAGCACCTCCAGCGAGTCGCGGATGCCGGCCTCGTCGTCGACCACCAGGATGGAGGCCGCGGGAGACTTGCCGTTGCTGGCGGCTGCGGAATCGGACGCGCTCAAGTTCAGATCTTCCTCGGTACCGGGCTCAGGCATGAACAGAATTCCTCAACAGGGGAAACTCAAGGTGAAAGGTGGTGCCGGCGCCGATTGCGCTTTCCACAAGAATTTTTCCGGCATGCTCCTGAATGATGCCGTAGCTGACGGCGAGGCCCAGGCCGGTGCCGCGCTTTTCGCCGGGAATGTTTTTGGTGGTGAAGAAGGGATCGTAGATGCGTTTGAGGTGCTTCGGGCGCAATGCCGGAGCCGGAATCGGCAACGATGGCCTCCACGTGGCCGTTAACGAGCGTGGCCACGCGCAGGCGTCCGCCGCCGGGCATGGCCTCTTTGGCGTTGAGAAGCAGGTTGAGAAAGACCTGCTGCAGTTTGCCGGGAGTTGCCGTTGATGGGCGGCAGCTCCTCGGCAAGATCGAGATCGACGAAAATCTGCGCGGTCTTGAACTGATGTTCGAGCAGCGAGAGGGTGTCGCGAATGACTTGATTCAGGTCGGTGGAGCGGAACTCCGTGGTGGACGTGCGCGAGAAGTTCAGCAGGCCGTTGGCGATTTCGGCGGCGCGGAAGCTCTGCTGCGTGATCTTGTCGAGGACGGAGCCGAGCGACTCGGCGCGGGGGTCGCCGCGCAACTGCTTGGCGAGCATCTGCGCGTAGGACGAGATGACGGCAAGCGGGGTGTTGATTTCGTGGGCGACGCCCGCGGCCAGCAGGCCGATGGAGCTGAGCTTGTCGGACTGCGCCAACTGGTTTTCAAGAGCGACGCGCTCGGTGATGTCGTCGACGAGCACGATGCGGCCCACGGGAACGAAGTCGCGCGAGACGAGCGGCGCGATGGCGATGTTGGCCTGGCGCTGTTCGCCGGCGCGCGTGGTGAGGCGGAACTTATAGAGGTGATGCACGCCGGGATCGCCGCGGAACTCTTCGAGCGCCTCAATGAACTCCAGGGGAAATACGGAACGAAGCGCCTGGCCGATGGCTTCGCCGCGGCTGAGCGCGTACATGGCTTCCATTTGCGCGTTCCAGCTCTCGATGCGGTCGTCGAGATCGATGGCGAAGATGCCCACGTTGATGGACTCGACGATATTCTCGTTGAACTCCTTGAGGCGCTCGAACTCAACGATTTTTTCTTCGAGGCGCGCGTAGAGGCTGGCGTTCTGCAAAGCGATGCCGATGTAGCTGGCGAGGGATTCGAGCAGCTCGACATCTTCGCTGGAGAGGAAGTCGCCGCCCAGGGTGCGGCCGAGGCCGATGACGGCGATGGTTCGACCGGCGCCGCCTTCCCGCTGCAAGGCACTCGTCCGAAGGCCAGAAGCGTGGAACGCCGCCTTGCCGATGCCAACGCTCGAAGGCGACTCGGCCACGCGGCAGGGCAGATAGTAGTTGAGATCGAGGAGGGACGCGGTGCGCTGCTGCGCAGGGGGCAGATGCAGAACCTGCTGGGCGTTCTCAAAGAAAATGTGCGAGTGATCGGAGGCGCGATCGAAGTGCAGGAAGCCAAGATCGAGGCGGCTCCGCGCTTTCACCCTTTGGACCAGGTTCCTCGGAAAGTCCGTGCGAGGCGGCGAGGCGCAGGCTGCCCGATTCGCCGGCAAGGAAGATGGCGACGCGGGCTACGAGGAGCGTGCGGGGCAATTGCTCCACGATGGCGTGGAGCAGCGCCTGCAGATCGGTCTCCGAACTGAGGCCGCGGCCGAACTCGACCAGGGCTTTGCGGTAGTCGTAGCGATGGCGGTCGAAGGCGCGATCGACCCATCCCTGAATGCGGCGCTTGAGGGGATCGAAGACCGCGGCCGTGACCAGGATGGCGATCCCAGAGTCCCCACTCGCGCACCGCTTCCGGCAGCCGGATGTGGACCACGATCGAGATGAGGGCGATGATGCCGAAGTAGCCGCCGAGGATGAGCGCCGTGGCCAGCGTGTAGGCCACGCCGCGCTTGAAGATCAGGTCGGTGTCCATCAGCCGGTAGCGTACGATGGCCCAACTGAAGGTGAGCGGCAAAAACACCAGCGAGAGGCCGGCGAGATTCGTGAGCAGGTGCGGCGGGTTGAGCTGCAGCAGATACGGAACCGCGTAAAAAAACGTGAAAGGCAGCACCGCGAGCAGGGTTCCGCGGGTGACCCATTTCAACTGCTGGCGCAGGAGCGGCGTGGTGGCGCGGCTGTAGCTGCGCAGGAAGAGCAACGCGGCCAGGATGTAGAAACAGCGCATCGTAGCCGGTGGCGATCTGGTTCAGGCGGTCGAGCAGCAGCTTGGTGGCCGCGCGCGTGCCGATGGACCAGAGCCACAACCCCAGCAGTCCGGCGCCGGGCGCGTAAACCAGCGGCAAAAGCCAGCGGCGGCGAAGGCTCTTGAAGCGCTCCTCAGGGAAGCTGAGCGCAAAGTGGAGAAAGAGCGCCGGCTGCAGGGCTTCGGCAACGACGTTGGTCCAGAAGACGGTCCAGTCCAGCAGGTCGAAGGCGCGCGGTGTAATGGAGAGCGTAGAGCGCGAACGAAACCAGGCAGAAGAGATAAAAATGCGTGGCGCGTGGCGCGCCCCAGCGGCGGAAGAGGACGTAGAAGCCGATGACGAGATAGATAAGGCCGATGATGCGCAGACCGAATTGCAAACTGCGGTCGGCGGGCACGGGAATCACCTGCACCGGCGTGTCGAGAGGAATGCCGTCGCGGGTGACGCTGTAGCGGAGCTGGACGTAGGGGCCGGCGCGGTAAAGGGCGCGCTCGAGATCGGCGACCGTGGTGACAGGAACGTCATTGACTGCAGTCAGAAGATCGTGGACCTGGATGAATGCTTGCTGGCCAGGCGAATCGGGCAGCACACGGTCGGCCACCAGACCTCCGTGCGCCTCGTGCCACCACACGCCGTCCGTGGGCTGTTGGGAGGCGCGCTCTTGAAGGAGATTGAATACTGCTAACAAGAACACAGCCGCCGTCGCCAGCGCCATCACTGTAACCTGCACGCGGCTGAGGAGGCTCTTGTCCATAAGAGGGAGGATGTCCTACGCTGTGTATGCTTGCACGTGAGTTGCCAGTGGTGGAGGAGCGCCGGCGCCCCGGCGGCTGGTCGCCAATTGTCTGAAATTACGCATGATATGGACTTCAAGTTCCGGGAAAAGTCAACAGAATGTGCGTCAAATCACCTGGCAAGATTGAGAAATCGGGAAGTGGCCTCCCAAGAAAGAGATGAACCTATGATAAATGGTAGTTTGCTCATCTGCGGCAGTTTGCGGGAGTTTGGTGTTGTGCCTTTTCGTTGAAAAATCGATCGCTTTGGAAGGCGATTTCCTCTGCAACTCCGACGCCGCCTTCGTGCTGCTTTGTCGCAGCCGGAGCAAGGCGCGCTCAGGGCGGACGCAACGGGATTCCGAGCCGGCGTTAGAGGCAACAATGCCGGCTCGATGCGCTGGCCGTAGGTCCGCATTGGGACCGTGCTTGCGCAGGTAGTGGTGTTCCTTCACGTAGGACGGAATGCCGGCCTCAGGCGCACCGAGCAGCATACTGCGGAATGCCAGCCGGGCGATGTATTCGAGAACGTCGGCGTGCTCGACGGCTTCGGCGGGAGTCTTGCCCCAGGTAAAAGGAGCGTGGCCGGCCACGAGCACGCCGGGAACGGCGACGGGATCGAGATTCTGCGCGCGGAAGAGCCGAACAATGACGGCGCCGGTGTTGCGCACGTAAGCCTCCGAGACCTCTTCGGCCGAGAGCGGCTGCGGTGACGGGAACGGGGCCGTGGAAGTAGTCGGCGTGCGTGGTGCCGAGGCAAGGGATGGCGCGGCCGGCCTGCGCCCACGAGGTCGCGAACTCGGAGTGGGTGTGGACGATGCCGCCGATCTGGGGAAATTCGCGATAGAGGAGGGTGTGCGTGTCGAGATCGCTCGAAGGGCGCAGCGAGCCCTCGACGATGTTGCCGTCGAGATCGGTGACCACGAGGTCGGCGGGCGTCATGGTGGCGTAGTCAACGCCGCTCGGCTTGATGACGACGAGGGGCTTCTCGCACCGAGCGGTCGATGCCGCTGGCGTTGCCGAAGGTGTGGGGCGCAAGACCGCGGCGGGCGATCTCCTGGTTGGCGTGGAGGACTTCATCGCGAAGGGATTCGAGGAGCATGGCGGTTCTTTCAGAGTAAACCCTGGAGAGTTGGATACATTGATTTTCCCTGGCACAGGGGTATAAATAAGGTGTGACCATCGAAGAAGTCAAACTGAGGACGGGTCCCGTATTCAGGCAGTATGGCGTAAGCTATGCCGCGGTCTTTGGTAGCGTCGCACGCGGTGAAGATCGGCCGGAGAGCGACGTCGACATCCTGGTGCGTTTCGGCCGTCCTACGGGGATGGTCGGTTACATGCGGTTGGTTGAGAAACTCGATACGTCCCTCGAACGAAAAGTCGATCTGGTCACTGAGCAGAGCTTGAACCGACACGTACAGCCTTACGTAGCGCATGATCTCGCTACCATTTATGAAGGATGATCGCGTATATCTGGCTCAGATCGTCGATGCCACGAATTTGATCCGCGACTTTGTGGCCGGCATGGACAACGCTTCATTCCTAAAGGATCGAAAGACGCAGAGTGCGGTGATCATGCAGTTCGCATTGATTGGCGAACTTGCGAAAAGGATTTCTGCGCCGGTGAAAGCATCGATCGCTGTGCCCTGGAAAGAAATTGCAGGCTTCCGCGATCGCGCCATCCACGACTATTTTCAAATCGATCTTCAGATCGCCTGGGACACGATCGTTCTCGACCTTGAGCCGCTCACAAAGGCGGTCGAGGAATATCTCAAAGCACATCCCTGATTCGGCCCGTTTGGTTAAAAGCGAGAGCTGCTGAGTATCCACTCAGGTGCGCAGCCAATAAGGCTCCGCCACTACGGCGGCCAGCTCGGCCAACTCCGCATCGCTCAGCTTGAAAGCCGCGGCGCTCACGTTCTCTTCGAGGTGCTTGACGTTGCCGGTGCCGGGGATGGGCAGGACTACCGGCGAACGGCGCAGCAACCAGGCCAGAGAAACCACGGCTGTCGAGACCCCTCGCGCAGCAGCGATTTTTCCCACGACATCGCCGGCACTGCGGCCCTGCGCCATGGGCCCCCAGGGCAGAAAGGCGATGCCGTTGGCCGCGCAGTAATCGAGCACAAAATCCCACTCGCGATCGAGGAAGCTATAGCGGTTTTGCACGCTTACGATGGGAGCGATTTTTTGTGCGCGTTGGATGTGCTCCAGGGTGACGTTCGAGAGCCCGATGTGGCGGATCTTTCCCTGTTCCTTGAGCGCAGCCAGGGTCTCCATCGAAGCTTCAAAGGAGACGGCCGGATCGGGCACGTGGAGCTGGTAAACGCCGATGCGATCGAGACGCAGGCGCTTGAGGCTGCCTTCAATGGCCTTTTGAATGTGCTCCGGCGCGGCGTTGTGCTGCCATACGCCCGGACCGTGGCGCGTCCAGCCGACCTTGGTGGTGATTACGAGGCCCGCGGGATAAGGAAAGAGGGCCTCGGCGATGAGTTCCTCGGAGGCATCGGGTCCGTAGGAATCGGCAGTGTCGATGAAGTTGACGCCCAGTTCGACGGCGCGGCGCAGCGTGGCAAGTGCGCCGGGAACGTCGGGCGGAGGGCCCCAGACACCCTTGCCGGTGATGCGCATGGCGCCAAAGCCCATGCGGTTGACGGTGAGGTCGCCGCCGATGGTGAGGTTTCCGGCTTCGGCGGCGGGGAGTTGGTTGATTGCGACATTCATCGTTTGTGCTCCTGAGCTTTCAGCTTCTAGCTCCTAGCTTCTAGCTCTAATCTATTCGCGCAAAAGGAATCTCCTTGCGCCGTCCCTACGGGACTCCGGAAACAATCTGTGGAATCCGTTTTCCCCACGCTGAAGCGCGGGGCTAACAAACGCTGCGCCTCCGGCGCGCTTATGTTTTCCCACGCGAAGCGCGGGGCTAAGAACACTGGCTCCGGCGCGCCATGTTTTCCCTACGCTGAAGCGCGGGGCTAACAAACACTGCGCCTCCGGCGCGCTTACTGAAACTTCACTTACGCAGCCATCGATGAAGGCGCCTTTATCGTCGATGGCTGCAACACGAAGGCACGACCTCGCGGCAGCCAAGCTAGTAGCTAGAAGCCAAAAGCTAGAAGCTGTTTTTCACACCGTCACCTCCCAGCCCTTTTCATAGCTCCGGCCCCAGAAATTCATGGCTGCGGAATCGCCCAGGATGTGCGCCGTCTGCGGGTCGATGCGCAGCTTGCGATTGACGAACCACGCAATGTTCGAGAGCAGAAGCATGGTGACGGTGACATTGGCGACCGGAATGGGCGAGTTGAGCTTTTCCTGGCCGCGAATGGCCGCGATGAAGTTGGCGAAATGGGCGTCGGTCATGTTGTCGGCGCCGACGGTGTCGCTGCTTGCGGCGGCGTGGCCCACGCGGAACTGGTCCGTCTGCTTGCCCTTCCAGTCGTAGACGTCGTAGCCGCCGCGGTCGATCACCACCGACCCCTTGGTGCCGATGATCACCGAACCGCGGTCGCGATCGTAGAGGCGCATGCCCTGGCGGCTGCGGCCTTCCCAGGAGATGGTTTTGTCCTGATATTCGAAGTTGGTGATGAGGGTGTCGTAGAATTCCCAGTCGTCTTTGAAGTTGTAGTTGCCTCCCGAAGCGGTAACGGCATGGGGATATTCGGCGTTGAGCGCCCAGCGGCAGACGTCTACTTCATGGGTTCCGTTGTTGAGGGTTTCGCCGGTGCCGTAGCGGCGCAGCCAGTGCCAGTTGTAGGGATGAATATTTTCCCTGTACTCGCTGCGTGGCGCGGGGCCTTGCCACAGGTCCCAGTTGAGCGTGGGTGGAACGGGCGCGGCAGTCTTGCCGTAGAACGTGGCGCCGCGCGTGTTAGCGTACCAGGCCTTGGCCATGTAGGTTTCGCCAATGTAGCCGTCGTGAATCTTCTGGATCAACTTGATGGTGTAGTCGGAAGAGCGTTGCTGGTCGCCGACCTGCACGCACTTGTCATATTTTTTTTGCGCGGCTACCAGCAGTTCTCCCTCGCGGGCGTTCTGGCTGGAGGGCTTTTCTACATACACGTGCTTACCGGCTTTGAGGCCGAGCACGGCCATGGGCGTGTGCCAATGGTCGGGCGTGGCTACGGTGATGGCGTCCACTTCTTTGGAGTCGAGGATGCGGCGAAAATCGCCTTCGCTTTTGGGCGCATAGCCGAGCGCCTGCTCCGCCTTGGCGGCGAACCTGGCCAGGATGCCGGAGTCAACGTCGCAGATGTAGGCGACGCGGGCGGTCTTGCTGTTGGCGCGCAACGAGGCAAGGTGCGCGCCGGCGCGGCCTTTGTCGCCATTACCGTGGATGGCGAAGTTCAGCCGGTCGTTGGCGCCGAGAATTTGCGCGTAACTTTTGGCGGTGGAGGCAAAGGCCGTGCTTGCCGCACCCGCGGCCAGGCCGTTCACGAACTTGCGGCGCGAAATCATTTGAATCTCCGTTCTTTCTCTATTGATCCGGCCCAATGATAGTGTCATCGTCTCCCACCCATTTCTCTGCCGCAGCGGACGGAAATGGATGGGGCACGGACGCAGTATTCTGAGGCCGGATCGATAAGTGCTTTGCTTGCCGCCCCGATTATATCGTTGCTATCGGGAGCCGTGCCGGGGGAAGCAGGCAGAAGCCGATACAGCGCCGAAAGGCGGCATTTTCAAAGGGACGAATGGTCCTTTCCGCATCTATAGTTGCGCTGAAACGGCGCAAAATGACCCAGGAGGGTTGTAAACTTGCGCTGCGGGGGGGCGTCTACCAAAGTGATGGCTGCCGGCACAGCAGTAAAGCCAATGACCGTAGCAACGGCTGAGGAGATTGCTGCGCAGGAGTTTGCCCGGATTGTCGAGAGTCACCGGCCGCAGATTTTCCGGTTTCTGCTTTCGTCACTGCGGGACGTTGACCTGGCCGAGACGCTGACGCAGGAATGCTTCCTGAAGGCGCACCGGAATTGGAAGAGTTTTCGCGGCGACTCGAGCGCGATGACGTGGTTTATGCGGATCGCCATCAATCTGCAGAAAGACTACTGGCGCAACCGCCGGATTCAATTCTGGCGGCAGACGCGGACCAATGCGGTAGATCTGGACGAGGCCAGCGATTGGCTGCCCAATGGGGAACGCAACGCGGAGCAGCAGATGCTGGCGAAAGAGCAGGTGGCGCGGGTTTGGCAGTCGGTGAAAGGCCTGAGCGAGCGGCAGCGAACGGTGTTCTTGCTGCGCTACGTGGAAGAGCGGGAGTTGAGCGAAATTGCAAGTGCGACGGGACTCAGCGAAGGCACGGTAAAGGCGCACCTTTCGCGCGCGCTGGGACGAGTTCGCACCGAGTTGAGAGGAACACGATGAGCTGGCAACAGAATTTGGCGAGAGAAAGCCCGGAAGTGGATATGGAATTGAAGCAGGCGCTCGGGTACTTCAAGGCGAGCATGGATGCCTGGAGCGATGCATCGCTCACCCGGCCCCGGATGGCGGCAAAGCTTGCTGTGCGGCACACTTGGCGGATGGCGACAGGGTGGGCACTGGGATGTGCGGTAGTCGTGGGCAGCCTTGCCGGCGTCGCGCATGTGATCGTTCACCGGCAGGAGTTGGCCAGGATTACGGCGCAAAAGACGGCGCAAAAGACCGCGGAAGAACGGGCGGCAGCCGCGCCGGTAACAACGCAACCGGAGAAGAAAACCGTGGCGGCGACAACGCGGAAAGTCAGCGCCGGCGCGCAGGATAGCGCCAGCACGCAGGACGAGAATTTGCTGGCATCCGTGGACAGCGATGTTTCGCGGGGGGTCCCGGCGGCGATGGAGCCGCTGGCACAGTTGATGGACGACAACGGAGCGCAGTAAGTAAATAGACAGGGTTTGTGAAATTGAAGGCGAGAAGGGGTCATCCCTTGCATGGCAAGGGAAGGAGAGAAATATGAGCGGGTTGAAGATCGCACGTTTGGCTTTGGCAGTAGCGGGAGTTCTGATGGCAGGGGGTCTGGCAAGCGCGCAAGGGCCAGACGGACAAGGGATGGGACCCGGCGACGGTGGGTTCGGGCAGCACCGGCCTCCGATAGAGGGTGCGTTCGGTGGTGGGGGCGCACACGGACAATTCTGGAACAATCCCAACGTCGTGAAGCAGCTGACGCTGACCGACGACCAGCGCAAGGCGATGGACGGGATTCTGCAGGATCACAAGATGAAGCTGATTGACCTTCATGCCAACCTCGAAAAGGCCGAGGTCGCGATGGGTCCAATGATGAAGGCCGATATGCCGGACGAGAAGGCCATTGAGGCGCAGATCGACAAGGTTGTGATGGCGCGAGCGGATCTGGAAAAGGCGAATGCGCGTTTTCTGCTGGACATCCGAATGCAGTTGAAGCCGGACCAGTGGAAACAGTTGCAAACCCTGCGCATGAACCACATGCAGCACCAGGGCATGCGGGGCGATGGTCACGACGGCCAAGGTGGCCGTGGCAGATGGGAGCAGGGTGGCCAGCGTCCGGGCATGGACGGCGGACAAGGCGGACAGCAGTTCCGCGGCCGGGGTGGTCAGGGCGGACAGGGTGGTCAGTTTCGGCGGCCCATGCCGGGCGGACAGCCGCCGGCTGATGCACCGCAATCGGCTCCTGCACCGGCACCGGGTTCGGGTGATACACAGTAGTCGAAACAAGCGTACTCGTCAGATTGGCGGCAGGAGGTTTCTCCTGCCGTCTTTTCTTTTGAAAAGCCAAACAATTCCGGCCTCTGACCGCACGAAATCGTGACCTTGGGGGTTCGTGCATTCCCGCTCTTTCGCCCAGAAGGCAGGCGAAGGATGGCGCACGGACTGTTGTGGTGGGTTGAGCGAGAAGATTAAGGTTCGAACGCAACGATGCCGCCCGCAGGCGGCATCGAGTGAGACAAATTCTGAGAGTTGGGCCTTAGATGCCGACGCCGAATTCACCTGGCTGTTGCTCGCCGGCGTTCGAATAGAAGTCGTAGGGGGTACGCTTCTTGAAGCGGTAGCGGCTGCGCAGCTCTGCGCCCACAAAAATGCCGAGGGCGGCAACTGCCATGCCTACAGAGAACCAGGTAATCACCCGCATGGCTGTGGGACCCGTCTTATCCTCGACGGGAACTTCTTCAACGGGCGTGAGGGAGTTGACTTCCGTGGACATCGCGAACAAGCCTCCTGACACTCCATCATAGCGCAAAATGCGTTTGGCTGGTTGGCGGAATCGATGCGGAAAACGCGGCGCTATTTACTCGAAAGTGTCGATTCGGGCCAGCCATAAAGTCTTCTCGGATTCGGGAAGAAAGCTGGCGCGGATGGAGTTGGCGGCGAGGCGGCGCAGCTCGTTCCTGGTAAATCCCTGTTCCTTATGCGCCAGGAGGAACTCGTTGGCGAGATCGGAGCCGAAGAGGGCGGGGTCGTCGGAGTTGAGCGTTACCATGAGGCCGCGATCGAAGTACGGTCGCAGGGGATGGGCGGCGAAGGAGGGACATTCGCCGGTGCGTACGTTGGAGGTGGGGTTCAATTCCAGGCAGGTGCTCCGCACTTTTAGCTCTTGGAGTAGATTCTCGTCCTGGATGGCGGAAAGGGCGTGGCCGATGCGCTCAGAACCGATGGCGAGCGCCTCCCAGATGGCCTCGGGGCCGGTGGTTTCTCCGGCGTGATTGGTGAGCCGCAGACCAGCCCGTGCAGCTTCAGAGTAAAGGGCGCGAAATGCCTCGGAACCGGTGCGGCGCTCGTCGCCACCCAGGCCAATGCCAACGATGGAGGGGTAATACTGGCGCAACTCGGCGGCCTTGCGGAAGACGCGCTCGGCCTCTTGGACGGTAAAGTGGCGTACGGCGTCGAAGATCCAGTAGAGCGAGAGGTTGAATTCGCGGGCGGCGCGCTCGCGGGCGCGTTCGAGGGCTGCGAAGATGGGCTCGAAACAGCGCGGATCGAAGTTGCGCCACATATATATGACGCCGACGGAGATGTAGACCTCCGCGTGGACGACGCCCTGGGCGTGCAGATGTTGCATCATGCGCCACGCGGCGAGTTCGTAATCTTCGGGGTCTTTGAGGCGTCGCGTGATGGCCTTGAAGGCTTCAATGAATTCGGTGAAATCGGAGAACCGGTAGAGCGCTTCCGCCTCGGGCAGCGTCATCGAGCGGTAATCCTGGCGGGCGCTGAGCTCAACCAGCGTCGCCGGCAGAATGGCGCCCTCGAGGTGCAGATGCAGCTCAGCCTTGGGCAGGCGGCGGATGAAGGACTCAATGGCGGTCACAGTTTTAGTTTAGTGCGAAAGCGCTCACTTCATGCTGGCCTTGAATTGCTGGATGAGATTGTAGACCGCAGTTGGCCAGGGAGTATCTGGCTGCCCGGTGAGGGTTTCGACCCAGATGAGTTGACCCCGCGCATCTTGACGTACGCGAGAGTAGATGCGCAGCGACGCAAGTTCTCTGTCGTTGGGGCCAAAGTAGACTCCAGCGTCCGGAGCCTTGACGAGAACGAAAGTCAGGTCAACATTTTCCGCTGTTTCGGTCTCGCCCAGCGATCGGACGAGGTCACGGAGCGCTTTATTTGTGGCGAGATTGGACGGTTGAGACTCGACGGCCACCGTCCTTGGCTCCTTGAGATACATTGCGAAGGCGGCTTGATCGCAGTGGTAATAGCCCTTCAACAGTGAGCAAGGGGGAGGAGCGGGAGCCTGAGCCAGCACACATGCCACGCTGGAGACCGGCAGACAGATTGCGGCAACAAGGATTCGTAAACGCACGGTGGAATTCTACTCGATTTTCAGGAACCACATGCAATGCAATCATATCTACTGGTTCTTGATTGTCGTGGCGTGGTTGTCGACGAAGGTAACTGTCCACTTTTTGCCGGCCTGATCATACGTGACCGTGCGGTTGCCCTCGGAGGAGCCGTCGGATTGGGTTTTCTGGCCGATGGACATGCGGGTCTGGAGTTCGCTCATGCCGGGAAGAACCTGGTGCGCGTCAATGGCGGTCCAGACGTTTTTGGGCCAGTTGTCGTAGATGGTATGAGGATCGTCGTAGAAGAAGAGGATGTTGTCGAAGTACTCTTCCTGTGCGCCGTCGATGGCGCCGATGGCGGAGGCGTAGAGGCTTGTACTGCCGGGCAGCGCGAAGATAGCGAACACCTGACGCGTGCCGTGCGAAATGCCATCGTCGACTTGGGCCGGCGCCACGGCCTTGATGACTTTCTTAATGTCGAGCCGTTGCGCGGAGGGAATCACGCCGGCAGACTTGGAGAAGTCGATGCGGCCGGTTTCATAAGGGAAGTACGGCATGGTGTAGCCGTTCTTCATCCAGACACTGGTGTTCTGCAATTTGAGGGCGTTGTCGAAAGAGGTGGGGAACATCATGCGCACCACGGCGACGTTGTCGGGCGTGAGGTTCTGCTCGGGATTGGTCTGGGAGGCGACGCCGGGATTGCGGCGCTGTTCGAAGACGACGAACAGATAGATGGCGCCGATGGTGAACGTGATCAGCGTCATGATGAGAGCTTTTTGCCAGGTCTTCATCGCAGCCTCAGTTTAAAGGAAATTGGATGGGAATTATCCCCGGTCCCCAAAAGCGAGGGACCGGGGGCACCCGTCGAGAAGTGTCGGTCAGGAGACCTGCGTTACGTGACGTTTACCGGGGCCGGGCAAACTCGGAGCGATGACGGCTGTAGAGGAAATAAATGAACAAGCCGATGACGAGCCAGATGACGAATCGGAACCAGGTGATGATGGGCAATCCGGCCATCAGCAAGAAACAGAAGATCACGCTGAGTGCGGGAATCACGGGACCGCCGGGGACGACGAAACCGCGCCGCCGCTCCGGCTCGCGGTAGCGCAGGACGATGACGCCGATCGAAACCAGCACGAAAGCGAAGAGCGTGCCGATGTTGGATAGATCAGCGAGGGTGCCGATATCGAACACGCCTGATGGAATGGCGACCAGTATGCCGGCGACCCAGGTAGAAAATGCGGGAGTGCGGAATAGGGGATGGACGTTGGAGAAGACCTTGGGCAGCAATCCGTCGCGAGACATCGAAAACCAGACGCGCGATTGGCCGATCTGGTAGACGAGGATCGACGAGATCATACCCATGAGTGCGCCCAGCAGGACCACAAGGCGAATCCAATAAAGCCCATGGCCGCCGGGCAGAAGAGAAAGCTTCTTAAGCGCGTTGACTACCGGAGCCGCGTCGCCCACCATGGACTGCCACGGAACCAAACCGGTGAGACAGACGGCGACGGCAACGTAGAGCACCGTGCAGACGGCGAGCGTCGCGATGATGCCGATGGGCAAATCGCGCTGCGGATTGTTGCACTCCTCAGCAGCCGTGGAGACGGAATCGAAACCGATGTAGGTGAAGAAGATGATGGAGCCGCCGGTGAGCACACCTGACCAGCCGTTGGGCATAAAGGGACGCCAGTTCGAGGGATGAATGAAGCCGATGACGGCGAAGATGAAGATGAGAATCGCAATCAGCTTGAATCCCACCATCATATTGTTGGTCGAGGCCGACTCGCGGATGCCGCGCACCAGGATCACCGTAATAATCAACACGATGAGAAATGCGGGAATGTTGAAGCCGAAGTGCCAGCCGTCTTTGTAGATGGTGTTGCCGGCCAGATCCTGGAGGCCGCTGGGAAGATAAGCGGGCGAAATCCATCGCGCGCTGGGATGCAGGCCAAACCAGTCGAGCAGGTCGACCACATGCGCGGCAAAACCGACGCTGACGCTCATGTTGGAGCCGGCGTATTCCAGAATCAGGTCCCAGCCGATGATCCAGGCGATGAGCTCGCCGAGTGTTGCATAGGTGTAGGTGTAAGCCGAGCCCGCAATCGGAATCATCGACGCGAGCTCGGCGTAGCAGAGGCCGGTAAGCGCGCAGACGAAAGCCACCAGGATCATGGAAATTGCGATGGCCGGTCCCGCGCCGGGACGGCCCGCGAGCGCGGTGTGCGTGATGATGTAGCTCGCCAGCGGCGTGTTCACCATGCTGGAGGTGTCAAACTGCTCGCCGGAGATGGCCGTGCCGATGACGGTAAAGATGCCTGAGCCGATGACCGCGCCGATGCCGAGAGCGGTGAGCGACCACGGGCCGAGCGTCTTCTTCAGCCTGTGCTCGGGCTCTTCCGACTCCCGGATGAGCTTATCGATCGACTTGCGGGCGAGCAGTTGACTAGGCAGTGCGATGCCTCCGAGAAACAGCTGTCAGCTTTCAGCCTTCAGCTCATCGTGCGGATGCAAACTGATGTTGCAATTCCGCTGCCTTCGGCAGATTCGCGTGATGCGAACCTGTTGGTGAGAGCTGAAGGCTGAAGGCTATCTGTTACCGCTTGCTCTGGCCGCGGACCATCTTCTTGACTTTCCGCTTCTTCTCTCCGCGCGGAGTGGTGCGCTTGGGCTTGGGCGCTGCCTTTTTGCGCGCCGTCCGCTTTAGCTTCTTGCGTTCCGCCTTGTCGGCGATCTTCTTGGTGTCTGCCACGAAAACCTCTTTCGGTTGGGTGAATTTCACGTTCCCGCCGGAACGGCGAGTGCAAGTTTGATGTTATCAGGGAAGGGTTGCTGGAAAAAGCGGTCGTCCTCACACGCAAAAGGCTTCCAAGCGGGGTAAACTCCATGTCGGAGAAGTGAACGTGGCTCCTGAAACGACCAACCAAACGGCTAACGCGACGGATCAAGCGAGAGGCCGTGTTCTGGTCATCAATCCCGGAACAACCTCGACGAAGCTCGGTATCTTTACGCGCGCAGGCGAGGAGCTCTCGCGCAACATCCATCATGGCGACGAGGAGATTCAGCGCTTCCGCGGACGACCGATGCTGGATCGGCTCGAGTATCGCGCGGAGATGATCGAAGCCGCGTTGGCCGAAGCAGGATTCACTCCGAAGGGACAAGGCTCCGAAGGGCGAGGCGACGAAAGCTGGATTGCGGTTGCTGGTCGCGGCGGAATGTTGCCGCCGATGGAATGCGGAACGTATCTGGTCGACGACGCGATGGCCGCGGAGCTGCGCGCGGCGCGGCGCGGCGAGCATGCGTCAAACCTTGGCGCTGTGCTCGCTCTGCGCTTTGCGCAGGCTGCTGGAGCGAATGCCTACATCGTCGATCCTGTGACGGTGGACGAATGGCAGCCTTGCGCGCGGCTTTCGGGATCGCCGCTGGTCGAGCGGTCGTTCGTCGGTCATGCGCTCAATACCAAGGCTGTCGCGAAACGCTATGCGCGATCGATTGGACAGAGTTATGTTTCGCTGCGGCTGATCGTGATCCATATGGGAAGCGGAATCACGGTTTCAGCGCATCGCGAAGGACGCATGATCGACAGCAACTCGATCGAGGAAGGTCCGTTTGGTCCGGATCGAACGGGATCGTTGCCAGTGCGCGCGCTGGCGAAGTTGTGCGCGAGCGGAACGATGACTGCGCAGCAGCTCGATCGTCACGTCTTCGGCGAAGGAGGAATGTTTGCGTATCTGGGAACTCGCGATCTGGTCGAGGTGGAAAGGCGCATCGATGCTGGAGATGCGAAGTCTACTGCTGTGTTCGAGGCGATGATTTACCAGATCGGCAAAGAGGCTGGAGCAATGGCTGCTGTGCTCGAAGGCAAAGTGGATGCTGTGCTTCTGACTGGAGGAATGGCGCATTCGGAACGCGCTGTTGCTCGCTTGCGCGGATTCGTCGAATGGATTGCGCGCGTCGAAGTGTTTCCTGGTGAGGATGAGTTGCAGGCGCTCGCGGAAGGCGTGTTTCGCGTGCTCGACGGTGAGGAGACCGCGAAACGAATCAAGTGAGTCGTCAGGGAACAGAAAACAGGGAAAAGGGAACAAGAGAGCGAGAGCGCTCGAAGGTGCTTTCTGCAACTTGCTTGTTTTCTGTGGGATGGCGGAAGCGTACTGGGATACTGCCAAAGTACGATGTTTTGAAATGCCATCCAAGTTATTCAATCCAGATTGTTTAGTTGGCTTCACAGTTTCTTTGTCGATTTCTTGAAGGCGGGGATGAAGGGAAGAAGGGAGCGAGAAGGCCGGCTTCCGTCTCCTGCCTTCCGGTTTTGACCGGGGGTGGGGGGAGTTGTGAAATAGTAAATAGCCGATGGAGCAGTGCAAGTGCAAGTGCGAGTGGGAGTGGGAGTGGGAGTGCGATCCGCGGCGCGGTGTTAACTTTTTGGTCATGTCCCCCCCTCCCGCCCGTATACTTTTTGGCTAAAGTCTTGATTCCAGATGGCTAGCGGTTTGTGCGGTCCCTAAAGTACTGATTCCAAAGGATGCACGCGTACCGTGGACCGTGGACGCAAAAGCAGGGACTAAGGGACTCGGGACTAGGGACTCCGAACCTCGTGCCTGGTTGAGCGCTCATGGGAACATTATGCGCCGGATGCGGTTAATTCTATGCAAAAGGAACAGGGATCGGGGATCAGGGGTCAGGGATCAGAAAAGGAAGGAGTTAGGGCGAGATGCGCGGTTCGATTTGAGGAGATCAGGGGTTGACAAAGACAGGGACCAAGGGAAAAAGGGAAAAAGGGAACGAGGGAACAGGGAACAGAGACAGAGAACAGAAAAGCAGGGAGCCGGGGAGCGAGGGAGCGAAGAGACAGGTAGTAGGGAGTAGCCAATAGGGAGTAGAAAGACTGGGCCGGGGAGCACTCGCCTCGCTGACGCCCCCGCCACGCCGTAGCTTTGGCGAGGCAGGCCGGCGCAGCGGGAGGGAGCGAGAAGGCCGGCGGTGGGCGGGATTTGCGGAAGGGCGCTCCCCAATTACCGAGTCTCACTTCAGGGGTTCACTCCACCAGTCTGTTTTCGGGGTTTCGGGCCTTATTCATCATCGCAAATAGCATTTGCTGCTATTTTCGATCGACGTTGAAATCGAAAATAGGGCGATAGGCAATTTTCGTGCTGGTGTGAGTAGGCATCCAGCTCAAGCTCGCCTTTACCACCGCACAGCGTGCCATCGAGCGCCTGGAGCAGAACGGAATTGTGCAGACGGTCTCAGACGCGAAGCGCGACCGGGTTTACTGCGCCCGGGCGCTTCTGGAAATTCTGGAGGAGCCTGCGCACATTATCCCGTCGGATAGGGGATGATCGGGCAGTTTTGGGGCGGCGGTAAAGTATCTCACGTGACGGGAACGTTCCGTTTGTCCCCGGGTTTCCGTTGGTACTCGGCCGTGGTTACGCCGTGGTTTTTAAATCTGCTGAACTGCCGGGGCTGGCGTGCTAGGTGGTGTACTCTCGTTTCGTCGGGGAGGGCGCGGTGCTACATGATCCCATGGCATACCGGCTCGGGCCACCGCCCGAGATCGCAGCCGTTTCCGGCGAGCAAGGAATTGTGCCCGGTGCTTTCGTGAACTACTATCGCTGCCCCGTTGACGGCGGGCACTGGGCCGACAGCTGGTCGTGCACTTGCGGCGATAAATGCCCGACCTGCGGCAGAGAAATCGAGCCTTACAAATCTCTCGATCTTTGACGCTTCCATCATTTGGTCAATTCGTATCGGCCGCGACCTTTGAATTGGAGAACCCCGAGGTCACGAAGGACCTGGAGCTGCTGCCTGATCTTTTCTCGGATATGCCGATTGCTTGGGTAAACGGCGGCGAACTCGCTCTCCATTTCGTAAAGCTCCGATAGTTCAAACGCTCCTTTGGAGAGGTCGCGGACGACCTTGAGGGTGAGCGCAGCCCAACCTCTTTGGCCAACTGGAAGGTCGGCTAGCGGGACATACCGCTGAAACCTCCGCCGCACATCGGCCTTTGGCACGATCCGCCCGCCCTCAATGAGAGGAACCTCGCCGTCGGGCGGGATACGATCCAAGCGTAGATTGCAGCCGATCCACCCCGCCCGTCTTGCGCCCTCGCCGAGCGGAGGCCGCTTTTCGACCACCCACGGAACAAGAAAGCTGGAATGAATCGCCGTTAGGGATTGAATGCGCCAGAAATCGTCCCTCTCTAGTAGACAAAGGGTGGGCGCGCGATGGGAGTTGATGCGCGCAATCAAGGATGCATATGCGCCGTCCACGAGCGACCGGTGCGGCCGCCTCCGAAAGGTCTTGAGCTCGTATCGGTGGCCGCAAGATGTGCAGGAGAAATCAGTCGCCACCGTATTTGGCTTAGAGCGAGCTAGGGCTTCTTCGTCGCAAGCGAGGCAGTAGCCGTTGTCTGCGAACCAGGACTCGGAAATGACCCGAGCACGCTGAGCGGCGCTGGCGTAGGCGAGTGCGATTGTTTGATCGCAAGTAAGCTGCATCGGGGTGCCGATCCCATACTAACCGCGGAAGAACCGGTCGCGCTGCGATTCTGCACGCCAGGATTCAGATTATGTCCCGCAGATGTAGCGTCCCGTACCGCGAGAAGCGCTTGTGTTCTGGGGCGATCTTCCCGGTGCGATTTTGGAATTGCCAGGGCGGATCGCAGAGAATTGTGCCGAACTTCTGGGACCCAACAAAGCGCAGCAGGTCTTTGCCTGGCGCCGCGTTCACCACAATCTCGTTGGCTTTCTTCATATCCCCCTCATCGTCGCATTTTCTTCGCCCTACAGCAATTGACTTACTGTGGACAATCGAGGGCGAAACTCCCGGGCGAGTGGTCGAGGATTGTGGGTCCTCAAACCGGAGGGGTTGCTGAATCCAGAGAGCTTGCAAGTCGGCCTGAGCAGTAGACGAATCCGTTTCAAGGAGTTCCGCTCCGGCTGAAAGAATCCTCGAATTGTGGCCATTTGAGACCATATGCGTCGCCGAATTGGCGATATCTAACTGCAGGCCGCGGCCTAGAGTGGTTCCAGCCGTCAATTGTTCGCCGCGGTTATTTTCTTCCCTGGGGGACGCTCTTTTCGACAGGAAGCATGATGATTCTCTGTCGATGCTGCCAATGCCCTTCTGATTTGGCACTTCGTTCCCAATTCGGGCAGGACGGGGCGGTCACCATTCTTCATCGCGGCTTCGCCGCGTACGCTGCTTTTCGAAAAACGCGAGAACGATTTTCGGCGCCCATTCGACTGCGCTCAGGGCAGGCTTTGAAGTCGTGCCCTTTCAAAAGACAGGGAATAGGGAGTAGGGAACAGTGAATAGAAAAGCAAAAGCAAGAACAACCGCAGATCCTTCGACTTCGGCCATTCGCGAAGCGGATGGCCTTCGCTCAGGATGACAAGCAAATTTTTATTGCTCGGGATGACACGACGGTGGGGAGTGTGAGGGTGAGGGTTTGAGCGCGGCTTCGCCGCGTGCGCTGCTTTTCGAAAAACGCGAGAACGATTTTCGGCACCCATTCGACTGCGCTCATGGCAGGCTTAGAAGTCATGCCCTTTCAAAAGACAGGGAATAGGGAGTAGGGAACAGGGAATAGAAAAGCAAAAGCAAGAACAACCGCAGGTCCTTCGACTTCGGCCGTTCGCGGAGCGAACGGCCTTCGCTCAGGATGACAAGCAAATTTTTATTGCTCGGGATGACACGACGGTGGGGAGTGTGAGGGTGAGGGTTTGAGCGCGGCTTCGCCGCGTGCGCTGCTTTTCGAAAAACGAGAGAACGTTTTTCGGTACCCATTCGACTGCGCTCAGGGTAGGCTTGGAAGTCATGCCGTTTCAAAAGACAGGGAATAGGGACGTAAAAGCAGGGACTAGGGACGTAGGGACTGGGGACTCGAGGCGAAAAGCAAAAGCAAGAACAACCGCAGGTCCTTCGACTCCGGCCATTCGCGGAGCGAACGGCCTTCGCTCTGGATGACACGGCGGTGGTGAGTGCGCGTGCGCGTGTGAGTGTGGGTGCGAGTGCGAGCGCGGGTCGGGAGACCCGCGCTACAGCCGGCAAGGATGCCGGCGTTACAAACCGGTGCGCGGTGCGAGTGTGGGTGTGAGTGCGCGTGCGAGTGTGAGTGTGAGTGTGAGTGTGAGTGTGGGTGTGGGTGTGGGTGTGGGTGTGGGTGTGGGTGTGAGTGTGAGTGCGAGTGTGGGGAGGTGAGTGTGACTCGAGAGGCTGGGCTTACCGAGGGCCCCTATTGCTCATCTTGTTTCATTTCGTCCCGAAGCGAACCACAATCCCGGTGCTGATGCGGAGGTTGTTCTGGTGGTTGTTGGATCCGTTGTCGACGGTGGTTAGCAAATAATCGGCTTCGAAGAGGCGGATGGAGATGCGGGGGGTTGCTCGGAGGTCCGCGCCACCGCCGAAGATGGAGGCGAAGGCCGCGCCGCCGTTGGCCGCGCCGGGATTTGCTCCCTGAACGAGCGTTCCGCTGGAGTGCGCGAGGCCGATGAGCACTTGCGCGAACGGCTGGAGCGGCGAGTTGCCGAGCCTGGGCAGAAAGCGGCCGCCGGCGGTGAACGTGCTGAGCGTGAGCGCGTTTGCGGAGCTGGAGACCGTGCCCGCATGCGCGATGGTCACGTCGCCGACCAGCGCGAAGTTGCCCATTTTAGCGGAGCTGGCCGAGGGCAAAAACCATGCGAAGGCGCCGTTGCCGCCGTTCAGATTGAAGCAGCCGCAGCCGCCGGGCGGCGCGTTGCTGTGGATGTAGGTGTAGCCGCCGGCGATCTCCGCGCGGTAGGGCTTGGGTTCTGTGGCCGCAGGCTGGCCTGAGGCGGCTTGCGCCAGGATTGGCTTTGTGGAGACCGCGGCGAGGGTCAACAACAGCGCGAGTTTGTATCTGAACCTGAGTCGCATATGGGTCTCCTTTTTACTCGACCGTGCGTTGCACGGTGTTGGTTTGTCCAACTGAGCCGCTGTGCACCCAACCAGGGCCGCACCCGAGGGAAACACATGCGGAAACGGGCGCAGGTTACTGCATTACGGCAACAATCCAAATACCGCCATCGTGGATCCGGTGCCTAAGTAGACTCTTCCATTTGCAACCGTGGGTGTATGGAAGGTTCCCAGAATTGGGGCGGTTTGGTCGCGATTTCCCGACGCCTGGTTTGACGCGTAGAGTTCGCTCGAAAGGTTCGACGCGTCAAAGGCGTACAGGACCCCATGACCCGAAGTCGGAAAAATGGCCCAGAGGATTCCGTTGCCGGCGCCATTGGACGATAAGGAGAAACCTGCCGCGCCGACGACCTGCGAGGTTTGCATCGTAGGAGTTGTTGCCAGAAGAGCGTTGGAGATGGCGAAGGCCTCGATCGGGTTGCCCTGGGGAGAAACATACACGTTGTTGTTGAAGTATGCCGGCGTGGAGAAGTTCTGGTTGTGGGCGATTTGAAACGACTGCACGATGTTGTTTGTGGCGGAGTTGAACTGGCCGAGGTTGTCGCGATTCACAACGTACATATTGCCGTCCTTGCCGGCCGCCACGGCATAGTGGTGCACCACAGAAGCGTTATCCACCAGATCCGGCAGAAGCAATAAACCTGCCGAGCCGAGATCCTCGTCGGCTCCGTTTAAGGCCACGGTGTCGAATGGGGTCCAGTAGTCGGCAACAGTCAGGGTTCCGGAATTTGTAAGCCTGACAACGGAGTTCGGATAGTCATTGGCCCCAAGGGTCGGATAATCTCCCGTGTTCCCTGTTACAACGTAGACGGATCCGGCAGTGTCGGCGGAGGGGCCCGCCTGCCCGTCCCACATGCCGCCATCAATACTATTCGGATTCAGGTCGATCACGCCGGTCTGGGCCAGCGTATCCGCGCTGTATGACATCAGGAATCCCGAGTAGTTGCCGCAGTCGCCGAACGATCCCCCAAAAGCGACGTAGATGTTGCCGCCGGTCTCGAGCAGCCCCGGTCGATTGTTCTGGTCTCTGGGACTAAAGGTGACGACGCCGCCGGAGACATTTCCCGCTGTCCCTGGATAGCTTCCGGTAATCGTTGTGGGGCCGGAAAAGAGTTCAGCCCCGGTTGTGAGGTCCAAGGCGTGAATGCGGAAAAACTGCTGGTCGTTTGAGGCAGTGTCCATCGTCTTGGCCACGGCATAGATCGCGTTTCGTCCACGATCGATGACGGGGGTGCCCAATACACCGACTGTCGGGAAGACATTTCCGCAATCGCCCTCCGGGCTGCCGCTCACGAATTCAATAGCCGGCGCCTCTCCGCTCGGGACAAGAGACCGGCTCCAAAGAACAGTTGCCGACGAACCGCTGATGCTGTCAGCGTCCAGGGCGTAGACCGTGTCGTTCTCGGTGGCGAAGTAAATTACGTTCTTCATCTGGCCGCCGATCGACAGCTGGCCAAGATACAGAACCTGGCCATCGATGCGGCCGTCCACTGTGTACTCACCCACTTTGCCGAATGTCGTGGAGTTCACGTTCGCGGTGGTAAGGGTCGTCTCATTCGGGTTCAAGCCGCTACGTGAATTGTCGTAGTGCCAGGTAATGGAGTCAGCCGGCGTGGCGCCTGTGCTTACGGTGAAGGGATAGCCGTTGCTCGGCTGACTGCCGACGGTGACAACCACATTGCCTGTTGTCGCTCCCACCGGCACAGGTACGGTGATGCTTGTCGCGCTCCAGGTCGCGGGTGAGGCTGTGGTGCCATTGAACGTAAGCGCGCTGCCGCCCTGGGTCGCGCCGAAGTTCGTGCCTGTAATCGTCACCGAAGTCCCTACCGTCGCGGGGTTGGGCAAAATGTTTGTGATGGTCGGAGCGGGAGGAGTGACGGTGAACAGGTAGCCATTACTCGGCTGGCCACCGACGGTCACTACCACGTTGCCTGTAGTGGCTCCCACCGGCACGGGTACGGTGATGCTTGTCGCGCTCCAGGTCGCGGGTGAGGCTGTGGTGCCATTGAACGTAAGCGTGCTGCCGCCCTGGGTCGCGCCGAAGTTCGTTCCTGTAATCGTTACTGAGGTCCCGACCGTCGCCGGGTTGGGCTGAATGTTTGTGATGTTGGGAGCGGGGATGGTGACGGTGAATAAGTAGCCGTTACTCGGCTGACTGCTGACGGTGACAACCACGTTGCCGGTCGTTGCCCCCACGGGCACATTTGCGGTGATGCTCGTCGCGCTCCAGGTCTCCGGTGAGGCCGTTGTGCCATTGAACGTAAGCGTGCTGCCGCCCTGGGTCGCGCCGAAGTTCGTGCCTGTAATCGTCACCGAAGTCCCTACCGTCGCGGGGTTGGGCAAAATGTTTGTGATGGTCGGAGCGGGAGGAGTGACTGTAAACAAGTAACCGTTACTCGGCTGGCCGCCGACAGTCACGACCACGTTGCCCGTGGTGGCTCCCACCGGCACAGGCACGGTGATGCTCGTCGCGCTCCAGGTCTCCGGTGAGGCCGTTGTGCCATTGAACGTAAGCGTGCTGCCGCCCTGGGTCGCGCCGAAGTTCGTGCCTGTAATCGTCACCGAAGTCCCTACCGTCGCGGGGTTGGGCAAAATGTTTGTGATGGTCGGAGCGGGAGGAGTGACTGTAAACAAGTAACCGTTACTCGGCTGGCCGCCGACAGTCACGACCACGTTGCCCGTGGTGGCTCCCACCGGCACAGGCACGGTGATGCTTGTCGCGCTCCAGGTCGCCGGTGAGGCTGTGGTGCCGTTGAACGTAACTGTGCTCCCGCCCTGAGTCGCGCCAAAGTTCGTTCCTGTAATCGTTACTGAGGTTCCGACCGTCGCTGGGTTCGGCAGGATGCTTGTGATGGCCGGAGCGGGAGGAGTGACGGTGAACAGGTAGCCATTGCTCGGCTGACTGCCGACGGTGACGACCACGTTGCCCGTGGTGGCTCCTACCGGCACAGGTACGGTGATGCTTGTCGCGCTCCAGGTCGCAGGTGAGGCCGTGGTGCCATTGAACGTGACCGTGCTTCCACCCTGGGTCGCGCCAAAGTTGGTCCCCGTTATCGTCACCGAGGTCCCGACCGTCGCCGGGTTGGGCTGAATGTTTGTGATGGTTGGAGCGGGGATCGTGATGGTGTAAGCAGCGGTGGCGATGGCGCTGTTGGTAAAGCCGGTGGCTGTCGCTATCGCCTCGATGTCTCTGTAGAGGAGACGCTGATCGCGCCAACATACATCGTGGAACTCGTTGTCGGCGCGGTTCCGTTGGTGGTGTAGTAGATCGTCGCGCCAGCCGTGGTATCGCTGATCGTAGTCATTTGCGCAGAAGAGTACGTTCCGGGTTCCAGGCTGAAGGCCGGCGTCGCCGCCGGCGTTGTAGCTACCGCGGTCACGGTGACCGGAGCCGTGCCAAATTTGGTCGAATCTTGCGTGGATGTCGCCGTGATGGTCGCCGTCCCCGGGCCAGACGGCGTGAAGATGCCGGCGCTGCTGACTGCCCCAATGGCCGTGGGGATGACGGACCATGTGACCGCAGAGCTGTAAGCCCCGGTTCCGCTCACACTCGGCGTACAAGCAGAGGTCTGATTCGCAAGGATCGACGACGGAGAACAACTTACCGAGACGGACGTGATCGCGGGTGATACCTGCGAGGCAAAGCCGAAGCCTCCACCGCAACCGGACACAACGATCAAGGACCCAGCCGTAAAGAGAAGAGTGGCAATACCCCACAACCTGCGCAGAGACATAGGATGCTGTCCAGTCTTAGCCATCTTCCGTCCTTTCAGATAAACCTGTGTGCACAGCATATCCCGCGTCGGCCTGAATGGGACGAAAATTTCTTAAGGGATTCTTCGAAAAGGCTGGTTCTGCTGGATTCTGAGCCGGAATCTCTTTTTTGGCCGCTGTGCCTGGCCAAAATGCCGATCTTCTGTCAAATCAGATATTTGGTTCCCAGGGGTGACGCGCTGGGCTATTAAGGCGCCCCCTCCGGGAGGAGGGACGAGTGCGAATTCGCAGGGGATTTTATCTTTTGAAAGATGGGTGGACGGATTGCGGCACGAGTAAACTCGTGCCCTGACGCGAGACGAAAAGCAAAAGCAGGTCCCTCGGCTCCGCTGAAGTGCGCTTCGCTCCTGATGACATGCAGGCTAAACCCAGTAAGATCATCGGTCCTTCAAGTGTCATTTTTCGCCGTAACGCGCCAAAGGCGAGTCAGGTTGCTCAGGATGACAAGTGCAGGGAACAGTTAATAGGGAGTAGGGAGTAGGGAATAGAAAAGCAAAAGCAAAAACAGAAGCAGGTCGCTCGGCTCCGCTGAAGCGCGCTTCGCTCCTGATGACATGCAGCCTAAACCCAGTAAGATCATCGGTCCTTCAAGTGTCATTTTTCGCCGTAACGCGCCAAAGGCGAGTCAGGTTGCTCGGGATGACACGCACTCTTTGAGTGCGTGTTGCTTTAAGTGCGTGTGTGAGTGAGCGTGTCGGTGTGTCGATGATTTATTTGCGGCGGGTGAAGAGGCGTTGGAGTGCGCCCATGCTGGCGATTCCCATGGCTTGCGTGATGCCGAGATAGAGGGCTGCGTAGGGGATCAGGATGCAAGGGCCGGCGATGAGTGGTTGATGGAAGGGCAGTACGACTTTGATTCCGTAGGCGGCTAGGGCGGCGAGGAGCGCTACGGCCCAGAGGCGGAGGATGCGGGAGCGTCCGCTGGGGATGGCGCCGACTACGCGCTGGAGGCCGCGGCGAAGGAGCAGGAATTCGACCCAGCCTGCGATGCCGGCGGAGACGGTGAGGCCGGCGGCTCCCCAGCGCTGGGCTATGCCTAGATATTGGGGCAGCGGCAGGGCGCACACGTAGCCGAGGCCGAGGGTGAGCGCGACGCGAATGACGGCGAAGCGGAGCGGGGTGCGCGTGTCGCGCAGGGCGTAAAAAGCCGAGGAGTAGAGGCGTCCCATGGTGGAGGCCAGCAGGCCGACGGAGGAGCCGGCGAGGACGGCCCAGACGAAGAGGACGTCCTGATGCTGGAATGCTCCGGAGCGGTAGATGGTGGCGACGATGACGTCGCCGAGGATGAGGAAGCCGACGGCGGAGGGGATGACGAAGAAGGCGATTTGCTGGACGCCCGCGGTGAGACGCTGGCGAATGGCGGCGGCGACTTCAGCGTCGGTGCCCATGGCGCTCGACATGGCGGGCAGCTCCGCCGCGGAGACGGCCATGCCGAAGAGGCTCACGGGCAAGGTATAGAGGGTTTGCGCGTAGCCGAGGGCGGAAACCGCGCCGGTGCCTAGGAAGCTGCCGAGCCAGGCGTCGATGTAGGCGCTGATCTGGACGACTCCGCGGCTGAGGAAGACGGGGAAGAAGTTGGCGCTGACGGTGCGGACGTGCGGGCCGGCGCCGCGGAGCTGGAGGCGCAACGGCCAGAGATAGCGCAGGACGGTGGGGAGTTGCACGGCGAATTGCAATGCGCTGCCGAGGACCGAGGCGATGGCGACCAGGACAGCGAGCTGGGGCTGCGTGTGGGCGGGGCCGATCGCGTGCGCGCCGCCGAACAAATTTCCGAAGCGGCCTCCGCCCCACCCACCTCCATAGAGGAGGGCGGCGATCATGGCGATGTTCCAGACCACGGGCGCGGTGTAGGAGAGCAGGAAGCGGCGATGGCTGTTGAGGATTCCCAGGCACCAGGCGGAGAGGACGAGGAGGGCCGCGCCGGGAAAGAGGATTTGGACGAGTTGGATGGTGAGCAGGCGCTTGTCGCCATGAAAACCGGGGGCGATGAGATCGATGAGCCAGGGCGTCAAGAAGATGCCGGCGACGGAAAGCAGGGTGGTGATGAAAAAAAGCAAGGCGAAAACGGCTTCGGCGAGCTGCGCTGCTTCTTCGTGGCGCTCTTCGGCGCGGAGGCGGGCGTAGACGGGGATGAAGGAGGCGGAGAGCACGCCCTCGCCGAAGAGGTTCTGAAGGAAGTTGGGGATGCGGAAGGCGGCGCGGAAGGCGTCGGCGGCGTCGGAGTTGCCGAAGTAGTGGGCGAAGACGCGGTCGCGGACGAGGCCGACCAGACGGCTGAGAAGAATGCCGGTGGCGACGAGAAGCGCATGCGCTTTAGTCGAAGCAGGGGTCGATGCGGGGCTGGATGGGGTGGCCAATGCTTGATTATAGGGAATGTGCGAGTGCGAGTGTGAGTGCGGGTGTGGGTGTGGGTGTGGGTGTGGGTGTGGGTGTGAGTGTGAGTGTGAGTGTGAGTGTGAGTGTGAGTGTGAGTGCGAGTGTGGGTGACCGATGAGCACTGCGCACTCACACTCACACTGTTTCACACTCACACTGTTCCACACTCACACTGTTCCACACTCACGCTGTTTCTCTCACACTCGCACTGTTCCGCTCAGGGAACGTTTAGAATGCGAGGGAGAACTCGGCGGGATGAGGGCGGGAGGCTGGAGTGGCGGTTCTGGCGGTACAGCAGATCCGGCGCATGCGGGGCGGCGCGCAGGGCCAGTTGATGCTGGGCGCGGATGGGCACGTGTATGTGGTGAAGTTCCAGAACAATCCGCAGCACATGCGGGTGCTGGCTAATGAGCTGCTGGCGTCAAGACTAGCAGCGGCCGTGGGGCTGACGGTGCCGGAGGCTGTGCTGGTGGAGGTTTCAAGCTGGCTGATCGAGAATACGCCGGAGCTGGAAATCGACCTCGGCCGGACGCATGCGCGCTGTGCGGCGGGGTTGCAGTTCGGATCAAGATTTGCGGGTGGCCTGATGCCGGGACAGGTGGTGGATTATCTGCCCGAGGAGCAGTTGATTGAGCTCAAGAATCTGGACGAGTTCGCGGGGATCCTGGCGCTGGACAAGTGGACGGGAAATGCGAATGGGCGGCAGGCTGTGTTCACGCGGCGGCAACGGGAGCGGCGGTACAAGGCGATGTTCATCGACTTCGGGTATTGCTTTCACGCCGGGGAATGGCGGTTCGAGGACGCTCCACTGCGTGGGGTGTATTACCGGAACGAAGTCTATCGCGAGGTGACGGGATGGGAATCCTTTGAGCCGTGGCTGACGCGCCTCGAGACCCTGGCGGCGGAGACGGTGTGGGCGGCGGCCAATGAAGTTCCCCCGGAGTGGTACGGCGGCGACCAGAGCGAGATGGAGGCTCTGGTGGAGAAGCTCCTGACGCGGCGCAGCCGGATACGGGAGGGGATTGAGTTGTTTTGGAAATCGGATCGCAGGCCATTTCCGAAATGGGGAGAAGGGGGAAGGATGGGGGAGGAAGATGCTTGGAAAGGGGAGCGATGGGGAGATAGCATGAGGGTGAATTGAGGAAGGCAGAGAGCAGGGAAAAGGGAGTAGGGAACAGGGACCGGAAGTGAAATGAGTGAATGGAGTGAAGTAAGTGAACCAGCCTAAGGACCGGCATTGAACTTATTCACCGATTTCACTTTCTTCGCTCACTTCACTTTTTTCACTTCTTCACACGAAGTGATCACTGGTCGTTGACCACGAAGCACGATTCACGGTCCACGAAAAACGATGAACAGCGAACGCCATCGTCGGGAATGCGAATTTCAACTGCTCCGGTACGTGCCGGATGCGGTGCGGAACGAGTATGTGCATATCGGCGTGATTCTGCGGGAGGCGGCGACGGAGGACCAGCCGGGGCGTGCGGAGGTGCGCTTTACGCGGGACTGGAGGCGGGTGCGGTGCCTCGATCCGGATGCGGATACGGCGCTGCTCGAGGGCATGGAGGGGGAGTTGCGGAGGCGATTGCAAGACGAGCCTGGCGGCAAGCTGATGCGGATTCTCTCGGAGTCGCTGTCTCTCAACATTCAGATGACGGAGCCCAAGGCGTATCTGGCCGAGAGCGTGCCGGCGGGGATGGAAGAGCTGATGCGGATGTATATCGAGCCGCCGGCGCGGGAGCGGACTGCCAGGGTGGGCGGGCGCGCGGCAATTCACGCGCGGATGCGGTCGGAGTTTGAGCACGCCGGGGTGTGGGACCTGCTGAGAAAGAGGATTGCGGCGGCGGAGTATACGCGGCCCGGCGATCCGCTGCGCATCGATGCGGGCTACCGGCCCAATGGCGTGATCCGCATGTTTCACGCGGTGAGCCTGGATCCGGCGAATGCCACCGGCCTCGAGATGGCAAAGGTTTTGGCGTTTTCCGCCTCCGCGCTGCGCGCCGGAGTGGAGCGCGTGGAGAAGGCTCAACTGGAATTGACGGCGGTGATTGAGCCGGCGGCGCGAGTTGGTGCTGCGGACGAGGAGCCGGAACGGCTCGCGATGTACCGCTTTGGCGTCGAGACCATGGAGGAGCACCAGATCCGGGTGCTGACGACCTCGGATATGAAGCGCGTGGCGGAGACGGCGCGCCGGGAGCTGCGGGTCTAGGGGCTCGACGAGTGCGAGTGTGAATGTGAGTGTGAGTGTGAGTGTGAGTGTGAGTGTGAGTGTGAGTGCGAGTGTGAGTGTGAGTGTGAGTGTGAGTGTGAGTGTGAGTGTGAGTGCGAGTGTGAGTGTGAGTGTGAGTGCGCATCACACACTCACACCCACACTCACACTGGCTTCTGCCCACTCCCCACTGACATCTGTCAACAGACGCTGGTCCCGGATTCAAGGCCGCAGTGGAGCTCGGGAGGGCGCTATTTGCTTTGATTCAGGGCATTTGTGGGGCTCTCAAAAAAAGTTCAGAAAGTTTGCATATAATTTCGCGGCTTCGCGGTAGGATCGATTTTGTTGAGTCATTGCAGCGATTCGATGCCGGCGATGCAGCGCTAGGCCGGCGGCGGTGAAGCTGCCGAAGGAAGTTTTGGCGATTCGAGAAGGGCATGGCCTGGGGGCTGTGCCCTTTTGTTTTGGAACAAAGTTCGCAACGAGTTTCGGGGCAAGGTCCGGGACAAGATCCGGGACAGGGAAGGTGCGCGTGAGGGTAGGGGAGCAATTACGGGATATTTGGCGGCAGGCGCGCGGCGCTGGGCAGAACGGCCGCGGCAGAGAGACTGAGGCCGGGGAGTTGGCGGCCGCTGCGGCAGCGGGGCGCAAGACACTCGCTCTGCCTGCGGTGCTGAGCCCGGTCGAGTTTCCGGGGCGGCATCTGCCCAAGCCGACACCGATGAATCTGCGGCGGTTTGCAGAAACCCCGGTAGTGCGGCGGGCGATCAACGTGATCAAGGATCGCATTGCTGCCATGGACTGGCAGGTGCGGGTGCGGCGCGGCTTTGAGGCCGGGGATGTGGGCTACGTGGAGCGCAAGCTGTGGGCGCTGCGGCGGACGCTCGAGGAGCCGAACGCGACGGACAGTTTTCGCACCTTGATCGAACAGGCCATCGAGGACGCGCTGACCGGCGGCTTCGGGGCCATCGAGATGGCGGCGACCGGCGACCCGGAGCGGCCGGCGATGTTGTGGCCGGTGGACGGCGCGTCGATTCGCATCAACGCGAGGTGGGACGGCGAGGAGGATGTGGCGCGTTATGCGCAGGCCATGCCGGGACAACTGGAGTCGAGCGCAGTGGAACTGCTCGACAGCCAACTGATGTATATCCGCATGAACCCGCGCAGCTTTACGCCTTTCGGGCTGGGGCCGCTGGAAGTGGCGTTCGAGACGGTGAATCAGTTTTTGAGCGCGCATCGGTTTGCGGGGAAGCTGGCGGCGAACTCGGTGGCGCAGTATGCGCTGTGGCTGAACGAGGCCTCGCCCGCGCAGCACGACCGGCTGATCCGCTGGTGGCAGGACGAGATCGAGGGTACGGGGCGCGTGCCGCTGATTTCGACCGAGCAGAAGCCGGAGGTTCTTCGCTTCGCTCAGGGTACCGACGCGGATCTGCGGCTGCAGTGGCAGGAGTTTCTGATTCGCATGGTGGCGAACGCGTTTGGATTGCCGCCGCTGATGCTGGGCCTCGAGGCCGACGTGAATCAATCGACGGCGTCGGAGATGGCGGACGAAGCGTTTCGCGGCGCGATCTCGCCGCTGGCGCTGCTGCTGGCGCAGCATTTTACGCGGGACCTGTTCTCGAAGTGCATCGGCTGGCGGGAGTTCGAGTTTGTGTTTAACGAGTTGAACGCGCGCGACGAGATGACGGAGTTGCAGGTACAGGTGCAACTGCTGCAAGCGGGCGTGCTGACGGTGAACGAGGTGCGCGCCATGCGGGGGATGGCGGCGATAGAAACAGGGACCAGGGACTAAGGGACTGAGGGACTTAGGAACAAGCGAGCGGCGGAGCGGGGAGCCTTAACCGTCTGCGGAAAACTTAGCAGGGAGTTACGGTCCAAAGTTATCCGAAACTTCGCCTTAGTCCCTCAGTCCCTAGTCCCTTAGTCCCTCATTGCGAAGCGGAGCGGAGCAAAACGATGCGACTGGAAGCGATGGCGGTGGAATTTCCTCATGTGGAGAAGCACCCGAACCGGGTGGCGTTCGAGGGCGTGTTGACGGTGGTGAATGCGGCCAGCGACAAGGCGCCGGCGGGGGCGCGCGGGCACCGGGTGCTATTGACGCGGGAGGCGGCGGAGAAGGCGTTGCCCTCGCTGCTGGGCATGGCGGTGGATTACCGGCCCGGCTGGGACGGGCACGATGCGCGGCGCAAGATCGGGCTGCTGACCGAGGCCAACGTGGTGGGGCAGCGGCTGGTGGTGCGCGGGTATCTTTATGCGCGCGATTTTCCCGAGGTGGCGTCGGCCATGGCGGCGCACGCGCCGGAAACGATGGGCATGAGTTATGAGCTGGCCGATGCGCGCGTGGAAGATATGCGGGCCGAGGTGTGGAAGCTGACGCGGGTGACGTTTACGGGCGCGGCGATTCTGCTGCGCGAGAAGGCGGCGTATCGGGGGACTAGCTTTCGCATGGCTAGTTAGAAGAACCGGGAGCAAGGGAAGTTGAGAGTCGTCCTTTCCCACATCTCATCCGCCGCGGCGGGCGAGATGTGGGGCACCCGGCTTTCGCGGTGGGTTGGTAAGAGTGTGTTGAGGGTCGTGCTTTCCCACCCTTTCCGCTAAGAACGCGGAAAGGATGGGGCACGGAGGCGTTGGGTGGAGTTAGAACGGCAGCAGGCTAGCTAGGCAGCGGCTTAGCAAGGCAGCAGTCAGCAAGTTAGCAAGGCTGCATTCAGCTAGTTCCTGAGTTAGTAAGTCGGTGAAGAGGCTCCGCGGGACGGGGCCTTTTCTATTGGACAAAGAAGCCAGGTGTTTGCGCGGCAGGCGCGGAAACAGGAAAGGAAGGATATGGAAAGCGACGAGAAGAACATTGTCGAGCGGCTGGAAGCCGCGACCACACAGCTGGAGAGGACACTGAGCTGGCTGGAAGAGCGCGGCGCTGCGGCAACCGCACTGTCGGGCGAGGTGGAGAAGATCTCGGCCACGGTGGAGTCCGCCGCGGCGGACCGGCGAGTTGCAGAACTGACCGAGAAATTAGCGGCGGTCGAGACCGAGCTGGCCGAGGTGAAGGCCGCGGCTAATACTGGAAACCCTCTGCGCCGGACCATGCCCGCGGCCACGGCGGAGATGCTGGCCAAACGCGGCATCGGCGACGGGCCGGTGGACGTGCACGCTCTGGATGCGGCCCTTTCGGGGCTGAGCCTGGAACAGCGCATCGCGGTGAAGACGCAACTGCTGCGGGCGGGAGCGATTGCGTAGAAGCAGTTGTCAGTGGTCAGTGATCAGTGGTCAGTTTCCGGGGGCCATTGCCATGACCGCTGATCGACATCAACTGATCACTGACCACTGATCACTGATCACTCAAGTAACGGCCCCATGGAGGGGGTGGAGAGAGCTATGAACGCAACCTTTGCAGACATTCACGCGGCAGCAGATTACATCGGGCCGGGCGCAGTGGAAGTTCCGCTGTACCAGACGGAGATCTTCGATATTTGCCGGCGGTCAAGCCCGTTTGGGCAACGCATCAAGCAGGTTCCGGCGACGGGCCACCCTTCGCGGTTCTTCGAGGAGACGGCAATTCCCAACCCGGGCGCAGCCGGCTTTGTGAATCCGCGCAGCATCAACCCCACGCCGGTCACCCCGACACGCGTCGAGTTGAGCGTGCCGCTGAAGGCGATTGTGGCGCAGATCAACTACAACCTGTTCGATATCGAACTGGGCGACCAGCAGAAGCAGTTTGCGTATCTGCAGGCAAAGGACCTGGTGGATACGGTGAGCGGCGTGATGGTGACGCACGACGTGGCCTTGTGGCAGGGCACGGACACCAGCCTCAGCGGGCCGACGACCACGCAGTATATGGGTTGCGCGGCGCAGATCGCGGCCGGCGGCAACTCCGTGACCGTGACCACCTCGATGAAGATCGTGGACACCATCAAGACACAAATCGCGCAGATGGTGGCGAGCAGCGGTTATCGCGTGCGCCCGACGGCCATCTACGCCAACCCGGTGCTTCTGGACCTGATCGACCAGGAGATGAAGAGCGAGTACAACGTGGTGTTGAACAGCACGCAGATTTCGGCGGGCTTCACGGTGAAAAATCTGTCGACGCAAGCCGGCGACCTGCCGCTGATCCCCGACTGGAGCCTGCCGTATACCGGCACGCCGGGAACGGGCAGCGCGGTGCTGCCGGCCTACATCGTGACCGAGGATCTGATCGAGTATCACTGGCTCGGCGATCCGGCTCCGCGCGTCTTCCAGCTCGGGTTGCCTAACTCGTTGACCTACCAGTATGTCGCGGTGAAGTTTGGCGCGCCGGTGGTGAAGGGCGCGAGCTTTGCGCACACGCAGGTGCTGGTGGAGCGGTAGAAAAGCAGGGAACAAGGGAACAAGGGAACGAGGGAACGAGAGAACAAGGGAGCAAAGATTGAGGGACCAGGGGCTCGGGGCAGCGGACGAGGGACAAGCGAGTACGTTCGCTGAATCCGGTTCTCGGGCTTCTGTTTTCTTGTTCCCTTGGTCCCTTGTTCCCTGGTTCCCTGTACTTTGAAAGGAACTTTCATGGCCTATCTGGAGCCATCGGATTACGCGAATTATGGATTGCCGGCGGGAACAACGGGAGACTGGATTACGGCCGCCACGGCGTTGATCAACAGTCACTGCAGGCGGCCGGACTTGAATGTCGTCGAGTACATCGAGCGCTTGCGCGTGACGGCGGGAGCGCAGACGGTGCTGCTGAGTTACCTGCCGCTGACGCCGCTGGCGCCTGCCGTTCTGCCGCTCGTGGGCATCGAGGGCCGCTATGCCCGGCCGCGGCGCGGCGAGATGCTGAACGAGCCGATGATGGAGATTGTTTCGGCGTTCGCACTGCCCGGACAATGGGCGGCGATCGATGTCACGCTGGTGGATTTCGACCCGGCGACGGGCGAGCTGACGCTGCCCTGGAATGTGCTGGGGCTGCCTTACAACGAAGTGCAGGTAACGTATACGGCCGGTCTGGCGGCGATCGGCGACAACGTGAAGTCGGCGTGCGCGCAGATTGTGCGCAACGCGCAGGCCACGCCGGCGCTGAACGCCAGCATGAGCCGGATCGACACCATGCAGGTGAAGTATTTCTCAAGTTCGTTGATCGACGAGACGGTTGAGGAGTGGCTGAGACCGTACGTCGCGAACAGGTTGGGTTAGAAGCAGGGAACAAGGGAACAAGGGACTGAGGGAACAAGAAAACAGGGACCAAGGGACTGAGGGACTGAGGGACTTATGGACTTAGAGACTTCGCCTCAATTTTCGGACATCGATGGGAGCAAGTTATGAGTGATACGGCGCCGCGCAACCCGAGAGGAGCGCCGCAGATGCTGGCCGATGCTTTGCTGCGAAGCGCGGCAGGCGCCACGGCGCTTTTGCGCGTGACGGGCATGAACACCGATGCCAATATGTCGGAAGTGGGCCTGGTGGCGACCAGTTTCGCGGAGGTTCCGGTGAGCCCGGTGGTGATGCGCAAACTGCGGCCTGCATGGCAGGAGGGCGGAGAGTCGAAGTGGGAGCTGCTGGTTTCGGCCACGAGCGTGGAACAGCAGGTAAACGCGCTCGATCTTGCGTCGGCGCAGGCACTGTTTTCGATGACGCTGGCAGTGACGGTGGCCGGGCAGGACTATCTGATCGAATCCATCGCCTGCAATGAAGCCTTCGGGCAGGTGTATCTTTACCGGCTGCTGCTGCGCGAGGCGAGGCAGCAGGGCGTATGACAGGTGTGGACCGTGGGCCGCGGACCGTGAACTGACGCGGCAGCCGTTGATCACGAATTCACGACTCACGGTCCACGATGCGGAGTAATCGATGCAGAATGCGAAAGATTCGTTTTATATGGCGCTGCGCACGCGGCTGACGGCAATCAATCCGGAACGGACCATCCTGTTGCGCGGCGCTGTGCGCCCTGGAATTCTGGTGGAGGAGGCGGAAGCGCCCTTCAGCCAGCTCCCCAACGACGTGTTTGTGCTGCGCTGGGTGGCTCTGGCGGCGGATATGGATCTCGCTTCCACCATGGCGGCGGAACAGTGCGAGATTGTTTACCAGACTTGCGGGACGCAGAGTTTTGGCGGACTGGATCGCGGGCGCGCTTTGAGTGAGATGGATGAGGAGCTGATGGCGATGCTCGAGCCCTTCCACACGCCCAAGCTGAATTACGCGGCGACGCCTGCGGCGGCAATGCTGACGCAGGTGTTCTGGGACGAGCCCGCGTTCGGGCCCGTAATAAGCAACCGCGATCTGCTGGGCCGCAGCGCGGGTGTGATGGTGTACAGCTACCAGGAGCAGGGGGAGTAACGGCTGCGCCAGGTTTCAGGTATCAGGTGTCAGGGGGTCGGTTTCGGACTCGCTGATGTCTGGAGTTTCTGAAACCTGGAACCTGACACCTGAACCCTGAAAGGGACTTTGCAATGACAGCAACTTGGTTTTCCGCTCCGGCGCCGGTGGCGCGACGGGTGCGCGCTTACTTTGCGCCTGTGAATCGGGCGGCACAGACGCCCGTGCTCTTCGATCCGTCGCAACAGGGCGGGTTCAGTCTCGGTGCGCCGCCCGCGCCGTGGATCGATCTGGGTTGGATTCAGGAATTCGCGCGCAAGCCAGCGAGCAAGTCGACGGCGCTGCTGACGGGCATTCCCGCCGCGGCGCTCGAGCAGGTGCGCGAAAGCGTGCAGGCGCAGGTGAGCCTGCAGTTCTTGAGCTGGACCAAACTGACCATGGCGCTGGCGACGGGCTCGCAACATATGAACATACTGGCGGCGGCGAGCGGCGCAACGCTGATGGCAGATGGTGCGCAGGCAGTGCCCGCAGTGACGCCGCAGAGCGGCTCGACGAGCACTGCGATTCTGCTGGCGCCTACCGATGCGGCGAAATTTACGCCGGGATCGATCGCCGCCGTGGACGTGGATAACACGGGACAGACGGGATATGTGGGGAGCCCGGTTGCGGGCGCGTATGTGCGGCAGGCATTGACGGACGTGGATTACATCCGGCGCGTGACGTTCAACGTGGCGCTGGTTGCACAGGTGACGCCGACAGGGCTGACGCTTGCGGGGCCGTTGCCGGAGGCGCTCCGGCGACGGGAGCGAAAGTGCAGGCAGTAACGGGCTTTGTGGATCGTGAAGGCGGCAGCTTTTATCAGGAGTGGTCGGCGCTTTTTGTGATGCAGGGCAGCCAGGGAGAGAGAATCATCTTCCACTATCCGCGATTGCAGACCATGAGCGGCGCGGAAGAGGCGGCTGCTCCTCTCAACGGGAACAACCAGAACGGACAGTCGCGGGTGATGTTGAAAGGACAGTTCATGGCGCTGCCGGTGACGGACCCGCTGGATGGCGAGAGAGTGGTTTGCTATCGAAGTTTTCTGCCGGCAGCGAATGCGTTTGTATAGGCGAGTCAGCGAGTTAGCGAGTTAGCGAGTCAGCACAATAGTGAGTTAGCGAGTTAGCGAGTTAGCAAGTTAGCAGGTCAGAGGGTCACGATGACAATTACGATCCAGGGGCGGGACTACACGGCGGTCCTCGATGCCGTGCGTCCGATGACGATTGAACGGAAGATCAACGAGCCCTCCGTGTGCCAACTGTGGCTGAGCCTTCCCGCGAATGGAAGCTACGCGCCGCCGGCCCGCTGGCAAACGCTTGCGGTGGTGGGCGACGATGGCACGATTTACTTTACGGGATTCATCGCGGTGAGTCCGTTGCCGGAGTACGCGGGGATGGGCGTGGAAGGCCCGCGCTACCGCACGGCGATTCAGGCCGTGAGCGATGAGTGCCTGCTCGACCTTGTGCTGATGCCGGCGACCGTGGAAGCAAGCGGAGAAACCATCGGCGAATTGCTGGCTTCCCTGGTTACGCATGCAGGCTCGACGGCGTTGTCAACTGCGCCGCTTTCATTAACAACGCCGGTGGGCAGCTTCGTGCCCGATCCCGGCGCGAGCTGGAGCAAAAGCGCGGGACGGGCAGCGAACATGGCGCGAGCCACGTATCGCGCGCTCGGCGGCGCCATTGCGCTTTCGTCCGTGCCGGCTACGATTCACCCTCTGAATGAAACCGACGGCAGCCTGAACCTTGCCAATCTTTCGCTTACGGCGAGCGTGAAGCGCGCACTGGCGAACGATGTGACGGTGTGCGGCGAGAATGAACCGGCGGTTTACGTGACGGAGTATTTTCTGGGCGACGGCGTGACGACGCAATTCGATCTGGCGGTCGATCCGTACCTCACGCCGGCATCGAAGTCCACGTTGATCAGCGAGCTTTTCAACGAGCCGCAGATCAATTTGACGCTGTGGTGCGGCAGCGTAGGAGACTACTTCGGGCTGGGCGCCAATGGCCTGACCATGGACGGCGGCAACGGATACGACGGACAAACAACGCTCGCATGGCTCGACCTGATCGAGATGGGAGGGACGCTGTTGCTGGAACTGGTGGGAGTGACGCTCTCTCCGGGGAGCCAGGGCATCCTGGGCGGATTTTTCAACGGCGGCCAGACGGCGGCTTGCTGCACCGTGGGGATGCAGGCCACTGCGCAATCGGGCACGGGAGACGTGACGCTGCAGCCGATGGTGATGGGCACCGCGGCCGGCATTACCTTTGCAATGAATCCTGCCAATCAATATAACTTGCGCTTGCGTATTCACTGCCCGGAGAGTTATCGCGTGGGAGCGACTTATTACTCCTACGGCGACAGCGGACTTATCGGCCTGGGCGGCGCATGGGTTATGGCTCCCGGTAACATCCAGATGGAGATACAGGAGTTCGTGAACGGAGTGGGCGCGACGCCAGTAACTCTCTACAACGGCGCGATCGCTAACCTTCCAGCGCCCAGCCAACTGATTCCGGTGAGCAGCCTCAATCTGATTGGCACGCTACGCGCCATCAACCTGACGAATCTGGGCTCGGGATGGGTGGTGAGCACTCCGCCCGGCGGCGGACCTTACACGCGGCGCGTCGGCACAACCGCGGAGGCGGCGGAGTGTTACGTGGAGCGCACGGGCAAACTGATCTTCTACACGGGCTATACGCCGGTGGCGGGGGAGCAGATCGCGGTGAGTTATCGCACCATCGACCGGGCCGTGGGCCGCGCTGTAAACACTGCGAGCCAGGCGGCGCTGGCCGCGGCCGGATCGCCGCCGGTGGCCTCATGGATCGGTTCGGTGACGAACCCTCCGGCGCGCAGTTCGACAGACTGCCGCAATGCGGCGCAGGTGATGGAACAGGCAGCGGCAAGTGTGAGCGCATTGTGGAGCGGCGCTTACAAAGGAAACCGCAGCAGCTTCTTAAGCGACGTGTGGCCGGGCGATGCACTGCTTCTGAACGCGCCTTCTACCAACCTGAACGCAGAGGTTGTGGTGCGCACCGTGAAGGTGAGTTATGGCGCGAGCTCGCCCGATCTTGTGGAGTACGAGATTGAGTTTGCCAATGACTGGGCCGACGACTTAGCCATCAAAACCAGCACAGCCGTGCCGGCGAATGCATGGCTTCCGGCGCCAGTGAATCCTACGATGCTTACGAATCTGACGCACCTCACGGTGACGGCGCTAAGCGGCAGCACGGTGACGGTGAATACCGGCGCTACGCCGCCGACCGGCGGCGGATTCGAGATCAGGCTGCGCGATTATGCTTTCCAGGCCGGCTCCGATCCGACGCTGGTGATGCGCGGGTCGCAGCCCAATTTGACGTTCTCGCGGGTTTCGGCGAGCGACCGCTTCTATATAAGGATGTACGACGGCTCCACGCCGCCCAACTATTCCGAGTTTTCGACGGCGTTGTTTATTAATTTGCCGCTGAGCGGCGGGTAGGGAGCAGTAGGCCGTGAACCGTGGATCGTGAATCGTGATCGGCGTACTGCGACAGCAACATCCGACCACGGTCCACGATTCACGGCTCACGATATGGAGTACTCATGCGCATGATGAATGAATTCGAAGCCCAGGTGATCAGCGATCTGAGCGTGTTGAAGTCGCAGATGAGCGGCCTGATGGGCGACGGCAACGGCGGACGCCTGGCCGACCTGGAGCGCCGCATGGAACGCCATGAACAGAATTGGCAGCGCGCCAAAGGATTTCTCGCGGCGGTGAGCGTGCTGTTCGCCGTGGTTGAGGTTGCCGTGGAGGCGTGGCACCGGCATTGATACCTGCCTCCCGCCGTAGCCGCAAAACGCGCGGCTAGGATGGGGCACCCGCACTTCAAATTATCCGCGCCTCGTATAATTTCCCCATGAGCGAACAACCACTGGTGGGCGTGGTGATGGGTAGCAAGAGCGACTACGAAACCCTCTCGGCGGCCGTGGAAATTCTGCGCGCCCTCGAAATTCCTCACGAAACGCGCATCGTGAGCGCGCATCGCACGCCCGATTGGCTCTTCAAGTACGCAGAGACGGCGCGCGATCGGGGTTTGCGCGCGATTATCGCCGGAGCAGGCGGCGCGGCGCATTTGCCGGGCATGCTGGCGGCGAAGACACTCGTTCCGGTGCTGGGCGTTCCGGTGGCGACGACGCAACTGAACGGGCTCGACTCGCTGCTCTCGATTGTGCAGATGCCCAAGGGCGTTCCCGTGGGGACCTTGGCGATTGGGAAGGCGGGCGCGGCCAACGCCGCATTGCTCGCCGCGGAAATTCTGGCCGCGACGGATGCTGCTCTCTACCAACGGCTGGCCGCGTGGCGTGCTGCGCGCACCCAGGAAGTGCTCGACCAGACATTGGGCGAGGAAGCGCCGAAGTGAGCGACGCCTCTCTTTCACAATCAGAAAAAATAATCAGGCCGGGTGGTTTGATTGCCATTCTTGGCGGTGGGCAATTGGGCCGCATGACGGCAATGGCCGCGCGGACCATGGGATATCGCGTGCGCGTGATGGATCCCGATGCGGCATGCCCGGCGAGCTTTGTCGCCGATGAGACCATCGTGGGCCGCTGGGACGATGTAGACGCGGCGCGGCGACTGGCCGCGGGCGCGGATGTGGTGACGCTCGAGATTGAGCAAATTGGCGTCGACGCGTTGCGCGTGGTGGAGAGCCTGGCGCCGTTGCGCCCCGGCGTCGAGTCGATCCGCATTATTCAGGATAAGACGCTGCAAAAGCCGTGGTTGGCTGAGAACGGATTTCCCGTGGGCCCGTTTCGCGTGGTGCGGAGCGAGGCCGAGCTGCGAGACGCTGTCGATGCCCTGGGCGGCGACGTGTTTGTGAAGATCGGACGCGGGGGTTACGATGGGCGCGGACAGGCAAGACTGGACCCTTCGAGTGCTTTGCGAACCCCGGTCCCCAAAGGCGAGGGACCGGGGGCACCCAATCATTTTCGAGAAGCCAACATGCTGCTGACGGCAGGACCATGCGTCGTCGAAAAGGCGCTCGACCTTGAATGCGAGATCAGCGTGATGGCGGCGCGGAATCCATCCGGCGAGGTGCGCGCGTTTCCTGCCGCGCGCAATCATCATGAGAATCAGATTCTGGCGTGGAGCGTGCTGCCGGCCGGCGTTTCCCCGGAATTGGAAGCGCGCGCGGAAGCACTTGCAGCGGATCTCGTTACGAAACTCGGCATGGTCGGACTGCTTTGCGCGGAGATTTTCGTCACGCGTGCCGGCGAACTCTTCGTCAACGAGCTTGCGCCGCGGCCGCACAACAGCTATCACCAGAGCGAGCGCGGATGCGCGACCAGCCAGTTCGAGCAACTTGTGCGCGCGGTGTGCAATTTGCCGCTAGGCTCGACAGAGTTGATTACGCCGGCGGCGATTGCCAATCTTCTTGGCGATTTGTGGCTGCACGGCGAGCCGAATTTTCCCGCGGCGCTCGCAGTGCCCTGCGTGCGGCAGCATCTCTACGAGAAGCACACGCCGCGCGCAGGGCGGAAGATGGGGCATCTGTCGAGCGTGGGTGCGACGGCAGAGGAAGCGCTCCAACGTGTGCTCGAAGCGAAGCGCAAACTCTAGCGATTGATCCTGTAGAGCAGGTGCCGGCGGAGCGGATGGCCTTCCGGCAAATTCGGATGGTCGAAGTCGTCTGCCGGATTGTGCGTCATACCGAGCCGCTCCATCACACGGCGCGAACGCAAGTTGGTGGGGGTCGTGAATGAAACCACCTGCTTCAACTCAAGGTCATCAAAGCCGAAATCGAGCGCAGCCCGCGCTCCTTCAGTGGCCATCCCGTTACCCCAATGTTCGAAGGCAAGCCGCCAGCCGATTTCGACGGCGGGCATGAAGTGCGCATCAAATGCTGGAATGGACAAGCCAATAAAACCGACGAACGCGTTCGTCTCGATCAGTTCGACCGCAAAGGGACCGAAGTCGTGAAACCTGAAATGCTGCTGAGCGCGATCGAAGAGTACGTCGGACGCTTCTGCCGTGAGCGGCTCGGGAAAGAACTCCATCACGCGCGGGTCTGCATTCAGTTGCTGGAACGGAAGCCGATCCGATTCGCGCCATTGCCGCAAGATCAGCCGTTCGGATCTCAGTTCGTCGCGCATTGTTCACAGCCCTGCCGGATCTTTTACTGCAGCGCGGCTCCGGCTTTTTCCCAGCGCTTGGGACGGCGGTTTTGCTGCAGTACTTTTTTGCGCAGACGCAGACTCTTCGGCGTGACTTCAACGAACTCATCATCGGCGATGAACTCGATGGCCTGTTCGAGATTCAGCGTTTTGTACGGCACGAGGCGAATCGCATCGTCAGCCGTGGACGCGCGCATGTTGGTCATCTTCTTTTCGCGCACCACGTTCACATCGAGATCGTTGTCGCGCGAGTGCTCGCCGACGATCATGCCTTCGTACACTTCGACGCCCGCGCCGACAAAGAGAATGCCGCGCTCCTGCAATCCGTTCAGCGAATAGGTGGTGGTTGGTCCCTGGCGGTCGGCGATGAGCGCGCCTGTGGGCCGCTGCGGAATTTCGCCCTGGTAGGGAATGTAGCCGTCGAAGAGCGCATTCATCACGATGGTCCCGCGGGTCTCGGTGAGCATCTCGCTTCTCAAACCAATCAGCCCGCGGCTGGGCACGCGAAACTCGAGACGCACGCGGCCCGAGCCGTGATTGTGCATCTTGGTCATCTCGCCCTTGCGGGGGCCGAGCTTTTCAATCACTGTGCCAGTAAACTGCTCGGGCACGTCGATGGTGAGGTGCTCGACCGGCTCCATGCGCACGCCATCAACCATCTTGGTGACGATCTCCGGGCGGCCGGCCATCAGTTCGAAGCCTTCGCGGCGCATCATTTCAATCAAAATCGCGAGTTGCAGTTCGCCACGGCCGAGCACCTTGAACGCATCGGGTGAGCCGGTTTCTTCCACGCGAATCGAAACGTTGGTGAGCAGCTCTTTTTCGAGGCGCTCGCGCAAGTTGCGGCTGGTGACGTATTGGCCCTCGCGGCCGGCGAACGGCGAAGTATTGACATTAAATTGAATGGCGATGGTCGGCTCGTCGATGACGATCAACGGCAGCGGCGCAGGATTCTCGACGCTGGTGATGGTTTCGCCGATGGTGATGCCTTCAATGCCGGCCACCGCCACAATGTCGCCCATCGTGGTCTCGGTAGTCTCGATGCGCTTGAGGCCGCTGAACGTGAACAACTTGGTGATCTTGGTTTTGTAGAGCGAGCCGTCGCGGCGCGAGATGTTGACTTCGTCGCCGACATGCAGCGTGCCCTGAAAGACGCGGCAGATGGCGATGCGCCCAAAGTAGTCGGAGTAGTCGAGGTTCGTAACCAGAATCTGCAGCGTGCCTTCGGGATCGCCGGTGGCTTCGGGAATGGTTTCCACAATGGCGCGAAAGAGCGGCTGCAAATCCGTGCCGGGAATCGCGGGATCGGTAGTCGCCGTGCCTGCCTTCGCGACTGCGTAGAGCACGGGAAAATCGAGCTGCGATTCTTCGGCGTCGAGGTCGATGAAGAGATCGTAGATCTCGTCCAGAACTTCCTGCGGCCGCGCGTCGGGACGGTCGATTTTGTTGATGACGACGATGGGAAGCTTCTTGGCCTCGAGGGCCTTCGAGAGAACGTAGCGCGTCTGCGGCAGCGGGCCCTCGGCCGCGTCCACCAGCAGCATTACGCCGTCGACCATTTCGAGCGCGCGTTCCACTTCGCCGCCGAAATCGGCGTGGCCCGGCGTGTCAACGATGTTGATTTTGCCGCCGGCGAAGTTGATGGCGGTGTTCTTGGCGAGAATCGTGATGCCGCGCTCGCGCTCGAGTTCATTCGAGTCCATGACGCGCTCGGCTACCTGCTCGTTGGCGCGAAAGGTTCCCGCCTGGCGGAGCATGGCGTCGACAAGGGTGGTCTTGCCATGGTCAACATGGGCGATGATGGCGATATTGCGTATCGTCTGGCTCAAAACTTTTGCGGTTCCTTCTGTCGGGTATGGGCGCTCGGGCCCTCGGGTCGGTGAGGGGAGTAAAAATGCCACGCGCCGCATAGCGCGGCTGTCTTTATTCTAGCAGCCGCGGAGTGTTGGCGTATTCACGCGCCAGTAACAGGCACATTCTATGGGCACATTTTACGGGCACATCCCGCGGACAATTTCCGCAGGCACTTTCCAGTTTCACGGACGCCGCGCGAAGGATTACACTTCTGGAGCACATGAAAACCGCTGCTCACGACCGCTTGCTATCGCCCCAATCTTCATCCCGCCGCCGGTTTGGCTGGCACGGATGCGCCTTCACCATTTTGTTCGCCGCCTGCGCGATTCTTTCGCCGCGATGGATGCGCGCGCAAGCTTCGCCGACTGCCAGCCAGCTCCGCATCTATTCCATCGATGTGGAGGGCGGCCAATCGACGCTGCTCGTAGCGCCCTCGGGCGAGTCATTGCTGGTCGATACCGGCTGGCCGGGGAACGACGGCCGCGATGCGGAGCGCATTCTCGCAGCCATGAACGACGCCGGCATCAAGCGCATCGATCATGTTTTGATCACGCACTATCACGACGACCACGTGGGCGGCGTGCCCGCACTGCTTGCAAAGGTCGAGGTGGGCGAGTTTCTGGATCACGGCGAGAATCGCGAAGACTCGGACGACACGCGCAACAATTATGCAATCTACCTGAAGGCCATTGCGGGGCATCCGCGGCGCATTCTGCATCCCGGCGATACGATCCCCATTGCCGGGCTGAGCGTTGTGGTGCTGACTGCCGACGGCGAGCACATTGGCGCGGTTCCGGGAATCAAGCCGGCGCCCAACACTTACTGCGCCAGTGAGCACGCGTGGCCGGACGACCCCACAGAGAACGCGCGCTCGAATGGCATTCTCGTCACCTTTGGCAAATTCAAGTTTCTCGATATGGGCGACCTTACCGGCAAAAAGGAGTTGGCGCTGGTGTGCCCGAGTAATCCCATCGGGACCGTCGATCTTTTCCTCGTCACGCACCACGGCATGGATTGGTCGAACTCGCGCGCATTCGTCGATGCGATTCATCCACGCGTGGCCATTATGAATAACGGCGCGCACAAGGCCGGCAAACCGGCGGCGTGGCAAATTGTGCACGACAGCCCCGGACTGATCGACCTGTGGCAACTGCACACGGCCGAGGATGCCGACGCCGCGCACAACAGCCCCGAGTGGCTGATTGCGAATCCCAAGGGCGACGGAGACGGGCACGCGCTGAATGTGGTGGCACGGCGTGACGGAAGTTTTTCGGTGACTAACACGCGCACCGGCCAGACAAAACAATATCCGCGCAAGTAGGGCGGTGTCACGCACCATCGGAGGAATTGTTTTATGACTTCATCGGGGAGTTCATCGCGCCGGAACTTTCTTGCCGGCCTGGCAGGCGCGGGCGCGCTGGCAACTCTGCCCGAAGCGATGCGCGCCGCTACTGCCAGCTGCCGTTTTCGCCTTTCGGTGATTAACGATGAGATTTCTCCGGACTTCGATCACGCCTGTTCGGTTGCGGCCGATGACTTCGGCTTGCAGTGGATCGAGCTGCGCAGTATGTGGAACCACAATGTAACCGATCTGAGCAGAGTTGAGGTCGATCGCGCGCGCATGATTTTGGAAAAGTACAAGCTGCGTGTCACCGACATTGCCAGCCCGCTCTTCAAAGTCCACTGGCCGGGCGCGCCGCTGTCGAAGGAGGGGCCACGCCGCGATGCGGCCGCCATCGACGCGGAATTCAAAAAGCAGGACGACCTGCTGGAGCGCTGCATCGAATTGTGCAAAGCGTTCGAGACCGATCGCATTCGCGGTTTCGATTTCTGGCGGCTCGACGATCCCAAGCCGTATCGCGCGGCCATCAACGATAAGCTGCGCGCGGCGGCGAAGACCTGCGCCCAGCACGATCTCATTCTGCTGCTCGAAAACGAAATGGCCTGCAACACAGGCAGTGGCAAAGAGGCAGCGGAAACGCTGGCGGCTGTCACCGAGCCCAACTTCATGCTGAATTGGGATCCCGGCAACTCCGCGACCTTTGCCGATGACACGCCTTACCCCGACGACTACAAGTTGCTGCCCAAGCACCGCATCGGCCATTGCCATTGCAAGGACACGATCCGCAAGCCCGATGGCAAATTCGAATGGGCGCCTGTGGGCGGCGGCATCATCGACTGGGTGGGCCAGTTCCGCGCCTTCGCGCACGATGGCTATCACGACGCCGTGAGCCTTGAGACGCATTGGCACGGCGGCAAGCCCGAGCCCGGCAGCAGCATGAGCGTTGGCGAGGCCTCAAGCCGCATCAGCATGAAGGGGTTGAAAGAAGCACTGGCCAAGGCCGGGCTTACTTGCTGAGGGATTTCGCGAGCCGGCAGCCGGGGGCTTTGCATCCTCGCCCACAACTTCAAACCGCTGACGTTATTTAAAGAAGCTCACTTCCCTGATTGCGTCTGCGGCTGCGCGGGCAGCGCCACAACCACATCGCCGGGCCGGACGTAATGTAGTATTTCGATCGCTTCGCGCTCAATCTCCTCGGGGTCCGACTGCAGACGCCGGTTCTCCTCGCGCATCCGCGCGTTTTCCTGCTGCAGGCGTTTGATTTCCTGCTGCAGGTTGCGGTCTTCGGCGCGTTTCTGCTGCCACACGGAGACGCCGTGCCTGCCGTAGATCACGTGCCACGTCACGAGCAGCGCGAGACAGACGGCGACCAAGGTTCCTGCCGGCCGCAACTGCCGTCGCGCCCAGTTGAACGCGCGCTTGCGCAGCGGCACAGGCTTTGTGCTGGATGCGGGCGTCTCTTTTCGCGTGTTGTCTTGCGGCATCGTACCTCTAATCGAATCTGAATCAACCAAGAACAAATTTTTCGGCCGCCGTGCGCAGCGATTCCATTTCGTGCTCGTTGCGCGCCTCGGTATACGCCCTCACCACTGGTTCTGTGCCCGAGAGGCGGTAGCACACCCACGAGCCATCGTCCAAAATCAGCTTCAGCCCGTCGGTCCGCACTACGCTTACAACCTTGCGCCCGCCCAGCTCGCTGGGATCGGCCTTCAACTTCTCAGTGAACGCGGCTTTCTGCTCCGCGGTCAAGTGGAAGTTCTCTCTGGTGGGATAGAAGGAACCAACCTTGCCAAAAAGCACCTTTAATTGTGCACCCAGGCTGGCGCCACGCGTGGCCACCATCTCTGCCATCAGCAAGCCGGCGATGATGCCATCCTTCTCCGGCACGTGGCCGCGGATAGTGAGACCGGCTGACTCTTCGCCGCCGATGGCAATCTTGTCGGCGATGATCAGCTCGCCAATGTACTTGAAGCCGACCGGCGTTTCGTAGAGCGCCACTTTGTGATAATCGGCGAGAGCATTGATCAGATTGGTGGTGGCAACGCTCTTGGCCACGCCGTTTTTCCAGCCGCGCGTCTCCACCAGGTAGTCGAAGAGAAGCGCGATGACGTAGTTCGGCTGGATGAAGGTCCCGTCGGCGTCCACGATTCCAAACCGGTCCGCATCGCCGTCGACGGCGAGCACCAGGGATGCGCCGATCTCTTTCATCTTTTCTTTAGCTTTGCCGAGCAGATGATCGTCAGGCTCCGGCGCGTGGCCGCCGAAGAGCACGTCGCGATAGTCGTGGACCGTGGCGACGGTCACGCCGGCCTGGCGCAGCAGGTGGCAACTGTAGCCGCGCCCCGCGCCCCAAAACGGGTCGTAGACCAGCTTGATGCCCGACTTGGCAATGGCCTTCAGATCGACCAACTCCGCCAGCCGATCGAGGAACGCGGGCTTCACGTCGACGGTTTCGAATTTGTCCCCGGAGGGGCTGAGCTCTCCGGCGAAGGGGCTGGGGATGCCGCCACCCCCGGCCTTAAAAATCCTCTCCGCTCCCGCTTCAATCTGTTTCGTCGCTTCAGGCAGCGCCGGTGCGCCGTCGGGCGTGGAGTATTTGATGCCGTTGTACTCCGGCGGATTGTGCGAGGCGGTGAAGTTGATGGAGCCACAGGTCTTGAGCTTGCGCACAGCGTACGCGATGGCCGGCGTGGGCGCGGCCTCGGGAATCACAATCGGCGTAACACCGGCAACGGCCAGCACGCGCGCGGCCTCCGCGACAAAACTCTCGCCGAGGAAACGCGAATCGCGGCCCACCAGCACGCGATGCGGCGCGGGCATGGTTTTCACGTACTCGGCAATGCCGCCGACCGCCAGCCGGATATTGGCCACGGTGAATTCGTCCGCAACAATCGCCCGCCAACCCGAAGTGCCAAATTTGATCGCTGTGCTCATCTGCTTCTCCATGCGCGGCTGCCTTCAAAGCCGCAAGGACCATACTGCAACACCGCGCTCAGATCGGCAAGTCGTCTGGCAAGTTGAGATTACAGATTCTGGTCGATCAGATCCGGCTCGACGTTGCCGCCGCGAGCACGCAAGCTCCGTGATGCGAGCCCGCTCGACCCGATTTGGGCTTACCCTGATTCTGATGATCTGAACTTATCAGGAGAGGCCTATGCTTGAATCCACTTCATCCGCTCGCATTGTGTTGACCACCGTGGCCAGCGCCGAGGAAGCGGCGCGCTTGGGCGGCGCGCTGGTGGAAGAGCGGCTGGCCGCCTGCGCCACTCTGTTGCCCGCTGTGCAATCGATCTACCGCTGGAAGGGCGAGATCGAGTCCTCAGCCGAATGCCTGCTGCTGCTCAAAACCGCTGCCGACAAGTTGCCCGCTCTCGAAGCTCGCCTGCACGAGCTCCACAGCTACGAAACCCCTGAATTTCTGGTGCTCGCCGTCGAAGCCGGCAGCCATCCTTATCTTGCGTGGCTCGACGCGAGCGTGCGCGAGCCTTAAGGTAAGATCGCGCTACCACAACATTCCCGCGCAGGACCGATCAGAGTCCTCGCATGTGCACTCTGTTATCCTTGGGAAAGTTTGCCCATGCGTTGGCTTCTCATTGTCCTTCTCGTTTCGTTGGCTGCGCTGCTGTCTGCGGTCGCAGGTGTGGCTCACCACGTCTGGAAACAACGCGCCGGGCACGACAGCGAATCGTCCGCGGCCCTTGAATCGGCCGAGGAGTCCGACCTGGAAGCGAGACACTGAGCAGCGGGGCCGCCGGACAATGCTTTGTAAGACAAGGCCTCGGAAAACAATGTCTTGCAAGAAAATGTATTAAAAAACGAAGCGGATCGCGCTGCCTCATAAACGCCGGGCCGCATCCAATCAAAATGACGTTGCATGCGTTCTTCGCCGAAAGGAACTCCCCCCACTGTGAGCACTCAAACGCCTGAAAACGCAAGCCAAGCCGCAAGCCCTGCCGTGAAGACGATCTCGATTGCGCACAGTCCCGATTCCGACGACGCCTTCATGTTCTACGGCCTGGCGACGAACAAGATTCAAGTGCCGGGCTATCGCTTCACGCATACACTTTGCGACATAGAGACCCTCAACCGCCGCGCCCGCGAAGAGGCTTTTTTCGACGTCAGCGCCATCAGCTTTCACGCCTACCCTTACGTGCAGGAGAACTACACGCTCATGGGCTGCGGCGGCAGCGTGGGCGAAGGCTACGGTCCCATGGTCGTTTCCAGCCGCAGAATGGTCGCCGCCGATCTCGGCCGCATCCGCATCGCTGTTCCCGGCGAGCTGACCACGGCGTATCTCGCGCTCAAGATCTTCAATCCGGAGATCGAGACCGTGACCGTTCCCTTCGATCGGATCATTCCCGAGATCGTGGCCGGGAACTACGATGCCGGGCTCATCATTCACGAAGGGCAGCTCACCTACTCCACCAGCGGGCTGCACAAAGTTGTCGATCTCGGCGTCTGGTGGCGCGAGACCACCGGCCTTGTGCTGCCGCTGGGCGGCAACGCCATCCGCCGCTCTCTGGGCGCGGAGGCGCACAGAATTATCTCGAAGGCGCTGCGCGATTCCATCCAGCACGCGCTCGATAATCGAGAACTGGCCCTCATGTACGCCATGCAGTTTGCGCGCGACCTCGACGCGGGAAAGGCCAGCGAATTCGTGAGCATGTATGTGAACGAGCGCACGCTCGACTACGGCCCCGACGGCCGCGAAGCAATTCGCAAGCTGCTGGATCTGGGACACGAGCGCGGCGTGATTCCCATCGCACCGCAAGTGGACTTCGTGGACTAATCGCTCCGGAGGAGCGACCGAGAATAGCCCAGGGTGGAGTCCGCACATGCCGACGAGAACCCTGGGAACCCGAGCCCGCAACGGTCCCCGCCCCGTAGGGCCGGTCGAATGCTAAGCAGAAATCTTCGAAAAAGCCGACGGGAGGCATACTTCTGTCCTCGCGGGTACACGGTACCTTTGGCCAACGAAACTTGCCCAAAGGTCACTGAATCACTCCAACAAACTTCCCGCCAAATTCTAAATTTTTCCTAATCTCGGTCGATACATCCAGCAGGAGAGACTCCTGGATGCTCCCTCACGCTCAACCTATATTTCTCCTCGCCTCGCCGGACGCCGCTTTGCTGACCGCCATTGAGCCCACGCTGCTGGCCGCCGGCGCGCGCGTCGACATTGTCCTCACCGCACAGGCCGCGCTGGCTTCGATCGCCGGCTCGCGCCCTCCCAATCTGATATTGCTCGACACGCAGTTGCCCGGCATGCCCATAGGCCAGTTGCTGGCTGCCATTCGCGCTGAAACAGAGAGCCCGCGCCTTCCAATCGTTCTTATTGCCGACACGGTGGAACAGGAGGGCATCGATCGCCTTGCCGACGGCGCCGTCGACGATCTCATTCTGCGCTCTGACGAGCCCGCGTACTGGCAACTGCGCCTGGACCTTGTGCTGCGCAATCAGCGCATGGCGCATGAGCTTGAATCGTTGCGCGACGCCAGCCTGCGCAATGCGCAACGCGATCGCCTGACCGGTGTCTACAATCGGGAAACCCTGCTAGCTATACTGTTTCGCGAGACCGACCGCGCGCAGCGCAGCCAAAGCGCAATGTGTCTTGTGCTCTTCGATATAGACGACTTCGGCCACTGGAACTCGCGCCTGGGCGTGAATGCCTGCGACGAGCTGCTTTGCCAGGTGGCCAGCCGCACCGCTACACTGTTGCGCAGCTACGATGTGCTGGGCCGGCCGGGCATGGATGAATTTCTGGTGGCCCTGCCGTCGTGCGCCCCTGCCAATGCGATGACTCTGACCGAGCGGCTGCGCGCCGAAGTGTTTTCCACGGTCTTTCACATTAGCGGCGAAGCCATTCGTCTCTCGGCATGCTTCGGCATCGCCGTCAGCCACGGCCGCTCGCCGGTGGTGGTGCTGCGCGAAGCCGAGAAGGCTCTGGAGTGGGCCAAGGCTGCCGGGCCCGAGTCCATCCAGTGTTTCGGCAGCCCGCCGCAACCCTTGCCTTCGCCTGTCACTTTTCTCTCCGCAACCTCGGGCGACGAGTTGCTCGCCTGGTAGGCCAAACGCACGGTGAGCCGACCATGCGATCCGTTTTTATTCCGAGACGAAGAAGAAAGCACAGCACGAGGAACTCGGAGGCAAGGTTGGTACCGTTCTTCCGGACTCCGGCCAGCCCCAACAGCAGGTCGCAGCAGATCGCACGCGTGTTCAGGGCGTCGGGAAACCCGCTCCGTTGGTGCGAATATAGGTCGACGAAACGCCGTTCGAGGTGGCGACGAACTGGGTAGCACTCAGGAACCGAATGTTGTTGGTGGTCTCCACGCCCATCGGCACCGGCGGCTGGGCCGGTGTGCAGTTGCCCCCGATGCAGATTTGTTTCGGCAAGAAATCCTGCCACTTGTAGCTCAGCGTGCCCTGCGCGGCGTTGTACTGGTAGACACCCATCACCGTGAAGCTCATTCCCTGGTTACTTTGGGTCGTCGACTGGATGCGACCGTTGGCCAGGAAGCTGGTGGTGATCATCAGCCCGCCCGGCAGGTTCCAGTTCACCGTGGTAGACCACGTACCGACCAGGGCCTGGGAAGATTGCCCTTGCATCGGCTGTGTCTGCGATGGAAGCAGGGCCAGCGCCCCCGATGGCGCGGCCGCAGCCGCATGCGGCGCAAACGAACCGCAGAATGCCAGGGCCAGCGCGCCTAGCAGAGGAAGTTGGTTACGAGCCATATCACCTCCGAAACAGCTAAATTCAAGCCTCCACTTTATCAGATTTCAGGAACCGTCTCGCGGAGGCAATGCTGTGGTTTTCCGCCCCGACGCTCCCCAGTCCGGAAGTTACTGCGCAGTTGCCCCTTCGTCAACCAGCTCTACGCTCTGCGGCTCAACTCCGCAATTTCCGGCTGCAGAAACTCCTGAAAGACCTCGTTTGAGATCAGCCGGCCGCGCGCCGTCAACTGTGCCCGCGCACCGTCGAAGACGAGAAGTTCATCCTTCGCGAGCCGCTCGACGGTTTCGATCGCCGGATCGACCAGCTCTTCGCCAAACTCCGCACGGAGCGCGGCCACGTCCACTCCGGCGTTTGTACGCAGGCCCAGGAACCACGCTTCCTCGTGCTGCTGCGCGAGAGTGAGCCACTCAGTTTCTATCGCTCCCGTTCCGGCAAGATACGCTTGCAAATCGTCGGTGGTCGTGGCGCGTAACACGGAGTCACTCGTGCCCCATCCTTTTCGTTCGCCGTGGCGAGCGGAACGGGTGGAATCGCACAACAACATGGAGGACGCATCGAGCCCTAAGCCCAGATACGGCCGCCTTTCCCAGTACCGCAAGTTGTGCCGCGACTCGAATCCCGGGCGACTGAAATTCGAGATTTCGTATTGCTGCAGCCCCGCAGCTTCAAGCCGTTCGATGGCGCGCTCGTACATGCGCGCAACGGCATCTTCGTTCGGCGCCAGTCCGGCGCTATAGCGCGTTCCGCCTTTCAGTATTTCGCGCCCCAGCCGCGAGTCCTCGTCCACCTCCAGCATGTACATGCTGGCGTGAGGGACTTCCGACCCGATGAGCGCCTCGAGCGACTCCTCCCACGAGGCGAATGTCTGCCCGCCCAGGCCCGCGATCAGATCCACGCTCAGGTTCGTGATGCCGGCCGCGCGCAGCCGCCTCAGGTCCGCCTCGACCAATGCGCGACTGTGCAATCGCCCGCTCGCTCGCGCTTCACTATCGATAAAGGACTGCACGCCGAGGCTCACGCGATTCACTCCCGCCGCGGCCATCGCGTCAAGGGTTGCGTCCGCGATTTGCCCCGGCGCGCACTCCATGGTGATTTCGGCATCCGCATCGAGATCGAATTCCGCGCGCATCGCCGCAAAGATTTGCGCTAGGAGCTCGGGAGCCAGCAGCGACGGCGTTCCCCCGCCAAGGTAAACAGTATCCACACGCCGCGGGAACTCCGCTCCCACGCTTTCGGCCCACGCCCACGCGCCAGCGAGGTCCGCAATCACCCGCTCCACATAGCGCGCGTGATCCGAGGCCGGAAACACACCCGACGCGAAGTTGCAATAGGTGCACTTCGACCGGCAAAAAGGAATCGAAATGTAAATTCCCAGCGCGTTGCCGCCCCGGTGCTCAACGAAAGTGCCGGCCCGCTTCATGAAACGATTGTTTCACGGGCGTCGCCGTGCCCCATCCATTTCGCGGTTCCATCGTGAAATGGGTGGGACAGCACGAACTCCAACATCTCCCGGCTTCCGCTCATGAAATGATGGAAGCAAGGAGATCCGCTTGAAAGCCTGGCCAGCTCTGGCAATCTGCGTCATTCAGGTCATTCTTTTTCTCGCCCACTGGTTTGTATTCTCCACCCTGATCGCCTTCTTGCCCGGCCTCGCTCCCGGTACGGTAGCCGGGCTGCGCGCGGCCATGCTGATTCTGGCTTTCAGTTTTGTCGCTGCTTCGCTGCTTGCGTTTCGCTTTTCCAATTTTGCCGTGCGGTTCATTTACTGGCTAGCGGCTATCGAGCTTGGTTTTCTCAATTTCTTTTTCTGGGCGTCGCTCCTGGCCTGGACCGTCTGGTTTGTGCTGCGATTCACGCACTTGGCAATTTTTCCGGATCCGCTGATCGTCCGTCCCCTTCTCGTCGCCGCCTTTTTCGGCATCGCCGCGCTCATCGGACTCTACGGTTTGGTCAACGCGCGCGTGGTGCGCATCCGTCGCATCGCGGTCGAACTTCCCAATCTTCCCGCCTCCTGGCGCGGCCGGCGCGCGGTGCTACTCAGCGATCTGCACCTCGGACCGATTAACGGCGTGCAATTCTGCCGCCGCCTCGTGGCCAAAGCCGCGAGTTTCCAACCCGACATCGTGTTTCTTCCCGGCGATCTATTCGACGGCACAAAAGGCGATCTCGACCGCCTTGCGGCGCCGCTCAAACAGCTCGCGCCGCCGTTCGGCATCTACTTTTCCACGGGCAATCACGAGGAGTTTACCGATCCCACGCATTACATCCAGGCCGTCACTCGTGCCGGAGTCCGCGTCCTCGGCAACGAACTCGTGACCGTTGATGGATTGCAAGTAGCGGGCGTCTTCTATCACAGCTCCTCTTCGCCGCTGCGCATGAAAGCCGCGCTCGACGGCATGAGACTTGACCGCGAGCGGCCTTCGATCCTTCTGAACCACGCGCCCACGCGCTTGCCCACCGTGGAGCAGGCGGGCTTCAATCTCCAGCTCTCGGGCCACACGCACGGTGGGCAATTTATGCCCTTCACCTGGATCACGAACAGCATCTATGGCCGCTTCACCAGCGGCCTGCACAGCTTCGGTGCTCTCCAGGTTTACACTTCCACGGGCGCCGGAACCTGGGGTCCTCCCCTGCGCGCCGGCACGCGGCCGGAAGTGGTATTCGTCACCTTTGCATAGCGATCTCGTATCGTATTCTCAAGCTGTCAAAGGAGGAGATTGCATTGAACTCCCCAGCCTCATCTCCCGGCCCCGCCAAAGATCGCGTCATGCGCACCAGCCTTTCCGGTCTCGACCTGCTCATGAATCCGCGCCTCAACAAAGGGCACGGCGTTCACTGAGGCGGAGCGCGACGCCTTCGCATCTGCACGGTCTGCTGCCGCCGCACATCGGGACGCTGGAAGACCAGCGCGAACGCCGCAAGCGCGTGCTCGACGGCAGGCACACCGCCTTCGGCAAATACAGCAACATGCGCGACCTGCAGGACAACGATGAGACGCTCTTCTATTCGCTCATCGCCGCACAACATCGAGGAGCTGTTGCCCATCGTCTACACGCCCGCGGTGGGCGAGGGCTGCCAGCGCTTCTCCGAAATCTGGCGCAAGCCGCGCGGCCTCTTTTTGAGCTACCCGGACCGGGACCGCATCGCGCAGATCCTTGCCAATCCCCGCTACGATGCGGTGCGTTGCATCGTCGTCAGCGACGGCGAACGCATCCTCGGCCTCGGCGATCAGGGCGCGGGAGGCATGGGCATTCCCATCGGCAAAATGGCGCTCTACACCGCGCTGGGCGGCATTCCGCCCGAGCAATGCCTGCCCGTGCTGCTCGACGTCGGCACCGACAACGAGGCGCTGCTCAACGATCCCATCTACATCGGCTGGCAGCACCAGCGCGTTCGCGGCCAGGAGTACGACGATTTCATCGAGACCTTCGTCTCCGCGGTCGAGCGGCGCTGGCCGCACATTCTCTTGCAGTGGGAAGATTTCGCCGGCGTCAACGCCTCGCGTCTGCTGGCGCGCTATCGCGACCGCCTCTGCACCTTCAACGACGACATTCAGGGCACCGCCGCCGTCACCACGGCGACCCTGCTCGCCGCCGTCAACGCTACCGGAATCCCGCTCCGCGACCAGACCATTGCCATGTTCGGCTCGGGGTCGGCGGGCATCGGCATCGCCGAACCTGCTCATCGCCGCCATGCGGGAAGAAGGCCTGAGCGAAGAGCAGGCGCGCGGCCGCATCTACGCCTTCAATCGTTACGGCCTGCTCGTCGAAGGCGGCAAGGGCATTCGCCCAGACCAGCAACCGCTGGCTCGCAAGCGCGCGGATGTGGCAGGATGGAAGCTCTCGCCGCCTAGCGCCGAAACCGGAGGCGATTTCGCTGCTCGACGTGGTGCGCAATGCCGGAATCACGGTGCTGGCCGGCGTCAGCGCGCAGCCCGGCGCATTTACTGAAGAGATTGTGCGCGAGATGGCTCGCCACACGCCGCATCCGGTCATCTTCCCGCTATCGAATCCCACCTCGCAATCCGAAGCCGCGCCCGCCGACTTGCTGCGCTGGACCGACGGCCGCGCGCTGGTCGGCACGGGCAGCCCCTTTGCTCCGGTCGAAATCAACGGCAAACTCGTCCGCATCGCGCAGGTCAACAACTCCTACATCTTTCCCGGCCTCGCTCTCGGCATTCTCGTCTCCCGCGCCACGGCGCGTCACCGACGGCATGATCATGGCCGCCGCCAAAGCGTTGGCCGCTCTGTCGCCGGCCCGCGCCGACAAAAGCGCGCCGCTGCTGCCGCCCATCGCCGACGCGCGCAAAACCAGCCTGGCGGTAGCCGAAGCGGTGGCCGGCAAGCCATCGCCGACGGAGTGGCGGAAGCCATTGAAGATAAGGCTATCGAGGAGAATCTGCGCGCGTATGTATGGGAGCCCGTTTACCTTCCCTACGAAAGCATCGGTGATTTGTAATTGACCGCGGTCTACTCTTCCGTCAGGTTTTCTGGACTATAGTAGTATTTATTACTACTGAGGTATGCTTTATGCCTACCATTGAAAAGTTGAGCATCGCGCTCCCCACAGAGATGGCGTCGCAGGTTCGCCGGGCCGTGGATGCGGGAGAGTATTCCTCCAACAGCGAGGTTGTGCGCGACGCCCTCCGCGACTGGACGCACAAGCGCAAACTGCGCGAGCAGAGCCTGTCGAATCTAGGTAAGCTGTGGCGAGAAGCCGTGGCCGACGATTCCGAAGGGCTCGATCCGGACCCGGTTTTCGACCGGCTGGAAAGCAAATATAGCGGTCTTGCCAAGACAGCGGAACGGTAATGCGCCTGCGGTTATCGCCTTGCGTCCCAGGCGACCTGGAAGAGATCGCGGAATACATCGCGCAGGACAGTCCCCGCTACGCAGCGCGAACCCTTCGTTTGCTTCGCGTGCGGATAAAGAAAATTGCCAGGAACCCGAAGATTCATCGTTTACGGCCCGAAATCGGCGTGGAAGCGCGACTGGCAACTGTGGGCAATTACGTGATCCTCTTCCGCATCCGACAGAACACAGTGCGAATCGAACGCGTGGTGCATGGCAACCTGGATCTGATTCCATTGTTGGAAGAAACTGAAAACCGATAGCAGTCGAGGTCAAGGTTGCTGTTTCCCACCATTTCGCAATGAAACCGTGGAAATATCGGCACCCGTCTGGAGAAGGTGTATCTCACTGTTCCGTGATTTGGTTCCGTGCTACAATGTAGGTACGTTGCTACAAGGGGGCAGGCTATGGCAATGACAACCATTTCGAGCCGCGAATTCAATCAGGACACCGGCCGCGCAAAAAAAGCTGCCCGGAAGGGCCCGGTCATTATTACCGACCGCGGACGGCCTGCGCATGTGCTGCTCTCCATCAAGCAGTATGAAAAACTAACGGGCAAACAGAAGTCGATCGTCGAGATGCTGGCAATGCCTGGGGTTGCTGAGATCGACTTCGAGCCACCGCGGCTCGGCGACGAGTTTCCAGTGCCGGCTGATCTTTCCTGATGTATGTGCTCGATACCAATGTGCTCTCCGAGCTGCGGCCAAGGAGAAGCCGCGTATCCGACCCGCATGTGATCGCATGGGCGCGAAGTGTGTCCCCATCGAGTCTTTACCTCTCGGTGATTTGCATCTTCGAGCTGCAAATGGGCATTCTTCAAAAGCAGCGAACCGATCAAGCACAAGCCTTCGTTCTGCGATCCTGGTTAGCAGATTATGTAATGCGCTCTTTCTCGGATCGCATTCTGCCGGTGGATACAGCGGTTGCTCTGCGATGTGCAGCACTCCACGTACCGGATCCCTGTTCCTTCCGCGACTCGCTGATCGCCGCCACCGCGCTCGTGCACAGCATGACCGTGGTCACGCGCAATGTCTCCCATTTTGCGCGTACCGGTGTCAAAGTCCTCAACCCCTGGGAACAACAGAAGCCGCGCTGAAGGTTTACGCAGCGAAGTCAATGAAGCCCCATTTGCTCAGACTCTTCGCGACTACGATTGGGAGCCGGGGCAGGTGCCGTATGGCAGTCAATCTTGAGCCCTGTGGATAGCTCGTGTTCCAGGATCCGGCGCCAGTGCACGCGTCTACGGAATTCAGCAACCGGTAAAAAGCTCGCAGAATTCACCGCCCATTGACCTATACCGACTCGGGGGTCACCGATAATCCACCTTGGCGTTCCCCGCCCCGATTTCACATCCGAGGAAATTGCGATGACTGAGTTGCGCCGGCAAATCTTTGCCGCGTTTTACCTACTGTTTACGCTCGCCCTGGTTTGCGCCACGGGAGCGTTCGCCCAGGAGAGCCCTTACTTAACCCCCGGCAACCTCGTTGTGGTCGTCGAAGGCTGCGGAGTTTACGGCGGCGCCTGCACTTCCGTTGCAAACGGCAACGGATCGGGCGTGGGCAATAGCTCAGTCGGCGGATACGGCGACAACGAGGCTGCTCCTTTGACGCTTTTCCAATACGCGCCGACTGGAGCCGCGAGCGCGACCTACGTGAATTCTCTGGTGCTGCCGCAGACTCCCTCCGGCGCCAACCTCCCTGTTTCCGGAGAATACGGCTCATCCTCAGAGGGAGGGTTGCAGCTTGACGGGACGGGCCGATACCTGACGCTGATGGGATACGGCATCGACGCGCCGACATTCGACGCCGCCTACCATCCCGCCAACCCGCCGGGCAACTATGCTACGGGCAGCTCAGTGACCGATCCGTACGGCGCCGCTCCCTCGGGTGCGCTGGCTCAATCGGGCAGCCTGAAGGGACAATACTACACACCCATTCCGCGCGTGATCGCCCTGATCGACCCTTACGGCAATATCAATTCGTCAACGGCGATCTACAACATCTTCAATAACAACAATCCCCGCAGCGTGTACACCGCCGATGGATTGACATCGGCCTATGTTTCGGGCCAGGGCACCGGCTGCGATTCCACCGGCGGGGTGTTCTATATCGGTTCGCTCTTCGCCGTGACGACAGCGCCTACGGCAATTACCGGCAACGACGCAGCAGGCGGGAACAATGGCTGCCCGAATGTCTCAAGCAACCAGACCCTGGCCCAGGACACGCGGGTCGTCCAGGTTTACAACGGCACCCTCTATATTTCGGTTGACAGCACGGAGGGCAAAAGCTTTAACCGCTCGTTCATTGGCACGCTTGGCACAGCGCCTGTGACGGGTCTTTATGTTCCCCCCGCATCCGCCCCCTACGCAACCGGTCCGACGATGCTCACGGGCTTCGGCAACAGCGGCGGTACGGGCCGCGTCAAGTTAAATACAGCGGAGACCAACGGCATCAACGCCAACAACCAATACATCAATCTGAGCCCGGAGAATTACTTCTTTGCCAGTCCCACCGTGCTCTATGTAACAGACAGCGGCACCCCGAAGAACACCTCTGCGGAGAATGAGGCTCCCAGTGCCTACAGCACGTGCGGCGCCGGCGGATTGCAAAAATGGGTAAACGTTGGCGGAACCTGGACCTGGGAGTACACCCTCTACAAGGGATTGAACCTGGTCAAAAACGCGAATTCCGACTCAACTTTTACCTGTTCCACTAATACCTCCGGCGCCACAGGCCTCATCGGGTTAGCCGGCAAGGTGGTCAGCGGTGTTGCCTATCTGTACGTCACCAACTTCAACATTTCCGACCTCGATCACACGTATCTTTACGGAATTACCGACACTGTTGCGACAACCTCAAATCCTGGAACAACATTTACGCAGCTCGCCGCCGCACCGCCGGACTCCAACTTCAAAGGCGTTTCCTTTGCGCCCTCTTTGCCGGCCGGCAGCGCCACAATCACAAGCTCGCCCTCCGGCCTCGCCTTCACCAGCAGCGGCACAGGCTGCGCGCCGGGCACTTACATCACGCCGGCTACGCTCCTCTGGACGTCCGGCAACCCCTGCACACTCAGCGTCGCGTCTCCGCAGGGCAGCTCTGGCATGCAATACGCCTTCTCCCAATGGCAGGATGGAACCACGGCCACAACCGATTATGTTACGGCCCCTGTCACCTCCGCGGTTTATTCCGCCACGTTCCTGAATTTGCCTATCGTCACGTTGAGCCCCTCGCCGGTCAGCACCAACTACGGCGGCGGCGTGCTGCTGACGGCGACGGTGACCTGGGGCGGCAATCCGGTCACCAGCGGGACGGTGACGTTCCACAACGGTTCAACGTCACTCGGATTCGGTGCGGTGAACTCCAGCGGAGTGGCCACGCTCAGTACGACAACGCTTCCCGTGGGTTTGGATAACCTAACGGCCAGCTACGCGGCCCAGGGCCAATACTCCGGCGCCACTTCATCGGCGGTAACGGAGTCAGTGGTTCAGCCTCCATCGATTTCCCTGACGACGACGGCGGCACTGTTGACCGTGACAAACGGCTACCAGGCCACTGTCACCATCAAGAACACCGGCAATGCCACTGCAAACAACGTGCAAATCACATTGGCGGCACTGGGTTCGGCGACAGCGAGCGTGCCGGTAAACATAGGCAGCATCGCCGGAAATGGCGGATCGGCGCAGGTTGTGCTGAATTTCCCATCGAGCGCCGGATCACCAGGCGCTGGAGTGGCTGAGAAGTACTCCGGCACTTATACCGGCGGCTCGTTCTCGGCCAGTATTCGCGCTACGTTGCCGTAGACGCCTCGGCGATTCTCGTCTTTAAGTCACCACGGAATCGCGGAGGAGGAATCGAGGAATGTGAGAAGGTTATGGCCCGCTTTCCTTGTGGGAGCGGGCATTTCTTTCGGCATCTGCGTTAGTCGGGGCCGACGCGATTCTTCTCACGATCGGCGCCGGCTATTGGGCAGACTTGTTTAGAGTCACGAGTCCCGATCTCTGGTCCGAAGTCCGAGTCCCTCAGTCCCTTAGTCCTTAGTCCCTAGTCCCTTTAGTCCCTGTTCTCCGGCACTTCCTCGAGCAGCCGCTTCCACGTCTTCTGGTTTTTGCGGAAGCTCTTCTTCATGTCTTCAAGAATGCGCTCAAAGTCGGCGTTGGTGCGCAGATTGTTCCAGGCGGGATTCTTCTGGAACCAAGGATAATTTTCGTTGCCGAGATAGATGGCGCGGCGCAGCCAATGCAGCGCTTCGCTGGAGTCGCCCTCGGCGGCGAAGTAGGTTGCGAGCCGGTACGCCATTTCGCTGTCGGCTTCGGCGGCGGCCAGGGTGTCGTCCGCGAGCAGCGCCGCGGCGCGGTGGCGCTCTCCGGCCTGCACGTAGCAGATGGCCAGCGTGGGCACGGCGATGCGTGTTGAGGGATCGTCGGCGATCACCCTCTCGAGGATCTCGATGGCCGTACTGAGATTGCCCAGCCGCATCTGCTGATATCCGGCCGAAGTGCGCAGCAGCGGATGACGCGGCTCGAGCGCCAGACCTTTTTCCAGCTCGTCGCCGGCCAGTTCGATCTGGTTTTGATAGTGATAGACCCGGGCGCGGTGGTTGTAGAGGATGGCCGCATTCGCCGGATTCAGCTTGAGCGCGCGGCTGAACTCGTCGAGCCCCTCGTCGTACATGCCGTCGCCGCGCAACGCAATCCCGGCCACCATGTGCACGTTCCAGTCGTTGGCTGCGCTGGCCAGCAGGCCCGCGATGCCGTGCCGCGCCGACTCCTTTTCGCCACGCGACAGCAGCATGTAAATACGATAGAGATTCGCCTCGGTCGACGCCGGATCGAGTTTGAGCGCCTCGTCGAAGGCGCGCCGCGCGCGCATCACGTGGATCTGGCCGCCAAAGCCGTGGCGCGCGTACTGCAACTCGGCAATGCCCAACCCGGCCCATCCCGCGGCAAACGCCGGATCGGACGCGGTTACGCTCGAGAACAATGCGTGCGCGCGGGTAAGATCGGCGCGCGCGCCGGTACGCACCATGAACGAGCTCAGCATGGCCCGCGCCTGCAGATATTTTTCGCTCACCGGCCCCGGCAGCGATCCGTCGCGTGCCGCGGCGCGCGACACGCCGGCGCCCGTCCCCGACGTTCCCGATTCAATGCCCTCCGCCGCGCCCATGCCTTGCAGCGTCGCGAACACTTCGTTTGAAATTTCGGTCTGCACGGCGATCAGATCGAGCGACACCACGCGAATCGATCCGCCCGAGCGCACGCTCTGCGATGCCACGTCGAGTAGTTGCCAGTTCAGATCGAATCCGTCATCCGCGCGCACAAAATTTCCCGCCAGCACAAAGCGTGCCAGCAACTTTTGCCCCACGGCCAACGGATCCAGTTGCGCGATGGGCAGTTGCATCAGCGCGCTTGAAGGCCGCACCACGAGCGAAGGAATCCGCGCCAGCCGCGCCGCAATCGCGTCTGCCAGCGCATAGCCGTAGAGCGGAGCCGCTGCCGCAGCGCCCATGTTGATAAAGGGCAGCACCACCAGCGAATTCTCCTCCGCGCGCTCGCCCGCCGACTCGCGAAACCGCTCCGCCAGCATGGAGAGCAATCCCGTTGCGCGCTTTTCCGCCTCCGGGCCCGTGACTGGAAGATTGGCGGCCGCGTCGCCGGGGATGGTGCCCGTCTCAATGCGCAGCGCCTTCATGATCGTCTTCAGCCCTTCACGGACTTCCGCCGCGGATGCCGTGCGCGCGCCAGGATTTTTTTCGAGACACGCCATGATCACGCTCTTCAGTTCCGGAGCGATTCCCGGCACGATCTCGGTCAAATCCGGAGGATCCTGGAACTGGATGGCGCGAATGGCCTGGAAATCTTCGGCATCAGGCCGCGCAAAGGGATGCTTGCCGCTGGCGAGTTCGTACAAGATCACGCCCAGCGCCCACACGTCCGACTGCACGCTGGAGTGGCCGGTGACAAATTGCTCCGGCGCCATGTAGCGGATGGTTCCGCCACGCGCCGTGTACGTAGCGGTCGCGGGGGCATCCTTGGCCAACACCGGCCGTGAAGGATCGAAGCGCGCGTCTTCCGGAGGCAGCCGCCGCGCCAGGCCGAAGTCCAGAATCTTCGCCAGGCCACCGTCGGTCAGCATCACGTTCTGGGGTTTCAGGTCGCGATGAAAGATGCCCAGCGCATGCGCCGCCTGCAATCCGTCGGCAATCTGGATGCCGACCGAGAGAACCAGTTGCAAGCTGGCCGGCCCGCGCTCGATCAGTTTGTCCAGCGGCTGGCCGGGCACGTACTGCATGGCGATGTAGACTTCGTCGCCGCTCTCGCCCACCTCGTAGATGCCGCACACATTGGGATGCTCGATGGCGGAGGCGAGCCGCGCCTCGCGCAGCACCGTCGTGCGCATCTGCTCGGCCGACAGTATGCCCGCGTGCAGCATCTTCAGCACCACCGGCCGCTGCAGCAGTGTGTCGTTGGCCTCGTAAACCACACCGCTGCCGCCGGCGCCCAGCCGTCGCAGAATCTCGTAATGTGTAATCGTCTTGCGTTTCATCGTGCCTCTCAAGTTTACCGGTCATCGCGTAAAGATCGCCTCAAAGGAATGCGAACGGCTCGGGCAATCGCGCGATCGCGTTCGGTGAATGGATCCGATGATTCGCGCAGTTTCATTTAGCCCAAGTCAGCTTGAGGAATTTTTCCACTCGCCGAACGCGTCTCTTCCTCCCGGAAGGAGGAAAGGATAATAGCCCAGGATGGAGTCGCCGCAGCGACGGAATCCTGGGAAAGCCGCGAAAGATAGATCCGGCCCCGCAGAGGCGGCGCGAACAGGAACCGTCGTTCCCTGTCGCTGTTCATGCGATTGCTCTGATGCGGAGAGCGACCTTCCGCGAGCGCAGGTGGATTCTGTTAACTTCGAATGGAAGATGATCCCCAATCGCAGCCTCGCGTTGGTTTGTGCCTTTGCGCTTGTGCTGCTCGTGTTCCCGCTCGCCGCGCAGCAAGCGGTGCAGCCAGCGCCGCAAACTACGACGCAATCTCCTCCTGCCGCAACGCAACCATCGCCCGCTCCCTCCACGCAGCCGTCGCCTTCAGAAACCCAGCAGCCCGGCACGGGAACACAATTGCAAACCGGAACTTCGAGCGGCTTAACCCTCGACGCGCGCATCGAAAATCTGCTCGCCGATCACCAGTACGATCGCGTAGCCGCGCAACTCGATCGGCTTCCGCCTCAGGATGCGCAGTTGTATCGCGGCGTGCTGGCCAATCGCGCGAACGATCTCAAAAAGTCCATCGAGCTTCTTGAGCCGCTGGTCGACGCGGTAACGGCAAGCGGCGACACCACGCACGAGAAACTGCTGCGCACGGCGCTGGCCGCGGACTATCTGCGCCTGGGCAACTGGGCGAAAGCCGCCACGGCCTATGAAACGCTCGACACGCGCCTGCACTCCAAGCTTTCGGCCGACGAGCAGGACGAGATCGAGATGCCGCTCAAGATGCTGCCGCTGGCCAGAAACAACCCGCCCGCGACCATCGATCCGTGCGACCCGTTCACACTGCAGGTCACCACCGATCCAATTGGCCTCGTTGACATTCCGGTCTTCGTGGACGCGCGCTCGCGCGATTGGATGCTCGATCCCACCTTGCCGTTTAATCTCATTGCGCGCTCCACGGCAAGAGAAGTGGGACTCAAGGTCTCCGAAGAAACGGCGACCATTCATACGCTTACGGGAAAGCCCATCCAGGTCCACGTCACCGTGGTTCCGCGCTTCACCATCGGCGGCCGGCTTACCGTCCACAACATGACAGCCTTCGTCTACAACGACGCCGACTATTTCTTCCCGCGTTCCGGCTACAACGTGGAGGGCGTGCTTGGGTATCCGGCGCTTGCCGCCATCGGCAGCCTCACCATCACCTCCGACGACACCATCCAGGTGCGCCCGGCGCAGCAAATCGGAACTCCTGACAAGGACGATCTTTTGACGGGCGGCGCTCCGTTTTACCTCGATGGCGACCAGGTGATCGTCGCATTCAAGCGCGCGCAGCCATCGTCCGATGCCGCCGCGCCGCCGGATGCAGCCGGCCTGGGCGCTCAGGCCGACCTCAGCGACGAGCGCATGTACGCGATCGACGCCGGCGGGCAACAGACCTACGTCACTTCGCGTTACTTCGATGAGCATGCCGCGGAGTTCAACGGCTTGAAGGTAGATCTCTACGCGCCTCCCGGCCAGGCATCCGGATCGCAGCCCTCGTATATCGCAGTAACGGTCCCGCTCCGCCTGGGCAACGCCACGATTGAGTTCCACTACATTCGCGTGCTCACCGAGCCTCTCGGCTCCAGCGCTCTCGACGATGTGTACGGCATTCTCGGCGTTGACGCCCTCGGCCAGCTCAAGAGCTACACCTTCGACTACCGGACGATGCGCTTCAGTGCGAAAAGCGAATAAGGCAGGGAACAGGGAAGCGTGCGAGTGCAAGTGTGAGTGTGAGTGCGTCGGGCAGGCACAACCACACTCACACTGACACTCACACTGACCACTACCCCTCATTTCACGCCGGGAGTCCGCGCGACAATCGCGCAGCTTTTGCCGCCGCCTTGCTTGCAGCGATCCTTAGCCTGTTCGTCGGCCAGCGGCTGATCGAATCCCGCGCCCGCGATCCACAGCTTACCGTTCTCATCGGCAACCAGGGTCCTGAAGGGCGGAGCGAGCAGGAAGCGCTTCCACGTCTCGGCGTCGCTCGCTTTCAGACCGGCCGGCATGGGCACATCCGGCGGCTCTGGCGCGGGCAGGATCCGATCGCCGAGCGGGAGCAGGTTGTGCGTCTTGAGAAATGCCTGCACCGTGTCCGACCACACAGCGACGTGCCCGTAAAGATGGTGCCCATCGGCGCCGTCGGGCGGGGCCATGACGAACTGATTGGTCGCTCCGTTTTTCTTATACGCGGCTTGGAACTGTTGCGCCATCGCGGGAGGAAACCAGTGGTCGTTCTCTGAATAAATCCACAGCATGGGCAGGTCGCCATGTTTGTGCGCCGACTTGCCGAAGCTCCGGAAGGCATCGATCACCCCAGGCAGGTTGCAGTTGTTCTCATGTCCATCGCCGCCGCGACCGCCGGCAAAACTGATGGCGGCCTTCAGGCCTGGCGGCGGATCGGCTGAGAGCGCCACTTGCGCAAAGCCTCCGGTCGAAACCCCCACGCTCAGGATCGTATCGATATCCACCTCCGGTAATTTCTCAGCGAACTTGATCACGGTGCGCAAATCCGTCACGCTTGCTTGGCCAGCTTCTTCAAAACTCCCATACCCCGAACGGCAGCCGCCGCTCAGGCTGTCCTGCTTTCCGCCCGACTTGCCGTATCCCGCGCGCACCACAACGATGGCGACATATCCGCGGCGCGCAAACCACAAAGCTTGCGGTAACTGCGCCCAGGGCGTCACGTGCATGCGCTCCTGCGGGTCTGCGGCTGTCCCATGCGTGAGCAGCGCCAGCGGATGCTTGCCCGGAAGTGTGGGGTAGACTTCCAGCACATCTAGACCATTGGGAAACACTCCCGGCGCGGGCACAATCATTTCCTTCTGTACCAGGCGAAGTACCTGTTGCGGAGGATTGGCCTGCGTGGCATTCGATGTGATTGCCGGCGCCTGCCCTGCCGCAGCGAGGCTGAAAGCTCCAAGAACCATACTGGAGCCCAAAAACGCATTCAGTTTTTGCATGGCAACAGTTGAAACTTGACCCGGCCGGATGTCAAGCCGGGCTCTGCGCTCGAAGATCAGCGCCCGGATCCAAGTTGCGGTTTCGCCAGCGCGGCTGCCTGCGCTTTGTCCATCTTCATCTGCCCGCGGCGGCCGAAGGCCAGCATCGTGACTCCGAAGGCGAGCAGCAGCAATCCCCACCACAGGTTGGCATCGATTCCCATGCTCTTGGCGTACAGCTCCACGCGGTCGCGCGTTGAGAAGCCGAAGGCCGCGAGAACCGTTCCCGTCAGCGCGAAGAACATGCCCACGGCAATGCGCGCATCGACATGGTTGATGGATGCAGCGGCGTTTGGGCCGGCCACCGATGTTGTCACAAGTTCCGTTTTCGCCTTCTTCGTCATGATTCTCCCGTTCACAATCTGTTCGTTCAGCGCAAAAAATGGGTGCCCCACATCTCGTCCGCCGCGGCGGAGAGATGCGGGAACGCACGAACTCTAACTCGCCCTTCTCAACGCAGCACAAACATTCCGTGCCCCATCCATCCGGTCGCCGCGGCGACCGGATGGGTGGGAAACCTCGGAACCCCGCTTCTCACAGCAACACCGCATTGACGGCAATTGCCGCCAGCAAAATCACCACCGCGGCGATTGCCTCCGCCTGCTTCCACCACGCGCCCTTTGCTGCTTCCGTCGCCGCGGTCTTGATCGTCAGTCCGTCCAGTTCCGCTTCGGGCCGCGGCTTCGTGCAAAGGCTCACCAGCACCATCACAAGCAGGCTCACAACGAATGCGAGACTCGCCGTTCCCAATCCCAGCGCCAGATCGCTCGCGGGATGATGCAGCACTCGAATCCATCCGCCGTGAATTCCCGGCTGCTCGCCACGCGGGAGCGCGGTGCCGTGATGCAGCAGCGCCACGGCCATGCCCGCGATCAATCCCGCAAATGCGCCGTGCCCGGTGAAGCGCTTGCACAGAACGCCCAACAGCAGCGTGGCAAACAGCGGCGCATTCACCAGCGCAAAGACCAGAATGACCGCATCCAACAGATCGTTGCAACGCATGGCTGCGCATCCCGCCGCCAATGCCAGCAAGACGCCGCCCACCGCCGCCCACCGGCCCGCTTTCAAAATCTGCTTGTCGCTCGCGTCTTTTTTCAGAAACGCCTGGTAGATGTCGCAGGCGAAGACGGTGTTGCAAGCGGTCACGCTGGCCGCGACACCGCCCATCAGGCAGGCCAAAAGTGCGGCAAGACCCAGTCCCAGCAGGCCCGAGGGCAGAAACTCCAGCAGCGCATTGGGCATGGCCATCGCGTAGTCCAGCACCACCTGGCCGTTTGCGCCTTTCACCGGCTGGCCGCCCGCATCGGCTTTGGCAGGAACCATTCCCTGGCCCGCTTCCACCGCCGGAGGAACCACTGTGATCTCGTGAACAATTGCGCCGTTCTCGCTGTGGATCGAGATCGTGGTGCGCGGCGTGGGCAGGCTCAGTGCAAGTAGTCCAGGAAGAATAAGCAGCAGCGGCAAAAAAATGCGCAGGCCCGCGGCAACCAACGGAGCGCGACGCGCTGCTCGAGCATTTTTCGCCGCCATGGCGGTCTGCAACAGCCGGAAATCCGTACACCAGGTGCCGCCGCCCAGCACAAGTCCCGCGCCCAGCACCAATCCCACCACGCCGATGCCCATGGGATGCGCGCCGGTGTGACCTGCGCCGTTCCCAACGTGCAGCAGCCCGGCGGGCACCGCGGCTTTCAATCCGCTCCAACCGCCGACTCTCTTCAATCCCAGCAGCACCGCGGGCAACAGCCCGGCCACCAGCACACAAAATTGCAGCAACTGGTTGTACATGGCTGCCGCGAGTCCGCCCAGCAAAACGTAGGCGAGCACCAGCAGCGCGGGCAGCGCCATTGCGAGCAGCAGAGCGCCCGTGGGCGGCAGATTCAACCTGTCGGTAATGCTATCGACGAGATGCAGTGCCGCGACGATGCGCGCCATGGCATACAGCGAAATCCCCGCGCTGAACAAGGCCATCGCCATAAACAAGACGGCGTTCAGCGCCCGCGTTTTCTGGTCGAAGCGCAGCCCCAAGTACTCTGGAATCGAGCGCACAGGTGCGCCCGGCGCCGACGCCGCCCCGTAGAACACCGGCATCAGAACCAGCCCCGCGAAGAGCATAGCGGGAATCGAGCCCAGAGCAAAGAACCCCACGCTGGCCAATCCGTAGCGGGCACCGGCTGCGCCCATGCCGAGCACGTCGAGAGACCCAGTGCCTGCGCCGATCAACGCCAGTCCGCACAACCAGCCCGGCAACTTGCGCCCGGCCTGCAGATATTCCCGGCTGCCGGTCATCGCGGGCGCGAGCGAGAGGCCAGCCGACAACGCAAAAAAACAGTAGATCAACAGAATCAGCCAGTCGGCAGAAGCAAGAACGGGCACAGAATTTTCCTTCCATCCTGATGTTACAGAACCGGCTTGCCACGGTGGCGCAGGGAATCACGCTTTCTCCCTCCGCCTGACGATGACGTGACAGTCCTGCGCCCGCTAATCGTGCTGGCCGTAAGGAGGATGCTGCGCGACGAGCTTTAGGATGAGCACCCGGCCCGGGTCCGTCTGGAGGTGAGACAACCTGGCACAATTTTCCGCTCTTCGCCGATCGTCAGAGCGTCGGAGCCCCCGGCGCATTCTTGAGTTGCTGTTGTTTCTGCTTGTCGGCCGCCGAGGCCGCTGAGTTTTGCGCATAGCGCACGGTCGCAATATAGTCCCGCAAGTCCTCGGCGTGTTCGATCATGACAACGGTCGAAGTGCTGAGCAGCTGGTTCGGATCTTGCGCGGGATTAACCAGCGTCGTAACGGTGATGGCGTCCTTGCACATATTCGCCAGCCGCGTGATCTGCGTGTCGATGGGCTCAACAAAAGGGGGAGTGAGCAAAACGTCGGCGGCCTGGCCGGCACTTGCTTCCGCGCCCGGCGCAGGTTGATTGAAGCTGGTGCAGATGTAGCCCATGGGCATTTTGGGCACTGGCTGGCCCAGTTCGTTGAACTCCCAAGCCATGTTGGCGCCCGACTGGGGCTGTTTCAGCTCCTGCCCATATTTCTGGCGCAATGCGGTCACCAGATTCCCACGGGCTGTGGGCGGAATCATGAACGAGGTCCGCGAAATCTGCACCACTACCTGCGGATCGGGCGGAGCGCTGAAAAAAACGGTGATGTCATCCACACTATTCGCCGAGTTGAGGCCCGTACCCGGCCGCCTCGCCGAGACTCGCGTTATCCACGGCGGGTCGGAAGAATTGGGAAATTTCGCATAGAAAACCTTCACCTGACCCACCGGCCACTTGCTCTTGACCATCGCGACCGCCTGCTGAACCGGCATCCCCAGGTTGATTCCCATCACGTCGGGAAGCTTGGAAAAGTTGAGGCCGCCCGGAGGAGCCGGGGGAACTTGCACAGTTTGTGCGGAAACCCACGCGCCCGAAAAACATCCCGCCGCCAGCAGGACCGCCATCGCCATTTGCTTCGACCGAGCGAAAGAAGTTTGCATTCCTGAGAGCCTTCCATTTCTCAAAAAGTTTTCATAACAAATCAGCTTGTCGCGCGTGGAACTCAGAGGGTTGGAACACTTTTTTCAGTGTTCTTTTGGATATTTTTCTGGGCAGCGGCATTCACCTGCTCAATGTACATTTCGCCCGCAAGCGCGTCCCGCATATCTTCGGCCGTGTCGGTGATGCGCACATCCAGGGTGAGCGCGAAAGGGCTGCCCGTCTGTGCAGCGATGGTGGCTTTCACATACACCCCCAGGCTGTTGCAGCGCAATTTCAACCACTGCGTGAGTTCCAGCTGCTTCAGCGGCAGCAGGTTGGCTGTATATGCTCGAATGTAGGCTTTCGGCGCCAGCAGCGTCGCGCCACAATCCAGGGTCTTCACCGGCGGAGCCGGCGTCAGCGGCCCTCCTGTTTCATTCGTCACCCAGTAGTATGTATTGGGCGTGTTCGCCAGAATCGGATTCGGACCATATTTCTGCATCAATGCCGTCTTGATCGACTCGACCGTCGGATATTTGCCCATCGAGAAATTCAAATCCCGCTCGAGCCCAACCAGCACCCCTTTGTTCGGCGGTCCGCTGAAGGTAGCGGTAAGGTTATCCGCACAGGACGAATTGAGAGGTCTGCACGGATCGATGCTCGCGGCCACATAGCCGACCCATCTGGGAGCGGGAGCGTCTGAGTACATCGCCGCGCCCGGATTGATGGTCCCTTTAACTCCCCCGGAGCTTCCGTAAAGAGCCTTGATCTTCGTGAGGGCCACGTCCGGTGTCATCCCGATGTGAATGCCCTGAATATCCGGCAACGTGTCCGGGTTGATTCCGCCCGCCGGGGCAGGAGGGATCTGGTTGGACGCAGTCACCTGGTTTGCGACCGGGGTTGGTTGCGCGGCTGCCGCAACGCTGAACAAGCTTGCCGCGACTAGAATCGCGACGCCTGGAAACTGAATGGATCTCACTCCGTGACCTCGCCTCTTAAGGGATCTACAAAAGGGGATGCTGGTACAAGCCCGTCCATCCGGGTAACGCGGGTTTGAGCGGGCCAGGAAGGGAAAGCGATCAATTGATGTCCAAACGATGCTACGAGTTTCCCAAGGCTAATCGAGAAATAATTCACTCGTCAAGCAGAATCCTCCATCATGCTCGGAATTCATCTGTACATGCGCCCGCTCCCGAGCAAATGCGTCTCACCGCCGGCAGCCTAACGCTTCCTCCCACGGCGAACACGCTGGCTCTCATTAGAGCCAGCCAATAAGCACGCACATCGGCATAAGCTATCTGCTCTCTGTTCCTTGTTTACTCGTTCCCTCGTTCCCTTGTTCCCTTGTTCCCTCGTTCCCTGTCTTTTTCACTTTCCCCCGATCAGCCGGATGCGCGCCGTGAAGGCCCGTCCCTGAAATTCGCTGAAGGTTCCGAACTCCGTTGAATCCACCACGTTGTTCACTACCGCCGGATTTTCGCTGTCCGTTGCATTCTCAATTACGCCGCGCAGCCCCCAATACTGTCCGCGAAAATGAAACTTCCACTCCAAGCCGGGACTGAAGTTCACAAAATCCGGAAAGCGCTGCGCTCCCGCCGCGCCCACCACCTGCCCCGCCGCATTCACCGCCGTGTACGGAAAACCATTGCGCCAATCGAGCAGGTACACAAGATCCCACTGCTTTTTCAACATCGCCACTGGAACCGGAAACCATCCCCACGAGATCGCGCGATTCGGCGTGTCCCACGGCAGCGGCCCGCTCTGCTGCGTGCCCAGCGGCGACGGTGTCGGCAGATAATCGAGCGCCGCATTCGTCTGCGCCGAGGAATGCGTGTACGAGAAATAAATTGTCGATCCGTCCGCGGCAACCTTTCGCAGATCGAACTCCTCTGACCGGTAGCGATCGAGCCGGTTATTCGTGAGCAGATAAATCCCAGCCTGCGCCGTTGGACGCGTCAGCGCAAAAGTAAACACGTTCGAAGTCTGCTTCTCAAGAAAATTCGCGCCGGCATCAATCGACCAGGGTAGTTTGCGCTCTGCGCCCACGCTCCAGTTCAACGCCCGCGGCTCACGCAGGGCGCTTTGATTCACGGCAAACGCCGACTCGAGCGCCGGCCCTGTCGGCGTCGCTCCATCCGTTTCGTAATACGTGTCGTTGCGAATGCCCATGTAGGTCTGCGCCAGGTAATCGAGTTGCGTGTGCTCATAGTAGAGCCCGATCCCCGCCGAGATTTTAGTTTTGTCTTTGTCGCCGGGCGGAGAATACACCGCCGCCAATCGCGGCCCCACCAGCGCCCGCCGCACAATTTCGTCCCAGTCGAAGCGCAGTCCCGGTTCAATCAGCCATCCTTTCGCCGGCTGCCAGCGATCCTGCGCGTACGCACCGATCTCTCCGTTGTGCAGGTTGAAAGCCGGCGCCGGCGCAAAGCTGCTCTCGCGGTCGAGAGTCCCGAGTTCACCAGCAGCCGCGCCCTCGCGGTAGTAACTCACCGTCGTGAACGACTGCTCCTGAAAGACGGCGATATGGTCCACGTCCAGACCCATCTTCACGTCGTGCTGCCCAGCCCAGTGCCGCGGCGGCAGATACAGCGCCGCGGTTCCCTGTAGCCGTTGTGACCGCCCGGTCAAATTCTCGAAGTAACTTCCCTCCGCCGTCTCCGGCGTGATTTCGTAGGGCGTGCTTCCGCGCGGCTCGTACCCGTCGCGAATTCTCAAATAACCGACACCGAAATCCAAGAGTCCGCCGCCGGCAAGACTCTGCTGATCCCGCAGAAAAGGAAACCAGGCGATCGTATTTCGTTTCACTGTGCTCGCTTGCGGAACCAGCGGCGAAATGCCGTCATAAGGAGAGTGAAAGTTGTTGTAAAGCAGCCCCGCCGTAAGGATGTTGGCCGCGTTCAAATTGTCCTGAACCTTCACCAGGTTGCTGCCGCGAATCAGCTTGTCGGTATCGGCACTGGCCGGCAACTCCGAAATATAGATATTGTCGTACTCCGTCTCCACGCCGTCGTACCACCACGCCCGGTCGCGCTTCAGCGGCCCGGAAAATGTGAAGCGCGGCACGAATTGGTCGAAGCGGATTCCGTTCAGATCGCGGAAGGATGGAATGAAATTCGTGGCATTGAAGCGGAACTTGTTGTCGCCCATGCCGGTCGAGAAAGCCAGCACGCCGCCCGTGGCGCGACCGTACTCCACCGGGTACCGCGTGGTCTCCGCGTCGATCGAGCGCACCGCATCGGGACTGACCCGCAAGCTCAACGAGCCGCCCTCCGGCGAGCGGATATCGAACCCATCCATTGTGTCGAGCGTTTCCCATGTCTCCGAGCCGGCCACGTGCACCTGCTCGGTCGCATCCTGCACTACGCCCGGATAGAACGGCAGCAGAAAGCGGATGTCGCGCGAAGTTTGATAAGGAATGTTCACGATCTCCGGCGTGTTCATCGTCGTGCGGTCAGGAATCTCCTGGGTGTCGATTCCCGGCTGCGACGCACTCACGTTCACTTGCTCGCGCACCACCTGTTCGTGCGCCAGCGTCACCTTTACGGCTGTCTGGCCGGGGTCAATCCCGCTCGCGTCCGTCGCATAGAATCCCGGCCTCTCCACGTGGAGCTGATACGGACTCTGCTGCCGCAGTGTGTAGCTCGAAACTCCCGCAAAATCCGTTCGCAGGTGCGCCGGCTCCTGCCCCGGCTCCGTCACCGTCACCTGCGCGCCTTCAACGGCCACGCCATTCTCATCCACAACAGTAACTGTCACCGCCGCGCGCGCCAGCGGCGTTTGCCCGCTCGCCATTGCGGCGCAGAACCAGAGAAGCAGGCCAGGCGCAGCCCGCCAAATGCTTTCAACTCGCAACATGAAGACCTATCGGAAACGGCATCGCGCATTCCGCCTCGCCGCCAGTATAGCGCCGGGCGTTTCGAGTCACGCGGTCAGTGGAAGGCAGGAATGAAGAGAACCGGCAGAAACACCACGGCACGCTGCCGGAGAAAGGGGCGGCCATCGAGGTTTCGCAGCGCGGCCTGCTCCGGTTTCGCCGGACTGAGACTTGCCCCACTCGCGATGTTCATGCGATTCCCCCGTAGTAGTGCTTGTCGATTTTTCGTCCTTTGGCCTGAAACCGCGCCACGCGGCGAATTCCCATCTTGTGCAGTACAAAACTCAACGTCGTCGCCAGCACACCCAGCCCATATTCCACACTGCGCTTGAAATTGATTGAAGAGGCTCCCTCAAAGTATTTCGTCGGGCACGAAATTTCGCCGATCTTGAATCCGAACATCACCGCCTGCGCGATCATCTGGTTGTCGAAGACGAAATCGTCTGAGTTCTCGAGCAGCGGCAGCGTTTGCAGCAGTTCGCGCGAAAAGGCGCGAAAGCCCGTGTGATATTCCGACAACTTCACGCCCAGAAAGAGATTTTGAAATGCCGTCAGCAGCCGATTCGCGACATATTTGTAGAGCGGCATGCCGCCTTTGCGAGCGCCGCCGCCCAGAATTCTCGAGGCCAGAACCATGTCGTAGACGCCGCTGGCCACCATTCCCGCCATCGCCGGAACCAGCAGCGGCGTGTACTGGTAATCGGGATGCACCATCACCACGATGTCCGCGCCCGCCGCCAGCGCCTCGCGATAGCAGGTCTGCTGGTTGCGCCCATATCCGTAGTTGGCGTCGTGGATGAAGGTCTGCACGCCCAGCTTGCGCGAAAGCTCCGCCGTCTTGTCTTTGCTGGAGTCGTCGACGAGGATCTTGATGTCCACCACGTCCGACAATTCCCGCACGGTTTGTTCCAGCGTCTTCTCGGCGTTATACGCCGGCATCACCACCGCAACCCGCTTGCCGTTGATCATGGCTTTGGCTCCTCAGCCGGATACGGCGAAACTCGCGCCGGAGTGGCGTCTGGCTCCGCCAGCCATACGCTTCTATCCCGATAGTACCGGATCAGTTCCCCATTGCCGGCAGGATCTCCATCTCTCGCCCAGATGACATTGCAGCCATCGATATCCGCCGCGTTGTAAACCCATTCGTCGAACGGGTAATGATTCCCCCAATAGCGCACGATCACCAGTTGCTTCCCCGGCTGGTGCTCGAGCCAGGTCTCCATCTGCGCTCGCTCCGTCCCGAAATGCTCCGGCCCGAACCAGTTGAAGTTCCAGTTGCTGGGCGGCCATTCGCTCGGCGCAATGTGCAGCGGCTCGGCAACGATGCGCAGCCCTGCCAGCACCACGCAGATCGTCACCATGTACCGCGCCAATGCCAGCCCACCGGCTTCCTTTCCGGTTTCCATTGCCGCAGGTGGCGCATCGTCTGCAATCCAATGGCATAAAACGCTGCCGTGAATGGCGCCACGTAGTGCGGCAAGGAAAAGATCTCGATGACCATTCCCGCCGCCAGCACCAGCACGCATACCACCAGAAACCGGATGCGCCGGTCGAGAAAGACGTGTCGCACCATCAGCATCGGCGGAAACAGCGCGAACCCCGAGAAAAACAGAAACGATGAATCCGACCTTGCTGAGTGTCTGCGGCACAAAGCCCGTCCAGGAGTGGATTCCCTTGTAAAAATCCAGTTCGCCTTTGATATAGAAGACCCGCATCTCCTTGTAGCGGTAGTGCGGCTCGGGCCGGGCTTTTTGCCAAACATAATACGGAGCCATCGCGTAGGTGTTGCGATTCACGGTATAGGGCGGCGTGAGCGGATTGCCAAAAGCGCGGTAGTCGTAATAGCCCATCCACGCCACGGCAGCCATGCCAAGCAAAAGCGGCGCAGCGGCCAGCCGCGCCATAGCAGCGGGGCTCGGCCGATTCTTTCCCTTCACCATCCAGCGCGCCAGCACGAATCCGACGGGCAGGCACAGCAAAATGCCTTCGTAGGGCCGCGTCAGAACCAGAATCGCAATGCCGATGCCGATCAGCAGCGCATAACGCATGCGCGCCGTCTTCATCAGCCGCGGCAGCGCCCCCAGAATCAGCGCTCCGCCCAACGCGCCCAGCGATCCGCCGGCGTGATAGGTATTCGTCCAGTAGCTGAACACGCCCAGGCGCAGCACCGCAATCGCTCCGCCCAGCAGCGCCCAGCTCGGCGGCAGCCACGCCTGCAGCATCCAGCAGAGCGCCGCGCACATCAGTGCGCTCACAACCAGCAATCCGAACCAGGGATTCCCCACGAGCACCTTGCCGGCCGCCAGCAGCAGTCCCTGCCCTGGGAAATACATCGACTGATACGTCGGCTGCATCGTGATGTGAATGCTTTCAAAGTGCGTCCACATCGCGGGCGTGGGATTGGCCAGGCGGCCGTGCGCGAACGTGTCGCACGCCAGCAGAAAACTGAAATCGTCGGGAACGAAGGGCAGTGGGACCGGGAACAGAGGAAGAATGGCCAGGCGCAACACGATCACGCTGAAGCCCACGCATGCAACAACAAGCCCCTGCCGCTGCGCCAACCGCCCGAAGAACCGCTCCACGCGCTTGAACAATCCATTGCCGAGCCGCGGAAACGCAAAGGCCGATGCCGCCGCGAGCCCGGTCATGCCGCATTCAATGATCAGCAGGGCGGGGTTGGTTTGATTGGCGCCAGGCAGCATCTTGGTCGGGCTTCGTTTCTGCGGAATCTCGCGAAAAATGCGGGGATCATCGCGATTCTACGGCATGAGCAAGGGCTCTCCGATCCTGGATTCGCCCGCCCGAACCCGTTTCGCCACCTTGCATTCACGCGCCCATACGCAAGAAGGGCCGGATGCCAGCGGAGGATCCGCCAACATCCAGCCTCTTTCGAACGAACAACTTCGCGGAGAAGTCTAGCCCGGCCGCGGGCTCACTCGGCGCGATAGATCCGGCAGTGAAATCTCAGGTTAATTCGCGCTGCGCATTACGCCAGCGACGTGCTCACGTGGGTGAACACGGTCGTCACCGCGGTGGCAACCTTATTCACGCCGGAGATGGCTGCCAATGCAATCAGACAGACCAACAAGGCGTACTCAACGAGATCCTGGCCTTCTTCGCTGCGTCGCAGGTTTTCGAGCGCCACCAACAATCTGAGGAAAATGTCGTTCATCTGCGTTCTTTCCACTTGGCCGCTTGCCTTCGATCTATGTTGACCGGAGCAAGGCTCAAGTCCCACCGGGAATTGTCTTACCAAAACTGCGTATTCCGACGAGCCTGGCGTAACCGATTGGATTACGCGAGCGTCGTGCTGATGTTGTTGAACACCAAGTTCACTGCGGAGGCGATGCCGTTGATGCTGGAAATCAGCGTGAGTGAAATCAAGGTCAACAGCAACGCATATTCAATCAGATCCTGACCGTGCTCGTCTCTCCGCAGGTCACGGATGCTTGGATAAAACCTCGCAAGCAGGTGATTCATTCCTGCACCCCTAACGATGAATGACCGGCCTCGGCCGGGTAAGGCATGCTTCCTGTCTTGCTTGCACGATCTCTCGTGCCTTTCACGTGCAGGGGTAGAGAATCTCTACAAACTAACCCTGAAAAACGCATTCATCCTGACTGCTCGATGGATTCATCGAACAACAGGATGTTGAGCTCTCAAGGGGGAGAACGCGCAGTCCCAGCCAAAGGCCGGGTCCGTATCCTCCCCACGAAGAGGCTGACGTGCCGGGTTTTCGTCGTACGCCCGAAGTTTAGTTTCGGGGTTTAGGCAAGCGAGGTGCTGATGTTCGTGAACACAGTGTTCACGGCCGTCGCGACATTGTTGACGCCCGAGATGCAAACCAATGCGATCAAGGCGACCAGCAATGCATACTCCACCAGATCCTGACCTTCTTCACCGTTCTTCAGGCCCTGGAATTTCACATACAGATTGAGAAGTGTGTCGCGCATTTTATTTCTCCCTTTCGGTGATTTTCCGGCTTGCGCCGGCGTGCTAGTGTTCACGAAAAATCGTGTTTCTCAAAAGCACAGAAGTCGGTGAGCCTAGTTGCGACGAGAACCCAGGCTATTCGTGTCTGCCCGCGTCTTCGTGATTCATGATTCAAGCGCTTGCCTCAACAGGAAAGGTACAGTCCGGTGGTGTGCCGGCCTGTACCCTCCTCTAAAGGAAGCTGAGGTCCTGGGTGCGTTCGACGGCCAGGAGTTACGCCAGCGAAGTGCTGATGTTCGTGAAGACGGTCGTAACCGCGGTGGCAACCTTGTTCACGCCAGTGATGGCGGCCAGAGCGATCAGGCAAACCAGAAGAGCATACTCAACCAGATCCTGACCTTCTTCGCGGTTCATCAGGTTCTGAAGCTTCACAACCATTGCCAAATACATAGTGTTCATTTTTCTCTCTCCAATGTTTGATCCCCAGCCTCAGCCGGGCACCCTCCATAGTGCATCTGGCGTGCCACTCTCGTGCGCGAGCACTTGCACTTTAAAATCAACAAACTAGAAGAATCTTACCCCCATTTGGCGCCGCTGCGTGTAAACGCCTGTTTACAACCTTGGCTCCAAAGACAGGCCCCGTATACATTACCTTGGGAATCTCTCATGCAATTCTGTTTTGTCAGTTGGGATGGATTCGCTCTCCATTCGTCTTTCGCCGTCCTGCGCAATCGCAGCTAAAGCCGCGCCGTGCAGCGGTTCTCCGGTTGCCCAGCGCCGAAGTCGCCACCTCGCACAATTCAGGAAATACCGCCCTTGAACCGGAGAACCACTCTACAATAGCCTCCATGGCTGGCGAGCTCGACCTATCACCGGCGCAGGAACGCCGCGATTTTGCGGAATTTGCAATTGCATTGGTTGCCGGGCTTGCCCTCACCCTGGCCACCCTTTTCTTTGTTGCCGTGCCCGTCGTCGGCAATCTGGCCGGATCTCGCGATTTTGTTTCTTACTGGGCCACTGGCCGCCAGCTCATCCATCACGCGAATCCCTACGACCGCGATGCCATCTCGGCGATCGAGCACGCCGCTGGCCTGGACGTTCGCGCCATTCTCATCATGCGCAACCCTCCCTGGGCGTTGCCACTGGCCTACCCGCTCGGATTCCTCCCTTTGCGCGTGGCCGCAATTCTCTGGTCCCTGCTCCTGCTCGCCTGTTTGCTCCTCTCCGTGCGCTTCGCCCGCGAGCTTTACGGATCTCCTCCCAACCATCTCCATTGGCTCGCGCTTTCCTTCACGCCGGCCCTCATCTGCCTCACCATGGGCCAGACCGCGCTGTTCGCCTTGTTGGGGCTGGTCCTCTTCCTGCGTTGGCATGGCTCCCGGCCGTTTCTTGCCGGCGCTGCTCTATGGCTTTGCGCCCTCAAGCCGCATCTCTTCCTGCCCTTTGCCGCTGCCTTGGCTGCATGGATCATTGTTGCGCGCGCCTGGAGGGTGCTGGCCGGCGCAGCCGCGGCCCTCGCGCTGTCGAGCGCCGTCGCTTCCCTCATCGATCCCAATGCCTGGCTCGACTACACGCGCCTGATGCGCTCCCCCGCCGTCGAAAACGAGTTCATTCCCTGCCTCGCGAGCGCCATCCGTCAGTGGGTAGATCCCCGCGCCACCTGGCTCCAATACCTGCCCGCCGCGCTCTCCTGCCTCTGGGCGCTCGTCTACTTCTGGCGTCGCCGCGCTGCCTGGGACTGGAAGACCAACTCGGGCCCCCTCATGCTGGTCTCACTTGTCGCCGCGCCCTACTGCTGGTTTTACGATCAGTGCCTTGCCATTCCCGCTCTGCTCCAGGGTGCCTACGCCACGCGCTCCCGCAACCTTCTCGCCGTCCTCGCGTTAGCCATTCTGGTCATGGACATCGAAATCTGCTTCGTCCGCGTCCTCTCGCCCTGGTACCTTTGGACCGCGCCGGCATGGCTCGCCTGGTATCTAGTCGCAACCGCCCGCAAACCCACACGCTGACTTGCTGAGTTGCTGACTTGCTGACTCGCTCCCCGCTTTCTGGTTCCCTGGTTCCCTTGGTCCCTTGGTCCCTGTCTTTATAATTGCAGCGGAAAGGCGCTCTCACTTTGAAAAATCAGCGCGACTACGCAGCGTTCTTGATCGCGATCGCGTGCGCGCTGGCGGCGATCTTCACCATCCTGTTTCTCTGCTTTCTCCCCACCGACCGCGCCACCGTCGCCCGCCGCGACTATATCGTCTACTGGGCAACGGGCCAGCAGCTTGTCCGCCACGGCAATCCTTACGATCCCACTGCAATCAGCCAAATCGAGCACGACGCCGGGTTCCGCGGCGGAGCTTCTTATTACATGCGCAATACGCCCTGGGCCTTGCCGCTGGCATTTCCTTTGGGCTTTGTCAGTCCCATGGTCGCGGTGCTTCCATGGTCTCTGCTCATGCTCGCGCTGCTCGCCGTTTCCGTGCGCATACTGTGGAAGCTGTTTGGCGGCGTCGCCATCGGCCCCGCGAATCATCTCGACTGGCTCGGCTACTGCTTTCCCCCCGCTCTCTGGTGCGTGATCCTCGGCCAGACCTCGATCTTCCTGCTCTTCGGGTTCACGCTCTTCCTGCGTTTCGTCAAAACCCGCCCCTTCGCGGCCGGCGCGGCGCTTTGGCTCTGCTCCATCAAGCCGCACCTCTTTCTTCCTTTTGCTCTGGTCTTGTTGGTTTGGATTTTTGTCGCGCGCGCCTGGCGCGTCCTGGCCGGCGCAGTCACGGCATTCGCAGCCGGCGCACTAATTACGACTTGCATTGACCCCGCGGCCTGGAGCCAATACGCGTATTACATGCGCACCTCTGTGGTCACGCGCGAATTCACGCCCTGCCTCGCGGATCTGCTGCGCGATTCCATCCGTCCCAATGCGGAGTGGCTCGCGTTTGTGCCTGCCGTGCTGGCTTGCCTTTGGGCATTGGCGTGGTTCTGGCCTCGCCGCCATCACTGGGACTGGCTGGAACAAGGCCCCCTGTTGGTTTTGGTTTCGCTGCTCGTCGCGCCCTTCGGCTGGATCTTCGATCAGTCGCTTGCCTTGCCGGCTGTGCTCCGGGGAGCTTCCCAAACCTCGTCGCAGCTTCTGCTCTCGATCCTCGCGGTCATCTACCTTCTGGTTGAATTCCAGTTGGTCCGTTTCGACCTGCACTCCGCCGCATATCTCTGGATCACGCCGGCGTGGCTCGCCTGGTATCTCTTCGCGCGCGCCTCGTCCCGCAAAGCAGCCGTATCAGTTCCCGCTGTCTCTGCTTGATTGCTTTGAACTGGTGGCATAAATCCCGCTTTAAAACGGCACGACTTCACAGCTTGCTGAAAAACTCAATGCGCGGTGCTTTGTAACAAGGGCACGGCTTCAGCCGGGCCAATAAAGTCAGCGGAATGAATCGGGCTTCAGCCCCTGCCAATCTATCCTTTGCTAAACTCGCTTTCGATTCCAACTTTTTCAGCAAGCTGTTCAGTCGTGCCAATGAGTTCCAACAAACGATATGCGGGCTTTATTGATGGCTACATATTTAATGTCTTGATAAGCGCGCCGGAGGCGCAGTGTTTGTTAGCCCCGCGCTTCAGCGTGGGGAAGATGGATTCCACAGATTGACTCCGGAGTCCCGTAGGGACGGCGCAGGACATTTCTTTTGCAGGAATCAATAGCCCCCTGGGGATGTCTCTCCTGCAAACTGAGACATTGCCGCATTTCGGGGCTTGGCAATAAGCTACTAACTTCCCTGACACCACACTAGCGGCTTTCGCCGCTCTCCGCCGGTCCGATCTCCATCGCATCCCCGCGCTCCGTGCGTGTCGCCAGAGCCGTCCCGGCGGGCAGCTCCAGCACGCTCTTGGCAGACAAACACGCCGACATGCGCCACGCCCCCACGCTGTGCCGTACCTTTCTCACTTTAAGCTTGCGGTCGAGATACACCAGGTCGATAGGGAACCGCATGAAGAAGGTGTGCACCGACTCGCAGGGAGCGATCCACAAACCCTCGCCGGGCAAAAGGCCATCGCGGCCCAGCAAACCTTTGTTCCGCGCAGACGCGGTGTGCGCTTTTTCAAGCCGCGTCGCCAGCACCGTGCCGCGCGTCGAGTTCAGAACCTGCTGGGGCCCATCCGGCGCGGCAGGGCGCGGAGCAAACCACTCCCGCACCCCTTTGGCCATGCGATCGAAAGCATTCATCCGCTTGTCTCAACTGCACGCGCCGGCTCGCAGCGGCCTATGCTACGGCTGCGGAGCACTGGTAGAAGGAGCGGCAGGTGCTGAACCACCACCGCCGCCGCCATTGATCGACGCTCCGCCCGTACCGAACCCGCCCGTACCGCTTTCAATCACCAGCGGCTTCTCCGGTTTCATGCTCTCGATCAAGGTCTCGATCGGAATCTCTGGAGGTGAAGGCGGCAAAGTATTATCCGCCGTCTTCGCATCCGGCTGATGCATGGGGATATTCGAATTGGGCGGCATGAATTGATCGGGATGTTTCAGGTCGGGAGTCGGCGCGCCCGCCGGCAGCGGGGACACGATCTCCGGCGTCACCAGTACGATCAACTCCGTGTCGTTCTTGGTCTTTGACTCCGATTGAAATAACTTGCCGATGATCGGAATGTCTCCCAGGAACGGAATCTTCTGGAAAGTGTCGCTGATGCTCTTATCCAGCAGGCCGCCAATAATAAAGGTCTGGCCGTCTTTCAATTCGACTTCGGTGTTCACTTTCCGTGAAGTGATTCCCGGTACCTCGAAGCCCGAGATATCCACTTCGTTGGCGTAGTCCAGCGCGCTCACTTCCGGCGCAACCTGTAAGCGGATGGTGCCGCGCGGTGTAATCGTGGGAATAAAGTTCAGCCGGATGCCGTAATCTTTAAACTCGATGCTCACGGCCGCCGTTCCCCCGGACGTGCCCGACACCACGGGATAGGGAAACTGTCCGCCCGCCAGGAAGCTGGCTTCCTTCCCGTTCGATGCCAGCAAATTCGGTTCCGCCAGCACGTCCGCTACGCCCTTGGTTTCCAGAGCATGAATGTCGGCGCCCACGTTGAGCCCTGGGAAGTAGGCAAAGATATTGCCTTCCTGGCTGATTCCGGCCGTTCCGGCTGCACCGGCAACTCCTTGAGCGCTCGACGAAGTGCCTTGCGAAATCGTCGGAGGCGTGAACTGGCCAGTCGTCACTCCGCCCAGGGCATTACCCAGTCCCAGGTTAAACAGGTTGACGCCCAGCGTGAGGGCTTTGGTACGATCCACGGCCACATAGCGCACCTTGAGTAGAATCTGCGGATCCGACGTGGGCACATCGACATCGAGCAGGTTCACCACCTTGCCGCCCGTCGCCGCGATTTGCACGGCGCGCGTAGCACTGGTCAAATCCTTCACCGTGCCGCGCAGAAAAACGCTGTTGTTGTTGTAGCTCACGCGGATCGTCGAGCCCGGCAGCTCGGCCCTCAACTCGCGCCGGATGGCATCCATGTCGTCCATGATCAGCGTCACGCCGGGCCGCACCGTCACGTTGAAGAACTGGCGGCCGCCGTGAATGTCCCAGATAATCAGGCTGGTCGCGCCCGGCGCCTTGCCGGCGATCATGATCTCGGTGGGGCTTACGGCCGTGGCTTCCGCGATGTCACCCGAGCCTAAGGCCACGCGCTGCATGGGTTGCGCGCAATCCACCAGCACCGCTTTGCCCACCTCCACATTGAGCTCATTCGCGGTGTCTCCGTAGGAGGCTCCCGCGGAGGCCGGAGAAGGCGGCGCAGCCTGAGCTCGCGCCGACTGCCCGGCGCAGAGAGCCCCGATCAGAGTCACGAACAGCGCACTCGAAAATGCCGCGGCGATCCCAGTCTTCGATCTCACTGCTGCCCCCCGGGTACTGGAAATTTCTCTTGCGTGGTCTTGGAGCCGTTACTGACCACGATCGAATAAGTCTTCGGCGCCGGCTTGCGAACCACCCTTCGCCGCGGCGCGGCGCCAGGCGTGGCTGGAACCGCGGTTCCAAAAATGTTGCCAATCGCCTCGGGCGGCACCTTGGCAATCTGCGTGTCCAGCGGATTGCGCAGCACCAGTTGAATCTTGAGCGTATTGCCGGCCAGGCTCAGCGTCTCGGCCTGCTCGGGAGTCACCAGCAGGGTCACCACCTGCACCTGTTGCGGCTTGCCCTGCGCGTCCTTCTGGATGTCGGTGCCTGCCGAAAGCACTTCAATGTTCTGCAGCAGCGTCTGCGTCTCCATGGTTTGCGTATTGCTGTTGCCCCCATTCGCGGTCGGAGGACTGCCCGATGCCAGAATGTCCACGCGCATGCCCGGAAGCACGAATCCAGCCACGCCCACCACTTCATCCACGCGCACCGCGCTGGCTCTCATGCCCTGAGGAATGGTGGGTGCAAGTCCACCGCCCGATCCCACTCCGGCCAGGCGGCTCTCCATGATGATCTCGCCTTCATAAATCTCGGTGATCGCTCCGCGGCCCACCGCGTCTTCCATTTTCAGAATCGCGCCTTTGGGCGCCCCACCATCCATCACGATTGTGGTCAAGTCGGCGGTCGTTAAGACCGCTCCCAGCGGAATGTCCTTCGCCGCTGTAACCACCCGCACCGTCGCCACCGGTTTTGAAGCCGCAACGCGTGCGCCCACCAGGCGATACACCAGCCACGCGCAGACTCCAGCAATGACGAATGCGATCAGGAGGATCGTGAGCAGTCTTCGATTCATTCCTACTCCGTGGGAGCCGGCGGTTCGCCAACTCCGTCTTTCTTTGCCTGCCCCACTCCCGGATCCGGCGATTTTGCGGTCCAACCTGCCGGCTAAAACTCCAATTTTCAACCCGCAGCGGGGAGTGCGGTTTCAGTGTAGTCCCTGTTATCCTCCTGCTTCCCGATGGATTTGTCGATATTACTTGTGGGGTATCAAGAGAGGAATAGGGCAAATCCCTGAAATGAGCGATCCTTATTGCAGCATCAAGTTGCACCGGGCGTCCTGCGGCGCAATGCGGACTTCCCCGCAGCCGAGATCGCTACAGCTACGAAATCGTCCATCGCGATGAAAGCGGCCGGAGGTTACTCTTGGCACGTTTAGTGTCAAACACGTTGGGCTCGGAAACGCAGCCATGGGATATCCTTCAAGATCGGCTTGGTTCCGATCCCATGCTTCCTGATCCCGATCCCATGCTTGACGAGCCGCAAACGGAGATCCCCGTTCGCGTCGCTCCTGTGCTGATGATGCCCTCCCGCGACATCCTGCTGTTCGCAAGCGCACCGCCTCCCAGCCGGGGCTCGGCATCGTTCGTGGGCTCGATTCTCATTCACGCGCTGGCCGCGGCTGTGCTCTGGTTCAGCCTCGGCTACAAGCCTCCCGTCACCCGCATCGTCCATGAGCACTACACCGTTCGTCAGGTCGACTTGCACATGCCGCCCCCACAGGCAGCCGGGCGCATTCCTTACCCGAAACTACATCGCGCCAAAGCCGCTGCCGCGAGTCATGCGCAGGCGGCACCGCCTGCTGCGCGCCCCGTCACGCAGGCCAGGCTGGACAAGCAAACGCTCATTCAGCCCGACATTCCCAAGTTCGTCACGTTGCCTCAGCCGATCCCCGTGCCGCAGGTCGTTCTCTGGGCTCCCAGCAAGACACCCGTCAAGAACATCGTTCCGCCCACGCCGGAGCAGCCCACAGCCGCCGATGTGACTCCCTCGTTCGAACGGCCCAATCAGGAGCTCAACCTCTCCGACGTCAACATCGCGTCCAGCAATCTGCCCTCGATTAAATTGCAGTTGGCGCCCAGCACAACGTCGCCTGTTTCCACGCACAATCCTTCGCCGGTCCAACTGCCTCCGGCCTCTGCTTCGCAGCCAACGGCGCAGCCCACTCCCGCCGCCGTACTCTCGCTCTCTGACATTCGCCTGGAAGATGGAACCGCCGTGCTGCCCCCGGTCAACGAGTCACAGGCATCGGACGCGCAGGGCGCGCTCACTACCGGCCATGCCCAGAATTCATCCGCGCAGAACGGCAATGGCGCTCCTGACAGCAAGTCCAACGGCGCCAGCCAGAACCCGGACGTTGCAGCCAATCAACCCGACTCATCTCCAGCGACCGCGAATCCTGGCGCCGCCTCCGACAATTCTGGTCCAGGCGCCAGCGCCGATGCGGCCCCGCAGCACTCGTCAACTCCCCTCGCCCTGCCCAAAGACGGCCATTTCGGCGCTGTCGTCGTCGGCGATGCTCTCGAACAGGCATTCCCGGAACTGGCAGGCGCATGGAGCGGCAGAGTTGCCTACACCGCGTATCTCCACGTTGGCCTCGCCAAGAGCTGGATCATGCAGTACTCGCTGCCGCGCGACGTTGAAGCTGCCGCGGGCGGCACGGTCTCCCGCCTTGAAGCACCCTGGCCGTACAACATTGTGCGCCCCAATCTCGCCCCCGACTCCATTGACGCCGACGCCCTCATGATCCGCGGCTTCGTCAATCAATCCGGTCGCTTTGAAGAACTCAGCATCGCCTTCCCGCAGTCCTTCTCCGGCGCGCAGTTCGTCATCACCGCCTTGCAGCAATGGCAATTCCGCCCCGCCACGCAAGATGGCCAGCCAGTCAAGGTCGAGGTCATGATCATCATCCCTGAAGTGTTGGAATAGCTTCCAAAGGCCCGCACAAAGCTCGCGTAGCGTGCGCAAGACGGCAGCCCCAGGCCGGGGTCCCCGCGGATGGGTCATCGTCCGAGTGGTGGAGGCGCGAGTTCCTTTGCCCCGGAGGGGCAATCGACAATAGCCCAGGGTGGAGTCCGCCGTAGCGGACGAAACCCTGGGGACGCCGCCGTAAATGAGCCGTGCGCCCCGGAGGGGCGCGGCGAAAACAAATCAGGCGCCTTTGATCAACAGGAAATCCTCTAGGGGCTTCAAAGAAATTCGAGAGCCAACCTGGACTCAGAGGTCAAAGCAAACATTGCCACACCGGCCGCTACTCCTGAATCACCTTCTCCGAAGTCCCTGTGATCGCCAGGTTGGAGTGAGGCAGGTAGGGCATCCCGAAGTCAAAAGTGTACGTGACCACAACCTTTACCAGGCAGCCCGCACTGTTCGTCGTTGTGCAGTTAGAGCAAGCCGACGCGCAGTCCGGTGTGGTGCCGGGCCAGGTGGTGGTGGCAGCAACGCCGCTTTGGAGAATTCCCCCCGTCGTCAGGCTTTTCACGTAGTTTTGCACGTCGCCGTTCGAGGCTTTGCAGCCGTATTTCATGGTGAAACTGGGAGGCGCCGAGGTCGCGCAGGAACCTGAAAAGTCCCCGCCGCGCACGATAGCGAAGCGCGCGCCCTCCTGGGCCGCCCAGGTGACAAAGTGATAGCAGTAAACCGCCTTCGCAAAGCCCACCACGCCCAGCATCGCCATGAAGAAAAGCGAGGCGGCAATGGCGAACTCCGGCAACTCGGTGCCGTGTTCGTTCCTGACCACAGCCAGCAGCCTGCGGAATATGCTTTTTCTCTTCATCGCGCCCCTATGTCTTCCCTGACCGCATCTTCGACGTGTTCGTCAACGTGAGCGAAGAGGGAACATAAGGCCACGGAACCAGCGGCGAATAGGTGGTCGACACGGTCACTGTGACCAGGTAAACGACGTTGTAGGTGCAGCTCGTGGGCTGGGTGGAGCAACTGGCGGAATAGCCCGTGCCGTCGGAACACTCGCAGCCATAGGTCGGCGTGGTTACAGTCAGGCTCGGCACGTTGGGCGCGTCGTCCTGGGCCGCGGTCTTCATGCCGGCGGTGTCAGTCGGGTTCTCGGCTCCGTACTCAGCGCCCGCTTGAGCCGCGCCCGCAACTTCCACGGCCAGATAAAAAGCCCGCCCAAAGTCCACCGCTCCCATCAGCAACAGCAGCAGGAGCGGCAGCGTGATGGCCAGCTCGATCAGGCTGGCTCCATGCTCGTTCCGCAAAAGGTCGATTGGCTTCTTGCATCTCATAAGCTACTCCGAGAGCACCGCGGTACTGCTGGTGGTGCCGGTACTGCCCCCGATGGGGAATCCGCTCGGCAGGTTCGTATAGTTGTTGCCGGCCTTGAAGATATTGTTCGAGTCCACGATCACCTGGCCGCCCACATCGATAATCGTGTACTGCGCGGAACCATTGACGGTCACGTTGGAGGCGCTGTTCAGCGTGAGATTCGCATTGCTGTTGGGAAAATAAATGGCTCCCTGAAAATAGGAGTTCGAGGTGGCATCGATCGTCATCCCCGTGCTGTTGCCGCTGGCCTCCCAAATCACCATCCCTCCGGTGGCGCCGGTCGTAGGCGCCGAAAGCTCGAGGGTGGACGCGCCGTTCGCCTGTAATGTGCCGGACGTGAAATACAGCGTCACACCCGTCCCGAGCAAGGTCGAGCCGGAATCGACAATGATGCTGCTGTTCATGTAGTAAACACCGGCAGCCAGGGTTACGGAAGTGTTCGAATTGAGAGTAAAACCGTTGGGATAATAGCCCGGCTGCATGGTCGCGCCGTTGTTGGGCGTGGTATTGCCTGCCGTTGAGGATGTCCCCGGCTGGGTCGGCGCTGTCAAGGAAGACAATGGGTCGGCGACCGACGAGCCGGGGGTCGGCACACCACCGGTCCATGCGCAATTACCGCCCGTCCACGTGTTTTGGTTCGAACGTCCCGCAGTTATTGAAAGCCACCCCGCCGGAAAAGGTGAACGACGATGTCGTCGCAGCGGCGTCGCTGTCGGCTCCAAAGCTTCCACTGTCCTGAATGCCGCACGTCATATTCAAGTCGGAGGAGCCGTTCATTACCAGCCCGTGCATGTAGAAGCACGCGTTTCCTGGCGAACTCGCGGTGATGCCCGTTCCGGTTTCACCGGACTCTGACCGGGCCGTGAGCGTCACCAGGTTCGTCCCCCCCACGGCCGCGAAGAACGTGTTCGCCTTCTCCGTCATCACGACTTCCACAAAATTGGCATTGCCGTGGTTGGGGTCGGTCGCACCCAGCGCGCAGGGACCGTTGTTCACGGTCATCACAAGGTTCGCTGAAGGAGGGCTGGCGGGGCATTGCGTCACCACATCGGCGGAGGGCACGGTGATGCCGTTTTCTATCCCGGCTTGCCGCGCTGCCGCTGTCATGGCTGCGCAGTGTGCGGTCCCGTTGCACGTCGCGTATTCGATGGCTCCCGCCAGCGCGGCGGCGTCGGCAGCGGTCTGCAGCTCGCGCTGTTCATAAAGCAGCATGCCCACGTCGACGGCCAACGCCAGAAAGCCCATGAGGGCCGACAGTACCACGGCCGTAAGCACCACTACCTGGCCGTTCTCGTCTCCGAAATGGATTGCTCTCTTCATCTCTTACTCCCGGCCCGCTCGTGCCCGCCGGCCTTTCACTTGCCTCTCTTCAACTGCTCCAGGAAACGCTCGAATTCCTTCCTGCCCACCGTATCCAGGATCGGCGCTTTGCCCTGGCGCCGGTCCTGCTCATCGGGCAGAACAAATTGCAGGCCCACGCCATCCGGTCCCCAGCGCACCGCTCGCGACTGCACCGCAATCGAGCGCTCGGCAACCTCTTCGTCCGTGTCGCTTCTCTGCAAAGTCATCAGAACCAGGGTCCCCGGATACCAGCGCTCTTCGGTCACCACGTACAGTCCCGTCGTGCTGATGTCGCGAATGCCATGCGCCGCCGGCGTCGCGCCGTTCCAGTAATACGCGGCCAGCCCCGGCGTCGGCACGCGCGGAGCTTTGCGCGGATCGGGCGACCACCAGCGCTGCAGCCAATTGCGCTGCTTAAACGCCTTCCCGCCGGGCTGCGACAGGTCCATCTGGTAGGTCTCTGGCGCTGCATTGCTTCCGTGCCCGTTGCGGTTCTCCAGCTCCAGCAATCCCGGGCCGCCGCTCCATAGCGGCTTCTCGCGCAGCAGCACCGCCCCTGCAATCGCCGGCGCCACGGCTCCTGCCCCCACTTCCGCTTCGTCGCGTGGATTGCCGAGCCGCTGCAACTGCCGCCCCATCTCCTCGGCCACGCAAAGCACCAGCTGATCCCCAGGCTGGGTTTGCGACGAGTAAATGGAGTGCGACGGAAGTGCCAGCACGCTGCGCGGATGCGGGCTCGACGAACTCACCTGAAAAGTGGGGAACGATTCCACCGTGTCGATCACCCGGCAGTCCTCGTCGAGATAGATCAGGTCCAGTGGCGCAGGCATTGCTGCCGCGGGAATCCCCCGAAACGGCGTCATCCACACACCCTCACCCGACTTCAACGGCCGCGCCGACATCATCTCGCCGACGCGCGGCGAAGGCAGATCCGCCGCCTTGACCTCGAGGCCAAGAAAGCATTCCCGGGTTTGGTTATAGGCGCAATGCGTCTGCGATTCCATGGTCCTTTTGTCCCGTTGCGGCCGCACGGCAACTCCTCTTCCTCCGTGTGCTTTAGCCGCTTCTTCGAATCTCTCCAGAAGCTCCATACAACATGGTCCTCGTCTTTCGCGCACGTTTTGGCGCAAAAGAGAACAGTTCTCCTGCTTCGTTCCTGGACCGCCTGCAGAGGTGTTTGTCGCACCTCTGCAGACCCTCCCGGATCTACGAATCGTTTCACTCCCGCCGTGGCGCCTGTTGTCTCCTGGACGCCCACGGACCCTGGTCCGCCGCCTACTTGACCCTGGTGCGGCGGCGCTGAACCAGAATCACCAGAATGATGACTGCCAATGCCCCGGCAATAACTCTGATAAGCGTGGTACTGTCCATGTGGATCTCCCTTCCTGCCCCTTTATTTGTTGGTTAACTTTGAAAAAGACTCAACCATCACAATCGCGGCTGGTCCCAGTGTAACCAGAAAAAGCGCAGGAAAGATGAAGAGTACCAGCGGAAACACCAGCTTCACAGAGGTCTTGGCTGCCAATTCTTCAATCATTTGCACCCGCTGCGTCCGCAGCGTGTCGGAATGGACGCGGAGCATTTTCGCAATACTGGTTCCAAACTGCTCTGTCTGCACCATCATCGATACCAGGTTGCGCAAACTCTCCACACCGGTGCGGTCCGACATATTCTTCCATGCATCGGAACGGGCTCGTCCCGCGCGCTGTTCCAGCACCACCATTTTCAGCTCGTCGCACAACTCCGGTTGCGACTGGCTCAACTCCTGTGCCGACCGCGCCGTCGCCTGGTCCAGGCTCAGGCCCGCTTCCATACAAATCACCAGCAGATCCAGTACATCGGGTAATCCGCGGTTAAGCTTCCTTTGCCGCTTCGTGATCTTCTTTCCTAACCAGAAGTCCGGCGCCAGAAAGCCTACGCCCAGTGTTAACAAGTAGACAAAAAACGGCCCAAAGTTTGCCAGCCCCGTCACCAGCGCGATCGCCGACAGCAGGATCGGAAACACCACTTTGCAGCCATAGAAAATCTTCACCGCCGACTCGTTGCGGTATCCCGCCCGCGTCAAACGTTGCAGCACGATCGAGACTTCCTGCTTGCTCTTCGGCATGATGTTCTCGACGGACTCCATCAGGCTGCCGAGCGAGGACTTGGCCTTCTCCATCACCGAAGTGACGCTTTTCTCCTTGGGCCGCGGGTTGATGGCCTCGCTGATGCGCTGCAGCATGGCTTCGCGATAAAACAGCAGAAACCCGCCGCTGCCAATCAGCAGAAATACGGCCAAAAATGCAACAATTACGAATGTCATTTCTTTCCCCTACACATCGATGTTGACGATCTGGTAAATCACAAACCCGCCAAAACAGATCAGGCCGGCAGCGCCCCACATCATCTTGATGCCGATGTCGCGGTGCCACAGAATGCTGATCATTCCCGGATCCACAAAATAAATGCCCACGCCCAGCACGATGGGAAGCAGGGTCAGGACCAATCCCGTAAGCCGCCCCTGCGCGGTATGCACCATGATCTGGCGTTTCAATCGGAATCGCTCCCGGATCACGTGCGAGGTCTTGTCCAGCACTTCGGCCAGATTGCCGCCGCTCTCTTTCTGGATCATGATCGCGGTGGATGTAATCTTCATATCCTGCAGCGGGACTCGGTCGAGCAGGTTATCCAGCGCGGCCTTCATCTCCAGGCCGTAATTCTGCTCCTCGAAACAGATCTTGAACTCGCCCTTGATGGGTTCCGGGCACTCCTTAGCCACCAGGGCCATGGCTGCCAGCAGGCTGTGGCCCGCGCGCAGCCCGCTCACCATCAGATCCAGCGCCTCCGGCAAGCTCTTCTCGAATGCCGAGAAACGCCGCGCCCGCATGAACAGCACCCATCCAAAAGGAAGCAAGCCCAGCACCAGGCCCGATACCAACGCCAGTGGAATCGATTGAAACGACAGGTAAATGATGTACGACGGCAGCACAAGGCACGCCGCGGTCATGATCAACAGGCGTCCCAGGCTCCAGTCCAATGCGGCCTGGCTCAATAACTTACGCAGAAAAGGCGCCACCTCGAGCTTCAGCAGCTTCTTGTTCAGCCACGGAATGCTGCTCAGCGCCTCGTCCTTGCGCAGGCTCAGGTTCTGCTGCCGCCCCGCCTGCCTGGGCTCGGTCTTCAGAGCCGCATCCAGTTGCGCCACTGCCTGCTTGGAGCTATTGGAGGCGGCGGCAACCGCCAACGGCATGGCAATCATTGCAAACACGCCGATGAACACAACCACAGCAATCGTTCCCATCTCCGCGCTCCTCCTTTCTCCCTAGTTGACTTGCGTTTCCTTGTCGAACAGGCTCGGTGGCAGCACAATGCCCGACACGCGCAGCCTCTCCAGAAACTTGGGCCGGATGCGGCTGGGCACAAAGACGCCGATTACCCGTCCGTCCGGGCCAATCCCCTTCTTCTGGAACGAAAAAATCTCCTGCATGCTGATCACGTTCTCTTCCATGCCCGTGATCTCCGAAATATTCGTGATCTTGCGCGTTCCGTCGCTCATGCGCGTCGCCTGCACCACGATCGTGATGGCCGACGCGATCTGCTGCCGCACCGACTTCTCCGGCAGATTCATATTGGTCATCGCCACCATCGATTCCAAGCGCGAAACCGCGTCGCGCGGCGTGTTGGCGTGAACTGTCGTCATCGAGCCTTCGTGGCCGGTGTTCATGGCCTGCAACATGTCGAAGGCCTCTTCGCCGCGCACCTCGCCGATGATGATGCGGTCGGGACGCATACGGAGTGCGTTGATCAGCAATTGCCGCTGCTTGATGGCGCCCATGCCTTCGATGTTCGGCGGACGCGTTTCCAGGCGCACGATGTTCTCCTGCGCCAGCCGCAATTCGGCCGCGTCCTCGATCGTCACCAGCCGCTCGCTGTTGGGAATGTATTGCGAAAGGATGTTCATGAACGTCGTTTTGCCGGCGCCCGTACCGCCCGAGACCAGGATGCTGATGCGCGCCCGCACCGCCGAGGACAGCACTTCCATCATCTCCGGCGAAATACTCTTCAATTGCACCAGCTGATTCGCCGCCAGCGGTCCGGTTCCGAAACGCCGGATCGACATCGACGGCCCGTCCAGCGCCAGCGGCGGAATAATCGCGTTGACGCGCGATCCGTCGGGCAGGCGGGCGTCCACCATGGGCGACGACTCGTCCACTCTGCGGCCCACCCGCGAAACGATGCGGTCGATGATCTGCATCAGGTGCCGGTCGTCCCGGAACGTGGTGGTCACCCTTTGCAGCAACCCGCCTTTTTCCACAAACACATGGTCTTTGTCGTTCACCAGAATGTCGGAGATCTTGGGATCGCGCAAGAGCGGCTCGAGCGGCCCCAAACCGAAGACTTCGTCCAGCAGATCGGCGTGAATCTTCTCCTGCTCGTCGAAGTTCAGCGGCACTCGCTGTTCCGACATGATCTCTTTGACCAGTCCCGAAACCGCCTGGCGCGCCTGCGTCGAGTTCACCCGCGACAGCTTCTCCAAGTCCAGCTTCGAGATCAGCGTCCGGTGAATTTCCGACTTGTAAGTCTCCAGATTGAGCAGTTCCACGTATGCCCTTCCATGCAGCCCTTAGTACTCTTCGGCAAGCGCCGCACCCAACATCTGGGTGCCCCATCCTTTTCGCGCCTTTTGCGAAAAGGGTGGGAAAGCACGAACCCCAACCCACCCCTTTTCAACTCAACAACAGCCTCCGTGCCCCATCCATTTCCGCGCTTTTTGCGGAAATGGGTGGGAAAGCAAAAAGGCCGGGTGCAATCTCCAACCCCATTCCGACTTCAGAACAACCGGAAGCCTTTCTTCTTTGCCGGGGCGGCTTCGTCCTGCCCCGTAATGGCCTTCGCCATCTTTTTGATCTGCCGCGTAATCGGGGAATCCTCCAGCACCAGCGGCGTGGCATGAATCTGCATCTTTCGCACCGACGCGTAGTCGTTGGGAATCTTCCATTTCGCGGGCCGCGTCAGCGCCTTGTTGATGTGGTCCTCTGAAACGCTCATCGCTCGCGACTCGTACCGGTTGATCACGATCTCCAGCTTCGGAACCACGCCCGAGAAAAACTGCGCGATCAGCCGATTCGAATTGCGCAACTCCGGAATGCTCGCCTGTGTCACCAGGTACACCGTGGTCGCCTCCTGGTACGCCGCCGATCCCATCAGGTCCAGCTTCGATCCCATATCCAGCACCACGTTGTCGAACTCCTGCCGCGCCACCTGGATCAGCCGCTCGACCGACGCTTCATCGATCTGGAACTGCTTGAACCTTCCCGGCGCAGCCAGCAGCCAAACTCCCGAGCTGTGCTCAATCAGCAGTTGCGAAAGGAATCGGCCATCCAGGCGGTCCTTGGCGCCCAGGGCATCGATCGTCGAAAACTCCGCCACCACCCCCAGGTTCAGCGCCGCATCGCCCAGCGGCAGATCGAAATCGATCAGCAGCGTCTTCTGGCTCTTATCCTCGGCCAGCGCCACCGCCAGGTTGCAGGCCAGCATGGTCGTGCCCGCGCCGCCCTTCGCGCCCATCACTGCCAGCAGTTTCCCCGCTGGTTTTTCCGTGCTCACTTCCACCGGCCGCCGCGCCGTGGCCCGCACCAGAGCCTCCGCCACCACTTCCGGCGAAAATGGATACTGCAAAAACTCGCGCGCTCCCGCCTGCATGCAGCGCACCAGAATCTCCGGATCGGCGTTGCCCGAGTACACCATCACCGTCGCCCGGCCGTTCGCTCCGATGCTCTCCACCAGGCTCAGCGCATAGTCCGGATCGCTGTCCAGCTCCACGATGATCGCGTCGTAGTTCTCTTCCAGCATCTTCGTCACATCGTCCAGCCGCGGCGGATAGCTCGAGAATTTGCACACCTCGTTCCCGCCACAGAGGTTCAGAACCACCACCGCCGCCGAGCGCTCGATCTCGCTGGGTCCGATCAATGCGATCGATAGCGGCGTGCTCGGGAGCACTCCATTGCCCGCCTCGGTCTGCGGATTCGCCTGCCCGGGAGATAAGTCGGAAACCGTTTGACCCATGCTCTCGGTAGACCCGTACGCCCGCGACCCGGTGGTTTCCCACGCCGGAAGCTCAAATGTAGTTTGGTGCAAGCTCGACATAGACTCTATGCATCCCTCAATGCGTAAAAAATGAAATGATCGTTCCGATTGCGATTGCCGGTGCGTACGGCATCTTGCGCCGCGACGGGTTATTCAGCACGGCTTCTCCGCGTTCTTGCTTCGATCCGAACGCCAGGCCGCCGGTGTGCTCAAAGAGTTCCTTCAACCATCCACCCCACACCGCCATACCCAACGCCATCAGACCGCCCGCCAAACCGGTGAACACCAGGGCATAAATCAACTGCATCGGGCCGATCCAGGCCCCGATCGCCGCGCACAGTTTCACGTCCCCGGCGCCCATACCGCCCATGAAAAACAGAATCCCGTACAGCAACAGACCCAAACCCGCACCGCCCAGGCTCTGGCCCAGACCCTGCCAGCCATTTAACCAGCAGGAAACCGCCACGCCGACGACGAAAAACGGAAGCACAAGCCAGTTCGGAATGCGCCGGCTGCGAAGATCCGTAAATGTCGCCACAGCTAGAACCGCCAGCGTCGGCCACCATGCGACCGAATTCACAATCCCGTGTGGCATCCCGGACCTCCTTCCTTCGGCGTACCGATTTCAATGCCTATACAGCAATTCTCTAACCAAACTCCGACGCCATGAAAACCATTTGCCATCAATCACATACCGGATACCCCCACAAAAGGTGTACACGGCTGTATACGCGCCCCGCCCCCTCGTGGACCAGGCCGTATACACTCAAGCACCAGCCTTCGGCCCCATCGAGGCCGATTCCGCCTCCGCCTTGCTAAACCATTGGAAAATCGAAAGATAATCGCTACCCTATCGATCCGACCCAAAAACCACTACCGCCGTGTCCCATCCATTTCCGCGCTTCTTGCGGAAATGGGTGGGAAACCTGACACCATGGTGCTCCTCTGTTCACTCTTCGTCGCTCGAAAGCCGCGAGCAAACAGGAAAAGCCGCGAAGGAACATTCTTTGGTAACCCCTCCCGGTTCACAATTCGCTCCTTGCCGTTTTTCGCAATCCCTCAAACGAGCCCTGGAGCGTAGTGGCTCTGTCCGCGCCCCGCTCTCACAATCTCTGGTACTCTCCGGTTTTTTCGGGCATTCTTCGGGTTTTGCCGGCCCACGACCCTTCGTCTCAAGCCCTCTTTTCTCCCACTTCCCGTTCGTCATCGGCCAGCTCAATCCAAACAGGCAACCTTTATGACCAAGGAAGCAACGCGCTAGCACGAAAGAGGAATATGCATGCCAAGAGCGCGTACCGATCATAGAGTTACATCGCCAATCGCTCAGAGCGGCACCGTGAATCCTGCAAAGATTGGATAACAGTACTCGCATGACAAGAGTTGCAATTTACTCTGAAGACCGTACTCTGCAACCGCTTCTTTCTTCTGCCCTTGGTAAGGATTTCGACGTTTTGCTCGAGTCCGACAGGGAAGAAATGGACGCCCTGATTGCTGCCGGCAACTGCGATGTTCTGATCCTTGACCTCTACTCCCACGAAGACTCCCTCCAAACCCGCATCCAGAACGCGCGCCGTCTCATCGCTTCCAACGTTCCGGCCATCCTGATGGCCGACGACAGTCTGCGTTCCACAGCATTCGAGCTGGTCCGTTCCGGCGCATTTGGCTACACCCGCAGGCCGCCCTCCATCCGCGACCTCAAGACCATGCTCAACCGGGCCTGTGAGAACTCCGCGCTCAAGCAGCAGCTGTACAGCGTGCAGCATCGTGTCGAGGAGCCGGGCGGGTGCGATCGCATCATCGGATCGAGCGCCGGCATGAAGCGCGTCTATCAGCTCGTGCGCAGCGTAACCAATCTCAACGCCGCGGTTCTTGTCACCGGCGAAAGCGGCACCGGCAAAGAACTCGTTGCCCGCGCCATTCACAACCTCGGCTCCCGCGCCGACAAGCCATTCGTCGCTGTCTCCTGCGGCGCGATTCCCGAGACCCTCATCGAAGCCGAGCTCTTCGGTCACGAGAAAGGCGCATTCACCGGCACCAATGGCGCCCGCGAAGGCTACTTTGAGCAGGCCGGCGACGGCACGCTCTTCCTCGACGAAATCGGCGACCTGAGCCTCTTCACCCAGGTCAAGCTGCTGCGCGTTCTCCAACAGATGGAGTTCAACCGCCTCGGCTCAACCAAGCTCATTCCTCTGCGCGCGCGCCTCATCTTCGCCACGCATCAGGACCTCGGCAAGCTGGTGGCCGAGGGCAAGTTCCGCCAGGATCTCTACTACCGCATCAATGTCATGAGAATCGATTCGCCCCCGCTCCAGGAGCGCGTCGAAGACATTCCGCTCATCGCGCGCCATTTCCTGCGCCACTACGCAGGCGTCTTCCAAAAATCCATGGATTCCATCGAGCCCGACGCGCTCGAAATGCTCCAATCGTATGCCTGGCCCGGCAACGTGCGTGAGCTCGAAAACGTCATGCAGCGCGCCATCATCCTCGCTCCCGGCCGCGCGGTTCGCGCCGAGGACCTGAGCCTGAACACGGGCGACCAGGAAGAGGACGGCGCATCATTCGACGAAGTGCTGAACATCGCCGACTACCAGCCGGCCGGTTCTTTTGAGCGCCAGCTCCGCGACTACAAGATCAAGCTCGCCGTCGCCGCCGTGCGCGAAGCCAACGGAAACAAAACCGTGGCCGCCCGCAGCCTCTCCATTTCGCGCGCCTATCTGCATCGCCTGCTGCGCCTTGCCGAAACCGAATCCGAAGCGGCCTACGCCGAGCCGCCCCTCCGCCACTCCGTCACCGCCTAAGCCCGGCCTGTGAGGCGCTTAGAGTGACACCTGCGATGGACGGGGGAATCTTAAGCCGTTTGTGGACCATCGAAGAAATGGTGAAAATACTGGATGATCGGCCGACTCTCGATTGTCTTTGGATGGCGTCTAAACGAATTATTAGAAATTCGGGCTATCGGATGGTCACATGATTGCATCAGAAAGTTCCAATTGACAGCGGGATAACCTCGCTATACTGTTGGAGAACCCCATGGCACTCGAAAAAGAACTCGCAGTCTACAAGCAAAAGCTTCCCGAACTGGCGGAGCAAGAGGGCAAGTTTGCGCTCATCCATGGAGATGAATTGGTTGATGTCTATACCAGCTACGAAGACGCAATAAAGGAAGGCTACAACCGATTCAAACTTGATCCTTTTTTGGTCAAGCAGATCCGAACCACCGAGCAGGCCCTCTTTATTTCGCGGATCGTGGTTCCCGAATCAGTTGCAGCTTGCCGTTGACCGGGGAACGATGCCCTTTTTCACCCTCCAAGTCTCGCCAGCCGGGCCAATTGTGGAAGCCTTCGTCGGCGTAAGCGCCGGAAGAATGGCGGCTCTTCAACAACTACAGCAAACGGTACCAGCGCCCCAATATATTAGGGCGCTCATCGATACAGGAGCGAGCCATACCTGCATTGATCCAATGGTGCTTCAGGCTCTTGCACTGCAGCCAACAGGGCAAGTGCAGGTTCACACGCCTACCACCGGAGGCACACCTGCAGTATGTAACCAATACGATATCGGACTGTTGATTCCAGCGCCTAATGGCCTTCCGTTCAACGTTCCTACAACAGCCGTGACTGAACACGAATTATTCAAAGCGCAGGGTTTTCATGCTTTGATTGGCCGAGATATTATTTCTCGTTGTGTGTTGATTTATAACGGCCAGCTCAATCTCTTCACACTAGCCTATTAGCTCACGCAAAATAATCGACGCGCGACGAACCTTCCGATCCTTCCGATCCTTCGCAGCAGGAACCTACACCGAACCATCTCACTTCAGCGCGAACCTCGGATTCCCCGCCTCTTTGAAAATCGTGATTCATACTCCCCGGCTCTCACGTCGCGATTCACGCTCCGCGTCTTCGCGCTCAAAGATTCTAGCCATCAGGCATCGATGAATGCTAAACTGCGCAGAATCAGGTGCAGAATCACCGTGGCTCGTGCCTCGGGCAAAGCCAAGGGCTCCCCAAAAAACCAAGGACGAAGGACTTTAACCATGCAGATATGCAAGGCCATTAAATTTCTGCGGATCGCCGCCGTGCCGGTGATCTCGGTCATCATCGGAGTTCCAGCCTTTGTCTCCGCTCCGGCGCAGACCAAGCCGCCTACTACCCCAGCCGCACCTCCGGTCCAGTTGCGGACCTATACTTTGCCGGACAGAAGCGCATCTGCCGGTGTGCCTGCCGGATGGACAATCAAAGGCGGTGGCGCCGGCATGATTGTCATGTCGGGAACGCACGGCGAAAATATCACTCTCGGACAGATCCTTGTCGCGCATGACGGTCCGTTCCAGGTGGGACAGAAGGGCCCCAACGGCGCAGTGATCACGATGCCCGGTTCCGCAAAGCTGAGTGACAAACTCCTCATGATTTACCAGCAGAATGCGGCGGCCAGCGGAGAGTCGGCTCCTCAGATGAAATTCATCTATGGAAACCTTCTCCAGGTGTCGTCGGCGATGGGCCAGTGCGCCGAGTTTGTTGTGACCAAAAACAGCGGAATGGCCGGCGCCGCCGACGCAATGGGCGTTTTCTGTTCGCTCCCGGACGACTCCGGCCAATTTTTCAAGAATATTTTAATGATGGGTTCGGCGCCCGCTGCCGTGGCCGCTCAGACTCAGCCGATTGTTTTGGCAGTCTTCAAGAGCTACAAGTTAGCTCCGGGTTGGTCGCAAAAGATACTTTCCCCCTATATGTCACCCCCCGCGGGAGGGCCGGGGATGAGCACGCCGTACGTGGGCGATCCGTACGCAGCGATTTTCCAGCGGCCGGGATTCGATCCCGGCTTCGATTGCACAGACGCAAGCCTTGTCGGCCCCTCGAACTTGCGTACCGCTATCGAGTGCGGTTATCTGTCGCCGGACTTCTAGAGTCGATTCCGGAATTAGCGATGCGGCCGCAAGCAATTCAGGTTGATGTTCCGGATCTGCAATTTGACCCCCGCTCCACTTGAGATTGTCAGAGGTTTGGATCAGGTCCGGAATCATTCCAACTCCCCCCCTGATTCAAATCAGGCACAATCGCCCCGTGCCCCAAGGCCACGAACCCAAACCACTCTCCCCAAACTCGGCAACAAAGTGGGTGCCCCCGGTCTCGATTCTGAGACCAGGGATCGCACGAACCCACACCCACCCGTCTCACTTCAGCGCAAACCCCGAGAGCGGTACGAACTTCGATCACCCTCCCTGGACTCTGACCGCATTCTCGTCATACCCGCATCGACTCATTTCCGCTGTCACCCATCGGCAGCAGAGGCGTAAAATGTCCGAGACCGAGAGCTCAACAAGGAAATTCCCCGCCATGAAAGCCTTTGCACTTCCCCTGCTGGCCATTGCTGCCGTCGTCGCGGCCCAATCCCCAATGTCCATGCCCATGAACACCGCGCCCATTCCCGGCGAACATCTCGGCACGGTCAACTTCTCCGTCTCCTGCGCGCAGCAGGCGCAGTTCAACCGTGGCGTCGCCCTGCTGCACGATTTCTGGTACGCCGAGGCGCAGCCGCAGTTTGAGCGCATCGCCAAGGACGATCCCTCCTGCGCCATGGCGCATTGGGGAATCGCCATGAGCGTCTTCCACCAGATTTGGGACCGGCCCGACGACCATGCCATGAAACTGGGATGGGCGGAGATTCAGAAAGCCCAATCGCAGCCCGCGAACACCGCTCGCGAGCGCGACTACATTGCCGCGCTGGCCACTTTTTACCAGCCGGGCAAGCAGGATTTTATGGTCCGCATCTCAGCCTACTCGGCGGCCATGGGCGCGCTCTACAAAAAATACCCCGACGACATCGACGCCGGCGCCTTCTACGCCCTCTCTCTGCTCGCCTCGGAAGCGCCCAACGACACCAGCCTGAATCATGAACACGAGTCGATGGCCGTGCTGGCGCCCCTCTACGCCAAGTACCCCGACAATCCGGGTGTGGTGCACTACACCATCCACTCCTGCGACAACCCCGCCATGGCCAAAGATGGCCTCGCGGCCGCCGAGCATTACGGCGAGATCGCGCCCTCCGGCCCGCATGCCGCGCACATGCCCGGCCACATCTTCGCGCGCCTCGGCATGTGGCAACAGGATATCGACGCCCAGCTCGCTTCCATCCATGCCTCCGAAGCCGCTGAGGCAAACCACGAAGACGGTCTCATGGACGAGCCGCACTCCTACGACTTTGTGATGTACGCCTACCTGCAAAGCGGCCAGGATCAGCGCGCCAAAGAAGTGCTCCACAAAAGCAGCTCCGCCGTCGACCGCATCGCCGCCATGCAGGGGATGGGCGCTCGCTCCATGGAAGACATGACCGGCTACTACCGCACCAAATTCCCCGTCTTCTATGCTCTCGAAATGCGCGATTGGCCCGCCGCAGCCGCGCTCGAGCCGGTTCCCGGCGCATTGCCTGAAGATGCAACCTTGACCTGGTGGGCGCGCGCCATCGCCGATGGGCATCTTCACCACGCCGAGCAGGCGCAGGCCGATCTCGCCGGGTACGACGCGCTGATCGTCGCCATCAAAAAGGGCCGCCACGCCTACTACGCCGATTCGACCGGAGCCCAGATCGAGCGCAACGAAATCGCCGCCTGGGTCAGCTTCGCCGCTATATCGCCCAGCTTAGCCGCCAGCATGCAGCAAGACGAAGCCCTCAAGCACATGCGCGACGCCGCCGACCTCCAGGACAAAGTGGGCCAGGGCGAAGTCGACATTCCCGCCCGCGAAATGCTTGCCGACATGCTGCTCGAGCTTCATCAGCCGCAACTTGCTCTCGCGGAATATCGAGCCGCCCTCAAGCTGAGCCCCAACCGCTTCAACGGCCTCTTCAACGCCGGCGTTGCCGCTGAAGAGGCCGGCGACAAAACCGCGGCCGCCGATTACTTTGCCGCCCTCATGAAATCCACCGGCAACGGCGCCAAATCCTCGCGCCCCGAGCTGGCCCACGCCCGGAGTTTCCTCACCTCTGAACGCCTGGCCACGAAACAGGTCGGCGCGCAGTAGTTCAGCGGAGCGGGTCATCTACAGACGAATCCGATCTGCGCTAGCCGGTGTTTTGAAAGGGCACGGCTTCAAAGCCTGCCCTGAACGAAGTCGAAGGGCGCCAATCAACCCAACTCAAATGCATTGGGGCTTTACAGGCTGCGGAAAAACTCCACCCAAGGGGCTTTGTAACAAGGGCACGGCTTCAAAGCCTGCCCTGAACGAAGTCGAAGGGCGCCAATCAACCCAACTCAAATGCATTGGGGCTTTACAGGCTGCGGAAAAACTCCACCCAAGGGGCTTTGTAACAAGGGCACGGCTTCAAAGCCTGCCCTGAACGAAGTCGAAGGGCGCCAATCAACCCAACTCAAATGCATTGGGGCTTTACAGGCTGCGGAAAAACTCCACCCAAGGGGCTTTGTAACAAGGGCACGGCTTTAGCCGGGCCGATAAAGTCAGCAAAATGAATAGGGCTTTAGCCCCTGCCAATCCATTCTTTTCCGAATTCGCTTTTCGTTCGGACTTTTTCGCAGCCTGTTTAGCCCCTGAGGGACGCCTCTCGAATCTATGCGCCTTCCACGCTCTAATTTCTAATTCGCTCTGACGCCGTAAACTCCGCTGCCTCATTCACGCAAAATAATCGACGCTCGACGAACCCTCCGATCCTTCGCCCGGCTCCGTCTCCGTATCCAGCATCAGATCGTCTTTCTCGTCCTCTTCCGCGCCCGCGGCTTTTCTCTCCTGTCGCCGCCTCTCACTATCTCCCGGTCTTGCCGCCCCATCCACATCGAAAATTCCCGGCGGACGCAAATCCCCCTGCGGCTCCTTCGCGGACGGCAGCAAACCGATTCCCGGAATGGGTACAATCCCCATCTGCTTTTCTCACTTCCTGTCTCGTATATCGACAGAAAGACGGAATTCTTTAATCTTCGCAGCCCATTTTATCCCACTTCCAGACACAGGAAGCCCAGCGAATACGCCTAGTACACTGTCCCCATGCAAGACGAGCAGGAGTTCCGCCGCACCGCTGAAGCCGCGCTCTCGAACCTCAAGCGGCATCTCTTCGCACGCGAGCAAGACGAGCAAGCGGGTTTCGAAGTCGAGGAAGAAAGCGGCGTGCTCAATGTTCTCTTTGAAGACCCCACCGCCCGCTTTGTCATCACGCCCAACACGCCGGTGCGCCAGATCTGGATCTCCGCCCTCGCCACCAGCTTCAAACTCGACTACGATTCGAAGCTCGAAGAGTTCATCCTGCCGCGCACCGGCGAAACCCTCGCCCCTCTCGTCAATCGCCTCATCGCCGAGCAGCAACCTCCAAACGCCAGCCGCCTCTGAATTCTCGCTCCCTTGCTCCCTTGCTCCCTTCTAAGTGCCAAATGCTACGATAATTTGCATCCATTGGAGGAGTCGCACTCATGAGCGAGACCACCGCAGCCCCGGAGCTCACCGCCGAACAGGTTTCCACCATCACGCGCCAAACAAACTACGGCACCTGGCGCTTCCAGAAATCCTGGAAACCGCTCACCATCGTCGATGCCGAGGGTTGCTGGTTCACCGATGGCGCGGGCAAGCGCTATCTCGATTTCAGCTCGCAGTTGATGTGCGTCAACCTGGGCCACAAAAACCCGCGTGTCGTCGAGTCCATCGCGCAGCAGGCCCAAGAGCTTTGCTACGCCGCGCCCGGCTACGCCACCAACGCCCGCGCGCGCCTCAGTGAAAAGCTCCTTGAAGTCCTTCCCAAGGGAATAGAAAAATTCTTCTTCACCACCAGCGGCACAGAGGCCAACGAAGCCGCCTTCAAAATCGCCCGCATGGTCACCGGCAAAAACAAAATCATCTCCCGCTACCGCTCCTATCACGGATCGACCGCGGGCTCCATCGCGGCCACCGGCGATCCCCGCCGCTGGGCCATGGAACCCGCCGGCAAAATCGCCAACGTCGTCTTCGCGCCCGAAACCAACTGCTACGACTGTCCCATCCAGCACACCTATCCCACGTGCAACATCGCCTGCGCCAGCTACATCGAGCACATGATCCGCAACGAGAGCGATGTCGCCGCCATCATCGTCGAGCCCGTGGTCGGCACCAACGGCGTCCTCGTCCCTCCGCCCGAATATTTCCCGCGCCTGCGCGAAATCTGCGACCGTCACGGCGTGCTCATGATCGCCGACGAAGTCATGGCCGGCTGGGGCCGCACCGGCAAGTGGTTCTCCGTCAATCACTGGAACGTGACGCCCGACATTCTCGTCACCGCCAAGGGCATCACCTCGGCCTACGTTCCTCTCGGCCTCTGCGCCACCACCGCCAAAATCGCCGACTACTTCGAAGACCACTACTTCTCGCACGGCCACACCTACGAAGCGCACCCGCTCACCCTCGGCCCCGCCGTCGCCACCATTGAAGAAATGCAGCGCCTCAAGCTAGTCGAGCGCGCCGCCGAACTCGAGCCCTACGTCCGCCAAAAGCTTGAAGCCCTCAAGGCAAAGCATCCGTCAGTAGGCGACGTCCGCGGCCTCGGCCTCTTCTTCGCCGTAGAAATCGTAAAGAACCGCAAGACCAGGCAGCTCTTCAACACCATGCGCGACAAGGTAGAAGGTAGGTCATTAATTGTTGATCAGATCGCCGCGAAGATGATGGCCCAGGGCGTCTCGATGCAAGCCTGGGTAAGCCACTTCGTCATCGCCCCGCCCCTCATCGTCACAAAGGAAGAACTAGACTTGGGGCTAGCCGCTCTCGACGAGCACCTGGCCATCGCAGACGCGCTCGTCGAGTAGCTAGCGCCTGCCGAGAATCCGGCCAATGTCGCGGTGGCCATGAAGGACGCGAACAATCTCCACTGCAGCCGTGCGGCTGCGGTAGAAGATGATGTAATTCCCTGATGGAAAGCTGCGCATCTCCTGCCTCAGATCCTCATCTCTGCGCCTGCCCAGGTTAGGGTTGCGTCGTAGCAGTCGAAATGTCTCATCGATCGAACCAATGACGCTGTCCGCAATCTCCGCGCTTCCGCTCTCGGTTGCAATGTGGCTCCAGATTTCTTCGACATCGGCCTGCGCAGGACTGGAAAGGAAAAGACGCATCGTTTACTTTCCTAAACGCGCCCGCCCCCGCTGCTTGACGCCCTCCATCCAATCCCCGATCGCGTCATCGCCGTCCAGGCTCACACCCTGCCCTGAGTCGAGCGAATCCAGCCCCGCATCGATTGCGCTGAGTAATTCCACGCGCGCTCGCTCCCGCTCTTCCCACAGCGAGAGTGCATCCTTCACCGCATCCTCAGGCCGCTGAAAACGCCCCTGCTCAATGCCCAGATGCACGAAGGAATTCTGTTCCGGAGTGAGATCGATCTCCATGCAAGTAGCTTAGGACCAGGCCATGCCCGTGTCAATCAAGTGCCGGGTGCCCCATCCAAGCTTCGCTTGGGTGGGAGAACACGAAACTCAACGAACAGGTTTTGTATCAGGGCACGACTTCAGTCGTGCCGTAAACGCCACCGAAATGAGCGAGGGCTTTAGCCCCTGGCGGGGTACGGGCCGGAAGCAGGAGCGAGACGCTCAAAACTGGCGAAGCCCCGCACCCGACGGTCATGGCCCGCAAATCACGGTTCACGGACCACGGTCCATGAACCACGAGCTTAAAGCTAAGAGCTAACAGCGAAGAGCCGCTTTTGCGCCGCCAGCCTCATCATCGCCACATACGACGCGCCCGAAGTGAAAAACCCGACGAACCAAGCGTAGTCGTAGAGGAAATGCAGGCTCGGCACGATCAACCCGACCAGCGCCAACGCAACACCGAGCGCCAGCGCGATCAGCGCCCGCGGGTTGACGCCCTTCGAGTAGTAGTAAATACCATCGCGATGGTAGAGCGAGTTCACGTCGAGCACCGTTCCGCGAATGAAGAAGTAATCGCACACCATGATTCCGGCCACGGGGCCGAGCAGTCCGGAGTAGCCGACGAGCCACCCAAAAATATACGCGTCGGGCGTGGCCAGCAGCTTCCAAGGGCACATCGCGAGACCGAGAAACCCGGTAATCAATCCGCCGGTGCGAAAGCTGATCAGCCGGGGATAGAGATTCGAAAAATCGTTCGAAGGCGACACCACGTTGGCGCCGATATTCACATTCAACGTAGCAACCAGCACCGCGATCATGGCCACAAACGCAACCACCGGCTGATGAAACATGCCGATCAGTTGCACCGGATCCCAGATCGGCTTGCCGAACAGCACCACCGAAGCCGAAGTAACCGCGATGCCGAGAAACGTATAAAGCACCATCGCGACAGGCAATCCGAATGCTTGTCCCCAGGACTGCGCACTTTGAGATTTGGAATAGCGCGTGAAATCGGGAATGTTCAAGGCAAGCGTGGCCCAGTAACCGACCATTGCCGTAAGCGACGGAAAGAACACGGCCAGAAATTCATGCGTCGAATGGAATTTGCTCGGCGTCGAAAGCATCGCGCCAAAGCTGCCTGCCTTGATCCGCACCCAAATCAGCAGCGCCGCGGCCATCACAAACATGAACGGCGCGCCGAATGCTTGCAGCCGGCGAATCGATTCCACGCCGCGCCAGACGACAACCATATTCAGCAGCCAGAATCCCAGAAAGCACGTCCACAGCACACCGAGGTTGCCCGCCAGCGACGGCCAGATCACGATCAGCATCGCGTCAATCGCGCTGCCGCCGATCCACGATTGGATGCCGAACCATCCGCAAGCCACCACCGCGCGCAGCAGCGCCGCCAGATTCGCTCCGCGCACGCCGAACGACGCGCGCAGAAACACCGGAAACGGAATTCCGTACTTCGCGCCAGCGTGCGCGTTCAGCAGCATGGGAACCAGCACGATCAGGTTGCCCAGCAGCACCGTTCCGATCGCTTGCTTCCAGTCCATGCCGCTCGCGATCAGCCCCGACGCGAGCCGATACGTCGTGATCTCCATGCACATCGAAAACCACAGCGCCGTGTAGTTGTAGAAACCCCACGTGCGCTGCTCCGGCCCGGTCGGCCGCAAGTCGCGATTCGACAGCGATGGATCGACAGTGCTCAATAGGGAAGCCCTCCGGTGTATTCGGTATACACCAAAAACAAAACAACTTTGACAAGAAAAGAGTAGTCATATTATACTGGTCACATAAAAGGAGCCTGCCATGCAAAGGATGGCCGCCGCACAATTCAAAGCTCAGTGTCTTGCTGTCATGGATCATGTGTCGCAAAGCGGCCGTCCTGTCACGATTACGAAGCACGGCAAACCGGTTGTGAAGCTGGTTCCCGCAAACCAAGGCGACGACGATATTTTCGGAGCGCTGGCGGGCATTGCCAGAGTTACCGGCGATATTGAGAACACCATTCCCGCCAGCGACTGGGGAGTGGAATGATCCTCCTCGATACGCACGTTCTTGTGTGGCTTCTGATTGCTCCGGAGAATCTTTCGCCCAAAGAAAAGAGGGCGATTCTGGCGGCTCGCAAATCCGGGGCGCTGGCTATCTCGGCAATCTCGCTGTGGGAGATTGCATGGCTGGCTGAAAATAAGCGCATCGAAATCGATGTCAGCGTCGATTCCTTCGTGAGGAAGTGTGCTTCCTACGTGCAGGTTCTCCCCATCACTCCAGAAATTGCGGTTCGCTCCGTACAGTTTCCTAAGCCCTTCCCGAACGATCCTCAGGACAGAATGATCGGCGCGACTGCAATCGTCGAAGGCGTCCGCCTCCTCACTCACGATAAACAAATCGCAAGATCCGGCCTTGTTCCTCTGGCCGTGTGACGGCGCAGACGGCACGGATCGATGCTGCTCACGGGACCTCCTCCGCGAAATGAGTACTCTATTTGGAATGCAAATTCAGCGCAATAAGGATGCCATTATGAGCATGATGCCTGGCTGCCACTCTTTTCGGTTCCGAACGACCATCGGGTGCCCCCGGTCTCGATTCTGAGACCGGGGATAGCACTGCCCTCACCCTCGCACAAAGGAGCTGACAGCTAAAAGCTGATAGCTGAAAGCTGTCTTTTCACTTCCACGCGCCGCCGCGAGCCTCACGCCGCAGATACTTTCCGCGTCCCGGCGTGCCAACAAATTTTCCGCCGCTCACAATCAACTCGCCGCGCGAGTACACATCGCGCGCATTGCCGCGCACTTTGAACCCCTCGAACATCGAGTAGTCGACACGCATGTGGTGAGTCTTGGCGCTGATCGTCAGATCCTCATTCGGATCCCACAGGACCAGGTCCGCATCGCTGCCCGCTTGCAGCACACCCTTCTGCGGATACATCCCGAAGATTCGCGCCGGCGCAGTCGAAACCAATTCCACAAATCTGTTGATAGAGAAGTTCCCCTGACCGACGCCGTGATGGTGGAGCAATTGCAACCGATTCTCAATTCCAGGTCCGCCGTTGGGAATCTTCGTGAAGTCGTCCTTGCCCAAACTCTTCTGATCCGCGAAGCAGAACGGACAATGATCCGTCGACACAACCTGCAGATTGTCCTTCTTCAGGCCTTCCCACAACTTCGGCTGGTTCTTCTTCTCGCGCAGCGGCGGCGTAAACACATACTTCGCGCCATCCCAGCCTTTGCCCTCCATGTTGTCTTCAATCGAGAGCAGCAGATACTGCGGGCACGTCTCGGCAAACGCCGGCAATCCGCGATCGCGCGCCTCGCGCACCTGATTGAGCGCGTCTTCGCTGGAAAGATGCACGATGTAAATCGGCACGCCGGCAATCTCCGCCATGGCAATCGCGCGATGCACCGCTTCGGCCTCGGCCTTCGTAGGCCGCGTCAGCGCGTGATAGATCGGCGCCGTCTTCCCATCGGCCAGCGCCTGCTGCACGATCACATCGATCACCGACCCGTTCTCCGCGTGCATACAGATCAACGCGCCGTTCTTCGCCGTCTGCCGCAGCGCCTTGAAGATCGTCGCGTCGTCCACCATCAGCACGTTGGGATACGCCATGAACAGCTTGAAGCTGGCCACGCCTTCGCGCACCAAGTCGTCCATGTCTTCAAGGCCCGCATCCGGAAGGTCGGTCACGATCATGTGCAGCCCGTAGTCGATGCATGCCTTGCCCTCGGCCTTCTTCCACCAGGTATCGAGCGCCATGCGCATCTTGGTGCCCTTCGCCTGGATCGCAAAATCGACAATCGTCGTCGTCCCGCCAATCGCCGCGGCCCGCGTGCCGGTCTCAAAATCGTCGTTCGAAAACGATCCGCCGAACGGCATATCGAGATGCGTATGCGCGTCGATTCCGCCCGGAATCAGCAGCAGCCCCGTTGCATCCACCACCTTGTCAGCGGAGCTCGCCGGAATCCCCGCGCGCACTTCCTTGATCGTCGCGCCGTCGATCAGCAAATCCGCCTTCACGCTGCCGTCGGCGTTTACAACTGTTCCATTCTGAATAAGCGTCTTCATGATGGCATCTTCCTCATTTGTTGCCGCTCTGTATCGCCGGCGCCGCGCACACCTCGCCCTTCGTCCGCTCCGCCCACGTTTCCGGCGCCACATCCTTATCGACACGCACCATCGTGATGCAGCCCTCCACCGGGCACACGCAGGAACACAAATTGCACCCCACGCATTCCGTCTCATCCACACGCGGAATGCGCGCAAGCGGCGTCGCATACGGCCCCTGCACGAACGCCGCCTCGCGTTCCCGGCGCGTCACCGGCGTCTCCGCAATCGATGCCAGGCTCTCGGCCTGCTCGGCCGCCGGCGTGCGATGCAGCTCGACATGTCCATCCACCGGCCCGCTCACGCGATCCAGATGAATGCACTGATGCGCGCCATCCCAGCACGCAATATGGCACAAATCGCATCCGATGCACTTCTGCTCGTCGATGCGCGCCACGATCTTGAAATTCAGGTTCAGGTGCTTCCACTCCGTCACGCGATTCACTGACAGCCCGCGGAAGTCGTCGATGGTCTTGAAGCCCTTCTCGCGCATCCAGTTGTCCAGGCCCTCAGCCATGTCTTCGACGATTCGGTAGCCGTAGTGCATCACGGCCGTGCACACTTGTACCGTTCCGCAGCCCAGCAGCATGAACTCCGCCGCGTCGCGCCACGAGCCGATGCCACCGATGCCCGAGAGCGGCAGCGCCGCTTCAGGGTCCGCCATAATCTGCTGCACCATGTTCAACGCGATGGGTTTCACCGCTGGCCCGCAATAGCCGCCGTGCGAACTCTTCCCGTCCACGTTGGGCCGTGGCACGAACGTGTCCAGGTCGATTCCCGTAATCGAATTGATAGTGTTGATCGCCGACAACCCATCGGCGTGGCCGCGCTTGGCCGCGCGCGCCACCGTGCGAATGTCCGAGATGTTTGGCGTCAGCTTCACCAGCACCGGCGTCCGCGCCTTTTCCTTCACCCATCCCGTAATCATCTCCGCGTACTCTGGCACCTGGCCCACGGCCGAGCCCATGCCGCGCTCGCTCATGCCGTGTGGGCAGCCGAAATTCAATTCCAGCCCGTCCGCTCCTGCATCCTCGGCGCGCGTCACGACCTCGTGCCACGCCTCGCGGTTCGATGCCACCATCAATGAAGCAATCACTGCGTTCTTCGGGTAGCGCTTCTTCACCTCCGCCATCTCGGAGAGATTCTGCTCGACCGTCCGATCGCTGATGAGCTCAATATTGTTAAAGCCCATGATGCGCTGGCCGTTCCAGTCCGTGGCGGAGTAGCGCGAGCTCACATTCACCACCGGCTCGCCGATCGTCTTCCACACCGCGCCGCCCCAGCCCGCGTCGAAAGCGCGCATAATCATCTCGCCCGTGTTCGTCGGCGGCGCAGACGCCAGCCAGAATGGATTCGGGCAGTTGATCTTTCCCGCAAAATTCCGCACGGAAATGTCAGGCATGAGCAACCTCCGCAGATTTAAGAATCGCCATCGCCGCGCGCTTGCCGCCAGCTACCGCGTCCACCACCTCACGTCCGCCGTTCACGCAATCGCCGCCGGCAAAGTAGCGCGGATTGCCCGTCCGCCCGGTTTCGCGATCAGCCACGATTCGCCCGTCCCGCACTTCCACACCGCGCAGCGTTTGTAACAGCTCGGTGAGCGGCGACTGGCCGATGGCCGGTACCACCAGGTCGCAATCGAATGTGGATGCGGACTCCGGAACCACTTCGAGCTTGCCATCCGCCTGCCGCACCTGCACCGTTTCCAGCAGCAAACGCCCATGCGCCTCAGGCCGGATCGCCACCGGCAGCCTGCGCCACAGGAATTGCACGCCTTCCTGCTTCGCGTGCTCGTACTCGAATTCGAACGCCGACATCTCCTGCTCGCTGCGCCGGTACAACATATATACAGTGTCGGCGCCCAGCCGCCGCGCGGCGTTAGCAGCGTCAATCGCCGTGTTGCCCGCGCCCACCACCACTACCGTCCCGTGCAATTCGCGCAAATGCCCGGTCTTGTATGCGGCAATCAGCTCCAGCGCATTCATCACGCCCTTCGTATCTTCGCCGGGAACATTCAGCCGCTGCATCGCGCCAAGTCCCAGGCCAAGAAATAAAAAATCGAATTCCTTCTCCAGCGCTTCCAGCGCCGCGGCCGAATCCACTTCCACGCCGCAACGGAACTCCACGCCCAGTTGCCGGATCATCTCCACTTCGCGCACGCTGTCGGCGGCGCGCAGCTTGTACTCCGCAACGCCGTAGGTGTTCAATCCGCCGGGCAGCTCGCGACGTTCGATCACCGTGGCCTTCGCGCCTTGGCGGCACAATTCCGCCGCGCACGCCAGCGATGCCGGTCCGCCGCCGATGCAGGCCACGCGCAGCTTCTTCGTTCCCGCTGCTTTCGGCGGCGCAGTCTCACCCGACGCCCAAAACGCGTCAATCGCATGCCGTTGCAACAGCGCAATCTGGATCGGCTTGTGATTCTGCCGCACCATCACGCACGCGCCTTCGCACAGCACTTCGACAGGACACACGCGCGAGCAGCTCCCGCCCAAAATGTTGGCGTCGAGAATGCGCAACGCCGACCCGCGCAGATTGCCTGAAGCGATGCGCTTGATGAATCCCGGCACATCGATATGCGTCGGACACGCGGCCGTGCACGGCGCGTCGAAACAGTTCAGGCAGCGTTCGGCTTCAATCACCGCTGCCTGCGATGTCAGCGCCGGTTTCAGTTCTCCAAAGCGCGCCTTCAGATGTGGATCGTCAATCAAAGTTCCGGTACCCATGTGTACCTCGCAAGATCAAAGCCCTTCGTTTGGAGCCCGTCTCATCGGTAGCCGTGTGAAAGGGCACGACTTCAGTCGTGCCGAAAATACTCCCAAACAACGCGGGGGCTTTAGCCCCTGCAGGGTAAACCTCTACGACGCCACGATTGGCCCATACAAATCGGGCCGGCGGTCGCGATAAAACTGCCAGCTACGCCGTACTTCGGCAAGCTCGTCCAGATTCAGGTCGGCGGTCAGCACTTCGTCTTTATCGCGCGAGGCCTCGGCAATAATTTTCCCCCACGGATTCGAGAAGTAGCTCGACCCGTAAAACTCGCCAATGTTCCACGGCGCCTCAGTGCCCACGCGATTGATGGCGGCAATGAAATATCCGTTGGCCACCGCGTGCGCCGGCTGCTCCAGTCTCCACAGGTACTCGCTCTTCCCCGCTGTCGTCGCTGAAGGATTGAATACAATCTCCGCGCCGTTCAGTCCCAGGCAACGCGCGCCTTCAGGGAAATGCCGGTCATAACAGATATAGACGCCGATCTTTGCGAAGCCCAAATCAAAGACTGGGTAGCCGAGGTTGCCAGGGCGGAAATAAAACTTCTCCCAGAATCCCGGCGCCACGTGCGGGATGTGCGTTTTGCGATATTTGCCCAGATAAGATCCGTCGTTCGAAATCACCGCTGCGGTGTTATAGAAAACGCCTTCCTGCTCCACTTCGTACACCGGCACAACAAGTGCCGTGTGCAGTTCCTTCGCCAGGCCGCGCATCAACGTCACCGTGGGCCCGTCGGGAACCGGCTCCGTCATCTCGTACCACTTCACCTCTTGCTCGGCGCAAAAGTAGGGCCCGTTGAAAATCTCCTGCAAGCACACGATCTGTGCTCCCTGCTTTGCCGCTTGGCGAATCAGGCCAACATGCTTCTCCACCATCGCCTGCTTTTGCTTGGCCAGCGGTTCCGTCGCCGGCACTGCGATTGAAGCCTGAATAATCGAACATCGAACCATGCGGGGCATTTCGTGCCGCCTCCATTGAAAAGCACTGTGAGTCTTAGAAATTAACTGAATTACGCCCATTCAGCAATAGGGCTCGCATGACGGTGGTGTCTCAGTTTGAAGGTATCGTGAAAGGGCACGACTTTAGTCGTGCCGTAAATGCTCAAAAATGGTCGGGGGCTTCAGCCCCTGAGGGACGATTTCATTCGATCTGAAACACGACCGGCGTGCCGGACGTCCCGCTCTCGGCACGTCTTTGCTTTTCGCGCCCAGGATAGGAGCGGCCCACCGCGCATTCGCTGCAAGATTGACTTCGTTCCCACCTACCCCAATAATCGAGAGGCATGAATATATATGAGGAGATCGTGAAGTTGCAACGCGAGGGCCGCCGCGGCGCGGTCGCCACGATTGTCAACTCGCGCGGCTCCATCCCTTCGTTTCAGAGCGCCAAAATGCTCATCCGCGACAACGGCTCCATCGCCGGCACCATCGGCGGCGGCTGCGTGGAAGCCGAAGTCTGGCAGGCGGCGCGCGAAGTCATATCCCAGGAAAAGCCGCGCACCCTCAGCTTCGATCTCAACCAGAATCCTAAAGACGACACTGGTCTCGTCTGCGGCGGCACGCTCGAAATTTTCATCGAGCCTGTCCTGCCCTCATCGCTGCTCTACATCTTCGGTGCGGGCCACGTGGCCTTCGAACTCTTCAAGGCCGCCCGCAACGCCGGCTTCGACTGCATCGTCGCCGACAACCGCGAAACCTACGCCAACACCGAACGCTTTCCCGGCGCCGTCCAGGTCGTCGCCCGCGACTTCGACGAGACCTGCAAAGACCTCGCGCCCGCCGAATCGTCGTACATCGTCATCGCCACGCGCGGCCATCGCGACAACATGCGCGTGCTGCGCTGGGCGGTTCAGACTCCGGCGCGTTACATCGGCATGATCGGCTCCAAACGCAAAGCCATTACCGTCTTCCGCGAGCTCACCCGCGAAGGCCTCAGCCCCGGGCTATTCGATCGCGTGCATTCGCCCGTCGGCCTCGACATCGGCGCCGTTACGCCCGAGGAGATCGCCGTCTCCATCGTCGCCGAGCTCATCGCCGTTCGCCGCCGCGCCGAGCGCGCCCTGCCGCACATGAGCTGGTTCCAAAGCGCCAGACACACCGCCGCCGAAGATGATTCGACCCTTCCCAGCGAACCCCTCCCCATCCCCGCCGAAAAATAGCTAGGCCGCCAATCCCTCTTCTTCTTGCTCCCTTGCTCCCTTGCTCCCTTGCTCCCTCGCTCTCTTGCTCCCTGCTTTCTTGTTCCCTCGTTCCCTTGGTCCCTTGGTCCCTGTCTTTTCGCTCCCTCGCTCCCTGCCTTCTCGCTCCCTCGCTCCCTCGCTCCCTTGCTCCCTTGCTCCCTGTGGCTCTATCTTCTCTCTATGCCACAACCCGTCCAACTCGCCGGACTCGTTCTTGCTGCTGGCGCTTCTTCGCGCATGGGGATCGACAAAGCCATGCTTCCCTGGCCTCCGCCGCCGCCCGGTGAAACCGGTTCGCCGCACCGCACACTGCTCTCCGTCGCGCTGGTAGCCTTCGATCCCATCACGCGGGTCAGCATCGTGGTCGCCGGCAACAATGCCGGCGCCCTCGCCGAAATGGTCGCTGCCTGCGGCGCATATCTTGTGCGAAATCCGACCCCTGAAAACGGCCAGTTCAGCTCGTTGCAGATCGGCCTGCGCGCCGTTATTGATCGCGGCTGTAACGCAGCCATGATCACGCCGGTCGATTGCCCTCCGCTCAGCGCCGATTCGCTCGAACGCCTCTATTACGCGTTTCTTGGAGCCGTCGATGCCGGATTCTGGGCCGTCGCTCCCGAGCACGACGGCCGGCACGGCCATCCGCTTTTCGCCAACATCAATCTCATCCAGGCCTTTCTCAACGAACCCGTCTCCGGCAATGCGCGCGAAGTCCTTCACGCCCACGCCTCCCGCGTAGTTTATGTCCCGGTCCCTGAGTCGCTCGCCAAGGCCGGCCTCAACACGCCGGAGGATTACGCCGGCGCCGCCGAATAGAGTTCTCCGGAAAATTATTGATCGCTGCGCAAGTAATTTCCTTCATTTGCTGCCGAACACTTGGCGCCTCGTGAAAGGGCACGACCGGGGAACCCTCCCAGCGGGTGGGTCGCGTGCCGAAAAGGGCAAGAAAGACGAGGAGTTTTGCAGGCTGCGGAAAAACTCAATCCAAGGGGCTTTGTAATAAGGGCACGGCTTCAGCCGGGCCGATAAAGTCAGCAAAATGAGTCGGGCTTTAGCCCCTGCCAATCCGTCCTTTGCCGAATTCGCTTTTCATTCGGACTTTTTCCGCGGCCTGTTTAACCCTGAGGGAAATTTCCTCACCACATCAAGCCATTTACGGAACCAGTTCTAGTCTTTGATCGCAATCTGTTGCAACACTGCCTCCAGCGCATCCATCGCCAGGTGGCTGGCATGAGACGACGCCTGCGGCAATCCGCCCACGGCAGTCAACAATTCTTCCCTCGTCAGTTTCCGCGCCGCGTCCACGCTCTCGCCGCGCACCAGTTCCGTCACAGCCGACCCGCACGCCATCGCCGCCACACAACCCTTCGCGAGAAAGCGAATCTCCGCGATCCGCCCCTCGCCGACTTTTATCGTGAGTTCCAGAATGTCGCCGCACGCCGGATTCTCGATGCGCGCCCTCGCGTCCGCATCGGCAATCGACCCCGCGTTGCGCGGGTGCTCAAAATGATCCAGAACTTGCGTTGAATACATGCGCCTCGTACCGCCAGTACCCACAGGCTCCGGGAAAGCTTCTCAAGAACAGCACGAAGTGTCAGGGCACGACGAACAGCTTGCGGAAAAACTCGATCCAAGGTGCCTTGTAACAAGGGCACGGCTTCAGCCGGGCCGATAAAGTCAGCAAAATGAGTCGGGCTTCAGCCCCTGCCAATCCATACTTTGCCGAATTCGCTCTTCGTTCGGACCCTCTCCGCAGCATGTCCAGACCGGGGCCCAAGAAGCGATCTTTGTTCCTTCGGGTGGCAGACCGTGTGTACTCGCGGCGTCCACACTGCCAGCTTGCCATTTTTTCTATATCTCGCTGCCCCAGATCGGAACGCCTTTATGACACCTTGCGGGCTCCATCTTGCGTCGCAGCCGCCGTCCGCTGCCGCGCATCCAAAATCTCCGTCACCAAGAAAAGGTCCGCCAGCAGCGCCCGCAAATGGATCGACGCATTCAAATTGTCGATCAGTTGCGAGCCGATCACCGGCTGCGCCAGCACCAACTCCATCGCCGCCAGTGCGCCCTCTGCGTCGCGTTCGAGCACGGCAAAGAACGCCTCGTACTTCTCCGTTGGAGTAAGCTGTTCGGCCTCAATGGCCTCTGCGCAACAATGCTCAAGGCCGCGAATCGCCTCCGCGGCACGCGTCAATTTCTCCCTCAATCCGCTGCCCTCGTCGCTCGCCAATCCGCGCGCCGCATAGGAGAGCGTAAATTCGTAGCACTCCTCAATCGTCTCGCACTGTTTCTGGATTTCAGTCGCCATCGCTTGCGGCATAACCCTGCTTTGCCTCGGAGTCCGGCGGCGTCTTCACGGCCCACCTCCCGGTGTCGTGCTCCTCAAGATAAAAATCCCGGCTCATCCAGCCAAAGATCATCGACTTTGTAATAGGAAACTTCTCGGGCCGCACTCCCATATAAACATGCACCATCACCAGCGCGATCAATCCCACTCCGGCGAGCCCGTGCAGCACATACATCAGACCCCACGTCATGTCGCTAAACAAATATGGATTGCGCAAGAAGATCCCCGTCTGTATGCGCTTCATCATAAACAGGCCGGTCGCAATCACTGCCAGTCCGCTGAACAAAATCGCGCCGTGGTAGAGCTTGTTTTCGAGAGGATATTTCGCGAACCGGCTCGGCAGCGGCGCGTCTTTGCCGAAAAATCGCCGCACACGATTCATGGCGTCGCGCACATCTGTTTTGTCCGGCCAGATCGACCAGAAGTCCAGAAAGAACGTCGCGTGCACAATATGAAACAAAATCGAAACCGTCAGCACCAGCCCCGCGATCCAGTGATACACCACCCAGTTAAACTGGATGCCCACCTTCGGCAGAAACGCCGTGAACAGCAACGTAAACATCGACGCCGCCATGATCCAGTGGAACAGCCGCGCCGCCAGCGTGTGCCTCGGCACGCGTTCGGGAATCGCCGCCGCATTCGACTCGGCCTTGCGCTCCGCAAATCGTTTCGGCGGCTTCACGATGATCAGGTAAAGCGCGTGCACGATCATAAAGCTTAGCCCAGCGATGACTGCGATCCAGATTAGGCCCCACGCGATATGAATTGGAACCGACTTCCCCCACGGACTCGTCGCCCACTGAATCAACTGCGGCATGTGGCCTCCTGTCCGCCGGGGCTCTGCATTGCGGCGAGCACGCCGTCGGTCGGCAATTGCGTCGCACCGGCAATTGTGCGCTTTACCAAATTGCGCATCAGCGGAATCTTGTAGCCGTTAAATTGCAGCGGTACCGCGCCCTGAACCGCGAGTTTGCCCGCCATCTCGCCCGTATCCGCATCTGCCGGCTTGCCCCGCACCGCATCTTCAACGGCCTTCAGCCGCATCGGCCGCGGCGCAGCCGCATTCACCGCAATCCTGATGTCGCCGATCGTGCCCCCGCTCACCTTCATCGCCGATGCCACATTCATCAGCGGGAAATCCCAAACATTGCGGTCGCGCACCTTCTCGAAATAGAATTTCGCGCCCGCCCACGTCGCAGGAATGCGGATCGCCGTCAGCAGATCGCCCGGCTGCAACATATTGATGCGCGTAATGTCGTCCTCGGGCCCGACAAAATAATCCTCCGCATCGACCACCCGCTCACCTTTCGCCGTCTGCACCACGAACTTCGCATCCAGCGCAATCAATGCCGGAACCGAATCGGAAGGATGCACAGCCACGCATCGGTTGGCGCCAAAGATCGCGTGTTCGCGATTGCGTCCCACCGGCGTATCGGCATAACAAATGTTTCCGCCTGCGCGATAGCACGGCCATCCGCCGCGGTAGTACCAGCAGCGCACATCCTGCGACACGTTGCCGCCCAGCGTTCCCTGATTGCGAATCTGCGGCGAGGCCACCACCGAGACCGCATCCGAAAGCACACCGTAATTCTTTTTGATCTCGTCGTGATTCGCGATCTCGGTCAGCGTCGTCATAGCGCCGATCTCCACACCGTCGCTGGACACGCGGATCTCCTTCAGCTCTTCCACGCCGCTCAAATCCACCAGCACCTGCGGTTTCTTGATGCGATCCTTCAGCCAGTCGAAGCTGTCGAGGCCCCCGGCCATCACCCACGCATCTTCGCCGTGTTGCTCCAGCAGCTTTTGCGCCTCCGCGGCAGAGCTCGGCTGCAGCAGATCAAATGCCGGCATCACGTCTCGTATGACTGCCATCGCTCCCCACTCCCTCAGTCCCTTAGTCCCTCAGTCCCTCAGTCCCTGTCTTCTCTTTCCCTGTTCCCTGTTCCCTGTTCCCTGTTCTCTGTTCTCTGTTCCCTTGTCCCTCAGTCCCTTAGTCCCTGTATTCTTGTTCCCTCGTTCCCTTGGTCCCTGTCTTCCTCAGATGTGGGCCAGTAAAGGATGTTGCATCGGACGCCCCGCTTCAAGGGACGTCAGAATCGTGTCAGCGTTCACCGGCGCGCGCTGGAAGACGTTGTCTCCGACAGCATCGGCAAGCGCGTTCAGAATTGCCGCGCATCCGCCGCCGACCGGCGGTTCACCGCAGCCGCGCGCGCCCACCGGCGTCTCCGGATCGGGAATGTTCAGCGCGTTCCATTGCATATCGACCGGCACATCCAAAATCGTCGGTGGCCTGTTCTGATAAAAACGCTGGGCCACGGAAATGCCGTATTGCGGGTCGATCACCCATTTCTGCCCAATCGCGTGACCGATGCCCAGCGTCGAACGTCCCAGCACCTGGCCGCCGAGCGCCGCTGGATGCAGCACCGTGCCCACATCCGCATAAGCCAGATAGTCGACGATATGGTATTTTCCCGTCTCCACATCGACTTCCACTTCGGCGAAGCAGGCAAGGTAGGAATAGGAATCGCCGTCATGCGGATATTTGTCGCTCGCTGAGGCCACCAAACCCTGTCCGGCCAAAGCGGCTACAGCCTGCTTGGTTGCTTTGTGCACGTCTGGATTCACGTCGTGGCCGTCGTAGATGCCACCCAGTTGAATCGCGTGCTGGGCCGCCTCGGCAAAGCTCATGCCCGCGCCGCCGCCCTTGCGGGTCACTCGCAGGTTAGCCACTGCATAATCGTCCGGCTGCCCGCCCAGTTTCTTTGCCGCCACTTCCTTGAGCCGCTGTACGCACTCCAGGCCCGTTGCGTGCGCCGCGCGCGTCATGGCGTGGACTGTCTGGCTTCCCCCAGAGTCGCAGGTGTAAGGAAAATGTTTTGAAGTGTCGCCCCACACAATGTCGCAAGCATCCCAGGGTACATCGAGAATCTCGGCAGCCGCGCGATGCACGTCAATCACCGCTTCCGTTCCCAGATTCCCGATGCCCGATTGGATTTGCACGCGCCCCTGGGGAGTAATGATGATCAGTCCGTCGAAACCCGTGCTTCCGCCGTGGAAGCACGTGAGGGCTACACCCATGCCACGCACTTTAGAGCCAATCCGCTTGGGCTGCCGCGCAACCCGCTCGTTCCACTTGAACTGCTCGGCGCCCAGATCCAGCGCCTGCCTTTGAAAGCAACTCGTCACGTGCGGGCGCTTGCCCTCATGATTGGGAAGCCCATACTCCGCCTTACCCTCAGGGCAATTCACGCGCCGCAAGGCGACCTGATCGATGCCAAGCTGCCGCGCGGCCTTCGCTAGAATTGGCTCCATGATCGCGATGGCCTGCATCCCGCCCGGCGCGCTCTGTGCGCTACGCGGCGGCGTGTTGGTCGCCACCGTCACGTTGCGGTAGCGCATGGCCGGCGGCTGATACTGCAAAGACGCGATGCTCGCGCACGAGCCGCCGTCCCCATTCGAGCCGTAGGAGCCGGCGTCGGAAACCAGAAACATGTCTACCGCAGTGATGCGGCCGTCCCTGGCAAAGCCCACCTTGGTGCGCGCGCGAATCCCCGGCCGCGCTCGCCCGATAAAATGCTCTTCTTCCCGGCTCACGCGCATCATCACCGGGGCATTCAGCTTCTTTGAAAGCAGCGCCGGAATCACCAGGGTCAGCGCGCCGGTAATCTTGCTGCCGAATCCGCCGCCCGTATATTCGCTGATGAAGACGACCTTGCCCTCGTCCATGTGCATCCAGCGCGCGATCGCGGCCACCGTCTGATATGTGCTCTGTGTGCCCGTATAGAGGAAGAGCTTGCCGTTCTGCCAATAGGCCATGGTGGTGCGCGGCTCAAGGCATTGATGGCTCACATCCGGCGTCAGAAACGTTTCGTCGAGCACCAGCGCGGCGTTCTTGAACCCTGCATCCACGTCGCCGAAGGACCATTCATCCGGCGCATGGCCCATGGGCATGCGGCCTTCTTTTTCCGCGGCAAAGTCTTCGTCCGTCCATTTCAGTTCGGTCAGAGTAAGCGGTCCGCGGCCCGACGCCGGCCTCACCCACACGTTGCCTTCCTCGCGCGCATTCGAACTTCCGGGCCTCAGACTGTCCAACGGGTCGGTTGCAAACGGCAACGGCTCCATCTCAATCTCGATCTTTTCGATAGCCTCCGCGCAGGTCAGCTCGTCCACCGCGGCCACCGCCAGAATCGGCTCGCCCTGGTACATCGGTTCATCCGACAGCGCCAGTTCGCCCCATTTGTCGGCCTTGATCATCTGCCCGTTGTCGTTCATGTAATCCGCGTGCCCGGGAACCTCAGCCGGCGTAAGAATCGCCTTCACTCCGGGCATCGCCAGCGCCTTTTCGGCGTGGATGCTTTTTACCCGCGCATGTGGCATGGGGCTCAGCACCAGCCGGCAAAACAGCATCCCCTCCGCGCGAAAGTCTTCCGCGTATTTCGCCTGGCCGGTCACCTTCGCCACCAAATCGTTGGTCGAGAAGTCCCTGCCGATCAGCTTGTACCCCGTGCCAAACGGGCGCGGCTTCTCCTGCTCCGCCTTCATCGCGCTTTCTTGCGGTGTGTCCGCCATGGCTCAGGCCCTCCGTTGGTGTCTCAGTTTAAAGCCGCCTTGAAAAGGCAAAACTTCACAGCTTCCTCAAAATTCTGTCGGTGCGGCACGAAGTGTCAGGGCAAAACTTCACAGCTTCCTCAAAATTCTGTCGGTGCGGCACGAAGTGTCAGGGCACGACTTCACAGCTTCCTTAAAAATGTGTCGGTGCGGCACGAAGTGTCAGGGCACGACTTCAGTCGTGCCGTAAAGCGACCAAATTCAATCGGGGCTTTAGCCCCTGCGGAAAAAACCATCGGAAGCAAAGACACCTCAGGCCCCCCTCATCTTTTCCGCCCCCAGCATCATCGCGTCCAGGATTTTGTTGTAGTCCTGGCAGCGGCACAGATTCCCGCTGATGCCGTGCGCCAACTCCGCGCGCGTGGGACTGGCGTGCGTCTTCAAATATCCAACCGTCGCCATAATGAAGCCCGACATGCAGAACGCGCATTGAAAGCCCTGCGCATCCACCACCGCCTGCTGCACCGGGTGCAGCGTACCGTCGTCCGCGGCCAGGCCCTCGATCGTCGTCACCTTGCGGCCGCGCACCGTGTTGGTCAGCACCGAGCAGCTATAGTGCGGCACGTCGTCGATCAGCACCGTGCACGCTCCGCACTCAGCGCGGTCGCAGCCCAGCTTGGTCCCCGTCAATCCCAGCTTGTAGCGCAACGTCCACGCCAGCGTCTCCTGCTTCATCACTTCCACGGGGCGCATCTGGCCGTTCACGTTCAGCGTAATCAGCCGTTCGCCGCCGAAACTCCGACGCCCGCCCGGCGCAAGAATCCGGTAGCTGGCCGCGCCCACCACGGCGCCTCCGGCAATCACGCCCAGAATGAACCTGCGTCTGGTGATGTTTTTCGAGGGGCCCTCGCTCGATGAATCCCGGCTCGATGAATCCCGGCTCGATGAGTCCCGGCTCGATGAGTCCCGGCTCGATGAATCCTGGCTTGAAGGGTCTCCGCCTGGCTTCGAGCTCGCCTTGGGATCGTCCGCTTCCGGCATCGCAGTCACTCCGGTTTCAGGGTTTGCCCAGAATCTTCTCGCCTGTCTCGCTCGTCCTGCGCAACAAGGTTCTCGCTTCTTGCGGGGAGCGCGCCGTCGCTTTTCAAAGCCCTCGCGCAACGCTAGCCGCTATATTAGCGCCGCCGCCTCAGCCCATGCAAAGCCGCCGCCAGAGGCCGTAGCGGGTCAGCTCAAAACCGTCGCGAATGGGCACGACCTTACATCTTGGTGAAAAAGCCTGACGGAGCACTGTTTTGTATCAGTCCGCCACCGGCATCTCCGAGCCGCGATGGATGAAACACAGCGCAAAGGAGCCAGGCCCCGGAGGGGCCGATCGAGAATAGCCCAGGGTGAAACCCTGGGAAAAGGCATCAAAAAGGACCTCCCGCCCCGGAGGGGCGGAGCGAACGCCTGAGTCTTGTTTCTTCTTAGGGCGCGAGCGGGGAACCTACCCAGTGAGTGGGTCGCGCGCCGTAAAATGCAAACCTATTTGTCGGGACTTTAGAGCGGTTCCAGAATTTACGTGCCCTACTTGGTTCGGCGAAAGGTGGCGTTTTATTGGGGAAAACGCCACTTGGCATCCAGTCTCCTGGGTACAGCAATTCTGGAACCGCTTTAGCCCCCAAGGATCGCCTCTGTTTGATCTCGCCGCGAAAGGGCACGAGCTTACTCGTGCCGAAAACACCACCTCATTTAACCGGGGCTTTATTGATGGCTGCATAAGTAATGTCCTGATAAACGCGCCGAAGGCGCAGCGTTTCTTAGCCCCGCGCTTCAGCGTGGGGACAGCGGATTCCAAAGATTGGCTCCGGAGTCCCGTAGGGACGGCGCAAGGACATTTCTTCTGCAGGAATCAATAGCCCCTGCAATCTTCCTCTTTCAAGCGCACCACAGATGAGGCTGCCCGTCCCAAGCGAAGTCGAAGGATTCCTCGCCTCCAGGGACCGGGGAAACCGAGGATAAGATACGGCGATCACGCCGGGAACCCCGACCGGCATCCCGCTGTCTACTCAAAGAACTCCGGCGCCATCTCGCGCAGCTTGGTGCGGATTTGTTCCTGATTCAGGCCCATCGCACCGAGAAGGCCAGCGTAATTACTGACCGCGCCCCGCAAATGCGGATGGCGGTGACCGGTGTCGCGGGTGAAGCTCCCCAGGATACTGACAACGCGGCGGTTCATCGGCTCCGCCTCGGCGAGCCGGTTCGTGGCCCGGAGCAATCCGGCGAGGTTGTTGAGGCGAATGGCAACTTCGGGATGGTCCGGCCCGTAGCTCTGCTCGTCGATGGCCAGCGCGCGCCGGAACATCGGCTCGGCCTCGGCGAGCCGGTTCGTGGCCCAGAGCAATTCGGCGAGGTTGCTGAGGCGAATGGCAACGTTAGGATGGTCTGGCCCGTAGCTCTTCTCGTCGATGGCCAGCGCGCGGCGGTACATCGGCTCGGCCTCGGTGAGCCGGTTCGTGGCCCGGAGCAATCCGGCGAGGTTGTTGAGGCGAGTGGCCACATTAGGATGGTCCGGACCGTAGCTCTGCTCGTCGATGGCCAGCGCGCGGCGGTACATCGGCTCCGCCTCGGTGAGCCGGTTCGTGGACCCAAGCAATCCGGCGAGGTTGTTGAGAGCTGTAGCGACATTGGGATGATCCGGGCCGAGACTCTTTTCGAAGATGCTCGCCACGCGGCGGTACATCGGCTCCGCCTCGTCGAGCCGGTCCGTGGCCTCGAGCAATAAGGCGAGGTTGTTGAGGTCCCTGGCCACATTAGGATGGTCCGGACCGTAGCTCTGCTCGTCGATGGCCAGCGCGCGGCGAAACATCGGCTCGGCCTCGGCGAGCCGGTTCGTGGCCCCGAGCAATCCGGCGAGGTTGTTGAGGCGAGTGGCAACCTTAGGATGGTCCGGACCGTAGCTCTGCTCGTCGATGGCCAGCACGCGGCGGTACATAGGCTCGGCCTCGGCGAGCCGGTTCGTGGCCCGGAGCAATCCGGCGAGGTTGTTGAGGTCCGTAGCCACATTAGGATGGTCCGGCCCGTAGCTCTGCTCGTCGATGGACAGCGCGCGGCGGTACATTGGCTCCGCCTCGGCGAGCCGGTTCGTGGCCCGGAGCAATTCGGCGAGATTGTTGAGGTCGGTGGCAACTTCGGGATGGTCCGGCCCGTAGCTCTGCTCGTCGATGGCCAGCGCGCGGCGGTACATTGGCTCGGCCAGGGACCACTCGGCCCGTGAATCATAAAAGAGGCCCAACTGGTTCATCAGCCGCGCGGTGGGCTCCGGGATGGAGCGGCGATCAGCCTCATCTGCCACGGCTCGAGCATGCACGGCCAGGGGCTCGAGCACCGGCCAAAATCGCACATCCTGCGGGCTGCCTGTAAAACCGCTGTTTACCCAGCGCAGCGCAGTGGCAACGGATCGATGCCGCTCATCATCGTGCTGGTTACGGCGGGCGACCGCCTGCACCAGCCGATGAACCGAAAAAGCCGCCTTGTCCGCGCTGCGCGTCGCCAGGGAGAAGCGAGCCAGATCGGTGAGCGCCTCCTCTGCCTCTTCTGTTTTTTCCTGCCGCTGGTTCTCTGGAACGCTGTCTGGATTTTCCGCTGCGAAGGGCCCCCCGTCGATCTCCAGGAGCGAAAGCGGAATCGGATCAGGGGCCAGCCAGGCAAGAATGTTCAGCAGACGGCGGGCGTTTGGGGAGAGCTGTTCGAAACTGGTGAGAAAAGTGACGGCCACGCTCTTGGGGTACTGCGTGGCAAATTCGTCGCGATAGTCAATCAGCTTTTCGTTGCTCTCCCGCCAGCGCCGCCGGTATTCAGCCAGCGACATGCCGCGCGCGTTGACGTATGCCGCGGCCTGTTCAAGCGCCAGCGCAAGACCGCCCAGCTCATCGGCCAGCGCGAGTGCCTCGGATTCCTCGCCCGGCTGGCGCTGGCGGCCGGCGGCGGTTCTCTCGATCAGATAAGAGACTGAGGCTTCCTCGCTGAGTAAATCGAGACCCATTGCGTGCACGGAACCGCCCCATTCTGAGATGCGCGACGTGATGAGCACCTGCCCCCCGGCGAGCTTGGGGACGAGCTGCCGCACGGCCGTGGCGGCCCCTTTAGTGTCGGCATTGTCGAAGATGAGAAGCCAGCCAGTGTTTGCCTGGAGCCATTGCAGAACGGCCCCGTGCTGCTCGGGCTGCCTGCCCGACAGGTATGCAGCGAGGTTCAAAACCTCCGGCCCGGAGAGCAGGGAAAAATTGTTTGCGAGCTCTTCGGGGGTGTTGGCAGTGACGAAGAGCAGCGCGGAGAATTCGCTCTCGTGCCGCAGAGCATACTCAATCGCAAGCTGGGTTTTGCCGATGCCGCCCATGCCCGTGATGGAGGCGGGCTGCACGATGGCTGTTGCGCCTTTCTTCTTGAGTTGTTCGCTAAGCGCATTCATATCGCCCTCACGGCCCTTGAAAAGATTGCCAAGCGTGGCGAAGGGGAGATTGAAAGGCTTTTGGGCCGGCCCTAGGCCCTGCTTTATGCCGAGAATGTGCTCATAGATTTTGCCGATTTGCACATTCATTCCAGGCAGGAGCGCGGTTTCCTCTTTCATGGAGAGGACGGTCGCTTCGATCCTCTGAATTGTGGGCCCGTATACACGAGTGAAGCTAACGATGAAATTGTTTACGTAGAGCTTATTTGCCCGATTGTTCTTATCCGCAGTGAGCAGATCGAAGAAGATGGGCGGAAGCACATTGGGAAGATGGTCCTTCAGGAGGCCGACGAGGGCCTGCGGTGGCTCCTCGAGTTCGTCAGGACGGTAAGTGATGATGCGGTCTGTCGACTCGTGTTTTCGCCTCGGGTCAAGCCTTCTGCCCTGCGCATTCAGAAGCGTGAGGGCTTCGCGCAGGCAGCGGTCAGATTCCTCGTCGGTGGGAGAAATGATCAGAATCTTGTCGAATTCGTTGACGGCGACCGTTTCAAGCGCTCGATCGCAATTGTCCAGGAAGTCGATCATCTCGCTTGTGAGCGCGCGATCGCCGGCGACAGAATGGCTGGAAAGAGCAGAGCGAATCTGCTGGAATGATTGGCGCAGGGCGCTCTGGAAGATACGTTCCAGTGGATCATCAGGTTCGCGTTCAGCGAGGGCTACAATTCCGACTTCCGCGGCAATCTCGCTTGCCTTCTCGGTGGCCAATTCGAGAGTTTTGCGAATCGGATCGCTCGCTGCGACGGTGCCCGCTGCCCCCAGAGCGCCAAGGAAGAGCATTCCAAAGTGGCCACCAGCCAGACCTATCACGGCGCAACACGCAGTCTTGGCCGTGGCGATGACCGTCTCTCTTACCAGTGGATTGGGCATTTGATGTCACCTGGGACAGGCGATGCGGAGTTGGAAGCCATATTAGCAGAGAAGCGCTTCAAACACCTTTGGGCGGGTAGCGCAGGCCTTGGGCAGCAAACCAACCAAAGCTGCGGGTGCCCCCGGTCCCTCGCACTTGGAGACCGGGGATTGTATGAACCCCAACACGCCTCTTTCAAACCACCGCAAAATTGGGCGCCCCGGGTTTCGCTTCCGAGACCCAGGAACGACGTCAGCCCGCGTAGCGGGCGTCAGACGTTAGCCCCATGGCGTGAGCCTGGGGTCTGCGGTCACCCAACGTCCAAAGCCCGCTTGAGCGGGCGAAAGACCGTCCGCTCCCTCGCTCCCTGTTCTTGTCAAGCCCTCACCGCCCAAACACCATCCCCTCGCATCGCATTAACCCATTCCTTTTCTAGCACATGGAACCTGACACCCGAACCCTGATCCCTTTGCATAGTTTTTCCACGAAGTCGCTACAATTTATATAGGAGTCAGAGAAACGCGGCCGGCCTTCTGATGTCTGTTCTCTGATCTCTGGCCCCGGCCAACTTCGCTAACTGCCTGAATTTGGAGACTTTACGAGGTGCCGTCCTTTGGAATCACGAACTTGGGAAGATCGGCCACACCGCAAACTTTTTGTTATGAGAACTTTGGGACCAAAGTAGGGGCCAGGGGGGGTACAAGATGATTTGCCGGCAAATCGGCGCCGTCACACTCACACTCACACTCACACTCGCACTCACACTCACACTCACACTCACACTCACACCCACACTCACACTCACACTCACACCCACACTCACACTCACACTCGCACCCACACTCACACTCACACTCACACTCACACTCACACACTCACACACCCACACTCACGCCCTGCCTCTACTGGCCACTCCCTATTGGCTGTCTTCACCCCACCCCGGCTGCCCTCTCGCTATTGGCTATTGGCTACCGGCTACCGGCTACTGGCCACTGGCTACCGGCTGTTTCTCCAAAATCGACAAAGAAACTGTGACGACAACTAAGCCACACCGATTCAGTCGCTTAGACGCAAATCAGAATCGTCGTACTGTGCCAGTATCCCAGTACGCATTTGCCATCTGGCAGAAAACAAAGCATTTCGGAAAAAGCGGCTTCGCGATTCTCGAACCGCGCTCAGCGCCTGTATTGCCCGCGCCGGGCCGGCAGAATCTGGATGTCGTTGAAGTCGTCTTCTTCGTACTTCGGCTTCTTCACACGAGATTCCTTGGCCTTCTCCGCCGGTTCCTCGCGCGGAGGCAGGAACTCGGGCTCCGCCGTGACCCAGCGCGGCACCGCGCCACGCGCCACGGTTCCTTCGGCCTTGGCGTGCACAGGCTGATATTCCGTCCGCGGCGTGGCGGCTTCGATCGCGATGGTCTGCTCGGGATCGGCCGCGGTTGCTTCGGTTTGCGCCGCGGGGAAGATGGCATCGGCTTTGCCTTCGCCATTGTCGTTCCGCTCGGCGTCCTTTTTCGATCCTGAATCCTTGTTTCCCAGGGGGAAGAAGAGACCTCTCAACCCGCTGAGCCGCGTCGGCGCTTCGGATTCAGCCCTTGTCATCTCCGGCGCCTTCTCAGCAGCAGATTTTTGTTCGCCTGTCGCAGCCACAGAATGCCAAGTCCCCACGCGCGGCGCGCGCGGTTGAACCAGCGCGGTCTCGGCACGCGCGGGCGCTTCCGTAAGCCACCACGGAGTCTCTTCCGGCGGCTGCTGTGCGGGCTGCGTCACCACAGGTGGCGCAGGCTTTTGCCTCGGCTCCGCCGCGTGTTCGACTTCATACGGAACGATCGGCGTGTGCTCCAGTTTGGGAATCTCATGCCCTCCTGTGATGACAGGCATGCGCTCCGGAATGGGCAGCACGCCCGTTTCATCCAGAGGCTGCGTTGCATTCCTTGCCGGCGAAGAAGACATGGCCTCGATTTTATGCGGAGTAGCTGGCACAACCGGCGCGGATTGCGGCAGGTGCTGCGCCTCTCGTTTCTCCGCAACCACAAAAGGTGTAGTCCGCAGAATTGGAACCGCTGAAGCGACGACCCGCTCCGGCTTAGCTGGACGCGCCGCAGGCACGGCCGAATAGCCCAACGCGGCCCGTGCTAAGGCTTGCGCCTCTCGCTCTTCTGCCACCGCAAAGGGCGCAGGCTTGGGAAGCGGCGCAGGTGGAGCGGCAACCTCTTCCGGAACGTGCTGCACGGACGGCTCATGTTGAGGCTGCGCTGCCGTTCTTGCATACCAGTGAGACACCGGCTCAAGTTGCCGCAGTGCCTCAGGAGCGGCTTGCGGCGAAGGCTGTGTGTCTCGCTCTTCTGCCACCGCAAAAGGCGCAGGCTTCGGAAGCGGCGACTGCGCAGCGGAAACTCGATCCGCAACGGCCGGACGCGCCAAAGGCGCAGCCGGAGATACCAATGCGGCCCATGTAACGGACTTCTCTGCCAGTGCAGGTGTCTCCCGCAGGGTCCTGTCCACGTGCGCCGCTTCAGGCACAACGCGCGGATATTGCGCAACCATCCGTGCCGTTGTGCGTCCCTTCACGCGCAAATGCCTTTCAACCTCGCTTACGGAATGACGGAAGCTCTCATCGGCATTCGCCAGGCTCACGCGATTCAGCACAAATCCAACTGCTGCGGAGTCCAGGCGCTGCAAGCTGCCTGCGGCAGCGCGAAGCTGCGCGCGTGTGGTGGCGCCCGATTCGATCACCAGAATGGTGCAATCCGCGCGCCGCGCCAGGTATTCCGCTTCCGCGGAAACAGACAGCGGCGCGGCATCGGTCAACAGCAGGACCTCGCGTCCGGGTGCGGGCCCGTCGCCCGTGTGTGGCGTGAGCGCTGTGGAGAGCAAACTCCGCTTGAGATCCACTCCGGCGGTGGCAGGCCCGGCGTTCAGGTCGGACCGTCGTTCTTGCGGCACAGCTCCCGTGGCATCCACCAGCACGGCCTCTGTGCCCAGAGCTCCAAGCATTTGACTCACGCGCGTGGTAATCGTGGTTACGCCAACTCCGGGGCCTGTCCCCGTGAACACGCAACTGCTCAGTTCGCTGTTCTTGCAGGCAAACTCAAGTCCCGAGGCCAGCCGCAGCAGATGCGCTTCTGCCACTTCGTCTGAAACCTCGTCGAAGTCCGGCAACTGCGCCATGGGCCCATAACCCAGCAGTTGCTCGACATCCGATGCGACATACACGCGCCGATCCATTTTGTGCGCGGCAACGGCAGCCACCAGGCCCAGGCCAATAAATCCAAACAGCAGGATGAGCGCGTTGCGGATCACTCCGCCAACGGAGGCATGCGCAGGAGGAACGGCTGCCTCGGCCACGTGCGCAGTGCCCGGAGCGTTGTCTTCGAGCGTCTGGTTCTGCAACTGCTCGTCGACCGCGTTGAAGCGCGTCTGCAAGCGGGTGATGTCGTTGACAAGATCGCTCGAACGCTGCAGTTTCGGCGTGGCGCTAGCCGCGGCCCTGGTCATCTGCGCCAGTTCCCCGTTCAGGCGCGCTTCCAGGCCCGCGGTGCGGTCAAGATCCGTGTGCAACTGCTCCTCGATGCGCGATGCGGCCTTGGCACGCAGTTCCTGCGTAGCCGATTGAAGGTCGGCGTCGATCTTCTGGAGTTCCTCCTGATCCTGCTTGTACTGCGGATTGTCCGGCGTCTTGCCCGACATGTTTGAAACCAGCGCCGCGCGTCGTGCGAGCAGCGCCTGTTTCAGGCTCGACAGGCCAGGGTCGGTGGCGATCAGCTGATCGGCTTCGGCATTCAGAGCCGCCGACGAAAGACCGTTGCTCGCATCCATCGAGGTCAGCCGCGCCGCTGCTTCGTCGTGATCCGTGCGGGCCTTCACCAGATCCTCATGAATCTTGGCGATATCGTCGTCGTAATGTTCTGGAGCCACGGGCCCGATGGCCGCCACGCCCAGTTGAGAGTTCAGCGTTGCCTGCTCGCTGCGATCGTCGTCCAGCTCCTTCTTGATGCGCTCCCGCTCTTCCTTGAGCATCGTCAGGCGCTCGGCGTCGCTGGCCCTCTGTTCATGCGAAGTGTTCTCGATGTAGCTCGCCGCCACCGCGTTGGCCAATGCAGCAGCCGTATCCGCGTTCCTGGCATGCGCTGTAATGGCGACCTGATAACTGGTTCCCACGCGCGCCACTTCAATTGCGCCCTTCAACCGGTCGGCCGCGCTCTGTTCGCTTTCGCCGCTTTCCCGCCACACGCCGGGTTCCAGCTTCTTCACCGCTCCGGCAAGCACATCGGGACGCGTCATGCTCGACATCTGTTGCTGGATATACGAGTCGTACGTGGCCGGGTCGTAGTTATACGGCCAGTGCATGGGCGCGGCTTCCAGCACTCCCGAGGGAGTGGGTTGAACGAAGACCAGGCACTCGGCCGTATACACCGACCAATATCGCGCCACATAAGCCGCGGCCAGAACTACCCCCAACAGGAAAAATCCAATCGCAAGACGGCGATGCATGCGCAGGCTGCGCGCGAGGTCGAGGCGGAAAAGCGCCTGCTCAGATGGAACGCCGCGCGACGGCCCACCGACGGCTGGAGAGCGGTCTGTGATACGGCGCGAATGCGAAATCGCTAGTGGGTCGAATTTCCGGTTCATAGAACCGCTCCCAGATAAGCGAGGCTGCTGAGCTGGAACATGGGGTTCAGGCGCTGCATCACGTAGGTCGCGCGCGCGAATCCTGTCTTGGGGACGAAGATAATTTCGCCCGGCTTCAGCGTCACTTCCCGCGACTTCGCCGGATTCAAAACGTCTTTGAATGTCAGGACGCGCGAATTTCCAGTCGCCGTATCGACAATCTGAATATGGGCGTTGTTGCCTGCCTGGTCCGTGAGCCCGCCGGCATCGGCCAGCACGCTAGCTAGCGTAGATTCGCTAGTCACAGGCACCGCCCCCGGATGGTTGACCTCGCCGAGGACCGAAACAAACTGCTCGGTAAGGCTGGGCACGTAAATTACATCGTCACGGCGCAGGCGCAGATCCGCAAGCGTGTTGCCAGACTGGATCAACTCGCGGAGTTGCACCCACACCACCTGGTCGCTGCCGCGATAGATCGCGCAGCGCTCGGGGATTACGCCCACCTTATTCGGCCCCGTCACCAGGCCGCTCCGCGTCAGAGCTTCCAGCAGGGTCGGCGTGCCTTCAAAGGTCACTTCGCCCGGCGTGGCGACCGCGCCCAGCACCAGCACGCGATTCGACGTGTACTTCGTTACCGTCACCTGCACCGCAAGGTTGTCGTAATAATGCGACAGCGCCGTCTCAATCGTTTTGCTCGCCTCGGGTCGCGTCATGCCGTTCAACTTGATGTCCCCTGCCAGGGGCAGCGTCACGCACCCGTCGGGTCCGATCACGAGAACGGACGCCAGATCGGGCCGCCCGGCAATATCCACCTTGATCTCGTCGCCCTTTCCCAGCCGGTAGGCTTCATCGGGGGAAGGCTCGAAGTTGCGCAGCGTCTCCAGCGGATTAGGTTTCAACACCGGTCCGTTGGCATCGGCCGCCGGCACACTGGCCTGAGTCGCATTGTCTTGCCCGGGATGCGGAAGATCCTGGGTCGCGGGCGTTTGCGCCGCGGCCAGCACCGCAAAAATCAATGGAAGAAGACCAGCGACGTGCGTGCGGCGATTCATGCGGTTACCTCCCTGCCCCGAAGCATTCCCAAACCCCGGCGATACCACCCGAGCCCTTTTTGCTTCTCTGCTTCCGTCAACACCCAGCGATTCAATACGGCCAGCGCGCCCGCCAGATAGAGAATTCCGCCCGCCAGCAGCACTGCCGCTCCCTGCCAGCGATTCACCATGGCCACCAGTTGCGTTACCGGCCACGCCAGCAAGGCGGCAATCGCATACGGCGCAAGCCCCGGAACAATCACCTCGCGCAGATAAGTCAAAAGACGCAAATGCAGCACAAAAAGCACCCGGCCCATCAACACACAGGCCGATCCGGCGGTCGCCAAAGCGACTGCCACTCCAATTCCGAATGGCGTCCAGCAGCCCTCGATCAAGCGCGCCGCTGGCAATGTCACGCCCAGCAGGATCAGGTTGGGAATCGAGTAGTTAAACTCCTCGTATACCCTTCCCATGCCGCGAAACAAAGAATTACCCGGTCCTGTAAGCATATGAAATTGCATGGCCAGATTGAATACCACAAACAGGGTGATTAGCCTCTGGTGCATTGGTAACTGAGGTCCCAGCCAAACGTGCAGAACAGGGTCGGCAAAGAAGGAAAACAGGGCGGCAAACGCCGAAGTGCACAGGTTGGAGTAGCGCGAACTGCTCAAATAGAGCGTGCGCAGGTTGCGCAGGCGGTCTTGCTCGCTTGAGGCCGCGTCAACATGGGATGCGGCGGGCAAAAGTGCCGCAAAAAAGGCCATGGGCACCGTGGAAAACGACGTAGGCCACTTCTTGGCTACATCGAGCAGGCCGGCCGCGGCCCCGCCAATCAGCACCAGCCCGGCCACCCGCTCCACGGAATTGAGAAAGATCTCCAATATGCTCTGAAACTGCACCAGACCGCCAAAGTGCACAACGTAGCGAATGGACTCGCGCCGTATCTGTCGTAGCGAAAGGTGCAACCACTTGAGCCTTCTCCAGGCCCACCAGATGGTCAGGCCGTCGGTGACGATGGTGCGAATCAGGTACGCTTCGGCCAATCCACGGATGCCGCGCCCCGCGCCCACCAGCCATAGGATGGCCGCAAATTCGGTCAGGATGCCGAGAATGAGAAACCATTGTGTGGCGGCGATCTGCTGGGTTCCGGAGAGAATGTCGCCAAACCCGTTGAGCGCGATGGCCGACAGGAACACCCCCAGCACAATCAGCATGGCCTCTTTGCCATCGGCGGCGTGGGCCGGTGGCAGATGCAGCCACGGCGCGTACCATTTCCACCCAAACAGGAAGCCGAGGAAAATCGCTGTACAGAGGGGAATCGTGATGGCCAGTCCGGTGGAAAGCAGCGAATTGGCCTTGTCGTACTCGCGGCGCGCGTGAAACTCGGCGACATATTTGATGTACACGTTGGAAATGCCGAGCGTGGTGACGCCAACATACGAAACCAGAATAAAAATCGTGGTCCAGATGCCGTAGGCCTCGAGGCCCAGGTGCCAAAGCAGGAACGGCACCAGCACTACGCCCCGCACCATATTCACCACGCGCGCCAGGATGGTGGTGAACACATTGCGGTTGAAGTTGCGATTCACTTCCTTGAGCATCGCCGGCGCGGTGCCTGCGGCAACCATGTCCCGGCCTGCGTCCGGATCCCCTGCGTCCGGGACCAAAGCCCAGTCCACTTCCTTGTCTGTCGTATCGGCGATCATCTGGATATCGTGGATCTCGCTGGTCATGGCGTGTGCACCTCACGCTGGGTGCGTGCCCACTCCGCGCCGGCGCGCGACTGACGCAGGACCAAAGGTGTAATCGCCAATTTCCAGAGAATGTGCACGGGCGCGCTGGCCAGTGCGGCAAGATCGCGCCACGGGTTGTCTCCAAGGAAAACGGCTACCAACACATAGGCCAGAATCAGCATGGCTCCAGCCATGGCGTAGACGTACAGCCAGTGCACGCTGACACATGCGGCCAGAAGCAGAGCGAAAACGCCGCGCGAAATCGGCAGGCTCCAGGCCTCGGCAAGCATCTCGAAAGCGCGCCAGTTACCATGGAAAATCGCGCCCATCAGTTGGCCTGTGGACCGCGTGGCGACGTGGAAACGCCCGCCCTCCCAGCGCGCTTCCTGCGTCACTTGCGCGGATCGAACCGGAGCCAGGGGAGCATGAACGAACGCCTCATCCACCCACTTCACGCGCACGCCCGCTATTACCAGGCGCACGTGGTACTCGAGATCTTCGCAGATGCTATTCACCGTGAAAGGCACACGCTCCACGGTCTCGTCTGTCACCGCGAAACCGTTGCCAAAAACGCCGGCGGAAAACCCCAGCCGTGCGCGCCCCCGCGCCCGCAATACATTGATGGCCCGGAATGCCAGCACGCGGAGCCGCTCACGCGCAGTGGCCGGCCGCGAAGTTGGCAGTTCCAGCTCGTAACGGCATTGTGTGGCATCGGCGCCGCACTCCAATACCGCTCTCGTAGCAACAACCAGGTTGCTGCTGGCCACGGAGTCGGCATCCACCACCAGAAACGCATTGGCGCCTTCGTCTCTCGCCCTTTCAAAGCCGAATCGCAGCGCCGCGGCTTTGCCCCTCAGATGGGGATGGTTCAGCACCACCGCTCGCGCCCCGGCCGCAGCCGCCCGCGGACCGGTCCAATCCGAACAGTTGTGCGCCACCACAATCACGGGAACTTCCCACGTCTCCGCACTTGACCTTGCGCTAACCGAACTCGGCGTGCAGCCGGCTCCAAGCAACGATTGCACGGTCCGCGCGATCATTTGCTCCTCGTCATGAGCCGGAACCACCACCGCCAGGCGAATGTCGCGCAATTTCGCCGCCGCCACTTTTCGCGGCCTCCGCAGGTTGCCTGCAATGCACACCGCCAAGTCGGTGAGCAGTGGCGCGGTCATCATTGCGATCGCTGCCGCCAGCCCTTCCGCCAGATATGTGTTTTGCCAGATCAAAATGTCAACCGCCCTCTTTCGTCACCCTTTGTCACTTTGACCGGCATTTGCAGCCAATCGATTCGTTTCAGCTCCACTCGTCCAAAACTGCCGGACAACAGCCCCGCCCGCCTCAAACCAGCACGCGCCGGAAACTGACTTGCGGCGCTAGCGGGTTCACCACTTGCACGCGCTCCAGCACCGGCCGCATGGCCTGCACCCAGCCTGTAAAAAGAAAGAACAACATCACCACGGCCTCGCCCAGGTACACCGTAATCAGCGTCGTCGTCAGTCCGATCAGGACCGCCAAATGGGCATAAACAAGCAACCGGTCCTCCTGCCCCAGGTGCTGACCGATTAACTGCACCAGCTTGATCGCGCTGCCCGCCACGATAGCCACGAACACCGCCATCCCCAGTAGACCCTCGGTGACTGCCAGCAGCAAAAACTCGTTGTCGATGGAATCCTGACCGTTGGCGTGCGGGTACGTGGTAATACCCCATCCAAAGGCTGGGTGCTGCTCCACCTCCGGCAGGTAGGCGCTAAGCAACTCGCGGCGATAGACAGCGCCCCGCTGCTCTTCGGTGCTGGCCTGGCGCATTGTCCCTTCCGTGTAGCGATTGCCGACCTCGTAGGCGGCGACGCTGAACATCCCGGCAACTACCAGGAACACCGCCACGGCTTTACCCATTGAAAGCTTTTGCGTAAGAAACACAAAAACCAGCGCCAGACCGGCGCCAATCCACGGGCCGCGCGATTGCGTCATCAATGCGCCCGCCACTACCCCTGCAAGAACCAGCCCGCGCAAGGAAAATGGAAGTCCGGCAATCAATCGCCGAGTGCCCCAACGGGGATCGGCCCTGAACAGCCACAGGCAATAGACCACGCCCATCAGAAAAATCATCCCGGCGAGAATCGCGTGCGAATACGGACCGCTGATGCGCCCGAAACCCCAGCGCGTCTGGGGTATCCAGACCTCTGTCTGTGCGGGGAAAAAGTGCTTCCCCATTCTCTCCCACAGGCTTCCGGGATTCAGGAAGTCATGCACGCTGATCAACGCCACAACCGCAAGCAACACGGCCATGCGCTCTACAATCTTTCTGCGCATGGGCTGTCCGCTGTAGGTTTGTCCTTCGATCAACAGCTTGCCAATCATGTAGGGCATCACCACGGTAAGAACGCCGGCCACAAACATGTAAATGCCGTCATTCAGATTTGTGGTCATCCGCTCCGACGCGGCAAAGTTGGGCGAAAAAAAGCGCAGCCAATCGCCATTGGCGAGCTCTGTGCTAAAGGCTTCGGAAACACCGGCACAAACCGCAAATAACAGTACCCACAGGTCCATCCAGGCAAGGCGCCAGCACCGCATCTCCGTCGCCAGGAGCGCAATGCCCAGGGGAATGACGGCAGCCTCGGCGAAGGTAAGCGGAGGCAAATGCTTGAGGCGAAGTTCGTAATACTGCGGAAGTAAAAGCAACGTTGGCAGATAGACGTTCAGCAGCGCTTTCCGTGCTGAGCCGGCGGCCAGCACCAGCCAGCAGAGCACCGCCGGAATCAGAATGATCGCCGTCATTTACCCTTCGTCCGTCTCTGGGGCCCGCCAAAATTCGGTATCGGCAAATTCCGCACCGAAGCGGTGCCGAGGCACCTTCACTGCGTCCCCTTCAGCAGTCTCATCGCCATGCCGATTTTGTTACCCAGCGTCTTCTGCGACAAGCACGTAATGAGGCAAAGCTTTTCGCACGCCACCGTGTCGTGGCGCACTTCGCGCGCCTTTGCGCCGTACCAGATCTCCCGCGCGCTCTGCTTTTTCACATTGCCGATGGGCGGAAATCCCATCACGCAGACCTCCACATTGCCGTTGGCGCGGATGAAGTAGTTGCGCAATCCCACCCGGCACGGCATGACGGAACGCGGCGCCGACTTTTCACGATAGTGATCCGCCATCAGCCGCAGCACCGGTTCCGGCGTCATCAGCGGCGCGCCGGCCTTCTGTAGCGCGATCAACTTTTCGATCACCGCTTCGAACTCGGGTAGATTCTCTTTTTCGATCCAAAGCTCGTTGTAAGTCTCCGGCGACCACCGGTCTACGGGCTGCGGGCTCACCATGAGACCTCGCTCCGTCGCCCACTCTACAAGGTCAGGCAGGTAACGGAAGTTCTTCTCCGTAACGGTCGGCTTCACCATTATGGGAAACTCGACGCCCTGCCGCTTCTTCTCCTCACGCAGGTAGTCGATCCCCTTGCTCAGCTTTTCAAACAGCCCCGGCGCGCCACGCATATAGTCATGGATTTCAGCCTTCGGCGCGTCCAGCGAAATATTGACATTGAACGGGTGGGCGGCCACCACCTTCGCTGCATTGGCTTCGGTCAGAGCCGAGCCGTTCGTGGTCACTCCGGCTTTGATTCCGTTGGGACGGCACCATGCAAAAAGATCGAGGAAGCCCGGCTTGATAAAGGGTTCGCCGCCGCTGAAGTTAATCGAGAATGCTCCCACGAACTCCTTGACGCTAAGCAGCGCCGCCTGCCATTCCGCGATAGTAAGCTCCTCGGTGTACTCGGGCAATCTCCAGTATTCGCAGTAGCGGCATTTGACATTGCAGCGCTGGTTCACGAGGCCGTAGAACGCAACGGGCTTCGTCATATCCACGCCGATCTTGATGTAGACTTCCTCGGCCACCGCGTTCACGGTGTGCTTGAAGCCAAGTGGTATAAGCTCGCGTGCATTCATCGCCGACTCCTGGGGAAATTCATTTACCGTGCCCGTGCCGGTTTTTTATAAGTGTGGGGGTTGTGCCCATCCGTACTCGATCACAACCTCGTTTCGATCTCGGCCGGCATCGACCGCGCCGATCTCTTGCTCTCACCCGCGAATGCGGGTTTCCACCGGGATCCCGTCCTGCTCGCCGCGCATTCTGATGGGAACCGGCGGTTCCGATTCCACAACCAGCGGGCGGCCGCGCGATATGGTCGGCTGCCACTCGTCGAAGAGGCGCTGTAGGTTCCATGCGTAGAGCACAAAGCGCGTTTTCAGGTTGAGTCCGGCGAGCGAAAGCGAAAGCCCGGCCTCCAGCAACTGGCGCCGCGCGCCCAGCAGAATTCCCAGTCCCGCAGCTGTCACTTGCTTCACCGAATGCAGATGCACCACTACAATTAGACCGTTCACGATGCTGGTCGTGGTTGCTTCCTGCACAGCTGTTGCAATCTCTGCCCCAAGCCGCCCGTGCACGTTCACATGCATCACTTGCGGAGTCGTGGCTGTGGACACACTCGATTGGCCCAGATACGGCCGCTGGCACCATGCCGCCAGTAAGGACAGCGGCAGGCGTCGCGCCAAGCCGCTGAAGTCGCGCAGGTACCGCGGGCCCAGCCGCACCGGTTCCTGCAAAAACCTCATCGCCCATTCCAGGCCGCATTTCTGAATCCAGCGCGGAGCGCGGCGCACATCGCCGACAAGAATGTCGAAGCTGCCGCCCACGCCCATGGCAAGAGGAACGCCCAGCCGCTTGCGGTGCATCCAGATCCATTTTTCCTGTTTCGGATTGCCAAAAGCTACCAGAAGAATGTCGGGGCTGACGGCGTGAATCTGCCTCAGGATCTCCGCGTGATCCATGCGGATCAAATTCTCTTCGGCGGGAGCGAACGTGCCCACAATCTGCACGCCCGGAAAATTTCGCTCCAGCATGCGTGCGGCGCGATCGGCCACGCCGGGCTTCGCGCCCAGCAGGAAGATCTTGTAGCCTTTTCGGGCTGAAAGTTCGGCGAGCCTCGGCACCAGGTCCACTCCGGTAACGCGCTCCGCCAGTGGGCATCCCAGGAGCCCTGCTGCCCACACCAAAGGCATGCCATCGGGGAAAACCAGGCTCGAACCGGCAACAATGCGGTGCAGATGCGGATCAGCCACTGCATTGAGCCAGGTATCCAGGTTCATTGCGCAAACCTGGTGCGTGCCGCCCGATACAATCAGGCGCTCCAAGGTGTCAACCGCCTCGTTCGCGGTCAAGCTGTTAATCGGCAATCCCATGACTGCGACGGGATGTTGCGAGCCGTCTCTCATCTCAAGGTCCGTTCCCTGCCTATATGCGCAGCTGTCATAAGCAGTGGATGCGATTGCCGTTGTTTTCACGGCTATTTCAATCTCTCGCTCGCCCGATTCTTGCCTGCATCCTGAAAAATCTCCGGAGGTCACTGAACTTTCGTAGCCTTGCCACGATCGCGCAGTGACCTCCAGAGTTCACCGAAAGGGAGTCGATATTCATAACTCCGCAAAAGTTAGTGCCTGACAGAATGCATTCGGGCGGCCTGATGGTTTGAAAGTACCCTTTAGAACCAACAAGAACAATGCCGCGAAGGTGGACACGGGAGCGAGTGGAGGTGCGTCCTTGGGAACATACCAAATCAGCAAACGCGTAACCGTTTGATGATTACTTACTGTGTAGTTGGGAAGTAAAAAGGCATTTCCCGCTAACGCCGGATGTTCCCGGAGGTGCGGTCTGAGCGCCGCGTGGTGTTATTCAGTCCATTGTATTACGGCCATCGAGCAGGGAGCCAGTGTAAGCTCACCGCCGCGAAATCGCTCTTCTTCGATCCGAACCTTGACGGTCGCCTCATTCGTATCGCTCGGCTGGGAACTCGCAAGCCAAGCAAGTGTCGCGTTTGCGTCGTGTGCCAGGCCAGTATCGTCAATGCCGATTCGTCTCGCTTCGTGCAGTCCGTAGTTGAAGACGATGAGGCTGTGCCGCTTCCCATCCCGAAAGGCGTAGGCGTCGATTTCGTGCACATCGCGCAGGCTCACTGCGTCGTTTCCCGGCGCCTGGTCGTGCGTGGGATTCGCGCCAGAAATCTCCACCTTCACCAGGTCTCCGCGGATCGCGCGATTGGCCAAACTTTCCGCGAGAAACTGCGGCCTCTTGCGGCCGTCGGCGCCCATTTCGACTACGCTTCCCCATAGCTTGACGGTCTTGCCATCGGCACGCCCGAATTCAAACTGCGGCAGGCTGAAGAGCATCTCGTCGCGAACGCCGTCATCTCGCATCATGCGCAGCATGTGCCCTGCAACGGCAATCCCCGCGGCGTCCGATGAGGTCAATCGATCCAGAATGTCCTGCGGCGCAGTTCCTCCTGTCGTGTGCAGGTTCACTTCATAGACGGCCAGTTGCCGTCCGCCTGCGGACCGCGCCGCTTCCGCCACGAATCCATCGCGCGACATCTCCTCGGGCTGCGCCAGTAGCGGACCATACAGCTGGTCGTCATTCGCCCACTCGGTCACGCTGCGCATCAGATAGGGAGCGATGGCCAGCGTATTGGCCAGAGGCGTCGCGGCCAGCAGCGCTGCATTCCGGCCCGGATCGTAGGCATGCGTTCCGACCACAAGATCGAATCGGCCTGCTTGCGTCCCGGCTGCTTGGCGAAACTCCGCAAACACCGCATTCGCGCGACGCCCGTACGCTACGGGATCCTCGATCGATTCCCCGCGATAATCCGGATTCCAGGTCTCATTTCCGAGTTCTATATGTATAGTCCCGAAGGCCCGCGTCCACGGCTCCGCTCGTCCGCCGGCGGCGCGCAATGCACCTCCGCGTGTTTTCGCCGGCCCCGCCAGGTACTCCGCCAGCTCCCGCGTCTCGTCCAGGCTCATCGCGGTCGGCGCGACAATCCACGGCTCGGCGCCCGTCTCCAGGCACAACTCCAAAAACTCCGGAATCCCCACCGCAACATCGTCAGACTTTTTGAACCACGCTCGGTAACCCGACCGCTCGCGCGCCGCCGGGTTGCCGAGCAAGTTGTCAACCCCGCTGCCCAGCCCCGCGTCGCTTTCCATCAGCCGCAGCACGCCGGGATGCAACTCCTTCAGCGTCTCCACCACTTCATCACGAAACACCGTGTGATTCGCAGCGTCGCCGCCCACCTGTTCCAGCGACACATCGCACAAGAGCACAGACCCGCCCGTAACACTGAATCCCGTCTCGACCGCCGCTGCGGGCAACGTCGTCTCGTTTGCCGCGAACTCCTCGTTGTATTGCGCCCACGCGCGCGTCAACTGCACGTCCGCGTCGAGATAACGACGCAACCCGGCGACTGTCCGCGCCACATGTACGTGCATCGCGCTCGGCCCACTCACGGCTTTGGCGCGAAAACTCAAGCGGTATCGGCCGCGAAGATGCACAAATGTCATCCCCGCCGTGGAATCGAAGTACGCGTTCAAGTCCGCCGACTGGCCCGCGCCCACCGCGTCGATTTTCAATGCCTGGCGCACCGGCACTCCCGGCGGCAAATCGTTGTGCTCCACCTCGATCCGCGCGCCGCCGTGCATTGTAGGCCACCAGCCCGCGCCCCCGGCCGTGCCCCCAGCCGTGTGCAGCCCGTCGGGAAAATCCTTTTCCGCAGCAATCCAATTGCCCACACCGATCGCGCTCCCGCCCGAGTTGAGAGTCAGCACATATCCCCCCGGACTTTGGACCCCTGCCGTCACCGTGCCGCGTTGTCCAGCTGCCTCGCCTTCCAGCACCTCGTAGCTCGCGCCGTTCCAAAAGTCCGCCGGAAACTGAATGCCCCCGCGCGCATCCACGCATCGTCCCGCACCGCCCACATCACAGTGAAATATGCTGCGATACGTCGTCCCCGCAAACTCAGGATTGCGGTAGAGCAAGTTCTTCAGCATTTGTCCGGAGTCGTAGAAGTTCTGCTCACCCAGATTCACGCCCAACCGCGTCACTTTCGAGAGAATCACTTCGCTCGTGACGCGAAGACGCGTCACTTCCGCCGTCCCGCCGTTTGTTGTCTGCGCGCGCTCCGGCAACGCAGAGAGGATGGCAAGACCGATGAACGTCGCGGCGCACGGTGCTCTACCCAAGTTTCGCGCCGCGCAAATCGCACTTCTCGCACTGTAGGAAAGAAAACGCACCGAACCTCGCCCGTTTCCAGCATATTCTTCATCACGCAACCAGTCTGTTCCCCGCTCGCAGCACTGCCATGCCACAAAAGAGTGCGCGGTCCCTCGTTCTTTCGTTTCCTCAGCCCCTTAGCCCCTTAGTCCCTCAGTCCCTTAGTCCCTCAGTCCCTCTATACTTAAGCCAACGTGACCGATTCATCCGGATTCCGCGCACCCCAGCCGGCAAGCGCAGAGAGCGTTATCCACCCCAGCTACGATTTCACTGCCTCGATCGTCGTGGTCTCATTCAACACGCGCGATCTGCTCCGGGAGTGTCTCACTTCGCTGCGCGAGGAGTGCGGCCGCCTGCCCGAAGGCATAACGGCCGAGATCCTGGTGATCGACAACGCCTCGCGCGACGGCTCCGCCAATATGGTCGTCACCGAATTCTCAGCCTCCGCTGTCCCGGTTCGCCTTATCCGCAGCGACGTCAATCTCGGCTTCGGCGTCGCCAACAACCGCGCCATTGAAGCAGCCTCAGGGCGCTATCTGGTCCTGCTCAACTCCGATGCCTTTTTCTATTCCGGCTCGCTCGCCCGCGCCATCGCGCACATGGAAGCCGACGGCTGCGCAGGTGTCGGTGGCGCGCGGCTGGTGGGCCTCGATGGCTCCTGGCAGCCGGCGGCGCGCATGTTTCCCACCATCCTGCGCGATGCCTTCGTCCTTACCGGTCTGGCCGCCCGCTTCCCCCGCTCCCGCCTCTTCAGCGCCGCCGAGCGCACGTGGGCCGATCCTGCCGAGGCGGCTGAAGTCGATTGGGTCACGGGCGCCTTCATGATCGTGCGCCGCGCGGCTCTGGCCAAAGCCGGCATCTTCGATCCCGCGTTCTTCCTTTATTGCGAAGAAGTGGACCTTTGCCGCCGCGTGAAGGAAGCGGGCTTTCGCATTCTCTATTGGCCCGACATCGTCATTATGCACATGCACGGCGAGTCCTCGCGCCAGGTCGATGCGCACGTTTTTTCCAAAAATGAAGCGCAGGTGTTGCTTTGGCGCATGCGTTCCATGTTGCTTTATTACCGCAAGCACCACGGCGCCAAGGTAGGTCTCGCGCGCTGGCTTGAAGAAGGTTTCTACTCGCTGCGATTCCTGCGCAATCGCATCAGCTCTTCGCAACGCCGCCGCGCGCGTGCCCGCGAGGCCGCCGTTCATCTTCGCCTACTCAAGCAGGCGTGGAAAGAAACTCGCGGTGGCCGCGTCAGTCCACCCGCTCCCTGGTAGCCTTCTACTGATTTACTGCAAGAACGCGCGCAGCGGCTCCTCAATTCCCTTCCGCACCAGCTCGCCGCGCTCGCTCACCGGATTCCATCCCAGCACCGTCTTCGCCGCCGTGCAATCGTAGTTTGCCAGTTGCCTGCGGCTCTGCCAATCGCGCCACGAAGGCATCTGCCGCTCGGGATGCCGCACCGCGACCTTCACCACCCACTTCATCATGTCGAGCAGATAGAAATGCAGAATCGCTGTGGCGTGGCGCTGGATGCGCATCCCTCCCGCGCGATCCAGTTCGTCGAGATACTCCTGCGCGCTCAGGCCGTGCCCGTCGGTGACCTGCTCGGCGACCAGGTTGAAGTCCCTGCCGTCGATCCCCGGCGTGTCGATCGCAGCTATCAATCCGCGCGCCACATCCTCCACCAACACCAGCGGCAGCTTGTTTTTCCCCTGGCCCCAAATTTGGCATACGGCATCGTGCCACCACATGCCCACGCCCCAGTGGAACGGGCTGCCGCCGCGGCCGATCACGATTCCCGGCCGCACAATCACCAGCGGTAGTCCGCGCTCGCGATCCATCCGCAGCAGCACCGCTTCTGAAACCGCTTTGGCGCGGGCGTACAGGTTTCTGTGTTCGATGTGCCGATCGAGAGGCGTCGCCTCGGTAATCGTGCTCCCGCGCGCGCCCGCATAGTAGGAGTCGATCGTACCCGCATAGATCAGCCGCTTTACGCTCGCCGCGAGCGCGCATTCGCCCACCATCCGCGTGGCTTCGATCTCGAATTTCTGATATTCCGCCCAGCTCTTCACATGAGCCCGCGCCAAATGCACAACAACTCCGACGCCCTCCATTGCGCGCGACAGCGCTTCACGGTCGAGCAGATCGCCAGTCCGGCAATCGATCCGCGCGCACAGCTCCTCGGGAAGGCTCGCCGCACTGCGCACCAGCACGCGCACGCCGCGCCCGGAATCAACGAGTTGCCGCAACAGCTCCTTGCCGATGAAGCCTGCGCCGCCCAGCACCAGAATGTCGGCCTTCGCGCCTGCGCCTGCCAGACTTGGCTCCGTCCGCGGCGCAACAAGCTCTGCCGGCAGCCTTGCCAGTGTTCCTATCTGTTCACAAACCCGAATGACTCTCGCGCCGAACTCTCCGGAAACCCGCGCATCGAGGCCTGCTGTCTCGTCGTAAAACGCATCCATCGCTCGCGCGATGCTCTCCCCGTACGCCGTACCGCGCTTTTCAAGATGCAGCTTTGACGACAAATACTTCCTCAGCGTCCATCGCGCCTGCGCCGTCATGTATTTCGCGCGGCCGCTAACCATCGCGTAATTATCAAAGTCCGGGTCAACAGGCCGATGCCGTTCAAGCGTGTAGGTATTGCGCTCGATGTCCGCCGTAGCCGAGGCCAGCGAGCCGCGCACATGGATGTTATATTCGGCAAATCCGGGCACGAACGAGCATTTAAGATCAATCGCCGCCGGGCCCTTCACGGCATTCGCCTGCCAGCGGCGATAAAAGTTGCGTCCCGTGGGCAGCTCGATCGCGTTCCCCGCGCGCACTTCCATCTCGTCCGGCTCGCCCACCAGATCCAGCATGTGGGCAACTGCGTGCGATCCGGTTTCGAGCATAATGTTGCGCGGGTCGCGCAGCATCCAGATGCCGAAGGGCCCAAACGCGGACTGCGGCAGAAAACGGTTCCAGTTGATCGTGATCTGAACAATGCGGCCCAGAATCCCGCTCGCGACGTCGCGCTGCAGTTGCTCGTAGGGCCGCGAGAACAGAAAGTTGTGCCCCACACCCAGATGCACGCCGCGCTCGGCGGCAATCCGCACTAGTTCGTCGCATCGGTCCGCGCGGTCGCACATCGGTTTTTCCAGGAACACACTCACGCCCGCTTCCATCACCGCGCGAGCCGCTTCAAAGTGCAGATCGGGGGGCAGCAGAACGTGCACCGCGTCAAGTTTTTCCGCCTGCAGCATGATCTCGAGCGATCCATAAGCCTTCGCCACGCCAAAATTACCTGCCAGCGTCTCCGCCCGCTCCCTCGCCTGATCGCACACCGCAACCAGTTCCACGCCTTTCACGGACGCAAGACATTTCGCATGCCAGTCGGCAATATAGCCCGCTCCCAGCAGCGCCACACGACGCTTCTGCCCTGCGCCCGCTTTGCCATGCGCGCCAGTGCCTTCCTTGTCCGCCTTGAGGTGCATCGCCTCGCTCATCGGCTCACTCTGATCGCTTCGCTCATCGGCTCCTCTACTTGTACTCAATAATCGTCATGGCCCGCCGGCGCATCCGCCGCCAATAATACTCGAGCAATCCCTGTAAGGCCGGAAATCGCGAGATCACGACGAAGAAACCGTAGGCCCATGCGTCTCTGCTCGCCCATCCCCGCTTCCGGTAGCCGCGCGCAATGTGCACCAGTTGCAAACCATACAAGCACAGTGCGAGCAAAAGCGAAATTCCGCGCGTGAAAGGCGCAGCAACCAGCGCCGCAAGCGGCAACGCCAGGCCCCAGATCAGGATCTTGCGGCGATCCTGAACAAAGTAGCGCTCTTCGCCGCCGCCGTGGATCGCCGCAACCTGCGCATAGGCGTGGCCCGTGCGGCGATTTCTGCGCCACCACTGCCCCACGCTTGTGATCGCGGCATCGTGGCTCGCCATCGGCGCATCGATCATCAAAATCTTCCAGCCCCGCCGCCGCACGCGGATCGAGAACTCGTCGTCTTCGGCCGCGATCACGTCGGGACGAAATCCATCCACTTCCGCGAAGGCTCGCGTTCGCGCCATGAATCGGCCGCCCGATGTCCGCAACTCGCCCGCCGGCTGCCGCCATTCCAGGTCGCACAGCCGGTTGTAGATACTTGCCTCCGGATGAATCTCGCGCACGCGGCCGCACACCAGGCCCACATCGGATCGTTCTCGAAGAGTGTTGGCGGCTTCATCGATCCAGCCTTCTTCGAGCTCGCAGTCGCCATCCAGAAACTGCATAAAAGGCGTGTCCGGCGCGTGCTGCATGACGCAAGCAAAGCCCTCATTCCGCGCCCGTGCCGCGCTGAAAGGCCGCGACGCGTCGAGTTCCACCACGCGGCAGCCCACGGATCGCGCCCACTCCGCGCTGCGGTCCTTGGAACCCGAATCGACGTAGGCCACGATCTCGGCGTCGCGGAGTGCGGCGCGCAGACAAAGCTTCAGGCGCTCGCCCTCGTTGCGCCCGATGGCCACAATTGCCACTTTGGGAATCTCGCCGTCGCTGGAACCCGGAGTCATTGCCCCTCATTCTAAGGGGCAAATCGCAAATCTGGTATGCCGCGAAAGGTACATGCGGAGGCCGTCGCATCGTCAATTTTCGCCGGCCCGCTGCTCCTAAGCCTCCGTCATCTCCCTGCCCTTTGCCTCGTGGCCCAATGCTGTCAGCCCCGCCAGCGCCAGGGCGACGACGGCCACGGTCACGGCCAGGACCGCCGGATAACTGCCCCAACGCTCGGCCGCCAGCGCCTGGCCCTTGCCATTCCATGAGGTGATCAGCGCACCCAATTGGTAGGCCAGTCCCGGCGCTGTAGCCCGCACCGGAGCAGGCGATAACTCCGTGAGATACGCCGGAACTACGCCCCACGCGCCCTGCACCATGAACTGCATCAGCACCGCGCCGATGCCCAGAGTCACAGCCGTATGCCCGTAGGCATAAAGAGGAATCACCGGAATCGCCAGCAACGCAGCGGTAATGATCGCGCGCTTGCGGCCCCAAGTTTCTGAGAGCGCGCCAAAAACGATCCCGCCCGCGATCGAGCCCAGGCCATACAGCACCCCGATCAGACCGATCGTCTCCGGCGAAAGCTTCATTGCCACAGCCAGAAACGTCGGATACACATCCTGCGTTCCGTGCGAGAAGCTCATGAAGGCCGTCATCAGAATCACAAGAAACAAAAACGTGGGCAGAAAATGCATGAGTTCTTTCGGCCATGTCGGCGCCGTGTGCCCCCCTTCGTGCATCGCCGCACGCGACCTCCGTTTTTGCGCCGCGGCCAGCCACACCGGCGACTCCGGAACGTGCAGCTGCACATAAAACGCCAGCAGTGCCGGCGTTGCGCCCATGATGAACAATCCGCGCCAGCCGATCCCCGGCAGCATCAATACATGCCCCAAGAGGGGCCAGCGAACCCCGGCAAAAAACAACCCGAACGCCGCCGAGGCCAGAATCGAGCCCAGCGCGTATCCCTCCTGGAGGATGCCCGAGAAAGTGCCGCGACCCTCTTTGGGCAGCGTCTCAAACGCCAGCGCCGCGCCCACGCCCCATTCGCCGCCCATCGCAATCCCGAACAGAGCGCGCAGTATCAGAAGCGCGTTCAGTGAAGGCGCAAAGGCACAGGCCAGCTCGATCACTGAGAAGCTGACGATGTTAAACATCAGCACCGGCCGCCGGCCGTAGCGATCCGCAAGCATGCCAAAAAGCAATGCGCCCACCGGCCGGAATGCCTGGGTGAGAAAAACCGCTCCCAGAACCGCCGATGGCTGGGTCCGGAACTCGCCCGCAATCGCCTTGACGCAAAAAACCAGGAGAAAAAAGTCGAGACTGTCGAGCGTCCAGCCCAGAAACGCGGCCGCAAAAGCATGGCGCTGCGCGCGGGTCAGGCCCTGAAACTGGCTGAGAATCGACATAGGCGCGAGAATACCAGAACCCCGCGACCACTACCGTATCCATCGGTACATCGTGATATGTCAATACAGTCTTAGCAACACACTCTTATTGATCCGGCCTCAAAATACTGCGTCCGTGCCCCATCCATTTCCGCGTTCTTTGCAGAAATGGGTGGGAGACAATGACACTATGAGTGAGCCGGATCAATAGGAGCACCCAAATTGCCGCCCTGATGCCTCAGCGTGGGGCGGCAAATTGCTACGCTGCAACGCGACGTTGCTCCGGTAAATCCAATGGCAGCTGCCCTTGCGGCTCTTGCTTTGCTTCGTACTGCTTCACGTTCCCAGGCTCCTCTTCGCCCAAAATATAGAGCAGTTCTAATTCGTGTCGTGTCATCTTGTCTCCACTGTTGTCGCCGCTCCGTGAATGTCGCGGTTTTGAGCCGGCAGCACAGAATTCGCGCCATGATGATGGAAGCAGCTTACCCTCCGCACGATTACCGGAGTCCATTAGGAAGTTCTTAGAGCGTGTTCCATAAATGTTTTCGTGAAAGGGCCCGACTTCAGTCGTGCCTAAGTTTCGTGAAAGGGCCCGACTTCAGTCGTGCCGAAAAGGACAGCAAAATACAGGGGTTTTAACCCCTGAGGGATTCGGGCAGCACGCAGACGATTTACGAAACCCGCTCTAGCAACGCACTGATAGGACATCCCCCGCCGCCAACACCCCGGCTTCCCCCTCGGCCCCGGCCCTTTGCGGAGACCCAAGCGTGCAAAATAAATGTTGCAACAACCATCTCCCATGTCGCATCGTATCAACAGCAGGATTTTAGGGCCCTTCCTCGGCGTCAATGCCAATTCCATGGCCCGGCGTTCCACCCCCGCGCAGTCCCCGCACTCAAAAGGAGCTTTTACTCATGAAACGACTGGCAATTCTCACCGGCATCCTCGCCCTCGCGGCGCCCCTCGCCTTGGCGCAAACCTCCACCTGGGTCTCCGATCCCAACCATAGTGAGATCGACTTCAGCATCATCCATATGAGCGTGTCCAAAATTCATGGCAGCTTTGGCAATGTGGAGGCCACCATCGTCTACAACGAAGTCGACGTCACCAAGTCCACCGTCACAGCCACCATCGGCGTCGACACCGTCAATACCGGCGTGGATCGGCGCAACACCCACCTCAAAAGTCCTGACTTCTTCGATGTCGCCAACCTGCCCACCGCCACATTCACCAGCACCAGCGTGGCCAAGAATGGCGGTCACCTTTCCGTCACCGGAAATCTCACGCTGCACGGCGTCACCAAGCCCGTGGTGCTCGATGTCACAGGCCCCAACGGCTCCATGACCGATCCCAAAGGCAGCGTTCATACCGGATTCTCGGCCATCACCACCATCGACCGCACCGCGTTCGGCATCGGTCCCAAGTTTCCTGCCACCATGATTGGCGACGACGTCACGCTCGATATCGAACTCGAAGTGATTAAACAGTAGGGTCAGTCTCAGACATGGCCTTATGAAGGAAGGCAACTTCAGAACTCATCCGCAAGCCCGGCCAGCAGCTTGTAGTCAGTAGACCGCAGTTCTCGGTGCCAAGCTATTGGCTCCCGGCTGCCGGCTTATGGAGCGCGCACCCGTGGCAAATCTTAAGCTCGAAATTCAGCAGGCTCCTCCCTTCTCCAGCCCGGAAGAAGAGGCGCTCTTAAACCTGCTTCGCTCCTCGGATTGCTTGAATCGCGCAGTCCAGCAGAAGATCCGCGGCTCGGGCCTCACTGCAACGCAATACAACGTCTTGCGCATCCTGCGCGGCGCGCAGCCTGACGGACTTCCCTGCGCGGCCATCGGCGATCGCATGATTGCCGCCGAACCCGATATCACGCGCCTCCTCGCTCGGCTCAAGAAGCTCAAGCTCATCCGGCAGCACCGCGACCGGCACGACCGGCGCGTCGTCCTCACCACCATCGCCGATTCCGGATTGGAGTTGCTCCATGCTATGGACCCGGCAGTGCGCAGCGGCCCCAAAGAACTCCTCGGGCATATGCGCCGTGTCGATTTGGCAGAGCTGATCCGGCTGCTCGAACTCGCGCGACAGTCCTGCGCTGGCGAACAGTCAAAGGAATGAATTCTCAAATTGGTAATTTTTCGGCAGATAGTGCCGGTTTGGGACTCTAGGTCTTGACTACTTTGTGCGCCACTGAATCTTCGTCCAGATCCGTCTGAATGATCTTGTTGTGCAGGCAATAGAGCGCCAGTTCCAGACGGTCTGAAACGCCGAGCTTGTCGTAGATCTTGCGCAGATAATTCTTGATCACCTGCTCCGTCGTTCCCAGTTGGAACGCAATTTCCTTGTTGCGCTTTCCCTGGGTGATGCAGGTAATAATCGACATCTCTTTGGGCGAAAGGCGAGGCTGGTTGCGTGGGCTCACCAAGGCGGCAGCCTGCGCGCGATAAGCGTCGATCACCCAGTTGACCGATTGATTGTCGATCCAGGTTTCGCCGGCGGCAATGCGGCGCACGCAACGCACCAGCAAGTCCGGAGAGATCGAACGCGAAACGATGCCGCGCACGCCCCTCCTGTACAGTTCCACTGTGTGGTTTTCGTCCGTTGCCACGGCCTGTACGATCAACTTCACATCCGGAGCCAGCCGCAGCAGCTCGGGAATCGCGTTCACTGTGCCCGCGAGCATGCTTCCTTCTAAGAGAACAATATCGGTAGGATAGCGCTCGATTGCCGCGCGCAGATTCTCCAGCGAGTCGGCTTGCGCCACCACGCGGATGTCGTCTTCAAGAGCGAAGACCTTGCGTATGCCAACCCGGTAGATCGCTTGTGAATCCGCAAGAATGATACGAGTTGTGCCGGGCTTGACTGCGGTATCTACGCTTTCGCTCTCGTTATGATCGTCCAGAATTTCCATAGTCGGCGACTGCCATGCCAACACGCTCTCACTGCTCCGCGAATCGATATTCGTCGATTGTGGCCGCGGCGAGATGCTCGTTGTGGCTTGAGGAGCAGCGTACCACACGTCCCGTGCAATGGACCAGAACGTCATGCGGCGTGCCGAGAATCGAGTGCGGCATGCGCATCGAAAATCGCACGTCTTGCCCGATCGCCAATGCTCTGTCCAGCGAGAAAAGAACTCCGCTGGCGGAGATGTTTCGGGTCAGAGCTGGAATGTCGCCGTCTCCGGTTGAAAGCACCACGGGCAGAGCGAGTGGAAATCGCACTGCGCAACGTACCTCTTGCTGGCCGCTCGCGGTCGCTTGCGCACCCAAAGGAAGCCGCGCTTCTGCTTTTTGAAGAGTCATAGGACTTATCCAGGCTGTATGGGCCCAGTTGTCAATGTAACCAGTTTTATTGATTTGGCACAGGGCACTAAAGTTTCCGGACTGGTAACCGCCCGACCGCCCTCGGCCGCTCAAGTCCAGTACTGCACAGAGTCTTGCGCGATTTGGCCCCTAAAGCTGGTCTTACGCCTAGCGCCTTGGTGGCGAGGCCCGTGTCGCAAGTCTCCGCAGTGGGTTTCCGCTCCCAAGACCGTTCCCTATTGATTTTGGCCTGTTGGGCCCACCAGTTACCACTCTTTGATAGCGAATAAAGTGCGAAAAAACATCGCAGTAACCATTTATCAGAGTACTAAAGAGAATTCTGTTTAGTTACTTAGGTGGAAAATAATCTCTAATAACACTTTTAGGGTAGATTCCCTACACACTTTGGGGTACTCTACCCTTGCATTGTTTTAGGGCGGATTGTCTCCGCCAAGGGAGTGCATCTATGCGTCCGGGTACTTTGAATATTATAAATGTCCTTCTTGTTGCGCTGCTCGTAGCTTCTGCTTGCACGGCAAGTGCGTTCACGGCTGGCCCAGTGCCCCTTCCGCCTGACAGCAATTTGGCGTTTTTCACGGCTGGCCCAGTGCCGCTGCCGCCTGACAGCAATTTGGCGTTTTTCACAGCTGGCCCAGTGCCGCTGCCACCTGACAGCAATTTGGCGTTTTTCACGGCTGGCCCAGTGCCGCTGCCACCTGACGGCATGATGGCGTTTTTCACGGCTGGCCCCGTACCGCTTCCGCCCGACTTCTTCACGGCTGGCCCCGTGCCGCTGCCGCCCGACGGTCGCATCGTCTAGTTTGATCGCTGCTGATTCCGATTCACGAACGCTGCCCCTTTCGGGCAGCGTTCGTGTTTGAGGGTTCAGTCATAACCAAACTATTCAACAATGATCATTAGGATTCACTGGTAAACTGGGACCATCGGCAAGCGGCTTTGCAGGAAACGAACTGTGCAATTAGACTTCGCGCTCTGGTTTGCCTACATCGCGGTCGAGGCGGCTCTGGTCGGGTTGCTCCTCTATGGGCGCACGTGGCGGTCCTTGCCCCTCTTTTGCGCCTACTGTGTCTGGGACATTCTGGGCAACATCGGGGCGTTCCTGATTAACAGATTCTGCTCCCCGGCCAGCTACTTTCGCGCCTATTTCGCGCAGACCATCATCGATTCCACCCTCATCTTCTGCGTTTTGGTCGAGTTGGCTTGGTCTTCGCTTCGGCCGCTCCGTGCGTCTTTGTCGCGCTGGTCCCTGCTTGTGGTCGCCGCACTCATTCTGATGGCCGCCGCGGCGATTTGGCCCTTTGCAGCCCTCCCAGGGCTCGTGCATGTCGGAAGGCGTGGACATCTGCTGGCGCAAATTCAGCAGACGGTGTCGATCCTGCGGATTCTCTTCCTTTTGTTGTTAGCTGCAGGCAGCCAGCTATTGTCGATCAGTTGGCGCGACCGCGAGCTGCAGGTTGCTTCCGGATTGGGCATCGTTTCCATCGTCAGCCTGGCTGCGGCCATGCTCCACATGCATGAAACTTCTGCATCCCAATACCAGTTTCTAGGTGAAGTAGTGGTAGGCAGCTACTTGTGTTGTGTGGGGTACTGGGCCGTGTGCTTCTCGCAAAGAGAGGCCGAACGCCGCGAGTTCACCCCACAAATGCAGAGCTTCCTGTTGGCCGTGGCCGGCGCCGCGCATTCATCCCGCGTTGCGCTTAACGGGCCCCGCGCTGACCAGGACGGAAAAACAAGAAAGCCCTGACCCCGTCGCAATCTCCTCCTGTATAACTGTGCCGTTTGGGCTTCGCCGAGGTGCGGGTCCTTCTTCCCGGAGAAAATTTGCAGATGGGCAGCGCGCCGAATTGTCCCGTTGACACTCAAACGCATTCGCGTTGTAATGAAGCCAGTGGTGAAGGAGTTCACCCTTAACCGCTGTCCCCTCCCATAGGCCGGACAGATGATGACTCCTGACGGGGAATCCTGTTGCGGAGTCTTGTCGCGGCGCGATCCCTGAAAATCCTGCGAGAAGTGCCGGTCGCAAGTTGACCCCAAGGCTCTCGCAATTTAGCAGAAACGTTCGCACACGGTGCGGACGCGGCTGGTGGTGCGCCCTTCGGTCCCATTTGACCTGAGAGGAGAATGACGTTGCAGAAATATCTCTTTATCGCCGTAGGCGGTGCGGCTGGCTCCATTCTCCGCTACTGGGTTGGATCCACGATCTCCGGCCGCATGGGAACCAGGTTTCCTTTTGGCACTCTGGTCATCAACCTCACGGCCTGCGTTGTGATCGGCTTTACGCTCACATACTTCGGCAAATTCGCCGACCTCAATCCCGCGTGGCGCTTCCTGGTGCCCATCGGCTTTATTGGCGCCTATAGCACCTTCTCCTCCTACGAATGGGAGACGCTTTCCACCCTGCGCTCCGGCGCTTTTATGCTGGGAGCCCTCTATGCTGTGGGCAGCCTGATTCTGGGCCTCGCGGCCACGTGGTGCGGCACCGCCCTCGCCGACCTGCTGTAGGATGAAGCGGCGTTAGCTGAGTCAGACAATGCGATAACTACTGCTGCTAGTCCAGGTTCTTGCTCCCTCGCTCCCTTGTTCCCTTGTTCCCTCGTTCCCTTGTTCCCCACCTCTCGCTTCTTGCAACTTTTCCGCAAAGGTGTTTCAATCCTCCGGTGTCCGTCTGGATGCGCCTGCCGGGGCCGTCAACATCTCCGCGCACCCACGTAGCGAGGAATTTATGCTGACCACAGGAAAAGCCGTCAAAGTCACGCTCTACCTCAGCGATGGAGCCAAGCATCACGGAGTTCCCGTCTACTCCAGCATCCTCGACTACCTCTTTCACAGCGGCGTCTACGGCGCCACGGTAATCAAAGGCGTTGCCGGATTCGGCACCACCCATCGCCTCCACTCCGCGCACATTCTCGAGATCTCCGATCATCTCCCCATCAAAATCGAGTTCATCGAGACGCGTGAAAAGGTGGACCTGATTCTGCCCGAACTCGAAAAACGCACCGGCTCCGGCCTCATCGAAATCCAGGAAACCACCATCGTCATTCCCTCCAAACCCTAGCCAACCCATTTCCGTTCAACGTTTTGTGGCCGACGCGTCCGGTACACCCGCAACCTTCCGCCCCAAAAAGTGTCCGAATAAGTAGGCGCAATTGTCCGCGCGTGCAATTTGCACTCACCGCGACCTTGCTCGCTAAGCATCCAATGGAACAGCGGCTTCTGGGATGCCGATTCGTCTTTTCATCGCTTCTTTATCTAAAGTGCTGCATACTACACGGGAGAGTAAAAGCCATCTTAACCCGGAGGCAGAGAGATGCTCTCGATGCGACCAATCCGCATCCTTGCTTTTATTTTCATCATCTTGGGGATCTCTCGTCCCTCGCAAAGCCGTGCGCAGGCGGCCTTGTTGATGGAGGAGCCCTATGGCTTCTTCGGCGCCCTGAACCCCACCGGCCACAACGCCATCTATTTTGAGCGCATCTGCGCCGAAACCCCTGTTAAACTGCGCCGTTGCCAGCCTGGCGAAATGGGTGCGGTCATCGCCCGCTACCAGGGAATCGACGGCTACGATTGGGTGGCGATTCCGCTCGTCCCTTATCTCTACGCGGTCGACAATCCCGCCGACGTGCCTGCGCGTGTGGACCGCGACACGGTCAAGCGGCTGCGCGATCGCTATCGCGAAACCCACCTTCAAAGCCTGGGCGTCAATTTGTCGCCGGGCAACCTTGTGCACGGGGGCTGGACCCAACTGGTGGGCGCGGCCTACGAGCGGCGCATTTACGCCTTTCGCTTCCAAACCAGCCCGGACCAGGACGACGCCCTCATCCAGCAGATGAACGCAAGCCCCAACCGCACCAGCTTCGATCTGCTCTTCAGCAATTGTGCGGACTTCTCGCGCGTGGTCCTCAATCGTTACTTTCCTCACACCTTCCGGCGCAGCCTCTTCCCCGACGCCGGCATGACCACGCCCAAGCAGACCACGTACAGGCTGGTGCGCTATGCGCGTAAACATCCTCAAACCCAGTTGACGGTCTTCGAGATTCCGCAGATTCCCGGCTACCGGCGCTCCAGCCACTCCGCAAAGGGCATCGATGAATCCTTCGTCACCACCATCTACGCCATCCCCATCGCCATCATGAATCCGTATCTCGCCGGCGGCCTTTTTGTGGACTACCTGGTGCGTGGCCGCCAGCACCTCATCCCCAAGGATCCTGAAATCCTTGGCCCCGGCAATCTTTCATCGTTGACAGCTCCCAGTGCGCCCAAAGACAATGCGGCCAGTGCGCTCACGGGTCGTTCCACATCCGCGAGTGCAAGCGAGCAGGTTCCCGGCGCCAATCCGAGCGGTTCCGCGATCGAGCAACCCGCCGATGGAAGCAATTCCAGCCTGAGAGAAATCGGAGCGAACGATGAGTAATTCCAAGCCGCAAAGTCTCAAGAATCATGCACGATTCGATCCGCCTTACCATTTCGGGTTGCTTTGGATCTTCCTTGCCAACCTGGTCATTTCCATCGTCTGCGTGGTCAAGCATCCTGGCTTCTACTCGGCTTGGTACGTGGTGCTGTCGGTGGCGGCAATTCTCGTGCTGCTCAAAATGCGCCTCTATCCATTGAAGGTGCAGGACCGCCTGATCCGGCTCGAAGAGCGTCTGCGCTTGCAGGCGCTCGCTCCAGCGGAATGGCATCCGCAAATCTACAAACTCACCGAGGACCAGTTGATCGGTTTGCGTTTCGCCGCGGACGACGAAATCGTCGAGCTCGCCAAGCAGGCCCTTGAGCACCACCTCACTCGCAAGCAGATCAAGGAACGCATCAACAGTTGGCGCGCCGATAATTGGCGGGTGTGAAGACGGGTTTGCAGGTGTCAGGTTTCAGCTCCAAACAAGCTGCGTTTTTTGCGAAAGCGCATCGGGTTTGTGGCCCAGCCTCACAGTCTCACAGAAACTGTGAGACTGTGAGGTTTTTCGGTGCAAGTGATTGATTTAATTGGCAAAAACAGGCTTCACAGTTTCACAGTCGACTTTTTCGCGTGGGGCGGTGCCTGGGCTCGTTTTGGAGCTGTTTTGCGTGGCGCATTGGCCTTGATTGCCGCATGAACATTGGTCGCCATCGCCATCGCTATTGTTGATGGATTCGTCGGGGGCGAGCTCGTCGCCCTGGACAGTGAGTTCCGCCGAAAGGACAGTTTTGCTCTCGTCGAACTTCGGCGCGCGATTGATGTACTGGGCGGCAATCTGGAGTCCGTAGAGAAGGGTCGTCGCCTTCTTGAGGTCGATTACGCCGTGGATGACCGCGTCGTTGATGCGTGCGACGGAGAGCTGAACGGAGGCCAGGTCTTCAGGCGCGGGCAACTGGAGAGGTCCATATTTCAAGTGCGGCTCGACGCCGACGTTGTGGATTTTGTCGTGGTAGTAGCAAAAATAGTTATCCCTAAGGGCCGGGGATCCGCAGCGTTGTCCGTTGGTCTTGATATGCCGGCAAATCGTGACCATTTCAGTCTCCTGTTTCTGCTGCCCCCCGGGCAATCGCATGAAATTCGATTCCGGCGGTGCAGAAGGTTCGCCGCACCCCTACGGGGCGCGCGATCTTCTCGTCGAAGCCATCCCAGGGTTCCGCTGCGCTCCACCCTGGGCTATTTTCGACTCGTCCCTCCGGGACGCGCGATCTTCTCGTCGCAGCCATCCCAGGGTTCCGCTGCGCTTCACCCTGGGCTATTTTCGACTCGTCCCTCCGGGACGAAGATTCCCAGCCAGCAATGACTGTCAAAACGCGAACCTGCCCGGTCAATGAAAATGTTCATGCGATTGCCCTGCCGCGGCCCCCCCGGGCCTGTACTTTGGTCTCAAAGTCATGGCAGTAAAGAGTTTGGGGAGCACCCAGACTCGCCAAGTCTTTGATTCTTAAAGACGGCACCTGTTAAAGTCTCTCGAATCAGTGCTGGCTTGACTGGTCTGCTTCCCCGGTCCCCAAATGCGAGGGACCGGGGGCACCCGCGTAAAGTGGTCATTGATCAGTGATCAGACTCCGAGCCACGCTACTCCTACTTCTAGAGAAAGTGTAGCGAGTTCGAGGAAATAATATGCACGAAAGACAGTGATCAGTGATCAGTGGCTAGTGATCAGAAAAAGAACGGGTTAAGTGTGGAGGGTGGGTCGGTTTGGGCGGTGGGAAAGCTTGACAAGTGCCGGGCCGTGGCCTCAGAACATCGGGCAAATGGCGGCTACGCATTCGACACGAGCACGAACTTTGCGGCGTGCTGTGATTTGAGGCGGTTCGACGCAGGCGGGCGATAAGATGCGTGAATTTCAACATTGATTCCGCAGTCTTTGCGGCACCCCGGTCGCGCCCCTAAAGTAACTCGAAATTTAATCCGATACGTCGCATAGAGGATTCCATGGCGTTGTTCGATTTCAATGCGCCCAATTCAGGGCCTGCCCGTTTTGCTGCTCGTCTGCCGATTCTTACCGCGGGCGAAAAAGTGTTCGGCTACAAGTTGCTGTTTCGCACCGACGTCAACAACTACTTCCCCTCTGTTGAAGGGGACGTTGCAAGCCGGGGCGTGATCGATATGTCGAGCCTGATCGGGCTCAGTACTCTCTCTAACAATCTGCCGGCATTCATCGTGACCACGCGCGACATTCTGGTCCGGCAATATCTGTCCTTGCTTCCGGCGGGCAAGGTGATTGCGGAAATCCCCGATTCCGTTTCCGCCGACGCCGAGGTGGTGCGCGCGTGCAGGAAGTTGAAAGCCGCGGGGTACAAGATTGCGCTCAGCAATTTCCGCGCCGACGATCCGCGAAGAGAGCTTGAGGAGATCGCAGATTTTCTCAAAGTCGACATCAAGATATCTTCGCTTGCCGATGTGGCGTCGCTGACCAGCTGCTATCGCGGCCGCGGCCCGCGGCTCATCGCCGAGAAGGTGGAGACGAGAGAAGATTTCGAGTTCTGCAAGGCCGAGGGATTCAGCTACTTTGAAGGGTATTTCTTTCGCAAACCGGAGATGATGCGGGCGCGCGGCGCGCAATCCAATCGCACCGTGTTCCTGCGCTTGCTATCGGCAATCTCCAGGCCGGATCTCGACTGGAAAGAGATTGAGGAGATCGTCAAATCGGATCCGATGCTCTACTATCGCCTGCTGCGCTATCTGAATTCGCCAATCTTCGGTTTGCGGGGCGAGGTCAGAACCGTAGGCCAGGCGCTCACAATCCTGGGTGAGAAGGAGATACGCCGCTGGTGCCAGCTAAGCGGCATGCTCGAGCTATCGAGGAACAAGCCTTCCGACCTGGCGCTCGCGGCGCTGGTGCGCGCGCGATTCGCCGAACTGATTGGCGCCAGAGTTGACTGCGGAGATTCGAACCTGTTTCAGATCGGGCTTTTGTCGTTAATGGATGCGATTCTGGAAATCCCCATGCGCGAGGTGCTGGAGGGACTGCCGATCGATGAGAGCGCGAGGACCGTTCTTCTGGAAGGTACGGGACCGCTTTCCCCGGTTTACGATCTGATGCTTGTCGTGGAAGCAGGCGTCTGGCCCAAGATTGCAGCCTTGTCCTCCCGGCTCGGTATCGATCAGGAATTCATCGCACAGTCGCACTGGGCCGCGATGGAATGGGCACAGTCGATTGTGGCCGCGACTTGATTAGAGCGGAACCGGAGTATCCGTGTCCTTTTGAGTTTTGAGCCGGGTCGCCGCTCCCTGATGGTCGCGTCGACTTGAATGCCGTGCTTTCGGGATACATCTTCTCTGGTTCCGCTATAGCACGTACCGCGATCGCGCACGTTTCCGTCCGATGCGTCTACTTCGCTTCAGGCCCGGAGTTTGCGTCCTTGTCGACCGTCCTATTCAGCGATTCCGCGTCCAGTTCGTGTTCGTGCTTGTAGTGCTCGGCCGGCATCTTGCCGTCCCACCAGGCCCAGTTCATGGGATACACATCGGGATCGAAGAAGACCTGGTAGAAGTGCCAGACGATGATGGCGAGCGTGGCCAGAATCGCCTCGTAGAAGTGCACGGCCGTGGCCACGTCGACCCACCAGCGCGCCAGCAGATCGCCGACCCAGACCTTGGCCCAGATCATGATGCCGGTGAGGCCCATGAGCGCCGTGCCCCAGACCAGCGCCCAGTACTCGGCCTTCTCCGCGTAGTTGAAGCGGCCGAACCTGGGCTTTTGCGTGCTCAGGCCGAGGTAGTAGCGCATGGTGCCCCAAGCGTCGAACAGATCGCGGGGCCGCGGCGCGATATCCAGCAAAAGGCGCCGGCCTTCGCGCGCGATGGCCAGATAGAACACGTGATAAATGCCCGCGCCGATCAGAATGCAGCCGGCAATGCGATGGATGATGCCGCGCAGGTTTTCGCCCATGCCCAGCGTGTGCGCGAACCACGTGTCGGGGAACTTGAGCGCAAAGCCGGTGATGACGAGCACGATGAAGCTTGAGAGCAGAATCAGGTGCTGCCAGCGCTGGTTCACCGTCATGCGCGTCATGAATGGATTCATCATGCGCCGCCGCGCCACGGCCTTGCTGCGCCAGATGATGGCGTTGTGCAGGAACATCAGCCCGATGACGACCAGGATGAGCGGGATGTAAATCCACCGCACCCAGCGCACGGCCACGGAATCGATGTCGTTGGCGCGCGTGCCCGCTACCAGATGCACCGGCGTGCGCGTGAATTTTTGCGTCACGCCCTGGTGGCACTTGCCGCAGGTGGCGTCGAGATTGGCGGGATTGACGGTCGATCGCGGATCGCTCGAGGGCAGAATGTTGTGCACGCCGTGGCAACTGGAGCAGTTCGCGGCCACCACGCTGCCGCCCTCGGCCGCCAAACCGTGATAGCTGTCAAAGTAGGTGTTCACGCGGTTGCCGGGCACGCCGAACTCCTGCGAAAGCCGCACGCCCTCATGGCAGCGGGCGCAGATATCGCGCGAAACATTTTGCTCCGCCACCGGCGAGTTGGGATCGGTGTGCGCCTTGATGGAGTGAATGCCGTGGCAATCGGTGCAGGTGGGCGCAAGCGCATTGCCGCGCCCCAGCGCCTGGCCGTGAATGCTCACGTTGAATGTGTTGGCCACATCCGTGTGGCAAGTGCCGCAGGTTTGCGCGACGGAAAACTTCGAGATCGGCGACTTGGGATCGTTGGCGGGCAGAATCTCGTGCGTGCCGTGGCAGTCGGTGCACACCGCGGCATCTTTCGATCCGTTGGCTATGGCGCGGCCGTGCACGCTCGATTGGTAGGAGATGAAGGCCTGCGCGCTTTCGCCGTTCGACTCCATCAGGAACGATTGCCCGTGGCAGCGCCCGCACGTGGCTGGAATGTTGGCGTGATTCACGGGCGACTTGGGATCGCCGCCGCCTTCGATCTGGTGCGCGTCGCCGTGGCAATCCTCGCACGTGGCCGCGGGATTTTTTCCCGTCTTGCTCGCCTTGGCGTGGGTCGAGTGCGCGTAGGCGGTTTGGGCATCGGCGTGGCACTGGGCGCAGCTCACTTTTTCCGGGGGCTTTTCATGCACCAGGCTCTTCACATCTTTGTGGCAGTCGACGCACGTAAACATGCGGCCGTGCATGGAGTGCTTGAACTTGTTTTCGTCGACGGTAAGGCTCACCGTCGCGCCGTTCGCGTCCGCCGTGGTCAGCGTCGGGTCGGAGTGGCAGGCGAGGCAGTCCGCGTCTTTGAGCTTTTGCGCGGAAAGTGCGGCGGAGGCCAAGGCAAAGACGACGAAAGCCAGCGTAGAGAACCAAAAAAGCCGTACGGATTTCACACTTTGAGGAGATGCCTAAGTGAGATTTCCCGCCGTGATTGCAGTCACAAGGGCAGCTTATAGCCTGCTTGTAGCTATTCGCTTAAAGCTACCGGCTACTCGCACGGGCGCTTTGCCGCGAGAACGGGGCGGAGTCATACTTGCTACAAAGTAGTAAAATTTGCCTCAAGGAGATTTACCCATGCCTGACGTGCAAAAGGTGAGTATCGCATTGACCGGTGAGCAGATCAATGCATTGAAGGCCGCCGTGGACTCCGGCGAATACGCCACAACGAGCGAGGTGATACGCGAGGCGGTGCGTGATTGGCAATTCAAACGCGAACTACGCCGGGAGGACATCCTTCGCCTGCGGCAAATGTGGGATGAAGGCAAGGCCAGCGGCCCATCGCGAAAGGTGGATTTTGGCAAAGTGAAGCGCGAGGCCAAGAAGCGGCTGGCCCGAACACGTGAAGTTAGGTCGTATGGCGATTAAGCTCGTTTGGACGCCGCAGGTCGAGGAAGATCTGATCTCCATCTACTCCTACATTGCCCTCGACAGTCCCGCCGCGGCCGATCGTGTTCTTGCCAAGTTGCAGAAGGGCGTGGATACGGTGGCCCGGAATCCCCGGCTCTTTCAGCACAGACCAGACATTCGGCCGTCCGCCCGTATTGTCATCGAAGGGCCGTATCTGGTGCTTTACGAAATCCACCCAGACTCCGATAACGGTCCGATACGAGAGGTCGAAATCGTTCGAGTCGTCGATGGACGCCGCAACCTGAAGCATCTCTCTTGATCGACTACCAGCTGTCTTCCGCTAGCTGAAATACGCCGTCAATGTCAGCACCAGCAGAGTGAGGCCGATGAAGATGGCCGTGAATCCCACCACTTTAGAAAAGTTGAGGAGCCAGAGCGGCGCCGCAATGCCTACCTTCTTTTCGAGCTTGCCTTGCGCCTGGTTTCGCTTGAATTCGAGCGCCCGCTTTTCCTTGAACTCGTCTTCGCTCTCGACGCCGGTAAAGATCACCATGTCCATGGGGAAGCTGTCGGGGCGCAGGTGCGTGTTGACGAAGTGAATGGAAAAGATGAAGAGAACCGCGAGCAGGGCCTCTTCGCTGTGGATCACGAGCACGGCGTTGAGCGCCCAACCGGGCAGGAAGTGCGCGAAAAACGGCGCAAACCACATGGCGTAGCCCGAGAAGCCGATGACGATCATGCCCCAGAACACCGCCCAGTAGTCGAACTTCTCCCAGTAGGCGTAGCGGTCGAACTGCGGCTTGGGGCCGAGCCCGAGGAACCAGCGCATGTGGCCGACGATGTCCTTGACGTCTTTCCAGTTGGCGACCATCGAGGTCGGTCCCCAGAAGATGCCTTTTTCGCGGTTGATGAATGCGCGCTGGAAGATGTCTTTGAGGTGAATGAGGAAGGCGATGGTCAACACCACAGCAAAGAACTTGTGCAGAAAGAGGACGGCGCCGAATCCGCCCACGCCGGTGGCAAACTTGCGCGCCCAGAAGCTCTCGCTGAAGCGCATGGGCAGGCCGGTGGCCGCCAGGCCCAGAAACGTGGTGAACAGCACCGCGTGCATGTAGCGCTGCTCGCGCGTAAAGCGCACGTAGTACTTTTCCCCGGCGCCGGAATTCGCCTGAATTTCGCCTTAATTTCAGTCAGGGGCTCAGGCATTCTTGCCTCCATTGCCATTCTTGGTTTTCAGCTGTTGGTAGCGCGAGCGGATGAGCCACAGGATGGTGTGCAACAGGAAGAACGTGAGCACACTGGCCAGCAGCAGGTTCATAAACAGCCGTACAAAATAAAGCCCCGGATTCAGCTTGCGGTCGCGCGCGTTGGCGTGCGGCTGATACTTGACGAAGCTCGCGTTTGCGCCCGCGTGGCAACGGCCGCAAGTGGTGATCAGGTTGGCGGGGTTGACCGGCGAGGCCGGATCGGAAGCGGGGCGCACGTCGTGCGCCTGATGGCAGTCCCAGCAGCGCGCCGTCTCCACGTAGCCGCCCAGCGAACCCAGTTGCGAGTGGAAGGTGTCGCGGTAGGTGGAGAACTTGTCCTTGTGGCAGTTGCCGCAGATCGGCGTGGACTGCATGCGGAAGGCCGATTCCGTCGGTTGCAGAATGGCGTGCGCGGTGTGGCAGTCGCTGCAGACGGGCGCATTCAGGTTGCCCTTGGCGATGGCTTGCCCGTGAACGCCGGCCTGGTAGTCGGCGTTGATCTTGGCGTGGCAGTTGCCGCAGGTTTGCGGGATGTTGGATTTGTAGGTCGGACTCGCCGGATCGGTGTGGCTCAAAATGTGGTGCGAGCCGTGGCAGCTTTGACAGTTTGCCGCTACCAGCAGCCCCTCTTTGCTCAGCGCAAAGCCGTGGATGGAATCGATGTAGTTTGGATAGACGCTGGCCAAGCCGTGCTTGCCCGCCATCCCATTATTGCTGTGGCACTGGCCGCAGGTCTTGGGCACGTTGAGCGGGTAGACTGCCGAGCGCGCGTCGGACTTGGGAAAAATTTCGTGCGCATTCCCGTGGCAACTCGTGCACGGATGATCCTTGCTATCGGCGTGCACGCTGCCGCTGAGTTGGGTCGCCTCGTCGGCGTGGCAGGTCTTGCAATCCACCGGCGCAACCTTGTCGGGATGCGGATAGCCCTTGATGTCCGCGTGGCAGTTCGCGCACTGCAGGCTGCCGTGAATGCTGTCGCCGAATTTCTTCCCGTCGACGAAAATGCTGTGGCCGGCGCTGTCGGTCATGCTGGAGTCGCCGTGGCAGGTCAGGCAGTCCTGCGCGCGGAGGGTCCGCGGCGCAAGCACCAAAAGCGCCAGGCCAGCGACGAGCGCGAGGCTGCGAAGCATCGAGATTGCGTTTCTTAATGCGGCTTCTTTCATTCCGCCGTCTTCCTTCCCCTCAAGCGAGCGCAGACGCGCCCACTCGCTGGCAGTTCCCTGCCGATTCCACCGTTCTCACAACTTTTGCGGGGGCTCGCACTTCCAAGGTCGTTCTTTTGGGAAGGCGCTGGCAGTGATAGGTGTCACAAGCGAGGCGATGCAGATCACAAGGACGGGGGTCAGGTATCAGGATTCTCCCGCGTCGTAAGCGAATTCGAATGCCGGGCTTTACTGCTCGATGTCTAAGAATGTTTTTGCGCCCAGTCGCGGGCCCGGTCAAAGCGCTCACGATCGCGCCATACGTCACGATCCCAATGGTCGCCGATCAGTGCGAACTGCTGGCGGGCAACTTCCGCATCGTGGAATCTGCAGGCAAACCAGGCCATCTTGTTTTTCAGCCTTCCCGTGGTTCCAAACTGCGCGGTAATCGCCTGGTATCCCCGCTGAATGCGCGCCCAATCCATCTCTTTGACCCCGAAATTCCTGCCGTTCTTCCCGATCACCGAGGAAGCGATATGAAAGTAGATCGCATCGCCCCGCTCGCCGCCCACATGGTCCGCGCTTGTTGTGGCGAATGCTACGGCATCTCCCGGCTTTCCATCCCATTTGGGCAACAGGTAATTCGCCATCTGCTTGTAGAGATCGAAATACTCCGGTTCGAACTGAATACCCTGCTCGAAGACCTCCCGCATTTTTGCCTCGTCCCAGCCCTGCGCCAGGCCCACAACCATCATCTCGGAGTACCACTGCGGGCAGCGCTCGCGCAGCTTTCCAGCGGCATTGAGCACGTCCAACGACTCCTGAATTCGCGCGTTGAAGAGCTTCCAGCCGTTGTCGCTCACAGTGTTTGCCATGCCGTTGCCGCGCGCTACCCATGCCCAGCGATGCAGGCTGGTGGCCAAGGCCACTCGCGCGGTAATGGAATCCGGACGCTGGGCGATCCAGCGCCTGAGGTGCGCCATGTGGTCGAGAGTGTCCTTGTCAGTGAGCGTAGGTTTGTCAAGCGCGCCATAGAATTCGGTGAGCTTCCAACTGCCTCCCGCAGCGCGCTTCTTCTGGCTACGCAGCTCGTACGCCATGCGGTCCAGCGCGTCGAATTTCTCCTCAACCAAATCGGTCTCGATGAGACGCGTCCACTTGCTTCCGCTCCATGAGCTTTCATCGTCGTCGGACGCAAGGACGCTTGGGGCGTTAGGCGCTGCCTGCGCCCTCATTGGCTTGGAAAGAATAACGAAAGACGGTACAAGAACGAGAAGAACAACAATCCTGGACACGTGCATACACGAACCCCTCAAAACGAAACCATGTTAGCGCACACCTCCCTGCAGAACAAGGAGAATTTGCCGGGCGATGCCACAGCTATCGGCAGCCGGCCCCTTCGGGTGATACAGGTCACATGCCGCCGCGCCCCCGCTCGAAGAAAATAGGGGCGCTAGGAGCCTTCCCATGGCCACAGTTGCGATTCCTGAAGCAAAAACCATGCTCACCCTTCCCGGTGATGCGGTGCGGCAGATTCTCTGGCGCTACGCCGAACGGTTCGATTTGCAGATGCTAGTTGCATCGTCGCGCGGCGTGGCGCGCGGAACCGTGGCCCGCATGGTGGCGGCCGGCGAGCGCAATACACACGAGTGGACTCCGGCCAAGGACGAAATGCTTGGGGCCTTCGATCGCGCCGGCATCACCGCGGCCTTCATGGAGCCCGAAGAGGGCGGCTTCATTGTCGGACCCAAGAATCTCGCGCTCGGCCTCGCGGCTTTTGAGCTCGCGTGGGTGGACGGCGGCGCAGCTACGGCGAGCCTGGCGGGATTTCTGGCGCTCTCGCCCATTCATGAGCGCGGCACACCCGAGCAAGTCTTTCGCTATAAGAAGCTCTCCGCGCCCCCGCAGCCCGGAGAAGACCGCAAGCCCTGGCGCGGAGCCTTCGCATTGACTGAGCCCATTCCGTACGTCGGTGTCGACGCCGGCATGTTGAACGGCAAGGTACGCGTGGCGGAGTGGAAGGTCGGCGAGGAGCCGATGCTCGAAGTGGACAAGCGCGGCCGCTTCATCACTGGCATCGCCTTTGCCAACTTCGTTACCGCCGCTGTGAACACGGACGACGCCCGCATCAAGGGCAGTTGCGTGATCATTCTGGAAGAGACGGACCCAGGCACGTTCGATCGTGGCACCGCGACTAAAAAGCTCGTGCACCAGCTCTCCTCGACCGGCGATCCCGTCTTCAACCTCAAGGTTCCTGCCAGTCGCATCGTGGGCGGATACACCGTGAAGGACGGCGTGATTGTGCCCAATTTCAATCACGGCGAAATTATCGAAGCGGTCTTTCGGCGCACGCGCGTGCCTGTGGGATTGATGACGGCAGCGAAGCTGCTCTCAGCCGTCGAACCGGTGATCCGCTACCAGCGGCAACGTTTCCGCGGCGCCGAGGGAGCGAAGCCCGGCTCCGTCCGGTACGAGCAGGGCTTGCAGCAGCGGGAAGATGCGCTGCATCGGCTGGTCGATATCTGGGCCACGGGCGAGGCTGCTTCTTCGCTCGGCTTTGCCACGGCGCGGCTCTTCGATGAACTGGACCCGCTGGAAAAACAGAAGACCGCAATCATGAAACAACGCGGCGTCGCGGGCGGGCGCGCCGAATTGAAGGCTCTCAAGGAAAGCGGGTTGCGCGCCATCGAGCTGTTGCGGCTGAAAGAGGGCGATCCGCGCCGCGCTGCGCTCGAATCCGATCCGCTGGTGCAATACGTTCTCAAGGATTCCGAAGCCAACGTGCTGTGCCCCGCGACCAAGCTCTGGAACACCGGCCATGGCGCCAACATGTTGCGCGAGGCAGTGAGCCTGATGGGCGGTTACGGCATCACCGAGGACTGTCCCGGATTCCTGCCCAACAAGTGGATGGACGCGCAATTGGAAGCGACCTACGAAGGCCCCGAAGCCGTGCAGCGCCGCCAGTTGACCGTCACCATGACGGACGAAGTCTTCCTGGCGCAGTTTGCCGCGTGGACCGCGGAGATGCGCAGGATTGCGTCAACGCGCCCCGGTACCGGCGCCTGCACCCTCGCGTCGGCGATGAATCTTTGGGCGTGGTCGCTGCATTATCTGCAAAACTCGACCGATCCCGCAGGCGGGAAACTCTACCATGGACAGCGCCAGGGCGTGACTTTCGCGCTCGCCGATGCGCTCAGTTGGTTGATGGCTTCGCGATGCCAGATCCTCGATGTGCTCGAACTCGAAACCCGCGGCGCCACTGATGCCGTCGCCGCCGAAGGCCTGGCCGGAACCGTGCAGTTCTTGAGCGACCTGTGCCACACGCAGGCAGCGCAGGCCGCCGGCGAAGTTTCGCGCATCTGCGCCGAGCTGGTCTTCGGCTACACGCGCCATCCCGCGTGGGACGAGCAGGAACATCGAAGTTGCTTCCTCTCAAGCGAGCTTGAAGAGCTGGAAGAAACCATGCCCGGCATCATGGCCATGGCCGTCGACGTTCTTCAGTCCGATGGCAGCCATCCCGCCAAAGCTGGCCCGTGCGCGGGATGCGCGGGTTCGAGCGAATTCCTCCGCCTGCAAAGCAAGTTGACCACATGCCTGACCGGCGCGCGCCTCGCCAAAGACCGCGCCGCCGACACCGTGAGCAAAGTCATGATCCCTGAGGCACTGGATTATCCCGCATGAGTCAAATGTTTCAGCCTGTCGAGGTCGATCGCCAGACGATGGATGTCGATATCGCCTGCACCGGCTTCGGTCCCGCGACAGGCGGATTTCTCACCACGCTCACCGAGGCCTGGAGCCGGAATCCCGCCGACCCCGCTTTTGAAAGCCGCGTGGCGTCGGGCATGCCGCTGCAGGTGGTCTGCTATGAGCGCGCCGATGACCTGGCCGCAGGAGTGAGCGGCGTGGTCACGCGCGGCGAAGGCATCCGCGCCAGTTTCCCATCGCTTGATGCCGCCCAGATTCCCATGGCCGCCGCGGTGAAGAAGGAGCGCATTCTCTACCTGCTCGATCCTATCGGCGCAAGCCGGCGGCGCTCCGCGCTCTTGCGTCTTGGAGATTTTTTTCTTGGTCTTGGAAAAAGTCGGTGGGTGAACGACTATGCCTTCGAACTGCCTTGGGCGCCTTGGTTTCTCCACAAGCGCGGCGGCCTGATTCTCTCGATCGGCCAGTTCAACCAATGGGTCGCGGCGCAACTGATGTCGAGTGGCCTGGTGCAAATCTGGCCCGGTACGCCGGTGAGTGCTCCTATCTTCGCCGGCGTCGCGAACGCGCAATACCGCGGTGTCGCGGGTATCCGCCTTGCCGATCAGGGCGTGAATAAGCTTGGCGTTCCGGCAGACGGCTTCATGCCCGGTATCGACGTGCGCGCGCAACTCACCGTCGTGGGCGACGGCCCCGTGGGCGCAGTCGGCCAGCGCCTCGACGAACGCTTCGGTTTGCCCGCGGGACACGCGCGTCGCGAGTGGGCTCTGGGCATGAAGTTCGTCATTGAACTGCCTGAGGACACCACGCTCGAGCCCGGAACTGTCTGGCACACTTTCGGATTCCCCGAGCCCGAGATCTTCGGCTTTCTCTACATGCATCCCGAGCGACTCGTCTCTGTCGGCATCTTCATTCCCTCGTCGTTCGGCGATCCGCAGCGCACCGCCTATCGTTACTTGCAGCACTACATTCAGCATCCCGCGCTTTGGCGTTATCTTCAGGGCGGCACGTTGCGCTCCTGGGGAGCAAAGTCCCTCGAGGAATCTGGGCTGCACGGCGAGCCCTTTCTCACCGGCGATGGCTTCGCGCGCATCGGCGAGGGCTCCGGTTCCACCAATATGCTCACGGGCTCGGGCGTCGACGAGGCCTGGACCACAGGCGTCCAACTTGGCGAAGCGGTCCTCGAAATCCTCCGCGCGGGGCTTCCGTTCTCGCAGGAGAATCTGTCCAAGACCTATGAGAAACGCCGTCGCGCGAGTTCTGTCGAGCGCGGCGCACGCCAGGCTCGCAACGCGCGCAACGGATTCCATCATGGTTTTGTGCGCGGTCTCGCGGGCATGGCGCTCGCCGGTCTTACCCGCGGCCACATCTCGCTTCGCGCGCACATTCCGCCCGCGCCGCGCCAGATTCGCCCGACCCGTCCCGACAGCGAAGCCAGTCTCGCGTTACGGGATGCCGCCGCGCTCGCTCTGGACTCTGGCCGTCCGCTGCACGACGCGCTTATGTCCGCGCGCGGCTGGCCGGAGATCCCCTTCGACGGCCGACTTCTCGTCACGCATCAGGATGCGCTGCTGATGGGCGGCAAAGTGCAGGCGATGCCCGGATTCGCCGATCACGTCATCTTCCTCGATCGCCAGCGCTGTATCTCGTGCCTGGAGAAAACCTGCATCTGCATGTGTTCCGGCCAAGCCATCACGCTCGGTCTCGATGGCGCGCCCGCATTCGAGCGCGAGAAGTGCGTGCATTGCGGCGCGTGCCTTTGGAACTGCCCTCACTCGCCGGACGGCGAGCGCGCGAACATCGAGTTCCAGGCTGGCGCAGGCGGACTGCATAGCGGCGAGAATTAACTATCAGCGAGGAGCTTTGGATGAATCCACTTCAGATTGTTGTCTGCGCCGGAATCGTTCCCGATCCGCTGCAAACTCTGGAACCAACCACTGGTCCGAACGGTCCAGGGATCAAGAACGAGTTGGTTCTTCCCGCTGTGCTCGATCCCTGGGCTGCGTGCGCGCTCTACGAAGCCGCGGCACTCGCCGCCAAACATCCTGGCAGCAAGCTTTGGCTTGTGGCTCTCGGTCCCAAGGGCAAGCTGCAGCAAGTGATGATGACGGTCGCGCAGAAGGTCGCCTTCGAACTCGTTCCTGTCGATGGACCCATCGGCGGATTCCCTGACGCGCACGCGACTGCTGCTGCTCTTGCCTTGGCCATCGAGGCTATTCCCAGCCTTGACTGCGCGAAGCTCCTGGTATTTGGTGGTTGGGAATCGGCTTCGCGCGGCGCAGGCGTTACGCTGCAACTCATCGGCGAGCGCCTCGGCATTGCCGATCAGTTCTTCGGCGTTGACCAGATCGACGTGCGCGATGATGGATCCTTTGAAGTGCTGGAACGTGTGGAAGGCGGAAAGCATCAGGTCTCGGTTTGCGCAGGCGCGCCTGCGGTTCTTGGTTGGGCAACGGGAAATCTGCCTGAGCCGCGCAACAATCCGCAGATCGGCATGAGCAATATGCGCACGATGATGCCCGCGCTGCAAAAGGCCATGAGTGCCAAACTCGAAGGCAACTCGCTCGAATACGTCTCGGTGAGTTTGCCCAAACAGCAGCGCGCGACGCGCGTTGAGAAGAATATGCCTGCCGATGAGATCGCGGCGGAACTCGTCGCATGGATCGGGAAAGACAGTTAACAGTGGTCAGTGGTCAGTGGTCGGTGGTCAGTGATCGGTGATCAGACAGCGGCCAATAACGATCGGCTGAAGGCCGCGAACTGAAGGCTCAAGGAAGACTATGGAATCCATTCTTGTACTCACGCATGGCGATGAATCTGGCTCTGCTCTTACCAAGCACTCGCTCGAAGTCGTCACTGCTGGCGTTGAGCTCGCCGCGCGGCTCGGCGCGGCGCTGACGATTGGCGTTGTGGCCGCCGATGCATCGACTTCGGCGAACGCCGTTGCGAATGCTGGAGCGAAGCTGCTGGCTGTTTCTGGCGCAGCGTTTGCGCAGCCGCGCTTCGCTTCCGACGCTGCCGCTTGCGAAGCGCTTTGCCGCGCAGCGCAAGGTACCATTGTGCTCGCGCCGCAAAGCTCGCGCTTCGCGCGCGTTATGGCTGCGGTCGCGCATCGGTTGAGCGGAGTCATTGATACTCATATCGCTGCGCTGGCTGGAACAGATTCCGTCGAAGCTACGCGCTGGTTCTATCGCCAGCGCGTTGAAGCTGTGGTTACGCGCACTGCTCGACCATGGTTTTTGCTGCTGGATTCAGGAACTCATGCATCATTCTCCGGCGAAGTTGGCAATGCGGAGGTCGAGACTGTCTCCGTTGCTCTGCCTGCGTTGCGCACGGAAGTGACTGGGATTCGCGCGCCGAAGCAGGATGAGCAGACGATTCGCCCTGACGCGAAGCTGCTCTTCGTCGCTGGCGCTGGATGGACGAAGAAGCAACCTGATGGCGAGATCCACGTGGACGACGCAGGCAAGCTCATCCTTGGCTTTCTGCGCGCGTCAGGCGCTTCGCTTGGCAGCAGCAAATCGCTCGTCGATCAAGGCGGAGAAGGGAATTCCATTCTTCCCTTTCTGACGCATATGAACCAGATTGGGCAAACTGGCTCAACGCCTCGCCACGCGAAAGGCCTTTCGACTTGCTGTCACGGCGAAGAACCGCATGTTGTTGGCTGGCGATTCATCGGCGAGCGCAGAGCGATTTCGCTCGACGCAAACTGCGGTTGGACGCGCGGAAAAGCCGATGTCGTTTACATCGCCGATGCGTTTCAGGTGATGACGAAGATGAATGAATTGATGAAACAGTGATCAGTGATCAGTGTTCAGTGTTCCGCGGTTTCTGATTCGTAGTTCTTCGTTCGCGGTGAAATGTCTAGCTGAAAATCGATGCGAATTTGCTTCACAGTGGCACAGGCTCACAGAAACTGTGGGACTGTGCGATTTCTTGGTAGTGTCTCAGTTTGAAGGAGTCCATTTTTCAGGAGCTATTGATTCCCGCGAGAGAAATGTCCTTGCGCCGTCCCTACGGGACTCCGGAGTGAAATTGTGGGGGCCGCTTTCCCCACGCTGAAGCGCGGGGCTAACAAACTCTGCGCCTCCGGCGCGATTGCCAGGACATTAATTATCAAGCAAGCCATAAAGCTCTGATAATTATCAAGCAAGCCATAAAGCTCTGATCGTTTTGCCGCTTTTGCGGCACGACGATGCGTCAAACTGAGCCACTACCAGGGGGTACCCTCTGTGGGACCAGGGGACGGTAAGGGTGTGAGTGTGGGTGTGGGAGTGTGAGTGTGAGTGTGAGTGTGAGTGTGATTCGAGAGACCATGTTGACTTTTTGGCCACTATCCCCCCCTACGGTCTCTGCAAAGAAGTATCTTGTTTTCAGCACTTTATTCGACGCGTTTTACGGTAAGTATTCTGTTTCATATCACTTGGCCACAAGAATAAGAAAACAAAAGAGTTAAGAGATGTTGGCCAGAGGACTTGCGGACCGGGGACTCCGGAACTGACCGCTGACCTCTGTTGCCTGTTCACTGCCGCTTGAAAAACGGGCGGCGCGGGAGTCTCCGAGTCGCCTCCCGGATCTCACCGCGCCGCCCAACCGCATGCTCACTTCTGCAGTATGTAACCAGTGTAGCGATTCTTCGCAAATACTATGCAAAGCGCGGATGAAAAATAAGATGTTTGGAATGATTAAGATGCGCACAAACGACTTCGCCGTGGCTCTTGACAATTCATGAGTGGGGTAACGGGAACTCAGGTTGGCGGGGATGGCTTCCGGCGGGACGAGGGTCTTCTCTGCCTATATTTGCGCTTGTTAGGACCGGTCCGGCGGGCCGTGGGCTTCTTCCTTCCGATTGAGGTCCGGAGTCTCCCCGGTCCCCAAGTGCGAGGGACCGGGGGCACCGTCAGTTCAGTTGCGCCGCGAAGAGCGCGTGGTGCGCGAGGATGAAGAGGGTTTTGCGGTCGGTGCCGCCGAAGACGAGTTGCAGCGGACGCTCGGGCACGTCGATCTCCGCGATCTGCTTGCCCTGGGGCGAGTAGACGAAGATTTGGCCGTTGGCGACATAGACGTTGCCGCGGCTGTCGACGGCGACACTTTCGCCGCCGCGCGCCGCGAAGGGCTTGAGATCCGCGAGCGCGCCGTCGGGGTTGACCGTGGCGCTGTAGGTTGTGTCTTCCGACTCGCTGCTGACGTAAACGCGCTGGCCCGGCTTGGCGGAGAGGAAGCCGTAGGTGTCGAGGTTGTCGCTGAAGCGCCAGCCGGAAGTATCGTTCGCGGGGCCTTGCTGGAAGACGCGGCCTGCCGGCAGGAAGACGCTGCCATCCGGCGAGACATACTGGCGCGTCTTTGGGGTGGCAGCATCGGCGGCGAACATTTCCGCCAGCGTGGTGAACCGCAGCGTATCGAGATTGAGCTGGTCTTTGAACTCGCCGTTGTTCCACCAGTTCGCAGGCAAAATGACGGATGCGATGGCGTGTGGCTCGATGGGCTGGGGCGCGAGGAGCGCGAGTTCTTCCGCCGAGCTGCCGGGCTTGAAGGTGTAGACCGTGCCTTCAGGACCGGCGGAGGAGACGACGAGCAGGTTGCCCGATTTGTCGAAGGCGAGGTTGACGGGATCGAGAGGATTGTCGCGCTCGACGGCGAGGCCTTGCTGCTGCGACCAGGAGTAGATGCGCTGGTTGTGATGGTCGACGAAGTAGAGCTTTCCCGCCGCGTCGACGGCCGCGCCGGAGATGGAGAAGAAACCATCTTCAAGTTTCTTTACCGCTGACGCGGGAGCGAGGATGGCGGATGCGTCAGCAACGGCGGGAAGGAAGCGGATTCGCCGGGATGTCGAGAACAGCAAACTCGCGCTCGCGGACTTCGAAATGATGCGTCATGTCCTCAATCGAGTTTTCATAAGGGAATTTGCTGATGCGCAGGAAAGTGCCGCAACCGTTGTTGTCGCAAATCGGGTAGCCGGATTCAGCGTTCACGTGGACGTTGCGGAAGTGAATATCCGATGAATTGTAAATGCGGACGGCAGCGGGGAACGGCGCGCGCGACCGCGTGACGCGATACGCATGGTAGTTGGCGAAGGTGAGGTTGCGCGAGTTGTCGATCTCGAAGCGAGAGGGACTCGGGACTCTCGCCGGCTTCTTCTTCGGTCTGCGGAGCGTTGATGTCCCAGTTCTCGACGTGGTCGAACTCGGATCTCGTTGCGCAAGTGGTGCTCGTTCGAGAGCTCGTACACGTGGCCGGGCGTTTTGGTATTCGAGACGACAAATCCCGCTTGCGCAAAAGTGTTCGGGGTCCAGATATCGGCGAACGTGCCGCCACCGCCGTCGGCGATCCAGAGGCTGGGATACTGGCCGTCCCAGCGCTTGCGCAGATCGGGGTCGGCGGTGTGGTTGTTGTTCGAGGGGTTGAAACCGCTGCCGGCGCCGGCGAGGAAATCGCACGTCGTCGATGAGCGACTGCTCGCCGGCTTTCCATAGCACGGCTACGGCGCGCGGATCGATGCCTCCTGCAAACATGCCGATCCCGCTGAGGATGTTCGCGCCCCCTGGCGGAGCAAGGATTACAGGCTTGGGTGCGCCAACGCCTTGGTAGCCGGGAGTTTCGTCGAGCAGATCGATCTGCGTGAGCGTGGGATGGAGTCCGATGAGCACCGTGTCCGGGCTGGAGCGTGAGCGTGTTGCGCACCACGTAATGACCGCTTGGGAAGTAGAGCACGCGGATGCGCGTCGATCGCCTGTTGGATGGCAGCGGTGTCGTCGGTGACGCCGTCGCCCTTGACGCCGAGCGAGTGCACGTTGACCCAATCGCTCGTGGGCGGCAGGGCGCGGATCGCAGGCGGCAACATCGCGGGCATCGAGGTGAGCGGCGCAGCGTCGTACTTCATGCCGATCGTGCCCATGCGGCCTTCGCCGGGAACGATGAGTCCGTAGTTGAAGTCCTTGACCTCGATAGATTGCGCCCTTGCCGGCAATGGTTTTGCCGCTTTCGCGCAGCCTGGCCAAGATCGGCGCGTTCTGCAGAATCGCGTTCTCGAATCCGATTTCGGTGAGCGGGTTGTGCTCAAGGCTGATGATGACCGTGGGGCCGGCGATGTTTTCGAAGCGCGAGTCCTTCACCCAGAGCTCGTCGGAATAACCCGGATCGATATCGATCGCGGTCGGCACGTTGCGAAAGCTGTCGCGAATGAGCGTGAGGCCGGCCTCGTGCTCGCGGATGGCGGCCTCGCGCTGGCCCTCGAAGGTTGAGTCGATCAGCGTGAACTGCCAGCCGGGCGAGGTTTGTTCCGTGAGGATGCCGTAGCGGCCGCCGTAGAAGTGCACGTCCTCGGCCTCGTTGCCGACCTGATACAGCGCCGCCAGGCCGGAGCCGATGTGGAAGTCCATGTGCGTGAGGAAGGCGTGCTGCGCAACGTGGAAGCGGACTGCCACTGCGGCGGGGTTGCCGTCGCCGATTTCGAAATCGATGTTGCTCATCGCCGAGTAAAACGTGCCCTGGTTGGCGTCGGCTATGTTGTTGTTCGGCGGAACGGTGCCGGGCGGCGGAAATGGAATGGGGCTGCCGGCGCTCGGATGTGCGTTGGGACCGAGGCCGGTGAACATGACCATCACGCCCATGCCCTTCTGGAAACCCGGCGTATTGGGCGGCAGCACGAAGACGGGACGCGTGGCGCCGTAGCCGATGAGGCGCACGCCGGGCCAAACGTAGATTGTGCGCGTGAGCGTGTAGCGGCCCGCGGGGACGAAGACGATGCCCTCGCGCCCCGCGCCCGCGGCCTTGTCGATGGCGGACTGTAGCTGAGCGGAGCTGTCGGCGTTCGCGGCGGGCGCGTCGAGATAAATGGCCTTGGGATCGTCGGGACGCGTGGTGATGACCGATGCGGCGAAGGCCGCTGGTAGGAGGCAGAACGTAAGAGCGCACAACAGAGTTTTGTTCACAGTTTCACCACAATACGGCTTGTAGCTGGAGTCCGGTATCCAGCATACTCGCTCGCGAAGCGGCGGGGTTTCGGCGCGAGTGAAGTCGCGCCCTGAAAGGAAACAGGCCATACGATGGTCTCCAGGCGCGGGCGTGGACGCCCGCACGACAGCCGGCCTGGAGACCGGCGTTACATTTTTCGGTTGAGAGATTGTATGGGCGCGGTGTCAGGAGTTGGAAGCTGCTTTGCTGCGATTCGGATTCTTGCGCAGGCGCACTAACAATTCCAGGAGCTCGTCGATTTCGGTCTGGGTTCGCAGGTAGTAGCGGGCATGGGTGCGCTGTTTTCTTCCGATACGGACGGGAACGATGTTGCCCGCTAAAGCGAAGGCGTCCTCATCGTTTTCGTCGTCGCCGAAATAAAGGACCCAGTTGCACTGGAGGCGGTCGCGTTCCGCGGCGAGAGCGTCGCCTTTATGCGGCGCCTGCCTGCCCACCACGTTCACTACCTGCTTGCCGCCGAAGACGCGGGCGTCTTTCAGTTTTTGCGCGGCAGAGAGGATGCGGCGGCGCGTCTCTGCCTTGCGGGGGGCCTGGCGGTAATGGATGGCCAGCGAGAATGTCTTTTTTTCGATCCACGTTCCGGGGATGGAATCGAGTTCAGGCTCGAGAGCAGCTTGCCAGCGCTTGACTTCGCGGCGCGGCGCGGGCACCGAGCCAGATTCCGCACCGTGATTGCCGAGCACTGCGGCTACATGGGCGCCGCTCAGCTTTTCGAGAACGTCCGCACGGTTGCGCCCGGAGACCACGATGCATGGATACAAGGCGGCCATGCGGCGCAGCAGATGGTGCGTGCGCCTGCGCATGCGCGCCGCCTCGGGATGCCGGGCAATGGGGGACAGTGTCCCATCGAAGTCGAACGCGCAAAGGGTTCGCTCCTGGGCGAGTTGCGCAACGATCGGAAGAGAAGCTCTGGAGAGGAGATACCTCATGGCCATTACGCCGTCACCAGGTTCGCGCGCTCCTCGGCGGGACGTCCTGCCACTCGCTCTTGATTGCGTAACCGCGCGGCATCGACCAGCATGGTTCCCGCCCAGCGATACACGTTGAATTGCACGAGAAGCGAGCGCATGGAGCGCATGCGATCCTGCTGCTCGTCGGGCGACATGGCGAGACCGGAAGCGAGCGCCTCGCTGCTGCCGACCAGATCGTAGGGATTCACGATGAGCGCCTCTGTGAGTTCGCGCGCGGCTCCCGTGAACTCGCTCAGCACCAGCACGCCCTGAAGATCGGTGCGCGCGGCCACGAATTCCTTGGCCACCAGATTCATGCCGTCGTGCAAACTGCTGACGTAGCAGAGATCGGCCGCGCGATAGAAGCGGAAAACTTCGGGCGGCTCATGATGCGAGCGAAATAGAATAATCGGCCGGTAGTCCTCGGTTGCGAATCGCTCGTTGATGCGCGCCGCCAATTGCTCGATGGTTTCGTTGAGTTGACGGTACCGCGGAATCTCGGTGCGGCTGGGCGCTGCGAGTTGCGCGAAGGTGAAGCGGCCGCGATATTCGCGATGCCGCTCCAGGAGGGTTTCCACCGCGAGCAAGCGTTCTTCAATGCCCTTGGTGTAATCCAGCCGATCGACACCGACGCCAAGTAGAGCGTTTGGCTTCAATCCCAGATCGCGCCAAACCTCGGCGCGGCATTCCTCGACGCTGGGCGCGGTCTCCACCCAACGCACTGGCCACTCCAGAGCGATGGGATAGGGGCGCACCAGGGTGCGGTGCCCCTGCATCACCACTGCGTGCTGGTCCTGGTCGCGGCGGGTTTCAAGATACCTGTCGACGGAATCAAGGAAGTTGTTGCAGTGCAGTTGCGTATGAAAACCGAGGATGCTGCTGCCGAGCAAGCCGCGCAACAACTCATTGCGCCAGGGACAGATGCCTAATTGCTCGACGTTGGGCCAGGGAATGTGCCAGAACATAATTACGGTCGCGGCGGGCAGGCGCTTGCGAATCATGGCGGGCGCCAAGGCGAAGTGATAATCCTGAACCAGAATGATGGGGTCCTTCGAATCCACTTCGCTGCACACCGCATCGGCGAATTTCTGATTGACCGCGCGGTATTGCTGCCAGTCCTCGGCGCGGAAGATAGGCCGCGCATGGGCCACATGGCAAAGCGGCCAAAGGCCCTCATTGGAAACTCCGTTGTAGTAGCCCCGCACCTCTTCATCGGAGAGCCAGACGCGGCGGATGTGATAGGACTTTTCATCGGGCGGCACGCGCACGTGATCGTTGCGGTCGACCGTGTCGCGATCGGCAGAGCCGCTTCCGTGGGCGACCCAGACTCCGGAACAGGCGCGCATGATGGGCTCAAGCGCGGTGACCAGGCCGCTGGCCGGATGCTGAATTTCGATGCTGCCGTCGGCGGCGCGATTGTGAATGTAGGGCTCGCGGTTGGCAAGGATGACGATTTTCTCCCCCTGCAAATCGCGGTTCAGAGTTTGCTTCAGGCGTTCCGCGGTCCACAGCCCAGGGTCGGCCTCGCGCTCGCTCGCCATGCGTTCGATGAGTTCGCGCACGTCACTGAGCAGCGGCTGGAATTTGCGGTTCTGCTTGCCTTTTTTGTGTAACAGGCCTTGCAGTTCCCCGGCCCAATCGGCGCGCACCCGCTGGGCCACCAACAAAATGATGCCCAAAACCATGATGGCAAGAACGCCGGAGAGAGCCAGCAGAAATAGCTGCGCTCTTGACTCGCGGTGATCGATGTAACTGAAGTCGTGAACCAGAATCGCAAAGCCCAGCTCCTGCCCTTCGTCCGTGATGGGCATTGCGGTGACGAGAACGCGGCCCGTGGGCAGTGTTGCCTCGGTGCTCCACTCGCGCAGCCCGCTATTGGCATTGGCCGTGGACGAACCGGCCCTGCGAATGCGCGGGCCCACGGCAAGGCAACTGAACTCCTGCGGAAATCCGGGCGTAATGGAGCGAGTGCTGAAATCGACGCCGCATGCCGCCACGCCGATGACGCGCGTGTCCTGGGCCAGTGTGACCAATTGCTTGTTCAGATTTGCGGGATCGTACCAGGCATCCGCCAGAGCGGGGCGCGCGCCGACGAGCACCAGTTCGGACCGCGATTGCACATCGCGCTCAAACCATTCGCGCACGGTGCTTTCGACCACGCCGGATGCGGCCCAGGTCAGCAAAGCCAAGCCCACAATCAGGGCAAGCATGAGTCGTGCGACTCGTGTCATACTTTCGTTAGATGCAGGACTTCCCCTGCCTCAAGGTCTTTTTTTCATGCGGCTTGAAGATTTAGGACTGATCGGAAATTGCCAGTTTTCCGCGCTCGTTCACAACAACGGCGAAGTGGTCTGGTGCTGTCTTCCGCGGTTCGACTCCGAACCGGTTTTTTCCACGCTCCTCGACAAAGAGAATGGCGGGCGCTATCGCATTGGCCCGGCCGGCGGCGAGGCGGGCACGCAGAGTTACGTGCCATTCACCAACATTCTCGAGACGACGTTCAGAACGGCGACCGGCTCGTTTAAAGTGGTTGACTTTGCGCCGCGCTTCATCGAGCACAGCCGGACCTTCCGGCCTTTGCAACTGATCCGGATTGTGGAACCGATCGAAGGCACTCCGCGCATTCAGGTTTCGTGCGAGCCGCGGCTGGGCTGGTCAAAGATTGAGCCTTCGCGCTTGCAGGGTTCTCACCATGTGCGCTTCGAGGGCTTCGCCAGCCAGTTGCGGCTGACCACCGACATTCCTCTTTCGTATCTTGGCGGTCAGCCTTTCACGCTCACGGGACGCCAGCATCTTGTGTTGACGTGGGGCGCGCCGCTGCAGGAGCCGCTGGCGCCCTTGTGCGAGCGCTTTCAGAATGAGACTGCGCGCTACTGGCAGCGCTGGGTGAAGCAGTGCGACATTCCTCCTCTCTACCAGGGCGAGGTGATCCGCTCCGCGCTCACGCTGAAGCTGCATTGCTATGAAGATACCGGCGCGATCATCGCCGCCATGACTACGTCGATTCCCGAGTCGCAGGGAAGCGGGCGCACCTGGGACTACCGCTACTGCTGGCTGCGCGACTCCTACTACGTGCTGAACGCGTTCGGCCTTCTGGGACAGCTTGAAGAGCGGGAGCAGTTCTTGCAGTATCTTTTGAATGTTGCCGGCGGCGCGCCCGACCTGAATCTGGCGCCGCTTTATCGCGTGGACGGATCGACAAATCTTGAAGAATCGATTCTCGACAACTGGCCCGGCTACAACGGCGAGGGCCCGGTGCGCATTGGCAACGGCGCGGCGCTGCACTCGCAGAACGATATCTATGGCGAGATGGTGCTGGCCCTGACGCCGATATTTCTGGATGAGCGCTTGAGCGCGGAACGGTCGCCGGCGGCCCTGCAATTGATCGAAGGACTGGCGCGCAAAGCGATCTCACTCACCGGCGTTCCCGACGCCGGCATCTGGGAGTATCGCACGGAATGGAAGCCGCAAACTTTTTCGAGCTTGATGTGCTGGGCGGCGGCGGAGCGCATGGCGCGCATCGCCGAGAGGTATTTGCCGGCTCATGCGGCGGAGTTTCATGCGGCGGCGGCGCGGATTCACGCGGAGGTCGAGGCGCAATCGTGGAACGAGCGCAGAAAAAGCTTTGTCGGCCACTACGGCGGAGAAGATCTGGACGCTTCTCTTTTGCAGATGGTTCGCTTGCGTTTTCTTCCGGCCGCCGATCCGCGCATGAACAGCACCATCGACGCCATTCACCAGGACCTGTCCACGGAAGGCTGGGTGCGGCGCTACAGCTTGAACGACGGCTTTGGCAAACCGTCGGTGGCGTTTGTGATTTGCACCTTCTGGTTGATTGAGGCCCTGGCCGCCGCGGGACGCCGCGACGAAGCGCGCAAAGACTTCGACCGCATCCATGCTTCGCTTTCGCATCTGGGACTTCTGGCGGAAGATTACGATCCACTGGAGCCGCGGATGTGGGGGAATTTTCCGCAGACGTATTCGCACGTGGGGCTCATCAATGCCGCGTTCGCGGCTTCGCCGGAATGGGGCGATGTGCTGTGAAAGCGGCTTGAAGCTGTTCGCTCGAAGCGAAAAGGTAACGTCTGGCTGTTGACGGAGGGAGCATGGGCCTTCACGCCCCTGAACGCAGGCTTGCGATGGCTGCGGCTTTAGACGCGGGCATTTGGTTTATGTTGCTGAGATGCGGCTCGCACCTCAGGAAACCAGGACGTATTTGGTTACGGCCGTGACAGCTGAACGTCGCAGCCTTTTTCAGGTCACAGCCACGGCGAAGTTGTTTGAGCGAACTCTTCTTGACTATCGCGATCAGGGAAGGTTTCTCTTGCAAGCGTTCGTCATCATGCCTGACCATTTTCACGCTATGATTACGCCTGCTCCGGAAGTCTCGTTGGAAAAGGCTATGCAGTTCATTAAGGGCGGCTTCTCTTTTCGCCTGAAAAGCAAGCACAACGTGGATGCGGAGTTTCAACGAGAGCCAGGTTTCGACGGAAGAGAAATTTATGAGTTGTGTGCGGTATATCGGGGAAAACCCGGTACGCCGGGGACTGGTATCGACACCGGAAGCGTATTCCTTCAGCTCGGTTTCTCGTGTAGACATGGATCCTATGCCTCTCCACATGCAAGAAGGTAAGACCCGGGCCTAAAGGCCTCTCCATTGGGCAGATGTATTCAGGGACCTGAAGGTCCCTGCTCCCTCCGATTCACAGGGCTTACATGGCGCTGATTTAGGATGGTGATTTGGAGCCATCGAAACGCCATGAAACCCATTACCGAGTTCATCAAGCATCATTACCGTCACTTCAACGCCGCGGCGCTGGTGGATGCGGCTGAGGCCTATAACAAACTGCTCGCCGAGGGCGGCAAGATGTTTGTGACCATCGCGGGAGCGATGAGCACGGCCGAGTTGGGGCTGTCGCTGGCGGAGATGATTCGCCAGGACAAGATCCACGGGATTTGCTGCACGGGCGCGAACCTGGAAGAGGATGTTTTCAATCTTGTGGCGCACGATTTTTATGAAAGAGTCCCGGGCTATCGCGATTTGACTCCTGCCGACGAGGCGGCACTGCTGGCACGGCACATGAACCGCGTGACGGACACGTGCATTCCCGAGATGGAAGCCATGCGGCGCATTGAGAGCGAGGTGCTGGCGGAATGGGTGAAGGCCGACAAGGCGGGCGAGCGATTTTTCCCGCACCAGTTTATGTACAAGATTCTGCTTTCGGGCGGCCTCGAGAAGAGTTACCAGATTGATCCCAAAAACAGTTGGCTGCTGGCGGCGGCCCAGAAGAATCTGCCCATGTTTGTGCCGGGGTGGGAGGATGCGACGCTGGGCAATATGTACGCGGGCCACTGCATCACGGGAGACGTGAAAAAGGTGCACACAGTGCGCACCGGTATCGAGTACATGATGGAGCTGGCCGAGTGGTACACCAACACGACGGCCAAGACGCCGCTGGGATTTTTCCAGATCGGCGGCGGGATTGCGGGCGACTTTCCCATCTGCGTGGTGCCGATGCTGCACCAGGACCTGCAACGGGAACACGTGCCGCTGTGGGCATACTTCTGCCAGATTTCGGATTCGACGACGAGCTATGGGTCGTACTCAGGCGCGGTGCCGAACGAAAAGATTACATGGGGCAAGCTGGGCGAGAAGACGCCGAAGTTCATTATCGAGAGCGACGCGAGCATTGTTGCGCCGCTGGTGTTTGCGTATGTGCTGGGGTGGTAGAATCACGGCTCGTGGATCGTGATTCGTGAGTCGTGGACCGCGCGAGTGAAAAAGTGAAGAGTGTGAATGAAGTGAAGGAAGTGAACGAGTGACGAAGCGGACGTCGTTTTTCGCGATGGGGTTGGTGCTGACGGGGTTGTGCCTCTCGGCGCATGCGCAGGAGGACCGGGGGTTGTGGCGCGCTTCGAGTACGAACGCGCATGCGATTACGGGCGACATTACGGTTGCCGAGGCCAAGGTGACGCTGAATTTTCTGACGTTTCCGCTGGCCGCGATTCGTAGATTGAAGCCGGTAGAGGTGAGCGCCGTGTTCGATGCGGACGTGAATGCGGGAATTGAAGGCACGCTCTACCGGCTGCGCATTCCGGCGGGCCAGTATATTGTGCGGAAGAATACCCTGTGTGGCGACGAAGATACACAGTGGATGGCGACCTACGTGACGGGACATGGGCTGAAGGTGGCATTCTTCTCCGGCGATGACATGCCGATGTTTACTTTTGACGCGATGCAGAGTTCGACGGCGCTTTGCGGGACGTTTGTGTATTGGAGATAGGTGTCAAGTCTCAGGTTTCAGGTGTCAGGTGTCAGGGCGAGTGTGAGTGTGAGTGTGAGTGCGAGTGCGAGTGTGAGTGTGTGAGGGCGGACGCTCCGGCACCGGTGCAAGTGCGAAAAGTGTGGGACGCCCGCCATCGCTGCATTTGCGTATTACTCATAGCGCTTCGATAGAATGAGTCATGTCTTCCCTTCGAGGCCGCGGCGTATCCGGCTGCGTGGTACTGATCTTTGTTGGAGCAGCCCTTTGGCCTGCCCATGCGAACACTCCTGCGCCGGCGAGCTTGCCCCTGGCGCAGATTCTGGCGTCGATGGAACATCACGATCAAATGCAGCGGGCGGGATTGAGGCGCTACCGGGCGGTGCGGCAATACCATGTCGAGTACCGGGGAATTACGACCATCGAAGCGGGCATGGAAGTGGAAGCTAACTTTGAAGCCACTTCAGGAAAAAGTTTTCGCATTTTGTCTCAGAGTGGCTCCAAGATTCTTGGCGAGAAGATTCTGAAGAGGGCGATGGACGCCGAGGTAGAGGCCTCAAAGGATAGCGCGTCAACCGCACTGACGCCGGCAAATTACCGGTTCCAGTTGCAGGGGAGCGAGAAGCTGAATGGACGCCCGGCCTACATTCTGAGCGTTGAGCCGCTCGAGGAAAGCAAGTTTCTGTATCGCGGCAAGGTCTGGGTGGATGCGACGGATTTCGCGGTCGCAAAGGTGGAGGCGTCGCCGGCGAAGAATCCCTCGTTCTTAATTTCGCGGACGCTGATTCGATGGACATACGCGAAGACGGGGAACTTCTGGCTGCCGCAGCGGAGCCACAGCGAATCCAAGATCCGGATCGGGGGCACTGCGGTGCTGACGATCGATTACGGGACTTACCAGATCAATTCGGATAAGCCGCATTCTGAAGGCGCGAACTGACCCGCGGCGGTGTTCAAGAGGCTGCCGAAGAATTGCGTACGTAAGACGAACCGTCGCGCCAAAGACCTACAGGGGCTAAAGCCCTACATATTCTGCCGCGTTTGTGGCACGACTAAAGTCGTGCCCTTTCGCGATGTCGGGTTTTCTGTAACCCGTCAAACCGATCAGCTCTTTGAAATCGTAACGAACGACCCGCTTACCACCTGCACATTCACACCTTCAAACGCGGCCTGGGCTAATGCTGGCATTCCAAGCTCCCAGTTTGGGCCTTCGAGCTCCGGCATGGGGCGCGCCTCAAAGAGTTTCTTGCATTGCCGCGCGGTCCAACGGGCCCAGCGCTTGGACTTTTTGCGGCGGGCGCTGTCAGTGGAGATGCCCGTGCCTGCGTACATCTGGCGGTAGAGCTTGGAGAGGAAGATAAATCCGAGGCGGGCGCGCAGAGTGGGGGTGCAGGCGGATCGCTCCCAGATGGCGCCCCAGGTGTAGAACCTGTCCCAGACTTTTTGCGTGCGCATGCGGATTTCGTCGGAGCTCATGGTGGGGTGCGGCGTAAACATTTTGGGCCGCACTTCCGTGGGAATCATCCAATAGCGCGTGATGGGCACGCCGCCCACCATCATGGGATCGACGGCTTGCTCTTTTTCCCAGCGCCCGAAATCGACAGTGCCGGGAAACGGAGTCATCATGACGAATTGCGCGAAGGTGACGCCGGCCTTGATGGCCATCTCGACGGTTGCAGTGAAGGTGGCGGGGCGATCGGTGGGCAGGCCGAAGATGAACGATCCGAGAACGTGCACGCCGTGCTGCTTGAAGGTCTGGAGCTGCTTGGCAAGGGCCTCGCCGGAGTAGTTCCAATCTTTATAGACCGCTTTGAGTCCCTCGGGCGTAACCGCCTCGACACCGACCAGCGCGCCCTTGATGTTGGCCTTGCGCATGGCGTCGAGATAGTTTCCGTCTTCGCCGGCCTCCATGGTCATTTGCGTGAAGAACACCATGTCCTTGGGCAGCTTGGCGAGCTCCTCCATCAACGAAAGGCGCTCGTTGCGAATGGCTGTAAGCTCGTCGAACTTGGCGGTGTTGCCCTGTTCTTGCGCGAGGCGCAGATCGGTAAACGTGACGGGATAGAAGTTGTCATCGGCCAGGGCGATGAAGCGAAAACCGAGGCGGCGCAGGGCGATGATTTCGTCGACGACATTTTGGAACCTGCGCTGGCGCGGCTTCTGCCCATCGGTGCGCCAGACGCTGCAAAAGGAGCAGTGCTTGGGGCAGCCGCGAATGGTTTGCACCGAGGCCCACATATATTTCGCGGGATCCATCAGGTCCCAACGCGCGGAGAGAAAATCGCTGCCCTCGATGCGGCCGCCTTCGTAAATTTTTCCGGGGTTGCCGGCGAGACAATCGGTGACAACCTTTGCCCAGGCGAGATCGCCGTCGCCTTTGACGACGGCGTGGGCTTCGCCGCGCTCGAGCGCTTCGTCGGGAAAGAGCGTGGCGTGAATTCCGCCATAGACCACCCATGCGCCACGGGCGCGCGCCATGCGGCCCACGGCGTATCCGCGCAAGGCATTGCCGGTGTGCACGCTGATGCCGACGATGTCGCCGGACTGGATCGACTCGGGCACAATTTGCTCGAGAGATTCATCGATGAGAATGGGATCGCCGACGACAGTGGGCGTGGCGGCGGCAAGCACGAAGAGCCAGCGCGGCGTGATGACCGCGGTACCGAAGGAATTGTCGCTGGGATTGACGAGATGGACGCGCACGCAGACCAACCTTTCGCCGTACAGGTGCGGTTGGCTTCACAGCAATTGCAGGGATGCCGTAATGCGGGTTTACGATCGGAAGCGGCGCCTTAATGGGGAAGATGCCGCGCAAAAGTTGCGTTACGGCGAATTGCGATGGTGCGCGTTTCGTGGGGAGAATTGGCCGAGAAGATTCTTGCCGGCATGCCGGCGAACGGACTCTCTCTCGAAGATTTTTCTCCCTGACGATTTTGGTAATCATACAGGTACGCGGCGGGAGAAAGTGGTCAATATTGACCATTTTCGCGGAATGAACATGACTTCGCGGAAGATAGGAGAATTGAATGGAAGGGCCTTAGCCGAGACGCGAAGTAGGCAGCGAAGAGCCCCGCCCAGTCGTCAGGGCAAACGGAATGGCCACCGCAAGAGGTTCAAGCAGCTGCCCTTCGGGCAGGCGCCACGATATGGGGCGATGATTCCGATCAGGGTTCCGGCTCCGATCTTAGCGGCGCCTGCACCCTGCCCGGCTATTCGATCGACGCTCCTGCACCATGTGGAGCGAGATGAAAGCGACTGCAGCCTGAGGAACAACGAAGCTGATGATCAAGGAACGTAAAGATCGCCGTGATCGCTTCAACTGATGGGCCTCGTTCGTTAAACGCGGGAGCACTCTTCGACGGGGATGGGCACCTGCTCGACGATTTCGAGGCCGAAGCCTTCGAGGGCGGGGATGTGCATGGGAGTGTTCGAGAGCAGGCGGATGCGCTGGATTCCCAAGTCGGACAGGATTTGTCCGCCGAGGCCGATGGCGCGGAGGATGCGGCCGGTGCGGGCCTGCTGGCCTTCGCGGGCGCGCAGTTCCTGATGCAATAGGAGGCGGCCGGATTCGGCGGGCGCGACGCCGACGGGAGCGGTTGTGCCTTCGGGATTGAAGGCGGCGGTTGGCGTGCGGTCGATCTCGAAGCCGCGCGAGGTGTTGTGGAGATAGAGGATGACGCCGCAGCCGGCTTCGGCAATGATGCGCATCGACTGATCGAGAATGTCGCGGCAGTGGCAGTCGGCGGCGAAGACGTCGCCCGCGGTGCAGCGGGTGTGGACGCGGACGAGCACGGGATGCGGGCAGGGCTGACGGGATTCAGCCGGGGCGGAGCCGGACGAGTCAGAGTTCCCCGGGCCCCAGGTGCGAGCGACTGGCTGAGTTCGTGCTTCCCCGGTCCCCAAATGCGAGGGACCGGGGGCACCTTCATTTGTGCTGGGGATAGAAGGGACCGGGGGCACCCGCCCGTTTGAGTCGGATTCGGGGCACGGGCCGGCGTGGAAGGCGGGGCAGCCGGGGCAGAGGTCGCCGCGGATGAGGGCGATGTGGCTCTCGCCGCCCTGGACTTCGCTTTCGTAGGCGATCATGCGGAATTCGCCGTAGCGGGTTTGGATGAGGGACTCGCCGGCGCGAACGATGGTGCGCTCGTGGCGGAGGCGGTAGCGGATGAGCTCGGCGACAGTGAGGATGCGGAGGCCGTGCTCGCGGCAGAAGGGGATGAGATCGGGGATGCGGGCCATCTCGCCGTCGTCGCGCATGATCTCGCAAATCACTCCGGCGGGCGAGAGGCCGGCCATACGGGCGAGGTCGACGGAAGCTTCAGTTTGGCCGGCGCGGACAAGGACGCCGCCGCGGCGCGCGCGGAGCGGGAAGATGTGGCCGGGACGGACGAGATCGTCGGCGGTCGAGTCGAGATCGATGGCGGTGCGGATGGTGCGGGAGCGGTCGGCGGCGGAGATGCCGGTGGTCACGCCTTCGCGGGCTTCGATGGTTTCGGTGAACGCCGTGCCGAAGCGCGAGGAGTTTTGCTGCGTCATGGGAAAAAGGCGCAGGTGGTCGGCGCGCTCCTCAGTGAGGGTCAGGCAGATGAGGCCGCGGCCGTAGCGGGCCATGAAGTTGATGGCCTCGGGGGTGACGTGCTCGGCGGCCAGGGTGAGGTCGCCCTCGTTCTCGCGGTCCTCGTCGTCGACCACGACGACCATGCGGCCGGCGCGGATTTCTGCCAGTGCGCCGGGGACGTCGGTGAAGGGAGGTTCGGGAGTGCGGGGCGGTTGGGGCATGATGCGCCCCTTTATTTTCGCTTATCAATACAGGGAATGCCAAAAGGGACAGGGAATGCCAAAAGGGACAGGGAATGCCAAAACGGCGGGAACGCAAATGCCAGAAAGCGCGGGCAGGGAGCGCCCGAAAGACGGCGCCCGATGGCGAAGGTGTGGTATATGGGTTGCCGGCGATTCATGCGCAACGGTTCGCACACTTTAAGGCGGCCACGGGTTATTGATCCGTGGTATGATTTGGGCGCTCCATTCCCCGGTTGAATTCGCTCACCTGAGTGACAACCTTTTAACCACCCCACAACTCGAAGCGATTCGAGGAGAAATTCGAAATGAATCGAGGAGAGACGATGTCCAAAATCAAAATTCTTGCTTTCGCAGGCTTTGCAATCGGCTTGCTGTGCTGCGTGCCTGCTTCCCATGCACAAATCTCCATCAACATTGGCGTGGAGCCTGTGTGCCCCTATGGGTACTTCGACTATGCGCCCTATAACTGCGCGCCCTACGGCTACTACGGTCCCGATTGGTTTGTTGACGGGGTATTTATTGGAGCCGGCCGCTGGTTCCACGGCCCCGAGCACTTTTCCGGCCACGTCGATAACCGGTTCGACCCACGTCACGGCTACAGAGGACCGTTGCCCGGGCGCGGAGCTGAGCCGTTCAACCACTTCCAAGGCAACGAGGCGCGGGATGGGCATGGCCATACGGTCAAAGGCGATCATGATGCCGGGAACGAACACGCGCTGCCCGGACATCAGGGCGGCGGAGGCCATGGCGGGCATCGCTAGGGCCGAATTCAGAAATTGCAAAGCCGTTGGTTCAAACGCAGCAAGAACGCCGCCCGAGGGCGGCGTTTTGCTGCACTGGCGTAACCCGATTGGAAGCCAAAAATAGTACGAAGGTCACCGCCTGCAGCCCCGCCGGTTTCATATAATTCTGTAAGTGTCGAGGAGATGGCACGTTGCGGTGTGAGCGGTTCTTTGCAATGGGGATCGCAGCAGATTTCCGCATGTTTCGTCCGCGTGCCTCCAGCGTCAGCCATTTCCCGACGATAAGCCCTTCCAGATCCCCCCCAAAGGAGGGACGATGTCCAGTCCGCAGAAGTCCGGCGCCTCTGACAATTTTATTGCCGCGGTTGCCTATTTCTCGCCCATCCCGGCGTTCTTTTTTCTGGCTGTGAGGCACTACAACAAGAGGCCTTACGTGCGATTCCACGCGTGGCAGTCGCTGGTGTTCAGCGCATTTGTCTTTCTCTTCAGCCTCGCCATGGGGTTCGTGGCGCCGTATCTCAAGTTCCTTGGGGCGCGGGTGATCCTGCTTCTCTTCTGTGTGGTGTGTGTGGCGGTATTTTTCGTATGGCTGTGGTGCGTGATCGGGGCGTTTCGCGGCAAGCGCTGCAAGCTGCCGCTGATTGGGGCCTGGGCGGACGAGCAGGCGTACAGGTAGGCGGCCCGGCGGTACCGTCGCAGAACGCCCGGGGATTTTGGCCGGATTAGCGGGGCAGCAAAAACGCCGCCCGAAGGCGGCGTTTTTGTTCAACTGGCGAAAGTCCTACAACGTGGATTCAATCTCAAAGCCCCAGGCTTCGAGCAAAGCCTCAGGGATATATTTCGAATTTTTGTTACGGCGCGCCCATTCACGCAGGCGGGTTGACCGGATGAACTGATCCGGAGGCAGCTTGAACTCCTTGGTGATTGACTCGAAGGAGGTAACTGTGGGCACGACAGGGCCAATGGGCTCTGGTTTGCCCCAATTCGGATTTCCACGACGCTTTGCCATCGATTTTTGTGTCCTTGAAAGGAGGTATCTACCGATTCATCCTCGGACGGGGCTGGGGGATCAGTAGGACCCGAGGTGTTAATTGCTATTTTACGGATATTTTGTTCAAAAATCAATAGGAAAGACGGGGGTTGGGCGGGATTGGAGGAAGGCGTGCTGTGCCGCTCCGATACGTTGTAAGGAATTGCATTGATTTAGCTTAAAGAGTGTTTGATGGGTCGGAAGGGGAACGGTGGGCCGGCCTCTTTCGTAAAGAAATGGCAGCACGGCGGGCGGGGTGACAGGATAGTTGTATGAGATGGTTGGGGGCAGCGATTGTGGCAGGTTTGGTGCTTTCGGTGGGTGATGCAACGTGCCGAGGCGTGGAGTTAACGGTTAGCCGGCAGGCGCTGGAACGGACGCTGACGCAGCAGCTCTTCAGCGGACCCGGCGGGCGCTACTACCTGAAGGGGAATGCTCATTCGGCGTGCTTTATTGCCACCGAGGACCCGCACCTGAGCTTTGAGCAGGACCGGATTGTAGTGCGGGTGAAGACCGTGGCGCGGCTGGGAGTGGGCGGGGTGTGCCTGGGAACGATCACGCTGTCGGCCGAGGTTTCGCTGGCGCCGGACGCGGAGGGGGAGACGATCGGGTTCCGGGACGCGCGGCTGGACAAGGTTTCGGACCGGAAAGAGATCAATTTTGTGCTGGCGCCGTTCTTGTGGGGGCAGGTGCCGAAGAGCTTGAAGGTGAATGCGGCCGATTTGCTGCGCCAGGCGCTGGCTGGGTCGTTGGCGGCCTCAGGATACAAGGTGAGCCTGCAACGGCTGAAGATCCATTCTGTGCAGGTTGTGGGCGACAAGATAGTGGTGGATGCGGATGGGGATTTGAGCGTGGAGTGAAAGAGGCAGGGACTGAGGGACTAAGGGACTAAGGGACTGAGGGACTAAGGGACTAAGGGACTGAGGGACTGAGGGACTAAGGGACTGAGGGACTAAGGGACTGAGGGACTAAGGGACTGAGGGACTGAGGGACTGAGAGAACAAGAAAACGCGGGAGCAAGGGAGCAGGAAAACAGCTCCTGGCTGCTAGCTTCCAGCTTGGATGTGCGGGGACTGAGGGTTGATTGAAATCTCGCGTTGAGGAGTCTCATGCGAAGTCGAGAATGATGACGGCCGCGGATGCGATGAAGGCGGAAATTGCGGCGGCGACTCCGAGAAGTCGGCCGCGGCCTTTTGCAAGGATCCCGAGAAACGCGCTGGCAGCTACGATCCAAAAGAATACCCGGTTCAAGATCATCCACACCCCAGGCGGCGATCCCATTCCGTGCGGGTTTCCTCCAACGTGAAGCCAAGCGAGGCTTCCGGCCAATCCTATTGGGATTGCGCAGCTGGCTGTTACAAGACAAGCGGTCAGGCAGAAGAAACGCCACCTTGGGGCGCGAACATCGGGCTGCGCCTCGCTCCATCGCTTCCACCCAAGAGCGATCAGCAGGACAGGGACGATAAAGAGACACAATGCCGTCACGTACATTCGGTTCTTCTCCGCTTTGAAATCGTGGTTCGAGCCATTCTAGCCTCAATCTGGCCGCCGCCATCCAGCATGGTGGCGACAACGGACCCTGGGTTGGCACTCCTTGATGGCCGCGCCAAATCCGGGTCCTGGCTCCGGGATATATCATCTTTGATGATCGCCATCGACTTTGCAATCGGCGGCCAAGTCCGTTCAGCCCAATCCAAAGGAACCCCGAAGCCATGAAGCTGACTCGAAGAGATTTCGCCAGATTTGGCGCGCTGGGCCTTGCGGCCCGCTTTGCGCCCGCGCTTAACGCCCAGAGCCCGACACGTAAGACTGGCTATGCCATCATCGGCATCGGCACCATCGCCTACCACTTTATGGCGGGCATACAAAACACCACGAACTCCCGTGTCACAGGGCTTGTGAGCGGCCATCGCGACAAGGCAGACCGAGTAGCTGCGCAGTACAGTGTGCCCGCCGATTCCATTTACAGCTACGACAACTTCGACGAGATTGCGCACAACCCGAACATCGACGCCGTCTACGTGGCGCTGCCCAACTCCATGCACGCCGAGTACACCATTCGCGCCGCCAAGGCCGGCAAGCATGTGCTCTGCGAAAAGCCGATGTGCACCTCGGTCGCCGATGCCGAAGCCATGATCGCGGCCTCAAAAGCAGCCAACGTGAAGCTGATGATCGCGTACCGCTGCCATTACGAACCATTGCACCTGCGCTCGATCCAGACGATCCGCGATGGCAAGCTCGGCCAGGTGCAGGAAATCTCCAGCTGCTTCGGCTTCAACGCCGCGCCCGGCCAGTGGCGGCTGAACAAGAAAATGGCCGGCGGCGGTCCGCTTTACGACGTGGGCATCTACTCGCTCAATGCCACTCGCTATCTGACGGGCGAGGAGCCGGCGAAGATCACTGCCGTTGCCTCGACCATCGACCACGACGGCCGTTTCAACGAAGTCGAAGAGAACGTGGCCTGGACTACGGTCTTTCCGTCGGGAATTGTGGCCAGTTGCTCCACCAGCTACGGCGCCAACACGAGCGGTTATTTCAAAGTGTACGGCTCCAAAGGCTGGCTGGCGCTTGATCCGGGGTTCAACTACGACGGGGTTCACATGCACGGTTTGGTGGACGGCCAAATGATTGACGAGCTCAATCCTTCACGCGACCCATACCAGTTCACGGCGCAGGCCGACCACTTTTCGCACTGCGTCGAGAACAATCTGGAGCCAAACACTCCGGGCGAGGAAGGCCTGAAGGATATGCGCTGGATCGCGGATATCTACCGGTCGGCGGGCATCGCGGTCTGATAACACTTCGAGGTCTGACCACGGGGTTAAAATAAAAGAGAGAAACCCGACATTCCGGGTAGTGGGTCAGATTGAGCAAAACCGTCCCTCAGGGGCTAAAGCCCATGTTGTTTTGAGGCGCATTCGGCACGACTAAAGTCGTGCCCTTTCACGACGGCTTCAAACTGAAACGCTAAGAAAATCCGCAGTGATAGAATTTTGAGTTTGGAGAAAAGCATGCCTGATGCTACTTGTGATATCGGCCTGATTGGCCTTGCTGTGATGGGACAGAATCTTGTCCTCAACATGAACGACCATGGATACAAGGTGGCCGTGTTTAACCGGACCGTCTCTAAAGTCGATGACTTTATTGCCAATGAAGCCAAAGGGACGCAGGTTGTGGGCGCGCACTCGATTGAGGAGCTGGCCGGGCTGCTGAAGCGGCCGCGGCGGGTGATGCTGATGGTGAAGGCGGGCGACACCGTGGACCAGATGATCGACCACATCGTGCCGAGCCTCGAAAAGGGCGACATCATTATCGATGGCGGGAACTCGCTGTTCACGGATTCGACGCGGCGCACCAAGGCGCTGGCCGAGAAGGGGATTCTGTTTATCGGCACGGGCGTTTCTGGCGGCGAAGAGGGCGCGCGCAATGGGCCGTCGATTATGCCTGGCGGCAACCCGGCGGCGTGGCCGCATGTGAAGCCGATTTTCCAGGCGATTGCCGCCAAGGTGGACGACGGCACGCCCTGTTGCGACTGGGTGGGCGAAGAGGGCGCCGGGCACTTTGTGAAGATGGTGCACAACGGCATTGAGTACGGCGACATGCAGCTGATCTGCGAGGCCTACGACCTGCTGAAGCGCGGGCTTGGATTGACGGCCGACGAGCTGCACGCGGTGTTTGCCGAGTGGAACAAGGGCGAGCTGGACAGCTACCTGATCGACATTACGCAGCAGATTTTTGCGAAGAAGGACGAAGACGGCTCACCGCTGGTGGATAAAATTCTGGACACGGCGGGACAGAAGGGCACGGGCAAGTGGACGGTGATCAGCGCGCTCGACGAGGGGCAGCCGGTGACGCTGATCGGCGAATCGGTGTTTGCGCGCTGCCTGTCGGCGCTGAAAGACGAGCGCGTAGAGGCCGAGAAGGTGCTGAAGGGGCCGAAGACTGCGGTGAAGGTGGGCGACCGCGCGAAGTTTATCGAGGATGTCAGGCGGGCGCTCTTCAGCTCGAAAATTATCAGCTACGCGCAGGGCTACATGCTGCTCAGGGCCGCGGGCAAAGAGTACGGCTGGAACCTGAACATGGGCGGCATCGCGCTGATGTGGCGCGGCGGCTGCATTATTCGCAGCCAGTTCCTGGGCAAGATCAAGGATGCGTTCCGCAAGAACAAGAAGCTCGACAACCTGCTGCTCGATAAATATTTCTCGCGGCTGGTGAACAAGTATCAGGCGTCGTGGCGCAAGGCGCTGGTGCACGCGGTGAAGCTAGGCGTGCCCACGCCGGCGTTCTCTACTGCGCTCAACTTCTTCGATGGCTACCGCACCGGCCGGTTGCCGCAGAATCTGCTGCAGGCGCAAAGAGACTTCTTTGGCGCGCATACCTATGAGAGAGTCGATAAGCCACGCGGCGAGTTCTTCCATACCAATTGGACGGGACACGGGGGACGGGTTTCTTCGTCGACGTACAACGTGTAAGAACAGGGAGTAGGGAGTAGCCAATAGGGAGTAGAAAAACCGAGGCGGCGATTTCCGAAAGGAAATCGCCGCCGTTGTGTTGGTGCGAAATTTCGCGGTGAAGCGTTGCGATTATCGCAAAGTGTCGACGGGGGCCGGATCCATGTCGGCGTAGTCCTGGTTTTCGCCGCCCATGCCCCAGCAGAAACTGTAGGCACGGGTGCCAACGCCCATGTGGATCGACCAGCCGGGTGAGATGGCGATGCCCTTGTCGGCCATGACGATGTGACGGGTTTCCGCCGGCGGCCCCATGAAGTGCATGACGCGCGCGTCCGCGGCGACGTTGAAGTACATGTAGATTTCGGAACGGCGCATGTGGGTGTGCGGCGGCATGGTGTTCCAGTTGCTGCCGGGGGCGAGATGCGTGACGCCCATGACGAGCTGGCAACTGCGCGCGCCTTGCAGGTAGATGTATTTGCAAATCGTGCGCTTGTTACAGGTTTCGAGGCTGCCGAGTTCGGTGGGCGTGGCATCTTCCTTGCGCACCAGCGCGACGGGGTAGACGGCGTGCGCCGGGTAGCTGAGGAGATAGAAGACGGCGGGGGCGGACTTATCTTTCGACGCGAAAGTGACCTGCTTGTTGCCGCGGCCGATGTAGAGCACGTCGAGATTGTTGAGCTCGTAACTCTTGCCTTCGACGGTGATGGCGCCGGCGCCGCCGATGTTCAGCGCGCCCAGCTCGCGGCGCTCGGTGAAGTACTCGGCGCGTAGATCGGGATCGGTGGAGAGCGCGATGGGAGCATCGAGCGGGGCCGCGAATCCGACTACGGAGCGATCGAGATCGACGTAATTGAGATGCAGCTTGCCGGGCTCGCAGAGGGATTCGAGCAGGAATGTATCGCGAAGCTCGTTTGTCGTCATGCGCGGATAGCGCACAGGGTCAGCCATCAAATTGGTTTTCATTCTTTCTCCTGAGAAGTTGGTAGCCGGTAGCCATTGGTTCGATCCTGGTGACGATGCGCCGTTGAGATACTTTCGGGTGCTATCGAATTCCGCAAAATGAAATATGGTTGCGCCGTCCCTACGGGACTTGGGTTGTGCTGGTGCTGTTTACCCCACGCTGAAGCGCGGGGCTAATAAACGCTGCGCCTACGGCGCGGTCAAGCTTCGCGCAACTCATGCTACGGTCACATCTCCATTTTACTGCGCGGGTGGAGTTGGGAGCTTCGTCGGGTCCCAGTTGTCGCTGCCGCGCAGGAAGATTGTTGGCTCGTATTGTTTGGCTTCTTCGGGCGTAAGGAAATGCGTGTGCGGATCGCGCTGATCGTGATACGCGCCGGGGCCGGTGGAGTCGAACTCCGCGTAGTAGACGGTTTCAAGCGAGTGCGTATCGCCAGGATGCCATTCGCGCCAGCCTGCGGGATCGATCTTGTCGCCCATGTTGGTGTGCATAAAGATGACAGTGGCATAGGGACGCCACGGACGGCCGAGAAAGACATTGCCGATAACGGCGGGATCGGCAGTGAGCTTGCAATGGTCGAAGACAAAGCCCGAATCCTGTTTGGGATAGTGCTTGGATTGCGCGGTAATGTAGCCGCCGTCGTGCGGAGTGGAATGAATTTCACAGTTTTCGAAGACGGCTTTCGAGTCGCCGAAGATGAAGTCGACGTTGCCGGCGATATAACAATCGGAGAAGTATTGGCGCGTGGCGGCGCAATTTTGCGCTTCGTTGCCGCAGTGCGTGCCGAGATAGACGGTGTCCTGATTGCCGAGCAGGCGGTCGTTGTGGAAGATGGCGCGGTCGCCGGTGACGAGAATGGCGAGGGCCTGCGAGCCGGCGGGCAGTTGCGGATGCGTCTTGTTGAAGTCGTTCTCGATGGTAATGTTTTCCGCAAAGAAATCGTTCGCAGTGACGTTGACCGTGGCGGAGTGCAGTGTGCCGCCGTTCTGTCCGGCGCTGCGGTCGTTGACGATGACGGTTTTGCTCGCGTCGGGATTAGCGCTGCGGATGGTGATGTTGGGCTTGTCGACGGTGAGCACTTCGCGATAGACGCCGGGCGAGACGGAAAGAACCGCGCCGCCGGCTTTGGGCGCCATGTCGAGCGCGCGCTGGACGGAGTAGTAATCGCCGGTGCCGTCGGCGGCCACGTAGAAGGTTTTGTCTTCGGGCGGAATTTTGCCGGCCATTTCAGGAGCGGTTTTATCTTCAGGAAATGAGACGAAGCGCGCGTCGCAATCGAGCGGGGTGCCGGGCGTGGCATCGGGAGTGTTGGTGTCGGTGACGTCGTCGCCCTTGGGAACGAGATTGCCGAGACGTGGACCGAGAGTGATCGACGCGTCGAGGTTATAGAAGAGCGAGTCCTTCTGGTCGTCGGCGAAGACGTTGTCGAGCTTGATTTCGAGTTTGTGGCCCGGCTCGGCGTCGAGGCCGTAGAACGTGTAAGCGCCGGGCGTGAGAATGTGCACGTTTTCAAGCGTGATGTCGTTGTAGATGGGCAGGCGGTCGCCGGTAAACGTGGTGTAGTGCGGGGTGAAGACGAGCGGGTTGGGCACGTTGCGAATGCAGACGTTGCGATAGACGACCTGGTGGACGAGGCCGCCGCGGCTGCGATCGGATTTGATGCGCAGGCCGTTGTCTGCACCGTCGATGGTGAGGTCGTCGACGAGAAGACGATCGACACCGCCGAAGGTGCCGCTGCCGATGGACATGCCGTGGCCACTGTAGAAGTGATTGTGCAGGACAGACATGTTGGAGACGCCGCCCATGCCGCTGGGCTTGAGGCAGACATCGTTGTCGCCGGTGTGAATGTAGCTGTAGGCGATGGTGATGTTTTTCGAAGAGCCGGGGTCGATGCCGTCGGTGTTGCGCGCGGTTTTGGGCGTCATGATTTTGACGCCCCACGCAGTGAAGCCGTCGGTTTGATTGATGGAGACGTGGAAGCCGGGCGAGTTGCGCAGCGTGATTTTATAAAGAATGAAACCGTCGACGTGGCGTAAGGCGATCATGGCGAAGACGCTCTGCGACTCGTCTTTCACTTTGGCTTCGTGCGCGAGATCCCACCAGGTGACGTCCTGACCGAGGAGGGTTGCGCCACCGCGAGCGTCGATGGAGCCCTCGCCCATGATGCCGGAATTCTTTGCGCCGTCGGCGGAGATGAGCGGCTTGCAGGCGCGTCCGCCGTGCATGGAAACGATGCCGCAACCGCCGGGCGTGGAGTCGAAGACGCGGGGATCGCGCGAGGCGACGAGGGCGGTGTTCTTATCGACGACGAGCGTGACGCCTTCGCGGAGGGTGAGCGGGCCGGTGAGGAGGACGTTCTTCTTGCCGTGGGCGCGCAGGACGACAGCCTCGCCTTGCGTGCAATGGTCCATTGCGTCCTGAATGCGAGCCGTGGAGAGTTTCTGCTCGTCGGCGACGGCGATGTTGCCGTGGCTGGAGACGACGTTGGCCTCGAGGGTCGTACACGCGCGAGGAATTTTGGGCTCGGTGACGGTGCGCGTGTCCTGGGCGGCTAGATGCGCGGCGAGAGAGAGCAAGGCAACCAACGGAAGCGCGGCAAGGAAGAGACGAACAGAACGCATAAGATTCTCCAATCGGCGGGGGCCGGGTTCGGCTTTATAGCCGGGCGAAATGGGCCGGCAGTCATAGCGCGATCCAGTGGACTGACCACTTGGGACCATCCAAATGTATAGGAGCGGAGCGGTGGGTCGTCAAGCCCCGGCGACGGCCCAACGGGGTGCGGAAGAACGTTGGCGCGGGGACAGGCTGCGTCGATTGCTGGTCGGACCTTGGGGGCGATAGAATCGGGGTCGGTTCGCTGCGGGATTTCTTATTGGTTTTGGTGATCGGCAACGCTGGGTGAAGATCGGAGAAGCTCGATGAAATTGCTCGTTCCTTTTGTAGTGTCAACGGTTTTGGTGATGGGACTCGCGGTGCAGGCGCAACAGCCGCAAGCGAATGCGCCAGCGACGGCGGCGAAGGTGCGGATTGCGTTGATTGGCGACTCGACACAGACGAAGAGCGCCGGTTACGGGCTGGGGTTTTGCTCAAACCTGACGGACGACGTGGTTTGCATCAACGACTCCAAGGGCGGGGCGAGCACGAAGACCTATTACAACGAGGGGTATTGGACGAAGGCGCTCGCGGACAAGCCGGACTATATGCTGATTCAGTTTGGGCATAATGACGAGGAGTCGGCGCAGCACTTGCCGCGCGAGACGAATCTCGTGACAGAGTACCCGGCGAATCTGAAGCGGTATGTGGAAGAAGCGCGGGCGCATGGCATCGTTCCGATCCTGGTGACGCCGTTGACGCGACGCTACTACGGAGATGACGGGAAGATTCATTCGGATTTGCTGGCGCACTCGGAGGCGATGATGAAGGTTGCAGCCGAGGAGAAAACGCCGCTCATCGATTTGCAGGCGGACAGCATTGCGTATCTCGACACTCTGACCGAGGCGCAGGCGAATGCGCTGGGGATCACGAAGAAAGACGCGCAGGGCAACACGATTCCGGACAAGACGCATTTGAATGCGGAGGGATCGTATGTGTTTGGGCGGATTGTGGCTGTGGATCTGGGGAAGGCGGTTCCGGCGCTGGCGAAGTATGTAAGGCCGGAAGCGGCGAAGTTGCCGCCGGATCTCGAGCGGACAGTGGCGATCTTTCGCGGCGCACCGGTAAAGATTGTGTTGGCGGGCGACTCGACGGTGAACAATGGCGGAGGATGGGGACCGGGATTTTGCGCAGATCTGACGCCCAACGTGGACTGCGTGAACCTGGCGCGGAATGGACGCAGCTCGAAGAGCTATTACGACGAGGGCTTGTGGAAGGACGTGCTGGCCCAACACGCGGATTACATTCTGATCCAGTTTGGGCATAACGACATGCCGGGCAAGGGGCCGTTGCGCGAGACCGATCCGGAGACGACCTACGCGGCGAATATGCGCCGCTACATCACGGAGGCGCGGGCGGAGGGAGCGCGGCCGGTGATTGTGACTTCGCTTTCGCGGCGAAATTATAAGGACGGCGCGCTGGTGGAGGATTTGACGGCGTATGCGAAGGCGGCGCGGCGCGTAGCACGGGAAGAGGGCGTGCCGGTGATCGATCTGAATGCGGAGAGCACGCGACTTCTCAAGACCATGACGCAGGAGCAGGCGGATCAATTCGACGCTGTAGGGCATCCGGATGCGAACGGAAGCACGCTCGACCGGACGCATTTGAATGCGCACGGATCGGAAGTGTTTGGGCGCATGGTGGCTGACGATCTGGCGCGGATTTGTCCGGAGTGGGGGCCGGATGTGAAGGGGTTGGCGATGCCGGCGCCCGTTACCCAACCCAGGCAAAGCTTCGATGGCGCAACCCCGACTGTCCCCGCAACGGCGACGAAGCTGCCTTAGGGTTCTGATTTCTTGAACGCAGGCCTGGGTTTCTCCAGCTCACGAGTGGGCGGGATCTGTTCCAGAATCCAGCGCGCGAATTCTTTGCCGGCGGCGTAGTTGTCGTATTTCGCGGGGAGTTTGCGGCCGTCGGTGTATTCGTTATAGAGCCAGGGGTCGGTAAATGCGATGACGGTTCCCTTGCCGTACTTCGCGGTGGCCATGAAGATGTCGCCGCCTTCGTCGAGCACATCGCGGGCCGGCTTTGTGACGGTGATGGTGCAAACATCCTTCACATAAATCGTGTGGGGATGGTGGAAGATGAGGCCCTTGCCGTCGATGTCAATTCTCCCCTGCTCCCAATTTGTGCCGATGACGTGCTTGCGCAGCACACTGTTGAAGTGGATGCCGAATCTGTCGCCGATCACGTTGAAGTGTTCGAGGTCGGCGTAGGAGGTGTCGTTCTCCATCATGACGAGGACGCCGCCGGTGCGAACCCATTCTGCGAGTTGCGTTGCGTCTTGAGAATTGGCGAAGTGCGGGTGCGGATTCTTGTCGACGTTGTCGGGCGATACGATGACGTAAACGTCTGCGCCCTTGAGATTGGCGACTGTGGGCTCCGCGTCGAGCTCGCTCAAGTGCGCGCCGAACTCGCGGAAGAGATGGCCGAAGAGCGAATAGCCGGGATTGTCCCAGGTATTCCATTTGTAATGGAAGAGGACCTGCTGCCCGAAGGCATCCAAGCGCGTTTGGGAGTTGAACCAGCCGTCGGCGACGACGGTTTGGCCGCGGGCCAGGCCGGACTCCGGCGCGTATTCCATTTCGGTGCTGGCGAGCAGGAACGCGCCCACGCCCTTGGGGTCGTTGGTGACGACTTTTTCGCCGATGTAATAGGCGTATGTGCCGTCGCGATAGGGATCGCCGCCGAGGCCTGAGGCCTTCACGGTGCCGGTGAGCGAAACGTCGTCGCCCTGGGTTTGGACGAAGTGAGTGAGGATGCCTTTGTAGCCGCGTTGGGCGACGGCGAGATAGGACTTGGGCAAGTCGCCGCGGCGCACGCCTTTGGCTAGCGCGTAGACGAACATGCAGGCGGAGGAGGATTCAAAGTAGTTTCCCTTTTCGCCGGGCTTATTCATCATGGTGAACCAGAGGCCGGTTTTCTTGTCCTGGTAGCGCGCAACGGCGGCGGCTTCGCGGCGGAGAATGGCGATCAGTTGCGCGCGGCCGGGGTCGGCTTCGGGGTAATAGTCGAGCGTGTCGACGAGGGCCATCATGTACCAGCCGATGCCGCGCGCCCAGAATTGCTGCGAATCGCCGGTTTGCTTGTTGGCCCAGCGCTCCTGCTTCGACGCGTCCCAGCCGTGGTAGAGCAGGCCGGTTTTGGGATCGCGGGCGTGCTGTTCCATGAGGACGAACTGGCGCGTGATGTCTTTAAATTCTTCAGGATGATGCGAGATCGACGCGTATTCGGCGCGGAAGGGCTCGGCCATGTAGAGACCGTCGAGCCACATCTGGTTGGGATAGCGCTGCTTGTGCCAGTAGCCGCCCTCGGAGTTGCGGGGTTGTGCGGCGAGCTGGTTCCAGAGGAAGGTGGCGGCCGTGAGGTAGCGCCTGTCCTGGGTGACGCCGTAGAGGAAAAGAAGCTGGCGGCCGAGGAGGATGTTGTCGAGCTGATGCTCCTCGGGCTTGAGCGTGGGGATGGAGCCGTCGGGAGCGACGAGCGCGTCGACTGAGGCCTTGATGTAGTTGAAATCGCGCGGATCGACGTTGGTGAGCCAGACGGCGCGCACGCCCTGGAGAAGCGTGCCGAGCTCGTAGTTCCAGGACGAAGGCGCACCGGCTGGGGCAGTGCGGCCGTCGGGCCAGCGTGCGATGGCGGAGCTGGCGGCGCGTTGCGACATGGGCTGCGCATCGGCGGGCGCAGGGGCCGCGGCCGGGCTTTGGGGCGCTGCCTGCGCATGAGCGCCGGGCATTGCGAAGGCGAAGAGAAAAAGGGCGACAGCCACGTCTGGCAGCCATAGTGCATCCGCGGATTTACTGTTTGGGATCATGAAGGCGGGACTCCCATCGCGAGAAGGATTTTACAGGTTTGCGGCGAAAAGAGAAAAGGTGCTGCCGGAAGACCGGCAGCGCCTCGAGTGAAACAAACAGGTTGAAGTTTACCAGCTGATCGCTTTAGAAGTTGAAGTGACCGGCAAACTGGAACTGGCGCGGATTGTTGGCCTGCTTCGTAACCGCGCCGAAGGTGGAGGAGCCGACTGACTCACCGATCGTGCCGCCGCTGGCGGCATCGTCTGTCCCTGGGCTGCCGAACCAGACATGGTTGGTGGTGTTGAAGGCGCTCGCCTCAAAGACGAACTTGACCCGCCCCTCTTTCCAGATATCGAAGGTCCGCTTTACGGTGCTATCGATGTCGTAGATGGAAGGACCGCGCAGGCCATAAGGCGCGGTGCGGCGGAGGTCGCCGATGAGGTAACCGCCGTTTTGGCTGGCGAAGGCTTTAGTGGTGGTGCCCGGAATCACAGCCGTCGACGTGGTTTGGATAAACGCGTTAGGGTCAATGTACTGAGTCGTCGCCAGGCTTGCAGCGGTTGCGCCCGCGCCCCACTTGCCGATCGGCATGATGGGACCGCTGAACTGCGCGTTGTAGCTGGGCTCGCAGGTTCCAGCCGACCCCGTGCAGGAGGAACTCTCCGAGAGCACCAGTGGCAGGCCGCTGACGTAGGTGTAGACCCCGGAAAGCGTCCACCCACCGACAACGTTGCTCACGATGAAGTTCGAGCCGCCCATATGACCTTTGCCGAAGGGCAGATCGTAGGAAACGTAGCTGGTAATATCCTGCGGCAGATCGATCACGCTGAGCGAGTAGTCGGCGCGATGCACGGCCCAACTCTTGCTCGGCTCGCCGGCAAGGTAACCGGCAGGGATCGCATAGCCGCTGCGGAAGGTACCGTTGTCGTCGAGCGTTTTGCTGCGGGTGTAGCTCACATTGAAGGACAGACCGTGAAACTGGCGTCCCTGAACCGAAATCTGCACGGCGTGGTAGTTGGAGTTGGAGTCCAGGGCCATCAGATCGCTGACGCCGTTAAACTGCGGAAACGGCTTGAGCATCTGGCCGACCGACGTAGAGGAGATCAGGCCTCCGGTCAACAGCGGGAAGCTAGCGTAAGGCACAGTGATGCTCGGATAGAGGCACTGGGCTTGCGCCAGGGCCGTCGTCTGGGTGCACGACGCGCTAACAGCGCCCGCAGTGACCGTGGAAGAAGGAACGTCGCCTGCAAGGCCTTGCAGGCCAAGATAACTTGGATTCACCTGGTTCTGGTAGTAACCGCGTGATGCGCCGTCATAGAGGAAGTGGCCCTCGTTGCCGACGTAGTTGATGGTCGCAGTGATGTTGCTGGTGAGCAGGCGCTGGAAGCCGATGGACCACTCCGGATACTGCGGCGAACGGTTGCCGTAGTAAGGATCGACATAGCCCAGTGTCTGGGAAGAGACGTTCGGAGCCACTCCGGCGGTCGAATAATAGGTTCCGAAGGCCTGGTCGATAAGCGGCGGCGTGATCGCGGTAAACGATGCGCCTCCGGCGGCCGTGTTAGCCGTATTGCCGTAGGGCGTGCCGGCCTCGAAATAGGCGCTGTTGTTGAGGTAGTAGGCAGGCTGGGAAAGCGGTTGAGATGCCGAAACCGCCGGGGCCGTCGTGCCAACCTGCGCTGCGCCGGTCGAAACACCCGAACTGCCAAAACCGCCTGATCCCGTCGAGTAGAAGATGCCGAAGGAGGCCCGGATGACTGTCTTATTATTCAGTTCGTAGGCCAAGCCCAGGCGGGGACCAAAGTTCTTGTAATACATCTGCGTTGGCGTCGTGCAGTTGCAGTATGTATTGGCGGTCGCGGCGCTGTTGGAGCCCGCGAACTGCAGGATTCCCGGCGTGCCGGTGACGGGATTGGTCACGGTGGGGTTGAGGAACGAATAGTGGCTGTTCTTTTCCTGGAAGAACGGAGTAATAAGGTCCCAGCGCAGACCGAGGTTCGCGGTCAGCTTCGGAGTGATGCGGAAATCGTCGTTCACGTAGAACCCGAACTGATGGGCGTAGGAGTACGTCTCCAGATAGCCGGCTCCGTACTCGGTATACATGGTTCCCGAGTTCGCCGCGCCCAGCAGGTAGCTGGCATAGCCCATGCCGGTGCTCGCGTTGAGGGTGGTTTTGGACGAGAACTGACCGGTTGGCGAAGCGGTGAAGGCCGCAGCGTAAGGCGTGCTGTTTCCCCAGGCCGGGATGTTGTGGTAGCCGAACAACTGACCCATGGTGCCGAAGGTCAAGGAGTGCTTGCCGTGGATCCACTGCACGTTGTCCTTGTACGACGTGGTGTTGTTGTTGGTGCTGGAGAAGGTTCCGCCGCCGCCCCATTGGTTCAGCCCGTCGTTGCCCGTGAAGGTGAGCGTCGGGAACGAGCCGCTGGCCTGTCCGGCGGCCAAGTTGGTAATGCCCGCGCTCGCCGACGAGTAGGCTGAGGTGTACAGGTCCAGGTTGTAGGTGTTGGAGTGATACTCCGCAAGTCCGATGCTCCCCTGATTCACAAGGCTGGGAGTGATCTGGTAGATGTGCGACAGGATGAAAACCGCGGTGCGCGGATCGTAGGCCTTGTCGGCGCGGTAGGGCGGGGGACCATCGTCGGTGGTCTCGGCCGAGCCGTTGACCGTCGACTGGCGGCCAAAGGCAGCCAGCACGTTCATGCTCTGCTTGGAGGAGATGACCCAGTCCAGACGATTGGCCGTCGACCAGTTCGCAAGTCCATTGGGATAGCTGCCGATGAAGTTGCTGAGGGTCGGCGTGGTGTTGGTCGGGTTGGCGGTGCTGGTGCCGTCGGAATAGGTAACGCCGTTCCAATATTTCTGGAGATACTGGGCTTCCGGCGAAATTTCACTTTGCGGAATCACGTTCGCAACTGCCGTGGCCCCGTTCTGAACGCAAGTTCCATTTTTCATGATGTAGGGAATTGCGCTGAACTGCGTACGCGTGGGCGCGCTGGTGCTCGCGGTTTGCGTGGTCGGGTCGTAGATCGGATATTTTCCTCCGGCATCGGATGCGGAAAAGTCGCCGCACAGTTCAGCGGGGGTGGGAATCGATTCGTAGTTCGGCAGGGTGATGGTACTGTCGCGGTAATCCATGTAGGAGCCAAAGAGGAAAATCTTGTCCTTCCAGATGGGCCCGCCGATGTTCATGCCGTCTTCCCATTGGTGCTCCGGGGTTTTTATCAGTTTTCCTGTCACGGCGTTCGTCACCGGGATGAAGCCCGAAGCGTCGAATGCGGTGTTACGCACGATGGTATAGACCGTGCCATGGATCTGGTTGCTTCCCGACTTGACACTGAAGTTCTCGAGTCCGAGGCCGCTGTACTCGGCCGAGTAGCCGGCCGTCTGGACCTGGAATTGGTTGATCGACTCGGCGGGGATGGCCGTCCATACATAGCGCGGATCGCCGTTGCCGGCGGGCAGGGCCAGGGGCAGGCCGTCGATGTGCATCTGCGTCGACCCGACATTGCCGTTGACGACGAAGGCCGCGTCGGTCGCGTTATTGTTGGTCAGCTGGGCGCTGACCCCGGGGACGAGGTAGGCGACGTCGGTGGCGCGGCGTTGATCCGCGGAGCCCAGGTTGCCCATCTCCAGTGGAATATTTGTATAGGCATGGTCATCGATCGCATTGCCCACGGTTGCATTGGTTGTCTCCAGAGGAGGCGGCGCGGTTGAGACCGTTACGGTCTGGCTCGCAGAGCCAATTTTCAGAGACAGGTCAAGCCCGATGACCTGCAAGCCATTCAGGCTGATGCTATCGCGCACCAGCGTCTCGAAGCCGGGCGCTGCCACGGTAATCCGATAGGTTGCAGGTTCGAGCGGAGCAAGTGAGTACGCGCCGCTCTTGGTTGTGGTCCGCACGGTCTCGGCGCCCGTCGACAGATTCACGGCTGAAACCTGCGCGCCAACGACCACGGCGCCCGAGGGGTCAGTGATTGTTCCTTCAATGGTTCCCGATCCGGACATCTGCGCCAAAGCGCAGCGCACCGTGAACGGCGCCAGCAGCGCCACTGCCAGCAGCAGGCGCACTGCCTGCCGCGACTGGAATAGATTGCTTAAGGCGAATTGCCTCATTGTGATGCCTCCACTAAGTAGTTCTGTCTGCTTCATCGTGAGGCTGCGCCCGGTACTCTTGAAATTTCGCACACGTGGTCTGACCACATTTTGAAGCTCGATTAGTTTCATACACTAGGTTAATAACTGTCAATAGGGAAAAATCATTTGCCTGTAGTAATTCTTGGGGCTGCGGAAAAGGCATTGAAAAGTTCCGCAGGGGCGCCAGGAAACGCGGTTTTTAGGCGCGGATCGTGGAATGCAACCTGCGTTAGATATCTATTTGAACTGAAAAGAGATATCTTGGACGCGCTGGGGTGCGGACCGGCAAAACCCGCGGCGTTGGCAGAGACTCTGACGCAGCGTTTCCGTTCTTGAGCCGGGTTGATTGATTTGGGCCAGGGCGGGTGCTTCCCACAATGCGCGAAGCAGTCTGGACGCAATTTGGGAGGTCAGACGAGACCATGCGATTTATGCGGCATGTGCGGGATGACTCTGCTTTTTCCTGGCTGCGGCGGGCGCGCTTTTGCGGCCCGAGGGGCGCTCCATTCCCTGGGCAATCTGCGCCATGCGCAGGTGCTGCTCCATCAGGTTATGCGCCTCCTGCGGCTTGCGGGCGCGAATGGCCCGGTAGAGCTCGCGGTGCATCTCGGCTGACTCGCGGAGGTCCGTGGAATGCTCAACGGTCTTGCGGCGGCTGTCGTAGAGCGCCGAGGTGATGGTCTCAATGATGGCGGCAAGAATGGGGTTGGCCGAGGCCTGCGCGATGACGCGGTGAAACGTGAGGTCGTGAATGAGATAGTCGGTGGGGCTCTCGAAGGCGGCGAACATCTCGGCGACCTCTTCGGCCAGCGCGGCATGATGCTCCTCCTTGCCGCGTTCGGCTGCCAGCGCGGCCACATGGCTCTCAAGAATGATGCGCGCCTCGAACATCTGCCAGGATTGAAAGCCGTGCAGGGCGCCCATCAGGCTGAGAGATGCCTTGCCAAATTCCGGAGGACCATCGGCCACAAAGGTGCCCACGCCGTGGCGGATTTTCATGACGCCCATGGCCGCGAGGTAACCGATGCCGGTGCGCAGACTGGCGCGGCTGATCTTGAGAGAGCGCGCCAATTCACGCTCCGGAGGAATTTTGTCGCCTGGTTGCAGAGTCCCGTTCTCGATGAGGGTACGGATGTGGTTCACCACTTGCATGGTGCGATGTGTCGATTGCTCTTCCTCTTTCAAGCGCGGCATACGATCAGGCACCTTCTTACGAATCTGAAAATCCGGTTCAAAGCGAGATTATCACCGAACGCAGGGTTTAGTTCGATAAACTTGCAGCGACCCGCGAGTGGTCGACCAGGAAAGCGCGGCGCTGGTGAGTGTATACTTGTGGTCTGACCTCAGGGCCGCAAAGCGGTTCGACTGTACACTTTACGGGGTAGGATGAAAGCCATGTTGATCCACGAAGACCGCCTTTTTCCGTCTGAAACAAACGCCCTCAAAATCGCGCGATCGCTGTATGCCAAGGTCCGCAAGCTGCCCATCGTGAGCCCGCACGGGCATACGCAGGCATCGTGGTTTGCGGAGAACAAGCCCTTTCCCGACCCGGCGACGCTTCTTGTGCAACCGGATCACTACGTGTTCCGCATGTTGTACAGCCAGGGCGTTTCGATGGACGATTTGGAGATCGGGCAGCCGGTGGTGAAGGATCCGCGCAAAGTGTGGCGCATTTTTGCCAGCCATTATTATCTGTTCCGCGGCACACCGACTCGCATGTGGCTGGATTACACATTTCAGGAAGAGTTTGGAATGACGGAGCGGCTGAGCGGGAAGACGGCCGATGTTTACTACGACACCATCGCGGAAAAACTGAACACGCCGGAATTTTTGCCCCGGGCGCTTTACGAAAGATTCAACATCGAAGTGTTGTCGACGACGGAGTCGCCGCTCGATCCGCTGAAGGCGCACCAGGCCATTCGCGATTCGGGATGGAAGGCGCGCATTGTTCCGGCGTTCCGCCCCGATCCGGTGGTGGATCCGGAGTTCACGGGATTTGCCGGGCTGGTGGCCCAACTTGGCGAACAAAACGGCGAAGATGCGTCGACGTGGAAGGGCTATCTAAGCTCGCTCTGGAAGGCTCGGGCGCGATTCAAGACGCTGGGTTGCACCTCGACCGACCACGGTCATCCCACGGCACAGACGGCGGACCTTTCCCAAACGGAGGCGGCGGCGCTGTTCGGCAAAGTGATTGCGGGCAAGGCGGATGCGGCCGAGCAGGAGCTGTTCCGTGCGCAGATGCTGACGGAGATGGCGCGGATGAGCGTGGAAGACGGCCTGGTGATGCAGATTCACCCGGGCTCGGTGCGCAACCACAACAAGTTGGTTTACGAGAAGTATGGGCGCGACATGGGCGCCGACATTCCCGGGCCGACCGACTACGTGCACGCGCTACGGCCGCTGCTTGACCGCTTTGGCAACGAGAAGAATCTGACCATTATTTTGTTTATGCTTGATGAGTCGACGATCAGCCGGGAGCTGGCGCCGCTGGCCGGACATTATCCGTGCTTGCGTCTCGGACCCCCATGGTGGTTTCATGACAGTCCTGAGGGCATGATGCGTTTCCGCGAGCAAGCTACGGAGACGGCGGGCTTCTACAACACGGTCGGGTTCAACGACGATACGCGGGCGTTCCTTTCGATTCCGGCGCGGCACGATGTAGCTAGGCGCGTGGATTGCGCGTTTCTGGGCAAGCTGGTGGCCGAGCGGCGGCTGGAAGAGGATGAAGCGCACGAGTTGGCGCACCAGTTGACAATCGATCTGGTGAAGAAGGCGTACCGGCTGTAAGAACAGTGGTCAGTGGTCAGTGATGAGTGATGAGTGATCGGTGATCAGCTGTTTGCCGTCTGCTGGATGAAGAATTGGAGTTTTTATTATGAGTCTCTATTGTTCTGTTGGTAGTGTTGACACCGATCTTTCCTCCGAACAACTGAAGGAATTACTGGTGGAGAGCCTGGCCAAGCTGGGCGCGCGGAAGAACGTGCTGGCTGTGCCGCCCGACCAAAGCCGCGAGCACTCGCGGGCCGGCGACCTGACGCGGTACACCTGGGAACATTACGGCGACAAGCTCAAGGCGGTGCTGCCGGCCATCGGCACGCACACACCTATGCGGCCCGACCAGATTGCGCACATGTTCGGCAACATGCCGCTGGAACTTTTCAAAGTCCACAATTGGCGCACCGATATTGAGACGCTGGGCGAACTGCCGGCATCGTTTATTTTCGAACAATCGGAAGGCAAGCTGAATTACACATGGCCGGCGCAGGTGAACAAGCTCATCTCGCAGGGCGGCTTCGACCTGATTCTTTCCATTGGACAAGTGGTGCCGCACGAAGTGATCGGCATGGCTAACCACGCCAAGAACATCCTGATCGGCACGGGCGGACGCGAGAGCATCAACCGCAGCCACTACCTGGGCGCGGTGTACGGGATGGAGCGGATCATGGGCCGCGCCGAGAACCCGGTGCGCAATGTGCTGAACCGCGCATGCAAGGAGTTTTTACGGAATCTGCCGATCGTGTATGTGCAAACGGTGGTCGGACGCCGCAAGGACGGAGGCCTCGCGGTGCGCGGGCTCTTCATCGGCGACGATCTCGAGTGCTTCCTGAAGGCCGCGGAGCTGAGCCTGAAGGTGAACTTCGAGATGCTCGATAAGCCCATCAAGAAAGCTGTCGTGTATCTCGATCCCAAGGAGTTTCATTCGACGTGGATCGGGAACAAGGCCGTGTATCGCACACGGATGGCGCTCGCGGATGGAGCCGAGCTGATTGTTCTGGGACCGGGCGTGCATGAGTTCGGCGAAGACAAGGGCATTGACGCCATGATTCGCAAATACGGCTACTTCGGCACGCCGGCGACGTTGAAAGCGGTGAGCGAGAACGCCGACCTGGCCGCGGACTTGAGCGCGGCGGCGCACCTGATTCACGGTTCGTCAGAGGGGCGATTCAAGATCACCTGGTGCCCGGCCGAATTGAGCCGCGAGGAGATCGAGGGCGTGGGCTTTGCCTATGGCGACCTAAAGGCGATGACGAAGAAATACGATCCGGAAAAGCTGGGCCACGGCTGGAACCACGTGGACGGCGAGGAGATTTTCTTTGTCGCCAATCCGGGATTGGGATTGTGGGCGGTTCGCAGCCGGTTTGAGTGCGCCGTTCCGACGTTTGCAGTGGCGTAAGCCGGCGCGGTCAAAAAGGGCGGCTCGCGGTGCGCTTCAAAGAAAGAACAAGACTAGATGACTATGGGGAATCCAGGAATGAGGCTCAATAAGTACTCAGTGGGCGTGGGCGACCGGTTCGCGCATCAGGCAAAGGCACAGTTGCAGGCATGCGTGAAGGCGCTCGAGCAGGGAGTCGAGGTGGTACCGGTCTGGAACAAATCGAACCGGGAGCACAACATCATCGGCTCCGAGCCATTGAGCGTGCGCGTGGCGGCCGACGCGGCGGTGAAAGCGCTGGGATGGAAGCTGCCGTATTTTTGCGACGCCGACCACATTACGGCAACGACGGTGGAACGTTTTCTGACGCCGTGCGATTTTTTCACCTTCGATGTGGCTGACTTTATCGGCCAGCCTGCGGAGGCCTCGGACATTGAGAGCTTTGTGAACCGGCATCCGGAGCTGAAAGGGAGCATCGAGCTGGCCGGAGCCGACCAGGCCTTCGAGATTACGCAGGAAATGCTGACGCAGACGGCGCAGAAATTTCTGGCCGCGGCGAAGAAGGCCGGTGAAGTGCATCGCATTGTGCTGAACGCGAAGGGCGCGGGTAACTTTGTTCCCGAAGTTTCGATGGACGAGACCGATCGCGCGCAAAGCCCCGTGGAGCTGCTGATCATTCTGGCGGCGATTGCCGACGAAGGCATTCCCGTGCAGACCATTGCGCCGAAGTTCAGCGGGCGCTTCAACAAAGGCGTGGATTACGTAGGCGACGTGGCGCAGTTCGAGCGCGAGATGGCGCTGGACGTGGCGGCCATCGCTTACGCGGTGAAGCAATACGGACTCCCCGACAATCTGAAGCTGAGCGTGCACTCGGGCAGTGACAAGTTTTCGATTTATCCGGCGATCCACGCCACCATGAAGCGCATGAACGTGGGCGTGCACCTGAAGACCGCCGGCACCACATGGCTCGAAGAATTGATCGGGCTCGCCGAGTCTGGTGGAGACGGCCTGGCGTTGGCCAAGCAGGTGTATGCCGAGGCGCTGGCGCACATGGAAGAACTGACCGGGCCCTACGCGACGGTCATCGACATCGATCCGGCCAAGCTGCCCTCGGCCGATGAGGTGCGCGGCTGGACATCGCAGCAGTACACTTCGGCCTTGCGGCATGTGGAAGCCGACCCGGCTTACAATCCCAGCGTGCGGCAGTTGCTGCATGTGGGATTCAAAGTGGCTGCGAAGATGGGGCCGCGCTACCTGAAGCTGCTGGAGGCCAATGAGCCCGTAATCGCGAAAAATGTGACGGAGAACTTGTATGATCGTCACATTGCGCCGGTGTTTCTGGGGCGCGCGATCTGAAGAACAGCTTCCAGCTCTCAGCGTCCAGCTTTTAGCTCCTGTGCCGATGAGCTGAGCGGCGTGCGTCTTGTAAGCTGAATGTCGTAGCAGTTTGCTCCGTGGCGCGAACACGGAGATTCCCCCATGGAGATCGAATGAACCCTCAAGTGTTTAGCCTTGAAGGCAAGGTTGCGGTTGTTACAGGCGGCACCTCGGGTATCGGCCTGGCGCTTAGCCTTGGCCTGGCCGACGCTGGCGCCGATGTGATTGCCACCGCGCGCCGCCAGCAGCAGGTGGACGCGACGGCCGAACAGATCGAAGCGCGCGGACGAAAGACCCTCCGCATGGCTTCGGATGTGGGCGATCGTGCGTCGCTCGAAAAGCTGAGTGCCGCCGCGCTCGAGGCCTTCGGCAAAGTCGACATCCTGGTGAACTGCGCGGGCATGATCAAGCGCACGCCGACTCTCGACTTGGCGGAGGCGGAGTGGAACAACATTCTGAACACGAATCTGACGGGAACACTGCGGGCCTGCCAGGTGTTCGGCCGGCCGATGCTGGAACGCGGCTACGGACGGATTATTAATATCGCTTCGCTGAACAGCTTTGTCGCGCTGAGTGAAGTGGCGGCCTACGCGGCCAGCAAGGCCGGCGTGGCTTCGCTGACGCGCTCGCTGGCCGTGGAGTGGTCGAAGAAGGGCGTGACGGTGAATGCGGTTGCGCCGGGCGTCTTCCGCACCGACTTGAATGCGCAACTGCTCGACTCGTCGCCGCGCGGGCAGGAGTTGCTGATGCGCACGCCCATGGGGCGCTTTGGCAAGACGGAAGAGCTGATTGGAGCGGTAGTGTATCTGGCCTCAGACAGCGCTTCGTTTGTGACCGGGCAGATCCTGGTGGTGGACGGCGGGTTCCTGGCGAGCGGAGTCAATCAGTGATCAGTGGTCAGTGATCAGTGGTCAGTGGGGCTTTCTGCCTTTTCCTGCGAATCGTCGGGCGTTTCCTAATGCTGTTGCCTTTCAGGGCTGAGCCCATCTACCAGAACAGAACCCAGCCGGCTTGCTGCCAAATTCCACTTGCCTTGCGCGGCCCATTGTGAGTAGAGTCTCTGGAACGGCTTTCGCCATCATGAGCATTTTCCCCCAATGAAAGCCGCACTGGAGGGAATTGTGAGAATGAACGATCGAAGTGTACTGGCGGCTGCGGCCGGCCTGCTGATGTGTCTGTGCGTCGTGGCCTGCGGCAGCGGAGTGAAGGGCCATACCTACGCCGCCCCTGGGGGAATGGTGCAAATTTCATTCGAGTCGGACGGCAAGGCCACCACGACGATGGGGCCCATGTCCTCCGCCTGCACCTACACGCAAAGCGGCAACAACATCGCACTCACCTGCGAAGGCGACACAGAGCAGCTCACGCTGAACAGCGATGGCTCGCTCAGCGGGCCGCCCGACGGGATGCTGGCGCACCTGACCAAGACCAAGTAGCGCTGTTTTAGCGCTCGGACTAAGAAGGTGAAACGCTGAGGGGGCTCCGTCGCCACGGCGCGGAGCCCTTTTGGATCTCAATGAAAGTCGACGATGGCGCCAGTCGATTTCAGGATGGCATCGCCTTGCTCGGCAGTGACCTTCACGTTCTGCCCGGTGACGTTGGCGTAGCCGATGGAGAGGCCGGTCTGGCCGCTGAGAGTCACATTGTGCAGCACGATATCGCTGACCGGCGCCTCCGGCAGGCCGACGATGGCGCCAGCCATTTGGCCGCCGGTAGCTGTCACGTTACGAAAAACGATGTTGTGGAAGTGGGGCGTGAGGCGCGTGACCGGCTCCGGTTTCACTTCGCCCTCGGGCGGCAGGATGCGCGGATAGTATTCGCTGATCACGATCGGATTCTTCACGTCCTTCATGTCGATGTCGCTGAAGACCAGATCGCTGACGTCGTTGCCGCGATCGCGATTGGCCTTGACGCGAATGCCGTTGTCCGTGCCTTCAAAATGGATGCGCGTGGCGACGATGTTGTGCGCGCCGCCGGCGATTTCGCTGCCGATGGAAAGGCCGTGCCCATGCTTGAAAGTGCAGTCGGTGATGGTGATATCGCGCGCCGGGTCGTCGCCGCCTGGGGAGTTGATGGCGCCGGACTTGATGGCGATATCGTCGTCGCCGGTATCGGCGTAAAGATGATCGATGCGCACATTGGACGAGGAGAAGGGATCGACGGCGTCGGTATTCGGCGAGGGGTTCGGCGCCAGAATGCGGACGTGGCTGATGAGCACGTCGTCAGAGTAGTAGGGCACGAGCTGCCAGAAGCCCGAGTTCTGCAGGGTGATGCCCTCGACGCGCACATGCTTGCAGTGGTCGAAGACGATGCCGCGCGGACGGGGATGGACGCCCATCACGCCGGCGTTGCGCACCGTGCGCGCCATGGCCCACCAGCTTTCGCCCTGTCCGTCGATGGTGCCTTCGCCGGTGATGGCGACGTTTTCGGCGTTCGTGGCGCTCACCAGCGATTGCACCGCGGGCAGGCGGAATTCAATTTTGTCGGGGTAGTCGGCGTGATCGGGAGAACCGAGCAGCGTGGCGCCTTTGTCGAGCTGCAGCGTGATGTTGCTCTTGAGCACGATGGGCGCGCTCAGATAGGTTCCCGCGGTGAGGCGAACCGTGCCGCCGCCTTTGGCCGCGCAGGCGTCAATGGCGCCTTGAATCGCGGTAGTGTCCTTGGTGACGCCGTCGCCCTTTGCGCCGAGGTCCCGAGGATTGCAGGTACGGGCCGCGTGCAGCGCGCCGCACGATGCAAGAATTAGTGCGCACAGGAACGCCGCGGGCTTGCGGGAAAACTGGATTCGAATCACGGAAGTGCCTCTTGAGGGGTTGAATTGCTCGCGCAGATCATCATACGCTGCCGGGGATTCGGTGGTCCTACCACGGAGAGGCAGGGAGCGAGGGAGCAAGGGAGCGAGGAAGCGAGGGAGCACAAGCAGGGTGCTAAAGGTGGGCCTGGCGGTTCGCCAGGTTTCGATTGTCACCCTTTCGATGCGGGCTCGGCGTCGGGAGTCTTCATCGGCAGGTGGATGATGAAGCGCGTGTCTCCGGGCTTTGATTCTACGTCGATCGTTCCGCCGAACTTTTGCGTGATGATGCGTTGCACGATCTCCAGGCCGAGGCCCGTGCCGGCGCCCTGCGGCTTGGTGGTAAAGAACGGCTCGAAGATGTGCGGCAGAACGTCTGGCGCGATGCCCGAGCCGTGATCGCCGATGCACACCACGAGCCAGCCGGGCTCGGACCATGTAGAGATCTCGATCTTCGCGCCCTCCGGCGACGCATCCGTGGCATTGTCGATGAGATTGGTCCACACCTGGCTGAGAGCGTAGCCACGGGTCTGGATGGTCGAAGGCGAGGCCGCAAAGCGCTTGTCGATTTCAATCTGCTTGAGTCGCAGCTTGTGGCCGAGAATGGTGAGCGTGCTCTGCAAGCTGTCGTGGACGTCGAGCTCCTTGCCAGGGTTGCGCTCATCGTAGGCAAATTTCTTCACTGCGGTCACCAGCTCGGTGATGCGCGCGATGCTTTCCTCAATGGCACAGACCAGCGTGACGCTCGAGACCAGCGCACCGAACCAGTTGAGCGCGTCGGAGAACGCGGAGGCATCAAAATGCTCCTTGACGCAGGCAATCTCATGGCGATCGAAGCCCATGGAAACCAGCGTGGGGCCGATGGTGTAGGCGTTTTCGACGCCCGACTGCGCCAGCCATTGGCTCATGGCTTCTTCGGCATCTGCCTCATCGAGACTGCTCATGGCTTGCAGGTTGCAGCCGCCGAGGGCGTGCTCGAGCAGCCCTTTCATGCATCCGATCTGCTCGGGGGTCTTGGGTTTGGCGCTGCCGCGGAGGCTGATCTCCTGGAGTCGAAGCAGGTTTTCGCGGAGCTGCGAGGCAGCGCGCTTGGCGGCTGAGCCGGGGTTGTTGAGCTCGTGCATGAGGCCGGCGGCGAGCGTGCCCAGGGAGACGAGCTTTTCGCGGTGTAGCGCTTCGACCTGGTAGGTCTGCACACGTTGCGCGCTGTTGTCGAGGACGATTTTGCGCACCGCAGGGCAGCAGGCAAGCAGGGACCAGAAATCCTGTTCGCTGAAGCGCAGGAGCACGGAATCCCGCATCGCGATAATGCGGAACATGGACACAGACCTGCAGGTGAGAAATGGGGTTTCGCCAAAGCCCTCGCCGGGGCGCGCGGTGCCCACCATGGTCCAGGCGCCATCGGATTCGGGACGCTTGGCTTGGGTCTCGCCTTCGAGCACCAGCCAGTAGTACTTCCACGGATCGCCGGCTTCGACGAGAACACTGCCAGCTTTGGCGGTAACGCGATCGACGAGATCGATGCCAATCTCGGCGAAGGGCGTCCCGGCGAAAAAGCGGGTGCGGGCAAGAGCCTGCGCAACGTCGCGTAGGTGGATCGGCTCGACCTGGATGGATTGTGGACTTTCGCTCATCTTGCGTTTCAATGCTTGCGCCGCTTTCGCGGTGTTCGCGCCGCCCCTACGGGGCTGCGACGCATTTTTATTGCTCCCGACCCAGGGTTCCATCCGCCGCCGCGGACTTCACCCTGGGCTATTCTCGTTCGGCCCCTCCGGGGCCGGCCTCGTTGCGCGCCCCCAACCCATCTTCATGCCTCGGAGAAGGAACAAAAGCCCGTGCCTGAAGGCCACGCTGATTCGCTCTCTTTCAGGGGGCTGAAGCCCCCTGCTCCCTCCGGGAACTCCGATCTACAACTCAAGCACCGAACGCGGCCAAATACTGGTGAACGAACTGCACCGCGATAGAACCCTCGCCCACCGCGGAGGCCACGCGCTTGATCGAGCCCTCGCGCACGTCGCCGGCGACAAACACGCCGGGCACGCTGGTTTCAAGCAGATAGGGCTCGCGGTTTTCGCGCCATACGTCCGGCCATTTTCCATCTTTGCGCAGCTCCGATCCCGACAAAATAAATCCTTTGTCGTCGCGCAAAATGCACGACGGAAGCCAGGCCGTGACGGGAGCCGCGCCGATGAAAACAAACAACGAAACGGCCGGCACTTGAGAGTCCCCTTCCGGGCCTTCTAATCGCAACGACTCCAAGTGCTCGGTTCCGATGGCTTCCAGCACCTGGGTCCGTGCCTCTATCTCGATATTGGATGTGCGAGAAATCTCATCGATTAAATATTTCGACATGGTGGCTGAGAGCCCCTCGCTACGCACCAGCATGGTTACCTTGGTGGCGTATTTGGCGAAGTAGAGGGCGGCCTGACCGGCGGAGTTGGCGCCGCCGACGATGTAGACCTCTTCGCCCTCGCAGGCACGGGCCTCAACCAGGGCCGCGCCATAGTAGATGCCACGACCTGCGAGGAGGTCGGCGCCGGGGATTTCGAGCTTGCGGTATTGCACGCCGGGGGCCAGGAGGACGCAGTGGCTGGAGATTTCGCGGCCGTCGGAGAGCTGGACAAAGCGGTACTGGCCGTCGATGCGCATGCCGGTGGCCCGCTGGGTGATGAACTCCGCGCCAAAGCGCGAGGCCTGGGCGTGGGCGCGGCGACCAAGGTCCGCGCCGGTGATGCCGGAGGGGAAGCCGAGATAGTTTTCGATGCGGGAGCTGGAGCCGGCCTGTCCACCGGGCGCCAGAGGCTCGATGACAAGAGTGCGCAGACCTTCGCTGGCGCCATAAACGCCCGCGGCAAGACCCGCTGGACCTGCGCCGACCACGATCAGGTCGTAGAATTCCTGAGCGGCCTGCACGCTGAGGCCGACGCGGCTGGCGAGCACTTCCAGATCCGGGTCAACGAGCGCCGCGCCGTCGGCAAAGATCAAGACGGGAAGCTTGGCGGGATCGAGCTGGCGGTCTTCAAGTAATTTGGCGGCCTCAGGGCTGGCGACATCGAGCCAGCGATAAGGCACGTGATTGCTCGAGAGGAAGTTGCGCACGCGGAAGTCGGCAAGCGACCAGCGCGAGCCGATGATGCGGAGGCCCTCGAAAGGGGGCCGGTAGCCCGCTTGCCAATCGTCGAGAAGATCGTTGAGGACGGGGTAGAGTTTTTCTTCCGGCGGATCCCAGGGCTTGTTGAGGTAGTAGTTGATGCGCGCGGTGTTGATGGCGCGGATGGCGGCTTCCGTGTCGGCGTAGGCGGTGAGGAGCACGCGACGCGCGTCAGGATAGATGGCGCGCGCCCGCTCCAGCAGTTCGACGCCGGTGATGCCGGGCATGCGCTGGTCGCTGACGATCAGCGCCACCGGTTCGTCGCGCGACTTCAACTGGGCCAGCGTGTCGAGCGCGGCCTGTCCGCCGGCGGCGCGCATCACCCGGTAAGTGTTGCCATACTGCCGGCGCAGGTCCTGGACCACGGCCTCAAGGACGCTTATGTCGTCGTCAACTGCCAGGATGATCGGCCTCGCCATAGAAAGAGTTTAAAACCTCCCGGTCCCTTTTTAGTTAATGGCTTTGGCGGCGCGGGGGCAAGGATTTGGTGACTCGGAGGGGCAACACGCGGTAAGCTCGGAGGGAAGTACCCTGGGAACCACAATCTGCTTTGCCGCCGAGAGTGGCCGAGTGGGATGACTGGGACCTTGTGTTTCAAGAACGGACACTGCCAGGAGTTCGAGTTTTCGGCCGATAAGAACGATGGGATGAAGACAGCTCTTGTGAGTTTCAATTGGCGCATTTTTTGCGTTGCCGGGTTGGAATTGTTGAGTTTTCCCGAGAGGGTTAAAACAGTCAAGGCGAATACATGAACAAGATCATCCTGGCGGATTCGCAAGCCATTTTCCGCGCCGGAACCGCCAAGGTTCTGGCCATGGACGAGGACATGCGCATCATTGCGCAATGTACCGACCTGGAACGCATGTTCCATGCCATCACCACATTTCCCGGGTCGATTGTCGTGATTGCGGCCTCGCTTCAGCCGGATTTCGGGCGGCTCTCCATGCTGCTCGAGACCACGGGAAGCCGCGGCGTTGTGGTGGTGGAAAACAACGAAAACGCGGCCAGCTTTCTGCAGCAGGGATTTCGCGGCGTGGTATTTCGCAACGTGACGGGAACGGCGCTGGTAGAGTGCGTGCGGCGCGTCGCGTCAGGCGATACCTGGCTTCCGACACAGAGCGCGCAGCCGGAGTCGCCCGAAGAAGACCTGGTAGGCACGCGCGTGCGCGACCGCCTGACGCCCAAGGAGATGCGCATCGTGGCCCTCATCGTGCAAGGCTGCAAGAATCGCGAGATTGCCACGCGCCTCAAGACTACCGAACAGGTGATCAAGAACTACTTGCGGTCAATTTACGACAAGACCGGCGTGGGCGATCGGCTGGAACTGGCGTTGTTCACCATTCATCATCGGGTGCTGGCGAGGGCTGCGGCCGAAGCCGGCCACAAGATGGAAGTCGAGGCGCGGAACTCGCCGGGCGCGGTGGCGTAGGAAATTGTCCGATAATCGGCTTTGACGTAGCGCCGGTCTACAGGGATTGCGTAAAAACCCTGAAAGCGAAGATTGCGAAGCACATCCCTCAGCGGCTAAAGCCCGCAAATATTTTGCGGCACTTACGGCACGAATAAATTCGTGCCCTTTCAAAACAGGCACTGCGATAGAGTTTTTCCAAGAGCTGTACAGGCCGGCGCTTCGTGTTTCCTGACGAACATCACGTTGCGCGCATCAGGCTGGCCAGCAGAATCAGCAGCACGATGAGGCTGACGACGGTGTAGAGCCGGTCGCGCTCCAAAGCAAATCCTGCAATGGCCAAGGCCACGCGCGCTACCGGCGTGGCGATGAGGATCAGCAATCCGAATTGGATGATTCCCAGGCTACTGAGATGTGCTGCCGAGCGCACGATGCCGGAGACCGTGCAGATTTCGGGCTCACCGGCGACAAAACTGCGGTAATTTACGCGGTCGGCGTGGTGCCCGGCAAGATAGGCCAGAGCGCCGATCGTGACCACGGCCGCGGCCAGCAGGACGCCGGCTTGGAGAAGCCGGCCGATGATGGTTTCCAGGCGGCGATCGTCCATCGGTTAGACCTTCCCCGTGATGCCGTTCACGATCATTTCAATCGCGAGAGCCAGGATGACGACGCCAAAAACCATGCGGAGCGTTTTGACGCGCATGTGCACAAGCAGTTTGGCCCCGACCAGGGCACCGGCGAGGACGCCGAGCATCACCGGCATGGCCACGCGCGGGTCGATGTACCCGTGCTTGAGATAAAGACCGGCGCTGGCCGCGGCGGTGACGCCGATCATAAAGTTGCTGGTGGTGGTGGAAACCTTGAAAGGTATACGCATGACGCTGTCCATGGCGATGACTTTGACAGCGCCGGAGCCGATGCCCAGCAGGCCCGAAAGCGCGCCGGCGCCGAACATCATGGCGAAGCCCGCCGGCACATGACGCACACCGTAGGTCTGGGACGAGTCTGCGACGGGATAAGCGCCGCCCAGACGCAAGCGTGAGGCCAGCGCATCCGATGTGACCCGTTCCGCGCTCTCCGGCGTGCCTTTGATTGACAGGTACGCGGCCTGCAGCAAAATCAGGCCGAAGACGATGGCCAGCGCGTGGGTGCTGACGCGGGCGGCCAGAAATGCGCCCAGAATGGCCCCAATTGTCGTGGCAATTTCAAGAAACATGCCGATGCGGATGTTGGAGAAACCCTCGCGCACATAGGCTGCCGCGGCGCCCGAAGAAGTGGCGATGACGGAAACCAGCGACGCGCCGATGGCGTATTTCAAGTCGACGCCGAGGGCAAGAGTGAGCGCGGGGACCACGACCACTCCGCCACCGAGGCCGGTGAGCGCGCCCAGAAAGCCCGCGAGCGCGGAGAGCGCCCAAACCACGACGGTGAATTCGAGAGCCGTCATTGGATCAAACGGCTTGCCGGCCTATAGCCCGTAGGGATCTTGTCGTATGCCTCGGGCGGGTTTCCGCCCGGCCGGCCGAGAATCGCCAGTGCCCTGTTCTTTAAAGCGTCAGTGAATTTGGGTCGCCGCGTCAGCCAACGTTCATGCTGAAGGTAAGCGAGCTTCTCAGACCGGTGATTCATAGCTTTTCCGCGATGCTCTTGGCCTGCGTGAAGAGGTAGAGGTAGTCGGGCCCACCGGCCTTGGAGTCGGTGCCGCTCATGTTGAATCCGCCGAAGGGATGCGCGCCGACCATGGCGCCCGTGCACTTGCGGTTGAGATAGAGATTGCCCACGTGGAAGGCGCTGCGCGCGGCGGCCTTTTGGACGGGATTATTGCTGTAGAGAGAGCCAGTGAGGCCGTATTCGGTGTTGTTGGCTACGCGCAGACCCTCTTCAAAACTCGCGACCTTGATGACCGCGAGGACCGGACCGAAAATTTCCTCTTGCGCGATGACGGCGTTGGGCGCGACATCGGCGAAGATGGTCGGCTCAAGAAAGTATCCGCCGTCGGTGGTTTCCGGTGCGTGGCCGCCGGCAATCAGTTGGCCCTCCTTCTTGCCAGTCTCGATATAGCCCAGCATGGATTGGAGAGCGGCCTGGTTGATGACGGGGCCGAGATCGGGATTGGTTACCGGGTCGCCCATTGTGAGCGTGGCGACGCGTTCGCGCAGGCGCTCTAAAAAAATGTCGTAAAGCGGCGCTTCAACGATGGCGCGGGAGCAGGCTGAGCACTTCTGGCCGCTGAAGCCGAAGGCTGAGGCAACCACGCCCTGGACGGCGGCGTCGAGGTCGGCATCTTCGGCGACGAGAATGGAGTCCTTGCCGCCCATCTCGAGAATGGTGCGCTTGATCCAGATTTGGCCGGGCTGGGTTTGCGCGGCGCGGAGGTGAATGTCAAGGCCCACGGGCCGGGAGCCGGTGAAGGCGATGAAACGGGTCTTCGGGTGCTCTATGATGGCGCTGCCGAAGGTTGCGCCGGAGCCGGGACAGAAGTTCACCACTCCGTCGGGCATGCCGGCCTGTTCGAGGACTTCAACGAAGCGCGCGGCGATGGTGGGCGCGTCGCTCGATGGCTTGAGAATCACGGTATTGCCAGTGACGATGGCGGCGGCCGTCATGCCGGCCATGATGGCGAAGGGGAAATTCCACGGCGAAATGACCGCGCCCACGCCGAGCGGGATGTAGAACAACTCGTTGCGCTCGCCGGGGTACTGAATGGGAGTGGTGGCCGCGGCCAGACGCAGCGCTTCGCGCGCGTAGAACTCAAGAAAGTCGATGGTTTCGCCCACGTCGGCATCGGCTTCAGCCCAGTTCTTGCCCACTGCGTAGGTGAGCCAGGCCATGAACTCGAACTTGCGCTTGCGAATGATGTCGGCAGCGCCGAGAAGCAGAGACGCGCGCTCTTCGACGGGAACTTTGCTCCAGGAGTCGAAGGCGCGGAGCGCGGCCGTCATGGCGGCATCCACCTGCGCTGCGCCCGCCTTTTGATGCACGCCAACAATTTGCGCGGGGCGCGCGGGATTGATGGAACGAATCCGCTCGGCGGTTCTCAGGCGCTTGCCGCCGATGATGAGCGGGTAATCGCTGCCAAGGCGCACGCCCACCTGATCGAGGGCGCTGCGCATGGAGCGCGCATTCTCGGGGTCGCTGAAGTCGGTGAAGGGCTCGTTCGAAGACACGCCTTGAGGCGAGCGCGGCTTGATGGTGCGAGGGATGCCAGCGATGGCCATATCCACTCCAGTTTACGGCAAGAGTGCCGGAAGCAGAAAAGCAGGGAGTAGCCAGTAGCCAATAGGGAATAGAAAGACATGGGGAGATCGGAGATGCAAGGCGCTGCGCTTGCGGCGGCGGATTTTGCGCTTGACAGCCGATTGGGCAAAATATATATCTCAAATCCTGACAGAATCATCGGGTCCCCAACAAACTTCAACTGAGACGAGGAGAGATCAATGAGGAGATTTGTGTTTGGTGTAATCGGGACGGCGCTTGCGGTGGGATGCTTAAGCGCGGGACTGCCGGCGCGGGCGCAGACAGCGGACGAACGCGCGATTCGTGCGCTGGAAGATCAGTTTGCCGCGGCCGCCAGTGCCAAAGACCTGGACGCGATCATGAAGGTGTACGTTCCGGGCAATGACCTGTTCGTATTCGACGTGGGCGTTCCGCGGCAGCACGTGGGTTGGGAAGATTACAAGAAGGATTGGCATGATTTTCTGGCATGCTTCCCGGGCCAATTAAATTCACTGTCAGCGATCTGAGCGTCACTTCAGACGGCAAGATCGCCTACGGACACAACATCCAGCATCTATCGGGGGCGATGGCGGACGGGACTCCGATGGATATGACGGTGCGCGTGACCGACGCGTATCGAAAGATCGACGGAAAGTGGCTGATCGTGCAGGAGCACGTATCGGTGCCGATTGACTTTTCCGCGGGCAAGCCGATGCCGGACATGATGTCGAAACCGTAGATGCAGGGAACAAGGGACCAAGGGAACGAGGGAACAAGAAAACGGCGGCCCTAGCGATGAGCTGCGGTCACCGCTGCGCTTGCGGAAGACTAATTTAAAGGAACTCGACCAGGAAGCCCGTTTGGCGCGCGGCATCGGCCAGGCGTTGATCCGCTGTGATGAAAGCAAAGCTGCTCGGACTGTGCTCGCAGGCCTCCAGCGCAGCTGCCAATTGCAGCGCATCGGCCGCGCGCAGCGGGTGAAGCTCGAGCAACCGGCAGGCGCTGGGCGCGATGCTGGCCGATTCATGGATAGATACCCACCTGCGAGCGAGATTCTGCACAAAAGGCTTACTCAAGAGAAACTGCTGCTGTGTTAGGTCGCCCATGCGCACGAGGCGTGTAAGACCACTCACGATCTCGACCTGCGTTGCCCACCAAACAACGATCCGGTACTTAACGTAAAGAGTTCGCGCCGCAGCGGTCTGTGGCTGAGACGCGCAAAGTGGCACCAAGGCGCTGGAGTCCCAAAACGCATAAGGCCCGCTCATCGGCCATCCCGCTCCTCACGCCACACCTGATCCATGATCTCCCGCGTAATTTTGGTCGGGCCCGGAGGTTCGGGCCATTTTTCGCCCGGTTTCCGAGGTTCGATCGGGGGCGAGAGAACGCCCTTCGCGATCAGACGCCGAATACGGTCGTCGTAATCATCGATGCTCCCCACGGAAGTTAACCGAGCCACCGGCGTATTCCGGTCGAGGATCAGCACATCGTGCCCGCGCTTCACATATTCGATATGCGCGCTCAGTTTGGCCTTCAATTCGCTGATCTTGGCGGTCCGCATGGAGGGATTATAACCCAATGTGACCAACTTGGTCATATTTGATCGGGCTTGGCGCGATCTTCCCTGCTGCGCTTGCGGAAGACGATCTTGAGTTCGCGGCGCCAGTGCTCTGTCAGACCGAGGAGTTCCCACTCGACCAGCGGTGAGAGGTAGCGCAGCACGGGCTCATTGGCTGGATGAATGCGCAGTGCGGGCGCGGCGAGGATGAGGCGCGGCGGCAGAGGCGAGAGCTCGACGCCGGGAAAGTAGCCGCTGCGGATGAACGCTGAGAGCGGAGCCGTTGTTCCCGCGGCGGGCTTGCGGTCACCGTTGAGGGCGCGCACGCGCATCCAGTAGTCGAGCGCCTGCAAAGGAAGTTGCAGGTCCTCGTCGGCTTTCAATTCGACGACTACCAGGCGCGCGTTGCGATCGAGCGTGAGCAGGTCCAACATGCCGCGATCGCCGGTAGAGAGCGCGGGGACCTGGTTGTACACGAGATCGCTGCGCAAATCGGGGAGCATTTCGGCTAGCGCCACGCGCAGGCGCGATTCAAGCCAGCGTTCGGGCGCCATGCGGAAGAGCGGATCGGTGTGCGCGCCATCGGCGTGGCGGCCGAGAAAAAGCCGGCGCAGGAGATCGCGGCAGATGTCTTCGTTTTCGGCCAAAAGCGGAGTTTCGCTCGGTCCCGCGCCGAAGGTGACTTCGTCTTGGCGCGCGAAGGAGTGGGCCGATGCGCCGTGACGCACGCGGGCAAATTCCAGGCCGTGCAGCAGCAGGCCGGTTTCCGTCGCGGAGTGGGGACGGATTTCCACGCGCTCTCGCGCGGCTTCCGGGACGAGCGCGAGAAGACGGGCGATTCCCGAGCTGCAACGCTCGAGCGCGGCGGCGGGCGAGAATGCGTGAACGAGGTGGGACTCCAGATTGCCGCTGTCGCGAAAATCGATAGGGGCGAGTTCTTCGCTGCGCTCGTCGAGAGTGAACAATTCAAAATTGGCGGCGGCGTGATTGAGCCAGGCGATGCGCTCGGCCGTGGGACGCCACGCGCCGGCCGGGACGACGACCTTGAGGCCGGAGAAGTGGCGGCGCGCGTCGGTGTGCTGTCGGCAGTAGTCCAGCCAGAGAATGCCGAGGGTGAGAACGCCGTCGATGACGGAGGCGGATTCCGCAGCGCCCACTCCGATCACAGCATGGGCCGCGGCGCCCTTGAGCAAGCGGCCGCGCACGTAAGCGGGGCCGAAGCTGTGCTCGAGATCCATGGCGGTGCGCAGGCCGTCGACCTTGCAGCCGATGAAATGCCGCGTGAGCGCTCGCTCCAAAAGCCTCTGATAGTTACGTCGCGTTGCATCGCGGGCCGTGGGAGTGCGGCGATCGCTGGTGGGAGCGAGCTCGAGAAACTGCGGGCGCGCGGCGCCCATCTTGCGCGTGGCCAGGCGCAGCGACTGCGCGCGCTGCTTGACTTCGACGACGGTGCGGACGAGGTTGCGCTCATCGCTCCAAAGCTGCAGCAGGCAGCGGCCATGGGACTCGTCGACCGAGTAACGCGCGCTGCGCATGTCAAAGAGGACGCGGCCGTCTTCGAGCATCGCGGCTGCGGGATGAGCGGCGAGAAATGCTTCAATCATCCCGGCGAGCTGCGCGGGCGAGGCGACCGTGGCATCGGAATCCGCAGCAGCGGATCTTTGTCGATGCGTGGCGGGGCCGGCGTGCATGGCGTTCCCTTACCAACCCATGCGCTGACGCAGGCCGGTAATGTGCGCGACGTGATGGCGCGAGTGCCACTCGTAGATCGCGAGATTGGTGGCGAGAGTTACCCGGCCCCGTTCGGGATGGACGAAGCCCTTCTGGAAGTCTTCTTCCGACATGGCCTTGAGCAGGCCGACAAAGCGCGCGTGCAACGCGTCGACGAAGACCAGCGAGCCGTCGATGGGCAGCTGCGAGTCGGGCAGGCGCGCCCACGCAGCCTCGTCGTAGGGCTTGATGGTGGGCCAATCCTCGGTGAGCGCGAGCTTGAAGCGGATGAAGGAGTTGGCGTGGCTGTCGGCGAAGTGATGCACGACCTGGCGGACGGTCCAGCCGCCGTCGCGGTAGGGAGTGTCGAGTTGCGCTTCGCTGAGGCCGCCGACCGCAGCGCGAAGACGCTCGGGGAGAAGGCGCAGGCTTTCAATGTGCGCGGCGCGAATGCCGGGCACGCTGGCGGCGGGTGGGCGGAATCGCCCTACAGGATAGCGAAGATCAATTTGATCGCTCATGGCTGCCTGATCGGTCATGGCAAACACCTTAGCACGCCTTGGTGGCCGAATGAAACGCGATCAGGAAAAGAAGACGCAACCGCGACTGCCGCGGAGGGGGAAAGCAGCGCGAAAAACGGCGTTTAGCCGCCGTGATGATGATGGTGATGATGGCGGTGGTGACGATGGTGGCCAGCAGCGAACGCCGGACTTGCAAACACCATCAAAAGCAGAGCTGTCGCAAGAAGCTTCTTCATGGATTGAATCCTAGCATGCGGGGATTTACAGGTGGGGACGCATGGCCGCGGGACGTATCCAGAAAAACAACGCGGGCGCGCGGCGGGGTTTGGGTCTCCTGCCTGTCTGATCGTTGAGACGCGCGAGGGGTACACTGGGTTTACGATGATGCGGCCTGAATCTTCCCCAAACCTGAGCCATCGGCATTACTTTTTCGAGAAATTTGGCCTGACAGAGCGGCTATTAGAGCGCTGCCTGGGCGAAGCATTGAGCGCGGGCGGCGACTACGCGGACCTTTACTTCGAGTCGGTTACGGCTACGGCGCTGGGCGTGGACGAGCAGATTGTGAAGTCGGCGAGCCAGGGTACGAGCGCCGGGTGCGGCGTTCGCGTGCTGAGTGGGGAGCGGACCGGATACGCCTACACCGACAACCTGAGCCCGGAACGGCTGCTGCACGCGGCGCGGACGGCGGCGCTGATTGCGTCGGCTCCAGCGAAACAGACCGTGCAGGGGTTTACGGAGACGCAGACAGCGGACCTCTACCCGGTTCCGTTGGGCGGGTTCGATCTGGATCTGGCGGCGCGGCTGGAGTTGATTTTGCGGGCCGATCGCGCGGCGCGGGCCTATGACAATCGCGTGGTCCAGGTGCGGGCGAGTTACAGCGAGGAGCTGCGGCGGATTCTGATTGCGGCGTCGGATGGGGCGTTCGCCAGCGATACGCAACCGCTTTGCCGGTTGAATGTTTTCGTGATCGCAAAAGACGGCGCGCTGACGACGAAAGGGTCGGCGGGCTGCGGAGGGCGTGCCGGGTTGGAACAGTTTGTAGGATCGAAGAGCCCGGAGCATCTTGCGCAGGAAGCGGCACGGGGAGCCATCTTGCAACTGGGCGCAGTGGCTGCGCCGGCGGGCGAGATGGAAGTGGTGCTGGGGCCGGGCTGGCCGGGAATTCTGCTGCATGAAGCGGTGGGACATGGACTGGAAGCCGACTTCAATCGCAAGGGGACATCGGCGTTTACGGGATTGATCGGGCAACGGGTGGCGAGCCCCAAGGTGACCGTGGTGGACAACGGAACCATGGCGGGAAGGCGAGGCTCCCTCAACGTGGACGACGAGGGGTCGGCGACGCAGGAGACGGTGCTGATCGAAGGCGGCGTGCTCAAGGGATATTTGTCCGACAAGCTCTCGGCGCGTCTGATGGGTATGCCGAACACCGGCTCGGGACGGCGCGAAAGCTACCAGTCGATTCCCATGCCGCGCATGACGAACACCTACATGCTGGCCGGCGACGATGCGCCCGAAGACATTCTGCGCAGCGTGAAGCGCGGGCTCTACGCGGTGAACTTCGGCGGCGGGCAGGTGGACATCACCAATGGCAAGTTTGTGTTCTCGGCGTCGGAGGCGTACCTGATCGAGGACGGCAAAGTGACTGCGCCGGTGCGCGACGCCACGCTGATCGGCAACGGGCCGGAGGCGCTCAAGTACGTGTCGATGGTGGGCAACGACCTGAAGCTTGATGAGGGCATCGGCACCTGCGGCAAGGATGGCCAGAGCGTCCCCGTGGGCGTGGGCATGCCGACCATCAAGCTGGATAAGATGACGGTGGGCGGGACGGGAAGGTAGGAGCGAAAAGTGGACGTCAAGGAAATCTCGGTTGTCTTTACTCCGGATAACGAGCCATATCTTGGCCGCACTCTCCTCTTCCATTTCGATCAGCTCATTTGTTCGGTCATGGAGCAGAACTCAGTCGTCGCGCCGACATCTCATAGGCGGATCCTGACCGACAGTCAAAAAATGACCTGCCAAGTCGTTGCCCAAGCCCTCAGCATCGCACTTTCGATTCGCGAGCTTATTCGGCAGGGTTATCTCTTTGGCGGACATGTTCTTCTTCGTGCCTTGGCGGAGCGGGCGGCAATCTTGCTCTACCTCCACCTTTATCCGACGGAGATCGACAAATGGAGCCGTGGTTGGGAACACAACGAAGCACCCAGTCTGGCCAAGATGTTTGAGAAGATTCAGGCTAATGCGCGTCCAGGGTTCCCAGTCCGTGGGGGCGATCTGACAGCGCCAATGAATAGCCTCTTGCACTCAAAGCCCGACTCCGCGCCCTGGAGCGTCGTCACCCTGGGCGATGGTAGATTGGGCCATGCAGTTTCAAAGATACTGGACCGCCCGGAATTGTGCGACGAACTCTGCGCCAATGCGATCCCGTGGCTCGTTGTGGTTCAAGGCATGATGGCCGCATACTTTTCTGATGAACGGCCCGCAAGCGCCGATGGCGGAGGCATGGTGAAGTGAGCGCGCTCTAAATCCAAACAAACGAGGTGTGCAAGGCTCACGCATCAACACCTTCAAAGGAGCTCCCGTGACGATCCCATTCGAAGAGATCAAGAAGAGATGGTTGGCAGACCCCGAAGTTCGGCGCGAATACGACGCTCTCGCTCCCGAGTTCGATGCCTTGGCAAAATCAATCGCCGCCAAGCAAGCAGAAAAGACCAAACCGCGCTCCTCACGCAGCATCCTCAAGACTCACCCTGACCTTGCGCCCAAGCGCTGAGGCGATGTTCACAAGCGCGTCGAGCGAGAAGCGCGAGATGTGCCCACGCAGCAGATTATTGATACGCGGCTGCGAGACGCCGCAACGATTCGCGGCTTCCGCCTGGGTCCAGCCTTCGCGCTTGATGATGCCGGAGATTCTTTCCATCAGTTCGTAGCGCAACTCCAGATTCGCGGCTTCCTCCGGCGACGACGCAATCGCGTCCCAGACATTAGCGAATACTTTCTGTTTCTTCATCGGCGGCCTCGCATGAGTTCTTTGAATCGTTTCCTGGCGATCTCTTTTTCCCGATCTGGTATCTTCTGCGTCTTTTTCTGGAACGCGTGCAGAACATACACTTTTTCTATGAGCCGCGCCGTGTAAATGACACGGTATGTCCCCGAATCGACCCAGACCCTGATCTCTACGACGCCGATACCCACATCCGACATCGGCTTGAAATCTTCAGGATCGTTCCCATCCTGCACTCTTCTGAGCTGATAGCCGGCAGCCTGGCGGGCGTCCCTGGGAAACTCGCTGATTGCTCTCAGCGAATTGCCAAGGAACTCGAACTCTTTCATTGTTCCAGTATATCCGTTTCGATATAAAATGCAACCCGCCGTGCACACGAGGCGGCCTCTGGATTATCCTTAGCAAACGGAGGGCACGCCATGACCTAGGTACGCAACTGCGACCTGGAGTTTGAAAATGAGCCGCTCAACGCGCCGCCCCTTTGCGGCGATTACGGGCACCGCCAGCGCGAAAGACGACAAGCGCATGGCCCATCGTGGTGTCCGCCGGAAACAAGACCTTGCCCTGAAAATTTGCGCTGACTATGAGGACTTCCTGGCTCCTCATAAGCTGGAGTGCGCCTGGAATAACAACTATTGCTGGGACTGCGACGGGGCGCAGGGCTACCGCGGTTCCCTGCGCCATTCCACTGACGATTGGGACCAGCGTTACTACCAAAAGTTGCTGCGCAAGTAGTCTGACAGGCGCGAGAGCTGAAGCGCCGCGCTACGTGTGCCGGTTGTATTCGGGCAGGCCGGCCATCACCATGCCGCTCTTCTGGCGGCCGTGGATGTACCAGCAGCACCAGCCGGTTTCATGCGCTTCGCCGCCGGATGCGACCAGGTCAGTGTAGGCAACATTTCCGTAGAGATAGATCTTCTCTTCCCAGTCTTCCACGCGCTGCACCTGCGTGGAGTTCTCGCAAACCGACTTGACTTCATCTCGAGTGAAGGTCTTGATGGTGGTGGCCTCGCCCGGCAGCAGAATGAGAGGCACGAGCGGGGCGCGCGGCTCGGTTTTGAAGGCCGGCGGGACGGGCAACTGCGCTTCGTCCTCTACGATGGCGCCGCCCTCGGCGAGGGAGACGACGCGAGCCGGAGAGCTGCCGCGATTTGTGGCCACGATGGAGAAGCTGTTGGCGATACCGGGCGCGGGCTCGGCCATGACGAGAATCCAGGGGCGCACGGCCCGGGCCTGATTCTCGGCAAGGAGCAGCGCCGCTTTGGCGGCTTCGGCGGCGGCTTGGGAGGTAGTCTCGGCGTAGCGCGTCTGGCGCTCGATTTTGCGCAGCGTGGAGAGCGCAAACAGAATGGCGGGATACGCAATGAGCAGGAGAAGCACGACCGCCAACCATTTAATGCGGTCCTGTAAAGGCCACGGATCAGCGGCGGGTGCGGGCGGGGGGTTGACGCTGGTGATGTGCGGCTGCGGGTAATCGCAGGGACCGCCGGTGCAGGCCGGGCTTGTGGAGGCGCCGGGTGCGGACGGCGTGGCTGTGGCGGACGGTGTGCTTGCGGGCGATGAGTCGGGCGCGGCGGGAGTCGGGGAAGCTGGCGCCGGCGTCGTGGGTTTGCCGGCCGATGCTGGCGTGGTGGATGCGCCGGGCTTGGCGGGCTTGCTGGCTTGCGCTGCGCACACCTGACACACGAGCGCCAAAAAGAGCAGCGCAGCGGCGGGGAACCGATGCTTCGATGACATGGCGACAATGTAGCACAGCGGGGAGGCGGGGGATCCCGCAAATTGGACGATCTCCGCGAATTCCAGCTCACGCCTTGAAACGATCGAGAATCCCCAGTTTGCGCGCCATGCGCAGGGAGATGCGCATGGGAATTTTCTCTTCGTTGCCAAGGGTGAGAACGATATAGGGCCGGAATAAGAATTTCGTCCTGCCGAATTGAATCTCGCTCCAGGGAATGCGCAGCGGCGGATGACCGAGCCGCAATAGAAACAACATGGAGGCGTAGAGCGCGTCCGACGCTGCGGTTAGACGGACCGCGCTGCCATAGTGAGACCAGAAGCGCATGTATACGCCATAAAAGAGCGGGCCTGCGCTGCGCGTCTCGCCTTGCGGCTCCGACTGTTTTTTGAATCGTCGCGAAAGCGTGAACCAGCCGGTGAAAAGACTGATCAAAAAGCAAACGACGCACCAGAACGCGACGAAGAGGATCGCTATGCCGAGCGGCGTGGCAAGGAAGTCTTGCATCAATGCACCTCACACATGAGTTGCGCGGCACCGGCCGCGATCAGTAATCAAGGGGGAGCCTCCACTATACCCCAACGGGGAATGGTTTGGGGCTGGACTCGTCGGTGTTCACGCCGGTACGCCAGCGCTCGAAGCGGCCCTGCAACAGGCTCATAAGGCCGGTGTACCAGTAGCCGAGGACGAAAAGAATGAGAAACGGCGCGGTGAAGTAGTTGTGATTTGTAAAGGTGTAGATGATCGCCGCGAGGAAATAAAAGCCGAGCAGCAACTCGATCCACGGGGTGAGCTTGAGACGCTTGCGGTACTTGGCGGCCTGGGATTTCTGGCCCTTTTGCGCCACGCGGTACTTGGGCGTGCGCACAAAGGCGCTCTTGATGCCGAAGATAGCTTCCATCACGGCCTTGGTATTGGTGACAGTGAGGCCGATGCCCAGCGCCATGAGGAACGGCAAATAGTAGAAGGTTTTTTTCCAGTTGTTGGGAAACAACTCGCGCTGGCTCATGACATAAAAGACCGCGATGGAAAACGTGGACGCGGTGAAGAGGGGGAAGTCGATGAGCAACATCTGGAACCAGCCCTGGTAGAAGCGGCAGATCATGGCGGGAATGAGCAGCGCCGACATAACGACCATAAGCGGGTAACTGAGATTGGCCGTGAGGTGATAGACCGATTCGATTTTGTTGCGCCGCGACGTGTTGGAGCGGAAGACTTTGGGCAGAATTTTGATGCTGGTCTGGATGAGTCCCTTGGCCCAGCGCGCCTGCTGGGTCTTGAAGGCGGTCATCTCGATGGGCAGCTCCGAGGGGCATTCCACATCGGGCAGGTATTTGAACTTCCAGCCCGCCATCTGGGAGCGGTAACTGAGATCGGTGTCCTCGGTGAGGGTGTCGTGCTGCCAGCCGCCGCCGTCGGAAATGGCTTCGCGACGCCACATACCGGCCGTGCCATTGAAGTTGAAATACTCGCCGGAGCGGGCACGCGCGCCATGCTCCAAAACAAAATGCCCGTCGAGCAGGATGGCCTCGATCTGGGTGAGCATGCTGTAGTCGCGGTTGAGGTGCGTCCAGCGGGTTTGCACCATGCCGATCTCGGGCTCGGCGAAATGATGGATGACCTTCATGATCCAGTCGGGCGGAGGCATGAAGTCGGCATCGAAGATGGCGATGAACTGGCCCTTGGCGACCTTGAGGCCCGCATCGAGCGCCCCGGCCTTGAAGCCGTGCCGATTGGTGCGGTGAATGTAGACGATGGGATGGCCCAGCGCGGCGTAGCGGTCGACGATGGAAGAAGCGACGGCGGTGGTTTCGTCGGTGGAGTCATCGAGAACCTGGATTTCGAGCTTTTCGCGCGGATACTCCATGGCGCAGACAGCTTCAATGAGCCGGTCGATGACGAACTGCTCGTTGAAGATGGGCAACTGCACGGTGACGCGGGGCAGTTCATCGAAATGGCAGGGCGGATTGGGGTTGTAGTTCTTGCGGTACTTGAAGTACTGGTAACACATGGTGTAGCGGTGAACGCCGTATAAGGCGAGAACGATCATCACGGCGAAATAAGGCAGCAGCATGCAGGCATCGAACAGATTCCAGTGGTAAAGGCCCTTGAAGGTCGTGTCGGTAAACTGCATTTTGAAGTAGTGGCGAAGGGCGCTTTGCGGGGCGAAGGCGAGGAGTGCGGAAATCTCCCGTAGCAGCCCCCCGAGCGGGCTGGCAGCAGCAAGCTGGGGACTGGAGAGCGCGGGGATCAGAGTGTTTGCCTCCGCAAAGAGATAAGCTTCATTGTACGCGAAGGGCGTAGGCGCGGGTGAATGAGCGTTCGTACCGATTGGCAGGCCGTTTTGAATCGCTTGCCAGGCCCTTCAAGGCAAAATGGCGCGAGAGGCATTAAAATACGAACACTCCCGCCGGTGAGGTCGCTCCGGATTGAGATGGACAAAATCAGAGAATTGAACGACAGCGTTATTTCTCAGGCTGTGGTTGCGCCGCTCACACGCGCGGCCATCTTTCTGGTGGTGTGCGTGCGCCCGGACGCGGAGAACTATGCGCTTCTGCGCGACTTCTGCGCGGGACTTTCTGGACTGATCCGCGCGGTTGAGTTTCGCGACATTGAGGCGGGACTCTCCTGCGTAATCGGATTCGGTTCCGATGCCTGGGACAAGCTGTTTGGCTCGCCGCGCCCTGCCGAGCTTCACCCTTTTCGCGAGATTCGCGCGGGCAACCGCCATGCGGTCTCCACGCCCGGCGACATCCTGTTCCACATTCGCGCCAAGCGCATGGACCTCTGTTTTGAAATGGCGACGCAAATCATGGACGCCATCGGCGATGCGGTTGAAGTTGCGGATGAGGTGCACGGGTTTCGCTACTTTGACGAACGCGATGTGGTTGGGTTCGTCGATGGCACGGAGAATCCGCGGGGCGGGGCGGTGCGCGAGGCGGCCATCGTTTGCAATGAGGACCCGGTCTTTGCCGGCGCCAGCTACGTGATCGTGCAAAAGTACCTGCACGATATGAAGGCGTGGAACGCGCTTCCCGTCGAAGCGCAAGAGCGCATCATCGGCCGCAAGAAGCTCTCCGACGTGGAATTGAGCGACGCCGAGAAACCGTCTTCGGCGCACAACGCGCTCACCGTGATTGAGGAGAACGGGAAGCAGCTCCAGATTCTGCGCGACAACATGCCTTTTGGACGCCCCGGCCACGGCGAGTTCGGAACCTATTTCATCGGGTATTGCCGCACGCCGCGCGTGACGGAATTGATGTTGCAGAATATGTTTGTCGGCCGGCCTCCGGGCAACTACGACCGGCTGCTCGATTTCAGCCACGCGGTTACCGGCGGCTTGTTTTTCGTGCCGTCCGCTACGTTTCTCGATCATGTCGGCAGGGACGCACCGGACGCCGCAACTTCCGCCGCATCGCCGGCATCGAATTCGATGACGACAGAGCCACCGCGCGAAGTATCACCGGAAACGGGACCACTCAAAACTGGGTCACTCAATATTGGTTCACTCAAGGGAGAATAGGATGAATAACCTCCATCGGGAACTGGCGCCAATCTCTGACGCCGCATGGTCGCAGATCGAGGAAGAAGCGACGCGAACGCTGAAGCGTTATCTGGCTGGCCGCCGGGTAGTGGATGTGCCTTCACCGGCGGGAGTCGCTCTGCCCGCGGTTGCCACCGGACATCTGCGGTCGACCGCTGCGCCGGCAGCGGGCATCATCTCGCATCAGCGAGAGGCAAAGCGCCTCGTCGAGCTGCGGGTTCCGTTCGAACTTTCCCGAAAGGCCATCGACAACGTGGAGCGCGGATCGGAAGATTCCGATTGGCAGGCCGCGAAAGACGCTGCCAAGGCGCTCGCGTTTGCTGAAGATCGCGCCATCTTTAGCGGCTACAAGGAAGCGGATATTGAGGGCGTCCGTGAAGGCACCAGCAATCCTATCGACACACTGCCTGCCGACATTCGCGATTATCCCGACGCGGTGGCGCACGCGTTGAGCCAGTTGCGCCTGGTTGGCGTCAATGGGCCGTATTCGGTTTTGCTGGGCGCCAACGAGTACACGGCGCTCGCCGAAACGCGCGATGAAGGCTACCCGGTTCTCGAACACGTGAAGCGCATCGTGGACGGCAACATTGTATGGGCGCCGGCTATCGAAGGCGCGGTGGTTCTGACCACGCGCGGCGGCGATTTCGAACTCAACATCGGGCAGGACACTTCCATCGGTTACCTCAGCCACACTGAATCTGTTGTGCGGCTCTATCTTCAGGAGACGTTCACCTTCCGCGTGCTGACCAGCGAAGCTTCTGTGGTGCTATCGCCGTCGAAAAAGGCTGCCGTTGGAAGTTCGCGAAGCAAGCAGAAACGAGCATGAATTCTTCGCGCATGAGAGTGGTCCGCGGGTAGAGTCAGGCTCCTTTTGTGCCTCCAGCGACGGCTCGGCAATTCACTTCCCGGACACGATTGTGCAATTGGCGCGTGTCAGTCGCGTAAGCCGAATTCGATGACCTACGACGACCTCTGCCTCCTCGTCGACTACAACTACTGGGCGCGCGACCGGCTCCTCGAAGCCGTAGCGGCGCTTACGCCGGAGCAATTCACGCGCCCGCTGGGCTCGAGCTTCAGCTCCATTCGCGACACCATCGCGCATATCTGCGATGCCGAGTCCATCTGGTTGAAGCGATGGCGCGGCGAACAGCCCGAGGGTTTCCAAAAGCCGGATCGCATCGCCGACCTTGCTTCCGCGCGTGAGGAATGGAGCGCATTGGAATCTCAAATGCGTGACGTACTCGCGACCCTGGGACCGGAAGGCGTCGAGCGCCGCATCGAGTACAAGGACTTCCACGGCGCGCAACGATCGGACGTGTACTGGCATATGCTGCAACACGTGATCAATCACGGCAGCTATCATCGCGGACAAGTGACGACGATGTTACGGCAGTTAGACGCCGCGCCGCCGCACTCCATGGACCTCATTGCGTTCTATAGGGAGCAGCAGCAGGGCACGCTTCGGTGCACAGAGGATGCGGGTATCTCGGTTCAATCGTAGCGAATGCGGAATCGTCAAAGCCTCCGGAGTCGCATCCGTCATGATCGGCAATCCAAGGCGCGAAACTTTGGTTGCGCGACGACCGAGGGCAGAGTCCAGACCCAGCTTTGGGGATCCTTCCATGCCGAGTCGTAGGCATACGCGACCAGATATTGCATGCCGTACTGGCTGCAAGCCGCGCGGGCCTGCGCGCCTGAGGCGTCGTTGTAAAGCGAATCAACTGCCGCGATGATCGCAGGACATCCCGCCGGGTTGCCTCCCAGCTCGGAGCCGCACCAGGGTTTGTCGCTCGCCGTCACAATCTGATGGCGCACCCCGAGAAAATCCGCGCTCGTCCACCAGGGGTTGGTGGAAGCAGGATTGAACTGAATGATTGCGTCCCGCGGGATGGCGGCATTGAGCGCCGCGTATCCCTCGTCCGCGATGTACGCCTTCCGCGAAAGTTCCGAAGTCTGCAAGTTCGCTGCCGCCGGCGTATTGGCCTCGATGATGGGGAGCGTGAAGCGAAGGTTGAAAGCTTTATATATCGTTGTGGCCGCTCCGAAGACGATGGCAAGAGTGGCGATGTGGCGGAGCCAGAGAGGAGTTGCGTGGGGCAGGCCCGGATGCGACGCGGCGGAGCCCGGCTCGCGGTTCTCAAAATGCCAGCTCATTGCCAACTCGGAAGCAAGCAAGACGAGAGGGATCTGCAAGAAAAGAGCAGAGTGCATTCCGAAGTCATTCACGTCGAGAACCGCTGAGCGCAGAAACGATGTGATCGGCAGAGTCGCTAAGGCAAGAACCACGAGCGTCCGCTGCCCATCGGTGAGACGCGATCTGCCCCGCCATGCCGGGATAAGAAAGATGAGCAAAACGACAAAATAAAAGCCCAGCTCGATGGCGTAGCCCGGGACGAGCAGAATCAGCTTTGCAAGCGCATGGGCAATCTGCGGATGCATGAGTCCGAGGTTGCAAAAGGGCGCGGCGCCCAGAAGCATACCGGGCGGAATCATTTCGCGGACCCAGGGAACAAGGATGCTGCCGCCCTCTATCTTCGATTCAGAGTGAGTCAGACTGCGCAGATACGGAATGAGCAGGACGAGCGCTGCGGCGCCTCCGCCGGCAAGAAGCACCGATGCACGCAGTCGATGCTCAACGCACAGTTCCCACAGCGCCCACAGGGTGACAACGAGAAAAAACGCGAATGTCACATAAGTCGAGAGTCCGAATGAACTCGCCAAAGCCAATGCGATCAGGATCACTGCAGCTGCGCGATGGGTCCGCTGTCGCGCGCTGAGCCACGCCAGCAAGAACGCAAACAGGCAACATACCGCAGCCATAAGATGGTGCGGATAAAAGAGAAAGAAGCTGAGCCAATCCTGAAGCTGGCCCAGGGACCACGTTTCACCGGGAAACGAACGGCTCATGACAAACATGTTGCAGAGGTCGACAAGAAATGCCAGGCCAGTCACCGCGAAAAGTCCCAGCGCCATCACAAACTGGCGGCGAAGACGTTCGCCGACTTCAAGAAAGTGCTTGAGAAAGAGGCCGACGATCGACGCCAGAGCGATTCCCGACCACACGCATCCGCCAGCCTGGATCGCGCGCATAGGAAAGGCGAGAGTACTTTGCTACGGCGGCGCAATCAACGAGCCAGAAGTAGTAATAGCGCATCGATGCAGGAGTGCTGAAAAAAATAGAATGGATTTGCCGGGGGAATGCCGGTGCGCAAGATGCTCTCAGCCCAGTCGACCCTTTGCGCATGGTCAAACAACGTGAGGCTCATAAAGAGCTTCTGGCCACTCTGAACGTCAACGAGTGAAACCAGAACGATCGCTGTCCAAAGAAACACAAAAACCGTTGTCATGCCTCCGAGCGGAAGCATGCCGATGCGCCAAGGCCTGGCCCTTCCGGCGAAGTTGACGACCATTCATACGCAAGTATCGTCAGCGAAACGACTGCGCTCGCGACAAGAAGCGCCGAAGCCAAAGTAAGCGACACAAACATGCCCAGCAAGACAGCAGCCGATTGTAGAGACCGAAATGGAGATCGGCACGCTCCAGAAAAAGCGCTCCAGAAGCGATCGTGTGCGAAACCCAAAAAGATTTGTGCTCCACGCCACCAGATAGCCGGTGCAGACGGTTACTGGAAGGAAAGCAGGAATCGCGATCGCGTCCTCGATCAACTGGCTTGTGGTAATCGAAACCAAATTACGTTCGCTGACCCCCTGACGTATTGGCGGTACTCGTTGCTCGAATCGTTACGCCATCGTGCGCGACGTTGCCGGGGAGCCCGTTCTCGATTGCCGAGCGAGTTGCTCAAATCTGGCGATTTGCGCCACGGTCTCCTGGTTCATATCGGCGCCTTGTTGCCAGTCGCGGTACCAGTTCATGGTCCATTCCAAACTCGCTTCGATCCCCAGGCGCGGCTGCCAGCCAAGTTGCGCTCGGGCTCGGCTGCTGTCGAGCGTCAGAGAGTGGTGCTCGTGCACGCCGGGAACGGAGTCGCGCACCCAGGCGGCTCCGTCGCCCCACATCTCCGCAAGTTTTGTCGCGATGCGCTCCACCGGCCACGCATCCTCGTGGTTGGGGCCGAAGTTGAACGCGGAGCAAAACTGTGCGGGCGCGTCGAGAAGTTTCTCCGCCAGAAGTATGTATCCGTTGAGCGATTCGAGAACGTGCTGCCACGGCCGGACTGCCTTTGGATGCCTGATCAGTGCGGGCTGGCCATCCTGAAATCCACGCACCAGGTCCGGAATCAGGCGATCCTCCGACCAATCGCCGCCGCCAATTACATTTCCGGCACGCGCAGTGGCCAGGGCGACATGGTGCTCATTTAGACGGTCACCGGGAAGAAGGAACTGCGATATGCCGAACACACGATCTCGGCGCAGGCTTTGCTGGAGGAGTACGGATCGAATCCCCCAAGCGCGTCAGTTTCGCGATAAGGCCAGTCCCACTCCTGATTCTGGTAGCACTTATCTGAAGTAACGCACACCACCGCGCGCACATTCGAAGTTTTTCGAACTGCCTCCAGCACGTGAGCCGTGCCCATGACGTTCGTCGAAAAGGTGCCCAGCGGATCGGCATACGAGCGCCGCAGAATGGGCTGCGCGGCGAGATGAAAAACCACCTCGGGACGAAACTCCGTCATCGCGGATTCAAGCCGGCCGCAGTCGCGAATATCGCCGCGTACGTCATCGAGAGCGGAAGCCACGGAAGCAGCCGTGAATAGATTGGGATCAGACGGCGGATCGAGCGCGTATCCCCGTACCTGCGCTCCCCGGCGGGCCAGCCAGAGTGCGAGCCAGCCGCCCTTAAAGCCCGTGTGACCGGTCAGAAAAACTCGGCGACCCCGCCATTGGTCTACCACGTCTTCCAAGGCGCCCTCCCCGAGGTCCACAGCTCTTCAAGCCTTTGCTTGTCGCGCAGCGTATCCATTGGCTGCCAGAAGCCATGATGAAAAAACGCCTCGACCTGATTTCTCGAGGACAACTTCTGCATGGGCTCCTGCTCAAGCATCGTGCTTTCGTCGGGAATCTCGCTCATGATCTCCGGCGAAAGAACAAAGAAGCCGCCGTTGATCCATCCACCCTCGCCCTCGGGCTTTTCCCGGAATGCGCTGATGCTCGTTCCCACGATGCTCAATCCACCGAAGCGCGCCGAGGGCTGCACCGCCGTTACCGTCACCGATTTGCCGTGACTTCTGTGAAAATCGATCGACGCGGAGACGTTCAGATCGCTGACTCCGTCTCCGTAGGTCATGCAGAAGTCGCGTTCTCCCTCCAGATACTTTGCGACCTTGCGCAGCCGTCCTCCCGTGCCTGCGGTGTCTCCCGTGTCCACAAGGGTGACTTGCCAGGGCTCCGCGACGCTCTGGTGCACCTGCATCTTGTTTTCCCGCAGGTCGAAGGTCACGTCGGACATGTGCAGAAAATAATTGGCGAAGTATTCTTTGATCAGATAGCCCTTGTAGCCGCAACAGATAATGAAGTCGTTGATGCCGTGCTGGGAATAGATCTTGAGGATGTGCCAGAGGATCGGGCGGCCGCCGATCTCAACCATAGGCTTGGGACGCGTGCTGGTTTCTTCGCTCAGCCGCGTTCCCTGCCCACCCGCCAGAATAACTGCTTTCATTCCAGTTTCTTAGCATCCTTTTGGTTCACGTTCGCTGCGCAGCTCAACCGCAGGATCCGTTTGTAGATCGTGTTCGCTTTCGAATAGCGTACACCACCGGATTCTGATTGTGTGTATGCTGAGGTTACTTATTGTCGATGACGAATAAAGCCGCACATCTTCGGCAGCAAATCCTCGATCTATGCACCGAGTATCTTGCTGAAGCCTTTCCAGCGGCCGAGTTCAAACCCGGCGAATCGCCTGTACCGGTGTCGGGTAAAGTGATCGACGGCAGCGATCTGAGTTCCGTGGTCGATGCGGCACTGGATTGCTGGTTTACGACAGGCCGCTTTGCCGAGGAGTTTGAGCGAAAACTGGCGCGTTTTGTCGGCGTCCGCTGCGCGTCGTTGGTCAACTCCGGATCGTCTGCCAACCTACTCGCCATTTGCGCGCTCACTTCGCCAAAGCTTGGCGACCGCCGGCTCAAGCCAGGCGATGAAGTAATTACGGTCGCCGCGGGATTTCCCACGACCATCAATCCCATCATTCAGAATCGCCTTGTACCAGTTTTCGTCGACGTCACTTTGCCGACCTACGAGATCGATGTCAGCCAGCTCGAAGCGGCCCGCAGCGAAAAGACCAAAGCTCTAATGATCGCGCACACGTTGGGGAACGTCTTCGATCTCGACGCGGTGACGGACTTTGTAAAAAAGCACAACCTGTGGCTGATTGAGGATTGCTGCGATGCGCTGGGCTCGACGTGGAAGGGGCGCAATGTAGGAACTTTTGGCGACATCGCAACGGTCAGCTTTTATCCCGCGCACCATATCACCATGGGCGAAGGCGGCGCGGTGCTCACCCAGCGGCCCGATCTCCAGGTTCTCATCGAGTCGTTCCGGGACTGGGGCCGCGACTGCTGGTGCGAACCTGGCAAAGACAACACCTGCGGCAAGCGGTTCGATTGGCAACTGGGCAAACTGCCTTGCGGGTACGACCATAAATACACCTACTCGCATATCGGATATAACTTGAAGGCCACCGACATGCAGGCGGCGCTGGGGCTCTCGCAGATCGAAAAGCTGCCCTTCTTTATCGAGCGTCGGAAGGAAAACTTTCGCTACCTGTCGGCCGCGCTCAAACCGATGGAAGACTGCTTGATACTGCCCGAGGCGACGCCGGGCTCCGATCCCGCGTGGTTTGGCTTTCCAATCGGTGTTCGTGAAGGCGCGCCGTTTACGCGCGAAGACCTCATCCGCGCTCTTGAAGCGAAGAAGATCGCGACGAGACTGCTGTTCGGCGGCAATCTCCTGCGGCAACCCGCTTACGAAGGCTGCGAGTTTCGTGTCGCTGGCCCGTTGCCGAATACCGATTTTGTGATGAACAACGTGTTCTGGATCGGCGTGTATCCGGGACTGACCAAACCGATGCTCGATTTTGTCGCGGAAACGATAATTAGCTTTGTATCAACTCAAACGCAAATCTGGAGGACGCGGAATGAATGCACGCGAACGTAAAATGCTCGACATCTTGAAGAAGGGCAAGGATGAATTTGGCTACGTCGCCGTTAAAGCTGAATTTGAGGCTGAGGGAACACGCGTCGAAGAGTTGTTGCGTTTAGTTGAGATCGCTCGTAAAGCCGGCTTGAAATTCGGCCTGAAGATCGGCGGCTGTGAAGCGATGCGCGATCTGATCGAGAGCAAGCAGATTGGTGTCGACTACATTATCGCGCCTATGATCGAAAGCCTCTACGCCCTCTCGAAGTATTCAGAAGCAGTGGACAAGGTCTACTCGAAAGAGGAACGGGAAGATACAGATTTCCTCTTCAATCTTGAGACCATCCAGGCTTTTTGCTTGCTTGACAGCTTGGCGCAGTTCACTGCTGAGTCAGAAGTTTTAGATGGGATCGTTTTCGGGCGCGTTGATTTTTCACTGTCCAATGGTTTGTCTCGAGACTCGATCAACGACGACGTTGTCACGGAATATGTACTTAAGACTGCGGAGGCTTCCAAGGCCAAGCGTCTCGACTTGGTGGTCGGGGGCGGAGTCTCCATGGATGCTCTACCCGCCCTGCGGAGGATTAACAGCGTTCACCTTACGCGCTTTGAAACCCGCAAAGTGATCTTTACGGCCGAGGCGTTGAACGCCCCGAATGTGGAGGCTGGGCTGTTAGACGCCGTGCATTTTGAGCTGCTGTGGCTTCTGAATAAGCGCGATTACTACGGAAGTATTCAGCTTGAAGATGCAAAACGCATCGATATGCTGGATAAGCGCTGGCAGGTACTGAACCGGCAATGAATTACGCTTACCGAGCTGGCAGTGCAAGCCCCCTGGCGGGAGTAACGGCACTTATATTTGACCTGGACGGGACGTTGATCGACTCAGTGCGCGGAATAAGTATCTCCCTTAAGGCAGCTTTTAAGGTCGCATCGAGGGAGATGCCTGCGGACAATTTGCGCAGCGTACTGGGTCCCCCGATTGCCATTATTGCGCGAAAGCTTGAGCCGTCTCTCACCGACGATGAAGTGGCGATAATCGAAAGGGAATATCGCGCGGATTATGACGTCAATGGGTGGCGCGTGACATCCGCGTTTGAAGGTGTGGTTGAGGGCCTTCGACGGCTTCGCGAGGCCGGACTGCGGCTATTCGTTTTGACAAACAAGCCTTGGATTCCAACGGAAAAAACATTGGAGTATTTAGGAATCAATGCGGTATTCGAGGCGGTGTTGACCCGCGATGCCCGCCTGCCCAGGTTTACAAGCAAGACCGAAATGCTGGCCGAGTTGATAAGAGTGTACGGACTGGAAACTACGGCGTCTGCGATGCTCGGCGACACGGATGAAGATCGAGAAGCAGCACGAAACAACGAGATGCGATTTGTTCACATGACTTACGGATATGGAAGGGGAGTCGAAGCTGACATTCGGGCCGACAGATTTCAAGCCATAGAGGAAATGCTAACTCGAGGGAATAAAGAAGAATGAAATACAGCGATCAACTCGTGATTTGGTTATCGGAGTTGGGTTACACCCACTGCTTCTTTTTAGGTGGTGGAAACATCATGCATCTGGTTGAGAGTTGCAGCCAGAAGCTCGTCTGTGTGCCGGTAGCGCATGAGGCGGCAGCGGGAATTGCAGCGGAATACTTCAATGAAGTATCTGAGAGCGGTCGAGCTTTTGCCTTGGTAACAGCCGGTCCCGGTATAACGAATGCCGTAACAGCAATGGCAGGCGCCTATTTGGAGAGCCACGAATTGCTGGTGATTGGCGGCCAGGTGAAGGTAGCTGACCTGGCGCGAGACGAGGTGCGCCAGCGCGGCATTCAGGAGATTGATGGAGTTGGAATTGCCAGGCCAGTAACAGTGAAATCCGCCCGGATGGACAAGATATGGGACAAAGCGACGTTTGCGAATTTCGTCGAGGCAGGCAGCTTTGGAAGAAAAGGACCGGTGTTTCTGGAGATTCCGCTCGATTTACAGGGTGCGGGCGTCGAGTCAGCGCACTTGGGTGACGACGCACTTACGAGGGCCAAAGATGTATTCGACGAGATCCCACACGAGCAGTTGATGGAAGTTATTTCGCTTCTGAGGAAAGCACAGCGCCCAGTGCTGCTCCTGGGCGGTGGGATAAGTCGCGCTACTGCAGCCGGTGTGCTGGATAAATTAGAAGTGCTGGGCATTCCGGTTATGGTCACTTGGAATGGATTGGACCGCGTTCCGGATAATCATCCTATGTTCTTTGGCCGGCCAAACACATGGGGACAGCGATCCGCAAATATTTTGATACAGCAGGCCGATCTGCTGGTAGCACTGGGCACACGGCTCGGATTGCAGCAGACAGGGTTCAATTGGCAGCAATTTGTACCTCTGGGAAAAGTTGTGCAGGTTGACTGCGATCGGAGGGAGTTGAAGAAAGGACATCCGAGGGTCGATCTTCCGATTTGCGGCGATGCGAATTTCCTGTTGAAGTTCATTACAGAGCAGACCGGCTACGGCAATTACAGTGAGTGGTTAGGATTTTGCCGGGAAGTGAAAAGGTTGATCCCTCTGGACGATCCGCAGAATTGTTGCGGGGCCGGTTTCATCTCCCCTTATCAGTTTTGCCTGAGACTGTCGGAGCTTTCTACGGAGCGCGATGTGGTGGTGCCGTGCAGCAGTGGGGGCGCGAACACAGTGATGCAGCAGACATTCCAGGTGAAGCAAGGGCAAAGGGCATTTAATAATGGCGGCCTTGCTGCAATGGGATATGGGCTGTGCGGGGCAATTGGCGCGGCGATCGCGGCGGATGGCCGCAAGACAATTCTGATCGATGGCGATGGAGGCTTCATCCAGAACCTCCAGGAATTGGGAACCGTAAGTGCGAATCGCCTGAACCTGAAAATATTTATCTTTGACAATAATGGCTACGCCTCGATTCGCAGCACTCAGAAGAACTATTTTGCAGGACATTCTGTCGGCTGTGATCCGGAGACGGGGCTCGGCCTTCCCAATTGGGAGTCTCTCTTCGCTGCTTATGGCATACCATTGATGCCTATTAACATTGGCTTTCAGGAGAATAAGGGCTTCCTGGACCTCTTCGCATCGAAAGGCCCGGCAGCATTTCTGGTCAGGATCGACCCCGATCAGACTTATTTTCCAAAGATCAGTAGCAGACTTGGGCCGGATGGGAGGATGGAATCGAATCCGTTGCACCGCATGTCGCCGGATTTACCTCCTGATTTAGCAGCGAAGGTGTTTCGATACTTGTAAGCATCCCCGCCTTAGAGGATGCGAAAGTGCAAAGGGCTTTCAAAGTGGATTGAGCGGAGAAATGGGATGGGTCTGCCTCTACAGCAGCGAGATATGGATCTCGTATCGGCTCACACGCAAGACCTCTGGGACGAGGTCCGCGGCCGCCAGCTCTTCCTCACCGGTGGCACCGGATTCTTCGGTTCCTGGCTTGTTGAAAGCTTTTGCCATCTCAACCGCCTCCTCGGCCTCGACGCCCGTCTCACCATCCTCACGCGCAATCCCGGCGGCTTCGCCCAAAAATCTCCCCACCTCGCCACCGATCCCGCCGTCAATCTCCTCGCCGGCGACGTCCGCACCTTCGCCTTTCCTGCCGGCGAATTTACTTTCATCATCCACGCCGCCACGGAGGCTCGCGTCTCGCAGGCCGCGAACGCACCGCTGGAAATGCTCTCCACCATCGTCGCCGGAGCCGAGCGCGTCCTTCAATTCGCCGCCAGCCACGGCGCTACAAAGTTCCTCCTCACCAGCTCCGGCGCCGTCTATGGACCTCAGCCTCCCAGCCTCAGCCACGTCCCCGAAACCTACGCCGGCGCCCCCGACCCATTCCTCCCTTCGAGTGTCTACGGCGAAGGCAAGCGCCTCGCCGAACTCCTCTGCGCCCTCTACCGGCAAGCCAACCCCGCCCTCGAATGCAAGATCGCGCGCTGCTGGGCCTTCTGCGGACCGCATCTTCCTCTCGACCAGCACTTCGCCATCGGCAATTTCATCGGGGACGTTCTTGCAGGAAGGCCGATTCAAATTCAGGGCGATGGAACTCCCAGGAGATCCTATCTCTACGCCGCCGACCTGACCATCTGGCTCTGGACGATCCTCTTCCGCGCTCCCGCCCTCACTCCCATCAACGTCGGCTCTGACCGCGACCTCAGCATCCTCGAACTTGCCCAGACCGTCGCCGCCGTCCTCAATCCCCAGGCCGAAATCACTGTTGCCTCGCAAGCTCTCCCCGGAGTTCCTCCGCCCCGTTACGTTCCCTCCATCGACCGTGCCCGCGATCTCCTCAGCCTGCGCCCCACTGTTCCCTTGGAAGACGCCATCAGCCGCACCGCCAATTGGCACCGCCAGGCTCGGAGGCTCAATGACTGAAGTGTCCACCTGTATCGTCTGCGACGGGCCTATCCAACACGTCAAGCGCGCCCTCGTAGCTCCATTCCTCGCCAGACGCATATGGAACCGCGACCCCTTTTGCGTGGATCTCGTCAGGTGCCGGGCCTGCGGCTTCATGTTTTACAACCCCCGGCTCGACGACGCCGATCTGCAACGCCTCTACAGCGGATACCGCTCGGAGGAGTATCAGCAGATGCGCCACGCTTCCGAACCCTGGTACACCCCGAAATTCAATACGGATTTGGCCTCGCCTTCTTCTTACGAAATCCGCCGCGCAAAGGTCGCGCCAATTCTCCGGGAACATGTCGGCCAGCGAAAAATCAATCGCATTCTTGATTACGGCGGCGACCGGGGCGACCTCATAGCCAATCTGTTTGGAGGCGCGGAAGCATTTGTGTACGACATCTCAGGAATACCGGCCTCAGCCGGCGTCACGTCGACAAACGATCCGGCCGGATGCAAGGCCGACCTGATTGTCAACAGCAACGTTTTGGAGCACGTTGGATTCCCGCGGCTCCTGGTGAGCGACATTCTGAAGGCAGCGCCCAAGGGCGGCCTGGTGTTCCTCGAAGTGCCGTGCGAGCGCGTATTCGGGACAGTAAGAATCTCAAGACGGCTCGCGCAGATCGGCGTCATGGCCCTCGCGCGGCCGGCGCTTGCGCGACACATCGTCCGTCCCGCCAGCCTATATATGATGCATGAGCACATCAACTACTTCACCGAGCGATCGTTGCGTGAGCTCATGCGCGCGTGCGGCGGCACCGTGATTGCCTCGGGAAACTATTTTTCGCCGGGCAGAGCGGGCAAAGCCGATATGGCATGGTGTTTAGGCTCAAACGGGAAAGCCAATTAGCGAGGAGTGCCGGCAATTGAAGTTGATTCGTGCCAGATTCCGATGGGTACTGATCGCACGCCTATGCAGTCGGATCGGGATTCGGGCAAACCGGTAGAACCAATTGGAAGACCGTGCCTCTTTGCAGCTCGCTGGCGACTGTGAGATCGGCGTGATGCATTTCTGCGATCCACTTCGCGATCGCCAAACCCAATCCTGCTCCATCTATATTGCTGCGCGAGGGATCGGCGCGGTAGAAGCGGTCAAAGATGTGAGGCAGATCGGCTGCGGAGATGCCTACGCCGCTATCGCGCACTTCCACGGTGGCCTGCTGGCTATTCGCGCTCAGAACCACATCGATCCGACCCGGCGCTTGTGTGTATTTGAGAGCATTGTCAAGCAGAATCCAGAGCAGACGGCGCAAGGTGGTGAAATCGCCGCGAACATTGACAAGGCGCGAAGCGTCCAGAGAAACGGAAAGATCGAGTTGACGGTCCTCGGCAACGGGACGCGCCAACTCGCATGCCTCTTCAACAACGGCAGCCAGGTTGAGCGACTCCAGAGCCTTGTCGCCGCGCTCGGCATCTGCGCGAGCCAGTGTGAGCATGTTTTCAAGTAGAAGCGTCGCCTTCGCGGTTTCCTCCACAATGTCCTCAAAGGCGCGCCGGCTCTCAGGGTCGGCATTGGGATTCCGTATGGCCACTTCGGCCACGGTGCGCACAAACGAAATGGGTCCGCGCAGCTCGTGCGATGCATCGGCAGTGAATCGTTTGATCTGATTCACTGCCACGTCAAGACGGGCAAGCATGGCGTTGCAGGTTTCGGCGAGCCGCTCGAGCTCGTCGCCGGATCGGCTCACAGGCAGGCGCTCAGACAGATTGGAGATGCTGATCGAACGGGCAGCTGTTGTAATTCGATCCACCGGCCGGAGAGCTTTTCGGCTGAGCCAGTAGCCGCCCGCGGAAGAGATGAGCAGGAGAATGGGCGCGGAAGCAAGCAGCCCTTCCCAGAAACGCCCCAGCACGAGAAGATTGCCGCCTTCAGGCGCGGCCGCGGCGAGATAGACGGTTTCGCCATTCAACGTCGACCCCCGCGCCAGCACCCAATACGGCTGATCCGGCGCATTGACGTGGTAAAACTTTTCGCCGACGCCGGATTCGACAGCGGGCCAGGGAAAGGCCTGCGCGGCCGGCGTGGGCGAGGGAAGCGCGCGCGAGCCGTCGGCGCGGAAAATCTCTGCCAGCCCGCCGCCCGTAGCGTGAGCAAATTCCTTGAAATCATCGAAACGCGCGTCGGCATCTTGATTTTTCCCCAGCAGGGTGTGCAACCGGTCGATGCGGCGGCTCAGGGTCTGATATCGCTCGTCCGCGAGTGTGTGCTTGAGATTCAGCCACATCGCCATGCCGAACAAGACCCACCCGGCGAGGAAGATGGCGCCGAACCAAAAGGTGAGCCGGAGAGAGATCGAGATACGGCCCTTCAGCATGCTTCGCTCCGCAGTGAATAGCCGACTCCGCGGATGGTATGCAACAGTGGAACTTCACCGGGATGGGTGATCTTCGCGCGCAGGGCTCGGATGAAGACATACAGACTGTCGAAGCTCACATTGGCGTCGCCGCTCCAGCCTTCCTCGATGAGCACGCCGTGCGGAACGACGGAGCGCGCACGGCGCATCAATACTGAGAGCAGAGCGCATTCAGTGCGCGTGAGAGTAGCCAGCCGCGAGCCACGTTGCAGTTCATATTGATGCGGGCGCAGGATGAGATCTTCGTACTGCAGCATCTGCGGAGGCCGCATGGGCACACGGCGCACGGCGGCGCGCACTTTTGCCAGCAGCACGTCGAGCGCGAACGGTTTGGTCAGGTAGTCGTCAGCACCGGCGTCCAGCCCGTACACAATATCGTTCATCGTATCCCGCGCGGAGACAATGATGGCCTGCGTGCGCAACCGATCCGCGCGCAGTTTTCTGATGACGGTAAGGCCGTCAACCCGCGGCAGCATCACATCGAGAAGCATGACGTCGAAGACGCCGGTTTTGCCCAGGCGCAGGGCTTCTTCGCCGTCGTAAGCCAGCGTCACCGAGTAGCCTTCGCCCTCAAGCGCACGGCCAAGGTGTCCGGCCAAGCTGCGCTTGTCCTCGACAACCAACACTTGCATGGAGGTGATCCTCACCACATCTTAGCGAGCTCCTGTAAATTTTCGGTGAATCGCGCGCCAGACGCGGCGTTCCTCAGATTCGCCTTAGACAGCACCGCCATACTCCTCACACAATTGCCCGCTACCGCAAGCGGATTTTATGGGAGGGTTGACTATGAGTTCAAGACGTCTTGGCGTTGGAGTTCCTTGCAGGTTCGGCTGGCTCTTGCCGCTGTTCTTGATTTCCTCGATGGCCTATGCACAAGGCACCAAAGCATTGATTACAGGCTACGTTGCCGACAGTTCGGGAGCGGCGCTGGAGGGCGCAAGCATCCAGATCCTTCCACTGACCGCCACTGCGACCACCGGCAGCACCGGTGAGTTTTCACTTCCTGAAGTCGCTGCCGGACATTACACGCTGAAGGTTTCTTTTGTGGGCTTTGCGACCTACACCAAGGAGATCGATGTCACCGCCGGACAAGCGCTGAATCTGCCCATCACGCTTGCCGTGGCGTCGCAGAATCAGGAGATTGAGGTCACCGCCGACCGCGTGCACGGCGAAGCCGATGCCATTAACACGACGCGCACTGCAGACAACATCATCCAGACGCTTCCCTCGCAAGTAATTATGAGCCTGCCCAACGCAAACGTCGCCGACGCGCTGGGCCGTCTGCCCTCGATCGTGCTCTTTCGCATTGAGGGCGAAGGCGTGTACATTCAGGTGCGCGGCACCGAGCCGCGGCTGACGAACATTACCGTCGACGGCATCACCATCCCGGCCCCCGAGCCTATGGTGCGCCAGGTGCGCCTCGACGTGATTCCTTCCGATCTTGTGGATTCGGTGCAGATCAACAAAACTCTGTCGGCAAACATGGACGCCGACGGCATTGGCGGTTCGGTGAATTTGATCACCAAGTCCGCAGGCGAGCATCCGATGCTCAATCTCTTCACCGATGGCGGATACACGCCAATCTTGAACGGCCGATATGCAGGCGAAGCCGGCGGCACCTATGGGCAGCGTTTTGGAAAGAACAAGCAATTCGGGCTGCTGGTGAACGGGTCCTACGATTACAACGGCCGCGGCATCGATAACATTCAGCCGGCCCTCGATCCGTATTCCACTTACGCGACGCCGTTTTACGACGACGACACAATTCGCGAATACCGCTACTATCGCTATCGCTTCGGCTTCGACGCGACCGCCGATTACAAAATGAACGACAACACCAGCTTCTCGGCAACCGGCATCTATACCGATCTAAAAGACTGGGGCGATAAGTGGTATTACGAGCCGGTTTCCAATCCGCTTCTGTCCACCGGCGGAACTCCCGCCACAAAGCTGCAGGCTCCGAAGTTTTACACCTCGAGTAAACGCCCCAATGCATCGGTTGGCAGTTTGATTCTGAATGGACGGCACTCCAGCAACAACTCGTGGATCACGGCGATCCTTTCGGCTTCACGTTCCTACGAGGTCGATTCGGCCGGCAATCCCAAGTCGGATTTCTCCTGGAACACCACGAAATTGAACTGCAACTACGTTCCCGCAAATCAAACCGACGTGTACAGGCCGACCTTTGGCGCATGTGACCAGGCCGGCTCACCGCTTTTGAATGCCGCCGACTGGTCGTTCAAGGACATCACAATCTCGAAGGGACTTGTTGCTGAGCTCGATCTGACCGGCGCGCTCTCGTACGCGCACACGTATACCGCAGGCGGCCATTTCGGTACGTTTGAGGTTGGCTTCAAGTTCGCCAACAACCACAAGACGCAGGATTCAACCGAGACCGTCTGGGACGGCTCCGTGAATACCTTGCCGGTCGAAACCATGAGCCAGGTGCAAAGCGGTTTTGAAAACACCGATTATTACAACGGCAGCTACTTCGGCGGCAAATTCGGCCCCGTGTCGGACTTCAACAAGGTGCAGACCTGGGTGCTGAGTCCCACCGGTCTCGGTGGCTATGCTAATTCAACGTGGCTGGATGGATACAAGACCGCATCTGATACTTACCCGAACATCTTCCACTATGTCGAGCAGATTCCCGCATGGTACGCCATGAACACCGTTGAGTTGGGAAAGTTTCATGTGCAAACCGGATTGCGCTTCGAATACACCCGCATGAATACCTTCGGCTATTACGCTACTCTTTACGCGCCGAACTTCTCCACACCCTCCGGGGTCTTTCCATGCGCCAATGCTGCCATAGGTAACGTCGCTTCCGGCTGCGGCATTCCAACCGGGGTCTCAAACAACCCGAGTTATCTCGACGTGCTTCCTAGTTTGCAGGTTCGCTACCGGCTCGACAGCGGCTCCGACGTGCGCCTCGTGGTCGCGCGCGGAGTGGCCCGCCCCGATCCCTATCAGCTTGTGCCTTACGTGACAGAGGACGATGACGGCGATACAGTCGCAGTCGGCAATCCCGCGCTGAGGCCCGAACATGCCAACAACTACGATCTTCTCTACGAGAAATACCTGAATCCTCTTGGCATGCTCCAGGGCGGGTTCTTCTTCAAACAGCTCACCTCTCCGCAGTTTGAGTTTGTAACTCCATTAGGAGTAAACGTTGCGACGCTGCCCGCGGGCAGCCTTCCGATTGCCCCGAATCTTCTGTCGGTGATTGCAACCGATCAGTCCCAGATAGGCGCGCCTTCAACGGTCACTGTGTTCGGCAACGGTGAAAACGCATACCTCTACGGCTTCGAGGCGAGCTTCCAGCAACATCTCAGCTACCTTCCCAGCGTGCTGGGCGGACTTGGAATTTCAGCCAATTACAGCTACACCAATTCCCAGGAAAAGGGACTCCCGTTGCGTACTGACCATCCGCGGTTACTGGATCAGGCCACGAACGACTGGAACGTCAGCCCCACCTACGACACCAAGCGCTTTTCTCTGCGCATGGGCGTGAGCTTCAACGGCGCCAACCTGGAATCCTATAACTGGATCTCGCCGTCTCTGGCTCCCGGAGCGAGTCCGAGCCCGGACCTGAGCGGATTGGGACCGACGGGCCCTTCCGGCGACGTGTGGACGCTGCCGCATCTCCAGACCGACGCGCAGGCTACCTATCGCTTCTGGCGCGGGTTTAGCGTCATGGCCAACGGCCTCAATTTGAACAACGAAGTCTTCGGCTACTATACGGGCAGCACGCAATTTGTGAATCAGCGGGAGTACTACAAGCCGACCTACACTCTTGGCCTTCACTACACTTTCAACGGCGAGCGTTAGAACGCAGTCCCTTTGCACAAGCTGCTGATTCCGGAAAAGAGGCTGCCACTCCGGTGGCAGCCTTCCTCATACCTGAGAAACCGGTTCTCCGAGGAAACTCATGACCCGCAAGCTCCCGTTGATCGTTTGCTTGTTGCTTTTTTCTTTTCTTGAGATATCCGCACAATCCCGCCCGTCACTCTCAGATTCCGGGACCGCAAAGTTACAGTTTGTTGTTTATCTCAGCCGCCATGGCGTCCGCTCGCCCACCGGAACCGCCGCACAGTTGAACGCATATTCCGCCGCGCCGTGGCCGGCGTGGAGCGTTCCGCCGGGTTATCTCACCGCGCACGGCTATCAGCTGATGCAAATCTTCGGTGCTTACGACCGGATGCAGCTTTCGAGTGAGGGCCTGCTCAACGCGAAGGGCTGCGAGGATGCTTCGCGCGTCACGTTTTATGCGGACTCCGACCAGCGCACGCGCGAGACCGGAAAGGCGCTGGCGGCGGGCTTATTCCCGGGATGCGCGCCGGCGGTCAAGGGATTGCCGGAAGGCACGCCGGATGTGCTCTTTCACCCGCTTGGAGGGCATCATGTTTCGCTCGATCCGGCGCTGACGGTTGCGGCGATTGCCGGGCGCATCGGAGGAAATCCCAACAATCCCACCGAGGCCTATCGCACGCAGCTCACGGAGCTGGACAGAATTCTCGGGCATTGCGGAGACCCTGCGACGCCGGCGGCAAACCGGCAGTCGATTCTCGAAATTCCCGCCAGGCTCACGTCCGGCACCGGAGATCACCTCGCGGATCTGCGCGGCCCTTTGAGCACCGCTTCGACACTCACCGAGGATCTCTTGCTCGAATATACCGAAGGCATGGATCCCTCGCAGGTCGGTTGGGGCTGCGTGAACGGCACGAACCTGCGCCCGCTGCTGGAGTTGCATACGGCCGCATCGGAATTCTCGCAGCGCCCCAAGCCGATTGCGCGCGCCCAGGCGTCGAATCTGCTCCAGCAAATTTTGCTTTCTCTCTCGCAGGCCGCTACGGGCAAGCCTCAAGCGGGAGCCATTAGCCGCGTGAACGACCGCGCGCTTTTTCTCATCGGGCACGACACCAATATTGCGAGTATCGCCGGGCTGCTGGACTTGCATTGGATTGCCGACGGACGGCGTGACGACACGCCTCCCGGTGGAGCGTTGGTGTTTGAGCTGTGGCAGCCTGCGGACGGCGGCGAGGATTTCGTGCGCGTCGATTATACGACGCAAACTCTCGAACAGATGCGATCCGAAACAGTGCCTACGAGTCAGAACCTGCCCGTGCGCGTACCGGTCTTCATCCCCGCCTGCAGCCGCGCCGATTGCTCCTGTTCCTTGCAGGACTTTGAACGGGCGTTACGGACGTTAACTGCGGAAAGCAATCCATAGATCGCCGGCGTGAGCGGCATCTCGTACCCTTCGCTGGCAACCGGGTCGCATACGTTCTCGGTTGAATACCAGGACGGCGCGGGCGTACTGAGCGCTCCGGCCGCCTGGACCTGGACCATCGTCTCCGCACTGGCGTTCACGCCGGGCGGCACGCAAGGCTTTGGGGCGATTCAGGTGGGTCAGACCAGCGCGCCGATTTCTCTAACCTATACGTTCACCGCATCGGAAACGCTGGGCAGTCCTGTCGCGCTGACGGAGGGCGTGCCGAATCTCGATTTCGCCGTCACGGGCGGAACATGCTCGGCAGGCGCGAGCTTTACATCGGGAAACACCTGTACCGTGAATGTGACATTTTCACCGGAGTTCTCCGGCCTGCGCCGGGGCGCCATCGATCTCGTGGATCAGTCCGGAAACAATGTGGCCATGATCTACGTCGATGGCATCGGTTCCGGGCCGCAGGTTCTGCTCCTCTCGGGATACACCTATAGCGCCGGCAGCGAAACTTCCCTCGGCGGAGGTTTCTATTATCCACAGGGCATCGCCGTCGATGGCGCGGGCAACACCTATGTTGCCGATGAAGGAAATAACGCGGTCGAGAAGGTTCCGGCGGGCTGCACATCGGCCAGTTGCGTGATCACGCTGCTTACCGGTCTCACCCACCCCGCGTCCATCGCGATTGACGGGGCCGGAAATGTCTACGTAGGCGAAGTCGATCCCAGCCAGGTTCTTGAGATACCGTACGGCTGCACGTCGAATAGCTGTTCGACAAGCCTGGGCGGCGGGTTCTTCGGGCCTTTGGGCGTCGCCGTGGACGTATCGGGCAATGTCTTCGTTGCCGACTACGGAAATAACGCGGTCGAAGAGATGCCGCCGGGCTGCACTAATTCCTACTGCGTCAAGTCGATCGGCAGCGGCTTGATTGGGCCTGAAGCTATCGCGGTCGACGCCAACGAAAATGTGTTCGTGGTCCAGTACGGGCTCAGTCCAGATTCCGGAGCCAGCACCACCGGTTGCAATCTGAATAATCTTTGCATCGGGAATACCGTGGCTTTGATGGAGATACCGGCTGCCGGCGGATATTCAACGGTCAAGACGCTGCAGTCGGGTTTCAACTCGCCCATCTTCATGGCATTGGATGGCAACGCGAACGTTTATATCACCGAATGGAACTCCGCAGTTGGCGAAGTGCAGGAGTGGACCGCCGCAAGCAATTATTCCATCAAGCAGTCGCTGAACTTCACCTGCGGCTCGGCGACTGCCGGCGGTATTTGCAGCCGCAGCGGCGTGGCCGTGGACGGCAGCGGAAATATCTATGTGGGCGACGCCGATAGCAACAGCATATTGAAGCTGAACTTTGCCGCGGCGCAGTCGCTCACATTCGCCACGCCGACGGTGGCGGGGACGGTGGATTTCAACGACGTGGGGGAAGCCGAGTTCCTCTTGAATAACGGCAACGCGCCGTTGAATTTCAGTTCCATTGCGCCCAGCGCAGAATTCATCATCTTCAGTTTGCTGAGCCCGTGCGCAACCGCCAGTGCATTACCCGCGGGTGGCGAGTGCTCAGTGGGATTGCTCTTCTCTCCCGCCATCTCGGGCCCCGTGGCGGGTACGCTCACACTGACGGACAACAACCTGAACGTTACAGGCGCAACGCAGCAGGTTTCTCTCAGCGGCACGGGCTTGCCGCCCGCGCCAATCATTACCAGCGGGCCGCCCAACGGCAACACAGGCTCAACGGCAGAGTTCACATTCAGCGATGTCGATGTTGCTGTTTCCTTTTACCTGTGCAGTCTCGACAATGCGGCGTTCAGCGCATGTCAAAGCGGAGTCACCTTCTCCGGCATTGGAGCAGGCGTGCACAACCTCGCAGTTGAAGGTCAGGACAGTTTCGGCAACGTGAGTTCTGCAACCACATATCAGTGGCTGCAGATCGCAGTTACGCTGCCTGATCCGGTCATCACGTCGATGCCGACCGATCCAACCGCGACATTAGCCGCCACGTTTACCTTCACTGACGCTGAGCCGGGTGTGCAGTTCAACTGCTTTGTTCTCGATGAAAACACGTTCACTATACTTGGCGGCGGCAGTTGCATCAGCGGCGTCACGTATGCCACAACTGTGGGTCATACCTACGAGTTCGCCGTATCTGCCCACGATAGCTTCGGCAATATCAGCAACTCGGTTGCCTATACCTGGTATGTCGTTGCCTCGCTCCCGCCGCCGCAACTCCCGCCGGCCCCACTGCCCACGCTCGCCTCGGGCAACTTCGGCCAGGAGCCCATCGCGCAGACCACCGCTCCCCTCGCCCTCACGCTCGCCTTCAACAGTAACGGGTCGGGAACCGTTGGCAGCATCGCCGCCCTTACCATGGGCGTGCCCAATCTCGATTTCAATCTCGTTCCCGGCGGCACCTGCACAGTAGGAATGAGCTATACCTCTGCAACCACGTGCACTGTGAACGCTACATTCACTCCCTCGCAGGCGGGCTATCGCCGCGGCGCAATCGTCCTTCAGGACACAGCGGGCAACGGGCTCGCCACCGCGTATTTGCAAGGCGTGGGAGAAGGCCCGGAGGTGATCTTCTCGCCGGGCATCCTGAAAACGCGCGCTGCGGTTACAAACGTCAACAATGAAAATCCGACGTCGGTGTCGGCAGACGGCTATGGAAATGTCTACGCCATGAGCACCAGTTGCTGCAGCGGTTCGATGGTGGAATTCCCCGCAGGCTGCAACAACGCGTCCTGCCAAAAGACGATCGACTTCGGAATCGGCGGAACATCTGTGGATGGAGCGGGCAATCTCATCGTTGGCGGGACCGATGTGAACTTCATCGCTCCGCCAGGTTGCCTTACCAACTCGTGCGAGTACGAGATCGGGGCCAACTACTCGACGCAAACGCAGGACAACTTTTACTTCCTCGACAGCAATTTCGTTGACGGCGCCGGGAACATCTATTTTGCGCCCGTTTACGACTACTACGGGGTTCTTGAAGCCTATGCGTCGGACAGCTATGTGACGCCGCCCGTGAAATGGGGCGGTTACTACTCCGGCGGTACGCGTCAGATCGCCGTTGATGTGAATGGCAACATGTTTGCCTCCAGCTTCGACGGGGGCGGCTGGGAGATTCCGGCGGGCTGCGCGCAATTCAGCTGCATGATCAGCCTGTTTCCGTACGCAACATACGGCGACGCGTTTGGCGTGCAACTGGACGGCGTCGGCAACGCCTACTACACGACCGCGAATGGGCCCAACATGGTTCTATCGGAGGCGACGGTCGCCAGCAACTACAGCACGATCATCACGCTGGTAAACAGCACTCCCATCGCTGAGTCGCTTGGGATGGACGACCACGGGAATCTCTACTTTGCCGACGATCAAACCGCCGGCAACACGATTCAGGAGTACGACTTCAACACTCCGCCGACGCTGACGTTTGCCACGTCGACGGCAGTGGGCTCCGCCGACACCACCGACGGTCCGCAAACCGTCACCCTCAAGAACAACGGCAACGGGCCTTTGACGTTCGGCAGCATTGCAACCACGAGCCCGAGCTTCACCATCGATAGCGGCTCAACCACCTGTTCCACTTCAACGCAACTTGCGCTCCAGGCCACATGCACAGTTGGCGTCAAATTCGCGCCCGCAACATCCGGCGCACTCACCGCGGCGCTTGTGGTCACAGACAACTCGCTCAACATGCCGGGCACCGCGCAGCAACTGATTCCCCTCAACGGAACCGCGACCGGACCCTCATCGCTGACCGCAACCGGCACCGCACTGCAAACCAGTTCCAACAGCGTAACGGTGGGCACGAGCGTTACGTTCACAGCCACGGTTACGCCCAACACCGGACCGGTAGTTCCCACTGGCATGGTCACGTTCATGGATGGCGGAAATGTGCTGGGCGCAGGCACGCTCAACGGCTCCGGCGTGGCAACTTTCGTCACATCCAATCTGGCGGTGGGATCGCACTCGGTTGTGGCCAGTTACGGTGGAGACAGCAAGAGCGCCAGCAGCACTTCAACGGCAGTGAACGTCAACGTTGCGCAAACAACCGCCCCCACAATCACCAGGCTGAATGCCAGTCCCACGGTGGTTCTTGCAGGCAGCCCGCTGACCCTGACGGCCCAAGTCATTCCCGCATCCCCTGCTCGATTGCTCACCGGAACGGTCACTTTTTATGACGGGGCGAATTTAATCGGCACAGGAACGCTGGATAGCAGCGAACAGGCTACAGTGACGAATTCATCCCTGGCTGCGGGCGTGCATACACTTACCGCCGTTTACGGAGGCGATACCTCCGACACCATCAGCACATCGGCGCCGTTGAGCGTCACCGTTCGGCCGCTGGTGAACACTACCACCGTTCTCCAAACCAGCGCCAACGCCGTCGTCACGGGCAGCTTTGTTACGTTCACGGCCACCGTTACGCCGGCTTCGGGATCCTACGCGGCCACAGGCGCCGTCAGCTTCTTCGATGGCACAACACCGCTTGGAGCGGTGGTGTTCAACTCAAGCGGTGTGGCAACTTTGATGGTCAACTCGCTCGCGCTTGGCTCTCACTCTATTACCGCCTCGTACGGCGGCGACACGTATGACAATGCCAGCACTTCGCCGGGCGTCAGCGTCACCGTCGCCGCGTCGGTGATAGCCACGACGACCCAACTCAGCACCAGCGCAAACGCAGTACCGCTGGGAGGTAGCGTGACGCTGACCGCAGTCGTGGTGCCAACCACGGGCACGGGAACTCCAACTGGCAGCATCACCTTCCTCGATGGATCGCAGCAGCTCTGCGTGGTCACTCTCGATAGCCATGCAGCCGCTACATGCACGGCGACCTTCACTTTGTTAGGGGCGCACTCGATCACAGCCTCCTACGGAGGAGCCACCGGCGTTCTATTCAGCGTTTCTCCGGCGCTGACAATCAATGCAGGCCCCGATCCGACAACCACCACACTCGCGGCAAGCATCAACAGCATAGCCGCCAACAACCCTGTCACGTTACTCGCCAATGTGAGACCGACCGCAGGCAGCGGTACGCCAACCGGCACGGTGACCTTCATGGATGGATCAACCGTGCTGGGAACGGGCACGTTGACTGCGAGAAGCTCAGTTTCGATCACGACTTCCGCGCTCGGCGTGGGACTCCACACCATCACCGCAACCTATGGAGGCGACAGCAACGACCTGGCCAGCAACTCCGGCTCCGCGCTCATTTCCGTCACCATTCTGTCCACGACCACGGAGCTGAGCGCCAGCGCTTCGATGGTGAGCCCGGGCGCGAACGTCACATTTACGGCCAGCGTGGTTCCGTCCTCGGGCACAGGCACTCCAACGGGGACCGTCACGTTCATGGATGGATCGGCGATGCTCGGCAACGGGTCGCTGGCCGCAGGCGTCGCGACCTTCAACACGTCTACCCTGGCGCTTGGCACGCACACCATCACTGCGGTTTACTCCGGCGACGGGAAAGATGCCGCCAGTACCTCCGGCACGGTGGAAGTGACCATCTCGATCACTACCGTCCCAACCAACACTGCGCTTCAAGCCTCCACAAATACTCCGACTTATGGCAGCAGCGTCACCTTCACAGCTACGGTCGCGCCCACATCCGGAGGCGGCATTCCCTCGGGCAAAGTCAGCTTCATGGATGGCTTAACCAACCTCGGCATCGGTACGCTGAATGGCGCCGGCATCGCGACCTACACCACGAACTTGCTGTCTGTTGGTTCCCACTCCGTTACCGCCGGCTACGGTGGCGACAGCAAGGACAATGCCAGTGCGTCCGCGCCGGTCAGCGTGAATGTTTCGCCCGCGCCGGCGCCCGCGGTTTCTCTCGCGCCCGGTTCACTCATCTTTACCGCGGCCAACGGAGGCACGAGCGCATCGCAATCTGCGATGCTCACAAACTCCGGCAATGCAGCGCTCACCATCGGCGGCATCAACGTAGTCGGCGCCAATCCCGGCAGCTTTAAGCAGACGACCACGTGCGGAAGCACACTGGCGCCAGGGGCAAACTGCGCCATCTCGATCGCGTTTGCGCCAACGTCGGAGGCTGGCTACCTGGCCACATTGTCGGTTTCAGACAACGCTACAGGCTCGCCGCATACCGTGGCGCTTAGTGGTCAAGGAACCGTTCCCGCCGGGCCGGAGGCTTCACTTGGTCCGGCTCTGTTGGCCTTTACCGCGAACTCCGGGACAACCAGCGCATCGCAGATGGCCACGCTCTCGAATTCCGGCAATGCCGCGCTCACCGGCATCGTCCCCAGCATCACGGGAGCCAATCCCGCTGACTTCGCCATCGCCACGGGCGCCAACGCCTGCGGTTCAACGTTGGCCGCGAGCTCCACTTGCATCATCTACGTCACCTTCACGCCCGCATCGGCGGCCGGCTTTACAGCCACGCTCTCGGTGGCCGACAACGCCAGCGGCTCGCCGCAGACAGTTACCCTCAGCGGGACTGGCCTCTCGAATCCGCAAGCCATCAACTTTACGCAGCCGGCTACACCGGTCACGTATGCGCCGGGTTTGATCGTTGCGCTGACTGCGAATGGCGGCGCATCGGGCAATGCCGTGGTGTTCAGCATCGACTCGAGCAGCACGGCATCGGGCGTCGTCTCCGGCAGCACGCTGACCGTTACCAGCGCAGGAAACCTGGTGATCGACGCCAACCAGGCCGGGAGCGCGAACTACTCCGCAGCGCCGCAGGTGCAGAGAACGGTGGTCGTCACGCAGGCCGCGCAGACCATCGGCTTCACGCAGCCCACAACGCCCGTCACCTATGGCGGCGCGCCTGTTATGGTGTCGCTGTCGGCAACGGGCGGCGCATCCGGTAACTCGGTCATTTTCTCCATCGACGCGAGCAGCACCGGCACCGGTAGCGTCTCCGGCGGTACGCTCACCATTACCAGCGTCGGCAACTTCGTTATCGACGCGAATCAGGCGGGCGATACCAACTACTCCGCAGCCGCGCAAGTGCAGCGTACCGTTGTCGCCGACGCGCTGACTGCCCAAGCCATCAACTTCACGCAGCCGACCACGCCGGTAACGTATTCATCGGGACTGACGATTTCTCTCGTCGCAACCGGCGGCGGATCGGAGAACCCGGTCGTTTTCACCCTTGATGCGAGCAGCACCGGCGTTGGCTCCATCAGCGGCAGCACGCTCACCGTCACCGCCGCGGGCAGCTTCACCATCGACGCCAATCAGGCCGGCAACGCGAACTACGCCGCCGCGCCGCAGGTGCAACGCACAGTTGTCGTTACGCAAGCGCCGCAGGTGATCAACTTCACGCAGCCCACGACGCCGGTCACCTATGGCGGAACATCCGTGGCCGTTCCGCTGTCGGCCACCGGTGGCGCATCCGGCAACCCGGTGGTGTTCGCCATCGACTCGAGCAGCACCGCTTCAGGCGCCATCTCCGGCAGCACGCTTACCGTTACCAGCGTAGGAACTCTGACGATCGACGCTAATCAGGCGGGCAACACCAATTACACGGCTGCGGCCCAGGTGCAGCGCGGCGTCACCGTGAATGCGGTGCCCCCGGACTTTTCCATAACCGTGACACCGCCGTCGCAATCGGTTGCCCCTGGGGTTGCGACAACCTACACTGTCACGGTAACGCCCACCGGCGCCTTTAATAGCAATGTGGCGCTGAGCCTGACAGGCCAGCCCACCGGGACGATGGTGACCTTCGCACCGTCTTCGCTTACGCCGGCCGGAAGCGCAGTCGCTTCGACATTGACGATAACGCCGCCCGCCCTGGCGCAAATGTCCAAGCCCGGTTTCTGGCCGCTCTCCGTTCCGACGCTTGCCTTGCTGCTTCTACTCCCCTTCAAGCGCTGGCGCCGGGCGTGGAAAGGGAAGCTGCTGCTGTTGGTAGCGGGCCTGGCGTCTCTCGCGGCGCTCGGCACTCTGAACGGCTGCGGAGGCGGCTTTGGATTATTGCAATCCCAGACCTACACACTGACCGTTACCGGTACTGCCGGTTCCACCACGCATTCATTCAATATGCAGCTCACGGTGAAGCAGTAAAGGAGACTTTATGCGAGCAGCAAGGATCAAGATCGGCTTTGCCATGTTCCTGTCGATATTCGTCGCCGCGGTCTCCGCACGTCCGGCAGTCGCCCAGGACGCGCACTCGCCGGCCGTCAAGTCCGGCGCGGCGGCAGACAAGCAACTCCCCGCCGAAATCGCGATTGAATACAGCTACGAGCACAGCAACTCGCCACCTGCCTCGTGCGCCTGCTTCAACCTGAATGGCGGCAGCGCCACCTTTGCGTGGACGCTTCAGCAAAGCAAGTTTCCGGGCAGATTCGCGCTGGTCGGCGACATTACCTCAGCCCATGCCGGCAACATCGGCACTTCCAGCCTGGACCTCACGCTGAGCACTTTCACTGCAGGCGTTCGTTTTCTGCCCAACACGGGAAAGTCACCGCTTCATCCATTCGGGCAGGTTTTGCTGGGAATCGCGCACGCCGGCGGCGGGTTAGCCCAGGCGCCAAATGCCGGCGCCGCAAATGCCGGCGCGGCCTTTGCGGCCAATCTTGGTGGCGGGGTCGATCTGCGCCTGAACCAGCGATTCTCCTGGCGTCTTGCCGAGGCAGAATACCTGGTGACCACATTCGACAACGGCTCCAACAATCACCAGAACAACCTGAAGATCAGCTCAGGCGTTGTGATTCATTTCTGAACAATGGCAGTTCCGAATTGAATATCGCAATGGCCCCGCATGGAGGGAGTGTACCTAATCGCCGATGCGCCAGGATCGGCCAACTTCCCGTTCGCGCACGCGGAGGGACAGATATAAAGCCTCATAAATGAATGATAATAACTTACTTGGCGTCGCGACGGGTGCGAATTGCCGGTCCGTTTTGATCCTAAATTAGTTATTGAAAATGCTGGCCGCACAAAACGGCCAAAACGCAGGACCCGCCTTCGAACTGCGCGAATTCCTGGTCTTGGACTCCATACCGAATCAGGTGCGATCACTGCGCTCAAGCAACGAACTTGACGCGTTTTGTAACGGATTGCTCACTTCGTGACTTTAATCCGATGAGAGTACTACCCAAGGACACCTGACCCAATGAGTTCACGCCTTCATCTATCTCTGGGCCTTTTTCTCCTGTTCTCAATGGGGAGATTGGCCGCCGGTGCGCAGGAACCTCTGACGCTGCGGCAAGCCATCAACATTGCCCTTGGGCAAAGCCCAGACGCGGCCATCGCACGCGCAGACAATCAGGAAGCCAAATCGGCAGCCGGCATGGCGCGCACCCAGCTTCTGCCGCAACTCAACATCACTGAAGACATCTCCCGCGGCAATGATCCGGTCTATGCCTTCGGCATGCGGCTTCGCCAGCGGCAGTTTACGCAAGCTGACTTTGCGCTGAACGCGCTGAATTTTCCGCAGCCCATCGGCAACTTCTCCACGCGCTTCTCCGGTTCATGGATGGCGTTCGACTCGCTCAAGACGCAGAAGCAGATCCATCGCGCGGATTTGTACAGACAAAGTGCTTTGTCCTCCGCCAAAGCCGTGGATCAGCAGATTGTGTTTCGTGTAGTGGGGGCCTATCAGCAGGTGCTCTATGCGCAGCGGGAGATCGATGTTGCCGGGCATGAGCAGGAGACGGCCGCGGCTCTTCTGGCCTCAGTGGATGAGCACGTGAAGGCCGGACTTGCGGTGGAGTCGGATCGCATGTCGGCCGAGGTAAATGCGGCCGCACGCAAAGAGGAGTTGATTGCGGCGCAGGGCGACCTGGAACTGGCGTGGGCCCAGTTGCGCGAGGCGATGGGCGAACCGGATCTGAAAGCAACCGAACTGAAGCCGATCGAGCCGCACACATTCCCGCAGAACACACTGGAAGCGGAGCTGGCGACGGCCGAAAAGTCGCGGCCGGATCTGGCAGCGTTAGGGCAGGAGCAATCCGCGCAGGCGTCTGCCGTGGGAGCGGCAAAGTCGGACTTCGGCCCGCGCGTGAGCGCCTATGGAAACTGGGAAGAAGACCAATCCTCCTTTGCCGGCTCGGGAGGCAACAACTGGGTGGCCGGCGTGCAGATTAGCGTGGACATTCTTCCCCTGGGCAGGCGCGCCCAACTTTCGCGCGAGTCTGCTGCCAAGCAGAAAATCGACGCGCAGGTGGCCGCCGCTGAGCAGCATCTGCGGCTGGAAGTGAGCCAGGCAAACATTCACCGGAAGACCGCGGAACTCTCGCTGGAAACGGCGCAGGCGGCAATGGACCAATCGTCCGAGAGTCTCCGCATTCTCAAGAATCGTTACGGCGCGGGGCTTGCCACCATCACCGATCTGCTGCGGGCCGAGGATGCCGGGCGGCAGAGCCAATCCAACTACTGGCATGCCGTTTACGGAAATGCCATGGCCTATACCGAACTTTTATACGCGACTGGGACACTGACTCCCGATGCGGCGGAGGAATTGCAATGAAGACTGTCTTACGGGCAAGTGTGCTGGCCGTTGCCGCGGTAATGGTGGCCGGATGTCATGGCTCCGGCTTCGCGTCGACTGCGGTTGTCGAGACCATGCAGGCGCGGGTTGTGGAAAGCGAAGTGCAAGCGGTGCCTGTAAGCTTGCAATCCACGGGCACTGTTCATGCCAGGGAAACCGCGGTTCTATCCGCGCAGGTGATGGGCCGCATCCAGCAAGTGCTGGTGCGCGAGGGAGACAGCGTACGGGCCGGACAAACATTGGTTGTGTTGGACGACGCGACCTTGCGATCGGCTCTGGAGCAGGCGCAGGCGGGCTTGAAGGCGGCGCAAAACGCGCAAGCTGCGGCGCAGACCAACGCCTCGCTGGCGACCAGTACGCTCAACCGGTACAAGCAACTTGAGCAAGAGAAGAGTGTGAGCCTGCAGGAGATGGATGAGGTCTCGCAGCGGGCCGAGGCTGCGGAGGCGAACCTTGATGCAGTTCGCGCGCAAACCGACGAGGCGCGCGCTCAGGTAAACGGCGCACGCACCATGCTGGGCTTCACGCGCGTGTCGGCGCCATTCTCCGGTATCGTAACGGCGCGGATGGTCGATCCCGGAACGATGGCCGCACCAGGCGTGCCGCTCATTCAGGTCGATCAAGCCGGGGCCCTGCAACTTCAAGCCTCGGTGGATGAGTCGGCGATTGGCGCGGTTCACACGGGGATGAAGGTGCAGGTGGCGGTCGAAGGCGCCGGTTCCACAGGTACGACCGGGACCGTTGCGGAGATCGTGCCCGCCGCCGATCCATCGAATCATAGCTTTCTCGTCAAAATCGACTTGCCTTCTTCGACTCAGTTGCGCGCCGGCATATATGGAACGGCTGAGTTTGCCAACGGCACCCGCCAGGCGATTCTGATTCCGCACTCGGCGGTTGTGATGCGCGGCTCACTGGCCTGCGCCTACGTTCTCGACAGTCAAGGGATCGCGCAGCTTCGTTATCTCACGCTCGGCACTGGGCAAGGCAATCTCATCGAGGTTTTGTCAGGCATCTCTTCCGGTGAAAAACTGGTTGACACGCCTTCGGATCGCGACCTCGCCGGCAAACGCATTGAGGTCCAGCAATGAAGCGAGACCTTGGAATCGCCGGACGCCTGGCCCATTCATTTCTCAACTCCAAGCTGACGCCGTTGTTCATCGCCGCATCGCTGGCCATCGGAGTCTTTGCGGTGGCGATCATACCGCGCGAGGAAGAACCGCAGATCCTTGTTCCCATGCTGGACATCACCACTGCCATGCCGGGCGCATCCCCGGCCGAGGTGGAAGAGCGCGTCACGCTGCCGATCGAGACGCTCGTGCATCAGATCTCCGGAGTCGAATATGTGTATTCGACGTCGGCGCCGGGCCAAAGCCTGGTGATCGTGCGTTTTCTCGTCGGCACGCCCCAGGAAGATGCACTGATCAAGGTCTATAGCAAGCTCTACTCGAACTTCGATCGCATGCCGCCGGGAGTTTCGCAGCCGCTGATCAAAGCTCGCTCTATCGACGACGTGCCGATCCTGGCCATGACGCTGTGGGGCGCGCATTATGACGGCTATCAACTGCGCGCCATCGCGGATGAGATGCAGCACAACATTGCGCAGATTTCCGATGTATCGGAGACGACGATCATCGGGGGCCTTCCACGCACCATGCGCGTGGTGCTGAGTACGGAAAAGCTGAGCGCCTACGGACTCTCGCCGATGGCCATCGTTGGGCATTTGCAAGCCGCAAATGCGAGCGCGCAGGCCGGGAATTTTTCCGATAACAATCAGGAGGTCCGCGTCGACGCCGGCAATCTCTTCAACAGCCGCGAGGATCTGGAGGCTGTGGTCGTGGGCGTGGTGCGCGGGCATCCGGTGTATCTGCGCGATGTGGCCGACAAGATTGTAGATGGCGCCGCGGAGCCTTCGGATTATGTGGTCTACGGCACGGCGAACGCGGATGCCGCAGCGCAACAGGGACCGCGCCAGTATCCGGCGGTGACCATTACCGTGGCCAAGCGCAAGGGAACCAATGCAACCGACATTTCGAATGCCGTGCTCAAGCGCGTGCATGAGATGCAGGGCGTGACGATACCCAGCGACGTAACGGTGACAACGACCAGGAACTATGGAGAGACGGCCAAGAGCAAGTCGGATGAATTGCTGGAGCACCTGCTGCTGGCCACGTTGTCCGTGACGTTGCTTGTCGCGCTTTTTCTCGGGTGGCGCGAGTCGGGCGTTGTCCTGCTGGCCATTCCAGTTACTCTCGCGCTCACCATGTCGGTGTTTTACTTTCTGGGCTACACCATCAACCGCGTTACGTTGTTTGCTCTGATCTTCTCCATCGGCATTCTTGTCGATGACGCCATCGTCGTGGTCGAAAACATGGTGCGCCACTTCCGGTTGCCTGAGAATCATGGGCGGCCGATGAGCGAAGTCGCGGTGGAAGCGGTTGCAGAAGTGGGCAATCCAACTATCCTGGCCACTTTCGCCGTGATTGCCGCGGTATTGCCGATGGCCTTTGTTCGCGGCCTGATGGGGCCTTATATGCGCCCTATCCCCGTGGGCGCATCCGCGGCCATGCTCTTTTCGCTGCTGGTTGCCTTTGTGGTTTCGCCCTGGGCAGCACTTCGCCTCGTCGGCCGCCATCTCCAAGGCGCCAAAATTCTGGAGCCCGAGACGGAGAACTGGCGGACCAGGCTCTATCGCCGCATCATGACGCCTCTGATCCAATCCGCGCGCAATCGCGTCTTGTTTTTCATTGGAGTGGCCGTGCTGTTTCTGGTCTCGGTGGCGCTCGTGCCGCTCGGTCTCGTGAAAGTAAAGATGTTGCCGTTTGATAACAAGAGCGAGCTCCAGGTAATCATCAACATGCCCGACGGAACTCCCCTTGAGCAGACGGCGCGTGTGGCCCAGGCGTTGGGAGATGAACTCGCTCGCCAGCCGGACGTGCTCAACTACCAGACGTACACCGGAACATCCGGGCCTTATAACTTCAACGGATTGGTGCGCCACTACTACATGCGCCGTCAGCCCAATCAGGCCGACATCCAGGTAAACCTGTTGCCCGCCAAGCAGCGCAGCCTGCAAAGCCATGCCATCGCCAAGCGCCTTCGTCCGCTGCTCGACGCGATCGGCAACGAGTATGGCGCGCGCATTCAGGTGAGCGAAGTACCTCCGGGACCGCCGGTGGTGCAGACCCTTGTGGCCGAAGTTTACGGGCCGGATAGGTCTGGTCAGACGCAGGTTGCCCAGCAGATCAAGTCGATCTTTCAACATACCGCGGGCGTCGTGGATACGGACTGGTATGTCGAAGATCCGGAGCCAAGACTGGTAATGCGCGTGGATGAGGTGAAGGCCGCGCAACACGGCATTGCGGTCTCCGATGTGTCCCATGCCCTGGCGCTTGCCATCTCTGGAACCGAGGTCGGCCTGATTCACGATCAGACGGCGCGAGAGCCCGTGCCCGCAATTGTCGAACTTGACCGCGCCGATCGTTCCTCCGAGCAGAGTTTGGACAATATTCGCCTGCCCGGCGCCGACGGCGGTATGGTTTCCCTGCGCGAGTTGGTCATCGTCGAGCACACAACCATCGAGCCGAGCATCTATCACAAGAACTTGCGCCGCGTGGTCTATGTCACAGGAGACGTAGCCGGCGCGGTAGAGAGCCCGGTCTACGCCATTTTGCAGATGAACAAGGAGCTCGACCATCTCACGCTTCCGGCCGGATACACGCTGGCCCGCTACAACGCGTCGATGCCTGAGTCCACTGACCACTATTCGATGAAATGGGACGGTGAATGGCATATCACCATTGAAGTCTTCCGCGACATGGGCCTTGCCTTCGCCGCGGTGCTGGTACTCATCTACGTGTTAGTGGTCGGCTGGTTCCGCTCCTTCATGGTGCCGCTGATCATCATGGCCCCCATCCCTCTCACGCTCGTCGGCATCATGCCCGCGCATGCGATGCTGGGCGCATTCTTCACGGCGACCTCGATGATCGGCTTCATCGCCGGCGCAGGCATCATCGTGCGCAACTCGATTATCCTGGTCGACTTCATCGAGCTCCGCATCCGCCAGGGAATGCCCCTTGCCGAGGCGGTGATCGATGCCGGCGCAACCCGATTCCGCCCCATGCTCTTAACGGCGGCCGCGGTCGTCGTCGGCGCCAGCGTCATTCTCACCGACCCCATCTTTCAAGGGCTAGCCCTGTCATTAATTGCAGGAGCGGTCGCATCGACTTTCCTCTCGTGGCCCACCATTCCGGTTCTCTACTTCATGCTCCACTCCGGGCACAACTCCCGGCCTGACTCTCTACCTGAAACCGAACAAGGAGATTCTTTATGACAGTCGAACGTGGCGTGCGTCTGATGGCAGGTGTCATGGTGTTGTTATCGCTCGCGCTGGCGCATTTCTTTTCCATCTACTGGCTTTGGCTAACGGTTTTTGTCGGGCTTAATTTGTTGCAGTCGGCGTTCACCAACTGGTGCCCAGCCATGTCCATGCTGCGCGCCGTGGGCCTGAAAGATGCTGCTTGCATTGCCAAACAGTGAGCCAGCGATGCATGCCCGAACCCGAAATACGCTGCTTGAGGACGAGGTCTACCGCCAGATGTTCCGATTGGAGGGAGGCCGTCCAGGGGCCGAATTGGGCCTCGCGCTTGCCCTTCTGCGCGCATGGATCGCCGCAGACTCCAAACCCGAAGGTGCTGGAAATCGGGAATGGCTCAGTAAGGTATCTCCCATTTGCGTGCAGATGATTGAGACGGCCTTGAAACGGAATCCCCCGGCTCTTCCTTGTGCGCGATGAATCGGCAGGCTACCGTGAAAGCGACTCTTCATCCATTCTCACGTAAGAATATACTGGTCTGGCTGCCGATTCACTCAAACGATGCGACCTGAACTGATCCGTGCCACAGACCTTCTCCGCCAGGACACTCCGGAAGCTGTCGAGGAGGCAATCGGCTTACTTCAGAACACGGTCTATTCGTTCAGCATGAAGGTTTGCGGCCATCCTGAAGATGCCGAAGACACCATGCAGGAGGTGCTCTCCCGTTCGATAAAGCACCTTGCCAAAATTCAGACTCCGCAGCAGATGGCCGTCTGGCTTTACACCGTGACCAGAAACCGCTGCTGGCGCATGCGCCGCAAGCCGGCACACGCCCCGGCGCACCTTCTCTCGCTCGATGAGCTGATGCCGGACGGTGACGAGCTGGGCAGGCTGCTTGAGGATGCCGCGGCAGACCCGGAAAGCAACGTCCTCGCCGCCGAGCAACACCACCTGCTGCATCAGGCAATCCTTCGCATCCCGGCCATATTGCGCATCGTTCTCGTGCTCCACGATATGGAGGAGCTGACCACCGAGCAGGTTGCGCAGGTTCTCTCGCTGCAACAGGGAACGGTGCGGATTCGCCTGCATCGGGCGCGTCTCAGCGTGCGCAGGGAGATGAGCCGGATCCTCAAGGCCATTCCCGAGCTACCCGAACAAGCCAGGCCCTCCGCGGGCAAAACCCGGCGCGCCCGAGCCAACGGCGCGCAACGCCCGGCTGCATGCCGCGATCTGTTCGCCAATCTCTCTGAGTATCTTGACGGCCGTGTGGAACTACTGACCTGCGAACAGATGCGCGAACACATCGAAGCCTGTCCGTCCTGCGTGGCGTTTCTGCGCGATCTGCGCACTGCCATCGATCGCTGCCGATCCCTGGAGATTCCCTGCGACTCGGCCGTGGCGCCGCGCCTGCGCGCCATCCTCACCAGGGAATACCTGCGCATGTTGGCGATCCCGGTCGGCAAAAATACTCCCGCAATGATGTAACAGATTGCCGCTCTTGTGGCTTTCTTCTTATGGAAGAGGAAAGCCATTATGGAAGTGAAGATTACACATCTTGATCGAACGAAGTTCGCCATTCAGTCGCGTTCCCACACAATTCTTTGCGACCAGCCCGCGGAAAATGGCGGGGAAGACTGCGGCATGACGCCTCCGGAGTTGCTGCTCGCGTCGTTGGGCTCTTGCGCGGCCTTCTATGCCGTGCAGTATCTAAGGACCCGCAATCTCGCTGAGACAGGCGTGGAGGTCACAGTGACCGCCGGAAAGTTGAAACAGCCCGTGCGCATTGGCAATTTCCGCGTGCATGTTGCATGCCCTGTCTCACTAACGGAAGAACAGACAGCGGGTCTTATGCGCGCCGTGCATCACTGCCTGGTACATAACACCCTCATGATGCCGCCGGAAATTGCTATTGAACTGGTCACCAGTGAGATGCCGGCTCTTCCCGTGTGACAAGGCAGCCTGACCGCGCAGATAGACCAACTGCGTCTGCTAATTGGGTCCACTATCCCAGGTTCAAAGCAGATGGTCCAACTTCAACGATCTCGATTGATCGCAACTGGTTCATTCGACACAATTTAGGTAGCGACTTGCGAATAATAACTCAAATCGCGTACGTTACTGAAAATAAATAGCTTATTGGTGCCGGGAGGGGGGGTCGAACCCCCATGACCACAAGGGCCGGCAGATTTTGAGTCTGCTGCGTCTGCCAGTTCCGCCATCCCGGCCTGGGAGGGGTTCTGCTTCCCAAGTATCGCATAGGGTTCGCGTTATCCGCCACCGGCTGACTGGCCAAATGGGGCCCTTGAGGCGCACTGGGCGGCTCGAATCGACGAAGACACAACGCGTCGAGTTTTAGCAGCGCATTGTTTGCGTTGAGGCCCTGCCGAAGGCGGCAGCGCGAATGCGGCCGGCTTTCCACATTCTCATTCCGGTTCGCGCCTGCGACTCCCATGCGACAATGAAGGCATCAACGATGACCAGCAACTCCTCTGCCGTCGTTCCCGAACCCACCATCGTAACCCCGCAGTTGCTGGCCCGGCACGGCATCACAGCGGACGAGTACGACCGCATTCTCGCGGCCCTTGGCCGCACGCCTTCGCTTACCGAATTGGGAATTTACAGCGTGATGTGGAGCGAGCACTGCTCCTATAAATCGAGCCGCGTGCACCTGAAGCGCCTGCCGACCAAAAGCGAGCGCGTGGTGCAGGGGCCCGGCGAAAATGCCGGCATTATCGACGTGGGCGACGGATGGGCCTGCGCCTTCAAGATCGAAAGCCACAACCATCCCAGCTACATTGAGCCGCACCAGGGCGCGGCCACCGGTGTGGGCGGCATTCTGCGCGACATCTTCACCATGGGCGCGCGGCCGCTGGCCGTGATGGACTCGCTGCGCTTCGGGCCGATCGGCGCGGACGCCCCCTCCGGTGCAGATGCAAACCAGGACGTAAAAGCGCGCGAGCTCCACAAGAATCACTCCATCGTGGAGGGCGTAGTAAGCGGCATCGCCAGCTACAGTAATTGCTTTGGCGTGCCTAACCTCGGCGGCGAGACGAAATTCGAGCCGTGTTACAGCGGCAACCCACTCGTCAACGCTTTCGCGCTCGGCCTTGTGCGCAAGGACGAGATCTTCTACGCCAAAGCCAGCGGCACGGGCAATCCCGTGATCTACGTGGGAGCCAAGACCGGCCGCGACGGCATTCACGGCGCGACCATGGCCAGCGAAGAATTTCACGAGGGAACTGAGGCCAAGCGCCCCAACGTGCAGGTCGGCGATCCGTTCATGGAGAAGCTGTTGCTTGAAGCCTGCCTTGAGGCCATGCAGACCGGTGCCATCGTCGGCATTCAGGACATGGGCGCAGCCGGCCTTACCTGTTCCACGTGCGAGATGGGCGCGCGCGGCGGTGTCGGCCTCGATGTGGAACTCGATCTTGTTCCGCAGCGCGAAACCGGCATGAGCGCCTACGAGATCATGCTCTCCGAAAGTCAGGAGCGCATGTTGCTGGTCGCCGAAAAAGGCCGCGAAGACGAGGTGCTGCGTGTGTTTGCGAAGTGGGGCCTCGATGCGGTCATCGTCGGCACGGTCGAGCCTGAGCCGCGCTTGCGCATCCGCCATCACGGCGTACTGGTCGCCGACATTCCCAATCAATCGCTCACCGACGATGCGCCGCTTTATCATCGACCCGTCGGCACTTGGAAGGCGCCGGTTCCGCTCGACCCTCCCTCCGAAGCGCTCGCCGAACTCTCCAAGGATCGCGACTATCTGGCAGATCTGAAAAAACTTCTCGCTTCCGCGAATGTCTGTTCCAAGCGCTGGGTCCACGAACAGTACGACTCGATGGTGCAGACCAACACCTTGCAGGGGCCCGGCGGCGAAGCCGGCGTGATGCGCATCAAGGGCACGGGGAGACCAGAAGAACTCGCAGAGGCAATTGGAGAAATCGGCCTCGCCATGGCTCTCGACGGCAACGGGCGCTGGGCGTACCTCGACCCGAAGCTTGGCGCCATGCACGCCGTCGCTGAAGCCGCACGCAAAGTGGCGTGCACCGGCGCAACGCCCGTCGCCGCCACCAACTGCCTCAACTTCGGCAATCCGGAAAAGCCCGAGATCATGGCGCAGCTTTCGGCCGCCATCGATGGCATCGCCGAGGCTTGCACCGCACTGGGCACGCCGATCACCGGCGGCAACGTGTCTCTCTATAATGAAACGCGCGGAGAAGGCATTTATCCCACGCCCGTTCTCGGTATCGTCGGCATTCTGGAAGACGCGACGAAGGCGGTGCCCGCGGCTTTCCAACGCGCCAAAGACGCCATCGTGCTGCTCTGGCCGATTCCGCGCGGCCAGGAGCCCGACCCGAAGCTTAAGGTTCCCCTTGACCCTCTACCCATGAGCCAACTCCCGCTTCCTGCGCTTGAACGCGAGCCGGAAGCGCGCGAAGAGGCAGACGCCTCCGACGCCGAAGCTGAGAAGAATCTGACTGCATTTGGTTCCTCCGAATTTGCTAAGGCCGTTCTCGGCAGTCTCTGGGGCACGCCGCCCGCGCTCGATCTGGATGCCGAAGCCGATCTGCATAAACTGTTGGGCGTACTCTCCTGGCGCAAGCTCGTCCGTTCGGCGCGCGACATCTCCGACGGCGGCATCGCCGTTGCCGTGGCACAAGCCGCGTTCGCCAAGAATATCGGCGCCACAATCGAGCAGGATCAGTCGCTTCTCGCGCACCCGCTCTTCGGCCTCTTTGCCGAGCCCGCTTCCACCGTCCTCGTCACCACCGACCCCAGCAATCTCGCCGAGATCGACGCCACAGCTACCGAGCACAACTTCCTCTCGGCGCGCATCGGAACCACAGGCGGCAATCGGCTCGAAATCCTGGTCGATGGCGAGACCTTCATCTCCGCGCCACTCGCCGAACTGCGCACACTCTGGGCGTCCGCGCTTGAAGCCAATCTGCATGACGAGGTTCCCGCATGAGCCGGTTGTTGTGTCAGGGCGTCCCCGGCGTCACCGATATTTCTGCAGACCTTACCGCGCAGTCACATCGCTCCCTCGCTCCCTTGCTCCCTCGCTCCGTGGAGCTTGTCGCCTCCGGCGACAAGCTCCACGAAGAATGCGGCGTCGTCGCCATTTACGGCCATCCTCACGCCGCGCGCGAAGCCTACCTCAGCCTCTACGCACTGCAACATCGCGGGCAGGAATCGGCCGGCATCGCAACCGCCGACGGCCATCATCTTGCCAACATCAAAGGCATGGGCCTGGTTTCGGAAATTTTCACCGATGACGTGCTCGCCAAGCTTCCCGGCCACATGGCCATCGGTCACACGCGTTATTCCACCACCGGCGATTCGGCGCTGCTCAACGCGCAGCCCATTCGCGTCGACTCCACCAAGGGCCTCATCGCCATCGCGCACAACGGCAACCTGGTGAATCTTGGCAACGTGCGCTCCCGTCTCGAACGCGAAGGCGCGTATTTCCAGACCACCTCGGACTCCGAGATCATCGTCCAGCTCATTGCACACTCCAGCGCGGGCTCGCTGGTTGACGCCATCGCCGATTCGCTCTCGCAAGTCGAAGGCGCATTTTCCATTGTCATGATGACGCGCGATCGCATCTTTGCCGCGCGCGATCCGCACGGTTTCCGCCCGCTCTCCATGGGCCGCATCAAAAACCCCGGCAGCGCCGACACCGTCGTCTTCGCATCCGAGTCCTGCGCTTTCGATCTGCTTCGCGCCGAGTTTGTCCGCGACATTCTTCCCGGCGAGCTGGTGATGGTTTCAGAAGACGGCGTCACCAGCCGCCAATACGCCAGCGGAACACCGCAATCGAGCTGCGTCTTCGAGCACGTCTACTTCGCGCGCCCTGACTCGCGCATCTTCGGCCGCTGGGTGCAGGAGTCGCGCGACCAAATGGGCCGCCAACTGGCGCGCGAGTCCGGCGTGGCTGCCGATGTAGTCGTGCCCGTGCCCGACTCCGGCGTCACCGCCGCGCTCGGCTACGCTGAAGAGGCCGGCATTCCTTTCCGCTTCGGCCTCATTCGTAATCACTACGTCGGCCGCACATTTATTGAACCCGAACAGCGCGTGCGCGACTTCGGCGTCCGCCTCAAGCTCAACCCCGTGCACAATTTGCTCGCCGGCAAGCGCGTCATCCTCATTGATGATTCGATTATTCGCGGCACGACGAGCCGAAAAATCGTGCGCATGGTGCGCGGCGCAGGCGCGACTGAGGTGCATCTCCGCATCAGTTGCCCGCCCACCATTTCGCCGTGTTACTACGGCGTCGACACGCCCAGCAAGAAAGAGCTCATCGCCGCCAACAACTCCGTCGATGAAATTCGTCACTACATCGAGGCGGACTCGCTGGCGTATCTCTCGCTCGATGGGTTGTTGAAGTCAGTCCAGGACGAGAGAAAAGTCGGTTACTGCACGGCCTGCTACACCGGCAACTATCCCACGCAATGGATCGACGTGGAAGATATCCTGCCGGCGACGGTTGCTTCTTAGTGGAATCTCTCAGCGGGACGCAGCCGAACGCCGCACCCTCACACCACTTCTTTCGCCAGTTCCGCAACGGGTGCAACGGGCCGCCGCGCCAGATTTCGGGTCAACGCACCCATGGTTCCCGCCGCAAGCAGGCTAGGCAGCACCAGGCCTCTCAATCCCGCCGCATAACTCCCCGTATGATCCTTCATCACGCCCATCCAGTAAGGGCCTACAAATCCTGAAAACATGGTGATCGTATTCATGCCCGCTATTCCCGCCGCTGCCGCGCGCCCGGCTAGAAATTGCATAGGCACGGCGTTGGCAGGGCCAAGCATCGACATGAAGGCGATAAAACTCGCGGCCAGCCCCGCCGTCACCAGCCACGGCTCCCTCGCGTAACTCGCTGTCAAGAATCCCGCAGCCATCACCACACACGGAATAATGCAGTGCATCGCCCGCTCGCCTCTGCGATCGGAGTGCGCGCTGTTCACGAGCATTCCCGCCGCGCCTGCCAATCCAAAACATGCGATCAGGTATCCCACTTGCGTTACGCTCCAGCCCGTCGCGATCTGCAAAATCGCCGGCGCAGAAAAGCCGAATGCGTAACTGGCAGTGAGCGCAAAAAGGAAATACGCGCCGATCATCCACACCTTGGGTTCGAGCAGCGCCTGCGCCACGCCGGCGCTATGTCCCAGGTGCGCCTTCTCTCCGTCGGCTTTGAGCTGGCCATCGAGCCAGGCCTTTTCTTCCCCAGTCAGCCAGGTTGCCTTGGCCGGCGAATCCGGCAGCAACTTCAAAATCACCAGGCTGAAAAGCGCAGTGGGCAAACCTTCGATCAGGAACAGCCACTGCCAGCCCGAGAGCCCCAGCTTACCGCTCAGTCCCAGCAGCCAACCCGCCAGCGAGCCCATCACCACCGAACTCAGCGGCAGTGCGATGTAAAACCGGCTCACCGCCCGCGCCCTCATACGCGCCGGGAACCACAACGTCAGGTAAAAGATGACCCCTGGATAAAACCCGGCCTCCGCCATGCCCAGCAGAAAACGCAGCACGTTGAACTCGAACGGTGTGCGCACGAACATGGTTGCTGTCGCAAGCAATCCCCAGGTGAACATGATGCGCGCCATCCATCGCCTGGCGCCGAAGCGCAGCAACAGCAGATTCGACGGCACCTCGCACAGCGCATACCCGATGAAGAAAAGTCCCGCGCCAAATCCGTAGATCGAGGCGCTGAAGTGCAGATCGCGATTCATCTGCAAAGAGGCAAAGCTGATATTGACGCGGTCCATGTAGGCGAGGCCGTAGCCGATGCCGAGCAGCGGTAAAAGGCGCAATGCAGCTTTGCGCTGCGCACTCCGACCGACCGCCTCGTCCTCCGCAGGCGTTTGTGCGACGCGCGATACGCGCGCTCCGCCGGCGACGCCGGTTTCGATCATGGACGACCTCCTGAGACACGCTGTGGGGAACCTGATCGCTTGATACTAGCAGCGCGTGACTCAACGTCTTATGTTTTTTTTGATTTGCTGGCCCTGATTTGCCGCCCTTACATGGCCTTCGTCGCTGTCAATTGCGAGCCCCAGCTCCCATCGTCGGTCCCGAAAGTGAACACGATCTGTCCAGCGGTGACCTTGCCCTTGTAGACAAGCTTGTACGTCTGTCCCTGGTAATCGGTATTCAGCCAGAACGTCACAGTGTCGCCTTCCAGCTTGCCTTCGTGAATTTCCGCGGGTGTCGTAGGCAGCCCCTCCACGGTTCCCGTCACGACGCCATTCGCGCTCGTCAAATGCAGGATCAGCGGTATGCTCGTGCCCTGAAAATCAAAATTCCCTTTCCATGTTCCAGTGACGTTGAGCCCGACAGGGGCGGGCGCAGGGGCGGCCTCCGCGCTTTTGGACGCAGTCATCTGCGCGTTCCAGCTTCCATCCTCTGTCCCGAAGGTGAATGCGATCGAATCCCCGGCTGCGGAAACTGTTCCCTTGAACACCAGCTTGTAGGTCTGTCCCTGATAGTCGCTACTGACCCAAAATGTCAGTGTGCCGCCATCCATCTTGCCGTCGTGGATTTCCGCCGGCGTGGTCGGCAAGCCCTCCACGGATCCCGTCAGCGCGCCGTTCGCAATCGCGAAATGGAACGTCAGCGGTACATTGGAACCCTCAAAATCGAGGGCGCCCTTCCAGGTTCCGCTCACATCGGCCGCATGCGCTGCCGGCAACACCGTCAGCAATGCAACTACGCCCACCGCGCACAACAAAGTTCTCACGTACTGCCCTCCGAACCAAACGAGTCTAACATGCCCGCTCCAGTTTGACATTTTGCCCTCGAGCACGGTTCATCTTAACGCGAGCGACGGGTCGGCGCTGAGCTCCGACGAAGCAAAATCTTGCTTCAGCAGCCGCGGCCATGCGGCCGCAGCGATCATTGCGGCGTTGTCGGTAGAGAGCGCGAGGGTAGGAAATGAAATCCGCGCACTGCGCGCAGCCGCCTCCCGAGTGAAGCGCTCGCGCAGCTCGCGATTCGCGGCCACGCCCCCGGTGACAAGAATGCGCCGTGCGCCCAGCGACTCCGCGGCGGCGAATGTCTTTTTCATCAAGTCGCCGATCACCGCATGCTGGAAACTGGCGATCAGGTCCAATGTGGGCTGTGGGCAGAGAGCGAGTGCTTCTTCGCGCGTCTGCGGCGGCCGAAAGTTCGCAAGCACGCGGCTCACACGCGCTCTGGCTTCGGCGCGCATTCCGTGCAACTCCACGTAACGCAGCACCGCGGTCTTGATTCCTGAAAACGAAAAAAGAAAATGCGGGTCGAGGCGCGCGATGGGCGCAGTCTTCGCCGCCTTGGTGCGCGGGGCCTTGCCGCCCAAATGGACTTTGGTCTTGATTTGCGCAAACGAGAACGGCACGGCGTGCGGATTGCCGAATTTGGCGAGAGCGTCGATCCACGGGCCGCCGGGATAGCCGAGTCCGAGCAGTTTCGCAACTTTGTCGAACGCCTCGCCCGCGGCATCGTCCAGTGTGCGGCCGACGAGCGCGTAACTCCATGTGCAGTCCACCGGCTGCGCGAGATAAAGGTGCGTGTGACCGCCCGAGACGACAAGCGCCAGCGCCGGAGTACCGCCGGTCTCCAGGCCGGGGTCCCCGGCGAGCCCGCTTTCGGCTTGCTGGGGTGGGAGAACGGCTGTACTGGCGGCGTCCACGCCGCCAGAAGCGGTCTCCCGCTCGTTCAGCAACACCGCGTGAATGTGCCCTTCAAGGTGGTTCACGGCAATCAACGGTAGCCGATTCGCAAAAGCGAGCGCCTTGGCGTAAGTGATGCCAACTAGAAGCGCTCCGGCAAGGCCGGGGCCGGAAGTCACAGCGATGGCGTCGAGGTCGGCGAGCGTAACGTGCGCCTCGGCCAGCGCGGCACGAACCACGGGAACAATGGCGCGGAGGTGCTCACGGCTGGCCAGCTCGGGCACAACGCCGCCATAGCGCGCGTGCGTAGCAATCTGCGAAGCCACGGCGGAGGAAACTGTGCGCGCCCCCCGTTCGACAATCGCCGCGGCGGTTTCGTCGCAAGAGCTTTCAATGCCAAGAATGAGGCCGGAGCCGGGCATAGTTTCAGTGTATTCGGTTGCGCAGGTCGAGTTGGCGCTTCGCCTGCGCCGGCGGAACGAGAGAGAATAGACGCATCGACGATGGCATGGAAACTCCAACTCGAAGCAGCCTTGCGAATCATAGAGACTCTCCGCGCCCGGGGCTATGAGGCCTATCTCGCCGGCGGGTGCGTGCGTGATCTGTTGTTAGGACGCGACCCGTCCGACTACGACGTTGCAACCAACGCGACACCGGACGCAGTGCTGGATCTGTTTCCAAAGACCTTCGCCGTGGGTGCGCATTTCGGAGTGGTTTTGGTTGCGCCGGAGATCGAAGACGCCGGCTTCGTCACCGAAGTTGCCACCTTCCGCTCCGACCTGGCGTATTCCGATGGCCGCCATCCCGATGCGGTGCGTTACACCCCGAGCGCCGAGGAAGACGTTGAGCGGCGCGACTTCACGATCAATGGACTTCTGCTCGACCCACTCCGTGGGGGGAGCCTTTTGGACGAGAGCATAGCAGATCTTAGACTCCTCCGCGATGCGGTGCTGGATTATGTCGGCGGCCTCGCTGACCTCGATGCGGGCATTGTCCGCGCCATCGGCCGCCCGGAGTTGCGCTTTGAAGAAGACCGCCTGCGCATGTTGCGCGCTGTGCGCTTCGCGGCGCGGTTCACATTCGATCTCGACCCGGAGACCCTTCGCGCAATCCAATCGCTGGCCCCTTGCATTCACGCCGTAAGCCGCGAGCGAGTGCGCGACGAGCTGACCAAAATGCTCACCGAAGGCCATGCGCGGCGCGCCTTTGAGTTACTGGACGAAACAGGCCTGCTCGCCGAAATGCTGCCGGAGATCGCGCAAATGAAAGGCGTCGAACAGCCGCCGCAATTCCATCCCGAGGGCGACGTATGGATCCACACACTGATGCTGCTTGAGCAATTGCCGGCGGATTGCAGCATGACGCTGGCATGGGGCGCGCTGCTGCACGATGTGGGCAAGCCTCCAACCTTCCGTCGCGCTCCCGATCGCATCCGCTTCGACAACCACGTAGAAGTCGGCGTCGCCATGGGCGCGGAGATCTGCCGCCGCTTCCGCTTTTCCAACGAAGAAACCCGTCAGGTTGTCGTGCTCATCGAAAATCACATGAGATTTATGGACGCGCCGCGTATGAAGTCTTCGACGCTCAAGCGTTTCTTCCGGCTCGATCGCTTTGACGAGCATCTGGCTCTCAATCGCATGGATTGCCTGGCGGCAAGCGGCAACCTGGAAAACTGGGAGTTTGTGCGCGAACAGTTTTCTGCGATGCCGGAGGAAACCATGAAGCCAAAGCCATTGATCACAGGCCGGGAACTGATCGCCGCGGGTTACCCGCCGGGCGCGCGATTCAAGGAGATGCTGCGCGCGGCCGAAGATGCGCAGTTGGAGGGAATGATCGCAACTACCGATGAGGCTCTGCGACTGGTGCGCGAGCGATTTCCGTCCTGAGCGAAGCGCCGGATGGCAGCGCCTGCGCAGCGTCGCTGCTCTCCATAATGGCAGCATCCAGAGTGTCGCGCAGCCGCCGGGCGAATTCATCGATATTGGGCGGCCTGAAAGCGAAGAGGTGGTTTCCCCGTACGCGCGTGAACTTCGCATTTCCAGTCGTGTGCTGTGCCCATGGAGACGAGCCATTCTCATTCGCCTGCGCTTGATATTCATCCGATAAAAAAACATCTATATTCACATTGCATCGCCTCAAAGTGTAATTGCGCGTTGCTTCCAACGTCACAATACGAATGCCGTCCACTAGCTTTCGTCCCAGAAAAACCGGAATCTGCAAGCCCCACCGCATGTACAACCTCACCAGTCGGCTGAACCACCATTTCTTCGCTCGACGCCAGGCGTGCTGAGACTTTTCTGCCGCGAGAGTAATCGCATAGGTCAGGACTCCAGCGTCCGCCGGCAATTCTGTATCTCGGATCTGAAACCGCTGCGTCCATCGATTTTCGCACCGTCCTGGATCGACTTTGCTTGAAGGCGGCAGCCCGCCCACGGGGTCGATCAGGATGAGGCGGAGAACAGTTTCGTTTGCCTCCTCAAGCTGCCGGGCCACTTCAAAAGCTGGAATCGCCGAGGAGCAAAATCCCCCGATAAAATAGGGCCCGTGTGGCTGCACCGTGCGTATGGCTTGCACATAGCGCGCCATCATCGCCTCCAGCGAATAGTCGCCGACCCATTCGCCCGGCTCATATTCTTGTACCCCATAAAACGCTTGATCGCTGCCCAGCCGTTGCGGCAGCAGCGGGTAAAGATGGTACGCGTGAATCATGAAGAATGACGGTCTTGAAGAATCCCCGCTTTGCACAGGGACGATCAGGTGGTCTCCATGTTGATCCGGCAGTTCGGAGATTTGCCGCGCCTGGCCTTCAATGCCTGGCGTCGTGGATCGGTCTTGCATGAAATGGTCGATAGGAGCGGGAACCGGCGTCGACGCGCCGATTTGCGAAGCGGATACAGGGCGCAGCGCCTTGTCGATGAGGGCGCCGAATTGACGCACGCTGGGCGCCTCAAAAAGATCCGCGAGTTCGAGATCGGCGCGGTAGGTCTTCTTGATCTTGGCGAGCAAACGGACGCCGACAAGGGAGTGACCGCCGAGTTCGAAGAAGTTATCGTCGAGACCAATCTGCTCGACGCCGAGCAGCTCCTGCCACCAACCTGCAAGAGTCGACTCAACGCTCTCCGCGCCCGCGGAATCGGTTGCAGCGGCCGGCTTATGCGGCGCCGGCGTTTCCATGCTGTTTTTTTGCTCTTCGAGCGGTTGCGGAACGGCAATCACTCCGGTGGGAGCATCGGTAAGCAGAATGCGCGTGAGAATCCGCGCGCCCTCCAGCGGTGGCACGCCAGGCCGCGGAGCGATCAGGATGGGCTGTTCAACACCGGATCGCGCAGCTTCGCTCACCGCGCTCTTGCCTTCCATGGTGCGCACTGCATCGGCGATGCGGCGCACCGAGAATCCTTCAATCTCCGCCAGCACCTGTCCCTGCTCGTCGAAGATGGTGACGTCGAAAGTCTCCACTTCGCCGCGGCGTTGCGCTTCCTGCCGGCCGCGGACATGGCTGAACAGCCGAGCCGGAAATGTACGATACACGCTCATCTTGCGGTAAGAGATGGGCAGGAAGAGATCGTCGCAGCGATCGTAGTCCTCCGTCAGATAGAGCGCGGCGCCCGTCGCCATGTCGAGAAGCGCCGGATGCTGGCGAAGCGTGGCAACATCGTCAGAAAATTTCTCATCGAGCTCGATCTCCGCCAGGCCCTCCCCTTTACCCAGATGCAGCCGTCGCAGCGAGCGCCAGCGCGGCCCAAACTCGAATTGGCGCTCCTGTCGCGTGCGGTTCTTCTCGTCAAACACAATCTCGCGTTCCTGGCAACGCGCGGCAATCGCCGCGCGATCCACCGCAGCGGCGGTATAGGGACGGCAAGGAGCAACGATTCCAGTCGAATGCTCGGACCATTGGCCGTTACGCGCAAAGACCGAAAAGCGGAATGCGCCTTTTGGTGTCTCGGCGCCTTCTTCGCGGTGCAGTTGCACGCGTACCTCTTTCGACTCACCGGCAGAAAACATCAGCGGCGCAAGGAAGAAAACATTCCGAAACTCGATTGCGCCCTGCAGCGATCCGTGCGTGAAAGCGCCAGCGACCATCTCCAGGTGCCCGGTTCCGGGAATCAGTGCGATGCCGTTCTTGAATTGGTGCTCCGCGAGAACCCAGCGGCGCTGTTGCGAGAAACGGCCCACGTAGACGATTTCATTGAGCCCGTGCAACAGGCGCTCTTCCAGCCAGGGATGCGGCGAGATGGCGCGCGCCGCCACGCCGATCCCCCGCCACGCACCCCAGTTGATCGCGGTCACCGGCCCTTTGCGGCTGAGCGCGAAGGCGTCGAGAAATGCGTTCGCCGCGGCGTAGTCCACTTGTCCCGCAGGCGGCTGGATCGAGCTGATTGAGGAAAAAAGCACAAAGCAATCAAGCGATTCTTCGCGCAGCGCCGCTTCGAGCACCAGAGTTCCACGTACCTTAGGATCGAGGACGCGCGCCGCATTCGCCCGCGTCTTCAGCATCAACGGGCCGTCGTCGAGAACACCGGCGGCATGAAAAACACCATTGACAGCGCCGAATCTCCGGCGCACCTGTGCGACTGCGGTCTTCATGTCATCCAGGTTTGTTACATCTCCTCGCAGGACGAGCAATCCTCCCGCAACAGATCGAATCGCGGCCAGTTTGCGGATGCGATCCTTTTCGTATTCCGAACGCGCGTTATCGTGCAGTGCGGATTCCCATTCTGCTTCCGGCGGAAGCGCGGTGCGTCCCACAAGCACAAGACGTGCTTGAAACTCTCGCGCCAGATGTTCAGCGACGGTGAGGCCCAGTGCGCCCAGGCCTCCAGTGATCAGGTAGACGCCGTTGCGCTCAAGGCGCGCATGGCCGGGCCGCGAGCCCTCGTCTGCGGCGGAAAGCTGAAACGGTTCAAGCGTCTCGACAAAGCGCTCCCTGCCGCGCCAGGCAATCGTGGAGTTCTCAAAGGCCCCGCTCATCTCGGTGACGATTTGCGCTGCGCACTCCTTGGGCTTGCCGCCGTCAAGGTCGAGATCGATAGCTTTCGCGTTGAATCCCGGCAACTCCTTGTGCACCACGCGGGCAGGCCCGAGCAGCACGGCTCGCGCCGGATTGCGCACGGGCTCCGCGGCCACCTGTTGCATCTGATTGGAGACGAAGGCCAGTTGCATGCCTTCCAGATCCTGCGCCGCGAGCGCCTGCGCCAGGTAGAGCGGACTGTAGAAGCTGCGGTCGAGAGTCTCACGCAGCGGCACGTCCGTTTTCGCAACCAGAGACCACAAGTGAACAATCTTGCTCGGAGCTCCGCCCGACGCGAGCAGTGCGTCCACCAGCGCATCGTAGTCGGCGCGATCGGCAGGACGCAGCGCGAAGCGGCTGTGTTGCAGTTGCTTAAAGCTTTCTCCAGGCTCGACAACAACAAATTCCTGCTTCGCAGCCTTCAGTTGACGTGCAATCTCGTCAGCAACACCAAGCGTGTCACGGAAAAGAAGCCAGCGGCCCGGTTCCGTCGCACTGGCGGCAGGCAGCGGCGTGCGCTTCCAGACGCGACGATAGAGCGAGACGCTCTCGTCGGCGCTCACCGGCGCCGGCGCCGGCTCCGGTACGTCCAGCGCAATTTTGTCAGGCTCGATCCAGAACTTCTGATGTTCGAAAGGATACGTGGGCAATGAAACGCGCGCGACAGAATCCGGCGCGTGGAGCTTCGACCAATCGACGTTGACGCCGATCGTCCAAAGGCGGCCGAGCGTTTCAAGGCTGTGACGCTGCGACGAGACTTTCTCGCGCGGATGCGGCAGCGAAGAAAATGCCTTGGCCGAAGGACCGCCCTGCTGCCGTGCGAGCGTGGTCAGCACATTGCCCGGCCCCACTTCAATCAGCGCGCGTTCCGGCGCACTCAAAAGTTCCCCAAGATTATCGCTGAAGCGAACCGTCGATCGAATGTGGCGCGCCCAGTACGCCGGGTCTGTTGCTTCCTCTGGCTTGATCCACGTCCCGGTGACATTCGAAAGATAGGGAATGCGCGGAGCGTTCATGCGAACCCCGCGCAGCCGTTCTTCGAACGGGCCGAGAATAGGATCCATCATCCTGGAGTGAAAGGCGTGCGAGGTAAACAAGCGGCGCGAAGCGATGGATTGCTTTGCCAGCGACTCTTCGTAAGCAGAGATCTCCGCCATCGGGCCCGAGAGAACGCACATCGCCGGATTGTTGATGGCCGCTACGGAAAGCACACCATTGATGTGGATCTCCGACGGGGCCAGCGGTACGGCAAGCATGGCGCCCGTCGGCAGATCGAAGATCAACCGTCCGCGTGCAGCCACGATTGCGAGTGCATCTTCGAGCGAGAAAACGCCGGCGATGCAGGCGGCCACATATTCGCCAATGCTGTGACCCGCCATTGCGACGGGCTCGATGCCGAGCGACATCCACCACTGGGCGAGCGCGTATTCGACGCTGAAGAGCGCCGGTTGTGTAAGCCAGGTCTGGTTCAAACGCTCCGCGCAAGAATCCTTTTCGGCGTCCGATGGATAAAGCGCCGCGATGAGGTCTATATCCAATGGTTCGCGCAAGTGGCCCGCGCACCGGTCGAGTGTTTCGCGAAAGACCGTTTCGTTCTCATAGAGCTCGCGGCCCATGTTCACGTATTGCGACCCCTGGCCGGAGAAGAGAAATACGGGAGCAGTGCGCCCGGCAGTACCGGCAATCTGCCTTTTCCGATCGACACCTGCGAGCGCGTCAATCGACTCGCGCGTGTCTTCGGCGACGAAGGCGCGGCGATGCGGAAATTCCGTGCGTCCGAGTTGGCAGGTAAAGGCCGCATCGGCGAGGCTCACTTCCGGATGCTCTTTCAAGTGCGCAGCCAGATTCGTGAAGGCTTGATCGGCAGCGGATTCGGTTTTCGCCGAGACGGCGAGGACCTGGTAGGGCTTTTGCTGACGGGCAAGCGAAACGGAAGGCGCTTGTTCCAGAACCACGTGCGCGTTGGTGCCGCCGATGCCCAGTGAAGTCACGGCAGCACGTCGCGGCGTCGTAGTCGATGGCCAATCCGCGAGCTTGTCGTTCACATAAAACGGGCTGCCCTCCAGCTCGATATGTGGATTGATTTTTTCGAAGTGCAGGCTGGCGGGAATCTGCGCGTGCTCGAGCGCCAGAGTCGCTTTGATGAGGCCGGCAGCGCCTGCCGCGGCGTCGAGGTGTCCGACGTTGGATTTCAGCGAACCGATGGCCGTCGCGCCGCGCTGTCTCGATTCTCCAAATGCCTGCGTGAGCGCGCGCACTTCAATGGGATCGCCCACGCGGGTCCCCGTGCCGTGTGTCTCCACATAAGAGATGCTTGCAGCCGGTACGCCCGCGTAATCCAGCGCTTCGCGAATGACTTCGGCCTGGCCCTCCACGCTGGGCGCAAGATAGCCCACCTTGCGCGCGCCATCGTTGTTGATTGCCGAACCGAGAACGACGGCATGAATGTTGTCGTGATCGGCAAGCGCATCTTCCAGCCGGCGCAGAACCACAATGCCGAGGCCGCTCGAAAAAACCGTTCCGCTCGAGGCTGCATCGAAGCTCCGGCAGTGCCCGTCGCGCGATAGTATCTCGCCCTCGCGATAAACATAGCCGAGTCCGTGCGGAATTTCGATCGTGACGCCGCCCGCGAGAGCCATGTCGCACTCGAAATTGAGTAAGCTCTGGCAAGCCAGGTGCACCGCAACCAATGAAGTAGAACACGCGGTCTGCACGTTGATGCTGGGCCCGCGCAAGTCGAACTGATAACTGACGCGCGTGGCCAGCACGTCTTTATCGTTGCCGGTTTGCTTCAGCTGAAAGAGACCGGCGGATGCGACGAGGCCGCGGTTGGCAAGCAGATTGTGAATCAGGTAGCTGTTCATCCCCGATCCCGCAAACACGCCGATCGCGCCGGGGAATTGTTGCGGCGGATGAGCCGCGTCCTCGAGCGCTTCCCACGCGCACTCCAGAAAATGCCGGTGCTGCGGGTCCATGATGGAGGCATCGCGCGGACTGAATCCGAAGAACGACGCATCGAAGAGCGGCACGCCGCCGAGAACGGCGGCGCGGCGCACGTAGTCGGGGTTGGCGAGATCCTCGGCCGTCGCGCCGGCGGCGCGCAACTCCGCGTCCGTCAGGTCGCGGATGGATTCAACGCCGTCGCGCAAGTTCCGCCAGAACTCGGCCGTGTTGCGCGCCCCCGGAAAGCGGCCCGCCATGCCGACGATCGCGATGGTAGAAGGCTTCACGATGCTGCGGCCTCCTGCTGGCGCGCCATTCTGCGGCGTGCGGCGCGCTCTGAAAGCTGGGTGGCCGCCGCCTGCGTCCCGCTGAATTGGGTGGCGGATTGTGCGTCGAGATGCGCGGCCAATGCGCTGACCGTCGTGAATTGGAAGAGATCGAGCAGAGAAATCTCGCGGCCCAACGCCTCCTGGAGCTTGGCGTGCGCCTCAGCCACGGTGAGCGAGTGCGCGCCGAGATCGAAGAAGTTGTCGGTCAATCCAACTGCCGGAATGCCCAGCGCCTGCTGCCAGGCCTTCGCGACAACGCGCTCCATCTCGCTGGCGGATTCGGGATTGTGCGAGGCGGCAGAAGCGAGATTTGGCGCAGGCAGCTTGAGCAGCGACTTGCGATCGATCTTGCCGTTGCCGGTCAGGGGCAGCTCATCGAGATACACGAACGCCGAAGGAACCATGTAGTCGGGCAGTTTCGACCCGGCCGCCGTGCGCAAATCGCCCGCCGCGCGTGATGCCGCAGCGGAATCCTTCGTCTCCGCGACGAGATACGCGACCAGCCGCTTGTCGCCCTCGCGGTCCTCGCGCAGAACCACAACAGCCTGGCGGATGCCCGCGCATTTCTCAAGCAGCGCCTCAATCTCGCCCGGCTCGATGCGATGCCCGCGCAGCTTGATCTGATAATCGGCGCGGCCGAGAAAATCGATGCTGCCGTCAGGCAGGAATCGCGCCAGATCGCCGGTGCGATAAATGCGACCGGGCCCCAGCGCGGGAATCGCCAGAAAGCGTTCCGCGGTAAGTTCAGGCCGCTGCCAATAGCCACGCGCCACGCCGTCGCCGCCGATGAAGAGCTCGCCGATTTCGCCAAACGGAACAGGATTGAGATCCGCATCGAGCAGGTAGATTTGTGTGTTCACGATGGGCTTTCCGATGGAGACATTTGAGCCCACATCCTCAACGCGGCAGGTCGTCGACCAGATCGTCGTCTCCGTCGGCCCGTACATATTGTGAATCTCGCCCTTGAAGACCTGGCGCAAATGATGAATCAGCGCCGCGGGAACCGCTTCGCCGCCGAGCAGCATCTGCTTGAGCGAGCCAAGCGCCGCGTAGGCGCGCGTATCGAGCGTCAGCATGCGTGCCAGCGACGGTGTCATCTGCAAATGCGTGACGCCGTAGCGCGCGATCTCATCGGCAATAGTCGCCGTTCCCTCGTCGCCGTGGACGACAACAGTGAAGCCGCGCGTGAGCGTCCAGAGCAGCTCCAGCACAGAAATATCGAACGACACGCTGGTAACGGCCAGCCACACGCCTGCCTTGCATCCGATGGCGCGATCCATGCCGGTAAAAAAATTCACCACGTTGCGGTTCTCCACCATCACGCCTTTCGGCTTGCCCGTGGAGCCGGAGGTGTACATCACGTAGGCGAGGTTCGCTGGCCTCGCCGCAGAAGCAACGGCCTCGCCGCTCTTGCTCGCGAGATCCATCTCTTCGACGTTGATAATCGTAAGGCCCGCCGCCGCAGGCGGAAGATGCGCGCGCGATGCATCGGTGGTTAGCAGCACCGGCATCTGCGAATCTTCAATCACCAGCGAAAGTCGATCCTGGGGATAGGTGGGATCGAGAGGAACATACCCGCCGCCGGCCTTGAGAATTCCCAGAAGGCTCACTACAAGCAATTCGGTCCGGCCCATGGCGACGCCCACCAGCGTATCGGGACTCACGCCGAGCCCTTGCAAATGCCGCGCCAGCCCATTGGCCCTCTCATCCAGTTCGCGATACGTGAGCGAACGGCCCTGCGCAGTCACCGCTACCGCTTCGGGCATACGCGCGGCCTGTGCGGCGAAAAGATCCGCAATGGTGCTGGAGCGGGGATAGTCGGCGTCGGTCTGGTTCCACTCAAGCAACTGCGCGGGTAACATGGAAGTTCTCCAGAAAGAGATAATCGATGCCCGTGCCGAGGAAGGTCGCAATCGCTTCTTCGGGCGTGTTCACGATGGGCTGCCCTTTCACATTGAAGCTCGTGTTCAACACCATCTGGCGGCCCGTGGTCTTGCCCACCTCCACAAGCAGCGCGTGAAAATCTGGATTGTCTTTGGCGCTCACAGTTTGCAGGCGCGCGGATCCGTTGACATGCGTAATCGAGGGCAGCTTGTCGCGCGACTCGGGGCGGACGTTCACGATGCTGATCATGTAGGGGAATTCGACTCCCGTCGCGACCTCGAACCAGCGGTGCGCCTCTTCCACCGAACATGCCGGCGCGAAGGGCCTGAAGGCCTCGCGCTTTTTTACCATCGCGTTAATGCGGTCGCGCATCTCTGGATGCCCTGGATCGGCCAGAATGCTGCGGTTGCCGAGCGCGCGCGGGCCATACTCCATGCGTCCGCGCGCCCAGCCGATCACGCGGCCTTCGGCAATGAGCTTGGCTGCAGCGGTGCAGGTTTCATCGACTGTCGCGTAGCGCTTCCACTGGATTCTTCCGTTGAACTTCTGCAATGCGGCCTCTACATCGGCGTCGCTGTATTGCGGGCCGAAGAGCGGAGTAGGAAACCGCTCGTTGGGAATCTTCTGCGCCAGCGCCGTGCGATAGAGCGCCGCGCCCAGCGCCACACCGTCGTCGCCCGCCACCGGCTGAATGTATACCTCGTCAAAGAGTCGCGAGCGCGTAAGTTTGCCATTGGCGGTGCAGTTCAATGACACACCCCCGGCCAGTGCGAGCTGCCGCAGTCCCGTCTCTTCGCCAAAGTGTTCACACACGTGCATCACCACGCGCTCCAGGCACTCCTGCAGCGCCGCTGCCACGTCTTCATGATTTCCATTCACCGACAGTTCGGGAGCGCGCCGCGCGATCAAATACTCATCGAGATACGCGCGCGTCGCCGCATACGTCTCGCGCTCATCGCGTGTGCGATTCAACTTCAGCATGGGTATGCGGATGGAGCCATCGGGGCAAAGTTCCACGGCCTCCTTGAAAAACTTGCGATACCGCGCCGGATCGCCATACGGAGCCAGCCCCATGATCTTGTACTCGTCCGAGTTGAAATCGAACCCCAGATGCAATGTGACCAGCGAGTAGAGAATGCCGATGGAATCGTTGGCGGCGATGGTGCGAATCTTTTCGAACTCGCCGTCGTGAAAGTCGTAGACGCTCAGGCTCTCCATTTCGCCCATGGCGTCGTTCACAACGATGAGGCATTCGTCCCAGCCGGAGGTGTATGCCGCGCTGGCAGCGTGCGCCAGGTGATGTCCGACCTGGTGAACTCGATCGAGAGGAAACCCCGGCAAATCGCGCCGCACCTGCCGGAGCAGCGCCTCGCGCGAAAAAACTTCTTCGTAGAGCTCCGTCGAAACTTCGTCGCCCGCATAAAGCTCGCGGTAGGGAGCGTAATCGAACCCGTGCGCAATCTCGTCAATTTCGTCGATCGAAACGCCGGCCTGATCGAGGCAGAAATGGATAGCGTCAATGGGAAAGTCGCCGGTGTGCTTTTTGCCGCTGAAGCGCTCCTGCTCGGCGGCAGCCACCAATTTGCCGTCGATCGTCAGCGTGGCCGCGGCGTCCATTCCCTGCACGATGCGGTACTCGCGCTCGTCCAGACCCTTCCAACGGGACTTCTTGAACGACATCGCGTTTTCCAGCCCGCTGATTCCGATAACTTTCATCCCTGCTCCCGCACTTCAAACGCGCCCGCGCCGGTCCCTGCTCCGGGCAACACAAAAAGCGCCGCGGCTGCCTGGTTTGTTGAGTGTGAAATCCGGGGCAATGAGGACTCCCTGGTATTGTTTCACTCCGCGACGCAGACGGAAAGTTACAACTCCACGGTGCTCGTCACCCCTCAGACTAAGCACTCGCGGCAGATTGGGAAATCCCACGGATGGGGGGCGGCGCGAGAGTCAGTAACCACTCCAAACAGGGTACTTATGAGCCATCCCTGGCCTGTTTGACGCTCCGCCTGCTCCCCCGCTCGTGGGAGCGGTATCCTGCTCATTCAAGTTCTTTTATCGGCAAGCGAGGGCAAATGATGAAAAAGATGATTCTGGCGGTCGGCCTTTGCTGCGGCCTGGCGCTCCAAACAGCAGCGCAACCCACACCTGCGGCAACCCCCATGCACCCGATCCGCGTAGCAATTCTTGATGGGCAAAGCGCCGGTGCCTACCACAATTGGCGCCTCACCACGCCGGTGCTCAGACGGGAGCTCGAAGAAACCGGGCTCTTCGAAGTTTCCGTCATCACCGCGCCGCCGTCGGACGGTGACTTCAGCAGTTTCAAGCCGGAGTTGAGCCGTTATCGCGTCATCGTGATGAACTACGACGGCCCCACCTGGCCCGCGGAACTCCGTGCGCAATTCGAGCAGTATGTCTCCGCCGGTGGCGGCCTGGTGATCGTTCACGCCTCTGACAATGCCTTTCCAGATTGGCCCGCCTACAACGAAATGACCGGCGTCGGCGGCTGGCGCAACCGCGACGAGAAGGCTGGTCCCTACTGGTATTTTGAGGACGGCAAGCTCAAGTCCGATCCCTCGCCGGGGCCCGCCGGCCATCACGGAGCACGCTTGCCGTTTCAGGTCACGGCGCGAGAGCCCGAGCATCCCATCCTGAAAGGCCTGCCACCAATATGGATGCACTCGAACGACGAGCTCTATGGCATGTTGCGCGGACCGGGTAAAAACATGACCGTGCTCGCCACCGCGCACTCCGACCCCAACAACAAAGGCACCGGTCACGACGAGCCCATGCTGATGGTTCTCCGCTACGGAAAGGGGAGAATCTTTCACACCACGCTCGGCCACGACGTGTTTGCGCTCAGTTGCGTCGGCTTCATTACCACGTTCCAGCGCGGCACAGAATGGGCCGCCACGGGCCGCGTTACGCAGAAAATGCCGGCGACATTTCCCACGGCCAACACGGTGAGCTATCGCGCCGATATTGCCCAAATGGATCCGTCGTTTCTGAACGGCGCATCGCCCGTGGTGCCCATGCAGTAATCGGAGGGCAATGGTACTGGACAGCCTTTCGCTTCGGAGGAGCGGACGAGAATAGCCCAGGGCGAAGTCCGCGCAAGCGGACGAGAACCCTTGGAATGCAAGCCCCAGACCCCCTCCGCCCCGTAGGGGCGGGCGAATTCAGGACAGAATGTTTAGAGAGTGCGACTCGCTGGTCGCCGGTGACCGAAGCAACTCGCCGGAGCAATTGCACCACCGTTTCACTCCGGGGCTCCGCGGCGATTAAAACGCTCGAATCGAGAATCAGGCCCATTCGATCAGCCTTGCTTGGTTAGGTCTCTGACCGCTTGAAGAAGAACTTTCCGTGCCCCATCCATTCGCCGTTTTTCAGGCGAATGGGTGGGAAACCGCAGAAGCCAAAAGAACGAATTTATCCGGTCAGAGACCTAGTCCCACGCTGGAGGGTCTAATGGCTCGCGATGGGCGGCAATGGCAGCGGCAACATCGCTGGCGAAGTCCTCGTCGATGACCGCCGTCGAACCGCGAGATTCGGCGGCGGCGATCATTTCGGACAGCAGGCGGCCGGGTCCAGCAGACGGAGTGGCGGGACGCACGACTGCCACGGCACGCTCGTCATTCTCAATGACCACCTCCGCACCCAGGCGAACGTGCGCCATCAGTCCGGCGAAGTCGCGGATTGCTTCGGCCTCCGAGATGCGAATCGTTGCCATACTTCAATGATACCCCGATTCCTCATTCAAACTCGTATCTCAACAGAAAACGAACGGTAGCCGGGTGCCCCCGGTCTCGTCCGCCGCGGCGGATGAGACCGGGGATGCCTCCACACTCAACCAGCCGTCCTTAAACACTTACTTCGCCGTCCGATAAATCTCCGACCCCGCCAGCAGATACGCGCCCACCCCGTACACATAACTCGATGTCTCGGAGTAAGCTCCCGGCGCAGCCCCCACCGGCTGAATCGATCCCAGCCGCCCATCGGCGTAAACATGCGTCAGCATTCCCGCCCATCCCTTTTGAACGGCCGGCCAATATGTGGCGCGATCGAGAATCCCCTCGTTCACTCCGTACGCGAACGCGTATGTCACAAACGCGCTTCCCGAAATCTCCGGCAGCGGATACGCATCGGCATCAAGCAATCCCGGCCGCCACAATCCGTCTTTGCCCTGGATCGAAAGCATCTCCGCCGCCATGTCTTTCAGCAGCGCCGCATACTTCGGCCGCAGCGGAGAGTCCGCCGGCAGCCGCTCCAGCACGCGCACAAGGCCGCCCATCACCCAGCCGTTGCCGCGCGACCAGATCAGCGGCTCGCCATTCTTCTCATGCTTGTCGAGGAATGTGGCATCGCGAAAATAGAGATGCTTCGTGTGATCGAAGAGCAGGGCGGTCGTGGCATCCCACGAGCGATCCATAAATTCGAGATACTTCTTGTCGCCGGTCGCGGCCGCCATATCGGCATACACCGGCGGCGCCATAAACAGCGCGTCGCACCACCACCACAGAGGCATATTGGGGTAGCGGGCATTATCCCAGTGCGCCGGCAACGTGCTGGCGTATTGGGCCTCGGGCGCAGCCATCTCCGCATCGAGCCGCGCGCGCAGCGCCACCATCATTTTCGGGTTCTTGTGCAGGAAATACTGCTCCATATACATCTGGCCCACGGCCTGGTCGTCCGCGTGCATCGTGCGCGGGCCCGGCTGCCAGTCGAGCTCATTCGCCACCTTCAACATTGCGACCCTATATTTGTCGCCTGCCACTTTTTCGGGAACCCCCATAAAGCCGTCGTAAAGCGCGGCCCACGTCCAATCCACCTGCGCATCGGCCGGCATGCGGCTCAGTTGCCAGTCGGCCACCAGCTTTATGGCCTTGGCCAGATCGCACTTGTCGAGTTTGGGCGAGAGGTTCTGTTTGAGCGGCCCCGGCGTGGTTAGCATGTCGCCGGGAGCAGCTACGGGCGCCTTCTTCGTCTGTGCGCTTGCGGCGGAGCAAAAGGACAGAGCAAGCAGGGCAACAAAAGCCAGAACAATGCGGCAATGAATGCGAAAATGGCGGGCGCGAGCGGTGCAGGATTGCATGAAAATCTCCCGGAAAATCGAAACTTGAGTCCCGAGAGATTGTAGGCCGGGGGACCCACATCGGTCATTTGCTGGATGAGCAAGCCCCTAGAACCGCATCCTCACCCCAAGCTGGATCTGCCGCTCGCGGTAAAAGTCGCTGCCATTGATGTTGAGCGGCTGACGGAAGGCGGGAATAAAGATCCCGGACCCGGTTGTGGTGGAGGTCCCGCAGCCGGTGGTGCCGAGAGCCGAGTTGATGGTGAGGTAGCAGAGCGTGGGGATAGAGCCCGAGCCGCTGCTATTCTCGATCGAATAGCCAGTCGTCTCGAGCTCCGTCACGTTCTGGTGATTGAAGAGATTGAAGCTTTCGACCAGCAGTTCCAGTTGCCGCATTTCGCCAAAATCGAATTTCTTGCCTAAACGCAGATCGGCCTTCCACGCATTGGGATAGCGGTAAGTGTTGCGTCCAATATTGTAAGTGGGACCGTCGAGACTGACCTTGTAGCCGCCGATGCGGCTGTCGCCGCCGGAGCCGTTCATGCTTGAGCCGAGGCCCGAGATCAGTGGCGGAGTCCCCGAAATTGTGAGGGGAGTTTCCTCGGGAATCGAGCCTGCGATGCGCATGGAATAAGGCAGGCCGCTGCGGAACTGCCCAATGCCCGAAAGCATCCAGCCGTTGCCAAGGCGGCCAGGCAGGCCGCGTAACTTCCAGGGCGCTTCATAGATCAACATGACGGCGGCCGAATGGCGCACGTCCAGATCGCTGGTTCCGTATTCCTCTCTGAAGCTGGCCGCCGGGTCCAGCGGGCTTTCGCTCGGGTTCCAGTCCATGGCGTGCGCGTAAGTATAGTGGGCGTGCAGGCTGAGGCCGTGACTGCCATAATGCGAGAGCTTCACCATCGCGGCCTCGTAGGTGGAGTTCGCCCGGCTCATGATCTGGGTAATCTGCTGGTAATCGGGGCACAGTCGCCCAGGCAAAACATCGCCCGTCTGCGGAGTGTAATACGGGCATGTTCCTGCGCTTCCGGGCCAGGACGCATAGAAGGGCACCAGAATCTGCGTGGTTTGCGAGGTATCGATGGGGCCCATGCCGGTTGGGTCCTTTACGCTGTACGGGATCATTCCGGAATTTGCGTCGCCGCTGATGCCGATATTGATATTGGTGTCGATAGCATCGGGCAGCCGGCGCCCCAGGCTGAGCATCGCGCTTGCGGTAATCTCCACATGGCCTGGCAGCGGCTGTTCTACGGCGGCGACGGCCTGGTGCACCTCGGGATTGCGGAAGTTCGGCGCGAAGCCGACCGCTCCCGGCTTGACCACGCTCGCGGGCCGGCCCGCAAAAACGTAGGGAAACGGCGGCGAGCCGCCGGAACAGAATTGGCAGTCGTCGGAGGGACGCATGAAGAAGCTGAGATCGCCACGCAGTGAGCCGGTCTGCGTGAGCGCAGTCTCGATGATCGCGTTTTCCACGCGGCCGTAATACATGCCGTAGCCCAGCCGCAGTACAGGCCAGTGTTTTCCGCCGCCCACGGCAACACTCACGCGCGGTCCCCAATTGTTGCCCAGGCGGGGCAGTTTTTCCGTAAACGGCAGCTCCGGATTATCGTTGGCGGCGAGAGGCGGCGGCATTTGTTCAAGCTCCCAGCGCAAACCCGCGGAGAAAACAGCAAACTTTGCCGCCTGCCACTGCGCGGTTGCGTAGCCGGCCCAGTCATTCGTGCTCAGGTGCCAATTGGTGGGGCCCATGGTCTGCGAGTAAGTAGGAGTAGCAAGGCTGGCTGCCGAATTTCGCATTCGTCGTCCCGCAGTTGTGCGGATTCCGCGCGTCCAGCGCATCCGCGAACCCGAACTTCTCAAAGGCCAGCGCATCGGAGATGAAACTCGCAACAGTTGAATAATGATAAGTTCCCGTCTGGTTCCTCAGCAGGCTGGTTGCGTCATTGTTGTGGTCCAGCTCGAATCCTGCCTTGACGAGCACTTTGTTGTGCACCCAGTCCAGCATCTCCTGCGCGTGGAAGAGTTTTTCGTCGGGAGAACTGCCTTGGCCAAACCGCGAGGGATTGCCGATCGTCAATCCGTAGCGCGAATCAACAACGATTTGCGGCAATTGCCCCCAGAAGTTTCCGTTGAGCAGCGTCTGCTCGAAGTGCGAGGGCGCATCCGGCCGCGCCGTCAGGATCGTTCGCCCCGCCGAGCCCTGCGTTACGGCCAACAGGTTCGGCGTCAGGTACGCCTCCCACCGCGCCAGCAGCCATTGCTGGCTGGCATGGCTTGAGCCGAAACTGTGGCGCCATCATTTTCCGAAACGCGCGTCAATCCGCCGCCCGGTGCCGTCCAGTCGGCGCCAATTCCTTCCAGCGTGAAGTGGTGGCGCTCGGCGGCCTGCCAGTCGATGCGCCCGAAGCCGACCCACTGCGAAGCGGTGCGCGCTGCGGGACCCAGCAACCCCGCCAACTGCTCCAGGCCGGCCGCCTCGTACCCGCTCGCATTCACGCCGAGATAATCGTTGTACGCCTGGTTCATGCTCTCGCCCAGTTGCGCGCTCAACAGCGTTACAGCCGGGCTGGTGGGTTCGGGCAAATTGAAAAACTCTGCTGGGATTCTTCACCGTGGCCAGCCCTGGATCGTTGCGCTGGTAGCTGTCGACGGCGCCAAACCAGAAAAGCTTGTCGCGGCGAATGCGGCTGCCCATGCCGAGGCCCCACACCGACTCGTGATCCGGCGGGGTCAACGGCGCGGCGACGAATTGTGGCGCGGCCGCCGTGCCGGTGTTCTGCACCCATTGCGTAAATGGATTCCGCGCTCCCCACGTATTCTGCCGGTCGAAATAGAATCCCTGTCCATGCAGCGCATCGCCGCCGCGTTCTGTCTCGATGTCGGTGCGCCCGCCCGCCGAGCGCATGCCCTCGGCCTCCACGTTTCCCGCGGTCGCCGTCACTTCACGGATCGCGGCCTCGCTCATGCCGAATCCTCGCCCGCCAGCCCAGACCCGACTCGTTGCGCTCTGCCGATCCGTGCTCTGGCTTTCCGGATCGGAGCCCCTCGGCCCCGAACCGGATCCCGCAGCCACGCCAAACTTGAGTGTCGTGCTCGCGCCGTCGATCGTAATCTCCGCCGCGTCCTGCGATGCCGCGATACGAAGCCTGCGTCGAGTCGGGGCTGGCGCTCGTTGCCGGCGTGTCCAGCAGAAACTCCTGCCAACGCCGTCCGGCCGCGGGCAGCGATTGCAATTGCGCCGCGGTCACCGTAGTCGCCACTACCGCCGCCGCCGGATCGGTTTTTTGCGCGGCCGCCGCAACCGGCGAGACAGTGCCGTCTGCCCAAGCAACAATAGCCGCTTTCATGCCGCTCGCAATCGCCATGTTCAACGGAAGCGTCGGCGCGCCTGCTCGGCGTGAGCGGGAACGTGCGCGGCAGTGTAAGTGTAAGCGCGGGTTCCGCGAGAATGGATTGAGTTTCGAGCGCAGCTCTGCAGCTGGGGCCGCGGCATCGGATACGGCGCAGGCGTCATCGTGCGCAATCGGCTCCGCGGCGAGCGACGCAATCCATTTCGCACGCACTCGAGGTGCTGAGCGCCGCACGCGGGCATGCAACGTTGGCAATACGGCAAGGCGGTCCACCGCTGCCGAATTCGGCGCAACAGGCGACAACGCAGGCCCCGTATGCCCTTGCCGCCACGAGAGCCGTCAACGGCATCTGCGCCGCCGAGCGCGCAGGCGCGACAATCTCACGCGGCCTCGCAGCCTCAGCCCGCACCGGCGCGGCAGCCTCAAACTGCATGGCGGCCTGCACCCGCGCCTCCATGCCTCCAGTCACCAGAATACCGTCAAGCCGCCCGTGGCCCAACTGCGGCTCATCTGCTTCCAGCGTGTACTCGCCCGCATCAAGCGCGGTAAACCGGAACGCCCCATTCTTTGCCGTAACCATGTGCACCTCGGCGCCGGTGGCCGTGTTGTGCAATACCACCGCGATCCCCGCCAGCGGAACCGAATGCAAATCGGTAAGCCGCCCCGCCAGCGAGCCCGACGGCGCCGCTTGAATCTCCACGCTATGGATAGGGAGGGGAGCTCGTCCGGCCCGTTTTGCGCGCACACCACACCCGCCGGCGCCCAGGGCAAGCGCCCCAACCACCAACCACGTCTTCCAGTCCCGCATTGCCTCGGCCATTGCCAACTCTGCCGCGGCAGATCTCGAGAAATGCAAGGAAGAAAGCAGCACTACCCACCGGCCCACTCTCGCGGCGGGTCCGGCTACAGCGGTTCCGCAGTCGCTGCGTCTCGAAGCCTCAGCCGCCAAGTGGATTTTCCCTTAAGCAAAATCGACCGCGCATCGAGGCCAAAAAAGGCTACAACAACTGCGGAACCGCTCCCGTGGCGCGCGAAATCGCATCCATTCGCCGCCCTCGGTAAGCCTGAAAGAAAGTTGCCAGCGATTCTATGCCTCGCGAGCGCCACTGAAAAGTAATCTGCATCACAACCCCATGTTCTTTTTCGGCTGGCCCCAGAGCCCAGGGCAATCGCATGAACATTTTCATTGACCGGGCAGGTTCGCGCTTTGAGAATCATTGCCGGTTGGGAGCCTTCGTCCCGGAGGGACGAGTCGAAAATAGCCCAGGGTGGAGTCCGCCGCGGCGGACGGTACCTTGGGATGGCTCCGACGAGAAGATCGCGCGCCCGGTAGGGGCGCGGCGAGCCTTCTGCGCCGCCGGAATCGATCTTCATGCGATTGCCCTGCCCCAGAGCCCTCAATCACCCGCCCCCAACCCCATCCGTCCGCTACACTGAAGAGACGGCGCAAAGCATCCGCGCCCATCAATGTGGCCTCGGCTTGGGGTCTACTAGTCCCTTAGTCCCTTAGTCCCGAGTCCCTGTTTTCTAGTCCCTAGTCCCTTAGTCCTGAGTCCCTGTTTTCTAGTCCCTAGTCCCTGTCTTCAAGGTCCCTGTCTTGTTCATCGACGAAGCCAAAATTCGCGTCAAAGCCGGCGACGGCGGCAACGGCTGCATGGCCTTCCGCCGCGAAAAGTTTGTCCCCCGCGGCGGTCCCTCCGGCGGCGACGGCGGCCGTGGCGGCAACGTCCTCATGGAGTCCACGCAGCGCCACAACACGCTGATTCATTTCCGCTTCAACCCCGAGCACAAGGCGCAGCGCGGCGAGCACGGCATGGGCTCCAACTGCACCGGCCTCGACGGCCGCTCCATCACCCTGCAAGTCCCCGTCGGCACTTCGCTCTTCGACGCTGAAACCGGCGAGCTCGTCCACGACTTCCGCTCCCCCGACGAAAGCATCGTCATCGCCAAGGGCGGTCGCGGCGGACGCGGCAACCAGCACTTCGCCACCAGCACCCATCAGGCCCCGCGCGAGCACGAGCTGGGCCGCGCCGGCGAGGAGCGCAGTTACCGTCTGGAATTGAAGCTGCTCGCCGACGTCGGCCTCGTCGGCTTTCCCAACGCCGGCAAGTCCACGCTCATCTCCCGCATCTCCGCCGCGCGCCCCAAAATCGCCGACTATCCCTTCACCACTCTCGAACCCAATCTCGGCGTAGTCACCGTCGGCGAGGAGCCCGACCAGCAATCCTTCGTCGTTGCAGACATGCCCGGACTCATTGCAGGCGCGCATCTCGGCGCAGGCATCGGCATCCAGTTCCTCCGCCACATCGAGCGCACCAGCGTCCTCGCCCATCTCGTCGATGTGTCGGATGCTTCAGGCCGCCCCGATCCCGTCGAAGATTATCGCGTCATCGCCACCGAGCTAGCCAGCTTCACCTCGCCGGGAAAAGAAGACGAGCACCCGCTGGCCGACAAGCCGACAATCGTAGTCGCCACCAAAATCGACGCCGTCAACCCCACGAAGCTCAAAAAGCTAGCCGCCTACGCCAAGCGCCGCAAGCTCGAGTTCCACGCCATCTCCGCAGTAACCGGCGAAGGCATCGACGAGCTCAAATGGGCTCTGGCCAAACGCGCTGTGAGAAATGCGGGCTAAAACTTCACGCTGGCCGCCCGCGGTGAGATCCCGCTCATCTCCGCGGCGCGCGCCTCGGCGTACGCAGCCGCACCGATCAGCGCCGTGCGGCTCTCCAGAATCACTCTCACCGGCGTATTCACCAGCAACTGGCTCAGGCGGCCCTTGTCAGTAAACGCCTTGACGAACGTGCCGTCCTTCAGCTTCTCCAGAATGCGCGGCGCAATGCCGCCGCCGACGTACAACCCGCCCACCGACAAAATCTTCAGCGCCAGGTTGCCGGCCTCGGCGCCGTAGGACGAAATAAACATGTCCAGCGTGCGGTCGCAGATTTCGCTCTTGGCCTTCATCGCCAGCTCCGTGATCACGGCGTTCGGGTCTTCCGTCGTCATGCGCGCGGCCAGCCATGCCGGCTCTTCCAGTCCCCGCACGTCGCGCAGGAACTCGTAGATGTTGGTCAGTCCCTGTCCGCTTACCACGCGCTCAAAGCTGATGCGCCCATCGTATTTCTGGCGCAGAAAGCGCAGCAGGTCGATCTCGTCCTCGTTGCGCGGCGCAAAATCCGAGTGCCCGCCCTCCGAGGGATAGGGAACGTAATTGCGACCGTCAAAAACCAGAAACGCCTCGCCCAGACCGGTTCCCGCTGAGATCAGTGCGCGGTTTCCTACTTGCCGCGCGTCGCCTTCGCTCAGGGTGTAGATCTGCTCCGGCCCCAGCTCGGCGATGCCGTAACCGTTCGCCTGCAAATCATTGATAAGAAAAACGTAATCGATCTTCAGATCGCGCGCCAGCTCGCGGCTGTCCAGCGTCCACGGCAGGTTGGTCAGCCGCAGCCGCCCATCCCGCACTGGTCCCGGCACGCCAAAGCATGCCGCGGTCACCTTTTCGGAGACCACAAACTCCTTCACGATCGCTTCCAGCCCCGCATATTCCTTGGCCGGGAACTGCTTGTCGCGTAAGTGCTTCAGGTTGCCGTCAGTAAAATCGAACAGCGCCAAATGGACTTTGGTGCCGCCTACATCGCCTGCCAGAATCATTCGTTCCTCTCAATAACGCCACAGCCATGCGCGTCCGGCGGGGGCAGCAAAGCCGCCGCCGCCCGATCCAGTAGCAAGGTCAGTATACCGTTCGCGGGGCTGATCAGCTGGCTTGGCAACCGCTCCACATCCCGCAGCCCGACGAATACATCTTTTAGAATCTGCGCCTTATCCGTGCCGCCTATCAGGAAGAAGACTTCGGCTGCGCGATTGATGACCGGCCAGGTCAGCGTCACCCGCCAACTGTCCTTGGCCTGCACATGATTGGCTACGGCCAGCCGTCCTAGCTCAAACAAAGCCGGAGTGTGGGGAAAAAGAGACGCAGTGTGTCCATCCGGACCCATCCCCAACTGCACCAAATCGAACCGCGGCAGCTCCGCGCCCTCCAGCCGAAACGCGTTGCGCAGCTCCGACTCGTACCGCGCCGCCGCCGCCTCCGGTTCCAGCTCACCCTCGATGCGGTGAATCTGCTCCGGCTTGAGCGGCACGTGGTCGAGCATCGCCTCGCGCGTCATGCGGTAGTTCGAGTCGGGGTCGTCCGGCGGCACGCAACGTTCGTCGACCCACCATAAATCAAGTTTCGACCACGGCATGCGCGCCCGCCACGGCTCTGCCGGATCGGCCAGCAGCGCAAACACCGCCTTCGGCGTCGACCCGCCGCTGATCGCAATCCTCACCCGCCCGCGCGCAACCGCGGCCCGCTCAGCCTGTTCCACAAAATACTGCGCGGTCCGCGCGGCAAGCGCCCCCGCATCCGGCGCGACGCAATACACAATCTTCAGTCTTTGAGGCATGGGGATGGTCCTCTGGCTCCTGCCTTACTATGGATGCGCGTCGCGGCGGTACTGCGCGGTCGCCCGCTTTACGGCAGTCCGGCATCGATTCCCACCGCTTGCGCCACCTTCCGCAGCTTGCCATCTCTCGTCCACAGCTTCGTTCCAGGCGCGATCAGGCACGATGCGACCAGATGCGCATCGGCGAGCCCGATGCCTTTTGCGTAGAGTTGTCGCGCCTCGATCATCTGACGGATGTCCCTGAGATCGACCACTCGCGCCTGCGGCATTACATCGAGCTCGGCCAAGGTCCGCAGCCGGTTATGAAGCGAGCCTAGCGCCAACTCGGCGACGAGACAGGGATGCATAACAATCTGATCGTCCGCGAGCAGCGCTTGCAACCGGGCGTCACCGAACCGAAAATAGTCGATCCAAATGTTCGCATCGGCGAGGATCACAGATCGTCCACTCGCATCCGCCGCACGTACTCCAGGTCGGGCATCGTCCCTCCGAGTAGCGCAAGCTGGCGCGATGCTTCCCGGGCAATCAGAGTCTTCAGCGCTTCACGCAGCAAGGCTGTCCTTTCCGTAATTCCCGTATATTCCTGGGCCGTTTTCACAAGCTCGTCATCGAGCGACACAGTGGTCCGCATAATGGCTCCCTTCAGTCACCTATTTTATCACCAAATGGTGCCGTATTTGATGAAAATGGCTCAATCGACTTGGAAATGGGCTCTTTCGCGACCACCGAGTGCCTGAAATGCCCCTTGAGCCTGGCCTCACCGCCCCAAATACAGCCGGTACTGCTGCTCCAGCACACCGGCGGCGCGCGCCAGCAGCAGCTTCGACACGTTGTACTGGTACAGGCTTTCCACCAGATTGCTTTCGGCGGTGGCCAGCGTGGCCTGCGCGGTCACCAGGGGCAGATTGTCGTCCACGCCGGCGTTCACGCGGTCGGTCTCGTCGCTCAGTGCCCGCGTGGCAAGGTCCACATTCGACCGCGCCACGTCCACCAGCTGCTTGTTCGCGCTCACGTCCAGCAGAGCCGCGCGCACCTGCTCGTCAATATGGTTGCGCAGGTCGGCAAGCTGCGCGTTCACCGAGTCCATCTCCGCCTTGGAGGCATCGTTGTCGCCGCGCAGCCGCGCCTCGCGAAAGATAGGAAAGTTCAGCGTGCCCACGGCAATGAAATCGCCGTGCGTACCGGCGCCATTCACCGTGCTGGTGCCGTAATAGCTGTAGAAGCTGAGCGTGGGCAGCCGCTGGCTGCGATACACGGCATGCAGCGTCTTATACTCGACGGCCTGGTTTTGCAGATTCTGGTAGTCCTGGCGGCTTTTATAAGCCAGCGCCCGCAGCTCTTCCGGCGTCTGCTCGGCCAGGTCGCTATAGGGCGCTGGATCGGTGAGCGCAATTTCCTGCCCTGGATCGATGCCGATCTCCCGCTTCAGCAGGATCAGGTCCTTCGCCTGGCTGTTTTCGGCCGCGATCAGTGCCTGCTGCTGCGTTGCAAGCTGGACCCGCGCCCGCAATTCATCCAGATTTGCCACCGTGCCCGCTTCGTGCGCGGCGTGCGCGTGATCGAGCAGGACCTGCGCCTCGTCCACCAGGGCCTTGGCATTGTCCACCTGGCTCTGCGTCGGCAATCGCCCGCAGATAGGCGATGGCTACCTGCTGCACCACCTCGCCGCGCGCCGACATCTTGTTGAAATACGCCGACCGCTCCGCCGCGCCGGCCGCCTTCCAACCCTGGATCACCGGCCCGGAAAACAAAATCTGGCTGAAGTGAATCTGTCCCTCGGTCAGGTCGTCGCGCGTGATGTTCGAAAGGGCCGGCATCGAGCCGCTGGGAAACACCTTCGCAAACTCGGCAATCATCCTGGGCCCGAAACCCAGCGCCGCCAGGTCGTGCATGTAGTAGCCGGTGTCGCCCGTGAGCCAAATCGTCGGCAGAAACTCCTGCAGTCGCCTCGTTCTTTTCGCCGTGCAGCGTTTTCTCGCCGTTCTCCGCTTCTTTCAGGCCCAGGTTGTTCTTCAGGCCGCGCTGGATGGCGTCGTCGAGCGACAACTTGAGTGGCTCGCTCGTCACCGGCTGCGCGGTTACGCTGCCCATAAAAGGGATTTGCAGCCGACGAAGGGTTCTGCGCCCGCGCAACAGCCGCCCCAGCTCCAATCTCCACCAAGGCCAGCAGAAAAAGCGCGCGCGCAAACCGTCCGCATTGAAAATGATGCCGTAAATTCACTGCCATCATTTTCTCAGATGCGCCTCCCACCGCGAGGGTTCAGGGAACGGCGGGAAATCCGGGAAAGATCGGCCAGCCGCCCCTGTTTCGGAAGGGCGCGGCTTTTCTATTTCCTGCCTCTGCGCAGCCGCGCCCGCGAGTGAGCAGAGGGCCTACAAGCAATCAACGATCGCATGGAGAGCGATAATGACTATGCATCGAAGTTCATCAATCCGCCAACTCACACGGATCGTGAGTTGGCTGCAATTTCTTTAGATTCCCTGGCTGAGCCCAGGCAGGTTGAAAGGGGCAAGGATGACGGAACCGAATTCTCAAGGCCGATTGATCGATCGCCGAGAATTTTTGCTGGAGAGCGCGGCCGGCGCGTTCGGCATAATGGCCGCGCCCTATGCGCTTGCGGCAATGAAGGGCAACGCGGGACCTGGCGGCTCTGCGGCCGATGAGAGATTGGCGTCGGGGTTTCAGACGCCGCCCAGTACCGCCAAGCCACATTGCTTCTGGCATTGGATGGATGGCAACGTCACCAGGGAGGGCATCACCGCCGATCTTGAAGCCATGCACGAAATCGGTCTGGGCGGAACGTTCGCTTATGACATCTCGTATCAGATCCCATTTGGAAGCGTGCATTACATGACTCCGGAATGGCTGGAGATGATGCGCCATGCCGCCTCCGAAAGCCAGCGGCTGGGGTTGGAAATGGGCATGCACAACTGTTCCGGCTGGTCGTCTACAGGCGGTCCGTGGATCACGCCCGAACACGGAATGAAAAAACTTGTGTGGTCGGAGATGCGAGCCCACGCAGCCGGCAAAGAAGAGGAATTCGAGGGAAAGCTGGCCATACCCGACGGCGGCAGATACGCAGCTTACTACCGCGACATCGCCGTGCTCGCCTGCCGAAACCCAGCGGCGGAAGGCAACGTACCTTTGGATGCGGCGCACGCCACAATGACCACCGGGAACGCCGTATGGCCGGAGACTCCACCGCCGGCATGGCCCGGCGCCGATCCTCAGGTTCCCGTGTCGGGCAATCCCACTCAGGATTTCAATGCCATCAGAAATGGCCTGGATATCACGCTGCCAGGTCCGGCTCGGGATAAACCGCAGTTCATCCTGCTGACGATGGAAAAGCCCTTTACGGCCCAAACGCTGTTCCTGCGATGCAGGGTAGGTAGCCCCGTAACCTGCGAGGTGCAGATCTCGGACGATGGCGTCACGTTCAGGCCGGTGTCATCCGCGGAACTTCGCGCCAACAGCCAGGCGTCCTTCAATTTCCCGAGAGTATCCAGCCGCTACTATCGCCTGTTCTTCAGCGGCACGGAACTTGAGCCGACCAGAACGCAAATCACGGGGATCGACCTGATCGACGGGTATCGTCTGCCGGAATGGCCAGCCAAGGCCGGCTTCGTCCAGTTCGGCAAATGGGAGCCGCTGTGGGATGAGACGCCGCCGAAAGGCACGGTCTACAAGCAGGACGACATTGTTGACGTCTCGGCTTTTGTCACCGGCGACGGAATGCTCAATTGGAAAATGCCTGCCGGGGACTGGACGATACTGCGCTTCGGTTACGTGCCGACCGGCCAAAAGCAAGCCCACCCGGAAGAACCCGCCGGTGTCGGCCTCGAAGTCGACAAGCTGGACAAGAGCGCGCTCGACATCCACTTCGAGCACATGACCAAGGTGATGGTGGAAACCATGGGCCCGCTGACCGGCAAGACGTTCACCACCCTCCTGATCGATAGCTACGAGGTCGGCGATCAGAATTGGACGGCCCGTTTCGGCGAAGAGTTCAAACGGCGCACGGGATACGATCTGATCCCGCGCTTACCCACGTTCACCGGCCGCATTATCGAATCGACCGAAGTGACCGAGCGCGTTTTGTGGGATGTGCGCAAAGTCATCGCCGATCTGTTTGCCGAGAACTACTACGGTTATTTCCACGAGCTTTGCCGTCAATACGGTCTCAAAACCGCCATCGAGCCATACGTCGGGCCGTACGATCTGATCGACGTGGGCACGGCCGCCGACTTTCCTATGGCCGAATTCTGGACCGGTGGCGCTTACAGGAAATCGAGCGCGCGCACGCGCATGGTGGTTTCGGTAGCGCACCTGAACGGCCAGGCGATTGCCGGCGCAGAAGCGTTTACCAGCGCGGAAAATAACGACAAGTACAACCTGGCCCCTTACGACCTGAAGGCGCTGGGGGACTTCCAGTTCACCGAAGGCATCAATCGCTTCGTCTTTCACCGCTACGCGCTGCAGCCGTGGTTAGACAAGAAGCCGGGCATGACCATGGGACCGTGGGGAATACACTTGGACCGGACGCAGACCTGGTGGAAACAGGGCCAGGATTGGATCACCTATATCACTCGCAGCCAGTATCTGCTGCAAGAGGGCAAGCCGGTCGCCGAACGTCCTTGCTTTCTATGGCGAAGACGGAGAATGCTGGGCGCAATGGGGCCAGGGCAACCTGCCGCCGGTGCCGTTCGGCATCGATTTCGATTACGTCAACACGGCCCACCTGCTCTCAGCCAAGGTGGAAGACAATCGTATTGTCCTCAGCAATGGATTGGCCTATCGGGTTCTGTTGATGCCCGATGCTCGCTACTTGAGCTTGCAGGTGGCGCAGAAATTGCTTGAACTGGTCAAGGCTGGTGCGGCCGTCTCATCGCCCGCGCCGAAACGCACTCAGACCTTGGCTAACTTCCCCGAGGCTGACAAGAACCTTAAGTCCGTGGTGGCGGAGCTCTGGGGCGATTGCGATGGCTCGAGCATCACCGAGCGCGCCGTGGGACGCGGCACCGTCTACTGGGGCAAACCAATTGCCGACATCCTCTCCAGCCTCCATCTCGCCTGCGATTTCGGCTTCGAGAGTTCCGACGCGAATGAAGAGATTGCCTACAAGCACCGCAAAACCGATAACGCTCACATCTACTTTGTCTCCAACCAGCGCAATCGAACGACGGCCATCGAAGCCAGGTTCCGCGTCACCGGTAAAGCCCCGGAATTTTGGCATGCCGACACTGGAGTCATCGAGCCCGCTCCGGTCTACTCTGAAAAGGACGGCTGCACGTGGGTGCCTTTGCCGTTCGACCCTTCCGGCTCGGTCTTCGTCATCTTCCGCGATGGAACCGCCGCTGACCATGCCGTATCGCTGAGTGCTCCATTGCACGCCGATTACCAGCTCCATGCGACCGCCGGCTCACTGAGCCTCTATTCGGCCACTCCCGGCGTCTATTCTGTTACCACCCCAAAGGGCCGCACGCTAACGGGTAAGGCCGGAACCCTGGCTGCGCTCGCGCTCGATGACAACTGGACGGTCCTCTTTCCGCCCAACCTTGGCGCGCCGCCATCGATCGCGCTCGATAAGCTTGCCTCGCTGTCCGATCATGCCGATCCCGGCGTGCGCTACTTCTCCGGTACCTGCACGTATACCCGGGACGTGAACGTTCCCGCGGACATGATCGCTCAGGGTGAAGAAGCCTATATCGATCTTGGGACAGTCAAAAACGTGGCGCGGGTCAGGGTCAATGGTGTTGATTTCGGCGTCTTGTGGAAACCGCCCTTTCGCGTCAACATTGCCACGGTCTTGAAGCAAGGCAACAATCGTATCGAAATCGATATCACCAACAACTGGGCCAACCGGCTTATCGGCGATGAACAATTGCCGGACGACTGCGAATGGATTGCTGTTCCGGGCCGCGGCTGGCATCTGAAGGAATGGCCGCAATGGATTGTCGAAAATAAACCGCGGCCTTCGCCGCGCATAGCCTTTGCGACATGGAAGTACTACTCCAAGAGCGACCCTTTGCCGGCTTCGGGTCTTATCGGCCCATTCAGGCTTTTTGCCATGATGGCTGTAACTCTTTCGTGATTTGGTAACCTCCGATTCGCGCTGGCGGCAACCGAGGCGTCGCGGAGAGCTGCTTCGAATAGCGACGGCATTCGAGATCGCTTTTCGCAACTACGATGACGGTGCCCCCCGGTCCCTGGCTTTTGGGGACCGGGGAGACTCCGGACCTCGATAAGCAGGAAGAAGCCCGAGGCCTAGCAGGGCCGGTCCCGAAAAGCGCCCATCCCACACTCAACACGATCCAGCTCACCCCCTAAAAATAATTCCCCGCCAATTTGCATATAATTTCCCACTCCCGGCGCATACTGTTCTCATAAGTCACAAATCAGGCTCAAGCGCGGCGGCCCATCCCCGCCGCGTTCGTGTCTTTGGTCAGCGGTTTTCGGGCGAGAGGAACCACAAGCTACCGCATACGGGCGCCAAACTTGCTGCTAAGTCTTTTGCCGTCTGATGTTTGGCAACAAGTGATTCAAAACAGGCCGCTTATCGAAAATTGCTTCGGCTAAAGCGCTGAAAACAAACGAGTTTTTTGCAGAGACGGTATAGGGGGGTACCCCCTCGGCGGCCCGCAGAATGCCCGAGTTACGGACCCGGACCACGACCCCGCCCCGGCGGGAAAAGGAGTTTTTGTCATGTTGTCGATCTGTCGGCACATCAAGACCAACGGAGTCCGATGCAAGGCGACCGCTCCCCGCGTGCCTGTTCCCTGTTCTCCGCCTTCTTGTTCTCCTGTTCCTTCGGTCCCTTGGTCCCTGCTTTCAAGCGAAGTGCAGCGCAGCTTCAGCCCACTGCAACGCTTCTTCGTAGCACAGCAGAAGATCGCGGGGATTCAGTCCTAGTCTTTCGACGACCAAGTCGCAGACTGCCCAGTCACCTTGTTCATGGCCCTCGAGCCAGCAGAGCAGAGCGCGTTCCGGCACCTGCTTGCTCTCCAGTGCCTGACGGATGCCGTCGCGCAACGGCAGAAGCGGCGACAGTTCCCTCATGGGCACCCGCAGCATCGCCGGCAAAAGGCTCAGCAGCCCGAGCAGATACTGCTCCGTTTGGTTCAGGCTACAAAACACCGAGGCCAGTTCGCAAAAGCGCCCGCGCACAAACGCCATGCGCAGCAATTCCATGGGCTGGCCCGCGTTCATCTCGCTGGTAATGGCCAGCGTTGCCAGGCGGCGGAATGTCTCTTCGCCCACGGCGATCAGCGCCGCCTGCACCGATTGCACCTCCTGCCGCATGGCGCACACGGGCGAATTGACCAGGCGCAGCAGCCGGTACGTGAGGCATGTGTCGCGTCTCACCAATCCCGCCAACTCATGCAGGTCCATGGTTTCGTCCTGCAACATGCGCAGGATTTCCATGTGCAGCAACCGGTTGGCAGGCACCTTGCGGTTTTCCATCAGCACGGGCCGGCAAAAGTAATAGCCCTGCATGAGCGTGAAGCCCTCATCGCGTGCCTTCAGGTACTCCTCCTGCGTTTCCACCTTTTCCGCAATGAGCGCCACCGTGACGCCGCGCAGCCGGCCCAGCAGCTCCCGCCGAGCCTGTTGATCGGATATGGCAAAGTCCACCTTGATGTAGTCGGCGATCTCCACCAGCGGCTCGATACCGGGCTTCCACGTGAAATCGTCCAGCGCCAGCCGGAAACCGCAGGCTTTCAGGTGCCGGCAAGCTTCCACCAATGAAGGCGAGGGATCGAGTGTCTCGAGGATTTCGAGCACCGTCATGCCTGCGGGCAGCACATGCACTAATCGGCCAGTCAACGCCTCTTCCGTGCAGTTCAGAAACGCTGGAAGGTTTCCGGTGAGCCTTCCCAACCCGAAAAGCACCGTGTTGTCGATCATCGTGCGTGTCGCGAGGTCGCCATCGCCGCTGAAAACCGCTCGGGGACCATCGCGAAACAGCAATTCGTACCCGTGCACTCTACCGCGCAGATCCAGAATGGGTTGGCGCGCCACGTAGCGCATGCCAATCGCCAGATCCGGTTCCGGCTCGGCGTTGACAGGCGCGGTGCAAACAGGCGTTTCAACTTGCGCCGCCATGCGTGACCCTCCGAAGCGTCTATCGGCGGGCCGCAAGATGAACTTGATAACCTGTCCGGAAATGCGTCGCTCGCAACAGACCAATCTCAGGCAAAATGCAACGTTGCTTCAGCCCACTGCAATGCTTTTCCGTAGCACAGCAGAAGATCGCGGGCATTCAGTCCCTGCTTCTCGACGACCAGGTCGCAGGCCGCCCAGCCGCCCTGTTCGTGGCCCTCGAGCCAACTGAGCAGGGCGCGCTCCGGCACCGGTTGGCCCTCCAGCGACTGACGGATCTGGTCGCGCAACGGCAGCATCTGCGACAGATCCTTCATGGGCACACGCAGCATCGCGGGCAGGAGGCTGAGCATTCCCATCAGGTATTGCTCGGTAGGATTCAAGCCGCATGATCCGGCGGCGAGCTCGCAGAAGCGCGCGCGGACGAATGCCATGCGCAGCAATTCCATAGGCTGGCCCACGTTCATTTCGCTGGCAATCGCCACCGCCGCGAGGCGGCGAAAATTCACTTCGCCAACTACGATCAGCGCATCGCGCACCGAGTGCACCTCTTGCTGATAGGCCCAAACGGGCGAGTTGGCCAGCCGCAACAAACGGAAGGTGAGCGAAACGTCGTGCTTCACCTGCTGCTCCAGCTTGTACGCGTCGATCGTTTCGTCCTGCAGCAGCCGCAGGATCTCCAACTGCGACAGACGGTTGGTGGGCAGCTCGCGGTTTGACATGAGCACCGGCCGGCAGAAGTAGTAGCCCTGCATGAGCGTGAAGCCCTCATCGCGCGCCTTCACGTGCTCTTCCTGCGTTTCCACCTTCTCGGCAATAAGCGTCGCCCTGGTCCCTTTGAGCCGATGCAGCAGCTCTCGCCGAGCATGTTCATCGGAGATGAGAAAATCCACCTTCACGTAGTCGGCAAGCTCAACCAGCCGCTCCATGCCTGGCTTCCACGTAAAGTCGTCCAGCGCCAGTTTGTAACCGGCAGCCTTCAGATCGCGGCAGGCTTCGATCACTTTGTTTGAGGGCTCAACGGTTTCCAGAATCTCGAGCACTGTAGCGCTCGGCGGAAGGATTCTGATCAGGTCACTGGTCAGGGTCTTTTCAGTGCAGTTGATAAAGGCCGGCAGCCCACCGGTCAGCCGCGCGAAGCCAAAGACCACTGTGTTGTCGATCATGGAGCGGCTGGCCCGTTCGCCATCGCCGAAAAAAGCGGCATCGGGCCCGTCGCGCGAGAGCAGCTCGTAGGCGTGCATTTTCCCGCGCAGATCCAGGATCGGCTGCCGAGCCAAATAGCGAATGTTAGTTCCAGCCTCGGGCTCTCCGGCCATTGGGCCCTCGGACACTGGCACGGTGGCGCTCATGCGCACCTCTGTCGCACTATCGGCAACGCGCCGCTGAAACTAAAGGGAACTGCCTGGGACTTTCGTGGCAGCCACGTGAATGGATATGCCGTGCCACGGCATTATTGATCCGGCCCATCAATAATGTCATTGTCTCCCACCCATTTCTCCGCCGCGGCGGACGGAAATGGATGGGGCACGGACGCAGTATTACGAGGCCGGATCAGTGGGCGGTTTTTTCTGATCCGCGCTCTGGGGCGAGGCCGCATCTCGTTCCCTTGTCCCCTTGGTCCCTTGTTCCCTGTCTTTTTCACCCGCCCATGAACATGCCGCCGTTCACATCCAGCACGTGGCCGGTAATGTACGACGCCGCATCCGAGGCGAGGAACTTTACTGCCTGGGCTACATCTTTGGCCGTGCCGCGCCTGCCGAGGGGAACAGTCGCCAGCATGGCTTTGGACACGTCTTCGCTGAGCACAGCCGTCATGGGAGTTTCAATATATCCCGGCGCAACCGCGTTCACGGTAATGCCTCGCGAGCCCACCTCGCGCGCCAGCGACCGCGTGAGGCCGATCAAGCCTGCCTTCGACGCGGCATAGTTTACCTGGCCCGCCTGCCCTGCGCGTCCCACCACGCTGGCGATGTTCACAATGCGTCCCCAGTCGTTCTTCAGCATCTTGCTGAGCAGCGCCTTTGTCAGCAGAAATGCTCCCGTGAGATTGATGCTCAGCACCAGGTCCCAGTCCGCGGGCTTCATGCGCAGCATCAGGTTGTCGCGCGTTATGCCGGCATTGTTGACGAGGATTTCGACCTTGCCAAACTTCTCCAGAATCGCCTTCGCGCCAGCCTCAATCGACTCCTGGCTCGACACGTTCATCGTGAACGCCGAGGCATCGATCCCCTGGGCCTTCATCTCGGCCACCGTCTCTGCCAGCTTCGCCTCGTTCACGTCGGCCAGCACGATCACTGCGCCGGCCGCGGCCAGCTCCTCGGCGATCGCGCGCCCAATCCCCTGCGCTCCGCCTGTTACCAGCGCAATTCTTCCTTGCAAATCGCCCATGTCTTTGTTGACCTCTGCGCGCTTGCGAGCTCTCTGTCGCGTGCCGCGCCTTTCCACGGCTGATTATAAACGGCGGGGAATAGGGAGTAGCCAAAAGGGAATAGGAAACAGCAGACAGCAGTGTGAGTGCGAGTGTGGGTGTGAGTGTGGGCGACCAGCGCACTCAAGCCACGCACTCACACTCGCACTCACACTATTCCCTGCTTTCTACGTCGGCGTGGCCGCTACCGTGACCGGCCGCGTGGCCATGGCTGGACGCACCAATTCCGCCGGCCAGATATATACCGCCAGCCTCCGCGAATAGTGCAGCACAGGGTCCATCTTCGGCAGCTCAATGCCCACTGCGGTCGCCAGATCGTTGCGCTCGATCTCCGCCTCGGCGACCTCGAGCGGCCAGGGCACATGGTGCAGGTTGGCGCGGATCGGTTGTCCGGCACGGTTGATGCTGAACACGCAATTGCGTTCGGAGAAGAAGTATTCGAGCGATCCCGGCCGGATTTCCGCCGTCTTGTGCGTCGGCCCCAGTCCACGGTAACGGGCTTTGAAGATTACCTCGGGACGCGAGAACCAACGCCGGCTGTAAAAAGAGAATTCCCGCTCCGATCGCGGCTCCAGGCGCATCTCCGCCATCTTGTAGGGCAGGTGATAGACGACATGCGCCATCGCCACCGTCAGCAGATTGCTGGAATCGACCGAAAAACAGTAGATTCCCGGCGTTCTCGTCAACCGATCGCGAACATATGTTCGGAAATTCAGGTCAGGAAAGTTGCGCAAGCCGGGAAGGGCCGGGACGCCGCGAATCTTGATGCGGTCAAGCCAAAAGGGTACCGCTCCCAGCCAGGCCGATCCCTGATACGAATCGGCTTCAAGCCAGTCGGGCAGCAGCGCCTCCAGCAACGAGGCTGGAATCGGCCAATGGGCAAACAACAGATCGTTCCAGCGCTGGGTCATGGCCCAGCGTCCGGTTGGTAAAGGCCGCGGTTTGTGCGACGTACGCACCAAAAACTCCCGCACCACTCACTCCTGTGGAGACGCTGCCGTGCGTCCCAAGTGTCATTACGCTCTTACGGCGCTTCGGCTTCCTGGCGACTTCCGGCTCTGGGTTGCGAACCCGCAACGCGGACGCACCCTCATGACGTATTCTGTCCGCGAGACGATCCTCATGTCCAGTGAAACTTTTCTCCCTCCAGGCGCGCGTACGCAAACTGAGGTTTTCGCCGTTCATGGCGCCGATCCCGAGATCCTTGCCTTCGCCATGGCCAAGTACTCGCGCTCTTCGCTTTCCATGCGCGAGTCCCTCACCGAGATCAGCGCCCAGCGCGCTGAGCAGTTTCTGAACACCTTCTACTTCCAGTACGGCCATCGCTCCATCGCCGACCTGGCCCACATTGCCTTCGCCGTCGAGCGTCTCTCTCTCCTCGCCGCCATCGTCCTCGTCGACGAGACGCGCTGGGACGGCCAGGAGCGGTCGACTCGTTATCAGGATTTCCTCAAATCCGGCTGGTATCTTCCTGGTTTTGGTGACGATTCTGCTTCGGCGAACCTCTATTCGCAAACCATCGATCATCTTTTCGGTACATACAAGCGCGTCTCCGCAGCGGTTCTCGATCTGCTCCGCGGCCGTGTCGCCCGCCCCGAATCGCTCAAGCCGGAGGCCTACGAGCGAACGCTCCGCGCCCGCGCGTTCGACGTTGCCCGCTACCTGCTGCCGCTGGCTACCAACACTTCGCTTGGACAAATCGTCAGCGCTCGCACCCTCGAGACTCAGGTCTCCCGCCTACTCTCTCACCCTGCCGCCGAGGTGCGCCTGCTGGGTGAAAAACTGCGCGAAGCCGCCATTGGCCCCACATGGAACCTTAACGCCCGCGCCGCCCAGGCCTTTGTTGACAAACTCGCCGCTTGTGGAGAGGTCTGTGCTCCGCTGGCTGCTGAAGCCGCCACGCTCTTCACGCGCGAGGTCAACACTGCGCCCACTCTCGTCAAATACGCACAGCCCAATCAGTACTTGATCCAGTCGCAGGCGGAGCTGGCTCAGGCCGCCGCCGAAACTTTGAAAGATCACCCCATCACAGCCGCGCCCCTCGTTGACCTGGTCGAGCGCACTGAATCTCTTGAAGTCGAGCTCGCGGCCACCCTCCTCTACTCGGCCAGTCACCACTCTTATCGCTCTATCCGCGATCTCGTCTCCGGACTTCCAGCCTCTCAGGTCTTGGAATTGATTGAGCTAGGGTTGAGGCATCGCGGCCGCCACGACGAGGCCCTCCGCGCGTTTCAGTCCGGCGCAGCGCTGCGGTTCGATATTCTGATGGACATTGGCGGCTTCCGCGACATGCACCGCCATCGCCGCTGCACGCAAATCATTCAGGGATTCACCTGGCAGCACGGCTACGAAACTCCCGGCTCGGGCGACCTGCCCGCCGGACCTGAAAGTGATTTTCACATTCTTGAAGCGTCGGGCGTCCTCGCCGACTACCGCTCCGCCATTGAATCCGCGCACCACGCCGCAGGTCTGATCGCCGATGGCCGCGCTCCCGAAGCCGCGCAATCGGCGCAGTATCTCTTCCCGCTCGCCACGCGCATCCGCGCGCTCTTCAAAATGGATTTCGCCGAGGCCCAGTACATCACCGAGTTGCGTTCGGCTCCCGCCGGCCACTTCAGTTATCGCCGCATCGCCTGGGAGATGTTCTTAGCGCTGCAGCGCCAGCACCCTGCACTGTCAAAGCACATTCGCGTAACGGATTTCACGCAGCCGATCGATCTTTTCCAAAGATAGGGAGTAGGAAGTAGCCAGCAGGGAGTAGAGAATCAGCAGCAAGTCGGCGAGTTTGCCAGTCGGCGAAAGGGTCGTACATTCCCGCCCTTTCTATGTCTTCGAGTAGAGGATGGGAAGCGCGCCTTCTATTCCCTATTGGCTACTCCCTACACCCTGTCTTTACCACCCCATCTGCCGCATGTGATCCAGAATGATCTCGCTATAGTGGTCCATGCGCTCGGGCCGTCGCTTGAGCGGCAGCGGGAGAACAGCGGCCAGCCGCGCCGCCTCTTCCCGGTCAATCTTTCGCGCAGGGATCCCATAGTAGGCGCGGCTCGCCGCTTCGACGCCATAAATTCCTGGACCTAACTCCACCTCGTTCAGATAGAGCTCCAGAATGCGCTGCTTGCCGAGCACAAACTCGGCCACCGGCACCAGCGTGAACTCCGCACCCTTGCGCAGAACCGAGCGGCCCGTCCCGAAAAACAGGTTTTTTACCAACTGCTGCGTAATCGTGGAACCGCCGCGGATGCGTTTGCCGTCGACATCGCCCTCGGCAGCGATCTCCATTGCGTGCCAATCGAAGCCGTGATGCATGTAGAACCGCTCATCTTCCGCGGCAATCACGGCGTGCTGCAAATTGGGCGATATCTGGCTTAGCGGAACGAATTGGTAGCGCAAGCGATAGGACTTGTGGTGGATCCAAGCCTCGACGCGCCGCTCCATGTGCACCGCGGTGGTGGGCGGATCGATCCACTTCGCCGCCACTAACGTCAGCGCGGCTAGCAGCCAAAGCGAAAGCACACCGATCCCAAGCCATCGCAGAAACGAAAAAAGAGAAACCTTTCGGCGCGGCGTCTGCGGTTGCAGGTTTGGCTTGGTCGTCACATTTCAGAATAATGGCCGTGCCCGCGAGCCCTGCTACTTCGGCTTTTGCGCGGTCGCGGGTTTGACCTGTGGCGTTGGTTTGGGCTGAGGCGCTGGCGTCGCTTTCAGATAAACGATGCTCTTCGTCCCGCCGCCACAACTGCCTACAATCTGGCCTTCTGTTTGCTTCCCCTTGTCCACGATGGTCAGGGTGTAGTTCGTCACGCCCTTGGCGTCGAGTTTCTTTGCGATTTCCGATTTCAGGTCATCGCACGATTTGATCTGTGCCGAGGCACAGAGAGGTGTACAAAGAATCGCCGCGACTGCTATCCAAAGCTTCATGCTGGATCTCGCTTTCTGAAGTCCGGGTTTGCGTAAGCTACGATTTCCGCCTGGGCTTCCTGGCTGGCCGGAATTATACACACCTTATTCGCGTTCGCTGCAGAATCCTGAAGGGTCAGCGCCGATTTTCTCATCTTCCTGTGTGCGAAAATTGATGTTTGCACACGCAGTCCAGCTTCCGCTTGCTCGTGGTCCGGCTCGGTGCCATGGGCGACATTCTTCACGCGCTGCCCGCGGTGACGGCGCTGCGCCAGGCGCATCCTTCCTGGCATATCGGCTGGGTCGTTGAGCCGCGCTGGCAGGCGCTGTTAAGCGCAGGGACCGAGGGAACAAGGATACAAGGGAACGAGAAGGCGGGAAACGAGGGAGCGAGGGAGCAAGGGAACGAGAAGGCGGGGAACAGGGAACAGGGAACAGGGAACAGCCAGAGCCGCGGCAGCGACATGCCGCTTGTCGATCGGCTGCACTTTGCGGCCAGCCGTGAGTGGAAACGCCATCCGTTGAGCGGCAAGACGCGGAGCGACATCAAGGAGCTGCAACAGGAACTACGCGCTTTCAAGTACGATGCGGTGCTCGACCTTCAAGGCGCCATTCGCTCAGCGGTCATTGGCCGCATGGCAGGTTGCGTTCGCCGCGTTGGTGAGGCGCGGCCGCGCGAGTGGCCCGCGCACTGGCTTTTCACCGAGCGCATTGCGACCCACGGAGCGCATGTGATTGAGCAGGACGTGGAGTTGGCTTCGGCTGTTGCGAGCGATCCTCTCACGGCTGTCGAGCCTCTTCTGCCCGTTGATCCCATGGCCGAAAGCTGGTGCGGCGATTGGCTCGCGGAACGATTTGCACGGGCAAGCGCTCGACCGCTCGCGCTCATCACGCCAGGAGCAGGTTGGGGTGCAAAGCGTTGGCCACCTGAGCGCTACGCGAGCGTCGCGAAAGGCCTGAAGGATCGCGGATTGCAGGTTCTGGTTAACGCCGCTCCGGGAGAAGAAGCGCTGGCCGCGCCGATTACGGCTGGCGACGCTGCTGTTCCCGTCACCACTACACTTCCGCAGTTGATCGCGCTCACGCGCCGCATCACACTCTGCATCGGCGGAGACACTGGACCGCTGCATCTGGCTTCCGCGCTTGGACGGCCTGTCGTCGGCATTTACGGACCGACCGATCCCAGCCGCAACGGTCCTTATGGCACGCGAGCGCGCGTGTTGCGCAGCCCCGAGAGCCGACGCGATCACTCACGCCGCGATGCGCCCGAACCTGGTCTGCTGACGATCACGCCCGAAGATGTGCTGCGCGCCACGGACGAATTGCTGGCCGAGGAGGAGAGCGCATGAATCAGCGCTCCACTGCTCCAACGGTCCGCTGGATGCAATCCTTGGCGCGGCGGATTCGTGTACCGCTGGGATTTGTCACGGCTGCGCTCTATGTGTTCGAGGCGGCGCGACAACCTGCGCATCCAGCAGCAATCGCGTGGAGTCTTGCGCTGGTTTTGCCTGGACTTGCACTGCGTGGCATCGCTTCAGGCACGGTGAAGAAGAACCGCGAGCTGACGGTTAGCGGTCCTTACGCTTACACACGCAATCCGCTGTATCTGGGATCGATGCTGATTGCCGCTGGCTTTGCCGTGGCTTTGCTCAGTTGGCCACTCGCACTCGTTCTCGCCGCGGGCTTCGCCGTCATCTACATTCCTGTTATCGCCGCGGAAGAGCAGTTCCTTCGCGCTACGTTTCCCGGATTCGACAACTATTGCCGACGCGTGCCTCGGCTGATTCCGAGGCTCACTGCGGCCAAGATGCAAGACCGTCAGACGAATGCAACGGATTCAACGGAACCTCGCAGCGGCTTCTCGCTTGCCCTTTACCGCCAGCATCGCGAGTACAATGCTGCAATAGGAGCCGCACTGCTTTACTTGAGTTTGCTCTGTCTGCGGCCGATGCTGGAAGCTCTCCTGCATTGGTTCCGATGAGCGCTTCCGGCGTCCGAAGAGTCCAACGTAAGAGCGTTCCTCAGGGGCTAAAGCCCCGTTGAATTGGATCAGCCGATCGGCACGACTAAAGTCGTGCCCTTTCGCGAGCGGACTTTCACCACGAGTTGTTAGCCTGCAAGGAGACGTGCCGAACATTGAAGACACGCGATCACGCAGTCAGCCTCATTTGCGGATTTGCCCTGGCAACAACGGCATTTGGCCAGCAAGCTGCGATGCTTGCGCCGCCGCGCGCAGGCTACAGCTTTCCCCAGAAGCAGACACTGACCTACAGCGTGGATTGGCGCGTGTTTCCCGCGGGAACGGCTGTGATCCACTTTGAGGCTGCAGGAGAACGCGAGCGCATCTCCGCTTCGGCCGATACTATTGGCGCGATCAATATGCTGTTTCACGTCGCAGATCGCTTCCAATCGGACTTCGATCGCGAGCGCGGTTGCACATTCGACTTCGACAAGCAGACTGTGGAAGGACGCAGGCAGATCAACTCCACGCTGAGGCTGGATTACGCTGCGGCCAAGTCGATCCTGGATGAAAAGAACCAGGTAACAGGACAGACCAAGCACGCGGAAGCGAAAGTGAGCGGATGTTTGACGGATCTGCTTACGGGAGTTTTCTACGCTTCGTCGCAGCCCATTGCGCTCGGTCACAACTTCACGATTCCTGTCGTCGACTCGACGAGCACTGTGCTTGTGACTATGAAGATCGAAGGACGCGAAGAGATCAAGACGCCTCTCGGAAGCTTCAACACGTTGCGCGTGCAGCCAACTGCCGATGCAGGAGTTGTCAAGAATCGCGGCAACATCTGGATTTGGTACACAGACGACGAGAGACATTTGCCGGTGCAAATGCGCGCGCGACTGTTTTGGGGAACGATTACGTTTCGGCTGATTGGGAATGAAGCGAAGTGAATAACTGATAGCTTTCAGCTATCAGCTATCAGCTAAAGACAAGAGGTCAGTCCAAAATCGATGCGATTCTGCGGTACAGTCACAGGCTCACAGAAACTGTGAGGCTGTGGGATTTTTTCTTGTAAGTGATTGATTTTATTCGGACAAATCGGCTTCACAGTCTCACAGGCCGGTTTTTCGCGCGTTGCGGCCATTTTCAACTTCCTGCCAGCGATTTCCGGTCTTCGGCTCGACGCCGGCACGGTGAGATTCCAGCCCTGAAGCTCTATCGAGCGCGCCGAGCTTGAGGATGGTGGTCTAGGTCGGCCACGACGTGCCGACACTCCAGGGTGCCGTAGAACAGTTTACCTTTCGGTTACTGCCCCCCCCCTCCCCCTATCTTAGATCCCAAAGTCATCATGCCAAAGGAGTTGCTGGTCGTATGCCGCTTTCAGTCTTTGATTCTAAAGGGCCGCTTTCCGTAAAGTCATCAGCCCGTTTGAGTTACGAAAGTCCTTGATCCAAGATCCTCGACCAAAGATCGGGGATCATTGCCCGGATTGAGGGCTGATTAAGAACAGTATGCGCCGGGAGGGCGATATTATCTGCAAAACGGGCGAGATTTTTTAGGGTTTATTTTCAATCAGTTGCGGAGGATTTTGAGGGTAAGGGGGTTGCGCAGTTGGCAAGTTAGCGAGTCGGCGAGCCTGCGGAGCGGGGGTTCCACGCCTCGAAATCATGGTTCCGGGGCATGCCCAGGACGGGACGAGGTTCACCTGGGATTCAATTCTCCGGCATAGGTCGGGAGCCGTCGGATTCGGATTTCTTCTGCTGCGCTTCCCGCCAGGCTTTGTGGTCGTGGCTCTCCACAAATCCGGCGAGATAGGGCGTGATGTCGAAGTTCTCCGGCACCTTGTGCAGCACCACTAACTGCTTGAAGTGGGTGTTGCAGACGGGGCAGAAGAGTTCGTATTCGTTCCAGATCGCGTCGGCCATGGTGCGGGTAGTCTAGCAGGGGCGGCGTAGTGGGGAGGGCGAGGAGCTGACGGGAGCGGGGACCTGGAATTAGAAGAGTGAAGGTGCGGCTCCAGCTTTGGCGAGATGGCGACCTAGGCTCAGTCGTGGAGCACGACGCTGACGAGCGAGCTGTTTACGTTCATGCTGCCGGCGTTGTAATCGATGAAGCCGAGCTCGCGAAAACGATTGAGGAAGAAGCTGACACGGGAGCGCGTGGTTCCGATCATCTCCGCAAGCGACTCCTGGCTGATTTTGGCGATGAGGGGGATAGGCTTAGACTCCTGGCCAAAGTTGGCCATGAGAAGGAGCAGCCGGGCGAGGCGCTTTTCGCTGGAGTTGAAGAGGTGATCGATGAGATCGGCTTCCATGCGAATGTTGCGTGAGAGCATGTGCGCGAGAAATTGCTCGGCGAACTCCGGCTCGCGCTGGAGCAACCCGACCATGGCCTGCTTCTCGATGCGAATGATGCTGGTCTTCTGCATGGCACTGGCGGTGGCCATGCGCAGCGGCTGGCCAGCGAGGCAGCCTTCGCCAAAGAAACTTGCCTCGGTGAGGTGGGCGATGACGGCTTCCTTGCCGCTCTTCGATACCACCGTGAGTTTTACCTTGCCACTCTCAATGAAGTAGACGGCGTTGGCAGAATCGCCTTGCGAGAAAATCGTTTCATCGGCCTGGTACTCACGACGGGATTTGCCGACGGTTAGTTTTTTCAACAAGAAATCGGGGTCGATGGCGGCGACCGGCACGGTTGCGACGATGGAAGCTTTCGCAGAGGCTTTGGGACTTCTTGTTTTAGGCGAGGCGGCGCGCGGGCCCGTAAAGGCGGTTTCCGCCGTTTGCAATCCGTCAGGCAGGTTGGTGTCGATGAAGGACCTCACGGTCAACCCTGTGCAGGGGATGGCGGCACGGCTTAATGAAACTATACGCTCATTGCGGCCGGAAGTATGGTCACTATTGATCGCCGCGCAGCTGTGAGTGGCGGGTGCGGGCCGGTGAGCTTGATAGCTCAGACAAGGGAAGCGAATACGGATAATGTCGAACTTGCCTCATGCAGATCAATTGTGCGTAAGAAGAACGGCACAGTGCTGAGACAGAAAAAGGTGTTATTCGTGAAGAAAATTATCATGTGCGTTGCGTTACTCAGCCTGGCTTCCCCAGTCTGGGCGAGGTCGGATCGTGAAGCAACGATCGACAGGTTGGATCATGCGGGCAAAGTGATGTCGGAAATCATGGCTGCACCGGACAACGGCATTCCCGAAGAGGTGATGGAGCACGCACATTGCATCGCCGTGGTTCCCCACCTGTTGAAGGGCGGATTTGTGTTCGGCGCGGAAAACGGCCGAGGCGTGGCGACATGCCGCACGGCCAATGGATGGAGCGCACCGGCATTCTTTGCCATCACGGGCGGAAGCTGGGGATTGCAGATCGGTGCCGAAGGCGTCGACCTGGTGATGATCATCCAGGATGATCGCGGGATGCAGCAGTTGCTTTCAAGCGGATTTCAGATTGGCGGCGATGTCTCCGCGGCAGCAGGACCGGTTGGACGCCACGCCTCCGCCGACACGGATTGGAAGCTGAATACGGAGATCCTGACCTACTCGCGGGCGCGCGGCGCCTTCGCAGGAATTACGCTCACTGGCGCCTCCATTCGCCGGGATGACGACTCGATGAGGGCGATCTACGGACGCCACACCTCCACGCGTTCCGTACTTACGGGGAAAGTAACTGTACCGGCCTCCGCGAACGAGTTCCTCGACTCGATACGCGGCGCCAAAGCGCAGTCCATCGCACAAGCGGGCCGCTAGGTAGCTCGAGTTGCAACCAGAAAACTTGGGGCGTAGGAGATATACGCCCCGGCATTCTGAGGAAAAATCATGCTTTGGACAGTTTTTGTCATCCTGCTGGTGTTGTGGCTTTTGGGCTTCAGCTTCCATATCGCGGGCGGATTGATCCATCTCCTGCTCGTGGTCGCGCTGGTGGTCCTGATCATCAACCTGGTATCGCGGCGGCGGCTGATTTAGAGGCTCGCACGCCTTGTCGCAGAGCGACTGCACTCTCCGGGAGTCACGCTGTTCGTCGCGAACGACCGAACGGCGTCCAACCCATTCAGATTGAAACAGAGGTAACACCGATGAAGAACACTGGAATTGTTTACGCAGCAATGTTGTCCGCCATGTTGATTGGAACCGCGTCAATGGGTTATGCACAGCAGAATAACCAGCACGGGAAGCAGGGCGAACAAGACAAGCATCCGCAGGCGCAAGGCGGCGGGCAGGTTGGGCATCAGCCGAACTCGAATGGCAACCGGCAGCCGAGCCAAGGGCAACCGCAGAGCAAACAGGCGCAGCGGCCCTCGCCTGACAATCATGTGCAGGCGCAACACGTGCAGCAGCGGCCCTCGCCCAGCCATCCTGCGCAGGCGGAGCACGTGCAGCAGCGGCCACAGGCGGTCGCGCCGCGCGAGCAGCGCGCCAGCAACTTCGACAAGCAGCACCAGACGTGGGAACAGCGGGGCGGCTACACCGGATACCGCATTCCTAACGATCGATTCAGCCAGAGCTTCGGCAGCGGCCACAGCTTTCACATGTCCGGCTTGCCGTTTATGGAGTTCGGCGGACGCCCGCGCTTCCAATACGACGGCTATTGGCTCAGCCTGATGGAACCTTATCCTGAGTATTGGGGACCGAGCTGGGATAGGAACGACGATATGTACGTGGAATTCAGCGACGGCGGCTATTACCTTTACGACCGCAGATTTCCCGGCCGGCCCGGAGTTACTTTAAGCATTTCGCTTTAGATATTCGCCGTCGATCTTGCTTCCCCGGTCAGCTTTCCGTCTCCCGAACCCGTGCCGTAGCGAGCGTGTGCGGTCTCAGGGGACGGCGCGGGCCTTCTCAAGTTCGTACTTTGTTGCAAATCAGTGTGAGAATGGTGCAGAATTCTTTCGTATCGGCCATGCCGCTTCGGCCTTTCTATTCCAGCTAGACATCATTCCCCGGCCTGGAGGATTCAATGCAAGGAAAGAAGTGTGCGCTGCTGTGCCTTGGATTTCTGGCGTCTTCGTCGTTGACCTTGTCGATTGCAGGTTGCGGGGGAGTGAGTAATTCGCCGGCCGCAACGACTGCTTCGACGCCCACCGGTACTTCTGCGTTCACAGGCAGCAGATTGAGGGGCCAGGTGAGGGGTGTCCCGCAGCCGAGTGTCCAGCAATCGAATACCCTGCAGCCCACTGTGCAGGAGCCGGTATCGGGCGCCACGATTCAGCTTTACCAGGTGGGAACGGGTGGCGACGGCTCCAGCGCGATGGCTTTGGGTTCGCCGACCACGACCGACCCATCGGGCGTGTTCAACATCACCGGCGATTACAATTGCCCAGATTCGAATCCGCAGGTCTATTTGATGGGAACCGGAGGGAATCCGGGCCTTGCGCTGGGAACGAACAATACAGCACTCACTTTGATTGCAGCGCTGGGATCGTGCAATTTACTGCCTACACGCAGTACTCCTATCAATCTGAATGAGGTGACCACGGTGGCGGCCGTGGCGGCGCTCTTGCCGTATATGACTTCGCCGAGCTGCACGACTGCGCCGACCTGCATTGGATCGGGCACGTCGGATGCGACTGCGCTGACGGCCGCGTTCACACTGGCTTCGCAATATGCGAACACGGCGACCGGCACGTCCCCCGGCACTTCAGTACCGGCCGGCAATGCAGTTCCGAGCACGCTGATCAATACGCTGGCAGGCATTGTGTCGGCGTGTGTGAACACAGCGGGAGGCGTTGCCGGCGATGGATCGAACTGCGGCACGCTGTTCACCGATTCCACGCCCTCGGGCGGCGGGGCTCCGACCGACGTTACCACTGCGTTGTTCGATATTTTGAACAACCCAACCAGCAATCTAAATCCGCTGTTCGACTTGATGCCGTCAACGCCGCCTTTCGAGCCAATTCTGAATGCAGCGCCGTCGTCGTGGGGGATCAGTCTGCAGACGATTACGTTCAGCTCGACTTTGCCGACTGGAACGACGGGGACGGCATATACGGGGAGCATTGCGGCCAGTGGCGGCTCGGGACCGCTGACCTACAGCGTGACCTCAGGCTCGCTGCCGGCGGGAATCACGCTTTCGAGCACGGGAGTGCTTTCAGGAGCGCCGACAACGGCGGAGACGAGCAATTTCACCGTGACGGCGATGGACGCATCCGGGGACTCGAGCAGCCAGGCGTTTTCGATTTCCGTGGTTTGCGGGACGTCGATCCTGGTGAGCCCGGCGGGCAGCGTGACGCTGGGCGCGCGACCGGTGAGCGCGGTGCTTTACACGAACGGCGCGCAGCAACTGGCGTACGTGTGCGAGCAGACGCAGATCGAGATTGTCGATGTAACGAACGCCTCCAGTCCCATGTTGCTGAAGTCGTTCGGGAGCAGCCTGGCGTCGGTTGCGAACTCGGCCTACATCGTCAATTGCGCCGTCGACGGCAGCGACCTGATTGTGATGACCGACGTGTCGCCAACCGCGTACAGCGGGACACAGGATACGGCGTCGATTGCGACCTTCAGTCTGGCGAATCCGACAGCGCCGGCGCAGGTGGGCAGCGCCTCTACGTTCGACCTTCCGACACTCCGCGGCTTCCTGGTGCAGGGGAGCAATGCGCTGGTTTCTCAATCCATTTTGTTCTATAACGAGTACTCCGACTTCATCGTTGGTCAGAACGGTGATGTGTGGAGCGTGGACCTGAGCAACCTGGCTACGGGCAACATTTCGCTGGTGAGCGATCTTTATCCCTGCGGCGGCATCAATTCCTCCACGAGCAACTGCAATAACGGGGTGACGATCGAGGGACAGTTCATTCCCAACGATCCGTATCAGGGCGGACCCAATCTGATTTACGCCGGGGCCGTTGTGAATAGCACGACGGCGTATTTCGCGTCGAGCAATGCCTACGGCGTTGCTACCGAGAATGGCCAGGGAGAAACGATCAGCGGCGAGCTGCAGGCGGTGGACAGCACAAACCCATCGGCGCTGGCGATTGCGGCGACGGTGGCCGTGCCGCAGGCGGTGTATCTGACCGGCGTGGCGGCGCAGGGCAATACGGCGATCGTGGTGGGAGACGATACCGGCATCTATTCGATCACTTCGGGATTCCTGGGTTCCACGGTGATCGCAACACTCGATAGCAGCGCGCCCCAGAGTCCTGGTCTTCTGGAATCTGAATCGACCCCGTTGACCGATGCGCCGCAAGGACCCAACGTCATCCCGATTGGCAGCAATTCCTTCCTGATCGGGAACGTGTCTCAGTGCGGCACACCGGCGCTGGCGGCGGTGAATGCCTCGATCCCGAGCGCTTTTAGCTACGCCGTCTCCTCCATGGCAAACACCACGACGCCTGCTGCGGCGAACGCAACGGACGTTTATGCATTCAGCGGCTCGATGGGCACATTTCAACTGCTGGTTTTCCCGATCGGCGACTTCTAGCCGGGTGCGGGGCGGGGCACGGAGGTGTGCGTTGCTGGCGCTTGTTCCACGTCTCGATCTCGATAAGAATGCACTCCGCCCGGGATGACAACAGTGGATTGGGGTTTGTGCTTTCCCCGGTCTGAAAATCCAGACCGGGGGCACCCAGCTTTTGTGCTGGGTTGAGAGAGGCGGGTTTGGGTTCGTGCTTTCCCCGGTCTGAAAATCCAGACCGGGGGCACCCGGCTTTTTGTGCTGGGTTGAGAGAGGTGGGTTGGGGTTCGTGCTGTCCCACCCATTCCGCCCAGCCACCCTACGAACGAAGACCTGTTCGCTGGGGCCCCGGTCGCCCACCCCACGAACGAAGACCTGTTCGCGGGGGCCCCGGTTGCGCGGAATGGATGGGGCGCGGAGGCCGAGAGGACGCACTCAGGGAAGGGATCTGAGGGCGGGCTATTTGCCGTACACCTTTTGCGCGGCGGCTCCGGCTTCGGCGTCCTCAATGACCGGATAGACTCCCAGCTCAATCAGGTCTGCCCATTCGGCCGTGCTCACGGCAACTGCCATCAGATCACTCGCTTCGACCAAATGCCAGCCAAGCATTGACCCTGGAACGTGCCAGCGACCCAAGGTTTTGACTCCGGCAGGCACCGCGCCACCCGTTTTCAAGAACTGTTCAACGGCGGCCTTGTACTTGCCGGGGGCAATCTTCCATACGACCATGAATTTCATGATTTCTCCTCCTCGGGGAATTTTTGATTTTTGGGAATTGCGTGGCCCGTGAAGCGCGGACTGGCCCAGATGGACCGTGATTAAGGGTATATCCGGTGAGCGGGGTAGATAAAGAATTTTTGTGGCTCGTACGGTGCAATGTGCGCGGCGAGCCGCCAGGAATTTGCTTGCGTGCGCGGGAATGGATGTGCTATACGAAGGCCATCCCTAGATTTCCCTGAGCATATTTCCCCCCTTCCCTTTTTCGCTTTCAGGGTTCAAGTCAAGCCCAACGGCGTTCAATCAAGGAGTTTTCCATGGCCTCGAAAGTCTGGTCTAGCAATCGCACTTTAGTTGTTTTGAGGTTTCGTTCGATGTTGGCGCGAAGCGTGGTTCTTTTGCTGGCAGTTCCGATTGCGATGGTCTTATCGCGTCCGGCGCACGGCCAGGGCTCGTCAACGACAACGTCCACGAACTATGCGGACGGGGCCACGAAGTCGCAGGACACGACGGCTACCCGCGACAACGGGTCGAAGTCCTCAGAGACGCACACGGAGTATGACGAGAATGGGCAGCCAACGAGCGAGACGCAGAAGTTCTACAATCCGGACGGGGCACTGAGCCACGAGAGCGAAAAGACGTGGGTGTGGGACCCGCAGAAGCGGCTGGTTTTTTTCCAGGAAGACGATGATTCGTACGGGGGCACGCTGATTCCGAGAGTTACGTCGAAATACCGGATCCGCAAGAAGTACAAGGACGATAAGGACACGGAAGGCACGACAACTCAAGAGCAGGTGGATTCGAGCGCGAGCGCGGGCTGGCGCGACTTTGACTCCGATGGGGGCGACACCGAGCCCTCGACCGCTCCGGCACAGCCGTTGAAGCCCAAGGTCAAGCCCAGAGACAGATCGATGCTTGACCCTTCGCACCTGAATCAACCGCTGGGCGAGGACACTCCCGCAGGCGGAACGCAGACGCCTAAGCCGGAGACGCCCAAAGCGGAGACGCCGCCAACCAGCACCGGCGAAAAAACCAGCACGGGGCCGACGGAGGTGAAGACCGTTGCGATTGCGATGCCGGCCAATGCGCAGGCTGGGGACACGATTACAGGAACGGCCACCGACGATCCAACAGAAATTGCGGAGATGCAGGAGATTCCGGGGATTCACATCACGCTGGTTCCGGTTACGCTGCCGGCGCAGACAAGTTCGACAACCACGCAAGCGGGCGAAGACGACACGCTGGCGGGAGTGGTGGTGCAGGTGAACGGGGAGAAGCAGCCAGCAGATAAGCCGCTGGTGGCAATGATCCCGCCCACGGCGCAGACGATCGCGATCGAGTTGCTGACGAACGACACCGAGGCGCGGGTGATTGGGCAGGATAGCGTGCCGGTGACGACACCCGTAGCGGCGACAACGCCGAGATCGACAACTCCCACGGAGACAGGCGCCACGACGCCGACCGGGGCCACAACAACAACCGAGCCGGAAGACTATACGATGCCGCCGGTGACGAAGCCCGGTGCTGTGGAGGTGATTCACGGGTCCACATCGGGGAATACGAACGACATGCAGATTGCCGTGGACGGCGAGCCCGCGAAGATTCTTGCCGCGACGCCACGAAGCGTTTTCTGGAGAGTGCCGGCCGCTTCGCCAGCCGCCGCGCCAGGCATAGCGCGTAAGGCGGTTTTCACGCAGAAAGATGCCGCAGGCGGCGCGCCGAAGAGCGTGACTTTTGCGCTTAACGATGCGCAAGTCGAGATGACGGAAGGCAGCTCGAAACTTGTCAAGGGACAAACGAATCCCGTCGAGATCACCGTTACAATTCCCAAGAATCTGACCACGTCCGCGTGGCGATCGGGAACGCCGCCGGCGGACCTGGTGGACTTGAAGACGCTGGCCGGCGGCAAGAGCGGCTTGAAACCGCCGAAACCGAATGAAGAAGGTTTTATTGCGGTGTTGATCGAAAACGATTCGCCGGGAGTTGTTCGTCTGGGCAAAACGAACACCATCGTATTGCAGTTGCACCAGAAGGATTTTGTGAATGGGACGTACACCTACAACACCACACTCGACACCATTGGCGCCGGCGCATATGTGGTGCGCAGCAGAGTGGTGTCCTTCTTGAAGGATGCGCAGGGGCAGGCGAGCTTGGGTGCTGGAAACTGAGGGGATCGCGGCCGGGATGAATTCGAGGCAGGGGCGTTCGTGCTTTCCCACATCTCAGAAACGAGATGCGGGGCACCCATTTTTTGTGTTTGGGTTGAGAGAGGTGGACTGAGGTTCGTGCTTTCCCCGATCTGAAAATCCAGACCGGGGGCACCCGGGTTTTTGTGCTGGGTTGAGAGAGGTGAGTTGAGGGTTTGTGCTGTCCCACCCATTCCGCAAAAGACGCGGAATGGATGGGGCACGGAGGCAGTGCCCTCGACACAAAGCTGAATTTTGGGACGCACTCCAAAGAAGGCGGGACCGCATGGGCGAGCGACGGCTGAGAGGAATTATTCGGGCAGTGCTGGTTGCGGGTCTTTTGCATTGCGCGGCCGCGAGGTCGCAGGAGGCGCAGCCGGCGAAACCCGCGCCGCCGACTCATCTGCCGACAGGCAAGCAGGCAGTGTTGCCGGTGACGGTGACGAACCAATGTCCGCAGCAGGAGAGCTTTAGCGTAACCACCGACGGACAGCTCGGCAAGCTGCTGCGCTCCGTGCAACCGATCTCGATCGGCGCGAGCAGCAGCGGCAATAGCGTGTTGATTGTGGATACTACGAGCGTTGCGCCGGGGCTTTATAGCGGAAATATCGTGGTTTCGTGCGTAACCTGCGGCACGGAGTGTAAGCAGGACCGCACGCTCTTTCCAATGCAATTCCAGGTTGATAAAGATGAGTCGGCGGCGACGCCGAACGGCGGCCAGGGCACAGCGAAGCCGGAGGGCGAAGAGAGCGAGCTGGTGGTCGATGAGCCGGCGCCGAGTGGGCCGGGCAAGGAGCAGCCTGGCACGCCGGGGACACAGCCTGGGCAGACGCCGGCGAATGGAATTCCTCCGGGCGGCACGGAGAAACCGCCAAGCGGCAGTGGGCCCACGACACCATCTGGGGGCAACACTCCCGCGTCGCCCGGCACGGGTCCGGGTACGGGCGGGACGACTCCAACTCCAGGCGGAACGACACCCGGCGGGGTGACGCCGGGCGGACTGGGCGGCAATGGGCCCACGGCGCCGCTGGGCGGAGGGTATCCTCCGGCACCACCACCCCAGCCGGCGCCGGGCATGGGGCCGGACGATGGGCTGCCGTTGCCCAAGATTCCGCCTCGTGGTGGAAGGCCGCCGCAGACAGTGGCTGCGCCTTGCCCATGCGAGAAAGTTTGCGCTGACGCCGTCGCGGCCGAACAGAAGGCCGAGGAGCTTCTCGCGGAGTACACGAGGGCTGAAACGGTGGTGCAAAGTTACCAAACGCTGATCGACCACCTTTATGCCTATATCTCGGAGGTCAAGGCAAACGCGCAGCACTACAAAGATACGGGACAGCCCGATCTGGCGGCTGAGTCCGAGAAGACGCTGGAGGGACTCCAGGCAGATAAGGTGAACTATTACAAAGAGCTCCGAGCTGCGCAGGCAAGCGCCCACGCGGCCGGAGAGCGGTACCAGGGTGCAGCCGTGAGGGCAGCGAACGCGCGGCTGCTGTGCGACGCATGTTTGGAACAGCATCCCGAGTGCCCGAAGTCGATCAGGGCTCCAGGAGATACGGCGGAGAATCCGCCCACGTCGAATCCAGCAGGACCAACGACCACTGGCGGTGGAGGCGGAACGACGCCGCCACCGACTCAGGAGAAGCCCAAGCAGCCGACGACTCCCGGCGACAATCCGAATATTCCCAAGCCGCCCGACGACCATACTCCTGACGGAGGAAATGGTTACGGCCATGAGGAAGCCGCGCAATGCCCCCAACTGCATCATGGATGCATCGCGCTTGTCGCCGACCTGCTGAAGAACGACGTGACCACGCAGTCGGGCAAGCAATCCAAGATCACGCTCGAAGCGGATCTGAAGAAGGCTGAAGAGGAGCTGAAGAAATCCAAGGACGGTGGGTCACAGTGGCAGAAGAATTGGGTGAAGTGGCTCAAGGAAGAATTGCAGACCGGATTGCCAGTCGATCTTGCGAGTGAGCTCAAGAGTGCGGGCTGCAAGGTGTTCACGCCCAATCCCGAACTCGACTTGCAGGCAATCACATACAACGCCAGCGAAACGCAGGCGCAGCGGGACACGATCAGAGCTCACGACGACGCAGAAATGGCGCGCCTCAACAAGACGATCGCGGATTTCCGGGCCGCCGTTGTGGCGAACCAGCCGGAAGTTGCCATCACGCTGGTCGACGCTCACGGCAGTCCGTCTGTGACCAAGAGCTACGACGGCACCAATAACGACCGTTGCGGAGACTGGGGTCCGGGATATTACATCGGATTGAAAAACGACCTTTTCCGCGCCGGTTTTCACGATGGGAACTATCAAGCGGCCAACAAGAATGTCTGCGGCTGGTTCAACATCGATCTGAGCTGTTACGGCGGGCTGACGCCGAAGGTTACCGACGAGCTGGACAACTATGCCACATCGACCTGCCAGAAAGCCTCCACGATTGCCTGCGGATTGCATGCGGGGTGGAGCGCGGACGGCGGCTTCTCCAGTGCGACAGCGGTTACTTCGTGCAGTTACGGAATCGCTTACAACAATGCGAACCGGCTTCGCCAGGTGATTGACGATCACCTGGCCGGCACGCCGGCGGCGGGCGGCGTACCGGCGGCGGGCGGCGCAGCACCGGATTTCCAATGGCTCATCGATGGCCTGAAGAAGATTGAGCGCGGCGGCACGGCTTACTATTCCGATCGCGGCTACCATGACGATCCGCCGACTCCGGTGCATAGCCATTATGGATACCCGTCCACGGCGTCAACCCCGCCCTGCACAGGAGGCAAGTGTGGCAAGTAAGAGACGAATCGTCGCAATCGCCCTCTGGCTGCCGGTGCTGGCTTTTGTGGCCGGCTCGATCAGCGTACATGAGGCCGCGCAGAGTGTGCCGCAAAGCGCCGCGGATGCCGAAAAGATCCAGCAGCGAATGGAGGCATTGAACCATTTGGAGGTTGGTGCGGCTCCGCTGTTTGTATTCGGCGACGTGAACGAGGATGGAAAAGTGGATGCCGCGGATCTGGCGCTGATCGAGCAACTCGCGGCCGGCGAATCTCCCGCTGCCGCTACGTGCCCTGCCGCCGGGGACTTTAGCCAGGATGGCAAAATCGACGCGACGGACGTGGCTGCGATGCAGAAGCTGCTTTCCGCAGGGAGTGCGACGACTCTCACCCTCGGCTATCCCTACAGCCTGCCTTGCAGCTTCGACAACTTGCTTGTGGCTGCGCATCCCAACGCGGACAAGCAGGGAGAGAACTCTATCTATTTCCTGGACTCCCAGTTCACGACAGAAAACAGCACGGTTGTGGCGTCAACGGGAGATGCCGCTATCACCGCGACGGCCGACCACCGTGCATACATCGTTGACGCGCTGGCGGCTCAGGGCGAATCGGGAACCATGACGCTGAAAATCACGCTGGGGACGAACGGCTCAGGGGGAACTTTCACCTACAGCTACCATTACGGGCCTTGAGCAAGCGGTCGGCTCGATGTATGATGATTGATGTTTGATGTTCGACGGAGCGCCCAATGCGAACCACACTGGCCATCGATGACGACGTGCTGGCCGCCGCCAAGGAGTTGGCCGCAACCGAGCGAAAAAGTCTGGGCGAGGTGATCAGTGCGCTGGCCCGCGCGGCGATGCGGCCCGCGCCCGCCCGCGGCGCGAAGCGCAATGGCGTGCCCCTGCTTCCCATGCGTCCCGGCGCGACGAGAGTGACCTCGGAGCTGGTGCGCCAACTCGAGGAAGAATTGCGGTGACGCGCTACCTGCTCGACGTGAACGTACTGATTGCCCTCATCGACCCCACGCACATGCAGCACGATAGCGCACACGACTGGTTTGCTGCGAAAGGCCGGCGCGCGTGGGCCACGTGCCCGATTACCGAAAACGGCGTGCTGCGCATCGTGGGCCACGCGCGCTACCCGAACTCTCCGGGAACTCCGGCGGCAGTTGCGGAACTCATGACGGTATTTCTAGCCCTGGGCGGCCGCGAGTTCTGGCCGGACGACGTGACGCTGTTTGACGCTGCGCACGTGGATACGGCCCGTTTGCTCGACTCAAAGCAGATCACCGACAGCTATTTGCTGGCTCTTGCCGTAGCGCATGGCGGGAAGCTGGCAACGTTTGACCGCCGCATGGTGGCCAGCGCCGTGATGGGAGGGACGAGCGGAATCCATCCGATTGGGTGAACCGAGGTTCGTGCGCTTGCTTTCCAGCGCGCGAAGCGCGTGAAGTTATTGCTCCCGATCTGTGTTTCTTAGGGCAAATCTCCCATTGGCATAGAGCTGTTTGGTTCGTTTCGCCGCGCCCCTCCGGGGCGCGCAGGTCTTTGAGGGTAGCGTCCCCAGGGTTTCGCTGCGCTCCACCCTGGGCTATTGTCGATTGCCTCTCCGGGGCAAGGGCCGCGAACTGCCAAGATCGTCGCTCCACACCAAGAGAAAAGATGCTCAAGGGGTCAGGCGGGGACGACGCCTTTGGCGAGCATCTGCCGGATGCCGCGCAAAGCTTGCCGCGTGCGTTCTTCGTTTTCGATGAGGGCGAAGCGAACGTGGTTGTCGCCGTGCTCACCGAAGCCGATGCCGGGTGATACGGCGACTTTGGCTTCAGTGAGGAGGAGCTTGGAGAACTCGAGCGACTTGAGCTCGCGATAGGCTTCGGGGATTTTGGCCCAGACAAACATGGTCGCCTTCGGTGAGGCCACTTGCCATCCAGCCTTGTTGATGCCTTCGATTAAAACGTCGCGGCGGCGGCGATAGGTGTCGCAGATTTGCGCGACGCAGTCTTGAGGGCCTTCGAGGGCGGCGATGGCCGCGACCTGAATCGGCGTGAAGGTGCCGTAGTCGAAATAACTTTTGAGGCGGGCGAGAGCGGCGACGAGCTTCTTGTTGCCTACCATGAAGCCGATACGCCAGCCGGGCATGTTGTAGGACTTCGACAGCGTGAAGAACTCGACGGCGACATCTTTTGCGCCGGGAACCTGCATGACGCTGGGCGGCTTGTAGCCGTCGAAGGCGATGTCGGCGTAGGCGAGATCCTGAATGAGATAGAAGCCGTGCTCGCGGGCGAGTTCGACAAGACGCGCGAGGAATGGGAGCTCGACGCACTCAGTCGTCGGGTTCGAGGGGAAGTTGACGATGAGGGCCTTGGGGCGCGGGGTCATGCGCGGGATGAGGTCTTCGAGCTGCTGGAGGAAGCTTTCCTGGTCGTGGACGGGTACGCTGACGATGTGCGCGCCGGCGATAACGGGGCCGTATATATGGATGGGGTAGGAGGGGTTGGGCACGAGGACGGTGTCGCGCGAGTCGAGGATGGCGAGACAGAGGTGGGCGATGCCTTCCTTGGAGCCGATGGTGACGATGGCCTCGGATTCGGGATCGAGCTCGACGCCGTAGCGGGTCTGGTACCAGTTGCAGATGGCCTTGCGCAGGCGGGGCACGCCGCGGGAGACGGAGTAGCGATGCGTGGGCGGCTTGCGGGCGGCTTCAACGAGTTTGTCGACGATGTGGGCGGGCGTTGCGCCGTCGGGGTTGCCCATGCCGAAGTCGATGATGTCTTCGCCGCGGCGGCGGGCGAGGGTCTTCATCTCGCCGGTGATGTTGAAGACGTAGGCGGGCAGGCGCTGAATGCGAGAGAACTCTTCCATGGCTACTCCAGAATACAGGGAACGAGGGAACAAGGGACCAAGGGAACAAGGCCCGTGAACCGTGGATCGTGGTTCGTGAATCGTGGTTCGTGGTCAGCGCACCGTGAACGGACGTGGGCTGTGGACTACGAACTGTGAACTGAATTTTGGGATGAGGCGAAGCGGTGTCTAGGCGGCCGGAGCCGCCGCAGTCGCGGTTGCGCGGGCGATGGCGAGGGCGGGATGGTGGGGGTGGTGCATGAGGAAATTATAGCGTAAAGGGAGCTTTCTGCAATCAGCGATCAGTGCGTTGCATTCACGGTGGTCTCGGATTTTGCGAGGACGACGGCGGAGTGCGCGGCGGCTTGATCGTAGTAGTGCACGAAGCGCTGCGGCTCGTCGGCCTTATAGGCGGCGAGGTTGTGCGCCCAGCGGTAACCAACGGGCTGATAGATGAGTTCAGCAGCAATGTGAAATGGGCCTGCGACGCCGCCGGTGTCGATGGCGTAGTGCGTGGCGGCGGTGCCGCCGGTGAATTCGGGATCGGAGGCAGCTTCGCCGTGTACCGCGATTTCGGGCGAGGCGGTGCTCTTGTCGAAGCCGGCGGGAAGGATGCGGTTGTCTTTGAGGTACTGCGTGGCGCTGAGCAGACCGGTGGTGACATGGCCGTCGGCGTCGCCGAGGATGGGCTCGAAGATCTCAACCTGATCGGACTTGGTGATGCTGGTGAAGTGCGGCGAGAAATGCGTGGGGTCGGCGTCGTTGGCGTTGCCGGCGATGGAGCCGTCCGTGTTGAGCTTGCCGGACTCGAAGATAATGCGGCCGTCGGCTGCGGTGACGACAACGTGAAGCCAGGCGCGGCGCGAGGGATAAGCCGTGGGCAGTTTGTGGCCGGTGAGGTTTTCGACGCGCACGGCAAAAGCGATCTGACTGCCCGAGAGTTGCGGCGATTCAACGGTCAAACGCGCGGCCTGCGACTCGAGGAACGATGTGTCGCGAGTAGAGGCGGCGGCTAACTCCGCGGGCTGAGCGGTTACGCCGAGTTCGCTGCCATGCACACCGAGCATCCCGTCAATGAGGAAGTTTGCACCGGTGAAGGTGTGATGACGGACGCCATCGCGCGGGCTGGCAAGAAGCGTGGCCACTGCGACCGGGTCGCCGACGGCGGGCATGTGGCACTGCTGGCACGTTTGCTTGTCGCGGTAGTCGCTGTGCAGCCACTCGATGTAGGGCATTTGCTCGGGGAGTTGGCCGGTCTGTTTGCCGCCGGGGCTGAGAGTGTTGGTGTAGAGCGTGTGGCAACTGCCGCACAGGCCAGCCTCGCGGATGTGGTCGGATTGCGTGGGCGCGTAGCCGCTCGCCATGACGTGCACTTTGACGATGTTGTCGGATTGAAGAGCGAAGGGGCCGAAGACGGGGCGCGGCTGCGTTCCAAGGGGAGCGACGGAGTAGTTGCCGCTGTAGGTTGCGGACGTGCCGAGGCCGGCGGGCTGGATCTGATGACAGACCGTGCAACTTACGCCGTCGGCTGCGGCGGAATCCTGCGCGTGGTCGGAGCGGAGCGGCAAGCGCGAAAACACTTCGGTTGGATGGCTCTGGGACTGATCTATGAGGGATTCGAGCGGCATGTGACAGCGGGCGCACTCCGACTGGATGTCGGCGCTCGACTCGGGATGGTCGACGGTTTCGCGGCGCACACTTCCCTGCCAATAGGGATCGCGCGCGGCATTGGCCATGATGCTGGCGCGCCACTCGATGCCGATGGAAGCGTCCTGACCCTTGGCGGTTTTGAGATTGTTGTGGCAGGTTAAACAACGGTCGGAAGTGCGGAATTCGTCGGCGGGGCTACGCGGCGCTGCGGTCTGTGATCGAGCGGCGTTCGGCGTTACGAGGCAGGTCAAAACGAAAACTGGCGCAACTGCGACGAACGGGATGCGGTGCGTCATACGGCTTCCTCCCGGCGGCAAAATGCCCTCAGGCCAAGGCGATTACAGGTGCGATTCTATACTGAAAGACAAGATGAGCACGTTTAAACCTGTTGATGAGCAAATGGATCTTTTGGAGAAGGGCGCGGCGGAGATTATCCGCGTGAGCGACTTGCGGGAGAGGCTGGAAGAAAGCCGCAAGACGGGACGGCCGCTGCGTGTGAAGGCGGGGTTCGACCCGACTGCGCCGGATTTGCACTTGGGGCATACGGTGCTGATGCGGAAGCTGCGGCACTTTCAGCAGCTGGGGCATACGGTGATTTTTTTGATCGGCGACTCGACCGCGCTGATCGGCGACCCGACGGGGCGCAACGTGACGCGCAAGGCGCTGACGCGGGCGGAGATCGACCAGAACGCCGAGACTTACAAGCAGCAGGTATTCCGCATCCTGGATGAGAAGACGACCGAGGTGCGCTACAACAGCGAGTGGCTGGGCAAGCTGGGGTATGAGGATACGGTGCGGCTGACGGCGCATTTTACGGTGAGCCAGATGCTGGAGCGCGACGATTTTACGAAACGGTTCAAGGCCGAGCAGCCGATCAGTCTGCACGAGTTGCTGTACCCGGTGATGCAGGGGTACGACTCCGTGTGCCTGGAGTGCGACGTGGAGTTGGGCGGAACGGATCAGAAATTTAATCTGCTGTGCGGACGCGAGTTGCAGCGGCAGTACGGGCAGAAGCCGCAGATCGTGCTGATGACGCCGATTCTGGAGGGACTGGACGGCGTGCAGAAAATGTCGAAGTCGCTGAACAATGCGATCGGGATCAACGAGCCGGAGAGCGAGATGTATGGGAAGTTGATGTCGATTTCGGACGAGCTGATGTGGAAGTATTGGGTGCTGCTGACCGATCTGACGCAGAGCGAGATTGATGGGATGCGGGCGGAGGTTGCGGCTGGGAAGCTGCATCCGATGGAAGTAAAGAAGCAGTTGGCGCGGACCATTGTGGCGGGGTTCCACGGCGAGGCGGCGGCAAAGAGCGCGGACGAGAATTGGGCGCGGATGTTTCAACAGAAGGATGTTGGAGCCTTAGCAGAAGAAGTTCAAATCCCTTGGGAAGCTCTTGTTGTAGCCGACGCAATTTATCTACAAAGGCTGCGCTCCGATCCCGAGATGTCCTTCCACATCAACGTCGCTAAGCTGCTCGTTGCTCTCGGCATCTGTGAGTCGCGCACACAGGGTGAGAGGCAGGTCGGTGCTGGTGTGATGATCGACGGGGTGAAGAGGACAGCTCCCACTCTGGAAATCCTTCGCCCGTCCAGACTTACTGTTCGCGTGGGCAAACGGGCGAAAGCAGCGGTGATTGCCTAGATGCCCCCACAGGGGCTGAAGCCCTTTCCTTATATGGGAGCTCTTTCGGCGCGAGTAAACTCGTGCCCTAAAAAGAAACTGCCTTGCGAGGGTGCCGATGTGCGGGCGAGGACGCCCGCACGACAGCCGGCAAGGATGCCGGCGTTACAGTTTCATCGACCGCGGGTCGGCGAAGCCGGTGGACGACTGATACAAGACGAAAAGCAACCGCAGATCCTTCGTCTCGTCCCGGCACACCGGGACTCGCTCAGAATGACAGGTCATTTATGCTGTTGGCCTTAACATAATCGCACCGAAACACGGGGCGCAGGGGGAACTCCAATGCAAGGATCTGACACGGGCCGGCATGAGTACCGGATGAAGGGCTGGCTGAGAGGCTTCTATCTGTTGCTCGGCGTTCTGATGTGCGGCATGGGAATTTTTTTCGCGTGGATGCCGTCGCAACAGACAGGGCAGGGCGCGGTGGCGATGATAGGGATCTTTCCGGCGGCGATCGGGATCTATCTGCTGGCGATGGTGCTGCGGTCGCGGCTGACGATTGAGGGAACGCGCATCGAGGTGCGCGGCACATTCCGCGAGAAGCAAGCGGAGATGGGCGAGGTGGAGGGATTTCGCACCATCAACACGCGGAACGGATCTTTCTGGCGGCTGCAACTGAAGCAGGGCCGGGGCTCAATCACGATTCAGAAGTGGTTTGACTGTGGCGAGTTGCGCTGGTGGTTCCAGCAACTGACGGACCTGGACGAGCAGGACCGCAGGAAACTGCTGGGCGAGATCGAGCAGAACCAGGGGCTGGGAGCGACGCCGGAAGACCGTTTGGCGGCACTGAAGCGAGCCCGTCAGCGGAACATTGGGCTCTTTGCGATCGCGGTGATCGCCGCCGTGGGTTTGTTCGCCGGAGCGACGCAATGGCAGTTGCCGGCGGCGATGGTTCTGGCGCTCGTTCCTGTAGTGGCGCTCTATTTGTTGAACGCGGAGCCGCTGCTGTATGGGGTGGGCACACCGCGGCGCGATCCGCGAGCCGATCTGAGCATTGCACTTTTTGCTTCGGCGTTGGGGTTGATCTCCAATTGCTTTCATTTGCACTTCGTTTCCCTGATGCCGTTGCTGCCTGCGATGGCGGTTGTGGCGCTGGCATTTATCGCCGGCTTTTACATGCTGGGCGGCAAGGGGCCGCGAACGCCGAGGTTCCACGCGATGGTGCTGATGTGCGGCGCGTTCTACAGTTTCGGCCTGATGGCGGCGTGCGATACGCTGCTGGATCACGCGAAGCCCGCGCCGTACTCGGCGCAAGTGGTGGGCAAGCACGAATCCAGCGGAAGATCGACGACCTACTATCTCGACTTCAACGCGTGGGGTCCGTTCACCGGCGCGAACAGCGTCAGCGTGCCGGAAAGCGTGTTTAACGCGGATGAAGCGGGGGTCACGGTTTGCTTCGATGTATATCCCGGAGCTCTGCATGCGGGGTGGTTCAGTCTGGTGCCGTGCGGAGGGCCGCAGGAGATACAGACGACGCCGTAGGTCTAGTCCCCGGTCTGAAAATCCAGACCGGGGGCACCCATATTCTCGCTGGCTGGAGATTGGGCGTTACGTTCTATTTGCCGAGCGCAAATTTGCGCGCGGATTCGAGGAGCGTGGCTACGGATTCTTTGGAGCAGGATTCGGTGTAGATGCGCATGAGGGGTTCGGTGCCGCTGGCGCGGAGGAGCAGCCAGGTTTCGGCGGCGTTGAGCTTCGACTTTGCTTCGGGATTGTCGAGGTAGAACTTTACGCCGTCGAGATTCTCCTGGCGGAGGATGGGCATTGCGGCGAAAGTTGCGTCGCCTGTTTTGAGCGCGCGGGCGCGGGCGATGGCGGCGTTTTTGACGTCGTCGGAGAGTGACAGATCGATGCGGCCGTATTGATGCTCGCCGTATTCGGCCTGGAGATCCGCAACGAGTTCACCGAGAGGCTTACCTTCCTGGGCCATGACGTTGGCGAGCAGGAGGCAGTTGACGAGGCCGTCGCGCTCGGGCAGGTGGCGCTGGAAGCCGATGCCGCCGGATTCTTCACCACCCATTACAATTTCACGCTCGAGCATGAGATCGACGACATACTTGAAACCGATGCCGTGCTCGATGAGCTCGCGGTTGTACTTCATTGCGATGCGGTCGAGCATTTTGGTGGTGTTGAAGGCGCGCGTGACAGCGCCGGGCCAGCCCTTGTACTTCAAAACCCAACTCAGCAGCACGGAATAGATTTTGTGCGGGTCGACGAAGACGCCATTTTCGTCGGTCGCGCCGATGCGGTCGGCGTCGCCGTCGGTACAGAGGCCGGCCTGGCAGTGGTTGGCGACGGTGGCTTCGCCGAGGGCGCGGATGTTGGGCTCGATGGGCTCGGGGTTGATGCCGGGAAAGAGCGGATCGGGATTGGTGCGGATGGGAACGTTAGCGACGCCGATGCCGTTAAATATGTCGGAAAGGATCGTGCCGCCAGCGCCGTACATGGAGTCGATGCAGAATTTCATGCCGGATTTGGCGATGAGTTCGAGATCGACGAAGCTCTCGATGGCTTTGAGGTAGGTGGGGAGGAAATCGACTTCCTGAATTAGAGACTCGACGGGCGCGGGTTGCGTGACGCGCGGGACGGACTGGCCGAGATACGACTCGATGGCCGCGATCATGGCGGGACTGCCGGAGCCGCCGTACCAGCCCTTGTATTTCACGCCGTTCCACTGCGCGGGATTGTGGGACGAGGTGATCATGATGCCGCCGGCTGCGCCGCGCTCGCGCACGCCGAAACTGAGGGCCGGCGTGGGCGTGACGGCGTTGGCGAGCTGGACGGGAATACCGGTGGCGGCGACGACTTCAGCGCAGGCGCGGGCGAAGGCCTTCGAGCCGAAGCGCGTGTCGTAGGCGATCGAGAGGCCTTTTTTGGGATCTTCCTGGGCGTGAATGTAGGCGGCGATGGCTGCGGCGGCGGTGCGGACATTCGAGAAGGTGAAGTCGTCGGCGATGACGCCGCGCCAACCGTCGGTGCCGAATTTGATCACTGCGTGAGGCAAGGTCTTTTCGAAATCTCCGTCAGGGGTAAAGGACAACGATAACAAAAGGCGCGGGGTCGGCGCACGGGGTTCGTGCTTGGGATGCATCGCGGAAAGCAGGTCCCTCGACTCCGCTGAAAAGCGCTTCGCTCGGGATGACACGGCATAGGTGAGGTGGGGTTTGCTTCGCTCGGGATGACACGGTGGTGGTTGGCGTGCTGAGGGTGCATCGCGGAAAGCAGGTCCCTCGGCTCCGCTGAAAAGCGCTTCGCTCGGGATGACACTGCATAGTTGAGGTGGGGTTTGCTTCGCTCGGGATGACACTGCATGGGTGAGGTGAGGCCGGAGGTGCGGGGTCGGGAGACTCACAGTCGCCGCGGCGACCCGGTCAGGAGACCGGCGTTACAAACGAGGGTGGCGCTACAAACTTTCGGGGAAGGACATGCAGCTTGCGAACTCGTCTTGGAAAGCGGGGTCGGCGGCGAGGCTGATGTGCTCGATGGGAGGAAGCGGAGGTTCTTCGGCGAGGAGTAGCATCTTTGCGCCGCGGAGGGCGGTGTTGCCGGCGGCGTGAATGATGGCGTGCGGGGCTTCGAGGAGGCCGATGCGAAGGGCGCTTTCGATTTGCACGTAGTTGCCGAATGCTCCGGCGAGATGGATGGCGTGGAGTGATTGCTGTTCCTCAGGGGCTAAAGCCCCCTCCATATTTGCGTCTGTCATGGCACGACTGAAGTCGTGCCCTTTCGCGGTGCTGAGGCGGTTGAGGAGGAGGCGAAAGCCGGCGGCGATTGCGCCTTTGGCGAGTTGGAGTTCGCGAATGTCGGATTGGTAAAGGACGACGGGCGGGGCGATGGGGAAGATCTTTGTGCCGTCGGCGATGCGGCCGTTGGGTTGGATCGCTCCCGAACGCAGGCCCGCGGCGACGGCGTCGACAAGGCCGCTGCCGCAGATGCCGCGTGGCGCTACGTCGCCGATGACGGTGGCGCGCAAGGCGCCTTCGGCGAGGGCGACGTAGGCGATGGCGCCGGTGACGGCGCGCATGCCCATGCGAATGGAGCCGGCTTCAAAGGCGGGACCGGCGGCGGTGCTGGCGCAGACGATGCCGTGACGGTTGCCGATGGCGATTTCGCCGTTGGTGCCGAGATCGACGAGGGCGACGATGTCGTCGGTACGCGCGATGCCCGCGGCGACGATGCCGGCGAGGATGTCGGAGCCGACGAAGCCGCCGATGCAGCGGGCGAAACGGATAACGCAATCGGAGTTGAGGTCCCAGTTGAGATCGCGAGGGGTGAAGCGCTGTTCGGCGAGATGCGGCGATTCGAAGGGCACGCGGGAGAGCGGCTCGACATCAAGGCCGCAAAACAGGTGGTGCATGACGGTGTTGCCGACGAGGAGCACCTCGGTGACTTGCGATGCATGGTCGAGGTCGAGACGGGCGGCGAGACGTGCGACGAGCTGGCCGAGCGCGATACGGATAGACGAGGTGAGATTGTTGCCTTCGAGCGCGGCGCGGATGCGGCTCATTACGTCGGAGCCGAAAGCGGCCTGGGGATTGAGCGCGGTTTCGACGGCGAGGACGTTGCCGGCGGCGTCGATGAGTTGGGCGGCGATGGTGGTGGTGCCGAGATCGATGGCTATGGCGAGATTGGAAGATGATTTCTTTCCCACCCATTCCGAATCCACTGTCGTGGATTCGGAATGGATGGGGCACGGGGCTGTAGAGGTGGGCTCTCCCACCCTTTCCGCATCCGCTACCGCGGACGCGGATAAAGATGGGGCAACCATTTCTAGAACAGCTCCCGTGGTTCGAATTGAGTCGCCCGAGTTGCCGTCCGCGAGGATTTGCATGTGCCATTGGGCGCACTCGAGGACCAGCGGGGCGTCGGGGTGGTTAGGTGCTTGGGCCTGGCAGGCTAGACGCCAACCATTCGAGAGCTGATCGGGAGTGAGCGTTGCGGCATCGGCTTCGGTGATGGGGAGCGAGCCGGAGAGGATGCGCACCTGGCAGCCGCTGCACTCGCCCATGCCGCCGCACGGGAATTCGACACCGTGGGCGGCGAGACCGGGGACGAGCGAGGCACCGCGCTGGAGTTCGAGCTCGACGGAGAGCGGCTCGAGACGGACGCGGACGCGATCGGATGACGAATCGAGAGTCATAGGGCTTCCACGATATCGTCGTCGATTGTGGCGCGGATGGCTGAGCCGGAAGGGACGACGAGAAAGTCGGCTGCGTCCCAGGGACCGTTGACGAGGCGCTCAAGAAGAGTGAGCGAGCCGGGAACATCTTCAAAGGCCCAGCCTTGTTTTTCGGCTTCGGCGCGCGCCTGGACGCGGCAGGCTTCGTTGGACGCGATGCCGGTGGAGATGTAGGTGAGGCCGGAGTAGTGGCGGCGGAAGGAAGAGAATTGTTCGTAGAGGAAGCGGCCGTTGTCTTCACCGTATTTGGCGATGAATTCGTCGAGCGTGGTTTGCTCGCCCATGGGGCTTTTCTGCGAGGGGAGGGCAGGCTCGAGCTTGAGATCGGGCGTTTGAAATTCGACCCAGCCGCTGGAACGGTAGTAGACGCCGGAGTGGTCCTGAAAGTATTGGGCGTAGCGTTGGCGGCTGCCCATGAGGACGCCGATGCAGTCGTGGGCGCGGGGAAGAACGAGTTGGGTGCGGCCGGCGCGAAGACCCTCGGTGCCGCGGCCGCATAATGCGTAGCCGAGAAGGATGACGTCGTAGCCGGCGCTGTCGGCGGCGTCGATGCGGTCTTGCAGATGGGGGCGCATGGCGATCCCGAGCGAATGCAGGCCCATGGGAATGGATTCGCAGTCGACCGTGTGCGCGGAGCGGGAGACGATGTGCTCGATTTCGCGCGTGAAAACCTGGCAGTGGATTAGTTTGAGATGCATGAAAAGCAGCTTCTAGCTCCTAGCTTGTAGCTTGTAGCTTTCAGCTTACAAGCACCGGAGTCAACTGTTGCGGCGATTCATGGCTCAGTCGAAAGCAACCGCAGATCCTTCGACTGCGTTTGCCGCGCAATGTGCGGCAAACTTCGCTCAGGACGACAGTTCTCTTCTTCACTGGGAAGCGAATTTGGCAATCGATGGATTGGCAGGGGCTAAAGCCCATCTCATTCTGCTGAATTTATTGGGCCGGCTAAAGCCGTGCCCTTGTTACAAAGCCCTTCGGGTTAGGTTTTTCAGCAGGCTATGAAGCCGTGCCCTTGTTACAAAGCCCTTCGGGTTAGGTTTTTCAGCAGGCTATGAAGCCGTGCCCTTGTTACAAAGCCCTTCGGGTTAGGTTTTTCAGCAGGCTATGAAGCCGCGCCCTTTCACGAAACCGTTTATGAAACACGCTCTACGAAAGTCCGATTATGCGGCCGGTTTGAGGGTCGAGGTCGATCTCGTAGTAGCCGGGACGAGGCGACAGGCCGGGCATGGTGCTCATCTTGCCCAGCAGCGGGTAAACAAATCCCGCACCGGCGCTGGCGCGAATGTCGCGGATGGGCACGATGAAGCCCGTCGGCGCGCCCTTCAGCTCGGGGTCGTGACTCAGGCTGTATTGGGTCTTGGCCATGCACACGGGAAGCTTGTCGAATCCCTGCCGGGTGTAGAGTTCGATCTTTCTTCTCCGCCTCCGGCGAGTATTCGACGCCTGCGGCGCCGTACACCTCCCGCGCGATGCACTCGATCTTTTCTTTGATGGAAGCTTCGGCAGGGTAAAGGAAATGGAAGTCGTTTGGCTGGTTGGCAAGCGGCTGCACCACGGCTTCGCCAAGCGCCACGGCGCCCGCGCCGCCCTCGGAAAAATGTTCCGACGCCACCGCATCTTCGGCTCCGGCGGCGATGGAGATCTTGCGCAGCAGCGCCACTTCGGCATCGGTGTCGGTGCTGAAGCGGTTCACCGCCACCACCACCGGAATGCCGGACTTGCGCACGTTTTCAATGTGCCGGACGAGGTTCGCGCACCCTTTTTCCAGTAGCTCCAGATTTTCCGCGGTGTAGACGCTGGCCAGGGGCTTGCCGGCAATCGATTTTGGGCCCTCCGCCATGCATCTTCAAGGCGCGCACGGTGGCCACCAGGACGGCGCAGTCCGGCGCCAGACCGCTTACGCGGCACTTGATGTCGCAGAATTTTTCAAAGCCCATGTCGGCGCCGAATCCGGCCTCGGTGACCACATAGCCGTCCTTGCCCACCAGCTTTAAGGCGATCTTGTCGGCCAGGATGGAGGAATTGCCGTGCGCGATGTTGGCAAACGGTCCCGCGTGCACAAAGGCCGGCGTACCTTCCAGAGTCTGCATGAGGGTGGGCATGATGGCGTCCTTCATCAGCACGGTCAGCGCGCCGCCCACGCCCAGATCGTCGGCCGTCACCGGCTCGCCCTTGCGGTTACTGCCAATGACCATGCGTCCCAGCCGCTCGCGCATATCCGCCAGGCTGGTGGTGAGCGCCAGCACCGCCATGATCTCGCTGGCCACAGTGATATCGAAGCCCGTCGCGCGCGTCATGCCTTTTTCTTCGCGGGCCCTGGCCGATGGTGATGCCGCGCAGAAAGCGGTCGTTGGTGTCCAGTTACCCGGCGCCAGGTAATGGTGTCCGGATCGATATCGAGCCGCGCGAAGCGGGAGCGCTCTTCCGCGTGAGTTCGTTGGGGTCGGTCTTGGCGATGCCCAGATTGTGCAGGCGGCGGAGCATGACCGGGGTGAAGCGGCGCGTGCCGTTCTTTGGCGGGCGGACAGAGCCGGTCAAAGAGAACCTCGTCGCTCAGTGATTTCGCGCTCGTGGAACATGCGGGCGTCAATGGCCGCGGCCAGCAGATTATTCGCCGCCGTGATGGCGTGAATGTCGCCGGTCAAGTGGAGGTTGAATTCCTCCATGGGGATGATCTGGCTGTATCCGCCGCCTGCCGCGCCACCCTTGATGCCGAAGGTCGGTCCCTGACTGGGCTGGCGCACGCAGGTGAAGACATTCTTGCCCAGATGCGCGCCCATCGCCTGGCTAAGGCCGACGGTGGTGGTGGTTTTGCCTTCTCCTAAGCGGAGTGGGCGTGATGGCGGTGACCACCACATACTTGCCGTCCGGGAGACTCTGAAGACGATCGAGAATCGAAAGGCGGACTTTGGCTTTGGTGTCTCCATACTGTTCCAGTTCATGCGGGAGAATGCCGGCCCGTTGCGCAATACGGCGATGGGAATGGGCACGGCGGCTTGCGCAATATCGATGTCGCTGGGGACAACCGACTTTTTTCGTTCCTGCGTTTGGGAAACTTCAGCCGGTACGATGGACGGTTAGTACTTCAGTAGACATGCTCACCTACTCTTCGGCAGCTTCCAACTCCCCTATCGGACAATCCCGGGGAGATCAAAAGCGCCTCTTGAAAGACGGCAAAAGATGGATTAATTGAATTTATTATAGACTCGAATTAAATCCAAAGTATACGAATTTGAAGGCGGCTGCAAGATGGACGTTCTCGACACCGGATCGACCGAGATCGCACAAGTGGGCCGGTACGAGCTCTCTCTGCACGACGCAAAGACATTCAGCGTTACCTGGGAACTGGTTCCCGGGCGGGGAGCCTTTGAAAAGACGCAGCAGGACCTGATCGACGCGGCGCCAAAAGCCGCGGCCAGCGGCCGGGTCCACGCGCTGACCATCACGGACAATCCCGGCGGTAACCCTGCGCTTTCGGCCGAGATGCTGGGCGTAGAGATCCGCCGCCTGGGCATCGAGCCGCTGGTTCACCTGACCTGCAAAGACAAGAATCGCAATCAATTGGAAAGTTTGCTCTATGGGTTGGAGCGGGCGGGCGTTCACAACCTGCTGGTGATGACCGGAGATTATCCCAAAGCCGGATATGGCGGCGGACCGAAGCCGGTCTTCGACCTGGACCCGGTTACTCTGCTCGGCCTGATCTCCGAACTCAATGCAGGGGATGGAAGCGCCAAAGCCGGGGGGCAAGACGACAGGCGACGAAGCTGAAGGCCACGCGCTTCTTTGCGGGAGTGGCGGCCAGCCCCTTCAAGGCACTGGAAGCCGAGCAGATGGGGCAATACTACAAACTGAGAAAGAAGCTCACGGCGGGAGCGAGGTTCGTCGTCTCGCAACTGGGCTTCGACGCACGCAAGTTTCACGAGCTGCTCCAGGTGGTGAAGCTGCTGGGTTTGAGAAGATCCCCGTTGTAGGGAATGTCTACCTGCTGCCTCTGGGCGCGGCAAAGTGATGAACAGCAACGGCCTGCCTGGCTGCGTGGTTCCCGATAAGCTGTTGCGCGAAATCCAGGCGGAAGCGGACGGCGCAGATAAAGGGAAAGGCCAAGCGCCTGGAGCGCGCCGCCAAGATGTATGGCCTTCTCAAAGGAATGGGATATGCCGGCGCGCACATCTCCGGCCATGGAATGACTTTCGCCGACCTGCTGGAAATCGATCGAGCATGGAAAGGAGATCTCGCACCGCTGGCAGGAACTCGTTCCCGAATTCGACTACCCTCAGGAGAGCGGCTGGTATTTCTTCGAGCGCGACGACCAGACCGGCCTGAATAAGATGACGGCGGTTCCGCGAAAAGCGGATTCCTCTCCCGGTATGGTTTATTCCGCAATGCGAATGCTTCATCATGCCGCCTTCACCAAGGAAGGCGCGCTGTTCAGGCCGATGCGCGCCATCGCCAAGCCTGTGGATGGATCCGCACTCGAAGGCCCTATACGAAATGCGAGCAGGTCATCAAAGGTCTGACCAACGACTGCCAGCACTGCGGCGATTGCGCGATGCTGGACCTTGCCTACCTGTGCCCCATGAGCCAGTGCGCCAAGAATCAGCGCAACGGCCCGTGCGGCGGAAGCTACGAGGGCTGGTGCGAAGTGTATCCCAAGCAGCGCAAATGCATTTACGTGCGCGCCTACGAGAGGCTCAAGTCGCACGGTGCGGAAGCCGCGCTAGGAGGAGACCTGATCCCGCCGGTGAACCACGAGCTGAACCAGACCTCCTCCTGGATCAATTTTTATCTCGGACGCGATCATTCCGCGCCGAAGCTCGGGATCGAAACGATTGCCCGAAAAGGGAATCTGAAGAAGGGCGCGTACAAGGGACTGCTCACACTACTGGGAAAGGAATCATCGATGTTGATCATTGGGGAAAAAATCAACGGTACTCGCAAGCTGGTGAACAAGGCAGTGGTGGAGCGCGACGCCGATCATATTCGCCATCTTGCGATTTCTCAGGTTGAAGCCGGCGCCGAAGCGCTGGACATCAATGCCGGCACCATGCCCGACCGCGAGCCGGATGACATGGTTTGGCTGATCAATACGGTGCAGGATATGGTGGACACGCCGCTTTGTCTCGACAGCGCCAATCCCGCGGCTCTGCTGGCGGGACTCTCTGCGACCAAACAAGTGCCGATCATCAACTCCATCAGCATGGAAGAGCAGCGCATCCGCGAAGTTCTGCCGATCGTCGCCCAGCACGGGTGCCGTGTTCTGGCTCTGGCGATGGATGGAAGCGCCATTTCGACGAGCTGCGAGGGCCGCATGGCAGTCGTTCGCCGTCTTTTCGAAGAGACGAGAAAAGCCGGCGTGAAGGACGAGGACATTTTCGTGGACGCACTTTTTATGTCGGTGGGGACAGAAGGCGAAGCTTGTCTGACTTCTCTCGACACCATGCGCGCGATTCTGGCCGAATATCCCAAGGCCCACCTTACCGGCGGCCTGAGCAACGTTTCCTTCGGCTTGCCTGCGCGCACACTTCTCAACCGCGCGTTCCTTACATTGGCGATGGAAGCGGGCCTCGACTCGGCGATCGTGGACCCGACGGATCGCGGACTGATGGAGACCTTGTACGCAACTAACGCGATTCTTGGACTCGATCCGAATTGCGGGCAGTACAACCGTGCGTTCCGCGCCGGCAAGATTGGGCCCAAGCTGGAAGAACGAGCCGAAAAAAAGAAGGTGAGCGATGCCGCTGCCGCGCCGTCCGCGAATTAGAGAGGTCCTGAGTCTGTGACCGGATAAATTCGTTCTTTTGGCTTCTGCGATTTCCCACCCATTCGCCTGAAAAACGGCGAATGGATGGGGCACGGAAGGTTCATCTTCAAGCGGTCGGGAACCTAGGTTCCCAGCAGGGATTTGACCAAGGTGACCGCGCCCGCGGCGTCCTGGCTGTAGCCATCGGCGCCGATCTCTTTGGCGTACTGCGGGCTAACTGGCGCGCCGCCGATGAGCACCTTGACCTGCGTGCGGAGACCCGCGGTCTGAAGCGCGTCGATGGTTGTCTTCATGGCGGGCATGGTGACCGTGAGCAGCGCCGACATGCAGACCACGTGCGGTTTGCGCTTTTCGACAGCGGCGACGAAGGCTTGCGGCGAAACATCGATGCCGAGATCGATGACCTCGAAGCCACCGCCTTCGAGCATGGAGGCGACAATGTTTTTGCCGATGTCGTGGAGGTCGCCCTTGACGGTGCCGATGACGACGCGAACCGCCATCCGTTCGCCGGAAGCAGCGAGCAGCGGCTTGAGCAGCTCCAAGGAACCTTTCATGGCGCGGCCGGCGAGCAAGAGCTCGGGCACGAAGTATTCATCGCACTGGAAGAGGCGGCCGACCTCTTCCATGGCGGGAACCATGGATTCCTGAATGAGGGCCATGGGCGGGACGCCCGCGGCGATGGCCGCTTCTGTGGCGGCGTGCGCCTTTTTGGCGTCGCCGTTTAAGACTGCATCGTAGAGTTCCTGATTGAGCGCCATCGAAACACCTCTCTGCTCCGCGCAGCTTCTAAAAGGAGATGGATGCCGCGGCGATGCGGCCGGCCTGGAGGCGATGCACTTGTTCAAAAAACGGCTTCGCGCCCGCTTGCGCAGGCCGATTGCGATAATCTCCCAAAAACGGATTGATAATTCACGATATATCGATATTCGGTGCAATGCAACCGGACGAGAGACCGGGTTTCCGGCGCGCGAAACCCACGATGAAGCAAGTTGTCAACTTAGCGAGGCGAGGCAGCGCAGGACGAGGGTCACAAAGAGCTACAATGAACGTCCATACTGAACAGCGCGCAGTCGAGTTTGTCCCTCGCCGTTACGATTGAAGGATTCCCTCATGTCAGTTCGCGGGAATGTGGCTGGGATTTTGTCGATGGCCGCGGCGGCGACAAGGGCGGGTGCGCGGATACGAAGGTTGAGCCGCGGGGCTGCGGGGCTAGAGAAGATGCGCGTGCAAGACGCCATTTCTTTCAGGTGTTTTCCCGATCGGCTTTTCCTCACTGCGTTTTCAAATCCTGCGGGTCCTCATCTTATCGGCGATGGCCTGCGGTCCGGTGTAAACTATCTTTGGACCCCTGAGACCGGTCCGCGGTAGCGGACCGGTTTGCCTTGTGTCGGGACGTGGCTCAGCCTGGTAGAGCACTCGCTTGGGGTGCGAGGGGTCGGGAGTTCAAATCTCCCCGTCCCGACCATTCAAATCGTTTGTGACAATCAAGACCGCGCCGGCCATCCGGCTTGCTGCGGGAGTTCTCCGAGCAACGGGTGTGGAGCGTGATGGGCTGCGGGCGATTGTTTTAGAATCGCGCTTAGCGCGTCCAACCGAAGCGGGGTACCTCGTGGACCCGGAGCCTTCATCCCGTCTTTCTCAAGAACCACGAGCGCATTCGCTCGGGCGGACCGTTTTGTGGGTGGGATTGGGCGCGTGCGCGGTTTTCTTCGTTTTCTGCATCGGGCTCGGCATCGGACTGGTGCATTGGAGGGGCCACTTCCGCCCGCTGGCAAAATTGATCTGGCGTTCGCCGATGCGGGCTGAGGTGCAAGTAGTGGTCGCGCAGATAAGCGGCAAGCTGGTGATTACTACGACGAGATGCCCGGGCGGAACGCAACTGACAGCTTATGCCGGTTGCACCATCGAGGCCAGCGGGGGCACCCCGCCTTACAAATTCTCGGTGGGCAAGAGCCACAAGTTTCCGTCACTGCCGGAAGGCATGACGCTGGACCCGGCGACGGGAGCGATCACGGCCGCCATGATTGGCGGCCAGGGGACGTACACGACGGAGATCATCGTGACGGACGCGTCCGGCGCACAAGCGCCTGGGGAAGTGCGATTCGCCATCAGCGGAAATAACGCATTCGCTGCAAACATCTTTCCACCGGATTCGATCTTCCACCATCGCGTGGACGCAGCCACGACAAACTTGCCGGTGGACACTTCTCCGGCGGCGCCTATGTACAAAGCCTACTTGCCCGGAAGAATCCGGCCTTTCTTCGGGAACACATCGTTTGCGCCGTGGCCGAACGGAATTCCGATGATTGAAGTTCCCGCGAGCCAGCCGAATGTGCCGGTTGCGACGAAGCAGTATCAGTCGTATTTCAAGTCAGGGCCGATTCCGACTTACGCACCGGTGGAGGGAACGAGCAACCAGGTCGGCGATCGGCACGTTCTCGTCTACCGGGAGAAAGGCAATGGCGGGCACGTTGCTCTCTACGAGATGTGGGAAGCGATCTATGTGAAAGGAAAGTGGACAGATGCCTCGAACGCACTCTGGCCGGATGCGGATTCGGATGCGCTGACGCCGCTAGGAAAGGGCACGTCGGATGCGGCGGGACTTCCCGTTGCGCCGCTGACGGTGAATGCCGACGAAGTGATTGGAACGGGCACGCCGAGCGCACCGAATGGAACGGTTCGGCATCCCATTCGATTCACGCTGAACCACATTTTGAACTACTGGGTGTGGCCGGCAACGGGAACAGCGGGAACGGGCTACTGCTTGAATGGCAGGAGTCAGGTTGCAGTGGGGCAGCAGATTTCGCAGGCGAAACCACCATCGAGCTGCCCGATGACCGGCCCCGCCGGCGAGATCTATCGGCTGAAGGCATCCGTGCCGACGCCCCCGTGCACAGCGAGAAGTCCGCAGGCAGCGATCATTATTATGGCATTCCGTAATTACGGAATCATTCTGGCCGACAACGGTCTGAGCGGCGGGCTGATTGGCACACCGGATGCGCGTTGGAACGATGCTGACTTGCAGTGCTTATCGAGCCTGATTCTCGACGACTTCGAGCCGGTGAACGTGTCGAGCCTAATGGTGAATAACAAGAGCGGGCAAACAAAATAAATGGGGATGCTCCGCGGCGTGGCTGTGAGAATTCTTCAAGAAACCGGTCTTTAGTAAAATTCTCACGCCCGCTCAAGCGGGCTGGTGACGCGGATTCTGACTCTTTCCCCAGGCTCACGCCCTGGGCTACCGTCTCGTGCCCGCTGCGCGGGCTCTATTGCGGCGAATTATCCCAGGGAGCTGTTCAAAACCCATTCATTAGACAGCTTGTAACAGTCCTCTACTTTTCGGGCGGCACGTACTCCGAGGGCAGGTTCGAGCCGGAGCCGAAGAAGAACTGCTCCATCTGCTCGACGAGAAACTGTTGCGCCTGGGGCAGCCAAGGCTGCAGGCGGTACTCGTTGAGCAGCATCTTCTGGTGGTTGAGCCACTCGTCCCAGGCTGCTTTGGAGACGTTCTTGTAAATTTTCTGACCAAACTCAGAGTCGAAGGGCGGCTCGTCGAGTCCCTCCATCTCTTTTTTGTTGCGAACGCAAAAGACCATGTGCGCCATGCGAAAGAATGCCCTCTGATGCCATTGTAAATGGACGGCGGGAGGGTCGGGATTGCGGCGGTTGGCCGGCAACCCGCGATCGTGTTTGCCGCGGAGCGGCGCGTTCTGAGCAAATCAGAGCAGACCAATGCCATCGATAAGAGCAGCATCCTATTGGCGCTTGATGTGTCTCAGGGAAGCGGTCGAATTTCAGAATGAGCGTCCATACCCCAAGGGAGCAACCCTGCCCGACGTGAGCGCATCTGCCATTAGTGTGTCTGGCGCTCAGAACGAGCGACCCTTTCGAAAAGGAGCAACCATGTCCGATGTGAATGCATCTGGCGTTAACGTGTCTGGCCTCTCCGACAACGCGGCCGGCGGTTTTTCTTACGTCACGATCATCCCGGCGATTGTGTTCCTGGTCGTCGATCCCTACAAGAAAAGTTCGTTCGTTCGCTTCCACGCGTGGCAGTCGATCTTCTTGTATGTGGCGTGGGCCGTGGTTCATATTCTGGTCCAGGTGGTACAAAACCTGATTCCGACGGTCGTGTTTCTCACCTTGACGCTTTGGCAACTGGTGGATCTCGCCTTTTTTGTCATGGTGGTGATCGCGTTTGTGAGCGCTTTCAACGGCAAGCGTTTTATGCTGCCGGTCCTTGGCGGACTGGCAGAGAAGCAGTCTAACCGGTAGCTGCCCCCGCAGTCGCAAGTGCCGGAACGGCCTCCGCGTGGAGGCCGTTTTTGTGTGCGCGGCCGATCGTTCTGCCCTGGCCTTCTGGAGATGCGGATAAGTTTGCGCGTGGCCGCGCAGAAATTCTCTTGACAAGGCATCCGACTGCACGTAGTTCTGGTTGCACAGGCTGCGGAAGAAGCCTGAAACTGGGATCAACTCGTGAAAAACATCCCTCAGGGGCTAAAGCCCACGCTTATATTGGGGCATTGATGGCACGAATGAATTCGTGCCCCTTCAAAAAGGTGGGATCGATCAAGTTTTCCCGGCGAGATCGATTGAGTTTTTCCGCAGCCTGAGCAACCCAGATTCGCGCTCCAAAGGGAGATGCCATGGCGAAACCGGATGCTGCCCAAAGCGAATTTGTGCTCTCGGACCGTGCGGCCGGCGCTATCGCTTATCTCACGTTCATTCCGGCGATTGTTTTCCTGGTTCTGGAGCCATATAAACGAAATCTTTATGTGCGCTACCACGCGTGGCAATCGATTCTGCTCACGCTGGGAGCGTTTGCGGTGAACCTTGTGCTGGGATTTCTGCTGGTGTTTGCGCTGCTGTTTTCGCCGCGCCTGCACGTTATGGCGTGGCGGGCGATTGAGCTGTTCTGGATTGCGGTGTGGATTGCGTGCGTGGTGAATGCGGCGACGGGCAAGCGCTTCAGATTGCCGGTGATCGGAGCGCTCGCCGAGCAGCAGGCGATGAGGTAAGCGCGCGATTTCGCTTGACAGTCGGGTGGGCGGCAGGTTTTTCTATCTCCACGTTACTTCACGGTTCGCGGCCACAAATGCTGGTTTCAGACCGCGCGAGCCGCGCACAGAAGTGAAGCGATCCCTTTCCCTTAAACCGCTTTCCTTGAAAGGAGAGTTGCTATGGCCGATGAGCCAAACACAGCAACAGCCAACTCGGGACTGTCAGACAATGCCGCGGGGGCAATCGCGTACCTGACCGTTATCCCGGCGATCGTCTTCCTGATTGTGGAACCGTTCAACAAGAAATCCTTTGTGCGGTTCCACGCGTTCCAGTGCATCTTCCTCTGCGTCGCAGCGATCGTGCTGGACATTGGTTTCGGCATTCTGCTGGCGGTTGTCACAATGATGATGCCGCTCGCGTTCTTCGGGCTTTTCCTATGGCCGCTCGTGAATTTGTTCTGGCTTACAGTGATCGTCATCTGCATCGTGAACGCGTACCAGGGCAAGCGCTTCAAGCTGCCGATCATCGGCAACCTCGCGGAGAAACAGGCGGGCGCGTAGGCGGGTTCGTGCTAACCCACCCGTTCGGTCGCCACGGCGACCGAATGGGTGGGGCACGGCAGAGTTTCCCTTCAAGCGATCAAAAAACTAACGGCGGCGCTTGGGCGACTTGCTTTTGCGCCGTAGTTGCTTTTGTGCGCGCTTCTTCATTTTGGATGGAGTTGGCGGAGGTTTGCGGCCGGTGAGAGGAAGTACTTCCTCTACAAGCGCGAATTGCAGCTTGCGCTCCTGCGCGAGGATGCGATCGAGGATGACCTGGACGCGATCGCCGGCGCGGAAACGGCGGCCGGTGCGCTCGCCGATGATCTCGTGCGTGTTTTCGCGCCAGGTGTAGCGGTCGCCGCGGAGAGTGTCGATGGGGACGAGGCCCTCGACGAAGAGATCGGTTAGCTCGACAAAGAGGCCGTACTTGGCGGGGTTGAGCACGAGGGCAGCGAACTCGTCGCCGACTTTGTCTTCCATGAAACGGACTTTCTTCCACTCGACAAGTTCGCGCTCGGCTTCGGCGGCGCGGCGCTCGGTTTGGCTGGTTTCGTCGGCGATCTGGGCGAGGTCGGGCTCGGGAATCGGGGGACTGGTGACGGATGGGCTTCCCTTCCCCGGTCCCCAAGTGCGAGGGACCGGGGGCACCCCAACTTTTCCTCGAGGACGGATCTCCCCGGATCGTGTTTGACCTTCGTTGGGATTTGACCACGGTGAGGCCAGGCGTGCTTGCGTGACGGTTCTGCGGCTGGAGATGCCGGCGCGGAGCAGAGCCTTGGCGATGCGGTGCACGATGAGGTCGGGATAGCGGCGGATAGGCGAAGTGAAGTGCGTGTAGGTGGGCGCGGCCAACGCGAAGTGGCCCTCGTTGACGTCGGAGTAGCGCGCCTGGCTGAGCGAGCGCAGCATCAAATAACTGAGGATGCGCTCTTCCGGTTTGCCTTCAATGCGCGCGGCGAGTTTTTGATACATGCGCGGCGTGACGGCGATGTCTTCCGGCACTTCGTGCTGGCGCGGATTGCGGCCGCGGCCGTAGGAGTCGCGGCGCTCTCCGCGGGTTTGTATGCGCTTCACCGGCAGCGGTCCGAGACCAAGAGAATAACCGAAACTCGCGGCGAGCTCTTCAAACTGCACGACGCGGCGCGGTTCGGGTTTCTCGTGGATGCGGTAGAGCGATGGGACGCCGAGATCTTCAATCCAGACGGCCACGCACTCGTTAGCGGCGAGCATGAACTCTTCAATGAGGCGGTTGGCCCAGGTACGCTCGGAGCGCGTTACGCCGCGCATCTGACCGTGCTCGTCGAATTCGATGACGGGCTCGGGAAGATCGAAGTCGATGGAACCGCGCTCTTCGCGGCGCTGATTCATGAGGACGGCGAGCTTTTTCATGCGCTCGATCTCAGGAACGAGTGCGGAGCGGCGCGCGCGGGTTTCCGCATCGCCATCGTGCTCACGCGCTTCTGGGTTTTGGTCGAGGCGCTCGCGCGCTTCTGAGTTTTGGACCGGAGCATCAGTGTTGCCGACGATTGCGGACACCTCAGCATATGTCATTCTTGCGGCGGAGCGGATGACGCCTTCGACAATCTCGTAGCTTTCAATGCGGCCGGCGGAGTCGAGTTGCATGATGCAACTGAGGACGAGGCGGTCTTGCTGAGGGCGAAGGCTGCAGATGTCGGTCGATAGCTCTTGCGGCAGCATAGGGATGGCGCGATCGGGAAAGTAGACGCTGGTGCCGCGCAGGCGGGCTTCGAGATCGAGGGCGGAGCCGGGCTGGACGTATTCGGAGACGTCGGCGATATGGACTTGAAGCTCGTAGCCGTCATCGGCGCATTCACGCACCAGGACCGCATCATCGAAATCCTTGGCGGTTTCGCCGTCGATGGTGACGATGGGCAGGGCGCGGAAGTCCGCGCGTTGGGCGACGATGTTTGGGTCGAGATGCGCGACCGATCGGGCTTCGGCGAGGACGTGATCCGGAAAGACGCGCGGCAACTGGTGCTTGCGAATCATCATCTCCACGTCGACACCGAAATCGTCGGGCGAACCGAGGATTTCAACGACGCGGCCGATGGGGGGACGCGTGGGGGTGGGCCAACTGGTGATTTCCACGTCGACGATTATGCCTTCGCGCTCCGCGCCTTTGGGTTTTGGATGAGAGAGTGCCTCGCGGCCGAGAACACGATGCGGTGAGTTGTGCTTTCCCACCCATTCCGTATCCGCTTCGGCGGACCCGGAATGGATGGGGCGCGGGGCAGGAGTTTCCGCGCCGGGAGGGATCACAATGGGCTGCGTCATACGCTCGTCGAACGGAATGACAACGTTTTGCCGGTGGCCGCGAGCAGGGTCAGCGTAATGAAACGTGCCGACAACGGTGGAGTTGCGGCGCTCTAGGATGCGAACGATGCGGCCGGACATGCGGCCGTCGGCTTTCGGCGGGTCAACGTCGACCAGGACCTGGTCGCCCTGCATGGCGTCGCGGATCTCGTTGGGCGGGATGAAGATGTCTTCGTTGTCCTTTGACCCCTCCGCGCCAGAGCGGCGATTGGGGCGCACGAAGCCGTAACCGTCGCGGTGCAGATCGAGGCGGCCGGCGAGAAGATTGCTGGCCGAACTGGGACTTGAGCCGGAGCCCGCGCGGGATGGGGCGCCGGGAAGGCTCCAGTGCTCGCGATCGAGTTGGACAAGCTGGCCACGGAGGGTGAGGCGAGCCAACTGCTCGAGGAGAAGCCGGCGCTCGCGCCCGCCCCCCAGGCCCAGCTCGCGGATGAGTTGCTTGTAGCCGGCCTTGCGTCCTGCCGAGGCGGCGATGCGCGCCACCAAATCGCGATCGGTCATACGGCAAGATTAGGGCCTTCCTTTCAATTTCGCACGTGCCAAATTCATAGCAGGCTCCAGGCAACCCGGAAGGCAACAGGCAAGTGTCTTCAACAGGCGCAGGAAGCCGCACTTTGCCGTAGAATGTGGGAGACGGCCGGTTGTAGCAAAACGGAAGAGCAGCTTTTCTGGATTTCGGCCGCGGGTAATTGCGGCGCGCGATGCTTGCGGCGCCTGGCATCTTCTTTAACTTTTGGGTTCGAGCCATTGGCCATGCCTTGGCAATCCCCAGTCCTGATTGGACAGAAAAGGAAAGTACATTGAGCGCTATGTGGAAACCGAGTCAAAGCGAGCCGTTACGTGGCACCCCCAGCCCGGAAGCGCAAGCCCCTGCGCATGCAACGCCGAGTGCCGAGTCCACAAACCGCATCGGAGCACCCGCCGGCGACCAGGCCGTGATCAGCAAGGGCCTGTTTGTGAAGGGAGAGATCTCCGGCACGGAATCACTTTATATCGATGGCAAGGTGGAAGGGGCGATCAGTCTGCCCGGCAATCGCGTGACCATCGGCCGCAACGGCCAGGTGGGCGCGAACGTGACCGCCCGCGAAGTGGTGGTGATGGGCAAGGTGAAGGGCAACGTGTCGGCTTCAGACCGCGTGGATATCCGTGCCGAGGGTGCGTTGAGCGGCGATGTTACTGCGGCGCGCATCAGCATTGAGGATGGCGCGTTCTTCAAGGGCGGAATCGATATCCGCAAACCCGAAGCGAAGCCGGTGCCATCGCATGCTGCGCCGGTAGCGGGGCAGGTTCCGATTATGGCCGCACCCGAATTGCCGAAGCCCGTTCAGTAGACACTGCAACACGCTACATTGCTCACGAGAGCGCCTTTGCGGGTCAACGCCGCTTTTGTGTTTTTTGGACAAGTGAATCGAGTGAAGGAGTGAAGAAAGTGAACCTCGGCTATCGAGGGGAGCGTTCTTAACGGAGTGGGCAGCCGAAGCGGCGGCTAAGCGCGGAGCAGACTTCATGGCAGGCCGAGGCGGCGCAGGACAACGCGCGGCAACGCGAAGCCGAATTTTTCAAGAGTCCACTTGGCGATGAGAGCCCAGACGGCGATGCCGGCGACGAGGATGAATGCGTCTTTCAGATGGTGGAGCGAGGCAATGGCGGGGTCGGGGGTGGGCTTCTCGTTGGAAACGATTCCAGCCGGGCTAGACGCGCTCTCGAAGCCGTAGAAGATAATCGGATGGTGACAGAACGGTAACTCCGGATCGCGCCTCTTTGGGAAAGTGACGGACGTTTCCAGTCACCAGCCACGCGCCTGCCCGATGTGCCAAAGCAAGAAAAGGTGCGTCCTTCGCGTCCGGAAGCGGATGGGACCAATCTGTAGGATCAGGAAGCTGCAAACTCTCAGCAACCAGGAATTCCAGCCAAAGTGGAGGAAAGCGGTAGCGAAAAAACTTTGCCCGCCGGACCACCTCACGGTATTCATCGACGATTGTTGGGCAAGTAACGACCTGCACCTGCCCATCGAGCACCCAATCCATAACGATGGTTGCCGGCGCGCCCTCCCGCTTGATGCCGGCGGAGACAATGACGTTGGTGTCGAGGACGGCCAGCCTCATGTTGTCTATCGTCCTGCCGGCGGGGATTTGCCTGCGGGGCTGCCGCTCTTTCCACGCTTATTCGCGGTGCGAAGCCGCCCAATTTCCTGAACGATTTCCTCGTCGCTTGTCCGATCCAGACCTGAGGCTTCCGCGCGACGCCAGCTTCTTCGCAAGCTGGCCTTTGCCATGGCGCGCCGCAGCTCCTTATCTTCGGCAGCCACATCGCCGAAGACGGGGACGAGAAAGTATGCGGGTCCCTGCTGGCCTGCCAGTAGAACCGTCTCGCCGTGGGGCACAGTGGCCAATGCCTTGACTCCGCGAGTACGGAACTCCCTTAGCGACACCTGACGCATCGATCGCCTCCTTCTGCTAGTGTAGCCAAAATGGCTACACGGTGCAAATTATGCCAGGGCCCTCAATTCCGGTTTCGCCCGATGTGAAAATAATCCGGCGCATGCCACCGCGTATGCTGTTGCCATGAGGTTTTTCCCTGGTTTTGGATGGGCGCTGTGGCTGGGAACGGTGGCCGCGGGCCAGACGATTCACGGGCGCGGCGGCATTACGCTGCCGGCCCCGCCCGACGCGCAGGTGACGCCCGTAACGGACGATTATTTCGGGACGAAGGTGGTGGATAACTACCGGTGGCTCGAAGACGCGCACAGCCAGGAGACCAAGGATTTTATCGACGCCGAAAATGCGTCCACGGCGACTTACATGAAGCAGGCGCGCATCCGCCCGCAGATTGCCGACGATCTCGACCAACTGGAGCACGTAACGAGTTGGACGGTGCCGATCGCGCGCGGCAACGATCTGTTTTTTGAGAAGCTGCTGGCCGGAGAGGATCAGTCTTCAATTTACGTGCGCCACGGATGGGCGGAGAAGGATAAGCGGCTGGTCGATCCGGCGCAGTTCAGCCGCGATCCCAACACGTCGGTGACCCTGGACGACGTGTCGCGCGACGGAACGCTGGTGGCGTACGAAGTGCGCGAGGGCGGCTCGGACGAAACTACGGTGCACGTGTTCAATGTGAAGACCGGAAAGACGATGGAGGACGAGCTGCCGCTCGCCAACTACCAATCGGTGTGTTTTACCGCCGACGGGCGCGGACTCTACTACTCGCCTTTGAGCGCGAAGGGTTCGCTTCTTTTCGAACACAAATGGGGCGAGCGCATCTCGCACGACACGCTTCTTTTTGGAAATGAATTTCGCGGCGAAGAGCTGGGCCCGAGCGACCTGCTTACGGCTACTGTGACCGACGACGGGCATTACCTGGTGGTGGAGATCGATCGAGGCGTGCCGGCCAGACGCGTGGACATTGTGTTTCGCGATCTGACCAAGGCGAACTCCTATTTCGACGTGCTGATCTGGGGCATGGATTCGCGATTTTCCGCGATTTATGCCAAGGGCGCGTGGTACGTGAAGACCGACTATAAAGCGCCCAACGGGCGAATTCTGAAAGCCGATCCGGGCATCCTGCCGGATGTGTGGACCACGATCGTGCCTGAAGGAAAGGATGTGATCGACAACTTCAACATTGTGGGCAACAAAATTTACGTGAAGCGGCTCGACGATGTGAAGACGGAGACGACGGTCTACACGCTGGACGGCAAAGCAGCCGGTACTGTGAACTACGACGGCATTGGCTCGGCGACGGTTGTGGGAGGCTGCGCCGCAGACCGTTACGGCTTTTACAGCTTCGAGTCGTACATTGCGCCGCCCACGATCTATCGGCTGGATACGCTGACCGGCAAGACCGGTGTATTCGCTCAGCCCAATGTTCCATTCGACACCAGCCAATATGAACTGAGGCAGGTGTTCTACACGTCGAAGGACGGCACGCGCGTGCCGATGTACATTGCGGGAAAGAAGGGGATGAAGCAGGACGGGACGGAGCGGCTGCTAATGACCGGCTACGGCGGATTCCAAGTGGGCATGTTGCCGGAATGGAAGCCAGTGTATGCCGCGTGGATGGAAGAGGGCGGCTGGTTTGTGCTGCCCAATCTGCGTGGCGGGGACGAGTACGGAGAGAGCTGGCACGAACAGGGCATGTTTGAGAAAAAGCAAAACGTTTTCGACAACTGGTTTGCCGCAGCCGAGTACCTGATCGCGAACAAATACACCTCGGCGGCGCATTTCGCCATCATGGGCCGGTCGAACGGAGGGCTGCTGATGGGCGCGTCGATTACGCAGAGGCCGGATCTGTTTGCGGCGGTGGAGTGTGGCTATCCGCTGCTCGACATGCTGCGCTACCAGAAATTCGAAGAGGGACGCCTGTGGACGACGGAGTATGGGTCGGCGGACAATGCGAAGCAGTTTGCGTATCTGCTCAAGTATTCGCCGTACCAGAACGTGAAGAAAGGCACGGCTTACCCGGCGGTCTTTTTTTTTACTGGGGCGAGCGACACGCGCGTCGATCCGCTGCACGCGCGCAAGATGACGGCGCTGCTGCAGGCGGATTCGTCGAGCGGGCGGCCGATTCTGCTGCACTACAGTGTCGTTGGCGGACACTCGTCCGGAGTGAGCGTGGGCCAGGAGATCGAAGACGGAACCGATCAGCTCACGTTCCTCTGGACCGAAACAGGACAAGCGACCAAACAAAAGTAATCGCGGCTGACCTTGCGAGTGGGTAACGCGTACCCAAGGACGGATGTCCGTGCGTAACCTCATGCATCGGGCATCTTTTCCGATAAGAGAGACACGGAACCCACAGCAATGCCCGGAATCGGTGAGCCGGCCCGATTTTTCCGCGCCGTTGTTGCAAAAGAACCGAGCTTGGCGTGCATGCTGCATCCCGGCGAAAGCAAGCGAGGATGCAATTTCGATCCATTGGACAGCCGGCTGGTATTTCGCGGGCCCTGGAGAAAACGATGGCACAAGCAGACCTCGCGATCAGCAAAGTCGAGCGGCAGGAAGAAGACGCGAGACTGGAAGCCTTGATTTCAACTGGAATTCTGGACACAGGGCCGGAGGCAAGTTTTGACGCCATCACGCGGCTGGCCGCCGAATACTTCAAAGCCGATACGGTTTTGCTGGGCTTTGCCGACGAGAGCCGCATTTGGATCAAGTCCTACTGGGGCGAGCCGGTGCGGGAGATGCCGCGGAGGCAATCGATCTTCGAGCGGGTGCTGTCCGAGGACGGTCCCGTGGTGGTTTCAAACATTAACGACGATCCCGAATTCAGGGAGCAGCGGCTGCCGTTGCGCCGGCTCGATCCGATTTCGTTTGCCAGCGCCCCGGTGCGCACTTCAGATAGCAAGATCCTGGGTGTGCTGACGATCTATTCGTGCCAGGCGCGCCGGCCCATGGCGGTAACCGAATTGCGCATGCTGGAGAGCCTGGCCGATATTGCCGCCGGCCAACTGGAGTTGCGCAGATTGCGCAAGGCGTTGAATGGGCACCGCCAGCGGCAGGAACGCGTGGTGGAGGCAGTGACCGGAATCTGGCCGCGCAAGTCGGACTTGCGGGAGGCGCTGGAGAAGAAGCAATTCGTGCTCTATTACCAGCCCGAGGTGGAGCTAGGCACGCGGAGGATTGTGGGTCTGGAGGCGCTGATTCGCTGGCAGCATCCGGATCGCGGGCTGATTCCGCCCATGGATTTCATTCCTATCGCCGAGGAAACAGGGCTCATCCTGCCCATCGGCGATTGGGGATTGTCGGAAGCCTGCAGCCAGATCCGGCAGTGGCACGCCGAGGATCCGGAAAGGCCGGCGCCGCGGGTGTGCGTGAATCTTTCGGCCCGGCAGTTCGCACGCCAGGGGCTTGCGGATCATGTGGAAGCGCTGTTGCGAAGGTCGGGCATTTCAAGCCAGCAACTGGGCCTGGAGATGACCGAGTCGAGCTTGATTCCCGATCCTGGCACGGCGTTAGAAGTGCTGGGCAGCTTGCGTAGGCTGGGTGTTTCGCTTCTGATGGACGACTTCGGCACGGGATACAGCTCGCTGAATCATTTGCACACGCTGCCCTTCGATGTGCTCAAGATCGACCGCTCGTTTGTGATGCGCATGACCGAAGGCGAACAGCCGCTGCAAATTGTGCGCACCATTGTGGAGCTGGCGCGGGTGATGGGCATGGACGTGGTGGCGGAAGGAATCGAGACGTGCCAGCAGTACGCGCTGCTGCGGCAACTGGGCTGCCGCTTCGGGCAGGGGTTCCTGTTTTCGCGTCCGGTTCCGGCAAAGACAGTGAGTGCGATGCTGCGCCTGCCGGGACGAATCCTGCCGGACCCTGCAGCGCCGCAGGTAGCCTCGAACTGAAGGCCAGGCGAAACACGGTGCGTGGTCTCTGACCGCGTGAAATCGCGCCAGTGGGGTTCGTGCTATCCCACCCTTTCCCGCGATGAAGCTGCGGAAAAGGATGGGGCACGGAAGGTCTTTCCTCAAGGGACCCGAGAAATCTGAACCCGCTTCGATTTGGGAATCCCGCGCAGTTGTGTCCGATTCGGGAAGACGCGAGGCTTTTGGTTGGAGTCTTCTCACGCATGCAGGTACGAGCCGCTGTATGCTCCAAGCCATGCAGCAACCCGCTTCAAATCAGCCCTCCCCCACTCTTTCCGATTTTGCGGGACTGCTGGCCACGATTGCCTCGCCTCCGCCTGACACTACGGAAGATGAACCACTGTGGAGCTCGAGCGACTTGGGCGAGGACGTGGCGGCGCTCAGCTACGAGCAGGCCCTGCGCGCACGTGCGCGTTACCGGTCGGCATATCGAAGCGATGGATCGCCAATGCCGTCGGACGGCTTGGGCTTTGGCGCAGGCGCGGATTCGGCGCATGAATGCGTTGCAGCAGGCACCGTGCCGGCGCAGCAATCGTTTGTTGCGACGGATCGCGATCTGCGCTCGGCGAGCGTGACGATTCGTCTCAACAAGGCGGAGTGCGCGCGGATGCATCAACGCGCAGCTGAAGCGGGATTGACGGTGTCGGCGTACTTGCGCTCCTGCGCGCTCGAAGCCGAGGCGCTACGCGCACAGGTGAAGCAGGCGCTTGCAGAGATCAAGGCAGAAAGCAAGGGAGCGCGAGAGCAAAGGAGCAAGGGAGCAAGAGAGCGAGGGAGCAAGAATACAGGGTGGCGAATGACCTTTAACTGGATTGCGCTGTTCAAAAGAATGGGGCTTTGAGTCCCATCCGCATCGGATTGGTCAACGCTCCGCGGGATCGAAAGCTTGCGCCAGCTCTTGTGAGCCATGGTTTGCCCAGCTGCCAGCGCCCCCTGATCTATTCCACTTCAAGCACAAGGCACTTGAGGTACTCGGTCTCGGGCAGGTTGAGGACGACGGGATGATCGGGAGCGGCGCCACGGCGCTCGAGGAGGCGCACGCGACGCGCAGCATCGGCGGCAGCTGCCGCTACGGCGGATTCGAGGTCGGCCCAGCTCACGTGATGCGAGCAGGAACAGGTGACGAGCAGGCCGCCGGCACGCAGCATTTTGAGGGCACGAAGATTCAACTCCTTGTAGCCGCGCAACGCGCCTTCGACGGCGCGTTTGGATTTAGCGAAGGCCGGCGGATCGAGAACGATGGCGTCGAATGTTTCTCCAACTTGCGACCAGTCGCGGAGAATCTCGAAGGCGTCGGCCTCGACCCAATCAACCTCGGCAACCACGCGGTTGAGGTTGGCCTGAAGATTACGCTCCGCCACTTCAAGCGAGGCGCGCGAGGTGTCGATGCCGGTGACCTGGCGGCACACCTGGGCGAGATGCAGCGCGAAACCACCCTGGTAGCAGCAGACGTCGAGCGCTCGGCCGCCAAAACCCGAATTCGTCGCCTTGAGGCGCTTAGCCCACTCCTGCGCGGCCGCGTAGTTGGTGCGCTGATCGAGGAACGCGCCGGTCTTTTGGCCGGCGTTGGCGTCGTAGTGAAAGACGAGGCCGTTCAAATGAAATTCGGCTGCTACGACGGGGTGGGCGGGATCGGCGAGCCACAACGGATCGGGACTGGGCGCGGGCAATCCCTCGAGCTCACGAATGCGCGGATCGGGACGCTCGAATATCGCAGCGGGCGCAAGCTCTTCGCGCAGGACGCGCACACACGTTTCGCCGACGCCTGCCTGGAGCAGGCCTTTGGTCAAGAATTGCAGGACAACGATCTCACCGTACTTGTCCACGACGAGGCCGGGCAGTTCGTCAGCCTCGCTGAAACAGAGACGGCACGCGTCGTTGGCTGCGTCGAGCATGGGCTTGCGGCGCGCAATGGCCGCACGAAGGCGCGCTGCGAGCAGTTCGAGCCACGCGGCGTGATCGAGCGCTTCGCGCGAAATCAGGCGCAAGGCGATTTGCGATGCGGGGCTATAGAGCGCCGTGCCGAGAAAAATTCCGCGTTGGTCGGCGACGGGGATCAATTCCTTTTCTGGTTTGGGTAGAGTTACGGAGATTACGTCGGATGCGTAGACCCAGAGATGGCCGCTGCGCAGACGGTCGGCGGCGCGGCGACTGATGATGGCGCCGGCCGGCGCAGATGGAGCGGGCGAGCGCGATGCGACGCGAGTGGGCGGTGAGGATTCGCGGCGCGCGGGCTCAGGAGGCACACTGCGAGGGAATGCGACGGCTGAGCCGCTCTGCCCGGCAACCAGTGCCGATGGTTTCGCGCGGCGCTTGCGCGGCTGCGCGGCTGTCTCCGGTTTGTGTGGCTTTGCCATTCGGCCCACCATTCAAGGTAAACCGCCGAGGCGGGCCAAGGTATACCGCCGGGGTGGGAAGCCAAAGGACCGGACTGCTATCTCTGCTGCAACGACTGCAGATAACGGCTCAGATTGGCGATTCTCAGCGCTCTCGCGTCGGCATCGTTCGTGGCCGTGTCCATGGACCCCAGCATGGGTCCCCACAGCGGCATTTCTGCCGTGCCGTGGGCTGGATTCGCAGCGCCGAATTGGAGCACCGAAACGATATGGGTCGAGGGAAATCTCCCTCCGTTGTTTCTGCTTAACGTGGCCAGGTTGGCGGGCTGCCTCTTCAGAGCAGCGGCCGCCGGGCCGTTCCCCGTGCCTTCCACACCATGGCAGGGGGCGCAATAATTCACATACATCTGCTTGCCGTTGTTCAACGGCGCCTTACTCACCGGAATGATGACCGTCTTTGCCATCGAGTGATTGGCGTATGCAACGCCCGCAACGATGACTGCGGCCAATCCGGCCAAAATGAAAGTTTTCGACATGATTTCCTCCGTTTTCACCTCTGGAGGCAGATATTAAGCGCCTTTTTCCACACGATGAGATGTGACGGGTGGCACGTCGAAGCATGGTTCTCGTCACTTTGGGAATGCATCAGGGAACTATGCCCGGGGCGAGAATGGAGCCATTTCGGGCCGAAGTATGCTGATTCCAGATGCAATACGGCGAAACTCGCGTGCAGCAGCAGGACGATCGCATGAAGATCGATTGCGATTGTGCAGAAGCTTCGCCGTGCCCCTACGGGGCGCGTGGTCTTTTCGTCGAAGCCATCCCAGGGTTCCGCTACGCTCCACCCTGGGCTATTTTCGACTCGTCCCTCCGGGACGAAGACTCCCAGCCAGCAATGACTCTCAAAACGCGAACCTGCCCGGTCAATGAAAATGTTCATACGATTGCGCTGAAGCGGAAGCAATCACGCTGCGAGAACACAAGCGGCCTATAATGAAGCATGGCGAGCACCCGCCACACCGAGCCAACTGAAACTGAAGGCGCACCCGCGAGCGTTGCAGCGGCGGTTGAGACCGTGAGTCCGCGCGTACCGGCTCGACGCGCTGATCCGCGGCCGATTGGCGAGCGTTTTGAGGGCCTCCTCAAGCAGGTGCAGGCCAATCGTCCCAATGAAGATGTCTCGTTGATTCGCAAGGCGTGGGAGTTCTGCGTGAGCCACCACGAGGGGCAGACGCGGGCGTCAGGCGAGCCCTACATTGTGCATCCTCTCGAGGTGGCCGAAGTGCTGGCGGAGATGAAGCTGGACGCGACGGCCATCGCTGCCGCCCTGCTGCACGATGCCGTGGAGGACACGCCGGCGACGAGCGAGGAGATTGGCGATCGATTCGGCGACCAGGTGGCGCACATTGTCGAGGGCGTAACCAAGATCGACAAGATCCAATTTGCTAACCGCGAAGACCGGCAGGCCGAGAACGTACGCAAGATGCTGCTGGCCATGGTGAGCGATGTGCGCGTGGTGCTGATCAAGCTGGCCGATCGGCTGCATAACATGCGCACCCTGGAGCACCTGAAGCCCGACCGGCAGGAGGCGATTGCGCGCGAGACGCTCGATATCTACGCACCGTTGGCGCACCGGCTGGGCATGGGCAAAGTGCGCGGCGAGCTTGAGGACCTGGCTTTTCGCTATACCGATCCGGTGAGCTACGAGCAGGTGCAAGAGGCGGTAGAGGCGCGGCGCGTGGAGGGCGAACAGTTCCTGCGCGGCGTCGAGGATACGCTCGTCGAACAACTGCGCGAGAACGGCATTGAGGCGCGCGTGGAGTGGCGCATTAAGCGCCTCTATTCCATCTTTCAAAAGATCGAGCGCACCAAGGTTTCGTTCGACCAGGTGTATGACCTGCTGGCGATTCGCGTGATTACGCCGGATGTGGCGTCGTGCTATGCGGTCTTCGGGATGATTCACACTCTTTGGCGGCCGGTGCCGGGACGCATCAAGGATTTCATCGCGATTCCGCGCGCCAACCGCTATCAATCGCTGCACACCACGGTGATGGGCGCGAGCGGACACCAATTCGAAGTGCAGATCCGCACTGAAGAGATGCACCGCATCGCCGAGGAAGGCATTGCGGCGCACTGGAAGTACAAGGCAGGCGGCGGAAGCGCCGTGACGGCCCGCGATGAGGAGCGATTGAATTGGATCCGCCAGCTTGTGGAGTGGCAGAAGGAGATGACGGATCCCAACGAATTCCTATCCAGCCTGAAGATGGACCTCTATCCCGACGAGGTGTACACCTTTACGCCGAAGGGCAAGGTGGTGGTGGTTCCGGCGGGAGCCACGCCCGTGGATTTTGCGTACACGATTCACACCGAAGTGGGCAACACCTGCGTAGGCGCCAAGATTAACGGGCGCATGGCGCCACTGCGCACCAAGCTGCGCACCGGCGACATTGTCGAGATTGTGACGCAGAAGGATCACAAGCCGAGCCGCGACTGGCTCACGTTTGTGAAGAGCCCGCGCGCGCGCAACAAGATTAAGCACTGGCTAAACGAGGACCAGCGAGTGCGAGCGGTGGAGATCGGCAGAAAACTGCTGGACCGCGAGGCGCGCAAGTTCAAGGTGCCGATGACGCAGATCGACGACCAGGATCTGGGCCGCGTGGCGCAGGAGTTCGGGGTGGCCACGGCATCGGATCTGCTGGCGACGCTGGGCCTGGGCCAGAACACCGCGCACCAGGTGCTGAGCAAAGTGGCGCCGGGATTTGCCAATCCGCCGTCTGAGGAGCCGGGCGCACAACCGAAGCCGGGCGAAGCGGGCACGAGTGACGCGGTGCGCCGGCTGCAACTGACCAGCTCGGAATCGCTGCAGGTGGAGGGCCAGAACGATCTGCTTGTGTATCGCGCGCGATGCTGCAATCCCATCCGTGGCGAAGAGATTGTGGGCTACGTGACGCGCGGCAAGGGCGTAGCGGTGCATGCGAGGGGTTGCCCGAATGTGCAGAACCTGCTCTACGAGAGCGACCGGCGCATCAATGTGGAGTGGGCGCGCGTGGGGGACGCCGCAGGCAAGCCGCAGCGTTACCCGGTGAAGATCACGGTCTTTTGCGACGACCGCACCGGCATGTTGAAGGAGCTGACCGCGGTGATCTCCGACGAGAACGCCGATATTCGCGGCGTGGATCTGAAGCGCGACGATGAAGGCGAAGCGATTATCGAGTTTATCGTCGAAGCCGAGGACTTGCGCCACCTGAACCGCATGGTGCTGGGATTGAAGCGTGTGAGCGGCGTGCGGCAGGTGCAGAGGACGCAGAATGTATAGAAGCAGCTACTAGCTGCTAGCTCCTAGCTTCCAGCTTGTTCGTCGGTCATCGAGGTTCCCGCCAAAAACGATCACCCTAAATGCAGGTGAGTGTGGCAATTGCCAGGCCGGGCCACCGGGCGCGACAGGCGTGCATCTGAAACGCATAGGCTGGTCTGAACTGCTCAGACCGGATTCCGTTTGCGATGCGAGGGTGGAATAGTGCGCGAGATTCCTGTTAACTGCACGGCACCCGACTAAGGAGTTCAAATGTCTTTCGGACTTTATGCCGCTGGCTACGCAATCGTAATTATCGGGCTGGTGTATGCCGCGCACCTGATGCACTTGCCTTCGCACTGGATTCTCGTGGGCGTGATCGTGATGACCGGCGCCGGGCTTCTATCGGCCGTCAAGGCCACCCGCCCGAAAGACCCCGCCTGATCATGAGGGCAGCCGCCCAGGCGAAACCGTGCGAGTTCCTTTTCCCGCGCGTTCCTTTCGCTTCATGACAGAGAAGGTGGAGTTTGTGCTATGCGGCGAATGTGGACTTCGTGCTATCCCACCCATTCGCCCAAAAGCCGGGCGAATGGATGGGGCACGGAGGAATTTTTCTTCACGCTGCCTGAGATCTAGGCGAGGCGCAAGTCGGCCCTGCCTTTGCGTGGAGCGACGAAGCGACGGGCGCGGGAGACGATGGAGAGTTTTTCGCGGCTGAGGAGCTTGCGAATCTGGCCGCGCGCGTGATCGGCCCAGGGTCCGTGATTGTCGAGCTTGACATAGGCGCGCCAGTGGCGGAGCGCGGGGCGTTCCTGGCCGCTGCGCTCATAGGCAAGAGCCAGATTGTAATGGGCGTCGGCGTAGCGGGGCGAGAGCGTGACTGCCTTGACATAAGCCGCAATGGATTCGCCGAGGCGCTCGAGTTCGTCGAGCACGTTGCCCAAGTCGAAGTAGGCGAGCACGTAGCTCGGGTCGGCGACGGTGGCGCGGCGGTAGAGCTCTTCGGCGCGGCCGTACTGGCGCAGGTGAAAGTAGATGGTGCCGAGGTTGATGCTAGCCGCGGCGTAATCGGGATCGAGGGTGAGAATCTCCTCATAGAGGGTGATGGCGCGTTGTTTTTCGCCGGCCTCCTCGGCGCGGACCGCTGCCAGAAAGCGCTCCTGAATGATGCGTGGACCGGCGGGCGCGGGACGGCGAAGCGGCGAAGGACCGGGAGCAGCCGTAGTGATTTCGTCTTGTCCGCCTTGGCCGCCGCGCTCGAAGTCAAAGAGCAACTGGCGGCGGATGGGATCGACCATGGAACCGCGATGGCGGAAGGCGAGACGCGTTCCGGTGCGCACCACACATGCTTCGAGAAGTGGGTTGGCCATGCCGGAGACGGCTTTCATGGCCAGGATAGATTCGCGGATGGACGCCGCGGAAACGTCTTCCGCACGCAACGCGCAAAGGATGCGCAGTTGGCCCAGTTCCTGAAAGCTATAGATTTCCCGTTGAGGGATTAATCCGGCTCGTTCCCAGGCTTGCAACTGACGGGAACCGATATCGAAGATGCGCAAAACGTCCTGACGCCGATAAGTGGTCACTCGTGTGCTCCCACAGGTAGTGCGAGGCGGTTCCGGGGGTGCGTCCCACATTCCACAATGCAACCCAAAATGCGGTTCCGCGCTCCCCATCCCGCCACGACGTTTAAGAACAGTCACGCAGGAAACGCTCTTCGAGCGATTATGCCAAGTCTGAGCCGGATTGGAGCGTGGATAAACGGGGCGGAACCCTGAGATACAACAAAAAGCCGTGGATAAAGAGTGCTTGATTTGGTTCAAATTGGTTCCGCGCGCAGGTCTTTAACAGCAATAAAACTGAAGGGGACGGCGACGCTGCCGAAATCAAAGATGCTGCCGCGATAATGACGGGAGCTCTGCGCAATGGGATAGGTGGCTTGTAACTCACCGTATGGCGGACGAAACGACCTGAAAGATGGTTCGTCTGCTGCCAACTGCCCTTGCCGGGGGAGCAATGTGCCGGAAAGTTGTAGCAGGTTTCGCCGCACGGGCGATGGATCGCAAGTGGCTTTGCCTTAAGATTTTCGTATCATTTCGAAGTTTTGCTGTGATAATCTGCCTCGCACTAGAGCAATCCCCCGCAGAAGGTCTGGGACCCGTGTCAGACGCAACTTTCTGCTTCGCTTTGTGTTCTCCGCCGCAGCTCGTCTCAGTTGGCGAAGATGCTAAAGCCCTGCTCGGCTATACCCCAGATGAACTTCTCACCACAAAGATCAAGCTGACGGAACGCATCCATGCGGAGGATGCCGGTCTAGCCGAGACCCTGTTTTCTCCCAGAAGAGCGGGAAGACGACAGGCTCGGTGAACCTCCGTATTCGTCACGCCGACGGAAGGATACGCTGCCTGAAAGTGCGGTACGCAAAGGCGCGCACGCGAGGCGACGGGGTCATGCTCAAACTGTGGATGGAAGATGCGCGGAAGGTGAGCGAGCCCGGCGATGCGATACTCATCGCCAGCTTCAAATCTCTGATCGAGCACACCGAGCGACTACATTTTTCTGAAGAATTGCAACCATGTGATTCTGGCCGCGAGCCGGACCCTGCCGAATTTTACAGAATCGGCGAGTCGGAGCCACGGAACTGGTGGGCAAGACTGATTACGACATTCACCCGGAGGCAGTCGCCGATGTTGGTTACCGGCTGGAGATCAGGGCGTTTGCCGATGGGCAGCGCGTGAATGAGATTCAGCAACTGCGGACACGGGATGGCGTTTGAGCGTTGGATCGACAATCGCAAATACCCGATCAACGGCCCCAGATGGCGAGATCATCGGCGTTCTTGGAATCGCACCGGAAATCACGGAGTACATGAAGTGCAACGGAGCAGCTGCGTGAGAAGCGAGGAATCGCTGCGAGAGGCGCAGAAGATTGCGGGATTAGGCAGCTACCGCACTGGACATTCTTTCAGGGGTATGGACAAGCTCGGAGGTCATGGATGAAATCTTCGGTATCGACCGCGCGTACGAGCGCACAGTTGGCGGATGGCTGGATCTGATTCATCCCGACGACCGCGCGGCCATGAGCGCTTATTTCGCAACAGAGGTTCTGGACCAGGGCAAGCCATTTGACAGGGAATACCGCATCGTTCGCCGCAACGACGGCGAGGAACGCTGGGTGCATGGCATGGGCAAATTGAGCTTCGACGCCCAGGGGCGGCCGGTGACGATGCATGGCACCATCCAGGACATTACGGAACGCAAGCAGGCAGAAGCCGCGCTGCGCCAGAGTGAGGAAACCCTGCGAGAAGCGCAACGAATCGCCGGTTTGGGCATCCACAACCAGGACCTCACTACGGGTGCGTGGAGCGCCTCGGACATCCTAAGAGAGATTCTGGGGGTCGGCCCGGATTACGATCTTTCCCCCAAAAAATGGATGGAACTGGTGCACCCTCAGGACCGCGCGAGGGTCGAAGCCTATTTCACAAGGGAGGCTTTAAGCAGACGACCCCGATTTGAGATGGAGCATCGCATCGTACGCGATTCGGATAAGGCGGTGCGCTGGGTGCGCGCCGTGGCCAAGGTCGATTTCGACGGCCTTGGCAGCCCTATTAGGCTCCGCGGCACCATCCAGGACATTACGGAACGCAAGCAAGTGGAAGCTGCACTGCGCGAAAGCAAAGAATTGCTGCGACTATTCATCGAGCACGCGCCGGCGGCCTTGGCGATGTTCGATCGCGAGATGCGCTACCTGGCCGCGAGCGGCCGATGGATGGAGGACTCTGGCCTCGCGGGACAGGAGATCATAGGGCATTCCCATTACGAGCTCGTGCCGGAGATTTCGGAGAACTGGCGAGAAGAGCACCGTCGCGCCCTCGCGGGCGAATCAGTCCATGCCGAAGAGGGTCTCATTGTTCGTGCCAATGGACTACGGGGATGGCTGCGCCGTGAGCTCATGCCCTGGCGGGCAGACGATGGCGCAATCGGCGGCATCGTGATCTTCGCTGACGATGTTACCCGGCAGAAGGAAACCGAGAGCCGTCTGCGGCTGGCCGCCACGGTCTTCACCGGCGCCCGTGAGGGCATTACGATCACCGATCCGGCGGGCACGATCCTGGAGGTGAACGACGCCTTCACGCGCATTACCGGTTACACGCGGGAAGAGGTGCTGGGGCGCAATCCACGCGTCCTTCAGTCGGGTCTGCAAGGCAAGGACTTTTACAAGAACATGTGGGACTCTCTGGTCCGGGATGGCCTGTGGTCGGGTGAAATCTGGAACCGGACAAAGGGCGGGGATATCTATCCAGAGATGCTGTCCATCCACGCGATCCGCGATGCCGGCGGAGAGGTGAAACAGTACGTGGGGTTATTCACCGACATCACGGAGATGAAGCAGCACGAACTGGAGCTGGAGCTCGCCGCGCAATACGATGCACTGACCGGGCTTCCGAACCGGGCGCTGTTTGCAGATCGATTGCGCCAGGCGATGGCGCAGGCGCACCGCCGTAATCAATTGCTCGGCGTGATCTGTTTCGATCTCGACGGCTTCAAGGTCATCAACGATAGCTACGGCCACTCTACCGGCGATGCGCTGCTTACCGCCCTCGCCTTCAAGATGAAGCACGAACTGAGCGAGGGAGACACGCTGGCACGGTTGGGCGGAGATGAGTTCGCAGCCATGATTCTCGACGTTCCCGATCGCGATACGTGCTTGCCCACATTGGAGCGCATGCTCGCGGCTGCCTCCGAAGAGGTGCAGATTGGTGACGTGGCCCTGCGGGCGACGGCCAGCGCGGGCGTGACCTTCTATCCGCAGGCGGAGGAAGTGGACGCAGATATCTTGTTGCGCCAGACGTACCAGGCACTCTACGAGGCCAAGCTGGCGGGGAAGAACCGCTACTCGATCTTCGATTCCAGCCACGATCTGATGGCACGAAACCGCCATGAAAACATCGAACACGTGCGCCAAGCGCTCGCGAGGCAGGAGTTGGTGCTTTACTACCAGCCAAAGGTGAACATGCGCACCGGGAAGGTGATCGGCGCAGAAGCTCTGCTGCGCTGGCAACACCCCGAGCGCGGCTTGCTCCCTCCGGGAATGTTTCTGCCCGTGATTGAGGACGATCCGCTGGCGGCGTTGGTTGGCGATTGGGTGATTGAGAGCGCGCTCGCACAAATGGAAGCCTGGCAGGAAGTTGGATTCGAAATACCTGTCAGCGTGAATGTAAGCGCTTTCGAATTGCAACAGGGGGACTTCATCAGCCGCCTGCATGCGCGGCTGGCTGCGCATCCGCGCGTCAAGCCGTCACACCTTGAGCTCGAGGTGCTGGAAACCAGCGCACTGCGAGACGTGGTGCACAGCTCTCATGTGCTCGCAGCCTGCCGAGAGGCTGGCGTCCAGGTTAGCGTGGACGACTTTGGCACCGGCTACTCCTCGCTTATTTACCTGAAACGCTTGCCCGCCAATATTCTGAAGATCGACCAGAATTTCGTGCGCGATATGCTCGATGAGCTGGAAAACCTGTCCATCCTGAAAGGCATCCTTGGTCTGGCTGAGGCATTTCAACGCCAAGTGATTGCGGAGGGAGTGGAGACGGTGGACCACGGCCTGATGCTTCTGCAGCTGGGATGCGATTGCGCGCAGGGATACGGAATTGCGAGACCCATGCCCGCGGGCGAATTGCAAGCATGGGCTGCCGCGTGGCGTACCGATCCACGGTGGGAGGAAGTGCCTCCTGTGCACGCGAATAATCGGGCGGCTTTGTTCGCCGTAGCCGAGCACCGCGCATGGTACGGGCATTTCCTGGCGAACCTGCAGGGCACCCGGCCGGCTCCGCCGCCACTTGATGCGGAACCATGCAGCCTGAACGCGTGGCTCGATGCGCAAAGACTTTCCTCGGGAGGCTTGTCGCCCTCCATGCAGGCGATTGAGACCCTTCATCAGCAACTGCATTTACTGGCCGCGGAGATTTACAGCGCGCATGCCAGCGGACGAGAACAGGATGGGCTGGGACTTCTGCGCCAGCTTCGTTATCTGCACGAACGATGCCTGAAACGGCTGCAGCCGTTTACGCGCATCTCCTCTCGTAAATCGCCCGGCAGCATTACGATTCGACACGGAGCCGCGCCCTCAGACAGCGACGCGGCGTAAGGGCTGCACAAATTCGATTCCTCGCTTTCCCACCCTTTTGCAAAAAACGCAAAAGGATGGGGCACGGAAAGGTTCTTGCTTCAGCTGCGAGAGATCTAGCGATGGGCACTGGCTGTAACGGCGTGCGCTTCTTCCGGCACGGCCTGAGGCTCACGCAATGTGAGCATGGGACAACGCGCGTGGGCCAGCACGCGGTAGACCGTGCGGTCGCGGGTGAGAGTCTCAAGGGCCCGGCGGTGCGTGGCGCCGAGCACAATAAGATTGGCGTGGCGCTCGGCGGCCAGTGCGAGAATTTCGATCGACGGATTGCCGAAGATGACGACAGGCTCGACGGCGGAGCAGCAGTTTGCCCCGATTTGCGCGGCAAGGATGCGCAGTTCGAGCATGGCCGAGGAATGCAGCCCTGTGGGCAGGCCTTTGCGCTCCATCTCCGAGATAGGCGGGAGAACGTGCAGCAGTACCAGCTTTGCTTTTTGGGCAGCGGCCACCTGGCAGGCAAGCGCCGCGCTCGGGCGAGAGGTCTCTCGAAGTGTGGTGGCGTGCAAGACGACACGTTCGCCGCCCGCGTCCACCGGGAGATGAGCCTCGGGTCCCACGGTAATGACCGGGAGGTAGACCGAGCGCAGCACTTGTTCTGCCACCGAGCCGATGAGCAACCTGCCGAGCTTGCTCCGGCTGTGAGTTCCAAGCAGCACGCGGTCGGCGTGAAACTGGCGAACAGCGGCTGCAATCTGTTGCGTGGGATGGCCTTCGCGGGCCAGAGATTCACAACGAATTCCGCGACGGCCGGCTGCTTCGCACCAGGGATGCATCATCTGCTCCGCGACCTCCAATGCGCTGGCGGTGTCGTAGTAGGGCATGCGCCGGAGGCGTCGGCGGTAAAGGCCGAAGCCGTGGAAAGCACGTGCAGGAGAATGATGCGGGCTTGAGAATGGCTCGCCTGTTCCAGTGCAAACGGCATGAGATGGTCCAGATCGCTCAGGTCCGTGGCGACGAGAATGGTCTCCGGATGCATCCAGCGGTATAGGTCAAAATTCCGCACGGCATACACCTCATCACGGAAAGGTTGGCACCGGCGAAAGATCGGGGATGTGCCGGAGCGCACCGCGAATCGTGATTTAGGTCACTTTGTTGAGGTTTGTCCGGCACCGGGTGCGCAAAGTGGAAATCCTGCATGGAAGGCGCCGCCGCGGCGCGAGCGCTTCATTTACAGGCGCAAGCTAGCCCCGATATACATTGATTGCCTCGAAGTTCTAAAACCTCATTGCGATTCATCGGAGATTAAAGGAAGGGTAACAGGAGCACTGGAGCGGGGCGCTTTTTTGCGCGCGATCGAGAAAGATCGCGGGTTGCGCGGGCACGGGCCCGGCTGCGATGATTTCTGCGCAGATTTGAGCCGGAAGGATTTCGCTCGAGAACACATTTGATTTGGAGATCCCGAACATGAAGACAGAACTGCTTTTTGTTGCTGTGGTTGCACTAATGACGGCTGGCGCGTGGGCGCAGGCCACGGCCTCCGCTCCAACTTCCAATCCGGGGTGGACGCCGCCGGCCGGGCTTGTGACCATGGCGATTTGGCCGGGAACGCCCCCGGGGGCGATTGCCGGCATGCCGCCCGAGACCAATGCGCCATCCAGAATGATGGCCGGCCGGCCCTACACTCGCCTCACGAATGTTTCGACGCCCACGATCACGGTGTATCCAGCAAAGGGAAAGAACACGGGCGCGGCAGTGGTGGTGTTTCCTGGCGGCTCCTATCAGATTCTGTCGATAGATTTGGAAGGCACGGAAGTTTGCGATTGGCTGAACCAGATCGGCGTCAACTGCGTCCTGCTGAAATATCGCGTGCCCAATAGTGGGCCTTATCCCAAGTCGGCGGCGGCCTTGCAGGATGCGCAACGGGCCGTTGGACTGGTGCGGTTGCACGCGGCGGAGTGGGGCTTCGATCCGAAACGCGTGGGCGTGATGGGATTTTCGGCCGGCGCGCATCTTTCGGTGGCCGTGAGCAACCATTACGACAAGCGGATTTACGATCCGATTGATGCGGCCGACCAGTTGAGCTGCCGGCCGGACTTCGCGGCGGTTCTTTATCCCGGCTACACGACAATGGGGAACCCGAACTATGCGCCCAATCCCGACATTCAACCCACGGCGAATACGCCGCCCACGTTCCTGCTGCAGGCCGAGGACGACTACACGGCGCACGTGGAGAGCTCCGTGGTGTATTTCATGCAACTGAAAAACGCGAAGGTGCCGGCGGAAATGCACATCTACGCGGAGGGCGGCCACGGATTCGGGCTGCGGCCGCGAGATTTTCCGATCATGGGCTGGCCGAAGCTGGTGGAGACGTGGCTGCATACGATCAAGGTGCTGCCGGCGCAATGAGGAAATAGAATCAGGCCATGCTGCTTGCGGTGCTTACCATCTCGGACCGTTGCTCTGCGGGACAAATGACTGACACGGCAGGTCCGGCGGTGGTGGCATTGCTGCGCCGCGAATGGCCGCAGGCCGAAATCGATGCGGCGCTGTTCCCCGACGATGAAGACGCGCTTGTTGCGGCGCTTGAAGAGATGGAGCGCAAGGGGGCGGTGCTGGTTCTGACCGTAGGCGGCACGGGCCTGGGACCGCGCGACCGCACGCCCGAAGCGACGCGGCGCATGATGGACCGCGAGGCGCCGGGACTGGCGGAGGCGATGCGCGCAAAGGGTGCCGAGCGCAATGTTTTCGCGTGGCTTTCACGCGGCGTGGCGGGATTGCGCGGCAAAACAATCATCGTGAATTTGCCGGGCAGCAGGCGCGGCGCCGAAGAGAGCCTGGAGGCGATTCTGCTGCTGCTGCGGCACGGGATTGAAGTTGCGGCGGGCGGACAAAGTCATCCTTAAAGCAGGGACCAAGGGGACAAGGGAGCGGGAGCTGAATGCATCGATCAATGCATCGATTGATGCATTGATCGATGCATTCATTCTCGGTCGGCCAGGGGGTGTTGGAAGATTCGGGAAACGCTTACCGAATTCTGGGATTCTTGCTGGGTTGGTGGTTGCACGAACATTTCTGAGTTTGCGTAACGCTCTGAATTCAAATGGTTATGCCTGCGCCTACCCAGGATGGCGCTGCGAGAAACATCGGGGAAAAGGTACAATTCTCTTCGCATGAGCCGGTTGAAACATTCACCGCAGGGACGCCGCGCGAACGTGAATATTCACGACGTTGCCAAGCGCGCCCGTGTTTCCATCGCCACCGTTTCGCGCGTGGTGAATCGCATTCCTACGGTCGATCCCGAGCTGGCCAAGCGCGTTTGGAAGGCCGTGGACGAGGTGGGCTACTTGCCCAACACGCAGGCGCGGGCGCTGGTGTCGGGGCGCAGCCGCACTTTGGGTCTCATTGTCTCTGAGATCACCAATCCATTTTTCCCCGAGCTGGTGCAGGAGTTCGAGAACCTGGCCGTCGCGCAGAGCTACGAGGTGATGATCGGGTCGACGAATTACGACACGGCGCGGACGGAGTCGCTGATCCGGCGCATGCTGCAGCGCAACGTGGACGGCGTAGCGGTGATGACCTTCGGCATCGAGGAAGACCTGGTGCGGAAGCTGGTGGATCAAGGATTTCCGTTGGTGTTTGTGGACGCGGAACCGGAAATGCCGAATGTTCGTGTGCTGAAGGTGAACTATGGCGAGGGAATTCGCGCAGCGGTGCAGCACCTGGCTGCGCTCGGACACCGGCAGATCGCATTCATCAGCGGCCCGCTGCACATGCGCACGGCAGCGATGCGGCGCGACGCCTTCCGCAAAGCCATGGCCGAGTTGGGGGTGATCGTTCCGGGCGCATCGATTGTTGAGGGCAAGCACACCATGGAGAGTGGCAAGGCTGCAATGGAGTATTTGATAAAGACCGCGGGGCTGCCCACGGCGGTGATCTGCTCGAACGATATGACTGCGATCGGCGTGCTGCACGCGCTGGACGAAACCCCGCACAAAGTGCCGAAGGACATTTCTGTCGTGGGATTCGACGACATTCAGCTGGCGCAGTTTATGCTGCCACCGCTGACGACGGTGCAGATGTCGTGCAGAGACTTGGCTGCCGCGGCAGTTGAAGCTTTGCGCGCGGGAATCGAACCGGGCCATGCAATGGCTGCACAGAGGGAGTGGCCAATCGCGACGCGGCTGGTCGTGCGGCGGTCGACGGACTTTCCGCGAGGCACGTTGCCGGCGCAGACCAAGGCCGCCGAAACTGCAGCGCCACCCGTGTCGAGCGCGAAGTAGGGCTACTGCGTCTTCGCCGGAGCGACGACATATTCGTATTCCAGCAGCTCGCTTCCTGTGTTTTCCACGTTGTGGCGCGTGGCCGGCGGAATGTAGACGAGCGCCGGAGCGACAAAGGATAGGCTGGGTTGGCCGTCGATAAGCGCTTTGCCTTTTCCATGTAGCACAACCAGTGCTTCTTCATTCTTGCCTGTGGTGTGCCAGCCGACGGTTTGTCCCGGATTGAGCCGCACAAAACCGCTGCGCATGCCTGCGGTTTGCGGCGCGCCCGCGAGCACCAGGCAATCGCCCTGCGCGCAGGTGAGCGGAACCGTGAGCGGCCGTGGCCCCGGCGTTTGCGATGTAACGTATGCAGCGGTCAGAAGCAAGAAAGCCGCGAGAACCGGCCGGCGACACGACAGTTGGCGCATGTACTTCTCCTTCAATGAGCTTGCTTCAATTCTCCTCCCAGCAGCGGTGGTTCGGGTGGAGCGCGGCCGAGATGCGAGGGCCAAACTCGTGTGACGAGCATCTTTTGCGTAGCGCGAAGCCCGGAACCGTGTGATCCGAATCACAGGCAATGACACAAGCCCACGAATAAGTTGGTCTCATGCGTAGCAAGACCAAGAGAATCGTAGCACTCTGCCCTCTAGCGCATGTTGCCGCGCTGGTTTTTGCACTTTGTGCAGGGCTGCTGGCGCATGCGGCCGATGGAGCGGCGGTTTCTGGAACTGTCAGCGACGTTCAGGGCGAGGCGGTTGCGGGTGCGACGGTTGAATTGAGCGCGGAAGGCGACGCCACGTTGCGAGCGGTGAGTGATGCGCGGGGACATTTTGCCTTGCAGACGCTCAAGCCGGGGACGTATGAGTTGAGCGTGAGCGAGGCGCGTTTCCAGAAATTGCAGAAGAATGTGGTTGTCGCAGACGGGAGCAGCGAGCTGGCGATCCAACTGCAGCCGGTGGTGCGCGAAACCGTGATGGTGACGGCCGACCTCGCCGGCGGCGATGTGATGTCGCCTGATCCCTCTGTGAAGGTGTTTGCCACCGAAGATTTGCTCGATGCGAATCCGGGAAGGCCGGGCGCGCCGATTTCGATTCCGGGCTATCCCATCGAGACGGCGTCGAGCGGCATCAAGGCGCCGCAGTATTTTGCGCCGGGTGTTGCGGGCGACCATGGCGAGCCTATCGCGCAGTACGAAGAGGTAGGAACGTATCTTGTGCCGAACAATTTATCGGCGAATGCGCACGGCAACGGGTACGCCGACCCCAACATTTTCATCGCCGATGCGATTGAGAGCGTGCAAGTGGATGGCGGCGCTTTCAACGTGCGCGAGGGCAATCATGGGCTGAATTTGGCGGCGATCTACGGACTGCGCTCGAAGTTGACGCCGTATTTCACGATGACCGGCGACTCGCGCGACCTGACGGCGACGACAGGCATGAGCCCTGGCCCCAACTCCTGGATCGCGATCGAAGGCTCGTACGGCAACGGGTTCCTCGACCGGCTGGAGCACCGCAAGCAGTTCAAGTTCAACGGCGGGCGGACGATTCACGCGGGCGACCACACGTTGACGCTTTTTGGAGTTGCCTATCTCGGATACGGGTATGTGGCCGGCCTGCGGCCGGTTTTTGGATTCAGCGGAGTGGATGCGGCGGGGGGATGGGTTGCCTTTCCCGACACGATCGATCCGCGGCAGAAGGAGCAGACGCACACCGCGCTCCTGGCGCTGAACGACGAGTGGAGGCTCGGCGCGGGTAAGGAGGCGCAGCTTTCGGGGTTCTTCCGTACCTACAATCTGTCGCTGTACTCGGATTTTGGATTGGGACTGATCCGGCAGAGTGAATTCCGCACCGTGGGCGGAGCGAGCGGTGTGTACGTGGACAAGGTTTCGAAGGAACTGACATTGATGGCGGGCACCGAATTCGAGCGCGAGGCGCCGCGGCGCGACGATCTGGACCACTATAACTTTTTCAATCCCGCGGCGCCGGGCGAATACGGTGCGTTTGCGAAGATTGACGGCAACAATGTGACGATTTCGCCGGTGACGCCCTATGTGGCCGCGCAGGGCGAATTGGGACGCCACTTCAACTACTACGCTGGCTGGCGGCGCGACGAGATTTTCATCGACAACCAGGATTTGCTTTTGGCGGCGAACTCATGGAGCAGGCTGGTGGGGCTGAATTCACCGAAGGCGACACTGACGTTCGTGCCTTATCGATCGTGGGTTCCGCTGGTTTCAGTGAGTTTCGGCAAGTCGTTCTTCACCGAGGATCCACGCGGGGGAACGGCGCTCGATGGTCCCGCGGCGGTCGATCCCGTGGAGACCGCGCGTTCGTATCAACTGGTGGCGAGCAAGACGATGCACAAAACGGATATCAAGCTGACGTTAGGTCATGAAACGCAAACCGCCGAATACGGCAAGATCGATCCCGACCAGGGATTGCAGTTCGACCTGGGGCCGGGACGCAACCGCTTTGTGGCAGCAACGGTGCGGCAGACGCTGCACAATGGATCGGTGCAGGCTACGTTCGAGCAGGCTGACGCGCGGCTCGCGAGTACGTCATTCTCCATCCTGCCGGAAGCGCCGCGGCTGATCGGCGATCTGATGGGAACGTATGAAAAGCTTCCGTTTCACCTCCAGGTCAAGAGCGAATTCGAGTACGTTGGGCGCAAAGTGGTGGGCCAGGGATGCAGCGAAGCCAGCTACCTGAGCGGCGATCCGAACGCGCTCAATCAGTACTGCCCGGGGCTGCCGAACAAGGAGTTTCGCTTTGCCGCGTCGCGGCCGCTCCTGGATGGGCGCGTCAACGTGGGCGTGAACACCATGATCGCTAGCGGTTGGACCGGCCAGACCACCGAGAATTTCGCTGCGGCCGGAGTCTTTGCGCCGGGCGCTGTCGGCCTCGGCAGCAATGGGTTGGTTCCCGCAAATCCTGTGAGTGAAGTGGTAGGTGTGAGGATTCCTTCGTATGCGAGCTTGAGCCTGACGTATCACTTCGGGGTTAAGGCGGAGCGGTAAACGCGGCACGGACCGCACAGGAATGTTTAGTGACTGTGCTTGTGCGGACGGTCATGCTCGTGCGCATGCGCGTGCTCGTGCGTGTGCTCGGCGTCGAGCGAGGGGACGGTCATTACCAAGCGACCGTGCTCTACGCCTTTGAGGCCGATGAGAATGTCGGCAAAATGCTGCACGCGCGCGGCTTTGCCGTGGACGATCAGCACTTCAAGGCAGGATTCATGGTCGAGATGCGCGTGGCTCGTTGAGACAACCAAGTCGTGGTGCTCGTGCTGCACTTCGGTCAGCTTTTCACTGATGCCGGAGGCGTGGTGGTTGAAGATGAGCGTGACGGTGCCGACTACCGTTGCTTCCGGCGCGGCAGTCTGCTCGCGGACCAGGCGGTCACGAATCAGGTCGCGAAATGCTTCGGAACGGTTCGTGTAGCCGCTCTTCTCAATGGAGCGGTCGAACCGCTTGAGAAGATCGGAATCGAGGGCAATGCCGATTCTGCTTAGTTCACCCATGCGTACACCTGTTCGGACGGAAACAAACGGCGCCAGCGTGGTTCGCGGTGACGAGCGGAGCTAGCCCTGCGTCTTCCCGGCGTCGGTAATACACATCCTAAATGGAAGCAGCAGAATAGCGCGAAGGTGAGAGTCGCGCTATTGCGGCGCACTACTGCGGGGTGACCAGGTGATGGGCGATGGCGAACAGAGCCAGCTCGAGGCGCGTGGAGACGCCAGTCTTGTCGAAGATGTTGGAGAGATGGCGCTTGACGGTTTCTTCGCTCAGAGTAAACTGCTTGGCGATGTCGCGGTTGGAGCAGCCCTCGACGATGCAACCGACAACTTCAAGCTCTCGCGGGGTGAGGCCGTAGGTTTTACGCTGCGGGACGGCGGCCTGCTGCATCAGGTCGTGCAAAGCGGAGACTAGATTGACCACGCGCTTGCCGCCGATCCAATAGTCGCCGGCGTGGACGGTGCGGATGGCGGTTTGCAGATGGTTTGCGAGCGCATCTTTGAGCACGATGCCGCGAGCGCCGATGTGCAGCGCCTCTATGATCTGCTGCGTGGTGATGGTTGAAGTGAGCAGCACGATCTTGGCTGTGGAAGGGCCGTTCATGATGGCGCGCATGGCCTCAAGGCCGGGAAGGCGCGGCATGGATACGTCGAGAAGAAGAATGTCGGGCTGCTTTTCGAGGGTTTCGGTGATGGCCTCGTCGCCATCGGTGGCGTCGCCTACGACTTCAAAGCCCTCAGACTCCGAGAGCATGTTGCGCACGCCGATGCGGACGACTGGGTGGTCATCCGCGAGAACGATTCGAATGGGTCGATCCATTTTGGTTTCGTGCCTCCGCGCAGGTCTGACTGCGTATTACAGGATGCGGCAGGTCAGGCGGGCATCTCAGCATCCAGCATATTCTGTAACCGCCGGGCAGCGGCGCGCAAATCGCGGAGTAAGGCCGCATTGTTATCCAACTGGTTATCCCCGGACCGGTAATTCCCGGATTCGATAAGCGCGCCCAGGCGGGCGGCCTCAAGGGCTCCGGCCATGCCGCAACCGCCTTTGATCGCGTGCCCAATGCGGCGGACCTCGTCGCCGTCGCCGCTGGCCATGGCGGCCGCCAGGGCTTCGATGCGCAGGCCGAGATCGGTGACAACAGCCTGGTACACCTGGCGCACTGCGGCCTCGGGCATGAGTTTGCGAAACTGGGCGAGAGTTTCCCCACTGACGACAGGCTCGTTGGGATCGAGCCGCGTGGCCGCAGCCTCAGGCTTGCCGCCTTCGAGGAGCTTGCGGAAAGCTTCCGAGCTGAAAGGCTTGAGCAAGAAGCCGTTGGCGGCTGCCGTTAATTCATGCGGCGGGTTACTGCCGCTGACGACAAAGACGCGCGCTTTGCTGCGGGCGCGGAGTTCGCCGATCAAGTGAGTTCCGCTCAGGCCGGGCATCTGAGAGTCCATTAGGATGACGTCGGGCTGGAGAGCCCGCGGCCGGCCCTCGGCGACGGAGAGCAGCGCAAGAGCTGCTGCGCCATCCTCCGCGGTGTGCACGGTGTAGCCATTCATGGTGAGAACCGTGGCCGTGACTTCACGGCTAACCAGATCATCGTCGATGAGCAGGACCAGGGGGAGCGCGTCCTGAGTGGTGCGCTCGAACATATATCTAGTGTGCATCGTCCGCGCCGCGGCGAGGTGAAAAATCTTGTTCGTGGTAATCGATTTGGTTCAGGCGCGCGGGACTGGCGCTTGATTCCCTTTGGGGGTCTGCGTCTTAGTGCGAGGTTTCAGCCGAGGCGGGCAAGCCGAGGGACGACGCCGGGGGTAAATCCTTGCCGCCATTCCAGGAGCGGATCGCGGTCTGGAACTGGTCGCCGCGGCGCTGCCATCGTTCGATCTCCAGGTCGAAGCGGACAGTAACGTTGTTGAGCCAGTAGGGACGATTTTCGCCGAGCCAAACCTGGCTGTACTCGGCCTTGAGCGCCGAGTAGGCGTCGCGAAGATCCTGGCAGCGGCCGTTGTCGCTGCCGATCTCATCGAGGATGAAGTTTGTTGCTTTGTGTTGCGCCATGTCGTGCTGCTGGGCCACGGCCTGCGCATACGATGCGGCAATCTCCTGAGCGAGCTGGAACTTGAGGCCGATGAAATCGAGGCGGCGCGCGCCCAGGTCCATGGCCGTGAGCGCATGGGTCTCGGCGAGTCTTGTATTGCCGGCGCGCACCTGCATCAGCAAAACGATGGCGTGCTCAGCATGAAGGCGCAGATCGTGCGCCTGCGGCGACAGCTTGGCAGAAACCTCCTGCCCCTGCGCGCTCCAGGGATCGAGCCAGAAAATCTCGTCGCTGTTCATGCCGGTCTTGGCGCTGGCGATGGCATCCTGCGCTGCCATTAGTTCCTTTTCAGCATCATCGATCTTGCCGGAGGCGTCGAGATGAAAGATAGCCCCGTAGGCGTCCTGGTAATCGGCAATGGAGCTTTCGCCGGGCTGCCACGCGGCCACCGCGCCAAAGAGCACACCGTACCAGTCCATGTTGAAGAGGCCTTCGCCGTCGTCGTTCCACACGGTGGTGAGCGCACCGGTCGATCCCAGCCGCTGGCCGTCGCGAATGAATCCCTGAATGTTCCAGAGCGCGGTTTTGGCGACGGGATAGACCTCGTTCCAGTTCGTGTCGCCGGGCGCAACCCAGGTTTCGATGCCGTTCTTCGCAAAGGGCGTGATGAGGGCATCGAAGCTGGTGCGGTTCGAATAGTCCCAGGGCACGGCGATCATGTCCTTTGGCAGACCGGAGACGGCGTCGGGATTGGCATCGCCGATGTCGCCCCAGAAGAGCAAACGTCGATTGAGAGGCGCGAGCTCGTCATGAATCTGCTTGAGGAAATCGACATACACGGGCCCATAGCCCTTTTGCTCGACAGCCTGGCGCGTGCGGCCGGCTCCGAGATCGAAGGTTTCATCGGCGCCGATGTGGATGAAGGGCGAGGGAAACTCCTGCGCGATTTGGGTGAACCAATCCTTGATGAGCGGCAGCGTGCCGTCCTGGCCGGGCGCGAGCACATGGCCGTGCGGAGTCTCCGCCAGGTCCTGATAGAGCTCGAATTTGAGCACATGATGCAGATGGCCGAAGGCCTCTTGCTCGGGCACAACCGTGACGTGATAACGGCGGGCGTAGGCCACCAACTCCACGGCCTCGGCCGGAGTGAGCGAACTGCCTGGAGGCGCGGCCAGCGGCTGGTCGGGGTAAAGCAACGTGTGCTCGAAGTATGGCGAGTAGATGTTGATCTTGAATGCGGCGAAGACGCGAATCTGGTGTTTCTGAAATTCGAGCGTGGGGAACGGGCCGCGCGAAAGATCGTCGTCGATGCCCCTATATTGCATGGCGGGCCAGTCGCGCACCGCGCCCGTGGGCAACACGCGCGGCGCGCCGGGCAGCGGCAGCAACTGCCTGAAGGTCTGCACGCCGTAAAAGACACCCGCGCCGGTTGCGCCGATGATGGCGGCTTCATGCGACCCGACGATGAGGATGTAGCCCTCCGATTCCATCACGGGGTCAAATGCAAGACTGGCGCGAGCCAAGGCGGCCTTTGCTTCCGCGGAGCTTGTGCGCAAGAGAGTGACGCGATAAGGGGGCGGCGCAGAGCGCGACTCCTGAGCGGAGGGCGCGATGTGTTTGATCGCATCCTCAAGATCGCTCGCGGCAAACTCGTCTTCCGCTTCGTGGCCAGGAACCTCGACCAGAATTCTGGCGGGAAGATCGGCGGTCTGGTTGAAATTGACTTCGCGCGGCGCAGGCAGAAGCTTGACCTTCGTTTGCGCTGAGCAGAAAACAGGGAACGGGCAGCAGAGAACAGGGAATAGCAGGCACGCGAGCGCGAGGCGTTGTCTGAGACGCTGCAAAATCCACCTACCTTCTTTCTTTTCGGTCAAACATTCGAGGCCAATGCGACCATTGTAGACTGGGGAATCGTCAGGTTTCACTCTCCGGCAAGTGGCGCTGCCCAGTCCGCGCGCCGATGAGTGAACGGGTTGGATCAACGAGATGAGCGCCACTGGATCTCCGCACGCATTCACTTCGGCCGATTCTGCCTCGATACGCCGCTACAACGCATTTCTGTTGCTAGTGGCCGGCCTGGGCGGCCTGCTCTACGGCATCGATGTGGGCATCATCGGCGGAGCGTACCCCTATCTCGCCGATACTTCGGGACTGACGACTGCGCAACTTTCTTCCGTTGTAGCGGCGGTGCTGGCGGGCAGCGTGCTGTCGACGCTCTTTGCCGGATTGCTGGCCGACTGGATGGGCCGCAAGCCGCTGATGATCCTGAGCGGGTGTGCGTTCGCGTTAAGCATCCCGGTGATTGCGCTCTCGCAGGGTTACGCGCCGCTGCTCAGCGGTCGGTTACTGCAAGGCATGAGTGGCGGATTGATCGGCGTCGTAGTTCCGCTTTACCTTGCTGAGTGCCTCTCCGCATCGCAGCGCGGAAAAGGCACGGCTATCTTTCAATGGCTGCTGACGCTGGGCATTGTGGTTGCGGCACTGATCGGGATGTACTTCAGCTATCGCGTCGCGGCCGTGACGAAGATGGGCGATCCGGCGGCGCTGCTTCATTTTGAAGATCATGCATGGCGGAGCATCTTCTGGGTTTCGCTGCCGCCGGGACTGCTGTTTGTGCTCGGCAGCTTCTTCGTCACTGAATCGCCGCGGTGGCTGTTTCGGCGGAATCGCAAGGAGCGCGCCTATGCGGCCCTGCTGCGATCGCGAAGCCCCCAGCAGGCGGCGCTGGAGATCGAAGAGATGGCGGCCACGGCGCACGCGGCGGCTACCTCGCCGGGTGAGCGGGTTCGCGATTCGCTGCTGCGTCGCAAGTATGTGATTCCCTTTCTGCTGGCGTGTGTCATCCTGGCCTGCAACCAGGCCACGGGCATCAATTCCATCATCGGGTACAACGCGGGAATTCTGCTGCAGAGCGGATTGAGCGATCTTGCCTCGCACTGGGGCTACGTGATTTTTACCGTGGTGAATTTTCTGGCGACCACGATTGGCATGGTGCTGGTGGACCGCAAGGGCAGACGATTCCTGATCGTCATGGGAACATGCGGCGTGATCGTAGCAACGGTCTTAGTTGGATTGCTCTTCAGGATGACAGAAAAGCTCGGCGTGGATTGCCGCAGTGCTGTGCAGGCGATGGTTGATCCTAATCAGGATTTGACGCTGCGCTTCGATCCGGCAGAGGCAAACAAACTGCTGAGCGGCGCGGGCGATGCGGGGCAAGCGATCGACGGCCATCGTGCATCGCTGGCGATTATTTACTCCTACGGAGACTTTACTTGTACGACAAATTATGACCGTTCTGACGATGCGGCGGCCGCGCCCATCAAAATCGCGCGCGACCGATGCGTGCCTGCGAACAAGACTGAGGCGCTCTTCAAAAATCCCTTTGCCAATCTAGAGGCCGCGCAGACGGCACCGCTCAAGATCGAGAAGGCGCTGGTGGGGAGCGTGCCCGAAGCCGGGCACGGCTGGTTCGTGGCGATGGGGCTTTATCTGTTCATTGCGTTCTACGCGCTCGGACCAGGCGTGGTGGTGTGGCTGGCGTTGAGCGAGCTGATGCCCACGCGCATCCGCTCAAACGGCATGAGCATTGCTCTGGTTCTCAACCAGATGGTGTCGACCACGTTCGCCGCCATCTTTCTGCCCTTCGTGAGCAAGCACGGCTACTCGTCGATCTTCTTTGTGTTTGCGGGCTGCACGGTGGTGTATCTCGGTGCGGCAGCGTTTTTCCTGCCAGAGACGAAGGGCAGGACGCTGGAGGAGATTGAGGCGCACTTTGAAGGAAAGACAGCTAGTAGCTTGTAGCCGGTCGCTAGTAGCTACTGGTTCGGAGACTGCGACGCCCCCGACTTCTTGTCGATCATGATTTTTTCGGCAGTCAGCCGCCGGGGTGAAGCAGGCGCTCAGCATCCTGCATATCCCCCGCCTCCAGGGCTTGGTCGACGGACTCAAGTTGGTTGAGGTCCGCGATGAGCTGTTCTGTGGATTCGTTTTCGAGACTGTCGTCCTCAACCGCTTGCGCGGCTGACTGGGTGCGGGCGTGGACGCCCGCACGAGAGCTGGCCTCCCACCCCGTCGGGCAAAAAATGCCCGCCAGGCTAACCGTCAATTCCCTGCCATTCAGGCCTGGAGGGCGGCCTCCTTGCCGCTGCCTGCGGCGATTGTGCCTCTGGAACTTATTCTGCGGCGGGACCGTAGCTATTCCGCAGGAGGTTGACATGGATGACATAAAGGAGCGGTTGTCTCTCTATTGGATCTTCGCGTTATTGAACTACCTGTATGCGGACGTGCTTGCCCTGTGGGATGTTGTTGGCTCGCTCAATGTAGCCGGCGCCGCACATCCGCATCTCCCACCATGGGCTCTGGCGGGTTCAGCGGTCTTGATGGAAATACCCATCGCCATGATTGTGGCGTGCCGACTGCTTCCGTTTCGAGCGAACCGGCTGACGAATATCATCGCGGGTGTAATTTTGACCCTTGTCAACGGCGTCCTGACCTATGTTCCGCCTTTTTTCGGCGCCCGGACGCCCGCTCTTCCTGAGTACTTGTTCTTCGCGACCATCGAAACCGTGTGCACGTCGGTCATCATCTGGCGGGCGTGGACCTGGTCACCCGGGGATGCCGAACCGATTACAAGTTGACGTGAAATCGTCGGGGCGCGACATGTGCGGCGACGCGTGGAATGACAACCGCCTGCGCGGTTGATCGTGGGCCAACAAGCGTCGCGCAGGGGTTAAAACCCACGATTTTTGCGGTCTTTGCGGCACGACTAAAGTCGTGCCCTGACACTTCTCGCGTCCTTTGTGGAGTTCTTCTGCGGGGCGAGAGCGGTTACCCAGAAACGCGCGCAAAAACACCAAAGGCGCCCGCTGCAGCGGACGCCTTTGGATTGGCCCTGGAGGAGGACTACTTGTTGAGAGCTACTTGTTGGTGTGGCTCGTGCCTGACTTCTCTTCGAGAGCTGCCTGGGCCGCGGCGAGACGCGCCGTGAGCAGACGGAAGGGCGAGCAGGAGACATAGTTGAGGTCGATTTTGTGGCAGAACTTGACGGACTCTGGATCGCCGCCATGTTCGCCGCAGATGCCAACCTTGAGTTTCGGCCGCGTGTTGCGTCCCTTGGCTACGGCGCCCTTGATCAGTTGCCCGACGCCCACCTGATCGAGTGTGGCGAAGGGGTCCTGTTTGAAGATGCCGAGCTTGAGGTACGTGGGCAGGAAGTTGTTGATGTCGTCGCGCGAGATGCCGTAGGTGGTCTGCGTGAGATCGTTGGTGCCGAACGAGAAGAACTCGGCCTCTTCGGCGATCTGATCGGCGGTTAGCGCAGCGCGCGGCAGCTCGATCATGGTGCCCACCATGTAGTCGACCTTGGTCTTCTTCTCGGCGAAGACTTCGTCGGCGACGCGGCGAACGATGGCGGACTGATTGCGCATCTCCTCGATGGAGCCGATGAGCGGAATCATGATCTCGGGATGCGGATCGCCGCCCTTGAGCTTGACGGCAACGGCGGCTTCGATGATGGCGCGTGCCTGCATCTCGGTGATCTCAGGGAACGTAATGCCGAGGCGGCATCCACGCAACCCGAGCATGGGGTTCTGCTCGTGCAACTCTTCAACGCGGGCCAGCAGCGGACGCAGCTCCTTGAGCTTGGGCGAGCGCGGCTTGGTGTCCGTGAGGTGCTGAATTTCGACCAGCAGGTCTTCGCGCTTGGGCAGGAACTCGTGGAGCGGCGGATCGAGCAGGCGGATAGTGACCGGCAGCGATTCCATGGCTTTGAAAAGACCCATGAAGTCGGCGCGTTGCATGGGCAGCAGCTTTTTGAGCGCAATGCGGCGATCCTTCTCGTTGGTGGCGAGGATCATGGTGCGCATGTGCTCGATGCGATCTTCGGCAAAGAACATGTGCTCGGTGCGGCAGAGGCCGATGCCTTCTGCGCCGAAGGCGCGCGCGGTTTTGGCGTCGCGTGGAATATCGGCGTTGGCGCGAACGCGGAGGCGGCGGACCGGGTCGACCCAGCTCATGAACTTGACGAGATCGGGATCGTCGGGCTGGGCTTCGAGCGTCTTGAGCTGGCCAGAGATAACGCGGCCGGTGGTGCCGTCGAGCGAGAGGTAATCGCCGTGCCTGAAGGTTTTGCCCTTGACGCGCAGTTCCCTCTTGGCTTCGTCGACGACGCAGTCGCCTGCGCCGGCTACGCAGCACTTGCCCATGCCGCGGGTGACGACTGCGGCGTGCGAGGTCATGCCGCCGCGCGAGGTCAGGATGCCGTCGGCAACTTCCATGCCGGCGATGTCCTCAGGGGTGGTTTCGCCGCGCACCAGAATGATGGACTTCCAACCCTTCTGGTGCTGCTTGACGGCTTCCTCAGCGGTGAAGACGATTTGGCCGACGGCCGCGCCGGGCGAAGCCGGCAGACCGGTGGCGAGCACTTCAATCTTCTCGCCCTTTTCTATGAGGCGCGGAACCAGGAAGTCGTAAAGCTGGTTGGGCTCGACGCGGAAGATGGCTTCCTCCTGCGTGATGAGACCCTCGCGCACCATGTCAATGGCGACGCGAACCGCAGCCAGGCCGGTGCGCTTGCCGTTGCGCGTTTGCAGCATGTAGAGCTTGCCATCCTGGATGGTGAACTCGAAGTCCTGCATGTCGCGGTAGTGCTTTTCCATGCGCCGGGTGATGTCCTTCAACTGGTCATAGACCTTGGGCATGGCCTTCTCGAGTTCGCTGATGGAGAGCGGAGTGCGGACGCCGGAAACCACGTCTTCGCCTTGCGCGTTCATCAGGTACTCGCCGAAGAACACATGCTCGCCGGTGGCGGGATTGCGCGTGAAGCCTACGCCGGTGCCGGAGTTCTCGCCGAGATTGCCGAAGACCATGGCTTGCACGTTGACGGCTGTACCGATCGAGTCGTCAATGTGGTTGATGCGGCGATAGGTCTTGGCGCGATCGTTTTGCCAGCTCCTGAAGACGGCGTCGCGGGCGGCGGTGAGCTGCTCGAGCGGATTCTGCGGGAAGTCCTTGCCGGTTTCCTTCTTGATCAGCTTTTTGTATTCGGCAATGATCTTCTGGAGAGCATCGGGTTGCAGATCGTAGTCGAACTTGATCTTCTTCGCGGCCTTGACGCCGTCGAAGATGTGCTCGAACTTCTTCTTGGGAACGTCGAGGACCACGTCGCCGAACATCTGGATGAGACGGCGGTAGGAGTCATAAGCGAAGCGGGGATTATCGGTGCGCTTGGCCAGTGCTTCGACGGCTTCATCGTTGAGGCCCAGGTTCAAGATGGTGTCCATCATGCCGGGCATGGAAAACTTTGCGCCGGAGCGGACCGAGACGAGCAGCGGATTTTCGCCCTTGCCGAGCTGCTGGCCCTGCATCTGCTCAAGCTTTGCAAGCGCTGCGAGCATCTCTTCGTCGATCTGCGGGCTCATGTTGCCACGCATATATTCGCGGCAAGCCTCGGTCTGGATGGTGAATCCGGGAGGGACGGGCAGGCCCGCGTTGGTCATCTCGGCCAGGCCTGCGCCCTTGCCGCCCAGTACGTCCTTCATTTTCCCGTTGCCGTCGGCCTTGCCGCCGCCAAAGAAAAATACATAAGGTTCAGTTGAACTTGAGCTCGCCGTGGCGGGCGGTTGTTCCAATACAGCTTGAGTCATCAGATCAAATCTCCATCGTAGGATTCCGCTTCGCGGTCCATCTGCAAGGGTAACGGAACGGAGGCCCAGCGCGCCAATTGGAAGCGGCATTCGGGCTGAACGAACGAGACCCTTCAATAATTTGGAACTGCGCCAAGCGGGCAGTGTCGTAAATAGGAATATCGTCTGCGGGTTGGGACTGCCTGTGACCCGTGGCACAGGGGATGGAACGGGATGGGGAGGGCTGTTCTAACAGGGGGCACGCGGTATTGCATTTTGATACGGTAGCGGCGATTTGGCGCGATTTCCGGCGGGATTTCCGAGAAATCAGGCCGCGGTTTCCTGAAGTTGCGTACTGAAATAGGGAATTGCCTCCGTATTTTGGGAGACGAGGAGTTTGTCCAGCCCGACAATCGCCAGAATTTCGCGGACATGCGACGACGGGTTCTCGATGGTGAAGCGGTAGCCGGCCTTGCAGGCGTCGCAATAGAGAGTGATGAGCGCGGCGAGGCCAGCGGCGTCGATGCGGGCGATCTGCGCAAGATCGAGCGTGACGTTTTGCCGGCGCACCAGCGGCTCGAAGCGCTCGAGCAACTGCTGTTCGTTGCCGCGCACCAATTCGGTGATTTCGTTGAATTGAAAAGCTTGGATTGTCATAGCATGCCTCCACAGGACGGCCAGTAATGAGATGTACGCAGAGGCGAGGCAGGAAGTTCCAAGCCATGGAGGATCGAGCGAGTTCGGAGGTGGGTCCGCGTGCGGCAGGCCGGGTATTCACTCGCATTTGAGGGAATATTCTGAGATTGCCGAGCGAAGTGAGTTCCGCAAGGCAAGTTACCATGCCGGGAGAATCCGCTCATCCTGCGACTTCTACTTCGGCCAGCCCTGGATCAGGGCTGGCGCGCGAACCTGTGCGGGCCATGGCTCTGGCTGCGGGGTTTACCGAGGCGGGCTTGGTGGCGATTCCTTACGCGGCTGAGGAGCGCGATGCGGTCCGGTTTGCGGCGTGGGTGCGCGCCGGGCACGCGGGAACCATGCAGTATCTCGGGCGGACCGGCGAAGATGGGCGGCTGACGCGGGAGCGCGTGCGCGTCCCCTTCCCTTGGGCGCGCTCGGCGCTGGTTTGCTTTGCGAGCTATCTCTACCCCGAAACACCTCTCTCAACCAAAACGCCAAAGCGCGGGAGCGCGTGGATTGCGCGGTATGCGTGGAGTAGCCGGATCGATGCGAAGGGCGAACGGCGGGCCAGCGATTATCACAAGGTGCTGCTCAAACGGCTGCGCGACGTGGAAGCGCGGCTGCATGCTGAGCTGGGCGAGTTTGAATCGCGTTGTTATGTGGATACGGGCCCGGTAGTAGAGCGCGCGGTTGCCGTGGCGGCCGGGCTGGGATGGACGGGCAAGAATACGTGCCTGATTCATCCGCGACTCGGATCGTGGGGATTTCTGGCGGTGCTGCTGACGTCGCTCGAAGTCAGCGAGCCGGCAAGTCAGCGGGCCAGCGAGTCAGCGGGGCGGACTGGCGCCGGTTCAATGCTTGTTCCCGATCGCTGTGGTTCGTGCACCCGCTGCATCGAGGCCTGCCCGACGCATGCGCTCGATGTGCCTTACCAGATGGACGCGCGGCGCTGCATTAGTTACCTGACCATTGAGCACAAGGGGCCGATTGCCGAGGAGCTGATGCCGGGCATGGGCCGCCAGGTGTTCGGCTGCGACATTTGCCAGGATGTGTGTCCCTGGAACGCGAAGGCCGCGCGGAATGGGCCGATCGAGGTCGATCCGGAGCTCGAGTCGAGGCTGGAGCTAGTAAATCCGGCACTGGACTGGTTGGGCTCTCTCGATGAGAAGTCATTCGAACGCGAATTCAATGGTTCGCCGGTGCGGAGGGCGGGATTCCTGGGCCTCAAGCGCAACGTGGCAATTGCCATGGGCAACAGCGGAGTCGCGAGATTTATTCCACAACTTGAAGCGTGGGCAAGCGCTGCGGACGAGGGGCTGCGCGCGGCCGCACGATGGGCTCTGCAGGCTGCGGAAAAAGCCCGAACGAAAAGCGAAAACGACTCATGACGGATTGGCAGGGGCTGAAGCCCGACTCATTTTGCGGCATTTGCGGCATGGCTAAAGCCATGCCCTGTTACAAAGCCGCTTGGATTGAGTTTTTCCGGAGCCTGTCTTGCCCGATTGCGGAGATGATCTCCGGCAAGAAAACCTACGCGCTGCTGTTGACACCGATGCGTCGCCGCTAGCGTGCGAGGAGCTATCCTTAAGAACAGTGTTCCGCGCGATGGACCCGCCACAATGCCTGATGCAAGAAGGACGATCCCGTGCCCGATGAATTGACAACTGTCTCCGATGTCGCGACCGGTATCGAGAGCGCGAGCGTGGCGTTGGCTAGCGCCGCGACTGGACCCGCGCAGCCGGTGACGCGCACCAAATGGTACCAGTGGCGCAAAGATGGCACCGCGCTGATCGCCTACCTGCTTGACAGCGAGGTGCACACCTTCGCGTTCAGCGTGGCTGCCAATGCAATCATCTCGTTCATTCCCTTTGTGGTGCTGCTTTATACGCTGGCGCTTTCGGTCTTCCACTCCGAAGCCATGAAGAGAGTTGTCGACCAGATGGTGGATTATTATCTTCCTTCCGCCGCCAAGGAAAAGGGCTGGCTGGTAGACACCATCCTCAAAGAAGCTGTTTTGCCGATGTTGCACCACAAGAGTGCGCTGGCTCTCTCGTTGGTGATGATTCTCATTGCCTGCACCGGTATTTTTCTGCCGTTGGAAGTCGCCCTCAATCAGGCATGGGGCGTAGCGAAGAGCCGCAACTACCTCTTTAACCAGACCATCGCCTTCGGGCTGGCGATTCTAATGGCCGCACTCGCGCTCCTCAGCATGAGCGTAACCGTGGGCGTGCAGGACGCTCTCGGCTTCATTTCTTTCCACAGCACGAACGACACCATCGCCGGGATTCGCGATGGGATCGGCTACGTTTGTCTGCAAGTCTCCAGCGGCGCAGCGGCGATCCTGTTCTTCTTCTCGGTCTATTACGTGCTTCCGAACCGCAAGGTGCCCTGGCGACCGGTTCTGCGCACGTCGATTATCACGGGCATTATCTGGCTTGCCGCGCGTTTCATCTTTGCCTTGGCCATTCCTCACATCGATCTGAGCATGTACGGCCCGTTTTATGTCTCGGTGAGCTTGCTGTTCTGGGCGTATATCTCCGGCTTGATCATGTTTGCCGGTGCGCAGTTCAGCGTGGCGAGATGGGGGAAAGACAGGGAATAGCGAGTAGGGAGCAGGGAATAGAAATCGGCCACTTGCTCTCTCGTTCGCGCTTCTTTCCAGTCCCGGCTTTCCTGTTCGGTTGTTCCCCAGGGTTCCTTGCCACTATCTTTTCGCTTTGTGTTCGCCAAGCAAGTTGCGTTACTCTCGTGAAAGCACCATGTCCCCTCTCCCATCCAATCCCGCCGAAACAGCCTACCCGTTCGCTTGTTTCCATCCGGTGACGGCAGCGTGGTTCAAGGCTGTCTTTGACGCGCCCACCGCGCCTCAGCGCATGGGATGGCCGGTGATTGCGCGTGGCGAAAATGCGCTGATCCTGGCGCCAACCGGAACAGGCAAGACTTTGGCCGCGTTTTTGTGGTGCCTGGACCGGCTGATGCTGGAAGACAGGGAACAAGGGGACAAGGAAACAAGGGAACGAGAAAACAGGGATCAGGGATCAGGGAACAGGGATCAGAAAACTGCGCGAGAAGAGCGGCGCGGTTGCCGCATTGTTTACGTTTCCCCGCTGAAGGCGCTGGCCGTGGATGTGGAACGGAATTTGCGCTCGCCGCTGGCGGGCATGGCGAACATGGCGCGGCGCATGGGCGTCGCGTTCCGGGAGCCGACAATCAGCGTGCGTACCGGCGACACGCCGCAACGCGAGCGCGCCCGGTTTGCGCGTCACCCTGCTGACATCCTTATTACTACTCCCGAGTCGCTTTACTTGCTGCTGACGTCGCAGGCGGCCGAGGCATTGCGCACAGTGGAAACCGTGATCGTAGACGAGATTCATGCGCTTGTGCCGACCAAGCGCGGCGCGCATCTCGCGCTGACGCTGGAGCGGCTTGAAGCGCTGACGGCTCGGCCCTTGCAGCGCATCGGCCTCTCGGCCACGCAGCGGCCGCTCGAAGAGGTGGCGCGGTTCCTGGGCGGGATGGAAGTGCAGGGAGCAAGGGAGCAAGGGAGCGAGGGAGCGAGAAAACAGGGAACAGGGATCAGGGAACAGGGAACAGAGCGCGACGAGAATGAGGGACTTCAGGACTTAGTAGCTGACGCCGCAGAATATTCCGCGGTCGATTCTTTGCTCCCTCGCTCCCTTGCTCCCTCGCTCCCCGATGTGGCGGAAGCCACATCGCTGCGCTACCGGCCAGTGACGATCGTGAACGCCGCCGCGCGCAAGCAGCTCAAGCTGCGCATCGAAGTTCCCGTGGAGGACATGGCGCGGCTGGGAGAGATGGAGGAGATTCCTTCGGGGCCGGCTTCGCAGACGCCGCGGCGCGTCTCGATCTGGAACGCGATCCATCCGCGGCTGCTCGAGATTATTCGCGAGCGCAACTCGACGATTCTGTTTGTGAATGCGCGGCAGACTGCCGAGCGGCTGGCCGGAGCGCTGAACGATCTTGCCGGCGAACCGATTGCCCGCGCGCATCACGGATCGCTGGCCGCGGCGCAGCGGACGGTGATCGAAGAACAACTGAAGGCGGGACAGATCCGCGCACTGTGCGCGACTTCGACGCTTGAACTTGGCATCGACATGGGCGCGGTGGATCTCGTCATCCAGATCGAGTCGCCGCCCTCGGTGGCGAGCGGTATGCAGCGCATTGGCCGCGCCGGCCACCACGTGGATGCGGTGAGCGAGGGGATTCTGTTTCCCAAATACCGCGCCGACCTGGTGGCCTGCGCCGCCGTGACACGCGCGATGCACGAGGGACACATCGAGTCCACGCGGTTTCCGCGCAACCCACTCGATGTGCTGTGCCAGCAGTTGGTGGCGATCGTTGCAAGTGCAGGGAACAAGGGAAAGAGGGACCGAGGGAACAAGAAAGCGAAGAGCAAGGGAGCGAGCCACTCCAGCGGCGGAGCCGCCGGGGGCCCCGGCAGGGAGCAAGGGAGCAAGAAGGCTCTGCAGCACGAAGCATATGAGCCGAACTTGTTTTCTGAAAGCAGCACGACCGCGCAGTCCCTAGTCCCTAGTCCCTTAGTCCCTCAGTCCCTCGCCACGGAAGTCTCTGTCGATTATCTCTTCAACCTGGTGCGCCGGGCAGCGCCGTTTGGTTCGCTTTCGCGAACGGCCTTTGAGGGTGTGCTCGATCTGTTGAGCGGGCGCTATCCTTCCGACGAGTTCGGCGAACTGCGCCCGCGATTGACGTGGGACCGCGTACGTAACGTGGTTTCAGCACGCGACGGCGCGGCGCGGCTCGCCATTCTGAACGCTGGAACCATTCCTGACCGCGGACTGTACGGAGTTTTCCTCGCGTTTACCGAGGGCAAATCGGTGCGTGTGGGCGAGCTCGATGAAGAGATGGTGTTCGAGTCGCACCCCAACGAGACGTTCATCCTCGGCGCGTCCACTTGGAGAATCGTGGACATCACGCACGATCGCGTGCTGGTGACGCCAGCGCCCGGCGAACCGGGCAAGATGCCGTTCTGGAAAGGCGACGGGCCGGGACGGCCGCTGGAGTTTGGGCGGCGCATCGGGGCCATGGTGCGCGAGTTGCGCGCCTTGCCGCAGGCGGCTGCGCTTACGCGCCTCGTCAACGAGCACGATCTCGATCCCGGCGCGGCAGAAAATCTGCTGCGCTTTCTCGCCGATCAAGCGGAATCGACCGGGCAGGTTCCCGACGACCGGACAATTGTGGTTGAAAGATGCCGCGACGAGTTGGGCGATTGGCGCGTGTGCGTGCTGACGCCGTTCGGGAGCCGCATTCATATTCCCTGGGCGATGGCGGTGAGCGCGCGGATCCGCGCCGCGGGCGGGCCCGAGGTGGAGACGCTGTGGGGTGACGACGGATTTGTGCTGCGCTTCCCTGACACCGACGAGCCGCCCGATTCGGATTGGATTCTGGTGGAAGCGGTGGAGGCCATGCAGCTTGTGCTGCGGCAATTGGGTTCGACGGCTCTGTTTGCAGGGCGTTTTCGCGAGGCTGCGGGCCGCGCGCTGCTGCTGCCGCGCCGCCGCGCCGACCAGCGCTCGCCGCTGTGGCAGCTGCGCAAACGCTCGTACGATCTGCTCAGCGTGGCGTCGCGGTATCCCAAGTTCCCGCTGCTGCTGGAGGCGTATCGCGAATGCCTGCGCGATGTGTTCGACATGCCGGCGCTGATTGAAACGCTGCGCGCTATCGAACAGCGGCAGCTCCGCGTGCACGTGGTGGAGACACGCAAGCCTTCGCCGTTTGCTTCGTCGCTTCTGTTCAGCTACGTGGCGAATTTTATGTACGAAGGCGACGCGCCGCTGGCGGAACGACGCGCGCAGGCGCTCACCATCGACCAGGACCAGCTGCGCGAATTGCTGGGCGAGGCCGATTTGCGCGAATTGCTCGATGCCGCTGCAATCGCCGAAGTAGAAGAAGCCGCGCAGTGTCTTGCGGAGAGTTATCGGGCGCGATCGGCCGATGGCATGCACGATTTGTGCCTGAAGATCGGCGATCTTTCGCGCGAAGAACTGGCGCGGCGCGTGGTTTCGCCGGACTTGCTGGCGCAGGTCGATCGGTTGGTTCGCTCGCGGCGGCTGCTCGAACTGCGCATCGCCGGTGAAAAGCGTTTGATTGCCGCGGAAGACGCCGCGCGTTATCGCGATGGGCTGGGCATTCCTCTGCCGCCGGGGTTGGCAACTGCGCTGCTCGAGCCGGTAGCGCATCCCGTGCTCGAATTGGTACGCCGCTACGCGCGCACGCATGGGCCTTTCACGCTGCGCGAAGCAGTGGATCGGTTTGCGCTCGACGCGGAGGTGGTCGAGAATACGCTGCGGCAGCTTGCAACGGAGGGTCGCGTGCTGGAGGGCGGTTTCCGACCAGGGGGGCTGCATCGCGAGTGGTGCGATGCGGAGATTTTGCGGCAGATCCGGCGCAAGTCGCTGGCCCGGCTGCGCCGCGAAGTGGAACCCGTGGAGCAGCACACGCTGGCGCGGTTTCTTACGCATTGGCAGGGATTGCTCGCGCCGCGGCGCACGGGCTCGGCGCATCTGGACGCGCTGCTCGATGCGATTGAAAACCTACAAGGCGCGCCGTTGCCCGCATCGCTGCTCGAAACGTCGATTCTGCCTGCGCGCATTGCCGATTTCACGCCTGCCGGGCTCGATACTTTGATTGCCGCGGGCGAAGTGGCGTGGGCTGGAGTAGAGCCGATCGGCGAGCGCGACGGGCGCGTCGCGTTGTATCTTGCCGACAAGCTGCCGTTGCTGGCGCAACGAAGACCATTGGTTGAAACCCTCAAAGAGCGCGAAGGAAAACTGCTCGCGGTGCTCGAATCCACGGGCGCGAGTTTCTTCGATGCGCTGCACCAGGCGTCAGGAGGCGGCTATCCTGGCGAAACCATCGATGCATTGTGGAGTCTCGTATGGCGTGGGCTTATCACCAACGATTCGCTGCACGCGCTGCGCGCCTATACCGCTCGACCGGAGAGTGCACGCACTCCACGGCGGTTGCAGACCGGTGTCGTGTTTCGTTCGCGACGCACTACGCCGCCGACGGCGCAGGGTAGATGGTCGCTGCTGGGATTGCAATCACTCTCGACTCGCGAGCGATTGCCTCAGGGGCTAAAGCCCCCGGACTTTTCGGTGGCGGCTAGCGGCACGGCTCAAGCCGTGCCCTTTCAAGGCAATGCTGGTCTGGAGACCGGCGGTATAATGCGTGGGTCTGGAGACCGGCTGTACTCTCCGTCGCAGACTGAGCGCAGCCATGCGCTAGCGCTGCAACTGCTGCATCGCTATGGCGTGCTGCTGCGCGAGCATGTTGCGGCGGAGAACGTGCCCGGCGGGTTCAGTGCTGTGTATGACGTGCTGAAGGCGCTTGAAGAAAGTGGGCGTATCCGCCGTGGCTACTTTGTGGGTGGTTTGGGAGCGACGCAATTCGCACTGCCCGCTGCCGTGGATTTGCTGCGCCAGTTGCGCGCGGAGCCGGCTCTGGAGAAACCGGAGTTTGTGCAGTTGGGCGCAACCGATCCGGCCAATCCCTATGGATCGGTCTTGCGCTGGCCGGAGTTGCCGGTGGCCGAGGAAGATTCGGAATCCGCTCCGCGCGTACTCACACGTGCGTCGTACGCCGAGGTGATTCTTCGCAATGGCCGTCTGGTGGCTTGGCTCAAGCGCGGCAATCCCAACCTGCTGGTGTTTTTGCCTGCCGAGGAACCAGAGCGCTCGCAAACGGCGTCGGGGCTGGCGCATTTCCTTTGCACGCGTGGTCAGGACCGGATGCGACTGCACAGTCACGAGGGCGTGCTCATTACGACGATTAACGGCCAGCCCGTGGCCGCGCATTTCATGGCGCGGTTCCTGATGGATGCAGGCTTTCATCCCGGCCCGTTGGGCATGCACCTGCGAAGGATTCCGTTGCCGGTGGCACAGGCACAGCCGTCTCGCCCCGAGGTGCAATAAGAAATGCCAGAGGGCGACACCATCTTTCGCACTGCGCGCAATCTGGGCCGCGCGCTCGTGGGCAAACCCGTCACCGCGTTCCGTTCAACGTTCCCGTGGCTCATGCGCTTCAACGATGACACGCCGCTCGCGGGCCAATTCGTCAGCAATGTCGAGGCGCGCGGCAAGTGGCTGCTCGTCTACTTTTCCGGTGGCGGCGTTCTTGCCTCGCACCTGCTGATGAACGGGCGCTGGCATATCTACCGCCGCGGCGAGCGCTGGCAGCTTGCGCACATCCATATGCGCATTGTGATTGCAAACGAGCAGTACGAGGCGGTTGGCTTTCGCGTGCCCGTGGCGCGCATGCACACGCAACATTCGCTCGATCGCGATTTGCGCGTCGCCGTTCCAGAGAACGATCTGCTGCGCGCGGAGTTCGACGCGGCGACGGCGCTGGAAAGGTTGATGGCGCGCCCCGATGAAGCCATTGCCGACGCTCTGCTCGATCAATCGGTGCTGGCCGGCGTGGGCAATGTTTTCAAATCGGAGATCTGCTTCGTCAACGGCTTGAATCCATTCCGCGCAGTAGGAACACTGACCCGCAACGAGGCCGCGGCGACGATTGCCAGCGCGCAAAAGTTGCTCAAGGTCAACGTGCTTGAGGATTCCGGCGATACAATCGTCACGTATCGCGGGCAGCAGCGGCGTACCACGCATGCCTCCGATCCCGGCGAGAGCTTGTGGGTGTACGGGCGTGCGGGCGAGCCATGCCGGCGCTGCGGCGAGGCGATTCGCCGCCGCATTCAGGGCACGGATGCGCGCGTCACGTTCTGGTGTCCGCAGTGCCAGCCCATGCAGGATGGATCGGATGTAGAAGGAGCTTGAAAGAAACGGGCCCCATTATTGATGCGGAACGACAATAGTGGCACATCTCCCACCCATTTCCGCAAAAGGCGCGGAAATGGATGGGGCACGAACACAGTATTTTGGGGCCGGATCAACAAGAGGCGAAATGAAGACAGGTGCAACTTCCTTGAAGAACAATGCAGAAATCGAACTTGCCGGATGTATCGACAAGTTCACGCCGGAGATGGCAAAGGCGATTCGCGCTGTGCGGGCTGCCCTGCGCAAGCGACTGCCCACCGCGAATGAGCTCGTCTACGACAACTACAATTTCTTCGTCATCGGCTACTGCCCGACGCTCAGGCCGTCAGACACTTTCACTCAGTTGGTGGCCGACGCCCACGGCGTGCGGCTGGCGTTTTACTACGGTTCAACGCTTCCCGATCCAGCAGGAATTTTGCTGGGTGGCGGGAATCAGAATCGATTCATCCGGATCGAAAGCGCGCGTGATTTGAGCAAGCCTGCGGTGGAAGCGCTGATTCGCGCGGCCGCTGCACAGGGCAAAGCGCCCCTGCCCGCTACGGGGCGAGGAACTCTGGTGATCCGCGCGGTCTCTGCCAAGCAGCGGCCGCGGCGGGTGGCGGAAAAGCCTGCACGCCGGCGCTAGAGCTTTACTGGATGAATACGCGCCATTGGAGTTCGTGCTTTGCCACCCATTCGCCCAAAAATCTGGCGAATGGATAGGGCACGGATTGGTTTACCTTCAAGCGACCAGAAACCTAGTTCGTTGGCTTGCCGACGCCGAAGATCTTCTGGAGGATGTTGCGGTGGTCTTCGCCGCCCAGCCCGGTGTGGTCGCAGGTGTCAGTGGGCGCGGTGCCGGCGAGGAAGGCCGCGGTGTAATCTTCGGGGCAGGCGCTGTCCGCCAGCAGGTTTGTCGCCTTATCGAGAGTAACGACTTCCACGCCATCGGGCGGCACGAATTCGTTGGTATCAGAGTACTGCGGCAGCTGGACGGCCTGCTTCATGAAGGCTGCCCATATTGGTGCGGCGGCGCGCGCACCCTGCACGCGACCGAGGTTTTCCGGATCGAGTGGGGTGTAGTCGTCATTGCCGACCCACACGATGCAAAGCAGGTTGCTTGTAAAGCCCGCGAACCATGCGTCGTGATCGGTGCCCGTCTTGCCGGCAGCGGGGGCGGTAAATCCCAAGCCGCGAACACTCGCCGCAGTCCCTCCATTCATCACGGCCTCCATCATGCTGGTCGTGAGATAGGCGACGCGCGGATCGAGCACCTGGCGCGTGGTGGGCGTGTAGTCTTCGACGATGTCGCCGGTGGTGGTGCGCACGCTCGCCAGCATCCACGGATCGATATGCAGGCCATTGTTGGCGTAGATGGTGTAGGCGCCCGCCATGTCGAGGGGTGTGGCATCGTAGGAGCCAATGGGCATTGAAGGAGTGCCCTGCGCGCTCTTGACTCCAGCTTCGCGAGCCAGCGAAGCTACGCGATCGAACCCTACCCAGCTCGCGAGCTCGATGGTGGCGATGTTGTCCGACTGCATCAGGGCGTAACGAGCGGTCATCTGGCCGTAATGCTCATTGACAAAATTGTGCGGCGTGTATTCGTAGGGGGTTCCCTCGCCGTACGTGGTCTGACTCATCGCTGAGCATGGTCACAGGCGAGAAGAGCGCGGTTTGGCCGGGCAGCATGGTGCCTTCGACAGCGGTCTGAAAGGCCGAAGCATAAACAAACGGCTTGAAGATGGAGCCGGTGGGCCGGTGCGCCACCGCATGATTCACCTGCGACCTGCCATAATCGCGGCCGCCTACCAGTGCCAGCACCTGGCCGGTGTGCGGATCGAGCGCAATGAGCGCCACCTGCGGGTAAACATACGGTTTGCCCAGCTTCTTGTCGCGCGCATGGACTCTATCCACCAACTCGTCGACAACATGAACGGTCGAGTCCACAGCTTCCGTGGCAAGGCGCTGCAGATCAGGATCGAGCGACGTGTAAATGCGCAGGCCTTCGCGGTTGAAATCGCGATCGCCGAGACGTTGCGTCAACTGATCGTGCACGAGGTCGACAAAATAGGGCGCTTCGCTCGCGTCCACACTGGCCGCGGCCAAGTGCAGCGGCTCAGCCTTCGCAGTTTCGGCTTGTTCCTTTGTGATGGCGCCGGTTTCTACCATCGAATCAAGAACCAGGGTGCGCCGCTCGATGGCGCGATCGGCGTGACGGTAGGGATTGAGGCGGCTGGGACTTTGGATGAGCCCGGCCAGCAAGGCGCACTCAGCCAGATCGAGGTGGGCGACATCCTTGCCGAAATAGGCCTGCGAGGCCTCACCGAAGCCGTCGATGGAAAAACTACCGATTTGCCCGAGGTTGATCTCGTTGGCGTACATGGCGAAAATCTGCTGCTTATCGAAGCGATGCTCGAGGATGATGCTGATGACGGCCTCGCGCATCTTGCGTGACCAGGTGCGCTCAGGCGTAAGGAAGAAGCCGCGCGCCAGTTGCTGCGTGAGCGTGGATGCGCCTTCCCTGTAGCGGTGCAGGTGAAAGATGTCGTTGCGCATTGCGCCCAGGATGCGCCAATAGTCGATGCCACCGTGCTCATAGAAGCGCCGGTCTTCGATGGCGATGACGGCGTGCACCAGGTTCGGCGGAATCTCGTCAAAGGTGAGCAGGCGGCGCTTGGTGCGATTCGGATCGTCGCTCAGACCGGTGATGAGCAGCGGTTCGAGCTCGTAGCTTGAAAGCGGCTGTCCGCGCTCGTCGCTGATGGCGTCGACCACGCCACCGCTCACGCGAATGGTCGCGCTGTCGGGCGCGTGATAGGACTGCGGGCCGGGGCGCACGGTGATCTGCTGCACGCCCTCGCTGTACGTTCCCAGAGGCGATGCCTGCCCTGCGCCGTCGGCAGTGTAGCCAGCCTCACGCAGCTCGTTGGCGATCAGATGAACGGTCAGCTTTTGTCCTGGCCGCACTTCGCGCGGGGCCGCGTAAATTTTGGCGGTATTGGCGAAGATCGGCGATTTGAGCCGCTCGTCCACAATGCGCTGGTACTTGATGTAGAAAAACGTGAAGACACAGAGGCCCGCGAATACGACGCAGCCGACAGCCGCCAGCAGGTACCACAGAATCCGCGACCTGAGTTGGCCTGGGGCGGGTCTCGTAAATCGGATTCGTAATGCCATAAAGGCAGCTCCTAGCCGCTAGCTTCTAGCCTCTAGCTTTTTCTTGCTTCAACGAGCCTCTCCGGCTACGGACGAAAATTGAGATCGGACCCAGCGCACGAAAGAGCTGGAAGCTGGAACTGGTTGCATAAATCATAGGAGCCTATTGAAAACATCCCTCAGGGGTTGAAACCCATTCGTTTATGCGCCTTTCACGGCACGGCTAAAGCCGTGCCCTTTCAAGACGGATTTATGCGACCAGTTCTAGGAGCTGGAGGCTAGAAGCTGTTCTTCCGCGACGCGCTTCTTCACCTGCGCTACCACTTCAGTCAAGGCTACATCGGCGCTGGTGCTTGTGGAGCGGCTAACAAGCTCGACCTGGCCCGCGGCGGCTTTCTTGCCGACATTGATACGGTAGGGAATGCCCACCAGATCCGCGTCCTTGAATTTGACGCCGGCGCGCTCGTCCCGGTCATCCAGCAGCACGTCGAGCCCCGCGGCTTCAAGATCGGCAGCGAGTTTTTCGCCGGTTTCGCGAAGGGCCGCATCGGAAATGTTTGTGATGGTGACTACCACCGTGAAGGGCGCGATGGAAGCCGAAAGGCAGAAGCCGTTGGCGTCGTTGGCCTGTTCGATGGCCGCGGTCAATATGCGTTCGATGCCGATGCCGTAGCTGCCCATGATCGGCGTTACTTCTTTGCCGTTGGGGTCGAGGACGCGCAGATTCATCGACTCGGAATACTTGTAGCCGAGCTTGAAGATGTGCCCGACTTCGACGGCTTTGCCGACTACGAGCTTGCCCACGCAGCCAGCCCCATTCTTGTCCATTTGCGGGCAGCCTTCGCCCTCATTCACGCTGCGGATGTCGGCAGACAATGTCCAGGTGAAGTCGCTGCCGGGTGTCACGTTGCGCAAGTGGTAGTCGAGTTTGTTAGCGCCGCAGACCATGTTTTTGCGGCCTTCGAGGGCGCGGTCGACAATCACAGTAAGACCTTCGCCGAGCGGTTGTAAATCGTGCTTGAGCCCCACCGGCCCGAGATAACCCGCAGGACCGTTGAAGAATTGTTGCAACTCTTCGGCCTGCATGGTGCGCAACTCCGCAGCGCCGAGTGCGCCCAAAAGCTTGGTCTCGTTCACCTGGTGATCGCCGCGCAGGAATGTGGCCACGCCGTGCCAGGTATCGTTCCGGCTGCCATCTTTTGCGACCGGCCCGCGCTTGAGCGCCATGTAGGCCACGCACTTGATGTCAGAAGCCGGCGATACTTTGAAGAACGCGGCAACGTCGGAGATCGCGGCGCAGCCAGGCGTCGATACTAGCTCCGGCTTGCCATCCCCAGTGGCAACCATCTCCTCCAAAGATTCAAGGCGTGAAGTGCCCTTCTCGAGATTCGCCGCGTAGCCGCACACCGGGCAACTTGCGATGAAATCTTCGCCCGCGTCGGTGTAGACCATGAATTCCTGCGATTGCGAGCCACCCATTGCGCCCGAGTCCGCCTCCACGGCGACGAACTTGAGGCCGCAGCGCGTGAAGATGGCGCGATACGCAGCATCATGCAGATCGAAACTCTTGTCGAGACCCGCGGCGTCGATGTCGAAGGAGTACGCGTCCTTCATGATGAACTGGCGCACGCGCAGCAGGCCCGACTTGGGCCGCGGCTCGTCGCGGAACTTGGTCTGAATCTGGTACCAGATTTGCGGCAACTGTTTGTAACTGCGCAATTCGCCGCGCGCAATTACGGTCATGATCTCTTCGTGCGTCATGCCGAGACACAGGTCAGCTCCTTTGCGATCTTTGAGGCGGAACATGTTGTCGCCCATGGTGGTCCAGCGGCCGCTTTCTTCCCATGGTTCTTTAGGCAATATGGCGGGCAGGTAAAACTCCTGGCCGATCTTGTCCATCTCGTCGCGCACGATGCCGATGATCTTGTTCAGCGCGCGCTGACCGAGCGGGAGGTAGTTGTAGATGCCTGCGCCTAGCTGGCGAATGTAGCCGCCGCGCAGCAGAAACTTGTGGCTGGCCACTTCGGCGTCTGTCGGGGCCTCGCGCAGAGTAGGAATGAAGAGCTTTGACCAACGATGCATAGAAGGAAAAGAGAACTTTCCCGCCCGCCGGGGCGGACGAAGTGCGAATCAGAGCAGCATTCATTCTAAATGTCCTGGGGGCCGGCGCTCTTGCAGCGCTCACCGCTGCTCGGCGAATACTGCATATGCGTCTCGCGCCGCATGGATGACGCGTAGAATCCGTATCTCGCCGTCTGCGGGCCGATAGAAAACGATGTAGCTGCGGATCGCGAGAGTACGAAAATTCGGCCTGTTGCTCGTCCCTAAGCTTCTACCGATCAATGGAAACTTCGACAGCAACCGAAATCCGCGGGCGACGGATTCAACGTGGTGCGTGGCGATTTCAGGGTTGCCGCTCTTGCAGGCGACATAGAGCCAGATTTCGTCAAGATCTGTCCGGGCTTGCGGCGCGAGACGAATGCGCATCAGCGTTCGGACAAACGGGCAATTCCGCGTTCCTGAACAGACTGAACCAGCGAGGAAAGCGTCTCGAGGGTGTAATCATCACCCTGGCCGGCATCGATCGCCAGCTCGGCGGAATCGAGCGAGGCCAGCATTTCAACGCGCGCGCGTTCCCTCTTCTCCCATTGGTCAAGGGCTTCGCGGATGGCCTCCTCTGAATTTCGAAAGCGACCTTCCTGGATTCCCAAGTCAACAAAGGAGGCTTGTGCGGGTGTGAGCTCGACCTGCATAGCTCAAGCGTAGGGCTGGAAGGATTGGCTGTCAATGGCGCGGCGCGCCGTGCCGTTAAATAGCCATCATTCGGGCTTCACGCTTGAAATCCAAACGAAGAACAGGCACGCTAACACTGCCAGGACAATTTAAAAGGGATTCTGCTTTGAGAGAGACTTTGCGCAAGCAGCAACCGACACAACTGAGACCGCTATTTTGACGATCATTCGTTTTCTTCCGCCGGAATCCATCGTTGGCCTCCCGTTCATCTCGGCAGCGCGCCGATCAGATCAGCTCCACGCCCCACAGATCGTGCAGGTGCACGATGCCTTCGACTTTTCCGTCCACGTCCGCCACGACGAGCGAGGTGATCTTGCGCTCTTCCAGGATCGCCAATGCTGTTGCGGCCAGTTCGCTCGATGCAATCGTGCGCGGATGCGCGGTTCATGGCCTCGCCCGCGGTCTTGCCTAGCGCCGCGCCGCCTTCGCGCTCGAGCAGTCGCCGCAGATCGCCGTCGCTGATAACGCCACAAAGGAGGCCGTTCTCCTGCACTGTCGTAATGCCGAGCTTCTTCGACGACATCTCGAAGATCACATCGGACATGGACGTGAACGGCGTGACGGTGGGGATGTCTTCGCCGCGAGTGCATCAAGTTCGCGCACCTTGGCCAGTTGCTTGCCGAGCTTGCCGCCGGGATGCAGCTCGGCGAAGTCTTCGGCGCGGAAGCCTTTGCGCAGGCTGACGGCGACGGCCAGCGCATCGCCGAGCGCGAGCATGGCGGTGGTGGAGGCTGTGGGCGCGAGATTCAATCCGCAGGCTTCGCGCTCGACCGAGCAATCGAGGGCTACATCGCTCGACTTGCGCCAAAGTCGACTGCAGATTGCAGCAGAACGCGATGAGCGCATCGCCTTTGCGCTTGACGGTGGCGAGCAGGCGCAGGATCTCCTCGGTTTCGCCGCTCCCAGAGAGCGCGATCACCACGTCGCCGGGCATGAGCACGCCCAGATCGCCGTGCACCGCCTCGGCGGGATGCAAGAACAGCGCAGGCGAGCCGGTGGAGCTGAGCGTGGCGGCGATTTTCTGCGCGATGATGCCGCTTTTGCCCATGCCGGTGACCACGACGCGCCCGTTCAATTCGCCGCAGCGGAGGATCATGTCGACGGCGCGCGCGAACGGCGCGGCCATGGGCCCTTCGAGGCGCGTGGCGAGGGCTTGGAGAGCGGCTGCCTCCGTGCGCACCAGAGCCGCCGGCTGGAACGCGTCGTCTTGCATGTGAGAACTCATCGGCCTTTGATGGTAACAAAAGACAGGGACTAAGGGACTAAGGGAATAGGGATTAGGCAGCAGGCGTACCTCGTAAAATAGACGCATGAGGTCGATCCCCGTGCGGCGCAACACACTGGTTCTGAGCGCGACACTTCTGATTCTGGCCATCTTTGCGTGGGCGGGGTGGGCCAACTGGGAGTACCGCCGGCAGGAGGCGGAGCGCCGGCTCGCGGGCGTTGGGCAGGGTGAGCTGGTGCCCGCACCCGGAGGCGGCACGCCGCAATATGTTTCTCCGCTCAACGGCAAGCCTGCGCCGGCATTCGAACTCAAAGATCTCAGCGGCAACAAAGTCTCGCTGGCGAGCTACCGCGGCAAGGCCTTGCTGATCAACTTCTGGGCTACATGGTGCGGGCCCTGCAAGATCGAGACGCCGTGGATCGTCGAGTTGCGCCAGAAATATGCGGCGCAGGGATTCGAAGTGCTGGGCGTCGACACGGAGGGCGACGATCTGAAGCCGGACGACAAGGCCGGATGGGCGAAGGCCACGGGAGCCGCAGGCAAGTTTGTTGCGGAGGAGAAGATGCCGTATCCGGTGCTGCTCGATGGCGACTCGATCAGCCGCGACTACGGCGGGCTCGACGATCTTCCCGCTTCGTTTTTCGTGGACCGCAAAGGCGTGGTGGTTGCGGCGCAGGTGGGTTTGACCTCGGAGAGCGACATCGAGAGCAAGATTCAGAAGGCGCTGAATCAGTGATCAGAGGTCAGTTGTCAGTGATCAGTTACGCGCCGCATACTTGCGCTGCAGAAGGTTGAGATCGATGATCAATTTGAAGAGAACTCTTATCGCGACAATTGCTGCGTTCGCCGTTGTTGCACTCGCTGCGAACGGGCAGAGTTTGAAAGCGCAGAGCCGGCCGCTGGTGAAGACGGACGCAGTGATGTATCTCTTCCCCGAGCAGGTGAGCGTGCCGGCCGGAAAGCCGAGCCAGGTGGCGCTGCACTTCCGCATCGCGCAGGGACTGCACATCAACTCGCATACTCCCAGCGATGAATTTTTGATCCCTACAGAGTTTTCGATTCCGGACGGCTCGGGCGTGCGGCTGGCTAGCATTGCCTATCCGCCGGGCACGTTGATCACGCTGCCCATCGATCCCACGACCAAGCTGAGCGTCTACACGGGCGAGTTCATGCTCCAGACGCGCATTTTGGCCACCGCAGGCAACCACCTGGTCGAGGGCAAGCTGCACTACCAGGCCTGCGACCAGAACCAGTGTATGCCGCCCAAAACGATCACCGTGGCGATGGATGTGATTGGAAAGTGAAAAACAATTTTCAGCTTTTCCCGCCGTTTCCACAGCTCATCTTCACGGTACTTTTGGTCATTTACCTATGCGCCGATCGGAGTTCGGTTTTGTCGCAGCGTGATAGGCTGAATTGAGTTTCCGACCCAAAGCGGGGATCCTCGATCATCTACTCTTCGCTTTCGGAAGGCGGGTCAGGTGTATGCGGCAGGAGCAGCCGAAGACTGGCGAAGAGCGCTGCGCCGCCGGCACGATATCGCGATGGCGCTCGTGGTTGTCGCGGCACGCCGAACGCCTCGCCTTGTTTTACTGGGCAATTCTGCTCCTTTGTGTTGGGGCCGCAGTCTATTTTACCGGGGTGATTCTATCTCTGGTACGACTTACCTTCTTATCTCACAACCAGCAATTCCGCGAGTGGAATTCCGCCATTCTCTGGTACAGCGTGCTTCCGGTTACCGCGGCGGCCCTGTTGATCGCCGCTGACTTGCTTCTCATCTTCCCGGCGAAGCGCAAAGGAGCGCGCCGCCTGGATGTGGAGACGGATTTAACTGCGAAGGCCACTGTGGCCTTGACCTGCTACAACGACGAACCGAGCATTCGACAGGCGGTCGCGGATTTCCTTGCACATCCGCGTGTCAAACGCGTGATTGTAGTGGATAACAATAGCAGAGACGGCAGCGCCGCGGCGGCGCGCGAAAGCGGCGCCATCGTTGTTACAGAGAAAGTTCCGGGATACGGATCGTGCGTTCACCGCTGTTTTGAAGAGGCGCTGCGGTATGACGACACCGAGTACGTTGTGCTCTGCGAAGGAGACGGAACCTTCCGCGCGAACGACATTCACAAACTTTTCGCATTCATCGCACACGCCGACATTGTGAACGGGACGCGCATCGTGGAGCAGTTGCGCGACGAGGCCACGCAATTGACGACCTTCATGTATTACGGCAATTTTTTTGTGGGCAAGCTGCTGGAAGTGAAGCATCTTGGCAAAGGCACGTTTACCGACGTGGGCACAACCTACAAAATGATCCGGAGAGCGGCGCTTGCGGAGCTGCTGAGTCATCTCGACCGCCGCGTGAACCTTGAATTCAACGCGCATTTTATGGACACCGTTCTGCGCCAGCACATGATCATGGTCGAGTGTCCCATCACCTTCCATCCACGAGTCGGCGTTAGCAAAGGGGGAAATATGAATGGCTGGAGGGCGCTGACGGTAGGGCTGCGCATGATTCTCGGGCTCACCTTTGGTTGGCGCATTGTAAGTCGGATTGCACCGTAAGGACCTATGAAAAAAGTTACCCCAATTCTTATTCTGACGATGTTCGTGCTGGGCGCGTTGCTCGAAGCGGTCCGCATGACAGGAAATTTGACAGAGCCCAGACAGCTTGACTATGGAGAAGGGATCGTCATCTGGCAGGCATCTCAGGTTTTCGATCTGAAGAGCGCATTCCACCCGCTTGCGCAATACCCACATGTGGTGTTTCACTACACGCCTCTCTACCACGTCGCGGTGAGGATGGTGGCGGGCCTGCTCGGAGATCCATTTGTCAGCGGCAGAATCGTCTCGCTGATGGCGGCATTTTGGATTGTGGGACTGTTCGCATGGATTGTCCTGAGAGCAACGCGCGGGTACGCACCCACCGGCATCCGGTGGTTCTGTGCCGTGCTTACGTGCGCGTGCGCTCTGATGCTGCCCTCGATGCAATGGGTTCCGCGGGCGCGGGTGGATATGCTGGCACTTTCCTTCCAGTTCACCGGACTGGCGGTGATGTGCGTTCTGCCGTTCCGGCTGCGCAACCAGATTGCCGGTTTCTTTTTGTTGTTATTGGGCCTCTACACAAAACAATCTCTCCTCGCCATCCCCGTCGCTTCGGTTTTACTCATCGGCCTGGTTCGCCCTTCTCGGGCCATACGGCTTTTTTGCGCGTTTATGGCGGCCGGTTTGGGCATTCTCCTGGTGCTGGCGTGGCTCACTCACGGAGGGGTCATCAAGCACTGGTTTGTCTACAACCTAAACCCGTTTCGCTTTGCGAGCGTTCCGGCCAGGGAATTGGACGTTTCAAGAAATATCGCTGCGCTCATCGCGGCGGGACTTGGGGCCTTCTGGCTGACTTTCCCACGTGCCTATCGCGACAAGTGGCGAAATTGGCGTGCGTCGGTATCCGCCCGGCTTTCGAGCAGTCCACTGCGACGGGTTGGCCTTGGTTTCGGGCTCGTGGCTGTGGTCGGGTTTTTTACTTCTTTGGGAATAGGCAAAGAGGGGGCCAGCATGAACTACGCCCTCGATTGGCAGCTCGCATTGTGTCCGCTGACCGGAGTCTTCGTGGCCCTGCTTTCCCGAAACTGGTTCGCAAAGGACCGCGCAATGACGGTTGTTCGGCCCATGCTCCTGCTCCTGGCGGGTGCGACGGGCGCGCAGCTAGGCGTTTCGGCCTGGCTCGACTGCAATGATGAAGTCGGGTTCACTGCGAGTGCGCGGATGGAGATCAAGGAGAAGCGGCAGGAAAACGCGGAACTGATCAAAGTGATTGCCTCATTCCCCGGTCCCGTCGTCAGTGAAAACATCATGGCATTATTGCGCGCGGGCAAAGCGGTTCCGTTTGAGCCGGCAATCATCAGGCAGACTACAGGCACTGGAGTATTCGACGAGAGCGCCCTCGTGAAGAGGACGTCGGATAAGTTCTTCGACGCCTTCATCCTGACGCCCGATCAGCGCAGCCGCCGCTTTAGCCCGCTCATGCTCAAGGCAATTTACGACAATTATCAACCTATTCCGTTCGATGGGCCCGATTATCTGGTGTATGTAAGGCGCTGAAGAAATTAGGGATGCGAGTAGTTGCTGCTGCATCGCCGCTTGCATGGTTTGCCTGCATTGACCACAATAAGTGCATGCAATATACGATCCGCAACATCCCGGATTATCTTGACGCTACTTTGCGCGACTTTGCGCGGCGCGAAGGCAAGAGCTTGAATGAGGTGGCTGTTGCGGCGCTTGTCCGTGGAGCCGGTTTGGCGGAGCGCGAGCGTATCAAGCGAGATCTGAGCGACATTGCGAGCACTTGGGCTGAGGATCCCGCATTCGATAGCGCGATCGCCGAGCAGCAGAAGATTGTCGGGCCCTAACCGCAAGGCTGCTCGTCATTGCGTTGAGCCGTTGTCGTCCGCGGGCAGAAACTGATAGCTCACGAACGCAAAGTGCGCTCCGTCGGGAGCCCAGTTGGGCACGTTGTCGCTGCCCGATCCTCCCACAATCTCGACAAGATCGCGCATCTTGCCGTCGGCAACGTTGAGAATGCGCAAGGTCACGTCCTTGTTGGCCGCGTGCCCAGTCACATCCTTGTCGTACGAGAGGATCAGGATGGACTTTCCGTCCGGCGAGGGATGCGGCGTCCAGTTGTGTTTCTCGTCGAAGGTCACCTGCTCGGGCTTGCTGCCGTCGGGTTTCATGCGCCAGATCTGCATCCCGCCCGCGCGGTCGGAGTTGAAGTAGATCCACTGGCCATCGAACGAAAAATCCGGGTCGTCGCTCACGCCGGTTCCCGTGGTCAGCGCGGTTTCATCGCCGCCGCCGGGCGAGATGGCAAAAATGTTCAGCGTGCCGTGGCTGGGCCGCGTAAACAAAATCGTCTTCCCGTCCGGCGACCAGCTATGAAAGTAGGAGTCGGGATTGGCCGTAACCATGCGCGGCGCGCCGCCCGCGGCAGGCACGACATAAACGCGACGGCCGGGGTGGTCCGGCGTTGTGCAGGTCATCGCGATCCATTTGCCGTCGGGCGAGAGGCCGTGGCTGCCGGTGCAATCGCTGGCGGCGCCGATGTCGATGGGTGTGGCCTCGGCAATCGCGCCGTCGCTTTCAGCCGCGGGCACGCTCCACAGCTTGCCCGCACGGTTAAAGATCAGCGTCTTGCCATCGCGGCTCCAGTTGGGCGCCTCCATCTGTCCCTTGCCGGTCTGGATCACGAAGGCCCGGCGCATATTGTTGTCGATAGCAATTGTCTGGAGAGTGCTGTAGAGCGCCATGGGCGCGGGAGTTGCCGGAGGGGTGAGCGGCGCGAGTTCCACGTGCGCGAAGAACGCCTGCTCCACTGCGTCTTTGTTGTGCGCGCAGACTCCCAGGCCGGCGTAGAACTCGCCGTCGAAGCGCATCCTGATGGATGCGCCTACCTGGTGCAGCGGCTCGCCATGCATGCTTAGGAAAAGCGTGATTGTGTCGCCGCGCTTTTCAAGCCGGAGCCGCTGCGGCGCGCCGATGTTGAAGGCGATGTCCTGGGTAGAATCGCCCCTGATGCGCCGGTATTGCAGCGCTGTCTCGCCAGACCCATGAACCGCCGCGTCGGCATACATGGCGTCGGAGTCGAGCGTCTGGCGGAACATGAGCAGCGCCTTGCGGTGCGGGCTTGCGCCGGCGCCGGAATCGGCGAGCTTCACATCGGCGGTCAGGGATACGTCACCGGAGACCTTCTTCCACACGAAGTGGAATCCATCCACGTTGGCCCACAAGTTCGCGCCAGCCGACTTGATGGTGTAAACGGCCGATGCGGTGTCGTAGGTTGCGACGCCCGGCGGCACAACGCTGCCCACGTCGGTCTGATTCTCAAAAATGCCCAGCTGATTGGTTGCTGTTTGCGCGCCGGCGATGGGCGATACGATGCACGCGAACGCCAGCACCGAGACCGCAAGTCTTCCCGTTACACTTTTGTTCCAATGCACGATGGTTGACTCCCTTTGTGGACGGAATCACTGTACGGCAAGGGGGCGGGTGTGGGCCAGCACGCCGCTGGCAGGGGGGGACCGGACACACGCCGCGGCGTTCTCAAAAAAGGCCAATCTGCGGTAAGATTGTCTTACCATGCAGACCAAGGTCTCGACGAAAGGCCAAATCGTTCTCCCCGGACCGCTTCGGCGCAGGCTTGGTATTCGCGCGGGCGACCCGCTCGATGCCGAGATTGAGTCTGGTCGAATTGTGCTGACTCCGCGAAAGAAGCGGGCTTTCGAAGCGAAGATTATCGAAGACCCGATCACGGGTTTTCCGGTGCTCTACGCGGGACCCGATGCGCCTGTGCTTACCAGCGAGATGGTTCGCGAGCTGCTTGTTGATTTCCCATGAAATATCTTCTCGATGTGAATGCTCTTGTCGCGCTGGGAATTTTCCACCACGGATTCCATGATCGCGTCAATGCCTGGATCATATCGCAAGCCGGTGCGCAATGGCTGACCTGTTCAATTACGGAACTGGGATTCGTGCGCGTGATCGCGCAAAGGCCGGACTATGGTTTCACAGTCCAGCAGGCCCGGACTCTGCTGCTTGGCCTGAAGATGAACAATAAACTGCGGCTTGCATTTCTCTCGGACGGCAACGACATTTCCCTCCTTCCAACCTGGGTGAAGAGAGCAAGTCAGACCACGGATGGGCATTTGCTGCAACTGGCAATCGCTAATGGAGCGGTATTGGCGACGTTCGACGCGGGGATTCCGGGGGCGTTTCTGATTCCGTAGCCACCTGCGGTGGGGCAGACGCTCGCTATCCGCTCGCGTGAGTATCGCGCTTTCCCAAGTCTGGACCTGGGGCACGCGGCAACTGAATGCACGCTAAGCTCCAGCTTTCTTCTCAATCTTCGCCCAGGTGTCTTTGAGAGGGAGGGTGCGATTGAAGACGAGCTTGCCCGCTGCGGAGTCCGGATCCACACAAAAATAGCCGACGCGCTCGAATTGGAAGCGGTCGCCTGGTTTGGCGCCGGCGAGTGAAGGCTCCAGTTTGGCGTCGTTCAAGATCTCCAGCGAATTGGGGTTGAGATTGTCGAGGACGTCCTGGCCTTCTTCGAGATCGTAAGGGTCGGGCTTCGAGAACAGCTTGTCGTAGAGGCGGATCTCGGCCGTGATGGCGTGCGCGGCGGAGACCCAGTGCATCGTGGACTTGACCTTGCGGCCGTCGGGCGATTGGCCGCCTCGGCTCAGGGGGTCGTAGGTGCAATGCACTTCAACGATGTTGCCGGCAGCGTCTTTCACGACACTCTGCGCGGTGATGAAGTAGGCGTTGCGCAGACGGACTTCTTTACCGGGCGAGAGGCGGTAGTACTTGGGCGGAGGAACTTCGCGGAAGTCGTCCTGCTCGATGTAGAGCTCGCGCGAGAAGGGCACCTGGCGCGCGCCGGCCGAGGGATCTTCGGGGTTGTTCTGGACTTCGACGAACTCGGCAATATCACCGTTGGGTTGGTTGGCGGGGTAGTTGTCGATGACTACTTTGAGCGGTTGCAGCACGGCCATGGCGCGGCGTGAGCGGTGGTTGAGGTCGTCGCGCTGAAAGTGCTCGAGCATTTCGATATCGACGATGCCGTTAGTGCGCGAGACTCCGGCAGTGGTGATGAAGGCGCGAATGGCTTCGGGCGTAAAGCCGCGGCGGCGGACGCCGGAGAGCGTAGGCATGCGCGGATCGTCCCACCCGTTCACGCGGCCTTCCTGCACGAGTTGCAGCAGCTTGCGCTTGCTCATCAGTGTGTAGGTGATGCTGAGGCGATCGAATTCAATTTGCTGTGAGGGGAAGATGCCCAACTGCTCAATGTACCAGCGATAAAGCGGCTGGTGGTCGGCGAACTCGAGCGAACACATGGAGTGGGTGACGTGCTCGATTGAATCCGACTGGCCGTGCGCGTAGTCGTACATGGGATAGATGCACCACGCGTCGCCGGTGCGGTGATGCGTGGCGTGCAAGATGCGGTACATGACCGGGTCGCGCATGTTCAGGTTGGGTGAGGTCATGTCGATCTTGGCGCGCAGAACGCGGGTGCCGTCGGGGAACTCGCCGTTTTTCATGCGAGTGAAGAGGTCGAGATTTTCTTCGATGGAGCGGTGGCGGTAGGGCGAGTTTTTGCCGGGCTCGGTGAGCGTGCCGCGGTGCTGGCGAATTTCGTCGGCAGAGAGATCGTCGACGTAGGCGTTGCCCGCTTTGATCAACTGCAAGGCCCATTCGTAAAGCTGACCGAAGTAATCGGAGGCGTAGCAGAGGCGCTCCCAATCGAAGCCGAGCCACTGAATGTCTTTCTGGATGGCGTTGACGTACTCGGTCTCTTCCTTTTCGGGGTTGGTGTCGTCGAAGCGCAGGTTGGTCTTGCCGCCGAACTCGTCGGCGAGACCGAAATCGAGGGAGATCGCCTTGGCGTGGCCGATGTGGAGATAGCCGTTGGGCTCGGGTGGAAAGCGCGTCTGGATTTGCGCATCGCCGAACGCTTGGGTGCGTACATCTTCGGCGATGATCTCGCTGAGAAAGTTGGAGGGGCGGGATTCGGCGGGGGTGATTTCGTCAGTGGCGCTTTCAGGATTTGCGTCGGTCATGGCCTTAATTCATTATTTCACGGGAGGAATCCTACTCTCGTGGGTGCAGGAGCTCCATTATCTCCTCATCTAGGGTTCTGTCTGGCTGTTTAGGCGTCGCTGCCATGGGCACGGGCCTCACGTCGTCACCCAACCCGGCTGCCACCATGTCCGCTTGCGTCTGATCGTCTAGGGATTTTTTCAATTGTTGGTAGGTATCGTACGCCGCCTTCACGTTGTCCCTCATTGCGCCGAGCATTTGAGTGGCTTGATCCGGGGAGATAGTCGCGCCGTTCATTGACCCGTCAGGTCCAAATCGCGGTTTGATTTCAGCGAGGCACGGGCAAGCCGCCTCAGCGGCCTGCCACTCAGTCTTAGTAACGTGCTCTCCCGTGCTATTGCCGCCAGTGACGGCCCTCAGGTAGGTGGCCATGAGACCTACCTGCGCGGCGCTGTTTTTGGGATCCTTCAGAATCTCGGAATGTTGCTGAAACGCGAGCTTTGCCTCACTCAACAGGCTTTCGAAGTTGGCTAGCGCGGTAGCCGCCATCTGGAAATCTAGGTCGCGAGCCTTTGCTCTCAGTTGAGTGATTTTCCCGGTCAAATCGGCTTCAGCTTTTCGCCCCAACCCTTCACCGCTTTCACCAATCGCCCCTCTTGCGTTCACGGCGGTCGTAATTCGGTCGAGTTCGGCTTGCCGCAGCTGGATTTCGCAGAGGGTGATGTCCTTCTGGCGCTGAAGGTCTGCAATGCGGTAATCCTGCCCCTGCTTTATGACACATGTGGGCTTCGTGGTTTGGCAGCCTTGCAAGATTGTTAGCGAAAAGATCAGAGCCAAAGCCCGTGTCGGTTGCATGGACGCTCCTTTGCTGGGCACCCCATGTCTCGCGTCTTGAGGCATGGGAGATAGGGGGCAGGTTGGGACGTCGGACACCCAGCCTTCGGCATTGTTTTTCGGTCAGCCCCGCTCAGACTTCATCACGGTGAGATTGCTGAGCGGCCCCATTGCGATATAGACGTCCCCGTTCTCGGGGTGTGCGTGGTCAGCGGCAACCTCCGCCGCGCTGCTGTGCGTTTCGTGACCTCCGCCGTATACCAGCCGGCCCAATCCGCGATGATCAACCCAAACGGTAAACGCATTTGCCGGGTCCGACAAATTAATCCGCTTCCTCTCGGCTTCGCGCGCGATTCTGTCGGCGACCAAATTGAGCTCCACTTCCGGGTTCATAAATTCACCTCGAATCACGTATAACACGGAGTTTCAATTTGACCTACGGTTTCTGTTCCTTCTTTGCCGAGTGCCCCAGACCCCGACTTTGCCGCCCCGGCGTTCTGACGGGCGTAGGAGCCTGGCCGTTCGTAGGTTAAATGCGGGTGCCGGCAGTGCGGTGCTCGCGGTTTGCCGGCAAAAAGCTTGCCTTAACGAACATGGTAAGCTAGGCTGCGTTTCAAGAGCCTCCGGACTCTGCGCTTCACTGCTAGGAGGACACGATGCGTGAAATCATTTGGGAGCAATGCTTAGAGAAAAACGGCCGCACTCTCTTTATTAAGATTGAGAGGATCGGCCCTGATTCCTTCGAGTTTTCAGAGGGGGTGATGCCGCCAAGCGACCCTACGAAGGGACCAAGGGGCTTCAACTTTCCTATGGGGCCAAGGAGATTCAACAGCATGGAAAAAGCTCTGAGATATTGGGATGAGGATTATCTCCCAGGCCAAAGGACTAAAGGCTGGATGCTGAAAGAATTCTGATTCCAAGGGCCTCCTGCACTTCGAGCCGAAGGCCGCCTGTATACAGGTGTACGACCGGTTCCATGCTCAAACGAGCGATTGCAGGCGTTCTTCGGCCTGGCGGATGCGGGCCAGACAAACGTCGCGGCCGAGGACTACCAGGGTTTCAAAGAGCGGTGGGGCATTCTTGCGTCCGCAGACGGCGACGCGAATTGGTTGGAACATCGGTCCGGCCTTGAGGCCGAGTGAATGGGCAGCCTCGCGCAGTGCCTTGTCGAGCGAATCGTGATCGAAGGCGGTGATGGCGAGAACCTGCTGCGCCGTTTCGAGAACGCGCCGGGCCATGGCCGCATCGCCACCCTTGGGCGGGATCAGCTCCGTCGGATCGTAAGACGGAAGCTGGTCTACGAAGAAAAAGTCGGCGGCGGAGACGGCATCGCGCAGCAGCTTGATGCGCTCGCGGATTAGCGGAGTAACAGCCGCCACTTTCTCCGGCGTGGGATGAAAGCCCGCCTGCTCGAAGAACGGCGTTAGGAGGCGACTCAGCTCGTCGACCGGTAGCGCACGGATGTGCTCGGCATTGAGCCACACGGCTTTTTCATCGAACGGGGATTCTTGAGTGAAGTTAATGACGGCGTTGGAGCGGTTGACGCCTTCAAGGGTGAAAAGCTCGGTGAGCTCGTCGAGGGTAAGGAACTCGCGATCGTTCTTGGGCGACCAGCCCAGCAGACAGAGGAAGTTGACGAAGGCCTGGGGCAGAAAACCGGCATCGCGATAGGTGGTGACGCTGACGACCGGGCCGTGCTTGCGCTTGGAGAGTTTCGCGCCGTCGGGAGCGACCAGCAGCGGAAGATGGGCGAAGTGCGGCGGGTCGATGCTGAAGGGTTCGGGGCCGAGCCCTTCGAAGATCAACACGTGCTTATAGGTGTTGCTCAGGTGGTCCTGGCCGCGGATGATGTGGCTGATGCGGAGATCGGCGTCGTCGACGCAGGATGCAAGGTGGTAGGTTGGGAAGCCGTCCGAGCGCAGCAGGGCGAAGTCCTCGACCTCGTCGGCGGGTTTGGATTGCGCGCCATAGACGCCGTCGTTGAAGTGCAGAATGCGGCCCTCATTGCGCGGCACGCGATAGCGAAGCGCGAATGGCTCGCCCCGAGCGGCGCGGCGATCAGACTCTTCGCGCGACAATTCCCTCATGCCGGGATTGAAGAGCCATGCGCCGTGCGCGGAGGAGGTTTCGTCGTCCGTGGCGTGCGCGGGGGTGAAGTCGCGATAGGCCAGATTCTTTTCCTGGATTTGGAGGGCTGCGGCCCGATGAAGTTCGAGGCGTTCGGATTGCTTGTACTCTTCATCCCAGTCGAGGCCTAGCCAGCGCAGGCCTTCAAAGATGGATTGCACGCTGGCCTCGGTGTTGCGCTCGACGTCGGTATCGTCAAGGCGCAACACCATCGTGCCCCCATTGTGGCGGGCATAGAGCCAATTGAAGATGAAGGTGCGCGCGCTCCCTACATGGAGAAAACCCGTGGGCGAGGGCGCAAATCGGACGCGTGGAGGCGCGGTAACAGATGAAGCTGAATCGGGCATCGTGACGATGGCTTTCATTCACGATGCTAAATTATTGCGCCCTGCCGGGTGGGAGTCGCGTATCAGGCTGTGGGCGGCACAGGCGGATATTGCGGCGGATAAGGCGGATACCCACCCGGATACGGCACAAGCTGCGGCGCCGGAACCACCTTCCACTCCGCGAAGGCCAGCACGTAAACCAGCACCAGACCGCCCAGCGGAAGGAGGTTCAGTAGCGTAAGCCAGGGCGAAACCCCGCTTTTTTGCAGATGAACCAGAAGGGAATGAGGATGATGGCCAAGCCGATGAGGATCGCAATCATCATGATGGGACCCGCCATCATCAAGAACCTCTGCACATCGGCGTCAGAAGAGCTCTGCAAGAACATTGCCAGAAAATTCATAGAGAACGCTCCGGAGTGGGATGAAAACTTTGCTGCAAAGGTACCGCTAAACTCCGGAATTCGCAACAGCGGGTTGCGTTTGCCGCGATGCAGAGTGAAACGGAACGAGGTCCTGGAGCAGATTTGACCAACTTGACCAACTCGACAAATCGGCCGAGAATGGATTGAGGAGTCGTCCAATGGCTGCCAACCCAATACCGAAGCCTGCCAAGAAACGCGTCAAGCCGCTGCAAGTGAATCTCTATGAGGCGAAAACGCAGCTTTCGAGCCTGGTTGAGCGGGCGGCCAGGGGCGAGGAGATCGTGATCGCCAAGGCCGGCAAGCCGATGGCGAAGCTGGGCCAGATTGTTCCGCCGCCGCCGCGGAAGCGTTTATGGGGACAGAACCTTCTCGGAATTACGTACATGGCTCCGGATTGGGAGAAGGATATTCCGCTTGAGTATTTCCAAGATGAAGGAATGCCCAATCCGTTCGGCGACGAACCTGGTTCCAGCGAAGGCCGCTGATGGATCGTTTCCTGCTCGACTCCAACGTCATCGTCTATCTGGACCAAAACCCGGGCCGCGTCGCGGCACGCGCGAGAAATCAGATTGACGCGGCAAGCGAGGTCTACGTCAGCGCGGTGACAGGCTGGGAACTTTCGATCAAGCAGGCGACCGGCGCGCTCAAAATGAACACGCCAGTGTCGAGTTTAGTTGGGGCGCTTGGTTTTCTCGAACTACCGATCACAATACGCCACGGAGAGGCGGTCAGAAGGCTCCCGATGATTCATCGTGACCCTTTCGACAGATTGCTTGTGGCTCAGTCGATCGTAGAGGGACTCACTTTGGTGACCAGCGACAGCAGGCTCATCCGCTACGGCATACCGATCCTGCATGTGTAGGAATCGACGTTACGCCATTCACGTGATGTCTTCGGTGTCGTAAACCGGCGAAACGACGCGCTTTTTCGGCACGCCGTGGACGGATGCGAGCAGATCGTCGACCACATCTTCGAGCTGGCGCTGCGTCTCAATGACGGCTTCCATGCTTTTGATCTCTTCAGGCTCCTGCACGCGCTCCACCAGCACGACGGCGTGGCATTGGGCCACGTGATCGAGGTTCAGGCCTTCAGGAGTTTTGGCCTTGATGCTTACCTGGTCCATCTCCACGCCGAGGAGGTCGGCGACGCGCGAACACATTTCTCCGGCGATGGGCGAGATTTTGGGCGCGGCAAGAACCAGCGTGGTGTCGACGTTGACGACGCGGAAGCCCGCGTGCTGCAACTCTTCGAGCGCCAGATTGAGAAAGATGGCGGAGTCGGCGTCTTTCCAGCGCGGATCGCCGGGCGGAAAGAAGCTGCCGATATCGCCGGCAGCAACGGCGCCCAGCAGCGCGTCGGTAATGGCATGGAGCAGCACGTCTCCGTCGGAGTGGCCGGCGAGTCCTTCGGGGTGGTTCAGCGTCATGCCGCCAATGCGCAGCGGCACGCCAGGCTTAAACTCGTGCGAGTCATAGCCAAAACCGATGCGTATGTCCGTCTTTGCCATGTCTGCCAGCCTGCGTGGGTCAATCTATTTGTGCTTCCGGCGTCACCGCGGCAGTGCTCGAATCAGCGAGCTCGCTGCCGCAAATAGAACTCGGCCAGCTCCAGGTCGCCGGGCTGCGTAATCTTCAGATTAACCTGAGAACCGGGCACCACGGCTACGGGAATTCCGGCGCGCTCCAGCAGCGAGGCCTCGTCGGTGCCCACAAATCCGTCAGCGTCGGCCTCGGCAAAGGCGCGTTCGAGCAGGCTGTAGCGGAAGCCCTGGGGCGTTTGCGCCTGCACCACGAACTCGCGCGGGATGGTCGCAGTAATCAGCGCTCCATGCGCGGTGCGCTCGACTTGTTTGATGGTGTCTACGGCGGGCATGCCGACAATGGCCGCGCCGCTCTCGGCGACGGCGTCGATGGTGCGCTCGATGGTGGCCACGTCGATGAGCGGGCGCACGGCGTCGTGGACGAGCACGATATCGTCCGGTTCAGCGGGCAGCATTTTGAGCGCATTGGCCACGGACTCCTGGCGTCTTTCGCCGCCCTCGACAACGTGCACTCGGCCGGCAAAACCGTATTCGGCTACCTGCGCCTCGGCGCGCTCCATCTCCGGCTTGCGCACGGCCACGTGAATCGACGTGACACGCGGCGCGGCGGCAAAGGCGCGCAACGAGTGAATGAGGATGGGCACGCCATCGAGCGCGAGGAACTGCTTGGGCTGCGGACCCGCCATGCGCGTACCCAGTCCAGCAGCAGGAAGAATGACAAAGACTTTCATGGCTCTGCGAGTATACAACTTTGGGGTGCTCCGGAATGCGGCATTCTCCCGCCCCATCAGGGCAGTCGCATGAAGATCGATTCAGGCGGTGCAGAAGGTTCGCCGCGCCGTTACGGGGCGCGCGATCTTCTCGCCGAAGCCATCCCAGGGTTCCCCCTTCGACTGCGCTCAGGGTCCACCCTGGGCTATTTTCGACTCGTCCCTCCGGGACGAAGACTCCCAGCCAGCAATGACTCTCAAAACGCGAACCTGCCCGGTCAAAGAAAATGTTCATGCGATTGCCCTGCCCGCCCCATCGCGGCAGTCAGCCCGGCGGCGCATAAAGCATCTCATTGGACGTCTTGAAACCGAATTCTTCATAGATGGGTTTGCCCGCGTCTGAACTGTGCAGCGCCACGATGCGGATGCCTCGTGTCTTCGCTTCGGTTAGGCAACATTTCACCAGGGCATGGGCCAGGCCGCGGCCGCGATGCTCCGGCTCGACAAATACGTTGAGCATGTAGCCGCGATGCTCTCCGGCGGGATCGAGCGGGTGCGGCGGCCAATCCAGCACCAGCAACCCGGCCGATGCGACCGGCCTGTCGCCATCGCTGGTGATCCAGCCGGCATATTTGTCCGCTAGAATCATGTTATTCGTCCAGGGCTCGGCGTTGCGCCGCATGGCCTCGAGTTCCGCTTCATCAACGCGGCCCATCGCCACAAACATGGCCTTACGATGCGTGGCAATGATCGCGGCGTCGGCTGCCGTTGCTCGGCGTGTCGTCAACATACGGGTCAGTATAGGAGATCTGCCGCCGGGAGCCGTGGCGATAAGCGATCCCGGCGCTCACGATTCGAAAGGCGTCCTCTTCAGGCCGTATCATCCACTGGTGCGCTCCCCGCAAGCCATCTCGCTAGCCATCGAGACCACGCTGCTCAAGCCCGGCATGCGATTGGCGGTTGCGCTCTCGGGCGGCGCGGACTCGGTGGCCCTGCTGCGTGTGTTAGCGGCGCGGCGCGTGGAACTGGGCCTGGTGCTCCATGCCGCGCACCTGCATCACGGCTTGCGTGGCGAAGAAGCCGACGGCGATCTGGAATTTTGCCGAGCGCTGGCGGCAAGGCTCGACATTCCGTTTCACGAGGCGCGCGTGGATGCGGCTGCCGCGGCACGAGCCGATGCGAAAGTGGGCAAACCGGCGGAGACGATCGAGGAAGCTGCGCGGCGGCTGCGTTACACGTGGTTCGGCCAACTCTTGTCCAAGACGTCGTCCCACGCTGAGGGGCTCGATGCGATCGCGACGGCGCATACGCTCGACGACCAGGCGGAGACGGTTCTGGCCAAATTTCTGCGCGGCGCTTGGACTGAGGGTCTGGCAGGAATTAGTCCAAGGCTTGAGAGCCCGGAGGGCGCGATTATAAGGCCGTTGCTCGATACGAAACGGGGCGAGATCGAGGCGTATCTGCGCGCGTTGGGACAGGAGTGGCGCGAAGACAGCTCGAATCGTTATTTGACTTTCACGCGGAACCGCATCCGACATGAACTGCTGCCGCTGCTCGAGGGCTGGAACCCGCGGCTGCGCGAGCATCTGGCGCAGATGGCGGTGCTGGCACACGACGAGGAGGCTTGGTGGCAGGCGGAATTGGCGCGTCTGGCGCCTCAGTCGATCTTACCGGGGAGGTCGTCACGCGGCGGCGGCCGGGCGACAACTGAAGGCGCGGAGTTGGCCGTTGAAGTGAGCCGTTTGACGGCGCTTGCCCCCGCGCTGCAGAGGCGGCTGGTGCGCCATGCGGCCGAGCAGTTTGGGGCCGCGCTCGACTTCTCCGCGACGGAAGCGGTGCGGTCCCTGGCCCTCAGCGGCCGGGCCGGGCAACGGTTGGCGCTGCCGCAAGGCTTGTGCGCCGAGCGGACGGCGCGGGAGCTCAGGCTTTCCGTGGCTCCAGAGCCCGCCGTAAAGGGCAAGAACACGGGAGCGCATGAGCAGTACACGGTCGCGATTCCCGGCACGATCGACGCGCCCGGGTTTGGAGTGCGCCTTCACATTGAGCATGTGGACCTGGAAGCCCCTGAAAATGGGTCAGTTGCTGGTAACTCCGCGCCGCAAACGGTGACGCTGCGCAACTGGAGGCCGGGCGACCGGGTGCGGCTTCGCTACTCAAGCGGACTGCGGAAAGTGAAAGAAGTGCTGGAGCGTCTGCACGTTACGGGAACGGAGCGGGCGGTTTGGCCGGTGCTGGAGGCCGGCGGGCGCATCGTGTGGATGAAGGGCGTGGAACTGGAGCGCGAACCCGGCCTTGCAATGACAGTAGTTGATGCTTCGCCGGAAGGCTTACAGGCCGCGTCCTTAAAACGTCCAAAGTGACCGTGACATAGGGATTCTACGCCTTTCGCGGCAATGGAATTGCTGCAACTTTTTTCGGCCAGGGAGTACAATCGGGGTACTGCTCCTCTTGCGGCACTCGACAGGCGTGCCCCCGGAGGACTTGTGTATTTCTTGACACTTTGAACGGCGCTCACGCGTCTAAACGATAAGTGGATTTGCCGGAGACGACGACGTAGGTTGCGGGAGGGGCTTTCCGCTTCGCCCCAAAAAAGGAGTAGTAGGTGAACTCAAGCGCTAAAACAATCATGTTCTGGGTGTTTATCGGCATCTGCCTTCTGATGCTGTGGGCCATCGTGTCGAAGAGCGCCAGCATGACGAAAGATGCGGAGTATTCGTATTCCGATCTCTATGACAAGGTACAGAACAACCAGGTGCAGGACGCGGCCATCCAGGGCAACGATCTGAAGGGTCATTTGAAGACCTCGCCCAAAGACGAGTTCCATACCACCCTGCCGCCCAACTACGAGGACCTGCTGAAGGCCATGGTGGCGGCCAAGGTGACCTGCAACATCAAGCCCGAGCAGAACAACTTCCTGCTTCCCCTGCTGATCAACGTTGGCCCGTTCATCCTGATTATCCTGGTGTGGTTCTTCATGCTGCGCCAGATGCAGTCGGGCGGCAACAAAGCGCTTTCGTTCGGCAAGAGCCGCGCGCGGCTGCTCTCGATGCAGCAGAAGAAGGTAACGTTTAAAGACGTTGCCGGCGTGGATGAGGCCAAGGAAGAACTGAAAGAGATCATCGAGTACCTGCGGGAGCCGCAGAAGTTCCAGAAGCTGGGCGGCCGCATTCCCAAGGGCGTGCTGCTGGTTGGGCCTCCGGGCACCGGCAAGACGCTGCTGGCGAGGGCCGTGGCCGGCGAGGCCAATGTTCCGTTCTTCTCGATCTCCGGTTCGGACTTCGTAGAGATGTTTGTGGGCGTGGGCGCGAGCCGCGTGCGCGACCTGTTTGAGCAGGGCAAGAAGAACGCTCCCTGCATCATCTTTATCGATGAAATCGATGCGGTTGGCCGTCATCGCGGCGCCGGGCTGGGCGGCGGGCACGACGAGCGCGAGCAGACCCTGAACCAGTTGCTGGTGGAGATGGACGGATTCGAGTCGAATGACGGAGTGATTTTGGTGGCGGCAACCAACCGTCCCGACGTTCTCGATCCTGCGTTGCTGCGCCCCGGCCGTTTCGACCGCCGCGTGGTGGTCGGCTTGCCCGACGTGCGCGGGCGCGAGGAAATCCTCCGCGTGCATGTCAAGAAGGTTCCCGTCTCCGACGACACCAACCTCAACGTTCTGGCCCGCGGCACACCGGGCTTCAGCGGGGCCGATCTTGCGAACATGGTGAACGAGGCGGCGCTGAGTGCCGCGCGCATGAATCGCAAGCAAGTGACCATGTACGACTTTGAGCTGGCCAAAGACAAAGTGCTGATGGGCGCCGAGCGTAAGTCGATGCTGCTCAGCGACGGAGAAAAGAAGGTCACGGCGTATCACGAAGCCGGTCATGCGCTAGTGTCCTTTTTCCGTAACGACTCCGACCCGGTGCACAAGGTCACGATCATTCCGCGCGGCATGGCGCTGGGCGTGACGGTTTATCTGCCCGACGATCGGCACAACTACACCCGCGAATATCTTGAGACCCGCTTGGCGACGCTCTACGGCGGACGTGTGGCTGAGGAAATCTTCCTCAAGCAAATGTCCACGGGGGCGGGCAACGACATTGAGCGGGCCACCGAGATGGCGCGCGCCATGGTGTGCGAGTACGGCATGAGCCGCCTGGGGCCGCTGACCTTCGGCAAGAAGGAAGAGCAGATCTTTCTGGGCCGCGAGATCTCGCAGCACCGCGACTTTAGCGAAGAGACAGCGCGGCAGATCGACCAGGAAGTGCGGCGTTTGATCGACGAGGCGTATCAGTCGGCGCACACGATTCTGGAAGCGAACAACGATCCCATGCACCGCATTGCGGCGGCATTGCTGGAGCGCGAGACGATCGACGCAGAGGAGTTGCGACTGCTGATCGAAGGCAAGGAACTGCCTCCGATGCGCTCATCGCTGGCATCGCCCAACGATGGCGACGGGACATCGCAGCAGGTTCTCAAGCCGGAGAGCCGCGGACCAAGCAGCGGCTTGCCCGAGGGGTCGCCTTCGCCGGCGTAGAAGCAGGGACCAAGGGAACGAGAATGCGGGGGCTGCTCGAAGGAGCAGCCCTTTTTGCGTGATCTGACTGAATTCTTCTTTTCAATTGAACCGGCCGCGCTTCTGCTGCGACATATATAACGGATGCACATGGAAAGCGAGAGCCGAGCGCAGTTTGAATGGTTGGCGCTGCGATGCCAGACAGGCGAACCGGATGCATTCGAGGATCTGATCGCGGTGATGGAGCGACCGTTGCTCTATTACGCGGCCAGCCTCACAGGCAGCACCGACAGCGCGCTCGATGTTCTGCAAGAAATGTGGATCAAGGCCTTTTGCGGAATTCACAAACTGAAAGACCCCGGCTCGCTTCGAGCCTGGCTGTATTCGATTACGCACGCAGTAGCCGTGGACCGGATCCGCAAAAACTATGCACGCGAGCGGGTGGAAGGGGTGCACCTCGAGGATTTCGACGAGGCGGAGGAGCCGTTGTTTGCGAATGAAGATGCGGCGGCAATCCATCAGGCGTTGAGCGAGATCGGCCTCAAGCATCGAGAGGTTCTGGTTCTGTATTTTCTTGAGGACTTGTCGATCGCCGAGATCGCCGAAGTCGTAGGGTGCTCTGAAGGAACCGTGAAATCCCGCATGCATTATGCGAAGCTGGCAATGAAGGAAATTCTGAGTGGGGGTAGTTATGGAAAAGCAAAATGAAAATCTGCGTGACCGTTTGCTTGCGCACATGCCTCAGCCTGAGAGTATTGCGGGCTATCGGGAAGAAACGGCGTCGCTCATGGCAAGATATCAGAGGGCTCTGTTCTGGGAGAAATTGACGGCCAAGACTTTTATGTTGCTCGGGGTTGCCCTTTCTTTGTTCGCGAGTTCCTCATTGATCCCGCTCCGGGAACAGAATCTTTTGGGGGTGAATGAAAAGATTTACCTCACTGTCACGGCAGGGCTGCTGTTTTTCATCGGACTGATTTCCATGTTGGGGTACCAGGTAAGCCGGAGCAAGGTGGATCTTCTGAAGGAAGTCAAGCAGGTTCAGCTCCAGATCCTCGAGTTGCAGGCATCGCTCAACAAGCGCCACGGCATTCAATAGCGGCGCTCAAGCCCGAAGGGGCTGCCCGGAATCACTCCTGTGCGGCGAGCACCTTTTGTATATCCGTCAACGTCACCATTAAAGTCATTGGCTCGCGCGGGCTCGGGTCAAAGCCGAGGGCGATGTAAAAACTCTTGGCCGCCTCCGAGATCGCATGAACCACGACGCCGCGAATTCCAATCACGTCCGCGGCATGAGCCACACGAACTGCGGCATCGCGGAACAGAGCGCGCCCGATACCCTTTCCCTGCCAGCGACGGTCCACGGCGAGCCGCGCAAGCACCACAACGGGAATCGGGTCGGGCATGTTGCGCGGGAATTTTCCTGGCGCGCTGTCCACGGTGATGGCACCGGAGGCCAACGCGTAGTAACCGATCACAGTATCGCCTGCGCACGCCACGTAGGTGCGCGATGCGCCGCTCGACTGGTTGGCGTGAGCCCGTTTCCGCAGCCAATCGTCGAGAGCGTCCTCTCCGGACGAGAAACCTGAAAGCTCGTGGCGATCGCGAAGTAAATCAGGCGGCCGAAGATCGATTATTTCTCCCATGGCGAGATGGTTTGAAGTGTGCGGCGCAGGCGCGCATTGGGCCGCGGCGGCGCATCAAGGCGCGCCAGGAACTCGGCGAAGGTCTTCGCGTTTACAACAAAGTTTGTGCGGTCCAGCAGCGCTTCCTCGGCAGCGAGTCGAGCGGCGCCGAGCACGAAGTCGGTGCGATTTCTGCCCGTTGCATTCGCGGCTCGGTCAATCAGCTGGCGTAATTCCGGCTTGATTCGCAGATTTAAAGTGTCGCGCTTTCCCTTTTGCTGCACCGCAGGCATGGCAACCCTCCGTTTTGACATTCAGAGTATCACTTTGTAATGACTTTGTCATTACTGAGGCCGAGGCCTGTTGTTTGAGCGCTTTGCTCGAATGAAAGCCGGCCACTGTTTACATCCAGACCCTATCCGATTGGGTATACTTCTCGCGCAGACGGAATTCGCTCGCTTGTGTTCCGAGAGTCGCGGCCGGCCCCGTTTGATCCCAGCAAAATCTCTTGAGGAGCACTCCGTATGGACGTGGCGGTTCGCCGTTTTGTGGTTTTTCTCTGCTTTGTTGTCGCATCGATCTTGACGCTCGCTGCCCACGCCGCGCCGGTATTGATGATCTCGATTGACGGGCTCAAGCCCGAATACATTACTCAGGCCGACGCGCACGGCATGAAGATTCCTTACCTGCGCACCCTCCTCGTGAACGGGACCTACGCGGAGGGCGTGGTGGGCATTTGGCCGACCATCACCTATCCGAGCCACACCACACTGCTTACCGGCGTGTGGCCCGACGAGCACGGCATCCTGAACAACCAGGAGTTCGATCCCCTGCAAAAATTCGGCGGTGCGTGGAACTGGTATGCGGCGGGGATTCGCGCGCCTACGCTGTGGCAGGCGGCGCACAAGGCTGGCCTGCGTACGGCGAGCGTGGGCTGGCCGGTGAGCGTGGGAGCCACGGACGTGGATTACTTGATCCCCGAGTACTGGCGCGGCCAGAATGTTTCGGCTTCCTCCGATCCGCAGGACCGCATGCTGATGGCGGCGCTGGCGCGGCCCGACACCCTGCTGAGTCAGCTTGAACCGGCTGCCGGCGCCTACATGAACGGCAACGACACCAGCATTGGAGGCGACGAAATCAAGACGCGCTATGCGCTGGAAATCCTGAAGCGCTATAAGCCGGCCTTTATGACGCTGCACCTTAGCTCGCTGGACGATGCGCAGCACGCGCATGGCCCCTTCAGCCCCGAGGCTTGCGCCGATCTCGAAGCTCTTGATGGCATGGTGGAGCGGCTGGCGCACCAGGAGTTCGGCGACGATGCTGCGGCCGTCGTGGTGATCGTTTCCGATCACGGATTCATGAACATTACGCACTCCATCAATTTGGCGATTCCGTTTTTGCAGGCGGGATTGGCCGAGGGCTCGTTGAATCCCGTAACGAAGGCGCCGGAGATCAGTTCCTGGAAGGCGGAGCCGTGGATGGCGGGCGGCATGGCGGCCATCATGCTCCACGATGCCAGCGACCATGCGACTGAACAGCAGGTGCGCGACATGCTGGCGAAGCTAGCGGCGGACCCGGCAAACGGCATCGCTGCGGTTCTGGATCGTGACGCAATTCATAAGCGGGGAGCCTTTCCGGATGCGGCATTTCTGGTGGTTTTTCAGCCCGGTTACTACGCGGGTAACGCGCTCTCGGGCAGCCTGATCACGCCCATCGCCGGCACGCGCGGCTCGCATGGATTCTCACCGGAGTATCCGGAGATGCGCGCCTCGTTCTTCGCCGTGGGCACGGGAATCGCGCGCCATCGCGACCTGGGCCTGGTGGATATGCGGCAGATTGCGCCGACGGTTGCCGGGATTCTTCATGTCGCGATGCCGACTGCGAAGGCTGCGCCGCTCAATGTTGCGCCGTAAAGCAGGGAGCAAGGGAGCGAGGGAAAGAGGGAAAGAGGGAAAGAGGGAAAGAGAAGGCGGGGACCAAGGATCGGGTAGCTTTGTGGTTTCCCACCCATTTCCGCCGCGGGGGACCGCAGCGACCGAATGGATGGGGCACGGAGCCATGATTGGCGGTGTCATGTGGTGCGTCGTTTCAGAATATGGGAATGTTTATATAATAGTTACTCTCCCTGAATATGCCCTTTTTGACCTAAAGTTGTGATTCCAGGTGGGTTAGCCTTTTGGTGGCCTCCAGTAAACCATTGAAAACAAATGGGTTACAGCCTAAAGTCGTCAAATATATAGGGTTGCGGCGGACTCTTCCAGGTGTGCGCGCACTGGAGGACGATTTAGAGCGGTTTCAGAATTTACGTGCCCTTCGCAGCGCGGTGAAAGGTGGCGTTTTCTTGAGGAAAATGCCACTTTGCATTTCAACTCCCGGATACAGCAATTCTGAAACCGCTGTATGTCCTCATTGTGCGCCAAGACGCCGTAATTATATGCAAATCCGCGAAAAATAAATTGGCGCAAATCGGGGTGCGAGGAGATGGGATGGGTTCTGGAAACAGAAACCGGCGTCTCCAAGAAGGAACCGCCGCCGTATTTGTTGGAGCGGTTCCTCAGTTGTTGTAACCGTTTCCAGCCTCGGAGCGAGGTGGATTTTTCTTAAGGGAAAATCCACTTGACGGCAATGGCTTCAGGACACAGCAGCTGAGGAACCGCTGAAATCCCTCGTTTTCTTGTTCCCTTGTTCCCTGCTTTAAAAGATCTTGTAGCTCAATCCGGCACTGAGACCATAGGGCCAGATGGTGAGGGCTGAGTTGATCTTCCATTGCTGGTACTCGAAGTCAGCGCAGCGAATGGTGAATTTCCGGTTCAGGCGGTAATCCACGCCGCCGCCGTAGGTGAGCACGAGGGCGTTTCCAGTGAGCCAGCTACCATTGCCTAGGCCGGCTAGCACCTTGCCATAAGGCGTTAGCTTGTGGAAGGTGAAGATGGGGACACGCTCGCCGAGCGAATAGGTATTCTGGTCGATCCCCGGTTGGTTTAGATATGGCTGATACTCATTGAAGCGCAGAAGGCGGAATTCGAACTCTGGCTGCAGCCAACGGTTGTAGCGCGCGTCCACATAGCCGGCCACGCCGTACAGGCGCTGGGGGCTGGTGTCTGCGCCCGTCCCGCCCGCGTAGTCCGGCTGAAATGCCGAGGCCAACGCGCCGGCGCTGAGGCTGAACACCCGCTCCGTGGCCGAAGGCGCCGCCTGGCCATGCGCGGAAACGATTGCTGCCGAATAAAACGCGATAATCGATAAAGCCAGGATCGAACGCTTCATGAGCACAACGAAATTCCACTTCCTGTGAATCCTCGAAGGGCGGGAATAACCAATCGGATTCAAGCTCAAGAGCCCGGCGGAGTGCGATCAAAGAATTGGGTTCGACCACGCCGGACTCGGAAAATTCATTCTATTATGACTGCGGATTCTGCGCAGCCGCGGGTTGTTGCTGCTGATCGGGTTGAGGCGCAGCACCACTCTGAGGTTGCGCCGGAGGTTGCGCCGGCGGAGTATTGTCAGGCGCCGCAACCGGTTGGTCGCCTGCCGGCGATCCTGCGGCCGGCGGCATGACGGCCGCAGCGTCATAGCGCTGCAGCTTATAGAAGATCGGCGTGACCTCGAACGGCATTTTGTCGCGGGCATTCATGGGCGCATAAATCTTGGCGTTCAGCATGTGCACCTTGTCGTCCCACGGATCCGTCTTCAACCAGCTTCCCAGGGGCAGTGCCGCTCTCTGCGCCAGATCGTCCCAGTTGATCTTGGGCGCCATGTGCGCAAGGTCAGCCATCCACGGCGTGCCGTCGGGCTTGAGCAGCGAATCGCCCAGCCGGGGCGAATTCACCAGCGCCTTCAGCACCCTCTCGCGATCGACGAGCTGCGCGTAGAACAGGCCCGCGCTGGCCAGCTTGTCTTTGTACATGGAGGCCTCGAGATACTCCATGGCCCGCTTGGCGGCGGTTCCGTTGTCCACATCGGTGTGGTTCATGTCGATGCGCTGGAAGGTCGATTGATCGGGAAAGAGCAAGCGGTCGTTGAAGGCGTAGCGCGTATCGATATGGTGGCCCATGGCGATGTGCGCCAGTTCCATGGCGATCACGGAGGCGATCGCCTCCTCGCTGGGCAGGCTGTCAATCAGTCCCTTGCTGATGAGGATGGTGTTGCCCACCGTGGTGGCCTCAATAGTGTCAGTGAGCAGAATGCGGCAATGGATCTGGTCAGTGAAGGCCAGGTTGTTGGGCACTACCAAGTTGATGACGATCTGACCCAGGACCTTTTCTTCATAGCCCCCGGGATCGAGCGGCGCCACCAGGCCAGCTTCCACCAGGCGGTCGATCACATTATTCTCAGCCTGCGTAATCCACATGCGCGAGGCTTGCAGCGGGCCCACGTCCTGCGAGTCGTCGCTCTTGTCCACTGCATCGTCCACTTTGACGCTCACGTTTTCGCTGTCGCGCGTGGGCAGCTTGAGCGAGTAGCCCCAGAAGTGGGTCTGCGCCTTCAAGCCCACGGACTTGTCGGCCTCGGTGCGCTGCGTCTCTTCAACATAGACGGCCACGGGCAGCCAGATGCCGGGCTGCACATTCATGCGCCAGCTATCGAAGTGGAAGAAGTGCTTCGACGATTCCTCGTCGGTGGGTCCGGTGTAGGTACCGTTGAAACGCACCACGTTGCCGCCCTCATCCTCAATCCAGACGCGCCCATAGAAGCGGCCCATGCCCTTCACGTCGGCCTTGGGATGCACGTCGAAAACCCAGGTGCGCACCGATCCCAGAAACTCGCGGCGCACGAAGCTGAACACATAGTGCTGCTGGTCGAAGCTGTTGGGATCGAGGAACATCATCTGCATGAAGCCGGTTTCGGAATAGGTGAACTGCGTGTCCAGATGCAGCGCCTTGGTCAGGCCTGTGACGGCTTCCATCGAGCCCTTGAAGAAGCCATGCTTGACTTGCTCCTGCTTCGGTGTATAGGTCTGGTCGCCAAAGGTCCTGCCGAAGTCGACACGGCTGAGCATGTAGTGGTCCGCGATGGGAACTTCGTAAAGCTTCACGTCCGGCTTGGTGTCCTGAATGTAGGTCTCCACAAGCGGCGTGCGCTGCCGGATATTTTTGATCAGCACCTTTTCCTGAGCGATGGCCCTTTGGACCAGTGCAGCCTGTTCGGGGGTAAGCTGGCGGGACTGCTCGAACTTGGGTTGCTTCTTGGCGCATGCGCAACCCACTCCGAGGCTGAAGATCAAGAGAGCGAGGGGGAACTTACGAAACATCATGTGCAACTCCTGGTTCAATACTTCGTTTAATACTTCCTGGCTTTTGTCTTCGCTATCGCGCCTTGCGGCGCGCCACGGCTGAGCTTAGGCCAAATCAAGTCCGACTTCGTTAGATGCTACGCCAACTGAAAAGTAATGGTAATGGTTGTCGTTATATCCACCGGCCGGCCTTCGCGCGTTGCCGGCCGGAAGCGAATCTGCTGCGCCACGCGGCGTGCTTCTTCATCGAGCCCGTGTCCCAGACCGTGCACCACGCCCTCGACCACCACCTGGCCCGATGCAAGAAACGTGACGCGCAGAACCACGTCGCCCTCAACTTTTAGCTGTCGCGCCTCCGTCGTGTACTGGACGGACGGCTTGGAGATGACTTCGAGCGCAGTCGAAGCCGGTCCCGCAACCGGCCTGGGAGCGACCGCGACCTGAGTGGGACCAGGAATTCCGGCCGATGCCACCTTACCGGTTGGACCCGAATTTCCCGTGCCAGTTGCGCCGGGAATGCCAGCCGAAGCAACTTTACCCGGCGGAACGGCGCCGGAGCCGGGCCTGGTGGTGCTGCCGAAGCCCGTCGAACCGACCACGCCATGCGGCGCGACGGCTGGACCGCGGTTGTCGCCGTAGGGATTGCCGATGGCGGCCACCGTGGCCGGACGGGTGGCATTTGGATTGGGGGTTACGCCAAAAGTCTCGCCCAGGTGCACCGGCGCCGTGGAGGGCTTGGTCGAATTATTCTGCGCGGGCATCGCGTGATCGAGCGCGGCCTTGGGTTGCGGCGCCAGCGTAATCTGCGGCTTGGGCTGGACCGGCATGTTGACCTTGGCCACTTCCATCTGGACGGGCTTCGGCTCCGGCTTCGGCTTCGGCATGACAATCTGCCTGGGCTGCAACTCGATCTTCGGCATCTCCGGCGGCGGAGGCAACTGGGGCGGCGGAGGCTGCTTGATGTGCTCTGGAGGCGGCGGAGTGGCGGGGATGATCAACTCCGTCTGTTCATAACGCTGCTGGATCACGTGCTGCGCCATCATGCCCGAGACGATGATTGCGGCAAGGATCGCCGTATTGACAGTGGAGCTGATGACAAATGAAACCGGGCTTCTCTCCGGCTCGGGCAGGAGGCCGAACGTGCTCTGTCCGGGAGAATACTTCATCGACATGGTCCAATCCTCGCTTCCGGCCGTTGCCAGCGGCGCGGAGTTCTTTCCACTCTCACGAATATCGTCAAGAACGATGGCGAACTTGCGCCAGGGATCCCGTATTGCGCTCATGTTTTTTGGGGTGCGGCCGCCACGCCGTGCGGAGAGCGCTTCCGCCCATGGATGTGACGTGAATAAGCCACAACACCGTTACAATTTCCTGTTCCCGACTGCCCGGCAACATCTGCTTTTTCCGAATGAGGAAGTCGAAACCCGGTCCATCGCTGCATCGGGAGCTGAAACCCCAGGCAGTGGACGGGGGCGAAATCATTATACGTTTGCAAGAAGTCTTTGGGGAATGCGCACCTGGGGGATCGATCCATACGAAGCAACAGCGGCACACTTTTGCCGCAAGAATCCCATAACCGGAACGACCCGTTGGCTGGCCTTTGGACACTCAGTCCCTCCATTTGACAGCCAAGGCAATTGCTAAGAGAATCGCGCCTTTGCCTGGAGCAAATGCGATGATTCCAAGGTGCAGAATCGGGGTTCCGGCTCCGCCACGTACAAAATACTATAACGCCATGAGCCAGCTTCCCGCGTGGGGCATTCGCCGGCATCGGCAACGACCGCCGTGAGGCTCTTCTCACCTTTTACTCGGGCGCTGCTCTTATAGACTCAAAGTAACTCAAACTGTCGTGGGAAGGACAGTCCTATTATGAAGATTTTGGTTACCGGTGGTGCCGGGTATATCGGTAGTACCGTTACGGGATTCCTGGTTGAAAAAGGTCATAAGGCCATTGTTTATGACAACCTAAGCCACGGGCGCCGCGACATGTTGCCGGCCGGCGTTGAACTGATCGAAGGAGAATTGGGCGACCGCGCCAAGCTCGAGCAAATCTTCGCCGCCGCCCGCGAGGCGCATGAGCCGTTCGATGCCGTTGTCCACTTTGCAGCACTCATTGAAGCCGGCGAGTCAATGCAGAAGCCGGAGATCTACTTCCGCAATAACACCGCTTCGACCCTGTCATTATTTGAAGCCATGCTGGCGTGCGGGCCGAGGCGGCTGGTTTTCTCCTCGACCGCGGCTGTTTACGGCGAGCCGGAATCCATTCCGATCGAGGAAGATGCGCGGCTTGCGCCCACCAATGCGTACGGCCAGTCCAAGCTGCTAGTGGAGCAGATGCTCACGTGGCTCAATCGCATTCATGGTCTGCACTATGCTTCGCTGCGGTACTTTAATGTGGCTGGCGCCGCGGAGGGCACCGAGGGTATCGTGCGGGGCGAATCGCACGAGCCCGAGTCGCATCTGATTCCGCTTATATTAGATGTTGCGCTCGGCCGGCGCGCCTCGATTCGCATGTATGGCGACGACTATCCGACTCCCGATGGAACGTGCATTCGCGACTACATTCACGTTGCGGATTTGGCCGACGCGCACCTGCTGGCGCTGAGCGCGCTGGCGACCGCAGAAGGACCGAAGACTCCGCTCATCTTCAACCTTGGCAACGGCAAAGGGTTCAGCGTTCGAGAAGTGATTGAGTCGGCGCGGCGCGTTACCGGGCACTCGATTCCGGCGGAGATTCATCCGCGGCGGGCAGGCGATCCGGCGGTGCTGGTTGCAAGCTCCGCGAAGGCGATGCGCGAGCTGGGTTGGAGGCCGCGCTACACGAATCTCGACGACGTGATTCGCACTGCCTGGATCTGGCATCAGAAGCGGTATCGCGCGTAAGTGCAAAGTTAGTCAGGAACCGGGCATGCAGCGCATCTATTTGCTTTCGACAGGCGGAACGATCGAGAAGGTGTACTCCGAGCAAAGCGGGGTGGTGGAGAATCGCGCCGCCAAGCTGGAGCGCTATCTGCGCATGCTCCGATTGCCTGACGCCGAGATCCGCGCCGAGCACCTGATGAACAAGGACAGCCTGGAGATGACCGACGACGATCGCGCCGAGGTGAGGGGTCGCGTGGCGGAGTTGCTTGCCGAAGGCGCGCCCATCGTGATCTCTCACGGCACCGACACTATGGTCGAGACGGGGCGATTCCTCGAGGAGGCCTTTCCGGATCTCAAGGTTCCCATTGTGCTGACTGGAGCCATGACGCCGCTGGGGTTCGAGGGCAGCGACGGTCTGCAAAATCTCACGGAAAGCTTGCTAGCCGCGCGCCTGCTCGCGCCCGGCGTGTATATCGCGATGCATGGACAGGTTTTTCCCGTCAGCCGCGCCCGCAAGGATAAGGACAAGGCGACGTTTGTGTGGATCTAGATGTGCGGGATTGGGCTCGGCCGGGTCGCAAGGAATCCTGCAACCACGCGCGCCGTCCAGCCATCGAATGAATGGATAGAATGTGTAAGGCTGAGCTTCGGAACATGAGGTTCTTCCCCGATGAGCTCCGAAAGAACCAGAGGCTTCCTTCGAGCGTTTCTCGATTTCTTCGTCCTGTTCAGCGGCGTTTCGACGGCGTCGAATCTCGAGCGCACACAGGGCCGACCGCTACGGACGCGTGGCCTGTTTCTGTTTCGCTCGCGCAACAACGCGGCCAAGACGCAGCCGGCAGAACGCAGTTAAGTTGTTAGAATTTGAGATATGGCGATCACGCGCGAGCAGGCTCTCGATTACTTCCACTCTCCCGACTTGATCGGTCTGGGATTCGAGGCGGATGCTGTGCGCCGGCGACTGCACCCCGAGGGCGTGGTCACCTACATCATCGATCGCAACATCAACTACACGAATTTCTGCACCGAGTACTGCACCTTCTGCGCCTTCTATCGTCCGCTGCCGAGGGCCGGGAAGCCCGACCCGCGCGCGGACGAGGGTTACATTCTGGACTTCGAGAAGATCTACGAGAAGATCGCGGAGACGCTGGAGATGGGCGGCACCGGCGTGTTGATGCAGGGCGGCATCCATCCAGATCTCAAAATCGACTGGTTCGAGCGGCTGTTCACAGGCATCAAGCAGCGCTTCCCGCAGATCTGGCTGCATTGTTTATCAGCATCTGAAGTGCTGGCCATCGCCGAGTACTCGGACCTTGACCTGCGGACGACGATTGCGCGGTTGCGCGACGCGGGGCTTGACTCGATTCCGGGCGGCGGGGCGGAGATACTTGACGACGAGGTGCGGCATCGCATCGCGCGGCTCAAGTGCGATACGAATGACTGGGTCAGCGTGCATCGCACGGCACATCAACTCGGCATGCGCACCACGGCGACCATGATGTTTGGCGTAGGCGAGAATTTTGGCCAGCGCATCAATCATTTTGAAACCGTGCGGCGTTTGCAGGAAGAGACCGGCGGATTCACGGCCTTCATCCCCTGGAGCTTCCAGCCAAAGAACACCGCGCTTGGCGGGCGTGGCTGGGACGAGGCGACTAGCGTCGAATATCTGAAGGTCCTCGCCATCTCGCGCCTCTATCTCGATAACATTGAGAATGTGCAGGCCAGTTGGGTGACGCAGGGATTGAAGGTGCTGGAAGTGGGCCTCCACTTCGGCGGCAACGACGTGGGCTCGGTGATGCTTGAGGAAAATGTTGTGAGAGCGGCGGGCACTTCGAACTGCACCACGGAAGAAGAGCTGCGGAGAATCATTCGCGACGCCGGCTTCATGCCTGTGCAGCGGGATACGCTCTATCGGACGATGTTTTTGAATTGAGGACCGTGATCTGACCCACATCTGTCCTCTTTGACCTGGCCTACAATTCTTTCGTGTACGAATGGGACGAAGCCAAGCGCGAAATGAACCTGCGTAAGCACGGGCTCGACTTCGACGATGCAGATGCAGTTTATGAGAACCCGAATAAAGTCACTTTTGCAGTTTTGGGTCGCGGCGAAGCGCGGTGGTTGGATATAGCCCTCTTAGAGCTGAACGGTGTCGTTCTTGCCCTCGTTTACACCGTTCGGGGATACAATATCCGTATCATTTCGTTCCGCAAGGCTTCGCGGAAGGAAAGGCGAATCTATGACAATCTCCGGCCAACCAAGCAAGACTGATTGGGATCGCGTCCGTAGGAGCATTGCCACGGACGAGCCAATACCCTATGACGCCAACGATCCCGACGACGGCCCCTACGACCCCAACGACGACGAGGCCGTGGAGCGTTTCCTCACGGAAAAGTATCGTGTGCATCCGCCCGCGCCTGCGGGAAAGAAGATTGCCAGGGCGTCGTAGGTCGCTATGCCGCCGACAACTTCGATAGTTCTTCGCACCCTCTTGAGGAAACGGTCGCCGTGCTCACCTTCCGCCTTACGCAGCAGGAATACGATGCGATCGGCGCGTTCCTCGCGGCTGATTCAGAGTGAGAGCTGTAAGGCAACTCGTCGAACTGACCAGTGTGAATGATGCGCAGGATTGGCGCTTCGTTAAATCCTTACAACGTGTTTCATAAATGATCTGATGGGCCAGCCCGAATCCCTCAGGGGTTAAAACCCCTGAATTTTGCTGCCGTTTTCGGCACGACTGAAGTCGTGCCCTTTCACGAAACCATTGATGAAACGCGCTCTAGCAGCTGCGCGACCCTACATCGGCGACGGCTTGCCCTGCTCGATGGCCTTGGCATCGTCCAAATGCTTTTGGAGAGTGGGCAGGGTCTGTTCGGCGTATGCACGGATGGCTGGATTCGTCGCGTCTTGCGCTTCTTTCTTGTAAAGCGCGATCGCCGCCGTGTGGCCCGCAATCATGTTTTGAATGTATTTGCGATCGAATGCGGTGCCCTTCAGCGCATGCATTGGCCCGATCATCGCCTTGTTGTGCTCGGCGTCGATGGCCGTGGGCACCGTGAACCCGTTCTGTTGCGCCAGGGTTTGGAGCGCCTGGTAGTCCTGCGTGTGATCGTGCACCAGCATTTGGCCGTAATCTTTGACCGGCTGGGACGAAGCCGCATCCTGCGCGAGGCTTCCCAGGTTCGCCTCCACCATATCGGTTTGCGCAGCAGTGTCGAGAAACTTCTGATCGCTCATCGGCGCTTTGGTCTTTTGGGCCAGGGCTGGAACCGAGCAAAGTGCAAGAAAGCAAACGGCTGAAAGGGCGCGCTTCATCTTCATCTCCTCCTACGTGGGGATTAGATGCAGAAGGGACAAAACCGTTCATCGCTGTTTAGGGAAAATTCCTGACCGTGTCTGCCAACCGTCCGCCTCTTGTCCTGGCTCTGTTACGGCACTACGGGACTGCTGCCAACCTCATGCTTGCGTAGCGATTGCCGAGATCGGCCGGTCTTTCCATTTGCCCTGTGTAAAATCGGGAAACTCGACCGGCGCACTGGCGCGGCGTACGGATTCCTCGCTCAATGGCGCCACCGACGCCCACGCGGCGCAGTCGTACACGTCAAGATCCGGGGTGAGGCCCTGGCGCACGCACTCGAGGAGCCGGTAGATCATGATCAGGTCCATGCCACCGTGCCCGCCGCTCTTCCTCGCCAAATCGCCTTCGCGCTCCCACAGCGGATGCACATACTGCTTGTACGCGTCGATACCGGACGCTTCGAGCGATGCGAAGGACTCGTCCTTGTTCATGCCGTCGAAATAGATGCGCGGCCGATAATCCTGGAACAGACCTTTGGTTCCCGCGATCAAGTTGATGCGGTCGTAGGGATGCGGCGTGGAGACGGCGTGCTTGACGGTGATTGTGAGTCCGTTCGCGGTTTTGATGAGGGAAGTATTCATGTCGCCGCAGATGTAATGCTCCTTCCATCGCGGATCACCCGGGTCGAGATGTTCCTTGCGCCAGGCGTCGAGGCCGCGCTGGGGCGAGCTCATTGAGACCAGCGAAGCGAACCGGTCGCCGCGCTGGATGCCCATGTAATTCGCCACCGGCCCCAGCCCGTGCGTGGGATAGAGATTGCCGTTGCGCAGAGTATGCTCGGTGCGCCGCCACAAGCCCTCGCCGGCATTCGAAAATAGCTCCTCACGCAGGTCGTGGATGTAGGCGCCCTCGCCGTAGAGCAATTCGCCGAAGAGGCCGGCGTGAATCATGCGCAGAATCAGGGTTTCGTTGTAGCCATAGCAGCAGTTCTCGAGAATCATGCAGTGCTTGCGCGTCTGCTCCGAGGCGTGCACGATCTTCCAGCAGTCTTCGAGCGTGGTCACGCCGGGCACTTCGACGGCTGCATCCTTGCCGTGTTCCATGGCCGCGAGGGCCATGGGCGCGTGCCAACTCCATGGAGTGGCAACCACGATCAAATCCACATCACCGCGCGCGGCGAGGTCTTCATAATGATGCGGCCCCTCGGTATACAGCGCGGGCTTGGCCTGTCCGGCGGCAACCACCAGCGACGCGGCGTGTTCGGCCTTCTCGGGCACAACGTCGCAGAGCGCAGCGATTTGCGCATCGACTGCGAGCAGATTTCCAAGCAATGAGGTCCCGCGGCCTCCAGTGCCGATCACGGCTACGCGCGGCTCGCGTTTCTCGAAGGGCACATCCATCATGCTGCTGCGCACAGCCGCTTCAGCAGCATGCGCGACGCGGGGCGCGCCGAGGCTCACAGCGCCCGCAGCTCCCAGTTGCATCAAACGGCGTCGCGTCCAAACGTCGAAGCCTAAATCGTCAGAGCTCATGATCTTTCCTTTTCTTGAGAACCCGTCGGAAAACACATCGATAGATGGAACAGGGGCTATTGATTCCTGCAAAAGAAATGTCCTTGCGCCGTCCCTACGGGACTCCGGAGCCAATCTTTGGAATCCGCTGTCCCCACGCTGAAGCGCGGGGCTAACAAACGCTGCGCCTCCGGCGCGCTCAGAGGACATTACTTATGCGGCCACCAATAAAGCCCAAATTGATTTCGAGGCTGTTCCGGCACGACTGAATTCGTGCCCTTTCACGTTCATGGCCCAGTACAGAATATCCAGTCAGGTTTTCAGATGCGAAGGAAGATTTTCTTCCGGTACATCCAGTAGAGCATCAGCCAATAAGTGAGAAGAGTGAGCGCGCCCAGAACCACCGGCTCCACTGCGGTTCCAAAAACATTCAGCACGCGCATGCCGAGATGGATGCGGAAGCTGCTCTCAACAAAATTTTCGCAAAGATAAGAAATGAGGTAAGCGGCCAGGGAATTCATGCCTACGACGAGCAGCGGAAACACGAGCCGCCGATGGTTCTTCACGTCCACGATCCATGAAAACGCAGCGAGAAAGAACATGCAGACGCCGCCCGAGAAGAGGGTCCAGGATGGCGTCCAAATGCGCTTGACGATGGGGCAGATGCCGGTAAAGTGCAGCACGAGCGCCGCGGCACACAGAATCGCGCCGGTCAACAAGAGGCGGCGAAAGGGAATCCGCGGAGCGGTCTCGCGATACCACCGGCCGGTGATGAGGCCCAGCAGCAGGGTGCCCAGCGTGGGGATAAAGCTGAGCGTAAGGTAGCCGCCCGCGTTGTAAGCAAAGCGCTCCGTGCGAGGAAAGAGATTCAGGAACCAAACGTCGAAGGCCTGGCCCAGGTTGCTGTTCTTGTTCCAGTGCGCGGCAAAGCCCGTGAACAGACGCCCGTGCCAGTCGGGAGTTACGCCGACGGCTGCCCAGTTGAAGTCCGGCCCCGGTGCGGGATACAACGCCCATGCCATCCAATAACCAAACAGGATAGCCGCCAGAGAGACCCACTGCCAACGCAGCTTGAGAAACGCTATGAGAAAGGCGAAGGTGTAGCCGAGACCGATCTGCGTCAACGTGTCTTCAAATGTGAAGTAAGTGGTTGGCTTGTAGATGGAGCGCAGAAAAATTCCCATTGCGATCAAAAGCAGGCTGCGCCAGGCGACATGGAAGAGCATGTGCCGGAATGACTCGCCTTTGCGCTTGCGGCTGGCCAGCGAGTACGTAAGCGAAACACCGGCGAGAAAGGTGAACCCAGGTTGAATCGTATCGTGCAAGCTCATCCCTACCCAAGGCACATGCGACTGCGCGGCGCCCAGAACCCACCACACAGGGTTGCCGGGAAAAGAACGCGCCACGCGCGCGAACTCGAGAACTTCGGCCATCATGAGCACCATGACGAAACCCCGGTATGCGTCGATTGCGACGTTTCTGGGCTCCTTCCGCGGAACTTCAGCGACCGCAGTGCTCACGATCAAACCCTCCACAAATGCAGCGTTGCGAACGCACGGGGACGCCTGCAAGTGTCCCCGCCATTGTAACCAGCGGGCGGATCGAGTGGCCTTTTGCTCTATGCTTTTCTTATGACAACGAATGACTCGCGCACTTTGCGCACACTCGGCAATTCAGACATGCAATTGACCTCGATCGGCTTAGGCGCGTGGGCAATCGGCGGCGGCGACTGGCAATACGCGTGGGGACCGCAGGACGACAACGACTCCGTCGCGGCCATCCATCGCGCGCTCGACCTGGGCATCAACTGGATCGACACCGCAGCCGTTTACGGGTTGGGCCACTCGGAGGAGATCGTTGGCCGCGCCGTGAAGTCTTCGCCGCACAAGCCGTTCATCTTTACCAAGTGCTCCATGCGCTGGCACGCCGACCGCACGCTTTACAACTCGCTCAAGGCCGCTTCGATCGCCGAGGAAGTGGAAGCCTCGCTGCGGAGGCTGCAGGTGGAGGCCATCGATTTGTATCAAATTCACTGGCCCAATCCCGACAGCGAGATCGAAGAGGGTTGGGAGACGCTGGCCCGCCTGCGCGAACAGGGTAAGCTGCGCTGGATCGGAGTTTCCAACTTCAATGTCGACCAGATGAAACGCGCGCAGAAGATTGCGCCCATCACCAGTTTGCAGCCGCCATATTCCATGCTGCGCCGCGCCGTAGAAGCGGAGATTCTGCCGTTTGCGCAGACGAACGGCATCGGCGTTATCAATTATTCGCCGATGCTATCCGGCCTTCTGACTGGCAAGATGACCCCGGAGCGCATTGCCGCCCTGCCGCCTGACGACTGGCGTCGCAAAAACGTGGAGTTCGCGGAGCCGAAGCTGAGCCGCAACATGCGACTGGTCGAGCTGCTGCGCACCATTGGCCGCGAGCACGGCGTCACTCCCGGTGTGGTGGCCGTGGCGTGGACACTGCGCAACCCTGCCATTACCGCCGCCATTGTGGGCGGGCGCAGCGCGGCGCAAGTTGAGGAATCGGCGGCTGCGCTCAGCTTCAGGCTGACGGACGGCGAGTATGGGAAGATCGGTGAATTCCTGGCGGCTAATGAGGCATAAAACGCGAGAGTGAAGGGAGTGAAGAAGGTGAAAGAAGTGACGGAAATGAAGAACCCCGGCCGAGGCCGGGGTTCTTTGATCTGGGAAAAGGAGAAACCGGTTTGTTACATCGCCGCGACAAAATCGGGAACCATGACTGCCGCGTAATCCTGGAGCAGCTGTGTCATGCGTGCCGCCATACCGGTGTACATCGCTGCGGCGCGATAGGCATTCACGCGAACACCTTCGCCGGCATGCGTAAAAGCATATTGTCCAAGAGCCGCCAGCACGCATACGCGAATTTGCATCGCATCGCTGTGCAGGGTTTCGATGAGCAGACGATCGACGCCTTCGCAGTGCTTGGCTGCGAAATCCGCCATTTCCAGCATGACGCGCGCGTTCTGGTACATGACCCACAAGCCGCGGGGACCTTCCATGCGCTGCCATGCATCTTCAGGCGTGGCGCTCAAACCCTCTTTCCAGAGGAACTGGTCGCTCAACTCGCGCGCGCTCCATTCCGGGCGCAGGCGAGACAGCAGCGTTTCCCAGGTTTGCTTATTGCGACGCCGCACGTTCTTGTGCCATCGCGCCAGGTACAGCACGATCGCCAACACGGCCGCAATTTGAATGCCCGTCAGTATCATTAAGTGGTCCCCAAATCGGGTTTCTGGTAACCGAGGTCCGGTCACACGACCCGGAACACTTTTGAATACATTCAAGTTCTAACAGAAATCCGCTCATTTGCAAGCACCAAGAAAGGCGTTTAACTACGCCTTTTGTGGTATATAGGCCTAATCCGGCGGACATTGTGCCATGGTGACTTTCGGGGCATTTGACGTTCTTTCGGACACTGAAAAAACTTTTGTAACATGCCTGAAATAAGCGCCTTGGGGCGAATTGACCCCTTACCAAAGTACTGCGAGGCAGCGGTGTGGAAAACCCGTGCCACATACGGCGGCCAGTTAACGGCAGCGGCCCCTCTCTGCCGCCCCTACAATGAATAGAGAGGAAAATCCCCCTTCAAGGAGCAAATTTCGAGTGTCCCAACGCACGTTCAGCATCATTAAACCGGACGCGGTGCGCAAGAACGCGACCGCCGCCATTCTTTCCGAGATTGACAAGGCCGGCTTCCGCATCGTCGCCATCAAGAAAGAGCCGATCACCAAGCGCGAGGCGGAGGGTTTTTACGCCGTCCACCGCGACAAACCCTTTTTTAACGATCTCACCGATTTCATGTCGTCGGGGCCGCTGGTCCTGATTGTCCTGGAAAAGGACAATGCCATTGCGGATTTGCGGAAGCTGATGGGCGCGACAAATCCCGCGAATGCCGAGGAAGGAACCATCCGCAAGAAGTTTGCGGCCTCGATCCAGGAGAACGCCATCCACGGATCCGACGCTGAAGACACGGCAGCCTTCGAGATTGGCTACTGGTTCGCCGGCTACGAACTCATTTAGAGCGGGCCTGAAATCCGGCGCGTAATCTCATGCCGATTACGAGCCGTGGAGGATTACGTGACATTGTGGTCGGAGTTTCTCGGCAACAGTCAGCGCACTATTAACAAGTGGGCGCATTATTTTCCGGCCTATGAGGCGCATCTTAGCCGCTTCGTGAACCGGCCCGTTTTCTTTCTCGAAATCGGCTCGGGACGAGGCGGCTCCGCACAGATGTGGAAGCGCTATCTCGGCCCCCAAGCGCAAATTGTGAGCATCGATATTAACCCGGAATGCAAGGAGTTCGAGGAGGATCAAATTGCGTTCCGCATTGGAAGCCAATCCGACTGCGCCTTTCTCGCGAAAGTTCTTGAGGAGTTTGGAACCCCAAATATCGTGCTGGACGATGGCAGCCATCGCATGAGCGACGTGGTCGACACGTTCAAATTTCTCTATCCCCGCACCGCTTCCGATGGCGTTTACATGGTGGAAGATCTCCACACCGCCTACTGGAGCGAGTTTGGCGGCGGACTGAAGCGGGAAGGAACGTTTATCGAGCTCTGCAAGGGACTGATCGACGAGTTGAACGCCGATTGGAGCCGGGGAGATCTTCCTGCGACGGATTTCACGCGGTCGACGCTTTCCATGCAATTTTTCGACAGCATGGTTGTCTTCGAGCGCGGCCGGCTCCTTGAGAAGAGAGACCTCCGTATCAGCGGGCGCCAGAACCTCGTCAAAGGTATACTGCGCTGAATCAAGATCGACAAAGAGGACGGTGCTTCCGTGCAAACCAATGAAACAGACCTCGCGGCACTCTTTCTGGAGTTTTCGCGCAGCAAACTTGCCGGCGAATTCTGGCCGCGGATGAAGGCGTGCGTCGGCCCGCTCACCACGGAACAAATTTGGTGGCGGCCCAACGAGGCCTCAAACTCGATCGGCAATCTGTTGCTGCATTTAAATGGGAATGTCCGCCAATGGCTGGTGGCCTCGTTTAACAAGGACGAAGACAAGCGCAACCGTCCGGCTGAGTTTGCGGCCAAGGAAGGCGGCACGCCTGGGGAACTTTTAGATCGGCTGGGCGCCACGCTCGACGAAGCCGCACAAGTGCTCGACCGGCTCACTGTCGATGAGCTATTCGCCCTCTACGAGGTCCAGGGCCGCACCGTGCGAGGTCTTGACATCGTCTATCACGTTGTCGAGCACTTCGGCATTCATTACGGCCAGATTGTTTACATCACCAAGCTGCTCTCGGGCAAAGATCTTGGCTTCTACAAGGAACTGAACAAGACCGGACGGGCGTGAAGGCGAGACTGCCCGCGTTGACCACGGGGAATTTCCTCGCAATTGGATTCACGGGCGCCGGGCAACGGCCACGCGGGGAATATTTTGTAGGTCGGCGGTAAATTCAATGTTTCTGAATCCCTCGCCTGCGAGCAGCGCTTCAACGGCCTCCTGCTGTCCGAAACCGATCTCGAGCAGCGCGTATCCGCCCGGAACCAGTGCGCCGAATGCGGCGGGAATCAGGCGGCGATAGAGGTCGAGGCCATCGTGGCCGGCGAAGAGCGCCTGCGCTGGCTCGTAGTTGCGCACTTCAACGTCGAGATTTGCGCGGTCGCTCTCCGGCACGTAGGGCGGATTGGAAGCGATGAAATCGAACTGATCGCCTGCTACCGGCCCCAGCAGGTCGCCCTCGAGAAAGCGGATGCGATCGGCCACGCCGTTGCGCGTGGCGTTATCTTTGGCCACGGTCAGCGCGGGCGCAGAAATGTCGGTCGCCGTGATCGCGGCGAAAGGCAGTGCAGCGGCGAGCGCCACGGCAATCGCGCCCGAGCCGGTGCCAACGTCGATGATACGAAGATTGGGGATGCGCGGACTGGAAATCGTGGCATTGAGTTTTTGCGCCAGCGCGATCGCCTTCTCCACCAGGTGTTCGGTCTCCGGCCGCGGAATCAATATATCGCGGTTTACTTGGAAGGGTAAGCCGTAGAACTCGGTTCGCCCGGTGATGTACTGGATGGGCTCGCCGGCGAGGCGTCGTTCCACGAATTCTGAAAACGCGGCACCCGCAGCGGATTGAAGCGCGTCGCCCTCATGCGCAATCAACCATGCAAGATTCGTCGCGGGCGCATTTTTTCTGAGCGCGTGCATGAGCAGAGTTTCCGCGTCGCGTCGCGCGCGGTCGGGATGCGGGCCCGCGGCGAGGACCCTTTGCGCTGCGTCGAGAGCGACGCGGAGAGTGGGGCGATCGATAGGCGTGGGCGACATACGATGACTTTCTTAGAATCTGTCCAAAATCTGGTCTTTGGAGCGAATCTTACGCCCGCTTAAGCGGGCTACGGTGCGGATTGCGATTCTTTCCCCAGGCTCGCGCCTGGGGCTACCATCTTTCGCCCGCTTAAGCGGGCTGGCGATGCGGACGCCGATTCCTTCCCCAGGCTCACGCCTGGGGCTACCGTCTTTTGCCCGCTGAAGCGGGCTTTGTTTCGGCGGAGTATATCTATAGCGGGTTTCATAAATGGTCTGGCTGGTAAATGGTCTGGCTGGCCAGCCTGAATCCCCCAGGGGTTAAAACCCCCGAGATTTGCTGCCCCTTTCGGCACGACTAAAGTCGTGCCCTTTCACGAAACCACTTATGAAACACGCTCCAAGAAGCTATCCAAGACATGGTTGTTGGCAGGTTCTTAAACCGGGCAGCGTTCGAGGGCGATGGCGTGCCTGGCCACGGTGCGGCTCAGGGCCACGGCATCGGCCGGTGTGAAGCGCGAGAGGCGCCGCAAAATGGCGAGTTGCGTCATCAGGGCATCGCCTTCGCCACAGGCGGCGAGGACGCGGCGCGATGCCTGTTCGGCCAGCGCCATGGATTCGTCGGCAAGCAGGCCAGTTATGGCAGCGGCAGCTTCGGCCGAACTGCGCCCGGCCGCGGCCAGCTTGCGCGCGCGCAGAAGCGCCGACTCGAGAGCGAAGACCTGGCTGATCATGTCGGCCAGGTCGCTGACAATCTCCTGCTGTTCTTCGAGACCGGTGAGGAAGCGCTGGCTGGCGACGCCTGCGGCAAAGAGCGTGATTTTCTTGGTTTTGGACAGGATGTCCGCTTCACGGGTCAGAGGCTCGCCAGAGCTGGCTGCACCGTCGAACGAGGGCGGCTCCGTGACCTCGTCCATCACACGCTTGATGGCGGCGAGCAGCGGCAGCTTGCCGTTCATGGCGCGCTTCATCATCCAACCGGTGATGATGAGCCGGTTGATCTCATTCGTGCCTTCAAAGATGCGGTTGATGCGCGCGTCGCGATAGAACCGTTCCGCGGGATATTCTTCGGTGTACCCGTAGCCGCCCATGACAGCGACCAGCTCATCGACAACCAGAGAGAGCATTTCGGATCCGTAGACCTTTAGAATCGAGCACTCGACGGCGTACTCCTCGATGTTGCGCGCGCGATCGATCGGCTGGAGAGGTTTCTCCGCGGCGAGTAGCGCCTCACGCGCATCGATGAGACCAGCCGTGCGATAGGCCATGCTTTCAGCCGCGTAGAGCTGCGCGGCAGCTGCCGAGATTTTGCGTTGGATCAGACCGAATTCCGCGATCGCTTTGCCGAAGGCGTGGCGGTCTTTGGCATAGCGGATCATGGCCGCGAGCGCGTGGCGCGCGCCGCCGATGCAGGCCACGCCCAGCTTGAAGCGGCCAACGTTGAGCACGTTGAACGCGATGTGGTGGCCTTTGCCCGCCTCGCCCAGAAGATTTTCTTTGGGAATTTTGCAGTCTTGCAACACGAGCGGGCACGTGGACGAGCCATGAATCCCCAGCTTGTGTTCTTCAGCGCCCACGGTCAGCCCCGGCGTGTCGCGTTCGATAAGGAACGCGGAGAATTTTTCTCCGTCGATCTTGGCAAAGACCGTGTAGAGGCCCGCGGTGCCGCAGTTCGTGAGCCACTGCTTCTCGCCGTTGAGAATGTAGTGCGCGCCGTCGGGCGAAAGCGTGGCGCGCGTGCGGATGTTCATGGCGTCGGAGCCGGAACTGGCCTCCGAGAGCCCATACGCGCCGATCCACTCGCACGTGGCGAGTTTCGGCAGGCAGCGTTGCCTCTGCTCTTCCGTCCCGTACCAGACCAGCGGCAGCGTGGCAATGCCGCTGTGCGCGCCAAACGCGGTGGAGAAGCTGGCCAGCACGGAGATGTGATCGGTGATGAGCGTGGAGCTCACCTTGTCCATGCCCATGCCGCCGTACTCTTCGGGGATGTCGATGGCCGTGAATCCCAGTTCGGCGGCCTTCTGCAGCAGCGCCGCCATCACGCCGGGCTCTTTTGGCTTCGATGGCCGCGATGCGCGGCAGAATTTCTTCGCGCGCAAAGCGAGCCGCCGTGGCCGCGATCTGGCGTTGCTCCTCGTTCAGGTCTTCGGGAGTAAAGATCTCGCCAGGCGTGCGCGATTCAAGCAGGAAACTACCACCTGCGGCGACTGCGATGGGCAGATGCGACGGTCGAGGACATGGTCTTGCGCGGCCTCCTGTCACCAAAACCAAAAGGGTCAGCCTCATGATAGACGCTGGCGGTAATACAAAAGGTTAGAGCTGGTTGCATAAATCGTCTGCGGCGGTGAACGAACCTCCCTCAGGGGCTAAAGCCCTGATGTTTACGCGGCCTTCACGGCACGACTAAAGTCGTGCCCTTTCACATAACCATTTATGCAACCGCTTCTAGATACTGATGCGAGCCGCGCCGTTAAGCAACGACGGTGCGGGGCGTTGCGGCCGAGCCGGATGGCTGCGCGCGGACAATTTCCAGCACCTCCGCGGGCGTGGCCGCAACCGCATCGGCTTGCGCGCACTCCTCCGGAGTGCCATAGCCCCACGCGGCGGCCAGGCAACGGATGCCGTTCGCGTGCGCGGCGTCGATGTCGAAGCGGCGATCGCCCACCATCCACGCCGCGTGTGCGGTCGATGACTTCCTGTGCTAGAACGCGCGCCAGCAGATCCGTCTTGGTATGACTCGCGTAGTCGATCCTGTCGCCGTAGATGGCGTTGAAATATTCCGCGATGCCGAATTTCTCCAGGATGCGCACGGCAAAGTGCTCGTGCTTCGACGTGCACACGTAGAGCGGAAAGCCCTCGCTGTGCAGCTCTGCCAGAAGCTCCGCGACTCCGGGATAGACAGAATTGTTGCTCCAGCCCAGCGCGGTCGTAACAGGCGCGGTAGTCGCGGGCCAGCGCCACGCGATCCTCTGTGGTGCCGTGCGGCAACAGATCCGCGGCCCACTCTTCTACTGGAGGTCCGATAAAGCGATCCAGCGGGCCGCAGTCGCTTATTTTGCGCGCGTCGATAACTTCGCGCAGGCAGCCGAGGATGCCGGGTTTGGAATCGGTCAGGGTTCCGTCGAGGTCGAAAATGAGTGCGGGCAGCGATTGCGGCATGATTCAAGTTTCGCAGAGAGTGGCGGAGAATCCAAAAGCTCGCAGACGCGGTAGGGGGATGTCTTTCCCGATCCTTTGCCGATCTCTCAAGGAGAGATGCCTTTGCGCCGTCCCTACGGGACTACGGGGATCGTTTGTCCGGTCCGTCTTCCCCACGCTGAAGCGCGGGGCTAACAAACGCTGCGCCTCCGGCGCGCTTAACAGGAAATTGCTTTCGCGGCGATCTGAGTTCAAAAGCGCGGGGCTAACAAACGCTGCGCCTCCGGCGCGCTTAACAGGAAATTGCTTTCGCGGCGATCTGAGTTCAGTTGGGGTTCGCGCCTTCCCACATCTCAAAGGCGAGATGTGGGGCGCCCGTTTCTCGTGCTGGGGTGAGAGGGGGGTGGAGGGTTCGTGCTGTCCCACGCTTTCGCCCAAAAATCGGGCGAAAGGATGGGGCACGGGAGGTTCTTCTTCGAGCGGTCGGAGACCTAGACTTTTACGGCGGGATGCTCCGCATAGTGCAGCAGCACCGCAACCGCACAACTCACCAGACGCGTTTCCGCGGAGTCCGCACGGCTGGTAAGGATGGTGGGCACGCGCGCGCCGAGCACGATGCCGGCCAGTTGCGCGCCGCCCAGGTATTCGAGCTGCTTGGCCAGCATGTTTCCGCTCTCGAGGTCGGGAACCACGAGAATGTCGGCCTGGCCGGTGACCGGCGAAACCAGCTTCTTGATTTGGGCGGCTTTGACGCTGACCGCAGTGTCGAAAGCCAGCGGCCCGTCGAGAATGCCGCCTGTGATCTGGCCGCGGTCGGCCATCTTGCACAATGCGGCCGCGTCGAGCGTGGACTGGATCTTGGGATTGACGGTTTCGACGGCCGAAAGCAGCGCTACCTTGGGCTCGGGAATGCCCAGCGCATGCGCCAGGTCGATGGCGTTCTGCACGATGTGAATTTTGTCTTCGAGCTCGGGCGTGATGTTGATGGCCGCGTCGGTGATGAGCAGGGTGCGCGCGTAGGCCGGGGTATCCATGATGAATACGTGCGAGATGCGCCGCGCCGTGCGCAGCCCGGTGTCGCGCTGCATGGCCGGCTTGAGCAGCTCGTCGGTGTGCAGGCTGCCCTTCATCAGCGCCAGTGCGTTGCCCGCGCGGCACATCACTACAGCAGCGGTGGCTGCCTGGGCCTCGGTTTCGGCGTTCACAATGGGATACTTGGCGATGTCAACGCCGATCTTCGCGGCCAACTTCTTCATGGCGGCTTCAGGGCCGATCAGCGTTGGCTCGATGAGGCCGGCGATGGCCGCTTCAACGGCACCCTTCATCGCTACATCGCTCAAGGGCCAGACTACAGCGGTGGTAATAGCGGGCAGGGCCTTGCAGCGCTCGATGAACTTATCAAAAACGTGATAGTCCGCGGGGTGCCCTACAAGCGGGTCAACGGCAACGGCTTCAGCCAGGGTGGCAAGATCGCTCATGGATTCCTTCTCCTGCCCGGCAGTGCGCAATTGCGCATGGTCTCACTTGACCGCCGGGTCTCTCCTATTGATTGTCGCGTGACGGCCGTAATGGGGGTGTGCCTTCGGTCACAGTACGGGCATGCATCTCTAAATGCGGTACTTGTGCAGGCTGCACGGCTCCCTCACCGCGGAGAGGGCGCCTAAGACCTTTTCGGCACCCATTCCGTCTCATATCCAGACCGCATTTTTGTGCGCGGAATGCCGCGGAAGACGCGGCCCGCTTGCGTTGACGCTCGAAAACGTCCAGCCTATACTCTGTAAATACCGGGCGTTCCCCCGTACATACATAGTTAGCGGCGTTTCCCGGCGCCAAGTCACAAGAGAAGGGAGAGTCTGATGAAAAGACTTCTCGCTAGTGCCTTTTGTGTTCTCTCGTTCTGCGCAGTTTTGCCCGCGCAAGACGGCACCACGAGTACACCGTCAACCCCGATTTCCCAAATCAGCAATCTGGGCAACGTCCTCACAGGAAAGAAAAATAAGGGCGCCCAGGCGAACGCGAATGCGCCTACCGACCTGAGCAGCGTCGACAAGGACAAGATCGCCCATATTGAGCAGATGCCCGATGTGCAGGATGCCATCCAGCAGGAATGGGATCAGTTGCGCAAGAACGACATGCAGTTGGCGTACGGCGTGAACCTGACCGAGAACTGGGGCATGAGCCAGGACGCCCTGGCCGGCGACGCGTTTGACCGGCAAAGGCTCTACGTCAATCCGGTAATCCAAAGCTACGTAAACCACGTGGGGCAGCGGCTGGTTCCGAAGAGTTCCAGCAATGTTTACACCTTCCGCGTCCTCTACGATCCCATCCCCAAGGCACTGACGCTTTCGACCGGAACCATCTACATCTCGACCGGGCTGCTTTCGATGCTCGACACCGAGGCCGAGTTGGCTTATGTGGAAGCGCACGAGATTGCGCACGTCGAACTGCGGCAGGCCTACCTGCGCATTCGCGACAAGCACGTTGAGGCGGAGCTGGCCAAAGAGAAGGCCGAGAAGGAAAAGATGATCACCGACGTGTCCTCCATGGTGTTGGGGGCCGGCCTGGGCGGCGCGTTCATTCCGCTTCGGCTTGGCGGCCTGATGGGAGGCAGCGCCGGGCTGGCCACGGGAATGGAAGCGGGCCACTACTTTATTCATCCGCAACTTGAGCCCGTCATCTGGGGAACCAAAGAAGAAGACGATTCCGACAACCTGGCGGTACACCTGATGCTGGATCAGGGCTACAATCCGCAGGACGTGCTGCACCTGTTCACTACGCTCAACCAGGTGACGTCGACGGACTCGCGCATGGGCCTGGGCTTTATGGGCTCGGCGCCGCGCGTGAAGGGGCGCGAGGCTCACCTGAACGCGATGTTGAATGGCCCGCTGAAGGCGGAGATCGAGCTGCGCACCAAGGGCAAGGGGTTCAACCCCGATAGCCCAGATTACTCGCCCATGATAGCCTCCGTTCGCCGCGACAACGGCATCCTGGCCATGGACTTCGACCTCTTCGCAGTGGCGAAGAAGAACCTGGAGAGCGCGGTATCGCAGCGGCCCGACGATGCCTCGGCGCATTTCTACCTGGCCAAGCTGGAACGGCTCACGGCGCGCTCGCCCGAGGAACGGCAGGACGCGCTCAATCATCTGACCACCGCGCTGAAGCTGGATGAAGACCGCGGGGCCATCCCCGCGGCGCATCTTGAATACGCCGTGGCGCTCATCGAGCAGGGAGATCCCGCGAGTCACGATCAGGTTTCCAGCGAATTGAAGGCGTATGTTGCGCTCTCGGAGCGCGATCACGCCGGATTGCCGGCCAACATGCAACTGATCTACGACTACATGAGCACGGCCGGAGACACGAAGTGGTATCTGCCGCCGCAGTGGTACGGCGCGCAGTTGACCAACAACCCAGGGTTCACGACCACGGCGCCGGAAGCAGTGATCCGCAAGGCGACCATGCTGGAGGGGCCGTCGACGGCGCCAGCGCCGGCGACGCCCGCGCCTGCGACACATGGCAGGTCCAAGGCGGCGACAGCACAGGTAAAGGCGCCAGCAAACAAAGGGAATACGCCAGCGGCGAATTAGGGCCTGTTCACTATTTACGCGAAGAACGCGCCCCGTCCAGGCTCGGCTTGGGCGGGGTTGCTTACCCGCTCAGTTCGTCGCCTACTTGGTCCGGCCCGCTCATAGTGTCATTGTCTCCCACCCATTTCCGCAAAGAACGCGGAAATGGATGGGGCGCGGACGCGGTATTTTGAGGCCGGATCAATAAACACTGTTTTCTCTAATTGAGAATCAGAGTCAGCAAACAGCGGACCTAGCTAATTCGTCGTTGATGTGGTGGGTCAGTTTGAATAAGAACGTCCGTCAGGGGCTAAAGCCATGCGTTTTTTCAGCCGTCTTCGGCACGACTGAAGTCGTGCCCTTTCGCGTGATTTCAAACTGAGCCACTACCGTCGTTCACGAACTGCCTGGGGAGCGCGTATGATCATGCTGCCCGAGATGCTGCCTGGCGGGATGTCACCGAGGGCGTATGATCATGCTGCCCCGAGATCGCTGCCAATCCCACCTCTACCGGAGACGAACGCCATGCGTCCAAATGAAGGTTCCAGCTTACTTCGTGTCTCTGTTCTTCTCGATGTTTCTTTTGGTGCCGATGGCAACGGCACAGACCTCGCCTGCCCAGCCGGGAACGTTTTTTATCTCCTGCTCGACCTCGGGCGGCGCGGGAATCAACATCTACTACACGGGCGTCTTCGAAATCGGAGCCAAGGTGGGTCCTCAACCGCGAACGCCGGTGTACCTGGCTGTCTCCCCGGATAATGGAACAACGTGGCTGTGGCCTGCTGTTCTGTCTCAGACGGTGCTCAATGACTTTCAGACGTACCTGACCCGGAAGGGCTACAAATTCTTGCCGGGCAGCGGTTCGGCTTGCGATGTGAAGCCGACCGAAGCGGCGACAAAAGCCGCTCAACATAAGCGGGCCTACGAAGGGGTCCCCTGCTCCAACTGCGGCAAGATCGTGGAGACGGGTTGGAAGGAAGGACAATGACCCCGTCCGCTCCTTCCGTGAACAGACTGATTATCGCGTTGGCCTTCTGCCTGCTTGCGCCCGCAGGGCAAGCTCAGACCACTCCGAGCAAAAAGCACCCCCCGGCATCCACAACCGCTGCACCGCCAACGGCCGTCGCGCCGTCCGGCACCACAAAACCCAAGGCCGCCGCGCCGCCATCGACAGCGCCCCCCGGTCTCGTCCACAAATCGGCAGAATACTGGAGCCGATACAAGTCCGACATCATCCGCCAGGTCTTCGACGGCGGATTCGGTGATGACATCGATGAGGATGGCCAATTCCATGCTCTTTTCACCCCCTATGTGGAGCAGTTCTCGGAGAGCTGCCGCGCCTTTGTGCCCAGTCCCTACGAAAAAGAGACGATCACCCGCACCGTCGATGGGCAGCCGACCTCCTCAACAGAGATCTATATCGATATGAGATTCTGGCCGAAGTATCACGAGTTCACCAACCTTGGCGGCTTTTCGGCCAAATCCATCAACCAGGCCACCGGTGTCCTCACAGGCAGGACCAGCCTCAGCACCTATATCGATCCCGCGCTCGACATCATCACGTTTTTCTCGATCGAGACCTGCAAGAGCGCGGCCATGCGGCAGCTTACCGAGAACATGCTGCGCGCGGCAACTGGGAAGCCTTCACTCCAGGACATCGGGGCATCCATCCCTGGTGCAGAGGCCGAGTCCGACAAATCTCCGGCGCCCCGCTTCGCGCACTTCGTTGACGGATGCAACGCCTTTTTTCGCGACCCTAAGACCGCCAGGTTCGCCCCGTCCGATCCCACGGGCTATTGCCAGTGCCTCAGCGATGGGTATAAGGGCGTGATGACCCCGGCGGAAGATGTCTTATACGGCAACAGTTTTCAGGAGAAGTTCTGGGGCGGCATTGCGCAGCCGTGGGGGTACGGCGAGTCCAAATCCGATCCAGCCTGGCCCCGCCTTAATCCGGTCGCCGTGAGTTGCATGCAATAGTTTCCAGCCTCGACCCCAACTGCTGCGCTAATCTGATCTCTTATGGGCCGCATCCGCATTCTCCCCGACCAGGTTGCCAATCAGATCGCCGCAGGCGAGGTGGTGGACCGTCCTGCCTCCGTGGTGAAGGAGTTGCTGGAGAATGCCCTGGACGCGGGTGCCACGCGCATTCGCGTCGAGGTGGAAGGCGGCGGGCGCAAGCTGATCCGCGTCGCGGACGACGGGCAGGGCATGAACCGCGACGACGCGCTGCTGGCCTTCGAGCGCCACGCCACGTCAAAGCTGCGCACCGCCGACGATCTACTCGCGATTGCCACATTGGGATTCCGCGGCGAGGCGCTGCCTTCGATCGCTTCCGTGGCGCGCGTGACACTTGAGACCAGTTCAGGCGAAGAAGCGGCGGGGACGCACATCGACATTGCCGGCGGCAAAATTCTGCGCGTGGAAGATGCGGCCCTGCCTCGCGGAACTACCATCGCCGTCTCCGACCTCTTCTTCAACACGCCGGCGCGGCGCAAGTTTCTTCGCGCCGAGTCGACTGAATTGGCGCACGTGACCGCGCTGGTCACGCATTACGCGCTGGCCCATCCCGAGAAGCACTTTGAATTCGTCTCCGCGAGCCACACCATCGTTTCCGCGCCGCCTGTCGCGCGCACCGCCGAGCGCATTTATCAGATTTTTGGCAAGGAGACGCTCGGCCAATTGCTGCCATTGGCGGCCGAAGCGCCCCTCGAACGCGCCGGCCTTCCGGAGCCGCCTCCATGGAAGAAAGATCCCGACGAGCCGGCGCGCCAGCCCGGCACCCTGCGGCTCAGCGGCTTTTATTCGAAGCCCGAGTTGCAAAAGCTGAACCGGAATTCGATCTACATTTTTGTAAACAAGCGCCTCATCCGTGACCGGCTGCTGCTGCATGCGATCACGGAGGCTTATCGCAACGTGATTCCGCCCACCAGCTTTCCGGTGGTGCTTTTGTTTCTGGAAATGCCCCCCGAAGAAGTCGATGTGAACGTGCACCCGGCCAAGACTGAAGTCCGCTTTCGCCAGCAGAGCCTGGTTCACGACTTTGTCCGCGACAGTTTGCGCACGGCGCTCGTCAAGGCGCGACCGGCGGCTGGATTTCTTGCCGCGCTCGACTCACAGCCCTCGGCCAGCCCATCGCTCATGCCGTCTGCGGCCTCGCCAGTCCCCGGTCCTCCTGGCGATGCGGCCCCGCCGCTTCCGCCCGACTCCGATCCGGAGGCTTTTGCAGGCGGTCAAACCGGCGCAGAGCCCTTTCGGCTGAGCCCGGTAGCGCCATCTCCGGTTACGGGTAAACTACCCTTCACGAGTCAGGGAGCCGAAGGTCAAGGGCTCAACGCCGGCAGCTTCGACCCCGAGGCTTGGGGCCAGGCCGCGCAGGCTCTCTTCCTTGAGGCCGTTCCCAGCAAGGAAGATTGCAGCCCAAGCCGCGACGGGTCAGCCAGTTACGCCGAAAACCCCGCCGCAGCGGCAGCCTGGGTTGAAGCCGAGCAGGCTGCCGGCAGCCTGAACCGGCTGGGATCTCTCAAACCGCTCGGGCAACTGCGGGAATCGTTCATTCTGGCCGCCGGTGACGACGGTTTATGGATCATCGACCAGCATGTTGCACACGAACGTGTGCTTTTTGAAAAAATCCTGCGGGAACGCCGGATAGAACAATTGCAGCGCCAGCGATTGCTGATGCCGATGCTCGTCGAGCTGAAGCCGGAGCAGATGGTTGTCTTCGCCCGTATCGCTGAAGAGCTTGAAAACAATGGCTTTGAAGTGGAACCCTTTGGGCCGCAGACACTTGCCGTAAAAGCTGCCCCAGTGGGTTTGGAGGGCGCGGAGCTCGAACGAACCCTGGGCGAGGTCATCGAACAGTCCGCGGCAGACTCCGACGAACCCAATCCGAATGAATCACTTAGCAGGCTCCGCTCGCGCATCGCCGCCTCCATCGCCTGCCATTCCGCCATTAAGGTGAATACCGCTCTTGATCAAAAACGTATAGAATGGTTATTGTTAGAGCTTGCGAAGACCGATCACCCAACCAGTTGCCCGCATGGACGTCCAATAGCTTTACTGTATTCCTGGAAGGAAATTCTGCGGGCCTTCCACCGTCTTTAGGATCCCTGAAAGGCGGCCGGGTTGCTCCCAGGAGCAGCACCGGTAAGTGATTTCGTAAGCCTGGAAGTGAGGTTTTTCTTTGACAGCAGAACAACTGGAAGCATCGCGCTCCGAAAGGATGCGCCTGAATGGCGCCGGTTCTCTCACTTTTGAGGAATCCCGGACGTGGATCGAGGAAACCGGACTTTGTCTGTTCCTCCCGCGGAAGCAGTTTTCCACCTTCGTTGCCCCATCCTTTGTCGAAGCAGTCGCCGGTGAACGCAACCCGGCTCCGGCAGCCAAAACCGTGGCCCTCGCAGAGGAACTGCTGGTCCGCCTGGAAACGGACGGCGTTGCGGTGCGCCTGAATCTGCTGGGACAGCCCGGCGAGCAGCCCGATTTCGTGGTGGCCGCCTGGGTTTTGCCGTACGTCTATGCGTTGCGCGGCGACCGCGACTGGCGGCGCAGCCCGCAATTGACCGGCTCACGCGCGGTTTCGCAACTGGCTATCCAGGCCTACAAGCATCTTGAAGCCGGCGACGCCACCATCCCGCAATTGAAGCATGCATTGGGCCGCGAAGTGACGGAATCGGCGGTTCTGCGCGCCATTACCGAGCTCTGGCAGCAACTGCGCATCATTCCTGTGATTTCAGCAGTGGGCCGTACGCCGCAATGGCAACTGCTGCGGGTGCGCTACCAAAAGGCCATCGCGGAAGGCGCGTCCACCTCGCAGGTGACGGCGATTTCGGTGCTGGCATCCATTTATCTGCAGGCCGTGATCGCGGCGAGCATGGAAGAAGTGGAATTGTTCCTGGCTCCGTTGACGGCGCGCAGCAAGGTGCGCGAAGTGCTGCGCGGCCTGGTAGCAACGCGGCAGGTGCACACCATCTCGATGGGACATGCGCCGCACTTTTACGTAGCCGGCACGTTGCCCGAGTTTTCCGTTCCCAATTCGCTTTATGGCGGATCCTATTCGAGCTCGTCGATGCCAGCGTCGGCGCAATTCCTGCGCTCCTACGAGCGCGACTTCGAGACGCACGAGCCGTCTGCGCCGGTATCGCATGTCCCACCGGCCGCGGCGCCTGCCGTGCCCCGCAAGCCGGACGAGATTGTGCCCCGGATCGATGCAGCCGCCAAGCCGCAGTCCGCGCCTTCGCACTTCAGCCGCAAAGCGACTCACGCGCGGAACCGCAAGCCGGCATCGAGTTCCTCAACCAGCCGCGTGAACCGCGGGGCCTCACGCACGAACGGCAGTTCGCGTCACGGCTCTCAAGTGCGCTGGGCGCACGGGACGAACAAGAACGGAAATGGGAACGGCCACAGCAAGCAAAGTGCGAGCAACGGCAACGGACTGCGTAAAGCCAAGCCGGCCGCGGCACGGGGCTTGCGCAACGGCCATGCTGCCAACGGCAAACCGGCAGCCAAATCTTCGGCGCGGCCCGTCTCGCGGCGCAGCTCAGCCGCCAGACCAGGCACGAGAAAAGACGCGCGGACGGACGCACGCTCGCGTCGTAAGCCGGCCATGACCGCATCCGCGAAGGCCGGCAACAGAACGCGTTACGGATTGACCGCTCCCAGCCGGCAGCGGGCAAAGAAACGTGGGTAAACGGAAGCGCGGGTAAACGGATACCTGAGTAAACGGAACGCGATGAGCGCGGAAGAAAGCCCCATTCAGTCTCCCCAGCCGGGACCGAAAATCATAGTCGCCATTGACGGGCCCGCAGGCGCGGGAAAGAGCACCATTGCCCGCCAGCTGGCGCGGCATTTCGGCTTGCTTAATCTTGAAACCGGCGCCATGTACCGCGCCTTCGCCCTGAAGGCACTTCGTGCAGCACTGCCTTTGGATGAGAGCAGTGGACTGGAAGCGTTGGCCGCGGAAACCTCCATCCGCCTCGAGCCCGGCGAAGAGGAAAACCGTGTGCTGCTTGACGGCGAAGACGTGACCGGCCTGATTCGCAATCCCACTGTGACCGAAGCCGCATCGCGCGTGAGCGTCTTTCCCCCGATTCGCGCCTGGATGGTCCGCCTGCAGCAACAGCTTGGCGCCGAGGGCGGCGTGGTGATGGAGGGCCGCGACATCGGAACGGTCGTATTTCCGCATGCCGAGGTCAAAATCTTTCTCGACGCTGCGCCTGAAGTGCGCGGCCAGCGACGTTACGATCAGCTGGGGGGCCCGAGTTCCGCGGCTGCTCCGCCGCCTCAGGAGATCATCCGCGATTTGCGTGCCCGCGACGAACGCGATCGCAACCGGGCCGATTCGCCGCTTAAGCCGGCTGCCGATTCCGTGCTTCTGGATTCGACAAAACTAACGCTCGATGAAGCGGTGGCCGCGGCCATCGGCATTGTGGCCGACAAACTGCGCTTAGAGCAGTTCCGCAGTTGATGCAGCCGTTTCCAGATGCGGTGAAGGGTGGATTTTTCTTGAGGAAAAATCCACTTGGCAGACGTGCCTTCAAGACACAGTAACTGCGAAACTGCTGTAGCCGGATTTGCCTCCTGACGCTTTTTCCAGCCGGCCTTAAGAACGCTCGACACACCGTTCAGAATCCTTTCGTTGTACCCCGCGAATGGCAGCCACGGAAACAAATTTCACGTTCCCTGTGTCTGCACTTATAGATTTTGGTTTAGCATGGTTCAGATGCGCGCGGTTTTCCCCGGGGTTCCAACAGGAGTAGCAACGCATGATGATTCCTCATTGCCGCGTATGCGGGTCCAGGAACCTTCGTCCGTCTCATTTTCAGACGACGGACCTGGCATTTCTTCTTTTCCTGCACGCGCCTGTCCGTTGCCGCACCTGCCGCAAGCGTTTTCACGTCAATATTTTCAGCGTTGCTAAAATCCGGCGAGAAGCCGAGGCGCGCCGCGAACGCGAGAAATACGAAGAGTACAAGTCGCGTGCGGCGAATCCAGGCTGGCAGACATTCAAAGATCAGCGCTGATGCGCAACGCGCGCCTTGACGGCATTCGAGCAATTCCCGGTTGGCCACGCCGCTGGTCCAGTCTCCCATTTTCTTCGCGCCTTTTGCCAACAGGTGGGGATAGCGAAATTGCCTCATCCGCGCTTGATCTCCCGCGCCGAGGCGCAATGCGATAGGCTTTGAATATGGAGCTGACCTGCAGCCGTTGCCATCAAACTGTGCTGGATGCGTATTGCTACTGCCCGGCGTGCGGGCTGCCGCAGTTTGTCTATTCCGCCGAGAACTCCGGCAACACCGGTGAGCGCAATCGCTGGGACGAAGTAGTGCGCGACGCCAATGCGGTGGATTGGAAATCGGCCATGCGGTCGGCGCTGCCTTTGGCGATTCCTGCTGGATTCCTCTGCTCCATGCTTTCGCCGGTGAACATTCTGGGAGTGCTGCTGATGGGGACCGCTGCCGCATGGGCGGTAACGCTTTACATGCGCAGCCAGCGGCCGGCATGGATTACCGTTGGCGCCGGGGCGCGCATCGGCCTGGTAACCGGCGTGGTGGGAAGCTGGGCGGCCGCCGCCATGAGCGGGCTGTCCCTTTACGCCATGCGTTTTTGGCTGCATCAGGGCGACTGGTTCGACAATTTCTGGCAGAGCGTTGTGAATCAGTGGCAGGCGCAAGGAATCGCTTCCGGCGCCGACACGCAGAATCTTGCCGCGTTCAAGGCCTTGTTGATCTCTCCGCAAGGGCGTGCAGGCTTTGTCCTCGTTGGGATCGCATTCCTGATGGCGACGCTGGTGCTCTTTGCCATCGCCGGGGGCGCTCTGAGCGCGCGCATGCTCACGCGTACCCGCCGCTCCGGAAACTAAGGATCTGGCCGCAGACAGTCTTGACAAACGTATATACGTTTGATATACATACAAATCAAGTGACCGCTCTTGGAAATTGCCGAGAGCCAGGGCGTCCTCCAGTGGGACGCAACAACTTCAACCGAGAACGCGCCCTCCTATTGGGAACAAGCAGCGACTCAAGCCGGAGACGGATTGAGTCGTCCGCTCCAAGCCAAAGGAGTGATAGATGAAACGAGCTAAGATGAAGCCCCGGACGCCATCGGGGGCGATGGATGTCCACTTTGTCTACTTGGGTCAGCGGTTTTTTTGGAATTCCGATAAAGCGGCAGCAAACTTCAAAAAGCATGGTATCCATTTTGAGCAGGCGTGCGAGGTATTTTTCGATCCTTTCGTAAACCTTCTCGACGCGACCCCGGAGGACGAGGCGCGCGAAGCGGCGCTCGGATTAGCCGAAGATTGGACGCTGCTTTTTGTGGTGCATGTTGTCAGGGAACGGGGTATCATCCGCATCATTTCGGCGCGGCGAGCGACACGCGTCCAACGGAGGTTGTATGAAAACAATGGCTGAAGGAATCAAGAGAACGTCTTCGCCGCGACCGGCCCATGACCACGATCAGCATGAGGGTTCCGGAAGACGTGATTGAAGACCTGAAAGCGGTTGCACCGAAGCTGGGGTTCTCAGGGTATCAACCGCTGATGCGAGCTTACATCGGTCAGGGGTTGCGCAAGGACCTGGCGCGGCTGGAACGGCCGGAATTGGCCGAGTTGGAAAAGAGCCTGCGCCGGCACGGGGTGAAGAGCGGCGTGATTTCAGCGGTGCTCGACGAGGCGGCGCAACGAAGCGCTTGAGTGCGCAGCCCAGCGAATCTCATTTGACCAAATCTTTATCCGCCGGTATGGTGGTACCTATGAGTTTTGAGCTCACAGAGTTGGTGTGTCGGGCGTGTCGTTGCACGTTGCACCGGCCTTGCGTGTGAGCTGACTTAAGGGTTTGACTCCCAAGGCCGCGTGACAGCACAGTTGCTGACGCGGCTTTTGTGTTTTTGGCGATACATCCACAGGAACGCCCGCCCTCGCTCGAAAAGCAATTCGGGCCATTTCTTGATGTCGATGAGTTCTCTCTCCAATTCGCGGCTGCTTGTGCCTGCCTCCCGGCGGGCCGATGGTTGTTGTTGCTGTTGTTGTAGTACCCGCTAGCGAATTCCCTATTTCCTTTTCAATTCGATCGCACGCACGCGCGAAATCCCCATGCGGGAGCTGCGCGGGCGCGCTTCCCCAGCAGCCGGCTCAAACGGGCCTGGCAAAACTCTTCAGGAGGCAACAGTGTCCTACCAGAAAATGCTGTTTCGTATTCTTCTTGTTCTCGCGGTAGCCATCTCGGCCGCCGCCGCGATTCCAGCCGGCGCGCAGATTGTGGGTGCAACCATCGCCGGGACCGTCCGCGACGCCACCGGGGCAACGGTAAACGGCGCAACGGTGACAGTGCGTCAGACAGAGACGGGCGCAACGCGAATTCTGGTCACCGGCGCGGATGGCCGCTACTCCGCGCCCAGTGTGCCCGTGGGCAACTACACGGTTTCCGTGGCGCACGACGGCTTTCAGCCGCAGGAACAGAGGGGCATCAATCTGGCCGTGGGCCAGAGCGTGCAGGTGAACTTTACGATTGGCGTGAGCACAGTGCACGAAGAGGTGGTGGTCGATGCGGGCGACCCGGTGGTCAACATTACCTCGCAGCAAGTCTCCGGCCTCGTCGACGAACGCCAGGTGAAGGAGCTGCCGCTCAACGGGCGCAGCTACGACCAGTTGATCACGCTCAACCCGGGGACTGTGAACTATACGGGCCAGCGCTCGGGCAGCATCGGCACATCCAACTCGTCGGTAGGCAACATGTTCAGCGCCAGCGGGCGCAGGCCGCAGGACAATTTGTTTCTGCTAAACGGCGTTGAATACACGGGCGCGTCGTTGATTAACGTGACTCCCGGTGGAACGTCTGGACAACTGCTGGGAATCGACGGTATTCGCGAATTCAACGTGGTGACTGACACCTATGGGGCCGAATACGGCAAGCGCGATGGAGCACAGGTTTCGATTGTCACAACCGGCGGCAGCGATGAATTCCATGGATCGGTCTACGATTTCGAGCGCAACAGCTACTTCGATGCTCGAAATTACTTCGATGGGGCGCGCATCCCGGAGTTCCAGCGCGATGACTTTGGCGCGTCGCTGGGCGGCCCCATCCGGAAGGACAAGGCATTTCTTTTTGCGAACTACGAAGGATTCCGCCAGAACCTTGGCGAGAGCCTTGTGACGCTGGTGCCGGATGCAACCTCGCGCGGCAAGGCTGCGGCCAGCGTGCAGCCGCTCCTGAATCTGTGGCCGGTCGCGAACGGCCCCGAAATCCTCACCAATGGCTCCGCATCCGGTATCGCGGAATGGATCGGAACCGCGCCGCAGAACATTCGCGAGGACTTCGGCACCGTACGCTTTGACCAAAGCCTGACCTCAAAGGACTCATTCACCGGCGTGTATACCGTGGATGACTCCTCGGCCGTTTCGCCATCGGCCGATCCTTACTCCTATGTATCGGAGCGGCTGCGTGAACAAGTGCTGAGCGGCGAAGAGAAACACACGTTCAACCGGGCGGTGAATGTGGCGCGCATCGGCTATTCGCGAGCGAGTTACTACTTCTATGGCTACGTCCCAGCTGCCCAGCAGGCGCTTGTGCCGAGCGTTCGCTCCGGTGTGCCGACCTATGCCGTGGTGATTTCGGGTTCGACTGCCTCGAATGGAGCTTCGTCAATCACCACGGCGGGCGCCAACGTGGGTTCGAACAACGGCATTACGCGCAACCTGTTTACCTATGACGATCATGCCTACTACACAAAGGGCAAGCACAGCCTTGAGGCTGGAGTATGGGTGCAGCGCCTTCAGTCGAACGACAACCTGGCGCAGGATCAGTATGGGCAGGCATCGTTCGCTTCGCTGACGACTTTCCTTGCGGGCACCATTAAGACTTTCACCTACGCGCCGCAAACAGCCGAGCTCGGCTGGCGCACCTTGTTTGTAAATGCGTTTGTTGAGGACGTCTATCGCATATCTCCGCGGCTTGAAGCGCGCGTGGGATTTCGCAGCGAGTCATCGACTGGTTGGAGTGAGTCGCAGGGCCGTGCCGGTGTCTACACATTTTCGAATGGCGTGATCTCGAGCGCACCCACCGTCCTTGGGAACGCCATTACGAACAATCGCGCGATCTTTCTGCCCGAGCCGCGCATCGGCCTGGCGTGGAACGTCTTCGGCTCCGGCCGCACCAGCGTCACCGCAGGAGCCGGCCTGCACCATTCCCTGCTCGATGCTCTCGACTATCGGCTCGACCAGGCTGCGCCGTTCAACACCGTGTATTCATACTCCAGCACGACGGTGGCGAACCCCATCAGCAGCACTCCACAGGTGTCGCCTTCCACGGTTGACAGCGGTATTCGAACGCCTACGCTGTTAGCCTACAACCTCAAAATCGAACAGCAGATCGCTCCGTCCACGTCGCTTTCTATCGGCTACGATGGCTCGCACAGTTATCACCAGATTCTGAACGGCGACTTGAATGAGCCGGCATATACCGTGCTGGCGAACGGTACAATCTACTACCCCAACACCACCAAGGCCAACACTGCGGTGGCCAATACAACCTCATGGTGGGCCGGTGGCTCAGGCAATTACAACGCCCTGATCGTTGACGTGCGGCACGATCTGGCACATGGGTTGCAACTGCGCGGAAATTTTACCTGGGCGAAAAACCTTGACGACGGTTCAGCGTGGAACACGTCGGTCTCCTCCAACACCCCGGCGTTCGTCGAAGTTCCTTCATTGCCGCATCTCGACTACGGCCCAGCGGCCACCGATATTCGCCGCTCAGCAGCAATCAATGCAACCTACGAGCTGCCTTTTGGCGCCGGCAAGCCACTGCTTGCCAATGACGGACACGCAGCGGAAGCGTTGCTGTCAGGATGGTCGCTGTCGTCGATCTCGAATTTGTTCAGCGGCTTTCATTTCTCGCCGCAGTTAGGTTACAACCCCACGGGCTCGGGCGACTCGCGCAATCCGGTGCGGCCGAACCTCAACCCGAGCTTCACCGGGCCGCTGTATCGGGGAGGCAACACAGCGGCGCGCGTAGCCGAGTTCTTCAACCCCAATGCGTTTTCCGCTCCGGCCTACGGAGCTGTCGGTAATGCGGGCCGCGATTCCCTCGTCGGTCCAGGGTACGCGGATTGGGATGTTTCGCTGCTCAAGTCCACGCAGGTGACAGAGCGGCTGCACGTGCAATTTCGCGCCGAGTTCTTCAACGTGCTGAACCACACAAATCTTCAACTGCCGAACGAGGTTGTGTATTCAGCAGGGCCGACGCAGGGAACCGCAGCCAATCAGACCACGGCCGCAACCTTTGGGTCACCCGGCGTCATCTCGGGAACGGCGAACACCAGCCGCCAGATTCAACTGGGATTAAAAATATTGTTCTAGTAACGATTCGGCGGATTCCGGCGGCTGCCCGATTTATCGATGATTCGGGCAGCTTCCCGGGAGGCACGGTTGCAATTTCCGTTCCTCGCGGAGCGGAGAAGGATGGGGGCGGCAATACCCTCCGTTCACTGCGACTTGTTGACCTGCCGGCTTGCTCCTTCGCTCCCTTGCTTCTGGCTTTTCTGCGATCATCAAGGTAAGCGGCACGGACCTGGCTGATCCGCCCCGCGCCGCTTCATCGCATCTCGCCCAAGCGAGGTTACCCATGTGCCGCAATATCAAGATGCTCTTCAACTTCGATCCGCCCGCCACTCCGGATGAAATTCGCAACGCGTCTCTGCAGTATGTGCGGAAGATCAGCGGGTTCGGCAAGCCTTCGAAAGCCAACGAGACAGCGTTTGCCGAAGCCATCGACGAAGTCGCCGCAGCTTCCGAGCGCCTTCTCGTCAGGCTTCAGACCCAGGCGTCGCCGCGCAACCGCGAAGACCAAGCCGCGAGAGCCCGTGCCCGCAGCCTCGCGCGCTTTGGAGATTGACTGCGCGAACCTGGATTTTTTCGCCTGGAGCGCCAGACCCCTTTCGCGGGCAGAGAATGAGAAGATCGATTAGGAGAATCTACCCCGTCTCCCGGGTTTCATCCTATGAGAGAAATTGTTACGTTCGTTTTCGGTCTGGCTTTGCTGGGCAATGCGGGTCTATTTGTGCCCCAGGCCATTGCGGTGTGGCGCAAGAAAAGCGATGAGGGCATTTCTCTGGTTACCTTCGGCGGCTTTTGCATTCTGCAGGTCATCGGCGTGGTTCACGGCGTCTACGAGCACGACAACTCACTGATCGTCGGCCTCGGCGCAAGCTTTTTGACCTGCGGGGCCGTTACCCTCCTCACCATCGTCTACCGCATCCGCCGTTTGCGCGCTCAAACGGCCAATTGACGGCCTGAACCGATTCCCCGGCAGACGCCGGCGAGCCCCTCGTGGCCCCGCTGAACAATAATTAGTGACCCCTGTCACATCTCATGCTGTGCAAAGGGGGATACGACAGGGGAATGCAATCCAGCGTATACTTCTCTTCCACGGCGAAGGCCCCTGATCACGGGGGCCACGCGGCACATCCCTGGCTGAGGCCCATGGAGGACCCGATGAGGATTACCGATACCGTTGATCAGGTGCTCAAGTACAAGAACTTCAACAAGGTCTTGCCCATCTCTGCCGAGCAGTCGGTGCACGAGGCATTGTCGATGATGTCCGAATTCGACGTCGGCGCTCTGATGGTCATGTCGGGGCAGAAGCTGGTGGGCATCCTGTCGGAGCGTGATTACGCGCGCAAAGGAATTCTCCAGGGTCACCAGTCCAAGGACACCAAGGTCGGCGAGATCATGACCAGCCCGGTGATCTCCGTAACGCCACAGCACACCGTAGACGATTGCATGAATATGATGACCCAGGGCCACTTCCGCCACCTGCCCGTGCTCGATGGCGACAAGGTGGTGGGCGTCATCTCCATCGGCGACATGGTGAAGTGGGTGATAAGCGGCCAGGAACACGCCATCCAGGCGCTCGAGGGCTACATCACGGGGGCGTACCCGGGATAGCGCACCCGGGCCACTGTAATTGCTCATTCAGGACGAGAAAAAGACGGCAGGCGAAATCCGGAAACGCCGGCTGAGCTGCTCGATTTGCGCCGCGTTCAGCTTGCGCTTTCCCGAGAGTACTTCGGAAACCACGCTCTCCCCGCCCAGTTCCGCGGCCACGTCGCGCTGCCGTAATCCGTGCCGCTCAAGCAGGAAGCGAAGTACATCGGATGGCGACGCCTCGGGAATCGTGTAGTTTTCCTGCTCATAGCGTTCGATCAGAAGGGTCAGCAGTTCGATCGCTTTCACCTGTGCTCGCGTCGGGCGCGGCTCGGCGGTCAAACCGTAGAGAGCCTTGGTGTATGCCGCAAGCTGCTCTTCGGAGTCAATCAAGTGCGGAGCCCCGCGTTCGATCATCCCCGCCGGGTTTGCTAGAACAGAAGCCATTTCGCCCTCAGTTTCGATGGTTGCGCGCACCATCGGTCGTATTCTTTGTGCGTCAGGAACGATCCGATATAGACATGCCCCAACGTCAATCGCCGTTCGATGATTTTGGCGTAATGCACTGCAACAACCAGCCTGTAACGGTTATGCCTGATATTGAAAACCACAAAGCCGTCCACATCGTCGGCATCGGGAAAGTTCGTGCGCAGCTCCTCAAAACTCCGCCATCGGGCGGTTTTGACGATCTTGACCCACGCACCGATCTCGCGGGCGGCCTCACGATACTTCTCAGACGCCTGTTGAAGGCGCTTGATCGTGACGATATGCACTGCTTTATCTTACTTCGCAATTTGCGAAGTGTCAATTTCTCGCCCTGGCAGATGCGTCAGACCTTCGAGCCAACCTACCGAAACAGCCGCTCGTCAAAATGGAAGGGCTTCGCAGAACCCATAGCGACCCTGGCGAACTCGGGATGCTTCGGGTTCAGCAACACGTTCCAGTCCCCATCGACAACTGCCGAAGGAACCTTAAGCGCCAGCGACCGGAGGCTTGCGGCCCACCCCGAAGCAAGATCGCGGCAACGTTTGTTGTCCAACTCGCGCCAGTTGCGCGGCAGAAGTTTGAGGTCGATGGTCTCGACCAGCTCATCGGGAACTGTGGCTTCGGCCATCAATAGATCGTCCGGCGCCTCGTTCGGCTCCAGGTTGACAAAGAATTCCAGCGCCGCAAGCGCACGCGAGGTCGCCGTGTACACCATTGGAGTTCCCAGATGATTCCACCGTCTCGCGGCGTAGAGGCCCCCAACGCCGGTAAATGCCGAGTCGCGGAATCGCTCCGGGAAGAGCCTCCAGACGTGCATCAGCTATACATTCCGTAAGCGATGGCGTATAAAACCTCTTCCACCGAGCGCACGCCCGGCTCGGTGTCGAGCTGGTCGAAGGGGCGTTTGCCGCCCAGCGCCCGGTTGGGGTTGCTCATCCAGCGCGAGGCCTTCTCATCCGATCCCAGAACTTCCTTGGCCAGCGCCACCACGCGCGCCATGCGCAACGCCCTGTCCGACTCGTCATGCGTGAGGCGCGACTTCATGGCCAGGCGCCGGCTCAGCGTTCGCGCCGGAATGTTGAGTCGCTCGGCAATCTTGCTCCTGTGCAGTGAGAGCGTGCCTGCGAGCAATTCCACGGTCGACGCCGGAAACCCGAAGCGCACCTGCTCGGCCAAATCGTCGGTGCTTCGCACCGTGCGCTTGAAGGTTTTTCTGCCGCCTAGAACTGCTACAATTTCCGCAACGCTCATCTCTGCCACCTGGCACTATTTTCGCGCCATTTGGCGTACATGTCAAGAAGTCGAAAAGCGTGCTCTGTCGCTTGCGCTCCCCTGTCACCCCAGAAAGATTCCCGCAATCGAAGCGGAGATCAGATTCGCCATGGTCCCGGCGAGCATGGCGCGCACGCCCAGCTTGGCCAGGTCGTTGCGGCGCTCGGGCACCAGCGCGCCGATGCCGCCGATCTGCATGCCGATCGATCCCAGGTTGGCGAATCCGCACAGCGCAAACGTGGCAATGGTGAAGGAGCGGTCGCTGATCAGCTTTTGCGCGTGCTCAGCGCCGAGGCCGATGTAAGCGATGACCTCGTTGAGCGCCATGCGCGTGCCCAGCAGATTGCCGATGGCCATGCAGTCGTGCCATGGCACGCCGATGAGCCACGCCACAGGCGCAAACGCAAAACCCAGAATTGCCCCAAGCGAGCCGGGAACCCAGCCCATGTGCGGCAGCCCGTGCGTCCAGCTGAGCATCATGTCGAGCAGCGCCACCAGCGCCAGAAAACTGACCAGCATGATGCCCACATTCATGGCCAGCTTGCCGCCGTCGATTGTGCCGCGAGCGATGGCGCCGATAAGGTTCTCGTCGGCGTGCAGCTCGTCCCTGGGGATCACGACCTTGCCTTCGGTAGCCGGCACTTCGGTCTCGGGCACCAGCATCTTGGCCATCAGAATGGTTCCCGGCGAGGTCATGATGACGGCCGAAAGCAGATGCCTCGCCTCAACGCCCTGCGAGATGTACATGGCCATGATTCCGCCCGACACGTGCGCCATGCCGCTGGTCATGATGGTCATCAGTTCGCTGCGCGTGGCCTTCGACAGGAACGGGCGGATGGTGAGCGGCGCTTCGGTCTGCCCCATGAAGATGGAGGCCGCAACGTTCATGCTTTCCGCGCCGGAGATGCGCATCGTCTTCAGCATCACCCACGCCATCACGCGAATAATTCTTTGCATGACCCCGATGTGATAGAGCACCGCAAAGAACGCGGAGATGAAGATGATAGTGGGCAGAACCTGAAAGGCAAAGATGGCGCCGGAGTTGGGCGCGATGAGCCTGCCGAATGCGCCGGAGTTGGGCAGCCCGAGCTCGCCGAATAGAATCCTGGTCCCGGCAAACGTGGCCGAAAGCATATTGGTGACCACGCCGCCCGCCCACGCCATGGCAACGCGCCCGAAGCTGAAGCGCAGCACCAGGAAAGCGAAGGTGATCTGCAACCCGAGGCCCCAGACAATGGTGCGCCAGCGAATGCGCTTGCGGTCGGTGGAAAACAGCCACGCAGCCAGTAGAACGGCCAGAATGCCCAACACTCCAGTGAATCGCGCCAACAGGTTGCTCCTTTGGAGGAACGAGAAATGCTCGAAGAGACTTTCGATTAATCTACAGCATTTCGCAAATATTTCTCCGCATTTTCTCGGGTGATGACGCGACTTACAAGAGCAATTGCGCTAGGCGGGGTTTTGGAGAAGTGAATCGCCTCCTTCAGAATCTCCGCCGGCTCGGCCAGCATCTCCGTGTTGGTCGCATAAATGGTTGCGAAGGGCTCCCCGCGCTCCACATGCGCGCCGCGCCGCGCATGGAAGAGAATGCCCGCATGCGGGTCGACGGGCTCGCCGGCCTTTTCGCGTCCCGCGCCGGTGCGCTGCACGGCCCAGCCCAGTGCGGTTGTATCCATCTCCGCCACGTAGCCGCTCTGCCACGCTTGGACTTCGAGTGTCGCGCCCGGTTTGTGAAACGCCGGATCGTCGAAAACCGAAACATCGCCGCCCTGCGCGTCGATCATCTTGAAAAACGCCGCCAGCGCAGCGCCGTCGGTGAGCGCCGCTTCAGCCAACTGGTAGCCGGCCTTGGGCGTTTCTGCCTTGCCGCCCAAGTGGATCATCCATCCGGCGAGAATCAGCGAAAGTTCGCGCAGGTCTTCACTCCACGCCGGCCGCGCGCCGCGCAGCAGCTCCACGCACTCCACCAGCTCGATCCAGTTGCCGGCCGCGCGTCCCAGCGGCTGGCTCATGTCGGTGAGCAGGGCCACGGTCTCGGTGCCCGCGGACTCGGCCGTCGTCACCATCAGCGCCGCCAGAAACTCCGTTTCTTCCATCTTGCGCAGGAACGCGCCGGAACCGGTCTTCACGTCGAGCACTAATCCGTCCAGTCCCGCAGCCAGTTTCTTGCTCAGAATCGACGCGCAGATGAGGCCCGGATTCTCGACCGTGCCGGTGCGGTCGCGCAGCGCATAGAGCTTGCGGTCGGCGGGCGCAAGTTGATCGGTCTGGCCGATGATGGATGCGCCGCATTTTTGAATCACAGCCTCGAACTCGGCCAGCGTGAGCGCGGTGCGGTAGCCGGGAATCGCTTCCAACTTATCCAGTGTCCCGCCGGTGTGGCCCAGCGCGCGTCCGCTGATCATGGGCACAGCCACGCCGCAGGCAGCCGCCAGCGGCGCGACCAGAAAACTCGTCTTGTCGCCCACTCCGCCCGTGGAGTGCTTGTCCACAGCTCGCTTGCCCAGCCCCGCCGCCGCAAACTTGACGCCTGAATCGCGCATAGCCAAGGTAAGCGCGCGGGTTTCATCGAGCGAGAGGCCGCGAATCCACGAGGCCATGAGCCACGCTGCAAGCTGGTCGACAGGCAGGGAATCGTCGGCCGCGCCACCAGCCACAAACTGGATTTCGCGTTCGCTCAGCGCGCCGCCGTCGCGCTTTTTGCGGAGGATATCGATCATGTGCAGCGGTGAAGCTGAGTCCGATGGCATGGTTTTTGCCCTGAGATGCAAGGGAATAAGAATACCGTATGCGGCGCGCCGCAGTGCGCCGTGGAGCGCTGGTTTTGGATTCCACCGCGCTTGACATTGCTCTGCTCATTTCCCTAAGATTCCCCAACCACCTCGTGATACGCTTCTGGCGTGGAGCAGAGTACCAAGAGCCTGTTATTAACTCTGGCAAGGCCGCCACAGTCAATGTGCATCGTGTTGTGCATCTGTCCCGATTCCCAACCGCGGAATGCCGCGCGAAACCTCATTCGGCCAAAAAGAGCTTATAAGGAGATGTGCGATGATCTGTACCGCCTGTGGAAAGGCAAACCTCGACAACGCCGCGTTCTGCGAGCAATGCGGAACCCGCATGCAAGCTCAACCGGCAGGCATCCCGGCTGCTGCTGCGCCATCTCCCTTCCCCGTCCCACCGGCCGCACCGCCCGCTCCCTATCCTGTCCCACCAGCCGCACCACCTGCCGGAGTCTCTACTGCGCAGATTACGCAGATGGGACAGACGATCGTGGCTGCCATGTCGTTGGGCGAGAAGATCTCGGGCGCGGGCGCGATTGCCGCCCTGATCAGCTTCTTCCTGCCCTGGATTTCCGCAGCGATGCTCGGGACAAGTTCCAGCGGCCTCGACCTGGCCAAGACCGATGGAGCTACATATTTCATTCCATTGCTGGCCATCGCCGCCGCGGCGCTCTGCTACTTGTCGAGCAAAGGCGCGCCCGCGAAGAAGCTGATGTTTGCCGGCTACCTGGTGCTGATCGGCGCACTTTGCGGTCCGGCGATCCTTTTGTCTTTAGTCCTTGTGTCCCAGCTTCAATCCGTAGCCGGATTCGGCCTGTGGCTGCTTGCGCTCGGCTACACCGCCATTGCGGCCGGCGGGCTGTACACGATCCAGGGCTTCAGCAAAAGGACGTATTAGGCCGGAAGTGAAGACGCGGCGCGTTTTATTGCAAATTTCGGCGGGCGAGAAGCGTGGCGCGAGGACTGTTGCGTCAGCGGAGCTCGCCAAGGCGTAAGATGTTGGCAGAAATCCTACGCTAACGGAGGATGCCATGACCTTCCGCACTGTATTCCTCAGCCGGCTGCTTGGGCTCTTTTACCTGATTTGCGGCGTGGGCATGTTCGCACACCAGAATGTCTCCACGGGCGCGCTCGCGACTCTCCCCAACAACCGCCTCGCTGTGCTGGGCATCTCGTCGTTCCTTGTGCTCGCAGGACTGTCGATGGTCCTGGCGCATAATGTGTGGTCAAAGCCTCCGCTCGTGTTCATCGTGACCCTCCTGGGTTGGCTCACGCTCATCAAGGGCGTTGTCTATCTTCTTTTGCCGGCAAGTTGCATGGCGGCACTGTTGCGGGCCGCGCTCGACTGCCGGGGATACTGGTATTTTGCGGCGGGTTTCCTGGTGGTGCTGGGCGCGTACCTGACGTATGAGGGATTCAAGTCGAAGCTCGCCTAGGTCTCTGACCGGATGAGTTCGTTCTTTTGGCTTCTGTGGTTTCCCACCCATTCGCCTGAACAGCGGCGAATGGATGGGGCACGGAAGAGTTCATCTTCAGGCGATTAGGGGCTTGGTACGGCCGCGCTGACGGCCCGCGTCGAGATCGATGGCCCGGAACGGGCGCTACTTCAATTTCATCTCGAAGCCCAACGGCAGCAGGTCGCTGAATGCCATGGCGCGCGTGCCTTCTTTCGCTGGAAAAGCAACCGGCGCATCGGGCAGGATGAATTCGGCCAACACCTGGCGGCATGCGCCGCACGGCGGGCTGGGTTGTCCGTTCAGATTGGCAATGGCCACGGCTTCAATGCGAATCTCCGGTCCGAATTGGGAAACGGCCCGCACCAGCGCCGCGCGCTCGGCGCAGATGGTGAGCCCGTAGCTCACGTTCTCGACATTGGTCCCGGTCACGATTTCGCCGTTGGTCAGCCGCAGCGCTGCTCCCACACGGAATTTGGAATAAGGCGAATAGGAGTTCTGCGCGGCCTGCTCGGCGAGCTTGAGCAGAGGTTCGAGCGCCGCCTTCGTCTGGTTCGTCATAATCATTGTCCCGATGCTTGAACTGGAGCGGAGATTAGAGGCTAATCCATTTGCCTCGCGATGTATATATTGTGCACGCCCCTGCTCAGTCTCTGATTCTTGTTCCCTTGTTCCCTTGTTCCCTGTTTCTCTCAAGTTGCGCCCCGTCCTTCCGATAAGGCTCTTGAGTGTCCGCGCCCGGGGTGCGAACCCGGCCGCCGGACGAGTGGGAGCCATGGACGATCTGACGAGGGAGTTCCTGATCGAGAGCCAGGAAGGGCTGGACCGCATGGAGCGGTGCCTTACCGAACTGGAGGAGCGGCCGCAGGACAAAGAGCTGTTGGCCGAGATCTTCCGCTCCGTGCACACCATCAAGGGAACCACGGGATTCCTGGGCTTTAAGCGCCTGGAGAAGCTGGCGCACGCCGGCGAAAGCCTTCTGGGTCTACTGCGCGACGGCAAAATGAGTGCCAACGCCGAAGTGATTACTGCGCTGCTGCATCTTCTGGACGGCCTGCGCGAATTGCTGAAGGCGATTGAAGCCGAGGGCAACGAGGGCAGCGGAGACGACACCGCGTTGATTGCGCGGCTCGAGGAACTGCAGGCTCCCGCGCAGCAGGCCAAAGCCAGGAACGCCAGCGCAGTCCACCAAGCGCGCGAAACGGCGAGCGTCGAGGTCGCCGAGCGCACCGCAGCCAGCCATGGCCCGCACCAGTCGGAGCCCGTCGCCGCGGAGCCAGTTCACGCCAGCTCCGCGCATCCTGCGACAGTGGTGACGCCGCCGCCGGAGCCTACGGAAGCTGCCGGCGAAGCCGCAGCGCTGACGCCCGCCGAAGCTTCAAAAGCGCGCGCGCAGGGAGCCACCGCGGAAAGCACGTTGCGCGTGGACGTGACACTGCTGAACCGCATGATGAATCTGGTGGGCGAGCTGGTGCTTACCCGCAACCAGGTGCTGCAGGCCACGGCCGCCGATCCCAACATGACGCTGCTCTCGCGCCGCCTCGACATGGTCACGGCCGACCTTCGCGAGTCGGTGATGAAGGCGCGCATGCAGCCGGTCTCCAATGTCTTCTCCAAGATGCCGCGCCTGGTCCGCGATCTGACGCACGCGCTGGGCCGCCGCGCGCGCCTGCAGATGGAGGGCCAGGAGACGGAGCTCGACAAGAGCCTGCTCGAAGCCATCAAGGATCCGCTGACACACGCGGTGCGCAATTCGCTCGATCACGGCATTGAGCCGCCCGCTGTGCGCGAGGCCGCGGGCAAGGATCCCGAGGGCACGCTCCGCTGCGCGCCGTGCAGGAGGGCAGCCACGTGGTCATCGAAGTGTCTGACGATGGCGCCGGCATCGCTGCCGAAAAAATTCGCAGCAAGGCCATCGAGCGCGGGCTGCTTACGCCGGAGCGCGCCGCGCAACTCGGCGAGCGCGATCTGCTGCAAGTTGATTTTCCTGCCCGGCTTTTCTACCGCCGCCCAGGTGACCAACGTCAGCGGGCGCGGCGTGGGCATGGACGTGGTCCGCACCAACGTGGAAAAGATCGGCGGCAAAGTCGAGATCGACTCGCGCCTGGGCAAGGGCACCACGCTGCGCATGCGCATTCCGCTGACCCTGGCGATTATTCCCGCGCTCATCGTGCGCAGCATCAGCCAGAGTTTTGCGCTGCCGCAGGGCGCGCTCTCCGAACTGGTGCACATTCCTCCCGAGCGGGCCGCGACGGCCATCGAATGGATGGAGGGCGCGCCACTTTACCGGCTGCGCGGCCGTCTGCTGCCGCTGGTTTTTCTTGACCGGCTGCTGATGCCGGGCCGCGAGTGCAAGCTCTCCACCGAGCGCGACAACTTCATTGCCGTGCTCGATGCCGACGGCCGCCGCTTCGGCCTGATCGTGGACTCGCTCGCCGATCCCGAAGAGATCGTCGTGAAGCCGCTGAGCGCGGTGCTCAAGGATATCGGCTTGTTCTCCGGCGCCACGGTGCTGGGCAATGCCGATCTGGCCCTCATTCTCGATCCCGGATCGATCGCCATGCAAGACCGGGGTGACCATGAGCGGCGAGGAAGAATCCGCGCAGGCCGTGGAAGACGAGAGCGAAGCCGCGCGCATGCGCTATCTGCTGGTGGAAGTCGCGGGCCGGCAGGCCGCGGTGCCGCTGGCCGACGTGCTGCGCATCGAGCAGCTTCCGTTTTCGCGGATCGAATACATCGGCTACCGGCCGGTGCTCAACTTCGAGGGCCAATTGCTGCCGGTCGAGGACTCGGGCGGCATTCTGGCCGCGGCCGCGGGAGATCCCGAGGCCCAGATTGTGGTGGTCGTCTGCCGCGACGGCAATCGCCATGTGGGCATCGCGGTTTCGCACGTGCTCGACGTAACCTCCGGCGCCAACCTCTTCGAGGCCGGAACGGGAGCGCGCACCGAGGGCGTAACGCTGCTGAAGGATCGCGTGACCGGCGTGGTCGATCTGGGCGGCGTGCCGCCGCTGCCCGCCAATGAAGGCGCGCCTGAGGGCTGGCAACAGACTGCGGAGGCATTGGGATGAGTACGAATGGAAGCGCATTGCATCGCAAGCAGAAGAATGAAGCGCTGGTGGAGGTGTGCTCAGTGCGCGTCGGCACGACGCTGTTCGGCGTTCCCATCCAGCACATTCTTGAGATTGTGGGTTCGACGCGTCCACAGCCCATCCCGCTGGCGCCGGGATTTGTGGGCGGCCTGATTCACTATCGCGGCGACGTGCTCACCACCGTGAGCCTGCGTTCTCTGCTCGATCTTCCGCCTCTCGACCGCGCGCAGGACATTCTGGTGCTGGAAAGCGCGGGAGGAATTTTCGGGCTGCTGGTGGATTCGGTTGGCGAAGTGCTAACCGTCTCCTCGGTCGACTTCGAACCCAAGCCCTCGATTCTCGACGAGCGCCGCAGAGGGTTGCTGGCCGGCGCTTACAAGCTCAAAGACAGCTTGCTCGTAATGCTCGATCCCGAGCGGCTGGACCCCGTGCGCTTGGGCGCGGCGAAGGCGGCTTAGGGCCTGCCAGAGGTGCTTTTGCCAGGAGGAACATCATGCGAGCACTGATCGTCGACGACTCGCGCTTCGTAAGGGGCTATCTGCGCGGCATGCTGGAGGAACGCGGCATCGCCTGCGACGAGGCCGCCGACGGCCGCGCGGGACTGGATCTGTTGCACGGCGAGGAAAGCTTCGACCTGGCGTTGGTGGATTGGAACATGCCGGTGATGAACGGCCTGGAGATGCTACGCCAGTTGCGCGCCGATGGATTCAGCGACCTGAAGGTGATGATGGTGACCACCGAGGCGGAGAACGAATACATTGTGCGCGCACTCGATGCCGGCGCCGACGAATATCTGATGAAGCCCTTCGACGACGAGGCGCTGAACGAAAAACTGGCCATGCTCGGCCTGGCCGAGGCCTGAACGATGACGAGGCTTGAACTTTGACGAAGCCAGAACGTATGACGAGGCCCGATCGATGACGGCCACAAACCGCATTCGGGTTTTCATCGTGGACGACTCGGCTGTGATGCGGAGCCTGTTGCGGTCGGTCATCGTCTCCGACCCGAAGCTTGAAGTAGCCGGAACCGCGGCCGATGGCGCTTCGGCGCTGGAGTGTTTCCGGCTCGAGCGCCCCGATTTGGTGGTGCTCGACGTTGAGATGCCGGTGATGGATGGCCTGGTGACGCTGCGCGAGCTGCGCGCCCGCAACCACACCATGCCGGTAATCATGTGCAGCTCGCTCACCCAGCGTGGCGCGCGCGTGACGATTGAAGCGCTGGCCAGCGGTGCGAGCGACTATGTTGCCAAGCCCACCGGTCACGCCGGACGCGAAGCCGCGATCCACGCACTGTCGCAGGAGCTGATTCCCAGGATTCATGCGCTTGCCGGCCGCATGCCAGCGCGATCCGCCGCCGCTCTTGCGCCACGTGCCTTGCTGCCCATAGCGCCGGCGCCACCGCCGCCGCTTCAAGTGCCAGCCAAGCCGCTGGTGCTGGCCATCGGCGTTTCCACCGGCGGCCCAGCCGCGCTCGATGTCCTTTTGCCGGAGCTGCCTGCCAACTTTCCACTTCCGGTTCTCATCGTCCAGCACATGCCCGAAGTCTTTACGCGGCTGCTTGCCGAGCGTCTCAGCCGCCGTTGTTCTTTGCGCGTGTGCGAAGCCGCGGAAGCTATGCCTGCAACTGCCGGGTGCGTTTACATCGCACGCGGCAACTGGCACATGGAAGCGATGGCAGCATCTCGCCCAGGCGCGCCAGCCACAGTCCATCTCACCCAGGATCCACCGGAGAACCATTGCCGGCCCGCGGTGGACACGCTCTTCCGCTCCGCGGCTCGAGTCTACGGCTCCGGAGTGCTCGCCGTGGTGCTAACCGGCATGGGTTATGACGGCCTCGCCGGCGCGCGCCTCATTCGCGAACAGGGCGGATCTATTCTGGCGCAGGATCAGGCCACCAGCACCGTGTGGGGCATGCCCGGAGCAGTAGCCCAGGCCGGACTGGCGTTCAAGGTACTTCCTCTTAATGCGATCGCTCCCGAGATTCTGCGCGTCGCCGGCCGCGCCGCCGCGCCGCCGACCCAGATTCGCAGCCTTGCAGGGATGGTGATTTAGCCATGGAACAAACTATGGGCCCCGACTATGGCTATCTCCGCCAGATCGTTTTCGACGTTTCGCAAAATGTTCTCGACGCCTCGCGCGACTACCTTTTCGACACGCGTCTCACCAGGATTCTGCGCAACCAGGGCATGGCGCACCTGGACGAACTCATTCGCAAACTACGCGCACAGAAGAACCCTGCTCTGGAGCGCGAAGTGGCCGAGGCCATGACCATCAATGAGACCAGCTTCTTCCGCGATCTGCTTCCCTTCGACCTTCTGCGCCTGGAGCTGCTGCCCAAGATCATCGAGGCGCGCCGCTTTCACCGCACGCTCCGTTTGTGGAGCGCCGCCTGCGCCACCGGCCAGGAGTCCTACAGCCTGGCCATGATGCTGCTTGAGCACTTTCCCATGCTGGTGAGCTGGGACATCGCGATCGAAGGCACCGATTTCAGCAGCGAGGTGGTCGAACGCGCCCGGGCCGGCCGCTATCACCGCATTGAAATCAATCGCGGGCTCCGCGCGCGCCACATCGTCCGTTACTTCGACCATGCCGGCGAGAGTTGGAACGTGAAACCAGAAGTCCGCAAACTCTGCAACTTCCGTCAGGCCAATCTCTGCGGCCCATCGCTGCCCTTCAACCGCGCTAGCGATCGTTTCGACGTGATCTTTCTGCGCAACGTCATGCTTTACTTCGATCAGCCCACGCGCCGCACGCTGCTCGCGGGCATTCACCGCTTGCTCGCCCCCGATGGAATCCTTTTTCTCGGCTCCAGCGAGCAGCCTGCCGACATGGCCCTCTGGACACCCGTCCTCGCCGGCGGGACCTGCTACTACCGCCCGCGGAAGCCGAGCTAAGAGCCGCTGTCAGCTTTCAGCATTTTGCTGTGCGCTGTGCCCTTCGCCGCAAACATACGACGGGTGGCCGGCTCGCTGACTCGCTACAGCGTGTTTCATAAATGGCCTGACTGGCCAGCCCGAATCCCTCAGGGGTTAAAACCCCTGAACTTTGCTGCCCTTTTTGGCACGACTGAAGTCGTGCCCTTTCACGAAACCATTTATGAAGCGCGCTCTAGCGTCCTGAGTCCGAAGTTCCTCACGGAATGGGCGGAAGAACGAAAGCAGATCCTTCGACTCACCACCCCCAAACTGAAAGGCGTTTGGGGCCCCTTTCGCTCAGGATGACAGGCCGGTTTATGGGATGGATTTTAGAGTAGTAGGTCAGTTTGAATCCGCCGTGAAAGGGCACGACTTCAGTCGTGCCGAAAAGCCCCAAAATAGATGAGGGCTTTAGCCCCTGAGGCATGGCTTTTTCAAATTGACCCAGCACCGATTTTAGACTCGGGACACTAGCTAACCGACCCGCCCAGCAGCCGCTCGACCTCGTGGTGCAGGCGCGCGGTGATATCGGTCTCGCTCTCCTCAGGGCCGAAGCGGATGGCCTCGCCCACGCATACCTCAAGACGCCCCGAGCGAAACCAGCGGCGCTTGCCCGCTTTCATGTCGCTCAGGCCGCGAATGGCCGTGGGCACCACGGGCACGCCGCATTGTTTGGCGAGCAGCCCGATGCCGGGACGGAAGCGCGCGAGCTGCCCCTCCGAACGCACGCCCTCGGGAAAGACCATCACGCTGTAGCTGTGGTCCATGGCCTTGCCCGCGTGGGCAAAGCTCATCTGGAAATCGCGCTGTCGCGGTAGCGGAAAGACATTGTAGAACGCGGTCACCAGCCACCAGGCCGGCGGGCCGAGCAGATAGACGCCCTTGTGTCCCGGCGGCCAGTCGGGATTGCGCCAGTGCCGGTAGTCGTCAAGCATGTCGCCCGCCATGGCCACGGCGATATGGCGGCGCAATGGGCCGGCAAGCGCGTATTGAATCAGGGGACCGTCATAGGCCGTCACATGGTTGCCCACGATGAGCAGCGGGCCCGGCGGCAGCGGCTTGGCCGGGCCGACAACGCGCGGCGCAGCCAGCAGCCACGTGAGCGGGCGCTGGATCACTTCAAGGAACGCCACCCGCATCCATTGGAAAGGCTTCCACCACGGCCACTCGGGATAGACAAAGTGGACCCGCGGCGCGGCGGGTGTGAGCACAATGTTGGCGACTGGCTGCGACGTTTGTGCTTGCTCTGCAGGCGCAGGCGAGAAACTCTCGCGGCCCTCGGCTGCTGCGCCAGCCGCTAACCTGCGCAACTCTCCCAGCGTGTGCACATCTTCAAGCAGTCCGTTGCCCTCGACAATGCCCAGCCGCTCCTCGATAGCCGCGGAAAGCTGCACGCGTCCCAGGCTGTCAAGGTGCAGATCTTCGGTCAGGCGCAATTCGTCGCCCACACCGGGGTGAGCATCTCCTGTGATCTGCGCGATGAGCGTAAGCAGCCAGTCGGAGGAGGGTCCGAAGGCTCCCTCGGACGGGCTCGGCGCGCCGCTGCTGGTGGTAGCTGCCGCGGCTTGCATCCGGGCCAGCCACGCGGCCACGGGCTTGCGCCGTACTTTGCCGGTGGAGGTGCGCGGAAGATCCGGCTCCGGCCATAAAACCCAGCGATTAATGCGCTGGAAATCGGCCAGCCTGGCATTGGCCCGCTCGATGGCTTCTGCAACGTGACATCCCGAGCCACGACAGGCCAGCACGGCGCACGGTTCCGGTCCGATGGGAGTGTCCATGGCGACCACGGCGCACGCGGCGATCTCCGGCTGCTCCTCGATGACCGCTTCAATGTCCTCCGGATGAATGTTGAGCCCCGACGAAGTAACAATCACTTCGCTCTTGCGGCCCAAAAACTTCAGCTCGCCCGATTCCTGCCTCTCCGCAATGTCACCGGTGGCCAGCCATTCTTCCTGGCGCGGACGCAGCTCGCCCCCCTGCCAGGTGGCTCCCGAAATCACGGCGCCACGGACGAATACTTCCCCATCCGGGCCGAGCTTGACTTCGCGCCCCGCCAACGGTTTACCGATGGTGCCTTTGGCCACGTGGAAGGGATGGTTGAGCGTGATGAGCGCGGTGGTCTCGGTCATGCCGTAGCCCTGCACCAGCACGAATCCCAGCGCGTTCCAGAACTGCTCCAGCGGCCCCGGCAACGCGCCGCCGCCGGAGACAAAGGCCCAGAATCTGAAGCCGAACGCGCGATGCACGGCGCGGAACCGCAACCAGCGGCGCCACGGCCTGATTTTTTGCGAGCGCGCAATGCGCTCCGTCAGGCCGGAATAGGACACTTCAAGATGCGTCTTGAGGAGGGCCAGTACGCGCGGTACCGCGGCCATGACATTGATGCGTTCGGTGCGGATCAATTCGACGATGTGCGGTGCGGCAAGCCTGCTCTCAAAATGCAACTCGGCCCTGAAAATGGGCGGGACCCATAGGCCCATGGTCTGGCCGAAGACGTGGCTCAAAGGCAGCGTGTGCAGGATGCGCAGGGGATGAACGAACCGTTCGTAGCGCATGTAGGGCTGTGCGCCGTCTTCAATGGGACCCACGCTGGCCAGCACGTTGCCGTGGGTAAGGACTACGCCCTTGGGTTCGCCAGTGGTGCCGGAGGTAAAAAGAATCTCAAGCGGCGTTTCGCCTGACAGTCCCGAAATAGCGCCCATCTCCGCGGAGGGAAGATGGTCCAGCCAGTTCTCGAAGGCAAGCGTGGGGATTTGGGAACCGTACTGAGAAGTCAGCTTGCCGAGGAGGAGCGCGTCGCCCACGGCGAGCCGTGGATGGACGTCGGCTGCCACGCGTGCGGCGAATTCGGCGGTTCCGGCGGCGTCGAGAGGCACAGCCAGCACCCCGCGCAGCAGGCAGCCATGGAAAGCGGCGATCCATTCCGCGCTATTGTCAGCCCAAAGCAGTACGCGGTCGCCCTGGCCGATGCCTTGCGCCGCCAAATACGTGGCAAAACGCCCGGCAAGGCGCGCCAGATCGCCGTAAGTGCTCACGTGACGCCGGTTGCCGCGATAGTGCACAACGGCAGTCTCGCGGCCGAAACGGCGAAAGTTGTCGATCAGTGTGGCGAGGTGGTCGCGCATGAACTTCCCTGGCAAGTCCATCCTAGCAGCGCCAACTGCTGGCAATGTTTTCACTTCTATGAAGGGAGAACCCGAGCAGTTCCAGCACCCGTATCCTGCCCGCCTTCATTCTCATGCTGGCGATCCTAGCGCCTGTTCGTTGATCGGGAATGCACGGTTGTGACACTTCCTGAACTGACACAACTGCCGCACGGCATGCAACTCAAGCGAGCCGCACGCGCGGAATCCGCGTCGAGTGCGGCATGCTGCTTTGTGCTTGCGGTCACAAGCACAGCAATTCTGCGTTTGATAGCTTTACTCATCTCAGGCATCAGCGTCTGGAGGGTAGTTCCAGTGGGTACTGGACGCCGCTTGAGACACGGTCGCATGGCCTATCAGCCTTGGGAGTTCGACTCTCCTGCCCTCCGTAGTCCTACGACCGGCTTGTTGTCGATCAGTATGTGTTGACAAATCGAATTCAGCCGAAGTACGCTCTAAGTGTCTCAGGCGGCGCGCCACCACTGGCGTACCTATAAAACGCAGAAGCCCCGGACTGACTATTCGGGGCTTTTTGCTGCCCAGCAACCCCCTCGCGAGTGATCCAAATCACCTCTCCGCCCCGCCTGCGTCGTAAACTAACTACACCAAGGCTTCCCATGAAAAAATTCGCCATCGGCGTTTACGTACTCGTCACTCTGGCATTGCTGGCCTGGGGTTACTACCAGGCACTTTATGTTGCGCCCAACGATGCGATGCAGGGCGAAATCTTTCGCATCATCTATTACCACGTGCCGTCTTTCGCCGTGGCATTCGCATTCTTTGCTGTCAGCCTGGCCGGCTCCATTGGCTTTCTCGCTCTTCGGCGCAACTCCCCAGACCGGGCGCAGATCGCGGATGCGCTGGCGCTTGCAGGGGCTGAAGTTGGCGTAGTGTTTTGCACGGTTGGGCTCACGACAGGCCCTCTCTGGGGACGGCGCGCGTGGGGCATCTGGTGGACGTGGGACGCGCGGCTGACAACCACGCTGGTTCTGTGGCTTATCTACATGAGCTACCTGCTCTTGCGCCGCTTTGCGGGCGGCTCGCAGATGCAAACTCTGGCCGCGGTGCTGGGCATCTTTGGCGCGCTGGATGTGCCGATCGTTTACATGGCCAATCGTTGGTGGCGCACGCAGCATCCTGCGCCGGTCTTCGGCGGAGCCGAGGGCTCGGGCATGGATCCATCGATGGTGGGCGCGCTGATGTGGAACATGCTGGCGTGGTTTGCCTGGGGCGTGCTGATTTTGGCGCTACGCTATCGCGTGGAGCGGCAACAGCAGAAGATCGACGCAGCCGAGGCCGAGCGAGCTTTAGAAGCCTGAGTTTCATCCGGAATTCGACGGAGAATGCGAGGAAATCGATGAAAAAACTTGGCCTGGTCCTGATCTGCGCCATCCCCATCGCTCTTTTCGGAAGAGTGGCTTATCTCATTTTGCTTGCACCTTCGACCGATGCAGCCTCGCTCGACCACCAGTTCAGACAGGCGGCATACACGATCACCTGGGCCATTCAGCTGGGCTATCTGGCGTGGCTGGTTATGAAATGGCAGTCGCAGAAGCGCGCTGCTGACGGCCGTCGCCTCGGGTGATTCGGGGTAATCCTCCGCGCACTGAGACGCCTTTTGATCCGGACCGTAAATAGAGACACCTCTCCCACCCATTTCCGCAAAAGGCGCGGAAATGGATGGGGCACGGACACTGTATTTCGGGGCCGGATCAATAGACAGTTGGCCGTGACACGGATCACCCATACCTCATTCGATTCCCGACACTGCACCGAGGAAATCTCCGCCTGCAATAGCACTTTCGAAACACTATGCCAGATTCGTGGGATTGGACATTCTCCGCGTCCCACCGATGATTCCTGTGTGAGCCGCCACAAGTGCGCGGCCCGAGGGATCTTCCAATGCATGACCTCATCATTGCTCTTGCCTTCATCGGTATGATTGTTGCCCCTGCGGTAGTAGCAGCAAAATGCAGTCCGACGCGGGACAACCACAACTAGGTCTCTGCCCGCTTCAAGAAAAACCGCTCCGCGGCCCACACGTTCGCCCGATTTTTGGGCGAAGGTTCAGGTTGGCGCGAACCGCGATGGCCCGCTCTCCGCTCTGGAGATCGGGCCATCGGTGCGTTGCCGCCAATTGCCCTCCGAACTTCGGAGCCGGTACACTGGGTGATCGGGGGGCGTGTCATGTTGGTAGTGATGAAGGCGCAGGCGACCGAGGAAGAGATTCAGGCGGTCTGCGACCATATTGAGCAGTTGGGATTCCGTCCCCATCCATTGCCCGGAGCGCAACGCACGGCGATCGGTATTACCGGAAACCAGGGCGAGGTGAACCGCGGCAACCTGGAATCGCTCTCCGGCGTCGCGGAGGTCATCCGCGTTTCAAAAGCTTACAAACTGGCCAGCCGCGACGTGAAAGAAGAAGACACCGTGGTGCGCTTTTCGACGGGCGCAAGCATCGGCGGACGCGATCTGGCCATCATCGCAGGGCCCTGCTCCATCGAGAGCCGCGAACAGACCTTTGCCATTGCGGAGCAAGTGGCCGCGGCGGGTGCGCAGTTCTTCCGCGGCGGCGCTTACAAGCCGCGCACTTCGCCCTATGCGTTTCAGGGTCTCGGCCTTGAAGCGTTGAAGATCATGTCCGAGGTCAGAGATAAATTTGGAGTGCGCATCGTCACCGAGGCGCTGGACACCGAAACGCTCGACCTGGTGGCGGAGTGGGCCGACGTGATTCAGATCGGCGCGCGCAACATGCAGAACTTCTCGCTGCTCAGGAAGGCGGGCCGCCTGCGCAAGCCGGTACTCATCAAGCGCGGCATGAGCGCCACGCTCGAAGAGTTCCTGATGGCCGCCGAATACGTGATGAGCGAGGGCAACTACGAAGTGATTCTGTGCGAGCGCGGCGTGCGCACCTTCTCCGACCACGCGCGCAACACGCTCGACCTCAGCATTGTGCCCGCCCTCAAGCACGTCAGCCATCTGCCCATCCTCGTCGATCCCAGCCACGGCACCGGTCGCCGCGACAGTGTGCTGCCCATGGCGCGCGCCGGCATTGCCGCGGGAGCCGACGGTCTGATCGTCGAGGTGCACAATCATCCCGAAACCGCGGTCTCCGACGGCCCGCAGTCGCTGTTTCCCGATCAATTCGCCATCATGATGAACGAGATCGAGCAGATTGCCCCGATCGTAGGCCGCCATGTGACGCGCGGCGTGCAAGCGTCGGCTCAAGCGGCAGCGAGTAGACAGTGAACAGTGAACAGTGGTCAGTGATCAGTGGTCAGCGACCGGCGAGACTCGTTGCACTGGCCGCGTTCACGCTGTTGCTCACCGGCTGCCGCACTCACGACTTTCCGCAATACCCGCCCAACTATCGCGAATACGTCTACGTGACCAACGGCGGCAGCGACACCGTGACAGTGCTGGACGTGGTGAACGTGCGCGTTGATCGCGAGCTTGCCGTGGGCCGTCATCCTGTTGCGCTGGCGGCAAGCCCCACACGCAATGAAGTCTACGTGGTCAACGCGGGCGCCGCGGGCGCCAACGGTTCGGTCACAGTGATCGATGCCGAGCACAATACGGTGACGGCGACGATCGCCGTGCATCGGCAACCGCTCTCCATTGACCTCGACGCCGACGGTCAGCGCGCCTATGTCGCGAACTCCGGTTCCAATTCAGTTTCCGTCATCGACCTCAAGGCGCGACGCGAAATTGCCCAGTTTGGCGTAGGCGAGCAACCGGTGGCGGCGCGGCTCGCCGCCGATGGCAAAACCCTGGTCATCGCCAACCAGCAAGGAAACTCCGTCACGCTGATGGATTCCGCCAGCGGCCACGTGCGCGCGGTGTTCGGGGGCTGTCCCGGGGCTGCCGGTCCCGTGATTCTGCCGGATTCATCGAAAGCATTCGTCGCGTGCTCCGCCGGCCACCAGGTCATGGTAATTGCCCTGGCGAATTCCAAAATCCTCCCCAATCAGACCGAGCAAGTGGCCGATCAACTGGAAGCGCTGATGGATGTCGGGCGCGGTCCCGTCGAATTAGCGCTGAAGCCCGATGGCGGCGAGATCTTTGTGTCGAATTCCCTGTCGGATTCCGTGAGCGAGATCTACAACACGACCGACGAAGTAGGCGACACCTACATGATCGGCGCCGATCCGGTCTTCGAGCTGGTTTCAGCCGACAACGCGCTCCTCTATGTCGCCAACCAGCGCTCGCAGGAAGTCACCATCTATTCCATAGCCGACGGCAAACGAGCCGGCGCGCTCCACGTAGGCGACGGACCGACCGCGATGGCCTTCTCCAATGCCGGCCATCTGCTGTTCGTCGTTGACCGCGGTTCGGGCGATGTCGCCGTGGTGCGCACCGCAACGCAATCGCTGTTCACCCTGCTCCCCGCAGGCCGCGACCCTAACGCCATCGTGGTCAAGGCGTTCAAGGTGCAGTGAAGAAGCAGGGAACAAGGGACCGAGGGGACAAGGGAACAAGAAGGCGAAAGCAAGCTCGCGAGTCAGCTTGCAGTTAAAAACCGACTTCCGAAGCAGTGATGCGAAAGTGCTCTACAGTCTCACCGTGAAACAGTGGGCGTGTGCCGTGTTCGGCTTTGGCCGAGATACTGCTCGAGGGTTACTTGACGAGCCCGGCGCGGTGGATGCGCTCGACCTGTTTGTTGTAGCGGCCGAGCAGCGCGTTCCAGCGGACGATCGCGATGTCCTGCAACATGCGCATGCCGTCTTTCACGTAGCTCATGCGTGTGCGCTCGTCGTGAGCCCAACTGACGGCGACTTCATCGACGCGGTAGCCGCGCTTGAGGGCGATAAAGAGGATCTCGGGATCGAAGCCCCAGCGGTCGATGGTCTGCAACTGGAAGACGGTTTGCGCGGCGGCGCGAGTGAAGGCCTTGAACCCGCATTGCGTGTCGGCGAAGGGAAGGCGCATGACCGCGCGCGTGACGCCGTTGAAGCAGCGGCCGAAAAATTGCCGGTAAAGCGGCTGGCGGATGGTTTGCCGGGTGCTCTCGAGCCAGCGCGAGCCGATGGCGATGTCGGTGCCGGAGGCGATGGCGGCAAAGAGTCCCTCGGCCTCCTCGATAGGCGAGGAGAGATCGGCGTCGGTGAACAGGACCACTTCGCCAAAGGAGTGGAGAACGCCGTTGCGCACGCTGTAGCCCTTGCCGTGATTGCCAGGATTCTGCAGCAGGCGGACCTCAGGATGGTCTTTGGCGAAAGTACGGACGATTTCGGCGGTCTGGTCGCGGGAGCCGTCATCGACCACGACCACCTCGGCGCGCCAGCCACGCTCATGGACGCACGCGACGACTTGCTGGAGAGCGTTCCCGATGCGCGCGGCTTCGTTGTAGGCAGGAATCACGATGCTGTAGGTCGGATAAGGCATCGATTTGGCAACCGGGCACAGGCCAGCCCTGGGGCACGGTCCGCAGGCGAAAACCGGGGCGGGAGGTGCAAGGGGTGGTCTCTGGGACATGATAGCGCACGGCCGGCGCACGCCCATGGATGGCCCGGCCGAGGCAGCCCGGACCGCGGATTAACCCTCAAGCTGCTGATGCGCAAAGGATAAATTCCCACAGGGGGCTTGCTTTTTCGCGCGCGGCCCTGCAAAATCCGTTTATGCTGGGTGCGGAGGTTAAGGCGAGATGACAAAAGCGGACCTTGTGGAGAAGGTGACGGCCTTGGGCGATTTGACCCGGCGCGACGGCGAAGTGATTGTGGAAACCATCTTCGGCTCCGTGATTGGCGCCCTGCAAAGCGGCGACAAGATTGAGATTCGTGGTTTCGGCTCGTTTCGTATCCGCCAGCGCAATCCCCGCATTGGCCGTAACCCCAAAACCGGCGCACGGGTAGAAGTGCCTGCCAAGAAAGTCCCCTACTTCAAGCCGTCGAAGGAATTGCGCGACCTAGTGAACCCTGACGAGGCTGAGGCAAAGACTGTGTAGGGTGGCGTGCCCGTTTCTGCGTTGAAGATCGCGCGTAGATTCGAGTTCGACGTAGTTTTCCGAACCATCCTCCATCAATTCGACCGCCCCTCCGGGGCGTCAAACTCGTGATGTCGTACATTCCCAGGGTTCCCCCTTTCGTTCGCTACGCGAACTCAGGTTCCACCCTGGGCTATTTTCGACGGGCCCCTCCGGGGCCAGCCTTCGCTGCTTCGCGGATGCCGATGACGCCCATCATGCGTCCCGTGTGGCCTTGCGAGGTGCGATGCGAGAAGAAGAGATCCGTCTGGCATTGCGTGCACCCACCGACAATTTGAATGGCGCGCGGGGCGAGGCCGCAGGCCAGCAACTGGCGGCGGTTGGCCTCGACGAGATCGAGATGAAGGCTGGGGCCGATGTGCGAATGGCCCGGAGCGCGTTGCGTTAAGAACAGCATAGGGTATTTGGTTTTCACGGGGTCAGAATCAAAGACCTCGTGGAAGAGCTCACGCGCGTAAGAGAACTGCGAGTCAAATTCTGAAAGCACCTCTTCGCCGACGGAATAGCAGCAGGCCGAAGCGCCGGGACCGATGGCTGCAATGAGGTCCTGCGGACGGCAGCCAAAGGCGAGTCTCAGCTGCCCTATACCGGTTTCAACGACGCGCTTGACCGTGCCCCGCCATCCCGCGTGGACGGCGGCGACGATGCGTTGCCGGCGATCGGCCACCAGAACCGGGATACAATCGGCAGTTTGCACGGCAAGCAGGAGGCCGGGCTCGGCAGTGATTTGGCCGTCGGCGCGGCGCGGGGTGGTGCGGTTCAGGTCAGAGGGACTGATGTCGACTACAAGATTTGAGTGGAATTGCTTGAGGGCGAGGAGCGGAGTTGCGGCGTCGCCGGTGACGGCTTCAGCCAAAAGGCGGCGGTTGGCGAGGACGGTGGCGCGATCATCGGCCGCAGTAAAGCCGAGATTGAGCTCGCCCGCCACGGCGGACAGGCCGGGCATGTCTTCTGCACAATAGGCACGGGTCAAGCCGCCTTTTCGGGTGCTGAATCCAGCCCAAAGCCAGGGATAATCCCAGTTGGGAATCGAGATCCAGTTGACACCATTGGCGGCGCAACGGAGCGTAGGGCGGGGCGGGGCCAGCTCTTCAGCAGCGGCACGATCGAAACGCGACGGCCGGAAGGTGCCGGATTGCGGGCGGCGCGGATTGCGCACGAGGCCAGCCTGGCGATAGAGGGCGTCGATCGATTCGACTGCCGGAATTACGGAGGATGTAAAACGGGAAGAAGGCCGCATCGCTGGTTCGATTCTAGCCTTGTAAGTGAACGGAGTGAAAAGAGTGAAGGGAGTGAACGCAGCCGGCGCAATCCGGGGAGAGCATGTGGGCCTACCTTCCGGTAGGCCCGCTCGAGAGGCAATTTAGGGAGGGGTACCAGGGGGGATTTTTGGGAAGAGGTTCCGAAGAACCCTCAAGAGAGAGTTGTAGCCTTGCTTTGGTGGGAATTCATGGGGAAGCCTCTGCTAATTACCTAGATAGATGCAGAACTTGGGAAAAGGTTGCAGTGGGAAGCAGAATAATCCCAAAAAAGAAAATTCGGCGCCGCAGAGCCGCTTTTACCTGTCTGGCTCACTCCGCAGGCAAAAGAAGACAAAAGGCTTGCAAGCACGGGCGGGGATTAGGCACTCTTTAGATTGTGAGACGGTTGGTCTACTTCCTCGTGTTCCTCGTGGTGATCGGGGTCATCGCCTGGTATATCTACGAGCACCGGGGGTGGCTTGGGCTGGGCGGCTCCGGCAGCAGCGTGCCCACCGACGTAACGAACACCGATCTGCAGCCTGCAAAGGTGTCGTGGCGCGAGGTGAACCGGATCCAGGACGGGTTCCGGATCGAGATGCCGTCGGATGCGAGCGAGGAGCAGATTCCCGCATACACCGTGAATGGGAGCGCTGAGCAGATGGAGATGCTTGTCGCCATGCCGAACGCGGATACGACCTACGCTGTGGCCTGGGACAACAACCCGCCGGTGGAGCGGGCGAGCGGCGAAGCGGTGGAGCTCACGCTGGACAATGCGCGGGACGGCGCGCTGGCGCGGACCCACACCAAGCTGATGGGCGAGGCGAAAGCCAACTACCTGGGCTACCCGGCGCGGAATTTCACGGGGCGCAACGACAGCGGCGGCCTGTTTGAAGCGCGGGTCATCCTGGCCGGCAAGCAACTGTACATGATGATCGTGGCCTTCCCCGCAGCCAGCGCCCAGCGCGACGAAGATGTGAACCACTTCTTCGATTCGTTCAAGCTGAATTCGGGCGTGCACGGGCAGTAAAGAGGCGAGTTAGCGCGTCAGCGCACAGGCATCGATTTCGGTTTGGGCCTTGCGCCTTTTTCAACAAATCGCGTAACCAGGCCGACGGGAACGAGGCGGACAAGGAATGCCGTGAAGCGGCCGCTCCACTTGGGAATGATGGTGCGCTGGCCGCGCACGAGTGCGGCGACGCCGAGGCGAGCGACTTCTTCCGCCGATTGCAGCTTGCGATTCCTGAAGGTATCGGCGTAGGCAATTTCGAAAAACTCGCTCTCCGTGGTGCCGGGACAGAGCGCGGTGACGTTTATGCCATAGGGCGCCACCTCTTCTGCCAGTGCCAGCGAGAACAATCGGTCGAAGGCCTTGGTAGCTGCGTAGGTGGTCATGTAGGGCAGCGGCTGAAAGCTGGCTACTGACGAGACAATGAGCACCCAGCCGCGCCGCCGTTCCACCATGCGCGGCACAAAGAGCCGCGAGAGGCGCACCACGGCCTCGCAATTCACGCGCACCATGCTGAATTCCTGTTCGGGTTTGCTCGAGATGAACGCGCCGTACTGGCCGAGCCCGGCGTTGTTGACCAGGATGTCAACAGTGAACCCTGCGCCTTCCGTATCATCGTAGATTTGTTGGGGCGCGGCGGGATCGTTCAGGTCCGCAACCACAATGCGGGTTTCAACTCCCTGTGCGGCAAACTCGGCGGCAAGAGATTCCAGCCGCTCCCTTCGCCGCGCGGTAAGGATCAGCTTTGCGCCCTGCCGTGCGAGTTCGCGCGCCAGAGCCAGGCCGATTCCCGCGCTGGCTCCGGTGACCAGCGCCCATTTGCCGTTGAATTCCGCATTCGGCGTCATCGCTCCAACATCATAGAAGACTGGGCATCACAAGCGGATGCGGCGAAGGCTAGTTTGTGGGAGGCGCGGGAGCTGGCGCCGGCGTAGCAGCCGGAGCATCAGCAGGGCCCGGGACCGTGGCAGGAGCCGAATGGCCCTTGGAAAGCGAACGAATATAAATGATCAGGTTCCAGACCTCGGTATCGTTGGCGCGGCCCACGTCCTCGGCCGGCATTGGGTCCTTGCCGCTGCGAATCGCCGCGAACAAGTCGCTGTCGGTCTTGTTGGCAAGTGTAGCGGGATTAGTCCAGTCCCCCATCGTGAGGTTCATGCTGGTGGCCGCATCAGACTTGCCGTTGCCCGTGTCACCATGGCAAAGGGCGCAGTCTCTTGTAAAGAGTATCTTGGCCTTGGCCTGCGAATCCGCCGTGGGCTTGACGGGGTTCTTAGCAGACGGCGCGGGCGCAGCGCTCTGGGCAGCAGCCGGCGGGGCGGCCTGCGGGTTGGGGCATACGACCGGCAGGCAAGCAATGACCAACAGTGCCGCCGCAAAACAGAGTAAAGACGATTTCAACATCACACCCTCCTCAGCAGATGTCAGCAGAAACGGGCATTTTTCTGTTGAGTGAATTCTGCGACGAATTATAGGCCGTTTTAGTGGATTGGGCTATGGAATCCAGCACATGGACGAACCCATCTGGAAACGGGGGTTTCCCGCGCGGATGGCAGAGCAAATGGGGAATAGCGCCCCTAGGCGCTTAGTGGACGGCGCCCGGGCCGGGACCGCTGCCGGGACGGTTCTTGCTGAGCATGAAGGCCAGCCCGATGAGGATGATCGAGGCCCAGGAAAGCTCCATGTAGACGTCCTGGTAACCCTGCGTCTGCGCCTGCTGGGTCAACTGGTGGTAGATCTGCGCCAGCGCCAAGCCGTTGCTGTTGGGACTGCCGAATTTTCCGCCGAGGAAGCCGGTGAGCGCCCTGACGTGCTGGTCGTAGCCGGGACTTCCCGGCAGCATGGATTGCTGCAGGTGCTGCTCGTGCCAGCGGGAGCGGCTGGTGACTTGCGCGTTGGTGATGGCGATCAGAATGGAGCCACCGATGTTGCGCACGAAGTTGATGAGGCCGGCGACCTGGTTGCTCTGCTCCCGAGGCATGCCGATATAGGCGGCATTGGTGATGGAGATGAAACAGAACGGCAGCGGCAGCATCTGCACCACGCGCAGCCACGACGCCTCGGCAAAGCTCATCTGCAGATTGGTGACGTCGGCCGCGTATCTAAAAGTGATAACCAGCATTGTGAAACCGAAGGCGGCCAGGTAGCGTGCGGAGATCCTTCCTGTAGCAAAGCCGGCGAATGGCATCATAAACACGAGAGTGATGCCTCCGGCGGTGAGCGCCATGCCCGCCTCAGTCGCGGTGTATCCCAGCAACTGCTGGGTGAACTGCGGCTGCAGCACGGTGTTGGCGTTGAGCACGCCGCCCACCAGCATCATGAGGAAGCAGCAGATAGCGAAATTCCTGAAGCGGAAGAGGCGCAGGTTGATGAGCGGTTCTTTCTGTCGCCACTCCCACGCGACAAGACCGATGATGCCGACGATGAAAAGAATACCGAAGACGCAGATAAAGCTGGACGAAAACCAGTCGTCTTCTTCGCCCTTATCGAGCATGATCTGCAGGCCGCCCATGGCGAGAGCGAGAAAAGACAGGCCCATGTAATCCATGTGGCGCAGGCGCGAGATGTCGGGTTTGATCCACGGCGGGTCGTCAACGAGACGAGTGACGAGGATGAACGCGATAATGCCGACGGGGATATTGATGAAAAAGATCCAGCGCCATGAAAAATTGTCGGTGATATAACCGCCGAGCGTAGGGCCGATGGAAGGCGCGAGCACGGCGACGAGGCCATACAGCGCGAAGGCCTGGCCGCGCTTGTGCGGCTCAAAGGAATCGGCCATGATGGCCTGCGCCATGGGCTGCATGCCGCCGCCGAACGTGCCCTGCAGCACGCGGCAACACAGCAGGATGGGAAGCGACGGGGCCGAACCGCAAAGGAAACTTGCCACGGTAAAGCCGCTGATGCAAAAGACGAAGAAGTTGCGGCGGCCCATGAGAGAGCTGGCCCAGCCGCCGAGAGGAAGCACGATGGCGTTGGAGACCAGATAACTGGTGAGAACCCACGTGGCTTCATCGGGGCTGGCGCCGAGCGTGCCGCCAATGTGGGGCAGGGCCACGTTGGCGATGGAAGTGTCGAGCACTTCCATAAAGGCGGCCAGCGCCACCGTCATGGCGATGAGCCAGGGATTGACACGGGGCTTCCAGGCCGCATGATCCGAAAAGTCCGGATTCACCGCCGTTGCCGGAGGGGATTGCGCGCTCGCATTGGCGGATCTGGCAGTCGTTGCGGGCAGTGTGGAGTCAATCGCGGACAACAGTGGTCTCCTGAGAGCTTGCTGATCTTTGCATATTGCTGCAACTCGAATACAGGTCCGGGTGGGGGAACGACGGCGCCAAATTGCCACCGGAACGATGCAGGGCAGAAAATCCAGGCGTAGAGCGGTCGCAGTTACAGGTTAATAGATTCGTAGGTGCGGATTTGGGTGCAGGGATTCCTTTCCGGGCGGCCCAAGAACGAATCAAGTCCGGATTTTTATCTAGATGGGTTCTCCTCAGCGTTTTGGATGCGCCCTCGCCCACGTCCAGGCAAGGCTTCTCCATCCATTACTGGCTGGTTTCCATTGGCAGCGCCGTGACCAGCGGCAGGCAGCAGATGCGCTGCGACGCGGTGGCACTGGTTTACTGATCGCGCATTGGTTCGGCTACCGGCGCGAATTACTCCGCGCCGGGATGCACGTAGACCTCTTGTGGCGCATCGACCTTGGCGTGCGTGCTAACCGAGAGCTTGATGGTCTGCATCTCGGGCTTGTTGCCGATGGCCGCCATAAAGTCGATCTCGTATTGATTGTCGAGCCGGCGGTCGATGTCTGCAAAGTAGGGAGTAAAGCTGACCGGGTTGCCCATGCCCAGCCAGTAGCTGACGCCGCCGGTCATCTCGGTCACTTGCGCAAGCAGGTTCTGGCCGTCGTTGGCCGCGTAATTCGAGCGGTCGAATCGATCGGCGCTGCGCCAGTAGATGGCATAGACGGTAAGTCGCGCGCGCAACGCGTCGTCCATGGCGGTCTCGACGTATGGATCCTCGGGATCGTAGCGCACGTTGTAGTAATCCACACCATCGGTGATCATCACCACATCGCGGCGTGCGTGCCTGCTGCTGGAGGGCCAATTTTTGGCGAGATCGGAGAGACAGAAGTAAGGACTGGCACTGATTCCAGCTTCTCCTCCTGCGATAGGCAGATGCAGAGTGCGCACGACCGCGTCGTGATCGGTGGTGAGTGGCCCGCCGAGGACCGCGCGGCCATTCATCATGTAGGCGACAGCCACTTTGGTATCGGGGCGAAGGCTTTCGATGAACTTGGCAATGTCGTTCATCTGCAATCCCAGGCTGGAGCGCGCGCCATCGTCGATAAGCACCACGATCTCGACTTTGCTTTTGGGGTCACGCAACGGCGTGAAGCCGGTGATAGGCGACTGCTTACCGTTCAGTTTCAGGTGCACGGCGTCCTGAGGAATGCCGCCGGGGATTTCATTTTGAGGGAGGATGGTGACGACTGTGCTTGCCGGCACTCCCCGCTTCGACTCAGCGGCGACGGCAGAGGTTGCCGCGAGCAGCGATGCGGCCGCGAACAAGGTAGCGGCTTGAAGTTTTCGCATGAGCACGGGTCTTGCTCCATTTGAGGCGGCACACGTGCTTCGCGTGCGATGCGCCCCTCCATTCACTCTTTTAGATGCCCTGACGAGCGAAAGTACTCGGCACTTGGACGGAGTAAGAGGGCAAAAGAGAGCCGGCGGGTGACGGTACGATTGCAGATTCAGCGACTTGGCGCGGGGATTTATTTTGTCATCGACGGTACTGATGATCCGCCGGCAGAGGAAACTCCGCAAGCTTTGGCGTAAAGCGCGGCTTCGTTGCCGTTGCGCCGCCGGCATCGTCGATGACATTCGAAATCTCGCCCAGGTTGTCGAGCGCAATCGTGATCATGTGATGAAAGCGGACGCCGGGAACGCGCGGCACTTCGATAGCCCGGGTGAGCACGACGTTGGGATGGCGGAAGACGGAGTAAATGCCGAGGCCCCAGGCTTCGTGCGTGGTCACGCCGTCTGCAACCTTGTAGGATGCCCATCCGTTGACTCCCGCGCCGCTCGAGTAGCCGGCCTGATCGGGCGGATCGTAAGGAATTTCCGATTGATAAAAATAAGTGCGCCCGGCATTGCCGTTCCATAAAACTTGAAATTGCTGATGGTGCTCGACGAAGAGACCGTAGGCGGTGACGCGGTTGCCGTTGACGACGAGGCCGTTGGCGCTGAGGTTCTGGTCCCAGCCCACGCCCGCAACGCCGTGATCGGCACGCCAGATCCAGGTGTGATCGATGATCGTGTCGTTGGCATTGATGCGCAGATTGACAGTGGCGCGGCCCGGCCCCGCGCCACCCACGCGGAAAAAGACGTCGTGAAGCGAGACGGGGTTGTGGGCGTGATTGGCGTGGCTGCCGCCAGTATCGATATCGGCGCCGATCTCGACGAGAACGGAAGATTGCACCGGGCCAGCATCGATGAGAAGGCCGGCGAGGATTACGCCGTCGACGTCAGCGGTGGTGAGAGCGGCCGTGCCATTGATGGGCTTGAGCGTGGCAAAGCCGAGGCCGAGCACGACCGTGCCGGGACGCGTGACGCGGATGGGCTCGGTGAGCTCGTAGTTGCCGGGAGTGAAAAGAAGATGCTTGCCGCGGGCGAGTTCGGCGTTGAGTGCAGCGGCGGTGTCGCCGGGATGCGCGATGTAAAAACGATCGAGGGCGATGGAACGTCCGGGAGTTGTGCCGGCGCGCCACGTGATGCCGGCGCTGTTGGCGCGCAGTTCGGGAACGCGAACGAAGTAGTTGCCGTGCGCATCGACAAAGAGAAAGGGCTTTTCGCGCACGATGGGAACGCGCTCGACTTTCGAGTACGTTGGCGAGGGCCATTCGCCGGCGGGCGGATTGACGTCGCCGACGAAAACCATGTTCCAGTTGGAGCCGGTCCAACTGCGCCACTCGGAGTTGCGCGCGATCCACTGCTGCTGCGTGCCGGAATCCACGTTGCCGTCGATAAGCGCGTCGGACATCCAGCCGCCGCTGGCCCATCCGCGATTCTGATGCAGCACAATGTTGCCTTCAATGTGCATGCGGCGAAAAGGCGCGGCCTGCGAGACGGCCCACTGCATGGTTCCGGGTATCGCCCCTCCGGTGGGCGTGACGGCCAAGCCTGAGATGCCACGCCAGAAAGTGCATGTAGCGTTGTCGCGCGGCAGGCTCGCGTCGGCGTGCACGTTGCCCGTGATGTGAACGGCATCTGGCGATGCGCCAAGGCCGGCGATTTCGGTGTAAAAGCCGATGGGGACGTCGACCTTGTAGTCGCCGGGCAGGAACAGCAGGGCAAAACGGTTGGCGCCGAACTCGCTGTGCTGCTGAAGGTCGTAGACCTTGTCGATCTGCTGCTGGATGGCGGCCGCGGGCATTGTAGGAGTGAAGAGAAAGACATTTGGGCCGAAGTTCGGAGGTGCGCAAAATAGCGCGGAGGGAAGAAGGAGGAGCGCCAGAAATAAGGCGGGACGATGGCGTGAGGTCATTGGGGCCATTTTACGCCGGAGGTCTCGAGCGTTCGTGCTGAGTTGAAATGGGCGGGTTGAGGTTCTACGCCCTCTTCCTAATCGCCTGGCGCAAAGCGCCATCAATCCGCGTCTGCCATCCCGGGCCCGCGGATTTGAAGTGGTCTATGACCTCGGGAGAGAGGCGCAGAGACACCAGCTTCTTCGTCGGAGCCTTCTGCGGGCCGCGTTTGCCGCGCCGCACCACCTTGCCGTGACGAATTACATCCGCCTGCCGAAAGAAAGCTCGCGTGGCCTCGGCGTCATTCGGATCGTAGGGACCGTCCTCCAGCTCATATGGAATTCGCTCGCCTTCCTTGCAAGCCAGCACTCGATCCCAATCTGTTTTACTCTGTGTCTTCTTCATACTGTTTGCGCTCCGTACGCGAAGCATTCCGGAAAGAGATCACGCGCACTTCATCGTCTTGCTCTGTGTAAACCAAGGTCAGGAGCCTGCCTTTGACTACAGCCAAGGCCACGTCCATCAAACGGTACTCGTCATTACGGCTAGCATCGTAAGTGCATTTGTCCGGATTCTCGTAAACGAGGTAAGCGTCCCAAAAGTCGAGCCCGTGTTTTTTGAGGTTGGACTTCCGCTTTGCTTCGTCCCATACGTACACAATTTAATTGTAGCTACAAAATGATTTGCCCGCAACAAGCGAGACCCATTGAGGGAGGCTTCAAGGCTTCCTTGTGTTGTCATTCGCCCCATTCGATTCCGCTTTAATAGAACAGGTACTTCCGCCAGCGGTCGTCGCTGCGGCCGAGCATGCGCATGATCTGGCGGCTGGTGTGCAGCGAGAAGGGACGCGGCTCGCGCAGCAGGATCATGTCGTCGATCTCGCTGAGCATGCGGTTGCCCTTTTTGCGGTTGCAGTCGTGGCAGCAGGCGACGAGATTTTCCCAGGTCGAGTTGCCGCCGCGGGAGCGCGGCACCACGTGGTCCAGGGTGAGGTCGCCGGGCGGCAGTGCTTCGCCGCAGTACTGGCAGGTGTTGCGATCGCGCAACAGGATGTTCTTGCGCGAGAGAGCGCGCGTCTGGTGGGGGATGCGGCGGTATTCAAGAAGACGAATCACCGAGGGCATGGCGATGATGGTGCGCTGCGCGTGCAGCGAGAGTCCGTGCTCCTCCTCAGTGCGTGCAATGCCCTTGAGCACCAGCACCAGGGCGCGGCGCGCGCCGCAAATGTTGATGGGCTCATAGGAAGCATTGAGCACCAGCACCGGCATCTGCAGGATGTGGACGTGCGTGTGCTGCACGTTCTCGTGGCCGCCGGCCAGCACTACGGCCTTGGCGATCGCTTTCTGCTTGCGCGCGTGAATCATGGCTTTCCCCAACGACATCTCTCCCCCCAGGGTTAAAAAGATGGTCTTTCTTGAGCCGTGACCTTCGTGCTGACACTTGCAGTGCCCAAACTTGCCGCGCCGGTAAGCGCGTCCTCTTCCTCAATGTCTTCGTAGTGCCGTGTGTTGTGAAATCCTTCCGCGCGTTGCGCGCGCGCCAGGGTGGCAACCCGTACCGATGCAGCTCCAGCTTCGACCAGCGCCTGGGCCGCGGAGCGCGCGGTAGCACCGGTGGTCAAAATGTCGTCGACGATCAAAACGTGCCGCGCTGTCACCCGTGCGGGATCGGAAACCAGGAAGGCGCGGCGCACATTGAGCCGGCGCTGGCGCGGCGTGAGCCCGGCCTGGGTCTCTGTGGCGCGCTGCCTTAAGAGAGTGCTTGACGCGAGCGTAAGCCGCCACTCGGGATGGCTCCTGCGCAGAAATTTGAGCGCTTCCGCCGCCAGCGAGCGCGACTGGTTGAATCCGCGTTGCGCATATTTCGAAGGGTGCAGCGGCACGGGAATCACCAGCATTTCGGCCGGGGCTTCGCCGGCGAGTTGCGCGATAGCTTCGGCGAGCATACGGCCCAGTCCGGTCGATGCCGGGTGCAGGCGATCGTACTTGAGCGCGTGAATGGCCTCGCGCATGCGGCCCTGATACACACCGTAAGAAACGGCGCGGACAAACGCAGGCGGCGCCATGCGGCAGGCGCGGCACTGACTCGATTGTCCGAATGCAGCCGAGGCGGGCAGCGCATCGCCGCAGCGCAGACAGACGGGCGAGATCTGACGGGGGAACTCCGTCCAGCAAACATCGCAAATGGGCACGAGAGAAAGTCGCGGCAGGGGCAGGCCGCATAAGACGCAGGAGGCGGGGAAGAGCGTGCAACCTAAACTATCCAAAGGACTTCGCAGCACGCGAACCACCGCGCGCCAACGCGTTGTTTGCGATGGCGGAACCTCGACCGCGGTTATGAGGGAGTCCTTATGGAAGACGCACCTCGCGTAACGAGCGATGCCGGCTGCATACTGCCCGTTGCCGCCAGTATAGCGCAATCGTGATTTGGGGCTCCAGCCCGATGTCGGAACTGCCAAGTTCCGCCGACCAGGGGCCATCCTTCCACATGAAGGAAGCAGCGGAAAAGCGCGCCACACCTTCCGCTGCCCATTCCGTTCGTTTTGGAGGCGCCAATCTTTACCGGGCTAGCACCTCTTGTGATTTCGACGCCGACGCCCGCGTTGGACGCCGGGCTGCTTGCCGCCAGACATTCGCGGCAATTAGTGATTGTTGCCGGCGTGAACGCGCTCCCGCTCTTCCTGGCGGCCGGCTTCCCGTTCGCTCTCCAGTTGGCGTTCGTGCTCCATGCCGGATTGGTTATCGTGCTGCGCGTTTTTGCTCGCGTCGCGTGCGGCGTCCTTCACGTTTCCCCACGCCTTTTGCGCTTTGCCTTTCAACTGTTGTGCTGCTCCTTCCACCTGGGCATTCTTGTTGCCCGTCCACTCGCCCACTTGGCGCTTGGCGCGCCCCGCCGCGTCGTTGACTGCACCTTTCACCCTGTCCTTATCCATGACTTCACCTCAACTCCATGTTGGCTTGCGTATTTGGTTACACCGCCCGCATCTTCTCGGGGCGGCGATACGCTCTTTCTGCTCTCCCGGCCGTCGTGATCAAACCGCCCTGCGTCCCGTGATCAATTGGATTACCAGTACCACGAGAGCGATCACGAGGAGGATATGAATGAATCCTCCGAGGGTGTACGAAGAGACAACCCCCAACAGCCACAGAACGAGAAGGATGATAAAGATCGTCCAGAGCATCGTTCACCTCCCGGGAAGTTCTCTTGTCGCTTCCGTAGAGGCTTTGACGCCGCGTGTGGGTTCGAGGTTGTTCGCGGTGTGCGCGCAAACGAGAGCCCGCGCGATGAGCGCATCGCGATTTGCATAAACATTTCCAGAAACCCAAATCGACATGCGCGGATTGCCGGTGCGCCAAAATAGCGCGCACGTGTGAGGCAGCCCCAAACGGGGGCCGGGCATCAGATTTCATGCGGCGTGCACTGCGCCGCGGAGGTCGACATGCTCCTCATCGTTCTCATTCTGTTGATTATCGGATTCGGCTACGGCGGTTACCGCGTAGGGCCGGGATGGGGCTACTACGGCGGAGGAGGCCTGAGCCTCATTCTCACCATCATCGTGATTCTGCTATTGCTGAAGCTGATTTGAGCCGAGGGCATAGCAGGGAATTGGGTTGCAATATCTGTTTGAACCGCGGGGGGCCGGGAAACCCCCGCCACAGCCGGTCAGGAGAGGTTGCGGAAAAACCCTGAAAGCCGAGCGAGGATCGCGAAGAACATCCCTCAGTGGCTGAAGCCGCAATCATTGTGCGGCACTTACGGCCCGAATAAATTCGTGCCCTTTCAAAGCAGCTACAGCGATAGAGTTTTTCCGCAAGCTGTGGAGACCGGCGCTACGGATTCTTCGCGTTGCTCTAAAAAACTCCGGCCAGGTAGGCTTCGGCGGGCCGCAGTTTCTCTGACTTCGAGCCGCACTTGGCGAGAACTACCGGCGAGAGCGTGATGACCGGGCACTGGGTGTGGGCCAAAGTTTTATAGACCACACCATGCCGGGTGATGGCCGCAAAAGCCGAAGCCCCTTGAGCGCCGAGAACGATGAGATCCGCGAGCTGCGCGTGGCTCTGATAGAGCAGCTCTTCGGTGGGATCGCCGGGGACCACAATGGTCTGGATGGCAACCTTGCGCTGCAGCCCAGTGGAAACGAGCGCAAGCATATCGGCCTCGATCTCATCGAGGGAACGGCCGGCAAGAAACTCGGCGCGATCCTGCGGGCGGATGACATGTTGCAGGATGAGGCGGGCGCCGTGTCGCACGGCCAGTTGGGCGGCAAAGGCGGCGACCACGGTGCTGGCTTCGTGCAGGCTGACAGCGCAGAGAATGGTGCGCGTGGCAAAGTCGCGATAGCTGCCGTCCACCACCTCGGGGCCGACGATGTAGACCGGCGAATTGGCGGTGCGCAGGACGGCCTCAGCTACCGAACCCACCAGCAGTTTTCCGATGGGGCCCGGAGAATGAGTGCCCATGACGATTCGGTCAACTTCGCGCTCGTGCGCGTAGGCGAGAATTTCGTCGGCGGGCAGCCCCGGCCGCACCACGATCTCACAACGGAGACCGGCCTCGCGAGCCCGTTCGGCTAGAGGCTCAAGGTGCTGCTTCTCGCTGCGCGCCGCGGCGGCGTAGTCATAATAGCGGATGCCCGAGGTCTCAGATGCAGCTGCGATCAGCGTGTCATAGGCATGAAAGAGAATGAGATCCGAGCCGAACTCCCTGGCTTGGGCCAGCGCGAACGCGAAGGCTTTCTGGTTGGCCGGTATCTCGGCGGCGAAGAGGATGGTGGAGGGTTTACTCCAACCCGGCTTGAGCACGGCGGACATGACAACCTCCTTCCAGTGCGTTCAAATGATCACAAATATCGGCAGGTTCCGGCAGTGTTTCGACGCACATCGATCAGTGACGCATCTCACTCTGGCGCAATCCAGACCTGCGCAGCCCGCTCGATTGCCACCCGCTCCGCAACTATAGCTGTAGACGCGGGCCAACGGGGCCACGTTTGAAATGATTGTGTTCCCGATTCCCAAATTTGTCTAGCGAGGCGCTTACGGTACCGATAACGTTTGAATAAAGTGATCTGAATCACAGCCTGACCGGCCAGGAAGCTGCTCTTCTGGAGTGGAATCGTGGTCGTCGGAAGCGGTTTTCCGGCTTGGGGTATCAAAGTCAGTCGCGACACCCAGGAAAGCAAGCCCGACATCGTCCCACCCCAGGCGTCGCCAGACAGTCGAACCGTCAACCGGCGCCCGACGGCCTCGATCTCCCTGGAGGTCTCATGCAGCCGATGCACAACATTCCCGCCCGCGGCGCGATCGATTTCGACGAATCCCCGTTTCTTGCCATCTGGGAAGTCACACAGTCCTGCGACCTGGCCTGCAAGCACTGCCGCGCCGCCGCGCAACCCATTCCCCACCCCGACGAGCTGACGCACGAGGAAGGCCGCGCATTGATCGACCAGATCGCCGACATGCACACTCCCATCTTCGTCTTCACAGGCGGCGATCCGATGAAGCGCAAAGATGTCTTTGATCTAATCCGCTACGCCGCCGGAAAAGGCGTGCAGGTGGCCGTGACGCCCAGCGCCACGCCGCTCTTGACGCGCGAACAGATCTTCAAGATGAAAGAGGCCGGTGTGGTGAGGCTCGGCATCTCGCTTGATGGCTCATCGCCGGAGATTCATGACGCGTTTCGCGGCCTGCCCGGTGCATGGGCGCGCACCATCCAGGCCATCGAGTGGGCCGGCGAGGCGGGCATCCCCATTCAGGTTCATACCACCATCAGCCGCCACAATGCGCACGATCTCGACAACCTGTGCAATCTTTTTGAGAAGCTTGCCATCGTGATGTGGAACGTGTTTTTCCTGGTTCCCGTGGGCCGCGGGCAATTGGAAGATTTGCTGAGCGGCGAAGAGTTCGAGCAGGTCTTCGGCAAAATTTACGAACTCTCACGCCGCGCGAATTTCCAGATCAAGACCACGGAAGCGATGCACTACCGCCGCTACCTGCTGCAACACAATCTGGAAGAAAAGAAGATGGGGCACGGGCATCCAGGCGCCGCCCATGGTTCACGACCTGCGGCCGACGAAGCTGCTTTGAAAGGGCACGACTTTAGTCGTGCCGAAAAAACCACCAAAGATAACGAGGGGGCTTTAGCCCCCGCCTTCGAACCCGGCACCCCCACATCCGACGGTAGAACCCGCGCCATGAGCTGGGCCACGCGCCGCGTCAACGACGGCAAGGGATTCGTCTTTATCTCGCACGTTGGCAACGTGTATCCCAGCGGGTTCCTGCCCATCCATGCGGGCAACATTCGCGAGACCCCGCTCAGCGACATCTACCGCAACGCGCCCATCTTCAAGGCACTGCGCGATACCAGCCGCCTCGAGGGTAAGTGCGGGGCGTGCGAGTTCAAGGAGATCTGCGGAGGGTCGCGGGCCCGTGCCTACGCGCTCACCGGCGATCCGCTGGCGCAGGAACCGTGCTGCATCTATCAGCCGAAGAACTGGGACCCGGATCGGGAGCGGACGGCGGAAGCGTTTAAGCAGCCATTGCCGGAGGGGACGCTGGTGACGCTGTAAAGCGGCTTCTGGCTTTTAGCTTTTCCGCGAGAGCGTGAGGACACTACGGCTTCAGTGCAGGGTGCGTTTTCGCGATCCAGGTCTCGACCAGAACCAGAAACGCCTTGGCATGCACCACAAGCTCGTCTGCCTCAGTGCTGGTTGCAATTGCTGCACCGGTGTAGTCGATCTCGTTCCGCTTGCGGCGGCAAGCGTCGAAGTAGTCCGTCAAGTGCGCAGCCGAAATGCCCAGCGCCAGTTTTGCCCCTTAAAAGTAATTCGATGATGGCCCGGCACACTTGCTGTTCGATATCCGGCGCATGCAACCGCCATCTTCGCAGTTTGAAGAGCGGCGTTATAGGCAGTTGCAAAGCGCCGGTCCTCTGAGAGGCCTTTTAGGGCTGCGCCAGCCAGATCGCGGGCGACGAGGCGGCGTATCTCGCCGAGTTCCTGCACGCTGGTCCGGTGCCGGTGGACCTTTCCGTCTTGCAGCAGTTTTGTCCAGCTCATCCGGCGATCCCTTGAGCAGTATAGTCTTGCCCTTCAGCACGGAGCTTAGAAAGTGGTCGCCTGCGACCAGCCTCTTGCGAAACTCCTGCGCCGAATACACCGTGGCATTCACTTCACGGCTAAACCTGTCTTCCAGTTTGCGCAGTACCGGGACCAGGTCGATCTGCTTCACCGATCCGACGATCAGCAGATCCACGTCGCTTGAGGCGCGTTCTTGCCCGCGGGCAAGCGAACCGTACACGAATGCAAGTTCGATGCGGTCACCAAACGATTCCAAGGTGCTGGCGAGGGCCGGCACAACTCCGGCGGTTTTTTCGACCAGCCCGCGCAGATCCTGAAAGACCGGAGAACTGGCATTTGCCCGAAAATAGACGCGGCGTCCATCTTCGCGACGCTCCAGGATTCCGGAGTTCACCAGCGATTCGAGCTCTCGCTGCAGGCTGGAGGGCCCCGAACCCAGGTGGCGCGCCAGCTCGCTCATGAACCACCAGCGCCTGGGTTCGAGCAGGGCCGCAGAAAGCACGCCCGCCCGGATGGAGGGAAAGAAGGCTTCGAGAGAGGCGCCGCCTGTCATATTTTCATTCTACTCTCACCATACGCACAATGCGTAAATATTTACGCATTTTGCATACAGTGCTTTTTCGGCCGCTGCGTCAGTGCCCGCTAGCGGTCGCGTCGGCTTTGCCTCTAAAGCGCGAGTAAACAAATGCCACATAGCCCACCGCCAAAATCATCCCAACGACCCACCATGCCAGTCCCACGGCCAGCGCGTGCGGGCCGGAGATCGCGCGGGTCAGCGTGATGTCGTTGGCCGAGCCGGTGGTGGCGGGCAGCAGCACCGGATACAAACCCCAGCAAGCGCCGGCCAGCATGAAGAAGAGATACGCGCACGAAGCAAGAAACGCTCTCAGCGGTTCGCCCTACCTGTTCCACAGCCGGAGAGCAACCAGCGAGGCGACCACTCCCGCGGGAACGACGAAGGTGAGCGGGTAGTGGAAGTAGTTGTCGAGGCTCGCAGGCCGCACGGCGATGGTGGCGAAGAGACTGACGACAGTGAGGGCCACAAGAATCAGCCACAGCGGCGAGACTACGTTGCGCGCGCGTTGCTCCAGATCGCCCGAAGTCTTGAGCACCAGCCATAACGCTCCGTGCAGTGTGAGAGCGACGAGCGCCACCAGGCCGCCGATCACCGTGTACCAGTCCAGAATGCCGGGCGCGATGCCGGGTTGCCAGTTGGTCCACAACGGCAGGAAAAAATACCCATCGGCATTGATCGGCACGCCGCGCAAAACGTTGGCGAGGGCCGCGCCGAAAAAGATGGTGAGGAGCGCGCTCGCGAGTCCGAAGACGCCGTCGAGCAAAGCGCGCCACACGCCTACGTCGATGTGATTGCGCAACTCCAGGCTCACGCCGCGCAGGATCAGCAGCCAGAGCACGATCATCAGCGGCAGATAGAAGCCCGAGAAGGCCGAGGCGTAGAGCAGCGGAAAGGCAAAGTAGAGCGTGCCGCCGCCGGCGAGCAGCCAGACTTCGTTGCCGTCCCAGACGGGGCCGATGGAGGCGAGCGTGGTCCGGCGCTCGGCTTCGGTGTGGGCCAGAAAAAGGTGCAGCACGCCCACGCCCAGGTCAAACCCGTCGAGCACCACGTACCCGACAATCATGATCGCAACCAGCCAGAACCACAGAAAACCCATCATGATGAAGCTCCCCTATTCAATCGATCAAGAAACATAAGGCCACGACTTTCGTCTCTCTTGGCGGCCTCAAGTGGAGCAAGAAGTATCAAGGCGCGACGAAACCTGCCGAAAATGCATCGTTGCGCACGAAGTGTCAGCGTGCGACGAAACCTGCCGAAAATGCATCGTCGAGCACGAAGTGTCAGGGCACGACTTTAGTCGTGCCGTTAAGATACCCAAGATTAACTCGGGGCTTTAGCCCCTGCTAGCTTTCGCCGCTTCAAACATGCCGTCCCGTACGGATAATCCTCCGGCAAACCCGCCAATCCTGCCTTCACAGGGTTGTTATCGATATACGTGCGATGCTGCTGAAGACTCACATCATCGACAACGCGAACATCGGAGAATCCTCTCTGCCAAATCTCGCCGTGAAACCCAAGCTCGCTTTTTCGCGCGAAAGGAAAAGCCGCCTTTGATCAATTGCATTGCCCTTTCAATGGTCATGCTGCCCGGAATCGTCAGCAAGATGTGAACGTGATTTGGCATGATGACGAAATCGTGAATTGTGAATCTCTTAGCTTTAACGCACGAACGAAGAACATCGATGATGAGTTCCGCCATGCGCGTGGCTTGAAAGAGCGATCTGCCAACTGCGGTCGATGTTGTTACAAAGAAGGTTCTCGGTTCGCCCGTAGCATTCTCAGGATTCGATGGTCTAGCAGGTCTTGCCATAACAGGGGCTAAAGCCCGCCTCCTTTTTTCTGCCTTAACGGCACGACTGAAGTCGTGCCCTGACACTTCGTGCCTTACGACGCGTTTTTCTGCGCTCCAGAAATTAGTGCGAGGCTTCAGCACCCGCCATCTCCGGCCCCGTGCTGATTTCGCGATAGACGAGCACTGTGAAAAGCAAGCCCAGCAGCGCGTAGAGCCCCATGAAGCCGAGCAGCGTAAACAATCCGTTGCTTGCGGAAACGGTATTGGAATAGCCTTCGCTGGTGCGCATCAATCCATAGATGAGCCACGGCTGGCGGCCCAGTTCGGCCGTCATCCATCCGGCGGTGTTAGCGATGTAGGGCAGCGGAAAACTGAGCAGCAGCGCCCACAGCACCCATCGAGATGTGTGTAACCGCCGGCGCCACAGCAGAAATGCGGCCACCATCATCAGCAGCACGAACCACGTTCCCAGCCCCGCCATGATGTGGTACGAGTAAAAGAGCAGCGGCAGCGCGCCGGGCCACTGGTCACGCGGAAACTGGTCGAGCCCTTTCACTTCGGCCTTTGTTGTGCCGTAGATGAGGAAGCTGAGCACGTCGTTCACCACGATGGGATTGTCGATCTGGCCGGTCTCCTCGTTGGGCTGGCCCATGAGCACGATAGGCGCGCCGACCTGGCTCGTGAAAAGCCCCTCCATGGCGGCAATGGCCGCGGGCTGGTTTTGCGCCACGTACTTACCTGCCAGATCACCCGTGGGAAAGATGATGGCGATGGACGATAGGACGCCCGCGATCACGCCAACCTTGAGAAAGATGCGCCCGTATTCGTCGCATTTGCCTTCCAGCAGGTAGAACGCGCCCACCGCGCTCATCACAAAGGCTCCTGTGACCACCGCGCCGGTCATATTGTGCATGTATTGCAGGATCGCCCAGGGATTGAACAGCAGTTGCCAGAAGCTGAGCACTTCAAAGTGCCCGTCGGGCAGGCGCGTGTAAGCCACAGGATGCTGCATCCACGCGTCGGTAACGATGATGAAGAAGCCGGAGATCCACGAACCCAGCCACACCATGAGCGCGGAGAACCAGTGCATGCGCGCCGAGATGCGTTTTTCGCCGTAGAGGAAGAGGCCGAGAAACGCCGACTCGAGAAAGAAACTGAAGACGCCTTCCATGGCCAGCGGCTGGCCGATGACGCCGCCCGAGAGCCGCGCAAAACGCGCCCAGTTGGTGCCGAATTCGAACTCCATGGGAATGCCGGTGACCACGCCCATCACAAAGTTAATGGCAAAGATGCGGCCCCAGAAACGCGCCGCGCGATCCCACTTTTCGCTCCCGGTGCGCAAAGCCACTGTTTTGAGAACGACGATGAGCAGGGCCAGGCCCATGGTGAGCTGCGGAAACAGGTAGTGAAACGTGATGGTGAAGGCAAAGTGCAGCCGGTGAATGATTTCAGCGGTCATCGAAGGCCTCCTGCTAAAGGGCGCGAGCGCTTTGTAGCGCCGGCTTCCTAGCCGGCTGTAGCGTGGGTCTCCTGACCCGCGCCTTCTCATTTAGTTCCCGGCCGCAGCCCTTATCCGCCAGGTTATTCGTTCGTGTCGGCAAACGGCAGCTCCCATCTTCGCCACCGATTCTAGCTCCTGCAGCGACTTAAATCACTTGCGCAGCCGCCAACACTCTGATTTTGAAGGCGGAATTAATCTCAAAAATAATCCTCGTCCGTTTTGCAGATAATTACCCGCCTTTGCGTCACAATGGAAGCCTGGAGTGGGAACTATGGAGATCGTCGTGCCGGGGAACGTAACCGTCAATTGGTCAGGTATGTCCCCGGTTCAATATGTCAGGGATGTGACCGGTCCGTACCCCACCCCCTCCCCCTCCCCCACCCCGGGGTACGACCTTTAACCCCGGAGCTGGAAGCTGACCATGACCCACGCCCGGTACGAGATGGAAATGGTGCTGGAAAGAGACGGGAGCCACTCAGGCAAGAGAGAGAAGCCGGGAGCCGAAAGCAGAAATTCGGCAGCCGAACGCGAAAAAACGGGCTGTGAGACTGTGAAGCCAAGATTTAACAATAAATTCAACGACTTACAAGAAAAAATCACACAGACGCACAGTTCCTGTGAGGCTGTGAGGTACTGAAGTTCCTCGTCCTTCTGTAAAGATGGAAAAGGGCCAGGAAATGCGGATTGCGATTATCGGCGGTGGCATTGCAGGCTTGGCCGCTGCATATGAACTCGAGAAAGCGCGCGCGGCTGGAGCAACTGTCAAATACACGCTCTTTGAGGAGCAGTCGCGTCTTGGCGGCGCGCTCGCTTCGGAGATCGTCAACGGCGCAGTGCTCGAACGCGGGCCTGATTCGTTCCTGACGGAGAAACCCGCGGCCGCAGAGCTTTGCCGCGAGTTGGGATTGGGCGATGAGCTGATCCCATCGAACGATGCTGCGCGCAAGACGTATATCGTCACGCGCAATCGCCTCGTGGCATTACCTGACGGATTGATGTTCCTGATTCCGACCAAGCTGGTTCCGACAGCGTTGACGCGACTCTTCAGCGTGCGCACCAAGATAAGGATGGGACTCGAGCTGCTGCATCCTCCGCGGCCGAGCGAAGGCGACGAATCGGTTGCGGCATTAGTAGAGCGGCACTTTGGGCAGGAGGCAGTGGATCGTCTCGCCGATCCGTTGCTGAGCGGCATCTACGGCGGCGACGCCACGCAACTGAGCGCGCAAACCGTTCTGCCACGTTTGGTAGAGATGGAGACGAAGTACGGCTCGCTGACGCGCGGCATGTTGGCGGCGCATCGCAAGATGCTCGCTCACGCAAAGACCTCATCCAAGACCCAAAACCGCGGAGCGGCTATCTTCACTGGGCTGCGCGGCGGAATGGGCCAGTTGGTCGATGCGATTACCGCGCGGCTCGATCGCGGCAGCATTCATACTTCAACGCTGGTAAACGGAATTGAGAAGATTGCACAAGGCTGGCGCGTTTCGGCAGGCGGAGCCAGCGAGCAATTCGATGGGCTCATCATGGCTGCGCCAGCGTGGATTGCGGGAGAATTGCTGGCTTCGGTGGATGTGGCGCTCGGCGACGAGCTCGGCGGCATTCCGTACTCTTCGTCGATCACGGTGAATCTGGTTTACGACGAGCAGAAGATCGGCGCTCTGCCCGAAGGGTTCGGATTCCTGGTTCCGGCCGTCGAAGGCCGCGCGATGCTGGCCTGCACCTTTGCGCATCGCAAGTTCCTGGGGCGCACTCCGCAAGGGAAGGCGGTCTTTCGCGCATTCCTCGGCGGCATGAAGCGCGACGATCTGCTGGCCGAGAGCGACGAAGCGCTGGTCGCGTTGGTGCGTCGCGAGATGCGCGAGATTCTGGGCGCGAAGACGTTCGGCGAGGCAGTTGAACCTGAGTTTACGCAAGTGACGCGCTGGCGGCGCGCGATGGCGCAGTATGCGGTCGGCCACAAGGAGCGCATGCAACGGGTGAACGCGCGTGTGGCTGCGCTGCGTGGACTGCGCCTTGTTGGAAATGCGTACGACGGCATCGGAGTTCCCGACTGCATTCGCCTGGGACGCAAAGCGGCACGAGAACTGGCTGGAGTTCCCGAACCGGTGATTGCTGCCAGACGCTAACACCGATCCTCGTATACTTTGCATAGCGCATGTCTACGCACACTGATACATTTCTTTCGACGATTCTGGCCACGACGCGCGCCACATTGCACGCGGCGAAGGCGGACGTGCCTGTGGCGGATCTGGAGCGTCGCGCCGCGGAGCACCATCCGCGTGGATGGGCTGCGGCGCTGCGGTGCCAGGCTGCGGTCGGGCCTGCGGTGATTGCGGAGATCAAGAAGGCCTCGCCTTCGAAAGGGCTGATTCGCGCGGCCTTCGACCCTGCATGGCTGGCGCGCCGTTACAGGACCGGAGGCGCTGCGGCGCTTTCGGTGCTCACTGATGAGCCGTACTTCCAGGGCAGCCTGCGCAATCTGGAGCTTGCCTCGGCCGCTGCGCCACTGCCCTGCTTGCGCAAGGACTTCATCGTCGATGAGTACCAGATCGTTGAGGCTCGCGCGCATCGCGCCGACGCGATTCTGCTCATCGCGGCCGCGCTGAGCGGCGCGGAGTTGAAGCGATTCGCTGAGACCGCGCACGCACTCTCGCTCGACGTGCTAGTGGAGGTACACACCGCAGACGAGCTTGCGGAGGTGCTTGCCGCGCTCGGAGAGACGGGCGCTGAAGCCATCGGCGTAAACAATCGCGACCTGAAGTCCTTCGAGGTGAGCTCGGAGATTTCGCTTACACTCGTCGACCACATCCCGTCGAGTGTGGTGCGCGTGACGGAAAGCGGCATTTCAACGTCCGATGACATTGCTCAACTGCGCAAGGCAGGCTTCGATGCGTTCCTGATTGGCGAGAGCCTGATGCGCCAGCCCGATCCCGGTGTCGCGTTGGCAGAGTTGCTCAAAGACGCCGCGGACAAACCATGAGCCTCTGGATCAAAATCTGCGCGAACACGTCGCTGGCCGATGCGCTACTGGCTGCGCACGCCGGCGCGGACGCGGTGGGATTCGTGTTTGCGCCGAGCCCGCGGCGGGTGACGACGGAACAGGTTGCGAAGATCGTGCCCCAACTGCCGAAGGCTCTGGAAAAAATCGGCGTGTTTGTGGATGCGGGGTTTGCAGAGATTGCGGCGACGGTGGAAGCGGCTGAACTGACGGGCGTGCAACTGCATTTTGACGCGCCGCCTGCATTGCCCGCGCAACTGCGCGAAAGATTCGGCCCGAAGCTGCACATTCTAGATGTCGTGCGATTTGGCGCTCAGCCCCAATTACCAGCTCTGCGGTCGGGAGATAACTTCGACTGCGAAGCGGCAATGCAGATAGCGGAGGAAGGTATTGAATTTGCTGCGCCGTTCCTCGATCAGGACGTAGACGCAATTCTGATCGATTCGTATTCTCTCACTACCCACGGTGGGACAGGCAAGAGGTTCGACTGGGGTCTGGCGGCCGTGACGCTTTTTAAAGTCACAGGCAAGAATAAAATCGCAGCGGGTGGATTGACTCCTGAGAATGTGGCCGAAGCCATTGCCATCCTGCACCCCTGGGGTGTGGACGTGGTAAGCGGCGTAGAAGCCATGCCGGGGCGCAAGGATCCCGCAAAGGTGCGGGCGTTCATCGCCAACGCGCGCGCCGCAGCGATGTAACCTACAGGCCGAAATGGCCGTAATCGATAGAGGAAAACGAGTGCGTCGAATTCGTTTTCTCGAACATCTCTATTTTCAGACAGAGTCCCCGGAGGTTTGCCCATGGCTACATTTCTCGCCCCTATCGAGAAACCGCAAGGCCTGCTCACAAAGCTCGCCTACGCCGGAACGCGCCGGCAATTCGGCAAAGTTCTCACGCCGGTAAAAGTGGTCTACTCGCGCATGCCCGCCGCGTTCGGTCTTTTTGTTTCGAAGATTGCCAAGCTCGACAAAAAACTTGAGCTAGCCCCCGAGACGGCTATGCTCGTCCGCGAACGCGTAGCGCGCCTCAACGTTTGCCTCTTCTGCATCGATATCGGCCGGTACTTCACCATTAAGTCGGGCATGAACGAGGCCAAGTTCGATGCGATCAACGACTACGCCACAAGCCCCCTGTTTTCCGATACCGAGCGAGCATTGCTCGACTACGTGACCGAGCTGACACGCGACAAGAATGTTAAGCCTGAAACTTTCACGCGGCTCAGGAAGCACTACTCCGAGCGCGCCATTTGCGAGATCGTGTGGCTAGTGGCCACCGAGCACCTCTACAACATGACGAATATAGGTCTGAATATCCAATCCGACATGCTGTGCGATATTGCAAAAAAGAACTGAAGTTGCGCGGCTTCTGATACGCCGGGCTCGCTCCTAGTACACTGGAAAGTTCCCCGTTTCCCTAGGGAACATGCAGGAGTTGGTCATGGCGTCCGTCATTCTTCCGGCAAGTCCTTCCGAGTCGCGGCCCGGGCGCTTCGGTGTCTACGGCGGACGCTACGTGCCGGAGACGCTGGTGGCCGCGCTGGACGAACTGGAACACGCATACGCGGAGGCCAGGGCGGATGCGGCGTTCGAGGCTGAGCTCAACACGCTGCTGACCGACTACGCGGGACGGCCGACGCCGCTCTACTTCGCCAAACGGCTGACGGAATCCCTGGGCGGCGCAAAGATTTACCTGAAGCGCGAAGACCTGCTGCACACGGGTGCGCACAAGATCAATAACGCGCTCGGCCAGGGACTGCTGGCCAAACGCATGGGCAAGAAGCGCGTGATCGCCGAGACCGGCGCGGGCCAGCATGGCGTGGCGACGGCGACGGTCTGCGCGCTGCTGGGCTTGGAATGCGTGGTCTACATGGGCGACGTGGACATGGAGCGCCAGGATCTGAACGTGAAGCGCATGCGGCTGCTGGGCGCGGAGGTGCGCGGCGTCTCGTCCGGATCGAAGACCCTCAAAGACGCCATCAGCGAGGCCATGCGCGACTGGGTCACGAATGTGCGGACGACCTACTACTTGCTGGGCAGTGCACTTGGGGCGCATCCGTATCCGACGATGGTGCGCGACTTTCATCGCTGCATTAGCCGCGAGATGAAAGAGCAGATTCTTGCGAAAGAGGGCAGGCTGCCGACCGCGGTGATCGCGTGCGTGGGCGGAGGGTCGAATGCGATTGGCGCGTTTTACGAATTCATCAATGACCGGCAGGTGCGGCTGATTGGCGTGGAGGCGGGTGGGCGCGGAACTGTGCTGGGCCAGCATGCGGCACGGTTCCAGGGCGGCGCGCCGGGCGTTTTGCAGGGCACGTTTTCTTACGTGCTGCAGGATGAGGACGGGCAAATCGCACTGACGCATTCGGTTTCAGCTGGACTCGATTACGCGTCGATCGGACCCGAGCACGCGATGCTGCACGACACGGGCCGCGCGGAGTATGTGTCGCAGGACGATGCGGCGGCGCTCGATGCGGTGATGAAGCTGGCGAGGACCGAGGGCATTCTGCCGGCGCTCGAAAGCGCGCACGCGGTGGCTGAGGCGATTCGCATTGCGCCGGCATTTAAGCCGCATGAAATACTGGTGGTGAATCTTTCAGGCCGCGGCGACAAGGACATGGGGATTCTGGCGCGGGAGATGAAGTTGTAGGACCGCTTTTCGTGCTGGATTGAGAAGTGGGTCGGGGTTCGTGCCATCCCCGGTCTCAAAATCGAGACCGGGGGCACCCTCTGAAGAGTTTGAACGCAATGGCGATATGTTTCGAACACAAGCCGGGGCTGGTGGTTTATCTGACGGCCGGGGACCCATCCCTCGACGCGACGCGAGAGATTGCGATTGCGGCGATTGATGCGGGTGCGGATGTGATCGAGCTAGGGGTGCCGTTCAGCGATCCGCTCGCGGATGGGCCCGTGATCCAGCGCGCTATGGAGCGCGCATTGGCGCACGGAGCGCGATTGAAGGATGTGCTTGGTCTGGCGCACGAGATTCGCGCTGCCCGTCCGGCGGCGGGCCTTGTGATTTTCAGCTATCTGAATCCGATTTTGCGCTACGGTTTGGCGAAGTTTGCCAACGATGCGAAGGCGGCGGGCGTAGATGGCGTGCTGGCGACGGACATGATCGTGGAGGAGGCTGGCGACTATCTCGCGGAGATGAACCGCGTGGGGTTAGCGCCGATCTTTCTCGCCGCGCCCACCAGTCCCGATGCGCGGCTTGAGGCGATCGCCAAGCACAGCAAGGGTTTTGTGTATGCCATCTCGCGCACAGGCATTACGGGTACGCAGCAAAGCGTGGCCACGGATGCGGCGGCGCTGGTGGCGCGCGTCCGGCGATGGACCCGGCTGCCCGTGGCCGTGGGGTTCGGCATCAGCAATGCGGAACACGTCGCGCAGGTGGCAGAGTTTGCAGATGCCGCGGTGATTGGCAGCGCGATTGTCGAGCTGATTGAGCGCTCGACAGCCGAGACGGCACCGAATCAAGTGGCTCGATTTATCAAGGGCCTGCGCCTGCCCCTTGCAGCGCCGGCCCGGTGAAAAAGCAGCCGTCAGCTATCAGCTAACAGCTTTCAGCTTGTCCCTAACCGGAGCGGGCCGCCGCGGCTTGCTTCGGCGGGTCTAGGCTGAAAGTTGAGCGCTGAAAGCTCGTTTCCTGCACTACGAGGATGCAATGACCATCGAAGAATTGCGAATTCGCATCGACAAGCTGGACCGCCAGCTGGTCGATTTGCTCAATGAGCGGGCACGTGCTGCGCAGATGATTGGGCGTATGAAGGCGGCCACTTCGCTTCCGGTATACGAGCCGGATCGCGAAAAGATCGTCTACGCGAATGTGCGCGCAGCCAATAGGGGCCCGCTGCCCGACATCGAGCTGACGCATATCTACGAGCGCATCATTGACGTGATGCGGGCATTGCAGCGCAACGAGCTGGCTAGCCAGAGACACGCCCAGGCCGCCGAACAAGAGGGCGGAACGACGGGCTACGCCGCGGGCGACGAGAAACCCCAACGACCAGGACCTGTCGCTGGGGGCCCCTCAGATTCGCCTGAGACAGGGAAAAAATCATGATTGTTGCAATGCAGGAAAAAGCTACCGAAGAACAGATCGATGCCGTGATCAGCGCCATGGGAGAGGCGGGCGTGGACGTGCATCGCACCACGGGCGAGTTCCAAACCATACTGGCCGGCGTAGGCGCTACCGGCGCGCTCGACCTGGCGAAGTTTGAAATGCTGCCCGGAGTGCTGCACGTGCACCGCATCAGCGCGCCTTACAAGCTGGCAGGGCGCGCATGGCGGCCGGAAGGTACCGTTGTTGAGTTCAGAAATGGCGCCAGCATCGGCGGACAGAAAGTGGCGGTGGTCGCCGGGCCATGTGCGATAGAAAATCGCGAGCAGATTTTTACGATTGCCGCGTGCGTGAAAGCCGCGGGCGGAGAGTTTCTGCGCGGCGGAGCTTACAAGCCGCGCAGTTCGCCGTATTCGTTCCAGGGGCTGGGCATTCCGGGGCTGGAACTGATGCGCGAGGCCGCCGACGCCAACGGGCTGGCGGTGGTGAGCGAGGTGATGGAGATTGCGCAGATTGAGCCCATGCTGCCGCTGGTGGATTGCTTCCAGGTGGGCGCGCGCAACATGCAGAACTTCAACCTGCTGCGCGAGCTGGGTCAGGTGCGCAAACCGATCCTGCTGAAACGCGGCATTGCGGCAACGATAGAGGAGCTGCTGCTTTCGAGTGAGTACATTCTGTCAGGCGGCAACTACGACGTGATTCTCTGCGAGCGCGGCATCCGCACCTACGAAACCGCAACGCGCAACACGATGGATATCGCGGCTATTCCGGTGCTGAAGAAGCTTTCGCATTTGCCGGTGGTTGCCGATCCTTCGCACGGCACGGGGCGGCGCGACATGGTTCCCGCAATGGCGAAGGCAGCGGTGGCCGCGGGCGCCGATGGGCTGATTATTGAGATTCACCCCAATGCCGACAAGGCGGTTTCCGATGCGGCGCAGACGCTGTTTCTTGAAGACTTCACCAAGCTGGTTGCGGAGCTGAGGTTGATCGCTCAGGCGGTGGGGCGAACGCTGTGAAGAACAGCGGAGTTGGCGGTGTTAGCGTAGTGATCGGAGCTCGATTTCCGAGTTCCGCCGAAGCGACTAGCATCGCTTACACGCCTTGCGAAGGACTCCCATGATTGAGCGCATCGCGATTCTCGGTACAGGTTTGCTGGGCACTTCGGTGGGGCTTGCGCTGCGTGAGGCGGGGTTCAAGGGCGCGATTGTAGGCTGGAACCGTGGAGCCGAGCAGGGGCAGGCAGCGCTGAAGATGGGCGCGATCGATTCTGTTGCGGCCGATGCGATCGAGGCCGCGCGGGCGAGCCAGGTGACGCTGCTGGCGGTGCCGATATACGCCACGCTCGATTTCATGGAAAAGCTGGCGCCGGCACTTGGGCCCGATCAGCTTGTGACCGACGTGGGCAGCACGAAGCACGTAATTGCCGAGACGGCAGCGCGACTTTACAACACGCCGGATCGCGCGGCGTTTCTGCCTGGGCATCCCATGGCAGGCAAGGAGCGCGGCGGCGCGGCTCTCGGCGATGCCAATCTGTTTCGCGGCGCGGTGTGGCTTTTTACGGACGTGCCAGGTACGGACGAGCCAGGGGCGAAGCGATCTGCGCAGGCGGCGGCGCTGGTGAAACAGTGGCGCGAGTGGGTGACGAAGATGGGCGCGAAGACGCTCGATCTCGATGCCGCGCGCCATGATGAGCTGGTAGCTTGGGTAAGTCATCTGCCGCAATTCACGGCCACGGCATTGAGCGCGCTGCTGGAAGAGGAAGTGGGCGCGGCGCCCGAACTCAAAGACGTGGGCGGGCGGGCGCTGCGCGAGATGACGCGCCTCGGGGCGAGTCCGTTTTCGATGTGGCGCGACATTGCGCACACAAATACCGAAGCTGTGGAGCGAGCACTGCTGGCGCTCGAACAGCGGTTAGCCTATTTGCGCGAGAACCTACGCACCCCGGCGCTGCGCGACGAATTCGAACAGGCGAACAAGTTCCGGCGGGAATAACGCGCATGGGATAAGTGGGGCGGATACGCCTGACGATTATTGAGATGAAGCGAATCCAAAGTAACCCCTCAAATTGCATGGTCGATTGATTCGAACATGCGTGACGAGCCACTCTAATCAACGGGATCAGCCAACGTTATTTATTGATTTTAAAAGAATTAGACATGCCAGCGTCAAACTCAAAGGGCGTTCGCAGTCAAAGGCGTGCCCCAAAAGGGGGATGAGGCATCCCACTTCCCTGTCAGAGACACGAGCCCAGCGAATGCGGCCTGATCTAAAGACACCGGTCCCGCAACCTGACTCGGATCGCACTCGTAATGTAATGAGCGCCGTCCGCGATGTTTCGGCAGCGGCCCGGAAAGCGCCAAGCAAGAGGAATCCGATGAACGGAACACTGAGAACACTCTGCGAGAAATTCCGGCGCATGGCAGTTTGCGAGAGCGGCCAGGATTTGGCCGAGTATGGCCTACTCGCATCGCTGCTGGCGCTTGCCTGCATTTCGGGCGTTCAGGGCGCGGCGAACTCGGTGAACCAGGTGTTCAGCCAGGTGAGTACGGCTCTCGCTCTGCCACAGAGTAATAGCGGGGGCGACAGCGGTGGTGGTGGTTCAAGCGGGGGCGGTGGCGGCGGCAGCGGCCTAACCAGCGGCGGCGGCGATAACGGTGGCAATGGCGGCGGTCACGGCGGTGGACGCGGCGGTGACGGCGGTTTCGGTGGCGGCGGGCGCGGCGGGCGCGGTGGTGATGGCGGATTCGGCGGCGGGCGCGGTGGTGATGGCGGATTCGGCGGCGGGCGCGGCGGCGGTGGCGGATTCGGCGGCGGTGGTGGTCGCGGTGGTGATGGCGGCGGATTCGGCGGCCGTGGCGGTGGACGCCGCTAGGATTGATGGCCCCGGTGGTTGCCGCAGGATTTCGCTGAGCCGAGTTGTATCCTGCTATTGAAGAACCCGGGGTGCTTGGTCTCGCTCAAGCGAGAATCGACAAAGCATTTCCGCTGCGCAATAAAGATAACTTACCTATATTCGGGAGAATCTGCGCACTCCAGTCCTACGCGATGAATTCGAGCAGGCGATTTCCGGAATAGATCCTTCCCGCAGAGGTACGCAATATCCATCCACACTTTAACTTGAATTCCGGCGACCGGCGTTTCGCTACGCGTCGCTACGCTGAGTCTTCGCTCCTCGCCAGTACAAGGCCAAGCCGATGAGGATCGAAATTACCGTCCCGCAGACCAGTTTGAGTTCGAAGCCGAGCTTGCTTGCGGAGTCGCCGGGGGGGACGAGGGAAACGAAGATTCCCAGCAGTACCACGAGGAATCCCAGGCTACCGCAGAGCCAGACGCCCGCCACGCCTCCGGGAATCAGGACAGCTTGGGTATTTTCGGTGCGGTCTTTGCGGCCGGCGAGTTTGATGACGGCGGCAAACATGTAGAGGAAGGGAATGAAGTAGAGGATGATGGCCGCGTCGATGAGGACCTGATAGGCGCCGCGTGTAGTCTCGCTGATCTGGCTCAAAAGCAGGATGGCGCCGGAGAGCACGGCCTGCACCAGAATTGAAATGTACGGAGTCTTCCAGCGAGGATGGATTTTGCCGAAAGCCGCGGGGAGATAGCGGTCGATGCCGACCTGGAAGGGAATCCGCGCGACGCCGGCCACGGTGGTGCCTACGCCACCCGCGTTGCCCGCGGTGACGAGTAGAGCGGCGATGACGCCGATGAAGCCGATGCGTAACGTAGCCGAACCGATGGCGATGGCGGAAAAGACGCCGCTCTTGGGATCGAGGTCGGCTGCGGGAGCGAGGGCGAGGACGGCGAAGGTTCCCGCGATGTACATGAGAGCGATGAGCGCGCCGGATGCAAAGACAGCGCGGGGCAGAGTGCGGCGCGGATCGCGAACTTCCTCGGCCATGCAGGAGACTAACTCGAGGCCGGTGAAGGCAAAAGCGATTTGCGACCAGAAATTGACGGTATCCCAGTTCCACGTGGGGCGCATGGCGGCGATTGTGAAATGCGTGATTGAACCGTGACGCAGACAGACGAGCGCTGCCACGCCGGCAAGGATCAGCAGAGGCAAATAGGTTCCCACGCCGCCCGCGTTCTGCAGCCATTTGCCGATGTTGAGGCCGATGATGTTGAGTACGACTGCGACGAGAAGCATCGCTAGCGAAAACCAGAGCAGAAATGCGCGATTCTCGGCAAGCGCTGCGCCATGACTGGTGGAGACGTAGGCGGACATGGAGGCGCTGGCGAGCAGGAGGCCGGGAAAGTAGAAGACGGTGTAGATCCAGTAGGTCCAGCCGGCGACGAAACCATGAAAAGGCCCGAAGGCGTCGCGCGCCCAGGCGTAGATGCCCCCTTCCTCAGGGAAGCGCGAAGAGAGCTCGTTGATGACGAGCGCACCGGGTACGAAGAAGAAGACCGCGGCCAGCAGCCAGAGGCTGATGGAGGAAGGGCCGTTGTGTCCGGCGGCGGCGATCCAGCGCGGACCGAGCACGGCGGCGATGTTGAAGAGGAGAACATCCCAGAAGCCCATGCTTCTGCGCAACTGCGATTTGGGATCGCGCGGTGTGGGCGCGGAGATGGTCATGCATGCACCTGAAACAGGGATAGAAAAATTGTTATGCTGCGGGCTAGCACCAGGCTACTCTGCCGATCCGCCCGCATCGGCTTCTATGGCGGCTTCGATTTCGAACGCAGCTTCGGATACGGGCAACTTCGCGGGATCTATGGCCTCGAGTCCCTCGGCACGGGCTGCTTCAAGGAGCGAAGCGGATGCGGAGACAAAGGTGATACGGGTGCCGGGAAACATGTCGCGCGAGGCCAGCGCGGCACCGAGTTGCAGGGCCTCAGGCCAGCGCAGCGTGGTGCGATCGAGGAGTTGTCTGGCCGCCTCAAGCACGCCGGGATTCAACGGCTGCTGCACCACGCGCGCGGCTTCAACGCGCAGCAGCTCGAAGGCAGTGACGGCGGCCTCGGGGGCGATATGCCCGGCGCGTTCGCGGCGGCGAATGGCCGCGTAGACCTCGAGCGGCGTGGCGGCCGAGATAAGCTTGCGATTGTCCTCCACGCTTTCCATGAGCCGGATGAGCGGGTCGGTGCCGGGCTCGCGGACAAACAGCCTTGCGAAGGCCGTCGCCTCAAGGAAGAAGAAGCTCATTCGCCCTCACGTTCATCTTCGAGGGTGGCCGAGATCGGCTCGCCCTGCACGTCGACGGGTTGGAAACGCTGCGATTCCTCGGGAATTCCCGCCTCGGTGCGGTTGAGGCGGATGGTGGTAGTGGGATAGGCCGGCGTCTTGGGGTTCGCGATTTTGCTGGTGACGACAACGCCGCGTTGAATGGCTTCAGCCAGCACGGCTTGGCGGGTTTCAGGATGCTGGTTCCAGCGGAAAGCCTTGCGCGGCAGGAAGGAATCGCGGAACCATTTGAGGGCGATGAAGGCGTGGCCACCACGCTCGGCTTCGGCCAGCGCCGCGCACAACTCTTTCACGCGCGCATCCACATCGGCGGGATGCGTGGGCTCGATATCGTCTTGGTCGTGGGTATTGTGGGCATCGACGCGTGGCGCACGGCTCAGGCGCGGGGTCGGCTCATCGCCATCGATGCGCTCGAAATAGATGCGCAATTCGTCGTACTCCGGGGACCAACTATCGGCCGAAGCGTCGCGCCGTTTGCTGCGGCCGTTTTCGCTGCACAGTTCCACGATGGCCTGATAGCCCGCGGGCGCCAGAAAACGCAAGACGCGCGACATGCCAGGATCCTGCGTGAATGCCAGCTCGTTTAATGCTTCTTCGATCATTTCTTCAGCGGCGGGGATGCTGAGGGCGTCATTTTCAACGTAATTCGGTGATCCTCTTGTTGATTTCATTTCGTTCTCTCCCAAAGCAGCCCGTATCCGCAATGCCGGCAAGCTCACCGGCCAGTGAAACCGGCTCGGAGCTGCACTGCCGAGTGAAGGCAGCAATATTCGATCTATGATTTTTCCCGGCCCTCTTTGGGGTGAAGAAGACGGGCTTTTGTTCATGCGATCAGTGGCATAAAAATGCGCTATGAGTTTGGCATCGGCTGGTTGTCTATACACGTGCATTTATCCAGCCAGGGAATAAAAAGAGTTAACGTGCAATTTTCGAGTTACAGATAACGATGGATGCTATGCGCGGGCCTCCCGGCCATTTTACGGCGATTTTGAGTCGACTTCCTGATTTGTCAGGATTCTAACCTAAAAGGACCCGATTTATGCGACCAATCGCAGGAATCTTCGCATCGGGGATGCGGACCCCGCCTGCAGGTGCCCCGCAACCCTCAGAGCGGTACCAGAACTCTTGTGCCCCACGTAACTCGCTAAAAGGTTGCGTTTACTTGCGCTCCAGAAAGCAAAGAATCGCTTTCCGGGACGCTGGATGAGGAAAACGCCACTCAGCATCCAGGCTTTTGGGTACGACACCGGATTTTGAAAATCCAAGCAACGTGTCGCCGCAGTTCACCGAGACACAACTCACCGTTCCGCAACCTACGAACGGCATACTTTGCTTCAAATTGTGAGACGATCCCGCGACTGTGCAGACCCCGAAGCTGGTGGTGACGCCGATGCAGACCGCTACCCTGCCGGCCACACCCGCGACAGTACCTGCTGCGCCGGCGCCTTCACCGCAGGAGCAAACAACCCGAGAGACACCGGCGCAGCCGAAGCGGCAGTAGCTCCGTCAGTCCCGCTTCCTAATTGAAGTACGCCCGGTTCTTCTCGGCGAAGGCTGCCTTGTCCGCGGGCAGCTCCTCGAGAGCGAAGATCGCATTCTGCGCGCAGAGGGAAGCGCAGTTGCCACAATCGATGCACTCATCGGGATTGATATAGACCTGCGATACGGTGGCGGCGGCCGGATCGTTCTCCGCGGGCGCGATGGCGGCAGTGGAACACTCCGCAACACAGACAAAATCTTTGGTGCAGGCATCGGTGACGACAAAAGCCATGGAAGGTTTGCTCCTCAATCATGGGCGCATTTTGAAGACGCGTCCTCAGATTGAGGCTAACTGTGGAGTTCCCAGCCTGACCGTGATCCCAGTCACGATGCATCAGAAGATGCGCACCTTGAGGCCTACGCCGCCATTCAGCGAGGTCAGGTTGCCGGAGGCTGTCGAGCTGTAGGTGAACCCGGGCCAATCCTGATATTCGAAGTCTGCGACGCGCAGGTAGATTCTGTGCGTCAAGTGGAAGTCAACGCCGCCGCCCGCAGTGACGATCAGGTCGCCGTTGCCTTGGGCAAAGTTATAGGGGTATGTGAAGTTTGCGAAGCCCACCAGCCCCTTGACGTAGGGCTGGAACCGGCCGAAAACGAAGTGATAGCGGCCGCCGATGGAATAGGTTTCGGCGTGCACGTTCGCCGTTTGACGGAACTCGACCCAGCGGCCTTCGGCTTCAATGCCGAAGTGGCCGGTAGTTTCGGCGTCGACAAATGCGCCGACACCGAGCATCTTGCGCTCGCCTTCTTGTTGGAAGGTATCGCCGGAGCCGATGACGCCCACCGACAACTTCAACGTGCCCTCGTTGGCCGTCTGCACCACCTGCGCGCGGGATATGCTCGCCGATGCGAGAAGGAGAACCGGCCACAGCAGCCAAAGAACCACGTTCGTCCCAAGCGGGAAACGCTCTTCTTCACAGCGCCACACCCGGAAATCCAGGGAACATCTCATCGCTATTTTTTTGATGTAAGCCATTCTCTGTGCGCAACCCATCTTCTGCTTCCCCGCCTACTTGGTGATGTCGAGGTTGACGTTTTGAAACTCGATCACATTCGTGGTTGCGCCGGTACCAGTGACTTGAATGACATAGTTTCCGGGCGCCGCGGTGGCCTGGCTGAAACCGCCGCAGCCGGCGGAGACAAATGCGGCCACGGCGAGAACCAGGATCAGCGCCATGGTGAGAATGGGGGCGTTGCGGCGGCGCCATCGCCAGAAGATGCATCCGAAGCCGAGACTGAGCGGCAGAATCAGTCCGGCCAGCGAGAACTTACCGTTCCCCGGTCGCCGATTCATGGCGCTGACGCCGCCGCTGAGCGGATTGTTGGTGTCGATGGTGAGTTGCGTGCTGACCGTGCCGTTGGCGGGAAGAACGAGGCTGATGGAGGCGAAGTGGCAGTTGACCACGGCTGGAAGCGACGAGCAACCCAGGCCGACAGTGTCAGCAAAGTTGCCGTTCGAGGTGAGGGTGACCGTGACGGTAGCGTTTTGCGAGGTCGGAATGGTGACGGTCACAGGAGTGACCGTGACTGTGAATCCGGACGCCGTGCCGGAGATGGTGATGATCTGCAACGTCGAGGGGAGGTGCTGGGCGTCGCCGCTATACACGGCATCGATGCTGTAATTCGTGCCGGTCAACAGATTAGGCGTGAGCGCAGCCGCGCCGCTTGCGTCGACCGTGGCCGTGCCCAGCGAGGTTGTGCCGTTGAAGAACGTGACCGTGCCGCTGGGCTCAGGGCCGGTGCTGCTGTTGATGACCCCCGCCACGAGAATCACCTGCGGATTGAGACCCGAGGTACTGGAAGTGCCGAGCGCTGTGGTGGTAGGAATGAGGCCGATGGTTTCGCTGACGTTGGGCGAGGTGCTGGTGGCTTCAGTGGCATTGCCCACATACACGGCAGTCATGGTATAGCTGCCGGCCGCGAGCGTTGAATCGGTGAACGTAGCGACGCCGCCGCTCAGGGCTGAGGTGCCGATGACCACCCCGTTGGACAGGAAGTTGACGTTGCCCATGGGCGTGACGCCATTGCCGGTGACCGTCGCGGTAAACGTGATGGGGCTAAGGATCACTCCGAGACTGGGCATGACGGTAAGCGCAGTTTGCGTGGTAACCAGCGCGACTGTGTAAGGGAACGGCGCCGATGCGCTGCCTACGGTATTGGGGTCGCCCGAGAAGGTGGCGACGATAGTGTAGGATCCTGCCGCGAGCGTGGGCGTGATCGTGGCTACTCCCGAAGCATTCACCGGGACGCTGCCGCCGCCCAGCGTCGTGCCGTTCGACGTGAAAGTGACAGTGCCTGTGAATGGGGCCGAGCCCGAGGTCAGCGCAACGGTCGCCTTGATGGTCTCCGTGGTGCCGGCAATTCCGGGATTGGGCGTCGCCGAGACCGAGGTCACAGTCGGCGCCTGATTGACGACTTGGGAAAGAGGCGGCGCACTCGAACTGGCCGCGTTGAAGTTGTCGCCTGGGTAGGTGACCGTGATGGGATCATTGCCAACGGGGAGGGCGGAGGTTGTGAGGGTCGCCACACCCGGATTGCCGCTTAGCGTGCCGGGGGCGATGGATACGCCGTTATCGAGGAAGGTCACCGTGCCCGAGGCGGGGGATGTGGCGGCGGATGTGATCGTGGCGGTGAATGTGACCGAGGCGGCGTAGGTGGATGGATTCATGCCGGAGACGACGGTAATCGTCGACGGCACTTGCACATCCTGGTTAACGACGTTTGAGGTGCTGGTCACCAACTGTGTGCCCGAGGTGGGGTTATAAACCGCGGTGATCTGGTGGGGGCCATTGGCGAGCGTGAGCGTCGTGTATGTGACCATGTCGCTTGCCGCAGTCAGGTTCTGTGTGACAAGGAGAATCGCACCGTCGAAGAAGGTAACCGTGCCGGTGGGAACGACGCTGCCGGCAGAACTCGTGACCGTGGCGGTGAAGGTGACGGGCTGGCCGACGAGGGAATAATACGTGCCGCCAACCAACGTGGAATTCGATGTCAGGCTGACGGCCGTGCCTTCATTCACGGTCTGAATCAGCGGCGGCGTCGAAGTGCTGCTGGTGTGGTTCGGATCGCCGGTGTTGTTGTAGATAGCGGTGATAGAGTGCTGCCCGACGCCCAGCGTGGAGATGTTGAATGTGGCCGTGCTCGTTTCCGTGGCCGACGTGCTCCCCGAGGCGGTTACTGGCAGCGCGGAAGCGAGCGTGGTGGTGTTGCCGTTGTAGGCGTCGGAGATGCTCACCGTTCCCGACAGAGCGCCCGTGTTGGCGCCGGTGACAACAGTGACCGTGAAGGTGACGTTCTGCCCGAATCCGGAGGTAGCCCCGGAGCAGCTGGAGATTCCGGGGCTGGTGCTGGAGCAGATGGTGGTCGTGGTTGAATCCAGCGGTTCGGCCGTGGCGATGAGTTGGATTTCGAGAGGCGAGTTGGGGGCCACGACTGTAGGCAGCGTATTCTCCGCCACGTCGATGCTGGGCGTCTCCACCGTGTTGGCGGAGAGAACGGGCGATGATACGGGAGCGAAGAACGCACCCACGACGCAGTCCGCATTCATGGCCAAGGGGCCAGGGATGCTGCAGGAGTTGGCGGCCGTGTAGTCGACTTCGGAGTTGGGAGCTCGATTGATGGCCGTCAGGTCGAGCGAGGCATTGCCGTCGTTTTCCACTGTCTGCGGCACCGTAGGAGAATAGCTGCCCTGGCGGACAGCAGTGCTAAGAGAACCAAGAGGGCTGATGTTAAGAGCCACATAGTTGCCTTGCACTTCGTCCACCACCATGTCCTGCGTATCGGCGATGTACAGATCGCCCATTCCGTCGAGATAAAGTCCGGTAGGCCCATAGAGCACCACAGGCGCGAACAAGCCGGTGACGGTGTCGTACGAATTGCCGCAGCCGCTCTGGACCAAGGCAGAGATCTCGCCCGAGGCGGCGCTGACCTTGCGGATGGCGAAATTCTGCGTTTCGGCGATGTACACATTGCCGGCTGCATCCACGGCAACGCCGGAAGGAATCCACACAATGGCCTGTGTCGCCGCTACTGCTGCCGGAGCCGGCGCACAGGCAGTAGGGCCCGCACCTCCGGTTCCGGCAAAGGTGACAATGTTGCTGCCGGGGGTGACGATGCCGCCCGTCGCCTGCACCTCGCGGACGCGGTTGTTCTGCGAGTCGGGGATGTACATGTTGCCGGCGGGGTCAAAGGCCACGGTATAGGGCCAGTTCAGCTCCGCGCTGCTCGCGGGCCCGCCGTCGCCGCTGTAGCCGCCGGTGCCGTCGGGGTTGGTGAAGCCGCTGCCCGCGATGGTGGTGATGATGCGCGTGGCTGCATTCACTTCGCGAATGCGGTTGTTGAAAGTGTCGGCGATGTAAAGGTTTCCGCCGGCGTCGAGGGTGACGCCCTGGGGCGCGTTGAGCGTGGCCTGCGTGGCCGGGCATCCGTCTCCTACAGAGTCGGTTTTGGCTCCGCACACCGTGCCAAGCGCATTGCCGGCGACGGTCGTAATGACGCCTGTGGCCGCGTTGATCATGCGGATGGCGTTGTTGCCGGTGTCGGCGATGTAGAGATTGCCTGCGCCGTCAAGGGCTACGAATCCGGGACCGCTTACGGTTACGGTTGGGTTGGCTGCGGGTCCTCCGTCGCCGGTATACCCGGCGTCGCCGTTGCCGACGATGGTGGAGATGATGCCCGGGACCGTGCAGGAGGTTCCTGCAATCGTTGCAGTGGGTGGGGGCGTGGGGTTCGGCGGAGGCACGACCGTAGCCGCGATGTCGCATACCATGCGGATGCGGTTGTGGCCGGAGTCTGCGACGTACATGTTGCCTGCGCCGTCGAGCACTGCGCCGCCGGGGGTGTCGAGTTTCGCATTCGTGGCCGCGTTACCGTCGCCCACCGGTCCGAGGTATTTTGTGGGCTGCCCGGCTACGGGGATCAGATTGCCCGCGATCAGGACACCCAATCCACCTGTGCCCGTACCCGAAATGTACTGAGTGCCCAAAACGGTCTCGACGCCGCCGACCGTGCCGGTGAGGACTACCGCTCCCAGGCGCAAGCCGGGCGTGACGGGCTTGAAAGTGACCGACTCCGTGCAACTACCACCGGCCGACAGGTTCGCCGAGGGGCAGGTGGACACGCCGGTGCCGACGGCGAAATCTCCGCTTGCCGAACCCAGCGTGAGCACTTCCACGCTGCTCAGCGTACCCGCCGTGGCCGTGACCTGAATGCTCTGATTGCCCGAGGTAGCGCCAACGTTTACCGGGCCGAATTGCGCTTGCACACCTGTCGCCGTGAGCAGAAGCGACGCCATGGAAACGATCCCCAAGAGGCCTTTGCGCCGGACCGCGTTTTGCAATGGGAAATCGTGAGGGAATGCTTCGGCCTTGCGAATCTGAAGGAGGGGCGTAACACGGGCGAAAGAATGCATGTACAGCTCCGATTACATCGAACCAAGCAAGCAAATGACCCAGCGCACCTCCAGCGGTCGGATCACAAAGGTTCGGCAGCGGGGCTCTGCCGTCTCGAATCGCAGAGGGAATACATGGGGAGGTGCAAATCCCGGGCCCAATTCGAGAGTGGTGACTTATGGTCTCATAATTACCGACGTGCGGGAATGAAAATCCTGCGGTAATGTTACGAAAGGCTTAACGGTAATCATGAGTTCAAAGTATGCATTACCTGAGGACAATGTCCGCTCGATTCGCGGCGCGGCTTCGAGGTCCGACCTTTGATTTTGCGCTTAAAACTTTAGACCCGGCTTGAGGAATAAAGTCTCGTTGTTCTCCGATCCGAGCGGGCGTCGCTTTTCGCCGGGCCAGGCACCCTTCGCTTATGGCGTTGAGCGGTCCATTTTCCCTGTGCTAGACTCGTGCTACTTCCCAGCAGAGTCGGTCTGCATCTCGTGTTCACCGCCCTAAAGAACCCCGCGGAGGTCCTGCAAATGGCAACAGCATCTGAAGCTACGGCGCAACATCGTGTGCCTGCGATCACCGGCCGGAACGGGCTGGTTGACCGGTATTTTTATCTCTTCGCGTCACTGCTTATCGCCGCGATCGTCGTGTGGGGATTCAGTCACACCGTCGATCAAGAACTCTTCCATGCCTCCCCGCCGCGGCCCTTGCTGCTTTGGTTTCACGGCGCGGTGTTTTCGGCCTGGGTGGTTTTCTTTATCTTCCAGTCGGTGCTGGTGCGGACGCACAATGTAAAGCTGCATCGCTTCTTTGGCTGGTTTGGGGCCGCGCTGGCGTGCGTGATGGTCGTGCTGGGATGCGTCATCGGCGTGGTGATGGCGCGCTTTGACTGGTACACGCTGCACCAGCCGGGGACCGACGTGTTTCTCAGCGTTGTGTTTGGCGACATGCTCGAGTTTGGCCCATTGGTTGCTTTGGCGATTCTCTGGCGCAAGAAGCCTGAATTTCATCGCCGCTTGATTTTCATTGCCACCTGCTGCCTGCTCGACGCGGCGTTTGGCCGCATTGACTATCTCTTCAATCACGATCTCTATTACTGGTGTCTCGACGGCGTGATACTGCTTGGCGTGGCGCGCGATTTGATTGTGAACCGAAGCATTCACAAGGTTTATCGCGTCGCTCTGCCCGTTCTGGTCGTTTGGCAAGCTCTGTTGATTTACCTCTATCGCGGCGCTCCGGCGTGGTGGCATGCCGTGACCAGCCGGATTGTCGGATAGCCTCGACAACTCACGGTGTTTGGATATGTTCACGCCGGCCCGGTCCCTTCGCCATTTAAACTAGACAGGTTATGGCCACTGTGAAAGCTGTGCGCGGGACGCGGGATCTGCTGCCTCTGGAGACGGAGCTTTGGAACCGCATTGAAGCGACCGCGCGCAAGGTTTTGGCCCGCTACAACTTCGGCGAAATTCGCACCCCGATCTTTGAAGACACGGGACTTTTTGCGCGCAGCGTGGGCGAAGAGACCGACATTGTGTCGAAGGAGATGTATACATGGGAGGACCGCGCCCGGGCGCAGAGCGAGAAATCGCAGTCGCTGACGCTGCGACCAGAGAATACTGCCGGTGTGGTGCGCGCTTACATTGAGCATGGGCTGGGCGAAAGCGGGCAGTTGCAGAAGCTCTACTATATTGGGCCGCAGTTCCGGCGCGAGCGGCCGCAGAAGGGGCGCTACCGGCAGTTCTGGCAGATTGGCGCGGAGGTGATCGGGCCTCCGTCGGCTGGCAGCGAGAGCCCGTTGCGCGATGCGGAAGTACTGGAAATGCTGGCGTCGCTGCTCGATGAGTTGGGCATCGTTGGATGGACGCTCGAATTGAATTCTGTTGGGTCGGCCGCGGACCGGGCGCGTTACAACGACGTGTTGCGCGCGGCGCTCGTTGAAGTTGCACCAAGGATGTGCGCAGATTGTCAGAGACGAGCCGTCACCAATCCGCTGCGGGTGCTGGACTGCAAGGTTTCCGAGGACCAGCCGACTATTGAGGCGCTGCCGAAGATCACGGATTCTCTCGATCAGGAAGCGAAAGATCATTTTGCTGCCGTGAGTGCGGCTCTCGATGCCGCCGGTGTTGCGTACAAACTGAATCCTCGATTGGTGCGTGGCCTGGACTACTACACGCGCACGACATTCGAGTTTACTCATGGAGGATTGGGCGCGCAGAACGCTCTGCTGGGCGGCGGGCGCTATGACGGGCTAAGCGAGGCTATCGGCGGACCGAAGGCGCCAGGCATCGGATTCGCGATGGGACTGGACCGATTGGTGCTGACCCTGCAAGCTGCAGAAGCTGACCAAAGGGCTGCCGCAAAGCAGGTGGATGCGTATGTTGCGCCGATCGGGGAGAATTTGAATGCCGCGGCGCTGGTTTTGTCCCGCGAACTGCGGCGCGCCGGACTCAGCATCGAGTTGGGCGACGGCAGCTTCCGGTTGAAGAAGTCGTTCGAGACCGCCAACAAGCTGGCCCGGCGCATCGTCATTCTGGGCGAAGACGAGCTCCAATCCGGTATCCTGACGGTGAAGGACTTCTCAAGCGGCGTGCAATCGAAGGTTCCGCGCGCCGAGCTGGCCGGCTTCCTTGCCAAATGACAGGCAACAACTTTCGCCAAGCGACTCGAAATAAGGACATAAGGTAGTGCTCGACTTCTTAGGCAATCTGGAACGCACGAATATGTGCGGTGAGCTGCGCGCTGTGGACGCCGGCAAGCAAGTGGTTCTGATGGGCTGGGTGAACCGGCGACGCGATCACGGCAATCTGATTTTTCTTGATCTGCGCGATCGCTCCGGCATCTGCCAGATCGTCCTGGATAAAGAACTGACGCCTGACGGCCACGCCAAGGGCGAACAGGTGCGGCCGGAATACGTGGTGGCCGCAGTGGGCAACGTGCGGCTGCGCGACAAAGACGCCATCAATCCTAAGATGCCAACCGGCGAGATCGAGATTGAGGCTACCGAGGTGCGCGTGCTGAACGATACGCGGCTGGCGCCGTTTTCGCCCGCCGAAGAAGCCATCCAGAACGAAGAAGTGCGCCTGAAATATCGCTACGTGGATCTGCGCAGGCCCGAGATGCAACACAACTTCCGCCTGCGCCACGATATTACGCTGGCGGTTCGCGAGAGCCTGAGCAAACAGGGGTTTGTCGAGATTGAAACGCCGATTCTGACCAAGTCGACGCCTGAGGGCGCGCGCGATTTTCTGGTTCCGAGCCGTGTGCATGCGGGCGAGTTTTACGCGCTGCCGCAATCGCCGCAGATCTTCAAACAGATCCTGATGATTTCCGGGTTCGATCGCTATTTCCAGATCGCCCGCTGCTTTCGCGACGAGGATTTGCGCGCGGACCGGCAACTGGAGTTCACGCAGGTCGATCTGGAGATGAGTTTCCCGCGCCAGGAGACGGTGTTCGGCGTGGTGGAACAGTTTATGAAGGCGGCGTTTGCCGCAGCGGGCGTCGACTTGCCGATTCCTTTCCCGCGGATCAGCTACGACGATTCGATGCGGCGCTACGGGACCGACAAGCCGGATCTTCGGTTGCCCGGGCTGACCAATGTACGATCGGCTTTTACGGACGAGGCGCTGGCGACGCTGCAGATCGACCCGGCGCTGCCAATTGTGGCGCTGCGCATTCTTAAAGTGGGCGAGCTGAGCCGCAAGGAGCGCGAGGAGAATCATCCGCTTTTCGATCTGAAGAAGGGCGCCAAATTCATCGACGATTTCAAGCGGCTCGCGAAGGGATTTCCTGAGTCCGCGACAAAGGTGCGCGAGCTGTCGGGGGCGGCCGAGGAAGACTTTGTCATCATCGTGGCCGGCGATCCGGCGCATCACATCAAGGCGAGCGACACCAAATTTCCGGGACGACTTTCGGAACGCGAGATCAACGTTTACGCTGCGGCGGGAAACTTCCGCGCCGAACTGGCGAAGAAGTACGCCGACAAGCACGGGGCGTTTCGCATTACAGACGAAGTTGTCCAGAAGGCTGCTGCGCGAAGTGCGTCGTCAGATTTAGTAGACGGCAGCGACGCTTTTCATCCCATGTGGCTCACGGATTTTCCGATGTTCGAATTCGACCTGGCTGCGGGTAAATGGGTTCCGGCGCACCATCCTTTCACCTCGCCCATTGAGGCGGACATGAAGAACCTTGAGGCCGATCCAGCTTCTGTGCGCGCCAACTGCTACGACCTGGCGATGAATGGTCTCGAGTCAGGATCAGGTTCCATTCGTATTCACCGCAAGGATGTGCAGCAGGCAATCTTCAAAGCGCTCGGCATCAGCGAAGAAGAGGCGCGGGCACGGTTTGGATTCTTCCTCGACGCGCTCGAATACGGGACTCCACCGCATGGCGGCATTGCGCTGGGGCTTGACCGCATTGCGATGCTGCTTGCTGGTGCGTCGAACCTGCGCGAAGTGATTGCCTTCCCGAAGACGGCGAAAGCCATTGATCTGATGGCCGAAGCACCAACGCCGGTGAGCGAGCAGCAATTGAAGGAGCTGCACATTCGCGTGGCGCTGAAAAGCTAACTGCCCGCGCGACGCGCATCAGAGCATTTTTTAGAGGCTGCCAAGAGGCCTTCGCGCCTTGGGTTCGGAGTCGTTTCTGTGGTATATTTTTCAAGGTGCGGGAGAGATTTTTCCTTTCTGCGCGCGCTGCGCAGGACGGTCTCGAACGCAGCGTTGCAATTCTCGATGTTTCAGCCTCCAAGGACGCGTAGCTCAACTGGCAGAGCATTCGGCTCTTAACCGACAGGTTGTAGGTTCGATTCCTACCGCGTCCACCAGCATTGCATGCAGCAGCCGCTCGCTTTTCGCTCGCTCTGGCATTTCTGCTTTTCATCCAAAGAATTCAATTCCTTTCCTGCAAGTTTGCGCTTTGAGTACAGGATCGCGGCGTTACAGCGAATTTATGGCGTTTTGCTGTATTCGATTAAGCCTTTATCTGTGTTCGGTTTAAGGCCGGTGTACAGTTGCACTGGGGCTGTACCGGGGCCGCTCTATGGCCGCAAGCTGCTGAATCTTCGCTGGTTAAAGGGGAGGGTACAGCCGCACAGTCGGTTTTGGCGGTTTCGCCGCCAGGTGTGAGTGCGGGTGTGAGTGTGGTTTTGGGTCCGCCCTTGGGGAAGTGGGTGCGCTCGAGTTGTGTGCGCAAGCGGGGGAGGAGCCAGGCCACGAAGGCGGAGACGGTGGTGTCGTAATCGGCGGCGAGATGACGCGCGTCGCGGTAGACCTCCGGGGGGACGCTGACGGTGATGTTTTTGACCCTGCGCATGTTGCGATTTCCTCCTTGGCGTTTATCTAAAAGCAGCTTCTGGCCTATGCAGCGGTGTGAGTGTGAGTGTGGCCCCCCCCTGCCCCCCATCTTTTCAGGTAAAGTCTTGATTCAAAGATGGTTAGTCGTTGATGGATCTCCCGTAAACAGTTGAATGCAAAGGGGTGGGTATCTGGTGGATACCTAAAGTCACGATAAGTAAAGGCTTAGGGTGACAATACGCAGACGGTGATGTTTTGACCTTACGCATGGCGCGATTTCCCCTCGGGCATGTTTTCTTGCTCTATTGATAGCTTGCGCCGAAGGCGGGTAATTATATGCAAAAAGGATAGGGCTCAGGGATCAGGGGTCAGGGATCAGAAAAGGAAGGAGTTACGGGCAGCGAGTAGTTCGATCCGAAGATTGCAAATCTTGACAAAAATTGGGGGAGAAATGGTGCGCCCGGACCCGCCACGGCGGGGAACTCCCGACGTAATGCTCCGGAGGGTCGCCCTGGCGACCTCTACCCGGCTGAGCTACGGGCGCGCCTGCGGAACGCGCTTCAACTCTTCTCGATCTGGGTCTGGTTTAAAGAATCGCTCCCTGGCCGCCGACTGAATTCGGGTTCGAAGTACTCAGTGGTTTTGTTGTCGGCACCAGCAAAGACATTCTTTTTTTCCTGCGACTTTTATCTTCCGATTCACCGCTCAGCGTGGAGAATGGAGGCGTGACCATGAAATGCCGAATCACGCTCCTGGTGCTTCTTCTTGTACCCAGCCTCTCCTTTGCGCAGATCTTTACACAGTCGTTGGCCCAGTCGCTCACCGTAAATGGCCCCTTCGATCCTGCCACCTACAAGCCGCTGAGCGGGCGGGAGCGCTGGCAACGTTGGGTCAATGAAGATGGCCGCTCTCCTTCGATTCACGTCGAGTCTCTCGGGACGGCGGCCTACCTCCAGGTATTCGACGTTCCGTCCGTGTGGGGCAGGAACTGGGGCGGCTTTGCACGGCGCATTGGCTCGAGCTATGGCGGCAATCTGATCCAGAACACGGTGCATGAGAGTTTTGCCGCTGCCGAGGGCACCGATCCGCGCTACTTCGCCTGTGCTTGCACCGGCCTGTTTCGCCGCGGCGGGCATGTCTTCAAGATGAGCTTGCTTACCTATTCCCGGCACGGCCACCTGACGCCCGACATGCCGCAGATCACCAGTATCTACGGCAGTTCGATGATCCAGGCAATGTGGTACCCGCATCACTACAGCGCGCTGGTGCAGGGGGTGCAGAGCGGGCACATCGAGGCTGGTTTTATCGGTGTGGAACATCTGGTGCAGGAGTTCTCTCCCGAGTTGAAGCGATTCTGCCGTCTGCGCTGGTGAGTACCTGCTGCATGGCTGGAACCTGGGATCGGAAATCCAGTATCCGGGGTCATTCATTTTCTTCTTGCCATCGACGGCATCTTGCCGAATTAATGGGCCCCCGAGCTTTGGGTGCGGTCCAGCAGGGACAAAGGGACAAAGGCCCCAAGGGACTGAGAAGACGGGCCGGCAATTCAGCAAACTCGCAGGCTGGCAGGTGTGGGGATTTGGCAGAGAACTGGCGGGGGGAAAATGGTGCGCCCGGAGAGATTCGAACTCCCGACCTAACGCTCCGGAGGCGTTCGCTCTATCCAGCTGAGCTACGGGCGCGCTTAATCAGGATACCGCAAGTCGAACCGCGTTTGGGATTGCATCGGCTGATTGGCGCGGCGGCTTTCGTGATCGGCGCCTTTCCATCTGTGCCGATTTGAGGCCCGGGCCTGAAGGCCGGATCGTTTTCGTGCTGGTTCAGGGGCCTGAAGGCCCCTGCTCCCTCCAGAGTTGCCTTTCGGTTCGCGCCGCCCCTACGGGGCTAAGTCGGTTTTTTCGTTGCTTTCCCAGGATTCCGTCGCTGCGGCGACTGCATCCTGGGCTATTCTCGTCGCTCCCTCCGGGAGCGGGCCTTCGCTGTGGGTTTCGCTCTTGCGCGGATTGCGGTCGCGCAACAGAGGGGTCATTCTTCCGGGCCTGAAGGCCGGATCGTTTTCGTGCTGGTTCAGGGGCCTGAAGGCCCCTGCTCCCTCCAGAGTTGCCTTTCGGTTCGCGCCGCCCCTACGGGGCTAAGTCGGTTTTTTCGTTGCTTTCCCAGGATTCCGTCGCTGCGGCGACTGCATCCTGGGCTATTCTCGTCGCTCCCTCCGGGAGCGGGCCTTAGGGGCTGAGCCCCCTATTCTTTTTGTGTGCGATTTCGGCACGCGACCCATACACTGTGTGGGTTCTCCGTTCGTGCCCTGACGCTTCGTGCCGTTCCCATTGCGTTTTCGGTGTGCGAGCCAGGTTTCTGCGGCGATCCACAGGGTCCACAGGCGGGGTATTCATTGACTCCGGGGCGGATTTTCAGTATTCTAAAGTCCTTGCGCGGTGTTGCGCCTGGGGTCTCGGTGTGCTCACCCGGACTCTTCTGATGGATGCCCCGGACTGAGTTTGAGGGGCTCCGCTGGAACAGGTGATTGGCTGCCGGACCTAGGGTAATTGGTCAGGTGCAGCCGGGGCTCCCTGGATGGGGCTGACGCCGGCAACTTCTCACCCGAACAGGTTTGTTTGGCAGTGGGTAGGGTTTTAAGCCCGTGCGTTTTGCATGGGCGGTCGCGCTTCGCGCGAGCTTTCAGCTGTTAGCTCTCAGCTTTTAGCTTGTTTGTGGTTGCGCGGGCCGGGGATGGGTTTGTGCTCTCCCATATCTCATCCGCCACGGCGGACGAGATGTGGGGCATCCGGAGTTTGTGGTGGGTTGAAAAGTGGGTTTGGGTTTGTGGTTTCCCCGGTCCCCAAATGCGCGGGACCGGGGGCACCCTCAGATGGGTTCCCGAAGCGACATTCGCGGTGGAAAAGAGCTAAGGGCTAGAAGCTAAGAGCTAATAGCTGGTTTTGAGAGGGAAGAATAGAGATGTCGACTTTTATTCCGAGCGGCAAGGATATTAGCCGCAAGTGGTTTTTGGTGGATGCCGACGGCCAGACTTTGGGCCGGCTGGCTACGAAGGCTGCCAGTGTGCTGAGCGGCAAACTGAATCCGCAGTACGTGCCGTACATCGACATGGGCGACCATGTGATCGTGATCAACGCGGAAAAGATCCGGTTGACGGGGCTGAAGGATCAGAAGAAGCTGTACCGGCGCTACACGGGCTTTCCGGGCGGGCTGCGCGAGGAGTCGTTTACGCGGCTGATCAACCGCAAGCCGGAGTTGGTGCTGGAACAGGCCATCAAGGGGATGCTGCCCAAGACGAAGATGGGCCGGCAAATGGCAACGAAGTTGAAGGTGTACCGCGGCGACAAGCACCCGCATGGGGCGCAGATGCCGGTGGTTCTTTAAGACAGGGACTAAGGGACTCGGGACTAGAAAGACACGGCCGACGGCTGAGAGCTAAGAGGAAACGAATGGCAGATTTGGTGCAGTATTACGGGACGGGGCGGCGCAAGAGGGCGGTTGCGCGCGTCTTTCTGCGTCCGGGCACGGGCGAGTGGAAGGTGAACGACAAGAAGTTTGACGAGCACTTTGTGACCGAACAGCAGCGCGTTGCCGCCAAGAAGACACTGGTAGTGGCGGAGATGACGGCGAGCTTCGACGTGGTGACCACGGTGAAGGGCGGCGGCGTTGCCGCACAGGCCGATGCCGTGAAGATGGGCATTGCCCGCGCTTTGGTTGAGTTCAACCCTGAGCTGCGCAAGCTGCTGAAGGCCGAGGGCCTGATGACGCGCGATGCGCGCCAGAAGGAGCGCAAGAAGTACGGCCAGAAGGGCGCGAGAAAGCGGTTCCAGTTCAGCAAGCGCTAAAGCGCTTGCGAGGGAATAGTGAGTAGCCAATAGGGAATAGAAAAGCCGCGAAAATCGGCCTGTTTTCTACTCCCTATTGGCTACTACCTACTCCTTGGTTTCACAAATCTCCCCGCGAGGGGAATAAATCCGGGCTACGGTTGGACCTGCCCGGATGCAGTCCACTAAGGAGGACAATTGGCGACCATCACTATGAAGGAACTGCTCGAAGCGGGTGTTCACTTCGGGCATCAGACGAAGCGCTGGAATCCCAAGATGAAGGAATACATTTTTGGGGAGCGCAACGGGATTTACATTATCGACCTGCAGAAGACGCTGAAGCTGTTCAAGGATGCGTCGAAGTTTGTGGTCGAGCTTTGTGGCAGCGGGAAGACGATCCTGTTTGTCGGCACCAAGCGCCAGGCGCAGGATGCGATCAGCGAAGAGGCGACGCGCGCGGGCATGCCGTACATCAACCAGCGCTGGCTGGGCGGCTTGCTGACCAACTGGATCACGGTGCAGAAGAGCGTGAAGCGCTTGCAGGAATTGGATGATATGGCGACCGACGGCCGCTACGAACTGCTGACCAAAAAAGAAGTGATCAAGCTGGAGCGGGAGCGCAAGCATTTGCAGGCAAACCTGGCCGGCATCAAGAGCATGAAGCGGCTGCCCGACGCGCTGTTCATCGTGGACTCGAATAACGAGACGATTGCGGTGAAGGAAGCGCGCAAGCTGGGGATTCCCGTGGTGGCAGTGGTGGATACCAACTGCGATCCCACGGTGGTGGATTACGTGATTCCTGGGAACGACGACGCGCTGCGCGCGATTCGGCTGTTTACCTCGAAGATTGCCGACTCGGCAGCCGAGGGCGTGAACCTGCAGAGCGACAAGGCCTTCCAGCAAGAGCCTGTGGAAGCGATTGCGGAAGTGAACGTCGAGGCCGCGGCAGAGGTTGCTCCGGTGGAAGAGGTGGATCTGGAGGCGGCGCTGGGCGGAGGCATTCGCAAGGCTCCCGCGGCGGTTGCGGCCCTGGTGGCGGATGAAGACGAGGCTGCCGAAGGCGGATTGTAGCGGATTGCTGCGCGAGACCATGCGCATACGAGGTTGAGCGTGGCCGCTTCGATGATCGGCCACGCTTTTCTTATGCCGCCCGAGGTAAACCGGAGGCGAACTGGGGTCGATGCCTTCCCCGGTCCCCAAAAGCGAGGGACCGGGGGCACCCGATTGATTGAGAAATTTTAGCCGCGATGCGTTTGCGGAGCCGGCCGCGGCCGGAGAAACAGAGAGAGATGACGACAGTGAGCGAGAAGATTGATGCCAAGCAGGTGAAAGAGCTTCGCGAGAAAAGCGGCGCGCCGATGGGCGATTGCCTGAAGGCGCTGCAGGAGAGCAAGGGCGACATGGAAGCGGCGTTTGTGGTGCTGCGCAAACGGGGCATGGCGTCGGCGCAGAAGAAGGCGTCACGCGTGACCAATGAAGGCGCGGTGGGCTCGTATATCCATGCGGGCGGCAAGATTGCCGTGTTGCTGGAACTGAACTGCGAGAGCGACTTTGTGGCCAAGACCGACGACTTTCAGGAACTGCTGAAGGACGTGGCGATGCACATCGCGGCGAGCGATCCGCGGTACATCAAGCCCGAGGACGTGACGCCGGAGGATCTGGAGCGCGAGAAGGAGATTTTTCGCGCGCAGGCGGCGGCGACGGGCAAACCGGCGCCGGTGATCGAAAAGATTGTGGACGGCAAGATGGCGAAGTTCTACGAAGAGGTTTGCCTGCTGGAGCAGCCGTTCATCAAAGACCAGACGGTGAGCATCAAGGAACTGATTGCGCAGAAGGTGGGCAAGCTGGGCGAGAACATTACGGTGCGGCGGTTTGCGCGCTTCAAGGTGGGCGCGGCGGATTGGACTGTTTCGCAGACCAAGGCGGCGGAAGCGGCGGCAGAGTAGAAGAGCAGGGATTAGAGCATTTTCCTAACTAGCGTATAGTTAACTTGCTGGCGAATCCCGCGACGAATAACGTATGGCGAAGCCTTACGATGATGATCTGCGGCGTAAGTTTCTTGCCGCTTTGGATCGCGGCGAGGGCACGATCACTGAGTTGTCGGGCCGTTTTGGGGTGAGTGTGGCGTGGGGGTGGAAGATCTCCGCGGCGCGCAACCGCACCGGCCAGGCCGAGCGGGTGCGGCATCGGCCTGGCCGTAAGCGGCTGGTGGGAGCGGCGCTTGAGCCTCAGGTGTTGAAATGGGTTCGTGAGCGAGCCGACCTGACCTTGGCCGAGTTACAAGCAAAGTTGCAACAGGAGGCACAGATAAGCCTCTGCCTGAGCGCGGTCTGGCGTCTTGTGCGCAGGCTCGGCCTGCGGCTTAAAAAAAGTCGCTCCACGCCACCGAGCGCGATACGGAAGCCAACCAGCTGCGGCGCGTGGAGTTCCTTGAAAAGATCCGCGCGACCCCGCCGGAACGCCTGATTTATCTGGACGAGAGCGGTGTGACCACGCAGATGACAAGGCTCTATGCACGCTGTGCAGGCGGGGCTCGCGTACACGATGCCGTGCCTCAAAGCAACTGGAAAATACTGACTATCCTGGGAGCCATGAGCATGCGCGGCTTGATCGCCACCATGACCATCGAGGAGGCCACGGACGCAGATATCTTCCTCGCCTATGTGGAACAGGTTCTATCCCCGGTACTGAAGCCCGGCGATGTGGTAGTGATGGACAATCTTAGCGCGCACAAGGTGGATGGAGTGCGTCAGATGATCGAGGCTGCAGGCGCCGAACTGCTCTACCTTCCGCCTTATTCGCCCGACTTAAACCCCATCGAGAAGGCTTGGGCCAAACTCAAGCAGTTGCTCCGCGCCGCCAAGACCCGGAGCAAAGAGGCCCTCGATCAGGCCATCACAGAACTGCTACCCCAAATCACGCAAGAGAATGCCGAGGCATGGTTCAGACTCCGCCTCGGAACTCTATAGTAATTAGGAAAATGCTCTAGGGAACAGGGATCAGTTTCATCGTGCGGGAACTTGCCGGCGCGGATGAGATGAAGAGCCTGACTTGATGGATGGAAGTGAAGATGGGGCAATCCGCGCGATGCGGATTGCCCCACTTGTTTTGGATTATTTAAAATCGAGAGAAGCGGGGTGAGATCTGTGCTTTCCCACCCATCCGGCGATGAAACTACCGAATGGATGGGGCACGGGGCTGTAGAGGGAATTCAGACGCAAGGCGAAAAGAGAATGGGGCAATCCGCGCGCTGCGGATTGCCCCAATGGTTTTGGTCTGGACCGATGGTACAGGTTACGGCAGGTAGTAGCGGAACGAGGTGAAGAACATATTGTCGTCACCGTGCGCGCCGCCGCCGGGATTGGCCGTGCCGCCATTGCCGGACCAGATATCGCGGCGGAGGTTTTCATACGTGACGCCCTGGCGCAGACGACCTTTGGGGCCGCTGTAGATGTTGTACCAGTAGCCCGCAACGAATTCCTGGTCGTCCTTGGTGTTGCCAGTGCAGTTTGCGGGAGCGGTCTGATCGCCCACCGCCGCCCCGCCGCCCGTGGCGGAGGCGGAGCCGGAAACCTGGGTCTCAATCAAGCAGCCGGTCATGGCCGGAGCGTTGGCGATGACGATGCCGGGGCCGCCGACGCCGTAACCGGCATAAGTGTTGCCGCTGGAGTTGGTGCCGCTGACGACAAAGTCACGATAGACGTAATCGCCGCCGTAGTTGAAGTATACGTTCAGGCGGGGCGAGGGATTCATTTCCACTGTGCTGAGCGCGGAGAAGGCCTTGAGCGGGCTCGAGTATGCCGGTGGGACGAACGGTCGCGTCAGCAATGGTGGAGTTGCCATAACGGCCAACGCCCACGCCATAGAGACCCTTGAGGCCGATGGTGAGCTTCTTGTTGGCGAGGGGGCCGCGGAAGCCGCCGCCGACACCGCCAGCCGGTTCGATATCGTTGTATGGGGTAGCCCCGGTGGGATAAATGCGGTCACGGAAGAAGCGGCTGATTCCGAACAATTCCCAGTGACCCCAGCCAGGCTCAACGGCGAGCTTGGCCACGAAGTCGGGAGAGTAATTGAAGGAGTAGTTGGACTGGTTGTCGTAAAGTCCACCGCCGGTGCCGATAGCACCGAAGACGTAGTTCGTGGGCAGGCCCGTTCCGGCCGCGTTCAGAGTCTCGGCGTTTTCAACGGACGCGCCGAGCCAGGCTTTTGTGCCCATGTTCTTGACCACGCGGAAGCTCTCCTGGCGGGACCAAACGAAGCCCGCATCGTACTGCGCGTCGATGGTAGACGGCAGGGTCTGGGTTCCGCGGGTCAGGCCGGAGGCGGTTTCCGCAACCAGCGACCAGCCGGTGCCGCCGGAGAAATCCCAGCCGCTTGTCGTCTTGGCGTCGGCCCACAGTTCGCGCTGGCGCATGGTATAGCTGTTCGACTGGTTGTTGTTCGAGGTGGTGCCGGAGCTCAGCCAGTCCGCCTCGTAGTAGCCGGTCATGACCATGCTGTCGATCTTGCCCGAGAACTTGAGGGCGATACGCGACTGACGCGCGCTGCCGAAGAACTCACTCATCTGCGCGCCGTCGGCGTTTTGCAGCGGAACGCTGCTGGCGCCAGTATTGATGTCGTCGCCGGTGGCGCCCTGACGCCACACGGTTGCAGCTTCAATGAAACTGCCCGCGGGCGAGAGGGTGACGCCTTTGTAGTTGATGGCATTGGGACTGGCGATCGCCTTCTTGATGTTGGTGGTTTCGTCGGAGACGGTGGTGGCGAGAGAGAGCGCGTTGGTCTTAAGGTCACTCACGGTGCTTTGCAGCGCGGTGACGGCCGACGAGTTGTCGCCGACGGCCTGCTGCTGCGCCTGGGCGTCGGCTTCAGCCTTGGTGGCCGCGGCGCGGGCATCGGCGGCATCCTGCTCGGCTTTTTGCAGTTGCGCATCCTTGGCGGAAAGATCGCTCTTCAGGCTGTCGATCTGGGTCTGGAATTCTGTGCGCAGGGCCTGAATCTGCTCTTGCACCGAAGGCGCCGGCGGGGCGGCGGATTTCATGGCGGGCGCGTGCTTTTTCGCCGGCGCCATGGTGCCGCTGGTTTGGGCGTGGGAAACAACGAGACTCGCCGCCAGAATGACTGCGGCAGCCGTGAAGAGTGTGCGTTTCATTTGGGCCTCTCTGTTCGTTTTGAAATCACTACCGGAATTGTGGCCGCACCCGCGTGCGATCGTTCACAACTATCCTCTGCACCGCGGACGCATCAGCTTAATGAATGAATAGAAAACCTGGCGTTATTCTCATTCGCGCAAAGTACGACAATGATTGCGAAGGCTGAAGAATTTTGCGGGGGCAAAACTCGTCACCTTCGATCCGCATCCAAGACTCGCAGAGCAACGTTAAGGTTTGACGAATTCACACAGATTTCACAGAGTTTGTTGTCGAAGCTTTCGGGCGGGCTAGAGATAGTTAGAAATTTTTATGATCTATTCACGGAAGATTCGCCGTGTGGTCGCTGTGCAAGTGCGGGCGAGGACGCCCGCACGACAGCCGGCAAGGATGCCGGCGTTACTTGGCGAGTGCGCGCCGCTGGCTGGGGCGTTGGGAGAAATGCGGGCTAGTGTTTTTCGTCCGCTATACGGGCTGACGATGCGCCGGCGCTGAGGAGATTGGCGAAGAGACGATAGGCGCCGGGCACTAACTCTGGAAATTGGCGGTAGAGGGCGAACGCGACATATATATAGGCGCCTTTGCCGCGATGCGCGACCAGCAGACCGCCGCGTTGTGGATCCTGGCCGGGGTCGGCGGTCTCAGTGAGCGCGGTGTAGCCCTGATCCCAGCGATCGAGGAAGCCGTGGCCGCGTTCTTCAAACCATCCGTCGAAATCGGCTGCGGTGATCTGGTTGGGCGACGTGAGAAGCGGGTTGGAGGGATCGAGGAGCTTGACGGGAGCCTGCTCATCGACAACGCGCTCGCCGATGCCACTTATGGCGAGCGCCAGTGGCGCGGGAAAGGTGTTGCTCTGGTACTGCACGATGACGGTTCCACCGCGCTCGACGAAAGCTTCAAGGCGCGACTCGGCGGCGGCGAGCTCGGGACGCGCGGAGTAGGCGCGAATGCCGATGACGATGACGTTCCACTGCGAGAGATCGGCGGTGGCGAGATCGTTGTTGGTGAGGAGATGCGGGGTGATGCCGAGCGCTTCAATTGCGTCAGGGACAGTGTCGCCGGTGCCCATGATGTAGCCGACGCGAAGACCGGGCGCGAGTTTGACATCGACTTTGCGCGTGCGCAGGTCGGCGGGCTTGTATTGGTTGTAGGGCAGCAAGCCGGTGTAGCCGGTACTCTGCCAGCCGATGGAGTAGTCTTTGCCATCGACGTGGGCGATGGCCTGGATGGTGTAGGCACGCGCGGCAACGTCACCGGCGGGAGAGACGGAAAAGACGAGCGGCTCGGTGTCGCCGGCGCTCTTGAGATGGAAGGATTGTTGCGCGGGATCGGCGCGCCAGCCTGCGGGTAGCTTGAGGTCAACGGTTCCATCAGCAGCGCGCTCGGCGTGGACGGTGACGCGCACGGGAAACGACGAGCCGTCGAGTGGCAGAAGGCGGGCTTCGGGCTCGACGCGGACACCGATGGCGGGCGTGATGACGAGGGGCTGGTAGACGCCGCCGACGCCGGAGACATGCGCGAGAGTTTGCACCACCATGCCAAAACGGATGGGAACACCGTCGAAAGTGAACGCGGCCCAGGCGCTGAGGGGATAGGGCGCGAAAGAGCGTTCGCGCCAGGCTTCGTTTGAGATGTCGTAGTAGGGCTGCTCGGTGGTGGGGCGCGTGAAGTAGGGCGCCGTGGGTTGCGCGTCGGCGGGGACGTGTAGGTGAAAGAAGGCGTTTGATTGCACGCTGGAGGGCTCGTCCTTCATCCATGATTCGCCGGTTCCGGTTTCAAACCAGGTTTTGGACAGATGGGCTTCGCTTGTGGGGCTGAAGGTGTGCACGCGGACGCTGAAGTCCTCGCCGGGATAGACGCTGCGACTGGATTCGTCGGCTGAGGCGCCACGGCCTCCGCCGTAGCCCTGGCCGATGTCGCCTCCCGCGGTGAAGGCGACGAGATCGAGGCCGAGCAGATCCTTGAACGCGATTTGGAATTGGTTGATTTTTTCACCTAGATCGAAGGCCAGATCGGACTTGGATTGGGCGCTCAGATCGCTGGCTTGGATGCGCGCGTAGAGGTCGAGGGTTTCGCGGTAGATGGGGACGAGTTTGTGCGCGCCGTCGACGCCGCCTTGGTTGCTGCAGTCGGCGATGAAGGCGTCGAGGTCGGATTGGATTTTTTTCAGACCATCGATGAGCCATGCGGGAGGCCTGTCGCCGGCCAGACGCGCGAGGCCTGGGATGCCGGTGTCGATGTGGACCTTTGCATTCCAGAACAAGCTCGTGTCTTTCACTTCCTCGCCAGCCGCGGCAACCGCGGGCGCGGCGGCCCAGAGATGATAACTGGAGGAGTCGGGGGCGGCGAGCGCAGGATTGGCGCCGCCGTATTGCGACATCTGCTTGCCCCAGCCTTCGCGGGCGATCTGAACGTAGGTGCGGCCGAGCACGGGGTCCCAGGTACCGACGGGAACCGTCACGTCGATTTTGGGCGCGCCTTCGGTCCAATCGCCAGTGACGTAGTTGTGGAACCGCGCCGGCGCCCACTTGCCGGTAGCGTAGTCGAACATCTGGCCGTTCTCGATGCGCGCGAACGGCTCGCGCGAGTAGACGGCGAGCGGCTGCCAAGGTTCGAGGCCGTTTTTCAGTTGCTCGGGAAAGATTTTGGGGTCGCCTGCGACTTTGAAGGCTTCCTGCGCAATTTCGCCGGAGACCTGGTGATGGCCGTGGCCGTCGGAGGGCCCACCGACAAAGGTGGAGAGGATAATCTGCGGCCGTACCATGCGCACGGCGAGCACCGCGTCGAAAAGCACGCGATCATGGCCCCACTTGGTGAAGGCTTCTTCCTGGGTTTTGGAGAAGCCGTAGTCGGCCTCAGTTCCCCAAAGCTGCTGCGCGCCGTAATACTCGTCGGCCTTGAGTAATTCGTTGGTGCGGATGAGGCCGAGCGCATCGTAGCTCTCGGCCGACATGGCGTTCTGGCCGCCTTCGCCGCGCGTAAGCGTCATGAGTGTGACGCGCACGCCGAGGCCGCGCGAGAGATATGTCATGAGAGAGCCGTCTTCATCGTCGGGATGGGCGACGATGACGAGGACGCTCGCCGTTGTGCCGAGGCGCTTGAGGGTCTGCGCGAGGCCGGCTGCGCCGCGGTCTTCGGGGAGGGGCAGGGCTTCGACGGACGGCTCGGGGAGCGGGATCTGCGAGAGTTCGAACGTCGGGCGAGGGTTGGGTTGGCTGTTGCGCGCTGAGCGCTGCGGAGAGTGCGGCTGCCAAGAGGGCGGCGATTGCGGCCGAGCGATGCAGGTTGCGGGGAAACGAAATCATCATCGACAGTGTACAAGGTGAGGTCGTGTTCGATGATGGTTCGCGGTTGGTTGGCGAGTGAGTTTGGGCTTGTGGTTTCCCACCCTTCGCCAGAAAAAGGCGAAGGATGGGGCACGGCGAGTTCGTGCTGCGTTGAGAGTGAGTTTGGGTTCGTGCTTTCCCACGTCTCAGAATCGAGACGTGGGGCACCCGGCAGTTGTGCTGAGTGCAGACGGGTCGGGTTGGGTTCGTGCTATCCCCGGTCCCCAAATGCGCGGGACCGGGGGCACCCATTTCTTATGAGGTCGAGGGTTCGGAGTCTACGTTCGCGGTGATCGACGAGTTGGGCTAGCGCCAGTCGTCGCGGGCTTCGGTTAGGCCCTGGTTCATGAGCGCTTCGAAGCCGGTGTGCTTCTTGATGAAGATCTCGCTGAAGTGGCGGTCCTGGCGTAGCAGGATGGCCTGCAGGCGGACGAGCTCGAGAAGCGCGAGAAACATGGCGATGAGTGCGCGCTCCGATTTGGTGTGGCTTAACATGCGGCGCAATGCGACCGGCTTGTCTTCCATGGTGAGGCGGCGCGCGAGGAACTGGATCATCTGACCAACCGTGACCGAGTCTTCTTCGACATTGATGATGGGGCGATTGCGGGCGCGCTCCAAAATATCCGAGAAGACGCGGACGAGGTCCGTGGTGTCGGCGGCGATTTCGGGCTCGGCGGCGGAATCCTCCTGAAATTCGCGGATGCCGGGATTGGTCCACGTGGCGGATTCGAGCATTTGTTTTTCGAGGAGCATTTGCGCGGCGTTCTTGAAGCGCTCGTGCTCGAGCAGGCGTTCGACCAGTTCGCGGCGCGGATCTTCGGCGGCGTCGTCGGGGCCGGAGGGGGCGCGCGGCAAGAGCATTTTGCTCTTGATGTGGATGAGCAGCGACGCGGTGTAGATGAATTCTCCCGCAACGTCCATGTCGCCGGCGCGGAGTTGGTTGACGTACGCGAGAAACTGCGCGGTGATTTTGGCGATGGGGATGTCGTAGATATCGATGTCCTGCTTGCGGATGAGGTCGAGCAGGAGGTCGAGCGGGCCGTCGTAGACCTGATTCACCATGACGTTGAATGGGGATTGCTCGGCGTCTTCTCCGCGAGCCTTGAGCATGGCGGCAACTTTTTCCGCGGTGGTGCGCTGGGGCTTTTCGCCGAAGGGCAAGGTGGGGGCGATGTCGATGGGCACACGTGTGGGCAGAGGTGACGGTTCGGGGCCGGGCAGGGGTTCGGGTTGCGGTGGTTCGGGGACCGGGATGGGCGGGGGCGGGGTGGGTTCAAGGGTAACGGGTTCGGGTGCGAGGACGGGGGCGAATTCCGGAGCGGGAGTTTCCGCTGGTTCTTCTAGGGGTTCCGGGATGGTTGCTTCTTCGGGTGCGGCTTCGGCGGCGATTTCGATAACGTCGGTCACATCTTCTGCCGATGCGGATTCGGCGGATTGTGTTGTTTCGACGGAGGGAATGGGCGTTGCCTCGGCGGGTTCTTCGGTTAAGTCGGATGCGGATGGCTCAGGATTCTCGGGCTCGGTCACGAGGACATCTTCTGCAACTTGCATGACGGGCGTGGATGCGATGGGAACTTCTGACCGAGTCACGGGGATTTCTTCAGCAACCTGCACGGCCGGATCGAATGCGGTGGGAAGGCCGGGTTCACGCACGGTGGGAACAGGAGCCTCTGGCGCGGGGGGCTCGGGAGCGAGTGGCTCGGAAGCGGGTTTCTGCGCGACGGGTGCGACAACTTTGGCGGACATTTCGACTTGCGGCGTGACGACTTCATTGGTCGCGACAGTTTCGAATTGAAGGGAAGAATCTTTCACTGGGGTCTCTTGATTGGATGCTTCGCTGCGGTCAGGAGCGGGTATGGACGGGGACGCGGTTTTGGCTTCGGGTTCCGTCTTCCCGTTGCGGCGGAAGAGGCCGACGATTCCACCCAGCGCAAAATTGAGCGCTCTGCGCCACCACGGGATTGCCGGTTCTTTCATGATTGCTTTCTTTACCGCTCCCAAGACGCCGGTCGTTGCACGGTACAGAGCATTCGACCCGGGTTTTTCCACTCTTGCATCCGGTCCTATCGAAGCGATTCATAGACGCGTTCAAATGCGGTAACGTCTGGCCCGTCTTGCCAGCGACGCTGAGAAAGTAATGGTTGCCCTCGGTTCTGAGGATACTGACCGGAATTTTCTCTTCCTTTTTGATCGATTTCTTTGCCAACGTGAAATCCGATAAGAAAACTTTTTGTGGGACTACGAAATCGTGAAGTCTTTTGTCGGATTTGCTCCAGCAAAGGAGCGTCCAAATTTCATAGGATCTCGCCGGAATCTCAAAATCCCATATGTCTGCCTGATTTACATTTCGCGAGGTGGTGACAAATACGCGTTTCTTTTTGGCTGTTAGGAACGGCTCCTCCAGTTCGCGATCGAGGGTCGTAAAGACGCGATTGCTCTCCTGAGAGAGAGGAATATCGTATGGGATCAGCTTGTCTCTCCAGTAATCCCTCAAGACCTTGGATCTTTGATCCCTTGGCAGGTCCCACCAATCGGTGTAAGTGCTCAGATCGCGAAGTTTGTCCTGCTCTTCAGCTGTGGGAGAGGAAAGCCGTCGCGCGAAACCGAGATTATGCGAGAGGTCGAAGATTGCGCGCACCGAAATCATGGTTTCTTCGGCGCGCTTAGCCGCCTTGCTTATAGAATCGCTGCGAAGTTGTTCCCAAGTCCTCTCGACATCGAGTTCTAACATTGCTCTGCGAACGTGTATAGGTTCGGTGACATTGCAAACGGAAAGTCCCGCTTCAATTTTGCAGGACTCACAACGGATGGTTGCAGTGCGACAACCCTTCTGCGTATCCGCAATCACTTCGGGGGTACTGAATACCTTGTGCAGCTCCCCAACGGGGCAGAGATCCGGATCGCCTGGGTCTGTCTGCCGAATGCGTTGGCCTCCGGTAGACATGGCATGAAGCTTGAACATGACCCCCATCGGGGACTCAGAGATTCCGATCGTATTTCCGTAGCTTTTGGACATTTTGCGGCCGTCGGTGCCGGGGAGCTTAGGGGAAGGCGTAAGCAGCGCCTCCGGCTCAGGGAAAATCTGCGAACGGTAGAGTGAGTTGAAACGTCGCGCCACTTCGCGGGTGAGTTCAACATGTGCTACCTGGTCCTGCCCAACAGGGACGTATTGGGCCTGGTAAGCGAGAATGTCGGCGGCCTGCAACAAGGGGTAACCGAGAAATCCATAAGTGCTCAGATCACGGCCCTTCAGGTTCTCCTGCTGCTCCTTGTAGGTTGGTACGCGCTCAAGCCATCCAAGCGGCGTCATCATCGAGAAAAGGAGATAAAGTTCCGCGTGTTGCGGCACCTGACTTTGGATGAAGATGGTCGATTTGTTTGGGTCGAGGCCGGCTGCGAGCCAATCCAGCGCTACATCGATCGTCTTTGACTGCAATTTTCCGGGGTCGGCGTAGTCGGTGGTGAGGGCGTGCCAGTCGGCGATGAAGAAATAGCAGTCGTATTGGGCGACTTCATCATTCTGCAGCTTGACCCAGTTGGCAAGGGCTCCCATGTAGTTGCCGAGGTGGAGCTTTCCCGTGGGTCTCATGCCGCTGAGAACGCGCGGCCTTGCGGATAGATTGGGAAGATCAGACATGATTGCGATTCGAGTTCCTGGCGGCGCGATGGAAGCCGCTTCCATTGCGGTGAAAATGATGAAAAACGCTCACTTCATTGTAGCGGGAGGGGGACGGCGGCGGGGGATTCAAGAGGCTGCGGAAAGGGGATTGTTTTCGCGAAGGGAGAATCGCGCAGGGGCTAAAGCCCGACGCTCGTCTTTCTCGGCTTACGGCGCGAGTAAACTCGCGCCCTAAAAAGAAACTGCCTTGCGAGGGTGCCGATGTGCGGGCGAGGACGCCCGCACGACAGCCGGCAAGGATGCCGGCGTTACAGTTTCATCGACCGCGGGTCGGCGAAGCCGGTGGACGACTGATACAGAACTCCTTGCCAGTTGAGTTTTACGGCACGACTGAAGTCGTGCCCTTTCGCGAGGTTCCAAACTGACTCACTGCCGGTTCGATTCTCAGAGACGGCCGAGCAGCCAAAAGACAAGGCCCAGCGCGGGCCCGAGCAGCAGCCGAAGGACGTAGCCGCCGACAAAGATCATGAGGATGTAACTGATCCAGCCGCCGATGCGGTCGTAGACTCGCACCGCGTTGTAGGGGAGCATGTTGCGCACTACGCGGCTGCCGTCGAGCGGAGGGATGGGCAGCAGGTTGAAGAAGAAGAGCGAGAGGTTGATGAGGATGGCGAGGCTGAGGAGCAGGGCGACGGGCTGGGCTGCGGTGGGATTGGCCATGCCCAGTGCGGAAGCAAAGGATAACTGGACGATCATCTTGCCGTCCGGCATCGCGATTGCCATTCCGACGAGACCCAGGAGGGCCGCGCAGACGAGGATGAGGTTAGAAAAAGGCCCGGCGAGGGTGGTGAGGTTGTCGTCGCGGACGATTTTTTTGAAGTTGCGCGTGATGACGGGAGTGGGCTTGGCCCAGCCTACCAGCATGAAGGGAAGATGGAGGCCGACGAGCGGGCCGAAGATGACCATGGCGGGAAACAGCAGGGTTCCAATGGGATCGATGTGGACCATGGGGTTGAGCGAGACGCGGCCCTGCATGCGCGCCGTCTGATCGCCGAGGCGCGAGGCCACGAAGGCATGCGCGCACTCGTGAAAGCTGAGCGAGAAAAGGAGGATGACGAACTCGAAGACGGCGACAACGAAGGCGGTGGCTTGCAAGGGAGTTCTCCGCAGATCAAAGAATCAGCGTAGCATGGCGGGATTGCGGGGTTTGCGTGAGGACAGGCTTTCGAATCAGACCCGGGATTGTGCCGAGCTGAACGAGGGAGATTGGGGTTCGTGCTTTCCCCGGTCCCTCCGACGCGGCGGACGCGGGAGCGGGGGCACTCATTCTTTGTGCTGGGTTGAGACGGGTGGGTCGGGGTTCGTGTTTTCCCACCCATCCGGTGGCTGGGGCGACCGAATGGATGGGGCACCCGGCACCGTCCCTACGGGACTCCTCCCTCGGATGTTGGATCCGATTCCCCACGCTGAAGCGCGGGGCTAACAACCATGGCGCCTACGGCGCGAGGGGCGTCGCGATTTCATGCTGCTGATTGAATGCCTGGCGTGCTCGCATGTGCGGGTCGGGAGACCCGCACTACGGCCGATCAGGAGACCGGCGGTACGAGGTCAAGCGGTTTCGGAGCTAGCTCTCGATGTATTCCCAGAAGGAGTCGGCGAGTTCGGCGCCTAATTCGTTGATCATGCGGCGGGCGGCGCGCTCGGCTTCTTCCATGAGGCCGTGGAGGTAGTCGCGGGAGCGGGAGATGGCGGCGACCGCGATGGTGGCCGATTGCCAGGTGACGGCTTCGTCGAGCTCGGCTACGGAGACGTTGAAGCCCTGGCGCAACTGATCTTTGAGGGAGCGGACGACCTGGCGGCGGTCCTTGAGCGACTGGGCGTGCTCGATGCGGATCTCGAGAGTGAGTTGAGCCACAGGCATGACGGTCCGTGGGGGTCAGGGACAGTGTAAGGCTGGTTTGGGCGGGCGGAGAAAGTTTTTTCGCGTGGCTCTGGTTGACATTTGTTCTGAGTGGAGAGGGGTTGATCGATGCCTGTGGTATCCCCGGTCCTATTTGTCGCGATGGGTTGAAAGAGGACGATTGAGGTTCGTGCTATCCCCGGTCCCCAAACGCGAGGGACCGGGGGCACCCATTCTTTGTGCTGGGTTGGGAGAGGTGGGTTTAGGTTCGTGCTATCCCACCCATTCGGCGACGAAGCCGCCGAATGGATGGGGCACGGGGCGGTTTTTGCTGGATCGTCCTGCCCTGAACGGAGAGAACGAGTTTAGGATGGAGGCCCGGCTGCGGTTGTTGCTGCGAAAATCAGGTGGAGGGGGATGGTATGGCACTTGAGCCTGGAAATGTAATTGCGCATTTGCGCGAGTTGCGCGAGCTGACGGCTAACGCCGACGGGGCGCAGCGAGTCGCGTTTACGCCGACTTGGCTGGAGGCGAGGGAATGGTTTGGTAGCAAGCTGATCGGGCTGCCGGTGGAGCGGCATTTCGATGCCGCGGGAAATCAATGGGTCACGCTGCGCGGCGCGAGCGAAAAGACACTGGTGCTGGGCAGCCATCTTGATTCGGTTCCCAACGGCGGTTGGCTGGATGGATGCCTCGGCGTGGTCACAGGGCTTGAAGTGGCGCGATTCCTGGCGGAGAAGTACAACGGAAAGCCGCCGTTTACTGTGCGGCTGGTGGATTGGGCGGATGAGGAGGGGGCGCGCTTTGGGCGCAGCCTGTTTGGATCGGCGGCATTCGCGGGGAAGCAAACGATTGACGCCGACAGGGGCCGGACGGACAAGGACGGGATCACGCTGGAAGCGGCGCTGAAGCAGGTGGGCATTGACATTGAACGGATTGGCGATGCGACTGCGGAGAGCAAGAATGTGGCTGCGTATCTGGAGTTGCATATTGAGCAGGGGCCGGTGCTGGAAAATGCGGATTTGCCGCTGGGCGTGGTGATGGGGACCAAGGGCGTGGAGCGCTACGCCATCACGTTCACGGGGCAGGAGGCGCATTCGGGTTCGACGCCTATGGCGGTGCGGCGGGATGCGCTAGCTGCCGCGGCGAAACTGGCGCTGGAGATTCGGACGATTGCCGGAAAGCACGCTGACTCTGTGTGCACGATAGGGAGCGTGAAAACTTTCCCTGGGATTGTGACGGCGGTGGTGGGGCGGTGCGAGGCGACGCTCGATCAGCGCGATCTGGACGCCGGCATTCTGGCCAACATGTTTGCGGAGGCGCAGGCGGCGAGCCGGCGCTTTGCGGCTGAAGAGCGGTGCGAGGTAGAGTGGTCGCGCATTTACAGCATCGAGCCGATTCCGTTTCACGTGGATTTGATCGCGCTTTGCGAAGCGGCGATTCTGGAGACGACGCCGGAGACGCGGCGGCTGCCGTCGGGGCCGCTGCACGATGCATCAGAGGTTTGCCGGTCGGGGATTCCGACGGTGATGATGTTTGTGCAGTCGCTCAAGGGCATCAGTCATAACAAGATTGAAGACACACGGATTGAGCATTTGGAGTTGGCGGTGCAGGCGTTTGCGGGGTTGGCGGAGAAGACGCTGGGGTGGATGGAGACGCATTAGGGATTCGGTTTTGCGAGAATTCTCGATTCCTGCGAAAGAAATGTTTTGCGCCGTCCCTACGGGACTCCCGAATCAATTTTTGGGTTCCGCTTTCCCCACGCTGAAGCGCGGGGCTAACAAACGCTGCGCCTCCAGCGCGCTTATACGACATTATTTAAGCGGCAATCATTAGCCCTTTCTCCTACTCCGCGAGCTTGGCGAGTTGCGCGGATGATGGCTTGGGCGTGAAGGCGCTGACGAGGATGAGCGCGGCTACGGCGGTGAAGAGCGCGGGGAAGATGGCGTCGCGGTCGGCGAGGAGCGGCGGAAGATGCAGGAACTCCTTCACGCCTTGCACGTCCCAGAACAGCGTGACTACCGTTCCTGTGGCGATGGCGGCTACTGCTCCCCAGGGGGTGGCGCGCTTTGAGTAAAACGCGGCCAGCACCACTGGAGTGAGCGCGGCGGAGTAGATGGTGTAAGCATAGAGCATTTTGGCGAGGATGCTGGGCGCGTAGAGGGCTTGATAGAGCGCCCAGGCGCCGAGCAGTAGCACGGCGAGACGGGAGAAGATGAGGACGTGCTTGTTCGATGCGTTGGGTGCGATGTAGCGCACGAAGACGTCTTCAATGAGATTCGAGGCAGGCGAAAAGAGGTAATTGGAGGCCGTGGAGATGACTTTGGCGAAGACTGCGCCGAGCAGCAATGCGCCCATGAGGGCGGGCAGGCCGTGGCGCGCGGTATAGGGAATGATTTCGTAGGGTTGCGCGGCAGACTTCGCCGGTCTTATAAAGTGCGGAGCCGATGACAGCGATGGCGACGATGAGCGTTTCAAGCACGACCGTGCCGAGGATCCAGCCGATGACGGAGATGCGGGCGTCGCGCTCGGATTTGGCTGAGAAAAATTTTTGATACATAACCTGGTTGCCGAGCATAAGCAGCATCGTAGGAACGAGGAATTCGAGAGCGCGGACGAGCGTTAGGTTGCCGAGCACTTGAAAGTGCGTGGCGGGCAGCGCGGCGTGCAGGCCGGACCAGCCGCCGGCTTTCAAGAGCAGCATGGGCGTGGCGATGATGCAGATGACGGTGACGAGCGAGCCGACGGCTACATCCATATAGGCGACGGACGACATGCCGGCCATGGCGGTGGTGAGGATGACAAAGGCGGCGATGATCCAGGTGCCCTGTTCCGGCGTGAGCGAGTCGGGGAAGATGAGATGCAGCACATTACCGCCGCCCTTGAATTGATAGCTGGTGATGGCGACGTAGGCGAAGAGGATGGCGATGGTGCCGAGCACGCGGGCGGTCTGGTTGTAGCGGGCTTCGAGTAAGTCGGGGAGGGTGAACTGGGCGAATTTGCGGGCGCGGGGAGCGATGAAGTAGATGAGCAGCAGACCCAGCCAGCCACCTGCAGGCAGCCAGAGAGCGGCGAATCCGTTCTTGTAGGCATTTTCAGCACCGGCAAAGAGGGAGCCTGCGCCGATCCAGGAGGTGAGGAGGGTGAGGACGAGGACGATGGCGGAGAGGGAACGGCCAGCGACGAGGTAGTCGGCCTTGGTTTTGACCAGGAGGGCGCGATGGATGGCTACCGCGAGGAGCGCGCCGGCGATGACGACCAGGACAACTATATAGAGAAGAGACATCCGCGGAGTTCCTCAGAGGGACACGAGAAGATTGAGAGCAGTGTACCGGAGCGGGGCTGCATGATGACGTGCCAAATGGAAAGACCATCCCTCAGGGGCTAAAGCCCCAGTTCTTTGATTGGCCTTTACGGCACGACTAAAGTCGTGCCCTGACACTTCGTGCGCTCCTTGAAGGGCATTTCGATACAAAGCGGTTTCCGAGTCCGGGAATACGGCCCCGTACCTCCTTCGGCAACCGCTGCATTAAAAGTAATGGTGCGACGGTTGACGCGCGGCGCGGGTCGCGCTAATCTCGCAATACTGGATTTGGAACTCAACCCCAATCCGCGGCCGTGCAGGGTAGCCCAGACGATGGACCCGGTTGTGCCCTGCGCTCTTACGATCCCTTCACAATCTGCAGTTTGCCTGCAAGCGCCCGGGAGGGCGCTTGCGTTCGCGTGCGGTATGGCCCATTCAACCTAAGTACAATTCACTGTCTTGGAGGACGTTGACCCTTTGAAGATCGCCCTGGAGATCACGCCCAACCTTGAGCCCCTGTTCGGGACCCGCGATGAAAACCTCAGACTGATGGAAGAATCGCTCGGCGTGCGGATCGATCTTCGCTCCGACGCCGTGCACGTGCAAGGACCGGAAGAGAGCGTGGTCCGCGTGCGGCGGATTTTTGAAGACTTTGAGGCGCTGCGACGGTCAGGAATTCATCCGCACAACGGCGAATTGAACGGCATGCTGAGGCTGGTGGTGGCCGATACGGCGACGACGTTGCGCGCGGTGGCTGAGGCCGGCAAGCAGCGGTCTGTCGGGATTAAGCGCACCGTACAGCCGCGCTCGCTGAACCAAAGCCGCTACGTGGGGGCGATTGAGCAAAACGACATGGTGTTTGGCGTGGGGCCGGCGGGAACGGGCAAGACCTATTTGGCCGTGGCCATGGCCGTGGCGGCGATCAACGCCAAGCGCGTGAGCCGGATTGTGCTGGTGCGGCCCGCGGTGGAGGCCGGGGAGCGGCTGGGATTTTTGCCGGGCACGTTGCAGGAGAAGATCGATCCGTATCTGCGGCCGCTCTACGACGCGCTCTTCGACATGATCGACGTGGAGAAGGTGGACAAGATGCTGGAGCGCAACGTGATTGAAGTGGCTCCGCTGGCGTTTATGCGCGGGCGCACGCTGAACGATGCGTTCATTATTCTCGACGAGGCGCAGAACACGACCATTGAACAGATGAAAATGTTTTTGACGCGCATGGGCAACAACTCGAAGGCGGTGATTACGGGCGACATCACGCAGATCGATTTGCCGAATCCGCGCAAGTCGGGATTGCTGGACGCGATCAATATTCTGGGCGGCGTGGAGGGCGTGGCGTTTTGCCACTTTGAAGAGGGTGACGTGGTGCGGCATCCGCTGGTGCAGCGGATTGTGCGTGCCTACGAGAGCGCCAAGCCGCAACAGCAGGAGCTGCCGCTGGAGGGCGCGATCACGGTGGGCGGGCCGGCGATTGAAGAACGCGCGGAAGGGCAATCCGCGAAACAAGTAAAGCCCCAGTAAGCAAGAGATGGCTCAGACTAGAATCTTTCGTTTCTCCGTCCGCTTTGGTGTTGGGGGCGCGATTTTCGGAGTGTTCCTGGCCATTCTCTTAATGACGCTCACGCTGATGGTTCGTGTGTATCCGCTGGCGGGATTCATTGAACATTTAACCTTCCGGCTCTGCCCCCTTCTCATACTTGGATTTGGCTTAAAGAGTTGGACTGGACTTATCGCTGTCGTCCTTTTCAGCAACGCCGTACTCTATGGAATCCCCTTCGCAGTTGCTGGAGCTGTCGTAGGGGCATTCACAAAGGGCGTCTCCGCGAGGGGAGAATCGCGCAGGGGCTAAAGCCTGCGTCAATTTTGCTGCAGTTTCGGCACGACTGAAGTCGTGCCCTGATACAAAACTGCGCCGTCCCTACGGGACTCGGGTCGTGGTGGTGATGCTTTCCCCACGCTGAAGCGTGGGGCTAGCGACCGCTGCGCCTCCGGCGCGTTTCTGGGACGGCTACGGCTTGGCCGGTGCGGTGGGGGGCGGTTGCTTGCTGAAGACGAAGTGGCAGGGGCGGCCGTAGATGCCGAGGCCTGTGCTGCGATCGCCAGCGCCATCCGTAGCCGTGAAATGCGACTTCACTTCGTAGCTGTATGGCTCGCCGGTTTTGACGAGCGGGCCGTGCGCGTATTGCGTGGAGGCGACTACGCCTTGAGCCGTGAGCTTGGCGCTGCCATCGGGATTGATTTTTCCATCGAGCGAGAGGTAACCCGGCTGGCCCGCGTCGCCGCGCTCGCCATGCAGGCTGTTGTTCGCAACGGTGCTGGTGAAGTGCCAGGTGTACCCCTGAGAATTGCCTTTGGCTTCGCAGGTCATCGTCGTATTCCACGTTCCGTCAAAGGGGCCAGCCGCGCTCTGGCCGCCCGCCACCATCGTCAGCAGAAAGAATGCAGAAAAAAGGGTCTTGCGCATGATGCCTCCATTCCGTTGGGGATTTTACTCTCCGATCGTTGCAGCGTCAGTGACAGAGTGAAGCGCACGCTCTCTGGTGGCAGGCGGCCTTCGCGTATGATCGAATCAGACCCGGAGCCGCGCTGAAGCTGAGCCGCCGGCCCCGCGCACGATGATCCTCATCGACCCAGAGCTGGACCTTTCCGCTGCGGCGGATGCGCTGAAGCCCGCTTCGGCGAGGCGTTTTGCTGCGGACGTGAGTTCGAAGTTGCTCCAACTGCCTTCCACGCGAACATTGGCGGGATTTTTGAAGTGGGCGCAAGATGCCGTGAGGCTGCGCGGGCAGGTGACTGTAGTGCTGACTACCGATGCGGCGATGCGGGACTTGAACCGGCGCTTTCGCGGGAAGAACAAGCCGACGGATGTGCTGTCGTTTCCTGCCGACACTTTCGTCCAAAGGCAAGAAAAAGGGGATCTGGCCATCAGCGTGGAGACGGCGCGACGCCAGTCCGTTGAGCAGGGGCATTCGCTGGCGACGGAATTGAAGGTGCTCATTTTGCATGGCGTGTTGCATCTGGCCGGATACGACCACGAGACGGATGCGGGCGAGATGCTGCGGCGCGAGGAAAGTTTGCGCGCGCGGCTGGGGTTGCCGCTGGGGCTCATCGAGCGGGCATCGTTTCCCACCCTTTCGCAAAGAACGCGAAAGGATGGGGCACGGAGCGGTCGCGATGGGGCACGCAACAAAAAAGCAACCGCAGGTCCTTCGACTCGTCCCGGCAAGCCGGGGCTCGCTCAGGATGACAAATCGAAGAGAGCGGCGAAGCCTAGCATGAAAAGTGCAAACCGCCGGAGCGGCAAGTTATGACTCTGCTGCAGATCAGCTTTGTTGCCTTGCTTGCGTTGGTGGCTACGATGGCCTCATACATCAGTCGCGTGTACTCCGAGTTCGGAAAGATTTTGAGCCGCGAGGTGCAGGAGAATCTGGATGCGTGGGAGGAGCGGATTGAGCCGCATCTCGGCCTGAGCCGCGAGCATGCGGCTTTGTGCGCGGCGGTTCTGGTGCAGCTTTCGCTGGGCCTGATGGCGCTTGAGTTCGGGGCAATCGTCTTTGGCCACGCGGCGCAATTCGGCGAGGCGAACCCCGCGGAGATTGTTCAGGCGATTCTGGGCGTGGTGCTGGTGGTGATTTTCTGCAACCAGCTGATTCCGTCGCTGCTCTTTAACCGCACACGCGGGCTGTGGGCGGCGCGGCTGCTGTGGCCGATCGCGACACTGCTTTGGCTGGCGACGCCGGTCACCGTGTTCATCCGCTTCTTCTTCTCCGTGGCGGAGCTGGCGGAAGCGCCGGTCAATCCCGAAGAGGAGCCCGCGCCCGACGTGGATGCGTTGATTGAAGCCGGCGAGGAAGAGGGCATTCTGGAACAGAGCGATCGCGAGCTGGTACGCTCGGCCGTGGAGTTTGGCGACATGCTGGTGCGCGAGGTGATGACGCCGCGGCCCGAGATTTTCGCGGTTTCGGACGCGATCACGCTGGAGCGTTTTTTGGAGCTGCTGAAACAGCACAATTACTCGCGCGTGCCCGTCTACTCCGGCTCGCTCGACAATGTGAAAGGGCTGGCCTTTGCGCATGACCTGCTGCAGATTGCCGACGAAGAGGCGCGCACGCGCACCGTGGCGACGATATTGCGGGTCGCCGCGTTTGTGCCTGAGACCAAGCGCGGCTACGAGCTGCTGCGGGAGATGCAGCGCGAAAAACAGCACATGCGGCTTGTGATTGACGAGTACGGCGCGGTGGCAGGCCTCGTGACGATTGAAGATTTGCTGGAGCAGATTGTGGGCAACATCCGCGACGAGCACGAGACGGATTCGCAGATCGAAGAGCCGCAACGAGAACCCTCGGGCTCATGGTTGGTGCCGGGCAGCTTTCCTGCCGATCAGATCGGGGATCTGGTAGGCGAGACGGCAGAGCCGCGCGAGGACTATGAGGCGACCACGGTCGGCGGTCTGGTGAGCGAGATTGCGGGGCGGATTCCCAAGGCTGGTGAAGTGGTGGCGCTGGAGCCGCTGGGGCTGCGTGTGGAGATTGTTGCTTCGACGGGGCGGCGCGTTGAGCGGGTGCGGTTGTTTCCGCCGACGGCGCGGCTGCCGTTTCCGCAGGAACGTTCTGAATTCTGCCGAGGTCTCTGAGCGCATGAATTTTCACCAGCGGCGTTCGTGCTGTCCCACCCATTCGCCCAAAATCGGGCGAATGGATGGGGCACGGGAAGGTTCCTCTTCACGCCGTTAAAGAACAAAAGTGGACTATTGCGTTTTGCCGAGAAGCGATGGGAGGCGGAATTCGCGCAGGGCGTAGCGCGCGCCATCCGGGGAGAGATGACTGGAGTCGCCGTAGAGCAGGGTTTCTCCCTGACGATAGGCGCATTGGCCTGGATTTGCGCACAGGGCCGGCCGGGGATCGACCAGCGACGCGCCTTTTAGATTCGCGACCGTTTGCTCAACGAGGGAACGGGACGAAGCGATACTGGGATTGATTTCGGGCGGCGCGAAGCCGGCATCGCCGGCGTCGCGGATACCCAGCCAGAGAGCCAGTTGCCGCCGGGCGGGGATGCGCTGCGAGCGGACCTTCCAGACAGGGTCGATCTCGAAGGAGGGCACGTCTTCCATGACGATGACGTGTTTGCCGGCGGCCTGCAAGGAGCGGATTGTGGCCTTGAGAGATTGCGCGAGAAGAGCGCGCGAGGCTTCTAATGTGGGAATTTCGTTGACGTGGGCGAGGTCGGGCGAGAACCAGCCATCCTGCCAGTTTCGATAGAGTGGAGCTGACCACACCGCGGCCAGGATCACGATGCGGATGCGCCGGTCATCCTCGAGATCGGCGATGGCTTTGCGATTGAAGCGGAGACATCCCGGAGCGAGGAGCGGAACGCGCGGGATGGCATGCGTGGCGCCGATGAGCGGCGGGCAGGACGCCTTGGTGAGTTGAAAGAACCCGTATCCCTGAGTCTGGGCGATGGAGCGGAGAATCGGCGCCAGAGCCGCGGCGTGGCTGTCTCCCCAGAGTGCAACGGTTGGATGGGCGGCCGAGGCGAGGTAACAGGGCGGCGACGGGATCGGCTGGTCGCCGGTGTATCCCGCGAGGCACGGGTCGGCACGGAGTTCGAGGGCTGAGGCGTCCATTTTGGCGAGAGCGGGAAAGCGCTGCGGGAGGCCGCGGCTCAACCACAGGACTACGCAGAGTGCGACCATAACGGCGCTGGCAACGCCGTAGCGGGCAAGCAGCGGAACGGCGGCGCGGGAGGAGCGACGGAAGGGCTGTTCGATGAAGAGGTAGGACAGGACCGCCGCTGCAAAGGAGGCCGCGATGGCCGCTACGCGAGCCGCGGGCGGTGGGTCACCACCGTACAAAATGCGCATGTAGGCCAGGATCGGCCAATGCCATAGATACCAGGAGTAAGAGACTTTGCCGATGAAGACCAGCGGGGGCAAGGCCAACAGCCGCCGGTTGATGAAACTGCCGGGGGCCGCGAGGAGAATGGCCGCGCCCAGGACAGAGGGCAGGGCTGACGGGCCGGGGAAAGGTGTGTCCGCGGTGAGCAGGAAACAGGGCGCGAGCAGGAGGCACAAGCCCGCTGCGGCAAGCGTGGGCGCGAACCATTGCGGCATGGGCCGCGACTTCCAATTGGCTGCGGCCACGGCGAGAGCTACGCCGATGCCGAGTTCCCAGGCGCGCGCGGGAAGCAGATAAAACACGATTGTCGGGTAGCTGGCCAGCATTGCCCACGCGGAGACAAAGGAGAGAACGCATACGGCAAGAATGGCAGGCAGAATCCAGTTGCGGCGGATGCGCGCCAACAGGACCATCAGCAGCGGGATGACTGCGTAGAACTGCTCTTCGACGCCGAGCGACCAAGTCATGAGCAAGGGGTTGAGGTTGCTGTGGCCTGCGAAGTAGTTGTCGGTTCTGGCGAACAGCAGATTGGAAGTCGAGAGAGTTGCCGCGAAGGCCGAGCGGCCGAGTTGCGCCGTCTCGGTGGGCGAAAGCAGAACCAGGCCCGTGAGCAGGGTAAAGGCGACAACGGCGAAAAAGGCCGGGAGAATTCGTTTGGCGCGACGGCGGTAAAACTGCAGATAGCTGAAGGAGCCGGCGCGCAGGTCAGCGTAGATGTGGCCGCCGATGAGATAGCCGGAGATGACGAAGAAGATATCGACTCCGGTGAACCCGCCGGTGAGCCAGGGAAGGCCAGAGTGATAGAGGACCACGCTGAGAATGGCGATGGCGCGGAGCCCGTCGATGTCTGCGCGATAGGAGGGGTCGGGACGATAAGAAGAGTCGCAGCCAAGGGAATTGCAGGGAGCGATGGATACGTCGGATACGGTGGAGTGCACAGACGCTCCTCAAGCTGAAACAAGCGAATTGCAGCCGGGAGGTGCGCAGTCCTACAGGTGACGCAGAGACAACCGAGAAACGCAGAGGATTATTGCCGCCATTCTATATCAAGTGATGTGGGCTTCGTTTACCGCGTGTTTTGGCCGGCAATGATTGGGTCTTCGGGCGCGATGCGGCGATATGGAAATTTTTCACGACTCCTTTGCAGCATTATTGATTTGGCAATTCGACGGGATCATGCTTTCCCACCCTTTTCCGCAAAAGGCGCGGAAAAGGATGGGGCACGGATGCAGTAGTGTTTCGGCGCTCTGCTGCGGCACTGGAGCGCTCCGTCCGTGATAATGAGGAATGGAGAACAAGAAGTGAAATCTGGATTTGTTGCCATCCTCGGCCGACCAAACGTGGGCAAAAGCACGCTGCTGAACGCGCTGACGGGCGAGAAAGTGGCCATTGTTACGGCCAAGCCGCAGACTACGCGCAACCGGATCATCGGCGTATTGGAAGTTCCGGCGGCGCAGAAGAAGGCGCGGCAAGCTGCGCATGGGGCGGCGCAGATTGTGTTTGTGGATACGCCGGGAGTGCACAGGCCCGCCTCGCAGCTCGACCGGCGGATGCTGCAGGAAGTACACGAGGCGCTGGAGTCGCGCGACCTGGTGCTGGTGCTGATGGATGTGACGCGGCGGATCCACCTGAGCGAATATCTCTCCCCGATCCCCAAAGGCGAGGGATCGGGGGCACCCAATTCTGAACATTCCTCCTCGGTCCCCGACTCTGAACCGCGCGCACACGGCAAAGAAAAGAATGCGGCGAATGAGGATGAGTTTCTTTTTTCGCTGATCCGGAAGCTGGATTGCCCGGTGTTTCTGGTGCTGACGAAGATCGACCTCATTCGCAAGGATGAATTGCTTCCTCTGATCGAATCGCTTTCGAGGCAGCACACATTTGCGCAGGTAATTCCGGTGAGCGCGCGCAAACGCGACGGGCTGGACGTGCTGGTGCGCAAGATTATCGATGTGCTGCCGACGGGTGAGCGGTATTTCCCGAAAGACCAGTACACGGACCAGCCGGTGCGCTTCATGGTTGCCGAATTGATTCGCGAGAGCATTCTGATCGAGACCGGCGAAGAGGTCCCGTATGCCGCGGCCGTGGTGATTGAGCGTTTTGAAGAGCCGGAGGGGCAACCGAGGCCGGGCACGAAACCGCTGACGCGGATCAACGCGGCGATCTACTGCGAGCGCACGGGGCAGAAGGCGATTTTGATCGGCAAGGGCGGGGCGAAGTTGAAGGAGATTGGAACCGGCGCGCGGCGAAAGATTGAGTCGTTGCTGGGGACGCGGGTGTATCTGGAGCTGTATGTGATCGTGGAGCCGGGCTGGCGCGAGTCAAACGCTTTTGTGGAGTCGCTCGATTGGCGCAACCAGCTTGAGCGGCTGGGCGAAGGGCGACCCGGCGAAGCAGATGAGTAGTAGCTAAACGGCCGCTTGTTTCAGGCGGAGACGGTAACAAATGCGGGCGCAATGCCTTCGCTGGTGACGCCTGCGGTGCAAGGGCCGTGGTTGCAGCGGATGGAGATGCGGGCGCGGCCGTTGTAAAGCTGCACGACGCGGGAGCCGGTGGATGTGCCCTGATTGTCGATCAGCGATCCGCTGCCGGCGAGGGAAAAACGGACGACGTTTTTGGCGTTGAGACAGAGCACGCCTTTGGCATCGGAGGCCGTGGCTTCGATGGTGACGACGTCGTTGTCGCGGGCAATCTGGGAGAGCGAAAAACGCGCTGGCGTGTCCCAAATCGCGGTCTGGTAGTCGAACTCGATCTGGTCGCTGACCGTGACGCCATTCTTGCTCGCGACAACGCGGAGACGATTTTTCCCGGGAGCGAATTTCACCAGCCAGCGCAGACCGGCGGCAGGGAAGTCCTGGCTGTTGCGCTGCCGCGTGCCGGCGGACTCACTGTTGACGAAGAGTTCGGCGGCGGGGCAGTTGGAATAGACCTTCACCATGCGCGGCTGGCCCTCCGCGCCCCAGCGTACCGGCCAGGTGTGGCCGTAAATGTGCGCCATGGGCTCCTCGGCCCAATAGGATTGGAAGACGAAGTAGCCTTCCTTCTTTGTCATGTCGCGCTCGATGATGCCCTTCTGGTTCACGCGCGGGACGGGATTTTCGACGCGCAAGGGGGTGGTGAAATCCTTGAAGGCCCACTGCGCCGATCCACTGAGCCATGGCAACGTCTCCTGTACCTTCAGGTACCAATCGAAGAGATCGCAGGCGTAGGTTTCGGACCAGTCGCCGTCGTGCGACTCAGCAGCCTTGGCTCCGGTTTGCAGCGAATCCGGGGTGTTCTCAGAGAGGTCTGCGCCAAATGGAGCCTTCGCGGCGGACTTTGGCATTTCCGAGTGGCGGCGCGCATGACTGTCGGCGCCCCACTCGATGTGAACAAAGCGCTTGACCTGCGCGCGCTGCTTTTCGAGAGCGCTTTGGTAGTCGGTGTAGACGCCGCTATACCAGCCGGCCCAGATGGAGGGCGAGTAGACATCGGGGATGTCGCGGGCGAAGTCGCAACGGCGCAGCGAGGTGAAACGCGATGAGTCCATCTGGTGCGCGAGATCGTTCATCTCCTGCATGAAACCGCGAATCGCCGTCCGATCGAGCGCCGGGTACTCGCCGGGCCAATCGTCTTCGTTGCCCAGGCCCCACATGATGGCACTCGGGTGATTGAAGTGCTGATCGATCATGTTGGCGAGCATGAGGCGGGTTTGATCCTGCCATTTTTCATCGCCTACGCCAGAGCGGCACCAGGGGGCCTCTTCCCAAACGAGAATGCCGAGCTCGTCGCAGAGATCGAGTACCAGCTTCGACTGTTGATAGTGGCCGAGGCGGATGAAGTTGGCGCCCATGGCCTTGACCAGCTCCATTTCGGTGCGGATGAGCGCGTCAGGCTGGGCGGCTGCGAAGCCCGCATGATCCATGTGGCGCTGGGTGCCGCGAAGAAGCAAGCGCTCGCCGTTCAGTTTGAAGGGCCCGTGGTCCACGAACTCGGTGTGGCGAATGCCGAAGCGCTCCTTGACGACGCATTTGCCGTGAGGAGTGGTAAGAGTGACGATGCAGGTGTAGAGATGGGGATGTGCGGGCGACCAGATGGCAGGCGAAGCAATGCTGGTGGATGCGATTTCTGCTTCGGCGTCCCACGCGGCGAGGGATTTTTCAAGATGAGCGATGGTTTTACCAGCAGCATCGGCGATTTCGACGGTGAGCGCGGCGCTGCCCGAAAATTTGACGGGGTTGTAGAGGCGGGCCGTCACTTTGACAGTTGCGGCGGAGCCGGGAAGGAACGATGGCGCGATATGGACCGATTCAAGAGAGACTGCGGGGACATAGGCCAGATGGACGTGACGGTAAAGACCGCCGTAGAGACTGAAGTCGCTCAAGTCGGAGGGCGGCCGCTCGAGATTTTCGGAGTTATCGCAGAGAACGGCGATGGGGACGCCGATGCTGCCGGCGGGCGCGGTTGAGACTGCGCCGGTAATGTCGAAGACGAATTCGTCGTATCCGCCGATGTGCGAACCCACCATCGCGCCGCCAACATAGACGTGCGAGGTTTGCCCGGCGCCCTCAAAATAAAGCAGCGTGCGGCCATCCTTGATGGGGTTGGCGATGGGGAGATGGGTACGATACCACCCGTGACCGCGATAGTATGGCGTATCCGGATCGCAGGCGTCGTAGTCGTTGAAGCAGTGAGGCATCGAAACTTTTTCCCATACCGCGATTTCGTTGCCGCGCCAGACTTCCCAGGGACCGTCGAGCGCGCCGCGATAATGCTCCCAGCCGGAGTCGAGACACTGAGAGGCTGAGCACGCCTCGGCATTGGCAAGAACCGGACGCACGAGAGATGCCGGCAGCGCCAATTTTCCCTGTGCGGCTGCCGCTACCGCGGCCATCGATTTTAAGAAGCGCCGGCGCGAAAAATGATATGAGTGCGGCATAGAGTTTCTAGAGCGAAACCAGAGTCGATGTGCCCTTGTGAGTTCAGTGCAGAGTCGCCGCTCCTTGGGGTCGCGTCGACTTGAGCGTTACAGATTCGGACTACAGTTACTCTGGTTTCGCTGTAATCCGTGCTTCGGAACCGTGGCAACCGATTCTTGGTAAAAGACACGCCTCGTGCGGCCTGGCTCCGGGCCCATGATCCCGTCAGAACTTTGCGTTTCCGCTCATTGCCGATGAGCGCGGCGTGAACTCCGTCGATCACTAGCTGCGCCAATTCGCTCCGGTGCGGTTCGTGCTTTCCCACCCATTCGGTCGTTACCGCGACCGAATGGATGGGGCACGGAATATGGCTCTGGCCACTGAATTCACTTCTCCCTTACGGGGCACCGTTCTCCGGTTTCTCCGATGCATGGAGGCCCTTGCATCGGAGTTGGTCATCAGCCGGCGGACGGAGCCCTTGGGGATCAAGCCTTCAACCTCGCTAGAAGTTCAAGCGCAGCGAGAATTGAACAAAGCGAGCGGAGTTGTTTGAAGTGGTTGAGAGGTTCTGCGTACCGTCGCTTCCGTTCGGGGCCACAGATCCCTGGTTGTTGAACAGATTGAAGATGTCCATGTTGAAGCGGAAGTTGACCCGCTCAGTGATGGGAAAGACCTTGAACAGCGATGCATCGTTGACGAAGTTGAACGGTCCATTGAGGACGGTCTTCGAGAAAGGATTGGCGCCCGCCCAAGACCCGCTGCTCGATGTGTTGGGGCTGGGCTGGTAGAGAATCGACACAGCTGTCGTCTGCGTGGCGCCTGGAGCGATGACGCCGACTTCGTTGCTCCCGTAGTACTGGTCAGTGACCGCTTTGCCGCCGACGGGCGCGGCGCAACCCACATCCATCGGCGTCTGGTACGGTGTGTAATTCGATGGCACGGTGGTGACTGCCGAGAGGCCTGCACCGCAGGTGTTGGTAGAAATCTGCGTGGGTGGAATGTAACCGTTCCACCAGAGGTAGTTGGTGTAGGTCTTGCCGTTGCGGTTATCGGTGATCGGATGGCTGTGTTTGTAAACGTGAAGAGAGTTGCCAGACGGTCCACTAGAAGCTGTCGATCCCCAGTTGGTTGCGGTGATGGCGAAGTCAGTGGAGTAGAGATTGGCGTCGCCGGCAATCTGGTAACCGCCGACGATCTCGTCGACGAGGCGATTGGCACTGCCAAAGAATTTCTTGCCGCGGCCCATAGGCAGGTCGAAGATGTAGGTGTACTGGAGTTGCTTCTTCGGCGTTGCCGTGTCCACCGTACCGTAGTTCTCGAATTTGTCGAGCGCATGGTAGAAGGCCCAGGCGGGAGTGCCCGTGGGAGGCTTGGGCGGCAGCGCCATGGCAACCGGCGTACCTGCTAACGTGTCCGGAGTGTTCTTTGTGGTGCATCCGACGCCGGCTACGACGGTGGTGCAAAGCGGATAGCCGAAGGTGGTGTTGGCAGCAGAAGCGGTCAGAAAGTTCTCATAGGGATCCACCTGGTTATCGCGGCTCCAGTTTCCGCCGTTGCGCAGGTTCTTCTGCCAGTCGAACATAACCTGCCAGGCGATGCCGCGGTGATAGAGCTTCTGATAACTCACCTGGAGTTGGTTGTCGTTGGACCAGCCGCTCTTCTGGCTCATGGAGTTGCCCCCCCACGTGGTCTGATCGTAGGGTCCGGTCGCCGTGCTGGAATATGTGTTGGCCGCCGAGGTTCCGATGACCGAAGACCCGCCACTGGGCACCGCGTTTACGCCGTTCTGCATCTCCCACACGAAGTTGGAGGGGTGATTGTTGTAGTAGAAATACTGATCGAGGCGGCTGCCATGGGAAAACACATAGCTGACGCGGATGGCCGAGTTCCACTTTGTGGGCTGTTCGATGGTGAAGTTGAGGTTGGTGGCGCGGTCGACCGGGTAGTCGGGATTGATGGCAAAGTTGCTGAAGCCGGGCAAAATCGAGGTCGTGGAGCTGCTGTTGACCACGTTGCTGGAATTGACGCCCATGATCGGCATAGCGCCCACCGGGTTGGAGGGAGTGCAGTTCTGCGGAAAGGTTGAAACGCCCGATGCCCCGCTCTGCGCAGCACGCAATTCGTAACTGGAGATGCAATCGGGGGATTGGCCGGCGGAGTTGAACTGCATCTGGTAGTTGATCTGGAAAGGATTGTTGCCGGCAACGTTCTTGACGGAGCTACGGAACGGAACCGGAAAGGCATAGATTCCATATCCGCCGCGCAGGACCGTTCCCCAATGACCGAAGGGCTGCCAGGCCACGCCGACACGGGGCAGGAAGACAAGATTGTTGTCGTTGATGAGCTTGTCGGGCAGTCCGGCCTGCGACGCGGTTTCGAACTTGGCGCCGTCGAACACATCGTTGTTGTAAGCCGCCTGGGTGGTCATTCCCTCCGAGATCAGGGTCGCGATGGGAGCGCCCAGGACCATGGCGTCGTTCTTGAGGTCAAAGGTGGTCATGAGGCCGTATTTCTCCCACATGGCCGGATGGGCTTCATAGCGGAGGCCCAGGTTGAGGGTTAGGTTGCGGGCGATGCGGTAGTTGTCCTGCACGTAGGCGTCGAATTCCATGTCGTGCATGTGCTGGTACGAAGCCTGCTTGTTCACGCTGTAAGTCTGCGGCGCGCCGATAAAGAAGTCGGCGTTGAGCTGCCCGGTGTTGGTGACGTTTGTGTATGCGCTGGCGCTGCTCGACGAATTGAGCAACGCAGTACCGTAGCCGTTGAACGAGATGTTGTCCTGCGCTTCGTCAGGCCGGGATCCGAAGCGCTCATGACGATAACGGCCGCCGAAGAGCAACTGGTGCTTGCCCATCGTCTTTACGAGGTTTTCGTCGAGGTTGTCGATGATCTGGGTGACGCCGTAGACGAACTGCGTTCCATTGGGCGAAAAGACGGTGTTGCTTGACGCAGTGCCGCTGTTATTTCCGATGATAGGAAATCCGGATTCGCCGAAGTTGTTGGGCAGACCCATCTCTTGCTCGAAATCCGAATTCGGCGTGCCGCCGGCGTTGTTTTGCTCCTGGAACCATTGCTGGCTAGCAACGGTTTCAGAGTAGAACGTGGGCGAGAAGACGTGCGTGTACCCGACGGAGACGGGAAGCATGAAGTACTGGTAAAACGTGTCGCCGCTCGCATTGGCCGGGTATTTGACGCCATTCACTGTCGCCGCAATCGTTGCGGGCTGTGCATACGGCTGGTTGCGGAGCACAGTCTGCGTTTCCGGTGTCATGGTGAAGCGCAAGTAGATGCGGTTGTTCTCGTTGAACTCGTGATCGAGCCGGAAAGTGTAGGTGGGAGCGCGCAATTCGGTGGGATTGTCTCCCTGCAAATTGATCGCCCCTGTTGCCAGAGGGTTGACGCTTGATAATGAGGGGCTGGGAAGAGGCGTGATGGCATTCACGACTTGCGCGGTGGGAGACTCGCGATTGAGCGGGATGCAATTGGTGTCGCCGTTGCAATTCGCCGGACCGGCGCCCGGACCTTCAGTGAATTCATCGGTGAATTTCTGGCGCGTCCAGGTACCGCCGGTGTAGGTCGTGGTGTTGGGATCGTAGAGCGTCTGCAGCGCGCCCGAGGTGCCAACCATGGTGCTAAAGTCGCCGTTGCGCCAAAGGGACGATGGAACCAAAACAGATTCGCCGGCGATGCTGGCCAGCGAGTAGCGCTCGTAGGCGAAGAAGAAGAACGACTTGTCTTTGCCGTGGTAGACGTGGGGAAGGACGATGGGCCCGCCCACCGATCCGCCAAATTCGTTGCGGATATATGGAGGCGCTACGTAGTTAGTGGGACTCTGTCTCTGTTTGGCCACGCCGAAGTAGCTATTGCGCGTGGTCCAGAAGAGCGAGCCGTGCAGGCTGTTGGTGCCCGACTTGGTGGTGATGACGCCGGTTGCCGGGGTGGCGTATTGCGCGTTCAAGCCGGTGGTCTCGACGCGCATTTCCTGGATGGAGTCAGGATCGGGAAACTGCGCCTGGCCGACGTGGCCGCCGCCAAACTCGCGGCCTTCGAGGGTCACGCCGTCTGCCACGTACTCCATACCGTAGCCCATGAGGCCGTTGGCGCACTGGCCGTTCGAATCCTGGTTGCAACTGCCCAGTCCAGGCGTGGTCTCAGCCGCCAATTGCAGAATGTTGCGGCCGTTCATCGGCAACTGATTGATGCGCTGATTTTCCAGCGTCGAGGCGATGGTGCCATTGTCGGTGGTGGTCAACTGCACCGTATCGGCATTCACTGTAACTTGCTGGGTGACGTTGCCGGCGGTCATGGTCGGGCTGATGGCGGCGTTCTGCGCGACGAGCAGTTCGATGGTCTGCTGGTAGGTTTTCATGCCGGGCGCGGTGATGGTCACCACGTAGGTTCCCGTGAAGAGATCCGGAACCTGGTAAAAGCCGACAGCGTTGGATTTCGTGTCGGCGGCAATGCCCGTTCCCTGATTGACGGCATGAATCGAGGCGTTGGGGATGACGGCTCCGGTGGAGTCGGTGACCGTGCCCTGGATGGAGCCGGCACCGCTCTGTGACTTTGCGGTGGAACAGCACAGGGCCATTCCGAGCAGGACGATGACTGCTAAGAAGGTGTGTTTCCGAAAACTGGCTAAGTGTGTCATTTCTGCGTTTATCCTCCCGAATCTTGTTCTTTGTTGTGGCCGAATTGGTTCCTAAGTGTGAAACGATGACGAAGTTGCACGCGAAAACCCTGATTTCCGTCTGAAGCGAGAGACATAGATGCACTGCGGACGGAGCTTTGCTGCGACCGAGAAGTTCTACAGAGGTGTTGAGGGGATTGGCAAGTGACTTACGGTTTGGCCCATACCTTGCCGAATGATTGTGTTTAGAATCTTAAAGTTACGCACGCGGAGACGACTTGTGACAAACGTACCGTAAGCGTTAACGAAGGCCTCTGGATTTCATTTGGGAACTCGATGAGATAGCGGATTAGCGAAGGATTTTGAAGGAGCCGGGAGGCTGCGTGGGCGCGCCGAAGTCGGAGTCGAAGCCAAGGTGCAGTTTAGCAGCTTCGGACATGCGGCTCTTGTCCCAGGGGGGGTCGAAGACGATTTCGACTTTTACTTCGCGCACCTCGGGGAGTGCGGCGAGCTTGCGCTCGACCTCGGCCTTGATGACATCGGACATGCTGCAGCCGGGAGCGGTGAGGGTCATGCGGACTTCAATGCGCTTGCCGCCTTCGACGTCAGCGGCAGCGGCCGCGTAGACGAGGCCGAGATCGACGATGTTGACGGGGATTTCGGGATCGCGGACGGTCTTTAGCTGCTTCCAGATCATTTCTTCGCGGAAGGGTTCGGGGGCGAGTTGGTTTTGAGGGTCTGTCATCTTTTGCAGCTCGTTGCTCTCTCCAAAACGCTGGGTAGAGTTCGACCGGCCCTACGGGGCGGAAACGGTTACGGTCTTGCGTTCCCAGGGTTCCGTCCGCTGTCGCGGACTCCACCCTGGGCTATTTTCGGCGGCTCCTCCGGAGCTTACGGCGGTGCTTGCTTACTCGGTTGAGACGGGTTGCTGTTTTCTTTCGTCTTCGAGGGCGGATTGCAGCGTGTGCCAGGCGAGCGTGGCGCACTTGACGCGCGCGGGAAACCTGGAGACGCCGCCGAAGACGGCCATTTTGCCCAGATCTTCAGCTTTGGCGGCTTCTTCCTTGCCGGTGACGAGGCCATGGAACTTCTCGAAGAGCTGCACAGCTTCGGCTTTGGTTTTGCCTTTCACCATCTGCGTCATCATGGAAGCCGAAGCGCGGGAGATGGCGCAGCCGGAGCCCTGGAAGCCGATTTCCTTAATCTTGTCGCCTTCCATATCGATATAGATCGAGCAGCGGTCGCCGCACAATGGGTTGTAGCCCTCGGCTTCATGATTCGCCGACGCGATGCGGTGAAAGTTCCGCGGCGCCTTGCTGTGCTCGAGAATCACTTCCTGATAAAGGTCACCCAATTCTGACGTCACGCAAACACCTCATGCGCCTTGCGCATTCCTTCGACGAGCGCGTCTATGTCTTGGCGCGTGTTGTACACGGCGAAGGAGGCGCGCGCGGTGGCGGGGATTTTAAAACGATCCATGACCGGCTGCGCGCAGTGGTGGCCGGTGCGGATGGCAATGCCCTCGCGATCGAGGATCGTGCCCAGATCGTGGGGATGCACGCCGTCCATTACAAAAGAGAGAGCGCCGGCGCGCTCACGGCGCGGTTCCGATGAGCTGCACACCGTGCAGAGCGCCGACTTTTTCCGTGGCGTAGGTGAGCAGGTCGTGCTCGTGCGCCGCGATGTTGTCCATGCCCAAGTTGGAAATGTATTCGAGCGCAGCACCCAGGGCGATGGCGCCGGCAATGTCGGGCGTGCCGGCTTCAAACTTGAAGGGCAAGTCGTTGTAGGTGGTTTTCGCGAAGGTGACGGAGCTGATCATGTCGCCGCCGCCCTGGTAAGGGGGCATGGCTTCAAGGAGCGCGCGCTTGCCGTAAAGCACGCCGATGCCCGTGGGCCCATAGACCTTGTGGCCGCTGAAGGCGTAGAAATCGCAATCGAGAGCCTGCACGTCGACGGCGAAATGCGGCACGGCCTGGGCGCCATCGACCAGCACGGGAACGCCCTGGCGGTGCGCGATCTCGATCATTTCGCGCAGCGGTGTGATAGTGCCGAGCGCGTTTGAAACCTGCGTGACGGCGACGAGTTTAGTGCGCGGGCCGATGAGCTTGGCAAATTCGTCGAGCAACAGTTCGCCGCGATCGTCGATGGGCGCAACGCGGAGATACGCGCCTTTTTCTTCGCAGAGAATCTGCCAGGGCACGATGTTGGAGTGGTGCTCCATGGCCGTGATGAGGATTTCGTCGCCGGGACCGACGTGGGTGCGACCGTAGGATTGTGCAACAAGATTGATGGCCTCGGTAGCGCCGCGGACGAAGATGATTTCGCGCGTGTCGGCGGCGTTAATGAAACGGCGCACGGTTTCGCGGGCGGCATCGTGCGCCTCAGTGGCGCGTACGCTCAGCGTGTGCACGCCGCGATGAATGTTGGCGTTGAGGTGCTCGTAATAGTACACGATGGCGTCAATGACGGCGCGGGGCTTTTGCGAGGTGGCCGCGTTGTCGAGATAGACCAGCCTTTTGCCGTGGATGCGCTCGGCGAGGATGGGGAAATCGGCGCGGATCTTTTCGATGTCGAGGCCCCCGGCGCTGTCGAGGCCTCCAGCGCTGCCGGCCGCATAGCTTTGCGGCGACGGCTGATGGAGTGCGGGTTGGGTGACGGCTGTCATCCCACTTCCTCCCAGTTCTGCGCTTGCTCTTCTTCAGTTGCCGCGGGCGCGGCGGCCTTGACGGCGCGCGCCAGCTCCTGAACGCGAACGCGGATGAGTTTCTCCGCGAAGTCGCGCGCTGCGGACTCCTTCATGCGGTCGAGGCACTCGGCTGCGAAGGCGTAGAGCAGCAGGTTGCGCGCTTCGGTTTCTGCAATGCCACGCGCGCGCAGATAGAAGAGCTGCGACTCGTCGATCTGGCCGATGGTTGCGCCGTGCGTACACTTCACGTCGTCAGCGTAGATTTCGAGCTGCGGCTTGGTGTCGATGCGCGCGTTGTCAGAGAGCAGCAGGTTGCGATTGGTCTGCTTGGCGTCGGTTTTCTGTGCGTCCTTGTGCACCACGATGCGACCATGAAAGACGCCGCGCGCGCTGTCGGCGAGAATACCGTTGTAGAACTGGCGGCTGTTGCAGTTGGGCCGGGCGTGCTCGACGAGCATGTAGTTGTCGATATGCTGGCTGCTGGCGTTCTGCTGGCTGCTGGCGTTCTGCTGGCGGCCCGCGCCGACAAAGAGGCCGTTGATCAAACATTCCGCGCCTTCGCCGTTGAGGACGGGGTGCACGTTGTTGCGCACCAGGCCGCCGCCCAGCAGGATGGAGTGCGAATCGACATTGGCGCTGCGCGATTGCTCGATGCGCAAGGTGGAAACGTTGAAGGAGGCGAGATTTTCGCGCTCGATGAGGAAGTGCGAGATGACGGCGTCCTGGCCGGCTGCGAGCTCCGTAACGGCGTTGGAAAATGCGGCTTCGCTACCGAGCGAAACGTAGTCTTCGACGATGACGGCCTGGCTAGAGTCTTCCGCGATGATGAGCGTGCGGGGATGCGTGGCGATCTCAGCGCCGGCGCCTGCGGAGACATACAGAAGATGGATGGGCTGCTCGAGGACGACACCGCGGTGGATGCGCAGGTACGCGCCATCTTCCCACAGCGCGGTGTTGAGCGCGGTGAAGACGTCGCGGGTCATGTCGGCGTAGCGGCCGAGGTGCTGCTCGATGCCTTCGGGAGCGCAGCCTTCGCGGCCGCAGTCGATGGCTGTGGCTAAGGAGCAGACGAGGAGGCCTTCGGGCAGCGTGCCGAGGTCGGAAAGCTGGGGCGCGAAGTGGCCGTTGATGAAGAGTAGCTGGCAGGCAGCGCCGGCTACGCGAAATGGCTCAAGCTGCGCGGGCGAAACTGCGAATTCGCCTTTGGCGGCGCGGCGGAAAGGAGTCCTGGCGAGCGGAGTGAGATTGGTAAAGCGCCAGTCCTCGTCGTGCGTGGAGGGAAAGCCCTTGGCGCTGAAACGGGCCCAGCCGTCTTCGCGCAACTGTTGCAGCCAGACGGGCTCGCGTTCCGAACCCTGGGCGCGGACTTCTTCGTAGGCTTCGAAATATTTTTCCAACTGTGGGGTCGCTGTTGCCATTGCTTTCTCGTCTTTCTTGCTGTGAATCGTTCGAGTCTTTCGTTCCGCCCCTCCGGGGCGGAAATGTCTATCTGGCGTCTATCCCAGGGTTCCGCTCCGCTTCACCCTGGGCTATTCTCGTTCGGCCCCTCCGGGGCCAAGCCTTCGTAACTTCCTTCATGCGCCTGAATTCACCAGCCAGCGAACGCTGCGCCTGCTGCGCGGCTATACGGGCAGCGCTTGTTGCTCGCTGGCTTCCGACGTGCTGTATCCCTTGTCTTCGAGCTCGAGGGCTAATTCGGGGCCGCCGGAGCGTACGATCTTGCCGTCGACGAGCACGTGCACGAAGTCGGTCGCGATGTAGTCGAGCAGGCGCTGGTAGTGCGTGATGACCAAGAACGAGCGATCTGGACTGCGCATGGCGTTGACGCCCTGGGCTACGATGCGCAGGGCATCGATGTCGAGGCCGGAGTCCGTCTCATCCAAAATGGCGAGTTTGGGCTCGAGCATGGAAAGTTGCAGAATCTCATTACGCTTCTTTTCGCCGCCCGAGAAACCCTCGTTGACGGAGCGGTTCATGAACTTCTCGTCCATTTCGAGCAGCTTCATGCGCTCCTTGTAAAGGGGTAGAAAGTCCATGGCATCCAGCTCTTCCTGGCCGTGGTATTTGCGGATGGCGTTCATAGCCGAGCGCAGGAAATAGGCGTTGCCGATGCCGGGAATCTCGACCGGATATTGGAAGGCGAGAAACACGCCCTCACAGGCGGCTTCTTCGGGGTCCATTTCGAGCAGGTCCTTGCCCTGGAACAAAATTTTGCCGCTTGTGACCTGATAGGCGTCGCGGCGCGCCAGGACCGCGGCCAGCGTGCTCTTGCCGGAGCCGTTGGGGCCCATGATGGAATGCACCTCGCCCGCATTGACCGTTAAATTCACGCCTTTGAGGATTTCGTGACCATCGACCGAGGCGTGCAGATCTTGAATTTCTAACAATGCCATTGGTTGTTTTGTCTCCGTTCGTGCGTTAGGGGTCGTCCCCGGGGGCTAAAGCCCCCGAATTCTATTTGGTCTTTCTTCGGCGCGAGTAAACTCGCGCCCTGATACAAAACCTGCGCCGCCCCTACGGGGCTTGCCGTTTTCACTTACTCCCATCCCCACGCTAAAGCGCGGGGCTAACAACCGTTGCGCCTACAGCGCGTGCGGCACGACTCAAGTCGTGCCCTGACACTTCGTGCTTCTTCCTGGTGCCTCTGCTTCGTGCTTCTTCCTGGTGCCTCTGCTTCGTGCTTCTTCCTGGTGCCTCTGCTTCGTGCTTCTTCCTGGTGCCTCTGCTTCGTGCTTCTTCCTGGTGCCTCTGCTTCGTGCTTCTTCCTGGTGCCTCTGCGAGAACTTCGTTCTCGGGGTCTAAGGCCCCGGGGCATTTGTAAATTTCGTTCGGCACGACTCAAGTCGCGCCCTTTCAAAGCCCACGCCGAATCTGTCTTGCTGTGCGGGCGTGGACGCCCGCACGACAGCCGGTCAGGAGACCGGCGGTACAAATTGCCGGCCGGCGGTACCTCAACTCCGGCGGTACAAAATCTTTCGGTACAAAATTAACCGACACTGCCTTCTAGGCTTACGCCCAGGAGCTTTTGCGCTTCTACGGCGAACTCCATGGGCAGCTCCTTGAATACCGTCTTGCAAAAGCCGTTGACGATCATAGAGACGGCGTCTTCCGTTTTGAGGCCGCGCTGGCGGAGATAGAAAAGCTGATCTTCGCCGATCTTGGAAGTGGAGGCTTCGTGCTCCATGCGCGCCGAGCCGTTGCGCACGTCAATGTAGGGGAACGTGTGCGCGCCGCACTTGTCGCCGATGAGCAACGAGTCACACTGCGTGTAGTTGCGCGCGCCCGTTGCGCCCTTCATGATTTTGACCTGGCCGCGATAGGTATTCTGCCCGAAGCCGGCCGAGATGCCCTTGGACACGATCGTGGAGCGCGTGTTTTTGCCGATGTGAATCATCTTGGTGCCCGTGTCGGCCTGCTGACGATTGTTGGTGAGTGCGACCGAGTAGAACTCGCCAACGGAGTTGTCGCCTTGCAGGATGCAGCTCGGATACTTCCAGGTGATCGAGGAGCCGGTTTCGACCTGCGTCCAGGAGATCTTGGAGTTGCGGCCCGCACACTTGCCGCGCTTGGTGACGAAGTTGTAGATACCGCCGCGACCTTCCTTGTCGCCGGGGTACCAGTTCTGCACCGTAGAGTACTTGATCTGCGCGTTGTCGAGCGCGATGAGTTCGACAACGGCGGCGTGGAGCTGATTGGTGTCGCGAATGGGCGCGGTGCAACCCTCGAGATAACTCACGGACGCGCCTTCGTCGGCGATGATGAGGGTGCGTTCGAACTGGCCGGTCTCCGCGGCGTTGATGCGGAAGTAGGTGGAGAGTTCCATGGGACAGCGCACGCCCTTGGGGACGTAGACAAACGAACCGTCAGTGAAAACTGCCGCGTTGAGTGCGGCATAGAAATTGTCAGTATGCGGAACCACGGTGCCGAGATATTTCTTGATGAGGTCGGGGTGCTTTTGCACGGCCTCAGAGAACGAGCAGAAGATGACGCCCATCTCGGCGAGCTTGTCCTTGAACGTGGTGGCCACGGAGACCGAGTCAAAGACCGCGTCGACCGCCACGTTGGAGAGGCGCTTTTGCTCATCGATCGGAATGCCGAGCTTGGCGTAGGTCTTGAGCAACTCGGGATCGACCTGGTTGAGGCTGTCGAGCGAGGGCTTCTGCTTAGGCGCAGAGTAGTAGACGATGTTCTGGTAGTCGATGGGGGGAAATGTGACGTTTGCCCACTTGGGCTCGCCCTGCTCGCGCTCCATTTTGAACCAATACTCCAGGGCCTTCAGCCGCCACTCCAGCATGAAAGCAGGTTCACCTTTGCGCGCGGAGATGAGACGGACGATGCCTTCATTCAGGCCCTTGGGGACGCGGTCTTCGTCGATCTCGGTGACAAAGCCCCATTTGTAATCCTGGGCCGCCAGATCGCGAATTGTGTCTACAGTCGAACTCATGAAGCCTCCACCGGAATCGGCGTTGAAAGGGATTTTTGAGGCGCCTGCCGCCTTCAAGAAACGAGAAGAGAAAGGCTCAACCCGGAATCCCGCAATATAGGACTCATTTAGTCCTATATTGTTTTTAGTGTACCCCGAGGGGCCTTTCTTTTCAAGGGCCGGGGATGAAGCTAGAAACTTTCAGGTGGTTTGTTGTGAATGGAAGAGAAGCAGACACACTCAAGTAGATGATTTTGGGATAGATAGGTTGCAGGAATTGTGCCGGTAACGGCTCAGGCTCTAGTGCAATTCGTTGCGTTTGTGCGGGCCGGGTTCGCGGACGTGGCTGGCTTCAAAGCTGACGACCTTCCAATCGCCCTGCGCGTTGCGCACATAGACGCGTGTGTAGCGATAGTCGCCGGTCACCTGGCCGTCGGGAGTGTTGGCCTGAATGCTGGCCAGCGAGGTGACGACGGCCGTGGTTCCGTAGAATCGGACTTTGCGGTCGGTGATGGTGAGGGAGGTGAAATGCAGGCGGCCGGAACGCAGGTTTTGCAGAGCCTCGTCGCGCGACTGGAGCGTGCCGGCGGGCGTGATGGCCATGTAGTCGTCGGCCAACAGGGAATCCATGGCTTTGGCGTCGGAGGTGAGGACAGCGTTGCGCCACTCGTCCTCAAGCTGATCGATCTCGTGACGGGTTTCGTGCTTCTGCCCCATCGACAAGCCTCTGGCAGATAGAGGAATGGCGCTGACCGCGAGGAGGAAAACCGCGGCCATTGTCCACCGGGGAGTCAACCGGCGAGAACGAATGGGGCTCAGTGGATCGATCGATGAACCCGGCATACGGGTACACAGTATTCCCGAAACCGAGTTCCGGTCAAATGGAATTCTCGTAAAGAAGCGAACCACAGGTTCCATGGAGGGATTGCCGTCGATTCCCGAGCAGGAGTTGGACGGAAATTTTGGGAAAAAGGCAGCGGGGGCGAGCGGATCGTGAACCGTGGACAGTGGCCACGTGGATCTTAAACCCGGGGCCGACTCGCTGGCTTGTCAACTCGCTGCTTCTTACGCGTGGATGCGGTCGAGGGCGGCGGCAAACTCTGGCAGGACAATGGTCTGGCCGCGGTCAGGGCCGGTGGAGATCATGCCGATTTTGGCGCCGCTCTCGCGTTCCTGGAAGTCAAGGTAGTCGCGGGCGGCCTGGGGAAGCTTGTCGTATTCGGTGACGCCCTCGGTGGACTCGCGCCAGCCCTTGAACGCGGTGTAGACGGGTTTGATGGATTCGAGACCACGCACGTCGGCGGGGATTTGGTCGCTGACTTTACCGTCGATCTCGTAGCCGATGCAGACGGAGATTTCTTCGAGCTCGTCGAGGACGTCGAGCTTGGTGACGACCAGCCATTCCGCGCCATTAACCTGGTTTGAGTAGCGCAGGAGCGGTATGTCGAGCCAACCGCAACGGCGGGGACGGCCGGTGACTGCGCCGTACTCGTGGCCGCGGGCGCGGAGATGATCGCCGATTGCGCCGTGAATCTCGGTGGGGAAAGGTCCTTCGCCCACGCGCGTGACGTAGGCCTTGGTGACGGAAATGACGGTGCCGATGGCGGTGGGTCCCACGCCGGTTCCGGTGGCCGCGCCGCCGGCAGTGGCCGAAGACGAGGTGACGTAGGGATAGGTGCCGTGATCGATGTCGAGCATGGTGCCCTGCGCACCTTCGAACATGATGCTCCCGCCTTTGGCGAGGATGCCGTGGAGCAGGCGGCCCGTGTCGGCGACCAGGGGACGGATGCGCTCGGCAGCGGCGGCGTAATCGTCGTACATTTTGGAGGGATCGAGGGGATCGGTTCCGAAGAGGGCGTGGGCGACGGCGTTTTTCTCTTCGCAGGCGGCTTCAATGTGCGTTTTGAGTAGCGAGGTGTTGAGCAGGTCGATGACGCGGAGACCGCTGCGCGCCATCTTGTCTTCGTAGGCAGGGCCGATGCCCTTGCTGGTGGTGCCGATCTTCTGGCGGCCGGGCGCGGTTTCGGCGGCCAACTCGATCATGCGGTGATAGGGCAGAATGACCTGCGCGCGATTGGAGACGAAGAGACGGCCGTCGATGTCGAGGCCGGTCTTGCGCACGCGGCCAATCTCGTCCAAAAAATAAATGGGATCGAGGACTACGCCATTGCCGATGACGCCTTTGCAGTTAGGGCGAATGACGCCGCAGGGGATGAGTTGCAGGACGAACTTGTGCTCGCCGATGATGACGGTGTGCCCGGCGTTATGGCCGCCGGCGTAGCGCGCCACGGCGGAGAACCGCTCGCTCAGCACGTCGACAATTTTGCCCTTGCCCTCGTCGCCCCATTGGGCGCCCAGCACTACAGCCGTCTTAGCTCGCATTCGCCTTCCCACTCCCACACAAAACCCCGCCGCAGCAAACCGTTAAGGGCCGCTACGCGCGGGCATGGATTTTAGTGCGGTCGACAACTCCGCGACCTCTTCAATTTTAAACCCGGCGTGCTTGATAGCCGATAGGAGCCGTTATGGCTTCGGGAACTGTGGCCATCGCCGAGAACCAGCACCCGCCTACTTGAGCTGCGAGGACTCTCTTGCGATCAGCTCGGGCTTGAGGACGATGCTGCGCGGGCGGGCCGATGGCGACTTTTCCAGCAGCGTCATGATGAGTTTGGCGGCGCGCTCGCCGATTTCGCGGGATTTCTGGTCGACGCTCGTGAGCGGGACCTGGAGTTTGCTGCTGTAGTGGAAGTTGCCGCAGCCCACAATCGCGAGATTCTTGGGAATGCGGAGGCCGGCTTCAAGGGCGCGCTCCATGGCGCCGAGGGCGACGGTGTCGTTGAAGCAGAAGAGCCCGTCGGGGCGCGGTTTGAGAGCCAGGATCTCTTCCATCGCGCGGCGGCCGCGGGTCTCGCCATCGGAGTCGGAGGCTTCACCGCAAGACACAATGTAACTACCTGGGACTGTCACGCGATGGCTCTGGAGCGCGTTGCGGTAGCCTTCGACTCGGGCATCTCCAATGCTGGTGACGGGGCCGCGAATGTGTGCGATGCGCTTGCAGCCCTGCGCGATGAGGTGCGCGGTGGCGAGCTCGCCGACTTTCACGTCGTCGACGCCAACAAAATTCGCGGAGAATCCCGGGAAGTTGCGATCGACGAGAACCAGCGGCACGCCCGACTCCTTGATGCTACGCAGAGTGTCAGTGTCTTTGCGGCACGAGGCCACGACGAAGCAGTCCAGATGGTGGGCCAGCATGTGCTCCACCTCATCTTGCTCCAACTGCGGATCGCTCTCGGAAGAGGAGACGAGGAGGTAGTATTCCTTCTCGCGCAACTTGCTGGAGAGGCCTTTGGCAATCTCTCCGAAGAAGGGATGGATGAGATCGGGCACGACGAGTCCAATGAGCGCACTGCGGCCTGTGACTAAACTGCGCGCGGTAAGGTTGGGGCGATAGTTGAGCCGCTTTACGCGATCCAGGATTTTGGCCTTGGTGTCCTCTGCGATGTCGGGCCGGTCGCGGAGCGCTCGCGAAACCGTGACCACCGAAACGCCCAGTTCGGCGGCTATGTCTTTCATGCGTACGGCCATGGCAGCAGTGTATAGGAGACAGTTCCGGGGCTGGGGGCATGGCGGAAATCGAGGGACGATGGAGTCTGCTATAGTGGCTCCGCGGGAATTTTGCGCGGTTTTCGTAAACGCTAACGAAGACCGGGTTTGAGCGCGGGTCTGGGGTTTGTGCTACCCCACCCTAAACGCAAAAAGCGCGTTTAGGATGGGGCACCCCGAGGCATCGGCGCATAGAAAAAAGTGGATAGGAAAAAGGAGATGGAGATGGATTGGAGCGAGAACACGAGACGGTCGTTCTTGAAGCAGTTTGGCGCGGCGGGCGCCGTGGCACTGGCCGCTACGAAGGCGGATGGACTGGCAACAGGCGCGCAGGCCGCCGCGGCACAGACGGTACCTACGCCGACCGATCAAAAACAGAGGGCGACGCGCGATGCGCGTATGGCGTGGTGGCACGAGGCCAAGTTCGGCATGTTCATCCACTGGGGGCTTTACAGCGTTATCGGGCAGTACGAATGGGTGAAGGAGCACGAGGGCGTTCCGATTCCTCAGTACGAGATTCTGGCCAAGCACTTTCATCCCAAGCCCAACGCGGCGCGCGACTGGGCGCGGCTGGCCAAGCGCGCCGGGCAGAAGTACATGGTGATGACGACCAAGCACCACGAGGGCTTTTGCAACTGGGACACCAAGCTGACCGATTACAACGCGATGCAGCAGGGGCCGGGACGCGACCTGGTGCGCGAATACGTGGAAGCGGCACGCGCCGAAGGACTGCGCGTGGGTTTCTACTACTCGCTGATGGACTGGCACCATCCCGACGGCGCGATCTGCAAAACGGACGAAGCGGCGCGGCGGCGGTTTGTGGATTACACGCACGGGCTGATCCGCGAGCTGATGACCAACTACGGCAAAATCGATATTTTGTGGTACGACGTTTCGTGGCCGCTGACCGCGGCGCAGTGGGAGTCGGAGCGGATGAACGAAATGGTCTTCGAGCTGCAGCCCGACATCATTGTGAACAATCGCAATGGGCTCGATGGCGACTTTGCCACGCCGGAGCAGCACATTCAGGCTTCGGAAGCGGGCCGCGCGTGGGAAACGCTGCATGACGCTGAACAACAGCTGGGGATTCAATCGCGGCGACGATCAGTGGAAGACGCCGAAGACGATCGTCGATAACCTGATCACCTGCGCGCGCGGAGGCGGAAATTATCTGCTGAACATTGGTCCCGAGCCCGACGGGTCCGTACCTCCGGCGTCGGTAGAGATTCTGGAGACAGTGGGCAGATGGATGGACACAAACGGCAAGACCATCTACGGGTCAGAGCGGGGAACGCTGAATCCCGCGGCGAGCTGGAACTACTCGCGCAAGGGCAACACGCTCTACGTGCATGTGCATTGCTGGCCGGGCCACACGCCGGCTGCGGAGTGGCTCGACTTCTACAAGCCCGAAGTGGTGGTGGCGATCGGTGGGCTGAAGCCGAAGGTGCTCTCGGCGCGCTTGCTCAAGACCGGCAAAAAGGTGGAGTTTACGCAGGACGAGTTCAGCTTCCGGTTGACTGGACTTCCGATGATTGCGCCCGACCAGCCGGCGACGGTTATTGAAGTGGAGTGCGATGGCGAGCCGATTGTCGATCACGCGGCGATGCGTCCGCTGTGGCCGCGGTACAAGGTGGGGATCAGCATTTAGGAAAGTTCAGAGTTGCGCGTAGAAGTATTCTTGCAATCCCCGGTCCCCAAAGGCGAGGGACCGGGGGCACCCAGAGTTGGTTTTGGGTTGAGATTTGGAAGTCGGCGATTCACGCGTAGGCGGGTGTGGCGCGGGCGAAGGTGTAGGGGCCTTCGGGCAGGAGACGCACGCTGGCTCCCGGCGCGAGGCCGTTCACCAGCGCGGCGACCGCTTCGCTTATGTTGCCGAAGGCGTGCGCTGCCAGGCTTCCGAGGGCTTCGTGCGGGGCGCCGGGCGTATAGAACAGCAATTCGTTTTTCAGCCCTGTCAGCGCCAGTTTTTCAAGCTGCCACTGGTCGATCTCGACGGGCGCGTTCTCGATTTCTTTGAGAAACTCCGCGTGACCACGATAGGCCTTGAGCATGCGCGCATACTCGGGCGAGCCGATGCCCTCGGCGCACTCGGCCAGGAGCAGCATTTTTCCGCCCGGCTTAACGATGTGCTGCGCTGCGGTCAGTCCCTTCAGGCACTGGTAGAACGTCAGATCCAGCGGATAGCCGGCCGACGAGGTGATAACCGCATCGGCCAGCGCATCGAGCGGGGTGAGCGAAGTGCTCGTCATAAACTCCACGCCCGCCGCATGCGCTTTGACCGGATTGCCGGCAAATACGCCGGAGATGGCGCGCTCCGGCGTGAGCGTGACGTCGAGGATGAAGTCGTGGCGCGCCATTGCGGCGGCTTCGAGCAGCTCTGCGTGCAGGGGATTGCCTTCGATCGAGCCCTCGGTGGCCAGCGGCTCGCGCATGAAGCGCGGCGAGTGAATGACTTTGATGGTTTCCTGCGCCGCGACTCCGGGAACGATAAGCTTGCGACCACCGCTAAAGCCCAGCATCAGATGCGGCTCAATGAAGCCGAGGGTGATGTGCAAGTCGGCGGCGACAAAACGCTCGTCGATATACACGGGCGTGCCGCGGCGCGTTGTGCCAACGAAACGATGGGCGGCGAAGTTGCGCGCGTCGTGGCTGACGACGCGATAGGTTGCGGCGATTTCCGGCCCGAGAATGACGTCGAGTTCTTCCTGGGTCGCCGCGCGATGCAGGCCGGTAGCGATGAGGATCGTAACGCCCTCTTTGGGAATGCCGGCGGCGTGCAGGCGCTTGAGAAGCGGCGGCAGCGTGACGCGGTTGGGCGCGGGGCGGGTGATGTCGCAGACAGAGATGGCCGCCGTGCGCTTGCCCGCGGCGAGTTTCTCTAGCGGATCGCTGTGGATGGGATGATCGAGCGCCGCGTTCGAGCGCACTGGTTACGTCGTTGAGGGCTCGTGCGGCGCGGCTGCGCACCACCTGATAGGCGAAGCCGTCGGGAACTGCAACTTCGATGCCGTTTTTGCCGAATGCGAAATTGGTCTTCATGACTGGTGAAAACAAATTGAGGGAAGCATCCCTGCGGCCATTTTACCGGCTCTCGGATGCGGCGAGAATGGCGTCGGCGATGCGGGCTGCCTCGACTGCCGGGCGCACCTCGTGAACACGCACGATGGACGCGCCGTGCAGGATTGCGGCGGTCATCGCCGCGAGGCTTGCGTTCTCGCGGGCATCGAGCGGCGCGTCGCTGCCCCCGAAGAGTGGCGCGAGGGTGTGACCGAGGAAGGATTTGCGGCTCAAGCCCGTGAATAGCGGGCGGCCGAGCGCGAGAAGTTCGGATTGGCGGTTGAGCAGCGCGTAATTCTCGCTGAATCGTTTGCCGAAGCCGTAGCCGGGATCGAGGACAAGTTGATCGGGCGCGATTCCGGCTTGTTGCGCGACGGCGAGGCTTGCGGCCAATCCGTCGCGCACTGTGGCAAGCAGCGCATCGGGAGCGAGTTGCGGCTGCGCGCGCCACGCTTCAGGGCGGTCTCGGGAGTGCGAGAGGACTGCGCCTGCGCCGAACTTTGCGCAGACTTGCGCGATGTCAAGATCCCAGGTGAATCCACTCACGTCGTTGATGATCTCCGCGCCTGCCTCGAGTACCGCGTGCGCTGTGGCCGCTTTGTACGTGTCCACGGAAACGACTGCGTGGGGCAGCTTTTTGACAATTTCTTCGAGCACCGGCAAAAGACGGGCTTGCTCTTCATCGACGCTGACGAGTGCATTCGCGTCACCGGCACGCGAGCCTGGGCGCGTGCTTTCGGCACCGAGATCGAGAATGTCGGCGCCCTCATCGAGGCATCGCATACAGCGGATCAACGCGGCCTCGGGATCGAGGAAGGAACCGCCGTCCGAGAACGAGTCGGGCGTGATGTTGACCACGCCGCAGATGAGCGTGCGCCTGCCCAGCTCGAGGGTGCGGGTGCGTAGCCGCCAATGTGCGATGGTTCGCATTGGTTCTCAGTTTCGATGGTACGCCGCATCGAGCGAAAAGGACGGGCGCGGAGAGGTCTCAGCTTGGTCGAAGACGGGTTTAGGCTCGTGCCATCCCACGTCCCAAGAGCGGGACGTGGGGCACCCATTTGTCGTGCTTCGTTGAGGGTGGGTCGGGGTTCTTGCTTTCCCACCCTTTCGGCGATGAAGCCGCCGTAAGGATGGGGCACGGAGTGGATGGGTAAGTGGATTGTGAAATTGCCATAGGATGGGGCCACCCGCAGTGTTTTGCTACACTCCGGGCATGACGATTTTGCGGCGATTCCCAACTGCGTTGGGCAGTCTTTTGGTTTGCGGCCTCGGCTTGTTTGCACAAGCGCCCGCGCACCGCGCGCTTCATCCGCCGCTGCGTCCTGCGCCGACCACCGGTCCGCTTGCCGACCGCATTCAGGCCATTCTTGCCGACCCCGTGCTCAGCCACGCACAGTTTGGCATCAGCGTGACAACGCTCGAAGGGCAACCACTTTACGGGTTGAACGACGCACAGTTGTTTACGCCCGCTTCGAACACCAAGCTCGCCACTACCGCGGCCGCCTACGCTTTGCTGCCTGTGGAAACTTTGACGTGGACGACATTTGTGTTGGCCAATGGCGATGTGGATGCGGCAGGCACTCTGCACGGCGACATTATTCTGCTGGGCGTGGGCGATCCGACGATCAGTGCGCGAGCCTATCCCTATGTGGAGCCGGGGACGGCCCCGCCATCTGCGCCGCCGGATGCGGCTGCGAGCCAAGGACAGGCCACAACGACGGCCAGCACGACCCAGACGAGCGAAGTGTCTCCCGAAGAGGCGGCAGAGAACGCGCGCGCGCTGAAGGTGATGACGCCGCTCGATTTGCTCGCGGAGCAGGTGGAGCAAGCGGGCGTGCGCGCGGTGGAAGGCACCGTGGTAGGCGACAACACGTATTTTCTTGACGAGCCTTTTGGACTGGGGTGGGGCTGGGACGATTTGCAGTGGAGCTATGGCGCACCCGTTTCAGCGCTCACCTTCAATGAGAACGCCGACGAGTTGAATATCAACGAGCATCCCGCCGGGAGCGGCCATACTTTGGCCGAATGGGCGCCGGACGTGGACTACTTTACGGTGGACAACAGCATGAAGCCCGCCGTACCCGGCGAAAGGGCCCGGCCCGGCCTGGAACGGCGGCCCGGCTTCGCGTTGGTCCGCGCGTGGGGCACGATTCCCGCAGACGGCCTGCATGTCCCGCTGGCCGTCGAAGATCCGGCGGAGTTCACGGCCGACGCTTTCAAGTTGGCCTTGCTGCGCCGCGGCATCAAAGTGAGCGGAGATCCCGAATCGCGCCACAAGTATGCATCGGGAGCGGGCGATTTTGCCGAGGAGCGCGAGAGGCCGCTGAAGCTTGCGCCCGTCGAGGTGACTACGATTTCTGGCGCCCCCGAGGGCCGACGCGTACTGGGCGCGCGCATCTCCGTGCCGGTGGCCGAGGACATCGCGGTCATTAATAAGACCAGCCAGAACCTGCACGCCGAGATGCTGCTTCGCCTTCTGGGCAAGACATTCGGCAGCGACGGCAGTTTTGAGGAAGGGACGCGCGTGGTGCGGCAGTTCCTGGTGGATGCCGGCATCGACGACGCGGATTTCTTTTTCTACGATGGCTCGGGGCTGAGCTCAAACGACAAGATTTCTCCGCGTGCCTTGACGCACCTGCTGGCTTACGCGTCGCGCCAGTCGTGGGGCACGGCGTGGCGCGGGACACTGCCTGTAGCAGGCGTCGATGGAACTCTCGATCATCGCTTCGTGAACACGCCGCTCAAAGGCCAGATGTGGGCCAAGACCGGCACATCGAGAGAGGTGAACGCGCTTTCCGGTTATGTGAATGCGGCCAGCGGACGCATGGTTGCCTTCTCGATCCTGGTGAATGGCCGCTACCCCGGCAGCGACAACGAGCAGCAAGCGATCGACCGCATTGCCGAGGCGATTGCCGCGGCGGAGTGAAGGCTAGCGAAGCGGCACGCTTCGTAGCTGCTTGATGCGTTCGTTGGTCAGGAAGGTAAGCCAGCTATCGCCCGATACCGACGGCCAGCGCAACTTTGCGAACTCAACAAATGCGTCGCGATACGCCGGCCACGTGCGCTCGGCATCGCGAATTTTCAACATCAGATTACCGTTTGCATTGTGGGTTGCCGTGAGCAGTTGCTGGTAGGTTGCATTCAATGCGAATTTGGCGTCGCCATACTTCTGGTGCGTGAGGGCGGGCAGCTTTCCCTGTTCGAAGCCGCCGATATTCACCGCAAATTCCGTCTCGAGCCGATCCTCGATATCCATGGTGCAGATTTCAACCGGCACGTCGCAGGTGTTCTCGGCACGTTCCTCGAAGTCTTCAAACTGACTGAATGCAGCGCGGGCTTTGGCGAAGGCATCCTTCTGCTCCCGGGTCCAGGGCGCAACGAGTTCGGTCAAGCGCGTTTCGCGCTTCTTGCGCGACAGCCGGGTCTTAATCGACGCACAGACCAGTTTCTCAGGCCATTCGGAAAGCTGAGCTCCGCCGTTGCAGTAGTCGAACCGTGGAGGCGACGTTGCCGATTTCATCTGCGCGAGCTTGAGAATGACCTGGATCAGCTCAATTTGGTGGTCGCTTTCCGGGTTTTGAAGTGGAAATGCTTCCTTGCACGCAACGTCGGTCGCGAGATCGAGGTTGCGCGGCACGCCGTCGCCGTTGGCGTAGATCATCACGAGAGTTTGCGTGGAAAAATCGTAAACATCGCCGGAACCGCTGAGATCTTCAGCAGCGGGGCCATGCTTGACGGCCCATCCATAGAGAGCACAGCGGCGCGCGGCGTTGTAGTCCACATCCTGGTGCGGCGAAGCGCCGTAATAGAGGTCGTCCGCGGCACAGCCTTTGAGCCAACTCGCGTCAGCCGGCGACTCGGGCGCGATGGTTGGCACGGGAAGATTGTCTACGGAGGCACACATCTTTGCTGCGGACGATGAAGCGTAGTCCTGCTCCTGCGCGGCAGCACAGGTGGCGGCGGCGATGAGCAAAAGGATCAGGAAAAGCTTCATGGTCCGCTCCTGATGCGAACGAGAACATTGCAATCACTCTACAGCTCGAAGTTTCGAATCCAGGATGCCGGTCTCCGGTTGGTTCGCAGCATCATCCTTTTTTCGCAAATCCGCACAGTCGGAGAACGAACTCCAAAGGTCCATGCTACACGCGGCGAGAATGCGCGGTATCATGAAAGGCAAATGTTCGTGCGCAATTTTATTATGATTTCCGTACTGTCTACTTTCGCATTTGGTCTGGCTGGCTGCCGGCAATTGCCGCCCTCGAAACCATCCTCGGAGTGGACGCCGCAGGAGACGCGCGGCGCGGCGGTCTACGAGACGAAGTGCGCGCGTTGCCACTATCCCACGTCGACGAGTCCTCTGCATGGGCCAGGGTTACAGGCGTTGACGAAACTGAAGGCCATGCCCTCTGGCGCGCCGCCGAGCGACGAGCGCCTAACGGCCGTGATCCTGCACGGGCGGGGGATGATGCCGTCCACACCACTCACCGACGACCAACTGAACGATTTGCTTGCTTACCTGCACACACTATGACGACTGACGCCAATCCGAAACCACCGGCAACCGACTCGCCTGAGCCAGATATCACTCCGAAAACGGAAAAGGCCGCGCTCTTGAAGCTGCCCGGCCTTATTGCCATCAGCCTTTACATGATTCTGCTCGCCTCGTTCACGACCATCCATGTCGTCTTCGGCCACGCTCAGTTCTTTCTGCTGATCTTTCCCATCTTGTTTATTGCGGGCGCACTGGGATTGCTGCTACTGCTGCGCTGGGCCTGGGCTTTGACGCTCGCCGCAGTCGCGCTATCGGCGGGATCGTTCCTGTGGTCGTTTACGACGCGGCACGACGCGGCGGCGCTGTTGCAGGGTCTGCTCAACCTGGTGTTCTTCCTTTACCTGGTGCGGACAAACGTGCGAGAGAAGCTGCACTAGGTTTCTGACCGGATAAATTCGTTCCTTTGGCTTCTTTGGTTTCCCACCCATTCGCCTGAAAAACGGCGAATGGATGGGGCACGGAAGTGTTCATATTCAAGGGGTCGGGAGCCCCAGCAGGCTGCGGAAAAATGGGGATCAGAGGGCGAACATCCGAAAAGACTTCCCTCAGGGCCTGAAAGCCGCGCTGATTTTATTCGGTTTGCGGCACGAGTAAACTCGTGCCCTTTCAAAACTGCGGCTTCGGTGGAGTTTTTCCGCAGCCTGCTAGGTCTGCTGACTCCACTAGCGTGGGTGGCACCGATTGCTGAAATCGCGGCGACGCGCTGAGGCAACGAGGTCCGGGAGCAGACACAGTCGGCCCTACGTCCCGTGTTTATGTTCGGTCACCGGGACCACCGGGACGGAGCCGCGATAGTTTTCGGTTTCGACGTATTGCACGCGCGGCCGGCCGACCATGCTTTCCAATTCATCCTTCCGGACGAGCAACAGCACGATCTGGCTGACAAAGGCCGCGAGCAGCGCCCATGCCAACAACAGAAGCCCGAGGGCAATCAACGCCGTGCCCCCCATTACTGCTGGACCATTGGTGATGAAATCGATGTGCAGTTGAGATTCCGAAAATGGATAACCCGCAGCGAATGCTGTCGTGCCGTGGCAATACGCAAGAATCGTGGTTATTCCGGCTGCCAGTGTTACCACTGCGCCAATCAAAGGACGGTCCGGTCTCATAACCTTCTCCCTTCAGATGTCGCGCGATGAGTGCTTTGCTTTCGAAAGCGCCGCATGCGATGCGGCGCGCGAGCCAAGGCAGCCTACTGACATAGATGCGTTCATTGCTGGAATGGTTTTGAGCGGACCGGAGCATTGGTTTGGCCGGTTTTCATTTCCTGCAAACGTTACAATGAGGCTGTGATGGAACTCATCCAGATTGAGCCTGTTCGCCGCACGCCTGCGCCCAAGCCGGAATGGCTGAAGGCGCGTGCACCGGTGGGCGAGAACTACCACTCGCTTAAGCGGCTGGCGCGCTCGCTGGGCCTGCATACGGTGTGCGAAAGCGCGCAGTGTCCGAATATCGGCGAGTGCTGGCACCACAAGACCGCGACGTTCATGCTGCTCGGCAACCTGTGCACGCGGCGTTGCGGATTTTGCGCCGTGCCCAAAGGGCGTCCCGAGCCGATCGATTTCAATGAGCCCCGGCGCGTGGCCCAGGCCGTGGCCGCGCTGGAACTGGAGCATGCGGTGATCACGAGCGTGAACCGCGACAACGATCTCGTGGGCGGCGCGCGTGTGTTTGCCATGGTGATCGAGGAGATTCGCCGTCAGGCGCCCGGCTGCCGCGTTGAAGTTCTCATTCCCGATTTTCAGGGCGACCGCGAGGCGATTCGCACGGTTGTGGACGCGCGGCCCGAAGTGCTGAACCACAACACGGAGAGCGTGCCGCGTCTCTATCGCGTGGTGCGCTCTGGCGCGCGATACGAACGATCATTGGAGTTGCTGCGCTACGCGAAGGAACTGCGGCCCGAAGGGGTTACAAAGTCGGGCGTAATGGTGGGGCTGGGCGAAGAGACGCACGAGCTGCTCGAAGTGTTTCGCGATCTTGCGGCAGCGGGGTGCGATATTTTGACTGTTGGCCAGTACCTGCGGCCTTCGCGCGATCATTTGCCGATGAAGCGGCTTTATGCGCCGCGCGAGTTTGCCGAATTGAAGGTTGAAGCGTTGAAGATGGGATTCCGCCATGTCGAGTCGGGTCCGCTGGTGCGATCGAGCTATCACGCGCATGAGCAGGCGGCGGCGACGGGGATGATTGCTATAGCATAACGTCTCTTAAATACGCGGAAGTGGGTCATTTTGAAAAAACCATCCCTCGGCGGCTAAAGCCCGCGCACATTATTGGGTGCTTTGCGGCACGAATGAATTCGTGCCCTTTCAAAGCGGATTCAAACTGACCCACTACTAACAGCACGCATTCCGCCGTGGCGGTTGTAGAATATCGGTTGGAAATTTGCTCGAGCGAGGACGATCACCGATGACAGTTTTCATGGCCGGCAATCCGGCGACCAAAGACCTCTATAGCGACTTGAAGCGGCGCATGGACCATGCGGTTGCGGACTTCCAGGTGAACCTGGCAGCCACACGCACAGGGCGCGCCAGTGTGCACATGCTGGACCAGGTGAAGGTGGATTACTACGGCACGCTTACACCCATTAACCAGATGGCGCAGGTGTCTTCGCCAGAGCCGCAACTGATCACGATCTCGCCGTGGGATCCCGGCATTATCAAGGAGATTGAGAAAGCAATTCAGGCCGCCGATCTCGGCTTCAATCCCATGTCGGATGGCAAAATCATCCGCGTGCCCGTGCCGCCCATGACCGAGGAGCGCCGCCGCGATGTGTGCAAGCACCTGAACAAGGTGCTGGAAGAACATCGCACCGCGGTGCGCAACGTGCGCCGCGACGGCAACGACGCGCTGAAGAAGCTCGCCAAGGACAAAAAGATCAGCGAGGACGATGAGAAACGCGCGCTCGAAGAAGTGCAGAAGATGACCGACGGCGAAATCCGGCGCATGGAAGAACTTTCGCAGAAGAAGGAAGCGGAAGTGATGCAGGTGTGACGAGAGTCGAATAGCGCTCTCTAGAAAATTCTGCGTGGAGTTCGGCCGGCCCTACGGGACGGTGACGACGGAGGCCTCGGGTCCCCAGGGTTCCGTCCGCCGTGGCGGACTCCACCCCGGGGCTATTCTCGACCGCTCCTCCGGAGCGAAAAACTGACGCGATTCGCTCGTAATTCAACGTCGTTGATTCCAGAAAATTGCATCGAATTTCCTTATATAGCTGATATAAATCTGTAAGCAGGTTCCCCGCTCCGCAACACATTCTTCGAAAAGCACAGGAAAGAGTACGAAGATGAGCCTTACCCAACGTCAGTTTCTGATGCGTGCCGGCCAGGCGGGCGGCTATGGCACCGCCTTTGTCCTGATGCAATCGCTCGGACTGTTGCCATTGCCTGAAGCCGCGGCCGAAAGCGGCCCTCTACGCATCGTTGACGGAAAAGGCGCGCGCGTGGTGATTCTGGGCGGAGGCATTGCCGGGCTGGTCGCAGCTTACGAGTTGGGCAGGGCGGGGTGGTCGTGCACGATTCTGGAAGCGCGGAAGCGGCCCGGCGGCCGCAACTGGAGCATTCGCAAAGGGACTGAAGTGGACTTTATCGACGGCACGCGCCAGACTTGCATGTTCGAGGAAGGTCAATACTTCAACGCAGGACCCGCGCGGCTGCCCTCTACGCACCACACGATGCTCGGCTACTGCCACGAGCTAGGGGTCGCGCTCGAAGTGGAGGTGAACTCCTCGCGCAGCGCCCTGATGCAGGCCGACAAACTGAACGGCGGCGTGGCGGTGGCTGAGCGGCGCGTCTTCAACGACACGCGCGGGCACGTGTCGGAACTGCTGGCCAAATGCGTGCGCAAGGGCGCGCTCGACGAGGAGTTTACCGCCGACGATCGCGAGCGCATGATCGAGTTTCTGGTTCAGTACGGCGACCTGAATCGCGATCTTCTGTTTCGCGGCACCGACCGTTCGGGTTTCAAAGTTCCGCCGAGCGCCGAACTCGCGGAGCCTGTGATCAACGATCCGCTGGCCATGCACGAACTGCTCGATGCCGACCTGTTGTTTGGCATGCTGGTGGAAGAGACCATCGACTGGCAGCCGACGATGTTCCAACCCGTCGGCGGCATGGATCGAATTCCCATGGCATTTGCGCAGCGGCTCGACTCGGTGATCCGCTACGACGCCGCGGTGACGCGCATTCGCCAGTCGGACTCGGACGTTGCGGTCACTTACAAATCGGGCTCGGGTGTTGACGAGACCATCACCGCCGACTACTGCATCTGCGCGATGCCGCTCACTGTGGCGCGCACGCTCGACGCCGACTTCGGGCCGCAGGTACGGGCCCTGCTCGACAGGGTGCAGTACGATTGCGCCTACAAAGTCGCCTGGGAGGCGCCGCGCTTCTGGGAGCGGGAGTCGAACATCTACGGCGGCATTTCGTATTTGCAGCAGCCCGTCGACCTGGTCTGGTATCCCAGCGCGCGCCTGTTTTCGGAGAAGGGGATTCTCATCGGCGGCTACTCCATGGAGCTGGGCTCCGGCTCGCCGCCGCTCGCCGATTTGCTGGCCAACATGCCGCTCGTGTACAGGGCCACCACGGTCAATGGCTACGCCTTCGGACATTTGCCCAACATGCAGGCCAAGCTGGACGCGTCGCGACGGTCCGTGGAGCTGCTGCATCCGGGCCACGGCAAAGACCTCGCGAAGCCCATCTACATTAGCTGGGGCCAGATTCCCTGGAACCTCGGTTCGTGGATCAGCTTCAATTTGGGCGACCAGGCGACGCTGGCCACGTTGCAAGCGCCCGACCGCCGCATTTACTTTGCCGGCGACCACACCAGCCACATCGTGGGCTGGCAGGAAGGCGCGGCGCTCTCGGCGCACCGCGTGATCAGGCAGTTGGGCACTCGGATCGAGAGCGGGGGCTGAGCGGCAAGGCGCTCACGTGATCCGGCAAATCAAAAGTGGGTTGCTTTCCCACCCTTTTCCGCAAAGGCCGCGGAAATGGATGGGGCACGAATGCAGTAGTCAGTTGTCGACTCGATAAACAGCGGGCCGCGCCTGAGGCGCGGCCCGCGAAACTCCAATCCGATTTCTTGCTCTCTTGTTCCCTGCTTTAAATTGCTTCCGCTTCTTCAACTGAGGCGGCGATGCGAACCACGGTGTCCACTTTGGTGATCTTGAAGACCTCGCGCACGCGCGGCGACATGCCTGCGGCGATTACCTTCACGCCTTTCTTCAGGCAGTGGACATGATGGGCGACGATGATGCCGAGGCCGCTCGAATCCATAAAGGGGCACCCGGTGAGGTCGAGGATGTTTTTGACCGGCGGGGCCTCACCCTCCGCGGGCTCGAGGTCGAGGATTTTCTTCAACGTCATCGTGGGCAAGCTGCTGTACGCGTCGCGCGTGGTAAACGGCCCGCGGAAACAAAGAATCACCGTGCCCGGCGAACCGCCCGGCTTGCGTTCAATGCTGAAAGGACCGCTGTTCCACGTTTGCCACGAAAGTGTCGCCATGCCAAGCTCCCTTGATTTACTGTGCAGCCCGGATTCTCTGGGCTCACGCACCTGCCGGATGCGCGTCAAGACCTGCCTGTTGTCGATAAGTCGGAGAGTCGTCCGCGCCGGGGAACTCCTTCCCCGATGCCCGGTACTTCGGATTTTGCTGGAGGCGCCGGGGAGATGGCAAGTGAAATTGTGCGGGCGCCTTTGCAGTTGGTGCTATCCCACCCATTCCGCGATGAAGCCGCGGAATGGATGGGGCACGGAAAGATTCGTTTTCAGGCAGTCAGAGGCCTACGCTACTTTGCCGAGGAAAAGATAGACGAGCTCGACGAGCAGGATGAGGATTACGACGATTTCAAGGAAGAAGCCGCGCGCTTGGTTGAACTGCTCGATCATGTCGTGGTAAAGGTCCTCGGCGGTTTTGAGCTTCTGCGCCACAAGCGTCTTGTAATCGGGCACGCCGACCTTGGTGGAAGCCAGGCGGTAGAGACGCGCAGCGAACATGTCGCTGAGAAACTTGATGGAATTGTCGGCACGCTCGGTGAGCTCGGCAATGTCGAGCAGCACGGTGTGCAGGCGAGTGGCCCTGCGCGCCATGCGCCAGCGCGCGGGAAAGCCCCGCTTGTGCTCGAGCGAATCGTAGACGTTGGCGAGAATTCCCGTGAGCAACTCGTCATAGTGGCGGAACTCGAGGAGCTGCGAGTTGGCGTATTCGAGGAGTTGAATCGCGGTCTCGGCGCCGGCGTTGCTGTCGTAGAGGAAGGCGGCGTTCCAGCCGATGACGGCGAGGTCAGTGTCGTAGTAGGAGATGCGGGATTGCAGCACTTCGGCGCACTCGCCCGGGGAGAGCCGCAGCCGGTCGCCGCGCACGATTTGCGCAATCTCGAGACCGTGATGGCGCTCGAGGTCGGCAGCCATTTGCACGCCATCATCATTGCGCAGGTGGAAGATGAAGTAGTCTTCGCTTAGCCAGCGCATGTAGGGCTTGATGAGAGCCGCCGCGTTGCGCTCGAGACGCTGGCGCACGATGGGCTCCACGCGCGCGGCAAAGTCCACATCCCACACCCAGCGGCTGGCGAGATGGACGAGGCTTTCCCAGTCGCCCGAGAACGCGAGCTGATAGATGACGCTGACGACGCCGTAATCGTAATACTTGATTTCGCCTTCGAGGTGCTCGCCGCCGCTGAGAATGAGGGGATCGAGCGGCTCGGCCACGGGCGGGCGCTGATAGCGCACGTAGGCGGGCACCAGGTGCTTGATCTTGGGTTGCTGCACGGTGCGCGCGTTCACTTCCTGCTGCAGCAGGTCGAGACGGATCTCTTCGCAGACGTCAAATTGAATGAGGACGAGAACCGAGCCACTGAGCGATGTTTGCGCCGGAGTTGGCGGGGTGGTTGCCATGGTGCGAAACCAAATTCAAGCCTTTTTCGGCCGTTTGTAGAAAGGCAGCGGGACTTGTTTGGCGCGGACGCGATTGCCACGCACATCGACGAAAACGTCAGCGCCCGACTCGGCGATCGACGCGGGCACGAGGGCCATGGCGATGTTGGTTTTGAGGAACGGCGCGGGCGAGCCGGAGGTGATTGTGCCTATGGAATCGCCGGCGAGCGAGAGGACAGGATAGCTGTCGCGGGCGATGCCGCGCTCGACCATTTCGAGGCCTATGATTTTGCGCTTGGGTCCGCCGTTGGCTTGAACGGCGAGCAGCGCGTCGCGGCCGATGAACTCGCCCTTGTCGAGTTTGAGCCAGCGGGTGAGGCCGGCCTCGATGGCGTTGATTTCTTCAGAGATTTCATGGCCGTAGAGGCTCATGCCGGCTTCGAGGCGGAGGGTGTTGCGCGCGCCCAGGCCGCAGGGGCGAATGCCGAACTCCGCGCCCGCATCGAGAAGTGCGTTCCACATCTTCACGGTGGTGGGCTCGTCGGAGGGAATGTAGAGCTCGAAGCCGTCCTCGCCGGAGTAGCCGGTACGCGCGATGAGCGTGTTGGGAATACCGGCTACTGTGCCCCAGTTGAACCAGTAGTTTTTGATGGCGGCGAGATCGACTTTGGTGAGTTTGGCCAGGGTTTCGGGCGATCGCGGGCCCTGCAGCGCGAGTTGCGAGTAGTAGCTGGAGTAGTTGCTCAAGTGAATGCCGGGGCGGCTGCCCACCTGCTGTTTGATCCAGGCGAAGTCCTTGTCGGTGGTGCCCGCGTTGACGACGAGAAGATAGTCGTTGGGGCCGAGGCGGTGCACGAGAATGTCGTCGACGAATGTGCCCGAGGGGGTGAGTAAGGCGGAGTAGTGCGCTTGATTGTCGGCGAGTTTGGATGCGTCGTTCATGGTGATGTGCTGCACGGCGGCCAGCGCGCCGGGGCCACGGAATTGGATCTCGCCCATGTGGCTCACGTCGAAGAGGCCGACGCCGGTGCGCACGGCCATGTGCTCCCCGATCAATCCAACACAGAGACCGTCGCCGGTCACGGGATACTCGACCGGCATGTCCCAACCGCCGAAGTCGACCATTTTGGCTTTGAGGGAGCGGTGCGTGGCGTTGAGTGCGGTTTTCTTGAGCGGAGCGGCGGGGGAAACGGGATCAGGCATTGAAGTTCCTTCGGGGAGCGGCTTGCTTCACACTCTCATGATACGGACCGGCGGGCGTTGGAGGTCAATCGCCGAGCAGCGGGCAAATTTGAAGGAAGCGGTTCCACAGGGGCTAAAGCCCCCTCTATTTTTGAGGTGTTTTCGGCACGACTGAAGTCGTGCCCTTTCACGGCGCCGTTCATGCATCAGGGCCTAGAATGGACGGGTCTTCCGCAGCGTGAGAAAAGCGCCGCAGATAGGATATGCGCGTGAATCGTATTCGAGGCATTGTGATGTTGATCGCCGCCGCCCTGGCGATTTGGAAGGGCTGGGAGATTCATCGCGGCGAGACGGCGGTGCTGGCGTATGGGCTGGGCGTGATGGCGCTCGCGGTGGGCGTGTGGCACCTGACGCGGAAGGCGCCGCTGCCAAAGGCCTGATTTTAGTCGCCGGGCCGACGCCGATGCTTCTCCTGGTTGTACTGGCTATTCTCAAGGAGAGAATTCATGCCTACTCTCTATAACCGCATTCAGGGACGCAATCTCGACCGGCTGGCGGCGCTGAGCGACGGCATCTTTGCCTTTGCCATGACCCTGCTGGTGCTCGATTTGCATCTTCCCACGGCCGCACAGATCCACGGCGAAGGCGAATTGCTGGCCGCATTGGCGGCGCTGGGACCGCAGTGGATTACGTATGGCATGAGCTTTCTGACGCTTGGCATCTTCTGGGCCGGGCAACAGACGCAGCTCAATCACATGGCTGAAGGTACGCGCGACCTGACGTGGATCCATCTGGGTTTTCTTTTTGCCGTAACGCTTCTACCGCTTTCGACGCGGCTGTTGACTGAGTTCTTTGCGTATCGCACGGCGCTGGGACTCTACTGGCTCAATATTCTTGTGCTGGGGGCGATGCTGTTCTGGAGCTGGTCGTATGCCACGCGCGCCAACCTGGTGAAGGCCGACACGCCGGCGAAGGTGCGGGGCAGCATCTGCCGGCGCATCGTGATCGCTCAGACGCTTTACGCAGCCGGCGCGGCGCTCTGCTTCATCCACACATGGCTGAGCATCGCGGCCATCGTGCTGGTGCAGTTGAATTACGCGCTGGCTCTGCGGCTATGGCGGCGCAAGCACGGCTGATCTTTGCTGGGGCCAAATCTTCCAGAACAACTCTGCGACGGTTTTCGGGTCTCTTCCTGTACGGCCGGACGCGCATGCCTGCCGGTGGAGGGAAAGTATGGGAACGGCAGGGTTGAATGCACTGGCGATGGTGGGTTTCGGCGCTTTCCGGATGATGCATGGCGGGGCTCGCGATGGATTTGGATTTCTGCTGATCGGGCTGGTGGCGATTGGCGTGGCGATCTGGGCGGTTGCGCGGTCGGAGCGAAACGAGACGGCTAAGAATTAGACCGCGGTTTACTTGCGGCTGGCACGCCAGAAAGAACTGACTCCGAGGTAGAGAAACACCAGCGCGAGGGCGGTGGAGATGAGAAACCTCCAATGGTCCGGGCCGTGGAGGTAACTGGCGCGAGCGGGCCACGCACCTCGCCAGGCAAAGACCGGCACAAAGATCAGAAAAAACGTGCCGGTGATCTCAAGCCAGAGAATGCCACCGGCGCGGCGGAAGGGGTGGAAGAATGCGCCCGCGCCGCGGCTCACGGTTTGCCCAGTTCGACCTGCAGATTGCGCAGCCTGAATCGCCGTGTGGATTGGCGCTTGAGCGGCGGGGCGGTTACGGTCCATGAGACCTTGGACCAGAGACCCGGCAACTCGCGTAGCTTGACGGACTTGACCGGCGGCCGCGGGTTGCGTGCGGACCGTCAGGTGATGGCCGGCCACGCGCCCAACGACGCGCACTCCAATACCCAGGGCGCGGCCAATGATGCGAGGTCTCATAGCAATTATGATGGTAGCAGCGGCTCGTGGCGCTTAGCGCCATGGCAGCGATTCCCGAGTTGCTCTCAAGCGGGATTGGCAGTAAGGTAGAAGGATTCCAAGCCGCAACCTGCATCGAATCCGGTGTGGGCCGCCGTTCCTGGAGGTACCCGTGACATCCCGTCTGCGCGAACTGATTCAGCAACTGGGCGAGGCCATCCATGAGTCGGTCATCGAGAGCGAACAGATTGCGGGCGTGGTGCAGGACATCCGCAAGCACGGTTTCGACGTGCTGCTGATGCTGGAGGCGACGATCGGCCTGAACGAAGTGGTGGCGACGCAGGCTGAAGAAGGGCGAAGCGGGCGAGCTCACCGCCGAGGCCGGCGCGGAATCCGGAACCTTCACACCAAACGATCTGCATTTTTTGCGCTCGCTGCGCATTTCCGTTGAAGGCGAAAAGGACGAAGCCGGAACCGACGTGAAGTAGGCGCCGCGGGCCACAATGGACGCGCAGCCGGGCCGCGCTTCCACGCAATTGCCGCGTTTTCCGGGACGTATCCGACAAGATCCGCTAATTGAAGGTAGGGCAAAAACCGATGCGTATCGCATCGGATGTTTGACCCCCGTTTCCGCGCTTGCTAAGATAGGAGTGCGGGGTGGAGCAGCCCGGTAGCTCGTTGGGCTCATAACCCAAAGGTCGCTGGTTCAAATCCAGCCCCCGCAACCAAATAAATCAATAACTTGCAGAATTTGGTCGCTCCCGGCAAGTCCCCGTTATCCCCCATTAGGAACAACTGCAATTTATTGGACAGTCGCAACATCTGTGTTTTCAGTTGGATGCTGCGAGTTCGGGCCGAACACCAGTCCCACAACCTGACTGTTTGCCCGGCGTTTGGTTTCCGTCATGGCCCGTCCATAGACATTCATCGTCGTCTGGATCGAAGCGTGACGCATCAGTTCCTGTTGCACCTTCATCGGAGCACCCGTTTCGTCGAGCCAGGAGCGATAGGTATGGCGGAATGTGTGCCACCCGATGTCCTCTCCCAACCCGGCGAGCTTAGCAGCCCGCTGAAGCTGCCTTTTCCGCAAGCTCTCCTGGTGGTACGGCCTTCCCGTTACCGGATTGGCAAAAACCCAATCGGTGTCTCGCGGGAAGATTGAAGCAGAGCGCCAATGCAACAGCGCCTCGGCCAGACGAGGATCGAGCGGAACATCATCCTTCGAATATTCCGTCTTCACGTCGTCCACCCTGCCGCTCACCACGCTCCTCTGAACCAATACAGAGCGATCCTCAAAGTTGAAATCGCCCCATTGCAGCCCGAGAATTTCACTAACGCGAAGGCCCAGGCACTGTGCGACCAAAACCATCGTTCGGCATGGATCGTCGAGGTGCTTGAGCAGTTCAAAGAACTCAGCCACGTCCAGAACCCGCGGCCGCTTCAGTCGTTTGCTTGCGTTTTTCACGCGCACCAAAGAGACGGGGTTCTTACCAAGTTCGATAATGCCCCAACGCTCTGCGCACTTGAAAACCAGGTGCATGATTCCCCGCACATGAGTCTTTGACTTTGGGGCCAATGGCAGATCGCGCAGCCATTGCTCCATTGCCATCGGCTTCATCTTGTCCACGGGGTATTCACCCCAACGTGGGCGGATGTGAACCCGGATATTTGATAGATGCGACTTCCGGGTTGAGTAGCGCTCTGAGAGCTCCTTCTCGACATAGCGGTCGAGCAAGGCTCCGAAAGTTGCCGCCTCCACCTCCGCACGTGGAGACTCTTCGTTGAGTCGAAGAAGAAGGGCTTGCGTAGCCTTCCGTGCCTGGGTTTCCGTTACGTACAGATTGCGATCCCCAAGGATCACACTCTGCCGTTTCCGCTTGCCCTGGGAGTCCGTCTCGTAATAGCGAAACTCCCACACGTCAGGACCGCGCTCGCGCTTCCTCAGCCGTAGACTTCCGTACTGATACCGTGTCCGAACAAACAAGGGTTACCTCCTCTTTTGTTGCGGGCACGAGTGGTTAAGAACAGGGTACCTCTGTTCGGTTTGAGAGTCGAGAGCGGTGTGCGCCGCGTCCTGTGCCCGGCCATCGAGATCCGAGGCTCGGAAACGCCACAATTTGCCTACGCGCAGACTGGCAACGAGCCCGGCGCGCGCGTAACGTTGGAGGGTTTTGGGATGTACTTTTACGAGGGCCGCAGCCTGCACGCTGTCGAGTAGCGGTTCAAAGACATGAACGGAATCGAACATCGTTCGAACGCTCCTATTCACCACAATGCATCAGATCGGGAGGCGCGTCTACATTACCTAGATGTACTTGTGAAGGCACTATTGGAAACCAGAGTTGCATCAGGTCGCGGGAAGAACCTGAAGGCAATTTCAGGAACAATTGACGCAAAGACTTTTTGATTTAATTTGAGCGAAGTAGGTCGTCTGGGCAAAAATCTGCTGGGATATTTCCCGGATCGCCAAAGCATGGCCGAGACACGGTCTGTGTTAGGGCCATGCTGCGCGCGCCGCTTTCGCGGTTGGAGAGCCTTGACACGGAATCTTGCGCCTCGGCTTTTTATTCAGCTATTCCGGGAATGCCATTTTCCACGTGGCCTCTCGGGTCGACAGCTATCGCCTGTCTATGCTCTAACGGAACGCCTCGTTTTCTTGAGCGACCACCGCACCCGCTCTGCAATGAAACTTGCAAAGGGTCTTGCATCCGCGTCAATGCTCGCGCGATCCAAAGCCTTCAAATACTCAGTGCGGTCCTCAACGCGAACCACCGTCCAAGGATACCCGCCGGAAGCGAGTAGAACATTCATCAGGAAGCGGGCCATACGGCCATTGCCATCGGGGTAGGGATGAATATATCCAAAGAGCCAATGACCGAGTACCGCCCGAACAGATGGCTCCGGTTCCGCCTCGATCAAATCGAACAGTGCGGGCATGGCATCACGCACAGCTTCCCAGCGCGGTGGAACGTACCTGGAATTTCGTAGATAAACGGCGTCATTCCGATAACCAGCCAGGGCGGAGGCCGGGATCAGCCCGGATACAACGCATGGCTCAAAAAGCTCTCTGTGCCATTGCCTGTGATCCGTTCTGGCAACCGCTCCAGGATTCTCGCCAGCGAGCACCTTGGACACAGCACTCTTCACCTTTTGAAAAGCTTGCCAATACCCACGCGCGGCCAGTGCATTCCTGCTTTGCCGGTCCGCTTCGTGATGCGCCGGGTCCCATGCTCCTGACATGACCCTCTCAATCAACTCAGGGCTGACGCGGTAGCCTTCGATCGAGAGCGAATGATAGGCATCGCTTTGGTAAATCTCATCAACGAAGTTCAGGTAGGCGGTCTTGTTCTTGGGCAATCCAGGTAGCTTAGGAAAACTCTCAAGCACGGCATCCCGTGATGCTGACCAGATAGCCTGAAGCCTGCCAACGATTGGCGCTTCCATAGCCCCGCCTATTGCGAATACACGCTGCGCAACTTCAAACGGGTCTGTTTCTCGAACGTCATACCCTGCGGCCTTCATCGCCGAAAGAATCTCACCAGCCTGTTCCGCACGGCCGACACGACGCAAGGCACCCGTCAGGCGGCCAGCGATAGCGGAGTGCCCACCATCCAATAGAGGTCTGAGCAGTTCAGATGCATCGCGGATGCCCGCAAGCACGATTTGGGTTTCAATCGGGTTGCGAATAAAAAAGGACTCTGGCACACGGATCAACGCAGCCGCCGTAGAAAAAATCCGCAGGCCATTTCGAATGACCAGGTCATTGCGTGAGGGGAATTGCTGTTCCTTCAGGTCGTACAGCGATGTGCGAAAGAGCAACTCGACCGTGTTGTTATGGCCCTTCGGGCTGTAAATGATTGCCTGAGCCGGAATGATGGTGTTTTCAGCGTGCAGCAGAAGCGATTGTTCCGGCGAAAGATGCCAGTCTTTCCCGAAACGTTCGTTGCAATATCGGGCGCAAAACTCCCAGAAGGACGCAAACCACGGCGTGCTGTCTCCGGGCCGCACGCCAGGGCTGGCGGAAATAAGCCAGCCTTTCATGACCGCTTGCATGAATCCATGTTTCAGCAGCCGGTCTCGATGAACCCGGCTCAGTTCGCTCGATTGAAAGACGCGACGCCCGTCTTTCTGCAGTTTTTGGAGAACGCTCAGAGATGCCGCCAATTTTTCGTTCGCTGTCGCCATTTACGCCTGTCTCCTTGCGGACGAATACAAGTTTATAGAGCCGTGCAGTTACAAGTATATACTGACGCGCAATTACAAGTACACTATGCTGTGGAGATACAAGTCTCTTTGGCGGACAACGGGGATTTGCTTGTTTCGCTCGCATTCGACGCTGCAAGCCACCGCGTACGATGGCTGTTTCCAGCCCTGTTTCCGGCAGCGCTCCCCAAATCTCCGCAAGGTAAAGGGGTTCGAGTTCCACGATGCCCAACCTGCCTGCCGGCGATTCGGAAATGTTTGCAGAATATGCGATAGAATCGCACATTTTACATATTCTAGAAAATTCGGCCAACGTCAGCGGTCCCCGGCCATAGCTTCGCCTTTGTCAGCCTGCGCAGAAAGGTGTCCTTGGCTGCATGGGTCTTGCGAAGCTCCTCCATCATCAACTGGAAACCAGTTTCATCTCCTTGGCGGACAGCCAATTCATGCAGATCAGTTAGCAGAATCACGGCCCTGTCGTAATCCTTCGGCTGCCGCTTCTGGATATACGCCTCCACCTGTTTCCAGACCGCATTTTCGCGCTTTGCCAGATGGTCCAGGTACAGCGCGCGGTCTGCTTCTTCCTTCGCTTTCAGCCGCGCTGCTTCTGCTGTCTCGCTTGGCGTTCGATTTCCGTGTTCGCTCATCCGCGCGGGCATGTGATGCCGTCAGGAGGTCTTCGACTGTACGCCGTTCGATTGCGCCGTGACTTGATCCAGGGGCGTTCTTGTGCTGAAAGCGGCGCAGAAGTTCGATCTCTCCACCGTTCATCCGATTCCGTCAGCGCGTCTACGAGCAGGTCCTCCTTCTCCTCATTCGGCAGGCCTCGAATCCAGGAAGCAAGCTCCTTGCGCGACGGCCCAGCTTTCAACGGCTCTGAAGCGGCAGGCGGCAACTTCGATGAGATCCTCATCGATTCCAAGAAACTCAATCAACGAATCAAGGGGCGCTGACAGTTCGCGCAGGCCGGCAGGCACGGGAGGCTCCAATGTATCTGCGGAGAATTCCTCATTCTCCACACATGCTAGCCATCCGAGATATAGGCAGCGGAAGTCGCCGCGAAGCAGATCAGCAGCGCAAAGAGATCAACGAACCCATCCAGCCAGTGCCATCATCCCAATCGTCGTCGAGCTCCACTTCACTTTCAAATGCAACAATCACGAATTGTCCAGAACTCCGCACGTACGCGGTCTTGCCTGGGAGCATCGCCTTGAGCTGCTTCGAGTCAACCAACTCCTGCGGCAAGCGAAAGCATAACTCCCGCGTCCCCCAATTTGCCACGTAGACAAAGGCGTCGAAATACTCTGCCAGAAGTTTGAGCGGATCGGCTTTCAGGTCTCCCCATTCGTAGTGATTCGTAAAACTCGTCGAGGTAATCACGGCGCGCGTGGAAATAGACCGCAGCGCGGTCATTTCTGTTTTTGTCAGCGCACGATCAATTGCTTTGAAGTCGTAGTACTGGTATTCGCTCACTTAGAACCCTCTGCGCCAATGGCTGTAAGCCGCAATCCATTCCGCGCCTGCTGGTGCGGGCTTCGGCAGCGGCAGATCGAGAATTTCAATTCTCTGCTTGACTCCATCTCGCTGGCAAACCGCTACAATTCGGCCATCGCGCGTCATATCCACCTTCTCCACGATGGCCTCAACGCCAAGGATACTCACCGAGAATGGTAGATGCGAGATGCTGCTGCATCATGGTAAGCAAGCCAACCTTCTGTTCGTCTTCGTCGTAAGCATCCACCACTGCTTCCTCAATCAGTGCTTCCAGCTTCGCCTTGCTGAGGGACGGAAGGTTGGTTTCCGGCTCAGGTTTCAGCTTGCGAATATCCATGTGGACCACCACGGGCTTGCCTTGCTTCTGCGTCATATTCCTCCATGTTCGCCGAGAAGTGCCGCATTCGGTTTCTCCAGGCCGACTGCTTGCCGTTCCGATACAAATACCTCATAGGGCGAATTGCAAATCCGATAGCCGATGGCACTGTAACCCTTTAATCGCCGCGCGTACATCCTTGCCAGCATGAGGACATTGGAATCGACATAGTCGTAAACTCGGACAACGCGCTTCGCATCGTGAAGCCGATGAAGGCGCCCAACATACTGCTGCAACGTGCCCTTCCATGAAATGGGCATTGCCAGGAACAGCGTATCCAGCCGAGCATCGTCAAAGCCCTCACCGATGTAACTGCCCGTTGCCAGGATGACTCTTGGTGCGTCTTCTGGTACTGCCGCAATTGCCTCCGCTATCGACCGCCGCTGTTTCTTTCCCATGCCTCCTTTCAGCACAAATACGTTCTCTACCTTGCCGGCGAGAGCCGTCTCGAAATACTTCAGATGCTCGGTTCTGGCGGTAAGGAGCAGCGGTGAGCATCCATCTTGGACTACACGCAGCAGATCGCCGACGATCAGTTCATTGCGGGTGCTGTCATCCACAAGCGCGGCGTACAGTTCCTGAATCGTCGTGTCAGTCTGTTCGGGCGGCAAGCAAAACTCTGTCAATCGCGGGATTACCTCATGCTCGAATGGTGAGGCAGCGGTCATCGAGCGCGCACTGAGCTTGTATCGTATTGGGCCGCACTGCATATAAATGATGGGATGGTGTCCATCTTTGCGCTCGGGAGTTGCCGTCAGGCCGAGGACGTATTTCGCCTTTACCTGTTTCATGACCTGCTCAAAGGTGAATGCAGATAGATGGTGGCATTCATCGACAATGACCTGCCCATATTCTGCGACAAAGTCTTTCACTCCTGCTTTGTCGTGAGTGCTTTGGATGATGGCAACGTCTACGCAACCACTGCGCTCACTCTTTCCGCCGCCAACTTGGCCTATTGACTTGGCTGGGAGGTTGAGGAACATTGCCAACCTTGCGTGCCATTGATCGAGCAATTGCTGACGGTGTACCAGCACGAGGGTATTTACTTTCCTCGCGGCGATCATCCATGCTGCCAAAGCGGTTTTTCCAAAAGCGGTTGGAGCGCAGAGAATCCCTTCGTCGTGTTCGGCGATCATAGCGGCGGCATCGAGTTGCGCCGGGCGCAACTGGCCGGAGAACTCCACGTCAATCGGATGGCCAGCAAACCGCTCATCACGCATCGCCGCCTTGACGTGGTGCGTTTCAAGTAATTGCACGACCTCGGCAATACAGCCGCGCGGCAATGCGATGTAGTTGGCGAGATCTTCGCCACATGCAATCACTCGCGGCTTGTTGAATGTGGGAAGCCGCATAGCCTGGGCTTTATAGAACTCCGGATTTTGAAATGCCGCCAGGCGCAGGAGCCGATTCAACATTGCGGAAGGCAGTCCATTTTTCTCGACATATACAAGATTCGACCGAACAAGTTGTACCTGCTTTGGGAAAGGCCCAGGTATCGGGCGCTCCGCTCTCGTTCGTGACGGCGGCAGCATCCAGGGATCAACGTCTTCGTCTTCGGCGATACTGATTCTGACGCCGATTAGATCTCCGCGCTTTTGCGCTTCAAAAACTACGGATTCGACGGCGTCAGCGGACATTCTCTTGACGCTTGCCAGAAACTCCCATTGATCCGGATATGGGCGGAACTGTGCATCAACAAAAACGCTGTTCCCGTTTGCGCGCGGAACCTTTTGCAGAGGAAGGGCAATCAGGTTGCCAAACCCACCCTTGGGCATCGTGTCCTGGTTGGGGAATAATCGGTCATATGAATCCAATCCGAGTTGGTGGCGAGATTCCATGGTTCGAGTGAGGATTGCACAGCCAAGTTTGCGCGCGGTTGTGGCGGGGATTGCTCGTTCGAAGAATACCCACACATGGCCACCGTTTCCTGAGCGTGAGCGTTCCAGTGCCGCTGGCACGTTGAGTTCGCGGCAGGCCGCGAGAAACGCGGTGGCATCTTGCTGCCATGTCTTCTTGTCAAAATCGACCGCCAGCAGCCAGCATGTCTCATCCTGTAGGAGCGGGTAGAGCCCTACCGTATGCTCGCCAACAAGATGCGCGCGGACAACGTCATCGGTGAGTGGCCTGTACTTTCGTGTCAGGCGATCAACCTTCTTGCGATCTTCGTCTTTGGCGCTTAAATACGATTTCCAGTCGCGATCCGCCTTGGGCATGTATCCAGATCGACCGTCGTCGTTCTCCCAGTGAATAGCATAGACATCGTCCCGTCCACGGAAGAGACTGCGGAACAAAGCAATTCGCTGCTCCGCTGTGGCCACTCCGGGATTCCGGGTATCAGGTGCAGAATTGGAGACTTGAGGGGTTTCACAAGCGAGTTTTGCGGCTTCCGGAATTCGTATGCCATGCGTGATCAGGAGGCTCCGCAGACGGGCGTTCTCTTCCCGCAGCTGAAGTACTTCCGCGACGGACGCCCCGGAGTTGGAGAGTTCGCTATCGACTGTGTTCACGCTGGGCCCCACCAGTGTCTTGACACTAAAATGATCGCACGCAGCAGGGGCCAGCTCGCTGTGACCCTCAGGCGCTATGGTGAAAACCAAAAGTCACCGGCTCATTCCCAGATCGTGCCTATGGCCATCCTTTTGCCGCAGCAACGACGGCTCAATAACCTGTGATGGCGGCTGCTCAGGACTACGCTTTGGCGCGGAATGCAGCAGCGCCTGCCCTCTTGCCAGTTCAGTCGCCGATGGCCGCGCCGTGGAGATGCCGAGCAATTCGCGGAGCCGCTCTCGGTCGCTGGTCACGACGACGATTTCCTCACGGCCGCGCGAGGCCCCAACGTAGAACAACTCCTGCTTCATCGCGTCAGCAGAAAGAATCACCGCGTCCACAGTCTTTCCCTGGCTGCGATGCGCGGTGACCGCATAACCGTGATCGAACTCATGGTAATTTGCAGGCAGCGTCCGGCCATCCTCAAGGTGAATGCGGCCTCCATCGACATCGCGCACTCGAACCAGTTCGCCATTGGTGGCTCGGAAGCCCACGTCGCGGCGATTGCCGGTCAGGAGCAACCTGTCGCCGGAAGCCACCTCGATCTGTTGGCATTCATGCACAGAAAAAGATCGTGCCTGTGTGAGACTCACCGTACGTTCCAGGCCATGCTGGTCCCTGGCAACAATGCCCGACTTATCCGTTTGCTCGACGGTGAGCGCTTCATGCTTTTCGATCCCATGCGAAGTGCGATGGAAGAGCAGAACTTGTCCTGACTTGTAGTTCATCAGGTCTTTCTTTTGCGCCTCTGTCCATTGCAGCGGCACAAAACGCTCGAAGACAATGCTGCGACTCAGTTCCCCGCACTGCTTCATATCATCACGGATTGCATCTGTAATCTTGCCGATCTCCTCATGCGTGCCGGCAACAACGAGAATCGTACGGCTTGAGTCCGACGTGAGTGTCCGATAGGCGGATGCCACCGCTTGCGCGCGCTCCAGGTAGGGAACCTCACGAACAGCGCCAAGCTGCTCCAGCTTTTCAAGCCCCTGCTCCGGCGAATGCCGCAGCGTCTGTATGGCATCCCGATATTCAGCCTGCGTCTGCCGTTGCACAGCCGTCAGCGAGACGCTCTTCATTCGCGATTCCTGCTCCAAAATGCGCAGGGCGTCCGATGCCTCGACACTTTGAAGTTGCCGCGTGTCCCCGGAGAACAGAATCCGCGCGTCTTCGCGCTCCGCCAGCTTGAGAAGCCCCTCCATCTGGCGGCCTGAGACCATGCCCGCTTCATCCACGACCAGCACTCTGCCGCGCAGCGCGGCCTGCGCCTTTGGGTCCTCAAGCAATCGCGAGATCGTCATCGCATCGCGAAAGCCGACTTTTTGCAATTCCTCAACCGCGCCGCGCGTTGGCGCAACTGCCAAAACTTCACGGCCTGCCTCGCGTAAACCGCGGGCGATCTCCGTGAGCGTGGCCGTCTTGCCGGTCCCAGCGGCTCCGCGCAGATTGACGGCAAAATCCCGCGAGTCCAGGATCTGATGAACGGCCCGCCGCTGTTCCTCTCGCAGCCGTTCTGAGGGGCTGAATTTGCGTGCTCCCCGCCCAGGCGTTCATAGCGCCCGATGCCACCATCCACCGTTGCAATCATGCGCTGCTCGCGCTCAAGACTTTCGCGTGTGGCGAGATTGTTTCCGGCCCGGATAAGAGCACCCCGCGACTGTTCCAGTTCCAGAGCACCGCGCAGTTGACGGCGATCAATCTTGCCGCGCCCGTGCCGCAGAGGCCTCAGTCATCAACTCGTGGTCACGCACGACGGAGCTGCGCTCGAAGAGATGCTCTTTCGCGTGTTGAAGCGACTCCGTGCCTCCCGAAAAGGTTCAGAGCGGAATGTGCCGGGCGCGCTTTAAGGACTTCTTATGCAGATTCTTCAGCGCGCGGCCCTCTTCGGGCAAGCAATCTGGCCTGTTGCTGTTTCCGCAATCTCTCCGTAGAGATCTCCGTCAGCTTGTCGGCGCGAGATTCCCGGACCAGCACGGCGACTTCGTTATTGGTTGGCTTGCGGCCATGCTCCACCGTGAATCGTTCGATGGCAGCGTCGCGCTGCGCGCTGCGCACGCTGTACTTTTCGAGCAATTCATCGGAGACGCCGCAAATCTCGAAACCGTGATCTCTGCCTTTGGAATCGCGGCGCGGCTCAATCTCATATCCCCAGGCATATACTTCCCGTGCCAGCGCATTCCGGTAAACTTCCGTCAGATACGCACGGCGCTCATACAGTCCCGATGCTTGCAATGCCTTCCAGCGGCCCTCCACGCCGTCGTAGGTCAAATTGGCGGTAACGGCATGGGTATGCAGTTGCGGGTCGAGTTCACGGCTGGTGTCGTGCCGGTATGCGGCCACAATCCAGTTGGCTGTCGTCCCGATCCTCGTTCGCGCCATCTCAGACGAACGCGCGCGGCGGCATAGTTCTCTGCCTCAGCGAGTGCCTCACGGACTGCTTTGTCATGGGCAGCAATCAACCGCTCATCGCCGCCGACGAGCGCCTGAATCGAAATCGACTTCGGCGCGGAGAAGGTCAGATCGTAAAGGGACCTCCCTTTGCTCTGTTCGCTTCCATTTGCATCAATGCGGTCAGCACTGTGGCGAGGCCGGAGAAATTCTCCCGATCTCTGGATGCAACCCCTCTCGAACAGCCTCAAATTGCTCCCGCGTTACCTCTCCACGCAGGCCCAGCAACTCCGCTCCCTGGCCATGCCATTCACCTTGAACGCGACGGCCTTCATCGTAATAGTCGCTGTGTTCCAGATGGCGTTGGGCATATCCGGCACCACCCGTCATGGCTCGTAAAGTCAGCACAACCCGACGCTAACCCTGTTCGAAATCCGAATGCAACAGCTTGTGTCACGATACCCTGCTGATGGAATACGCAGACACAGGAACCTGGAGAGCACATTATGCAATTCCTCATGGCATTCGGGCTGAACTTAGGAGATGCAGTAAAGGCCAATCCAACATTGTGATCTCCCCGCATTGCAGTCAAAGCCGCCTGATTCTGCGAGCATCAATTGGAGGAAACGCCCCGAAAACTCAATCTCGCTGCGCTCGCTTTGAAGGAAGACACCATCCCTAAGCCTGACGGCTTAGCGATGGTGACGCGACCTGACTGACATCGAACGGAATTCGAACGACATCGAACAGTGTTCGAAGATGATCGAAGACTGTTCGCACTGCGTTCGAGAATCACTGGAGCCCTCCAGAAGGGCTTGAGATGGTTTCAATCTTCCAACACGGCGACATATGTCGTTCACATACCGCACGGCCGGAGCATCGTCTTTAAGGGCAGTAGTGTTCATCGAAACCGCCAGCACCATCTTTTCTGACAGATGCGCAGCAGAGACTATGCGAGAGTCGTTTGCGTTTGATTCTTCAGTTTATTGACGAAGGCAAAATAGGCCACCATCACGCGAAATGCTCTTGGACCGGTTTACTCCGCCGAGAACCTCTCCGCCAACTCTTTCCAATTCATCGGCAATTTCGTAGGTCAATGGGAAGACGAATGCGGTGTCGATAGTTTGAAATGGAATGTTCAGCCATTGGTTGTTGTAGAACGCTACGAGTTGCGTCTGAGCGACCTTGCTCTTGAAACTCATGATGATGTGTTCAGCGAGGGCGTTCTTTTTGCGGATTTTCAGCACGGCAAAAAGTTGGTTGAAATAGTTCTTGGTGAATCTGGAATCGACGGTAAGCCGAAGTTGAGTGCGCTTCTCTGCGGGAGCAACGACTCTGCGCTTCGGTCGGGTTGTGGCCTTCTTCGCAGCTGTGCATGTGGTTTCCTTGTCGTGATCGTATCTTACAGCACACGTATATTATCTCGGAATACCATAAGCCAACCGACAGCAACCAAAGGAGTTCGCGTGAAGAGGAGGGGAGTAGTGGATTCATTGCATGAAAAGGTAAGTGCGCGGTCCGAATGAAGAACAACAAGCTTAACCGTGGGGAAGGAGAGAAAAGGAAGCTGGCTATGCCGCGTAGCACGTCGAATTTGATATCAAAGGAGAACATTTTGCACTCCAAGTCAAAGAATTAACCGGCCGCTGCTCAAGGCACGCATCCCCATTAGCTGCGCAATGCGGGCCTCAGTGGCCTCGTCCGGTAAGAGGTAACCCGGCAAGGTATCGAGGAAGCGTGGATATTGAACCATGAGACTCTGTGCGCGTAACGGAAAGATGATGTCGCGACCTGCGTGGGGGGGCGACGCGACCGCGTCGTTCACAATGTCGCCGGAAAGGGTGTTTCAATCCACGCCCCCCGCGTGGGGGGCGACGCCGGCCGTGAGGCAGGTGGCGATGTTTGCGTTTCAATCCACGCCCCCCGCGTGGGGGGCGACTATCGGCGCCAGCGAGATACCAGCCACCGCTCCGCGTTTCAATCCACGCCCCCCGCGTGGGGGGCGACGCAGAGTCGGTAGGGTGCAGCGCTCGATGCGCTGAGTCGTTTCAATCCACGCCCCCCGCGTGGGGGGCGACCTTCGCGGATTGCGTTGTACTGCATTTGTTCGTTGTTTCAATCCACGCCCCCCGCGTGGGGGGCGACCGGGCCAGCCGGTGGCCGTGCGCAGCAATGTCGTAGTTTCAATCCACGCCCCCCGCGTGGGGGGCGACGCGGCTTGGCCTGGCAGCTGGTGACCGAGCGATCGATGTTTCAATCCACGCCCCCGCGTGGGGGGCGACGCGACGCTCGTGAGCGCGCTGCGAATCCGTACGCTGGTTTCAATCCACGCCCCCCGCGTGGGGGGCGACACGACTGCACGTCAGTCGGCGCATGCGGACTGGCGTTTCAATCCACGCCCCCGCGTGGGGGGCGACCGCAGTGCCCAGATGCCGGCATCGCCGGAGGCGTTTCAATCCACGCCCCCGCGTGGGGGGCGACGCGGCACGCATCGTGCCGCGACGCCGCACGATCGGTTTCAATCCACGCCCCCGCGTGGGGGGCGACTGCATCGCGCGAGCCCGTCATCGCTGAGCTCGTAGGTTTCAATCCACGCCCCCGCGTGGGGGGCGACGACGCGCTGCGATCGCTGCAGCATGCGACATGCAGTTTCAATCCACGCCCCCGCGTGGGGGGCGACGTAGCGATCGATGCGCGCATCGCTGACCGGCCATGCAAGCGTTTCAATCCACGCCCCCGCGTGGGGGGCGACGTCGCACGCGCAGCCGTCGCGCAACGGCGTCATCGATGTTTCAATCCACGCCCCCGCGTGGGGGGCGACACGAACTGACGTCGTGACTACATCGCCGTGCAGCCGGTTTCAATCCACGCCCCCGCGTGGGGGGCGACGCGATCCGCGGCACGTGCAGGACGCCGGCATCATGTTTCAATCCACGCCCCCGCGTGGGGGGCGACGCTAGACGCTCGCGATGACATCCGTCGCTGCATGGTTTCAATCCACGCCCCCGCGTGGGGGGCGACCCGTGCCGACGCTGCATGACCAGCGGCGATCGTGTTTCAATCCACGCCCCCCGCGTGGGGGGCGACGCGCAGCGTCTGCGACGGCATCGCCGATGCAGCGACGTTTCAATCCACGCCCCCGCGTGGGGGGCGACGTACGCGACTCAGCGCATCACGATGCCGACGATCGGTTTCAATCCACGCCCCCCGCGTGGGGGGCGACTGCGACGTCGACGCTGCAGTCGCGTGCGAGCCGACGTTTCAATCCACGCCCCCGCGTGGGGGGCGACGCGACCGCGATCGGCCGACTGATGCGCGCTCGACTGCGTTTCAATCCACGCCCCCGCGTGGGGGGCGACGCAGCTGCGCCGTGCTGCAGTCGCATGGCTACAGCATGTTTCAATCCACGCCCCCGCGTGGGGGGCGACGCGACGTGCACGCTGGATGTGCGCCAGCGTGCCAGTCGTTTCAATCCACGCCCCCGCGTGGGGGGCGACGTCGAGCTGACGCATCGTGACTCCTGGCAGAGATGAGTTTCAATCCACGCCCCCGCGTGGGGGGCGACGCGACTGGCAGTCGTCACGCGTGACCAGGCATGGCAGTTTCAATCCACGCCCCCCGCGTGGGGGGCGACGCTGATCGCGCTCGGATCAGCCTGCACGTGCGACGTGGTTTCAATCCACGCCCCCGCGTGGGGGGCGACGCTGACGTCTGGCGCCAATGCACCGTCGATCAGATGTTTCAATCCACGCCCCCGCGTGGGGGGCGACGCCGGCTGCGTGCCGCATGGCCGTCGAGTGACCGCTGTTTCAATCCACGCCCCCCGCGTGGGGGGCGACGCCAGCGATGCCGCAAGTCGGCGATCGACGATGCAGTTTCAATCCACGCCCCCCGCGTGGGGGGCGACGCGACTGCGCTCGACAGGCGACTGCGGATCAGAGCAGTTTCAATCCACGCCCCCCGCGTGGGGGGCGACGCGACTTGCGCGTCGGATTCGTCCGGCATGCCAGTCGGTTTCAATCCACGCCCCCGCGTGGGGGGCGACGCGCCGCAGCTGCATCATGCTCAGGCCAGCTGACGGTTTCAATCCACGCCCCCCGCGTGGGGGGCGACGCCGGCAGTCGCTATGCGCGCATGCGACAGATGCGGTTTCAATCCACGCCCCCCGCGTGGGGGGCGACGATCGCGTGCATGCTGCCGACAGCGCGGCGCTGTTTCAATCCACGCCCCCCGCGTGGGGGGCGACGCCGAGCGTCGATGCGCGACCTTGGTCGCTCGGTTTCAATCCACGCCCCCGCGTGGGGGGCGACCGACGCCGTCGCTAGCGCTTCGACGCGCGATCGCGTTTCAATCCACGCCCCCCGCGTGGGGGGCGACGCCGACCGTCGGCTCGAGCGCACTGGCTGGACGGTTTCAATCCACGCCCCCCGCGTGGGGGGCGACGCGTCAGCTCGACGTGCTCAGCGATCGTGATCGAGTGTTTCAATCCACGCCCCCCGCGTGGGGGGCGACCAGCTGCGCGACTGGCATCGGCAGCTGACTGATCGGTTTCAATCCACGCCCCCCGCGTGGGGGGCGACCGAGCGGCGAGCATCGGCGCATCGCGGCTGACCAGGTTTCAATCCACGCCCCCCGCGTGGGGGGCGACGCCTGTAGCGCATCCGGTACGGTCACGCTGGACACGTTTCAATCCACGCCCCCGCGTGGGGGGCGACGCACGGCGACCGTCACTCGCAGCTCGATGCGTTTCAATCCACGCCCCCCGCGTGGGGGGCGACGTCGCGACGCGGGATGCATGCGCCAGTCTGCGTTTCAATCCACGCCCCCCGCGTGGGGGGCGACGGCGCATAGCGTAACAGACTCCATGCGCTAGACATATCTTGCCACAATTGCGGACTCACCGAGCCGCTCACCTTTGGGAGGAACATTAGCTTCCCAAAGCAGGAACTTCTCTCTGAATGCAGGTCAGTTAGCTCCAGCGCGGATGTCCCGGTAAATCCATGCTCGCTTGAGGTTCGCGTGAGAAATGGTCTCGCTCTCCTGGCAGAGAGATTACAGAATGAGTGGCCCTTCAGGATCGTAAGCAACTTTGGCGCCGACGTGCTCGACCCTCCGCTTCCATTCAGATCCGAGAAAGTAGAAACGGAGACTGTCCTGCGCGGGATCGGCTTCCGACACAAGACTTGTTCGAAGGACCACCCATTGGGCTGCATCCACGACGCATTCAAAAACCGAATTCTGCACCCGCTGGCCGTGATTTTCGCACAATCGGGCCACTCGGCGCAGTCTGCGACGACCGGCTTCATCGCGAGTGCTCACATCGTAACTGACAAGGACCATCATGTATTGCGTTATCTCCAGAAGAATGCAGGATACGCGTCCAGTCCGCCTCGAACGTAACGCGCAAGCAACAGAGCCTGCGTATAAGGCACGAGCCCGACCGGAATGCGCTCCTTGAGGTAGGGGTGCTCGATCTCGTCCTGTTTCCGCAATTGCCAGGCAGAGATGACCTCCTTCCGCGTCGCATCGTCCATCTGAATGCCGCCACCATCCTGCTCGGTAAAGCCTGAGCCCTGCACCTGCCGCCGGTTAATAAGAGTCAGGACCAAGCGATCAGCCAGAGCGGAGCGCAACTCCTCCATGAGATCGAGCGCAAGACTAGGCCGCCCGGGCCGGTCCGTGTGGAGAAAGCCGACTGCCGGGTCCAACCCAACGCTTTCGAGGGCTGATTCGATGTCGTGCCGAAGCAGCGCATACACAAACGACAGGAGTGCATTGACGCGGTCCAGCGGTGGTCTGCGAGACCGGCCGTCAAAATGGAATGCTTCACGGTCGCCAGCGATCATGTCGTCAAAGGCAGAAAAATACGTCTGTGCGGCCGCTCCTTCATGGCCTCGCGCCTCATCGATGGAGGGTGCACGCGCGGCCTCCAACCCTGCCCAAGAAAGCTGCGTTGCCGCCTCGCGCAATGGCTTTTGCCGAGCCTCATCGGAAATCTCGCGGGCTGCTCGCAGCAGAATCACTCGGCTGTTTGCGATTTTCGCCGCGACAATGATCCGCACCACGGGAAGCGCGCCGTCCGCGCCATCTGCCATTCGGTATTGCTGTCTTCGCAGCAACACATTGCCCGAGACAGGCCCAGTTACGCGCGCCAAAAACCTGCCTTGCTCGGTTAGAAAAGAGATGCCGACGCCACGCTCACAACACAGCCCCAGCAGCGGCGGACTGCATGAAACCTGGCCCCAGCAAACCAAGCCTTCTAGCGTATGCACCGGAACGCGCAGCTTCAGCTCCTGCCCAACCTTGATGGCGATCGTCTCGCCATCGCGGTGCAGGTAGGCGCCTTGAGTCATCACGTGCAATGTGTTGAGCAGTTTTCGCATAACGAGCGGAACTAACCCTCCTGTTGAAGCGAACGCACTTGGCGCTCCACCCAGTACGCCGCGCCGTCTGGCTGCGCGGTGGCCTGGGGAAGGCAGATGTGAACCAAAGAGCAACTGCTGCAGTACGCCCCCGGTTGCGCCGGCGGCGTTTCTCGATTGTTGTAAAGGCGATGCATTGTGGCAGCCAGTTCTTCGGTCCGGGCGCGAAGCTCCGGCGTAAAGATCACCTCCTGCCGCCGGCGTGGATTGCCGTAGAAGATTGCGCCTCGCGCAATCGCCGAATGCAACATCTCCTCCAGACAAAGCGCCTGTGCGCAGAGCTGTACAGTATCGCAGTCAGTCGGCTTGCTCTTGCCGCGCTTGTACTCCACCGGATAGGGCTCCGGCCTAAACTCCACGATGTCGGCGCGCCCGGTCAACCTGAGTCTTTCCGACCGCAGCCACATACCGCGCACGGTGCGAAGGTCGCCACGTCTGCTCTCTCCGGGCAGGTCGGCGCGCTCGTGCAGCAACCGCCCTTCGGCGGTCCGCAGGTTCTCCACCCAGACCTGTTCGAGATGGATAAGCGCCCATTGCCGCGGGCAGAAGGCCAGATGCTGCAATCCGCTGATCGGCAATGCGTCATCGTCTTCAGAACCGGAATCGGCCATGCAGCACTCCCGCCTGGTTTCGGTGTTAAAAGCCTGGAATCTCCTCCGCAGTCAGCCCATCGAGCTTTCCAAGCGTGTAGCCACCGCTGCCATCCTCATTCATATGGAGCAAGGCATGTACTTTTGCCGAGGAATACTTGCCAGGCTTCGATTGCTTCCACCACAACACCTTGAGTACCTCCATGCTGCCTTCTGGTCGGGCAGAGGAAGCATCGTTCTCAAAAAGCCTTGGCAGCACAGCCTTGATCGCGTCGGCATCCTCGTCGCTAAATCCAGTGCGCTCAGCCAACTGCGGATTCATGCTGCCATAAAAGACATAAACGGCATCGTCAACGCGGTGCTTCATGCCCATGGTGTCGGAACCGCGCTTGCTGCCATCGCCTTCTCCGCTGACGCTCTTGGTGATCTGCGTGCTTGTGACGTCAACAGGCTTCAGACTAAAGGCGGACTGCACCGTCACCGGGCCACGGATGCCAATAGAGACACTGGAAGAGGAACTATCGTCAGAAGACTCCGCATCCTCACTATCTTCCTTCTTCTTGCCCTCACCGGCTTTCCAGGCGAACAAGTTTCCGAAGGCACGCACATCGAACCATTTGGCGCATGCAGCCGTGATGGTTTCATCTTTTTGAGCTAATTCGCATGGAGCTTCCTTAGCGGCTTCTTCCACAGCTCCTTTCTTCGGCTTCTTCGCCTTCTTTGCTGTCAGTGCAAACGCCTGCTTGCCCAATCCGAACTTGTCATGCTCGGCGCGCTCTCGAAGACTCCTCATGCCGTCAACTTTGCGGTCGTCTGATTGCACGAAGATATTCTGTCCTGTCTCCATCAGGCGGTCGCGCAGCTTACGTTTCAGGCAAACATCTGAAATCTCTCCACTGCCGTTGTAATCCGTGCGGGGTCGGTTCCCATTCAACGGGTCGCCGTTCGGGTTGGCATGCTTTACGCGAAGCACGACGGCGAAGTCGATCTTGTGTTGAAGTGTGCTCACAATTCCTCCTCTTCGTTCAAATTGCTTTCAGGCTCGTGGACAACAGCGTCCTTGTTGGGTTTCTTGGGTATAAGAGAGGCGCGTTGATTATGGAATCCCAAAAGAAATTCCCCGCTAAGTTTACTGTTATCCGTGAATTCACTAACGCCGTGAACGTCAACGCGAAACAAGCCCATGACATGATCCAGCAACTTTTCTCTGATGGTTAGGGCACCGGCTCGGCTGCTCTGCAGACGAGTCATATAAGGCTGCAGCTTCAATTCGAGTGTCCGCCATGTGGTGAATGGATTATCGGCAAATCGCTGCATCAGTTGCGCCGCATTCGTATCGCGGTTTTCGTCGGCGACCCGAAGAGCAAGCCCCTCGATACTGTCAGCAATAGCGAGTAGCCTTCCATACAGATAGTCTCTTGTTGTTCGTGTTTCATCCAGTGACATTGTGAACTGTTCCTCCTTACTGCTTCCCCTGACCAATGCGCATGCGATTCCGAGGCATTTCTCCCAGAAATCGGGGCCGTTCATTGTTAGCCGATTGCAAGCCTGCTGAACGCAAGTGCTCACCAGATCGCGAGGAATCGGGCAAGCATCGACGATGCATGGTAGAAGACGCTCTATTGTGGCCTTGAGAAGCTTGTCATCGACGCTGATTCTTCCATTGACTTTCCGTCCGTAAGCAGCTTCCGCGATATCGTAGGGAGACGGTGCTCCAATAAACTTGCGTAAACCGCCAGATTTTGGGTCCTTCCCCATGTTCTGCGGCCATGCGGTGTGCTCGTGCCAGCTTTGAATCCGCTCTAGAAACTCCGAAGACTGCAACTCGCGGTAGTAGGTAATGGCCAAACGTCTGGTGTCCTTTGTCGCCGAGTCCAAAGCCAAGACCACGATATCCTCGCGATCAGTCAGCTTTGCTTGGTAGCCAGCGATGCACTTGTTTAGCTCCTTGGCAAACAACTGCCCGATGTCTCCTTGATATCGCTGTGGCATCTTGACAGTTTCAATCTCATCCGACCCAGCGATCACTTTTGGAATTGGGTTGCCGCTCACTGCCCAAGCGACGATGCGTTGATCTCCATTGGGATACCCTTGCCGCGCAACAAGCCAGCGCAGTGCGCTGTGCGCCTTCTGGGACACTACATAACCAAGACTCGCGCACTGCCCAGAATCTAAGAATCTCCCTCGGAAGGTATATCCATCCTTATCGTTTGAACTGATTAGCTTTGCCCTATCACCACTTCTTCGGATGTTACTTGGATGAAGCCGTGCAATGCGTCCCGTGACGCCAGATGACATACAAAGACTGATCGCCTCCGATTTGCTCGATTCGAACTGTTCCCACCGAACAAATGTCTCCGTATCCTCCCAAGTATTCGCCAGTTCCTCGTCTCGGAGCTCTACTCTCCAGCGAATCCATGCTCCGCTTGGTTCGAGCATCTTTCTGTTGAGCTTGACCCGATCCAATTTCCCATTCGTTGACGTGAATACCCCGCTCTTAATCAAGTCGGCGATCAGTTTCTTTTGTTTGACGTATTCAAGTACCACGCAGGCCTTTGGATCCCTATACTGGGAGGAGCACCACTCAGAAAGTTGAGTTTCAAAACGAGTGAAGTAATCTGGATTGAGGCCAAAGTTCGAACCGTCGCCTGCGCAGTACTCGAGTTTGTCAGAGAGGGGATTTGCCGCCGGGGATGTACCTGATCGGGAAGCAGAAGCTTCCGACTCGATGATTTGCGTTCCTTTCAGTAGCGCCAGTTCCGCATTCCGAAATTCACCCTTCCCGTTGAGGGTAATGCAAATCTGTGTGTCCAGAGGCCGCGCAGAAATCGGGGGCAAGGGTGCGCTATCGAACTGCGGCTGTCCGGCGCAGCGATCATAGGTCTCTTGCAGTTTTTGAATCCAGCTCACACCGTGCCTCCGATGCCAGCGGCGTACTGCTGTGCCTCGGTCTCAACATACTGGAGGTTTTCTTCCAGGCCAAAGCGCTTGACGGCCATAGCCCGAATATCCTTCTTATGCTCAGCCGGGATTTCGTTGGGACGCGGAAAAGTGAGTATGCCATTCACCAGCTTCGGTTGCCAGAGGTTACCGACGAGCCGGCCTTCTCCCGTCTCGTCCGGGTAGTCGAAGCTGTGGAACATCAGACCGTATTGCAATTCGTCCAGATCGTCGTATTCTCCCTTGCCGGAGCCAAAGTCACACGGTGCGACATATCCTTGGCACTCGCGTGTTCCTAAAAAGATGTCCTGCCTCCCGCCATGCTCCAAGCTGCGCTTCGCGATCTCGAAGTGCTTCCCATCGTTTCGATCCCGCTCCAGTTCGGGCCGGTGTAGGTTCCACTCGAAGTGGGCGCGGACTTGGTACTCGACGCGCGGCTCACGCGTCGCAGTATCGGGATCGCCGGTCAGATATGTGTAGATCGCCAGGGTGTTGCCACCGCCGTAGTCGAGCGGCTTCATCCCCTTGGTCTGCGTGCGGATACGTTTCATTACCCGGGCACAGTCGACATACCAGATGAAGGTGGGCTTCCAGTAGATGGATTTGACGATCCCTTTCAACGCCTCGTAGGTCGGCAGATGGTAAGAGTATTTCTCACCGCCGACGCGGGTCAGGGGATCGGTAAACATGGCGTACCGTCCCCAGACGCGAAACTCAATCGTGTTCTTCGGTGTGCTATGCAATCAGGCTCTCCATTCTTTCGCCGCCATCGAATGCTAGGCCGAACTCGTCCGAGTAGAAACCTTCGCGCAGACATAATACTCCAGTCCCCGGCTGCACCTCACACACAGCTTCTTTTCTTCGCAAAGACTCCATTTCATACGGGAATACATTCACTGTGAACTGCTGCGCCTTTCTTAGAAGGCGGAACTCCGATGCAAAATTCTGTGTGGCACTCAATTCAGCAATCAAATTCATTCCTTCTTTCCGAAAAGGAACGATAACTCCCTGCGTTTGGGAATCGATTGCTCGAAACGCTTGAGCTGCACTATGAAACGACTGCATCAGGCCAGCCCGCGTGACGCCTGCGACTCTTGCATCGTCGACCGCCATGCCATTCTCCCCAAGCATCCGCAGAAGGGTGTCGTCGCGTTGTGCAGGAGGAGCCTTTACTGGATAATCCATCTGATTTGCACGCGCGAAGAAGTGATGCCTGAAGAAGCTTTCCATCTCCTGCGGGTTCGACAACTCAAATGGCTGGTTTCCCTTCTCTTCACGCCAGTCGTCGAGGACTCGCCGCGCATTTGTCTGCGCGCAGCGTATCTCCTCCAACTGCTTTGGAAGTGCCTGCGCCATCTTCACGATGTGTACCCTCCCGGTGGCTCGCTCGCCGTTGCGATTGCAGCGGCCCGCGGCCTGTGCAATCGAGTCCAGCCCGGCCAGATCGCGCACCACTGTGGCGAAGTCTATGTCCACCCCGGCTTCGATCAACTGTGTGCTGACGCAGAGCACCCGTTTTCCTGACTGGGGAGCAAGCGCAGCCTTCATCCTGTTCAGAGCTTCAAGCCGGTGCGCCGGGCACATATGCGTGCTCAGGTGCACGAGGCACCCATCCTCCATCGGCTCTTCGAGTGTCTTGAGCTGTTCCTTCCACTGCGCGTAAATCGCCAGCGCATCGCGCTTCGTATTCACAATCACCAGGCAACTACCATGCTCCCGCATCTCATCGATGGATAGTTTGCCTACGTCCGCTGCGCTCCAACCGCCCGGCTTATTCGTTTTGTCGAACGTCTCATACCGTCGTAGATCGCGAAAGAGCTGAGGACCATTTGGCATCAACTCGGCGTCAGGCTTTAGACGGATGGCCCCTTTCCTTGCGTCTACTTGATGAAGCAAAGGCTGTGTCGCGGTACACAGCACGACGCTTGCCCCGCACTGCTCCACCAGAAAGTTCACAGAGTTGTTGAAAAGGTGTATCGAGCGCACCGGAAGCGTCTGCACCTCGTCGAAGACTATTACCGCCTTTGTGAGCGCATGCAGCCTCCGTACCGACCGCGTTCCACCGCCAAACAGCGCTTCGATCACCTGCACCGCCGTCGTGAAGACCACCGGAGCGTCCCAGTTTTCAGCCAACACCGAACCTCGCCAGCTCTCCTTCTCTTCCGTCAGATTGGAGTGGTGTTCGAGCACAATCGAAGCGAAATCGCACTCCTTTGGCTCCAGCACTTCGCGCACCACTTGCGCGTTCTGGTCTGCAATCGAAATGTACGGGCTGACATAAATCACGCGATCCATGCTCCAGCGCTGCGCATGGTGCAACGCAAAGCGCAGGCTTGCCAGCGTCTTACCCCCACCTGTCGGCACGGTCAGGGTGAAAATTCCTTTAGGCCGTTCCGCTCCCGCGAGGCAATGACCGGAGATCTCGCGACGACATTGATCCACCCAATGTTCGTTCTGGAACGTCGCCAACTTACGTTCCAGCCGGTCTATCAAAACCTGCCACGAAACATACTCACCATGCTGACGAAAACTCGCGCCCTTGGGCTTGTCGAAGTCCGCCGTATCAGTGCGGTCGCCGTCGATCAGACAACTGAAGAGCAACCGCAGCAGTAATCCCTGTTTGAATGGCTGAATGACCTCATCGTTGTCTGTCGTGCGAATCCGATCCATTGCTGCGGAAATCTCCGCGGCGACCTCAGGATCGTTGAGAAGGGATTCCAATGGAACGCGGATAGCTGGCTCGGCGGTGCTCCATGCCTCGCTGCGGTGGCTTGAGAGGTCATCCTTGTTGAGCCTTCGCGATAGCCCATCGTTTCCGTTGGGAAGGATACAGTCTATTAGTCCCGAATGATGCGAAGCTACGCATAGAGCAAGAGCCTCGACCGCGAACCTGCCAGCTTCTTCCTCGGCACCGATAAGGCCATGCGCAATGATCTGCGCGCCTGCCGTAGAGTGATCGACGCTTCCCCTTAGCGGAATATCCGGCTCCATTTCCATGGAGGCATCGCCCGCAACTCTGCTGAGGTACCGCTGAAATGCATTGGAGTATTTGCCGAGATCGTGCGCAAGGCCGATTAGTGCACCGACACGAGGCATACCAGTCTTCGCGGCCAGCCGCGATGTGATCGCGGAGACTTTGAGGAGGTGGTCGCTGAGAAACTGCCCGTCTCCAGAAGATCCCAAATGAGCGAGAAAAGAATTGGCAGCCGGCATATGCATGAGCATCCGTCTTGGCGCAAGAACATGGTCGTACCAGTTCCCGCGAGTTTCTCCCGGAAAACCGCTTCAGCCAAAGCATATATCAGATGTCACTGCTGTCCGGTTAGTCTTGGCGGTGCTGGCCGCAAGTGATTACAGGGCAATAGCTTAAATAGAATTTATTCTTGCCGCGATTTGAATTGTGCGCGGCTATTTGGAAACATGGATTGGGATTTTTGACTCAAAACTGCCCGTGCCGTGACGCGATCTTGCGGAGCACACATTACGCACACTGATTCTCGCTTGCCTCGTTGCAACTACAACGAAACGCGCGATCGCCAGCGCACCGATCACTGATGAGGTGAATCAGTGGTCACCACCTTATGCAACTAGACGAGGCAGACGCAGAGACGCGTTCTCAATTAGCTGGCAAGCTTCTGCTCAATCCACTCGTCGAGGACGGAGGCGCGGAAGCGCCAGACCTTGCCTATCTGCAAGGCGCGAATCTCCCCACGCCGTGCTAGCTTCTGGAGCGTCTTGGGATGGATTCGCATGATCGCTGCCGCCTGATTTGAATCGAGCAGTGGCTCTGGGCAAAATGCGCCCGTCGGAAATGCCTGCAGCCGAGCCCTCGAAGGCTCAGCACCAGCTGCGGCTGCCGACTGAGTTTTCTCCGAAACGCTCTGCACGGTTAATCTCTCTTTTCCCCGAAAGGCTTTGTACAGATCGTTTCGCGCCCCAATGCCTGCAACTGAAGAAGATGGTTCCATCGCACGGCCATCTTCTTTTCGTATCGCATTATTCATCACTGCCCTCCACAACAGTACTGCAAGAATATTCCTATATAATACCATAATTACAGCAGAAAGATATGATATTGAGCGAGAAAGATGACGCTATTAAATCGCTCAAGAATAAGGCCATATCCCTCTATTTCTTGGTAAATGCGATGGTTGGGCCAGTCGGTCCCTGGTCTCTAGCGGGGCTTGTCGCCCTTTCCACTGCGCTGTTTTCAGCCCCTGGCCAGATTCAGCGCGTAGCGAGCATGCTTGCGCTCGCCCGTGCGGAAAAGTGCGCCCTTTTCCGCCAGGTCTGCCAAATCGCGGGTTGTTGTGGCGGGTGAGGCTCCGGTGATCGTGCTGTAGTTGCCTGCACTCAGTCCGCCCTTGAACCCTTCGGGGCCTTCCCTGAACATGCGCAGGAGCGTCTTCTGCTGCCTTTCATTGATGTGGCCACGCAGCCGGTCCAGTAGCTTCGTCTTGGCAATCAGGAACTCCACTTGCGCAATGGTTCGGCGCTGCGCTTCCAATGCGATGTCAGCAAACCATGTGAGCCACGTGGTGACATTCATCTGCCGATTGGCCTTTTCAAGGGCTTCGTAATAGCTCTTCTGATGGGCGAGAATCGTTGTGGCCAAAGCGACGAGCAGGGGTTGACCGAAACTCTGCGCAATCGCTTTCTCCGCGATGGCGCGACCGATCCGGCCGTTGCCGTCTTCAAAGGGATGAATCGACTCGAAGTACAAATGGGCGATGCCCGCTCTGGTAATGGCCGGCAGGGGTTCCGCGCCCACCGGCGCCGTTTGATTGAACCAGGCAATGAACCGCTTCATCTCCGCTGGAACCTGCTTCGACGGCGGAGCTTCGAAATGCACCCTAGGGTCGCCAATTGGCCCGGAGACAACCTGCATCGGCTCCCGACTGGTGCGGTATCTCCCAATGTCAATGAGGTCCTTACGTCCCGAGGTCAGCATCCTGTGCCAGGTGAACAACATCTCGCTCGAAACAGGCTGGGAGAATGACCTGTAAAGATCGACCATCATCTCAGCGATTCCCTGTTCCGCTGGCGTTATGCGCCGCTTGTCGGCGGCCAGCCCGAGTTGACGCTGAATAGACGATTGAACGCTGTCACGATTGAGGATCTCGCCTTCAATCTCAGAAGTCGTTAGAGCTTCCCCGCTCATCACTTCGACGAAGAGCTGGTTGTGCTCATCTTCGCCCAAGTGCTTCATCGTGCCGATGACAACGCCCGCACCAAGGAGAAACTGCTCTTCGGCAGCGGACAGCCGGGAGCGGTCCCACTTGAAATTCGGCCAATTCGGGTTTTGCCAGTTCCATGTCATGAGCGATAGAGAACCCATCTATCGCTCATTATGACACGGAATCATGAGCGATACAAACTGATCCTATCGCTCAGGTTCAGCGCCGCCGTTTACTTTGCCCCGGCTATGGCTGCGTTGCTTTGGACTGCCAACCGGCCGACCGTCCTCTTGAGGTTCGGGAGTTGGAACAGCTTGCACCGCTCGTTGGCGTTGCAGCCGCCGTGGGAACCGAATCCATGCAGCCTCGAATCCCCATTCCAGCAATCAGTCCGATCATCAAGGCTGCGATGGAGATCAGCGGAACCCAGAAGCACAGCACATAAGTGTTCAGTTGATGCAAGAGCGCGTCAAGAGCATTCTCCCGCTTTTCCAGAGACTGCGTGAGCCGGTTGTTCGCGGACTCAACTTGAGCGACGACTCCGCCCTTTGAATCACTCAGATTGCCGAGCGCGGCAGTGAGTTCCTTCTGGGCGCGCGTCATCATCGCGCTGGTTCCTTGCAGACATCTCGCCGCGGCCGGCAGGCCAGATTCGAGAAAACTCTGGCGCAGACTCTCACTCAGCAATCTTGCAATCTTCTGTACATCAAGCCCGGCTTCGATCTTCTCGGGCAGTCGAGTGATCCGCGACTCCAGCTTGTAGACATAGTCGAGCATCTTCTGTTGCGCTTCGTCTGTAAACTCGTGATGAAGGTCGAGCATCTCCTGAAAGCGCTCGCGCTCCTCGGCAATTTCCATCGGCGTTTGGCGGGTGAGCAGGGCCAGGATGCCCATCGCTTCGAGAATGCGCAGCATCTCGTCGTCAGGGCTGAGTTTACGAGTGTGTGCAAGAACGCGATAATACGCGGCCTGCAGTTCCTCGGGGACAAGCCGGGCGAGAGAGTCGAACAGAGTCGACTCTCCCTCCGCAACGATTGCAAGGTTGGAAGTTCCCGGTTCCGTACTCATGGCAGGAATACCTGCCTTGCCCGGTCGAATTCAGAGAAGAGCCGCCGCCGGTAGCTCTGCGCGCGCATGACGAGAGACGCTCTCTTCAGTTCATCAACACCGGTCTTTCGGTTGGCTACCTGCCCCAGTTGAATTCCATGTTGCCGGACAGGGTTCTCAAGTTCCGCAAGACGAAACTCCATCTGCAGGATCTCCGGAGAGAAGACTTCGCGGAAGCGATTTGCCTGCTCCGTAGACTTCCAGTAGGTGAAGTCCGCCAGGGCGCTGGTTGCGTTCTCGACAATGACGTACTCGACCCGTTCCTGAAGGCGGTTTGCCCAGGCAAGAACGCTTTCGACGCTGGCCGGGTCCGGCGTGACCACGCCAACCGCTGTAAAGCGGACACCGGTTGCAGCGACATCGTCGTACATCGACTCGAACCAGTCGGCCGCAACCTGTCCGGCGCCCGATCCCATGTCGGCAAGAATGATGGGCGTACCGCCGTCGAGATGATCGACGAAGGCGTCGAGTCCGGCGGGCGTGTGGATGTTGACTTTGGTGACCCGCCCATTGAAGAAATGTTGCAGGGAGCCACGCGCCTTGTTCTCTGTGTCGAGATCGAGCAGCGTGACAGGAATCTGATTCTCCTCAAACCACTCAGCCAGGGCGACCATGACGCCCGTCTTGCCGACACCGCCTTTACCGCCCATGGTGAAAACTACACGCTTCGTATTGGCCGTCATTGCTTACCTCCATTGGTTGTCAGGGTTAGGGGTTCGTTCTCACGGAAAACGAAGCGGGCGCGCTTCGCTTCCCGCACTGCGGGCTTTGCCTTGAGAGCAGCAACGCGTTCGAGCGCCGGCGAGTCTGCCGCAGCCAGACCCACTGGCGGCAGTTCAAATTGCGTTCGCTTGCGATGCTTCGCGCGGACTTTCACGAAGGAGTGGAGGGTGCTGAGTGCGACATGCAGCCCCAGCCGCTCGTGGAAGAGGCGGGCAACTTCGCGATACGTGCGCCCTTTGCGGCGCAGTTCGCGGATCAGTTCGCGGTGGGGCTCCAGTTTGGAGCGTGGAGGCTTGGGCGGTAGACCGGCCAATTCGATCAGGGACGGTCTGGCGCTCCGTATTCGTGGTGAGAAAAAGGAAGAGTCATGGCTACCCCGGAGGCGGCTGATGCCGCACTCGGCTGACGACCTTTGGGCAGGTCGTTGGGGAGCTTTTTGGGTGACTGAAAAATCAGTCCCCATTCGTTCTAGGCCCATATCCATTGGTCAAACGCAAATTTCGTTGACCTCAGAACCCGACCATTGGGTTAGATCGTTGGGCAGATCGTTGGGCATTGCAAATTCAGTCCCCATAAGGTCCCCAATAAGCGTTTCCAGCCGTTCCTGGGGGTTCTCAGGGTTACCACTCGTGCCCTGTTTTCTTATACTTACCGAACGTTCGAGTCGCTCATAACCCAAAGGTCGCTGGTTCAAATCCAGCCCCCGCAACCAATATGTTTGTGATTCTACACGGCTTCCGATATGAGTTCGGAGGCCGTTTCTGCGTTTGGAGTCAATTCGGGCAAGTCCTCGGAACGGGCGAGATTCAGTGACGAGCGACGGGCATTCTGCAACGCAGCTGCACTTAGCGGCAATAACTGAGGACTCCACTGGCAATCGAGCCAAGAGGGAGCACCTTGCTGACACCATTCAACTTGATTGCCTCCCTGGGCATGCCGAAGACGACGCAAGTCGCCTCGTCCTGCGCGATGGTGATGGCGCCGGACTGCATCATTTCGAGCATGCCGTGGGCTCCGTCGTCGCCCATGCCGGTCATGATGACGCCGACGGCATTCTGGCCGGCATAGCGGGCCGCGGAACGAAAGAGCACATCGACCGAAGGGCGGTGCCTGCATACCAAAGGGCCGTCCTTGATCTCGACGTAGTAGCGCGCGCCGCTGCGCTTGAGGAGCATATGATGATTTCCCGGCGCAATGAGCGCGCGCCCGCGAATAATCGTGTCGTTGGTCTCGGCCTCTTTCACGGTAATGGCGCACAGGCCGTCAAGGCGTTGTGCAAAGGCGCGCGTAAACAGTTCAGGCATGTGCTGCACGATCACAATGCCCGGGGTATCCGCGGGGAGCGCCTCGAGCACGGTTTTCAGCGCTTCCGTGCCGCCAGTCGAAGCGCCAATTGCGACGACCTTCTCCGTGGTCTCGGCCATGGCGTGGGTAGCCTGGGAGAGAATGCAGTCGGCGTTGAGCTTTGGTTCGACGGTGTGGCTGGGCCTTAGACGCGTGCAGCCTGGCCCCAGCCGCGGCCTTCACCGCATTGCATATTTCGATGCGCGAATCTTCAAGAAACTGCTTGGTGCCGATCTTCGGCTTGGTGATGATCTCAACGGCGCCGTACTCCAGCGCCCTGAAGGTGCTTTGCGCGCCTTCGTCGGCCAGGCTTGAACAAATCACTACCGGGATCGGATGCTGAATCATGAGTTTCTTCAGGAAGGTGAGCCCGTCCATGCGCGGCATCTCGATGTCCAGAGTGATCACGTCCGGAACCTGCTCGGCAATCCGGTCAGCGGCCACAAATGGATCGCTGGCCGTCGCAATCACCTCGATCTCGGGGTCGGACTTGAGCACCATGCACAGCGTCTGGCGAACTACGGCGGAGTCGTCCACGATCAATACGCGAATTTTGGGTGTATCCATTCGTCGGGCCTCGTTGCTTTCGTTCCCAGGTGCCACCTGTCTTCAGCGGGCTTACGTGTTTTGCCGCAATAGCCTAGTTCAGGCGTGCCGTTTAAGCAGCACTTCTCCGGTTTTGGTATTGAAGTAAATGTTGATGCCGCGTTTGCCCCCCAGAGAGGAAGCAATTACGGTAAAACCTTCCTCCTCGAGAACCTTCATCGCGACCTCGCAATTGAGCCTGCCTACCGTGGGCTTTGCCGCGTTGTCGGACATCAGCAGCACATCTCCACCCCCGAATAGCTTTACCTCCACTTCGTCGCGTTGCGACGCCGAGTGAATCGAACTGCCGGGCCAAATCGCGAATCGCGTAGTCCACGTAGCGGCGCGCCGCGGAACGGCTCAAAGACGCGGCCTGTTTGGCCGGGAAACGCGGCAGCATGGGATGGCAGAGCGCGCCCACACCCAACCGCGGAACTCTGAACGCTATGCCCACGCAGGAACCCAGCAGTGTGCGCAGAATCGACGGCTCCCTGACCAGGCGCGATTCTCCCGGGTGCAAGTACACTTCGGGCAATCCCTCTTCAGGCTCGGCCATGGTTCCTCCGGTAAAGCGCGGGCGCCACCGGCGTCAACGGCAGATTCATGTCGTGCAGGGTTTCGGCATGGCCCACAAACATAAATCCGCCCGGGAGCAGGCAGTCGGCGAGCTTCTGCAAAATTCGCTCCTGCGTCGCGCGGTCGAAGTAGATGATCACGTTGCGGCAGAAGATCGCATCCACCTTCTCGGAGACGCCGTAGTCGGCATCCATGAAGTTAAGGCGGCGAAACTCGACGAAGCGGCGCAGCTCGGGCACCACGCGCACCTGATCGGAGCCTGGCGTGCGACTGCGCATAAAGTACTTTTGCCTGAGCAGAGGGGCCACCGGAGCTACAACGGCATTGGTATAAATTCCCATCTCGGCTTTAGCCAGATACGGCCGTGGAGATGTCGCTGGCCAGAATGCGAAAACGGAAGTTTGGATGGGTGAGCGCATACTCGCTGAGCACGATGGCCATGGTATACGGCTCTTCTCCGGTGGAGCAGCCCGCGCTCCAGATCAGAAACGGACGCCCGCCGTTGCGCTCCGTCAGCTCCGGCAGCGCATGACCGGCCAGAAAATTGAAATGCCCCGGTTCGCGGAAAAAGTCGGTTTTGTTGGTAGTTACCACGTCGATCAGGTGGGTGATCTCATCCTTGAGCCCCTCATGCCCGAAGAGATAATCGCAGTACTCGCTGTAGGAGTGAACGTTGAGAACCTTCAGGCGCCGTTTGATGCGCACCTCAAGCATGGTCTTTCTTCCCGTGCCCAGGTGGATGCCCGCCTCGGCATAGATCAGCTCGCAGAGCCGTGAATAATCTCTCCCGGAAATCGATTCGTCGTGAACACTCATCGAGTGAATGGGGCGGTGTTCCCGCCCCATCTCCCCCTTATGCGGCCACTCCCGCAAGCTGCCTGCCAGCGATCTTTTTCTCCACAGGCGGCTTGCTGGGTTCCTGTTTGGCGACTTCCTGTTTGGCGGCTTCCTGTGTTTGTCCGCGAACCGCGGCAAGCTCACCACTCGAAAAGACGCGATCGATGTCAAGGATCATGATGAACTGCGTGTCGCGCTTCCCCATGCCCTTGATGAAGTCGGTTTTTATCTGGGTTCCGATGCGGGGCGCCGGCTGAATTTGCTCCGGTTCCAGGTCGATTACCTCCTCGACCGAATCGGTAAGCGCGCCGATGACGGTCGATTCGTTTTCCAGCAGCACCTCTACGACAACAATGCAGGTGTTGCGCGTGCTCTCGGTTTTCGCCATCTCAAAGCACAGCCTGAGATCGACGACCGGGACCACACTGCCCCGCAGGTTGATGACGCCGGCCATGAACTCCGGTGTGCGGGGTATTTGCGTGATGGTGGTCAGGTCAAGCACCTCTCTTACCTTCGCCACGTCGGTGGCGAAGATCTCGTTGCCGAGCTTGAAGGTGAGGTACTGCCGCGTCTCCGTGATTTCGCTGACACTCATACTCGAACTCCTCTCTCCTCGTGAAGACGGGGCGCGGCGCGTCCTCGGCGCCGCGCCCACCCGGTCAGTAACGCTCGAACTCAGCGTCGACTTCGTCGTGTTTGTCTTTGAGGCGAAGATTGACCCCGCCTCCAGCCTTGGCGCCTGAGCCGGCAGTGTGACTGCCTGATTTTGCCGCTTTGGCCGGCGCGGCCTGCGCCGGCCGCGCAGCCTTTGCAGCCACGCTCTTGCGCCCCGCGCCGCCTTCGTCTCCGGTATGGAAGAAGCCCAGCGCGCTCATCAGCTGATCGGACTGCCCGGTCAACTCCTCCGTCGTCGAGGCCATCTCCTCGGAGGCGGAGGCGTTCTGTTGAATGACCTGTTCCAGTTGCTGCAGCGCTTTGTTGATCTGCTCGGCGCCGGTATCCTGCTCCTTGCTGGCTGCGGAGATCTCCTGCACCAGTTCCGCAGTGCGCTGAATATCGGGCACCAGCTTATCCAGCATCTCGCCGGATTTTTCCGAGACCCGCAGCGTGGTTGCCGACAACTGGTTGATCTCCGCTGCGGCCTTCTGGCTGCGCTCGGCCAGTTTCCTGACCTCGGCCGCCACCACCGCGAAGCCCTTGCCATGCTCGCCGGCACGCGCCGCTTCAATCGCGGCGTTGAGCGCCAACAGGTTGGTCTGACGGGCAATCTCCTCGATGATCGAGATCTTGTTGGCGATCTCCTTCATCGCGGCCACCGCCTCCAAAACCGACTTGCCGCTTTCCTGCGCGTCCTTGGCGCTCTTGTTGGCGATCTTGTCGGTCTGCTGCGCATTGTCGGCGTTCTGCTTGATGTTGGAAACCATCTCCTCCATCGACGACGAAGCCTCCTCTGCCGCCGCCGCCTGCGCGCTGGCGCCCTTTGACACCTGCACCGACGCGGTAGAGATCGATTGGCTGGCCGCCGCCACTTCCCCGGCAATTCCCCGAATATCGGAGACAGTGCGCGTCAGCCCGCCGACCATGGCCGCCAAAGCCTGCATCAGCTTGTCCTGCGCCGAGCGCTCGCGGATGTCCACTGTCAGGTTGCCGTTGGCCATCTCCTCGGCTGCCGCGGTGATCTCGTTCATGGCCGCGACCAGAGCGTTCAAGTTGTTCTTGATCAGGTTGAAGTCGCCATGATAGGTGTCAGTGATCGGCGGAGGATTATCCCCTTTGCTGATCAGCTCCACGTATTTTGCGGATACATTCAGCGGAACGATCACGGCGTCCAGAATGGCATTCACGCCGCGGACGATCTCCGCGTACGCGCCCTTGAACTGATCGTGATGCCCGCGCTCGGTGAGTTTGCCGGCGTTCGAGGCATCGGTCAGACGCGCCAGCTCCTTATGCAGATCTTGCAGGACCTGAGCCACGTTGTTGATGGCCTGCTTCATCTTCTCGTGGTCGCCCTTGTAGGTCGCGGCTATCAGCTCGTCGATCTTGCCGTTGGAGATCTGTGCCAGAATGCGATTGCCTTCGCCGATGGGCAGCAGGATGGCGTCCAGCATGGTGTTAACGCCGCGCACGATCTCGGCATACGCGCCCTGGAACTGCTCCGGCTTGCCGCGATCGGAGAGTTGCCCCTCTTTCGAGGCTTCGATCAGCCGCGCCAGTTCTTTCTGCAATCCCTGCGTCACCGTGGCCACGTTGTTGACCGCGACCTTCATCTTCTCGTGATCGCCTTTGTAGGTCTGCGCGATCAGCTCGTCGATTTTGCCGTTGGAGATCTGCGCTAGAATGCGATTGCCTTCGCCGATGGGCAGCAGGATGGCATCCAGCATGGAGTTGACGCCGCGCACGATCTCGGCATACGCGCCCTGGAACTGCTCGGGCTTGCCGCGGTCGGATAACTGTCCTTCCCTCGAAGCTTCGACCAGCCGCGCCAATTCCCTTTGCAGCCCCTGAACCACCTGGGCCACATTGTTGACGGCCAGCTTCATCTTCTCGTGGTCGCCGTGGTAGTTCTGGATAATCAGCTCGTCGATCTTGCCGGAGGAGATTTGAGCCAGGACCCGATTGCCTTCGCCGATGGGCAGCAGAATCGCGTCCAGCATCTCGTTGACGCCCTGAATCATCTCGCGCTGTGTGCCGTTGAACAGGGTTGCCTTGCCGCGCTCGGAGAGACGCCCTTCCTTGGAGGCGTCCACCAGACGCATGATCTCCTGCAACACAAGCATCATGTCGTCTTCTTCGGCACGATGCGCCTTGGAACTCGCGCGGTCGCGGACTTCATGGCCGTTTCCGCCGTTTCCGGAGCCTGCGCCATGCAGCCCCCGGCCTTCATTTACCAGTGCAGTCGGCATTGAATTCTACCCTCCCCTTTTGCCGGAATTCGTTCTCTGCGGAATCCGTGGCCACTTGTCAATTCATGCGTTCGCCCCTGGGCCGGGAACCCTGGAAACACAAATCACGGCAGGTTGAATCGTTATTGGACGAGTGCTGGCGTTCGATCCAGCACCGACAATGGGCTAGTTCGCTCTTGGCGACGCCGCGCTCCCTCCCCGGCGACCTTGTTTGACGGCAGCCGCAAGCGCAGTCGCCGATGGCCGCGCGCGCGCTCCGTGCGCGATGGAGCGAACCGCGTCCTGCGCCAGCCGCTCCGGATCGAGGATCAGGGCAACCGTTCCGTTGCCCAGAATGGTGGCGCCTGAGACCACCTGAACCTGGCGGTAGAACCGTCCCAGGCTCTTGATGACCGTCTGGCAATTGCCCAGCACCCGATCCACCACAATTCCGAAGCGCCCTTCACCGGTTTCGACCAGCATGATCTGCTCGATCCGGGGCGCTCCGAGCCCACCTGGAAGTGCTCGCGCAGCCGTATATAAGGCACCAGATCTCCGCGCACGTTGGCGATGTGCTTGCCGTTGGCGCGGGCGATGTCCTCGCGCGTCAGCTCAATGCATTCGAGAGTGCTGGCCAGCGGCAGCACAAAGCAGGCATCGCCCACGCCCACCAGCAGCCCGTCAATGATGGCCATGGTGAGCGGCAGGCGCAAAGTGACACTGGTACCCTGCCCCGGCTTGCTTTCGACCTCGACGGCGCCGCGCAGGCTCTCTACCCGCTGGCGGACAACATCCATGCCCACGCCGCGGCCGGAGACATCGGTGACTTGTGCGGCGGTTGAAAACCCCGGCTCGAAGAGGAGGGCAAAGATCTGGCTCTCGTTCAGTTGCGCCTCAGCCGAGATGAGGCCTCTCTCGACGGCGCGGCGGCGCACCGCGTCCGAGTCAATGCCGCGGCCATCGTCGGTCACAGTCACCAGCACGCTGGCGCCCGAATGCCGCGCCGCAAGATGAATGGTCGCGGTGAGCGATTTTCCGCTGGCCGCGCGGACATCGGCCGGCTCGATGCCGTGGTCCATGCTGTTGCGGATAAGATGCATCAGCGGGTCGCCCAACTGCTCGATCACGGTTTTGTCGAGCTCCGTATCCGCGCCTTCGATGGTGAGCTCCACGTTCTTGTTGAGGTCGCGCGCCAGGTCGTGCACCAGCCGCCGGAACTTTTCGAACGTGCCCCGGATGGGCATCATGCGGATGTTCATGGAGCTCTCGCGCAAGGCCGAAGTCAGCCGCTCGACTTCTTCCGAGACCGCCGTGACCTCGGCGTCATCGCGCCGGCTCGAAAGCTCGCTGAGCCGCGCCTGCACCGTCACCAGTTCTCCGACCAGGTCAACAAACTGATCCAGCTTGACCGCCGGCACGCGCAGACTTGAGGCGTTGTCCGGCTTGTCGTAGCTGCGGCGGCCAGACGAAGCGCTGCGGCTTTCTTCGAGCGCCCGCGCCGTCCTTTCGGCCTCGCAGGGGGACGCAGTCGCCGCTTCCGCCGGCGCGGGATCGCCAGCCGGTTCGATGCTCAGCTCACACGTGTCTTCGACAAAAATGAAGACATCGCGAATCGCTTCCCGCCCCGCGTCTGTGGCCAGATCCATCTCCCACGCAGACATAGCATCGCTCGGGATCGATTTCGCTTAGCGAAGGCACTGCGTCCAAGCAGACCCTCGCCGAAAGCTCGCCCAACTGGCGCAGTTCGCGGAGCAGAAGAGAAGGATTGGCGCCGAAGCGCATCAGATCCGGCCCGGGCGCAAAACGGATGTGCCAGTTCCGGAGTGGCGCCGGCCGGAGCCGCGGGGCAATCGGGCGCGGGTTCATTTTTCTTTGCCGTGCTCTGCCGCGTTCCTCGATGGCTGCCAACTCGCGCACGCGCGAGAGGATGGCGGCGCAGGCAGCCGGATCGACCGGCGCAGCGCCTTGCAGTGCCCTCTTCGAGCATGGCGGCAATTTGATCGAGTGCGGCCAGCGTCAGGTCGATCAGCTCGGAGCTGGCTTCCAGGCGCCCGCTGCGCACCAGGTCGAAAGCGGTCTCGAGATCGTGCGTGAAGGCGGCCAGCCGCTCGAAGCCGAACATGGCCCCGGAGCCCTTGATGGTGTGCAGGCCGCGGAAGATGCGGCTCACCAGTTCCGTATCGCTGGGATTTTCGTTCAGCTCAAGAAGCGCCGATTCCAGCTCGGCCAGGATCTCCCGCGCCTCCTCGCGGAAGCTTTGCTTGAACTGCTCGGCATTACCTGGAACCGGCTGTAACATGGATCGAACAACGCTCGATTTCTGGCCCCGCACTTCCGGCCCGTTTATTACCAAGCTTCCAGCCGGAGACTCCGGCCATTCCTGCGCACGCGTCACTCAAAGAGCGCGCATGCATCCAAACCCATTCCTGAAAGAGCGTCTCGCACGGGCTCCGGCATCTGGCCGGCAACCGCAAGATGCCCGCCCGATCGCCTTGCCTCGCGGGCTGCCGCCCAAAGCAACTGGTATGCGGTGATATCGAAATCGGAGACAGCTTCCGCCGAGACGCTGATGGCTTTCCCTGCTGCGAAGGCATCGAGAAGCGCGGCCTTCAACTCGGCGGCAGCGCCAATGTCGATGGCGCCCTCCAGCCGGATCAAGCTCGAATCGTCTGTCTGGCTCAACGCGATGCCCACGCTCAACTCCCCAGTTGGTTGCTGATCAAAGTGAACTTTGAGGTCAATACGTAGTCTTCAGGCGCGATCTTCGGGCCGGATGCACCCTCAAATCGGCAAACACTGCTGCGATGTCCCGGCATTCCACAACGCTGAATCAGCGGAACACAGGGTTCATCGGATATGGCAGAGCAATTCGCCAGTACGTAGCGTGAGAAATCGCATTAGATTTCTCACAGCGAACCTGGAATTTCGATTTGGTTCAGCGGTGCGCGCTTCCACCGAAGAAAACCCCGCGGAGATTGGCCTAGAAGAGTTCAATAGCCGGTCCGCTGGCCGCGGTTGGAGTTGCACCGCCGGAAATGGTCAGATGGGTCGCGGTCTGGCTGGCCATCCTGTATTGGCTCAGTTGGGCATCGAGCATGGACTTTGAAGGTGCGATCGAGGCTGGCCGTCCCACCGGGACGTTTCCGGTTCTCCGCAATTTCAGCTGCAGCAGGTGATCGCGCATATCCATCGAGCGCCTCCTGCACATGGCCCATCCGCTGCCGCATCACGTCCTGGAACTGAATGTGCCCCATCGCCTCGGAGAGCCGCTCGACCGTCTCGCCGTAGTTCGAATCCACCTCCGCGATGACTTCGAGCAGCAGATTCGCTGTTCTTGGCGAACTCCTGCTGCATCGCGTCCAGGTCGCTGACCAGGTGGCTCATGCGCATCGTTGGCCTCCTGTCTGGCAGAGACGCTTCTTGCGCATCCTTCAGCTCGATCTCCACCTTTTTGCAGGTGGAGTTGATCTTCTCCGAGATCTCGGCCGCGGCATTCGTCGAAAGCACGGCGAGTTTCCGCACTTCCATGGCCACCACGGAGAAGCCGCGCCCGGCGCTGCCCGCTCGCGCCGCCTCGATCTCCGCATTCAGCGCCAGCAAGTTGGTCTGCTGTGGCGATGGAGGTGATCACCTTGATCAGCGGCGTCAGCGCGCAGACTTCGCTCGGACATGCCTTGGATGCGATCGAAGTTGGCGCGCGTCTGCGTCATCTGCTCCTCCAACTGCAACTGCGATGGCGGCGATGATCTCCTTGTTTGTCTTCCACTCGTTCGTGCGTGGCTCGAGTCAGGTCTTTGCCGCTCGCGACGGAGCGCGCGATGTGCTCCTTCTGCTGGCTCGAGCTGCTCGATCAGGTAGCTCGATCTGCTCGATCGCCGCCACAACTTCGCGCTCCGACTCCGCCAGCGAATCCGCGATCTGCTCGCGCAGGACATCGATGTAGAGCCCGCGAATCCGCGCACTTCCTGCTCGAATGCCTTGCGTTTCTCGAACATGCGCGAAATATCGGCGAAGCTGTGCTCGCCGAACGCCCACATATCCGCGACCGCCCGTCGTGCCTCGTTGTAGTTCTTCAAGCCGAAAGAGGAAACCCGGCGCCAGAACTAGCAGAACCAGCAGGATGCCGGCATCGCAAACGAAGGGAACCGCGGCCCGCTTGGTCCAGATGGCGCATCACAAGCCAGAAGAGCGCCAGAAGAAATGTTCGTAGGAACGACTCATAGAACATCCGCTTGCGGATTCGCCCCAGACGGCTTCGAACGGCGTCGCGGACAGGATCCGGATTCGGTAATGCCGGGCGCTTCTGCCCAGTGCTTTCTGCCGGTGGCGTTCCTATCGTTGGGCCCATTGCGCTACGCTCCCGGCAACACTTTTTTGATGACCGTGACCAGATCGTTCCCCGAGACGGGCTTGACCAGCCAGCCGGTTGCGCCGGCAAGCTTGCCTTCACTCTTTTTGCCGACCTCGCTCTCCGTGGTGAGAGCCAGGATGGGAACAAACTTCAGTCCGGGCATGGCGCGGACATTGCGAATCAGTTCCATGCCGCCCATCACCGGCATGTTGATATCGGTCACTATCAGGTCCGGCTTGAAACCGGCCTGGAGCTTGTTCAGGGCTTCGCGTCCGTTACCGGCCGACTCAGCCTGAAATCCATTTAATGTCAACGTCGATTTCAGGCTCATCACCATGGTGACGGAGTCATCGACAACAAAGATCATTTTGGCCATGCCGATCCCTGCGATCCCAACTCCTGCATCGACCGCAATGGCCCATTACTTTAAGCAGGCGCAGGTTCCGTGGCGATGCGACACTTAACGGACAAGCCGCTCGACCCTGCGTGGGACGGCGCGCTCGATGCGAGCTTCAAGACGATGCTGGCAGATCATCGGGGAAAAAACCGCCTGGCCAGCCAAACCTTCGCACACCCGGCCGTTTCCGGAGGCGCGAACCAGAGTGACCATAGCCGACCGGCTGTTGAATTGTTCTGAAAGCAAAATGAGCGATCTCGAGATGCGCGGTGGGAAGTTGAAACTCGACGCCTCGTGGTTTTTTCCTCCGGCTTGCGACGACTTGACAAGCACATGTCGTGGGCGGAAATTCGTACATCGTGCATTGGGGAGTCGCCGGAGATTTCGTGGCCGAAGCCCATTGTTTTTCTGGGATTACAGACATCGTCGCCTTTGCGGGAAACTCGGGGACATGATAGCCTAGCTTTCTTAGTCAAGCGAAGTATGGATATCGCCGATAGGTCTACAGAGTCTGTCTGATGTTCGGCCATCGAGCACTACTACAGTAGTTATCAGAGCCATGAACGTTGTCGATGCGCAATCAGTGTTGAACGAAGGAACGGACGACCGCGCCGCGAGGCGGGAGGAGGCCGCGTCTTCTGTGTTGCCACTGGTGACGCTGGTAATGCCTTCTTACAACGAGGAAGCGCACATCGAGGCATGCCTGCTGTCGCTGCTGGGTCAGGATTATCCGGCGGAGCGAATGGAAGTGCTGGTCGCCGACGGGGGAAGCGCGGACAAGACGCGCGAGATCGTGGCGAAGATCGCCGCGGCCGATCGGCGGGTACGGCTGCTTGATAATTCGACGCATCGGATTCAGTCGTATGGGATGAATCTGGCGATTAAGGAATCGAACGGCGAGTTCATACTGATCACCGACGTGCACGCCGAGTACGCGCAGGATTACGTTTCGAAGCTGGTCGAAGTGTTTACAACGACGGGCGCCGACGCGGCAGGCGGGGCGCAGAGGGCGAAGGCAAAGACGCCGTTTCAGCGGGCGTTGTGCGCTGCGCTGAGCAGCCCACTGGGGGTGGGCGGGGCGTCGTATCGCTCGGCCACGAAGGAAGGTTGGGTGGACACCGTCTTTCCGGGCGCGTTTCGAAGGACAATCCTTGAAAAAGTTGGGCTTTACGATGTGAAAGCCGTGACCAACGAGGATGCGGAACTCTTTCAGCGCATTCTCAAATCCAAAGGGCGCGTTTATCTGAGCTCGAAGGTCGTGGTGCACTATTATCCGCGGCCGAATCTGAGGCTGCTGGCCAAACAATACTTCAAATACGGCGACGGGCGCGCGCGCACGCTGCTGCTGCATCAGGGGCTGCCGGTTGTGCGGCCAGTGATTCCGTGCCTGGCGCTGGTGAGCGGAATTCTTCTGCTGGCCGTGCCGGCGCTGCGGTTTTTGTTTCCGTGGGCGCTGGGGATCTATCTGCTGGCAACTTTGGTGGAGGCGATTCGCGTTGGATGGCGAGCGGGAGCGACGGCAATTCCGACCGTTTGGATCATTTTTCCGACGATGCACATCGCGCATGGGCTGGGCATGTTGATCGGGTTGATCAAGTACACGATCAAGCCCAAGGCGCCAGTGATCGAAAGGATTTAGACCTATGAGCGGCGTTGGAGTGGTCGGGGCCGGATATTGGGGCCCGAACCTCATTCGCAATTTCGTCGCCGGCGGGGCCTTTGACCAGGTTCTTGCGTGCGACAAAGACGCGAAAAGATTAGATTCCATATGTAAGCAGTTTCCCGGCGTTCGAGGCTATGCGGACGTTGCGGAGTTGCTGGCCAATCCGGCGATTGAAGCGATCGCCATTGCGACGCCCGTGCGCTCGCATTTCGAACTGGCCAAGGCCGCGCTCGAGCGCGGCAAGCATGTTCTGATTGAAAAGCCGATGACGTTTAACTCGCAGGAGGCGGAGGAACTGATCGCGTTGGCGGCGCGGCAGGGGCTGATGCTGATGGTGGATCACACCTTCCTTTTCACGGGGGCGGTGGAAAAAATGCGGGAGATCGTCAAGAGCGGCGATCTGGGACGGTGCTATTACATCGATAGCGTACGTGTGAATCTGGGGCTGTTCCAGAATGACGTGAACGTGATCTGGGACCTGACACCGCATGATTTGAGCATCATCGCCCATTCGCTCAGCGCGCATCCGAAGCTGGTTAGGGCCATTGGACACAGCCACGCGGGACAGGGGATGGTTGACGTGGCGTATCTTAGCGTGGAATATCATGAGGGATTTTCGGCGATGTTTCACGCGAGCTGGCTGTCGCCCACAAAGGTCCGGCGCATGGTGGTCGCAGGTTCGAAGCGGATGATTGTTTGGGACGACATGGAAGCGGTCGAGAAGCTGCGCGTTTACGACAAGGGCGTGGAACTCAAGCAGCTTTCGGCGGATGATCCGAGCAGGATTCAGGTGGAATACCGAACGGGCGATGTGTCGGCGCCAAAATTGGAAGCGACCGAAGCGCTGCGGAAGATGACGACGCATTTTGCCGACTGCTGCCGAGGAAAGGCGACGCCGATCTGCGGGGGCCAGGAGGGACTGGATGTGGTGCGCGTCCTGGAGGCGAGCCAGATGAGCCTGGAGAACGGATCACGCGCGGTGGTGATCGAAGATGGCGCGCTCGTGCTGATGTAAGAATGATGACGTGAGTCCGCTACTGCGGGCAGAAGGAAATCGCTATGCAAGCAACAGCTCCGACGGTCGATCTCAAGGCACCGAAAAGTATCGCGACGCAGCCAACAGTTCCGATGGTCGATCTCAAGGCTCAGTATGCGACTCTGAAGGATGAAATTCATGCCGCGCTGGATGCGGTGATGGAAAGCAGTGCGTTCATCCTCGGCAAGGCTGTAGAGGATTTTGAAAAGGCGTTTGCGGCGCACCACCAGGTGAAGCATTGCGTGGCGACGTCGTGCGGAACCAGCGCGTTGCACGTGCCGCTGATCGCGATGGGGGTGAAGGCCGGGGATGAGGTGATCGTTCCGGCAAATACGTTCATCGCCACCGCGGAGGCTGTGAGCCATTGTGGAGCGACGCCAGTGTTCGTGGACGTGCGTGAGCAGGATTTTTGCATGGACCCGGAGAAGATCGCGACGGCTATCACTCCGCGCACGAAGGTCATCATTCCGGTGCATTTGTATGGTCAGCCCGCGGAGATGGAAGAGATCTGCCGGATCGCGCAACAGCACGGCCTCAAAGTGCTTGAGGACTGCTGCCAGGCTCACGATGCGAGTTATCGGGGCAAGATGGTGGGCACGATGGGCGAGGCGGGAGCTTTCAGCTTTTATCCGGGGAAGAACCTGGGCGCCTACGGCGAGGGCGGGGCGCTGATGACGAACGACGATGAGATGGCACGCTTGGCGAGAATGCTGCGGGATCACGGATCGAACAAGCGGTATCACCATGACATCGTTGGATACAACTACCGGATGCACGGATTTCAGGGCGCGGTGCTGGGTGTGAAGCTCAAACACTTGCGTGATTGGACCGACCGGAGGCGCTGGGCGGCGGGAGAGTATCGCATGGCTCTGGCGGGGGCGAATTTGACGCTTCCGATCGAGAAGGAGCACGTGCGGCATGCGTATCACCTGTTCGTGGTTCGCGTGAAGGATAGGGCCAAGGCAGGAGCGGCGCTGACGGAAAATGGGATTGGCTGGGGAATTCATTATCCGATTCCACTGCATTTGACAGGGGCTTATGCGCATCTCGGTTACAAGAAGGGAGATTTTCCTGTTGCCGAGGCGGCAGCCGACGAGATCCTTTCGATTCCGTTGTATCCCGAATTAACGGACGAGATCATTGCGCGTGTCAGCTCGACGCTGCGGCAAGCTTGCGCGTAGGGCCGGATTAAGTAGCCGCTCCGTTTCGACCGATGTAAAAAATAGAAACACTTTCGAGTACCATCTGGTGTTTTGCAAAGGCCGTGAGTTCCAGGACAGCCGCGCTTCCTGCAACAAAAGTTGCAGATTGGCCTGTCTGCGTCCGCAAAGGTAACCGCTCCGGATGGGTACGCGCGCATGACTGGCATATCCGATGGGTGAGTGGTGCGTTGCATCTTAGTGGAATTGCTCGGCTTGATGCCGGCTGGCTAGACTGCAATTGCCCTCAGTTTTTTCCGCGCGCAAATCCGCAAAGCCGGAGCCAGTCGATGCAGGACGGCAATCAGGTCAGGACTATTCGGGAAGCAGTAGACACCGCAGCCGAGTTGCAGCCGGCGAGCGTTTTCCTGCTCAGCGCCGAGACCGGATCAACGATTTCTTTTCTCGAGCTCAAGCAGAATTGCATTCGTCTTTCGTCCATGCTGCGCGCAGCCGATCTCGAACGCGGCGATAAAGTTGCATTCCTGATGGATAACGGCCTCGTGACCGCGCAGCTCTTTCTGGGATCGATGTATGGCGGACTGGTGGCGGTGCCACTGAACGTGCGCGCCGGCGTGGTTCAACTGTCTTACATGCTCGACCATTGCGACGCCAAGGTTGTGTTTGTGGAAGAGCAATACACAGGACTGCTGAGCGAGGCTTTGGGCGACGTGCGCCGCGATATCCGCGTGATTGCAGCAAACGTCGACGGCCCCATACCGGCATTTGAATTGGTGTCTGCCGTAGAGCCGCCGCCCTGCTCAAGCGCCGACGACGTGGCGTTGTTGATGTACAGCTCCGGCAGCACGGGCAAGCCGAAGGCTGCGATCCATACACATGCCACAGTGCTGGCGCAGGCACAAAATTCGATTGCAGCGCATCAACTTACAGCGACCGATCGCTCTCTTCTCGTTTTGCCGCTTTATCACATCAATGCGGAATGCGTAACGCTGATTCCCACGCTGCTCAGCGGCGGATCGGTGGTGGTGACACACCGTTTTGTCGTGAGCAAGTTCTGGGATTGGATCGACGATCTGCACGTGACGTGGTCGGCGCTGGTGCCCACCATCATTGCCGAACTCGTGGATTGGGACGATCCGAAGAAGGACGCGCGCGCTGAGGCCTTCCGGCGCATCCGCTTCTTCCGCTCTTCTTCCGCGCCGCTTTCGCCGGCGCTGCATCGTCAATTCCTCGATAAGTTCCAACTGCCGCTGCTGCAGGCTATGGGCTCGACGGAGGGCGGAAATGTCTTCTCCAATCCGCAGCCTCCGGCCACGAACAAGATCGGATCGCCTGGACTCGCGTGGGGATTTGAGATCAAGCTCGTCGACCGGCAGGGGGTCGAGGTTCCCGCGGGCGAATCTGGTGAGATTGTGCTGCGCGGCCAGGCTTTGATGAAGGGTTATTACAAGGATCCTGAAGGCACCGCGGCGGTGCTTGATGCAGAGGGCTGGTTCCACACCGGCGACCTGGCCCGGCGCGACGAGGACGGATACTTCTTCGTCGTAGGCCGCTCGAAGGAACTCATCATCAAGGGCGGCGTGAATATCGCTCCGCGCCAGATCGACGAGGTTCTGGAGACACATCCGGCGGTGCTGGAAGCCGCGGCCGTGGGTGTTCCCGACCGGTATTTCGGCGAAGATGCCGTGGCCTTTGTGGTGCTGCGGCCGGGCGCGGCCGCCGACGAGAATGAATTGCTCGCGTTTTGCGAAAGCCGGCTCGGGCATTTCAAGACGCCTTCGCGCATTCGCTTTTTGAAAGAGCTGCCGAAGGGGCCCTCGGGCAAAGTGCAACGGCTCAGGTTGCTGGATCCGGCCGTGCTTGCTTCCGTGGCGATCGCGGGACAAAGTGAATTCGAAGTTGTCGACGCCGCGGGCACGAGGCAGGACAACGCTATCGACGCGTCGGCGTCACGCATCGAGCAGATCATCGCTGCTGCATGGGCTGAGGTTCTTTCGCTTCCGGCGATCGACGCGCACACGAACTTCTTCGCCCTGGGCGGGCATTCGCTGCTGGCGATTCAATGCCTGTCAAAATTGCGCGGTAAATTGCCGGTGGTTCTCTCGATGAATGACTTTTTCGAGAACAGCACCGTTGCCGAACAGGCGGAACTGGTGCGGCATCGGCTGCGGAACGGCGACAGCGGCGAGAGTTCGAGCTCCGCCGCGCGTTGGGAGCAGAGCGTTCTCGAACAGTTTGTCCCCTCCACTTCAGAAGAGACCATCCCGCGACGAAACTCGTCGCTGCCTTACCCGCTGAGCCCTGCACAGCAGCGCCTGTGGTTCATGGAGCAATTGAATGCCGGCGTGCCCGTTTACAACGAGGCCGAAGCAGTGCGGCTGACCGGAGAGCTGAACGTCAATGCACTGGAGACGGCGCTGAACTTGATTGTGGCGCGCCACGAACTGCTGCGCTCGACGATCGAGGCGATCGACGGCGTGCCGCACGCGGTGGTTCACGACAACTGGCCGCTGCAGCTTCGAGAAGATCGACTTGAGCGCCTCGCCCGCGGAGCGACGCGCAGCTGGAGACGCAGCGCCTGCTGACGGAGAAGCCGCGCGAGCTTTACAACCTGGAGTCGGAGCCGGGAATTCGCGTAGCTCTGCTGCGGTTGAGCAGCCGCGAGCATGTGCTTCTCCTGATGATGCACCACATCATCTGCGACTGGTCGTCGGAAGGAATCATCTGGCGTGAGCTATCGGCGCTGTATCGCTCTCTGATCAACGGGCAGCCGGCTACGTTGCCAACGCTCCGCAATCACGCACGGCGATTATGCGGCGTGGCAGCATCAACGGATTGCGGGTGGGGACTTCGCCGCCGATCTTGACTTCTGGGAAGAGAAGCTGCGCGGTGCACCGGCGCTCCTCGAAGTTCCCGCGGATCGCGTACGGCCCACGGCGATGTCGTACCGGGGCGGACGCGTGCGCTGGAAGCTCGGCAGCGCGATTGACGGAGAAGTTGCGCCATACGAGCCATCAGGAGAAGGTGAGCCTGTTCACCATCTTTGCCGCGGCGCTGAACACTATGCTCTATCGCTACACCGGCAGCGACGACATTTTGCTGGGCATTCCCCTGGCGGATCGCGATCAGCAGGAGTTGCAGTCGGTGATCGGGTTCCTGCTGCATACGCACGTGCTGCGCACCAGGATTGCGGGCGACATGAGCTTCCGCGAATTGCTTGTGGCGGTGCAAAAGGGCGCACTCGAGCTGTACGCGCACCGCGCCGCGCCGTTCGACCAGATTGTGCGCAGACTGGGGCAAGAGCGGAATCAGGGGTACACACCGCTGTTTCAAGTGATGCTGAACTGGCGCGATCGCGATCAACAGCTTTCTTTCATTGGACTGGAAGGGCTTGCTGTCGAATCGCTAATGGCGCACAGCAATACCGCGAAGTTCGATCTGCTGCTGTTCGCGACCGACGAAGGCGACGAGATCTGGCTGGAGATGGAATACAACGCCGATCTCTTCGATGAAGATCGCGTCCAGCGCATGCTGGGCCACTATCAGGCGGTTTTGGAATCGGCAACGTCCGACCCGGCGCAGACAGTGAGCCATCTTGAGATTTTGCCTGCGGCGGAATACCGCAAGGTTGTCTACGAATGGAACGCCACGGCCGCGCCCTATCACTCGGACACGTTTGTGCACCGGCTGATCGAGGCGCAGGCGGCACGCACTCCCGACGGCGACGGCACTTGGTGTTTGAAGATGCGGCGATGAGCTACGCCGAGCTGAATGCCAGAGCAAACCGACTGGCGCATCATTTGCGGGCGCTGGGCGTGAGGCCCGATGCGCGCGTGGCGGTGTGCGCGGAGCGCAGCTTCGAAATGGTGATTGCCCTTCTGGCCGTGCTCAAGGCCGGCGGCGCGTACGTGCCTCTCGATCCCACTTATCCCGCGGAACGGCTTCGCTTCATGATCGAAGATGCCGAGCCGGTGGCGCTGCTGACGCAGGCGCATTTGAAGAATCTGATCTCGACGCTCGACTCTACAGCGGATCTCGGCGGCGCCTTGCCGGTGATCGATCTGACGGAGTCAGAGGTATGGGCGCAGATGCCGGCCGGCGATCCCGATCCTGACGCGATCGGGCTGACGCCGCAGCACCTGGCGTACGTGATCTACACCTCCGGCTCCACAGGAAAGCCGAAGGGCGTGATGGTGCAGCACCAAGGGCTGTGCAACCGGCTTCGACTGGATGCAGTCTGCTGTATCCGATGCGTCCTCGGACGCGATGCTGCAGAAGACGCCGTTTACTTTCGATGTTTCGCTGGAAGAATTCTTCCCGCCACTGATGGCCGGCGCTAGACTGGTGATCGCGCGGCCTGAAGGACACAAAGATCCGGCTTATCTGGCGGAAGCTGATCGCGAAAAACAGCATCACCATCGCGCACTTTGTGCCGTCGATGCTGCACGTCTTTCTGGAGTACCCGGACTCGGCATCATGCACCTCGCTCAAGCGCGTGCATGTGCAGCGGAGAGGCATTGCCCGCGGCACTGGCGCAGCGCTTTCAGCAGCAGATGCCGGGCGTGGAACTGCACAATCTCTACGGGCCGACAGAAGCCACAGTGGAAGTGACCGCGTGGAAATGCCCGCGGGATTCAAAGAGTCGGTGGTTCCCATCGGCCGTCCCATCGCCAATACGCGCATGTACATTCTGGACGAGCAGCGGCAGCCGGTTCCCGTGGGCGTGCCCGGAGAGCTCTATATCGCCGGCGTGCAGGTGGCGCGCGGCTATCTCGAATCGTCCCGAGTTGACGGCAGAGAGATTTCTTCCTGATCCGTTCACCACCGGCCCGGATGCGCGCATGTATCGCACCGGAGACCTGTGCCGGTGGATGAGCGACGGCAACATCGAGTACCTGGGACGCAACGACTTCCAGGTAAAGATTCACGGGTTCCGCATCGAGCTGGGTGAGATTGAGAACGAATTGCTGCGGCACGCGAGCGTGCGGCAGTGCGTGGTGACGGCACAGGGCGGCGACGCAGTCGATAAGCGACTGGTGGCGTACCTTGTGCCGCGCGACGCGAATCAGGTTCCATCTGTCGAGGACTTGCGCGCTACGTTGCAGCGCCGTCTGCCCGGCTACATGGTTCCCTCAGTGTTCGCATTTATCGATGCGATTCCTTTGACGCCCAATGGCAAGGCGGACATCAAGAAACTGATGCAGTCCGAGGTGAAGGCGGCCGAACGGGAAACACCGGCCGAAGCTCCGCGCGATGCCATCGAAGCCAGGCTGGTCGAGATATGGGAGCGCGTGCTTGATGTGCGCCCCATCGGAATCCGCAACAATTTTTTCGACGTGGGCGGCTATTCGCTCATGATCATGAAGCTGTTTACGCAGATCAACAAAGCCTTCGACCGCGCGCTGCCGATTGCAACCATCTTCCGCCATCCCACGATAGAGCAACTGGCCACGCTGATTCGCGGCAGCGCGATCGAGAGTTCGGCGCTGGTTCCGCTGCGTGCCAAGGGATCGAAGCCTCCGCTCTTCATCGTGCACTCGTATCTGACATACGAACGCTTCCGGCAGGTCATCGACGAGGACCGCCCGCTCTACGGATTGCACGAGCCCGAGGACGATAACGAACGCATCGCTTCAGTTCATGAGCGGGTGAACGAGTATGCGCGGCTCATCCGGGAGACGCAGCCGGAAGGGCCCTACTACTTGATCGGGTGGTGCGCGTCAGGTGCGATCACCGTTGAGATTGCGCGCAAACTGCGGGAGTTGGGCGGCGAAGTGGCGATGTTGGGACTGATTGACGCGGCCCATCCGCGCTATTTGAACCAAATGCGCCGCGAGCGCGCCAATGCGAACCATGCCGACCGCTTTCAGGAATGGACGAGACTACCATCTGCAGCGGCTCAAGCGCTTCGGGCGCACGGGCAAGATGCGCTATTTCGCAGACGAAATCCGCAAGATGGCGATCGACCGGGGGCGGCATACGATTTTGCGCTACGGCGATCCGCTGTTCCGGCTTTGCGCCCGGCTGGGATTCACGATTCCCCGCTTCGTGGATCACTTGGCCGCGGTGAGAATCGAAAACCCGCAGCCGTATCCCGGAAAAATCACGCTTTTCCGAGCGCTCGAAACCAACCAGGCGCACCGCGACCCGACCCTGGGCTGGCACGATCTGGCCGCGGAGGGAGTGGACGTGGTGTGGACGCCGGGAGACCATGAAACCATGTTCATCGAAGGAAATGTGGAGGAGTTCGGGCGATTGGTGGAGGGAGCGATGGACGGAAAAATCACCGGGGCCAAAGTTGCAATGGCGAAAATCGTGCCGATACGGGGTGCAACTCACGCATTAATCGCCTGAGAACAGGCCATTCGCTCCTCTTGCGCTTTTCTTGCGATTTCGTCGTATGCTGTAGGTACGCTGGGATGCACCCAATGAAGACATTCACTATCGAAGAGGCGCAGTCGCTGCTTCCGGTGCTTGAGTCCCTGCTCAAGCGCGCCATGGATGGCCGGCGCTCCGCGCAAACCGCCGAGTCGGATTTGAACGAAGTGGCGCAGTGCATTTATTTTGCCGGCGGCATGCGGGTGGATGCGGCGGACGTGGCCCGGCAACGCGCCGAATTCGAATCGCATCTGAAATGCGTGCGCGAAAGCATTGCGGAGATTGACGCCATCGGCGTGCAAGTGAAGGACATTGAATCGGGCCTGCTCGATTTTCCCTGTCGCGTCGATGATGAAATTGTGCTGCTGTGCTGGCGCATGGGCGAATCGGCCATCGAACACTGGCACACAATGGAAACGGGGTTTCAGGGCCGCCAGCCGGTCGATGAGCGCTTCCGCCGCCGCGCCGCATCGGGCGGCAGACCGAATTAACACTCACAATCGCGGTTAATCCTCACTCCTGGGGCTTCTACCGGGGCTTTCGCCACTGAGCGGAAATGGCTCTGCCCGCGTCTTTTTGACCAGACCGACATTTTTGTCTCCGTGCGCCGCATCCGGCGGCGGACAAAATGTGCCGTCTGGCGGTACCCTCTAAGAAGAACCTTTTTTTGCGCGTTTTATCGAAGGGTTCGGTTGCTGCCCTGGTGATTCGCCTGGAGTGACGATGAAGATCAAATATGGCGTCATTTTACTTACATTGGCAACGCTTCTTACTGGGTGCGCAGGATTCTGGACCCCGCCGGCGTCGACTTCTACGACGACAACTACAACGCCGACCACGCTCTCGAGCGGCGTCTTTTATGTGCTGAACCAGAAGACGGACCAGATCATTACCTATTCGATCTCATCGGGTAACTTGAGCAACCCCATCGCCTTAACGCCGCCGTCCCCTGCCCCGTTGGCAATCGCCGTAGCCCCCAACGGCCAATTCTTGTATGTCAGCACGAGCGGCGGGATCTACGTCTATACGATCGCCTCGGACGGCACGCTTGCACAGGGAAACGGCGGTCTTACCGTCAGTGGAGACTTGGCGACAACCATGCAGGTCGACGCGACCGACTCGTGGCTGGTGGATGCGATCTCTGGTTCGAACCAGCTCTCCGCCATTGCCATCAACCCCAACAACGGCGATCTCGCTGTCACCGGCGAAAGTGAGCAACTGTTTCCTGGCGGTCTGCCCGCTACCACACCCACACAGCTGGCCATCTCCCCAACAGACTCCAGCACCTGCACCGATTGTTATGTTTTCGTCGCAATGGGCTCGGGCGGAACGGAGATCATTCAATTCAACCCCACCAACAGCAACCCCTTCGGGAGCTTCGGTCAAATTGGCCTGGTGCACTCCTCGGACGGCGACAGCGCGGTGGCTGTGGATCCAACCAACCGCTTCCTCTATGTTGGCGAGACTGACGCCCTTCCTTCTGCGGCCCAGACCGGCGGCCTGCGGTTCTTCACCATCGCCAGTAATGGAGTCACCGAGCTCAAAACGGTCGGCTCTCCGTATTCAACTGGTGGGGCTGGGCCTTCCGCCATTCTGCCTTCGTCGGACGGCAACTATGTCTATGTCGCCAACCGATCGATCAGCAACAGCACATCCGCCAACGTCACCAGTTTTTCGGTTTCATCCACGTCGCTGACCTTGGTCGGCACCGTTACGGCCGGCCCCACTGGCCAGTTGGGCTTGGCCCAAGATTCTGAAAGCCACTTTGTGCTTGCGGTCGATTATGCAGGCGGCCCTGACCTTGATGCATACACCACAAGCTCGGGAGCACTTGCCTTGGCGCTCTTCTCTAACACCGGCACTGATCCCGTGGGAGCCGTTGCCATCGCGGCGCTGCCGTAATCGCAGGGATCAGAAAACAGTGAGCCGTATGCTGCTGGCTGACACCTGACACCTGCTCAGTGCTATTCTCAAGGCGACTGCAAGGGCTTGTGTCTATTCGTTTGCCAACTCTTCTTCTCAGCTCATTCCGGCGCTTGCGGCGTGTCTTTGCGGCTTCGCTGGTGTTTTTGTGCTGCGGTTCTTTCATCACCAGTTGCAACCGCTTCCGCAACGAACACCGCGAGATGGTCTATGTCGCGTCGCCGCGGCCTGTTTATCTCCACGACCGGGTCGCGCCGGTGTCGAACCGCGTTTGCCAAGTGGTGAACGGGCAGGTGCTCGAGGTTCTGGAGCACGGCAGGCGCTTCCTCAAGGTCAAGACGGACAAGAACGAGATCGGCTGGATCGAAGAACGGTCGGTGATCGACGAAAAAACCTATCAGGCGTTTGTGCACCTCGCCGAGGAATACAAGAATGCTCCCGTGGCTGCCTCGGCAACGGTGCGCGACAACCTGGCCATGCATTTGCTTCCCGGACGCGAGACCGAGCGGTTTTATTTGATTGCCGCCAACAGCAAGGTGCAACTGCTGGCGCGCGCATCGGCTCCGCGAAAACCCGCAGAGACGCTGGGGCCGCTGACGCCTTCGAAAGCGGCGAAACCCGCCCAGGCAGGCAAGAGCGCGCCGGCTGCGACGAAGTCGAAACCAGCAACGGCAAAGACGCCGGCTACCGCAGCGACGGTAGAAATTGAGCCACCGGAGATGGATGACTGGTGGCTGGCTCGCGACGCGCAGGGCCGCGTGGGCTGGCTGCTCGCTAGTCGCCTGGACGTGGACGTGCCCGACGATGTGGCGCAATATGCGGAGAGCCAGCGCATCATTGGCGCTTGGGTATTGGCCAAAGTGACCGATGCCGAAGCGAGCACGCCCGATCACAGGGTTGCCGAATACCTGACGGTTCTTTCGCCGCCGACAAACGGATTGCCTTATGACTTCGACCAGGTGCGGGTCTTTACCTGGAGCGTCAAGCATCATCGCTACGAGACGGCGTTCCGTTTGCATCCCATTCAGGGCTATTTGCCGGTTCGCGTCTTTACCGAAAACGCCGCAGGCGGTGTGGTTCCCGCCTTTAGTTTCGAGCTCGCCAGCAGCAACAGTGTCACCACCGATCCCGCGACCGGCGTTACGCGGCCTGTGGCTCCGCGCACGATCAACTACGAGATGATCGATACGCGCGTGCAACGGATCGGGCCGGATATGGCGCCGATTCCGACGATGCATGAGGCAAGTGCAGGGACCAAGAAAACAGGGAGCAAGGGAGCGAGGGAGCAAGGGAGCAAGAAAACAGGGACCAAGCCACCCCAGCACGCAAAAATCGCGCGCCGGGGGCCCCGGCAGTGACCAAGGGAACAAGGGAACAAGAAGACCGGAAGCAAGAGAGCGAGAAAGCACTGATTGTGCAGCCGCGCTCGGCATCTGGATAGCGCCAACGGTACTGCGGTACAGCGGCAGTACGAAAATTCCGGCTTATTGTAAATTTCCATCTAAACGTTTCGGTTTCTGTTGGATGGCGGTTCGATACTGGGATACTGGGACAGTATCGCGGCCTGGATTCTCCCGTATGTGATTGATGTTCAATGCGTTAAGTGGCTTCACAGTTTCTTTGTCGATTTTTTGAAAGCAGGGGCCAAGAGAGCGATGGACCGAGAGGGCAATGACTGAGGGAGCAGAAAGGCTGGATGTCAGCGTCGTCTTCCGGCGTGGGTAACTGGCAGAGCCGCACTTGATGGGCCGGGAGGCGGATGTGAGTGTGAGTGTGAGTGCGAGTGCGAGTGTGAGTGTGAGTGTGAGTGTGGGGGTGGGTACGTAGGCGGGGGCCGGGGCTGGTTGTGTAGAGGGATTCGGGCCGCCCTTGAGAGCAGGGGACCCGCAGCGGAGCCCGTTGGCCTTGATGTGCCGGCAAATCGTGTACATTTTGTTACCCCCCCTCCTGCCCCCTACTTTGGTCCCAAAGTCATCATGGCAAAGGGGTTGCGGAGCGCTTGCTCCCGTAAAGTCCTGATTCTAAAGAATCGCATTTTTGTAAAGGCCTCATTTCATTCGAGTTTCCTGCATTGGCAAGGGAGTTCTGGGCGTTCTCCAGGTAGGAACAAGGAGACGACGCCGGAAATGAATGTCTGAATTCGGACTTACATGGTGATTATGCAGGAAGAGGGCGGAATTATCGGCAAAGTTGGGGAAGGTTTTTTGCGAGTGTTTTCAGCGGGTTGGGGTGGTGCGGGCTCGGTTGGGCTCTTGACATGCGGTTTTTCCGTTTTCGGCACGACTGAAGTCGTGCCCTTTCACGAAACTCTACGCTATTTTCGGCGCGGCTGAAGCCGCGCCCTAAAAAGAAACTGCCTTGCGAGGGTGCCGATGTGCGGGCGAGGACGCCCGCACGACAGCCGGCAAGGATGCCGGCGTTACAGTTTCATCGACCGTGGGTCGGCGAAGCCGGTGGACGACTGATACAAAACTTGCTGCGTGGGTTTGTGCTTTCCCACATCTCAGAAGCGAGATGTGGGGCACCCATTTTTTGTGCGGGGTTGAGAGGGACGGGTTGGGGTTCGTGCTTTCCCACCCAAGCAAAGCTTGGATAGGGCACCCATTTTTTGTGCGAGGTTGAGAGGGGCGGGTTGGGGTTCGTGCTTTCCCACCCAAGCAAAGCTTGGATGGGGCACCCATTTTTTGTGCGGGGTTGAGAGAGACGGGTTGGAGTTCATGCGATCCCACCCAAGCAAAGCTTGGATGGGGCACCCATTTTTTGTGCGGGGTTGAGAGGGGCGGGTTGGGGTTCGTGCTTTCCCCGGTCCCCAAATGCAAGGGACCGGGGGCACCCACAGTGTGGTTCTTGAGGCGTCGGAACCAAGGCCACCCGCCGAGAAACGATATTTAAATGATCGCACCGCCCCTATGGGGCGGGAGGTTTATTGTTGTGCCTTATCCCAGGGTTCCCTCTGAGCTCGCCACGGCGACTCAGAGTCCACCCTGGGCTATTCTCGATTGGCCCCTCCGGGGCCGCGCTCCGCGGCGGATTATTGCGGGCGGCGGCGGAGCTCCAGCTCTACTACGCGGAGCATCTCGCTTTCGGGGGCGGGCTTGCCGGTCCAGATTTCGAATTGGCGCGCGCCTTGCTGCGCGAACATCTCAAGGCCGCTGACGACGGCGAGGCCGCGCGACTTGGCGAGCTTGAGGAGCGGAGTTTCAATCGGCGTATAAACCAAATCGAAAACGAGAGAGGCGTTGAGCTCGTTTTCTTTGATGGGGAGTTGCTGCTTGATGCCGGTCATGCCGCAAGGGGTGGTGTTGATGATGACGTCAAAGCGGGTTTTGGCGAGCGCGGCCTGCTTGAGGACATGGGCCTTGGCCTTGCGCGCGAGAGCGACGGCCTTCTCGTGCGTGCGGTTGACGATGGTCACGTCTGCGCCCTGCTCCACGAGGCCGAAGACGGCGGCACGCGCTGCGCCGCCTGCGCCCAGGACGAGAACGCGCGCGCCCTTCAACCTCATGCGCCGCTCCAATGGTCTAACGATGCCGGCTACGTCGGTATTGAAGCCGTAGAGCTTGCCGTCGGCACCTGTGCGAAGCGTGTTGCATGCGCCGATCTTGGCGGTGACTGCGTCCATGTTGGCGAGGTGCGGCAAGACTTCCTGCTTGAGCGGCATGGTGACGGCAACGCCGTCGAGGGGCAGGTCGCGGATGACGGTGAGCAGGTCGTCGAGGGTTTTGACCTTGAGCGGCAGCATGACGGCGTTGACGTTTTCGCGGCGGAAGGCGGTAACGTGCATGAGCGGCGAAAGCGAGTGCGCGATGGGATTGCCGGCGACACCGAAGATGCGCGTGGCCTGGTCAAGCTGCTCGAGGCGGTAGAGATCGAGGAGGGTGCGCGCGGAGACCTGGCCGGGAGCGGTTTCAGCTCCGTCGGCTGCGGAAGCGAAGGTGAAGGCTGCGCCGGCGCGCACGCTCAAAACCCGGCTGATCAAGCCTTCCTCGCCCATGGCGATGCCGACGAGGTGAGTGTCGAGCGATTGGTCTTCGACCATTTTCAAAACGGAGAGATTGTCGGCCAGGTTGCGGGCGGTAGAGACGACTTTGACGAATTCCGGCTCGAATTCTTCGATGCGCTGGGCGGTCTGGTTGAGGCCGTCGGGGCGGCGGGTGCGGCTGTAGTCGTGATAGCTGACGAGGAGGGCGGCTCCGGCGGCGCGGAGGGCGGCACGGAACTTGGCGAGCTGCGGCCGGGTGGTCTGCTCGGCCGATTCGACTTCTAAATCAACGATGTGTGCGCCAGCCTCGGCGGCTTTCTGCAGCAGTTCGATCTCGGCATTGAGCGACCCGGCGAAGCCGCCTCCAAAGGCCTTGCGGCGGCAGGTGGCGAGGGCCGTGACCTCGCGATGGCGGGCGAGGAAGGCCTTGAGGTCGGGGAACACGGATGCCGGCTTGGTCAAGTAATCGAGGCGGAACTCCAGGAAAACAGAGTCTTTACGGGCGGATTCTGCTTGGCCGAGGAGCTCGGCGGGAGTGGATCCCTGGAGGGAGATGCAGAGCTTGCTGACGCGCAGGCGCGGCACCGCCGGGGCCTGGGCGGGCAGAGTTTCAGGCGGACTGGAGACCGCAAGGGGCATTTCCTTCAATTGACGCATCTTAAAGGCCCTTTGTTCCAATTGGCAACATAGAATATGGGCTTTGGAAAGGTAGAGGACCAGCGAATCTACCCCCTGAAGCTACGAAGGCCGGGGTTTGGCACAGGATTCGAGGCGGGTTGGGCCGGGAAATGGTCTCCGGGAGGGCTGCGGAAGGGCCACTGGGGCTGTGCTTGACAGGGTGACCGCGGCGGCTGAAGATGGCTGACGCACCCGAATTGGACTGACCACTTGAGCCTGTGTGGCGACGCGATCAAGTTGCTTGGCTGCGGAAACCTGGATTTATCGGGCGACGAGGGACGAGCGATTTGCGTCCGGCGGGGGATTTACAGGTGCAGGGTGATTTGCTGGTGCGGCTTTGCGGCTTCCCTGGCGGGCGGTTCGTGTAGAGAAACATAGCGAGAATTGAGAGAGGTTTTTATGGTGCGAGAACTGGGACTTTTTTGCGCCTTTGCGCTGGGTGTGAGCGCCGCTGTTGCTGGGCAGGCTCCGGCAGCGAATGGTACGACCACTGCACCTAGAAATATGGGCGCCGAGAGGCAGGTGCAGTCGCCCGAAGTGGGGCCGGACCGGCGTGTGACCTTCAGGCTGCGTGCCCCGCTCGCAACTGCGGTCACGGTGAGCGGCGAGTTCCAGAGCAGCAGCGCGGCGATGACGAAAGACAGTGACGGTGTGTGGAGCGTGACGGTGGGCCCGCTGAAGCCGGAGATCTACAACTACAACTTCATCCTCGACGGCGTGAAGACCATCGATCCCGGCAACCCGGAGGTGAAGACCGGATCTACTCCGGGCACGATCGCGAGCATTCTCGAGGTGAAAGGCGATGGGCCGGCGTTTTACGATGCGCAGGCAGTGCCGCACGGGGAGATTCATACGCTTTGGTACCAGTCGAAGTCGCTAGGTTCCATTCGGCGGGTGACGATTTATACGCCGCCGGGCTATGACAGCGCGGCCGAGCGGCGCTATCCGGTGCTGTATCTCTTGCACGGCGCCAATGCCGACGAGACGGCGTGGACGCGGCTGGGACACGTGAATCTGATTCTCGATAATCTGCTGGCCGCGGGAAAGATCAAGCCGTTCATCGTGGTGATGCCGTTTGGCTATCCTGCGCCGCCCTGGCCCGAAAACGGCGGAGCGGGCGGGTTTGGTTCAGTGGCGGAAGGGTTCAGCCGCGATTTGATTGGCGATGTGATTCCGCTGGTGGAGTCACGCTACCGCGTGTATACGGATCGCGAGCATCGGGCGATTGCGGGGCTTTCGATGGGGGGCCTGGAGTCGCTGACCATCGGGTTGAATCATTTGGAGCTGTTCAGTTACGTGGGCGGATTCAGCGCGGCGGTGCGGCCGCAGGAATTTGCCAAAAGCTTCGCCTCGTTGACGGCCGACCCGAAGGCGGCCAACGCAAAGCTGCACCTGCTTTGGATTGGCTGCGGGACGAACGATGGTTTGTTCGGCCCGGCGCAGAGTTTTTCCGCATTTCTCGATCGGGCGCAGATCAAGCATACGTTCTACACGATGCCTGGCGCGCATATGTGGATTGTGTGGCGGAATTTTCTGGTGCAGTTTGCGCCGCAGTTGTTTTGAAGACAGTGTTCAGTGGTCAGTGATCAGTGGTCGGAGGAGGTCAAGATGGAACGCAGAGAATTTCTTAAAGTGGGGGCCGGTGGCGCGATGGCGGCTCCCGTCGCGGCGGCCTTAAGTGGGTGCGGGCACATGGGCGCGGCAACTAATGCGACGGGAAATGCGGCGACTGCGCCGGATGCTTCGGCGAATGCGGGGCCGACGGTGAAGTTGAACGTGAAGGACCACGGCGCGGTTGGGGACGGCCGAACCAACGATACGCTGGCGCTGCAACTCGCTATCGAGCGCTGTTCGCTGCTGGGCGGGGGAGAAGTGGTGTTTCCAGCGGGCGATTATGCGACGGGTGCATTGGCGCTGCGCAGCAACGTGACGTTGCGCATCGAGGATGGCGCGAGTTTGCTCGGGTCCGGCGACATGGCTGACTATCCCGCCGCGATGGTGCGCTGGGAGGGCCGCTGGATCAAGGGATACAGCGCATTCATCTCCGCGACAGACGCGGAGAATGTTGGCATCGTAGGACCGGGGAAGATCATCGCGAGCGACGCAATTCGAGGACGCGTCAACCGCGCGACAGGCATGCGCTTGCCGGCGCTGCTTGAGTTCACCAACTGCCGCGATGTGCGCGTGGAGAGCTTATTTACGGTGCAGACGGGCATGTGGTCCACGCATCCTGTGTATTGCGAAAATGTGACCTTCAAGAATGTGGTGTTTCACAGCGGCGCGGACGGCATCGATGTGGACTCGTGCCGGCACGTGACGATCGACGGCTGCACGTTCGAGACCAGCGACGACTGCATTTCGCTGAAATCGGGGCGCGGCGCAGAGGCCAACACCATCAATCGGCCGTGCGAGGACGTGCACATTTCGAATTGCACCTTCAACGACAAGAACTTCGCGTGCATCGGCATCGGCAGCGAGACTTCGGCGGGAGTGCGCAATGTGACGATTGAGCATTGCAAGTGTGTGGGCGCGCGCAGCCACGCCATTTACATCAAGAGCCGGCCGGGGCGCGGCGCGTATGTTGAGAACATTAGGGTGAACGATTTTGAAGCTTCGGGCGCGAAGCAGGGATTTCTGCGCTTGAACAATCTGAACAGTGGCAAGCAGGATGAGTTTCCCGTTCCCGGCGATGCAGGGATTCCGCTTTTTCGCGAATTTCACTTCTCGAATATCCGCGTGACCGATTTGCCGATGCTGGTGCAGGCGACGGAGATTCATCCGCGCAAGCCGCTGGTGGGATTTTCGCTGACCAATGTGACGGGAACCTGCGCGAAGGGAATTGTGCTCGCAAATATGAAGAGCGTAGTGATTCGCAATGTGAGCATCACGGGGTTCGACGGGCCGCTGCTCAGCATTTCAAACGTGACGGGTTCGGGGCTTGGGGGGGCTGCAACGATCGATCCCGCGAAAATGCCGAAGATTCCGGCGGATGTGCCGGCGCCGGAGAAGCCGTACGAACTGAAGTAAAGGGAGCGAGGGAGCAAGAAAGCAGTTGGCGGTCGAATCTTTGGGGGGAGCAAAGGAATGAAAATGTTGCGTCACGGTGCTGCGGTGATTGCGATGGGCGTGTTGGCGTGTGCGGTGGGCGGGCAGACGGCGGGGACGGGCATTCCGGACCGGCCCGATCCGAAAGAAATTCCTGTTCCGCCGATCAAGACTTCGATGCATGCGATGCCGGGCGTGGATCAGTTGCCGAACCGGCCTGAGATGCCTGACGTGATGACGCTCAACAACGGGCAGAAGGTGAAGACGCTGAAGCAGTGGGACGTGCGCCGCGCGCAGATGATGCGAAGGCTCGAATATTATGCGGTGGGACTGGCGCCACCGCCGCCCGGCAACGTGAAGGGCGCGGAAGTGAACTCACAGTTGCTGATGGACGGCAAAGTGAAGTACCGGCTTGTGCATCTGACGTTCGGGCCGAATGAGAGCCTGAGCCTCGATATTGGAATTTTCACTCCGGCAACGGGCGGGCCGTTTCCCACTCTGGTTTCGCCTTCAGGCACGCCGCCGGGAGCTACGCCGTTGCCGCACTTGCAACAGGGCGCGAATCAGGGGCGCAATGAAGACGTGCTGCTGGTGACTGGACCTGCTGCACCGGGCGCGTCTCGCGATGGTGGGCCTCCAGCGGGCGGACCTGGCGGTGCTACGCCGCGGATGCGCGCCTTTGGGCCGAGAACAGCCGAGCAAATTGCGGAGTCGAATCCTGCGCTCGCGCACGGTTTTGCTTTTGTCACGTTCAATAACAACGACTGCGGCGAAGACACCACTCTGCGGCTGCCTGACGGGAGCTGGGCTTATCGCACGACGCGCTTCTTTCCTGCGTATCCGAATTACGACTGGGGCCTTTTGCGCGCGTGGGCGTGGGGCGCGTCGCGCATCGTGGATTATCTGGTGACCGATCCCTCGATTGAATCCCACAAGCTGATCATCACTGGCGTTTCGCGCACGGGCAAGGCGGCGCTGATCGCAGGCGCGTTTGACGATCGCTGGGCGATGGTGGCTCCGGTGGCAAGCTCGGGCGGCGGAACGCCTGCGTACCGGTATAGCGGCTCCGTGCCTGACCGCGGCGGCAAAGAGGGACTGACGGAGATGGTGCGCAAATATCCCAACTGGTTTTCGCCGAACCTGCACCAGTTCTGGGGACAGCCGGATAAACTTCCATTTGACGAGCATTGGTTTATGGCGCTGGTTGCGCCGCGGCCACTCATCTCTCTCGAGGGCGACCACGATCAGAACGTGAATCAGAATGGCGTGTATCAGTCGATTGTTGCGGCGCGGCCCGCTTACGCCTTCTTTCATGCGAGCAATAAATTGGGCATCAGCTTTGCCAATCGCCCGCACGGCATGGTGCAGGGCGACTGGGATGCGCTGCTGGCCTTTGCCGACAAATTCTTGCTCGGCAAGCAGGTGGAACGGACGTTCGATAGTTATCCGCCGGGGATGGTGAAGCAGGGAGTTGGGAATAGCCAGTAGTGAGTAGAAAAGCAAAAGCAGGTCCCTCGGCTTCGCTGAAAAACGCTTCGCTCGGGATGACACTTTTGAGGTTGGGTCAGGTTCTTTTGGTTCGTGAGGTCAAGAGCTGGGGATAAGTAGTTGGGAATGGCCAGTAGGGAGTGGAAGAACAGAAGCGGAGACAAAAGCAAAAGCAGGTCCCTCGGCTTCGCTGAGAAACGCTTCGCTCCTGATGACATGCAGCGTAAACCCAGTAAGATCATCGGTCCTTCAAGTGTCATTTTTCGCCGTAACGCGCCAAAGGCGAGTCAGGTTGCTCGGGATGACACTGTGGTGACGAGGTGAAAAACGCTTCGCTTGGGATGACACTGTTGAGGTCGGGTTGGGTTCTTTGGGTTCGTGAGGACAAGAGCCGGGAATACGGAGCAGAGATTAGCCAGTAGGGAGTAAGAAAAGGAGCTACGGGAGCGGGGATGATTCGATTCTTTCTGAACAACATTGCGCGGCCGGGATTTGGGCTGGCGGCGAGTTTACTGATTCTGACCGGCGTGTTTGCGCAAGCGCCGGCTGATTCGCAGTTCACAATTTGGCGGTTCGACAACATCGATTCCATCGGCGGGCATCCTACGCATGTGCTCGGGCATCCGCATCTGATCGATTCGCCGTATGGCAAGGCTGTCGCGTTCAACGGCGTGGACGATGCGCTGTTTGTAGATGTGCATCCTTTAGCGGGCGCGAGCGAGTACACGTGGGAGGTAATCTTCCGCCCCGATGCCGATGGCGCGCAGGCGCAGCGCTTCTTTCATTTGTCGGAGATCGATCCAGCGACCGGCAAGGACACCCAGAACCGCATGCTCTTCGAGATTCGCATTGTGAAGGGGCAGTGGTGCCTGGATAGCTTTGCGTTCTCGAACGGGTCAGCGCGGACACTCTTGAACTGCGACGATCTGCACCCGCTGGGGCAGTGGTACCGCGTGACCGCCGTGTACGACGGCAAGATGCTGCGCAATTACGTAGGTGACGATATGCAGGGCGAAGGCGAGTTCCACTTGACGCCGCAGGGATCGGGGCACTCATCGATCGGAACGCGCATCAACAGGCGCGATTACTTCAAGGGTGCGGTGTTCGAGGCGCGGTTCACGCCGCGGGCGCTCAAGCCGGATGAGTTTTTGAAAATGCCGCCGGTAGTGGATGCCATGGGGAAATGACGCATCGCTTCGCACCCGGCGCGCGGCGAAGGGGTGAGTTGAGGGTCATGCTATCCCCGGTCCCCAAATGCGAGGGACCGGGGGCACCCATTCTTTGTGCTGGGTTGTAAGGGGCGGGTTGGTAGAGGTGAGTTGAAAGTCGTGTTATCCGATCCGGTTCCTCGCGGATTCTACGAGAGTATGATGGGTGCGTTCGAAGGAAAGGACGCGTGCCATGCGCAAGTGGGGCATCGTCATCAGCGTGTTCTATGCCGTGATTGTGGGATTCCTCCTTGTTCCGGCATTCTTCCTTATTGCCGGCGGATTCACCGACCCGATTTGGAAGATATTCCTGACCGGCGTGGTCGAAGTGCTACAGGAGTGGCTCGCGTGGATTCTGATCGGCTGTCTTCTGGCCGGCCAGGCTCTCCTGCTCTTCCTTTCCGTTGACACCTCACAGAAAAAGTTGAAGCCGCGAACGCATATCGCAGTTTCGGTGATCGTTACGTCGATGCTGTTCGGCCTTCTGACTCTTGCCGTCATCTTCTGCGTAGGCATCGCCGCACGTGGTGACAATTTTGGGGCAGGGTTTCTCGATACCCCTGCGAAGTTCGTCGTCGGATGGGTGCTTTTGTGGCTCATTTGGGGCGTTGCCTTTTACTTGTACTTCCGCAATGCAACCAAAGTGACCTCCCGCGCAATCTCGTGGCTGTTGAAGGGCAGCGTTTTGGAGTTGTTGATCGCAGTTCCCTGCCACGTGATCGTGCGGCGGCGCGGCGACTGCTCCGCGCCGTTGGCAACCAGCTTTGGCATCGTGACAGGAATCGCCGTGATGCTACTTTGCTTTGGGCCGAGTGTGCTGTTTCTGTTCAAGAAGCGGCTCGATGCGTATCCCAAGCACAAATCAGCCTGAGCGGCGCACTCCGAATCGCCTTGTTACCCTAGAACTGGCTGCATAAATGCTCGATGTCGATTGAAAAACGTCCCTCAGGGGCTAAAGCCCAGGTTTTATGAGCCTTTTACGGCACGACTGAAGTCGTGCCCTTTCACGGCGCCATTTATGCAACCAGTTCTAGAGTTTCGGAGGATTTCTCTGCAATGTCTAATGAAACTTTTGCTGGCGCCGCATCCCGGGACCTTCACGTATGGGAAGCTGGAGGCGCTACGTCAGCGGAGGCGCTTACCGCTTGGGTGAGCGCGCGATTGGCTGCTCACGAGAATGCATTGGCCGCGTTGCTGGCCGTTGAGGGCGAGCGCATGCCGGAAAACTCGCTAGGGCACTATGACGCGGCGATCGAGCAACTGACGCTGGCCGGCGCGCAGACGGGAATTCTGAACTCCGTGGCCGCGGACAAGGCGGTGCGCGACCAGGCGCAGATGGAAGCACAACGCGTGGCCATGGCTGGAAGCGCGTTGAGCTTGAATCGCAAAGTGTACGACGCGCTGGTGGCGATCAAGCTCGAAGGCGCGAGTCCGGCGACGAAGCACTATGTGGAGCGCACTCTGCTGGGCTATCGGCTTTCCGGTGTGGACAAGGATGAGGCTACACGCGACCGCTTGCATGCACTGCACGACAAGGCGACACAGCTCTCGCTTGAATTCAGCCGCAACATCCAGGAGGGGGGAAAGACGATTGAGGCTGCGCCTGCGGAACTGGAGGGGCTGCCCGCGGATTATATCGCGCGGCATCCGGCACCAACGGGCGACGGCGGCGGGAGCCAAGTGACGCTGACCACCGATCCGCCGGACATGATGCCGGTGATGACCTTTGCAGTGAGCGCGGCGCTGCGTGAACGGATGTTCCTGGCGTACAACACGCGCGCGTATCCGGCGAACCGGCAATTGCTGCTCGATCTGCTGGCTACGCGGCAGGAGATTGCGAGCGTGTTGGGATTTCGCAGCTGGGCGGATCTGGCGACGGCCGACCAGATGATGGAGTCGGCGGCGAACGTGCGGACGTTTTTGGCGAAGCTTGATGAGGCGAGCCGCGACGGCGCACGGCACGAATATGCGGAGGTGTTTGAGTTTGCGCGGCAGCGGCAGCCGGAGCTTGCGGCGATCGATATCACCAGCCGCGGCTACTGGTACGAGCAGTTTCGGCGGACGAAGTACGATTTTGATTCGCAGTCTGTGCGGCCTTATTTCCCTTATGCACAGGTGGAAGCGGGCGTGCTGGAGACGGCGGCGAAATTGTTTAAGGTGGAATTCCGGGCGTCGACGGCGCCGGCGTGGGATCCATCGGTTTCGGTGTATGAGGTTTTCGAAAATGGAATGTCAGGGGACGAGCGGCTGGTGGGGCGGTTCTATCTCGACATGCATCCACGCGAGGGCAAGAGCAAGTGGTTCTCTGCTGCGCCGGTGGTGGCGGGGGTGCGTGGTCGCGTGTTGCCGGAGGCTGGACTGATTTGCAATTTCCCTCAGCCGGAGCCGGGCGATCCGGGATTGCTGCAATACTCCGATGTGGTGACGTTCTTCCATGAGTTTGGCCATCTGATGCACGCGCTGTTGGGCGGGCATACGGAGTGGGTGGGGCTTTCGGGGTTTGCGACGGAGGGCGATTTTATTGAAGTGCCTTCGCAAATGCTGGAGGAGTTTTTCCGCGACGAGAAGTTGCTGCAGGCGTTCGCGAAACACTACGAGACCGGCGAGGTGCTGCCTTCCGAGTTGATCCGCAGCATGAAGCGGGCTGGGGCGTTTGGGAGAGCGGACTGGGTGAGGACGCAGCTCTATTACACGACGCTCTCGCTCGATTTGCACGACCAGGACCCGGCGGGCATCGATCCCGATGCGATGACGCGGGAGTTGTACGGAAAATTTCAGCCGTGGACCTGGGTCGAGGGCAGCAAGATGTACGCGAGCTTTGGACACTTGATGGGCTACTCGTCGAATTACTACACCTATATGTTCGACAAGGTGATTGCGCTGGACTTCTTTGCACAGTTCGATCCTATGGATTTGCTGGGCGGGAATGCCGGCGAGCGTTATCGCAAGATGGTGCTGGAGCAAGGCGGGTCGAAACCGGGGAAACAATTGGTGCGGGATTTTCTGGGGCGTGACGAGGAGTTTGCGGCGTTTTCGAAGTGGCTGAATGAAGAGTTCGAGAAACAGGGAACAGGGATCAGGGAACAGGGAACAGAAAGCCGATGACTGCGGCGGATTTTCGGCGGATTGCGTTGAGTTTTGAGGGCGCGGAGGAGGGGCCGCACGCGGACACGGTGGCCTTTCGCGTGGGCGGGCGGATTTTTGCGACGATGGCATCAGCGAAGGAGGGTTACGGCAATCTGATGCTGACGCCGGAGCTGCAGGCGGAGTTCCTTGCGGAGCGGCCGGATTTGTTCCTGCCTATTCATGGCGGATGGGGACGGATGGGCATGACGCACATCCGGCTCGCGGTGGCCGATGAAGACTCGTTGCGCGGGGCGTTGCACGCGGCTTGGAGGCTGCGGGCGGAGAAAAACAGCAAGTCGGCGGGTCGGCGAGTCAGCAAGTCGGCGCGACGGTAGGTTGAGGCTCATGCTGTCCCCGGTCCCTCCGCCGCGGCGGACGAGGGACCGGGGGCACCCATTTTTAGTGCTGGCTTGAAAGAGGTGAATTAAGGTTCGTGGTTTCCCACCCTTTCGGTCGCCACGGCGACCGAAAGGATGGGGCACGGGATGTTTGTGCTGGGCTGAGAAGGATGGATGGGGCTCTTGCTAGCCCCGAAGCAATGGTGCGACGTGCGAGTTCTCGACCGGCCCCCCGGATGGCTCGGTTCTTTTGCAATGCTGACCCAGGGTTTCACCCTGGGCTGTTCTCAGCCCTCACTCCGGGAGGGGCGTGCCGCTTAGTTTGGTGTTCCCTTGGCCCCTGCTCTACGGCTGTTTCGCGGCCTGGAAGCCGGCGACGATTTGCGTCATCAGGTCGTTCACAGTGCCGGGAGAGCTGGGCAGCAGGATGGTGGCGGATTTGCCGCTGACGCCCACTTCACGCATGGTGTCGAAGTATTGCGTCATGAGAACCATCGCCATCACGTCCTGCGCGGTGCTGCCCTCGACGGCGCCCTTGAAGGATTCGACTGAGGATTGCAGGCCCTTGATGATGGCCTGGCGCTGGCGGGCTACGCCGTCGCCTTGCAGGGCTTTCGACTCGGCTTCGGCCTCGGCCTGCTTTACTTTGAGAATCTTGTCGGCTTCGCCGCGGGCCTGGGCGGCGATTTGCTCGCGCTGCGCGGCGTTGATGTCGTTCATTGCCGCTTTCACCTTGGCGTCGGGCACGATGTCTGTGACCAGCGCGCGAAGGATGTTGTAACCGAAGGTGTCCATCACTTCATCGAGATCCTTCTTGACGGCGACGGAGATTTGCTGCATCTGCTCGAAGGCTTCGTCGAGGGTGAGCGTGGGCACGTGGCCGAGGATGGAGTTGAAGACGTAGCTCTCAATCTGGGCCTGCGGATTGCTCAGCTTGTAATAGGCGTCAAAGACCTTCTCTTCGACAACCTGGTACTGCACGGAGACAGGAATGGTGACAAAGACGTTGTCCTTGGTCTTGGTTTCGACATTGACTGCGGCCTGGCGCACCTGGAGATCGATGAAGCGCACGTTTTCACACCAGGGCAGGAGAAACTGCAGGCCGGGGCGCGCGATGCGATTGTACTTGCCGAAGCGCTCCACGATACCGGCGGTGTAGGTGCGCACGGTGTACATGGTTTTGAGCACCGTGATGAGCAGAAACAGGCCTACGATGCCGGCGACGATGAGAAAGAAGGTGAAAAGTGCGGAGTTGTCCATGAATTGCCTCGATCCTTCTGCGCCGGGGCCTTGGGTTGCAGCGACCCTGCGGCGGCGATGTTCCGTCGCAGGAATGATAACGCAGAAGGGAGAAAGTTGGGTTAGCGGAGATTAGCGCCGGTCAGGAGACCGGCGCTACACCAGGACGCCGACGCTGCGATTCGGTCTTGAAGAAATGCGCGGGCGTGGACGCCCGCACGACAGCCGGTCAGGAGACCGGCGTTACATTTGCTGGAAACTGCAGAGGCTAAACTGGTAGAAGATGCCCCAGCGTGGAACGAAGACGCGCAAAGCGGCGAAGCGGAAGGCGGCTTCGCGGCGCGAACTTCTGGAAATGCGTGATCCGCTGGCTTTGCGCAACAAACGCGGGCCCGTCGATATCGTGGGCGATGTACATGGGTGCCTCGACGAGCTTTTGGCACTTTTGGACGCCATGGACTACCGCGTGGAGCGGGTTGGTAAGGGATTCGCGGTGACTCCGCCGCAGGGGCGGACGCTGGCGTTTGTTGGGGATCTGGTGGATCGCGGCCCGGCTGCCCCGGAAGTGCTGCGGCTCGTGATGGGCATGGTGCACGCGGGCACGGCGATCTGCGTTGCCGGCAACCGCGATACCGAGCTGGTGCGCGTGCTGCGAGGCGGCGCGGCGCAGGTGACGCGCGGCATGAGCGCGGACATTGGACCAGTTGGCCGCGGAGCCGGAGCGTTTTCGCGAGGCAGTGCTCGATTTTCTGCATGAGCTGCCGAGCCACCTGGTGCTCGACGAAGGCCGGCTGGTGATTGCGCATGCGGGATTGAAGGAATCGTTGCAGGGCAGCTCCTCCGCCACGGCGCGCGCCTTTGCTCTGCACGGCGATCTGACAGGAGAAAAAGATGCGGCGGGTTTGCCGTTGCAAAGGATCTGGGCGGCGAAGTATCGCGGCAAGGCGCTGGTGGTACACGGGCACACGCCGGTGAGGGAGCCGATGTGGCTCAACAACACGGTGAATCTCGATACGGGATGCGCCTACGGCGGACACCTGTCGGCGCTGCGTTACCCGGAGCGCACGACGATTTCGATTCCTGCCGGCGCGATTTACTATCCGCCGCGGCGTCCGTTCCCGCCGAATGCGGCGCTCAAGAGGGTTCCAAAATAGTTCTAGCCAGCCGTAGTGCTATCCCCGGTCTCAGAATCGAGACCGAGGGCACCATTCTCTGTGTTGGGTCGAGAAAGATCGGTTGGGGTTCGTGCTCTCCCACCCATTCGGTCGCTGCGGCGACCGAATGGATGGGGCACGGGATGTTTGAGATAAGTGGTCAGAGTCCTATTGGGTGTCCTGTTGAGCGGCGTGCTTGCCTTTGGGGCCGGAAGTGAAGTGACGCAACACGAACTCCTGGGTGACGGTGCTGGCGGTTCGCTCAATGGTGCTGATCATGACGTTCTCGCCAAAGAACATGAAGGTGCGGTCTTCGCTCGGATAGTAAAGAGTTGAGATGCCGGCCGAGATCATGTCGCCGCCAATGGTCGAGATATTTGGTTCAGTGCGACGATTGTCGCCCCTGCAAACAAACGGGGCGGCGAGCGCGTGCATCAGGCGTGAGCGATTGGTGCCAGTGCCCTGGTAGAAGTAGCGCGGATCCTGATGGAAGAGCGCCGGCAGAACTCCGCCGCCGAAGAAAATATCAGTGAACCCGTCAGCGGCAACTGCGCCAACACGCTTCCCATAGCCTTCCGCGCCAAGCCGGTAGTCGGGGATTCTGACTCCCTGGTTGACGCCGGCGATGAAGAATACTCCCGCGATGGTAATGGGGTCATACGAGACCTTGAGCGCGAGTTTAAACTTCAACTTCGCAGTCAGCGGCGGCGCATTGGGATCATAGGCGACATAGAAGTTTGGGATCACGCCGAACACACGCTGCTGCTCCGCAATCTGCACCTGCTCGGTCGCGAGTTCCTCGGGCGATGCGGATACGGTGATCGAAGTCTGCCCGCCTTCAAGCTCCATCTTGATATCAGGGACGATCTCAATCTGGCCGGAAGAAAGCTGGAGCCCTGGCGAGGCCCAGTCGGCAAATCCCTTCGCCTTGATGGTGATGCGATAGCCGGTTCCGGGCGTTAAATTCTTAAATTCGAAAAAGCCGCTGTCGTTGGAGGTGGTTTTCGTCAGGTTACCGGGGCCCGGGCCTTCAAGCGTAACTGCTGCGCCAGGGATGACTTCATCCTGTGCGTCGGTCACGGTTCCGTTGATGGCGCCCAACTGAGATGTGACACTTTGCGTGGGCAAAGCGCCGGAAGTCCGCTGCGGAGCGGGCGCCTGCTGCATGGCTTGCACTGCGGGCGCATCCGGATTCGCTAAGGGGGCCGGAGATGCGGGTTCTTGCGCTTGCAGTAGATAAGGCAAGCTCAAAAGAGCCATATAAAGGAGGACTGATTGTGCGATCAGCCGAAGGTTGATGCGCATGTGTTTCCTTTACTTGAATTTGAGCCCTTATTGGCCAGCACGACTTGTCACTGCCAGCAAAAGAGCTCGGGGTAAAAGTTTGATTGCCTCGAACAAAGCTAGCTCGACTGCTCCAGGCACGGGGTGTTGGTGAAGAATCGACAATTTCTATTGATTAGACGCATTTGTGTCGTGGCTGGACACAAGGATTTGCCTGTCCCGGCAAGAAGCTGACACAAAACGCGGTAAATGCATCCGATTTTCGTCGGCTTGTCATTGAATGTACCTGACAACAATAGCCTTATGCCGCAAAGTCGATAAACCCACGTTGGGGATCGGTGGAGACCAACTTGACGGTGACTCTGTCGCCAACATCCAGGCCCTTGCCGCCCTGCACGATTTTGCCGTCTACGTGCGGATCGAGCGTGCGCACAAAGGTTCCAAAATTGTTCACGCCCGTGACGATGGCCGGGTAACTCTGGCCGATATGCGGGTGCAGCACCACGGCGGCGATGCGCTTTTGCATATCGCGCTCCACCTTGCGTGCCGCATCTTCGCGCTCCGTGCAGCGCTGAGCAATGGCATTGAGCTGATCGTCGGAGTAGGGCGCCTGATGCTTCGTAAGCCATGCTTTGAGCAGGCGTTGCGTGACCACATCGGGAAATCGCCGGTTGGGCGCTGTGGAGTGCGTGTAGTCCTGCACCGCGAGGCCGAAGTGGCCGGGTGAGGGCTCGTTGGGCTTGACCAGAACATATTCGCCAGAGCCCAAGAGCTTGATGACAGTGAGCGAGACGTCGGGAAAGTGATCGGGATCCTTTTGCTTTTCTGCGAGCAGAACTTCGTTGAGCGCCTTTGAGTCGGGCTCGGCGGGGAGCGTGTAGCCCTTGGCCTTGGCCAGCTCGACAATGCGGTCCCAGCGCTTGGGGGTGCGCACGATGCGGCGGATGGAGGCCAGTCCCGCATTCTCAAAAGTGCGCGCAATGACGCCGTTGGCCGCGATCATGAATTCCTCGATGAGCGACGTAGCGCGAGTCTTCGGTACGGGAGCAATGCCAATGACCTGGTCGGTGACCAGCACCGGCCGCGTCTCGATGGTTTCAAGATCGAGCGCTCCGTGCTGAAAGCGGTTGCCGCCCATGCGTTGCGCGGCCGCGTCCTGCAACTTGAGTTGCGCGGCGAGATCGGCGTTGGCGGCCACCTTTGCGGGAGCCGCGGCCGTGCCTTCAAGCCACGCACCCACGCCGGGATACGCCAGTTGCGCGCGATTGTGCACCAGTGCGCGGTAGGCCTTTTCGTCGGACGTGGTTCCATCCGCGGCGACTGAGAACTCGATGACCACGGCAGCGCGGTCCACATTCTCGTTGAGCGAAGTGATGCCTTCGGAAAGCTGCGTGGGCAGCATGGGGTAGATGGCGACGCCCGTGTAGACCGAGGTGGTTTCGCTCTGCGCGTGGGTATCGAGAAGCGTGCCGACGTGAACGCGCGCGTCAACATCGGCCACCCCCACGAGCACGCGAATGTGGCCATCGGGCAACTGCTCGGCCCACTCGATCTGGTCGAGATCGCGCGAGGTGTCGTTGTCAATGGAAGACCAGAGAAGACTGCGCAGATCGGCAACGCCATCGGTGGCAGTGGGCGCGGGTTGCGCCTGAATGGCGGCCAGTTCCGTGTCGGTTCCGGGGGGAAAGTCGGGTTGAAAACCGTGCTCGATCATGGCGGCGTGCGCCGCGGCAACCAGATTGAAATGAAAAGGATGGTTAGAATGCATCGGCGATCGTGCTCCTGGGCGCGAAATGCCAGCCTAACACGTGGGACAGGGAGCAAGGGAGCGAGGGAGCGAGGGAGCGAGTCAGCGGGTCAGCGAGCTAGCGAGTCAGCGGGTCTGCGGGTCAGCATTTGACTCGTCTTTGTGCGGAGCACCAGGAGCCGTTCCATCCATACGCCGTCTCAATATTTGGAGCGCGACGGTGTACAGGGAATTCGTGATCAGCCCAATGAGAGATGCGACGATCAGCATCGGTCCAAGTCCGAATGCTTCCGGGTCGCCCTTCCAAAGATTGAGCCAATCGTTGCCTCTTAAGACGACAATGCAGCACCACAGGATCAGGCACACAGGGCCAATGAATGCCCCGAGCGCTGGAACGATCCAAACTTCGAGTCGCCTCGCCCTGCTGAGCAAAAACAGGAGGGGCAGATTAATGAACCAGACAGGCAGGGCAAAGAACATGGTGAGTTTGTAAATGAACAGCCATGAACCCATTGATCCGAGCCAAGCGCTGAAGACCGCAACTGCCAGAAGCAGCGAGCAGAATGACACAAAGATTCGCACGACGGCTCGCATCCGGTCCTTCTTATTGCGGCTGCACGTTGACGGTGAAGTTGAGCGTCTGGGCGACAACTGCATTATCGACGTAGGCCGTTGCTGTGACTTGCAACGTGGCAACGCCGAGAGGCGTGCCGTTGTCGGCAGGAATGGTGGTGACACCGCTGGTGCAGCCGATGCCTGTGGCGGCGAGGCCGGCGAGCAGCATGAGCAGAACGACCGAGCGCCGCTGGCCTTGGCGCAGGAAGATGCGGGCGCGGCGTCCGCAGGGAAGCAGGAAGAAGACGATGCCGGCTAACATGGCTCCGCCTGCGGCCTGCGGCCACACCGGACCCGGCAGACGCGGCTTGCCTAACGCGGCGTAGGCCGGGCCGCCCGTGACGTAAGTCTGCACTACGAATGGGACTGTTGTTGTGGGCGTTACCTGTTGCGGGCTGAGGGTGCAGGTCATGTCGTCCTGCGTAGGCACGGTGCAGATAACCTGCACCTGCCCGGTGAAGCCGCCCACACTGGTGATTACGAAGGACTCCGTGCCATTTCCGCCCTTGGTGAGATTGAGATTGGTGGGTGGATTGGAGGGCGACGCGGTGAGCGTAAAGCCCTGGACGAGGATGATGAGCGGATTCGATGTGCCTGACGCGTAGGTGGTGTCGCCCAGGTAGACGGCGGTGAGCGAATCCGATCCTCCGGGAAGCGTGTCGGAGATGAAGGTTGCCGAGGAGGAGTTGGTGGAGGGGTTCGGAGCGAGAATTGCAGAGCCAAGCAGGGTTGTGCCGTTGTAGAAGAGCACGGAGCCCGATGGATTCTGCTCGGTGCCTGATATGGGAGCTACGAGCGGCGTCACGGTGGCGGTAAGAATGACGGCCTGGCCCGGTCCCACCGTGGTGTTGCTCGCGGTGAGAACCACGCTGGTGGCCGATTTACCGGCCGTGAGGATGTAGGGGCTGGTTGTGGTGGCGCTGTAGTTGCTGTCGCCCGAATAGCTGGCAACGAGCGAATTCGTCGTGGATGTGATGGGTACCGAAAAGACCGCGGTCGTGACGCCGTTGGTGGTGGAGAGCGCAACCGCGTTCACCGTTACCCCATTATTGGTGAGAGTGACGGAACCGGTGGGCGGAACGCTGCCCGCCGGTGGGCCGCTGGCCGCAACTCCCGTGGTGACGGTAACGGTGGCGTTGGAGCCGAGTGCCGGCGAGTTGGTGGCAGGCGTGATGGTGAGAACTGTCGGGCTCTGCTCCGATATGACGCTCAGGAGATTACCAGGCCCCACGTCGGTGTAAGTATCATTGGGGTCATCGTTGTAATAGACGCCGAGGTTGTAAGTTACCTGATTCGACCCGGTGGGGTAATCGGTGAAGCTCGATAGCTCAAGGTTGAAGACTGCGCTACTGCCTGTACCGGCGCTGCCGCTCGAGTTGAGCCCAATGAAGGGCGTAATTTCGTCGTAGTTTGTCGAGTTGTAAAGGGCCACAATGCCGGTGGGGATGCCCGCGCCCGTGGGATCGACCACCTTCACCGTGATGTTGACGATCGCGGATGGATTGTAGGTGTTGTTTGCTTGCGCGGGCGAAATGGAAAGCGAGACGGTGGGCGCGGTGGCGGAGGTGGCCAGGGTAGTAACGAGTTTTTCAACGTCGGGCACACCCAAGCCGGTGGCGAGATCGTAGCCGGAGCCGGCGGCGAAACCGATCTGGCCGCTTGCGTCGCAACCCGCGCTCCCGGGCACGCACGACAGCTTAGCAGTTCCCTGCGCCACGTCATTGAAGGCGCGGCTGGTGGCGTAGAGGCTGGGAGCGAGGTTGCCCTGCACGCCGTTTTTCTGATTGATGAGTGCGGCAACGCCGGCGAAGAATGCCGTTGCGCCACCACTGCCGCCACTGCGCACGAGCCTGCAACCGGAGGTTGCGCTGGAGCCGCTCAGGCAAAAGGCGAGGCTGGGATTGGCGCTCAAGGCGAGATTGGAATTTGAATCGATCGCAGTGGGCAAGGCGAGATCGGGCAGGAGGCGGCCTTGGGGTACCGAGCCGCTGGTAGCAAGCGTGGCTGGAAGTGGCTGCCATGCTTGCCGCGCGTACAGCGTGCTGCTGCCGCCCCCGCTCGCGTAGGCCGGGTCTGCCGGATTCGCGGGCGACCACGCGATGAGGGCCGAGGTTCCCGCAGCCGCACCGCTGGAGCCGTAGCCGGCCACGCCGACCGCAGTGTTCCATGGGGTGGAAGCGAGCGCGTTCACAGCGAGACCTGTGACGACTGGCGCCGTGCCACCTGCTGGAGTGCAGGCCGCGGCACCGCTATCGCCCGCAGCCGCGACGATCGTGATGCCTTCGGCCGCCGCCTGCTGGTAGAGCGCGGAATAAAATGCCTGGTGCGCGGGGCTCAACGAGGCTTCGCAGGCGGAGTAGCCGACGGCAATCACGTTGGCCTGGTCTCGATCGATGAGGCTGGCGAGCGAGAGGTCCACGCCGTCGGTGGCGGCGGTGCTGGCTGCGGGCACAAGCAGAATCTGCGCACCGGGCGCTGCCGCACCGGCCCATGAGACGGCGAGGGTGGCTTCGGCTTGATCGCCTGCAAGGCCGGGGTCGGGACCATTGAAGGAAACTTGCAACGGCGAAGCAGCAAGCCCGAAGGCGGAGCGAAAGGCCGCAACGTCGGCGGTGTTGACGTTGCTGCGCGAGACGATGGCGATGGTTTGACCCATACCGTCGACGCCCTGCGCGATGAGTGGCAAGACGTCGAGAAGCTGCGCGGCAAGATGCGGCGTGAGTGCGGCGGCGTTGGCAGGGGAAGTGAGCGACGCCAGATCGGCGGCTGAGACGGTGAGAGGCTGCGGCGCGGTGAGCGCGGGCGCGGAAAGAATGCCGTCGAGCGAAACCAGTCCCGCGATGACAGGCGAGAGCGCTGCGGGAACGGTAATGCCGGAGACGAACACGGCGCGCGTGTTGCCGGTGATGGAAACCAAGTGAACCTGCGCGCCGAAGGCTTGCTCTACCTGCACTGCTGTTCCGGAAAACTCAATCCAGCCGAGGCCGGCGGGCAACGGTGCTACCGTGAATCCCTGGCTTTCGAGCCAGGCTGCGACGGCCGCTACATCAGAGGGATTGTTCGCGTAAGCCTGGGCGAATGCCTGCGGCGTGAGCCAGTGATGATAGTTGGGCGAAGAAGGGCTTTGCAGGCTCGTAAGCTCCGCGACGAGCGCCTGTTGCTGGGCTTGCGAGGGCGCTAGCAGCAGAAGGATGCGGCCGAGAGGCTGATTGTCGGGCGCGACACCCAGGTCAACTGACGCAGCATTCAGAGCGGGCTTGCTGCGAGGGATGACCGCGGCCGCGGTGGCCTGCCAATCGCCGAGCACGCGCGGTGCCGGCAGGGTAACGTCTGCAGCCTGCGGACTTTGCGCCGCCACAGCGCCGGAAGCAGCGAGGAAACTGCCCAGCAGCACAGTCGCAAGCGGCAAACCCAGGCTTCTTAGCTGCACGTTATCCCTCGTCGAACTTGAACTCCGCACGTATTGCGTGACGCTCCGCTACGGCTGAAACGGTCGAATTCTCATCATCCCGCGGGGATGGTTCTCGCACCACTCCACCTTTTGGGGAGCAGCGTATATATTCGATGGCGCTTCGGACTGATTGTAGAACGATTGTGAGCAGGGAGAGAACAGATTCTTGAAGTGCGAGGCGGAGGAAATCCGGAACCCTGCGGCGCCGGGAGAGCGAATCGCGCCTCGCATCGCCGGAGCTTTCTTGCCGAGATGCGAGGCGCGGAGATGAACGCCGTCCCTACAGGACTCCGAGACTGTTTTCCTGGCCCTGTTCCCAGCGCTGAAGCGCTGGGCTATTGACCACTGCGCCTCCGGCGCGATTCTTGAGCGGCGGGTTGGGGTTCGTGCTTTCCCCGGTCCCCAAATGCGAGGGACCGGGGGCACCCAGACTGTTGCTGAGTTGAACAAGATGGGTCGAGATTCGTGCTATCCCTCCCTTTCCGCAAAGAAACCTGCGGAAAGGATGGGGCACGGGGCTGGAATTCAAGGCGTGATGAAGACGCTGAGGGCCGGGAGGCCCTCAGCACAGCCGGTCAGGAGACCGGCGTTACGTTTCTTGCGGGAATGGAACGTTATTGGATGCCGAGGTCGGAGAGCACTTTGGGCTTGGCTTCTTCGACGGCCAGGAGATTGTGGCAAGCCGCGCAATCCTGCGTGATGCTGGTGCTGTCCTTGGCCACGTGGTCGCCGTCGTGGCAGCGGAAGCAGCCGGGATAATCCTGGTGCCCGATGTGATTGGGATGCGTTCCCCAGGTGACTTTCATGAACGGAAAGACATTCTGGCTGTAGAGGAGGTAGAGTTCCTGTTCGGCTTCCTTCACCTGCGCCGCTTTGTCGGTGAGGACCTCAGGATGCTGGCTGCGATAGAAGGCCTCGAGTTGCTGCGGAATCTGGACCCGCGCTTCATCCTGGCTGTTGTAGGGGTTATTCAGCAGCGCCAGGCCCTCCTTGTGAATGAAGGGCAAGCGAGGGGCTGATGGCGCCGTCGGCCATGGCGCGATTGATGGCCTCTTCCGCCGTGACAAAGGTATGCGCCGCGCGATTGTGGCAGTCGATGCAGTCCATGACGCGCCGCTCGCCCTGGGGCTGCGCGCCGTTGAGCGCCGACGCGGCATAAGTGGTCAGAGTGCCGTCGGGGTTGGTGCGCTGCACCCAGGGAATCGTGGTGCGCGTCGGGTCGGTCGAGATGTATTCGATGTGGCCCAGGTGCACGCCGTGAATGCCGGTGCGGTGCGAGAGCGAATCTTCGCCGCCCAGAGTGCAGAATGAGCACTGTCTGCGATTCGGTGTTCTGTTCGTCGTCGGCAAAGGACGATTTGACCAGCAATTTGTCGCCGTCGAAGCGCGTGGGCGTGTGGCAGGCTTCGCAGGTGTAGCGCGCGGGGCGAAGGCTGGTGACCGGCGATGGAATCGGCGTGGGATAGTTGGGAATGATTTTGGGCGCGAGCGGCGCGAGGGGATGGAACGTAGACTTCAACAAGCTGCTTGGTGCCGTTGATCTTGGCGTTGACGTAAGCTTGCGCGCCGGTGCCGATGTGGCACTCGACGCAGGGCACATGAGAGTGCGCGGAGATCTGATAGGCCGTGTATTCGGGCGTCATCACGTGACAGGATGCGCCGCAAAACTTCGGGGAATCCATGTACTCCGCGCCGTGATAGCTGGCCGTGGCCACAACCAGGAAATTGACGATGGTGGCCACCAGCACAATATCGACGCCGTGGCGAAAGATGCGATCGTTGAAATCGATCCTGGGAAATGCGGCGGGAATCTGACCCGCTTTTTGCAGCGTCCGACGGCGCAGGAACACGCCGACGGGGATGAGCGCCAGACCCAGCAGGAAAAGCGCCGGGAGAATCAGGAAGAAGATAATGCCCAGATAAGGATTGTCGCTGAGATGGCCCGAGAGCTCGGCCAGCCAATAGCTGATCATGGTGACGCCGGAGGCGGTAGTGACGGCGCCGCCAGCCAGGCTGATGGGGTTGTTGCCGAAGAACAGCGCGGGACGAAGCCATTCTTCGCGGAATTTTTGAAACACTGGAGCCTACCCCCTTGATTTCAAATCAATGGCCCGCCCATGAAAACGATACCGCGATCACGGCGTGCTGAATGGCGTTGCACAGGGCGCCGATTCCCTCAGGAAACCGGCTTGCGAGTGAAACTCCCTCCCTCACGCCTGTAGTGATCTCGCTCCAGGCGGGCCTGTCGCGGCCGCCGTGGCCCTTATTGGCGGGGCGGCAACGGCTGCGGGTTCAGCTCATCCAGGCTGCGAAAATGGTCCACCACTGCCTTCATCTGCGCGTCGGTCAGTCCGGCGATGGGCTTCATCTTGCCTTTGCCGTTCTTCACGGTAGCCGCGATCTGCGCCGCGGTGAGGGCCTTCATGGATGGATCGGTGATGGGCTTGATGCCCATGGCCTTGGCCATTCCGGCGCTGGGCGTGCCGGTGGGGCCATGGCACATGGCGCACTTGGCTTTGTAGATCGCTGCGCCGTCCTCGGCGAAGCACATGGCACCGGCCAGCGATACCACTGCGGCCAGCACAATTTGGGAACGAAGCATTTTTGTCATGCGAAAACTCCTTGATTTTTGCCGGCCCGTACACGCAGAACTGCGCTTGCCGCGTGGTTGTTGTGGAACCTTCAGGTCCGTGCCGCCAGCCGTTCGTGCTGCATCGGCAATGGTAACAGGAACCCACCTACGCAGACCGGCGCGGTCGAGTCTTGTGGGACCGACGATCGCGCCGACTGGTTATTACACTTACACTCTCGAGCTGGTTACATTCATGGCTTGAGGTGGTGAAGAAACTTCCCTCAGGGGTTAAAACCCCTTGCCTTTTTGGCTCTATTCGGCACGACTGAAGTCGTGCCCTTTCACAAAGCTTGCCTTACGCAACCGGGTCTCTCTCGATTTACCTCAGAAACTCGCCCTCTTACTTGGCGAAGGTTCTGAAGTACTCCACTGAAGCCTTGATGTCGGCGTCGGTAAGCTTGCCCTTGAAAGCCGGCATCTTGGCCTTGCCGTTGGTGGTGTCGGTAATCATCTTTGCTTCGCTCATGGCCTTGACTGAAGGATCGCTGGCTGGCTTGACGCCCATGGCCTTGGCGATTCCCGGATTCGGCATGCCCTGCGCTCCGTGGCAACTCTGGCACTTGGCCTTGTAGGTTGCTTCCCCAGAGGACTGGGCGAAGCCCATCGCGCCGGACAGCAGAATAATTGCCGCCAGCGCTGACGACATGCGAATGGTCTTGTTCATGGTATAACTCCTGTAATTTTTTCCCGGCCAGTCTGCGCGTGGCAAACCCTGTCGCGTGCGGCTTCTTCCAGGAGGTTATTTCTTGCACCGTGCGCCGGATCGATCCTTACGAAACCCGGCAAACTCTTCAAAAAACGAACGGGGTAAGCTATTTACCGCATCGAGCCCGGCTCACCCCATTTCAAGCAATCAGCCATTCTCCGCGTTAGAACTCGTAATGGAATCCGAGCGAGATGTTGTTAGCGTGGAAGTCACGCGGCGCGGTGGCACCTGCCGCTCCCTCGTTCATGCCTGTCGGAACCGACATTGAGGCGCAAGGCACAATGTTTGCCGCGGTTACGGTGGCGACAGAGTTCAGGGTGCAGTTTTGCGCTCCCGAAGGACCACCCTCGCCGTAGCCGAAGTAGTTGTACTCAGCCTTCCAGATCAGTCCGGGATGCATGGTGTAGGCCACATTCAGATACGGAGTTTGATAATTCGAGTTGAGCGAACCATTGACCGCGCGAGCATCGGTAAAGAACTGGTTGCCGGCGACCGAACTGATCCGGTAACCGACGCCGAACTTTGCTTTTTCGTTCGGGTTGAGGTCCAAGCCGACCGAACCGTGCTGCGTGGGAGCGTTCATGAAGGCGCGGCCGAACCATTGGGTCGCGGTCACAGTGGGGGTAGCGGGTGGCGTGGCGGAGGTGGTGGCAAGCAGAGGCTGGGAGCGCCAGAGGGAGTCAGCGACGCGGCGCCTGCAAAATACGGACTGGTGGTGCCGGTCAGAAAGCCGCTGTCCTGGTTCGCGTAGCAGATGTTGGTGGCCGTGTACACGTCGTTGTAGGCGTAGTCGAAGTCGAACGCCAAATGATCATTGGGCGTCAGCATGCCGGTGAAGCTGGCGGTGCGGCTGTAGTCGACGTGATTCAGTGGACCTGGTAGTAGTTGGTGGTGGGTTGGGTGAAGAAGCCGGCAGCTTCGTTATTGGTGTTGTTGTGCCGCTCCATATCGGTGTAGGCAGCCGTTGAAGGTCGCCCATTTCGCCGGGCGGAACTTGGTGTGCACGCGATAGTGGCGCAACTGGCGCGGCGACATGGCCGTGAACGCGTTGTCGTCGTACATCGCTTCAACCGTACCGTTGACGTCCCAGTTGCTGGTCACGCGATAGGCGGCATTCAGGATTCCGCCCTGCTCGGTGATGGCAAAGATGGTGCGGGTGTCGTGGGGGTAACGTTCAGGTTCAGGCCGATGTTGCGGTTGCCGTAACGATAGGTGAAGGCAAAGTTGGCCTTGGGCGTCACTGTCCAAGTGGCGGTCAGGTTATTTACCAATTGCTCGTTGCCGAAGTAGGTGTAGACGACGCCGTAGACCTCGCCCGTGGCCACGCCGGAGTTGGTGACGCTTGAAGTGAGCGTGCCCGTGTAGTTGATGGTTTCTTGTCCTGCCGCGGTGCCCGTGACAAGCTTGGTATAACCCGAGGTATTCATGGTTCCGGGCTGGCCATTCGCCGACAGGGTGACCTGATCTTCGAGATCGAAGTTTTTGGCCACCTGCCAGATCACGCCATACTGCGCGCTGTAGACCTCGCGCTTGCCGGTGCCGCCGCCGTGTAGTACTCGTTGCGGGTGGTGCCGCTCAGGCCCCAGGCTGTCTCGTAGAAGTTGGGCATGCTCATCGTCATCCGGCTGTAGCTGAACTGGCCGTTCATGCTCAGGTTCTTGATGCTGGTCGACTGGAAGCGCAGGATCTCGCTCGGCATGGTGGTGCGGGTCGGAAATGTCGCGCTGGTAGCTGGTGACCACCGCGCAGGACGGATCGATGATCGGTTTGCCGCCATTCTGCGACGGGTAGAGGAACGTGTTGGAGTTGGCGATGCTGTTGCTGTTGCAGGCGGCGGTGCTGTATGGCGCGAACAGCGTGGTGGCCGTAGCCGACCCATTGCTCGATAGCATCCCAGTTGCCCAGGTAGGCCGGCGTGCCGTCGGCTTCCTGCACCAGGAACCCGTTGGGGTCCAGAGTGACGTAGCTGTTCTCTTTGTAGTGGTGGATGCGCTGCTCGTAGATGATCTGGGTGCCCTGCACCGGCTTCCAGTCGATCGATGCGTGTACTCGTCGGTGGAGTGGCGCAGGTACTGCTCCATCAGGGCGTTGTACTTCAACACGCCGCCCGAGCGCACCGGCAACAGCGACGGGCCCTGCATGATGTTTTGCGAGTAGCCGAGGCGAACGCTGAACTTCGACTGCGGATAGAGGGTCAGATCGGTGTCGGTCATGCGCCGCACCGAGTTGGTCATCATCCGAAGAGTGCTGCGGCTGCGGCCAGGCCAGTGGTCCGGTGGGCGCGGTCGAGGCGCCGATGGGCACGGTGAGGCCGTTGGGCAGGTTCGGGTTGCCCAGCAGATCGTAGTCGAAGTACTGGCGGTCGCGGCGGAAGATGCCGCTGAACTCATACAGCTTGGCTTTGCTCATGGAGAGCCTGGCAAAGTTGTAGGGGTCGCCGCCAAAGCCGGAGCCGGTCGCCCGCGCGTCGTCCACCCATGCGTGCTTGTTCGTGTCCAGCTTGTGCAGTTCGATGGATCTCGCCGCTGACGCGGGGACCGGACTGCAGGTTAACAAGAGTGTCGTACATTGCGCCGGAGCCGGCCTTGTCGTTCACGCGGCCGCTGACGTCCGACCGTATAGTGCGCCGAGTAGCCTTCAGGCGTAGTCATCTTCGATGATGACGTGGTCGCTGCCGGCTCCTGGGCCAGGGCGATGCACGCTGCCATCGGCAATGCGATGACCAGCCCCGCGGCCAAGAAGGCTCATGCCGATTTGACCGCGCATTGCGTAGTTGCTTCAAAAAGAATAATGTTCATAAAAGCCTCACTTCGTAACGTCTCGTGTCGTGTCGGAACCTATTTCGAACTCATCCGCCCTCCCCAGCAGCCTTCCGTTCCGCTGCGAGGGAGGCTGCCAGGAGCCTTTAGCGGAGGAAAGCCGGATCGAGATTCGAGCCATGAACCATCGTGTGGCAGTCGATGCAGGGCGTTACGTCGCTCGACTGGCTCCACGTGAAGTTATGGATCGCGTTCGTCGCTACCATGCTGTGGCACTGGGCGCATAGAACATTGATGGTCGGCATGTTCAGCAGACGCGCATTCTGCGAGCCGTGCGGCGTGTGGCAGGCGAGGCAACCCTCACCCTTCACCGCGGCATGCTCGTAGACGAACGGTCCGCGCTTCTCCATGTGGCACTTGGTGCAAATCGCGTTCTGATCGGCAGTCGACCTGAGGTTGTTGGCCCCGAAGGTTCCGTGGGGGTCGTGGCAGTCGCTGCACTTCACCGCACCCTCGTTCACCTTGTGGTGGAAGGGCATGGAGAATTGCGGCTTCACGTCGGTGTGGCACTGGAAGCAGAGCGCGGGCTGCCGGCGCCTTGAGCAGCGCGTCCTCCGAGCCGCCGTGAATATCGTGGCAACCGATGCAGCTGACGTCCGGCCTTGGCGTGCGGCGCGCGCAGAAAGTCTGGATGCGCGCCAGCGTGGCAGCCCAGGCACTTTTCATCGACTTCCTTGGCCGAGTGCTTGGTGGGATTGAAGATCTTGGTTATGTCGCCGCCGCCGGCCACGTGCTCGCTGCCCGCGCCGTGGCAGTTCTCGCAGGTCACACCGGGGTGGTTTCCGGGCATGTCAGCCATCTTCTGGTGAGGGTTGGAGGCAAATTTCTTGGCGACCTCTTCGTGACAGGTGGCGCAGGTGTCTGAGCCCACAAAGTCAGCGTGTGCCGCCCCGGTGGAGGGCTCGCCAGAGGCTTTGGCTTGCGGCGTCTGAGCAGTCAGCGCCGTAGCGCAGAGTATGCCCGCGCCGAGCAACAACATCGAAAACACTCGCAGCCCCGATAACCACCTGGGAGCCGCACCGAAGATCCGCGTTACCGGCAAATTAATATGCATGCAAAATACCGCCTTAAAAAGAACTTCCTGGCACAACCTGAAACCAACTTGAGCAGCCATTCCGTGCTGCATGCGGCTTTTTCTCCGTGTGAGCGTAAGCACCGCCGGTACCCTTAGGCGGCCTTTCGCTGGTGTGGAGCATCACCACATACACGTGAGATTAAGGATTTTTCGTGTCTTCGGGCGGTGATGTCCATCACACCCTGTGGCGGGGCGGTTTTCGAGGCGAAACACCCTTTGCGACAGCGGTTTGCAGCCCCAAGATGATTGGGATTCCAAGCTCTCCGTCACAGGCTCTTGCCAAGCGTCCGATGAATGTGAGGCCCATCACATCCAAAGCCCTCCCAGCTCAAGCAAAATCAAGCTGGATGTCTGCATCCCCCAGGGTTCAACGGGCATTCTGGCCTCAGCCGCAGCTCGTGCCAAGACAAAGTCGGCTCGGGAACGGCGGGAGGGCGGGTCGCATCGATAGAGAACGGAAGAAGACGATGGCGGACACGCAGATTACGTTGGATGAACCGATCCGGCCAAGACACATGGGCCGGTCTTCACCATTGGGTTGCGCAGCTTGCTCCAATCGCCGCCCCGGCTGGTTTTGCTCATTGGGCAGCGCCGTTTTGGCCGATCTGGAGCTGGCAACAAGCACCATTTCGTTGCCCTCGCAGGCTTCGCTGTTCACACAGGGCGAAGATGCCCGCTGCCTGTACCTCATCTGCAGCGGCTATCTCAAGCTGACCGCCGGCCGGCCGGAAGACCGGCACATGATCGTGCGCGTGGCCGGTCCGGGCTCCATGCTTGGCTTGTACGCCGTGCTTTCGCACGGAATGTACGAGGTGACCGCGGAGTCGTTGACGCCGGCCCAGTTGCGGCCTGTAGAGCGCGAGCGGTTCCTCGCCTTCCTGCGCAGCCACAAAGAGGCTCAGTTGCGCGCTGTGCAGTGCATCTGCCAGGAGTACCGTTTCGCATTGCAGGACGCCTGCCGGATTGCTCTCTCTGAGACCGTGGCCGCGCGCCTGGGACGCCTGCTCATCGAGTTGTCGCATCAGATTGGCGAGCATACGGAAGCGGGCGAATACCGCTTTCCGCTGTTGCTGACGCATGAAGAGATGGCCTCGATGACCTGTACTACGCGCGAGACCGTAACGCGCACACTGGGCCAGTTCCGCAAAGAAGGCTGGATCTCCATCGAAGATTCTATCCTGACGCTGCATAGTCCGGACCGGCTGCAAGGCCTTATGTAGAAGAAGCGCTTGCGAGCTAGACGGAATGCAACGCAGCGCAAGTTGGCCCTGTTTATTTCAACTCACCGCGGATGAAGCGGGCGTATTCCGGACGCCAAAAAAGTGCCGGGCTATTGATTCCTGCAAGAGAAATTTTCTCGCGCCGTCCCCAGGAGGCTGCGGAAAAAGGCGTCTTGCCGATGGGAAAATCGCGCAGGGGCTAAACAGGCCGCGGAAAAAGCCCGAAAGCCAAGCGAGGATCGCGAAGAACATCCCTCAGTGGCTGAAGCCGCAATCATTTTGCGGCACTTACGGCACGAATAAATTCGTGCCCTTTCAAAGCGGCTACAGCGATAGAGTTTTTCCGCAGCCTGTAAAGCCCACGTCAATTTTGCAGCACTTCCGGCACGACTAAAGCCGTGCCCTGACACTTCTTGCTGTTCCCGAAGAGTTTTTCCGCAGCCTGCCAGGGGACACCGCAATCAATTTTAGAAATCTGCTTTCCCGACACTGAACGGTCTGTTAGGAAGACCAAGATCGAGGGCACAATTTGAGCCCAATCATTTCGCGGAGCCGACAGCCAGAAACCTGCCAGCTTTTCTTTCTTGTGGGTGAGCTCTCATTCGGGAACATTTTTTGCGCCAGATTCCCGCATTGGGTCCAGCGTGGAAATGGCTCGCACTCACGCTGGCGTCGCAGGAAATGGAACCAATAATGATGTAGAGGCTGACCGATCCCTGCCGATAGGCCGGGTAGAACCTGGTGTTCCTTAGAGCGGTTCCAGAATTCTTGTGCGCCACGCAGCTCGGTAAAAGGTGGCGTTTTCTCGATGAAAACGTCACTTGGCATTCAGGCTTCGAGGTACGGCAATACTGGAACCGCTGCAACGCCATCGTGGTTCCACCAGCGCCGCGCTGCTCGAAAATGCCGTTACGGAGCGGCATTTTCCATGGAGTCGCCGCGGCGCGAGCTTGAGGAAGCAACTGTTGCATTCGAGAACCGCGCGGAGAGCAATCAATGGCGACTGCACACACGATCGTTCCACTGCATCTGTCAGGAAACACGACCGAGATGCAGAATCAAAAGCTGCAAGACTGCCTCAGCGGTGCCGTGCAAAATGCGTATCTGGCGGCGATCGAGCAACTCGACCGGCAAAGTGCGCAGGCCGTACTGGAAGCGGAGCAGCAGGTGAAGTCCGAAGTCACCAAAGCGGTCGCGGAGATCGTCCACAATCACACGGTAAGCAGCAAGTTTGAGGATGAGGAGGTCGGATCGGATCGCGGCTATCCGCCCACTTATCGCGTGCGGCCCGTGGAGGCGCAGGTGACAGAGCTCAGGAAGCTCTTTCCGGGGCTCGGCGCGTGTCATGAGAAGCTTGGCCGGATTCCGCTCCCTGACGAAGCCGAAGCCTGGTTTGCCATCCCCCGCTGGCAGGCGGTGGCATCCACTTACAACGAAGCAGTGGAGAACGTTCTTGAGACTCTGGCAAAGAAGCGCCGGCTTTCAAACCGCATAGCCGGTCGGCTGGGAAAGGAGTATCTGCGCCAGACCGAGCGCTCCCGGTTGGCGGAAACCATCCTCGCCGACCAGCAGCAGGGGAACGACCTTTTCGTCGTGGCTGTGCAGGCTGGCATGCTGCATCGCGGCTGCTCGGCCCGGCGCACACGCGCCTCGCTCGCCGGCAACGAATTCTGCCTGGGCGTCTTCGCCATTGCGAGCATGCTGCTCACGCACTCTGAGCGGCTTTCAGACGGGGATTCCCTGATGCTCGATTGCGGCGGCGATGAATACTCGCCGGGGGCCGACCACAACTTCAACCGTGTCCCGCTCTTCGACTTCGATATCTCCGGCATCGAGTTCAGCATCTTTTACGAGGACCGCGCCCGCAACCTATGGGGAACGCCCACAGGTTTCCTGTATAAGCTTTCCTGATCCACAGCCACGCAAGCTCCTGATTTCCGACAGCCGCGTCTAACGAACTAGCTGTATTCTTTTTCGAGTGATGCGTGTGCAAGTAATCCCATTTGGGGTTTTAAAAGACTGGCTGGGATCCTCCGCCTCCACGGTGGAGCTGCCGGATGGCGCCTCCGTGGCCGTGCTGCTGGAGCGCCTGCGCACGACACTGCCTGCCGGCGCCCGGGCCGAGATGCTCGGCAGCATCGCGGTGAGCGTCAACGCCGAATACGCCCAGGCGGCGCACATCCTGCGCGATGGCGATGAGGTGGGCCTGTTGCCCCCGGTCTCCGGCGGGAGTGCGCGTGCCGGTGCTGCGAATCCTTTGGACGGGAGCAGTGGAAGAGAGAATGTGTTCGTAGCGTTGACTGGCGAGCGCATCGATGCGGAAAGGATCGTGGCCGAAGCCAAGAGCGGCGAGGATGGCGCGGTAGTGGTCTTCGACGGCATTGTGCGCAACCACACGCGCGGACGGCGAACCCTGCATCTGGATTACGAGGCCTATGAAGAGATGGCCGTCCGGCAGTTGCGGGAGCTGGGACTGAAGGCATGCGAGCGCTTCGCCATCCGGCACCTGACGATGGTGCACCGGCTGGGACGTCTGGAAGTTGGCGAGACGAGCGTGTTGATCGTGGTGGCCGCGGCGCATCGCAGTGCGGCCTTCGAGGCGTGCCGCTGGCTGATCGATACGCTCAAGCAGACCGTGCCCATCTGGAAGAAGGAGACCTTTGCCGATGGCGCGGTGTGGGCGCCGGGCGATCCGTTCCCGAAGGAGATTGCGATTGAGCCAATAGAGCCTGAGGAGGCACCGCATGATAACTGAGGCGGCCAGCACTCGCCGCGGCCCATCCTTAACGCGTTTTTTGCGGAAAGGGCGGGAGGAGATGCCCGCCAGGATTCGTGGCTTCCCACCCTTTCGCCTAAGAGCCGGCGAAAGGATGGGGCACGGGGCATTTCTTCGGCGTTATTGCTTTGCGCTGCTGGCGCTCGTGTTTTTTGTGCTCCACGCACAGGAGCCTTCGGCGACCTTTCACGTGGACGTGAAGCTGGTGAGCATCTTCGTGAATGTGACCGACAAGAACGGCGCACTGGTGGGCGGCCTGACGAGGGATGATTTTGCGGTCTACGAGGACGGGCGTCCGCAGCAGATCGCCGTATTCGAGCGGCAGTCGGAACTGCCGTTGAACCTGACGCTGGCCATCGATACTTCGGGCAGCGTGCGCAAGGACATGAGCGAAGAAGCGGGTGCGGCGCGGCGATTCGCGCACGCCATTCTGCGCCCGCAGGACCAGATGAGCGTGCTCCAGTTTGCCACCGAGGTGCGTGAGCTTCAGCCGTTCACGAACAAGCTGGCGCTCGTGGACCGCGCACTGGGCGAGCTGCATGGCGATTTCGCTACCGCGCTCTACGACGCCATTCGCCTGGGCTCTGAAAAGCTGGGCGGAAGAGAAGATGGCCGCAAAGTGCTGGTCCTGATCACTGACGGCGACGACACCGCGCAAAGCGCCACTTACGCGCAGGCCCTGGAGGCTGCGCTGCGCAACGAGGTGATGATTTACTCGATCATCGATGTGCCCATCGAGGCCAGCGCCGGGCGCGACCTGGGCGGCGAACATGCGCTCATCACGATCGCAGAACAAACCGGCGGCAAGTATTTCTACGTGAGCGACGGCGGCCTCGACAAAGCCTTTGCCAAGGTGAGCGACGACCTGCGCACGCAATATCTGATCGGCTACTACCCAAAGAATCAAGAGCCCGGAAGAGCCTTTCACCGCCTGACGGTGAACATTCCTCGCGCTGCCGAAGATCAGTTCAACGTGCGCCACAAGACCGGCTATTACGCGGACTCGCTCGGTTCTCCGCATCATGTTTCAGAGAATTAGGCCGAAGCGTAAACTGTTGGGCAAAGGGTCAGACGATGGCAACCGCAGCCCGCATCCCTATTGAACAATATCTCAGGAGCTCCTACGAGCCGGATGCAGAGTTTGTGCGCGGTGAGGTCGAGGCACGAAGCAGGGGCGAGTACGATCACAACCTTTTGCAATGGGCAATTCTGGACTGGTTCCGGCGGCACGATAAAGAATGGCAAACACGGTCCATTCAGGAACAGAGAACGCGGCTCAACTCGGACACTGTTCGCGTTCCGGATGTGAGTGTCTGGGCGAGGACGGTTCCTGTTGAGCCGGTTTTCAGCCACCCGCAGCTCATTGTTGTCGAAGTACTGTCGCCGGAAGATCGTCACTCCAAAATGCAGGAAAAGGTCGAGGATTACCGGCGGTTTCAGGTGCCGCACATCTGGGTAGTCGATCCGTTGCAGCGAATTGGCTGGGATTGTTCTGACGGCAACTGGATGCGCACCAGCCGCTTCGCCGTCGATGGCTCGCCCATCCATCTCGATCTCGAGCAGCTTTTCAGGGAACTGGACGCGGCAGAGGCCTGAGTTTCCGCGCTATGACGATCACTAAAGCCGGGTTTCGTGCTCACGCTACTGTGCCCTTGATCCCTGTCCTCCGTCTTTTGCATCTAAAATGGCAGTATGACTTCCCCACTCTCGTCGCGCCGCCGCTCCAAGACGCCTCCGCCGGGTGAAACCGGCCAGGAAGGGCTTTACCTGCGCTCCTTGAGCGATCGCCAGGTGATTGTGAACATCAAGTTGCGCGACGGCGAGACGGTGCGCGGCTGGATCGAGTACTTCGACGATTCCATGCTGCGCCTGACGCGCGAGAATCAGCCCAATCTCTTCATTTACAAGCACCAGATCCGCTCGATCAGCGAGGTTGGCCGGCGGCGTGTGACCCGCTACGAGACCGCGGACGTGCCGGGCACGGGCGAGGCAGGTCCTGTGAGCGGGCGCGGCGGAGGCAGCAAACGCAACTGCATTCATTTTTGTTCCCAGGGCGGCGGAGATTGCGCGCGAGGCGGGTGCGCGGCTGCGCGAGTACTTCAATGCAGGGCGTGGAAACCGAGTACAAGGGCGACGTGGACCTGGTGACGGTGGCCGACCGCGCCGTGGAGAAGCTGATTCGCGGCCGGCTGGGCGAGGCTTTCCCGGAGCACGGCATCTACGGCGAAGAAGGCACGCGCGAGCGCCTGGACAGCGAGTATCGCTGGTACGTGGACCCGCTGGACGGAACCACCAACTTTGCTCACGGGTTCCCGCAGTTCTGTGTTTCGATGGGACTGGAGCACCGGCTTCTGGGCGCAAAGCCGGATGAAGATGGAACGCTGGTGGCCGGGGTGATTTACGATCCCATGCGCGACGAGCTCTTCACGGCCGAACGCGGGCGTGGAACGCTAGTGAACGGCAAGCCGGCGAGGGTTTCGCGCATCGCGGAGTTGGCCGAAGCCCTGCTGTCGACAGGATTTCCCAGCCGCAAGCGCCACGCAGAGCCCGAACATCCACTTCTACCAGGAGTTCACGTTGCGCTCGCACGGGGTGCGGCGGGCAGGCTCGGCCGCGCTCGATCTGGCTTACGTGGCATGCGGCCGCCTGGACGCCTTTTGGGAGTTCAATCTCAATCCGTGGGATACGGCAGCGGGGATTCTGCTGGTGGAGGAGGCGGGCGGGCGGGTGACGGACTTCGCCGGCGCGCACTACCGGCTGGCCAGCGACGAGATTCTGGCCTCGAATGGACTTGATCCAGGAAGAGCTGATCGGCTTCTTCGACGACATGTTCGCCGGACGGAACCTTTCGCCCATCCCAACGCCGGAAGAGTTTGCAAAAAACAGGGAACGAGGGAACAAGGGAACAAGGGAGCAAGGGGGCGATGCCTGAGCGCACTCAGGTCGAGGCGCAGTTTCGATCGTTGTCCGTTTCACCTGTGGCTGACAGTGTTGAGTTTGTGGCTGCGCATGGGCCGGGCCCCTTGCTCCCTTGCTCCCTTGTTCCCTTGCTCCCTGCCTTTCTGCTACTATCAGCGTCGAGAAGTTCAGTGCGGCACGCGAAAGTGAGGCCGCCGAAGATCCCCGGAGAGAGCAGAAATGGCATACGTCATTGCAGAACCCTGTATCGGCACCAAGGACACCGCCTGCGTGGACGCCTGTCCCGTCGATTGCATCCACCCCAAGAAAGATGAAGACGGTCACGGCGACGCCGATCAGCTCTTCATCGACCCGGTCGAGTGCATCGACTGCGGCGCCTGCGTGCCGGTTTGCCCGGTGTCGGCCATCTTCGCGCAGGACGACCTGCCGGAGAAGTGGGCCCACTTTACCGAGAAGAACGCCAAGCACTTCGGCCGCTAATCGCGGCATCCGCTTCCAATTCACCTGAAGTGTGACTCAACGCGCGTCCTGCCTCAAGCGGGACGCGCGTTTGTGTCTTTGCGGGAGATTGCTTTTAAGATTCAGAGGGACCGCACGCGCAGCCGAATGCGGCGAGGACCGCTATGCGAGCAATTCCATCCCGGCGTCGCGCGCGGCAATCTTCGTCGAACGTGCACGGTTTTACTGCATCCCGCGAGCCGCGCGGAGACGGCAATGAGGCAATCGGCAAAATCGGCATTCGATTTTCGATACAGCTGGAAGGCATGGCGCACCAGATCTTGCTGCTCAATCACAATGTCCCGGCTGATAGAGCAGATTCCCCACTGACTCCGGCAAGCCCCGCACGCGAACAATTTGTAAGAGTATTTGAGAGTCCAAAGCAAGCTCCACGAGTACAACCACGCTCAGCCAACCTGGTTCTGCGCTCGACAAGCTGCACCGATCAGCTCGCTGCCAATCGGGCTTTGATTGCGGATCGTCTTTGACGAAATAACGAAGCAGAATATTCGTATCCAGCCCGATCATGCCGCTTCGTCTTTCGAAGTCATCTTCAGATTGACCTGCTTGTCAACGCTCATCACGAAGCTCTCGGCAACGGCATCGCCCACAGCTTCGTTGAGTTCTTCGATAGTCGGCACATAGTCGAGCTTGGGAACACATCCCTCCAAGTCCCGGATCGATCAGTTCTGGCCGTCAGAGGCGAAATCTCGCCATTCTCGACCTCGAAGAATATCAATCCTGTCGCCCGGCTCTAAGACCGAGCGCCTTTCTCACTTCAACCGGAATGGTGATCTGCCCTTTCGAAGTCACGGTAGCTGTTGGCATCGGCCCTCCTTACAAAATGAATTATACCTTACTTTTTCACTATTTGCCTTACTTATTTGCATGATGCCTTACTATTTTCTATAGTTCCTTACATGCAGCCTAACCCCTGCCATTTCAGCGGTAACAACGAATCCGGCGGCGAGCGAGGATAATAGCCCCATGCCCGTCCTCACCTCAGAAGCGGTGGTTCTGCGCACCTGGCCGGTGCATGAGGCGGACCTGATCGTCAGCTTCTTTACGCGCGACTACGGCCGCATGCGCGGCGTGGCCAAGGCGGCGCTCAAGAGCCGCAAGCGCTTTGGCGGGGCGCTGGAGCCGATGACGCTGGCGCGGGCCTGGTTTGCCGAGCGGCCGCGGCAGGAGCTGGTGCGGCTCGACCAATTGGAGATTGTGCGCTCGCCGCTTTCAGCGCCGGTCGATCACGCGCGCATGGCGGTGCTGAGCTTTTATGCCGAGGTGCTCGACGAGATGCTGCCCGAGCGCGACCCGCAGGACGCCGTCTTCCGGCTGCTGGTTTCGGTGCTGGAGCAGACGGCGGCCGTCCAGCGGAACCAACTCGTCCGGGCCCACAAAACCCGAAGCTGCCCTACCTCAAGCAACTCAACCGTGGATGGCGCTCACCTATTTTTCGCTCTGGATGACGCGTCTGATGGGCCTCTTGCCCGACACTGGCCGCTGCATGGTGTGCGGCGAAGCTATTGCATGCAGCGGAGATTTCGTTTTCGAGTTCCGCCGATGGGCTTTTCTGCGGGCTGCATGCGAACGGTTCGGCGAGCGGGCTTTCGACCGACAGTTGGCAACTGGCGCAGCGTATGTTGCGCGCGCCGGCGTCGGCCTTTGCCGCCGAGCCGTGGCCGCGCAAGCGCGGTCAGGATTTGCGGCGCTTCACGCTGCAAACGCTGGAGCGGCATTTGGAGCGGAAGCTCAAGAGCGCGGAGGCGCTGGCGAGGCTGAATTGGTAATCCACGCCGTGGCTAGCGAGGCGATGAAAGTCCCAACTGCTAAAATCAATCTTTAGTTTCGATGAGAGAGAAAAGCCCGTGTCCGCTGCCCAAGCCGCACCGCGTGTGAAGCCCAGTTCGCTCACCTTTCAGGATTTGCTGTTCCGCCTGCAGCGCTTCTGGGCGGAGCGCGGATGCGTGATCCAGCAGCCCTACGACGTGGAAGTGGGCGCGGGCACCATGTGTCCAGAGACGTTTCTGCGCGTGCTGGGGCCCAAGCCCTACCGGGTGGGTTACGCGCAGCCCTCGCGGCGGCCGGCTGACGGGCGCTACGGCGAGAATCCCAACCGGCTCTTCAAGCACACCCAGTTCCAACTGATTCTGAAGCCGCCTCCGGTGAACGTGCAGGAGCTGTATCTCGAATCGCTCGAGGCCATGGGCATCGACCTGAAGCATCACGACCTGAAATTTGAAGAAGACAATTGGGAGTGGCCCGCGGGCGGCGCGTGGGGCGTGGGCTGGCAGGTGATGCTGGACGGGCTGGAGATTACGCAGTTTACCTACTTCCAGCAGTGCGGCGGGATGGATCTCGATCCCATCTGCGCCGAGCTGACGTATGGGATGGAACGCATTGCGGCGTTTTTGCAGGATGTGGATTCGATTTACGACATTGTGTGGGCACGCGATCCCGAGACGGGCGCGGCAGTGACCTACGGCGAGGTGCGCCTGGCAGAGGAGCTGCAGTTTTCCGTCTACAACTTTGAAATGGCCGATGTGCCGCGGCTTTGGGAGCACTTCTCGAGCTACGAAGCCGAGGCGCATGCGCTGCTTGAGAAGGCCAATGCGCTTTTGCATGATGAAAAATCGGGCGCCGTCGAGAAGAGGCGTTTCCCGCTGCTGCCGACGTATGAGCTGGCATTGAAGTGCTCGAACCTGTTCAATCTGCTGGATGCGCGCGGCGCGATCAGCGTGACTGAGCGCGTGGGCGTGATTGGCAGAATTCGCAATCTGGTGGTGGGCGTGGCGAAGGCGTGGGCGATGCAGCAGGAGGCGAGTTAGCGGAGTTGGCGGCGTCAGAGGAGTTCGGCGAATGTCCCTCAGGGGCTAAAGCCCACAACGCTCGGGGAGCTTTTTCGGCACGACTGAAGTCGTGCCCTTTCACGAAGCTGGTTTTTGCAACATGTTATAGCGATTGAGAACGAAGCGAATGGCTGACTTTTTATTGGAAATCGGTCTCGAAGAGGTTCCGGCGCGGATGATGGCCGGGGCCGAGGCCGAATTGGGCCGCCGCGTGAGCGATCTGCTTACACGAGAGCGGCTGTTTGCACCTGACGCAAAGATCACGACCTACTCCACGCCGCGACGGCTGGCCGTGCTGGCCGAGGGCGTGCTGGCGAAACAAGCCGATACCGAGGAGCAGTTGACGGGGCCGCCGTGGTCAGTGGCCTTCAAGGACGGCGAGCCCACGCCTGCCGCACAGGCCTTTGCGAAAAAGGCTGGCGTGACTGTTGCCGAGCTCAAGAAAGTTGAAACACCTAAGGGCGAGTACGTGGGCGCAACGATGAAGCGCGCAGGCCAGACGGCGCAAGAAATCCTCGCCGCAGAATTGCCGAAGGAAGTGCTCGCGATCTACTGGGCCAAGAACATGTACTGGCGGACGGGCAAGCCGGAGCGGTTTGTGCGGCCGGTGCGCTGGGTTGTCGCGCTGATGGACGCGGCTGTCGTACCGCTGGAGATTGCCGGCATCGCAGCGGGCAATACCAGCCGCGGGCATCGAATTCTGCATGGCGACGCTCCGGTCGCGATTGCATCTGCCAGCGTTTACAAGGAAGCACTTCGTGCGGCGTACGTTATTGGCGATGTTGCTGAGCGTAGACAGATCATCCGCAAGGCGCTGGATGCGGCCACGCGCACGGTTCCCGGCGCGCGCTGGCGCGAGGATGAGGCGCTGGTCGAGACTGTCACGCACCTCACCGAGTGGCCCTCCGTGATCCTCGGCGATTTTGAGCCCGAATACCTGGCCCTGCCCGAAGAGGTTCTCGTGACCGTGATGCGCGACCACCAGAAGTACTTCGCGGTGGAAGACGCGCAGGGAAAACTGGCGCCGCATTTTCTGGCGGTACTCAACACGCAGGCCGACGCGGAAGGCGCGGCCATTATTCGTCACGGCAATGCGCGCGTGCTGCGGGCGCGGTTCAAGGACGCACGGTTCTTCTGGGACGTGGACCAGAAGACGCCGCTCGCCCAGCGCATGGAAAGCCTCAAGAGCGTGACCTTCCAGAAGGAGCTGGGCAGCTACTACTGGAAGACCGAGCAGAACCTGGCTGTGGCCAGCGCGCTCGCTGCCGTGCTGAAGAGCGTGGATTTTCCGTTCAGCGAAGAGGCCCTGTTCAAGGCCGTGGAACTGGCCAAGACCGACCTGACCGCCGAACTCGTGAAAGAGTTCACCGAGTTGCAGGGCGTGATTGGCGGGCTGTACGCGCGGGCGCAGGGACTGGGCGAGCAGGTTGCGCTGGCGATTTATGAGCAGTACACGCCGGCGTCGACGGAAGACGAGATTCCCGTGTCGGTGGAAGGGCAGCTTCTGGGCTTAGCCGACCGCATTCAGACTATCGCGGCGATGTTCGGAATCGGCATGGCGCCCACAGGATCGAAGGACCCGTTTGCGTTGCGCCGAGGGGCCAATGCCATTGTCAAAATTCTGGCCGACTCTGAGTTGCCGCTGACATTGGGCGACGTTCTTGCCGCATCCGGCGCGCAAGGCACGAACAAAGCGCAGATCGAAGAGTTTTTCCGCGAGCGCGTACATTTCTACCTTAAAGACGTGCGCGCGTTCGCATACGACGTAGTGAACGCCGTGCTGGCCGCCGGTTTCGACGATGTACGCGATGCCATGGCGCGGGCCGAAGCGCTCATCGCAGTGCGCACCTCGGATGATTTCTCGGCTGTCTCCACGGCCTGCAAGCGCATTAAGAACATCCTGCGGCAGGCAAAGGAAAAAGGGTTTATACCCGCGCGGCAGAAGCTGGTGCACGGCTCGCTTGAGGCCATCGACTTGTGGGATAAGAGCAGAGGCCTGGCGCCGCAAATCGCTGCGCTTCGCGAGGCGAAGAATTACCGCGAAGCTCTGGCGCTTATCGCCACCCTGCGGCCCACCGTGGATAAATTTTTCGACAAGGTCATGGTGCTCGACCCCGACGAGACAGTCCGTAGCGCGAACCTTGGGCTTATCGAGGAAGTGCTGCGCAACTTCTCCACCATCGCCGACTTCAGCGAGATTGTGGCGGGGTAGCGCCGGCCTCCAGACCGGCTGTAGCGCGGATTTCCAAAGCCGCGATCGACATACGCTTCGATCCTTGCACGACTGTATTCGGCCAGCCGAGCCTTTTGTCCTGGAAGTAACCGTGCGCCAGTTTTCTTTGCTTCTGCCAGAATCTGGTGGCGCTCGGCGATCTTTCGCAGCACATCTTTAGGAAGCGAATCGGCAAGGTGAGAAATAACGAAATGAAGGCCGGCTTCCTGTTCCCAGTGAGGCAACCGCCCGCGATTGCGTATGTGCACGCCACCGAAGCGAGGAGGCGCGGCACCGTGTAGGCTCGCAGAACCAGACGCTGAGAACGAAGGGACCATGGAGAGAATATACATCCAGATCCGAACGTGGGTCTGGAGACCCACATTACAGCCGGTTTGGAAACCGGCGCTACACGCCGCCCGGAGCCGCGTTCTGCATTTCAGTTGCTTGCCGGGCGATCGCATGAAGATCGATTCCGGCGGTGCAGAAGGTTCGCCGCGCCCTTACGGGGCGCGCGATCTTCTCGTCACAGCCATCCCAGGGCTCCGCTGCGCTCCACCCTGGGCTATTTTCGACTCGTCCCTCTGGGACGAAGACTCTCAGCCAGCAATGATTCTCAAAACGCGAACCTGCCCGGTCAATGAAAATGTTCATGCGATTGCCCTGCAGTTGCTTGCCGGAGGCCGCGTCGGGTACGCCTTTCCCGTCTAAACTGAATAGAGATGTCTGACACGCTTTATCTGAGCCTGTGGTACCCGAATTTGCGCCTGGAGGCGCTCCCCGACAAGCTGACGGCGGTGCTGGGCGCTTTCGCTGCGCACGGCGGCGAAGAGAAGGTGTACGCCGCCACGGTGTGGCCGGTGAACTGGAGCGAGGCGCCGGTGTTTCAGCGCGTGTACGGGCGCATGGGGGTTGGCCCGGGCTCGAGTCCCGGTGCTGAGCCACGCCTGGCCGTGGAAGAAGCTCTCGAACTACTCCACGACGACTATGCGTATGAGTTTCAGATGGGGTGGAACCTCTGGGAATGGGAAGAGGGAAATGCGGGTCCTTCGACTCGTCCGCCACGCGGCGAACTCGCTCAGGATGCCAATTTAGATTTGAGTGTTCCCGATCAACGCATCTTAGGCCGTTGGGTGCGAGGGCCGCGGCTGGTGCGCGTCACCGGCTACGGGCCGCTCTTCGACGAGGGCGCTTACGAGCAGGATGGGCATATCCGCATCGACTTCGGCACGGACACGCCATTCCTCGAAGAGGATGCCGATCTGGACCAGGTGGGCGCACGGCATGTGGAAGAGAATGTGCGGCAACTGGTGGAGCTTGCTGGCGGCGTGGAAAAGGCCTCGGGAGCGACGGCGCGTCTGCTGTGGAGCGAGCTGGGCGAGAGCCTTGCGCAGCGGCTGGCCGAGCGGCTTGGAATGAGGCACTAAGCCGTGCGCTTCACGATCGAGCGAATCCGCACGCTGGTGCTGGTGGCGGGAGCGCTGCTGTTGATTGCGCTGGGAGCGTTCCTGGTTCGCGCCAAGTGGAAGAACCTGCTGAGCCGGCGCGATCTGCCGCAGCGGCTGGCCAAAGGCATCACGGAAGAGTCGAATGGCTACAGCTATTCGCATAATCTCGGCGCTCATTCCAAGTTCAAAATTCATGCTTCGAAGGCCGTGCAGCTGAAGAACGATCATGTCGAGCTGCACAACGTCGTGATTGAGATCTACGGCGCAGACGGAACCCAGGCCGACAAGATTGCAGGCGCCGAATTCGAATACGACCAGAAGAGCGGCATTGCTTCCGCGCAGGGGCCGGTGGAGATGATGTTGACGCGGCCGGCGGCGCAAACCGGCAATGGTAAAAAGACCGGAGGCGCTCACTCGCTGTCAGGCGTAACCGGCGAGACCGGCCAGGTGCAAGTAAAGACCAGCGGAGTGACTTTCGACCGCAACACCGGCGTGGTAACGACTACGCAGCGCGTGGATTTCTCGATGACACAGGGATCGGGAAGCGCAGTGGGCGCGTCGTATGACTCGCAGCGCGGCTACCTGACGCTGGTGCAATCCGTGGCGCTGACGACGTATCGCGGCCAGGAGGAGGTGCGGCTCCATGCGCAACATGCGGAGTTCGATCGCAGTGCGCAACTGTGCGTGATGCGCGCGGCGGAGCTGGAGGATCGCAACGGCGAGGCGAACGCGGCCCTGGCCACGATTCATTTTCGCGACGATGGATCGGCGACGCGCCTGGACGCGACGGGAGGCTTCGCGCTGACGACGGCGACCGGCGGGCGCCTCACGTCGCCGGTGGCGGCAATGGACTTTGACGAACACAACCAACCGCGCCACGGGCACCTGGAAGGCGGCGTGATCCTGGACTCGAAGCAACCAGGGCGCACTGTGCATGGCGCCTCGCCCACAGCGGAGCTGGATTTCACAACAAAGGGCCAGTTGCGCCACGCTCACCTGGAGCGCGGAGTGACGTTTGCGAGCGAGGAAACCAGCGCGGAGGCCGCAGATCAGACATTGCATGTGAGCCGGACCTGGCGCTCGCCGGTCGCGGACGTCGATTTCCACGCAGTCGAGAGCGCAGGAAAGACCCAGGCGGAGCCGGAAACGATTCACGGCGCGGGCGGGGTTGTCATCACGAGTGAAAGCCGGCGTGGCGATGCAGCCGAAGCGCCCTCAAAGATGACCGCAGATGAGGTGACGGGCACGTTTGGCGAGGGGTCGGCGCTACGCTCGCTCGTGGGCACGGGACACGCGGAGATGGAGCAGACTACCGCGACGGGAGCGCACCAAATTGCAAGCGGCGATAGATTGGCGGTAGAGTTCGCCGAGAATAGCACTCAAGGGAGCAAGGGAGCGAGGGAGCAAGGGAGCAAGGGAGCGAGGGAGCAAGGGAGCAAGGGAGCGAGGGAGCAAGGGAGCAAGAGCCGCGGCGGAACGCAGACCTCCGGCGCTCCCGATGTGCAGACGGCGGAACTGGATGGGCATGTGGTGCTCTTCGAGCAGCCGGCGCAGAAAACCGGAGCGCAACCGCAGGCTCCGCTGCGCGCCACGGCCGGCAGAGCGGTCTACGAGGGAGCAGGCGAGTGGTTGCACCTGACCGGCAATTCTCAGACCGGAAATGGGCCACGCATCGTGAATGGCGGTTTGGAGCTGACCGCGGAGAAGGTGGATGTGTCGCGGCAATCGGGTGACGCGTTCGCACACGGCAATGTGAAGGCGACCTGGTCTGGCGGAGAGTCGCTCGGCGGAGGGCGGAACGGCGCGGGAAGCCCAAGCGCGACGACACAGGGCGGCACGGCGCTGGGAGGCAATGGGCCGGCGCACGTGATTGCGGCCGAGGCGCAAGTGAACGGTTCGACAGGCGAAGCCACATTCCGCGGGCACGCGCGGCTGTGGCAGCAGGCAAATTCGGTTGCCGCGCCGGAGATCGTGCTCGACCAGCACAGGCAAACGCTGGTGGCCCGCACCGCCGATGCAGCCGATCCCGTGCGCGCTGTGCTGCTGAGCGCGGGCGCACCCGGAGCGAGTGTTGGCGGGGGAAATGCGCACGGTCAGAGCCCGGCGGGAAGCACTGCGGCAAAGCCGGCGACGCCTTCCGTGATTCGCGTGCGCGGAGGCGATCTGTGGTACTCCGACGCCGAGCACCGGGCCGTGATGCGCAGCGGCGTGGCGGGCGCGGTGATTGCGGAGACAGGATCCGCCACTTCGACATCCGACAGCGTGGAGTTGCGCCTGATTCCGGCGGGTAAGGCCGGCAGCAGCGCCGGACCGGCACAAGGGGGACAGGCGCAGAGCGCCGGTGGCCAGGCACAAGTGGATCGCATGACGGCGAAGGGACACGTGGTGTTGACGTCCAAGGGACGTCGCGGAACCGGAGAGCAGCTTGTGTACTCAAGCGTGACCGGGGACTACGTGCTGACCGGCAGCGCCGCAGCGCCTCCCAGGATGACCGATCCCGAGCAAGGCAGCGTGACGGGTGAAGCTTTGATTTTCCATAGCCGCGATGATAGCGTCAGTATCGAAGGCGGCGGGCGCCAGACACGGACCGAAACGACTGCGCCGCAAGCGCACAGCAGATAGCAGCGGAAGCGAGCCTGAAAACTGAATGGAAACACTGATTGCCGAGGGAATCGGCAAGAGTTACAAGGGAAGACAGGTGGTAAGGGGAGTGAACCTTGCCATCTCCCGCGGCGAGGTAGTGGGACTGCTGGGGCCGAACGGCGCCGGCAAAACTACCAGCTTTTACATCATCGTTGGCCTGGTTGCTCCTGAGACCGGTCGCGTGATGGTAGACGAGAACGACATCACGCGGCTGCCCATGTATTTGCGCGCGCGTAACTACGGCATCAGCTACCTGCCGCAGGAGCCGTCGGTTTTTCGCAAGCTTACCGTGGAAGAGAACATCCTGGCGGTGCTGGAGGCGCAGACGCTGGGTAACAAAGAGCGGCGGGCGCGCGCCGAGAAGCTGATCAATCAACTCAACCTGGGCCACATCCGCACTACGCGCGGTTACGCGCTCTCAGGGGGCGAGCGGCGGCGCGTGGAGATTGCGCGCGCGCTTTGCATCCAGCCGAACTTTATTTTGCTCGACGAGCCGTTCAGCGGCATCGATCCGATCGCTGTGCTGGAGTTGCAGAAGATCATCTTCGACCTGAAGGCCAGCGGCATCGGCGTGCTGATTACCGACCACAACGTGCGCGAGACGTTGAGCGTGACCGACCGGGCTTACATTATTGCGGAAGGCCGGATCTTCCGTGCAGGAACGCCGCGCGAGTTGGGCAACGACGTGGAAGTGCGGCGCATCTACCTGGGCGAGGGGTTCTCGCTGGCGTAAAGTTTTTCCAACATTACCCGGGTTAATTTAACTGATACCAAAGGTGACCCCCGTAACCCTTCCGATTACTGGCGCGGGGACGCCGTGCTGGACTATAAACTTCATACAGAGATTCCGGAAATGAGCCCCGACCCAATTTGGAACGGGCGACTCGAAATTGTTCCGCATTTTCCTTTAAGCTTTTTCTTAAACGTTCGACTCGTGGGTACACTCGCATTCATCAGGGTCGAACGAGGGATGGACTGCATCGATGGCGCTGCTCGAACCAAGGCTGAATATCAAAGTCTCACAACGCCAGATCCTGACGCCGGGACTGATGCAGATGGTGAGCGTTCTCGCCCTGAACAAGCTTGAGCTGAAGGAGATGATCGATGCGGAGATGGTGGAGAATCCCGTCCTGGAAGAAATTGACGAGTCCGTTCCCATGCTGGATGAGGTGGCGGGCCGCGAGGAGCGGCTGGAGCGCAGTGTGGAGGAAACGGCCGCGCCGCCCAAGGACATCTTCAGCGAGATTGATTTTGGCTCCTACTTTCAGGACTATCTTGATCCCGGTTACCGCACGCAGCCGGAGTATGAAGACAGTGAAAAACCCTCGTTTGAAAACTTTCTCTCCCAGCCTACAACTCTGTCCGATCACCTGGCGTGGCAGCTGGGATCTCTGAGCCTCGACGCCAGGCTTGAAGAGGCTGCCGACTTCGTGGTCGGCAATCTGGATGGAGACGGGTATCTGACGGCGAGCGAAGAGGAACTGGCCGCGGCTTTGCGCACGGTTCCGAAAGACGCGCAGTCGGGGAACGGCCACTTGCCGGACGAGGCGGCAACGCTCGATCTCGTCCGCCGCGCCATCGATCTGGTGCAACATCTTGACCCGGCGGGCGTGGGCGCGCGCGATTTGCGCCAGTGCCTTGCGCTGCAAATCGCGGCCCAGCAGCAGGAGTTTGACCAATTGTACGGCGGACCGGTCGAAGACACGGACATCGATGCGCACGGCAGCTTCCGCAGTGCGGCCGAAGCCCAGGTCGAGGAGCGGCGGCGCTCCATGGAAATTGCGGCGCTGATTGTGGACCATCACTTGCCTCTCCTGCAGAAGCGCGACATCAAGGACCTGGCGCGCGCGGCGCAGGTGAAGACCGAGGAGGCGCATGCGGCGCTGGAATTTATCCGCACCCTCGACCCGCGCCCCGGACGCATCTACAACCGCGATCAGGCGAGGCTGATCGAGCCCGATGTTTTCTTTGTGAAGCGCGGCGGCGAGTGGGTGGTCTCGATGAACGAAGAGGACTTGCCCAGCCTGCGGCTGAGCCAGCGCTACCGGCGCATGCTGGCTTCACAGAATACCGACAAGGAAGTGAAGGAGTACGTGAAGGAGCGCTTCCGCTCGGCGCTGCAACTGATGCGCAACATCGCGCAGAGGAAGAGCACCATTCTGCGGACCTGTGAGGTGATTGTTCGGCGGCAGCAGGAGTTCCTCGACAAGGGCGTGGAAGGGCTGCGGCCCATGATGATCAAGGAAGTGGCCGAGGAGATCGGGGTTCACCCCTCCACGGTGAGCCGCGCCGTGGCCAACAAGTACGCGCATACGCCGCAGGGCGTGCTGGAGCTGCGGTTCTTCTTCTCCGAGGGCGCGAACGGCCCCGAGGGGGCGGACACGCCGCTGCTGGTTTTAAAGCGCAAAGTGAAAAAGTTCATCGAAGACGAAGACCCGCGGCATCCGCTCACTGACGATCAGCTTGCCGCGCTTCTGCAGTCGCAGGGCATCCAGCTCACGCGCCGCACCGTGGCCAAGTATCGCGAAGACATGAATATTCCCTCCACGCACCAGCGGCGGAAGCGGGAGTAGTTCTTAGCTTTTGGCTATCAGCTTCTTCGTGCGCGGAAACGCGCATCGACATTCCAAAGCCCTGTCTTGGCAGACGAGTCGAGAGCGCGCGCTCGTCAAACTGCTAGCGGCAATTCCTGAAACACAGATTCTGGCTGAAGAACGGCAACACGTGATTCTGGAATCGATCCGCGACAGCACTGGTGTGCGTGCCGTGATAGATCTCGAAGCTGTTGGCGATACCGTACTGATCGAGCACGTCGTGCAGCTTGCCGGTGTCGATGCGCAACCCGTCCTGGTCGCCCACATCGATCGCGATGGCGCGATACTGGCGCAGATTGCCGATGTACTGATCGATGAAGGCCAGCGGCGCATTGGCCGCCCATTTGGCCAGCACATCCGGCTGCGGCGCGCCGTCCTTCGTCGGCAGATCGAGATAGAGCGGCGGATTCTTCGGGTCGGGCGACCACGCCGCCGCGGAGGCAAGCTGCGCGCGCGCGAAGAACGACAGCTTCGCCGCGTCCGCCGGCGTCTTCACCGCCGTCCAGCGCCTTCTCGATTTCCGGCTTCGGCGGTCCGGCCGGCTCGCGGCGAGAGGCAGCACGGGCTCATGATGTAGAGGCTGCCGAACACGTCGGGATGCTTCATGCCGATGCGCGCGGCGCCGTAGCCGCCCATGGAATGACCGACCAGGCCCCGGCTTCGCACGGTCGGGAATCGTGCGGTAATGCGCGTCGATATAGGCGACCACGTCGTGGGCGATAAACCTCTCGAAATCGCCGGTGGTGACGGAACTCGAATACATCGAGCCGCTGTACACGGTCTTCGAGTCGGGCAGCACCACGATCATTTCCTTGGCGCCCTGCGCGAAGGCGCCTTCGATGGTCTGCGGCACATGGATTTCGTGCGTCCACTGCTCGGCGCCGATGGAATAACCGTGCAGCGCGTAGACCACCGGATAGCGGCGATGCTTCTGCTTGCTGATAGCTGGGCGGCAGAAACACAAAGACGTCGCGATCGACGGCGTCGCCTTCCAGATTGCCTTCGAGCGCCGTGCCGTGAATCTTGATGTGCTCCACCTGAACAGGCTTTGCGCCGGGCACAACCGGCGGGACCTGGGTCAGAACCTGTGCCGCAATTGGCCTGCATGAGACAAAGGCGAGCGTCAAGACAGCCAGCTGTCGTGGCGAACATCTTCAAGAGTTGCATCGCGATTCCTCTGACAACCTGGGGCATTGGAAATGCCCAACCTACAGTACCACCTGGTTGTTCATCAGCGTGATCTCCGGTACTTTGCCCCCGCATTCGACGGTGACACTAGCGCCTTTCAAGTCCGCGCCCGCAGGTACATTGAGCGTCGACCTGTGCCGTCTTCGGCATGAGATCGAGCGGTGCTTTGAGCGCGGGCACAGCGCCGTGGCTAGCGTCTTGCCCGCCTTGTCGCGCAGAACCACCTTCGAGGCAGGCGCGTCGACGGACCCGAGACTGTGCACAGTGACGGTCATCTTCGCGCCTTCCACTTTCACGTCGTCCGCGCCGATCCCCAAATCGGGTCGCGACCAGTAGGGCACACCCTTCTCCTTCAACTTGAGTTCCAACACCGTCGTCGTGTGCGGGGCAAATGTGAAGTCAAGGCTGGTGCTTCGTTCAAAATTCGCCGTCCTGGTGCTGACATTCTTCACCGGATCGGTTTCCGCGTTGCCGCGCGTGCCCTGCGTGATCTCCCACTTGCCCGGATCGATCTCCCATCCGGTCATTCGCGTCTTCACGGGAACGGCATCCAGGTTGTACACGATGATCTTCAGGTGATCCAGCGTAGCCACCGGAACGAGAATGCCAAGACTGGTTGGCTTGGCCGGCGCGACAAATCGCCAACTGACGGCATTGCCCGGATAGATGTGATTGCGCACCAGCGCCATGCCGCCAAAGCGCTGCACGCTGCAGTTCTGTATTGACGAACATGGGGCCTGCGGAGTCCGTCACGCGATCGATCCAGAGACTGCCTTCGGTATTGATCCATTCCCGGTTCGATTCCGCCTCCAACTGCGCTCGGTAGAGCCGGACTAGATAGTTGGTATTGCCGCTGACCTGCCAGGCGAATGTCTCCGCAGACCCGGTAATGGATTGCGCTCCGGTTGGCGCCACTCCGGTTGTGGGGTCAATCGTTGCTGCCGCCGCCACCAACTGCTTGCCCCACGTGTCGCGCAAATCCAGCATGTCCAGTGCGTCGGAGCTGATTTGCGCGAGCGACGACGGGCCCGCATCCATAAATGGCAGTAAATACTTCTTGTCGCCGGTCCAGCGATAAGCGGCCCAGAACATGAAGTCGGGCGTGGCGTCGCCGCCGGGTATATCTTCATCGGTCTTGAAGTTGATGTCTGTCCGCGTAACCCATCTGCCGTCCGCTTCCTGCTTGCGGTGCGCCAACATGCCGTCGACGGTCTCAAGCACCAACTTGCGCGTCTCCGGCGCGCCGTTGAACAGCACCAGATCGAGCGCCGGATGAAAGTCCATGTAGGATCGGGCCTTGGTCCATCCCCACACGCCGCCCGTGGCCATCTTTGCGCCGCTGAAATAGGCAGAGCGGACATGCCGATGCCCAGCGGCGTTGATGCCGGTGAGCCACTCCAGCCGGCGGGCGGTCAGCATGGCACGTTCGAGGTCTTTTGGATTGCCAAAATCCATCAAGAGCGACTGGCCCAAAACATTGAGGCCATCCTCGTAGCTGTGCAGTTCGTCAAACTGTCCCGTGGCCAGCCCATTGGTCCACATCTTGTTTACGTACATGGCTTCGAGTTCTCTTGAAAGCGCCGTCTTCATTTTTTCCGGCTCCGTGCCCATCAGGGCGAGAGAGGGAAACAGATTGGTGAAGTCGCTGTCGTCGCCGAGGCCGCCTCCGAATTCTCCGTCCCAGGCCTGGCGCTTGTCGATATAGAAGTCGGCGATGCGCTGGAAGTAGTCAACGTCTTTCGCCTGGAGCCAGGCCCATTCCGGCACGCCTGCCGGCGCCGCCGGCTGCGTGTAATCAGGAACTGCTGTTTCCGGGTTCCATTCGTGCCAGTATTTGCGGCCGAGATCGTTCTGGGGATCCACGCGCAGCAGATCGGTAATGTCGGCATAGAAGCGGTTGTAGGCGTTCAATCGCCGGCTGTTGACGTGCTCTTCCGTCATGTTTGAGAAATTGTCGCGAACCTGGGTCAGGCGATCGGCGACGTGCTCTTTGAGGGCGTCCTTATAGGGCTTGAAAATCAGCCGCACCTCCGCGCCTTCAAGAGAACTTGCATCGAACTCCGCGCTGGCAGACGCGATTGTGATCAGCAGGCTCTTGTCGTTAGGCAGAATGCGGTCGCGCATGTCCAGCCACAGTGTGTGCGCCTCGCCCGGCTTCACTGAAAATGTGAAGTTGAGCATGTCGCGCATCGGCCACAGCGGGTCGCGCACCTCGATATTCATCGGCACATAATCGCCGTGCGTCGGCTTCACGTTCAATGCGGGCAGGTCGATGGCAATGCCGTCCAGGCCCGCATACATGTCGTCCCAGGTATAGGAGGGAATATGCGTCGTGGTTGCCGGCATTCCACGCAGATCTGCGGGAATGAGGATGTGCACGATCGGCAGGCCGGCCGCGTCTTCTTTGTTGCCGGACGCTCTCGGCCTTAAGCCCGCAAGCCGGCCGCGGCCACCACCGCCTCCGCCCGGCATGCCTACGATTAGCGCGCGCTCGTCAGCCGGATAGCGATCGTGAATAAAAGCGACCAGCGGCGTCAGGCTTGGATTGTCGTCCGGAGACGCGGCAGTCGAAAGCCTGTACTTGAGCTGAACGATCCCTTGCGGCGGATCGCCAGGATGGACGTAGTAGGCGGAAAATTCGCCGATGGGCGTCTCCTGCTCCACGTTGGTGAATCGCAGCTTGCCGCCGGTTGTCGGCGTCGAGAAATCGTGGAAGGTCGTCTCTTGCCCACTGGGCCGCTCAAAGAGCGTCTTCCCCGGCAGCGTCGTCCCATCGAGCCCGCTGCGGCGAACCGCATCCACGGAGACATCCGGAGTGAGCAGCGTCATGTTGCCGAATGCGCCACCGCTGAATTCCAGGTGGTTCCACGGTTCGTCCGGCATGATGAAGGTGATGGTCTTGCCGGAAATCGCGTAACAATCCCAATCCGGCAGTTGGAAGTAGTCGAAGCGGCCAACCAGGCGCGAGCGATTGTAGACGCCCGGCCATGTGGTTTCGCGAATGCCGTCCGTGGCGCGCCACCACCAGCGCCCGATATCGTATGCGTCGTTGATCTGCACCTTGCGGATCGTGGTGTTGGCAGCGGGAAGCGGTGCCGGGATATCACCGGGCCGGTTCCAGCCGTAATGGAACCACCACTCCTTCTGCGTGCCGGCGTCTGCAAGGCTGCGTGCGACGGGCGGAATATTTTGCGGCGTTTCGCCTTTGACCAACCCAGCCACGTTTTCATCGGAAAGCGCGCGGTCGTAGATGCGCACTTCGTCGATGTCGCCCCCGCGATCGTAGCTGTAGGAGCTTTCGACGCCCGTGGGCCCAATGATGCGGGAGTGCGGCCCGAACTGATCCAGCGCAGCATCGAACATGCCCGTGGCAGCTTTTTCGGCCACCATTTTGCCGTCCACATAAAAGCGAATACCCGTGGTCTCGTCCCATGTCAGCGTCAGAAGCGCCCACTGATCTGCCTTGGGAAAGTTCGGCATGTCATAGGAGATACGCGTCCGGCCCAGGTTCACGTCGGTGACAAAGGCATCGAAACCATGGCCGTTGTAATCGATACGCAGCCATACCTGGTCCCAACTGGAGTGGTCCGCGTAGCCCACGCGGAAGATGGGAAACGCCGTTTCGTCCACAGGGTCGCGCGAACGCCAATAGAACGAGAGCGTGCCGCGCTGCGCATAGATATTGCCTGGCGCCCAGTAGGAGAGCAACTGATTGTTGCCGCATTGAATGTAGGAGCCGCTCGCGCCGCCGGGGACGATCTTCACGTCGTGGATGTAATTAGGCACGGGATCGCCGCCAGCCGCGTAGTCGGCGTTGAAGCCGTGGTCGCCGGAGAGATAGAAGAGCAGGCCCGGCTCGGAGGCATGCGGGTTGGGTGGGAGAAGCGACGTGTTGACAGGCGGCGCGTACTCGGTGGCGACCTGAGACTGCGCGGACGCGGCGAAGAGAATTGAGGAGAAGACGCAAAACAGCGAAACAAGACGCGAACGGCGCATGGCAAGCCCTCCCGACCGGATGATTGGACCCCAAGCGCATTCGTGACGGCGCAGCCTGGTCAGACCACCCCCCACGGCATTGTCTATGCAGGGGCGCAGGGTTGGCAACTGGGAAACAGCTTTCAGCCATCAGCTAGTGGCTGTCAGCCTTCTCGTCCTCCTTTGATTGGGTGCCCCACGTCTCGTCTTTGAGACGCGGGAAGCCGCCGCACCCGCCGCAGCGCGAAGAAGCTGACGGCTGATAGCTGAAGACTGAAGGCTGTCTTTACATCGCTTCCGGGCTTTCGATGCCGAGGAGTGCGAGAGAACTTATGAGTTCGCGCAGTGTGACCGCTGCCGTGGCGAGGAGGAACGTCTTGCGCGCGGGGTCCTCTTCGGTGAGGATGTGGTGGCGATGGTAGAAGTTGGCGAACTCCTGCGCAAGTTGAAAGGCGTGCTTGGCAAGATAGACCGGCTCCGAGGTCGCGATGCACTGGTCGAGAATCTGGGAAAAGCGCCCGGCACGCAGCCACAGCGCCCAGATGTCTTCGTTTTCCTCGCCGCTGAGGAAGGAGGTCAGAACCGATTCCCCGGGGGCTGAAGCCCCCTCATTTATTGTGGCGTTATTGGCACGACTGAAGTCGTGCCCTTTCAAATCGCCGAACTGTTGAGCAAAATCGTCAAGCACGGCTTCCGGCGAGGCGTTGCCCTTGCGGAAGATGTTGCGGATGCGCACCACCGCATATTGAATGTACGGCCCGGTCTCGCCCTCGAAGCTGAGTGCGTCTTTGAAGTCGAAGGCGATGACCGAGTTGCGCGTGACCTTGAGCATGAAGTAGCGCAAGGCGCCAATGGCGATCTGGCGAGCGATCTCGCGACGGACCGGCTCGGAGCTCGATGCCTGCTTTTCGTCGACGAGCGGCTGAACGGACACGATGAGCTTGTCGATGAGGTCGTCGGCCTTGACGCCGAAGCCTTTGCGTCCGCTCACTTCGATGTAGGATTTCTTCTTGTCCTCATCGGAAATGCTGTAGCCAAGCTCCTCTGCACAACGCGGCGTGAGCGCGACCATCTCGTAGCTAAAGTGCGTGTAGTGGTCGGCCTGTTCTGTGTAGCCCATGCCGCGCAGCGCTTGGATCACGTTGGCCTGCGGATCGGATTGGCGCGCGTCAATGACGTTATAGATGGCCGTCGCACCGCCGAAGTGCGGATGGTTTTCCTGTCCGTGGACAGCCGAGATCCAGCACTCGTGATCGGGATAGGTGAAGAACGGCAGGTAGCCAAAGTCGCGGCCCAGCAGGCCAAACTTCCAGAGGTGGTAGGCGATGTCCTTGCCGACATACGTGACCGTCCCGTTGGAGCGGACGATTACCTTGGCGTCGTCGTCCGTTTGCTTCGCAGCATTCTCGTCTTGGATTGGTTCAGTGGAAGCACCGGGGCGTGTCATCACCCAGCAGCCTTTGTTCTTGCCTTCGTTCTCGAAATAAAGCACGCCGGACTGCTTGAGCTTCTCAAACGCTGCTTCCCAGAACTTGAGGTGAAGAATCTCACTCTCGCGGGGCAGAAAGTCGTACTCGATGTCGAGCCGCAGCATGGTTTCGATGTGGCGGCGCAAAACAGCAGTCGAGATCAGGTCGGCGATTTCGGAGGTTTCATTGTTGCCGTGCTCAATTTCGTGGAGGGCGTCTAGGCGTATCTTCTTTCGCTCTTCGACCTTTACCTTATTCTGTTCCGTCGTTTCAAGAGCCTGGTACCAGACGTTCACCTGCGCATATAGTCGCCAGCAAACGTAGTCGATCAGCAACTCCCTGTTCTCGGGAGACTTTCTCGATTCTTGTTCGTAGTACTCAATTCTTTTTTTGATCGAAGCCAGAGAGTGCTGATCGGACACATCAATCCCAGGAATTCCGTCGAGTTGTAGATTTCTGAGCGCGACCACGATATCGGCAACCTGTACGCCGGTGTTGTCGATGTAGTTCTGCACATCGACCTTGTATCCGGCGGCGCGTAACAGACGCACAAACGTGTCGCCGAGAATCGCATTGCGCAGATGGCCAATATGCGCAGCCTTGTTGGGATTAATCGAGGTGTGCTCCACAAGCACGTGGCCCATCGGGGTCGCAGACAGTGCTTTCGCGAATGCAGTGAGTTCGCCGGCAACGTCCCGAACTGCCTTGGCGCGATCGAGAAACGCATTGATATACCCGGCGCCGGCTACTTCGAAGCGCGCAAACCCCTCAACTTGTCCAAGACCGGAAAGAATCTCCTGCGCGATGATTTTGGGGGCTTTGCGCAGGGTGCGCGCGAGTTGCAGGGCAACGGGCGTAGCGATTTCGCCCATCCGCAGGTCGGGCGGCGTTTCCAGCGGAATGTTCACGCCATCGAGCGCGTACTTTTCTTTCAGGACGGCGCGAAGACGATCGGAGAGCCGTTTTTCCAGTTCCAGAATCACGTCAAAAAGCCTCGAATTTCCGCTGATTTCAGTGTTAAGTTTAACAGGGCTGTCATTTCGATCCGTTCTCGTAGCCAGACAGGTTTCCGCAATGCCCTTGCGGAGCCGCGTGAGGAGCACGAGCATGTTCGAGCGCTATACGGAGCAGGCAAAACGCGCCATCGAAAACGCACGGAACGAAGCGGCCACGCGCGGAGCCGAACATATCGCGCCGTCGCACCTGCTGCTGGGCCTGAGCCAGGATGAAAGCTCGCGTGCGGCCCAGATCGCGGCGTTGAAGGGCCGGCTGAGCGGTTTCTTGGCGGGCACGGCGGTACCGGATCGATTTCCCACCCCGATCCTGACCAGCGTGAGGAGCAATATTCCTCTGCACCCCGAGACGCATACCGCACTAGTCCACGCGGAGAAGGAAGCAACCCGGGACTGGAGCCAGCAGATTGACACGGATCATCTGCTGCGCGGGCTGCTGCGCTTTTCAAACGAAGCATCCGACGCGTTGAGGTCGAAAGGCGTGAGCCTTGCCGATATGCGTGCCGCGGCGAAAAACCATCGCATTCAATTTCCATCCGCGCGGTCGTCGTTTTTCTGGATGTTGAAACAAATGTGGAAGATGGCCTGGCCTGTGGTGTGGAGACTGACCCTGTTGGCAGCAGTGATTTGCGCAGCGGTCTACGCCTTCCATCACTTCAAGCCATAGGAATGGCGCTTTTCGCGCGCGCGAAAATACACGCGCATCGCGCAGCTCCGAGGCCGGAGCGCATTACCGTAAGATAGAGAAAGTCCGCTGCTCACGCATGCGCGAACAGAATGCGCTACTCATGACCGATTCAAGCTCACATTCAAACCGTTTTTATCTGACCACGCCGATTTACTACGTGAACGCGCGGCCGCACCTGGGCCACGCTTACTCGACGATCGTGTGCGACGCCATTGCGCGGCGCAAACGGGCGCTGGGCATCGAGACATGGTTTTTGACGGGCACCGACGAGCACGGGCAGAAGATTGAGCGCTCGGCCAAGCTGGCAGGATGCTCGCCGCAGGAGTTTGCGACCAAGATCGCCGGCGAATTTCGCGGGCTGTGGGACCTGCTGGGAATTACCTACGACGACTTTATCCGCACCACGGAAGAGCGGCACAAGCGCGGCGTGCAGAAGCTGTTTGCCACATTGCGCGACCGCGGCTACATCTACAAGGGCTCATACACCGGACAGTATTGCGTTTCAGACGAGGCCTATGTGGACGGGCCGCCGGGGACGATTTGCCCCGACTGCGGCCGGCTGACGGAAACCGTGAGCGAAGAGAATTATTTCTTCAAGCTCTCGGCGTTCGAGCGCAAGCTGCTGGAGTTTTACGAGGTGAATCCGGGGTTCATGGGGCCGGAGTCGACTAGGCGCGAAGTTGTAAGCTTCGTCCGCAGCGGCTTGAAAGATCTTTCCGTGAGCCGCACTAGTTTTTCCTGGGGCATTCCCGTGCCCGGTGACGAAAAGCACGTGGTGTACGTGTGGCTCGACGCTTTGGCCAACTACATCACGGCACTCGGCTTTGGCTCGGAGGACGACGAAAAATTCAAGAAATTCTGGCCGGCGGACATTCACTTGATCGGCAAAGAGATCAGTCGCTTCCACTGCGTGTATTGGCCCGCGTTTTTGATGGCTGCGGGCATTCCTGTGCCGCGCTCGGTGCGCGCCAACGGCTGGCTGCTCTTCGACCAGGGCAAAATGTCGAAGTCGCGTGGCAACATTGTGCGCGCCGAGACCGTGCACACGGTTTTGGGTTCTGACGCATTGAGGTACTTCTTACTCCGCGAAATTCCCTTCGGACAGGATGGCAATTTTTCTTTTGATGCTCTCGTGCAGCGTTACAACGGCGATCTCGCCAACGGCTACGGCAACCTGGTGAGCCGCGTGGTGAACATGGTGCACAAATATTTCGATGGCTTAACGCCGGAGGCGGGCGCGGAGACTCCTGCGGAGGGCAGCCTGCGCGAAAACGCAGAGAATGCCATGGCCGCGTTCGGGCCCGCTTTCGATGAGCTGAACTTCTCCGAAGCGCTGAAAGCATTGTGGGCTTTGGTGGCGGAGACCGACGGCTACCTGACAGCGAACGCACCCTGGAAGAAGCCTGCAGATCGATCGGACGCCGAGCATGCAGCTCTTCAGGCGCGCGTGCTGGCCACGGCGGCTGAGGCCATCCGCATCATCACGGCGCTCGCGTATCCCATCGTGCCCGACGCCGCGGCGAAGGTTTGGCGCCAGTTGGGGCAAGGCGAGTTGGCCGACGCGGCGAAGAATGGATTTTTGCAATATCTCGCGTGGGGCGGATTGCAGGCGGGCACGAAGTTTGGCGAGCCGGCGCCGCTGTTTCCCCGCGCGGAGAAGGACACAGTGGAACGTATGCAGAATCTTGAAGACGAGAACAACCGTACCGCCGTGGACGCAGCGGGCACGAGTGGCGTGAGCGCCGCGGAGAGTGCGCCGCCAACGCCCACTGCGCCTGCCGCGGTTCCGGCTGCCACACCCAAGGCGCCCGCGACGAAGCCCGCCGCTCCGGTTGGCGCAAAAACCGAAACTGAACCGGCGGCTTTGCTTGCGCCGGCGAGCGTGCCTGCTGCCAGTTCGACGGAGCCAGTCCAAGGGTCTGCCCCACCGCAGGTGGCGCAGGCGCCACAGCACATCACCATCGATGACTTCGTCAAAGTGGATTTGCGCGTGGCACAGATCCTGGTGGCCGAGCGCGTCCCCAAAGCCGACAAGCTTCTGCGCCTCGAGGTCGACCTCGGCTACGAGAAGCGGCAGATCCTGGCCGGCATTGCGCAGTACTACGAGCCGGAGAAACTCATCGGCCGCAAGATCGTGATTGTGGCCAATCTTGCGCCGCGCAAAATGCGTGGCCTGGAGTCGAACGGCATGCTGCTGGCGGCCTCGCTTGAGGGCGGTGCGCCGGTGTTGGCCGGATTTCTAGAAGAGGTTCCACTGGGCGCGCGATTGAAGTAGATTTATCGCATTGATTCCGCGCGCCTTTTTGGACCAAAAGACTCCATTGCGCTGCCGCGCGTCTTTTGTTACCATAGCGTTACTCATGGTTTGCACCCTGCAAATCGCTGGTTGTTGTTGCCTGTCGCACATCGCCGACGGGTGTACACGCTAGTCTCTTCTCCTCAGCACAATCGAAAAGAAGACACCCGTAGCTGAATGCCGGGCATGTCTTTGTGCGGCCCGAGCCTTTATCGCAAACCCTGAATCCCCGAGGTCACGATGCCCGTCGCCGCAAGCGAAATTACCAACTCCCATCTGCCCGCAAGCGCGCGCTCGCCGCAGGGGCTGAATCACCTGCGCCTGCTGGAGGCCGAAAGCATTCACATCCTTCGCGAGGTAGCGTCGGAGTTTGAGCGGCCCGTGATGCTCTATTCCATCGGCAAAGATTCGTCAGTGATGTTGCGGCTGGCGCAGAAGGCATTTTATCCCGCGCCGATTCCTTTTCCATTGATGCACATCGATACCGGCTTCAAATTTCGCGAGATGATCGACTTCCGCGACGCGATGGCGCGCGAGGTGGGCGCGGAGCTGCTGGTGTGGCGCAACGAGCCGGCCATCGCGGCAGGAACCAATCCCATCGCGCTCGATACCAAGCGATGCTGCGGTCTGCTCAAGACGCAGGCGCTGCTCGACGGCCTGCGCCATTACAACTTCGATGCGGCGTTTGGCGGAGCGCGGCGCGACGAGGAGAAATCGCGCGCCAAGGAACGCATCTATTCCTTTCGCGACACCGCGGGCCAATGGGACCCGAAGAACCAGCGGCCCGAATTGTGGAACCTCTACAACGCGCGCATTCATCCCGGCGAGAGCATTCGCGTGTTTCCGCTTTCGAATTGGACGGAGATGGACGTGTGGCAGTACATCCACGAGGAAAAGATTCCCGTGGTCGATCTGTACTTCGCGAAAGAACGGCCCATGTATGTGCGCCCCTTGAGTGCGGGTCAGGAGGCGCTGCTCCCCATTGAACAAGCCTTCGTAGCGAGAAAGGGCGAGGAACCCCAAATGGTAAAGAGCCGGTTGCGCTCGCTCGGCTGCAGTCCATGCACGGGCGCCATTCGCTCCGACGCCGACACAATTCCCGCGATCATCGCGGAGCTGATTTCGTTCCGCTCATCGGAGCGCGCGAATCGCGTGATCGATCACGACCAGGAAGGCTCAATGGAGATCAAGAAGCGGGAGGGATATTTCTGAAGTGCGGGGAACAAGGGACCAAGGGAACGAGGGAACAAGAAGACAGGGATTAAGGGGTTCGCATTGGCGGCTGAGGCAGAGTTAGAGAATAGACGATTCGAGATTGGCGAATTTCTTGCGCAGGAGCGCGAGAAGGATCTGCTGCGCTTTTCGACTGCGGGCAGCGTCGATGACGGAAAGTCGACGCTCATCGGTCGCCTGCTCTACGATACGCAATCGGTTTACGAAGACCAGGTGCGTTCGATCGAAGGCAAGGGCACCACAGCGCCGGGGCAGATCGATTTCGCGCTGCTCACCGATGGATTGCGCGCGGAACGCGAGCAGGGCATCACGATCGACGTGGCCTATCGCTACTTCTCTACTGCCAAGAGAAAATTCATTATCGCCGACACACCTGGCCACGAGCAGTACACGCGGAACATGGCGACAGGCGCGTCGACCGCCGATGCGGCGATTGTGCTCATTGATGCAAGCAAAGGCGTGCTTATCCAGTCGCGGCGTCACGCGTATATCGCGTCGTTGCTGCGCGTGCGCCACGTGCTGGTAGCCGTAAATAAAATGGATTTGATCGGCTACGACGTGTCAGCGTTTCGCGCCATTGAGTCGGAGTTTCGCTCGGTTCTCTCGCAGATTGCGGAAGACACAGGAACGCAAGTCGAAGTGCACTTTGTTCCCGTGAGCGCGCTTAAAGGCGACAACGTGGTGCACAGAGCCGCGGGTCCATCGAGTGCGATGCCGTGGTACGAAGGGCCGTCGCTGCTCGAGTTGCTGGAAGCTCTTCCCGCGACAGAACGTGCACGGAATGCGGCTTTCCGCTTTCCCGTGCAGCGCGTGTTGCGGCCCGATCACACCTTCCGCGGTTTCGCGGGACAAATTGCGTCGGGCGTGGTTCGCGTGGGCGACAGGATCGCGGTCTTTCCTTCGGGGCGCGAAGCCAGGATCGAGCGCATTGTTACGTATGACGGCGATCTTGACGAAGCGGTCGCACCGCTTTCCGTCACTCTGGTGCTCGATCGCGAAGTGGACATCAGCCGTGGCGACCTGATTGCCGGCGTGGGTGCTGCGCCGGTGGTGGCGCGCAGTATCAAAGCGTCGCTGGTGTGGATGGATCAGCGGCCGCTCGACCCCAATCGCCGCTATCTGCTGAAACACACCAGCCACACCGTGCCTGCAGTAATTTCCTCGGTCGATCATCGCGTGGATTTGAGCGCGTTTCAGCACGAGCCCACAGCGACGCTGCGCATGAACGATATCGGCGCCATTACGTTGCATCTGCTGCGGCCGATCGCCGTGGATCTCTATCGCGACAATCGCTCCACCGGCGCGCTGATTCTCATCGATCCTGAAACCAACGCCACGGTGGCTGCGGGGATGGTAACGGCTGCACGGGGCCACGCGGTGGCCGGCGAAGAAGACGAGACTGCGGCGTGGGGCCGCGTAACCGCGGGCGAACGCGAGGCGCGGTGGGGACATCGCGGCGGCGTTTTGGAACTCACCGGGCCTGCCGAGCTGATCGATGCTGTGGAGCGTTCGCTGTTTGCCGTGGGCGCAGTCGCAAGCCGCATCGACGCCGAGGAGCCGGGTTTCGGAGAGAATCCGCGACTGATCGAAGTTGTGACAGACGTGCTGGCGCAGTCGGGACTGATCGCGCTTGTGGTGCGCGCTCGCGAAGAGGGAGCTTTAACGGCCAGCGCGGGCGGATTTGAGATCACGCTCGATGCGGACAACCGCATGCACGCTGTGACAGAGGTGCACCAACTTCTGCGGCGCGCGGGCGTCTTTATTTCCTCAGAAGGGGCGGATTTGTGATGAGTGTTGCGGAGATTTCTGCCGAAATGAACGCCAGGCTGGATGCGGTACGGGCCACGCTTGCGCGAGAAGTATCGAGGAAAGGCGACGTGTGCCTGACATGCAGCTTTCAGGCCGAAGATGTGCTCCTGACAAAGCTCGCCATCGCGCTCGATCCGCGGATTCCGGTTCTGTTTCTCGACACCGGCTACCACTTTGCCGAGACTTACGCCTATCGCGACCGCATCGCGCGCGAGTGGGATCTGAATCTGATTAATCTGCTTCCGGAAAAGACGGTCGCCGAACAGGAAGCCGAACACGGCTTGCTGTATCAGTCTGCGCCCGATCGCTGTTGCGGGCTGCGCAAGGTCGAGCCGCTGTTCAAAGCGGTTGCGGAGTACCGCGTCTGGCTTACGGGTTTGCGGCGAGAGCAGGCGCGGAGCCGCGCGGCGCTCGAAGAGTCAGCGCTCTTCACTCTGCCCGGCGGCAAACAGGTGCTGAAGCTTGCGCCGCTGGCCGAGTGGAGCACGCGGGACGTGTGGTATGCGTGCGAACAGCTTGGCATTCCGCTGCTTCCGCTCTATGAGCGCGGCTACACTTCGATCGGATGCGAGCCGTGCACGTCATTGCCGCTCGATCCTAACGATCCGCGATCGGGCCGCTGGGCGGGACGCAAGGTGGAGTGTGGAATTCATATTGAAGCGGCGAGCTCGCGGAGTTAGAGGTTAGCCGGCAAAGGTGCAGAAGGACAACGGATGACGTACATCATCGGATTTTTCATCGCGCTGTTCATCGCGCTCACCGGCGTAGGCGCGGGCACCATCACCGTACCCGTGCTGGTGCTGTTTTTGGGCGTGCCTGCGCCGGTAGCGGTGGGCATCGGGCTCACGTTTTCCGCCGCGGTGAAGTTGATTCTGGCGCCGGCGCAAATTGCGCGCCGTAACGTGGCTTGGCGCACGCTCGGCTACATGCTGCTGGGCGGAGCGCCCGGGGTTCTCGTGGGCTCGCTCTTGCTCAAGCATCTGGTCAGCACCGGATCGGCCAATCTGCTCAATGCGATCCTGGGCGCGATTCTTGTAACGACGGCTGGCTGGCAGCTCTTTTATTCCTTCCGGCCTATGCAGCAGCGTTCCGGCATGCGCGATCGCAGTCCCTTGCTCGGGTGGCTCATGTTTCCCGTGGGCGCCGAGGTTGGTTTCTCGTCCGCGGGAGCGGGTGCACTGGGCAGCGCGGCACTGTTGAGCTTGACGCCGCTTGAACCCGCGCAAGTTGTCGGCACCGATATCGTCTTCGGGTTTCTGGTGTCGCTTATCGGCAGCGGCGCGCACTGGTTTACGCATGCCACCAACCCCGAGCTGCTGCTGCAGCTTATCGTAGGCGGCGTGGTTGGAGCCGTTGGCGGAACGCTGCTGAGCGCGCACATTCCGCGCCGGCCACTGCGCCTGGCGCTGTGGGTCTGGCTGCTGATTCTGGGCGGACAGTTTCTTTTCAACAGCTACCATGTGTGGGCCGCCGCACGTTAGGAAAACGGAGTGAGCGCAATGGATCCGCTGAGACAAAACCGTTTCTCCGGCGTAAGTGCTCGCTCTCGTGTTGATGGGCGCTGCAGCACGTCACCCACGCACCTGGCGGGCCTCCCGCTCGCACGATGTTCCAGCTGCTGTGCCGCAGTGAGCTTTTTCAGCAGCTTGTAAATTCCCGGTTCATCGATCGGCGTTTACCACGTGCTTCGACTTTGCTCAGGGCAAGCTTGAAATCGTTTCCTTTCACAACAGCTCCCAAGCCAAACTTCTTCGGAGGCAGGAGTACATTCATGACTCGTATTCGTATTCGGCGCCTGCTCGCAAAAACCTGGTTCGCGGTGGTCGTCATTCTGATCCTTGTTTCGCTGCGTCCAGCGGTGCAGTATGCACAGGACGACGTCACAACCCAAAATGGATCGAGCGCGCTCGACGGCGGGTGGATCACGGGACCCGCATCGAATCCGCTGAGTTTCCTGAACGGTCCAGCCAATCGCTCCTACGGTTCGAACCAGCCATACGATGTTCTCGATTTTCGCCCCGTGACAGGTTTGGACTTTCGCCTGCCGCGGTGGCTGAAATTCGAGGTCGAGGAACGATTCCGCTTTGAGGGTTATGAAGACGGAAGCTTCAAGCAGAACAACGACGATTCCTATTACCTCAACCGCTTCCGCTTCCAGGCTGATCTTCAATTAACCTCGGGGTTCAAAGTGATCACGCAGGTGCAGGATGCGCGGCCACTCCTTCAGAACCCGCCGATCGGGCCCCCCAATGAGAACCGCTGGGATCTGAAGCTCGCCTATGCCCAGTTCGGCAGCCCGGACAAGAACTGGATCAGCCTGCGCGTCGGGCGACAAATTATTAACTACAACAACACGCTGATCGCTGACTCGCAGTGGCGCAATCAAGCGCGTTCGTATGACGCTGCCGTCGCCAACTTGCAGCACAACCGGTATCATCTGGGAATCTTCGCGGCCTCGGCCGTTGTTCCGCAGGACTCAGGCGCCAGTCCCCATCAGGAAGGAAATAATATCTACGGACTCTATGGCAGGATCGATAACCTGATTCCGAAATCCACACTTGAGCCATTTGTCCTCTGGAGAGTCCAGCCGAAACTACCGATTGAAGTTACGGTTTCAAGCAAGACCGGCAAGGAGGATATGAAAGCGTACGGACTGCGGCTGAAGGGCGAGGTTCAAAGTTATCTCGATTACTCTATTGAAGCTGTGCGGGAAGTGGGAAGCGTCGGTCCCGGCCCGATGCGCGCATGGGCAATGACGGGCGGCGCGGCTTATGAGTTTCACTCCGTGCCGGCGCGGCCACGCGCGTTTGCACAATACGATTTCGCGTCCGGAAACAACAATCCAAGCGAAGGCGTCCACCGCACCTTCGATACCATCTACCCCACCGCCCATGACCGTTTCGGAATCGTGGATCAATTCGGGTGGCAGAATATCCGGACGTGGCGAACTGGCGCGACCATCGTCCCTCATCGCCGTTGGACCGTGACGGCGCAGTATCTAGACTTTCGCGTGGCAACGGCGAACGATGCCGTATATAACACCTCCGGCAGCTCGATTGTGTACAGCCGATCGCCAGCACATTCCAGCACGCGCCTGGGAGTGGAAGGAGACGTGTACAGCTGGTACGAACTCAATCGCCACCTGAACATCGGCGGCGGCTACGGCAGGTTCAATGCGGGGCCATTCCTCTCGCCGCTCACCACAGGCCACACCTATGACTATCCGTTTTTCGCCATCAATTTCAAGGATCACGGGAGATCGAGCGGCGAGTAGACACGTTCGGGCAAGGCTGCTGTCCGCCCGGATGGAGTTTGTGCGTCTAGCGCAACGCGGCACTTTATGAAGCGGGGATTTGGTGCGGAAGGCGGGACTTGAACCCGCAAGCCTTTTGGGCGCTAGCTCCTAAGGCTAGTGTGTTTGCCATTTCACCACTTCCGCACGGATGTGGCCGACATCCCTTCTCAAGTCTAGTTTGAAGTCAATGTGCGTTGCAATGCGGGAGCGGCACAGCGCCGGTCTTCGGTCATCGTCGGGAAAGCAAGGCCCCGCGTTGTGCGAAGATGAAGCTGAAAGCTGAGAGCTGACGGCTAAAGGCTTGCATTGATGAAGCGCGTTCTACTTTCCTGGAGCAGCGGCAAAGACAGCGCATGGGCCCTTCACGCCCTGCGCCGCGATCCCACCATCGAGCTTTGCGGGCTGCTGACCACAGTCAACGCGGAGTTCGATCGCGTGGCGATGCACGGCGTGCGCCGCACCGTGCTCGAAGCGCAAGCTGCTGCGGCTGGACTGCCACTCTGGACGATCCCGCTGCCCTGGCCTTGCTCCAATGAGGTCTACGAGCAGCGCATGGCCGAAACCTGCCAACGCGCCGTGAACGAAGGCATCGACGCCATCGCCTTCGGCGATCTTTTTCTTGAAGACGTGCGCGCCTATCGCGAACGCAATCTTGCGCCCACCGGCCTTGAGCCGTTGTTTCCACTTTGGAAGATTCCCACCGACAAGCTGGCGCGAGAGATGATTGCCGGCGGTCTGCGCGCGCGCATCTCCTGCGTCGACACGGAAAAATTGCCTGCAAGTTTTGCCGGCCGCGAATTCAACGAAGAATTGTTGCGCGACTTTCCGCCTGGCATCGATCCCTGCGCCGAGCGCGGCGAGTTTCACACCTGCGTCTATGCCGGCCCCATGTTTACGGCCCCGCTTCCGCTTGAGACCGGGGAGATCGTCACCCGCGAGCGCTTCGTCTTTGCCGACTTTCTGATTCCCACCCCGGAAGTTGCGCGCAACTGAAGTCTTCAGGCATCAAGACCCACGCCCTAATAGTCGACGCCCTTGATGTACTCGCTCTCGGGGACCTCTTCAAAGAGATACGGGTTGTGTCGCGTAAGCCAATCGGCGCGCTGATTGGATACGGTGAAGTGCTCACCGGTCTCTGTGTTGCGGAGGACCGTCTGATCGAGAAGGATATTCGAAAAGCCCGCCGTCGATCTTTCTGACTGGTCGAACCGCTGCCTCGCGGTGTCGAGGACTTGCTGCTCCCGCATCTCGCTTTGCTCAATCTGAGCGTTCACTGCGGCCATCACGAACTGGGTGTCCCGGTTGTAACTTGTATAAATCGCGGTAATCGTGGCGCTGTCGTTCGCCATCACCTGCGGCGGCGTCGTGATCTCAAAGACGGTCACCTGATAAGCGCCGAGCGCCTGCGGCGGCGTTACGATCATTTGCGTCACCATGGCTTGCGCGCCGCGGCCATCGTGCGCATCCACCAGACCGTAGACCGCGAAGTTCTTGCCGCCGAATTGGACCGGCAGGTTCCGCGTGCTCTGGATGGTGATGGTAGGAACAGGCAAACCCAACTTCTGGGCAATTTGTTCGCTACCCTGGGTAAATAATGTCGCGGCATCGACGCTATAGGGAACGGCAATAAAATTCCCCGGGGCGCCGCCGTCCGCCATCAGCACCCCGGCTTGCGGGCTGGTGGGATCGATCGCCGAAACCACGAGGCCGAAACGCAGCTTTTCGCCGTTGGGGCCCTGGGCGATTACGTCGCCAAGTTCCGCGCGAACCACCGTCCATCCCGGCGGCAAGCCCATGGAGCCGGAGCCATCGGGAAAAATATACGGCGTGAGTTCTTGCGCCGGTCCGGCGGCAGCCGGCGGAACGCCCGCGGCGGCTGGATGCGGCGCGCTCAGTGCCGTCGCGCTGAGGAGCAACGTTGCCACGAGGGGCAGAGAGAACTTACTGGGGAAGTGCATGGCCGTTCTCCGTGCGCCGGGGAATATTCACCCCGCACGATTGAATAGACCCCAAAAGGGAGAAATAAGTTTCGCACGAAGAATTGGAAGCGCAACCGCTTCGTCTTCGCGGACTTCCGGGTCCCTTCGCCACGAAGTCCCTAGTTTCTTAGTCCCCGCAGCGCAGGATAGAGCTTTCTCCATTGCGCATAGCCGGTTTTGTACGCCGCCACGTCGGCCGCATCGGGCTCGATGCGCTCGGCGACTTTAATCGCCTGCCCGCACGCCTCATCGAGATCCTTCCAGTGGCCCACGCCCACACCGGCCATCAGCGCGCAACCGAACGCGCCGCCTTCCTCGGCCACCAGCACTTCCACGGCTTTGCCATAGATGCCGGCCTGAATCTTGCGCCACAATGCGCCTCGCGCACCGCCGCCGCCAAGGCGGATGGCCGTCACCGGAATTCCCAGTTCGCCGAAGAGCGTAAATGTGTCCTGCAACGAGTACGCCACGCCTTCAAGAACTGCACGCACAAAATGTGCCGCGGTATGCTCCACGCCGATGCGCGCAAACGCCGCGCGCACCTCGGGATCGAGATGCGGCGTGCGCTCTCCCAGTAGATAGGGCGCCCACTCCAACCCCTGGCTGCCTGCGGGAATATTTTCGGCGCCTTGGCTGAGTGCATCGTAACTTTGGCCAGAAAAAAACGTGCCGCGCAGCCAGTTCAGGCTCAGCCCCGCGCTCTGCGTCACGCCCATTACATGCCAACGGCCGGGAACGGCATGGCAGAACGTGTGGATGCGGCCCTTGGGGTCTTTCGTCGGTTCGGCGGTGGCCGCAAACACCACGCCCGAGGTCCCGATGGTCGCCGAAACGCTTCCGGGCTGCAGAATTCCCATCCCCACCGCGCCTGCACCCTGGTCGCCCGCGCCCGCCGCAACCGGCGTTCCCGCCTTCAATCCCGTCAGTCCCGCTGCCTTCTCGCTGATGCGCGCGCAAATTTCCGGCGACTCGTAGAGTTTTGGTAGCCAACAGCTATCGATCCCCGCTGCCTCGGCCACCTCGCGCGACCAGCGCCTGTTCGCCACGTCCAGCAGCAGGGTTCCGCTGGCCTCCTGCACGTCGATCGCGAACTCGCCTGTGAGCCGGTAGCGCACGTAATCCTTGGGGCACATCACGTGGCGGATCTTCGCGAAGATCTCCGGCTGATGCGTCTTGACCCACAGCAATTTCGTCAGCGTGAAATTGGGCAGCGCGGGATTGCAGGTGAGTTCGATCAGCCGCTCGTAGCCGATCTTTTCGGTGAGCCAGTCGCACTCCGGCTGCGTGCGCGTGTCGCACCAGATGAGCGCCGGACGCAGCACCGCGCCCGCTTCATCGAGCATGACCGCCCCGTGCATCTGTCCGGTAAGTGCAATGGCCGCGATGGGCTCGCGCGGCTCCGGCGTGGCGGCCAGGGCTCCGCGAATCGCCTCCTGTGCGGCGCGCCACCAATCCTCGGGATCCTGCTCTGCCCATCCCGGGTGTTCCGCGCGAAACGGCGCGTGATCGCACGACGCCGCGCCCATCAGTTTGCCCGCGTCATTCACCACTACCGCGCGCGTTCCGCTCGTGCCCACGTCCATGCCCAGGAACCACATTTTCGCAATCTCCCTCGCCGTAAATCGCTTTTCCGTCGCGCCCGCAGCATAGCAGCTTATGGGTGAATCAGAAAAGCCCCGTGAAGAGGGGCCGGCACGATACATCCTGGTACGGCAATGAATGATTGCCTTTCACGGATCCGCCGCGGGTCGGTTTCGAGGCTTACGTTTGCCACTCCAAATTTGGAGTGATATAATTCCATTATTGGAGTATCTATGGCAACCGCACTTCTCGTCCCGCAGATCGCAGGCTACAGCTTCGACGTAGCCGCCGATCTCTCCGACGCCGCAACACGCAAGCGCCTCAGCCCGGCGGCGATCAAGGCGTTCCTGAGCATCGCGGAGAAGTGGGGCATAAAGGACGACGATGCGCGCCATCTGCTCGGCGGCGTCTCGTCGGGCACGTTCTACTCCCTCAAAAAGGATCCCGCCCGCCGCGCCCTCGATCAGGATGCGATCACCCGCATCTCTCTGCTCATCGGAATTTTCAAGGCGCTCAACATCCTCTATAGTCCGCGCCTGGCGGATGTCTGGATGACACTCTCCAACTCGAACCCGATCTTTCGCGGTTCCACGCCGCTGACCTACATTCTCCGCCTGGGCCAGCCGGGCATGATGGAATTGCGCCAGCTTCTTGACGCGCGCCGCGGCGGTTGAGCACGCAGGACCAAGTGCAACCATGACGAGCGCAAGCAGGAAAATCGCGGCCTCAAAAGGCGTGGCCAAAATCAGCGCAATGAAGACGGGTGCGGCGAGAACCAGCGCCCTCACTCCCGCACTGCGCGAATGCTCGTTCCGCGGCACGCACCGCCTCATCCCATCGAAATACAGCGCCGAAGGCACGGTCCTTGCCGAGCTCGCCGGGAACGACGCCGAACTGCGCGCCCTGATCGAGCTCGATGGCGCAACCAACGCGCGTTTGCTGGGCGACGAAGGCCTGCTTCCCGGCATCGGCGTGCACGAATTGCTTTATGGCGTGGCTTACGGCGAGATTGTGAATGCGGCATTCACGCATGCCGCACCGCGCGGCGGCCGATTCAACAGCAATCTGCGCGGCGCATGGTACGCGGGCCTGGAACGCGAGACCTCCATGGCCGAGGTTGCCTTTCACAAGCTGGAGCAATTGCGCGAAGTCGACTGGCCGCACGAAGAAATCTCCACCTGCGACGACTACCTCGCTGATTTTGCCGCCGAGTTTCACGATCTGCGCGGCGGCGCGACGCGTTTCGCCCGATTTCTCAGGCCCGATCCGATTCCTGAGTGCTACCAGCCCTCGCAGCAACTGGCCGCCGGCCTTCTTGAGCACGGCGCCAACGGCATCGTCTATCCCAGCGTTCGCCGCGCCGGGGGAACCTGCGTTGCCTGCTTCCGTCCCGCGCTGGTCTATCATGTGCGCCGCGACGCCCGCTTCGAATTTCGCCTTCACGCGCGGCACGAGTTCACCGCGAATCGGGTTCGTCGCGTCGCAACTTCCTGAACCCGTGCGAATGGTTGTCCTGGCGACCCGCGTTGCGCCGTACAATCACTCTGAAAGCGCACGTTGAACGCGCGAATCCGCATCGCGAGGTGATTCCCGTCTGTGCCGCCAGCTCTCGAATCTCTGGCTTTCGATTCGTCTGATCCCAAGGCCGCGCTTGCGCAACTGCCGCAGTCGCAGGCGGTGTTCGCGCTGTATGGCGCCGAAGCGCGCGCTGAACCCTACATCGGACGCACGCCCAACTTGCGCGCGCGGCTGGAGCGGCTGCTGCAACCTTCGGCAAAACATCCGCGCCGGTTGCACTTGGCAGGACTGGTGCGCGAGATCCGATGGCAGCTTACCGGCTCGGAGTTTGAATCGCTGCTGGCGCAGTTTTCCCTTTTGGATGAGGTTTTTGGCCCAAAGGCAATCGAGCGAATGCACCTGCGCGCACCGGCATTTGTGCGCTTTCTCGGCAGCAATCCCTACCCGCGCATCACCGTCACGCACCGGGCGAGCCAACGCGAGGCCGACTGGGCCTACGGGCCGTTTTCTTCGCGTGCCGCCGCCGAAAGATTTTCAGATGAAATGCTCAAACTTTTTCTCCTGCGCCGTTGCACCTTCGAGCTGGACCCCGATCCCGCCTATCCCGGCTGCGTTTACTCCGAGATGAAGATGTGCCTTGCGCCCTGCTACAAGGGCTGCAGCAACGAGCGCTACGCCGAAGAGGCCACTGCCGTCGAAAGTTTTCTCGCCACCCGCGGCGAGAGCCGTCTGGTCACGCTCCGCGCTCAGCGCGACCAAGCCTCGGCTGAACTGGCTTTCGAATCGGCCGCCTCGCTGCATGCACAGGTGCAGCGTGTGGAGGCCGTGCACGCCCTGGCCGCCGAACTTGTGCGCCCGCTCAGCCGCTTGCGCGCGGTCATTCTGCAGGCCTCGGCGAAGCCCGACGAAGTCGCCATTTTTCTTTTTGAGAGCGGACGCCTGCGTGGTCCGGCCGCGTTTTCGACCGTGGGCATGAGAATCCAAAATGAGCAATCGGGATCGACTTCGCTCTTCGCGCAGTCGATGGCAATCGAGCCGGTGCCGGAAGAGCAGGACGCGAAAGGGCACGACTTCAGTCGTGCCTATCACGAGCAACAAATTGAGGGGGCTTTAGCCCCCGCGACGCCGATCGCACCGGCAAAAATCCCTCGCGGCCTTCTCGAATCCCGCCTCGAAATCGCGCTAACTGAGCTCTCTGTTCCCGACGCCCCGCCCTCCGCCACCATCCGCCAGGGCCACCTAGCCCTGCTCAAGCGCTGGTACTACCGTCCCGAGGCCCGCCGAACGGGCGAAGTCTTCTTCCCTGACGCCGAAGACCGCTGGCCCGCGAAAGCTATCCTTCGAGGCATCGGTCGCGTGGCCGCGAGAATGCTCCTCTAATCCACTTTGACGCGACCCGGTTGCTGCGATTCAGCCGAAGGAGCAGAAGCATAATACTGACCATGAATTCAAGGCGACTCGCCCTCTTCTGCTGCGGACTGACGTTCCTTGCCGTACCCGTTGCGTCTGCTGCGACGGCATGCGATGTGAAGGCCGTAGTGCCAAAAAGTGCCCGCACATGGGCGAAAACGGGGGATCAAGAAGCTTGGCAAGAGTTTCGAAGCATCGAGGCCGTCCCGGCACTCGACCCAGACGGCGGGGTATCAGCTCAACTCTGGCGGGACAAAACAGGGTCCTCGTCCGTGTACATGGTCGAGCCCGGCGAGGACTTCTGGACTTACACTCGCTACTGCTTTGACAAAACAGGCCAGCTCGAGCGCGTGGGCTTTGAGGTTCGTACGGCTTGGGGCTGGGGCTACCGGATGGAGGGGCAGGTCATTAAGGGCACATTGCGCTCGGACTCTGCTGAATTCTTTAGCACCGGAGACCAAAGGCCAATTCCCAAGCCCGAGGGTGCAAGTGACATCTCTGAGGCGCTGAAACCTAGGCTCTACCTGACGATGAGGAAGCTTCCGTTTGCTCATCTTTTTGCTCATTCTTCCGAGTCGCCTCCAAAGTGAACCCGCCCCACACCGCCTGATACACTGTCCCCGCAAGGGGTTCTCGACGAATTCCATAGTTGAGCTGCTGCTGATCTTACGATGATTGAACTTTTGCCCTCGATATTATCCGCTGATTTTGCCCGTCTGGCCGACCAGATTGCCGCAGCCGAGCGCGGCGGCGGCACGGCCATCCACGTGGACGTGATGGACGGCCATTTTGTGCCCAATATCACCATCGGGCCGCCGGTCGTGGCCAGCCTGCGCAAGGCCACCAAGCTGCCGCTCGACTGCCACCTGATGATCGATAACCCCAATGAATTCATTGCCGCCTTTTCCGATGCCGGCGCAGATTGGGTCAGCGTCCACTACGAAGCCTGCACGCACCTGCACCGCACACTCGAATTGATTTTGCACCACGGCATGAGGCCGGGGGTGGTGCTGAACCCGGCCACCCGGGTCGACCTGATCATCGAGATCCTGCCCATGGTGCACCATGTCCTGATCATGAGCGTGAATCCGGGCTTCGGCGGCCAGGAGTTTATCCCCTTTTCCCTCGACAAGATCCAGCGCCTGGCCATCATGCGCCGCGAACTGGGCCTGCAATTTAAGATCGAGGTGGACGGCGGAGTGGCTCACGATACCGTTGCCGCCGTCGTCCAAGCGGGAGCGGAGCTGCTCGTTGCGGGCAATGCCGTTTTTGGCGCCGGACAGCCAGAACGCGATGCGCGCGCCCTACTGGCCGCGGCCCGCCAGGCCGAGGATCTTTATTCCGCGAGCACGCTAGCAGACGGAAAGAGTAAAATTCACTAAAAGCGCACGCATTAAGCAGGTGGCCCCCGGGGGCTGTCTTCCAACGAGGTGGTATGAACAGGTTGTCTCTGAAAATCGCCGCTGTAGCACTTGCCGTGTTGTTCATGGGTGGGGCCGCGGCCGACGCTCGCACCAAAAAGCCGAAGAAGGCCTACGATCTGAATGCCAATCCCCTGGCCGGCGTGCAGTCCAAGCAGCCCGACAAGGAACTCTACGACAAGGCAATGGTTGCGATGAAGAAGGGCCGCTACGACGTGGCCCGGCTCGACCTGCAGACCCTTCTCAACACCTACCCCGAGTCGGAATACCGCATGAGGGCCAAGCTCTCCGTCGGCGACACATGGTTCAAGGAAGGCGGCTCCGCGGCGCTCACACAGGCTGAAGCCGAGTACGAGGACTTCATCACCTTCTTCCCCAATGTCCCTGAGGCTGCCGAGGCCAAGATGAAGGTGGCCGACATCTACTACCAGCAGATGGAGAAGCCCGACCGTGATTTTACCAACGCGCAACAAGCCGAGAAGGAGTACCGGGAGATGATCAACATGTTCCCGGATTCCGCGCTTGTTCCCCGCGCCAAGCAAAAGCTGCGTGACGTGCAGGAGGTACTGGCCGAGCGCGAGTATCAGATCGGCAGCTACTACGGGAGCCGCGAAGATTTCGTGGCCGCCATAGCGCGCCTGGAGACCGTAACCGACGCCTATCCGCTCTACTCGAAGAGCGACCAGGTGCTGCTCGGCATCGGCGATGCCTACGCCGGCGAAGCGCATAGTGTGCAGATCGCTCCAGGCCTGCCTGGCGCCATCCGCGAGCGCCTGCAAACCATGTACCAGGACAAGGCCGCCCAAGCCTATGACAAGGTGATCACGCGTTATCCCATGGCCCCGCACGTTGAGGACGCCCGCGACCGCCTCGTGGCCATGAACCGCCCCGTTCCCGAGCCGACCGACGCAGCCATTGCCGAGAACGACGCGGAGGTGCGCAGCCAGACGCCGCTGCACTTCACCGACAAGGTATTCGACATCATCAAGCGCGGCCCCACGGTGGTTGAAGCCACGCACGTAGGCGAGCCCACGCTCGACGATCCCAAGCGTGTTCTGGCGCCCGACGTTACCAATCAGAACAAGGCGATGTTTGCCGAGGCCGTCAACCAGGGCAGGCCGCCTGCGCCCGCCGCACCCGTTGCGCCCACCGGCCCCAACGAGCCGCCGCGCAGCGATCAGCCTAACAACGTTCCTCTGCAGATGCAGGCGCCGGGCGAAGGCACTGGCGTGGGTGTGCAAATTGTGAGTGCGCCCAACAGCCCCGCGCAATCCGATCCCAACGCGCTGGTGCAGCCGGTTGCGCCGAGCAACAATGCTCTGCCTTCAGCGGACAAGCCCGTGGAAGCCCCGGTGCAGGTGAACGACATTAAGCCTGGCGACAATCCCGCGACGACGCCCACCGCCAACGGCAAGGCAAAGAAGCCAAAGATCGATCAGAGTGAGGACTCTTCCAGCAAGAAGAAAAAGAAGAAGGGCCTCGGCAAGCTGAACCCGTTCTAAACAATTAAAATCAGCAATTTACGAACGAAGAAGGGCCGCCTCCGGGTGGCCCTCTGCATTTGCGTTTCGCTTCTTGAAAGTATTACTATGGTTGCGAGAAGTAATACTTGGAGCGCATCCCATGGCAACGACTGTGACCAGCAAGGGGCAAGTAACCATTCCAAAGCAAGTGCGCGACGCTATGGACATTCGGCCTGGCACAAAGGTTGTCTTCGAGTTGAACAAAGACGGAGATAGGGTCCTGCGCAAATGCGGCCCCAGCAGAAAACAGCATCGGGATCGCTTTGAGGCGGTTCTCGGTACGGCTGATATCAAATGGCGCACCGATGAGCTTATGGCTCTACTTCGCGGTAACGATTGATGGTCCTCATAGACACCAATGTGCTGGTCGATGTCTTGGAACGTGACCCGCAATGGTGGAAATGGTCGCTCGGCCAGATGCAAAGCTTGGCGGCAGCCCAGCAACTGGTTATCAACGCCGTCATTTATGCAGAACTCGCCGCGACCCACACTTCCGCCGCCATCCTTGACCGGAAAATCGCAGCCATGAACCTTGGCTTCGAGGAAATTCCTCGCGCCGCCGCCTTCCTCGCCGGAAAGGCGTATGTTCTTTATCGCCGGCGCGCGGGAGGCAAGACTGGCGTGTTATCCGACTTCTTCATTGGGGCCCATGCGGCTGTGCTCGGATGCCCGATACTAACCAGGGATGCGGGTAAGTATTCATCCTATTTCCCCACCGTTCCTCTCATAACGCCGTGATTCGCCTCGCCCCGCATCTGCTACCCTGAAACGTGGTCCCCTCGCTCTGAAAGCCCCTGTTTTCATGGGAATTTCCGCAAATCTTTGGGGGCTTACCGAAGACAAAATGCCGCACGATCTGCCCAAAGCGTACGACCCGACCGCCATTGAAGATCATTGGGCCAACTACTGGGTCCGCGAGAATCTTTTCGCCGTTCCAAAGCCCGATCCGGCTGTCCAAGACCCGGCCAGCGGCAAGTCCCCCTTCGTGATTTTGCTGCCTCCGCCCAACGTTACGGGCCGTCTGCACATGGGCCACATGCTCAACCAGACGGAGATGGACATCCTGACCCGCTGGCGGCGCATGACAGGGGTCCCCGCGGGCAGGTCTTCGTCCGTGGGGAAGATGTGCGGCCGCCTGGCTCTCTGGGTCCCCGGCACCGACCACGCCGGCATCGCCACGCAGATGATGGTGGAGCGCCAGTTGACCGAGGAAGGCACTTCGCGCCAGAAGTTGGGCCGCGAGGCCTTTGTGGAGCGGGTGTGGGCGTGGAAGCGTCATTATGGCGGCGCAATTCTCGAGCAGATGAAGCGCCTCGGGGTCTCTGTCGACTGGAGCCGCGAGTACTTCACCATGGACGAGCGCCTTTCTGTAGCCGTCCGCGAAGCTTTCGTTCGCCTTTACGCACGGGGCCTCATCTATCGCGGCGCATACATCGTCAACTGGTGCCCGCGATGCCAAACCGCGATCAGCGATCTTGAAGTGGTACACCAGGAGCAGAAGGGCCATCTCTGGGAGATCAAGTATCCCGTTCTCGGCGACGGTGGCAAAGAAACCGGCGAGTTTATTACGGTAGCCACCACGCGCCCCGAAACCATGCTCGGCGACACGGCCGTCGCCATTCATCCCGAGGATGAGCGCTACCTGCATCTGCACGGTAAAAAGCTGCGGCTTCCGCTGCCAACCTCAGGATCGCCACGCGAGATTCCCATCGTCGTCGATCCCTGGGTGAGCCGCGAGTTCGGCACTGGGGCGGTGAAAGTCACGCCCGCGCACGATCCCAACGACTTCGCGCTCGGCGAGCGCCATCATCTGCCCTCCATCAACGTGATGGACGACCGCGGCCACATCAACGAGAACGGCGGCCCGTACCAGGGACTCGACCGCTACGCGGCGCGCAAGAAAATCGTTGCCGACCTCGAGGAGCGCGGGCTCTTAGTTGGAATCAAAGATCACGTCAACAATGTTGGCCATTGCGACCGCTGCAAAACCGTGGTCGAGCCGCGACTCTCCACACAATGGTTTATTAAGATCGCGCCGCTGGCTGAGAAGGCTATTGCCTCCGTCAAGCCCGACGCCAACGGCGACAAAGCCATCCGCTTCACGCCCGAGAACTACGAGAAGATCTACCTCGAGTGGATGACGAACATTCACGACTGGTGCATCTCGCGCCAGCTCTGGTGGGGCCATCGCATTCCCGCGTGGCACTGCGGCGCGTGCCACAAGATCACCGTGCCCCAGCCAGGCGCGACGGGCGATCCTATCACCTGCGCGCATTGTGGATCGGTTCAGATCACGCAGGAGACCGACGTGCTCGACACGTGGTTCTCCTCTGGCCTGCTACCCGTCTCCGTCTTTGGCTGGCCGAATATCACTCCGGAGACACGTGCGGACTTCGACGCCTTTTATCCGACTTCGCTCCTCGTCACCGGCTTCGACATCCTTTTCTTCTGGGTGGCACGCATGATCATGCTGGGCTGCTGGTTCTCGGCCGACGTTCCAATGGCTGATGGAAGCCCGCGCCCGCCTGCTGAGACCGTTCCGTTTCGCGAGGTGTATATTCACGCCCTGGTGCGCGACGCCAACCGCGAGAAGATGTCGAAGACCAAGGGCAACGTCATCGATCCCATCGAAATCGTAAAGCAGTACGGGACCGATGCCGTCCGATTCACGCTCGCGTCCATGGCCTCGCCGGGCACCGACATCGCCTTTAACGTAGCCCGCACCGAAGGCTATCGGGCGTTTGCCAACAAGATCTGGAACGCCGCCCGCTTCATCTTCATGAACGTGGATCGCGCCGCGGAGGTTGGCATCACCGTCGATCTATCCGTTCTCGGCCAAATGCCCACCGTTGCCGCCAACGCCCCGCTCGAAGCCCGCTGGATCGTGGCCGAGTTGCACGCCACGGCGGCCAAGGTGCACGAATCGCTTGAAAATTATCGCTTCGACGAAGCGGCTAGCGTGGTCTATCAATTCTTCTGGGGCAGCTTCTGCGACTGGTACCTCGAAATCGTCAAGCTGCGATTAGACTTCGATGGAGCCCAAGTCGTCAACGGAACGGAAGGTCAAGTCGTCCGCGATCTCAAGGGAACCCGTGCGGCACTCAACACACTCGTGCAGGTTTTTGAGTGCGCACTGCGCCTGCTCTCACCCTTCATGCCATTCATCACGGAAGAACTGTGGCACGCGATCTACGACGGAAAGCCGCCAAGGAAATCCATCGCACTCGCCAACTTCCCTGATCCTGGTAAGCTTGCCGAGGCCACCGCGCCCGCCATCGAAGAAATGACGTTTTTGCAGAGTCTCATCACGGAAGTCCGCGCTTCGCGTAAGGAAATCGGCGCAGAAGAAAAGGCCATAGTGCCCATCGAAGTTCGCACTGACATCACAACGCAGGCTGTGCTGTTCGACAATCACGACATCATCGGCCGCCTGGCGCGCGTAAGCGAAGTGCGCTTTGTCGACCAGATCAGCGCCGGTCTCTCGAAACACTCCACGCCCCAGTTCGACGTAGCCGTTATCTACGAACGCACTATCGATGTCGCCGCTGAGCGAGAGCGCTTGACAAAGGACGTCGCGAAGTACGAAAAAGGCATGGCAGCCGCAGAGCGCCAACTGGGCAACGAAGGATTTCTGGCCAAAGCTCCGGCGCAAGTGGTGGAGGGCTTGAAGAAGCAGGAAGCCGAAACTCGCGCCCTGCTCGAAAAGGCCCGTGCCGCGCTCGCCGCTCTGACTGAAAGTTGAGGAGAATGTCTTCGCACGAAACAAGCTGAGAGCTAAAAGCTGAATGCTGTTTTCCCGAAGGGAAAACCCATGGACTGGAAGAGCCACCGCATCGACGCATTGCTGGAGCAGGCCCTGCAAGAGGACCAGGCGCCACGCGACGCGACCACGCATATCACCATCGATCCCGGCCTGCGCGCCGCTGGCTCCGTCATCGCCCGCGAAGAGTTGGTGGTTGCGGGGCTCGGCGCTATCCCTCGTTTCTTTGAGATCTATGCCCGTCTCGACACGCGCCCTGAAGCGCAAACTCGATTCGAAGTCGTCAGCCATCCGGAGATTTTTGACGGTGTTCGCGTCCACGCGGGCCAGGTGATGGCCGTCATCCGCCACAACGCGTGCGTGCTGCTCAGTTGCGAGCGCGTCATCCTCAATCTGCTGCAGCATATGAGCGGCATCGCCACGCTCACGCGCAAATATGCTGACGCAATTCAAGGCACCCACGCGCGCGTGCTCGACACGCGTAAAACCGTGCCCGGCATGAGAGCGCTTGAGAAATATGCGGTGCTCTGCGGCGGTGGCACCAATCACCGCATCGATCTCGCCTCCGGCATTCTCATCAAGAACAATCACATCGCCCTCGGCGGCGGTATCGCGGCGGTCCTTCCCCGCGCACTTGCCCGGCGCAGGCCCCCGCAGCGCGTACAAGTGGAAGTGCGCACGCTGCAGGAGCTCGACGATGCCCTCGCCCACGGCGCCGAAGCCATCCTTCTCGACAACATGACGCCCAAAGATGTGAAAGCGTCCATCGAGCACATCAAGCACGCGACCGCAGGTCAGCCCGGGTCAAGTCAGACCGCCCGCTGGATTCCCACCGAGGCGTCCGGCGGCATCGTGCTTGACAATATCCGCGCCTACGCCGAGACCGGGGTCGACTTCATCAGCGTCGGCGCGCTCACGCACTCCGCCCGCGCCGCCGACATCTCCATGTCCATTGCCGCGGAGCCCGGCCAGGAGAGCCCGATGGGGAGTCACGGCCTGGATGGACACGGGATCTGATCTGTACGATCTGGCCACACTCGACTCTTCGCTCTCCGGCACAATCTTCGCCGGCAACCTGCACTATGCGCCCACCACCGCATCCACCAACTCCGACGCTGCGGCCGCCGCACGCCGCGGGGCGCCGCACGGTTCGGTGTACTTCAGTGACGAGCAACTCGCCGGCCGCGGCCGCGGCGATCACGGTTGGATCTCCGCCGCCGGCGAGGGCCTCTATGTGAGCGTCCTGCTGCGCCCGCAGTTTCCCGCCGCGCAATTGCCGTTCCTGCCGTTGGCCGCCGGCCTGGCTGCTGCCAAAGCCATTCGCGCCGTTTCCTCGCTCACTGTCGATCTTCGCTGGCCCAACGATTTGTTGATCGGCCCGCGCAAGGCCGGAGGCATTCTCGTCGAGTCACAGAATTCCCCCAAAAGGCTGCCCCACGCAGTGGTGGTGGGCATCGGGATCAATGTGCATCAACGCGCATTTCCAGCGGGTCTGGCCACGCCCGCCACGTCTCTGGATCTCGAATCGAACCGGCACATCGCACGCCAGGGTCTCCTGGTCGCGCTGCTAAAATCGCTGCAGCAGGAAGCTCTCGCGTTGGCGAATCTGAACGCGGCAAAGGAAGTCGCTGCGCGCGTAGAAAAAGCTTCCACGTGGATTCGCGGCCGCAGGGTGGAAGTGCACGGTCCACAAGCCTGCACAGGCATCACGGCGGGTCTCGATGAGAATGGATTCCTGCGCGTGACCACCGCGGAAAGGGTCGTCACCGTGCAAACAGGCGGCCTCCGCGCCGCGGAGAAAGGCTGAAAGCTCAAAGAAAAATGCTGCTTGCTCTCGACGTCGGCAACACCAATACGACTCTCGGCCTCTACAAGCTCGATGGCGAGAAGCCGGAGCTCGCCGCGCACTGGCGCGTCACCTCGCATCGCACCCAAACCGTGGACGAGTACGGCGTCTTCTTCGTCAATCTTTTCGAGATGCATGGCATGTCGCCGTCCCAGGTGACAGACATCATCATCGCCTCGGTGGTGCCGCCGGTCGACTCCACGTTGCGCCAGGTGTGCGAAACGTATTTTCACATCGAGCCGATGTTCGTTGAGCCCGGCATCAAGACCGGCATGAAGATGCTCATCGACAATCCCACCGAGCTCGGCGCAGACCGCCTGTGCGACTCTATCGCCGCCTTCGAGCGCTACGGCGGCCCGTGCATCGTGGTGGACTTTGGCACCGCGACCAAATTTGAAGTGATCTCCGCGCAAGGCGAGTACCTGGGCGGCGCCATTGCGCCCGGCCTCGGCCTGAGCGCCGATGCGCTCTTCTCGCGCGCCGCGCGCCTCTATCGCGTCGACATCAAGCGCCCTGCGAAAGTCATCGGCACCAATACCGTCGGGCACCTGCAGAGCGGAATCTATTTCGGCTACATCGGCCTCGTTGACGGCATCATCGAGCGCATTCTCGCCGAGTTAGGCGCAGCGCCGGACCGCCCGCCGCGCATCGTTGCCAGCGGCGGTCTGGCGCGCCTCATCGCCCCGGATTCGCGTTACATCCAGGAGATTGACGACCTGCTCACGCTTGACGGCCTGCGCATTCTCTTCGAGCGCAACCGCGCCGCTCGCCCTCGCGGCCGCGCGAACTGAGCATTGGCTCACGCGCAAGGCCCCTGCGCGCACAATATCATCCGAACGCGCTCATGATCTCGAAAGAATCTCCGGCGCTGTCGGCATGTGCGCGCGCAAGCTCGCTGCGGTCAGCTCATCGGCCTTTCGCAAATCCGGAAAAATCGTCGCCCACAATCCAGCTACGGCCAGCGCGCCGATTCCACCAATCACCGTGGCGCGCACCGCGCCCCACCACTGCGCCGTCAATCCGCTTTCGAATTCACCCAGTTCGTTGGACGCGCCAATGAACAAAGAATTTACCGCGCTCACGCGTCCGCGCATCTCGGGCGGCGTGGCCAGTTGCAGCAGTGAGCCGCGAATGATGACGCTGATGGTATCGGCCGCGCCCGCTACGGCCAGCGAGACGAGCGACAGCCACAACGTGTGCGACAAGCCGAAGACCACCGTGGCCGCCCCGAAGATCGACACGCAAATAAACAGCCATCGCCCCGCGCGCCGGCGCAGTGGAAATCGCGCCATCACCAGCGACATTGCCACCGCTCCCGCGGCCGGCGCCGCGCGCAACATGCCCAGCCCGCGCGGACCCTGGTGCAGAATCTCGTGCGCGAAGATTGGCATCAGCGCCACGGCTCCGCCCAGCAGCACTACAAACAGATCCAGCGAAAACGATCCCAGCAACATCTGCGCCCGGCGCACGTACTGAAAGCCCGCCAGCAGCACCTTCAACGAGAGGTCTCGATGCTCCATGCGCCCGGGACGCGCGTGCAATGTGCTCACCAGGACAAGAAACCAGCCCAGCGTTCCCAGCGTGAACACATACACGATGCCAGCGCCCTCCAGCTTCGAGTCCGGCACAAACTGCGTGAGCGGAAACGTGAACATCAATCCGCCCAGTGCCGGTCCGGTGATGTTCGCCAGTTGAAAAATCGCGCCGCCCCACGTGACCGCGTTGACAAAGTGCGTCTCCGGTACGAGATGTGGAATGAGCGCCGAGCTCGCGGGTCCTGAAAACGCGCGCCCCGTACCGATGAAAAACAGCACCGTGTAAATCGCCAGAATGTTCTGCGTATTGTTTCGCGCCAGCACTACTAATGCCACGGTGCAGAAACATTGCAGCGCGTAGCAAGCCATGATCACGCGCCGCCGGTCGAAGCGATCGGCGACGTGGCCTGCCGGCAGCAGAAAAATGAGGCCCGGAAGAAAAAGCGCCAGTCCCGTGTATCCAAGATCGATGGCGCGATGCGTAATGGAGTACACCTGCCACGCCACGGCGACGGACTGTGCCTCGGCGCCGAGGATCACAGCTACGCGCGCAAGTTGATATCGCCTGAAATCGCGGGAGGCAAAAGCCTCAAGTCCGCGGCGCGGCGCCTTGGGGGAATCGGGCGTCATCATCTGCTCTCAGGGTATAACGACTGGCGCGAATGCGGCTGAGACGCAGGCGCAATCGCGATGCTATACTCGCCTCCGCGGTCTGACCACAGCTGAGGATTGCTATGAACTCGCCCAAAACCGGAAGAACCAATCGCCGAACGTTCTTGCAGGCTTCGGCGGCGACGCTTGTTGCTTCGCGCCTTTCCCTCGCCGCAGAGATCGCCGCCGCGCCGCGCAACGCAAACCATGTTGACGCGAACGTCATCGCTGTTCCCGATTCCGGCTGGCGTCTCTGGCCCGATCAAAAGGCCGAGTGGAAAAACGACACTGTTTATCTGCCGGAAGATGTGCATCTCGCGAGCCTGCCCGTGAATCCTCCCACCGGCGGATGGGAAGCGCTCACGGTTACGCAAGGCATTCCTGTCACGCTGCCCTGCACCGTCGAGCAGTATTTCTGGGGTCTCACCGGCATGCGTCCCTATCACGATGAATATCGCTTTGAAACCGCCGACAACGAAGTGAAGAACGGCGCTTACTATGGCGTCTCCTGGTGGTGGCACGCGCTGGAAATTCCCGCCGCGTTCGAGGGCCAGCGCATCTTTCTGCGCGTGCGCGGTGCACGCCAACGCGCCGAGGTCTATCTCAATCAACAACTCGTCGGCTACAGCCTGATGGAAGAGCTGCCCTTCGAGTGCGACGTGACGGCGGCCGCTCGCCCCGGCGAGGCAAATCAACTCGCCATCCGCATCACCAATCCCGGCGGCCGTCTCGACTGGGTTGACGGCGGAAGAATCACCTGGGGCAATGCCACCTTCCAGAAGAGCCACGGCTTCGGCGGCCTTGATCGCGCTCTGACTCTCAGTGCGCACGGCCCTGCGCGCATTCGCGACTCCTGGGTGTTGAACATGCCCGAGCCCCACCGCGTCACCGCGCATGCGGAAATCGAAAACACCGGTGCCGCCGCTCCCAATGGTCGCCTGCGCTTCACAGTTCTCGATCCCGTCACCGAAAAAGAACTCGCGCACACTGAAGTTGCCGCGCCGCTCGACAACAATCAGACCGCCACGTTTCAAGCCGAGCTCACGTACCCTTCCGCGGAGCTCTGGGATCTGGATTCGCCGCGCCTTTATCGCCTGAAAGCCGAGTGGGCCGGCGCTTCAAAAGCCACAACGGAAGCCGCCGGCGCTACCGACGCACGCAGCATCGACTTCGGCTTTCGCTGGTTCGCGCCGGAAGGCATCGGCACCAATGCGCTTTTCCGCCTCAACGGCCGCCGCGTGCGCATTTACACCGCGATCTCATGGGGCTATTGGGCGCTTAACGGCCTCTTTCCCACGCCCGAGCTCGCGGAAAAAGAAGTTCTTGTCGCGCAGCAGTTTCATCTTAATTGCCTCAACTTCCATCGCAATCTTGCCAAGGAAGAAGTTCTCGCCATCCAGGATCGCCGCGGCCTTTTGCGCTGCATGGAGCCGGGCGGCGGTATGCAGGCGGTCGGCCGCGCAGGCCAGCCTGACGGTTTCGCGGAACGTTACATGCAGGCCAAAATCCTCGGCATGATCCGCGCCAATCGCAGCCATCCCTCGGTAGTCGAGTACATTCTGCAGAACGAAGGGCGACCCGATCTTTCAAACCCGAACCTTGAGCGCGTTTTGCGGATGATGCATGCTGCCGATCCAAGCCGCAGCATCGTCGGCTGTGACGGTTTTGCTTCGCGCTCCCCACAGGCATGGATGGAACCGTACAGCGACCACCTCCGCAACAGCGCCGAGGGCGGCGCGGGCGGTTGGTGGGACGAGCACCAGGGCCAGCCTTCCGATGTGTGGCAGGACAATCAATACATCGGCCCCACGCAGTTTCTTTACTACTCCAATGACCGCGCAGAAATTGTGGAGTGGGGCGAGATGAAAGGCGCTGCGTCGATCGACAATCATGCGGCGCTCATCAAGCAGATCATGAAGCATGGCGGCCACAGCTACGACCTCGCCGATCACCAGGAGCTTCTCGCCGTCTACGAAAAATTTCTCGACACCTGGGGATTCCGCAAGGCCTTTCCTACCGCGAGCGATCTCTTTCAGTCCATCGGCCGCCGCGCCTACGAGTCGTGGGGACAGTTTCTCGAAAACATACGCATCTGCGACCTCAACGACTACGCGGCGGTCAGCGGATGGGAATCAACCGCGATCGAAAATCACTCCGGCCTCGTCGACAATTTCCGCGACTTCAAATCCAATCCCGATCCCATCCGCAACTCACTCATGCCGGTGCGGCCTGTCGCCAAGCAGAAGGCCCTCGTCGCCGCGCTTGGCGAGCAGGTGGCCTTCGATCTCTACCTGCTCAACGATTCAAATCGTCCCGCTCCCGGCAAGCTTGCATTTTCCATCGACGAGCCCAAAGGCGCGCGTCATGCCATCGGCGCATGGAACGCACCCGCTTACATGAAGGATCAGCTCTCGTATCTCGTCAAGGAGAACATCTCCAGCCCTACGCTCGACCGCGAGGGCGTGTGGACTACGCGCTTCTCGCTGGCCGGCAACGAAGAAACCGAGCATCGCCGCAAGATTTGGGTCGTCGACCCCGCGCCGCACAAATTCGACAATCTCCGCGTGGCCACGTTGGGTCTCGCCGACGAGATCGCCGCGCAACTCGCGCCCATCCCCGGACTCAAGTTCGAACCGTTCAAGCAAGGTGAGCACTACGACCTCATCGTCGCCTCGCCGCCCACCGCGCGGCCCACGGACACGGTGAGCACTGACGACGTAGGCGCAGATCGCCGCAGTCGCTCCATTCCGCCCACGGCTCTGCCCGCCGACATCGTTGCCGCCTTCGGCTCCGGCACGCCGCTTTTTGTGCTTTGCACCAGCGACGGCCAGGCGATGGGCGGCGGCGCGCAGCTAGCGTCCGCTTGCGGTTTCCATTGCGACGGCATGGTCGGCTCTTCGCGCGCCTCCTGGATGGGCACTTGGTTCTTCGTGCGCAAGCATCCTGTCTACGATGGCCTTCCCGTGGACCGCGCCATGAGCATCGAGTACCAGGTGAAGGGCTCCGATTCGAACGGCCTCATCGTCTCCGGCGACGGCATCGAGATCATCGCAGCTTACAGTCGCGACCACGACCGCAAAATTGGCGCGGGCACATTTACCTGGTCGGGCCACGGACGCAAGCTGCTCTTCCACCGTATTACGGAGATGCATCGCGTATTCCATCGGCGACTGCTTTCGAACGGAATTCAGTATCTGACGCGGAGCACTTAGTACTTGTGCCCGCATAAATCCTGGGTGCTCTTTTCCGGGCGCGTTTCAGTTTTTAGCCGCTGGGGCAGGATGGCACGAGCCGCACGCCCTTCTTGCCCCGCCGTCGGCCGTGAAACAATAAGTCCATACAGCTCATGACCGACGAAATCATTCCATCAAACGAACCCACTCTCGCCGAACCCACCGCTGCGCCCGATCAGAGCGTAGTCGCCCAGCCGATCGTCGTCAACGACGAAGCACCGGCGCCGCTCGAAACCTCTCCCGTGGCTTCGGTCGAAGAACAGAACGCGATTAGCGAGCCTGAACCCGAGCCCACCGAGTCCTTCGCCGACCTGCTCTTCACATTCGAACGCGAGCACACGCATCGCGCCAAGACCAAGCAGCTCGAAGGCACCGTGGTCTCGCTCTCCGCCGATCAGGTCTTCCTCGACATCGGTTACAAGACGGAAGGTGTTCTGCCCCGCTCAGGATTTGAAGACAACGCCGCCTCTGTGAAACTCGGCGACGCGTTTCCCGTCTCCATCACCGGCCGCAACGAGGAGGGCTACTACGAGCTTTCGCGTTTCCGCGTTGCGCTGCCCCGCGACTGGTCGGCCCTCGAGCGCGCTTTCGCCGAAAAGGTCGCCGTCGCCGGAACCGTCACCGAACTGATCAAGGGCGGCCTCAGCGTCGACGTTGGCGTGCGCGCCTTCATGCCCGGCAGCCGCAGTGGCGCGCGCGATGCCGCCGAGCTCGAAGCCCTGGTCGGCCAGCAAATCACCTGCCGCATTACCAAGCTCGACGTCACCGATGAAAACGTTGTAGTCGATCGCCGCGTGGTTCTCGAAGAGCAGGCTCGCGGCGCCCGCGCCGAACGCCGCGCCGCGCTCGAGGTCGGCGCAACCGTCATCGGCAAAGTGCGCACGCTCATGCCTTACGGCGCTTTCGTCGAAATTGAGCCCGGCCTCGACGGTCTGCTTCATATTTCAGATATTTCGCGCGCCCGGGTCGCCAAGCCAGAGGACGTGCTTTCCGTCGGCGAAGAACTCACGTTGCGCGTGCTCAAGGTCGATCCCGAATCCGGGAAAATATCGCTGGGCCTCAAGCAACTCCAACCCGAGCCATGGGAGACTGCGGCCGAGCGTTACCTCCCAGGCCAGCGCATCGCCGGCGCGGTCACGCGCCTTACCGATTTCGGCGCATTCGTCGAGTTAGAACCCGGGCTCGAAGGCCTCATTCATATTTCGGAGATGTCGTGGGAGAAAAAGGTCCGCCATCCCGGCGACTTGCTCCACCAGGGCGATCGCGTTGACGCCGTCGTGCTCTCCGTCAAGCCGCCCGTCGGCACAGAACAAGGCCGCATTTCACTCGGGCTCAAACAGGCCCTCGCCGACCCCTGGCTCGAAGTCGAGCGCAAGTTCCCCGTGGGCTCGGAGATCGAGGGCCCGGTCACCAAAATCATGAATTTCGGCGCATTCGTCCAGATCGCTCCGGGCATCGACGGCCTCGTGCACATCAGCGAGATCGTCGCCGACCGCCGGCTCAACCACCCGCGCGACGCGCTGCGCGACGGCCAGCGCGTCAAAGCCGTGATTCTCGCAATCGACTCAGAAAAACGGCAGATCAAGCTCTCGATGAAGCAACTGATCCCAACCTCGATCGACGAATACATCGCCGAGCATAAAGCGGGCGACCGTGTGTCCGGTCGCGTTGTCGAGCTGACAACTTCCGGGGCAGTGGTGGAATTGGGGGAAGGAATCCGCGCCGCCTGCCGCACAGGCATCGCGCCCGCGGCGGAGACCGCGAAGGCTTCTGCCGCGTCTGAACCGGACACCGGCAAGCCCGACCTCTCCCAGCTCTCGTCGATGTTGAAGGCGCGCTGGAAAGGCAATGCGCCCGCGGCAACGACGCAAGCGGAGCCGCTCGCCGAGGACCAGATTCGGACTTTCAAAATCACGAAGCTCGTCGCCGACACAAAGAAGATCGAAGTGGAATTGACGTAATCCGCAAACTTCGTTCGTTTGCTGACTCGTCCTACAGATACACCTCATCCACGTAGCACCAGCGCCAGTCTTCGCCGCGCTCGGCGCTCTGGATCAGCGGGTGCTTGGTCTCATTGAAGTGCGCCCGTGCATGCCGGCCTTTCGACGAGTCGCAGCAGCCCACGTGCCCACACTCCAGGCACATCCTCAGATGTAACCAGGTATCGCCCAGCTTCAAGCACTCTTCGCAGCCCTTGGTGCGCGGCTTCACACCTTTTTTTATCGTTCCCAAATGCGTGCATTGTGCAGTCATCGCCAACCTCCGAGCGTCCCGAGCCTCTGAGTCCACAGGCCCGCCTTCTTGTTCCCTTGGTCCTTTGGTCCCTTGTTCCCTGTCTTATCGCGCCCAGCCCAATCCATCCGTACCGTTTCCCGTGGCGATCGTGCGCGTCACCTTCCACGTAGCCAGATCGATCTCCGCCACATGGTTCGAGCCAATGCAGGAAACATACGCCGCTTTGCCATCGGGCCGCACCAGCACCTCCTGCGGATCCTTGCCCACCGCAACCTTCCGCACCAGAGTCATGGTCTTCAGGTTGATCACGTCCATCGCGTTCGCGTCCGGAATTGCAATCAGCAGAAAGCGTCCGTCGACAGTGGGCGCGCTGCCGTAGCCCGTCCCGTCGAGCTCGACCCACGTCTTCACGGTATTCGCCGCCGTATCGATCACCGCCAGTCGCGGCGCGGTTTCATCTGCGGTAAACACCCAGCGGTCGTCGTTCGAAATCGCAATGCGCTGCACGTTGCCCGAGACGGGAATCACTTTGACTGTCTTGCGTGCCTTCACATCCAGCACGCTCACCGTACCCGGCCCCACGTTGGCTGTGTAGCCATGCAGTCCGTCATGCGAGAGCGCGAGCATGTGGCTCTCCGGTTGCCCCGTGGGAATCGCGTCGATGACCTGCAGCGTCTTTGGATCGATGACCGTCACCGAATGATCCAGCTCCGTGGTTACGTAGAGCAGCCCGTCCGTCGGCCCGATGACCGCGCAGTGCGGCCGCACGCCATGGTCGAACGCGATGTTGCCCACAACTTTGTGCGCAGCCACGTCGACGACCACGATGTTCTTGCCATCCGTTCCCGGCTTGCCCACGCCCGAGTTGCCGTAAATGGGCACAAACGCCAGCTTCCCGTCGGGCGAGGCGGCGACCTCATGCCCGGTGGTGCCGTTCTCGGCCACATTGGCAATCACCTTGCCGGCCACGGGATCGACGATCGCGAGGCTGCGGTCGCCTTTTTGATCGACCACTAATCGTGGTTGCTGCGCGCACGCTGCTGACACAGTCAGCGTCAACACGGCTACTAACCGGGACGAGGAAAAGAATTGCAACGGGAGCCTCCGGGACTACGCAACGAATATACGCTACCGGCCGATGATCACGGCAATAGCCTTGCGTCGTTTCCGGCGAGTTCTTCGGCGGCTTCAACGTATTCGCGAATGGCAACACGGATGTTTGTTAGCGCCTCTTTCTCTGTTACGCCCTGCGACCAGCAACCGGGCAAGCTGGGACACGAAGCGCTGTAACCCTCTTCCGATTTATGGAGAATAACTCGATCCAAGAACATAAATGGGATAATACAACCCCCGCAAGAATTCGTTACGACCGCGCTATGCTGAATCTGTGGAACCTATGCACCTTCCCGCGCGCGATGCCGAGCTTGTGCAGATCATGGATGCATCGCTCGTCAAGGCAGCTCGCCGCGCCGGATCGTTTTTGGCCTGCCGCATCGGCTGCACGCAGTGCTGCCACGGTGCGTTCGCCATCAACGCGCTCGACGCCGCGCGCCTGCGCACAGGAATGGCCGAATTGCGCGCCACAAATCCAGTGCTTTCCGCGGAAATTGAACGCCGCGCCTACGCATGGCTCGCGGCACACGGTGCGGATTTTCCCGGCGATCGAAACATCGGCGCACTCGGCAGTTCCCCGGAAGATCAAGCCAGGTTTCAGGACTTCGCCGAAGATGTCGCCTGCCCTGCGCTCGATCCCGCGACTGGCCGCTGCGATGTGTACGCATGGCGCCCCATGACCTGCCGCGTCTTCGGCCCACCCGTGCGTTCGACGGACGACGATAGAACCGAAGGCTTGGGCCATTGCGAGCTTTGCTTCATCGGCGCCACACCCGAGCAGGTGGCCGCCTGCGAAATGCCTGTCCCGCACGATCTTGAAGCGGAATTGCATCAGGAAATCGGAGCGGACTTTGAAACCGTCGTCGCCTTCGCGCTCCTGCCGTAAAGATCCCCTGTCGCACCGCGCGCTAAACTGATCTTTGCAACCCCCCATGCCAATGCGTCCCTGCCGGGCCGAGATTCACACTCGCGCGCTCGAAGAGAACATGCGTTTCCTCGCCAGCCTCGCCGCGCCTCACGCCGAGCTGCTCGCCATTGTGAAGGCCAACGCTTACAGCCACTCGCTGGCTCTGTGCGCGCCTGCGGCAGTACGCGGGGGAGCGTGTTGGCTCGGCGTCACCAGCGTGGAAGAAGGCATTGCCGCGAGGGCCTTGTGCCCTGACACGCGCGTGCTCGTCATGTCGGGCATCGCACCGGGACAGGCTGCGGCCGGCATTCAATTCGAGTTGACCCCCATCGCCTGGGAGCTTTGGCAGCTCGATGAGCTCGTAGCTGCTGGGCGTGCCGCCGGCGCAGCGCCCGGCTCCGTTTCCGTGCATCTCGAGATCGACACCGGCATGAGCCGGCAAGGTGTTTTGCCCGATGAGCTCTCCGCGATTTTTTCGCGTTTCGCTCCCGGCTCGCCGCTCCGCCTGGAAGGCGTGATGACCCACCTCTACGCCGCCGATGAAGCCGACGGCCAGGCCACGCGAGAACAACTTGCGCGCCTCGACAGCGTGCTCACGCGCATCTCCGCCGCTGGGCTATTCGCCGAGTGGCTCAGCGCCGGTGCCTCCGCCGCGTTGCTCGCCGGCCAGGCAGGTCCTATTGCCGAGCTCGCCGCGCGTCACGGCATGAAGACCCTGCTGCGTCCCGGCCTTGCGCTCTACGGCATCGTTCCGGAATTCGATCCCGCCTTTGAAGTTGAGGTCGAACCGCCTTCGCTCGTCGCCGCGCGCGCCACTCTCCAGCCCGTGCTCGCGTGGAAATCTTCGGTGGTTGGCGTGCGCTCCGTACCCGCCGGCGCGAGCGTCGGTTACAACGGAACTTTTGTCGCCACGGAACCCATGCAGCTCGCGCTCGTCGCCGTGGGCTACGCCGACGGCTTCGACCGCTCCCTCGGCAACCGCTTCCATCTGCTGGTGCGCGGGCAACGCGCGCCGCTTGTGGGCCGCGTCAGCATGGATCAATCGGTTGTCGATGTCACGGGGATTCCCGGCGTCATTTCCGGTGACGAGGTCGTTCTCATCGGCACGCAGGGCAGTGAAACTATCACCCCCTACGACTATGCCCGCGCCACAGGCACCATCCCCTGGGAGATTTTCACACGCATCGGAGCGCGCGTTGCCCGAATGGCCGTTTGAGTGTCTCCGACCCCCGCGCGAAAAGCTTATCGCGTTACGGGCTCTGCAGGCGTCGGGCACAATCCCGCCGCGCACTGCACCGCTGCAATCATGGCTTCCGTTCCGATGCAGGAATTCAGCAGCATGTGGTAGAGCCCGCGCGAGCACCACTCCTGCTGATAGAAACTGCGGATCACCGCAGCGCGCCGCCGGTCGAACGCCGACAAATGGTGCTCCGCCTGATGCGCCCGCTCGGGGAATGCCTGCGCGAACCAGTCCTTTTTGGCGCTAGCCGTGGCGTATACGAAAATGTGAAAGCACCCCGGCCGTCCTGCCAGGGCGCAAGCCGATCCGCGGCCTACCAGCACGCAGTTGCCCTCATGCGCGGCCTCGAGAATCTGCGCCTTGATCAACTCCAGCATGCGCTCGGAGTCGAATATCTTCTCTTCGCCGCTGGTCGCCGGCGCATACACCGGATCCTGCCAGAACATCTTGCCGTATCGGTAATACCAGGGGTCCAGCCGCTCATCGAATTTTGCCGCCGTTTTCGGTTCAACGCCGGCCATGCGCGCCGCGCCTTCTACCAGCTCCGAGTCCAGCAACCGCCAGCCCAGCCGTGCCGCTAAATCGTGCGCAAATTCCGCTCCGTGCGAGCCATACTCGCGCTCCACGGTGATGACCCTGACCGGCGCATGCACCATGACCTTGAGACCCCCTGCCGTGGAGCATACATCGCCTGGCAAAGAAAATAAAACAGGCGCGGAAGGGGATCACCCTCACGCACCCGCTTCGGTTGTTGGGCCGTTCGTTGGATTATTGCGTAACCGGCTGTGCCGGCGGCGTCTTCGGGGTCTTCAAGTGGCGCGCGTTCGGTGCATTTGGCGCGGCCGGAGAAGCCGGAGAGTCCGGTAACACGACCGGCATCGCCGACCCCTTCTTGATGTGTAGATCGCCGTTGTTCGCGCTCAGCGTAATCCGTGCCGCGCCTCCGCCGATGCGCCCGGTGACCGTCTTGTCCTCATCGCCGCTTACGGTCAGCGCGTAATCTGTCACGACTTCGCCGTTGTGCGTGTGCCCGGTCACGGTGGCCGAGGCATTGGGCGGAAGCGTGATCTCCACGTCGCCTTTGCCATTATTCGCTTCCACGCCGTACACGCCCGCCAGTTCAATGCGAATGTTGCCGTCGCGGTCTTCCACATGGCTGTCGCCGGCGACCTGGCTCAGATCAACGTCCTTGGAGTGGGTAGTCACGTGCACCTCTCCCTTGGCGCCGATGATGCGCAGGTCATCGTCGTTCAGGGTCAACTCTCCAGGCAGATCCGCGGTATCGACGGTGGTCACTGAAGTGCGTAGGTGCACCGGCCCGGTTACGTTCTCCATCGACACATCGCCGGGGATGTCACCGTTCTGCGAGATCCCGCCTTTGATATCGGAGACGGTGATGTCGTTCACGTTCCCTTCCAGGGTCACGTCGCCCTGGACATCCTGAGCGGCGAAGACATCGTGCTTCCCGTTAACGAAGTGTGCCACCACCGGTCCCGTGATCGAGCTCAAATGAATATCACCCCGTGCGGTGATGTCGATGCCGGCGCCCAGGCCGCTTGCGGTCACGCTGTCCCAGCCCGCGTTCACCGTCACATGCGCCGTCTTCGGCACGGCAATTGTCAGATTCACTCGTCCCCTGTCGTTGCTGCGCGCCTCGATCAGCACGGCGCTTCCGTTCACTGTCACATGGGCCGCCTCGGCATCGAAGATTTTCTTCGCGCCCGAGTCCGAGTTGGCATAGGCCACTTCCTGCGCGCGAACTTCCATGTCCGTCTGGTCGCTCGCGGTAATGCTCACGTCGCCGCGGGGGACACGAATCTCAATGGACGCGTTAGCAGGAATCTGCCGATTGTCGACCGGCTGATCGCTGTCGTGCTCCGGCATGCCGAAAGTGTTGAAGAAGCCGTCATCGCCGAAGTTGGCGTGGAACGGGCCCCAGAAATGATTGTGCGCCGCTGAAGCCGCGCCCAGGAACGCGAGAAAGATAAGGATCCCGATGAAACCGCCGCTGCGCCGCACCGGAGTCTGCCGGCGCATGTCCAGCGCCCACTCACCCAGCAGGGCCAAACCTGCACCGATCAGCAGCAAAGGCCACCAGTGGCCGTACCACGACCAGAACGCGCCTGCATCGAGATGGCCGCTCACGACCAGCAGCGCAATCACGCCAACTCCTACCAAAATGATCGGACCGACCATCGAAGGCACGCGCGGACCATACATGCCCACGTAGTTCGCCTTCCATGCGTGCCGCTGCGCGCGCCAGGCATCGCGTTGCGCGCGCCACGCGGCCTTTTGCTGGTCGCGATATGAACGCCACTGTGTATTCGGATCGTACGGAGGCGGCGCGCCGCCGCCCGGAGGCATATTTGGAGGCATGCTGCTCATTGTTGCCCTCCCTCTCTGTCGTTCTCAAAGTCGTGCGTGGGCACAATCGACGTGCCGGCGTTTGTGGTGGAGTTTGCCGCGCCCTGTCCAGTGCCCTGATATATTCCCTGCGATACACCTTGCCAGGGCGCTCCGGGGATGACCGGATAGCCTTCCGATGCCAGTGCCGCCCGTTCGGCCAGCATCAACACGCCGGCCAGGATCAGGTAAAACGGCCAGCTATGGTCCCAGCCCAGAATGTGTGCCTGGGCCAGCAGGGCATTCGTGCCCACCAACAACAGAAACAGCGGTCCGCGCAATCTGCGAATCAAAATGTAGCGGCTCATTGTGGCCCTCCTTGCGAGCGATCCTGCGGATTAGCTTGCGGTCCTGGCTGCGGATTAGCTTGCGGCCCCAAATGCGAGTCCTGCAATCGCCGCACGAACAGCCACACGCCCAGCCCGATCAACAGCAGCGGCCAGCTAAAGTGAACGATCCGCCACGAAAACCAATCGAACTGTCCCAGCAGAAACAACAAGCCAAGGGCAATCAAAATCACGGCGCCAATCGGCTCTCTGCGGCGCCAGTACATCGGAGGCACAGGCGGAAACGGCGGGATCGGCGGAATGCCGGGCCCTCCATATGTCGATTGATATGGGGCCTGGTAAGGTGACCCAGGATTCGTGGATTGACTCGTCGCCCGATCCGTGCCCGAACTTGCACCCTGCCCCACACCCGTTGCTCCCGCTCCTGGCGGAGGGCTTGATGGCGGACCCTGAGGCGGACGCATTCCCCCGAGGATCGAATTGCTCAGCTCGTTCAGGCCCAGCGGATCGGGCAACGGATCTCCGTCGCGCCGCGCCTTCGCCGTCTGATAGGCCTCGAACACCTGGTAGAAGACCCACGCCGCGATGAAGAGGCCGAACACGCCGAACACGTGCGCTGCGCTTACGAGCACCGCGAAGATCACCACGTGTACCATGCCCTTGACGAACTGGCCGTTGTACATCGCGCCCACGCCCGGAATGAATCCCAGCAATGCTGCCAGCCCCGGGCTCGGCCCGCCCACGGGAGGCGGAACATAGGGCCGCTGCGCGCTTCCTGAGGCGGACCACGCCATCCAGCACGGCTCGCAGAAAATCTGCCCGCCCGATCCTTTACGTACGCATGTCTCGCACAGTGCTTTGCCGCAGCCCTGGCAATACGCTGTTGCATTTACGCCGCTATGATTTACGCAATCCATGGTGTGCTCCTCTCCAACGTTTGCACCACGTAGCCCTTGGACTGCCCACTGGTGTGCGTTGCCCTCATCGGAAACGTAAGTGCAGTTTCCAAAAAATCATCGTTGTTTGCCGGTACCGTTTGCCGCGTGTCCGGCCGCTGCTGAGGGCCCGCGCGCAACCCTCCCTCATGGCTGCCGGGGCTCTTCTCAGGGTTCTGCCTTGTCTCGCCCGGGTTTACCGGCAGCGTTTGCTTCTGTTGCTGGTCGCCGTTATCTTCGCTCTCGTTTTCACCGCGCAGCTCGCGCACGCGTGCTTCCACTTCGTACACAAAACGCAGATGGTCGTAATAGCGCACGATCGGCACTGAAGCCGTGGTCAGTTGCCGCTCCATGTACGACCGCACCGCACGCGGTCTCATGTCGGCCAGCCGCAGATCCGCAAGCCGCACGCCCGCCAGGTTCAGCGTGAGTGCGATGGAAAAGAACGCCATCGCCGCCGTCATCAGTAGCCGTGGCTGCGCGCTCGCCCTCAACCGCGCCATGAATCCCGGCTGCTGCCAGACGGGAGACACAAACCCCGGGACCTCGCCAGCGACTGCCGGCGCCGGAAGCCCGCTTACCGCGTGACCCGGACCGGTCGTGGCCAGAATCTTGTCGAGCAGCCACTCGGGCGGCTCCGGCTCGGGCGACAAAAACTCCAGCCACTCACGGCCCTTGCGCGCCTCTTCGTAGAGCGCCGCGCATGCCGGGCAGCCGGCCTTGTGCGCTAAAAACCGCGCTTCCTCCTCGGGCTTCATCAGCCCGTCCAGTGCATCGGCCAGCAGCGTCTCCCACTCGCCGCATGCTGGTGTGCCCGGAATATGTGTGCCTTCTGCCATGGCTACATCACCTCCTTCTTGCTACGTTCCAACAACCGCGCCAGTTCCGCCCGCCCCCGGCTGATGCGTGACTTCACGGTCCCCTCAGGTATCCCTAAGACTTGTGCAATCTCTTTGTAATCAAGGTCCTGCAAATCCCTCAAAATCACCGCTTCGCGCAATTCCACGCTCACTTTCAGCAGCGCCTTCTGCACCATCTTTTTCAGCTCGTTTTGCGCCGCCGACTCGTGCGGGGACGGTCCGGAATCGGCCAGCCTGTCGATCGCGGCCATGTGGGGCCTCATCTCTTCCGATTGATCCCAACCCTCATCGAGTGAGCCCGTTGCGCGCTGATTCCGCGTCCGCCTGAAGTTGTCCACCAGCAAGTTCCGCGTCATGGTGGTAATCCACACCGGCAGGCTGCCGCGCGCGGCGTCAAAGCTCGCCAGATTCATATAGATCTTCAGGAAAACGTCTTGCGTCAGATCCTCGGCGTCGGCCGCGTTGCCCGTAAAGCGGTAGCACAGCCCATACACACGCTTCTGATGCGAGCGGACCATCTCAGCCCATGCGCCGGAGTCGCCGTTCATCGAGCGGCGGACAATTTGCGTCCAGTCCTGCTCCAGAGCTCTACCCTCCGTGCGCCCGGCTCGGTGCGACGATGTCGCCCGGCTCGCCGGAATCGCCTCCAGCGTGGCCGCGCCCATCGAAATCGCAGCACTCCGGGATTCATCGCGCCGCACCGCGGGAGCCGTTGCGGTTTCCCGCGCCTGAGAGCGGCGCCCCGTAACAGGCGCCGCCATGCCCCAGCTTAATGTACCCACATACTGCATGGAGATTGATTACGCACAATCGGCTCCGCCGGTTCCCTGACAATGCCTTTCCCGCGTTCAACCCGGCACAAAACGGGTGCCCCATCCATTCGCGCCCTTTGCGAATGGGTGGGACAGCGTGAACCCCAACCCACCACAACCTCATCCAACGATTTCCTGCGAAACTTCCCCCGACACGCCGTAAACTGTGCATCAACGGAGGTCGTACCGTGGAAGATTGGAAGTTCACCCAGCAGGACCCCTCAGAAGCGCTCGCCAGACTGCATCACTTCTCCATCAAGAAGAAGCATGCGCACGGCGAGGTGGAAGCGCGCATCACGGTCAAGGAATTCGCCACCGCCAAGACCACCGACATGAAGTTCTTTGCAGTGGCGGATATTGAGCTGAACCAGAAGACCATGAAATTCCAACCCTGCGGATGGTCCGAGACTCTGATGGGCGCTCTCACGGAATGCCTCAGAAACCTGCGCAAGTTCGAATACGAAAGCCCGGACCTGCCGACGGAGTCCTCCGCGGACGGAGCGCAGCTCTGAGAAGCTGTCCAGCAGCCAACGTTCGGACAGCATCCCGGGAGACACCTCGCCCCAACAGAGCCCGCTTGAGCGGGCTTTCGGCTTAGCAGTTCACCACCATGATGGAACAGCCGGGGCGAGCGGGCCGCCATTGCACCAGGAACTCGGTAACGGCCGACGATTGCATGGTGCGCATGGCTTCAAATTCGCCGTTCTTCTGGCTGTATAGCAGCTTGCCTGTTTCACTCAGGACCGCCAGCGCAGGTACGCCTCTCTTGATGGGAACGCCGTACTTCTCGGCGATGTCGAGATTGGCGTCCATGTGGCCGATATTGATCTCCACCAGCACGAAGTTCGTGTCGAGAATCCGCCGGTTCCGCGCGTCGTGAAAATAAATGTCCAGCACCTGGCAGTCGCCGCACCAGTTGCCGCCGAAATCGAGCAGTATGCGGCGGTGCGTTGCGGCCGCGGTCTTGAGTGCGGCGGCAAGATCGGCCCTGGCCTGCGAGGGATCGGGATAAATGTCATGGACGGCGGAGTTGGCCGTGCCGGCAGCAAGAGCCAGCAACACCGCCAGAACCATCAGCTTGACGGTCTTCATGGGGAGACCTCCGGGCTATTCTCAGGATGCCATAAGCGCGGACAATAGGACACAGTCGAGTGAGGTCGATCACACTGACCGTGCAACTTTGTGCGACAATATGGAGTTGAGGAAGCGCGCCGAACGACTCTGAGCGCGTGGAGGAATTCAAGATGGGCGATCTATTTCAACCGACGCATTTGCTGATTATTGCGCTTGTTTTACTGGTGTTCTTTGGCGGCAAGAAGCTGCCGGAGTTGGGTAAGGGCCTGGGCGAGGCCATGAAGGGCTTCCGCGAAGGCATTCGCGGTATCAACGATCCGCCCCCGCCGCCACCGGTTCAGCAACAGAACACACAGCCGCCCCCGCCCCCCGCATCCAACGCCCCGGTCGAGCCGAAATAACACCGTTTGCGCGTGGACATGCGGCTCTGGAAGCCCTCGGCTTTCCCGGCCTGCTCGATCAAGACGACAGCATCAGACAGAACAGAATGGCCTGTGCGATTGCACAGGCCGTTGCATTTTGGGAATTGTCTTTTGGGGGCGCGCGCTTATTTATATTCCTGCGCCGAGGGATAGTAGCCGGGCTTGGCCGTGACCACCACGTTGGGCCGATTGACGATGATGTTGATGGAGCGGTACCTATCGTCGTAGATCGATAAATGGCTGGCGTAAACCAGCGTGTACTGATTGCGTGCCTCGTCGGCGATCTTGGCGTAGCTCTTCTCAATGCTGTTCACGCCGCGCTCTGCAAACATATCGCCGCCGGTTGCGGTCACGTACTTAAGCAGGATGTTGGAGTACGCCTCATAGGGCAGGTGGAAACGATCGAGCCAGCCCTCGCCCCAGCGGGCCGACTCGCCCACCACCGTGGCATAGACGGAAATGTTGTTGGTCTGAAGGTATTTGATGACCTCTTTCGGGGTGGCCTTGTCTCCGTAGTCTTTGCCATCGGAGATTACGTAGATGATGCGCAGCCTATCCTTAGGGCGCGTGGAAAGCTCTTTGGCAGCCTGCAAAATGGCGTCGGTGAGGGTGTGAATCTCCTTGGGAAGATTGAGGGCTCCGATCGTCTGGGTCGACTTGCCGGGTTGCAGGTTCGGGTCGACGCAGCTGCCGTTCTGCGTGATGCTGCAACTGGCAAACGGACCCTGATCGACGGGCACCATGGGGTCGGTGCCCGTGGACTGCGCCAGCGCGAGCACAGCAGGCAGGCGATTGCCCTGCGCACCGGTAAAGCCTGTCCACTCCTTGGCTCCATTGGTATAGGTAAAGACCGCGGCCTCGTCGTAGGGCGTGAGAGCTCCCTGGATCGCGTTCATCGACTCGTTTACCTCGCGCATGTAATTCGAGGGCAAGGTCTGGTCGATGACAAACGCCACCGATATCGGCCGCGGATCCACGCTGAACACGCGCAGCGGCTCGCGGACGTTGTTCTCATAGACCGTGAAGTCACGCCAGGTGAGGCCCGGGACCGCGGCGCCTTTGGGATCCTTCACCGTGACCGGAACCACGACTTCAGTCACCTGAGCATGAATAATGGCGTTTTGCGCGCTGACGCCTTCAAGAGGCGGCGAATCCTGCGCGTTCGGCGGTGGGGCCATCGCGGCGGGGGGCCGGCTGGGAGGCGGTGCAGGGGGCTGCTCCGGCTCGCCCGTGTTGGACGAAGAGGCACTGGGACCGCTTGGCGTCTCTCCGGAGCCCATTCCTGGCGTGATAGGCCCTTGCGTACCCGGCAGCGCTGTGGGGGCTTGCGGGGTGGGCGCGTCAGGCACGGGAGTGGGCACGGGGGTCTGCTGTTGGGCCAGAACTCCCCAACCCAATCCGAGAACCGCTGCCAGCGCAATGGCCCTTCCTTGAACGTTCACAGCGTTTTCGTCCTCCCTCAAAACCTTCCGGCGCATGCGCCAAGTCGCATGAAAAGCCGCGGAACCGGCCGCACTTGTCAGAGTATCAGACGCAGCGGAGCCGCGAGAGTTGCCCGCCAGCCGGGAGATTCCCCGTGTATGCTTCCCCTGGGGGTTCCGTTTTCGTCTAACGGATCAGGATGCTTCTCCGCAAGGTCATAGTTGCCCTGGTGATTGGCTTGCCCGCATTTCCCGTGGCAGGATGGGCTCAGCTTGCGCCGTCTCCCGACGCGCCCCCGGTGAGCACCGCTCCCGCCCCGGCGCCCGACGAAACGCCTGTGGCCACCTTCAAGGTGAATGTGAACCTGGTGGACATGTTCTTCACTGTCAAGGACAGCAAAGGCAACCTGGTGCCGCACCTGACGCAACAGAACTGCACGGTGCTGGAAGACAAGGTGCCGCAGACGCTCAAGACCTTTGTCGCCGAGACCAACCAGCCGCTGACTCTGGGCATTCTGCTGGATACCTCAGGCAGCCAGCAGCGCTTGCTGCCCATGGAAGTGGATGCCGCCAGTCAGTTTATCCAGCAGGTTCTGCGTTCCAAGGATGAGGCCTTCGCGGTCAACTTCGATGTGAATGTAGACCTGCTGCAGGACTATACCAACAGCCCGCGGCTGCTGACCCACGCCTTGAGCAAGGCCCAGATCAACACCGCCGGTGGCAATGGATCGGGCATCCCCGGCCTCGGCGGAGGAACCGTCCCCACGATCGGAGATCCCAAAGGCACGCTGCTCTACGACGCGATCGATCTGGCCGCGAACGAAAAAATGAATCAGGAGACCGGCCGCAAGGCGATCATCATCCTGACCGACGGCGAGGATGAGGGCAGCCGCACCAAGATAGCTGACGCCATTGCCGCGGCCAATCGAAACAACGTCATTATCTACATCATCCTGTGCGCCGACCGCGCCCTTTACTGGAGCCAGGGCGAGGGCTACTACGGCTACGGATACGCGAAGCGCATCGCCGACGAGACCGGCGGGCGGGTCATCGATGTGGGAAATAATGCAAACAAGCTGCAGGCGGCGTTCCAGCAGATCCAGGATGAGCTGCGCACCCAGTATGTGGCCAGCTACACCCCCAGCAACGCCAAGATCGACGGCACCTTTCGCAAGGTCTCAGTGGACTGCCATAGTGACACGGACCAGAACCTGAAGACGCAGGTGCGCAAAGGCTATTACGCGCCCACGCCGGGAAATTGACCGCTCCTGCCGGACGATCCCGTCGCTCCCTTGCTGGCTGGGACGAAAAGAGCATCCAAAACAATTGAATGATGGAGGATATCGGGATGAAGACCGCCGGGCTTTTAACGATGGCCTTTCTCGCCGCGGCAAGCGTTCCCTTGGTAGCGCAGGAAGGGAGCACAAGCGAATCTCAAAAAGCGGTCTACAACACGCAAGGCCCGATGAGCTTCGGCGATGCGTCTGCATCGCACTCCTGGGAGATGAGCTCGGTATCGTGCGAACTCCAGAACAAGCTGGACGCGAAGACCGCCAAAGTGGGCGACCGCGTGGTTCTCCGAACCAACGACAAAGTGCAGACCGCCGATGGAACCGTGATTCCGCGGGGTACGCGACTCGTAGGGCACGTCACCCAGGTGCAGACGCGCGACGCAAACCATGGCGTCGCGCAAATCGCTATTGCGTTCGATCGCGCAGAACTCAAGAACGGACAAAGCATTTCGATCTTCACGCTGATCCGCGGTGTCTCCCTCCCTGCAAGCGTTTCGGAAATGAGCCCGTTGAACGACGCCGATCCCATGGACGGGATAAGCTCCGCAAGCAGCGGTGGCAGAGGTGGCCGCAACGACGGCGTGCAGCCAGGCATTCCTCCGGATGCGATACAAAGAGCCTCTCCAGCCACAACCTCAGTAGGAGACCGGACGGGCATGAATCCGGATCCGAACGAGCCGGGAGCGGTGCAGCTTGCCGGACATGGCGACTCCAACGAGACAACCGACGCGCATCAGGCTGCGGCAGCGCGATCCATCCCGCACGCCACAGCGATTCCGGGTGTGACGCTTGCGGGCAACAGTACCGCTTCCGGCGTATTTCTGGATCGCCAGAAGGACATCGAATTCGAGAGCGGAACCCAGATGCAGCTGGGAATTGTTAGAGACAGTGGTCAGTGATCAGTGGTCAGTGATCAGTTGCTTCCGCACCGGCGCCGCAATCGTGCTCTGAACACTGACCACTGAAAACTGACCACTGTCTTCTTTTCGGACACTTCGTTACCGAAGTTGCGGGAACTCGTAATCTGGCGCGAAGAAGCAGCTTTCGTTAGTATCGGCAGCATTGGGAAAAGCTTGATGCCGCGGCCGAAAAAAATTCGCAGCTTCAGGCCTACCCGCTCCGAGGTGCCTGCCATGATCACCAATTGCGCCGTCCACGAAGGCTTCGAAATCAGCCCGCGGTTCCGCCAGACGGTTGAAGAAAGGATCGCGCGCCTGGAACGGGATGCCGCCTACGACGAGGCGCAGTTGGACCGGCTCGACAACATCGATCACATCCGCCGGCAGATGCGGCTGGTGGCTACCGAACGCGCCGAGGCCCTGCGCATGAGAATCTTCCTGGATCGCGCCAGACCGCGGCTTCCCCGGCCTCTAATCCAGCTTTGAGACAGGGATCAGGTTTCAGGGGTCAGGTTTCAGGGGTCAGGGGTCAGTTCTTTCCTGCTGGAACCAACTGTCGTGCTCCATTCCGGCTGCGCGACGCTCCACAAATCGCGCATGCGCGTTTCCACAATTCCATCGCGCGGGTTTTTCGTACACTAGAGCCAGAGAGTGTGTCGCGCGATGGCGAATCAGCCTACGAACCTCGACTACTTTGTCGTAGACGTCTTCACCGAAACACCACTGGCCGGCAATCCGCTGGCGGTGGTGCTGAACTCGTGCGGCCTGACAACCGAACAGATGCAGGCCATTGCGCGCGAGTTCAATCTCTCCGAGACCACGTTTGTTGAGCGCAGATCGGTTGAGCTGGAACGCGCTGAGGGCGTGCGCGTGCGGGTATTCACGACTGTGGAAGAGCTGCCCTTCGCGGGCCATCCTACGCTGGGCACGGCCAGCGTTCTGAAAATGATCGCTCCAGAGGCTTTCGTGAGCGATAAGGTGACGCTGGCGCTTAAGGTAGGCCCGGTGCCGGTGCGCTTTGAGCCGAGTGCCGGCGATGCAGACGCGATCTTCGGTGAGATGACGCAGAAGGATCCCGAGTTTGGCGCGGAACTGGACCCGAAGGAAGTGGCTCCGCTTCTGGGCCTGGCCCTCGGCGACCTTAACCCTGTATTGCTGCCGCAAGTGGTTTCGACAGGAGCGCCCTTTGCCATCGTTGTCCTTCAAAATGTCGACGCGTTGGCGCGGCTCAAAGTGAACCAGGATGCGGCCACGGCGTGGCTGCGCGAGCGCGGAGCGCGGTGGTTTTATGTCCTCGCCCCGGATCTCGTCCAAAACCAGGACGGTACGAAGTACCGGTACAGGGCGAGGATGCAGTTTTATGGCGGCGAAGATCCGGCCACGGGCTCGGCGGCGGGCTGCGCCATCAGCTTCCTGGTGGCTCGAGGCGCTGTGCCATCGGGCCAGCGCGTGCACGTGCGCCAGGGTGTTGAGATGGGCCGCGCGAGTGACTTATACCTCTCCGCAAAAAACGCTTCCGCGAGGGTCACGGATGTGCGCGTTGCGGGCAGCACCGTTCTTGTGGCAAAAGGACAGCTTTTCCTGCCTTGATGCACAAGCTTTCAACAGAAATTCATCTTCGCAAGTTGCGGTGAGTGTTGGACCTGGCGATTTTCGACTTGTTTCGCTTGGATTTTCACCAATTTCTTCGCCTGCCTTTCCCTCTTCCCATGAAGCGCCGCGAGGCTTACGCTTCCGATTCGTTACACCTAATTTCCCTGGCGTGTTTTGGGAGTTTCCGGGACGCGCCAAAACGCTGAGCACACGACAGCGAAAGAGGGCTGACCCGCAGAGGAATGCGAGCCGGTTGCCCTTGGCGCATAGGACGGAGCCTCCAGGTTTCCAGTTCACGCGCAGGGCCAGCCGCGAAGTACGATCCAAAGCGATACCGTCTGCCTTGATTCGCCGCTATGGGCCCAATCTGTGGCGACACGAACCCGCGCTCAGCGCGGCTCAGGGGTTGTGTTGCCCGGACGGCCACCGAAACTTGACGGCCCCTGAAATTTGCAGGCCACTGAAATTTGCTGTAAGGAGCAGACCCCCATACCATGCGCCCGAAGAAAGTAATTCTCTGTGTAGACGACAACGAACAAGAGCTTTCCGTACTCAAGTTCATGCTGGCAACCAACGGCTATCGCGTGTTGGCAGCCTCAAACGGCCAGGAAGCCGTCGCCCTATTTGCCGCAGCGCCCCAGATTGACCTGGTGTTGACCGACACCACAATGCCGCACATGAGCGGTGGCCAGCTGGTGGAACGGCTGAAGCGCATCAGAAGTCACGTGCCCATGATTTTGCTGGGCGATGCGCAGGCCGCGAACGGCGAAATTCACGTGGCCGACGCCATGATTGTCCGTAGGAACTGCTCCACACAGGACCTGCTGGAACGCATCAAGGTGATGAGCGCGCGCAAACGCGGTCCACGCAAGGGGGCGCAGCGGGTCTCGCCGCCGAATGAGCTGGCCGCCGCGTCGTAAAGACAGGGATCAAGGGAGCAAGGGAACAAGAAGACGGCGACTAACCTCGTGCGCCGGCAATCTTTGGGTCGCGTTCGCATTTGGCCCGGAATCGTTCATCCGATGCGCGGCCATTTCGTCCCTTCGTTCACGTCGCTATCAACTTCCGGTTTTCTCGGTCCCTTGGCCCTTTGTTCCCTTGTTCCCTGTCTTTCCCCCTTGACGATAGTGCATGCGTAATCGCATACTCGCCTTCATGTCGTAGGGCCGGTGGAGTTGGTGTGCCTCCGGTTGAAAGTAGGCCCTTATGGACCTGGTTGTTTTACGTCTTCTTTTTGTCATTCTGTTTGCCACGGTTTGTTATTTCCTCCGCCCGTTTGGCATCCCGACAGGATGGGAAGGCGCAGCGATTGGAGTGGCCGCAGCGGGTGCGGTCATCATCTTTGAGCTGCGCGTGCGGGCGCTTACGTTGCGTCGGCTCATTGGAGCCGTTGTCGGCAGCGTCCTCGGTATCATCGGCGCATTTCTGTTCTGCCTGGTTCTGCGTTCGGCGCCGCTCGCCGAAGCCAACTCCGCTACGCTGCAAATCTTTGTCCTTTTACTCATGACGTACATCGGCCTCCTGGTGGGCGCGAGCAAGGGCGACCTGCTCAGTCCGGCGGCGCTGGGCACAGTTTTCTCCGGCGACAAGCCGTCACGCCGCAGCTCTAAAGTGCTGGATACGAGCGTCATCATCGACGGACGCATCGCAGACATTGCCGAGGCGGGCTTCATCGACGGCACCCTGGTGGTGCCCGAGTTCGTGCTGCGCGAACTGCAGGTGGTGGCCGACTCCACCGACGGGTCAAAACGACAAAGAGGCCGCCGCGGCCTGGATATGCTGCAGCGCATGCAGTCCAACGACAAGATCCAGGTGCAGATTGTGCCGGATGACTTTCCTTCCATTCGCGAAGTGGACCTGAAACTCCTCGAACTGGCAAAGAAGTGGGAAGCCAAGGTGGTCACCAACGACTTCAACCTGAATAAGGTGGCCCATCTGCATCACGTGGAAGTGCTCAACATTAACGACCTGGCCAACGCTCTCAAGCCCGTCGTTCTGCCCGGCGAGCACATGAATGTACTGATCCTGAAGGAAGGCAAGGAATATAACCAAGGAGTGGGTTACCTGGACGACGGCACCATGGTGGTCGTGGATCATGCACGCAAGCTGATCGGCCGTTCGGTGGCGATCTCCGTCACCAGCGTATTGCAAACCGCCAGCGGCAAAATGATCTTTGGCAAGATGGACGAAAACGGCAGGCAGGCGGAGGCAGTATGAACGGCGCCGGACCGGTGTTTGCCATCGTGAGCCACAAGCCTGAAGTGTGCACGTGCCCCAAACTGGACTGTCCCCGGCACGGCGATTGCCAGCCATGTAGGAACTATCACCTGAATGACCGTCATCCGCGGCCGCCTTACTGCGAGCGCAAGCCGGGCCTGCTGAAGAGAATCTTTGGCAAGTCGTGATGAGGTTTCGGGTGTCAGTTTTCAGGGCACGGCCGCCTTTCTGATACCTGACACCTGAAACCCGATCCCTGGTTTGCTAGCGCTTGAGCAGTTGCGTAAGCTTCTGCTTCATCGCCGGCCATTCGGCCGCAACGATCGAGTAGCGATACGAATCTCTGGGTATAAAATCCGCAGCCATGCGGTGTGCTCGCAATACGCCTTCAAACTTTCCTCCTATCCTCTCGATGGCGGCTTGCGAGCGCTGATTGCGCGCGTCGGTGTGCAGGCACACGCGCACCACCTGCCACACCTCAAAGGCATGCGTGAGCATGAGGAGTTTGGCTTCAGTGTTGGCAGCGGTGCGGATGGCGTCCCGTGTGAGCCACGTGTAGCCGATCTCGCAGACATCGGGAGTTTGGCGACCGTGGCATGCGTGACCCTGAGGCCATGCCCAGTTTTCGATGTCAAAGAATCGCGTCGACCCCAGAACCACGCCGTCTGCAATGCGTACTGTCGCAAAAGGCACAGCCGTACCCGCCGCGCGCCAGGCGAGCGCGGTTTCAATGTAACGCGAAACAGCATCGCGGCCTACGGGGACTGCGCTCCATTTGTAGAGCGCGGGATCGACGGCGGCCGCGGCAACCAGGCCGTCGACGTGGCTCATGGAGAGCGGTTCCAGACGCACGTGCGTGCCTGCGAGGATGGGAGATTCGAGGGCCATATTCACGTTTAGTTTATCGGGCAGCGGGCGTAACGCGAACTGAATCGAGAATGTCGCTCAGGCTGGCGTGAATGAGCGCTTTCTCGTGCGCAGTCAGCTCGCGGGGAAAATCGCGGCCGGGCACGTGCGAAGTGGCCACGGCTAAGTCGAAGCGCAGGCACGCGCCCGACGCGGCAACGAATGTGGCGTAAATATCTTCTTCGATTTCCGTGCTCAAGGCGGCGCCGCTCGCGCTTCCATGCCAATAGGTCACACCGTTGAGCGTAACGGAATCGGCTTCTTCCTCCCAATTATCCCGGGCGAGCCTTTGGCACGCCTCGGCTGAGGCAACTGGACGCGCATCGTAGGCGAATTCGACGCTGCTGAAGACGGTTTTCGGCCAGGAGCGGAGTCCCGGGAGCGTCTCGTTGGTGACGAGACCGCGCAGACCGGTGGAGACTGAGCGGCCCTCCATGTAGGCGATGGAGAGATTCGGACCCTTTGCGCTGGGCTCGACTCGTGAGAAGCTCCAGCCGCTGGGAAAACGGAAGCTGACGCCGTAGGCCGGATCGCTGAAGAGCATTTGAGACCCGGTAACCGGCGTGACCGATTGCGCGAGCAAAGGCAATGCCGCAGCTAGGAAAATAAAGCAGATAGAAACGCGCACGATCGGGTGGCCCGCCACCACTCCATTATGCGCTACCCGCAACGGCCGCAATCAGATGGCGACGCTCAAAGGAAAACGACCGGTCCCGCTGTGAGAGGAACCGGTCGGCAATTGAGAGTCGCGCTACTGCGCGAGAATTGATGGGCGCTCTACTGCGCGGGCTTTTTCGCAGGCGCAGCAGACGGCTTTGCCATCGGCGCGGTGGCCTTCGGCTTCCAGAAGCCGGGGTCGGCCTTGATCCAGTCTTCGCTCACGTAGCTCTGCTTGGGGTTCACCGAGTAAAGCTCGCTGCGCGAAGTGTCCACCGCATCCCCGAACTTCTCATCGAGCCGGCGCATGCCCTCGTCGCCGCCAATCGCTTCGCGGAACTTCTTGTCCTCTGCGAAACCCAGATCGATCGCCGACATGGAAGGATCGCCGGTGATTGCGATGAATGTTCCGTCCTCGGTGCCGAAAGCAATCTCGTACATGCCCCAGTGGGCGCTGGTTCCGGCCTTTTCATGCGCTTCCTTCACCATCTTCACCACGTCGCGCCATTCCTTCTGCTTGCCCGGACGCACGTGGAAGATTGAAATCTGGTAGACGCGATGCTTGTCGAGGTCGTCGTGCGGGTGATAGCTCAGATCTTCGTCATAGGTGAAAACCAGCTGGTTGATATCGCTCAACAGTTCGCCGTCGGCCAGGCCGGCGCGCTCGAAGCCCTCCGACAGAGCGGGATTGCTGTCCACGAGCTTGTTGTCCTTCTCCCACTGCTCGAATGAGTCGTAGCGGGTCAGGAACAGTGCCCGCGGTTTGCCGGACATTGCGTTCATGGCGATGTAGTAGACAGGAAACTTGGCGCGGGTCTCAGCGGCAATGAAGGCGCTCTCCGTTTTATCGTGCGCAGCGCCGCCCTTGTAAGGCTTGACGTATTCGACCGTGATCTGCAAAATCTTGGGCGGGGTCGAGGTTGATGATGCGTCTTGCGCCGCGGTGAATGTGCTGCCGGCAACCGCGATGGACAGACCCAGTAAGACAGGGCTGATGATTTTCATTTCTTCAGTTCCTCCTTGATGTACCCGGAGATGCGTTGCAGTGGGAACGGGGAACCAGGCAGGGAAAGCGCACGATCTCCGAGGCTTAGCGATTATCCGTGCAGACCCCTCGCCGTGTAAAGAAGATTTTGATTCCTCATAAGATGGGGACGTGGAAATTGCGCCTGCGGCGCGGGTGTGCGAGATTGAAGAGAGAGAAAGCGCCTGCTGCCTCAATTCATCTTCCAGACTGGAACGCCCGCATGAAACAGAAATCCGGCCATCCTTCCTTCGATCGGACGCTTGAATTGCTGCGCTTCCATGGCTTCGAGGTGACTCCCTATGCCGGGGTTGCCGGAGGCGCGCTGGTAACGAAGTGCGGAGCCGGAGCCGTGCTGGTGGCCGCGCCCGCGAATTCGGGCGCGGCAGCGGCCCTCGCCGTGCACCCCGGAGTGATGATCGGGTGCGAGGTGGCGCTTCTGCTCGACCGCGGCTACCAGAAGTTTATTAAGACTTCCCAATACGAATTTCCCGCCTCGGCCAGCCAATTGCAGGCAATTCACGCGTTCAGTGAAGAGCTGAAGCAGCTGACTGGCGCCATCAGCCTGTACAACGAGTCGCTGGGCACAACCAGCGACGTCTATCGCTACGACCGGCTGATGGGCCGCGAAGACGCGCATCCGGAGCCCGCGCAGCCGTGGGGAGTCGCCGACGGGCACTGATCTGCGCCGTGGTCTGCTGCGGAGCAGGCGATGGACGGGAACGAACACGAGGAGCGCTTCGCGGTCCGGGGGCGGGAACGCCGCGCCCATCCGCGCTACTCTGTAGACGAAGAGTCCCTGCTGGTGCTTGTGAATCATGGCATGCCTGTGAAGGCACGCCTCGTCGATCTGAGCTTTGAGGGTTGCCGCGTACGCACCCTCGCGCCGTTCAACGGCAAGGCGGGATGGCCCGTAGAAATTACCTTCAAAGTGAAAGGTTATGCCTTCCGGTTTAGCGGCATCGTGCGGCGGAACGACGGCCATCGCCTCCTCGGCATCCAATTCGTGAACATGATTGCCCGGCGCAAGGCGGAACTGGCGGAAGTGATTGAGGAGATGGCGGCGGCTGTGGCAGCGCGGGCGAAAACGGTCGACCAATTGGTTGCGGAACAAGACGCCCCGACGCCAGTACCTCCGGAGATCCCTAAAATGGTTGAAGCTAAACTGGTCGAGCCGGAAGCAATAAAAGCAAGTGAACCTGAGCTTGTGACACGAGCGATTGACCCAGGAATTGTGGCCAATGCAGTTGAACCTCCAGCCCAGACCCCGGCAGCCCCCGCCGAAACCCAGACTCCAACTGAAACCCAAAAGAATGTGGCGGAGATACCTACAGAAATCGCGCCGCCGGCGCACACGCCCGCCAAGCCTCGCGACCGTCGCGGACAAGCTCGTCACGAGGTGGACACCGTCGCTACAATCCTGCTGGTCAATGTTGGGGCCGCGTTGCGCGGCCACATCCTCGACCTCAGCGTGGGTGGCTGCCGCATCCGCACCGACGAGCGCTTCCCGGTGGGCATTTATATCCGTGTGGAGATTGAATTTCACCTCCAGGGTCTGGCCTTCCGGCTCGGCGGCGTCACGCAGGCCATCCACAACCGGTTCAACGTGGGCATCCGTTTTCTCGATCTCAGCGAGCGCAAGCGGCAACAGGTTCTGGATCTGATCGACGAGATCGAGCAGATGCGCGCGGCGCTGCCCCAGGACGACCCCACGTCAACAGAACAGCGACATCATTCAGACGGCCGATGAGCTGTAGTGCGCAACCTTATCGCGCCGGCGTCGCCGCTTCGACCTCAATGTAATCGAGTGCCGCGGGATCGCTCCCGTCCGGCGTGCCGTCGACCCGCAGTACATCGCCGGGTTTCAACTCCACGTTGCGCGCGGTGAAGCGCGTTGAGTTGTCGCCGTTGGGCTCCTTTGATGGCAATGTGGCATCCGCGGACCATGCAGCAGCCGCACGTCCGTTGATATCGAGCATGAAGTGCGCGACGCCGCCTTGCAGATCGAAGTACTGCACGGCAATGTCGAAGCGGCCGACCTTGCCTCCGTAGGTCCACTCCGCTGCGCAGCCTTCGGCGGCAGAGCCTGGGTCGCACGCGACGGCCTTTCCGCCCGATGCATCCTCCCACGGCGTTACGTCAATCACTTTGTATCCGCTCAGGCGCGCATCTTCCGCTTCCATGCGGCCGGGGTAATGCCCCGCACGGCCCTTCGCATCCGGAATTCCGCTCTCCTTCAGGAAGTACTGCACAATGGCGTCGCGCCACACGATAGCGTGGCCGGCCTGGTATTCGAGCCGCGCGCGCACGTCTTCGTAGAGTTTGGGATCGATCTTGCCCTTCAGCGTCGCCCATTCCTCGCCGAGTCGCGCCGCCTCGTCCGCTCCCTGGTAGTGGCTGTCGTAAAAGTACTGGATCACAGTCTGGCCCGAGTGCAGCTTGTACGTGTACGAAACGTGGTGGAAGAACAAGAGCAGATTGTCCGGTGTGGTGGCAGGCGACTCGTAGATCTTCGCTACCTCCGGCGGATACTGCCCTGCGAAGCCGGTTCCGGTTGCGACGCTGCGGTCCATGCCGATGCCTTGCGCGTCGTCGCGATGCCATTGGCCCCAGCCGTTGCGCTCGCTGCCCTCGATACCTGGCCCGTAATGGCTGCCGGTCGGATCAGTGAGCGTCTGCGTGCCCAGCGGGCCAGTGTAGTGCTCGTAAGCGGGCCACGACTGCATCAGCATTTTGGTCACGGTGGCGACAACTTGTGGATCCGTGCTGATGCTTTGCCGCGTCCACTCCTCGGCAATCTGTTCCGCGGAGAGATTCGGATCCCACGCCAGGCGGCCGAAGGCATAGAGATTCGCCATGGCCAGCGGCGAGCCCAGCCAGCCATCCCTTCCCACACAGGCCACGCCGATCATGCCGCCCAGCGGCCGGTTGAAGCTCTTGCCTTCGATGATCTCTTTCACTGGCGTCGAGCGATTGTCGGCACGCAAATCGAAATCCAGCATCTGCTTCCACATCGGCGCTAGATAGACGAGGTGCCGCTGCTGGCCCGTGTACTCCTGCGTGATCTGCAGCTCCATGGCTTCGTTCGTCTTTTCAAGGCCGGCGAAGAGCGGCGACACCGGCTCGCGCGCCTGGAAGTCGATGGGACCGTATTTGATCTGCACGACTACGTTCGAAGCAAACTCCCCGTCCAAAGGGTGAAAAATATCGTAGGCGGCGCGCGCGCGGTCGGCCTTCAGGTCGTTGTAGTCGAGATGATTGTTGTAGACGAAGGCGCGATAGAGCACGACGCCGCCGTGCGGCGCGAGGGCATGGGCCAACAGATTGGCGGCATCGGCGGGACTGCGGCCGTAACTCGCCGGTCCGGCCTGCCCCTCCGAGTCGGCCTTCACCGTGAATCCCGCGAAGTCCGGAATTGCGGCGTAAATCTCGTTGGCCTTCGAGTTCCACCACGCCTGCACTGCGGGATCGAGCGGGTCGAATGTCTTGAGGCCGCCGATCTTTTGCGGGCTGGCGATGTCGACACTGATGGCCAGGCGCACGCCCCAGGGGCGCATCGCATCGGCGATGCGCTTGAGGCCCGCGATCATCTCCGGCTCAAGGAACGGTGCGGCGTCGTTGACGTTGTTCACATTGCATCCGTTGATGCCAATTGAGGCAAGGAGACGCGCGTATTCGCGGACTGCGCTCAGGTCGTCGCGCACCTTGCCGTCTTCAAAGAAAATCGAGCGACCGCCATAGCCGCGTACTACGGTTCCGTCGGCGTTGTCCCACTCGTCGGTCCAGCGAATGGGCATGGAGGGGCGGCTGCGGATGAGACCATCGGGACTGAGCTCACCTGCATCCATTGCCGGCTCGATGCGAAGAAATCTGAAGGCCCCGTAGAGAACGCCTGCCGGATCGCCTCCAACGATGAGAATGTCGACCGGGCCACTTTTGCTTTTGAGGCTTTCATATATCCAATAGCCTTCGGCTGCGAGATCGCGCGGGATCGGCAGAGCGGGAAACGCTTTTCGCATCTCGTCAGCCGTGCCGACAACGATTTGCCTAACCGGGAGCCACCGAAACGGCGCGTTGAGCTTTGCACCTGATGCATCGCCTTCGGAAGACAAGCCGAGGCCGCGATTCAGTTCGCTCACTGCAGATTGTTCAATGACGTTGTTGCCAAGCGAGCGCACGGCGGCTGGAATGTACGTAAGGAATCGATGCGGTAGATCGTATTTGAGCCACGCCTGATCCGCAGTTTGAGCATACGACGCGGCAGTTCCGGCGATAAAAAGCGCGATGAAGGCAATCGCCTTGAAAAAATCGGTTTTCTTCAATTGCATGAGCCGCCCGCTTTTCATCGTTTCCACTCCCCACAACGTTGTATCACTTCTGCAGGATAGGGAGCGAGGGAGCATGCGAGCGAGGATGCTCGGCAGCGGTGGATTACCAGACGACGGTGACGCGCCGCAGGCCGCGGACGGCGTTGGCGATGTAGACGCCATCCGCGCGGCGCAGATCGTTGATACGGAGCACACGCTCCTCGATTTCGGAACGCGTTGCGAGCAGATGGCGGCGGTAGACGCCGGCAAGAAGGCCGGATGCGACGGGCGGCGTTGACCAGCGGCCGTCTTTCTCGATAAACACATTGCTGATTGCGCCTTCCGTTACCTCGCCGCGCTGGTTCAGGAATAGCACGTCGTCGAAGTTGTCGCGCAGGGCATGTTCGAAAGCCAGAGCGTAAAGCGGTCGGTGCGTGGTCTTGTGGTAGAGCATCGCGTCGGCGGGATCGGTACGCTGCGGTGCGAAGCGCACACGCGCGATGCGGTTTGCTTCGCTGCGTGGCGGCAGAGCTTCGCTCGCGATCTCGAAGTTGCCTTCGACATTAAGCAACAGACGGACCTTGCGCGGCGAAGCGTCCGCGAATTGCCGCGCGTGCTCGAACAGCGCCGCTTGCACTTCGTCGCGGTCGCAGGCGAAATCGAAGTACTGCGCCGAATCCGTCAGGCGATCGAGATGCAAGTCGATGAACGGATAAGTGCCGTCCCAAAGCATGGTCTCTATGAGCGAAAAGCGCTCCGGCCGCCGGTTTGAGCCCCCTGTGAGGAACTCCGCTTTGAGCAGGCACTCGCGGTACTCGCCCGCAGGATCGGAGTCGATGACGATGCCGCTGCCTGCGCCCATGGTCCCGCTCAGAGTTCCGGGGCCGCCCTCGAGCTCCAGCGTGCGAATGGCCACGTTGAAAATCGTTTGCCGCGGTGAAAAAAAGCCGATAGCGCCCGTGTATACGCCGCGCGGCGCGTCCTCAAGCTCGGCCAGCAATTGCATTGAGCGGACCTTTGGAGCACCTGTGACAGAGCCCGAAGGAAAGAGCGCACGAAAGATCTCGTGAAAGCCCGCATCGCACCGCAATTCTGCGCTCACCGTTGAAGTCATTTGCCAGAGCGTGCTGAAGCGCTCGACGTCGAGGAGCCGGTCGGCACGCACGCTTCCGGTTCGCGCCACGCGGCCCAGGTCGTTGCGCAGCAGGTCGACGATCATCACGTTCTCACTGCGATTTTTGGGGTCGTTGCGCAGCCACTCCACAATCTCGCGGTCCTCGAGCGTGGTGCGGCCTCGAGCAGCGGTGCCTTTCATGGGCCGCGTGACAATATGCCGGCCAGCGTCGCTCGTGTCGATGCGGAAAAAAAGCTCCGGCGAAAACGACAGGATGTACCGATCCTGCCCCCAATGCAAAAACGCGCCGTAGTCCACGGGTTGCCGCGCGCGCAGCCGTGCGTAGTGCGCCGCAACACTTCCCTGCATCTTGATTTGAAACGGAGCGGTGAAATTCAACTGGTACACGTCGCCGGCGCGAATCAACTCGTGAATCGCCGCGATACGCTGCGCGTATTCGGCTTCCGTGAGGGCGAACTCTGCGGTAATCTCCGGCTCCGGCTCCGGCTCCAGCTCTCGCGTTCCTTCTTCCGCGCTTGCCTTGCCATCCGGAAACCGCGCTAAATCCGGCGGTTCGCCATCGACGAATTCCCCTGTCGTGTGGTCGAAATCGTAGCTTCGCTCGTAGATCCCGAACCACGCCAGCGGCTGGCCCTCCCTGCTAGCGCGCATCGCTGCCTTAGGCTCAAAGCAGTTGCCGCACTCGTAGCTGAAGAATCCTGCCGCGCTCAACCCTGCGGCCACCGCGCCTTCAATCTCCCTAAAGAGCGCGGGAATCTCCGCCGCTTGCCATGCAACGTGCACATGCAAAGGAGCCGTGAACAATCGCGTCCACGGTATTTCATTGGTTTTGGAGTAGATCTGTTTTCCACCCTCAAGCAGCACCGAGGCTGGCGTGCGCTCCACCAGCGCATAGACCTCGGCGGGAAGAGGATGCCGGTGCTTCATGCTGGCAGTGTAGTACGCCTACTGCACAGTCAGCTGCATTGTGGTGGTGTTGGTGACGGCCGCGACTCCGTTGCTCGACTGCCCGGCAATCGTCACGGTAAACGTGCCGGAGGGAGTGGCGGGCGCAGGAACGGGACCGTGGTTGTAGTAGTAGTAAAGCGGACTGCAGCCGGCAGTTCCGAGGGTGGTGACAAGGCCAACCAGCGCCACCAGCGAAAGCCGCTGCAACCAGCGGCGCCGACGCGCTCCCCATGCCAACCCACCCAGGCCCAACATACCGGGCAGCAGAATGGCCCAGGCAACATTGCGGCCGGGCCGCGAGGGCGGAACAACGCCTGCGGACTGGGCTTGCGTCTGAATCAGCATGGTACTGTTGATGCCCGCGTCCTGGCCCGGCAGAACCTCCAGGCTCACTGGCGTAAACGCGCAGGAGGAGAGAGTCGGCAGTCCCGAGCAGGAAACGGTGACAAACGCCGGAGCTCCCGACGTGCTCAATGAAGTGACATACGCCTGGGACGGCGTCACCGTGACGACGGCTGTTCCCGCTTGACCAGGCGTCAGTGTCATCACCGAGGAGCTGGACGGCGTGATATCGGAAACCGACACCGCAAACTCCGTGTTGCACTGTGCGCTGATGTTTGCCGACTGCGCCGGCGACATGGATCCTGTGTAGGCGGAGCCGCCGGGATAGACGGCCACCAGCGTGTGCGTGCCGTCGGCGAGATAAAGCGAGATGGTGGCTTGGCCGGAGGTGTTGAGCGTGGCGCTTGCGATGACAGGATTTCCATTGACCGCTTCGTCTTCGATATTGACTGTGCCCGAGGGCATGCCGCCCGTACTGGTCACAGTGACCGTCAACGTGGTCAACGTCGTAGTATCCCCCGAAGTCGGACAGCTCTGCGTAGTGGGCGGTGACGCCGACAGCGCGGTGGAAGTTGTCGCCGGACCGATGACAGCCCTCACCATCGGAGACAGCGCCAATACGATGCCCAGTCCCGCAACCCAATGAAGCCGCAAACCGCGGCGGTTTTTCCCTATCACGTGCACCTGCTCCAAACTCATTAAAATCGGGCTCTTCAGAAAGATAGCTATCGCCTTGCGGCGCCTCGCCGGTTTCCCTTCGCGTAAACCCCTATTGTATCCGCCGGGGGCGCAATCGAGCGAACCGGCTCCCGGCCAACTCCACCGCCGTCAGCCCCTTCGGTTGGACGCACCACCCGCCGGAAGGCCATCCGGCCATCGCGCTATGCTTTTTGTTTGAGGTTGATTCCGATGACCCAGGCTACGCCCCGCCCTCAGCTTGCCCATCTGACAGCAGTTCTCAACGATCTCCGCGCCAAGGGCACGCACTTCCGGCTGCGTGTGCTCGATGACCAGCAGGCGCCCGTGTGCCACTACGACGGCCGCGAAGTCATCAACCTGGCCAGCAACAACTATCTCGGCCTCGCCAACCACCCCAAACTCGTTGAGGCAGCCGTGGCGGCGACTTATGCGTTCGGCGTGGGCTCAGGCGCAGTCCGCACCATCGCCGGAACCATGCGCATCCACATGGAGCTCGAGGAAAGGATCGCGCGCTTCAAGAATGTCGAAGCGTGCGTGGTCTTTCAAAGCGGCTTCACGGCCAATGCGGGAACCGTCAGCGCCATCCTCGGCAAGGAAGACTTCATCCTCTCCGACGAGCTCAACCACGCATCGATAATTGACGGCGCGCGGCTATCGCGGGCGACAATCAAGGTCTTCCGGCACAAAGATGTCGCCCATTGCGAAGAACTACTCCAGGAGTTGGAAGGAACGCCCGGCCACAAGCTCGTGATCACCGACGGCGTCTTCTCGATGGATGGCGACATCGGTCCGGTGGACGAGCTGGCCGCGCTGGCCGAGAAGTACGGCGCCATCATGATGGTCGACGACGCTCATGCTTCCGGCGTGCTGGGCCGCAACGGTCGCGGCTCGGTCGATCACTTCCATATGCACGGCCGCGTGGATGTGCAGGTGGGCACGCTCTCGAAGGCCATCGGCTCGCTGGGCGGCTACGTCTGCGGGTCGCGCGACCTCATCGACTACCTCTACCACCGCGCGCGGCCATTCCTATTCTCCACTTCGCATCCGCCATCGGTCGCGGCCACCTGCATCGAGGCCTTCAACCTTCTGGAGGCGGAACCCGAGCGCATCGAGCGCCTGTGGTCCAACACGCGCCATTTCCAGAGCGAGCTCAAGCGCCTGGGTTTCAACATCGGTGGCTTGACGACTCCAGCGACCGAGACGCCCATCACGCCGATCATCATCGGCGACGGCGGCCAGACGATGGAGTTCTCGCGCGCGCTTTTCGACGAGGGCGTGATGGCGACGGGCATCGTGTTCCCCACGGTCCCGGAAGGAAAAGCCCGCATCCGCGCCATCGTTACCAGCGAACACACTCGCGCCCAACTCGACCGCGCGCTCGAAACCATGGAGCGCGTCGCAAGGCGAATGGGGATACTACAATAAGCAGCAATGATCGCTCACCTGCGCGGCAAGCTCATCTTCAAACAGCCCGGCCAAGCCATCGTCGAGGCCGGGGGTGTCGGCTACGACGTCGCCATCTCCATTCCCACCTTCACGGCGCTGCCTTCGCTGGGCGCAGAGGCCGCACTGCACATTCACACCCAGGTGAGCGACGACCAGATCGCCCTCTTCGGTTTTCTCGAACGCGAAGAAAAGCGGCTCTTCGAGCGGCTCATCACCGTGAGCGGCGTCGGTCCCAAACTCGCTATCAAGATGCTGAGCGGATTGTCGCCCGAGCACACGATTCAGGCCATCCGCGCCCAGGACCACGCACAGCTCACGCGCATTCCAGGAGTCGGGAAAAAACTCGCCGAGCGGCTCGTTGTCGAGCTCAAAGACAAGCTGGATGATTTTGCTGTTGCCCCCGCGCAGGCCTCGGTGCAGGGTCCGGCCGTGGAAGACGTGCTCTCTGCCCTCGTCAACCTCGGCTACCAGCGCGTAGCCTCCGAAAAAGCCATCGAGCAGGCGATCGCGAAGGAAAAAACCCTGGCCGGCGACTTCGATGGGCTGTTTCGTGGAGCGTTGAAGCTAATCCGGTAAACTTTCCTTGCAGACTTCTCATGGAGAATGAATGGCCGCGTTCCTTTAAACTGACATTTATCATGAACAGGTAGGTACACGTTCACGTGAAAATTGTTACCAGGTTAGTCCTCGTTCTGGTGGTTCTTGGCGCATTGGCAGGAGCCGGGTGGTACGGGTATCAGTACTTCGTCCGGAACGCCCCTCCCGGGGGAGCAGGTCGCAACATGGAGATCCGCCTGCTCGGTCTGAATGGGGCGGTCCCGTCCAATGGCATAGGCCCAGGTGTCGACGTCTTCCAGAAAGACGACGTGAGCTCTTACATCGCGAATGGCGACGCTCCCAATGGCTGGAAATGGTTTCCCGTCGCCAACGGCGTCGACCCGGAAGTCACCGGGGCTGCACCGGCGGGATCCGAAATTCCATACGTCACGCGGACCAGCAATGGGCAACTGTTTCTGCTGGCGGCCGACAGCCCGGACATGATGTTGACGCACGCCAGCAACGTTCGCCCCTGGGGTGTGGAATCCGTGAAAGTGACAACCGATGAACTGGGCCCCGCGGTCGACATCCATCTGGATCAGGCCGGCGGCGACCTGATGCACGATTTCACGCAGAAATACCTGGAGCACAGGATTGCAGTGGTCGTGGGCGGCCAGATTTGCGAAGTCGCCCTGATCCAAAGCCCCGTGCGGAGTGCGATTGATATCCGGCTCCCCGTCGGCCAGCAAGCGCAGGCCGAGGCCCTGCGCGATTCGCTGATGAAATAGAAGGGTGGCTTTGTCCCTTTAGCCCTTCGTTTTCAGCACCTTCGAGCGCGTGCTGTTCATGCCGGTGAGACTTTTGACGCTTTCGGCGCTCGCCTCCAGGAGTTTGTAACCAGACAGCGATGAGCCTCGTCTAACTTGTGTAAGCCCTTGAATCGCAACCCGTGGGCGTGTCAGCCCTCCCAGCACCTCAAGGACAATTGAATTGCGCCTTCTTTTTTTCATCGCCGGTCTGGGTGTATCCCTGTGTATCCGTAGCTGGGCTGCGCCAGTTCCGAACACTGATGGGCTCGCCGAAACCCTGGCCGCATTTGCGCCCGCGGATGATTCTGCCGCTGGGCTCTCAGGCGGCGACGCCTCCAGTGACTCGGGAATTGCAATCGAGGGAGACCCTTCTCAGGTTGCACAATCCGCTTCGGGATCCAGTTCCAGCAGCCAGAAAACCAACCCTGCGCCTACGCCAGATCCCAACGATCCGGTCGACGCCAATGGCAAGCCCATTCCGCTCGAGCACAGGCAGCCGCAGCGCATTCTCGGTTTTATGCCCAATTTCCGGTCCGTATCCGCCGGAGCTGCGCCGCACCCGCCCGGATGGAAGTACAACTTCAAGATCGCTACTCGACAAGCTACCGACTATTCTTCTTTCATTTTTCTTGGGCTTACTTCCTTAACGGCCAAGGCCGTGGATGAGCACCCCTCGCTCGGCAAGGGCCCCGGCGGCTTATGGGCGTACACGTGGCGTGGATTCGTCGACAAGACCGACGGCACTTACATCTCCGCATGGTTCCTGACCAGCCTGCTGCACGAGGACACCCGTTTCTATGCGCTGGGCGATGAGCACAGCATTCCCATCCGCGCACTTTACGTCATCAGCCGGCAGGGCGTGGCGCGCACCTACGGCGGCAGGCAAACGCCGAATATCGCCGGACTCGGCGGCAAAGTCCTTACCCAGTTGGTCTCGCGCAACTACTACCCACCCGGCGCAACCAGTTTTAGCGTTCTCGCGACGAAATTCGGTTACTCCGCGATGCGCGACGTGGCCTTCACTTCGATTCGCGAGTTTTATCCTGACGTTGCCGCGCACTACATCAAGAAACACCGCGAGAAAATGGCGCGGCTGGCAGCTCAGACCAACGTCGCCGATCACCGGTAATGAAATGGCATCTGCGGTGACGCATGGCGTCCCGAAGGTCAGCCATCTTTGCTAACCTTCCTGCAGTATGTCCCGCGCCGCAAAGCCCGTCCTCGCCGCAGCTTCGCCCTATTTCCGCCTTGAAGCCCTCACCTTCCTGCGCAACCTGGCGCGGCACAACGATCGCACGTGGTTTCAGCCACGCAAGGCGCAGTTTGAGGCAGAGCTGCGCGAGCCGATGCTGGCCATCGTGCGCAAGATTACCGACGCCATGGTGGATTTTGCTCCTAACCACGTGCGCCCCGCCGAGAAATCTGTCTTCCGCATCTATCGCGACACGCGCTTCAGCTCTGACAAGCGGCCCTATAAATCGCACGTGGCCGCGTGGTGGTCGTCTCAGGGATTCGACAAAACGTCGGGCGCGGGCTATTACTTCTCCGTCAGCCCCAAGGAAGTCGTCATCGCCGCCGGCTCCTACATGCCCGAAAAGGATCAGCTCGCCGCTATTCGCCACTGGCTGCTCGATCATCATGCTGAGTTCAAGAAACTACTCCGAAACCCGAAGGTGCGAAAGCACTTTGACGAATTCGAGGGCAACGCGCTCACACGCCCGCCGAAGGGCTTCCCGTGCGAGCATCCGGGGATGGATCTGATCCGCTGCCGCCAGTGGGGCCTCGCAGCCACACTGTCCGCGAAGACCGCGCTCAAGAAAGATCTCGCCGACGTGGTGATTCGTTACTTCAAGGTGGCCGCGCCCGTGGTTGACGCGCTTAATACGCCGCTAGCCGCCGCGTTGGTGCCGAAGAAGCGCGTATTATTCGGACTGCATTGAGCTCTGGATCGATGCTCGTGCGCAACTTTCAACATGCCGAAACCCGCGCCAATTGCGGGTTTTGAAAGCCATATGGGCCTGAAAACCAGCAAATATCGGCATTTTCCAGAGAAAACCCAAGAAAACTGTGGAAAACACGTGTTTTTTGATTGACTTTGACCACCTTGAAGCCGCATTGTAACCATCGGCAGGGTTCTTCGTAGCCGCATGAATACAGGGGTTCCGCGTACTCCAGTCCCAGTAAACCTCCCTCCATGCGGTAAACGTACACCGGCGGAAGCCCACCATACCGGCCAGCCCCAAGGGCTCGCCCAGAAGGAGAAATATCAATGGCATCAGGACTGACCAAGACAGCGCTCACTCGGCAACTCGCCGAAAAGCTCGAATTGACCAACAAGCAAGCGGCAGCCTTTCTCGATCTGCTGGCTGACACCGCGATCAAGGAAACCAAGAAGAATGGCGTCTTTGTACTTCCCGGCATCGGCCGCCTGGTGAAGGCGGAGCGCAAGGCTCGTATGGGCCGCAACCCCCAAACTGGCGAGGCCATCAAGATCAAGGCCAAGACCGTCGTGAAGTTTCGCGTGGCCAAGGCCGCCAAGGACGTGATCGCGCCTCCGAAAAAGTAGTTTTCCCGAACGGCCGCTGGGGCACCGCGGCAAATGGCATGCAACAAAAGAGAGAGCCTTGCGCTCTCTCTTTTGCGTTTGCGCACCTCATAACGCGCGGTAGATTTCCGCACTCTGTCACGCTGAAACGGCTTTGGTCTCTTTGCGCGGCAGAAGCGCAAAAGCAATCAGCGCCACTCCAAAAGCAATCAGCAGCGCCTTCAGATTCCCTTGGTGGACGGCGAACCGCAAGACCAGTGCAACGGCTAAGAACACGGCTGTGGGAATCGGAACCTTCATCAGCCCCCTCACCACCATCGACAGCGCAAAGGTCGCCAGGATGAATTTGAGCATCAGCTCGTTGTCGTAGCTCCAGGACAGAAATGCCAGCGCGACGAAGATACCGATCGGAATGATTTCGGTGAGCGCGGCAGTGAGCCAGCGCGGCTTGGCTGGGCAGGCGGGAAGACCGGAGCGCAGGCGAGGCATGAGCCGCGGCACGGCCCGCAAATATTCCTTGTAGGGCTCGCCGAGTTTTGCCGTTAAGAACGCCTCTTCGCCGAGGATCAGGCGCAGATAAAAGATCGTTACCAGCACCATGACAAACAGCGCGCCCGAAGGCGTCATCAGCAGGCACATCGCCAGCGTCATGAACCAGCCGCCCAGGTAGAGCGGATTACGCATTAAGCGAAACGGTCCGGCGGCCATCACCGCGCCACCCTGCATGTCTTCGTGGTGCACGGTGCCGTATCCAAGGTAGGCAACACCCCACACGCGCAACACAGCACCCGCGAGCGCGGCCAGCGCTCCAGCCAAAATCACAATCGGTGTAGCCACGGCGAAGCTCGCAATGCCGAGGCGACTGATCTCCAACGCCAGCCACGCCAGCGTGGAAATTCGCCGGCTCCAATCGAGCGGCCCGAGCCACGGCGCCCAGAATCCCAGAAAAATAATGATGATCTGAATCCACATCCGCAGCCGAAACTCGAGTGCGCTCGCTTTCATGCCGTTCTCCCGCCGGAACGGCCATTACCTGCCATCCCTTCTCAAGGGTACGCAATCAGGCCGGCAGACGTTCGCGCCACCGCTGGCATCGCGCGCCCATTGCCAGCGGTACAGGCCGCGCTACTTGAGTTGTTGGATCTTGGTTCCTTCGGGAATCTTGACCTGGAACTGGTCGTCCGTGACGGGGACATTCTCCTGCACGTCATCTACGGTGAGCACCAGCAGGATTCCCTCCTGCGGGCGTTTGATGGTGATCTTTGAGGGGTACTTGACGGCACCGAATTGCTCGTAGTTGCTATAGCCGATCTGCGTTTCGAGGTTCCCCTCGCTGTCGTAGATGTCCTGGTCGTAAGGCAGCATGTCGTCGCGATGAAACGTGATGACGCGCAGCGGAAGCTTCTCAGGGCCTGTCTTCGGCTGCATCACGCTCAGGGTATATTCCTGCTCAATGTAGAGATGCTTGCGGGCCGCGTCTTCGATGGTCTCCGAGTCGCCAGCCACCATGTACTCGTTGCCGGGGCCGAGCCCACGCACTGCAAGGGCATCGAGGAAGAAGTCGGGCCGCAAGCTGTAGAAGGGATGATCTGGGTCCTTCTCCTTTGCCAAACTGGTGCCCTCAAACGCCAGTTTCTCGGGCGGAACGACGAGTGTAAAACGACTGCCGTCGCTCGCCATGTCGAAGATCGTCACCGCAAAATCGGTGCCGACCACGCGCAACTGGTTCGGTTTATGCATGACGATGATGCCGCGGATCGTGGGCTCGTCCTTCTCCAGGCCCTCGGCTGTCTTCAGCTCCGTGGCTTGAATCTCCACCTTGGCCGTCATCGAATTCAGCGCGTCCCAACTTTGGTTGATCTGGTTGACGAGTTCCCGGGGCGTGGCCGATTGCACTGTCATGGGTCTAGGCACCGGCAAATGACGCGTGGTGGGGAAGAGCGAACAGCCCGCAAACAGAAGCGGAAGCGCCAGGGCCGCGGCGCAGCCGGAACGATGCACGATCTTCATCGCGCACCTGCCTTCTTCTTCTTCTCCTGCTCGCGCCGGTACTCGGCCACGTTGCGGTTGTGCTCGTCGAGCGTCTCCGCAAACAGCGAGTGCCCCTGCGCATTGGTTCCTGCGGCCACAAAGTAAAGATAGTTCGTTTTCGGCGGATCCATGGCCGCGCGCAGCGAGGGGATGCCGGGATTTGCCACTGGTCCCGGCGGCAAGCCTGCGTGCAGATACGTGTTGTACGGCGTATCGCGGGTCAAATCGCTCGCGTAGATGGCGCCTCGCCATTTGCCTTCGAGCTCGAGCCCATAAATAACAGATGGGTCGATCCGCAGAGGCATGTTCTTCGCAAGCCGGTTCACAATCACGCTCGCCACCAGCGGACGCTCCGCGTCCACGGCCGTTTCGCGCTCCACCAGCGATGCCATCGTAACCACCTGATGCACGTTCTCCTTCAATCCCAGTTGCCCGGCCGCCACGCGGAACCGCTTCACCATAGCCGTCACCATCTGCACCGCAGTCACCGTAGGCGGAAATCGGTACGTGTCCGGAAACAGATAGCCTTCGAGACTCGTTGCTCCCGGATCCAAATCGGCAATCAGCGCCGTCTGGTTGGCTGCCGCGGCCATAAAATCCTGGCGCGTGCCCAATCCTGCTTGCCGCACGCGCGCCGCAATGTCAAAGATGTTCGCGCCCTCGGGGACGGTCAACGATATCGTCACCACGTCGCCGCGCGCTATCCGCGTGTACACTTCGGTCACCGGCGCGGGATGATCGAACTTGTAAACGCCCGCCTGCAGTTTTCCGCGCCGCAGCCAGCGCACAATGTCAAACGCATACCGGCTGCGCACCACGCCTGCCGCTTCAAGCTTGCGGCCAATGGCCACAACGGACGAGCCGGGCACCACATTCACGTATGTCCCCGTCTCCGGTCCGTACGGAGCGAGCACAAGCCATGCCGCTGCACTTCCTGCAAGCAGGACGAGGAGAAACAACCCCAGCAGGAAGCTGCCAACGCCGGAACCCCTTTTCTTCCCGCTTTTCCGCCTGCGTCGCGCCATCCTGCCGATTTGGATCCTTCCAGATGAATGCCGGCGTGAAAAATCTGCCCGGATTCCTTATCTTTCGATTGTAGCGGGCAAAAACCGGCTGCGGAGGATGTGTGTGGCCATAAGCTAAATGTGAGGAGCAGCATAGTGAACTCCGACGCCCAACCTCGTTTTCTCGGTCTCGACATCGGCAACCGCCGCATCGGCGTAGCTGTTTCGGACGAGCTGGGCCTGACGGCGCAACCTGTGCTCACCCTCGAGCGCCGCAACAACCGCCGTGAGGACCTGCGCTCGTTGGCGCGGCTCTGCCGCCGATTCGGGGTGGTGGGTATCGTGGTGGGAAACCCGGTGCATCTCTCTGGCGAACCCAGTCCGCAAGCCGCGCGTACTCAAGCCTTTGCGGCTGAGCTGGGCCAGTTGACGGGCCTCCCCATTCACCTGTGGGACGAGCGCCTGACCAGCCACGAGGCCCACCAGATGCTTTATGAAGCCGGCCACGCGCGGCAAGAGCACCGCAAAGTTGTTGACCAGGTAGCAGCGGTGCTGATTCTGAAGTCGTTTCTGGAAAGCAGGGACCAAGGGAACAAGGGAACAAGGGAACAAGAAGGTGGGGATCAAGACATTCAAAGATAGCCAGCGCTCATCGCAGCGGCTTGCTTGTTCCCTCGGTCCCTCGTTCCCTTGTTCCCTGCCTTTATAATGAGATTTCAGAATGTTTAGACTCTGCGGACGGGGCAGTTCCCTCACCGCTACCGGATCACGAATGCCCGAGCACATCAAGAAAAAGCTCCAGGATGAGATCAAGCAGCTCGAGTACGAGCTGACCACCGAGCTCCCGGCCGAAATCAAGAAGGCCCGGGCGCTGGGCGATCTCTCGGAAAACGCCGAGTATCACATGGCCAAGCAGCGGCAGGAGTTTGTGAATGCGCGCCTTGGCCAGCTCAAGAAGCGCATGGGCGAGCTTTCCCTGGTGAATCTGGTAAACATTCCCAGGGACAGAGCCGGATTCGGGTCCACTGTGGTGGTCTACGACTCCACCAAGGACGAAGAGATTGAATACCGCCTCGTAACCAGCGAGGAAGCGGACGTGACCAAGGGACTTATCTCCACCACCTCGCCCATTGGCCGCGGTATTGTGGGCAAGAAGGTGGGCGATACGGCCATCATCGTGACGCCCAACGGCAAGCGCGAGCTGGAGATTCTTAAGCTGACGACCATTCACGACGAAGCCGCCGCGCAAGCGGGCGAAACCGCGGCCGGCACTGCCCAGTAGCAAAGAACCAGCTGCTAGCTTCTAGCCTCTAGCTCCCAGCTCTTTTGCGGTGTCGCAACAAACGTAGCTCGCGAACAGCAAGGCTAGACGCTAGAGGCTAGGAGCTAGTAGCTTTCATGACCTGGACAAGTGCTTTCGGCCGTGCCTGCGGATGGTTGCTTGACCGCATCGTGCATGGATTGGCGCTCACTCGCATCTCACCCAACGTCCTCACCTTCCTCGGGCTGGTGATCAACATCGTCGCCGCGTTTCTGTTTGGCCACGCCAACGCCACCAACGGCGACAAAATGTTTTTCTTCGCGGGACTGGTCATCTTCGGCGCCGGTATCTTCGACATGGTCGACGGCCGCGTCGCCCGCCGCATCAACAAGGTGACGGTCTTCGGCTCCTTCTTCGATTCCGTCATCGACCGCTACTCCGACGTGGTGCTCTTCTTCGGTTTGCTGGTCTACTACGGCCGCATCAATCGTTTCCGCTACGTGGTGCTGGTGGCTTTTGTCATGGTCACCTCGCTTATGGTCAGCTACACGCGCGCCCGCGCTGAGGCGCTCATCGGGCAATGCAAGGTTGGCTTCATGGAGCGGCCGGAGCGCATCGTGCTCATCCTGCTGGGCGCATTCTTCAACCACTGGGGGGTGATGGCTCCGGTGCTGTGGGTACTGGCCGTGCTCGCCACCATCACGGTCGTGCACCGCGTCGTCTTCACCTACCAGAACACCAAGCACCTGGCGCCGATCGGCTAAAAAAAGCAGGTTTCAGGGGTCAGGTTTCAGGTGCCAGTCCAGCTGCAATCGAGCTGAGGGTTCTGCGTTGGCAAGCGGAAATTTGTCGCTTGTCTGGAGGCCACATTCGCTATTGGCTTGGCGCGGTTCTCGGAAACCGACTGACTGCGCGGCAATTGCGATAAAGTGATACGGTAGTGGCAGATTCCCACAGGGAAGGAGGTGCAGCCATGGCCCAACACCCGTTTCTCAAGTCGATCCACCCCGTCAATCTGCTCTCCTTCGGGCCCAACACGGAAGAGATTGAGCTTCGGCCGCTGAATATTCTTATTGGTCCCAATGGTTCGGGAAAATCAAATTTCATTGAAATTGTTAGGCTCCTGAGTTGCCTTCCCGATAAGGAGCCATGGGCAACTGTGATCCAAACGGGTGGCGTAGACGAATGGGTATGGCAAGGCCGAAATGAAAGAACCTTAGACTCGCGCGTCTCCGCGAGGGCGTTTTTGGAATGGATGCCGTTGGGTGCATCTCAAGTCGAAATCCGTGCCTGCGATTACTCAATAACGGTGGCAAAGTCCCACTCTTCCTTCTACGTGAAGAACGAATCCTGCGCACGCCTTAACGTAAGCAAGACAGACGGGAAGCTCACGTCCTCATTTGAGAGCAGTGGATCTACGGGCATACTCAGTTCACGTCAGAGCCCCTCGAATTTCACCCAAGATCTCACCATTCAACTGAATCCAGAGCGCTCGGTGCTCTCTCAGAGAACTTCGCGGAGCATTCAAGAATCGCTGATTGGCAAGTACATGCCCGAATTGTTCGAATTAGCAGAGTTTTTCGAAAGCTTCGACTTCCACCAGGATTGGGAATTTGGAGCCGACCTGACCCCACGCGACCCAATCCCAGTGGGCCAGTCAGTGAAACGGCTGGAAGAGAACGGGTATAACCTCGCACAGATGCTCGCGTTTTTCAGGGATTACCACCGCCCGGTACTTGAACGAATAAACGAATTGATGAAGAAGTTCTATGAGCCATACGAGAGCCTGGAAGTAAGGCTCATTGGTACGCATCTACAGCCCGCAATTAACGAGGAGGGCGGGATTTCTGTCTCGGCCTACCGTCTCTCCGACGGCACGTTGCGCTGGCTGGCGCTTTTGGCGATCCTTCTGAATCCAACCCCAGCGCCCGTGACTTGCATTGAAGAACCTGAACTTGGCCTGCATCCCGATGCAATCCACACGCTCGCCGATCTGCTTGTCGAGGCCTCCACGCGAACCCAGCTGATTGTGACCACGCATTCCGATGCCCTGCTCGACGCGTTCACCGAAACGCCCGACATGGTTTGCGTCTGCGAAAAGGTCGAGGGCTCCACGGTGATCCAACGGTTGAATAAGGAGCGGCTGAAGGCCTGGCTCGAGGATTACTCGCTGGGCCAGCTTTGGGCCAAAGGAGAAATCGGAGGCAATCGCTGGTGAAAGTTCGCCTCTATGTGGAAGGAGGGCCGAAGGGCATGCACGCCAACGGCCTCAGGCTCTTCAGAAATGGTTTCAAGCAGCACCTGGTGAAGCTGGATCCACGATTGAAGGCGATGGAGGTCTCTCCGTGCGGATCCACAGAGGAAACGATTCGCGATTTCGCCCGTGCCGCGCGGGAGAACAGACCGGATTTTGTTCCTTCGCTGCTGGTCGACTCGGATGCTGCTGTTACCGCCAATTCTCCAGCAGAGCATCTTCGGACCAAGCTTGATTCCGCATATGTGCCAACGGATGAGCGCGCGAATGTTTTTCTTATGGTTCAATGCATGGAATCGTGGTTTGTCGGTGATACAACCGCTCTCAAGGCATGTTTCGGTGATCGGTTGCGAGAAAGCGCACTTCCGGCCGGTCGGGACATTGAAGCTGTCTCGAAGACGGCTGTCCTGGACGCATTAAAAGCAGCGGTCCAAGCGACGCCGGCTAGGAACTATCACAAAGTCAATCACGGTTCCAGGATTCTTGCCAATCTCAACCCCGACGTGGTCGCCAGGCGGTCAAGACACGCGAGCGACCTCCACGCTTTCCTCCGCAAGTCCCTCGACGCACAGTAGGCGGCCAGACCAAAGGAACTCCGCCAAGGCTAGTGAGCACGCCAAAAATCAGTCCCAATTCAGAATTTGTCACCCTTGGGCTAAACCGGGCATCTTATCGAATATGACCATTGAAAAGGCGACATTCGGAGCGGGGTGTTTTTGGGGCGTGGAGGCGGCGTTTGCCGCCATTCCGGGCGTAACGGCGACGGCGGTTGGCTACGAGGGCGGAAAGAACGACCAGCCCACTTACAAAGATGTCTGCGCCAACGAAACTGGCCACGCTGAAGTGGTCGAAATCGACTTCGACCCCGAGAAGGTGGCCTACGGGCAGTTGCTCGACGCGTTTTTTGAGCTCCACGATCCCACCACGCTCAACCGGCAGGGTCCAGACTGGGGCACGCAGTACCGCTCCGTCATCTTCTTCCACTCACCGGGGCAGGAGGCGCAGGCTCGCGCCAAAATCGAGCAACTGACCTCCGAGGGCCGATTCAAACCGAAGCGCATTGTCACCCAGGTGGTTCCCGCGGAGACCTTCTGGCGCGCGGAAGAGTATCACCAGCGCTATCTCGAGAAGCGCGGGCTGGCAAGTTGCCACATTTAGCGAACAGCTGATCATGAACAATAAATGGCATGAGCGGCCGTGCTATTTGCCGTCTGCTGTTTCCGTCGCCGGCTCGTCGTTCCAGAAGCAGACAATCCACCACGCCAGCACCACAAGAAGCATGATGCTGCTGGCGGTCATCAACGAATGGAATCCTTCCGTGGCGCGTTTAAGGGCGTCCGGGGTATAGCTGGCGGCGTGCGTTTCGAGGTGCAGCGAGGTGGCTTCGACCGACAACTGCAAAAAATACTCTATGGAGAAGCCGATGGCGAGTTGCTGCGCGTGGCTGTGCCAGCCCGGTTTGAATTTACGGCCAAAGATCAGCACGAGCACGCCGAGCTGAACGAACAGCGCGCCGAAGAGCACGAGACCCTTATCGGCGATGAGATCCATCAGCGGCAAGGCCGAAAACCCCGAGGCTGGAAAGAGCGTACTGCGAGAGGGCCACGGGCCCCACAGGCCCAGCACCACTCCGCTCACCGCCAGCAGGGCCAATGTTCCCGCAATCCACTGTCTGCGACTCGCGCCCGCAAAAGCCTGCCGCGCGATCTCGACCAGGACCAGCAGGGCGACGATAGCGGCCACATTGGCCAACCCGAGGAAGAATTCGTCTGAATCGACCCTCGGGATACGGCTGTAAAGCAAGCGGCTGGTCAGATAGCGCAGGGCCATCAACCCGATCAAAGTCGTGAACCACGGAAAACGGCGCTCGCGGTGGCGCCCCAGCAACACGATCAGCAACACCAGCAGCGCGGCGACGGTGAGTGTCCAAAGAATCTGGAGCTCCGAAAAATTTAAGTGCATTTGAGCCTTTCCCGGGTCCGCGATCTGTGCGAGAGCCCTGATTAGTCTAAACGGGCCAAGAGCATCTGCCGTATTTGCCAAAATGTTAACATGCCGGTTCTCGCCTTTGCCTCGCCACTCCGCCGCGAATTACTTGCGCAGGCCGGCTACAATTTGCGGTGGCCCCCGCCGAGGCTTTCCGGCGCGCGGAGGAAGACCACGACCGCTGTCTTGAGAAGCGCGGTTTGGCGAGCTGCCGCATCTAAAGGACAGTGGTTAGTGTGAGTGTGGTTGTTTCTTCCCGGCGCATTCACACACTCACACTCTCACTCTTCGCTCGTCCCTACTCCCCGGTCTCTGGTTCCTGTTCGATGGTCCCTGATCCCTGTTCCCTGTTTTGCGTCCCCGGCTCGTCAATCCAGAAGCAGACAATCCACCACACCACCACAACTAGAAAAATGATGCTGTTGGCGTTGCTCAGCGAATCCATCAGGCCCACCACGCGCTTATAGTCGTCCTGACTATGGATGGTGACTTGCGTGGCAATGTGCTGCAAGGTACCGCGTATCGCCAACTGCGATAGCGACGCCATGAAGAAGCCAATGGCCAGTTGCTGCACATGGCTGTGCCAGCCCGCCTTGAATTTACGGCCAAAGACCATCACGAGCAGGCCGAGCTGAATCCACAGCACGTTGGCGAGCAGGTCGGCCTTCTCCGCGAAGAGCTGCATGAGCCGCAGGGCCGAAAGCTCCGATGCCGCAAAGAGCGTTTTGAAAGAGGGCCACGGACCCCACAGGTCCAGCACCAGTCCGCCCACCGACAATAGCATCAATGCTCCCGCAACCCACTCTCTGCGCTCTGCGCCCGCAAAGGCCCGCCGCGCAATCTCAACCACGACCAGCAAGGCGAGGATAGAGGCCAGATCGGCGAACCCGAGAAAGATTTCGTCTGAAACGACCGGCGCGATGCGGTGGGAAAGCAGGCGGCTGGCCAGCATGCGAACGGTCATCAGCACCATCGCACTCGTGAACCAGGGAAAACGGCGCGCGCGATCGCGTCCCAGCAACACCACCAGCAACACCAAGAGCGCGGCAAACGTGAGTGTCCAAATAATCTGGACAGACGAAAAATCGAAGTCGAAGTGCATTTGAGCCTTGTCCGGGCCCGGCAATCTACGCGCCAGCCCTTATTAGTTTAAATGGGCAAAGAGCATATCCCGCACCTGCCATAATGCCAACATGCTGGTTCTCGCCTCCGCCTCGCCGCGCCGCCGCGAATTGCTCGCGCAGGTCGGCTACCAGTTTGAGGTGGTTCCCGCGCATATCCCTGAAGATCCGCTACCCGGCGAGGATCCGGTCGTCTATGTCACGCGGCTGGCTCGCGAAAAAGCCGAGGCGGTGTTTCGCCAGCTGAGTTCAGTAAATACCCTTCCGGAGAATCTCGTCCCTCCTCCGAGGCCCGACATCCAACCCTTGGCCGTACTGGGCGCCGACACAACCGTCACCCTCGACAACACGATCCTGGGCAAGCCGGAAGACGCGGCCGATGCCGCGCGTATCCTGCGCCTGCTTTCCGGCCGCACGCATCGCGTCATCACCGGCGTGGCACTGGTCACGCAAGAGCGCGTCGAAGTTGCCGCAGAAGTCACGGCGGTACGCTTTCTAACCCTCTCGGACGAAGAGATTGCCGAGTACATATCAACCGGCGAGCCCATGGATAAGGCCGGAGCTTACGGAATCCAGGGCCGCGCCGCCCGCTGGATTCCCCGCATCGAGGGTTGCTATTTCAACGTGATGGGCCTGCCGCTCGCCCTGGTTTGCTCGCTGCTTGAATCAAGCGCATATTGATCGTGCTTCCGCGAGCCAGGATTTGCGCGGCTTCTACCAGAAACTGGCCGAAGCCGATCAGGCGCAACTGGTGCTGACCGTCGCCCCGCCCGCGAAAAGCAACTGATTCGCCTGCCTTTCGATGAATCTTGCCGCCGACACCGCCCGGCGAGCCCAATCCGGGGTAGAATGGTCGCAAATTCTGGACAGGTTCGAATCTTATGCAGAAATCATTCTTCTTGCACAGTGCAGTTCTATTGCTTGCCGCGTTCTCGCCTGCCGCGATCTACGCGCAATTCCAGCAGCCAACCGATGAAGAGCTGAAGATGACCGCCGACCCCAAAGCGCCGGGGGCCGACGCCGTGTACCTCAACGTCGAGGAGATCGCCAACGATCCCCTGCATTACCAGAGCTACTACTACCGCATCAAGGTGCTTACCGAGAAAGGCAAGGAGCAAGCCACCGTCCCACTCCCCTACCTCAAGGGCGCCTCGAAGATTACAGACATAAAAGGCCGCACGATCCATTCCGATGGGACCATCGTTGCGCTCACGGCAAAACCCGAGGACCTTCTCGCGGAGAAAACGGGCGAAAGACAAGTTGGCCGCAAGGTCTTCACCCTGCCCAGCGTGGAGGTGGGAAGCATTCTGGAGTACCGCTACGAAATTCGCTACGACGACAACGAGTATTCTTCGCCAATGTGGGAGATTCAGCGCCCTTACTTCGTACACAAGGCGCATTACTCGTTCACACCGTTCAAAGAGTTCATGCCTACCGGCACTCCCGACACCAGCACCAGCATGTATCTGATCGATGAGCGCGGGCGCGAAGCGCACAGCCTCATCTGGTGGACCAACCTGCCGACGGGCGTGACCATCAAGACCAGTACAAATGGCTCCTATAGTGCGGACGTGTCGGATGTTCCGCCGATCCCCGACGAAGAGTGGATGCCTCCCATTAGGAGCTTTCTCTACAAGGTAAATTTCTATTACAGCTTCGCCCACGACGCGACCGACTATTGGGTGAACGAGAGCAAGCTCTGGTCAAAGGATGTGGACAAGTTCGCCGAGACGTCGAAGCCCATTAAAGCGGCTGTTGACGGCCTGCTCGCTCCCGGCGACAGCGATCTCGACAAAGCGAAGAAGCTGTACGCCGCTGTCCAGGCTCTGGACAACACGGACTACTCGCGCCACAAGTCCGAAACTGAGATGAAGCAGCTCAACATCAAGCAGGCCAGGCATGCCGAAGACACCTGGGCGCAGAAAAGCGGCTCGAGTGAAGATATCGCCATGCTGTATCTGGCCTTGCTGCGTGCCGCGGGCCTCACTGCATATGCAGTGAAAGTCGTAGATCGCAATCTGGGAGTTTTCGATCCAAGCTACCAACGCCTGGATCAGCTCGACACCACATTGGTGGTGCTCAGCAGCAGCGGCAAGGAAACGATTCTCGACCCCGGCGAAAAGATGTGCCCCTTCGGAACGCTGAACTGGCGTCACTCGTTCGCCAGGGGACTGGGCCAGAGCGCACAGGGTGTCAGCGTCTCAACCACTCCTGAGCAGTTCTACAAGGATAATTCGGTGAGTCGCAATGCCGACTTGACGCTCGACGCGCACGGCGGCATCACAGGGAGGATTCAGATCGTCATGACCGGACAGGAGGCGCTGCGCTGGCGTCAGTTTGCCTTGCGCAACGACGACACCGAGTTGAAAAAAAGCTTCGACCACGACGAACTGGAGGGCACGGTGCCAGATGGGGTCGAGGCGCATGTCGATCATTTCCTTGCCGTGGATCAACCTGACGTGAATCTGATGGCGATTGTTAATGTCACAGGATCCCTCGGCACTGCGACGGCAAAGCGCATCATGCTCCCGGGCCTTTTCTTTGAAACGCGCGCGCAACGTCCGTTTGTCCACGAGGAGAAGCGCCTCGAGCCGGTGGACATGCACTATGCCGGTTTCATCAAGGACGACGTCACCTATCACCTGCCTCCCGGCACATCCGTGGAGGGCGCTCCGCAGGATGCCTCCGTGACGTGGCAGGGCCATGCCATGTTCCTCCTCAAGAGCAAGGCCGGCCCCGGTCAGATTCAAATCGACAACGTACTGGCCAGAGGATTCACGCTCGCCAAGCCGGAAGAATACCAGGATTTGCGCGGCTTTTACCAAAAAGTGGACGCGGCGGAACAAGCGCAACTGGTATTGTCGATCACGCCGTCGGTGTCTCCGGCAACACAAGTAGCGCCCACGGTGAAGGGGAACTAATGCGCACATCTCTCCTCCGCCTGGGCTGTTTTGCCATCGCTGCGTGTTTCTGCGCCGCCGTGCCCGCGCACGCCGGCAAGTTTGGCAAAGACAGTCCCGTACCGCAGTGGGGACTGGACGCTGCGAAAACTCCCACGCCCTCGAACGTCGGCGACGCCCCCGCAGTGGTTCTTTTCGACGAGTACGTGGAGTTCATCGACGCGCAAGGCCGGGCCACCGAGCGGAAGCGCTGGGCAAAACGAATCCTCAAGCCGCAGGGCCGCCACGAGGGGTGCGAGGTTAGTTATGACGTGGACCAGAAGATCAATTACTTCCGCGAGTGGACGCTGACCGCCGACGGCAAGACCTTTCAGGCTAAGGACACGGATTTCGTGGATGAAGGGGCCGGAGAGATGGGCATCGTTCGCGATATTCCCATCCTGCTTGAGACGGAGAAGACGCGCATCGTGCATCCACCGGCCGTGGACGTAGGAGCCACCATCGTGTGCGAATCAGAGGAACTGATGGCGCTCTGGAACCAGGAAACGATCTGGAATATTCAGGAGAGTATTCCCTTTGTCTTTGAGGCGCTGGAGATCGATCTACCGCCGGACGGCCATTTTGCGGAAGCGTGGCACCAGTATCAACCGGTGAAACCCGTCGAGGTGGCTCCGAACAACTGGCGCTGGGAGATCAAGGACATGCCCCGGCTCGATCTGCGCGATGTGAAATCGAGGCCGGACGAAGAGGCGCTGGCCGCGCGCATGTCGGTCTATTGGGGCGCCGGCGCAACGGAGGATAAGGACGGCGAGTGGCGCACCCTGGGCCAGTGGGCCACCGACCTCCAGGCGCACCGCCCCGATCCCAGCCCTGAGATTACCGCCGAGGCACAGGAGCTCGTCGCCGGCGCGCCCGATTTTTACACCAAGCTAGTCGCCATCACTTCCTATATCCAGAAAAACATCCGCTACTTTGTGGTCGAGCGCGGCATCGGAGGTTTTCAGGCGCATCCTGCCAGCGACATCTTCCGCAACCGCTACGGCGATTGCAAAGATAAGACCACCTTGCTCATCTCGATGCTGCAGGCTGTTGGCATCAAGGCGTTCTACGTGCCGGTTGACAGTCGCCGCGGCGTGGTCGATCCCCAGGCGCCATCCCTTTACGGCGATCACATGATCACGGCGATCCAGTTGCCCGCCGACGTGAAGGATTCGCGGCTGATGGCCGTGGTCACGGCGAGAGACGGCAACCGTTATCTGATCTTCGATCCCACCGACGAGCGGACTCCGGTCGGCAATCTGCCTTCGTACGAGCAGGGCGGCTATGGACTGCTGGCGGCCGGGCCCTCAAGCCAGTTTCTTGCCCTGCCGGTGCTCGATCCCGCGGCCAACGGCACCAACGCGAGCGGCAAATTCACGCTGGATACCGACGGAACTTTGAGCGGCTCCGTTGAAACCTTGCACTTCGGGCCTGAAGGCGCAGACCTGCGCACTTTCCTCAAATTCACCGACCAAAAGGAACGCCGCGACGCATGGGAAACACTGGTGGCGCGCGATCTGCCGGGCGTGGTGCTCGATTCGTTTGATTTTGTCGAGCCCGATGCGCTCTCGAAGCCCCTCGAATTCCACTTTAAGGTCACGGCACATCAGTACGCGCATGTGGCCGGACCGCTGCTGCTGGTGCGTCCGCGCGTCCTGGGTTCGATGGCGATGCACTTTGATGATAAGCCGCGTAAGGTTCCCTTCGACCTCGAAGCCACTGGCCGTTGGCAAGATAGTTACGACATCGCGCTGCCCGCCGGCTACGTTGTCGACGAGACGCCCGACCCCATCGATATCGATATGGATTTCGCCAGCTACCATGCCTCGTCGACGGCCAAGGGCAACGTGCTTCATTACGAAATGGAGTACGTCGTGCGCCAGGTGGAGATTCCCGCGGACCGCGCTGCCGATTTTCGCAAGCTCGAATCTGCAATCCTCTTCGACGAGAAGGGTACGGCAGTGCTCAAGAAACAATAACTTCTCGAAGCGAAGGCAGACGCGAGGAGCACTGCGCGCCCCAGACTCCGGCGCGCATGGACCAATTTCGTCCCCAGTTTTCCTATGGTTAGCTTGGTTCAGGCCGTTTTTTCGGCACTCAATCTGCACAAAACCTGACCTATACTGCGAATAGTGTGAGGGATTCCCCCAGGGCAAGACGGTCTCCTCGCCGACTTCTATGGCGTCACAAGCGAATCGCAAGCGCGACTACGCACCACCGTCCATACCGGACCGCCTCTATTTCAAAATTGGTGATGTCGCGCGATTGTGCGGCGTGGAATCCTACGTTCTGCGCTTCTGGGAGTCGCAGTTTCCGCAATTGAAGCCCAACAAAAGCGGAACCGGCCAGCGGCTTTATCGTCGCCGCGACGTGGAGCTGGCGCTCGAGATCAAGCGCCTGGTCCACGCCGAGGGCTACACTCTATCCGGCGCGCGTGCCGTCCTCGAGCAGGAGCAGCGCCGCCCCGGCAAACACCCGAGCAGCAATCTCGATCCCGAGGCCGCTTTATCGATGCCTGCCGGTCAGAACAAACGGTTGGATGGAGTGGCTGCCATCATCGGTCACGCCCGCGCCGAACTGCGCGAGATCGCGAACTTGCTGGCCGCTCCAGAGCCGCAGCCGGCGCGCCGGCGCAACCGGCTCACCGCCATCTCGTCCGCTACCGGAACGCTGTTCCCGTCGTAGCGGGACGATCCACCATCCATTACGGCTGGATGGTGCCGAAACACAAACGTAATGAAAATCGGTCTATACTCTAGCCATGCGCAATGAGTTCACGGCGGTCATCGAACGGGACGGTAACTGGTTTGTCGCCTGGTCCCCGGAAATTCCCGGCGCGAATGGTCAAGGCCAAACCGTAGAGGAATGCCGCGCCAGCCTCAGCGAGGCAATTCGCCTGATCCTCGAGGACCGGCGCGAGGACGGCCTGCGCGGACTTCCTCCTGAAGCGATTCGAGAAACTGTCACTGTGCAATGAAGCGCGAGTCCTTGATCCGCCACCTGCGCTTGCACGGTTGCTATCTCAAGCGCGAGGGCAGCGCGCATTCACTCTGGTGCAATCCCAACACAGGCAAGATAGAGGCTGTCCCAAGGCACACCGAGATCGGGGACATTCTTGCACGCAAGATTTGTCGCGGGCTCTCCGTGCCGGAGATCGGCCGGTAGACGCCTTCCGCCCCTCGGCGAACCGGGAGGCGGACGTGTGGATCATGCTGGAGCTATTCTGCCGTGGCTTCTTCCGTTGCGGGCTCGGCCACTTCTTCCGCCGCCGGTTCAGCCACAACAGCTTGCGCGGCAGCGGCCTTCTCTTCCTCGGTCACTTCCGCCTCGACCTTCACACTCACGCGCGCAGTCACTTCGCGGTGCAGCCGGATGGCCACCTTGAATTCGCCCAGGCTCTTGATCGCGTCGCCCAACTGAATCTTGCGGCGATCGACCTCGAATCCCTGCGCCGCCAGCGCTGCGGCAATGTCGGCCGATGTGACCGAGCCAAAGATTTGGCCGTGCTCGCCGGCCTTGCGGATAAAGCTCAGCACTACCGGCTCGAGCTTGACCATGAACGCTTCGGCCTGCGTCTTTTCGGTAGCCGAGCGGCGCGCGGCCGAAGCCTTCATCTGCTCGATCACGGCCTTGTTGGCCGCGGTGGCCTGCATGGCCAGCTTGCGCGGCAAAAGATAGTTGCGCGCGTAGCCGTCGGCAACTTTCACCACTTCTCCGCGAAAGCCAACGTTGGCGACGTCTTCCTTCAAAATTACTTCCATGAGAAATTCTCCAAATCTCTTGTCATGCGCGACGGGCGCGCTGTAACGGGCAGGGGCGAAAACCCCAACGCACTTAGCGCCACTTTCCGTACGACTAAAATCATGCCCTGATACAAACCAGAATTGCCCCCGCGCCGTTCAGGAATGCGGCCAGCGGGCATGCCTCTAATGCCTGGTCGCAAACGGCAGCAGCGCAATGTTCCGAGCCTGCTTAATGGCGCGGGTCAGGCGGCGCTGATGCGTAGTGCAAACACCGGTCAACCGCCGCGGCACAATCTTGCCGCGCTCGGCCACGAACTGCCCCAGCAGCTTCACGTCGCGGTAAGGAATCGCGTCGATCTTCTCGGTGCAGAACTTGCACACCTTCTTGCGGCGGAAAAACTTGCCGCGCCCGCCGGGACCCCCGCCGGGCCGCCCTGCACCACGCGGTCCGGAACTCGAACCGTGGCCCGAACCGGAACCCGAACCGGAACCAGGCCCGGATGAGGCTTGTGGAGATGATGGTGCGTCCGACGCAGCGGACGCCTTTGCTTGGTTTTCTTCAGACATCGTGTTTCCTCTTTGCTCTCATGATTCCGGCACAGCCGGAGATTCTTTGTAGGGAGTAGGGAGTAGCCAGTAGGGAGTAGAAAGCGCTCTAAGCACCACAGTCTCTATTCCCTACTCCCTACTTACTGTTCCCTGCCTTTACACGCTCGCCTGCACCGGTTCTGCCGGCTCGGCCACCGCAGCGCTTGCTGCGGGTGCCGGAGCAACGGGAGCAGCCGGAACAGCCGCAGGAGCCACCGCGCGGCGCACGCCGCGCAGCGCCTTCACCTTGGCCAGGCGCTTTTCTTCCTCGTCCATGCGCACGGTGATGAACTTGATCACCTGCTCAGTTACCCGCAGACGGCGCTCCAGCTCCAGCACGCCCGCGCCATCGGCTTCAATGGTAAGCAGAATGTAGTTGCCGTCGTTAAACTTGCGCACCTGGTAGGCGAGCTTCCGCCGGCCCAGCTTCTCTGCCGACTTCACCACGCCGCCGCCGTTCTTCACGGTTGTGCTCAAGCTCTCGATCAGCTTGTCGGCTTCTTCGTCCTCCACATCGGGGCGGACGATAAACATTACTTCATACAAACGCGACATTGATATTCCTCTTCTTGAATCATGAATCTTGAATCGTGAATCGTGGATCGTGGACCGTAAACCGCAGACGGCACACAGCCGACAGAAAACAGCTCGCTGTTCTCAGTTTTCTCGTTCCCTTGTTCCCTCGTTCCCTTGTTCCCTGTCTTTCCGATTAAATTCGTTCATCGCGGCTGCCGGTCCCTGTTCCAGAATGCGCCGCGTGGCCATTGCCACCCGGTCCAGCACCTCGTCCAGTACCGCCAGATCCGCCTTGCGCATGGGCGAGAGCAGATAATCCCTGCCCGGCCTCGTTCCACCTCCGGCCGCAATTGCTTCAGGAGGTAAATCCAGCCCTACGCCGATCCGCAAGCGCAACCACTCTTCCGTGCCCAGGGCGCCGGTTACGCTGCGGGCTCCGTTGTGCCCCGCGGGCGTTCCGCGCTCCCTGATCTTGAAGGTCCCCAGCACCAGATCGAGCTCGTCGTAAATTACGAGCAGATCTCGCGCCGGGTCAGCTTCAAACTCCTTAACCAGTGCGGCCACTGCTGCGCCGCTCAGGTTCATAAACGTCTCCGGCTTGGCCAGGACCACTTGGCGTCCTGCAATTCTGCAAGTCGCCGTAGTGGCCCGGCAGCGCCGGTTCTGCACCACAACGCCCTCCTGTTGGGCGATGCGGTCGATGGCCATGAATCCCGCGTTATGCGGGGTCCACAGATACTCAAGACCGGGATTACCGAGCCCCACAACCAGGAAAGGGCCTCGTTGAGAACCGGTCTCGCTTGCTTCCGCCAAGGCTTACTTCTTCGCCTCGGGCTTCTTTGCCTCAGGCTTCTTCGCCCCTGCAGGCTCGGCTTCGCCCTTGCCCTTCTTGGCAACTTCAGGCTCGGCCGTTGCACCCGCTGCACCCGGTGCTGCTGCTGCGGCCGCTGCCTCCGCACCCTCCGCCACTTCCGGCGTCGCAACCACTTCCTCGCGGATGTGCACGACGTGCGCCACGGTGGCATCTTCCGGGGTCAGATACTTGATCTTGTCGGAGTGCGGCAGACCGTTCACGCGCACCACCTGGTGCATGCCCAATTCGCTCACGTCCACGTCGATGTGGCCGGGAATGTCCGCGGGCAGGCACGCGATTTCCACCTCGCGCAGCACCTGGTCCAGAATGCCGCCCTCGGCTTTTACGCCAATCGGAATGCCCAGCAGCTTCACCCGTACGCGCACGCGCAAAATCTTGTCCAGAGCAATGCGCTTCAGGTCGATGTGGATCAACTGGTCCTTGATCGGCTCGCGCTGCCAGTCAACGATCATGGCTTTGGCTGGGGGCTGGCCGGCAACTTCCACATCAAAAATCGAATTGTGGCCGCTCTCGGAATAGAGGATCTTCAAAATCTGCTTAGGATCCACTTCCACGGCAACCGCTTCGTGTCCGGAGCCGTACAGCACAGCCGGAATCTTGCCCGCGACGCGCACGCGGCGCGCGGCATTCTTGTTGAACTTGCCCTCTCGGGGCTTGGCTACGACGATTTCTGGCATTTCTCGTTTTCTCGTTTCTTCTTGAGATCGGGCACAGGGTGAATCTGCTCTCAGCTTTCGGCCATCAGCTTGATGGTTCAGCTGCGAACTGGTTTGCTCCGCTCCCTTTGTGAAAAGCAACCTCTAGCTGCTCGTTGTTCTTGCGCAGCGAATCGATTAAATCGCCGCCTTGTTGTTTTTGCCTTCGTCTTAGACGCGAAGACCAATCTCCCACTGCACAAGCTAAAAGCTAAGAGCTGATAGCTAAAAGCAGTCTTACGAAAACAGCGTACTAACACTCGTCTCCATGTGAATGCTCTCAATGGCCGCGCCCAGCAGGCCGGCGATGGAAAGCACCTTGATCTTGGGCAACTTCTTCGCCGGATCGTTTCCCGGCACGGTCAATTTTTGCGCCGCCTCGCGCAGCGGAATGGTGTCGGTCACCACCAATTGCTCCAGCCGCGAGTTGGCGATGCGGTCAATAGCCGGGCCCGAAAGCACGGGGTGGCTGGCGCAGGCATACACCGCCGCCGCGCCATTGGCGTACAACGCGTCGACAGTCTTCACCAGCGTACCGGCGGTGTCGATAATGTCATCGATGATCAGGCAGTGCTGGCCTTCCACGTCGCCCACCACGTGCATCACTTCCGCCACATTGATATCCGTGCGGCGCTTGTCCACAATCGCCAACGGCGCGCCCATCTTCTGAGCGAAAAACCGCGTCCGCTCCACGCCGCCTGCATCCGGCGAAACCACCGTCAGGTTGGGCAGATTCAATTCGCGGAAGTAGCTCACCAGCACCGGGCTGGCGAAGAGATGATCGACGGGAATGTCGAAGAAGCCCTGAATCTGTGCCGCATGAAGATCGACAAATAAAGCACGGTTCGCGCCTGCGGTGGTCAGCAGGTCAGCGATGAGCTTGGCGCTGATGGCCACGCGCGGGCGGTCCTTGCGATCCTGGCGTGCGTACCCGTAGTAGGGAACCACTGCCGTGATGCGGGCCGCCGAGGCCCTTTTGAGCGCGTCAATCATAATGAGCAATTCAATCAGGTGCTGATCCACTGGATAACAGGTGGGCTGCACCACAAACACATCCACGCCGCGCACGTTCTCGAGCAGTTGGAAGTAAACCTCGCCGTCGGCAAAACGCTGCAGCTTTACTTGCCCTACCGTCACGCCGATATGCTTGGCCACTTCTTCGGCCAGCCGCGGATTCGCCGTCCCGGAGAACAACTTGAAGCGCTTGTCCTCGCTGAGTTTTGCGGGCTTTTTGCGCTCCGGCGCAGGCGTTTGCTTTTGGTCCTTACCTTTGGGGCCGTCCCTCGACCCGTCCCTCACGCCATCTCCGGACCCGCCCTGGGGTGCGTCCTTGCCGCCTTCCGGTTTACCCTGGGTTGGTTGGCCCGGATTTTTCTCTTCCAATGTCACCGTCGACGTTTCCGTTTCCATCTGAAGCACCTCCATGCTGGTTGGCTATGGCTGCGTTTCTTAAGTTCGAGCTATCAGCTGTTAGCTTTCAGCCTTTAGCTTTTCGTGCTACGGGCAATCGTTCGGTTCCCGCACAATGCAGCTAAAAGCTAACAGCTAGTGGCTAGAAAGCTGTCTTCCTGGCTGGGCGACCAGGATTCGAACCTGAATAAATGCCTCCAAAGGGCATTGTCCTACCATTGAACGATCGCCCAACACGACGGTCAGCCGAGGGTGAGTTTTACTTACCCAAAAGGCGACTGTCAACGGCTAAAAGCTAGCTTTCAACAATCATCTGGTCCCAATAGGCTTGGCGGGGCAGGGTGCGCGTGACGACCGTGTTCCGCACTTGCAGCGCCTGGGACTCCTTTTCGATCCGATCTTGCGCTGCTTCTGCATCTCCGCGGGTCTGGTACAACCCGAAGAGCGCCGAACCGGACCCCGACAGCGCAGGCATACAGACGGCTGCCTCCGGTCGACCGGTGGCCGCAAGAAGACGCTTGATCTCAGCAAGGGAGGGATGCTGGGGAAAGACGACGCGTTCGAAGTCGTTCTCGATCCAGCTCGTGATCCCGGTGCGGACAAGCCCAGACCCCTGTGTCGTCTCTTGCGGTCCGGCCAGGTCTTCCCCTACGGAGAAGACACCGGAGGAGCCGGCTTTGCCTGCCTGCCCGGGACTACCCGAGAAGGCTGCTGCGTAAGCGCGGCTCAACTTCTTTAGTCTATCGGCACTTGCCTCCGCGGTCAAACCTTCCGCGGCGCAGAGGGCGTCCCAGTCGCGAAAGGCCTGCGGCGTGGAGACGCCGGCCTCGGGAACCACGACCACGCACCAGGTGGGTTCGAGATCGGGGAGCGGGGAGACCTCGCTGCCCGCGATCCTGCCCCAGAACCAGGCCGCCAACAAGAAAAAGCGGCACATCGGAGCCCACTTTGGCGGCGATTTCCAGCCTCCGCCCCGAGCAATCGGCATCGGCGCGCTCCGATCCCTGTTCCCTGATCCCTGTTCCCTGCTTTTTAAGTTCTTTTTCCAGCCCCACCAGCGCCGCAATCGCGTTGCCCGACCCCGCGCCCAGTCCGCCCTGCACCGGAAGCCGCTTTTCGATATGAATGTCAACGGTCGCTCGAGCGCCAATCTCCTCCAAAGCCAAGGAAACCATCTTCTAGGCGGTGTTGCGCTCGTCGGTCGGTACGCGCGCGTCATTGCGAGCTCAGACGCAGAGTCGTCCGCTCCGAACGTACAGCAGTAACTGTAACAATGTCATGAACTTCCAGCGTCTGGTAGGCGGTGACGAGCGCGTGGAATCCGTCGGCGCGAGGGGCTCCAAGATACAGCCCCAGATTGATCTTCGCGTGGGATCGAACCGCCGTCGGCATACCGGTTCATTGTAGAGGGGCAGGGGTTGGGAGGCAGGACCGACCGCGATCCCTTCTTGCCGGCCGGAGAGAAATGTCGCAAAGAAACTCATACGGGGCAACGCGGAAGAGCCACGCCCAGCTAAGCGGAGGTCGCGCTCAGTCTGGCGTGGCTCTTGAGAATCTGTGGCCCGGGAGGCAGTTCGTGCTCAATTATTCCTTGTAGAGCGCTGCTCCGGCAACCGTTCCCCCGACGACTTCCAATAGCCCGCCGACCGTGGTGTAGAGCGTGAGGTGCTTGCTGAAGAGGCCCATAATGTACATGAAGCCGACGTTGGGAATCAGAACACCCATGACCCACACGGCGAGTCCAGCGTAGACCGCAGTCTTCCAGCCGGCACCGAAGCGCGGCCGGATCCCGGCGTAAATCCAGATCGCCACAAGGCCGCCGATGATACCCAATACGTTGAACCAGATAATCTGGTTACCTTCAAAGTTCGGGTGATCCAAGGCAAGCATGGCGTCAGACCAGCCCTGCTGCAGCCATAGGCCATCCACCAGATAATCCAATACATCCGCGACGATTCCGGCAACAATACCACCCAGGATCAGGCGACCGATATTGATCTTTCCCATGACTCCTCCTTCAAAGTTTCGGGGGCCGTGGCGAGTATACGCGTGCGCCTCAACGCGGTGCAATAAAGAATCCCCGCTCTCTTCGTCACAGTTGAGACCTGTCTTCTTCTGCGCTGGCGTCCGATCGAACTTGACCCAAAATCTAATGAAAGCCGGGAACTCCGGCGTTACACTGTGCGTAACAATTAGGGAACCACTGTGGGGGCTTCAATGCACTTGCTCATCTTGGGCGCTCTCTATTTCCTCCCCGCCATAATTGCCGCCGCGCGGCACACGCACAACGCCGCGGGAATCCTGCTGCTGAACATCTTTCTTGGCTGGACCGGGATTGGCTGGTTCGTTGCTCTGCTCATGGCGTTCTTCTCCATGCCCAGTTACGCCTATTACTATCATCGCGGATGGTAAAAAGAGCGACCGAGCCAACAGAACTGACACCACCGGAACCCGATCCTTCCAATCCGCGCTGGGCGTTGCGCGACTGGATTTGCGGCGGCGGCGCTCTTTGCTGCCACCGCCGGCGTAGTGCTCTGGCAGAACGCGCACGTCGCCGTCCTCTTCGATCTCAGCTACATCCTCAACACCGCGGAACGCATCGCCCTCGGCCAGGTTCCCTATCGCGATTTCCCCCTGGCGCACGCGCCGCTCACCTTTCTCATCCAGGCCGCGATCATTCGCCTCACGGGCCGCGTCTTTTTTCATCACGTTCTCTATACCGCGGTTACCGGCGGCCTGAGTGCGGTGCTGACGTGGAGAATCGCGCTGGCCCTTCTGCGCGGGCGCATGCCTGCCGCCTGGTCCGTGGCTCTGCTCCTCGCCGCACCGCTGATTTTTCTCGGCGTCTATTGCATCGTGCCCACGCCCGAGTACGACTGCGACTGCGGCTTCTGGCTGCTGGTAGCCTTGTGGGCATTCGAACGGCTCGATCGCAGAAAGGGTGCGGCCTTTGCATTTGCAGCGGGAGCATTGGCGTGCGTGCCCATGTTCTTCAAGCAGAATATGGGCCTGCCGTTGCTCCTCGCGGCAGTGGGCGCGATCACGGTCGTTCTTATCCTCACGCGATTCTTCATTCTCCAACCCAACGCGAATGCCGGTGCCCCCGGTGCCTCGCATTTGGGCACCGGGGATAGCGCGAACCATCGCCCATTTCTCCTAACCTTTCTCGCCGGAGCCTCCGCTGGACTCCTGGTCGCAATCCTGGCGCTTCATTGGACTGCCGGCCTCGGCAACTACATTCACTGGACCATCGAATATGCCGGGCAGCGCCGCCTGCCTGCACTCAGCCTCATGCTCGGCGTCTACAGCGATCCGACTCTCCTATGGACTCTGCCCTGCATCGCCATCGCGCTGTTGTTGCTGAGGCTGAAAGAACCAACCGGGGTGCCCCATCCTTCGCGCAGCTTCATCGCGCGAAGGGTGGGATCTGAATCCCGCTGGCCACAGTTCGCCGCCTTCGCTCTGTTCGCCGCGCCGTTTCTCTTCACGCTCTCCTCGCTGCTGCTTTACGACGACGCCGATGAGCGCGGCGATGCGCTGCTGGCGCTTTGGCCGCTTCTGCTTTTGCTCGTCGCCGCACTGGCCCTCGCCAATCTCTTCGCCTTGCGCCGCCGGCCTTCCTTGCGTCTATTTCTGCCTCTGCTTTTGCTCGCCGCCATTCACGGCACGTTTCTGTCGCAGCAGCTTTGGGGTTCCACCTACGGCATTTGGCCGCTGCTCATCCTGCTGCTCGCGGAGCTGCTGTCGTTTCTCGGCCCTCTCGCCGCGCGCGCCAACGTTTATCGCTGGTTCACGCCAGCACTGGCCGCAATCATTTCTATTACGCTTCTGGTCTGCGGAGGTTTCTACACAGCCAGCGAGGAGCGGCTCAACTACGCGAATCTCCCCGACGGCCCTCCGGCGCACTCCGCATTTCCCGCGCTCACGGGCCTCTCCACGCCGGGACCGTACTTACCGGAAATTGATGAATTGCTGCGCTACGCCCAGGCCAATATTCCCTTCGACGCCGGAATCGTGTTAATTCCGGGAGAAGAACCCTTCTATTTCGCCACGGGCCGCACACCGCGCTTCCCCGTGCCCTTCTTCGATCCAACGATCGATCCCTATTCCCCGGCCGAGATCGCCACGCTCGTGCGCACACGCAACATTCGCTGGTTGATTGTGAAGACGGACGTGCAGACCAAAGAAGACCCCACGCCCGATCGCGCGGAATTAATGCAACTGCTGATCCGGGAGTTCACGCCAGCGGCGCACCTGCGCGGCTACGACGTGTACCGGCGCTAGCGTCTGGCTGTGAAAGGCCTACGCTTTGCTCTTCGCCTTCCCCGACCGCTTCAGCTGCTCCCAGTCCTTCACCGTCTGGTCGGCGTAGGCTATGCCAAAACTGGCAATCGCCTCGGCGAACGCCGTACCGGTGCCGATGTAACCGGCAATCACCTGCGGATCGCCGGAGCGGCCGTGGCCGCGGGCCAGCAGTTCGCCGCACACCTCGGCATAAGCCTTCAGATTCGGACCTGCCAGATCTTCAATCGCAATGCTTCCCTTGTGGTCGTTCAGTTGGCGCACCAGGTACTGCCGGCCGCCGAGGTGCGTCCAACCCAGAAATGGATCGGTCTGGATCTGCATGGCGCGCTGCCCTTCGGCTGTGCGCTGCCCATTGTGCGCTGGCGAGTGCGCATCGGGAAGATAGGGCGCGTAAGCCGACGCAGCCTCTTCCTTGATTTGCAAAAACAGCGGGTCGCCGTGACCGTTGCCCTCAAGGTAGATGCAGTAATCGCGCAGGCCCACCGACCCCGTGCCCACCACTTTGAAGGCCACATCCAGTGGACGATAAAACTCGAGCAAGTGTCGCCGCTCTGGCTGCAGCATCTCACGATAGGGACCGAGCGAAGCCAGAACCGCCGCTGCGCGGGCGCCCTTTACGCGCGTCAGCATGGGCTTCAGTTCTTTGAAGCGCCGGGATGCTCCGGCCCGAGCGGAAGCCGTCTCCGTCAGTTGTTCCAGCGTGTGTTGCGGCGTGGCGCGTTCGGCTTTGGCAAGCGCCGCGTGCACCGGCTCCGCCAACCCCAGGCGATGCACCTGGAAGCGGTTGACTTCCAGTTGCGGCATGCGCGCAAAAGCGCGCATCTGCGCGGCATAGCGCTCAACGCACGCCATGGCGGCCCTGTGCGCTGATCCATCTTTGTGTCCCGCCGCGCGCCCTGCCAGCACCAGCGACGCGGCCATGCGCTTCAGGTCCCACTCGAAGGGACCCCGAATGCTTTCATCGAAGTCATTGATGTCGAAGACCAGCCGGCCGTCGGGCGCGGCATAGGCGCCCAGGTTGCGCACATGCGCGTCGCCGCATAGCTGGCTCACAATTCCGGTAGAAGGCATTTGCGCCAGGTCCGCCGCCATCACCGGCGCAGCGCCACGAAAATACCCGAAGGGCGACTCCGCCATCAACTGGTACTTCATTGGAATCAGTGCAGGCACGCGGCCGTGCATAGATCGTTCAACGAGATCGAGCGCAGGAACGGGCCGCGCTTTGGGTTCGAGGGCTTCGTGCTCGTGGCGTCTCATCTGCTTGCGCCGCGCCTGACCCAGCGCGCGCCGTTCTTCCGGAGTTGCCCAGTGCATATTGCGGAACATACACCGTCCACTTCCTGCGCGCAACACGGTCCCTGGCTTGATTTACACTTTTCTTCGAAGCCCTGCCTGTTTCCGTTACGAGATTGAAAGCACTCATCCGGGCTGCTCTTCCGATCTTCCGCCTCTGGAGGAACTCCCTTTGACGCGAGCCGCTGCTCTCTTGTTTGCCGTCTTCGTTGCCCTCTCCTTCGCCTTTCATGTCCGCGTGCCGCGCGGGCACAGGATGAGTCAGCTCACCGTTGAGGCGATCTTCGCGCATGGTCCACTGGTTCCCAAGCCGCCCGAGCAGCTCGACTGGTCTCCCGACGGCAAGCACCTGAGCTATCTCGATGGCGGCGAGCTGATGGACGTGGACCCCGCGACCGGCAAAGTCCACGTGATGGTGAGCGCGCCAAAATGGATTCGCTCATGAGTCATGGTGGCTCCGAGCAGGACCGCGATCATCGCGAGCGCTACAACATGGCCAGCTACTTGTGGTCGCCCGACTCGACCCACCTCCTCTTCGACGCCGACGGCCGCCTTTGGCTCTACGATCTGCACAACGGCACCGGCGTGCAATTGGGCTTTACGGGGGCGGCTTCCGGCGACGATCCCAAGTTCTCGCCCGATGGTCTGTACGTCTCCTTCATCCGCGATCACGGAGCTTTGGGTCATCCGTTCTCGCGACCCTGGCATGCGCTGCCGTCGCCGTTGCGCCCGCCCCCAACCCCCCGGCCAGCAAAGGCAGAATCGATCCTCAACGGCGAGGTGGACTGGGTCTACGAAGAAGAGCTCGACGTGCGCAGCAACTACTTCTGGTCGCCCGACTCAAAGAACATCGCCTATCTGCAGATGAACGAAACCGCCGTGCCCCAATACCCGCTTACCGACTGGATTCCCACTCACGCGCAGGTGGAGTGGCAGACGTTATCCCCAGCCCGGCGACGCCAACCCGCACGTCCGCGTGGGCATAGTCAGCGCCAAGGGCGGCAAGACCGCGTGGATGAACGTTCCCCTTCAAGGCCGGCGACTATATCCCGCGCTTTGGGTGGGTCGATCGCAAAACCTTGTGGATCGAAACCCTCAGCCGCGATCACAAGCGCCGCACACTGTTTTTTGCCGGTGCTAGACAAGCGGCAACGCGCGGAAGATGCTCGAGATCGGCGATGAGAAGTTTCTCGATGAGGACTACGACGTGACCGTGGGCGATGGAGCCATTGTTCTCACCAGTTGGAGCGATGGGCACACCCATCTCTATCTCTACAGCTACAACGAGGCGAAGCCGCTGGCGGCGGACGCCAAACTGGAGGGTCAACTCACCCACGGCGATTTCGAGGTGAGCGGCGTTTACAGCTGTCGACCCCGCGCAAAGATAGTTACCTACGCATCGAACGAGGGCAATCCGCTGGAGCAGCAGATCTGGGAGGTCGACTTCAACGGCGAGCGCAGGCAGTTAAGCGCCGGCGCTGGATTTCACGACGCCAACTTCGCGCCCAACGGCAATGCCTTTGCCGACAACTACTCCACGCGCACCGCCGACGCCGGTGGTCCGGCTCTGCCACGTCGAGGCCGGTCCTGCTTCGGCCGAGAATTGCCGCGTCTTCTGGGAGACCCACGCGCTCGATGCCTACCATGTGCAAGCGCCGGAGCAATTCGAGATGAAAGCGCACGATGGAACCACGCTCTACGCCACGTTGCTGATGCCTTCCGGCGCAACCAATCCCGCCACCGTGCCGCTCATCGTGAATCCCTACGGCGGACCTGGCGACGCAGGAGGTGCTGAACCAGTGGAAAGACAACCTGCTCTTCGACAACGTGCTCGCCGAGCACGGATTCGCCGTGCTGCGCGCCGATAATCGCGGCATGGGCGTCCGCAGCCGCGCCTTTGCGCAGGCGGCCTGGCACAACTTCGGTCCGGTGCAGCTTGAAGATCAGTTGACCGTGGTCGATGCGGCGCTCGACAAATATCCGCAACTCGATCCCAGGCGCCTGGGCTGGTGGGGATGGAGTTGGGGCGGTAGCTTTACGCTCTACGCAATGACGCACTCCGATCGCTTCCGCGCGGGCGTTGCCGTTGCGCCCGTCACCGACTGGCGCGACTACGACTCCATCTACACGGAGCGCTATCTCGGCGTTCCCGAGGAGAATCCGGACGCTTACCGCGACTTTTCCGTAGTGAACTCGGCGGCGCAGTTGAAAGGGCGGTTGCTCATCGCGCAGGGAACCGGCGACGACAATGTGCACATGGAAAACACCGTGCAGTTCGTGCAGAAGCTGATTGAGGCCGGGATCCCGTACGACTTGCAGATTTATCCGCGCAAGATGCACTCCATCGCCGGGCCCGACGCACGCACCAGTCTTTACAACCGCATACTGGCGGAGTTTGAGATGTACTTGAAGCCGGAGCCGCCCGCTGCCGGCGGCAACTAGAATCTAGTTTTCGTGGTGATGGAAGAGATCGTCCTTCTCGTGGCGGTCGCACTTGGTGCACTCCAGGCAGCACACCAGGAGCACCGCTACGCCCACCGTGACCAGCACGGCAAGGACGATTTCATTCGCCGTGAGCCAATGCATTACGTGCTGCATTTTCGGTCACCGTTCCCGGAGCCACCGGACCCTTATGCTGAGAGTTAAGCTGCTTAAATTTGGTAGTCGGCTGATCAATTAGACGACACTTTCTACATTAAAGCTTATCTTGCGCAGGATATAGTGCCCCGTGGACCGGAACGGCCGATTTTAGTTGCATTGAAGAGAAGAAAAGGCGAAAATAGTCCGCAAATGGCAGCCGCGCCCAACCCGGTCTTCTCACCCGCTCCCGAGGAGTGGCCTGAAGAGCTTGTGAACCTGGGCACAATCCGGCAGTGGCCAGCCGGCCCCGCACGAAGCCGAAGAAACTCGCCGCCGCTCAGGATTCCGCGCTCAACTGGCTTTTCGTCGATCTCAACTCCTACTTCGCTTCATGCGAACAGGAGGCGCGGCCGGAGCTGCGCAACCGTCCCGTGGGCGTGGTGCCGATGATGGCCGACACCACCTGCTGCATTGCGGCCAGCTACGAAGCCAAAGCCTTCGGCGTACGCACCGGAACCATCGTGGCTGATGCGAAACGGATGTGCCCCGAGATCGTTCTCGTCGAGGCGCGACACGAGCTTTATACCGAATTCCATCACCGTGTCGTCGAGGCCGTGGAAAGCTGCGTGCCCGTCACCGCCGTCTGCTCCATCGACGAGATGGCCTGCCGCCTCATCGGCCGCGAGCGTCCCCTCCTCGCCGCCATCGAACTCGGCATGAGGGTGAAGCAGACAATTCGCGAGCGAGTCGGCCCCATGCTGCGCAGTTCGGTGGGTCTCGCGACCAATCGCTATCTCGCGAAAATCGCCAGCGACATGGAAAAACCCGACGGTCTTGTGGCCCTCCCCCTCGATCTTCTTCCTGAAGCGCTGCGCCAGCTCACCCTACGCGACCTGCCCGGCATCGGCGCGCGCACAGAGAAGCGGCTCAACGAAAAAGGCCTCCACACCATGGAGCAACTTCTCGCCCTCGACTGCGAACAGGCCGGCGAAATCTGGGGATCGGTGTGGGGCCAGCGGCTATGGCACTGGCTGCGCGGCGAAGACTTCGAGATGGCCGAGCTCGAACATCAAAAGTCCATCAGCCACTCCCACGTGCTCGCGCCGGAGATGCGCACCCCGGAAAAAGCCTGGTCCGTTGCTCATAAGCTGCTCCACAAAGCCGCCATGCGCCTGCGCACGCAGGGCCTCTGGGCCTCGAACATCGGCCTCGCCATTGGCTTCGCGGTGCCGCGCGGCGAAAACACGCCTGTCTCCCGCTTCGGCGTGCCCGCGCGCGGCTGGCGCAGCGAGATCAAGCTCCACGAGTGCCAGGACAATCAAACCCTCATCGCCGCGCTGCGCCGCCTCTGGGATTCGCAACCCACGGGCGCGCAGTACCAGCACCCCTATTTCATCGGTGTGCAGTTGAACAATCTCATCCCCGACCGCCTGCACACGCTCGCCCTCTTCGACGGCCTTGAAGAAGAGCAAAGCCGCACCCGCCTTCTCGCCACCATGGACCAGATCAACGACAAATACGGCATGAGCACGCTAGCCCCCGCCGCCATGCTCACCGCGTACAAAGCCGCGCCCACGCGCATCGCCTTTAACAGCATCCCCGATCTGTTTTGAGTAGCGCCGGTCCCGGCCTTGTAACGCCGGCTTCCCAGCCGGCTGTAGCGCGGGCGTCCTCGTCAGCGCCTTCGCATTCAGCTTCCCAATCTTCCCATGCGGCCCGACGACAAACGGCAACGACAGCGCATTCCAGTTGCGGTCGGCGTCGGGCGCTTCGTGCAGCGCCGGGTCGGGACGCAGCGCGCGCCAGTTGCGCCCGTCGTCCGTCGAGATGTCGGTGCCGTTCGGTCCGACCGTGATCCAGGCTTTCGCTGCGACGTCATAGGCCACGGCGGAGCGGTAACCGTGGGGCGGGGTTTGGGCAACCTGAAACTTGCTTGAGCCGCCGCTAAAGGCTGCTGTGCCTTGCTGATCATTGATCGCCATGTAATCTCCACCCACGACTACCATATCGGCCTTTTGGCAAGACGGCGACTTCCAATCGAAGCCTCCGATTTTTTCGGCCTTGGGGGGGCCGGTCGACCCGGGCCGTATCGCCAAGCTGAAGACTCCGGCGGAAGCCGAGCTGGGGCCAAGTGGGATTCCGATGTCGCAGAAACTCTCAGCGAAGAGATGGCCAGGGGCCGTAGAGCCGACGCTGTACTGGATGAGGCGTCTCCCGACGGCCATCCAGTACACGCTGTAGGGGTCAAGCCGCGCCAGAATCGAGTTGCTTGCCGCGAAGGCCGCTTCTGCGGGAAGCGCGAAGATCGATGATGCGCTTGGCCTCAGTTCGTCCCTGGAACAGGTGACGCCGGCTTCGAAATTGGCGAGATAAAAGCTTGGCCTCGTAGTTGTGTCCCATTGATTCGATTTGTGCACCGCAGGATCACCCAAGATCGTTCCTAGGATGACCTTCGAGCCTGCATCGCAGACAACGCCGGACTCGGCTGCGATGACGCGTGCGACGACCGCATCCCAAAATCCGTCCTCATCCGGATTCGTAAACACCAGCTTCCACGTCTGGCACCCATCCGTCGTCTTATACAGCCGCGACAAATCCCCCTTCCCGCTCGACATCACGATCGCCGTATTCGCATCGAACGCCTGCACCCCGCGAAAGTCCAGATGCTCCGCCCCCGGCGGAACGGCGCACGCCTGCCACAAGTACCCGCCGTCTTCCGTGCGCAGCACCGTGCCATTCGTGCCCGAAGCCCAAGCCACGCCTCCGCCCACGTTGTCGATGCCGCGCAGATCGGCGGTCGTGTGCGAGTCCTCAAGATCCCATTGCGCGTGGACAGCGCCGCAAACAGCAAGAAAGAATGCGAACAAAAGCGCCAAGCTTTTCATACGGAAACAGTGTAGGCCCAAAAGGAAGAGTCGCGCGGCGGAAATCACAGGGTCATTGAGGGCGACGCTACGGCGTCCGCGTCATCAACTCCACAAACATCTTCTGGAAACGAGGTAAGTCCAAGTCAAGTTGCGCGTGAACCTGCCGCACGCCCGTTGCGGGCTTCAGCTTTTCCGGCCAGGTGAGCGTATCGCCGTAGCTTGGTCCGTGACTCAAGTCCACGTCCATGTAGAGCGTCTGTTCTTTGGTGATCAGCGTGGGGTCGATCCACGCGCACGCCTCCAGCTCGTCCCACATGTAGTAGCGCTGCTGGCTCCATGCCGCAATGTAGCGCGCCGCGGGCGACTGCGATTTCGCAATCGCATCGAGCATGTCCTGAGTGAACGGCGCCTTCACAGAAATATCAACGGTGGTCGCGTCAATCCGCGGCCAGTCGGCATGCAGCACGATATGCGCCGCCTCGGGATCGAACCATAGATTGAACTCGTGGCGCGGGTCGGTTGCAAACTCGGGATCCGTGGTTTGCGGCCGGATGCTGCCGCCCATGAACACAATGCCTTTGGTCAGCGCCGCAAACTCCGGATCGAGCGCGACGGCCAGTGCAATATTTGTCAGCGGCCCCGCGGCATAAATCGTCACCTGATGCGGATGCGCGTGCACCTGGCGGATGAGAAAGTGCGCGGCGTCTTCATCGATCGGCTTCGTGGTCGGCATGCCCTCCGGCATCGGCGGAATCTCATACGGCCCATGCGATTCAAGATGCGCCGCCGCCGTCCCCGTTCCCGTGTTCGTCAAATTTGTCGCGCCGCGGCCCCACGCGCCCAGCCACGTCACTTTTCCGTCGATCGCGGCCTCCAGCTGCGTTTCCTCTTCGGTACGGACCAGCGGAAACACTGCGCCGCGCGCCACGGGCACATCCGCGTGGCCGGTCAGCTCCAGCATGCGCAGCGTGTGCAGTGTCTCTTCGTCGCGCCACGCGTCGCCGGTCACGATGGTGATGCCCAGCACCTGCACGTCGGGCGCCTGCAACAGCGCCAGCATCGCCATCTGGTCCGATCCGCCCGGGCCGGAGCCATCCTGATCGATCAGCACCAGCCGCTTTTGCGCCGGCAACAACGCAGCGCAAGCCGCCAGCAACAAAATCGCAAGTCGTCTCTTCATAGATGGGTATTGTGGCACAACAGAGCGAATCCAACACCGGAAAATCCGAACCCGGCGTAGCCTCAGCTCTCAAGAAAAATCTGCCGGATTGACCGCCTTCAATTATCTTCTGCGATCGCGCCCGGAACCCCCGCGTCCAAACCCTCTGGACTTGAAATCCGGCCGACTCGGTGGCCTCACCTGCGGTGCCACCGGCAGATCGGTTTTGCCCTCGGGAAAGATCACCAGAAAGCGGTTCGGCCCTTCGCCCACGCTGGCCGTCTCCACGCCCTCAAGCCCCTTGCAGGCCATATGCATCATGCGCCGCTCGCGGCTGTTCATGGGCGGAAAACTGTAGGGCATTCCCGATTGCCGCACCTTCTCCGCGGCGGTTTCCGCGGCCAGTTGCAGCTCCTGCGCGCGGAGAGCCTTGAAGTTCGCGGCGTCAAAGCTCACCAGGTGATGCTCGTGGTGGTCCAGCCGCAGCATCTGCGCCGCCAGGGTTTCCAGAGCCCTCAGCAATTCGCCGTTGTGCTGGATGACGAGCGGCACGTCCGGGCCGGCCAGTTCCACGTTGATGACTGGCGCGCTTCGCCCCTGCGCATCGCGCGCGCCCTCGCCCGCCGAGATGCGGTACTTCAGGCGCAATCCGCCCAGCTTGTTCAGGGTGTTCAAAAATCCGGCAATTTTCTGTGCGGCCTGCTTGCAGGTCGTCAATAGGCATAACAAACAAGTATCGCAGAGCCGGGCCAATGGCGCGAGGCGATCCGTTGAAAAATGCTTGCCCTGGCCGCTGGGCGCGGTGCGGTTTCGGTTCTCTTCCGGAGCGCGGCCGTCTCGTTCGTCATCACGCACCCGCCGGACGCCAAGCCACGGCCAATTTTGTTTAAGGCAGAACTCAGTTTCAGATTGTATGCTTTTGGGTGTGATCATTGGAACGAGTTCCGCGAGGGGAAACGCGCCCCGGCTAGCGCTTTGCGTCCTGCCAAGGATCTTGCTTCTGCTGCAGGCTGCTGCGCTCGTCGCCTGCGGCCAGACGCAGAGCGAATACGGTCTTGCAGCCCTCCGCGCGCCGATACTCCGGTAGCGATCACACTGGACGATGCCATCCGGCTGGCGCAGGCAAGCGAGCCTGGGTATGCGGCAGCGAAGGCCGCTAGCCAGTCCGCGGACCTCGACCGCTCCATCGCGCGCGCCGGCCTGCTGCCCAGTGCGCGCCTCTACAACCAGGACATTTACACGCAGCCCAATGGAATCTACGCGGAGGGCGGAGAAGGTGTGTCCACGCCCAATCCGAAATTTGTCGCCAACGACTCGAGACCGCGGGAATACATCGCCCAGGGGATTGCGGAGGAAAACCTCAGCGTGGCGGGGTTCGCGGGCGTGCGCCATGCCGACGCGGCAGCCGCCATGGCCAGCGCCGAGCAGGAGATCGCACGGCGAGGGCTGGTCGTCGCAGTCACGACCATGTTCTTTAGCTCCCTTGCGGCGGACCATAAGCTGGCGGTGGCCGAGCAGGCGCGCCAGGAGGCTGCTGACTTTACCCGGCTCACCACCCAGCGGGAGCAGGCGCGAGAGGCGCACACGCCGACGTAGTCAAGGCGCAACTCGTCGAGCAGCAGCGAATCCGCGACGCGGAGGACGCGCAGTTGGCCGCCGAGAAGGCGCGGCTGGAGCTGGGCGTGCTTTTGTTTACCGATCCGCGCACGCCTTACACGTTGAGCGCGCCGGCGGCAGAAGCGCCGCTCGCCTCAAAGGAAGATGTGGAGCAGGCGGCAGCCAAAAACAATCCGGAACTGAAGAGCGCGCTGGCCGCTCTGGCCGTGAGCCAGGCGGATGTGACGGCGGCCTGGGGCGCAATGCTTCCGAACGCTGTGTTGAGCGTGAACTACGGGATCGACGCCAACGAATTTGCCGTCAATGGCCCCCTGTTGACCCACGACGGCCTGAAGGCGCGCAACCTTGGCTACTCCACCAGCGTTACTGTGAACCTCCCCGTCTGGGATTGGCTCTCCGAACCAGCACAAGGTGAAGCAGAGCGAGATTCGCCGCGATGCTGCGCAAAGGTGGCGTTGAGCAACACGCAAAGGCGGCTCATCGCGCAACTGGATGAAGCCTACTCTGAAGCCCAGGCCGCGCATGACCAGTTGACCTCGCTCGATCTGAGCGTGGCTGACGCGGCTGAAAGCCTGCGCCTCACCAAGCTGCGCTACACGAGCGGCGAGGCCACGGTGCTGGAGGTAGTTGACGCCGAGAACACCTACGTCAGCACGGAAGATGCGCGCGAAGATGGGCGCGTGCGCTACGAGACGGCGCGAGCGGAATTGCAGGCCATCACGGGGACGATGTGAAGGAGCCAGGATTAGATGAACAGGGTATGATTCGGTTAGCGATCTGGGATCGGAAAACAGTGAACCGTGTGAAGAGCGAAACCATGAACGCGAAGACAACCCTAGGGGCGCGTGCGATGCTGCTGGCCGCGCTGGCGCTGCTGGCTCTCTTGCCGGGCTGCAAAAAGGACGCGACCGCCGCCAATCGTGGTGACGGTGCAAGCCGAGCACCCGGAGCAGGGGCCGATCTCGGAACAAATCAGCGCCGATGCCATTCTGGCCCCTGTGGCCGAGGCCGCAATCGCGCCCAAGATCAGCGCTCCGGTCAAGAAGTTCTACGTAGAGCGCGGGCAGCGGGTGCACGCCGGCGAGCTGCTGGCAACGCTTGAGAATAGCCGATCTGGTGGCGGCTGCGATGGACAACAAGGGATCGCTCGAAGCGGCCCAGGCAAACTATGACACGTCCACCAAGGCGCAGGTGCCGGAAGATACGCTGAAGGCGGAGTCGGACCTGGCCCAGGCCAAGGCCAATCTCGATCTCAACAAGAGCATTGTGAAAAGCCGCAAGCAGTTGTTCGCCGAGGGCGCGATTCCGGGCCGCGACCTCGACACGGCTGAAGCCGCGCTGGTGCAGGCGCAGGCCGCCTACGACGCGGCTGCCCTGCATCTTGAATCGCTGCGCAGGGTAAGCCGCGAGGCTGCCCTCAAAGCCGCGCAGGGGCAACTCACTTCGGCCGAAGGCAAATACAAGGGCGCTCAGGCGCAGGTCGACTATTCCGAAATTCGCAGCCCCATCAACGGCGTCGTGACGGACCGGCCCTTGTTCGCCGGTGAAACCGCGCCCGCCGGAGCGCCGCTGATCACCGTGATGGATACTTCCGTGCTCCTGGCCAAAACCCATCTCGCCGCGAGCCTGGCGCAGCAGATGAAGCTGGGCGACGCGGTTGCCGTGCATGTGCCGGGAATCGCCGATCCGGTCGCGGCGAAGGTTTCCATGATCAGTCCGGCGCTCGACCCCGGCAGCACCACCGTTGAGGTGTGGCTGAAGATCGACAACAAGGACGGCAAGCTCAAGGCAGGAACCCCGGTGAAAGTCACCATCAGCGGCAAGAGCGTCAGCCCAGGCATGGAAGGTGCCCGACTCCGCGATTGTGACGGCGGAAGACGGCACAAAATCCGTGATGGTCGTGGGCAGCGACGGCGCGGCGCATCGCAAGCCCGTCACTCTGGGCATCGATGACGGCACTGACGTTCAGGTCCTGAGCGGCGTAGCGCCCGGCGACCTGGTGATCACGGGCGGCGCCTACGCGCTGGACGAAGGGACGAAGGTGCAGGTGGGTCCGGCGGCGGGTGGCGGAGGTTCCGACTGATGCCCGGCGAAGCGCCTATCGATCTCCCGGGCGATACGCGAAAACCTTTTTGGTTGGCCCGGTCCACGCGCACCATCTTCTTTTTCGCCGTCATGCTTACCTTGGCCGGCATCTATCTGTCGTTCAAGGTTCCCATTTCCGTCTTTCCTGAGACCAATTTTCCGCGCGTGGTGATCGGCGTTGACAACGGCGTCATGCCCGTCGAACAGATGGAAGTCACCGTGACCCGGCCCATTGAGGACGCGGTAAACACCGTGCCGGGTTTGCTCACGGTGCGATCCACCACCAGCCGCGGCTCGGCGGAAGTGAGCCTCTTCTTCGACTGGAACGTCGACATGGTGCAGTCGCTGCAACTGGTGGATGCGGCGCTGGCCAAGGCGGCGCAGAGCCTGCCGTCGACGGTGCGCATCACCACCAACCGGCTCACCTTCGCCACCTTCCCCATTCTCGGCTACAGTCTCACATCCGATACCGTTCCGCAGACCCAACTGTGGGAGATCGCCACCTACGATCTGAAGCCGCCCTTGAACCGCGTTGCCGGCGTAAGCACGGTGACCGTGCAAGGCGGCCAGGTGCCGGAGTTTGCCGTGGTGCCCAACATGGCGTTGCTCCAGGCCACGGGCGTCACCATCACGGATCTTGTCAACGCCATTCAGGCGTCGAACATCGTGGAGTCGCCCGGCCTCTACGAAGCCAACCACCAGTTGATCCTGGCTCTTGTGGGAGCGCAGGTGCACGACGCCGCCGGGTTGCGGCAACTGGTCATCAAGACCACTCCCGCCGGTGCTCCCGTTCGTATGGCCGATGTCGCCACGGTGGAGCAATCCACCATGCCCGTCTACACCACCGTCACCGCCAACGGAAAAAATGCGGTGCTGCTCAACATCGCGCGCCAACCCTCTTCGAATACCGTGGCCGTTGCCGATGCGGTCGCTGCCCAGATCGCGCAACTCCAGCCCAATCTGCCGCGCGGGTGTAAAGCTTCAGGTCTTTTACGATCAGTCGCAACTCGTGCGCGACTCCATCTCCAGCGTGCGCGACGCCATTTTCATCGGCCTGATGCTGGCCTGCGTCATTCTTTTCCTCTTCTTGCGCGACTGGACCTCGTCGTTGATCGCCGGCCTCGTCATCCCGGTAACGGTCGCCGTCACCATCGCGGCGCTGTGGCTCATCGGCGAAAGCTTCAACCTGATGACCCTCGGCGGCATGGCGGCGGCCATCGGCCTGGTCATTGACGACGCCATTGTCGTGGTTGAAAACATCTTTCTGCATCGCGACGCAGGCGAGCATCGCGCTGAAGCGGTGCGCAAGGCGCTCAAAGAAATCACCGTTCCGCTCATCGGGTCCACCATCACCCCCGTGGTCGTCTTTTTGCCGCTGGTCGCGGTCAGCGGCGTCACCGGCATCTTTTTCCGTGCGCTGGCCATCACCATGACTGCGGCGCTTGCTCACATCGCTCGCCCTGGCGCTCACCTGGACGCCCGGCCTGAGCTATGTGCTGCTGCGCGAGCGCGGACCGGAAGGCCAAAGCGTCGCCGCTCGGAAGGATTCGCGGACGGCGAGCAGTCTTGCGCCATCGACACACGATCACACTGCCGGCCGCATCTTGCAGCGCGTTCTTTATCTTCATGCCCGAGTTTTAGAGTGGGCACTCGCCAAACCATTATGGGTGGGCGGCATCTGCATTTTGCTGGTGCTGGGCTACGTGGGGCGGCTATCAATTACTTGGCTCCGACCTGCTGCCGGAGATGGACGAGGGTGGCTTCATCCTCGACTACATCATGCCGGCGGGAAGCTCCTTGAGTGAGACCAATCGGGTTCTCGAACACGTCGAGCGCATTCTTCAGGCCACGCCCGAAGTGGAGATCATTTCGCGCCGCACCGGCCTGCAGATGGGTTTGGCCGCCGTGACGGAAGCCAATACCGGCGATTTCACAGTGAAGCTCAAGTCCAAGCGCAGTCGCGGCATCGACGATGTGATGGACGATGTGCGTCAGCAGGTCAAGTCCACCGAGCCAGAGCTCGACGTTGAGTTCACCCAGGTTTTGCAGGATATGATCGGCGACCTGTCGAATGCGCCCGAGCCGATCCAGATCAAGATGTTTGCAAGCGATCCAAATCTCCTGGCGCAGCTCGGGCCGCGCGTGGGCGATGCCATCGGCAAGATTCCCGGAGTTGTCGATGTCGAAAACGGAATCGATGACACTGTGAGCGGGCCGGCCACGAACTTCGATGTCGATCCGCAAGTAGCCGCGCGCTTCGGCTTCACTCCAAGCGAGGTTTCGCTCGACGCTACCGCGATTCTCGACGGCGTTGCCACAACCAATCCGCTCATCGCCAACGGCCGCCCTTACACCATCCGCGTGCGCCTGGATCAGGATCATCGCAGTTCGCTCGACGCGATTCAAAACACGGTTTTCAATAGCTCATCGGGTCACACGGCCAGTCTCGGCTCGCTGGCCACCGTTGAGCAGTTGCCGCCGCAGAACGAAATCCTTCGCGAAAATCTGCAACAAATGATCACCGTCACCGGGCGTCTCGAAGGATCCGATTTAGGCTCGGCCATGACGCGTGTGCAGCAGACCGTTGCCGGCCTTCACCTGCCGCCATCAGTGCGCGTGGTCTACGGTGGCACCTATCAGGAGCAGCAACAATCTTTCCACGATCTTTTAGAGGTGCTGGTGCTTGCCCTGGCCCTGGTCTTCGGCATTCTGCTCGCCGAATTCCGCAACTTCCCCGCGCCCATCGCCATTCTCGCCTCGTCCATACTCTCTATCTCCGGCGTCATTCTGGCACTGCTCGTCACGCACACCACGTTCAACGTGGCCTCGTTCATGGGACTCATCATGGTGATTGGCATCGTGGCCAAGAACGGTATTTTGCTGCTCGACGCCGACGAGCGCTACCGCGCCCAGGGCGTAACGGCCCGCGATGCTATGCTCCACGCCGCCCAGCGCCGCTTGCGGCCCATCGTCATGACCGCTCTCGCCGCCATCTGCGGCATGTTGCCACTCGCCTTCGCATTCGGCGCCGGATCGCAGATGCTTCAGCCGCTGGCCATCGCCGTCATCGGCGGCCTGACCATTTCCATGGTTCTCAGCCTCGTCATTACGCCGCTGGTCTATTTCCTGCTCACCCGCGAGCGCGAACCCGCAACGGATGAAATGGCGTAATTGCCGAATTCCGCAACGGCACGATAGCATTCCACTGTAATCCCACACGGGAGTTTCCCTTCATGCGTTTCTCTGCACCGCTCGCTGTCGCCGTTCTTGCCTTTTGCCCACTGGCCGCCACTTCGCAATCCGCGCCAAGAGTCCCACCAAAGCCCGTCCAAAAGTCCGCCCCCCTGCAAGGGGTGGCGCAGACGCCGCCGATGGGATGGAACAGTTGGAACTTCTTTGGCCATAAAGTCACCGATCAGGACATTCGCAATGCGGCCGACCAGATGGTCTCGACCGGCATGAAGGACGCGGGCTACGTCTATGTCAACATCGACAACACCTGGGAGGGCGACCGCGACGCCGACGGCGTGTTGCACTCGAATTCGAAATTTCCTGACATGAAGGCCCTTGCCGACTACGTGCACTCGAAAGGTCTCAAGCTCGGCATTTACTCGTCGCCGGGAGCGCTCACCTGTGCCCACTTCGCCGCTTCGCTCGACCACGAAACCCAGGACGCTCAGCTCTATGCCTCCTGGGGCATCGACTATCTCAAGTACGACCTGTGCGGCTATCGTCTGGTGATGAACGCGCAGGCGCCCAACGACAAGGCTGCGCAGATGCGCCTGATGGTCGCTGCCTACGACAAAATGAACAAGGCTCTCAAAGCCACCGGCCGTCCTATCTTCTACTCATTCTGCCAATACGGCTGGGACGCGGTGTGGGAGTGGGGTCCGTCGGTCGGCGCCAACTCGTGGCGCACCACCGGCGACATTCAGGCCAACTGGCAAAGCATCTACTCCATCATTAATTCGCAAGCCGGCTTGGCGAAGTACGCGGGGCCCGGTCACTGGAACGACCCCGACATGCTCGAAGTGGGCAACGGCCAGTCGTCAGGGTCAAACAATCAAATCCGTTATCTATCGTCGGCGGAGAATCGCACCCACTTCTCCATGTGGGCCATGCTCGCCGCGCCGCTTCTCGCCGGCAACGACCTGCCCAACATGACGCCCGAAGTCCGCGCCATCCTCACCAATCGCGACGTCATCGCCATCGATCAGGACCGCCTGGGCCATCAAGCCACGCGCGCGTACTCCGATGGCGAGCTCGACGTCTGGACCCGCCATCTCTCGGGCGGCGCCATGGCGATTGCTGTGATCAACGCCGGCGCTGACCGCTATTCGAGCCATCCGTTTCATCTGAGCCTGGCCAAGCTCGGCCTGCATGGCCCGCTCAAGGGCAAAGATCTCTGGACGGGCAACGACATCACGCTCACCGACAACATGCCGATCGAGCTCGGGAGCCACGACATTTTGCTGGCGAGGATCGCTTCGCCAAAATAGGAGAATTTATTTCACAGGGCAAGGCGAGTCTAGCTGATCGGTCGGATTTGCTTGGAGCGTAACCAGTAGTGTGGATGGATCGCGGTCCCAGCACTCCAGCTTCTCGGCTTGCCTGAACCCCCGACTCGGTGACGCCAAAAGCCGGTATTGTCCCTTGGCGACCAAATCCAAACTGAAGTGTCCGTCTCTGTCGGTCTGGACTTTTCTGATCGAAATCTGTTTTGATTCGGATCTGTAAAGGCGCAGTTCTACGAACGAGTTCTCAAACGGCGCTCCCGTTCGATCGATAATCCTTCCGTCCAGGTGGGTTGCGCGGGAAAGAACGAGATTGGGCTTAACGTGCTCGACATGATCGCAATAATGCGGATCGTTCGGACCAACCTGAACGAGCTGCGCAAAGGCCGGAGCCACGGCTGCAACGAAAAACATCGCGTAAAGTTTCACGCGACCATTTTAGACCCACTGACAACCGCGCCGTAGGCGCGACGGTGGTTAGCCCCGCGCTTCAGCGTGGGGAAAGAGAGTCGATATAGAATGGGAGTCCCGTAGGGACGGTGCAGATATGGCGCACACATACGCAAGCAATTTCATTCATTGTATTTTCAGCACCAAAGACCGTAAACCGCTTATCAACGCCGACCGCAAAACCGGGCTCTACGCCTATCTTGGAGGGATTGCGCGGAGTGAAGGTTTCACCTTGGTCGCAGCCGGAGGCACGACCAACCACGTACATTTAATGTTCATTTTGCCGGCGCAGCACCCGCTCGCCCGTGCAGTCCAGAAACTTAAAGGAAGCTCGTCGCGCTGGATGGAGCAAGAATTTTGCTGGCAGGAGGGATACGGCGCGTTCAGCGTTAGCCCCTCGCAAGTACCTGTGGTGAAGAAATACATTCAGAATCAGGAAATGCACCATCGCAAGCAGAATTTCGAGCAGGAATTCATCGCCTTGCTGCAGAACTGTGGCATTGCATACAACGAACGCTATGTATTTGGCTGAACGGACCAACGTCGTCCCTACGGGATTCGGACTATCTACCATTCCGTTCCCCACGCTGAAGCGCGGGGCTAAGAACCATTGCGCCTCCGGCGCGCCCGCTTGACGCAAAGCCCGGAAGAAAGCGCATTGCATCGCGCCGCAGCGTCGAATTCGCACGACTCACGCTTGATCGTTGGGGACGCTTACACCGCGCGCCCCAAACACACCGCAAACCACCCGCGCGCATCCGTCCACGTTGCTTCCGCGCGGAATCCCGCCTCGGCCAGCAGCGCTTCTGCCTGCCCCGGCCTGTATTTGTAGCTGTTCTCGGTGTGGATGCTCTCGCCCGCGGCAAAATCCACCTTCAGATCGAGTGCGCCCACGTGTACGTATTGCGCGTCGCGGCTTCTCAGGTGCATCTCGATCCGCGATTCCGTTTCATTCCACACTGCACAATGTTCGAAGGATTCCAGGTCGAACTCCGCATCGAGCTCGCGATTCAGCCGCGTCAGCAGATTGCGATTGAATGCCGCCGTTACCCCAGCCTCATCGTCATAGGCCGCAAGCAATGTGGCTTCCTCTTTGGCTAGGTCCACGCCTAGCAGAAAGCTGTCGCCCGGCTCCAGTCCAGCGCGCACGCGGCGCAACAATTGCTTCGCCTGCTGTGGCTCAAAGTTGCCGATGCTCGATCCGATGTAGACAACCATCCGGTGCTCGCGGGAATCCACCGGTCCCAGATGCAATCGGTTGCCGTTGCCGTGCGTGTAATCCATCACGCGCGGAGCCACGGTCACGCCCGCGATCTCGCGCTCAATCCGCTCCCTGGCCCCTTCGAGCGCGCTCGCCGAAACATCCACCGGCTCATACAGCACCGCTCCCTGCAGCTCCGTTGCGGCCTTCAACAACAGACGCGTCTTGTCTGCCGATCCCGCGCCCAGTTCCACGATGCGCAATTTCTCTTCGCCCGCAGCCTGCGCGATCATCTCCGCCGCATTCGCCATCAAAATGCCGCGTTCTGTGCGCGTCAAATAATACTCGGGCAGTTCCGTGATCGCGTCGAACAGGCGTGAACCCGCGTCGTCATAAAACAACCACGCAGGCAGCCGCTTGGGCCGAGTGACGAGCCCTTCACGCACCACCGAGCCTATGCGTTTGTCGAATTGTTGGGCTACGGCAGGGGAAGCTGCTGCGCTCATGTTTTTGGTTTAGATGCAGGAACCCCAACTAAGATTTGATTTTCTTTTCCCTTCCGGTTCTGCCCGGCAAATGCATCGTCACTTCGCCAGCCGGATTCCGGAAAACTGCCATCTGGTCTCAGGCGAGAAAAAGTTGCGGTAAGTCGCGCGAATATGCGCCTTCGGCGTGACGCACGATCCGCCGCGCAACACCATCTGCCCGCTCATAAACTTGCCGTTGTATTCGCCAAGCGTGCCGTTCAGCGGCTTGAATCCCGGATAGCCCAGGTAGGCGCTGCTCGTCCACACCCAGCAATCCCCCCACCACTTCGTGGGGTCTTGGTTTTGGACGAGATTTGTGGAAGGCACAGGTGTAAATTCTCCGGAATCGAGCAGATTCCCTTCGACTGGCTGGCCCTCCGCGCCGGCCTCCCACTCAAACTCCGTAGGAAGCCGCAGTCCAGCCCATCGCGCGTAAGCATCGGCTTCGAAAAAACTCACCTGGCTCACCGGCGTCGCCGCCATTTCTTTGAGCTGCCGTTCTCCTCGCAGGGTAAACACGTTCCACTCGCCTTCCGCATCGCTCCAATAGAGCGGCGCGCGCCAGCCTTTGTGTTTCACCGCATCCCATCCAGCAGAAAGCCATAACTCCGGCTTACGATAACCGCCATCGGCCATGAATTCCGCATATTCGCCGCAAGTAACCAGCCGGTCGGCGAGCGCATGCGGCTCCAGCCACACGCGATGCCGCGGCAGCTCATTGTCAAAGCAAAATCCGTTGCCCGCGTAACCCGCCTCGCGCAATCCACCGTCGAAAGGCCGAAACGCCAGCGGAGCCAGTGGCTCCCTTGCTCCCTCGCTCCCTCGCTCCGCGTTTTCTTGTTCCCTTGTTCCCTCGGTCCCTCGGTCCCTGTATTTCGGCTTCAGCGGGTTCGTATAAAACGCATGCAAAATGTCCGTGAGCAGCAACTCCTGGTGCTGCTCTTCGTGGTTCACGCCGAGTTCGATGCGCCGCAGCGCCTCCTCTTCCAGCCCTTGCTCAAACAGCCGTTCCATGGCCGCATCCACGTGCTCGCGGTAGCGCAGAATCTCGTCCAGACCTGGTCGCGAGAACGATGACCGTAGCCGCTTCTCGGGAATTGCGGAAAAGCTCTCGTAGTAGCTATTGAAGAGCCACGCGAAATCGGCTTGGAAGATCCGGTAACCGGCCAAAAACTCCCGCAGCACAAACGACTCGAAGAACCACGTGGTGTGGGCGATGTGCCACTTGGCCGGCGACGCCTCAGGGCACGACTGCACCATCATGTCTTCTGCGGTCAGCGGTTTACACAATTCCGTGGTTTGCCTGCGTACGCCACGATAGCGCTCGCCAAGCGCGAAAACCAGGTTCTGAGTCGTGATCGGGGAAGTGGTTGCGGTCACTGGATCGCCTCTTCGTCTGCGGTAGTGTATTCCATTTCCATCGGAATTCGCCGAAATTTCACCGCCGGCAATGCCTCGCCTTTGGATCGGACGGCCTTACAGCCTATGCCTCGCCTCACAGCACGCGCATCGCATCTGCCTCAATCTACACATCGTTGCCTGGCCCCGATTGGCACTTCCCGCGCGTTCGTGGCACAGTATCAACGCGGGGCTTTCGTTCGCGGTGCAACGGTGCTTTAATGTTCCTGTAACAGAGGACGATTGCTGAACGAAATGGCCCCTCTCCAGGGCCGCTGGATTTGGTCTCACAGGAGGGAAGATGCGCGGGCTCAAGGCAAGTTGCTGGATTCTTTTCCTTCCCTTTCTCGCAGTCTCTCTCGGCGTGTCTCAAGCTTTGCCTACCCAGGCAACCAGTCCAAACCCTGCTCCTTCGCCCTCAGCCACTTCGCCAACACCTGCCACACCGGAGCAAATTGGCGACTCGCTCGTCGGCCATCAGCGCTACCAGGCCGCCATTGCTGCTTACGCCAAATCGCCGCAGATGACGGCGGACATCTGGAACAAGATGGGCATCGCCTACCAGATGCTTTTCAACTCCAAAGACGCCACCCGCTGCTACAAGGAATCGCTCAAGCTCGACCCGGCGGACGCGCAAGTATGGAACAATCTGGGCACGGTGTACGCTTCGCTGAAGCAATACGGGCAAGCCGATCGCATGTACCGCAAGGCGATCAAGCTTGACCCGAAATCGGCCGTCCTTCTCAAGAATTATGGCACCAATCTTTTGGCTGAACACAAGTACAACAAGGGCTGGGAGGCGTACCAGAAGGCCCTCGCAATCGATTCGCAGATCTTTTCGGATCACAACGGTCCCGCCGTACAAAATCCCTCCAATGTGGAGGAACGCGGCGCAATGAATTACTACATGGCGGCTGGCTGCGCGCGTGCCGGCTACACTGACTGCGCCCTCCAGTATCTCCGCATGGCCCTGGATGAGGGTTTTACTACCCGCAAAAAGGTTGAGGCCGACATCCAGTTCGCCAGTCTTCGTGAAAATCCCGCCTTCAAGCAACTTCTCGCCGAACAGCACAACTAGATCTCTGACGGTTTGTTGAGGAACATTTCCGTGCCCCATCCATTCGGCTGCTTTATCGCCGAATGGGTGGGAAAGCACAAACTTCACCGGCGCGAATTCATGCCGTCGGAGATCGGGCTGAGCGTCGTCTCCCCTCCTCTCTCACACGTCTATGTATTTAGCTGGCTTTCGCGCCAACCCCAGGAGCACATATGGCAGCTCTCATGAAACTCCGTCTTTTGCCCGCAATGCTCGCTGTCTTCACACTCACTGCTGCGGTGGTCGCTCAGGATCCCGCATCGGCTCCGCCCCCAAGCCAAGATTCGAACCAGAACGCCGGACAGGGAAGCAGCGGCGGCTACGGCCAGCGCGGTGGCCGCGGCGGTTATGGCGGTGGCATGGGCCGCGGCATCATGGGCACCGTCACTGAGGTTACTGCAGATCATTACACCATCAAAACCGAAATGGGCGAGGTCTATACCGTCCATTTCGGCGCCAACACGCGCATCGTCAAGCAGCCCACCGGCATGCGTGGTCCTGGCGGAGGCGGTGGTGGTCAGGGGCCAGGCGGCGGTGGTGGCCGCGGCGGTTATGGTGGCGGCAACCCTCCGCAAGAGATCAAGGCCACCGACATCAAGGTCGGCAACGTCATCAATGCGGCGGGCGAAATCGACGTAACCGCAAAGTCGGTCGGCGCGATGCGCGTCGTGCAGCTCAATCCCGAAACGGTCAAGCAGATCCAGGAAAGGATGGCCAGCTTTGGCAAGACCTGGCTCGGGGGCAAAGTAACGGCCATCAACGAAACGACGATCACTCTCACTGGTCAACTCGACAACGCTCCGCACACGGTTGTCGCCGACGAAAACACAACCTTCCGCAAGCGCCGCGATCCCGTCACCCTCGCCGATATTCAAGTGGGTGACAGCATCCGTGTGGAGGGGAGTCCAAAGAATGGCGTCTTCGCCGCAACTGCCATCAACGTCGGCGGCGGAATGGGTGGCGCTCAGCCCAATGGGCCGTCTGGTCCGGCCTCCGGCGCGCCTTCGGGACCTCCGGCCGGCGCTCCGCCGCAGTAAGCGTCTCTGAATTTTGCACTGGACTCACCACTTGATTCGGCTGACTGGAAGCAGGCTGGGTGGTCGCCAAGAGCCAACATAAATTCGCTGCTCCCAAGCTCTTGAATGACCGTGCCTTCCGCATCGAAGCGCCTTCCCACCCCATTGAAACGTTTGTCACAGCCCCTTTAGGTTTGCGTAAGTTATATATTTAGCTATAGATACACTCTCACAAAATGAGGCAAACGGTGAGTCACTTGCCAACCCTCTATTGGGATTTGGTACAACTCCGCCTGCAATGAAAACTGCGCTTTCAATCCGGTTGTGCCGATGGAGAAGGCGTCGCTTGTGTCCGGTTGCGACCTTTAGTTGCAACCCGGCACGAATGCAAAAGGCAGGACGCTCTCGCTTGCAATGAAGAGTGTTTCCTAATCAATAGCTTTCAAACATTCAGGAGGACAGTATGGATATGAAGAGAAGGGCAAAATGCCTGCTCTCAGGTACTGGCGCGCAGCTTTTGGCGCTTCTGGTTCTCGTTCTTGGCGGCGCTGTCGCCACATTCGGCCAGCAAATCACCGGTTCCATCGCGGGAACAGTCAAGGATGCGCAAGGCGCTTTGGTGACGACCGCGATGGTGAAGGTGATCAATACCGAAACCGGCCTTGCCCGCTCTGCGGCGGCCAATGGCTATGGCGATTTCCGCATCGATTACCTGCCGGTGGGCAATTACACCGTGGAGGTGTCGGCGACCAATTTCAAGACGTTCGTACAGAAGAACGTAGTTTTGACGATCGATCAGATCCAAACGCTGGCAATCGTGCTCGAAGTAGGCGCTCAATCCCAGACCGTTACAGTGACTGAGGCGCCGCCGCTGGTCAACACCAGCACCGCCGAAATAGGACGGACCGTTTCACCGACCGAAATCATCAACCTGCCTCTGGTGAACCGCAACGCATACTCTGAACTCTCGATGACGCCGGGCGTCATGGCCAACAGCATGAGCCAGCAAAGCAATGCGAGCGGCACGCCGAATTTCGTCATCGGCCTTCCCTCCACTGACGTGCAGGTGAACGGCTCCATCGACGGCGGAAATCCTGAGGTGAGCTTCTACCTCGATGGCGGCCTGAACATTAACGGCATCCGCAACTACGGCAACCAGCTTCCTAATCCCGACGCGCTCGAGGAGTTTCGTGTCGAGACCAACAACTTTTCGGCGCAGTACGGACACATGTCCGCCGCCGTCGTCACTGCCGTCACCAAGTCGGGCACCAATCAGTTCCATGGCGGCCTGTTTGAGTTCAACCGCAACACGGACTTTAACGCCTACAACTGGAATGCACCCAAGGACATAAACAACAACTTCATTAAGGCACCCTACCACCGCAATAACTTTGGCGGCATGGTGGGCGGCCCCGTGAAGAAGGATAAAGCATTCTTCTTCTTCAGCTACGGTGGATTGCGGCAGGTTGTCGGCTCGTATGTAAGCGGCGGCCGCATGCCGACGGCAGCTGAGCGCCTGGGTGACTTCACGGGCGATCTTCCCAGCGCTTCGAATTCCAAAGTCTCAAACTACGGCTCGACGCCATTCACCATCAACGAGCCCGGCACGAAGACGAACTATACCAACCAGACCAACAGCAGCACTGGCGGCGGCGGCGCTTTGGGCTGCCAAACGGGCGGCACGACCACCAATCCCACAAATCTGAACTGCCTGCCGGTCACGACGAACGGCGCGGCGCTCGGTGTGGATCCGATGGCTGCCACCGTACTCGGCGGCAAGAACACCAGTGCATCTATCCCTCTGCCCAACGCGCCGTTGAGCGGCTCCAGTGTCAATCTACAGTGGATCGGCTACTTCACCGGTCCAACCCAGGAGAATGAGTATCTGGGCAAATACGACATGCAGCCCAGCGACAAGGACCACGTGGCCGCGACCTACTTCTTCGTGCGCACGACACAAAATGCCTTTGGCGGCGGCAATGTGGCTCCCTGGACCATCAACCAGTCCTACACCAACCAGACCAATGCCAATGTGAGCAACGTCCACACATTCGGCAGCAGCGGCACCACGGCCAACCAGGTCTGGTTGTCGTATACCCGGGCAGCCGGTGGACGCGTAAACCTGCCTGCGGGAGTTAGCGCAGGCACACTGGGCTCGAATTACACCATTCAGGGTCCGTCAACCATTCCCGATCTCAACGTTTCTGGATACTTCCACGCTACGGATTCGCTGGCCGGACCGGTCACTACGTCGGACTTCTATTCTCTCCGCGACATGGTCAGCATGGTCAAGGGCAAGCACTCGCTCTTCATTGGCGGCGAGTTTGCGCTCGACAAGGGTATGTTCGTTGGCAACCTTTATAACTACGGCAACTTCTCGTATGCCAATTCAGCTCCCACAACAACCGGCAACGCTCTCGCGGACTTCTACACCGGCATGCTCCAGTCGATGGAACAGGACACTCCCTACCACACATTGATGAGCGCCTGGCATTATGCGGCCTTTATCCAGGACAACTACCGCGTTACGCAGCGCTTTACTGCCAACCTCGGTGTTCGCTGGGACGTCGATACGGCCCCGGTCGAGTCTTCGAATCTGACAGCCGCGTTTGTTCCCAGCAAAGCCATCTCAGCAACCAATCCCACGGGCACGGAATCGACGGTAGTCCCCAACGCGCCTCCAGGCATGTTCTTCCCCGGCGACTCGGGTGTGGGACGCGGCATCGTCGGCACCAAATTCCATCACTTCGCGCCACGTATCGGCTTTGCATGGGATCCGTTTGGTGACGGCAAAACCGCCATCCGCGCCGGCGCCGGCCTCTTCTACGGCACCACCAGCGGCAACGAGTGGAACCAGCCCGGAAACGCGAATCCCTATGCGGTCCGCCAAACCTTCGGGTCAGTCCGTTCGGCGAGCGATCCGTACAACCCGTCGATGGTGAACAGCACCGCATCGTCGTTCCCGAGCGGCGATCCGTTCCCGTACACCTACAACCCCAAAAGCCCCCGCTTCCTATCTCCCGCTTCGATCGAAACCATCGGGACCAATGTGCAGTGGCCCTACATGTATCAGTTCAACCTGGCCGTGCAGCGGCAGTTGCCTTTGCAGGTAGCGCTGACCGCGGCGTATGTGGGCACGCTCTCCCGCGATGTTCCGACCATGGTCGATGGCAACTACGCTCCCTATGTGCCGGGAATCTCGGGTGAGAGTTCCGGCTCAAGCGGCACCGGCGGTTACAACGCGCAACGTCCGTACGACCAGAACTCGTCGGGCACTGGCTCGCTGGGCCAGAACATCTACCTCATCACCAACCAGACCGCCTCCTATCATTCTTTGCAGGTGATGGCGAACCGGTCCATGTCCCGCAACATTATGGTGAACGGTTTCATGGTCTGGAGCCACGCCATCCAGAGTTCCAACGAGTCCGCGATCGGGCAGATGACGGCGCAGGATTTCGCCAACCTCTGGGAGGAAAAAGGCCCCATGGATGCCGATCGCCGTGTAGTAGGCAACATCTCCGGCACATGGAAGATCGACTACTTCCACGGATCGAACTTCCTGATGAAGCAAGTGGTGAATGGCTGGACGATTTCACCGGTCTGGGTGATGCAGAGTGGCTCGCCGTTCTCTGTCACCACCGGCTCCGACAAGAATGACGACAGTGCCAACGCAAACCGGCCCGATCTGGTGGCCGGCACCAACGCGTTCCTGAGCCCGCATCGCTGCCGCATCTGCGCCGCCGGACAAACTGGCGTAACGCAGTCGTGGTTTAACACCGCGGCATTCGTCTACAACGGCCCCGGAGTCGCTGGCGGCATTGGGCCAGGCGGCGCGGACGGCAACGCACCGCGCGACTACCTGCGCAACCCAGGTTACCGCGATGTGGATCTCGGTATCTTCCGCGACTTCGCTTTCAAAGAGGGAATCTCATTCCAGCTCCGCGGCGAAGCCACCAACGCCTTCAACCTTGTCAGCCTTAGCGGCCCCGGGTCCAGTGGGCCGCCAGCAACCGTCGGCGCAGCAAACTCGTCGGCTTCGTTCGGCACGATTACCGGCGCGAGCAGCCCGCGCGTCATACAACTCGGCGGACGCCTTACCTTCTGATCGCCAAGATCTCGACCCAAAAACAAACTGGCCGGATACGCTCTCGTACCCGGCCAGTGGCTTTTTGAGATGCGTTGCGTTGTCTGCTACTGGATCGACTGCAGAGTCCACGCTCCATTTACGAGGGCGAATGTTGCTACGCGCGACGTGCTCAGCTCGTTGCCGGGGTTTTGGGCGATAGCCTGCAAAGGCGCGGGCAAGCTGCTCAGATCCACGTCCTCCATGTAGGATGCGGTCCTTGTGTCCGCAACCGTCTGCACATCGCCAATGCCGTGCATCTTCATTTTGCAGGTCGCCAGGGGCACCACGACAACCGTGTAGTTACTGTACTTGGGATCGGTCGTCGGGCCGTCCGGACGCCATTGGATGGTATCGCCGCCGTTGGGCAGCTTTACAACCTTCGCCCCGTCCGGCGTGAGCTTGAAGTCGCCCCAATAGCCGTTGGGATAGCGCTTGACGCCAAGCCAATAGTTGGCGTGCACGCCTTGCTGCATACCGCGATCGTTGACCGCAATATTGAATACCGTGCCCGGATCCTTATCGTACTTGGCCTGAATCATCGCCTTTGCCTGGTCCTGAGTCAGTTCGGGAGCCGACTTGCAACCGGCCAGGAACCCGCCTGCGCCCAGCAAAACCAAAGCTGCCAAAGCCTTCATCGTTACCGCTGTTCTCACGTTTCCTCCGTAGACTGCATCGAACGGCTTGAATTCCTTCGCCCCGTCATTTTTCTCCTACTTTCCTCCGCTGTCAATGCTATTGAAAGTGACCCCGCTCACACATGAACGTGCAAACGTTCCGGTAGCCGAAGCCGGCACTTACACAAGGCTGGCTGGCGCCTGATCGGGCAACGTGGATGCTGCCTCGTAGAAGCTCAACGCCGCGTCGCCCTGATCCAGAAGCCTCGTCCGGTTCAGGAGGCCATACTGTTGCTCAAGCGTCTGCTTGCGCCGGTGTTCGGCGATCACCAACGCTCCCGGCGCGAGAATTCCCAGCTCTTCTCCCAGCACTCCAAGGGTAGCCGCATACTCCCGTTCCGCATCATACGGCGGATCGAGAAACACGACTTCGTAGCATGTTGGTTTTGGACCGGCTTTCGTGGCAGTACGCAAGAACGCCGCCACGCTCTCCGCCCGTATCGCGAATCCACGCGCAATGCCCAGTTGCTCCAGATTGCTCCGCAACACTTTCAGTGCTGCTGGCTCACGTTCCACAAACGTCACTTGCGCAGCTCCGCGGCTCAATGCCTCCAGGCCGACCGCGCCTGATCCCGCATACAAATCCAGGAACGCCACTCCCCCCATGCGCGGAGCCAGCACATTGAAAAGCGTCTCCCGTAGCCGGTCGCTCGTGGGGCGTGTGCTCAACCCCGGCGGCGCTTCCAGTCTTCGCGAGCGATACGTTCCGGCAATGATGCGCATCGCCCACCAGCATAACGGACCAGGTCTCCGACCGCTTGAAGAGGAACCCTCCCGTGCCCCGTCCTTTCGGTCGCCGTGGCGACCGAAAGGGCGGGATAGCGCGAACTCAAAGGGCACCGGTTCACGCGGCCGAAAACGTCCTCTCAAATGGGATCCACCGCCCCCGCCCCAGCATGAAAACGCTAATCCCTGAAAGCCAATAGCTAGAGCATTTTCCTAACTAGCGTATAGTTAACTTGCTGGCGAATCCCGCGACGAATAACGTATGGCGAAGCCTTACGATGATGATCTGCGGCGTAAGTTTCTTGCCGCTTTGGATCGCGGCGAGGGCACGATCACTGAGTTGTCGGGCCGTTTTGGGGTGAGTGTGGCGTGGGGGTGGAAGATCTCCGCGGCGCGCAACCGCACCGGCCAGGCCGAGCGGGTGCGGCATCGGCCTGGCCGTAAGCGGCTGGTGGGAGCGGCGCTTGAGCCTCAGGTGTTGAAATGGGTTCGTGAGCGAGCCGACCTGACCTTGGCCGAGTTACAAGCAAAGTTGCAACAGGAGGCACAGATAAGCCTCTGCCTGAGCGCGGTCTGGCGTCTTGTGCGCAGGCTCGGCCTGCGGCTTAAAAAAAGTCGCTCCACGCCACCGAGCGCGATACGGAAGCCAACCAGCTGCGGCGCGTGGAGTTCCTTGAAAAGATCCGCGCGACCCCGCCGGAACGCCTGATTTATCTGGACGAGAGCGGTGTGACCACGCAGATGACAAGGCTCTATGCACGCTGTGCAGGCGGGGCTCGCGTACACGATGCCGTGCCTCAAAGCAACTGGAAAATACTGACTATCCTGGGAGCCATGAGCATGCGCGGCTTGATCGCCACCATGACCATCGAGGAGGCCACGGACGCAGATATCTTCCTCGCCTATGTGGAACAGGTTCTATCCCCGGTACTGAAGCCCGGCGATGTGGTAGTGATGGACAATCTTAGCGCGCACAAGGTGGATGGAGTGCGTCAGATGATCGAGGCTGCAGGCGCCGAACTGCTCTACCTTCCGCCTTATTCGCCCGACTTAAACCCCATCGAGAAGGCTTGGGCCAAACTCAAGCAGTTGCTCCGCGCCGCCAAGACCCGGAGCAAAGAGGCCCTCGATCAGGCCATCACAGAACTGCTACCCCAAATCACGCAAGAGAATGCCGAGGCATGGTTCAGACTCCGCCTCGGAACTCTATAGTAATTAGGAAAATGCTCTAGTAGCTGCCTTTGCCCTCTACAATCGATCTATGCGCGGTTGGTCCATTCCGTTTGGCCGGTGGATGGGCGTGGAGCTCCGCGTCCACATTTTCTTTCCGCTCCTGGTGCTGGTGCTTTTTGCCATGGGCGGCCCCACTGGCTGGCCCAAGGGACTGGCTCTCTTCGTCCTCCTCGTGGCCGCCGTCGCGGTGCGAGAAACGGCCCGTCTCCTCGTTGCGGCATGGTTGGGGCTGCGTCTCCGCGCCATTCTTCTGCTGCCCATCGGCGGACTCTTCGCCTATGCCAATCCCGAAAGCCAGGAAAATGCCAATCACGGCTTCGGGCAATTTGCTCTTGCGCTTGCCGGCCCGCTCGCCAACCTCTGTGCCGGCCTTACCGCCGCCGCGGCCATTTTGGGCGTCAGCAGCGAGGTCCATCTCTTCGTTCAACCCTTCATCACGACCGACAGTCTGTTGGGCAGCCTGGTTTGGATGCAGATCTGCCTCGGCCTCTTGCACTTGCTGCCCGCCTACCCGCTCGATTGCGGCCGCCTCGTCCGCAATGCCTTCGCGCACACACACGGAGCCGGACCGGCGGGCCGCGCCGCTGCCGGCATTGGACAGGCAATCGCTCTCATCCTCATGCTCTCTTACATGCCGCTCCGCGATCCATGGCTTGTCCTCGCCGGATTTTTTATCATGATCGGCGCGCAGGTCGAAGATCAGGGCGTCTTTTTCCAGTCCGTAGTCGACACCGTGCGCATGCGCGAGGTCATGCTCACTGACTTTGCCACGCTCTCGCCTTCCGACACGCTTGCCGATGCCCTTTATCGTTCCGTGCACTCGTTGCAGGAGGAGTTTCCCGTCGTCCGCGGCCCGCAACTCGTCGGTATCGTCTCGCGGCAACGCATTGTCGATGCGCTCCGCAACGACGGCAACGGCTATGTGCAGGCCGTCATGTCGCGCGCCTTCCAGGTGGCGCGGCCTGAAGACACCCTCGGCGTCACCATCCGCCGCCTCACTGCGGGTCGCGGCTTATCGCTCATTCCCATCACCGAGAGCGGCCGCGTCGTTGGCATTGTCAGCGTGCAGAATCTGATGAATTCCATGGCCCTGCTCGCCGAACAGCGCCGCATCGAACGCCAGGAAGCAGGACAATAGAGAACCCCCGGAGGCGCGGCAAGGGAACAGATTTCGTGCGTGTTATACTTGTATGACAGGGTATCGCTATGATTGCCGTCAGGCTTCCAGCAGCCGTTGAAAAGCGCCTCGACCGCTTGGCCAAACGCACCGGCCGGGCCAAGAGCTTCTATGTCCGCGAAGCTCTCGTCAATCATCTCGAAGCCCTCGAAGACATTTACATCGCCGAAAAGCGGCTTGAAGATCTCCGCGCCGGCCGCAGCCGGACCATTCCCCTTACAGAAATCATGAGGGAACATGGCAACCTGGAAGGTTGAATTTGTCGCTGAGGCAAAGCGAGAACTGGAGAAGCTTGACCCGCAGGTTACCCGGCGCATCGAACGATTTCTCTACGAACGTGTAGCCAGGCTCGACGACCCCCGCAACATCGGAGAAGCACTCCAGGGCTCCAGGCTCGGTGAGTTCTGGAGGTACCGCGTAGGTGATTGGCGCATTATCTGTCGGATTCAGGATGCAAAGCTCGTAATTTTGGCTCTTCGCGTTGGCCACCGCCGCGAAATCTACAGCCGCTAGAGAAGACGCTCCGCCCCAGACCGACCATGCCCGCCGACCCCACACCGCTCGCTCCCGGCCTCTACCTTGTCGCCACTCCCATCGGCAACCTCGGCGACATCACTCTTCGCGCGCTCGACGTTCTTCGCAACGCAGATCGCATCGCCTGCGAAGACACCCGGCAAACCCAAAAGCTTCTGAATCATTTCCAAATCGAGAAAAAAACCGTCAGTTATCACGAGCACAATGAGCGCGAGCGTGCCACGGAACTAGTCCAAGAGTTAAAGCGCGGGAGCGCCCTCGCGCTCGTCTCCGACGCAGGCACACCGGCCGTCAGTGACCCCGGCCGTTGGCTGGTTCGCGAAGCCATCGCCGCGGGAGTGCCCGTCTTTCCCATTCCCGGCGCGAATGCAGCTATCTGCGGATTAATCGCGTCAGGCCTTCCGGCAGACGACTTCCGCTTCCTCGGATTCCCGCCCGAAAAGTCCGGCGCTCGTCGCACCTTCCTAGAAAATCTCGCCGCTGCTGCGCAATCCGACACGCGCCAGTCGCCGAGCACATTCATCTTTTACGAAGCCCCGCACCGCATTCTCGAAACGCTTTCCGATATTGAAGAACTTTGGAGTGGACAGCTTCATGCAGTGGTAGCACGCGAACTTACCAAGCTGCACGAAGAGTTTGTGCGTGGAACCGTCGCCGAGGTACGCGCTGAACTCGCCTGCCGCGACCGCATTCGCGGCGAGATCACGCTGCTCGTCGAAGCCCCCAAACTGGCCAAATCATCCGATGGCGCGCAAGGCACTCAAACCGCGCCGGAAAAAATCTCCGCCCGCGTCGCACGCATGACGGCCGAAAACAACATCGACGAAAAGGAAGCGCTCAAGCATCTCGCCCGCGAGCTCGGCTGCTCAAAGAGCGACTTGTATCGCGAATTGCAACGCGAACGCGCCAAGAAGCGTTAGAGAATCGCGGCAGCGCCGCCCTCCTAGTCCCTAAGTCCCGAGTCCCGAGTCCCTGCCTTTACCACTTCCACCAGCGCCGAATAAAACGTCGCCCCGCCGCCGATGTCGGTGAGCCTCTCGCTGGTGAGTACATTCACATTCGCGCCGCCGGAGTGCAGTTTCGCCCAGTCGAGCCGTGCCGCCACCACGCCCGCCGGCAGATGCGCATTCAGCATCACTGTCAACTCAATCGCACCGCGATTGTTGTAGACGCGCACCAGATCACCCTCGCCCACACCGCGCGCCTCGGCGTCCACTGGGTGAATTTCGAGCTTCTGGTTTGTCCGCGCCTCCATCTTCCGGTGTCCCGGCAGATTCGCAAACGTCGAGTTCATGTAGTTGTCATTCTTGCGCGCCAAAAGTTCCAGCGGATATTTCTTCGCCGCCTCACTCCAACGCGACTCAACGGGAGGCACAAAACCCGGGAGTGGATCCAGCCCCGCCGCAGCCAGCGCCTCCGAATAAAACTCGATTTTTCCCGACGGCGTGGGAAGCTGCCCCGACGTGTACGGCAAGAACGGCTGAGTCTCCGGATTGGAATGAAACGCCAGCGGCACATGCCCCTCGCGCTCCAACTCTTCCATCGTAATGTGTTCCATGCCCGCATTCGTCGAGTGACCGTCCGCTCCGATACCGAGCGCCTGCCGAATCATCTCTTCCGGTGTATCGCGGAAGCACGCCTCCGCAAAACCCATGCGCTGCGCCAGTTGCCCAAACAGCCACACATTCGGTCGCGCCTCGCCCGGCGGCTCAATCGCCTGCTTCGAGAGCTGCACAAAATAGTGCCCGTACGCTCCCTGCACATCCGCGTGCTCCAGAAACGTCGTCGCCGGCAGCACATAGTCCGCGTAATCGGTCGTGTCAGTAAAGAACTGCTCATGCACCACGGTAAAAAGATCCTCGCGTTCCAGTCCGCGCCGCACCGCGTTATGATTCGGCGCCACCGCGCCGGGATTTGAGTTATACACAAACAACCCATGCACCGCCGGCCCTTCGGCATCCGCTTTCAGTCCCTCAGTCCCTAGTCCCTTAGTCCCTAATTCCGTCAGCGCCCGCCCCAACTCCGACATGTTGACGACCCGCGCCATCCGCCCCAGCGGCGAAACCGGCGCCAAATCCGGCCGCTCCAGCGCCTTCTTATCCCACGCAAACGCGCCCGACAGCGAAAGCTGCCCACCGCCGCCGCGCGTCTTCCACGCGCCCGTCAATGCAGGCAACATGGAAATCGCCCGCACCGCCGCGCCGCCATTCTCCGATCGCTGCACTCCGTAATTCAATCTCAGCGCCGCCGGCCGCGTCGTCGCATACTCGCGCGCCAACCGCTCAATCTCGGACGCCGCCATCCCGGTCCACGCCGCCACGCGCTCCGGCGTGTATTCGCGCGCGCGCTCGGCCAGTTGCTCAAACCCATGCGTCATCTCCGCAATGTACGCGCGGTCTTCCAGGCCCTCGTTCAAAATCACGTGCATCAATCCCAGCGCCAGCGCAACATCCGTGCCGGGACGGATCGCGATGTGCCAGTCGGCCACGGCCGCGGTGCGCGTCCTGTAAGGATCAATGACGACCAGCCGCGCGCCGTTCCTCCGCGCTTCCTCCACGAACGGCCACAGGTGAATGTTGTTGCCGTGAATATTCGCGCCCCACGCAACGATCAGCTTCGCCAGCCGGAAATCCTCGGTGGGCGTGCCGAGCTTCTTCCCGTACACCAGGTTCCACGCCTGCCCGCCCGCCTCGGCACAAATCGTGCGATCCAGTTGGCTGCCGCCCAGGCGATGAAAGAAGCGCCGATCCATCGATCCGTAGCCCAACACGCCGATGGTTCCCGCGTAGCTGTACGGCAAAATTGACTCCGGCCCGTAGCGATCGCTGATCTCCCGGAGCCGCGCGGCAATTGCGTCCAGTGCTTCATCCCAGCTCACGCGCTCAAAAACTTCGTGCTCCCGCCCGCGCTGCAACGGCCCCTTCGCCACACCTGACTTGCGGCGCATTGGATACAGAACGCGATCCGGCGCGTAAACGCGATCCAGATACTTCGCCACCTTGCCGCACAGGAAGCCCTGCGTCACCGGCTGCGAAGGGTCACCTTCCACCTTCACCGCACGGCCCTCCTCATTCACCGTCACCAGCACCGCGCACGAGTCCGGGCAATCGTGCGAGCACACGGTATGAACTACACGGAATGGTGAAGAGTCGGCCATGGCGTCATTGTAAGCTAGCAACTAAGTGCAACTGAGTTTGCGTTTAGTGACACCAAACGCAATCCTGGTTGCATTTGGCTCAAGGTATTCTGGCATTTGCCGCCCGTGAAAGCAGAACGGAGCCTCGCACCCATGCTCAAATCCGGCATCCTGAATCCGCACATCCTTTCTCTGCTCGCCCGCGTGCGCCACACCAACACACTTGTCATCGCCGACCGCGGATTTCCCTCCTGGCCGCAGATTGAAACCGTCGACATCTCGCTGGTCGACGGCGTGCCGCGCGTGCTCGACGTGCTCAACGCCATCCGCGCCAATTACGTCATCGGCCACGCATGGATGGCCAAGGAGTTCCTCGGCTCGAACGCTGCTCCAATCCGCGATGAATTTGCCACGGCTTTTGCAAGTGTCCCCTTCACCTTCGAGCCGCACATCGAGTTCAAGAAGCGCGTTCCCCAAGCCATCGGCCTTATCCGCACAGGCGACACCATCCCGTATGCGAACATGATCATCGAGTCCGCCTGAACGGCAAGGCGCGCGGCCTTGCGTCGTCTCTTCCACCGCTCGCATCGGTCCCATGCAAGCATTTCGTTCTGAAACGGGACTACCCCCGATCCCTGGTGCAATTTTTCTCTACCCAAAACCTCTTCGCGCATGCAAACGCCCGTGTACACTGGTCACGCCATGAGTTGCCTCTTTTGCAAGATCATTGAAGGAAAGATCCCCTCCACCGCCGTCTATCAAGACGATCTCGGTTACGCCTTTGCCGACATCAATCCCAAGGCCCCCGTACACGTGCTCATCGTTCCGCGCCAACACATTGGCTCGATGAACGAGGCGGATAAAGATCATCGCGCGCTTCTCGGGCATCTGCTGTGGGCTGCGGCAGAGATCGCCCGCAAAAAAGGCCTTGCCAACGGCTATCGCATCGTGGTCAATACCGGCGAGGAAGGCGGACAAACGGTCGACCATCTCCATCTGCACCTGCTCGGCGGCCGGCAAATGACTTGGCCGCCGGGATAAAAGCAGGGGGGAGCCAATAGGGCTTTGAAAAATCCAGAGCCAGCACAATCAACAAAGGGCGCGCCGAGATGGCGCGCCCTTAGCCTTCTTGTTCCCTTGGTCCCTCGGTCCCTGCCCTCAAAACACCGGCTGCTGCGAGTGTTCTTCTTCCTCTTCCACGCCGTAGCGGCGCAGCAAGGTCGGCAGGCTCTGCGAAAACGCCGAGCGCGGCATCACTGTGTCGCAACCCGCCTCCAGCGCCTTGATCTTCAGGTCGCCCTGCAGATGGTTCAGGAAGCCGATGATCGACACCGCCTTCTTGAACTTCGTTTTGAATTTGGGAATCAGCGCCATGGGTTTGGCGTTTAGATTATTCAGGTCGAAGACCAGCAATGCCGGCCGTTCGTTTTCCGGAAACTCCAGAATCCGGTCCACGGCTTCCTTGTCGCCCTTCACGAACTCCACCTTCACGCCCAGTTTGCGCGCTGTCTCCTGAATCTTGGCGAGGAAGAACAGATCCTCAATAAAACAGAAGATGCGCGTAGGAGCGTTTTCGCGAATCGGTGCTGGAGCCTGTCCCGAATAGACATCGGGATAATATCCGCTGCTGTGGCCGTTGCTCGCCGTGGGAATCGTAGAGGGCGGTCCGTCGGCGACGTTTCCATTCACCACACGATAGCTGTGGTCCATCGGACCGACAAACATGCGTGGGCCCTTCTGCCGGCCTTTGCGCTGCCTGCCCTGCGACGCGTTCACGCTGTTGCCGGGCGATGCCGCGGGACCTGAGCGCTTCTCGAAGAACTTTTTCTTCCGGCCCTGGTGCTGATGCTGCGGCCGCGGCGGAGCAGCTTGCGGTGGCGCCTGCATCTGCGGCTGACCCTGTGGCTGCCCTTGCGCTTGCTGCGCAGGCTGCGCGCCCTGTTGGCTTGACTTGTTTTTGCGGCGGCGCCGGCGGCGCCGGTGCCCTTGCGACTGCACCTGACCGTTGTCAGGAGTAGGCCCCTGTTCAGGCTGGGGCTGCGTCGGTTCTGTTGTCATGATGCGTGTACTTCCTGAGTGCTCTGCTCGCTAGTACGTTGCTGTGCGTGTGCTGCAAACGGTGATTGAACCGAAATCCTGTCATGCGCATTCCCTCCCGACAGCAGAGAAAACGCGGCTGTTCTCCGGCAGCGCACGGCCTTCATCAATAAGTGGTGTTGCCTCCGGAAATCATGCTGCAGGCGCTTCCAACCAGGCCGCATTGCAGCCGGCAAACGCCCCTCAGTGCGCGTGCTTCCACCACTCGACCCTCTGTGAAAATGCGCTTGCCGCTTCCATTGCGGGAGTCTTCTTCAACTCTATCCACCCGCCAGTATCAACTCGGCTCGGCTACCGCATCCCTCAGATGATGCCATTTCCTATATGAGCAATTGCCCCGCACAGTCCGGTCTGTACAATCTCAACTGCTTGGCGATGTTTCGTTGCTCAGCGGCGAGCTTGCTCTACCCATTCTCCGGGTGGCCCGCGTCAGCCGCTTGATAGGCAACTCTGATACTACAGCGAAGCCCCACCACTGGCAAGGGGCCCGATCGGATAAGGGTGACCTAAGGGTGACTCGCGTAATGAGCGTGGAATCCGCGCAGGACACCCGCATTTGGATCTGCAACAACGGCAGAAACGCATCCGAACGTCAAAAACGCCACCTCTTAAGGTGGCGTCTCAGTCCTGGTGTGCTGGTCACTGGCCTCCCAGCTTATCTAGTGGGGCGGTTCTACCCGCCGCTCTTCTTTTTCGGGCTTCCCGGCCGGCTTATCCCCTTTTTCCGGGGCCGCTCGTTGGCGGTTGCTCGTGCCGGGTACCCTGTGTGTCTCTGGCTCGCTTGGCCTGCCTTCAGCGGCCCATTGATCACTGGCGCTGTTAACCTAGCAATTAACATGCCTTTCATCACCCACTGATTGTTAAGGACTTATGAGAGAAATTCATTTAGACCTTCTCGATTCCGGGAGTTTTCCAGCCAAAATTCTCCCAAAAAATGTAAACGTCCTGCCTTGGACCCTCCACAAGATCTCGCATTAACGTTGGCAATTGGGGCAATAGTGAGTTCCACGCCCTGCCAGCTCGATACGCCGAATGGGCGTTTTGCACCGCTTGCAAGGCTCCCCGGTGCGCTGGTAGACGCAGTGCTCCAGTTGAAAAAAACCCTTCTCGCCGTTCGCGTCCACATAATCCGAGACCGATGAGCCGCCCAGCCGGATGGCGTGGTTGAGAATCTCGCGCAGTGCAAGGCGCAGCCTCTCGAGTTCGGCCGCTTTCAACCGATTAGTTCCCCTTCGCGGCCGGATACCCGCCTGAAACAGACTCTCGTCCGCGTAAATGTTGCCCACTCCTGCAAGAAGAGTCTGATTCAGCAGCGCCGCCTTGATGGGCAAGCGCCGATTGCGGAACAGCCGGGCAAATTCCATCGGACCGATCGTCAGCGGCTCCGCTCCCGGCGCCTCGAACGCTGCTCCGCTTCTGCGCAAAGCGCGAAACTCAAGACGGCCAAAGCGGCGTGGGTCCACAAACCGTACTTCGCGGCCGCTGGCCAAGTCAAGCCGTGCGTGCGTATGAAGCGCGAGAGGGGAATCCGGCGTGGTCACCAGCAGCCGTCCCGTCATCCCCAGGTGCACGATCCACTGTGCATCCACTGCGGTCGCATCGCCCTGCCGCATCGGTCCGTCGACCACCCGCGCCCCCACTCCCAGCTCGAAAACAATATGCTTCCCCGTGCGGTGCACAGCCAGAATCGTCTGCCCCGCCAAACCTTTTGCCTGGCGTGCACGCGGAGTCTTAAAGGTTTGCGGGCGGTTGCCAAACCATGCCTGGACGATACAATCCCCGCGCACGCGTTGATTCAAACCGCACGCAACGGTTTCCACTTCGGGCAACTCTGGCATCGCTTTATTGTAGAGGGCTTGGCCCGGCGATCCGCGCGGCGCGTCGGCCTCACCTTTCTAATGCGGATTCTCAGCGAGTTCTGCGTCTTCTTCCTCGCCCGCCTGCGCCTGCAAGCTGCTCCACTTTTCGAGATATACCGCGCTCAGCACCAGGCCGACGAGGAATGTACCCACCGAGCTATACTCCCACGCGTTCAGGAATTGATCTTCCTTCGCGGTCTGGTAAACCGTCATGCCATGAATGTTGCGCGGCACAACGCGCAGCTCGCCGGGCGCTGGCACGCGGGGCATCACGTCGAGATAGTGTGTTGAAATCGCCGCAGACGCAATCAGGCCCGTCAGACCGAATAGCAGGAATAAAAGGGCGAAAAATTTGAGCGTGCCTAGCCGTGCGGTCTTCATTGCATTCGCCTCAGGCTCGTCGCGCTCCCGGAAACGTAGCCATCGGATGACCGGGAGGGCCCGTTGACCATTCAACTGTATTGCAGTTTACAGGTGAGTACTACCATCCTTTACGAGCTTTTTGGGACTATGTTCCCAGGATGGCCCTTATTCTGCAACCTCATTCCACGGCGGTCCAACCTGAGACGCGAAGCCGGTTTGCACTCCGAACCGGATCGTTCGCGCCTCTCGGTCTTTACAGGCAGGGTGGTCGGCACATTGCCTCCTCCAAATAACTAAGATGCAAAACTCTGCGGCTGGGCCTTCTAAACTGGGTTCAACCCATGCCCGAGTCCGGCCCCATGACCGATACCATCGCCGCCATCTCCACCCCTCCGGGCCGCGGCGGCATCGGCATCGTGCGCCTCAGCGGTCCTCAGGCCGCATCCATCGCCGTGCAACTGGTGCGGCTGATCCACCCCCCCCTCGATCGTCTGGATCACGCCCACGCCCGATTGGCCGATGTCCTCGATTCCGGCGACGCCCAAGCCGCTCGCATCGATGAAGCGCTAGTCACTTTCTTTGCCGCTCCGCGCTCGTACACAGCCGAAGATCTCGTTGAGATTGCAACCCACGGCTCGCCCGTGGTGCTGGAGTTGCTTTTGCGCCGCGCGCTTGAGCTGGGTGCGCGTCTCGCCGAGCCCGGCGAATTCACCGAGCGCGCCTTTCTCTCCGGCCGCCTCGATCTCACGCAGGCTGAGGCGGTCCGCGACCTCATCGACGCGCAAACCCTCACCCAGGCGCGCCAGGCCGCCAGCCAGATGGGCGGCGCGCTCAGTCACCGCGTCGCGCCCGTCAAGCAAGACCTCGTCGATCTCATTGCTTTGCTCGAGGCCGGCATCGATTTCGCCGAGGATGACATGGACGTGACGCCGCAGCAGGAGATCGCCCGCCGCATCGCCGAGCTCACCCCGCCGCTCGCCGCGCTCGAAGCCTCTTTTGCCCGCGGTCGCATCGTGCACGACGGCCTCACCCTCGCCATCGTCGGCCGCCCCAACGCCGGCAAGAGCTCGCTCTTCAATCGCCTCGTCGAGCGCGACCGCGCCATTGTCACTGCGGCTCCCGGCACCACGCGCGATCTCGTCACCGAGCGCATCTCCATCGGCGGCATTCCCATCGAGCTCGTCGACACCGCTGGTCTCCGCGAAGGCGCCCCAGCTCTCTCGGTGGATCTCGATGAAGCGGAGCAACTCGGCATTCATCGCAGCCGCGAAGCTCTCGCCGACGCGGCGCTGGTTCTCATCGTGCTGGACGCTACGCAGCCGCTGAACGACGAAGAACATCGCCTTCTCGCCGCAGTCGAGGGCCGTCCAGCGATCGTCGCCGTCAACAAATCCGATCTGCTGAAATCGTCAAATTCGGAATCGCCACGTCCAGAAAACCTGGGTGCCGCCGGTCCCTCGCATTTGGGGACCGGGGAAAGCGCAAACCTGGACGCCGCGGTTCTCGATTTCGAGACCCGGGAAAGCTCCGCCGCAGGCCCCCCCGGCTCCCAAACCATTGCGGAAATAAACTTGCCGCCAGTCGTCTCAACATCGGCCCTCACTGGCGAAGGCATACCCGCGCTGCGCGAGAAAATTCTCGCTCTCGCCACCGGCGGCGCGGCAGCCGAACCTGGCATATTAACCAATCTCCGCCAGCAGCAGGCCGTCGTCACCACGCTCGCCGCGCTCGCCGACGCCGCCAAGGCCAACGCAGCCAGCATCCCCCACGAGATGATTCTTGCTCGATCTCTATCGCGCGCTCTGGGCTCTCGACTCGCTCACCGGCCAAACCACTTCCGACGACATCCTGAATCTGATCTTTTCCACTTTCTGCATCGGGAAGTGATTGTAACTTACTTATTATCAATAATATACATGATCGTATCTGGCCGTGCGGAAGGCTCAGAATGTGCATCGTACCAACGACCAATCGGGAAGCTCTTGTTACCGGACACGGTGATGATCTCGTCGTCAGAAACAACTTCCGGCGGCGACATAGCCGCATTGATGGTGAGGGTGTCGCTTGCGCTTCCGGCATAGTTATTTGAATCGGGCCGCAGCGGGTTTGACACCGCCAATCCGAACAAATAAGTGGCGTACACTTTTCCTTTTTGATATTTGAGATCGAGTTTGTATACGCACAATCCACTCGGCACACTCATGCACTTAGAATTCCAGCCGCAGTGCGAATTGAATCTCGCGCGGAGTTCCAGTACCAATCGGAGTTGTGCTTGCTGTGGACACCTGCGGCTCAATGGTGGAGGGCGATGTTTCAGTAGGTGGCAGCCAGATTTCCTCGAGCGGCAGGCTGTACTGGGCGCGATTAAAGAGATTGAATGCCTCGCACCTGAGCTGGAATTGGGCGCGTTCGTTGAGTTGAATGAGCTTGTCGAGCCCCAGATCGGCCTGCCAGAGGTTTGGGCCGCGAGCGATGTTGCGAGGAGTGTCGCCGTAACCTGGGCCGGGGACTGCGGTGAAAGCCGCGGGGTTGATCCAATTCATGGTCGTCCCCCTGATCGACTTTCCACCTGGCGGAACGATTGAAACTCCGGGAATCAGATTTGGACGCTGGTTGGTTGTATAACCAGTGGCCACCGAGGAGCTGGAACGCGAGTAAGCGACGTTGAGCGGAGTACCGGAACGCGCCGCAATAATGTCAGTGACGCTCCAACGACCAAGTATCGCCCGGGCGATTCCCGGTTGAGAAAGAAATGCTTTTTCGGGACCGAAGGGAAGATCGTAGACGACGTTGGCATTTACGACATGGCGTGCGTCGAAGTCTCCCGAGGCGCGCTCGCAGGCCATGCAGGCGGGGTTTTGAGGATTGTCGGAATCTCCGCCTCCGGGTGAATCCTGGTCAATCTGGTGTGTGTATGCGTAGTTGGCGGAGAACAGCAGCCCATGGATAAAGCTGCGCTGAAGACTGGCGATGAAGCCCTCGTACGAACTTCCGTTGGAATTGCCGCGCCACCTGACCTGCCCGAAGGTTGGATAGGGGCGCAGCCCGGTAGCGGGATCTATGAGGTTTACATACGAAGTGATCAACAGGAAAGTGCCTTTGCTTCCCACATAGGAGAGTGTGCCGAGCAGATCGTGCGGAAGCGCCCGCTGCACGGAAAGGCCCCACTGGGTGACGTACATATCCTTTCGGTCGCGGTAATCGGCATTGGCCGACCGGGTACCGGGTCCGTTTAGAAAGGGTGTAATGGGATAAGAAAGCCCTGACGTTGACTTTGCGCTAAGCGAGTAAACGCCAACCTCGTTCTTGATGGGCACATTCTGGTCGTCAAGCTGACCGTCGCCGTGGTAGATACCGAAGCCGGAGCGAATAACGGTTTTGCCGCCTCCGAGAGCCGCAGGCGACCATGCAATTGAAATGCGCGGATCAATGTCGAGCGTGTTGGGGTTGCCGAAGCTGGCTCCAGGGCCACAGTAGCCTGCAGCTCCGCAGGTGGCGAAGTCGAACGGAATCGCCTTGCCGTGTACTTCGTGAAAGATGTTGAAGAAAACGTAGCGGAGGCCAAGATTCAGTGCGAGGTTCGGCCGGAGCTTCCACTCGTCTTGCGCGTAGGAATATACATCGGTCTTGCGCAGACCATTCAGCGGCAGCGAGTCGTTATAGGTGGCTGAACTAACGGAGTTCACAAGAAAGCTGCCCGTTGGAAGGTTCAGGGATGAATAGACGACTGTCCCGTTGTCCGAATTTCCCTGGTCGAGTTGAATGCGGCGGACTTCGACGCCGAACTTGAGCGTATGCGCTCCACGGACCGCAGTCAGATTGTCAATGTAGGAAAAGGAATTGCCCACGCCGGTGTTGGTCTCGTTGTTTGCCAGAGTGGTCAGGCCGGAGACAGCAACCGAATACGGTAGATTGGTGAGTCCTTGATTGGTGGTGAAGACGGTGCTCCGATTGAAGCCGAACTTCAGCTCATTCACGAGCTGCGGCGAGAAGATGTGCAGTTCCTCGAGTTCGCCGTTCACCGGCCGGGATGCTGTAAGGGTGCGGTCGTCGATGCCATCGGAGGGAATGTCGCTGTTTGCGGTATCGAAGTTGAAGCGAAGATAGGCTGTGTCGGCTGGTGAAAAATGCTGGTCCAGGCGCAGCATCGCGGAGTCTTCGTGGTCGAGTTGACGTCCCGAACCGGAGAACTGATCGATATCCGTGGCGAAGGGAGTTAACCCTGTGGCTGGATAGGCGGCGACGATGGGCGCCAGCGCCGGATTGGCTGCGACTACCTGGGCAGCGAAAGCCGGGCTGGGAACGAAGCCCGAGAGCGGCTGGCCGTAACTTTGGCGCAGCCCTTCATAAGTGAAGAAGTAAAAACTGCGGTCCTTAACCAGCCGGCCGCCGAGATCTCCGCCGAACTGGTTGAGACGGAACGGGAGCCGGGTGGGAAGGATGGGATTGCGCGCGTCGAAGATGTCGTTGCGCAGGAATTCGAACAGGCCGCCGTGCAGCGTGTTCGAGCCGAACTTCGACGCGACATCAATCTGCCCGCCTGGTGTGCTGCCACTTTCAGCGGTGAAGAGCATGGTGTCGATGCGGAACTCCTCAATGGCGTCGGTAGGAATGGCAAGGCGAACAAAGCTCTGCTGTGCCTGATTGACGATGTTGGTGGCATCGATGCCGTCATAGGTGAAGTTGTTGTCGTCGAGCCCACGTCCGGCGAAGCGGATGCTGCGCTGGTTGCTGCCGCCAGAATCCACGGCGCCAGGCACAAGGGCCGTAAGCGTCGACCAGTTTCTGCCATTCAGCGGCAACTCTATTACCTGTTGCGGCTCGGTGCGCGCGCCCAGCGTGTCAGTCGTCTCATCCAGTTGCAAGCCGCGACCGGAGACATTTACCTGCTGCGTAATACGGCCCACCTGCAGCGTGATGTCGAGGGTTCGCGTTTGCCCCACTGTCTGCTCGAGGTCGTCGATCAGCAGTTCCTTGAAGCCGGGCGCGGTACAGGTCAGGCGATATAGCCCGATGGGGAGTTCGGGAATGTCGTAGGACCCGCTGGGCGAAGAGACGGTCTCGCGATGGAGGCCGGTTGCTGATTGAACAGCAACGATCCGAGCGCCGGGAACGAGCCTTCCCGCGGTGTCTCGAACCGTTCCGCTCAGACCGGTGCGGTCCACCTGCGCAACGCAGCAGACCTGAGCACAGAGCAGGGAAATCATGCAGACAATTTGAAGTATTCGACAGTGACTCACTCGAGGGCTCCTCACAAATTGCGTTTTCCGCATTCCCCTCAGCGGGATGTAACACTCGTCAGATGATCGTATGCCCTCAAAGTTTCTCCCCGTGCAAATGCGCGAAATCAGAGGTCCATCAGAAAGTGAGCGCTTTCAATCGGCGAGTCGCGCCCACACCGAGAGTGGAATGTTTGTGAAGGGTCTTCCAGCGGTCCTTGCTGGCAATAATCTTACGAAGTTAGACAGTTATTGATGGTGATCTAAATCACCCGAATTGCATGTCGGCGAAGATGGTATCGCATTCGTTGGCGGAAGTTGAGACGCCTATCCGGCGTGGTTATGTGGTCCGCGTGCTGTCGAAGCTTTCGCCCTGATGAGCAGACGCCTCGGCAGCATGCGGCTCCGCACCTTATTCTCCTGCCGGTCTTGATATGGGTAGACCAATTGTTCGAACAGAGCGCCGGTAATGGGCAAGCAACTCCTCGCGATTCTGGCGCAGGTCTTTTCCGCTTGGTTTTGACGGGTAGGGCTTGTGGCCCATCATTCCCTTCCAGAGAACGTGGTTGAAAGTGGAGCCATCCACCAGATCGGCGTCATCAAAGTCCATTCCCCTGGTGACGCGCGCCCAGTAGGCGGCGTTGGGCGTCGGGTCATTGCAGGGCGTGTTCGAAGCGGGCAAAGGCAGTTGCGTACAGTAGAGAATCGCAGCCGGTGTCGCGGAAAATGTCCACGGGGTCGGCGAGGTATTGAAGATGTCGCTCATGGGCGCGGCCAGCGCGTCGTTCAGATTCATTGGCGGCAGGCCCAGAACCTCTTCCATGGTGCGCATGAAGTTGAGGGTGGTATACGCCGTGGAGACTGTCGCATTTCTCACATAGGCGCCGGCCACGTATGCCGTGGTGCGGTGCGAGTCCATGTGGTCGCCGCCGTCTTGCGCGTCATCTTCAACAACAAAGATGAGCGTGTTGTTTTTGTATAAAGGATTGTTGGCAATTTTCTGCACAACCAGGCCAACTGCGTAGTCATTGTCGGCCACGTCGCGCTCGGGCGTGTTCACCTTGTCGATTGCCGTGCCGAAGCTGCCGGTGTGGTCGTGCATAAAGCGAATCAGAGTCAGATTCGGCAGACCGCCGTTGGCGTAGTTGGCATCGAAGTCGCGCTCCCATTCCTTGAAGCGGTAATAGTCAGGAAAAGCGGGATCGAAACCGCGGAAGTACTGATCGGTAAAGGGCGCGAGCGCAACATTGGTTGGCGGAGCGACGATTGTTCCAGTCGAGTACGGGTCGTGGGCCAGCGGAGTCTGGCATCTTGGCTCGTTGTAGCAGTTGGTATCGACAAAGAAGCCGTAGTCGCGAACCGTGAGACCGGCGCGCAGGGCATCGTTCCACAGGTAGCCGGTGTTCACTTCATCGTCGGGTCCATCCGGCGCATCTACGTCGGCTTGCCCCGGCAGCAGATCTTCGCCGCCAGTCACGGTTGGCGACAGCGCGCCCCCCGGCATCAATGGATCGGAGGCCTGGCGCTGGGCGAGGGTTGGAATCGCCACGTTGACGTTGCGGTTCATGCCTTCAGTGTCCAGGCTCAATCCACGTTGCGCGTAGTTGATCGGATATTGGTGTTCGACAACGTCCGGAGCGCGGGCCGAAGTGCTCCATGGCCAGCCGTCGTTGCTTACTTCGGCGGTGGCAAGAAAATTGTCAAGAGTGACGAATTGCTGCGCCAGGTTGTGCTGGTTGGGAGTAATCGCCTGCCCAAACAGGGTCAGAGCCGGGTCGCCGTTGCCGCGGCCCAGGTCGCCCAGAATCTGATCGTAGGTCCGGTTCTCTTTGAGGATGTAGATCACATGCTGAACCCCGCTGTGTACCGCCGCCATGGTCGACGCGGCCTCAGCAGATTCAACACTGCCAAAGTGGTTGTCGGCAGTGACCTCGCTGGTCAGAGTATCGAGTTCTGGCTGCGCCAGGGTTGCGGCCAGCGGAATGGTTTGCAATCCCGCCTTTGTCAACTGCGGATTGTATTCATTGGCGGGCATGCATGTCGGGTAGCCAGCCGGCCCGTACACGTAGCACCAGTTCGGATTCGGCCCCGTGGGCGACTTCGAGTTGGCCACATAGGCCCATGCGCCATCGGCGCTGAGAGCCATCAGAATTGGGATACCAGCCGGTCGGGATCAGGCCGATGACATGGTCGCCGGTATTGGTTCCGGTAAGTTGCACCACGGCGATGTTATTCAGATTGCCATTGGTCACGTAGAGATATTTCTCGTCCGGTGAAAGCGTGACGCTGTTGGTATTGGCGCCTGTGTATTGCGCCAGCGGAGAGCCCGACATTACCGACGGAGGTGCGATGACGGGAATGGTTTCGATTACCGTGTTGACCCTGGCCGGCTGGTTCTGGCTGGGAACTCCAACATCGCGCGGATCGAGATCGATCACGTCTACCGTGTCCGACTCGTCTTCAGCTACATAGAGAAGCGTGCCGGCGGCATTGATCGCCATTTTGTTGGGCTGGCCCTTTACCGGGATGCGAGCCGTGACAACCGGATTAGCCTGCAGGTAGCAACCGGGCCCGGTGGTGCCGTGCGCGCAAGCTTCCAGTGACACCACGTCGATTTCGCGGTCGCGCAGGCTCGATACGTAGGCGTAAGCCGTTACTCCCGTTACAGTATTGCTTGGGGAGAGCACAACCCAGAATGGATACTCTCCGCCCGGTATGCCGTGCGCCGGCGAAGTGGCGGCCATGCCGGGACGCAGGTCGAGTTCGGCTCCCGCCAGAACGCCCTGGCCCTGTTCGAGAGACGTCGCATCGGGCTGCCATTGCTGCAGCCACACGTCCAGCCCTCCGGTGAATACCGTGATCGAGTCGTTGTAATAATTGGCCACCACCAGCGTCTGGCCGTCGTTTGAAACCGCTAAGCCGGCGGCCATAGGAGCCACATAGACCGCGCTGTTGACCGATGCCATTTGATTGTCCGGTACGGGCATGCCGTTGCCGGCAGGGTGTCCACTGACCACTGAATTTTTGGGGCCAAGGTCAAGCTCGGCGACGGGCGCCCAGAGCCCGTTCGGCTGCAGGGTGATGATGTGGACATTGTCTCCATTAGGAATGGCGTTGGCCGGGTACGGAATTGGGTCGGTGCCGAAGGGCTCATCGCCCATGCCGCCCGAGACATAAAGGGCGTTGCGACCTATCACCGGGTCCCAGGCCAGGCCGTGATACGCGTTCGGAATTGGGATGGCCTGCTTGAATACCGGCGTGCCTGTGCCGATGTCGTAGATAAAGACATACTCATTGGAGTAGAGAGGGTCAAAGAACGGGAACGCCTCGTGAAAAACGCGGTTGAAGCCGCTCGTCAACACGGCCAGAAGTTTCAGGTTCGGATTGACCGCGGTGCTGACCGCCTGGCCTGCCATCCACTCCACCGACGGAACATTGGGATTGTAGGTGTCGGTCACCGTCATGCCGGTGTCGAGAAATTGAAAACTTGCGACCCGGAGCCGCCAGCGGATCGATTGCCTGGGCCATGTTAGGCACCGACTGGTGCGCGTTGTAGATCGTAATCGTCAGCGGAGCGGTGACCGTGCCGGCGGAGTTTGAAGCTGTAACCGTGAACGTCATGGTGAGCGGCGGCGCGGTCGGCGACGACAGGGATGCCGGAGTTCCGCTCAGCACGCCACTGGTGGAATCGAGTGTCAAACCAATCAGGCCGACATCGGGCGACACACTGTAATTCGTCGGTGCTCCGCCCAGAGAACTGATGATCGGGATGTCCGATGCGATGGTCGTTCCCGCCGCATACACCGGCGCGGAAGTAGTGTAGGCAAGGCCCGCCGGAGCCGTATCAGTCGCAAGCACCTCAATGATCAGCGTCGCGGTGGTGCTGCCTGCCGGATTGTTGGCCGTCACCGTGTATTTGTTCTTCTGCGACGCAGCAGCAGGTGTGCCGCTGATAATGCCGGTCGGTAGGTCGCCGATAGGAGCGAGCTCTGCGCCGTCAATTCGCATCCCCTGCGGAAGCGCCGGCGAGATGCTGTAGGCCGGGACTGGATTCCCGCTTGGATCGGTGTATGGAAGCGGAACCCCGCCGGTGCTGCTGGGCACATTGGCCGGAATCGCTACGCCCGCCGTGTACGTCGCATTGCCAGTGCTGTAAGCCAGGCCCGCCGGAGCTGCCAGCGGCGCGGACGACGCGGGACTTACGGTGATAGCCAGAACCGCTATTGCCGTGCCGCCGGTGTTGGTGGCGGTTACCGTGTATTTTGCCAACGGAGTCAAAGTAGTGGGAGTTCCGGTGATGTCGCCGGTGGTTGTGCTCAAGCTCAAGCCCGCCGGCAATGCGGGATTGACGGTGTACGAGGTAACTGTGCCACCCGCGCTCGATGGATCGTTTTCCGTAATCGGCGCATTCACAATGTAAGTCGCCGTTCCCGCCGCATAGCTGAATTGCGTCGGCGACTGGTCATTCACTGTAATGGTGAGCGTGGTGGTTGTGCTGCCTCCCGGACCGGTGGCGGTCACCGTGTAACTTGCCTTTGCCGTCACTGACGATGGAGTTCCGCTGACGATTCCTGTTCCGGCATTCAGAGTTAATCCCGCGGGAAGAGCCGGGCTGACACTGTATGTGGTGCGCCGCCGCCGCCCGACGGAGTGTCCGGCGTGATTGGCACACCCATCACATAAACCGCGGTGGCATTTGCATAACCGATTGTGGCCGGCGCCGGTGCGCCGTTATGCCCGCATCCGCTGATAAGAACCGACAGTGTTGCCAAACAAGACCCAAGCCAACGCATCGCCCGCATGGAACCCGACCTTTCGTATAAAGCCAGACATTGTGCCGATCCAACCAGACATTCACTGAGAGAAATCGGCCGCCATGCCAGAATCACACCGGCCCATCAGAGATTCATAAGGAAACGCATAACTTTCTTGCAGGCAAAGACGAAGACGGGACAAAGTGTCATTCCGGGAATTCGAAGCAAAGAGACAGTTTTCGTCGGCGGGTTGACCCAGCGCAGGCTTCAGACTGCAGAAAAGGCGCGCCCCAACTGATGCGCAAGCCGGCCGCGCCGATTACCTATTCGAGTGCGAGCTACTCCAGCTCGTTGGCCCGCCACTCCTTGAGAGGCTCCCTTGAAGAGCGCTGCTTATTGCTTCCTGCTCATTGTGCTTCTGCTGGTGCCGCTCGCGGGATGCGGCGCAGCTTCCAATCCCGTGGCGCCAGAACCCGTGACGCCAAAGCCCGCTCCATTGGCCTCAGGCAATATCAATTTGATCTTTGTGGTTAGCGAGGACCTGAACAACAACCAGAGCGGTGACATAAACACAGACACCGCGAACCTCACCGGCCAGGGATTGCAACGCACCCTCATGATGGGTTCCTATCTTCAGCAGACGGTCCTTGGAAATCAGAACGTAACGGGGATCTACGCGCTCGAGCCGATGACCCATTTGCAAACCTTGAGCGGATATCCGGACATGGCGGCGCTTGAAGCGGTGCAGCAGTTTGCCTTGATGAATCAATTCACGATGATGAGCTCATATCCGGACATGGGGCCAACGACCGGCAACAGTTTCCCGATCAACACATCTTACGTCCCAGGTTCGGAACCCTCCGGAGTGATTGCGCCATCGCCGGCTTACCCGTGTCCCAGTTGCCAGGGCATTGACTTCAACAATACTGGCGGTGACAACGACCAACTGCTTTCCCGAATTGTGGGTGCCGGGATTCCAGGCTATTACTTATTCTCCTCTCCCTGGGAGACCACGCACAGTCTGCTAGCCAGCCTGGATACACTCGAACACGCGAGTCTGTCGGTTCCTTCCGCATACCAGGGACCCAATACAATTTATGCTGTTTCCATTTCGCCGTCAGGCACCGCCGGCTTGACTGCATACAACAGCAATCTCACGCCGCCCAACGCCTACCCGGCATTGGAACCGGGGCCGGTGGCTGCGTCGCCATGCCAGTACTCAACCTTCGCGTTGAGCGCCAGCGGTCCCCCGGCGAACATCGACACCAATGAGACTCTCTACTTCATACGGCATGCCAATGCGCACCCTTCCATTGTTTTCTCGAATGGCAACTTTGTCGCGGCCGGCCAATGGCGCGCTCTCGATCTTGGAAGCGCAATCTCCAGCGCGCTTCAAGGAAAGCCCCAGCCCACACACGTATATTCGCTCGATCCGGCCCAGGTAACTCCAGACGCCGGACTCACCGAGTCAGGGCCGACTTCGTTTTCGCATAACACGCTGGCCTTGACGGCTGAACCGTATGCCATTGCCGAAAACCTGCCATATTCACTGGTGTCGAGTTTTCTCCTCACTGACAAAAACGGGCCCCAGGAAGCAAGCGCCTATTTCTTTCAAGGCGGCCAGTTCACCAATCGGACCATACTCGTGGCGTGGGAGCACAGCAACATCCCCCAGATTTTGAGCGCGCTGCTGGCCAACTACAAGAACGTCAGCAGCGCCCCGCCTCTTGCCTGGGACGCCTATGACTACGACTCCATCTGGACAGTGACGATTGACGGGAATGGCAATTTGACTGCGAACAACAATTTATGCGAAGGGATCGATTCAGAAAACCTGCCGGCCACCGCGCCACAGTTTTGAAGAAAGGGAGTAACTCGAATGACACAACTTTCACGCCGCACATTTCTTGAGATTGCAAGCCTGGCCGGCGCCGGCCTCATTGGAGGATGCGGCGGCGTCTCAAGCACCCCACGTTCCGACAGCCTCTCTATACCCGTTTTCTCCGACGTGCATTTCCAGCCATATATCGATCCGCTGACGCCAACTTCAGAACCGAATCCTGCAACGATGGCAGTTAACAGTGCACTGGTAGCGCAGCTTGTTGCGAAAGATACCTCGCAGTGGCCGGGAATCTTCACGGGCTCGTTCAATGCGACAAACATTGCGCCATCGGGACCTGGCCTCGACACAAACTATGCGTTGCTTGTCGCGGCGCTCGCCAGCATCAAGCAGAATCTGGGAACGTGTCCTGCGGTTCTTTTTACAGGCGACTTTCTTGGTCACGGCCTTTACCAGCTTTACTCGCTGTATATGCCGAACGCGACAATCCCCGAGGCGCAAGCATTTGTCGATAAGACACTCACATTTGTCCTGGAGCAGATTCGGGCGGCCTTGGGCGCGATCCCCGTCTACTTCGCGCTGGGTAACTGCGATTCCTATGCCGGCCTTGGGCCGGAAAGCACGTTTCTTGAAAGCAACGCGCAACAGTTATACGCGCTGGCGTTGAATAGCGTGAAAAACGATGAGGATATTGTCGGCACCATTCTCAACGGCGGATACTATGCGGTTGAGCCGGCGGGAATGAATCTGATGATCATCGCGCTGAACACGTTCGCACTTTCTCCGCGTGCCACCGCCGACCCGACCTTGATTGCGGAGCAATTTACATGGTTCGACGCCAAGCTCGCACAGGCCCGCGCCGCCGGACAGAAGGTGTGGCTGCTGATGCATGCGCCGCCAGGTGCGGATGAAGACACAACCGGAAACCCCACTAATGACAGTGGCCAGATTTCGGCAGCCACAATGATGTGGGTGGATGCGAATCAGACGCAGTTTATGGCCATCATCGACAAGTATCCCGGCCTCATTGCAATGTCTCTCGCAGGCCATACGCACATGGATGAATTCCGGCTGATGTCGCCCGGCAATGCGCTGACGATTACAGCGGGCATCAGTCCCGTGTTTTTCAATAATCCCGCCTACAAAGTCTTCACATTCGATCGTCTCAGCCTTGCCCCCACGGACTTTTCGGCCATGAACTGCAACCCCTTGGCAACGCCTGCCGCGTTCAATAGCTATTACACGTTCTCGCAAGCGTATAAGATCGACGGCCCACTTTCTTCTTCACTCCCGGAACTGTTTACCACGCTGCTTGCGTCGAACGCGGCAAGAACGCAATACCAGGGCGCTTTCTACTCCGGAAACAATGCAAATAATCCAATTACCATCACGAATTGGCCGGTGTACTGGTGCGGCATTGGATACATGGATGAGCAGGAGTTCTTTACTGCCGTGAACGCTTTCTGACATTTACCGCGCAGCGCCATTTCTCTGTTCACCGTGCGTTCTTCCTGGAGTCGGCATCCGCCTGACTTACTGTGAAGACAGAGGGGATCGAGAGTGATGCGAGTCTTGAATGCCAGATCCCCGGGAAAAGGAGGAATCTGGAATGAAGGCGTCGCATGACGCACGATTGACATTGGGCAGACTTCGCTGCAGCGATCCGTCGCTGAGGCGTTCATCGAGGGATTAGAGCATTTTCCTAACTAGCGTATAGTTAACTTGCTGGCGAATCCCGCGACGAATAACGTATGGCGAAGCCTTACGATGATGATCTGCGGCGTAAGTTTCTTGCCGCTTTGGATCGCGGCGAGGGCACGATCACTGAGTTGTCGGGCCGTTTTGGGGTGAGTGTGGCGTGGGGGTGGAAGATCTCCGCGGCGCGCAACCGCACCGGCCAGGCCGAGCGGGTGCGGCATCGGCCTGGCCGTAAGCGGCTGGTGGGAGCGGCGCTTGAGCCTCAGGTGTTGAAATGGGTTCGTGAGCGAGCCGACCTGACCTTGGCCGAGTTACAAGCAAAGTTGCAACAGGAGGCACAGATAAGCCTCTGCCTGAGCGCGGTCTGGCGTCTTGTGCGCAGGCTCGGCCTGCGGCTTAAAAAAAGTCGCTCCACGCCACCGAGCGCGATACGGAAGCCAACCAGCTGCGGCGCGTGGAGTTCCTTGAAAAGATCCGCGCGACCCCGCCGGAACGCCTGATTTATCTGGACGAGAGCGGTGTGACCACGCAGATGACAAGGCTCTATGCACGCTGTGCAGGCGGGGCTCGCGTACACGATGCCGTGCCTCAAAGCAACTGGAAAATACTGACTATCCTGGGAGCCATGAGCATGCGCGGCTTGATCGCCACCATGACCATCGAGGAGGCCACGGACGCAGATATCTTCCTCGCCTATGTGGAACAGGTTCTATCCCCGGTACTGAAGCCCGGCGATGTGGTAGTGATGGACAATCTTAGCGCGCACAAGGTGGATGGAGTGCGTCAGATGATCGAGGCTGCAGGCGCCGAACTGCTCTACCTTCCGCCTTATTCGCCCGACTTAAACCCCATCGAGAAGGCTTGGGCCAAACTCAAGCAGTTGCTCCGCGCCGCCAAGACCCGGAGCAAAGAGGCCCTCGATCAGGCCATCACAGAACTGCTACCCCAAATCACGCAAGAGAATGCCGAGGCATGGTTCAGACTCCGCCTCGGAACTCTATAGTAATTAGGAAAATGCTCTAGTTTTGCGAATGCGAGCCGAATATCGGATTGCGGTTGGATTCCCATCCAACGAGCGGTGGCCCTTGGGGTGTTAACCCTTCGCAATGCCCAACTGGGTTAGACAGGCGGCGATTCCTAGTCTCCAGTTTGTCTCCGGGCAGAGGGAGCGTTTTCGAGAAACCTGCATGAACACTCATAAACATTGGCGTTCATCTGATTTCCGGACGTATTCTTACCTTCTGCATCGGGAAGTAGGCTGGCCCATAGATTATTCTCCGTAAGGCACCCAGACATTCTTCACCTGCGTGGCGTGCTGCAGGAACCACCTGCCCTCCGCCTGCGCGGGATTGAACCAGTCGTATTCGTGGCCGTCGTTAGTCCACACCTGCTTCATGTTGCCAATCGATGCCGTCCGCACCAGCGTGGCTTCTTCATTGCTGCGGAAGCACCACACCGCCTCGATGCCGTCGTGCTCGGCCAGCGTCTTGGCCAACTCCGCGGGCCGTCCCGCCACAAGATTCACCACGCCGCCCGGCAGATCGCTCGTGTCGAGAAGCTGATACACGTCGCCGATGATCAGGGGGTATTTTTCCGAAGGCACAGCGACCACGGTGTTACCCACCGCAATCGCCGGCAGCACCAGAGAGAGCAGCCCGAGCAGCGGCGCTTCCGACGGCGCAAGAATTCCAATCGCGCCCACCGGCTCATTCATGGCAATGGCAATGTTGCGCCCCGGCGGATTATGCACCAGGCCGTCGTACTTGTCGGCCCAGCCCGCGTAGCAGAACGTGCGCTGCACCGCGAGATCCACTTCAACCGCTGCCTGTTCCGCGCCCACCGCCGCGGCCAGCCGTCCCGCAATCTCGTCGCGGCGCTGAATCATGTTTTCCGCAAGGTAGTAGAGAACCTGCGCCCGATTGTGCGCCGTGCTCTTCGCCCATCCCGTCGCATTGCGCGCTGCTTCCACAGCATTGCGGATGTCCTTGCGATTCCCCAGCGGCGCTTCGCCCAGCAACTCGCCCTCGCGTCCGTACACTGGGAACGAATAGCCAGAATCGGGCCGCGCCTGCTTGCCGCCAATGTACTGCTTCACCGTGCGATCGATAGTCGACGGGCCCGCCGCGGCAAAGCCCTCTTCCTCATCTGGCGTCTCCAGCTTCACAGCCTTCGCCGGCGCCGCGGGCAACGCGTGCAACCACTTCGGCGTCAAGTATTCGAGCATTCCTTCGCGCCCGCCTTCGCGTCCGTAGCCCGATTCGCGATAGCCGCCGAATCCGCACGCCGCATCGAACTGGTTCGTCGAGTTCACCCACACGACGCCCGCCTTCACCTGCGACGCCAGGTCGAGCGCCACGTTGATATTCTCACTCCAGACGCTTGCGGCCAGCCCATACACCGTGTTGTTCGCCAACTCCGCGGCCTCGGCCGGCGTGCGGAAAGTCATCGCCACCAGCACCGGCCCAAAAATCTCCTCCTGCACCACCGTCGCCGCCGGATGCACATCGGTCAGCAGAGTCGGCGGGAAGAAGCTTCCTTTTTCCGGCAGCGGACACTTGGGCTGCCAGCACTTCGCGCCTTCCGCCACGCCCGCGTCCACCATCTTCTGAATCGACTCCAGCTGCACAGGCGAAACAATCGCCCCAATGTCGATCGCCTTGTCGAGCGGCGGACCCACGCGCAGTGTTTCCATGCGCGCGCGCAGCTTTGCATAGAACGTCTCGGCCACGCGTTCCTGCACCAGCAGCCGCGAGCCCGCGCAGCACACTTGGCCCTGGTTGAACCAGATCGCGTCCACAATCCCTTCGACGGCCGAATCCAAATCGGCATCGTCGAAGACCACGAACGGTGACTTTCCGCCGAGTTCAAGCGACAACTTCTTCGCCGAATTCGCCGTCGCCTTGCGAATGATCCGCCCCACTTCGGTCGATCCAGTAAATGCAACCTTGTCGATCCCCGGATGTTCGACCAGCGCCTGGCCGTTCTTCGCGTCGCAGGTCAGCACGTTCAGCACGCCCGGCGGCAAACCCACTTCCATCGCCAGCTCCGCAAACGCCAGCGCCGTCAGCGGCGTATATTTTGCCGGCTTAATCACCACCGTGTTGCCCGCGGCCAGCGCCGGAGCCACCTTCCACGCAAACATCAGCAGCGGAAAGTTCCACGGAATCACCTGCCCCACCACGCCGCACGCCGTGTACTGCGGAAACTCCTGATTCCAGCAGTTGCGCCCAACCCGCGTGGTGATAGAAATGCCGCGCGACCAGAGGAATATCGATGTCGCGGCTCTCGCGGATCGGCTTGCCGTTGTCCATCGTCTCCAGAACCGCCAGCCGCCGCGAATGTTTCTGCACCTGCCGGGCCAAGAGCATAGAAATACCGCGCCCGCTCGTGCCCGCTCAGCGCGGCCCAGGCAGGCTGCGCCTTGCGCGCCGCGTCGACGGCAGCATTCACGTCGTCAATGTTGCCCTTGGCCACCTCGGCCAGCACTTCGCCTGTCGAAGGATCGCTGGTCGTCTGGTACTCGCCGCTCATCGGCTTCACCCACGCGCCGCCAATGAACTCCTCAAACCGGCGATGGTGCCGCTCGAGCCACGACACCGCTTCTTTCGGATCCTCCGGCGCGGCTCCGTACTCCATGGTGTAGAACTTTTCCGCTATGCTCACAGCGTCTCCCTCGATTTCCCGGCCAAAATGTAGCCCGAGTCCCTCAGACCGGCTGTAGTGCGGGCGTCCTGCCCGCACTTGTTGTTTACGCAATCGGGTGCCGATACGTCGCCGAATAGTGCCCAGTTAAATGATGCTCCAGTTGCCGCTCGATATCGCCCAGCATTCCGCTGGCGCCGAACCGAAAGAGTGACGGCTCCAGCCACGGCCTGCCCAGCTCGTCCTTCATCAACGCCAGCCAGTCCAGTCGCCTGCTTCGCCGTGCGAATGCCGCCCGCCGGCTTGAATCCCACCGCCATGCCCGTCCGCTCGGCGTAGTCGCGAATGCACCGCACCATGACAAGCGAAACCGGCAGCGTCGCATTCACGCTTTCCTTGCCCGTCGAGGTTTTGATGAAATCCGCTCCGGCCATCATCGCCACCCAACTAGCCCGCGCCACATTGCGCAACGTCATCAGGTCGCCCGTACCCAAAATCGCCTTCATGTGCGCGTGCGATCCGCAGGCCTCTTTGAACGCCGCAACCTCGTCGTAGAGCGCCTGCCACTCGCCATTGAAAACATGCGCCCGCGTGATCACAATGTCGATCTCCTGCGCGCCCGCTTCCACGGAGCGGTGAACTTCTGCCAGGCGCTCGGCCAGCGGATTCAGCCCGGCAGGAAACCCGGCGGAAACCGCAGCCACAGGAATCCCCGACCCCTCCAGTGCCTTTACCGCCGTCTCCACAAAGGCGTGATAGACGCAGACCGCGCCGACCGTCAGGTGCAGATCCTCAATGCCGAGACCTTCCACAATGTGCCGCTGCAGCGGATTGCGCGCCTTGGCGCAAAGTCTCTTCACGCGCTCGACTGAGTCGTCTCCGCTCAGTGTCGTCAGGTCCATGCACGCAATCGCGCGCAGCAGCCAAGCCGCCTGCGTGTCCTTCTTCACCGTACGCCGCGTTACATGCGTCGCCGCACGGCGTTCCACCGCGCTCGTGTTCACACGCACCTGGTCCACCCAATCAAGATTGAGCGGCATGCGCCGGTTGGCTTCGAGTGTGCGCCCGTTGAGCACCACCGGGATGGCTTGCACGATGTGCGCGCCGTTATTTCCTGCGCCGTCATGTGTTGACGTGATCGGTTGGAGGGCCATTGTTTCTGTCTCCACTAGGGGACTCAAGAATTCGATGCAACCAAAAATAACTGGCCCCTCCGCCTCGCAGAGGAGCCTCACTCAGAAACAGTCGGAAGAAACAATCAGGACTAGAAGGATAAATCGACCGTAGCGGCAAATCAAATGCTTCGGCTGATTGCCTCTCGCCAACCTGGCAAGGTTCACTTCCATCGGCGACCATTCCCGCGCGGCGCCTCGGGCAGTCGAAGCTGCGCGCACGGTGCGGTAATTCCGGCGACAACGTACCGCATTGTGGCATAGACGCTCGCCAGGCTACTCACCTGTGATCCGCTCCATCAACGCGTCGAAGTCCTCAAGACGGGCGTACTCGATAATCACTTTGCCGCGCCCTTTGTGGTCCTCGATCCTGACCTTCAACCCAAGTGCCCTTTGCAGTTGATCCTGAGCTTCGCGCACGTTCGGATCGAGGGGCAGTTTGATCTTCTGCTCATTCTTCCCCTTGCGGCTAGGGTCAATCAGCCCCTGCACATAGCTTTCTGTCTGGCGTACTGACATGGAAAGCGCCGCAATGCGCTGCGCCGCCTTTTCCATCTCCTCAACGTGCTCAAAAGCCAGCAATGCACGCGCATGGCCGAAAGTCAACTCGCCCGCCTCAACGCGATTTTGCACAGTCGTTGGTAACTTCAATAAACGCAGAAAGTTAGCAACTGTCGCGCGATCTTTTCCCGTGCGCTGCGCCATCTGTTCCTGGGTCATATGGAACTCGCGCGCCAGGCGCTCGAAAGCCCGAGCCTGCTCCATCGCATTCAGGTCGGTGCGCTGCAAGTTCTCGACGATCGTGATCTCCATCGCCTGCTCGTCGGAGACCTGCCGCAAAATTGCGGGAACCGTCGCTTTGCCAGCCTGCTTTGAAGCGCGCCAGCGCCGTTCTCCCGCAATCAACTGGTAGCGCCCGCTGGCCATGGGGCGAACCAGCACCGGTTGCACCACGCCGTTCGCGGCGATGGAGGCAGCCAGCTCGGCCAGTTGCTCCTGGTTTACCTGGGAGCGCGTTTGAAACGGGTTGGGATCGATCTGCTCAATGGGAATTTCGCGGGGCTTGCCGCCTTCCGCTTCGTTTGCGGCTCCAGAATTCGGCCGGGGAAGCAAGGAATCGAGCCCCTTGCCAAGGGCACGGCGCTTGGGGTCGGGCAGAGTAAAGTTTGTCATCGAAAAACCTCAATAGGTGCAATGCCTGATCTCCAGGCAGAATTCCTTTCGTTATTCATGCAGCACAACCGCTCAGGAGTAGGGCCAGAAGGCCAACTTCGAGTGGGGGCGTGTTGCGGCCATCGTCTTACGCTCGACCGATCGCGGGCTTTCTATCTTGTTCCGGGCCAGAAACTCTCCAGTCAATTCGAAATAGGCCTCGGTGCCACGCGAGCGAGGATCGTAGAGCGCCACAGGCTTGCCGTGGCTCGGTGCCTCCGCAAGTCTCACATTTCGCGGAATCACCGTGCGGTAAAGAATGTCGCTGAAGTACTCGCGCAGCGTCTTGGTCACTTGCTGCGCCAGGTTCGTGCGCTCATCAAACATGGTCAGCAGCACGGCCTCGATGCTCAGGTTCGGGTTGTATGCCGCGCGCACGCGCTCCAATGTCGAGATCAGTTCTGAAATCCCTTCCAGAGCAAAGTACTCCGCCTGCATGGGCACAATCAGTGTCTGCGCCGCACATAGGACATTGAGCGTGAGCAAATCCAGAGCCGGCGGACAATCAAGAAAAATCAGATCGAAGTTATCTTGGATCGGCTCCAGCGCGTGCCGCAAGCGGAGGGCCCGGTCCTCGACGTTAGCCAGCTCAATATTCGCGCCGGTCAGGTTCTTTGAGCCAGGGAGCAGCCACAACCGATCCACCTCCGTGGGAAGAATCACCTGCTCCGCCGGGATTTCTCCGGCAAGCACGTCATAGATGGAATGGCGATTGTCGTCCCTTTGAAAGCCCAACCCCGACGAAGCGTTCGCCTGCGGATCGCAGTCAATCAGAAGCGTCTTCAACCCCTCCAGGGCCAGGCACGCAGCCAGGTTAATAGCTGTAGTGGTCTTACCGACACCGCCCTTTTGGTTGACGATTCCGACGATCTTTCCCATGGCCTTTCAGAGTAAAGGGTGAACTCACAGCGCGCACAGCGACTTGCACTGTGGGAAATCGGGCACAGCTGTGGAAACCCTCCTTCGCGCCGGGCCGCTCACACCCGGCAAGCGCCTGTCGGGAAAGGGCTTTGCTTCCGGGGCGAAGACCCCATTTCGAGAGAGGTAAAAAGCGCCTCGTGGTGGAAAACTACTCGTTCCCGGAGGTTGAATTTACGCTTTCCGCCCCGGCCGTCTCAATACGGCACCGATCCCAAATCGGGCTCAAGCAGGCGGTGTGTTCCACGTGGAACACCGTTCGCGCTATCGAGCCTTCAGTGCAACTTCTCCAGCCCACTGTTCCACGTGGAACAACGTTTGAGTCCCCATTGACTCACTTCCGCACCGCGATTCTCGCTCAAACTCCGGCTGCCGCATCTCTCTGGACCGGCCCGACCAATGCCAGCGGCGAGTCCATCTGGTCCGTTCCCATCGGCCAATACGCAATCAAGAGCAACGTCTCCGAGCTCACGCAACACCGCTTCCATGCTGACGGGCACTCCGCCAGCCTAAGCGCAGCCAATCTGGCCACTCTCGACACCGCGCTTATCGCCGATCTCGAATTGCTTAACACGGACCCGAAAGCTTTTGTGTTCCTTAGCGCGCCTTGAAATGCAACTTCTACTAACACGGCAGCGCTAGCCCCGCCTACTGCTCCTCGCTCTGGATCATCGACTTCCTACTCGATTGCGCACTGAACGGCACGATGGGATTCAACTTCCGCGGAGGCGGTAATAGCGACGGCCTCACCCCCATCGCGGGCTCGAATCACTCCAAAGTCGAAGCGCGCCCCCGAATACCAGGGCATTCTTTTCTTCACACTCGCCGGCCAGGGCGCGCTCTACACCGCCAGCCTCTCCGGCATCGGCAGCCTCAACATCACCGCCTATGCGGCGAAGACCTCGTCCGACGGCCTCAGCATCATCGTTGTCAACCAGAACAGCGCGCGGAATCTCCAACTCAAGATCACGCTCCCGCAAAGCGCCCGCTCTGCCTCGCTGCTCGAGATGACGCAGCCCACCACGGGAGAGAGTAGGAATAGCCTCAGCGCAACTTCCGGAGTCACGATTGATGACGCCGGGGTAAGTGCAAGCTGCCCCATCTTTCTCGGCGCCGCGTACGTCCTCGGTACCAGCGGCACACTGCTCACTCGTTAGGTCCCCTATCTCAGCGCGGTCTCGACCCAAATTTTTTGACTTGCCTGCTTGCATCCCGGCAATCACTACACACACTCGTCGCTGAAATCCTGAAAGAAGGTACGCATGGATTTCCCTAACTCCTTCATCGGCAAAAAGACTCAACCTTCCTCTTTAGACCTCGCTGCAGCGCTTGGCGACTCGCTGGAAGCCTGGAAAGAACTCACCGCCTGGCTCACAACCAAAGTCATCTCGGCGAAAGAGTGGCACTCGATTTCGCCAAAATACGGCTGGGCACTCCGACCTAAACTCAAATCCAGAGCCATTCTTTACAGGAGCCCATCAGCCGGTTGCTTCCGCGTCTCTTTCATCCTTGGAGATCGCGCAGTGGCTGCGGCCAGCGCAAGCGCGCTCCCGAACGCGCTACTGAAGGAGATTGCTGACGCGCGGTGTTACGCCAAGGGGACCGGCATTCGTCCTCGTCCATACGGCCAAAGATCTGGCTCCGGTCCGTACGCTCGTCGAGATCAGGCTGCGGAACTGACTCGCCGCCCAAGCGCCAGAATGCGATCGTCTCCGAAGGGAAGCCTCACCGGCTCATTCCACGAGATATCTACTCCTGCCGCCTCCCGCAATCGAGCGATCTCAGCGCCTGTTGTCATCAACGCCAACCATCCCGCCGGCGCAACGAGTCGAACTGCCATCGCGACCGCCTTCGGCATCTTGTCCACCGCCCGCAACGTCACGCAATTAAATACCGTACGAAGCGTCTCTGCACGGCCACTGAAAACATTCGCTTCGATACCCAGCACGCGCACGGCCTCCCGCAGAAACGCCGCCTTCTTGCCCTGAGACTCCGCCAGCGTGACACTAATCTCCGGCCGGCAAAGCGCAATGGGAACTCCCGGCAACCCCGCTCCAGATCCAAAATCGAGAAGGGTCGCAATTCCTCCTGGCAGATACCGAGCAACCGCAACCGATTCAATAATATGCCGCGATAGAATCCCATCTTCGTCACGAATCGCGCTCAGATTCAGGCGATCACTCCAGCGAACAAATAGCGAAATATAGCTCTCGAATCGGCCTGCCGCCTCCTCGTCCAATAGCGTCAGACCCGCCTCCGCCAAAAGCGCATTCAGCCGTGACTCAGTCTCGCTCGCGCCCACCAATCAATCCCCGGAACCTTCGACTTGGGGCGCACGCCACATCGAGGCCTCCTGCACAAACGCGGCAAATATCGCACGCGAAAACGCGCTCTGCGTGTAAGTCCGCTCAGGATGCCACTGCACCCCCACGACAAAGTGATCCGCCGCATCGAGCTCGACGGCTTCAATCACTCCGTCTCGGGGAGAAACAGCGATCACCCGCAGATTGTCGCCCGGAATGCGAACAGCCTGGTGGTGACTCGAATTCACGGCGACGTCTCCGGATTCGCCCACCGGCAGAATCCCCTTCAACCGCGAACCCTCCGCAATCTCCACTGGATGTGCATTCACCACTTCGCGACCCGGCCGATGATTGACCGCAGTCTTCAGATCCTGCACCAGCGCGCCCCCTCGCCACACATTCAGATTCTGTGTACCGTGGCAGATCGCTAGAATTGGCTTGCGCAAATTGAACGCGTCTTGAAGCAGCAGATCGTCCGCCGCGGTCCGCGCGGGATCATCGTCCCCGCACTCCGGCACGCGTGCCTCTCCGTAGCGTTCTGGATCCACATCGAACTTGCTGCCCGGCAACAGAACTCCTTGCACGCTGGCCAGCAACTTCGCCACGCGCTCCTGCGGCTCGCTCAGCGGCACCACCACCGCCTCCGCTCCTGCCGCCTTCAGCGCTTCAACATATTGCGGCAATGCCCGCTGGTTGTACTCAGGATCGCTGCTGGTTGGTTCGGGAATCGCAATCCGCACGGCCATGCAATCAGTGTAAAGCCCATTTGGCTCAACCTCGAAGCAGCCGCCTCAGCACGGCACCACTCACTCGCACTTTCACGAGACCGTCGCCGGCGTCTCCTGTTCCGCACGCGCCGGCTCGCCCATCATATCTTCCATCGCCTTGCGCAGCCGCTCGGTCAGCTCCCCATTTTGCCGCACGGACATTCCCCTGGTCTCGATCGGCTCGCCCACCTGCACCGTCAGTTCGCTGGGATAAAAGTGACGCGTGTGAATCGGAAGCAGATCGTAAACGCCCTTCAGCGCAATCGGCACCAGCGGCACCTGCGCGCGAATCGCCAAATACGCCGCGCCCGAGAGAAATGGTTTCAGAGCGCCGTCCGCCGTTCGCCCGCCTTCCGGAAACACCACCAGCGGCATGCCGCCTCGCAGTGCCTTCACCGCACCTCCCAAGCTCGCCATCGTCGCATGAGGGTTTTCAATATTGATCGGCATTTGCCCGGAACGCTTGAGATACCAGCCGATGAACGGCCACTCCCACAGTTCCTTCTTCGCCAGGATGCGGAACTGAAACGGCAGCGCCGCAAACAACACTGGAATGTCCATGTATGAAGTGTGGTTCGGCGCGTACACTGCCACCGGGCTCTTGCGCAGGTTCTCCGCGCCTTCTACCTTCAATCGCGACAGCGCAGCCCATACCCCGCACCGCGCCCATAATTGCGCAATCCAGTGCTGAACCCGGCCTTTCTTGTCCACAAGCGACACTGCAAGCGCCGCGCTCCCGCACACTGCGGTCGCCAGACCCAGCAAAGGTCCCTGCAACGCATTCGTCCGCCAGCGATAGAGCCGCGGCAAAGGTTCCTGAGGGCGGCTCATGCCGATTCCTCCCCGTGCAAGAATTGTGGCAGCAATCGCGCACGTACCTCGCCCACCAGGTACACTGAGCCGGAAATCACCACCAGCTCCCCTCCCGCTTGCTCCTTCGCCAACCGCAGTGCTTCTCCCACGCTCTCAGTCGCCACTGCCCTCGTCCCTGTGGCCTCCGCCGCGGCAACCAGCTCCTCCATCGCCGCCGCCCGTGCCGCGTGGAGCGGCGTCAGAATCACGCGCTCGAATAGCGGAAACAGAATCTGCGCCATCTCCCTCAGTGGCTTGTCGCGCAGGCAACTAAAAATCAGAATCTTTCCTACCCGTCCCTCCAGAATGATCCGCAGTCCTGCCCGCAGCGCCCAAGCCCCCGCTGGATTATGCGCTACATCCAACACCCACTCCACACCGCCGCTCTCGAGCCGCTCCAACCGTCCCGGCCAATGTGTTCGCCGAATCCCCTCCTCAACGGCCGCCGCGCTCACGGCAAATCCATGACGCGTCTTCAGCTCCACCGTAGCAGCAATCGCCAGCGCCACATTCCTCTGCTGGTGCGCGCCCGCGAGCGGCGAATCCACCCTCACCGTCGCCCCCAGCGCTTCCACCGCATACGTCCCCTGCACCCCGGTCGCCGGCATATACTCCACCGCGCTCACCCCGCGCACTCCCAACTCCGTCGTCACCTCGCCCAGCACCTGATTCGCCTCGGGATGTTGCGGCAGCGTAATCATCGTTCCACCCGCGCGCAGGATTCCGGCCTTCTCGCCCGCAATCACCGCAACCGTCGGCCCCAGCCACTCCATATGGTCCAGAGAAATATCGGTAATCACCGAAATCAGCGGATCGACAACATTGGTTGCGTCCAGCCGCCCGCCCATGCCCACTTCCAGCACAGCAATCTCCACCTTGCGCTCCGCGAAGTAGAGAAACCCCAGCGCCGTCAGCATCTCAAAGTAGCTCGGCTGTTGCGGAAGCTTGCGCTCTTTGACCATCTGGTCGGCCTTGTCGGAAACGAGGAAAAAAAGCCGCGCAAAATCGCCGTCTTCAATCTCCGTCCCGTCCACGGCGATGCGCTCGTTCGGCCTCTCCAGATGCGGTGAGGTATAAAGTCCGGTGCGGTGTCCCGCTTCGGTCAGGATCGAAGCCAGCGTCGCCGCGGTCGATCCCTTTCCGTTGGTCCCCGCAATCAGCACTGAGCGGAATTCGTTCTGTGGATCGCCCAGCGCCTCGAGTAGAACCCTCACATCGCCAAGCGAGAACTTCCGCCGCGGATGCCCCGCCTTCGCATACAGCTCCGGCGCCATGGCATTCAACTGGTCGACGGCAGCCGTGTAGGACATAGGAATCCTTAGTATAGAAGCCGTGCTAAATCCCGCGACGATTACGCGACAATTCTCCGTGCCCCATCCATTTTGCGTACTTCGCAAAATGGGTGGGAAAGCAAAACTCTAAATACCCTAATCCAGGAGCTTTTCTCAATTCGCCACCGGAGGCTCCGCATGGTCGATCACCAGCGCCTGCACCATCCCGCGCGTCGCTTCCAGTTGCAGCCCAAGCTGCTGCTCAATGGCCGTAAAAAACGGTGGCGCCTGTGCATCGGCAGGCGCCACCGGAACCTCGCCGCCGAACTGCGTTTCATCCGGAGCCCAGTCCAGGTCAAAGTCGTATCGTCCTGTAAGCCCGGTTCGATCCACCACCGGCCGATCCAGCAGCGCCCTCTGCATCAGCGCAACAAAATCGCTTATCGTCGCGTTCTTCGCCGGCAAATTAATCCGCGCCGGCGGATAGACCGTCGAAATCAGTTGCGGCGGATCGCTCGCAGCCGCCGTGCTCTCCTTCAGTTTCGATCCTCCCTTGGCCACCTCTAGCGCGTAGATCGAAAACTCCTTCTCCTCCCGATGAAAGCTCAACTTGAACCGTTCGCTCAGCAAGGTCCTCAGCATCGCCATCTGTTCCGGCTGCGAAGGCCGCGTCTCACCCGGCGTCAACGCCACAATATCGAAATGGTCCGAGTCCACCCACGCCGGCCCTCCAGAAATCACCTTTGGGCTCAGGTTGTACGCCGCCGCAATCAGCAACTTCAGCGTGTAATACTTCGCCACAAAGCGATTCGTGCCCTGCATCGTGATGTATCGCCCACTCTTCACATCCAGCGCGGTGGGCTTGATCGTCGCCACCTCAAACGCCGCCACCGCGCCCTGCACGCTTCCCGTACTCTGCGCCTTCACACCGCTCACCAGCAGAGCCAGTGCCAAAACAGCGATTCCCCTCATGCCCCCTCCTTGCCTCTTCGACCGCGCGTTCCCTCACCGCTTGAAGATGAACCTTCCGTGCCCCGCCCATTCGCCGTTTTTCAGGCGAATGCGTGGGAAGCCACAGAAGCCAAAGCAACGAATCTATCCAGTATGAGACCCACCTTCCGTCACTATCCCCCTACATTCTCCTTTCTCCCCACGGTTTTCAAATTGCCCCACTCTTTCTTTTCACGACGCCCAGCGCCGGCCCTCACCTCTACCCCATCCCTTCTCCTGTTGTGTAATACGCGTCCCACGCAACCCGCTCCGCCCTCACCCCTTCGCCTCAGCACCCACACAACACCCACACCTTCCACAGTCATTTTCGGCGCCCCTGTGGGAGACTAGGAAAGCACGGTCTCTATTCGCCCTCCGCGTACCGGTTATACAAATCTCCTCATTCCCACAGCCACGATTTAGAAAACTCTCACCCCTCTCAACACCGCTCCCAGAAGCCACTTCGCCCTCATTCCCACTTTTCCTACCTCACCTACGGGTACTACTGTCTTTTATTTATCTATACCCATACTTATCCACCCCCCGTCGCGACGCACTGCGCACATCAAGTTCCGCACCCGGCGCGGCGCGCCCGCCCCTATTGGCTACTCCCTATTCCCTGTATTCCAGAGAACCGCCCCACTTTTCCACGCGCCAATGACTCGCCTTGTCGCTACAATCGGGGTGATGAGTCGAGGCCACTTCCAGCTCTCCGCAAGCTGTTGTAGAGTGGGGGCATAGGACGCGGCTTCGAGAGCTGAGGTGCACACATGCCAGGTGTCGAAACCGAAGTCGAGAAGCCGGCCGCGCAGGGGGCAGCGATGGAGATTACCGTAAGCCGCCAGGATCTGGTCAAGGAACTCACGGCCACGCAGAGCGTCGTCGAGCGCAAGACCACCATCCCGATTCTGTCCAACTTTCTCATCGAGGCCGAAGACGACCGCCTGAACATCACCGCGACCGATCTCGACCAGGCCATCCGCACCAGCCTTGCCGTCAAAGTCAAAAAGCCCGGCGCCTGCACCATCCCCGCGCGCAAGCTCTACGACTACATCAAACTCCTCCCCGATGGCGACATCTCCATCAAGCTGCTTGAAAATCACTGGGTGCAGATTCGCAGCGGCCGTTCCAACACAAAAATGGTCGGCATGGCGCGCGCCAACTACCCACAGGTTCCCGAGTTCCCCACCATCGCCGCCACCAGCATTTCGCTTGTCGCATTGCGCACGCTCATCGCCCGCACCATCTTCGCCATCTCCAACGAGGAATCTCGCTACACCCTCAACGGCGCACTTCTCATCCTCAAGGCCGAGTCCATGGCCATGGTCGCAACCGACGGCCACCGCCTCTCGTTTGTCGAGAAACCCAATGAGACCCTTGAAGGCATCAGCGGCGAAAAGCGCGTGCTCGTTCCGCGCAAGGCGCTCCAGGAGCTATCCCTGCTGTTGGCTTCAGCAGAAGCGGAAGGGGATGCCGAGCAAAAAGCTGCGCCTAAAACGACGTTTCCTCCTCGCACCGTCGAATTCGCCGACGACGAGCACACGCTCTTCTTCCGCGTCGGCCATCGCACGTTGTCCAGCCGCAAACTCACCGGCCAATTTCCAAATTTCGAAGCCGTCATGCCGCGCGACAACACCAAGTTCGCCGTCGTGCGTTCGAGCGAACTCTCCGCGGCCATCCAGCGCGTCGCCCAGTTCGCCGACGAGCGTTCCGGCGCCATCCGCATGAAGCTTGAAGACAACGAGCTCAAGGTCAGCGCCAACTCCAACGAATCCGGCGAGAGCGAAGACACCATCGACACGCCCTACCAGAGCGAAGCCATCACCGTAGGCTTCAACTCGGCTACATCCTCGACTTTCTCAAGGCCCTCGACAACGCCGGCGAAGTCCGCCTCGAGTTCAAGGACTCCCAATCCGCCGGCCAGATGCGTCCCGAAGATCCCGACGCCGAGTACAAATATCGCTACGTGCTTATGCCCATGCGCATCTGATCGCAGCGCGATTCGCGAAAACCACATCAAGGAATCAGCAATGGCCCGGCATCGTTGCTGGGCCATCGCATTTGTGCCGAGAGTACCGAATACCTCCAGCACCGCCTTCAGCTAAACTTGCTGCGCCAGATTTTTCCGGCAGAGCGTCGCGCCAAAAATCCGCAATGCCCGCGCCAAGGGAGCGCTTTTTCCATCATGGTCACACGTCGCCAGTTCGCTTGGAACGCCTCATTGCTCGCCTCTGCATTCGCCCTCGGCTCTCCGTTCCGCGCAGGATTCGCACAGGCCCACGGCAGCTTCTTTCACAATTCACTCATGGGCGGCGACCATCCCGACCCCAGTCCTCTCCGCGTCGGCGACGACTTCTATCTCACGCACTCCAGCTTCAACTTCGCTCCCGGCCTCGTCATCTACCACTCGCGCGACCTCGTCAACTGGCGTCCCGTCGCAGCGGCCCTTCGCCGCTACTGCGGCAATGTCTGGGCTCCTTACCTCTGCGAATACCAGGGCCACTTCTACATCTATTTCCCCGCAGACCATCGCATCATGGTCGTCCATGCCGATCACCCCACAGGTCCGTGGAGCGAGCCCATCGATCTGCACATCATGAACATTGATCCCGGCCATATCGCCGAGAATGGTCGCCGTTTTCTCTACACGGCCGGCGGCCAAATGGCCGAGCTCACCCCCGACGGTCTGGCCGTCAAAACGCCGCCCCGCACCATCTTCCAGCCCTGGCCCATTCCCCAGTCCATCCGCATCGAGTGCACGTGCCTTGAAGCGCCCAAGCTTGTCGAGCACAACGGTTACTTCTACCTCAACGTTGCCGAAGGCGGCACCGCAGGTCCCGGAACCAGTCACATGGTCGTCAGCGCGCGCAGCCGTCATGCCGATGGTCCGTGGGAGTTCTCTCCCTACAATCCCGTCGTCCATACGCCATCCCGCGACGATCGCTGGTTGAGCCTCGGCCACGGCCGCCTCGTCGACACGCCCGATGGAAAGTGGTACATCACCGTCCACTCCTACGAGAACGGCTACCGTTCCCTGGGCCGCCAAATTATGCTGTTGCCCATCGAGTGGACCACCGACGGCTGGTACCGCCAGACGCCCGGCTACACCGCCGCTTCGGCCATTCCGATGCCCATTTCCGGCGCTAGCCAGCACGCGTTCCTCGATCCCTCCGACGACTTCACATCGAGCGACCTCGGCCTGCAATGGGCCTTCTGGAACGACCTCGATCCCTCGCGCTTCGAAACTGGCAAAGGCTTCCTCAAGCTCGCCGCGCGCGGCCAGACTCTTGAGGATGCCTCGCCTCTCACCACAACCGTCGGCGGCCACTCGTACACGATCGAAGCCGACATCGAACTCGACAAAGGATGCGAATCCGGCCTGCTGCTTTTTTACAACCCGCAGTCCGCCACGGGCCTCGTTATCAATGCGGGAGGCATCGCCGTTCGCACTCCCACCGGCTCACGCCGCGCGCGCATCGGCTCCTGGAGCCACTCGCGCCACGCTCCGTATCGTCAACGATCGCCAGGAAGTGGACTTCTACTACCAGCTTCCCAACCAGCCCTGGCAAAAAACCGAAGCCTCCGTCGAAATCTCCGGGATGGAGCACAACATCCTCGGCGGATTTCTCGGCGTCCGTCCCGCTCTCTACGCCTGCGGCTCAGGAAGCGCCACGATCCGAAACTTCCGCTACTGGCCAAAAGTAAACAGCCCGTTGTAAAACGTCCCCACGAGCAACTTAAGTGAATGGGGCTAGCTGGCCTTGAAGCCGATCTCGACCCGAAGCGTAATTGACTGGGGGATCTTCTTCTCGACGGTTACGGACAGGGCATCGTTGTTCAGTCCCTTGATTGAATCCCAGAGCGAGAGCTGAAGAGGCGGAGCCGGAACAGGCCTGTTCATTCGGACAGGCGATTCGAGATCTAGGACACTGAGTTTGCGACCCCTGTAAGTGAGTTCGATGCCCCAAAGTTCCATCGCTCGGCGCAGAACATCGCTCGATGGCGTGTGGGCCCCCGCCAGATAAAACTGCAGAGACGCGCGAGAAACCTGGAGTTCTTTCGCCGCGTCCTCGCGGGTGTAACGCTTGCCCGCCTCCCGTGCCAACGTCGTCCCGCTTGCGTAGTCCTTCTCGTAACTGATGCGAAATTTCTTCGAGAAATTCTCGGTTTAGAGGCGAACGAGCCATCGGTCGATTCTACTTGACATTTTGCTTATATATCTAATAATTTAGAGTGTCTAATATTTTAGACAACCAATACTACGCGATCCACCGTCGTAGGATTAGCAGGAGACCTTCATGACGCCCACGAGCCAGTTCTCAGCGGAACTCGGAGTGTTCGAGAGACACCGTCAAGAGTGGTCACGCTCACACCCCGGCGAATTTGTTGTCATCCAAGGCGACAAAATCGCAGAAGGATTCTTCTACACCTATGCCGATGCCCTAAAGGTAGGGCTGCAGAGGTTCGGCGCCCGCCGAGAATTCCTTGTAAAACAAATATGGGTGACCGAGCCGGTATACCTGGTGTGACTGGCGCCCAACAGGGCGGGGAGCCTCCCTCCGGGCGCCCGGAAGCATCGGAATTAGCGAACGAACCTACAGCACGACAACCTCAGGCATTCCTGTCTTATGCAGGCGAAGGCGATCCGCACGCGACCTGGGTCCTGGAACTCGCCCAAAGACTGCAAGGGGAGAGTGGAGTGCTAATCATCTTGGACCAATGTCATCTGCCTGCCGGCAGCGACCGTCTTGCCTTTATGGAGAGAAGCATTGAGAGCAGTGACTTCGTCATCGTCATCTGCACGCCAACCTATGCCGAGAAAGCCAACAGTCGCGAGGGCGGGGTCGGATACGAATCGATGGTTATCACCGGCGAGCTGTTCAAGAAGATCGAATCGCGCAAGTTCATTCCTGTCCTTCGTAGCGGAGATTGGGAATCATCGCTCCCCACCTACCTTAGATCAAAATACGGCGAAGACCTGCGAAAGAATCCTTACTCCGAGATTGAATATGAGAAACTCATTCGCGCTCTACACCGCGAGCCGATGAGCCTGCCACCCATCGGGCCAAGGCCCCAATTTGCGGCCCAACCGAAGTTGGGCTCGGCCGCTCCCGGGCTCGTTCAACCGACCGGCATCGCACAGCGCGGAGCCAAATCCCATGAGTTGAGATGGGCCCTCGGTGATTCCGGCCCCTGCATTGAGGTCATTGTGAGGAATTCCCGTGAAGTTATTGAAGCGGGGCGAGCTGTCGGCCTTGAGTATCCAGAACCGCTAAAAATGAAGGCCCTTTTGGACTCCGGCGCGGCGGTCAGTGTGATCAGCAAGACTTTTGCCAAATATTGCAAGCTCCTGCAAACTGGTGAAACCGAGATTCGAGTACTCGGGAACATCCAGAGATGCGCCGAACACGCCGGGGCAATCAGCTTCCCTGGCACGACGCTTCGCCCCATCGACCCAGTCCGCCTCATTTCTGCAGATTTCATGAAAGAGCCGTATTTCGCGTGTCTGATCGGCAGGGACATCCTCCGAAACTGGAGGATCACTTTTGACGGACCATCGAACAGCGTAACAATCACAGACTGACCGGATGCCTGCCAAGTTCCTGCATCCAAATTTGCGTTTCGCCAGGTTCCTTATCAACGGTCGGGCATGAGCCGCAGGGGTACCGCTCGGCATGCTCTGCCCGTCGATTGAGCTATGTAGGAATTCTTAAACGCGCCTTCACGCCGGAGCCAGCGATGGCTCAATCCGCGGCGCGCGTGTCACCGCACCAGCAGCCAGCCGTTCGATCACAACCACAGTAATATCGTCGGACTGCCCAAACTTCCGCGCCGCTTCCACAATCGCCGCCGCGCCCCGCGTCGATATCTGCTGCCCGCGCTCGAAGCCGAACAGCTCGCCGGCTTCGTTCTGCGCCTCCACCACGCCATCGGAGTAGAACGCCAGCCGGCTCCCAGCGCGCAGTTCGATCTTGCTCGACTCGTACTTCGTCCCGCTCACGATTCCCAGTGGCAGCGCGTTGGGCAGCTCCACTTCTTTGCCGTCCAGATAAGGAGAAAGATGGCCCGCGTTGGCAACGGTCACCGGACCATCGGGGGGAATCAACGCCGCGATCGCTGTCGAAAATCCTCCGCCCTTGGTGCGGCCAATCAGCCGCTGGTTCAGGTGCGCCAGCAGCTCCGCAGGATCGGAAGTAAACTCGGCCGTGGAGCGAATGGATCCCACCAGCACGGAAACCAGCATCGCGGCCGGCAATCCCTTGCCCGACACATCGCCCACCACCAGCAGCAAGCCGCCGTCGGCCGTAGGCAGCACCTGGAAAAAGTCGCCGCCCACCTGCTGCGCCGGCAGGTACGCGCTCTCCACGGCCAAGCCGGGAACGGAAGGAATCTCTTCCGGAATCAGAATCTGTTGCACGCTGCGCGCCGCGGCCAGCTCCTGCTCGATCTCCCGGTTCCGGTTCTGAATCCGCCGCAGCCGGAACGTCATCGCCACCAGCATCACCATGGCAAACAGCAGATAAGCGATCCCACGCACATCGATATCCAGCCCATGCCACATCACGTCCTGCGCAGGCGCGGGAAGGTTCAGCTGCACAGCCATGCGCGCGGAATTCTCCATGGTGATAAACAAAATGCAAGCGCCAATCCAGCGCATCTCCGGCATCTTGCTGCGAAAGCACTGCGGCAGCACCAGCAACTGCGTCAGCGACGCCACAAGGATAGACCCCGTTCCGCTGTAGTTGAGGAAAGCACTGAAGAAACCAGGAATCGGCAATCCAAACAACGGATACAAGGACGTCAGACCCACAATCTGCACGATCCGGAAGATCCAGGGAACAGGCCGCTTGAGAAAAGCAAAAACAAATTCGATCAGGACTAGCGGCGTTATGGCGTTAAAGACGCAATAGATGATCGAACGTCAGCCACAGGGGCAGGCCGGTGTTCACAACGTGCGAGATCTCGTCGACCCGCAGCATGGCCAGCGCCACAAGACTCAAGCCAAGCCACAGATACTCTCGCAGCTGCGTATTCACCGAGAACAGAAGCAGGAAAACAAACGCGGCAAAACCAACCGCGGCGAAGCAAAGGTAGTGCGTCGCATACGTCCGCAGATAGGTCAGCGTCTCCTCGTCCACAATCTGCTGCATCTGTCCCGGAGGCGCAACCACGTAAGGAAGAAATCGGATTTGGTTGCCATAGATTCCGCTCGCAGCCCCTTGCGCAAGGCAATGCACCACCAGGGTCAGCCTCCCATCCGGAGCCAGGGAGCCCGGAAACGTCAGCACTCTGCGCGTATACGAGCTGGCATGCAGAAGATTCGCGTTCCCCGTTCCGCCAATCAGATGGCCGTTGGCATACACGTCGTAAAATACGCAGACGTCCTGCACCAGCAACGCCAGTTGCGGCGAACTCCTCAGCGCCTCAGAGAGCGAGAAATCGTAGCGTAGCCAATTAGATCCATATACGTTGATCGACTTGCCCGCGCGCGGCGTCCATTTGCATGCGGGATCGACTCCACTGGCGCAACGTGCGTCGTCCCCAAGGTGCAGAAGGCCATCGCCGGGGACAATGCTCACGACACTCGCGTCGGTACCCGGAGTCTGCGCACGGCCCGACGAGGCAACCGCGAACAGCAGCGCCGCCATCGCCAGCGCTCTGGCCGCAATCCCGATTGTCCAATGCTTCCCCGGCATTCTCGCCAGCCTATCAGGTTCAATTGCGCCCAGGACAGGCGAATCTTCCGGCTGGCAAGCCGCACGTTTCCAGCGCTATTTTCTATTTCGCGCAATGCGCTGGTTCTGGGGGGGATCCATCGCCAAATTGAACGGCGCCTGCGTCTCGTCACATGCGCAGCGCCGTTCATCACGTGCCAACCGCCATTCGTCCCAGACCAAGGCTCGCCGTCCAGCTCCGATGCCGCCATCCTATTCAATCCATGCATCTTTTGTGCCATTACTCTCTGGCTTCGAATGCGCTTTTCCTCTTGAATCTGAAAGCAATCAATCGCATACTTCCTCCAACACCGGCTTTGGGTGGCTGCTTCTCCTCATCCGCCCCCACAAGCGAGTTGAACCTGCAAAATCCCTGAACGTCCAGCACGTCCCTCCAGCTTCACTGGAGGCGTTCGCAGATCCAAATCTTTCGGAGGCATCTCATGCAGCGCTTGATTGCAAAAAACCTGCTCCTGCAGGGTCTCTTCATCGTCTCGGTCGTCTTCCTCGCTCGCCCCTCTCACGCCCAGGATCTCGCATCCATCACCGGTGTCGTCAGCGACTCGAGCGGTGCCGTCATTCCCGGCGCCGGAGTCCTCTTGGCCAATGACTCAACCAGCGCGTCCTACAAGGCAGTCACAAACTCCGTCGGCTCTTACAGCATCGCCAACGTCGCTCCTGGTCCGGGTTACAAAATCACCTTCACTGCCACAAATTTCAAAACCGTCGTCATCACCGGAATCTACCTGAGCGTCTCCAACACGCGCACGCAAAATGCCAAACTCACCATCGGGCCCGCTTCGCAAACCATTGAAGTCTCTGCCGCCAGCGAAAACGTCACGCTCAACACCACTGACGCTACCATCGGCAACAACTTCCAGGTGAAGGAGCTCAACGATCTCCCTGTCGAAGACCGCAGCAATCCCACGGCGCTCTTCTATCAGCAGCCCGGCGTCACGCTCGATGGCGCGGTCACCGGTTCGCGCACCGATCAGTCCAACGTCACCCTCGACGGCCTTGAAGTCAACGACAATGCCACCGGCGAGTTCGGCGTCATTGTCGGCAATGCTCCCGTCGATTCCGTGCAGGAGTTCCGCGGCGTCGTCGGCGATCCGCTCTCGAACGAAGGCCAGGGCGGAGGCGGCCAATTCGATCTCGTCACCAAGAGCGGCACCAATCGATTTCACGGCAACCTCAACGAGTACCACCGCGACACCGATCTCGAAGCCAACGACTGGTTCAACAACAACGACGGAATTGCCCGGCCGCCTCTCGTCCGCAATCAATTCGGCGGCAACATCGGTGGACCTATCCGCCGCAACAAGGCCTTCTTCTTTTTCGACTACGATGGCCAGCACGACGCCAAGAATCCTCCCGTCGATCAGACCGTTCCCTTAGGCGGCGTCTCCGGCCAATCGGGATGCGCCGGCAGCGCAGGCTATCGCGAAGGCTACGTTTGCTATGTCAATGCCAGCGGCAACACCGTATCCCTCAGCCCTTCTCAGGTAGCGTCTCTCGATCCGCAGAACATCGGATGGGACCAGACTGAGCTCAAATTCTTCCAGGGCCGCTATCCCGTGGCCAACGATCTCACCGGCGACGTGGGCGACCTGGTCAACACTGCCGGCTTTCGCTTCAATGCGCCCGCACCGGTCACCATCCAGAATTTCGTGCAGCGCGTCGATGTCAACCTCAATGACAAAATGAAAATCTTCGGCCGCGGCACCTTCACGCGCCGCAATGACGTGTGGGGCCTCATTCAATTTCCCGGCGACCCGCAAACCTACCCTCGCTACGATCGCAGCTACGCCTGGGTCGCAGGCCATACTTGGACCATCCGGCAAGACATGCTCAATCAAGCGGAGTACGGCGAAACCTACGAAGAGCTCGAATTTCCCGTCACCTACAACCCGCAGGGCCTCAACCAGTTCGGCTACGCGGGGCTCAGCGGCCCCTATGCCGGCGGCAACGACGCGCAGTACAGAACCTATCCCATTCCCGTCCTCCGCGACGACTTCAGTTGGCGCAAGGGAAAGCACAACCTTGCCTTCGGCGGAACCTTCAAGTGGATCAATCCCACCGAATTCATCGCCAACAACTACAACTTCGAAGAAGTCGGCGTTACCGGAAACACAAACTTTACGGCGCTTAATTCCAACCTCCGCCCATCCGATATCGACACCTCGGAATACGCGTCCAGCATTTACGACAACGCCTTCTCCACGGCGTTGGCAGCCTTCGCCTCAAGTCCCACCAACTTCGTCTTCAACAACAAGGGCGTAGCGCAGCCCGCCGGCAGCGGCATCGCCATGAGCTTCCGCTACTACGAAACCGAAATCTACTTCGGCGATACCTTTAAGCCCACGCCTCATCTCACCATCACCTACGGTGTCCGCTACCAGAACTACACGCCGCCCTATGAGACTCAGGGCGAGCAGTCATTCCCGCAGTTAAACAGCAATGGCGCGGTTACGCCCTTTTCCTTCGACGCCTACTTTTCCGACCGCGACAAGCAAGCTGCCGCGGGCGTCTCCACCAACACCGCTGTGCCATTCCTGCAATATGTTCTCGGCGGCAAGGTCAACAACGCCCCAGGCTTCCTCTATCCCCAGAACAATATGTTCGCGCCCCGCGTGGCCTTTTCTTATAGCCCCAGCTACGACACCAAGATGGTCATCAGCGGCGGAGCCGGCATCGTCTACGATCACCGTCTGCTCAACGCGTTGCAGTTTGTCCAGACGCAGGACTCCTATCTATCTACGAACCAAAGCCCCGGACTCTACGGAACCCCCTTCGATCCCTACGATTCTCTGGCCAGCAGCGACCCCGCAGCCGGCGGCTTGCCCCGCTTCACCGGCATCACCACGCCTCCCGCTCCGCCCTCTGCGCCCAACGTCACCCCTCCCTACACGCCCTATGTGTATGGCGGCGTGCCGCAGGGAGAACAACTCGGCGAAGGCAACGTTCTCGTCGACCCCAATCTGAAGAACCCTTACAACATTGAACTCAATCTTGGATGGCAGCGCGAATTCCCGCAGGGTTACATCCTCAAGGTCTCCTACTTCGGAAAACTCGGCCGCCGTCTGCTGGCCTCGGCCGATGCCAGCCAGCTCATCGACTTCCCCGACAACACGGGCGGCTCCAACCAGACGCTGTCGCAGGCCGAATCCGGCATGGTTACGCAGATGCGGCAGTACGCAAGCAAGGGCGAGTACGGCGCAGCGTCAAGTCTTTCCCCGCAGCCATGGATTGAAGATGAGCTTGCCGGATTCGCCGATTACCTGAATGCGCTCTACGGTGGCAATTACTTCGCCAACAACACCCAGGCTGCCGCCTACGCTGGCTATCCCTACTCGGCGCGCGGCGACTTCTCCGATTTCGTCTATGACATAGCGGGAGACTTGCCGCCCAACGTCGGTCTCGCCGCGCAGTTTGCCGACAACAGCATCTGGACCAACAAGGGCTTCTCCGCTTACAACAGCATGCTCGTCACGCTGCACAAAAATGTCGGCTACGGCCTCCAGTTCGATCTCAACTACACGTGGTCGCACTCCATTGACAATGTCTCCGTCCCCGCCAACTTCATCGCATCGTCGGTGGGTCTCGGCTTCATCTGCGATGTCAATCGCCCGCGCGAGTGCCGCGGCAACTCGGATTTCGATGTCACCCAATATCTCAACGGCAACTTCATCTACGAGCTGCCCTTTGGCCGTGGCCGCTCCATCGGCGCCACCATGCCTTTGTGGGCCGATGAACTCGCCGGCAGTTGGGAGATCAGCGGCATTCCCACCTGGCACTCCGGCAACGCCTACAACGCCTACTCCGGCGCCTACGTGGCCGGCTTCGCCAACAACGCGCCCGCCACGCTCATCGGCTCGCTCAGCACGCTCAAAACCCATATCAACGGCGGCAAGGGCAACCCGCTCTACGCATTTTCGAATCCCACCGCCGCGCTCGCCGCCTTCACCGGCCCTACCGGGTTCAACGTCGGCAGCCGCGGCAATCTGCGCGGCCCCGGCTTCTTCAACATGGATCTAGGCCTCGGCAAAACCTTCCCCATCGATTCTGACAAGATGAGCCTCAGGTTCCGTTGCGACGCCTTCAATGCCTTCAACCACCCCAACTTCAACCCGCCCGGCGGCGCAGGCGACGACATCACCGAAGCCGAAGGCGTCCCCTTCGGAACCATCTCCAGCACCTACGTCCCGCCAGACTCGGACCTGGCGTCCCGCGTCCTGCAAGGCTCCCTGCGCCTCGAGTTCTGAGCCTTGGACCCACAACGAAAACGGTGCCCCCGGTCTCGCATTTGGGGACCGGGGATAGCACGAATCCAAACGCGCTCTCTCAACTCACCACAGATATCTCGTGCCCCATCCATTCAGTCGCCGCGGTCGGCCGCGGCGACTGAATGGGTGGGATCGCACGAACCCCACTCGTCCTGATGTCTTATATCAGTCCCCAACCGTCTTTCGTCGACCCATGGCCGATGAAACTGTAACGCCGGTCTCCAGACTTGACTGTCGTGCTGGCGTCCGCTCCCGCGCCGGGAACGCACCTTCGCCAGTCGTAGGAAGAGTGGGGCTCCAGTCCAGGGGACCGTCGCTCACGGCGAATCTCCCATCGCATTTTCCTTGACAGCATTGATTTTGCACCGGTAGATTCCCAATCGAAAGTAATTTACATGGGAAATGATGAGCGGAGGGCTGCCCCGGCGCCGTCATCTAGGAGGTCATCCATGTCCTTCACACGGCGTACTCTCCTCTTCGGCGCCGCTTCGCTCCTTGGCTACCAGTCCTTCAGCCGTCGATGCCTGCCACAGGCGGTTGCCACTGCCGCCTCGACGCCGAGCGACACACCGGTTCCACTGCCCTCCACCGCCGCGGCAAAGACCTTCTACAAAGAAATCGGCGCCGGCAGTTGGACCGAGCTGAATCACCGCCTCCGTGCCGTCAACGCCGACATCCAGACGCTCGGCTTGCGCCATATTCCCGGCACCGATGCAACCTTCCTGACAGGCTACCCTTACAACGAGTTCTATGACTGGGATCTCTACTTTGAGAATCTCTACCTCTCGTACTATGGCGTCTGGCCCTATTGCTTCACCAATCTCAGGGAGTTCCTCAACCGCGAGCAGCCGGATGGCTATGTCAATCGCAGCCTCATCAAGCAGCGCGACCGCCAGCAGTTCAAGCCGTTCCTCGCCCAACTAGCGGTGTTGGGCTGTAAGCAGAATCGCGACGACTATGAATGGCTTCGCGGCAACTATTACGACCGCCTGGTCAAGTACATCGACAAGTGGTTTTCCTATGACTCGGACCGCAACGGGCTGCCCGCCTGGAATTCCGCCGATGCTGCCGGAACTGACAACCAGTGGTCGCGCGCCGGCTCCCTCAGCTCCTTCGAAATCGAAGGCGTCGATCTGGCCTCCTACCTCGTTCGCGAGTTGCGCGCCATGGCGGTTATCGCCACTCACCTGAAACTCAATGCGGACAGCGCACACTTCGATCGCCATGCCGGGCAACTCGTCGACATGATCAACTTCGCCTTCTGGGATGAGAAGCAGGGCATGTACTTCGACCGAAATGAGAAGACCGGCAAGCGCGTCTACGTAAAGTCAGCCACAAACTTCATGCCGCTCTTCGCCGGCGCGGCTACGCCCGAACGCGCCCGGCGCACCATCCACGAACATCTGCTCAATCCCGATGAGTTCTGGCTTGCTTATCCTGTCGCCAGCTACGCAAAGACTGAGCCCGACTACTACCAGGGCTCGCACAACGAGTGCAATTGGCGCGGCCCCACCTGGGCGCCCACCAACTACATGATCTTTCAGGGACTGCGCGCTTATGGATATCAGGCCGAAGCGCGCGACCTCGCAGCGCGGCTCTTCAGCATGTCCCTGCTCAGGAACCCCGTGCTCCGCGAGTACTATAACGCCGAAACCGGCGACGGCCTTGGCCAGATACATTTCTGGGGATTCACTGCTTTGTACTACGGCATGCTCCTCGAGTCCATCCTCGGATACGATGCATCCACCCTCCAAGAACCCGTCGAGCCCATTGTGACTCGTGAGCTCGGCATTCAATTCCAGTCGTGATGTTGAGCTCGTCGGCATTGAGATTCGGTCCCGGAAACCTGGAGACAGACGAAACGTTTCCCCGAAACCCCATGGCCACTCGGCCGACGTCCACTGCGCACGAACCCCATTCGTCTTGATGCCTTGTATTAGGGCGCAGCTTCGAGCCGCGCCGAAGAGTGGCGCAAAATGAGGCGGTACCTCACAGGCCCCGGAAAAACTCCGCGCTTCCCAAGGGTATCCGTTGACTGAAGAACTGCTCTTGCGCTGGCATCCCGTCCGCTCCCGCTGAGAATATCGACCAATATCAACGTAGAGCGAAGAGAACCTCGTATCCAGGAAAAACTTTCGGAATAAGTAACTGCGGGCCTGTTACCGGTCGCGAGGAATCCACAGGACTGATTCGGGATAAATTGGTATTGAAAACATGAAGACCAAACTTGTCACATTTCCGTTGCGCCTGCCGGTTTCCCTGAAGGCTGCGCCCGAAAGGATCGCCGCGCGGGACGGAACCAGCATGAACCAATTCCTCGTCATCGCGGCAGCCGAAAAAATTGCTGCGATGGAGACAGAGAATTTCTTTGCTGACCGCCGGGAACGAGCAGACCGCGCCGGCTTCCTTCGCATCCTGAACCGCAAAGGTGGAGAGCCGCCCCGCCCCGAAGACATTGCCAGTTGAAAGCTCCCTCTATTGCTCCTCAAGTCGCGCGAAACACTTCCGCGGGCGCAACCACAACCACTCCACCGCGCGCCGCTCGATCCATTGCGCCCCACAGACTTTTCAAGCCCTGCTATCACATTTTTCTCGCAACCTATTGAAAATGCGACGTAAATTCTTGCCGCCCTTTTGCAGAAAATTATGCCCATCTGGCGCACAATCGTTCTATGAGCTGCTACTCAGGCCAGGCAATCCGTCCGCGCACCCAGGATTTCTGCTCCCTGCCGGCTAGTTACCACTTTAACAATACCCCTCCCCTCCCCCCCCGGCACAAACGCAAACCTGGAAACGGAGAGTTGGAAACCGTCGGCAAGGCCCGATTGAAAAATACACAAAGAAACTGTGAAGCCATCTAAATAGTCTGGATTGAATGGCTTGGAAGCAAAATAAAAACGCCGTACTTTGCCAGTATCCCAGTACGCTTTCGCCAACTTGCTGAAAACAAGCCAGTTGCCAAAAGCGTCGCTCGCCGACCTGCTGACTCGCTGACGCGCCAACTCGCTGACCAGCCAACTCGCTGACTTGCTAACTCGCTAACTCGCTGACTCGCTGTTCTTCAGGAGCTTTCAGAAAATCCAGCGCGCGAATCAAATAAGCCTTCATGTCCTTGCGGTGAACGACAGCATCGAGAAATCCCTTTTCGAGCAGGAACTCCGAGCGCTGAAATCCTTCCGGAAGTTTTTGCCGGATGGTTTGCTCAATCACGCGCGGACCAGCGAAGCCGATCAAAGCTCCAGGCTCGGCGATGTTCAGATCGCCAAGCATGGCGAAGCTCGCGGTCACTCCTCCAGTTGTAGGATCGGTGAGAACGGAGATGTACGGAACGCGCGCGTCGTCGAGCTGCGCGAGTGTAGTGGAGATTTTGGCCATCTGCATCAGGCTCACAACGCCTTCCATCATGCGCGCTCCGCCTGATGCGGCGACCACGATGAGCGGCTTGCGCATGAGTCGCGCGCGATCCACAGCGCGAGCAATCGTCTCGCCGACAACTGCTCCCATTGAACCGCCGATGAACGCGTATTCCATGGCGCTGAGCACCACTTCGTGCGGTCCCAATCGACCGAGCGCATTGATGATTGCGTCGTCGAGTCCGGTTGTCTCGCGCGCCTTCTTCAGCCTCTGCTTGTAAGGCTTCACGTCGACGAACTTCAACGGATCGGTGGAGCGAAGTCCGGTATCGACAACTTCGTAACCAGGCTCAAGCAACAGATCGATGCGCTGGCGCGCGCTGAGCTTGAAGTGGTGCTGGCACTTCGCGCAGACCATCAGGTTGGTTTCGAGTTCTGCTCTGTAGAGAGGTTGTCGGCAACTGGGGCATTTGACCCAGAGACCTTCCGTGCGCACGCTCTTCGCGCCAATGTCGGGACCGTTCTCGCCACTCGGTCCGTTCTCCGGAGAGTATTCGCCGTCCTCGCGCTTGAACCACGTCATACCGAATGCAATTGTATATGGAGTGACCGTGAATCGTGAGTCGCGGATTGTCGTCCGTGACTCGCAATCAGCGCCTGTTTATCGATGCTGAGGCTGTCGCGCCTGCGGACAACGCTTGGCGAAGACGCTTTGCAGTGATAACGCTAGATGGAAGCAAGGAACGTGGCGCGCATCTTCGAGAAGTGCGAAGTTCCCATCAGGAGCAGATTCGATGTTTGAGATCTCGCGAACCGTAGTTTCCATGAGCACAGCAGGACTGCTGGTGCTCGCCGCAGGATTGATTTCACGCCGCGCAAGCCTTTCGACAGGACCGTTTACCGGCCGCGCGATCGCACTCGGACGCGTGTTTGTGGCGGCTCCGCTGGCGGCATTCGGCGCGCTGCACTTGGCTGCGGCAACGGGACTGATGGATATGGTTCCAGCGTACATGCCGTTGCCTCTGTTCTGGGTTTATCTGGTCGGCTTCGGGCTGATTGCCACGGCGCTGAGCCTCATCTTCGACCGTCTGGTGTTCTGGTCGAGCTTGCTTGCTGGCGGAATGTTCCTCGCATTCGTCGCGATGATGGACATTCCTGGCGTGATCGCCGCGCAGCACGATCGCTTTGCCTTTGCGTTGCTGGCGCGCGAAGCCACGTTCGGTTGCGCTCTGCTCGCGCTTGCCGGCAGCGTTGCTCCACATGGCTCGCGCTGGGCAAGGCTGGTAACGCCTTGCCGCATCGTCTTCGCACTGGTCGCCATTTTCTACGGAGTCGAGCATTTTCTCCATCCCGAGTTTTTGCCCGGCGTTCCTCTTGAGAAGTTGACGCCATCGTGGGTTCCCGCGCCGCGCCTGTGGGGATATGCAGTAGGTGCGGTGCTGCTGGTGAGCGGCGCGTTGCTTCTGCTGAACCGTTGGGCGCGCGACGCAGCGGCATGGCTTGGTATCGTGCTGGCTGCGACGGTGGTTCTTATCTACGTGCCGATGTTAGGGCCAGCTCGCGGCACCGATGAAGTGGTTGAGGCGATCGACTACATCGGAGATACGCTGCTCTATGCAGGAACGGCGCTGATTGTAGGCGAGGCATTGAGCCGGAAACAAACAGGCGATGGTGGGAGCGCTGCCAAGGCTCGTTAGGAGGATCCAGAGCCGGTGTCGCGTTTGTCGCGCCTGCGGCTAGTATTCGATGCCCTTCTGCGCCAGGATGCCTTTCTGGTAGGCGTGCTTCACCTCGCGCATCTCGGTCACAGTGTCGGCCAGCTCCACCAGCAGCGGATGTGCGTTGCGACCTGTCAGGATCACGTGCACCATCTCCGGTTTCGAGCGCAGTGCCTCAGCGACAACTTGCGGGTCCAGCATCTTATAACTGATGGCGTAGTTGATCTCGTCGAGAATCACCAGGTCCCATTCGCCGGAGTGGATCGCCTCGCGCGCCTCGGCCCACGCTTCCTCGACCAGGCGAACGTCTTCGGGATTGGGCTCCGCGCCGCCGATCTTCACAAATCCGCGGCCCATCTGCTTGAGCACGAAGTTCTCGCCGAAGGCCTCGGCAGCCTCCAGCTCTCCGTAGTGCCACGAGCCCTTGATGAACTGCAGCATCAGCACCTTCATGCCGCATCCCACGGCGCGCAGAGCCGTGCCCAGCGCCGCGGTGGTCTTGCCTTTGCCGGGGCCGGTGTTGATCAGGATCAGTCCGCGCCGGGATTCGGTCATGCCTCGTGCTCTCGCCTTCTCTAATGTCCTGTGTGGTACGGATGGCCCGTGAGAATTGTACAGGCCCGATAGAGTTGCTCGGCCACCACCAGGCGCGCCAACTGGTGAGCCAGCGTCATCGACCCCAGGGAGAGCAGGCCGCCGCGGCGTTTGCCTTCGGCCAGCGCTTCTGCTGACCATCCGTCCGCCGGCCCGACGGCAAAAACCACATGCTGCAGGCCCTCGTCGCGGCGCTTTCCCAGCCACTCCGCCAACGCCTCTGAGGTCATCTGCCGGCCGCGCGCATCCAGCATCAGCACCGCCGCGTCCGTCCTGCCCGCGCTGCTTGCCCAGCCACTCGAGCAACGCGCTCTTCGCTGCGGAAGGCTTCGCTGCCGCACCGCATAACTCCAGCGCATCGTTCGAGATAGCCACCGATGAGCGCGTCATAGCTGTCTTGCTCTCGCCGGCCGTTCTTGCTCCCGCCCGGGCGCCGATGTGGGCCAGTGTCACTTGCATGGAGAGGAGAATACCGCAAAAACCGCCATTTGGGCCGAGGCCAGCCCGGAAGTCAATCGTCCCAAAATCTGCTGGATATGTCCAATTTTGGGAATATGGAGAGTAGGTTGTATGAGATTTCATATTATCCCTATAGCAACACCACAATCAGTATATGAATAACTCGTTTATTTTCTGTGAAAAGGCGTCATTTCTTCGCATCCCGGAGAATGGCACCAATCGTGCATTCAATGGGCAGAGGCGGTGGTGAGAGGTGTATTCTAGTGACAAATCAATCCTTTTCGGTCACCGGGGACACTCGCACCAAAATCTGGGGTCGCTCAAGTGCGTCTGCACTCGCTTGGAAGGCCTTTCTAGTTTGTAAATTGGACTACGGCTGTTGGTTTTGAAACAACTTGCGGGATCGGACTTGCCCTCCCCATCGAGCCTCCGAAAGCGCACAACCTGGATCGCGAAGGGTTCTTTTCGAGCCTTCCGTTGCAGAAAACATAATTTGGAGGAAGTTCTGATGCGTTTTTTCCGTTTACAAGGCATTGCTCTCACGTTGGCAATTGCGTTTGCGCTGGGTTCGTGGTCGCAACGCAGCAACCGTCCGCCTATTGCCAGGAAACCACCGGCGGCCTGCAAGGCACGGTAAAGGATCCGTCTGGCGCCGTAGTGCCCAAGGCCCATGTCACCATTACGGGCACTACGCTCATCGGCAGCAAGGAACTTACGACGGATTCGAGCGGCTACTACCACTTTGCCAACCTCCCTCCGGGCACCTACACCGTTGTCGTGAAGGCCGAGGGATTTGAGACCTCCAAGCGCGACGGCCTGGTGATCGAAACGGGGCATGTGCCGACCGTCGATCTCATACTCAAGGTAGGCGCTTCGGCCACCACGGTGGAGGTAACGGAAGCAGCTCCGGTCATCGACACCACGACGACCCAGACCCAGACCAACATCTCCAGCCAGACGCTTGCAGAACGCGCCCACCGGCACCTCCTTCCAGTCGGTGATCCAGTATGCTCCCATGGCCCGCAACGAGCCTCTTGCGGGTTATTCGGTGAACGGCCAGGCCGTCGCCGGCGGCGGCGGTTCCCTGCCGGGCAGCGGCGGCAACGGCCTGAGCTTCGGCTTCTCCATCGGCGGTGCGGCAGACTCCGAGAGCGAGCTACCTGGTCGAGGGCCAGGACACTGAGAACGTTTCCGGCGGCTACTTCAAGCGCCAACGTTCCTACCGATTTCATCCAGGACATGCAGATCACGACCTCGGCCGTTCCGGCCGAGTACGGCGGCGCGCTGGGCGGCGTGGTCAACGTCATCCTCAAGAAGGGCGGCAACGAGTTCCACGGCGAGATCTTCTCCAGCTACGAATCCTCGGGAACAGACGCGAATCCGGTGAACGCATTTCTGCGCTATGACCCGACCACAGGCTGGCTCCAGTGCAATGCGGAGCGGCGTCCGCATCGATCAGACCCGGCCAGATCTATTCGTCGCAGAAGGAGCACTTCCGCGATGTCAATCCCGGCGTAATGGTGGGCGGCCCCATCCTATAAGGACCGCCTGTGGTTTGCTGCGGGATTCAATCCCTGGTATAGCGGGACGGGGCGCAACATCAACTACAACAGCGCCGTGGCTAATGACAACGGCACAGGGTTAACCTCCTTCGGCAATCAGTACTTCACCCAGGACTCGCAGACCTATTACGGATATGCCCGCCTGGATGCGGAGATCACGCAGAAGATTCGCGTCTACGGCGAATGGCTCTACCAATACCAGCGCGAGACCGGGGCGAACCTGCCCATCGCGCGATCCGAGCTCGCCGGAGGTCGGCTATCTGAACACCGCGGTGGAGCAGGACCCGAATACACTTCGCGCACGGCATCGGCTTTTCCTCACCCAACGCGCTGTACAACGTTGGCGCCGACATCACGCTGACCCCGCATATCGTCTCCACCACTCGTTACGGATACTACTTCAACAACTATCACGACTTTGGCTGGCCAACCTCGGGCCCCGACATGGTGTGGACACCGCCTGGCACAGTCGCCAGCGGCGCGACCGACGCCAACGGCAACCCGCTGCCCACGGCTCTGCAGCAGGCCGGCGGCACTTCGACAACGGCGTTCAAGCGAGCTATACACTTTTCAACTCCAGCAAGCATTACCAGTTCAACCAGGATTTCGCCATCTACAAGGGCGGCTGGTGGGGCTCGCACAACTTCAAATTTGGCTATCAGCTCAACCACTTATCCAACATCATCGATCAGAACGGCAACGTGCCCCAGGTGGCCTACAATCTTGGCGTCGGGCAGAGCGCATAACTCCGCTCACGACAACCGGGACAAATAACTGCATCTAGCTCGATGCGGTGTATGGCGGCGACTGCGAAGGCCAATACGGCTACGCGACCATCACCGACTTTCGCGACCATCCTGACTTCGCCGGCCAGCGACTATAACCATGCGCTCTACGTGCAGGATTCGTGGACGATTGGCAAGGGCGTGACGTTGGACGTGGGTCTCCGCATCGAGAAGGAAAGCCTGCCCGCTCCCGCCGGCGTCAAGGTGAGCGCCATCAACTTCCCGTGGAGCGACAAGATCGAGCCTCGGCTGGGCGGCGCATGGGATCCGACCGGCAAGGGCAAGATGAAGTTCTTCGGCAGCTACGACGTGGTCAACGACGTGATGAAGCTGCTGGTTGCCCAGACCTCGTTTGGCGCGCAAGCGTACGAGCAATGCATTTACCCGCTCGGTCCGGACGGGATTGTCGGACAGGGCTACACCAACTCCGATATCGACCTCGTCTTCAAGGGCGGCCGCGCCTGCCCAAATGGGGTCCCGACAACCGGCGCCAACTTTAATAACTCGAGCAATACGCCGCCCGCATCGTTCGTCGATGCGGCGACCAAGGTTTCGCTGATTGAGAACGCGAACGAGCGGCCCTGGGAGCCGGTGGCTCCTGGCGTCAAGCCCTATCGCCAGCATGAGTACGTGGCTGGATGGGACTACCAGATCACCCCGACAATGGGCGTTCGAAGCGCGCTACGATCGCCGCCGTCTGGACCACGTCATCGAGGACGCATCGCTGGACGACCCGGTCGAGGGTGAGCTCTATACCATCGTCAATCCCGGCGAGGGAGTGGATTCGACCCTCGACGGCTACGCCACTTTCCTCGGCTCTCTAGGCCAGGCCTTCGGCGAACCCGGATTCGAATTACGAATTTCATCCCATCGCAATTCGGCACCTGCCCGAGCTGCCCGGCCATGCCGAAGGCCATCCGCAACTACGACGGCGTGGAATTCCGGCTGACCTCGGCGCCCAGCGCGCGAACTGGAGCGCAATGGTCAGCTATACCTACAGCAGCCTGTGGGGCAACTACCCGGGCCTGACCACCACCGACCAGACAGACGGCGGCATTACGGGACGCAACAGCCCCGACACCACCCGCGCCTTCGACGAGCCGTTCTATTATTTCGGCGCCAACGGCAAGTCCACCGCCGGACCGATGCCGACGGATCGTCCCAACGTATTCAAGGGACTGGCAACTACACGCTGCCATGGTGGAAGCGCCAGGCCACAACCTTCGGCCTCTTCCAGTACTTCTACCAGGGCTCTCCGGTGAGCTCTCAAATCGACATGATGGTAGCGTTCACCGGCGAGCCGTATGAAGCGGTGTATCTATTCGGGCGCGGGCAGTGGGTCAACATGACCACGAACCCGACGACTGGCGCCATCACGCTGGGCACGCCCTACGCGCGCCGCACACCGTGGTATATCCAGTCCGATCTGAGCGCCAAGCACGACATCAAGGTTGGCGATCACGAGACCATCTCGCTTTGAGGCGACCGCACTCAACGCGCTCAACCAGCATGCGGTCACCGCTTACTGGCAGTCCATGGACTCGATGAATTTTAACACGGCGCTGTATCCCGGTGTCGTTCCCGCTACGGCGCTACTCCCGTTATCCTCGGACCAATGTACGCCCGCCGGGCAAGCAGTCCGTCTCTCATGCGGAGCGTTGGTCTACCAGGAGCTGGAGTCCGGATACAACCCGCAGCGTGGATCAACGGAAACGCCGGCACGGTGAACGGCCATGGTGCAACACGGAAAGTACGGCCAGCCCTATCTCTTCCAGCTCGGCCGTTCCATCCGCTTCAATCTGCGCTACACCTTCTAAACTCAACCAGGCTTCAGATAAAGAGGCAAAAGTGGGACCCAGAAACGATCGGGACCCGATACTCTGTCCCCATTGTGTTACGAAGCCTGTTGCTTCAACATCGGTCGGCTTGAATCCCCCTGCGCCGGACCGTTCAGCGTGAGCGCCTGGTCTTTTTCGCGGAGGGTCGCGCAGCGTTGCTTCTTTGCAGTTGCGGCTTTCCGGCGCGGCGCAGCTTTCTTGGCGGACTTCTTCACTGTTTTCGCGCGCTTTGCCGGCTTCTTCGTCCTGCTTGCGGACTTCGTTGCCGATTTGGCGCTGCGGTGCCGCTTTCGACGGGAGCCTTGGTCCGCACGGCGCGGGTCTTCTCTGTCAGCTCGGTCTTCAGCTCGGCGTCGAACTCCTCCGGCGTCAGCGGGCGCGCCGACTTGCGCAGCCGTTCGATGTCGTAGAAGGCGCGGCGCTCGGACTAGAAACACGTGCACCACGAAGTCCACATAGTCGAGCAGAATCCACTCGCCATTGCGGCGGCCTTCCACGGAGTTCGGGTAGACGCCGAACTCGCGCTTGAGCCGCAACTCGATCTCGTCGGCAATGGCGATGGCCTGCCGCTCGTTGGTTGCCGAAGTCACCAGGAAAAAGTCGCTCAATCCCGAGTCGGCGGAATCGAGTTCCAGGATGCGGGTGTCTTGGGCTTTTTTGTCCTCACAAACCGCGGCAGCGGCCTGTACGAGGGCGCGCGTTTGTTTCTGCGCTGGCGATAGTTTCATGCGTTAGAACGATTCTCCAGGCTTCATGGTAGCGTGCCGCTTCGGGGCACGGCAAGAGACAGGTGTCAGGGGTAGTGGATCAGTCTGAAATCGTCGTGAAAGGGCACGACTTCACAGCTTGCTGAAAAAATCAATCGAGGGTGCTTTGTAACAAGGGCACGGCTTCAGCCGGGCCGATAAAGCCAGCAAAATGGGTCGGGCTTCAGCCCCTGCCAATCCAAAAAATAGAGACGGGTTTTAGCCTCCGTGAAATGTTATTTTCAAACTGACCCACTACCGTGTCACGCGTCAGTGATCAGTGCGAGTGTGAGTGTGGGTGTCCAGCGCACTCACGCTTCGCACTCCACACGTCGACCGCGCGGCCAAGTTGCGGCTGGGGCCGACCGCCAATCACAAATCAGCGATAGAGCCCGCGCTGCGCGATGTATTCGCCCACGGCGCTTGGCACCAGATCGCAGCCTGCCAACGCACTACCCGAGGCCGCGTGAATTTGCGCGCGAATTTCTGACGCGCTGATCTCCACATGCAGGCCCGGAAGCACGTAAAGCGGCGCCCGGCTCCCGGCTCGATTCACCACGCAAAAAGCGCGCACTTCGACGCTACCGGACGGGGGGCCGGCTTCGTTTCTGTCTCCTTCCGGCGTCGCTTCGAGAGCAAGCCCAGGCGGCAATGCGGCCTTCAGATCCTCCAGCGCTTGCCCCGGCCGCGAGGCGACAATCAGCGACGCAACGAAAGGAATCTCCGCGGCGCGGCGCCAGTGACGCAACCCGAAAAACGAATCCGCACCCATGAGGCAAAAGAGCGTGCAATCGGGCCCGAGACCATGGCGCAGGCGCTCTAGCGCGTCAATCGTATAGTTCGGAGCGGCGGGGCGGGCATCCGCCTGCCTGGGCGCATAGATCGATTCCGGAACCCCCGGCGATCCTGGCGCGTCGGCGAGGGAGATCTCAAAGCCAACCTGGCCCACAATCGCCAGCCGCGTCATGGCCAGCCGATCCTCAAAGCTCGCGGCGGAACCCTCCGGCTTGAGCGGCTGCGTGCCCACGGGAGCAAACAGCACCGCATCCAGCGCAAATGCCACGCGCGCCGCACGCGCCACTGCCAGATGCCCCAGATGCGGCGGGTCGAAACTCCCTCCAAAGAAAGCTACGCGCAATCCGCCGTGCCGGGGCGCTGCACCTTCTTGAGCCGCCCCAGCTTTGTCTGGCTGGTTCATGGCATCATCGTATCGCGCCGGCCCATTGCGATTCGGGCGAACAAGCACAGTGAATGTGCATGCCCGTCGCGCCATCGGTTAGAATCGACAAATCTTGAATTTCTGATCGAGCCTACTGCCATGCGATATCTTCTTGTCTGTCTTTGTTTCGTCGGCGTCCTTGTCTCCTCATTGGCGCTCCAGGTACATTACTCCACGGCCACCGAACCCTGCTCCATCAACGAGCACTGGGACTGCGGCATCGTCAATCACAGCCGCTATTCCCTGGTCTTCGGCGTCCCCGTTGCGGCCGTTGGCATCGCCGGCTATGTGTTGCTCGGCATCCTGGCGCTGGCGCGGCGGCGCTTCCTGCTTCTCTTCGCCGCCATCGTCGGGCTGGGCTTTGCGCTGCATCTCTCCGGCATCGAACGCAACATCCTGGGCGTCTGGTGCCTCTATTGCGTCATCTCGCAGGGAATCATCGCGCTCATCACGCTGCTCAGCGTGGGCTGGATTTCGCGAACGCCCGGAAGAAGCGCCGCGTGTCGCAGGAAGCGTAGTTCAATTCACAGCACGTCGTTCTTCGTTCTGGCCAGCGCATTGGAATTTCCGTGAACTGCGAACCAGGAATTGTGAACGGAACCCTGTTCCTGCGCGCTGTTAAAATTAAGTCAGAATCATGCTCAAAGACTGGTACGGGCGCTGGATGTACGCGTGGGAGACGCGGCTGACGACGCGCGACGAAAATCGCGTGGTGCGGCCACTGGAGTGGGGCTTCGAGTGGGTCGTTCCTTTTCTCGAAGCGCACGGTTTTCACTCTGTAGTGCCCGGGCCGGAGGTGGAGCACGACGCTGCTGCCGCCGAAGCCGCCATGGTGCGCATCAACCAGTTCCTCATCCGCCACAGCAAGTCTTTCTTCGGTTATGAGCGGCCCACGGATTTCCGTCTCGAGGAGCGCTTTCCGCAGCTCTATCCCACGAACGTGCGGCCGGAAACGCTCGCCAAAGATGCGGCGATTAAGCAGCAGGCCGCCAAGGGCAAGCTGGAGCGCGCCCAGTATCTCCGCTTTACTTCGCCGGAGCGCACGCCGTATCCCGAAAACGACCTGGTGAACGCGCGCTGGTATCCCGCACCCGCGCACAAAGATCCCGCGCGGCCCAAACAGGCCATCGTCGTGATGCCGCAGTGGAACGCCGACGGCTTCAGCCACAACTCGCTGTGCACGCTCTTCAACCGCATGGGCGTTTCAGCGCTGCGTCTCTCTAAGCCGTATCACGACATTCGCCGGCCCGCGGAGCTCGAGCGCTCCGACTATGCCGTAAGCGCCAACGTCGGACGCAACATCTCCGCCTGCCGGCAGGCCGTGGTCGATATCCGCTGTTGCCTCGACTGGCTCGAGGAACAGGGCTACGAGCACTTTGGCGTGTTGGGCACAAGCCTCGGTTCCTGCTATGGCTATCTGGCCAGTGCCCACGATGCGCGACTGCGGGTGAACGCCTTCAATCACGCGTCGACGGCTTTTGGCGACGTGGTGTGGACCGGGCAAAGCACGCGCCATATCCGCCAGGCTGTGCAGGAGGCAGGTCTCACGCAGGAGCGCGTCCGTGCTCTATGGGCTGCCGTAAGCCCCGTGAGCTATTACGAGCAGTTCAAGAGCGCCGAAGCCAAGGGCCCCGGCAAGAACGTGCTGATCGTCTACGCTAACTACGACCTGACTTTCCCGCGGGAGTATTCACTCCAGGTGGTTGACGCCTTCCGGCGTTCCGGCCTGCGCCACGAAGTGCGCGTACTGCCCTGCGGCCACTACACCACGGGCGAAACGCCCTACAAATTCATCGATGGCTGGTATATGGGCTCGTTCGTTCACCGCGCGTTCAAAGCGCTGCGGGAAGAGAAGGCGTCCGGCGTCGGCGCGGATGCGACGCATCCAGGCCAAGTCGAAGGCGACGTGGAAGAAGAAGTGCTTACGCGCTAGCGCACGCCATCCAAATCCATCTGCAACAGTTTCGCGGGATCCAGATACGCATCCTGCCAGCGCACCGCCCAATGCAAGTGCGGCCCCGTCACGCGTCCCGTCGCGCCGCTCAACCCAACGCGCTGCCCCTTCGTCACCTGCTGGCCCTCGTGCACATCCGTGCGGCTCAGGTGCATGGAGAGCGTGAACAATCCCAGACCATGGTCGATGACCACACAGTTGCCCTCAAAGTAGAGAGGTCGCGCCAGCACCACCACGCCGCTGTTTCCCGCGCGCACCACACGGCCCGGCGGCGCACGAAAATCCATTCCCTTGTGAACGCTCTGCAATTCGCCGTTGAAAGTTCGCCGCGTTCCGAAGCTGTCCGTCGGCGCGGCATGAACCGGCGCCAGAAAATCTCCGGACCACAGGGGCTGCGACGCGCTCGCAGCAAACACCTTCGCCTTGAGCGCTATCTCAGCCTTGATCCGCACGAGTTCCTTCGCTCCAGGCTCAACGAACTTCGGCGCTACCGTCAGCGTGGCCGTGCCGTAGTGCGCCTCATGAATCTCGATGCTGCGGCTTAAGTCAGGTGCGCCGCCGTTTGCTCCATTCAGCGTGGCTTTGATCCGAAGGGTAGAAGTGCCCACCGCACCCTCCACGTCGACGCCGGCGAGCGCATACCACGCCTGTCGATCCTGCGACCAAAAGAACGCGAGCTCGTGCCCCACCCATTCGCCCTCGATCCTTGCATCCGCCGGTGCGGCCACGCGAATCAGCTCCGGCGATCCCGCCTCGACCACCGCAGGCGAGAGCGTGACGGGAAATGTCTGCACATGCGCCGCAATCGCGCACGGTGCGCTCGCCCAAAGCGCTAAAACAGCAGATCGAAACCACGGGCCCGCATGAAAGAGTTGCATCAACCCTAGAATACCGTTCTCATCCGGCCAGTACTCCATCGCACATTCGCACTATTCTTGGTGCAGATCGTAAATTCGATGACTTCCCAGGCTTCCGATCCCTTCCGCATCGCATGTCGTTTCGAATCCGTGAGACGGTGCGCTCTATGCCATCGTGCGTTGCGTTCAATCTGCCAGTTACCGCGCTTGAAACCGGAATAACTCAGCAAAGGCCCGACAGGCGGTTCTCCTCAGAACAAGCTGATTTCCTCAAACAGAGAATCTCGGAGAAGTTCCCCCAAAGTGGAACTCTTATGGAATTTGCCATGCAATCACTTGCACAATCACCTAGAACAAACAGCGCAACTTATTGATTATATTGACAATAGTTTTGGAGCGCAACGTGCACTATCGAGGCCAAGTGCGCTTGTAGCATGATGACTCTCCATCTGTATCTGCTGTCGCTCTTACGTTGTCCTCCATTGTTTCGAAGTGCCTTTTTACCAGATTTTATTGAGGGTGCCCGCGTTTTTGGCCCTTCGGTTTGAACCCAGCGCGCGTGAGTGAAAATATTGATCGACCGCCTTGGCTAATCCTGCACCACGTAGCCCACGGGGGCGTATCTCGGAGGTTTATTAAAATAATGAAGAAGTTCGCGTTCTCCCTCATCGCAATCGGTATAGCCCTTACCCTCGGAACTGCTCAGGCATCGGCAGGAGAACTTGCGTCCGGCACAATCACCACGAGCGACGATGGCTTGGCATCGTGGAATAACATCGGCTCCTCCGCATGCGGAGGAGCGGGTACCAACGTATGCACCGACTACACCGGCGTTACTGGTGCCACAGGTTCTCTCTCTGCCGTGACCAGCGTGACGGGGGTGCCCGGAAATCCGACCCCTACCTCCACCACCCCCCCGATAGGCGGAGTCATCACCTATTCCCCAACCACTGGCTTGGAAGGCGAGTACTGGACGTTTGGTGCCGCGGGCTCCGAAACGTTCACGTTCACCGTTGATGGCCCGGTTACGGTCATTACAGACACTGCTGCGAATCTCGATATCGAAGCTCCCGGCACGTGGACCGACAGCAATGGCGACACCGCTACGCCCGGAGCATTCACCGGGTCCTGGCAAGACGATTCAGATGATCCTGACTATGGTCAAGTGTCAAATGACGTCACAGGCGAGGAAGACTTCACCGTAACTCCAGAGCCCTCCTCGTTGGTGTTGCTTGGCACGGGTCTGCTGGGAGCAGCATTCGTGCTCTTCCGCTGGAACCGGAACACACGCAACAGATCCACTACTTAAGCCGCCTCGGCAAGAGGCTAGGCACGCCTCTGTATGATTGAAGCAGAAGGGAGTGCCGTCCGCACTCCCTTCTGCTTTTAGCCCCCTTGTCATTTCCTCCCGACGATTCCGCACGGATCGCCGGGTTTTCCTTTCTGTGCTGAGCTTCATCCACGACCCACCCAGCGGGTGGATTCCCCGCTCAGTCCGTATTACAAGACATAAACGACGATATTCTCTTCGGACTACTCGAGAATACTGTTCGAAACCAGCCTGAACTCGATCGCGTTTTCGGGCTATCCTTGGCACGAGTTCGAGATATCGATAGTTTCCCAGGCTCGCCATCCGTTTCGTCCAGCGAGTCGTCTTGTGGCCCTCGCCACTGCTGCATTTCTCTCGTGTTTGCCGCCATCGGGCCAGTAAGGTCAGAGCCCGATGCACCCCAATCCCGTTCTCGTCGAGCTCTTTACATCGGAAGCTATCTCCGATGGTCAGCCCGCCGATGCAGTGTTGGCGCAGCTCGTCGCGTAGGTCGTTCGCGATGCCCACATGTCTGTGCTCAGCGAGCGCGTTACCTGCCGGAATCATCGGGGCTGGCGCGATCCTTTCTCCCGGGACGAAATCAACCAGCGCCAGCAAGGCTACGTGCGTCAGTTTAAGCTCGATTCCCCGGCAACGCCGCAGTCTGCTATGGATAGAGCCATGCAATCGGTAGGGAACAATCCCCCTATTCTTGCGGGGTTGGTTATTCGCGATGCAGCCAAGCCCAAAACTCCGCTCAAGATTGGCGACGCGCACCGCGGCTGACAGGACCATTCCATCCACAGTGCACACGGCGACCCTGGCGAAGGCTTCCCTGATTACCGTCATTTCCGAAAACACAACGCAATCAGAGGTTCCCAAAAGCGAAAATGCGCGCCACACGCATCATCGTGTCGTCGTGGCGCGACGTATCAAGGATCTTAAGTCCAATTTCAGCTCGGATGCAATCGGCGGCCGCACACTGCAACTCCCCGGCGCCAATCCGCTGCGCGCGGAGAAAGACGGCCAGCCGCTTTGACTGGTGGTCTGTCTCGTCAGCCGTCATCGCCTCGAAGGCACCGTGAAAAGGAACCTCAATCCGTGACCTGGCGCGCTCTCTGTTCATGTGTGCCGCCATCGTTCGGCCGGCTCGGGCACTTTGCTCCAGCCCCCGACCTTCCTTGGTCAAATCGCCCCCCGGAATCGTCGGCCGCAGCTCTCGACCTGCAAAGATCCCCTCGGCAATTGTCCGTCCGGCGGTTTTCCTCAGATCCGGCGGTTTTCCTCAAACAGGGATATTTGATAAATGCCCCAAAAGTGGAACTCCCTAGGAGTTTACCATGCAATCAATTGCGCAATCGCCCAAAAGTGCAACCGTAACTCATTGATTCCATGAAGCATTGATTTGGTGCGCCAAATGCAATAGCTAGCGCAAGTGCAGTTCTGGGCACGGAGCATTCCTGTCTGTGTCTAACGCGGGATTTACGCTGTTACCTGTTCCTCCTGAAGTGCCTTTTCACCAGATGCGTTAATCACTCTTTGCGGGCATCAGTGATTTTGGCTCCTCGGTCCGGACTAAACGCGCGTAAGTGAAACAATGAACGGCCGCTTCGGCCAAAACTGTATTACACCGCCCGAAAGGGCGAGTCTTGGAGGTTTAAGACACCATGAAGAAGCTCACAACTGTAGCACTCGCATTGGCACTGGCCCTTGCGATCGTCCCAGCTGCCATGGCTACGCCATTGTGCTCAACTGTCGGAACAATCACCACCGGCAGCACGGTCTGCACGGAAGGTACCCTCACCTTTAGCTGGGCCGCGGCAGGTACCGGTCTAAGCATGGGAAACGGAAGCCTGGGCTTCAACTCATTTAAGACCACAGGCACCGCCGCCATCGTTAACCTCGGTTTTCAAGTGACGGCGACCTATCCTGTAGACATCGATCAGGTTTATCAGGTGACCGGCGGCGTGGCCGGCGCAACGGTGACCTTTGACAATCAGTTCCTGGGGTCCGGCAGCATTGAAGAAATCATCTGCGCAGACGCGGCCTGCTCTCAGGTTCTGGCGACGATGCCTCTTAACACCACTTCTGGCGTGGAAGAATTTGACACCGTCAGCAACGTACCCTCGACGTTCTACATTGACAAAGACACCACAGACCAGGGCTTCAGCGAGTTTGATGACAGCATAGCCTACGCTCCGGAGCCGTCCTCTCTGGTATTGCTCGGCACGGGCCTGCTGGGAGCAGCGTTCCTGCTGTTCCGTCGCAGCCGGACCGCGAAACTCGGTTCAATTGCTTAAGCTGCCTTAGTAAGAAGCCAGGCAAGCTTCTTCATGGTTAAAGCAGAAGGGAGCGCCCTCCGCGCCCCTTCTGCTTTTGCTCCTGCTACTCCCTCTCTCCGGCGGTCCTCTAGTGGATCGGCGGCTTTTGCTGTTTTGTGCTCCGAATTGCCCGCAGCCAGAGCCGTGCCGCTTTCCCAGAGACGTGCGTCTGCGGCTCCCGCATTGGGGGTTACGTCGGCCGAAGCCCACCGTTGCCGTTGATCCGCCGTCGCCCACGCAGCTAGGGCTCGATCCCTGCTACAGGCGCGCTATAAACAAGAACCAGCTTCCCAAATCGTTCACCGGATCGTCCCCTCCGCTAAATTCCAGAACAATTCCTCCAAGAGTGGAACTTTAAAGGCATTTACCCTGCAATTTGTTGCGCAAAGTCGCCATCTCACCCCAAAACCTTATTGATTCTATGAGCCATCCATTTGGCACACAAAATGCAGTCCACACTGTAGCGCTCTCTCACCAGTACGACGCTGATCTGTCGCCAAACACTTACGTTGTCACAGGTTTTCCCCAAAATCTCCCAATCCGCGTTGGTCGCCACGTTGATCGCGCGGTTCCGGGCCTCCGGCCCAAACCCGAAAGAACGTCAGTAAAATTTAAACGCCCGTGCATGGCAAAAACATGGGCTCAGACGCCCGCAGGGGCCCCTAGAGAGGTCGGACAAACATGAAGAAGCATCCGTTGCTACTTGTTACAGCCGTCGCAGTTCTTGCCTTGGCAGTCAGCAGCGCCCGCGCGACCCCGTTCACCCTGACCGGATCGGGCGCAAACGTGCTTTTTAACAGCGGCGGTAATGTTTTGAGCGTCAGCGGCTCACTCGACGTGTCAGGCTCCGTCAGCTACTTCTCTCCCGGCGTCAGCATCGCGACTGCGCTCTCGACGGGCACATTCTCGATTGATTACACCTATACAGGGACCGGGGTATTCTCGACCTTCACTGGACCTGCAGATGTCACCTATACTTTCGAGGTTCCCAACGTTTCGCCGGGTTCTGCGCCCAGCAACGTTACTGCAGCCGTCCTCGGCAATATCGGGACACCTGACCAGGAACTCTACAACACGCCGCCTCCTTTGGATGCCTCTGGTGTCGTCCTTTATTTGTCTGGGTACTCGTGCACCGGCGGTCAATGCTCCAGCGCACCTGACTTCCTGAACGACTATGTGTGGTTTAATTGGAGCGGTGGCGATTTGGACGCCCATTACTACAACTCGGCAGGGACATCTGAAACCCCAAATTTTGCTGAGTGGACGAACGTCGATCTCAGTATCGAACCGGAGCCTTCCCCGCTGGTTTTGCTCGGTACGGGTCTGCTGGGAGTCGGGCTCCTCCTGTTTCGGCGTAACCGGGCCACGCGTGTCGGTACCTTGGCTTAAAGTACGCCAGTACGAACCCAGGCAAGGTTCTTCATGATTTGAAGCAGGGGGGCGTTAGTCGCGCCCCTCGGCTTTTTTGATGCTTTCCAGTACTCCCGGCAGTCTCTCCCGGATCGCCGGTTTTCCATCATAGCGCCAGGGACCGTCAGCGGATGGAGCAACGTCGCGTTGCCGTGTGCCTGTACCTGCAGCCACGATTCGCGCTTCGCACGCAACTCTCCTGCCAACGCGTGTATTCCATGCGGGTCCTCGAGCGAGGCTCTTAGTTCGTGCTGCCGGGACGCGGATGCGTGGCCTTCCACGCGGCCACGCGATCCTGTACATCGGAGAGCTCATCGGCTGTGATGCGCTCGCCGATCATCTGGCGATTCGCCGCATACTTCTCCTGATTCGGCCCACTCGCGCCGGCCGCAACGTCAAACCAGAAATACGCCTCCACGTCGTTGTGGGGCACGCCCTGGCCCATCGAGTAGAGCACCCCCAGCGTTCCCTGTGCCGTTGCGTCGCCCTGGTCTGCGGCCTTGCGATACCACGCTGCCGCCTGCCCCATATCGCGCGGAATCGTCTTGCCTCCGCCATCGCGGTAGAGCGCGGCCAAATGCATCTCTCCGGGAATATCGCTCTGGTTAGCAGCCTTCTGGTACCACGCCAGTTCCTGCTGGTAATCGCCGGCAATGAGCGTCTTGTCGTGCTCGGCCACAGCCGCCTTCGCGTACTGCTCGCCCACCGCCACTTGGGCTGCGGCATCGCCGCCATTGGCCTTCGCCAGCAGCGCCGGGTCAATACTCGGGGCTGGCGTCACCGTCTGTGCTGCGGCAGTAAGCAGCGCGCCAAAAAACATGGCGACGAAAATCAGCTGTTTACTTCGGATGGACACAAGCGCCTCTCAGACCCATGCGAATGAGTTGGGCCCATGGACTGCCGCTCTCAGTGTACTGAATGGCTGCTGATCGCGATGCGGTTTCAACTCGAAGGGGAAACAGCTAGAATCTACCTATGGATGACCGCATGTCTTTACCCCTCGCCCAGGCCGATCCCGAAGTAGCCGCTGCCATTGACCACGAAACCCTCCGTCAGCACGAGGGGCTGGAGATGATTGCCAGCGAAAACTTCGTCTCTGAAGCGGTGCTGGAAGCCGCCGGGTCGATTTTTACCAACAAGTATGCCGAAGGCTATCCCGGACGCCGCTACTACGGCGGCTGCGAGTATGCCGACATTGTGGAGAGCCTGGCCCGCGATCGCGCGCGGCAAATCTTCGGCGGCGACCACATCAACGTGCAGCCGCACTCCGGCTCGCAGGCCAACGCCTCGGCCTTCGCCGCGGTTCTGCAACCCGGCGACACCATTCTCGGCCTCGATCTTTCGCACGGCGGCCACCTCACGCACGGTCATCGCCTGAGCTTCAGCGGCAAACTTTATCGCACCACGTTCTATCACGTGCGCCGCGACACAGAGACGATCGACTACGACGAGATGGAAAAAGTCGCCGAGCAGGAGAAGCCCAAGGTCATCATCGGCGGCGCCAGCGCCTACCCGCGCACGTGGGACTTCGCGCGCATGCGAGCCATCGCCGACAAGGTGGGCGCGATTTATATCTTCGATATGGCGCACATCGCCGGTCTGGTCGCGGGCGGCGTTCACGATTCGCCCGTGCCGCACACGCAGATCACCACCACCACCACCCACAAAACCCTCCGCGGACCGCGCGCCGGCCTGATCATCTGCAACCAGGATCTTGCCACGGCCGTGGACAAGGCGGTCTTTCCCGGCCAGCAGGGCGGCCCGCTTGTGCACATCGTGGCCGCAAAGGCGGTGGCATTTGCCGAAGCGCTGCGCCCCGAGTTCCGTACCTACGCCGCGCAGATTGTCGCCAACGCCAAAGCCCTTGCCGCGGGTCTACAGGAAGCCGGCTATCGTCTCGTCTCGGGCGGCACGGACAATCACCTCATGCTGGTCGATGTCTTCGAGAAAGGCATCCTCGGCTCCGAAGCGGAACTGGCACTGGGCAAGGCAGGCATCACCGTGAACAAAAACTCCATCCCCTGGGATACAAATCCGCCCCTCAAGCCATCGGGCATTCGCGTGGGCACGCCCGCGCTTACCACGCGCGGCATGAAGGAACCGGAGATGCGCACCATCGCCGCGTGGATCGCCAAAGCACTGGAACAACGCAACGACGAGGCCGAACTGGAGCGCATTCGCGGCGAGGTGGCCGAGCTGGCCAACCAATTCCCACTCTACGCATGGCGTCGCGCCGCGGTCATGGTCAGCGCTTAGCTCGAAACTCATCCATGCGCCCTTCAGTAATCGCTCTGTTCTCGGCAATTACAGCGTCCTATCTTCCAAATTAACTTTGTAAGTCGCGTGGACGCCTGTAACAAAGGTGTTCAGCGGCGAAGTCGATGCATTATCCTTGATCTATGGCGATTGAAAACATTCTTGCCCAAATCGATGCCGAGATAGCCAAACTACAGCAGGCCCGCGCCCTGCTAGCCATGCTCGGAACCGCAGCTACCAAAACCGGACGCACAGCGAAGAAAGCGCCTGCGAAAGCCAAGGCCAGAAAGAAGCGGGTTCTGAGTGCTGAAGCACGCAAGAAGATAGCCGATGCACAGTACCGGCGCTGGGCCAAGAAAAAGGCCAAGGCCAAGGCCAAGTAAAAGAGATAGCCGTTCGCTGCTACATGAAGGGGTCGCAAGTCGCTGCAGCCGCGCCGAGTGCGTTTTCTCTCTGGAGAGCCGAACTTCAGCTTGCCTTCACAAGCCCCTCAGCGGTGTGCTGGTCATTCTGGCGCAAGCCGCAGACCTCTGGCCGAATCCTGCCCCGCATCTCTCATGATTGGAGGCCAGCGATGCGACGTTCGCTTCTCATTTCAACTGTCATAGCTTTGTCGCTTCTCGGTGCCAAGCCGTCTGCGCCACAAGCATCCACCGCCCAAGCTGCACCTGCAGAACTCACCGCTCAATACAACATGGCCATGAAAGCGAAGGATTGGCCGGCAGCACTCGCGGCTGCGCAGCAATTGGTGGACGCGAACGCCACATCGGCCAATCTGTTCCTTCTGGGAAACGCGCAACTCTACGCCACAACGGGCAAGCAGCGGCCCGGTGGAAGCCTCTCTTGCCACCTATGACCGCGCCCTCGCCACGGCCGAGCAGGAGAAACCTGCGGCGGGCGAGCCGGATAGCTGCCTGGAAAGACGGCATGGCGAGGATCTACATCGGAAAGGGCAATGCGCTGCTCAGACTGAAGCGCAATCCAGAGGCGATCGACGACTATAACCGTTCCGCCGAGCTGTCTTCAAACCCCGGCCATGCGTACTTCAATGTCTGTGCGGTGCTCTACAACATCGGCGACACAGCGAATCGGCGCAAAGCTTGCCGCAAGTGCGTGCAGGCCGACCCCACACGTGCCAATGCCTGGTTTGTTCTCGGCTCGGATCTTTTTGCGGATGCCGAGGTCGATCGCCCATGGCAAGGTTACGATCACGGAAGAAACCCGCAAGGCGCTCCAGAAATATCTCGAACTTGCCCCCGACGGCCCCCACGCCGCCGACGTAAAAGCCATGCTCGATATGTCTGCGAAGTAATTCGCCACGGTCCGTAACCTCCGCCATGCGTCGCCGCCCTCTATTTTTTCCTCTTGACCTGTCTATAACTAGAGGGTTCACAGTAGAGTAGAACGATGTTGACGGTGACCCAACTCGCTCGCCGATGCGGTTTGAGCCGCACCGCGCTTCTGTACTACGAATCGATCGGTTTGATGCCTCCGCCGCCGCGCAGCGGCGGAAACTACCGCAGTTACGGAGACGCGGATGTGCGGCGTCTGCAGCAGATCCGCGCTTACCGTGACGCAGGCCTGAAACTCGAAGATGTTCGCACGATACTCGATCGCCCCGGAGGCGACGCATCCGCGGTGCTGAAGCGGCGGCTGGTTGAAATCAGCGCTGAAATCGGCGCGCTCCGCGCGCATCAGCAGGCGATCCTCAAACTGCTTGAGCACAAAGCTCTCGGAAAGGTGAAGATGATTACCAAAAACAAGTGGGTTGAAATCATGAAGACGTGCGGATTCAGCGACGGCCAGATGCACCGCTGGCACGCTGAGTTCGAGCGCTCCGCCCCGCAGGAACACCAGGAGTTTCTGGAGTTTCTGCACATTCCGGCGGCGGAGATCGAAACCATCCGGCAACAAAGCCGTACCGGATTCTGAGTCAAACAACTCCGCATCAGGGGCGCGTCATTCGTGGCGCGCCTCGATGCGGAAATGGCAACGTCTCTTCTTATCCCATGCGACGTCATCACCAGCATGCGTGGCTCGGTCATCTCTTCGATGGCCGAGCGGACGCCTTCGCGTCCCAGCCCGGAATCCTTGACGCCGCCGAAGGGCATCGGGTCCAGCCGCCAGCTCGGCGTGTCGCCCACAATCAACGCGCCCACTTCGAGTTCGCGATAGGCGGTGAGAATGCGCCGGGAGTCGCGCGTGAGCAGCCCGGCCTGCAATCCGAACTTCGAGTGATTCACCCGCGCCAGCGCATCTTCAAAATCGTCGTACGGCTCAATCGTCAGAACCGGCCCAAAGACCTCCTCGTCGTGCAGCTTCATGCCCGGCGCGGTCGCGGTCAGGATCGCCGGCGTCATCATCGACCCCTTGCGCTCGCCGCCTGCCACCAGCTTGGCGCCGCCGGCCACTGCCTCCTTCACCCACGCCTCCACCCGTTCCGCTTCGCTAACCCGGATCAGCGGGCCCACCTCTGTCGCCTCATGCGACGGGTCGCCCATCGCCAGCTTGCCGGCAACCTCCACCACCTTCCACAAGAAAGGTCTGGAAGATGCTGCGCTCCACAAACACGCGTTGCGTGCTGACGCACGATTGTCCCGCGTAATTAAAGGCCGAATGCGCGGTGCGCAGCGCCGCGTCGTCCAGTTCCTTCCAGTCGCTATGCACCACGAGCGCGGCGTTGCCGCCCAGCTCCAGCAGCACGCGCTTGCGGCCCGAGTGCGCCCTCAACTCCCAACCCACTTTGGCCGAGCCGGTAAAACTCACCAGCTTGATGCGATCTTCCTTCTCCGCCAGCCACGCTGTGTCGGCGTTATCGAGCGGCAGCACGGCCAGCGCCTCTTCGGGCCAGCCCGCCTTCAGAATCACTTCGCCCAGCGCCAGCGCGGTAAATGTGCGTCTGCGGCGCGGGTTTCAAAATGAACGGGCACCCAGCCGCCATGGCGGGCGCCGACCTTGTGCGCCACCAGATTCAGCGGAAAATTGAAGGGCGTAATGGCCAGCACCGGACCGACGGGAAAACGCTGCACCAGTCCCCAGCGCCCCTCGTTGCCCTCGGTCAAGTCCAGCGGAATGCTCTCGCCGCCCAGCCGCGCCGCCTCCTCGGCCGCGGTCTTAAAGGTGAGCACGGCGCGATCCACCTCGATCCGCGCCAGCCGCACCGGCTTGCCCGCCTCGGCCACAATCAGTTGCGCAAAGCGCTCCTTCTGCTCGATCAGCGCGGCCGCCACGTCTTCCAGAATTTCGCGCCGCTTCCAGCGCGGCAGGGCGCGCGTCCTGCGCAAGCTGGCCACGGCGTGATGCGCTGCCTGGCGCGCATCGGCCCGTGTCGCTTTGGTGATCCGCCCCACCAGCCCCTGATCCCACGGCGAGCGCACTTCCATCGCCTCGCCGTCGGTCCATTCCTTGCCGCACAGCAGAAATCCAGTTTGCGATCCCGGCCGCATCTTCATGGTGGAGCTCCTCAGCCAAAGGTTTTACATCCCAAGTATCTGCGTTCTTGATGGTAATGCTCCCGGCAGGGAATTGTCCGCTTCCTCGCGACTGGGCATCGCCGCCTCTCACCCGATTCGGAACTGGCGCAGCGATCCGGAAATTTTTCACGCGCTAGAGCAGATGCCTGGCGATGGCGGATGCGGTATAGTGGCTGCAACTTCAGATCGCACCTCGGCAGAGCCACGAAAAAATCCGCAGTCAAGGATGAGCACCATGACCGAATTTCCCGGCAGCCAACCGCCTCCGATGGATCCTGCGCAGCCAGCCCGCCGCCCCATCCGCCCGGCCTACGCGCCCACAATCTATCCTCCGAGCCGAAAAAAGGGCCGAGCGCACTGAAGATCGTCCTGATCATCGTCGCCATCTTCGTCGGCCTGGGGCTCATCGGAGTCGGATTTTGGGCTACGGCATCTACAAGGTCGTCCAATCCGCCCATATGACGGCCAGCACGCAGCCGGTGACGGAAGCCGATCTGGGGGGTGTCCCTTGTATCCCGGCGCCGAGCAGGGCAAAGCCAGCGTGCGCATGACCATCGCCGGCAAAGACATGCTCACGGCGAACTTTCTCACCTCCGACTCCAAAGAGCAGGTGATCGCGTTTTACCAAAACAACCTCGACCTGAGCGCAAAAGTCACGACCAACAGCCACGGGGAAACGTTCAAGCTCGATAAGGTGCGGGCGAGTCCTATGGTGACCATATCGCAAAATCCGTCCTTCGCGGGCGGCCAAACGCAAATTGTCATCATGCATGCCACGAAGGCCGCGGCGACAACGCGTGCGCCTGAAGGTGGATCTACGAATTAGCCACGCCTCAGGCGCGAATCACATAGCGCGCAGGTTCTCGCCGCACCACATGATGTAGTTCGTGCCCCAGCAGTTGTTGAACAGGCATGAGTGCAGTCCCTTGCTCAGATCGGGCTGATTGTTTGAGAAGAGCAGGGGATAGCGCTCGCCGAGAGCCACTATGGGCGAATCGAGTCTGTCGACAGCGAAAGAATGCGCGCCTGATTCGTACCGGAATCCCTGTTGCAGCGCGTGCATGTGCCGGTTGCCCGATGCCACCACCTCGAACGGTGAAATCCGCTCGCCCGATTCGAAAAGTTTCCTCCGCACAAACCGAGGGAAGTGTACCACCGGCGCCCGCGTCCGATCCGCGTGCGATACACTCCATCCATGATTCACGACGGCCGCAAACGCAAACTTCCCTTCGATCCCGACGAGGCAATCGCCCATCTCCGCGCGCGCGACCCAAAACTTGCTGCGCTCATCGATCGCGTCGGCCCATTCACTCTTCGTCTCGACAATTCTGCCTCGCCGTTCGAGTCGCTGCTGGAATCGATCCTCTATCAGCAGTTGCACGGCAAGGCCGCGGCCACCATCCATCGCCGCGTGCGCGAGTACTTCTGGCGGCGACCCCACTCCGCGGCTCCTGCTCGACACGCCCGACCATCCGCTGCGCGCCGCGGGCGTCTCCGGCAACAAGATCAAGGCCTTCCGCGATCTGGCCGCGCGCACGCTCGACGGCACCGTGCCCTCACACGCCGCTATCCGCAAGATGAGCGACGCCGACATCGTCGAGCGCCTTACCGAAGTTCGCGGCATCGGTTCATGGACCGTGGAGATGCTGCTGATTTTCCGCCTGGGCCGGCCCGACGTGCTGCCCGTAACCGACTACGGCGTGCGCAAAGGCTTCGCGCTCACCTTTCAGCGCGTCCCCAAATCGCGCCCGCTCGAAGCCGCCGACCTTCCCAAGCCCGACGTTGTCTTTCGCCGCGGCCAGCGCTGGGCGCCGTACCGCTCGGTGGCGAGTTGGTACCTGTGGCGGGCCTGCGATGTGGCCAAAGGTACTGAACCCGCCGGCCGCTCCAGCCGATAACCTCTCCACATGGCCGTAAAATAGCGGCAGCGGACGAATACGCTTTTCCTGCGTTCGCCATCGGAATCTTCATGCCTCCTTCAAAGCGATTCATTTGCATTCACGGCCACTTCTATCAGCCGCCCCGCGAAAACCCCTGGCTGGAGACGGTGGAAACGCAGGACACCGCCGCTCCCTACCACGACTGGAACGAACGCATTTGCGCCGAGTGCTACGCACCCAACGGCGCGGCCCGCGTAGTGAATGCGAAAAACCAGATCACGCGCATCGTGAACAACTACGCGCGCATCAGCTTCAACTTCGGACCTACGCTTCTCAGCTGGCTCAAAGAAAACGCGCCGCGCACTTATCGCATGGTTCTTGACGGCGAGGGCCGCAGCCGTACGCGGTATCGCGGCCACAGCTCGGCGCTGGCGCAGGTTTACAACCACATGATTCTGCCGCTGGCCAACGCGCGCGACCGCGTGACGCAGATCCGCTGGGGCATCGCCGACTACGAAAACAGCTTCGGCACGCCGCCCGAAGGCATGTGGCTGCCTGAAACCGCGGCCGACACGGCGACTCTTGAAGCCCTCGCTGCAAATGGGATCCGATTTACTGTGCTGGCGCCGCACCAGTGCAAGCGCATCCGCCCGCTCAAAAGCGACGGCGAAAAGGGCGACGGCGACTGGACCGACACGCCCGACGCCACGGTCGACACCACGCGCCCGTATCTTGTTCGCTTTGCTTCCGGCGCTTCGATCGCTGTCTTCTTCTACAACGGACCGGTCGCGCGCGCCATCGCCTTTGAGGGGCTGCTCGACTCCGGCGATAATCTCGTGGCGCGCCTCAAAGGCGGATTCAAAGACGGCGCGCAGCCGCAACTCGTGAACGTGGCCACCGATGGCGAGTCGTACGGGCATCATCACAGATATGGAGAGATGGCGCTGGCCTATGCCATGCGCCTGCTGGAGCAGGACAAGACCGTTAAACTCACCAACTACGCCGCCTTTCTTGAGCAGTTCCCTCCCGAGTTCGAATGCGAGATTGTCGAGGACACTTCATGGAGCTGTTCGCACGGCGTGGAACGCTGGCGCTCCAACTGCGGCTGCAACGGCGGCCGGCCCGGCTGGAACCAGGAATGGCGCGCGCCACTGCGCCAGGCGCTTGACGAGCTGCGCGACGCGTTGATCCCGCTCACCGAGCAGCAGGGAAGCGACCTCTTCCGCAATGTGTGGGCCGCGCGCGACGCCTACATCCAGGTTGTGCTCGACCGCAGCACGGAGTCCGCTGACCGCTTCTTCGCCGCGCAACAGGCGCACCCGCTCAACGAAGACGAGCGCGTGCGCGCCCTCGAGCTGATGGAGATGCAGCGCCATGCGCAACTCATGTACACAAGCTGCGGCTGGTTCTTCGACGATATCGCCGGTATCGAGACCGTGCAGGTGATCGCCTACGCCGCGCGCGTGTTGCAGCTTGCCGGCCAGGTTTTCGGCCAGCAGGCGGCGCTGCTCGAGCCAGCGTTCCTTGCGCGCCTGGCCCAAGCTCACTCCAACGACCCCGCTGCCGGCAACGGCGCGCAAATCTACAAGAAATGCGTCGATACGCAGGAGCTGCACCTCGAGCAGGTAGCCGCGCACTACGCCATCAGCTCGGTGTTCTCCTCGTTTGCCGATGAAACGGAGCTCTTCTGCTATCGCGTGCGCCGCATCTCTTACGAAATCCATACTTCGGGCCGCGGCCGCCTGGCACTGGGTCGCGTCCATGTCGCCAGTTCCATCACCGGTCACGCGCAAAGCTTTTCGTTCGCAGTCCTTCATTTCGGCGACCAGAACATCACCGCAGCGGTGAAGGCCTACAGCGAAGCCGATGCCGCGGCCTTCGAGACTTTTTCCGCGGATGCGGCCGGCCACGTGCAACGCGCCGACTTCCCTGAGGTCATTCGGCTGCTCGACCGCTTCTACGGCCACGCCGACTACTCGCTCACCTCGCTATTCACCGACGAGCAGCGGCGCATTGTGCAGCTGATTCTCAACTCCACGCTTTGGGACATCGAAAACTCGCTGACCTCGATCTACCGGGACCACGCCAGCCTGCTCCACTATCTCTCGCAAGCGGGCCTGCCCAAGCCACCCGCGCTCACCCTCGCTGCGGGCTTCGCCGTCAACGCGGGCCTGCGCCGCGTGCTCGAAATTGAGCCCGTTGATGTGGCGCAGTTGCGCTCATTCCTCGCGCTCGCCAAGTCCGATCTGGTGCCGCTTGAGACCGCCACGCTCTCCTACATCGCCGACAAGCGCATGAAGCGCGCCATGGTGGAGCTGCAAATGTCCTCGGGGTCGCTGGAAATGCTGGATCGCGCGCTGGTGCTGGCCCGCAGCCTCACGGAACTGCCCTTCGACCTGAATCTCTGGCAGGCGCAAAACATCTGGTATGAGATTCTGCGCACGTCGGGCTACGCGCTCACCGCGCTCACGAAGGAAGATCGTCCGCGCTGGGGGAAAGACTTCAATGAATTGGGTGCGTGCCTCACATTCGACACCGAAGCCATCCGCGCTTTGGAAGAGGCCGACGCGGCCATGGCGAATGACTAATTCCGCTCGATCTTCACGAGCCGACCCCTCTTCAGCGCGAAGCGTTCGCCGCGCCACACAATCGTGTCGCCGGCAAAGCCCGCGACCCACAAGCCCATCGCCACCGCGTCGCGCAATGGGAGCAGCCACAGGTTCGGAAGCACCTCGTGGTCGCCGAGCACTTCCGCGCCAACCGTCATGGCCTGCGCCAGCCGCAAAAAGAAACTCAACCCCAACAGCCACAGGCTCACCGGGCTCAATCCGCTGGCAACAACATTGAACAACGCCCATACGAGCCCATGCGTAAACAACAGGCCCACATAGCCGGCCGGCCGCGCGTCGCGGACGGTGCGCAGCCAGCGCAACTGGTGATCGATGAAGCCGCGCCACCCGTACGCCGGCACACTCGTCTCCACAACTTCCGTGCTCAGCGCCACGCGATAGCCGACCCGCTCCACGCGCGCGCCCATCTCGTAGTCGTCGGCCAGTTGATCTACCAGCGCCAGCAAGCCGCCCGCCTTTTCCAGGGCCTCGCGTCTCACCGCCAGCGTGGAACCCAGCCCGTAATGCAGTCCGTCCTCAATCCACTTCGCGAGCAGCACTGCGGGAATAAAATCCGTGGCAATGCCCAGCGCTTCAAGCCGCGAGGCGAGTGTGCCATGCGCGCGCCCGCGATAGAGCGCCGTCACCAGGCCGACCGGAGCTTGACCCGCATCTCCTAATGCCGGCGCGAAGCAGCACGCCACCCGCTCAAGATAATACGGCCCCACGGTAATGTCGGAATCGTTGATGAGCAGTATTTCGTAGCGCGCATGTCGCGCGAGTTGCGCCAGCGTGCTCACCTTGCCGTTTGTCCCCAGCCGCTCAGGACACTCCACGAGCCGGATCGCTCGGTCGGGAAACTCCGCAATCAATTGTTCAACCGCTGTCGCCGCGGGATCGTCGAGCGAACTCACTCCGAACAGCAGCTCAAACTCGCCCGCATAACTCTGCCGGCAATGGCTGCGGAAGGCGTCGATCATGCCGGGGTCGAGGCCCTTGAGCGATTTGAGAATGCTGATGCTGGGCGCGAATGCAGCCCCCGGCACGCTCCGCTCGCGCAGGAAGAATCGCGCCGCTACCAAGCTCGCGAGAAAGTAAGCCATACCGGCCACGGTGAGCGCCGTCGTCACCACTTCGATCGCTTGCGCCAGAATGTGCGGCATGACAGAAGTCAGATTACAGCTTCTAGCCTCTAGCCCGTGGCTTTTTTGTGCTCGAGCAGAAAGCAGGTTCCTTTCTGAACCTTATAAAGACCCCGCCGAGTTCTGCGCGCGAGAGGACGACCGCAGGAAGACCGGACGCGATGGCTGGAAGCTAGCAGCTAGAGGCTAGAAGCTGCTTTACTCGTATCGCAGCGCCTCAATCGGATCCAGGTTGGCAGCCTTCCACGCCGGATAAATGCCGAAGACCAGACCGATGACGCAGGAAACGGCAAAGGCGATGCCGACCCACACCAACGAAAGGGACGCGTGAAGAAACGGCACGGCAAAATGCAGGATCAGCGTCAGAAGCGCCCCGGTCAAAATGCCCATGAGTCCGCCCACCGCGCACAGCGTCACGGCTTCCAGGGTAAATTGCGTCATGATATTTTTCTTGGTCGCGCCAATCGCCTTGCGCACGCCGATCTCGCGCGTTCGCTCGGTCACGCTCACCAGCATGATGTTCATCACGCCCACGCCGCCCACCATCAACCCCACGCACGACACTGCAACCATGAAGAGGAATAGGCCGCCGGTGAGCTGATTCCATAGCCGCGTGAGCGAGTCGGGGCTGAAGATGGCGAAATTATCGTCTTGATCGGCGTGCAACTTGCGCCGCACGCGCAGCAACTCGCGCACCTCCTCGGCCACGATCGCCTTGTTGGCAGGGTCGTCGTATTTCACCACAATCCAGAAATCGGTAATCTCCGGATGAATTTTGTGGAACGCTCCCACCGGCATGTAGCCCGTGTTGTCTGCCGTGTTGCGCCCGCTGCCGAAGGGCTGCGGAAGCAGGTCCAGCACACCGATGACGGTGAACACATTGCCATCGCATTCCACTTCCTTGCCCAGCGGATCCTCGCCGGGAAAGAGATCGGCCGCAGCATCGTGACCGAGAACGATCACATTGTCGTGGTGTTCCTCCTGCGATTCCGTCCACATGCCGCCTTCGAGAAAGTTCGCTTGCTGCACATCGGGCATGGCCGTGGTGGATGCCTGGAGGATGGTGTTCGCAATACTGTGTGTGCCGTGCTTGAGAGAGACCCGGCCCAGGTTGGTTTGAAAGTCCTGGTCGATCTGTTCCGGATCCACGGTGAGGACGTGCGGCAAAGCGCGCATGGCCATTCCGTCCTCAAAGGTCAGCTTTTTACGGTTGAGTTCCTCGGTGGTGGGCCGGTGGCCGAACGGAGAGAAATGATAGACCCACAAGACGTTGGTGCCCAGCGAATTCACAAAGCGTCCGATGTTGGAATTGAGGCCGTTAATGGCCGAAGAGATCAGAATCACCGTCGCAATGCCAATCAGGATGCCGAGAATGGTGAGGCCGGAGCGCATCTTGTTCTTGCGCAGGGTTTCCAGCGCCATCTTGACGGATTCTCGGGATTGGCTGGTGGACTTCATGAATACAGCTCCAAGCTGCCGTTCACAGTTCCGCCCTCAGCGCCGCAATCGGGTCGAGGGCACTAGCTTTGTGCGCCGGATAAATGCCGAAGAACAGGCCCACGGATGTGGCCGCGAGCAAAGCCAGCACAACTGACCAGAGCGCGACCACGGCCGGAAACCCGATAACCAGCGTGATGACCTTGGCGAGGCCAAGGCCTATCACGACTCCGATGACTCCCCCGGCCGATGCCAACAACGCCGATTCAATGAGAAACTGCTGCAGAATATCTTTCCGCTTGGCGCCCAGCGCCTTGCGCACACCGATCTCGCGCGTCCGTTCTGTTACCGTGACCAGCATGATGTTCATGATGACGATGCCGCCGATCACCAGCGAGATGGCGGCGATGGCCACCACGACGGCGCCGAAGTTGTCCAGAATATTTCCGAGAAGGTTCTGAAAAGTCGCGCTCGATTCGATGGAGAAAGCATCCGGTTTATCGGGCGCAAGATGGCGGCGCGCGCGCATAATCACGCGCAGCTCGTCGGAAACCGCGTCCATCACCTCTCCGCCTCCGCCCGTATTCACATAGATCATCATGCTGGTGTGAGCATCGTATGTGTGCAGAAATGTCATGAGGGGGATAGCGACCCAGTTATCCAAACTTTGGCCCATCATCTTGCCCTGGCTCTCGCCCACGCCAATGATCGTGTAGGGCGCGCCATCCACGCGGATCTCTTTCCCCAGCGGGTCGCCCGGGCCAAGCACGTTGTCGACAATGTCGGAGCCGACAACGGCGACACGGACACTGTGCTGGTCCTCGAGTTCAGTGTAGAAGCGCCCCTCCGCGATATTGAGATTCAAAATCGGCGGCATGTTCGAGGTCCAGCCGCGAATGTTCGTGTCGGTGGTGGACTGCGTTCCGTAGACGACCTTGCCGGTCGTGTTGCGCGTCGCCGCCACGGACACACACGATTTGCAGTCGGATAAGATGGCCCTGTAGTCGTCGAATGTAATGTTCTTGCGCTTTTGGTAAGAGAGATACTCTTCCGTGGTGATAAAGGACTGCGGCATTTTGCTGACGGTTACCACGGCCGCGCCATAGGTGTTGATTTTTTCGGTGACAAACACCTTGGCGCCGTTGGTCAGAGTGACCACCATGATCACCGACGCCACGCCGATGATCACCCCAAGCAAGGTGAGAATGCTGCGCAGCTTGTTGGACCACAGCGATTGCAGCGCGAGTTTGAAGGCCTCTTTAAGTGGCATGGCTTCCCGCTCTTATGATACGCAGGGACCGGCAGGGTGGTTCCGCCATTGCATGGAGCAGCCTTGAGGCACAAGCCAAGCCGCAGTCCCTATTTTCCTGTGCTGCCAAACCCTTTAGCCGCGCGCCCCGAGCCTTCCAGGCTTTCTTCCTCTTGGATTGGGCCTGTGAGGACGGGAACCGGAACCATTTGCGCAATCTTTTCGCCGGCCTGGATCTCCAGGGTCACGTCGCCCAGGTTGGTCATCACAATAAGAATCTCGCCACGGTAACCGGAGTCGATCACGCCGCCCGTGGTGGTCAATCCGCGCGCCGCCATCGACGAGCGGTCGCGCACCAGCAAACCCAGCGGCGCGCCGGTCTCGGGATGGCGCGCCTCGACGGCAATCCCCGTGCGCAACTTTACCGTGGCCCGCGGCGCCATTTCGGCCCCTTCCAGAGCAAACACGTCGTAGCCCAGGTCCTCGCCCGGATGCGCCACCACCGGCAGCCGTGCGCCCGCCTCTAACCGCTTCACTCGCAACATGGATTGATGGTAAAGGACTCAGGCTGTCCAGTTCATTCGCAGGTCGCCCCAAAATGGTCAGCCCCGGCCGGGCGTTCACCCAACCGGGGCTGTCGTTTTCTAGCAAGAGAACCCGTAAGCCGAATTCTGTTCTATGCGGTCATTCCTCTAGACGCCGCGTCGCCGCGGACGTTCATCAGCGACCTACCCGGAGGTTTCGGCCATTGCATGAAGCAGCCTTTCGGCGCCGGGCCGGCACCGGGCACGAGCCTTGCTCCTTAGCTCGTACTTCCCTCCCTATTTGGTCTTGCTCCGTGTGGGGTTTACCCTGCCACTGGCATTACTGCCAGCGCGGTGCGCTCTTACCGCACCTTTTCACCCTTACCACCACTGCGTGGGGCAGCCCTTTGGAGCAAGTCCCTGGGGTATCCCATGGATGCCTTTCCAAAAGGCTGCCCCACGCAGTGGTGGCGGTATATTCTCTGTGGCACTAGCCGTCCACGGGCCTTGACGCCCGCGTCCCGGACGTTATCCGGCACACTGCCCTGCGGAGTTCGGACTTTCCTCCCCCGGCAACCCCTGCTTGCGCAAGGATTTCCGGCAGCGACCGCCCGGTCCTCCTGCCAGTGGATAGTTTACCGCAGTTGCGCGATCGGCTGTTTCCACCAGGGTTTACCCGCCAGTGCTTTTCAGCCCCAGGTACTTTTGTGGAAAAACACAGCCGAATCCTGTGACTCCGCGACGTCCGTGCCGGGGCGGTCGCGGAAATCTCGATCATTACCATAGGGATACGCTTTGGGGTCAATAGTTGGTCCAAGTTCGGGGGAATGTTGTTATCATCTGAGAACATGGGCACGATCATGGAGCGTTCGCTCGGTGGCGAAAAGGAACAAGTCCCCCTCGTGCCTACAGGAGCGGGGTCAACGGTATTGGACGCGTATTTCTCTGCCGACGTCGAAACCGATGGACCCATTCCCGGCCCGTTTTCTATGCTCTCGTTTGGATTGGTCTTCGCGGGCACATTTGACGGAAAAGCTTTTTCGCGACCCGGAGACTATGCCCAGAGCTTTTACCGTGAGCTTCGACCTATATCGGATGAGTTCCAAATCGACGCTCTAAGGGTGAATGGGTTGGACCGCGACCGACTTCTAAGAGAGGGCATCCTTCCCACCACCGCCATGACTGAGGCTGCCCAATGGGTGACATCCCTTTCGGGTGCTGCGCGTCCGATATTGGTGGCATACCCGCTCAGCTTCGATTGGAGTTTTCTTTACTGGTACTTCATCAGATTCTCCAAGGATGGTTCACCCTTCAATCACTCGCAGTGCTTTGACATTAAGACGGCGTTTGCGGTTAAGGCGCACATCCCCATTGCGTCTGCTGGACGCAGGAGGTTAATGCCAAGTCTTCGCTCTAACGGTGTTCACACGCACAATGCTCTCGACGACGCAATAGAGCAGGCTCAGGTTTTTGCCAACCTGTTTGAATGGGACGGAAGTCATGGGGAAGATTATTGAAGAACGGCGGCAGTTTTCGGACAAGCGTTTTCAACTGTTGAAGGATGCCGTCGGAAAGGCCGAAGAGATTTGCGGCGATAAGGCGTGTGTATACGCGACGGGATCGTTTGGGCGACGCGAAGCAAGTGCGCACAGCGATATCGATCTTTTTATTGTCTCGCTAAGCGATGCGGACAACGAAGGCAAAATTGAGCGAAGCCGATTATCGAAGCTAGACGAAATACTATTGAAGGCTGAATTGATTCGAGCCTTTAGAGAGCTTGAATTTCCTCCATTCTCTCAGGATGGTAAATTCCTCGAGCTTCACACCGCGAGAAAACTTATCCGGTCGACTGGCAACCAGTATGATGACGCTGAAAACACCTTCACAGCAAGGCTCCTACTCCTGCTTGAGAGCAAGCCGCTCGTAAGAGGAGGAGTTCATGCAAAGGTCATAGACGATGTGATCGAGAGGTACTGGCGTGAGTTTCCAGATTACTATAACTGCTTCATGCCAGCATATCTGGCTAACGATATTCTTCGTTATTGGCGGACCCTCTGCTTGAACTACGAGGCGAGCACTACCGAACAGTCACCGAACCAGCAAACCCTAATTGCACGTGCAAAGCGCAAAATCAAGAACTATAAGCTAAAGCACAGCAGGATGCTCACATGTTACTCGGCTGTGCTTTATCTTTTGTTTGTCTACGATAGAAATGGAACGGTTACGCCTAAAGACGCTCAAACAATGGTCTCCCTGACTCCAACCGCGCGTGTAGAGTTTGTCGCAAACGAACTAAGCGGTGCCGAGCCCGCCGCGTGCATTCGGGACTTGCTCGAAAAATATGAGCGATTCCTAGACGTGACAAGCGCCTCGGAAGTGGACCTCATCAAAGTCTTCTCGGAAAAAGGCGAGGCGGATAAGCTGCGGGACGAGCAATCGATTTTGGGGATCTTGCGTACACGATCCTTTATTCAATCGGCCACGAGAACCACCTCTACAGGCGCCTTGTTATCTAATCTTCGAATGGCGGCTTGAATAATCCCGCGTCGAAATCGAAGCTGCCGCAACCTCGAGCATTTTCATAGTAAGGCGGCTTCGGCGAGCACCTTGTCACGGAACTTAGGGTGGATTTCCTCGGGTGTGCGCAGGTCAACCTTGACTCCGGTTGCCGAAGCCAGGCGCGACTGGAGCATTTCCATGGCGAGCAGGCTCGCGCGCGGGGCGGGATCGACGAGGATATCGAGGTCGCTGTCTTCGGTATCTTCGCCGCGTACCACGCTC
>CAVSYW010000004.1:0-160501 GCA_963732305.1 uncultured Acidobacteriaceae bacterium
ATCTGTGGCAAGACGATTCTGTCTTATGGTTCCCTGGTCGCGGAATTAAGACCTGGGGCGCCCGGCTGTTTGATTCCACGGCCTGCCACGCTGAGGACGAAAAACGTCGCTAGGATGGGGCAGCCGGCACCCGGTCTTGAGGTCGGTTTCGCTCTCCTGCACGGAAAAAACACTTAATCTGATTTGTTCCCGGTCATGGTACATTCTAGGTGACGAAAGTCTGCAGACTTAATCGAGTCCTTCATATTTTCTTTTTTCCATCTTTCATCCCGCCATATCCCGGCAAACTCTCAAGAACAGCTTGATGTGGAGGCGTCCCTGCTATGGAAGCTTCAAAGAAGGCGCGGTGGGCTTGGCTAAAGTCTCCGTGTTTTGCTATTGTCCTCGCTGCTCTCGGGGCACTCGTTGGCTTTTGGGCAAACGACCATTTCTATCAAAAGAACCTTCAGTCGCAAATAGATGACCTAAAGGGGCAAATTGCCGAGCTAAATAGAGAGAAGCGCGACATTGAAAAAGACCTTGATGAAGAGAAGCGGAAGAATCTCGTTTGCGAGATCAAATCAAACGTGCCCGAATTGCTACAGAACCCCAAATTGACCACCGAGCCGTCAACGGAGCCAGCGCTTGGGCAAAGCAAGATCCTCTTCAAAGTGGTGCCGGGGCCCGGCGCCGGGCCGGATGCCCTTGCACCCGTCGAAGGTAGGGTCGAGGGTATTGAGAACCCAGGCCGTTACAAGATTCTTTTGTATACCCACACAGACCGTTGGTACATCCAGCCATTCGCAGATCAACCTCTTGCGGACATCGACTCGGCGGGCAAGTGGAATAGCGAAACCCACCTTGGCCAGCAATATGCCGCATTGGTTGTACTCCCCAAGTACTCCCCACAAAGCGCACCCGAGGAACTGCCGCCCCTGGGAGACGGTGTACTAGCCAAAGTAATCGTATCCGCAAACATCAAGTGAGCACTTTTTCGAAAACACTTTAGTCAAGGAGATTTGCTATGAAACTCAGAATGCTTTTGCCGCTCGTGCTAGTCCTCAGCCCTCACGTCCCACAGATGCTTTCCGCATTGCCTTCGCAGGGCGCGAATGTTGAGATATCACTCGTGCCGGGTTGCGGAGGAGGCGCGGACGCGCAGGGAAATATCGGAGGTGTGGTAACCGGCCTCGAATTTCCGGAGCACTACAAGGTCGTCGTCTACGCGCACACGGACTGGTGGTATGTCCAACCAATGGCCGACAGCCCGAGCACCGACATTGGCTCCGATGGAAAGTGGAGCAACTGGACCCATCTGGGCAGCCGGTACGCGGTGCTCGTGGTCAAGGATTCTTTTTCCCCGCCCGCAAGGGTTCAAACGCTGCCCTCACCTAAGGATAATCAGGACGTTATTGCTAAGTCCGAGACGGCCTGCCACTCCTGATCGACCGCTATCTGAATTGGCGGGAAGCGCGGCGGTGTCTTCGCCGAACGTTCGCTTGTGCTGTAGAATCGATCCATGGACTTTCAGCTCGTCACTAGTTACAAGCCGCGGGGCGACCAGCCGCAGGCTATCGAGCAGATTATGGAGGGGCTTGCTGTGGGCGAGCAGCACCAGGTGCTGCTGGGGGTTACCGGGTCGGGCAAGACTTTTACGATGGCTAAGGTGATTGAAGCACCAAACAGGAGACACGCGCGGCGGATCGTCTAACGTGCATTTCTCACAGACGCCTCGAATGTGGGGAAATTGGCCAATATTGGACCGCTGACTGCCTAGCAGGGGTCTGGAGAGGCTGCGGAAAAAGGCCAATTTGCGCGCGATCGAGGGATAAAAGCCCGCAGGGGCTAAAGCCCGGCAATCATTTTGCGCAACTTACGGCGCGAGTGAACTCGCGCCCTGATACAGAACTCACTGCCAAGTGAGTTCTTCCGCAGTCTGTGGAGACCGGCGCTACAAATTCTTGTCGTTTGTGAGAAAACCAGGCTAAACCCTGTGCTGCTTTCCAGCGGGGTTTGAGAGAGTTTGCTACCGGCCGGTTTCGACGGTTAGCTTGAGGCCCATTGCTTTGGTTACGGCAGCCAGCGTTGACCATCTTGGATTGCCGCGCGCCGACAGCGCCCGGTAAAGGCTCTCACGCTCAACGCCGGCAGCCTTTGCCACCTTCGCAACGCCGCCCCTGGCTTCAGCCACGCGGCGCAGAGCGATCAAAAGGACGCCGGGTTCGTCCGTCTCGTCGAGCGCCGCTTTCAGATATTCGGCGGCGAACTCAGGGCGCTCGCGCAGCTCCTTCACTATGGCTTCATCATGCGAGATGCTGGCATTTTGTCTCACGGCCTGGCTGTCCTTTACTCGTAACGGCGAATCTCAATCACGCAAGCGATTGTAACTTATATTTCACAGACTCGCAAGCGGAGAGTCTCAGGGGCTTATCGCCTTTTCGCCCAATCTTCGCTTTACCCATATAATTGACATGGACTTTCAGCTGGTGACCAGCTATAAGCCGCGGGGGGATCAGCCACGGGCGATCGAGCAGATTATGGAGGGGCTTGGCGGCGGGGAGCAGCACCAGGTGCTGCTGGGGGTTACCGGGTCGGGCAAGACTTTCACCATGGCTAAGGTCATTGAGCAGTCGAACCGGCCGGCGCTGATACTGGCGCATAACAAGACGCTGGCGGCGCAGCTTTATCACGAGTTCAAGCAGTTCTTCCCCTCGAATGCGGTCGAGTATTTTGTGAGCTACTACGACTACTACCAGCCTGAGGCTTACATTCCTGCGGGCGATCTCTATATCGAGAAGGAAGCGACGATTAATGAGGAGCTGGACAAGCTGCGGCTGTCGGCTACGCGGAGCCTGTTTGAACGGCGGGACGCGATTATCGTCAGCTCGGTGAGCTGCATTTACGGACTGGGGTCGCCTGAGGCGTACTACGGGATGCTGCTGCTGCTGGAGAAGGGGCAGCACATCAGCCGCAAGGATATTACGCGGCGGCTGGTGGAGATTCTCTACGAGCGGAACGATACGGACTTCCGGCGCGGGACGTTTCGCGTGCGCGGGGACGTGATTGAGGTGTTCCCTACTTATGACGAGACGGCTTACCGGATTGAGATGTTCGGCGACGAGATTGAGTCGCTGTCGCAGATCGATCCGCTGTTTGGGACGGTGAAGCAGAAGTATTCGCGGCTGCCCATTTATCCCAAGAGCCACTACGTGGTGCAGCCGGAGCGGAAGGCTGAGGCGATCGACTCGATTATCGCCGAGTTGAACGAGTGGGTGACGTATCTGGAGACAGAGGGGCGCACGGTGGAGGCGCAGCGCGTGCATCAGCGGACGCGCTTCGACCTGGAAATGATCAAGTCGATGGGCTACTGCCATGGGATTGAGAACTACTCGCGGCACTTTAGCGGACGGCTGCCGGGCGAGCCGCCGCCGACGCTGCTGGATTATTTTCCGCGGGATTTTCTGCTGTTTGTGGACGAGAGCCACGCGACGATTCCGCAGGTGCACGGGATGTGGCACGGGGACCGGAGCCGCAAGCAGAATCTGGTGGACTACGGGTTCCGGCTGCCTTCGGCGCATGGATAACCGGCCGCTGAAGTTTGACGAGTTTGAGAACCGCGTGCACCAGACGGTTTATGTTTCGGCTACGCCGGGGCCGTATGAATTAACAAGATCGGCCGGCGTGGTGGTGGAGCAGGTGATTCGGCCGACGGGGCTGGTTGATCCCGAGGTGGAGATTCGGCCGGTGAAGGGGCAGATTGACGATCTGCTGGGCGAGATTCGCGACCGGGCGAAGCGCAATGAGCGCGTGCTGGTGACGACGCTGACGAAACGAATGGCGGAGGATTTGGCCGGGCTACTACACCGAAGTGGGCGTGCGCTGCCGGTATATGCACTCCGAGATTGAGACGCTGGAGCGGGTGAAGCTGCTGGCTGGGCTGCGCAAGGGCGAGTTCGATGTGCTGATCGGGATCAACCTGCTGCGCGAGGGGCTGGATCTGCCGGAGGTTTCGCTGGTGGCGATTCTGGACGCGGATAAGGAGGGATTTTTGCGATCGGCGGGGTCGCTGATCCAGACCATGGGGCGGGCGGCGCGGCACCTCGAGGGGAGGGCGATTCTCTATGCGGATCGGATGACGGATTCGATGCGGCGGGCGATGGATGAGACGGATCGGCGGCGGACTGATCCAGCGAGCTTATAACGAGGAGCACGGGATTACGCCGCAGTCGATCATCAGCCAGGTGGATATGGGCCTGGCGCACATTCTGAAGGCGGAGTACGGGGAGATTGACGTGGAGGAGACGGCGGCCGTGACCGAATTCAAGACCCAGGAAGAGCTGGATGCCTATATTGCGAAGCTTGAGGCGGATATGCGCGAGGCGGCGAAGAAGTTCGAGTTTGAGAAGGCGGCGCGGCTGCGGGATTCGATCAAGGAGCTGCGGGAGAAGGAGTTTTTGTTTGGGTGAGGGCGTCGGGAGGCGGCGCTTGGCCGCCTGCGCTTGCAGCGATGAGGAGCAGCCGCAGACGCCAAATCCCAACGTTGCATCCTGGCAAGCTTCGGGTAACAATAGGATTGGAGCGGGATCATGCTGCACAGGCACCTCAATCACGCCGATTACACGCTGGCAGCCATCGACGATGTGATCGGCCGCGGCAAGCGCGCGGACTGGGTCGAGTTGCGCCGTGCAGCCCTGGGCGATTGCGCTCTCATGGAGAAGGTGCTGCGTGTAGCAAAGGCTCGCGGCGAGGATTCCCACGCGCAGCGGTACCGCTTCTGGAGGCGCTATGCCGAGCAACATCTCGCCGCTGCCTGAATGGGAGATTGTTCTCAGCTCTGCCGCACATCTTCAGCGCATCTTTCCTGAAGCGGTTCTGGTGGGAGGAACTGCGGCGGCCATCTATGCCGGACATCGACTCTCTGCCGATGCCGATCACGTCATGACCGATTTACGAGCGAGGTTCGATCAGGTTCTCGCGCAGTTGGAATCGGTGGCGGGATGGAAAACTGCGCGTGTTCAATCCCCGGTGCAGATTCTCGGCCGCCTGGACGGCATCGAGACAGGGATTCGGCAGCTCATTCGCGAACAGCCGCTTGAAACCCGCCAGATTGAGATCGGGGACTACCGGATCACCCTTCCGACGGCCGAGGAAATGCTCCGCATCAAGGCCGTCTTGATCTTGAAGCGCAACGCGACGCGCGACTACCTGGACTTTGCGGCTCTCGCAGAGCATCTGGGAAGCGACCAAGCACTGGAGGCCTTGCGGTCCTTCGATGATCTCTATCCGCAACCAACCGGTGAATCCGCCCTGCAGCAGTTGCAGATCCAACTCGCTGAGCCCCTCCCGTTCGATTTGGACAGCGTAGAGCTGGCCGAGTACAAGAGTGTCTCGCCCCGATGGCAGCGTTGGGAATCGGTGAGTGAGTGCTGCAGGCGTTACGCTACGCTGATCTTCGATGGAATTCTGGGCGCGTAACGACTGAAGGGCACGAAACTCCGAGACAGGGAGTCTTTGTTCGGCTGACCGGCGAATTCCGTCCTCCTGGCAGACAACCGGACGCGACAAGTCACCATCTTAGTAGTCAGATAGTAAATAGAAAAGACGCGCTGGACCCGGGTAAGGACGCGTCAATGGGACCCATGACAACCATACTTCTAGTGGACGACGACCCGCTGCAGGCATCCTTGATGATGTCGCTTCTGGGACGGCGATTCGGTGACGTGCGCCGGGCAACCGACGCGGCCGAAGCTCTCTGCCTGATCGAGCAGCCTGAGTTCGCGGGCAAGTTGGGGCTAGTCATCAGTGGCCACCAGACGACGGGGATCGGCGGACCGGCGTTTGTGAGCGAGTTGCGCAGCCGGATGCCGTACCTTCCGGTTCTGGTTCTGGGCTCTGCCAGAGAGACGCCTGCCGACTATGCCAGAGAGAAGGTAGCCTTCATGACCAAGCCCTTTGCTTCGGAATTGATGGTCACCCTTACCAGGCAACTGCTCGCCGATCACAGAGACGTCGTGGCTTAGGGCCTGCCCCGGTCTTCTTTCCTCTCAGATCCCATTTCGGGCGCTCCATAGTGTGAGCTAAATCACAAGGCGACCCCCTATCATGGATAGAGAATAAGTCCATCGGGGAGATCCCTGGTTCCCCACTCGTGCGCCGGCGAATATCGGCGACAATAGCTTGGGAGTCATCATGGCAGCCTTCGGAAGTCTTTGTCTTCTTATTGCGTTAGCTTTGGCCGCCTATAATCTTTTGGCGGGAGCGGTGGCCTTGCGGCTGATCGCTACCGGGCAGCCGGCGCGGATTTCGCCTGAACGGCTTGCCGACACCGCCCGACGAGCCGGAATTGCCGGATTTGTGGCAGTGACCGGAGCCGCATTTGCGCTGGTTTGGTCGGTAATTACCAACGATTTTTCCATGACCTACATCGTGGAGCACTCCAACCGGGCGCTGCCGATTGCCTATAAATTTGCGGCACTTTGGAGCGGCCAGGAGGGCTCACTGCTGCTTTGGGCGTGGCTGCTGGGGACTTATGGCTTTGTTCTGCGGCTGCGGCATAAGACGGATGTGAAGCTCTATGCCTACGCGGGAACGATTCTGGCCGGGATACAGGTCTTTTTCCTGGCAGTGCTGGTGTTTGCCGCGCCGCCGTTTTCGCTGATCCCAGGCTATGCTGCCGGGGGCGCGATTCCCGCAGACGGCAACGGGCTCAATCCCCTGCTGCAGTATCCGGAGATGGTGATTCACCCGCCGATGCTTTATCTGGGCTATGTGGGGTTCTCGGTTCCGTTTGCGTTTGCGCTGGGAGCGCTGATGATGCGCTATCCAGGTGAAAAGTGGATCAAGATTACGCGCACCTGGACGATGGTGACGTGGCTGTTTTTGACCTGCGGGATTTTTCTGGGCATGCACTGGGCGTATGCGGTGCTGGGCTGGGGCGGCTATTGGGGCTGGGACCCGGTGGAGAACGCCAGCTTTATGCCGTGGCTGACCGGGACAGCCTTTTTGCACTCGGTGATGATGCAGGAGCGCAAGGGCATGATGAAAAGCTGGAACGTGTGGCTGATCTTCAGCACATTTCTGCTCACGCTGCTGGGAACGCTGCTGACCCGCGCCGGATTGGTGAGCTCGGTGCACGCCTTCGCGCAATCGTCCATCGGCACGTGGTTCGTGGTCTTCATGTGCATCGTGCTGGCGGTGTGCATTTTTACTTACGTGCTGCAGCGCAGCCATTTGCAGAGTGAGCACCAATTGGAATCGCTGGTGAGCCGCGAATCGAGCTTTCTGTTCAACAATCTGGTGCTGCTGACGGCCTGCTTCGTGATTTTGTGGGGCACGCTGTTCCCGATTCTTTCGGAGTTTGTGGAAGGCAGCAAGGTTACGGTGGGCGCGCCGTTTTATAACGCCGTGGCCGTGCCGATTGGGCTTTTTCTGCTGTTCTTAACGGGCGTGGGTCCATTGCTGCCGTGGCGCTCGACATCGATGAAGGCCATCAAGCGAAATTTTATTTTGCCGTCGATTGCGCTTTTTGGCACGGTAATTGTTTGCGTGGCGGCAGGCGTGAATCCGTGGAAGGACGGCACGTTCAGTCAGGGGAGCTTCTATGCGATCGTGGCATTCGCCATGTCGGCCGCGGTGCTGACGGCGATTTTGTCGGAGTTTTTCCGCGGGGCAGGCGTCATCAGGCGGCAGACGGGGCGCAATCTTTTCTCGGCGCTCTATTTGCTCACGCGGCGCAATACGCGACGATACGGCGGCTTCCTGATTCACATCGGCGTGGTGATTGTGGTGGTGGGGCTCGCGGGCCTGGCCTTCAATCGCAGTGCCGAGAAGGAAATGGCTTTCCACGACCAGTTAAGCGTCGGGCCTTACACGCTGCAGCAGGTGGGTTCGAGCCAGGATACGGGCGCCGAGTATGACTCGGATTACGCGGTATTGGACGTGTACAAGGGCGGCAAGAAAGTTTTCGAGATGACGCCGGAGCGGCGCTTCTACCATCTGGGCGAGGGCGACCAGCCCCAGACCATGGTGGCGATCCACTCCACGCCGGAGTGGGATCTGTATGTGGTGTACGAGGGGATTAATCAGGACACTGGGCAACCCATTATCAAAGCGTTTTTGAATCCGCTGGTGGGCTGGATCTGGTTTGGGTTGGTGGTGATCGTGGCCGGAACGTTCATTGCGCTGGTTCCTAGCCTGACGCCCGCGACGGCGGCTCTGAGAGTGCCAGCAACGCAGGCAGCGGCTCAGCCCGCGTGGAAAGGCGGCGCGTGATGGGTGTTTTCGCGAGAATCGTCGGCAGCTCGTGCCGGCCCTCCGGGGCGGCGACAACTGAGGATGAACGCTCACCCAGGGTTTCATCCGCTGGCGCGGACTCCACCCTGGGCTATTCTCGGTCTCTCCCTCCGGGAGAGCGGCGCTCACGCGCTTTTGCTTTTTGGATGAGAGTTGTGGAGGGGAGCCGTCCGGGGCTAAAGCCCACGAATTTCTTGCGGCGGTTTGCGGCACGACTGAAGTCGTGCCCTGATACAAAACAGAAGTTTCCTGGGACGTGGAGGGCTGCGGAGGCAGCGGTGCTGGCCGTGGCGATCTGTTTTTCGCTGGGCGCTTCCGCTCCGACCTCACGCATCAATTCCCTGAGCCATCAACTGATGTGCCAGTGCGGATGTTCTCAACTACTGGGGGAATGCGATCACGTGGGCTGCCCCGATCGCGACAAAGAGCTGGCGGAATTGTCGGCGGCCGTTGATTCGGGCCTTGGCGATCAGCAGATTCTGGATGCGTTTGCGGCAAAGTACGGTATGACGGTGCTGGCCGCGCCGCCGACAAAAGGATTTGATCTGGTGGCGTGGATCGCGCCGTTTGCGGTGTTTGCGGCGGCGCTGCTGGGCACGATTCTGCTCATCCGGCGCTGGGGCGGGCTGGGCGGTGATAGGAAAGCGGCCGCGGCAGCAGCAGGGTCCGTTGCGATCGAAATGGATCCGGCGGAACAGGAACGGCTGGAGCGCATTCGCCGCGAAACTGGTGAGGGAGGATTCTGAGCGATGACGGAAACGCAGGGATTGATTGCGGGAGTATTTCTTACCTTCGCGCTCTTTCTGTATACATTCTGGCCGGAGAACGCATTTGCCAGCCAGAAAGAAAAGACGCGGTTGGACTATCTGTTGGAGCGCAAGGAGCAGCTTTACGAGAACCTGCGCGACTTGAACTTTGAATATCGCGCCGGCAAGTATCCTGAAGAGGATTTCGTCGCGCAGCGCAACATTCTGGAAAGCGAAACCGAGCAGTTGATGGCGGAGATCGATCAGATGCAGGGACTAGGGACTTAGGGACTAGGGACTAGAGCTGGTTGCATAAATGCTCAATGCCGGCTGAAGGACATCCCCCAGGGGCTAAAGCCCCAGGTTTTATGCGCCTTTTATGGCACGACTCAAGTCGTGCCCTTTCAAAGTGTCGTTAATGCAGCCGGTTCTAGTGGTTAGGCATCACGGACCTGAATGACAAGAATTGCAGAATGAAGGAATGCGACACGAAATGAAATTGAGACGGAAATTTGCGACTACTTTTGCTTTGAGTTGTTTGTTTGCCGGCGCGCTGGCGCAGGCCGCTACGGTGAGCGGGACTGTGACGAACAAGACTACCGGCAAGCCTGCCGCGGGCGATGCCGTGGTGCTGGTTGAGCCGATGAGTGGCATGAGCGAAGTGGGCCACGCGACTACTGACGCAAAAGGGCACTACTCGTTAAATCTGCCGAACAGCGCTCCGCACCTGATTCGCGTGACGCACGAGGGCGCCGAGTACTTTGCCGACGTGCCGCGGGGCGGAGGGGCGGACGATATCTCGGTGTACGATGTGGCGGCCAAAGTGCAGGGCATTTCCATCGACACCGATATTCTGGAGATCGAGGCGCAGAACGGGCAGCTCAGCGTGGACGAGCGTATCTTTGTGCACAACGTAAGCAGCCCTGCCCTGACGCAATTCAGCGCGAAGTCGTTTGAGATTGTTTTGCCGCCCGATGCGGTGGTGGGAGACGTGGCCGCGCAGAGACCCGGCGGCTTGCCGACCAACGCCAAGCTCGTTCCCGACGGCGCGAAGGGACACTACGCTTTCAATGTGCCCATCCAGCCCGACGAGGGCGACAAGAATACGCTCTTTCAGGTGGCCTACACGCTGCCTTACTCAAGCGGCAAATACGATTTCCATGAGCAGATTTTGATGGCGGCGGATAACTTTGCCGTTCTGCTGCCTAAGAGCATGACGTTGACCGGCGGGACAGGCGCGAATTTTCAATCGGTGCAGGCGGACCCAGGGGTGCAAACTCTCCTGATGAAGCATGTGGAAGCGGGCAAAATCATCAGCTTTTCGATTTCGGGAACGGGAGCGATGCCCCGCGAAGACCAGAACGCGCAGGGCGGCGACAACGGACAGGGAGGCGCGGTGCCGAGCGGTCCGGGAGGCGGAATCGGAACACCCATCGATACGCCCGATCCGCTGTCGAAGTATAAGTGGTGGATTCTCGGCGGGCTGGCATTGTTGTTAGCGGCTGTGGCGGCATTCCTGCTGCGCAAGCCGGCGAATGGCGGAGTGGGAGTGGCGGCTGGAGCTGCGGCTGCCGGAGTTCCGGCGGCTTACGCGGCGCCTGCAACACCGGCAGCCAAGAATGCCGCGCTGCTGAACGCGCTCAAAGAAGAATTGTTTGCGCTCGAGAGCGAGCGCATCGCGGGCACACTGGCGCAGAGTGAGTACGACGAGCAGAAGGCGGCGCTGGAGACGGTGCTGCGGCGGGCGTTGAAAAGACAGTGATCAGTGGTCAGTGATCAGTGGTCAGACTGGATTACGGAAGAACACGCCACGAGGCGCGAACTCGACCGACTTTTCTGAGCACTGATCACTGTACACTGAGAACTGCCTTATGAAGACTTTGCTTCGCTCTCTTCTTTCATTTGCCCTCATGGTCTGGATCGGTGCGGAGATTTTCTTTCCCATCGTTGCCATTACGACCTTCAATACATTGGGACAGGATAAGCATACGGCGGGCGCCATTGTGGGCCAGTTGCTGCGCATTCTGCACGGGATGGGACTGGTGGCGGGGATGGTGGCGCTGGCAGTCCTGGCACTGGCTCCGGCATGGAGAATCTACAAGCCGCGCACGGTGCTGGCGCCGATGATCCTGCTGGTGGTGATGATTGGCGCGACGGTCTACTCGCAATTCGGCATTATTCCTGCCATGGAGCGCGACCGCATGGCCGCGGGCGGCGCGATCGATACCGCCGGCATCGCGAATCCCACGACCATTGACTTCAACGCGCTGCATCGGCGCAGCGTGTTCGTGGAGGAGTCGGTTCTACTGCTGGGACTGGCGACGGTGGTGTTGGTGGCTTGGGCGGAGAGTGCCCGTTCCTGATCTCCCACAGAGTGTTACGAAGAATAGTGGCGTTGGATGCGGTTGTAATTGCTCTCTCGAAAGTCCCGCGTAGAACTCGGCCGGCCCTACGGGACGGGGACGGCTAATGACTCGCTATCCCAGGGTTCCCGTCCGCCGTCGCGGACTTCACCCTGGGCTATTATCGACCGCTCCTCGGGAGCGGAAGGTCGAGGCGTTTCGTTCGATTATCATCGAAGAGGCTCGGACGATGCCTGAATATATTGGCGGAGCCGCGATGGAAGGGCAATGAAAACCGGAATTATCGGCCTGCCACAGGTGGGCAAGACTTCTCTTTTTAAGATTCTGACCAAAGCCAAAATTGAGGATCGCGGATTCTCGCGCGAGGCCCACCTGGGCGTGGCGCGGGTGCCTGATGAGCGGTTGGATAAGCTCTCGGCTCTGTACTCGCCGAAGAAAACCACCTACGCGTCGGTGGAGTACGTTGACGTGGCGGCGATTGGGCAGGAGGCGCTGAAGGAAACCGCTTTCCTGACCAATCTGCGCAACGTGGACGCGTTGATTCACGTGCTGCGGGTCTTTGAGAACGATTCGGTTCCGCACGAAGGCGCCATCGATCCGGTGCGCGACGCCAGGAGCGTCGAATTCGACCTGATGTTGAGCGATTTGACGCAGGTGGAAAAACGCCTGGAGCGGGTCGAGAGAGACATGAAAAAGGGGCGGACCAGCGAGTTGGAGCGGGAACAGGCGTTGCTCTTGCGGTCGAAGGATTCGCTGGAGAAAGAGATTCCGCTGCGCGAACTGGAGATGACCCCGGATGAAAAGAAGCTCATTCGCGGCTTCATGTTTTTATCGCAAAAGCCAATCCTGTATGTACTGAATGTGAACGAAAGTACGACGCTCGGCGCCGATCTCGAAGCGGCGGTGAAGCGCTACAAGCTGGATGCGCTCGCCGCACGGCCGAATGCCGGGGCCACCGCGATCTGCGGCAAGGTAGAGGCGGAGCTGGCCGAGATGGACGACGACGAAGCGCAGGAATTTCTGGGCAGCTACGGGCTCGGCGAAAGTGGATTAGTACGGCTGATCCGCAAGAGCTACGAGTTGCTGGGGCTGATCAGCTTCTTTACCGCCGGAGAGGACGAATGCCGCGCGTGGACGGTGCCCGTTGGGTCGAAGGCGCCACAAGCGGCGGGGGCGATTCACTCCGACCTGGAGCATCACTTCATTCGCGCCGAAACCATTCGCTGGGATCAACTGCTGGAAGCGGGTTCCGAAGCAGCGGCACGGGCAAAGGGTACACTGCGTTTGGAAGGCAAGGAATACGTTGTGCAGGATGGGGATGTGGTGCACATACGGCACAGCGGGTGAAGGGCTCGTGGTCCGTGGACCGTGGTTCGTAGCTGCTTTCCTCGACTCACGACCCAATCTCACAGCCACTGTCCACGGCCTACGAATCACGGTCCACGGTTCACGAGTCACGTTTAACGATTGCATGCTCACTACCTCACTCATTCTCGGAACCATTGCCGCACTGGCCGACGTGGCCGGCGGGTTGGTGTTGGTGCGCGCGCGCGGCGTGGAGCGCTACCTGCGCTATTTTGTCGCACTGGGCGCGGGATTCCTGATGGCGACCGCCCTACTTGAGATGGCGCCTGAAAGCTTCCGGCTGAATGCGCGGCTGGCTCCGGCGCTGATCATGGCGGGCTACTGCGCGGTGCACCTGCTGGAACACACGATGAACGCGCATTTTCATTTTGGCGAGGAGACGCATGCGCATGAGTTTGTCTCCAAGCGCACCGGCTTCTCGGTGCTGGGCGGGTTGAGCGTGCACGCGCTGTTCGATGGCGTGGCGATCGGGTCTGGCTTTGCGCTTTCGAATTGGCTGGGTTGGCTGATCTTTTTTGCCATTCTGCTGCACAAAGCGCCGGAAGGATTCACGATGGCAAGCGTGATGCTGGCGAGCGGAATGAGCCGCGCGGCGGCTTTCTGGTCAGCGGTGGGGCTGGCCGCAGCCACGCTGGTGGGAGTGCTTGTGATTCAACTGGTGCCGCAGTGGGTGCCCTTTGGATTGCCGGTCTCCGCGGGCGTTGCGCTCTACGTGGCCGCAACCGATCTGGTGCCTGAAGTGAATCGCGAGCCGGGGATTCATATGGCGCTGGTGTTTTTTGCGGGCGTGGCGGGGTTCTTGATTTTAAGGGTGCTGTTGCCGGCGATGTAGAGCGCTTCGAGCCGCCTGCTGCCCTGCTGAGATCCTTCAAGGCGGCAATTCTTCCAGCCCACGGTCGCGTCGTTGGGTAGTTTGAAAAAATCATCCCTCGGCGGCTAGAGCCCGCTCCCAATATTGGACTTTTTGTGGCACGAATGAATTCGTGCCCTTTCAAAGCGGATTCAGAGTGACCCACTACCTAGCCGCGATGTTGCGGCGGCGTAATTGTATACTGGGGCTCAAATGACGGAGCCGGCAAATGCAAGTGTCAGACCCACCGGGCGACGGCGTGAAGAGCTGGTGCGCGCATTTGTATCTTTCTTTGAGCCCGCGCTGGTTTCCGTTTATTTCTGGTGGGCGATTTGCCTGGGATGCGCGGCGATTCTCGATTTATCCGAGCGGCAATACCTGACTCCGGACGGATTGTCCTATCTCGACATGGCGACCGAAGCCTTGCGCAGCGGTCCCGCCGCGCTGCTGAACGGGCTGTGGAGTCCCGCCTATCCGGCGCTGCTGAGCTTGTTCTTAGCCATCTTCCGCCCTTCGCCGGATCATGAAATCCCGGTTGCTTACCTCTTGAATTTCTTTATCTTCGCCTTCACCCTGTGGGCCTTTACGTTCTTTCTGCGCCAATGGCTGGCGTACGCCGATACGCTCGGATTACCGAGCGACGGGTACAAACGATTCTTTGTGCCCTTTGCATTCTGTACATTCCTGCTGTTTATCTTTCAAGACACAAACCTCCTCGCCGTCCACCCCGATCTTCTCGCCGCCGCAATCGTATTCTTGGTGGCCGGAGTGACCTGCCGGATTGCTCTTCCAGGTTCAAGCAGCATGCACTATGTAGCTCTTGGCATTGCTCTCGGGATCGGTTACTACGCCAAGGCTGCGTTGTTTCCACTGGGCCTGATTCTTGTCGGTGGGCTTCTCTTCTACCCGCCTTCGCGCCAAGTAAGCCGCAGGAAACTCCTCTTATCGCTAGCGGTCTTCCTGCTGGCGGCGGCGCCACTGATTGTTTGCTTGAGTGAACAGGCGGGGCGCTTCAGTTTCGGAGAGGGATCCACGCTCAACTATCTGTGGCATGTCAACGAAGGGCCGCCGTGGGGAGACTTGACGGGGCCGCATACGGTAAGCCCCGTTCACCCTCCGCGCAGGCTCATGGATACACCCTTGATTCTTGAATTTGGCTCGCCGGTCAAGGGCACCGTTCCTCTTTGGTACGATCCAACCTACTGGTATGCCGGCGCACCCGTGCGCTTTCACCTGGGCCGTCAGATCGCCGCGATCGAATCCAGTCTGGAACAGTACCGCGAGCTTTGCGATCAGTGGCGCGTGTTTATTGGCGGCGCGGTAGTTTTGTGGATTCTTGCCGCCTGCGGCGCCGGGTTTCTCAATATCCGCCGCGCGGCCTGGATCTTCGCCTGGCCGCTCATGGCGATGTCGATGTTTGCCCTAGTGCATGTCGAATATCGCTATGTTGTCGCGTTCTGCGTGCTCTTGTGCCTGGCGGCCTACGGCGTTGTTGTACCTCGAGTGAACACCCAGGTTGGGATGGCGGTTTGCGCCACCGTCGCCGGATCAATGCTCATTCCCTTCGCGGGTCACATGGTGGTAGTCAGCGCGCAAACCATGAAGGGCCTTGTTCGCCCTCATAAGCCAGACTACGAAGTTGTCGCGCTCGGCCTCCACGATCTTGGTCTGCGGGATGGAGACGGTATAGCGATGGTGGGATGGCCCTTCGGCCCGACCTTCGCTCATTACGGCAGATTGCGCGTGGTTGCGGCGATCATGGGCACAGATCGGTTCTGGAATTTGAGCCCGGCAGAACTCGAAGCGGTTGAGCAGCGCCTTAGAGGGGCGGGAATAAAGGCTGTCGTCACCGAGGACAGGCCACGCAACTCGACGCCGGCAAACTGGCACGACATTAAGGTCCCTGGCTCGGACCCGTATAGCGTACTCCTGCTATCGGAGCCTCCGCCGAAAGATTCGATCCCTTGATTTGCCGGTGTACCGTCATGAGCTCGGAACGGTATTCTATCTTCTGTGGCGCATTGCGTAGAACCTCTTTTAGAACTTCATAGCGAATCCCAACTGAGACGCAAGCGCTTTTCTTTGGAGTTGCCGGGCGTTCTGCTCTTCACTGCGCTGGGATTTCTGGTGATGGGCTACCACCCCGGCCTCGAAGACGACGGAATCTATTTGTCCGCCGTAAAGGCCCGCCTGAATCCCGCACTTTATCCATACAACGCAAATTTCTTCCGGCTGCAAGTGCAGGCCACAGTGTTCGACGACTGGATGGCGGATTTTGTTCGCTGGACGCGGATGCCGCTGGCGTGGGCCGAGCTGTTCTGGCAACTGGTTGCTCTGTTCCTGATTCTCTGGGCGGCGAAGAAGATCGCGAACCTGCTATTTCGCGAAGAGGCCGCGCGATGGGCAGGGGTTGCCATGGTGGCCGCGATGTTGACGCTTCCGGTTTCAGGGACGGCGCTTTGCATGGTCGACCAGCATCTGCATCCGCGCAACCTGGCGACGGCTCTGATTCTGCTTGCGGTATGGCGCATTCTGGCGGGGAAACGCTGGCAGTCGGCGCCGCTGCTCCTGCTGGCGTTTTTCATTCATCCGCTGATGGCCGCCATGGGCATTTCGCTTTGCCTGTTTCTCACCCTGACATCGATGGAGTCGCTCGCCGCCCGGCTGCGCGCGTTGCGCGGCTCGATGGTGGCGCTTGTGCCATTGGGATGGGTCTTCGAACCGGCCGATTCCACGTGGCGCAAGGCGTTGGATACGCGGACGTGTTTTTTCCTCTACAAATGGACCTGGTACGAGTGGTTGGGCGCGATCGGGCCGCTGGTCTTGCTCGCCTTGCTGTGGCGTGTGGCGCAGAAAAACGGAGAGACAAGGCTGGCTCGATTCGCCGCAGCCGTGTTTTTCTATGGCGTTTTTCAGCAGGCGCTGGCGATGATCTTGCTCTCGCCTGCCGCGCCGGCGCGGCTGATGCCCTTGCAGCCGATGCGCTACCTGCATATCGAATATTTTCTATTCACCCTGACGGCGGGCGCGCTGCTGGGCAGATTCGTGTTGAAGAAGAGCGCCTGGCGCTGGGCGGTGTTTTTGCTGGCCGCGAACGGGGGCATGTTTGTGGGTCAGCGAGTGGAGTTCAGCAACGTCGCACATTTGGAGCTGCCGGGGATGCAACCAGCGAATCCCTGGCTGCAGGCATTTGCATGGATCAAGACCAATGCACCGGTGAATGCGTACTTCGCGCTCGATCCGCATTATCTTGAGGCGTCCGGCGAGGACTTTCACTGCTTTCGCGCACTGGCTGAGCGGAGCCAACTGGCCGATGCGGTGAAGGACACCACGGTCGTGACGCAGGTTCCCGAGTTGGGGCCGGTGTGGGCGAGCCAGGTGGCAGCCGCTGAGGGCTGGCGCCATTTCAAGCTGGCCGATTTCGAACGGCTGAAGGCAGCCTTTGGCGCGAATTGGGTGCTGGTGGCAATTCCGCAGCCGGAAGGGCTTGCCTGCCAGTGGCACAACGATGCACTTGCCGTCTGCCGGATTCCCTGACCTCGCCGAAGGTCGGGACCGGTTCCAGAGCAGCCGGATGCTGACTTGTTGTTTTCCCACCCATTTCGTCCGCTGCGGCGGACAAAATGGATGGGGCACGGCGGCGCTATGCAGCGGCCACATCAAAAAAGCATCAAGAGATTTGCAGGTTGCGGCTGCATCCGAGAGAATGGGTAAGACCACCTTTCACCGGCACGGATCGCAAACATGTTGAATCTTACCCAGCGACTGATTCTCGGCTGTATACTGCTCGGCTGCCTGCCGCTGGCGCTTGTGCTTGCTGCACACAGGGCGTTGGCGGCGAGCGGGCAACTGCATCTCGCTTACGCGGTAAGCGTGGCTGCCCTGGCGATTGCGGCAGCCACCACCATTCTTGTGTTGCTCCCGATTCAGAGCCTGGCGCGCGATGCGCATCGCATTGCCCAGGGAAATCTGGAACACCGCGTGGACTGGAGCAGCCGCGACGGCTTCGGCGTGATTGCGGCTGAGTTGAACCGGATTGCGGTGCGGCTGCGCGAGTTGCGCGACACCGAGGCCGGACGGCGGCAGATGGAGTTTCAACTCTCCGACGCCGTGCTGCAGTCGATCTTCGAGCCCATTATTGTGACCGACGGCAAGGGGCACGTACTGAAGGTGAATCAGGCGGCTTCAGAGCTGCTGGGCGAGGGTGCGGGCGATCGCATGGTGCTTGCCAATACGCCGGGCGGAGAAAAAATCCTCAGCGCCATTCGCGATGCCGTCTCCATGCAGAAGGCGGTGGCCGCCGAGGATGAAGCGTCGATGCTGCCCATGCGCATCGGCCAGCAGGAGCGGAGCTACCGGCTTCGTACAACGCCCATGCGCGACTCGGAAGGCCGATTGCTTGGCGCCGTGACTACGCTCGAAGATGTGACCAGCCTGCAGGACATCGATCGCTTCAAAACGCAGTTCATTACCGTGGCCAGCCGGAAGTTGCGCGATCCGCTTTTGCAGTTGCGCCGCGGATTGTATGCGCTGGCGCAGGGCTTCAGCGGAGAGATGACGCCGTTGCAGACTGAATTGGTGGCGGACGCCGGCAAAGACGCGGAATACCTGAACGACCTGATGAGCGACCTGATCGATGTGGCGGAGCTCGATACCGGCAAGCGCGAAATGAAGCTGGAGCGCATTCGTCCGCTGCAAGCGCTGAATGAGGCGCGCGACCGCTATTGCGACGAGGCAGCGCAGAAGCACATCCGGCTGGAAGTGAAGGCTTTCGCCGATCTGGCCACGGTGCGAGCCGATCGCCGCGCGTTGCGCTCGATTCTCGACAATCTGCTCTCAAACGCGCTGCGCTACACGCCGGACGATGGCGAAATCCTTCTGGCCGCGGAGGAGATTAAAAATTATGTGCAGTTCAGCGTGCGCGATACCGGCCGCGGTATTGAGGCCGACCGGCTGGGCTCCATCTTCGATCGCTTCAACACATTCTCAGAGCGCGGCTCGGGGCTCGGCCTGGCGCTGGTGCGGCGGCTAGTGGAGTCGCTAGGGGGGCAGATTGCCGTGGAGAGCCGGTTGGGGCACGGTTCAACATTCAGATTCACGCTGCCTGTGGCCGTAACCGAGCAAGTGCAGCACCCTGTCGAGGTGGGTTGAGCGATGGCCGAGATTCAACTCGAAAAAGCTCCTGAACCCGCAAAGCTGCGCATCTACATCGGCGCTGCGCCCGGCGTAGGCAAAACCTACGACATGCTGAACGACGCCTACAACATGAAGCATCAGCAGAATGTGGACGTCGTGATCGGCCTGGTAGAGACGCATGGGCGCAAGGACACCGAGGCGCGCATCCGCGATCTCGAGGTGATTCCGCAAAAGGAGATTCCCTACCGCGGCGTGAGCTTGAAGGAAATGGACGTGGACGCGATCATTGCGCGCCACCCGCATACCGTGGTCGTGGACGAGCTGGCGCACACCAACGTGCCCGGCAGCAAGAATCGCAAACGCTATGAAGATGTGCTGGATCTGCTGAATGCGGGCATCAATGTGATGACCGCGGTGAATATTCAGCACCTGGAAACCTTGAACGACGCTGTGAACCGCTCGGCGAGCACGACCATCCGCGAAACTGTTCCCGACAGCTTCTTCAAGCGCGCCGACGAAGTGATCAACGTGGACGTAACGGTGGAACAGCTGCGCGACCGGTTGCGCCAGGGCAAGATCTATGCGCCGGAGAAGGTGGAGCAGTCGCTGGCCAACTTTTTCCGCAAGGGCAACCTGAACACGCTGCGCGAACTGGCGCTGCGCACCACCGCGGAACAGGTGGGCAGCCGGGCCGCGGAGTATCGCCGCGTCCAGGGCCTGGAGCAGGCGCCCATTCCGGAAAAAGTGATGGTGTGCCTGAGCACGCGGCCCGGCACGGAGCGGCTGTTGCGCATCGGCGCGCGCATCGCCGGACGGTTGTCGAGCAACTGGTACGCGGTCTACGTGAGCCGGCCCGACGACAAGGGACACGGCGATCCCGATGCGTTTCATCGCCTGGAAGAGTACCAGAGGATGGCGCGCGACCTGGGCGCGCACGTGGTGACTCTTACCGACCGCAATGTGGCGGATGCGCTGATTCGGTTTGCACAGCAGGAGAGCATCAGCCACGTGGTGTTTGGACAGCCGGCGCGCTCGCGCTGGGAAATTCTGTGGGGTGGGTCGGTGCTGAACCGGTTTCTGTCCGAGGTGCGCGACGTGAGCGTGCAGGTGGTGCCGATGGCGAAGGTGGCGAAACGGTCATAGGGCTGCGCGGGCCAGAGGCCCCCGCGACAGCCGGTCTTGAGACCGGCGTTACGTCCTTTACGGCACCGAGAACGGGCGCATGCCTTCCCACGGGAAGAGGCCGGTGGGGGTAGTGGCTGAGGTGGGTTGTTCGCGGAACAGGAAGCGGACAAAGAAGCCGACCGAGGTCGAGGTGTAGTCGCGGGAGTTGTTGGCCGCAAGGTAGCCGCCTACGAACCAGTGCGGACCGGCCTGATAGGCCACCTGGCTGCGGAGATCGTAGTTGCCGCTCACGGTGGTGACGTTGGGGAGCATGGGATTGTTCTGCCGGGTTTCAAGGGGCTTGTCGGCGGCCAGAGGCCAGAGCGGCGCAGCATTCTCCTGGAACGCCTGCGCGCCTACCGCGCCCATGACGTTGTAGTGCATGCGCGTGAGATAGTGTCCAGACCAGGTGAAGGGCACATTGGCCAGAAAATAGCCCTGAGGGCTGAAGTACCCGCCGAGGCCGTGGGTGAAGGCGTTCTGATTGTTGGCGTAGTGCATGGCGAAGAAGTTGGCGCCGATGCTGAGGGTGCCGTATTCGGGCGCCGAGAAGACGCGCCAGTAAGCGCCGCCGTTGCCATCGATGCGGTTGTTATTGAGCACGTTGTAACCAGTAATGTACTGACCGCCGGCGCTGAAATAGTAGCCCGACTGCGCATCGCCGTGGGCGATTTGCACCTGGCCCTGGTTCGAGACCACGCCGCCCCAGATTGGGCCGGGACTGCCGAGGCTGGCTTGGCCGGGGTCGCGGAGACCGGCATAGGAGAGCTCCGAATCCTTGACGGAGTCGCGGGTGAGCGAAAGGGTGAAGGGTCCGTTGCCCGGCTTCCACACCAGACGGCCGGTGAAGTTGGCGACGAGGAAGTTATACGGCGTGTAGCCGCCGGCGATGGCGAAGTGAGGAAATATAAGCTGCAGTTCTCCGCCGAGGCCCACGGCGTTTTGCTGTGCGGGCGGGGCGACGTTCGTCGTAGTGAGCGTGCCCAGAGGCTCGGGGATGGTGACGAGCGAAGTTCCGGAGATGGTGGATTCGGTCACGCTGATTACGGCGTTTCCCGTGGCCTGGTTGGAGTCGAGAAAGACGGGCCGGGCGACAACGGTGATGCGCGCGCCATAGCCGAGCGGGGCAGAGGCCTCAAAGGGAGCTTCAATGGCGGCCAATTGGCTGTAGCCGGGATCGCCGGTGCGGTAGTTGAGCACGGCGCTGCCGCCGAGCCATCCGCTGTATCCGCTCTCAATGGCCTGCAACTGCTGCTCGGCCAGGTCGCGCGGACTCGGGGTGTTGTCCTGGCGCTGGATGCGAATCCAAGGACCGCGCAGTGGCGGGAGATTGCGCTGCTCGAGCTCCTGATCGCTCAAGCCGGTGCCAGTGGATTCGGAAGATGGCTCCTGGGGCTCAGGTGGGGGTTGCTGGGCCTCTGCCGGCGGGGCGGTTTCCGCGGGAGGAGCCGCGGCCTCGGGCGGATTGCTGGTGAGGAGCGCGTTGCCGAGGTCTTGCGTCTGCGCGGCTTTTTTGCGCTTGCGGCGCGGAACACAGCCCGTGGTGCATCCGGCTTGCGGCTTGGCTGGCGGCGGCGCTGCCTGCTGCTGGGGTTGCTGCGTCTGTTGCTGCGGCGCGGAATAAGCGCCGGTGGCGGCGTCCTGCGCGGAGGGCGTGTACTGCGCCATGTTGTAGGCGCCCTGATCGGCAGGCGGCGATTGCACGATGGGCATTTGGCCGACCGGCGCATTGGGCACGTTGTGAATGAGAGTTGCCGAACCCTGCGTGAGCTGATTGTCGGTCTGGTCGGCGAAGAGGGCTTGGGTTTGCGCGGCTGCGGGGCCCATGGGCCGCGAGGTGATGCGGGGATTGACGGGCGGCGTCTGCGGCGCGCTATTCGATGCCGTTGGTGGGAGGCGCGTGTTCTGGGACTGGTCTCCCGGAGTGGAGGCGATGGTTTCTTCGTTCGGCGGCAGATGCATTCTGCCGGTTAGGGGCTGCTGCGTGTTGCTTTGCTCAATAAGAACCGGGCCGGACGCTGGAGGGTTGCGATGGGTAGCCTGCGGAACATTGATGGGCTGGTTCGACGGCGCATTTCCCTGCCCGTTGGGAACGTAGCCGGCGCTGGGTGGAAGCGGAAGCGGCTCGGTGGAAGGCGCGGTGCGCTGCGGCGGCGCGGCAACGGGCTGACTGGGCGCGGGTGTTGGCGCGCTCGATTGCGGATTGTACGAGGGCAGCGGGGCAATCTGATCGACGGTGGGAGCCGGGTCGAGACGCGGATCGAGGAGACGACGCGTGTCGCCGGGGCTGGGCGTGCGGTAGGCGCCCGGCGGCGTGACGAGGCCGTAGTCGAGGCTCTTGACGCCGGAACCGGGAGGCATGGCGGCGATGGCGGCACGCCAGAAGGCAGCGGCGCGTTCGCTATTGCCGCGGGCCTGCTCAAAGCGCGCGGCGAGGCCGAGAATGAGTGGGTCGTTGGGATATTTTGCGAGAGCGATGCGCAGCCAGGCTTCGGCCTGCGCCATGTCGCCTGCGGTGATGGCTGCCGAGACCGCGCCTTGAAAATCTCCGGCGCTGGCGTCGTTCATGTTGATGGACTTGAAGAGCGTGACCGCTTCCTGCGCACGGCCCACGCGCGCGTAGGCTCCGGCCACGGCGAGACGCACGGTGCGATTGCCGGGATAATCCTGCGAAGCGGCCTGAAGGATTTCGACGCCGCGCAGCAAGTGGCCATGATCCATGGCATCGCCGGCGCGGCGCACGGCCCAATCGGCCCAGAGAGTTTCCACCTGCTGACGCTGATCGGGGGTCAGATCCGGGCGGGCATCGAGGCGTTGAAGAAGCGGATAGAGCGAAATGTCGTCCTTGAGGTTGTAGAGAAGCCAGGCGTGTTGCAGTTCAAGGCTACCGGGCGCGAGGGCGCGATGCACGACATAGTAGTTTTCGACGCGCTTGAGATAAAGCGTGGCCTGCGGCGTGTCGCCCACGGCGAAATAGAGGCTGGCGATGCCCTGCACCCATTCGATATCGGATTCGAGCTGCTGGCGCACGTCGATGGGTATCTTGCCGATTTCGGCGAGGGCTTCCGCATTGCGATTGGCCGCCATGAGCGAGAAGACGAGCCCCTTCCAGGCATCGGAGGCGAGGGAGTGCGGAGGATTGGGGACGATGTCGGTCTGGCCGTAGGCTTCAATGGAAGATTGGATGACGGGGCGGATGGGTGCGAAACGCATCGAGGCGCGCGCTATGGAAACGGCTGGGCGAGTACGCGCCGGCATCGGCGACCAGGATGCGAATACGAGACGTGCAGCGCTGTTGGAACGGCGTTCGTGAAAAGAAGTGTTTTCGCGAGAAGTGAATCGCCCTCGTGAGAATCCTGCGTCGAATTCGACCGGCCCTACGGGGCGGAGATGGTTGCGCGCTTGCATTCTCAGGGTTTCACCCTGGGCTATTCTCGACCGCTCCTCCGGAGCGTAGAGCCATGCGCCGGGGCCGGGGGTTCCGGCGGTGGGAATCTGCGGGGGCGGCTGCGTGGGGCGCGTTTGCGGCAGAACGACCGGCGCGGGGTTGTAGGGGTCGGGGCCGTAGGTGGGCAGCGCCGGCAGCTTGGTGGTCTTCGCAAATGGCTCGTAGTCGGGATCGAGGAGATGCTGTAGATCGGCCGCGGTGACGGCGCGATGGGTTTTGGTGTCTTGCTCGGGATAAACCATCGTGTGGGCAAGGCGATCGACGGGCGAGACCTTGGGCATGGCCGCGAGCGAGGCGCGATAGTAGTCGGCGGCGCGTTCATTGTCGCCGCGTGCCTGCTCGTAGCGTGCGGCAAGGGCGAGGATGGAGGGATCGGCGCCGAAGCGGTCGAGAGCCTGGCGCAGCCAGATCTCGGCCTGGTTCTTGTCGTTGGCGGCGAGCGCTGCGCCGATGGCGCCCTCAAAGTCGCCGGCCGACGCGTCCTGCATGGGAACGCTTTTAAATAGCGCCAGCGATTCTTTGGAACGGCCTACGCGCGCGAAGCCACCAGCCACGGCTTTGCGAACGGTGAGGTTGTTGGGGAAAGCCTGCGAGGCGGCTTCAAGAATGTCGACGGCGCGCTGCACGTTGCCGTTGTCCATGGCGAAGCCGGCGCGGCGCACGCTCCAGTTGGCCCAGATGTCCTGCACGGTTTCGCGTTCCGCGACAGTGAGATCGTTGCGGCCCCCGATGCGCATGAGCGCTGCGTAGAGGGCGCGATCGTTGCCAATGTTATAGAGCAGCCAGACGTTCTGAATCTCAATGCTGGCCGGCGGTTTTTCTTTGGTTTTGGAGTAGTAGGTGAGCACACGATCCATCAACTGCACGGCGTGGGCGGTATCGCCCGTGGTGGCGTAGAGGCTAGCCTCGGTTTCGAGGAAGTCGATGTCGCCCTCAAGTTGCTTACGCACGGGCGGCGGAATCTGCGCGATCTCCTGCAATGCCTCTTTGTCACGATGCGTGATGGTGAGCGTGGCGATGAGGCCTTTCCATGCCTCGGCGCGGTCGGGATGATCGGTGAGCACCTGGCGGTAGATCGCGTAGGCTTGATCGGTGTTGTTCCTGACCAGATAGATGGACGCCAACTGCAATCGCAGGGCAATGCTGGGCTGGCCGCCGGATGCGATCTCTAATTTTTCCGAGCGCTCGAGAAGGCCCTGCGCAACTTCATACTGGTTGGCCTGCTGATAGATCGCGCCGAGCATGGCGACGAAGTTGGGGTCGGCCAGCGCGGTTTCATACGTGGCCGGCGACATCTTTTCCACGCTCGCAATAGCCGCAGTGTCCCGACCAAGGGAGTGCTGCGCACTGATAAGGCCCTCCCATGCAGAGATGTTACCGGGATCGGCCTGCAAAATCTGCGCATAGAGAGCGAGCGCCTGGTCGTAGTGCTTCGCGTCCATCAGGATGCCGGCGTATTGCAGCTTGGTGCCAGCCAGGAGCGCGCCACTGTTATTAGGGAACGGCAACGTGAGGGCGAGGGCGAGAACGCGCTGCGCGTCGGCGGGGCGGTTTTCAGCCTGATAGATGCCGGCGAGCGCGTGGAGGTAATCGGGATCCCTGTCGAGCGCGACTTTGACCTGCGCGGGGAAACGCGCGGCGAGGGCCAGGGCCTTGGCGATTTGATTGTCGTGCGCGTAGGCGAGGAAGAGACCGCGCCAGGCATCGAGCGATGCCGGCTGGATGCTGAGAAGCTGCTGATAGGCCGTTGCGGCGGATGAATAACGCTGCTGCTTCGTGTAGACGCCGGCGAGACCGTTGAGCGCATCGGGGCTGCGAGGGTTCAGCTCAAGCGCGGCGCGAAACCTTGTGATGGCGAGCTCAAGTTGATTCTGGTCGAGAGCCTCGGTTCCCTCGCCCATGGTGAACCAGAAGCGGGAGGTGGCGAGCGCGGTTTCGACGGGCTTGACGTTGTAGCCGTTGCGCTCGGCCTGGACCAGATAGCTGATAGCGCCGCCGAAGTTCTTCTGCTGCATGCGCAGGAATCCCATGCCGGCGGCAAGACGGCCGTTATTGGGATCGGCGGCGAGAAGCGCGGTGAAGCGCTGCTCGGCCTCGTCGAGGCGATGCGCATTGAGGGCGTCGAAGGCGGCGCGCTCTTCCGGCGTGCGCGCTATGCCGTTGTTCATCTGTGCCAGCGTGGTTTCGTTTTTCTGGAGGGCGGTGGAGATCTCAGCGTCTCTGGGGTGGGATTTCAGATAATCGCGCAGTTCCGCTGCCGAGGCGGGATTGGCGGAATCCCAGATGAGTGCCTGGCGATAGGCGGTTTGCGCGTCGGGATCGGACTGGTGCGCGCGCAAGATGCGGATGCCCTCGGCGCGCGTGTGCTGGTCGTAGGTGAGCAGGATGCCGAGCTGCACCGGATAGCGCGAATCGCCGGGGTTGCGCTCGGCCAGGCCCCTCATGCCGGCGATAGCTTCCTGCTTGCCGTTGGGGGTGCCGTAAAGAGTCTGATAGTAGGCGAGCGCAATGTCGCCATCGGGCGGACGATCGCCATAGAGCTGGCGATAGATGCGCATGGCCTCCGCGTTGTTACCCTGTTTGGCCAGATCGCCGGCCTTGCGCAGCTCGTCGTTCGATCCGCTGGTGGCCGACATGGACGCGATCCTGGCGATGTTGGGATCGTTGGGACTGACGTGGCGCAGTTGAGAGAGAGCCTCATCGGCCTTGTCTTCCTTGCCGGTAAGTTTGTAGTCGCGGGCAATGCCCTCAAGGGCGTCCGTGTTGTCGGGGGTGGAAAGGAGAATCTGCTGCCAGATCTGGAGGGCAAGGTCGGGGCGGCCGCGGGCTTCAAGATTGCGCGCCTTGGCCACCAGGCCGGATCGCATGGCGTCGGCGGAAGCGGGCGTAGGAGGTTTTTGGGCATGGGTTGCCGGGGCCACCAGGATCAGGCCACCCGCTACAAACAAAATCGCTTTCCAAGCTCCCCAGCCCAACCTCATCGGCGCTTCCATTCTACGTTCAGTTCGCCCCCGGGGCCAAACCGAAACCTGGCTTCGAGAAATCCAGTAGCAAACAGGGCAAGATTCTGATCGTAATACGCTTCATCCTTCCCATACAATCCCGAAGTTGCGTCTTTCTGTGCATTTAGCCGCACTAACTGCCGGGCGAAACTCCGCGAGAACTCCGGGTAGCCACGCAGATAGGGCAACACGGCCGCGGAAAAGCCTATAGGTCCATCTTGCGCCACTGGAATGCCCTGGTCACTTACCATTTCCGGGGGGGCATCATGATTGGCAAGGTACCCGCTCATGGCTGGAACGGCATAGAGGATAAGTTTGCGCGAGGGGTCGGAGGGGTCGATCATGCCCGCCCAGAGATAGACGCGGATGGCATCGTAGCTGCCGGTGAGGCCCGCGGCATCGGGGTCGTTCTGGGCTGCTGACGGCCTGGGCGCGGGATAAAAGCCGTCGCCGGGCACGTATTCCACCCAATCCATGGCATAACCGTGGGGAGAGCTTTCGGCGAGGAAGCGCGGAATCCCCAGGGCAATTTGTTTCCATGGCCCGGCGGGATCGAGCGCCGCAAAGCGCTCAAAGAGGAAGACGGGCGCGTAGCTGGGATTCAGAATCCAGTCTTTGTCCTGCTGGAAACCGACAGGGCCCGGCACGAGCATGGGGCCGAAGCCGTCAAGATTCACGACTTCGTTTTTGGCGATGAGGGCCAGCATTGCGCGGCCGAACGTCAGTTTCGGCGTTGGAATTCCAGAGCCGGCCGGCTTCAAGCAGAGTGTAGGCCATCCAAACGTCGGCGTCGGAGGCGGAGTTGGGGTCGAGAACCTTCCACTGTCCGTCCTTGTTTTTGCCCCAGATCCAGGCCGGGAGGTGGGTCTTGAGATCGCCGCTGGCGAGATTGTCCTGAGTCCAGGAGAGGACGCGGTCGAATGTGGGACGATCGTTGTCGGCCAGAGCAAAGAAGAGAGCGTAGGCCTCGCCTTCAGACGTGGTGTGCTGATCGCCGTTGGGATCGAAGACGCGGCCCGTTTGCGAATCGATGAAGCGGCTGGCGTAAGAGTTCCAAAGTTGCCAGGGGCCTTCCTTGCATCCGCCCGTCATGGAAAACAAGGACAACGCGACGATCAGCAGGAAGCGCTTCCCTTGCCGACTTGTCGAAAGGTCCATTGAAAAAGTCTCCAGAAGCGAGCGGAGCTGGCGTGGTGTCTCTCGCGGTACTATCCGCTGTCGCGTTTGAAGAAACATTCCTCAGGGGCTAAAGCCCAGGATTATTTTTGCAACGTCTGCGGCACGACTAAAGTCGTGCCCTTTCGCGCCCTGTGACGCATTCGTTCAGCCTACGAGACAGCTAAGATCGTGCCCTTTCAAAACTCAGCTACGAATCAGCTTCTAGTCCCTGATGATCGTCAGGCGTTCTCTGGCCCTGGACCGCAGCCATTGCCGGGTCCAGAGAGCTACCAGGAAGGCCAGAACAATGATCACTAATGCTGCCAGCCACGGTCTCTGCGTGAACCACAACTCCAGATACGTCCACCATGGAAGTACACCCACATGATAGACCTCGGAACCAATGCGGAAGGATTGAAATCCTGCTCCGTGAAAAACCGCGACGGAACCTTGGATGTCGCTGGCCTGCTGCACCTGCATGAAGGTGTCCATGAAGGGCACGAAGACGGTTCCGTCCTTGAGGTGGATGGCCACGATACTGCGGTTGCTCGCGTGATCGTAGGGCGACTCGATGCCTTCGATGATGGCGTCTGGAGTTCCCGCGGCGATCAACGTGCCGGATTCGCTATGCTCGTTACTTTCGAGCTTCCACCAGGCATGGTGAAGCAGGTTGACGAAAAAGCCCTGCGTGTCGCGTACCTGAATCTGCCCGCTGCCGAGGGAGACGGGAAGATGCGCGCCGAGCTTGTCGAAGGCAGTTTGATCGCTGCCGGAGCCGATGATGAGGAAGTCGGTGTTGGCGCCATCATGCATCGCATCGGTACCAGCCACAGTGACGCGCAGGCCGGGGAAACCGGTCTGGCGGCCGAAGTGGCCCATGAGGGTGACAAAGGTCTCGATCTCCTGCTCGGTGGGCGTGGGCGGCAAGACAACGGTGGTTTCGCTCAGGTCGGCAACGCGCGTAAACGGGAAGCCGGCATTTGCGAAGAGTTCAAGGTTGGGCATGGGAGCCCAGTGCGGGAAACCGCGCAGATCCAGGTAAGAATCGCGCAGAATAGCGCCCTGCATGTTGATGGGGGTCGTGTCTTCGCAGCTCTGTTTCTTGAGCAACTGGAATGTGAAATCGAAGGACAACGAGTTGGAGAATGGACGCAGGTTGACCACCGGAACCGGTACGTCGGTTTCCATTTGGCGCGAGGTTTCCTTGCCGGGGATCAGCGGAATGGAGCCAAGGAAGGCATTGTTGATGCGCACCTGCATGCTGGAGATGGGACCGATGGGAACGGAGTTATAGCGGTAGACCACGTGGAGCCCGGTATCGGGACCCTCCGTGTCGTAGTAAATATCGGGCGGAATGCGGAAATAGACATTGAGAGGCGCGGTGCCGTCGCCCTGCATCTGGTCGGCGCTGGCGTAGTCCCAGAGCGCGACTTTCTGATCGGTGCGCGCCCAACGTGGAGCGCCGTCCGGAGCCTGCTTGTTGGGCAGCCCAGGGTCTGAAATCGAAGTCTGCGCCCCGTCAAGCATGCCGCTGTGCATGGCCACAGCCTGGGCCGCCTTGATGACATCGTCGGCATCGCCGCCGGTAATGATCAGAATCTTGCCGAAGGGATCGTTGGGATTGTCGCGCATGGCGACGGTCGGCGAATTGACGTTGGATAGATTCAAGCCGGCGGGAAGACTGGAGGGACTCTCGGCGATGACGATGGCGTTGCCTGGAGGGATGGCTCCGATGTGCACCGGAAAGCGAACCGGGCGATTCTCGGAGATCACGCCGAAGTAGCTGGTGACGATGCCGGCAGCCTGCACAGCCTTGTACGAGGGCGGCGCGGGAAACACTATGGGAACACTGAGCGGCTGAATGACGGCCGGATCGACAAAGGGCTGGGGCAACTGCTTGAGGTCGTCGGCGAGGTGCAGCAGCTTGCCGCGGATGTCGATGTAGGTGCTGCGATGCACGCGCGCCCACAGCGTGGTGTTGGCCGGGTCTTCGCAGACCATGGTGTAGTGGCCGATGAATTCGATGGTGAACGTATTGTTGTGCACCAGCAGCTCAGAGGGAATCGTGAACTCGGCCTCGGCATCGCGGCTGTCGGAGCCGCCATTCTGGCCCGGCGTGGGCTGAATGGTGGCGAAGAGGGTTCCGTTCATGATGAGCTTGAGATGGCTCAACTGCGGGAGCAGGCTGGGAGAGAACGAGTAGTAAATGTGAATCTTCGCGTCGCCGATGACGTGGGTTTCAGGCAGCGTGAAGAAGATGCTGTTCATGGTGTCGATCGAGTGCAGCTCGATTTGCGACGAACCGGCATCGGCGAGCGTGAAGCGATCGTGGTATTCGCCTGGAGGAGCGGGGGCGTTGGTGTCGGTGGCGGGAGTCCCAACCGCGCCGGCGTAGCCCTGCACTTGGGCGTGCGCTTTTTGACCACCCAGGGCCAGCACCGCAGCCAGGAAAAGCAGAATCGAAGTGCGGGCGATGGAGAGGGTGCTCGACTTGTGTTCGGACGACTCGTCGCGGCTGAAGACACTGCGGAAGGTCACCCACATGCCGTGCAGAGAGATTCTGAAGATGCGGCCCAGGCTGCGCAGCACATTGTCGGGCTCGCGGGACTCGCCCCAGCCCAGCCATGAATCGGCACGGGAGTAAAGGGCAATGGTCAGCACTTCCTGCTCTTCGATGGTCAAATTTTCAAAACTCACGCGCAACACTGATCCCTCCGAAGAAATAACCGTAGCAGGCAGATCGGTGGCATCCGAGGGGACGGGAAAGGCCAGATACACCTGGGACTGGGGCATCACATCGAGGGCCTCATGGAGACGGATGCCGGTGCCGCCGCTGGAAATATCGATGGTTTCGGCGGCGACCGATTGGCCATCGGGGAATTTGACCACGAGCGGACTGACGACGTTGATGCGCACCGTGGTGCGCATCTGGCGGAGCTCGCGCGCAACCGCCGTGCAAACGCCCAGAATGACGATGTTGAACAAGCACCACAGGACGTTCATCAGCACCGTGCCGCGATGGTCGCGGTCGAAGATGAAGAAGCGCGGAATGGCGACGATGAGGCCCAGGAAATTGAAGACCAGCAGAACAAGGAAAGGCTGCGCGATCCTGGAATCAAAAAAGGTGCGCTTGACCACGCCGCCTTTGGCCGTCACGTTGAACCTGCCCAGCCGGGGATTAATCAGCGCCAGCATGGTGGGCAGCAGGATGTAGGGTGAGAGCACGGTTTCGTAAATCTCGTTCCAGAAGGAATGGCGGTGATCGCCCTGGATGCGGGAGTTGGTGACGTTGGAAAGAATGAGGTGAGGCAGCGCATAGGCAAGAATGGCGGCCCAGAAGCCGGGAATGTTGGTGTGATTCAGGAGCAGATAAATTAACGGCGCGGTGAGAAAGATGAGGCGCGGCACCGCGTAGAGGAAATGCGCCATGGCGTTGAAGTAGCAGACCCGCTGCGCGAAGGTGAGTCCGGGTGCGAAGAGCGGATTGTCGGTGCGCAGGACCTGAATCATGCCGCGCGCCCAGCGGATGCGCTGGCCGACGTGCGCGGAGAGGCGCTCGGTGGCGAGTCCCGCGGCCTGGGGAATGTTGATGTAGGCCGTGTTCCATTGGTTCATCTGCATGCGCAGAGCGGTGTGGGCATCTTCGGTGACGGTCTCTACCGCGATGCCGCCGATCTCGTCCAGCGCTTCACGGCGCAGGACGGCGCAAGAGCCGCAGAAGAAGGCGGCGTTCCAGAAGTCGTTGCCGTCCTGAACGATTCCGTAAAAAAGCTCGCCCTCGTTGGGAATGATGCGGAACTGTTCGAGATTACGCTCGAAGGGGTCGGGCGAATAAAAGTGATGCGGGGTTTGCATCACGGCCAGCCGCGGGTCGCGCAGAAACCAGCCGACCGTCATTTGCAGAAAGCTGCGGGTGGGCACGTGATCGGAGTCGAAGATCGCAATCAGCGGAGAATCGATGGTCTTGAGGGCGGCATTGATATTGCCCGCCTTGGCGTGCGTGTTGTCGGCGCGCGATCTGTAGCCGATGCCGGCATCGAAGGCGAACTGCTCGAACTCCGCGCGCCGGCCGTCGTCGAGGATGTAGACGTGAAGTTTTTCCGCGGGCCAATCCATGTTGAGCGCGCCCAGCGCGGTATAACGCACCACGTCGAGAGGCTCGTTATAGGTGGGAATGATCACGTCAATGTGCGGCCATTCGTCTGTATTGTCGGGCAGAGAAACGGGAGCGCGGCGCAACGGCCAGATGGTTTGAAAATAGCCCAGAAAGAGGATGACAAAGGCATAGAACTCAGCCAGCAGCAGGCAAGAGATGAAAAAGGCGTCGAGGGCTCCGGGATGGCTGCCCGGGTCCTGAAAGAAACGCACGACCTGCGCGATGCGCCAATATCCGTAACGCAAGGTGCAGAACATCGACATCATCATGAGGGCGAGCGTGATGAGGTAAGAGTCGGAGCCGCGCGCCATGGCCAGGGCCATCAGAAGGGTCAACAGTCCAAGGACCGCCTGTTGCGGCCACGAGAGCGGCAATGCCGCCATAAAGCAGAAGACAACCGCCGCCGCAATCAGGAAGAGCAGACGGAGAAACCTGGTGAGGAGATTCTCCCCTGCCCCGATATCCCGCCAAACCTCCGAAACCGTCATCGCTCACTCCAGCGCACGCCGCGGAAGCTGGTGCTTGCGGGTGCGGAGAGACTCTTGACCCATCCCGCAAGACTGGCGTAGTCCTCAGTCACGGCGGAGTTGGGGGCGTAATCGACTACGGTCATGCCTTCGGCCAGCGCCTCGCTGACGGACGGCGCGTGGCGCAGCGCAAAGGGAAGAAGGCGATCGCCCAACTGCTCGCGGAGCACTTCGCGCACGTCGAGATGCAGCGGCAGCGAAGGATCGAACTGGTTGAGCACGTAGTAAGGCAGCGACGACTTCCCGTTTCCGTTGCCGCCGTTATGGTCAAAGAAGGCGTCGATGGAGCTGACGCTGACCACGGAACACATATCGGGCATGAGCGGTACGAGAACCTGCGGCGACAAACGCATGACACGGCGCGTTGTGGCGCCAGAGGCGGTGGCAAGATCGACGATCACGCGGCTGACTCCGCGGGCGTGCTTCTGAATCTCGGCTGTGAGGGCCTCGCCGGCGGATGCCTCAGGGCCCAGCGCCTCCGGATCGAGCGTGACCATCTGGATGGGCGCGTCGCCACTGGCGACCGGCGGCGAGAAGGTGCGCAAAAGTCCGGGCCTCTGATCGCGTGCGCCAAAGAAAAAAGGCAGCAGGCCGTATGCAGCGGTATCAACCAGCAGAACGCGCTCGCCGCGCGAGGAAAGCACGCGGCCGAGAGTGGCTACCAGGCTGGTTTTGCCCACGCCGCCAGCCAGCGAAAAAATGGCCAGCACGGGTGCGCGCGCGGCTGCGGGAGCTGGGGCCGACTGCGCAGGCACATTGTCCTCAAAGATGGTGCGCAGGGCGAACCAGCGTGAGACAAGGCGATCGCGGGAACCCTGCAGCGTGTCGTCGGGCGGCGTCGGAAGAACGGGCTGTCCGAAGGACTCAGGATGCTCCGGCGTTAACCACGCGGGGCGCCCGGTAATCTCGGGCGAATCGGCTGGGAGCCATGGGGCGCGCGGCTGAGAAAACGCGTCTTCCTGCAGCGGCACAGCCGGCTGCGAGGGCGCGGCGGGTGAAGCAGGTTGACGATACGAAGGCTGTGCGGGATAGCGATCCTGCGGCGGCTGCGACCAAATGGGCTGCGGCGCGGCTTGTGCCTGCTGTGCGGCGAACTGAGCGGCCTGCGCTTGTCGCGCGGCGAGTTGCGCTGCCTGGGCCTCTGCGGCCGCTTGTCGCGCGGTTTGCTCGGCCGCGAGCTGGGCGGTCTGGCGGGCGCGCTCCTGTGCGGCTTCCTGAGCCACGCGTTGCGCGGTTTCAAGCGCAGCAAGTTGTGTGGCCTGCTGTGCCGCGAGGTCGATGCGGCGCTGCTCTTCCGCGGCTCGCGCAGCTTCTTGAGCGCGTTGCGCGTCAGACTCCTGCTGCCCACGGAGCCGTTCCTCTTCGATGGCCTGATCCATGCGCTGCCGGGCTTTTTCGCGCATCTGCGCACGCGACGCCGAGAAGTCGCGATACTTGCCGCCGTGCAGATTCGCCCACGAATACAGCGACGCCACGTCCTCCGGCGTCTCGTTCGGGTCGGGCAGCGCGTGCTCAGTCATGGTTTACCCCTGCGCATTTCTTTCTCTTCCGAACTCCCGTTGAGGGTAGCGTGTTGAGCACGTCGCACGTTCGAAAGATCAAGGAATGCACACCCGGATGGCGGGTATTCTCACTGGTAATCGTAGCGGCCTAACAGTTGCCAGAACAATAACACTTCGACTGCCACAGTGCTAACACTTTCCAGTCATCAAAAGAGCGCGAAATCCCTCATTTTGTGCGTGATGCGAGAATTTATCCCCCATCGGTACTCGGTCTTGAAGCGGTCCGTGGTTACCATAGTATCAGCGTCAATAGTTACCCGAAAGGTCAACGTCTGGGACAGTGACAGAGGGCGCAAAAACTCAGGTCGGCGATGGGGCGGTTCAGACGATGGACCAAGGAGTTTTTGGGGTGCGGTTCGTGACGCCGGCAGGGCGATCGCATGAAGATCGATTCCGGCGGTGCAGAAGGTTCGCCGCGCCCCTACGGGGCGCGCGATCTTCTCGTCGGAGCCATCCCAGGGTTCCGCTGCGCTCCACCCTGGGCTATTTTCGACTCGTCCCTCCGGGACGAAGACTCCCAGCCAGCGATGACTGTCAAAACGCGAACCTGCCCGGTCAATGAAAATGTTCATGCGATTGCCCTGGTGACGCCGGTGGGTGCGGGGCGGCTGAACTCTGGCTGTGGTAGTTTTGAAGAAGCGGCCTTGAACGAGCTCGTAGCTCAGTTGGTAGAGCAACGCCCTTTTAAGGCGTGGGTCGTGCGTTCGAACCGCACCGAGCTCACCACACAGGCTGCGGAACCCCTGCTTTAGCATTCCCCCAAAATAGGGCGCGCGCCATCGGCGTGCCGTACCGCACAATTGAAAAAACGCGGCCCAATTGCCGCGTTCTTTGTTGACATAGCGACATTGCCGCTTGCGCTCTCCGATCGCACGCAGGTGAGCTAGGATGGAGCCTGCGGTGGCAATCGCTGGCGCGCGAGGAACTGGGGAAAGATGCTTTCGGCTGGTGAAATTGTCGCACTGCAGGATCGGCTGACGCGCGAGTGGCATGAGAGGCCAGACGGCCGCGAACGCTCTGCCGGAGACTGGCTGGACCTGGTGGCCCGGCAGCATCGCGCGAACTTCGATTTGTGGCATATCGAAGACGAGGCGCGCGCGCCGCGAGTTTCGGACGCCGCATTAGCCGCGGTGAAACGCCGCATTGACCAGACCAATCAACTGCGCAACGATCTTGCCGAAGAACTCGACCGCAAGCTCCTGGAGTGGCTTGCGCCGCAAGGCTTGCCCAAAAGTGAAGCGGCGCTGAATTCGGAGTCGCCGGGGCCGATCATTGACCGGCTGTCGATCTTGGCGCTGAAGATCTATCACACGCAAGAAGAGACGGAGCGCATAGACGCGCCGGAGGGCCACGAGGCGCGCAATCAGGCACGGCTTGAAGTCCTGAAGGAACAACGCGCGGACCTGGCAGCCTGCCTGGATGCGCTGTGGCGGGACACCGTAAACGGGGCGCGATGCTTTAAGCTCTACCGGCAGATGAAGATGTATAACGATCCGGCGCTGAACCCGGCGATCTATGGAAGAACAGGGAACAAGGGAACGAGGGAACAAGGGAACAAGGGCTGAGGCGTTTGCGGGATGGTCGAGCAGTCGCGAGATGGCTCTTGAAAACTTACGCCAATTCGCGGCTAGATACGCGCTCCGCCGCGACGGAACAGCGGCCCACCGACACCCCCATTGACGTAAGGCGGGGTTCTGCGTATAAACATGGCCTAAGTCATGTTTTGTTTCAACGAAGGTTCCCCGCCGGTTTGGAGCCGGGACACGGGGGAAAGGAATGCACGCTTTCAGGAATCCCATGACGCAAGATGCACGTAACGCGGCCACCAGCCGCAAGAAAAATGCGGGCGTAACCGCAAAGTCCGACGGCCACTCCCGTGGCAGGTTGGAACCTGTCTTCCAACACTACGAGGCAGCGGTGCTGCTGCTGCAGCAGGGGAAATATGAAAAGGCGCTCACCGCTCTCGAGAAGCTCCTTCCAGGAGCGCCGGCCGAAATCCAGGACCGGTGCCGCATGTACATTACTACCTGCCAGCGCCAACTGCACGGACGCGTGCGGTCGTTCCCGACCCCCGAGGAGCACTACGATTTCGCCATCTCTCTGCTGAATACCGGCTACTACGAGGAAGCGCGAGAGCAGTTGAACCAGATTCTCAACGACCACCCCGGCGCCGATTACGCCTTCTATGGTCTGGCGGTGCTGGAATCCATCACCGGCCGCGCCCAGGACTGCCTCTCCAGCCTGGCTCGGGCCATTGAACTGAACCCCAGGAGCCGGGTGCAAGCGCGCGTCGACAACGACTTCCAGAACATGGCCGACGATCCGCGCTTTACCGAGTTGCTGTATCCTGAGGTTCCGTAGGGCCTGTTTTGAACCCAGCGATCTCTGCCAACGTTGAACTGGCAAATTTGCCGGAGCGCGATCACGCGACGGATACGGCGCAACAGCCCTTGCGCGTGGTCGCCATCGGCGGCGGTACGGGCCTGTCCACGCTTCTGCGTGGACTGCGCCGTCACGTCTTCGCGCCCGGCGAGAGCCCCGCAACCACAAGCGCGATCGCCGACCTTGCGGCCGTGGTGACGGTGACCGACGACGGCGGTTCCTCGGGACGGCTGCGGCAGGATTTCAACATGCTGCCACCCGGCGACCTGCGCAATTGCATGATTGCCCTCTGCGAAGAAGAGGATCTGCTGACGAAGCTCTTCGCGCATCGTTTCCGCGGCGGCAGCGGATTGCGGGGGCACAGCTTCGGCAATTTGTTTGTGGCCGCGTTGACGGAAATTACCGGCGATTTCGCGCAAGCGGTGCAACTGGCGTCGAAGATTCTCGCTACGCGTGGGCGTATTTATCCCGCCACGACGGCCAATACCACGCTGGTGGCCAATATGGACGACGGCTCGATCGTGCGCGGCGAAACCAAAATCACGGCCAGCAAGCGGCGTATCGCCGAGCTGACGCTGGACCCGCCCCATCCCACTCCGGTGCCGGAGACGCTCGAGGCCATCGAGCGCGCGGACCTGATTACGGTGGGACCGGGCTCCCTCTATACTTCGCTGATCACGAATCTGCTTGTGGATGGGGTGACAGATGCGCTTGTCGCTTCGCGCGGCGTCCGCGTGTACATTTGCAACCTGATGACGCAGGCAAATGAGAGCCTTGGCTTGACGGCGTCGGAGCACATCCAGCGCATTTACGACCACACGCGCAGGTCCATCTTCGATTTCGCGGTTGTCAATACGGGGAAGTTTTCGCCTGATACGGTGGCGCGCTACGCCGCCGAAGGCGCGAAGCCGATCGTGCCCGACGTCGAACGCATTGAAGCGCTGGGCGTGCGCTGCATCGTGGGGGACTTTGCCAGCGAAGAAAATGTGGTGCGCCACACGGCTAGCCGCCTGGCAGACGTAGTACTGCAACTGGCGCATTCGCGCGCCGCAACGCAAGAAAATGCATGAAAAAATTCTTTTCTCGTGTGCCGCTCGATCGGATAGAGTTGTGAAGCGCCAGGCAGCGCCTGTGCGACTGATCGGGAGGAGATATGAGCAAGATGCGAGTCAGGGTTACGGTGGGCTGCTGCATCTTGGCAGCGGCGATCCTTTCATGGGCACAGACGGTGAGGAAGCCCGGCCTTTGGGAGATGACCAGTACCATGACGTGGCAGCAAACGCCCTTGCCCCCGGGAAGCGCTATGCCTCAGGGAGCTAATAACCCCTTCGCTCCCACGACGCGCACCACCGAGGTGTGCCTGACCCAGGAGATGATCGATAAGTTCGGCGTGCCGTTCTCGACGCCAGAGCAAGACTGTACTGTCTCGAACCTCGTCCTCAAATCCAGCAGCATGAGCGCCGAGATGACGTGCACGGGACGCATGAACATCCATGCCACGATGGAGTCGTCCTGGCCCGACGGCACAACGGCGCACGGCAAGTACCATGTCACAGGCACAATGCAGATGGGAGCGAACGCCACGCCGATTGAGTTCACTGTTGATAGCACGTCGACTTTCAAGGGAGCTGACTGCGGCAGCGTAAAGCCCCTTCCCATGCCTGCGACGAACTAAGGCGAAGTGCCCCTTCAGATCGAACCCATTCAGGCCGTTGTCGTCCGCACCGTGGCGCTGGAGATGGCTCAGTCGCGCGGCAAAGTGCCTGGAAATTCACAATAAAAGACTCTTTTCAATCGTGGACGTGTCGAGATAGAGTCGAATGACGCGCTTCTCTCACCTGCGCGACGAGGAGGATGTATGATCAAAACCCTATTTTCGATGATTCTGGGCTGTTGCATCATTGCCCTTGCTGCGCAAGCGCAGGGACAAAATAGAAAGCCGGGGCTCTGGGAGGTGACGGCGCAGATGAGCATGTCAGGCGGACCCCAGGGCATGCCGCAGATGCCGCCGCGCACGACCCAGGTCTGCGTGACACAGGCGATGATTGACAAGTACGGAGGCCCGTACAGCAATCCGCCGAACAGCCAATGCCAGATGACGAATATGTCGGTGACGCCGGCGGGCATGAGCGCCAACCTGACCTGCGCCGGACACGGAAACATGACGGGAACCGTGCAGATGACATTTGTGGATGCGGAGACCACCAAGACCACAGTTCAGATGTCGATGGCGATGGGCGCCAACACGATGAACATGACCATGGAGTCGACGGCCAAATACAAAGGGCCCGATTGCGGGAGCGTACAGCCGTTGTCTATGCCGGCGGCCAAGTGAGGTAAGCGCCAACTGGCGATTTAGGAATAGAATGGGATCACTTTTCTTGCGAATGTGAATCGGCGGTGGAAGATCGGCCCGGAGGATTGGGCCGTCGGTCCGCAGGCCGTTAGAGCGACCTACGGGCCGTGCCAACGCAAGGGAGGTGAGGACGATTGGATGAGAAATCGTCCTGGATGCGCTTTGCCATTACGATTGCCATTGACTGGCGATTCGTTTTGGCGGTTGTATTCCTCGTCCTGGCGCTACTGCTGAAGTAGCCAAACCCTGGGAGGGGGCTCACATCCCCTTCCGGGATATGTGCAAAGTATACCACCGTTCAGATTTCGATAGAGCGACCGAGCCGGCGAATCAAATCCCTCATTCATTGTTCCACCGTTCGCTTCAGCTGCCCGCAGGCGGCAAAGATGTCGCGGCCGCGCGGCTGGCGAATGTAGGCTGGGATTCCCTCCTCTGTGAGCAACTCGTGAAAGGCCGCGACGGCCTCGGGCGTGGGCATGGCGTATGCGATGCCGGGCCCGGGATTCCAGGCGATCAGATTCACCTTTGCGGGCAAGGCCCGTGCGGCGGACCAGTCGCGCAACCTCGCGGGCGTGTTCGGGACGGTCCGTGACGCCGCCGAGCAGAACGTACTCAAAGGTGATGCGCTCGCGGGGACGCAGCGGAACGCGGCGCACGGCTTCGATCACTGCTGCGATCGGCCACTTGCGATTGATGGGCATGATTTCGGCGCGGATTGGTCGTTGGGCGCGTTCAGGCTGATGGCGAGTTTGGGCCGAAAGTCCGGAGGCTCCTGCGCGAAGCGTTCGATGCCGGGAACGATGCCGGAGGTGGAGACGGTCATGCGCCGCGGGCTGAGGCCGACTTCGCGAACCAGCAGGCGCACCGCGGCCATGAAGTTGTCGTAGTTGAGGAACGGCTCGCCCATGCCCATGAAAACCAGATTCACGCGGTCGCGGCCCACGCGGACGTCGTGGCGATCGAGGACCGCGACGACCTGGCCGGCGATCTCGCCTGCGGTGAGATTGCGCTGCAGGCCCAGCTTGGCGGTGAGGCAGAACTGGCAGTTGACGGCGCAGCCCACCTGCGAGGAGACGCAGATGGTGGCGCGGGACCAGGGCTTGTCTCCTTGAGCATTGCCACGTGGGTTGACGGCCGATCGAGGCTCTTGCTGTCCCACCCTTTCCGCAAGATGCCGCGGAAAGGATGGGGCACGGAGATCCTGTTCGAGCCATCCTCGTCGCCGGCATCGCCGCCGTCGCCTTCGGGCATCCACACCGCTTCCGCGGTTTCACCTTTTGGACGGGAGCCTGCAAATTCAACCAGATAGCGCTCAGTGCCATCGACGGACTGGAAGACCTGGGCAATGGCGGGGCGGCCGATCTGCCAGCCTTCGGCAGCCAGTTGGGAGCGTAGCGGCAAAGGCAAAGTGCTAATTTCAGAAATTTCTGCTAAGCCATTGACGATACATGGCTTCAGCTAACTGATTTCCACGAAATGCGGGCTCGCCGGACTCGACCAGAAGCCTGGACAGAGATTCCGCATCTAATCCAAAGAGAGGCTCCTTGAGCCGCCGCGCGGGATTTTGCGCGTCTAAAGAAACGAGTTGGGTTGGTTTTTCACGCATCGCTGGGCTCGGCTTGCAGTTATCTTAGCGGTTTCCCTGAAGGCTTGCCTCCGGAAGCCTAGCTTCTCCCCGCTCAAGCGCGCGCTGCGCCGGCTGTTCGCATTTGGCCTACAATCGAAGTTCGACCGGATGCCGATGAACACTGAGAGAAACCTTCGCCGCACCGTACTGCCGAACGGCCTGATCGTCCTGACCGAGCGCATGGATTATCTGCGCTCCGTGGCCATGGGCGTCTGGATCAAGTCGGGCTCGCGCTGCGAAACCGCGGAGATCAACGGTATCTCGCATTTTGTGGAGCACATGCTCTTCAAGGGCACGCGTTCGCGCTCGGCGCAGCGCATTGCGCGCGAGATGGATTCGATCGGCGGCAACCTGGACGCCTTCACCAGCAAGGAGACCATCTGCTTCAACGTCAAGTCGCTCGCAGACCACGTGCCGATCGCGCTGGACGTCCTGACCGACCTGGTGCTGAACCCCACCTTTGCGTTGCCCGACATCGAGCGCGAGCGCGGCGTGATTCTGGAAGAGATCAAGATCGACGAAGACAATCCCGACGTGCTGGTGCACGAACTCTTCACGCAGAGCTTCTGGAAGGGCCATCCGCTGGGCAAGCCGATCCTGGGCACCACGGAAACCGTCGCGCGGCTGGGCCAGCAGCAGCTCTTCGCCTACCACAACGACCGCTTTCACGGCGGGAACATGGTGTTTTCCGCGGCCGGAAACCTGGACCACGACCGTTTTACCGAGGCAGTGGCGGAGAAGTTCTCGCCGCTGGCGCGGCGGCAACACGCTGCACGAGCTTTCGGCGCCCGAGCCGAGCGCCCGCATCATTCTGCGCAACAAGAAGGCGCTGGAGCAGGTGCAGATCTGCCTGGGCGTGCCCGCGCCGCCCATCACGGACGAAAACCGCTACGCCACGCTGATTCTGAACACGGTGCTGGGCGGCGGCATGAGCTCGCGGCTCTTCCAGACCATCCGCGAGGAGCGCGGCCTGGCGTATTCGATCTATTCGGACCTGAGCCCTTATCGCGACACGGGAAATCTCTGCGTCTATGCGGGCACTTCGGCCAACAAGGCGCTGGAAGTGGTGGACCTGATTCTGGCGGAGTTCCGCAATCTGAAGGAGACGCCGATCGGCGACGAAGAGTTGACGCGCGCCAAGGACCAGGTGAAGGGCAACATTCTGCTGGGTCTGGAGAGCTCGAACTCGCGCATGGCGAACCTGGCGCGGCAGGAGATGTACTTCCACCAGTTCTTCTCCGCCGAGGAGATCATTGCGCGCATTGAAGAGGTGGAACGCCGGCCAGGTGCAGGCGATGGCGCAGCGGCTCTTCGATCCGGAGAGCATTGCGGTCACACTGCTGGGGCGGCTGGACGGAGTCAAGCTGAGCCGGACGCGGCTGGTGTGTTGAAGACAGGGAACAAGGGACCGAGGGAACAAGGGAACAAGAAAGCCTAGCTTTTCAGCTTCCTCATCAGCGCATTCAGCAGGCGGCTCACGTCAGCCGAGAGTGTTTCGGCTGATACGTGCGCACCCATTGCACTGAAGCCAAGCGCATTTGCGATGATGAGTTGTGTCTGTAATTCGCAATTCGAGCCTCTTGCGCGGCCAGGAGACTGCAAATACTCGCCCTGGTCGATATTCCACAACCTTCGGCAATGTTGCTTCCGATCGAAACAGCGGGACGCCTCAGTGCTCTTTTATCAGAAGGAAAAACAAAAACTTGCTCAATGCCTGTCTATGTGACGTGCGTCACTGGCTGCCTTGTTCCCTCGTTCCCTTGTTCCCTTGTTCCCTCGTTCCCTTGGTCCCTTGGTCCCTGTCTTTCGAGCGCTCCATTTCCCTTTCGCGTCTATACGTTGTAGCATTTTCTCGGATGGGCCTGTAGCTGCTGGCCTGCTCAAGAGGGACTGGAACCGCAATGAATCGCAAGACTCTGCCTGCATTCTGCCAACGCTCGCGGCGCACCATTGCGCCCAATGGCTTTACCTTGATGGAACTGCTGATCGTAATTGCCGTCATTTTGATTCTGATGCTGATGGCGATGAAGACCATCGGCTCGATGAAGATTCGCGCCAATGAGCTTTCCGCGATCAACTCGATCCGCGTGATTACATCGACCGAAACCGAATATGAATCCACCTATCCGGCCAACGGATTCGCCTGCGACCTGAAGGTCCTGGGCGGCATACCGGGAACGGCGATGCCCTCGCCAACATCGGCGCAATTGCTGGACAACGATCTGGCGACGTCGGGATTCAAGGCCGGGTATCTATTCAAGATCTCCAATTGCGAAAAGGTCACCGTGAACGGAACCGACCGCATCACCGCCTATCAGCTTACGGCCGTCCCGGTGTCTCCGGGCAAGACGGGCAATCGCGGCTTCTGCACCGATCAATTCGGCGGCAATCCCAAATACGATCCCGCTGGCGGCACCGCCTGTACGCAATCGCTGCAATGAAGCTGGGCGGCAGGTTGCTCGGCGCCGGTGTGCGGCGCGTTACTCTTGCCTCGGCAATTTTGGGCCCTTGCGCGCTTTTAACCTTTGGACAAGGAGCTCCGCAGCTGACAGCTGCGGAGTTGGCCTCACGCGTTGACCGCCATTACGACCAATTGCACTCGCTCAAGGCCGGCTTCCGTGAAGACTATGCCGGCCTGGGCATGCAGAGGACAGAAGAAGGCACGCTCTACCTGCGCAAGCCGGGGCGCATGCTCTGGCGCTACAGCACTCCGGCGGGAAAGATTTTCCTGCTTGACGGAAAATTCGCCTGGCTCTACACCCAGGGCGACGCGCAGGTGCAGCGCATTCCGGCGAAAGAGTTGGATGATCTGCGGTCGCCGTTACGCTTTTTGCTGGGGCATACGCAGCTTGAGAAGGAATTAACTGGGCTGAGGCTCGAGAGTGCAGCGAACGGCCGTTACACACTTAGCGGGCTCCCCAAGGGGCAGGAAAATCGCGTAACGCGGTTGAGGCTGACAGTGACGGCTGCGGGAGCAATCTCTGCCATCGAGATTGTGGAAGCAGACGGCGCGACAACGCGCTTCACTTTCACGGACGAGCAGCCCGATGCCACCATTCCTACCGACATCTTCCGCTTTACGCCGCCGCCGGGAGTGCCGGTGGTCGACGCAATGCCGCCTGTATGAGAAGCAGGGACCAAGGGACCTACCGAACAAGAGCGCGTGGGCGTAGACGCCCACACGACAGCCGCTTTGGAGAGCGGCGCTACAGCCGGTTTACTTGCCGGGTTTCGCAGGTGCGCTCACGGGAGCCGTATGCTGGCCTTCGAGCACGGAGTGCGAACCGGTGGAGCGGACGTACAGAACCACGAGGGCGATGGACGTGCACATGAAGATGACGGCCGACCAGGCGGTGAGCTTTGTGAGCACGTTGGCCGCGGCGCGGGGGCCGAAGGCGGTTTGCGAACCCTGGCCGCCAAAGGCGCCGGCAAGATCGGCCGACTTGCCCTGTTGCAGCAGGACCACGCCAATCAGGAAGAAGCTCACAATCACGTGCACGACGATCACGAAGTAAAACAGAATCTGCATTCTTAGCTGCTTTCCAATTCGCTCCGGCTTTGAGGGTATAGGTTGCGCCGGGCGCAAGCGAGAATTTTTGGTGCGGAAGAGGGGACTTGAACCCCTATGCCTTGCGGCGCTAGCACCTCAAGCTAGTGCGTCTGCCAATTTCGCCACTTCCGCAGTTCACATCAAGTATATCAAACTGCGGGATTCGAAGGAGCACGCGCGCCCGCCTTCAGGACTGCGGATTCAAACCCAGCAGGCGCTCCATCCAAAGGGCCAGAGCCCGTTCGTCGGGCGAGCCGGCCGACTGGGCTGCACGCACATTGCTGCGTTCCTGAGGATTGCGGTTCTGGCTGAGCTTGAATTTGCCCTCGATGCGCGCGATGGGGATGCGAAATCCCATGATGCCGGCCAGCATCGTGCGGCGAAACCCCTCGGGCTGCCCGAGCCAGCGATCCAGGAAGGCGGGTTCATGGATGGCGATGAGATCGGCGAGCAGAGCCTTTTTGCCGGCATCGTCATCGACGAGGGCCAGCGTGCCGTAAGCGTGCACAGCGATGTAATTCCACGTGGGCACTGAGAGGGTCTCGGTGTAGAGCGATGGCGAAACATAGCTATGCGGCCCCGAGAAAACGACCAGCGTTTCTTTGCCGGCAAGCCCTTGCCAGTGAGGATTGGCTTTGGCGAAATGGCCCTGGATAACCCCGTGCTCGCCTTCATCCTTTACGACCAGCGGAAGATGCGTTGCCACCGCGCTCGCGCCCGGTTGCTCGCCCGATGCCGGGCCGAAAAGCGTCGCGAACGAGTAGGCGCGCATGGCCTCAAGCAAAATGGAGCGATCGTAGACCTGGTTGAATTTGGGTGAGTACATGGTTGCCGATCGGCATGCGCTGCGAACGCGCTTGCGTAGTCAGAATAGCAACTGAGATCGCTGGCTCATCCCAAGCCGGGCTATCGCTCTGCTGGTATACACTCATCGCAAGACTATGCGACTCCTTCGGTCGATTCCCTTTGTTATCGCTGCCGCATTGATGCTGGCCGGAATTCAATGTTGGAGCCAGAGTGCAGCCCACCCGAAAACTCCCATGAAGAAAGCTCCTACTCCCGCCGAAGTTCACAGCTCGGCCATCGTGATCGATACGCACGCGGACACGCCGCAACGCTTCGTGGACGAGAACTTCGACCTCGGCGATGCGCTGAAGGGCGGCAACTTTAATCTGGAATCGGCGCGCAAAGGCAATTTGGGCGCGGAGTTCTTCTCCATCTGGGTCGACCCGAACGTGTACAAAGGCCAATATGCGCGACGCACGCTGGTGCTGATCGACGCCGTAAAGCAGCAGGTGGCGAGGCATCCCAATCAGATGGAGTTTGCAACGTCCGCGGCAGACATTGAGCGGGCGCATCGCGATCACAAGCTGGCATCGCTGATGGGCATCGAGGGCGGGCACTCGATTGAGGATTCCTTGGCTTTGCTACGCCAGTACTACGCGCTGGGCGTGCGCTACATGACGCTGACGTGGGCCAACTCGAACGGTTGGGCCGACAGTTCCGGCGACGCCGATGACGCGAGCGTGCCGCATACCAAGGATGGCCTCAGCGAGTTCGGCAAGGATGTGGTGTACGAGATGAACCGGCTGGGCATGATGGTGGATATCTCGCACGTCTCAGACAAGACGTTCTACCGGACGCTGAATATCTCGCGGGCGCCCGTGATTGCCTCGCACTCGTCGGCGCGGGCGCTGTGCGATGCGCCGCGCAACATGACCGACGACATGCTGCGCGCAGTTGCCCTCTACGGCGGTCCCGATTCGAAGGGCGGCGTAGTGATGGTGAACTTCTACTCCGCGTTCATTTCGCAGGACTACCGTAACGCGCAGAAGGCCATGCAGCCCGAGGTGGACAAGGCCGTTGCCGATCTAAAGGCCAAGGCCAAGGCCGACGGAAGCGACAAAACGCCGGAGGATCTCGCCGCGCTGCAAGTTGCGATTGACAAGCTGCAACGGTCATACGCAGACCGGATTCCGCGGCCGCCGCTTTCCATGCTGATCGACCATATCGACCACATCGCCAAGGTCGCGGGCGTGGATCACGTGGGATTGGGATCGGATTTTGACGGCATTTCGGGGCAGCTGCCGCAGGGCATCGACTCGCCCGCCGATCTGCCCAAGATCACGGCAGCACTGATGGCGAGGGGCTACTCGGCCGAAGATTGCCGCAAGATTCTCGGCGGAAATCTGCTGCGCGTCTTCGGGGAGGTGGAGCAGGTTTCGAAGCAATTACAGGCGGAGGATCGACCAAGGATCACGGAGAAGCAGCCGTTTGACAAAAAGTGACGAGCGGCTCGTGATTCGTGATCAGTTGTCCGATTTCAGTGGCCAGGATCCACGGAGCAGAGATCGTGGATCAACTTGCAGCCGGCATCCCGATCTGACACCTTATACTAACTATTCGTTCAATTCCCATCCCGGAGAAAGAAAGATGAACATTTTGCTTCGGCGGTTTGCCGTTCTCATTGCAGCGGCATCACTCCTTTTTGTTGGTTCAGCCTTGGCGCAGGACGATAAGACAGCGTCCAAGCCTGCGACGGCGGAAAAAACCGCGGAGAAGCCTGCGGAGGGCGCGCCCCCTCCCGACTCGACAACGCAAGCCACAATCGACGTGGGCGGGCAGCACATTGCCTACACCGCCATCGCCGGAATCATCACGGTGGGCTCGACCGACGGCCAGGACGCGCAGTTGGGTGCGGACGGAAAGCCGGAGCCGGGGAGCCAGTTAGCGCTGGAGGCGCCCGACAAGGCGAAAGACGCGACACCCGCGGCGCGCATGTTCTACGTGGCGTACTTCAAGACAGGCGCCAAGGCCGAGGACCGGCCCATCACATTCTTCTATAACGGTGGCCCCGGCAGCTCCACCGTTTGGCTGCACATGGGATCGCTGGGACCGAAGCACGTGGTGACGTCCGGCGACACGCATCTGCCCGCCGCGCCCTACACGATGGTGGACAACCCCAACAGCCTGCTCGATGTGAGCGACCTGGTATTTATCGACATGCCCGGAACCGGGTTCGGGCAGCTGACCGGCAAGGATGCGGAGAAGTCTTTCTGGGGTATCGACGGCGATGCCGGCGCGTTTGCGCGCTTCATTGAGCGCTTCATGACAAAGTATTCGCGTTGGAACTCGCCGAAGTTTATCTTTGGCGAGAGCTATGGGACAACGCGCTCGGCGGTGCTGGCCGATCTGCTGGAAAACAAGTACAACACCGACTTGAATGGCGTGATTCTGCTTTCGCAGATCTTCAACTTCACGGCTGACATCGATCAGCCAGGCGCGAATCCCGGCGTGGACCTGCCCTATGCCCTGGGACTGCCAACCTACGCGGCCACGGCTGCGTATCACAAGAAACTTCCCACGCAGCCTGCCGTGCTGCAACCCTTTTTGACCGAGGTGGAACAGTTTGCCATGGGCCCCTACATGCACGCGCTAATGCTGGGCACGGACCTGGGCGCCGATGAGAAACAGCAAGTGGCGGAGAAGCTCCACGAGTACACGGGATTGCCGGTGGCCTATCTGCTCAAGGCGAATCTGCGCGTGGCGGGCGGCGAGTTTGAAAAGACCTTGCAGGAAGACTCGGATCTGACGACGGGACGGTTCGATACGCGCTTCTCGGGGCCGAACCTGGATTCGCTGAGCGAGGGCGCGGAGTACGATCCGCAGAGCTCGGCGATCTCTTCGGCGTATGTTTCTCTCTTTAACGACTACGTGCGCCGCGACCTGAAGTATGGCGACGGCTTGACCTATATGCCCGAGGTCTACGATGAGGGCGTTGGGCATTGGGACTTTAAGCACAACGGCAACCCCGTGAGCGTGAACGTTGCGCCGGATCTGGCGGAGGCGATGAAGACCAATCCGCGGCTGAAGGTGATGGTGAACGGCGGCTACTACGATTTGGCGACGCCGTTTTTTGCCGCGCAGTACGAAGACAAGCACCTGCCGATTCCGCAATCGCTGGCCAAGAACATCGAGTATGACTGGTACGAGTCAGGCCACATGGTCTACGTACGCGATGAGTGCGTGAAGCAGCTGCACGATCGCGTGGCGGCGTTTATCAAGAACACCGATGCGGACTCGAAATAGGCAGGAAAGTCTGCACAACTTCTCAATGGTTACGAGGCTTTCGCGGCTACGACTGCGGCAGCCTCGTACACTTCTTTCGCGCGGTCGAGAGCGGCCTGAACGTTGAGCATAATGTTTTCGCGGCCCAGGCGATCGAGGAAGCGCGTACCGCTGAGGAGTTTCGACGGCTGTTCCATGGCGCCGCAGAGAATCAACGTGCGGCCGGATTCATGCAGACGCTTGGCAAAGGTCTCAATGGCGTGAATGCCGGTGGCGTCAATGGCGGTCATATTGCGCAGCCGCAGAATCACCACCGCCTCAAATGCTTCGACATTGACCGTGGCCTCAATGAGTTTTTCCGTTGTGCCCCAGAGAAACGGGCCGTGGATGCGCAGCAGGCTGACGTAGGACGGCACAATGCGGCCCTGCAAAACGTGCGGCAAGCCATCGCGGATGTATTCCTCGGTGACCGGTGAGACGGTGGTGGTGTCGGCAACGCGACGGATATAGAGCAGCGCGGCCAGGCCCAGTCCCACAGCGACAGCGACGGTTAAATCGGCAAAGACCGTGAGCGCGAAGGTGACTAGCCAAACCGAGATGGCTGTGAAATCCAACCGCAGAATTCCGCCGATCTCATGCCACTCGCCCATGTTGTACGCCACGACAAAAAGCACCGCAGCCAGCGTGGTGAGCGGGATGTAACTGGCCAGGGGCGCGGCAACCACGAGAATGCCCAGCAGCGTGAGCGCGTGAATCATGCCGGAGGCGGGCGAGCGCGCGCCTGCGCGAATGTTGGTCGCGGTGCGTGCGATGGCGCCGGTGGCGGGTATGCCGCCGAACAGCGGCGAAACGATGTTCGCGAATCCCTGGGCCACCAGCTCGACGTTGGAGTTGTGACGGTCGCCGGTCATGCCGTCGGCGACCACAGCGGAGAGCATGCTTTCAAGCGCTGCCAGCATGGCCACGGTAAAGGCTGCGGGGATAAGAGGAATAATGTGCTCGGCGTGAAAGTTGGGGATGGCAAAGGGCGGAATGCCGCGCGGGATGCCTCCGAACCTGCTGCCAATGGTCTCAACGGGCAGATGGAAAAACACGCTGACCGCCGTACAGACCAGGACGGCGACGATGGAAGCGGGAACACGGCGCGTGAGGCGCGGCAGGATGATGAGGATGGCGAGCGTGCCGAGGCCGAGGCCGAGCGCATAGGGATTGACAGTGGTGAAGTGAGCGGCAAGCAGCTCGATGCGGGGCAGAAATTCGCTGGGAACAGCGGGCGTACGCAGGCCGAAGAAGTCCTTGATCTGCGTTGAAGCGATGAGAATGGCGATGCCATTGGTAAAGCCGATGACCACCATGCGCGGGATGAACTTGACCGCTGCGCCGAGCCCCGTAAAACCCATGACAAGCAAAATGATTCCGGCCATGAGAGTGACCATGGCAAGGCCGCTCATGCCGAAATGGGCCACGATGCCGGCGACAATGACGACAAACGCGCCGGTAGGCCCGCCGATCTGGGTGCGCGAGCCGCCGAGCGCGGAGATGAGGAATCCGGCGACAACGGCCGTGTAAAGGCCGGCCTGAGGCGTGACTCCGGACGCGATGCCGAACGCCATGGCCAGTGGCAGCGCCACCAGGCCGACAGTGATGCCGGCGAGCAGGTCGTGAAAAAACATTTGCCGGTCGTAGACACGAAGGGCCAGAACCGACTTGGGGAGATTGGGATTGCTTATCGACATGAGGAGTCATGTCTATTTTACGCGAAGATGAGTTTTCGGGATGATTTCGGGCTTACGCGATCGGCTTTTCATAGACATAGGCGGCGCGGTGGCGCGCGTAGTAGTGCTCTTCCCTGCCCTCGCGTGCGTAGCCGCGGCTTTCGTAGAGATGGATCGCCGCGGCGTTTTCGACATCCACATGTAATTCGATGATGTGCGCGCCGGCCGCGCTGGCAGAGCTTTCCGCGCGGCTGAGCAGTTCAGCACCGACGCCGCGGCCGCGAAATACGGGATGCACTTCAAGTGTTTGGATGTAGGCGGAGAGTTTGCCGCCCTCCGCCCTCCATTCAACAATGGAAAACCCAATCAGATCCGCATCTTCTTCTGCGATCCAAGTCGCGGATTCAGCGCTTTCGATCAACTGGCGCATGTAGGGGCGGCTGAAGCGGAAGGCCGGCTCAAAGCAAAGTTCCTCGACCGCGTAGAGAGCGGGAAAGTCGGTCGGCGCGTAGAGACGGTACTCCACAGGGCAACTTTACAGGATTGAGGAAGAGCGGGTGGGTTCGTGCTTTCCCACTCTTTCCGCGATAAGAATGCGGAAAGAATGGGGCACGGAAATTCGTATCACGACCCACGAATCACGAGCCACGGTTCACGATCCGCAATCGCTACACCTTGGCTTCGAGATCGGCAATCACATCGAAGAAGCGCTGATCGAGGCGGCGATTGCTGGCGATGGCTTCCTTGATGGGAATGTCGGTGATGTCCAGGCCGTGCAGGACGGCGATGCGGCCCCATTTTTTGTCGTGCACCATGTCGATGGCGTGCAGACCGTAACGCTGGGCGAGCACGCGGTCGTAAGCCGTGGGTACGCCGCCGCGCTGCGTGTGGCCGAGGTTGACACTGCGGGTTTCAAAGCCGGTTTTTTTCTCAATAAGTTCGGCGAGGGCTTCGCCGATGCCCGAGAGGCGGGCATGGCCAAAAGAGTCAACCTGAGCCGATCCGATGACCTGGCCGACTTCGGGCAGATGGCAGCCTTCCGCAACCACCACAACGCCGTAATGCTTGCCATGATCGTAGTTGTATTTGAGCAGAGCGCAGACGTGATCGATGTCAATGTCCTTCTCGGGAACGAGCACCACGTGCGCGCCGCCGGCAGTGCCCGCGGCGTAAGCGATCCAGCCGGCATCGCGGCCCATCACTTCAATCACGACCACGCGATTGTGCGAGTCAGCCGTGGTGTGGATCCGGTCGACGGCTTCCGTCGCAATCGATACGGCCGTGTCGTAGCCGAACGTAGCGTCGGTACCGCTGATGTCGTTGTCGATAGTCTTGGGAACGCCCACGGCGTGCACGCCGTGCTCAGCCAGATACAGGGTGACGGATTGCGTATCGTCGCCGCCGAGAGCGATGAGCGCGTCGATCTTGTTGGCTTTCAGCACTTCCTGCGCCTTCTCAATGCCGCCGGGAATCTTCTTCACGTTGGTGCGCGAGGAGTGCAGGATGGTGCCGCCCCGGAGCTGAATACCGTCGGTGTTTTCCAGAGTCAGCGGAATGAAATTGTTATCGAGAACGCCCTTCCAGCCATTCAGAAAGCCGATAAATTCGTCGCCGTAGTGGTTGATGCCCTTTCGCACTGCCGCATAAATCACCGCATTCAATCCGGGGCAATCGCCGCCGCCGGTCAATAAAGCAACTCGCATCTTGGATTCTCCTCGTAGGTCTTTGCATCGTATCCAGTGTATCGCGAGGCTATCGATGGCAATCGTGATGCAGGTTACAGGTTTCAGGTGTCAGGTTTCAGCAATCAGCGGAAGATTAGCTTTCTCTTCGGAAAGTGAGCCAGTGCCGGCGCCTCAACGGTGGTAACCGACACCTGAAACCTGACACCTGAACCCTGCAAGTGGTTGAATAGGGTATGCCTGAAAACGGGGCCCCGTTTCTGCTGGCGTTTATTGGCCTGGTCGTCGTTGTGCTGCTGGTGTTGTTGCAGTTGACGCGGCTGGGATACCTGATCCGCGCCACCATCCCCGACCGGCCGCGGCAGCGCATGTTCATTGCTTCGGTTTCCTTCCTGATTACCTTCGCGGGTGTGCGTATCCTGGTGCACCGCATCGCCAGCCACGAAGGGCGCATGCAGTGGGTGACCGTGCACGGGTTGCATATTCACCATCTGGTTTGGGGCATTCTGATCCTGCTGCTGGTGGGTTACGGATGGCTTCTGGAATTGGGAATGTCGAATTCACCGGAATCGATCTTTTGCGGACGGCTGATGGCCGTGAGTTACGGCGTGGGCGCAGCGTTGACGCTCGACGAGTTTGCACTCTGGCTGAGCCTGGAGCCGGACGCCTATTGGACGCGCGAGGGCCGGCTGAGCATCGACGCTGTGATCCTCTTCGGCGCGATGCTGGCAGTAGGAATGTGGGGCGCGCCCTTCTTCCGCGGGCTGCGGAAAATGTGGCACAAACGTCACATGATGAGGGCAGGCTTCGGACTGCTCAGTTCGCCGATCCGCCGCGGGCGGTTGCTTCGTCGGCGTAAAGTTCATCGATCACCGCCGCATATTGCGCAATAAGAACGCGACGCTTGATCTTCATCGAAGGCGTCAACTCGCCGGAATCCTGCGTCCACTCATCGGCCAGGATGCGGAAGCGCTTGATGGTCTCAAAGTTGGCCAGTGCTCCATTGACTTCGCGGATCACCTCACCATAAATCTCGACCACCCGCGGATCGGCGACGAGCGACGCACGCGAACCGGCAGGAATGCCCTGCTGCTGCGCCCATTCTTCGAGTGCCGCGAAATTCGGGGCGATCAGCGCGCAGATGAATTTATGGCGGTCGCCGATCAGAGCGGCGTTGGCAATCAGCAAATTGTTCTTGAGCTTGTTTTCGATCGGTTGCGGCGCCACCATTTTGCCGCCCGAGGTCTTGAGCAGTTCTTTCTTGCGATCGGTGATATAGAGGAATCCGTCCGAATCAAGGTGACCGATGTCGCCGGTATGAAACCATCCCTCGCTATCGAAGCACTCAGTGGTGGCCGACGGCTTGTGCCAGTAGCCGCCGAACACTGCCGGGCCGCGCGCCAGCAACTCGCCATCTTCCGCGAATTTGAGCTCGACGTTGGTGAGGGGCATTCCGGCTGCGCCCATGCGATGCCGGATGGGCGTGTTGATCGCAATCACGGGCGAGGTTTCCGTGAGTCCGTAGCCCTCCCACAACGCAATGCCTGCCGAAGCGAACCAGCGCGCGGTGTCGATCCCCAGCGGCGCGCCGCCGGAGACGAAGATGCGCACGCGTCCGCCGAAGGCTTCCTGCACCTTGGCGTAGACCAGCTTGTTGGCCAGCTTCCAAAGCAGCGCGTCAGGCTTGCGGCCGTCGTAAACAGTTTCGGCAAAGCGCGAGCCAAGATGGATCGCCCAGGCCAGCAGCCGTTTCTTGACGGGCGATTGCGCGGCCCTGCGTTCCACCTCCTGGTGAATCTTCTCGAAGACGCGCGGCACGCCGACAATCACCGTGGGCCTGATCTCGCGCATGGCCTGCGGCAGCTTGTCGAATTGCGAACAGTAGGCAACCTGCGCGCCATGGTTGTACATCACGTAATCCAGAGCGCGTGCCGTGACGTGAGAGAGCGGCAGGAACGAGATGCAGGCGTCGGTCGAATCGAAGTGGAAATCGACCGGCAGCGAGATTCTGATTGGCGGCAATGTTGCCGTGAGTGAGGGTGACGCCCTTGGGCTCGCCGGTAGTGCCGGAGGTGTAGATCAGCGTGGCCAGGTCGCGCGGTTCGACGGAGTGCGCGAGAGCATCGAAGACAGGATCGCGCTCGGGACCGCGCGCATCGGCATCGCCCAGCAGTTCCTCGAATGCGATGGCGCCCTCGGGAGCGGGCGAGTCCATCATGATGATGCGCTCAAGGCGGGTCTGGTCGCGCACGGAAAGGAGCTTGTCGAATTGCAGGCGCGTGGAGACGACGGCGATGCGGCAGCCGGCATCGCGAATCTGCTCCGCGATCTGCTCGCCGGTGAGCGTGGGATAGATGCGGGACATCGGCCGCGCCAATGGCGAGCGTGGCAAAGTCGGTGACCACCCACTCCCAGCGATTCTCGCTGATGAGCGCAATGCGATCGCCCTTCTTCGCGCCCAAACTGGAGAAACGCCGTAGCCAGCGCCCTCACGCGCTGGTAGATTTGATCGGAAGAAAGCGGATGCCAGTGATTGAATTCATCCTGCCAGAGGACGGCACGCGGGTTGGCGGCCGAGGCAACGCGAAAGAACAAGTCATTGACCGTTGTGATCGGAGGTACAGGCATCATTCGAATGTTATTAGGAACGGGGATCATCCTAACATGAGGACCAAGCGAGTGTACCATTTGCGGTCTCCGTTTGAAGGAATACACTGCAAACAGCAGCACTTTCCCCGAGTTTTAGAACGCGGTTGTTCATGATACGAAATGGTTGAACGCAGACCTACACTCTTTGCGAACGAGGCCGACGCCGGCGTGCTGCAAAAGCTGCTTGCGGCCGAACGCGTTGCCCTGGGCGCGGTGATCGCTCTTGCCATCCTGAATCTGGCCGGCTCGTTTCTGCCGCTGGCCGCGCGGCTGTTGCAGACTAACTTGCGCCTGATAAGCATCGAATCGGTGCTGTTTACGCTGATGAGCGCACTCAGCCTGCTGCTGCTCGAGCCGCGTCGCTCCTTTGCAGCCGAGCGGACGGGATGGGCGCTCGCGGCCACCATCCTGGTGCTGTGCGCAGTCATCGTCGCTGGCCGCCACTTGAATCCCACCATCGGATGGCCGCCCTTCGCGTCCGCTTCACAGCCCAATTGGCTTTCAAGCCTCCCCATTTCGACGCAGGTGGCCACCGCCTTTGCGCTCCTTGGGCTCTCCATGATGTTTCTGCGCGCGAGAAGCCGCACAATGGTTTTTGCCGCCGATCTTGCAATGTGCTTTCTGCTGCTGGTGGTGCTGGTAATCGCGTCCGAGCAGATCATCGACACGCTGCACATCGTCGGCCCGGCGAAGCACGCAGGCCATTCGTTCCAGACCACAGCTTGCCTGGTTTTGCTCACTGCGGTGACATTCTTCCGGCGCGCGGGGCACGGAGTTTTCTCGCTCTTTCTGGGACGCGGAACCGGCAGCAAACTGGCGCGGGTGCTGTCGCCCATTTTGCTGCTGGCCCCGTATTTGCGGGAATGGGGCCGCGCGCTCTTTATCGGCGACAACCGCATGCCAACTTCGTATACCACTGCGCTGCTGGCTACAATGGCGGCAATCGTGTCGACTGGCGTGCTGTTGTATCTCGCATGGCGCATCAACAGCATGGAAGCGCAGATTCACACCCTCTCAGTACGCGACGAACTCACGGGGCTCTATAACCTGAGAGGCTTTCGCCTCCTCGCCGAGCAGGCAATACGCATCGCGCGTCGATCGAATCATCCGTTTTCTGTCCTGTTTGTCGACCTCGACAACCTGAAGCAGATCAACGATTGGCACGGGCATTTCGAAGGCTCTCAGTGTCTTGTGGACACCGCGGAGATTCTGCGCTCGGTGTTTCGCGATTCGGATGTGCTGGGACGGATTGGCGGAGACGAGTTTGCCGTGGCCGGCGAATTCGCCGCGCCAGGCATGCTCCTGGCGCTGGACCGACTGCAAGAACTCGTCACACGGTGGAATGCCAAGCCGGATCGGCCGATCCCCCTAAGTCTCAGTCTTGGAACCGTGACTTCACCGGCAGGTTCACATGAATCGCTCGATGCCTTGCTCAAGAGCGCCGACCTCGCGATGTACGAGCACAAGCGCGGCAAGAAGAGTCTAGCGGTGGAAAACTTGCAGAAGTAAGAAGCAATTGAGATGAGAGGTCCGGCTGGCGCCGGACCCCTCACGAAAGTTTAAGGCAGCTTGTAGACGGTTTGCAGAACCTTGGCGCTCAGGTTCTCCGGCAGAGGCGCATAAGAGAGAGTCGGAGCTTCGCTTTCGCCGGATGTGATAATCCAGTTCAGCATGTCCTTGATGACTTTCTCCTTGCTCGCGTCGGCGGGATGAGTTGGAATCAGCAGATAAGTGAAGCTGGAGATGGGATAGGAATTGGGGCCGGGAGCGTTGGTGATGGAGACGCGGTAATCGGCGGGTATCTTTGCCGTCGCCGCCGCAGCTGTCAGGCCGTCGATAGAGCCCTTGAGGTAGTTTCCGGCTATGTTCTGCACCGCGGCGAAGTTGATGTGGTTCTGCAGAGCGTAGATAAGCTCAACATAGCCGATTGCGCCCGGGAACTGGCGTATCTGCGCAGCCACGCCCTCATTGCCTTTGCCGCCTACGCCGGTGGGCCAACTGACGGCGGTGCCCGAGCCGGGGCCGCTCTTCCATTCACTGCTGACCTTGCTCAGATAGTCGGTCCAAATGAAGGTGGTACCGCTGCCATCGGAGCGATGAATCACGACAATCCTGTCGCCGGGCAATTGGACGCCTGGATTGTCCTTGGCGATGCGCGGATCGTTCCACTGCGTGATCTTGCCCAGGAAGATGTCCGCGAGCACAGATGCGCTGAACCGGAGATTTGTAACACCGGATACGTTATAGGCCGGCACAACTGCACCTAACACAGTGGGGATGTTAATGAGCTTGACCTTGGCGGCAGCTAGCGCCTGGTCAGACATGGGCATGTCGGACGCGCCAAAGTCAACGACGCCGTTTGACGCCTGCTGAATGCCGCCGCCTGAACCGATGGACTGGTAGTTGATATGCACGCCCGGATGCGCGGCACTGTATTGCGAGAACCACTTGGAATAGATGGGGTACGGAAAGGTCGCTCCCGCTGCGGTGATATTTTGGGCCTGGGCAACGCCCAAAGCCATGACCAACAACAAAATGGCAACCGATGTTTTCTTCACAATTCGCTCCCTTGCAGTTTGCCTGCCGCTGATCATTGTCTACCGCAATTGTTAAGGGCAGTTAAAAAGAACGGAGGTTCCTTGGGATGAGTTGTGGGGAACTGGTCATTGGGCAACAGGAACCGGCGTCAGAACATCTTCGGTTGCGGCAGGATTTCCCACCGCGGGACCGTACCAGACGCTGCCGCCGTAGGTGGTGACGAAAATCTTTGCTTTGTCGCCCGGGCCGGATCTTGGATCGACGATCACTCGATGGCCCCATTTGAAATTAAAGCCGCGAATGCGGGTCCAGTGCATTCCGGCATCGGTGGAGCGCCATGCACCGGCATCGAAGCCGCAAATGTACAAAGTGTCCGGCGATTTGGGATCGATGGTTACATCGTAGACGTGCTCCCCGGCCCGAAAGATGGGCTTCCAACTTTCGCCTCCGTCGGTCGAAAGGTACACGCCGCCTCCCACGTCCACATCGCTTGTCTCCTGTCCCCAGGCGGCCAGATACATGCGTCGATTGTCTCGCGGATCGAGGGCAAGCCCTCTCGGTCCGTTCACTTCTTTCGGGAGCTTCATCTGCGTCCAGTGCTCTGCCCCGTCGACGGACTTGTAGAGCGCGCCGGCGCCCTGGGCCGCGCCGTAGTTGCCATTATTGTTGCGCGCCACGATCAGGTAGAGCGTGCCGTCGTTGGCGCGCGTGATGCGCCACGCAAATGGATCGAACGTCCGAAATAGCTTTGTTGACGCCTTCGTTCTTCAGTTGCCAGGTTTTTCCGTTGTCAGTCGATTTATAGGCTCCGGCGGCAAAGCCACAGGCATACAGCGTCCGCTTTCCGGCGGGGCTCGTGGGGTCGAGCAGGATATGAGTGAACGCAATATCTTTCATGCCGTCATTCGAAGGCGTCCAGTGCAACCCTCCGTCGGTTGAAACCGCAACACCGCCCCGGTAGCGGCTAAGCGCACTCGTGTTGCGAAACATTTTGGACAAAGGCAGATCGTGAATGCCGCTGAATGCGCCCCACATCAGTCCCTTCACATCGGGATCGAATGCCACCCAGTACGTGGTATTGCGCCAGGCTTCCGGAATTCCATCGGTCGATGATTGCCAGCTGCGGCCGCCATTCCGGCTCTGGAACAAGCCGATGTCGGTGTAATCGATGAAGACATGGTTCAAATCGAAGGGATCGAACTGGACGCCGTAGGCCGTGGTCACATCGAGCCCGCGCGTCGTCCAGTTTCCGTCCGGCGTGCTCACGGAATTCACCTGCGCCCAGGTCTTGCCGCCGTCAAGCGTCCGGTAGGTTCTAAAAAGATCGGTGGCATAGGCGATGTTGGGATTGCCGGGGGCTACGGCGAGGCTATAGGGCGCGTCGAAGAAGATGGATGCGCTTTCGTTTGTGCCTCCTGCAATGGCGCGTTGCTCAATCCAGGAAGCATCTAGATTCGCGGCCGCCCGTGTGGACTCCCGAAAAACGATCGACCAGGTTTTTCCGGCGTCGGTGGTTTTTGCGATCCCATTCGAGAGGTCGCCGGGCCCATCGCCCAGCTTGAGTCCGCGGAAACCGAGATAGGCAATTTGGCCGTTGCTGCTTGCAGCCACCGCTCCGAAATGTCCGGCTTGCTGGCCCCCTTGCTGGCCTAGATCGGGCGTGACGGCTTGCCAGGTGAGGCCGGAATCGGCAGAGACAAACACCTTCCCGCTAATGGTCGTGACGTAGAGGTTCGCAGTTCCCCTCCCTGAGCCGGCCGCCGCGTAGGCGATGGTCTCGCCGCTGCCTGCAATCGGTCTCGCCGTACCAGCTTTTCCCTGGTACACGCCGCGGTTGCCGATGGCGACGCGTTCGTTCCCCGCGTAGGAAAGGAGCAGGATCCTCTCGGAATCAAATCCGTGTTCGGAGTGGAACGAATTGCCGCCATCCTTGGAAAGCAGAACTGTCGACCCGTTGGTGGAGGGATCGTGAAAAGCGACGTGGACGGCGTTCGGGTCTCTAGGATCGAAGACGATTTGGCTGATCGAAAGCCCGCTCACATAGTTTCCGTCGTTCGTCGTCAGGCTGTAATCGGCGTGGTCGCCGTTTTGATGTTCGACCGTTGTTTTTTGCGGATTCGGAAAGACCATGCTCCAGGTCTGGCCTGTATCGTCACTCCGCCAGAGCGCCGAGCCGCCCGCAAAGATGCGCTTCGGGTTGACGGGATCGAATGCGAATGCTGTGAGTCCGCTGCGCAAATTGAACATGCGCCAGGAGAGGCCTCCGTCGTGCGTGATGTATGCGCCGGTCATGTCGCAGCGCTCGACGACGAGATTGGGATCGGCAGGGCTGATAGTGGGAGCGGCCGTAGTTCCTCCGCCGCCGGGACCGATGATGGTCCACGCGTCGAATCGCGGCGCCGGGCCTGGAGGCTGAGCGGCTGCTGCCAGAGCCACGGCGCAAATCAGAGGGAAAATCGCGCAATATCTGGTACGTTTCACGACGGTTGGTCCTCAAGAAATACTACGCAGCTCCATTGTTGCACTGGAGCGCCGCGTCTTCTCGATTGCAGTCACACCGCGGCGGAAGATGGCTGCGCCGGCTGCGGAGCATTTTGAGGAGTGGGTGCCAACGGCAGCGTGAAATGAAAACTGGTCCCGCTGCCCAGCTCGCTTTCCGCCCAGATACGGCCGCCGTGCGCCTGCACAATGTGCTTGACGATGGCGAGACCGAGACCGGTGCCGCCTGACTCCCGTGAGCGAGCCTTGTCAACGCGATAGAAACGCTCGAAGATGCGCACCAGGTGCTCGGAGGCGATGCCGGGACCGAAATCCTGAATGGTGAACTGCACTTCCGATGCGAGCAACCGCGCGCCGGCGGAGATCTTCTTGCCGGATTTTGCGTATTTGAGGCCGTTCTCGAGGAGATTGCCGAAGACCTGGTGCATGGCGTCGGGATCGGCCATCACAAGAGCGTCGGGCGCGCTCGTTGACTGGATCTTGACGCCCGAATCGACGAATTTGCCGCCAATCGAGTCGATCGAATCACTGAGAAGCACACTGGCGCGGACCGGTTGCAGCTTGACGATGTAGTCGGGACTTTCGACGCTGGCCAGGGCCAGCAGATCTTCAGTGAGGCGGTTCATGCGGCTGGCGTTTTTCAGAATCACGCCGAGGAATTCGAGGGTGGTTTCCGGGCTCGGATTGGGATCTTCAATCAAAGTTTCCACGTAGCCTTGGATGGAAGTGAGCGGCGTGCGCAGTTCGTGACTGACATTGGCCACAAACTCGCGGCGGGATTTTTGCGCGGCCTCAATGCCGGTAACGTCGTGCAGCACGGCCAGCGCTCCTCCCGCGGGCAAAGGCGCGGCGTTGACCTCGAAGACCTTGCCGGGAGCGAGCAAACTGGCTCGGCCCACGCAGAGCTCGCGGCGCTCCAGGGCTCCACGCACACAGGCCAGCAGTTCAGGATCGCGGACAGAGTGGACGAGCGGACGGCCAGGAATGAGCTGCGACCCTGCGATGCGCTGCATGACGGCGTTGGACCAGCGCACAAGACCCGCTGAGGTGACGGCAACCACGCCCTCCTGCATGGAGTCGAGCATCACGGCCAGCTCGGCACGGCCGCTTTCGAGTTCGGCAAAATCCCGGCCAAGGCGCTCGGCAGTTTGATTCAGGGCCGCTTCGACCGCGGAAAGCTCATTCACGCTCTGGGTTTCGATGCGGGCGCTCAGATCGCCGTCGGCGATGCGGCGGGCAAACAAAACCAGGCGCTGAAGGCGGGCGGAAATGCGTTTTGAGGCCCAAGCGGCTGCGGGCAGCCCGATCACCAGCGCGATGAGAGCGGACAATAGCGTGTCGCGCCCCAGCACACGAAGTGCGTCGTCCGCCGAGAGCTCCCAAATGCGATGAAAGACCACCTCCACCACCAGCATCTCAACGGCGAGCAGGAGGACGAAGATACCGAGCAGCTTGGTGAAGACGTTGGAAGACATGAAAAGACAGCCTTCAGCTTTCAGCCGTCAGCTATCAGCTAAACCTTTGCACCATCTGCCTTTCGAAGTCGGCCGCCGTCAGGGCTGCGGTTTGAAAGACGATCTCCGCTTTTGGCAAATAAGGCTGAAAGCTGATAGCTGAAAGCTGTTTTTCTACTCGCCTTTGGGCAGTTCGAAGCGATAGCCGGCGCCGCGCACGGTCTTGAGGTAGCGCGGATTCTCCGGGTCGATCTCGATTTTCTCACGGATGCGGCGCACATAGACATCGACGGAGCGGGGTGTAACAAAGCGGGCATCGCCCCAGACGGCGTCGAGGAGGTGGTCGCGGCTGAAAACGCGGCCGGGATGGCGCGCCAGATAGTCGAGAAGGCGGAACTCCGTGGCCGTGGTGGTGGTGAGCTCGCCGCGCACCTTCAACTGCATGGCGCCTGCATCGATGATGACCTCTTCAAAGCTGATGACGGAGGGCGAAGTGGGCCGCTCGAAGCGCCGCAGAACGGCTTTGACCCGGGCCACAAGCTCGCGGGTGGAAAACGGCTTGGTGATGTAGTCGTCGGCGCCCAGCTCGAGACCGAGAACGCGATCGTTTTCGCCGGCCCTCGCGGTCAGAAAAATGATGGGAATCGTGGATAGACCGGAGTGATTGCGCAAGCGGCGGCAAACATCGAGGCCGTCGCCGCCGGGAACCATGATATCCAGCAGAAAAAGTGCGGGCGCTTTGCGTTCGGCGTCGGGAATGAGATTGGTGGGGGTGTGAAAGAGGCGCGCTTCAAAGCCCGCCGCTTCAAGATGATGTTGCACCAGCCGTGCGATGTCGGCGTCGTCTTCCAGAACAAATACGGATTGGCTCAAACCGTCAGTCCTCGTCCAGCGGCCGGTTGAGGGGCTTGGAAATGCAGACCGCAGGAACCAAGAACAGAGTAATGCACTGAGGCAAAGGGATTGCAAACGTTTGATGAATATGAAAAACAGGAGCCGAGGACGCGAAAAGTCAGGGGAATCTCGAACTGAAGGCAAATCGTCTTGCGGAGCCCCGTAGACCCCTAAATGGAAACAAGAAACCTGGCTTTCGCGAGATCGGGATACTATAGGTTAAGCGTCCAAGGTGTGCGCGTTTTGGAACGGAACGAGTCGGTATCGCGCCCGGAATCACCGCTCAACATTACTGCCCTGCTGCACGCATGGGCGACTGGGCAACCGGCAGCCTTGGATAGGCTCGTGGAAGTCGCATACCCGGAATTGCACCGCATCGCCAAACGGCTATGCGCCCGCGAGGGTCCTTCTTCCACCTTGCAATGCACGGCTGTGGTTCACGAAGCCTGGCTGCGGCTGGTGCAAGGTCAGCCTGCGAACTATCAGGATCGCGCTCACTTCTTCGCCTTTGCCGCGCGCCTGATGCGCTCCATCCTGATTGACCACGCGCGCGCCAGAAAGAGCCGGAAGCGCGGGGGTGGGATTGCCGGCTTCACCTTGACCGATTTTGACGCCGCAACATCTCCTCCAGAAGTCGAGATTCTCGATCTCAATGCAGCGCTCGAAGAACTGGAAGAGCTCGATCCCACGCAGGGCCGCATCGTCGAGTTGCGCTATTTCGGTGGACTCAGTATTCCGGAGACGGCCAAAGCGGTAGGCGCCTCGGAGAGCACCGTGAAGCGGGAGTGGATTGTCGCCAAGACTTGGATTCATAGACGGCTGTCAGACGGAAAGCGCGCGCTGTGAACCCCAGCAACTGGAAGCGGGCAAAGGCGCTTTTCGCGACGCTAGCCGGATTGGCCGAAGATGAACGAGACTCCTATCTCGCCGCGCAGCCGGACTCAAACGAAGTTCAGGCTGAGGCGCGCTCGCTGCTGGCCGCATATCGCGATTGTCCCGATTTTCTTGAAAACGCCACTCCGGAACTGCCCGCGGAACTGCGGTCGCGCGACACCGCGACCCCATTTGCCGGGCGGCGCGTCGGGGCCTGGGAACTGGTGCGCGAGATCGGTCGCGGCGGGATGGGCGTCGTTTGGGAGGCGCACCGGGCCGATGAGCAATATAAGCAACGCGCGGCGGTGAAACTGCTGCGGGCCAGTCTCTTCTCTGACCAAGATGCCCGCCGTTTCCGCGAGGAGCGCCAGATTCTTGCTTCGTTAAATCATCCCTGCATCGCGCGGCTGCTCGACGGAGGCATGCTGGAAGACGGCGAGCCCTACCTGGTGATGGAGTACGTCGACGGACTTCCGCTCAATGGCTGGTGTGAACTTCATCAGTCGAACCTGCGGCAGCGCATCGAACTCTGTCTCGAGGTCTGCTCCGCGGTGGAATTCGCGCACCGCCAACTTGTGATTCATCGCGATCTGAAACCGGCGAATATTCTTGTCGGCAGCGACGGCGCGCCCAAGCTGCTGGATTTCGGCATCGCCAAGCTGGTTCCTCAAGGGGGAAGTTACCGCACGACAGCAAACTTGCTCACGCCGGAATGCGCCAGTCCGGAGCAGGCGCGCGGGGAGCGGATGTCAACGGCCAGCGATCAGTTTTCGCTTGGCGTGCTGCTCTATCAGATGCTGACTGGACGGCATCCCTTTGTGGCTCCGGATGCGAGCCCGATGGAAGCTTTGCGCGCCATCTGCGAGGATGAACCCCGGCCGCCCAGCGCGGTGGCGAAGAACTGGAGCCGCGAGTTGCGTGGCGAGCTGGACGCGGTTCTTCTCCAGGCGCTCAACAAGAATCCCGCCAGGCGCTATCCCTCGGTAAGCGCTTTCGCCGGCGATCTTCGCGCCTGGCGCGATGGCATGCCGGTGGCTGCAGTCCGCCAGTCCTGGTGGCGGCGCAGTGTGAAGCTTGTACTCCGCTATAAGGCGCTGAGCGCGGCGATCGCCACCGCGGTGCTGATGTTGATGACGGGCATTGCCGTGACATCGATCGAAGCCAGGCGGGCGCTGCGCGCCGAGCGCGAGGCGATTGCGCAACGCGACCGCGCCGAGATCGCGCAGCAGGCGACACAGACAGAACGCGATCGAGCCGTCGCCGCCGGGAATTCCGACATTGCCGCCGAAAAGGCCGCAGCCGAGGACCGCAACCGGGCCCTCAGCGAGAGCCAGCGTGCCGACATCTCGGCCAGGTCGGCGAGCAGCATCAACGAATTCCTGGAGCAGGATCTGCTAGCCCAGGCCGATCCTAATGTGCAGGTCGATAAGAACACGAAACCCGACCCGGATATGAAGGTGCGCACGGCACTGGACCGGGCTGCAAAACGCATCGAGGGCAAATTCGAAGGGCAACCTCTTATCGAAGCGGAGATTCGTCAGACCATCGGCAAGAGCTACGACAACCTGGGGCTTTATGCCGAGGCCCAAGCGCAGATCGAACGAGCCGTCGCGTTGCGCCGCAAGGCGCTCGGTGGAGCATGCGGCAGAAACGCTGGCCAGCATGGACGCGCTGGCCTTGATCTATGTAAGACAGACGCACTATGCCCAGGCCGAAGCGGTGTACAAGCAGGTCCTGCGGACGCGACAACAGTACTTCGGAGAAGATCGTTCCGAAACGCTGAACACCATGATGAATTACGCGTTTCTTTACTACTTCATGGGCCGTTACCCCGATGCGGAATCGATGCTGGTTGATGTAGTGAAGAAGCGGCGCAGGCTCTTTCCCGGAGAACTGCAGCCACTGATGGTCGCATTGAATAGCCTTTCCGCCGTTTACAACGCAGAAGGCAAGCTCGCCGCTGCCGAGCCCATCGCTCTGGAGAGTTTAGAGCTTTCGCGGCGCCTGCACGGCGACGATCATCCCGATACCCTGAACTGCCTTCACGACCTGGCTAGAATTTACCGCTGGAGAGGCTATTACGAGAAAGCAGAAAACCTATTGACGGAGCAGTTGGAGCGCTCACGGCGCGTGCTGGGTCCGGAACACCCCGATACCTTGGTTGTTGTGAATGACCTCGCCGTGATTTACCGTCTCGAAGGCCGCTACGAGGAAGCGATCGAAATGCTCCGCCAACTGATTGAGGTGAACCGGCGCGTCAAGGGCGAGGAAGGCTACTCGACGCTCGTCAATCGAATCAACATGGTGATGGTGCTGAACGCCATGGGAAGATTCGTCGAAGCCGATGAACTTGGAACCAAAATCCTGGAGACCTTTGGGCGCGTCTTTGGCGAGGAAAATCAGGGGACCATCTCTTCCGAAATAATTGTTGTCTCGACCTATCGCGGGCTGGGTAAATTCCGGGAAGCCGAATCCCTGCTTCTCAAAAATCTCGAAGTGACGCGCCGCGCCGAGGGCGCCGAGCAAACGAATGTGGCAACGGCCATGACCGCCTTGGGCGCCACTTACCTCGATGAAGGCAAGAACGATCTTGCCGAAGAGACACTGACCCCCGCTCTTGCCATGGACCGCAGACTTCTCGGGCCCACGAACATGACCACGATCACCTGCCTGACCGTCCTCGGCCGTCTTCGTCTTGCGCAGCAGCGGTATGCCGAGGCCGAGACACTGATGCGCGAGGCGATCAAAAGCGCAGGCAGCCCGAAAGAGCTAATGTGGGACGCCTTCGACCGGGAGAGCATGCTGGGCGCCAGCCTGCTGGGCCAGGAGAAATATGTCGAGGCCGAACCTTTGCTGCTCTCGGGCTACGAAGGACTCCAAAAGCTCAGTCCCGAGATCTCCGCGGAAGCCAATTTCCTCGAAGCCGGCCAGCGCCTCGTGGGGCTCTACACCGCCTGGGGAAAACCCGGCCAGGCCGGCGAATGGCGTCGCAAACTGAGTCCCGGCACTCAATGAATGTCTCCCGCCCCGAAAAAAAATCTATTTCAGAAATCCTGAACCGGTTTGCCGCGCATTTCCGCTTCTGCCTAATGTAATCGTGTTTTATTTCGAGACGAACAAGAACGGCCGCGCCAAAGCCCGGTCCTTGAGGGTCTGTGCGACCAGGGAGATCATCGTATGCACACGCTTCGCGCTTTATTCTTGATTTGCAATCTGGTGGTATTCGGCGCAGCAATCGGCAACGCCGATTCGCTGACGGAGCACTTCAACCTGGGAACTCTTCTTCCGCCGCCGACCTATCAGTGGCAAATAGGCGCGGTTCCCGACGAGGGGCAGATTACACTGACCACCAACGGCGATGGCACCATCACCACGACCCTGACGGACTACTTTGCCACGATCAATGCCGTGGGCATCAACTTCAATAACTCATGCGTGAATGGATTCTGTGTCGACATCGACTATGCCTCTTCCACTTTCACAGAGTGGGGCAGTACCGGAGACCAATTCGGCACCCAGCACCTGGCTTTCTGGTGCACTGATCCAGCCACGGGCTATCCAACAGATTGCGGAACGGACAGCGTAACCTGGACGATCAGCTCGGACAACGAAGCGCTCACGTCGGTCGAGCAGTTGCTTGGAGGGACAAGCTCCTCTGTCGACTTTTACTTGAGCGATAACAACAACGGCGACACGAACGGCGATCCGATCGGGCAGTATGGCGCCGGCTCGCCGCCTTATGCGCCGCCTTCTTCGCCTTCGACGGTCACGCCAGAACCAGGCAGCTTGCTCATGCTGGCTACCGGGCTGGCGGGAATGCTCGGAATAATTCGGCGCAGACTAGCGGCGTAGCCGGTTCCGCTGTATCGAAGAATTTGCCCGCTCCACCCTCGCCGCGACTTTGTTTGTTGAGGCGAGGGCTGGGTTGTTGACCTCGTGTTTAGGCTGAAAAGCTTTAATTGCAGCTTTTATTACCGCTTCTTTCCGCCCTTGGAAGCCGGCTTTTTTGTCGCTGGCTTCGCTTGCTTCTTGGCGGCGGGCTTGGTCGCCTTGGATTTAGGTGCGGGCTTCGACGGCTTCTTTGCTGCGGCCTTTACGGGTGCCTTGGCCTTGGCTGGAACGGACTTCGGCGCGGGCTTGGCCGGCTTGGCTGGCTTTGCTGCCTTGGCTGGCGCAGGCTTCGTCGGTGCCGGCTTTACCTTGGCGGCAGGGGCCGGTTGGGCCTTTGTGGGAGCTGCAGCCCCTTTTGCCGGGGCAGCTTTTGCAGCCGGAGCTGCAGCGGCCTTGCCCTTTGCAGCGGGCAGCGGAGGCGCAGGTTTGGTGGGAGGAGCTAGCTTTTCTGCTTTACCGGACCCCTTCTTGACCGGAGCGGGAGCAGGGGATTTTTTCTTTCCGGAGGGCGCTGCCTTTTTCTCGCCGCCCTCATCCTCATCTTCATCGGACTCGTCGTCGCCATCGCCTGCTTCAAGTTCGCCCTTGGGAACGGGGCCCAGGCCGAGCTCCTCCTCGTCTCCCGTCTCGATGTCGTCCGAAAGCAAACCGTCTTCCTCCTCGTCTTCGTCGAAGGCCTGCTCCTTGACCCTAGCCTCTGCGCGCTTGGCACGCGTGCGCTTGATGGTGACCTGCGGAGGTGGTGCAGGCGGGGAGTGCGGCTCGAGGTAGGCGCGCATCTCTTCTGGAGTAGTCAGCTTGCCATCGATCAGTTCCAGGAAAATGTTCTGCACAATATCGGTATAGCCCGGCAGCTCCGGAGTGATGCGCATCTCCATCATGAGCAGATAGGGGATGCGCTGGCGAGCTTCCGGCCAGACCTTGAGGAAGTTGTGAAAGCGCTCCTGAACCCCTTTATCCTTGCTGGTAAAGCCAAGCCAGAGAATTGCTTCCGGATCATAGCTCATGAAAAGCTTGTAGGTTGCAGAGGGCTTGATGTTCTGCTTCGACAGCAGCACTTTGGCAAAGCCGTTGGCCAGGGAGTCGAGGTGGTTCCACTCCTCGACGAAGCCAGGGCGCAGCATGGCTTTCTTAAGCGCCGACAGCTCTTTCGGCGGCAGCTTGACAGTGAGCAACTGCATCTGGGCCGCGGACATATCGGGATGAACGCCCTGCACCAGCAACTGAACCGCAAGATCGTGGAGGGCAGTGAGCTTGGCTTCGTCGGCCTTGGCCGAGGTCCACGCCGGGAAGAGGACTTTCATCCAGCCTTCCGTTTCGAGGGCGCGCAGCACTTTCAGCCCGTCCTCCTCGTGGCCGATCTGCTCCAGTTCCTGGCTGCGCTCGTGGGACGACAGGAACTCGATGACGTTTTCATTCTTCGCATTTTCATAGCGGGTCTGGGTTCTGGGGTCCATCTCCCAGCCGAGCCGCGCGCGATACCGGGTGGCCCGAATCATCAGTTCGGGCTGTTCCAGGAATCCATAGTTCGAGACCAGGCGGAGGGCTCGCGCCTCAATGTCGGCGGCGCCGTTCAGCGGGTCCATCAGGAGGCCAAAGGAGCCTTCATTGAGAGAAATGGCCATGGAGTTGACCGTAAAATCGCGGCGGCGCAGATCCTCCTGAATGGAAGCGGCGTGATAAACCGGCTTTCCGGGTTTCGGGTACTCCACACGGTGCGTACTGACTACGTTGACCCGGACTGTCCCCGGAAAACAGAGATAAAGGCTGCGCGATGACTCATCCTCGCCCCAGAGTTTGCCACCGAATTTTTCCAATGGTTTCTTTAGTTTAGCGGCATTTCCATGAACCGCTACTTCCAGTTCGCGAACGGCGTGGCCGCTGGTCAAGTCGCGGACAGCGTCTCCAGTAAGGAACAGGATCATTCCGGCGTCGCGTGCCGCGTTGCGCAACTGGGTGAGCGCGTGGCGTTGATCGGCGGAGAGCCGATTTTCCAGGAGGTAAATATAGTCAGGCATGCGCTGCTCCTGTTTTTGCCATTCTCATCTTCGGCCAAGTAACTGATGTTGCGGCCCTTACGAGCGAATCATGCAAGCTGGCAAACCAAAACATTAACACAAGTTGAGCAGAATGACCAGTTTTGATGCGCAGATCGGTCGACTATTGGACGGGATGGAATCCGGGGAAGACTCGATTCTCGAATTCCGATAGGTGTTTCCGGTCGCATTTGGAACCGGGGGAGCCAGAAAGAGCAATAGAGCAGAGCGCCTTTCGCAGGCTTGACCGTGCGACAATCCAGAGCGATGGCTTCGGCGCGCAAACCCGTCATTGTGCGTAAGTTCTCGCGCGACTGGTGCGCCGGCTACGCGGGTGCGGATTTCGGCCAGCAAAAGGCGGAGTTGGAGTTTCTCGACCTCACCGGCAAGGTGGTCCGGATGGGTTGGGAGCAGGTGAAGTGGGTCTGTTATGTGCGGGACTTCCCTGCCGGATCGGCAGACCAGGCGAACCCTGAGCGGCTTGTCCGCAAACGGTTCTCGCTGCGGCCGCGCACTGCGGGCCTCTGGCTGCGCCTGACACTCGGCGACGGCGACGAGCTGGAAGGTCTGGCGGCCAATGATCGCTCTCTGGTGGAGGGTGCCGGGCTGCTCCTGACCCCGCCCGATACGAGATCCAATACCCAACGCATTTTTGTGCCTCGGCAAGCGATACAGACTCTTGAGGTTGTGAGCTTGATCGGAGCCGCAGGGCGGAAACGGGCTGAGGCGGCAAGCGCGGGCGAAGAGCAGCCCGGGTTGTTCGGCGGCGAGGGAGATGTGGGCTGACGGCTGCCGATTCATGCCGTCGATTCTTGGTCCCAAGGCACGATGACCCGCGGTATCCCCTGCGTTATGATCGACCGATGAGAAATGCGCGTACAGGCACAAAACTGAGCCCCTTCCTGATCGCGATTGTCATGCTGCTTCCAATCGCTTCGATAGCGAGCGGAGGGGCCAGCCAACGCTTCGACGGAAAGTGGGACACGACCCTGAATTGCACTCCCTTTCAAGACGCACAGGGGTTCACTTGGCAATTTGTAAGCGAAGTGAAAGATGGCCACCTCGTTGGGCACTACGGCACGGAAGGACAGCCGGCATCGATACGGATTGAGGGGCAACTTGCCGGCGATGGTACCGGCACTCTGCACGCTGCCGGAAAAACCGGTGTGCCGCAGTACGTGACAGGAAACCTGCGGCGCGGCTCCGACATCGCGTATGACATTCGCGCGGAGTTTCACGAAAGTCACGGCAAAGGAACACGTCTTCTGGGCCGGCCATGCACCTACGAGTTTGAGCGGCAGTAGCTGCGCCGCGATTGCCTCACGCGCTCAGCAGGGATGCAGCAGTCCGGTCGTCGATCAGGCCTTTGTAGTAATCGACGGTCAAGCCCACAACGCGCGATTCCGCGTAGTGTTCCAGAATCCACGCACGCGCGGCGTGGCCCATGCGCCGCCGGCGATTGGGATCGCGAATGAGGTTCATCACGGCTTCGAAGATGGCGTACGGATAGCCCGGAGGAATCATCAGGCCGGTCACTTCAGGAATTACGGAGTCGCGCGCGCCGGTAGACTCCGTGGTGACGACAGGGATTCCCGTGGCTGCCGCTTCCAGCACAACATTCGGGAAACCTTCGCGCCAGGTGGGCAGAACCAGCATGTCCATGGCGCGGTAATAGGGCGCCGTGTCGCCGACGAATCCCGTGCAATGAATGTTGGGATGCCGGAGAATACGCTCCCGAAGCTCAGGATCGAGCGCGTCTTCGGCCACATCGAACCAGCCCACCAGCAGCAGCCGTGCGGCAGGCTCTGCGCAAAGAATCAGATCGAAAGCTTCCAGGAGTTCGGGCAGTCCCTTGTCGCGCGTCAGGCGGCCCGAGAATCCAATCACCGGAGCGCTCGCGCGGAATGCCCAACTCCTTGCGCACCTAGCTCGGCCCCGGCGAAAAACGCTCGATATCGACGCCGTTGCTGCTTCCCTCGCCTAAGCAACGGAGTTTGCTCGCCGGAGCCAGGCGCAGCGCGAGGGCTTCTGCGCGCAGGCTCTCGCTGTTGCAGACAACCACATGAGCGCAGCGGGCGGCCATGCGTTCTGCGGCCAGCAGGACGCGCCGCTTGATGCCCGTTGTGGCCTCAAGCTTTAAACCGCGCAGCATGTAGACGCGCCGCGGCACGCTGCGCAGCCAGGCGGCGAGAGTGCCCAGCAGTCCCGCCTTCGGGGTGCTGAACTCGACCAGGTCGGGGCGGCATTTGCCGATCAGCCGCCATAGGCGGAAGAGGGCCACCAGATCGGCAAGCGGCGCGATGCTGCGCTGCATGGGAAGCGCGATCCGCCTCCGCTCCTTCACGCGCGGCAGTGAGGTCGAGCAAGGGCCCGGGACTGGAAACCAAGAGGACACGAAATCCCGCGTTGCGCAGGGCGCGCAGCCGCGCTCCGAGCACAAGGCAAGTCTGCGCATGCGTGACACCGACCAGAATAGTCGGCGGCGCGCTCACGAGTGATGATGTGAAATGGAGGTCAAAAAGTGCGGAATCTGCCACAAAACGCCTCGTGCTGATGGAATTTCCCCCGACGGGATCGGCGCTGCGCAGGTTCTGTGGAAAAATCGGTACAAAAAGTAACAGACCTCGACATTGATAAAGGTTACCCAAGAAAACAATCAGTGACTGCCAACACATAACCTGAAACGGGTGCCGTTCGCACAATCGCTTTCCTCTCAGGAAACGCGACTGTGGAACGCACGAGAATTCTTCTGCTGACTCCTCGTCTGGGCGGGGGCGGCGCCCAGCAAGTGATGGCGCTGCTGGCGCGCGGTCTGCCTCAGGGAGAGTTTGAGGTCCACTTGGGACTGGTCCGCGCTCGCGGATCGCGGCCCCGGCGCCGTGCCGCCTCGGTCGACGATCCATGGATTGGCGCCGGGCGCGCACGCGCTAAGGCGCTCTCCACTCATCCGAGCTGGTGTGGCGATTGCGGCCAGACGTGATTCTGTCGGGAGCGCCCGAGATCAGCTTCCTGGCGCTGTTTCTGCGGCCGTTTTTTCCGCCGCGGACGCGCGTGCTGGTGCGGCAGAACGCGACCGTCTCTGCCGCGTTGGCTACGGCGGCGTTCCTCGGTACACGCGCCTGCTTTACCGGTTGCTCTATCGGCGGGCCGATCGTGTGATCTGTCAGTCCCGCGCCATGGCCGAGGACCTGGTACGAGAGACTGGAGTTCCGAGCGAACAGATCGCGGTGCTGCCCAACCCGGTGGATATCGAGGGGATTCTGAGCGCACGGGACACGCCTTCTGCGTGGAGCGGCGAAGGACCGCACTTGCTGGCCGCGGGAAGGCTGGCGCCGGAAAAGGGATTCGATCTGTTGATCGAGGCTCTTGTCACGGTGCGCAAGCGGTTTCCGGAGAGCGATCTTACGATTGCCGGGTCGGGCAGCGAGAAGCCGGCACTTCAGGCGCAGAGCCGCAAAGCGAATCTGGGCAGTTCGTTCCGTATAGCGGAATCGTTCGAAACACCGTATACGCTCTTTCCGGGCGCCACTCTCTTCGTTTTGTTGTCGCGCTATGAGGGCATGCCCAATGTGCTTCTTGAAGCGGCTGTCGCCGGCCTTCCCCTTGTCGCAACACCGGCCTCGGGCGGAGTCGTTGAACTGTTGCGCGGGCAAAAAGGCGCATGGTTGGCAGCCAACGTGTCCGCGGATGCGCTTGCAGACGCCATTATCCTGGCTCTTGAAAGCATCGGCCCCGGAGGTCGCTTTCGTCATGGGTTCTTTCCGTCGGCAAACAGCCTCGATCTCAGAGAGGCACAAGGGCAATCGATACGAATTGCCGATGTGTCCGAAGGTAATTAACGTACCAATTTTCCTAGTACACATTTCCCGCTTGACATTCTTAGGGCTTTCTTGTTTCCTGTGAGTACAGATTTCACCTCCAGTGTTGGACTAGTTACCACGGTCACTCCTGTGTTGTTAGGCGGGATCCGCTTGGAAGGCGAAGGGATGGGCATGCCGGGCCATTGATTCATTGGGCTTCCTTTCTATAGAGCATCGCCACACTTCGTCGAGCAAGATTCCTGCCAAAGCAATTCCACGGTGCGCATCTCCTTTAGCGCCTTCGAGTAGGCCTCGTTTCGAGCACTGCCTGCTCCGGCGCGATTCCAAGAGACCACCATCGAGGGACGGCTTTTGATGCCGCGGTAAGCCGGTTGCGGCTTGCTCCGTGCAAACTGTTTTGCTGGAGGGCCCCTTGGTTCGTGACTGTCTTCGCTATTCGCTCTCAATTCTTCTCATTCTTCTCTCCCTTCCCTTCCTCGCCGTCTCTTTTCTGCTTGCGGCCCTGTGCACTGCAATAGCCGGAGTCTTTCCGCGCTTCCACCGGCGGCGGCATCCCCGCGCGATCGAACTCGGCAACCTGCGGCCAGTGGACGAATTCGCATTCGAACATGCTCTCGATGCGTACGAGGAGTTGATCGACGCGCACGCCTGGAGAGACAAATGAGTCATGCCGCGATCTTGATTCCCGGTCTCGACCGCATCGCCGGAGCCGAGCAACAGGCCATCCTGCTGGCCAAGGGATTGCGGCGGCGCGGCTGGCGAGTGAGCATGGTGGCGCTTTCCGGTACCGGAGGCTCTGCGGCTACGGAGTTGGCGGAAGCGCGCGTCGCCTTCCTCAGCCTTGGGATGCGCAAAGGACTTGCCGACCCGCGGGGATGGTTGCGCTTCCATCGCTGGCTTTGCCTCGAGCAACCGGACGTTCTGCACGCGCATTTGCCCCACGCTGCCTGGCTGGCGCGATGGTCGCGGCTCGGCGCGCACATCCCCCTCGTTATCGACACACTGCATAGCTCGTCCACGGGAAAGCTCGGCCGTCACATAGGCTACGCGTGCAGCCGATGGTTGCCGGACCACGTGACAGCCGTGAGCGAGGCGACGGCCGCGTCGCATGTCGCCGTCGGGATGGTGAATCCTAGCCGTCTTTCCGTGCTGGGCAACGGCATTGACGTGAATCGCTGGCAACCGGATGCGCGGACTCGACAGCAGGCGCGCGAAGAACTTGGCATCGGCTGCAACTTCCTGTGGCTCGCTGTGGGCCGCCTGGAAGCGGTGAAGGACTATCCGACGCTGTTGCAGGCTCTGGCGCGCGCCCCCCAGACTGCGCAGTTGTTGGTTCTCGGCGCAGGACCGCTGGCTGCGGAACTAAATGCCATGGCTGCGGGGCTCGGCCTCGGTCACCGCGTGCGTTTTGCGGGCTTCTATCCCAACGTGGCGCGCTGCATGCAGGCCGCCGACGGATTTGTCCTTTCTTCGCGCTATGAAGGCTTGCCGATGGTCCTGCTCGAAGCGGGCGCTTGCGGGCTGCCTGCCGTGGCTACAGACGTGCCCGGCACGCGCGAAGTGATCGTAGATGGGGAAACGGGTTGGCTGGCGCCTGCGGGCGATCCTGAACGGCTAGGCGAGGCCATGAGCCGGATGATGCAGCTTCCGTTCCGCGAGCGTCAGGCGATCGGAGAGCGGGCACGGCAGCATGTTGTGGAGCACTTCAGCCTGGAGTCCGTGCTCGACCGCTGGGAACAGCTTTATGCGGATCTGCTTGAGCGTAAGAGCCGGCGCACCGATCCGGCAGAGTGGGAGAGTTTGCGACGTCGCAGCGCGCACACAGCCTGAATGCGCTCGGCGAGGGTCAAGGTGGAAGGCTGAAAACGGTGTACTGCATCATCCAGGGAGGTGAACTGCGGCGCGTGCGCCGCGATAAAATCGCGCAGAGCGGCGATCTCCGCATCGCTGGCGGTGTTGGGGTGGACACAGATGGTCCAGAGGCCACGGTCCTTCTCCACCGGCCCCCAGAGCTGCTGCGGAATCCACGCGATGCCGCTCCGCAGGAATGGCAGGCGGGCAAAACCATCGGACAGGAGTGAAATTCCCTCCCCCAGCAAAGCCTGGATAGTGTGCTTGTCGAAGCCGTGACGCGGGGCGACCCAGATGCTCGGATGGAGTCCTTGGCCGCGCAGAATACGCAAGCCTTCGCCGATCCATGCGCGCTGCGTCTTGAAGGCAACGCCGGCAAACTCCGAGGTGCGATGCAGACCGAGAAGGCTGCGCCCTTGGCTAACGCACAGATGGCGGTAGCCATGCAAGCCAATCGTTGCCCCGGCGGCTTCGAGAGCCTTCATGCGCTCCCAGAAGGCCGGGTCGGGCGCAGAGACTTGCAACTCGGGGTCGCGGTTGTCGGGAACAACGGCGAGAATCGGCTGTAGCTGAAACTCTTCAATCAGCGATTCGAATAGCAGCCAGCGCTCGGCCGCGACCGTGGGGCAGAGATCGTCGATGCGCAGCAGGTAGTATGCGGGGCTTCATGCCGCTGCCTCCGCCGCCGTTGCGCGAGCCAGTAGCCTGCGGCTCCAGTACCAGAGAAAGAAAAACGTGCTCACCGTCCAGAGCGAGGTGGCGAGCGCGATCCCCGCCACGCCGAACCAGCGCATCAGGATGAGGTTGAGCACGATATCCAGGCCAAGATTGATCGTGCCGCAGTAGAGAATCAAGTCGGTGCGGCGCATGGCGACGATGAAGCGGTAATAGACGCGGCTGGTGACATAGAACGGAATCTGAATGGCGTACATCGCCAGTACGGAGGCAACAATTCTCGTGTCGCTCGGGCCGAAGCGGCCGTGCTCGTAGGCCGCGCGTACCAGCGGCCGCGCGCCGGTAATGAGCAGAATCGCGATGGGCGCCGAGACAATTGCGGTAAGCCCGGCCCAGGTGTGGAGGGTGTGGCGGCATCCGGCCCAGTCGCGGTGCGCGATCATGCGGCTGAAGTAGGGCACGATGGCGGTAGAGATTGCGCCGGCCAGCAGCGTGAGCACCACGCTGACGAAGCGATTTGCGTAAACCAGCGCGGAAACGCTGCCGGCGGGCAGCATCGCGGCCATGGACTGATCGACAAGCAGCCCGCCGGAAGCAACCACGCTGCTGAGAAGCACGGGACCATATTGCCCGGCGACCTCGCGCGTGGCCTCGGTCATACCGTGCCAGCGCAGACGGAACGAATAGCCGCGGGCCTCCATCATCCACGCAACCAGGATCACGTGCAGCAGCGAACCGGCCAGAGTGCCATAAACCATAGCCCAGATGCCGAAACGGCTGCCCAGGCACAACGCGCCAACGATGATCGAGACGGAGATGACGACGGGCGCGAGCGCGGGAAGGGCGAAGCGATCCAGCGTATTGAGAATGGCCGTGCAATTGGTGGCGATGCCGGTGAGCAGCACGATGGGCAGGAGCCCGTAAAACAGCCGGATCGAAAGCGCAAGCTTGGCGGGTGGAAAGTGCGAAGCGATGAGCGGAAAAAATCCGTGAGCGAAAAGCGCCATGAGTGCGGACGCCGCGCCAAGAAGCAGGCACATCCACAGCATCGAATTCGAGAGCAACTGTTGCGCCCGTTCACGCCCCTCCTGTTCCCTCACCCGGATCAGCGTGGGCACAAGCGCCTGGTTCATCGACTCCGAGATAAGGTTGACGAGCAGACTGGGGATCAGCGCCGCTGCAAGGAAGGCATCCATCGCGTCTGACCGACCGTAGACGGAAGCAACGGCGATCTCCTTCGCTGTGGCGATGAGCTTGACGATGATGCCCGCGGCGCCAACCGAGAGGGCAGCATGGAGAATGCTGCGATGGATGGCGGGGAACCTGACAGGCGCGGCGATGGTCGTGGCGGGCGGCATGGCTCTCAGGAACTCGGCTGCACTGCAAAGGACGGTGCCGGCGCGGCGGACGGGCGCGGCGGCCCGAATCGGAAACAAGCGGCTACACCACGCGGCTCGTCTTCCGTCAGGCGCGCGGCCAGAATCACAATGCCCAAAAGCAGCCACGTGGTGCGGTTCTCTTCGACCGTGGCAATCAGCGAAGTGATGACCCAGACAAGCAGGCACGTGGCCAGCGCCAGTCGCAAAGGGCCGAGTGTTTGGAGCGCCGCGCGAACGGCCAGCGCAAAAAGCAGCGAAGCCAGAAACAGCGCGCAAAGCCCGCCGCCCACCGCGATGGAGAGAGCTGTGTTGTGCGCGGTGTCGAAGGGCGAAAGATGCGCAGCTGCGGTAAAGGAACCGGCTCCAGCGCCTAAAAAAGGGGCATGAACAGACGCACCCCAACCCGCCGACCAGATATTGACGCGCTGGTTCAAGTCGCCGCCTTGCAGTTGCTCGGGAATGGTAGCGAGGCGTTCCAGAGTTCCACCGGGAACAATGAACCAGAGGATGGCAAGAGAGGGCGGCAACGCGTAGGCGACGGCGGCAGCCCGCCGGCCGCGACCATAGGCAAGCAGGAGAGCCGAACCGGCGAAGGCTACGAGCGCGGCGATAAATCCACTGCGCGAGGCCGTGAGCAAAACGGCGGCGCCCCCGATGGGCAGAAACCCGATAGCCATGAGGCGCATGGGCCAGCGGCGCTCGCAATGCACCAGGAGAGCGGCCAGGGGAATTCCGAGATCGAGAAAGCGGGCCACTTCGTTGGGGTCCTGGCCGTAGCCGGCAAAGCGGATCTGCCCGGCGGTTACGGCATCGGGCGAGAGCAATGCGGCCAGCGTGAGCAGGGCGAGAACCCACGATCCAGCCACTGTGACGCGCAGCAGGTTGCGCAGGTCGGCGGGGGTGTCGGCAAACTCCCAAACCAGCCAGACGATCATCATCTCCTGAAAATAGGCGCGGAGTTTTTCCAGCGTGGCCGTGGCATCGATCGTCCAGAAATAGGTACAGCAGAACCATAGGAAGAAAGCGAGCGTGATCCAGCAGAACACGCCCGGCGTGCGGATGCGGCCGGCCTGAAAAATCGCGGGCACGGCTGTCAGCAACACCAGCAGGCTGGCGATGCGCGCCACATTGCCCAGCGGCTCGCCCAGGTTGAGCGAGTACTCCCAGGGAATGGCGAACGCGAGAATGAGCAGCAGAATCCAGGCAATGCGGCGCATACCATGACTTTCTAAACACGTTGGCACTACTGCGGTCTTTCTGTTCCCGGCCCACTTGCCGCTGGAGACAGTGATCGCTGTGTGGCGGGAGCGCTCGTAGGCGTCGTAGTTGTCGTCGTTTTCGGCAAGAACCACTGAGAATAGACCAATCCGCTGTAAATCGACACACCGACGGCCGACTGAATCGCCGATTCCAATGTCTTGGTCCAAATTTCCTTAGCCATCGAGTCTGGCACGTAGAGTATGTCGCGATCCTGTATGGGCTGGTCGGGGTCCTGGCCGTGCAACATGCGCTTGAGGTTGAGCGAGATCATGGTGCGGCCGCCCTTTTGCTCGCGAATGAGGACGGCCCTGGCGCTGGCATTTTGCGACGCGCCCCAGGCCAGCGACAGCGCCTGCACGACCGTGAGTCCCTGCACAGGATCGACGGCGAAGCCGCCGGGGCGTATCACGTCGCCAACCACGTAGACCAAGCCGGCGCGGCTCACCTGCACGGTATCGCCGGGGCTGAGTTCGGGATTGTGATCGGATGCGGTATCGGTGCCGCTGGGATCGAGAACCACCGCGTGCGGCGTCTTGGGGTCGCTCGAATGAAAAATGTTGACGAGGCGTCCGGCAGTGGGCGAAAGGCCGGCAGCGGCGGAGATCAGGTCCAGTAGCCGGTGGTGGTACGTATAGGGATACACGCCGGGGTGGCCAACTTCACCCAGCACACTCACATCCTGGCCGGCATAGGCCGTCACCAGCACCGAGACCAGCGGATGCAGCAGCATGCCTTTGCTCACGAGGGCCACTTCAATGATGTGCGCTGCCCCCTGCTCGTCCGTGCCGCTGACATTGACCTGGCCGATCATGGGCAGCGTGACAGTGCCGTCAGCGGAGACACGCACCACGGAGTGAAACTCGGGCGTATGGTATTCGCTGATATCGAGGGAATCGCCCGCGCCAATGGGCGCCGGCATCGGCGCTGAGGCCAACGGCGTGGCTTGCGCGGCGGGCGGCGTCGCCCCGGCTTGTCCGGCACTGTTCCACGCAGTGGGAGATTCCCTCGGGCTGGGAAGCGTGCGCGTCTCCTGCGATTGCGGAAAGCTGGCGACGCCTGACGGCAGGCCGGAGGTAGCGGGCGTGGGCGCTTGCGCATGGAGCAACGCACCGGCCGCGAACACCGCCAATAGCAATGTCGCGGTGCGCGTTGCCGACGCTGCCAGCGATTCGCGGAGCAGCGCGGCTCCAACCGCGATCCAGAGGCCGGCAAAGAATGTGATGGCGAGGTACAGCGGCATATCGGGCGCGACGGGCCTCGCCGGCTGGCGAGCCGCATCGACAACCGAAATATTGGAGCTGTGCACTCCGGCAGCGAGCCCCGCTTCCTCCGATTTTTCCAGCACCCTCAGGTAGAGTTCGTGGCTGGCATTGGCTTCTTCGCGCATAACGGCGTACTCCGTGGTGGCCTCATTCAGCTTCATGCCTTCGCTCGTCGCTTGATCCAGGCTTTTGCGCACCAACTGCTCGCGATCGACGGCGGTCTGCCAATTGCTGCGGAAATGTTCCACGAGCTTCGCGTCCTCCGCCTTCTTCTGCCGGTCGAGATCGGCGAGTTGGCGGCCGATTTCAACGACACGTGGAAAACTTGCGCCGTGCTCCGCGCTCAGTTGCGCCTGTTCCTGCTCCAGATCGCTGCGACGGGCGTGAATCTGTTCCAGCAGAGCCGTGGCAAAGTTGCCGTTCTGGGCCTGCAGTCGCGGATCGGCGGCAATCACCATCTCCGGGTCGCCCTGCGACGCCGCGCGAAATTCCGCTTCGCTCAGAATGCGGTCGGTGGTGGCCGAGACAAGCTGACGGCTCAACTCGTCAATCTCAACCAGGGCTGAGGAATGCTCGGTTTCGCCGGGCCGGCCGTCGGCCTGCACCTCCGGCGTACTCAGAATGCCGTGTTGCGCCTCGAAATCAGCCAGGCGCTGCTGATCGCGGTCCACGCGGACTTTCAGATCGGCGAGCCGGCCATTCAACCACCCCGAAGCCTGCGCCGTAGCCTCGATCTGCGACTCCGTCTCCTGCTCCTGATAGGCGCGGATGAGAGCGTTGACCACCTGCGCCGACAGCGCCCCATCCCGGCAGCGAAATCGCACTTCCACCAGAAGTGTGCGCGGCATGGATTGCACGTGCAGGCGTTGGCTAAAGCGATCCAGAAGCCAGGCTCGGGCGTCAACGGCCGGATCGTCGGGATTGAATCCTGGAAATCTCCGCTCAAAGCGCCCGTTGAAACCTGGCTGTCGATAGAGCTTGAGCCCGGCGATCACACGCCAGGCAAGCTGATCGCTGCGCAAAACGTTGGCAAACGTTTCCAGCGCCATGGGCGCGGCAAGAGCGGAGGCCGCGGCAAACGGCTCCTGCGCTTCAAGGCTAAGCGAAGATATGGGCGCGGTGCGCAGCTCGACGCGGGCATTGGCTTCGTACTGATTGGGTGCGATGAGGCAATAAAGAACGCAGGCCACCAGCAGGGCCGCCTCAACAGCGGCGATAAAGCGGCGGCGACGCCACGCGGTTTGACCCATCTCGCGTAACGATGTCGATCCCGGCCGCGACATTGGCGATGCGACATGCGGCGCGGAATCGTCCGGCAAAGCAGACTGGAAAGATAGAGAATCAGGCAACGGACAAAAACCTCGCTCCAATGCATGTACGCAGAGCAGAGCGTTCGCCCGATTCCAGCCGGACCCGAGCGTTTTCGATTCACCTGGTGGCATCTAACGTCGTACAAGATGGCAATTTCTTGCGGAAATTGCCACGCGGCGCCGTAAATTCCGTTAAAACCAGAATCGAAAACGCAGTTACAGCCTGAAGCGAGATAGTCAGCCGCGCACTGCGCAGCCAACTCCCGCCATGAACCTCTCCTTTTCCCACGCCGTACGGGGACACAAGGGATGGCCCTGGCGTCTGAACGAAAAGCCAATCTGAGGAAAAGCGCTGCTAGTTTCCTCTATGTGGAGGCGATTCGTCAATGCCGCTCGTCACAGACTGGTGGCAAGAGAATCGGATTAGCGCGAGAGAGGGCCTTAAGTTGTCTAGATCTCTGACCGCCTGAAGAAGATCCTTCCGTGCCCCATCCATTCGCCGTTTTTCAGGCGAATGGGTGGGAAACCACAGAAGCCAAAAGAACGAATTTATCCGGTCAGAGCCCTAGTTTGACGCCCGATACCACTCGACGGTGCGCCGCAGCCCCTCGGCGAAGTCGACCGATGGCGCGTAGCCCAGCAGCTCGCGGGCCAGGCCAATGTCGGCCAGGGAGTGGCGGATATCGCCCGCGCGCGGCTCTGCATAGACGGGTTTTCCGCTGTACCCGGTAAGACCGCAGAGAATCTCAAATGTCTGGTTGAGCGTAATGGCCGAACCGGTGGCCAGGTTCATCATGCGCCCCGAGACTTTCTCAGCAGGCGCCGCAGCAGCCAGCAGATTGGCGGCGACCACGTTGTCAATATAGGTGAAGTCGCGGCTCTGTTCGCCGTCGCCATAGATGGTGGGCTGCTCGCCGGCCAGCATTTTGCGGCAAAAAATCGCCAGCACGCCCGAGTAGTGCGACATGGGGTCCTGATGAGGGCCGAAGACGTTGAAATAGCGCAGCGTGACCGTCTCAATGCCGTAGACGCTGGTGAATGCCGCTAAATAATGCTCGCCCGCCAGCTTGGCCACGGCATAGGGAGTGATGGGATGCGGCAGCATCGCTTCGTGCTTGGGCAGCGTGGGCGTGTCGCCGTAGACTGACGACGATCCGGCGTAGACCACGCGGCGCACACCAGCGGCTTTCGCGGCTACCAGTACATTCAGCGTTGCATCCACGCAGTTGCGGTTAGTCGCCGCAGGATCGGCCACCGAGCGCGGGACCGAGGCCAGCGCCGCCTCATGAAACACGATCTCCACACCCGCACAGGCTCGAGCACAGACGGCCGGATCGGCAAGGTCGCCTTCGAGGAACTCCATGGCCTCAAGGCCCACGAGATTGGCGCGATTGCCAGTGATCAAACTATCCACGCCGCGTACCGATTCGCCACGCTGGACGAGCGCCGCTGCAATGGAGCGGCCGATAAACCCGGCGGCTCCGGTAACGAGATATTTCGGCAACGTCTTGCTCCACGAATAAATAACTGCAGAGGCCGAATCGACGGCCAGCACTCCTAGAATAGCAACGCAAAGCAGAGTTCTTGTAAATAGGAAGTGCTATTGACGGCCTCATGCATTCCACTGTGGTTCCCTTCCCGAACCTGAACCGCAGAAATCCATGGCCTGAGCGCATCGTGTATTGTTTCTTTGATGATTGACCTGCTGCCCATCCTGGCCGAGCCCCGGCACTTTGCGCTTTGGCAGCAAGGCCTGTTCGTAGTGCTGGCGGCTGCATCCGTCTACGGATTCTGGCGGCGCTTCGGCCCCATCCTGCGCAGGATTCTCGAATCGAAGAAAGACCCCGGCTTTCATCTCTTCCCTGTTGGCAAACGCGTGCGCGACTTTGTCTGGGAGGTCTTGCTTCAGGCCAAGGTGATTCGCGAGCGGCCACTCGCCGGCATTGCGCATGCGTTGGTCTTCTGGGCATTTTGCGCCTTCGCGCTGGTCACTCTGAACCATTGCGCTGCGATTTTCGGCCTTGGCTTCCTCGATCCCGCGGGCCGCGCGGCGCGATTTTATTTTGATTTTGCCGCCCTCTTCGCCATCGCCTGCGCGCTCGGTATTCTTGGCTTGTTTCTGCGCAGATTCCTGGTCCGGCCTAAATGGCTGGGTGAGATTTCGTGGCAATCAGGCCTCATCGCGCTGCTGATCTTCCTGCTCATGGCGACTTATCTCGCGGCCTTCTTCGTCGCTAGCCCGGCCGGCGCGGTGCAGGCGCTATGGTGGGCGCACACCCTCACGTTGCTGGCTTTTTTGCCGCTCATTCCGCACACCAAGCACCTGCACCTGGTCTTGAGCCCCTTCACCGTGTTTCTTTCCCGCGGCAGCTTCGCCCAGATTCCTCCACTCAGCGGCGACGAAGACTTCGGCTTGGTTGCCGGAAAAGACCTCACGCAACTGGTCAGCCTGCAAGCGTACTCGTGCGTGGAGTGCGGGCGCTGCATGGAGCACTGCCCGGCCAACGCGACTGGCAAGGAACTCAACCCGAAAGAAATCATCCTGGGCTTGCGCGGCTACCTGAACGAATTCGGACCGGCGTCCGAAGAGCCGTTGCTCGGCAAGTACAACACGCAGGAGGCGGCATTCGAGTGCACCACCTGCGGGGCGTGCGAGTTCCAGTGCCCGGTGGGCATCGAGCATGTGCCGATTCTGGTGGGCCTCAGGCGCGGCGCGGTGAACACCGGCGCGTGGGAGGATAGTTACGGCTCCAAACTTTTCCTCGCTCTGGAAAAAGGCAGCAATGCCTTAGGCATGCCCGCCGCCGAGCGTGACAAGTTTGTCGAGAAGAATGCGCTGCCCATCTTCGACGGAACACAGGAATACTGTTTATGGCTGGGCTGCATGGGCGCATACGACCCGCGCGGACGCGAAATTGTTCTGGCGCTGGTGCGCGTGATGCGGCACCTCGGCACGAGTTTCGGCGTACTGCGCAAAGAAAAGTGCACCGGCGATCCAGTCCGCCGTCTCGGCAACGATCTCCTGTTTCAGCAACTGGCAGAGTCGAACCTCGAAGCACTAGCCCAATCCAAAACCAAAAAGATCATCTCCATCTGCCCGCATTGCGTGCGCACCATCCAGGAGGACTGGAAGGAATTCGGCACGCCGCCCGAAGTGGAACATCACAGCGAGTTCCTGGCAGACCACTTGCCCGAGCTGAGCCCCCAAAATGTAACGCCGGCATCCTTGCCGGCTGTCGTGCGGGCGTCCTCGCCCGCATTTTCAGGTTCGCCTGTAGAGCCCGCAAGAGAAAAGATCGTCTTCCACGATCCCTGCTATCTAGGCCGCTATCGCAATGTCTACGACGAGCCGCGCCAAATCGCCGCTCTCGCCGGCGAACTCGTCGAAGCCCCACGCTCGCGTGAGCGCAGCTTCTGTTGCGGCGCAGGCGGCGGCCTCGCGTTTCTCGGCGAAGAAAAAGGCGACCGCGTAAGCCAGGTCCGCGCCGCCGAGCTCGCCGCCACCGGCGCGAGCGTAGTTGCCGCCGCCTGCCCCTTCTGCAATACGATGTTCCGGGATGCACTCGCAGCCCGCGGCGAAGGCGCGCCTGAGTTGATGGACATTGCGCAGTTGGTGGCGCGAGGGTTGCCGAAAGAAGATTGAATCGCGAGCGGGAGCGCTCAAAAATGAAGATCGTTGTAGCTATTAAACAGGTGCCCGACCGCGATGCGCCAATCCGCATCGCCGCGAATGCGAAATGGATCGAAGAGCGCGAGCTCCAATGGGCGATGAACGAGCCGGACGCCTATGCGCTCGAAGAGGCGCTGCAGCTCAGGGAAAAACACGGTGGCGAAGTCATCGTGCTCAGCGCCGGACCGGAGCGCGTGGGAGCGACGATTCGCGAAGCCCTCGCCAAGGGCGCGGACCGCGCCATTCACATTCTCTCGGACGATCTGGGCACTTACGATGCGTTGGGAGTCGCAAAACTGCTGGCGGCGGCCATCCGGCCTGAGAATCCTGACCTTGTGCTTACGGGATTGCAGTCCGAAGATCTCGGCCTCGGCCAGACGGGCGTGATTCTCGCCGAACTGCTTGGCTTGCCCCACGCGACCCTTATTCTGAAAGTGGAAAAGACCGACGCGGGCCTCAAGGTGAAGCGCGAACTTGAAGAAGGCTGGTTCCAATCGATCGAGATGCCGCTGCCCGCAGTGCTCACCATGCAGTCCGGCGGAAACAAGTTGCGCTATTCCACGCTGATGGGCATCAAGCGCGCCAAGACTAAGGAACTGCGCGCGATCAACGCTGCGGAGCTTGGCGTGGAGTCCGCGCCGACAGTCACGCTCCAGCAAATCTCCGTGCCCAGGAAGCAAAAATCCACGCAGATACTCGCGGGCTCGCCGAAAGAGGCCGCGGCAGCGCTGGTTGAAAAGCTCAAGACGGAGGCGCGGGTGCTATGAGTGGCATTTTGGTTGTCGAAGAAGCGCGCCGCGATGGCAGCGCCCGCATCTTTCAGGAGACTCTAGCCGCCGGCCGCATACTCGCCAGCCTGACAGGCCTTGCGCTCGAAGCGGCCGCCGTCGGCGAACCCAACAAGAACATTTTTCTTCAGCTTTCCGGGCCGCCGCCTGCCGCCGGCCACTCGATTCGGCATCCGCTGCTTGAAACCTACACCGCCGACGGCTACACACTCGCCTTCGAGCAACTCATCCGCAAACTCGAGCCCGACTATGTTCTCTTTCCACACAGCTACCAGGTGCGCGATTTTGTTCCGCGCCTTGCCGCAAAGTTCGGCCAGGTGCTGATCGGCGACGTGACAGCGATTGCAGACGGGCCGTTATTCGAGCGCCAGCTCTTTCAGGGGAGAATGAACGCAACGTTTCGCCACGAAGGCGCCGGCCCGTGCTTTGTCTCCATCCAGAACGGCGCCTTCAAGGCCGACACGGCGAGCGGCGGCGTGATGAATATCTACGAATTCATCCCCGAGATCGATCCCGCGCAAATCCGCACCAAACCAGCCGAGCCGCATCGCGAATCGGCGCAAACCGTCGATCTCGGCTCGGCGCAGCGCATCGTTAGCGTGGGCCGCGGCATCAAGGACGCAGCGAACATGCCGCTCCTCGAAGCGCTCGCCGCGGCTCTTGGCGCGGAACTCGCCGCTTCGCGCCCCATCTGCGACAACGGCTGGCTGCCCATGGAACGGCAAGTGGGCAGCTCCGGACAAACGGTCGCGCCCAAACTCTATCTCGCCGTCGGCATCTCGGGAGCCATCCAGCACCTCGTCGGCATGAAAGGCTCGCAGTGCATCGTAGCCATCAACAAGGATCCCGACGCGCCCATCTTCGAGGTCGCCGATTACGGCATCGTCGGCGATCTCTTCGAAGTGGTTCCGGCGCTGACCGAGGCGCTGAAGGCAGCAAAGTAAGGCACCGTTCGACTCGACGGCATGCGCCCGCGGCGGATACCCGCTTGAGTTAAGGAATCACATTCATTTTGCCCTGTATACAACGGCAACGCCAATGCGCTATCGTTCATTGTTTGCCGTAACTTAGCTTTTGCACGGAGGCAATTCTCAATGCTCGCTCCCGAAACCTATCTGGCCGCATTGTCTCTCACCATCCTGACCATGCTGTGCTGGGGATCGTGGGCGAACACATTGAAACTTTGCCCCGGCTACCGCTTCCAGCTTTTCTATTGGGACTACGCGATCGGCATGGCGGTGGGCGCAATCTTCTGGGGATTGACGGCGGGGAGCCTGGGGCACGCGGGAGCGCCGTTCCTCGAAGACGCGATGCAGACGCATCTCGCACCCATTCTCTACGCCATGGCGGGCGGCGCGATCTTCAATGTGGCGAACCTGCTGCTGGTGGCCGCCATCGATGTGGCCGGCATGGCAGTGGCCTTCCCCGTGGGCATCGGCCTCGCGCTGGTCATCGGCGCAATCTCAAATTACGTAATCAAGCCGGTAGGCAATCCACTGCTGCTGTTTGGCGGAGTGGCAATGGTCGTCGTGGCCATTGTGCTGGACGCGGCCGCCTACCGCAAGCGCGAAGCCACGGTCAAGGCGACCACAGTACGCGGCATTGTCATCAGCCTGGCGTGCGGCGTGCTGATGGGCTGCTTTTATCCCTTTGTGGCGCGGGCGCTCAATGGCGAGCCTGGGCAATCTGCGCCCGGCCCCTATGCGGTGACATTGTTTTTCACCATCGGGCTGCTCATCTCCACCGTCCCCGCGAACTGGCTGCTCATGAAGAAGCCTCTCGACGGCCGCGAACCGGTAAGTGGCGCGGATTACTGGAAGGCCCCCTTCGGCTGGCATCTTGCGGGCACGCTCGGCGGTGCCATCTGGTGCACCGGCGGCGTGGCGAATTTTCTGGCATCGGGCACGCACCTGGTGGGGCCCGCGGTCTCGTATAGCATTGGTCAGGGCGCGACCATGGTTTCGGCGTGCTGGGGCGTATTCGTATGGCGCGAGTTCGCCGGCGCGCCGCGCGTGGTCACTGTGCTCCTGGTGTCGATGTTCTTGTGCTTCCTGGTTGGGCTGGGATCGATTGCGATAGCGCCACTGCACTGAACCGGATCGTGGGCCGTGAACCGTGGCTCGTGGACGCGGGGTGGGCGCTGACCGCGTTGCAGGGCACACGGTCCACGGTTCACGGTTCACGATCCACGGTTCACGATCCACGATTCACGACTCCGGTATCCCTGAGGTCTGTATATGAGCGATACACGCAAGCCGATCGTGATTGTCGGCAGCATCACCATGGATCTGGTCACGCGCACGCCGCGCATCCCCTCGATCGGGCAGACGCTGATCGGAACGGGATTTGAGACCACGCCCGGCGGCAAGGGCGCGAACCAGGCCGTGGCCGCGGCGCGGTTGGGTTATCGCGTCGCGATGGTCGCGAAGGTTGGCGACGACAACTTCGGGCCGGTGCTGATCGAGAACCTGAAGCGCGCCGGCGTCGACACGGCTGGGATGGCGCACACCGCGGGCTCCTCGGGCCTCGCGCCAATGTTCGTTGCCGACGATGGGCAGAACGCGATCGTGGTGGTTCCCGGCGCCAACGGCAAGATGGATCGAGCGACGGTGGATAAACACGCAGATCTGATCCGTTCGGCCGGCATCGTTCTCTGCCAGCTTGAAATTCCCATGGACACTCTGAGCTACACGCTCGACCTTTGCGCCCGATCAAATGTGCCAGTCATGCTCGACCCCGCGCCCGCCGCAACTTTGCCCGATGCCGTGTTCGGCCAGGTAGCCTGGTTCACACCCAATGAGACCGAGGCGGCTTTCTTCGTGGGCGATGGCGCGAGCGTGGAGGACACCGCGAAGCGCCTGCACGCGAAGGGCCTGCGTGGCGTGGTGCTCAAGCGCGGCGCGGAGGGCGCGTTTGTTTCCGTTGCCGGGGGCCGAGCCGGGTGGGTCAAGCCGTTCATTGTGGACGCGATCAACACCGTGGGTGCGGGCGACTGCTTCAACGGCGCATTTGCCGTGGCGCTTGAAGAGGGCAATCACCCGTGGACGGCAGCGCGCTTCGCCAATGCCGCAGCGGCCATCAGCGTGACGCGTAGAGGCGCGCAAGCCTCGATGCCGATGCGTGCCGAGGTCGAGGAGTTCCTGGCGAAATACCTGTGACAATAGGTCGAAGGTCTGACAGAGTAAATTGGCAATAGAGCGATGACGAAATCCCCGCGTCTTTTCGAACTGAGCGTCTTCCTCCTCGCCGCTGTTGCGCTCGCAGCTACTGCCGCGGAAGTGCATGCGCAGGGCAACTACGAGATCCAGGTGTACGGTGCGGACACGGTCGCGCCGCGCAGCACCATGGTGGAATTGCATTCGAACTTTACCGTCAAAGGACATCCAAAGATTGGCGGCGTGGCGGCTACCAACCATGCCGAGCACGAGACCGTAGAAATTACGCAGGGAGTCAACGGCTGGTCCGAAGTCGGTTTTTACATTTTTACCAGCGAGCAAAGCGGCTTGGACGCGCAGTGGGTGGGCGATCATATCCGCCCGCGCGTGCGAGTTCCAGATAAATGGCGCTGGCCGGTAGGCGTGAGCCTGTCCAACGAGGTTGGCTACCAGCGCGCGCTATTTTCGCCCGACACCTGGACATGGGAGATTCGTCCTATCGTGGACAAGACGTCGGGGCGGTGGTATTTCGCCGTGAATCCGGCGCTGGAGCGCACCTGGCACGGGCCCGACGTGAATCTGGGCGTCGATTTTTCTCCAGCCATAAAAATCAGCTACGACTTTACGAAGCAGATCACCGGCGGCGTCGAATACTACGCCGACTACGGCAGCATCACCAACATTGCCAGCCTGCGCGATCAGCAACAGCAACTCTTCCCTGCCATCGACCTCAACGTGTCGCCCAAGTGGGAGATCAACTTCGGCGTGGGCGTAGGCCCCACAGCGGCTACCGACCACTGGATCGTGAAAGGCATCCTCGGCCGGCACTTCGATTGGCCTAAAAAGCAGTAAGAAGGCCGCGCCCATACCGAACGCGGCCCCATTTTAAACACCAGCATTTACCATACGTGGCAGGCATTCGCCGGCATCATCGGCTGGCCCACTTTGCAGCCGAAAGCCTGTCCGAACGCCGGCAAATTCTGCACCACGCCGTTGGCGCGGAACTCGTCGGGAGCATGGCCATCGGTCTGCACCTGAAGCCGCATCTCCTCGGGCCGCTGATTGCTGCACCAATTCTGCCCGAAGGCGATAAAGAACTGCTGCGCCGGCGTATAGCCGTCCTGCTTGGCGTTCAGATCGGTGCCTTTGCGCGCCGCATCGGCGAGAAACGCGCTATAGGCCAGCCGCAACCCGCCGTTGTCGGCCGTATTCTCGCCCAATTCCAGCTTGCCGTTGAGTTTCACGTCCCCCAACACCGTGAAGTTGCCATATTCCTGCACTTCGCAATCCGTCATCGCGTCAAACTTCTTGCGATCCTCCGGCGTCCACCAGCCCGACAGATTGCCGTAGCCGTCAAACTGGCTGCCCTCATCGTCAAAGCCGTGCGTCAGCTCGTGCCCCACAATCGCGCCGATATGCCCGTAGATCTCCGCGTCGGTGCCGCTCGGATCGTACAACGGCGACTGCAGAATTCCGGCGGGGAAGTTGATGTCGTTCATGGTTGGGTTATAAAAAGCATTCACGGTTGCCGGAGTTGTGATCCACTCGCCCCGATCCACCGGCTTGCCGATCTTATTCAGCTCGCGCTTATTCTCAAAGTCCGCCGCCCGCAAGACATTGCCGATGGCGTCGCCGCGCACGATCGTCAAGGTCGAATAATCGCGCCAATGATCCGGGTAGCCGATCTTGTTCGCGACCAGATGCAGCTTGGCCTCGGCAGTTTTCTTGGTCGGGTCGCTCATCCACGCCTGCGCTCCCAACTCCGTGCCCATCGCTGCTTCGATGTCGTGAACCATCTGCAGCATAAAGGCCTTGTTTGCGGCGGGAAAATTCTCCGCAACATACACCTGTCCCACTGCTTCGCCCATGGCGTTATCGGTCGCCGCCGCGCACCGCTTCCAGCGCGCTCGCTGCTGCGGCTGCCCGCGCATCTCCTGGCTGTTGAACTTGAAATCTTCTTCGCTCAACGCTCTGGGCAGCGCGTACTCAGGAATCGAGCTGATCAGTTGCCAGCGCAGGTAGGCCTTGATCGTGTCGAGATCGGTCGAATCGATGACGCCCTGCAACCCTTTCAGGAAGTCGGGATTGGCGATATTCAGCTCCGCGATGCCCGGCACGCCCGTATCGGCGAAGAGCTTAGGCCAATCGATCGCAGGCGTCAGTTCGATCAGCTTCGCCGCTGGCAGAAGGTGAAAAATCTTCTCCGGATCGCGGCGCGAAGTCACGTCCATTGAAATCTGGGCCAACGCCGTTTCCAGCGTCATGATCTTCTGCGCGTCCGCCGCAGCCCTGTCGGCAGGCTCGCCCAGCAACACCAGCATGGCGGTCACATGCTCCACGTATTGCTTGCGCGTCTTCTCGGCGTCGTCGCCGGTGCGGAAATAATAGTCGCGCTCGGGAAGGCCCAGCCCGCCCTGATCGACGATCGCAATTTGTTTGGTTGCGTCTGCAAAATCCGGCTGCTCGCCGTAATTAAAAAACGCGCCCACGTTGATCATTTGATCATGCGCCAGCAGGCCGGTCAGCTCCTTCTTGCTCGTCAACGCCGCGATGCGGTCAAGTTCCGGCTCGAGCGGTTGCAGGCCTTTGGCATCGATCGCGTCCTCATCCATGCAACTCGCGTAGTAATCCCCGATCTTCTGTTCGTTGGCGGAACGCGGCGCGCTCGTTCGAGCCGCCTGGTCCAACAGGCCCTTTAAAATATCCTGCGTGTGGTCGTAGACAATGCTGAACCCTCCGTACGACAACTTGTCCGGCGGAATCGGATAGAGTTTGGCGAAGTTCCCGCACGCGTATTGAAAAAAGTTCGCGCACGGGTCCGCGGTGGTGTCCATGATCTGCTTGTCCAGGCCCGGCAGAAGCGCAACCTTCATGGGAGCGCTGCTTGAAGTGGAGCCCGTGGCCTGTGCATGAACCAGGACCACACCCGGCGCCAGAAACGCTGCGCCCATCAGCCCGAGGAGTGCAATACGGCAATACCGATTCATTCGATTGTCCTCAAAATGCGATGGTCTGAGTGTAATTGCCGGCGCTTGGACACGGCCAGATAAACCTTGCGCAATCCTGAGGGAAACAGTTCCCGAGACAGGCCCGAGAAGGCCCATCGAAAGCCTCGCCTTTCGTTCTTCTTCACAGACGCTGAAAAGGGTACGCTCTAGCCGACCCGCTAACTCGCTGACTCGCCCGCTCGCTGCTTCTACGCCACCATCGCCATGGCGCGAATGGTCTCCTTGCGGACGGTCAGCTTTTCGATCAGGTCGGTGCGCGCTTCGTAGCCGCGGCCGGGCGTATCGGGAACGGCAATCTCGCCATCGACAGACACTGTAACCTCGGGCTCGATAATGTCCTCCGCCCAATAACGCGCCGAAGCCGACACATCGCCGGGCAGCGTAAATCCCTCCAACGTAGACAACGCGATGTTATGCGCGCGGCCAATGCCCGCCTCGAGCATTCCCCCGCACCACACCGGAATGCCGCGTTCCAGCGCCGCATTGTGCACGGCAATCGCCTCGGAGAATCCGCCCACGCGCCCCAGCTTGATGTTGATGATCTTGCAAGACTCCATCTCGATCGCAGCCAGCGCATCGCGCCGGTTGCGAATCGATTCATCCAAACAAATAGGCGTGTTCAGCCGCTTCTGCAGCACGGAGTGGAAGTAGAAATCGTCGTGCCACAATGGCTGCTCGATCATGAGCAAATCGTACGCGTCGAACGACTCCAAAAGATCCTGGTCGTGCAGGCGGTAGGCGGAGTTGGCGTCGCAACTCAGCAAAATTCCCGGCCACCGGCTGCGCACGCTCTCAAAAACTTCCACATCCCAACCAGGTTTGCATTTGAGCTTGATGCGCTGATAGCCGGCATCCAATTCGCGCTCGATGATGGCAAGCAGCTCGGGGATCGAAGACTGGATGCCCAGAGAAACGCCGCACACGATGCTCTCGCGCACACCGCCAATAAGGCTGGCCAAAGAAATGCCTTCACGCTGCGCTTCGAGATCCCAAATCGCGTTCTCAAGCGCAGCCTTGGCCATGGGATTGCCCCGCACAGCCTTGAAGATGCGCGGGCACTCGCCGCCATGTTCCGGCCGCTCGCTGGCCAGCATCGGACCCAGCTCATTCACCAGCACCTGCCAGGCAGTGTCGGTCGATTCGCCGGAGAAAAACGGCCGCTCGCCCGCAGTGCACTCGCCCCAGCCGGTCAGCCCTTCGGACTGAACTTCGGCGAGCACGATCCTTCGGTTGCGGGTGACGCCAAAGCTGGTTTCAAACGGGCGCACCAGCGGCATGTGGACTTCGCGCAGGATAATTGCATCAATTCTCATTCGTTCCTCGGGTAGAGTCAGGGTTGAGAGAGAGGGCCCAATTCGTAGACACCGTTACCTTCGGCATCGCGAGAGAAACCTAGCACTGCCAATCCCCTTGAAAAAGCCTGCTGAAACTTCCGTTGATTCTCTAACTGAACATCGAGAGCGCGCTTGCGGGTAGCTTCCGCGGCCTTCCACTGCTCAATGCAGGCCGGAACCAAAATGCGTTCTTCAATCGTGCATGAAGCTGACGGACGCTGAGCCATGCGGGCCCCAACTCGCGGGGAATCCAGCTCCCACTCTGCCAAAAGGCGGTCTGTTGGCAGACCACCCTGCAGACGAGATGAGGATACACCATAGAAATTTACGCGATACTCGCGGGCTGTGGCGCCCAGCCTGTGGATATTGAGGAAAGCATTCTTGATTTCGAGCGGATCAAACGTCCACTCCATATGCCGTATGCCCCGTGAAAGCGCCTCACGCCGTTGCTCCCATTTGAGTTGTGCGCCAAGCCCGCGGTTGCGATGGGAGGGCCGGATCGCAAGCATGTGGGAATGAAGGTAGGGCGATGGCCGGCCCTCAACGATTTTGATCCCAGGCAAAGACAGGGCGAAACCAACGAGGATCTCGCGCTCTTCCCCACTCCCTTGCTCCCTTGCTCCCTCGCTCCCTCGCTCCCTGTTTTCAAACGCGCCAATCACCTGCCCGCCGATCTTCTGCGCCAGGAGAAAAGATTTGCGTGGAACGGCTTCCGCCTTGTCGTATCCCCAGGTCGCAATCTGCATCTGGACACAAGCCTCAAGCTCTTCAAGATCTTTGCAGGCGCGAAATTGAACGCTCATGGCTGCGCCTGCTCTCCGACTTCGCGGGCTGCGAAAAAACGTGACGCTTTGAAAGGGCACGAATTCATTCGTGCCACAGCCGCCGCAAAATAGGCGCGGGCTTTAGCCCCTGCGGGATGTCCCCTCATGATCAGTCGCAAGCTCGGCCTTCTTTGACAGCCCCTTCGGCCGCCGCTGCATCGGCTGCGAGCTTCCGCTTCGCCTGCGCCCACAGCGCTTCCAGCTCGATCGGCGACAGATCCTCGAGCGGCCGTTCCGACGCTAACTCCATCTCGCGGAAGCGCTGCCGGAAGCGCAAATTACAACTGCGCAACGCCATCTCCGCATCCACACCCAGATGACGGCCCAGGTTGACAACGGTAAACAGCAGATCGCCCAACTCGGCCTCCACCGCCGGCTTGCGCGCCGGATCGGCGGAAGCTGCTTCCGCTTCGAGTTCCGCTGTTTCTTCGGCAATCTTGGGCAGCAACTCGCGCCAGGTCGGCCAGTCGAATCCCGATTTCTGCGCCTTGCCGCCGAGCTTGGCAGCCTCAGCCAGGGCCGGCATCGCGCGGAGAACGCTATCAAGACGCGAAGGTAGTTGCCCTTGCGCCGAAGGCGCGCCTGCTCCATGCAATGGTTCGGCGGCTTTGATCTCTTCCCAGTTGCGCAGCACGGCTTCGGATGAACCTTCCACGTTGGCGTCAACATCGGCGCGATTGCCGGCCGCACGCGCCGCCTCGTCCCCAAACACATGCGGATGGCGGCGGACCAGTTTCCGATTGAGCCCATCCAACACGTCCGAAATGGTAAAAAAGCCCTCGTTTGCCGCCATCTCCGCATAAAACAGAACTTGCAAGAGCAGATCGCCCAGCTCTTCCGTAAGATGCGGAAAGTCTCGTCGCTCAATGGCGTCAAAGACCTCGTAGGCCTCTTCCAACGTGTATTTGCGGATGGTATCGAAGGATTGCTCGCGATCCCAGGGACAGCCGCCGGGAGCGCGCAGCCGAGCCATAATGGCCACGGATTCCTCAAACAACGCTGCCGCCCGCGCCGGGTCGGTAAGCTTTTGCGCAGAGGAATCCTTTTTGCTGTGGCGCTCCGGCTGAATATCCATGCAGCTCCAGTTTAGCGCCCCATGTTTTCAATTGCCCTTTCCTCCTGGCGGTAGTATTCTGACGCGACCAACAAAACATTCCATTCAAGGGAGCGAAAATGAAGAGAAGAAACCCGCTTGCTGTGCTTTTTCTGCCGTTCCTCACCTTCGGTATCTACGGCCTTGTCTGGTTAGTGAAGACAAAAGACGAAATGAACAGCCTCGGTGCGCAAATACCCACCGCATGGCTGTTGATCGTTCCCTTTGCCAACCTCTACTGGCTCTGGGTCTACGGTACGGGCGTCGCTCTGGTAACCCGCGGGGCATTCTCCGCCCTGGGAAGCTTTTTGCTCAAGATTTTTCTGGGACCAATCGGCTACGCCATTCTGCAGAATGAGTTCAACAAGATCGCCGCCGCATCCCAACCCCCGCTGGTTGCCCCTCGGTACTAGCTTTGCGGCGCTATGGCCAGCAAGTCGCCCCCACCGCTCGCATCGATGTTGCGGGAATCTCTATTGATCCGGCCTCAAAACACTGCGTCCGTGCCCCATCCTAAACGTGCATTTTGCGTTTAGGGTGGGACAGCACGAACCTCAATTCAGCAATCGACTCAGCACAAAAATCCCGTGCCCCATCCATTTCCGTCCGCCGCGGCGGAGAAATGGGTGGGATAGCACGAACCCCAACTCGCTCCCTTGCTCCCTCGCTCCCTTGCTCCCTGTCTTCTGTATACTCACCCTCGAATGCTTCCCATCTTTATCACCGTCTTTGCGGGCCTCTTCGGACTCGCCTTCGGCAGTTTTCTCAACGTCTGCGCCGCCCGCTGGCCCGAGGAAGAAAGCGCCGCCAAAGGCCGCTCCCATTGCCGCAGTTGCGGCCGCACCCTGGCCTGGTGGGAAAACATTCCGCTAGCCAGTTGGCTGGCTCTCCGCGGCCACTGCCGGACTTGCAAAGCAGCAATCAGCTGGCGCTATCCACTCGTGGAACTGGCCGTCGGCACGCTTTGGGCGTTTGAAACCTGGCGCGTGCTGGCAGTCGCAACCGATCTGGCGCAACCCATCGCCGTCCTCTGCTATCAACTCTCCGTCGTCCTCGGGACGATGATTTTTCTTTGGCTGCTGGTCGCTCTCGCAGTCCTCGATGCGGAAAACTTCTGGCTGCCCGACCGGCTCGTCTGGCCCGGAATCGCTCTGGGAGTTTTGACATCGTTCCTGTGGCTGGCGGCCGCAGCCAAGCTGAGCGAAAAATACTTTGAACGTTCGTGCACATGTCCGCCCTTCCCATGACGTTGTCGATGGAATCGGTGATGAAGCTGGGGTATTTTCTGGAGTCGGTTCGCTTCCCGGGAATTGGAAATCTGTTTGTCGGCCTCCTGCTCCTCATCGCCGGCCCACTTCTCGCCGCCGGCTCCATTCTTCTCATTCGCTGGATCTACTGGCTGGTTCGTCGCCGCGAAGGTCTCGGCCTGGGCGATGCCAAGCTCATGGCCATGCTGGCCGCGTGGCTGGGACTCGATGGCTCCATGCTGGCTTTCTGCATCGGCTGTGTCTTGGGCGCATTCACGGCACTGGCCCTGCTTGCGCTTCCTCGAGCGCAGGCGGACGAAGAACACTGGGCGCTCAGGAAACTTCCCTTCGGAACCTTCCTTTGCCTGGGCGCGATCATGAGCGTTTTCTGGGGTGAGCAACTGCTCAGCCTCTATCAGCGCTGGGCCGGGTTCTAAAGAAAGTGCATGGTGAGAAATCGATGGAGTCAAGACCCGGGTTGGCAGCGCATCACCTTAACCCCTTCAAAACACTCGCAAAAAACACCTCCCCGAGTTTGCAGATCATTTTGCTCTCTTCCTGCATAATCGTTGCATGAGTCCGGATTTCGAGAGATTTGAAATTCCCATAGAAATCGAGGAACTTGAATGGGTTGATGACTTTACGAGAGTCCGTCTCTTTAGAATCATGGACTTGCAGATGCTAGCGGTCCCGAACCCCTTTTACCACGAGGACTTTAGGCTCAAAGATGGGGGGCAGGGGGGGAGGAAATAATCATGGGAAACACCGGTATCGATCCCACAATCCCGGCGCACCGTGCCCTTCCGGCACCGTGGTTTCCCATCTTGATGCACGATGCCCTCGAGAGAACTCTGAACCGGCAATGCGCGATCCCATCGTTTCGGTGCGGTGCTCAAAACCGGCGCCGCTCCTGACCCCTGAAATCGGTTCTTGCCGGCCCCGCCTCGAAAAGCGGGCTGTGAGACTGTGAACCCAGGATTTATCAATCATTTCAATCACTTACGCGAAAACATCTCGCAGTCTCACAGTTTCTGTGATTCTGTGAGGCTGTGAGGCGTTTTCATGCCGTTTTATTGTGGCGTAGGTAAAGATTGCGCGGGATGCGGCGGCTTGGCATTGGCGAAGGCAGGATCCTGAAGCGCCTTGCGCGCCTCTTTGGCGTGCCGGCTGTCCGGATCGTAGTCCATCACCTTCTGGTAATTCGCGCGCGCCTCGGCAAAGTTGCCAAGATGCCGATCGGCTTCGGCTAATCCCCAATACACGTCGGGATTGTCGGGATCGAGCACCAGCGCAGATTGGTAACGCGAGAGCGCGGCATGCCAGTCTTTGTTGTCGAGATAGTAGCCGCCCACACTTTCATCCTCGGCCGCAGTTTCATGATGCTCGGGCACAACCTGCTGTCCCTTGCGATTATGTTTTCCTGCCGGCGCATCGTCATCGTCGGGAGGAAGCAGGCCGCTCATTCCGGCCTGGCTCGAACTGGAACTCTGCGGCAGATTCTCAGCCGCATTGCCGGCGTCTTCGGGGCTGCGCACCGGATCGGCATCGCTGGCAGGCATGGGAATGCGCGGTGCGCGAGATGCATCGCTGTCCGCAGGAATCGTTCCGGGCGTCACGCGCGTCGGCATCACCGGAACATCGCTGGTGTCTTCAGGAAACGGATTTTGATTGGTTTGCTGCTGCACGCGAGCGGGCGCTTGCGCAGCAGGAGAATTTTGCGAATCGGCAGCTGGCTGGTTTTGGCCTGGAGGATTGGAACCGTTTGCAGCCTGCGCGCAAATCCGCAACTCCACTGCCAAAAAGGAGGCAAAAACCAGCGCAATTCCAAGGTGCCGTTTCATCACCGATTCCCATTCACTTAGACGCGATTTCTCCCTCATTGGGATGCAGATTTCCCGGGCGCATCACAAAACCGCAGCGCATACTTCCAGCATCGCATATTGGAAACGCGGAACCAGCGCAGCAGACAATTTTCCACGCGCCGCTTTCGAGGCCCGAAACGATAGAATCTCTGAAGGCTGTTTCCTTCCGTCTGCCGCTTGAGGAGTTTTGTTCGCATGGGTTATCAGGTTCTGGCCCGCAAATATCGGCCGCAGCGCTTTGCCGATGTCGCAGGCCAGGACCACGTCACGCGCACGCTTCTCAATGCTCTGGAACAGAACCGCATCGCGCACGGCTACATTTTCTCCGGTCATCGCGGCATTGGGAAAACCACCATTGCGCGGATTCTGGCGCAGGCGCTGAACTGCCGGACTGAAATAGGTTCCGCCGAACGGCCGACTCCTGAGCCTTGCGGCGTATGCGACGCATGCACTGAGATTCGCCAGGGCAACGCAGTAGACGTGATCGAGATCGACGCTGCGACGAATCGCGGCATTGACGAGATTCGCGAGCTGCGCGATGCGGCGCGTTACGCGCCGTCGCGCGACCGCTACAAGGTTTACATTCTCGACGAAGCGCACCAGATTACCGAAGCCGCCTTTAACGCGCTGCTGAAGACGCTGGAAGAACCACCTGCGCATGTCATCTTCATGATGGCGACGACGGAACCCGAGAACATTCCGCAGACCATCCGCTCGCGCTGCCAGCACTTTAGCTTTCATGCCGTCAAGTTCGACGACATACTGGCCCAGTTGAAGATGATCGCGGCCGAGGAGAAGGTTGCCGCTGAGGACGACGCGCTGGCGCTGCTGGCCGAGGCTGGCGACGGATCGATGCGCGACGCGCTCTCCATCATGGATCAGGCCATCGCGTCCGCGCCGCTCGAGAACGGCACGGCCAAACTTGCGGCCGAGCAGATTCGCGATCTGATGGGTTCCGTTCCGGGCATGGTCTTCGAGAAACTGCTCGAATCCGTGGCCGCTGCCGAAAGCGCTCCGCTGATGGAGCAGCTCAACGTGCTGCTGAATGCTGGGCACAGTCCGCTGTCGCTGGCGCGGCAGATGGTGCGCTATCTGCGCAATACGCTCATGGCCAAGCTGGGTGGCGAGCAGACGCAGTTGCTCGAAATCTCCGCCGACGAGCGATCGCGCGTGTCGCGCACGGCGCTGCTTTTCAGCGAAGAGGAGCTGACGCGCAACCTGCAGATTGTGCTGCGCACCTTCGACGATCTGAATTACCGCCAGGAGCAGCGCTTTCACTTGGAGTTGGGATTGCTCAAGCTGATCCACGCACAGCGGCTGCTGCCGATCGAGGAATTGCTAAGCGGAGTGGCTGGAGGAGCGGGCGCTCGAACACCGACCGCGAGTAGTACGCCGCGCGCGGGCGCGAGCGTTCCGCGACCGGCGAGTGCGTCTTCGGTTTCGGCAGGCGCGCCGGCGCGAGAACCGAGTGGCTGGAGCGCAACTCCGCCGGTGAGACAGAGCGCAGGACCGGAATCCGGCGCGATCATGGGCAGATCAGTCGCGACAGAATCCGCGAAATCAGGGAGCACAGCCGCGCGCGAACTTTCGCCCTTCCCTGCTGTGAGTGCGCAGACGAGCGGGTTTGCGTCTGCGGAATCGCTCACCGAAGGCGCGCTCGCCAAAGCGCCTGAGACCGTGAAAGCGACGAGCGGAGAACTGAGCATTGAATCGATCCGCCAGGACATTGTGACTGCGCTGGCCACTGCAGGGCACGGCTCGGCTGCGACGTTGCTGGGCAACGGCACGTGGCGATTGGAGAGCACAAGCGTCCAGGTTTCGGTTCCGGGGATGGGCAAGAAGATGCTTAGCCTGACGGTGAATGCGGCTGCGGAAAAGATCGTGCGCCAGGAATTGCAACGGCTGGGCGCGCCGACGCGTTTTGTCGTGTCCGCAGGCGAAGGCGCCGCTTCCGCTCCAACCGTAGTTGCGGCACCGATTGCTCCCGCCGGCAGTGTGCAGGAAGCGGCGCTGGCGCATCCAATCGTCAAGCGGGCGCAGGAGATTTTCCGGGCCGAAGTGCGCAGCGTGGTCGATTTGCGACAGAAGTGACAGGCCTCTGAGGAGAACACGACGAAAATGATCAATCCGCTCAAAATTTCGGAGATGATTTCGAAAGCCGGCGAAATGCAGGAAGAGGTTCAGCGCAAGCTGGGCGAGACCGTGGTTGAGGCCTCGAGCGGAGGCGGCGCGGTAACCGCGACTATGAACGGCAAGAAAGAATTGCTCAAGATCCACATTGACCCATCGGCTGTGATGAGCCTGAGCGGCAGCCAGCCCGACGTAGAGATGCTGGAAGATTTAATTGTGGGCGCGGTAAACGAAGCCGGCCGCAAGGCGGATGACGCTATCAAGTCGAGCCTGCAGGGCATGCTGGGCGGATTGAAACTGCCGGGAATGAGTTGAGTATCTGTGAGGAGGGCTATCCAGGCGTTCCCTTCGAGGAGTTGGATGAGGAGTTGGATATTGAGAATATCTCGGTGACGCAGTGAACAGTGGGTGTTTTTTACTGACCACTGATCACCGACCACTGTTCACTGTTTTTAGGAGGCGGGAACTTTGTCACGCTATGCCGAGCCGATGGCCCGGCTCATTGAAGAACTGAAGAAACTACCTGGCGTGGGCACCAAGAGCGCGCAGCGCTACGCGTTTTACATTCTGCGCGCGAGTGACGAGGACGCAGCCGCCCTGGCGGACGCCGTGCGCGGATTGAAGGCCAGCCTGCGCCTCTGCTCCATTTGCAACAACGTCACCGATGTCGATCCCTGCGCCTACTGCGCAAGCCCGACGCGGAACCTGCGGCTGGTTTGCGTAGTAGAAGAACCCACGAATATCGCCGCCGTGGAACGGACGCAAAGCTATCAGGGCGTCTATCACGTGCTGCACGGCACGCTTTCACCCCTGCACGGCGTGGGGCCCGACCAGTTGCGCGCAAGAACACTGATCGGCCGGGTGGAGCGCGGTGAGATTGACGAGGTAATTCTCGCCACCAGCCCCACGCTCGAGGGCGAGGCCACGGCGAGTTGGCTGGCGGCTGCGTTGCGCGGCTTCACTGTGAAGATCACGCGCATCGCAACGGGCGTCCCGGCCGGCAGCGACATTGAGTATGCCGATGAGGTGACGATGGCGCGCGCGCTCGAAGGACGGCGCGAACTATAGCGGGTTAGCAAGTCAGAGTTCGCTGCGACTGGATGAGCTGCATACCACTGAGCAAAAAGAAATGCGGGAGGGCCGTTTAGCCCGTCCAGCATACGAGTGGCCTCAGGAGCCGCTGCGTTGAAAACTATTTCGATACCTGGTCGAGTGCAAGATTCAACTCCAGCACATTCACGCGCGGCTCGCCGAGAAAGCCGAGTTGGCGCCCCGAGGTGTGTTCGGCGACGAGTTTTTTCAGCCGATCCTGATCGATGCCGCGCGCCTGTGCGACACGCGGGAGCTGATAGTAGGCATTGTCGGGCGTGATGTCGGGGTCGAGCCCCGAGCCCGAAGTAGTCACCATGTCGATGGGAACGGGCTTGCCCTGGTTCGCTGCAGCCAGTTTGTCGATGTCACCCTGAATGCGCGTGACCAGCGTCTTGTTTGACTGGGCCAGATTGGTGCCGCCTGAAGACGTAGCGTCGTAACCGTTGCCCGCAGCCGAGGGTCGCGGATGGAAGTACTTGTCCGACGTAAAACTCTGCGCGATCAGCTCGGAGCCGATCACCGTGCCATCTTTGAGTTCAATGAGGCTTCCATTCGCCTGATGATGAAACAGAACTGTGGCGAGTCCTGTCATCAGCAGCGGATAACCCAGGCCAAAAAGGACTGCGGTAACGACAGTGAACAGAATTGAAGTCTTCCAAACCGAGTGCACGACGGGTCTCCCTGCGCTGATTTGATGTTGCGTCTCGGTGAATCGTTGCGGAATTTGCTGTATCGTTGAAGCCATAACTGTCTTAAGCCTCCTATGCCAAATGCATTGCTACAAGGCACAGATCGATGGCCTTGATGCCGACAAACGGAATTAGAATGCCGCCCACGCCGTAGATCAACAGGTTATTGCGCAACAAAACGTCGGCCGGCTTGGGCTCGTACTTGACGCCTTTCAACGCCAGCGGAATCAGCGCCACGATAATGATCGCGTTAAAGATGACCGCCGACAAAATCGCCGAATTGGGCGAGTGCAGATGCATAATGTTGAGCGCGCCCAGCACCGGAAACACGCCCAGAAACATGGCCGGGATGATGGCGAAGTACTTGGCCACGTCGTTGGCGATGGAGAATGTGGTCAGGGCTCCGCGCGTCATCAATAGCTGCTTGCCGATCTCCACGATTTCAATGAGCTTGGTGGGGTTGGAGTCGAGATCGACCATGTTGCCGGCTTCTTTTGCCGCCTGTGTGCCGGAGTTCATCGCCACGCCCACGTCGGCCTGCGCCAGCGCTGGCGCATCGTTGGTGCCGTCGCCGGTCATGGCTACCAGCTTGCCCTTGCCCTGTTCGCGCTTGATCAAATCCATCTTGTCCTTGGGCTTGGCTTCAGCAAGAAAGTCGTCAACGCCTGCTTCGCGCGCGATTACAGCCGCGGTCAGCGGATTGTCGCCGGTGATCATGATGGTGCGGATGCCCATGGCGCGCAGGCGCGCAAGCCGCTCCTTCAAGCCGCCCTTGACCACGTCCTTTAAGTAAATGACGCCGAGCGCAGTTGAGTTCTCGGCGACAACAAGAGGCGTTCCGCCCAGGCGCGCGATCTCTTCCACGCTTTCGCGGACTTTTTGCGGAAGCGACGAGCCCTGCTCTTCAAGGAAGCGTGCGATGGCGTCGACCGAGCCCTTGCGGATGAGCGTGCCCGGAAGATTGACGCCGCTCATGCGGGTTTGCGCGGTGAATGGCACAAACTCGGCGTGAATGCCGCCCAAGTCGCGGCCGCGCAGGTTGTACTTCTCCTTAGCCAATACAACAATCGAGCGGCCTTCGGGAGTTTCGTCGGAGAGCGAGGCAAGCTGCGCCGCATTGGCAAGCCGCTCCGGGCTCACATCGGGCGCGGTGATGAATTCCACAGCTTGGCGATTGCCGAGTGTGATGGTTCCGGTCTTGTCGAGCAGCAGCGTATTCACGTCGCCGGCGGCTTCCACGGCGCGTCCGCTCATGGCCAGCACGTTGTACTGCACCAGGCGGTCCATGCCCGCGATGCCGATGGCCGAAAGCAATCCGCCGATGGTGGTGGGAATGAGGCAGACCAGCAGCGAAACCAGCACAAAGACCGTCTGCGGCGCATTGGAGTAAATTGCGAAGGGCTGCAGAGTGACCACCGCCAGCAGGAAGATGATGGTGAGGCCGGAGAGCAGAATGCTGAGCGCGATTTCGTTGGGCGTCTTCTGCCGCGTAGCGCCTTCGACCAGCGCGATCATGCGATCGAGAAAAGTTTCGCCGGGATTGGAGGTGATCTTCACCTTGATCCAGTCCGAGAGCACTTTGGTGCCGCCGGTGACGGCCGAGCGGTCGCCTCCCGCCTCGCGGATGACGGGAGCCGACTCGCCGGTAATTGCCGATTCGTCGACTGAGGCCACGCCTTCGATCACTTCGCCGTCGCCTGCGATGTAGTTGCCGGCTTCGACGTAGATCACATCTCCTGCGCGGAGATTGCCGCTGACGATCTCTTCAAAGCTGCCGTCGGCCTTGTAGCGCTTGGCGATGGTCTCGCCCTTGGCCTTGCGCAAAGTGTCGGCCTGCGCCTTGCCGCGGCCTTCGGCCATGGCCTCGGCAAAATTGGCGAAGAGCACCGTGAACCACAGCCAAAACGTGATCTGCAGATTGAAGGCGAACGTACCGGGATGATGGCGGTAGTTCTCGATGAGCAGAAGTGAGGTGAGCACGCTGCCCACTTCGACCACGAACATCACCGGGTTCTTGACCATGCCACGCGGATCGAGCTTGCGAAAGCTGTCCACAAGGGCCGGGCCAATGATCTTTGCATCCCAAATACTTATTTTTTCTGCCATGACAGTCCGTTTCGCCTTGTCCTGATGTGGGTTCGCTTCGGGTTAGAACAGCGTTCCAGGGTTCGTGTGCAGCAACAGGTGTTCCAGAATCGGTCCCAGGCTCAGCGCCGGGAAGAACGTAAGCGCGCCGATGATGAGCACTACACCGATGAGCAGCACGGTAAACAGCGGCGTGTTGACCGGGAATGTGCCGGACGACGGTGGCACGCTCTTCTTCAGCGCCAGATTGCCGGCCAGAGCCAGAGCCGGAATGATCATGAGGAACCTGCCTATCAGCATGTCCCAGCCCATTGCGACGTTGTACCACCAGTTAGTTCCCAGGCCCGCAAAAGCGGAGCCGTTATTGCCCGCTCCGGAGGTAAATGAGTAGAGAATCTCGGAGAAACCGTGTGGACCCGGGTTGTTGGTGACGGAAAGCCCTTGTGGAATGAGTACGAAGATCGCCGCGAAGGTGAGAATAATCAGCGGAAAGATGAGCGCATAAAGCATTGCCATCTTCACGTCGTAGGATTCGATTTTCTTGCCGAGATATTCGGGCGTACGGCCCACCATCAGTCCGGCAATGAAGACCGCGATCACAATGTAAATCAGCATGCCGTACATGCCGGCGCCCACGCCGCCGAAGACCACTTCGCCGAGCATAATGTTCGAGAGCGGCACCATGCCGCCGAGCGGGGTAAAGCTGTCGTGCATGCTGTTAACGGCGCCGCAACTGGCGTCGGTGGTGATGGTGGCGAACAGCGCGCTCTCGGCGATGCCGTTGCGCACTTCCTTGCCTTCCATGTTGCCGCCGGGCGCGGTTGCGGTGCGTGCCTGCTCAGCCCCATGAATGAGCGGATGCGGATGCGCCTCAGCCCAATAGCACACGGCGAAGCCGGCCGCAAAGAGCAGATACATTGCGGCGAAGACGGCCCAGCCGTGGCCTCGCGAGCCGGTCATCTGGCCCAGCGTGTATGTGAGGCCAGCGCCGATGACGAAGATCGAAAGAATCTCAAGAAAGTTCGACAGCGGAGTTGGGTTCTCATAGGGGTGGGCGCTGTTGGCATTGAAGAAGCCGCCGCCATTCGTGCCCAGCATCTTGATGGCTTCCTGCGAGGCGACCGGCCCCTGTCCGATGGTCTGCGTAGCGCCTTCAACAGTGTGCACCGCGGTGTATGGATGGAAGTTCTGCGGAACTCCCTGCCAGACCAGTAGCAGTGCGTAAACGATGCAGGCTGGCGTGAGGACATAGAGCAAAGTCCGGGTCATGTCGACCCAGAAGTTGCCTATCGTGCTCGACTGCGTGCGCTTGATACCGCGGATGAGCGCCACGGCAACCACGATGCCTGCGGCCGCCGACCAGAAGTTGTGCGTCGCCAAGCCAGCCATCTCGGTGAGATAGCTCATCGTGCTCTCGGGCGTGTAGAACTGCCAGTTGGTGTTTGTCGTGAAGCTGGCCGCCGTATTCCAGGCGAGATCGGGCCCCACTGCGGTGAGATGCTGCGGATTGGCCCAACCCTGGACGAGTCCTTGCAAGCGTTCGAGCGCGTATGTGAGCACAAGGCTTGCGGCGGAAAAACCCAGCATGGCGAAGGTGTACTCGCGCCAGTTCATTTCCTTGTCGGCGATGACGCCACAAAGCTTATAGAGGAGCCTTTCGACGGGGCGAAACACTGGATCGAGCCAGGTGCGCTCCCCCTCCAGCACGCGTGTCAAATAAATGCCGACGGGCCGGACCGTGGCAAGAAGAATGACAGAGTAGATGGCGAATTGCAGCCAGCCGTTGACGGACATATTAGAATTTCTCCGGGAACAGAAGCGCGATGGTGAGATACACCATAAGAAGAATCGAGAGAACCAGCCCGGTTGCCGAGATCCAATCCATGTGCATGGGCTACCTCAACTTTTCGCACGCCTTGACGTAGAGAAACGCCAGGACGAAGAAAACAGCGGTGAAAAGCAGCATGACTGCGTCTTGCATGCGTAAACTCCAAATTTCGGCCGGCGCGACGCCGGCAGGATTGCAACAAATCAGATTCCGTTTGTGATGCGTTGGTTCTACCGGAGAAGCCAGATAATTTCACTATGCGACGCGGTCCTGGCCTCACCAAACGACTGATCTGAGATTGATTCTGTCTTCGGAAGGGTTTGAGTGCCGTAAGGAATTTCTAAATAAACCGTAAGGATTGGGGCATCGCGGCGGAAAGATCTTTAGCATCAACAGACGCAGGCTGCACGCCGGCCCGCGACGCTATACGTGTGTCATGCGCTTAGCTACTCTTCGTTGCCAGACCAGCCCTCGGGAATGAAGCGGTAACCCACCCAGGGCTCGGTTTGAATGTACTGGCGGCCGGTCTCGGTTTCGAGTTTCTTGCGCAACTGGCCGACAAACACGCGCAGGTACTCGGGCTGATGAGCCGACTGCGCGCCCCAAACGGCGGTCAGGAGGGCGCGATGCGTCATCACCTTGCCAGCATTACGGGCAAGATGCAGCAGCAGATCGAACTCTTTGGGCGTGAGGTGAATGGGTTTGCCCTGAACCGTGATGGTGTGCGCCTGGGAATCCACCACGAAGTCTCCTACATCGAGAGCGGCCATAGTGCGCTCGGGAGCGCGCCGCAGATGCGCCCGCACGCGCGCCTGCAATTCTTGAATGCTGAAGGGCTTGGTGACGTAATCGTCAGCTCCGGCGTCGAGCGCCTCGACCTTGGACCGCTCGTGCTCGCGGACTGACAAGACAATCACCGGTGTAGAGCCGCGCGTGCGAACCATGCGGCATACATCCACGCCGCTCATCCCCGGCATCATCAGATCGGTAATCACGAGGTCGGGCGCCCAGTCGCGGAAGACCCGGAGCCCCTCTTCGGGATCGTTGGCCGTACGCACGTCGTAACCCTGCGCAGAGAGTGCGGCGCGCAGCACCCGCGTAATCTGCGGTTCGTCGTCAATCACCAGAATTCGTGCGGGCATCGTCTTTCTTCTTTCCACCGAAGCTTACACCATTGCGGCTCGGCATTTTCAGAAACCGCGAAAGGCGACTATGATTCCGATGGGTAAATCGATGCGCGTGCGCGTTTATTCCGGACAGATGCTTCGCTGGTTTTTGGACACATCCACGGCCACGTTCACCACATTCGTGCTGGCTTGGCTGGGCGCCAACTCCACTACCGCGGGAATGGTTTTTCTGGTTCTCGTCGTGTGGTCGGCAAGCCGCGCCGGAATCGCGCTCTCGCTTTACATGGCGGCTCTTTGTGCGCTCTTCTTCGACTATTTCTTTCTGCCGCCACTTCATACCTTCCGATTGGTCGGCGCGCAGGCCTGGGTGGATATGATCTCCTTCGCGCTGGGATGCGTCGTGGTAAGCCGATTGGCTGAACGGGCGCGGCAACAGACAATGCGCGCCGAGCAACGGCAGGTGGACGTGGAACGGCTGTATGCCCTCAGCCAGGAGATGATGCTCTCTGAGGACGCCGGCAAACTGATCCGCGACCTGCCCGGCCTCATCAATCGCATCTTCGCGCTCGACGGCGTCATCTTGTATGTTTGCGACAGCGACCGTTTCCATTCTTCGAGCGGCGAAGCGCCAGCCGCCATCCGCACGCACATGCAGGGCTTGACGGAAGGTTTGAGCCCCACGCTGGTTCCGCTGGCCGGCTACCATTTCACATCGCTGACGCTCGGAATGAGATCGGTGGGCGCGCTGGCGTGGCGGCCGGAGTTGTCGCTTTCGCGCGAAGTCTCCGCGGCTATCGGTGCGCAGGTCTCAATTGCAGTTGCCCGCTCCATCGCCATAGAGACCACGGCGCGCGTGGAAGCTGCCCGCGAAGGCGAGCGCCTGCGCACCGCGCTCATCGATTCCCTCACCCACGAATTGCGCACACCGCTGACCTCGATCCGCGCCGCATCCACAACCCTGGTGGAGAGCGGCGAGGGCTTGGAGGAAGCCGCCCGCTCTGAAATGGCGCGCATCATCGACGAGGAAGCGGCGCGGCTCGATCTTCTGATCGGCGATGCCATCGAAATGGCCGAGATCGATGCCAACGTGGTGAAGGCAAAAATGTCGCCGCAGAATCCCCGCGCGCTACTCGACCAGGCCGTGGAGGAGTCGCGCAAAACTCTGGCCTCGCACAAGGTGAGCATCGCGGTAGAGCAGGAAAACCACCCTGGTGGCGAATCGGCCTCAGGAGGGTCGGTATGGATCGATGCGCATTTGCTGGGCCGGGTTTTGCGCCATCTGCTCGAGAACGTGGCCAACTACACGCCACCCGGCAGCCGCGTGACGCTAGGCTGCAAGCGCACCGACGATCGGCTCGTGTTTTGCGTGGAAGACAATGGCCCCGGCATCGATGCCGTCGATCTGCCGTTGATCTTTGAGAAGTTCTACCGGGGTAAGCGGATCGCGGGCCAGCGCAAGGGGTCGGGTATGGGCCTGGCCATTATCCGCGCCATCTTGAAGGTCCACGGCGGAGCCATCGAGGCATCGAATATTCCCAGTGGAGGCGCACGCTTTCGTTTCTGGGTACCGCTGATCGAACGAGAACCGAGCCGGCAATAATCCTCATCCGGATTACAACTTCGGCTCCCGGCCCCAGTCGCAGACCATTTCACAGCGCTTTTCAGAGCTTTCCACAGCCCATTCGAGCAGCCGCGCCACGCGCCAGCCATCCACGCCCGTAACCGGCGCCGGCGCCTTCCCCAGCAGCGCATCGCGAATGCCCGCGTAGTAGAGCCGGTAGTCGCCAGTGACCGCCGGAACGGGACGGCTGACCGAGCCGCCGTCGATGTCCACATACAACAATCCCCATGCCGAAGAGGGTTCCTGGCCCCACGCAGCATCGCCTCCGGCGGCTTCTTCGATGCGCGTAATTTTAGTGAGCGCGGCTTCCTGCGCGTCCACGCCTTTCTTCACGTACCCGCCGTGTGTTCCGCGCAGGCGAAAGCGCGGCCCAGCTTTAATCGAAAGAAGATTGGACGCGACAGTGACGATCAGATTCGGATAGCGCAAGCGAATGGTGAACGAATCGTTCGGTCCGGCTCCATCGCGCTCGCGCAGCACTTCGGCGCTCACTGCCTCCGGCTTGCCGAAGAGGGCCAACGGCTGATCGACGAGGTGCGGCCCCAGGTCCTGCAGCATGCCGCCGGAATCAACGTCTTCTTTCCAGAGCCGCTCCGTCAGCCGAGCTGGACGCCACCGGTCGAATCGAGATTCCAGTGCAACCAACCGCCCCAGCGCACCCTCATGCAATAGTTTCTGAACCGTCAGGAAGTCGCTGTCCCAGCGCCGGTTATGGAATGGCGCAAGCAACACTTTGTGTTTCCTGGCCAGGCCGATCAACTCCGCGGCCTCGGCAAACATCATCGTCATCGGCTTGTCAACGACAACATTCTTACCCGCGCTCAGAATTTGCCTGGCAATCTCGTAATGGGTTGCGTTCGGCGTGGCGACAACGAACAATCCCAGCGAAGAATCGGCCAGCATGGCTTCGAGCGAGCGGTAAACCGTAATGCCGGGATAGCGCTCCACGGCCTTGTTGCTGCTGCGCTCCATCACCGCGGCCAGTTCCAGCCCCTCCACCGACGAAAGCAGCGGAGCGTGAAAGACGCGGCCCGCCATGCCAAAACCCACCAAACCTACTCGAATCATGGAGTCCTTCCTTTGCAGCCAGCTCCGCAAACCCCGCTAACTCCGCTCGCATCTAGCCATCGAGTTTAAACCGGGTCTCTGCCAGATGGTAGAGCCGTCGCCACACCAGCCGGTTCATGGTGACCACCATGAGCGAGATGAAAATGGTGGCCAGCAACAACATCGAGAATCGGCCGCTGTCTGTGGCTGCGTCAATTTGCGCGCCCAGGCCGATGGTGGAAAGCGTTTGACCTTTCACGTGTGAATACTCGGCCATGACCGAGGCGTTCCACGCGCCGCCGGATGCCGTGACCATTCCCGTGATGAGGTAAGGAAAGATGCCGGGAAGGATGAGCTTGATCCAGCGTTGCCAGCGCGTGAAGTGATAGAGCGAAGCCACTTCGCGCAGATCCGAGGGAATCGACATGGCGCCGGCGATCACGTTGAACAGGATGTACCATTGCGTGCCCAGCAACATGAGCGCAATCGATCCGATGCCCAGGCCGCCGCCCAGGCGCACCAAGCCCATCAGCAGAATCGGGAAAAAGGCCGTGGCCGGCACCGAAGCCATAATCTGAGCAATGGGCTGCACAACGCGGGCGATCCGAGGGTTGAGGCCGATGGAAACGCCGACCGGAACCGTCCACGCCGCGGAGATCAGCAGTGCGGCGTTGACGCGCAAGAAGGTTGCGGCAGCGCCCTCCAGCAGCAGACGCAGATCGGCCAATCTGACATCCCTGAGCAGGAGCACCGCCTGTGCGGCTGCCCAGCAAACTGCCAACACACCCGCGAAAGCCACCGTCCAGAGAACCGGAGAGGTTTTGCCGGACTTCGTCTCGTCGAGGGGCTTTATTACGCGGCACTCTTTGCTTTGCGCAAGATGACGGGACAACGGCTCCTCCACGCGATCCCAGATCCGGCCGGGGAGGGTTTGGATAATTTTGGAGCGGCGCAGGAGTTCGAGGATCGGCGAAGTGACTTGATCGGCCGCTTCGACCTGCTCGAACTTAAACTTGTCGCTCCATGCGATCAGCGGACGCCAGATAAGCTGATCGGTTGCGACCACAATCAGAATCACTGTTGCGATACCGGCCAGCAGGGCGCGCACGTCGCCCGCGTAGGTTGCAGTTTGGATGTAGCTGCCCAGTCCAGGGAGCTGGAAGTTGCGGTCACCCATGGTGAAGGTTTCGCAAAATATGAGCGCGAACCAGCCGCCGGCCACGGAGACGATTGAGTTCCACACCAGGCCGATCGTTGAAAACGGCAGCTCAAGCTGCCAGAAGCGTTGCCAGCCGGAATAGCGATAGATGCGCGACGCCTCCAGCATCTCTCGCGGAATGGTTTTGAGCGAGGAATAGAAGCTGAAGGCGAGATTCCACACCTGGCCGGTAAAAATGAGCAGGATGACGGCCATCTCGATGCCAAGCTGATGGCCGGGAATGAGCGAAACCATCGCCAGCACGACCGGCGGCAGAAAACTGAGTACCGGAATCGACTGCAGAATGTCCAGGACCGCGACCATCCACGGTTCGACGCGCGCATGGTATGCAGCGATATACCCATAGCCAATGGCGAAGGCCAGGCTGAGAACGTATGCAATAGCCATGCGCACAATGGAGTAGAGGGCGTAGACCGGCAGGGCGCCAATGGAGCTTGAAATGGGCACCATCGGAATGGGTTTCTGGAACCAATAAACGCCGGTGCTGACGATGGCAAAAAAGACCGCCAACGCACACGCCGCTACGCCCAGATCCACGAAGAAGGGCGTGCTGCGCACGTTGACGAGAGTGCGTGCGAGAGGACGCTGGAGGTTCACTTCTTGCCCTCGCTCGGCGCGGTCTCTTCCTCCAGCGCATCGGGCAGCACAAAGCGGCGGCGCGCGGCATCGAAGTCGAAAAGCTCTGCGTAGCGGCCCCATGTGACGGCGGTTTCCATCTGACGTTGGCCTTCTTCCTCGCTGAATTGCTCGTCGAGCATGTCGAGGAAGAAGTCTTCAGGCACGGTGTGGTCGCTTTTCGTATCGAGCGCGCGGCGGATTTGCCGCAGCAGCAGCACATTCTCGATGGCGGCGTTGCGGAAGAGCTCCTTCTGGCGAAGGATTTCGGAGTTGGCAAACTCCTCCCCACTGGGAGTGATCACGGCGTCGCCCTCTTCGACTTTGAGGAAGCCCAGCAACTGCGCGGCGTCGACGATGGGCAACAGATCGTCGATCTCGAAAGCCAGGTCGTCTGCAAGGCGGTACATGTCGTCCCGCCCACCCTTGTCGAGCACCAGTTCGAGCAGGCCGGCGATGCCGCCGGGCCGCGCGTGAGGCAGCATCTGGTAGCGCATCTGGCGCTGGTCGCGCGCAGCGGGAGCAGTTTCCTGGCCTGGCGCTCCGGCCGGTTCTATGTCGGGCCGCGTGAGGACCTTGTAAATGTAGTCCACCAGTTGCGTGAAAGCTTCCGACTTTCGATCGCGCGGCTGCGGAATATGCACTGGAAAATCCGTGCGGATGTGGCCGGGATTACGACCCAACACGACGATGCGGTCGGCCAACAATACGGCTTCTTCGATATTGTGCGTGACCAGAAAGATCGCCTTGGTGGGCATCGTCTTTTTCGCCCACAGTTCCAATAGTTCGCTGCGCAGGTTCTCGGCGGTCAGCACGTCGAGCGCGGAGAAAGGTTCGTCCATGAAGAGTACTTCCGGCTCGACCACCAGGGCGCGCGCAAATCCCACGCGTTGCCGCATGCCGCCTGAAAGCTCTTTGGGATAGGCAGCTTCGAAACCGTCGAGACCGACCGTGTCGAGCATTTTCATGCTGCGCTCGCGCCGCTCCGCCGGCATTGCGCCGCGCGCCTGCAGCGGCGCTTCAACGTTCTCAAGGACCGTGAGCCAGGGAAAAAGTGCGAAACTCTGGAATACGATCGAGACGTTGATCTCGGACTCGGCGATGGGCGTGCCGTGCCAGTACACCTGCCCTGCCGTCGGCGTGGAGAGCCCCGTGAGCATGCGCAGCATGGTGGATTTGCCCGATCCGGAGGGGCCCAGCAAGGCAAGAATCTCGCCGGGCACGATGCTCAAATCCGTCGCCGAGATTACCTGAATGCGATTCTGGCTCGGCTGCGCGTAGTACTTTTCGATTTTTTCGGCACGGATGATCGCGTCATCGATCCGTTGCGGGGCCGCAAGGGCGTCGAGTAACTGGGCTGGGGGGACCGTTTCCTGCATTTCCGGTTCTCCGGTGGGGAAATACTGGCCGGTGCGCGGCCAGTGCTGCCAGTATAAGGATGAAAAGTGGATTCGAGGTGAATGCCTGACCAACCGGTAAGGCTTCCGCTGGCTGGCGCCCAGGCTCCCGTTTAGGCTGTCGATGCACAGGGAGCGCAGTGCATTACACTACATAAGCGTACCATTCCTGCTGTACGGAAATGTCCGGCAGGAAAGGCCGCAATTTGGCGCGGTACACCGTGACGCGTGAAGATGACCCGTCATGATTCCCTTTTCCCCGGCGCCGAGGAGAGTATGCCTACGACCACCCAAAAACCACGTGTCCTGGTAGCGGATGATGAGCGGGTCATCGCCGATACACTGGCGATGATCCTGAACCAAAGCGGCTTTGACGCGCGCGCCGTTTATTCCGGCGAGAAGGCCCTGGAGCTGGCCGCATCTTTTCAGCCGGACATGCTGATCTCCGACGTGATCATGGCCGACTTGAACGGAATCGATGCGGCAATTCGTATTCGTGCGCTGCTGCCGGCGATCAAGATTCTGCTGTTTTCCGGCCAGGCCGCAACAGCCGATCTGCTGGAAAAAGCGCGCAAAGACGGCTACGAGTTCGACATCCTCGCCAAGCCTGTGCATCCCCAGGATCTTCTGGCCCGTCTGCGGAAATAGCAGCGTAAGTAGCTCGAACCATCCGGCTCATCGGTTCCCTTTTCCTCCGCCCCGATGGCTCCCGATCAGAGCGAAGGTGTCTGCCGTGAGTTGGTGCAGCGGCCGGCCTCGATCCACCTTGAGTTGGCCGCATAAATTGGCGGCGCCGCTTGATCTCGGGTTGGTCGACCGGCGAAAGTAATCAGAGCATGGCAAAAGCACTTCGTTCGACGCGCGTGTTGACACCGCAAGGCATGGCGCCCACCGCAGTGATTGTTGATCGGGAGCGGATTGTCGCGCTGCACCGCTGGAATGAAGTGCCTGCGGACGCGGATCTCTTTGATTTCGCCGATCTCGTGCTTTTCCCCGGCCAGGTGGATTCGCATGTGCACATCAACGATCCCGGCCGCTCGCAGTGGGAAGGATTTGAGACCGCGACCCAGGCCGCGGCTGCAGGCGGCGTGACCACGTTGATCGACATGCCGCTGAATTGCGTGCCCGAAACCATCGATGTGCCGTCGCTCGAGGCCAAGCGCATGGCGGCGCAAGGCCATGCCTGGGTGGACTGGGCCGCGTGGGGTGGCGTGGTGCGCGGTAACGCCGCATCGCTGCCGTCGCTGGTGCGCGCGGGCGTACCCGGATTTAAATGTTTTCTCATTCACTCTGGGATCGATGGTTTTGCATGGGTCGGCGAAGCGGACCTGCGCCTGGCACTGGAAAAGTTGCGCGGCACGGGGTTGCCACTGCTGGCGCACGCTGAAGTGGCTGCGCCGGTGGAAGCGGCGACTCTGGCGTTGAACAGTGCAAGTGCTGACTGGCGAAACTATTCCACGTATCTGCATTCGCGACCCGACGAGGCTGAGATTGATGCCATCGCGTTGCTGATTCGCCTCGCCGAGGAGTTCCAGACCCCCATTCACATCGTGCACCTGTCGAGCGCAAAGGCCTTGCCGTTGCTCCGAGACGCGCGCAACCGCGGCGTGCCCGTTACCGTGGAAACTTGCGCGCACTATCTCTGGTTCGACGGGGACGGAATTCCTGACGGCGCCACCGAATACAAATGTGCACCGCCGATCCGTGACGCTCGGAATCGCGAAGCGCTGTGGAATGCGCTCAACGAAGGCCTGATTGATTTCGTAATCACCGACCACTCCCCTTGCCCACCGGAGATGAAGCGCCGCGAGCCCGAAGATGATATCGCCCGATGGGATCACGCATGGGGCGGAATCGCAAGCCTCGGGCTGGCGCTGCCGGTGCTGTGGACCGGAATGAAGCAGCGCGGCATCGGGCTGGAGCGGATCGGAGAGTGGATGGCCTCTGCGCCCGCCAAACTGGCGGGGTTCACGGGGCGCAAAGGAGTGATTGCGGTGGGCGCAGACGCAGACTTTGCTGTCTTCGATCCAGATGCCAGGTGGACAGTAACACCCTCCGATCTTTATTTTCGGCATAAAATCTCGCCGTATCTCGGCGCCGACTTGCACGGCCGCGTGCTTGAAACCTGGTTGCGCGGTGAGCCAGTCTTTCGCGCCGGTGCACTCGCTGGCCAGGCGCGTGGCCGAGAGCAGGTGCGTCAATGAAGGAGCGTGCGCAACGCGCCATTGCCGAATGCCGCCGCATCGCCGCGATGAGCGAGGAGGCGGGCCGCACCACCCGCAGATTCCTCACGCCTCCCGTACACGAAGTGCACAAACTGCTGCGCGATCGCATGGAAGCGCTGCGCATGACTGTGAATGTGGACGCGGCGGGCAACCTGCGCGGGTTGTGGCAACCGCCCGGTGCGCGCGGCAAGCGGTTGATCCTCGGGTCGCATATCGACACCGTGCCCAATGCAGGCGCATTCGACGGCGTTCTCGGTGTGACCTTGGCAATCGAATGTGTGGAGATCGCGCAAGAGCTCAAGCTGCCGCTTCCCATCGAGGTCATCGCCTTCAGCGAAGAGGAGGGTGTGCGCTTTGGCGTGCCTTTCATCGGCAGTCGCGCGGCCGCCGGGCGATTCGATCCTTCCCTGCTCAAACTCAAAGACGCGGGGGGCGTGACGCTTGAAGCCGCAATCCGAGCCTTTGGGCTCGACCCCGGTCAGATCGACAAGGCTGCTCTCGGCGACGACGCTGCGGGCTTCCTGGAGATCCACATTGAACAGGGGCCGGTTCTCGATGCAGAGGATTTGCGCGTTGCGGCCGTAACCGCCATTGTGGGCCAGTCACGACACACCTTGACGTGGACAGGTCATGCCAACCATGCCGGCACCACGCCGATGCACTTGCGTCATGATGCGCTGGCGGGCGCTGCGGAGTGGATCGCCGCTGTGGAATCTCTCGCGCAGCGCACAGAAGGGCTTGTGGCCACCGTGGGCCATATGGCTGTGGAACCGAATGCGGCCAACGTCATTGCGGGCGCGGTCGAGGTGAGCCTTGACGTGCGCCATGCCCACGACAGCGAACGCAACGCGGCAGTTGAATCCCTGCTCGTGCAGGCCGAAGCCATCGCTGCGCGACGAGGCCTCACTCTCGAACGCGCGCGCCATATGGACCAGCCAGCCGTGCCCATGGATGAGCGGCTGACGGCGTATCTGGCAGAGGCGATTGAAGCCGCTGGGATGCCCGTAAAGCGCATGACGAGCGGCGCCGGCCACGACGCCATGGTGATGGCCTCGCGCTTGCCTACTGCAATGCTTTTTCTCCGCAGCCCCGGCGGCATCAGCCATCATCCCGACGAAACCGTGCTGGAAGAAGACGTTGCGGCAGCCTTGACCGTTTCCCACAAATTCCTGGAGCGAGTTGCTGCGGAGGTCGGATAGAATCGAGCAACGGATTTTTGCCGGGCCCCGCTTTTCCGATTCTCATCAAGAGGTAGCACGTGCATCATTTGGGATCGACACGCAGCAGCCTGACGGAAGACCACTTGCTGCAAACACCCGACACTTTTGTTCGCTCGCCGCTCGCCGGCGCGGAGGGCGTTGAGTTCATTATTCACGCCGCACCACAACTGGGCGCGCGCTTTACGCAGATGACTGCGGAGTTTGTCGCCGGTGGATCGCTCGGGCCCTCGCCGGCGCAGCGTTTTCTCTACGTTCTCGACGGCAAAATCGAGGTCAAGGCCGGCGGAAAGCGGTACGTTCTCAAGCCCGGCAGCTATGCGTATCTGCCGCAGGGCGCTGCGCACACCGTGCGCGCGCCGGGCATTGCGCGTGTGGCCGTCATTGAGAAGCCGTACGAGACCTTCGCCTGCACCGCCGCTCCGGACATCCTCGTCGCCGACGAGGACGACGTCGCTCCCGTCGCGCTCATGGGCGATCGCGCGTTGCGCGTGCGCGCGCTCATGCCCGACGGACCTTCCTACGATTTTGCCGTAAACACCATGACCTACGATCCCGGCGCGTCGCTGAGCATGGTAGAAATTCACGCGATGGAGCACGGGTTGCTGATGCTGGAGGGCGGCGGCATCTACCGCCTCGGCGACTCGTGGTATCCGGTCCATGCCGGCGACTTCATCTGGATGCGCGCCTATTGCCCGCAGTGGTTTGGCGCCTTGGGCAAGAAACCCGCGAAGTATCTCATCTACAAAGATTGGCGGCGACACCCGCTCGGAGAACCAGGCGCATGACGACTTCGCGTCCCGACCTCTCGATTGACGGCCTGATGGCAGAGCTGATGGCCCTGGCGCAGATCTCCGAGGCCGAGCCGCCGGTGGTGACGCGCGTCGTCTTCGGCGAGGCCGACATGCGCGCCCGCGCTTACGTGAAGGGGCTTTGCGAAGACGCGGGTCTCAGCATCAGCCACGACGCCATCGGCAACACGTTTGCCCGCTGGGAAGGCAGCGATCCTGCGCTCGCGCCGGTCGGAACCGGCTCGCATATCGACGCTATTCCCAACGCCGGTCTTTACGACGGCTGCGTGGGTGTGCTCGGCGGTCTCGAATCGATTCGCGTTCTCAAGAAGCTCGGATTCAAGCCGCGCCGCTCGATTGAGCTCGTGATCTTTACCGCCGAGGAGCCTACGCGCTTCGGCATTGGCTGCCTGGGCAGCCGGATGATGGCCGACGTACTCACGCCACAGCAGGCGATGGCACTGCGCGACAAGGAGGGCAAGAGCCTTGAGGAGTGGCGTGCGCAAGCCGGATTTGCAGGCTCTCTTGAATCGGTCGCTGTGCCTAAAGGCCGTTTCCACAAATTCGTCGAACTGCACATCGAACAGGGACCCTACCTCGAGCAGGAAGGCCTTAATGTGGGCCTGGTGACCCACATTGCCGCGCCGGCCAGCCAGCGCATTGTGATCGAAGGTGAAGGCGGCCACGCCGGCGGCAAGTTGATGCCCGGCCGCAAGGATGCGCTAGCCGCGGCTGCGGAATTGATTCTGGCGCTCGAATCGGCAGCGAAATCGACGGGCGCCATCGACACCGTGGGCACCGTGGGTGTATGCGACGTTTTTCCCGGCGCGGTCAACAGTATTCCCTCGCTCGTAAAGCTCACCACCGACGTGCGTGACATCGATGGCGCGCGCCGCGACCGCGTCTTGTCTGCGCTCGGCGATGCGGCCAACGAAGTGAGTGCGCGTCGCGGCGTGAAGATCACAACGGAACTGATCAACGCCGACCCGCCAGCGACGTGCGATCCGGAGATTCTTGCGGCGCTCGAAGATTCCGCTGTCGCTGCGGGCAAGAAATTCAAGCGTATGGTGGCGCGCGCGTACCACGATTCTTCCTTCGTTTCGTGCATTGCGCCCACGGCGATGCTTTTCATTCCCTGCCGCGGCGGCGTGAGCCATCGCCCCGACGAATACGCTTCGCCGGAGTGGATCGGCGGCGGCGTGCATGTGCTCGCGCGCACGCTGGCGCGTTTGGCGGAATAGGGCGCGCGCTTCCAAAAATGCGCTGCGCCTTGTATGCTATCCCTCAACCCGTGCGGCATCTACGGCACTTATGAGCACGCATGCGACAACCCGCATCGTTGGCGCCTCCGTTCCCCGAAAAGAGGGCGTGGATAAGTTGGTGGGCCGCGCGTGCTACCTGGACGATATGGAACGCGAGGGCATGTGGTACGGAGCCGCGGTGCGCAGCACGATTCCGCGTGGGCTTATTCGCACCATCGCCTTCAACCGCCGCATCGATTGGAGCGAGTTTACCGTCGTCACCCCTGCCGACATTCCCGGCGAAAACATCATACAGCTCATCGTTGCCGATCAGCCGTGTCTCGCCGACGGCAAGGTGAATCATTGCGAGGAACCGATTCTGCTCTTCGCGCATCCGGACAGGCGCAAACTGCGCGAAGCACTCGGTGCAGTGAAAATCGAATACGATCCGCTGCCGCCGGTCTTCACCATCGAGGAGAGCGAACGGCAGAACCAAGTCGTCTGGGGCGCAGACAACCTGCTCAAGAGTTTTCTGCTTGAAAAAGGCGACGTCGATTCCGCGTGGGGGCGCGCCGCGCATATGGTTGAAGGCGAGTACCGTACCGGTGCGCAGGAACATCTGTACATCGAGAATCAGGGCGTCATCGCCGAATACAGTGCGGAAGACGGAGTGACGGTGTGGGGCTCGCTGCAATGCCCCTACTACGTTTTCAAAGCGCTGCGCAGCGTCTTCGATCTGCCTGAAGACAAATTGCGCGTCATCCAGACCGAAACCGGCGGCGCATTCGGCGGCAAAGAGGACTACCCTTCCGTTCTTGCCTGCCATGCGGCACTGCTGGCCATGAAGTGCGGCCATCCGGTGAAGATGACCTACGACCGCATGGAAGATCTGGCCGTAACCACCAAGCGCCATCCTGCGCGCGTGCGTCATCGCACCGCGCTCGACAAGGATGGCAAGCTGCTGGCGATCGAGATTCATCTGGACACCGACGGCGGCGCATACGCCACGCTCTCTTCCACGGTGCTTTCGCGCGCAACGCTGCACTCCACGGGCCCGTATCTTTGTCCAAATGTCCGCGTTCGCGCTCGTTCCTGGGCAACAAATCTCGTGCCCTATGGCGCGTTTCGCGGTTTCGGAGCGCCGCAGGCGGTCTTCGCGATGGAGCGCCATATGGACGAAATCGCCGCGACGCTCGGCATGGATCCCGTCGAACTGCGGCGCAGAAATTTTCTGCACCAGGGCGATACCAACGCGACCGAACAATTGATGCGTGAGCCGATCATTCTCGATCAGTTGCTCGGACGCGCGTTGAAAGAGAGCGATTACTACGTCAAACGCACGCAATTTGCCCACGAGAATAGCAAGAATCCCATCAAGCGCGGCCTGGGGCTTGCCGCGTTTTATCACGGCTCGGGCTTTACCGGCTCCGGCGAATTGTATTTGAATTCGCTGGGCGGCGTGGACGTTACGCCAGAGGGCAAGGTGCGGGTTCTCGTATCGAACACCGAATTCGGCCAGGGAACGAACACGATTCTCACGCAAATTGCTTCCGAAGCGCTCGGCATCGAATACGGCGATGTGACCATGGCCGCACCGGACACGGACATGGTACCGAATAGCGGGCCGACTGTTGCTTCGCGCACCTCGATGGTCGTGGGGCATATTATTGAGCGCGCCTGCCTGCAGCTTGTCGCTCTGCTGCGCGAGCACGCGGGCCTTGGCGAGACGCATACACGCGAAGCATTCTTTGCCGCTTGTGAGCGCTACCGCGCCGCGCACGGCGATGTTTCATCCATGTGCCGCTATGAGGCGCCGCCGGGGATTTACTGGGACGACGAGAAGTATCACGGCGAGGCGTACGGGGCGTATGCGTGGGCGGTTTACGTGGCGCAGGTCGCGGTGGACACGGTGACGTACTCGGCCGAAGTCGAGGGCTTCTGGGCTGTGCAGGAAGTGGGCCGCGTACTGCATCCGGTAATGGCCGCGGGGCAGATCGAGGGCGGCATCGCGCAAGGCATCGGTTACGCGCTCTACGAGAAGGTTGTTCTCGAGGACGGCCGCATGACCAACAACCAGATGACGAACTACATTATGCCGACGGCTGAAGATGTGCCTCCAATTCATGTGTACTTCGAACAGATTCCCTTCCGCTACGGCGGCTATGGCGCGAAGGGCATCGGTGAATTGCCGCACGACGGGCCCGCTCCAGCGATTCTGAATGCCATCCGCGATGCGACCGGCGTAAGCTTCAACTCCATTCCGCTTCTGCCTGAGGATCTCTATGCGGGGCTCGCCGCGCACCAGCCGGTGGAGGAACCGGCATTGCCATGAGCGCCGATGGAAAAGACGCACGCTGGCCGATCATCCATTTCACGGTGAATGGCGAGAGCAGCTCGGTAAGTGTGCCGCCCATGAAGCGCCTGCTCGATGTGCTGCGCGAGGATCTGCGTCTGACCGGGACGAAGGAGGGTTGCGGTGAGGGCGAGTGCGGCTCTTGCTCGGTGCGCATGAACGGCGAGCTGGTGAACAGTTGCCTTGTGCCCGTGCTGCAGGCTGAGGGCGCAGAGATTCAAACCGTGGAGGGACTGGCGCTCGAAGGAAAACTTCATCCTTTGCAGGAGGCATTTCTGCACCATGGCGGAGCGCAGTGCGGCATCTGCACTCCCGGCATGTTGATGGCGTCGGCGCACCTTCTCGCAAACAGCCCGCATCCCAGCCAGGCGGAGATTCGCGAAGGGCTGGCAGGCAATCTCTGCCGCTGCACGGGATTTATTCGTATCTTCGAATCGGTTGCGGCCGCGGCAGATGCGCAGGACGCAGAGCCGGCGAAGGAATTGGAGCAGACGCACCATGCGCGGTAATGCAGAGATGCACGATCTTGTCGCGCCCGGCAGCCTGGGTGCGGTGCTCGATTTGCTTGCCGCCGAGCCCGGCGCGTGGACGCCGATTGCGGGCGGCACGGAATTGATGGTGGCGTTTTCAGCCGGTCGCTTGAAGGCGCCAAAACTCGTCAACCTATGGGGCATTCCCGAACTGCGCACGATTGAAGTGACGCCGCAGAGCATCGTGGTCGGTGCAGCGGCAACTTTCCTCGATTTGCGCAAACACGGCGTCATCGGCGCGGAGTTGCCGTTACTCGCCAAGGCTGCAAGCTGGATCGGATCCGTTGCCAACCAGGGCCGCGCCACGCTGGGCGGAAACCTGGTCAATGGCTCGCCCGCAGCCGATTCTTCGCCCGCGCTGCTGGCTTATGACGCCGAGATTGAAACCATCTCTGTGCGCGGCCGCCGCAAAGCTCCCTACTCCGAATTTCACACCGGCTACAAGCGCAATGTGCTGGCCAACGATGAACTACTCTACGCAATTCATCTGCCAAGGCGATTCGAGCGCCACCGGCAGTATCTGCGTAAAGTGGGAACGCGGCGCGCCATGGCGATTGCAAAAGTCGCGCTGGGAGCCACTGCGCTCGTCGAGAAAGGCGTCCTCAGCGAGATTCGCCTTGGAGCAGCAAGCCTCGCGCCCTATCCCACACGACTGAAGCAGACCGAAGCCGTCCTTCTTGGTCAGGCGCTCACGCGTGAGACGGTGCTTGCCGCCCGGCGCGCACTGCTCGCCGAAGTGCAGCCCATCGACGACATTCGTTCCACGGCCGAATACCGGCGGCGCGTGGCCGTGAATTTGCTCGAGGAGTTTTTGCTCGATTTGCGTTAGGAGGGCTTGCGCCTATGAATGACACGCTCGCGGCCTGGAATGCGGCAGATGCGACGGAAGCCGTGAATGCGATGCTCGCCTGTTGCGGCGCCAAACTCTGGGCCGACGCAATGGTGGCCCTGCGCCCCATCGTAAGTGTCGCGGCGCTCAGCGAGGCGGCAGACCGTGTGTGGGGCACGATGCAGGAAGCAGACTGGCTTGAAGCCTTTGCCTGCCATCCGCGAATCGGTCAAAGAAAAGTGGCCGCGCACGCGGGCGCGCAGTCGGCAGCGTGGTCGAGAGCGGAGCAGGCGCAGACCAGCATGGCGACTGAAAGCGTGCTGGATGAAATCGCCGAGGGAAACCAGAAGTACGAGGAGTTGTTCGGATTCACGTATATCGTGTGCGCTACGGGCAAAAGCGCGGACGAGATGCTGGCTATCCTGAAGCGGCGGCTGGGATCGACGCGCGAAGCCGAGTTACGTGAAGCGGCCGAGCAGCAGCGGCAAATCATGCAAATTCGTTTGGGAAAGTGGTTGATCGAATGAGTGCAATCACAACACACGTTTTGGATACTGTTCTAGGCAAACCAGCAGCCGGAATCGCCGTGCGCCTCGAAAAATTGGATGGAGGCGGTTGGATTGAAGTCATGGATGGCGAACCGCCGGAGCGCGTACGGAGCGCACCATGCAACTGGGTTGAGGTTGCGGCAAGCGAGACCGATGCCGATGGCCGCTGCCGCGATCTTGCCGCCGATGCGCCGCCGGGCGATTACCGGCTCACATTCGATACCGGAAATTATCTCCGCCGCATGGGCCGCACCAGCATTTACCCGGAGATTTCCATCACCTTCCGCTGCGACGGCAAAGATCATTACCATTTGCCGTTGCTGCTCAGCGATAACAGCTACACAACTTATCGAGGAAGCTAACCAATGGCAACACTGGGTGAAAACCGCTACGGAAAATCGCGCGTGCGCATCTCGCGTATCACGCGCCTGGACGATCAACATGAGTTCAACGAGTGGACCGTGCACGTGATGCTCTGCGGCGACTTTGAAACCAGCTACACGCAGGCCGATAACAGCAAAGTTCTACCCACAGACACGATGAAGAACACCGTGTACTACGTGGCACGTGGCTCAAAAGCGGAGACCATCGAGGCCTTCGCCTGCGAGTTGGGCGACTACTTCCTCGATCATCAGCCGCAAGTGTCAAAGGTCAGCGTCGAAGTCCAGGAAAAAGCCTGGCAGCGCATGATCGTCGACGGCGTGCCGGAAGCTACAACCTTCAAGTTGGGCGGGCCGGAGTTGCAGACCGCACAAGCCAAGCGCGAAAGGGGCGGCGCATGGAATGTAATCTCAGGCGTAGATGGGTTGACGATTCTGAAGACTACGAAATCGGCGTTCACCGGCTACATCAAAGACAAGTTGACCACCCTCAAGCCGGCCACCGACCGCATCTTCGGCACGTGCGCCACGGTGACCTGGGACTACACGGAGGGCGCGCCAGACTATGCGCAGGTGCGCGCCCGGGTTCTGGCCGCACTGCTGAAAGAGTTTGCCGGACACGACAGCATGAGCGTGCAACATACCCTCTTCGACATGGGCAAAGCGGCGCTCGCCGCTGCGCCGGAGATTACGCGCATTCGCTTCTCCATGCCGAATCTGCACCATCTGCTTGCCGACCTAAGCCCCTTCGGCCTCGACAACCCGAATCACATTTTCGTGCCCATCGACGAGCCGCATGGTACGATCGAGGCCACCGTCGAACGGTAAGTCAATTTCAAAAGGCAAGCACGTGACCGGCACGTCGAACACAAAAGGCCAGGTGTATGCGCAGCAAGGCGCAGCCGAAAGCTACGGCCTGCGCGCGGGCGCATTGGGCCCGGTAGAAACGCTGGCGCAATCCGTCTCGGCTATGGCGCCCAGCACTTCGGCGTCGCTCACCATTCCGCTGGTCTTCGCGCTGGCCGGAAACGCCACGTGGTTCGTGTACCTTTTGGCCACGGGAGCCATGCTGCTCGTGGGATTCTGCGTGAGCCGATTCGCAAAGCTATCTTCCTCGCCGGGATCGCTCTACAGTTACACGGCAGACACTTTGCCGGCCGCGTTCGGCGTCGTAGCCGCGTGGGCACTGCTGCTCGCCTATATCGCCACGGGAGCGTCGGTGGCCGGCGGAGCCCTCTACTACGCCACCGTGCTTTGCCAGCAGTTTTTCCATTGGGCGCCGCCGGCTGTGCCCACGCTTATCGCAGTCTGCCTGGTCGCGGGCTTCATTGCCTATCGCGATGTCAAGCTGTCAGCCGAGGTCATGCTGTGGATTGAAGCGGTCTCGGTCACCCTCATCATAATCGTGCTCATTCTCCTTCCCATTCATGTGGGTTTGCAGTTCGACGCCAGCCAATTCCGGCTGCAGGGCATTTCATTCAAAGGATTGGGACCGGCACTTGTGCTCTCGATCTTCAGTTTTGCCGGCTTTGAAAGCGCGACGACGTTGGGAGGCGAGGCCAGAGACCCTCTCAAGACCATTCCCCGCGCTGTGCTGCAGTGCGCGTTGCTCGCCGGTGTCTTCTTCATGCTCTGCGCTTACTCTGAGGTTGTCGGTTTCCGCGGCGAATCCACTGCGCTCAGCGATACCACCAGCCCGCTGCATCTTCTTTCCGCGAAGGCCGGCGTTTCGCCGCTCGGCGTGGCCATTGACTTCGGCGCATTCATCAGCATGTTTGCATGCGTGCTGGCCTGCGCCACGGCGGCCGCGCGCGTACTGCTGCGCATGGCGCACGACGGACTCTTGCCCGCGGTATTCGAGCGCACCAATCGGCGGCATGAAACTCCGGGAATCGCGATCGCGCTTTCGAGCGCGATCATGTTCGTCGCCACGGCAGGTTTTGCTCTGTGCGGCGCTACGGGCTCGACTATGTACGACCTGCTCGGTTCGCTTTCGGTCTTCGGTTTTCTCACAGCGTATGCATTGGTGGCCGTGGCGCTACCTTTCGCCCGGCGCGCACTCGGTAAGCATTCTCACGCGCTTGCGGCAGTCAGCGTTTTCACTGTCCTACTCATCGTTCTCATCGCGATCTTCGATCTCAACTCGGCGTCCGACGCAGTGCACGCGCGCATCCCATGGCTTTACCTCGTCTACATCGCCGCGGGACTTGGCTGGTACGGAGTGCGACGGACAATGTGTGCAAATCGTTGACGCTTTGTGGAAAAGGCGCCCTCAATCTTCGCGATTTATGCCAAATCTTTACATGAACTTTATGTTGCAGACATTACCATCGCGTTAAGCCGCGCGGTCGCAGGTCCAAGCCTTTTGAACGGTCTTCGTTCAAGACCATAACTTTTTCAGTTTGGAAGTTGCTCGCACTCAAACGCCGGAACTCACATTAACCTTTGTTTCTTTTTTGAAATCCCAGCTCTTCACACGGGAAATCTTTATTTCGAGGTCAGTCCTTTGAACCAACCCATACGCACATCCACTTTTTGTTTCGCGGTTCTGCTGGCGATCGTCGTTGCCGCAGCGGTCTCGACCAGCCCGCTCCACTCCCAGCAAACTCTCGGCGGAATCACTGGCGAAGTCACGGACGCCTCGGGCGGTGTGATTCCCAATGTCACGGTAACGGTCACAGAGGAACACACTTCGCTCACACGCTCCACCAAAACCAATGGCTCGGGCAGTTACAGCTTGGTCAACCTGCCGATCGGCGATTACACGATCACGTATTCGGCCGGCGGGTATGAGGCGCAGAAGACTCCGCACATTACAGTCCAGGCCGATCGCACGGCCACGGTGAACGCTGCGCTGAAGGTGGGCGCGGCCAGCACCACTGTGGAAGTGGAAGCCGCGCCACTGATGAACGCGGTGGACACCACCAACGGCTACGTCATGGAGACCCAGCAGATCGACGCCGTGCCCTTGCCGACCGGCAGTTTCACCGGGCTGGCCATTCTTTCGCCCGGTGTGAATGCGGAGCTGCCCGGCGGTACCGGCGCCGACTCCGGCATGGGCAACGCGCCCATCTGGGCCAACGGCCAGCGCGATACATCGAATGCGTTCCTTGTGAACGGCGTCGATGCCAGCAATCTATTTAACGGCAAGAGCACCAGCCAGGTGGATTCGTTCCGCGTCTCCAACAATACCGGCCAGGCCAACAACGCCGCCGGCGGCGTGGTGCCCAGCTCCGCATCGGTCTACCTGTCTATCGGCAACGCCATTCCCACGCCCGCGCCCGAAACTATCGCCGAGGTCCGGGTCAACGCCTCGATGTACGACGCCCAGCAGGGCTCCGACAGCGGCGCGCACATCGACATGAGCACCAAGTCGGGCACCAACCAGTTTCACGGCGGGGTCTACGCTCATCGCGGCACCAACTGGCTCAACGCCGCGCCGTTCTTCTTCAAGAAAGACAACAATATTCCAGCCAGTGACAAGAATCCGGAACTGCATCGCTACATTCTTGGCGGCGACATTGGCGGACCAATCATCAAGGATAAGCTCTTCGGTTTCGTCGGCTACCAGCACCTGCACGTCTCCGACCAGGAGACGGGCGACGAGTTGCTGGTCGTGCCGCCGGGACTAAGCGCGACAAACCGCGATGTCTCCAACTTGATTTCGACTGCGGATAACAACTGGACGAGTAATATCGGTTACGAGCAATACCTCGGATTCGACCCAACATACGGCGCCACTTACAACGACTCCACTGGAACATACAGTGGTGGAACTTACAATGGCCTGAGTACAAGCTCTGTCGCCTATCAACTCTTCACCATGAAGTCTCAACCGGGCGAGCCCGGGAATTACCTGGTTCCAAGCCCCCTTCCCACCGCCTACCCCAACATCTATTCGCCTTACAATGCATTCCTTCCCGGCACATCGCGATTCACTTCCGACCAGGGCGTCGCCGATCTTGACTGGAATGTGAGCTCCAAGGACATTCTTGCGGTCAAGTACTACTACCAGCACGATCCCTCGAGCTCCCCTTACGCCTACTCCAACGTGCCCGGCTTCACCGGCCACATGGATACCGGCTCGCAACTGGGATCGATCAACAACGTGCAAACCTTCGGTTCGAGCCTGAGCATCTCTGAGACGGTTGGCGTTCTTCGCGAGAAGGTCTACGCCACGAACGACCAGCCCTTCACAGCCCAATCCGTCGGGATCCCGGCGGGATTTGGATCGTATTTTCCCGGCTTCACCATCAACGACGCCATCGGCGACGCGTACGACGCTGAGGACGGCCCGCTTTTCGGCGGCGTAGCCCCATCGCTTTCCATTGGCCCGGATGCGGAATACCAGGCCGAAAACACCGGCGTGTTTCAGAACCGCATCGAGCCATCGGGCACGGCTATCTGGAGCAAGGGACGCCATTCTCTCGCTTTCGGAGGCAGTTGGTCGTACACGCAGTTGAATCTGCGCGATCGCCGCACCGGCACGGGCAGCGTGGCCTCGCCTGATTATGTCGCCTTTCTCGATAACTGGGTCACACCCTATTCCACGCAGAACTTTACCGCGTCCACGTACCTGCAGGGCAACGCCAATCGCTACTTCCGCGCCAATGAAACTGGCTTGTTCGTCCAGGACAAGTTCCAGGTAACGCCGACTCTCAGCATCACGGCCGGCGTTCGTTATGACTGGAACGGCGGCTTGACAGAAAAGTACGGCAACCTCTTCAACTTCGATCCCAGCACCAATCCCGATGCCTGCGCCACCAACGCCACCGATCCGAACCAGTATTCCTATTGCCCTGGGTCCGACTCTTTCATGCACTCCGGTTTCATCATCGCCGGCAACAACGCCAATGGAACTCCAGGCGTGAGCAAGACCACGCTCACGGGCCGCCAGTGGGGCATTGCGCCGCGCTTAGGCTTTGCCTGGCAGCCGTCCAGCTTCCACTCCAAGTTCGTGGTTCGCGGCGGCGGCGGCTTTTATTACGATCGCGGCGAGCTCTTCACCTATCTCTCGCCGGGTTATGCGGCAGGCGAGGTGGAAGGCGGCCCCTTCGGCATTATGCAGACACCTCCGTTCGTGACCCAACAGCACTGCCCCTACTCTGCTTCCTATGCCGCGAACGACCCGACCTTCCTTTATCTGGCCTACATTCCGATCTGCGGCGGAGATGATTTCACACCCCCGTCTCCTGGCGCCAACGATGGATACACGCTCGCGACGCCTTGGGGTACATCCCTCGGGCCCGGTCCTTCCAATCCCAAAGCCGCCGATGTTATGAACTATCTGCCCAACGCTGAACACATCATCGATGGCACGGTAACAGGTGGCACTGTCACCACCGGTGGCAATGCGCAGCAGCCATTTATTCTTGGCGTCTATAATCGCGCCAACAAGCTGCCCTATAGCATCAACTTCACGCTGAATATCCAGTACCAGCCGCGCAACGATCTCATGATCGAGATCGGATATGTGGGCAACCTCGGCCGTCATCAGGTGATTCCCGTACCTTTCAACCAGGCACAAATCGCCATGCCCGGCAGCCCCACCCACCCCGGCGGACTGGCCACGCAAAACTACAGCTACGGCTACACCGTCCTCGATCCATCGCAATCCGAAGACGGCTTTACCCCTCCCATGTGCGTCAACCAGCCGGGCACGTCGTGCGACCCAAGCGATTGGATGCTGAATAACTACGAGGGCGGCAACGTTGATCTCCGTGTGCCGTTCATCGGATACTCCTCGGAATCGGAGGCCTACACTGCGGCAGGCATCGCCGCCTATCATGCGCTCACGTCGCACGTGGAGAAACGGCTCAACCACGGCTTCCAGGCCGGGGTCTCTTACACTTACTCTCACGCCACCGACGAACAAAGCGGCCTGGGCCTCTTCTACAACGGCAACAATCCCACCAATCTGCGCTCGGGCTACGGTTCGGCCGACTTCGACCGGACACATGTACTGAACTTCACCTACGGCTACACATCGCCCAAGTTTCTTAACGAGAGTAGTCTGGCGGGCAAAGCGCTCGATAGCTGGGCGATTCACGGCGTGGCCACGGTCCAGAGCGGCCAGCCCTACAGCGTCATCGACTACTCGGGTGCCGTGGGCAGCATCTTCTACAGCACTTTCGACGGCATCACCAACCCCGTCGTTCCGCTGGCTCCGGGATGCAACCGGAAAAACGCGCTTACAGGTCAGAATGGTGCGTTCTACAATGTCAATACCGGCGAGGGCGCGGCGTTAAAGGCCACCTGTTTCAGCGTTCCTATTCTGCAACCCGGTACCATGGGCGTACCCAACGGCGATGACTTCGAAACCAACTTCACCTCTGGCGAGCGCAACATCTTCCGCCAGTCCTGGCAGCGCCGCGCCGATGCATCTTTGACCAAGGAACTGCCCATCCACGACCAGTTCACGTTGCTCTACAGTTTCGACGTGTACAACATCACCAACACCGCCAGCTTCGACATTCCGCAGAACAACGTCAATCAAAATCAGTTGTTCAACAACGTCCCGTTCGAGGTTGGTTCCACCGCGGAGGCCCTGCCCACCGGATGCGGCACGACCAGTCCTTCGACCGGCGGGCTCTACAACTGCCCCGCGGGCCTCGGCATCACCAAGCACACCATCGGCAGTGCGCGCCAGATTCAGATGTCTCTTCATCTCGACTTCTGATCCGCACAGTTCATCGAATCCAAAGGGGCGGTTCTCAACGGAGCCGCCCTTTTCTATGGGCTCGTGCAGGCACATTCCTTGCCACGCGTTCTTGAACCATCGAGCCTCTACAATCTCTGTATGATCGCCGTCCCGTGGACTCTACGCGCCCTTCGCCACGCACTCGCCAATGGAACCACAGGCCCCACAGAACTAGCTGAGGCGGCGCTGGCGCGCTCGAATTGCAATGCCAGCCGCAACACCTATCTCTGGCAGGATGCCGCGTGGACACTCGCAGAAGCGGCCCGCGCTGAGACGATGCCTCATTCGAGCGGCGGCCTATTCGGTGACGGCCGCCCCGCACTGTGGGGCCTGCCCGTCGCGGTCAAGGACTGCTTCGATCTCGCCGGCTCGCCCACCACGTGCGGCGTACATTTCTATCGCGATCTGAACGGCACGGCCACGCGCGACTCGTGGCTGGTGGAGCAACTGCGCGCCGCAGGCGCCGTAATCATCGGCAAAACCCACCTTCATCCGCTGGCCTACGGAATCACCGGCGAGAATCCGGAGTATGGCGATTGCGTGCAGCCACGCGATTCCGGCGCGCTCACCGGCGGATCTTCAAGTGGCGCGGTCGCCAGCGTGCAGGAGGGTTCGGCCGTGGCCTCCATCGGCACAGACACCGGAGGCTCGGTGCGCGCGCCCGCGGCACTGGGTGGACTGGCCGGGTACCGCGCCTCCATTGGTCGTGGAAACTGGCGCGGCGGCGCGCACCTCGCCGTCTCCTTCGACACCATGGGTTGGCTCTTTCGCGACCTTGAAGATGCGCCGCTTCTCGCGGCTCCCTTTGCTCCCGCCCAAAAACACGCAAAGATTCAATTCGGACGCTTTGCTTTCCTCGGCGACAACTTCCTTCATGATTGCGAGCCGGAAGTGATGGAGGGTTTTCGCCGCTTGATTGGCGAGTTGCAAGCGCTGGGACTCAAGCCCGAAGTCATCGAGCCGGACTGGTGGAAGGATTCGATCGAAATCTTCGCGCCGTTGCAGGCCTCAGAGGCCGCTGTGCTGCACGCGGGCAGCTTCGACCGCTGCGAGCCCTCGATTCGCGATCGACTGAATTGGGGCGCAAGCTTCTCGGCAGACCAGGTTGAAGACCTGCGCCGGCGTCACGCCGATTTCCGCGCGCGTATGGATGAACTCTTCGCAGAGCATCAACTCATTCTGCTCCCATGCACTCCGGTAGCGCGCCTTGCGGCGGGAGCCGACCACAGCCAGACGCGCGGCCGTCTGCTGCGTTACACATCGCCATTCAGCCTGGCCGGTGTACCCGCAGTCGCCATTCCCTGCGCTCATGGCGGCATGCAATTGGCAGCATCCCGCGATTTCGACGAGCCGCTCCTGGCGCTAGCCGCACAGATCGGCGCACGCAGAAACGCCGCTTCAGAAGACTGCATGGTTTTCGACTGAGACTTCGGGTTTAGACTTACATTTCCATTTTGAAATTGACTTGCTATTCTGAAGGTGCCTGGCCAGGCATGCCGGGTTCCCTGGCGTTGGAATGGATGCAAGAAATGCCGAACGGATGCAATTGGGCGTATATTGGTCAGTTGCCGAGATGGCAGGACAGAAATCCCCTAGTGTGGGTAGTGGAAGGAGAATAAATGAAGCGTCAATTGCCATTCGCTTTTGCCTTGGTTCTCACGATCCTTTCGGGCGCGCTTCCCACGGTTCCCGCACACGGGCAAGCCATACCCAATGTAGTGCTCCAGGAGCAGTTCACGCTTACGCCGTTCCCGAAACCTGCTTCCCTCATGCCGGGGGAGCGTTCTTGTCCTTTTTTCTTTTGGACAAAGGATTTTACTCCCGAGCAGAGGATAGGCTTCAATTACGTCGACAAGGCAGGGATGACAACGAGCAATGCGCCGGTACTGGCGAACGTAACGATCGTGATCGATTCAAAGGACAACGTTCCGGTCGCGACGATGGATAGCTCCATGAGTTCGAATGAAAACTTATGGAAGGTCGCTATGTCCCAGGATACCTATAATGCGAACGCGGAATGCCTGAAGGGCATTTTAGTTAAAAAAACGCCATGATCGCGCCTCTGGGTGCGGAAAATCGGCTGCAGGAATGGCTGGCAACGCACAGGCCGCGATTCTTGAGATTACAGCAACTTCTGGAGTTTGAACTTGTTTTTTTGAGCTGAGGTCGCAACTTCGCGATGGTCGTACTCCGGTTGTCGAAATGCCCTTCAGTGAACTGGCCGTATGGCATCTCCCGCAGCCGAGAACCAGCCGATTAAATAGTGAACGATTCTCAGCTAGAACGGCTTTTCCGTCAGGAACGGCTCAGGCTTCATGGTCCCATCGCGCTGCTTCACAAGCATCTGCACCTTGCCCTCGGCCGTTTCCAGTTCCTGCTTGCATGCGGCCGACAGGTTTACACCCTCTTCAAAAAGCTTGAGCGAATCCTCGAGCGCCAGATCGCCCTTCTCCAGTTGTTCCACGATGCTTTCAAGCTTCTTGAGCGATTCTTCAAAGGAAGGCATGGCGTTCACCTCTCGCTGTTATTTTCCCTGCGGCAGTGCCCCGGCGATCACCTCGGCCGCCATATCGTAATGCCCAAAAGGCGCGCTCACCTGGACACCCTCGACCAGCGGGCGCACATGCTCCAGCATCTCCTGGGCGATCTTTATGCCCTCCGTCCGCGCGGCCTCCTGTGTATCCGCCTGCGCCATGCGCAGCATGATCTCTTCCGGCATGGCAATGCGCAGATCGTTCTTCATATATTCGGCGTTGCGCAGGCTGATCAGCGGCCAAATGCCGGCAATGATCGGAATGCGGTGGTCCTTAATCCGTTCAAGGAATTCTTCCAACAGGCGCAGATCGAAGACCGCCTGTGTAATGGCGTACTCGGCGCCCGCCTCCACTTTGTAGGCGAACCGCCGCAGCTCATTATCGATCTCCGGCACGCCCGGATTGGCAGCCACGCCGATGGTAAAGTTCGTGCTCGCGCCGATGGAGTTCGAGCCGATGTCGAGCCCGTGATTCAGCCGCTTAGCGACGTTCACCAAACCGATGGAATCGACGTCAAAGACCTGGGAAGCGTCAGGATAGTCCCCTTGCTTGGGCGGTTCGCCGGTGACGCAGAGAATATTACGCAGCCCGATGGACGACGCCCCCAGCAGATCCGACTGGATCGAAAGCAGATTCCGGTCGCGGCAGGTGTAATGCAGGATCGTCTCCATCCCGGTGTGCTGCTGAATCTGGATGCAGAGGCTTTGCCCGCTCATGCGCGCCGAGGCCTGGGCCGCGTCGTAAACGTCGATAGCGTCCACACCCAGGCGGGCCAGCAGTTGCGCGCCTTCAATCTCTCTCGAACAGTCGATGCCCCGCGGCGGCACAAACTCCACCAGCTTGATGAACTGCCCCTCGGCAAGCAGAGCGCCCAACTTCGAGCGCTGCGCAAGGGCCGCGGGAGGTGTCTCCTTGCTGATCTCCGGCGCCGCGCCGGTCACCGTCACATGGGTTTGCTCGTCCATGGCACGGATGGCCGAGCGCATGGCGCGAATATGATTCGGGGTGGTACCGCAGCACCCGCCCACAATCTGCACTCCGGCAGCGACGGCCTTGCGCGCAAAGCTGGCCATGTACTCCGGCGAGCAGAGATACACATTGCGGCCTTCGACGGCCCGCGGCACACCCGCATTGGGCATAGCTGCCAACGGCAGCGCAGTCGCCCCCCGCATGGCCTCGACGGCCGTCAGCACAGTGGCCGGCCCGGTAGAGCAGTTCACGCCCACGGCGTCCGCGCCCCACTCCGTGAGCAGGGCCGCAGCCTGCGCGGGCGACGCACCATCCAGGCACTCGCTTTCATCGTCCACGGTCACCATCACCAGCACGGGCAGGTGCGGAGCCACAGCCTTCGCGGCCTCCAGCGCCTCATGGGCCTCGTTCAGTGCCGGCATGGTCTCCACAATCAGCAAGTCCACACCGTTTTCAGCCAGAATGCCGATCTGCTCGGCAAAAGCCGCGCGCGCTTCATCCAGCCCGGTCTTTCCCAGCGGTTCCAGCCGCACACCAAGCGGCCCTATCGCGCCAGCAACCCATGCGGCAATTTCCGCATTGCCTGCCTGCTTTTCCTTCAGGCGCTCCGCCGCCTGCCGCGCCAGGCGCACTGCTTCGGCGTTGATCTCGGCCATCTTGCCCGTCAGTCCGTGACGCGCCAGGCGAAAGCGGTTGGCGCCGAAGGTATTGGTTTCAAGTATCTCCGCGCCCGCTTGCAGATACTCTTCATGCACGGCCAGGATCAGATTGGGGTCCGAGAGGTTCAATTCGTCATAGCAGCGATTGACGAAGATTCCGCGGGCGTAAAGCACTGTGCCCATGGCGCCATCAGCGAGGACGGGGCGGTCGGCAAAGAGCTTGGAAAAGCGCGTCATTCTCTTGTCATGCTACCGCATCGCCGCTGGAATTGTATCGAGCTTCGCCAATGGTCCCAGCTGCGTCCGCCTGGCCCCGCAGAAAGATTCCAGCCGACGGTTGCTCGCGTTGCCACAGCGGGCTTCACCCCAGGGAGCAGCGTCCTTTCCCGGGCCGCTCCATCGCCGCGTGGAGCCGGGGCGCTTTGTTATACTTCGGGAGTCATAACCTGCGTGGAAACCGCTTCCGGCCACTGCAATTTGAACGATTTCCGTGTGCGCGCAATGCCATATCTATGTCGACGCGGCCAACTGCGCCGCTCCATCAATTGAGGGTTGGGATTTTGAAGAAGAATAGCCTTTGGATCAGTGCAAGTGCAGCTTTGGCGGCAGCGGTCGCGCTGGCAGGTTGCGGTAGCACCTACTATTTTGACGGTCGCGTCTTGCCCCCCAGCGGGCTCACAAATCGCGTCGTGATCGCCATCCAGAACCCCGGCGTCCTGTCCAGGGGAGCGCTGCAGATTGTTGATGCCTATTACGACGAGCGCAACGGTTACAACGGCACGCCAGGCTCATTTTCTATTGCCGGATTCGGCGGCGCACTGCCCGTCACCATCCAAAACATGCCCGAGGAGCAGGTCGGGGCTGTCTATGGCGCGGGCGACGGAAGCTTTAGTCTCGTCAACTACGCGGGCGAAAAAGCCTCGGGCACCGTGAGCGGCCTCCCGAGTCTCTCCTCGAGTATTTTCATCACCCGGAACGGGCAGTTCGTTTTCGCGGCCAGCCAGGCGGCGCATGCGCTCACCATCGTGAATCAATCCCAGGGCAGTGGAGTCAGTCTGGCACTTTCCAACGTATATAGGGTCAGCGTCAATCCCGGCGGATCTGTGGCACTGGCCTTCGTGCAGAATTCCAATTACGCCTACTACCCGCGCGAGCTCACCGCAGCGCAAACGCTCGCATATTCCGGCGGCCCTTCCACGTGGCCCAAGGCCGCGGTCGATTGCGAGCCGCAGAGTTCCCCTTATTGGTGCCTATTTCAGATGCAGAGTCCCGATAACTCCTACGTGGACGGTGCCGGCGTTACCCAATATTGGGGCTTACCTCTGACCTTTGATCGCCCCGTCAAGGCGGTTTTTTCTTCCGACGGCAGCACAGCGTACATCCTCAGTTGCGGACCGGAGTGCGGCGGCACCACCGCTGCTTACACGCCGGTTCCCATCGCGCCCATGATCTTCCTTCAGGGCCAGTCGTCCGGGCTTCTGCCCACTGCCAGCACCAACGGCACTCTCCCGAATCTCACAGTCCCCATTTCCAGCGGGTCCAGCAACGCGCTGGTCGTCTCCACCACCATGTATGTGGTGGGTCAAAAACCGCAGCAGATCAACGGGCAAACGCTCTTCGGCGGCAACCTCACCGTCGTCAATCTGGCCAACAATACCATCTCGAGCAGCACCGCGATCAGCGACGGCCAACCCGGCGCCATGAGCCGCATCCTTGAGGCCGACGACAATACTCTGTGGATTGCCATGACCGGATGCACCACCGGCGTGCTTTACGCCAAAAATCCTATCAGCGGCTACGGCTGTCTAACCATGTACAACACCTCCACCAACAAAGTGACATTGATTGAACCGTACATTGGCAACGCGACCGGTATTGCTGCGGTTACCGGTTTGCACAAGCTCTACGCGGCCGAAGGCGGCCAGGTGTACATCTTTTCGACGGTCGATGGCTCGTCAATCAATAATGAGTTCGTGACCGTGACGGGCACTGCCTATGACGTGGCCTACATGGACGCCATCACCGACGCCAACAATACCGTCTACTAACTCCGATGCCCACTGAGGCCATCGACTTCCGTGCCGACGTTCCTGGCCATCGCCGCACATCGCGACGACGTGGAGCAGACCTGCGGCGGGACCCTGCTGCGCATGGCGGCGCGCGGCCTGCGCACTGCCATACTCGATCTCACCCAGGGCGAGGCCGGAACCCGCGGTACCGCAGAGGAACGCGCCCGCGAGGCCGATGAAGCAGCGCGCATTCTGGGCGTTGGCTGGCGGCAGGCGCTCACCCTTCCAGATGGCGCTATCGAAAACACGCTTGAAAACCGCGTTACTATCGTTCGCATTCTCCGCCAGCTCCGCCCGCGCATCGTCATTCTTCCCTATTGGCAGGCCCGCCATCCCGATCACGCCATCACGGGGACGATTGGCTACGACGCCTGCTTCCTCGCTGGCCTCAAAAAGATCGATACTGCCACGGAGCCGCACCGGCCGTTCAAAATCGTCTACGCGAGTCTCTACGCCGATGTCCGGCCCAGCTTCGTCGTCGACATCACGCCGTTTATCGAGCAACGCCATCAGGCGTTGATGACATACCAATCGCAATACGCGAACCAATCGGCGGGCAGCGGCCTCTTCGTTCCTGAAGAAGAGATTCGCGAGCGCACCTTTGCCGAGGCTCGCCACTACGGCCTGCTCGCGGGCGTCCGTTACGGCGAACCGTTTGTGCAAAAGGAAGTGGGTCTTGTGGACGATCTCACTTTGTTACCCGTTCAATCGATCTGAACGCGCGTCGCGGCGTTATAATTTGTCACATCGGCAATTAAGGAAATTCATGCACCACCCGTCGTTGACCTGCGGCATATTGTTGGCGCCCGCGTTCCTGGTCCTGACCCTTGCCAGCGCGCAGACGGGACAATCCAAAGGCGTAACCCCGCGGCTTGACGGGCTTCCACAGCCGATGATCTGGCAAAACCCACCGGTAAGTTGGAAGGTCCAGGGCGGGCAAATGCTGACCATTACAGCCGGCAATCATACCGACTGGTTCGTCTCTCCCATGGAAGACAGCCTCAGCAATAATTCTCCACGCCTTCTCTTTAAACCGGCCGCCGACTTTGTACTGAATGCAAAAGTGAATGTCGGGTTTCGTTCCCAATGGGATGCTGGCGCTCTGGTTCTCTATGAGAACGATTCTCTCTGGGCCAAGCTGTGCTTTGAAAACACGATCGACAAACGAACGGCGATCGTGTCCGTCGTGACAAAGGAAGTCTCGGACGACAGTAGTTCAATCGAGATGACCGAGTCTTCGGTTTACCTGAAGGTGGCCAAGGCCGGATCCGCCATTTTCTTCTACGCGTCTCAAGATGGCCGGGACTGGAAGATCATTCGTACTTTCAGCCTGGGAAAAGCGCCAAATCTCTATATCGGCTTCTCATCCCAGTCACCTATGGGTGATGGAGTAACAGCATTATTCTCCGAAATCCGCTACGAGCCGCGCACCGTAAACCTCTGGCTAGGCGAATAGCGCGAGACAGCAATGTGAATACAGATCGCTAGCGAAGCGCAAAAAGAGTCGGCCTCTTCGGCGACCTCACTCTATTGCCCGTCCAATCCATCTAGAATGGATGTCGTCAATTGTTCGAGAGGAACTCCGTACCGAATCATCATGACAAAACTCAGCCGCCGCTATTTTCTTACTACTACCGCTATGTCTCTTGCCGCCGCACACCTTTGTGCGCAGAACCGAAAACAGATCGAGGTCAAGCTCGTGATTCCAGCCGAGGCCACGGGCGCCCACATACCCGCCGACTTTGTCGGCCTCTCCTATGAGGTGAAACAACTGGAAGATCCGGCATTTTTCACTGCGAAGAATGCAGCCTTGATTCGCGCGTTCAAAGCAATTTCTACCAACGGCGTTCTGCGCATCGGTGGCAACACCGGAGAGTTCGCCTGGTGGAAGGCCACTCCCGACTCTCCCGAGCCTGTGCACCCGAAGACACGCGAGGTGGTGGGTGAGCCCAAGGCTCAGTACTATGCCGTCACACCCGACGCGGTTCGCAACCTGGCGGCCTTTCTCGAAGAGACAGGATGGACCTGCCTGTACGGCATCAACATGGGAACGAACACGCCCGCCCGCGCTGCGGAAGAAGCCGAATTTGTCGCCAAAACACTCGGGGCCCATTTGCAGTACTTCCAGATCGGCAACGAAGTGAATTTGTTTGACCGCCACTTGCGCGACCCGCAAACATGGTCCGCGCAGACCTACCTCGTCGAGTGGCTCACCTTCGCGCGCGCCGTCGCCGCCCGCGTTCCCGGAGCCCGATTTGGAATGCCGGATGTCGATTCCAGCAGCTCCTGGCTTCCGCCGATCGCTGATGCGTGGGGTTCGGTCGAAAGCCCTCCACATGTCACGACACTCTCGCATCATTACTACTTCGGAGGACCGCCATCCAATCCTGACGTCAACATCCCCAACATGCTCAATCCCACAACCATGGCCAAGGTCCAGAGCATGGCAGATACAGCGACAGCGTCCGCCAAGCGGATGGGCATTCGCGTTCGAATGACGGAAGGCAACACCTGCTATCGCGGCGGCAAGCCCGGCGTCTCCGACGTTTTCGCTTCCGCTCTTTGGTCCGCCGACTATTCGCTGCTCCTCGCCGTCAATAACTATTCAGGTATTAATCTGCACGGAGGTACCGGACCGATTATCGCGAGCGGCCTCGGTGGAGTCATGTTCGGCGACGAGGTACTCAAAGATCAGGGTGCGACGCCGGAGCAGATTGCGACATACCCGCATCCCTACTACGCGCCCATCGCATCGTTTGGCTCGGACTGCGTCCTGGAACCGGTTGCCTACGGCCTCATGTTCGCCGGTTCGTTCAGCGGCGGCGCATTCATCCAGGCCGATCTCACTTCGCAGCTTCAGGCCGCCGGCATCAACGCTACCGCTTATGCCGCAAGGCTTGCGAGCGGACAAGACCTCGGTCATCGTTTTGAACAAGGACATGGAGAACGATCTTGTCCTTCGCCTGGATTTTGGCGCTGCCAAATCGGGAGTGTTGGAGATCGAGACGCTGCATGCACCGATCCGTCGAGAGCCGGGAAGCTCACATCACGCGAGCGGCGAATTCCGGCCAACTCAAGAGCGGGAAGTTCACCGCACGCGTTCCCCGAGCTTCCGGCCTTCGCCTTACAGTCGGTTGATCGAGCAAGTGTTCACAAAACGGCCTCTACAAGTGCCGTAAACTGGCAGTCTATGCCGCAAACTTGGAACCCTGAAACCTACGGTCGCAACGCCGCGTTCGTTCCCCAACTCGGCAGCGGCGTACTCGAATGGCTGGCGCCTCAAGCCGGCGAAAGCATCCTCGACCTCGGTTGCGGTGACGGCCAACTGACGGAACGCATCGCGCTGCAGGAGCCAACGTGACCGGCATCGACGCCTCCGCCAAGATGGCCGCCGCGGCGCGCGCCCGCGGCATTGCAGCCGATGAAGGCTCCGCAGAGTCGCTGCCTTACCAGATCGCATCTTCGACGCAGTATTCTCCAATGCCGTGCTGCACTGGGTGCGCGGACAGGACGAAATGATGGTCGAGGTGCGCCGCGTGCTGCGCCCGGGCGGGCGTTTTGTTGCCGAGATGGGCGGCCACGGAAACATCGCCGCCATCCGCGTCGCTTTCGCCGCAGTGCTTGCGCGCCTTGGCTTCGCCGCACTGGGCGATCGCGGCAATTACTATCCCACCGCCGAAGCTTACGCGCGCCGCCTCGAGCGCACGGATTCACGGTTACGCGCATGATTCTCTTTCCCCGCCCCACCCCTCTCGGCGACGGCGGCATGGCTGGCTGGCTGAACACGTTTTGCCGCGGCGCGCTCGATGCACTGCCCGAAGGATCTGCGGGAAACCGCCGTCGACGGAAACTGTAGCGCTGCTCGCGCCGGCACTGCGCGATGAAGAAGGCCAATGGACCGCGGATTATGTGCGCCTGCGCTTTATCGTAAGGGTCTCATGAGTGCGGCGAAGCGACGCTGCCTGCGGGCTGGCCATACCGCTGCGCGAAATCGCCGAGATCGGGGAGCAGCCCATTCCGGGCCGCTCCCCAATTTTCTGCACCAGCCTACTTAATCGGCAGCCAGCAGCTTGGTGCGGAACAACAATCCAGCCACAACGCCACCCACGCTGGGAAACACCAGGAACAGCCATACCTGGCTGAGCGCATGGCCACCTGCAAACAACGCCGGTCCCAGGCTGCGCGCCGGATTCACGCTCACGCCCGTGATGTGAATACCGAAGAGATGAATCGCCACCAGCGTGATGCCGATGGCCAATCCCGCAAATCCCGGCGGCGCGCTCTTTTGCGTCGAGCCCAGAATCACAATCACAAAGATCAACGTGGCCACAAACTCAAACAGGATGGCCGATGACATGTTGTACCCGCCCTGATAGCCGGGCTCCCCAGCCATCTTGTCCCAGCCCGTTGGCGGCAAGATTATATCCAGCCGTGCCCACGGCAATCACCAGCAGCACCCACGCCGCAAGAATCGCGCCCACAAATTGCCCCACCCAATAGCCGATCATGTCGCGAAGCGTCATCCGTCCGGCGACCCAAACTCCCAGGCTGACCGCAGGATTGATGTGACAGCCGGAGATGGGACCGATCCCATAGGCCGCGCCGATCAGCGCCAACCCAAAGGCAAACGCAATGCCCACGAATGCCGACTTTGTCGCCGGCAATCACGGCCATTCCACAACCAAAAAGCACCAGAATGAAAGTGCCCACAAGTTCCGCCAAGTACTTCTTCATAATTCCTCCTCGGTGAATCTAGAAAAGCTGGAAAATCCGAACTCCGAAACTCCTTCGCGCACAAAGCCGGCTTGCCGGGGCCGCATTAAGAAGAGCTGCCCGGCGAGGAAAGTGCAGAATCGCGCGTGCAAAGTGCGAACGCAGTCTTGCAGACCTGCTCCGGCTCAGTCAAGAAAAAATCTGGCGTCAACTCTGCGCCAGTCCGTGGAAATCTCGGACTTTTCTGCTCGCTACAATTGGTCAGGAAGCTTTGCCACGTTCAGGCCGTCGTGGCATTGTGCCTTCATCGGTTGTGCTAACGTTCAAGCGTGAGCGTTGGCGCGCCAGGCAAGGCTGAAGAAGAGCAAACGCAAAGCCGCGCCTTTTGCCGGGACTAGCGGTCAAAGATGGACTCATCCGCCATCCCTTCGACCTGGAGTTTGGCGTGCGCACAAGCGGGCTGGTTGCCGGCCGCCATCTCGGCGCCGGACATCGGCACGACCGGCACATCACGGCCTACTACGCCATCGCGCCTTCGGTGTTTCAAGGCATGATGGTGCGCTGGCGGCGATGCCGGCCCATCGCGCCTCATCGATGCGTACACATTTATCGATCTCGGCGCAGGCATGGGCCGCGCTATGCTGCTGGCCGCCGCGTATCCCTTTCGCGCCGTCGTTGGAGTCGAGTTGCACCCAACGCTGGCGCGCATCGCGCGCCGCAATCTGGCGCAGTGGCGCGCCGCCGGCCGCACGCGCGTGCCCTATGCGCATGCATCTGCCGCGATGCCGCGGAGTTCCCGCTTCCGCCGGGCCCTGCGTGGTTTTTCTCTTCAATCCCTTTGGCGCGCCCGTGCTGCGGCGGCTGCTGCAAGCATGGAGACGAAACTTGCCGCCCGCGCCGGGCAACTGGATATTCTGTACGTCAATAACGAGCAGAAGAGCGTGCTGGCCTGCGAGCCGGGATTTGAGCGGCTCTTTCGCGGCCAGATCAGGCGGTCGCACGCCGATGCCGTGGCCGATCGCACGATTCTCACGCAGCAGCCCGGCGCAGAATACGCAGCGCCAGGCTGGGAAGATTGCTCGATCTACAGATGGGAAGGAAAAGAGCAGGAGTAGCCAGTAGCCAATAGGGAACAGCGTGAAGTGTGAGTGTGAATGCGAACCCGCGGGGCAGTCACGACCGCACTCACACTCACACTCGCACTCATCGCAGATCGCTAACCGCCGATCACTGATTTTCTACTCCCTATTCGCTACTCCCTATTCCCCTGTTTCGACGTGAAGGAACCGCATCTGATCCTGGGAATCGGCGAATTGCTGTGGGACATGTTGCCCGACGGCATGCGGCTGGGCGGCGCGCCGGCCAACTTCGCCGTGATGGCGGGCCGGCTGGGCAATCACGCCGCAATTCTGAGCCGCATCGGCCGCGACGAGCTGGGCCGGCAGGCTGTCGACCGGCTGGATCCGATGCCCGTCGAAACCAGCTTTCTTCAGGTCGATCCCGCTGCACGAAACTGGCCGCGTCACGGTGAGCTTTGCGAATGGCGAGCCGCACTACACCATTCACGAGCCCGCGGCGTGGGATTTTCTGGAGCTTTCGGATGAGTGGGTCCAACTGGCGGAACGGGCCGACGCCATCTGCTTCGGATCGCTCGCGCAGCGCAACCAGCAATCGCGGCAAACCATCCAGACACTCGCCGCCGAGGTCGCCGATCTTGCATTCGCGTCTTCGACGTGAACCTGCGCGCGCCGTTCTACTCGGCTGAGGTGCTCGAGGAGTCGCTGGAACTGGCCACCGTGGTCAAGATGAACGACGCCGAGGCGCCGCTGGTGCTGGAACTGCTCGACCTGAGCGTCGAAGAGCGCGCCGGTGACGAGCCAGACCTTACCGACTTCTGAATCTTTGCGCAGCGGCAGCCGAGCGCCTGCTCGCCGAGTTCCCTTCCCTGCAACTGGTCGCCATCACGCGCGGCAGCCGCGGCAGCCTGCTGGCCACGCGCGAAGAGTGGAACGAGCATCCCGGGTTTCCCGTGAAGGTTGCCGACGGGATCGGCGCCGGCGATGCATTTACCGCGGCTATGACGCATTACCTGCTGCGCGGAGCCGACCTGGCCACGCTGAACGAAGCCGGAAACCGCTGGGGCGGCTGGATGGCCTCGCAATCCGGCGCCATGCCTGCCCTGCCCGACGCGGTGCGCGACGCGATCGCGGCGGCCATCGAGAGAACTGCGGACTAGGAGCCTGTAGCTCGCAGCCGGTAGCCCGTAGCTCAAACAACCTGCTCCCGAAATCCAGCTACTGGCTTGCAGGCTACGAGCTACCGGCTGCGAGTAAGCGTTTTCCAGATTGTCAACCACTCTGCCCCCGCATTACGATGGCGAGGTCATGAACAAGCCAGTTGCCGCCGTCGCATTCCTTGCCGCACTCGTGCTTTCCGCTGAGCCTGCCCGCGCAGGCGCCTTCGTTCACCATCCAGGTGGACCACCCCACCGCCAAGGTCAGCCCCACGCTCTACGGCCTGATGACCGAGGAGATCAACTACTCCTACGACGGCGGCATCTATGGCGAACTGGTGCGCGACCGCACGCCGAGCCGCGCCTGGGACGCGCTCGACAATTGGCCCATGGTGGCGCGCGGCAACTCCGTGGTCAATGTCTCGCTCGACGAGACCACCGGCCCCAGCGCCGCGCTCGCGCGCAGCCTTCGCGTCACCGTCTCCGCAGCCACTCCAGACTCGCCTGCGGGAGTCGAGAACGGCGGCTACTGGGGCATTCCCGTGCGTCCGCACACCGCTTACACCGGATCGTTCTACGCCAAAACCGATGCTCCCGGCCTCGCCTGTCACCGTCAGCCTCCAGAACGATCAGACCGGCGTGGTCGCGGCCACGGCCACTGTCACCGGGCTCACCGGCGAATGGAAGCAGTTCACCTACACGCTCAAGACCGGCGACGTGCCGGTTTCGTCGAACAATCATCTCATCCTCACCATTGCGCAGCCGGCGACGGTCTGGTTCAACCTGATTTCGCTTTTTCCGCCCACCTATCACGCGCGCCCCGGCGGCAATCGCATCGACATCATGAACCTGCTGGCTGCCATGCAGCCGAAATTCCTGCGCCTGCCCGGCGGCAACTATCTCGAGGGCGACCATATCGCCGACCGCTTCGACTGGAAGAAGACCATCGGCCCGTGGGTCGACCGTCCCACGCATCGGAGCCCGTGGCGCTATCGCTCGTCCGACGGCATGGGCCTGCTTGAGTTTCTGGAGTGGTGCGAAGACCTGAAGATGGAGCCCGTGCTCGCCGTCTATGCCGGCTACTCGCTGCAGCAGGAGCACGTCGATCCCGGCCCGGCGCTCGAACCCTACGTGCAGGACGCGCTCGACGAGATCGAGTACGTGACCGGCGGCGCCGACACCAAATGGGGCGCCGAACGCGTCAAAGACGGCCACCCGGCTCCGTTCCCGCTGCATTACATCGAGGTGGGCAACGAGGATCAGTTCGACCGCTCGCACTCCTACGACGGCCGCTTCGCGCAGTTCTATCACGCCATCAAGCAGCGCTACCCCAATCTGCAGATCATCGCCACCACGCCCGTGAAAAGCGTTACGCCCGACGTGCTCGACGAGCACTTCTACATGTCGGCCGAGGAGTCCTTCTCTCAGGCGCACCACTACGACGCTGCCGACCGCAACGGCCCAAAGATCTTTGTCGGCGAGTGGGCCACGCGCGAAGGCGACCCCACGCCGAACCTCGAGGCGGCGCTCGCCGATGCAGCCTGGCTCACAGGCCTTGAGCGCAACAGCGATCTCATCATCATGGCAAGCTACGCGCCGCTCTTCGTCAACGTCAATCCCGGCGGCATGCAATGGGCCCCCGATCTCATCGGCTACGACGCGCTCACAAGCTACGGCTCGCCCAGCTACTGGACGCAGGTGATGTTCTCAACCCATCTCGGAACCGAGGTTGTCGCCAGCACGCTCGCCAATGCGCCGCCGCGCGTCTACGCGTCCGTCACGCGCGACGACGCCAAGCACAAGCTCTTCGTCAAAGTCGTCAACGCAAACTCGACCGCGCAGCCGCTCTCGATCGCGATCACCGGCGTTGCCAAACTGGCGCCGCAGGCCACGCTCACCACCATGAGCGGCAAAACACCCAACGCCACTAACAGCATCACGCATCCCGATGCGGTGAAGCCAGTGACACGCTCAGTTCCGGTCGCCGGTCCAAAATTCACCCAGACCTTCGCGCCATATTCGGTAAATGTGCTGGAGTTGAGCTACTGAGACTTTTTGCGGGTGCTCTCGCTGCACCAAACTCGCCGTATTGACCCACATCACGCACCCTGCGGTTACGTCTGAATTTCAGGAGACAACTTATTCCCAAACTCAACCATTAGGGTGTATAAATCTTTGACGCGCCCGCCCCAGGAGAAAAACTCATCCAAAGGGCTTCCGCGTGCAGCACCATCCCCCAACTAAGGAGCTGATCTCATTGCTGCGCAAACTCCTCCCTGCCGTCGCCTGTCTTGCCCTCATGCCGGCCGCCGCCATCGCTGCCCAGGCTGCACAGCCTGCGCCGCCGAAGACCTGGGTCGACAAAGACACCGGCCATCGCGTCTGGCGCATCACCGATGAGCCCAACTCCGGCGGATTCTACTTCAACGTGAATGGCTACACCCCCGACCACAAAACCATGATCTACACTGCGCCGGACGGCATCCACGCCATGGACATGGAGACCATGAAGACGCGGCTTGTCGTTCCCAATCCGCCTCGGCCAGCCGACGCGCCGTCCGGCCCAGGTGGCTTCTTCCGCTTCGGCGTCCACGCGCTTGTCGCAGGATTCAAAACCAACAGCGTCTTCTACACCCAGACGGATCCCAAGACCAGCGTGACCTCTGTCTACAAGGCCGATGTCTACTCCGGCGAGATCCGCAAGCTCGTCGATCTGCCCGAATGGCACATGATCGTCTGCATCAACGCCGATGAGACTCTCGCCGCCGGCACTTTTGATGAGAGCAACCGGCCTGATCAGCAATACCGTCAGAACGCGTCGGCCCGGCCGCAACAGCCCGCCTCCGGAGCGCCCGATAATCGCGTAGCCAGCCCCGAGCAGGGACCGCACTATCAGCCCCTCGACAAGGGCGAGATGATGGAGCGCCGTCTAGCCGCGCGTCTTCCGCTGCAACTCTTCACCATCCGTCTCGAGCCCGGCCCCAACGGCGAGAAGCCCGGCGACATCAAGATCCTGTTGCACTCCACGGACTGGGTCAACCACCTGCTTTTTTCGCCCACCGATCCCGAGTTGCTGATGTATTGCCACGAGGGCCCCTGGCACAAGGTCGACCGCATCTGGACGATCCACACCGATGGCACCGGCAACACGCTCATCCACAAGCGCACCATGGCTATGGAGATTGCCGGCCACGAATTCTGGGGACTCGACGGCGAAACCATCTGGTACGACTGGCAGTACCCCAAGGGCGAAGTCTTTTACCTTGCCGGCTACAACCTGAAGACCGGTAAGCGGACCGCGTTTCACATGGAGCGCGACGACTGGGGCATCCACTTCAACCTGACCAGGGATCTCGACATCTTCTGCGACGATGGCGGCGATCCCGGACAAGTGGCGCGCGCCAAAAACGGCGAGTGGATCGAGCTCCTTCATCCGCGAATGCTGACGGTCACCGCGGACACGCTTAACGGCCCGGATTTCTGGCAACCCGGCGTCTTCCACGCCGAGCACCTGGTGAACATGTCGCACCACAACTACCGCGAGGAACCGAACGTCCGCTTCTCGCCCGACAAGAAGCTGGTGATTTTCACCAGCAACATGTTCGGGCCCAGCTATGTCTTTGCCGCCGAAGTCGCAAAGGCAGATCCTTCAGCCACTGACGTCCAGTCCACGCCCGACCTCGCCCGCCAGTTCAATCCAGTTGAACCCACACCGACGCATGTTCCCTGATCTTTGAAGCGCCGGCGTGTCTTTGTAACGCCAACCTCCAGACCACGCACAACGGCCCTCGGATTCGCAAGAATTTGCACCTGCTCTCACCCGGAAAGTCTGTTATGAAGCAAATTGCTCTCGTATTGATTCTTGCGGGCTCGCTCGCCGCTCCCGCGCAAACTTTCGTCTGCGGAAGATCCCAAACGGGCGCAACCTCGCTCACCGCAAATTCCATCTGCTCCGCGACTACGCACGGTTTCGATCTACAGACGCTTCCGCAGATCGCCTCGAAATCTTGCTCCAGCGACAAGCCCTTCTTCTTCTCGCTTTTGCTCCCGGAGGGCAGTTACCGCGTCACGGTCACGTTGGGCGGCGCGCAGGCCTCTACAACGACGGTTTGGGCCGAGGCGAGGCGGCTGATGATTGAGAAAGTTCAGGTTCGCGCCAACGCTTCCTCGAAGCGCAAATTCGATGTCAACCTGCGCGTTCCGGCCATCGCCGGCGACGCTTCGCACACCGTCCATCTCAAGCCGCGCGAAGTGGAAAGCCTCGACTGGGACACGAAGCTTACCCTGGAGTTCAACGGCGACCATCCGAGCTTCCGCGAGCTGCGCATAGAGCCGATTCATGAGACGACCATTTATCTCGCCGGAGACTCTACTGTTGTTGACCAGGATGTCGAGCCGTGGGCAGCGTGGGGCCAGATGCTGCCCCGCTTCTTCCGCCCCGGCGTGGTGGTCGCCAATCATGCAGAGTCGGGTGAGACTACGCGCAGCTTTGTCACGGAGCAGCGCCTCGCCAAGGTCATGTCCCTGATCCAGCCGGGCGATTATCTCTTCATCCAGTTCGCCCACAACGATCAAAAGCCCAACGCTGTTTCCCTCAATGATTACAAAAATCTGCTCGTTGATTTCGTTGCGCAGACGCGCGCTAAAAAAGCGACCCCCGTGCTTGTCACGAGCATGAATCGCCGCACTTTCGATGCCGCGGGCAAGATCGCCAATTCACTCGCCGGCTATCCTGACGCCATGCGCGAAGTTGCCAGGCAGCAACACGTCGCCTTGATCGATTTGAATGCCATGAGCAAGACACTTTTTGAGGCGCTGAGCCCCGAGGGCACCCTCAAAGCCTTCATGCACTATCCCGCAAACAGTTTCTCTAATCAGACTGAGGCTATCAGCGACGATACTCATTTCAACGGCTACGGCGCTTTCGAACTTGCGCGCTGCGTCGTGCATGGCATTCGTCAGGCCAGGCTGCCGCTCCGCAAGTATCTGACCGACGATCTACCCGATTTCAATCCGGCCACGCCCGACCCGGTTGATACTTTCAGTCTGCCGGCGACACCCATTCCGCCGAAGACGGCCAACGTGACCAGGATTCCGCAGACCTGACCCACTCCTTTACGGATACAGTTTCGCCGGCACGATCTCCGGCTCTGGCTCTCCGGCCTGCGCCATCAGCTCCTTGAGCTGCTCCCCGCACTCATCCGCAATCGCACGATACTCTTTCCTGCCGGCCAGGTTCACCAGCTCGTGCGGGTCGTTGCGCTGATCGTAGAGTTGGTACTCGTGATAATTCGTGCTGGAGGGCTCGTCCGTCGCGCCAGTCGGGTCCGCGATGCAATACGTCCAATCCTTTGTCCGAATCGCGCGTCCGGTCATCGACTCGCTGATCTGGATCAACTCACAGCTCGGCCATTGACTCCGTGCTTCCGCATCCCTCAGCAACGGCAGCATGCTTCTTCCCTTCATCGATGCTGGAACCGGCACATCCGCCGCGCTGAGCAGCGTCGGTGCGAGATGGATGATCCCGGCAACTTCCTGAATCTGCCGCGCACTCTCGAATCCCGGGCCCTCGATCAGCAGCGGCACGCGCAGGCTGCTGTTGTGTGTGCTGCGCTTGTACTCCTGGTTGCGCGTCATAAAGTGGCAGCCATGATCGCTCATGAAGACGAAGATTGTGTTTTCGCTCAGGCCCTCCTCGTCCAGCACTCTGCGCACGCGACCCACCGAAGCGTCGATGCTCTCGCACGCGCCATAGTAGTCGGGCAGTTGCTTGTGCCAGTCGCCGGGAAAGCTGCGCAGGTCCGCGGGAACAAAAGCATCGATGAATCTTTCTGCCGAGCCCTTCGGTCCGACCATGCGCCCCAGATCGTTCTGCTGGTGCGGCTCCAGTTGCGAAATCATCAGCAAGAACGGCTTATCCTGCTTCTGCCGCAGAAACTTTTCCGCGCGATCGGTGATGAAATCTACGCGGTACTCATCCTTGAAGGTAATGGGATTGCCGTCGCGATCCCAGATGGTTCCTTCATACGGGTGGCTCGAGCGCTCCAGCGCATTCGCCGCCTCCCACAGATCCAGAAAACCACCGCGATATTCGGGCTTGACCGGCCCCGAGCCTCCGCCCTCAGCCTCCGCACCGGGCGCCATGTGCCACTTGCCGATGTAGTTCGCCGTGTATCCGGCCTTGCGCAGTTCCGTGGCCAGCGTCGGCAGATCCTCGCGCAACCCCAGACCATTCCGCCACACACCAGTCTCTGTTGCATAACGGCCCGTGATCGTCACCGACCGCGATGGAGCGCACACTGGCTGGTTCGTCACAGCACAAGTGAAATTTGTTCCTCGCGCGGCCAGCGCATCCAGATTCGGCGTGTGCGTAGAGCTGTTCAGCCCGTTCGCCCCCACAAAGTCCCAGCGAAACTGGTCGGAGTGATAAACGACGATGTTCGGCTGTTTCAGTGCCCTCGACTCACTTCCGTGCCCGGCTTGCGGCTCGGCCTGCGCAATCGCTGCCGCAACGCCCGCCTGTGTCGCTGCAATCGCCGTACCCAAAAGAAACTTGCGCCGATTTACCTTGCTCACCGCAATCCCCGCTTTCGCGACCTTTGCTTGTCGTTCAACTTGCCGGCGTCGTCGCCGACACCGCGCCAGTATACACTGCGGCAACTTGCTTCACGCATGCGCGGAACTCGAGTAAAGTAAGGTATCGTGATTATCGACCTCGCCCGCCGCGCGCACGATCACAACTGGGAGATGGATCCCATTACGCGCTCCTTGCTCGACACGGATTTCTACAAACTTCTCATGCTCCAGTTCATCTGGAAGCATTTTCCCCGCACACGCGCCACGTTCACGCTGATCAATCGCACCCCTTCCGTACGCCTGGGCGAAATGGTCGGCGTGCCGCAAGTGCGCGAGCAGCTCGAAGCCACGCGCAGGCTGCGCTTTCGCAAGTCGGAGCTGGTCTGGCTGGCAGGCAACACCTTCTTCGGCCGCCGCGGCATCTTCGAACCGGCCTTTCTCGACTGGCTGGAGCACGATTTCCGGCTCTCCGATTACGAACTCTCCGTCCACGACGGCCAGATCCATATCCACTTCGAAGGCCTCTGGTCGGGAACATCGATGTGGGAGATCTACGCACTGGCCCAGATTGGCGAGTTGAAGACGCGCGCCTCGCTCAAGCTCTTGAGCGAACTGGAGCTGGACATTCTCTATGCGCGCGCCAAAACGCGGCTATGGGAAAAGATGGAGCGCCTGCGCGGAGTACCCGATCTCAACATCAGCGACTTCGGAACGCGGCGCAGGCACAGTTTCCTCTGGCACGAATATGTCGTGAACGCAATGCATGACACGATCGGCGTAAATTTTACAGGCACCTCTAATGCATTCCTCGCCTACAAGCACGATCTCGAAGCCATCGGCACCAATGGCCACGAACTGCCCATGGCCATGGCAGCGCTGGCCCGCGACAACGAGGAGTTGCGCACGGCGCAATATCGGCTGCTGGAGTTATGGCAGCAAAGCTACCAGGGCGAACTGCTCATTCTCCTGCCCGACACTTTCGGCAGCACGCAATTCCTGCGCAACGCGCCGGGCTGGGTGGCCGACTGGACGGGCCAGCGCATCGACAGCAAGGATGCCTACGTGGCCGGCGACGAATATATTGCCTGGCTGGAACGCCACGAATGCGACCCGCACCAGAAACGCCTCATCGCCAGCGACGCGCTCGATGTCGACCAAATTCTCGGCTTGCACGCTTACTTTGCCGGATCGCTGCGCAACGGCGCAACGCCTGACGATTTCCATGCACCCGCCGATTTCCACGACGCCCGCCGCTGGGTTCCCGAACGCCGCATTCGCTTCAGCGCCGGCTGGGGCACACTGCTTACCAACGACTTCCGCAACTGCAACCCGCAGGGCAACGACGGCTTCAATCCCGTCGGACTGGTCTGCAAATTGACTGAAGTCGATGGCCGGCCCGCGGTGAAACTCTCTGACAATGAGTCCAAGGCGCTTGGCATCCCCTCGGAAGTCGAACGCTACCGGCGCGTCTTTGGCGTAGCCGGCGTCGCCGATACACCCGTGCTCGCCTGAATTGCCGCTGAACTCGCTTCGTACGGCACTTCCACCGCAGGTGTACTCTGCTCCATATGGCCGTGAGGACGAGCCAGTTTGCAACACAGCTCCGTTGGGAGTTGACCCTGCGCAATCGCAGCCATGCGCGCGGGCGATCGCACGTGGAAAGCTATGGAAGCGCGCCTGTCATTGTCTATGAGCCGGAAAGCGGCCGGCACGGAAATTTCTCTGACGAGGCCTATGCGGCCATCCTCGCGCGACCCAACTGGATGCGCCGCTTCGACAAGATCCACGCCCAGGCGGCTCGATCCCTGCCCAAACCGCAATCCAATATTGCCCGGCGCTGGCGCGAGCTCGACTCCTCCATGAGCTCCGACGCGTTACTGATGAACATTTTCTGCGCGCCCGGCGTCGCCGAATCCCCCGCGGTCCAAAATATGCTGGGCGTTGAAGACAGTGCGGAGTTGCTCTTTGGATGGAAGGCCCGCGTTCCACTTGCCAATGGGCGCTTCGACCGCACCGAGGTCGATCTACGCTTCGGCCCGCTGCTCGTGGAGGCAAAATTGACCGAGTCGGACTTTCAATCGCGCTCGGCAACTGTCGTTGAATCCTACCGCGACTTCGACGAGGTCTTCGATCGTGACCGGCTGCCGCGTACTGAAATCGTCACCACGCGCTGGATGCAAGCCAGCGAATTTCCTGAGAACGCATCGCAGGAACTCGAAAGCGTTGTCGGCGATCCCGCTCTTTTTTCTCCTGTTGAATCCAGCTTCCGCCCACCAGGCGAAGAAGGCTATGCCAGTTATCAGTTGATCCGCAACGTGCTGGCAGCGCACGCCACAAATTCAAGCTTCTGCGTCATCCACGACCAACGCCGTCCCGACCTGCGCGAAGAGTGGTTCCAAGTCATGGCCGCGGTGAAAAGCTTCGACTTGCGCGTGCGTCTGAAAGTACTTACCTGGCAGGAGCTGGCCGCAGCGCTTCCGGATGCTTTGCGGGAGTTTCTGGACTTGAAATATGGCATCGTCGCGCCGGGCCGCGAACCGTCGCCGGTAGAGCCGTCATCCTTGAATCTCTAGGTCTTTGACTGCATAAAGAGAAACTTTCCGTGCCCCATCCATTCGCCGTCTTTCAGGCGAATGGGTGGGATAGCGCGAACCCCACAGGTACAAATTCGCACGGTCAGAGACCTGGTTGCGAAAGATTTACCCGGGGAGCGGGCGAATTTGTCAGGCGGTGACCCAGCCGGGTCATTGGACTCTCAATGAAGTAATAACTGCCAAGTGCGCAAAGTGGTAGAAGAAAGCAAATTGCTACCGGGCTGCGGAGGGGCATAAACAGACCCTGCCAGATGTAGACGCTGTAAGATATCGTGCCCAGCCAGGCAAGCGGTGCGAATGAAACCAGGCGCGCCAATACAGAAGTCGGGTGGAGAATCGTCATTGTGATCAGGGTCGCTTCCGCGACGATCTCGGGAAGTTGCAGCCATTCTTTTGACACGTACATGCAAATGAGCAAAGTGCAGAACGCTGGAAGCACCAGAAACCGCGAAATTCTCACCATACGAGAGCGAATGTTCTGATCCGCAAGCAGGATTGCCACCAGGCATCCAACTAACAGCCCGTCCGCGTGCAGTATGGTTGGTCCCGTCGGGAAAGTGCGGCTGTAATGGTCCCAGAAGATCCCCCGGAACAATGCGCAGCCTAATGCACCCCCGAGGGCAATCCACCGGCATCGCCGAATGCCGGCGAGAAACAGTGTAATGGGCCAGACCAGATAAAACTGCTCTTCAACTGAGAGCGACCAGAAATGACCGGCCACTCCCATCTTTCCCACAAAATTTCGATAGCAGAATACGCAAGCCCTCACCTCCGCCATGGATGTGAACTGAACACCTGTTTCGTGAGTGAGCACTAGTAGAACAATCAGAAAGAGCCACGCTGCCGGCATCAAGCGGAAGAAACGCCGCAGATAGAAACGTTTAAAGTTGATGGGGCCTTCCAGGAGCTTTGAAGTGATCAGAATACCGCTCAGCACAAAGAAAACGGTGACGCCTTGATAACCCGTTGCAGTCCACGATCGAGCGTAGTGGCCCATCAATGAGTCCTGGATGTGATCGAAGAGCACGAGCGCAATCGCGAGGCCGCGCCAGCCGTCCAATGCTTGAATACGATTCATCTGGCCTCACCGAGCAGTCGAATATCTAGATCCCCAAAACTTTCCGATTGCGCTCGGCATCCGCACCGCTCCCGGCGAAATCGTCAAACGCGCGCTCGGTCACGCGAATCATATGTTCGCGCACAAACTTTGCGCCCTCGGCCGCACCCGCTTCGGGATGCTTGATGCAGCACTCCCACTCCACCACAGCCCATCCCGGAAAGTCGTACTGCGCCATCTTGCTGAAGACCTGCCCGAAATCAATCTGTCCATCGCCCAGCGAGCGAAACCTCCCGGGCCGGTCGATCCAGTCCTGATAGCCGCCATAGACGCCTGAGCGCCCGTTCGGCCGGAACTCCGCGTCCTTCACGTGAAATGCGCGAATACGCTCGTGATAGAGATCGAGGAAGGCCAGATAATCCATTTGCTGCAGTACCATGTGGCTCGGGTCGTAGAGAATGCAGGCGCGCGGATGATTGTCCACTGCGGCGAGAAAGCGCTCGAAGGTTGCGCCGTCGTGCAAGTCTTCGCCGGGGTGCAGCTCAAAACACACATCTACACCGGCTTCATCGAAAGCGTTCAGAATCGGCAGCCAGCGCGTAGCAAGTTCCTTGAAAGCCTCGTCGATGAGCCCCGCGGGCCGCTGCGGCCACGGATAGAAGAACGGCCACGCCAATGCGCCTGAGAATGTCGCATGCGCCTCCAGGCCTAGCCGGCGACTTGCTTCGGCTGCCCAACGCAGTTGCTGCGCCGCCCAGGCGGATTTGGCCTTTGTATTGCCGGCGAGCTCCGGCGGAGCGAAACCATCGAGCAGCGCATCGAATGCCGGATGGCTCGCCACCAGTTGGCCCTGCAAGTGCGTAGAGAGCTCCGTTATCGCAAGGCCGGCTCGCGCTGCAGTCCCCTCCACTTCATCGCAATACGCTTGGCTTTCGGCCGCATGCTTCAAATCGAACAGTCTCCGATCCCAGCTCGGAATCTGGATGCCCACATACCCGTGCTTCGCCGCCCATCCCGCCATGCCCTCCAGCGTGTTGTACGGTGGCTCGTCGCCGGCAAACTGCGCCAGAAAAATTGCAGGCCCCTGAATGGTCTTCATCCTTCGCTCCTCATTGCTGCGCGGTTCCCGGCGTCGCCGAAAGGTCCGTTCCGCTGCCATTCGCGTCTTCCCCGTGTGTCAAAAGCTCAAAAACCATCATGTGAATGTCCACCGGCTCCGGCACGTTCAGAATATGATCGAGCCACTCGCGCGTCTCCGGCAGCGATTGCCCGAGGCGATTGTGGAATTCGTTATACCCGATCCCGAACGTGTACCCCGCCGCGTATTTCACATTGCCCCCGCACACCGTCTTGGGCGCCGGCTCTTTTCTAAGCAGCAGATGTGCGTGAAATTCCATCACCCCGATGAGTCTCTGTTCTTCGCTCTCATACAATTTGTCGCCTTGAATATGTGCGGTCTCCGCGGCCGCCATCGTCGCGGCAATGGAGTAGCCCGTGTGCCCCAGGTCACGGCACGTCTCGGCAGCGATGCCATTCGTGCTCTCATCGAACGTCGTCTGCCCAAACCAGCTTTGGTGTACCGAGGGATCCGGCATCCGTGGGTGGTTCCCATCCAGCTTGGCGTTATAAAAGTAAGTTGACACGCGCTTCCGCCACATGTCTTCGGCGTGCTCCAGCAGCACACGATCGTCGGTGAACACCGCAATGCCCATCATGCCCTCGATCATGCTCAATTCCCAATTTCCGTTGGTCCTTGGCCCGCCATCGTGAATGAGCGGCAGAATCACCTGGGTAAGCAGCGTGCTGAACGCCTGAATATCTTCGCGCTTCCATCCTGCGCCGCTGTAGCGGATGATCTCCGCCGCGCGAGGGAATGTCTCCGAGCTCCAGGCGGCCTGCAAGGGCGTATTACTGCCGGTATATCCCTTCAGTTGCCGTGCATAAGTGTTCATAATGCGAATAGAGTTTTCCGCATAGCGATGATCGCCCGTGATCCACCACAACACCGCTTGCAGATATGCGGCGCTGGCATCGGTATCTTCGGCATGGCATCCATGATCGGGGTGCGAATACGGACCGCAATCAATGATCCCCGTCGCCGGCGGTCCCAGCAGTTTGTAATCGAACGCGGCCAGCGGGCTCGCCACGGCTTTCAGGTACTCGCCGTTGATCGGCTCTTTCTTTTCTTCGACCTGCCGCTTAATGAAATTCAATTGCTCACGGCTCACCAGCACACCGGGATGTTTCATCGCTTGCGTATGCGCCATGCCGCACAGGGCTGCCAACACGATCAGGATTCCTGGCCGCATTTAGAAATCCACCCAGCCTTCTTTGCGATTGCTCACGATCGCACGCTCGATAAAGCGCATACCGCGCACACCAGCTTCAATCCCGGGCAGCGTAGCCGGCAGCGGATTCGCGTGCCCCTGTTTCCACTGGATGAGCGCATCGGCGAACTCGCGATAAAGCACGGCAAACGCCTCCAGATATCCCTCGGGATGCCCGGCCGGCGTTCGCGCCACCGCAAGCGCGTCGGGGCTCAGATAATTCATCGCCGCGTGATGAATCTCTTCGGGCCTGTCGAGCCACTTCACGATCAGTCGGTTCGGATCCTGCTGCCGCCATGCGAGCGATCCCTTCTCTCCATAAATGCGCAGATGCAACTCGTTCATCTCGCCGGCAGCCACCTGCGAGCAGGCCAGCGTTCCTGCCGCGCCGTTGTTCATGCGCAGGAATGCGTTGCAATCGTCGTCCAGCTTGCGTCCCGGCACCACGGTGCGCAACGTCGCGTCGATCGCCGTCACTTTCAGGCCGCTGACATACTCCAGCAAATGAAACGCATGCGTGCCAATGTCGCCGATAGCGCCGCCCGCGCCGCTTTGTGCGGGGTCGGCGCGCCATGCGGCTTGTTTATGTCCCGTGGTCTCCAGCGGCCCGCTCAACCAGCCCTGAAAATACTCCACCGCAACCTTGCGAATCGTACCGAGCTTGCCTGCCGCGCACATCGCCCGCGCTTCGCGCACCATCGCATAGCCCGCATACGTGTGCGTCAATCCATAGGGAAGGCCGCTCTTTCGAACCACGGTCTCCAGTTTGAGCACTTCCTCATAGGTCGCCGTCGCAGGTTTGTCGCTCATCACGGGAATGCCCGCTTCCAGCGCCGCAAGCACCACGGGCAAGTGCACATGATTCGGCGTCACGATCGCGACAAAATCGATCCCATCCGCCCGCTACCTCTCGGCCTCGATCATCTGCCGGTAGTCCGCATAGGCGCGTGCAGGATCGATATGAAATCGCGCCCCCGCCTCGCGCGACCGCTCCGCCGACTGCGAAAATGCTCCCGCCACCAGCTCGATTTTTCCGTCCAGTTCCGCGGCAATGCGATGCACCGGGCCGATAAATGCACCCGGCCCTCCGCCCACCATCCCCATGCGCAGCTTGCGTGCTTCCGCCACCGCTTCCTCCCTCGCTCCCTGTTTTCTTGTTCCCTCGTTCCCTCGTTCCCTGCTTCTCAGCAGTTCACGCCGCTCGCCAGATACCCGCCATCCACCACAACCACCTGGCCAGTAACAAACGACGCCGCCTCCGACGCCAGAAAAATCGCCGGCCCCACGATCTCGCGGCTTTCCCAAACCGGTGCATCGCCGTCCGCATCAGGATCTCATTGCCGCGTGGCGTGCCCACCACCAGCGGCAGGCTCATGTCAGTGGGAAAAACGCCCGGCACAAGCGCATTCACATTCACGCCCGTCTGGGCCAGTTCGATGGCCAGCGTCTTGGTCAGCGAGACTACCGCGCTTTTGCTGGCTGCATACGGGGCCACCTGATAGAAACCGCGAAATGCCGTCATCGACGCAATATTAATAATCCGCCCGTAGTGCGCCGCGACCATGGTGCGCCCAAAGATCTGGCATGCGCGCAAGGTTCCCGTCAGGTTGGTCTCGACAATTTTCGACCAGTCGGCCTCATCGGCATCGAGCGTCGGCATCTTCTTGGTCATCCCCGCTCCGTTCACCAGGATGTCCACCTTACCGAAGCTCTCAATCACCGCATCGTGCAACCTCTGAATTGAATCTCGGTCCAGCACGTCGCTCGTAATGCGCAGCGTGCGCCGTCCCAGCGCCTCAATCTCTGTGGCCACCGCATCCACCTGTTCCTGCCGTCGCGAGCTGGCCACCACGTCTGCGCCGGCGGCGGCAAACCCCAGCGCGATCTCTCGCCCCAGGCCTGTCGTCCCGCCAATCACGGCCGCAACACGCCCGCTCAAATCAAAAAGTTCCTGCCCCGTCAAACTATCCTCCCGCAAAATCGTACCGCCGGTCTCCAGACCGGCTGTCGTGTGGGCGTCCACGCCCGCACCGGCCAAAATCCGTCTGCGAAATCTCGAAGCCGAGTACTAGCGTAAACGATCCATCTCGCCACGGTCTTGCGCGGATCGGATCCAGGGCAATCGCATGAACATTTTCATTGACCGGGCAGGTTCGCGTTTTGAGAGTCATTGCTGGCTGGGAGTCTTCGTCCCGGAGGGACGAGTCGAAAATAGCCCAGGCGAAAACAGCCCCGCGTGCAGCGCAGCGGAACCCTGGGATGGCTGTGACGAGAAGATCGCGCGCCCCGTAGAGGCGCGGCGAACCTTCCGCACCGCCGAAATCGATCTTCATGCGATCGCCCTGGGATCGGATCACTGACCGCTTCAGCCCTGGTGCGCTAAATTATTGTTTGACCATGAATCCACTCTCGATTCCCGATTCCAATCGCCGCTGGGACTGCCTGAGCCTGGGCGAAGTCATGCTTCGCCTCGATCCCGGCGAAGGCCGCATCCACACCGCGCGCCATTTCCAGGTTTGGGAGGGCGGCGGCGAATACAACGTGGCCCGCGGCCTGCGCCGCTGTTTCGGCCTGCGCACCGCCGTCGCCACTGCGCTCGCCGACAATCCCGTCGGCCGCCTGGTCGAGGACTTCATTCTGCAGGGCGGCGTCGATACTTCGCTCATCCGATGGGTTCCTTACGACGGCGTGGGCCGCACCGTGCGCAACGGCCTCAACTTTACTGAGCGCGGCTACGGCGTGCGCGCCGCCGTTGGCTGCTCCGACCGCGGCCACACCGCCATCAGCCAGGTTAAGATCCGGCGATTTCGATTGGGAGTCGATCTTTGGTCCCGCGAATGGCTCGCGCTGGCTGCATACCGGCGGCATCTTCGCCGCGCTTTCCGCTTCCACGGCCGAAGTCGCCGTGGAAGCCATGGACGCCGCGCGCAAATACGGCACGCCCATCTCCTACGACCTGAACTTCCGCGATTCGCTCTGGAAATCCATCGGCGGCAAGGCCAAGGCGCAGGAAGTGAATCGCGCCATCGTGCGCAAGGTGGACGTGCTGCTCGGCAACGAAGAAGATTTCTCCGCCATGCTCGGCATCGCCATCAAAGGCGTCGCGAGGACTTCGCCGAGCTGCCCATTGCCGGATACGAAGAGATGCTGCGCGAAGTCGCGGCCGCGTATCCCAATCTGAAGCTCATCGCCAGCACTCTGCGCACCGCACAATCCGCCAGCCGCAACGCTTGGGGCGCAATTGCGCTTTACGAGGACAAAATCGTTCACGTGCCGCAGCGCGAAATCGACATCTTCGACCGCGTGGGCGGCGGCGACAGCTTCGCTTCCGGCCTCATCTACGGCTTGCTCGCAGCAAAAGGCATCGAATGGGCCGTCAAATGCGGCGTGGCTCACGGCGCGCTCGCCATGACCACTCCCGGCGACACCAGCATGGCTACGCTGCCTGAAGTCGAACGCATCATGAAGGGCGGTTCGGCGCGGATTGCGCGATAGGAAACTCTTCGCGCGACGTTCGCTGACTACGCGTCTTTCTAACTCCGCTAGCACCGCGAGCTCCGCTGAAAGGAACCCATGTCAGAAACCACCCAGCAAATCATCGAGCGCGTCGGCCTCATTCCCGTTCTGCGCGCCAAGAATCGTCGCCCAGGGCCGCGCCGTGGTTGACGCCATGATTGCCGGCGGCGTCACCGTCGTTGAAGTCACCATGACCGTTCCCGGCGCCATCGATCTTCTGAAGGAACTCAAGAAGGAATACGGTTCGAAGCTTCTGCTCGGCTCCGGCACCGTCACCACTGCCGATCAGGCTCAGGCCACCATCGACGCCGGCGCGGAGTTCGTCGTCAGCCCCAGCCTGCATCCCGAGGTGATCCGCGTGACCAAAGCCAATAACAAAATCTCGTGCCCCGGCGCGCTCACGCCCACTGAGGCCATCACCGCATGGAACGCCGGCGCCGACTACGTGAAGATCTTTCCCTGCTCCGCCGTCGGCGGCGCAAGCTATCTGAAATCGCTGCTCGCGCCATTTCCGCATCTCAAGATCATTCCCACCGGCGGCGTCACGCTGCAAACCGCCGAAAGCTTCATCAAGGCCGGCGCGCGCGCCCTCGGCGTGGGCAGCGACCTCGTCAATCTCGCCGCCATCGACGCGGGACACCCCGAAACCATCACCGAAACCGCCCGCGCGTATCTGAAAGTCCTGGCCGACGCGCGCAAGAGCTGACGCGCTCACGAAAATGCACACTCCATCAGATCCATTTCGTCTCGATGACCGCATCGCCCTCGTCACCGGCGGCGCCAGCGGCATTGGCGAAGCCACCGTGAAGGAACTCGCCCGCGCCGGCGCCGAAGTCTGGATCGCCGACATCAATTTTCCCGCTGCCGAAGCGCTCGCGTCCTCACTCGCTTCCGCCAACGCGCTGCACCTCGACGTCACCAGCTCCGAATCCATCGCCGCGGCACGTCGCGCAAATCGAATGCCTCGACATTCTCGTCAACAATGCAGGCATCGGCCACGTGGGCTCCATCGAAGCCACCGAGCCGGAAGACTTCGACCGTCTGATGAACGTCAACGTCCGCTCCGTCTACCTGGTCACACGCGCTTTTCTGCCCCTGCTCCTCTCCGCCAATCAACGTCACGAAGCGGTCGGCGTCATCGTCAACGTCGCTTCCGTCTCTGGCCTCGTCGGCATCAAGCAGCGCTTCGCCTACTGCACCAGCAAGGGCGCGATCATCGCCATGACGCGCCAGCTCGCCGTCGAATATCCAAAGACGCTGCGCGTCAACGCCGTCTGTCCCGGCACGGTGCAAACGCCATTTGTCGAGGGCTACCTGGAAAAGTTTCACAAGCACAACAAGGAAGAGATGCGCGCCGAACTCCGCGCCCGCCAGCCCGTCGGCCGCCTGGGCCGGCCTGAAGAAGTCGCCTCCGCGATCCGCTATCTCGCTTCCGACGAGGCGGCATTCGTCACCGGCTCGCTGCTCACCATCGATGGCGGCTGGACCGCCGCCTGACTCCGTGCGTCGATGAGTTACGCTGTTCCACAGAGGGAGTTTCATGAAGCTCGTTTCGTTTTCCGTTGCTGACGGCGACATGCCGCGTCCCGGCGCGCTGCATTGAAGAAGACCGCACTGTGATTGTGGACCTCGGCTGCAGCCTACGCCGATACCCTCGCAGTCATCGCCGCCGGCATTACCGCTATCGACGAACCGAGCGCCTATCCCATCCACAAGCTGAGCGAAGTCCGCCTGCATGCGCCTCTCGCGAATCCCCCGCGCATCTTCGCCATCGGCTTGAACTACCGCGATCACGCCACCGAATCAAAGATGGCGCTGCCCTGCCGCGCCCGTTGTCTTTTTCAAGATGCAAACCGCCATCGTCGGCCCCGGCGACGCCATCGTGCTTCCCAAAAACTCCACCGAGCCCGACTACGAGGCCGAGCTGGCCTTCGTCATCGGCAAGGGCGGCTATCGCATTCCCGCATCGGCGTGGCGCGAGCACGTCTACGGCTACACCATCATCAACGACGTGAGCGCGCGCGACGTGCAGCGCTCCACGCTCGCAGTGGTCGCTGGCCAAGAGCTTTCCCACATTCTGCCCCATGGGCCCCGCCATCGTCACTGCCGACGAGATCGCCGATCCGCATCAGCTCGCAATTTGCCTCAGCATCAACGGCGAAACGCTGCAAAACTCCAACACCCGCGAGCTGGTCTTCAAGATTCCCGAGCTCATCGAATACATCTCGTCCATCACGCCGCTGCTGCCCAGGCGACATCGTCTCTACCGGCACGCCTCCGGGCGTGGGCATGGGCCGCACGCCGCAGCGCTGGCTCAAACCCGGCGATACTGTCACGGTGACTATCGAAGGCCTTGGCTCGCTCACCAATCCCGTCGTCGCGGAGTGATTTCGATCTCGAAGAATGCCCTCGACCGCCTGGGGCAGAAGTCCGGCTTTGAAAGGGCACGGCTTCAGCCGTGCCGCATGAAGCGCAGGAAGATCGCGGGCTTTAGCCCCTGAGGGATGGGATTTGAGAGGGCTTCGAGGTTCCTAAAATTCCCACCGCAATGCCCGAGGCGCGAAACTCCTTACGCATTCTCCGCGGCAACCTCTTCCGGATCCATCTGCGACCCAAGCCACGCATAAAGCGCGATACCCACAAAGCACACCGCAGGCACAATGTAAGCGGCCGCAATGTTCACGCGATCGGCCACGCGCCCCATCGCCAAGGTAATCAGCGCACCTCCAATAATCGCCATCACAATGCAGGCCGCGCCGCTCTTCGTTCGGGCTCCCAGGCCTCTGGTGCCGAGCGCGAAAATCGATGGAAACATGGTGGACATCAGAAAGGTTGCGGCGACAAGAGAATAGACACCCAACCATCCTGGTCTCAAGACCGCCACAGCGCAAATCGCCGTGTTGAGTGCTGCGTAGCCGCCCAGCAAGTGGTGCGCCGGTACAAAGTTCAACAGCCACGCGGAGAAGAACCGGCCTGCCGTAAACGCAACCAGCGCGCCCGTAAGCCAATATCCCGCTTGCCGCTCCCCAATTCCTGTTCCGGAAATTACATAAGGAGCAATACGTCAAGTCAAGCGTACACATAGCGAC
>CAVSYW010000005.1:0-933350 GCA_963732305.1 uncultured Acidobacteriaceae bacterium
CGTACTGGGTCAGCGATGAAGGGGACGTGACGCTGCTCCTCGGCAAGTGCGAGAAGGTGCTGCCCGATCTGCCCGCGAACGAGCGTTGACGCGATCGTGACCCGATCCTCCCGCCGCGATCTCGTTCATGGGCCGGGGCTGGGACGGCGAACCTGGGCGGCCGAGACAAGCTGGGTGGCGTGGCTTACGAAGTGCATGGCTGAGGCGTACCGGGTGCTGAAGCCGGGCGGCCACGCGCTGGTGCTGGTCGATCCCGCGTACCTCGCACTGGACCGGCATGGGCAATCGAGGACGCCGGGTTTGACATCAGGGACTGCGTTCTGCATCTATTCGGGTCCGGATTCCCGAAGTCGCTGGACGTGTCCAAGGCCATCGACAAGGCAGCAGGGGCGGAGCGCGAGGTGACCGGCACCGCCGCCGTACACGCGCGGTCGGGCTGGTCAGACGCTACAGCGAGACGCGGCGGGTCGGTTACGACTACCAGACCGCGAGCCTGTCACCGCTCCCGCTACCGAGGACGCCGCCCGATGGTCTGGACTCGGGACTGCGCTCAAGCCCGGCCAGGAAATGTGGTGGCTCGCCCGCAAGCCCCTCGCTGCCGGGACGGTAGCAGCCAACGTGCTCCAGTTCGGGACCGGGGCACTGAACATTCGAACGGGCTGCCGAGTCCTGGTGCAGACGGATGGATCGCGCAACCGGCCGCCCAGTCATCTCCGGGAGCACCACGACCTACGCCCAGGACGAGCTGGACGCGCACCACCATCGTTGAGAGACGCGATACGACAGGATTTGGCCGATGGCCGACCAACATCGTGCTCAGCTCACTCGGCAGCCTGCGAGCCGATCGGGCTACGGGAAGTCGAGTCCAGCGCTCTGCGGCGCCGGGGTCCGCGCCCGCCAACTCAGGGAACACGTACGGCGCTCTCGCAGCGACGTGCCCGCTGGCCGTCGCGGCTACGGGTCGAGCAGCGCGCGGATAAGTCGTGGGCGTGCGCCGCGGACTGCCCGGTAGGCGAGATGGACCGGCAGAGCGGCGTCATCACCTCCGGTGCCAATCCCGAGCGGCGCAGGTCGGACAAATTCCGTGACGCCTACGGCGAGTTCGCCGGGCAGGAGTCCTGCGTCCCGCATCGCGGCGCTGACTCGGGCGGGGCAAGCAGGTTCTTCCCCGTCTTCAAGTACGAACCGAAGGCCCCGGCGCACGAGCGTCCCCGGCTGCCCGATCGCACCGCGTGGCCCCACGGTCAAGCCGGGTATCACTTATGTCCTGGCTTGCCCGCTTGATTACTCCTCCGGGCGGCGTGATCTTGGACCCCTTCTGCGGATCGGGCGCTACCGGGGAAGCGGCGATCGTGGAGGGGTTCAAGCTGCATCCTGATTGATCAGGACCCGAAGTCGGCCGAACTCGCCAAGATCGAGGCTTGGCCAAGCCAATTCAGCCGACGCTGTTCGGGGACGTGGCATGAGCGCGGCGGTGCTCATCCCGGTGCTCGGCCAGGTGCTCGGCGCGGGTCAGGGCTTGCAGGTTCGACGGGTCATCGTTCAGCGGGTTCCGGTCCTTGTGATGGACAAGCTTCCCCTTCGGCAGCGGTCCGTTCGCGGCTTCCCAGTTGACGACGGCCCGTTGCCGCCACTTCTTCGGCTCGGCCACCTTGACCCATGCCCGCACGACTCCGCGGTAAGTGCGGTGGCGAACCGTCCCGACTGGGCACCAGTTCCCCGGCTGCTGGCCGGGCTTGAACTCCGTCGTCGGCGCTCTCCGTTCGCCCTTCGAGGCCGGCTGGAGCCGCATGTTGGCCTTGGCGCTGCACGAGCGGGAACAGTAGTTGACCTCAAGCAGTTCGATGACCTTCCGCTTGAAGGTCTTCCCGCATACCGGGCAGGCGCATTCCACCGGGGGGCGCTTGGCCTGCATCGACGGCGTGAGCGCGTGTGCCCACGCCGTCTGGCATGGCTTGGAGCAGAACCGGGATGTGGTCTTGCGGCGGCCGGTGCGTTCGTAGCTTGCGCCGCATTGCTCGCACGTGCGGGATGTCGGCAGGCATGCGCCGGGCCTTCCCAGAGCACGTTCGCGAGCAGTACGGCCGGGGCCGGAAGTATTTGAAGCCTGCGCCGCACGACTCGCACGTAAGTTCCATAGGGAAAGCATACCAAATCTGACGTTCGCCGGGAGCGGTACCACGGCCGAGGCGTGCAATCGTGGAGGGCTTCCGCTGCGTCCTGATCGAGCAGGATCCGAAGTCCGCCGAGCTGATCAAGACGCGCCTGTCCAAGCCGATCCAGCCTGTCCTGTTCGGGGAGACCGCATGATCCGCCCGCACCGGAGGGAACGCCCCCGGCCCCTGGCTAGACGCGGCTCTACATGGCTCATAACGACTCGGCTTCGCTCGCAATCCATCGATAGCCTCGATGCGTCTAACTGCCAGGGGTGGCGTGAGGTGTCCCCTGCGCTCCTCCGCTGCTCCCGCACGACCCCGGCTGCACGCAGGGTGCTGGCCGGAACGCAACCGGAAGGTTTACATGACTCTCAAGATGAAGACACTCGCCGCCGCGGCGGCGCTGAGCCTCACAGGCATCAGCTTCAGTACCGCGGCGATGTTCACCACGGGAACGGCGCAGGCGTCGACGCCTGGCTGCGCATTCACCAACGGGTGCGGCACCCTCAAAGGCACCGACGCCAACGGCAGCAGCGTGGCGATGGACGCCAAGGGCAAGAACAAGACCGAGATCCTGATCGGCTACGCCGACAACGCCGGTGATGGTGCCACGTCGTTCGACAGTGACCTGCACTACGGTAAGGGCATCAAGACGACCACCTACGCGGACACCGGGTTCCAGCTCAGCCCGACGTTCACCACCCTCCCTGTGGTCTCTCGGCGACCGCTCGCAGCCCGTGACGCCACCGTGGCCGGGTGCACGACTCACCGACGCCAGGACCGGCAACGTGCTCACGGTGAGTCGACCAGGGTACCGTTACTGTTTCGCCTTCGTCCGGCACCAGCCTCACACTGGGCGGCGGCCGGGACGTTCACTCTTGACGAGGAGTACGCCAACGGCACCTCCTGCGTAGCCGCGTACAAGGGCACGGTCATCGCGGAGTCCATCAGCCCCGTCACGGCCCCGAACTAGCGTCGCTGACCTTCCCGACCAGCCCCGGGGGTTCGACCTGGACCTTCCTGGACTTCGGGCACGGGCGGCACGTTCAGCTTCACCGGCCTCCCTGCAGGCATCTCGGTGAACGGCGGGTCGCTGACGGCTGACACCTCGACCGCCATCCCGGGCACCTACACCAACGTCAGCGTCACATACACCGCGCCAGACGGGGCCGTCTTCACCGCCACGTTCACGCTGAAGGTGTCCGGCATCAAGTCGGTCACCCCCGGCGCGGGCATCCCGTACTACACCTTCGTCTACGCGCCGAATGGCGACTGGACGAGCCAGTGCGTGACCGACATCGGCGGGTCGGGTGCGCTGCGCCTGGAGCCCTGCACCCTCGGCAAGGACATCGGCCAGGACTTCACCATCGGCGCCACCACTCCCGGCCTGCTGTCCGCCAGCCAGGCTCCCGTCCGGAACCTGCTGGCGGAAGCCGCCAGCCCGGCCGACTCCTACCTGATGGACCCGTCCACGTCGGACCCGTCGGCCCCGCAGTCCGACGCCGCGGACGAGCTTCCCCCCGGTGGCCGTCAGCTGTACGTCAATGGCCCGGTCACGAACCTGTGGTCGTGGGGTACCTGACCGGCTTACAGCCGCCTGATCTGGCCCCGGCCGGGAGCGATTGGAACCCTCCTGGCCGGGGCTGTTCCATGTTTAAGGGCGGCAGCAGCGGGCAAGATTCCGGACCCCCCGCCAGAGGCGCGAATCCGTCACCTCTCCCCTGGCCGCTGGGCTGCGAGGCGCAAGCTCGGGGCCCGCAGGCGGGGCGGGCTCTGGCCGTGCGGCCGGGGAGAGGGCTCCAGGTCGGTGACTTGGGTCGCACTCCTGATTGTGCGGATGCCGGCTGTCCTGGCATGGGGCCGGCGTTGAGGCTAGCCGCTAGATTGATGCCCGCCGGCAGATACCCGGAAACCGGATGGCGCCGCGTCAAACCCGCAACAAGGAAGGGACCGCACGTGATCACCACGCTCCGCCGCCTGCTGGCCCGCCTGCGCGGCCCCCGCACCCCGAACCGGTGCGCGCAGCTGCTCGCCCAGTGTGAGCTTGAGGCCAGGCTGGAAAAAGCAGGGACGTCAGACGATCCCGGTCCATGTCGGGGTGGCACCGCCGACGCTGCAGATGTAAATTCTCTCCCCGGAGGAGAGCGGCGCGTCGGTGCGGAAGTAGATGTCACCTTCCGTCTGGTTGCCCCCGGATGGGTTCGCGGGGGCGCCTGATCCCTGGAAGATGCCGTTGCTGGTGCTGTTGTAGTAGCCGTAGTTGGCGAAGAAGACGTTGCCGGTGAGGTTGCCGTTCTGCAGGACTACCGAGTACCCGGTGCCCGGCGTGGTGGGGAGAGACGCCGCGGTCTGCAGAGAAGGCTGGATAACAACCGTATTAGAGCCTGACTCTGCATAAATGCCGTAAACGGCGCTGCCGAGGTTCGTTTCAGTGATGCCGGAAAGCGTTGCCCCTTCGCAGGTGCTTGTGACATGCACACCGTAGTGGTTGTTGGATACCCAGAACCCGTTGACGCTGATGGCGAATCCGCCTTGGAGGATCAGGCCATCGGTGGTGTTGTTTTCAGTTCCGCTGCCGTTGATGGTGCAGGACTGGCAGGAGTTCAGCAGCCACCCGCTGGCGTTGGCGTCGGCCGCGCATGCGTTCCAGGTGAGGTAGGTGCAGCCATTGACGTTCCAGCCGTATCCGGTGTTTCCTCCGGCTGAGCATGAATCCCAGGTGCAGCTGGTGCAGGTGCTGACCAGGTGGAAGCCGTCGCCGCCGTTGAACATTGATTCGACCATGCGGACGCTGGCCCCCAGCAGTGTCTCCGCATACAGGCCGTTCCCGCCGAACGAGCTGATGCAGACGTTCCTCAGGTCGCACTGGAATACGTTGGTGAACGTGGTCCAGGCGAGGTGGATGCCGTCACCCGTGCCGGAGCCGGGGCCGAGGATTCCCAGGTCACGGATGCCGGTCTGGGTGGCGTCGTTCTGGTAGATGCCATGCGCGCTGGTATTGGTCTGCTTGATGATGGTCGGGCCGCCCATGCTCCCGGCGCTGAACGACTGGGCGTTCCCGTCGCCTTGCAGGGTTACCTGGGTGGTCAGGGTGAGCGCGGCGCTGATCTTATACGTGCCGCGGGGGAGGTAGACGATCCCGCCTACCGGGGACAGGGAATTGATCGCGTCCTGAATGGCCGTGGTTGAGTCGGCGGTACCGGTCGGGTCGGCGTTGTAGGGGGCCTGGGTGACGTTGATCCAGTCGACTGCCCCGCCGCCCCCCGATGCGGTGCCCCAGGAGACGTTGCCGCTGGCGTCGGAGACGGCGACTTTCCCGGCCCCGGCGCCAGCGGGGATCGTCAGCGGGTACGGGCTCCCCTGGAGGGTGAGGTTGCCCGTCATGGTCGAGCCGCTCGTGCTGACCTTGTCGTCAAGGCCGAATCCAACAGCCACCATGCCATCACTTCTCCCTTGCTATTGCTCATATCTAGGCCATCGTTCCGCCGGATTTCGAAAGTTTGTCTGCTGCTTTCCACCGGACCATCAGCAGCGGCCGGACCGTCACGGTGCCGCTGGATTCCGTCCCGGTGCCGGTGTCGCCGGTCATGACCCCGCCGATCATGCCGGCGTCCGCCCCGCTCCCCGAGTCCGCCGCCGTGACCGTGGCCGTGACCGTGCCCGCCTCGGTCCCGGTGCCGGTTTCGGCTTCCTGGCTGACCTGCCCGGCATCAACTCCCGTCCCCGTGTCGGCACCGGTGACCCGGATGGTGGCCGTATCCGCACCTGTCCCGGTGTCACCGGATGCGAAGGTCGGCAGCGACGCGGGGATGACCGGGGAGTGCCGCTGCCACGCCATCGGCGACCGGAACCCCGGCGGGATCAGCGGATACCCGGGATTCCCCAGCTCCGCTCCCGTCCCCGAGTCCGCCCCCGTGCCCGTGTCGCCGGAGAAGATGTGCGGCAGCGGCGGAACCGGCCAGGTCCGCCGCCGGAACGCCATCGGCGACGCGAAGCCGGGCGGGATCAGCAGCGGCACCGGGGCCGCCATGGCGGTCAGCTTCAGCGCGGCGACGACCGCGGTGTACGACGGCGACGACCCGCCCGATTCGGTGCCGCTCCACGTCGCCCCTCCCGTCGCGGATACGATCTGGTACCCGGCGAGGAGCCCGGCCTGCCCGCCGGACGCCGCGAAACTGACCTGGGCTAGGTCCGTCCACGGGGCGCCGGGACCGGTCAGCGTGACCGTGCTGGACGCGAGGAAACACACCGCGCCGATGATCAGTTCACTGGGCTGGGCCAGCGTGCCCGTCGGCAGGGACGACCAGGATGTGCTGGCGGCCGACTGGCCGTTCCCGGCCGGGTCCACCGGGCTGGCCAGGAGGACGTCGGACCATTCCATGACTACCGCGCCGTAGCCGGGGCTTCCGCCGCTGCCCCCGGTGAACGTGATGGCGACGGAAGTCTGGCCGGCTGCGCAGTCCGGGTCGGCCCAGATCTCGCAGTCGGTGTCGGCGTTGCTGTTCAGCGACCTGGTGGGGGCGAAGTTCCCGGCCCCGCCCAGGGTGATCCCCGAGATTGTCGGGTTAGTTGCCGCTTCGGTGGCGCCTGCGCAGACGACCAGGCAGTTCCCGGTGCCGGTCGGGCTGATCGTGATGGTGAGCGGTGACGTGGCGCTGGTGCCGGAGGCGGACTGGATAGGTGGCATGGCAGCTCACCGGCCCCGTGGGGCGGCGTGGCGGCTGCGCATGGGGGGCTCCGGGGCGGTCGGCTTGCGCGCGTCCCGTTCCGGGTCCTGGTCTGGTCTGCCGTTGCGGCTGGTCTCGTCTAACGGTAGTCGTGCGGTCAGGTCGCCAACGGCAAGGTTTCGCTGAAGCTGATCTGCGTCGCCGAGCTCGAGCAGTTCTGGATCGTGAGCGTCCCGCTGGTGCTCAGCGACAGGATCACCGTGTTGTAGTTGACCGGTGTGGCGCTGGCCTGGTTGCCGGACAGGTTGGTGTGGACGTGCTGCGCATTGTTGACCGCGAACGTGCCGGGGAAATGCTCGTGGGTGTTGCTGCCCGCGTTGCCGGACACGACGATCCCTGACTGGCCGCCCGTGCTGCCGTCGGTGAGCCCGTTCTGGTCGGTGTCGCCGCTGATCGTCCCCGCCACCGATACCGCCGACGCGCCGGCCAGGACGTTGGCCGTGAAGCTGTGCGCGTGCGTGGGGTTGTAATACCCGCTGGCCAGGGTGGCGATCGTTGTCCCGTTGGTGGTCGTGCCGCCCTCGATGTGGCCGACCAGGAGCGCTACGCCGTTCTGCTGGATCCTGACCTGCGCCGGGATGTAGCCGGCGACGTTGCCCCACCCGGCCTCAAGGGTCAGCGCCTGCCACGAACCAGGGGTCAGCGACGCGACCTGCGACCCGATCGTGTTGAGCCTCTGGTGGGCGATGTTGACGAGCTTGGCCGTCTTCGCGATTGTGATCGCGGCCCGGTCAGCGAGGCGGTTCGGGAAGGTGCTCATAGGACTGAGCCCTCGAACGGCATGGCACCCATCTGGACCTGGGCGTATTCCGCCTGCTGCGATGTAGGGGGATACGCCTCCCATGACACAATGCGGCCGGTTCCGGTGAAGCCTGGCGTGCCGTCCGGGCCGGCCGGGTGCATGGCGCTGGTGAACGCCACAGAAGCGTAGGAGCCGAGCTGCGTCACCTTCAGCGGAGGGTACTGGCCGTTGCCGAGCACGACGAGCGGCGCGAGCTGGGTGGCCGTGGTGGACGGCAGCAGCCCCTGGCAGTAGCCGGCCACCTGGGCGTCGGTGGAGAAGCTGACGCCGGTCGGCGAGACCGCCGCCTCGGTCAGCGGGTAGCCGTTCCCGATGTCGGTCTCGTCGATCGCCGAGCCGGTGAGCGCGATCCCGTCCCCGGACGCGCCGGTGGACTGCGCGGAGCCGATCAGGCTGTTTGCGCCCGTCGAGCCGGTGGCGACGAACGCGTAGTCCAGCAGGTTGCCGGGGAAGTTGTACGCCAGCCCGCTCTGCGGGTAGGGCTGCCCGAGGGCCGGGTAACCGAGGTCGACGCTGATCCGCAGGTTGCCGTACTGGTCCATGTACGGCCGGAAGTTGAACTCAATCCCGTACGTCGAGACGAGCGTGCCGAGCGCGGACAGGCAGTCCTGGTTCTGCGAGCCGTCGAACGTCAGCGAGTCGATGATGCCGGACTCCCCGGCCGCGTAGGTGACCCCGGCCACCTGCCCGGCCGGGGTTTTGCTGAACGCGAACTGGACGACGCCGCGCGCCATGTCGAACACATCGGCACCGGTGAACACCAGGTCAGTGTCGATGATCCGCTTGCCGAGCAGGAATTCCATGGTGCTGGCCTGGACGGGGACCTGGTTCTGCAGGATCGTCGTCGGCACCCAGTCCCACAGGATGCCCGCCCAGATCGGAACCCCGTCCTGCAGGCACCACAGGACCGCTTTGCGGGGGGTGATCGCGGCGAGGTTGGCGGCGTTCTGCTGCGGCTGGGACGGGATGAGGTCCAGGCTGCCGGTGAACGTGCCGCCGCCGTTGATGACCTGGCTGAAGGACTGCGGCTCAAGCGGCAGGTAGTCGCCCATCAGCGCGCCGGACAGGACATTAGAAGTCAGGTACCTGTACTGGCTCGGGGTGGCGCTGGCGAACGGGCCGCCGGAGGCGTAGAACTGCTGCAGCGCACCCTGGGCTGTCATATCGCGCTCGCCAGGATGCCGGCCACCCGCAGATAGCAGTTCTCCGCCGTCAGCGCCGAGGTGAAATAGCCGGGCACCGACCCGAACGCATCCGCCGACGTCCCCGTCGAGGCGAGGTTGCCGACATGCGCCCCGGACAGCTGCCCGGACAGGGTGTTCTCCGTCTGGACCGCCAGGGTGGCCGTGTGGGTGCCCGCGGCCGGGGTGGTGCCGTTCAGCGCCGACGTGTAGTAGGTGAAGCTCCCCGCATCACCCGGCCTGGTGACCCCCCCGGAGGCGGCGCAGGACAGGTACACGGTGTCGAGGATGGTGGAGTCGATCATGATGATGATCCGGCACTGGCCGCGCGTGACCGACGGGGAAGCAGAGTCAACTGCGGCTTCGGGGACGGCCATCCCCCATTTGACGTCGATCTGGAAATCGGTCGCCCCGTCGGCGGTGAACTGCTGCTGGATCTCCGCCGCGACGGTGCCGTCCGCGTCGCCGCCGCCGCCGAAATAGCCACCCGAGTAGGAGGTGTTCCCGTAGCCGATCCCCCACCCGTACGCGGACGATCCCATGGCCGGGGTGGCGCCCTGGCTGCCCTGCGTGCCGGTGGACGTGTCAATGCTGGCGATCTCACTGTCAGCGGACGCCAGGGCGGTCAGCGCCGACGGCTGGACCAGGCAGGTGACGGTGACCTGCCCCGGGGCGCCCTGCCCCGGGGCGGCGCCGTTCCCGCTGGTGGCGCCTCCTCCACCACCGGGCCCGGTGTAGGGCGGGAAGCCGCCCTCGTTGATGCTGCCCCCGTCGCCGCCGGGCCCTCCGCCGGGGACCGGGTAGGCGCCCTGGCCGCCGAAGCCGCCGAATGCGTCGCCGCCGGGGTTTCCCGCCGACCCCGGGCCTCCCGAGCCTCCGCCTCCGCCGCCGCCGTGCTCGGTGCCGGTCCCGTAGCCGCCTGGGCCACCGTCGAAGTGGACCGGTGCCGTGCTGCCGGTGCCGCCCAGGCCGGGCGCTGAGGCGGTCCCCGGCTGCCCCGGGTTCGCCGTCAGCGTGCTCAGGCCGTATGTGACGGCCGTCGCGGTCCCTGCCGTGGAGTCATCTGACCCGGCCTCCGATGGAGTCCCGGGCGCGCCGACAGTGATGTCCAGCACGTCCCCCGGCGAGATGGGGAAGTTGTCCCATTCGGCGTACTCGCCGCCGCCGGAACCGCAGCTGCCGCCTTCGCCGGCGGACCCGCCGCCGGGGGCGCCGGGAGCCCAGCCCTGCACTGCCGTGCTGACCGTGCTGTCCGGGATGGTCAGGCTGTAGGTGCCCTGCGTGTCGTACGTGAACACTTGCGTGACGGGTGAGGTGAGCCGTTCCAGCGCCCCGGTGCCCGTGTTCCAGATCAGCTGCCCGGGGCTGAGCGGCGGTGCCGCAGCGGTGGACGCCGGCAGGATGCCGCCCGGCGCGACGGTGTATGCCCGCTTGTCGGTGATGTTGCTGTTCGTGATGCTGCTCGCCCCGGACGCTACGGAGATGGCGGCGAGAAGGATGGAGGTGCCTGGCGTGGCCGGCTGCCCCGAGCCGGGTGTTCCCTCGATGATCTCCACGTCGCAGTAGGACGTGTTGTTGCCTTCGTCGTAGACGCGGGCGATCACGATGTCGACCCGGGTCGCGCCTGAACTGTTCGCCGCGACCGTCAGGGTGCCCTGGGATTGCAGGCCGAACAGGTAGACGCCGTGGCCCTGCGTCAGGTGCGGCACCGCGCAGTACCCGGCGTTGACCAGGACGGCCATGCCGGGGCTGCCTTCCTGCGTCACTGCCAGCGGCGAGCCGGGCCCGGGAATCACCCCGCCGAGAGGGTTTGCGGCGGTCAGGGACGAGTTGGCATCCCAGGCTGCCACCCCGCCGACGAAGGACCGCTGGAGCAGCGATGTCCAGGTCATCCCGTCGCTGTACGCCATGTAGCCGAGGCTGACCGAGGATGCCATCTATGCCACCGCCGGCGCGACCCGCAGGCACGCCACCGCGGTAGACGCGCATTTCATCACCGTCGCCTGCGAGGTGCTGGCCGACTGGAACCTGAAGGTGATCGTGTGGGTGGCCGCGCTCGGCGTGTTGCCCTGCCCGGATGAGGTGTAATACCGGGCGCTGCCCCCGTTGGACGGCGAACCGGAACTTGCCGACTGGACATAAATAGGCACCTGGTCGAGGACCGTCCCGTCGATGGCCACCGACAGCGTGACCAGCAGCGGCGCGGACCCGACATAGAAACCGGGCCACTTGTAATAGATTTCGAGGTCCGTGCTGCCGTCGACCGTGACCGACACGGAGGCGACCTGGGTCACCGACCCCTCCGACGGGGAATCCGACACGGGCGACGTGACGTAGGACAGGGCCGGGGACCATGCCCCCGTCGACAGCAGCGCCGTGCTCCCCGCTGTCCCGGTGCCCTGGACGAGCAGGTTCCGGGACATGTCATACATGATCTGGCTGGCCGGGGCCGCAGGTGCCGCCGCGGAGTCCGCGATCGGCAGCACGCCGCCGGGCGCGACGACATAGGACCGCAGGTCGGTGATCGCCCCCGAGCCGAGCGCGACCGCCGCGGCCGGGACCAGCACGGCGGCCAGCGTGATCGCCGCTGACGGGGTGGCCGGCTGGACGGGAGGTGACGCCGCCGTCCCGGTGACCACCTCGATATCGCAGTACGAGGACGATGAGCCGGTGTCGTAGACGCGGGCGATGATCAGGTCGGTCCGCGGGCTGGCCGGGTCGGCTGCGGCCAGGGTGAGGGTCTGCGCGGTGAGCGTCCCGAACACGTAGCCGCCCTGCGTGCTGGACGGGTTCGGGACACAGCAGTACCCGGCCGCTACCTGCACGGACAGGCCCGACGACGCTGAGACGCCCATCGCTCCGAGGCCGGGGTAGACGCCGCCGGGGACCTGCACTGCTGTGGCGGAGCCGACGTTGATCACGCGTGTGGCTATGTCATAAACACGGAACGGGACGCCTGCATCAAGGCTGGGACCGTCAACCCAGGCCGGGACTCCGCAGCTCACCGATGTGGCCAATGCCGCTCCTCTCCTATGCCCATGCCGAGCTCCAGGCCACGGTCAGGGTCGCGCCGCCTGCGAAGTTTCCCCCGGTCAGGTACACCTGCGTCGAGCCCGGCTCCAATACAAACCAAGCCGAGGTGACATCGGCGGGCTGGAACACGTTGTTCAGGTATGCCTGCCGCGCGTCGGTGTCGAGCACCAGCTGATCCGATGCCCCGAGATTCAGCCCGGTGAAGGTGACCGCCTGGGCGGTGACGGCGTTGACCACGGAAGGGCTGTCGATCGGGCCTGAGACGGTGATCACCGGCCGCGTCTCGAACGTCCCGCTGTTGACACAGGTGACGGCCGAGTCGATCGGCGGGGTGGAGCCGGGGAACCCGATGGGCAGCGTCACCGGCAGTGTCAGCGGGTGGATCGCCGGGGCCGGCAGCGTCGCCGTGGCGATCAGCGGGGCCGTCGCGTACTTCCGCGGATCAGGTGCCACCAGGGGGATACTGAACACCGCGTCAACGAGGGTGGGGAAGGTCATGTCGATTTTGGCGCTGGCGGTCTGCCGGACGTAGGCAAGCTTCGGTGTGGGCTCGCCAACGGTGAGCGTCGCCAGATCGGAGACGGGGACGGCCTGGGTGAGCTGTTCCGCCGCCTGGTCCCGCAGCGCCTGCGTCGGTGCCCTGGCCACCCCGGTGAGCGTGAGCAGGCGGGGCCCGTAGTACTGGGCGGATGGCCAGCCGCCGTGGTCGGCGGACCGCTGGATCACCCCGCCGACCGACGCCGGCCCGTACCAGCCTTTCGGCGGCCCGTCGAGGATCCACGCCACCCCGTTGCTGTCGACCGCGCCGAAGGTGATCGCGAACGGGGAGGATGCCCATGACGGCTGGTAGGAGAGCGAGCCGGTCCAGAACCCCACGTCACCCGCTGGGACCGCGGCGAACGGGCCGCCCCCGGTGATGGCGAAATTCTCGAGCGCCTCGAACTCGTCATTGTCGGGTCCGTAGACGGCGGTCCAGGTGGCCACGTAGACGCCCGGCAGCAGGCCGCTCACGGGGACGTCCCACCGGAAGGTGTAGCCGCCTGTTCCGGTGCGCCAGATCGTGTTACTGGCTTCGCTGCTCGCCCCGGAGTACTGGAACGTCCCGGCAACATCGGAACCCTGGTAGCCGTACGTTAGATCGAGCGAAAGCACCGAGGGATCAACTGGGGAGCCGGTCTCAAAGTCCGAAAATTGAAAGTACAAATAGTAGGGTTGCCCCAGCTCAGCGGCGGCCGGCGGTGAGAGGCCCACGTCAGGACACCCCCACCGCGGCGGACAACTGGTGCATCATGGCCTGCTGCTGCTCGGCCGTCGGCCATTGCGTGCCGGTGAAGTAGAGGTTGAAGGTGTTCCCGCCCGACATGGTGGACACCCCGGAGCCGGACGGCTGCGGCATCCCCGCCCCGCCACCGGTGAGCGTCCCGAGCGTCCCGGACGGCGCTGCGGTGCCTGCGACCTGGGACAGAACCTGGAGGATGCCTGTGGCGATGGCCTGCGGGATAGCCGACGGGGTGACCACCCCGCCGCCTGCGTAGCCGGGGATGATCCCGCCGAACGCCATCGACCCACCACGGTGCCGGGAGTAGTGGGCGTTGATCGCGTGGATCCGCGCGGGGCCGATCGCCCGCACGGCTTCGGGGACCAGGATGGCCTCGCCGGGGCTGAGCATGGCATGCACGCTGTCGCGGCCCGGGGCGTAGCCGGGGACGACCCCGCCGCCGGCCAGGTGGATGCCGACGGCACCCAGGGCACTGCTGACGAGGCCCCCTCCGGGGATGTCCGAGATAACCGACTTGATCTTGCTGACGACCGTTTCGATGCCGGACAGGATGTCGTCCCAGATCCCGAGCACGGTGGACTTGATGTCGTCGAACGCTGACACCACCCCGGACTTGATCGCAGCCCACGAGCGGGTGAAATAGGAGATCAGGTTATTGATGATCTGCACGGTCAGGTTATAGATGGCATTCCACACCGTCTGGAAATACGTTTTGATGGTGTTCCAGATCTGCGTGGCCGTGTTCTGCAGGTCAGTCCACGCCTTGCCCCACTGCCCGGTGATCAGGTCCAGGGCGACGGTGAAAATGCCCTCGATGAGATCCCAGGCGATCTTGATGACCGACTCGATCCCGGCGACGGCGATCTTCACCGCGGCGGCGATGACATCCCACGCGGTCTGCACCGTCTCCTGAATCGACGCCCACGCTGTCTTGAACACGGCGAGGAGCAGGTCCAGGCCGGGTTTGATCACGGCCATGATCGCGTCCCACTCGGCCGTGGTGAGCGTCACCAGGTAATCCCAGACAGCCGAGAACACCGTCTTGATGGTGTTCCACGTGTCGTCCCAGACCTTCTCCACCTCGGCGCCGTGGGACGCCCACCACTTGTCGAACCCGCCGGTGATGACGGCCTTCACCTCATCGAACGCCTTCTCGATGGGCTGGACGATCGGGTCGATGATCCCGGCGAAGAAATGCGCTATCGAATCCCACGTGCTGGTGATGGTGTCGAAGATCTGCTTGTGGTACTTGACGATCAGGCCGACCAGGGTGATCAGGGCGATGCCGATTGCGACGAACGGGTTTATGGCCATCACCGCGTCCAGCGCGATCCACGCGGCGGCGAACGCCCCCACGGCGAAGGTGATGTCCCTCAGCGGGCCGAACAGGACCTTGAGGATGGCGGCGAGCCCGTCGAAGAACACCGACACCGCCGGGGCGATCAGGTGAGCGATCTCGGTGCCGAAATGCTCAATCGCGGGCAGGTTCCGGTCGATCATCCCCATGAACGAGTTGACCGCGGGGAGGAGCCCGTCGCCGATCCGGATCATCAGCGCGTCGAACCCGGCCTCGAGGTCGTGGAGTTTCTGGCTCGTCGTCGCCTCAGTCGACGCCCACGCGTTCCCGAAGTCCTGCGCGCCCTTCTCGATGTCGGGGAGTTTCCCCTGCATGCGGGACAACTGGTCGATGAGGACCTGAATGCCGACCCCGGCGCGTTTGCCGAACACTTCGGTGACGATCTGGCCCCACTGGTCGATCGGGACGTGAGATGCCTGAAGGTGGTCGACGAACATCTGCAGGGCCCCGGTCAGGCCATGCTCTGTCATCTCATTGGCCAGCTGGTTCGCGGACAGGCCGAGGCCGTTGAGGACGGGGATGCCGGTCTTCAGCGGCGCTTCGACGGCCTGCCATGCCATCCGCAGGTCAGTCGCGGCCTTCGCGCCCCTGATGTTGTTGTCGCCGAACGTAGCCAGAGCCGCGCCGATTTGCTCGATACTCTGCCCGTACGCTTTCCCCGCGGCCATCAGCCCGGTGCCCATCGCGTCGGCCAAGTTCTGCATCGTCATGTCACCCGAGCCGACGATCGCGTTCAGCGCGCCCATAGCCTGCGAATAGTTGTGGATCCCGCCGACCCCGGAGACGATCGCCGCGTCCAGGGCGTTGGTCACGTCTACCAGGTCAGCGTTGCCGGTCCGGGCGCCCTCAGCGGCGATCTGGACCAGCTGCAGCGCCTTGCTGCCGCTGATCCCGACCGACTGGAACGACGACTCAACGTGATAGAGCGCCTGGGCGAGCGAATCGGGGGTTTCGCCGACCTGCCCGGCGAGGCTGAGCACCTGCCCGGACAGGCCGCTGATCGCTGACTGCGCCACCCCGGCCTGCGTGTGGATCAGTTCCATCGCGGCCTGGAACTTGGACGCCATGACTGCGGTAGCGGCGACGAACCCGGCACCGAGGAGGGTTTCCATCACCGGCATGTCGCCGGAGATGATCCCCTTCAGGTTGCCCATGAAGCCCTCGCCGGCCGCCGTCCCGGCCTCGGCGCCTTCCGCTTCGGCGCCGCCCATCAGGCCGCCCAGCAGCGGGACGCCTGCGAGCATTGAGGCGAACCGCTCGCCGAACCCGGTGGCGGATTCCTCGCCTGCCGCCGCCGCGTCCCCCTCAAGTCCAGCAGCAGGGAACAGGCTGGCACCCTCGGCCGCCGCGGCGAAACGCTCGCTGAACCCGGCCCCGGCCGCCGTCCCGGCTGCCGCGACTTCCTCGGCTGCCGCGTCGCCCGCTGCTGCTGCGGCTTCCTCAATCCCGCTGGCAAACCCGGCCGTGTCCGGGATCACGGGGACCGTGACCTCTGCCCCGGTGTCGCGGGTGCCCTCATCGAGCAGCGACTGGAAGCCCTCCGTGTCGGGGACTACCGGGACGGCGATCTCGGTTTTCGCTGCGTCGGCCTGCGCCTGAACGTCCTCGGCGAGCCCGGCCGTGTCCGCGACGACGGGGACCGTGACGACGTAATCGAGCGCGCCGAGCTCGCCTTCGAGTTGTTCGGCGAACGTGTCAGTATTGGGCGAAACGGACACATAGGCCGAAGCAACTTCGAAGCCGGCCGCGCCCGCATCCTCGGCCATCAGTCACCCCCGCCCGGTGGCTCTGCCTTCACCTGCCGCACGCTGAACCAGCCGCCGCCCAGCTGAGCGTTCAGCCCCGCCAGCGCCTCCGCCGTCGCGGCGGGCGCGCTGTCCGCGGTCCGCGCCTTGTTCGCCTGCGCCGAGCCCCGCTCATACCGGGGCTCGGCCCGCGCCGGACCGCGGCCCCTGCCGCCCCCGCCGTCCCGGGCCTGCCGCATCGCCGCCGCCGCCATCGCCCCCGAATAGGCCGGGAGACGGTAGGCCAGCGCCATGAATGCTGCCCCTTCCATCTCCCCCGGATCGTCGATGCGGTGGAACGCCGACAAGTCGCTGGCGATGTCTGCCAGGTGGTCGGTTACCCAGCCGACTTGCGCGAGCCTGCGGACTGCTTCCCTTTTGGGCCCTCCACCGCTCCGAGCATGATCTTGCTGGCCGCTGTGATGACGTCGGTCAGGTCCTTCTCGGTCAGGTCGTCGAAATCCATCAGCGCCTGGTAGCCGTCCTTGCCGAGCAGGGTCTCCAGCATGAAGTCGACGGCGATCTCCTGGCCGCGGGTCCGGGCGAGGTGAATGTACTTCAGCCCCGCGTTGGTTTTCGGCCTGGTGGCGATCGTGTAGACGGTCCCGTTGATGGCGAACGCGGGGATCCGCTCACCCTCGGGGGGGTTGATGGCGGATCGGAGGCTGACGATGTTCGGGGACTGGCCGGCGTCTTTCAGGCCGGGGTCGACTTCCAGGCCGGCCGGGGCGTCGTCGTCAAGGTCCGGGGCGTTGGTGGCGGTCGCCGTCACGGCAGCCTCCATTCATTATAGTGTTCTAGTTAAGCTTCTGATCAGCTCGTGGCGTCAATCAGCTCGAAGGGCGCGATCGAGCTGCTGACCCAGAAGCCCGTCCAAGTTGTATGGAATAGGACGGGCTTGGTCTTCTCGTACTCAAGATCCGCCTTGGACGAGGACAGGCACTTGCGGATGATCATCCGCCGCCTGCACTCGGTCTCGGTCGTCCCGGTGGTCGGAGCCCAGCCGTCGATGAGGATCGCGGTGTAGGTGGGCTGGAACGCGGTGATCGCGGTCAGCGGGTCGAACACCGTGTAGCCCGTGCCGGGCGACTGGGTAGACAACTGGTTCATCGCCAGGTTCAGATTCGCGAGCGTGGCCTCTTCCAGGTCGACGGTCACCTGGATAACCCGCTTGGACACCCGCGCGCCTACCGGGTCGATGAGCTGCTCGACGTGGATTTCGGTGAGGGAGTGCTCGACCTCCAGCAGGACAGAGGTCCCGTCTGCGGTGCCGCCGACGTCGGTCCATACTGCCGAGTTCGGCGGGCTGGAGATGGCGGAGTAAGCGGGCTCGACTGCGCCGGAGAGGGCGGTGTAGACGGTCGCCGGCCCCATACATACGTTCAGTGGTTGGATCGCCACGCTCAGTACACCCCCACCGTCTGGAGCAGGGCAACCGTGATGCTGGTCGTGGTCGACAGCACGACCTGGATCTGGTTCGTGCCGGACTGGTCAAGCACCGAGTGGAACGGGCCGAAGGCGTACACGTCGCTGCTGGTCATCGTGACCGCAGAGAAGTTCGTCACCGTCTGCCCGTCGACCAGCGCGCCCACGTCGACGGTGACCGTCTCGGAGCCGGCGCCGGCGGCGACGAACAGGATTTCCCGGCCGGTGTTCGCGAACAGCAGCGTGGTCTGGGTGGGGGTGGCGAGCTGGGCGGTGATGTTCAGGCCGGCGCCGTCGGCGACGAACTGGACGGGTGTCAGTGTCTGGGTTGCCATAGGTCACCTCGCGGGGGACGGGTTGGATCGGTCCCGTTGCGGGGTGACTGCGGGTGCGCGCCGTTACGGCGCCGGGTCATGCGGTGGTCTGGGTGCGGCTACTCGCCGGGCTTGCCCCCGGCCGGGGCGCCAGTGAGCACGGGCACCTTCGGCGCGGCCGGGGCCACTTCGGCTGCGTGGGAGTCGTCCGGCCCGGAAGCGTCCCGGACAAACAGGCGCCCCGCCTTCAGCTCGGCGATCTCCGCCTCGGTGCGCAGGATCGCGTTGTGGATCATCGTCACCAGCACCCAGCGTCCCGGCTCGTCAGCCACGGCTTACCTCTTCCTGCCCGTGCCAGGTCAGGGACCAGGCGTCGATGATGGTCGCGTCGAGGTCCTCGAGCGGGATCTCGCCGCCCCAGGTGATGACGGTCATGCCGGCGAACGCGGCGGCGTGGAATCCGCCGTCGAAGGCCAGCAGCAGCAGGTCGGCGTCGTCGAGGGCTGCGCGGCGGGATGCCTTCAGGCGGCAGCCTGCGAGGCCCTCGTACCGTGCCGTGACGAGGAGGGACGGGACCGGCACCCCGGTCTTCCCGAGTCCCCCGGCGGCTCTGTAAAACCGTTCGATCGCCCCGTTGCCGGCTACGAGGCCGGTAGCGCCCAGGAGGGCGTTGGCGACTGCTACGGGCGCGCATAGCGTCCACCCGCCGTCGTTCGGCCCGGCGATCCACTCGCTGCCGAGGACGGCACCGGGCAGCGTCGCCGGCGTCGATGTCGTTGAGGCCGAGGTGGTGGTCTTCGGCGTGCCGATGGTCGTCGTCTTGGTGACCGTAGTCTTGTTCCCGGAGACCGTGGTCGAGCTCGACGTGGTGACGCCGGTCTTGTTGTTGACGGTCTTGCTGGTGGTCGTCTTGGTCGGGGTGCTGGACATTACTGCACTTCCTCTCCCGCGCTAGTCCATTGCAGAGCGAGGTCAAAGAGAAACCCGGCGTAGTCCCCGGTGTCGTGCCACACGCGCCGCGGCTCGGTCATCATCTTCGCCGACTTCACCCGCGCATACGGGTACGAGACTCCCCCGGCGGTGATCGTCAGCAGACGGCCGAACGTGGTCCGGTCGTAGGTCCCGGCCCGGATCTGCTCAGCGAGCTGGTTGGCGATGCCCCAGGGAAGCTTGTCGCTGCCCGGCACGGTCGCCCACGTCTCCACCTGGACGACGGGACGGCGGAGCGGGATCGTAGCGTGCGGCGTGCCGCCAACCTGGAGGGGGACGACAATGAAGCCGTTCGCCGCCCATGCCGTCTCGTTAGCCGGGAGCTGGGTGGCCACGCCGTCAGCGACCAGTCCGGGGATCGAGGCGATCCAGGCGACTGCGACCAGGTCCGTCGGCGCGTGAAGCTGCGCGATCGTCGGCGTGCTCATCCGAGCTTCTTACCGAGCAGTCCTGGCGGCAGCCCCGCCTGGTCGTGGCCGTTGCCCGGCGCGAAACCCTGGCTCTTGCGGATCGCGAACGCTTTCCGCAGGTTCTCCACGGCCCGGGTGACACTCATCCTGACGGCGGGCTCGGGGGGGACATTCGCCTGGAGTTTTACCGCGGACCCGATGACGTCCTCGCCGAGGAACGGGGCCGCGGAGGGTGATGAGGATGATCCAGACGATGGCGTCGCCCTGCTGGGTCTGCATCGCGGCCATGGTGACGTGGTAGCCCCACTCGTCGCCGTCGAGGGGGTCTTCCTTGGCGAGCTGGTCGTCTACCCAGCCGGTGATCCGGTCGTGGATGCTGAAGGCGGTCATATGGCCCTCACGGTGTAGAGGGCTCTCCGGAGGGAAAGGCTGAGGCCGGGTGCCCGGGTGGTTGACGTGAGGCCCGAAGTACTGGCCGGTGTCGGCGTTGTGGAGCGAGTAAGGGCCGTGCGCGTCGATGGCGTGCGGCCGGGTGCCCAACTCGACATAAGCGCTGTACGGGGCGTGGGCGGCGATGATGAGCGAGTGGCCGGCCAGGTGGAACTCGATCGACTTGGCTAGCTAGCCGGTCTTCTTGGGGGCGTATCCCTTGGCGGCGATAGTGATCTCGGGGCCGAGGACGGCGAAGAACATCCGGTCGGTGCCTGCGTACACGGGCACTGGCCAGTTCACGTTCATGATGAGTCGCAAGGGCCGCCGCCACCTCTTCGGGAGCGTCAGTGAAAGGGGTTCCCGTTGCGGGCGTCGGTGCGCGGTCCTGGCCGTTGCGGCGGTCCTGCGCGGCACCTCGCGTCTTCCGCTTGGTGCTGGGTTCAGGTTAACAGCCGGGAGGCTAGGAGCGCACTCCGCAGTATCTCGGCCGCCTTGTCTGAGCCGCCTACAGCCTGGACGGCTTCCCATAGATCGGCGGGAACGATAGCTGCCGCCGGGCGGCGCTCGCGCCTGCGGTCGACAACGACCGTAGTCTTGCGGGCTAGCCTGACCCGATCAATGATGTCAGTCAGGTTGGCTCGCGCCTCGCTGATCGTCACCTCATGCTCGTAAAGTTCGCGCGGCTTGGGTGCCCACGGCGAGCCTGCGACGTTGTATAGCGAGCGCTCGGTTCGGATAGCTTCAGTCTCGGCCGCTTCGGCTAGCTCGCGGGTGTCGTACCAGCTCAAGCTCCTTGCGGGCCACGTCCGGCCACCACGGCTTAGTCGACTCGTGGCCGCCGAAGCGGCCGTCGGGGTTCTCGGTCACCCCGATATAGAGCAGCATGTCGCTCGCGTCCCAGAACCGGTAGACCGCAGCGGGCTTGCTCATCGGGCACCCTGCTCGCGCTCGGCCGACTCAATGATGGAGTCGACGGTCGGTCCCTTGACGCCGAGCACCGCGGCGATGCGGTACTTCGACCAGTCGTGCTCGCGGGCCAGCATCACGGCTTTCCGGCGCCGGGCTGGTGCCTCGCGGGCCTTGATGACGTCGGCCTGCGCCTCGGTCAGTTCGCGTTCGATGTCGGAATCATCCATACCGCCAAGCTTACATCAGCGTTCGTATCTATACCAGTTGACGTACCCATACCAGTGTAGGTACGATTCAGGTATGACGAACACCACGGAGCACAAGCCCAGCCGCTGCCTTCGCTGCGGGCGCATCCTCCGCGTCTCGACCGGCTACGGCCCCGTCTGCCGCGCCAAGATCCGCCTCGCCGCCCTGAACGACGCCATCCGCGGCTTCGCTCAGGCCCAGGTCGACAAGGCCCGCGAGCTCATCGCCGACGGCGGCCTCATCCCCACCGGGCGCCCCGGCGTGTTCCGTTCGGTCAGCAGCAACGGGACCGGCACCTACCTCACCCACAGCGCGGCATGCAACTGCCCCGGAGGACTGCGCGGCCGGACGACCTGCTATCACGTGCTCGCCGCGCGCATCCTCACCGCAACCACCGCCTGACATCGCAAAGGAGCGAAACCATGACCACCGCCACCTACGCCGGCCGTCACCGCCGCGCCACGGAGCGCCTGCTCACCGTCGATGACGCCATCATCGCCCCAGCGATCCTCGCCGAGGTCTACGCCGGCCACGAGGATTTCGCTGACAGGCTCGCCGTCATGGCCCGCCTCACCGACCTCGACGTGCCGGACCTGGAGCACCTGTGCAACCTGTACGGCGTGGACTACTGACATGGCCGCCACGACCGCCCGCAAGCCCCGGCGCACCCTGACCCCGGCCGACATCACCCGCGGTTCCCATCGTTCCCCTCCGGGCGACTGGAAGCGTGGCCGCGCCGAATCCAGGGACGGCGTATGGAGGTACGGGCGGAACGAGGACACCGGGAACTTTGGGAGTCGCAGTACGTCTCCGACCGGCATCTGAGGGCGACTGGTACGGGACGCTCACCGCGGCCAGGGCAGCAACCCTCGATGGGTCGGCGCTGGCCGTTAGTTGAACGGATGCTTGCCCACCAGCGCGGCGAGCACGCTGCCGGGCGTGACACACGGTGCAGTGATGTGCTTGCCCGGCTCAGCGTCAACCCGTCCCCCTGATCGCACGTCATACCCTCAGCAATCCCGCAACGGGAAAGGATGCAACACCATGAGCAGGAACCAGGCCAGGTTCGCGACCAAGCAGGGCACCGTCACCGTCACCGGCGACGGCATCACGATCCCGAAGACGGCAGGAACGGCGTTCGCTGGCACCGCCGGGACGTGGGCATCGATGCTCGGGCAGACGCGCACGATCGCGGCAGGCGATGTGCGGGAAGTCTTCATCTCCGGCCGTAACCGGCAGTACGTGACCGGTGCCCGTGCCGCCGGGGCCGTGCTGACCGGCGGGGTAGCACTGCTCGCCCCATCGCGGATGCGGGGGGCGCTGGTAATCGCCACCACGGGCGGTGAGGTCTTCGAGTTCACGCTGCCCCGCGCGGAAGCAAAGCATCCCGAGGCTGTCGCTGCCGCCTTCTCCGCACGCGGGTACATGGTGCGCTAGTCCAGGAACGGCGCGAGGAACGACAGCGGCAGGCTACTGTCCGTCCACAGACTGCAACGACACGCGCCGTGAGCTGGGAACGCTGGCACATCCTCCGGCGCGTACGGACTCCCGGCGGCGTTGGCCTGGCAAATCGGACATGCTGATGGTTGTGCCTCCCATTGGATCAGCACGGTCGGGGTGAACATCCCCCTGACGAGGCCGCCCATCCCCGACGCGGCCCGCCGGTACAGCGCCACCGCCCCGGCGCCGGAACGCGGCCCACACCGTGAAGTCCGCCCACCGTGATGCAGCGTTCCGGGGCCCGGTCAGCGCCTCCTGAACCTCATCCCGGCCGTCCTTCTCGCTGCCACCGGCGGTGTTCACGAGCGCCCGCGCAACGTCGGCCACGGCCCCGCCGAGCACCGCCGCTGCGGCGTCCTGGGCGCGGCGGGTGGCCCCGTAGTCCCCCTGGAGGGTGGCGAGTGCCGAGGCGGCTGCGGCGTCCATGTCCAGGTTCCCGGCTCGCTGGTTCCGCTGCTGAACCGAGAGCCAACTGGTGGCGCGATGGAAGCTGGTGGTGCCGCCGGCGCTGGTGAGCGAGACGCAGGAGTTGCCCATCGATAATGCGAACGGCGGGGGACTGGATGCGGGCGTGTACCTGATTGAGGCGACGGATGGAACGTACAAGGCGTACACCGTCGCCATTGTGACGAAGATTGCGGTGGTGGAGCGGACGGTGGACGGGAAAGCGTTCCTCTTTGTGGCCGACCGAAAGACCGGCGCGCCCGTGGGTCAAGCGGATGTGGTGTTGTGGGGCGATCAAAAGCTGCAGTCGTCGGGCAAGACGGGAAGCGACGGGCTGGCATCGCTCACTTATACGGTGCGCGGCGGAGCGCAGGGCGCGGAGCCGGAGAATGTGTGGATTCTGGCGCGGCATGGAGCCGACGCGGCGGTGGTGACGCCGTTTGGATACGGATTCGGCGCGCAAAATCAGCAGCAGGAGCGCGATTACATCTATACTGACCGGCCGGTTTACCGGCCCGGCCACACCGTGCACATCAAAGCGATTGTGCGCAAGGAAGTGAACGACAATCTAGTGCTGCCCGACGAGCACACACTCACTTTGCGCGTGACGGGACCGGACAACAAGGTGGTGTTCAACAAGGAGCTGCCGGTTTCGGCGCACGGAACGGTGGCGGCGGACTTCGATCTTGCCTCCGATGCGGCGCTGGGCTATCTACAGCTATCGATTTCAAGGGAAAGCCAATGCCGGTCGAACGACGATGAGTACGAGGGCGAGGGCGGCAGCGGCAGTTTCTACGTCGAGGAGTACAAGAAGCCCGAGTACCAGGTGACGGTTAAAGTGCCGATGGCACATTTACTTCAGGGAAGTCCGATTCAAGCCAACATCGAGGCGCGGTACTTCTTTGGCGAGCCGGTTGCGGGGGCGAAGGTGATCTACGTGGTGCACACTTCGCAGCATTATTGGTGGGATGAGGATGAGGCAGACGACAACAGCGAAGGCGACGCGTCGGCGGATGAGAGCGAGGACGATGCCGATTCCGGGTATGACGAGACCGAGCAGCAGGAGCACACGGGAATTCTCGACGCGAACGGCCAACTGACAGTGACGCTGCCTACGGCGGTTGATGGCAAGCACAACGACCAGGACTATCGCATTGAAGCGCGCGTGACCGACGTGGCCAACCGCGAAGTGAGCGGACACACGACGGTGCTGGCGACTTATGGATCTTTTCGCGTGAGCGTGGAGCCGACCAGCTACGTGGTGGAGAACGGAAAGCCGGCGCGCGTGAAAGTGACCGCGCAGGATTACGACTCGAAGCCGGTGCAGACGGCGGTGCACATTGCCGCCGTGCTGACGTGGGACGCGACGAATCATCGGCAGAGCCACACTTCCGTGGCCAGCAAGGATGTAACCACCGGAGCCGATGGAACGGTGCTGGTGGATCTGCCGCTGGGCGGGAGCGGTGATTTTGAAATCACCGCGAGCGCGCAGACGCCGGAGAGCCGCACGGTGCAGGGACAGACATGGGTGTGGATATGGAACGGCGCGGGCGCTTATTACCAGGAAAACGCGCAGGCGCAGATTGTGGCCGACAAGAAAACTTACCAGGTGGGCGACACCGCGCACCTGCTGCTGGTGACTGGACTCGACGAATCATGGGCGGTGGTGACGACCGAGGGCGACAGCGTGCAATCGCAGCGGGTGATTCACCTGACCGGTACCAGCGCCGCGTTCGATGTGCCGATCACGCAACAGGCGCAGCCGAACTTGGTTGTCTCCGCGATCCTGGTGCACGCCGACCAGATTATGACGGCGCAAAAGAGCCTGAAGGTTCCGCTCGTGGAGCGGACGCTGACGATTACCGCGACGCCGCAGAAAACCCAATACGAACCAGGCGACAAGGCCAGCTTCGACGTGAAGGCTGTGGATGCGGCGGGCAAGCCGGTCGAGGCGGACTTCAGCTTCGGCGAGGTGGACGAGGCGCTCTACTCGGTGCGGCCGGATACGACGGGCGACATTGTGGCTTCGTTCTATCCCAAGCGCGAGGTGGATCTGGAACCGCAAACCTCGTTCGAGTTTTACTTCGAAGGCGACGCGGGAACGAAGAGCCCGATGCTGGCGGGGTTGGCCGGTCTCTACCATCCGCGCATGGCGCAGGTGAAACCGGGATCGGACCTGGTGGTGCCGAAGGTGCGCAAGGCGTTTCCCGACACGGCGTATTGGAATCCCGATGTGCGGACAGGAGCGGACGGGCATGCGCGCGTCGAATTCAACTTCCCCGATGCGTTGACTACGTGGCGCACGACGATCCGCGCCATGACGGACGATGGCAAAGCCGGCAGCGTGGTGACGCGCGTGCTGGTGCGCAAGAATCTGATTGTCAGGTTGGCTGCGCCGCGCTTCTTCCGGCAGGGCGACGAGACGGTGATGCGCGTGATCGCGCACAACTACCTGGAGACTTCGAAGGACGTGACGTTCGAGCTCGACGCGAGCGGGGTGGATGTCATCAGCGGGCAAACGCAGAAGGTGACCATTCCCGCCAAAGGCGAGAGTTACGTGGATTGGCGCGTGAAGGCGGGCGTGACGGGTAATGCTACATTTACGGCCAAGGCGCTGACCAACGAGGAGTCGGACGCGCTCGAGCAGACACTGCCGGTTTTGCCGTACGGCGTGAAGCAAAGAGCCGCAGGCGCGGGCGTTGTTTTTTCCGGCGCGGGGCAGAATCAGTGGACGTATAACTATCCGGCGGGAACAGACGTGAACTCGCGCGGAATGACAGTCACGGTTGCGCCGTCGTTGGCGGGCACTGTGTTTGACGCGCTCGATTATTTGACGGGCTATCCGTGGGGCTGCACCGAGCAAACGATGTCGAGCTTCCTGCCCGACGTGATCGTTTCTCAAGCAGTGAATAAGCTGCATTTGAAGTCGCCCATCGATCCGAAGACGCTGGACGATGAAGTGCAGGCGGGGCTGGAGCGGCTCTACAGCTTCCAGCACGACGATGGCGGCTGGGGCTGGTGGCCCGACGACCAGAGCATGGTGTTTATGACCGCGTATGTTGTGAGCGGGCTCGGGCAGGCGCAGAATGCCGGCTACACGATCGACAGCGATCGCGCCAACAAGGCTCGAAACTGGCTGGCTGCGCAACTCACGGCGCATCCCGACATGATTCCCGACTTGCGGGCGTACGCGGTGTATGCGCTGGCGACGAACGGCGGCGCACCAAAAGACGCGCTCGACAAGGCGTGGGACGGCCGCGACAAGGTGAGCGACGAAGGTTTGGCGCTGACCGGGCTGGCGCTGGCGGCGGCCAACGATGGCCGCGCAAAGCAGGCGGCGGAGCTGCTTGAGAAGAAGGCGCACGCGACGGACGTGGATGCGTACTGGGTCGGCACGTACGACGGCCTGCTCGACTTCTGGGACAATACTTCGCCGGAGACAACGGCCTTCGCGCTGAAGTTGCTGCTCGTCGAAGATCGCTCCAGCGGATTGATGCCGAAGGCGGCGCGGTGGCTCGCAGAGAATCGCGACGGAGACTACTGGTATTCGACCAAGCAGACGTCGATGGTGATCCAGGGGCTGACCGATTACCTGGCGGTGAGCGGCGAGCTCGCCAACACTTCCGACGTGGAGGTGCTGGTGAACGGCGTGAGCGTGGGCAAGCGGCACTTCGGCCCTGCGGATGCGTTTGGCGCGCCCTGGCAGGTCAAGGTTGCACCGGGGCAGCAGGGGAATGGCGGACAAGTGACCATCCGCAAGAGCGGCAACGGAATTACTTATTGGTCGACAGAAAACAATTGGTACTCTGCCGACCGCAAGAATTTCCAGCAGGGCCAACTCGCGCTCAACATCACGCGCGACTACTACGTGTTGCAAAAGCGGCAGGACAAACCGACCGATGCGATCACTTACGACCTGGTTCCTCTGAAGGGCCCAGTGCACGTGGGCGATATTGTCGCGGTGCGGCTGGCGCTGAGCGGGACGAGTTGGAAGTATTTGCTGGCCGAAGACCCGATTCCGGCGGGCACGGAGTTCCTGCCGGAGAGCGGGCTCTACACCATCAACCAGAAACCCAGCTGGTGGGCCGACTGGTACACGCGCAAGGAATTCCACGACGACCGCGCGGCGTTTTTCAACGACGATTTTGCTACGCGCCGCGAGTACGTTTACCTGTTGAAGGTGGACAATCCCGGCAAATTTGCGATCAGCCCGGCCGATGCCGGGCCCATGTACCAGCCCAACATTGAGACCACGACCGATCCCGCTACTCTCGAGGTGCAGTGAAGCAGGGACCAAGGGAACAAGGGAACGAGGGAACAAGAAAACGGCGACCGGTGACTGCGAACTGTGAACTACGAACTGTGAACTGCTTGAACGAGGTGTGCTTGTGAATTATTTTGGTGAGACGTTACGTCGCATCGGGAACGCATGGCGCTGGGTGGCGGCTCAATTCTGGGGGACGCTGCTGATTGTGCTTGTGGGAGTTGCGTGGACGCGCGTACCGGAAAGGCATGCGTGGCAGGTGGGGTTGACGATTCTGCTGCCGCTAACGATGCTGGCCGCACTGCTGGTGCTCGAAGCTGGAACCATGCGCGGGCTGCTCAAGAAAGACGAGCGGCGGGTGCGGTTTGCCTGGGGCGCGCTCACGCTTCTGGTCTGGATTGCGGTGGTGTGGCTTGCATGGTGGATTCTGGACTGGTGCGACGACCATATTTATCTGTGGGCGGGTTACCTGAATTCGCGCGCCTCGGCGCACGCAAGGGCGCGGATCTTCAATTTTTCGCATATCGTTCTGTGGCTCACCATCCTGGAGTGGATCTTCCGCTGGATTGTGGTGCCGGCGAAGGTGATTCCTCATGCGATGGCTTCAGCGCAGTGGGGATGGCGGCTGCCGTGGCGAAAACTGCTGCGGATGCTGCTCAACTGGCGGTGGTGGCTGGCGGCGGTGATTGCGGCGTTGCTGGGCGTGTGGCTGCCCAGTCATTTCTTCAACGGCATGCCGCACGGAACGGTCGTACATCAGATGTGGGCTGTGGGGCTGAAACTGGCTGGGGCGTATCTGGAGGCGATGGCGAGCTGGGTGCTGCTGCTGGCGTGGGCGGCGGTGGAACTGGACCGTATTTCTCGCGAATGTGCGACTGCTGGGAATTCGAAGTCTGGTGCGATCTCTGAGGGCCAGGAGGCCCTCAGTACAGCCGGTCAGGAGACCGGCGGTACGGTACGACCTGTGATCCTACCGCTGCCCGAGAGCGGCGACGGCGGTGGCGGGAACTCCTGAGCGAAGCCAATCGAGCACTTGGGCGCGGCCGTAATGCGCGAGGAACTGTGCGGCGTACCATGCAGCGGCGCGATGCGCGGCTTCGGATTCGTCTTCGCTTGCAGAATGCGCGAGAGCGGCATTGGTTCCGTCGATTGTGAGTTTGGGTTTGGCGGAAGACGACCTGGCAGGGGTGGTTTCGCTCCATGCTTCGACTAATCCTTCACGCAGCCAGAGTGGAGCCTTGGGCCCGGCCTCGCGCTCCACCAGTGCATGTAGAAACTCGTGGCGCATGGCGCCGGCGAGGAGCTGACGCGACGCCAACGTGCGCAGGGGCTGCGTGCCGATCCAGTTTCCTTCGGTGAAGGCCGCGACCCATCCTGGCGCGAGCGTGGCATCGCGAAATGCCGATGTGGACGCGAAGGCGTGCACGGTGAAGAGCGTTGACGCGTGCAAGCCGGATCGCTCGGACGCTTCGGCACGAGCGCGATTGAGATCAGGCAGGAATCTGGCGTCGCCGGTATCGAGCGATTCGAGAATGAAACCATTGCCCGGGAAGCTTTGCCACGTGTGGCCCGTTGCTTCGTCCGCGGGTTCTGCGCCGGGAAAATACTGGGCGAGAATTTCGCGCGTGGTGTGCCCTTGCGCGGCCATTGCCCCAGCGCCTTTTTGGCAGAGACCAACGCCGTGACCCCAGCCGCGGCCATGAAAGGCAAAGCGATCGCCTTGGCGGCTGACTTCAAACCAGGTGCTGGGAATGCGATTCCAGCCGAGCGACTCTCCCACCGCGAGCTGAAAGTCTTCGGCGGAGATTTCGGTTTGGTCGAGCTGCACGGTGACGGCGCGCCCTGAGACGCCGCGACGCGCGACGGTGAGATTCTGCCAGCCAGGCGGCGCGAGGCCATGCGCGGCGAGGGCTGAGGTGAGATCCGCGCGGGTGATCTCGGAAGCCCACTCGCGCGCGCCGGATGCCGTGCAGAAGCGGTCGGGCGCTGAAGGCAGGTAAGGAAGCGGCTTGGCGCGCGACCAGATTTCGTCAGGAGAAGCGGTGCGGCCGCCGCAATCTTTGCCGAAGTAGGCGAGGGCGCGCTGCCCGTGGAACCAGAGGGTCTCGCCTGCGGTTGCGAGGGTGGCCGCATGAGACGCGGCTCGTCGATCGCTGTTGCCGCTCCAATGCAGAAGTTGGCAATGGGTAGAGTCGCACAGATCGTAATCGGCGTGTCCGTGCGACTCGTGCAACGCAAAGCTGCGCACGACGATGGCGAGGGCCTTCAGCGATTCAGGGCTGTCGCCGGGACCGCTCTCGCTCGAGACGACGCGCTCTACGTAGTTTTCGACGGGCAGCGTGACGATGATGACGAGGGCGCCTTCATGCGCGGTAATGGCGACAGGATCGTGCAAGGTTACGGCTTCGCCGTGCGCCGTGAGGGTGATCGGGCCGCTTAACCGGAGCTCATTCGAAGGGACCATTTTGTCCGCCGTTGTGAGGATCACGCCATCTTTCTCTGCATGGATCTTTGCGGGTGCGTGCAGTACTTCCACGGGGCAGTGCTCGCAGGTTTGCAGCAACGTGAATTCTTTTGGTCCCGTGGGCGTGAGCGTCAGGTCGCGATCGTGCCAGAGCGTCCACATGCCGACGCGGAGTGTGGTGCGCGAAGCTGGCGGCTGACCGGCGGCAACAACTGGTATCCCCGCCGGCTTGAGGAGACAAAAGAACATCGCTGCGACGAAAACGCTCGCAAAAAGTCGCCGATGATCGTGCTGTCCCACCCTTTTCCGTCGCGGCGGACGAAAGGATGGGGCACGGGACGTTTCGAGGGATCGAACTCCGCTCGTTCCGAAGCGCCGGGTGTTGCTCATGGCCGCTCCAAATTTGCATTGGCCAGCAGTTCTCCGGCCAGATGCGCGGCATCGGCCCCACGGCCAGCAGGCAGAAACACGACAATCGCCACCTGAGGATTTTTGGCGGGCGCGAGGCCGGCGAACCATCCGTGCGTGCGGCTCGACGCGACGCCTTCGGCGGTTCCGGTTTTGCCCAGCACAGCAACACCGCCGAGGCTCGCCTGGCCGGCCATGCCGAAGCTGGCCGAGTCCTCCAGTCCCGAGCGCACTACCTGGGCTGCATCGGAATCGGAGTGCGCGGCAAGCTCGAGCGCGAGCCAGCGATAGGCCGTGGCCAGTTCGAGAGGCGTGACGCGCACGCCATCGACGCCCAGCAGAGCCAATTGCTCGGAGTCCGGAGAGTTGGGCTCGCGGAATTCAGCCGCTGCTTCCTGATGCGCGAGGCCGGTGAGGCTGAGCAGTCCGGTGGGGCGCAGAAGGCGGCCTAGCTCGCCGGGCTGGAGGGTGCGTGCGACGGCGGCGAAGTAGCTGTTACAGGACCAGGTGAGCGCCTCCTCGGCATCGAAGGGCGGCGCGGGCGGATGCGAGCACGCCAGGCGGTGACCGGCGACAACAAGCTGACGGTCGCAAGCCACACGGTGCGCGGGATTCCAGCGGCCGGAGCGGATCAACGAATAGAGGACCAGAGGCTTCAATGTCGACCCGGGAGCGGCGAGGGTGCGTGCGGTTTCGCCGAGCTGATGCGACGCCAACAGGCGGCCACTGGCGATATCGAGCACGACGATGCGCGCGTCGGGGGACTGGCGCGTCGCGCGGTCAACCTTAGTTTGCCAGGGGGCGCTTTGCCAGGCGGGCGCGGGCGCTTGGCCCATCGCGCTCAGGGCTCCGAACGCGGCGAGAAAGGCGAGTGTACGCAGGATTCCGTGCACACGAGAAGTATGACCGATTCGCGCCGGAATGTTGAGCACGTCGAACCGCGTATAATCGGCGGCGACGCGCGAATGCGCACGACATTCGTCGAAAAGGACCTGCGACGCCCATGTTTCCGAGCCGAAATTCCCGTTTCTTTCGGTTGCTGGTTTTGGCTCTGGCACTCGCTCCCGCTCTCTCAATGGCGCAGGATGCGGCGCCGGCACACGAGTAGCCCACTGCAGGGAAGCCGGCCGACCTGCGAATCGTATATTGGATTTGACGGTGCTTCCAGCCATCTTTATGGGATCTGGCAGAGGTGGCTCGGGATCGATTCTCAGAATGCTGGTGCAGATTGGCTTTTGCCAGACCCGCCGCATCGGTAGAATGCAAGCGAATCGGATTTGAAAAAGGAGAGTCCGCAGAATGGACGTAAAAAGCATGACGGTTGCCGGGATCATGAGCGGAACCTCGGCCGATGGAATCGACGTGGCCGTGGTGCGGATTGTGCCGCGGAAGCAGCGAGTGAAGTTGACGCTTCTGGCCCATGAGAGCTTCTCCTTTCCCGCCGCTCTGCGGCGCGATGTGCTTCGGGCCATGAATGCGGCCACCATCTCCACGGCGGAGTTGGCGCGCCTGAACTGGCGGCTGGGGTTGGCCTACGCCGAGTCGGTGAAGGCCACACTGGAGCGGCACACCATGAAGCTCGATTTGATTGGCTGCCACGGGCAAACTCTCTATCATCAGCCGCGCGCGGAAACCTACGCGGGCCGGCGCTTCGCCTGCACCTGGCAGTTGGGCGAGGCGGCTGCGATTGTCGAGGCGGTTCGAGTTCCGGTGGTTTCGAACTTTCGCCCCGCGGATATGATGGCCGGCGGTCAGGGGGCGCCCCTGGTTCCGCTGCTGGATTATGTGCTGTTTGCCGACAGTAAGCGCGGACGAGTTCTGCAGAACATCGGCGGCATCGCCAATCTGACGGCGATCCCGGCGGGTGCGACGCCGGATAAAGTCATCGCCTTCGACACCGGGCCGGGGAACATGATCATCGATGCGCTGGCGCACACGCTTTTCGGCAAGCGTTTCGATCGCAACGGCCAATTCGCCGCGCGGGGCAAGGTGATTGAGCCGGTATTGGCCACGGCATTAAGTAACCCCTACTTCGCGCTGAAACCGCCGCGCACCGCGGGACGCGAGCAGTTTGGGCGCGAGTATGCGGCGAGATTTCTTGCCGACTGCGAACGGCACAGCCAACAGCCCGAGGATGCGCTGGCCACGGCCACCGCCTTGACGGCCGAGACGATTGCGCGCAGCTTCAAGGCCTTTGCGCGGCGCGGCATGAAGGGCTCGGGAGTGGATTACATCGTCTCGGGCGGTGGCGCGCGAAATGGAACGCTGATGGCAATGCTTGCGCAACGGCTTGAGCCTTTGGGGTGCAAGCTGGCGCCAAGTGAAGAATTCGGCCTGCCCGCTGAAGCCAAGGAGGCCGCAGCCTTTGCACTTCTGGCCTGGCAAACGTGGCATCGCCTGCCGGGCAATGTGCCCAGGGCGACCGGCGCGACGCGGCCTGCGATTCTTGGACAGGTGGAATATGCGTAGACGGCGCGCCGCACGCTGTGCTCCCGCCAATCGGCGACGCCGGGCTCGGCGTCGAGTGGAAGCTGCGCCCGATGGTGAAACCGGCTCGCCGCACAATCTCGTGGACTCGGGGCTGGAACGCAGGTAGAATCCCTCTTGTTATCCATCCGCCAGGCGGCCGTGTTTTATCGCGGCAAAACAGAAAATCGAGCTCTGGTCTGAACACAGTTCTATGGCGCAGATTTTCATCAGCCATTCGGGAACGGATCGAGAGCAGGCGGCGGAGCTGCTCACGTGGCTGCACGCCCAGGGATTTGTCTCCACCTTTCTGGACTTCGACGAGCGGCGAGGCATTGCGCCGGGCGCGGACTGGGAGCGCACTCTCTACCGCGAGCTGTGCAATGCGGACGCGGTCATCCTGGTCCTCACCAACAACTGGTTCCGCAGCAAGTGGTGCTTTGTGGAGTTCGCGCAGGCGCGAGCGCTGGGCAAAGCCATCTTTCCCCTGATCGAAACCGCGACCAAAGAGAAGTTTGTCTCGTCCGACATTCAACACCTGGATCTGGTGAAAGACCGCGAGGGCGGGATGGAACGGCTGCGGGCCGAGCTCACACGGGTCTCCCTCGACAGTCCCGGCGGCTTTCCGTGGGATGCGAAGAGACCGCCGTACCCGGGACTGTCGGCATTTGCCGAGGCCGATGCGGCCATCTATTTCGGACGCGCCGACGAAATTCGCCGGCTGATTGAACGGCTGAACGCGAGGCGGGCACAGGGCGGTGAAAAGCTGGTGGTGGTGCTGGGTTCGTCGGGATCGGGGAAATCCTCGCTGCTGCGCGCCGGAGTTTTGCCGCGCCTCAAGCGCGATGCGCACAACTGGATTGTGCTGCCGCCCTTTCGCCCCCAATTGCACGCGCTCGACGCGATGGCGCAGGCCATTTCCATCGGACTGGGCGACGCCTCAAACTGGCGGCAATGGCGGTCTGCGCTGGAGGCCGAGGACCTGCCCCACGCGCTGTCGGAGCTGGCGTGCGACCTGCGCGCCGCACGAAAAGAGAACGAGGCCGAAATTCTGGTTTCCGTCGACCAGGGCGAGGAGCTCCTGGGCGCGACGGATGCAAAACAGGCTGACCAGTTCTTTGCGGTTCTGAATGCCATGCTCAATGAGCGGCTGCCATTCCTGGTGGTGATGACGCTGCGGTCGGATTATCTGGGCCGGCTGCAAAGGGAATCGCGGCTCGCAGCTCCCTTCGAGCAGTTTTCACTGAAGCCGATGCCCCTGGAGCGGATCCGCGACATTATTCTGGGGCCGGCCAGGACCGCCGGTATTGCGGTAGACGAAGCGCTGGTGTCGGCGGCCATGGCGGATGCGCGAACCGACGATGCTTTACCGCTGCTGGCCTTTGCGATGCGCGAGCTCTATGGCCGGTCTGGCGAAGGCAAGCATTTGACGGCGGATGCGTATCACGCATTGGGCGATGCGCAGGCGCAGCTTTCGCCGCTTGAGAATGCGGTGCGGCGCAGGGCTGACGAAGTCCTGAACGATGCCAAGCCGACGCCGGAGGATCTGCAGGCGCTGAAGGAAGCGTTTATTCCGGCGATGGTGCGCGTGAATCCGGAGGGGGAATACGCGCGCCGGCCGGCGGCCATGGCAGCCCTCCCCAGTCGAGCGATGGCTTTGATCGGCCGCCTGGCCGAAGCACGCTTGCTTACGATCCGCCAGGAACAGGACGCGACGCTTGTGGAGGTGGCGCACGAGGCCCTGCTGCGCAAATGGCCATTGCTGCACGGCTGGCTCGACGAGGAACGGGATTTTTTGATCGGCAAGGATCAGCTCGAAAACGATCTGCTCGACTGGCAGCGAGCCACGGCAGCGCAGAAGACCGAGGCGCTGCTGTGGGGACTGAAACTGGCGCGCGCGCAAGCCTGGCTTACGGCCAAACCGCGGCAATTGACTGCACCGGAGCGCGCATTTATTGAAGCTTCAGTGCAGTACGCGGCTGCCCGCAGAAGAATGCACATGCTGCGAACCATGGGCGCGCTGGTCGGCGGTCTCTGTCTTTTGTTCGGTATTGCGATTGCGTACCAGGTGAGCAAGAAACATGAAGCTGTCGCGGCTGAGAAGGCCGCCAGGCTCACCACCAGCGAGACCGACCTTGCCTTTGCCGCCGAAGAGATGGAGCGCGGCGAGACCCCGGTTTCGCTGGCATTTCTGGGAGATGCGCTCGATAAAAATCCTCAGAATGCCAGCGCGATCGCACTCGCCATCGCGGAGCTGCGTAATTCCGAGATTCCGCTTTCGGCGCTGCGCCACGGCAACGAAGTTCAGGATGCCGACTTCAGCCCCGACGGCACGCGCGTCGTCACGGCATCGGCGGATGGAAGCGCGCGCGTGTGGAGCACGCAGACGGGACAGCAAATCGGCAGCGACCTGAAACATACGGACTGGGTTCATACCGCGGAGTTCAGTCCCGACGGAAGTCTGGTTGTAACCGCATCCTACGATGGCACGGCGGGCGTGTGGGATGTGGGCACCGGCCGCGAATTGCACGTGCTGCATCATGCCGCGAATTCCAAGGTCTACAGCGCCCACTTCAGCAAGGATGGCAATTACATTGTGACCGCGTCGCTCGACCGGACGGCGCGTGTTTGGGATGCCCACACCGGACTGCCTGTTGGCGAGCCGTTGCCAAGCGGGGACACAGTTTGGGATGCAGTTTTCGATCCGAATGACGACATGCGGGTGCTGACCGGGTCGGCCGACGGCTCGGCCGGTCTCTGGGACGTCCGCACCGGCAAACAGTTGTTAAAAAACAACAAGTACGACGGAGAAGTGAGCTGCATTGCATTCAGCCCCGACGGCAAGTGGTTTGTGGTGGCTGCCGGCGACGGCAAGGCGCAGATTTGGGACGCACACACTTTGCACCCGACCGGAAAGCTTCTGCTGCATGACAAGAACGCACCGGTCTATGCGGTAAGTTTCAGCCCCGACACTAGTCATCCTGAAGTTGCGACCGCATCCGCCGACGACACGGCTCGCCTTTGGAAAGTACCTTCCGGAGAACCGATCGGGAGACCCATGGACCACGCCGGCTGGGTGCGTGCCGTGAATTTCAGCTCCGACGGCCGCTGGATTGTGACCGCGTCGTACGATCGGACCGCGCGGGTTTGGAATGCCCAGTCGGCCACTGCCGCCAGCCCGCCCATGCGGCACAGTGGAGCTGTCTACATGGCCCATTTCGATCCCAGAAACAATCAGATTGTTGTTACCGCTTCCTTCGACCACACAGCGCGCATCTGGAGATGGCACGATACCAAAGCGCTGCCGCCGCTAAAAGGACCGGATGTTCTCGAACGGGCCTGCTGGGACAGCAAGGCGCAGCGCATATTGACCGTTTCCGATACCGGTACCCAGATTTGGGATAGCCGCACCGGTCAGCCCACGGGACAACGCATCCCTACTGGATCCGCGGGAACGATTGCCGCCTGCAGTTCCGATGGGCAATGGCTGGTCACCGCTTCCGGCGCGAATGCGCAGATTTGGAACCCAGGCACGGGGCGTCCGGTGACTGCTCCGTTTCATCTTCCGGCCGCCCCGCTCACACCGGATACGGGGCGCGGATTGCGTTTCGATCCGCAAAATGAATGGTTCGCTGTGATTGCGAATCAAGGAGTCTGGCTCTGGGACGCCAAGACCGGCCGGCCGGTTTCAGCCAGCCCGATTCAAATGAAAGGCAGCACCATCCTGGGCGCCAATTTCAGCCCGGATGGAAGCATGATCGCGACCTATTCCAGGGAAGGCGCTGCTGCCATCTGGAGCGTTCCGGGCGGCCTCGCCGTTGGGAAACCGCTGACGCACGACGGCAAGATTACTACGGCCAGCTTCAGTCCCGACGGTAAGCTGCTCCTGACTGCTTCAAGCGATCACACGGCTCGTGTTTGGAATGTATTGTCCGGCGCGCAGGTTGGCATCCTTCATCTGGACAGTTGGGTTCCCGACGCGGAATTCAGCCCGGACGGTAAGTGGATCGTGACCGCGTGCGCCGATTTCACTGCGCAGGTATGGGATGCTGGAAGCTATAAACCGGCCGGTCAGTTGATGCGCAACAATGCGGCCGTCATCCATGTCGAATTTAGTCCGGACGGCCGCTGGGTGCTGACGCTGTCGGGCGACGGAGTTGCCCAGGTTTGGGACGCGCGCACCGGCGATCCTGTTATCGAGCCCTTCAAGGGGCCGCAGCCGGATCAATCGCAGCCGGCCGGCGCCAGCTTCAGCGCGGACGGAAACTGGATTGTGACTTTCTGGAACGATGCGTCGAAGGACAAGAGCACGCGCGTGTGGCAGGTCAACCTTCAGGAAGCTCCTATTACCGGAACCTCTGCACCGCAATGGTTGATCTCGCTCGCCAAAGGTGTGGGAGGCCTGAGCGTGAGCCCCGAGGGCGCGCTTGAACCTACACCCGAAAGCGACGATCCTGTTCTGCTTCGCGATCAACTTACCGGCCTGCCCACGACCGACGCGATGGATCGCTTTGGCCGCTGGCTGATCTCTGACCCGGAGACACGCCCCGCTTCACCACAGAGCGATCAGTGAGCGGCTGATTATCCTGAAGAGAAGTTCCGCGGCGCATTGCAGAGGACTGGCAGGAAGCATTGAAGAGCTTTCAAACAGCGCGTGCGAAGTATTTCCTTTATTGATGTTGCGCATGGCGACGGCAAGGTGGCCCGATCGAAACTTGAGATTCGAAGCGTGCGGGGACGCGGATCGAGCCTGAGAAGCCTTCGCAGTCGGTGCTCCTTCAGGATCGAAACCAGATGACAGCAGCCGTGAGACCGCTGATGAGAAGGGGAAACCACACCTGTGCGATCCACGGCACGGGAATAAGGAAGAGGATGTCGGTGCTGAGCAACGAGCTGGGCCAGCCGATGGTGAGACGAAGCCAGACGTAATAGAAGAAATCCCAAAAGGCGAAGGTCCAGAAAAACGCGGCGGTTCTCGCCTTGAGGTTTTGGCCGGCGAGCCAGGCGATTCCGCCCAGCATGACGATGGTTGCGGCTTCGCGAAAGCACTCGATTCTCACGAGGTTTTCCGGCAAGGCAGCGGGGCCATGGGCCTGGGGAACCGGCCACAACCCTGTGGCGGCCCGCAAATAAACGACAACGGCAGCTTCAACGAAGCCAAAGGCGATGCCGAAGATGGCGACGACCAGAAGCCGCTTTCTGCCGAGCGGAATTTTCGCTTTTCTCGACAAGAGATAAGGAGCGATGGGAACGAGAATGAGAAGATTCACCCACCACGGCGAAGCGAAGAGAGCAAAGCCGAACATAGGGTGAGTCTACGATGGTGCGGGGTCGCGTGTGATTGAAGGAAGTGTCGGCGATGAGCCTGGCTGAATTGGGCCAAGTGCCGTGGGAGCGACGATCATCGCACCCATCGGCAGTTGGTATATACTTTTTTCACGTTGGCGTGCCGCGCACGGGCGGGAGTAGTTCAGTGGCAGAACGTCAGCTTCCCAAGCTGAATGTCGCCGGTTCGATCCCGGTCTCCCGCTCCAATTCTCGCGGCGGCAAATTGCGCCGGTCCAATTGCGCTGGTCGAGTCGCGCCGCTCTCAGACCGCTTCCTGTACTTTCATCACCAGGCAGGTTATCGTGTTATCGCCCTTGAGGAGCATCTGATGCGGCGTGCCCGCAGGCACATGCGCTATATCACCTTGCCGCAAGCTTTGAGATGTGCCGCCTTCGATCGACACGCCGCGCGTTTCACCGGGGGCGACGATGCGCGCTCCGGCGACAGTGCCGCCTGTCAGGAGCGTGGCCGCGCCGGATAGCACGACAAAGAGATCCGCAAAGCGCTCGTGCACTTCCACCTCGCCACTGCGGCTGCGGAAGGAGAGCATGACAAAGTGCTGGGGATACTCCCTGAGCGTTTCCGAGGCCGAGCCATCGCTGTGCCTGGCCATTTTGCGCAGGACCGCGGCGCGCTCGAGCAGGACCGCGGGCGACCAGTGATCGACTGGGTTGCCGGTTTTTTGCGGCTTGGGGCCGATCTCGCTCAGTTTCAGGTCCTTGAGCATTCCCTTTGCAATTTGCTCCATCGTATTTCCTTTCTTTCGGTGCAGCTGCTCTCCTGCCCTTCCATTAGAGATTCGCGAGCTTGCGCGCGCGTTTGAAGACGCTGAGCAACATGGCTCGCGTCAGCTTGCCGGTGTTGGTGTTCTGCAATGACGGATGATAACTCGCAATGGCGATGAGTCCACCCGGCAGTTTGTATTCGGCTCCGTGCGTAAAGATGAAGCCGGTGCGCTTTGGCAAACGGCCAAGGCGCGCCTCGTGCGCCAGGAGGCCATCGAATGCGATGCGGCCCAGGCAGACTACGACGCGCAGTTCCATGAGGAGTTGCATCTCAAGGTCGAGCCATGGCGCGCAGTTGCGAAGTTCCTCGGATGTGGGTTTGTTGCCCGGCGGAGCGCAGCGTCCGACAGAAGTAATCCAGAGGCCGTTGAGCTTCATGCCGTCGTTGCGAGAAGTCGCCTTGGACTGCGAGGCAAACCCGGCCGCGTGCAGAACCGGAAACAAAAAGTCGCCCGAGCCGTCGCCGGTGAACGGCCTGCCGGTGCGATTCGAGCCGTGCGCTCCCGGCGCCAGGCCCAGTGCCAACACGCGCGCCTTTGGGTCGCCGAACGAGGGCACCGGATGGCCCCAGTATTCCCAATCGGCATAGGCGCGGCGGCGTTTGCGGGCCACTTCAGTGCAATGCGCACGCAGACGGGGACATAGCTCACACGAGACAATGCGCGCATTGAACGCTTGAAGGGTGGTGGGCGCGGCCATGAGGGCATTTTACTTCTGCGGGGTTGCGGATTGCGGTGCGGATAACGACCGTGTGCCATACTGAATTTGTCTTTGCAGTCTTCATGCGGAGTGAGCATAAGGAAAGTGTCCGGCCAACCAAATCCGGAGTTCTTGCGCCGCGCCATTGCGCTGGCCACCGAGAACGTGGCCACGGGCAAGGGGGGGCCGTTCGCGGCGGTGATCGTGCGCGGAGGCGAGATTGTGGGCGAAGGCGCGAACTCCGTGACGACAACCAACGATCCGACGGCGCACGCCGAGGTGAATGCCATCCGCGCCGCCGCCAAAACACTGGGAGCCTTTACGCTTGCCGGATGCGAACTCTATACCAGTTGCGAGCCGTGCCCCATGTGCCTGGCGGCCGCGTACTGGGCGCGGGTGGACGCCGTGTTTTACGGCGCGAGCGCGGCCGACGCAGCTCGCGCGGGGTTTGACGACGCGTTTCTTTATGCGGAGCTGCGGAAGGACACAGCCGAACGCAAGCTCTGCTCCACACAATTGCTGGGCGACGAGGCGTGGTCTAGCTTTGCCGCATGGATCGCCTCGCCGAACAAAGTCGAATACTGATTGCCCATCCTATATATAGGAGGCGAACCGTATATAGGAGGCGTTGCAACCTTGACCGCGCGGCGCCAGCTTGCGTATGCTGCGAGCGTTTAAGAACCCTGGCCCGCGTCCAGTTTTTCGGCGCAAAGGGAGAGCCCGGATGAGCACCGCTGCCACGGCCGCAACTCCTGCACCCAGGATTGGCGCGAAGCCTCTGCTGGTGCGCCGCGCCGCTGTGCTGGGCGCGGGAACCATGGGCTCGCGGATCGCCGCGCACCTGGCCAATGCCGGCATCCCGACTGTTCTACTTGACCTTCCTCCAAAGGCGGGAAGCGCGGAGCGGGCTCCTGCCGTCGCCGCACTTGACGCGCTTGCGAAGTCCAAGCCTGCCGCCTTCTTCGAGGCATCGCTTGCGCGTTTGATCGTTCCTGGAACTTTCGACGACGACCTGGCGAAGATTGCCGAATGCGATTGGGTTGTCGAAGCCGTGGCCGAGAATCTCGAAATTAAGACAGCGTTACTTACGCGCGTTTTGCCGCACCTCGGTCCGCAGGCCATCCTGACCACGAACACTTCTGGTCTTCCTATCGCACGCATTGCTGCGGCGATTCCCAGCCTTGGCAAGAGGTTTTTCGGGACGCACTTCTTTAATCCACCGCGTTACATGCGCCTTGTGGAAGTGATTCCGACAGCGGAGAGCGATCCTGAGCTGGTTGCCGCCTTTTCAGCCTTTGCCGACCGCATGCTGGGCAAGGAAGTCGTCTTTGCGCACGACAAGCCCAACTTCATCGCCAACCGAATCGGCATCGCGGTGATGTTCAATGCGGCGAACCTGATGCTGGAGCAGGGGCTCAGCATTGAAGAGGTTGACGCGCTTACCGGGCCCGCCCTCGGCTGGCCGCGCACCGGAACCTTTCGGCTTGCCGATCTCGTGGGCATCGATATTCTGGCGCATGTTGCCGCCAACTTTCCTGATGGCGTGAGTGGCGGCAAGTTTGCGCCCGTTCTCGACGAGCTGTTGCAACGCGGATGGCTCGGCGACAAGTCGGGTCAGGGATTTTACAAGAAAGTTCGCGGCGCCGATGGCAAAGACGAGAGGATGGTTCTCGACCTTGCGACCTTCGACTATCGCCCTCTAGCGAAAGCGGCGCTGCCCGCGCTCGAAATGGCGAAGAACGCGGCAACGCTGTCGGAAAGATTGCGGCTACTGCTCGCAAACGACCCGGCGAAGGACAAGGCCGCGGCGTTTCTGTGGCCGTTCCTGGCAGGGCTTTGGAACTTTGCCGCCGAGCGCATCGGTGAAGTTGCCGACAACGCGCCGGCGATCGATGCCGCGATGCGTGCAGGCTTCAACTGGGAGATGGGCCCGTTTGAGATGTGGGATGCGGCAGGCGTTGCCGAAACCGTGAGCCGTATGAAGGCTCTCGGTCTTCCCGTGAGCGCTGCCGTGCAAACGCTGCTGGCGGATTCGCGCACGAGCTGGTACGCGCCTGGCAAGGATGCGTGCTTTGAGCCGTCGACGGGAAAGACTGTCGCTATTGCGGCTGTTCCCGGTCACGCGCGCGTGGCCGATTTCCGCAGCACGCGCGCGGTGGTGCGCAGCAATCCTGGTGCTTCGCTCGTGGATCTCGGCGATGGCATCGGCTGCATCGAGCTGCACTCGCTCAAGAACGCTATCGGCGGCGATGTGCTCGCGTTGATTGCGTCGGTTCTCAATCCGAGTTCCGACGCGGTGCGCGACTTTGCCGGCTTTGTGATCACGGGCGACCGTGAGAACTTCTCCGTGGGCGCAAATTTGATGCAGCTCCTGCTGGCGGCGCAGGAAGGCGAGTGGGACGAGCTGGCACAGGTGATAGCTCACTTCCAGCACATGACCGCGGCCATCAAGTTCTGCCCGCGGCCGGTGGTTGCCGCGCCTTTCGGCCTGACGCTCGGCGGCGGCGCGGAAATTTGCCTTCATGCCACGCGACGCCAGCCGCACGCGGAGACGTACATGGGCTTGGTCGAGGCGGGCGTGGGGCTGATCCCCGCGGGCGGCGGGACGAAAGAGATGTTGCTGCGCGCATTCGATGCGGCTGCGGCGCTGACGCCCCCGGACCCAAAGGATCCACCTTCGCGGTTTGCGCAATCCGCCGAGCTCGCCACGGCGCTCAAACGCGCGCTTGAAACCATCGCCATGGCCAAGGTTTCCACTTCGGCCGCGGAGGCGCGGTCGCTCGGCCTGCTTGCGCAAGCCGATCGCATCACGATGAATCGCGAGCGCCTGCTGCTCGACGCGAAAGCACAAGCCGCGGTGCTGGCCGAGACTGGATTTTCGGCGCCGCAACCGCGCACGCAGATTCCCGCGCCGGGCACCGCTGCGCTCGCGACACTTGAGGCTGGTATTTATCTGATGGGCGAGGCCGGCTACGCCTCGGAGCACGACCAGAAGGTCGCGCGGTCGGCGGCGTACATTCTTGCCGGTGGGCGCGTTACGCCTGGCACGCTGGTCAGCGAACAATACCTGCTGGACCTCGAGCGCGAGGCTTTTCTCTCGCTTTCGGGCGAACGCAAGACGCAGGAGCGAATTGCGTTTACGCTCAAGACAGGCAAGCCGCTGCGGAATTGACATACATACGTATGTATGGGAAGATACTTTTTGGAGGTGGAGAGCCATGTATCACGACCCCAAAACCGTTTCTTCTCCCAAAGATAAGGTCAGCTCCGTCGAGATTGTCTTCGACAAAGGGCCAGTTGAGCTTAGTTGGTCCGTGGCGCGTTTGGAATGGGAAGGCTCGCCTGCAATCGGCATCCGGTGGAATGGCGACAGCAGCAATAGCAAGGGAACGCCCCAGTCGTTTGGGAATCCCACATGGTTTATAGTGCCAAAGGAGCTGGGAGAAGCCGTTCTGAAGGCTGCAAAAGATTCAGAGAGAAAAACGCTGACAGCCTTAGCGGAGGGCTATCGCGAGATGGCGGCTGATCGAGCGCGTGAAAGGGAAGCAGAAGAGTGGGTGGAGGGGCTGATTGGCGATATCGATTGAGCGTGGAGATGTCCTTTGGGTCAACTTCGAACCTAGCCTAGGAGGCGAGATCAAGAAGACCCGGCCCGCGATCATTGTTTCAAATAATGCCGCGAACACTCATCTGAACCGCGTGCAGGTGGTTCCAATCACCTCCAATACAGATCGTCTTTTTCCCGGAGAAGCTTTTGTGTCGCTCAATGGAGAGAAGCGAAAAGCGACGGCCGATCAGCTCACGACGGTGAGCAAGCAGCGGCTCGGGGGCAGGGTCGGCGTCTTGGGTTCTGAGGACATAGCGCGAGTCGAAGCGGCTATAGCGGTTCAGCTCGCCCTGAATCTGAAGTAGGTAGCATGCAAGTCTGGTGGAAGAGCGCGTGCATATGGATGGCAGGGGCCGGGCTCGCACTCCTTAACTCAGCTAGTCAAGAAGTGAAACCTCCAGCCAGCGATCTGAATGTTTCGGGGCAGGTGACGATGGACGGCCGACCCACTCCTTATCTTATCCGCCATCTACCGGTAAACGCCTTTCCCCAAATGCCGGCGGCCGTGCAGGATGCGCTCACACAGCGAGGGTGCCTGATTCCGCAGACCTACGAAGCGCATCAACCGGAAAATGTCGTCAATGCCAGCCTTGAGCGCCAGGGCTCGTCGGACTGGGCGGTGCTTTGCTCGGTCGATGGCAGGGTTTCTCTGCTGGTCTTTTTTGCGAGTGGGGGCGACCCGATGGTGGTGGCGTCTGCGGCGGAGACCGACCGCTTGCAGGCGCACGCAGCGTCCAACGTGCTCGGATTCAACTGGGGCATCGATCACGCATCGCCGGAGGCGATTCACGAGGCGCAGTTTGGGATGAGGCATCCTCCGCCGCGCCTCGACCACGATGCGCTGGCCGATTCGGTGATTGACCAGAAGACGATTTATCGCGTCTATGCGAAAGGCGCCTGGACGGTGATCGATACGCAAGATTGACGATTGAGCAGCTTGACCTCCCTGCGTCTAGCCATCTAACAATGAGCCAGCAGCGTTCTCAATTGCTGTTCTTGGTCCACCGTCCGCGGTTCACGGTGACTGGAGCCCTCCATGCCGGAAGCCGTTCTTGTCGCCGCCGTCCGCACGCCCGTGGGGCGCGCGCCGAAGGGCGCACTTTCGACCACTCGCCCCGACGACCTCGCGGCGGCTGCTTTGAGCGGGGCTTTGGACAGGGTTCCGAGCCTCAACAGGGCGGAAATCGACGACGTGATCGTGGGCTGCGCGCAGCCTGAAGGCGAGCAGGGCTGGAACATCGCTCGCATGGCAGCCTTGCGCGCGGGGTTGCCGGTGGAAATTCCAGGCGCCACGGTGAACCGGCTGTGCGCCTCGGGACTGGAAGCGATTGCGATTGCCGATCAGCGCATCCGCTCTGGCGCCGCGCAGGTGATTGTTGCCGGCGGAGCCGAATCCATGAGCCTGATACCCATGGGCGGCAACAAGCCCAGCCCCAATCCATGGCTCGCGGCCAACTATCCAGCTTCGCTGCTCACCATGGGGCTGACGGCCGAGCGTGTCGCCCGCCATTACGGAGTTTCGCGCGAGGATCAGGACGCCTTTGCGCTCGCGAGCCACCAGAAAGCGGTTGCCGCACAGGCGGCGGGACGCTTCCGGGACGAGATTGTTCCAGTGCGCGTGGTAACGATCGCGCCTGGGAGCGCACCGGGAGAGAAGCCGGGAAAACCGGAGACCAGGGAAACGGAGTTTTCCGCCGACGAAGGCCCGCGCGCCGACACTTCCGCGGCAGCTTTGGCGCAGCTGAAACCGGTGTTCCATGCGCAGGGCACGGTGACCGCTGGCAACTCTTCGCAAACTTCAGACGGTGCAGCGGCTGTGGTGCTGATGGAGTTGAACCGCGCGCGCGAACTCGGCATCCAGCCTCTGGCACGGCTTGTGTCGTACGCGGTGACCGGCTGCCTGCCGGAGGAGATGGGCATCGGGCCCATCACGGCGATTCCCAAGGCCCTGCGTTTCGCCGGCCTCAAGCTGAGCGACATTGAACTCATCGAATTGAATGAGGCCTTCGCGGCGCAAGTTCTGGCCGTCGTGCGCGCACTCGACCTGGACCCGGCGCGGGTGAATGTGAACGGCGGGGCGATTGCGCTGGGTCATCCGCTGGGCTGCACCGGGGCAAAGTTAACCGCGACTCTGCTGCAGAACTTGAAAGTGCGGAGCGCCGCGAGCGCCCGCTACGGCATGGTGACGATGTGCGTGGGCGGTGGTATGGGCGCTGCGGGCATTTTTGAACGGCTCAATTGAAAGGCGTGCGATCCCACCCATTCGCAAGGAGCGCGAATGGATGGGGCACAGGATGATTCGTCTTCAGGCGGTCAGATACCTACTGCTTGAAGAACTCGCCGTGGCCTCCGTTGGCCCAGGGATCGTAGTGCTCGGCGAATTCGGCGCGGTGCTGCGTGCTGGGGTGGTCGTAGAGCCAGAACTCGATCAGTGGGTTAGGCTTGGGCTCTTCGAGCCATGACTCGCCGAGTTTGTTGAATGCGGCGACAGCGGTTTTTTGCGGATCGGCGACGATGCCGTGAATCGCCTCCTGCCCATAGATATCGGCCTGGTGTTCGAAATGCCTGCTGAAGGCGCTGCCCGCCGGCTCGGCGAGGAAGCCGGCAATCGAGATGGCGAAGAGCAGCACCACGAAGCCGGTGCGAGACGCGAGATCGTTCGCGCCCCATCCGGCTCCGTAGCGCTTGACCATCCAGGCAGCAAACACGGCGCATGCCCAAAGCACGAAAAATAGTCCGGCGGCATTGCCTGCAAGTTCCTCGGGAATGTGGTGGAGCACGTAATGCCCGCTTTCGTGGCCGAACACGAACAACACTTCGTCATCGGGCATCTGATCGGTGGTCGTATCCCACATCACGTATCGCTTCGTCGGTCCGATACCGGAGACAAATGCATTGATCCCGGTCGATTTCTTGCTGGCCTTGATCAGGTACATGCGACTGGGCGGGATATCGATTCCGGTGCGCGCGACGACCGTCTCAATCTTCGCTACCAGAGCGGCATGATTCTTTTGGAGCGGCTCCTGTGTGTAGAAGAACGGAACAAAGTACGGCAAGATCAAGAAGGAGCAAACCAGGATAGGCAGAGTGACCACCCAGATGCCCAGCCAGTAGCGCCGCGGCCAGCGCCGCACAATCCAGTTGAAGAGCAGCAAAACCGGAATGCCAAACAGCAGCGTGAGCCCCAGCGCTTTGGCGGCGTCGCCCAGCCAACTGCCCCACCCCTGCACGCTGATCCCATAGATCCGCTCATAGTGTTCGCCGATCCAGTCGAGCGGAAGGCCGGCAACTTCCGAAATCAAGAAGTAAGCGGCGAAGAAGATGAGTCCCTGCACCCAGCGACGCTTTGAAATTCCCTGCGCCCAGCGCTCGACTCCGGCCCAGACGCCGAGGGCAAGCAGCAGACCCAGAAAAACGATGCCCCAGATCGATCCGGCAAGGCTGAGAATGTGACGGATGCGGCTGATCGCGATGGCCTTGGCCAGCTTATCGGGAGGCAGCGAGTACGCCTGCCGCGGAGGGTTCTGCGACGGAGCAAGGCTTGTGGCTGTGGCTGGGGTGGCCGGTTGTGCCGCCAGTTGAGCGGGTAAAGGAACAGAAGCCAAACCGGCGAACAGTGCCGCGTGAAACATTGTCAGCAGCCAGCAGCGTCTAAATGTCATAGGAGTTCTCCCTAACGATTCAACAGGGTGTGGCACGGGCGCAGAATTTTGCTTCCGGACCGAATAGGCCAGGCAACTTTGAGACAATCAAGTATACAGATGCTTTTACGCGAAACCCCGAGTTCTATGCCACACAAATCTTCTGCCGCCGTTCATCGCCGGCCAGCCGCTTTCCCCCTCCTCGCACTCACATTCGCAGCGCTTACCTTGTTGGCGTTGCCGTTCGCGGCCCGCGCCCAGCAGGCGGCCGCAACTCAACCCGCGGCAGACACGCCGCTTCTACTCAATGCCATGGACGCCGAGTTGCATCGCGCTTTCACGTCGCTGGGCAAATCAGCGGCGCCAGGCTCCGCTGTTCCAGGTTCCGCAGTGCCAGGCGACGACAAACAGCCGCCGCCGTACTTCATCAGCTACTCGGTGCACGAGACAAACATGCTCAACGTGAGCGCACAGTTCGGCGCGCTGACCACGAGTGGCGGTTCGCGGGAGCGCATGGCCGACGTGCAGGTGCGCGTGGGCAGCCCGAAGCTCGATAACACGCACGGCGAGCATCGCAGCTCGGCGGTGAACAGCATGCCGCTGCCGCTGGGTGACGACCGCGAGGCGATTCAGCGTTCCCTTTGGCAGGCGACGAACAAGGGCTACGGGGACGCGCTCGACAACTACCTGCGTGTGAAGACCGAAGCCGAGGTGCGCGCCAAAGAAGAGGACACCTCGCCGGACTTCAGCCAGGAAGCTCCGCAGGTGCATCTGGAAAAACCCGCAGCGCCGCTTAACGTGCGCAAGGCGGAGTGGGAGCAGCGCGTGCGCTCTCTCTCGCGCATCTTTCGCGAGTTCCCCGATGTTTACCTGAACGAAGTGGGGTTCGCGGCGCAAAGCTCGACGCGCTACTTTGTCTCGTCGGAAGACGCGAAGATCGTGACTCCCTACGCGTCCGCGGGATTGGTGATTGTGGCGGCAACGCGCGCCGACGACGGCATGGATCTTTTCCTGGCCAGGACCTTCGAGGCGGATACGCCGGAAGGGCTGCCGGCACAGGCGGATCTTGAAAAGGCAGTGCGCGAGGTCGGCGCGCGGCTTGAGGCTCTGCGCAAAGCGCCGGTCACCGAGCCCTTTGACGGGCCGGCGATTCTCTCCGGCCGCGCCGCCGCCGTGTTCTTCCACGAGGTGCTGGGCCACCGGCTCGAGGGCCAGCGCCAGCGCGGAGACGACGAAGGCCAGACTTTCACGAAGGATTTAGGCAAGGAAATTCTGCCGCCGTTTCTTTCCGTGGCTGACGATCCTACGCTCGCGCGCTTCGACGGCATTACGCTCGGCGGCCACTACGAATATGACAGCGAGGGCGAGAAGGCCGAAAAGGTGGAGCTAATTCAGGACGGCGTGCTCAAGACTTTCCTCATGTCGCGTCTGCCCATTGCGAGCTTCAGCGCATCGAACGGCCACGGCCGCGCGCAACAGGGATTTGTGCCTACCGGCCGCCAAGGCAACTTGATTGTGACTTCGACAAAGACAGTCTCCGATGCCGAACTTCGCAAACAACTGATCGAAGAGGCAAAGAAGCAGGGCAAGGCCTACGGTCTCTACTTTGAAGACATTTCTTCGGGCTTCGCAGTGACGCAGCGCAGTTCGCCGCAGGCGTTTCAAGTGATTCCGCTTGTCGTGTGGCGCGTATATGTGGATGGCCGGCCAGACGAGTTGGTACGTGGCGTGAGCATCGTGGGCACTCCGCTGGCAGCGATGAAAAAGATTCTTGTCACCGGCGACAAGAGCGAAGTTTTCGACGGCGTATGCGGCGCGGAGTCGGGATCGATTCCCGTGAGCGCCGTGGCTCCCGCCATGCTGCTGAGCGAGATCGAGACCCAGCGCCAGGCGCAGGGCACGGCGCGTCCGCCGATTCTACCGATACCGGAAATGCAGGGAACAGGAATGCAGGGAACCAGGGAACAAGGGAACGAGGGAACAAGAAAGCAGGGAACAGGGAACAGGGAACAGGGAACAGACGCCAATCCGAAGACGGAGGTGGCAAAGTGAAGCAGGTTCACTCCATCGTTTTGCCCGCCGTTTTAGCATTCGTTGTCGCGACCTTTTGTTCGCCGCTCTGCCGCGCCGCGCAGCCTACGCGCGCCGATGCCGAGAAGGATCCCGTGTTGAAGGCCATGCTGACCGAGCTCGACCGCAGCATGAGCCAGCTTCAGTTGCCGGGATTTGCCAAGCCGTTCTTCATCCAGTACCGCATTGAGGAAGTGGATAATTTCGAGACTAAGGCGGAGTTCGGCGCGAGCGAGGGCAGCGGCCGCTTGCGGCAGCGCGTGGCGCGCGTGACGGTGCGCGTGGGCGACTACAAGACGGACAGCTCCGGCGGCCGCGGCGACGGCTCGATCGAACTGGCGGCTCTGGACGACGATCCCATCGCGCTGCGCTCCGCGCTATGGCAGGCAACGGACCAGGCTTACAAGACGGCGCTTGCGGCCTACGCGCAAAAGCAAGCCGAGTTGAAGCAGGTGCAAACTCCGCCGCAAGCCGACGACTTCAGCCAGGAGAAGCCGACCGTTTCGCTCGCGGAACCGATTGCACTCAAGCTTGATGAGAGCGTGTGGACGGAGCGCGTGGCGCGGTTGAGCGGACTCTACCGAACGGATCCTTCGGTGAGCGCAACCCAGCGCGACGTCGAATACGCGGAGGGAAGTTTTCGTGCCCGCGCCACGACAACGTGGCTCGTCAACAGCGAGGGAACCATTGTCCGCAAATCGGAGGCGCAATACGAGGAGGCCTTTGGCGCGGGCACACAGGCCGCCGACGGCATGAGCATCGACCGGTCGTACTCTTCAACGGGAACCTCGGTCGCGGACCTCGACACGGAAGCCGCTTTCAACAAGCACGCCGTGGATGAGATTGCCTCGCTGGCGGAGCTGCGCAAGGCACCGCTGGTCGAAGAGGAGTATCACGGCCCGCTGCTGATGAGCGCTGACGCCGCAACCGACACCCTGCACTCGCTGCTGGCCGGGGCGGTTGTGGCCACGCGGCCCGCGCTGGGAACGGAGGCACGCACTAACGGGCCATTTGCTTCGAGTTATCACGCGCGCGTGCTGCCCGATTTCATGAATGTGATCGACGACCCCGGGTTGAAGATGTATGACGGCAAGGGCCTGACCGGCGCTTACGAAGTGGACGACGAAGGCGTGCCCGCGCAGATGGTGAAGCTGGTGGATGCCGGACGACTCGAGAATTACCTCATCGGCCGCCAACCGGTGCGCGATTTTCCGCGGTCGAACGGCCACGGCCGCGCCGGCGTCACCGGTCCCGCGCGGCCCTCGATCGGTGTGCTCAAAATTAGCGCGGAGAACGGCCTCGGCGAGGATGAGCTCAACAAGAAATTCCTGGAAATGGGGAAAGACCGCGGCCTGGCGAGCGTGTATTTTGTGCAGACCATGGGCGGCCCGCGCACACCGCGGCTGCTCTATCGCATAAGCTCCGACGGCAAGCGCGAACTGGTGCGCGGCGCTGTGCTTGACGACGTGGACGAGCGCGCGCTGCGATCGAGCATCGAGGCCGCTGGCAAGGACTTGTTCGTCGCGAATTTCTACGGGGACGTGCCGACCACAGTAATGGCTCCGGCATTGCTGTTTGACGATGCGACGGTGCAGCGCGCGAATGCAAAGAACGACAAGCTGCCGTTTTATCCGCCGCCGGAATAGGGAATAGGTAATAGTGGACCGTGGAGTGCGAGCTTGAGTGTGAGTGTGAGTGTGAGTGCGAGTGCGAGTGTGCCGGGCAGCTACGACCGCACACGCACTCACACTGACACTAACCACTGACCACTCACTACTCACAATGGAACCAGCGGCCGGCAAAAATCGGATGGGCAACCTTGGGATTGGGCCCGGGCTCAAGCTTTGGCTCGCCTACCCCGGCGACCTTGAGGAAGCCGCGATCGAAGAGGCATGCACCGCAATCTTGAATGACGCCGAGCGCGCCCGCGCGGGCCGCTTCCGCTTCGACCGGCATCGGCGCGAATACCTGGCCACGCACGCTCTGGCGCGGGTCGCGCTCTCGCATGTTTGTCCCTTGCCCCCGGAAGCCTGGAGTTTTTCGGTGAACAAGTACGGTAAGCCGTCGCCCATTCCGGAGTGCGGGCTGCGGTTCAATCAGTCGAACAGCGTAGAAATGGCGGTGTGCCTCGTCGCGCGGCCCGACGCGCGTCCAGTCTCGCAGCTCGACGCGAATTCCAGCGCTGCTGCCGGGGAAGTCGGTGTAGACATAGAGTCCTTGGCGCGCGCCGAAGAGATTGTGCCGCTCGCCAGCCGGGTCTTCTCCGCAGCCGAGCGCGCGCAACTCGACGCTCTTCCGGTCGGCGGCCGCCCCGATCGTGCGCTGTCGCTCTGGACGCTCAAGGAGGCCTACATCAAGGCGCGCGGCATGGGCCTTTCGCTTCCGCTCGACGGGATTTCGTTTCTCTTCGACGGGCCTGAGGCGATCCGATTTGAGGTTGCGCCGGGCGTAGATGACGATCCGGGCCGCTGGCGATTTTGCCGATTCGACCATGCCGGCCACCGTATTGCGCTGGCCGTAGAAGCGGGCGCTTCAAGGTCTCTGGCGATCACCGCCGCGAACCTCGAAATCTTCGAAGCCCGGCCACCTCTCGGGGCCCAGATACGCCTGACGTGGGGCTCTCCGTCCTGGTTTCCCGTTTCCGCAATCGCGGACGGCGGCTGCGAGACCTGATCGGACACTCAACTTCATGCCGTATTCATCTCAATCTGTGAACTTTCCCGCAGCCGGACGGCCGGTTTCCGCATCCATCCATATATACGCTGAGCAGAGCTCGGGCCTGAAGGCGGGCCCTACCCAGTACAATCCGAACGAAGGAGAAATTCCCCAATGGCATACGAACTACCCGCGCTTCCTTACGATTACAACGCGCTTGAACCGTTTATCGACACCGAAACCATGCACCTGCATCACGACAAGCACCACCAGGCCTACATCACCAACGTGAATGCGGCTTTGGCCAACCACCCGGCGCTCGCGGCGAAGACCGTGGACGACCTGATCAGCGACCTCAATGCGGTTCCCGAGGAGATTCGCGGCGTGGTGCGCAACAACGGAGGCGGCCACTCCAACCACAGCATGTTCTGGACCATCATGGGCCCGGCAAATTCCTCTGGCATCGGCGGCCACCCGTCGGGCGAGATCGCCAAGCAGATCACGGCCGACTTTGGAGATTTCGACGCGTTCAAGAAGGCCTTCAACGAGACCACGGCGAAGCAATTCGGTTCCGGATGGGGCTGGTTGGTGTTCACGGGCGGTAAGCTCAAAATCCTCACCACCGCCAATCAGGACTCGCCGCTTTCGCAGGGGCTCTATCCCATCCTCGGCAACGACGTGTGGGAGCACGCGTACTATCTCAAGTACCAGAACAAGCGCCCCGATTATTTGGCCGCGTGGTGGAACGTGGTGAACTGGGCCGAGGTGAACAAGCGCTTTGCCAAAGCGAAAAGCTAAGAAGCCGTGAATCGTGAGCTGTGAACCGTGATTCGTGATCGATGCGGGTAGACTGTCTACCAGACCACGGTTTACGGTTCACGGTTTACGAACCACGGTCCGCGATTTGCACTCCGCGATTTCCTCAGGAGACAACCATGGCCACCATCCAGATGAGCGTGCGGCCCGAGGATCTTTCGCAATTGCCGAAGGGCGCCGAGCGCATTCCCGATCCGGGAGTGCTGGTGATATTCGGCGCCTCGGGCGACCTGACCAAGCGCAAGCTGATTCCGGCGCTGTTTCATCTTTTTCAGGCCAACCTTTTGCCAAGACAGTTCGCCATCGTCGGTGTGGCGCGCCGTCCGCTGGGCGATGAGTTCGCGGCGGACATGCGCGAGGGGCTGGTCGAGTTGGGCGGCGTCGATGCGTCCGATCCCAAAATCGACGGCTTCATCAGCCACGTCAGTTATTTCCCGCTCAACTTCGACAACCCGACGCACTACGCGAACCTGAGGGCCGAGCTGGACCGGATCGCCGCCGCGAAGGGAATCGGTCCCGACCGCCTGTATTACCTGGCTACTGCGCCGGAGTTCTTCGCCGGCATCGTGGAGAACCTGGGCGCGCAGGGCATGGCGCAGCCGGAAAAAGGCCGCGTGGCCGTGGTGATTGAGAAGCCCTTTGGCCACGATCTCGATTCGGCGCGCTTGTTGAATCACCAGGTCAACGCCGTGTTCCACGAGAGCCAGGTCTTCCGCATCGACCACTACCTGGGCAAGGAGACGGTGCAGAATCTGCTGGTGTTCCGCTTCGCCAACGGCATCTTCGAGCCCATCTGGAAACGCAACTACATCGACAACGTGCAAATCACCGTGGCGGAAACCCTGGGCGTCGAAGGCCGCGGACCGTTCTACGAGAAGGCCGGAGCGCTGCGCGATGTTGTGCAGAACCACATGATGGAGCTGCTGGCGCTGGTGGCGATGGAGCCGCCTTCGAGCTTCGCGGCTGAGAGCGTGCGCCGCGAAAAGCTCAAGGTCTGGCAGGCGATTCCTTCCATCCCGATTTTGCAAACCGTGCGCGGACAATATGGTCCCGGAATCGTGAACGGTGAGCACGTGATCGGCTACCGCGACGAGGAACGCGTGAATCCTGAGTCGGGAACCGAGACTTACGCTGCGCTGCGCCTCACTGTCGAGAATTGGCGCTGGGCGGGAGTTCCGTTCTTTCTGCGCGCCGGCAAGCGCATGAAAAAGCGCGCTACCGAAATTTCCATCGAGTTCAAGCAGCCGCCGCTGTTGATCTTCAATCGCATGGCTACTGCGGGGCCTTGCCCCGAGATCCAGCCCAACCTGCTGACGATTCGCATCCAGCCCGACGAAGGCATTGCGCTGCGCTTCGGCGCCAAGGTGCCTACGAGTTCGCAGATGGCCGTCTGCCCGGTGAACATGGACTTCGACTATGAGGCCGCTTTCGGCAAGTCGAGCGCCAACGGATACGAGCGGCTGCTGCTCGATGCCATGCTGGGCGATCAGACGCTGTTCTCGGACCGCGAAGGCGTGGAGACGAACTGGGCGCTCTACACGCCCGTTCTCGAAGCGTGGGCGGCGAAAAAGCCCGAGGTGTTTCCGAATTATTTTGCCGGATCGTGGGGCCCTGAGTGCTCCGATCATCTGCTGGAGAAGGATGGTTGCGCGTGGCGGAATGATTTGGGGCGGAAGATTTAAGGCAGGGAACAGAGAGCAGGGAACAGAGAGCAGGGAACAGAGAGCAGGGAACAGGGAACAGGGAATAGGGAATAGGAAAAACAAAGGCAAAAGCAAAGGCGAGGACAAAAACCAAGGCAAAAGCAAAGGCGAGGACAAAAACCAAGGCAAAAGCAAAGGCGAGGACAAAAACCAAGGCAAAAGCAAAGGCGAGGACAAAAACGAAGGTTTAGCTGCGAGAAGAGCCGCTTTAGCGTACAGCGGTGCAGCGGCTGTACCGAGATTCCGGCTCAACGTGAAATCTCCATATAAATCGTTTAGTTTCTGTTGGATGGCGGCACGATACTGGGATACTGGCAGAGTATCGCGGCTGGACTTTGCTTGGAAGCTATTGAATCGGCATGGGTTAAGTTGGTTTACTGCCGTACAGCGCGTTTTTGGAGCGGCTTCGCTGCAGGGCTCCGAGTTTCGAATTTCAGGTGTCACGCCACGAAGCGTGAGTGTGGGTGTGGGGCCGGGGATGGCGCCATGGTGTGCGGAGGGTTTCGGACCGTTGTTGAGGGCAAGGGACCCGCAGCGGAGTCCGTTGGTCGTGATGTGCCGACAAGTCTTGTCCATTGCGTTGCCTCCCCCTCCGGCCCTACTTTGGACCCAAAGTCCTCATGGTAAAGGGGTTGCGGAGAGCGGGTCCGCATAAAGTCGTGATTCTAAAGGATCGCATTTTTGTTAAGTCCTCAAGGGTAAGGGCTTAGCGGAATTGGCGGAGTTAGCCGCGCGTCCGGGGCGTTCTGTGTTGCCCTCACCGTTAAGACAATGATACGAGATTGCTCGAAATGATCTGCAAAGAGTGGTGGGGAAATAAGTCGTTTGGGATGAGTTGGATGAGGTGGGATTGAGTGAGGCGGGGTCTTGACTTTTGGTTGGGGTGAACCCCTCGGGTGAGACAGATTGTAGTTTGACAGCTCGCCGTTGGTTGAAATGTCCGAGAGTCGGGACAAGGGGCATACTCGTCTGAGGTGAGCTCGCTCCTCAGGGAGCCACGCGCTTTCGCTTGGGGTTAGGGAACGTCCCGTCTGTCCCCATGTTTAAGATGGTTCACACGGATGCGGATGGCAACATCGTTGGCGAAAGCAAACCGGACACAGACTGGCTGGGGCATCCCAAGACCGTACACATGGATGCCGAAGGCAATGTGACTGGCGAAAGCAGACCCGACACCGATTGGCTCGGACAGCCCAAGACAGTTCAGGCCGATGCTGAGGGCAATGTGACCGCCGAGAGCCGCGAAGAAACGGATCTTCTCGGCCGGCGGCAAACGGTTCGCTATGACAAGTAGGCGCGGCTCAACCACACATTCCAGGCGTGACACAATCAGCCGCTAACTCAAGAGATGGCGATCAAGTTATGGAAGGCCGCCTACAAGTTAAGAGTCCCAGTAGTAGTATTCTGGGACCTCCGAGGAAACTACACTAAACATTACTCTTATCGTCGTGAGGAATTATGGGCTGTGCGCTAAGCTCATAATTCCTCAAGGACTTCCGCCAATTTACGAAATCTTCGCAAACCGATTTGCGAAAGTTCTCACGAACCCGCCCGCGTATACCGCATAAGCTATTGATTCACAACGAGAACCACGCCATCCCCACGACGCGCCGCTGTCGAAGTTCGAAAATCGTACAAATTCGCTGGTGGCCTTCATCCAAAGGCGATAGTTTCTCGCCCGCATCGCTGGTGAAACCGATTCTCGCACTCGAAATTGTCGCAAGCGCCCCTCTCTGATGAGAACGGAAGGTCTTTTGGCGCGCGGTCGATCTTTCGCCCGCCCAGGCGGGCTTGGCGGCGATGGGGATTGCGTGGACCCCACTCTCGCGAGTGGGGCTAGCGTATGTCGCCCGCTTTGCGGGCTGAAATTGGCTTAGGGGATGTAAGGCGCATGGTTCTGGTGGTATTTGAGGCGGGATCATTGGGGTTCGTGCTGTCCCACCCATTCGGTCGCCGCGGCGACCGAATGGATGGGGTACGGGGTAGCTGTGCAGGGTTGGAGCAGGGAAATGGCGTACCGTGGCCTGGAGTAAAATGGTGTCCTGATGGGGAGTGGGCGATGACAGTTACCTTGCATCTCAAGCCGGAAGAGGTAGAAGGATGATTCACAAGGCAAAGGATCTCTCTTCGGACCAACGGTTGGCCATCGAAGGCCTGCTGGGACGGTCCGTCGGCGAGGACGAGGCAATCAGCATTTGCGCGTTGACGCCAGACCATGCCCCTGAATGGCTCCGGAATTCATGGGAGAGCGCGGAACGGCTCGGACTTGACCGGCTTTCGATGGAAGAGATTGATGCAGAAATCGAAGCTGCTCGGAAGGACCGGCGGAAGCGCCAGCAGCCCGTGGAGCAATGATTCGCGTCGTTCTCGACACCAACATCCTGGTTTCAGCGCTTTTGAGTCCGGAAGGACCGCCCGCATAAGTGCTTCTGATGTCCGTCGGGAGCCAGGAAATCCAGCTTTGCGTCAGTGGCGATACCTATGCCGAGTATGACGAGGTAATTCGCCGCCCTCGCTTCAAGCGAAGCGCCAACGAGATCGAATCCGCTCTGGGCGCGGTTCGCGAACGCGGATTCTGGGTGAAGCCCTCGGTGAAAGTTCGTGCCAGTTCCGATCCCGATGGCGACGTATTTCTTGAATGTGCCCAGGCGGCAAATGCCCACTACCTCATAACAGGCAACGTGAAGCATTTCCCGGCCGCCTGGGCAGGCACGAAAGTCGTAACGCCCCGGCAATTCCTCGATGGCCTGCGATGAGCTCGGCGAACATGCAAGAGGCGTGAACACAACCCTGCTTGCCGTGGAGAAATACGAGGAGGGCGGGGCGTCTGTGGGTAGGGCTGCCGAAGTGGCCGGACTGCCGGTGGGGCAGATGATGACGCTGCTTGGGGAGTTCGGGGTACGGAGCAGGATCGAGGCGGAAGACTATCGCCAGAGTCTGGAGAGCCTCGCGAAGGTTTGGTAGGGTTACACTCAAACCACATGCTCAATCGGGGCTATGCCTACGCCACAATCATCGGCCGCAAATACCATGGACAAGCACTGCTCTCCCACCTGGCAAGCCTTTATCCCCACTCAACCCTACAAGGCTGGCAACAGAATCTGAACAACGGCGAAGTCACCCTCAACGGCGCAATTGCCACCGGAAGCGAATTGGTGATTTCAGGACAGACACTTATCTGGAATCGTCCGCCGTGGATCGAACCAGACACGCCTCAGCACTTCGAAGTGCTGTTTGACGATCCCCATCTGTTGGCCGTCGACAAGCCCGGCGGGCTGCCCGTGCTGCCCGGCGGCGGCTTCATGGAAAACACCCTGCTGCGCCTGGTGCAAAGGCAAACTCCCAACGCAAACCCTGTCCACCGCCTGGGCCGAGCCACCACGGGCATCGTCCTCTTCGCCAAAACGCGGCGGGCGGCCTCTCATCTATTCGCGAACTGGAACACGACCAAAATTCAAAAGATCTACCGGGCGCTGGCTCAAAACGTTGCACAGTACGATGCCTACGAAATTCTGACACCCATCGGCCTGGTGCCGCACCCGCGCCTCGGTCAAGTGTGGGCCGCCAGCCCAAGTGGCAAACCGTCAAAGTTGTCGGCAAAGGTGATCTCACGCGGCGCCAGCAACACGACAAACCGGGGCACCACAACATTTGAGGTAAGCCTGCATTCGGGCCGGCCTCATCAAATCAGAATTCATCTGGCATCGATCGGCCATCCGCTAGTGGGCGATCCTCTGTACGGCGTGAACGGCCAGCCTCTTGAGAATCTCCCCGGCCTGCCTGGCGATGGAGGATATTTACTCCACGCTCAATTTTTGAAATTCCAGCACCCCATCACCGGAGAAGAGATCAATCTTGAGGCGGCGTTGCCGTCTGGGTTCTAGCCGGTCCACAAGGGCGAGGAATCCTTCGACTTCGCTCAGGACGGGCACCGTCAGGGCGGTTTTTGGGGCGTCAAGACCGAGGCCATTCGCCTAGCGCAGGGGAAAGATGAAGGGTTGAGCGGGAACTGTTCGCCGTGCTGTGGTGTCTAAGGAAAAAGAAGCCGCAGAAGCCGAGGAGGGTATGGTCCCATGGCGATCGAGAATGGTCATGCTTCAGGTCAACTGCGAGGCGATATCAATGTCACTCCGTTGATCGACGTTCTATTGGTGCTGTTGATCATCTTTATGGTCATTGTTCCGGTCGTGCCTCGTGGCCTGGATGCCGCGCTGCCCCGGCCGCCCATCAATCCTAATCCGAAGACTGAAACGGCGATTGTCGTGCAGATCCTTCACGTTCGCAATGGGCTAGTGGTCTACAAGATCAATCAGGACGACGTGAGTATCGATGAACTTGGGAGCCGCCTGAGCGCCATTCTCTCGGTTCGGGCCGACAAAGCGGTGTTTGTGAAAGGCGACGACACTCTTGAGTTCTCGACGATTGCGAGGGTCATGGATATCGGAAAGAGCGCGGGGGCGGATCACATTGGGCTGCTTACGTCCAAGGATGCGCTGTAGGCCAGCCCTGTAGGCTAGATTGGCGGTTTCCCCGGTCCCCAAACGCGAGGGACCGGGGGCACCCTCGGGGTGGTTTTTGTTGCGTCGAGACCGAGGCCACCTGCCCAACGCCCGCTCATCGCAAAGAACGCGATGAACGGGGCACAGCTTCTTTAGGTCAGTGTGGTTCTTCAGGGATGATGACCGGGCCACCTGCGAAGTCGATTTGCGGCGCTTGGCGCGCCTGAGTACGGATGGGCAAAAATCGAGATACGTCCGTTAGCTCGCTAACTTGCTGACCCGCTAACTCCGCCTACTGCACGTCCCCTCATCCATCGCGTCGTTGGCAAGCTTGTCAGCTTCTTTGTTGCCGCCGCGGAGGGTGTGGCGCATGTCGAAGGCTTCGAGTTGGCGGGACTGGCGTTGGGCTTCTTCCCATAGGGGGCGCAGGCCGGGGTTTTTCACTTTGTAGATGCCCTTCATTTGGCGGACCATTAGCTCGGAGTCGGAGATTACGCGGAGCCGGCGCGCGCCGTTGGCTAGCGCCCAGGCGAGCGCGGCCAGAAGGCCCTTGTATTCGGCGTAGTTATTGGTCTGGTGGCCGAGGAATTCGCTTAGGCGGGCTACTACTTTGCCGTCGGCGTCTTCGACAACTGCGCCGTAGCCGGCTGGGCCGGGGTTTCCGCGGGAGCCACCGTCGCAGTGGGCGGTGAACCAGCCGCTGGTTCCCGTCGTGCCCGTATCGGGCGTGTTTTCAAAGAGAGTTCTCGTCATTGGTTTCAAGTGTAACGGAGCAAGTGTGAGTGTGGGTTCTCGGCAGGTGCGGGCGGGGACGCCCGCACGACAGCCGGCAAGGATGCCGGCGTTACTTCCCGCTGGCCGGGAGGCTGACGTTACTTCCCGCTGGCCGGGATGCCGGCGTTACTTCCCGCTGGCCGGGATGCTGGCGTTACTTCCCGCTGGCCGGGAGGCTGGCGCTACTTTCCGGGCTCGCATCTTTGCTCTCCCGCTCTCTGCTCCCCAAACCGTTGCTTCGGCGTCTATTCAGCAGCGCACAGGCTTTACCTTCCGGGAGCGAAGCCAATGGAAGCAGACGCAGTTAGTTGTACCCTCGCCCCGGTTCACGCAGCAGCCACTTTGGCCCGGCCAGCTCGGATGGGGATACAATCCTCTCCAGGTATGGCTGCGACGAGGGCAATGGACGGGGCGAACCGGGGAAGCTCGAGCCGAGGAGACGCGGGCCGGGAACAGGAGCGCGCGCAGAGCCGTGCGCTCGAAATGGACCTGATCCGCGAGGCGCAGGCAGGATCGCGCGCGGCCTTCGATGTGCTGGTGCGCCAGTACGAGCACCAAGTGCTGCGGCTGGCCTTGCACTTGACCGGATCGGAACACGATGCCGAGGACATTTACCAGGAGGCCTTCCTGAAGGCCTACCGGTACATCGGCAACTTCCGCTTCGAGTGCTCGTTTTATACGTGGATTTACCGGATCGTGACCAACCTGTGCCTGGACCAGTTGCGGCGGCGGAAGACGCGCCGCGAGGACCATGCCGTGGTGGTCGATCGCGGCGGCGAAGAGATCGATTTGCTGGCCTCGGTTTCGGACGACCGGTCGTTTTCCAATCCGGCGCGGGAGCTGGACCGCAAACGGCTGGGCGAAAAGATTCAGGCGGCGCTGGATAAGCTGACGCCGCGCGAACGGATGGTTTTCGAGCTGAAGCATTACCAGGGGCTGCGGCTGCGGACCATCGGCGAGATGTTGAACACGACGGAAGAGACTGCCAAGAATACGCTCTTCCGCGCAACCAAGAAGTTGCGATTGCATCTGGCGGAGTTGAGATAGAAAGCAGCTATTAGCTCTTAGCTTTTAGCTATTCGCTGTTTTCGGGAGAGTAAAAGGGCTCGTCAATGGAGCGTAACGAGCCGGAAGAAAGAACGATAGTGGGCCAGTTTGAAGAGATGTCCCTCAGGGGCTAAAGCCCGCAATCATTTTGCGGCATCTGCGGCACGACTGAAGTCGTGCCCTTTCACGGCGGCTTCAAACTGGCGCACTATCGAAAGAAAGATAAGCTCGAACCTCGCACGATGAGCTAAGGGCTAAAAGCTAGTGGCTGTTTTTTTGAGGCGTAGACATGAATTGCGAATTGGCACACGAACGGATGGTGACGGCAGCTTATGGCGAGCTGCCCGATGAACTGGCGCATGAGCTGGAGCGGCATGTGGCTGGCTGCGCGGAATGCAGGCGGGAGCGCGAGCAGGTGCTGGCGCTTAAAGTACTGGCCGATGCGCATCCGGTTGCGGAGCCGGGAGCGAACCTGGTGGCTCGGGCGCGCCTGCGCCTGGACGATGCGCTGGATGCGCTGCCGCCCAAGCGGTGGTATGAGCGGCTGGGCGAGCGGATGCTGAACAATTTTGCCAGCCTGCAGGCTGCGCCCGTCGCGGCGCTGCTGCTGCTGGTGGCGGGCGCGGGAGCCGGCGTTCTGGGCGGCTACGAATACGCGCAAAACCGCGTGGCCCGCGCGGCCGATGCGCAGATCGCAACGGCCCCCGGGATTAAAGTGCAACCGGAAGCAGCGCTCTCTGCATTTTCCAACGTGGCCAACGTCTCCGGCATTGTGCGCCAACCTAACAGCGAAATTGTGGACGTGAGCTACAACCAGATTGTGCCGCGCCAGGTGGAAGGCTCGCTCGACGATCCGCAGATTCGCCAGTTGCTGATGCTGGCGACGGTGGATAAATCTTCATCGGACGTGCGCGACGATTCGGTGGCGCTGCTGGCGGGCGAGTGCCGCGCCGGGCATAGCTGCCAGCCCGCCGGCATTCGCGAGGCGCTGATGGTGGCGCTGCGCTACGATCGCAGCCCCAAGGTGCGCCAGAAGGCGCTGGAGGGTCTGGAGCCCTACGTGGCCGACAACATGCGCGTGCGCGACGCCGTTCTTGAAGCGGTGCTGAATGACAACGACCCGGCTATCCGCACGGCCGCCATCGGATTGCTCGAGCCTGTCGACGCCGATACCAGCGTTCGCCAGGTGCTCTACTCCGTCTCCAACTCCGACAACAGCCCCCAGATCCGGAATGTTTCCCGAGCGGTTTTGAGCCGGGTTTCGGAGATTCAATAGACGTGCTTACCACTCTGCCAACTGCGCCGTCTGAATGAGCGCAGACCGGACGATGAACCAGCAGGAGAGAGATAGTTATGAAACACCTTTTGAGGCCGTATCGTAATTCAATCCTTGGTTGCGCCGCGCTGGGTGCGGCAGCCTGCTTGGCGCTGATGCCGCAGATGGCGAATGCGCAGGCGGGGGCGCTCACGGCCATCTTTGCGGATCCCGATCCTCTGGTGGCGCATGCCAGCCCGTCGGGCTACCTGGGCGTGGAAGTGAGCGACGTCGATGCGGACAAAGCGCAAGCACTGAAGCTGAAGGAAGTGCGCGGCGCCGTGATCATGCTGATCGATCACGATGCACCCGCGGGCCAGATCGGCCTGAAGGTGAACGACGTGGTGCTGGCCGTCAACGGCCAGAACGTGGCAGGCGCCGATCAGTTTGGCCGCATGCTGCGCGAGATTCCGCCGGGCCGGAAGATCTCGCTCGAGATCAGCCGCGACGGCAACATTCAAACGCTGGCCGTGCAACTGGTGGACCGCAAGGCCCTCGATCACGATATCTGGGGCAGGATCGGCAACGATGTGGGCAGCGTGACGCCGGCTGCGCCCGCCGCGATGGTGCCGGGGATGGGCGTTATGGGCGACACTCCTTTGCCGGGCGGCTTCCACATGCCCCTCTTTACCAGCACGCTCAACGTGGGTGCGATGGTTGAGCCGCTTACTCCGCAGATGGCCGACTACTTCGGCGTACCGGGCGGCCTGATGGTCAAACAGGTCAGCAAGAAATCCGAGGCTGCCAAGGCGGGGTTCAAGGCCTTCGATGTGATTCTCAAGGTCGGCACCGACTCTATCACGACCTCTGCAGATTGGGACCGCGCACTGCGCTCGAACCTGGGCAAGCCTGTGCAGGTGACCATTCTGCGCGACAAGAAACAGCAGACGATCTCCCTCCAGGTGGACTCCAAGCACCGGGGGGCCGTGGAACGTGAGAATCAGTTGAAGAACCTTTTTGCCGGCGGCAGCGCTCCGCAATTTGTTTAACCGGCCACTATCCCTCTTCGATTCCTGCGGTGCCGCTTGTCGGCGCCCTTCGTGTCTCGGGACCGCTTGGATGAACGGCGACTTTGTTGCTGGAGATGTGGTTCCAATAGTGATACCATAGTCAAAACATGGCTGCTTCGAAGAAGATTCTCGAAGAAATGCGGCGTACCCCCAAGAACGTCCGATTCAGAGACCTGTTCAGGGTGTGCGTTGAGAATTTCGGCGAACCTCGCCAGCGCGGCACGAGCCATGCGATCTTCAAGACCCCATGGCCGGGAGATCCGCGGGTCAACATCCAGAACGAGAAGGGGAAGGCCAAGGCATATCAGGTTCGACAGGTTCTGGCGGCCATTGACAAACTGAGAGGACTCCAGCATGAAGCACACGCTGAGAAAAAGTCGGAAAACTGATCGCTTCACCTATCGCGTCACCTGGTCGGCGGAGGATAACGAGCATGTCGGCCTCTGCGCTGAGTTTCCATCGCTCTCGTGGCTGGCACGCACACCCGAAGAAGCGCTTGCCGGGATTCGCGGGGTCGTGAAATCAGCGGTCAAGGATATGGAAGCAACGGGTGAGGTCGTGCCGGTTCCATTGGCCACGAAGCATTACAGCGGCCAATTTCGTGTACGTATTCCCCCTTCAGCGCATCGCTCGCTTGCCCTCGAGGCGGCAGAACAGGGCGTGAGCCTTAACCGTCTCGCCAGCGCCAAGCTTTCTGCATAGCCGCGCCGTAAACTAACCTAATGGAAGTTCTCTACGGCCTGCACCCGGTGGAGGAGGCTCTCAAAGCCGGAAGACGGCGCTTTGACCACGTTCTCGTGGCTAGCGAGCGGCACGATGGGCGCCTGGAGCGGCTGGTGGCCCAGTGCCGCGAGGCGCGGGTTCGCGTTCTCGAGCAGCCGCGCGAGCAACTGACCCTTGCCGCCAAGACTGCCGCGCACCAGGGCGTGGTCGCGCTGGTGCACCCGCAGGATCTTCTCACGCTCGAAGATCTTTTCTCTCCGGCTGCCGATAACTCAGAAGCATCGCGCCTGGTGCTGGCTCTCGACGGCGTGGAGGATCCGCAAAACCTGGGCGCATTGCTGCGCGTGGCCGATGGAGCCGGCGTGGATGGCGTTGTCCTCACGGAACGCCGGGCTGCGCCGTTGAGCGCCGTGGCCGTGAAGGCGAGCGCCGGAGCGGCCGAGCATCTGCGCATTGCCCGCGTGGTGAATCTGGTGCGCGCGCTCGAAGATCTCAAGCACCAGAATCTCTGGATCGTTGGACTCGACGAGCGCGGCGAAACCGATTACGACCAGTTCGATCTCACCGGCAATCTTGTTGTCGTGCTGGGCCGCGAGGGCGCGGGGCTGCACGATCTGGTTCGCCGCACCTGCGATCACTTACTGCGCATTCCCATGGCCGGCGGCGTGAGTTCGCTCAATGTTGCGGCCGCAGGAGCGGTTGTGCTTTACGAGGCTGCGCGCCAGCGGCGAAACTCCCGAATTACCGCGGCTTCCGTCCAAAAGGCTGCGTCACGCAGTGCTTCCTCACGAGGTGGTGCAGTGAAAGGTCTCGGTTCATGAAGATTGGATTCATTGGCAGCGCACATGCGACGCGCCTGTTTTTTGTGGCTATTTTCTTTATCGCTGCACTCATGGCCGCGGCGCAAACGACTCCCGCCGCTCCGCAGGACCAGCCGAGCCAGGACCAGCCGCATCAGGGCAGGCCTCACCAGGGCACAGTCATCTTCTCGCGATCCACCGATGAAAACGGCCAGACCACGACGACGGTTGGACCAGGCGCAACGCAGACAGCTCCAAGTGGTCAGTCAGTGGATGCGCCGACGGCCAGCGACGCCGAGCGCGAGGCGATCACCTTTACTGAGTTGAATATGGACGTACATCTGCGCGCTGCCGAGCACGAGATTGCCGTGCGCGCCCTGATTACCGTGCGCAATGACGGCAAAACGCCGCTGGCTCACATTCCGCTCGAGATTTCTTCATCGCTGCACTGGGAGCGCATTCGGGTTGCAGCCGGCGACGCGCTGTATACCATCGCCACACTCAATTCGGACACCGATCACACGGGGCAGCTCCACGAGGCCGCGGTCAAACTCGCCGCGTCGCTGGCGCCCGGAGCGACCTTGCAGCTTGACGTCACTTACTCCGGCACAATTTTGCAATCGGCGCAGCGGCTTCTCGCCATCGGCACTCCGGAGGACGCGGCTGCGCACACGGATTGGGACGCGATCGATACCGATTTCACCGGCCTGCGCGGTTTCGGCAACGTGGTATGGTATCCCGCCTCCGCAGTCCCTGTGATTCTTGGCGATGGCGCGCGCGTCTTCGACGAGATGGGCGAGCACAAGCTGCGCATGGCCGGCGCGCATTTCTTTTTGCACCTCACGGTGGAGTTTCCTCACGGGCACGCGCCCACCGTCGCGCTGATCGACGGCCATTCCGTGCCGCTCACGATCACGGAGCCTCCGAACGGCGGCGACGAAATCTCGGGCGTCGCAACGGCCACGCTCGACAGTGCGACACTCGGCTTTGAAGCGCCGAGCCTGTTCGTCGCCGTGCGCAGCGAGCACCATGCCACCGACACCACACTGTGGACGCTGCCGGCTGATGAGGTTGTTCTCGACGAATGGGCAACTGCCGCTTCCACGGTCACGCCCTTCCTGCAAGGCTGGCTCGGCCAGACGCCGCGTTCGCAGCTTACAATTTTGGACCTTCCCGATGCTGAAGACGCGCCGTTTGAAACCGGCCCACTGCTCGTGACCGCGGTTCGGCAGGCCACGCCGGATCAGCTTGACGGCGTAATGGCCCACGCACTCACGCACGCGTGGATGTCGTCGCCGCGCGCCTGGCTCAGCGAGGGCGTCGCGCACTTCATGGGAACGCTGTGGGTGGAAAAGCAGTCGGGCCGCGAGAAGGCGCTCGAAGCTCTCGAAGCTGGCCGCAATGCGCTGGCGTTGATCGAGCCTTCGAGCCCCGGCGAGAGCGCGGGCCAGCCGCTGGCGCAGGCCATAGCGCCTGTCTACTACCGCACCAAAGCCGCTTACGTTTTCTGGATGCTGCGCGACCTTGCCGGCGATGCGGCGCTCTCCGCGGCGTTGCGCGCATACGATCCCGCGCAGGATGCTGCCCGCGGTCTTGGACCAGACTCAGGCTCGGGCTCCTTCGAGAAGCTGCTCGAGCAGGCCGGCCTGCGCGGCGATCTCTCGTGGTTCTTTGCGGATTGGGTCGATGCCGACAAGGGATTGCCCGACATCGCGATCGACAGCGCCTTTCCCGCGTCGGTCGATCGGGCTTCGAGCGCGCCGGGCTCGTCCGATGCCGGGGCCGATGGATGGCTGGTCTCCGTGGATCTCGCGAACTCCGGCTACGCCGCCGCCGAAATTCCCGTGACTGTGCGCAACTCGTTGACCTCGGTTACGCAACGCATCGTCGTACCCGCGCGCGGCAAGGCCACTCTGCGCATTCTTATCCAGGGTCGTCCCACCGAGGTCCAGGCCAATGACGGCACGGTTCCGGAAACTGAAGCCAGCGTGCACATACGGCGTCTTACTGAGGTCAGCAGCTCGTCTTCAGGCCCGCCGGGAGCGGTGGAGCAATAATGCAAATCGATCCTGAGGGAGTGGGAACTGTGACGGCCGGAGGTCAAAGGCCAAGCAAAAACCACAGCCAGAGCGCTCTAAAGCAAATTAGAAGATAGGGTCAGGAAAGCGCGCAGGTCCCAGGAGCATTCCTCAGGGGCTAAAGCCCTCACTTCTTTTGCGGCGCTTTCGGCACGACTGAAGTCGTGCCCTTTCACGGCGCCACTCGTGGGACCATCTTTAGTCGGCCTTCAAACCAGCTCCGTCAGCCGTGGTGCTCTCCACTTCGCGCCCTGACCTTGAACCAGATGGGCGTGCCTTTGAATCCGAATGCGTCGCGAATTTGATTCTCGAGGAACCGCTCGAAGGCGAAGTGCAGCTTGATGTCGCGATCGGTGAAGAGCACAAAGGTTGGCGGAGCCACGGCGGCCTGCGTCATATAGTAGATGCGAATGCGCTTGGCCATGGGCACGGGCGCGCGCTGAAAATCGATGCGCTCCATAAACCGGTTCATCTGGCCGGTGGACACGCGCTTGCGCCGTTCTTTGGCAACGGCTACCACCTCGTGCAGCACGCGCGCCATGCCTTTGCGCTTGGGGCCGATGGCTTCGAGTGCGGAGAGAAAAATGACCGGCGCGTAGTCAAGATATTTGAGCGTCCTGCGCAGCTGCCTCTCAAAGATATCGCGATCGGCGGGCGGTTTGCGGTCGGTGCGGCCCGTCGTCACAAGGTCCCACTTGTTGACGACGATGATCACGCTGCGCCCGCTCTCGTGCGCATAGCCTCCGATGGTGGCGTCGCTCGCGGTTACGCCTTCGGTGGCGTCAATCACCAGCAGCGCGACGTCGGCGGCCTCGAGATGGCGTCGCGCCATGACCACGCTCATCTTTTCCGCCATCAACTTTGTTTTGCCTTTGCGGCGAATTCCTGCCGTGTCGACAAAGCGCAGCATGTTGCCCTCGAACTCGACAACTTCGTCCACCGCGTCGCGCGTGGTGCCGGCGATCGGCGAAACGATGGCGCGCGAGGTTCCGGTGAGCGCATTGAGGAGCGTCGACTTGCCTACATTGGGCCTGCCGATGATCGCGACCGAGGTTTCGCGTTGCTCAAATTCGCCGTGAGTGCGGATTTTTTTATCGTTTTGGACGGGCTCTGCGCCGGGAACGAGAGGTCCGCCTTCTTCGATCTCGTCCTCGATCGCCTCTTCGTCCTCTTCTGCCGTCTGCGCATCGCGGACTTCGTCGCCGGCTTGCCGACTCGCTGACTGGCTGGCTGGCGGCTTTTCCGGAATCGCTTCGGCAATCGCATCCAGCAGTTCGCCAACGCCCTGCCCATGCTCCGAACTCACGGGAAAAACGTTGCGGATGCCGAGCCGGCGAAAATTTTCTGCTTCGTTGGCTAGCCCTTCGGTCTCGACTTTGTTGACCGCGAGGAACAGCGGCTTACCGCCGCGCTTGAGCAGGAGCGCGAGGTCGTAATCGGGGCGCGCCAGCTCGGTGCGCGCGTCCACCACCAGCACAAGAGCATCCGCTTCTTCGAGCGCCACCTTGGCCTGCGTAAAAATCTCGGCTGGAATCAGCTCCGGATCGTCGGGCACGATCCCGCCCGTGTCCACGAGCCGGTAGCTGCGCCCCAACCACTCGTACTCGCCATAGATGCGATCGCGGGTGATGCCGGGCTCGTCGCCCACGATGGAGCGACGGCTCCTGGTGAGCCGGTTGAAGAGCGTGCTTTTGCCCACGTTGGGGCGCCCCACGATCGCCACCAACGGCAACTTGGCGGCTCCCGCGCGCGCGGGCACTACGGATCTACGATACGTCGGCAAACAAGCCTCCCGGCAGATGCGCGGATCGCCGCCCAGCTGCCATTCTATTTATGTCTTCACTGGCCTCTCGCTTATAGCCAGACCCGCGTCACGCCGTACCGGTCAAAGGTATTGTCGCCACCGATAACCGGCACATCGAGATCGAGCGCTTGCGCAATGAGCAGCCGGTCAAAGGGGTCCTTGTGATGCTGCGGCAGTGTGCCGCTCCGGATCACCTGCCGGACGGACGTTTCGAGAATCCGGAATCCGGCCGCCGACACCTGGCCCTCGAAATCGTCGAGCAGATGCAAAGTATTCTTCAGTTTTCCAACACCGGACTTGATCGCAATCTCCCACGGAATCACGATCGAGATCAGCAGCTCCGAGCCGGGATCGGCCAGAATCGCTCCTGCACGGTCAGGGATTTCATGCGGTGATCGCAGAGCCCACAGGAACGTATGCGTGTCGAGGAGAAACTTCATCTTTCGACAAACTTCATTTCTCCCCGGCTTGCTTTTCAGGGTTCGGCGTCAGGGGCGCGTCGACCAGATAGTCGAGCCCCATCTCCATCAGCTCATCGTCCGTGAGCGGATCAAACGCGTCCGGAGTCCAGCTGATCCCGGGGTACGCGCCCATGAGGCGGAACGGAACATTCGGCTTTGCCGGTGGCTCGACCGCAGTGATCCTGGCAACCGGCTTTTTCCCGCGCATCACAATCACTTCCTGTCCGGCCTCAACCTCTTTGAGAATGCGCGAGAAGTTGGTTTTGGCCTGATGTACGGTGTAAGCCATGGACTAAGTATGCTTAGTCCACTTTGGAATGTCAACTTTTGATGGGCATGAAGGCAAGATGGGGGAGTCGATAAGGTGAGTATTTTCTTATTTTTACCGGGATAATCCGGCCTGCGAATTGCCTTCTTTCAATCCGGAGGCTGCGATGCACATACACTCCGCCGCAATCGGGCTGCAGCCCATCAGCAGCTACGCCGCCGGAAACGATCGTGCTGCCGCGGCACAGCGGGGAGCGGAAACGCGCAAGCGTCAGCTCAAATCCGCGCAATCTGTCGAAACCGATCCCGAGGCGACGATGCTCGTTGGCCAGTGGCTCGACTCGCGCCACAGCCAGGTGATGCCCGGCGACGAATACCACGCCGCGGCTGAAGGCAAGGACCCGGATTTTGGCTGATCCGCAACCTTGCGGCCGCCACCAGGGCAATCGCATGAAGATCGATTCCGGCGGTGCAGAAGGTTCGCCGCGCCCTACGGGGCGCGCGATCTTCTCGTCGAAGCCATCCCAGGGTTCCGCTGCGCTCCACCCTGGGCTATTTTCGACTCGTCCCTCCGGGACGAAGACTCCCAGCCGGCAATGACTCTCAAAACGCGAACCTGCCCGGTCAATGAAAATGTTCATGCGATGGCCTTGGGGCCGCCGCGACTTCGCCCGCCAATCGAGTCCAAACTCGGCTAGAATCGAGCCCAAGGGCGGGGTCCCATGATTTCTGGCGCGCATATTATTCTCTACTCCGCAGATGCCGAGGCCGACCGCGCATTTTTCCGCGACGTGCTTGGCTTTCCTTCCGTCGACGCAGGCCATGGATGGCTGATCTTTGCTCTGCCGCCGGCCGAAGCGGCGTTCCATCCCAGCGACCGGAATGGCCCTCACGAGCTTTATCTGATGTGCGACGACCTGAATGCGGAGATGAATTCGCTGGCGCGGAAAGGCGTCGTTTTTTCTTCGATCGAGAACGAGCGATGGGGTTCGATCGCCAGAATCACGCTGCCCGGCGGCGGCAAAGTGGGCCTCTACCAGCCAAAACATCCCACGGCCCTCAATCTGCGCTAGCCGCGCGGCCGTTGTGTACACTTGAACATCGCCCATCTGGGCGAGGGAGGTCGTTCCCGTGCCAAAGTTCGTCATCGAGCGCGAGATTCCCGGAGCCGGCTCTATGTCTGCCGAGCAGTTAGAGGCTGTTTCGCAAAAGTCCTGCTCTGTGCTGCGCAACCTCGGGCCCCAGATTCAGTGGCTGCAAAGCTTCGTCACCGACAACAAGATCTATTGCGTCTACATCGCGCCCAACGAAGAAATGGTGCGCGAGCACGCGCGACAGGGAGGCTTCCCCGCGAACAGCGTCGCGCAAGTGCGGCACATTATCGACCCGACAACCGCCGAATCCGGTACTTGACCGGAACGTGTTGATCCGGCCCACTCGTGGTGTCATTGTTTCCCACCCATTTCCGCAAAGAACGCGGAAATGGATGGGGCACGGACGCAGTATTTTGAGGCCGGATCAATAGCAGACGGCACGGTTCGCCGGGCTTCCGCAGTGAAGGCGCGAGTGTGTCCTGGCCATTGTCTCTATCATGGAGAGAGCACCCGGCCCAGATGCCCTCCTCCGACGCCCCATCCCGCGCCCTGCCCACGCTTCACGAGTTCTTTGCGCCGGGCGGCATTCTGGCCAGCTCGCCGCTGCCTTACGAGTACCGGCAGGGACAGTACGAGATGGCCAAGGCCGTGGAGCGCGCACTCGCCGAGCGACGGCATCTGATTGTGGAAGCGGGCACGGGCACCGGAAAGACTCTGGCCTACCTGCTGCCGGCTCTGCGCACCGGGCAGCGCGTGATTGTTTCCACGGGAACCAAGGCCCTGCAGGACCAGCTCTTCTTCCGCGACGTGCCGTTTCTCGAGGCTCTGCTGGGCGAACTGCGCGTCTGCTACATGAAGGGCCGCGCCAACTACCTTTGCCGCCGCAAGCTCTACGCGCTGCGCGACCAGCCGGTTTTGTCGGGCCTCGACGAAATCGACGAGTACCAGCAGATTGCGGAATGGGAGCGCACGACCGAAACCGGCGACCGCGCCGAGCTTTCCGGGCTGCCGGAGTCGAGCGCCTTGTGGCACAAGCTCGATGCGCGGTCGGAAGCCTGCCTAGGCAGCACATGTCCTGACTATCGCCGCTGCTTCATCACCGAGATGCGACGCCGCGCCACGGAGTCGGACCTGATCATCGTGAATCATCACCTTTTTTTTGCCGATGCCGCGGTGCGCGAGATGGCCTCCGGCGCGCCGGACGCAGGCGTACTGCCGGAGGCCGCAGCCGTGATCTTCGACGAGGCGCACGAACTGGAAGAAGTGGCGTCGAATTACTTTGGGCGCTCGCTTTCGAATGTGCGCTTCGAAGATTTTGCGCGCGACGCCGATGTGCTGCTGCGCGGTAAGGAAGGCTCTACGCAGGTTCATTTGCTTACGCAGCAACTGCGCGAGCGGGCGCGGCTCTTTTTTGCCGCGCTGCCGCACGAGGGCGATGGCCGCCATCCTTTCAACAATCGCGAGGAGTTTCTCGAATCCTCCGGCGACTTATATGTCGCGGTCCGCACATCGCTCAAACTGCTGGAAGCGGAGTTCGAACGGATGGCTGAGACGGACGAAGCTCCGGGGCTGGAAGCGCGCTCGGCTGCGCTCGGCGCCGATCTCGAATACATGCTGGAATCGAAGGCCGCCAATATGGTGTTCTGGCTGGAGCGGCGAGGCGGGCCTGCTAATTCCGACCGGAAGAACTCCGCACGCGGAGGTGCGCGCACTACATTTATGCAGGCCACGCCGATCGATGTTTCGGAGATTCTGCACGACCTGGTGTGGGACCAGGTGCCTACAGTCGTGCTGACCTCGGCCACGCTCACGGTGCAGGGCGGCTTTGAGCATTTGCGCAAGCGGCTCGGCCTTGGCGATCGCAGCCAGGGGGCGCGCGAGCTTGTGGTGCCGTCGCACTTCCGCTACGAAAAGCAGGCGCTGCTCTATCTGCCGCCGCAAATGCCCGACCCGCGCGCAGCAGAATTTCAGGAGGCCGCGGCCGCGACCATCGAACGTATTCTGCGCATCACGCACGGGAGGGCCTTCTGCCTCTTCACCAGTTACGCGCAGATGCGCGCGCTTTACGAACGGCTGCTGCCGGTGCTCGACTACCCGCTTCTCTTGCACGGCAGCGCTCCGCGCAAAGCACTGCTCGAGGAGTTCCGCGTCACGCCGAATGCGGTGCTCTTTGGCACGGCCAGCTTTTGGCAGGGGGTTGACGTGCAGGGCGAGGCGTTGAGCTGCGTCATTATCGACCGGCTGCCGTTCGCTGTGCCCTCCGATCCCGTGGTGCAGGCGCGCATGAAGGCTATCGAGGAGGGCGGCGGAAAACCCTTCTTCGAATATCAAGTTCCCGAAGCCGTGCTCACGCTCAAACAGGGATTCGGGCGGCTGATCCGATCGCTGGAAGACCGCGGCGTGCTGGTGCTGCTGGACCCGCGTGTGCGCACGCAGCGCTATGGGCAAATTTTCTTGCAGTCGCTGCCGCCGTATCGCGTGACGCAGACGATTACGGATGTGGAAGAGTTCTTCGCAGAAGCGGCGGGCAAAGGAGCGGGAAGGCAGGGACCTATCGATCCGGATCGTAAATAGTGACACGTCTCCCACCCATTCCTCCGCCGCGGCGGACGAGACCGGGGGCACCCATATTCGTGCTGGGTGAATGGCGGGGAGTTGATGTTGGTGCTTTCCCACCCATTCCGGTCGCCACGGCGACCGGAATGGGTGGGGCACGGACACAGTGATTCGGGGCCGGATCAATAGGGACTACGGGACTGAGTGCGAGGCCCGTCTCGATCGACGGGCCATGGCGCTCCTATACTGGAAAGGCTGGCCGGATGTACATGGCCACAGGAGAACGCTATGTCGAACGAAGCGAAGTGCCCGTTTACGGGCGGGATGTTACAGCATACGACGGCGGGAGCCAAGGGCAACGCAGACTGGTGGCCCAACCAGTTGAACCTTTCCATCCTGCATCAGCAATCGTCTTTATCCAATCCCATGGGCGAGAAGTTTGACTACGCCAAAGAATTCAAGAGCCTGAATCTCGATGCAGTCGTAAAGGACTTGCGCGCGTTGATGACCGATTCGCAGGAGTGGTGGCCCGCGGACTTTGGGCACTACGGAGGACTGTTCATCCGCATGGCATGGCACGCGGCGGGTACGTACCGCATCCACGATGGACGCGGCGGCGCGGGCCGCGGGTCGCAGCGCTTTGCGCCGCTGAATAGCTGGCCAGACAACGTGAACCTGGATAAGGCGCGGCGGCTGTTGTGGCCGATCAAGCAGAAGTACGGGCGCCGGATTTCGTGGGCGGATCTGCTGGTTTTGACTGGAAATGTTGCGCTGGAGTCGATGGGCTTCAAGACGTTTGGATTTGGCGGCGGGCGCGCGGACATCTGGGAGCCGGAGCTGGATACGGATTGGGGCCCGGAGGCAACGTGGCTGGGCGACAAGCGCTACAGCGGCGATCGCGAGCTGGCGAATCCGCTGGCCGCGGTGCAGATGGGATTGATCTACGTGAATCCGGAAGGGCCGAATGGCAATCCCGATCCGGTGGCTGCGGCGCGCGATATTCGCGAGACGTTTGCGCGCATGGCGATGAACGACGAAGAGACAGTGGCGCTGATTGCCGGCGGACATAGCTTTGGCAAGACCCACGGCGCCGGACCGGCGAGTCACGTGGGCGCTGAGCCCGAGGCCGCAGCGCTTGAGGAACAGGGCCTGGGCTGGAAGAGTAGCTTCGGCACGGGCGTGGGCGGCGACGCGATTGGCTCGGGCCTAGAAGTGATCTGGACCAAAACGCCGACCAAATGGAGCAACAACTTTTTCGAGAACTTGTTTGGCTTTGAATGGGAGCTGATGAAGAGCCCGGCGGGCTGCCACCAATGGAAGCCGAAGGGCAATGCGGGCGCGGGACTGATTCCGGACGCGCACGACAAGACAAAGAGCCACACGCCGACGATGCTGACGACCGATCTCTCATTGCGATTCGATCCGGTATACGAAAAGATTTCGCGGCGGTTCCTCAAGAATCCGAAGGAGTTTGCGAATGCGTTTGCGCGGGCGTGGTTCAAGCTGACGCATCGCGACATGGGTCCGCGGGCGCGGTATCTCGGACCGCTGGTGCCGAAGCAGGAGCTGATCTGGCAGGATCCGATTCCGGCCGTCGACCACAAGCTGGTGAATGAGAAAGAAATTGCTGCGTTGAAGGCCAAGGTGCTCGAGTCCGGGGCTGTCGATTGGGCAACTGGTGACGACGGCGTGGGCGGCGGCAGCGAGCTTCCGTGGCAGCGATAAGCGCGGCGGCGCGAATGGCGCGCGTATTCGGCTGGCTCCGCAAAAAGACTGGGAGGTGAACCAGCCGGCGGAACTCAAGAAGGTGCTGGCGAAACTCGAAGCCATTCAGAAGCAGTTCAACGCGGCGCAGAAAGGCGGCAAGAAAATTTCACTCGCCGACCTGATTGTGCTCGCGGGCGATGCGGCCATTGAGCAAGCGGCGAAGAAGGCCGGCTACAACGTCAAACTCGGCTTTGCGCCGGGGCGCATGGATGCTTCGCAAAAGCAGACCGATGTGGCGTCGTTCGCGGTGCTGGAGCCGAAGGCGGATGGGTTCCGCAACTACGTGCGCAAGGGGCTTGAAGGATGCCAAGCCGAGTTGCTGCTGGACAAGGCGCAACTGCTCACGCTGACTGCGCCCGAGATGACGGTGCTCGTGGGCGGCCTGCGCGTGCTGTGCGTGAATTTCGGCGGATCGAAAAACGGTGTCTTCACCAAGCAGGCCGAGACGCTGACGAATGACTTCTTCGCGAACCTGCTGGACATGGGGACGAAGTGGCAGAAGTCGGCGACGGATGGTGTGCTGGAAGGCCGCGACCGGAAGTCGGGCGAGCTGAAGTGGACCGGCAAGGTTGTCGATCTGGTCTTCGGCTCGAACTCGCAACTGCGGGCGTTGGCCGAGGTCTATGCGAGCAAGGACGGCGAGCGGAAATTCGTCAAGGACTTTGCGGCGGCGTGGACGAAGGTGATGAACCTGGATCGATTCGATCTAGTGTGATGGCGTCGCACGTGTCGTGAATCTGACTTGCAACGAAAGGCAAGTGCAGATCTTTCGACTTGTTTGGCGTGCAATCGTGCCGATTGCACGCCACAGTGCGCTCAGGACGACAAAGCAGATATAAAACCAGCAGCGAACTCAGGACGCTAGCTTGGTGGGCCATGCGGATTGCAGAATGTCTTTCATGGCATTGCTGGAATCGCATGTGCTTCTTACGCCCGCTCAAGCGGGCTGGGTCTGCTGAACTTAGCCTTTTACCCCAGGCTTGCGCCTGGAGCTACCGTCTGGCGCCCGCTGGGCGGGCTTGGTGCGAGTCTTTGCCAGAATCTTAGACATCCGTGACGCACTACATTAGTAGCTGGCGGCTTTGCCGAATTGGTGGCGGTGATCCTGGCCGGCGAGGAGGTCGCCGGTCGCGGGATCGACGGCGATGCATTCGCCGTCGGACCAGTGGCCGCGGCTGAGCGTAATCGTGTAACCCATGGCGCGGAGGGCGGCGACGGTTTCAGGACTGAATCCCGGCTCGAGGTAGAGGATGTCAGGCAGGTACTGGTGATGGAAGCGCGGTGCATCGACCGCCTCTTGTATGTTGAGGCCGCCCTCGGCTGCGGAGAGAAAGATGTTGCCGACGACCGAGATGATGCGGCCGCCGCCCGGGGAGCCGAGCACGTAGCGCAGCTTGCCGTCTTCAAGAATGATGGTTGGCGTCATGGAGCTCAACGGGCGCTTGCCGGGCGCGATGGCGTTGGCCGGGCCCTGCACAAGGCCAAACATGTTGGGCGTGCCGGACTTGGCGGCAAAGTCGTCCATCTCGTCATTGAGAAGGAAACCGAGCGAGGCTGACCCGACGTGCGAACCGAAGTTGTCGTTGAGCGTGGTGGTGACGGCGACGGCGTTGCCGTCCTTATCTACAACGGAATAGTGGGTGGTGTCGGGTGATTCTGCGCGGCGTTGGCCGGTAGTGGCGGGCGGGGGCGGAACAAAGCCTGCGGGGCGCGACAATGAACTGCTCGGCGATGCGTGATCCGGAAGGATGCTTTCGCGCCAGGCCGCGGCGTAGTCTTTGGCGGTGAGCGCGGCGATGGGGATGGTGTTGTAGTCGGGGTCGCCGAGATAATCGGCGCGATCCATGTAGGCGCGACGCCAGGCTTCGGTGACGAGATGGATCCATGCGGGGCTGCGGTCGCCGAGGGATGAGAGCGGGTAACTTTCGAGGATGTTGAGCGCACTGATGAGTACGATTCCGCCGGAGGAGGGCGGCGGCGCGCTGATCACGGTGAAGTTGTGAAAGGAGCCGACGACGGGTTCGCGCTCGACCACGTTGTACTGGGCGAGATCGTCGAGCGTGAGGAGCGCGCCGCCTTTTGTCAGATCGGCGATGAGTTGGCGAGCCATCGCGCCGTGATAAAAATCGTCGGGATTGGCGGCGATGCGCTGGAGCGTGGCGGCAAGCAGCGGCTGGCGGAAGGTTTCTCCGGCTTTGTAGAGGCGGCCGTTGCGCTGAAAGATGGCGCGCGAGGCGGGAAAGCGGGCGAGGTCGGGGTCGGAGAGCTCGGTGGCTTCAGGCGCAGTGAGTTGAAAGCCGGCGCGCGCCAGCTGAACGGCCGGCGCCATCACGCGCTTGAGGCCGAGGCGGCCAAATTTGCGCTCGGCATAGACGAGGCCGGCGACGGAGCCGGGGGTGGCGATGGAGCGGTAGCCGAGAACGCTCGCGTCGGGAATGACGTTGCCGCTCGAATCGAGATACATGTTTTGGGTGGCGGCGAGCGGGGCTTTTTCGCGGTAGTCGAGAAAGATGGTTTTGCCGGAGTGGTCGCGGATGAGCATGAAGCCGCCGCCGCCGAGGTTGCCCGCGGAGGGATGGACGACGGCAAGAGCAAAGCCGGTGGCGACAGCGGCGTCGACGGCGTTGCCGCCTTCCTCGAGAATGCGGAGACCAGCGTCAGCGGCCAGATGATGGACGCTGACGACCATGCCGTGATGGGCGCGTACTGGTTGTTCGCCGCGATATGGAAGGACGGCGGGTGCGGTTTCCTGGGCGATGAGGGCGGATGAAGCGACAGCGCAAAGGAGGAGTGCGAGGCGAGAAACGCGGCGGAGCGCGAAGGGCATGGTGACAACAGGATAACGGAGTGAAGTTAGCGGTGTACGGGGCGCTGGCTCTACGGTTTGTTTCAAAAACAGGTTGGGTGATTTCGCACAAATCCCTCAGGGGTTAAAACCCCGCCATCTATGGCCCCTTTCGGCACGACTGAAGTCGTGCCCTTTCACGAAACGATTTTTGAAACACGCTCTACGGATTGGGGTCCGATGTAATGCGAGTCCAGGTGCCTGTGCCGAGCTTGCCCGTCATCGACACTGTCGCGGAGCCCTGCATCGTGTAGGTTCCCTGATCATCCCAGGACGTGACGAAGGAGTGCAGCGTGTACTTGCCGTTGCTCGCCGTGAACGTTCCATCATGCGGCGGCGTACCATCCAGGGCCTCGCTGTGAAAAGTGTAGGTACCGTTGGCCGAGATCTGCCAGACCCAGATGCCGGATCCGACGTTGAGCTTCCAAAGGCCTACGAGGTTAGGGTCAACCGAACCCGGCTTGCCGCCCGGCGGCAGTGGCAGCGGGGACGTCCAGCGCCGGTCGTCGCTGGAGCAGAGCGCCAGAACCACGTAGCATTCAATACCGCTTTCCTTCATGCACTCCGCCAACGCGGTTGCCGCGACCCCTTCGCGCGTTGGACCCTGGCCAACAGCATAATGCTTCGCGGCCGAACTCGCCGGTGTGGTTGCCAACCCCACACATCCCCCCGAGACGGAGACGACGATTTTGCAGTCTTTGGCACCGCTATATTGCTGGCACGCTATCAGGGCCTCGCTCTCGGCAACGGCCTGCGAAGTGTTTGCGTGCGCGCCGCCATAATCCCCCTTCGAGGGAGAAACGGCGGCAGCCACCCATAGATTCCCTTGCGCTGCGACCGGCCGCGCGCTCAGCGCCACTGCCGCCAGCAAGACTCCCACCCAAACTTTCACGCTGGTCCAATCTACTGCCGCAATCGGCCTTCGCATCCTCGACTCTCCTGGCGGTAATTTAGTTCCTCGTGCCCATCGCGCTCGTCCCGACCCAGGAGCCAGGTTTCTGACCGGATAAATTCATTCTTTTGGCTTCTGTGGTTTCCCATCCATTCGGTCGCCACGGCGACCGAATGGACGGGGCACGGAAGATTCATCTTCAAGCGGTCAGGGACCTAGCGCCTGATCGTTATAGGCTCCGAAGCTGGCCCCAAAGCTGGCACTAAAGGCCGACCTGAATAGTCCGGGTCCGCCGCAATGCGAACCCAGGTGCCCGTGCCGAGCTTCCCTGCCATCACGACCGCTGTCGAGCCCTGCATTGTGTAGGTTCCCTGGTCGTCCCAAGTCATACTGATGGCATGCAGCGTGTAATGCCCGTTGTTGGTCATGAACCGCCCATTATGCGGCGGCGTTTTATCCGGGGCCTCGCTGTGGAAGGTGTAGGTACCGTTAGCCGTGATCTGCCAGACCCAGATGCCGGCGTTGACATTGAGCTTCCAAAGGCCCACGAGGGCCGGATCGACCCCTCCCACTTGCACGGTCTGCGGCAGCGGTAGCGGCGACGGCCAGCGCACGTCGTCGTTGGCGCAGGGCGATTGCTCAATCAAGCATTCGATACTGCCCGCGCCCTCTTTCTTACAAGCCGCCAGCGCATTTGCGGCGGCTGCTTCGCGTGTAGAACCAACGCCATCGGCATAGGAATTCGGGTTCCTCTTTACGGCCAGCGCCACGCACTGGTTCACCACCGACGCGGCAACCTTGCAGTCACTGACGCCGAGCGCCTGGCATTGCTGAAGGGCGCCGAGGCCTACGCTGGCCTGTGACGTTGTCCCCTTCTCTGCGCTGGTATCCAACGTCGAGGGCGAAACGGCGACGGCGGCAAATCCGAGCTGCGCTGCCGCCGGCTGCGCGCTCAGCGCCGCCAGAATCAAACCCATTGCCGTACAAATCGCCGTAGTCGTCCGGCGAACTACCATCGACCTCCGCATGGTTGCTTGTCCTCCTCGGGGAGAAGCCTTGTGCTTACGATTCCAAAGCTGCGTAATGCGAGTCAAGCGCGAATTTTCGCTGCCCCGATCGGGTGGTGCGGCGCAAGACCATTTTCGTGCCTGGCTACGGGGCCGGGTCCACTGCAATGCGATACCACGTGCCCGTGCCCAACTTGCCGGTTGCCACCATCACGCCGGAGGACGGCAAGGTATATGTGCCCTGGTCGTCCCACTGCGCGGAGATGCCGTGCATCGTGTACTTTCCGTTGCTCGCCGTAAAAGTTCCTGTACTCGCCGCGGTGTTATCCGCGGTTTCGCTGTGGATCGCGTAGGCGCCGTTTATCGAGATTTGCCAGACCCAGATGCCGGAGTCGATGTTGAGCTTCCAAAGGCCCACGAGGGCGGGATCGACCGATCCCGGCTGCCCGCCGGGGGGCAGCGGCAGCGGCGAACCCCAGCGCTTGTCGTCGCTGGAGCAGGGCGCCTGGCGCACGTTGCAACCGATGGCGCCCCCCTTCGCGCACTCCGCCAGCGCTTGCGTCGCGGCAGCTTCGCGCGTTGTAGCAGTGCCGTAGCCATAGTGATTCGGGATCAGCGTCGCCGGTACTGCCAGCGCCACGCAGCTGTTCATCACGGTGTGGACGACCTTGCAGTCCTTAGCCCCTCCCGCCTGGCAGGCTTGAAGGGCGTCGCGCTCGACATCGGCCTGAATCGTCCCATGCGATTGGCTGCTATTGAGCGTCGAGGGAGAAACGGCGACGGTCGCAAAACTATTCTGCTGCGCCTCCGCCGGCCACGCGCTCAGCGCCGCCAGCAGCAGACCGCCCGCCGCGCACGCGGTCGCACTGGCCCAACCAACTGCCGCCTTTGACCGCCGCATGGTCTTGTCCTCCTCGGGAAGAAGCCTTGCGCCTACGTTCCCAAAGCCGCGCGTCGCAAGTCAAGCACGAAGATGCGCTGGCCGGATCGGGCAGCCAAGGCAGGCCCATTTTGCGTGCCCGCCTACGGATCAGGATCCAGCCCGGTCCGATACCACGTGCTTGAACCCGACTGCCCGTTCATCTGCAACGTTCCCTTCGAGGAGCCTTCGATCGTGTATGTTCCCTGGGTGTCGAAGACGACGTTGATGGCGTGCATCGTGTACTTGCCGTTGCTTGTCGTGAACGTGCCGTTGTGCATCGGCTGGTTGCCGGGGGCGGCCGGGGCCGCACTGTGGAATGTGTAGGTACCGTTGGCCGCAATCTGCAAGACCCACATACCACCTTCGACGCTGGCCTTCCAATAGCCCACGAGGTCGCGATCGACCGAGCCCGGCTGGAAGCCGGATGTGGGCAGCGGCAGCGGCGAAGCCCAGCGCGGGTCGTCGGTATAGCAAGGTGCGAGACGGACTACGCAATCCAGGCCACTGGCTTTGCAGGAGCCCATCGCATTCGCCGCTGCGATCGCGCGGTTATACCCGTGCGTGCCCCAGCAACAAGCTGTCGCAGTGGGCTTGATCGACGTTGCGAGCACTACGCACTGGTTCCAGTATTCATAAAGAACCTTGCAGTCCCTGGCGCCGTACATCGCGCAGTATTTCAGAGCCATTTGCGATGCCGCGTCCGAGGATTGCTGCGGAGTCGAGGCGCCATAATTCCCCGTCGATGGAGAAAAGGCGACGGCTACCCAGACAGGAGCCTGTGTGAACCCCGGCCCCGGTTGCGCTTGCATCGTCGCAACCGCGAAAACGATTCCGGCCCATACCGTTCCACACGCCGAGCAGGCTGCCTTCGACCTTCGCATGGCTGCTTTTCCTCCACGGGAAGAAGCCTTGCGCCTACGATTACAAAGCCACGCATCGCGAGTCAAGCGCGAAGTTGCGCTAGCCCGGCGGGGGTCGGGAGACCCCCGCTACAGCCGGTCAGGACAGGTTGCGGAAAAACTCCGTAAGCCGAGGGAGGGTCGCGAACAACATCCCTCAGTGGCTGAAGCCAGCAATCATTTTGCGGCACTTACGGCACGAATGAATTCGTGCCCTTTCAAAAACAGCTGATGCAATTGAGTTTTTCCGCAAGCTGAGGAGACCGGCGTTACATTTTGCGGAGGTCACATCTGCTCACTGAACAGGGTTAGACCTAGATGTATTCCTTGAAGAGTTCGGGCGAGGGGTTGGGGATGACGCCTTTGCCGACCAACATGCCGTCTTCCGCGGCGGCTTTGCAGCCGGCGGCGACGGCGGCCTGGACGCTGGCCACGTCGCCGGCCATGACCACGAAACCTTTGCCGCCGAGGGCCATGGCGAGATGGACTTTGAGGAGGGTGACGTTGGCGGCTTTGACCGCGGCGTCGGCGACCTCAATGATGCTGGCGGCGGAAAAGGTCTCAATAACGCCGATGGATTTGAGCTGGCTGGGCGGAATGTCGACGGTCTGCGAGATGGCCTGAAGGACCGTGGAGTGAACGCGGGCGATCTGGCGGCGTTCGATGAGTGAGGCTCCTGCGGCGGCGGCTCCGGCGAGAAGCGCGGCCTGGACGCTAGTGACGTCGCCCGCGACGACGATGAGGAATTTGCCCGAGCAGATGCTGCGCGCGAGAAGCAACTGGACCGAGCCCGCCTTGAGCATAAGGTCTTCGACGACGAAACCGTTGGCTATGCTCGAGAGCTCGATGAGTCCGATGGAAGTGATTTCCGACATTTCGATATTCCTCTGTAGTGGTCAGTGGTCAGAATCTGTGTTCGTGCGTTCTTTGGCTCTTTCATTGCCACTCGCTGCTTTTTTACAACTTGTTTCAAAAATCGGCCAAGTGATTTCGGCCGGATACAGCAGGGGTTAAAACCCCGCTGTTGGTGCGCCTTTTGCGACACGACTGAACAGTTTGCTGAAAAAGTCGGAATCGAAAGCGAGTTTAGCAAAGGATAGATTGGCAGGGGCTGAAGCCCGACTCATTTTGCTGACTTTATCGGCCCGGCTAAAGCCGTGCCCTTGTTACAAAGCACCTCGCATTGAGTTTTTCAGCAAGGTGTGAAGCCGTGCCCTTGTTACAAAGCACCTCGCATTGAGTTTTTCAGCAAGCTGTGAAGTCGTGCCCTGATACAAACCTGTAGACCGGGCATTCGTGCTATCCCGGCAAGTTAAATGTTCTTGCATCGTCCCTACGGGACTCCAGGGCCCATCTGCCGAATCCGTTTTCCCCACGCTAAAGCGCGGGGCTAACAAACGCTGCGCCTCCGGCGCGTCCGTCATGACATAACCGGTTTACGCCTCAATTACCACCGCATCCGCTCCCACTGTGACGCGGCCGTCGATGCTGGCGTGAATGCGCGCGCCGAGCTTGCCTGTTTCCGGCGCGGCGATTAGATCTCCTGCGCGCACACGGTCGCCGCACTTGACTTGCGGCGCAGCGGGCGCGCCCGCGTGTTGCTTGAGCGGTAGCGTCACTTTGCGCGGGGCGAAGTTGTGCTCGGTGAGCGGGCCTTCGTTTTGAAATTCACCGAGGCCGAGCTTGGCTATGAGGCGGCGCATGGGCACGCGGCGGAACTCGCCCATGGGATGCGGTTGAATCGATTCGGGCGTGCCCTTCCAGGTGAGGCCGCGCTCGCGAGCCACGGGCTTGCCCGCTACGCAAACGCTCTTTGGGTCGAGATCCTCAGGGCAGGCGAACATGGTGCACAGGTTGCATTCGCAGCAGTAAAGCGTGGCCACGGTGAGGTCGCCGGGTTGCGAAAAACCCAGCGACTGCATGGCGCGATGCGGCTCAATAGGATGGCCGAGCAGATAGCGCGGGCAGAACTCGGTGCAGAAGCGGCATTGGTCGCAGGCGGAGCGGCCGATTTTGGCGATGTGCATCCACGGCGCATTGTGGCGGCGGATGAGCGCGTGCTCGGCGGGCAGCACAATGATGCCGCCCGTGGTCTTGGTGACGGGTACGTTCAAGTCGGCAGCGGGCTTGGCCATCATGACGCCGCCGAGCAGAATGCCGAAGTCGGGAACCGTGGGATCGCCGGCCGCGTCGATGACCTCGCCGATGGTGATGCCGACGGGAACGCGGAGAGTGACGGGGTTGGCGACGGCTCCGGCGACGGTGAGGTACTTGTGCGTCACCGGGCGGTCGAGGCCGATGTTCATCAGCGTTTCCACGTTGGCGACGGCGGTGTCTACGTCCTTCGGCAGGCCGCCGGGCGGAATGACGCGGCCGGTAACCATGTGCACGAGGATGAACTCGTCTCCCGCGGGATAACAGTCGGGCAGCGAGACGACACGAATGCCGGCGGGGGCCTGGGCCTCAAGCGCGGCGATGATGTCGAGGTATTTCTCCTTGATGCCGATGACGCCCTCGCGCGCGCCGACAAGTTGCATGGCTATCGTCATGCCGCGCAGGAAGGGCTCGGCGTGGTGGTGCAGCAGCTCCTTGTCTTTGTGGAGAAGGGGTTCGCACTCGGCGGCGTTGGCGATGAGGAGGGAGGCTTGAGTCTTGAACTTGACCGCCGTGGGAAAGCCGCCGCCACCGGCGCCGACGATGCCGAGCTCGTCGATACGGTCAAGGGAGGCGGCGGTATTACGCCCGAAGATGCCCGATTGTGGCGTCATGATTCGGATTTTCTCCCAAACTCAGCCAAGATTACGATTGACTCTGATGACTAATGTATCGTATCATTCATTTTCATTCAAGAACAGTCAATAAATGAAGGTTTTGATTCCAAATATCGGCAGCACCTCGTTCAAGTATCGGCTTGTAGAGATCGCCGAGGACCCGGCTGCGGATGAAAAAGTGCTGGCGCAGGGACGCGTGGAGCGGATCGGCCAGCCGGGCGGGGAATGTGCCGATTGCTCTGCGGCGATCCATCGATGTCTGGCCGAAATTGCCGGGCCAGGGAAGGCTTTGGCGAGCTTGGGCGAGATAGACGCTGTGGGGTTCAAGGCGGTGCACACGGGACCGCTGAATACACCGCAAATCATTGACGATGCGTTGCTTGCGGCCATGGAGGAGTTCTCGTTCATGGCTCCGGCGCACAATCCGCCGTATATTGCCGCGATGAAGGCCTTTGCGCAGGAACTGCCGGGCGTGCCGTTGGTAGCGGTTATGGAGCCGTTTCCGTACCGGTTCATGGACGAGGCTTCGACGACCTACGCGGTGCCCTATGAGTGGCGGACGGAGTACGGGATCAGGCGGTATGGGTTTCACGGGGCGAGCCACCGCTCGGCGAACGAGCGGGCGCAGGCGCTGCTGGGGCGTCCCGACCTTCCGCGCATCGATCTGCGGCATATTTCGTGCCACCTTGGCGGCAGCTCGAGCGTGGCCGCGTTCAAAAAAGGCGTGGCTGTGGATGTGAGCATGGGCGCGTCGCCGCAGTCGGGGTTGCCGCAGAATAACCGCGTGGGCGACATTGACGTGTTTGCTGTGCTGCACATGATGAAGAAGCTCGGGCTGGGGCCGGATGAGATGGCCAAGCTGCTGGGAAGCCAGTCGGGGCTGGCAGGGATCAGCGGCACGAGCGGAGATTTGCGCGATCTGGAAGAGGCCGCGGCGAAGGGAAGCACCCGGGCGAAGTTGGCGCAGGATGTTTTTGTGCGCGCCATCCGCCACTATGTGGGCGCGTACCTGCTGGAACTGGGCGGGCTGGACGTGATCACGTTTTCCGGCGGCATCGGCGAGAACAGCGCGGCGATTCGCGCGGCGGCGCTCAAGGGGCTCGTGCCGTTCGGCGTTGAGCTCGATGACGAAGCCAATGAAAGCATCAAGGGTGAGGGAGAAATATCAACGCTTCGGTCGATCGTAAAGGTTTTGGTGATTCCGGCGAATGAGGAATCGATTTTGGCACGGGAGGCGGTTCAAGTTGTGAAGCGCGCGAAGGGTGCGAATTTGGTTGGACTGGAAGCATAGAGAATTTCTATCCCTGGTCCCCGAATGCGAGGGACCAGGGGCACGCAGCGAATTTGGTTGGACAGAAAACGTAGGGAAATGTTTTTCCGGAACCCCGGTCCCCAAAGGCGAGGGACCGGGGGCACCCAGCGAATTTGGTTGGGCAGGAAACGTAGAGGAATGTTTTTCCGGAACCCCGGTCCCCAAAGGCGAGGGACCGGGGGCATCCAGCGGGTTGAGATTGAGGTCTCCCACCCATTTCGCAAAAGGCGCGAAATGGATGGGGCACGGAAATCCAGTAAGGCGATTTGGGCAAGACAGGATTGCTTATGGCAAGCGCGGGGAATCCAGTAATCGACAGAGCGACTGTGGAGCGGATCGTGCGCCAGGTGGCGCTCGAGTACCTGGGGCGCGACGGCAAGGGCAAGGCGCCGGAGCTGGTGGTGCAGGCGTCGTCGCGCCACATGCATGTGCGCCGCGAGGATATGGATGTGCTGTTCGGGCCGGGCACGGAGCTGACCGTCGAGCGGCCGCTGTTTCAGGAAGGGAATTTTGCAGCGAAAGAGACGGTGACGATCGTGGGGCCGCGCAGCCGCATCATTTCGAATTTGCGTATTCTGGGGCCGATGCGCAAACAGTCGCAGGTGGAGCTGGCGTTTACCGATGCGATCATGCTGGGCTTTACTAATCTCCCAGTCCGGCTCTCGGGCAACATCGCGGGCACGCCGGGCGCGGTGATCATCGGGCCCAAGGGCGTGGTGGAGCTGAAAGAGGGCGTGATCCGCGCGGCGATTCACGTGCACATGAGTCCAAACGAAGCCGCGTACTTCGGCGTGAAGCAGGGTGACAGGATGAAGCTGCGCGTGGGTGGGGCGTCGGGATTGACGTTCAACAACGTGCATGTGCGCATCGATCCGACGTTGAAGCTGAACGTGCACATGGATACGGACGAGGCGAATGCGTGCGGTTTGCATTTGACGAAAGACGTTGAGATTTTCAAGTAAGACTAGCGGATTGTGCGGGCGTGGACGCCCGCACGAGAGCCGGTCTGGAGACCGGCGTTACAAAGCGGCGGTAGATTTTCAACTGAGCGAAATTGAAGCAACGATTGAAACGGGAAGTAACGCTAAGCAACAAGAGAGGAAGCGATGAAACAAGCGCTGGGAATGGTTGAAACAAAAGGCCTGGTCGCACTGTTCGAGGCGACTGACGCCATGCTGAAGTCAGCCAACGTGACTTTCGCCGGCTGGCAGACTGTGGGTTCGGGTATGGTGACCGCCTTTGTGGAAGGGGACGTGGCGGCCGTGAAGGCGGCGACGGACGCGGGTGCGGAAGCGGCATCGCGGATCGGCGAGGTGGTGAGCGTGCAAGTGATCTCACGGCCTCACGACGAGCTGCCGTCTTTCGTGCAGGGCAACAAAACCGCGGCGAAGAAGTGAAAGACAGCTTCTAGCTCCTAGCTTCTAGCCTCTAGCTATGGAGCGGGAAATTGAGCTTTCGCGGAAGCGCCGGTGCGCGGGATGAAATAGCAGACCGGTGAGTACAGTACGAACCAGCTAGAAGCTAGCAGCTAGAGGCTGCACTTCAAGGAGAAGCGATGAGTCAAGCAATTGGATTGATTGAAACCAGAGGCATGGTGGGTTTGGTGGAAGCCAGCGACGCCATGGTGAAGGCGGCCAGCGTGGAGCTGGTGAAGACGGTGCAGATCGGCGGCGGCTATGTGACGGCGATCGTGCGCGGCGACGTGGGCTCGGTGCGCGCGGCGGTCGATGCCGGCGCGACCGCGGCCAAGGTTGTGGGCGAGCTGGTGTCGTCGCACGTAATTGCGCGGCCCCACGACGCGCTGGTCGAGAGCATGTTGAAGTAAGCATCAGACGAGGAGATCGCAATGGCGAATGAAGCACTTGGAATGATCGAAACCAAGGGCCTGGTGGCCCTGGTGCAGGCGACGGACGCGATGCTGAAAGCGGCCAGCGTGAAATTTGTGGGCTGGAACAAAGTGGGCAGCGGCCTGTGCTCGGTGTATGTGACGGGCGACGTGGGCAGCGTGCGCGCAGCGGTAGACGCGGGCGCGGCGGCGGCGCGCGCGGCCGGCGAAGTGCAGAGCGTGCATGTGATCGCGCGTCCGCACGATTCGCTGGGCATCGTTTTGCAGAAGTAGGAGCTCCTGGGTTTTGAAAGGGCACGGCTTTAGCCGTGCCGCAAGGGTTGGCCCAACAGGCGTGGGGCTTTTGCCCCTGAGGGTGCGCGGCACTTCAAGAGGTTGGCAATGTTCATAGCGAAAGTGATTGGCAACGTGGTTTCCACGCAGAAGATCGCGAAGTTTCGCGGTATGAAGCTGCTGCTGGTTCAGCCCTACATCAACAAGGAAGGGAAGCTGCAGATTTCTGGCAGCTCTGTTGTAGCGGTGGACGGCGTGGGAGCCGGCGTGGGCGAGTGTGTGCTGTTTACGCAGGGCAGCTCGGCGCGCCTGACGCCCGCAACCAAGGATGCGCCCGTGGACGCCGTGATCGTGGGCATCGTGGACACGATTGAAGTGGGCGGCGCGACGGTGGAGAAACCGTAGCGCCCAGGCCGTAAACAAGTTGATGGGGAGAGTTTCAATGCAGACCGAACAGCAAGTGTCGCCGCAAATGATTCAAGAGATCGCGAAGGAAGTGGTGGCGCGGCTGCGCATGCAGATGCAGACGGCGCCGGCGGCGCAGGCGCTTGCACCGCGAACTTCAGCGGCGCGCGATGGCGTGTTTGCGACCGTGGACGAGGCGGTGAGTGCGGCGTACGAGGCGCAGAAGAAAGTGGCGGCGATGCCGCTGGAAGACCGCAAGCGCATCATCGACATTATTTGCCGCATCTGCAACGACCGGCGCGAAGAGCTGGGCAAGATGGAGCTTGAAGAGACCAAGGTGGGGCGGCTCGACCACAAGATTTTGAAGCTGACGAATATGCGCTTTGTGCTGGGTGTGGACGCGCTGCACTCGGAGGCGCGCAGCAACACTACCGGTGTGTGTTTGATTGAGCACGCGCCGTGGGGCGTGATCGGGATGATGCTGCCGGTGACACATTCGGTGCCGACCATGGCCTCTAACGCCATCAATATTGTTGCCGCGGGAAACACCGCGGTGTTTGGGCCGCATCCCTCGGGCGCGAATGTGGCGAAGTATGCACTGCAGTTGTGGAATCGCGAGATCGAGCGCGAGCTGGGTGTGGCCAACGTGTTTACGACCACCGTGGAGCCGACGATCGAAGCCGCAGAGCAGATTTTTCATCATCCCAAAGTCGCGCTGCTTTGTTGCACGGGCGGCGCGGCCGTAGCCAAGGCCGCGGCGCTTTCAGGCAAGCGCGTGATCGCAGGCGGGCCGGGGAATCCGCCGGTAGTGGTGGACGAGACCGCGGATCTGGATCGCGCGGCACGCTGCATTATCGATGGCGCGGCTTTCGATAACAATCTGCTGTGCATCGGCGAGAAGGAAGTGTTTGTGGTGGTATCGGTGGCCGATGCGTTCATCGCGGCCATGAAGCGCGCGGGCGCCTATCAACTGGACGCGGCAGCGATCGACCGGCTGACCAAGGCTGCATTCACATTCGAAGGCGGCGGAGGCGGCTGCGCACGAGCGCATGTCAAGAAGGACTTGGTGGGCAAGGACGTGGCCGTGCTGGCAAGGGCTGCGGGAGTGCAGGCGCCGGCGGGGACCAATCTGCTGTTTGGCGAAACGGAAGAGAACCACGCGTTTGTTCAGGAAGAACAGATGATGCCGTTCGTTCCTATCGTGCGCGTGAGTTGCGCCGATGCGGCGATTGCGGCTTCGGTAAGGGCCGAGCACGGCTACCGGCACACGGCCATTATTCACACCAACAACCTGGAGACGGCGACGCGTATGGCGAAGGCCATGAATACCACGTTGTTCATTCACAATGCGGCTTCGCCTGCGTCATTGGGAGTGGGCGGGCCGGGATATTTCAGCCACACCATTGCGACTCCGACGGGCGAGGGCATCACCACGCCGCTCACATTTACGCGCGAGCGGCAGATGGTTGTGGGCGACGCATTGCGGATTATCTGAAGGCAGGGACTAAGGGACTGAGGGACTAGGGACTAAGGGACTAAGGGACTAGGGGACTGAGGGACTGGGGACTAAGGACGTGGGGCATCGAAATGTTTCTGGCGCGGATTGAAGGCACGGTTGTGGCAACGGCGAAGCATCCCACATTGGAGGGATGCCGGTTTCTGGTTGCGCGGCGGCTGGAGGCCGATGGAACCGCGGCAGCAGAGCCGAACGTGGTGGTGGATTGGATGGGCGCGGCGCGCGGAGAGACGGTGCTGGTTTCAACCGACGGAGACATTGCGCGCTTGAAGCTGGGCAACAACACGCCGGCGCGCATGGTGGTGGTGGGCCTGGTGGACGCGGTGCAGCAACCCGCAACTGCAGGGAGCGCGGCATGAGGCTGGGCATCGTTCGCGGGCACGTGACGCTCACGCCGGCCGTCGCGTCGTATCACGGGCGGACGCTCAAAATTGTGGAGCCGGTGACCATGGAGAACCTGCGCGCGAAGAACGGCCTGGGCGGAGGCAAAGCGCTGATCGCGGTGGACGAACTGGGCGCTGCCACAGGTCAGATGGTGGCGTTTACCGAGGGCCGCGAGGCGTCGAATCCTTTTTGGCCTGAGCCTGTCCCAGTCGACGCGTACCTGGCGCTGATTGTGGACGCGGTGGACGTGAAGGCTTAGAGATTTTTCCGAGGTGGGGAAGTGAAGAACGGCGATAAGAGCATCGATCTTGGCGGGCGCAGACTGATTGCGATGCGCGATGTGCAGGACGCAGTGGCGGCGGGCGCCAGCAGCATTGCGGTTGCCGCGAACAGCGTGGTCACGCCTTCGGCGCGCGATTTTTTGCAGCAGCATGGCATCGAGCTGGTGACGGGCAAGGCGGCCGGCGGGTCTCAACAAGCTGCGCAGTCCGCGGCGTCTTTAGCGACGGGCATTTCGGCGCCGAATCGGCGGCTCTTTTCCACGCCCGAGGCCGAGACCATCAAGAAAGAGATCTGCGCGGTGGGCCGCAAGCTGTGGATGCGCCAGTTTGTCGACGGCAATGGCGGCAATATTTCGTATCGCATTGGGCCCAACGAAGTGCTTTGCACGCCGACCCTGGTGAGCAAATACGATCTGACGCCCGACGACATTGGGATGACGGATATCGATGGCGTGCAGATTGCAGGTTCGATGCCGCGCACCAGCGAGCTGCTGCTGCACCTGGAGATTTACAAGGCTGTGCCGGAAGCGAAGGCGGTGGTGCACTGCCATCCACCGCACGCGACGGCGTACGCGATCACCGGGCACGTGCCGCCGAACCTGATCATTCCCGAGTTTGAAGTCTTCGTGGGCAAGGTGGCGATTTCGCCGTATGAAACGCCGGGCACAAAGGCGTTTGCGGAAACCGTGCTGCCTTATGTGAAGACGCACAATACGGTGCTGCTGTCGAATCACGGCATTGTGTGCTGGGCCGACACGGTGACGCACGCCGAGTGGTATGCCGAGGTGCTGGAGACGTATTGCTGGACATTGGCGATCGCCTCGCAACTGGGTGTTCCCATCTCGCAAATCTCCCAAAAGCAGGGGGACGATCTGCTGGCATTGAAGAAAAAGCTGGGCCTGCCGGATATTCGCTTCGACACGTCGCGCATGAAGGAGTGCCAGTTGTCGGATCTTGAAGTGCCCGGCTCGATTGCGGTCCCTCCGACGCCGTGCGATGGACCCGCGCTGAGTGGCTCTGCGGCGGCGGGCGGCGATCTGGAATCGCTGGTGAAGTCGGTGACGGATGCGGTGATGGAAGCGATGGGGAGATAAGGCAGGGACTCAGGGACTAAGGGACTGAGGGACTAAGGGACTAAGGGACTGAGGGACTAGAGATGGTTGCGTAAATGCTCGATGTCGATTGAAAAACATCCCTCAGGGGCTAAAGCCCCGGGCTTTATGGGCCTTGTACGGCACGACTAAAGTCGTGCCCTTTCACGGCGCTATTTATGCAACCAGTTCCAGGGACTTGGGGACTAGAGCCCAAGCGCAAGACAGGACGACGATGAAGGCTGCTGAACGGCAACTGCGAATCCGCCAGATGCTCGAGACCCGGGACTTCATCGACTCGGAGACCCTTGGCCGCGAGCTGGATGCATCGGAATCGAGTGTGCGTCGCGATCTCGACATTCTGGAGCAGGAAGGCGTGCTGAAGCGCGTGTATGGCGGCGCAGTGAGCGTGCAGGCGCCGGCGAATCGCGCCTTCGATTACGCGGTGGAAAGCGTGCGCTTGAGCGACGAGAAGAGCCGCATCGCAAGGCTCACCGCGGGCCTGATCGAAAACGGGCAGACGGTGATTCTGGACGGCGGCTCGACCGTGGCTGCGGTGGCGCGCGAACTGGCGGCGAAGTCGCTGCACATTGTCACCAACTCGCTGCCTATTGCCGAGAGCCTGGAGACGCTGCGCAATATCGAGCTGACGCTGACGGGCGGGTATCTGGACCCGCGGCTGCGCGTGATGCTGGGTCCGTTCTGCGAACAGATGCTTGGGGCCATCCGCGCCGATGCCGTAATCATGGGCGTCGGCGGCATCACCGAGGCCGGGCTGAGCAACAACAACACGCTCGTGGTGGGCTCGGAGCAGAAGATGATCGCAGTGGCGAGCCGCGCGATCATCGTGGCCGACCACACCAAGTTCGGGCGCGGCGGCATGATTCCCGTGGCGCCGCTCACGGCCGCGCACATTGTTGTTTCCGACTCGGGCCTGAGCCCGGAGTATGTCGCGATGCTGCGCGACCATGGGATTGAAGTGCTTCTGGCATAATCGCTGCTGTGGGCGCGAGGAATTCTATGCGGATTGAATCGAGCGACGTTCTGATCGTCATCGACGTGCAGAACGATTTTTGCCCGGGCGGGGCGCTGGCAGTGCCGCACGGGGACGAGGTGGTTGCGCCGATCCAGCGTATCGCTCCGCTCTTTGCGCACATCGTTCTTACGCAGGACTGGCATCCGGCCAATCACACATCGTTCGCGCCGTCGCACCCGGGCAGGAAGCCCTACGAATCGCTGGAACTCGCTTACGGGTTGCAGACGTTGTGGCCGGCGCATTGCGTGCAGGGGACAACGGGCGCGGATTTTCACTCGGGGCTCGATCTGCCGCAGGCGGAGTTGATTCTGCGCAAGGGGTTTCGCCCCGAGATCGATTCATATTCCGCGTTTTTTGAGAACGATCGCACTACGCCAACCGGTCTCAACGGCTATCTGCGCGAGCGCGAACTGGCGCGCGTGTTTCTCGCCGGACTTGCCTACGACTATTGCGTTGGCTATTCGGCGCTTGATGCGCGGCGGCTCGGGTTTTCGACGGTGGTATTGCGCGACGCCTGCCACGCCATCGATCTCGACGGATCGGTGGCGGCAATGGAGGCGCAGTTTGCCGAGGCGGGAGTGGCCGTGATCAATGTGGCGGAGATTACGGGCTGAGGCCACGCACGCGTAGAATCGCCTCAGGTGTAGCGCACGCATTACGCTTCCTCTATGTCCCGCAACTTTTACATTCTCGCGGCCACGCTCGGGTTTTTCGCGCTCGTTTCAGGGGGCATGGCGTTGGTGCCGTCGAGTTTTCAGCCGGGTTTGCCGGCCAACGGGACATTGTGGCGCACGGTTGCGTTATTTCTTGCGGTGGCGGCGCTTGGGTCGGCGCTGATTGGCGTAATGAGCAATCTATTTGAGCAAGTAGACAGGCGCAGCGAGGAGTCGCGGCGCGCGGCGCGACAGAGGCGGCGCGGCAGGCAGGGGTAGCGGGGCGCGAAGCAGCGACGCGCCAGGCTCTTTAAAATAAATGTGTGCGGGCGGTGGCTCGCGCAGGATCGAGCGGACAGCGATGTTTGAAGTTACCGTGGAGGCGGATTTCTCCTCCGGCCATTATTTGCGCAACTACAAAGGGAAGTGCGAGAACCCGCACGGCCACAACTACAAGGTGCGCGTGACGCTGGCTGGCGCCGAGTTGGACGGAGCCGGGCTGCTGCTCGATTTCAGATTGTTGAAACAGGTGCTGCGGCCGGTGATCGAGCGCATCGACCACCAGATGCTGAACGACCTCGAACCGTTCACGGTTCTGAATCCCTCGGCCGAGAACCTGGCCAAATATTTCTACGACGAGACTAACCTGCATCTGGCAGATGTGACCGCGGGCCGGGTGCGCGTGAAAGACTGCACGATCTGGGAGACGGACACGACGACGGCTACTTACTACGAGTAGGCGGGCGCTTCTTCGGGGTGCGCGCAGGCTGTGCCTTGCGGCGTTTCCAGGAGGCAGGCAGTTCGTCGCCCTTCATGGGAGGGTTGCCTCGCCCGGCTCTATTCAGAATCTCCAATGCGCGAGGCAAGTTTGCCCGTTGAGCACGCAGTGAGAGGTAATTCGCAGCGTTGTGCTCGCCAATCATCTGCGCCACGGCGACATTGATTAACTGGTTGAGAGCCACTCCCTCTGCCTGGGCGAAGGCTTTTGCCTCCTCCATCAGTGTGGGCTGGAGTCGCAATGCAAAGTTGCTTGATCTCATAGGTACTTCATCCTTTTCAACGCTTCGGCTGGACTCAGCGTCAAAATGCGAAATCGTGCGGCGGCGGCCAGAAAGTCCCGCGTATTGAGAGTTACGCTTGCGTCCGCTTTTCCGTGGTACGCGGCCTCAAGCACGAATTCGTCATCAGGGTCGACAAGTTGCGGCCGTAGGCGGCGAGCGATATGTACCGGTTCGCCGATTTTTACGATTGCTTTCAACATATCTGCAATCGCTTCCGGATCGAGGTCCGAAACTCTCACATGCTCGGGGCGCGTGATAACGGCTTCGTATTCCAGAACCAGCGATACCGAAACGAGCGGCCTGAGTTCCTCGTCGAGCACCATGCGGAGAAGCTCGCGAGACGCCCCTCTACTGCTGCGAATCCCAGCCACCAGCACGGACGTATCGAGCACTGCCCGCATGAAGGCAACATATCACATGCGATATCATCGTGTGCCGGCCAAAATGGTGCGCTGGTTTCACTGCGCCTTCCGCGCCAGCAGAGCGCTGCGCAGGCAAGATGAGGGATTAATTCATCTGGCCCGACTTGGATCGCAAATACTTGTCGAAGGGAACCTCGAAGTAGAAGAGTTCGTTGCCTTCGGCGTTGCGTATCGACCGCACGTAGAGCCTGGCGCCGACGAGGGGATGGCTCAGTCCCGAAACATCGTAAAACAGGAAGCCGGCGCGCGTGGTGTGCGGCTCAATGGCGAGAGCCGAGTACTCGAAGGTGTTGAAGTCCGACTCGATTTCAGAGTTACTGCCCTTGGGCTTGGTGTGGATGGGCGGCAGCGGCGCAGGCAGGGGAATTCGTTTGCCCTGGCGCTCGTTGCGGTTCATCAAGCGTTCCACATCTTCCGGCTCGGCTGCCTGAATGCGATCGCCGCTGGCGGTTTCAAAGAGAATGCGCGCGTCGCGCAGCGAGATGGGCTTATCGCCGAGATTGGTGACGATGAGGCGCACCGGCATCACGTCGTGGCCGATGTAGTCGACGCGGAAGATGGACTCTTTTTCCTTCGTGTCGTAAGGTTCGACGGCGACAGCGACGTGCTCGTCGGCGTGAACTTCGACCGCGGGGAAGGAAGTAGCGGGCTGCACCGGGGGCGGCGTGTGCTCGGCGGCAAAGCCGGTGGGCGCGAGGCAAAGAATCAAGAGCGGAACTGCACCGGAAATTCTCATCGTGCTCGACTGTATCATTCCAGAAGCCGTTTCGTGACAGGTTTCGAAGTCTCTCGATCATGGGCCGAGGGGCTAAAGCCCCGAGTTAGGTTTGGGCGGTTTGCGGCGCGGCTAAAGCCGCGCCCTGATACAAAACATCACACAGAAGGCCTTCTTGGAATGCTCTGCGGAATTAGACTGGCGGAAGAGCTTTTCGGCACAGTATGACGCTATTTTTCTACAACGTGGCCTTGCTTGCGGCGCTGGTTGCCGGTGCGCCTTGGTGGCTTTGGCGCATGGCGACCACGCAGAAGTATCGCGAAGGACTGCGGGAACGGCTGGGACGGGTTCCGAGGCGGCTGGCTGCGGGTTCGGGCGATCGGCCGCTGATCTGGATCCATGCCGTGAGCGTGGGCGAGGTGCTGGCGGTGACGCGGCTGGTGAAGAGACTGGACGCGGCGCTGCCGGAGTACTTTGTGGCGATTTCGACGACGACGCGCACGGGTCAGGCGCTGGCGCGCGAACGGTTCGGAGCCGATCGCGTCTTCTATTGCCCGCTCGATTTGCCGTGGGCGGTGCGCGCTTATCTGAGTGCGCTCAAGCCGCGCTTGCTGGTGCTGGCGGAGACGGAGTTCTGGCCGAACTTGCTGAACGGATGCTTTCGCCGCGGGATTCCCGTTGCGGTGGTGAACGCGCGGATCTCGGATCGGTCGTGGCCGCGCTACAAGATGTTGCGGCGGTTATGGAAGCCGCTGCTGGGACGGTTGAGCTCGGTGCTGGCGCAGAGCGGGATCGATGCTGAGCGGTTGACCGCGCTTGGCTGCGTTGCAGAGCGAGTTCGAGTCGCAGGGAATCTGAAGTTCGATGTGCGCGCGGCGGAAGAGGCTGAGGCTACGCGGCTGTTGAAGGCGAAGTTGGCCGGGCTGCGCCTGGTGGTTGCCGGCAGCACGCTGGAGGGTGAGGAAGTCGCGCTTGTGGAAGGGTGGACGCGGCTGCTGGCGGCGGACCCGAAGTTGGCGATGGTTCTTGCGCCGCGACATCCGGAGCGATTTGCGGCGGTGGCGGCGCTGCTGGAGAAATCGGGGAATCGGTGGACTCGGCGGTCGGAGTGGAATGAGAACGGTGCGGGGCCGTTGCGGGCTGGCGAGATCGTGCTGCTGGACACGATTGGCGAATTGGCTTCGGTGTATTCGCTGGCCAGCGTGGCGTTCGTGGGCGGCAGCGTGGTTGCGGCGGGAGGGCACAATCCGCTGGAGCCGGCGCAGTTTGGCGTGGCGATTGCGATGGGACCGCATGTCGCCAATTTCCGGGCCATGGTTGACGATCTCGTAGCGCATGACGCGTTGCGCATCGCGGCGAAGGAGGAGTTGGCTGAGGCGCTGATGGAACTGCTGCGCGATGGAGCGGCTGCGGAGGCGATGGGTGCGCGGGCAAAAGAAGTTTTCGAGCGGCAGGCGGGCGCGACGGAGCGATGCGTGGCGGCGATCCGCGAGTTGCTGGTGGACAGAAAGTGATGACGCGTGCTGCACGTCCGTTGCTGTGGCCGCTGGTTCCGGTTTACCGGCTTGGTCTGGCCGTGCGCGAATTTCAGTTGCGCACGGGACTGATGCAAGTGCGCAAGCTGAGCCGGCCTGTAGTGAGCGTGGGGAATCTGCCGGCGGGCGGTGCGGGGAAGACGCCGCTGGTGATCGCTCTGGCAAAGGCACTCGCGGCGCGCGGCATTGCGGTGGATGTGCTTTCGCGCGGCTACGGCCGGCGGCGCTCCGCGCTTCCGCTTCTGGTCGATGGCAGTGGCGATGCCGAGCGGTTTGGCGATGAGCCGCTGGTGATTGCACGTGAAGCGGGCGTGCCGGTGTATGTGGCCGCCGAGCGGTATGAGGCGGGGCTGCTGGCGGAGGGAGCAAGGGAGCAAGGGAGCGAGGGAGCAAGAGAACGAGGGAGCAAGGGAGCAAGAGAACGAGCGAGCAAGGGAACGAGGGAGCGAGGGAGCGAAGGAGCGAGTCAGCGAGTCAGCGAGCCGGCCAGTCAGCGTGTTGGGTTGCATCTGCTGGATGATGGGTTTCAGCATCGGCAGCTCCATCGCGACGTTGACATTTTGCTTTTGAGCCGAAGTGATCTCGACGATCATTTGCTGCCTGCGGGGAATCTGCGTGAGGCACTTCGCGCGGCGGAGCGGGCGGACGTTTTCGCCATTCCGGAAGACGAACCCGAGGTTGCGGAATGGGTGAAGTCGCAGGGATGGAAGGGAGCGGTGTGGCGTGTGCGGCGGCGCATGGACGTGCCGCGGATGGAGGGGCCGGTGGTTGGGTTCTGCGGAATTGCGCGGCCAGAACAGTTTTTCCATGGGTTGGAAGCGGCCGGTGCGCGCGTGGCGGCGAGGTTCGCATTCGCCGACCATCACCGCTACACGGCCGGCGATCTGGAGCGGGTTACGGCCGCGGCACAAAAGGCCGGAGCGACGGCGCTGCTGACGACGGAGAAGGATCGCGTGCGACTGGGCGCATTGGCGCAAAATTTTCCTGCATCGGTGGTGCTCGAGACGGTTGCACTCAGCATGGAGATCGAGGATGAGGCCGGGGCGATCGATTGGCTGATGCGCACTGTGCGAGGTCTGGCGTGAGGCGGCTTGAGGCGGGACCGCGTTCATTGCATCTCTCGTGTTGTGTGCTCTGGATTCTGCGATTGATGCCGGAGCAAGTGCGGGCGTGGACGCCCGCACGACAGCCGGTCTGGAGACCGGCGTTACATCGGTGTCATCGGTGTCAGCGTCTTGTTCGTTAACAGCGTCGTCTTCGGCGTCTTCGCCGTCGTCATTATCACCGGTGCCGTCGCTGTCTTCAGCGTCGTCAGCATCTTCGCCCCCGTCTTCGGCGTCTTCGCCGTCGTCATTATCACCGGTGTCGTCGCTGTCTTCAGCGTCGTCAGCATCTTCGCCCTCATCATCGGCGTCGTCGCTGTCGTCAGCGTCGTCCTCTTCATCGTCGTCATCGTCATCGTCGTCGTCGTCGTTGGCGATGCTGGAAACCTGGGTACCGCTGCTTTTGTAGGACCACCTGGTGCATTGACCGGGGGTGGCGAAGGGACATTTGTTGCAGTCTTCGTTTTTGCAAATGTACTTTCTGGGAGCGAGATCGTCGCCTTCGAAAGTCAACTCCGCGGACTGGACGGTTTCTTCTTCATCGAAGTATTGCTTGCGATTGATGAACTGCGCGGCGATCTTGATGCCTGTGAAAAGACTGGCAGCTTTCTTGATGTCGATGCGTCCATTGATGACGGCGTCGTTGATGCGGGCCACGGAGAGCTGGATGGCGGCGGAGTCTTCCGGGGTGGGCAACTGCAGGGGCCCATATCTCAAGTGCGGCTCCGCGCCGACGGAGTGGGCCTTGGCGTGGTAGTAGCAAAACGGGTTTTCCTTAAGGGCGGGGGACCCGCAGCGGAGTCCGTTGGTTCTGATGTGCCGGCAAATCATGTACATAGTAGGGCAAATATATACTTGACGAATCAACCCGGTAGGTTGATAGTTGGAGTGGCAAGTGGTTGCCCTTGAAAATGGCATAAGCGCCCATGAGATTGCTGGCATTGCGTTCGGGCGCGCACGGAAGGGAGCGCTAGTGTCTTTGCGCATCTATTTCGACGGTTCCGGCAAAGAGAATGACCATCCCCTGATAACGGTAGGCGGCTTCATGGCTGATCCGCTGGTCTGCGAAAGTATCGAACGCGATTGGGAACAAGCTACTGAAGGAAAAGTGTTTCATTTAGCCGATTTCGGAACTCCAAAATGCAAATTGGGCTCTAGAGCGTGGAACGCTGAAGAGCGCATCGCTTTTTTAAAGCGCCTTGCGGCTATAGTTAATCGCCCTGATGTCTATGTGATGAGCGTGTCGGTAGAAGTTGCCGCCGTGAACAAGATACTAGCTGAGGCAAAATTCCCAAATGAAATTGGGCCGGTTTTTTCAGCGTGTGCCTATGCCGCCATCTTGAACACTGAAGGCTATCTATTGAACGAGAGCAGGCTCGAACAAGAAGTACACTACATTTTTGAAAAGGGTGACAGAGAGCATGAAATAGCGATCACATTCGCTGATTTTGATGAGAAAACCAGCAAGTTGCGTGGCCTGCGAGGACACAGCTTCCTGCCCAAACAAACCACTTTAATTCAGCCCGCAGATTTGATCGCGGGTGTCGTTCAGCGTTGCGTGATAGCTCAACACGCCGCATTTCCGAGTCTAGACAATGGAATTGCCAGGACTCGACTGAATACCTTCGAGCGCTACTATTCCGCCGACGGCGTGACGGCAGCCGTCGTTTCGGGGCATGATAAAAAGCATTGCTGGGTCGCGAACGCACAGAGTTTCAAATTCTTGGATGGAGTCGCCACGCGCTTCTATGAGAAGAGGCCGGAACAACTCAAAAAACGCATGAAGCGGGCAACATTCAAGCCGAAGGTCAAAAAATGAAAACCAGTCGTGAATTTCAGGAATTCAACTCCGCAATGGATACGATTCTCAAAGCTGATCCCGTTAAGGTGAAGGCTGAGATGGAAGCAGAGAAGCGCGAACGAGAAGAACAGCGGAAGACTAGGAGTCTGCCTTCCGCTGTGGGCCGCGCTTCAAACGGGAAGGATTAGTTAATCGCGGTCCCTCCCACCTTGCCGGTGACTTCGGCATAGGTGAGGCGCTTTCCAGCCACTTGAGATAGGACAGCAGAGAAACGATCCGAGTCGTTCATGGGGTTCTTTTTGGTCGCACGATTGTTGTAGCGGAACGCTTGCTCATCGAGGTAGCGGAAAAGATGAAACGGCTCGACACTCACGTAGGTTCCATTGATACCGCGCTTGAGCAGCGACCAGAAATTCTCCAAGCCGTTGGTGTGGATGCGGCCATCGACGTAGCGAACGGCGTGGTCGATGATCTGATGCAGGTACTCTTTGTCGAGCCCCTTGTATCCACCCATCTCGTCGGTGAAGAGAGCCGTGCCCGCTTCAACGTGTTCACGGACGATAGGCTGCAAAGTGTGCTTTTGCCGGTCGGGAATGATCGCGGTGCGAACCTCACCGCCGCGCTCCAAAACTCCCATCACGATGGTCTTGTCACGAAAGCTCTGACCCATGCCAGTGATACGGCGCTCGTGAACGCTCTTGTGCATGTTGCGGGCCTTACCGCCGATAAAAGTCTCGTCCGCTTCCACTTCGCCGCCATTGCCGCCGATCTTCATCATGGAGCCATTCGCCATAGCCTTGCGGATGCGATGCAGCATGAACCAAGCGGTTTTCTGGGTGACACCCAAGGAACGGGCAATCTCGCAGGAGCTAACACCGTTCTTCGCAGTGGCGATGAGCCACACGGCAGGGAGCCACTTTTCGAGGCCCAAGGGCGAATCCTCGAAGATGGTTCCGACCTTCGCGGTGAACTGGCGCTTCGCGTGGGCGGTCTTGCATTGCCACTTCTTTTGGTTCGCCAGATAGGCAGCATCCTTGCGGCCACAGGTCGGACATTCGACACCGTTTGGCCAGCGATGCGCAGCCATGTAAGCCAAGCAATTATCAGGGTTTGCGAAGTGAATGATTGCTTCTTGGAGAGTCTTTGGCGCTTTCATGACTCAAGAATAGGACAACTGACTTGATTTGTCAAGTATATAATTGCCCATAGTAGTTACTCCTCCTCAACATGCCCTTTTTGACCTAAAGTCGTGATTCCGGACGGGTTAGTCTCCGGGAGACCTCCCGTAAAGTGTTGATTCCAATGTGGTTACATCTAAAGTCGTCAAAACTCAGAACTTAGCGGAATTGGCGGGGTCAGCGGGGTTAGCCGCGCACCCTGCGGAGCCCTGGCCCGCAAAAGACGGCGGCCCGGACTTTGATTGTCCGGGCCACCGAAGGCATCTGCCGTTTTTCTCGCTTCTAGAAGAAGTGTAGCGAATTGGTAGAAATAATCTGCAAAAAGACAGGGATCGGGGATCGGAGGGCAGGGATCAGAAAAGGAAGGGGTTAGGGTGATGCGGGGTTTCGAGTTGGTTGGCGCGGAGCTTGACTTTTGGAAACGGGTTGGCGGGGAGGATCTTTCGCGCGCTCAAGCGGGCTGCGACTGGGTCGAGCGTCGCTCCCCGGTCCCCAAGGGCGAGGGGCCGGGGGCACCCACATTGCGATCTGGAAAGGTCGCCGGGAGCGGGGACAGCGGCCGGTCCCATCCATTCGGTCGCCTTGGCGACCGAATGGATGGGGCACGGAGAGTCGTGCTGGGGTAAATGAGGCGAGCGGGGGTTCGTGTTTTCCCACATCTCATCCACTGCGGCGGACGAGATGTGGGGCACCCGGCAGAGGCCAGAACAAAGGCAACCGCAGGCCCTTCGACTCGTAGGCCGCGCGAAGCGCGGCCTACGTCGCTCAGGATGACATGCAGCCTAAACCCAGTAGGATCATCGGACCTTCTGGTGTCATTTTTCGCCGTAACGCGCCAAAGGCGAGTCAGGTTGCTCAGGATGACATGCAGCCTAAACCCAGTAGGATCATCGGACCTTCTGGTGTCATTTTTCGCCGTAACGCGCCAAAGGCGAGTCAGGTTGCTGGGGATGACACGTGATATTTTTTGCTCGGGTTGACGGAGATTGGTTGGGGTTTGTGCGATCCCACCCTTTCCGCAAAGAGCGCGGAAAGGATGGGGCACGGGAGGTGGGTTCGAATTGGTACGCGAGTGCGGGCGAGGACGCCCACACTACAGCCGGCAAGGATGCCGGCGTTACGCATGTCGACCGGCGTTACACATGTCGACCGGCGTTACGCATGTCGACCGGCGTTACGCATGTCGACCGGCGTTACACATGTCGACCGGCGTTACACATGTCGACCGGCGTTACACATGTCGACCGGCGTTACGCATGTCGACCGGCGTTACGCATGTCGACCGGCGTTACACATGTCGACCGGCGTTACGCATGTCGACCGGCGTTACGCATGTCGACCGGCGTTACACATGTCGACCGGCGTTACGCTTGTCGACCGGCGTTACGCATGTCGACCGGCGTTACACATGTCGACCGGCGCTACACGTTGCCGGCGCTACACCGGAGATTTACAGGCGTTCTTCTACGGGGACCCAGTGGGTGGGATAGGGGGGGCCGATGTATTCGGCTCTCGGGCGGATGAGGCGGTTGTCGTCGAGCTGCTCGATGACGTGGGCGGCCCAGCCGGAGATGCGGCTGATGGCGAAGATGGGGGTGTAGAGGTCGATGTCGATGCCGAGGGTGGCGTAGGTGGAGGCGGAATAGAAATCGACGTTGGCGTTGAGCTTTTTTTCCTGATTGATGTAGAGCTCGATGGCGCGCGACATGGCGTACCACTTGGGATTGCCGGAATCGCTGCCGAGCTGCTCGCTCATTTTGCGCAGGTGGGTGGCGCGGGGATCTTCGGTTTTGTAGACGCGGTGGCCGAAGCCGGAGATTTTTTGCCGGGCGGCTAACATGCCTTTGACGTACTCGACAGGGTCGGCGCCTTCCTTGTCGATGAGGAGCAGCAGGCGCATGACGCCTTCATTGGCGCCGCCATGGAGCGGGCCTTTGAGCGCGCCAATGGCGCCGGTGATGGCGGAGTGAATGTCAGAGAGTGTGGCGGCAATGACGCGGGCGGCGAAGGTGGAGGCGTTGAGCTCGTGGTCGGCGTGGAGGATGAGAGCGATATCGAGAGTTCGGGTTGCGGTTTCGGAAGGCTTCTCGCCGTTGAGCATCCAGAGGAAGTTGCCGGCGTGGGAGAGCGAGCGATCGGGAGGAACGATTTCCTTGCCCTTGCGAATGCGATCGTAAATGGCCACCAGCATGGCGATTTGCGCGGTGAGCTTGAAGGCCTTGCGGACGTTGGCGTCGTGGGAGTTGTCTTTCTCGTCGGCATCGTAAAAGCTCAATGCCGACACGGCAGTTCGCAGCACTTCCATGGGCGTGGCGGTGATGGGAAAACTCTTGAGCATTTCGACGGCGCGCTGGTCGAGGGAGCGCGCCAGGGCGAGCTGCGTGGAGAACTCGCGCAGGGCGAGCTCATTGGGCAGCAGGCCGTTCCACAGCAGGTAGGTGGTTTCCTCGAAGGTGGAGCGCTCGGCGAGCTCATGGATGTCGATGCCGCGATAGGAGAGGATCCCCGCGTCTCCGTCGATCCAGCAGATACCGGAGTTCGCGGCAACAATTCCTTCAAGACCCTTTCCAGCGACAGCGGTCGACATATCCTTTATTTCTCCCGATTTTTACGATGCGGCCTGGCCGTGAGATGGAGTTCCGGCCCCCGGTTGGAGGCGCGACGCCAAAAAGTGCAGTAAAGATGTTTATAGCTTAGCGCAAAGACAGGGAGCAAGGGAGCGGTAAAGCAGGGAGCAAGGGAGCGGTAAAGCAGGGAGCGAGGGAACTAGAAGACAGGGATCAGGGAACAGGGAACAGGGAACAGAGAACAGAGAACAGAGAACAGGGAACAGGGAACAGAGAACAGAGAACAGGGGCGGAGGAGATGAGGGAATAAGGGGCGAAAGGCGCTTATCGTGCACAAGGGGCGGCTGTTGGATTTATCCTGTAGCTTCGCCGGAAGAATGAGGGGATTGTGACTGGCCCGCATGGCCGGGGAGAAATCCCCTCGGCAGGACGGCGAATTGCAGGAATTTCCGGAAGGATTGAGACAATTTATCCCGTGTGCGGCGTCTAACCGGACTAGATGCCGACTCTCACGCCCGGCGGGTACGCTTTAAGAAGAAGCCCCCGGAGCACGAAAGGCAAAGAATGAGTGAATTGGAAGAAGCCCCTCGAACTTACTCTGGCGCGTTGTTAGCCGTGATCGCCATTGCGCTGCTGGCCGCTGCCGGCGGACTGATCTGGTGCTATACCCTGAACAGCAAAGTCACGGCCCAGCAGGCCGAACTGACGTTGGCGCAACAACAGAATGCCAAGCAGGCCGCGGATCTGCGGGAAACCGAAGCGCGGCTGCAAGTGGCCACCGACGAGCTGAGCAAAGAGAACGGCCTGACCCAGAAACAGATGGAGTCGCGCGCCCAGGCGATTATCAAGCAGGAAGACGCCGACACCGCGAGGCTGGAAAACGAGAACAAGCAGACCGAGCAGCAGGTGAGCACGGTTTCAAACCAGGTGTCGACGGTGCAGAGCGACGTGGGCGGGGTGAAGACGGATCTGACGAAGACGCAGAGCGACCTGGCCACCACAGAGAGCCAACTGCAGAGCGTGCGCGGCGACCTGAGCAATACCAACAGCGTGATTGCCCGCAATCACGATGAGCTGGTGACGCTGGAGCACAAAGGCGACCGGAACTTCTACGAGTTCACGCTGACCAAGGGGCAGAGAAAGCCGGTGGGCACGGTGAGCCTCGAGGTGAAGAGGGTGGACCCCAAGAAGAACACGTACACCCTGGTGGTCTACTCCGACAACAAGGCCGTGCAGAAGCCGAATCGCGGGTTGGATGAGCCGTTGCAGTTCTACAGCGGCAAGGATCCGGCGCTGTTTGAGGTGGTGGTGAACAACATCAACTCGAAGAGCCAGATTTCCGGGTATCTTTCGACGCCGAAGGGCGCGCCCGTTCCGCCTACCGCTCAGTAGCCGGTGCCGCCTACCGCTCAGTAATGTTCACGTGGGGCGTGAGTGTGAGGGGGGCCTGATAGTGGAAGTCGAAGGTAAAGTCGAGGCCCTTGCGCGCGTCCCATTGCTGCTGCGTCATTTTGAAAGCTGAAACGAAGGTTCCCACGACCGTCTGGCCGGCGGGGATGGTTGTGTCGAGCGGCGAGATGGGCGCGAGATGCGGCACCGGAATGTCGGGGTAGGCGACGAAGATACGGCCGTAATCGCCCTTGTTGGCGGCATAGCAGTGGGCGATGCTGCCGTCGGCGAGCGTGACGTTGGCGGTAATATTGCCGAGAAACAGCGGGTTGGAGGTTTTATTCGTCAGGCTTACGGTGGCGAAGACCATGACCTGGTCAACGTCTTCCTTTGGCTGGGGCATGCCGTTGGCGTCGAAGCCTGAGGTTTGAGTATGCTGCGGGTGCGCATAGATGGCCGTGATTTCGCCGGCGGCGAAGGGCGGCTTTTGGCCGAGATACGCGTAAATTCCAATGGCGACGCACATCACGACGCCGGCGATGATGGCGGCGACGAGCACGTGGCTGGTGCCTTTGGTGTATGCCTCGCCGCGTGCGGCGTCGTCCTGTTCGTCTTGTTGAAGCAGGCTCATACAGCCTCCGTGCACGGTGCGCCCTTATCTTAGCTCGTTGAGTATGAAATCGGCTACGTGACTTCGGGAGGCAGGGAGCAAGGGAGCGAGAAGGCAGTTAGGGTTCGTGCTATCCCACCCATTCGCAAAAAGCTGCGAATGGATGGGGCACGGTAAGGTTCTTCTTCAAGCGGTCAGGAACCTACGGTCTTGGGCGGAGGGCGGCGAGAAAGCGCTTGGCGTCGCGGGTGTTCAGGACGTTCTTGGGGCGTGAGCCAGGCGCGGCGCAACTGCTTTATGCCGTAGACCATCTTTCCCAGGTTGCGGCTGTCGTGCGAGTCGGAGTTCATGACGATCTTGCAGCCCATCTCTTTGGCAAGGCGCAGGTCGTGATCGTTGAGGTCGAGGCGCTCGGGCGCGGCATTGTGTTCCATGGCGACGCCGAGCTCGGCAGCGCGCTTGAACACGGCGACGAGGTCGATGGCGAAGGGCTCGCGACGCAGGAGCAGGCGGCCGGTGGGATGGCCGAGGATGCGGACGTACGGATTTTCAATGGCGCGGAGGACGCGGGCTGTCATTTCTTCGCGGGTCTCGTCGTAACGCATGTGCACGCTGGCAATGACAATGTCTAGTTGAGCGAGCACCTCATCATCGAGGGCCAGGGTTCCGTCGGCCAAGACGTCGACCTCGGTGCCGGTGAAGACGCGGATGCGGCCCTCCATGGCTTTGTCTACTTGACGCACTTGCTTGATCTGCGCGAGGACGCGTTTTTCGTCGAGACCGTTGGTGATGCCAATAAATTTCGAGTGGTCGGTGATGGCGATGTATTTGTAACCGCATTGGACGGCGGCGTCGGCCATCTCGCGGATGGAGTTGTGGCCGTCGCTTTCGGTGGTGTGCATGTGCACGTCGCCTTCGATGTTGTCGAGAGAGACGATGTGGGGCAGGGCATGTTTGGCGGCCAGATCGATCTCGCCGAGATTCTCGCGCATCTCGGGTGGCATCCAGTCCAGGCCGAGGGCGGCGTAAACTTCTTCCTCGGTCGCGGCGGCGACGGTTGAATCGTCGCTGAGGCGCGCGAGTGCCCACTCGCTGAGGGTGTAGCCCATTTTGAGAGCACGCTGGCGGAGCGCGACGCTGTGTGCCTTGGAGCCGGTGAAGTATTGCAGGGCTGCGCCATAAGAGGCGGTGGGCAGGAGGCGCACATCGACCTGCAAGCCCTGGTCGAGATTGAAGCTGACCTTGTTTTCGCCTTTAACGATCATGCTGTGGATGCCGGGGTAAGCGGCGACGTGTTCGACGGCAGCCTCGGTGCGACCGGGTTCGCAGGCGGGGCCGATGGCCAACAGATCAAGATCGCCCACGGTATCGCGACCGCGGCGCAGCGAGCCGGCCGGCGTGACCTTCTTAATGCCTTTCATTTTGAGGAGGTACGCCGCGATGCGCGCGGCTTCTTCGGTGGCGATGTCGATGCGGAAGCGGCCGGCGCTGCGGCGGTAGTCCTCGATGCCTTTGCGCAGCTTTTCAATTTGCTTAGGGCCCATGCGCGGAAGACCGGTGAGTTTGCCGGCTTCGATGGCCTTAGAAAGCTGGTCGATGCTCCCGATTTTCGCTGCATCCCAGAGGAGGGCGACGGTCTTTGGACCCATGCCGGGGAGCTTGAGGAGTTCGAGAACGCCGGCGCCGTATTTTTTCAGAAGCTCGTCGCGCTGCTCGAGGGAGCCGGTTTGGGCGATGGCCTGAAGCTTGGCGGCCATGCTCTTGCCGATGCCGTCGATCTCCATGAGGCGGGCGGTGTCGGCGGCGGCTTCGGTGAGGTCGACGGTGGTTTGCTCGGCGGCTTCGGCGGCGCGGCGGTAGCTGCGGATGCGAAAGCTGTCGGCGCCGTCGATTTCGAGAAGGTCGGCCGTCTCTGCCAGCAGACGGGCCATGGTTTTGTTGTCCATGATGCGACTCTCCGCTTTGCAGTATGGAACATTTGCGGGATGGAGGGCCAGAGGGAATCTGGCGGCGGAGATTGGCGCGATCGGTTTCGTCGTTCACAGCGTGTGGGGGATTGAAGACCGGGGGGTGTGGCATCGGGCGTTCGTCCCCGGTCCCCAAGTGCGAGGGACCGGGGGCACCCGGCGTTCATCCCCGGTCCCCAAGCGCGAGGGACCGGGGGCACCCGGCGTTCGTCCCCGGTCCCCAAGTGCGAGGGACCGGGGGCACCCGGCGTTCGTCCCCGGTCCCCAAGTGCGAGGGACCGGGGGCACCCGGCGTTCGTCCCCGGTCCCCAAGTGCGAGGGACCGGGGGCACCCGGCGTTCGTCCCCGGTCCCCAAGTGCGAGGGACCGGGGGCATCGGGCGTTCATCCCCGGTCCCCAAGTGCGAGGGACCGGGGGCACCCGGCAGTATGGAACATTTGCGGGAGGGAGGGCCAGTCGGAATCCGATGGCGGAGATTGGCGCGATTGGTATCGTCGTTCACAGGCGTGTGGGGGCTTGAAGACCGGGGGTGATTGGCATTTGGCGTTCATTCCCGGTCCCTCCGCCGCGGCGGACGAGGGACCGGGGGCACCCATACTGCTTTGCGGGCGAGAAAACTGAAAGCTGTTGGGGTATGTTTGAGAAGAAGCAATTGCAGAGGGCGCACTCCACCGAAACCGCCGGGCGGCGGTCTTGCGCTTGCGATACGCCCGGAACTTATCGACGCTTAAGGCTTAAGCAGCGTTGTGAGCGGCGGCATCCCGTAGGCGAAGCACTGCGTCCGCCTGGGGACCTTTCTGCCCTTCGACTATGTCGAACTCGACCTCGTCGCCTTCTTTGAGCGTTTTGTACCCGTCCAATTGGATTGCCGAGTAGTGAACGAATACATCCGGCCCGTCTTCGCGTCCGATGAATCCGTAGCCCTTGGCGTTGTTAAACCACTTGACCTTACCCTTGTACTGAGCCACAGGTTCCGCCTTCCTCTTCTCTTTGCGGGATACGGCGTGTCATTAGGGGAACACCACACCGTAATTAATAAGACGCGCAAAAGAGACGAAAGGTTGACTAAAGTTGCTTGTGCCGCAATGTGGAACGGAAGGGCGGAGTGTGAGGTTTGTGCTGAGGCGAGAAGTGGATCGGGATTTTTGCTTTCCCACCCATTCGGCGATGAAGCGACCGAATGGATGGGACACGGAGGGTTGGTTTGAAGGGTGCGGAGGGCCTATTTCTTCGGCGGCTCTGAAGGCGCGCGTACAGGAGCACGCTGGTCAGGGTCTTGCCGTCGAGGATGGCGCCTTTCTCGATCATTTTCAACAGTTCAGACAGTTTTACGAGGCGCAGCTCGATCTCTTCGTCTGCTTCGAGGTGGGTTTCGCCGGGCTCGAGCCCTTCGGCGAGAAAGACTTTCATCGACTCGCCAAGAAAGCCGGGGCTGGCGTAGTACTCGACCAGCGGACGCCATTTCTTCGCCCGGTAACCGGTCTCCTCGGCCAACTCCCGCTGCGCGCCCTCGAGCGGCGTTTCGCCGGCGTCGAGTTTTCCGGCGGGCAGTTCCCAGAGATATTGATTGGCCGCATGGCGGTACTGGCGCTCCAGCACAATCCACGGATCGCGCTTGTTTTTTGAGTTGTCGATGGCCAGGATCACGACGCTGCCGTTGTGGCGGATGACGTCGCGCTCGTTAGTGCGTCCGCCGGGCTCGATGAGCTTGTCGTGCAGCACGCGGAAGAGCGGGCCTTGGTAGACCACTTCGGAGCTGAGGATCGTGGCGCGCTCGATGGCGGAAGTTTTCTGCGGTGATTTCCGTTTCGCGGCGGGGGGCTTCTTCTTGGTTTTGGTGGGCATGGAGAGTCCTTTTTCGGTGCGTGCGATTCAAGACGAGTATACGCATTGGGCGCGCCTAGGCTTGTGGTGGGTTGAGAGAAGTCGGTTGGGTTCGGAGTTTCCCGGTCCCCAAATGCGAGGGACCGGGGGCACCATTCTGTGTGCTGGGTTGAGAAGGGAAGGTTGGGACTTGTTCTGCATCGATCGGGCTCGCCATGGCATCCTTAACTGAGCAATAGTTCAGAGTTTGAAGCCACCGGATCCAGCAATCCTGAAAAATGAGCGCCGCGTGAACGAAACGACCACCGCAGAATGTTTTCCCGCATCGGTGATGCCGGGGCAGAGCCGGCTGTTTTTGGATTTTTGCGCCAGTGCACTGGGCGCGTTTCTGCCTTCGGACGATTTGAAGCGGAATCGGCCGGCGTTGCCGGCGCATTGGCCGGGACTGGTGCGACTGCTGGCTGCGCAAAATCCGTCAGGCTCCGCGGCGGGTGCGCTTGAGGCGCTGGAGCGGGGTGCGGGCACGATCCTGACCGGGCAACAGGTGGGATTGTTTGGCGGGCCGCTCTATACGCCATTCAAAGCCGCGACGGCGATTGCGCGCGCGCGAAAGGGCGCGGCTGCGGGCTTTCCGCATGTGGCGGTTTTTTGGCTGGCGTCGGAAGACCACGATTTTGCCGAGATCGACCATGTGACGTTTCCTGCGGGCCGCGAGCTGGCGACGCTGAGCTATGCTTCGACGCCTGCGGCTGCTATTCCGGCAGGGCGGATTGTCTTTGACGACTCGATCACGGCGCTTGCGGAGCGCGCCGCTGAGATTTTCGGGGGGTCGGAAGCGACGGACGCCCTGATTGCCGCGTACCGGCCTGGGCGGACTTTTGCGCAGGCATTCGCGGATTTTTATGCGAAGGTTTTTGCGGCGCAGGGGCTGCTGATTGTGGATGCAGCGGGCGGAGATTTTCATCGATTGGGCGCGCCGGTGCTGCGCGCCGCGATTGAACGCGCCGATGAGTTCCATGCGGCGCTTGGCGGAGAGGAGTCAGGCGCTGGAAGCGGCGGGGTATCACGCGCAGGTTTTGGTTGCGCCGCAGTCGAGTTTGCTGTTTTTGATCGATGACAAGACGGGGGCGCGGCTGGCGTTGAAACGGGTTGCGCCGACGGCCGATGAGCCTGACGGTCTTTGGCAGACGGCGGGTGGGCAGACGGCGGGCGCGGAAGGGAATCGGAATATTTCGACGGACGAGTTGTTGGGGATTCTCGATGCGGAGCCGGAGCGGATTTCGCCGGCGGCGCTGCTGCGGCCGGTGTTTCAGGATTTTCTGTTCGGGACTACGGCGCAGGTGGGAGGGCCGGCGGAGATTGCGTACCTGGCGCAGTCCGCGGTGCTTTTCGAGCGCATTCTGGGCCGGCAGACGCCGCCGATTGCGCGTTTCTCGGCCACGCTGATCGAGCCCGCGATTGCGGAATTGCTGCGGAAGGACGAGCTGACGCTGGAGCAGGTTTTTGAAGAGGAGAATGCGGCTACGCTGGCGCTACGGCTGGCGGCGCGAGCGATGCCACCTGAAACCAAGATCAAAGTTGGCGGCGGCGGGGAACGCGATGGACGAGGAACTGACTGAACTGGTGGAGTGGCTGCAGTCGCAGGACAAGGGACTGGGGCAGTCGGCCGAGACGGCGGCGGGGAAGATGCGCTACCAGATGAATCGGCTGCGGACGCTGGCGGCGAATTTCCAACTGCAGCGCGAGGCTACGCTCGACGCGCCATGCCAACAGCATTTGGAATGCGCTTTATCCTGGCGGCGTGCTGCAGGAGCGGGTACATGGAGGGGCGTATTATTTTGCGCGCTACGGAATGGATTTGGCGGAGACGTTGTGCGAGCAAGCCGGAAGCCTTGTGCCCTGGGCATTCGGCGATTTGGCTGTAAAGAACAGGGGTCAGGTTTCAGGTGTCAGGGGTCAGCAGTTGCGAGTGAATTTCTGGCCCCTGAAACCGGTAATGGGTCAGTTTGAAAACAACGTCCCTCAGGGGCTGAAGCCCGACTCATTCTGCTGCGTTTTCGGCACGACTTAAGTCGTGCCCTTTCACGACGGATTCAAACTGACCCAATACCCTGATACCTGAAACCTGAACGCTGCGCTTATAATCCTCGCGAAACTAGTTGAGGCACTTATGAAACAGATCAATTCGCGTTTTATGGGGGCGATTCTTGTCGCAGCGTCGTTGGCGCTGCCCGTGGGCGCCGAAACCGTCTCCTGCGCCACGCCGGGGACGGACAACGCTTTTCTGGGCATTCACACGATCCGGCTGTGGCCGGGCACTGCGCCCGAGGCCAAGGGGGCGACTTGCGATGACATCCCCGCGCTCACGATTCTCGAACCGCGCCAGGGAACGGCCAACGGGTCGGCGGTGATCATCTTTCCCGGCGGCGCGTACCGCATGTTGGCCGGGGACCTGGAAGGGCGCGAGGTGGCCGACTGGTTCACCGCACGCGGATTTCGCGCGTTTATTTTGAGCTACAGGCTCACCTCGCACGGTTACGTGCTGCCGGTGCCGCTCTACGATGCACGGCGCGCCATCCAGACGGTGCGGGCGCGGGCGGCGGATTACCATATCCATCCCAATCGCATTGTGGTGATCGGGTTCTCGGCTGGCGGGCATTTGGCGGCGTTGGCGGGGACGCAGTTTGTGACGGGCAAGCCCGATGCGGACGATGCAATTGAACGGGTATCGAGCCGGCCGGATTTTCTGGTTCTGGGTTATCCGTGGCTGGGCGCGGTGGGGGCCGATATGTCGCACCTGAATTATTGCAAGATGTTCAACCTGATGGACCAGTGCGGGGCACTGCGCGCGGCGTACTCTCCGGAACTTTTTGTCACGAAGGACACGCCGCCGACGTTTATTTATCACACATTTAACGATCAGACGGTGCCTGTTGACCAGAGCCTGCGGTTCTTTGAGGCGCTGGTGAAGGCGGGGGTGCCGTCGGAGTACCACGTTTTTGCGAATGGAGCCCATGGCAGCGGGTTGGGGAAGGGCGATGCGGCGTTGGATCAGTGGCCGGGGCTGCTCGAGAACTGGCTGCGGGCGCAGGGGCTGTTGGCGGTGGACAAGGCGGCGGTGGGCGATCGGTAGGCCGGGGTTTTAACCCCGGCATCCAGAGGGGCAACATCCAGTGGCCTTTAAGCCCCGAGGTATGCTTTTGCAAATCTCGCGCGCAGAGACACTGGGCCGGCAAGATCTTGCGAGACCCTCATTCTGCATTCGATCCTTGGCTCGCGGTGTTTCGCGCGTGCGCGATGGCTCTAAGCTCGTCGGGCGCCGGGTCCATCCGCTCAAGGAAACAGGTGTGGACAAAAGCGTAGTCCAGAAGATGCCTTTTTTCAGGATTCGTGGCTATGTATCCGAGTTGGGAGATGAAATCCGCCTGGTTGCGAATTCTGTGCTCGTGAAATCCTTGCTGCCAGACCTCTCCGCCAAATTGTTTTCGCAAGTCGTGCGAAAACCCACCCTTAATGCGTTGCGCGCACCGCTCGATTGTCTGGCCGGGAGCGGGAGTCAGCAGCACGTGCAAGTGCTCCGGCATCACCGCAAAGCCGTGAAGGCGATAGCGTCCCTGGTCGCGGTATCGGAAGAGTACCTCAACCAAGAGTTCCGCGTTCGCCGTTCTCGCAAAGATGGCTCGGCGATCATGTGCCACAGTGGTCAGCGCGTAGGTTGGCATGGGCCTTTAGAAAAGCATACCTCAGGGCCTAAAGGCCGCGATGTTTTGCGACCGTCGAATGCCGGGGTTAAAACCCCGGCCTACCGGTGAAACCCCGGGCCTATCGGTCAAACCGCGGCCTACCGGTCAACCCCCGGCCTATCGGTCAACCCCCGGGCCTACCGGTCAAACCCCGGCCTACCGGTCAACCCCGGGCCTACCGGTGAAACCCCGGGCCTACCGGTCAAACCCCGGCCTACCGGTCAACCCCCGGCCTACCGGTCAACCCCCGGCCTATCGGTCAACCCCCGGCCTATCGGTCAACCCCCGGGCCTACCGGTCAAACCCCGGCCTACCGGTCAAACCCCGGCCTATCGGTCAACCCCCGGCCTACCGGTGAAACCCCGGGCCTGCCGGTGAAACCCCGGCCTACCGGTGAAACTCCCGGGCTATCGCAAACGCGCCTGAAAATTAAGAAGCGGGCTAACCGGTCCGGGAGTGGAAGGATATCCCGAGACCGGCTGCCCGCTGGACCCTGGACCGGGTCTAGGTGGTAGCTTAAGTGTAGGACTGTTTCAGGCAAAAGCAAGCCCTTTTTTGCATGAAAATTCCCATTTCGTGACCGGAGTCACAGAACGCCACGATAAGCCCTCCGCAACGTTGACTTAGGGGTTTCCCCTTGGTAAAACAGAGGGTTCCACTTAATAAAACTTTCACTTGAGCAGAAGTAGTCCAGTCGATCCATGCAGGATATCTTTCAACAACTCGGAGAGCTACTGGTGGGTGCGATCCCGACGGCTCTGCTCTTCATTGTGCTGGTGATTGCGTATCAATTTCTGATCCAGGGCCCGTTGACGGCGGTTCTGGCCAGGCGCCGCGCTTTGACGGAAGGCGCCATGGAAGATGCGCGCAAGGCCGTCGCCCAGGCCGAAGCCAAGGCCCAGGAATATGCCGAGCGTTTGCGGCAGGCGCGCGCCGAGGCTTACAAGCAGCGTGAGCAGCGCGCCAAGCAGTGGAGCACCGAACGCGATGCGGGGCTCGAGGCTGCGCGACAGGCAGCCGGCCAAAAGGTGCGTCAGGCCAGGGCCGAGCTCGAGGCCGAAGCCGCATCCGCAAGGGCAGCTCTGCAGGCTGCGTCCGGCGATCTCGCCCTCCAGGCCGTTCGCGCCGTTCTGCCAGCCGCTGCCGGGGGTTCCCGTTGAGACCTTCTGGAGCATGTTTCAAAAATGGCCCCGCGGAGTGGGCGCAGATCCCTCAGGGGTTAAAACCCCTCGCTTTTCGGCCTCTTTTCGGCACGACTGAAGTCGTGCCCTTTCGCGAGACCATTTACGAAATGCGGTCTTGTTCCGAGACCATTTACGAAATGCGGTCTTGTTCCGAGACCATTTACGAAATGCGGTCTTGTTCGAAGATGAGTTCTTGCTTCCGCGCTTTATGGCTTGCCGTGGTCGTGACGGTCGCGGCGCTGGTTCTTGCGCCGACCTACGCAGCCGCACAGCAGAGCGCGACGGGCGCTTCGGATTCGGCATCAAGTCCAACGGCGAGTCCGGCGGCGAACGGGCCGGCAGGCGGGGCGACAAACGGATCGGGAGCCGCGCAACCTGCGCAATCTGAGGACGATGGAGACGCCGCGTTTCTGCATTCGCCCGCAGTGCAGTCGGTGGCGCGCATTCTGCATTTGAAACTTGACACCACGGTCGACATTCTGCTGGGGATCAACTTCGCGATCATCTTCTTCGCCGTTGCCATTCCGCTCAAGCGCTCCATGCCGAAGATGCTGCGCAAGCGATCGCAAACCCTGAGCCACGACCTGACCGACGCGCGCCGGGCCACGGCGGATGCGCAGTCGCGGCTGAGCGCCGTGGAGGCCCAACTGGCCGGACTGGGCGAGGAGATCAAAAAGCTTTCGGCGCAAGTGGAGCAGGAAAGCGTGGAAGACGAGAAGCGCATCAAGGCTTCGCTCGGCGAGGAAAGCGCGCGCATTGTGGCTGCCGCGGAACAGGAGCTGAACGCGGCGCTGTCCCAGGCCAAGCGCGGTTTGCGGAGTTTTGCCGCCGATCTGGCGATCGGTCAGGCGGAGAAACAGATTGCGCTGACTCCGGAAACCGACCGCGCCCTGATTGCCGAGTTTGTGGCCGGAGTTGCCCGCCACGGCGGGCAGGCCGGTGACGCCGCAGGCAGGGGAGGCAAGAACTAGATGCCCGCATTTGTCGCCCGCTACGCGCAGGCCTTTGCCGACGTGGTGAAGGACTTGAAGCTCGATCCCATCAAGCTGGACCACCAGTTCGCGGATTTTCTGGCGACATGGGATGCGAGCGAAGAGTTGCAGACGTTCTTTATCAACCCGGCATTTCCGGCGGCGCAGAAGGTCGCGTTCCTGGACAAGTTGAATGTTGAATTGAAACTGCAAAAAGAGCTGCGCAACCTGATTGCCGTGCTGATCGACAACAATCGCATTGCGCAAGTGACGGATGTGGCCGCGGCGTGGCGCAGGATTTTGCAGGAACAGCAGGGCATCAAGCCCGCGGAGATTGTGACGGCGCGCGAGTTGAGCAGGGAAGATCGCGACGCGCTTGTCGCCGAAGTGGGCAAACTGGCGGGCGCAAAGATCGACGCGAGCTTCAAGCTGGACAAGTCGATTCTCGGCGGCACGGTGGTGCGCATCGGGTCGACGGTGTATGACGGCTCGGTCAAGGGGCGCCTCGAAAGACTCAGGGAAACATTAATGGCCGGTTGAAATCGGCGCAAGGAACAGTGATGGCACAGATCAAAGCAGACGAGATTACACAACTTCTTCGCGAGCAGATCGCGAACTACGACGCGAAGGTCCAGGTGGACGAAGTGGGAACCATCACCACGCTGGGGGACGGCATTGCGCGCCTGCACGGCCTGGACAAGGTGATGGCCGGCGAACTGCTGAGCTTTCCGCACGGCATTGCGGGGCTGGCGCTGTCGCTTGAAGAAGACCAAGTGGGCGCAGTGGTGCTCGGCGACTACACCGAGTTGAAGGAAGGCCAGGAGGTGAAGCGCACGGGCAAGATTCTTTCGGTGCCCGTAGGCCCGGCCTTGATCGGCCGCGTGGTGGACGCGCTGGGCAATCCTATCGACGACAAGGGACCGATCGCCACTACGGAGACGTTGCCCGTGGAGCGACTGGCGCCTGGCATTATCGATCGCCAGCCGGTGCGCGAACCGATGGCTACGGGTCTCAAGGCTATCGACGCCATGATTCCCATTGGCCGCGGCCAACGCGAACTGATTATCGGCGACCGGCAGACCGGCAAGACGGCGGTGCTGCTCGACACCATTATCAACAACGCGAAGAACGATCTGATCTGCATTTATTGCGCGATCGGGCAGAAGCGCTCGTCGATTGCGCAGGTGGTGCAGACGCTGACCGAGCATGGCGCGATGGACCACACCATCATCGTGGCCGCATCGGCCTCGGAGCCGGCGCCGATGTTGTTTCTCGCGCCGTATGCCGCAACCGCGATGGGCGAGTATTTTCGCGACAACGGCAAACACGCGCTGGTGATGTACGACGATCTTTCGAAACACGCGATGGCGTACCGCGAAATTTCGCTGCTGCTGCGCCGTCCGCCGGGGCGCGAGGCGTATCCGGGCGACGTGTTCTATCTGCACTCGCGCTTGCTCGAGCGGTCGTCGAAGATGAGCAAGGAGCGGGGCGGGGGTTCGCTGACCGCGCTGCCGGTGATCGAGACGCAGGCCGGCGATGTTTCGGCCTACATTCCTACAAACGTGATTTCGATTACCGACGGGCAGATTTTTCTTGAGACCGACTTGTTCAATTCCGGCGTGCGTCCGGCGGTGAACGTGGGCCTTTCGGTTTCGCGCGTGGGCTTTTCGGCGGCGATCAAGGCTGTGAAGCAGGTGGGGTCAACTTTGAAATTGGACCTGGCGCAGTACCGCGAGCTGGCGGCGTTTGCGCAATTTGGTTCCGATTTGGATCCGCTGACGCAGAAGCAACTGGCGCGCGGGCAGCGCTTGACGGAACTGCTCAAGCAACCGCAGTTCCATCCGCTCACGTGGCAGCGGCAGGCGATTATTCTTTTTGCGGGAACGCAGGGCTACCTGGACGATTTGCAGGTTTCCGACATTCGCGCCTTCGAGGATGGGCTGTACCAGTATCTCGACAACGCGCAGCAGGCGCTGGTGGCCGATCTGACCCAGAAAAAGCAATTCGACGACAACATGAAGAATCGGCTGCACGCGGCGTTGAAGGAATATGCGGCGATGTTCAAGCAGGTGCGGGAGTCGGCAGTCGCGGCAAAATAGGCGGCCAGAGAGCTCATAAGAATGGCAAATGTTCTCGATTTACGACGGCGCATCCGCAGCGTGAAAAACACGCGGCAGATCACCAAGGCCATGAAGATGGTGTCGGCGGCCAAGCTGCGGCGCGCGCAGGAGCGCGCGCTGGCGGCGCGGCCTTACGCGCGCATGATCGCGAGCGTGCTGGAGTCGCTGCGACGCCGCGTCGATCTTTTTGATGAAAAAACCGGGAACCTGTGCAGCCCGCTGTTTATAACGCGGCCGGAAAAGCGCGTGCTGCTGATCGTCGTCTCGGGCGACAAGGGCTTTGCGGGCGCGTTCAACGCCAACATCCTGAAGGTCGCCTACCAGTTCATCGCGGGCAACCCGGACAAGGAAATCGACATTGAGGCCGTGGGACGCAAGGGCCGCGACCAGTTGCGGCGGCGCTATCCGGCGGCGGTTTATGCGGAGCAGACGGACGAGCACGGCCACACGCGGCAGGTGAGGGGACCGCGCAAAGGGCCGGTCGAAATGACAGGCGATCATCCGGGGCTGCTGGTGAAACTCGAAGTCTCGCGCGTGGAAAAGATGGCGCACCATATCATCGCGCGCTACGTGCACGAGGAGATCGACGCTGCCTACATCGTCTATAACGAATTCAAGTCGGTGATCTCGCAGCGGCTGGTGGTGGAAAAGTTGCTGCCGCTGATCGAAGTGGGCAAGCAGCAGATCGCCGGCGCTGTGGAACAGACCGAAGAAGAGAAGGAACGCGCGGCCGAAGCCGCACGGACGGCGGGCATCGAACTGGAGCCGAGGGACACGAACGAAGGCGAGGAGGAAGCCAAGAAATTCGGCACCGCCGACGTGGACTACATTTACGAGCAGCCGGCGCACGAGTTGTTCAAGGGCCTGCTGCCGCAGTACATTTTTTCGATGCTCTACCACGCCATGACGGAGTCGGTAGCCGCCGAGCACGCGGCGCGCATGACGGCGATGGATTCGGCATCGAACAACGCATCGGACATGATCGACGCGCTGACGCTGGTGATGAACCGCGTGCGCCAGGCGAAGATTACTACGGAGATTATTGAGATTGTGAGCGGGGCGGCGGCGTTGTAAATGCAGGGAACAAGGGAACTAGGGAACAAGGGAACAAGAAGGCGCGGCTTTTGAGAGTTTGAGATGAACGTCCGTGAGCTTTAGCGGTTTGAGATTTGGAGCAAGAGGACAACGCGGAAGATTCTTGTCGGAATTGGAATTGTCTTTGCGGGGTATTTTGCTTGGGCCGCAGTTGACGAGTATTGGATTTCACCGGGGGAGCTCAAAGCAGGCAGAGAAGCTTTGGTTCAGATTGAGGCGTTAAAGAAGCTTGATCCTGAGACAGACAAAGATTTCGAATTAGGGGCGCAACAAGCGAAGCAGCAGATTGAAGCTGCGAAAAAGGCGGCTCGGAAGAATCGAGATACATTTCTTACCTTCGATTTGTCGATGTATCTTCTCACGACCGAGATGGATCGGAAGACTCCGATCATTCGGGAGAAATTGCTGCAAGAGAAAGCGTCTGATTCGCGGCAGAGATTGATCGAGAAATTTGAGTCCACGATCACGGGATCAGAGGCTCAATTGAGCGCACGGTTGCACAAAGAATTGGACTAGCAAAAGTTTGGATTCAAAAGGCGAAGGAAATGGCAGAAAACATCGGCAAAGTGATTCAGGTCTCCGGCCCGGCCGTGGACGTTCAGTTTGAAGAGGCGACGATGCCTCCGATTTACGAGGCGCTGCGCGTGGTGAGCGACGGCTTCACGGTGCCCACGCCCATCAACGTGATTCTCGAGGTGCAGCAGCACCTGGGTGAGGGCCGCGTGCGCACGGTAGCGATGGAAGCGACGGACGGCATGGTGCGCGGCATGAAGGCCATCGACATGGGCGGGCCGATTCGCGTGCCCGTGGGCAAGCAGACACTGGGCCGCGTGATCAACGTGATCGGCGAGCCGGTGGACGAGTTGGGGCCCATTGGCGAGACGGAACGCATGCCGATTCACCGGCCTGCTCCGCTGTTCGACGAGCAGTCGACGCACGAGGAGATGTTCGAGACGGGCATCAAGGTCATCGATCTGATCCAGCCGTTTTTGAAGGGCGGCAAGATCGGCTTGTTCGGCGGCGCCGGCGTGGGCAAGACTGTTGTGATCATGGAATTGATCAACAACGTGGCCAAAAACCACGGCGGCTACTCGGTGTTTGGCGGCGTGGGCGAGCGGACACGCGAGGGCAACGATCTGTGGCTTGAGATGACGGAGAGCGGCGTGATCAAGCCGGGGCATTGGCAGGACTCGAAGTGCGCGCTGGTGTACGGGCAGATGACGGAGCCGCCCGGAGCGCGCCTGCGCGTGGCGTTGACCGCGCTCACGGTGGCCGAATATTTCCGCGACAAGGAAGGCGCGGACACGCTTCTGTTCATCGACAACATCTTCCGGTTTACGCAGGCGGGTTCCGAGGTGTCGACGCTGCTGGGCCGCATGCCTTCGGCCGTGGGCTACCAGCCGAACCTGGCGACGGAGATGGGCGAGCTGCAGGAGAGGATTACTTCGACGAGCAAGGGCTCGGTGACTTCTGTGCAGGCGGTCTACGTGCCGGCCGACAACTTGACCGATCCCGCGCCGGCGACAACGTTTGCTCACCTGGATGCGACAACTGTGCTGAGCCGTCCGCTGTCGGAGCTGGGAATTTATCCGGCCGTCGATCCGCTGGCATCGACTTCGCGCATTTTGAGCGCGCGCATCGTGGGCGACGAACACTACGATGTGGCGCAAGGCGTGAAGAAAATTCTGCAACGGTACAAGGATTTGCAGGACATCATCGCCATTCTGGGTATCGACGAATTGTCGGAGGAGGACAAGCTCACCGTGGCGCGCGCGCGCAAGGTGCAGAAGTTCTTGTCGCAGCCGTTCCACGTGGCCGAGACGTTCACGGGCATTCCCGGCAAGTACGTCAAGATCGCGGAAACGGTGCGCGCCTTCAAGGAGATTATCGAAGGCAAGCACGACGATGTGCCCGAGCAGGCGTTCTACATGAAGGGCGGCATCGAGGAAGTGCTGGCAGATGCGGAGAAGCTGAAGGCGAGTGTGTAAAAGCAGCCTTTAACTCTTAGCCGTTAGCTTTTAGCTATTTCGCGGTGGAGCAGCTGTTTTGATCAACCGAAGAGTTCCGCCACGGCGGGATAAGCTAATGGCTAAGAGCTAAGGGCTAACAGCTCGGAGTAATTTATGGCAGAAACAACATCCGATCAACTTCGCGTGCGGCTGGTGACGCCGGAGCGCACTCTGTTCGAGGCCGACGCTTCGGCCGTCGAGCTGCCGTCGACAACCGGCTACATGGAAGTGCTCTACGGGCACGCGCCGCTGATGGCCGTGCTGGGCGCGGGCGACGTGCGCATCCACCAGGGCGGAGGCATTGAGTCTTCGAGCCCCGACACGACGCGCTACAACGTGAGTTGGGGATTCGTGGAAGTGCTGCCCAACCGCGTGACGATTCTCGCATCGGATGCGCTGAAGCCCGAGGAGATCGACGTGCCGCGCGCCGAGCAGCAACTCGATCGCGGCGAGAAAATGTGGAAGGAAGCCGGCGAGAGCGAAGAGGCTTACGACGAAGCCCTCCACACGATCTCCGAAGCCGAAGCCAAGATCTCGTCGGCGGCCGAGGTTGGGAAGCGCTAGCCGCCGCTCGTTTCGGCCGGTTTCAGGCAAAAGCCCTGCTCCTGAGAGCGGGGCTTTTTGCTGGAGCGGAGGGCTACCAGACCGCGCGCGGATAGTGCTTTGCGATTTCCTCGTCGGAGGTGATCAGGGGCGCCAGGCCGTTGAGCCGGGCCTGGGAGACGATGATGCGGTCGAAGGGGTCGCGGGTCCACTTCTCGTCGAGCGCGGCTCTGGCTACGTCCGCGAAGGGCAAATCGCAGACGGAGGCGCCGAGCTCTTGTTCCAACTTTCGCAAGACATCCTGCGCCCGCAGCGCACTGCGGCCGATCTCGCTCATATACTCAAGCTCGAGCAGAACCATGGGGGAGATGCGCAGGCTGCCACGTTCGATCAGCCTGCGCGCCGTGGGATGAAAACGGGCGGTGCCTCGCTGCGCCAGAAAAACCGCCGCATTTGTGTCAAGGTAGACGATCACGGTTTCTTGCCGTCCTTGACCTTCTTGTGCGAGTGCGGGGGTTGGCGCCGCGCTTGCTTTGGAGCCGGACCGAAGTCGCGCTCCCAATCGCGCTGCCATTCCTTCTCCATCTCTGCCAGCATCTCAGCCTTGAAGACCGGGTCGTTCATGTCAAAGTCCGGCGGGATGAGAATTTGCATGGGCGTGATGCGGCTGAGCTTGGAGGGGGCGTGTTCGGGCACGAGGCGCAGGCGGCGGCCCTTGTGGGAGACCCAGATCTCCTTGCCGTCGAGGGCCTGATTGACGAGGTCGAAGAGTTTCTGGCGGAATTGGGTGATGGGGACTTCCATAATTGTCGATTATAATACAGGTGTACATAACCAGGTGTACACGATGTACATGTGCGGTATTTTCAGTCCGCCGCCGCGAGGGACTGACGGTGGTTGGTCGCAGTGCTACGCCGTCAGAATCCCGGTGGTTTTCCAGCGCGCGATGCGCGACATGTGGTATTGCAGGTAGAAAATTCCAAAGAAAAACGTCAACACTCCGCTGAGCTGGAGTTGGATCGGCTCGACCGTGTTGTAATACGCGAGCATCGACTGGCGAATGCTGAACGCGCCGACCGTCAAGCAAACGAATGAGCCCACCGCAAGGAGCGAGCTCAGGTTGGAGGGGTTCTGGGCCGCAGTTCCAAGGCCATTTTGGAAGACCATCACGAAATTAACTACCGACAGGGCGATCCACAAGAGGAACGCCCACATCGCGTTGCTGCTCGGGTCAATTTTGCGAGCGAACGAAGCCTGAACAAGCGCCCAGATAAATAGAAATATCCAGGTGACGCTGAGGAGGAGAACGATGAGCCAATGCAGGTTTGGCGGAACGATGCCACCCTGCTGGGGAACGGCATAAGGCTGCGCCGGAAAGGCTTGAGGCGGCATCATGGGCGGCGCGATCGCGGGAATCTGGAACAACTGGCCGATGGTGGTCCACGCCGGGCTCGACTCTTCGCGAATTTGATCTGTCGGGAAAAGCGAACCGGCTGCAAGGTAATTTCTTACGTTTTCCTCTGTGTACGGTCCGAATTGCTGACCATCGCGAGAGACCAAAAAGCTCATTCGCTTTCTCCAATCCTTCGAAATCTTGAACCAGCCGTGACCCTCTCAACTTGCGATTCGCCTTCATCCATCCGACGAGAGGCGCTCCGCCGTACTGCCCGCAAAGTTTGCCCGGAACTCCGGCGACAGTATAGATGGTTGAATTCTGGGGCCTCAGGCAGAGAGTGAATCTGATATAAGCTAAGCGTCAATCGACTTCGAGTCAAGCTGCAATTTGCCGGGTCGCAGGGTGTTTACGGTTCGTTGCCGATTTCCTGGCGCTCAAGCCCATCCACTTACTGGTAGTGCGTCAGTTTGAATAAAAACGTCCCTCAGGGGCTAAAGCCCTGCGTTTTTTCGGCCGTCTTCGGCACGACTGAAGTCGTGCCCTTTCGCGTGATTTCAAACTGAGCCACTACCCACTTGCTGATAGTGTCTCAGTTCGAAATCCGTCAGGGGCTAAAGCCCCCATTCGTTTATCGGCGGATACGGCACGACTGAAGTCGTGCCCTTTCACGATACGTTTGAAGTCGTGCCCTTTCACGATACCTTCAAAACTGAGACACTACCCACTTACTGGCTGACTTGCCCTCCCAGCGTCCCGCCCGATAAAGTTTGAGCCGAGGCTTCTCCCGCGCAGGGGCTTACCTTGCGCGTCAATTTTCAGGTCACAACCAGCTTCCCTAAAGGACATTGCATGTCGACCTTGCCTGCATCCGTTGCCAACCGGGATATCGATTCCACGCTACGCGAGAACCGCGTTTTTCCGCCGCCCGCGGAGTTCAGCGCCAAGGCTCATATCAAGAGCCTGGAAGAGTATGAGGCGCTCTATAAGCAATCCATTGAGGATCCCGAGAAATTTTGGGCGGATGTGGCGCGGGAGCTGCACTGGTTCAAGCCTTGGGACAAGGTTCTGGAGTGGAATTTGCCGTGGGCAAAGTGGTTTGTGGGCGGGCAGATGAATTTGAGCTACAACTGCGTGGATCGTCACGCGCTGGGTGCGCGCGCGCAGAAGACGGCGTTGATCTGGGAGGGTGAGCCGGGGGAGATCCGGCGGCTGACGTATTCCGAATTGCATGCCGAGGTGCAGAAGTTTGCCAACGCGCTGAAGTCGCTGGGGATCAAGAAGGGCGATCGCGTGGCGGTGTACATGGGCATGACGCCGGAGCTGGCGATTGCGCTCTTGGCTTGCGCGCGCATCGGGGCGGTGCACTCGGTGATCTTCGGCGGATTTGCGGCGAACGCCATTGCCGATCGCGTGGCGGACTCGGAGTGCGTGGCGATCTGACGCAGGACACGAGCTACCGGCGGGGCGGCGAGATCAAGCTGAAGGCGACCGTGGACGAAGCCATGCCCGCTTGCCCCACAGTGAAACACGTCGTCGTATACAAGCGCACGGGCACGGCGGTGAACATGGTGGAGGGGCGCGACCACTGGTGGCACGAGCTGGTGGCGAAGGCCGATGCGGAATGCGCAGCCGAGCCGATGGATTCGGAAGATCCGCTCTACATTTTGTACACGTCGGGGTCTACGGGGAAGCCGAAGGGCCTGCTGCACACTACGGGCGGCTACGCGGTGCAGACCTATATCACGACGAAATACGTTTTCGATTTGCGCGACGACGATATTTACTGGTGCACGGCGGATATTGGATGGGTGACGGGGCACTCCTATGTTGTGTATGGGCCGCTGCAGAACGGCGCCACGGTGCTGATGTACGAGGGCGCGCCAAACTGGCCGGATTTTTCGCGATTCTGGAAGATTATCGACGACCACAAGGTGACGATTTTCTATACTGCGCCGACGGCGATTCGCGCGTTTATCAAATGGGGCGATGAGTATTTCGAAGAATTACAAGCTCGATTCGCTGCGGCTGCTGGGGACGGTGGGCGAGCCGATCAATCCCGAGGCGTGGATGTGGTATCGCGAGAAGATCGGCCACAACCGCTGCCCGATTGTGGACACGTGGTGGCAGACGGAGACGGGCGCGATTATGATTGCGCCGATTCCGGGCGCGGTGGCGACGAAGCCGGGCTCGGCGACGCGGCCGTTCTTCGGCATTCAGCCGGAGGTGGTGACGAAGCCGGATGCGGAAGGGAAGTTCGATGCGGTTCCGGCGGGCAGTGGCGGGCTGCTGGTGGTGCGGAGGCCGTGGCCTTCGATGGCGCGGACGATTTACGGCGATCCGGAGCGCTACGAAAAAACTTATTGGAGCGACGTGCCGGGCTGCTACTTTACCGGCGACGGCGCGCGGCAGGATGCGGATGGGTATTTCTGGCTGATGGGTCGCGTGGACGATGTGATCAACGTGAGCGGGCACCGGCTGGGAACGATGGAAGTGGAGTCGGCGTTGGTGGCGCACCCCAAGGTGGCCGAGGCCGCGGTGGTGGGTAGGCCGGACGATTTGAAGGGCCAGGCGATTTCGGCGTTCGTCACTCTCGAGAGCGGCAACCCGCCCAGCGATGCGCTGAAGGACGAGTTGCGCAAGTGGGTGGCGAAGGAGATTGGGGCGCTGGCGCGACCGGACGATATTCGGTTCACTGAGGCGCTGCCGAAGACGCGGTCTGGCAAGATTATGCGGCGACTGCTGCGCGATCTGGCGACGCATGGGGAGATCAAAGGCGATGTAACCACGCTCGAAGATTTTACCGTGATTGCGAAATTGCGGGAGGCGGAAGAGGGCTGACGGCCGGTCGCGTGAACCATCGACGCCGGATGAAAAACCTCCCTCAGGGGCTAAAGCCCCAGGTTTTATGCGGCATTTGCGGCACGACTGAAGTCGTGCCCTTTCACGACCCTATTTATGCAGCCAGCTCTAGGTCGCGGGTCTCAGGCGCGAATCTCCTTCGAATGACAGGCTGCAAGACGACGCCGTTTGTCTCCCTATAATAGGAAGAGATTGGCAGAGCGCGTTGCGCGCTCTGCGACTTTCTTATTTGGGGAACGCATGGCTGCATTGCTTGAAGCGATCGAAGTAAAGCGCAAGATGGTTTTTGAGTTTGAGGGTACGCCGTATTACTGCCTGGAGGCGGAGATTTCTACGCCTACGGCGCGCGGTGGGCAGACGCTGGTTCGCCTGAAGATGCGCAATCTGCTGACGCGCGCGGTGTTTGACAAGACCTTCAAGGCCGGCGAGAAGTTCAAGGAGCCGGACCTGGAGTTGGTGGAGTCGTCCTATCTTTACAGCGATGCGGATGGCTCTTATTTTCTCGACCAGGAGAGCTTCGATACGCACGCGCTCTCGCCGACGATGATGGGCGACGCGCTGGATTTTCTGGTGGAGGGTGCGCTGATTCAGTTGCACAAGTTCAACGGCAACCCCATCGGTTTGCAGATGCCGGCGCAGGTGGAGCTGAAGGTTGCGTACTCCGAGCCCGGAGCGCGCGGCAACACGTCAGGCGACGTGACCAAGCTGGCGCGGTTGGAGACGGGACTGGAGATCAAGGTTCCCCTCTACATTCAGGAGGGTGAGAAGGTGCGGGTTTATACCGAGACCAAGGAGTTTGCGGGGCGGGCGTGAACGAATATTTTCGATTTCGCAATGGCTCTCAAATCGGCGCGGGTCTGGAGACCCGCGCTACAGCCGGTCGGGAGACCGGCGCTACACTTTGAGGCTCGTTTTGGGAATCTCATGGACGACGACCAAAAAGACATAAGTAAACCATGAAGTTGGCGGTTTGCAGGGAGGGTTAGGTAACCTGACGCGTCCATTTTGCCGTCAAAGTGTGTGTGAGTACAGCGGTTGAAGTTCGCTATCGTTGTCCTTGTTGCGGATACAAGACGCTCGATGCGCCCGGTGCTTTGCGGCTTTGCGCGGTTTGCTGGTGGGAGGATGATGGGCAGGAAGACGAGGACGCGGCCGAAATCCGGCTGACGGTGAACGGGCAGCTGAGTTTGAAGCAGGCGCGCAGCAATTTCTCCCAATTTGGCGCGGCGCATCCGCGTTTTCTGCCTTACGTTCGTAAGCCCCAGGCCGCGGAACGGTAACGTACCTAATGCGGTGCCTTTCGGCTCGCCGAGGCGCTTCTCAGGTTTGACCCCTCCAGCAAAGCCCCGTACCATGAGAGTAGGTAATCCCCGGCCAAACGGCGCTGAATCTGGTAAGAAGCAGCCGTGGCCGCAAGGACTACGGCGCAAGCCCGGAAGGTATATTTTGACTGCCAGCAACACCCTCGAAAACAACTCCGAAACGGCTGAATCCGAGCACAGTCACGATCACGCCGAAGAGCATCACGACCACGCGCACGGGCCGGTTCTGAACCCGGAGTGCACGCGGGAATTGGTGATTGACGTTCCTGCCGAAGAAGTGTCCCGCACATGGGCCAAAGTGGCCGCGGGCTACAAGAAATATGCGAAGATTCCCGGATTCCGCGCCGGCAAGGTGCCGGAGTCGGTGGTGCGCAGGCGCTTTGGTGCGGAGATCCGCAAGGAAGTGATCGACACCCTGTTGCCGGAGCGGTTCAACAAGGGAGTTGCCGATTTGGGGATTCGTCCTGTGGGCCAGCCGCAGGTGACCGAGCTTTCCGTGGACGAGGGCGCTCCGCTGCACGTGAAGGCCGTGTTCGAATTCATCCCGGCATTCTCGATTGATGGCTACAAAGATGTGACGGTGACGAAGCCTTCGACGGAAGTGACCGAGGAAGAGTTCAAGCACGAGCTCGAGCACTTGCGCGAATCGCGCGCGGTGATGGAGCCGGTGGAGGAAGAACGCGCGCTCGTGGGCGGCGATTGGGCGCAGATCAGCTACAAGGGCGAGGTTCAGAAGGACGCGGCTGACGCCACAATTGAAGGGGCGGCCGAGGGTCAACCTGGGAGCGATGCCGTGAGCGGCGAAGACACGCTGGTCGAGATCGGCGGCAAGGATACGGTGGAGGCTTTCAACAGCGCGTCTGCGCGGAGCCAAGCCGGGCCAGGAGCTGAAGGTGGAAGTAATCTACCCGGCTGACTACGCCGAAGCAAAGCTGGCCGGCAAGACGGTTGCGTACGAAGTGACGGTGAAGGGCATCAAGAAGCGCATTCTGCCGGAGCTGAACGACGAATTCGCCAAGGAGCTCGGTCACTACGAAAGCTATGCCGATCTGGAGAAGAGCGTTCGCGACTACATGGAGAATCGCAAGCGCCGCAGTGTGGAGTCCGAGACCAAGGACCGGCTCTTCGCCGCGCTGGCTGAAAAGTTCACCTTCCCGGTTCCGGAATCGCTGGTGCAGGATCAAATTGACACGCGTCTGGAACGCGGGCTGCGCGCGCTGGCGGCGCAGGGCATGCCGGCCGAGCAGATGCGCAAGCTGGACTTTACGCGGCTGCGCGGCGCGCAACGCGACAGTGCCATCGCGGAAGTGAAAACCAACGTGCTTCTCGATCGCATTGCCGGCGAGGAAAACATTACCGTCAGCGACGAGGAGATGGATAAGGAATTGCAAATTGCCGCGATTCAGTCGCGTGAGCCGCTCGATGCCCTGAAAGTGCGATTGACCAAAGAAGGCGGAATGGCTAGGCTCAGTGAACAACTGCGCCGGGAGAAGACTGCGTCGATATTGTACGAGCGCCTGCCAGCGTAAGGCAGGGCAGAGGGCCCGGATTCGAAGGATCGAATTCCCACGAAAACAGCCGGTAACGGCACGAACAAAGCCGAAAGCTGATAGCTGAAGGCCAGGAGCTAGCGATTCATGGCATTGGTTCCCATGGTGGTAGAGCAGACGAGCCGGGGCGAACGCGCCTACGACATCTACTCCCGTCTGCTGCGCGACAACATTATCTTTCTTGGTACCCCCATCGACGACATGGTGGCCAATCTCATCGTGGCGCAGATGCTGTTTTTGCAGGGCGAGGATCCCGAGAAGGACATTTCGCTCTACATCAATTCTCCGGGCGGTTCCATTACCGCGGGCCTCGCCATTTACGACACCATGCAGTTCATCAAGAACAAGGTAGTGACGTATTGCATTGGCCAGGCGGCGAGCATGGGCGCATTTCTGCTGCTAGCCGGAGAGAAGGGAAAGCGCTTTGCGCTGCCCAATTCGCGCATTCTGATTCATCAGCCTTCGATGGGGGGCTTGAGCGGCCAGGCGACCGACATCGACATTCATGCGCGCGAAATTCTGCGCATCCGCGAGATCACGAATAATCTGATAGCCCGCCACACCGGCCAGCCGCTGGAACGGATCGAGCGCGACGTGGAGCGGGACTTTATTATGAACGCCGAGCAAGCCAAGGAATACGGAATCGTGGACGAGATTATCGACCGTCCGCGCACATAGCTACGGCGGAGGAATTGGATTAGACTCGACGAAGTGCGATCGGGGTAGGGTTGAGGGGGAGTAAACGGGATGAAGACGCGGGTGGGACCTGAAGAAGCGCTACGCTGCTCGTTTTGCCACAAGTCGCAGGACGCCGTAGCCAAACTGATCTCGTCGCCCAGCGACTACCCTCGCGCGTACATCTGCGATGAGTGCGTTGCGGTCTGCAATTCCATTCTCGAAGACGACCGCAGCGGCGAAGCTCCCGCGACCACCGCCGGCCATCTTCCCAAGCCGACTGAAGTGAAAGCCTTCCTCGACGATTACGTGATCGGGCAGGACCAAACGAAGAAGAAGCTCGCCGTCGCCGTCTACAACCACTACAAGCGCATCCAGATGAACAAGGCGCGCTCCAGCGAAGTGGAGCTTGCCAAGTCGAACATCCTTCTGATTGGCCCGACGGGCAGCGGCAAGACGCTTTTGGCGCACACGCTGGCCAAGATGCTCGATGTGCCGTTCGCAATCGTCGACGCCACCACGCTCACTGAGGCCGGTTACGTGGGCGAGGACGTGGAAAACATTATTCTCAAGCTGCTGCAGGCTGCGGACGGGGACGTGACGAGGGCGCAGCAGGGCATTATTTACATCGACGAGATTGACAAGATCGGCCGCAAGGACGAGAACCCGTCGATTACGCGGGATGTCAGCGGCGAAGGCGTGCAGCAGGCGCTGCTCAAAATTCTCGAGGGCACGGTGGCCAACGTGCCACCGCAGGGCGGGCGCAAGCATCCGCACCAGGAATTTACGGCCGTCGACACCACCAACATTCTGTTTATCTGCGGCGGCGCTTTTGTGGGCCTGGAGCGCGTCGTGGGACGCCGCGTGGGCAAGAAGGCGCTGGGCTTCCGCGCCGTCGATGCAGAGGCGGACGAGGCCACGGGGCGCTCGCATCGCGACACCGAGCTGCTGCGCAAGACCGAGCCGCAGGACCTGATCAAGTACGGACTGATTCCCGAGTTTGTGGGCCGCTTGCCGGTGATGGGCGTGCTCGACGAGCTCGACGAAGCCGCGCTGATCGAAATCCTGACCAAGCCGCGCAACGCCATCCTCAAGCAGTACCAGCGGCTCTTCGAATACGAAAATGTGCGCCTGCACTTTACGCATGAAGCGGCATGCGCCGTGGCGCGCGATGCGCTGGCCCGCAAGGTGGGCGCGCGCGGACTGCGCATGATCCTGGAAGAACTGATGCTCGACCTGATGTACCACCTGCCCTCGAACAAGCGCGTGCGCGACCTGGAGATTACGAAGGACATGGTGGAGCGGCGCGATCTGTCGCTGTGCTTGCTGGAGAAGGCCGGCTGATTTGTCAAGAATAGGCCCCATTGCTCGTGAAACTCAGGGGGCAGAGGTTATGCATCCGGCAACAATTATGCCGCAGCTCCTTTCGAATCCGCAGTCATAGCGTCCACGTTTTGGAATTGCTCAATCTGAACTTCCCCTTCTGGAAATACTGCCTTGATCTGCAGTTGCCCGCCCATGGCCTGAATAAAGCTGCGCAGGGTAGACACATACATATCCGTTCGTTTCTCCATCTTCGACACAGATCCCTGGTTGACCCCGAGAATGCTTGCGAGATTAGCCTGCGTCAGATCCCTTGCTTCACGGAGTTGATTGAGCGTAACCGCTTCGACAACAGACTTCACATACTGCCGCGTTTCTTCTTCCCGTTCTGGTGAAAGCGTTCTCCGGATGTCTCTCCACTTATGGGCCATGAGGTTAATCTCCAATCTCTTCAAGGTGCCTGGAATAAATCGAGTCTGCTCGCCGAATGGCGTCATCGTACCACGAAGAATCTCCGGTCTTGTCACCCCCCAAGATCAGGTATGCATACCTGCGTGGGTCAAAGGCAAACAGGACGCGATAGGGTCTGCCCCGATGTTGAATGCGTAATTCCTTCATGTTGGGATACCGCGACCCTTTCAGAGTATCGACCTGGGGCCGACCCAGAGCGGGACCCAACTGCGCCAGCGCCTCAACTACGTCGTTGACAGTGCCGCATTCCTCGTCGGTCAGCGATGCGTACCAATCCTTGAACTCGTCGCTGACTTCGATCTCCCAAGGCATTCTCTGATTATGCACTCGAAGCGATATTCCGTCAAGGGAATGTTCGGAAGGCTGGCTGGAGTTTTTGCAGGCTTCCAGACAAAAAGCCCTGGGCGGGAAATCCTGCTCAGAGCCTTTGCTTTTGCATCGTTCGTGGGCCGATTCAGCAGCCTTGCAGTGCCGTTTCGAAGACGATAGATAGCTTTCCATCTCGTACGCCATAGATGCGAAAATGCTGTGTCTCCGGGTCAACGCTGGAAGTCACCAGATAATCCCTTCCATTTCTCAGGTGAATCAGGCCCAGGATCTGTTCGTTGTCGTCTTCGATGTTCTTCTTCCAATAGAAGAACTCAAACTGGCCGCCACTCATTCTGCCGATTCCAAAGATGAATTTGTAGTCATTACGGCTATCCGGCTTGGATGCATAATCCTGGTAGGCCCGCTGGATCACTATGAAGCTCTGGCCTTCGAGGATGATTGAGTAGAGACGCAGTTCCTCCGTGGAGTCCAATTTGTGCGGCACATAAGCTAAGAGCGCTTTTTGGATCGTCTCTGCATCTTGTCCGCTGATCCGCCGGGCAGCCAAACCAGTGCTGAATATCACCGAGGAACTAGCAGCAACCGCCGCATAGTTGACAGTTGGCGGGGTGTTCTTTCCCATGCCACCGAAGCCGAAACACTCGTCAGGATTCAACTGAAAAGCACTGAATTTCATCTTGTCGACTTGAACCTGCGACCCTCTTCCATCGGCGCTGACAACAGTGTAGTCATGAGGCTTGCGGAGGTATTCCTGATCGAATCGTTTGCAGTCCTCTATGTGGCTTTCATCGCAGCGAATCGCTTTCCACACTCCGCTTGGTGATATCCATGCAATTGGCGCCACGCCGACCTGCCCAATGGGCATATTATTGCCGCTGCCGATCCCGCCCCCTAGAACTGAGTCCTGATGCGAAACGGCGACAATCATTACATCTGCTCCCGGTGGGTTGTCAGCAGGCTTCGGCTGTTGAGCAAGAGAAAAGAAAGAGACAGCGCAGAACAAATAGGCCCAATTCCAGTTCACTTGTCGCGAGGCTTCGTCTTCCTTCGTGCCACCTGCGCTAGTTTTTATGCAGTTCATTGTTCCACTCGCAATCCAGCGAACGGCGAGTTTTCGCCACGCGATCCCGGTATTGTTCTGATTTTTGCGAATTATACACTTGGCAGCACCGCCCCTCTCACACTGAATGGTTACTGAAGATATTGAGCATACTGGTCGGCCATTCGTTTCAAGATTCGCGATACAATCCAACCATGACCCGCGACCGGCCTCGCGTACTGAGGGCGGCCGGCGGGGTATGATATTGAGACAACCTCATGACTGCACCCCGCGACAAAAACGAACCGCGCAAGCTGCCCATGATGCCCATCCGCGACATGGTCATCTTTCCTTACATGATGACGCCGTTCGTGGTGGGGCGGGAGTCGAGCGTGCGCGCGCTGGAAGAAGCGCTCACCGGGGACCGCAAGATTTTTCTGGCCACGCAGCACGACGCTTCTATCGACGAACCCAAGGGCAAGGACATCTACCAGGTCGGGGCCATCTGCAACATCGTGCAGAGCGTGAAGATGCCCGACGGCAACATCAAGGTGCTGGTGGAGGGCGTGGAGCGCGCGAAATCCATGGAGGTAACCGACCGCGACGGATTTTTTGTGGCCACGGTGCGCACCGGCAAGCGGGACTTCGAGATGACGCCCGCGGTGGAGCAACTGATGCAGCGCGTGACAACGCTGTTTGAAAATTACGTCAAGCTGCAGCAATCGCTGAACTACGAAACCATTATCGCCACGGTGCGCATGGACGAGCCCGCCAAGCTCTCCGACACCATTGCCGCGAATCTCCAGGTTGGCATTGAGGAAAAGCAGGAGCTGCTGGCGATCTTCGATCCCGCCGCGCGGCTGGCGCGCCTGGCCGACATGCTGGACGTGGAGATTGAGAAGTTAGATCTCGACCGCAACATTCAGTCGCGCGTCAAACGCCAGATGGAGCGCGCGCAAAAAGAGTATTACCTCAACGAGAAGATCAAGGCCATCCAGAAGGAGCTGGGGCGCGGCGAAAAGAGCGAGTTCGACGAGCTGCGCAAGAAGATTGAAGCCGCCGGCATGCCCAAGGATGTTCTGGAAAAGACGATCCAGGAGCTGAAAAAGCTGGAAGCCATGCCGCCCATGTCGGCCGAGTCGACGGTGAGCCGCAATTACATTGACTGGCTGCTGGCGGTGCCATGGAAGAAGCGGTCGAAGGAAACGCGGTCGATTGATTTTGCGGAAAAGGTTTTGAACAGCGACCACTACGGCCTGGAAAAGATCAAGGAACGGATCCTGGAGTTTCTCGCGGTGCGGCAACTCGTCAAGAATCCCAAAGGCTCGATCCTGTGTTTCGTTGGGCCTCCGGGCGTGGGCAAAACTTCGCTGGGCATGTCGATCGCCAAGGCCACGGGACGCAAGTTTGTGCGCCTGTCGCTGGGCGGCGTGCGCGATGAAGCCGAGATTCGCGGCCACCGCCGCACTTACATTGGCGCCATGCCCGGCCAGATTATTCAGCATATGAAGCGCGCGGGGACGAAGAACCCCGTGTTCCTGCTCGATGAGGTCGATAAGATTTCTTCAGACTTCCGCGGCGATCCGGCGTCGGCGCTGCTGGAAGTGCTCGATCCCGAGCAGAATGTGACCTTCCAGGATCACTATCTGGACGTGGACTACGATTTATCGCAAGTATTGTTTGTGGCTACGGCCAATGTGATGCACACCATTCCGGCGGCGCTGCAGGACCGCATGGAGGTTCTCCGCCTGCAGGGCTACACGGAACAGGAAAAGCTGGAGATCGCGCGCCAGTATCTCGTCAAGAAGCAACGCGAGCAGACCGGCCTGAGCGAGAAGAACATCGCGTTCAAGGACGATGCGATTCTGGAAATCATCCGCTATTACACGCGCGAGGCCGGCGTGCGCAACCTGGAGCGCGAGCTGGGCAATGTGTGCCGCAAGGTGGCGCGCAAGGTGGTGAAGGCGGGCGCGAAGCACAAGGAAGAGATCAGCGCGGCCAACATCGCGGATTTTCTCGGCGTGGCCAAGTTCCGCGACTCGGAAGTGCACGAGAAGAGCGAGGTCGGGTTGGTGACGGGGCTGGCGTGGACGGAAGTGGGCGGCAGCATCCTGACGACGGAAGTGCAGGTGCTCGACGGCAAGGGTAAGCTCACTATCACCGGCCAACTGGGCGACGTGATGCAGGAGTCAGCGCAGGCGGCGCTGGCCTACATTCGCAGCAAGGCGCACGCGCTGGGGCTTTCGCGCGAGTTCTACCGCAACATGGATATCCACCTGCACGTGCCCGAAGGCGCGATTCCCAAGGATGGACCATCGGCCGGAATCACGATGGCCACGGCGCTGGCCAGCGCGCTGGCAAAGATTCCCGTGCGGCGCGACATTGCCATGACTGGCGAGATTACGCTGCGCGGCAAAGTGCTGCCCATTGGCGGGCTCAAGGAAAAATTGCTGGCTGCGTTGCGCGCCGGAATCTTCGAGACCATCCTGCCGCGCGCCAACGAGAAGGATCTTTCCGAGCTGCCGGACAACATCAAGAACGCCATGAAGCTCCGTTTCGTCGACACGATGGACGAAGTGCTGGCGCTGGCGCTGGAGCGCCCGCTGCCCACGCCGCTGCCCGACGAGACCAAGACGCTCGCGGCGGTGCCGGGCGAAGTGAGCGGCAATCTGCCTGCTCCGCAGTAGGCGCGGGCAAAGCCGCTGCTGACGGCAAGATCTGGTTCGTAGTTATCCCGACTCAATTTCTCTTTATTGAGCCGGCCCACTCATAGTGTCATTGTTTCCCACCCATTTCCGCAAAGAACGCGGAAATGGATGGGGCACGGACGCAGTATTTTGAGGCCGGATCAATAGCGGGCTCGTGGGCCTTGCGATATAGTGGCTCCAGCCACAGTTTCTTGTGCGAGAGCGACCATCTTGTCTTCCTCGAATCCAACCCTGACCGGCGGACCGAACGATGTTACCGTGCACATCTTTGTGGGCTACGCGCACGAAGACAGGCGATGGCTCGATCCGGAATATCGCTTCAATCTCATCCACTTTCTGAAGGAATCGCTGCGCCGGGATAACGTGGATGTCTGGTTCGACAAGGATCTTTTGGGCGGCGATGAGTACAGGCGCCTGATAGCATCCAAGATCGACGAGGCGCACATCGCCTTGCTTATGGTCTCGCAGCATTTTCTGAACTCCGAGTTTATTGAGACCTTCGAATTGCCGCGCATCGCGGCGCGGGCGGAGCGCAAGGAATTGGTGGTGATTCCCGTGCTTTTGGAGCGGTGCGGCTGGAAAAATTTTCCATTCCTCGCCGACCGGCAGATGGTCCCAAGCTCCAGCCCGCTCATCCACTTCACTGAAAGCGAACCGAAATGGGCGGACGTTCGCTTCGAAATTCTGGAAGGCTTGCAGCAGCAAGTGAAGCGAATCCGTGAGGAGATGCAGGCCAAGGCGCGCAAGGAGACGGACGAGGAACGCAAGGAGCGCGAAGAGGAAGAACGCCGGGAACGCGAAGAGCGAGAGCGCAAAGAGCGCGAAGAGAAAGAACGCAAGGAACGCGAGGAGCGAGAGCGTAAGGAGAAAGAGCGACGAGAGCGCGAGGAGAAGGAACGCAAAGCGCGTGAAATGGCGGAACAGAAAGCGCGCGAGGAGGCGGAGCGCAAGGCCCGCGAAGCAGCCGAGCGAAAGAAGCGCGAGGAACAGCAGCGCAGAGAGCGCGAAGAAAAGAAGGATTTCTCAAAGAAAGATTCCGTACTGCTTGCGGCATTCAGGCGCATCATTGGCCTTGTCCCGTTGGCGTGTCTCATTCTTGCGGCCGATCTCGTCTTTCACCTTTGGCTGGGACACGCCGGCGCCAAATGGACGCCTCTCAACAGCGGGATTTCTGTCGCGGTTCGCGCAATCACTGGCTCGCCGGACGGCAAGACTCTTTACGCCTGCGGCGAAGGTACGTCGTTCCTCATTTCTACCGACGGCGACACATGGGTGAATCACAAGACCAACGAACCCTCCAATTGCCAGTCGATTGCAGTCAGCCCGGATGGCAAGAGGATTCTGATACCCGCCATCTCCATCACCGGGAGCCAGGCGGGGACGACGAATGTGACCTCGGCAATCCTCACGTCGATCGACGGCGGAGCGAATTGGCAAACTCTTCGGCTCTCCGATCCGGCGGAGGTTCTGATAAGGTTGGCGCAGACGAGCAATACCAGCTTGGCGCCGAGTCCAGGAAGCAGCTCACCGGGATATTTCACGTTTACCGATCTGCAAAAAGAAGGGAGCCTTTTTTCCGCCGGAGCGGAGCACCTACTGCCGATTCAGATGAGAGGAATCTTCAGCGATGGCACGCGCATCATGGCGGTTGGCGATAAGGGCGAGATTTTTGGCACCAAGTATCAAGCCTCGGGGACCTGGGGCACGGACATTGCCGCCCAGGACAGCTTCATCCGAACTTCGCTGAATGCCGTTACCGGCACGCCGGACGGAAAATTCGTCATAGCCGTCGGCGACAATGGCGCGATTCTAGAGACGGCAGACTGGGGCATGACCTGGAAGAGCCACGGGCCGAGCCACGTCTCCAGCAACCTAAACGCCGTCTTCATGACGGCGGATGGGCAGTTCATTTGCGTCGTCGGCAACGGCGGCAAGGTGCTCATCTCCACCGACGAGGGCGAGCACTGGACACCCCACTACGCGAACGTACTGAGCAATCTTCTGGGCGTCTTCGGCACTGGCGATGGCAAGCACCTGTGGGTTGTTGGAGCCGGCGGCATAATTCTCGAGTCGAACGACAGCGGCGCCACATGGAAACAGCGGCCGAGCGGCGTCAACGGCGATCTCTACGGTATCTTCGGCACTGGCGACGGCAAGCGGCTGTGGATCGCCGGTGACGACGGCAAGATCCTTACCTCTAAGCGAAGCCTGTTCTTCTAGTGCCGGCTCCTCGACACGTGAGATTGTGGGTCAGTTGGAACGCAGCTGTTTCTCGGGGGCTAAACAAGTTGCGGAAAAAGTCCGAACGAAAAGAGAAGTCGGCTAATGATGGATTGGCAGGGGCTGAAGCCCGGCCCATTTTGCTGACTTTATCGGCACGACTGAAGTCGTGCCCTGTTACAGAGCCCCTTGGGTTGAGTTTTTCCGCAGCCTGTAAAGCCCCGGTCGATTAAACGGCGTTTACGGCACCACTCAAGTCGTGCCCTTTCAAAGCAACTTGAAACTGAGTCGCCCCCCTCCTGAGACAAGCTCATCGGCGGAATGTACACTTGTCCGGACGATTCAACAGGGGTGTCTATGCTGAGCCGACGCAATTTCCTGAAGACGGGCCTCACCACCGGGGCCGCAGCAATTCCACTGGCCTCGGTGCTCGAGGCTGCGCAGCAGCCCGATCAACATGCCGCGATGCCTGCGCAATCGATTCCGGCGTACCGACTGATTGCGCTTCCGGCGCGACTGGCGAAAGCGGACGCGGCTGCGGAGCCGTGGCAAAACAGGGTGCGCCGCGTGGGCCAGACCAACATGACGGAGCACGACCCCGCGGTGATGAACGTGGAAGAGTGGGCTGACTACTGGCACGCGTGCAAAGTCGACGTGGTGTTTGTGAGCGTGACGGGGATCCTGGCTTTTTATCCTTCCAAGGTACCGTTTCACCGGCACGGAAAATTTTTGAATGGCCGCGATTTTTTTGGTGAGTGCGCGGCGGCGGCAAAAAAGCGCGGCATGAGCGTGGTGGCGCGCATGAGTCCCGATCTGAATTGGGGCGATGCGCTCCAGGCGCACCCGGAATGGGCGATGCGCGCAAAGGACGGCTCGGCGCTCCACAGCACCGAGGAGCGGCGGCTCTTCAAGACCTGCATGTTCTCCACCTACATGGACGATTACGTGCCGGCCGTGATGCGCGAGATTAACTCGAACTACGACGTGGATTGCTTTTACACGAACGGCTGGCCGCCGATCGGAATGCTGCCTGAATGCTATTGCGCGGTTTGCAGCAAGCTGCCGGCGAGCGGCACGCCGGCTTACTGGCGCGCCTTCAACGATCGCGTGCTGGATTTGTGGAAGCGCTACGACGGGATCGCGAAAGAGAAGAAGGCCGACAGTTTTTTCTTTGCCAATTCTGGCGGCAACGTGCACGCGAGCGTGAACCTCGATCAGTTGGGCAAGACGATTTCGTGGTTCCAGGCCGACAACCAGGGACGCACCTACGACGATCCCGCGGTGTGGGGATGCAGTTTGCAGGGCCGCGTGTGCAGCGCGGTGCTCGACGGAAAATTTGCCGCGAACGTGACGGCGGCCTATTCGACCGGCAATCCCGGATGGCGCAATTTGTCGAAGTCTCCCGAAGAGACGCGCATGTGGTTAAGCGAGACCGTGGCCAGCGGCATGGCGCCCTACAACCATTTTGTGGGAGCGGAGAAGGGATTTTGCGAGGATCGGCGCTGGCAGAAAGTGGGCGAGGAGTATTTTGACTGGACGGCACGCCATGACGCGCACCTGGCCGCGCGGCGCTCTGTTGCGAACATCGGCGTGGTGATGGGGCAGAGCACGCAGTTGCTTTATCCCGGGCCGGCCACAGCGCGGGTGCGCACGTACATGCGCGAGACGACACAGGGCATGTATGAGGCACTGCTTCGCGGGCGCTATGCGTTCGATTACGTGCATGAGGACCGGCTGGAGCCGGAGCGCCTGGCGAAATACCGCGCACTGCTGCTGCCGAACATTGCGATGCTGAGCGACCGGCAATGCGAGCAGTTGCGCGCGTATGTGCGCAGCGGCGGCTCGCTGGTGGCGAGCTTTGAGACCAGCTTGTATGACGAGAACCTGAAACCGCGCGCGGATTTCGGGCTTGGCGATTTGTTTGGCGTTTCGAGAGCGGGCGATGCCGTGGGGACGAATGGGAATGCGTATTACGCACGCATTGAGATGCCGCAGGCGGCGCATGCAATTTTGGAGGGATTCAAGGACACTAACTGGCTGGCGGGGGCGCAGAATCGCTTGCCGCTCAAGCCGGTCGCGCATCCGCTGCTGACCGTGGTGCCGGGATTCGTGCGCTATCCGCCGGAGCTGGCTTATCCGCCGGTTTCTGAAACCGCCGAGCCGGCCGTGGTATTGCGCGAAGAGGGCCGAAGCCGGCTGGCGTGGTTCGCGGGCGACGTGGAGCGCACATATTGGCTCACCGGCCACACTGACCTGCTACGCCTGATCGACAATACGATTCGGTGGGTGACGCGCGATGAGCGCATGGTGAGCGTGGCGGGGCCGGGGTTGATCGAGATGTTCTGCTGGGAGACGGAGCCGGGCTACGCCGTGCACCTGCTGAACTACTCGAACGCGAATGCGTTTCACGGTTGGTTGCAGAATGTGGAGCCGCTGGGGCCGCAGCAGGTGAGTATGAAGCTGCCGGGCGGAGTGCGCGTGAGGAAAGTTGAATTGCTCAAGGCCGAACGGGATTTGGCGTTTCATCTGGAGGACGGCGTGCTGCAGTTTACGGCGCCGGCAATGGGGGATTACGAGGTTGCGGGGGTGACGGTGGCATAGGTTGGAAAGCGATGCGGAGGCGTGGTACGCGCCCCTGAGGCAAGCCATTTGACCTCGCGAAAGAAATGTCCCGGCGGCGTCCCTACGGGACTCCCGAGCGCATTTTGGGAAGATGCTTTCCCCACGCTGAAGCGCGGGGCTAACAAACGCTGCGCCTTCGGCGCGGACGGCTGGGACGCCACTTATGCAGATCTCGATAGCCGCTAAGCGGGCTGGCTCTTTCGCGCGTGGAGCGCTTCCAGCCCGTCGCATGCGGCTTTTACGCCATTCTCTTTGGCTACTTCGTCGGCGGCTTTTCTTGCGTTTTGCGCGTACTCCGGATCGGCGAGCATGGCGCGCACGCGACGCGCTACGCGCCACGGCTTGTAACTTGAGCGCTGGATGACGCGCGCCACGCCCATGCGCTTCATGCGGCGCGCGTTGTCGGGCTGGTCGTGCGAGTAGGGCATGATGAGCATGGGCCGGCCGGCGCGGAGACATTGCGCCGTGGTGCCTACGCCACCTTGATGCACGACGAGCGCGGTGCGGGGAAAGAGCCCCGAGTAGGGCGCGTACTCTGCTACGCAAATGGAATCGGGCAACTCCTCCTGGGGATGGTTGCGCGGATCGGAGCCGACGAGGAGCACTGCGCGCACGTCCAGCTTTTTTGCGGAGCGTGCTGACTGCTCGTAGAAATCTCCGGCGGCCAGCACGGCGGCCGAGCCCAGCGTGAAGACGATGGGCGGCTGGCCCGCAGCGAGAAACTCCTCGAGCTTGGGCGGCAGCGCCGCGTTGCCCGCGTCAGCATCGTAAAAACAAAATCCTGTGATGAGGGTGTTTTCAGGCCAATCCTTTTGCTCGGTGCCAAGCACGCGCGAGAACAGAGCCAATACAAGGTTGGGCGAGTGCTTGGCGTCGAAGATGGGATTCTTGCCTTTGGGCAGGCCGAGTTCGGCGCGCAACTCGTAGACAGGCTCGGGCCATTTGCGCGTGACAAAGCGCGCCAGCCGTTGCATCCCGCGCCCCATGCCCGGAGCTTTGTCGGCGCGGGCCAGCTTGGGATACGGCGGCAGCACCGGCGGATCATAGGCAGAGAAAAACGAAAACGGCGCGAGCACGTAACTCGCCCAGGGAATGCCCGTGACCTCGGCGACGATCGGTCCGGCGTAGTTGAGCTCGCCGAGGAGCAGCAGGTCGGCGCGCGCGGGCTTGGTGGCAGCGTCGAGCAGGTCGTCGTAGGTTTGGCGCAAGACGGGATACAGGAATTCGCGCAGCCCTGTCTCCGTGCCTTTTTTCACGTCGTAGATCATCTCCACGAGCTTGGTGTTGGTGGGATCGATGTCGGGCCGGAGCTCGCGAAACTCCAGGCCCAGCGGCACAATTTTGGGGCGGTAGACATTGGGCAGCGCCATCACGGGCGCGTGGCCGCGAAGCTTGAGCTCCAGCGCGATGGAAATGAGTGGATTGATGTCGCCGAAAGTGCCGATGTTCGACAGAACAATGCGCAAACCAGGCTCCCCCGCCGCTTGATTGAACCGCAAGATTGAGGGTAATGCATGGGGGCGGGATTGCGTCTGTCGCTAGTTGGGTCGTCTTGGCCCGGCATTCGCGCAGGCAGCGGGAGGGTCCTTCAACGTGGGCTTTAAATCGGGCCAGAATTGGCTTTTCCCCAACAGCGAGCAAAAATCCGCGAGAGTCGGAAGAGGTTTCTGCTGCGCTTTGGGCCCGAGCTCGCCGACAAACTTCCACGCCAGGTCCGAGTGCCCGCTGTAGATCAGATTCAGCACCGTCTGCCACATGGTCGTTCCTATGCTGTTTACGTTGTGATTGATTACAGACTCTTGCGCCTCGCTGAGCGCCCTATTCCATTCCTTCTGGGTCGGGGCCGGCTCTTGCATCTTATCTGTTGCCAGGTGAAAGCGGCCGCCATTCTTGTCGTCGATCCAGCGGAGCTTGACCAGTGCGGAAGGCGAGCAGGCAAAGCAGTCGGGCCAATAGGCAAAGGTCCAATCCGCGGTGATGTAGTCGTAGCGGCCGTCCGCGGCACGCTGGAAATGAGCCAGATCGTCATCGGCATCGTTGAGCGTAGCCAGCAATTTGAACTCTGGCTCCAGTTCGAAGACGAGGTGGCTCATGCAGCAATGCGCTCCTCCCGAGTATTCCGAGACGATCATGTCGGGATGGCCGCGTCCGGTCACGTCGGTTCCGTTTGTGACTGCTGGTATGTCGTACTGCGAGTCGGCATGCTGGCCGAGGGTGAAGGCCTGAGGGAAATATTCAGTGCGGCGAAAGATGACCTTACCGGCGCTGATCACTTGCAGGCATGAGCTTGCGTCGCTCGCGTACGTTGCAAAAACATACTGCTTCACCGTGGTCGAGTGAACCCGATTCTTTGCCGCACATGCCGCCGAGTTGGTCGGCGCCGACCTGCGCGAAAAGGGGAATCGCAGCCGCCAACCAAATCACCGTCAGAATGCCAGTTCTCCATCGCGCGCGAACGCTCACGTTTCGCTCCTCCCAAACCGGAAACGCAACCAAGATACCACTTTTTCTGTATCATCCAGTCCGTCTCGTATAGTTTCTACAGGAGTTGAGTTCCAGCTCGATGAAAGTCATCCTCATCATCGTTGCCGTGCTGGTTCTCACCGGCTCGCTGGTGGCCGACTACAAATGGCGCCAGTGGATGGCGGCGCGACGCCGCGAACGCGACGGGCCGGAGCCGCGGGCGGGGCGATAGGCAGGGCCTGACGAATTGAAGCGGCTTGGGTTGGGGTTCGTGCTATCCCACATCTCAGAATCGAGATGTGGGGCACCCGACGCCGCGAACGGGACGGGCCGGATTTGAGGGCAGGGCGATAAGCAGTGTCTGACGAATGGAAGCGGAGTGGGTTGGGGTTCGTGCTATCCCACATCTCAGAATCGAGATGTGGGGCACCCGATTTTCCGGCTGGGTGGATACCTCAGGGCCTGAAGGCCGTGAGGATTTTACCGGGTTTGCGCCGGGGATAAATTCCCGGCCTACCGCCCTGTTTACAATAGCTTCAGGGAGCCGTCAAAACACTTATGCGACAGATCGTTACCGTTCCATTCCCCGAGCGACTGAACCGTGCCCGCCTTGTGCTGGCCCTGCTGCCCGCGGCGCTGCTTTTAGTTGCGCCCGCGGCGCGCGCCCAGTTTGGCGAGCCGCCAACCACCCAGGTGCACGACGCCTCGGCCCTCAAGCCGCCAGCCGGCGCGAAAGTGGCCATCGTCGAGTTCGAGGACCTGGAGTGCCCCGACTGCGCGCGGGCCAACCCGTTGCTGAAAGAGGCGAGCGATAAGTACCACATTCCCTGGATCCGCCACGACTTCCCGCTGCCGATGCACAACTGGAGCTTTCAAGCGGCCGTGAATGCGCGCTTTTTCGACACCAAGAGCCAGGCCCTCGGCAACGAATACCGCGACTCTGTTTTTGCCAACCAGATTTCCATCGAGACGCCCGGGGACCTGCAGCAGTTCACGCAGAAGTTTGCCGACGCGCACAAGATCGCACTGCCCTTCGCCGTCGATCCCATGGGCAAGCTCACGCAACTGGTCAAGGCCGACTATGCGCTCGGGCAGAGGATCGGCATTGAGCACACGCCCACCATCTGGGTTGTGACCAGCGCCGCTCATGCCGCGCCGTTTGTCGAGGTGGTGGACCGGGGCAAGCTCTACCAGATCATCGACGAGGCTCTGGCGGAGGCGCGCGGCAAATAGCGCTGGCGCTGCAATGGAATCCGCCGCCACAACTGCCCGCCCCCTTCGCGCCATCCTTTGCGGCGGCCTCCTTTGCGGCGCGCTCGATATCGCCGCGGCATTCGCCATCTACGGCGCTATGGGCTTGCGCCCTGTGCGGCTTCTTCAGGGAATCGCTTCCGGCCTGCTCGGTTCGAGCGCCTTTTCCGGTGGAATGGCGACAGCGCTGCTCGGATTCTTTTTCGAATTTCTGATTGCCACCGGCGCGGCTGCCGTCTACGTGCTCGCCAGCCGATTTTTCGGCTTCCTCACGCGCCACCCGCGGCTCGCCGGGCCGCTTTACGGCATCGCCGTCTACTGGTTCATGCAACTCGTGGTGCTGCCGCTCTCGCGATATGCACACCATGGCTTTTCGATCGAGCTAACGCTGATTGGCATCGCCATCCACATGGTCTGTGTGGGGTTGCCGATTGCGCTGGCGGCGCGGCGTTTTGCGAGGACAGCGAAGAGCCAGTAGCGAGCGGGCTGCAGGAAAACGGGTATGGTCCCTTTGCGGGGGCCGGTAGCCGCAAAGCCTGCGACCAAGCCGGAGGACTTTTTCTTCGATGCGCTTTAGGGAACTTCTTTCTCAAGTCTCCGATTCGGCAATTTTCCAGTTCTGCAGGTCTTCGGCCCGGGGTGTATACTGCGCCCATTCATCGCCCGATAGGAACGATTCCCCTCGGGCCCATCTCTTTCCCCAAGGAGATCCCATGAACATCTTTATGAAATTGAGTGCTGCAATCGCATGCTTTCTCTGCGCCGCGCCCGCCGTGGCGGGCGATTTGCTTCTCACGGCGAAGTGGACGGCGCAGAATCCGCAGTGGACATCGACCACTGACACCCACGTCGACTTGAACGCCCAAGTTCTCTCGGCCTGGCGATCGATATCGGGCAATAACGGCGCGATGTGCCAGGCAGTCTGGAACAATCTCGGCCCCGGCCTCTCCGGCGCCGGCAACTGCATTCGCAACCTTTACAACACCGGCAACACCTGCAGCTTCGATCAGAACCCGGCGATCTCAGTCGACAGCCGCAACAACACTGCCACCATCACCCTGCGCCCCAGCAACAATCAGCTCAGGTTTACCACATCAGTGCAGGGGCCATGCAACGTGGTTAATACCGGCGATCCTAACTTTACGGCCAATATCGACGTCAAGGCCTCCGCCGTTCTCAGCTACAACGGCTCCGAGCTGCACGTCGATTCAGCCAATGCCGAAATCACCTACATTTCCCTCAGCGGCAACAATACGCAGGCCCAAGCCATTATCGGCATGGGCAACGTGCTGGGCTCGATCACTCCGGTGCTCAACCGTCTCGTCGGCCACCCATTCGATTTCTCCGGCCCGCTCAACCCATCCATCATCAAGGTCAACGTGCTTCTCGCGATTGCCAAGAGCCAGCTCACGCTGCCCGGCGCCGTCTTTTCGCTCGGCTCAGACAGCAACGGCGTCCTGCTTCAGGCAGTGGCGAACAAGTGCCTGAACGGGCAGACTCCCGGCACGCTTCCCGGCGACAACTCGACCGTATGCCTGAACAGCGGCGATTGGGCGAAGGCGAAGGCTGTGCAAGCCAGTTGCATCGCGCCAGCTACTATCGCACTCGCCTGTCCGGGCCCCGGGCAGCGCGGCCCCAACCCCCTCGATGGCTGGTTCGGCGGAGGAAGTTGCATGACGTGCCAGAAGCCAAAGGGGCCCGCCGGGGGGCCCGCCGGTTATAGCGGTCCCGGTTCGTGCCCATCCGGAACCCACTACAACGCCAAGACCAAGGGTTGCGACTCAAATCACCCCGTCCAGTCCGACCTGCCCCATTGAGGCTGAGGGCACAGAGGGAAAACAGGACCTCAACAGCGCAGGCCAGACGATTGGATTCGTCCGGCCCCGCGCAGATCGGTAGCTGCCAAGCTGCAGCCGCCTCGCTCTCTACTTTCCGGCTCCCTGCATTTCGATCTTGACCAGCTCCTGGCCGCCGGGAGCGACCATGCGGGTTTGCGGGGCGCGCCAGTGATCGATGTAGCTGATGCGGTGCACGCAGCCGATGGTGCAATGCGGGGCGCAACTCTTGGCGGTCGTAAACTCGCGCTTGACGTCGTCGCGCGTGTAATCGGCGATGGGTATGCCGGGATAGCCACGCTGCTGCGAGCAGTAGTGCACCAGGCCGTCCTCGCAAATATACAGGTAGCGCGAGCCGGCGCGGCAGCGCCAGTTGTTCGGCCGGCCCTCGACAATGGCTTCCTGGAACTTGTCGAACTGGGCGTAGTTGGTCTTCTTGCGGTGGGTCATGGCGTGGTAGACGCGCGCTTCTTCGTCGGCCAGCGGCTTCAGTTGCCCGTCGCCGTCGTGGATGATGCCGATGGTTGACTCGAACCCGAGTTCGAGGGCGCGCTTGCCGATGACCAGCGCATCATTGGGATTGCGAATTCCGCCGCCCACCACGGAGTTGATGTTGACGTGGAACTCGGCGTATTCGGCCAGCATTTCGAGGCGCTTGTCGAGGGTCTTGAGCGACTTCTTCGAGATCTCGTCGGGTTCGAGGTTGTCGATCGAGATCTGCATGTGGTCGAGGCCGGCTTCGTTCAAGCGCAGAATGCGCTCGGGGCTCAGGAGAAAGCCATTCGTAATCATGCCTGCGATGGCGCCGGTCTTCCTCATGCGGCGAATAATGTCGTCGAGTTGCGGGTGCGTCAGAGGCTCGCCGCCGCTGATGCCGATCATGGCCGTTCCCAAGCGGCCGAGCGCATCGATGCGGCGGAACATCTCCTCTGTCGGGACAGGCTCACTGACTTTGTCGTACTCGTTGCAGTAGGCGCAGCTCAGGTTGCAAAAGCGCGTGGGGATAATCTGCACCAGCGTGGGGTGCGATGTATCGGCGAGCGCGCGGACGACCATCGCATATTCGCGCAGCTTGCGCCTGGCGGCGATCCAGCGGCCTTTCAGGGTCGATCTCCGGGGTTTGGCCATTGCTTCTATTTGAACACGGAAAGACAGGGAACGAGGGAACAAGGGAACAAGGGAACAAGAAGGCAGGGACCAAGGGAGCGCGACGCCAGCTTCCAGTTCTAGCCGCTCGCTTTCTGTTTTCCTGGCTTTTTCGTTGAACCCTGCAAGTACGGGTGCTATGCTTCTGGCACAAGAGGTTCCCCCCTCGGCGCGCATCTTCAGCGCAAGGACCCCTTTCATGCGTCATCGCTTCGCTTGCTTCAGCGCCGTCCTGGCACTTGGCGGATTCGCCGCCTCCGTGCAAAGCCAGACCCTCCCTCCCACTCCAGGCAGCGCGGGAATGAATCCCGGCGACAACGTGATCTGGACTACCTTCAGCGATCCCAACGAAAGCGCGTTCACCATCGATGTGCCGTCGGGATGGAAGGTCGAGGGCGGGATGGTTCGCCGCAGCGCGCTCGATGTCTCCGCCTTTCTCCGCGCCCTCTCCCCCGACGGCAGCGCCATGATTCTCATGGGCGATCCCGGTCCCGCGGTCTTCCGCCTTCCCGGCTATCTTGCCGGTCCGGCGGCCAGAGCGTACGTTCCCGGCCAGAAGTTCGCTCAGCAGTATGCCCAGACCACGCTCCCGTCTCTCTGCACCAGCCCAAAGTTGGTGAGCGGAGCCAATCGCCAGGACATCGCAACAGGCCCATTTGCCCAGGCCGTTCCGGGCTCGCGCTATGACGCCGGGGAAGTCAACTTCAGCTGCACGCACAACGGCCAGCCCACCGGCGCCTACTGGGTGGCCGGAACCTATACCTACCCCCTGGCCGCCACGTGGGGATACAACCTGCTGGACGGATGCATCGCCCCTAATAGCCAGATCGACCTCGACAGGCGCATCATCCTCCACATGCTTCTCTCCATGCGTTCCAATCCCAACTGGGTGAAAATGCAGCAGGGCTTCGTCGATGCGGCCACGCGCAATCTCAACGGCATCACCGCTGCCCAGCAGAGAGCCTTCGCGGTCAATCTGGCCAACGCCCAGGCTACCCAGGCAGCGATGACCAAGGAATACAACGCCTTCAGCCGAGTGCAGACCGATACGCCAAAGATGCCCCCGGGCGTAAGGTAGATTCGGCGGGTGGTCCGGGTCTCGGGACAGGCAAGTGGTCCCGGTTTCAAGGGAGAAGACTGACCACGAAATGGGATGCCCTGCGGCTCCGATCACGCTGTCCTTTTCAAAGGGCCTTGTAGCTGTTTTGGTTCGTCGAGGTAAGTGGGAGCGGAACCGGCGAACAAATGAACCAGTGAATGCGTAATGCTAGCGGTCAGGGCTCGTTGTCGAGGTATTCCTGGGGGACGTCGTCCTCGGGGACCTGGCGGGTGCGGACCTCGTCTACGTCGGGATCCGGGGCGTTTTCTACGCCGGAGAGGATTCCGGCTTCATAGGCGTTGCCCTCTTCGACCAATTCCTCGACGCTCTCAGAGTCGGCGAGGGCGGAGTCGCGGATCTGCTGTATGTCGCCGGATTGGCCGGCAGAATCGGGACCGGTTTCGTCGCGCATTTTTCGGCGGAGATTTGCCATGAGGTTGCCTCCTTTGGGATTCGATGCGCCTGGGGGGCGATGGGTGCGTCGATGATGCGCCGATTACGTGGGAAAGCGCGAGAATGACTTCGAGCTTGTGAAGAAGACAGGGACGTAGGGCCTAGGGGGCAAGTTCGCGAGTTCGGGCGGTGGGTCAGTTTGAAAAAACCATCCCTCGGCGGCTAAACAGGCTGCGGAAAAAGTCCGAACGAAAAGAGAAATCGGCTAATGGTGGATTGGCAGGGGCTGAAGCCCGACTCATTTTGCTGCGTTTGCGGCGTGGCTAAAGCCATGCCCTGTTACAAAGCCGCTTGGGTTGAATTTTTCCGCAGCGTGTAAGGCCCGGCTCATTTTGCGGCGTTTGCGGCATGAATGAATTCATGCCTTTTCAAAGCGGATTCAAACCGACCCACTCATCGAGTTCGCGGGTGGGGCCGCTGGGCTCTATACTGTGCCGAATGCCCTTGCAGCCAGACCAACTCGTTGCCCTGATGATTGCGGTGAGCTTTGCCGCGGGCTTGAATGTTTATGCCACGGTGGCGACACTGGGGCTGATGGGCCATACGCGATGGCTGGTGCTGCCGGCGTCGCTGCACCTGCTGACGGATTGGCGGGTGATTGCGGCGGCGCTGGTGCTCTTCGCGGTGGACTTTTTTGCCGACAAGATTCCCGGGTTCGACGTGATTTGGAATGCGCTGCACACGTTTATCCGCGTGCCGGTGGCGGCGCTGATGGCGTTCCAGGCGGCAGCGAATCTCTCGCCGGGCGAGCAACTGGCGGCGACGCTCGCCGGAGGGATGATCGCGTTCATTGCGCACGGCGGCAAGACGGCGGCGCGCGTGGCCGTGACGCCCTCGCCGGAGCCGCTCTCGAATATTGCGCTGAGCCTGGGCGGGGATGGGCTGGCGGTTTTCCTGACATGGCTTTCGACATGGAAGCCGTACGTGGCGGCGGGGATTGCCCTGGTGCTAGTGGTGGTTGCGCTGGTGCTGGTGCGCTGGACGTGGCGCGCGATCAAGTCGATGTTCCGCAGGCGCCACGCGAGGGCGGCCGCGGGGTAGGCGATCCCATGCGAAACATCTGTTTCGGAACTGCGAGTGCGGGTCCGGAGACCCGCACTACAGCCGGTCAGGAGACCGGCGCTACACGATACCAGCGCTACACTCTGACCGGTTGTGCGCGCCGGCTTTGCGCGTTAGCGATTCAAAGTCACCATTGCGACGACTACAAAGACGATTGCCGCGATGATAATGCCTGCGACTTTCTCCTCTTTGGTTATAGATTGGTCCATTGCATGGTTCATAGGTCACCTCTCTCCGGTTTGATGGGGAAACCCGCACGTCGAATAAATTGCTCCGAGTCGACTCCGCGCGCCAGCGGGCTGCGGAAAAAGTCCGAATGAAGAGCGAATTTGGCCAAGGATGAGTTGGCAGGGGCTGAAGCCCGACTCATTCTGCTGACTTTATCGGCCCGGCTAAAGCCGTGCCCTTGTTACAAGGCCCCTGGGATTGAGTTTTTCCGCAGCCTGCTAGCGAAGAAAATGAGCCAAGACAAATGCCAAGACGATTACCGCGATGAAGATATCTGCAACTTTCTCCCCTGTGGTCATTGATTGGTCCATTGCATGGTTCATAGGTCACCTCATTAGAGTTCGATGCCGACAGCTGTGCGGTGAGGTCCAGCGCGGGTATGATGGCTTTTGATGAGATTGAAACGAGTAGGGAAGTGGCGGATTCGGTTGCACTTTGAGCGCACGCTGGCGGCTACTGAATTTTGCAAAAGAAGTGTCCCTGCGCCGTCCCTACGGGACTTCGGTGCGCCTTTGTGGAGCTTTCCCCCACGCTGAAGCGCGGGGCTAACAAACCTTGCGCCTACGGCGCGGCTGCGGGAGCATTGCTTGTGCACTTCTCCGTCGCGCAGGAAAGGGGAATCTCCGATGTGGGTTTTGCGGATGATGGCGATGGTTTTGCTGGGCGGATTTGCGCTGCTGGCCGGCGCTGCTCCCAGGGTGTTTGTGGCCAATGACTTCGGCGCGAAGGGAGATGGGACGACGTTGAACACGGCGGCGATCCAGAAAGCGATTGATGCGGCCGCGAAGGTGAAGGGGATGGTGACGCTGAAGCCGGGGATATATCTGACGGGGTCGCTGTTTTTGAAGTCGGGCGAGACGCTCGATGTGGCGGAAGGCGTGACGCTGATGGGGTCAGAGAAATTGGCGGATTATCCGATGCTGGCGACGCGGATTGCCGGGATCGAGATGACGTGGCCGGCGGCGCTGGTGAATGTGCGCGACCAGCACGATGTGAAGATTACCGGCAAGGGAACGATTGATGGCGACGGGCCGGTGTGGTGGAAGTCGTATTGGGATTTACGCGCGACCTACGAGCCGAGGGGGCTCAGGTGGGCGTCGGACTACGATGCGCGGCGGCCACGGCTGGTGCTGATTCAGAATTCATCGGGTGTGGAATTGGGCGGCGGGATTTTGCTCAGGCGGTCGGGATTCTGGACGGTGCAGATTTTGTATTCGCACGATGTGCATCTGGATGAAGTGACCATCCGCAATAACGAGGGAGGGCGCGGGCCGAGCACAGATGGGATCGATATCGATTCGTCGCACAACGTGCTGGTGGAACACGCGGACATTGACGTGAACGACGACGCACTTTGCCTGAAGGCGGGACGGGATTCCGACGGGCTGCGGGTGAATCGACCAACGGAGCACGTGGTTTTGCGCGACTCGATTATTCGCAGCGGCGCGGCGGCGGTGACGATCGGGAGCGAGACGTCGGGCGGGTTCCGCGACATTGAGGCGTACAACATTACGGCGCTGAAGGGCGTGCCTTCGGGCGTGCTGTTCAAGAGCGCGAGGACGCGCGGAGGATTCGCCGAAGACATCAAGATACATGACCTGACGCTTGAGGGTGTGGCGATTCCGATTCATATTACGATGAACTGGAATCCGAGCTTTAGCTACGCGGTGATTCCGGCGGGAATGACGGATGTGCCGGACTACTACAAGGTGTTGGCGACGCCGGTGCCCGAGGCGCAGGGACTGGCGCACTTTCGCAATGTGCACATTTGGAACGTGAAGGCGACGGGTGCGCGCGAGGCGTTCAACGTGAGTGCGTATGCACAGGCGCCGCTCGAGGATTTTCGGCTGGATCATTTGGACATTGAAGCGGCGACGGCGGGAACGATTGCGAATGCGAAGAATTGGCGGATGGAGGATAACAAGATCGTGACGGCGGACGGGAGCGTAGTGAAGTTTACGGACGCGACGGGGACGGATCCGAAGGATGTGCCGTATGGGGACCGGTAAAGCAGGGAGCAAGGGAGCAAGGGCGCGAGGGAGCAAGAATGCAGGGATGTCGGGACTAGGGGCTGCGGGCGATGGCTGAGAAGAGTACTGCTGCGGTGCGGAAGTCGTTTACAGCTTTGCTGGAGCCGGATGGGACGGCATTGAATTGGACGATTGCGCGGATTCCCTTTGACATTGCCAAGACGTGGCCGGTGCGCAAGGGGCGCAGAGTATGCGGGGAGATTGAAGGATTCGCGTTTCGGACAACGTTGTTTGTGCGGCCTGGGGGCGGCGGGCATTTTCTGCTGGTGAACAAGGCGATGCTGGCGGGAGCGGGAGTGCGACGGGGCGAGAAGGCGCGGATCTGGCTGGAACCGGATCTGGAAGAGCGCGAGATTCTGCTGCCGGAGGAACTGAAAAAGGAGTTGAACAGCGACCGCGGGCTGCGGAAGTGGTTCGACAGCTTGAGCGACTCGATGCGGCGGGAGATTGGGAAGTGGGCCGATGAGCCGAAGAGCGCCGCGAGCCGGCAGAAGCGCGCCGAACGCATGGCAGAGCGGCTGATGCAGGCGATGGAGGGGGAACTGGAACCTCCGCCGGTGCTGAAGGCGATTTTTCAGCGGCAGCCGCGGGCGCGGGAGGCGTGGTTTGCGCTGACGCCGGCGCAAAGGCGGAATCACCTGCTGGGCATCTTTTATTATGAGACGGTTGAAGGGCGGGAGCGAAGGGCGGCGAAGGCGGTGGAAGAGGCAGGGAACAAAGGAACTAGGGAACAAGGGAACGAGGGAACAAGGGAACTAGGGAACAAGGGAACTAGGGAACAAGGGAACTAGAAGGCAGGTACACAGGGACTCGGGACTAAGGGACTAAGGGACTGAAAAAGCAGGGAATAGGGAGTGGCCAGCAGGGAATAGCTAAGGGCTAAGAGCTGAAGGCTGAGAGCTGTTTTCTATCCTGTGGACGACTTTCTCGTCAGGGCTGGGTTGGGAGATTGCAGGGGGAGACGATCAAGAGGCTGCGGGGCTGGGAGATTTGGGGTCAGGTCGATTTACGGTCCTGGAAGCGGTTTCTGTCGTCTAATAGAGAGAGATGACCATCGGTTCAGTACGGCCATTTTTTGCAAAAGCTTCCCTGGTTGCCGACGAGCAGGCACGGCTCGAGAGCCTTGCTATTGCCGAAGGGCTGAAACGCAGCAAGGCAGGGCTGCTGGATGAGCTGATCGTGCGCTTCCAGCACCGGCTGCTGCGCTATCTGCTGTTTTTGACCGGGAATCGCGAGAGCGCCGAAGACCTGTTTCAGGAGGTCTGGATGCGGGTGCTGGTGCGGGGCTCGCAGTTCAACGGCAAGGCGCGATTTGAGACCTGGCTGTTTACCATTGCGCGCAACCTGGTGATCGACCAGAGGCGCAAGCGCACCATGAACAGCCTGGACGAGCTGATCGAGGGCGTGGGCGACGACGACCGGGCGATGACGTTCGAAGTGGCGGCAGACGATCCGACGCCCTTTCGACCACGCGGCGAACCTGGAAGACCGCGAAAAGATTGCGGCGGCGCTGATGGAGCTGGATGCATTGCACCGCGAGGTTCTGGTGCTGCGCTTTCATGAAGAGCTGTCGCTCGAAGAGATTGCCAAGGTGACAAGGGCGCCACTTTCGACGGTGAAATCGAGGCTGTACCGGGGTTTGGCGATGATCAAGCCGCGGCTGGGGTATGCCGCGGAGCGCTTTGGGGAGGCGCTTTGAAGACGGCGGAATGGGCGGAGAACTCGGCGACGCATGCGATCACTGGGGCGGCGGCTGGGGCGGAAAACGCCAGCGGCGAGTTGCTTGCGGCGCTTGCCGGCAAGCGGGCCGGCCGTGAGCGCGCCGTGGCGCAGACGACCCGGCGCGTGGTGCGGACTTCTCTGGGAGTGATGCAGGAGCAGGAGGCCGGCCGGCGGCGCAGCCGCGCATTGGCCGTGGCCGCTCTGCTGATGGTTCTGCTCGCGCTGGGACCGTTTGCGTGGCACGTGACGGACGGCCTGCTTGGCGGCGAGCATATGGCCGATATCTTCACGCAAACCAGCCTTTGGATCTGCATTCTGTGCCCGGCGATTCTGGCGGCGGTGATTGTGGCCGGATGGGCACGCAGCAAGCCGTAAATTACAGGTTTCAGGTGTCAGGTTCCAGGTGTCAGGTTCCAGGTTTCAGATGCGAGGGGCGCGTTGACATCGGGATCTTATCCGGAATGTCCGCAAGGAAGTACGAATTCCCCACAAAAAACAGGCCAAATCCCTAAGATCAGCAACTTCTGACCTGCTTCCTCCGTCCATTCAAAAAAGGGGTAATCTGTTTTCAGAGATTCTCAGGAAAGGCCCTCCGTGGCGAGGGAAGGCTCATGCCCGATCCGCAAGCCATCAGCGTGAACGAAGAAGAGCGGATGATTCCGGTTTGGTCGATTGTTGCGGCCGGCCTGGCATTCGTTCTGGTGGAGTACTATTTCTGGATCATTGCGCCCAGCCAGCACCACCATGCGGCGCCGCCACTGGGCCTGCGCATCTACTTCAATCTCTCGTGGGGCGTGGTGGCCTCGCTCTACTTCCTGATGGTGGGCTACATCAGCAAGGATGCGCCGCGGCGCGCGATGAGCACGCGCTTCTGGATGCTGATCTGCTTCGTGATGCCGGCGGGCATCGGCGCGGTGCTCTATTTTCTGCTGCGGCCGCCGCAGGTTTTCCGCTGCCCCGGATGCGGCACCCATGTGCAGGTGGATTTCCATTTCTGCCCGCAGTGCAACTACCAGCTAGCGGCCAGCTGCGGCACCTGCTTCCGCACGGTGCGCGCCACCGACCAGTTCTGCACGCGTTGCGGACACGAGTTGGCGGAGGATGAGACGCCGGCGCGGCTGCACGCGATGAGCGAGTAGCTTCAACTCTTCCGATGCCAAAGTTTAAGTTGAAGAAAACATCCCTCAGGGGCTAAAGCCCGCGCGCATTTTGCGGCGTTAACGGCACGACTGAAGTCGTGCCCTTTCACGGCGGCGATGATGCGTCCGGTTCGAGCGACGGGCGATTTTTTGCCCTCATTGACCCGGCCGGTTCGGCTACCTACAATCGAGTCTTCGGTTGCCATGGCGATTTCCGCACTGATTATCGACGACGAACAACTGGCCCGCGAAGAGCTGAAGTACCTGCTCGACTCGGTGGGCGGAGTGGACGTGGTGGCGCAGGGAGCGAACGGGATTGAAGCCGTGGACTTGATCGAGGAGCACCATCCGGACCTGGTGTTTCTGGATGTGCAGATGCCGGGGCAGGATGGATTCGCGGTGATCCAGCGGCTGATGGAGCGGAATCGCGTGGGCGCGGCTGTGCCGGAGAAACGCGATCCGGAGAAACGCGGCGGGGAGAGGCGCGGACAAGCAGGCGGCGGCGCTGCCGCAATTTGTGTTTGCGACGGCGTACGACCAGTACGCGGTGCGCGCCTTCGATGTGAATGCCGTGGATTATCTGTTGAAGCCGTTCGATCGCGCGCGGGTTCTTGAGGCGGTGGAGCGGGTGCGGGCGCGGTTGGCGACGGGGGGTGCGCCCGGCGCGGGCGCGCCAGACGCCGAGTCACAGATCGAGCGGCTGCTGCGCTTGCTTGATCGGCGGGGCCGCAGGGCGGCGAGCAGGGACGGCCGCCGGCCAAGCTCATTGTGCAGGTGCAGAGCCGATTGCTGCTGGTGGACCAGGCGGAGATCTGCTTTGCGGCGATCGACGAGGGCGTGATTCGCGTGGTGACGCGCGCGTTCGAGGGGCAGTCGAAGTGCCGCACGCTGGAAGAATTGATGGAGTTGCTGGACCCGGCGCGGTTTTGGCGGGCGCATCGCGGATTTGTGGTGAATATCGACCAGATTCGCGAAGTGATGCCGTGGTTCAAGTCGAGCTACCAACTGCGCATGAACGATAAACAGCAGACGGAGATCCCGGTGAGCAGGGCGCAGACCAAGCGGCTGCGGGAGCTGTTCAATTTGTAGAGCGCTCAGTCGTAGCGCTCGAAGACGATCTGCTTTTTGTGCCAGCCATATGCGGCCAGGCGCTCGCGCACACTCGACACCATGAAATTGAGACCGCAGATGTAGGTGTAGATGTCGAACTTGAGTTCGGCTGGCGGGGTTGCGGGATCGGCGGGCGGTACGGGCAGGGGCTGGCCGAGGTGCGCAGCGCGCTCTTCAACAATTTTGGCGACATGATCCTGGACGTAACCGCGGAGGCCGGTCCACCCAGGCTGCGCGCGGCTGAGCGTGGGCAGATAGTGGAAGTTCGGCACGCGCTGGGCGAGCGCCGCGAATTCGTCGTGGTAGTACATGTCGGTTTCGTAACGCGTGCCGTAGACGAGCCAGATATGCTTGCCGTTGCTGCGGTCGGGGCCGGCATCAGGACCGCTTTGGGGCGGAAAGAGCCACTCCGCATAGGCGCGCATGGGTGCGACGCCGGTACCTGTGGCGACGAAGATGGAATCGGTGATGGGCTCCTCGAGCACGAAGTGGCCATGCGGACCGTGGATCTGAATGGCCGAACCAACGGGCAGATCCGGCAGGTCGGCGAGGTGATTGGAAAAGAAGCCATCCTCGACGCGATTGACGCACAGCTCGAATTGATTGCCGCGGGGCGCCGATGCGATGGAATAGGCGCGTGTCTGCTGCTTGCCGTTCTCGTCCGGGGCGACCGCGGAGACGAACTGGCCGGGCAGGTAAGGGAAGGACTCAAGGGACTCGACAGAGAAGACGAAGTGATAGCACTGCGCAACTTCAGAGATGCATTCTTTGCGCAGGAGACGCGCGGTGAGGAGCTCACGTGCCAAGGTTTTTCTCGCTTTGCCGGGAAGTAGGGGCCGATTACAGTACTGGTTGAAATTATAGGTCGGCCGAGTGGGGTGCGGCCATGTAATGGCAATGGTTGCGCGATCTGTGCGGGCGTGGACGCCCGCACGACAGCCGGTCTGGAGACCGGCGTTACATTCAGGGGTTCATGACTGGAATCAGCAGCGATGAGTCGTGGCTGGGACCGGCGTAGATGGTGATGGTGGCGGGTTTGTAGCCGGCGGCCCTGGCTTTCATGATGTTGGGCACGAAGGTTTGCGGATTGCGATCGTAGAGCGGGAACCAGGTGCTTTGGATTTCGACCATGACGGTGTGGCCGGCCTTGAAGACGTGGTCCACATCGTGAAGCGAGAACTTGTACTCGTGGATGGAGCCGGGAGCGAGCGCGGTGGGACGGTCGAAGCCCGAGAGATAGCGGCCGCGGAAGATTTCCGCGTTGATGATGAGCTGATAGCCGCGCATTTTGGGGTCGGGGGCGTCGTTTGGATACTGATCGATGAGCTTGACGACAAGGTCGTTGTCGCTGCCGGTGGTGGAAGCAAAGATGTCGGCGACGACTTCGCCGGTGAGGGTGAGATTTTGCGTGAGCGCAGGCAGCTTGAAGACGGCGACGTCGTTGCGGCCGGTGACGAAGCGCTGATCTTCAGTGAGCCAGTTGTACCACTGCGATCCATCGGAGTACGTGGGCTGGATGGGGCGATGGCGATAGGGAACCGGATTTGCGGGATCGCTCACATAGGATGCGGTTGCCGTTGTTGTTGAGGCGCTCCAACTGAGCAGGCCGGCGCTGGCGAGATAGAGGCTTGTGGGGCGCGATTCTTTGGGCGGGAAGTGGGAGTAATACTGCCAGGTGTTCGATCCGGTTTGGAAGCTGGCGGTGTCTTCGAGCGAGAAGCCCGGCTCATCTTTGAGATAGTGCGCGAAGAAGCGGGCTTCGATGCGGGTGCGGAATTCGGTGCCGATGGGCTCGCCGTAATCGAGATTGCCGAGGCTCCACTTGGGCGAAGACCAATAGCCGTGACGCCAGGGGCCGAGCACGAGGAAGTTTTCGTGTTTCGCGTCGTGCGGCTCGAGCTTTGCGTATTCTTCCTGGGGCCCAAACATATCTTCCTGGTCGTAATAGCCGCCGACGGTGAGCGTGGGCACGGCGACGGAGTTGAGGGCATTCTCAACGGCGCGCGGGACCCAGGCGGAATCGTACGCGGGATGATTGAGGAAGAGCTTCCAAGTTGGAAGGATCTCGGCGCCGGATTGTTTCACGTCGCGGGCAAAGTTGCCGCGCACGAGAAAGTAGTCGAAACCGTCGATGGGCTGGCCGTCGCCGCCGTTGCCGTAACCGACCTCGGTCCAATCCCTGGTGGATTCGAGGTCGCGCACATAGTCGTAACCGTAGCTTTGGCGAAATGCGCCGTTGTGGAAGAAATCGTCGCCGAGCCAGACGTCGATCATGGGCGCCTGCGGCGATATGGCTTTAACGGCGGGATGAGGATCGATGCCTGCCATCATGGCGAGGAAGCCGTCGTAGCTGGTGCCGACAACGCCCACACGGCCGTTGTTGCCGGGAACATTCTTGAGGAGCCAGGCGACGGTGTCGTACGTGTCCGTGCTTTCGTCGATGGCTTTCGGATTTGAGTGGTCAGTGAGCGGGCGCATCATGACGAATTTTCCCTCGCTCTTGTAGCGCCCGCGAATGTCTTCGCCGACGAAGATGTAGCCGTCGCGCGCGAGTTCGGGACGGCGCTGGAAGAGGGACTCGCAGCTTTCCTCATCGACGCCATAGGGCGTGCGTTCGATGAGAATGGGCAGCGGGGTGGCAATGTCAGAAGGCTTGAGGATGACCACGTGGAGCTTGATGCCGTCGCGCATGGGAATCATGGCTTCAGTGCGGTCGTAATCGTGGAAGACGTGGTGCACGGGCGGACCGCTGCGCATGTAGATTGTGGAGGGATCGATGGACAACGATACGGATATAGCGTGGCCGGATGCGTCGAGGGTGAAAGTAGCTTGGTTGTCGCCATGACCGTAGGCGAAGACGGTGGCGGAGATCTGCTTAAGCTCGGTGGGCATCATGCGGACGGATTCAATGATCAACTTGCCGTCTTTCAAGTAGAAGCTGAAGCTAGTGCCGGGCTCGCCGGGATAGGTGTATTCGCCTGCGAAGGCGGAGAGAGGCGCGGACGGAGGCGTTTGCGCGGTGAGCGCGGAAGTAGAGGGAATAAGGGCAAGAAGAAGAGCGAAATGCAGTGCGCGGCGGAAATTCAAATTTCGTATCTCCAGAATTCGTTGCAACAGATCAGGGTATCAGCGATTTGCGGCACGCCGGCGAATGGGTAGGGCATAGTTTGAGGCGTTGATGAAGTGATGGTTCATGGGCATGTGCGGGCGTGGACGCCCGCACGACAGCCGGTCAGGAGACCGGCGTTACTTTCCGGAGACCGGGCGCTACATTTTTTCGATTGCTAAATTAAGCAGCCGCGGTATTAATGCGCGTGGTGGTGGTGATGCGCGTGAGCGGTGGAAATGACTTCGGGAGGCGCGACGCAGCCCTCGAGGTCTTCGCAGCCGATGTGCTCGAACTGAATCGTGGTGTGGCTGATCTGGTATTGCTCGCGAAGAAGATGGTTGAGCTTGATGAGAATGCAGGCGCTTGCCGAGGGCGGAATGTCGTCGATGGTGACGTGGCAGGCGAGCGCGCGCGATTGCGAGCCGAGGCTCCAGACGTGGAGATCGTGAACGTTGACGACACCTTCGACAGCTTGCATGCCGGAACGGATCTCGGACGGCGAGCAGCCGCGGGGCGCGCCTTCGAGCAGAATGTTCAGAGTCTCGCGGACGATGCCGATGCTCGACCAGCAGATGAGGGCGGCGATGAGCAGGGAGAGAACGGGATCGATCCAGTTTTGACCGGTGAGAAGAATGCCGAATCCGCCAGCGATGACGGCAGCGGTGGAAAGCGTATCGCCGGCCATGTGCAGGAAGGCGCTGCGGAGATTGACGTCGCGCGCCACGCCCCACAAGAGCGCGGCGATGACGCCGTTCATGACGACTCCGGCGGCGGCCACAATCATCATGAGGCGAGGCTCGACGGCGACGGGAGCGCTGAGACGATGCACGGCTTCGACGGCGATCCAGAGCGAGATGGCGATGAGGGTAGCGGCGTTGATGAAGGCAGCGAGGACGCCGGCGCGCTGGTAGCCGAAGGTGCGGGCGTGGTCGGCCGGGCGCGACTGAAAGTAGACGGCGGCAAAACTGAGCAGGAGGGCGAGAAAATCGGAGACGTTGTGGCCCGCTTCAGAGAGCAGCGCCAGCGAGTGCGCGCGCAAACCGGCGACGAAGGTGACGGCGACGTAGGCCAGCGTTGCGGCGAGCGAAATGCGCAGCACCAGTGTTGTCCGTTTTGCGTTTTTGTCATTGGGCGCTGCGTGCCAATGCATAGAGATAGTTTAAGGCAGGGACCAAGGGAACGAGGGAACGAGGGAGCGAGGGAGCAAGAAGACAGGGACTAGGGACTAGGGACGTAGGGCCTAAGAGAGCGAGGGCGTGAGAAATGCAAAGAGTAAAGGAGTAGAGAAGTGGATTTGCGCGGGATGCGGAGTTAACGGCTACTGAGCGTCGGGGTCGAGATGGCTGCGGTCGATGGGGTTGGGGTCGTCGATGGAGGGGAATTGGGGCAGGCCAACGCGCAGGCCGGTCCAGCCTTCGGCGACGACGATGCTGTTGTGCGGGTTGCCAGGCTGATAGCGCACGGTGCAGGGAAATCCGGCGCGGATCTGGCCGGTATCGACGATGTCGCGCATGGCGGTGATTTCCTGCGAGCACTCGTAGTTGACGCCGGCGATGCGGTAGTTGAAGAGGAGGAAAGTGAGTTTGCCGCCGGCAGCGCCTTCCACTTCGTAGACGTCGAGCAACATGCCGTCGACGAGACGCCCCGACTGGACGAGGAATTTGCGGCGCGCGCGCTCGACCTCTTCAGGGCTGGGGCGGCGGCGCAGTACCAGCCAAAGAGCCAGAGCCGCGACCGCGGCAACTGTGGATACGCCGGCGATCACCTGCCAGTCGTTGTTGTTCGGGAAGGTCATTTACGAGTGGGACATTTCCCCCCAAAGGTCCTCTCTTTGAGGATACCGCACGCGAAAAGCGCGATGGGCTCGGGGGGCGGCGGCCGGTTTGGGCGCGGGCGATCGCGGCAAGGAGGGACGGCTCCAATGCCGCGTAAATGGCCTATACTTTAGGTTGCATCCGACGTTTTTTTCTGATTTGGACGAGTGAATCGCAATGAGCAAGAACCTGACATTTCATTCCACGACCGTGATTTGCGTGCGTCGCAACGGCGATGTGGTGATGGCGGCCGACGGCCAGGTGACCTTCGGCGACCACGTGCTGAAGCACTCGGCGAAGAAGATACGACGCCTCTTCCAGGACAGGATTCTGGCGGGATTCGCGGGATCGACGGCCGACGCGTTCAACTTGTTTGCGCGGTTTGAGATCAAGCTGGAACAGCACGCGGGGAACCTGAATCGCGCCGCCGTGGAGCTGGCCAAGGACTGGCGCACCGATAAGATGCTGCGCAACCTTGAGGCGCTGCTGCTGGTGGCGGATAAGGCGCAGACGTTTTTGATCTCCGGATCGGGGGATGTGATCGATCCCGACGAGCCGCTGGCGGCGATCGGCTCAGGCGGCAGCTACGCCACGGCCGCGGCGCGGGCGTTGATGGAAAACACCGAGATGGGCGCGCGCGAGATTGCGGAGAAGGCGATGAAGATCGCCGGTCAGATCTGCATTTATACGAACGACAGGATTACGGTTGAGGAATTGAAGAGCTGAGAGGCGCAGAAGATTTCGCAGGAATCGACGACTGAAAATATGGCTATCTATCTTCCCGCATCCGCCGAAGAACAGGACATCTCGCTGGACGAGCTGACGCCGCGCGAGATTGTGGGCGAACTCGACAAGCACGTGGTGGGCCAGAAGGCCGCGAAGCGCGCAGTGGCGATTGCGCTGCGCAACCGGCAGCGCCGGCTGAAGCTGCCGCCCGATATGGCCGACGACATCATGCCCAAGAACATGATCATGATTGGGCCGACGGGCGTGGGCAAGACCGAGATTGCTCGAAGGCTGGCCAAGCTGACCAACTCACCGTTCCTCAAAGTGGAGGCTTCGAAGTTTACCGAAGTGGGCTACGTGGGCCGCGACGTGGAGTCGATGATCCGCGACCTGGTGGAGATCGCGATCGACATGGTACGCGAGGAACGGCTGGAAGAGGTGGAAGACCGCGCGGAGATGAACGCCGAGGAGCGGCTGCTCGACGTGCTGCTGCCTCCGCCGCCCGCGCCGCCGCATGGGCAGGAGAGCCAGTTGTCACTGCCCGGCTCGGAGAGCCACCAGCGGTCTCGTGAGAAGTTAAGGCAGCAATTCCGCGAGGGCAAGCTCGACGATCGCATGGTAGAGATCGATGCGCGCGAACGCTCCACGCCGCAGTTCGGCATCATTTCCAATCAGAATCTCGAAGACATGGAGATGAATCTGAAAGACATGCTGCCGAACATTTTTGGCGGCGGCACGAAGAAAAGAAAGATGAAGGTGGCCGATGCCTTCGACTACCTGGTGCAGGAAGAGGAGGGTCGGCTTATCGACATGGACTCGGTGAATCGCGCGGCCGTGGAGAGGGTGGAATCGAACGGGATTATTTTTCTGGATGAGATCGATAAAATTGCCGGACGCGAGAGCGGACACGGGCCCGATGTATCTCGAGAAGGCGTGCAGCGCGACATTCTGCCGATTGTCGAGGGCACAACGGTAAATACGCGCTACGGCATGGTGCGGACGGATCACATTCTGTTTATCGCTGCGGGCGCGTTCCATGTTTCCAAACCCAGCGACCTGATTCCGGAACTGCAGGGGCGCTTCCCGATCCGCGTGGAACTGCAATCGCTGACGGTCGAGGATTTTCTGCGCATTTTGACGGAGCCCAAAGCTTCGCTGACCAAACAATATGCGGCGCTGCTGGAGACGGAAGGCGTGCGGCTGGAGTTCGCGCCGGAAGCGCTGCGCGAGATGGCGGAGTTCGCCTTCAAAGTGAACGAGCAGACGGAGAACATCGGCGCACGCCGGCTGCATACGATTATGGAACGAGTGCTCGAGGACGTGAGTTTCCTTGCGCCGGATGTGGCGCGGCGCGCACTGGATGAGCAGGCCGCGGCGGCGCTGCAAAAGGTCATCAGCAACGAATCGACAGTGCCGTTGCCCTATGAAGAGCGCATGGCGACGTCCGGGCCGGAGAAGGTTTTTCTGATTGACGCCGGGTATGTGAAGCAGATGGTGGCGTCGATTGTGAAGGACCAGGATCTGTCGCGGTATATCCTCTAAAAGCAGCGGAGTTAGCGGAGTTATTTTTTCGTGCGACGCCGAACTTCCGCGCTTCCATTTTGCGACGCAATGCCGCTGTGCCGAATGAGTGTGCGCCAGTTACGCGGTACATTTGCTTGCACGCAAAGCGGCGACGATTTCTGCGGTGCTGCGGACGCGGCCCATGCGGGGAAAGATGCTGGCGATGGAGTTGGCGTGGCTTTCGGCGGAGAGCCCCGTCATTGCGTCCTCCGCGAACACCTGCTCGAAGCCGCGCTCGTAGGCGTCGCGGGCCGTGCTTTCGACGCCGAATTGCAGTAGCGATGCCGCAAAGAACGATGGTGTTGAGATTGCGGCGACGCAATTGCAGCTCGAGATCGGTGCCGTAGAATGCGCCCCACTGGCGCTTGAGAATGACAATATCGTTGGGTTGACGGTTGAGTTCGGGGATCAGCTCGCTCCAATCGGGCGGTAACGCGCCAGCGGCCCGCATGGGTTGGTCGGATGTGACCTGAAGCCCGTCGCCGCCGTCGGGCGAACGGCCCACGTGCACAAGAATCGGGTGCGCACCCGTACTGCGCGCGGCGTCAAGCAGGGTGACGGCGTTGGCGATGACGCTCTGCGCGGAGTGCGGGCTCGCGGGGAATCCAACGATACCCTTTTGCAGATCGATGACGACGACTGCGGTGTGGCGGGGATCGAGAATGAGTTCGCTCACGATGCGCCTCCAGGTTTGCGGCGGGGCAGCAGCATGAGTGTTCTGCATACAATTCGCGCCGGGCCAATGCCATTCTCGCACGATATTGAAGGGCGGGTTGGGGACCGGCTTGTGGACGGCGTGCGTAGGGGCTCGGCCCGGGCCAGCGCGGCCAGCGAAAAATGCGCAACTGCGATAGAATCAGTGAGGAGTTGCGAATGCGGACGGGCGGTTTGGGTCGCCCTGCATTCGACGCTGCACCGCAAGGGGCGGCAGGCGAGCCTGAAACTTTCAGAGCTTTGCACTCCAACTTGCGGCGCGGTTTAGATCCCGAGGCTGCAGGTGAAAACGGGGCGTCGGGGAGTGGCTCAGCCTGGTAGAGCACCTGGTTCGGGACCAGGGGGTCGGAGGTTCGAATCCTCTCTCCCCGACCATTATTTTCAATAGTTTAGCCTTGTAAGGTCTTCCTGAAAATCGACCTCCTGGTTTTCAACCAGGTTCCCTAAGTTCGAAGTCGCTTCAATCTTGAGTTTTACTGAGCCCGCTCGGGGTTTTATGCCACAAAATTGACTACAGCTTATATCGGCCGAGCCGGCCGGCGGTTCGCATCCGGCCTAGTCCCGTCGGAACGCCTTCCATAGATTGTGTGATCGGCTCCTTGCGGTTAAGAAGACTCTGAAGCGCGTAGGTTTGACCTCTGAGGCGCCCAATGGAAACACAACATGTTCGGACTGGATAAGATTCTGGTCAGGCCAGCGCTGAAGGCCAGCGCTGAAGGCCAGCGCTCAACGAATCCACGGAGCTTGGCTCTGCGTTGCGCATTCATTTATAAGCGGATTTCAAGACGTTCAGAATGTCGCACCACGTTCTCCGCTTGCCGGGGGATAAAAGGTGTACGAAAGCGTGTATCGCTGCCCATGGAGGACCGGTGTTACGGAGTGGAATGAGCGTTGAGAAATCTCGAAGGCAAAGCCTGAACGGTGAATGGGCGCGACGGACTTCCGCGGAGGTTCCTGACCTGCGCGTGGATTTCCGGCATGAAGACAGAGCAAGCCCCCGCATTCGGGGTTCCATCCGCGATTGAGCTGCACGAGCAGGCGATGGGTAAAGCGAATATGAGAGACGTCGGTATGCGCGGTGAGAGCGCCGCCCGTTAGAATCCTGTGCGCGGTGACCCGCACGTAGCCGCTGCTGTCGATGGGGAAGAACTGCGCCAAGAGCTGCCGGAGCTGAATCAGGAATCCGGGTGCGACAAGGCCGCGGAGAGCTTCGGGAAGATTCGAAGCGGTCAAAGGAGCGTCGCAATAGCCGTCGTATCCATCCAATCCCACGGATTGCCATGGCCGGGCATCGAGCCACGCAAGGAGCGCATCCGCCGTTGCAGCATCGAGGAACTCCGGGCCAACAAAATGGGGAAATGGATCGGAGAAGAACGCAACGCGGCGAGAGTCAGTGACAGGCAACGGCGGCGATGCTGCAGTCAACGCGTCCATGACAGGCTCCTCACTTCGCGACGGACGATGCAGTAGCAATGCCTGCGATCTTCGCCGCCTCGCCGGGCCGCATATCCGCATAGAGAAGCAGAATATAAATTACGTCGAGAATGAAGATCGTGACGAACAAGTACACCAGGAAGGAGCTCTGCAGCCAGTTGGTGATGGTGAAGCAGCTACCCACCGAAAGAATGCCGGTACCCAGCATTTTGCACCAGGCTGTGCCCAGCGACTGGCCCATCGAGCCACCCCGGCTGAAAAACATCCAGATAAACAGCATGCTCATCACGAGGTTGATGAGATAGGCATTCGACATGCCCCATGTATCGCCAAAGGTGTAGTGGAACGTCAGCTGACCTGCAAAAGTGGAAACAAATGTGATCACAGCAACGGGGTAAAAGTACTTCGTCATCAGCGGCGTTGTCTGCCACTTGGGGCCATAGCGAAACAGCTGGTAGGCGATTACGAGGTCGAGAAGGAGCCATGCCCAACGCAGATCAGCGATAATGTCGTTCGGGAAGCGGAAGATGGCCGCATAAATCAATTCCCAGCTCAGATTCAGGGCGATGCACAGCATCGGGATTCCGTATGTCTTTTCCTTGAATCCCTTCCATATCGCGAAGATGTAGGCGATAATCCACAGCACATCGCCGATAACATTTACCACCCCAAGCCAAACTGGCACTTGCGCCATTTGGACTAAATGATGCGGCATCGTCGTGATCTCCAAAAAGCAAACAGTTCAGCTACACCGGTTCGCTAACTTCCGCGCGAGGAGAATTGCAAGAGCCGCCACCCAACCAAAAGCGGCGGCTCACATGGTTTGAAACCTTCTGCCTCAACGGTTGATCCGGTTTAACACATCGGTTGGGTGGTGGGATCGCAGGCGCGAAAAACCTTGCGAATGGCGTTGTAATCGAGGGTCTTCAGAGAAGCGATTACGAGCGGGGTCGCCTGATAGCCGGCCTGGGTGATGGCTTGAGCCGGGTTGTCCTGCAACTCGTGGAAGAAGCCCGGATTGTTCAGGCAAGCGTTGATCAGTTCGCCAAAGGTGATGGGGGTACTTGGCATACATTCTCCTTTTGATTCGGTTTTGACTTCGTTGCGATTTCTTGAGCACCGGCTCAGGTGATGGACGCACCGGCGCTACAGGACATGTTGACTCGCGTTGCCTGGCCCAGAATGTCGGCAAGCCGCGCGAGCTCCGCCAGACCATCGCGAAGAGTCGAGCGTTGCTCGGCGGCCCAGGCCTTGCGCCCGGCGAGGTATTCCATCAGGCCGAGGCTGCCAAGCAGGGAGGCGGATTGCTGCAATCGATTCATCCATTCGTTCAGCAGATTGAATCCCCAATCGCAGCCTTCGCGCAGTATCCATTCTTCAAGGGACTCCTCGCGCCGCCTTTGCCGCTCTCCCTCCGTCAGAAAATAAGTGGCGCGATCGAGGTTCCGGTCCTGATGCCAGTCGAGAATATCGTCCACCATCTGCGACCATCGGCCCAGGCCGTCGACAAGATCGAGCCACGCGGGAACGAGATCGGCGCGGCCGTAATGGAGACACGTGGCCGCTACCGGGATACCCGCGGCGGAGAATTTGCGCGAACTGACGCGTTCGAAGTCAGAACAACTGACTGTTCGCTGCATGGCATCTTCCGCAGATGCCGCCGCGGAAGCGGTCCATAACCGGCGAAATATTTGCCAGAATTCGTGCTCCGCCGAAAAATACTTCTGGTATCCAAACTGGAATTGACTCAAAAAATAACCGGAGACGGGAAGGATTTTGCGTTCCAGCTCGAGATCACGGTCCCCGTCAACAATATCGTCAATCAGCCGGATGTAGTAGTAGCCATGGACTGTTGAAGAGATCAGCGACCCGTGGAACGCGTCATCCGGCAACACGGCGAGCGACTGCACTACATACTCGGGGAAGCGCAGAATGGGAAACATCCTCACGTTCAGGAAGTGTGCGGCAGGCTCGCTGCCCGGAGAAATGCGGCGAATCCAAAGCAGAACCTGGTTGGCGAGAGCCGGGGACGACGCCTCGAGATCGGCGCCAATACGGTCAACGACCGCATCGATCTGCAATGCGAGATTGCATTTGCTCATGCTCATCGGACTCTGTCCGCGGAAGCAACTGGTTTTTGATTCTGAAGGGGAGCCACAACAACAGGGTCTTCTTCTGATTAGCAGAGCGGATCAGGGAAGTCAATTGATTTCTGCGACTTTCGATTCATATCGCAAGCGCGCCAGGTCCCGGGCGGCGCCGAGCCTGACGAAGATCGACTCGGCTTCGCGCAGGTGCCGAATGCGGGCTGGGTCGTCTGTATTGAGGTAGATCGCGAGATCGCGGTGCGCCAACGCCTCATAGTATTCGGACTTGATACTGCGCGCAGCCTTGAGAGCCAGTTCGCAGTCCTTGATGGCTGTTGCGCCGCTGCCCTTTATCCACTCATGCTCCGCTTGACTCAAGTGCAGCAGCGGCCTGCCGATCGGAAATATCCGGCAAAAGCTGCGTAGCCTCTTCAAGGAACTGCGGACCGCAGCATCCGCCGCGGACGCGATCACCTGCTGCGTGGAATTAGGCGGCGCGCCCTGCTCTGCGATCCGCAGCAGCTGGAGCTGCACTTCGAGGATTGCCGATTGAATGAGGACGTCGTTGGGTTGATGGCCGCCGCGGCTGGCCGCCAGAGCGTTGCCAGATAGCTCGGCAGCCCGCGCAAACTCACCGTTCGCGGCGTCGAGGAGCGCATAGAGCGAATAAACGTCCTGCTTGCGATGCCATCCGCCGATCTTCATCTGCGCGGAACGCAGCAGATCCAGCTCCTGAATGCACACGGGAAGCTCCTGCGCCCTGCCCAGCAAAAGCAGGCTCCAGGCTTTGCCATAGAGAGCTTCTGCCTGAATCCGAATATCGAGCCGCTCCTTTGCGGATTTGTAGAGTAACTCGGCACTGCGGAGGCTTTCAGAAAACTTTGCCTGGTAGAGCTGAACCAGAGTTTGGATGATGCGCGCGTCGTCTCCGCGGCGGCGGTTGCCGATGCTGTCACTCACAGCAATCGACTGTTCCAGCAGTGTCGCGGCAACGTCCCATTGCCCCAGCCCCGTGAGATACACTGCCCGGCCGAGTGCCACCCAAGCGTTCGAGGCCGGATCGGCAATATTTTGCGAAACACGAGCGGAGAGATCGAAATAGAACTCGGCAACGCGGTGCATCGTCATGAATCCAAGCAATGAGGCAACGGAAGAGTAACCCCACGCAAGTTCAGGCGACGGCCCGGCTGCTTCAGCCAGGTTCAATGCGCGGAAGACCGCGTGCAGGCAGCGCAGAGGCTCGTCCTGAACAAAATAGATTTCGGTGAGGGCCTCAAATGTCCGCGAAAACTCGAGCAGCCTCTCACGCCGGGCCACAGCGGAGGAGGGCCTGAGCAGGCTGGGCATCAGGCGATGCGCTACTTGGACGGCCACTTCCTTCAACAGCGCTACCGTCGTGCCGGCGGCATGCGAAGGAACCTTTTGTCTCTGCAGCGATAGACCGCGTTCGAGGTGAGCCCGGCCCTCGACGTACTTCGACCAGTTCACATAGGCTTTGCCGAGATAGAGCTCCCATTCGCCGCGGCGCTCGGCTCGCGCACGCGGCCGCGCGCCGTCCGCCGCACCTTCGTCCAGCCTTAGGGCTTCGCTGAAGAGGCGCGCCGCCTCAGGATTCGCGTGATTGCGTAAGGACTGCTTGCCGGCCTCCGAGCAGTAGTAAATAGCCTTCTCCGACAACTCGGCCTGGGTCCAATGATGCGCCAGCAAGGCGAGATGTGGAGCAAGGTTACTCTCGAACTCACGCTCATACCATTCCGCTGCCGACCGGTGAAGCTGCCGCCGCCGGGCGAAGGGAACGGAATTGTATGCGGCATCGCGCACCACCGCGTGGCCAAACGTGAAGAGCGGGATGGCCGTGCCGGCGCGTTCGACCAGATTGAGCTTCTCAAGCCGGTCCAGATGGTTGGGAAGGTCTGAGCGGGAGTCCTCGACCGGATAGAGACTGGTCAGCAGCTCAAGACCGAAGCTCTGCCCAATGACGCTCGCGATTTTTACGGTCAACTGTTCTCCGGGTGTCATACGGTCGAGACGGCTGGTGATCACGCCTTCAACGGTGGACGGAAAGCGCATGCCGGTCAGAGCCGCATCGAGCGAGGCGCCAGGGACAGACTCCGTAATGCGGCACTGGCCCTCGCTGATCGCGATCAATCCGTTATCGCGGAGCGCATACGCGAGCTGTTCGGAGAAAAGCGGATTGCCGGCGGCGCGCTCCTCGATGACGCGCTCCACCTCTGGTGGAAGCCCACTTACTCCCAAGCTCCGGCAAACCATCCGCAGTGCGTATTCCGGTTTCAAGGCATCGAGCACCAGGCGGCGAGTCACCGGTAGCGCGGCCAGTTCGATGAACTCAGGCGCTGCGGACTCTGGCTGGGGACGGCTCGACAGGACGAGTTCGATCTCCGGGATCTGCTCGAGCACCAACAGTGCAAGACGCAGGGACGACGCATCGAACCAATGCGCGTCTTCTAGGATGATGACGACAGGCGAACGCCGGGCTGCATGCTTCAGGATTCCCAGGAGCAATTGTTCTGTGTTCTGAGCGCGCGCCTGGCCCTCGAGCGTGACAGTGGCGGCAGTTTCAGGAAAGTCCAGCGACAGGATGACGTTGAGCAGCGGAGCCAACGGGGCAAGATTTTCATCGCCTTCGAGTGCGGCCAGGACCCGGTAGCGCTGCTCTTGAATTGGACCGCCGGAGAGTTCCATTACATCCCGGAAGATGGGCCGCCACAGGTGGTACGGCGTCGACTGTTGGATCGGATCGGCAGCGGCGGACCAGCAGGCAATCGGGTCTCCGTTGCGGCCGAACTGCTCCACCTGCCACGAAAAATGGCTCAGCAGGCACGACTTTCCGGACCCCGCTTCGCCTTCGACAAGGATGCATCCACCCCCACTCCGGCTCGCGAGCCTTTCGAGCGCGTTGGCCAGAACATCCAACTCGGCTTCGCGCCCGATGGGAACCTGCATTCGATCATGAGAAAGTTCGGCGGCGGAATCGGATCTGAGGGCGGGCGCAAATACGGCAACCGGCGAGGAGCGGCCCTTGAGGGCAACTTCGCCCTTGCTCTCAAATCGCAGAGAAGGCGCGGCGGCGGCCTGGCACGTTGCCTCGTCGCACCAGAGCGAACCGTCCGCTGCTTGCATGAGGCGGGCGGCCAGGTTCACTGTGCTTCCCAACACCGTGTACTGGCGGCGCGTGTCGCTGCCGTAGATTCCGCAAAAAACCGCGCCGGTGGCAACGCCCACTGAGGTGGGAATGTTCCGGGCGTCCAATCTCTCCCTGAGTTCGATCGCCGCTTCAATCGCGCGCCGCGCATCGTTTTCGTGCGCCAGAGGTGGCAGTCCAAATCCGCAGATAGCCGTCAGCCCCTTGTCATCCATTAAGAGTTGGTAGAACGTTCCCTCGAATTGCCCCAATACCTCCTGCACGCACCTTACTGTCTGGTGCAAAGAGGCGATCTCGCTGGAACTGCCGGGCGGAGACTTCCCCAGATTTACGAAGAGCATGGTCAGATTGCGAAATTCGGCGATCCAATCCTCCTGGCCTGACTGGAGCCGGTCGACCACTACTCTCGCGACATACGGTTCGAATGACGAGAGGTGTCTTTCCTCCCATTGGTATATTTCCTCATCGATGGGCTGCGCCAAACCGCTGGAAGGCCATGCAGGCGAGTCTTCTCGCATGGCCGTTACACGCACGGGGCCATTCTCGGGATCAAAGGCTTCCGAACCAGGAGTGACAGCGAGATCCTTCAACAGGCCCCATGCGGCCGGCGAAAGCATGACCTCTCCTGAATTCGCTAGAAGCTGAGCGCCGGCAGCGTCTACGAGCGGTTCGCCCGTCACGACAAAATGCCAGCGCTCGCCGACGCCGCCTAACTCCATGATGTGGAGCGTGCCGCAGGCCACGCCCACGCGCTGCCTTAGCGTGACGCCCGGATGCGGTTCCGTACCGTCGAGTTCGGATTGAATTTTCAACGCCGCCTGCATAGCAAGGATCAGGTTCGCCGTCAGCCGCGATTCCTCACCCAGCCACATCGCAATCGCCGAGTCACCCGCAAAGGCGACGATGTCGCCGCCATGCGACTCGGTAATCTCCGCGATGCGTCCGAAATGCCGGTTCAGAATGCCGGAAAGCTGCTCCGCACCCGATGCGCCGCGTTTCGCCAGGCGCTCAGTGAGAGCCGTGAAGCCGGAGATGTCCACCATCAGAATCGCCGCATGGCTGCGTTCGGCGAAGGCATCCTGACCCGGCCTGCGGCCTTCGGCAATCAGCCGGCGCTGGTAACGGGGAAGATAAGACGCGAGAGTCAATGACGATCGCATGCAGCGTTCGCTTCAAGAACTGAATTCATCGTAATGGAATCCGTGCACATCGGCATCGAGGCTGAAGGGGAATGTCGAGTGCGCGTCCGGTGGAACGTTCAGGACTATATTGTAAGGACATGGGACAGCTTCCCCCTAAAGAGGTCACCACAAGCGCTGCGCGCACTAGCGATCGGCCTGAGCCGCGGGCCGAGGGCGATTCCGTCCAGGCAACCGGAGAGGGAATTACCTTTGCGCCTGGAACCCTTGTCGGGCCTTACCGGGTCGAGGCCCCGATCGGCGCCGGCGGCATGGGCGTCGTTTTCAAGGCGCGGGATACGCGCCTCAATCGCGACGTCGCCCTTAAAATCATCCATCCAGCCTCATCGAATACGCAGCTCCAGGCCGCATTCCTGCGCGAGGCACGTCTGGCCTCGTCCCTCAATCATCCGGGAATCGTCACCATTTACGACATCCTCTTCATAGGCGGCCTCACCTGCATCGTGATGGAGTTTGTGTCCGGTTCGCCTCTTCACCACTTGATCCCGCAGGGGGGCCTCCCCATCGACCGTGCGCTCGCCATTGGCTGCGCGATCGGAAGCGCCGTCGCCGCAGCGCACGCGGCAGGCGTTATCCATCGCGACCTCAAGCCGGCAAATGTCCTGGTAAGAAGCGACGACAGCATCAAAATCCTCGATTTTGGCCTGGCGAAAATGATGGCAACGTCATCGCCGGATGCCGACACCGAAGCGCTCAGCATCTTCCACGGCTCCGCTGTGGGCACAGTCGGCTACATGCCTCCCGAGCAGGCCAGTGGCGAGCAGGCCGATGCGCGCGCCGACATATTCTCCTTCGGTGTCATTCTTTATCGCATGCTCACTGGCGCCATGCCCTTTCCCGGCGCCTCTTCCGTCGATGTGCTGCACGCGATACACAAGCAGGAGCCTCCTTCAATGCGCGGGATCCGGCCGGAGATTCCGCAGTCGGTTGAGTTGGTAGTCCGCCGGGCGCTGGCACGGAACGCTGCGGATCGTTTTCAGACCATGGGCGAATTACTGGAACAGTTAAGCCCGGAATTCACCACACCATCCGCTGCATCGCGGGAGCCCGCTTCATCGCCACAGTACTCTGAGCGCAGCATCGTAGTGCTGCCGTTCACCAACATCAGCCCCGACCCTGAGAACGAGTACCTCTGTGACGGGCTGGCCGAGGAGCTGATTGACGGGCTCACCCGGATTGGCGGATTGCGCGTGGTGTCGCGCAGCTCGTCGTTCCAGTTCAAAGGCACAAACCCTGATTTGCGCGAGATCGGCCAGCGCCTCGGAGTCCGGCTGGTGGTAAATGGGGGCCTGCGCCGCTCCGCGGAGAATATTCGCCTCACGGTTCAACTCACACAGACCTCCGACGGCTACCAGGTCTGGTCGAAGCGGTTTGACGCCAAGGCGCAGGATCTCTTTGCCTTGCAGGATGAGCTCACGTCCGCGGTACTTGAGGAACTCCGGCCGCAGCTCGGTGCAAGGTTTTCCGCACTCCACGCCGTTCACGATAACCCCGCTCCTGAAGCCTACGATCTGTATCTCCGTGCGCGCTACGCGTTCAACCGCGAGACGCCCACGGGGTTCCAGGAGGCGCGCGACCTGTTCCGCAGTGCCGCCGCCGCCGATCCAAACTTTGCTCCGGCTTGGATCGGCATCGCCGAAACGCACCTGCGGCTTGAATGGTACGGGCTCGAGCCTTCATCGGAAGCGGCGCCCGCCGCCAAGTCGGCGCTTGACGCCGCATTGCGTCTACGGCCCGATTCCGCAGCCGGCTTGTGCAGCCTGGCCATCACCCAGGCCGGATGGGGTTGGGACTGGGCCGCCGCCGGCGAAACTTTTCAACGCGCACTCAATGCCGGACCGGATCTGGCCATGATCCATTTCCACTACGGCCTCGACTTCCTTACTCCCCAGGGCAGGCTCCAGGAGGCACTCGAAGAGATTCGTCTTGCCGGACAGCTTGATCCTCTCTCCGCCATCGTCAACACCGCGATCGGGGGCTGTCTTTACCGGATGCAACGCTACGAGGAAGCGGCAAGGACTCTCGAGGCCACGCTTGAACAAACGCCTGCGTTCGGCCACGCACACTGGTCTCTTGGCCGCGTCCTGCTCGAACAGGGATTGTGGGACGAAGCCATCGGGCACTTCGACCGCGCGGCCGAAATCATGGGTCACCCGCCCGCCGCCCTTGCCGAAAGCGCGTACTGCCATGCGCGTATGGGACATCGCGACACGGCCCAGGCCGCAATCCAGGAACTGCGCCGTCGCTCCGGAAACGAGCCGGTTTCACCGCTCAACGAAGCCCTGGTCTACGCGGGACTCGGAGAAGACGATGCCGCAATGGAGCGTCTTGAACTCGCATTCCGCAGTCGAATTCTTCAGTTGATCTGGGTGAATGTCGATCCCCGTTTCGCTCGACTGCGAAATAATCCCGACTTCCGGAACCTCATCTCCCGCATGGGATTGCCGGCGCTACTCTAAGCCGGAACGTTTTCGGGGAATGTTTCGCATTAGCCGTCTGCCTCGCCAAAACTCAATCCGCGCCCGAATTCCTGTCTTTTCCTGCGATTTAACGCCTCCATGTCGCAAGCTTTAAGGAGGTTCGTTAATGACCTGGGCGCGGAATTTGGTTCGGGTTAATTCCAGCCGGGATCGGACGGTAGGCACTCACACGGGCAGACTTCAACCCAATCAACTGTAGTCAATTTTGTAACCGTCAAAGCACTCTGGAACCATTCAGAACCGCAGCTTTCAACAACGTGGCCACGACGCACTCAATCAAAAGCCGTTATTTTTACTCGATTTCAATGGGTTTCAACAAGTCGTTGAATCTGGTTCGGGACCAGGGGGTCGGAGGTTCAAATCCTCTCTCCCCGACCAATATTGTCAATAACTATAACTTACAGCCAATCTCGAGGCAGGGGGAGCGGGCGACATGATACCTATTTCCCCGCCGAGTGCTATCGTCCCCCTATGAGCCGACTCGCTCGCATCGTGGTTCCGGGGCTTCCCCATCACGTAACGCAGCGCGGCAACCGGCGCGAGGCCATCTTCTTTGAGGACGGCGACCAGGAAATCTATCTCGATCTACTGGCCGGACAGACACTCAAGGCGGGCGTTGCGGTGTGGGCCTATTGCCTGATGCCCAACCACGTTCACCTCATTCTGAAGCCGACCCACGCCGCGATCTCGGCCGCGCGGTGGGCGAGGCGCACCGGCGTTACACCAATTTCATCAATGCCCGCGGACGCTGGACCGGGCACCTGTTCCAGAGCCGCTTTGCCTCGGTGGCGCTGGACGACACGCACCTCATCCGCGCCGTTCGATACGTCAGTTTGAACCCGGTGCGCGCGCGGCTGGTCAGTCGCCCGGAAGAATGGAAGTGGTCCAGTGTGCGCGCCCACCTCGCCGGGGTTGACGATGCGCTGCTCGCGGTGCGCCCGGTGCTGGATCGAATTCCGCACCTCCAAGCGCTGTTGGAAGCAGACGCCGCAGAGGACTTCAGCGAACTGCGCCGCGCCGAGACCACGGGACGCCCACTGGGCACGCCGGAGTTTGTCGACAGTCTGGAAAAAACTCTGGGACGCAAGATCGCGCGCCGCGCCCCAGGTCGCAAACCAACAGGCGAAGACCCCGACCAACTAAAATTGCTGTGAGTGCGAGGAGAAATAGGTATCATGTCCCCCAGTCCTCGTCTTCCACAACAGCAATTCGTACGTCTACAACATGCTGGGCGGTGCGCCCGGCGGGGGAATTCCAGTACCCGCTGCGCCGTCCATCACTCCCGGTTACGCGCGAAGGCCCGATGACTGGTACTAGACCCATGATCCTGGATTGCCCGTGCCGAAAGAATACCGGAGGTGAATGATGAAAAAATGGGGTGTAGCTTTGATGTTCGTCGCGTTGAATCTTCCGTGGTCCATCGCATCCGTGGAGGCAAAGATGGACAATCTTGCGCGGTTGCCAGGGGCAACCTTGTTGATGGGGTATCCGCCTTACAATCTCGTGGTCACGACCGGTGACACGACATCGAAGTTGCAGACAGGAGGTGGCGACTGGTATGTGACACCGAGCATGTCAGCCGACGGGCACCTTATCGCCTCCGCTCGCACCACTGATGCTTCTACCGGGTCCAGGGTACGACAGAAGCTCACGGTCAGTATCTATTCCACGACAGACCAAAAGTGGGTTGACTACAAAGACCTCTCGGTGTTCGATGGCTCCGTTTCGATCTCTCCAGATGGAACCAAACTGGCATGCGTCACGCGCAAGGTGGCAGGCGCTCCGTCGAATCTGAGTATCCTCGACTTACGAACTGGCACAGTAACAGCGGGACCGGACAACGCAGGCCCGGACCTCAGTTGGTCGCCAGATGGCCGAGAGATCGCTTTCGAGAGGGAGGCGGCGAGATCGGCGGACGGAAAGGCGATTCCGCCGCTCCGGGCCATTTACGTTCTGAACGTTGCAGCCGGAGCGGTTTCGAAGATCGCCGATGGCACGTCGCCTTCTTGGTCGCCAACGGGAGAATGGATTGCTTTTTACGATTACCAGCCTGGTCGGGATGATGTGAAGAAGGGCTGGTATGCCGACAATGCAAACCGCGTCAGCGTGATCCATCCAGATGGGACGGGTCACAAAGTCCTCGTGACCTTCGACCGCAACGAGTCGGTGAGTGTGCCGCCGGTCTGGTCTCCGGGTTCACAGTCGATCCTCGTCAACAAGTCCCGCGACTCCGACAAGGGCACGATGGACATTTACCTTCTCGACATCACGACCCAGCAGCTCACGAAAAAGTTCGGCAACGTTCCGCCGGTCTATGCGTGGGCAGCAGCGAAGTAAACCCCCAATTCCGTGTCCGAATCAGCATCCCGAAGAGCGCGCTGCTTCGCATCGGCAGTAGTGGTGACACGTCACCCCCGGCGGGTTGCTGCGGGGATACCGGGCGGTAACTCTGCGGGAACGCTTGCGGAATCAGCGCCATGCAGCGCGCGACCGCATAAACACTGGGCGATTACCGTGTTTACGCGCGTAAACATGTTGGAAACAAAGCGGCTAAGGGGAAAATCTGTGGCTCGCGGTTCCTGCGGGAGTAACCTTGGGTTGCTGCGGCGTTAACGTGTTGAGATCAAAGGATGGGGGAACGGGGGACATGATACCTATTTCCCCGCAGAGTGCTATCGTCCCCCTATGAGCCGGCTCGCTCGCATCGTGGTTCCGGGGCTTCCCCATCACGTAACGCAGCGCGGCAACCGGCGCGAGGCCATCTTCTTTGAGGACGGCGACCAGGAAATCTATCTCGATCTACTGGCCGGACAGACACTCAAGGCGGGCGTTGCGGTGTGGGCCTATTGCCTGATGCCCAACCACGTTCACCTCATTCTGAAGCCGACCCACGCCGCGATCTCGGCCGCGCGGTGGGCGAGGCGCACCGGCGTTACACCAATTTCATCAATGCCCGCGGACGCTGGACCGGGCACCTGTTCCAGAGCCGCTTTGCCTCGGTGGCGCTGGACGACACGCACCTCATCCGCGCCGTTCGATACGTCAGTTTGAACCCGGTGCGCGCGCGGCTGGTCAGTCGCCCGGAAGAATGGAAGTGGTCCAGTGTGCGCGCCCACCTCGCCGGGGTTGACGATGCGCTGCTCGCGGTGCGCCCGGTGCTGGATCGAATTCCGCACCTCCAAGCGCTGTTGGAAGCAGACGCCGCAGAGGACTTCAGCGAACTGCGCCGCGCCGAGACCACGGGACGCCCACTGGGCACGCCGGAGTTTGTCGACAGTCTGGAAAAAACTCTGGGACGCAAGATCGCGCGCCGCGCCCCAGGTCGCAAACCAACAGGCGAAGACCCCGACCAACTAAAATTGCTGTGAGTGCGAGGAGAAATAGGTATCATGTCCCCAGTCTCCGCGGTCACGGTATAGCTATGACGAGCGGTGAATTTGTGTACGAATCCGCAGAGTTGTTATCCAAAACGCTTCGCGTTATCGCCCCAAACAATTACAGTATGGGTAACGGGCTCTCCAGTGTGTACGGTTACGATTCGTTGGGGCGCCTCAACGGCGGATGGGTATGCAGCGGCAGTACTTCGGCGTCCTGCTCTGGGGGCACGCAGGTCTATGGGTTCACGAACGCTCTGAGTGGAATTCAGTTGACCAGCTCTACCGATTCGGTGCTCGGTCAATCGTCTACCTATGGCTATGATGAGTTTAACCGGCTGGCCTCGCGCACGGTGACTTCAGGCTCGCCGGTGAATAACTTCAGTTACACTTACGACCGCTATGGCAACCGCTGGAACCAGACCGTTACGGCGGGAAGCGGCCCTCAACCGTCGCTCAGCTTCACCGCGGCTACCAACCAGATCGGCGCCGGCGGTTACAGCTACGATGCCGCAGGCAACATGATCAATGACGGCTCCCACGGCTACACGTATGATGCGGAAGGCAGCATCACCGCGGTCGATAGCGGCTCAACTGCGTCGTATGTTTATAACGCACTGAATCAGCGTGTGCAGACTACAGTGGGCAGCACCACTGTGAACTTTGTATTCAATGCGGCGGGCCAGCGCGTCTCAGAATGGAGTGGAGCGGCGGGGGCAGAAATTCAGGGGAAGTATTACTGGGGCGCAAACCCTCTGGCTTATTACACTACGGGCACAGGTGGCGCTACGCACTTCGAACATCAGGATTGGCTGGGCACGGAGCGCATTCGCACGGCGTACAATGGCGGTGTGGAAGGGACCTATACATCTTTGCCTTTCGGAGATGCGCAAGCGACGGCCTCGGGCACAGACGGCGATGCGTACCACTTCGCCATGCTGGACTCAGATGCCGAGTCGGGCACGGACCACGCGCAGTTGCGGCAGTATTCGAGCACTCAGGGCCGGTGGCTTTCACCTGACCCGTACTCTGGAAGCTACGATGCCTCCAACCCGCAGAGCTTCAACCGGTATGCCTATGTGCTGAACAGCCCCACGGCTAATGCCGATCCAAGCGGCCTGACGACTTGGGTCCGTCCAGGTCGTCTAACCGACGGCGGCCCCGGTTTGACTTACTTTGGTGGATGGAACCCGTTGAATACTTTTGGAAGCAATTGGGACGAATTCGGCGGCCCCACCATTACCATTGCTATTCCCACTTGGGTTGATCCAAAGGGCTCGTATAACGAGCCGAACTACCAACCCGGTTATTGGGAATACACAACGTTCACTCTGCCTGCCTATTTGGCGAACTACGTAACGGACACGCCTCAAGTTGGGCCGGTGCAGGTGGCCCAGAATAACGCCCCAAATAACCCGAAGGACAACCAAACGCAGGAGAACAAATGTGATGCTCAAGCTAGTCAAGCCGCAAACTCGGAAATCAGCGCCAAACCCGGAGCGATAAACCTCCTAACGTCCATGGTGTCCGGTCTTGTGGCTGCCAGCTCGGGCGGAAGCACAACAGTAGGTAAATTCCTATTAACCTTTACCAAGGGCTTCGCGACGAGCTTTTCAACTCAACAGGTTGTGCGGACGACCATGTGGGGCAGTTTTTATACGACAGCGTACCAGGTTTGCATGGGCGAACCGTCAACCTATGTCCCAGGGGTGACATATTGAGCGATTGGACGCGTTTGCCGAACACGAAACGGAGGGGCGGAGAAGACTATGCTGAAAAACATACCCCCATCCCTTGAGCCGTACGTTAAGGGCTTTTTGCTGACGTTGCCCCCTATGATCTTGGGCTACGTGTTTCCACATCATGTCCACGCTGCGTTCATTGCAGGGATATCGCTTTCGGGTTTCATCGGATGGCGTTGGACTCCAGAACGGCGTAGAGCCAAAGCACTTTGCTTAATAATCGTCATTGTTGTCGTAGCAAGCATAATCAGCTTCCATTTTCGATAGGAGGCGCCCCAAATAACACTCCGCAGAAATCTCCAGCTCGTCAGCAATGCGAGCAGCAAGCAGCTCAGCAATTCCAAGCCGCCGTGCAAGAAGAAAATGCAGCCATTCCTGGCAATCTGAAAACAGCCGCAGGAGAGGGGTTCGTTGGGGGGCTAATCGGCGGATGTGCGCTAGGAGCGGCAGGTTTCTCCTGGACTGGGCCCGGTGCTGGGGCGGCGTGTGTCGCTGGAGGAGTTGACGGAGCACTTTGGGGAGTATTCACAGCACCAATAGTCAGTTTCGGACACTCCGTGCTCAGTGAAGTGGGTATGATGATTGCCTACAAAAATCAAATCAATCACGTCTGCTCACAGCTGTAGACAACCGTAAATTTCGAGGGAGACGGATGATGATGAAAGTCAAAGGCACCCATGGTTGGTACAAGGAAGCGCAAGTGACCGCTTCTGAGGGCTTTCTCCGTCAAGGCAGAGTGCGTACCGTCTGGATTGGTGGCGTACTGATCTTTGGCGGTGTTTTGTTTATTGTTACGACGATGTCGGACTTTATTCTCCGTCCGCATGAACTCAAAGGCACCTGGGAGTTTGGCTGGCTAGCAATCTCTCTTTTGTTTTGGGGTCTTGCCGGATACATCTTGGGACTCTTCCAGTGGCGACGAGCCGTTCGACAACAAGCCCAAGAACGGCCCAAATAACGGCACACCGCAACAGCCACAGCAAACCCCACAACAACCAAAAAAGCAGCCGTGGTATTGCGGAACGGGAAATTCCTGGTCCCACCCTTTCACTGCCCCAACAGGTAGACAATGGGGGCAGTGGTCCGTCGTCGATCTTGGCATCTCCTGGGCTATTAGCCAAAAAACAGGCGGAAAGGATCCTGTTTCTAAGGTGTTCGGTATTGCCGGCATTGTGGAGGGATGGGGCTGGGCATCTTGCGATTAGGTCGAAAACTACCACATGTGAGGAGAATCGTCCGGGGAACGGGGGACATGATACCTATTTCCCCGCAGAATGCTATCGGCCCCCTATGAGCCGGCTCGCTCGCTTCGTGGTTCCGGGGCTTCCGCATCACGTAACGCAGCGCGGCAACCGGCGCGAGGCCATCTTCTTTGAGGACGGCGACCAGGAAATTTATCTCGATTTACTGGCCGGACAGACACTCAAGGCGGCCGTTGCGGTGTGGGCCTATTGCCTGATGCCCAACCACATCCACCTCATTCTGAAGCCGACCCACGCCGCCGATCTCGGCCGCGCGGTGGGCGAGGCGCACCGGCGTTACACCAATTTCATCAATGCCCGCGGACGCTGGACCGGGCACCTGTTCCAGAGCCGCTTTGCGTCGGTGGCGCTGGACGATACGCACCTCATCCGCGCCGTTCGATACGTCAGTTTGAACCCGGTGCGCGCGCGGCTGGTCAGTCGCCCGGAAGAATGGAAGTGGTCCTCGCCAAAATTCCATACGTACCCAACTATCAGTAATTTCTGTGATATAAAGTCTCCATGTCGGACATGTTGAAGGCGATTTTGGACACATTAAGGCGCTGTTTTCAGTCTCGCCGCGACCTTATTTTGGAAAACCTGGCACTACGGCAGCAGCTCGCTACGCTGGCGCGCCGACATACCAAGCCGCAGTTTACTTCTCGCGACCGATTCTTCTGGATGGCTCTACGACGTTTGTGGTCCGGATGGCGAAGAGCACTGATCCTCGTTCAACCTGACACAGTCGTGGGCTGGCATCGGTCAGGATTCAAAATGTATTGGAAATGGCTCTCCCGCAAGCATGTTCCAGTCGGGCGCAAACCTACGTGCCCGGAGCTCCGACAGCTAATCTTCCAAATGGTCAGAGAGAACCCTGGATGGGGTGCGCCTCGAATCCATGGGGAATTGAAGATGCTTGGCTTCGAGATCTCTGAGCGGACCGTTTTGCGGTGGATGCGGAAAGCTCCGAGGGACGTTGAGCCGGCAAAACGCTGGGCGGCTTTCCTCAGTAATCATCGCGAAGCCATTGCGGCAATGGACTTCTTCACAGTGCCGACTCTTGGATGCGGCCTACTCTATTGTTTTTTCATCATCCACCATGCCAGGCGGCGGATTCTCCAGTGCAACGTCACCCAGCATCCTACGGCATCATGGGTTTCCCAGCAACTCCGGGATGCCTCTCCTTATGATTCAGCTCCGCAATTTCTGGTCTTCGATCGTGAGCACACTTTCGATGGCGAAGTGACGCAGACTGCTGTGAGTCTCGGCATCCGCCCGGTGCGAACGGCGATTCGAAGCCCATGGCAAAATGGCAGTGCCGAACGATGGGTAGGCAGCTGCCGCCGAGAGTTGCTCGATCATGTCATTGTGCTCAACCGGTATCATTTAAAGCGGCTCATGACAGAGTACATTCGCTACTACCATGATGACCGGACACATCTGGGCTTGGGCAAACCTACGCCGGCCGGGCGCAAAGCGGCCCAAAGTGCGGCTGTGAACGCGGAGGTTATATCTACACCGCGGCTGGGAGGCCTGCATCATCGATACGAACTCGCTGCGTGAAGCTCTGTCGCGTCACGTTTCAGTCATAGTGAAAACAGCAGGGACTGCGGTGCTTCTTGCCCCCGCTGGTGTTCCCTGCGCATCATTCGTGTCCCCTCCTTGCACAAATCTTCGTCCAATCAGTTCTTGAAGACGTTTCCGCTCGTGCCAAAGGTCAAACGCATTCTATTTCGCACACGGATTTATTTCGGCGAGGGACGGCACAATTTCTTTCTTTTTTCCCGCCTCAGTCACTTCTCGCCGAAGTGAACTACGACGCCGGCACTGACTCGAACGTTGTTCTGGTGGTCGTTGCTTCCGTTATCGAAAGTAGTCAGAAGGTAATCGGCTTCGATGAGACGTACTGAGAACCGCGGAGTCAAACGCAAATCGAGTCCTCCGCCGAGATTGCTCGCGAAGGCCGTGCCGGCGTTAGCCGCTCCCGGATTTGATCCCTGAACCAGGGTTCCGCTCGAATGCGCGAGGCCGACCAACACCTGGCCGAAGGGCTGCAGCGAAGAACGTCCCATGGGCGGCAGATAGCGGACGCCCGTGGTGAAGGTGCTCAGCGTGAGACTGTCGCCGGAGCTGGAGATTGTACCCGCATGTGCGAAGGTGACGTCCCCGGCGAGCGCAAACTGCCCCGATCTTAGCGGCCATGCAAAAGTGGCATTGCCGCCGTTCATGTTGAAACAGCCGCAGCCGCCCGGCGGCGCGTTACTGTGCAGGTAACTGTATCCCAGGGCGAGTTCGGCGCGATATTCATTTCCGTTTGACGTCGCCGGTTGAGCCTCAGGCGTTTGTGCGATGGCCTGAGCAACAGAAGCCGCGGCGATGGTCAAAAACAGAACGAGTATGTGTTCGATCCTGAGTTGCATGAAGTCACCTCTTACTCGACAGTCAACTGCACGGTGGTGGTTTGCTGCACGGCGCCGCTGGTTCCGGTGATGGTGATGTTGTAATTCGTTGCGGGTGTAACTGCAGTCATGCCGAAACCGCCTCCGCATGCGCTGAGGGCAGTGAAAGCGCCAAGAGACGCGATCAACAGAATGGCGAGCGTGATCCAGCGCCTGCGCCGCTTGCCGGGCAGGAAGAAGAATCCGATGAACGCCAACGCCGGCACTGCGAGCGGCCATGGAGAACCCCTCGGCATCAACGTAGCCACTGGCTTTGCGGTTTGAATTGTCAGCGTCGAAGTTGCCGACGAATTGCCCGGTGTAATTGAAGGCGGCGCGAAGTTTGCCGTTGCCCCGGCAGGGAGGCCGCTGGCCGCCAGTGTGACAGAGTTTGAGAACGTGCCGTTTTGCGCTGCCGCCGTGATGGAGTAAGTTGCGCCGCCGCCGGGCTGAACTGTCTGCGGAGTAGTCGTCGAGCTGACCGTGAAGCTTGGGGCAGCCGTACCTGTTCCGGCAAGCGTTGTGGTCTGCGGCGAGCCGACGGCGTTGTCGGCAACCGAAAGAGTGGCCGCAAAGTTGGTTGCCGACGCCGGTGTAAAGGTCACGTAGATCGAGCAACTGGAGCTAGCGGCCAGTGAGCTGCTGCATGCGTTGGCTCCCGTAGTGATGGCGAAGTCGGTGGGATTGGTGCCGGCTATGCTGATCCCGGTGATCGTCAGCGCCGCATTGCCAGTGTTCGAGAGCGTGGCGGCCTGCGCGGCGCTGGCCACGCTCGTGGTCGATGTAAAGCTGAGGGATGGAGGCGTGAGCGAGGCCACGGGCGCGGTCACAACCACTGCGCTGAAGTTGGCGGTCACGCTCTCGGGCGCATTCATCGTAACCGTGGTTGATGCGCTTCCGGTGCTGGCCACGCTGCCGGTCCAGTTAGTGAAGTTATAGCCCGAGTTTGGTGTTGCTGTAAGATTTACGACGGTGCCTGCGGCATAGTAACTGCCCGATGTTGGCGTAGCGCTTCCATCGGCCGACGGACTTGCGGCAGTCGTCAACTGATACGACGTGATGAACGTCGCCGCGTAGCTCGTGACTATCGACGATGCTGTCACCGAATGCGAGATGGCGCCGCCATCGGACCAGGAAGCAAAGGTATTCTGGATTCCACCGTTCGTCTGCGGCGAAGTAGTGGTAAGGGTGTGGCTGGAACCGACTGTCCAGCTCAGAGTCTGCGCACTGGTGTAATTCGTTCCGTCTACGGTAAACGCAAGCCCTGCCGGACTCGTGCCAACAGTTACTTGCACTGTGGCTGCGGTCACCGTGACTGAATTCGATCCCGTCGCGCCGTTATACGTCGAAGAGCTCGCGGAGTCGGGCGTGTAAGTGGCCGTCAGCGTGTCTGTGCTGGCCGCCAGCGATCCGGCGGGAACGGTAATCATCGCGCCGCCGCTCACGAGGGCCGTCGCCGTGGAGGTGTAAGTCCCGCTGCTCAGATTTACCGTGCCGGTTGGCGTGGGACTGCCGCTGACGCCGATCGTCACGGCTAGCGATTGCGCCGTCGTGATGCTTGTTGGAGACGGCGTTACCGTCACCGTCGGCGTCGTCTTTGCCGGAGTGGTCACTGTGACCGTGTTCGATCCTGTTGCGCCGTTATACGTCGAAGAGCTATTGGAGTCGGGCATGTAAGTAGCCGTCAGCGAATCAGTCCCAGTGGCCAGCGATCCGGCGGGGATGTTGATCGTCGCGCTGCCGCCGCTTAGCGTCGCCGCCGATGAGGTGTAACCGCTACTGGACAATGTCACGGAGCCGGCAGGCGTTGGATTGCCGCTGCCGCCGCTGACCGCAACTGTCACCGACAACGACTGCGTGGTGGTGATGCTGCTCGGCGTCGGAGAGACCGCCACCGTGGGCGTGATGAGTGCGGCAACCGCACAGCCGGTGCCGAGGTTCAACACAGCGGATTGCGCGGCCACCTGGCCGCTCACGTCGAGCGCCGCCGCGACCAGCGTGACGGCGCCGGAGCCGGGGACCTGGAAGGTGAAAGGAAGTTGCGCCAGCGGGATCGGCGTGTAAGTGTTTCCGCCATCGAGGCTGTACTGGACAGCGGACAGTGACGCGCCCTGATTTCCCGGCGTTGCCGCGATCGTCGCGCTCACGCAGTTGGCCGAGGGCGTGTTCGTGGTGAGTGTGACGATGGGGCGACCGCCGCCCAGGGTGATTGTGGTGGTGGCCGTGATGGCGTTACCGTCGGAGTCAGTCGCGGTGAGAGTGAGCGAATGTGTGCCGGGTTGTAAATTGACGGGAAGGAAGGACCCGCTACCCAAGGCTCCCTGTACGTTGTCAGTCCACTGCAACGCTGTTCCGGTCAACACGCCATCGTCGGCATCGTATGCTGCACCGCTCAGGTATACCGGGTTTGCCGCGGGCTGGATGGCTCCATTCAGAGGCGCATTGATGACAACTGTCGACGGAAGCTTCTTTGGCACGCTGAACGGAATTGAGGTGGCGCTGCCTGTGTTCACGCCATCGGAGACATCGACCCTCAAGAGCGCCGCGGCGGCTCCTGGCAAGGTGCTGAAGTCGACGTTGTCGCTCGTACCGGTAAGGTTGTCGATTTGCTGCCAGGTGTTTCCGCTGTCTGTCGAGTAGAAGATGCGCGAGCTCAGGGATGGCGCGGAACTCTGGATGGTCCAACTGACTGTCTGTTGCCCTGAACCGACGAAGCCGGCCGCCGGACTGGTTATGGTGACGATCGGCGCCGAACCAGTGAGAGCCTGACTTATAAGAACGTTGTTGTCGGGGTCCAGGACGACGATTGAGGAGGTTCCAGCAGTGACCGGAATCCATTCGGAAAACTCGGGATTGGAGAAGTAGTCGCCATCTTCCGTCTCGGTTTCGGCGATGGAGGGAGTGAAGTAACGGGTGTACAAGGCTGTACCCGATGCATCCTGTTCCTGAATGGAGTAAGTTCCGGAGCCAGGGTCGGTGGTGCCCTGGATGGTTTGTGTAAAGATCGGGTCAAGTGTGGCCGAAGTGCCCAGTATGGAGCCGCTCACCTGCCAATACGATCCTTGCGCGAGCGAAGGCGCAGCCAATGGCGCTACTGCCGGCTCTGCCAAAAGCGCACCCGGCGACCTCGTCACTGACGGGGATGCGACTGTGCCGCCATTCAAAGCTTCAATCGCAATTTTGTAGTTGAAAGGGCTTATCCACCGGGGGACGCAGTAGCTCATGATATCGAAGGTATTGGTGGGATCGATGACCGTTTCCAAGACCACATTGAACCCGTATTCGAGGCCTGTCGAGCTCTGAATGTTATTCGTGGCATAAGGCCAGGCCACACTCGCCGGGCTGTTCGGAGAAGGAGCGCCAGCACCCCAGCAGCCAGGAGCCGTCCCTTTAACGCCCACGAAGGGATTTCGAAGCAATGTGTGAACCATTCCCAGGGTATGTCCGGTTTCGTGTGCCAGCGTGGAATAGATAGCATTCGTCTCGCCGAGGCGTACATTCATGTCCGGAATGGCGGTCCCATGTCCGGAATGGATAGAGGCTGCGCCACCATTCGGGTCAGTGATTGACGACCAATACACGCCGACGTAGTTGGTTCTCATGTTGCCTGCGTTGTCCGCGGTAGCGTCGGCAGCGTTATAGAGCTTATCCACTTTAAAGGCGAGACTTGCTTCCCAAGCATTCCAGTTGGAAGAGTAGTTGGTGGTTGATAGGCTGACTTTTTGGGTGGTGACCCGTACCGTGACTGGGTTAGGGACAGGCATCATCGTGCCCACCAGGTAAGTCATTCCGAGCAGCAAGGCTGGATCCCCACAACCAACCCCGCCACCCGACGGCGAGGTGCACAACGCGACTGCTTTCAGATTGAGTGACCGGGTAGTCCTGCTGGTGATGGTGAAGTTTTCTGTGTCAAGCACTTTGCCCGAAGGGTCGGTTACAGTCAAAGCGGCCGTCCAAGACCCGGCGGGTGGGATGAAGTAGAAGTCTAAGGAAGTACAGGGGACCGCGTCGGCACGCTGATCCACAGGCTGGCATTCCGGCAAAACGCTGCTGGTCTTCGTACCGTTGATCGCTCCTGTCACCTGGACCGTGTATGTTTCCACATTGTTCTGATCCGGAGTGAAATAGATACGCATGACAGCGGGTTTGTTGGCGATGATCGGCACCGGCGGTTCGTTGCTTGCCGACAGGGAGGTATTCAGATCGGCGAGGGCCTGATACTGCTGAATCGACTGGGTGAATTCGACCGCGGCAATTGGATTGGGAGGATTGATGACGAATGGCAGGCTGACGGAAGTGGTAGCGGGCGTACCTTCCGAGTCGACCACCTGTAGAGTGATACTCGCGGCCTGCTCTTGGGTCGGCGTCCCGGAGAGGATGCCGGTGGAGGGTGCGAGCTGGATACCAACCGGAAGCGTGCCCCCAGTCACGCTCCACGCGTAGGGCGGAACACCGCCAGTTGCCGCAAGAGTTTGTGAGTATTTGGCGCCAACCGCACCTTTTGAAAGAGCGGCAGTGGTAATGGCCAGGCTGGATTGGATCGTGAGTGTGGTGGTCCCGGTCGCGGTCTCCTTGGGAGAGTTGGAATCGGTGACCTGTAGGCCAAACGTAAAGGTTCCAAACTGTGTTGGCGTACCTTGAATGACACCTGTGGCCGGGTTCACCGTCAATCCGGGGGGCGGCGTGCCTGAGGTGATGGTCGTGGTGTAAGGTGGGACGCCGTTGAATTCGTTTGCGGGATTTGCATAGGCTGCACCTACCAAGCCGCCGGGAAGAACCGCAGGTACGTTGAGCTGGTCGTTCACCACCAGCGTGGCGAACCCGGACTCGCGTCCGCCGCAGGTAAGGGCGTAGACATACGTGCCGAGGACGGTCGGGGTAATCGTGGCGGTGCCGGCGTAGACGTTGCTGTTGTGGGCAAAGGCGCCGGCCTGTGAACCCGTCCACTGGCCTGCGCCGCTGGGATATCCCTGGATGGTGGCGTGGCACTGCTGCATGGTCAGCGAGAAGGCGTTCAGAACCTCCCAGGTGAGCACGGTAGGATTTCCGGGCGAGACGGTGGTGGGATTTAAGGTGAGCTGGATAGGTGCGGGCACCGGTGGCGTCACGGCCAAGTCAAAGATGCCGTTCCCATAGTTGGCAAAGGTCGTTCCATAAAAGTCGCCGCTTCCACCCTGAACCAGCTGCCCGAATGGGCGTCCTCCGTCAATCGCGGTTCCGTTGAAGGAGTAGAGCGAGTGGAAGCCTCCTGAAATTCCGATCTCGAAGATGGTTCCGCATCCAGGGATGCCGAGCGTACCCATATTGGATGGGCAGTTAGGGTTGCCTCCGTAGTAAGTGGTTCCATAGAGGTTGCCATCGCCGCCCAGAGTGAGATCGGGATTGGTGTCGTAGCCATCGGTACCACCAGAAAAGGTGTAAAGCGTTTGCAAAGAGCCGGAGGTAGAAACTTTAAAGACTGCTCCGTTACCGGCGTTGCTGCCGTCGGGGTTGCGCGTGGTGAATTGCGCGGTTGCGTAGAAATTGCCATCCGATCCCTCCACCAGCGGACCCGTCGGGAACGGAAGCTGCTGGGAATAGCCTTGCGGATAGGGATAGATGACAGTGACTGCGCCGGAGCTCGTGAACTGCACGATGCCTGCCGTGGTGATCGTATAGAAGTTGCTGTCGCTGCCTTGCAGCACCGGATTTGGGACGAAGAATGCTTGTCCTTGGATTGTCTGTGACCCTGGGAACACCACCGTAAACCCGCCCCCTGGGGTCACCCTATAGAAAACAATTCCGCCGGGACCCCCTGTGGCGACCCCATAGAAGTTGCCATCAAAGGCTTGAGTCAGCGGGCCGGAAGGTGAGCCGTAGGTGGGCCCGTTGATTGCGTCGCCGGGAAAGTTGTAGAGGACATTGAACACGCCGTAGTTTGTAATCCTGAAGATCGTGCCGTATCCGGACGTGCCGCCCTGCAACGTCGTGCCATAAAATGCGCCGTCGCTGCCTTCAACGACCGGACTTGGGCCAAATGGCGTGGTGGTGTCCCCGGGGGCCTGCTCAAAGGTGTAGAGCGGTGTGGCAGTGCCGCCCGGTGTGATCTTGTCGATGAAGTTGCAGTTGTTATTGGGATTGTCCGGACAGCTCCAGAAGGTCACGCCGCCTGCGGGAGCTGATGTGACTCCGTAGAAGTTCCCGTCGCTGGCAAGGATCAGGCCCATGTCGGTATCGGAGGCCGAGGCGCCGAAGCTCGTGAGGGTCGCTGTTTGGGCGAAGACCTGCGTCACGCCGCCTGAGAGAAGCGCGCCGAAAAACAAGACGGAAAGAAAAAAGGCAGAGCCGCTGCGGTGCGTGGTTCTTGCGCTCATGGGGAAGCTCCTGCTGTGGGTCGCGCTAATCGATAGGGAAGATGCCAGAAGTTCACTTCATGAGCGAATGATCAGCGCGTCGCTTTAAAGCAGTTGAGCGATGCGCTGGAAGCTGCGCTGGCTGGAATTAAACGCTTTGAAACATACGTCTTTGGGCCTCATAAAGGCGTTGCCGTGGATACCCGGTGATGCGATAATCAGGCCAGACTGGGCCCGTAACAAGTGTCAGATCAGGACTGATGGGGACAGTTTGTGACATCGGCCCTGGAATTGAGGCCAGTTGATGCCCCCATCCTCGACTCACCGGTCAAATGCGGAAGATCCCAGCCTGGGCACACGCTTGGACTGCTGGAAAGAAGTCGCGGCCTATCTTGGCAAGGTGGAAAGAACCGTCAAGCGCTGGGATGCGGGTCGGGGTCTGCCCATCCATCGCGTGCCCGGCGGAGGACGCGCGTCGGTTTATGCCTACACGGCTGAACTGGATGAATGGCTGAAGTCGACCAAGGCTAGGGGTCCCGGAGATTCTCTGCCGCTAGAGCCCTTCGACGCGGCAGATGCATCCGCGATGGCAATTTCGAGTGTGCCGGAAGCATTCGCCACGCGATCGGTCCTCAGACGCAACTGGTTGCTGGCGTTTTGTGGACTATTGCTTGCAGTCGTGGTCGCCACAACCGTTTACTCCGTTGGTTACCGGACCACTGGACAACGGTTATCCCAAGCGTTTCAGGGCCTGTTTGCCAATCACACTTCGCAATCCAAACCAGCGGCTTCGATTGCCGTTTCCGACTCTGAGAAGAGTCGGGCGCGTGACCTTTACCTCAAAGGCCGCTACGAGTGGGACCAGAGGACCCCGGATAGCTTGAATCGCGCCTTGGATGACTTCACCCAGGCAATCGTGCATGATCCCGGTTATGCACAGGCTTATGTGGGCTTGGCAGACACGTACGACTTGCTTCGGGAATACACCATCATGCCGGACAGCGAAGCCTACACGCGCGCGATTGCCGCGGCAAGGAAGGCTGTCGAACTGGACGATTCGCTTGCCGAAGCGCATCGTGCCCTGGCCTTTGCCGAATGGTGGGGCAAATGGGAATTTGTGGACGGCGAAAAGGAGTTTCGTCGCGCCATCGAATTAAATCCAAAAGACCCTGTAGCCCGCAAATGGTATGCCAATGTGCTCGCCGTTCAAGGGCGATTTCCCGAAGGCCTGGAGGAGAACGACAGGGCTCAGGAACTCGATCCCACTTCGCATTCGGTCCTTGCCGACCGCGGTTTGATGTTGTTCAATGCGGGGAGAAAGGACGAGGGAATCGCACTTCTCAAGGAAGTGGAGCGCTCCGCTCCGGATTTCCTTTCGCCCCACGACTACCTCATGATCATCAGCCTGGAGCTGAAAGACTATCCGTCCTACCTGGAGGAAGGTGAGAAGACAGCGGAGGCTGAGGATGATTCAGGGCTGAAGGACATCATCGCTTCCGCACGGGCGGGATATGAGCGGGATGGTGGGCGCGGACTGTTGAACAATCTGTACGCCAGGCAAGAGGAGTACTACCGGGCGGGGAGACTCTCGGGAATCGTCCTGGCGAAAACCTGCATCCAGATGGGAAAGAGACAGGAAGCACTGCAACTGTTGGAAAAGGCCTATGACCGTCATGTGTCCGATGTCCTCTCGTGCCTGTCGCAACCGGACCTGCTCACGCTGAGGAATGAGCCAAGGTACATAGCGTTGGTGAAAAAGATCAACGTTCCCCAGAGACCGCAGGTGGCGCAGCCGAGCACTTTCCCGGCAGAGGATCAGCCGTCTTTGCAGGCTGCGTCCGATCCGCGCTGATCCGCGGCCAGAAGCGCAAGGCAATACGCATCGCTGCGGTTGCCAAAGCAGCGCCTCGCCAAAATTCAAGCCGGGCACGAAATGGCCGAACCTTAACCGTTAAGGCGCACGAAAGAACCCCATAAGTAGTCGGTCGGACAAAGACCTGAGGGGGTGGAATCTGCAATTGGGAGCGAAAAAGATCCTGTTGGGCACACTTTAACTGCAAGCGGCGACGCTTCAGCTCTGGATTTCTTAGACAGTATTCAACGCCTCGCCGCGAAGTTTCAGGCTGCGAGGTCATAGCGATGATGCAGGCCGTCGAGCCTTGGCATCGCTAAGACCTTGTTACCCACAGCGGTGTTGGTCATCGCTTTGCGGCCATCCGGGGTTTGCTTGTCCAAGCCGAGGTTGGTTCGGTCGTCGTGATAGTAGCGGACGTACTCATTCAGGATGCGTTTCAGATGACGTTCATTGAGAGCGATTATATGATCGAGAAGATCGCGGCGGCAGTTGCCAACCCAGCGTTCGGCCACGCCGTTCTGCCACGGACTTCGAAAACTGGTTCGCTTGGGCTGGATGCCGAAGCTCTTGATGGTGTCGACAACTTCTTCATTAAAATTTGAACCACGATCAAAGATCAGATACTTGGGCGAAGAATCGTAAGGAAATGCTTCGCGCAGTTGTTGAATGACCCAGTCGCTGGTTGGGTGTGTGGTCACATTGAAGTGAAGGATTCGCCGCCGGTCATGCGTAATGACCAAGAAGCAGTAGAGAACGCCGAAGGTAAGCGTTGGCACGGTGAAGAAATCCATTGCTGCGATAGCTTCCCTGTGATTGCTCAGGAACGCCGCCCATCGTTTCGCCGGTTCAGGATTTCTCGGTGTTCTCCTCATCCAGCGCAACACGGTTCGCTCGGAGACGTTGAACCCAAGCATCTTTAACGCGCCATGAATACGCGGCGCGCCCCAGGTCGGATTTTCGGCAACCATTTGGAAGATCAATTCACGCAGATCCTTGTTGACGGGCATTCTGCCAAGGCGGACGCGATGCCGCGAGATCCATTTCCAGTAAAGCTTGAATCCGGCACGATGCCAGCGCACGACAGTCTCCGGCTGCGCAATCGCAAGCGCGGAGTGCCAGCCGCTCCAAAGACGGCACATGACGACCCAAAACAGTTTGTAGGGCGTGCTAAGTCGTGGGCATGATCGCTTGCGCACGAGAACGGCAAGCTGCTGCCTGAGGGCCAGGTTTTCCAGAAGAAGATCGCGGCGCGAACGAAAGCAGGCGGTAGCAATAGCCAAGAGAAGCCTCAAGAAGCGAAGCATATATTTCCAGTATCAAATAACGAGCGTTTCCCGCTTGCCATCTATGCTATAAATGGCATAGGATCAAATCAGATGGAAGCGACGGCCAAACCCGTGCCGAAGCCGTTGATCTGGGTTGGGGATTCACTGGAGGCGGTACGCAGTTTCCCGGCGGAAGTAAAGGACGAAGTTGGTGTCGCTCTTCTTCATGCGCAGTTTGGCGGCAAGCACGAGAAGGCTAAACCGCTGCGACACATTGGTTCGGGCGTGCTGGAAGTTGTCTCCGACCACCGAGGCGATACTTATCGCGCCGTTTATACGGTAAGGCTGGCGGGCCGCGTGTACGTTCTTCATGCTTTCCAGAAGAAATCCAAAAGCGGCATCGCAACGCCGAAAGCAGAGATTGACCTGGTGAAGCGGCGGCTCAAGCGCGCGATGGAATTACATGCAACCTGGGAGAAGCAACAACATGGCTAAACGCGATTATGTGGAAAGCAGCGGAAATGTCTTCGCCGACCTTGGGCTTCCGAACCCGGAAGAGATGCTCGCGAAGGCCGAGTTAGCGATCAAGATCGCGGAGATTCTTCGCCAGCGCCGTTTAACGCAGGTGCAGGCAGCCGAGGTGCTTGGTGTTGATCAGCCGAAAATCTCAGCACTGATTCGCGGCCGGTTGTCTGGATTTTCCATTGAGAGGCTGCTGCGTTTTTTGCTGCTTTTGGGAACTGATGTATCGATCACAATCACGCCACGCCAGCGGCTGCGTTCAAAGCCGAGTACGCGGACCCCGAGGCGCACAGATAATTTTCCGCGCAAGGGGATTTTGACTGTAGTCGAATTTGTAGCGGGCAAAGCCTCCAAGAGCCGCAAGAAACAACAGCGCGCAGCATGATGGTTGCAAGCCGTTCAATCCAAACCATTTGAAAACTGCCAATTTCAACAGACTTCAATAAACGGCTGAATCTGGTTCGGGACCAGGGGGTCGGAGGTTCAAATCCTCTCTCCCCGACCAATAAAATCAATGGCTTATAGCATTCGATCCTACTGAGAGGTGGAGCCCCTGATTTTTGTTCAGGTGCTCTCGTGCCGGAAGGGGCGCCTATATTCGTCATTTGCGATTTGTGGATTGGAGAAACTGCTACAGAATCGCCCATACCCGCGAAGGATCACGCTCATATCGCTGTGGAACGTTGTGGCAGTCGATTGCTCTGACAAGTGGAGATTTCCTGACCACCAACCTCGCTGAGCACTACAAATGGGAATCACCGTCCTCGCCGAATTGGCGCCGCCAGGGGAAATGGCTTTGGTGCGAGATCGTGCGGATCGGAGTGCTTCGGCCACGATGGACGATTCTCGTCGAGTGGTTTGCATCGGAGTGGCATCGTTCATTCTGCTCGCCTTCACAGTGAAGACGGTGCCGGCTCCAGGGCCGAATGGAGTTTTGGCGAGGGACGGATTCGAACTCGCGGCTTCAAACTCCAGCGCATCGCGACTCTTCATACGACAAACCGCTTGAAGATTCTGGTACTTGCGGGCGGGTTGAGTTTCGGAGAGGAACCAGTACAAAACCGAAATGTATGATGAGTGAACATGGTCACATTCGGGAGCGCTTATGGCTGATCTTGTGAACACCCTGGAAATTGGAGACCAAATCGACTCGTATCGCATCGAGGCTCCAGTTTCTCGAAGTCGCATCGCGATCGTATATCGCGCAACGGACCTGAGGGACGGCCGGAAAGTTGCCTTGAAAGTTCCGGACCCGGAGATGGAAACCGATCCGATCCTGCTCGAGCGATTTAGACGGTCGGCAACGATCGGAGAAAAGCTGGGGCATCATGGCGTGATGCGCGTGTTCAACGAAGTTGAGCGGTCGCGCGTTTACATGGTGATGGAGTGGTGCGAAGGCAAGCCGTTGCGGCAAATCATGGATGCGGGCAAGGTGGCGCAGGAGAGCGCAATTCGCATTACCACTGCTGTGTTGGAGGCGCTGCAATATCTCCACGACAATGGAGTTGTGCACCGGGCATTGACGCCGGACAGCATCATGGTCGACGAGCATGACAAAATCAAGCTTCTCGATTTTGGCATGGCGGCCGACGCTACTTCCCGGCGGCTTACCTACACCAATCTGGCCAATGAACTTGGGAGCGGCGATTACATTTCTCCGGAGCAGGCGGCCGGGAAGCGCGGCGATGGCCGCTCCGATATATATTCGATGGGCGTTATCCTTTACGAGATGCTTACGGGCAAACTGCCCTTCAAGGGCGCCTCACCCTTGGAAGCGATGAAAGCGCGGGTAAAAAGTCCGCCCATCCCGCCAAGTGTTGCTTCGCCGTCAATTTCTCCGCACCTTCAGGAAGCTCTTTATCGCGCGCTGGAGAAAGATCCCAGGAACAGGTATGCAAGGGCGCGCGACTTTGCCCACGATTTGCAGCATCTTGACCAAATAGGAATCGAGGAGCGGCCGGAACTGCGCAGCTGGCATGAGCAAAAGGCGCACTTGCCGCGCACTGTTCTTTTTTTCCTGCTGTTGCTGTTGGTTCCGGTCGCGATCTTGATCGTCATGTTGCTGGACCACGCCAGATAAACCCGAGGGGAGCGGTTTCGATGTTCTTTTGGCGCAACGCCGGGAGTCTCGCTTTATGATGCGATCATGACCACCTCGGCTGCCGAGCGGATTCCGGAATGGCTCATCGAGCATGCCTTACGGCCAGTGGCTATTGCGGTTGTGTTTGTTCTTGTTGCGCTCCTGTGGACGTTTCCGCTGCAACACGCAATCGCGTATCCATTCGTGTTTTTGTTCTTCGGGGCAATCATCGGCAGCGCGTGGTTTGGCGGCCTTACCGCAGGCGTGCTGGCAGTCTTTTTATCTTCGATCCTGATCGATTATTTTTTCATCTCGCCGCTCTACTCGATGTCGATCGCGCAGCAGTCGCAGAGTTTTTTTGCGGCGTTTACCCTCTGCGCAATCGCCATCGCCGTCGTGAGTTCGGCGAGAAAGCGGGCCGAATCGGCGGTGCGAATTGCCCGAGACGAACTCGAAGTGCGGGTGAAGGAACGAACCGCCGAGCTGGAGCAATCGAATCGGGAAACTTTGGAGAGCGAACGGCAACTGCGCCAACTCACAGAGGCCATTCCGCAACAGATCTGGCGCGCCGATGCATCCGGGAACGTCGAATACTGCAATGGTCACTTGCGCGCATTTTTGGGCCAACCCATAGCAGACATGCTGGGCGAGTCGTTCTTCCATATTTTTCATGGAGCCGATGAGCCGCTGATTCGCCGGGGTTGGCGCGCAGCACTGCGATCGAATAGCACTTTTGAAGCCGAGGCGCGGATTCGCGGAGCGGACGGGAGCTACAGGTGGTTTCTGGTTCGCGCGGTGCCGCAGATGGACGGCGACGGCGCATTAGCGCGATGGTACGGAATTCATATTGACATCGAAAAGCAGCACCGGGCTCAGCAAAGCCTTGCCGAAGCCCAGGAAGAGCAATCGCGTATTTCACATTTGCTGAGCCTGGCGGAGATGGCAGCTTCGATTGCGCACGAGTTGAATCAGCCGCTGACGGCAGTGGTGACGCACGCCGCTGCCTGCCGCGAGTGGTTGCGCGAGGACGCCCTGAATGTCGCGAAGGCTTCCGCGACGGCTGAGAAGATCTTGCAGGAGAGCACCCGGGCGAGCGCGGTTGTGAGCCGGGTCCGCGCTCTGTTCCGCAAGGAAGTCCAAACCTGCGAATTAACCGATATGAGCGGACTGATCCGTGGAGTGGAGCGCCTTCTGCGCGATGAGGCGATCAGGCGCGACGTGGCCGTGCGGCTGATACTGGCCGATCAATCTCCCAAGCTCAATGTCGATCCGGTTCAGATTCAACAGGTGCTCCTGAATTTAGCCCTGAACGGGATGGACGCGATGTCCAAGGTCACGGGATCGCGAAATTTGACCATCCGCCTGTTAGAAAAAGGAACGGACGAAGCAACGATATCGATTGAGGATCAGGGACCGGGCATTCCGGAGGATATTTCGAAGCGCATCTTCGAGCCGTTTTTTACGACCAAACCGAACGGAACGGGCATGGGGTTGGCCATTTGCCGCAGCATTGTCGAATTGCACGACGGAAGGCTTTGGGCAGAGAACCGCAGTGGCGGAGGAGCGGTTTTTCACTTTACGGTCCGGACGCAGGCATGAGCGAAATTGGCAGAGGGGATGAAGTGAAACAAACCGTCTACATCGTCGATGACGACCCGTCAATTTGCGAAGCACTCGCAAATCTGCTGGAATCGGTCGGTATTCTGACTGCAAGCTACACGTCCGCGGAATCTTTCAAAGACAACTGGAGCCCGGAGGATGCGGGCTGCTTACTGCTGGATGTGCGATTGCCGGGGGTGAGCGGTGTTGCAATTCCAGGGACAGATGCGCGCGACCGGTATCGATCTGCCCATTATCTTCATGACCGCGCACGGCGATATCCCGATGGTACGCAAAGTGATGAAGGCGGGTGCAATCGAGTTTCTCGTCAAACCGTTTCAGAGAGAAGAATTGCTCAAGGCAATTCAAGAGGCGTTTGCACTCGATCTTGCAAAGCGCGAGGAAGACGGCAATCTGCGATCGCTCCGCGCGCGCATCCGCTCGTTGAGCCCGCGAGAGCGGGAGGTGATGGCCATGGTGACCGCTGGCAAGCTGAACAAGCAAATTGCGGCCGAATTGAATCTCAGCGAGATTATGGTGAAGATCCACCGCCGCCACGTCATGGAAAAGATGCAAGCGGATTCGCTGGCTGAGTTGGTGAAGGTATGCGAGAAGGCGCAAGAGCCTGCGTGGAGAGGCCGGCGGAACTAGGTCTCTGACCGGATAAATTCGTTCTTTTGGCTTCTGTGGTTTCCCAGCCATTCGCCTGAAAAACGGCGAATGGATGGGGCACGGAAGGTTCTTCTTCAGGCGGTCAGAGACCTAGATCAATCCGCAGAGCCGGTACTCCGGCAGAATCTTTATGAGATCCTTATATCCCGCGAAAAAACATACCAAGGTATAGGTTGTTCTGCAGCCCGATCTACTCCATCCTGCCTATAGAACGTCCGCCATCTTCAAACCTCGAAGTGGCGGACGCACTGGAAGAAGCCCACAGCACTAAGAGTTTCCACTTCGCTGGTTCGCAGTTCAACATAACTTTCCGAACGAGTTCATAGCACAGTTGCGCGTTAGTCGCGGGGACGGATTCCCCTGCCCGAAGGAGGTTCGAGTGAATACACAGGCGTTGCTGGCGGAAATTCTACTTTCGGGCTTCTTTGCCGTGGCGTGCTTGCGGGCACGCGCCGAGTCGCCAAGTATGCAGGGCTTCGCGCCCGCCCGGCTTTTCGCGCTCACGGGGAGATTTGAACGCCTGCGCCGATCGCGGTTGCAATGGTGCTGCATGATTGTGGTGCTTTTCCTCATGCGCATGCAGATGGGCGCTCCGCTGGTGGTGGAGCTTACCGCGGCGGCCCAATTCATCGTATTCCTTGCGTTGCCTTCGGCCAAACCGCAGTTGGGGGTTCGTCACTCATGAGCGTGCTCACCCAAATCGCGAAATTTCTGCGTCGCGCGCGAAGACAGATGAGAACCGGTGAGTTGTCGCGGGAGCCGCTGCAGCTACTGCGCGTGGAGTGGAAGGGCGACTTGTTGGAGTGCGATTGGCTGATGCGGCAGAGCGATCCGTGGGACAAGTATCTGCCTTCGGAACTGGCCACGGAGAACCACACGATTCAGGCATTTCGTGACGCGCTGGAGCTGCGCGCGATCATATTCCGGTCCTTTCCCGCTGTTGGTCTTGCACAGCTCCGCATGTTTCGCGCCGGCAAGAACCACCAGCTCGAACTGGTGATGACAGGAAGCGTAAACCGGTGGGATGAAGAGCTGCATCGCGTTCCATCGGTGATGATGCGCGCCAAGATGTGCGGCTTTCGTTTCACCATGGCGGATGGAGGCATGGGGCGAATGATCCCCATATCCCTTTGACGGCTGCACGAGGCGAAGGAAATACAAGGGTTTGAATTCCGATTCGACATTTTTCGAATTTCTCAAGGAGGAGAGACAATGGCGGCAACAAAATCTCAAGGCAGACAATTGACGCTATTCCTGGCGGGGCTGACCGCAGTTTGCGCGGGAATCGCATTTTCTTCATCGGGCGCGGCCAAAGTGGTCGCTTCTACTCGGGGCGCTGCGTTGTGCCGTTTCGCTCTGGGGGTTTTTCAAGATCAGGCCCCTCGAGGGCAAGACCGGAGGCGGCCCGCAGCCGGCGGTAATGAAATTGATTGGCGTGCCATTGTGCTGGGGGGATGGCTGTTCGTATTGCTTTGGACTGCATCTCACGGCCGGCGTGGGCGCGCGCATGGCGACATCGATTATTGGGCTTTGCAGTTTCGCTTGTCGGAATCTTTTTATGTGCTCGCGCCCGCGGTGAGCAAGAACGCCATCTGGAAAGCTTGATTGCATCTTCCCCGGCTTTCTTCGGAACGCTAAACGCAATCGATAATCGACCCAATCATGGAGCTGAATCGATGAGAATTCCGCGTATTGCAATCTGGACTGCGCTCTGGCGGTACTACTGACGGCAGGCGTAGCGACTCTGGCTCGCGCTGATGCAGCACCTTCTGCGTCGGCACTGCCGAGCTGAAGGACGCCCTCGCGAAGGCGCCTACAACCTACTTGCTGGCCAACGGCGATCCCGGGGGCGTAACCACCGGTACTGTCAACGACGTGCCCGTTGGCGACGCCAAGACCGGCCTGACGCTGGGCGATGTCGCCAACCAGGTTGGCCAGAACAAGATCGCGGTCAACTTTGTGTGGACGCTGATCACGGGCTTCCTGGTCATGTTCATGCAGGCCGGCTTCGCCATGGTGGAAGCCGGGCTATGCCGCGTGAAAAACGCTAATCACACCTACATGATGAATTTCTTTGTCTATACGTGTGGTCTTTTTGCGTACTGGATTATCGGGTTCGCCATCCAGATGGGCGGCTCCGCCGGCAACGGAAATCTGGGCGGCTTGCAATCGCTGAATACGGAGCATCTGATCACGATCTTCGGCACCCACTGGGGCATCTTCGGCGAATGCGGAATGTTCCTGGCCAGGAGCACCTACGATGTAGGCGTGATGGTCATCTTCCTGTTCGAGATGGTCTTCATGGATACGGCGCTGACCATCGTGACAGGCGCATGCGCGGAGCGCTGGAAGTTCCTCGCCTTCGCGGTATCGTCGGTGCTGATGGGCGCATTTACCTATCCGCTGTATGGCAACTGGGCGTGGGGCGGCGGCTGGCTCTCGCAGCTGGGCACCAACCTTGGCCTGGGGAAAGGCTATTGCGATTTTGCCGGGTCGGGCGTCGTGCATGCGGTGGGCGGAATCACGGCGCTGGCGGTAGCGATGATTATGGGGCCGCGCATTGGCAAGTTCAATCGTGATGGCTCGGCAAATACCATCATCGGCCACGATATTTCGGCGGTACTGATCGGCTGCTTCATCCTCGCCTTCGGCTGGTTCGGATTCAATCCCGGCAGCACGCTGGGCGCATCCGCCGCTGGCAACCTGCGCATCGGCTCCATCGCGGTCAACACCATGCTGGCCGGCTGCACCGCTACCTTCGGCGCCATCCTTTATATGTGGGCAATGAAGGGCAAGCCCGACGCTTCGATGAGCGGCAACGGCGTTCTTGGCGGGTCTGGTGGCCATCACCGCGCCCAGCGGCTTCGTCAGCACATGGGCGCGGCCATCATCGGATTTGTCGCCGGCGTGCTGGTGTGCCTCAGTTGCGCATATCGTCGAGAACTTGCTCGAAGGTCGACGATCCGGTCGGCGCCGTTTCTGTCCACGGTAGCCTGCGGGCTATGGGGTGTGCTGTCCATCGGATTCTTCGCCGACGGCACGAGTAACTATGGCGGATCATGGAACGGCGTGAATGGTTCCGTAACCGGGCTGTTCTACGGAGACTCCAGCCAGTTGGTGGCGCAGATCGTGGGATGCGCAACGCTGGTGGGCTTCATCTTCAGCTTCAGCTTTATCCTCAACTGGATTCTCGACATCGTCCTCGGACAGCGCGTCTCCATTGAAACCGAGATTGCCGGACTCGATTTGCCGGAGATGGGGCAACTCGGCTATCCGGAGTTTGTCTTCCGTCCGGCGCCGGACTTTATGCAGGCTGCCGAGCGATTGGCTGTGGCATAAGCTTCGATCCCGCCGACTTGTCCCTGTCCGTCTCACGAATCGACGGCCAGGGGCGAGCCGGCCCGGCTTTCAAAACCAGCTTGGCTTGAAACATTTTCCTGAGGCAGCAAGGCATGATCTGCCAGCCTTGCTGCACATTTTTCTCAAACCCCTGGGAGTTCCCGCATGAAGAAAATTGCTGGTGCCGATATGGAGATCGCTGGCCCTATAGTTATGGCTCCCGCATCGTCCGCCCCGTTGTCGCTGCCCGCGGCGATCGGTCCCGAGACTGGCCGCCTGTTGCAGCGCATGTTCCGAGATCCCCGCGTGCTTCAGCCCGATGAGCGCACAAGCCTGGTCGCAGAGCTTGGCAGCGCAGTAGAACTGGAGCCGCAAGTTCCCGAGATTCGTGTGCTGTACGGCATGGCGCTCTCGGTCGATCTGCAGGCACAGGAAGCAATGGAACAATTACGCGAAGCCACGCGGCAGGCTCCCGATTGTTTCATCGCCAGGCTTAAATTCGGCGAGTTGCTGATGCGCCTGCGCATATGCGACCAGGCCGCCGAGCACACGCAAAAAGCGGCGGAACTGGCCACGAATGACGTTCAGTCCGATCTGGCCCGCCGGCAGGCCGCCACGATCCGCACGATGCGGCGTGAAGGCATCGAACGCGGAGGGCTCGGCAAGGTTCTGCCCAAGTGGGTTCCACGCGGCCGCAAACCCAGGAAGCATGAGGCCCTGCCTGCCCTGGCCGGATCCGAGTAGAGACAATGCCCGCTGATCTGCAACTGGCGCTGCTGATCGCCATCCTGCTTCCGGCCGGAAAAATTCTCGCTTCCGTCACGAAGCGATTTGGAATTCCCGCGATTCTCAGCGAGCTGCTGGTCGGAGTGGCCGCGGGTCCTGGCCTTTTGAACATTTTGCACAAGCCACTCTTCAGTGGCACGGCCGCTGGAGATGCATTTCTGCTGTTGGCGCAAATCGGCGGCCTGGTGCTGATGTTTATCGCCGGCCTGGAGACCGACATCGAGCGCATGCGCGAGGCGGGACCAACGGCTTTTTTCGTGGCGCTGCTCGGTGTAATCTGGCCGTTCTTTCTGGGCGCCGGCGTGGCGCATCTTCTTGGAATCAATTGGAACGCCGCATGGTTTCTAGGCGGCGCGCTGACAGCGACCAGCGTCTCCATTTCAGCCCGCACGTTGATGGACGCCGGGAAGATGACTTCGCCCGAGGCATCCGTAATTCTTGGCGCGGCGGTTATCGACGACGTGATGGGGCTGTTCGTTTTGGCTTTCCTCGCCGCCGCTTGCAATGCCAAAAACACAGGATTTGGAGTCGCGCCGCAGCTTACGCTTTGGTTGCAGCAAAACATTCCCTGGGCTGGCCGGCATCCTCTGATCGTCCAGATGGGCCTGATTGCGGTTTGCGTGACGGTCTACTTCGCGATCGGATACGGGGCCGCGAAGAAATGGATCGACCCGATCATTAGATTATTCCGAAAGATAGACGCCAATGAGGCTGTAACCAGCTGCGTTCTTGCGCTCGTGCTTTTGTATGCGGTGAGTGCCGAGTGGCTGGGAAGTATTGCCGGAATAACGGGCGCGTATCTGCTCGGCTATGTATGCGCGGAAGCGAAACTGAAGAGCCTGTTCGAGCGCACCTTTGCCGCAATCGGTCATGGCCTTTTGATTCCACTGTTTTTCGTTTCGATCGGGCTGTCCAGTAATTTTCGCGCGCTCGGAGGGCACTGGCTTTTGTTGGCCTCCATCTTCGCCGTCGCCGTGGTGAGCAAGCTGTTCGGATGCGGAATGGCGGCCCTGGGCATGGGCATGGGAACTGTTCGGAGTTTCCGAGTTGGCTGCGGAATGATCTCAAGGGGTGAAGTTGGCTTGATCGTCACGGCAATGGGCGCCAGCACTGGAATCTTCAACGAGACCGAGGTCGCGGTGATGGTTGCGGTCGTTCTCCTGACTACCTTAATCACGCCTCTGATCATGCGCGGCGCGTTTGCCATTCATTGCCCACAGGATTTGGAGGAGTTTGCCTTAAACGGGGACTCCGAGGAGTCCTCGAACGCGAGTGAGTATTCGATGGTCGAAGTGCAGGCGGAAACCTGAACTCGATCAATATGCGCGGATCTTGACTGTTGAATCGTTGGAAGCGATCGATGTTTTTTCAACGCTGTGTCTGGATTATGCGTGTTCTTGAGATGGCCTTCACGGGGCTGATCGGGTGCGCACATTGATTGGATCTGCCCTGTCCGGGAGGATGCGGATGCCGGATCGAATCTTTGCAAGCCTTCTTTTTTTGTGGCGATGACATCGAACCGCTGAATTTCATGGCAATGTAATCAGGCCGGTTTGGATCGCTATGAAGATCGCTTCAGTTCGATCGGTGGCTTCCAGTTTTACCATAATGTGCATGAGGTGATTTCTAACCGTGAATTGACTCAGCCCGAGGGTTCCTCCCACTTCTTTGTTGGTTAGCCCCTTTGCAACGAGCGCGAGTACTTCCTTCTCTCGAATACTCAGTTTGGCCGACAAGTCCCTATTCGACAGGCTGTCTGCAATGCGGCGCGGAAAAGCTTGTTTTCCCCGATGCACCAGGCGAATCGCATCGATGATGGCATCTGCTGGACCATCCTTTAGCAGATAGCCTTTCGCGCCCGCATTCACCGCCGCATAAATCTCTTCATTGCATTCAAAACTGGATAAAACAATAGAACGGACATTCGGGGAGAGCACCATTATCTTCTCCAAGGTCTCTACTCCCGAAAGACCAGGCATTCTCAAATCGATGAGAATGACGTCAACGGCAGTCCTCTTGAGGATGGATAACGCTTCGTTTCCGCCCGCGGCAGCACCAACTACTTCAATATCGTCATGCAAGCCCAGGAATGCAGTAAGTCCAAATCTGATAATTGGGTGATCATCGACCATGAGCACGCGGATTTTCATATTGAATCGGTCATTGCTTAAGAGCATTCATTATTCCCCGGGAAACCGGTATGAGCGTTCACGAGTTGTGGAAAACCTGACGATACCATGAGTTTCCTAGAGAAAGCTGCTTGCAATGGAGCGAGTAGCCCGAACCAAAATGGTTGTTCCTATCCCCGGAGCGCTCGTGATTTCAAACTTTGCCTTAGCCTTCAAGGCGCGATTTTTCATCGCTTCCATGCCAAGTCCCTCTGGTATCCGCCCCTTGACAAAGCCCCGTCCGTCGTCTCGAATCGTAAGGCTAGCCTCACGTCTTGACACACTCAAGGAAATGATTAGAGTTTGGCAGTGACTGTGCTGAATTGCGTTGCTGATGGCTTCCTGGCCGATTCTAAAAAATGCATCGGTAATCGGCAACGGAAGAGTTGATTTTCCGCCTTCTATTGACGCGTCGATTTGAAGACCGCCTCCATCGCTCAACCGCTCGGCAGTCTCTTTCAAAGAACTCACGATGGCTGCCGCATCCCTGTACTGGGGGCGTAATGAGGAAATTGTACGACTCGCCTCTTTATGGCTGAGATGGACGATCTTAAGCGCATTGTGAATATGCGCCTGCACCCTGTCCTCACCGCGCTTTTCGCGACTCGCAGCCTGTAGCTGATACGCAATACCCGTGAAACTCTGTGCCAGGGTGTCATGCATCTCGAACGCTAGTTGCTCTCTCTCCCGGAGCACGGAGCGCACGTGCCACTGTTGCAGCCGATGCAGAAGAAATTGTGCGACAACGAAAAGACCGAAGACTGCCAGCAGGAGCCAAAACAAGTGTCGTTTCGACCACCATGGCGGCGCCTGAACCACTTCAACGACATCGGTGAGGATAGCGAACGGATAGACGTTTTTTGTATATGTTCCCATCAACGTCGCTGTGCCACGAAGTTTCAAACGGCTGCCGGGTTCCAGCGCCGCAAAGCTCATCCCGAAATTGTTCGATCCCAAGGCTCGAAACACATAGTCCTGATCGCTGAGAATCAGTTCATACCCTCCAGGTATTGAAGTGGCTGAAATGAGAGTTCCTTCTACCGAGATTGCTCTTCCGCGATACTCTCCACTCGTGAGTTGTGAAGCGGTCACGGCGAGCGGGGGGACTGGCGTGTCAGACCAAAGCACCCGGACGGTGGCGTCCTCCAGCCGGCTGCGAAAGCGTTCCGAAACAACTGTGCCCTGGGCTTCGACAACATCCCCCAGTTTTAGCGGTTTTTTGGATTGAAATTCGGAGAGGATAATCGTGCCCGAACCGTCTTGAATCTGAACCAGCGGCGGATTTGAGATCACCACTCCTTGAAGCGTAACTCCGGGATGCCGGCCCGGAGACGTTTGAAAGTCATGAATCAGATGACTACCGGGCAGGACGGCATGTTGCGTGGCCTCGATAGCGGTGAGTTCGATATAGTGCTCGATGCCTTCCGGCGTCAACACAGAATTGAAGGTATCGCTGGGATCATTCTGGTGAAATTGAAACTGCTGTTGAAACGGCCGGAGATCCTCTTCTCCTGCTGGGGCGATCTGGAGATCTTTCCATTGGGTCGCAGTGAGAGAGGATCGAAGTCCAGTTCGGCCAGATTTTATACATGATGGATCCGTGGCAGCTATCGATGTCGAAGTGCGATCACTGAATGTGACGACGATTCCGAATTTGCAGCCTACGGCGACTGCACGAATGTGAATCCACTGCATCAGGTCGGCAGAAACGGGCAAAGTCTGCTGGGCGAGAGGCCGCCAACCGAAATCCGCACGTCCAAATTCCAGGATTCTTTCCGCAGGTCGAATACCCGCAAAATATCCGTGATAGGAATCGACGCCTTGCTCCTCATCCGAAGAACGCAGAATCAAGCCAGATTCGCCGTTTACATCGTCGAGGCGCATGTCGGATTCCACTTGGTAGTCTTCAAGCGAGACAGACCTGTTAACGAGTTTTGCACCCCGTTCTTCAGATGTGTTTGTGGCCTCGCCCGACTCTGCCGTCCATGCTCCTCCTACCGCCAACCAATCGTGAGATTGCGAAAAGTCGGCCCGATAAGGTCGATTCTTCGCCTGCGTTTTTGCATGCTGACGAACCAACACAATTGCGAGTCCAGCAAATACGCCAACGGCAAGGAAAATGGAAACAATCGTCGATCTTGCGATGCCAGGCAGACGCATCGTCATTGAGAGCTCCATTGATATTTCGAAAATTCCCAGAGACGCTGAATTTTTGGAGAATTGAAGGTTTGCCGTGTCAGGAGAAGGGGCGGAATCCTTGTGTAGCCTTGAACGGATTCGCCTCTCATCTGCGCGAGCAGGTTGTGCATCGCCACCTGGCCAATCGTCCTGGTGTCTTGAACGATGATTGAATCCACGTCGCCGGTCAGTATAGGCGTGAGGAGATCCTGGTCGAAGCCAATGAGGGGAATTGTCGAATGCGGATTCTCGACAAGCTTGGCGTAAAAAGCGCCTCGAGTTGCGGTTCCTGTCAGGGCGACAATCGCATCGACAGGGTCTGTCCGTTCAAGAATCTGTTGAGCAAGCTGTTGCTGAGGTGTGACAAGCTCGTCTCCGAAGCGTCTTACAACTATTCTTATGTCCGGTGCCCGAAGAGCGAGTGCTCGTTCAAAACTTGTGTCTCGCGAAACTCCACTGTCGAGGCGCGGATTGACTCCCATGATCGCGATCGAACCGCGGCCATGAAGCAGCTCAGCGACCCGGCTCGCCGCCAGGTCAGCCCCCATATCTTCGTCTGTCGACACATAGGAAAGGTAAGGTCCGGGAGGAGGGCCGAGATCGTCGTCGATAATGACGACAGGGATGCGATCAGCCGTGAGTTGAAGGACCGCGTTCCGCGCTGCAGGGGATGTGTCAGGCGCAAAGATAACGCCGCGAAAGCCTCTCTTGGCGCAGGATAGAACAAGGGCCAACTGGTTCTCCTGGTCCGACTGGTCTGGAGGCGCATTCCAATAAATGTGTTGGCCGTTATTCCTGGCTATTTCAGCCGCGCCCATGTGCAGGGGTTCCCACAACAGCGTCGCAGTGGTCCGGGGAATGACGGCGACCGCCGGCGGTGCTTTGCGGCAGGCCGATACGACCAATGAGACTGCGATCGCGAAGACTACCGTGAGAGAATCCGACCGATTCATGCGATTACCAAGGAGTATACCGCGCAGCCAAACTGGAAGATGCCGGCCAGCCGGCCCGGCTCTGAGTGACGGGTACGAATCCAGGAGTTCAGCGTTGGTTCCGCATGACGACCATCCGTACCTACTCAGATCTCGAACAGCGCACCGGGCAGGTCATTTACTTTAGCACGCGAAGAACGTGAATAGGATTGAGCGGCCGCGGCCTGATAGGCCAGTAACTTTGTTGATCTCCGAGCGATTTTTGGGCCTCAGGTCATCGGGGGCCGGCGCACTCCGACTCTTAAGCACACATTCTAAATTACTTATAGCCGCAATTTCCCGTCCTTGGAGCCATGGTACATCTGTACCATGGCAATCGTACAGTTGAAGTCCTAGGATTCGTTCGCGACTCAAACAAGCTTATGTCCGGGTCTGTAGAGGGTTTTTGGATACGGCTATAGTTTGTGTCGCGAACGAATGCTGGATGGTGCGATAACTTTCATGCGAATTATCGCAGGCCAGCTTCGCAAACGGTTTCCCCGAAACCAGCAACATTGAACGCAGTTCCCTAGCCCCTTTGGAGGGCCCGAGTCGGAGACGCCTCCAAGTTGTTCTGTAAGCCGCGCTCAATCAGACGTGACCTTAGGTAAATCGGCCACACAACTGCTTCGGATATTTCCGAGCAGAAGGAGACCAGGACGAAGTACGGGACATTTGTACGACAGTTCATCTCATTGCCTGCTATGCCGCTACCACTCGGATGGGTGACTGCCGCAGGAGCATTCGCACCGGAGAATACGTCGAGCAACTCGGTCCTTCCCCAGTCTGGAGCGTTGAGAATGCGGGTGCGGCCTAAGCAGCGTCTACATTCCAAAGTTGCACAACACTTTCAGACTTAACCATCGACATCAACCGAAGATAAGGAGTAGCGTCATGGGTAACATCCTCAGGAATTTGCACCTCACCCGGATAACTATTGGGCTAGCGGTGGCGCTGCTTTATTGTGCCGCCACTTCGCTGGTCCAGGCGCAAGCCCCCCCGCTTGTCTATACTGTCGAGAATTCGGGCGCAAGCCTGCCTCTGACGGGTAGCCTCCCCACGTTCGCCCAGGCGCCGATCATTCGACAAATGCCCGACCCATTTGTGTTCCTCAACGGATCACGCGACACCACCTGGGCCGCCTACGAGCAGCACCGCCAGGAATGGATCGCTGCGATCGAGGCAAGCGAGCAAGGTCCCAAGCCTTCCTGTACGGGTACCTCGGCAGATAACGTTTTGGGCGCGACATATAGCTGCTCCATCACCAACGCGGCTTATACCAGCACGTCAGCCACTAGTAAGACAGTCCAACTCACAGTGTCGGTGACTGGACCCACTTCGGCGACGAATTCCACTCCTACCGTAAAAACGGTGGTGACGACCTTTGCAATCGTCCTGCCGGCAGTTTCAGCAACATTTACACCATCGACTCAAGCCGCGGCTGGAACATGCGGTCCCGTACCCGCCAATGGGTGGCCGATCGTCATTGGCATGGGCTCGGCTACCGGGAGTTGGCCTGCCACCGCGTTCACCACAACGACTAAAGCACCGGCTGGAGTTTCAGTATCCCCGACCGGATGTGCGGCAACCGTTAATTACACGTACAGTGCCTTCGGAGCATATGTCACTTCAGACAATGCTCATAACACAGACGGGTTCTACAAGCTCTATCCCACTCTGTGCGCCGGATCGACGAGTCCCACCACAACGGGCTCATGCACCACGCCAATGGCTTCCCCAATGGGAGCAACTCGGGTGAATACGCTGCATGGTCTTATGGACTCAGCCGCGTGATGGACGGCATAGAAATGGTTGCAGCGCAGGCCTACTGCACCGCCAACGCCGGAAAATGCGTTGGTGCTTGCCGCTCCCGCTCGATACCACGTCACTCGGCGACATCGGGATGCTCCTACGCCGGAAAATGGCGATGTGGACCGGCGCATGGGACGAGCGTGTTGCTCTTGATCATTGCCCAGGAAAATGGCGGCGGCGGCGCACCCTGCGTGGCGCATCTCGCATGAGATCGAAACCCAGGGCAGCGTCGAGGACATCAACGACACGGATTATGACTGGTTCGGCACAAACCTGCTGAATTTTCCGGATACAACGTCTACAAAATGCCGTAAGATAATTTTGAGTTGATGGCCTTGGTTGCGCCGAGGGCTATGCTGACAACGGGCGACAGCGAATATTACTGGCTCGGAGATCGCTCCGGGACCTTCGACGATCTGGCGACCGAAGCGATCTACAACAACTACGGCATCGGGGACCGGTATGGACTACTATATCGACACGAATCACACTCCACTGCGTAGTGCCGGCCTACCAGCAGAACGCCACGCAGGCCATCGATCAACAGATTCTTGTTTGGTGCGAATACTGCTGCCAATTCCTCAAATCTCCGTGGCAGTTAGCCGACGCTCTCCAGCCCGGCGCTCAGCCCACGATCGATCCCAACAGGTGGAATTCGTGGTGGGGAACCGGCAAACCGGCATTCCCGGCCGGCGAAGTTTGGAACGAGGGCGGAGACGTAATGTTGCCATTGACAGCCAGAGCCTGACCATCAATACTGGCGATACCATTACGTCGCAATTCCAATTGTCGATGCCCGGCACACACGCGGCAGCGACAGTCACGGTCCCAACTTCGTATACGGAAGTTGACGTTGCCTGTACCGATGGCAGTTCCTATACGTTCGCGGTTCCGCCGCCTCTGCCGACCACCAACACTTCCACCCCGCCTGGCTCCGGCAGTCCTTCCGCTGCCACTAACACCCAGACGTTTACGATCGCGGCCAACAACAACTCCGTGTTTCCATCGGCTGTGGCCTCGACGACAAACCCTGGCTGCGGTAACGGGAAGCCGGGCACGGTAACGGGCACCTACTTCTTCGCCCTTGGGCAATGCCAACCCCGGCGCCGGCAACCCCGGATTGACCGGCTTCTCGACCACCAATGGCGTGCAGGAATCCGGAGCGACGGACCCGCTCAATGTGAATCGTTCAACATAAGCGACAGCACCACCAGCCAAGGCGGCACATGGTCGCCGTGGACCACCATAAACCGCCTGAACCCGTACTCCTGCATCCGCCGGGATGCCCGTTGACGCCGACCATCACCTGGCCGACGCCAATTAACGTTAATGTCGGCACGGCGCTGAGCTCCACGCAGTTGAATGCCTCGGCAACGGCCTTGCAGATCAACGGCATGGCTAACGCGCAGCAAACGACCGCCTGCGGCGCAGCAACCGCTCTCGCCAACTGCACCGGCTTGTTGGAATCGTTCCCGGTCGCGGGCACGTACACCTACAATCCGCCCCTGGGAACGGTGATGAACACCCCCGGCGTCTATAATCTGTCGGTAACCTTCACGCCGACGCTTATCGCAACCAACACAGGCACAACCAGCTCCACAGTAACCAACAGCGCCGTGTACAAAACGTACACGATCGCGACTGCGACGGTGCCGATCAGCGTTGTTCAACCGCCGTCGGCAACCCTAACCAGCAGCGCCGTGGTAACCGGATCGCATGGCGGCGGCTACACCATGACCATCACCATTAAGAACAGCGGCACCGGACCTGCATTGAACGTGATGCTGACAGCGGCTACGCTGGGCTCGACCTCGGGAACACCGTTGCCGCAAACATGGGGTACAATTGCGGCAGGCGGAACAGGCACCTTCACGGTTTCTGTCCCAGGGAGTGCCGGAGGTTGACGGCGCGGGAGTTGCGGAGAAGTTCTCCGGGACGTATACGGGAGGCTCATTCTCGACCAGTATCCGTTCGGTGACACTGCCGTAAGATGGGAAGAAACTCAATAGAACCGAACCAAGTGAATAGGGAGAAAAAAAGATGAAGAGATCTGGAAATTTGCTCAAAGTTTCCCTGGCGATTGCGGGCTTGTTGCTGGCGGGCACGGCAGCCAGGGCGGACTCGCTCACATTAACCCTTGACGCGCCGTTTCAATCGGGCCCGATGGACACGTTCACATACACGGGGACGATTGCCTACACCAACGCAGACTCGATCAACGATGGGGGCGCCACGGAGTATTTGAACGGCGACTCCTTCTCGGTGGATGCACCGGCTACGTTGGATGACAGCGCGTTCTTAACCAATGCCCCCTTGTCATTGACCCCGGGGACTTCGTCGGGGGACATCGTTTTGTTCACGGTGACCACCCCGGCTTATGTCGACAATTCGCTTGCGGAGAATTTCTACACCGGCTCATTCAGTATCGTGGGTGGCGAATCATCCTCCGACGATACGGATGTACTGGCGACGCAGGACTTCGACGCGCAGGTTACGCCGGAGCCGGGCAGTTGGCTGCTGTTGGGCACGGGCCTGATGGCGCTTGCTGTATTTACTCGCCGTAAGCTCCTGTTCTGAAGACTGGTCCGGGCTGTGATTGTTGGTGAAGTGCGGCGCCCGCCGCACTTCACCGACAGCATCCGGGCACGTGCGGGCCATTGCTGGCGCTCTGCCAACATGTCCCGAGCGATCGACTCCGGAAGCGGTTCCGAAGGCCGGAGCCCACAGAAATGCTTTCGGCTTTTCTCGCGCGAAGAATAGGGGTCTGAGCCCCGACTTGCCGCTCCGTGGGGAGCGCCGCTTTCTTCCGTGTAATATAGAGCGGGAATCGGGGATATTTACATGAAAGATCGCATCAGGCTCTCTGCGGCTCTGCTCTCGATCGTAGCTTCGGCTGTTTGTTTCTGCGTTTACTCAAAAGATGGTGCGGAGGCGAGAACTCGCCCGCAGGAGCCCGAGAAATCTGCCGCGGCCCCTCAGCAGCCTGCAAATTACGGCAGCGCTCAACCAGACGCGAGCGAGGGCGATGCCCTTTATGGCCCCAGCTTCGCTTCGACCGCCTGGATTCTGTTCATGTACGCCATGACGCCTACCAACGGTTCGCCGACCTTTGAGACCTGGACGGAGCAATGTGAACTGAATCCCAATGCGATTGGATGCCCCAGCGCGGCGGCGGCCGGGAAAACCGGAGGCAATGGCAAGATGCGCTTGCTGCACGGAAGCCCCTTGGCCCAGAAAATGGCAGGCAGTGACTGCAGCGCCATGTCAACGGCGCCGGTCTGGGGATATCCGCCTCCTTCTAATTTGGCACCGAGCGCGATGTTCTGCGAAGAGGTTTTCGTGAGCCCGCCGGAAGCGGACTTCTTGAAGTCGAAGGGCCTGACCACGCTCGCCGGCCAGCAAGCTTACGGCAAGTTGCGCAACGGGCTAATCAACTTCCCGGGAACCGGGACGAACGAACTACCGCAGCGATCTTGACTCCCTGGAATTAAAGCTCGACTGGGCGCCTGCGACTTCTTTCAAGAACCCGACCTTTGCCTGCCCCGATCCAACCAACAGTTTGTACACGGAGACGATCAACGGCACGTGCTATGCGCTGGTGGGCGTCCACATCACTTCCAAAACGATGCTCAATTGGCTGTGGGCGACGTTCGAGCCCAACAGCAACGTTACCAATCCCAATCGCTGCGACCCCAAGCTCTACGGCGCTTGTTTGGATCGATGGGGAACCACGTCGGGCCAACCCTATGGAAAAGGGCAGACGGCGCAGCAGAGTCCGGAGTTGCGCGAGGCCATGGCGGAGGCGCAACTGAATCCGGCGTTTAACAATTACTTTCTGACGGGAGTGCAGACCGAATTCGTTGACCCCTACGGGAAACCGACTCAGTTGGGGAATTCATTTGTCGAGTACAACCAGGGAGTGGGGCCCGGGAAATCGTCGTGCATTACCTGCCACCAGTACGCGTTTTTCGATGGTAAGCGGCCTGCGCAAGGTTTGCCCCAAGACCATTATGGAAGACCGCCATACGGTTGGCCCAGCATTGGGTACGCCTGCAACAAGAACCAGGACGCAAATTGCAAGCCAGCGTACTCCGATTCCACGTTGCAGGACTTTTCCTGGATATTGGGTTTGATGCCGTATAGCGATACAGGCGCCAAGGCGCCTGCGGATCAATCGCAGTCTACGCGGAATTGATCGTTCCTTGCGATGTACTCGTTGATGTGCTGAAGCAGCGCCCCGTGCTCCCGTTGGTCTGACGCCGGCTTATGCAGCAGGTGTGAGCGAAGAAGTTTATGGTGGAAGACAATGCTATGACGTTCTTGACCGTAGCCCGGCGACGGATTGCAAAGCAGCAAGCGATGCAGCCACGGTCAAAGAGGATGAATCCCCAGCCAGCGCTTTCGCACCTCGGCCGAAAAGGACTTTCTGAGACCTGGATTCCCGGACTTGCGCTTTCGGTCCTCGCGCTTTTTGTTCTGCCTGCAATCCTGGGCGGAAGGAACCTTCCCGCACAAACCTCTAGCCTGCAAGCCGCGAATTCGGCGCTGCAGCAAACGGCCGCCGCCTCGCCTACCCGACCGCGCCGCCGTGCCGTTGCGCACACACGTGGTGATTCGACAGAGCGCAAGCCCGTTCCGGAAGCGATCGTCGCGCCACCTCCTGCTCCGACGGCCCCGATCTGGCCCGCCAACCAGCCTCCCAACCGGGCCATGGTGAGCTGGGACAGCGGCGGCCTCGAAATCGAAGCGTCCAATTCGAGCCTCGTCCAGATTCTGCATCAGGTGGCCTCCGAAACGGGTGCGAAACTGGTGGGACTCACGCGGGATCAGCGCATCTTTGGCAGCTACGGGCCGGGCCCGGGTCGCGAAGTACTCTTGAAGCTCCTCGAAGGCTCCGGCTACAACGTGCTTGTGGTTGGGGGACGTGACGCTGACGCGCCGCTTGAGATTGTTTTGAGCGCCAAATCACCTGTCAGTCCGCAGACCGCCGCAAACCACAACACGCCGGGGGATGACGATGCCCCTCCGCCGCCCGACGAACCTCTCGAGCCACCGCCTCCCTCGACGGTTCAACAACAGTTCGCCACAGGCAACGAGGGGCTTTCGGCCGATCCGCAGCAGTTCATGCAGGACATCCTGGAGCGTCAGCAGAAGATCGACCAGCAGCAGCAGGACCCGCAGCAGCAGGACCCGCAGAATAATCCGCAGCAGTGACGGGCGGGAGCGGATCGCCAAAACTCAATCCTTGCCCAAATTCCTGTCATTTCAGTCCTATAACTCCTCCATGCCGGAAGCATTAAGGGCGCTCATTCTCTGGGTGCTCGGGCAGTTCAAATCTTATCGACAGCCCGCGGGTTGCCAACGAGGCTGGACCCCCCCAATACCCCATTGGGGCAGCTCTCATGAAATCCCCGGCCGCGAACACGATTCTTGTCCTTTGCGGGAGCGCTTGAGAAAACGCGGCACTGTCTCATCGCGCCCTATCGAAAATCCAATCAATCCCTGTGCTGCTTTCGCACCCGGTTGGCATTTGAGCGAGCCACAGGGCAGCTCTGCGAATGCCAAACTCACGGCTGACGCCACTCCAAAACCGTGGCCGATGCCGCGCCAGGCGCCTCATTGACGCAGACAAGCGGGCCTTTGCGCAGGCGGTTTTGCTGTGGCTTCGGGTTCGCTTTTTGGATTCCTCTTCTGGCATCTGCGTCCGTTTTTGGAACAGCCCTCCTCTATTTCTAATGCGCGGGAAGCGATCTCCAACTCTTCAACCGAATACTGAAACAGAGACCCGCAGGTTTTCTGTTGATGGGTGAGTGGCTTCTCGCCGGCAAGTCTTGTTGTTGGCCGGCGAAGCGATGAAATTCGGCGCCAGCCAATATCTTTGCCCACCGCCTTCAACGAATCAGCCTGCGGGAAAGAAAAGGGGACCGCATCTCCATGACCGCTTCGATTCGTTTGCTCCGCTCGTTATTTGCCTCCATTTGCACACCGACCGCACTCCGGATGGGCTCCATTGCGAGCCTGTTTCTGGCCATGGGCACGGCATGTGTTCTTTCCGCCGGCGCACAAACAGCAGCCAGCTACAGGGAGGGATTTGAAATACTGGGCGGCCAGCAGACCTATCCCTCCGGGGTGGCGGTGGATACGAGTGGAAATGTGTATCTCGCCATGCCCGCTCTGAGCGCGGTCGAGGAGATCCCTGCCAGTTGCATCAATGGCGCGAATAACAATGCGTGCGTGAAAACGCTGGGCGGGGGCTTTTCCGATCCCCTCGGCGTGGCGGTGGACGGGAGCGGCAACGTCTATGTTGCCGATACCGATAACGATGCGATCAAGGAGATCCCTGCCGGTTGCATCACTGGCGCCAATGACGCAAGCTGCGTCGTCCCGCTGGGCAGCGGCTTCAAGGAGCCGTATGGCGTGGCGGTGGACGCGAGCGGGAATGTCTATCTCGCGGATACGTTCAAGAGCGCGGTGAAGATGATTGCCGCCAGTTGCGTGGCGAATGCGCCGAGCGTGCCGTGCGCGGCCAGCAGCGACGTGGCGCCCGGCGCCTTCGCCATCCCCAGCGGCATCGCGGTGGACGCGAGCGGAGACGTCTTTGTCGCCGATGCCGGGTTCAGCACCGTCCGCGAGGTTTCCGCGGCCTGCATCGCCGGGGCCAACAACAATACCTGCGTGGTGACGCTGGGCGGCGGTTTCGATACGCCTTACGGCGTGGCGGTGGACGCGAGCGGCAATGTTTTTGCCGCCGACGCGGGCAACGACACGATATCGGAGATTCCCCAGGGTTGCGTGAATTCCTCATGCGTCGTCGCACTGGGCGGCGGCTTCGATACGCCGTATGGCGTAGCGGTGGGAACGGGCGGAACTTTCTACGTCGCCGACACCAGCAATTGGGCAGTAAAGAAGTTCTGGCTTGACGGTGTCGACTTCGGCGCGGTTCCGGTGGCCACGAGCACTCCGGCCATACGCACGCTGAATTTTGCCTTTACCAGCGCCGGAACCATTGGCGCGCCGGTGGTGTTGACGGGGGGTGCGGCGAATCTCGACTTCAGCGACGCCGGCACGGGAAGCTGCACCACGACGGGCGCCGGCCATGTCTACCAGATTGGCGACGTCTGCACGGTGGACGTGAACCTGACGCCCGAGCATCCGGGGACGCGGAACGGCGCGGTGCTGCTTGAAGATAATGCGGGCCAGGTGCTGGCCATCGGATACGTGTATGCCGTCGGCGCGAGTCCGCAGATTGCATTTGCCGACATCACGGCCGGGAATTTCGCTCCCGGTGTAGCGACCGCCCTGGGCGGCGGACTGCTTTCTCCGCAGGGCCTGGCGGTGGACGCGGCGGGGAACGCCTACGTCGTGGACTACGGGCATAACGCGGTGAAGAAGATTGCCGGCAACTGCTTCTCCGCAGGCTGCGTGACGACGCTGAGCGGCGATTTTCTGAACGCCTTGAACGTGGCGGTGGACGGGGCCGGGAACATCTACATTGCCGACACCGGTCACAGCGCGGTGAAGGAGATTCCGCAGGGTTGCGTGAATTCGAGCTGCGTCGTGACGCTGGGCGGCGGCTTCAGCGCGCCGCAGGGCGTGACGGTGGACGGCAGCGGCAAGGTTTACGTCGCGGATATCACGACCGGCACAGTGAGCCAGATTCCGGTTGGCTGCACAACCTCGTCGTGCGTGACGACGGTGGCGACAGGCTTCAACAGTCCGCAGGGCCTGGCGCTCGATGCCGATGGCAATCTCTATGTTGCCGACGGCTCTTCAAGCCAGATTACGGAGATTGCGCCGGGCTGCGCGAGCGCGTCTTGCGGGACAATGCTGGGCGGCGGCTTGAACAGACCCAGCAACGTCGCGGTCGACGCCAGCGGCAGCCTCTATGTCGCCGATCGCAGCATCAATGGCGTGAAGGGGATTCCGGCCGGATGCCTGAGCTCGGTCTGCGTATTGACCATGGGCGGCGGCTTCACGGTTCCCGACGGCGTGGCGCTGAACGGCAGCGGCAATCTCTATGTCAGCGATCAAAGCGGGAGCGTAGTGACGCTGCTCGACTTCATCGATCCGCCCTGGCTGAACTTCGACGTCACGTCGATCGGCTTCTCGAGCGCGGACAGCCCGCAGACGCTGGTGGTATTGAACGGCGGCAATCAATCGTTGAACTTCTCGGCGCTGACGATGCCCGCCGACTTCGCGCTGGACAGCTCCGGGGGCAGCGTCTGCTCGTCCTCGACCATGCTGGCCGCGGACGCCTTTTGCACGCTGCCCATCGACTTCATGCCGCAGACCACCGGCGCGATCGGCGAAAACCTGGGGCTGACCGACAACAACCTGAACGCACCGCCAAGCCCGGGGGCGCAGCAATCGATCTCGCTGAACAGTACTGGTAACCCGCCGCCGGATGCGACCACAACTTCTGTCGCGGTCAGCCCCAGCGCATTCAACAGCGCTCAGACCACGACCGTGACCGCGACGGTAAACGACGCGGGCGTCCGCCAGACCACGCCGACGGGCACGGTGATCTTCAGCTGGTCGTGCAGCGGCATCTGCGGGTACGATACCGGCACCAACTCCAACAGCTCCAGTGGTTTCTTGAACGGCGGCAACCCGGTGAACCTGGTGGGCGGCGTGGCCACTCTCTCCGGAGTCAGCTTCAGCGCCGCCGGAACCTACACCGTCACCGCCAGCTACTCCGGCGTGGCGGAAACCTTGCAGACGAGCTCGAACAGCGGCCAGTCGGACGGCCAGAACCAGGCCACGGTGAGCTGGTCCGCGGCCACGTCTTCAACTTCCGCGCCGGCCAGCCTGCCATCGGCCAATCTGGGCAGCTCGTCCAGTCAGATGGTGACTTTCACCTTTGCGGCGGCGGGCACCATCGGCATGCCGGTGGTGGTAACCCAGGGCGCAGGCGGGACCGACTTTACGGACGCGGGCGACGGCACCTGCTCGACCCAAAACGGAAGCAGCTGGGGCTATAATGCGGGCGACACCTGCACGGTGGACGTCCAGTTCGCGCCGCATTCTCCGGGCGCAAGTTACGGCGCTGTCCTGCTGGAGGATGGTTCCGGCAATGTACTGGCCACCGCGTACTTGAATGGCACAGGCACCGGACCGCAGATCGACTTCAGCCCCGGCACACTGAGCCAACTGGCGCCTCTCTACAACGGCAATACGCCAACCACCGGACTTAACTACCCCACAGGCGTGGCCATGGACGGAGCCGGGAATATCTTCGTCGCCGATACCGCAAACAATGTCGTCAAGGAGATGACCTTCTCGAGCGGCTACACCACCGTGAATGTGCTGGCGCCTCTCTACAGCAGTTTCAATCAGCCGTATGGCGTGGCGATCGATGGAGCAGGCAACATTTTCGTCGCCGATTCCGGCAACAACGCGATCAAGGAGATAACGTTTGCGAGCGGCTATACCGCGGTGAACGTGCTGGCGCCGGCCTACAACGGCAGTACGCCGGCGACCGGCTTCAGTATGCCCTATGGCATTGCAGTGGACTTGAATGGCAACGTCTTTGTCGCCGACTACGGCAACTTCCTGGTGAAGGAGATTCCGGTGGCGGGTGGTTACTCGACCGTCAATACGCTGGCTTCCGGCTACGGCAACTTCGATCCGGTCTTTGGCGTGGCAGTCGACCAAAGCAGCAACGTCTTTGTCGTTGGCTGGTTTCTGAATCCAGTGCTCGAGATCACGGCCGGGAGCGGCTATACCACTGTGACTCCGCTGGCGCCGGCCTACACAGGAGACACGCTGGCAACAGGCTTCTCAAACCCTTATGCCCTGGCAGTCGACAGGCTGGGGAACGTATGGGTCGCCGACTCCGGCAACAATGCGCTGAAAGAAATTACCATCGCCAGCGGATACGCAACGGTCAACACTCTGGCCGTTGGTCTTAATGGTCCCGAGGGTGTGGCAGTCGCCGCAAACGGCAACGTTCTTGCCGGCGACACGGTTTCGAACACCGTGAAAGAGCTGGATGTGGCCGATCCGCCGGCCCTGAGCTTCCTCACCACGCCGGTCGGCTCTTCCAGTACGGACAGCCCGCAGACCGTGACGGTGACCAACAATGGCAATGCCCAACTGAGCTTCACCGCATTGAGTTACGCCCTCGATTTCCCGCAGGATAACTCCGATCCCGGAGTCTGCTCCACCTCGAACCCGTTAGCGGCGGGCGCCTCCTGCGCGCTGCCCATCGACTTCACGCCGCTCGGCAGCTATCCCTATACAACAGCGCAGCCGCTCAGTGAGAACCTGGCGCTGACCGACAATAACCGGAACATTTCATCGATGCAGTCCATTGGGGTCAGCGGCACGGGGATCGCGCCGACCATCAGGTTCTCTGCGCCGGCCGCCACTACTCTGACCCCAGGAACGGTGGGAGTCCTTTATAACGTGGTCTTCCAGGCCACGGGCGGACTTGAGCCCTACACCTACACAAGCCCGTGGGTGCCCGATGGATTGGCGCTGAGCGCGGGCGGCACGCTTTCGGGCACGCCGACCAAAGCCGGATCACACTACCACATCTACGTGACCGCGACGGACGCCAACGGTTTCAGCGCCGGTCAAAGATACACGCTGGCAATCGCCCAGGGCACGGCCTCGATCACCGTCACCGGCTACAGCGCGACCTATGACTCGAACCCGCACACGGCTACCTACACAGCCACCGGCTTCGGCGGCGTCGACCTGAGCTCCGGCCTTACTCTGACGGGCACCACGCACACCGATGCCGGAACGTATAACGGAGACGCGTGGAGCTTCCACGACGCCAGCGGCAACTACGCCGACCAGAGCGGCACAGTCGACGACTCGATTGCGCAGGCCACGGCCACGATCAACGTTTATGGCTACAACGCGAATTTCGACGGTGGCCCGTACTCGGCCGGCGGCACGGCCACCGGCTTGGGTGGCGCAGTCAACCTGATCGGCGACCTCAACCTGACCGGCACCCAGCACACCGAAGCTGGAACCTACGTGAACGACCCGTGGACCTTTACCGATCCGACCGGCAACTATGCTCCTGCCGCCGGGGTCGTCACCGACACCATCAACATAATGGCGGCCACGGCCACGGCGCCGGCAGCAACCAGCTTCGGCTCCGTCAATATCGGCAGTCCAACCTCTCAGACGGTGACCTTCGCCATACAGACGGCGGGCGCGATCGGCATGCCGGTCGTAGTAACCCAGGGCGCAACCGGCCTCGACTTTACGGACGCGGGCGACGGCACCTGCACGACCACGAACGGCAATAGCAACGGCTACGGGGCCGGCCATACCTGCACGGTCGATGTCAATTTCTCGCCGCAGGTTCCGGGAGCGCGCACGGGCGCGGTGCTGCTCAAGGATATAGCGGGCAACATTCTGGCCACGGCGTACATTTACGGCGTAGGATCCGGGCCCGAGATCGGCTTCCTGCCCGGGACGCAAACCACGGTGACGAACAATGCCAACGGCCTGGGCAACCCCCAGGGTGTGGCTCTGGATGGCAGCGGCAACCTCTACATTGCGGACAATGCCAATCAAGCGATCTGGCAAACCACTCCGGGCGGAGTGACGACGAAGATTCTCGATCTTTCGGGCGTGGGCACGGGAGCGCATCCCGGCATGCTGGCGGTGGATGGAGCCGGTAATCTGTATATCGCGGATTCGGGAAACAGTTCGGTCTGGCAGGCGACGCCGAATGGTTCGGGCTATGTGTTGAATCCGACCCCGGTAGCCAGCGGCCTGAACGCCTCCGGCGGAGTCGCGGTGGATCAGTACGGCAATGTGTACGTCGCCAACTCCGGCGGCAACCAGATTCTGAAGGAGACATTGCAGGCCAATGGCAGCTATGCGCAGAGCATCGTGGTGGACAGTTCCGACACGCCTCTGGGCACCGCGCTGAACACGCCCTTTGCCGTGGCGGTCGATCTGAGCGGGAATGTCTACGTCTCCGATACTTTCAACAACCGGGTCATCGAGGAGACGTGGTCGGGCAGCAGCTTGGACGCCTGCGCTGGTGGCCGGCGGCCTCGACTGGCCCGCCCAACTGGCGGTGGATGCCAACGGCAACGTCTACTTCGCCAACCTCGGCAACGCCTCCGTTGCCAACGCCGGCGTCTACAAGGAAACCCCGCAGATCGGATTTGAGCTATACGCAATCGGTTTTGCCGATAGGGCTCACCGCGAAGCAGATCTTTGGGTTGGCGCTCGACGGCAGCGGCAACATCTACATCACGGACGCGACCGACGATCAAGCGCTCAAGGTGAACTACGCGACGCCGCCGAGCCTGAGCTTCTTGACCACGGCGGTGGGCTTCAGCAGCATGGACAGCCCGCTGACGGTGACGGTCAATGAATCTGGGCAATGCCACGCTGAACTTCTCCGGCCTGAGCGTTCCGGGCACCGACTTCCCGCTGGCCATGACAGGCGGCCAGCGTCTGCTCCTCCTCGACGATTCTCGCGGCGAGCACCTCCTGCACACTGCCGATCGACTTTACACCAACTATCACCAACCCCTCATTCAGCGAGAACCTGACGTTGACCGACAACACTCTGAACGCTGCATCGGTCAATCAGTCGATCGCGCTCAGCGGCACAGGGATCGCGCCGACGATTACCTTCGCTTTCCCCCCACTCACCACGCTGGCGCAGGGCACGGTGGGATTCGCCTATAACGTGAGCTTCGTGGCCGCGGGCGGAGCCTCGCCCTATTCCTACACGGGCAACGTACCGCCGGGATTGTCGCTCGCGAGCAATCCGGGCAGCTTTCCGGTACGCCGACAACGGTCGAGAATGCCTTTAGCATCACCGTTACGGCAACCGACTCCAACGGATTTACCGGCAGCCAAAGCTTCTATCTTACCATCGCGCAGGGCACGGCGACGGTCAACATCACTCCCTATAGCGTGGGCTATGACGCCAACGCGCACACGGCCACCGGCACGGCCACCGGCTACAACGGCGTCGATTTGAGCGCCGGTCTCTCCTTCTCGAACACTACGCACACCAACGCCGGCAGCTACGCCGCCGACTCGTGGAGCTTCCACGACGTCAATGGCAACTATGCCGATGCGAGCGGGACGGTCTCCGATCAGATCACGCAGGCTACGGCCTTATTCAGCTTCGCGCCCTACAGCGTAATCTATGACGCAAGCCCGCATACGGCCACGGGCATCGCCACGGCGTGGGCGCCGCCGACCTGAGCGCCGGACTCAACTTCGCGAGCTACGACGCATACTAATGCCGAAATTTACTCAACCGATGGGTGGAGCTTCCACGATGCCAGCGGCAATTATGCCGACGCCAGCAGCACGATCTCCGACGCAGATCGCGCAGATCGCGGCCACCGATCCTCGTCTCGGGATACGCGGGCATTACATGGCAATCCCGCATTGCCGCGGCTCGGCCACAGGCGTGAACAGCGTGCCCTGAGCGCAGCGATTTCAACTTGACCCGGACGGTTCGCACCGGCGTCGGCAGCTGCGAGGACCCGTGGAGCTTCAGCGATCCCGAACTATGTCTCTGCCAAGCGGGACGGTCGCCGACTCCATTGCGCAGGTGACGGCTACGGCCACGGCGCAAGTAGCTTCGAGCTTTAGCCCGGTCGGCATAGGGAACTCCAGCGCCAATATGATCGCCTTCACCTTCCAGACGGTGGGCTCCATCGGCACGCCGGTGGTGGTGACCGGAGGCGCGACGGGTCTCGACTTCACGGACGTGGGCGATGGCTCCTGCAATACCAACGGCGTCAACTACGACTACAGCCAGGGCGCGTCCTGCACAGTGGACGTCAAATTCTCGCCGCAGTATCCGGGTCTTCGCATGGGCGCAGTGCTGCTCGAAGACGTTCCGGAAACATCCTGGCCACGGCCTATGTCTCCGGCATGGGCACGGGACCGATGATCGACTTCTCGCCCTTTACCGAGAGCGTAAAACAGCAACTTCATCACACCTCACGGCGTGGCGGCGGACGCGAGCGGAAATATCTATGTCGCCGACTCCACCACAAACCTTGTCCAGCAGATTCCGCCGGGCTGCACCAGCTCCGGTTGCCTGAAAACGCTGGGCGGCGGTTTTAATCGGCCCCAGGGCGTGGCGATTGACGGCGCAGGGAATGTCTATGTTGCCGACCACGGCAACAGCGCCTTCAAGGAGATTCCCGCCAGTTGCATCGCGGGCGCCAACGATAGCACGTGCGTCTCACACTGGGCGGCGGCTTCAGCCAATCCTGAAGGCGTGGCTGTGGACGCGGGCGGCAACGTTTATGTTGCCGATACCCGCAACAATGCAGTCGAGGAGATGACTCCGGGCTGCGCCAATTCCGGTTGCGTCACGGCACTGGGTGGAAACTACAGCTTCAGCGGGCCTGGCGGCGTGGCGCTCGATGCCAGCGGCAACGTCTACGTGGCCGACTCCCACAACGGCATCGTCGAGGAGATGACACGCGAACTGCGCCACGTCCGCGTGCGTCACCGTTCTCGGAGGACCCCAGGGCAACAGCGGATTCATGCCTCCGGGGGCCGTTGCCGTGGACACGAACGGGAACATCTATGTTTCGCTGACTTCACCGCAGTAAGAGTGATGCCTGCCGGCTGCGGGACCTCAAGCTGCGTCAGCAGCGCAGGCAGCTACTTTGGCTTGTTCACCGCGGTAGCTGTTGACCAGCGAGGCGACATCCTGCTTGCGGAGTCGGCTGGTCAGGCGATCCAGGAAATGGATTACGCGGATCCGCCGAACCTGAGCTTCGACCACGATTGAAGGCGCTACCAGCGCCGATAGTCCGCGGACAGTGACGGTGACGAATGCCGGCAACGCCCAGCTAGCTTTTCGAGCATAAGCGCACCCAGCGACTTCCCGCTGGCCGCGACCGGCGGCCAGGTCTGCTCCTCCTCGACGACCCTGGCGGCGAACGCCTCCTGCACGCTGCCCATCGACTTCACGCCAACTACGAACACCTTACTCAGCGAGAGCCTGACGCTCGACGACAACAGCCTCAACGCAACCTCGCCGAGCCAGTCGATCTTGCTCAGCGGCACGGGGACCACGCCGGCGATCACCTTTACTTTGCCGGTCAGCACCACGCTGCCTCCCGGGACTGTGGGAGAGCCCTATAGCGGCGCGAGCTTCCAGGCAACGGGCGGAGCCTCGCCCTATGCCTACACCGGGACCATGCCGGCGGGCTTGACGCTGAGCACGGCCGGCGTACTTTCGGGCACGCCCTCGGTGGCCGGAACGTCCATCGGCGTCACCGTTTATGCGACCGATAAGAATGGATTCGGCGGCAATGAAACCTTCACGATTTCCCTCGGCCCGGGCGCGGCCTCGTTCAACATCGCACCCTACAGCGTGACCTATGACGGCAACGCGCATACGGCCACCGGCACGGCCACTGGCGTCAACGGCGCGGACCTCAGCGCCGGCCTCACTGTGACAGGCACCACGCATACCAGCGCCGGCAGGTACACAGATACGTGGACCTTCCACGACGCCAATGGCAACTATGCCGACGCCACCGGAACGGTGACCGACACCATCGACAAGGCACCGGCTACGGTGAACATCAACTCCTACAGCGAGACCTATGACGGTAACGCACATACTGCGACGGGCACGGCGAGCGGCGTGAACGGCGTCAACCTGAGCTCCGATCTCAACCTGACAGGCACCACGCATACCGATGCCGGCAGCTACACAACCGACACGTGGAGCTTCTCGGACGCGAGCGGCAACTACCAGAACTCGACCGGCACGGTAACCGATGTCATCGCGAAGGCCTCGGCCACGATCAACGTCACCCCCTACGACGTGAGCTATGACGGCAACGCGCACACGGCGACCGGCACGGCCACGGGCGTGGGCGGCGTGGCTTTGAGCAGCAGCGATCTGGTCCTGACCGGCACTACGCACACCAACGCCGGAAACTACTCGACCGACGCGTGGAGTTTCCACGACGCCAACGGCAACTATTTCAACGTCAGCGGAACGGTCTCCGACACCATCGCCAAGGCCTCGGCCACAATCAACATCACGCCTTACGACGTGGCCTATGACGGCACTGCGCACACGGCGACCGGCACGGCCACCGGCGCAGGCGGCGTGACTTTGAGCAGCAGCGATCTGATCCTGACGGGCACCACGCACACCAATGCCGGAAGCTACGCAACCGACACATGGAGCTTCTCGGACGCGAGCGGCAACTACCAGAACTCGACCGGCACGATCACCGACATCATCAGCAAGGCATTGGCCACGATCAACGTCACGCCTTACAACGTGAACTATGACGGCACCGCGCACACGGCGACCGGCACGGCCACCGGCGCGGGCGGCGCCAACCTGAGCTCCGATCTCGTCCTGACGGGCACCACGCATACCGCCGCAGGCACCACAACCGACACGTGGAGCTTCTCGGACGCGAGCGGCAACTACCAGAACTCGACCGGCACGATCACAGATACCATCTCCAAGGCATTGGCCACGATCAACGTCACACCTTACAGCGTGAACTATGACGGCACCGCGCACACGGCGACTGGTACAGCGACCGGTGCGGGCGGCGTTAACCTGAACTCCGGTCTCATCCTGACGGGCACCACACACACTAACGCCGGAAGCTATTCGAGCGACACGTGGAGCTTCTCGGACGCGAGCGGCAACTACCAGAACTCGACCGGCACGGTAACCGATGTCATCACCAAGGCATTGGCCACGATTAGTGTCACGCCTTACAGCGTGGCCTATGACGGGACCGCGCACACGGCGACCGGCACGGCCACCGGTGCGGGCGGCGTTAACCTGAACTTCGGTCTCATCCTGACGGGCACTACACACACCAACGCCGGGAGCTACTCGAGCGACACGTGGAGCTTCTCGGACGCGAGCGGCAACTACCAGAACTCGACCGGCACGATCACTGATGTCATCACCAAGGCTCTGGCCACGATCAACGTCACGCCTTACAGCGTGGCCTATGACGGCACCGCGCACACAGCGACCGGCACGGCCACCGGTGCGGGCGGCGTTAACCTGAACTCCGGTCTCATCCTGACGGGCACCACGCACACTAGCGCCGGAAGCTATTCGAGCGACACGTGGAGCTTCTCTGACGCGAGCGGGAACTACCAGAACTCGACCGGGACGATTACCGATGTCATCACCAAGGCATTGGCCACGATCAGCGTCACGCCTTACGACGTGAACTATGACGGCACCGCACACACTGCGATTGGCACGGCCACCGGTGCGGGCGGCGTTAACCTGAACTTCGGTCTCATCCTGACGGGCACTACACACACCAGCGCCGGGAGCTACTCGAGCGACACGTGGAGCTTCTCTGACGCGAGCGGGAACTACCAAAACTCGACCGGCACGATAACCGATGTCATCGCCAAGGCATTGGCCACGATCAACGTCACGCCTTACAATGTGAGCTATGACGGCACCGCGCACACGGCGACCGGCACTGCCACTGGCGCGGGCGGTGTGGACTTTGAACGCAGCGATCTCATTCTGTCGGGCACTACGCACACCAACGCCGGCAGCTACTCGAGTGACTCGTGGAGCTTCACGGATGCGAGCGGCAACTACCAGAACTCGACCGGCACGGTAACCGATGTCATCACCAAGGCATTGGCCACGATCAACGTCACGCCTTACAATGTGAGCTATGACGGCAGCGCGCATACCGCGACCGGCACGGCCATCGGCGCAGGCGGCGTCAACCTTAACTCCGATCTCGTCCTGACGGGCACCACGCACACCAGCGCGGGCAGCTACGCGGGCGACGCGTGGACCTTCTCCGACGCGAGCGGCAACTACCAGAACTCGACCGGCACGATCACCGATGTCATCGCCAAGGCTTTGGCCACGATCAACGTCACGCCTTACAGCGTGGCCTATGACGGCAGCGCGCATACCGCGACCGGCACGGCCACGCGGCGCAGGCGGCGTTAACCTTAGCTCCGATCTCGTCCTGACGGGCACTACGCACACCAACGCCGGCAGCTACGCAGGCGACACGTGGAGCTTCTCGGACGCGAGCGGCAACTACCAGAACTCGACTGGCACGATCACCGATGTCATCACCAAGGCTTTGGCCACGATCAACGTCACGCCTTACAGCGTGGCCTATGACGGCAGCGCGCATACCGCGGCCGGCACAGCGTCCGGCGCGGGCGGCGCCGACCTCAGCTCCGGTCTCGTCCTGACCGGTACTACGCACACCAACGCCGGCAGCCATGCGGGCGACACGTGGAGCTTTTCCGACGCGAGCGGCAACTACCAGAACTCGACCGGCACGGTAACCGACGTCATCACCAAGGCTTTGGCCACGATCGTCGTCACGCCTTACAGCGTGGCCTTTGACGGCACGGCGCACACCGCAACCGGCACGGCCATCGGCGCAGGCGGCGTCAACCTGAACTCGGGCCTGGTTCTTACGGGCACCACGCACACGGCCGCCGGCACCACCACAGACGCGTGGAGCTTCTCCGACGCGAGCGGCAACTACCAGAACTCGACCGGCACGGTGACCGACGTTGTCACCAAGGCTTTGGCGACGATCGTTGTCGCGCCTTACAGCGTGGCCTATGACGGCAGCGCGCACACCGCGACCGGCACGGCCAGCGGCGCAGGCGGCGTGGCTTTGAGCGGCAGCGATCTGGTGCTGACAAGCACCACGCATACCAACGCCGGCAGCTACGCGGGCGACACATGGAGCTTCTCCGACGCGAGCGGCAACTACCAGAACTCGACCGGCACGGTAACCGACGTTATCACCAAGGCTTTGGCGACGATCGACGTCACGCCTTACAGCGCGGCCTATGACGGCGCCGCGCACACGGCCACCGGAACGGCCACCGGCGCAGGCGGCGTCAACCTGATCTCGGGCCTGGTGCTGACAGGCACCACGCACATCAACGCAGGCAGCTACACCACAGACTCGTGGAGCTTCTCGGACGCGAGCGGCAACTATCAGAACTCGACAGGCGCGATCACCGATGTCATCACCAAGGTTTTGGCCACGATCGACGTCACGCCTTACAGCGTGGCCTATGACGGCAGCGCGCACACCGCGACCGGCACAGTTACCGGCGCAGGCGGCGTGGCTTTGAGCGGCAGCGATCTGGTGCTGACAGGCACTTCGCACACCAACGCCGGCAGCTACACCACAGACACGTGGAGCTTCTCGGACGCGAGCGGCAACTACCAGGACGCAACGGGCACGGTGACCGATGCGATCTTGAAGGCTTCGGCCACAATCAATATCACGCCGTACAACCTGAACTATGACGGCAATGCGCACACGGCGACCGGCACGGCCACCGGTGCAGGCGGCGTGGCGTTGAGCAGCACCGATCTGGTACTGACGGGCACCACGCACACCAGCGCCGGAAGCTACCCCAACGACACGTGGTTGTTCCACGACTCCGACGGCAACTATGCCGACGCCAACGGGGCGGTCGCCGACACGATCGCCAAGGCGTCTGCCACGATCAACATCACGCCGTACAGCCTGACATTTGACGGCGACGCACACATAGCGACGGGCTCGGCGACCGGCGCGGGCGGTGTGGCTCTGAACAGTAGCGATCTGGTCCTGACGGGTACTACGCATAGCAACGCAGGAAGCTACGCGGGCGACGCGTGGAGCTTCTCGGACCCGAGCGGCAACTACCAGAGCGCGAGCGGGACAACCTCGGATACGATTGCCAAGGCAACGGCCGCGATCAACGTCACACCTTACGACGTGAGCTATGACGGCAGCGCGCACACAGCAACCGGCACGGCCACCGGCGCAGGCGGCGCGACCTTGAGCGGCAGCGACCTGGTGCTGACAGGCACCTCGCACACCAATCCCGGAACCTATGCAGGCGACGCGTGGAGCTTCTCCGACCCGAGCGGCAACTACGTGAACGCCAGCGGAACGGTCTCCGACACTATCAGCGAAGCCACGGGCGACGTGACACTGGGCGGCCTGTCGCAGACCTACACCGGATCTGCGCTCGCGGCCACCGCCAGCACCACTCCGTCCGGGCTGACGGTAAACGTCACCTATACCGGCACGGGCGGCACCATCTATAGCCAATCCGCGATTCCACCGACGTTGGCAGGAAGCTACACCGTAGTCGGCACCATCAGCAGCGCGGACTATACCGGCTCGAGCAGCGGGATGCTGACGATTGGCCAGGCGGCATCGGCAGTCAGCAGCGTGGTTTCCAGCTTGACCCCCGTAACTCCGGGCAGCTCCGTCAATTTGACGGCAACCGTGACCTCGGCGGCAGGCACGCCGACAGGGACCGTGACCTTCCTGGATAACACGAACACGATCCTCGGCTACGGTATGCTGGTGAGCGGCCAGGCCACGTTGACCACATCGTTTACCGCCGCGCAGGCAGGGGCGAATCAGATCACCGCGGTGTACAGCGGAGACAGCAACTTCCTGGGCGCGACCGGTGGCTCATTGGTGGAATACGTGGTGGTCTTTACCGTGGCTCCCGGGTCCGGCAGTACATCCACGCAGACCGTCGATTCGGGCGGCGCGGCGACGTACGACCTGAACATCACTCCAACCTCCGGCACGAGCTTCCCGGCGGTGGTGACGTTAACCGTGAGCGGACTGCCGACCGGAGCCACGGCGACCATCACTCCAGCCGCATGGACCGCGCTCAGCAGCACTTCGTGGTCTTTACCGGCAAACACGCCCATCACCGCGGTGGCGCTGACCATCCAGATGCCGGCCACGGTGGCAAGGCTCGATCGGGGAAAGACGAACGGCGCCAAGCTGCCTCCCGTGCTGTGGGGAGTGCTGCTGTTGCCGTTCGCAATCAGGTTGCGTCGCGCCGGCAAGCGGATGAGAAGCGCGATCTGCCTGACCCTGTTGTTGGCAGCCGGTGCGGCAGCGATAACGACACTGGGCGGCTGCGGCGGATCCTCGGGATCTTCTACGCAGGGACAGAATCCGACTAGCTACGCGATCACTGTGACCGCAACCTCGGGCGCTGTGACGAGCAACACGACGCTGTATTTGACGGTTAACTAATAAGGAGAAACGGAGGAGGACTCCGCAATCTGAATACATACTGCTCGTTAGCGGGATAACGGCGGCTTTAACAAGTATCCGAGCTCAGGCTCGGAGAACGGAAAAAGCCGCCGTCCGTTTTCAACCGCTGAGGCATTATTCTTTCAGACGTGTCTGAAAGCCCAGAGCCGGTTGCATCAATCAGCAGCATCAACCCGCCGAGTGCCTGGGACCCGCCTTGTTGTTGGGTTCCATACTCGCGCAATGTGCCGCAGAGGCATTGATAAGACCGGTTGTAGCCTCTCGAATTGCAATTCTCTCGATAAATCCTGCGCGCCTTCCGGGAAAGCTACTTCATATAGATGTGCCTCGTCCAAATGCCATCTGGACGAAAAACGGCGCCGCAACTCGCCTCGATGAGTCTCCGAAATAGAGAGCCTTTACCCCGGCAATGTTGAGCCGCCCCACCTCGCCTAACGTGCTTCTCTTGGTCTTTCGATGTCCGGCAGGACGGGCTATGGGCAATTTTGCAGCGGTCAACCAGGCGCGTAATCGCTTTTGCAGAATCCATGGAACTGTCGGCTCCCAGGGCCTTCCAAGTGGAAATTGCCGCATGGCGGATGCAAAGAAATCCTCTTATTGACATCCGGCAAGGTTAGCTACGATAATCCTTGACGCGAGAGAGGTCTGACCACTTTGGTCGTGAAATTCCTCTCCTGCGGTTCGGCACCTCCCGTGCCACGATTCTCGATTCATCCACCGCTGCTTCCGGAGACCCATCATGCTGCCTCGAATTCGCCTTGCTGTTGCAACTCTGCCAGTGTTATGCGCCACCTTACTGCTCAACGCCGGAGCACAGACTCCTGGCGTGCCGCCGTTCATGGTGCAGGTGCCTTTCATCAGCGTGGGCGCCGGCGACATCTCCTCTGTCACCGGCTTGGCGGTGACTACCCCGGCGTCTGCCTGCACCGGCTACGCCAATGCTGGAACGAACAATTACGGCGATGGCTGCCCGGCCAATCAGGCCGGTGTCTCAACACCGTGGGGCGTCGCCGTCGACAGATGGGGCAACGTCTACTTCTCGGATGAAGGACACATCTACGTTCGCGTCATCTATGCCGGCGCGACAACGGTAAACGGCGTGGCTAATCCCGCGACAGCGATGATTGCGGCCGCGAATACATCCCTCGCTATCCCCGGAACCCTGGTGGCAGGGGACGTGTATGCGCTGGCCGGCGGCCTTACCGCCGCGGCCGTGAGCCGATTTCGCCTGCAACGGGGGTGGAACTCATTGAGCGTGGACGGCAGCGGCTGCCCGGCAACGGACTCCTATATCAAAGGGCCCTATAGTCCCACCGTGGACAGCGCGGGCAACGTCTTTATCCCCGATAAGAGCAACTCGCTGGTTTACGTGGTGCTGGCCAACGCCACAGGGCTCGCGGCCCAACTGGTGGTGAAAGAGAATGCCAGCTCGTTCTCCACCTGCACCACCACCAACAATGTGCTGGGCTGCACCGGCGCCGCGCCCAAGGTTGGATACATCTACCAGATCGCCGGCAAGGGCGGCGGCTACGTTGACGCGGTCATTGCGAATAACAGCGGCGAGATTCACGAGCCTTACAGCATCGCAGTGGATTCGAGCGAGAACCTTTATTTCGGAGATAACACCAATAACGCAGTGCGCATGGTAAATGGGCCAAATACGACAAGCGGCGGCGTGGGCCCTGGCTTCATTCACACCATTGCCGGCAGCGGCTGCACATCGTCCGGCTGCACCGCCCTCACCGGTGCTCCATCTTCCGGCGTAGCCGCTGTGGGAGCTGCATTCGTCGCGCCGGGCCCGGTTGTGGTGGACGGCAGCGGCAATGTCTATGTCGGGGATGCGGATAGTCGAGCACGACCATTCCCACAACCGTGCGCGTCATCTATGCCGGGGGCGCGAACAATTCCGGGGCCGAACCTTATCTATCTGGAAACCGGCAGTCTCATCGCCGGTTGCAGGCGACGTCTACACGATCGCCGGCCACGGAAATGCCGGCAGCTCAGCGAATCGGCGCGGGATTGTTGGCCACCAATTCCGATGTCGCCTTCGACAGGATTCAAGGTCTCGGACTCGATAGCCACGGCAATCTCTACATCATGGACTACGGCAGCCATAGTCGAACTCGCTGAGGTCAACACGGACACCGGGACTCTGACATTTTTGTTCGCGGACGGAGAGGCGTCGTCTGCCGCCAAGTACACGGTTGGAGATTACTGCTCGAATAATTCGGGCACCGGCTCAGGACCGACCGCTCTCGATGAATACGGCGACGGCTGCCCCGCCCCCCAGAGTAACTCTTCCAACGCGGCAGGGAATATCGGCGTCGATCTCTCCGGAAACCTTTACTTTGCCGACAACGGCGACAACCTGGTGCGCAAGCTAACGTTCAACGGCAGCTTCCCGGCTACAACGGTGGGCAGCACCGCGACCACTCAGAATCTTGCCTTCCTACTCGAAATCGGCACGACCGGCGATACGGTGAGCACCGTTTCTCCGGCGAACGTATCCACACAGGGAATTACAACCGGCTCCGAGTTCACCGATCCAGGAACCGGCGATACCTGCAGTTCTTCCACGACATTGAAAGGCCTCGCCAGCACCAGCAGCAACACTGCCGGCACCGTTTGCGTTGTTCCCATCGCCTTCAAGCCGGTCAAGGCAGGCGCGCGCAGCGGCGCGGTGCAGATCAGCGGCACCATCAGCAGCATCAGCCATATGCTTGGCACCGATTTACCTGAACGGCATCGGCAACGGCGCGGCGCTGGCCATCGATCCGGGCACAAGTTCTACGCTGGGCAGCGTGAAGCACGCCCGAGGGCGTGGCGACCGATTCGGCGGGCAACGTCTATATCGCCTACCACAATGGCACGGTTTACCGCACACCGAACGGTGGAGGCACGCCGGTCGAGGTTGGCAGCGGCCTCACCACCCCGAGCCAGGTAGCCATCGACGGCGCGGGAAACCTTTACGTCGCCGACTCCGGGACCAATGAGATTGTTGCGTTCGCCGGGGCCAGTTCGTGCCTATGCTGCAACCCCGATCACGGGAACGGCGATCATCAGCGGTCTTACCGCTCCCAAGGGCGTTGCTGTCGACGCATTCGGCAACCTGTATATTGCCGAAACCGGCAGCGTGCTGATGCAATCGATCAACAACGGAGTGCAGACGACAGTTGGGCAGCGGTTTTGTCACGCCCGTAGCCCTGGCTGTCGATTCCAGCGGCAACGTCTATGTCGCCGACACCGGGTTGGGCGAAATTGTAAAGCTGACCATGACCAATGGGCTTGTGGCGCAGCAGATCCAGCGTTGCGCTTCTGGACGGCGCAACGCCCATCAGCCTGGCCGTGGATGCGGCCGGCGACATTTATTATGGCGATTCGGGGAACGGCGAACGTCGTCCAGGTTCCTGTGAGCGGCACGACCGCCGCGATCGCGAGCGGATTTGCGGCTCCCGCCGGCGTGGCGCTCGACCCGAGCGGCAACCTCTATGTGGCCGACAGCACCAGTGCCGCAGGCATCAGCTACTTCAACCGCACGGCCGCAACGCTGCCCGCCATTCCCGATCGGAGAACAAGCGACGCAACGCTCACTAATGTCGGCAATGCCAGCTATAGCGGCGGGATCTCTGCGAATTCAGACATCAACGCCGCCACGGACTTTACCTTTGCCGCGGGCGCCAGCAATGGATGCAACACGCCCACGTCGTTGACGCTTGCGGCAGGAAGCAATTGCGAACTGGCCGTGAGCGCCAACACCGTCGACTGCAGTCGATACGGTTACGTTCACCGGCGGCTCGACACTGGCGCTCAGCAGCGGGGCCTCCGAGGTCAGTCAATACCACCACCATCGCTGAGCATTCCCGTTACCAGCATCACGTATGGCGCCTCCATCAACGGGTCGGCAACGGTGACGCCGGCTTCCGGCAGCTTGAATCCCACCGGAACAGTGACTCTGCTTAACGGTTCCACTCCGCTGGGCACCTGCACGCTGGCCAATGCTACGGGCAACACCAGCAGTTGCAGTTTCTCGCTGCTCAATGTGGCTGCCGGCATCCCGACGATTACAGCGAGCTACGGCGGCGATAGCAATAACGGCACAAGCTCTGTCGAACGGAATTCCCGTCAACATTGCCCAGGTATCAACGACTACCACGCTGAACTTGACCAGCAGCGCCAGCCTTACGGAAGGCTCTCCCTTTACAGGCACTGCGTCGGTTACGCCCACCGCTGCCTCGGGGATTGTGTCGATTTATCTGGACGGTCGGGCCGACGGCCGCTACTACCTGCACGCTCTCCGGCGGAACATGCTCATGGTCACTGAGTGGCGTTGCGATCGGCGGTCACTCGCTGACAGCCACATACCCCGGCAATACTGACTACTCGAACCAGCAGCACCGCGAGCGGCACTTCCATCACGGTCAACTGCGCCTCCGCAAGCTCCAGCAGTGGCGACCGGCGACAGCCGCACCGTCACCGAGCCGTCCTTCCCGGCGGTTTGCCAACAACTCGACGCGGCGCTCACCTCGGTTAACGACGACCTTCCCACCTCGGTCGATGCTACTGTCACGAATCCGGATGGCGCGCGCATTCAGGCTGCGCTCGCCAGTTGCTCCACAAATCATCCCGGCCAGGCCGTTGAACTTTCGGTGGGCGGCGCGGGCCTCAATGCGTTTCTCACCGGCCCGCTTAGCATGCCTTCCAACGTGACGCTGCTGGTCGATCCCGGCGTCTATGTCTACTTCTCGCGTAACGCGCAGGACTACGACAAGGTTCAGGGCACGCACACCTGCGGCACCGTGGGCAGCGCGAGCGCGACGGCTTCCTGCAAGCCTTTGATCGATATTCCGGGAAGCCTCGACGAATGTCGGCATCATGGGCTTTGGCAAACTGGACGGCCGCGGCGGCGATACGTTGATCAACGCTATCGCTCCCTATCAGGGTCAGAGCTGGTGGGGTCTGTCCGCCATCGCCAACAGCGGCGGCAATCAGGAGAATCCGCGTTTCATCCAGATCGATACCGGCGCCAGCAATATCACGCTGTACAAGATCACGCATGCGCAATTCGCCGCTCTTCCACGTCTCCACAACGGGCGCAGCCTCGAACTTTACCGCGTGGGATGTCAAGATTATTACGCCCACAAGTTCGCGCAACACGGACGGTATCGATCCGGGTAACGCGACAAACTTCACCATCACGCGTTCGTGGATCTCGGATGGCGACGACAACGTTGCTGTCGGCGCTGCCGGCACGACGGCTCCCGCGGCAAATATCTCGGTAACCAACAACCACTTCTTCGCCGGGCACGGCGAGTCCATCGGCAGCTACACCAGTGCCGGCGTGAGCAATATCCTCTTCGACAGCAATATGTCGTCGGGCAATGGAACCGCAGGCGCGGGAAGCGCTGTAGGCAGTACCGGGACCTTTACCGGAGGTGCAGCCGACAGCAATTCCACCGGTCTGCGCATCAAGTCGGGATTCGATCGCGGCGGCGTTGTCACCAACGTTCAGTACTCGAATTCCTGCTACCAGGACCACAAGGCCGAGATCGTCTTCAGTCCGAATTACGAGGCCACGACAGGAACTGAAACACCCAATCTGAACAACATTCTCTTGCAGAACCTAACGTTCCTGACCGCGGGAACGGCACAGTTTACCGGCAGCAACAATGGCGCTACCGTGTACCCGCTCCAGGCCACGTTGGACAACGTGACTTTTCCAAGCAGCTATCCAGGCTCCGAATTCAGCCCGTCTCCTACCAATGCCTCGCTCACCCTGGGACCCGGAGATGTTTCTTCGAACTTCGTTTCGGACTACGGAACTTTTGTGGGGTCCAATTCCAACATTGTGACGAACAACATCACGGTAGCCAGCACGTTCCCGCCGCAGTGCAACTTTACCTACATCGCGCCGGAACTCACCGGCCCCACGGGTCTGCCGCAAACGCTCATTGAGGGCCAGAATGCGACGGCAGTAGTCATTCTGACTCCCGCAGTGGGGGGCGCGGCCTATCCCACCGGCACGGTCACCCTGACTGACGCTTTGACCAGCAACACCTCGACGGTGTCGCTGACGGGAACCACCGACACCATTTCGATTCCGTTGGGAATGCTCTCGGTGGGTGCGCACTCCTTCACTGCTACCTATTCGGGCGACTCCAACTACACGCTGACAAACGGCCAGACGGTCTACTCGACGACGACCCCTTATGTCATCACCGTCAATGCTGGCAGCCTCAACGGCACTACGACGGCGTTGTCCGGTGTGCCCAGTTCCAGCCCATACGGCACGCCCTTTACCGCGACAGCCACTGTGACGGGCGGCAGTGCAACCGGCACGGTGCAGTTTGTGGTGAGCGGCGGTGGTGCGACAGGCAGTTATGTCTACGCCACTGCACCCGTGAATGCGGGCAGCGCCTCAGCCAGCATCAATCTGCCCTATAGTCTCAACTCCTATTCCATCCTCGCGATATATAGCGGCGACGGCGTGAACGCGGGCTCTACGTCAACCTCATCCCCGGTGACGATCACCCAAGGCCTCACTGTCACCTCCCTGTCCGCAAACACGACGACCACCACTCTGGGCCATCCGGTTTCGATCACGGCAACCGTTACATCGGCGGCTGGAACCCCCACGGGAACGGTGAACTTCAGTTATTCCACCACGCTGAATGGGACCCAGATACCGCTCGGGTCGGCTGTGTTGAGCAACGGAATGGCGTCCGACTCAGTCGATCTACCGCTCGGGACTGACTACTTTATGGCGACCTACGTTGCAAGCGGAAGCTTTGCCGGATCACCTTCGACGCCCATGGCGATTACCGTGAACCCGACGACGATTATTGGTCTACCCAGCAATCCGATCCCGTTGCCGTATACCATGACGAAAATTGCCGGCGGCGGAGCCTCAGTTCCAAGCAGCGGCCTTATGGCCTGCGCAGGCGCCACCGATAAATACGGTGACGGCTGCCAAGGCACAACAATGGGCTTTACCGCGGCCGACGACATGCGCGCGGTGGTCGCCGATCCCTTCGGCAATGTCTACGTCTCCGACACCAGCGCGGCACTGATTCGGCGCATTACGCCCAACGGCGTCATCACCAACTTTGCAGGTTTGGTGAGCGGGACTGCCTGCATTCCCACCGCAACCACCGGTTGCACACCCACGCTGGTTAGCGTTGGCAAGGCGCGCGGCCTCGGTACCGACGCCTCGGGCAACATCTTTATCGCCAACTACACCGGCAACGAGGTCTTTGAGGTCAAGCAGTCCACGGGCCTTCTGTATCTCGTTGCCGGCAACGGCACCGCAGGCGATACCGGTGATGGCAATGCAGCTACGTCCGCCGAAATCGACAATCCGCGCGGCGCATGGGGCGACACGATCGGCAATGTCTATATCGCCGACACCGCCGGCAACAGGATCCGCGTCGTCGATGCCTTCGGCAATATCCATACCGTTGCCGGTACCGGCGTTGCTTCGTCCAGCGGCGACGGCGGACTTGCCACTTCCGCCACTATCAGCAATCCGCAGGGCGTGATTGTGGACGCAAACCTGAACGTATACATTGCCGACTCCAGCGGCGGAAAGATTCGCGTGGTTTGCGAAACCTGCGGTACCGGCTCGCCTCTCGATGGGCTGCTGGCCAAACTGGGCGTATCCTCTCCTGTCAACGGCAACATCTACACCGTCGCGGGCAACGGAACGACATCGACTGACAGCTACTCAACGCCGGTGCTTTCGACCGGAGTTTCGATGGCTGCGCAGAAGATGCAATTCGACAACAACGGCAATCTCTACATCTCCGACAGCAACGGGTTTATCTGGTTGCTGGATTTCCATACCGCGTATCTGCGCGCCGTTGCGAAAAGCGCAACCATTTGCAGCGGCCACACAGACAGCGTTGGTGACGGCTGCCCCGCCACCCAGGCCAGCTTCGGCAGCAATGGCGGCAATGGCATGGGCGTCGGCGCCGATGCGCTGGGCAACATCTATATCTCCGATGGGACCAACCTGCTCATCCGTAAGGTCATCACCGGCCTGCAGTCGCCGTCTACCGCGACTACGACAACCACCAACTTGCCCGTGCAGATTCACTTTACGGCGGGCGACACTCCAGCAGCCTCGAATGCCTTTGCTTACTCTTCAACCGAGTGGTCGTTGGGAACGCCCGCTTGCACTGCCAACGCCGACACCACCGATGACTGCCTGCTCACTTCAGGCTTTACCCCAGCGATTCCAGGCGCGCGCTCCACACCGCTCACCGTGAACAGCTCCCTGGGCAACACCGCGACTCTCGCACTCACAGGCACCGGGCTGGGCGCCGGAGCAACGCTCGATCCAGCGAGCCAGATCAACTTCGGGTCGGGCCTTGCGGTTGCGGGCCTCGCCACCGACAACGCCGGAAACATTTACGTTTCTGACTCCAACAGCAATAAGCTCTACCGCTATGCAGCCTCCGCGGTTTCTCTGGGCGGCAGCGCGATTGGAACTACGCTGACCGCGCTCGTCGCGCCGGGTGCGGTTGCTGTCGATGGGCGCGGTTATGCGTACGTCGCCGACACCTCCGCCGGAACCGTGACGCAGGTCTCCCCGGCGGGCATTGCGACGACTCTGCCCTTTACCTTCACCACGCCCGCGGGGCTTGCCGTGGATTCTCTCAACAACCTCTACGTGTCGGATTCCTCGGCACATGCCGTCTATCAGGTCAGCCCGCTTACCGGGGTCGAGCACACTTTGAACCTGGGCTCGCTCGTCACGCCAACCGGCCTCGCCATCGATCCTTCCGATAACTTGCTGGTTGCCGATCCGGGCGCGCCGGCCATCTACCGCTATAGCTTCCAAACCGGAGTCCGGACCACGGTGTCCACTCCAGCCACGGCGCCAACTCAGGTTCTGACTGACGCGGCTGGAAACCTGCTCATCGCAGACGCGGCCGCAATTCGCGCCGTTCCCGCAAGCAGCAACAGCGCATCGTTCACCGTGTCTGCGGTAACGCCCGCCGCACTGGCAATCGATTCCGCCGGCAACCTTTACACCGGTGCATCGGGCGGCGTGCTCAAACTCACGCGCACCCAGGGCTATGTGCAATACGCTGCCGGCGCCAACCCGCAAACCGTGAACCTGCTCAACTCCGGCAACCAGGCTTACTTCGCAACCGCCTTCGCACAAAGCGATTCCACCGACTATAGCCTCTCTGCCACCGCATCTACCGATTGCGTCCTGAATTCAGGCGGAGCCGGAACGCTCGCCATTGGCGGCCGTTGCGCGTTGACTGCGAGCTATACGCCCACCACGTTCGCGACAACCACCGATTCGGTTACGTTCAACGGCAATCTCGCGAATGCTGCCTTGTCCACGCCGAATTCAGTGAATCTGACTCTGACAGCTCCAACCACAGCGCCCACTCCAACCGTCACTCTGGGAGCGTTCTCGCCAACGTCGCCGGTCTACGGTCAAACCGTAACGTTGAGCGTCACCGTCTCGAGCTCGCTGTCGCCTGCACCCATCGGCTCAGTGGTCTTCACGGTTGACAGCGCGACTTATCCCGCCACTTTATCCGGCGGCTCCGCGACGGCTCAGGTCAGCGGCCTCAGCGCCGGTTCACACACGGTTTCCGCAGCCTATACCAGCACCAATGGATACGCCGCGGCAAACTCCGGCCCCACGAATTTGAACGTGGCTAAAGCCCCGCTCACCGTGACCGCGAACAACGCCAATATGAATGTCGGCGGACCGTTGCCGACGTTTACCGCAAGCTATAGCGGGTTTGAGAACGGAGATACCGCGTCGGCGCTGAGCGGGGCGCCTTCGTTCTCCACCACCGCAAACAACTCCAGCGCGGCGGGAACTTATCCGATCACGGTAACGCAGGGCACGCTGTCGGACTCGAACTATACCTTCAGCTTTGTCTCAGGAACGCTTTCGGTTGTTCAGGCTCCCTCAGTTTCGCTTACAACCAGTTCCACGCTGACGGGTTCCGCTACTCTTGGCTATACTTTGGCGATCACGGTGAAAAACACTGGGAGCGGCACTGTAACTGGCCTTACCCTGACTTCGGCAACGCTGGGGACCTCCTCAACAGGCACAGCGCTTCCCCAGACGATTGGAACAGGATCGCTGACCGCCGGCGCATCGGCCAGTATCCAGGTCAGCTTCTCCGGCAGCGCGGGCGCGAACGGCGCGGGGGTGGCTGAAAAGTACTCCGGCACCTACACGGGCGGCTCATTCTCAACCAGCATCCGTTCGGTAACACTGCCATAAGCAAAAGAAGCGCACAATGCGGATCAAGAGCGACGGGGGTCCGACGTCGCGGCACCTCGGTCGATGAGGAAGGGACGAGTGCGGTCCATTGTCGGCAGGTGCAAACCTGTCTCTTGGCTCGATTCCAGCGTGTGTAGAATCACCATGATCGTATTTTTCTGAAAGCGCGAGGGGCGCGGTGGTTCCTGGGGCTGGCGCGCAAAGCGTCTCACAAGCAAGCGCTTGCCTGAGCCCACAGGCGAGGGCGGTGCGGGCTGCGGGTTGCCTCGGCGCCGATGGTTCTGCATCTGTTTCGTGTAAGATACAACTAATCCGGTGAGAGGGTCCTGGTACCGGACAAAACGCTTTGCTCCTCGTTGAGGGGTCAATTGGCTCCCGAGACCATATTGGTTGAGGGTGGTTTGTGAGCCGCTCCTTCACCTCTCTTTGCCCAGTTCTCGATTGCAGCAAGATAGAATCTATGTCTCACAATCCAGGCAATACCAAAAGGCAAGGCACTGCGATCCTTATCGGAGCAGGTCCGGCCGGGCTTACTGCTGCGATCGAGCTGCAACGAGGTTCGGCAATCAAACCTATTTTGATCGAGGCCAGCCGGGAAATCGGAGGCCTCTCGCGGACGGTTCGCCATCGCGGGAACCGCATGGATATTGGCGGCCATCGCTTCTTCTCGAAGTCCGACCGGGTGATGAAATGGTGGCTCGACATGCTCCCGGTCGAACGTGGCTCAAGCGAAGATGGGCAATTGCGCTATCAAGGTCAGCAACGCGGCGTTCCTGAGCCTGCTGTGGCGCCAGATCCTCAAACGGAAGATCTGGTGATGCTGGTCCGGCAGCGAAAGAGCCGAATTTATTTTCTGCGCCGATTCTTCGACTATCCGATTCGACTGACGGGGTCAACGTTCAGGAACATGGGCCTGGTGCGCACGGTTCGTTGCGGCCTGAGTTACATGCGCACGGTACTGCTTCCCCAGCGAGAGGAACGCACCCTCGAAGATTTTTTGATCAACCGTTTTGGCAGGCAGCTTTACTTAACATTCTTCAAATCGTATACAGAAAAAGTCTGGGGTGTACCTTGCAACGAATTGAGCGCCGAGTGGGGCGCGCAACGCATCAAGGGACTTTCGTTGAAGGGCGTGGCGACGCACTTCCTGAAGAAGACTTTTGGCGGAAGGGGATCGGGCGACATCGCTCAGAAGAAGACCGAAACTTCGCTGATCGAGAAATTTCTCTATCCGAAGTTGGGTCCTGGCCAGCTTTGGGAGCACGCAGCCGACCTTGTTTGTAAAGACGGCGGCGAAATTCATTTCGGCATATCCATCGACCGCATTTGCCTTGATGGCGGCAAAGTGGTTTCTTTGGAAGGAGTCAACGAGTCAGGGAGCCGTGTCGCCTTTACGGGAGATTACTTCTTTTCGACTATGCCGGTCCGCGAACTGATCCGCGCGATCGATCCTCCCGTTCCAGCCGAAGTGGCGGAGATTAGCGAAGGCCTGAGGTATCGCGACTTTATCATCGTTGGACTGCTCGTCAAGAAGCTCACGCTGACTGAGAAGGATGGCACGCCGCTCAAGGATAACTGGATCTATATTCAGGAACCGGATGTAATGGTTGGCCGCCTCCAGGTCTTTAATAACTGGAGTCCATGGATGGTTGAAAGCGAAGATAAGGTGTGGATCGGCCTGGAGTACTTTTGCAACGATACCGACCCCATGTGGAAGCTCAGCGACGAGGAAATGACAAGTTTTGCCGTTGGCGAGGGAGTCAAGCTCGGCATCCTGGCAGCCGAGGACGTGGTGGACTCCCATGCGGTCCACGTGCCGAAGACTTACCCGGCTTACTTTGGAAGTTATAACCGCTTCGATGTGATCCGGAACTACACAGACCGTATCGAGAACCTTTTTCTTATTGGCCGAAACGGCATGCATAAGTACAATAACCAGGACCACTCGATGCTCACAGCGATGGCCGCTGTTGAAAACATCCTCGATGGCGTCACAACTAAAGATAATATCTGGGCTATCAATACGGAGATGGAGTATCACGAGAAAAAGTCAGAGTAAGTGACGCGGTTAATGCCAAGTTACTGGAAGGCAGTGCCTGACTTACCTTTCCACGGTCTCATTTCTCCCGCCGTCATGCGCCCGATGCTTATGTGAAGGGCATGAAAGCACGACAGAGGCAGTCCGGCTATTCCCGGATGGTTCCCGGTCAATGCGCGGAATGTTGCACCGATGCGGGTACGCGGCTCAAGCCAATCGGGAGACCTGCCAACCGTCTTCGCAACCTTTCTTGCCGCCAGCACATAAGGGGAGACATCCATGGCAAGGTCGAGGAGATAGCGCTGGATGCGGCTTGATTCCTGCGGGATCTCCCAGGGTTTGCGCCCCAGGCCGTGAATGAGCGGAGGAAAGCCGCGAAAAAGGTCGAGCACGCGATGGAGCGGTTTGTAGCTTGACGACCCGGCGCACTGGACGATGTGGCGTCCCCGGTTGATGCACTGGTAGGCTACCTGGCCAAACTCCTCGCTTTCGAGCAAAGCGATGAGGAGCCATCCATCATGCTGGGCTTGCACTGGCCGCTTTTCATAGGGCAGAGCCTGCGCCTCGCGGTAACGCGGATCCCGGGTCATCTGCAGCCAGCGTTCCAGCAGCGGCCGATGGGCCTGCGTCACGCGAATGAAGCAGTTGTTGAAAAGCTGAATCGGGCGCACGGAATGCATTCCCCAAAAATCGGCGGCGGAAACCATCCATCGGCCCCACTCTTCCGCGAAGATGAGGGTCTCCTGTGGAAACTCCTGGAGCATCTTTGAGATCGGTCGAGTGACGATGATGTCGTCATCGAGCCAGACCACTTCGGGTGCTCCTTCATCCAATTGCTGGAGCAATAGCCACGGCTTAACGTCCCAGCCGGTCACGCCCTCGGGCCGCTCGGTGGAGAGGATTACCTCAGGCCTGCGGCGAGCCCAGTCGCGGACATAATCCGGCGCGTCGGGAACGGTGAGGTGCAGCGAGACATCCCGATCCGCGGCACACAGGGATTCTGCCATGAAAAGCAGGCTGTCCATGGCCACTGCGCGATCTTCGTACGCGCAAACGCGAAGCGGTGGATGGCGATCTTGCAAGATCAATCCTCGACGGCATCGGATTTGAATCGTTCCCGGCACTCTGCCCAAAGCTCGCGGTTAAAGACGCCTTCGGGGGATAAGCAATCTGCCGCTGCGTAAGCCATGGGCAACGCATGGTGCGTATTGTCATGCGCGAACAATCCCTGGCGGCCGAATGTCAGCAAGCCTTCGATTCCATTCAGCCAATCGTCCATCCGGGAAAGGTGGGTGGCATAATCCGTGAGGTATACGGGATAGGCTTGCCGCATGCGGCGCGTGACCACATTCAAGACGGGGGCGGTTACGGGAAGGCCGGCGCGTCCCAGCGATTCGCAGACGTAATCACCCAGTTCGCGATCGTTCATGTCCCACTCGGGGCATCCGGGGTCCGAAGGGATCTCGGCGCAGAGCACGGTTTTGCCGCGCGGTTCCGTGGCATTGCTGAAGTTCTTTGGCTCGGAAAGGCGCGAGACGGGGATCGACTCCTGCGGGAAATAATAGGCGTCATACTTACCAAACCGATCCTGATCCAGCACAAGATAGATCAGAATCATTCCCCGATAAGTAATACTGCGGGAAGAGTCGAGAACCTCACGCGGAGGTTCCGGATGCACACCTTGCACGAGCACGCTGATGGGGATCGTTGAGTAGACGACGCCGGTCGGGATCACGAACTCCTCTTCGCCAAGCTTATACCGCACGGATTTGACACGACCATCCTCGAGCTCGACTCCCAGGAAACGGGCGCCGAATTTGAAATCCGCGCCAAGCCTCTGGGCTTCTTCACAAAGACACTCGGTGAATTGACCAAACCCGCGCCGGCCATAAAAGAATCGGCCGGCATGCGGCGGCTTGAGGCCCGGGATCTGTGCCGATATTTTGCGCAGTATTTTTCCAATGGAGCTGCCGGCCACGCGCCGTTGCGCTGCCATGACATCCAATTTTTCGGGAGCAACACCCCAGATTTTCCGCGCGTACGGGAAAAAGAAGTCCCTGCAAATCGTGCGTCCGAGTCCCTGCTCCAAAACGGTGGCAAATGTCGGCGTGCCGGAACTGCGCCGCGGCAGGAGTTTTCGGGCTGTGTCTCCAAGCACGCCGAAAGTAAAACTTTTGGGAAGCCGCAACAGCAGGTCCATCGGCTTCAGCGGGAAATGGATCCAATGCCCCCGCAAGAGGATGCTGCCATGGCGCACCTGATAGATGAGGTCCGGACCCAGGAGCCTGCGAAGGTCATCCATGATCCCAGGCGGAAGCTTGGCAAAGAGCCGGTGGCTGCCATAGTCGCAGTAGACGCCGTCAAGCTCGAAACTTCCGGCGGTTCCACCCGCCTTGCTTTGCTGCTCGAGAACCGTCACGCGGGCGTTTCCTTTTTGCATAAGCCTCAAGGCTGCGCCTACGCCGGCGGGGCCGGCACCGAGAATCACGACATGCGGGCGAGCGGAAAGATCTGTTTTTTCTTGCACGACAACATCCCCTTGCTGTAATTCATTCATAGCGATTCCGAAGACCAGGACAGGTCTATTGAGTAACGGTCTGATGCACCACTGGGCCCAACACGCCAGCCAATTCCGTAACGTGCCCGGCGCTGGAAGCTCCGAAGACAATCGAATCAATTCCTGTGAGAGAAGACAGGTAGCGCGCAGCATCCGCGGGCGTCACATATCCGGCTGCGAGCACACTCATGGCTACCATGTGGCAAGGGTACTCCTCAAGCAGTTGCTCGCATCTCTCGCGCGAGGGATTCATTTGGAAGCCCGCTGGATTAAAGGGAGCCATCATCACAGGCGATTCGAGCCCTATGTCGCGAAAATAACTCATTGTGAGTCCGGCCGACAGGGTGCAAAAGGCGGGGCAGGCGCCATGTTCTTCTGCGATATTTTTCGCGAAGAACCGAACTACTTCTGTGGCGCGCAGCGCCGCCAGCATGTCGGTCAAGGAATTGTGCAAGAACACCGACTGTACATTCAGCCCTTTGAACGGCAGGAGTTCGATCTTGATCAACGCCTCCAGAATGGCGAGTAGATCTTTTGTGATCACTCCGGTTCCCGCTTTGAGCCCGATTGTTAACCGCTCCGCCCATGTGGCCTGCTTGAGCGTTTCCTCGAGCATGGAAATAGACCCCCGCTCGTTGGCCAGGCGGACGTATTTCGCCATGTAAGGGAGCAAGATGTGGAGGTGCAGGTTGGAGGAGAGCTCGGGATCGTTGCGGAGCGCCTCCGCGATGGCCCTGGCGCGTTCGTGTGTAGAGAGCATCAAGCCAGTAACGCCGGCTCTATATGCGGTGCGGACAAGCGAGATCACGTTTTCGGTGCTGCTGAAGTATTGCTCCGTAGCCACTCCCCTGGCCGAAGACAAATGGTTCACACCAAAGAATTGGTTGTGCCCCAAAATCAGTTTGTCTGAAATTTCCATCCGTTTATCTCGCCGCCCGGTCAAAATGCTCTATCCAGATCAACGGTGGCTCCATTCTGATGTGCCGACTTGTAGAGACCGTCAATCACATGCTGAACCGACCACGCACTGCGCACGTCGCTCTCAATTTCGCCCTGTCCCCGCACCGCGCGGAGGAAGGCTTCGTCCTGTCTTGTGTAGAGCGCACCTCCGATGTCGGCAGCCACGCCTTGGGAAAGCTCGGGCTTTGACATGGATGTCCATCCTTCTTTGTACCCGCCGGAGGGCTTGCGAAGGAAGAGCCGAACGGTGTCATCATCCACGGCCAGCGTTCCATTTTCACAGGTCAATTCGAGCGAAGTCATCATCATGCGATGCCCGTCCACGCTCCAGGAGGATTCGAGCGAGCCGATGGTGTCGCCCTTCCACGAAAACAAGGCTTGAGCAAAATCCTCAACCGTTCCGGAATAGTGGCTGTTCGATCGCATATTGACGGAATGAGGCGTTCCGATCATCCAACACATGAGGTCCACAGCGTGAATGCCTTGAGCGATCAACACGCCGCCGCCAGACTCCTTGCGAGAGTACCGCCAGCCCTTACCTGACTTGTAATTTTGTGAAACTTTCGTTGCGCCACGGCACGCAATGACTCGTCCCACGACTCCCTGCTTCACAATTTCCCGAGCTTTGGAGAAGGTGTCCGCGTAGCGCATCATGTATCCTACCATGCCGATCTTGCGCTCCCGATTCAAGAGCTCGACGAGAGGTTTAGCGGCTTCCGCGGTCGAGGAAATCGGCTTTTCTATAAAGACATGGCAACCCTTGCGCACGCATGCCGTGGCAATCTCAATGTGCGATGAAGGTGGTGTACAGATGAAGACAGCGTCGAGCGGGACTCGATCCAGCATCTCCGCATAATCCTGGTATGTGGGTAGATTCGAGCCGAGGGCCCCAAACCAATTGCGAACCGTCCGGTTCGGTTCGCAGATCGCAGCAAGTTGCGATCCTTCGATCGCATTGGCGAGCGAGGCGTGGAGCATACCCATCTTGCCGAACCCAATCACGCCACAGCGGAGATTTTCGCTCATGGATACCCTTACCTGCATTTCTCACAGATGTCTCGATGGTGGGAGAAATGGTCAATATTCAACCGCCGACAGCCTGGCGGGGGTCTGGAGACCACCGCTACAGCCGGTCTGGACAGGCTGCGGAAAAAGTCCGAAACGGTGGCCAAATCGTGCAATGCATTCCCCGGGGGCTGAAGCCCACGCTTATTTTGCTGCACTAACGGCACGACTGAAGTCGTGCCCTTTCAAAACAGCGGGATCGATCGAGTTTTTCCGCAGCCTGTGGAGACCGCGCAACAAATTCCTGCAGCGGCAGAGAATTGAGGCTCCTTCGAAACATAGCATGCGACTCCTCTATGCGGGCAAGTGAGGAACTATGCTGGCAAATGAGGAAATGCGCTGGTTTGAGTGGCCGGGATGCGCCCGAGCACAAAGGCAACAATCCCCCCCAGCAAGCTGCCTATTGTGGAAATCGCTTCAAACATCAGGCCCGCGGCTGCAGTTAAGACACCCGGGACGCCAAAGGGAACCATCAGTGTGACCAGCGCGGCCTCGCGCACTCCAATTCCGCCTTGCGTGAGCGGAAGAAGCGCGGAGATTTTGGCAAGCGGCCATGCGAAGAGCCAGACGCCGAACGAGACATGCATCCCGCAGGCAATTCCCAGCCAGCAGTTCAGCGCGATTTGTGAGACTTGCAGAACAATGCCGAGGCCCAGGCAAATCAGGACGCGGTCCCAGTGGCCAACCATGGAGCGGCCGGCGTGCCGCAACTTCGCCATCGTACGCTGAATCTTGAAGGGGAACTTCCTTACCGGCAGCGTGAGCAGAATTCCCACGGTCACCAGGCCAAGCAGGGCCAGCGTACCCGCAAAAACCAGGAACACCTTGCGGCTTTGCGGGCTGAGAGCGCTTGGCAGCAGCAGGGCTCCGGTGCCTGCAATCACTCCCAGGCCGATCACGTCCAGAGCCCTGTCGATCACGCTGCCCATCACCACCCCAGCCTTGGATCGCGCAACCTGAAACGCCATAGCGCCGCGCACCACGTCGCCGCCAACCAGCGAGGGAAGAAAGACATTGCCGAATTGGCCGCCATAGTAGCAGCGAACGGCATGCGCGAAGGACAGGTCCGCGCCCGAAACGTTGATCAGCATGCGCCACTTTACGACGCCTATCAGATGCAAAAACATGTAGACGACAAGCAATCCCAGGCTGAGCGTTGGCGGTATGCGCTCAATGGCGGACCAAACTTGACGGAAGGGAAGAAACGTAAGCAGCAACCCCAGAATGAGGGCGCTTCCTCCCAGCCGGGCCGTCCGGGTTTGCCAGAACTTGAGCTTGGGCTGCTGCGCTCCATCCGGAGTCATGGGAGTCATTTGTGGGTTTCGCCCTGGGAACTCGGTTGTGTTTCTTCGCTGCCGGAGAACTCGAAATCGTTCCCGGTGTCCCGGCTCTCCCGATTTGCCCCTACCGTGATTTCCATCTTGCGAATGCGGTAGTTCAAATCTTCAAGGAGCTTGCGATTGGAACTGATCAGGTCGGCGAGGACTCCGATCAGTGACACCAGGCAGCCCACAATGATCAGAATGGCGGCGAGAATCAACGACTGGATATGGCCTGCGCCGCCATTGAGAAACAGGTAGAGGAATCGCGCGCCGGGAATCATTCCCAGCAGGATCATGCTGCATCCGAGGATTAGGAACACCCTGAGCGGTCGGTACATGGTATACACCCGCAAGATCGTAATTGTTGACTTCCGGATATATTCCGGAATGCTTCGCATCAGCCTCGAAGGACGGGTCTGGGCATTGATGCCGATGGGAACGAACGCGACGCGCAGGTTGCGCGCGCCGGCCTGAATCAGCGTTTCAAGCGTGTAGGAGTAACCGCTCAAAACAAAGGTGCGCAGGGCGGCTTCTCTGGTCAGCGCGCGGAATCCACTGGTTGCATCCGGAGTATTTAAACCGGAGGCATGGCCGATGACCCAACTGCCAAGTACCTGGAGCTTTCGCTTCAACGGAGAGAAATGCTCGAGCGTCGCCACCTGCCGGTCGCCGATAACGATCTCGGCTTTTCCCGCGAGGATGGGTGCGAGCAATCGTGGAATATCCCTGGCTTCATATTGGTTATCGGCGTCTGTGTTGACGACGATATCGGCTCCCTGTCGAAGACAGTTGTCCAGTCCGGCGGAAAAGGCCGCGGCCAATCCCATATTCCTGGGAAAACTGACGATGTGGTGCACGCCCTCGGCCCGAGCCACTTCGACGGTGGCATCCGTGCTGCCGTCGTCGATAATCAGGATCTCGATGCGATCGATTCCCGGAATCTCCCGAGGCAGAGCCGCAAGAGTCTCCGGCAGGGTTGCCGCTTCGTTAAAACAGGGAATCTGAATCACTAGTTTTTTCATGGTCATCGGGGTTGAAACCTGGCGACATAAATACTGCCGCCGCCCACCGTGCCTGGGAATATTCTTATGATCTCAAACTTATCCCGGATCATTGCAGCAAGGGATGGCCGCCAGTCCTGAAGGTACCTGGGGAAAGTGGTTACCACCCAGACGGGCCGGCCCTCAGAACAAATTGCCTGCAACTGCTCTACCGATTCCACAGTCTGCCACGGCTCCATATAGTAATCGTGAATCGGGAGGGAGGTTGCGCCGGCTGTCACGACAGGGTCTCCGGGCTGTCGCTCGGCTTCCACAAATCGGATCGCGGACTCAAAATCCTGTTTGGGATACCGATAATTGCGCACCAGAGAGATCGCTGAGCCGACAATGAGAATGGTTGCCAGAGCCGCCGACAATCCTTGCGCCAGCCGGATGTTGGTTCCTGGAGAGCGTTCGGGGAAGCGCGCCAGCAGCCATCGGGGAACGACAACCAAGCCTCGCACCACAAACAGGATGGCGAATCCGATGAGGAAAAAGTAGAAGCGGGGATACATTGTGGCGCGTCCCAGGAAAGCCCCGATTACTGTAATTGGGAAGGGAAGCGCAAGAAGAGAGAACACCAGCCGGCTCTCACGGTAGTAGCTCCATGCGCCGCAAAAGACAACCAGCGCAGCCAACGCCAGGATGCCAACGGATCCCAGGCCAAGCGTCAGACCACGGAGCGCCTCGATCATGGCCCAGCGGGGACTGGAGACTGCCCCCATGGAGGACGGATGGTGCACAAAAAATCGCAGCACCTGCGTGAGGATCGGAGCGTAGAACACGAGGGTCAGCACCGCGGCGAGTACGAATCCCTCGATCGCGCGGCGCCATTTCACCAGGTTCAGCCCATTTTTCCAATCGATTGCCGCCATCGCCGCGCAGATGATTCCATGACTCGCCACTAGGAATGCCATGGTGAGATGCGCGTAGATGCCGAGCGAAGCCGCCACCGCATACAGGACATAGGAACGGCGGCGTCCCGTTCTTATTCCGTCGAGCAGGAACGTGGTTGAAACCAGCGCCAGGAAGGCCAGTGTCGTGTAGGCGCGGGCATTCTGAGAGAACCACACGCAATGATACGAAACCGATGTTAGTGCGGCAGCAATCAGCGCTTCGGTTTGCGTGGATACAGCTGCCCCGAGCATGTAGATGGCCGGAATCGAAAGCGTGCCGAAGATCATGGCCGGCAACCGCAGGCTCCAGGGATGCTCGCCGAACAGGTCGATGCTGAGGCGCGCCAGGATTGAATAGAGCGGATGCTGGGTGGCAGCGGGGAACACCGTGACAATCTCCGCCAGAGGATGGCGCACGGTGTTGACGAGGAATGTAATCTCGTCCAGCCACAGTCCGCTGTTGAGCCCGATGATGCGCAACACAGCCCCAAGGATGGTGAGCGAGGCAACCCACACCCACGGACGGACCGACCGCAGCTTCATCGCGTACTCGCTGTTCGTCATCATTCAATTGTCTTGGAAACGATTGGGTTGGATTGTCTTGCCAACTCTCCAAACTGAAACATCTTTATCTTTGCGCAAGAACCCGATACTAAGCAGATGATAGAGGCTATCCATGCGTCACGCAACCCAACATGAAGCAGGGAAACGATTTCGACCTAAAGGAAGAGATGCAGGTTAACACGGCAGTAACTTCCGCCCGACCTCCGAGTTTCATTCCGAGCAACAGCCTATTGGGAGCCGGCGTTCAAGATCAGCGGAGCCAAACGGTCGCCGACGGCCGAAGCGATGCTTCGGGCGAACGGCTCGCTGATGTGACTCTCATCGCTGTAAACAGGCAACCCATTGATCATCGGCGCACAAACCACGCCGCTGCAGAATAGGTCAGACAGATCGAGCACATGAACGTAGGGCAGCCCTGCCGCAGCCTCCAGCTCCGCACGAAACAATCCTTCATTGAGCGCCTTCGCGCGATCAATCGTGCAAGGATTCTTTCCGGAGGCGTGGTGTCTCGCCCACCAGGATGTATCTCCGCTGATGCAGTCGGGAACATCGAAGCCGGGCGACGGCGTATCGCGCAGAAGGACGGTCGTGATTCCGGCAGAGTCCATGGTTTCGAGAGTTTTGCGCAAAGCTTCGCGCCATGTCTCATTCGGGCCATTGGGGCCTGGGGAAAAATTCTGTATCTGCCGATTCGTCATCACGACAGCCGCCGGGTGCAGAGCGATGATGCGTTTGATCGCCAACTGCCGCCAAACGTCGCACTCGGCGTATGGCCGGTTGAGGGTGGTGCTGAAGACCGGGATCTCCGCAGTTGGACAGGCCGGTTTGCGCAATAGAATTACCTGCCATCCGCGCTGATTGGCAATATCCTTGAACGCCAGGTACCACTGCCCTGCGTGCGAGTCGCCAAAGAGAACTACCGTCACCCTCGCCGACGGGTTTCCGCTTGCGCATTCCACTAACTCGGTTCCGGCCGATTGCACTCCCGGGCACCCGTCACCCAACTTGTTGAGATTACCCAGCGGAATGCGAAGCCCGCCGCCCTGGAGATTGAGAGCGGTCTGCGCTGCAGACTTGTGCCACAGGATCGCCGTTCCGGCAGTTGTGGCCGTGATCAGGCCCACCCCCAGCAGGGATACTAATCGACGCGGCGCCAGATAGCGGCTAAAGCGAATAGGATTCTCAACCAGGTAGTGGGTGATTGCAGCAAGCACGAGCGATCCGAACACACAGAAAAGGATCTGGTGAAGCCGCTGGGAAAACGTCGCGAATTCATTCATCCCTTCGACGATTGCGAGCGCCGGCCAGTGCCACAGGTACCACACGTAGGAGACGCGGCCGGTCCACTGCATGAAGGGCAGCTCCAGAACCCAGGAAGAGCTTATGTGCGGCACACGGCCATTCAGGATGGCTGCGGTTCCGAGCACGGGAAGCAGAGCGTGCCAGCCCCGCCAGCCGACCTGATCCTTGAGCAGCACTGCCGCAATCACAATCGCGGCCAACCCGAGCCAGCTTCCCAGGGCGCGAATAGCTCGAGGAACTTTCGATTCGAATGGCGCCAGCAGGAGCGCGACGCCTCCGATTGAGAATTCCCATGCGCGCGCGAATGGGCTGAAGAATGCTACCGGCGCAAGCCTTGTGCTGAACCAGACAGACACCGCCAGAGAGGCGAGCGTGATAAAGACCATCACGGCGAGCAGGCCGCGGCGGGAGCGGAGGCCTCGCATGCCCAGCAGTACGATCGCCGGCCAAACCAGGTAGAACTGCTCCTCGACGGCAAGCGACCACGTGTGCAGAAAGGGATTGGTGGCGATCGCCGGAGCAAAATAATCGGTCGACTGATGGAGAAACCAGAAATTGCTGATGTAGAGCGCCGTGTAAGTTCCCGAATCTCCTAAACGAAATTGTTGCAGCGGTGAAAGGAAGAGGCTGCATGCCAGGATGGTGCACAGAAGCACCAGCGCCGAGGCGGGCAAGAGACGGCGCGCTCGGCGTGCGTAGAATCCCGCAAATGAAAGCCGGCCTTTCTCTTCGATTTCACGGAGCAAAAGACCGGTAATCAGGTACCCGGAGATGACGAAGAACACGTCTACGCCAATAAAGCCGCCGTGAAACCGCTTCGGCGTTGCGTGATAGGCAACCACCAGCGCGACTGCCAGGCCGCGGAGCCCTTCGATATCGGGCCGATAGCCTGGTGTCAGTCTGCGCACCGCGTCCATATTCAAGAGGCTAGCATACCGTTTGTCAAGCTTGCGTGCCGGCGCAATCAAGGGATTGTGTATGCGGCTCGCTGGGCCAACGACAACGGGCAGTATAATTTTCGATTTGTCTGACGTTGCCAAAACCGACTACTGCCGATTGAATTGTGAAGGCGCAAATGGCTCAGCCGACAGGCGGCCCCTGTAGAATCATTGCCAAGGTCCTTGGGGAGAGAGATCGAACCGTATGCCTGAGGTCGGGAATCAACCCAAAAATGGGACGGCTCAGAATACCTGCAACGATGCCAGGGAAGACGCTCCGGAGCCTCAGCGGGATTCAACTCCGGAGATGGCCGCATGGGGACCCGAAGCGCTCGCGTCGCGCAACCGGCGCAACCGCGAACAACAGGCATCCGTGGCCGCAACCCGCCCCCGATGGAATCGGCGGAACAGCTATTACTACGCGTGCCTCAAGCGGCTCCTCCGGCATCTCGTGGAGCCGAACAAACGAGTTCTGAATATCCGTTGCCAGACCGGATTCCTGCTCGATTCCCTTCAGCCGAACTACGGAGTGGGTGTTGAGATCAGCCCGGAAATGGTGGAGATTGCTCGCGCCGCGTATCCTCAATTTCACTACGATGAGGCGTTTCCTGAGGACTACATTCCCGGTGAGAAGTTCGATTACATTCTGCTTTGCGATATCGGCGATACGGTGGACGTGCAGAAAGCGTTGCAGAGGCTGCAGGCGGCTTGCGACCGGCATACGCGCCTGATCGTATACACCTACAACGATCTTTGGGAACTACCCCTCCGGCTGGCGCAGCGCCTGCACCTTAAAATTCCACAAACTGAGCAGAACTGGCTCTCTGAACGCGATTTGATCGGCGTGCTGACGCTGAGTGGGTTCGAGTGGTTGAGGACGCATCGCACGGCGCTCTTTCCCAAGTACATTCCACTGCTGTCTGCCTTCCTCAATCGCTTTGTCGCCAAGCTGCCGTGGATCGAGCGCCTCGGCATGGTCGAGGTGCTGGTTGCGCGGCCCCAAGAAAAGCCGATTCCCGCGACGGAGGTTTCGGTCTCGGTCATCGTGCCATGCAAGGACGAGCGCGGAAACATCGAAAGCGCGGTACTGCGCATCCCGGAGCTGGGCCGATCGACGGAAATCATCTTCTGCGACGACAAATCCACCGACGGAACCGCAGATGAGGTCCGCCGCATGCAGGAATTGCATCCGGAGCGGAATATCCGCCTGGTGGATGGACCCGGCATCTGCAAATCGAAAAATGTGTGGACAGGATTTGAGGGCGCCAGCGGCGACATCCTGATGATTCTGGATGCCGATCTGACGGTGATGCCTGAAGAACTGCCGTACTTCGTCGAGGCCATCGTGAGCGGGAGGGCCGAATTCGTAAACGGTTCGCGCCTGGTTTATCCCATTCCTCGCGAAGCCATGAAGAACACGAATCTGATCGGTAATAAGGTGTTCAGCGGATTGTTTTCCTTCCTTCTGGGCCAGCCGATAAAAGACACTCTCTGCGGAACCAAAGTGCTGTGGCGGACGGACTGGGAACGAATCCAGCCCATGATCGGTACGTGGGGAACCATGGACCGCTGGGGCGATTATGAGCTCCTGTTTGGAGCCGCCAAGCTGAATCTGCGCATTCTGGACCAGCCGGTGCATTACCAGGAACGTGTCTACGGAGTCACGAAAATGACGCGGGTGTTCAAGAACGGGCTGATCATGCTCGGCATGTGCGGACATGCGTTGCGCAAGCTGAAGATGGGCTATTGACGCAACCAGAGCCCGTTATTGGCTTGGTCCCTGCCGATCGGATCCGGTGATCGGTTCGAGAATCGTGATCTCGCTAAACAAGTGCGGATCTTCGGCGTGTTGCTTCACGTCATTCGGCGGCAAAACGCCGGGAATGCTGCCGGTCTCACGATAGTTTTCGAGGATCGCCTTGCGAAGATCCCTCTTCCTTGGCCACACCGCGTTGTCGTACCAGCAATCCGGCTTATGAAAATCGCGAATCAGTATCTTTGAGTAACGCTTGGCGGCCAGCCGGGAGATGAATCCGGAAAAATCGACGTTGACGTTACCTGAAGCCTGAGATGAAATCGGGTCGGCTCGATCCTTCATGATGACGCGTTGCGGGCGATAGACCCAAGTTCCAGTGTCAAGAAGAATGGTATCGGCGGACTGTCCTTTGAATTGGTCTTCGATGTCCCGCACATAGCGATAGGCATCGGGAGAAAGCGGCTCGAGCGGAATGCGCACCAGGCCCATTCCGGAAAAAGTCAACAGGACGGCGGCCGTAATCGCCCCCGCATAGGCCCAGTCTGCCGGTTCCGGAGCGCGGGTCGATTGCAGCATCCGGTCCCAGAGCGCGGCCAGGGCTGCGAGAAACCAGACTCCTGCCATCAGGCTGCCGGGGCCAAGGTGGTTCAGCAGCCACTCGATGCCGCTGGTGTAGCATTCGAGAGCAAACAGCGCGATGGAGATCAACCAAACGCCGAACAGGCTGCCGGCGGGTTTACTTCGAAGCAGCGCGACTCCGCCGAGCAGGCCGGCCGCAAGGTATGCCCATGAATCCAGCGCGTGCTGAAAGCTGCGCAGCAGGGAGATGGGATGCGTGCTCATTTCGTAAAAGATCCAGTAGCCGAACGGCCGGCCCCAGACCGCGAAGCATATCCCGATGGTGGCGAGACACAATGCGGCGGACGCTGCCGTGAAGACCAGGAAACGGGCTCTTGGCCGTCCCCAGATCAGAAGAAACGCCGCAAAGATTACGGGCCAGATCAAGAGATTCTGTTTCACCATGAATCCGATGGGACCGAGGATAACCATCGCCGCCAGCACGCCCCAGCCCGGCCTCTCGATATATACGAGCAGCAAATAGAAGGCCGCGATGTTCACAAGTTGCGCCAGCGCATCCCCATGCAAATTGTGCGCAAAACCGTTGGTAATCGGATTCGTCGCCATCAGGAACAACGATGCGTACCAGAAGGCCATCCAGAGCCAGCTCGCCGTGGCTTTTGAAGAGGGGTTCGTCAGTTGGATGACCTTGCGGCAACACAGTGTGGCAACGAAAGCCGTCGCGGCGTTGTAGACCATCTGAACGACCCGGTATGCGGGGATCGAATTGCCTTTGCCCGCCAGCATAGCCAACAGCCAGGTCAACATCTGCGATCCGGGAACATAGTGAAACGAATCGGCATTGGAGGGCGCGGTGTAGAGTGGATACCCCACGGATCGCTTGAGAATGTCGTTGACAAAGTCGCTCTCCGACCAAACCAGTATGTCGGCGGGAAAGAAGACGTATTCTCTGATCCAGAAGAAATACGCTGCCAGCATCACCAGCGAGCACGCGGCGAGAAATGCAAGGCAGGCAGTTTCCGGGCGGAGGCTGCGGCCTAACCGCAGCATGTACAAGCCGGGCGCGATGACGACGATTGCGGCCAGCAATGCTCCCGCGGCTATAACGGCCTTCTCGGGCTGGGAAGCGAGCGGCGCTTCGATCGTTTTGACGCACGCCGCGAGCGCAAGCGCCGCCACGAGCACGAGAGTAGAGGCCGCGGCCATCTTTGCCACAGACGCGATGGTTCCGGGTGTCTCTCTTTCGGTCATTGTTGTTTCGGGCCGCCATCCATAGCGTACATCACCGCATGGCATTGAAATCGGCCACATTCCGGAGTGCTTTCGAAGCGCAGTCCCAGCGCTGCCGCGGAAATCTGCTGGTACATTATTAGCATGATGACTCGGCCGAGAAAACTTCTGGTAACGGGCTCATGCGGCTTGATCGGCTCGGAGGTCTGTCTCTTCTTTGCTCGCCAGGGTTTCCAGATTACGGGAATCGACAGCAATCTCAGGGTGGTCTTCTTTGGCCCCGAAGGCGACACCAGCTGGGTGCTGTCGCACCTGAAAGACAAGATTCCCGGCTACAGGCACGAAGCTCTGGACATTCGTGACCGCGAGGGCGTTCTGGCGCTTATGAACGAATTGCGGCCCAACGTCATCATCCACACGGCTGCGCAACCGTCGCACGACCGTGCAGCCGCCATCCCCTTCCTCGATTTCGAAGTGAATGCGGTGGGCACGCTGAACCTGCTGGAAGCAGCGCGGCAATATGCGCCTGAATCGCCGTTCATTCACATGTCTACGAACAAGGTCTATGGCGACCGTCCGAACTCAATCGCGTTGGATGAGTTGGAGACGCGCTACGACTATGCCGACCCGGCGTACCGAAACGGCATCGCGGAAGATTTTTCTATCGATCAGTCGAAGCACTCCCTGTTCGGGGCCTCGAAAGTAGCCGGCGACATCATGGTGCAGGAGTACGGGCGGTACTTCAATATGCCCTCGTGTTGTCTGCGCGGAGGCTGTCTGACCGGGCCCAATCACTCCGGCGTGGAGCTGCATGGCTTTCTGAGTTTTCTCATCAAATGCAATCTAGAGGGGCGCGAGTACAGAGTTTTCGGTTACAAGGGCAAGCAGGTGCGCGACAACATCCACTCCGAAGACGTAGCGCGGTTCATGCTGGAGTTTGCAAATGCCCCCAGGGTGGCAGAAGTCTACAATCTCGGCGGCGGCAAGCAGAACGCATGCTCGATCCTGGAAGCTTTCCGGATGGCCGAAGAAGCCACTGGCAAGCCGATGAAATCGCATTATGTCGATGAGAACCGTGTGGGCGACCACATTTGCTATTACAGCGACTTAAGAAAAATGAAGCAGCACTATCCGGCGTGGAGCATTACCAAGCCGCTGGCGGAGATTTTCGCGGAGATCGCACGATCCTGGAATGAGCGGCTGGCGGGCAAATCTCTTTGACTCCCGCGCAACGCGGTTGAGACATATCGCCGGGCTTGCAGCGTTCAGTGGAATTGACTTGAAGATCGAATAACGGACCTGTCAGGCTGGTCCGCACACGCCAACCTCCTACGCCCAGCGGATAATGGATCGCAGGAACAGGATCAATCTGGGGCCGTCGGTTTTGATGAAAACGCCAAGATAGACGGCGCCTGCCGCCAACACGGCGGCGAACAGGCTCCATCGCGCCAACAGGAAGAAACAGAGGCTGGCAAGAGCGAGCGCAACCAGAGGCGCGAAAAGCTGGCGGTGTACCGGCACTTCCACCACATACCGTCGAACCGCAAAGTACACGAGCGCAAAGAGCACGATATTGGCGATCAGCAAAGCCCAGGCCGCGCCTAGACCCTTGTAAGACGGGATCAGCGCAAAAGCCAGAATCACGGCAACCGCGGCGGCGATGGAAGTGGACACCAGGAGCCATTTCTGGCGATTGTAGGCCACGAGAATGTAACGATGATGACCGCTCAGCATGGCCACCGGGAGCACCCAAACCAGCACTGCGAACGATGGCCCACCCCCGCGGAAAGACGGTCCATAGACCAGTGTCATTACCTGAGGGGCAAGCGCAGCGAGGAGCGCCGCCGCCAGCAGGCCTGACCAGACCATGAACCGCAGGGAGTCGTCCATCAGTTTCAAGAGGTGCTCTTGCGGGAGCCGCGTGCAGCGTGCGATCGAGGGCAGCAGATTGAAAAAGTAGAGCATGACGAAGGTGTGCGAGGCCATCACGATGCGGTGGCCCGCGCCAAACCACCCCAGCGTTTGGTCCGGCGAAAGGAAGCCGAGCAGGACCGTACAGAAGTACCACATGAACGTCCATGCCAAATCGCTCAGGCCGATGGGCAACGCCGCCCGGACATCTCCCATCAATCCGGTAATCCTGAAGGCGGGCGCCGGCCAAGGGAATCTCATCCGGGCTTTCAAAACATAGATGCAGAAGACGGCCGTCAAGGCCACCGAAGCGCACTCGATCATTCCGATGTAAATCAACGGAGATCCAGTACGACACACGCTGAAAACCAGCACCGCAAACCCTGCCTGGCGCACAATGGAGGAGGCTCCGACCCATTGCATCTGATCATGTGCCTGAAAAAACCATTGCAGCAGGTAAGGCGTACCGAGCAGGCTCAAGCCGTACAGTCCAAGCAATTCCTTTTGTTCGGGACTCTTCTGCAAAAAGAAAATGAAGACCGCGAGCAGAAGCATGGAGCAGAGTGAAAAAAACAGCCGGAGTTCTGTTATCTCACGGAGCAAGCGCGGCGCGGCCGTGGGGTTCCGCGCAATCTCCCTTGCGCCAAACGTCCCCAGGCCCAGGTCTGTAGGCAGGGTGAAAAAAGCCATCACGGCCAGTGTGAATTCAACGGAGCCGTATGACACCGGACCCAGCGTTCGCGCCAGGTAGGTGAAGCTGGCAAATGTCAGCAGCTTGGCGCCAAACTCGCCGCCCGAAAGAAACAGGAAGTTGATAGCGAGGCGCTTGGGTTCAACGGGACGCATGGCCACGGCGGCGCCCATCGCAACTAAGGGATCATCGGAAGACGCTGACCCATCGATCACTTACCGCTTCCCGTCCTGTGCTGTGATCTGAACGAGCATGTCCAGGTCGTGCGTCGAGGGTTGGGCATTGGAGCCCGGCTGTGGGGAAGCGCCCGCGCTTAGCGGCTTGACCTTCCTCCAGACCTTGCCCCCGATTATGCCTCGCATCAGTTGATACGGCTGGTAGACGATGCTGGGCCACAGGAAAACCTCATTGGTGCAGGTGCATTCCCGGTTGGCAATGGAGGTTCGCAACGCCTGCGCTTCGGGCGACGACCAAATCTCGTTGAAGTTCTTTTCGCGCAGGTTCCCCAACGGAGTGTGCGCTTCGCAAACGCTGACGTCTCCGTTGGAATATACGACCGCGTTCAGGACTCCGGCGCGGCATGGAACCACCTGCTGCTGCTGCTTCGCGGTCCTTACCTTCGCCCATTGCAACATCGGCTCGACGATGGAGCCGAATCGGCCCTCCTCGCGCGGGGCCCACAGCTGCTGCACGTAGTGGTAAAGCTCCTGGTATTGCTGCAGTCCCGGTCCATGCAAAGATGGGTTCTTTCGATCGCCGCGGATCATGGCCAGGTTATGGTGGTCCATCTTCGGGCAACGCTCAAAGAGGTACGCGGTGAGGCGCCGAATCTCCTCCATGTTCACGTCGGTCGCTGTCGAGATGGCGTGAATGCGAAGACGCGGGTCTTTCTTCTGCAGCTCGGCCAGCGCGTCGTAGGTTTGCATGGATTTTTCAAAGGCTCCGGGCGAGCCGCGGAACTTGTTGTGAAATTCGCCCACGCCGTCCAGCGAGAGCTCCGCCACAAATAGTTCCAGGTCTTTCTCCTGGAGCGTCCCGGTAATCTGCGTTACGGTCCGGTCGGTGAAGGAACCGTTGGTGGGGACATAAATCTGCCGGACTTTGTTGTGCTGGATAAACTGCCGGCAAATCTCCGCGAATTCCGGGCGCAAGAACGGCTCGCCACCCGAGAGGTTGAGATTCTCAATGCGGCCCAGCGAGCGGGAGAGCGCGAATAGCTCGTCCCTGGTGAGATCGTCGCGCCGGTTGAGATTGCGCCAATAGAAGCAGTGCTCGCATTTCTGATTGCAAATGGAATTGATGAACAGGATCAGAAAAGGAGGACTGGGAAGCTCCTGGCGGTTTAGCCAAGTGAGGCGCGCATGACGCCGAATTCGACTAAGAGTATTCATACGATGCCGTTTTCTGCGAAGCGGTTTGTTCCGATCGCGTCTCGACCTTCGGACGCATTGGGAAAGTACGTCCTCGGCAGGTTTCCGTAGAGTAGATTATCCCACAGGTTGGCTGGCACGGGAACTGACCGCGGGACAATGCTCCGTCTTGCATCAAATTTGGACAGAATCATCAATTCGAGCCCAGGCGCCGCGCCTTGCGCAATACGTTTCTGGCGCCTATATAAAATGCGCCCATGGGGTGGAATAGCTGCTCCAGGGAAAACCTGCCGCGCAGATAGTATGCATCGATTCGAGGCAGGTCCAGCGGATTGGATCGCGTGGAGAGAAACCGCAGCGAAGTGCTTACCGCAAAATCGAAATGCCTCTCCGCCGTCGCCATGACCCTCGCCGATCGAGATCCATAGGGATAGGCCAGGCAGCGAATATGCCTTCCCAAATGCTGCTCAATATCGTTCTTGCTGGTACGCAGTTCCAACTCGCATTCCGCCTCAGACAGCTTTGTCAGGTGCGGATGGGTCACCGAGTGCGCTCCGAGCGAAATCCAGGGAGGAAGCGATGCCAACTCGGACCAACTCATTAACGGGAGGTCGGGCGCTCCAGCCGGCTGGCTTGGCCAGTTGTTCCTCCCTCCGCAGTGCCCGCTGACCAGGAACACCGTCGTGGGGAGATGCAAACTCTGAAGTACAGGAGCAGCAATGTCGAGAAAATTGCAAAATCCGTCGTCGAAGGTAATCGCAACAGAGCCGGGGCGTTCGAGCACCTCTTCCAGAGGAACCACTGAAATTTGCGAAGAAGCGAGGAACTCCATTTGCCGGCGAAACAGGTCTGGGGACGTGGAGATTAAAGAACCCGAGTCATCCAGCGAGTGGTAGGTGAGAATGGCGGAACGTTGCCCGGTCATGGCGTAGTTGCTTTGGGCGCGGTCTCCTCTTTCAGGTTCGCTTTCGGGTTCTTCGAGGACCGGAAAATGCGTTCAAACTTAAATTTGATCAGCCCAATGAGGAAAGCAATACCGGAGGACAAGAAATAAAGCAAATGGAAGGGAATGGCAGCCAGCGCAAAAAACTTGCCGCGTTCGGCGGCCAGAAGAACATAGAACTGCTGGTTCAACACAATAAGCGCCAGCAGCGTGAGGAAGAGCAGGAACACCATCGGCTTCCAAGGGAAATAGATCCAGACCAATACCGCGGCCATGAGGCTATATCCGCCCACCCATAATCCGCTCCATTTCCGCCGGCTATCGAATGAGTATGCGTAGCGATGCCGGACAAACAGCGCCAACGCCGCAACCGCAATTAAAGGAGCAATTCCCTTCATGTGCAGCGCCAGGGAAACGACGGCAATCGAAGCCAGCATCGCTCCCATGATCCCCACAAGCAACTTTGAGCGATGTGCCCATCCCCCCATCCAATATCCGGAGAGGAGAATGAAGAACACGGCAAACATCGGCACGAGGAAATACACGTGCCAAATTACAGTAAGAAAGGCGGCTTGCAAAACCACCAGAAACGCCAGCACGACACTGATGCGCTGGCTGACTCGCAAGTTTAATGTGTCCGGTATCTCTTTGCTGCGAAGGGTCAGCTCCGTCCAGGGAAGCGCCCGATAGAGGAAGTCCGTGCGAACCATGTTATGAAGGGTCCAGAGCTTCAGATGCTTCACCTGGATTTCCGGGCAAAGAATCACTTTGCGCCCGGCATGAGTCAGCCGGTAGCCCAACTCGATGTCTTCAATCGCAGGCGCATCGTACATTTCATCGAATCCGCTAAATTCCAGAAAGACGGATTTTCGAATTGCCCCGCAACCGGCCCAGAAAGTTGAAGCTTTTCCCGGTGACGATTGGTGCGCATGATGATGCAACAGGTTGCGATACAACGACACGAAACTGGGAACCGCGGGGGAGCTGTCGTACGATCCCATGAGCGCATCGAGATTGGGATCCCTGTCGAATTCTGCCTGGATTTTCTGGATCGTATCCGGGTTGACGCACACATCCGAGTCGATAAAGAGGAGAACGTCGCCGACGGCTGCATGTGCGCCGATGTTGCGTGCCAGAGCCGGTCCCAGAACGTCCGCCGGTGGATAAAACCTTTGCCCCGAACTCACGCGCAACGTCCGCGGACCCGTCAGTCGATCCGTCGTCCACGACAATGCATTCCACGGGAGCTTCGAGCGACCCGCGCAGGCCGTCCAGACAAGTCCGTAAATTGTCAGTGTCGTTATAGACGGGAACGATGACAGTCACTTGGGGCAGCATGACGTTTGATTATAACCAGCAATGGAGTGAAATACTCGTTTATTTCGCTTGAACGCCCTTGGTGCCTGGGCGATTGTGGGGCGGGCGTTCGCCTTCAAGCCGGCAATGGCCGTAAGAGACAGAAAATATTGGTTTTCAACGCGCTTCTCCAAGAGAATTTTCGTCCCAAGAAGAATCGCTCAGGCTGCTTGGCTTCTTGCCGCCGTTACTCTTGATCCGGCCGGCTGTTACTCTCGTTCTGGAACCATCCGCACGGGACACCAAGCACGTTGCTTCAAGATGCTTCAGGGGCTAGATGGTAAGCGACAGGAAGGGTTTGCCGGGTTGCAGGGCTCGTGGCTTCAGCAGCCGAGGGAGAATTGATGGTTGACGTCCCTCCAATGCGCGACGCGGAACCGCAAGGTTGCCGCAGGGCCGGGGCGGTTCGGGTCTTCCTGACCTGCTGGCTGCTTTATACCGTCTTCTGGACACCCTGGATCGTGCGAGAACATTTTCCCGCGATCGCTCTGGCCGAGAGTGGTCAACTCAATGTGGAGCGCTACATCGGCTGGACGGGCGACATCTTCCCCGGGCCCCGTGGCGGAGCGTATATCAACAACAACCCGGGTGCTTCGCTGACGGGAGCGGTGCCGCTGCTGCTTCTGAGGCCCATCCTGAGCCGGGTGGACGAGTGGAACCAGCGACTGCCGCGCCGGCCTTACCAGGGCCAGGACGATCCCATCATGGCGCGAATGGCCGCGGAAGGCAGGACATTCTATTTTCTGCTTGTGGCGTTCATCACGGTCGCCCTGGTGATGGCGCCTGTGACCGCGCTTGCGGTCGCTTTTCTTTGCGTGCGAGCGCAGGAGGCGGGTCTCAGCGCAGCTCATGCCGCCGCCGTGTCCCTCTTATGCGGCCTCGGCACGCCACTGTTTTTCCGAACGGGTCATTTGAACCACAACCTCCTGGCCGGCGATGCCGGATTTGTTGCGCTTTTGCTTTTGTGGAACCGGGAGGACAAGCCTCTCAGCCCGTCCCGCGCCAGCTTGGCGGGACTGCTCGCCGGGTATGCCGTGCTGTGCGACTACAGCGGAGTGGTGATCGCAGGGGTCACCGCGCTCTATGTGTGGATGCGTTGCGGCAGGGATTCTCGAAGACGGTGGAGGTGCGCGCTCGTATACCTGGCAGGAACGATGCCGGGCATTGCAGTGCTGTTGATCTACCAGCACTGGGCCTTCGGTTCCCCCTACCTGCCGCCGCAGCATTACATGACACCCACTGCCCCAACGTCGCACGGCTATCGCGGATTTGGCTGGCCTTCACCCGCGCTGCTTTGGGCGAATTTCTTCGATCCGCGATTTGGCATGTTTCCATATTGTCCGGCGCTCCTGCTGGCTGGCCTGGCGCCTTTTGTGGCCCGCGCACGCCGCCGCCTGCCTTCTCGCGAAATGGGTCTCATTTTCATTTATTGCCTGCTGCTCGTGTTGTTCTGCGCCGCGAACCAGTATTCCTGGCTGCAACCTTCGACCGGTTTCCGATACCTGGTTCCGATCGTCCCGGTCCTGGCTCTCGCTGCCATGCAGGGAGCGCAGCTTTTTCCGCGCATCGTGCAGTGGGGAATCGCAACGGCCTCGCTGTTGTGGAGCTTCATCCTCACCGGCGCGCACGAGAACGATGTTCGGCTGGCGGCGCAGGTTTTTTGGAGCCGGCGATTCGCGCTTCCCTGGATGCTGCGCCTGCGCGAAGCCGGAGTGTCCGTCACCTGGGAGTGGGTGCTGATCACTTATGCCGTCACGGTATTGGCCATCGTCTGCATCTGGGCCGGGCCGGTGACTCGCTGGCGGCGTCCTGCTAGAGTGGACTGAATGCCTGCGCCGAAGAACCCACCAATCTCCGTAGTCATCGCGTCCATCGTCGGCGCGCCATTTGTCGACGAGTGCCTGGATTCGCTCGAACTGCAGGCAGGCAACTGCGGCGCGGAAACGATCGTTGTGGCTTGCGGTCCCGCTGAATTTGCCGCCCGCATTGCGGATAAGTTCCCCTGGGTGCGTGTTATCCACCGCGCCGAACGGGAGACCGTGCCGGATCTGCGACGCCATGGGGTGGAGAGTGCGAGCGGCGAGGTCGTCGCGATCATCGAGGAGCACTGCGTGGCCTCGGCCGACTGGCTTGAGCAGGCCTTGAAAGCGTTCGCAAGCGGCGATTTCGGGGTGGTCGGCGGACCCGTTGCACCGGACGGCTATGCCCGGCTGCGCGACTGGGTGGTGTACTTTTGCGAATACAACAACTATCTGCCTCCCTGGCAGGAGGGAGGCACGCACGAGCTGGGAAGCGCGAATATCGCCTACTCGCGCGCCGTGCTGCTCAAGTACAAGGACCAGTTAGGAGCCGGCTATTGGGAAGCCAGCCTGCACCCGCGGCTTTGGGGGGATGGCGTCAAGTTCCACGCCGCCGCGGCTATGGTGGTGCGCCATCGCGGGCCGTTCAATTACCGGTACTACTTGCAGCAAAGGTATTGGTTCAGCCGCGCCTTTGCCGGAGCGCGCAGGCTCCCGATTTCGCGCCGGGCTGCCTATCTTCTGACTTCGCCGTTGCTTCCGTTCTTGTTGATGGCGCGCATGGCCCTGCGCGTATGGAACAAGCGTTGCCACGTGGATAAATTCATCCTGTCCCTGCCGTTGCTGGCGCCCGTGCTGATCGTCTATGTGGCTGGTGAGTTCATGGGCTACCTGGCCGGGCCCGGCAACGCGCTTTTGAAGGTCGAATAGATGGCCGCATTAGACAATCCTCGTTCTTCGCCCCGTTTATCGGTAGTGGTGGCCATCGTGAGCGACACGACGGGCAGCCCGGACACGGCCCACCTGGAGCCGTGTCTGGAGGCTCTTGGCCGGCTGCCTTCCGACCTCTCAACGGAGATCGTCGTTCCGTATTACCCGGCGGTGAAAGGAATCTCTGCTCTGAAGGAGCTGAATCCCAACGTCAATTTCGTTGAAGTTACGGATCTGAAGACGTACACCGGACGCAGCGGAAGCCGGGAGCACCACGATGAGTTGCGCGCGCGCGGCCTGGCTCAAGCGCGCGGCGAAGTGGTGGCGCTTATTGAAGACCACGGCATCGTAACTGCGGACTGGAGCACACGGCTGATCAATGCCCACGGCGGCGCACACGCCAGCGGCTCCGCGACGCACGCCGGTGACCCTGCCGCGGTAGGCGGGGCAATCGAAAACGGCATCGACAGGCCCTTGAACTGGGCGGTCTACTTCTGCGATTTTCTGCGCTACCAGAATCCGTTGCCGGAAGGCGAAACCGCGATCGTGAGCGACGCGAACGTGGCCTACAAGCGAACTGCACTGGAATCGATCCGGCCCATCTGGCAGGAGATTTTTCACGAAGCTTCTGTAACGGCTGCTTTGCGTTCGAGGGGTCAGCAAATTATCCTCGCGCCGGCCGCGGTGCTCCACCAGCATCGCCTGGGACTCCATGTGGGTTCAGCGCTGCGGGAGCGATTTGTCTGGGGCCGCTCCTATGCGGCGACGCGCGCCCGGCTTGCGCGCCTTTCGCAGCGAGCTTTCTGGGCTGTCTTCGCGCCTGCCTTGCCCATCCTGATGATGGCTCGCATGACCGGGATGGCATGGCAGAAGCGGCGGACCATGAAGGCATTCCTCAAGGCATTTCCGCTCACCTGTGCCCTGGCGGTGAGCTGGTCATGCGGTGAGTGGGTCGGTTACGTCACCGGCCGGGCGAATTCAGCCGGTTCGCAGGCGGCAGAGGCGATTGCCCGCGGTTCACGAACCGCCGGGTAAACTATTCTCCGCGAGGACAAGAACCGGCCGGGAGCGCAGAGAAAAGCAGCCTCTGCGCGCGGCTTGCGGGAGGCATCATAGCCATGCGAATTGCCGTCGACGCCACCTGCTGGCACAACCGGCGCGGTTATGGAAGGCACGCCCGGGCCTTGCTCCGCGCGCTGACCGCGTTGGACCGGGACAACCGCTACATTCTCTTTCTGGATTCGATTGAGGACGCCGAGCCAACGCCGCCGGAGTGCGAGGTGCGGATTTTGCGGGCGGACGTGCCCACCTTTCGCGCCGCTTCCGCCACCGGTCATCGCACGCTCGCCGACATGAGCCGCATGAGCCGCGCATTGTCGGCGCGCGAATTCGACGTGGTGCTCTTTCCGACGATCTACAGCTATGTTCCTGTCTTCACCTCGGCCCGCAAGCTGATTATGGTCCACGACATCATTGCCGACACCTATCCCAAGCTCACCATTCCTGGAGCGCGCGAACGGATGTTCTGGAATATCAAAGTGCGCCTGGGTTATTGGCAGGCCGATGCGCTGATTACCGTTTCGGAATACTCGCGTGCCGGCATTCTCAAACGCTTTCACGTGAATCCGCGCAACCTTTTCGTGGTTGGAGAAGCTGCCGATCCCATCTTTCGCAGGCTCGATAAGCCTGTGCCGGGTCCCAATCTGCTGCGCCTGGGGCTAGATGGATCCCGGCAGATGGTCCTCTATGTTGGGGGATTCAGCCCGCACAAGAATCTGGAGGCATTGATCACGGCGTTTTCCCGGATCGCCGCGCGGAAAGAGTTCGCGGATTTGCTGCTGGTGATGGTTGGCGACACAACGGGCGACGCGTTCCTCACCTGCGTGGAAACGCTGAAGTCCCGAATCGATGCGCTCGGGCTTAACGAACGGGTCATCTTCACCGGCTACCTGGATGATCCGGATGTGGTGGTTCTGATGAACATGGCCAGCGTTCTGGCGCTTCCGTCGCTGATGGAGGGTTTCGGCCTGCCCGCAGTGGAAGCCGCAGCGTGCGGCTGCCCGGTAGTGGCCACCAGGGAAAGCCCGCTTGAAGCGCTGCTCGGCGAGGCCGGCATTTATGTCGGCCCAGACGATGCTGGGATTGAAGAGGCCATGGTACGGGTGCTTTCGAACGAGGAGCTCCAGGCACACATGCGCGTCCGCGGGCTGGCTGCGGCACGCTGTCTTACCTGGCGAGCGGCAGCCAGCCAGATGATGGACGTGATCGATCGAGTGGCTCCCAAATGAGCAGACCTCTGAATTTTCTGCACATCACTACGTTTTATCCTCCGTACAGCTTTGGCGGCGATGCCATGCAGATTTATCGGCTGTCGCACGCCCTGGCGGAGAACGGCCATCACGTGGATGTGATTCACTGCGTGGATTCCTACCATCTATTGCACGCGGCAGACCCGCCTTTGCAGTTTCCAGAGCATCCGAATGTCGTGCGCCACGAACTGCGCAGCGGATTGGGGCCGCTTTCGCCGCTGCTTAGCCAACAGACGGGGTATCCGTGGCTCAAACACAAGACGATCCGCGAGGTGCTGCGGTCACGAAGCTACGATGTCATTCATTTTCATAACATCTCGCTGTTTGGCCCCGGCGTGCTCGGGATCGACGTTGCGGAGAGTCGGGCGGTCAAGATCTATACCACCCACGAGCACTGGCTGATATGCCCGACGCACGTGCTATGGAAATTCAACCGCGCGCCATGCGATCGCCCCCAGTGTCTGCGCTGCACGATTCAGGCCAGGAAACCGCCGCAGCTTTGGCGCTACACGGGACTTCTCGAGCAGATGGCCGGATGCGTCGATCAGTTCCTTTCGCCCAGCCGATTTACCACGCAGATGCATGCCGAGAGAGGTTTCCCCTATCCATTGGCCCATCTGCCGAACTTCGTCGATCGTGTTGACGATGACTGGCAGAGCCCCGCGCCGCGTCCGCAAGAAGCGCCGTATTTCCTGTTCGTGGGGCGGCTCGAAACGATTAAAGGCCCACAGACTCTCATTGCCCTTTGGAACAGGGTGCCCGACTATGATTTGCTGCTGGCGGGTGCCGGAAGCGACGAAGCGGAACTGCGACGAATGGCGGCCGGCAACCCGCGCATCAAGTTCCTGGGCCCGCTGCCGCAATCAGAGCTTGGCCGGCTCTACTACCATGCGATCGCATGTCTGGTTCCTTCTGTCACCTACGAGACCTTCGGAATGACTTGCGTTGAAGCCTTCGCCAGAAAAACTCCGGCGATTGTGAGAGACCTGGGCGCGCTGCCGGAACTCATCGAGGACAGCGGCGGCGGGTTGGTTTTTACTACCGACAACCAACTCCTCACGGCGATTCAAAGCCTTGCCCATTCCCCCTCCTTGCAGGACAAAATGGGTCAAAAGGGCTATGACGGGTTCTTGCGATCCTGGTGCCGGGAAGCCCATCTAAGCGCATACTTTGCTTTTCTTGAAGTCGCTGCGAAGAAGAAGTTTGGGTGTGTTCCGTGGCGAAGCTGAGGGCCTTTCGGCTCCGCTCGAAACCAACGCCACCCTGGCTTTCAGTGCGCGGGTCCATTCGGTGGAACACCCTGCGCAGGAATTTTGCGATAAACTTCAACCCCGTTTACCTGTGATGCTCCGGGCACAAGGCGCCATTCCGCGGGATCCTGTTCAAGCGCGGTGCGCAATTGAGTGGTCCAAGGGCTGACTTTGCGGCGTAAGTCTTCGTCGAATTCTGTCTGCACCAGAATCAGAGATACATGTGCATGATCGAGAGTCTTCAACACTTCAGACGAGGAGGCGAAAAGAAGTTGTCCGCGCGCGCCCATCCAACTGCTCTTTGCCAAGGTCTTGCTGCCTCGCAGCACGGTGTGCAGCCGATTGGGATCCCATAGAGATGCTTCGACGATCAATGCGCCCTCGTTCATTCCATCTCCTGAAATCAGGGCCACCTTGTCGCCGCATAACAGGCAGTTCTCGATCATCTTCCCGTATCCGAGGTTTGGCTTAGCCGGCACATGCGCGGTCGTCCAGACGATCCAAGCGATCGCCGCGGCGCAGAACGTCAGGCTCAGCGTTTTGCGATACCGCGATGCCCGCTCCAACAGGACATGAGTTCCTCCGCCAGCAAGCACAGCAAGTACAAGCGCAAGAATTACCCAGTATCGATATTCGCTCGGAACCGGGATAAGCGAGAGAAAAACTATGCTGGCAGCGGCGAGTCCGGCAATCGCCGCCCAGAATTGCCGCTCGCGACTCTGCCGGAAAACTAGAAGCATAGCGATCAGGGCCATGACCGCCCACGGCCGGCCAGTCAACAAGACGGTGCGACGAATGATTCGCCAGGCGCGATACGGGGCTCCCGACCAAATCACGTGCCCTGACTGATGAATGAGCGGGGGAATCAATAACAGAAGGAGCAATACCAGTCCGGCCGTCAGCCATTTCCATTTGACGATCCGTGGACGAAGCGGCAGGAGCGTGAACGGAAGAAGAAACAAAACGGCGCCGCGCGGATGAACCAGCAGGGCCACGATGGTAAATGCAAGGAAGAGATTACGGCTTCTCCGGGATCCGGTGTTCATGTATTCGCCGCAATGCACGGCCGCCCAGAAGATCATCAGCGCCAGCAGAATCTCTGGTTCGACTCCGAACAGAATCCAGGCAAAGACCGTTGAACCTGCCAGGACAGCGACACTCACCAGGGCGGGAGCCGTCGAGCTTACGCGCCGCACCACAAAAAAAACACTGCTGAGCAGGGCCGCGCCGCAGAGGGCCACAAAAAGCAGAAGCGCCACCCGGGTCCGGCCCGCAAACAGCATCCAAAAGCCCTCCCCAAAATAAAAGAGCGGAGGCCAATGACCGATTGCAACTTTGGGATAATGCGCATAGAAATCCAGAGCGAAGTGGACGGGGTTATGCGGGAACCCCTGTACCACGTAGTCTCTCACCAGCAAGCACGACACCGCGTGGGCAGGCTCGTCCGGGATCGATGCCAGATCCGCTGTGAACGCTCCGCTGCGGTATTGGATGACGACCATCATCGACGCAAACAGCAAGCAAAAACCGGCGTCGCGCAAACGTGCCGGCGTTAACCATGCGGCTATGCGAAGAACCGCAGCTTTCAGCCTGACTAAGGTCATTGAAAGGAAGTTTAACAGGGTTGACGATATTCCTTTCCGGCCACTGCTGCGAATGTTAGCCAGTCGCTGCAAATGCCGTTGAATCTCGAATCCGTGAGTCGTGACTTGCGGATTCTGCACCAGCCGGCCGAGCGAATCGCGCCCGAAGTCCGCATTTGAGGCGATTTGCAGGAAAATGAATTGACAATGCCGCCTGTTTCCGATAAATCTCAGGTACTCACTAGCTCCTAAGATATTGCGGGCGTGCGAGTTTGGGCCGTGTTCGTTTACGCTTTCTTCCCCTTTACCTTTATTCCTGTTCTCATCATTTTTTCGAAGGATAATTGCGGCCATGCACAAGCGCCGCCGGGCGATTTTCCCGCTCCCAGGCTTGCCTGGTGTAGCGCCGGATGAAACGCACCACCGCTCCCATCACGACTCAATGGAGGAGTACATACGATGACCCGCAATCTCTGGAAATTGGAAGCCGTCGCACTCGTCTTTGCTCTATCGCAAGGCCCGGCAATCGCCCAGCAGTACGGCCCACCCTCCACGGGACCGAACTCAGCCGTCATCATGATCCCGGGCACGGTCAACCTGGTCGCCGGGCTCAATGGCGCGGCAACGGCAGGTTCCCCTTCGACCTGGGGTAACGGCGGTCTCGCAACTGCCGCACAGTTGAATTTCCCGATGGGCATCGCCTACGACTCGAACGGCAACCTGTACATCGCCGATAGCAACGACTACGAAGTTCGCAAGATCAGCGCTACCACGGGTGATATCAGCGACTTTGCCGGCACTGGAACGCAGAGCACCTCTCCTACTGCTCCCACAGCGACCACGCAAGCCACTGCCGAGTCAATTGGCACGCTGAGCGGCCTGGCCATCGACTCCAGCAATAACGTCTACTTCGCAGACCGGACCAACAACATTATTTGGAAGGTCACTCCCGGCGGAGTGATCAGCATCTTTGCCGGAACCGGCAGCGGGGGCTACACAGGCGACACCGGGCTGGCAACGTCGGCAACCATCCAAAATCCTCAAGGCCTGGCGTTTGACGGAAACGGCAACCTCTACATCGACGACAGCAACAACAATGTTGTTCGCATCATTGGAACCAATGGAAAGATCAATACCTTCGCGGGTAACGGCACCGGACACGGCGAATTCCCCACCTGCCCCAGCAGCATTCCCACCTTGGGCAGTTCGACTGCTGCCACTTCGGTAGCTCTCTGCCAACCCCAAGGCGTGGCCGCCGACAGCGCGGGCAATATCTATCTCTCTTCCTTTAACCAAGTCTACAAGGTGGCCACAAACGGCAACATCAGCGCGTTTGCGGGAACCGCCACCGGGGGTGACACCGGCGACGGCGGCATGGCGACGAGCGCAGAGCTGGGCCATCCGATGGGCCTCTACGCGGATCCCGCGGGCGATGTTTACATCGCGGATCAGTCCGGCGGCTTTATTCGCGAGGTCAACACCGCTGGAACTATCAATACGGTCTACGGCGACGGAGTAGGCGACGTGACCCACGCCATCATTGGCGAGCCGGATACCGAAAGTGAGTCCACAAGCGTCGGCGACTCTGACGGCGATTACTTCATTACGATGGATCCGGACGGAAATCTGGTTGTTTCCATCGCAGACGCGAGTGCGATTTTCTCCGCCGGTTCGGAAGGCGGCTACTTCTTCGGCCATAACAACGAAATCTACACGACCAGTACCAGCACGTCTCTCAACGCTTCCGCTCCCGCCGTATATCCCCCCTACATCACCCTTTCGAACCCCAGTGGCGTGACTCTGGACTTCACGGCAGTGCCCACTGTCACCGGCCCCTTTGGCCTCGACGGCGGCACATGCGGCTTTCCCGGCACGCTCGCGCCCGGCGACTCCTGCACAGTCATCCCGAGCTTCACGCCGACGGTGGGCAATAACACCCTCGCCACGGGGACCATCACTTTTCCCAGCAACGCGAATAACGTGACCCAGAGCATTACGGTGAACACCTCGCCGTTGACCATCGACCTTTCGGGCTATGGCATCGGATCCCCCACCCCATCGGCCACACTTTTGCCGGCACTCAGTTTCAGCAGCCCGTTGAATGTGACCACCTCCGCTAAAACGGTAACGTTTACCAATAATGGCACCGCGCCGCTTTACCTTACTTCCACCCAATTTTCCACCACCGCCAATAATCCATTCGCTGTTACCGGCACTACATGCCCCAACACCACAACGGCGTTGGCGGTGGGTGCAACATGCACCTACAGCATCACCTTCGACCCGACCCAAGCTATTAATTACAGCAACGAATTTCAGGTGGATGTTCAGTACTACAACAGCAGCAACGTCCTGACAAACTATGGTTTCGAAAGTGTAGGCTTGACCGGCATGGGCGTGGGTTCGCTCACCCTCACGCCCGCAGCCTTTGGCGACGTTGTGGTGAACGCGACCAGTATCTTGGTTGCCACGTTCACCAACGGCACCAGCGCCGCGATGACCGGTACTACCTATTCCATCACCGGTCCAAACGCGAGCAACTTTGCCATCACCACAGGCACGAATTCCTGCGGCACCCAGGTGAACGGCGCGGGAGGAACCTGCAACATTTATGTCGCGTTTACTCCAAATTCAGCGACAAGCTTTTCCGCTACTCTGCAAGTCTCGGGCACGAACTCATCTACCGAAGCGACAGAGGGTCAGACAGCCAGTTTGACTGGAACCGGCGTGGTCTTTTCCTCGCCGGTCGGCACGGCCGAGGCGATGCAATTGGTGACCATCAACATCACCACTGCCGGGACGCTCAACATCATCAATGCGTTTATGCAGGGCATTCCCAATCTCGATTTCACGTCGATCACCGGAGGCACTTGCGAAGGCGGCACGGCCTATACCGTGGGCCAGTCGTGCACCGTTGAAGTGATCTTCGATCCAACCGCGCCTGGAGTCCGCAGCGGAGCCATCGTGCTCACGGACTCAAGCAACAACGTGCTGGGCACAACCTATCTGGCCGGATACGCTACTTCGCCGCTGATCGCATTTGGGCCGCCCGTGCAGTCGAGTCTTCTTTCTACGAACACCTACGCTCCTGTGGGCCTGACCTTGGATGCCGGCAGAAATCTCTACTTCGTTGACGGCACTTCCAGCCACGTCTACAAACTCCCATGGAACGGCACCGGCTACGGCGCCGCCGTGGCTCTCGGCACCGGCTACAACGAGCCCCAAGGTGTCGCCGTGGACGGCGCAGGCAACGTCTACGTCGGTAACTACGCGGGTGGAACGATCATCAAGATTCCCTGGAACGGAGCCGCTTACGGAACGCAAACCACAGTGCCTCTTTCCGGCGGCGCGCAACAGCCCAAGCACCTCATCGTCGACGGATACGGCAATATCTTTTACATCAACTATGCCCAGGGAGCCCTCGTCCAGGAAGTCCCCTGGAACGGTACAAGCTATGGGGCGACGGTAACGGTGCCATTTACCGGCCTCAACAGCCCGAATGGCGTCGCCGTCGATCAGAACGGAGATGTCTTTTGCGCCGACACCTATGGCTTCAATGTTCTCATGCTGCCGAAAACCAGCTCGGGGTACGGCACACAGGTAACGGTCGTTGGTGGGCTCACAGGCCATCCCATTGGAGTAGCCTTAGACCCCAACGGCAACGTCTATGTTGCGGTTCAGGGAAATGCGACAAACCAGGGCGCCGAACTAATTGAGGTGCCATTCACTTCGGGCTCTTACGGCGCGCCTGTCAGCCTCCCCGAAACATCTCCCACGGGTTTACAGGATGTTGCGTTAGACAGCCTGGGCAACATCTATACCGCCAATTTCGCCACGGCGCAGGTCTACGAGTTGAATACAGCGGCCGCGCCGAGTCTCACCTTCGCATCGACCAACGTCAACTCTGACACCGATCCCGCGCAGACAGTTTCCGTCACCAACATCGGCAACGCTTCGCTCAACTTCTCCGGCGCGACGAACCCCTACTACCCAACCGATTTCCCTGTGAATAGCTCAGCATCAAGTCTGTGCGCCCAGGGAAATACACTTACCCCGAATTCAACCTGCAATATCTCCATCAACTTCAAGCCCATCACGGGTGGGCTTCATATCGAAAGCGTTGCCCTCGCTGACAACAACCAGAACAACCCGGCCGCAACGCAATCAATCGCGGTTAGCGCCACAGGCCTCGTTCCGGTTGTGCCTGCTGCCTCACTCTCGCCCAACCCGCTCACCTTTGGCGGGGAGGTGTACGAGGTCACCAGCCCCGCGCAGGCTGTGGTCCTCTCGAACACCGGCGGCGCTGCACTCACCGGCATTACGCCCACCCTTACGGGAACCAATCCTACTAATTTCGCCATCGTCACCGGCGCAAACGCATGCGGCAGCACTTTGGCAGCGGGCTCAAGCTGCAACATCTGGATCACCTTTAAGCCCATCAACACTGGGAACCTGCAAGCCACGCTTTCGGTTGCCGATAATGCCAGCCCCTCGCCGCAGACGGCGACGCTGACGGGAACCTATGATTACTTCTATGCCAATGTGGGCGCGACCCTTGCGGCACAGCCGGTGACTGTCTACATCGCCACTGCCGGAACCTTGAGTTCCATTCAGGTGCTGACACAGGGCGCGGCTAACCTCGACTTTACTGAAACTTCGGGCGGCACCTGCACCGCAACCACCGCCTACACTGTGGGCCAGTCATGCACGGTCGACGTGGTGTTCACACCGCAGGCCCCCGGAGCCCGCCTCGGCTCCGTGCTTCTCACCGATGCCGGCGGCAATGTTCTGGGAACAGCGTATGTGCCGGGAACCGGACAAGCACCGGAGATCGTCTACGGCACCGGCGTTCAGACCACGCTGCCGACCTTCTCCGGCGGCAGCTACAATGAGCCGTTTGGCGTTACTGTAGATGCCGGCCTGAACGTCTATGTTGCCGACGCCGGGCACGGTTGGATCATCAAAACACCCTGGACCGGCACCGCCTATGGCGCACCCGTTAGAGTGCCGACTGGCAGCATCACCCTGGTGGATCCGAGCGCCGTTGCGGTGGACGGAAGCGGGAACGTGTTCATCGCCGATACAGGAGGTTTCCAGATTGTCGAGGTGCCATGGAATGGCTCCAGTTACGGTACGCCCGTGGTTTTGGACGCCCTCGGTTTGCCTGACACCGCAGGCATAGCGGTCGACGCGTTCGGCAATCTCTTTTTCTCCGACGGCGAGGACCAGAAGGTGGTCGAAATGGCCTGGACAGGTACCGGTTATGGTTCGCCCACGACGATCGCAGCGGCCAACGGCCTGCATAGTCCTTTCGGTCTGGCGGTGGACGCGAACCGGAACCTCTATATCGCCGACGCGGATAACAACCGGGTCGTCGAATTGCCATGGACGAACAGCGGCTACACGAGCGAGACAGTCCTGGTTACCGGCCTCTTCTTTCCCCAAGCCGTGGCAGTGGATGCTGCCGGGGATGTTTACGTCGCCAACTCCGACGCCGGCACGGCGATTGAATTGCCGGCCAATGGCGCGCAGTTCACACTGGGCTTCGGCATCCTGGGCACATCGAACGGCCTGGCCGTCGACTCGAGCGGCAACATCTACGTCTCCGATGCCACGAACAATCATGTCGTGAAGTTGACCGTCTCCAATCCTCCGAGCCTCAGCTTCGCGTCGACGAATGGGGGTTCCATCAGCGCCGACAGCCCGAGGACGGTCACGGTGTGGAACATCGGCATCGGGGACGTGGGCTTCCAAAGTGTCAGCTATCCGACCGGCTTCCCGAAAAATTCTTCCGACACGAACCTCTGCCAATCGGACAACGCGATTACAGGAGGCGCAAGCTGCGATGTCTCGGTCAACTTCATGCCCGCCACGGCTGGGCCGTTCATGGGGAATGTGGTCCTCGAGGATAACAACCTGAACCAGAACGACTCAACGCAATCGATCGCGGTGAGCGGCACGGGAGCCGCCGCTTCGCTCACCGCGCAGACCATCACCTTCACGCAGCCGACGACGCCGGTGACGTATTCGTCCAGCCTAGTGATTCCGCTCAGCGCCATTGGCGGCGGATCGGGTAATCCGGTTCTCCTGACGCTCGACGCCAGCAGCTCGTACACGGGGACTTACATACTGACAGGAAGCTCGCTGACGATCGCGAGCGCCGGCACCTACGTCATCGACGCCAATCAGGCGGGCAACGCAAGCTACTCCGCCGCGCCGCAGGTGCAACGGACATTGGTCATCACACAGGCCCCGCAGACCATCACCTTCACGCAGCCCACCACGCCGCTGACGTATTCCTCCGGGCTAACGATCCCGCTCAGCGCCACGGGAGGCGCATCGGGTAACTCGGTTATTTTCTCGATCGACGCGAGCAGCACCGGCGCCGGCAGCATCAACGGCAGCCAGGTCATCGTCACCAGCACGGGCAGTTTCGTGATCGATGCCAACCAGGCCGGCAACACCAACTACACGGCCGCGCCGCAGGTGCAGCGCACTGTCGTGGTCAACGCGCCCGGCGCGCAAGCGATTAACTTCGCGCAGCCAGCTACGCCGGTAACTTACTCTTCCGGCTTGACCGTTCCGCTGGCCGCCACCGGCGGCGCGTCGGGTAATCCGGTTGTATTTACCATCGACGCGAGCAGCACCGGCGCGGGATCGATCAGCGGCAGCACACTTACTGTAACTACCGTGGGCAGCTTAGTTATCGATGCTAACCAGGCCGGCAACGCGAGTTACACCGCCGCGCCGCAGGTGCAACAAACTGTGGCCGTTACTCAAGCGCCGCAGGTGATCAACTTCACGCAGCCTAGCTCGCCGGTAACTTACTCCTCCGGCCTGACCGTTCCTCTGATCGCCACCGGCGGCGCATCGGGCAACGCGGTCGTGCTCAGCATCGACAACAGCAGCACCGGCACAGGAACCATCAGCGGCAGCACGCTCACCGTCACCAAGGCCGGCAACATCGTGATCGACGCCAGCCAGGCCGGCAACGCCGACTACTCCGCCGCGCCGCAGGTGCAGCGGACCGTAGTCGTCAACGTGCCCGCGCCGGACTTCAGCGTTTCGTCCACGACCGCCTCGCAAAGTGTCGCGCCCGGCGGCTCGGCCATGTATTCGGTCACTGTCGCCGACGTAGGCAGCGCCTTCACAGGCACGGTAACGCTGAGCGTTACGGGCCTGCCCACGGGCGCAACAGGAACGTTCAGTCCTGCCTCGGTTGTGCCGGGCTCGACGAGCGCGCCCTCTACGCTGGCCGTAGCCATACCCGCGACGGCGAGCGTGATCAGGCCCAGCCTGTGGCCGGTGACGACGCCGGTTCTGGCCGTGCTGTTGCTGCTGCCGTTCCGGCGCTGGCGCAAGGTGTGGAGGGGCAAGTTGCTGCTGCTGGTCGCGGGCCTGGCCGGGGTGGCCTGCGCGGCGTCGCTCACGGGCTGCGGCGGCGGCTTCGGACTTATTCAATCGCAGACCTACACGCTCACCATCACCGGCACAAGCGGCACAGACACGCACTCAACCACCGTGCAGCTCACAGTGGCGCAGTAGAGGAGACCGTATGCGACTCAGGATCAATCGCACGTTCGTTCTGTTTTTGACAATGGCCGCGGTCTCGGCAAGCGCGGCTCCAGCGCAGGACGCTGCGCACGCAACCGCACAGCCGTTCCGCTATGAGCTGGCACTCGATTACAGCTATCTGCACAGCAACGCACCACCGGGCGGCTGCGGCTGCATCAACCTGAACGGCGGCGGCGCCACGTTTGCGTGGGCCATGGTGCCGGGCAAGTGGGATGTGGTGGGCGACGTTGTCGCCGATCACGCGAGCAACATCTCCGCCGCCGGATTCGGCCTGACGCTCAGCGCGTACACGGCGGGCGTGCGCTACATTCCGCCGTTCCACATTTCGTCGTTGCAGCCGTTTGGCCAGGTTCTAGTCGGCTTCGCTCACTCCAGCGGCACCCTGGTGCAAGCGCCGAACGCCGGCGCGGCGAACGCCGGCGCGGCCTTCGCCTCGAACCTCGGCGGCGGCCTCGACCTCAGCGTCGATCACCGCTTCTCGATCCGCATCGTCGAAGCCGATTATCTCGTGACCACTTTCAACAACGGCACCGACAACCACCAGAACAACACGCGCATCAGCGCCGGCGTTGTGATGCACTTTTGAGATGGCCCTCAATGAAGCACCTCTAGCATCGGCCGCAAATCTGCCGGGGCTCTGCTCCCTTCCGCCAGTGTGCGCCGAGCGCCCGGTACCATTCTGGATCTGTATGGGGATTGCAGGTTCGTGATAGAGTGAGGAACGAGCCCGCAACGCGCAGAAAACCCTATCATTTGGAACAACGCGGAAGTCGAAAACGCCGAGCCAGAATCCTTCGGCGGCAGGGTTGTATCCTGAGGGCGTTTTTCTTTCCTGCGCGCCGGCAACTCTCGAAGACGAGGGACGCTCATGAGTACATCGCCTCCTGTTCCATCGGCCGCTTCCGGTTCGATGGAGATGACGGAACGGGAATGGGACAAGTTGGTGAACCTGATTCTCGAGGGCATCGTGGTTCCGGTGCTGGGGCCGGAGTTGCTTTTCGTTCCGGAAAACGGCGAACTGACGCGTCTATACGAAATTTGGGGCAATGCGCTTGCGGCGCAAACGCAAATCGTCCGCCCCGAGGGCGCGCGGCGCTGGACCATCTACGACGTTGCCAACCTTCTGAGCCAGCGGGAGAACGCCGGCGAAGTGGCGTACGACATCGATGACGTGGTGCGCCGGCGCGCCTGGCCCATTCCGGATTCCCTCAAGAATCTTGCTAACATTCAGGACTTCTCGCTCTACATCACGACCACCGTCGACCACCTCATGTTCCAGGCCTTGACCGAGGCGCGGAAGGACGTCGAGGTGGAGCAGATCAAGTTCACGCCTCGCGGAGTGAAGAGCGCGGTCGATCTGCCCAACCACTTTCATCACGACCGCTCTCCGGGCGTGTATCACCTGTTTGGAGCCACGAGCCCCACCGACGGAACCTTCGCGAAAACGGAAGACGACCTGATCGAGTACAGTTGGTCGCTGCTCGACCAGCAGTACGCGCCGGAAAATCTGTACGACTATCTGCAGAAAAAGACGGTTCTTCTTCTTGGCTGCAACCTGCCCGACTGGCTGGGCCGATTCTTTATTCATGCCATCAATGGGCGGCGCAATCAGGAAGCCATCAATATGTACTACGTGAGCCTGACCTGCGAACCGGGACTGGCCGATTACCTGAATCGGAAACGGGCCAAGGTCGTGACTTCCATCTCGCCGGTGGATTTCGCCCAGCAGCTTTACACACGCTGGCAGGCGCGCAGCCAGAGCAATACGGCGAGCGCGGCAGCAGCTCCCGGAGGCCCCGCGGGCGAGTTCAAGCCAGGAGCCGTCTTTCTTAGCTACGCCAGCGAAGATCGCCCCAAGGTACGCGCCATTCGCGACCAGTTGGAAGCCAACAATATCGACACCTGGCTGGACGAGCGGGAGCTTCCCGCCGATCCCGGCAACGATTACCTGCTGACCATTCGCGAAAACATCAAGAAGGCGGCGTTTTTTGTACCCATCATTTCACGAGCGTTGGATCGCTCGGGACCGGGGCCGCGCTTTGTGTGGAGAGAATGGCGGATGGCCGAGGATGCTTCCATGGAACGGCGCAAGGAAGATCGTTACCTTCAGCCGCTGGTGATTGACGACACGCCGTCGGGCGCTCAGTTCGTGGAGTCTCCTTACCGCGATCTGCAGTGGGCGCGCCTGCGCGATGGCAAGGTTCCGCCGGAGCTCATCGAGACGTTGAGCCGCGGCATCCGCAACTACCGGAGGCCCAGATGAGTACGCCGGCGCCGCCGCTCACCCGCGCACAGAACCCATGGCCGGGACTCTTCTGGTACACAGAAGATCAGGCGCACCTGTTCTTCGGGCGCGAGGCAGAGACGCAGGAGCTGCTGCGGCTCATCCAGCGCGAGACGCTGACGGTGTTGTTTGGCCGGTCGGGATTGGGCAAGACTTCGCTGCTGCGCGCCGGCGTATTTCCCAAGCTGCGTCTAGAAGGATATTTTCCCGTGGTTCTGCGGCTCGACTATTCGCCGCATGCCCGCGAGTCCTGTCGAGCAGGTGAAAGCGCTCACCGAGGCGGCGGCGCGCGAGAGCGGCGTCGATATCGACAGCGAGCACGAGAGCCCGCAGACAGAAACGCTGTGGGAGTACTTCCACCGCGTGCATTTCTGGGGTCCGCGGAACGACCGGCTCGCTCCGGTGCTGGTCTTCGACCAGTTTGAAGAGATCTTCACCATGGGCAGCCGGCGGCAAGATGAAACAGAGATCCTCGAGCAACTGGCGGACCTCGCGGAAAATCGTATTCCGGCCGCCGTGCGGGAAAGAGCCGAGGCGTCCGGAGAAAGGCTATCTGTCGAAACCGGTACCCCGAACTACAAGATCGTGGTCTCGTTGCGCGAAGACTTCGTGTGGAAGCTCGATTCGCTGCGGCCCATTCTTCCCGCCATCCTGCGCAATCGCTTTGCGCTAGGCCCCCTCGATGCCGCGCGCGGTATTGAAATCATCCGCAACCCCGGGAAAGAGTGGGTGACGGACGAAGTCGCTCAGGACATCATCAACGCCGTCATCAGCAGCCGCAGCGGCGAGGGTGTGAGCAGCGCCGCGGAAGAGATTGAGCCGGCCTATCTGAACGTGATGTGCAACGAGCTCTTCGAGCGCATGGTGGCCACGGGGCAGACGCAGATCACGCGCGAACTGGTGGCCGCAGAGAAGGGCGGCATTCTGGAATCGCTCTACGAGCGCAGCCTGGGCGGGCTGGACGACTCGGTGCGCCTGTTCGTGGAAGAGCATCTGGTTACCGCGACGGGATTCCGCGCCACCATTCCCGTGGAGGAAGCACGCCGCGAGCACATTTCCGATGCCGATCTGCAGAAGCTCGTCGACCGGCGGCTGTTGCGCTTTGAAGACCGCCTGGGCACGCAGCACGTGGAACTGGCGCACGACTTGCTCACCAGTCTGGTGGAGAAGAGCCGGAAACGGCGCGAGCAGGCCTTGCTAAAGCAAAAACTGCGGCAGGCAGCGCTGAGGGCGGCCATTTGGGCGGCGGTGGCGCTGGCGGTGATTTCGTATTCAGCGTACAGCTGGCTTGCTTACGTGCATCCAAGTGTTTCCTACTACGCGACGTTCATGCGGCGCAACGGCTCCTACGAAGTGGTAGGGGCTCTGTCGCAAAGCGATATCAGCCACCGCGGGGAATCGCTCAAAGTCACACGCAAAGGTTTTCGTGGAGAAATGCAGTCCATTGAAGCGATCAACGGCTACGGACAGCTCCTCATGGACTCGCAACTTGACCGCTCGCTCTTCTTTCCCACCAACGGCATGAACGGGCAATTCTGCAGGCTGGAATTCACGTATGACGAAAAAGGGCAGGCCGTGCACGAAGTGGCGCTCGACATGGACGGCCGCATGGTCTATGCGCTCAACTACGCCCCCACGCAAGCGGAACCCTTGCGGAATGTCCGGCGCGGCTCAGTGGTCGCCGCCGACGGCACCACGGTCCTCTCCAGCTTCGATGTCCAGTACGATTCGAATGGATACGTGAGCGAGATCCGATTTACCTACCTGAATCAGGACTTTCTTCAGGCCGAAAACCTTTGGGATGTGTCCACTAAATGGACGACGATGAATTTTGGCGCCACCGTGATTGACCAGAAGAACACGCAACTGGGCACGGTGGAGCAGTCGTTCCTGAACCGCGCGGGAGACCCGATCCCAGCCAACAAAGGTTTTGCCGGCAAGAGTTATAACCGGGATGCGCGGGGCGAGCTGCTGCAAACAACATTCCAGGATCTGAAAGGCAATCCTCTCCCGCCGTCGGATGGCGAACCCCCAATTTACCGCTGGCAGTTGGACCAGTGGGGGAACCAGACCGAAGTGAGCTATCTTGACACCGCAAACAAGCCCGTCGTCTGGCAAGCGGTAGGTTTCCAGAAGGCCGTCTTCACCATGGACGATCACGGCGCCTTGACGAAGGAGCAATTTTTCGGTTTGGATGGGAAGCCGGCCGCACAGAACGGTGCAGGCTGTTCTGCGTTCGTCCATGAGGTCGATCAAAATGGCAACGGCACGGCGAAGCGCTGCCTGGACGCGCAGGGCGCACCGATGAATCAGCTGGACACCGGGTACCAGAAAATCACATTCCAGTACGATTCCTCAGGGCGCACTGTCGGCAACCTGTTTTACGATAGCGACGGCAAACCGGTGGTTGACAAGACTTCGATCGGCTCTCAGACCCCCGCCGGATGCTACGGCTGGCTCTGGGGCTACGATGAGGACTTCAATCGCACCGTTTCCGTGTGTCTCGACGCGAGCGGCAAAGCGCTCAACCTTGTTGCGCTGCACAATCTCGCGGAGATTTCTCACGAAGTCGCGTTCGATTTCGCGCGGGCTTTCGACCTGGATCAGCAACTGATCGAGCAGGATCCGACACCGATGAATCACCTTAACCTGGAAGAAGCAGCGCTCACGGCGAATCAGTTCGATGTCTGCCTGGCGCAGGCGGCATCGATCAAGGACTCCGACCTGACCCCACCGGAGCTTATGGTCCGCGATGCGCTCCTGCTTGCCTGCCAGTACGCAAGCGGAAAGAAACCGGAGGCGCTCGCGACGGCGGCGTCGCTTAGCGGCCGCGTGAAGCAGATGCCGGCACAAGTTTGGGATTTTGCCGGCACGCGCCACTATATTCAGACGTCCAGCCGCTTCCAGGCCGAAAGCGATGCCTGGGACAAACTTCTCCTCAGTTTGCAAAAGGGTGACGGGCAAGGCGCCGCCGATGCCTTGAGCCAACTGCAGCCGGTGCTGAAGAACTGACGCGCCGGTCCGACCCTTGACGCCTGACGCCTGTCGCTCCACGCCGCCATCGTGTATCTTTGCGATGGGTCGATTCTTTTCGCGGAGCGCCAATCTAAAAAATGCCGACATTTGCAGCCATCGATATCGGTTCCAATTCCTGCAGGTTGAAGATCGCCAAAGTTCAGGCACACCGGCTCAAGACGCTGGCTGAAGACCGCGAGGTGACGCGGCTCGGCGGCAGCGTTTTCGACACCGGCCTTATCTCGCCTGAAGCCATGGCGGCCACACTGCGCGCGCTCAAGCGCTTTCAGCGCGCCGTGCAATCGCACGGCGTCGACCGTATTCGCGTGGTAGCCACCTCGGCCATGCGCGATGCGCGCAACGCAGCGGCGTTTCAGGCATGGGTGAAGGCTGAGACCGGCTGGGACATGGAAATCATCTCCGGCCTCGAGGAAGGGCGGCTTATTCATCTCGGCGTCACCGGCGCGGAGCCGGGAGCGGGTGGCCGCGTTCTGCTTCTCGATCTGGGCGGCGGAAGCTGCGAGATCACGCTCTCCGAATCGAAGCGCATCAAGGAAACCGTCAGCCTTCCGCTGGGTGCGGTGCGCTTAACCGAACAGTTCCTCAGCGACGACCCCGCGCCGGCCGACGGATTGGCGCGCATGAAGCAGTTGATCGCGCGCGAGCTGCGCCGCGCCCACCGTCGCATTCAGCCGGGCCGCGCGCCACTGGTGATTGCCACATCCGGCACGGCCGCAGCGCTCTCCGATGCTTACGCAGCCGCGACAAAGAACGGCAAGGCCAAAAACGGCAAAGCCAAAAACAGCAACAAGAAGTCCGCCCGGACCGTTGCCCGCGCCGCGCTTGCATTCCGCCGCTCCGAGCATCGTTCCGCACTTCTCGCAGGAATGGTGCCGGCGAGCGCGGTACGCAAACTGGCCGCGAAGCTCGCCAAGATGTCGCTCCCGCAGCGCGAGGCGGTGCCCGGCATCGGTCCGCGGCGCGCCGAAATCATCGTCCCTGGCGCAGAAGTCTACGCGGAAGTGCTTGAGAGCTTCGGCCTTCCCGGTTTCCGCTACTCGCCGCTGGGCTTGCGCGACGGCATTCTGGCGCAAATGCTCGCCGAACAGGACGCCCGCGCCAAAGCGCATCGCGAATTCGAGCATGAGCGCTGGGAGAGCGTGCTGGCCACGGCCAAACGCTACGGCGTCGATCCACGCCATGCCGAACCGGTCCGCTCGCACGCCGTACAGATCTTTCGCGAGTTGAAAGCCGTGCACGAGCTTCCGCCCGAGTACGAAAGCTGGCTCGCCGCCGCCGCCATGCTCCGCGACACCGGCAAGTTCATCAATCACCAGGGGCACCATCGCCACACGCAGTACATCATCTCCAGCTCGGAGATTTACGGCTACACGCAATTGCAGCGCACGCTGGTCTCGGCCATTGCTCGCTATCTGGGCAAGAGCCGTCCCCAGCCCGGCGATCGCGCGCTCCGCAACATCCCTGCCGAAGAACACAAGAACGTGCAACGTGCGGTGGTGCTTCTGCGCCTAGCCGTGGCGTTGAATCAGGACCGGGCGAGCGACGTATTACGCGTGGCGGTGCGGATTTATCCCAAGCGGATTTATCTCGAATTGCGCGCAGGGCGAACCGGCGCGGAACTGGAGCAATGGTCGCTGCGCAAAGAGGCCGGCTACTTCCGTGAGGTCTTCGGCCGCGAACTCTTTGTCACGCTCGCGTAGAGAGTGCGGGCCGTGCGCGGGTCTATCAGTAATTGAAGGCGCGGCGGATGGTGGTTCATGTCTACGCGCGCGATGGAAGCTTTTCTCATGCGCACCGCGGCCCCGCCGTTGCCGGTAATGAGGCGACCCAGAAACTGGAAGATATTGGGATTGTGCCCCACCACAAGAATCCCCTCGCGGTCGGCATATTTGGCCAAAAGTTTCTGGAAATCTGCATAATTTCCATTCAATCCCAGCGCTGGACTGATCTCCACTTTGGCGTCGTAGCCCAGTTCCGTGCCCACCAGTTGCGCGGTTTGCAGGGCGCGCTTCAAGGGGCTGGAAACGATGACGTCAATCGGCGCTTTGAGAGCGCCCAGCACGCGCGCCATCAGCATGCACTGCTCCTTGCCCTCCTTGACGAGGCCTCGCTTGGCGTCAAGGACAGGATTGTCGCGAATGGTTCCGGCATTCGCGTGGCGCATGAGATAGAGAATCATGGGGATGGGTGCGGCGGGAACTTTCGGACTTGCCGTGCTCCTTGCAAGCTGATTTTAACAGATTTGTAACATTTGCCGCACGGCGACAATCGGCTTCCAAGTGCACGCCGCAAATGGAGTTTTCAGGCCAGGGACCAGAGTTCGGCGGCAAGCAGGCCGTGCAGAAAGCTGCGGCGCTTGCGCAGGGTGAATCCCGCAGCGCGAAGGGCGGCGGCGTGATCGGGCAAACTGCGGACGGGGAGTCCGGTGAGCAGGCCGAAAGCACGATACAGCAGCCAGACCACAGGCCGCGCCACATATCGGCCGAACGCGCCTACAGGGATTGCGAATTCCGATACCACCCAACGGCCGGAGGAAGAAAGTGCGCCGCGCAGTTTTTCAGCGAGAGTCTGCACATCTTCATCGGTGAGGCAATCGAGGAAGAAATGCGATGCAATCAGGTCGCAGGGCGGCTTTTCCGGCTGCCACACGCGCGCATCGGCGCAATGGATGTGGACGCGTTCGGCGTGGGTTTCTGCGCGGCGGAGGAGCGCGCGAAGCATCGCCGGGCTGACATCGACCGCGACAATTTCGATGGCCGGATTCACGCGCAGCAGTTGCGCGGTGAAGCGGCCATCGCCATCGCCAAGAACGGCGGCGTGACGGCAATCCGCCAGGTCGCCGAGAAATGCGTAACGGCAACGCTCCAGCCACGGGCCGAACGTGAAGAACTCCATCCAGCGGTAGAGATGCGCAAGCCCATCGAACTTGGGGGCTCCGCCCTTTAGCGTTTTGGGCGAGGGTATTGGGAGGAATGAAGCATTCATCGGAGGGCCCGGGCAAGGGCGAAGAGCAGAAGCGGCGTGAGCAGGACAAGATCTGCAGCGGCGCGCAGTGCGAGCGGTGTCATACGTGCGCGCATAAGGTCGAGTAACGCCAGGAGCAGCGCACTTGCCGCTCCAGCCGCCAGCAGTGCGGCAGGACGCGGATGCGCCGCCGCGCCCGCAGCCGCAAGGAGTAACCCTCCACATGCGAGCAAAATACTTGCGAAAAATTGTGCCGACGGCCCCCATTCCCTTTTGCGGAACTTGCCCTTCGCGTTTGCCCATTGAACTTCGCCGGACGCATCCATCGCTTCCCATCGCGTGATGCAACTGCAGTTGAGCCATGCCAGTGCTGCGAAAGTGACAGCGGGAATCCAGAAAACCCATGCCGTGGATCCGGGCGCGGCAAGCGTGTGGGGCCGATGCCATACGGGTAGCACGCACCCCGCGGTAAACAGCAGGCCGACGAAGAATTCCTTGCCGAGACCCGCGGGACTGGTCAAGGACCGCGGCCAGTGCAGAGGGAAAATCCGCGCGTCGCGTCCCGAGTGCACTCCGGAAAAATAAGCGAGCGCTGCAGCGGCCAATACCGAATCCCGCTCGCGCGCCATGGGCGGCATCAAGGCGAGGATGATTCCCGCAGCGGCGCAGGCTGCGGCAATTGCGGCGGGCAGAAGCACGCGCCGGTGTTGCCAGTGAAACCAATGGCGCTCGCGCAACGTGTGCAGCGCGGGCTTGCACAAGCCGGCGCGCGCATCGAGCAGGCGATCGCTTACATACACTGACCAGGTGACAAGCGCCAGCAGCAGCGGCACCCACGGCGGCAGATGCACATGCCCGGCCCAGGCAAAAGCCAGCGACCAGACAATGGCGACCGTTGGCGCATCAAGGCTGGCCGAATGCCAAAGCTCCAGTGCTCGCGGAGTGCCGAAGATGCGAAGTGCGTTCGCGACGCGATCCGATGTAAGGTCTTGCACCGGTGATGGGACCAGGGAAGGCGGCACTGTTCTAATTTTAGCTAGCTCCGAACACCCCGCCAACCCGCGAACTCCGCTTATCTCCCAAGCAATCCCCTCAGCGACTTTGCCGGATTTTGCACCGGGGATTTGCCAACGATCCCGTTGGCCGCGCTCTTCAGCATCTTTCCCATGTCGGCGTGAATCGAGGGATTCGATGCGGTTCCGGTGATGGTGAGCGGAATGCCCCCGCCATTGGACTGGGGCTGGGAGCCTTCGCCAAACAATCCGCCAACAACGTTGCTTACTGCTCCGCCGACTGCCGAAAGCGCGGCGATCTTTGCGCTGAGCTGAAAATTCAGCTCTTCTGAAGGGGAAACCGTGCCTTCGCCGGTCGCGCTTCCGATCCTGGGAATCTCCGCGTCGATATTGGCGAAGCGCGTGCCTTGCGGCGAATTATTGACGACCGTGCTCAGCTTCTGAATCTCCGTGCCGTTCGATGTCCCGCCGATGGGATTGATGCCTTGAATCTTCGAGCCGAGATCGAAACCCTGAAGACTGCTGTTGTCGAGCTCAATAGGGCCGGCAATCGTGATCGCATTCACAGGGCCGGTGACGGCGAGACTGGCCGTGATCGTGCCGCCCTTCAAGCTTGACCCGCTGGGAAGCATGACTCCGGCGGCAGGGAGCAGTTGCTCCACCTGATCGACAGGGAGATTGGGCGCGGAGAGATGGAGATTCAGGACAGCCTCGTCGCTGTCGTGCCGAAAACTGCCCGAGATATGGACCGCGACTGCGCCGGTCTGGATGGCGAGATCGTTGACCTGGCCGGTGCGCGTAGAGAGGTTGTCAAAGATGTTAAAACTGATGTCGACCGGCTTGGGAACAGGGGTTCCGTTGCGTGCCAGTTTGAGCTGCGAGGCCGCGGCCGTTCCCGTACTGGTGACGTTGCCGTCCTTCGAAGTGACGTGGGCGCTGAAGTCGGCAACCATGGAAATGCCGTCACTGGGTTGAACCGCGCCCGCAGCCACCGGATCGAAGTGCTTGATATCGAGCGTCGCGTCGAAGGGCGTGAGAGACGTATCGTTTTGCGCGACCGGCCCCGCAGTTCCTTTCAGGCTGATAGAGCCGCCGCCTGCAACCTTGAGCGAAACCTCAAAGGGGAACGATTGCGTGAACGATAGATTCTTGACTGTCAGGTTGACGTCAGAGCATGTGAAGGGATTGCCCGCTGCGGGCACGGAGGAAAGCGTGGCGCTGCCGTTCTCGATCTTCAGCTCTCTCACTGTGAGCGAAGGCGGGGCGCCCGCCTGCTGGGATGCTGGCTGAGAGCCGTTGCTGCCCAGCGAAGAAAAATTCCAAGTGCCGTTGGCCGAGTGGATGAGCTGGATCGACGGGGAATCGACGGTGAAGGTCGTGATCTGGACCGAATGGTGGAAGATCAGTGCCCCGAGTTGAACTCCGATGCGAAGCTCCTTGGCCTGAAGAAAAGGCGCGGAGGAAAATGTGGGATCGTCGGCGATGGAGATGTTTTCGGCCACCAGGCTGCCAGTGAACAGCGAAAGGTTGATGTGGCCGAGCGTGACTTTGCGCCCCAGCCCGCTCGCGAGCTCATCCTGAATCCTGGGGCGGAAGGTATCGGCGTTCACGAAGAACGGAACCAAAACCAGAACAACGACGATCAAAACCGCAGCTGCGGCGACCACTTTCACCCAGGGTTTTTGCTTCAACCAAAGCTTCTGCACGGGATTTTCCTCCTCGCAAAGGGGATGGGTGGAATTGTAACCTCCCGTGGGCGCCTGTGACGCCGGCAAGGTCGCTCGTTTTCCTAAAAATTATTGCGATTTTTCCGGGGATCGGATGATGGAAACCGTAGGCTAACCGGCGGCGATGCGCTAAACTGGGCGCGTCTGCGGCTCTTCCCCCGATCCCTCCCCCTCCGCGGCTGTGTGCTTGAGGAGTCCCATCATGGCGGCAAAACAGTCGATTCAGGTCGGCGCACTGCGCGCGGACGAGCTTAAGGAAGCAGACCGCATCGTGCGCCTGGCCTTCGGCACGTTTCTCTCGCTCCCCAACCCGCTGGAATTCATGGGCGACCGGAATTTCGTCACTCCGCGATGGCGCGCGCGCAACACCAAACTGCTGGCTGCGCGCGACAACGGGAAACTCATTGGATCGAACATTGCGACACGATGGGGGTCGTTTGCTTTCTTCGGGCCGCTCACCGTTTTGCCGGATTATTGGAATCGGGGCGTAGCGCAGCAACTGCTGGCGGCCGCCATGAAAATCTTCGAGCGCTGGGGCGTCGGGCACAGCGCTTTGTTCACGTTTCCGCAAAGCCCGCGCCACTTGGGCCTCTACCAGAAATTTGGCTATTGGCCTGGCTCGCTCACGGCCCTCATGAAGCGCTCGCCTGCGCCGCCCGCGTGGGCGCTCGTCGAGGGCGCAAGAATGCCTGTGCTGCTATCGTCGCTCACGAAAAAAGCACAGGAACGGGCCATCGCAGCATGCGCGAAGCTGACCAACACGCTGGAACGCGGGCTCGACCTGAGCGATGAGATTCGCGCCGTCGTGGCGCAGCGCATCGGCGAGGTGGTCCTGATTGAAGGCCGCCGTGCTCTGGATGGGTTTGCCGTGTGCATGCACGGTGCGGGATCGGAAGGCGGCGAGACGACTTGTTATGTAAAATTCGCAGTGGCGCGCAGCGGCGAGCGTTTCGAGCGTCTGCTGGATGCCATCGATGCGCTGGCGCTGGCCGAGGGCAGTGAGGTGGAGGCCGGCGTAAGCCTGGCCTGCAAAGACGCGTTTGAGCGCATGCGTGCGCACGGATATCGCGCCGTGACGATGGGCGTTGCCATGCAAAAACCGCTCGGCGACGGTTTCAACCGCGCCTGGACGTACGTATTGAACGACTGGCGGTGAGAACTAGTCCGCGGCAGACGCGGCTTTCTCGGTGGAATCCGCGGAATGTCCGGCGGCTGGCGCGGGAATCGCATCCAAAACCTTCTTGCTTTCGGCCAACTGCATTAGGAATTCCTGAGCTGAAAACACCGGCACGTCTTTCATCAGCTTGCTGGCGCGGACGAAGTTGCCATCCGGTTGCTGGATTCGGGCTTTGACCGTGTCGGCCATATAGGCCGGCAAAATTTCGTTGTGAATGCGCGCGATCGCCGCCGGGTCGCGTACCGGGAAGACGACTTCGCAGCGCTCGAAGAGATTGCGCGGCATCCAGTCGGCCGAGCCGAGATAGATTTCGTCGTTGCCGCCGTTGGCGAAGTGGAAGATGCGCGAGTGCTCCAAGAAAACGTCCGACAATCGACCGCACGCGGATGCGTTCCGACAAGCCTTTCACGCCGGGCCGCAGGATGCAAAGGCCGCGAATGATGAGGTCGATCTCGACGCCGGCCTGCGAGGCCTGGTAAAGCGCTTGGATGATCGAGGGCTCGAGCAGCGCATTCATCTTGGCCACGATGTGCGCGGGGCGGCCGGCCTGCGCGTGCTCCTGTTCGCGGCGAATGAGGCGCAGGAAACTTTCCGCCATGGTGAGCGGCGCCACGAGGAGCGGCGAGTAGTCGTCGATCTCGGCGTGCGCGGTGAGGTAGTTGAACACCATGTGCACGCGCTCGGCAATTTGCGGATCGCAGGTGAGCAGGCTCAAGTCGGTGTAGAAGCGCGCGGTGTCGGGGTTGTAGTTGCCCGTGCCCAGATGGCAGTAACGGCGGATGACGCCATCTTCGTCGTGGCGCACCAGCATGGCCAGCTTGCAATGCGTCTTGAGGCCCACCACGCCGTGGAAGACCTGCACACCCGCGTCTTCCATGCTGCGCGCCCAGCGAATGTTCGAGGCCTCGTCGAAGCGAGCCATCAACTCCACGACAACAGTGGCCTCCTTGCTCGCGCCGGCTTCAGTCAGCGCCTGGAACATGGGTGAGTCGTTGCTGGTGCGGTAGAGCGTCTGCTTCATGGTGACGACGGCCGGGTCCAGCGCGCCCTGCTGCACGAATTCGACCACCGGATCGTAGGAGTCGTACGGGTGATGCAGCAGAATGTCGCGGTGACGCAACTCATCGAATATGCCAGTGGATTTGCGGCTCAGCAAGAGCGGCTTCGGCGTGAACGGCTGGAACTTGAGGTCTGGCCGTTGAATGTCGCCGTAGAGAAACATGATGCGCGACAGATTCACCGGGCCCTCGCCGCGAAATACCTGGTCCTCGTCGAGCTCGAAGTTCACGCGCAGGCGCTCAATGATTTCCGGGTCGGCGCTGCTTTCGATTTCCAGGCGCACCGCGTCGCCCTTGCGGCGATTGTGCAGCTCCACGCGAATGGTTTCGAGCAGCGATCGCGCTTCTTCCTCCTCGAAGTAGAGGTTCGAGTTGCGCGTCACGCGGAAGGCCGAGGAAGCAAGTACCTCGTAGCCGCGGTACATGCCGGCGAGATGCTGCTCGATCAGGTCCTGCAGCAGCAGGTAATCGTGGTGGCCGTGGTTTGCGGGCAGCCGGACAAACCGCGGCAAAGCGCGCGGCACGGTGACCACGCCCAACACCTGCGGCCCTGAGCTGCGGCGTTTGGCGCGCAAGAGCAATGCCAGGCAAAGCGCCTTGTTGAGCACGCGCGGAAAGGGATGCGTCGGATCGATCGAGATCGGCGTCAGCAGCGGATCAACCTCGCGCTGGAAGTAGCTGCGGGCAAATTCGGTTGCGTCCTTGCTTAGCTCGTCCCACGCGAGCAGCCGGATGCCCTGCTTGCGCAGCTCGGGCAACAGGTGCTTGTTCCAGCACTGATATTGTGCAGCCACGAAGTTGTGAATCTCGGCTGTGAGGATGGAGAGGGACTCGATCGGGGCGCAGGCCGTCGTAGCCGGGCTCGCGGTAGCCATCCTCAATGCGCTGCATGAGGCCGGCCTGGCGGATTTCAACGTATTCGTCGAGATTGGAGCCGGTGATGGCCAGGAATTTAACGCGTTCCAGTAAGCGGGTTGGTCGCGTCTTCAGCCTCTTCGAGCACACGCCGGTTGAACTGCATCCAGGAGTGGTCCCGGCCGTTAAATAGCTCTGTTTTCTTGGTGCTTCTGGCCATACGCCCGTCTCAAGAGCCGTGTTGGAAAGTCTATCGCGTTTTCGCGCCTTCTGGCACCTGCGGCGGTCTCCGGAAGGGGTCTTTGTTCCGCAAATGGCACGCTACCAAGGGCTTGCATCCCTTTTTGCCATAGGCGAGGCGGGTTTTCTGCCCGAGTCGGAGGGCGAAAGGGACCCCGCGAAACCATGGTGACAGCCACCGGTCGGCCGCCATGTTAAACGCAGGAAAAAACTCAAATCTGGGCGGGATTTGATAGTCTTGCGACCGTGAGGAAACCATGTCCCCAGTGAACCGCCGCGCCGTTTTGCGCACCACAGGATTTGCCGCCGCAGCCCTAGCGCTTCGCCGCGGCCTTTTTGCATATCCCGGCAGTCTCGCCGCGGCCGCCCAGACGCCAGCATCGGTCCCCCAGGCTAAAACGCGCTACGGATCGATCAGCGGCACCTTCGAAGACGGCATCAACGTCTTCCGCAGCATTCCCTACGGCGCGGATACCGCTCCGGTGCGTTTCCAGGCGCCGCTGGCGCCCGCGCCGTGGACCGGCGTGAAAGTGTGCGACGCATTCACCACGCGCGCACCGCAACTGATGGCGTTGCGTGGTCAACAGGGCACAAACTCCGCGCCGAGCCTGGGTTCGGTGGGAATGCCGCCGCCGGGAACCGCTCCGCGTGTTGCACCCGAAGCCGGCGTGCAGAGCGAGGATTGCCTGCATCTCAATGTCTTCACGCCCGGGCTGCGCGATCATCGTAAGCGCCCGGTGCTGGTCTATTTTCATGGCGGCGCATACAACAACGGCTCGGTGAATAGTCCTCTCTACGACGGCAAACGGCTTTGTCATCGCGGCGACGTGGTCGTGGTCACAGTCAATCACCGGCTCAACGCATTCGGGTATCTGTATCTGGGCGCGATTGCACCGAAGGAGTACGCCGAATCGGGCAACGTGGGTATGCTGGACCTGGTGCTGGCGCTCAAGTGGGTGCGCGAAAACATTGCCGAGTTCGGCGGCGATCCTTCCAGGGTTTTGATTTTCGGACAATCGGGAGGCGGAGCCAAGTGCGCCGCATTGATGGCCATGCCCGCCGGCCACGGATTATTTCATCGCGTGATGACCATGAGCGGGCAGCAGGTGAAAGGCGCGTCGATTGAGATCGCATCCAAGCGAACCGAAGTGCTGCTGGCCAAGCTGGGCATCACGCAATCGAATCTCGCGGATCTGAAGACTATACCGTGGGAGAAGATTCAGGCCGCGGCCATCGCCACCAGCTCCGACTGGCTGCCGGTGGTCGACAACGTTGTGCTTTCGCGCGATCCCTTCACGCCCGATGCGCCTCCGCTCTCAGAAAACGTGCCCATGATCCTGGGCAACGTGCACGACGAGACCGCCGTGGCCGTGCGCGGCACGCTTACCTGGGACGATGCGCCCGCCGCGCTCAAGAATGCCGTCGCTATTTATCTCGGGCCGTATTCAGCCGAAGAGGTGGTCGCGAAGTACCGCAGCATCTATCCCGACAAATCGCCCATCGATATTGTGATCGCAGCGGCCACGGCCTTTCGCGCATGGCCGGGGCAGGTGATGGAAGCCGAGCGGCGCGCCAGCAATCCCAGGAGCCAGCGGCACACCTGGGTGTATCAGATGAACTGGCATCGCAACGCTGCTGGCGCGCGCGCCATGCACACCATCGACATTCCTTTCATGTTCGACAATCTGTCAGCCGCACCGGGACAGGTGGGCTCGACGCCCGAAGAACTGGCAACCGCGCAACCGCTGGCCGATGCCATGTCGGGCATGCTGATTCACTACGCCGCGACCGGCAATCCTAACCATCCGGGGCTGCCCACGTGGCCGGCGTACAATTTGAAAGAGCGCAACACAATGATCTGGGACAATCCGCCGCAAGTCGTCAGTGATCCGCGCGGCGACGAGCGCCGTTACGCCGCCGGCTCACCCTACCGCCAGCCAGGCACCTATTAGTCCAAAATGAGCGAACCAAATATGGGCTTGGACCCGTACAAATTTATCCTCGAGAATATCGACAGCGTTCCTCACCTTGAGTCGCTGATCCTGCTGTGGAATAGCAGGCCCGTCGGGTGGACCGAGAAAGATCTTGCCTCGCGTCTTTACATTCCCCAGGAACAGGTGCGGGCCGTTCTGCGCGACCTGATACGACTGCAAATTCTGCAGGAAATACCGGGAGAGCCGCAGCGCTACTCGTACCGTCCACGATCCGAAGAACAGGACGAACTAATGTGCCGCATTGACCGTGCTTACCGGAGCGATTTGGTTCGAGTTTCGACCATGATACACTCGAAGGCGTCTTCCCCTGTTCGAGAATTCGCGAAAGCATTTCGCTTCAAAAAGGACCGGGAACAGTGAGCGCCGCTCTCTATATCCTCACTTCTCTCACCACGCTTTTGTGCGCCATTTTGCTTCTGCGCGCGTGGTCGCGCGTGCGCCGCAAGTTGTTGCTCTGGTCCGGTCTCTGTTTTCTCGGGCTTACGGCCTCCAACGCACTCAAGTTTGCCGACCTGATTGTTTTTCTCCAAACCGACCTCTATACCTGGCGCCTCGCAACAGCAGCGCTTGCCATGGCCCTGATGCTCTTCGGCCTTATCTGGGAGAGTCAATGATGCCGCTCGATCAATACGCCCATATTGAGCATCCGGTCGTCGATACCTTTCTGATCGGCGTTGTCTGCACCAGTTCGCTCATTGCTTCTTTGTTTTTCCTGCGCTTCTGGCGGCACACGCGCGACTCTCTCTTTCTTGCATTCGCCATTTTTTTTGCGATAGAAGGCCTCAATGAGGCCTACGTGGTCAGTCTCGCGCACCCCAACCTCGGCAGCTTCGCGGTGACCCTGGTTCGTCTTCTGGCGGTGCTCGGCATTCTGGGTGCAATCCTCCGAAAAAACTTGGCTGAGCGCTGAAAAACGGACAGGGTAACGGAAAGCGTTCTTGCCAACCGGTCGTGCACCGATTCCAGGCCAAACCTGACAGAGAAATCCGATTCAGGGACGGCGCCGCATACTGCGGGGCGGGAAAATCGGAACAGAGGATATATTCGATACACTAGATTGAAGAAACAAACCACGATCGTGAAGCATCTATTAGAGGTAGCGTCATTTTCGGGCGTCTGCAACGGTTGTTCTTGAGTAAGGTTCAAATTGCCAAAGCACTTCAAGCAATGCAGAATTCGACCTTGGGCCGCGGGCCTTTTTTTGAGCGCTTTCGCCTTGGCGCCCATCGGCATTGCTGCACAAACGGCGACCATTCCGCCCTCACTCACGCCCGGGCCGCCTTCAGCCGCGAGCTTTCAGGGCAGCGTTCCCAGGGGAACGGCAACGGCCGAGCCTATCGATCTTTCGCTCGATGACGCGATGCAGCGCGGCTTGCAGACGAATCTCGGCATCATATTGAGCGGCACGCAAACCGCCGGCGCGCGCGCGCAGCGTTTGAGCCAGCTGCAAACCCTTCTGCCCTCGGTGGATTTCAACGCCAGGGAAGCGGAGATGCAGACCGACCTGCCCGCCGAAGGTTTGCGCATTCCCGGTTTTCCCAAGATCATCGGGCCTTTCTCTTATACCGATGTGCGCGCCAACTTGACGTGGTCGGTGGTGAATGTCGGCTCGCTGTGCAATTACCTGGCCGCGCGTCACAACTTTGCCGCCGCGCAGTTGTCCGCGGACGATGCGCGCGATCTTGTCGTGCTCACCGTGGGCAACGCCTATCTGCTGGTGGTGGCCGACGAGACCGAAGTGAGCAGTGTCGAGGCGCAGGTAGCCACGGCGAAGGTTTCGCTCGATCAGGCCGTGGCCAATCACCAGGCCGGCACCGCTCCGCTGCTCGACGAGTTGCGCGCCCGCGTGGATTATCAGTCGCTCGAGCAGCAGTTGATCGCGGCGCAGAACGCTCTGGAAAAAGATAAGCTGGCGCTCAAGCGCGCCATTGGGATGCCGATGGAGCAGAGCCTTAATTTAACCGAAAAAGCGCCGTACGCGCCTTTCGATGCGCTTGATGCGGACGCGCTGATCAAGCAGGCGAAGGAGAATCGCAAAGACCTCGCCGCGCTGGTGGAAGTGGCAGCGGCCGCGGCCGAGCAGCGCAAAGCGGCGACCGCGGCGCGGTTGCCTACTCTCGAGGCCGACGCCGACTACGGCGATATCGGCGCCACGCTGGGCCACTCGCACGGGACCGTCGACGCCACGGGCACCTTCAGCGTGCCCATCTTCAAAGAGTTTGCATTGCGCGGCCAAGCCGAGCAGGCGCAGGCGCAGCTCGACACCGCGCAGGCGCAATTGAGCGACAAGCGGGCGCAGGTTAACGCCGAGGTGCGCGACGCCTTGCTCGATATCAGCGCGGCGCAGAAACAAGTCGAGGTTGCGCAGTCGAGTATGGCCCTCGCCAATGAAGCTCTCAAGGAAGCGCAGGAACGTTACGCCAACGGCGTAAGCGACAACCTGGCCGTGAGCCAGGCACAACAGTCCGTAGCCCAGGCCGACAGCCAATACGTGACCAGCGTTTACCAGCACAACGTGGCCAAGCTGAGCCTGGCGCGCGCTCTGGGCGCCGGACTGGACTACAAGAAATACGTAGGAGGGAAGTGAAGTGGCGGACCCAACCCCAATGCCAGAAAGAAACGATGCGGCCGCGGAGACAGAAATTGAAGCGCCGCCGTCCCGGCGCAGAGGCATAGTCATCGTCGCCGTCATCGTGGTGGTGGTCATCGCCCTCGTCGTGTGGTGGCGCTCCACTTACAGCGAGGATACTGACGACGCCCAGGTGAACGGTCATCTCATCCAGGTGAGCTCGCGCATCAACGGTCAAGTGCTCAAGGTGGATGTGGAAGAGAACCAGGTGGTGAAAGCGGGCGATCCGATCGCCGAGCTGGACCCGCGCGATTACGAGGTCGCTGTCGAAAACGCCGAAGCCGCGCTGGTCAGCGCCCAAGCCAACGCCGCGGCGGCCAATGTGAACGTGCCGATTGTCACCATCAACACCGGCAGTAATCTGCGCTCCGCAAACGCCGACGTGTCGGGCACGCACGCCGGGGTGGAGGAGGCGAAAAAGCAGTTGGAGTCTGCGCGCGCGCGCGTGGCCCAGGCTCAGGCCAACTACACCAAAGCTCAGGCGGATCTCGAGCGCTACCGGCCGCTGGTCGAGAAAGACGTGATCAGCAAGCAGCAATTCGATGCGGCCGTGGACGCGGCCGACGCCAACAAAGCCGCGCTGGCCGACGCCGTCGCCGGCGAACAGGCTGCCGCCGACGCAGTCAGTGTGGCTCTCGATAAGGAGCGCCAGGCACAAGCGACGCAGACTTATGCGGAGACCGGTCCGCAACAGGTGAAAGCGCAAAGTGCCCGCGCCAAGCAGGCCGAGGCGCAGGTGGAGCAGGCGCAGGCGCAGCTCGACCAGGCCAAGCTCAACCTGAGCTACACCAAAATTGTGGCTCCGGCGGACGGCATCATCACCCGCAAGAGCGTAGAGATCGATCAGAATGTCTCGGCTGGGCAGAATCTGCTCACGCTGGTTTCGCTGCAGGATCTTTGGGTGATCGCGAACTTCAAGGAGACGCAGCTCAAGCACATGCAGACTGGGCAGCCCGTGTCGATTCACGTGGATTCAACCGGCAGAGACTATCGCGGGCGCGTGACGCAGGTTGGCGGCGCCACCGGTTCGGTGCTGTCGTTGTTTCCGCCGGAGAACGCGACGGGCAACTACGTGAAGGTGGTGCAACGCATCCCGGTGCGCATTGACTTCACCGATCTCGCGAACGAGGACCCGCATCAACAGTTGCGCCCCGGTTTGTCAGTCGAGCCCAAGGTGAGGGTGAAGTAGCCCGATTCTCGATTGGTGACACCGTTAATAATGCACGGTCGTCAAATCCCAAAGGCGAATGGTGGTGTCGGCACTGCCCGATGCGAGGGTCGTGCCATCCGGACTGAAGGCGACGGACAAGACAGCGCCGCCGTGACCTTGCAGCGTGGTCAATGCCGCTCCTGAAGCCGCGTTCCACAGTCTAACCGTCATGTCGTCGCTGCCCGAGGCGAGCGTGCGCCCATCCGGGCTGAAAGCCACGCTGCGCACCGCATCCGTGTGCCCGTGCAGAATGTGCTGGGCCGCACCCGTGCTCGGATCCCACAGAACGATCGACGAGTCGTCGCTCGCCGAGGCGAGCGTGTGACCATCGGAGCTGAATGCAACAGCGTTCACCCCGCGCGTGTGACCCTTGAGCGTGCGGATCAACTTGCCCGTGGTCGCGTCCCATAGATCGATCATGTCATCGGCGCTGCCCGAGGCGATCATGCGGCCGTCTGGACTGAAGGCCACGCTGCGTACATCGCCGGTGTGGCCCGTGAGGATATTTGTGCTCTTGCCCGTTGACACATTCCACAGGCGCACGGTTTTGTCGCCGCTGCCTGAGGCCACGGTGTGCCCGTCGGGCGAGAACGCTATGGCGAGCACCGGTCCGGTATGGCCATCCATCGTGTCCAGAATCTGCCCGTTGGTGACGCCCCAAAGCTGTACGTTCTTGTCCCAGTCGGCGGCGGCCAGGGTGCGCCCATCCGGCGAAAAGGCGATGGCGTTCACGTGATCCTGAAACGTGTTCAGCGCTCTCTCGGTCGACAGCTTCCAAATCTGGATGGTGTTGTCGTGGCTGGCCGTCGCCAGGGTCTGGCCGTCGGAGCTGAAGGCGACCGAAAGAATCGCATCCGACTGGGCCTTGAGCGTGACCACCTTTTCCTGAGGTTTGTAGAAGCGCAGGCCCGCAAACGCGCCGCCGCCCAGCAGCGCCAGGACGACGATCCCGATCCACCGCTTGCTGCCCTTTGCAGGTTGTTGCGCCACGGCCCCCGCCGTTGTACGCCCTGTCGTGGCGCGCCCCGTCGTAGTGCGCGTCGCCGATGTGCGTGTTGCCCGGGACATGGTCCGATACTGACCGCTCGTCTGGCTCGCCTGCGTGGTGGTGCGCTGCGGGCTCACTGTGGCAAATTGGCCCAACGTCTGCGGTTGGGACGCTTGGGCGTCTCCGGGAATGCGCGCGGAGGTCACGCTCACTGTTGGCGTATCGCTGCCGCCCGTGGTCTGGGCCGGCGGAGGAACGCTGGTGGCGGCAATAGCAACGGGCAGTGTCGCACGCGGCGGAACGCTCGTCGGAGGGGGTGCCGGAACTGCCTGCGGCGCAGCAAAAGACTGGCTCGTAGTTTGTCCGGTGACCGGGCGTTGAGTGGGCGTCTTCGCCGGCTCGTAGAAGACTGTTGCCGCATCGGTCGTCGTCCGCGCGGGTCCGGCCGAGAGATCGTACGTGATGGTCGAAAGCAGCGAGAGAAGGTCCGCCACATCGCGCGGGCGCTCGTTCACATCTTTGGCCAGCAGGCGCAGCACCAGCGCATCCAGACCCTTCCATCGCGCCAGGTCGGGGCGTATCGAGCTGGGCGTCGGCGGCGCAGCATTCATATGCTTCTGCGCCCACTCGTGATAGTTCTCCGCATCGAACGCGGCGCGCCCGGTCAGCATCTCAAACAGCACTCCGCCCAGCGCGTAGAGATCGGTGCGGCCGTCGAGCTCCGCGGCGCGGGTTCCTCTCCATTGTTCCGGCGCGGCGTAGGCCATGGTCAGCAACATACTGCCGGTCCGCGTCTGATTGCCTGACTCTTTGGTGGCCACGATGCCGAAGTCCACAATCTTCGGAACCCAAACTGCGCCATCCCGTCCCATCAAAATGTTTTCCGGCTTGATGTCGCGATGCACCACGCCCTTGGAGTGTGCCGCGCCCAGCCCCTCCGCAATACCGCGCATGATTTCGAGAGCCAGCCTCACGTCGAACGGCTTGGGGGCGGTCTTCAGAAAATCGCGCAGCGTGGGTCCGTCCACAAACTCCATTGAAAAGAAGAGCGAGCCGTCCTCGGCGCGCTCCGGGTCGCCGCAATCCACCACGTTGCGGTTGCGCAGCGAACGCAGGGTCCGCACTTCGCGCAGGAACCGGCCCGTAAAGGCTTCATCCTCGCTCAAATCCTGCGAGAGAAACTTGAGAGCGCGCGGTTCGTCCAGCAGCGTATGCGTGGCCAGATACACCGAACCCATGCCGCCCTTGCCGAGCTTTTTCTGGATCCGGTAGGTGTCGCGGATCAGCATGCCCGGTTTGAGATCGCGAATCTCGCTCAGCAGTCCGCCGTGCGTGGGGCAGGTGGTGACGCTGTCGTGGAATCCGGTCGTGCATTGGGGGCAGATTTTCATCGAGTATCCGCGCTCGGCTTGGATGCAGCGGGGAACTGCAGGCAGGCTAAATGGGTAAGAGCATTCTTGCAGAAGCGATTGGGGTCGCGCAACGGAATATCCTTTGTTTGCAAATGGAAACCGCACCGCTCGAGCCCCACGCGAGTACACTGAATCGAACACAGCGATGAAAGACTCCATCCACGTCAGCAAAGAGAACTACCTCAAGGCCATCCTTGAAGCGGAGGCCGAGGGGCGTCAGGTGATTCCTGCCACGCTGGCGCACTGGCTTGAGGTCTCGGCGCCGGCCGTGACCATGGCGCTCAAGCGCCTGCGGCGCGATGGCCTGGTAGAAGTGGGCGAGGACGGCATTGTGCGGCTCACCAAGGCGGGGCGCGAGACTGCCTATCATACAGCCCTGCGCCATCACCTCATCGAGCGCATGCTTAGCGAGGTCTTCGGCATGGGCTGGCACGAGATTCACGAGGAGGCCGAACGCCTTGAGCACGCGGTCTCGCCGGCCTTTGAAGCCAAACTCAAAGAAAAACTGGGCGAGGGCGGCGCCTGTCCGCATGGCAACGCGGTGCTCCCAGTGAATCCCGCCGAACGCAAGCGCAAGGGCGAAGTCCAGCTCTCTCAGGCGGCCGAGGGCAAGCGCTACGCCGTCATCAGCCTTCAGGAGCGCGACCCCAAACTACTCGAATTCCTACACGCCTCCGGCATCGGGCCCGGAAAATCCCTGAAAGTTCTTCGGCAGAACTACGATCAAACCGTTTTGATTGAGCTACCGAAAGGGAATTCTATCCTTGGTCGACCGGCGGCCGATGCGGTCTGGCTGAAGGTCGAGCGTCCTCATTAGCTCGCTCGCCAACTTCGTTTCGTAGCGTGTCGAGCATCCAATGCGCCTGCGGTTCAGTTGCTGCGCTCGTAGAGGCACTTCCCCCAGGCGCTTTCATTCCACATATGATCGTTGTCGGTAAACGTGTAATTCGTGTTGTCCGTCGGATAGCCATTTCCGCCTGTCAGTGCAACCACCACTGAAGCGGATGGCATGTAGCGGATCACCGGTACGCGGACCGTCCTGGCCGGTACTTCTTCGCTATACGGGTTTGCCGGGTCCTTTGGCACTTCCGGGTACGAAATCTCTACCAGGTCTGACTTGAAGACCACTGTCGAATAGCATTGCGTCGTCGTCCCCGTTAAACTACTGAATTTCCAACTGCCAATCAGGGGATTGCCGCCAGCGCCCTTGCAGCCGCCTGTCATCGGCATGGCGAGGCAGAGCAGCGCGGCAAGCATTCCCCGCTTTGAAACACCGAACGAGCGCGCGATTCTGGAGAAATTCGGATTCATCTTTGAGGTTCCTTTCAATCCCTTTGGGGACGTGTGCGAAAGTTATCGCCGAAGTGGCTTCTTGTTACGGCAACTCTTGCGCCGCAAATTCGAAGTCCACGCAAGAATGCGAAAACGAGCGCTCGCAGCCTTCATAAATTTTGAGCTGAACGGAATCAGTGTCCGGGCGGGGGCCGGAACCATTGCAACCCGGGGACAAACGACACGCTCCTGGAACGCCAACCCCGAAATCGACGAACGGAGGGTGGATGGTGCAGTTCACCGTAATCCAAAAGAAAGATTCAATGCGCGCGATCGGCCCGTGGGCTATATCGCAGCGTCCCCAAAACCTTCGTAATCCATCATAATCGAAAATATTAACCATGATTAACATTCTGTGGCATACTAGGGTTGAGAGATCGAATCGGTCTTTCACCCCAGGCGCATGTCCACTGAAGTCGTAACCCGAACCGTGCTCACCGAGCCCTCGCTGCCCGAAGTGCATTCGAGCGTGAGCATTTCGCGCTCGCCCATCTTCTGGCGGCGGCTGCTCGGATTTCTGGGGCCCGGATTTCTCATTTCCGTGGGCTACATGGACCCCGGCAATTGGGCCACCGACATTGCCGGCGGCGCGCAGTTCGGCTACACCCTGCTCTTCGTCATCATGCTGTCGAATTTGATCGCGGTCCTGCTGCAGAGCCTTTCGCTCAAGCTCGGCATAGCCACCGAACGCGACCTGGCGCAGCTTTGCCGCGAGAGCTACGGCCCGAAGTTGAGCTTTGCGCTTTGGGTGATGGCCGAGATCGCCATTGCCGCCTGCGATCTGGCCGAAGTCATCGGCTCGGCCATCGCGCTCAACCTTCTCTTCCACATTCCGCTCTTCTACGGCGTGCTCATCACCAGCCTTGACGTGCTGCTCATTCTGCTCTTGCAACGCTGGGGATTCCGCTATGTTGAGGCGCTGGTCATCGCGCTTATCGCCACCATCATCGGGATGTTCGGCGTGCAAATGTTTCTCTCCCGGCCCGACTACTGGCCCGCCCTGCACGATCTGTTCATACCCTCGCCGCACATCGTCACCAATCCCGCCATGCTCTACATCGCCATCGGCATCCTGGGTGCAACGGTGATGCCGCACAATCTCTATCTGCACTCGTCCATCGTGCAGAGCCGCAAGTACAAGCGCACGCCGGCAGGCAAGTGCGACGCCATTTTCCTGGCGAACATTGACTCGGCCCTGGCGCTCACTATCGCGCTGTTCGTCAACGCCGCCATTCTTATCGTTGCCGCGGCCGTCTTTTATCGCAGCGGCCACTTTGAGGTCGCCGCCATTCAGGACGCCTACAAGCTGCTGAGCCCGCTGCTCGGCGCGGGCGCGGCCAGCACTTTATTTGCCATCGCGCTGCTGGCCAGCGGCCAGAATTCTTCGATTACGGGAACCCTCGCCGGCCAGGTGGTGATGGAGGGCTTCATTCATATCCGCCTGTCGCCGTGGCTGCGCCGGCTGATCACCCGTTCGCTGGCCATCATCCCCACCGTCATCGTGGTGGCCTTCATGGGCGAGCAGGGAACCGAGAAATTGCTCATCCTGAGCCAGGTCATTCTCTCCTTCCAGCTCAGTTTCGCCGTGGTGCCGCTGGTGCTGTTCACCGGCGACCGCAAGCGCATGGGCGAGTTCGTGAATGGCCGCTGGCTGCAGGGGCTGGCGTGGACCACGGCGGTGGTCATCGCGGGCCTCAACGTGTGGCTGCTGGTCGAGACGGCGCTCGGTCACAACTAAACTCTCATTCCCGGACGCATCCCGAATTCGCGCCGTCCGCCGCACCCTGCACACAAAGGTGATTGCAGCGCCGCGCCTCTCGTGTTTCAATGGCTGTGATCTCCGCGCACGATCCCCCAGCCCAACGATCGGGTGCCTAAGTCGTCTATGAGCGATGCGGATCAACACGAGCCCGATCAGCAGGCAGCCGCCGGCGGCCGGTCCGCAGGTTCCGGCGACGCCCCGCCCGTCGCTCGATTCGAAATCGTGCCCGGCAAGCAGACGAGCCAGACGGATCTGTTCGCCTTCCGCGAGATCATGGCGCCTCCGGCGGCAGAACCCGCTCCCAGGCAAAAGCAGGACTTTTCTATTCCCGTCGGCAAGATACTGCTGGTGGTCGCGGCGCTGGCGGGCGTTGCGCTCCTCGTTTTCGCTGTACCCTCCGTGCTCAAGCCCAAGCCGCCCGACCCGTACATCGACTTGGGCAGCCAGCGCTTCGACCCAGCGGGGTTAAGTGGCCGACTCATCGCCAAATGGGACACGAGCGCGTCCTACCAGCTCTTCCTCGATCCCCTGGATCAGGGGCAGGTGGCCAGCTTCGCGGCCGTGGCCCAGGACCCGCCGCGCCAGCTCTCGGTCACGCTTCGCTTGCGGGATGCCGCGGGACTCGTAGCCTGCCAGAAGCAGATTCTGTTTCCCGCGCCGGTGCCGCACGAAAAGGGCGCCAAGTTCGCGCCGTTGACCGGCCCACAACAGAGCCCGACCGGCGACACGGTTGTGAACACGACCGGCCAGGACGGGCAGATTTCCGAGATCGATCTGTCAGGCCCTCTGCCCTGTCCGGCGAAAGCCTATGCGGCTTCAAAAGGCTGGGATTTCTCTACCGACTTTCCCGCCGTTGCCGAGCAGGAGGAATGGCTGCGGCATGAGGGCGGACTGACTGCTAAAGGCCATGGCAATGGCGAGCTTTCGCCGCAGTCCGAGCATCTGGCCACCTCCATTGAGGGAGACGATGTGATCGTGGGCGACAATCCCTCGCGCGGCACCGTGGAAACCAGCGGCGGACGCGTGTTCTACCTGGGCACGGCCGGCTTGCATAACCGCTCCGCCGAGTGGCAAGTGTTTCCCGCCGCCGTTCACTTCCGCTGCGACAAAAACGGCTCCTGCATTCTCACCCGTAGTAATTCTCAGGCCTCCGTGCAGGCGCGGCTGCTGAAGTGAGAGGGGCCAGTGTGAGTGTGAAGTGTGAGTGTGAAGTGCGAGTGTGAGGACGCTGCACAGATCCAACCGCACTCACACTCACACCCACACTAATCACTATCCATCTGCCACTGCTGTACCATGAATTCGATGAACGTTCTTTCCGCAGCCGAGATGCAGGCTTGCGATCGCGCTACCACTGAGCGCTTTGGCATTCCCTCGATCGAATTGATGCGCGCGGCTTCCTCAGCCGTAGCTGTTTTCGCGCGCCAGGAGTTCCCGCACGCGCATCGCGTCACCGTGCTTTGTGGAACCGGCAACAATGGCGGCGATGGCATGATGGCGGCGCGGCTGCTGGCTGATGCGGGCCTCGAAGTAACGACGCTCCTGCTGGGTGCGCCGCAGAAGCTCGCGGGCGATGCCGCAGTGGCGTGGCGCGAGTTGACCGCCCCCCTGCATGGCCGGGTTCACATCGCGGACAACGCAAGGGAACTGGCCGAGTTCAAGGATGCGCTGGCCGCCGACCTGATCGTGGATGCCGTGCTGGGCACTGGATTCAAGCCTCCTCTCAAAGACATTGCCCTGGCTGCGGCCGGGTGGCTCGAGAAAAACCGCGCGCCGATTCTCGCCGTCGATTTGCCCACCGGCTGGCCTGCCGATGAAACCAGCGCAACCGTCTCCGGCGCGGTGTTTCCCGCCGACGCCGTCATCACCTTTACCGCGCCCAAGCCGGCGCACGTCTTCGGGGCTCTCACCCGCCGCCCCGCTCAACCCATCGTCGTCGCGCCGATCGGTTCGCCTGACGCGGCCATCGTTTCCACGCTTGGTGTCGAATGGGCGGGCTCTTCGCTTGCCTTCGCGCAGGCACCTCGTGCCGCCGCGGCCAACAAGGGCAGCTTCGGACACGTACTCGTGGTGGGCGGCAGCTTCGGCTGGGTCGGCGGCAAGGCCGGAGCGCCGGCCATGACGTCTCTGGCTGCGATGCGCGTGGGTGCGGGCCTGGTTACCGCGGCCGTTCCTTCGCCTGCTCTACCGGTGGTGTCGTCCTTCGCTCCCGAATTAATGACCTGGCCGCTGGCGGTAACGGAGGCAGGCCAGGTAGCGGCAAAAAACCTCGATCCCGCGCAGCTCACCGCGCTCATCGCCGGAAAAACCGTGCTCGCCATCGGTCCGGGGTTGGGACAGAGCGAGGAAGCCGCAAAGTTCACGGCCGGGCTGCTCTCCGCGACAAGAATTCCCACCGTCATTGACGCGGACGCGCTCAATATCCTCGCCGCGAATCCGGGTTTGCTTGCGAGATTCGCCAAGGGGCGCACGCTCGTGCTCACGCCTCATCCCGGCGAGATGGCTCGCCTCCTGGGAAGCACCGTTGCCGAAGTCCAGGCCAACCGGCTGAAGACGGCCACGAGCTTTGCGCAGGTCATGGGCGTTACGCTGGTTCTGAAGGGTGCGCGCACCATCATTGCGCACGCCGATGGCCGCGTGGCCGTGAACACCAGCGGCAATCCCGGCATGGCCAAAGGCGGCAGCGGCGACGTGCTCACAGGTCTCATCGCCGGCCTGCTGGCGCAATACCCGCAAGACCCCGCGCGCGCCGTGGAGGCCGCGGTGTATTTGCACGGCCTGGCCGCGGATTTGGCGGTGCGTGAGGCCGATGAGCATACCGTATTGCCCACCGATTCGCTCGCGTTTCTCTCTCGCGCCTTTGGTTCGCGTGCGCATGCATTTCACAACGGCGGCCAGAAAGGTTATGTTTGGTTGCAAGGGGCATGGCACGCGGCAAGCGCCGGCGAGGTGAACGAATGAGCAACACAACAGCGGCCGCGGAAGGCAGAACTTTCGAATTCACCACGCAAAGCGGCGCGGACACCATTGCCGTCGGCCGCAGGCTCGTCGACTTACTCAAGCCGCCGCAGTTGCTGCTGCTGCGCGGCGATCTGGGCACGGGCAAGACCACGCTGGTCAAAGGCATTGCGCAGGCCCTCGGCGCCGCCGGTCCCGACGAAGTTACCAGCCCTACATTTACCTTGATTCACGAGTTCCACGGCTCCCGCAAAGGCAAGCCGGTCAAGCTCTATCACCTCGATGTTTATCGCCTGGAAGGCGAGCGCCAGTTGGAAACCCTCGGCGTCGACGATCTGCTGACCCCTGACGCGCTGGTGGTAGTGGAGTGGGGCGAGAAGTTCAAGAGCATCCGCAAGCGGGCCACCGGCGAAATCGCGATCGCTTCCGAAGGCGGCGACGCGCGCAAGATCACGGTGACGCTGAAAGAGTAGCAAGTCAGCGAGTCTGCGAGTCGGCGAGTCAGCCAACATCGCGCTCTTCTCTTTTCCATACATGGCCTGATACAAGTTGATCAGGAAACAGATGAATCGCATCCCATTCGAACGAAGTGCAACAAACTCTCGCTGGTATCCTGCACGAGCTCGGCTTCGCGCCCGACCGCGCCCAAACCTGCGCGCGCCTCTTCGCCGAAACCACGCGCGACGGCGTGTACACGCACGGCATCAATCGCTTTCCGCGTTTTGTGGGCACCATTCGCAACGGCTGCGTCGATCCCGCAGGCCAGCCCGAAACCACCCACAGCCTCGGTGCGCTCGATCGATGGGACGGGCACAAAGGCGCCGGCAATCTGAACGCGCTGGCCGCCATGGAGCGCGCCATCGCCCTCGGCCGCGAACACGGCATCGGCTGCGTGGCCTGGGCAATACCAATCACTGGATGCGCGCCGGCACGTACGGATGGCAGGCGGCAGAGGCGGGCATGATCGGCATCTGTTGGACCAACACCATGCCCAATCTGCCTCCCTGGGGCGGAGCGGAGCGCGCCATCGGCAACAATCCCCTGGTCATCGCCGTGCCGCGCGCCGGCGGCCCGATCGTCCTCGATATGGCCATGTCACAGTTTTCCTACGGCACCCTTGAGAGCTATCGCAAGCGCGGCGAGATGCTGCCGGTGGACGGCGGTTTCGACAGCGACGGTAATCTGACGCGCGATCCCGCGGCCATCGAGAAGTCCTGGCGGCCACTGCCTATCGGATACTGGAAGGGATCGGGCCTCGCCGTGGTGCTGGATATGGTCGCCGCCATGATGGCCCTGGGCCGCGCCACGCATGAAATCGCTCCCGACGCGCTCTACGAGGCCGGTGTCTCGCAGATGTTCTTCGCCATGAATCCCGCCGCGTTCAACTCTTCTTCGCGAGCCGAACAAATTGCCGACGGCATCGTCGCGTCCCTGCACAACTCCCAGCCTGCCAGGCCCGGCGGCAAAGTGCGCTATCCCGGCGAGCAGACCCTGCGCATCCGCGAGGAAAACCTGCGCCTTGGGCTGCCCGTCGAGCCCGCCGTATGGGCTGAGATCCTGACGTTCCAACAGTAACTGGAACCCCCGAAAAGTGGTATCCGGGGCCGCAAAAACGCCGATAGAATTGTATGGTTCGCGGGCATGCTCGGATCCCTGAGGGGAAACCACCGGGTATGCGGATCGATTACCGCGATCAAGGACTTTTCCGCCGATGAATTCGGCGGGCGGGAGCCCACGGAAAGCTGTGCCGCGGCATGGACTACGGGACCTTCTTCTTTACAAATACCGCCTCGGTCACCGTGTTTACGGTGTGGATCTGTGTACTCGCTTGGTATAACCGGCGCGTCACGGGAATGTTGTGGTTCGCCGGCGCGCAGATCGTGGGACTTATCAAGCTGATTTTGCAAGGGTTGGAAGGGAAGGTCCCAGCGTTTTTAGGCAGCATGAGCGCCAACGAACTGTATCTGGTTTCGATCGGCATGCAGTGGATGGGCCTGTATTACTTTGTTGCGCACAAGCCCTTCCGCAAGCGTCGGCTTTGGATTCCTATCGGCGTTGTTCTGGCGGCGTACACTTTTGCCTTTCTGGCAAAGATCCCCTACACCGGCAATGTCATCAATCTTCCGTTCGTCGCGTTGTGCGGTTTTTCGGTATGGACCTTGTGGAAGTATCGCAGCGGACCGTTTGCCGCGGTGTCGCGCGTGAGTGGGGCGATCCTGTGCGGGGAGATGTGCGTGGCCGCGTACCGTGCCATTTTGACCAACCTGAGCTACGCGCAGCCCTGGGAGACCGTTGACGCTCATACCGACCCGCGCTGGCTCCACTCGCTGGCCGCGGCGGCGTTCCTTGCGGCCTGTATGGCCATGTGCGAGATGTGGTTCCTGGTGACTGAATTACAGGGAGAGCTGGCCTGGCAGGCGCGCACCGACCCCCTGACGGGCGCATTGAATCGCCGCTCAATGGAAGAAGCTGTTCTGCGCGAAACCGCGCGCAGCCAGCGCTACGGCAATGCCCTGAGCATGATCGTGGTCGATATCGACAACTTCAAGCACTTGAACGACACGCGCGGGCACGCCGCCGGCGACTGCGCGCTGCAGACTCTGGTATGCCGCCTGAACTGCATGTTGCGCCAGCAGGACCCATTGGCGCGCACGGGTGGCGAGGAGTTCGCAATCCTACTGCCGGATACAGGAGGACCGGCGGCACTCATCATCGCCGAGCGCGTGAGGCGAATGGTAGAGGAGCTTGAAGTGCAGTTCGAGACCGGCCCCATGAAGATGACGGTCTGTGCAGGAGTCGCGCAACTCGATCCCGCCCGCGGGTGGGAAGAAATGATGCGGCGCGCCGATGTGGCGATGTACGAGGCCAAACAGCGCGGGCGCAACCTGATCTTTGCGCTTCCGGATAATGGCGGAATCCCGCTGAGAAATTCAGACGGTATCGGTGCGGATCGCCGCAATGCCTTGCCAACCGCTTAAAGCCATCCTGCGTTGCGTACCGCCGAACCCGCCAGGTCCGTTCTAGAACCCCATGATGTTGTAGCCGCAATCGACGTAGATGACCTCGCCGGTAACGGCGCTGGCCAGATCGCTGGCCAGGTAAAGCGCAGTGCCGCCGACTTCACCCTGGTCTACGTTGCGTTTTAGCGGCGCCCGCTCGGCGTGTGACTTGAGCATGTCGCCCAGTGCGCCCACGCCGCGCGCGGCCAGCGTCTTGATGGGCCCGGCCGAAATGGCGTTGACGCGGATGTTTTTCGGGCCCAGCTCATACGCGAGATACCGCACCGCCGATTCCAGCGAGGCCTTGGCCAGCGCCATCACGTTGTAGTGCGGCACCACTTTTTCCGCAGCGTAGTAGGTCAGGGTGATGATGCTGCCGCCCTCGGTCATCAGCGGCAACGCGCCCCGGCTCACGGCAATCAGCGAGTAGACGCTCACGTCGTGCGCGATGCGGAAGCCTTCGCGGCTGGTGTTGATGAACTCGCCTTTCAGGTCCTCGGCGGGCGCGTAGGCAACGGCATGCACCAGGATGTCGATCTTCGCGTACTTTTCTTTGAGCGCCGCAAACAGGCTGGCGATCTCCTGGTCGTTCGACACGTCGCACTGGAATCCGCTCGCGTTGCCGAGCTCGTTGATCAGGTCCTCGGCCTCGGCCTTCATGCGTTCGTTTTGATAGCAGATGGCCAGGGTGGCGCCGGCCTCGTGGAGTTTTTGGGCGATGCCCCAGGCGATCGAGCGCTTGTTGGCCAGCCCGAAGACCACGGCCGTCTTGCCCGCCAGATTAATCATGCTTTGAGTTCGTTCCTCCGAGTGCTTAATCCAAAGGGGAAAGCGGCGGAGCCGCGTCGTCAATTCTCAGAATACCAGAGCGATTTTCGTGGCTGCCTTGCGTCGTCTTCGCGCCCATATCGCGCTCAGCCGCCCAGGTCAATCAATTCCACATGTCCCACGGGCCGCCCCAAGAAACGTGACCCCAGTCGCTCGAATTTTTCCACGGAATCCGTCGCGAAACAACGCACTTCGGTCTCCGCGGTCGCGCTCGCAGCCGCATCAACGCGCCCACTAAGCAGTTCCGCTGCTGCCTGCGCCGCGGCTTCGGCGGAATCGATCACTTTCACTCCCGGCCGCACCGCGCGCTCGATCAAAGGCCGCAGCAGTGGATAGTGCGTGCAGCCGAGAACCAGCGTATCGGGCCTCATACCGTGGGCCGCAGCCTCGGATCGAAGTTCGTTCAAATAAATGTCAATGATCTCGGCAGTCACGGGATGGTCCGTCCATCCCTCCTCAACCAGCGGCACCAGCAACGGGCAGGCCTTCTCGAGCGCCCGCAATCCACGCGCCTGGCATGCGGCTGCATAGGCATGGCTGTGCACCGTGGCTTCCGTCGCGATCACCAGCACATCGCCCGTCTTGCGATGCTTCTTGCGCGGCAATCGCCCCCGGATCGATCACGCCCAGAACCGGAACCGGCACTGCATCCTGAATGGCATCGAGCGCCAATGCGCTGGCCGTGTTGCAGGCGATCACCAGAAACTCCGCGCCCTGCTCGCGCACCAGGAATTGCGCGCTCTGTGCCGCGTAGCGCGCGATGGTGCGCCGCGATTTTGAGCCGTAAGGCAGTCGCGCCGTGTCGCCGAGGAACGCGTAGCGGGCATGCGGCAGCCGTTCGATGAGCGCGCGCAACACCGTCAATCCGCCGAAGCCGGAATCGAAGACGCCGATGGTGGGACCAATGGCGCGAGCTGACGTTGAGGTCGGAATTGGGTTCACTAGTGAGCTCCCTCGGCTGGCGCCAGATCGCCGGTGGCGAACGTGCGCGTCAGGTCAACGTGCCCGGCGAGCGTAGCCCGCGTCTGGCCGTCCACAAGGAATCGTACTTTGTCTACCCGCGGAAAGTTTGCAGCCAGGGTGTCGGAAATGGAAAGCACCGTGAGCGTTTCGGCCTGGAGTCCGGATGGATGGCTGGCGGCAAACGCGCCGGTCAGATTCACCACGGCAAGCTGCGGCGACGTGGCCGGAGCTTTTCCGCCGCCCTCTGCGATGGGCACGAAAAACACCTGGGCGATGGAACCCGCGCCGCCGGGAACCGGATGCGTGGCATCGGGCGCGGCGTCAAGTTCCAGAAGTTTGCCCAGCACCGCGCGCGCCCGGGCTTCGGGATTCTCCGGCAAAGGAAGGGTGAGAATCCGCGGCGCAATGGAGTTATCTACGTCGTTGGCCACCATCAGCGTTGCCTGCTCGGTGGGAGCCACTTCGGGCGCGCGCGTCGGCGCCGAGTCTTCTTCGCGCAGCAGGCGCTCGTGGGTGCGCCGCAATTGATTCCACAGCAAACCGCCCATGATGACCGAGGCCAGCAGCAGAATCACGAACAGCACGGTTTGATGGCGAGGAATCACGGCCGCCGTCCTCCGAATTGTGCGCCATCCGCTCGCCACTCCACCAGCGCGGCCGCCAGCGCGTCTGCTACTTGCGCCTCGAATGCCGCGTCATCTGCGCCCGTCCCGTCTATTGATCGTTGCGGCGCAATTTCAATCGCGACGGCAGGGCAGGCCATACTGTCGATCGCGGGCAACGCTGTGCGTCCCAGAGTCACCGTGATGCCGGCGTGGGTGAGCGCGGAATTCAATTCGCCGGCCAACTCGTTGCTGCGCCGCATCCACGCCGACTGCGCTGTCTCCCACGACACCAATCCGGGGTCCCCAGCGACGGGTCTTTGCCGCAGGCGTGGAATTTGCGTATCTACCGCGGCGGTCAGGGAAGAGAGAAACAAGTGCACGGCGGGTCCGCCCTTCGGGCTCGCCAGGGCTGCGTGCAGATTGAAGCATGCCGCGGCGTTGGCACGATTGGCAATCTGCGCGCGGCGATCCGCATCCACGTCCGCGCTCGACTCGCGCGTCGTCACCACGGCAATGCCGCGCGCCACCAGCAGCGACCGCAGTTTCACGCTCAGCTCCAGCGTGTAGTCTTTCTCTGCCTGGTCGCCGAGTTTCGCGCCCACGTCGTCGCCGCCATGAGCGGCGTCGAGCACTACGACGAAGCGGGCCGCGGTGGCGGGCGGCGCTTGAGCAAGCGCAGGAAACCATGTGAAAAGTGCGAGAAGGGCGGCAAGGGACCCTGGAAGTCTGAGGCGATGGTGCTTTCCTGCCATGTTCCCGCCTGTCATGTGCGGCCTTGAAAAGACCCGTGCGCCGGGCTCTGTTTGGTCCCGGCCATTGTTCTCACTCCAGCGCATAGATCGCCAGGCCGCTCAGCAGCTTGGGAAAGAAATCAGTGGATTTTTGCGGCATCACCTCGCCCGCAAAGGCCACTTCGCGCAGTTGCTCCATGGTCACAGGATTGGTCAGGAACGCCACGTCGGCCTCGCCCTTGCGCACCTGTTCCACCGCTTCGCCCGCGTCTCTCAGGTAGCGCAGATTCGTCTGCTCGCGGACTTTTTCGGCATTCAGGCCCAGCAAGCGGTCGAGAACGATCGAGTGCAACTCTGTCAGATCGAGTTGCCGCTGCCGCTCGGGCACGTCGGCGAGCGCCTTTGCCATCGCTTCCGGCTTGGCGCGAAGCAAGAAATCGCCGCTGCGCGTTACAGCCACAAAAGCCGTGCCGCTTTGAGCGGTCAATGTGCCGATGGACCTTTGCGCGTCGCCCTGCGGGAGCGCCTCGACGGTGAAATACTCCGCAGCCTTGGCACGAAAAGCGGCCGGATCGAATCCCTCAAGACTATGCACCACGCGATGCGTGGGCAGAATCACCAGGCCGTCCGAATCCATGTTCACGAACGTCATCATCACCGCGGCTTCAGGATAAGGCGGCTGCGGCAACCCGGTCGCGCTCAACTCGGCCTGCGCGGCCGGCGCGTGGCCGTGCTCTCTCGCATAATTCAGCGCGGTCTCGTAGCGGTGGTGCCCATCGGCAATGATGAGTTTCTTGTCGTCCATGGCCGTGGTCAGCAGGCGGATGGCGGAGGGATTGTTCACGCGCCAGATCCGGTGCAGCACGCCGTACTCGTCGGTCACCTCGCCGTCCGGGTTACCCTTGCCGTCGTAGAGAGTCTTCTCCACGCTGCCCGAGGGGTCGGAGTAGAGCATGAAAATCTGTCCGAAATGCGCCCGCGTAGCCTTCAGCAGATTCAGCCGGTCGCTCTTGGGCTTTGAAAGTGTCTGCTCGTGGCGGAAAACCACCTTTTCCGCGTATTCGTGCAGTTTCCCGAGCGCGATAAACCCGCGCCGTTCCTTCACAATCTCGGTTCCGGGAACCCGGAAGCGCTGTGAGTAGGCAAACACGCAGGGCTCGTGTTCCTCGACCAACACGCCCTGCTCGCGCCAGGCGCGAAAATCCCGCGCTGCGCGGCTATAGACGTTTTCGCCCTTCTCAGCGTCAAACAGCTCAGGCAGTCCCAGGATGATCCGGATCAGGTTATAGGGGCTGCGCTGGTAATAGGCCTGCTGCATGGACGGCGAGATCTTGTCGTAGGGCTGTGTGACCACGTCGTCCAGTCGGACTGTGGAGGGATTGTAGCGCCAGGCGCGAAAGGGATAGATGCGAGCCATGAGGAAGGTCGTGCTCCGCCGTTAATAGGGGGTAATTTGCACCCCGCCTTGCTTTTGCCGGCAGTGGGGGCGCGGGTGTTCAGGCTTGATTGTATCCCAGCGCGATGTGCGGACAGGTTCGCGCAGGTCGCAACAGAGAAGATCGGAATGACAATCTGCTGACAGCAGAGGCGTGCCGATGGTGGTAATATCGCCTTCAATTGCTCATGGTGACCCATGAAGACGCTTCCCCAAAAGCGGGTTAGCCACAAAGGAAACGGCGGCCTGTACCTGGTTTGCCGTCGCCTGGGTTTTTGTGTGCCGGCCCTGATTGCGTGCTTCGCCTTGTGCTTCGTCTCGTGCCTGACGCCGGCCTATGCCCAGGAAGATCCCCTCAATAAGGTTCACGTAGAACCGCCGGGCAGTTCGTCCGCGCCCACCACCGAGCCCAAAGGCGCGGAATCCGGCCCCGAATCCGGGCCTGCTGCGCTCCGCATTCACCCCGGTTCGTTTATCCGCATGAACGTGGATATGGTGCTCGTTCCCATCACGGTTACCGACCCATTGAATCGCCTGGTTACGGGCCTCGAAAAAGAAGACTTCCAGGTCTTCGAAAACAACGGCCAGCAAAACATCGCGAGCTTTGCCAGCGAAGACGCTCCGGTCTCGATCGGCATCATCTTCGACCTTTCCGGTTCCATGACTTCCAAGCTGATCCGCGCCCGGGAATCGATCCTGCAGTTCATCAAGACCGCTAACCCGCAGGATGAGTTCTTCGTCATCGGCTTTAACGACCGGCCTGAGCTGATTGAGGATTTCACCAGTTCTGTCGAACAGATTCAGGCGCGGCTGGCTACGGTGCACGCCGAGCATCGCACCGCACTACTCGACGCCATCTACTTCGGATTGGCCAAAATGAAGGATGCTCACCACGAGCGCAAGGCGCTGCTGGTAGTCTCCGACGGCGGCGACAACCGCTCGCGCTACACCGAAGGCGAGGTGCGGGCGCAGGTGCGCGAAGCCGATGTGGAGATTTACTCCATCGGCATCTTCGATCCCTACGCGCCCACTCCCGAGGAGCGTACTGGGCCGCAACTGCTCGACGACATCAGCTCGGCCACCGGCGGGCGCATGTTCCGCGTGGACGATGTGGATGAGATGAGCGACATCGCCGAGAAGATCTCCACTGAGCTGCGCAACCAATACGTGATCGGCTACAAGCCCAAAGACCTGACCCGCGACGGCAAGTGGCGTAAAGTGAAGGTGAAGGTGAATCCTCCACCGGGACTGCCTCCGCTCACGGTTTATGCTCGCACCGGGTACTATGCGCCACTGCAGTAAAGCGGTTTTCGCCGCTCTCCTCATCGCATCGGGGCTTTCGCTCCGGGCCGAGCAGGCTCATGCTCCAGCAAGCACAACCCCACCCGCCAAGTCGCCGGCGCTCACGCAGGATACCGATCCTGTGCGCTCGCCCGACACCGTGCCCCCTGTATCGCCCACTGGCACTCTCGAGAAGAAAGGCGAGGGCTACCTGCTCCACGCCGACGTGGAAGAGGTGGTGCTCAACGCCACCGTGCTCGACGGCTCGCAACTGGTCGAAAACCTGACCAAAGACGATTTCCAGGTCTTCGAGGACGGGGTCAAGCAGACCATCATCAGCTTCCAGCACACCGATCTGCCCGTGTCCATGGGGCTGGTGGTCGACAACTCCGGTTCCATGTACCGCAAGCGGCCCTCCGTCAACAAGGCGGCTCTCGATCTGGTTCTTGCTTCGAACCCCCAGGACGAAGCCTTCGTAGTCAACTTTTCCGACGAAGCCTTCATCGACTGCGATCTCACTTCCGACATCAAGAAACTGCGCGACGGGCTCTCGCACATCGATTCCCGCGGCGGCACCGCGCTTTACGACGCCGTAGCCGCTTCGGCCGACAAGCTGGCTGCTGACGCCAAGCGGCCCAAACAGGTGCTCATCCTCATCACCGACGGCGAAGACAATGCTTCGAGCCTGCTTCTCGAACAGACCATCCATCGCGTGCAGCAGCTTTCCGGCCCGGTTATCTATTCCGTCGGGTTGCTCTTTGGCGACGAGATGAGCCGTGCTGAGGTACGCAATGCGCGCAAGGCGCTCGTGCTGCTCTCGCAAGAAACCGGCGGCATGGCGTTCTTCCCCAAATCAATAGAGGAAGTCGACCAGATTGCCGCCGAAGTGGCGCGCGACATTCGCAGCCAGTACACCATCGGCTACCACTCCACTGAGCCCACGACTCTGCCGGGTTTTCGCAAGGTGGACGTGACGGCCGAATCCAAGGGTGAAGGCAAGCTCACGGTGCGCACCCGCACCGGCTACTTCCCCGCGGTGCGGCCGGTGAGCCAGGCCGCGGCGGCGCCAAAATAAATGACCGATGAGGTTGAACGCGAAGCGCAGTTGAAGCAATTGGCCCACCTCAAAGCCATGGGCGAAAAGGCCTACGACGACATGTACGAGGCTCATCCCCCGAGCGGCGCGACCGCCTGTTACAGCGATGCCAAAGAGTGCTACTACGATGCGATTGGACTGGCGCGGCGGTTGGAACTCGTAGAGGAGACCGCGGCGCTCGAAAAGCGGCTGGCGCACATCAAGGCGGTGTTCCGCGGCCAATTCACGTAATGAGTGTGCAGGTTGGAGCTTCGCTCCTTGGTCGCCGCAAACGCGATAAACTAGAAGTTTTTCTGACTCAGGCTGTGCGGGCGAAGACGCGCGCTTCCAAACGGGCCAGCCGACCTTCGTGATCCTTGCGGACCTCGTCCTCGATGCGATCGAAGCGGGTTCCCAAGCGGTCCAAGCGGTTGTTCACGCCGTCGAATCCCGTCCGCATCTCGGCACGCAGGTCATCGATTCGCTGGCCTAACGCGTTGATGGCGCGATTGTTCATCATCGTCGATCCGAGCCACACCACCAGGATGGAGAAGACCGGCAAGCCAATCGCGAGATAAAGCTGGACGTTGGTCATCATTGCTGTTTGATTATAGTACGGAACGGGAAAAGCGGGTTGCAGTGCCGTAGGCGCGACCGGAAAAATCGTCCGGGCGATTGAGAGCTGTTTTACCAGTCGCATCCTAATCGTCTTAACCGCATTTGACGCCACGCAAATTGCCACTCAAAGAAAACCGCTGGGCGCCTTCCATGTTCGCCGCGATAAGCTAGTAGCTGAAAGCCAGGAGCTAGCAGCTAAGACCATGTCCTCATACAAGTACTCAACCCTTGCCGTCCACGCCGGGCAGCACCCTGACCCGCTAACGGGCGCGGTGAACGTGCCCGTTTATCTTTCCTCGACCTTTGAGCTCACCGGCATTGGCAGCGACCGCGGCTGGGATTACTCGCGAGCAGGCAACCCTACCCGCGACCGGCTGGAGACGGCCCTGGCCGCGCTCGAAGGCGGCACGAGTGGTCATGCATTCACTACCGGCATGGCAGCCATCGCCGCGCTTGTCGCCATGTATCGCGCGGGCGACCAAATTGTCTGTTCGAGAGATGTCTACGCCGGCACCGTCCGCCTCTTCGACCAGATCGTGAGCGGCTACGGCATTCAGATCGAGTATGTCGACACCAGCGACCTCGCCGCTGTCGAAGCGGCCATGAAGCCGAAAACCAAACTCGTGCACATCGAAACGCCGAGCAATCCGCTTATGGTGCTCACCGACATCGCGGGCGTCGCCAGGATCGTCCATGCGCACGGCGCTGAAGTGAGCGTCGACAACACGTTTCTATCGCCCGCATTGCAAAGCCCCATCGCTCTGGGCGCGGATATCGTGATGCACTCGACGACAAAATATCTCAACGGCCACTCCGACGGCCTCGGCGGTGCGCTCATCGGCACCAAGCCCGAGCACAAGGATCGCTTTCTGTTCGTCCAGAAGGCCGCCGGCGGCGTGATGTCACCGTTTGAGTGCTTCCTGGTGCTGCGCGGCATCAAGACGCTGCCTCTGCGCATCCAACAGCACGAAGAAAACGGTCGCGCGGTAGCGGAGTTCCTCTCCACTCATCCCAAGGTGAGCAAGCTCGCCTATCCCGGCCTCAAGAACCATCCGCAGTACGATCTGGCGGTGAAGCAGCAGAAGGGCTTCGGCTCTATGATGAGCTTCGAGCTCAAATCGCGCGAAGATGCGGCGCGGTTCCTTGGCGCGATCAAGATATTCCTAAACGCCGAATCGCTCGGCGGCGTGGAATCGCTGGCTTCGCACTCGGCCACCACCACGCATGGCTCGGTGAGCGAAGAAGTGCGCCGCAGTATGGGCATCAACGAGGGCCGCATCCGCCTGTCGATTGGCATTGAAGACAAGGAAGACCTGATCGCCGATCTCGACCAGGCGCTCGCGGCCGTGTAAGCGCCGGAGAGATGCTCGGCTAGGCGTATCATTGCCGCGTGAGTTCTTATCGATTTGATGGAGTTACCTTCCGCGTGTACCCGGAAGACCATGCTCCTCCGCATGTCCACGCTCAATATCAGGGAGTTGTCGCCATCCTAGAATTGGGCCAAGATAGAGTTGCACGACTCGCCGGCCGATGGGATGCAATCCAGCCCGGTAACGCAAAAAGAAATCAGGTGCGGCAAATCGTGAATGTCGCCAACGCCCATTTCGAGGAATTGATGGAACTTTGGGAGGAAGCTCATGCCTGAATCCGCGAAAGTCTTTGTCACGGACGCAGAGATTGATGCGGCGCTTGAGCGCGCGCGCGAATACGAAAAATATGCACGGAAAGTTGTCAAGGCAACGTATTCAAAATCGGCGGACTGTTTGCGTCTGGTCCTGAACGACGGCGCCATCTACACAGTTCCGCGCCGCCTTATTCAGGGATTGGGCGATGCAACGGAGCGGGAGCTGAATCGGGTTCGGATTATCGGCAACGGCACGGGTCTGCTCTGGCCGCTCCTCGATATAGCCCACCACGTTCCGGCAATGTTGCAAGGTGTTTATGGTACCGAAAAGTGGATGGCAACGCTGCATAAGCAGGGGCGAAAACTGGCGATTGTCGACGCGAGACGAAGCTCGAAGCGCAAAGCAGCCTGAATGAAAAGGAGGCCGACGATGCCTGCCGGTTTGGACAGCCGCCGTCGCGATCTTGACGGGAGAATCGACGAAAAGCGCGGAGACACACTTGTCCGCACTCTGCGAAGAGAGTACGGGGCGGATCTCCTGCGCGACTGGCGAAGTGACGCGAAGCTCTCTACGGTTCGCGAAGAAACCGATATGTCCTTGAGTGAAATCGTCCGTCAGCATCGCCGCGGGAAGTGAAATCGAAAGACCCTAATCGCGTGAACGCCCATAACGCTTTCCCACTCCTGCTCGCCATCGACACCTGCGGCCCGTCGGGCTCGGTGGCCCTGGGGCGGATTCCCGGCCGCGATCTTGAGATCCTTGGGCAGGCGGAACTTGCCGGGCGCACCTACTCGGCCACACTGGTCTCCGCAATCGCCGAGTTGCTCCACGGCGCCGGTCTGGAACTTAGCGACCTCGGCGGCATCGTGGTTGTGAACGGCCCTGGAAGCTTCACCGGCGTGCGTGTCGGCGTCAGCGCCGCCAAAGGCTTTGCGCAGGCTGCTGATATTCCCGTAGTCGCGATCTCGCGCCTGGAAATCCTCTCGCGCAAATCCGACGTTCCCTCGGCCGCCCTCGATGCCCATCGGGGCGAAGTCTATCTGCGTTATGAGCGCACCGGTTCTGCGCCCGTCGAGCTTCTGGCCGGTCCCGAAGAGTTCGCCGCCATCCAACCCGCCCCCACGCGCATTGCCGTCTGCGACGAGGCCGCAGCAGCCGTGTTGGCTAGCGTCTGGCCGCAAACGCAGCTCGTCCACACGACCCGGCCCCTCGCCTCTGATGCGCTTCGTCCCGGCGAAGCGCGGCTCATCGCCGGTGCCGCTGTTGATCTGGCGCTGCTCGACGGCCACTACCTGCGCCGCTCCGATGCCGAGATCTTCGGCGCCGACGTCATCGCCCAGGCGGGAGCGGCAGAATCGAAGCGCGCGTGAAGCCCGAGGCTGAGATTCGGCGAATGACCGCCAGCGACCTTGATCGCGTGCTGGCGATTGTCGAAAGCCTTCCGCAAGCGCCCCATTGGCCATGGTCGGCCTGGATGAAGGTCCTAGATTCGCAAATTGACCGGGAATCCACGCCGCACCGCGTCGCGCTAGTCGCCTCGGTCCCCCAACCCGGCTCCATCCGGGGGTTTGCTGTGGCCAGCCTCCTGCCTCCGCAAGCCGAGCTCGAAACCATCGCCGTGGTGCCGGAAGGTCAACGGCAAGGGCTTGGCCGACTTCTTTTTCAGGCACTGGGGGCTGAACTCAAGGCCGCAGGCGTGGACGAGCTATTGCTTGAAGTGCGCGCCTCGAATAGTCCCGCTTTGGCTTTTTACCGGTCACTAGGCTTCGCCAAGATCGGTCTCCGCCCCGGTTATTATGCTGATCCTATTGAAGATGCGGCCCTCTTGCGTCTGTCGCTCGCCGAGAAATCTTCATGAGCACCAGTCGATTCGGCCTAGCTCCGCCAACACCGGACATGCTGTTAGCTCCGCTATCTCCCGTCCTGAAATCCACAGGCTTTCATTACCTTCGGTGATTTTGCCGCTTGCCCATTTACCCATCGCGGCGATATATGTAAATGTTCTAAGAAAATCGGCGGCGCCGGAAAGCTCACGTATGATCGCCGAAGGGGGTGCTTGATGGACGAGATACAGATTTCCGCGCTGAGCGACGAGCTTGATCGCCTGCATACCGAACATCATCGCTACGCTCAGCGTTTGGAAGAATTGCTTCAAAAGCCCTACCTCAGTGAAGACGAACAGCTCGAGGAAGTGCGACTCAAGAAACTCAAGCTGCACGCCAAGGATCTGATCTTCGCGCTCGAACGGCGTATACCGGCCGTCGCCTAGATCCAGATTCAAGGGTTTTTGACTGCCAATTGCCCAGTGCAACGCCCCGGGGCGTTACCTTGTGCAGTGTGTGCCTCCTACATCCCTTGTCAACGCAACCGTTGCCCGGAATCACCGTATAATCGTTGGGGACAATGGTTCGTGACGGTTACATTTACGCGCTCAGCTTATTGGCGGTGGCCGCGGTGCTTACGTGGTTTACTGGCGCATGGGCCTGGGGCATTGCCCCGGTTCTGCTGGCGGCGTTCTTTCTCTGGTTTTTCCGCGATCCTCACCGCGATATTCCCTCGGGTATTGGATTGATCGTTTCTCCGGGCGACGGCCTGGTCACGGAAACTGCATCCATCTCCACTCCTGAAGGCGCACGGCAGCGCATCAGCGTTTTCCTGAGCGTTTTCGATGTGCACGTCAACCGCGCGCCTATCGGCGGCACGGTGAGCCGCGTCCACTATCGGAAGGGCCAGTTCCTGAACGCCATGAACCCCGCCTCGGCCGAGCGCAATGAACAATGCGCCATTACCGTGCGCGGCCAAGGCGCGGACGACGGATTCGAAATCACGTTCAAGCAAATCGCAGGGCTGTTGGCGCGGCGCATCGTCTGCCGTTGCGCGGAAGGCCAGACTTTGCAGCGCGGCGAGCGCATGGGGCTCATCAAGTTCGGCTCCCGGGTCGATGTTTTGCTGCCGGCAAACGCCGAGCTGCGGGTCAAGGTGGGAGATCGAGTAAGAGGCGGCGCCAGCGTGCTTGCTGAAATAAAGCCAGGAGCGCGTGCATGAACCACTTCGATCTTGCCGAGATCAAGCGGAAACCGCATCCCCGCCTGCGCCGCGGCATGTTCCTGCTGCCGTCGATTTTCACCGCGGGCAACATTGCCGCAGGCTTCTTTTCCATTACTCAGACCATCGACGCCATCAGCGGCGACGCTCAAAGGCATCTGGACTGGGCCGCGATCGCAATCATCTTCGCCATTCCCTTCGACGCACTCGATGGCCGCATCGCGCGCATGACCAACACCACCAGCGATTTCGGCAGGGAACTGGATTCGCTGGCCGACATTATCGCCTTTGGCATGGCGCCCAGTCTGCTGGCTCTTGTGTGGGGATTTCACTTTCTGCCCGACTCGATGAATGCGCAGTTGCACATGCATCTGCTGCAAGCCGGGGCTTTTATCTGTTTCCTGTTTCTCCTGGCGGGGGCGTCGCGGCTGGCGCGCTTCAACATCAGCCACGACCCGCAGCCGCGCAACCCCGGCCGGCCCGATCGCAAGTACTTTGTGGGCATGCCCATTCCCGCAGCCGCGGGTTTGCTCGCCTCCAGCGTGCACCTTTGCTACGGAATTCCCAATGTCTACTGGTATATTGCCATTCCCTGGCTCATCCTGGTCGGCCTCGCCGCGTATTTGATGGTCAGCACCTGGCGCTTCTGGTCGGCCAAGGAGATCAATCTCTCCCGCAGCCATCCCTTCCGGCTGCTGTTGGTGCTTGCGCTGATCGCCTACATCGTGTTCCGGTTTTCGAATGTCACCTTGTTTCTGGCCGCGCTGATCTACATGTTCTCGGGGATTTGGGCGCGCGCGGCGTATGGATGGCAGCGCCGCCGCCGCCGAAGGCCGACGCCTGCTCCGACCCCAGCGCTTCGGCAGAACCGGAGTCGCTCGGGCCTCGTTTTTCCGGTTAGATTTCGCCTTGCAATGGGCCATCGGCGTCGCTGACGCCACGCTGACTTGCTAACTCGCTAACTCGCTAACCCGCTGCTTTTGAGGATGCCTGTGTACAAGATTGCCATCGCCGGCGCATCGAGCCTGCTGAGCCGGGAGTTGAAAGACGTTCTCTCCGAGTCGCCGCTTGCCGCCTCCAACTTTGCCCTGCTCGACGAAGAAGAAGGCCAGGGCCAGTTGGAGCAGGTGGGCGACGAGGTCACCTTCATCCAGGCCATCAGCGCCGACGCCTTCGACCGCGCCGACTTCACCTTCTTCTGCGGCTCCGAGAACCTGACGCGCCGTTACTGGCAGCAGGCTCTTCGCGCCGGCTCCACGGTCCTCGATCTTTCCGGCGCTCTCGATCAGGAGACTGGCGTTCTGATCCGCGCTCCCTGGCTGGGCACTGAAGCCGCCGCCGTCGATCTCTTCACCCCGGCCATCGTTCCGGCGCATCCCGCGGTCATCGCCATCGCCCTGCTGCTGGAACGGCTGCAACAGGCCGCTCCGATCCGTTTTGCCGCCGCCACGGTTCTTGAGCCGGCCAGCGAGTTCGGCCGCGCCGCCATGGACGAGCTGCACCAGCAGACAGTAAACCTGCTCAATTTCCAGTCGCTGCCCCGCGCCGTCTACGATGCGCAGGCCGCATTCAATATGCTCGGCGGCATGGGCGAAGAGGCTCAGGTGAGCCTGTCGCGCGTGGAAGACCGCATCCGCCGCCACTACGAGGCGCTCACCGGCGGCCGCGGCCCCGCGCTCGCCGTGCAGGTCCTCCACGCGCCGGTCTTCCATGGCCACACCTTCTCCATCGCCGTCGAACTGGAACGATCCGGTGGAAATCATGGCCCTCGAAGAGGCGCTGACCGGCGAGCACATCGAGCTGGTTCTCGAAGACACGGATTCGCCATCGAATCTGGCGGCCACGGGACAGAACGAAGTCGCAGGTGCGGCTGCGCCCTGAGCCGCTGGGCCGCAACTCCAGCCAGGCATCGCGGCTCTGGCTCTGGGCCGCGGCCGACAATCTGCGCCTCAACGCGCAAAACGCCGTGCAGTGCGCGCTGGACCTGCGGCGGCTGCGGCCGCAGGGGACGGTGCAGTAAGACGCAATGATGAAAGTAAGCCATATAATAAACGTTCTTACTTTATGGATAATCTTACCTTGCCATGATGTCTTACTTATGCTAGAATGTAAGCCATGGAGAGATCTACACAACCGTCAGCACAAAGGGCCAATTGGTCATTCCTGCCGGCGATCCGGGAGGCGCTGGGGATCGAAGCGGGAACCCGCGTCGCCATTCGCCAGGGATGGGCCTGAAGTGATCTGAATCCCGAGACATTGGCGGCAAAGCTGCGCAAGATCCGAAAATGTGCGGGAATACCGCCGGCGGGCCCTCGTTGTGCGACGGATATGCTCGAAGACCGTCGCCTGGAACGCGAGCGGGAGTTGCGCGAAGAAGGTTGGTAGCGAGGCTCGATGACCACTTACGTTCTGGACTCTTCCGCAGTGATGCGATACCTCGACGACGGGGCGGGCGCAGACCGCGTCGAAAGGTCTTAATCGGATGCGCAGGCCGGCAGGCGAAGCTGACGATTTCTGCGGTCCAATGGGGCGAGATTGCGGGAAACCTGCGCAAGCGCTTCGGGGAAGCGGATGAAATTCGATTCCTGGGCAGCTTGCTTCCCAGCGAAGCAACAATCGTTTCGGCAACGGCCGATCGGGCGGTTCACGCTGCCGGCCTCAAGGTCGATCGCAAAATCGCCTATGCCGATGCCTTTGCTCTCGATCTTGCGATGGATTCGCCCGAACACGTTCTGGTGACTGCCGATTACGGTTTCAAGACTGTGGACGATCTGGCGCAGATCGAATTTCTCCCCGCAAAATAGGGCAGGAAATCGCGCCGCCTACCCGCCCCTGCCCCCGCACCGCTCCCACAACTGCACAATGTAGCTGTCGGTCATGCCCGCAATGTAGTCGGCCACGGTGCGCGCCAGGCCTTCGGTCGGAATCTGCGCCTGGTGATCTTCCGGCATCAGCCCCGGCTCGGCCATCAGGAATTCGAAGAGTTCGACGACCACTTTTTCTGCCTGCGCGTGCACATGCTCCTGGCCGGGAGAGTTGTAAAGGCTGGCGTAAAGAAAATCCTTCGTCGCCTCGCGAGCCGCTTCCATCCGCGCGCTGAGTGTGGCGAGCCGTCCGGGTGCGCGCCGGATTTCTTCGAGCGTTGTCGCGCCCAGCGCTCCGACGCGCGCGCGCATTTCGTCAATCAAATCGGTCACAAACGCGTTCAACATCCGCCGCAGCGATTCATACGCCAGGACCTTGGGCGCGGCATTGCGGTAACTCGCGAGCGCGGCATCGTGAAACCCACGGAACAGGGGCACCGCTTCGTGCACCTGGTCGAGCGCGATGACGCCCGAGTCCAGTCCGTCGTCGAGATCCGCGGTCAGATAAGCAATTTCGTCGGCCAGATCGATCAACTGCGCCTCGAGCGGAGGAAGCTCATCGAGAAGATATTCCGCCAGCTCTGGATGCTCCGCGGCGGAGTAATCGCGCGAATGTTTCACAATGCCTTCGCGCACGGCAAGGGTGAGATTGAGCCCGCGAAATGCCGGGTAGCGCTCCTCAAACCAGGTGACGATGCGCAGCGCATGCAGGTTGTGATCGAAGCTGAGGCCACGGCTGCGCAGCGCACGGTCCAGCGCCTTTTCGCCGGCGTGACCGAAAGGTGGATGCCCGATGTCGTGCGCCAACGCCAGAGCCTCGGCCAGTTGCGTATTCAGCCCCAACGCTTCAGCCACCGTGCGCGAAATTTGCGTCACTTCAAGGGTATGTGTGAGGCGGCTGCGGAAGTGATCCGAAAGCCCCTCGGCGGGCAGGCGCGTAAACACCTGCGTCTTCCCGGCCAAGCGGCGAAAGGCGCGGGAATGCAGAATGCGCGCGGCGTCGCGCGCAAAAGGAGTGCGATAGGCATGCGGTGGCTCCGCGAAGGCGCGGAGCACGAGTTCGCTATCAGCCAGGCCGCTGGCGGCTACTGCTGCCGACAGCAGAGCCCGAGATTCATTTTTGAACACCGTCATCGACTCTCGTCTGGTTATACCGCAAAAGGGGGCCAGGTGGGCAGATGAGTGGGAATCGACGGCTGCGGACGGCCAGTTCTGTGTGCCCTGTGTCACGCAGCAACGCAAATCGCGGCTGCTATAAGAATGCCTGTACGACGCGATGGACAATGCCGGCTTCGCGGGAGTACCATCCAGCCGGATTTCTTGATGAGCCGGCAATTGTGCGGAACTGCGAACACCGGCTGCGGCGAAACTTCTCGCAACAATGCTCGCTTCAAGTGGAGGAAACCATGAAAACAGGAAAAGGAATGGCACTGGCGTTCGCGGCGCTGGCAACGATGTTGATCCCGGGGTGCGAGCAAAGGCACTCGCTCAAAGAGGTGTTCTACCTGATTGGCTCGAACATGTCGAGCAATTATTGGCAGACGGGTGTTGCAGGATTCAAGAAGGCGGCGGCGCAATATCATGTGACAGCCAATGTGGCCGGGCCCGACAACTACGACCCGCAGGCCGAGCTCACTGAACTGAGGAACGCGATTGCAGCCAAGCCCGCAGGCATTCTCATCTCTGTGTCCGACGCCTCCGTGCTCACGCCGGGAATCGACGCTGCGATCGCTGCGGGCATTCCCGTCATCACCATCGACTCAGACGCCGCGGGCAGCGACCGACTCTATTTCATCGGCACCAACAATCTGGAGGCGGGCCGCCTGGGCGGTAACCGGGTCGTCGAGAAGTTGGGCGGAAAAGGCAATGTCGTCTTCTTTACCATCGCCGGCCAGCCGAACACGGAAGAGCGTTTGAAAGGTTTCAAGGATGTTTTTGCCACCCGGCCCGGCATCAATATCGTTGAGGTGGTCGACATCAAGGGCGATCCCAACGTTGCCTTCGACCGTACCCAGCAGTTGCTTGCTCTCGCTGGAGCCAAAAAGATCGATGCCTTTGTCTGTCTCGATTCGGCTTCAGGCAAGGCGGTGGCCGATGCCGTCAAGCGCACCGGCGATACCAGCCGCGTCCTGGTCGCCTGGGACGTGAATCCCGATACGCTGAACGGAATCAAGGACGGTGTGATCGACTCGACGATCGTGCAGAAGCCCTTCACCATGGGTTTCGTCGGCCTCAAAGCGCTCGACGAGATCTATCACGATCCGCCCGCGCAGCTCGGCAAGGACTACAGCATCGATGCCTTTGCGCCGTATCCGGCCTTCATCGACACCGGCACGTCGCTGGTGGATAAAAGCAACGTAGATGTATATCTGTCCGATGCGACGGCACACGCGCAATAGCCAGGCTGTCGATTGCCGGTGCGGCCTACGACGCTCACTGCATCGGTTGTTGAATCATCTGAAGGCTGCGGCATCCGTCTGGAGGATGCCGCGCCACGATTCGGCTGCGCCTACTCCGGTTTGGCCGGGTCCATAGCGCCTTCTTCCCGGGCGAGCTTCACCCGCGCGCTCTCCAGCTTTTTCTGCACCTTGGCCACGTCGCTGGGCTCGATGTCGGCAGGCGACGATTTGCCAAACTCGTCGATCGAAAGCTGCCACTGCGCTGCCGCCAATCGGATCCGCCCGGTCTTCTCGTACAGATCGCCCAGGTGCATGTGCACCGTGGGATCGGTCTGGTCGCGGTTCACCGCCTGGCGCAGATTATCCTCGGCCAGCTCGTACTCGCCCATCTTGAAGTACACCCAGCCCAGCGAATCGAGATAAGCGCCGTTCATCGGCTCAATGTCCACGGCCTTGCGAATCATCTTCAGCGCTTCAGGCAGCTTCTCTCCCTTGTCGGCCCACATGTAGCCGAGATAGTTCAGCGTCATGGCATTCTCGGGATCGAGCGTGAGTGCCTGGTTGAAGTATTGCTCGGCGGGCTCGAAATGTTTCTGCCGCTCGGCCAGTTCGCCGCGCAGGAAGAACATGTACGTGCGGTCGTCCTTTTTGGTCGCCAGCGGATCGGCCTTGTCGAGCGCGTCTTCAGCATCCTTCCAGCGGTGCAGGCGCACGTTCATCTGCGCGAGCGCCTCCCAGATGCCGCGCTGCTCGTCCGGTGAAGCGCCATCGAGCAAACTCTTCGCCATCGCCAGTCCATCGTCGGGATGGCCCTGGTCGGCGAGTTCCCCGGCCAGCATCAGTTTCAGGTCGCTATCCTTGGGATCGGAGGCCGCGGCCTTCCTGGCCACGTCGAGCGCCTTATCGAACTCATGCGCGCCGCGATACGCGTCGATTTCGCCTTGGTAGCCGCTCACAGCAATGCTGCCGCCCAGCTCGATCATTTTCTGGTACGCGGCGATCGCCTCGTCCACCTTGTTCTCTTCGAGGCATACCGTTCCCAGCCGTTCCAGGAAGATGCGGCGGTTGTTCTTCTCCTCTTCGGTGTATGCGCCGTTGGCGTGCGAGGTCGCGTCGACCATCTGGTCATAAGTCTGGACGGCGTCGTCCAGTTGACCCAGAATGTCGTCGAGCAGCCCTTCGTTGAATCCCGCTTCCAACGAGTTGGGATCCATCTTGCGCGCTTTGCGGGTGACGGCCAGCGCATCTTCATACTTGCCCAGCCTGCGTTCGATCTCGCCGATGTGAACCAACGGCTCCGCGTCGTCGGGATTGGCCTCGGCGAGTTCCTTGTACTGTTTCAATGCATCGTCGAGCTGATTGTTGCTGAGCAGTGCCTGCGCCAGCGCGTCCACGGTCTGCAGATCGCCGGGCTCCATGTCTTCCGCACGTTTGTAAGCCGCAATTGCATCCTTGGGCTGCTTCATCTGGTCGTACAGCGCGCCCAGCGTGAACTCCATCTTCGGCGTGCGCCCATCGACAGGAACCGCCTCAATCGACTTGACGGCATGAGGAAGGTCGCCGCTTTCGGCGTAGAGCTGGGCCAGGTTTAGGACAACGTCTTCGGATTCAGGCTCAATCGCCTGCGCGATTTTGAACTCCGCTTCTGCTTTTTCGGGCTGGTGCTTCATCGTGTAAAGCTGCCCCAGAACCATGTGATCTTCCACGCTCTTCGGCTGCAAGGCCACAATCTTCTGGAATTCGGCAATCGCCTCGTCCACCACCTCGTTTTGCGAGTTGCCCGGCGCCGTCGCGCCCGCGCTGCCGTTTTCGCCCTGGCCAATCTGGCGCAGGTAGATCCGGCCCAGCAGCTTGTGCGCTTCGATATCGTTGGGAGAAGTCTTCAGGAGCGTCCGCGCCGTCACTTCGGCATCGTGCACACGGCTCACGATGAAATAGAGATCGGCAAGATCGTCGGCCAGCTCCGCCGAATTGGGATCGGCGTTCAGCGCCAGCTTGTACTCCTCGATGGCCTTGTTCACCTCGTCGGAGCGGCCGTCGGAGGTAGCGTCATCCTGATATACGGCGGCCAGCGCCAGGTGATAGTACGCCAGAGCGCGATTGGACTCCGTCGTGGTCGGCGGCTGACTGCCGGCATTCTCGCCCGTGGTCGCGTCTTGTTCGGCCGTGGCAGTCTTCACCGGCGCGGTCTGAGCCGGTGCTGCGGCAGACGGAGGCTGTTGCGTCTTCGCCGGAGCGTTTTGCGCACGAACCGCGACTGCCGGTAAGAGGAGCAAGAGCGCGGGGGCAATTTTGCGCCCCAGGATCGGAAATACAGTCATTTTTGTCATCATTCAGGGAATTCCACAGGTTCTGTAGCCGGCAAAGCGTATTGGACGCTCGCGAAAAGCTAAGACGCGACGCAGGCAGCCTGGCAACTCTGCCTACTGTTACAGACGATTTTACGCGCGAATAGTCGCAAGTGCGCGGTGGAATCCGCGATTTTCCCGCAAATAACCGACCTTCACGCCATTGCGGGCTGCGCCGAGGCTCGCAACTTGGGATCAAGCGACGCAAAATCGAGAAGCCTTCAATCAGTGCCTGAAGTGCCGTATTCCCGTAAAGACCATGGCGATTCCCAGCTTATCGGCTGCTGCAATCACGTCCTGATCCTTCACCGAGCCGCCGGGCTGGATCACCGCCGTCGCGCCGGCCGCGGCCACAGATTCCAATCCATCGGGGAAGGGAAAGAACGCGTCCGAGGCGGCCACGCAGTCCTTCAGCGGCAGCACGGCTTTCATCGCGCCGAATTTGGCCGCGTCCACCCGGCTCATTTGTCCCGCGCCTATGCCCACGGTCTGCCCGTCGCGCGCATACACAATCGCATTCGATTTCACATGCTTGCACACGCGCCACGCGAAGAGCAGGCTGCGCAGTTCCGCGGCCGTCGGCGGACGCCACGTGACCACTTTCAGCTCCGACTCTGTTATGCGGCCGGTGTCGGCATCCTGCAAGAGCAACCCTCCCGAAACCTGCTTGACCACGGGCCTTACCGGCGCTGCTTTCACTTCTACCAGGCGTAGATTCTTCTTGGCCGCAAAACGCTCGCGCGCGCCGGCGGAAAACGCCGGTGCGGCGATGGCTTCGACAAACAGCTTCGCAATTTCTTCCGCCGCCGCGCCGTCCACCTCGCGATTGATCCCGATCACTCCGCCGAAGGCCGACACCGGATCGGCGGCAAGCGCCTTCTGGTACGCATCGAGAATCGTAGCGCCCGTTGCTGCACCACAAGGGTTGGTGTGTTTCACGATAATGACGGCCGGCTCCTCGAATTCCTGTACGAGTTCCCAGCACGCATCGAGGTCGACCAGATTGTTGAAGCTCAGTTCTTTCCCTTGAAGCTGTCGCGCGCCGGCAATGCCGAGGCCTGAGCCATCTGCGTACAACGCCGCGCGCTGGTGAGGATTCTCGCCGTAACGAAGCGCATTTGCCTTTGACATATTGATGCGCAGCGTGGCGGGCAGCGCCGCGCCGTCGAACGCCGCAGGAGCCTCGGGCGCGGGCGCATCGGCAATCTGCTCGAGCGTGCTTGCAATCGCCGAGTCGTACGCAGCGGTGAGCGCGAAGGCCTGCTTCGCGAGCCGCCATCGCGTCGCGCGAGTCAGCGCTGCGCCGTTGGCCTTTAGTTCTTCCGTCAGCGCGGGGTAGTCGGCCACCCGAGTGACAATCGCCACGTCTTCAAAGTTCTTCGCCGCCGAACGCACCATCGACGGCCCGCCGATATCGATGTTCTCGATCAGATGCCCAAACGCGCCGCCGGGCTGCTCCGCCGTTTTCTCAAACGCGTAGAGATTCACCACCACCATGTCGATGGGCTCAATGCCGTGCGCCGCAACCGCCGCCTCGTGCTCCGCATTGCCGCGAATATAAAGCAGGCCACCGTGCACGCGCGGATGCAGCGTCTTCACGCGGCCGTCGAGCATCTCGGGAAAGCCGGTTAACTCGCTGATATCCTTGACCGCAAGCCCTGCCGCTCTCAGCGCTTTCGCCGTCCCACCCGTCGAAATCAGCTCCACGCCGAAGGCTGCCAGCGCCTGCGCAAACTCCACCAGTCCCGTTTTGTCGGTTACGCTGAGCAACGCGCGACGAATCTTCTTCGCGCCGGTCCCGCTTGCAGCTGCCTCCGTACTCACCATGCCTCTCCTGTCATAAAATGCGCAGATGGATGCCCCATCCATTCGGCGGCTTTATCGCCGGATGGGTGGGAAACCACGAATTTCAACATTGCTCGGTCAAACCAGCAGGGTGCCCGGGCCCCCAAGCACAGCAAAGCCGATCGGCCGCAAACTAAATTCCAGACTACATCGAAGCTCCACGACCGGTTGTGAATTGTCCGTCCGGCCGCAAACGCCCACCCGATCTCGCTTTTGCGGCGGACTCGCCCTGAAGCACGCCGTCCACCCGCCGATGCTTTAGAGTGTTGATATGGGAAGTTTTCCCCCCAGTCCCCCGCCGGAGATTCTTCCTCCGCAGAGCCAATACGCGCCGCCGCCTCCTCGCCCGCGGCGCAGGTGGGCCTCCGCGCCGGCAACCTACCTTCTCGTCGGCATCAATTGCGCGATGTTTGTGGCCATGGTGCTGCGCGGGGCCAGTATATGGATGCCCACCGTCGATCAGTTGATGAACTGGGGCGCCGACAACGCCGGCAGCGTGCTCATCGACGGGCAGTGGTGGCGCATCGTCACCGCCATGTTCGTGCATGTGGGCATTCTGCACCTGGCCACCAACATGTGGTGCCTGTGGAACCTGGGCCTGCTGGCCGAACCGTTGATGGATTCGTTCGGCCTCTTTGCGGTCTACATTCTTACTGGCGCGGCCGGCAATTTGCTGTCTACCGGCTGGAATTGGGCCCGTCCTCTGCACGAGGGTGGAAACGTGGTTTTTCCTGCCGGCGCGGGGGCATCGGGTGCTGTCTTTGGAATCGCCGGCGCACTCATTGTGCTGCTCAAGTCGAAGCGTCTGCCCATTCCGGAGTACGAACTCAAACGCCTGCGCAAATCCGTTATTTACTTTGCTGCGATCAATCTCGTCATCGGACTTTCGGTCAGCTTCGGCAGCGGATTGACCGGCATCGCAATCGATAATTCTGCGCACATCGGCGGCTTCCTTTGCGGATTGCTCTTTGCCGCGCCGATGGTGCCGCGCATTGGCTCGCCTCGCCCCGTCTTCCTCACCAGAATCCGCCTTGCCATCGCTTCGATTGTCCTGTTGCTTGTTCTTTTCGGGTTCTTTCTGGCGCAATTGCCGCGTGGATAACGTCGCCGCATCCGCCGCTGGATGACCCCAGACCCCCGAAACCTGAACGCTGAATCCTGACCTCTGAAACCTGTTTTCTACCGCACCGCAGTAGCGGCAAACTTCTTCACCATGGCCATCAGCAGTTTGCGGTCGCTCTCGTTCAAATTCGTGGAGTAGCGGCGGATCTGCGTGAGGAAGCGGAGCTCGTCGTCTGAGAGATTTTGTGTATTCATCTGGCGAGCCAGTGTGTCGCTGGCGAAAAACTGGGCGATGGGCAGGTCGAGGGCATGAGCGATCTTGGCGAGCGTGTCCAATGAGGGCACGGTGTGGCCGTTTTCCACGCGCGACAGATAACAGCGCAGCAGTCCGGTCTTTTTTTCGATGTCTCCCTGCGATAAACCCTTCTGCAACCGGTAAGCGCGAATCGTGGTGCCGATCTTCATCCCATCCCATCCTGTCCGTTGCCTGCCAGGGTTTACTGGCTTGGTAGCAATCAGGCGATTATTGTCATAAGAGTTAACATGCGGCCGTGCGGATTGCAAGTCCAAAGTTCCTCCAAGCGCATCAACCTGAACAAAACCCCGCAGCCCCGGACCGTCAGTGGAGCATTGCGGTCAGTAAACCTTCACAGCGCGGGAATCGTCAGACTGAATACAGGCCTGAGAGGTCGAGAAGCACAAAATATGATGCGCGCGGGAGTGTCAGCGATTGTTGTGGCCAGCTGTATTGGGGCCTGGGCGCAGAGCCCGGGCCCAACCGGCGCGCCCGCTTCCATGCCTGCACCCGCGCCAGCTGCTGCCACGCAGGCAAGCGCACCCGCTTCCAGCCCAGCCATCACCGGCGGCAAGCTGCACGGCACAGTAAAGAGCGGCAACATTCCTCTACCCGGCGTCACCGTCACCGCGCAAAACACGCTCACCGGCAAACGCTACTCCACCACCACGGACATCACCGGCGCGTGGCAAATGAATATTCCGCAGAATGGCCGCTACGTCATCCGCACCCAGTTCGCGGCCTTCGCTGGAGGGGCGCAGGAAGCGGTCCTCAACGCCGCCGGCCACGACCAGCTTGTGAATTTCCAACTCATCCTGGCCTCGCGTCAAGCCGAACAGGACCGCGAGCAAGCCCAGCAACAAGCGCAGCAGGGAACAACCCGCGAAGGCGCCGGCACCGGCGCGAACGGCCAGGGCGCGCGGCAAATGGCCGGCAACGCCCCGGAAACAATCAGCCTGGAGAGCGCGTTGAACGCCGATACCGACACCGGAGCCGGCACCGAAGGCCAGAGCGGCGCGGCGCTGCCCTCGATTGCCTCCAACTCAGACTTTGGCGACCAGTCGGTGGCGATTTCTGGGCAAGCTGGGCAGGTGAGCGCCTATGCGGGGGCGGACATGGATCGTCTGCGCGATGCGGCACAAACCATCCAGGCGCAGGGCGGATTAAACGGGCAAGGCCCTCAGGGTGGGGACGTCGCGGGTCAGGGCGGCTTGTTCGGCGGATACGGCGGCGGAGGAGGGTTCGGCGGAGCCTTTGGCGGTGGTGGTTTTGGCGGGGGCGGCGGGTTTGGCGGCGGTGGCGGCGGTGGCGGCGGTGGTGGCGGCTTCGGCGGACGCGGCGGCGGCGGCGGTGGTGGTGGTGGGCGCGGCAACTTTCGCGGCTTCAATCCTGCGCAGCCTCACGGCGCCATCGCGTGGAACGGAAACACTTCCTACTTCAACGCGCAGCCGTTTGCTTTGCTCGGTCAATCTCAGAATCAGCCGGCCAACGGATCGAATCGTTTCACGCTCACGTTCATGAGCGCGCCGTACATTCCATACCTCACCAAGCCCAGCGGCAAAGATACGGTCTTCCTCACGCTCTCCGGCACACGCTCGTCCAACCCCGATGACTTTTACGCCACCGTGCCCACGGACGCGGAGCGGACAGGCGACTTCTCCGCCTCAGGAGTGCCGACGATTTACAACCCCGTGACTTGCCAGCCATCGTCCACTTGCCAGCAGTTCACCTACAACGGCACATCCAACGTGATTCCGCCTTCGGGGGCCGCGTACCAGTCCATCTCGCCGCAGGCCGCGGCGCTTCTGAAGTTCTTCCCTGAGCCGAATCTGACCGCGGGCAGCACCATCAACGGCTACAACTATCACCTGCTCACCACCGGTCAATCGAACACCACCAACGCCGGCATCCGCTACAACCGCAGCCTGGGCGCGAACGCGACGCAACCCGGCGGCCGCGGCGGCTTCGGCGGAGGCGGCGGCCGTCGCGGCGGATCGCAGAATCAGGGGCTGCGTCAAAGCATTAACGCCAATTACAACGAAGGCCATTCGGCCTCCGATATCGTCAACCTCATTCCCCAGCTCGGCGGCAAGAGCGCCTCGAACTCGTACGCTTTGCAGGCCGGCTACACGGTCGGCTACCATCGCATCACGAGCATCTCCAACCTCAACTGGAACCGCTCGAATAGCCACACCACCAACTTCTTCACCAACACGTCGGATGATGTGGCGGGATCGGGTCCGAACGGCTTGGGAATCGTCGTGCCCAATCAGGTTGCGCTCAATTACGGATTGCCTGATATCTCGCTCAGCAACGGCATCCAGGGCCTGAGCGAAACCCAGCCCAGCTTCTCCATCTCGCAGACCATCTCGTTCTCTGAAGTGCTGAGCTGGATCCACGGCAAGCACAACATGCGCTACGGAGCCGATTACCGCCGCGTGCATCGCGACTTCCTCGCCGGCTCCAACGCCACCGGAAACTTCGCGTTTACCGGCCTATTCACTGAGGATGCAGCGGGGGACCTGACCACGGGTTCGTCTATCGCCGATTTTCTTCTGGGTCTGCCGCAATCCACCACGCTCAACTCTTCGCTGGCCAAGAGCTACCTGCGCGATAACGTCTACGACGCCTACGCCATGGACGACTGGCGCGTGCTGCCCTCGCTCACGTTCAATTACGGCGTGCGCTGGGAGTTCTATGCACCCTACACCGAAAAGTACGGCCACCTCGCCGATATCGACACCAGTCTCGCCGCAGGGTTCACCAGCCTGAACGAGCAAACCGCAGGCGAAAACGGCTTGCCCGCATCGCTTGTCTTCCCGTGGCGCAAGGCCTTCCAGCCGCGCGTAGGTCTCGCTTGGCGTATGCCGAAGATCAAGGGCACAGTGCTCCGCGCCGGCTTCGGCACCAACTACACCGTCGGTGAGTACGCCGGCTTTGCCACCAAGATGGCGCACCAGCCGCCCTTCACCAATGAGCAGACCAACCAGGAAGAGGTCGGCAACACGCCTTCTATTGCATGCGCGAAGACGTTTACGTGCTTTAGTTGGATCACTGGAAACGCTGTTCCCGCTTTTCCCGCGCCCGCCACCGTCGGCAACTATGCTTTGAATCCCAAGTACGGCCTCCCCTACGTGATGGCGTGGAACCTCGATCTCCAGAAGACCCTCCCCATGGGCATCGTGATGAATCTCGGCTATAACGGAGCGCGCTCCAATCACCTCGACGTCCAACTTGCGCCGCGCGCGCTTCCCAACAGCCAGGGCACCGACCCGTCGATCCCAAACCCGGTCATCAGCCAGCCCGTTCCCTTCACCTATGAGGAGGCCGAGGCCTACTACAAGAGCAACCAGGCCACGGTGCGTTTGAACAAACGGCTTCAGCACGGCGTTTCCATGGGAGCCAATTACCAATATGGCCACGCCATCGACGACGCCAGCTCCGTGAACGGAAGCGGCGGGGCAGTGGTGCAGGATTGGCAGGACCTCGCCGCACAGGAGGGCCACTCTGCCCTCGACGTTCGCCACCAGGTCAGTGGAACCTATCTCTTCGAGCTGCCCTTCGGCCCCGACAAATTCTGGGTGACGTTCGGGCGTGGGTTCGCATATTCTTGAGGGCTTCTCGGTCTCCGGCAGCTTCACCTTCGCCACGGGCGGCTGGATCTCGCCGGGATTCGAGCCCACTGCGCAGGGCGTGGAGTGCGGCAATGCCGGCGCATTGCGGCCCGATTACAATCCCTTGCCAGGCCAATCCGTGACCACCGGAGGCGGCGGATTCAACCATTGGTTCAACACAGCGGCCTATTCCGCGCCGACCAATCACCAAGGCTTCTGCGATTACTTCGGCACTGCGCCGCGCAACTCCATCGAGGGACCGGGAAAAGTCGAGAACAACATGGCGCTTTCAAAAACGGCGAGCCTGGGCGAAAACCGCACCCTGGAGATTCGTGCCACCATCAACAACGTCTTCAACACGGTGCAATACTCGGGCATCAACACCACGTACGGCGCGCCGCAATTCGGACAGGTGACTTCGGTGGGAGCGATGCGTTCGTTTCAATTCTCGGCCAGGTTCAGGTTTTGAAAAAGAACTTCCAGCTATCAGCCTTTAGCTCGGATGCGGGTCGGAATGTGCCGGTTGTCGGCGGAAAGGGCTACATGAAGGGCTGGCTACAAAGGTCGAGCGCAACGCTTGCGCTACTGGCGCTCGCCGCTCCCGGTGTCGCGTCCCTTTCCGCGCAATCTCCCGCCCAGGTCAGCTCCACACCACAGAGCGGATTCGTACTCAAGGCCAACGCCGAACTCGTCCTCACCAACGTGGTGGCGCGCGATGCCAAAACCGGCGAACTCGTGAAAGACCTGAAACAGTCCGACTTCAAGATCTACGAGAACGGCAGGGAACAGCAGATATCCACCTTCGATTTCGAGAGCGTCGACATGGCCACGCCGCTCAAGGAGGCCACTGTCAGCGGCCTCGCCGCCGGCCCCATGGGAAGCAAAGCCGTCGTCGTGGCCAAGCCCGAGGAACTGCACAACCATCGGCTGATCGTGATGTTCTTCGATCTCACCTCGATGCAGCCGGAAGATCTCGAGCGCAGCGTGGAAGCGGCGCAGACCTTTCTCAAAACCAAGCTGCAAGCCGCCGATCTCGTCGCGCTGGTGTCTCTTGGCGACACGCTCGCCGTCGACCAGGACTTTACGGCCGACAAAAACGCATTGATCGACGAAGTGGGCGCATACAACGGCACCGAGGGTCAGGGCTTTGCCGAGGGCGCAACCGCGAACTCGAACCAGGTGGAAGACACCACCGCCTATACGCCGGACGAAAGCGAGTACAACGACCTCAACACCGACCGCGAGCTCTTTGCCCTGCGCGCCATCTCGCAGTCACTGGCCAAAATCAACGAGAAGAAGTCGCTGCTCTATTTCTCCGGCGGCATCTCGCGCGACGGCATCGAGAACGAGGCCTCCCTGCGGTCGGCCATCAACGCCGCGGTGCGTGCCGATTTATCTATTTACAGTGTCGACACGCGCGGCCTGCAGGCCGTCACGCCGATGGGCGACGCGTCCACCGGCAGTCTTCGCGGGCAGGGCGCATTCAATGGCGGATCGCTCATGAACAACATGCAAAGCAACTTCAACAGTCAGGAAGTGATGGGCACGCTCTCTTCCGACACTGGCGGCAAAGCCTTTTTCGATTCCAACGACTTTGCGCCCGCCTTCGCGCAGGTGCAGAAAGACACTTCGGCCTACTACGCCATTGGCTTCCGCTCGACCAATCCCGCGCGCGACGGCAAGTATCGCAAGCTCACCGTCAAGATCACCAGGCCGGGCATCAAGCTCGAATACCGGCCCGGCTACTACGCACCCGCCGATTTCAAGCACTCCGGCAAGCAGGATCGCGAGCAGGAACTGCAGGACCAGCTCTCGAGCGACCTGCCCGCCACCGACATCGCGGTTTACATGGACGCCATGTACTTCCGCCTCGACGCCAACCGCTATTACATGCCGGTTTCGCTCGTCGTGCCCGGTTCGCAAATTCCATTTGTGAAGGGCGGCGACAAAGACAAGGCCACGCTCGACATCATCGGCGCCGTCATCGACGACACCAAGCGCCCCGTGGGCCGCGTGCGCGATACCGTCAAACTCAATCTCGATGCGTCGCAGCAGGCGCGGCAGAAAAACATTCAATACACCACCAGCTTCAACCTGCCGCCCGGCAAATATCAGATCAAGTTCCTGGTGCGCGAAAACGGAACCGGCCGCATGGGCTCGTTTATCGCCGAGGTCACGCTGCCCGATCTCAAGAAGGCCCCGCTCAAAATGAGTTCCATTTTGCTGGCCTCGCAACGCGAGCCGAGCAAGAAGCCCGGCAAGGAAATCGACCCGCTGGTGCGCAACGGCCAGGAGTACGTGCCCAATATCAGCCACGTCTTCCGTCAGGACCAGCACCTCTACCTGCTCTACGAGGTCTACGATCCCGCGCGCGAGAAGGAAGCAGGAGCCCCCGAAAGGACCGGGAACGACACCAAAGGATCGAAGCCGGGCATTAATCTGCTTAGCAGTCTGGAACTGATTCAGGGATCGACAAAAATATACGAAACGCCGATCGTCCAGGCCAAGGCGATCAACGTCGAAGGCCGCGGCGCCGTCAGCTTCGAGCTCGACGTCCCGCTCAGCTCGCTCAAGCCCGGCACGTATCTCTGCCAGTTGAACGTGATCGACGATGCCGCCGGCAGCTTTGCGTTCCCGCGTTTTGCGGTGCTGGTGCGCGAGCCTCCCGCGCCGCTTGTCACCGCGCCCGCCACGGCGCCCGTCACTCCACCGGCTCCAGCAGCCGGCGGCTCTGAGTAATCTCCGCCCAAGCGATCAAGAGGTCGCCCCATCCTAGCCGCGTTTCTTGCGGCTAGGGTGGGAAGCGCACCGACTTGCTAACTCGCCGACTCGCTGACCCGCTGTTTTTTTCACCGCTTGATCAATCGCACCAGCGCCACCAGAATGACCGCGCCGCCAATTGCAATCAACGTGCTCCACAGAAAGCCGCCTGCTTCCAGCCCGAGGTGGCGCGCAATAAATCCGCCCACCACGCCTCCAGCAATGCCCAACAGAATATCCACAAAGAACCCATAACCCGAGCCCTTCATGATCTTGCCGGTGAGCCAGCCTGCAATCAGGCCGCCCAGAATCCAATAAAGAATACTCATTTTTCCCTCCTTGGTTGGTAGTACGCGTCTGCGCGACGTCGGGCGTGGGGAGCTTCTTTAGAAGGGAAGCAGGAAGCCTTTGCGCGCAGCGTTGGATTTATAACACGTCCCGCATAGTCGGGGCCACAGCAATTCGCGCTATTATTCAGGTGAGGCCGGCGCTTTTTCCTGAGCAGGATGGTTGCCATACGGGCAATGTCGGCAACCCGACCCGCAGCAACGCCCGCGCTTCAAATGGTACGCAGCGGTAAACACCATCAGCGGCCCCTCGAAGTAATAGTCTTCGGGATCGAGTTTCGGTGGCTCCGCGTTAGGTGGCTCTCGCTCCATCTTTCCATTCTCGCGTAATGCCCTCAATGTGCGCGCCGTCTCATCTTAGCCCCGCTAACTCCGCTAATTCCGCGAACGCCGCTACAATCGAATCATGGCACTCAACCCGCAAGACCGCGCCCGCAAAATCAAGATCATTCTCTTCGACGTTGACGGCGTTTGGACCGACGGCACCATCTGGCTCGTCCCAGGTACTGCGTACGGCAGCGTTTTGGACGAGGTCCGTGCCAAGGAGACGATCGGCTTCGGCGTCAACTCGACAACCATGACCGAAGCCAAAGGCTACAGCGCCCACGACGGCACCGCCATCTCTCTCGCGCGCATCGGCGGCATGAAGTGCGGCGTCATCACCAAGCGCATCAGCGAAACCGTGGCCACGCGCGCCCGCGACCTCAAGCTCGAATTCGTCTACCAGGGCTGCGCCTTCAAGATGCAGGCTATCCGCGAAATCATCGCCAAAGAAGGCGTCAGGCTCGAAGAAATCTGCTACGTTGGCGACGACGTCATTGACCTGCCCGCCATGCGCGAGGTGGGATTTGCCGTCGCTGTGGCCAATGCACGCGAGCGCGTGAAAGCCGAGGCGCACTACATCACGCCTAACTCCGGCGGCTACGGCGCGGCGCGCGACGCGGTCGAGTTCATCCTCGAAGCCAAGGGTACGCTCGACCAGTGCATCGAAGCCTACATCGACGAGCGCAACCCGATTCCGCCCTCGATGGATATCGGCCGCGGCGGCGCCGATCTGAAGTAACTCGATTCGGTTATGGAAACTACCGTCAAACGCGCCGTCATTCTCCTCAGCGGCGGCCTCGATTCCGCCACCGTGCTCGCCATCGCGAAAGCCGAGGGCTACGATCTCTACGCGCTCTCTTTCTCCTACGGCCAACGCCACGCGTGGGAGCTCGAAGCCGCAAAACGCGTAGCCGCGTCCATCGGCGTGGCCCAGCACCAAATCACGCACATCGATCTACGCGCCTTCGGCGGTTCCGCACTCACCGCCGAGATCGACGTTCCCAAAGGCCGCGACGCCGAAGAGATGTCCCACGGCATTCCCATCACCTACGTCCCCGCGCGCAACACAATTTTTCTTTCGTTCGCGCTGGCGTGGGCTGAGGTGCTGGGCGCCAGCGACATTTTTCTCGGCGTGAACGCGCTCGACTACTCAGGCTACCCCGATTGCCGCCCCGAGTTCATTGCGGCCTTCGAGAAAATGGCGAATCTCGCGACCAAGGCGGGCGTCGAAGGCCGCCAGTATCTCCGCATTCACACTCCACTGATCGCAATGACCAAGGCGCAAATCATCGCCAAAGGAACAGAACTGGGTGTCGATTACAGTCTCACGAGCAGTTGCTACGATCCGGGGCCCACGGGCGCGCCCTGCGGCCAGTGCGACTCATGCCTGCTCCGGCAAAAAGGCTTTCACGAAAACGGAATCGACGATCCACTAGGAAAGACAGCCGTTAGCTCCTAGCTGCAAGCTTCTAGCTTGGTCTAGCTCGAGCCGAGGCTGTTGCGTTCTGCACCAAAGAGCTAGAAGCTAGGAGCTAGCAGCTGAAAGCTGCCTTTATGTACTCCGTCAAAGAAATCCTCTACACGCTGCAAGGCGAGGGCGCGCACACCGGCCGCCCGGCGGTCTTCCTGCGCTTTGCGGGCTGTAATCTCTGGTCGGGTCGCGAGGCCGATCGCGGCTCCGCAATCTGCCAATTCTGCGACACGGATTTCGCCGATACCAACGGCCCCGGCGGCGGAAAATTCCCATCCGCAGAAGCGCTGGCCGTAGCCGTCAATGGGGAATGGCATTCGCTTCCGTCAGCTAATGTCCCGCCAGTTCACGGCCCCAGTTTTGAATCAGGGCACGACTTCAGTCGTGCCGGAACCGCCGCAAATAAATCCGGGGCTTTAGCCCCTGCGGACCAGCCGCCCGCCTTCGACGCCCCTGTCAAGCGGTTCGTCGTCTGCACCGGCGGCGAGCCACTGCTCCAGCTCGATCCTCCGCTCATCGACGCTCTCCACGCTTGCGATTTTGAGATTGCCGTAGAAACCAACGGAACCATCGCAGCCCCGCGCGGCCTCGACTGGATCTGCGTCAGCCCCAAAGCCGGCGCTGCACTCGTGCAACGCACCGGTGACGAGTTGAAGCTGGTTTACCCGCAAGCCGGCGCCGACCCCGCCGCATTCGAGTCGCTGTCCTTCCGCCATTTCTTTTTGCAGCCCATGGACGGTCCGCATCGCGAAGCCAACACCCAAGCCGCGCTCCAATATTGTCTCGATCACACGCGCTGGCGCCTCAGCCTGCAGACCCACAAGCTTCTCGGAATCCCATAAGGGCGGGGAACAGGGAGTAGCCAATAGGAGTCCGGCCGCGGGAAGTCAATTTGTGGTGATCGAACGCAGTTGTTGAGCCAGCTTTTCTATTCTCTATTGGCTACTGGCTACTCCCTCGTTTCTCCGCCTCTTCCAGCCACCCCCTCCCCAGCTGCTCCGCCGGAACGCTCGACAGATACGGCTTAATGTCGAGCACGGGCGTGCCGTCCAGCATATCCACGCCGCGCACGCGCAGCCGCGAGCCTTCGCGACCGAGCAATTCCACCACCGTTAGCCCGATCGGATTCGGCCGCCGCGGCGAGCGCGTCGAGAAAACCCCATGCGGTCGCCCCTCGTCTGTCGGCGGATGCGCGATCAGGTCGAATCCTTCGGCGCGGTCGAACTCCCAGATCACGAAGAGGTGCGAAAAGCCCTCAATATCGGCCAGCCCCGCCTCGTACTCGCGCAGCAGCTCGATCGTGCCCTCGGCATCGTGCCTGGCGCCGAGCCCTTTGGGAATCGCAGACGTTTCGTGAAAGGGGCTATGAATAAATCCAATGGGCTGGGCGGTAAACATCGCAGCGCCTCCGTATTTCATCCTAAACCGCTGTTTTCAGCTTCAAGTCATGAATAGAATGTTCGTCGAGCCAAAACAACTTACCCCAAATAACCGGGAACACTTCCACCTCCTTCGGTGTCTAACAAGGCAGGTACTTGAGTGCGCTGGCGGAACGTCGGCAGCCCAGTATCCGGGCCAGAAAATGCTTCCGGCGCCAACCAGCGGCTGGAAGCTTTAGTGAGGTTCAACGGCTCCTCTCTGTTTCGCGCAAGCGAAGCGCTGTGACGCAGACAGGTGCCAAGGTTGAATGAAGTGCGGTAACGTGGGAGGACACTGACTTGCAGGCGGACCTCACCATGGGCAATCTTGCGGGCGCACTCGCGCTCCAACCCGACGAAGCGGCTCTCGTGGCTGAGCTGCGAGTGGGTTCTGAGGAGGCGTTTGCCTGGCTCATTACGCGCTATCATCAGCCGATCTACTCGTTGCTCGCGCGCACGGTGCGCAACCAGGCGGACGCAGCCGATCTGACCCAGGAAGTGTTCGTCAAGGTCTTTCGCGGCATTCGCGGGTTTCACGGCGAGTCCTCGCTGCGCACCTGGATCTACCGCATCGCGCTGCGCGAGGCGTCGAACCAGCGCCGCTGGTGGATGCGGCATCAGCAACAAGAAACTCCGATGGAGCAGGAGATTGCCGAAGGGGACGGAGGAAATCCGATGCTCCTGAAGGACACGCTGGTCGATCCGTCCGAATCGCCGTATGACGCAGTTCTGCACGAGGAGAATCGGTCGCACGTGGAACAGGCGTTAGCGCAGGTTCCGGAGCCGTTTCGCTCCACTCTCATCCTGCGCGACATTGAAGGTTTTGTTTACGAGGAAGTGGCGGCAATGCAAGGCATCAATCTGGGAACGGTGAAGTCGCGGCTGGTGCGCGGGCGCGCTTATCTCAAGGCGCTGCTTGTCGCGTCGCGGCCCGATTCACCATCCAAAGCGCTGCCAGGGATGGAATTGTCCCTGCGAGAGGAGGCGCGATGAACAACTGCGATCGAATCGCGATGAACAACTGCGATCATATGCAGACGAGCTTGACAGAATATTTGGATGGCCGATTGACGGGACGCGAGATGCAGGAGATCGGCGCGCATCTTCGCGCTTGCCGCGAGTGTGCCCGCGAGTTTCAATCGCTGCGCGAATTACAAACTGAGCTGGCCTCGCTCGGATCGGTCGAGGAACCCGCTGACCTCGCGCTGCGCATTCGCGTCGCAATCTCGCAGGAGCGCGCGCGCAGCCGCCGGAGCGTTTTCACGTTTTTCAATCTGGCGTGGAGAAACACCGTCGGACCGTTTCTTTTGCAGGCAGGCGCGGGCTTTGCCAGCGCGGTGCTGCTGCTGGGAACCATCGTCTTCCTCATCACCATGTTCGCTACGCCTCAGACCGCATCGGCCACGCCCGACGAGCCGCTGGGCGATGCCACTGCGCCGCGTCTGCTGTATTACTCCAACGCCCAAGGCGACGACAATTCCGTCGTTCTCACCAGCTCGGTGGTCGTCGAAGCTTACATCAACGGGTCAGGTGAGGTTTATGATTACCGCATCGTCTCCGGACCGACCGACGCGGCGACGCGCTCACAGGTTGAAAATCTGCTGCTCTTCAGCCGCTTCGCGCCGGCGAGATTCTTCGGCCAACCCGTTCGCGGATTGGCTGTGTTGTCGTTCTCCGGCGTTTCGGTTCGCGGATAAGAACAGGGAATAGCCAATAGCCAATAGGGAGTAGAAAAGCCCTTGGCTTTCGGCCTTCTGCTCTCAGCCCGTGATTCGTGAACTGTGAATCGTGAACCGTGAATCGTGAACCGTGAACCGTGACTCGTGATCGCGGCATGACCTTTAGCCGAAGAACCGATGCGATTTTGCGTCGCAGTCTCACAGTCTCACAGAAACTGTGAGACTGTGGGATTTTTTCGTGTAACTGATTGATTCTATTGAAAACAATTGGCTTCACAGTCTCACAGCCCACTTTTTGGCGCTTGCCGCCGACTTCCAACTTCCGGCCGCCGATTTCCGGCCTGCGGTTCCGGCTTGCAACTCCATGCGGGCATTTTGAGACCGCGTATTTCCGGCCATCTCGACGTTCGATACAATCGTCCATGGACTTGTGCAGTGTCAGGTAGGTCCCCAGGTTCAATCTGTCAGGTATGTCCCCGGTCCGTACCACCCATTTTCCTGCCTCCCCCTCTCCCCCTACTTTGGTCCCAAAGTATTCATGGCAAAGGGGTTGCGCGGCATAGGTCCCTGTAAGTTCCTGATTCTAAAGAGGCCTGTCTTCGCAAAGTCTTCAATCTATTCAAGGTACGAAGACTGGAGATTAGAATTCGGTGGACCCTGGGCCGGTCTGGGCCCCGATTAAGAACAGTATGCGCCGGATGCGGTTAATTCTATGCAAATCGGAGGATGGATTTTGCGGAGTGTTTTCAGTGGGTTGCGGGGGAAATGGGGCGGGAGGGGCTTGCGAAATCCGGGAGCGGGCGCGGCTGGTGGCGCGACCGGAGGATTGGGAGTGGTCGAGTGTTCGCGCCCGCCAGCTGGAATTGCGGTGAATAGGTATCATGTCCCCGTATTCCCCGTATTTCCTAAGCCACTTCCGGAAACAGCCGACCCATCGCAAAGGCGACTCAAGGCCGAATATCGTCTCCAAAAAACCGCCCTATCCTCTGCCACGCTCCAAGAATCGACCCGTGTGAGAAATGGCGGCTAGGTTTGTCACCAGGCTTCCGTGAATTCAGTCATGAGCCGCAGGCGACGAATCAATCGCAAAGTTTGGCTATGTGCTCCACCGGCATGCCGCACAAGGAGGTAGTAGTCAGCTACCGTCTGGTAGGTTACGCCGACCGATTCTCCGTGAGCAATTTGATTTCGAAGGTTCACCACACTATCTACCGCATCCTTCAGGTCATCGATGAGCAATGCTTCGAGGGAAGTCCGCCAATTCGGATCGAAGTCACCCATCAGATTTATTAGCTTCTGTGAGTTGGTGTTTGCAAGGTTTTTGGTGCGCTGATGAACGAATCTGCCTAGGGATGGTGCGCCTGTTCTTCTTGCATGGTCGACGATAAGTGCGGAGACGGCCTTTTCGAGGAAGCCAGAAACTAATACGCAGAGATACTTGGAAAAGTCTGCTTGAAGTTCGGCGTCTTGGTCCACGACATTGACTCGCTTGAACGTTGCGTCCAACCGCTGTCTTAGCCGACTTACCTCCCTGCGCCCAGTCATTGGTTCTTCGAAAACGCCTTCTCGGCTCGCGTGAGCCGGGTCGCGACATTGGCTTCCTGAGAAGTCCCGGTCTCTGTGGCTTGGACGTATTTCTTGTCATGCATGAGCAACCGATAGTTCTTCTTGAACGAGTTGGCATCCTTAAGCGCGCTAAGCGACTGCAGGCGTTTTGCGACCCCTGTCATCAGTGAGTCCACGACGGCAGCGTTGACAGCTCGTTTTGGACGAAACGCCCTAGGGCCGATTCCCTCCAAGATGGTTCGTGTCGTGCGAGAGAAAATGTCGCGCAGGTCCTTTTCAGGTTGCCTTGAGAGGTCCCTATTGGTGGCCATGTAGCGATTCAGGAAGCCTTTCATTGGTGCCTTGTATTGCTTCGAGTGGTAGAGGAATGCGAAGAATCGGAGTACCATCTCCATGTCCTTCAGTCTGGCCGACTTCTTGCCGACGAGGGTACGCCATGCTTTGACCTCGTTGAGGTCCCTAAGGACGCGAACGAAGTCGCCGTGGTACAGGGCGACTCGGATTTCTTGCGGCTGAAGATTCACTCCTCCGGTGTTTAATCGCTCAAATATTGTGTAGATGCTGCTTTGATCCTCTTCTGGCTCGTCTTGCCTGATGATCGTGGCGTGGATGATGCTGTCATCTAGCCGGCGCCGGTCCTCGGGGTCGAGGTCCTTGTAACGAAGGCCAACGAATCGAGATTGGACCTTGTCCGAGAGTCGATATATCTCCCCCTTTACTTCTCCGCTGTAGAACGCACGGAGGGTGAAAAGTCGCTGATGGCCGTCCAGGACAAGGAGGACGCCGGAGGGCTCTTTTACGAGGAATATTCCGGGCACCGGCAGTCCCAATAGCAGGGATTCGATGAATCGGTCGGCTTTGGGCCGTGGCCACACGTATTCGCGCTGAAACCCGACAATTTTGGTTTCAATTGGTGTGTCCCAGTTAAATCTGGGCACCAGTATATCCTCGGATTTAATTCTTCTGACCAGCGAGTCGACCGGATAGTCGGCCCCGTAGGACGTAATCGAGTATGGGCTTTCAATTACTTCCTCGGCTTCGTCTAGATCCTCAATTCCCTCCTCAACCTTGGTGGGGATTACCAAGAGATCCGCGCTGTGTTTCCTGTCACTTCTTTTCATGGGACCTTTCCCGAATTACCGGACGGTCTGTTGCTGCTACTGGCTACTCGATTTCGCTTCTAAGGGCCAACTTACTCTCGATCAATGCCACCGTGAAGCGATGCTTCCTCATTTACTTGCGCCGGGTATCCGGTCTTAGAGTTAGGTTGACGCGGGCCTCGGTTCCTCGGGAGAGGGTTGCTCCTCTCTGGGCTTCCGCGCGGCCGACACTTCCATCACAGGGTGAACGTAAGAGTTGGTCTATATCTCGATCGCGTCCAAGAGCCTCCAGTATATCGGTATGAATTCCGAGCAAAACGAGAATAGGCTCTCCCAATGCTTCAGATTAGGTGCTTTGTGGGCAAATTCATTTCTGATTACGGGCGTCGCATCCATCAGCACGCAAAACTCCTTTTCGCCCAAAGGCGCAATCTCGATGATCCGCTGATCGAGTACTATCCTCTTGTAGATCTTGAACAAATCGCCCAGAACAAAGTCCTCCACTTTCTTGGTTTGGATGCCCTCACTTGATTTGAGAGCGTCGATCGCTTGTTGCCATTCCTTCCCGTACACTCGTACGAGCACAGGAATGAGCCTTTTCCGGAGCTTCTCCTCCAAGGCAGGGAGGAAGCTCAACGTCTTTGCTACCTCCTCGGCGGATCCGTTGGCTCTTGCGCGAATTAAGTTCACAAGAATCCCATCCCTGTCATCTGGGAGCCGCCCGCGGACCTCTACGTACTTGGACTCCAACATTAAGCGTTCTCCAAGCGAGAGTGGCGACTCCGTGGCAACTTCGGGTATGAGTACTCGCAATTCGCGCTCAATAACGTGCCGGTCGGCCCTGTCGAGGTCGATTCCCTTGCCCATGCTAACCGCGCGGTTTGCCACCAGCATTGTCTCAGTCGTGATGTCGCGAGACCCAAGTTCCCGTGTGACAGCATGCAGGAATTCGTCTATGTCGTAGTAGTCGCCAGCCTGAGCCTTGATCACGGCACCAATAGAGGAACCGATGGTCGCATAGACCGACCTATTACGGACGCTGGTCGACTTTGCAACTAATGCTTCAAGGCGCGTCAGATTGGCGAGGTCAAGGGGATAGAGACTACGAATCGTGATGTAGAATTGGATTCTTTCTGGGTCAAAACCCACTTTTTCGCTTAAAATCAGGCCTGCCTCTTTCAATCGTCTGAAGCCTTCGCTTTGTTTGCCTCGGTCCTGAATCTCTTGCACGCTCGCGAGGCCGGCGTGGCCGAGTATGCGCTCAACGTCTCTCTGTGCGTCCGGTGACGTATCGGCATCAGGAAAGTGGGTGTGTGCATTTACCAGAAGAAATTCTGGCTTTCTGTCCTTGTGAATATCCGCATTCTTGGTAAGCCTGCTCCTCAGCTTTGCAACGGTCTCCTCGTCTGCCCAAGCTCTTATGAGGAGGTCCCATTGGGAATAGAGGTGAAAGATCATGTAATTTGACACGCCCGCGGCCCGCAAGTCTTCGAGTATGCTCTCTCGCATGATGATGCTGCCCGCTGCAAATCGGACCAAGATCAAATAGAGGTTGTAGCCGCAATACTGGTGTAGAGAGCGGTGCCAGTGATAAGGCCATGGATCATGGCCGTCCGTGTCCGATTCCTCGGATGCTTCCAAAAAGCCACGTACGGTGACGGAGAAGTGGGCTGCCTGGGAATTTTTGCCGGTGATGGTTGGCGCGGTTTCTCCGCTCAAGTATGGACTGCTCCCAACTGGAGGCTTTTTGTGCTTGGGTTGTCCCAGCAGGGTGCGGAGAAGCTCATCGTACGGATCGAGATCGAAATCACCTGTGCGGAAGTCAAGATGAAGTTTGGGGCCGAGGAACCTCGGCACCGCCTCTTGGCCGGTGTTTCGGATGAGAGGGATGAACTTATGGCTCTTCAAATCCACGGCGATTTCGGATGTGATGATCATTCGCTCGTATCCGACTCCGCCTTTGAGCGTATTGGCCTTCTCGACGTACTGCTCTGTGCAGACAATCAGTACGTAGTTGCACGACGATAGGGCGAGTTCCATAAATGAGGTCACGTCGTCGCCGGGACGAAGATCCCACTGATCAAGAGTTACGTCCACTCCGTCATGGCGAAGTCGTTCAGCGAGCTGACGAACCCAGTCTTTATGCTGCGCGGAGTCGTGTGAGTAGGAAAGAAATACCTTGGGCGAATCCTGAGAAGGCACTTTGTGTCTCCATGCGGCGACGGTCGCCGCGACAGGTTCATGCTCGAGCAAGTCTGGGGACTTGGTTGCGGACAAGTCTACTCCTTGGAGGCCCACAAAAACAAGCCTTGTTAACTTATTTTTCGGTGGCTTGTTGGGTAGGGACGGGTGACGAACAGCAGTCGGCAGTTGAAAGCTAACTTTTCTCGGGCCGGACACGTCGCGCCAAAGCCCATTTGAGCTCGTCGATGCCTTCGCCGGTTACGGCGGAGATGGCGTGGAACTCTAGCTTGCGGCGCTTGGCGTAGGCGGCTAGTTTTTTTAGCTTGGCGGGGTTGACGGCGTCGATTTTTGTCGCGACTACGATGGTGGGCTTCGAGGCTAGTGGATGCTCCGGTTCGTGTGCGGGCGAGGACGCCCCCACTACAGCCGGCAAGGATGCCGGCGTTACATTTACCGGCGGTAAATCTACTTTGAAGCTGGCTAGCTCGTTTTGGATGACGCGGTAGTCTTCTACGGGATCGGGGCTTCCCGACGCATCCGACACGTCGACGAGATGGGCGAGGACGCGGGTGCGCTCGATGTGGCGGAGGAACTGGATGCCGATGCCTGCGCCGAGGTGCGCGCCCTCGATGAGTCCGGGCATGTCTGCAACGACGAAGGATTGCTGGTCGGGCTCCTCGCCGACGGTGACTACGCCGAGATTGGGCTCGAGAGTGGACAGTAGTGGGACATGATACCTATTTCTCCTCACAGCAATTTTAGTTGGTCCGGAAACCTGGGCACAAACGGGACGTACCCTCAACCCGGAACCTCAGCGGCGAGCCCCGGGCTCCTCACCTGGATATAGGAATCGGTCAGGGAGCCAGGGGAAAGAAACTCGGAACCAACATAGCTTAAGTGTTTTTGAAAGAGCTTCTTCCAGAAAAATGCTTTTGAAAGACTTTTAAATAGTTCTACATGCGATGAAGAGCGCTCAATTATCAATTTCCCGTGTCGTGGGCGGGTGCTGCGGTTCTTCATATCTTGACAAGAGTACTCTTGCACGGCGCCAAAGTTAGTGCTACAGTACGTGCCTAACTTGGACGGGCCTAATCTCGATTCCCCAATGGAGGTAAGGTATGTCTCTCCCCCGCAGCTTTTGCATGTTACTGATCGTGGCGGCAATGGCCGGCCTGCAGTTGGCGCAGGCGCAAGCGGTAGCGCCCGGCAATCGAACGCCAGTCATCGCACCAGGCAATCAACCGCAAGTGGCAGCACCTGGCAATCGAACGCAAGTGGCAGTACCTGGCAATCAAGTAGCAGTAACTGGCAATCCGGGCGAAGCTTTAAGTCTAGCTGCCTGGAAAAAAATAATGGCAACCCAGCCGCTGCCAAGCAAAGGCTGCTTCACAGCAAAATACCCCAGCACCGTGTGGGTTGCGACTACGTGTGTGCTGGCGCCGCCTTATCCCTTGACGGTTGGCAATGGGAATGACGATGTTGCCCAAGTTACATCCGGGGCGATTGGAAGCGCGACCGGAGGTTTTCCCGATGTCACCGGAGTGGCCAAGGAAAACGATGTTGGCAATGCAGGAACCTTCGGTGGGACGAATGACTTTTCACTGCAGGTGAATGCAAATACCTTTCCCACCAGAACGGCGAGCGGCAATATCGTGAATGGCCTGGTTACAACCGCGGCCTGCAGCGGACCGAAAGGCCCTTGCAACGGCTGGCAACAGTTTCTGCTGACGAACTTTGCAAGCTTCAGTCCCGTGGGCTCAAACCTTTATATACAGTATTGGTTACTGGGTTTTCATAATACGTTCGGCACCTGCCCCAGTTCGCAGATCCCCGGCGGATGGGAGTCCGGTCTTCTTGGACAGTGGCGGACAAGCAATGGCGGGTGCTTCATCAACAGTCCCGCGACCAGCGTGCCGATCCAGAACATTTCCGATCTGAGCAGCCTGGCGATTACCGGCAGCACAGCGATCAACGGCCTCGATATGGTGGTTTTGACAACGTCGAATGCCGCCTTTGCGCTGGGCACTCCCACGAACTTTAATGGCTTGACATCCGCCTGGTCGCAATCGGAGTTCAACGTCTTTGGTCTTTGGAACGCATCGAATGCCGACTTCAATTCGGGCTCGACGATTACCTTATCCGACACTTTGATGGGGCCGCGCGGAACTCCCGCGGGGGCAAGCTGTTTGCCGGGGAGCGCGAATCTGGGAACTACGGGAGAGACGAATAACCTCAACTTGACAGCGTGTCCGTGTAATGCAAATGCCGGCCAAATTCTCTTTACGGAAACGAATGCGTCCAATTTCACTTGCTCCTGTCCGGTGGGAGGCCAGGTTTTTCTCCACGGATCGTGCCAGTGTCCAGCGAGTGGGCAATCGGTTCAAGGCGGCCAATGCGCATGCCCAAGCGGACAAGTGACATCCACCCTGAATGGAGTTTTGCAGTGTGGGTGTCCCGGAAATCAGCAGCTTGTGGGAGGGGCGTGCGTCTCCGGCTTCAACCAGGTGCAATTCGTTATTCAAACGGGGAACGATAATGCGGGATCGGGCGATGAAATCACTGCGATGATCGACGGCCAGGCAAGCGGCTTCTGCCTCAAGCCATCCCAGAATAGGGGATCGGACGGTGTGTGCAACAACGGCAACGGCGCGACTGACAAGGATGGAAACAGCACCTGGAACAATTGGCAGCAGGTAACTGAGACATTCACATTGAATCCTGCGGTGCCGTCCAATGAGAATTTGAACGAGCTGTTTGTTTCGCTGCTGCAGAATTCCTGCGGCCTTTCCTGCGATAACTGGGACCTGCAATCGATCAAAGTCAATCTGATTGATACGACGGGAGCGCTTCCGCAAAAGACACTGTTGAATGTGGGGAACCCAAGGAATAACAACAATAACAATAACTGCATTGCGCGCATGAAGGCCCCTTCGAATTCGAGCCAGGTGAAGTTCTTGCTGAACGGAATGAATGGCGGAGGAACCTTCAGTAATGGAAACGAGAACGGACAAAGTTCGGTGTGTACATCCGGTAACTCCTGATTCATTTGGTTGGATTCGATCGGCGGTCCGCTTTGTCTGCGAAGTGGACCGCTCTCGAGGGGTTTTGGCTTGGCAGCGTGCGAAATGATGGCCGATGGGCGTGCCTCGGGAATTGCCGTCGTGTTTCGGCCCGAGGCCCTCGGGAGCTGGACAGGTTGCGGAAAAAGCCCGAATGAAAAGCGAATTCGGAGAAGGAAAGATTGGCAGGGGCTAAAGCCCGACTTATTTTGCGGCGTTTGCGGCACGGCTAAAGCCATGCCCTGTTACAAAGCCGCTCGGGTTGAGTTTTTCCGCAGCCTGTAGAGCCCGCTTCTAAGCTACGGTTTTCGGCATCCTTCGACTCCGCTCAGGGCGGGCTTTGAAGTCGTGCCCTTTCACGACGGCTGCAAACTGGCCCCACACTCCCGTTTGACCCCGCTGGTGCGTCTAACTAGACTTGCAGGCAGGGCATTCTCATGACGTTTCGTTGCACGCACTCCTTTGTTCTTCCTTCCGCCGCAATTCTGGTTTTGATGGCAGGCTTGGCGTCCAGCGCGGCTGCGCAATCCTCCTCCGGCTCGCAGAGCAGCTCGAATTCATCTTCGGGTCAAATGTATGCGCAGGAGAAGGCGCCTTCGACGATCGATCCGGCGGGGCCTACGGTTTCGCTGACCAGCGCAGAGCCGGTTTTTGTGATGGCCGCGGGGCTGAACGCCTGCGGCTACGACGAGGGCCTGGAAGATAGTTCGCCGATTCGCAAGCATGTGCGCGACGAGATGAATAAAGTCTTCGCCACGAGCGAGGACGCCCGCGCCAAGCGCGACGCGCTGTGCCTTTACATTGCGCAGCACCGCATGACGGGCACGGAGCGCGACATAGCGCAATACATTTCTCTCTCGCTCTACCTGACGCCGCCGCCGGAGATGGAAGTGACGGCGGATGTGACCGAGTTGCCGCCCGACTCGACGCAGGTGGTGGAGATTGCGCCGATCCTGCGCGACTTTGCCGCGGCGGTGGATTTGCACGGCATCTGGCTGACGACGCACCACGACTACGACGAAGAGGCGAACAAGATACACGATGCGCTGTCGCAGATGATTGTGAGCACCGATCTCTACCTGAAGATGCCGTCGGCCACCTACGACGGGCGCAGGTTTATCGTGGTGATTGAGCCGCAGCTCTCGCCGGTGACGGTGAACGCGCGCGTCTATGGGACCGATTACATCGTGGTGGTTTCTCCGGTGAACGGCAAGATTCCCATGACGGACGTGCGGCACACGTATTTGCATTATGTGATCGATCCGCTGCTCTACGCGAGGACCAATGCCCTGGCGCGCGAGGCGCCGATTCTGAAAGAGATTCGCGACGCGCCGCTCGATTTCCGGTTCCGCTCCGATGCCACGAACCTGACCGTCGAGTGCCTGATCAAGGCCGTGGAAGCGCGGACCATGGATACGGGCGTTCCCGAGTACAAGATTCCCGAAGGCATCGACCGCTCGCAACTGCCGCGTTACGAGCACGAGCGCGAGCTGTATCAACAAAGAGTGGACGCGGTGAAGTGGGCTACGGTGCAGCACGATATGCGGCAGGGATTCGTGCTGACGCAATTTTTTTACGAGCAGCTGATTCAGTTCGAGAAGGATGCGGTGAGCCTGAAAGAGACCATGGGTGAGATGGTCTACGGCATGGACGTGGACCAGCAAGTGCACCGCGCGCGGCAGACGGAATTCGACAAGGTGGCCGACGAGGACGTGCTGGTGCGCAGCAAGCCGCGGCAACTGACGGGGCTGGACCTGGCGGAGGCGCGGCTGTCGACTGGAGACGTGGCCGCGGCCAACGCCATTGCGCAAAAGATTCTGGCGCAGGAAAGCGATACGGTTTCTAGTGTGGCCGACGCGGCGCGCGCGCACTTTATTCTGGCGCGCGCGGATCTGCTGAGCGTGCATCCCGGCGAATCGGAAGAGGATGCGGAAAGAACGATCGACGCGGCGGTGGCGCAGTTCGAAGAAACGCTCAAGACCAGCAAGGATCAGCGGCTGCTGGCCTGGTCGCATATTTACCTGGGGCGCGTGCTGGACTTGGAGTGCAAGCGCGACCAGGCAGTTGCCGAGTACAAAGCGGCTCTGGAAGTGCGCGACGGGCAGCTCGATACGCGTCTTGCCGCTGAGCGCGGCGTGAAGGCGTCGTACGCCATGAAGGGTCATGGCTGCGATGAGGACGCGGCGGACGAGACCCCGGACAACGGAGCTGCGAAGCCCGCGCCGCCACCGCAGCAGGGCGCGCCGAAGCCGCAGTGATTCGGTCCCTGACCTGGCGTAGCCGCGACCGAAACTGGGAGCGAGAGAGCGAGAGAGCGGCGACGTTTGAATCGCGCTGCAAGACCTAAGGCAGCTTTGAAAATACTGTAGTTTCTGTTTTTCCGCGGGACAGTGTGGCTTTGCCTTGCATCAGAATGGAAGAAGAAGGATCGAACGTGGGCGAAGCGCGCATGGAATCCGATGTGAATGAACTTGAAGCGGCGCTGGGGCACTGCTTTTCGCGTCCTGAGCTGTTGGTGTGCGCGCTGACGCATCGTTCGCTGGCGCACGAGTTGGCGCAGGCCGATGTGAGCATTCAGGCTGCCAGCGACGTTGAAGCCGGTGGTGACGTCCGGACTGGCGGAAAAATCCAAGCTGCTCAGCAAGACAACGAACGCCTGGAGTATCTTGGCGACGCGGTGCTGGGGCTGGTGGTGGCCGAAGCGCTTTATGCCGCGCATCCGGAATGGCGCGAGGGCGAGCTGACGCGTATTCGTTCCGGCCTGGTGAGCCGCGAGCGCATGGCTGAGGTGGCGGAGTCGATCGGGCTGGGAAAACATTTGCGGCTAAGCCGCGGGGAGGAACGCAGCGGGCTGCGGCGCAAGAGCACGGTGCTCTCCAATAGCATGGAAGCAGTAATGGGCGCGCTTTATCTCGATGGCGGATTGGAACCGGTGCGGGCCTTTGTGCGCAGCCAGGTGATGGGCGAAGCTGCCGAGCGGCTGGCGCTTGAACTGCGCTCCGGAGCCGCGTTGGGCAATTACAAATCGGCGTTGCAGGAGCGGATGCAGGCGGTGCGCGCTGGCGCACCCGTTTACCGCGTGAAAAGCGAGAGCGGCCCCGACCACCACAAGCGCTTTCTGGTTGAGGTGCGCTTGAAAGGTGAGGACGGACAGCGCGGAAAGCCACTGGCGCGTGGCATGGGACGCACCAAGAAGCTCGCCGAACAGGACGCCGCGCGGCGCGCGCTGGAATCGCTGGATCGAGCGGGCAGCGACGCAACCCTGCCGAGCGACAGTGCGTTCGAGGAGCCATCGATCTCATGAGCGCTCCCTCGCCAGCGCCGCTCCCGATGCCCAAGCCCCACGCGGCGCTCGACCCTTTTGCGGAGTTGCGCGCGCATTTTCCCAGCTTGCCGCATGTGCTGGCATCGCTGATGCAGACTGTGGTTGTGGCGCTGTTTGTGCTTACCTTTGTGGCGCAGCCTCTGCTGATTCCTTCGGAAAGCATGGAGCACACCCTACTGGTGGGCGATTTTCTGCTCTTCAATAAACAGGTCTACGCGACGCCGGGGCCAATCGGCCGCTGGTTTCTGCCTTATCGCAGCCCCGGTCGCGGCGACATCGCGGTTTTCCGCCATCCCGACCCTCCCATGCTGATCAAGCGAGTGGTTGCGGTTCCCGGCGACCGGCTGCGCGTCGCAGATGGACACGTCTTCATCAACGGAGTTGCGCTGCGCGAACCATATGCGACCTTCGAGACCGCGCCGCCTGACCCTGGGCGCGACAATTTTCCCGGCGAAGATCCACCAAGGCTGATCGATCCCGAGTGGCGGCGTCAGATGTGGAGTCTCACCAGCGACGGCGAGTTGACAGTACCCCCCGGCGAGTACTTCGTGATGGGCGACAATCGCAACCACAGCCGGGACTCGCGTTACTGGGGATTTGTGCCGCGCGATGCCTTCGTAGGCCGCCCGATGGTGATTTATTTCTCGTTGGACCGGCCCTCGCCGACCGATGTCGAGCCGATTCCGGAGGGAACAGCGCAGCCGCCCGCGAATGATAAACTCGGACACGAACGGGAACTTGCCGCGAAGGTCGAAGGATTTGCGCGCTGGCAGCGCATCTTTCATGTAGTGCATTAGAAAAGCAGTGGTCAGTGGTCAGTGATCAGTGATCAGTGGTCAGTGATCGCATAGCGGCTTGGAAAGTGAAGTGCAAGATGGAGAGTAAAGTGGCGGCGCGATCTTTTAGGGGGCTGATTGTTTGGCAAAGGTCAATCGAATTGGCAACCGCAATCTACCGGCTGACTCGTGGATTCCCGAAGGAGGAGACTTACTGCTTGTCCAGCCAGATTCGACGTTCGGCCATTTCGGTCCCGAGCAACATTGCTGAAGGGCAGGGAAGATTAGGGACCGGCGAGTTTCGGCAATTTCTTGGTTTCGCCCGGGGATCGAATTTCGAACTGCAGACTCAGCTTGAAATCGCTCGGGCGTTGAAGATGGGAGATTCCAAACTGATCGATGAAGCTGAAGGACTGTCGCACGAAGTCGGCAAGATGATTCACGCGATTCTGGAAAAGACCAGTAATCGCACTGCAGTCACTGTTCGCTGACAACTGAACACTGACCACTGACCACTGAAACGAGCGAGAGAATGACGAAGAAAAAGACGCGAGCAGTTGAGGAAACTTCCGGGAAGCAGCCGGATGCCGCTCCCGTTCCAGAGAGAACCGAGGAAACTCCGTTTGAGGCAGCGGCCAGCATCTGTTCGGTGCTGGTGGTGGGGCTCTACATTCTTACCTTTCTCGCGCAGAACTACGTGATCCCCTCGGGGTCGATGGAAAAAACGCTGCTGATTGGCGATCACCTCGTGGTCGACCGCATCTCGCTGGCCCCGCCTGCGAAGTGGATGCCGCTCGTGCACTATCGCGAGCCGCGGCGCGGCGACATCACGGTCTTCGTCAAACCCGTTCCCGAGCCGCAGCCCGACGCCGATGGCAATCCGCAATACTTCATACTGGTCAAGCGCCTCATCGGTGTGCCGGGCGATCACATTCATCTCAACGACGGCGTCGTCTACCTGAACGGAGTGGCGCAGCCAGGGCCGAAGGATGGATCCGACGATCCCGGAGCGGCCATCGACCAGGTGTATCTCGACGAGTTTCCGTCCATCCCTCCGGCGCAGGCTCCGAGCGGCGCTGAAACCCCGAGCTGGGCCGACGACGCGCCGAGTCACATTGTCAACGGCGACCTGGTGGTGCCGCCGGGCATGTACTTCATGATGGGCGACAATCGGCACAACAGCCTCGACTCGCGGTACTGGGGCTTCGTTCCCCGGCAGAACATCGTGGGACGGCCTCTGTTCAACTACTGGTCGTTCAAGTCAGACGAAGCGGACTACGAGGTGACCGGCATTGGTCCGCAGCTTGCCTGGCTGGGCCACGTGGTGACGCATTTCTTCTCGGACACGCGCTGGAGCCGGACGCTGCATCGGACGCGGTGAGAAGACAGCTTCTAGCCTTCTGGGCGTGTTGCATAAATGCTCGACGCCGATGGAAAAACATCCCTCAGGGGCTAAAGCCCGAGGTGTTATGCGCCTTTCGCGGCACGACTAAGGTCGTGTCCTTTCAATGCGCCATTTGTGCAATCGGTTCCAGCTCCTGTCTTCTGGCCTTTACGGTTCAGAGCTTGACATTGGGCTTCACGGCACGGAGAATGCAAATCTAGTTCCCGGTTTCCCCGCACCCGAGGTCGTCCCCCAACTTCCGGAAACAGATTCAGGGCCTGATGCAGATTTTTCGCGGTTCCCGCACACGGAACCGCCAGGGGGATTTTGAACATGAGCTGGTTAATCATCACCCCGCTGATTCTTTGGATCGGCTTTAAGGCTTACGCGGGCGCCAAGGCCAGCGGAACCTGGTCGAACAAGGTGTTCCTGGGGGTGATGCTCGGCGTAGCTGTGGTCGTTGCCCTCATTTCAATCCCCATCTTCCTCATTCCGCAGGCCACGATGCAGGCGCACTTTGGCATCGCCATGACTGCTTTTTTCGTAGTCATTGGCGGTGGGGTAACTGTCATTACCATTTATGCGAACCGGTGGTGGAAGAGCGTGCTCCAGAAGCGCGACGGCCAAAGTCCATCAAACCCTTCCGGCCCGGCATAATCCTCCTTCGTGCACAATAGCCGTTAAGCCGCCACTTCAGTCGGTGATCGAAACGGGCGCTGAACGAAACGGTCGGGAGGCGAGCCGCCCGCAAAGGGCTCCCGATCGATTTGCTGGCGCCTCTTGAAAGGAGATCGAAGAATGAACGACCCATCCGGTTCACGAACCACCCTGGAACGATGGATTGCGCTGCTCGTGCGCTACTGGGCCTACAACATGACTTTGGCTTTCAGGTCGGGGGGCTACTATCCTGGTTTCGGCTATAGCGCCGGTGAGAAGACTGAAATGGCCGACCTCAGTGAGAAATGCACTTTTGGGCAATTTCTTGCCTGGGCTTTTATCGTCGCTTTCGTCGCCATGCCATGCATCGTTGTCGCCAGCCTGCCGGGGATATTCCTGATGATCTCTCCGGCTGGCGCGACCATGCCGGGCTCGGTCTTTTTCCTGACGGAGGGGGCGACCATCGTGGCCTGTTTCACGATTGCGCTCCCGGTGGCTATGGTGTTGGCCTCGGCGCTCGTGGGAAGATTGTATAAAATTGCGGACTCGGACCTGCCGGATCGCGCGACCACTGCGCGCTTTTTTCATAAGCTGCGGTTCCAGCTTACGAGGATGGCGATCGTGATGATGGCTATCCTCGTTCCGGCATGGATTCTCGTCCCGGACAACTCCAAGCTCTGGGTCACCCTGAAGCTGGTGATGCCCTATTTGGGGCCCGTGGGACTTGCGATTTCCGGCGCCTATTACCTTTCCCTGCGCTTGAGCAAGAACCTGGACAACTAAACCCCAAATCACATCGGGCCCCGATTTGCCGTTGGTGCGCTCGCGTCAGCGAATAGAATGATCCCTGGAACGCAATGACGAACGGGGCTGCCAGCAAGAAAAAACTGCACGGCCGGCTGTGGATAGCTTTGGCTGTCTTCGCAGTGCTCGTGCTTGCGCTGTTGGTGCCTCCGCTGATCAGCGTAGGCCATTACAAGGGGCAAATTACGAGCCTTATCGCGCGATCGCTGGGACGGCCGGTGCGGCTTTCATCAGTGCAGGTGCGGCTTTTGCCCTGGCCCGGATTCGAACTCTACGACTTGAGCGTGGCGGAAGATCCAGCCTATGGCGCCGAGCCGGTGCTCCATGCCAGCAAAGTGACGGCTTCGCTGCGCCTGCTTGCGTTGTGGCGCGGAAAGCTCGAGATCGACAAGATCAGCGTGGACGACGCCAGCTTGAACCTGGTGCGCGCCGGACCGGGACAATGGAATCTCGACCCTATTTTCAGAACTGCCGCTGCGCAGACTGGCGTCCCTGTCGATGACAACGGTGGGGGAAATGGCGGCGGAACTGGCAGCCCCTCTATGGGTTCGGGACCGCGCCGCGCTGTGCGGCTGCCTTCACTCGAAGCCACGAATTCGCGCATCAACTTTAAAAACGGCGCGGAAAAGCTGCCCTTCTCGCTGGTGAACGCCGACATCTCGCTGTGGCAGGCAAGTCCCGGCGAATGGCGCATCCGCCTGCGCGGCCAGCCCGCGCGCACCGATGTGAGCATCTATCAGGAGGAGACCGGGGTGGTGCGCATGGAGGCGAGTTTTCGCTCCGCGTCCGCACTGCGCGATATGCCGCTCGATCTCTACCTGAACTGGCGCGAGGCGCAACTGGGCCAGCTTGTAAAGCTCATCGCCGGCTTCGATCCCGATTGGCGCGGCGACCTGACGGGCGAGCTGCACGTGGATGGCACACCCGACTCCGCACAAATTTCCATGCGCCTGCGCGCCTCGGGCGTGCACCGCGCCGAGTTCGCTCCCGCCGCGCCGCTCGACTTCGACGCCAACTGCGGTTTCCTCTATCGCTACGAGCAGCGGAGCCTGGAGAATCTGACCTGCGATTCGCCGCTCGGCGACGGCCGCATGCATCTCACCGGCGAAAAGCTCGGCCTGGACAAGCAGCCGCGCTTCACTCTCGAGCTCGATCGCATTCCGGTTGCTGCCGGCCTGGACGCGCTGCGCACGTTGCGCAGCGGCCTCGACCCCGGCCTTGAAGCCAGGGGCACGGTGAGTGGAAAGATCGTGTATGCGGCGGGATCTGGCAGCGCGGCGCAGCCAGTCAGATCTCAAGACAGGCAGGCAAAATCGAAACGCGCGACAACGAAACCGGCAGGCACAGAGCCGACCGGGCCGCTTACCGGCAGCCTCACGGTGGCGGATTTCGCCTTGACCGGCGGCGGCCTGGGCCGGCCCGTGCAAGCGCCCAAGTTCACGCTTGAGCCCACGGCTGCCCCGCGCGCCTCGAATGAGTCCCTGGCGGGAACCGTGAGCTTTCCTGCGGGCGGCGACACGCCACTCGTCTTGAATCTGCGTTTCTCGCTGGCCGGCTACCAGGTGGGTGTGCGCGGACAGGCGTCGATCGCGCGCGCCCGCGAGCTGGCTCACGCCGCCGGCATCGCGCAGTCGGGCGCACTCGCTCAATTGGCGGGCGACCCCATCGCCGTGGATCTCACCGCCGCAGGGCCGTGGCTGCCTGCTGAAGAGATTCCTCATGCCGCTTCCGCAGGCGCGGATTCGGATTCAGCCGTGGCGCAGGAATCGAATGTTCCCGCGACGGCGGCTGACGTTTCGGCAATTCAAACGGCCGACTCGCTTACGGGAACCGTGACCGTGCGCAATGCCAACTGGAAGGCCGATTTTCTGGCCAACCACGTGGAGATTGAAGAGGCCACGCTGCATGTCGGCGGAGGAGGATTGAGCTGGGATGCGGTGGCCTTTTCCTACGGGCCGGTGAAGGGAACTGTGAGCTTGAGTGTGCCGCCAGCCGGATCGCCGGCCTGTCCGTCCGATTTGCCCGCGCCGCAGCGCTGTGCCGTGCAATTCGAAATGCAGTTCGGCGATGTGGATGCGAGCACCCTCGAATCGGCATTGCTGGGCGCGAAGGAAAAATCCACGCTGCTATCGGATTTGATTCGCCGCCTGCATCCCTCCGCATCGCAGCCGTGGCCGGCGCTCGAGGGAACGGTGAAGGTGGACTCGCTGGTTCTGGGGCCCGTGACGCTCAAGAATGTGTCGGCCGGGTTGCGCGTGCTGCCGGCCGGTGTGGAGATTTCCGACTTTGACGCGGGCCTGTTCGGCGGCAGCATCCACGTTGCTGGATCGCTCGAGAAGCCTGCGACCGACGCGGACAAGCCGGCGTACACCTTCGAAGGCGACTTCGAAAAGATCGATGCGAGTGGAGTGGGCGCGATGCTTGGGCTGCGCTGGGCCGGAGCTCCGTTGAATGGCAACGGCAAGATCGAACTCTCCGGCTATACGGGCGAGGATCTCGCCGCGTCGGCTCATGGCACGCTCCACTTTGAGTGCCGGCGGGGAGCGGTTGGCAAGCAGCCGTCGGCATCGGCGAATTCAAAATCCGTTGGGGCCGGAGTTGTTCCCGCGGCGCTGGGACGCTTCGATCGCTGGAGCGCCGACGCTGCGATCGCTAACGGAGGTCTCACGCTCGATCAGAGTTCCGTTACGACGGGTGCGCACAAGCAATCTGTGCAGGCTACCGTTACGTTTGGCGACCCGCCTGTGGTGAGTTTTGCCGCGACGAAGCAGGTTGCGGCGAAAGAGCGGTGATTCAGGGAACAGGGAACAGGGAACAGAGAACAGGGAACAGGGAACAGAGAACGGGGAACGGGGAACGGGGAACGGTCAGAATCTGGTAGCTGACCGCAGATCACTGACCACTGACCACTGCTTTACTCGTTGGATTCGATCCTGCGGCCGTGCGGGTCCTGAAAGGGGCGCGTGTTCAATTTGTAGACATTCGCGAAGGCGCGGTACTGCTCGCGGCTGATGCTGAGGTCTTGCTCAAAGACGTACCAGCGCACGCCCTCGGCACAGGGCGGCGTCAGCTCGGAGCCGAGATAGGTCCAGTAGCCGCGGTCGGCCGGCAGCAGCCCACCCGCGCTTACCATGTCAGTGACCTTGGCGCTTGTGCCGGGCCGGGTGGGCAGATGCTGCCACAGGGTCGCGAGCAGCGCGTTGGCAAATCCGCGATCCTGGTTCAGGCGCACGGCCACAATCGCCACCTTGCCGTCGTCGCTGCGGTGCACCAGATCCACTTCCATGTCGGCGAGCTTGCCCTTGATGGGATGCTCGCTGGGGTGGTGGAAGTCGAGCTCGACGAGGTGATAGCGGATGCCGTTGGCCATCATGGTGCTGCCGGGATCGACATGGGCGATGATGCCGCGGCCGGTGTTCTCGAGCGTCATGGGACCGGCGATGTAATGGAACTCGAGGGGTGCGAGGCTCTTGTCGACGTGGGTGTTGCGGATGTCGAGCGGCGACTGCTCATGGCCCTTCGAGCAGGCCTGGTACGCGGGATCGAGCCGGCCCCACGCCAGCGGCCCGGTTTTTCCTTCGTAGCTCCAGTTGGCTCCGCTTTCCACCCCACTGACGGGGACCTGTCGCTGGGGGCTCGGGTTTTGCGCGGCGCAGAGGGCGGCGCAGCCAAACAGCAGTGCGGCGATGGCAGATCGATGCATGGTTTTCTCCGCTGGATCAAGACGGTTCGGCATTCGGGAGAATTCTACGGCATGAGAGCGCGTGGGGGCGAGGGAGCAGGACGTTTGTCCAAAAAGCGAGCGGGCCCCCTCAGTCCAGGACGAGCAGATGCGATGCAAATTCGGGTCCGGCGAGATAGCGAACGGCTGTGTCGAGCGTAACGAACACTCCTTCCATCTTGAGCGCCAGGCCGAACATCGCCGCGTCAACAATCTGTTGATGACCGTAGACACGCGCGAGGAAGGGTTGAATCAGGTCGGACGAGCGATGACTGATTGGCCAGAATCGGAAGCCCGGGAGCGATGTGAGATCGGCGAGGATTGTGCTCGCTTCCCAAAAGGAATGATCGCCGACTTTGGGGTTGGTCATGAGGCGAAGGAATCCCGTTTCGGAATAGGGGCAGATGCCCCAGCCGGCGCCGGCTGATGCATCGAACCACCGCATCGCCTTCTGGTGGTGGATATGCTCCTCTTCGCAGAGCGCAACCAGTACGTTGACGTTGAGGAGGGAGCCTGCTCTACTCAAGGTCTTCCTCAAGCGCCCGCTTTACCATTTCGTTCGTGATGGCTCTCCCCTTTCGCGGGAAAAGAGGGATGCCGTTGGATGCGCGGCGGATCTCTGCATGGGCAGGCGCGGATTCTGCGCGGCGAATCAGCTCTCCGACGGCCGCTCCAAGACTGATGCCGCGCGCAGAGGCGTAAGCGGAGGTCAGTTGGTGGATATCGTCATCAAGATTGATATTGGTGCGCATGATTTGATTATACACCACATTAATAATTGGGGTGCTTCTCAAGATTGGTGTATCCTAGCGCCCTGGCGCTTAGTGCAAACGAAAGCCGGGGGTCAGGAGACCCCCGGCGCGAACCGGATTGGATCCGGCATTACTCATTGAAATTATGATACTTACTTGGCAGCCACGGCCACGCCGGCCTGCTCGGCCAGCTTGGCGGCCTTGGCGGTCGACTCCCAGGTGAACTCCGGCTCGGTGCGGCCGAAGTGGCCGTAGGCGGCGGTCATCTTGTAGATGGGCCGGCGCAGGTTGAGGCTTTCGATAATGCCCTTGGGCGTGAGCGAGAAGTTCTTGCGGACAAGCGCAGTGAGCTGGGCTTCGCTCAGCTTGCCGGTGCCGAAGGTTTCAACCAGAACCGAAACTGGCTCGGCCACGCCGATGGCGTAAGCAAGCTGGACTTCGGCCTTGTCGGCGAGTCCCGCGGCCACGATGTTCTTGGCGATGTGGCGGGCCATGTATGCGGCCGAGCGATCCACCTTGGTCGGATCTTTGCCGCTGAAAGCGCCGCCGCCGTGACGGCCCATGCCGCCGTAGGTGTCCACGATGATTTTGCGGCCCGTAAGACCCGTATCGCCCATGGGCCCGCCGATGACGAAGCGGCCGGTGGGATTGATGTGGTACTTGGTGTGCTCGTCGAGCCACTTGGAGGGCAGTACGGCTTGAATCACGTGCTTGAGGACGTCGGCGTGCAGCTCTTCGTTGCTGACGGCCTCGGAGTGCTGGCTGGAGATGACCACGGCGTCAATGCGCGCGGGCTTGCCGTCTTCGCCGTACTCGACCGTGACCTGGCTTTTGCCGTCGGGGCGCAGGTAGGGCAGCTTGCCGGCCTTGCGGACCAAAGTGAGTTGGCGGCAGAGCTTGTGCGCGAGCGAGATGGGCGCGGGCATCAGCTCCGGCGTGTCGTTCGAGGCGTAGCCGAACATCATGCCCTGGTCGCCGGCACCGCCGGTGTCAACGCCCTGCGCGATGTCGCCCGACTGCTTGTTGATTGTCGAAATCACGGCGCAGGTGTTGGAGTCGAAGCCGTAGAGGGCGTTGTCGTAGCCGATGGAGGCGATGACGCCGCGCACCAGCGACTGGAAATCGACATAAGCCTTGGTGGTGATTTCGCCGGCGATGACGACGAGGCCGGTGGCCGTGAGGGTTTCCGCTGCGACGCGGCTGTAGGGGTCCTGCTCCAGGCAGGCATCGAGAATAGCGTCGGAGACCTGGTCGGCAATTTTGTCCGGGTGGCCTTCGGTGACGGATTCAGAGGTAAACAAGAAACGGTCGCTCAAGTTGGTAAGACTCCTTCCCATTTGCACACACATGGTCCCGGCACAGGGCGGGACCGGGCACAATTGTGCAGCCTTTCTATGGTAATTGCGGCGGGGCTGCGAGGGCAAAGGAGCGCAGCGTACGGCAGATATTGGCCGGTGAATGGCAGGTTTTAGGGGGTGGCTTTCCAGGGGCGGATGGGGTGGGAATCAAGCAAAGGCTCTGCGCCGGGACGATCTAGCGGCGGAGCCAGGAGAGGATGTGCGCGCAATGGATTGAGGTCCATTCCCACGCGGAATGGAGCGCAGCGGACACCTCGCGCGCGGGCAGCACGGTGGGCCACCAGCCCTGGCGAAAGCCATAGTAGCGAAAGGCGAGGAAACCTCCGGCCGCAACTGCGAGCAGAAGGAGAATGGCGCCGAACCAGCGCAGGCGGACTTCCATGGCCTCGCGGTGCATGAGGCGCGCCTTGCCGACGTTCGAGGCGAAGGTCGTCCAGTCGCGCTCGTCTTCGGCAGCCTGGCCTGAGGCGCTGCAGGCGTTGAGAAATCGCTCGGTCCAGTCCTGGGGATCGAGGCCGAGCGCGCCGGCGTAACCGCGCACAATGCCTTTGCTCAGGATGCCGCCGGGAAGCAGGCGAAACCTCTCCTGCTCCAGCGCGATGAGATGCCGCTGGGTGATTTTGGTGACCGCCGAAATGTCCTCCAGCGCAACGCCGCGCGCCAGGCGCTCCTTGCGCAGGTCTTCTCCAAAATTCCCCATCGGCCACCAGTTGCGGGCCAAAACCCAGGAAAGAAATTACATTCACAATAAACCGGGATTCGGTTCCGGTCAAAGGCACGAAAGGCAGGGAGCAAGGGAGCAAGGGAGCGAGAAGGCAGGGAGCAGGGACTCGGGGAGGAGTGTGAAGTGTGAGTGTGAGTGTGGCGGGCGCATGCCAACACACTCGCACTCCACACTTCACACTCACACTCGCACGGATCACTGTCTGTTAACCTGAAACCGGACTTTCCGGCGGTTTTTCCTGCTCCGGAGTCCAGCTCAAACATGAATAAACTGATCTTTGCCAATCTCCTGCATCGCCCCGTGCGCTCGATCATCAGCGTGATGGCCGTGGCCATTGAAGTCATCATGATTCTTTCGATTGTGGCCATTTTCATGGGCATGCTCGACAGCCAGAAAGAGCGCACCAACGGCATCGGCGCCGACCTGATGCTGCTGCCCTCGAACGCCAGCATGTTCAATGGACTGGGAAGCCCGTCGATGCCGATCCGGGACGAAGATGTGCTGCTGAAGCTGCCGCATGTGGCCCAGGTATCGCCGGCGATTCAGAAGATATCGACCAATGGGAACGTTGAGATTCTCTACGGGATCGATTATCGACAGCTTCAACGCGCTCAAGCCATTCAAGTTTCTTGCCGGGGGCCAGTTTCAGGGGCCGGATGACGCTATCATCGACGACGTGTTTGCCGGGACCAAGAATCCTGCCACTGGCAAGCCCTATGTTGTGGGCGACACGGTGAAGATTCTCGGCCAGTCGTTCCGCGTCTCGGGGATTGTGGACCAGGGCAAGGGCGGCCGCAAGCTGATTCCGCTTGAGACCATGCAGGATCTGGTGGACGCAGGGACAAGGTTTCGCTTTTTTACATCAAGTGCGACAACCCGGCCAACGATAACCAGGTGATCGCAGGAGATTCGCGCCACGCGCGGCTTTGAAAACAACACGCTGACCACGGTGGATAGCTGGCTCGACCAGATGACGCCGAACAAGATTCCCGGTTTCAATCTCGCCCTTCGGGTGGTGACCGGCATCGCGGTGATCATCGGCTTCCTGGTGATCTTTCAGTCGATGTACACGGCGGTCCTGGAACGCACGCGCGAGATCGGGATTCTGAAGTCGATGGGCGCATCGAAGTTGACGATTGTGGGCGTGGTGCTGCGCGAGTGCGGCCTGCTGGCAATTGCTGGCGTGATCTTCGGCATCGCGGGAACTTAGCGCGTGTGCAATTTCTCGTCATGCATTTCTTCCCGACGCAGACGTTCGAAATTACGGGCGAATGGATGGTTCGCGGCGCGCTGATTGCCTTTGTGGGATCGATTTGCGGCGCGCTCTATCCGGCGTGGATGGCGGCGCGCAAAGATCCGATCGATGCGTTGGCGTACGAATGAGACAGGGAACAAGGGAACGAGGGAACAAGGGAACAAGAAAACAGGGAACAGGGAACAGGGAACAGGGAACAGGACTTAGGGGCGAGTGTGAAGTGCGAGTGCGCCGTACGGGTGCAGCCACACTCACACTCATCTGACAGCTGAGAACTTAGGCAGCGAGCGGACACGCCATGAGCACGCAGACAATTTCGTTGGTTGATATTGAGACGATTCGCGCGGCGGCGGCGCGGATTGCGCCCATCGCCATCGAAGACGCCGCTGGTGCGGGCCGCGTTTCCCGGCGTGTCCGGCTATGGAACCGGGCAAGGAGATCTGGCTGAAGGCGGAGAGCCTGCAGCCGATCGGGGCCTTCAAGATTCGCGGGGCTGCGAACAAGATTCTGCAGCTGTCGGCGGCGGAGATTGCGCGCGGCGTGATTACCTATTCGAGCGGCAACCATGCGCAGGGCGTGGCTTACGCGGCGCGCGAGGTGGGCGCGAAGGCGGTGATCGTGATGCCGTCGAATGCGCCGGCCATCAAGCGGGCCGCGACGCTGGCGCTGGGGGCGGAGATTGTGGACGTGGGCGTGGCCTCGAGCGAGCGGCTGGCCAAGGCCGAAGAACTGGTGCGCGAGCACGGCTACGTCGTGATTCCGCCCTACGACGACGAGCAGATCATCGCGGGACAGGCAACGTGCGGCCTCGAGATTGTGGAAGAGCTGCCCGATGTGGACCTGGTGCTTGCGCCGGTCTCGGGCGGCGGGCTGCTGAGCGGGGTGGCCGCGGCGGTGAAGCAGCTGCGCCCGAAGACCAAAGTCTTTGGCGTGGAGCCGGAGCTGGCCGCCGACACCGCGGAGAGTTTTCGCACGGGAAAGATTGTGACCTGGCCGGCCGAGCTGACCAGCCGGACCATCGCCGACGGCCTGCGCACGCAGAGCGTGGGCGTGCGCAACTTCGCGCACCTTCAGGCATTTGTGGACGGCATCGTGACCGTGACCGAAGCCGAGATTCGCGCCGCCATGCGCGCCATTGTGGCGGCCACGCGCCTCGTGCCCGAGCCCAGCGGCGCAGTGGCGACGGCGGCATTGCTGTTCCACGCGGACAAGTTGCCGCCTTTCCGCAAAGCCGTGGCCGTGGTCAGCGGCGGCAACGTGGATCCGGCGATGCTGGCCGAGGTGCTCACCGAAAGCGCGTCGTAGCGTCGTTCGAATATGATTTTGCTTGTGATGAAGCGCCGGACATTCGCGATTCGCATTCTTGCTCTCGGACTGGCGTTGGCCTGCGCGGCGTGGCCGGCGAGCGCCGACAAGAAAGCGCAGCAGCAGGTGAAGCCCATGGCCGGGCCGCGCGCCACGGCTCTGCGCATCACCTGGCTCTACATCACGCCTTCAACCAGCGCGCAAAAAGTGGACAAGGTGCAGATCGGCCGCGAGATGGTGGTGGCGGAAAAGAGCGGCCCGTGGATGCGCGTCTACATCAACACGGACATCGAGGAGCAGCACAGCGACAAGGACGAACCCTGGGTGGGCGGAGACGCGGCTACGCCGCCCATCTCGGGCTGGATGGAGGCCAAGGGCGTTGTGGAGGAGACCGCGGCCGAACGGCGACCAGATATTGATGGGCGCGGCGGCCAGTGAGGAGGCGCAGGCGTCCGACCCGCGCGGCGCGGCCAACGCCGCAAAGAGCGCGCGCCTGCTTTACCAGCGGCTCGCGGAGATGTTCCCCAATTCGCCGCTGGTGCCCGATGCTATGTGGCGCGCGGCCGACATCCAGTGGCAGATCGAGCGCCAGGACGCCTCGACGCTGCCCTCGGCGCATGAGAAGGATCCCGAATATCGCCAGTCGCTGGATGACGACGCGCTGCGCAAGGTAATCAAGTATTACCCGAAGACGAAATGGGCGGCGCTGGCGGCCTTCGACCTGATCGACAACAAGCTTTGCGGCGACTGGCAGGGATCGGAAAGTTGTCCGGCCAAGGAGTCGGAGATTTACATCAAATATGCCGACGAGTATCCCGACGGTCCGCGCACGCCGCGGGCGCTGTATGAGGCCGTTTACCGCCTGGCCGTGCTGACCGATATGTATGCCGCCGACGGAGACGATCGCAAGAGCGGCGACGCTCACAACCAGGCGCGCACTGTGGCCGCGCAACTGAAGGCGCATTTTCCCGATTCCGATTACAGTTACCGGGCCGGTATGCTGGTGTACAAATTGGATGAGGGTGTTCCCGTCTACGGAAGTGACCGGGAGTGAGTTGCTCGCCATTTGATTTCGTAGTCATCCTCTAAGAGGTGCGGGTCAGGAGACCCGCGCTACAGCCGGTCTTCCACCCCAGCGAGCAAGAACCGCTCACCGGGGACCCCGGTCTGGAGACCGGCGCTACAACCGACGGAATCGCCGACTGACTCGTATCGCCAGACACATGGAGTTCGCTTGAGCCCGTATATTTTGTCCATTCTTTTGGGGATTGTGGAAGGTTTGACCGAATTTTTGCCGGTCAGCTCAACTGCGCACTTGCGCATCGCGGAAGCGCTGATGAAGATTCCGCTCGACGATCCGTACTGGCAGATGTATACGATCGTGATCCAGGTGGGAGCAATTCTTGCGCTCTGCGTGCTGTTTACAGAGCGGATTGTGAACCACCTGCGCACCTTTCCCAAGGGCGAACGCGGCGACCGCAACTGGTTTACGCATCCCATTTCGCTCATGCTGGTGGCGTTTGCGTGCACTTCGGCGCCTGCGCTGCTGTTGCGCAAGTGGAGCGAGAGGAACCTGGGCAGCTTGACCGCCATGGCCATCGCGCTGCTCGCGGGCGGCATCGTGATGTGGATTGTAGATGCATGGAGCAGCCGCGTTGAGCCGAGCACCACGCATGTGGAAGAGATCAGGTTCGGTCAAGCCGTCTGGATCGGCCTTTGCCAGACGCTCTCGGCGGTGTTTCCCGGCACGTCGCGCTCCATGTCGACGATTGCCGCCGGGCAGGTAGTCGGCATGGACCGTCCCTCGGCGCTCGAGTTCAGTTTTCTGCTTTCGATTCCTACCATGATTGCCGCCACGGGCTGGGATCTGCTCAAAGAGATTCACACCAGCAAAGCCGCTGGGGCTGCCGGCGTGGCTACCGCGCATGTGGTGATGACGCAGGAGCGCTGGATCGTGCTCGTGATCGGTACCGTGGTGTCCTTCATCGTGGCGCTGGGGGTGGTGGAGTGGTTCCTGCAATGGGTGCGCAAGCACGGCTTTACGGTGTTCGCCATCTATCGCATCCTTCTCGGTGCGGCCCTGCTGATTTGGGGCGCGAAGTATCTTGGCGGTTAATCCGCCCGAAAAGGGGTCTGAGGGGTGTGTTACCGGCAAAGCCTATGCTATGATGGCGCCATCATGATGTCACGTACGCAAATCACTCTCGAGCCCGAATTCCAGCGGCGGGCCCGCCGGCGCGCCAGCGATCTTGGCATCTCCTTTGCCGAGTATGTTCGACGGCTGGTGGAGCGGGATCTGTCTCAACCCAAAGCGGTTGTGGGGATTGAAGCACTTTTCGACCTGGGGAGTTCGGGCGGCTCCAACATCGCGAAGCATAAAGACGAGATGATTGGAGAGGCTTTTGAATATGAGGCTGCCGCTTCGCGCCGCAGCCGGCGACCGGAGAACGAGCAAGTCCCCGGATGAGCCTTTTCGTCGACACATCGATTTGGTACGCAATTGCGGATTCCTCGGAATTCGACAATTCGCGCGCCAAAGAGATCGTCAATTCAGGCGAGCCGCTGGTGACCACCGACCACATCCTGGTCGAGACCTGGATGCTGCTTCGCCGCAGGCTCGGGCGTCACGTTGCTGACAGGTTTTGGGGGACCATCCGCGAGGGAGCCGTCGCGATCGAAACCGTAGGTGCGGCGGATTTAGAAGCGGCCTGGCGGATCGGCGTGGATTGGGAAGATCGGGACTTCTCCATCGTCGACCGTACGAGCTTTGCGGTCATGCGCCGGCTCGGGATCGAACGCGCCGCGTCCCTGGACGATCACTTTGCTGTATTCCGCTTTGGCCCGCAGCGCCGCCATGCCTTCACTGTCATTCGTTAGAGCAACCGTAGCTCTCTATTCGGCGCAGAATCGCCGATCAGGATTACACATCGTAATGTGTGATATTCTACACATAGCGAAGGTGCGCCCATGGCAACGAATCTGGCAATCGATGACAAGTTGATCGACGAGGCACGGCGGATAGGGAACTACAAGACAAAAAAGGAAGCCGTCACTGCGGCGCTCGACGAATTTATCCGGCGGCGCAAACAGCTGGAAATTCTGGATCACTTCGGAACCATTGACTTCGATCCGGAATACGATTACAGGAAAATGCGGCAGCTCGATCGGATTGAGATCGACGAAAAATGAAAGTGATTGTCGACACTTGCGTGTGGTCGCTTTCGCTGCGGCGCCGAAGCGCGGCGCAACTAAAAACTGACCAGCGACACATGGTGGCGCAACTCAGAGAGGCCATCGAGGACGGCAGCGCTTTGATCGTCGGCCCCATCCGTCAAGAGATACTTTCCGGCATCCGGGATAAAGCGCTGTTCGCCATGACCGAAGGGCTGCTCGATCCGTTTCGCGACGAAGAAATCACAGCGAGCGATTATATCGAGGCCGCGCGGCTCTTCAATCTATGCCAGGACCACGGTGTCCAATGTGGCACGGTCGACATTTTACTGTGCGCCGTGGCTGTTCGAAATCGCTACGGCATTTTGACTTGCGACCTGGCCCTGGAGCGCTGCATCGGAGTATTGCGGGCCCAGGGTCTCATTCGATAAAACCAAGGTTTCAAAGCAAGGCCGCCGCGTGTGACAAAGTGAGCACCGTAATGTCGTCCTGCTGGCCGAATTCCCTGGCCGCTTCCGCAATCGCGTTTGCGGGCTTTTTGCTGATGGCCTGCGTGCGCTCAAATCCGTAGAGCTCGCCATTGGGGCTTGTTGCTTCGATTACGCCGTCGGTCACCAGGGCACAAAGCTGATCGGGGCCAAGCTGGAACGCGATCTCCGCATAACGAACACCGGCATCGATGCCGAGCGGCAGGTTCGGTTCGGTCTCGATCTCGACTCCATTGATATAAGGATTCGGATGTCCGGCGTTTGCTACGGTGAATTTGCCCGCCGGCCCGGTCATGAGCACAAGGCAAGTGGCGAAGCCCTCGCTGCGGCCGATCAGCGCACGATTGACTTCGCTGAGCAGTTGGGCAGGGCCGCTGCATCGGCCGGCGCTCGCGCGCAGCGTCCCAACGATCAAGGAAACGGTGAGCGCCGCTTTCAGGCCCTTTCCGCTTACATCGCCCAGCACAATAAAAGCCGAGGACCCTTCCGGCGCATTTGCTATCGGAAGAATCTGAAAGAAGTCGCCACCAACCTCCTGCGCGGGCAGGTAGGCGCTTTCAATGCGAAGGCCGGGGATGGACGGCAACCGGTCGGGGATCAGGATCTGCTGCACGCTGCGTGCTGCGGCCATCTCCTGCTCCACCAGGCGATTGCGGTCCTGAATCCGGCGCAGACGAAACGTCATGGCGATGAGCATGATGACGGCGAACAACAGCCACGCCAACGGCCGCACATCGAATTCCAGACCGCCCCAGCGAAGATAAGGTGAAAAGTCACTCGTTAAGATCCACGCAGACTGCCAGCGTACTTCGACGGCGGTCAGGAACAGCACAGCTCCGCCGATCCAGCGCATTTCAGCCTGCTTGCTTTTGAAGCACATGGGAAGCAGAAGCAATTGGGACAGAGTAGCAAGCGAATCCGCAGCGCCGTAGCTATGGATAATGAACCCTTCAATCCAAGGCACTTGATGAGCCATCGCCCGGAAGATGAATGGAACAAGAAAAAAGAGATTCAAAATCGACAACGCGCCAAGGATTTGAATCAGGCGAAGGAATTTTGATACAGGCCGCCCCAGAAATGAGTAGACAAATTCAATGATGATGAACGGCTGTATGCCGTTCCCGATATCGTAATTGACAGTTGCCGCCCATGCGGGCAACCCCAGGTTGATAACCGCCGCGAACTCTCCGAATCGAAACATGACGAGCAGAATCAGCAAGGCTCCCAGCCAGAAATACTCATGCAGCCGGGTGTTGACAGAAAACAACAGAAAGAAAACCAGCCCGCAGCAGCCGAGGAGCGCGAAAGAGACGTAGTGTTGCCAGCTTACGCGCAGGTGCGCCAGAGTATCTTCATCCATCACATTCCGCGTCTCGCTGAGCGGCGCAATCGCTGGATCAAACCCTGAAGCGGGCAGGTACGAATGGATGAGCATGACCCGAATTGCGATCGCAAGCCGTCCGTCCGCCGGGAGATCGGCCGGCAGCTTGAATACGGTGCGTGAATCCTGCGGGCCCAGTGCGGTGTCAAAGCTGCCCATGCCGCCGACAAACTGGCCATTGACGAAGACCTGATACACGGGCTCTTCGCCCTGCACCACCAGCCCCAGCGGTTGCCGCGCCTGCCGTAGATCGGGCGGCAGCGTTACCTCGATCCGCCGCCACTCGATTCCATACCTTGCAACGTCTTGTATAAATGGCCGCAACGTGCAACCCGCGGCGTCCACCATTGCGCAACGCGGGTCATCTCCTACATGCAACTGCCATTGATCGAGGGGCAGGCGCACGATGCCGGCCTGCTGCGCGTGTCCCAGCGCGGCTGCGGCAAGTACGACAAGACCCTGTAGGCAAAAGGAATGCGTACGGCGGGGAAGCATGCGTCGAGGATACTCTGGCTCACCCGCGGAGGAATAGCGGAAAATCGGCGGACGAATTGGACATGAGGGGGTAGTTATCATGGTTCCTCCTGCCGCTTTTGAACCAAATCCACTTTCTGCCCACGGATAATAAAGATTGCTCTGGGACGTTATGCCTATTCCCCCGGCCTGCCTTCGCCGCGTTTGCGGAAGCCGGAGAATGGGACCGCTCTCATCATGAAGCCCATCCGCATAGTTCTCGCGCCCACGCGCAGCCGCCCCGTAAATATTTTTCTGGGGACGATGCTGGTGCTGGTCTCCCTGCTTCTTTTCCTCGCGCTCGTCACCTATCACGCGAGCGATCCCTCGCTGAACACGGCTACTGGAACGGCAACGCCCCACAATTGGATCGGGCTCTTCGGCGCCTACCTGAGCGATCTGCTGCTGCAGTGGCTGGGAATTGCCGCATTTTTGATTCCGCTTTGGCTCGGCGGCGTGGGCTGGACGTGGATGCGCTCGCGGCCCGGCGGCTCACCCGTTCTGCGCGGGGTGGGGTCGCTTCTCGCTCTTACATTTCTGCCTGCGGTCTTGGGACTGTTGCCCTGGCATTGGCGCTGGCTGCATGTGGTTCCCATTGAGGGCGTGGTGGGACGGCTGATGGCCGGCGTGCTGGTGGTCTATCTGAATCTGCAAGGCGCATGGGTGGTGGCCGCGGTGATGGCCGCAACGGGACTCTATTTTGCGTCGGCTATCAGTTTCTCGGTGATTCGCGAAAGCTTTGCCGAGCGCTGGGCGCGCTTTGCAGAATGGCGCGAGCGACGCCGTGCCTTGGGCCGCGATCTGCGCGAAGAAGAAGAGGAAATGGAAGCGCGCCGCGAAGTCTTGCGCGATGCGGAACACGAGACCACTCCGCTCGCGCAATTCGATGCCGAGGCGAATCCCGAGATGCAGGCTGAGATTCCCGCGCAGAAGCCGAATCGTTTTCTCGCGTTCTTCCTGCGCAGGCGCGCGCCCCAACAGGATCCTATCGACGAGATTCCGGCTTATCAGCGCGCCGACCTGCGGCCGGGGAGTGAAGAACCGGCGCTTTACGAGCGTGCCGAAGAATTGAATCCCGTGATTGCACCGCGCCGGACAAGTTTCTGGGAGCGCGGCGAAGTAGAAGCCGCAAGCGCCGCCACGGCGATGGCAGGAATTGCGGCTTCGGCTGCGGCTGCACCGGTTGAACCCTTGCCTCTCAAAGCGGCTCCCCCGGCTCCGGTAGATCCATGGGCGAATGAGCGGCCGGCTCCGGCACACGCAGCGCCGCCGCCGTTCGCCGGAGAAATCGCGATTCATGGCCGCGCCGATGCCGAAGCGCACTCCGCGCCGGTCGTTCCCAAGCACGTGAGCGGTTACAAACTGCCGCCGAGCACGCTGCTGAGCGAGGGCGAAGGACCGCAGTCGGTGCGCGAAGACGAGTTGCGCGAAGAAGCCAAGGTGCTGGTGGAAAAGTGCGCCGAGTTCGATGTGCGCGGCCAGGTGGTGCAGATCAATCCCGGCCCCATGGTGACTACGTTCGAGTTCAAGCCCGAAGCGGGCGTGAAATACTCGCGCGTCACCGGTTTGGCCGACAACCTGTGCCTGGCCATGCGCGCGGAAAGCATTTTGATTGAGCGCATGGCCGGAAAAAGCACGGTGGGCATCCAGGTGCCGAATCGCGAGAAAGAAACCATACACCTGCGCGATGTGATCGAGAGCGAGACCTTCGCCCGCGCGCGCTCGCGGCTCACGCTTTCGATGGGCAAAGACATCAACGGCCGCATCGTGACGGCCGATCTGGCGTCGATGCCGCACGTGTTGATCGCCGGATCGACAGGGTCGGGCAAGTCAGTTGCGATTAACGCGATGATTATGAGTTTGCTCTATCGCACCACACCGCAGCAGGTGCGGCTCATCCTGGTCGATCCCAAGCGCGTGGAACTGGGCATGTACGAGGGCGTTCCGCATTTGTTCACGCCCATTATCACCGAGCCCAAACTGGCCGCCAACGCGCTCCGCAATGCGGTGCGAGAGATGGAACGGCGGCTGAAGCTGCTGGCCTCGCGCAGTGTGCGCAACATCGACCAGTACAACAAATTGTTTGAGGGTTCCACGCCTTCGCTCTTCGACAGTGAGGAACAGAAGGAAGAGCCGCTGCCCTACCTCGTCATCATCATCGACGAGCTGGCCGATCTGATGATGCTGGACCGCGCCAACGTGGAAGAGTCGGTAACGCGCCTGGCGCAGATGGCGCGCGCCGTGGGCATTCATCTTATCCTGGCCACGCAGCGGCCGAGTGTCAACGTCATCACCGGCCTCATCAAGGCCAACATTCCCACGCGCATCAGCTTCCGCCTGGCAACCAAAGTTGATTCGCGTACGATTCTCGACACCAACGGGGCGGAAGCGCTGCTGGGCCGCGGCGACATGCTCTTCCTGCCTCCAGGCACCAGCCGCCTGATGCGTCTGCATGCGCCGTATGTGAGCGAGAAAGAAACGGCGGCCGTGGTCCAATTCTGGAAGAATCAGGGCAGCGCCGATTACGTCGAGGATTTTCTCGAAGCGCCCAAGGACGAGCGCACCGCGACGGAAGGCGGCAGCACCGACAGCGCGGACGACGATCCGATGTTCGACGACGCCGTGCGCCTGGTCTTCGAATTCGGCAAGGCCTCTACTTCGCTGTTGCAGCGGAGGCTGAGGGTCGGCTACGGTCGCGCCGCGCACTTGATCGACATGATGGAGCGCGACGGCCTGGTAGGCGCCGCCGACGGCCCGCGTCCTCGCGAACTGTTGAAGGCCCCCAATTGGCTGCACGAGATCTCCGCCGTCAACGAGTAACGTACTGGAAATAAAATGGTTATCGATGCAAGACGGCCGCCGGTATCGACTCGGATCCCATACTGTCGTCTTGACATACGTAAGGTTTACGTATATTTTATGTATGGAGGGTAGACCCATGGCTACCGATGCTACCGAAAATGTTACCTTAAACGCGCCTTCCCCAGAAACCGCCGACGATGGCAGCAAGCGCGTCAATGTGGTCTTCACGGCCGACCAATTTGCCACGCTGCAGCGCCTGGCCAAGTCGCAGGACATCAATTTATCTGACGCGCTGCGACAGGCTATCAAGTTGAGCAGCCTCATTGTCGACGCCAATGCCGACAAGAATACGCAGATTCTCTTCAAAAAAGGGGATACCACGCAGGAATTGAAGCTGGTGAGATAGCACCGGGAGACCATCCCAATGCCTGACGAACATCTGAAAAGTGCAGCCCGATCTGGCGCGCCAAAGAATGAGCCTGAACTCACACTCGATCTGACCGGCGCTGAACAATCTCACTTCGCTCACAGCGCGTTTGCCGGGAAGGTGATCCCCGCCCAGAAGTCGGATCGTGGCAATCCAGAGCTTGAGATTTACGACCAGAAAAAACAGTGGGATTCCGTCCGAAAGATCGTGACTTTGGGCCTTCTCGCAATGCTCGGGTGGGTCATCGTTTGGGCTTCTATCGAGAGCGCCTCCTGGCCCAGTCATTGGGCCCAGACCAAAGAAATGCTCCAGACCATTCTGCCCGCAATTACCGGGTTGCTGGGGTCCGTAATCGGCTTCTATTTCGGCTCCAACACAAATAGCAATGCCGCCGGTAAGTCCGGGATTGCCGGGACTGACAGTGGAAACGGAAAGTAATTTTCACCGCATCCGCGTTCTGAGAATTTGTTCGGACCTGGTGTTTTCTTTGCACACCGGTAACCACTATCCTAGCTTCATTCGCATTGAATGAATTCTTCTCTCTCAATCGCTACGCCCTGCGGCTCGCGCCGGCGCGAACTGCTGAATGCTTCCGACTGATCGCTTGAGGTGATGGCCGAGGCCCGTTGGCCCGAGCGCAGACTCTCCGCCGCGCATCAAACAATACAAGGAGACTTGCGCCGTGTGGAGAGGGCTGTTCCTTATTTTACTTAGCTACCTCCCGGCCACCGCGCAAGTGGCTCCGATCCCAGCGCCCACTCAGCTTCCCGGCAGTCCGTTCTTCATCAAGAAATCCTGGCCTATCGGCGGGAGTGGAAACTGGGATTACCTCACCATGGACCCCGTGGCGCGGCGTCTCTATATTGCGCACGGTCGCGTCGTCCAGGTGGTGGATGTGGACTCCGGTTCCGTAATTAAAGAGATCGCAGGATTCCGCGAGGCGCACGCCATCGCGCTCGACGATATGAATGCCAAGGGCTACGTAAGTGACGGCCCCGCCAGTGCGGTCAAGGTTTTCAACCGCCAGACGCTTTCGGTCGAAAACACCGTCCCGGTCGGCTGCTCGCCGCGATCAATAGTCTACGAGCGGGCGAGCAAGCTCGTCTTCGCAATCTGCAGCGCGGAAGTTGTACCGCCGCGCCCAACGCACAGCGGCGAGCGGCCTGAGCAGCCCGTAGCCTCCGGCTTCTCCCACGTCATCGCCATTGACGTTGCCGGCAAAGCTCAGGTTCTCGCCGATCTGACCGTTCCAGGCGATCTGCTTGTGGTCGAGGCCGACAGCAGGGGCCATGTGTATATCACGGCGGGCCAATCGCACGTTCCGACGAACCGCAACAATCCCATTTTGAATCTGAACCGCACGATTTCCTCGCGTATCGTCGTCCTCGATTCTTCCACGCTCGTCAATGCCGCACACCGCTGGTTCTCGGAGCAGGAGAAGCAGGAGTCCGATGGGCCGGCCCGTTTCGTCCTGGACGCGCATTCCGATGGCGACTTGCTGGCGCAGTTTCTCCAACTGCCTTCAGACTGTTCCAGCCCGCAGGGCTTGGTCGTTAACAGCAAGAACTCGCGCCTTTTTGCCGCGTGCGAAGGCCAGAAGCTGCTCGTGCTGGACGCAGCCAATGGCCGCGCGGTGGCCACATTGACCACCGGCCCCGGCGACGACGTCATCGGCTACGATCCCGACCGCGAGCTCATTTATTCGGCCAACGGCGGCGGCTACGGCAGCCTCACCATCGTTCAGCAGGATACGACCACTGACTCCTACGCCGTGGTCCAGAATTTGCCCACGCTGGCGCGCGCCCGCACTCTCGCTGTCGATCCCTCTACCGGTAATGTCTATCTCGTCGCCGACTACATGGGCGCCGACCTCACGCCGCGCGGCGCATTTGGCCCGATCAAAACCACGCCTGTTGCCGGCAGCTTCCAGGTAATCGTCGTCGGTCACTAACTCGGCAACGCAATTTGTGCGAGCCATCCTTCGCGAAGCTGTCTCCGCTGCGCTATGCTTTCTCTTTCCGAAGAATTCATCCGCGGAGGACGCCATGTTACCCCGCAGAACGTCAACCAATCCCGTTGTCCTTTCGTATTACGCGATGCGCCGGATGGTGGGTCTGGTCGCGCTCATTCTGCCTTTCGCTCTGGCCGCCGGCGACATCCTCCTGGCGCTTCTTGCGCCCGGACACCACTTTCCGCATCCGCTTTTGCAGCGCTCCCTCAGCGACTACTACTACACGCCCATGCGCGACCTCTACGTGGGCAGCCTCTGTGCCATTGCGGCATTTCTCGCCTGCTCTCGCGGCTACGATGTGCGCGATGAGATCACTGGCTACCTGGCGGGGACGGTCACCTTCGGCGTGGCGTGCTGTCCATCGTTCAATCCACGCAGCGGTTACTACACACAGCTGGATTTTGCGTTCGGGCTCATCCACACGGCATTGGCCGCGCTCATGTTTCTGATCCTTTCCTACATCTGCATCTTTCTGTTTCGCAAGTCTTCTCCGGAAAAGCCTTTCACGCGTCGCAAGCGGGACAGAAATCGAATCTATGGCGCCAGCGGCCTCATCATGGTCACCTGCATGATGACGATGGTCGGACTCACCATGCGATCGGTTATAGAGCGGCGGCACCCGAGCCACTGGCTCTTCTGGTGCGAGTCGCTGGCGCTCTGCGCCTTCGGAGTTGCGTGGCTCACCAAGGGCGAAGGGTTTATGCGCGACAAGCGGCACAGCCCCAACGTTGTCCATCAACAGGCGGCCAAGTGATCTTGAAGCGCCGCCGGCCATGGTACACTTCGTCTGCTAAACGCTTTCTCGACTGGGCTGTCCGGATTCTGCCGCCTTCGTGGCTGCGGAGCACTGGCTGCGACAGGCGCAAGATTCCCTGCCGGGCACAAACGCGCATTGTTTCTTGACAAGTGGTCGAGTAAAGCAATTTACTTAGTGCGAACGTCTGAGGCCTTCGCGGACGCATTCTAGCCCTTTCAGGTGATGCTCATGTTCGGTTTGCTTTCTGGCGCCATCGCCACCGGTTTCCCAGGCTCCCTGCCTGCCCTGCTCATCTTCAGCATGGAGCCCCTGGCGCGCCTGAGCGCGCTCGATGTGGTGGTGATCGCGCTCTATTTCGCCATGGTGCTCTGGATCGGCTTCTACCTCAAGGGCCGCTCCAACACCAGCGAGCAGTTTTTCATGGCCGGCCGCGAGATGACCGCATGGATCGCCGGCCTGAGCTTTGTGAGCGCCAATCTGGGATCGCTCGAACTGATGGGCTGGGCCGGATCGGCCTATCAATACGGAATTCTCGCCGCGCATTGGTATTGGGTGGGCGCCATCCCCGCCATGCTTTTTCTGGGCATGGTGATGATGCCGTTCTATTACGTCTGCAAGACCCACTCCGTGCCCGGATACCTCAAGCTGCGCTACGGTGAAGGCGCGCGCATCGTCTCAGCCGTCTCGTTTGCCTTTATGACCGTGCTGATGAGCGGCGTGAACATGTTCGCCATGGCTGAAGTGATGAAGGTCGTGCTGGGCTGGGATTTGAGCTTCTCCATCATTGTGTCGTCACTGGCCGTTGCGGCGTATGTGGCGCTGGGCGGACTGCGATCCGCGATTTTCAATGAGGTGCTGCAGTTCATCCTCATCTGGGGCGGCGCGCTGCTGGTTCCGATTCTAGGCCTCGTCGAGACCCACGGCTGGACGGGCTTCAAGGCGCGCCTCGCAGCCAACATCGCTTCCGGCGCGATTCCCGCGGGAGATTACACGCACCTTTGGCGCAGCATGGGCCACTTTGCCGATAACCCCATGGGCATTCACTGGACCGGCATTGTCTTCGGACTCGGCTTCGCCATCAGTTGCGGCTACTGGACGACGGATTTTCTCGTGGTGCAGCGCGTGCTCGCCGCCAACAGTCTGCGCTCTGCGCGGCTCGCGCCCGTGATCGGTTCGTTCTTCAAGATGGGCGTGCCGTTCATCGTGATTCTGCCCGGCCTGCTGGGCCTCGTCGTGCTGCAGAATTCCGACGGCAGCCTGATGCACCTTGTTGGACAGAACCTCGTCACGCCGGGCTCGGGCTTGCACAGCTACAACGAAGTGCTGCCGCTGATGATGGTTCGCTATATGGCTCCCGGCTTGCTCGGCCTGGGCATTACGGCGCTGATCGCGGGCTTTATGAGCGGCATGGCCGGTAATGTGAGCGCCTTCTCGGCGGTGTGGACGTACGACATCTACCAGCCGCTGATCCGCAAGAACGCGAAGGACGAGCACTACGTCGCCGTCGGCCGCTGGGCTACGATCCTCGGCGTCATCATCTCCATTGGAACCGCGTACCTGGTGATGAATGCGCAGGGCATCATGGATTACGTCCAGGCCCTCTTCAGCTTCTTCATCTCGCCTCTGCTGGGCGTGGTGCTGATGGGCATGTTCTGGAAGCGCGCCACCAAAGCCGGCGGCTTCTGGGGTTTGCTGATCGGAACATTAACTTCGATCGGACTTTGGGCGTGGGTATACTTCAACCCTGCGGCGCTGCGCTACGTCGCTCTCTCGCCCGATGCCAAGGCTATGGCAGAGAATATGTACAGGGCTTTGTGGTCGGTGATCGTCTCCATCCTGGTCACCTTCATCGTGAGCCTCTTTGGCAAAGCGCGGCCCGATTCGGAGCTCAATGGGCTGGTCTACGGGGCAACGGTTTTGCCCAAGGAAGAGCCCGTGCCGATTTACAAGAATGAGTGGTTTTGGACAGTAATCGCGATCATCGTCTTTTTTGCGCTCAACATTTACTTCTGGTAAGGAGAAAGCGGATGCAATCATCGAGCATCTCCATCTGGTTTTTCATCGGCGTTCTCCTGGTTGTGTATGGGGCGCTCATCCTGGGCTACGGGATCTTCGAACTGGCGACCGGGCAACTGGCCAATGTGGTGCTGGCCAATCTGCACGCTCCTGTTTGGTGGGGCGCCATGTTAGAGGCGCTGGGCCTGTTCTATGCCATCCGCTTTCGTCCCGGCCGCGCGGATAAGTAGGCACTTTGGCGCGGTATTAAACTAAATGCAGGACTAAGAATCCAAGGAGCAGGAAGATGGCAGCAGAGCGCAAAATGACATTCGGAATCATTGTAGGAAATCGCGGATTTTTCCCGGCTCACCTGGCCAAAACGGGGCGGGAAGAAATCATCGCGGTTCTGGAAGCAGCGGGCGCGCGGCCCATCGTGCTCAGCGCTGAAGAGTCCCACCACGGCGCGGTGGAGACTTACACCGAGGCCGAGCACTGTGCCGCGCTCTTCAAAAAACACGCTGACGAAATCGACGGCATCATCGTCACGCTGCCCAACTTCGGCGAAGAGCGAGGGATCGTCGATGCCATCCGCCTGTCGGGATTGAAGGTGCCGGTACTGGTGCAGGCTACGCCCGACCGCTCCGACAACATGACCATCGCCGTGCGGCGCGACAGCTTCTGCGGAAAAATGAGCTGTTGCAACAACATGATGCAGTACGGTATTCCCTACTCGCTCACCACGCTGCACACGGAAGCGTTGTCGTCGCCTGAATTCAAAGCCGATCTCGAATGGTTTTCGCAAGTCTGCCGCATCGTGAAGGGCTTGAAGAATCTGCGCATCGGCTCCATCGGCGCGCGGCCCACGGCGTTCAACACCGTGCGCTACTCCGAGCGCATCCTCGAGACCAGCGGCATCACCGTCGAGACGATTGATTTGTCTGAGATCTTCGGCCGCATCAATCGCATGAAGGACAACGACGATGCCGCGCAGGGAAAGCTCGCGGAAATCAAGAAATATGTCACGACTTCAGGCATTCCCGATGCCGCGCTGCTCAAGATGGCCAAGCTGGGAGCGGTGATTGATGGCTGGATGAAGCAAACCCATGTCACCATCAGCGCCGTGCAGTGCTGGACTTCGATGGAGGAGTTCTTCGGCGTGGTGCCCTGCACCATCATGAGCATGATGTCGAATAATCTCATCCCCTCGGCATGCGAAGTCGATGTGCCCGGAACGCTCAGCATGTATATGATGGCGCTGGCCTCGCAAACGCCTTCGGCCCTGCTTGATTGGAATAATAATTACGGCGCCGATCCGAATAAGTGCGTGTGCTTCCACTGTTCCAACCTGCCCAAGCACTTCTTCAAGGAAGTAAGGATGGACTTCCAGCAGATCATCGCCGGCACTGTGGGCAAGGAAAATACCTACGGGACGTGCGAGGGACTCATCAAGCCCGGCGTAATGAGCTATGCGCGCTTCTCCACTGACGACCGGCGCGGCGTGGTTCGCGGTTACACGGGCGCGGGACGCTTTACCGACGATCCGCTGGAAACGTTTGGCGGCGCGGGCGTGGCGGAGATTCCGCAACTGCAGAAGCTGCTCCGGTACATTTGCCGCGAGGGATTTGAGCACCACGTGGCCGCCAACTTCAGCGACGTTTCGAAGGCCGTGCACGAATCCGCGCGCTACCTGGGATGGGAGAGCCATTACCATCCGGCGCTGGAAGAGTAGGCGCGCTACGCAAACCGCTAAGAAGAACAAGGCCCCGCGCGGGGCCTTTTTCTTTGGCGGCTGAATTATTAACTCGCTGACCCGCTAACTTGCTTCTGTTGGCTCGATCGTCAGCCGCGCGGCCAGCACGACGATTGCGGCCCACAGCACGTCGGCTCCTAGCAGGTGCACGATCTGCAGCCAGACAGGCGCGAGATACAGCACGTCGAGAATGCCCAGCACGTATTGCAGGGCGAGCAGGATCAGCACCAGCGCGGAGAGCGCGCGGTTATCCCAGTGCGAACGGCGCCGCGCGGCGCGCACCAAGAGCCAGATGAGAAAAACGCTGGCCAAAAACGCGACGGTGGGATGCGTCCAGCGCCAGCGCACCAGCCAATCGCCGGTCGCAGAGAAATCCTGCGCGAGCGCTGCGCCCAGCGAGCTCGGCGGGAACAAGTGTGTCGCCGAGCGCGGCCAGCGATCCCGTGACGCCGACGATCAGCACGACGACCAACGATGCGATTCCCACAAACGGCGCGGCAATGCGCACTTTGCCGCGCAGAAAGCCGGCGCGGCGGGCGAGAAAATGCGCGGTGAGCGTGAGCGCGGCGAGCAGAAGCAGCGTGTTGGTGAGATGCAGCGCGAGGTAAGGCGCGCGCAACGGCGAATGGCTTTGCGCGGTCAATCCCAGCTTGACCAGGAAGGCTCCCAATGCGGCTTCGATCAAAGTGAAAGCGACGGCGGTCACGGCGGCCGCGCGCGCCAGGTGTCCGCGCACGGTGGCTGCGAATGTCCACACCAGCAAGGCGACGACCGAGAAAAAGGAGATGCCGCTGGTGATGCGATGCGTGAACTCGATCATGGTGTCGACGCGCGGCGAGTGCTGCATGACCGTGCCGTTGCAAAGCGGCCAATGATTGCCGCAGCCTGCGCCGGAGCCGGTGGCGCGCACCAGCCCGCCCCACAGAATGACGGCAATGAAGTACGCGAGCACGCCCCAGGCAAAGCGCCTCAACGCGGGCGAAGGAAGACGATGAGTGTGCGACGGAACCGCAGTTGCGGACATAAGGATCGCTCCGCATTGAACCCACCAGTGTAGAACAATGGCAGTGCCGGAGCGAGATTCGGAACGCAGAGTGTACGAGGCATCGACGTTACGCCCCAGCAGCCGCACCACGTGGTTCACGATGATCAGGTCTTCGAGAGGCGGAAGCACGCGCACCGTTACCGGCGAATTTTCCGCGGAGATGACGGCCGCGCCGCGCACGTTGTTGCGTTGCGGGTCGACCATGATGCCGAGCGCGCCCAGTCCCGCGCAGATTTCGGCGCGCGAGGCGATGTCGTTTTCGCCAATCCCTCCTGTAAAGACCAGCATGTCCAGTCCGTTCAGCTCCGCGACATAGCTGCCGATCCAACGCGCGATGGTCCAGCAGAATTTTCCACGGCGAGCCGCGCCTTGGCGTTGCCGGCAGCGATGGCTTCGCGCAAATCGCGCATATCGTTCGAGAGCTCGCTCACGCCCAGAAGGCCCGATTTCTTGCTGACCACGGTTTCAAGTTTGTCGGCGGCGTCGGCGGCGTTGGGAACGGTTTTTGCGATCTGCCGGAGGATGAAGATGAGTACGCCGGGATCGATATCGCCGGTGCGCGAGCCGCTGATGATGCCGCTGGTGGGCGTGAGAGCCATCGACGTGTCGAGGCACTTGCCGTTGCGAATTGCCGAGATGGACGCGCCGTTGCCGAGATGCGCCACGATGAGCTTCTCCGGCACATGGGGCTGCAACTGGTAGACGATCGACTCGTACGAGATGCCGTGATAGCCGTAGCGCCGCACGCCCATATCGGCGTACTCCGTCGGGGATGGGCATACGTGTAGCCACTTCAGGAATCGTGCGATGGAAGTAGGTGTCGAGAATGGCGAAGTTGGGCACGCCGGGAAACAGGTGCAGCGCCTGGCGCATGATGTAGACGGCGATGGGTGTGTGCAGCGGCGCAAGAGCCTCGTAGCTTTCGATCTCGTCGATGAGCTGGGGCGTGATGAGTTGGTTTTCGCGGACGGTTGGACCTCCGCACACCGTGCGATGGCCGATGGCTGCCGGGGCAGGGAAATCGCCGGAGTGAAGCGCGTCGACCACGAGCTTGAATGCCACGGCGAGGCTGGGCACCGCCGGCGTTTGGTCCACGAGCTTTTTGCCGCTGGCGTCCTTAATCCAGAATTTGCCGAGGTCGGTGCCGATGCCGTCGACCGCGCCCTCGTGCAGCTTGAGCCGCCGGCCGTCGCCGGCCTCATAGACAGAAAATTTAATGGAAGATGAACCGCTGTTAAGAACTAAGACGGGTAATGAAGACATGGATGAATGTACCTTTCGTAATGTTAAGCGGAGTTGGCTGAGTTAGCGGTGTTAGCGGAGCTAGTCCGGCCATCGGAGGTTGTCTAACTCCGCTAACCCTGCCAACTCCGCTAGCCCCGCTATTTCTCCCGCCATCGCCAATCCTTAATGTCCGGCAAATCGTCGCCGTTTTCCGAGACGTAGAGTTTGTGCCGCTGAATCTGCTCGGAATACCACTGCTCGGTCTCGCCGATTTTCGGTGCAAGCCTGGGCACGCGGCGAACCACGTCGAGAGTGAGCTGGAAGCGGTCAATGTTGTTGAGCACGCACATGTCGAAGGGAGTAGTGGTGGTGCCTTCCTCCTTGTATCCGCGCACGTGCAGATTGTGGTGATTGTGCCGCCGGTAGGCGAGCCGATGGACGCACAACGGATAGCCATGAAAATTAAAGATCGTGGGTGCGGCAGGCGGAAAGATCTGGTCGTACTCTTCGTCGGGCAATCCATGTGGATGCTCCGACTGCGGCTGGAGCGCCATCAAATCCACGACATTCACCAGGCGGATGCGCAGATCGGGAATGCGTTCGCGCAAAATCATGACTGCGGCAAGAGCTTCCATGGTGGGAACATCGCCGCAACAGGCCATCACCACCTCGGGGTTGCCCTCGCCGTTGGACGCCCATGGCCACACACCAAGGCCCGTGGTGCAATGCGCAATGGCCTCGTCGATCGAGAGCCATTGCGGCGCGGGCTGTTTGCCGGCCACGATCAGGTTGATGTAATTGCGGCTGCGCAGGCAGTGATCGGACACCGAGAGCAGAGTGTTGGCATCGGGCGGCAGGTAAATGCGCACCACGTCGGCCTTCTTGTTCATCAGGTGATCGATGAAGCCCGGGTCCTGGTGCGAGAAGCCGTTATGATCCTGCCGCCACACCAGCGAACTGAGCAGGTAGTTGAGCGAAGCAATGGGTTTACGCCAGGGAATCTCGCGCGTGGTCTTGAGCCATTTGGCGTGCTGGTTCACCATGGAGTCGATGATGTGAATGAACGCCTCATAGCAGTTGAAGAATCCGTGGCGGCCGGTGAGCAGGTAGCCTTCGAGCCATCCCTGGCACAGGTGCTCGCTCAGCACTTCCATCACGCGGCCGGTGGGCGACAACTCTTCGTCGACAGGCAGCGTCTCTGCCATCCACCGCTTGCCAGTTCCGCAGATGACGTTCCTGGAGTCGGTTCGAGGCAGTTTCATCGGGACCGAAGACGCGGAAATTTTTCTGCTCCTTGTTGGCTTGCATTACCGCGTGCAGCAGTGCCCCAAGAACGCGCGTCGATTCCACGTCCTGCTGGCCGCGGCCCTCAATCTTCACGGCGAAGTCGCGGAAGTTGGGAACAATGAGCGGCTGCAACAGCAATCCGCCATTGGCGTGCGCGTTCATGCCCATGCGGAGGCGGCCTTTGGGCGCGATCTCCGCGAGATCCGCGCGCAAGCGGCCCTTGTCGTCGAAAAGCTCTTCCGGTTTGTAGCTGCGCATCCACTCTTCCAACATGTGCAGGTGCTCGGGCTTTTCTCGCAATTCGCTCAGCGGCACCTGGTGCGCGCGCCACGTACCTTCCACCGGCTTTCCGTCGACGAACTTCGGTCCCGTCCAGCCTTTGGGGGTGCGCAGGATGAGCATGGGCCAACTGGGCCGGCCGGTCGATTTATCTTTTTGCGCTCCGTCCTGGCGCGCGGCCTTCTGGATGGCCGCGATGCGATCGAAGATGCGATCGAAGACGGCCGCGGCCTGCTGGTGCATCGTCGCCGGATCGTCGCCTTCAAGCGTGAACGGTTCATAGCCGTAGCCGCGCATCAGGTCTTCCAACTGCGCATGCGGAATGCGCGCGAGTATCGTGGGATTGGCGATCTTGTAGCCGTTCAGATGCAGGATGGGAAGCACCGCGCCGTCGGTCGCGGGATTCAGAAACTTGTTCGAGTGCCAGCTCGTGGCCAGCGGCCCGGTCTCCGCTTCGCCATCGCCCACCACGCAGGCCACAATCAGATCGGGATTGTCGAAGGCCGCGCCGTACGCGTGCACCAGCGAGTAGCCCAGCTCGCCGCCCTCGTGAATGGAGCCGGGCGTCTCCGGCGCTACGTGGCTGGGAATGCCGTAGGGCCAGCTGAATTGCCGGAACAGGCGCTTGATGCCGTCCTTGTCCTGGCCGATGTAGGGATAGATTTCCGAATACGACCCTTCGAGATAAGTGTTCGCGACCAGTCCCGGGCCGCCGTGTCCCGGGCCGATCACGAAGATCATGTTCAGTGCGCGCTCGCGGATGAGCCGGTTCCAATGCACGTAGAGAAAATTCAAGCCCGGCGTTGTGCCCCAGTGTCCCAGCAGACGCGGCTTTACGTCGTCGATCGTCAGCGGCCGCTCCAGCAGAGCATTGTCCTTGAGATAGATCTGGCCGACCGACAGATAATTTGCCGCCCGCCAGTAGGCGTCCATTTTGGCCAGCAATTCCGGGCTCAATGGGCATTGAGTTGCAGTCTCGTCCGTGGCAGTCTCGAGCATTGCACACCTCGCAATAGGGGGTTTTGCGTACTGCTTCAAGCCTAGCAGTGGCGGCGCAAGCTGCCGGGTGACTCAAGTCACAATTAGATGAAATGGCGCCCCCTGGCTCATTGGTAAGGACGCGGGGATCGAATTTGGGAGCGGGCGGCAGCGGAGCCGATGGTTGCATCCGATGCTCCTCGAAGATTTTTACCGTTTGCGGCTTGCCGTCTTCGAGCACGGTGAAGTCCGCGGTAGTGAGTTGGTGCACAGGATTTTGTCGGGAGTCGCTCGCCACGACATCCACGACGACGAGATCGGAGCTGGTGCGGATGGTGGTTTCGGTCTGACCGGAAGCAGGCGCTGCTTGTGCGCTGACGCAGACCGGAAGGCAAATCAAAAGGCAAAAGGGCAGAGAGTTACGAAGCACGGCAGGGGATCCTTCTTCAGGAAAAAAGAGGATAACGCATCCTCGCCGCCAGGGCCATTTCCGGAAAGCATGCCGGCGTCAGAAATGTTTCTTCAATTTGAGAATCTGCGACTCGAAGCCGTACCAGAGCGCCGCGGCTACCAGCGTGCTCACAAGCAAACGCATGGCGACGACCGCGAGATTGCCCGCAATGCCGTAGCCGTGACGGTCCATGGCGGCGTCGAAAGAGCCGATGAAAACGAAGACCGAAATGTGCATCATATAGAGGCCGTAGCTGATGCGTCCGTAAAATGCGGCAGGGCCCCCGCGCAGCACAGCATTGACGGGGTTGCGCGCGCCGGTGGATGCGATGAGCGCCAGCACCATTCCGGCAAAACCCACGGCCAACGCGGAATCGAGATACGCGGTGCCGCCGGCGATAGTGCCCGCTGCCAGAAATCCCGCCACGATTCCGCCCAGGCCGATCCAAAGCCATGTGCGCCGGCTGAGCGGCAGAGTGTGCAACGCGATGGCCAGAAGGCTGCCCCAGGCAATACCGTCCAGATGAATGAGCGTGTTGGTCGACGTCATCCAATGCAGATTTGCGTGGCGGAAAAGCGGAGATGCGACGAGCGTGCCGGCCAAAGCGACGGCGAGCATCCACGGCCGGCGCAGCACGCGCACCAGCGGCGCCCACACAAAGTAGTACTGCTCCTCGATGGCCAGCGCCCACGTGGGCTGGATGGCCGGCGGCAGCGCGAGATGAAACAGGTTCTGTACGCAGAAGATGTAAGCCAGCCAGGGCGCGGCCTTGATCGCATCCCACACGCCGGGGCCGATGAACCACGGCGCATTGAGATAGACCACAATCAACAGCAGAATGTAGACGGGCCAGATGCGCAGCGCCCGGCGCGCATGAAAGTTGTGAAAGTAGCGCGGCTTGTCACGCGTGGTGATCAGTATGGACGTGATGAGGAAGCCGCTGAGAGTGAAGAAGAGAATGACGCCGGCCCAGCCCCAGAGCGTGGCGCCGTAGATCCACGTCCCCACAAGCCGCGGATTGCAGTGATAGAGAACCACTGCCAGAATGGCCAGGCCACGCAGGCCGTCAAGTTCGGGCAGGTACTTGGGAAGCCAGTTTGGGCGTTGTATCGTCGAAGCGCTCAAATCTTGACCTCAGTTGGGGTTCTTGGCAAAACCTTCCACAATCCAGCCGGCGATCCAAAGTGCGCCTTCCGGAATTGCCAGATAGACCATAACGACGAGCAGGATGATTTCGGGGTGCGCCAAAATTCCAAAACTCTGACCCAACAGCGTCGCCGTCAACACAAACGCCCAGATCAGTAAGAAGATCGTCAGCGGGATCATAATCAGCCACTGTCCGGCTCGCTTCATCCTCCTCGCGCCTTCTTGAACATTCATCGCTCACTCTTTGCGAAGCGAAGTCAGGCGGCGCCTCGGCCGCTCTGCTTTCTTGTTCCCTCGGTGCCTCGTTCCCTTGGTCCCTGCTTCTACCCCGCCGCCAGTTGCCGCGCGCGCTCGGTCGCCCGCATCACCGCCTTGATGAGCGTCACGCGCAATCCGCCTTCTTCCAGTTCCAGAATGCCGTCGATGGTACATCCCGCGGGAGTGGTCACGGCATCTTTGAGCAGCGCGGGATGGTAGCCCGTCTCAAGCACCATCTTGGCTGCGCCGTAAGCGGTTTGCGCGGCCAGTTGCGTGGCGACATCGCGCGGCAGGCCCACCTTAACGCCGGCTTCGGCCAGCGCTTCAATAATGATGTAGAGGTACGCCGGCCCTGAGCCGGAAAGTCCGGTCACCGCGTCCATGTGCTTTTCATCTACGAGCACGGTGCGACCCACGGTCTCGAAGATGCGCTGCGCGAGCGCCATCTGATCGTCTTTGACAAAGCGCCCGCGGCATAGAGCAGCCGCTCCTGCGCCCAGCGCTGAAGGTGTGTTGGGCATGGCGCGCACCACGGCAATCTCCATGCCTGCAGCCTCTTCAATGGCGCGCGTCTTGACCGACGCGGCAAACGATACCAGCAGCTTGGCCGGCGTGAGCGCGGGCTTGATCTCCGCCATCAGGTCCGGAACCTGGAAGGGTTTAACGCCGATCAGGATCAGGTCGGCCTGGCGCACGGCCTCGGCGTTGTTGGTGCTTACGTCAACACCCCACTGCGTGCTCAGCGCCAGCGCCCGCTCGGCGTGGCCGACGGTGGCGTGAATTTTGTCGGTGGCAAACAGATTCTCTTTCAGAAATGCCTGCAGCAGAATGCCGCCCATCTTGCCGGCGCCCAGCACTGCCACGCGGACCTTCGGCAATTGCGCAGGAACTTCCGGCGCCTCAACGGCGATCTCAGCCATTTTTTCTCTCTTCCCCGAAACGAATTCTGACATGAATTCTCGACATGGATTGTGGTGCAGATTCAAGAATACGCGTTCACTGGCCCTTTCGCGCAGGCTTCTTGCGGTTTGCCGCATGCAAGAAGGCGCCGGCCCCTTATAAGCCGGCGCCAAACTTCCACCTTCTTGTGGCGCATGAAAGCCCGATCCTTAATCCCTCTGCCGAGTCTTCTTGTTCCCTTGTTCCCTCGTCCTCTTGGTCCCTGTCTTGCTAGTGGCTCAGCAGCGCCTCGTTGCTCAGGAAATCCTTCAGCGCCCCTTCCATCTTGTCCTGGCGCTCGTCCACGGTCCATGCAGCATTCCAGAACAGGTAGCCGCCGGGCAGCGTCAAATATTTCTGGCCGCTGACGATGGCTGCGATCGACGTAACCACCCAGGCATTGTTTTCATCTTCGAGGAGCGGCGCATCTGCGTCGTCGGGCTTCGGGCTGCGCAAATCCACGACGTGCTGGCCCACGTGGAACAGCGCCACCACCATCGAGGGCCCCTGCAAGCGCTCGCGGTTAAGGACGCAGTTGTAGAGCACGCCGTCAGGAGAATCCTTCGCGCCCTGGCCGTCGGGCGTAACCTCGTTGCCCGTTCCTCCGAAGACAACGCTCACGCCGTTTTGCGCTTTCCCCTGGGGAAACACCGCGATAGCCTTCTGGGCCATCTCGCCCGCCGGGCCTGCTGCCACGTGCGAAGACAGCCGCAACCCCGCGGTAATGGGGTCGTCGAACTCGGGACCACCAACCGAGCTGGGAGGCGGGGGAACCGTCGATTCGCCCTTGGTGATGGCGTCGGTTTTGGAATAGTCGATCTCCTTTGGAGTCACGCCCGACACCGATACGAGCACCAACCGCGCAGGGTAGGCGTTCATGTTGCCGAATCCGCCAAAGCTCGCGATTTTTCCGGAAGCATCGCGCTTGATCTCCGCGTCGGCCACGGTATCGAGGCGCCCTATGAGCGTCGCCGTCACTTCGTAGCGCGCGCAGCCCAGGCACATGTCCAGGCCTTTCTGGTGCGGCTGCGCCAGCAGCGAGTCGAACTGCTTAAAGTCCTTGCTCTTGTCGAGCGTCACCGGCATGCGCGTGGCAGTCTTCAATGTGCCGGCAAAGTTGTGCGCCGGCTGCGCGGTTACGATCGCCACCGGACCCGACTTGGCCTTCGAACCTTGTGGGTATGAAAGCCAGATTCCGTTCACCTGGAATCCGCAGTTGGGGTCGGCAGAATCCTTGATCAGGAATTCGTCGAACCCGGCCACCACCGTGCCCTTGATGCGCACCATCTTGCCATCGAACACCGCCGGATTCTTCACCACGTCGCACACGTTCACGTCGACAGGAGCCGCGGCCTGCGCGTGCAACCCGCATCCGAACGCAAAGAACAGACCGAATACAACAAAGGAACGCTTCATAAAAACCCTTTCGAGCCGCTGCTTCAGGCGCACCGGCAGCAATGGAATGGCGGCGTCAGCCGCGCTAGACAGGAACTCGAAAGGATATCACGATGAGACCGCCGTTATCCGTAGACCAGGGCACGAAAAAGGTCCCTAGCCGGTCGGACCAAATGTTGGATCCCTCAGCACTCGCCGATTTCGCAGGGCTGACCCGAATTAGCCGGTAGCCGGCGACGCCCGGCACCGACAGGTCTCGCACGGCGAACCCCACCTTACTGGCTCCGTTGCTCACATGTCTTTTCTTTCAGTCGCGGCGCTGTCGCCCACTCATCCCGACAAGCCTGTGGTTTTTGCCTCAAAATGTCGCCTTGGAAACCTCCGGAATTTCCCCCATTTGTCCGCCTCGTTCTGGCGTTCGGCTACACTCAATGCAAAGACAACTTCCACGGAGGAACCCGCTCTTTTGAAAAAAATCACCCTCCTCACCCTGCCAGCCGCCGCGCGCCGCCTGCTTTTCCGACTCGCCGTCCCTCTACTGGCAACCGGCTACTGGCTAATGGCTGGCATTTCCCATCCAGCGTTTGCGCAGAAGCCCGCGTTGATGGCGCAAATGCGGGCCCCGGCGCCCGTCTCGCTGGAAGACCGCCGCAAGGCGCTCAACGACATCTTCCACGAGTACTGGGAGGACCGGCTCAGGCACGATCCCGAGTTTGCCTCATCCATCGGCGATAAGCGCTACAACGACCAGACCAGCGACTACTCCGTGCAGGCGGAAAACGACCGTCTGGCGCGGGAGCAGAGGTTCCTCATGCGCCTGGCGGCCATCGACCCCACCGGGTTCACCGATCAGGAAAAAACGAGCCAGGACCTGCTCATTCGGCGATTCGAAATGGACGAGGAGGGCGCGGAGTTCAAGGAGTGGGAGATGCCCCTCGACCAGATGGGCGGCATCTACAGCGACTATCCACGGCTAGCGGCCCAGCTGAGCTTCGACACCGCGAAAGACTACGACGATTGGATTGCGCGGCTTCATGCGCTGCCCGCGGCCTTTGCCCAGGTCACCGAAAACATGTCGATCGGCATGGAAGACGGGCGCGTGCCGCCCAAATACCTGCTGGAAAAGGCGCTCGACCAGGTGAAGGAGCTCGCCAATCAAAAGCCGGAAGACTCGCCGCTCGCCCTGCCACTCAAGAAGTTTCCCGCAGCCATTCCCGCTGCCGAGCAGGAGCGGATCAAAACCGAAATGCTCGACGCCATCGCAAAAGACGCGCTGCCGGCCTACCTGCGCCTGGCGCGTTTCCTTGAGGTCAGCTATGTTCCGGCAGGCCGCACCAAGCTCGGCATCGATTCCTTGCCCGACGGAAAAAAGTACTACAAGTTTCTGATCAAGCGAACCACGACAACCGATCTGACCGCCGACCAGATTCACCAGATCGGCCTGGACGAAGTAAAAAAGGACGAAGCCGAAATGCTGGCTATCGCGCAGAAGCTCGGCTTCCAGGATTTGAAGAGCTTCCGCGAAAGCCTGAAGTCGAATCCCAAGCTGCACCCGGCTTCGGCCGAGGCCTTGCTCGACGCCTATCGCGCTTACCTGAAGCCGATGCAGGCCAAGCTTCCGGAGCTCTTCGGCACGCTGCCCAAGGCGCCGTTTGAAGTGGTCGCGGTGCCCGATTATCTCGCCAAGACCTCGGCGCCCGCGTATTACCAGGGAGGCACGGCAGACGGCAGCCGGCCCGGCCGCTTGTTCATCGACACGTACAACGCGACCGAGCGCAATCTATACGAAGCGGAGGACATCGCCTATCACGAGGGCATTCCCGGCCATCATCTGCAGATTTCCATCGCTCGTGAGATGACGGGGCTGCCGGAGTTCCGCAAATACGGCGGCTACACGGCCTACGTAGAGGGCTGGGGACTCTACGCCGAGCGGCTGGGCAAGGACGTGGGCTTTTACCAGGACCCCTACTCCGACTACGGCCGCCTGGAAGGCGACATCTGGCGCGCCATCCGCCTGGTAGTCGACACCGGAGTTCACTCAGAAGGCTGGACCCGCGACCAGATGGTCCAGTACTTCCACGACCACTCGAATGTAGATGAAACCAGCGTGCAGTCCGAAGTAGATCGTTACGTTGCCGTACCCAGCCAGGCGCTGGCCTACAAGATTGGGCAGTTGAAGATTCTTGAGCTGCGCGACCGCGCGCAAAAAGCGCTGGGCCCCAAGTTCGACATCCGCGCCTTCCACGATCAGGTGCTGGATGCAGGCGCATTGCCGCTTGACGTGCTGGAGCAGCGGATTGATGCGTGGATCGCGAAAAGCAGTGAGCAAGGGAGCAAGTGAGCAAGGGAGCAAGGGAGCAAGGGAGCGAAAAGGCTCCGCGCTTTCGCGCGCCAAATGACCGGTTATAGCCGTACAAATGAACGGGAGTTGTCCGTTTATACGCCGGCAGATTGAGCGAAAAAAATCCCCTTACTTCCCTCGCGAGGAAATCGCGAGTACGACCCGGACATAAAACTGAAAACGGGCAGAACGATTCGGGCACAATGTTGAAAAGCGCCAGAATGACCCGGACACAAGATTGAAGGGCGTGAGAACGACCCGGCCCTAAAAATGAAAAATTGCACTCAACTGTAAATTTGTTCGCAGCTTTTTGCAGATAATTACGACATTTCTGGGTACTGTGGGATCAGAGGTCGAGAACGGAGAAGGAGATGCGCGAGAGGGATCGAAGGATAGCCCGGCTGAGGCTGGACGAGGAGATGCGGCCGTTTCGAGCGGCAGGCAAAAAGGGGAAGTTAACCGGCGGACTGTTGCGGGCGGTGCGTGAGGCGCTGGGAGTCCGGCTCAACGAGGTATCAGAAAAGACCGGAGTGCGGCGATCGACCGTAAGCGATATTGAGCGCAGAGAGGTGGCGCAGACGATCACGATGCGTTCGCTGGCGAGGATGGCGGATGCGATGGGATGCAAGGTGGTGTATGGCGTGGTGCCGATGAACGGGAAGTCGCTGGAAGACTTGGCGGAAGAGAGGCTGTGGCGGAGGGTTTTAGGGGCAGGGAGCGAGGGAGCGAAAAGACAGGGACTCAGGGACTAAGGACGTAGGGACTAGGGACTAAGAATCCGTCCAAAATCTGTTCTTTGACAAGATTCTTACGCCCGCTGAAGCGGGCTGACAATGCAGATTCCGATTCCTCCCCCAGGCTCATGCCTGGGGCTACCATCTTTTGCCCGCTACGCGGGCTCTGTTGCGCGAAGCAGCCTCAAGAAGGCTTCCAAAACCTGGTTGTTGGACAGGTTCTAAGGGACTAAGGGACTAAGGGACTAAGGGACTAGGGACTAAGGGACTAAGGGACTAGGGACTAGGGACTAAGGGACTAGGGACGTAGGGATTAGGGACTAAGGGACTAGGGACGTAGGGACTAAGGGACTAGGGACGTAGGGATTAGGGACTAAGGGACTAGGGACGTAGGGACTAGGGACTCAGGGACTCAGGGACTCAGGGACTAGGGACTAAGGGACTCAGGGACTAAGGGACTAGGGACTCAGGGACTAAGGGACTAGGGACTCAGGGACTCAGGGACTAGGGTGGGCGCGGGGGGCCGGAGAGGCTTCCCTTTTTTTTGCGGGCTGCCCGGGGTGACGGGCGTTGGGCGGACGGGATGGGTGGCGAAATGCCGGAGATACTGGTGGCAATGGGAGCGGGGCGAAATATGAGGGGCGCGAGTCGCAGGTTGGGCACCACGGGAACGAAACTGGTGAAGGTGACGCCTGGGGGCCTTGAAAAAGCAACTGGAGGCGAGACGAGTTCAGGCCGGGTTACGGTGCTGGGGCCGGTGAGGAAGAGTTTCCGGGGGAACGGGCTGGAGCGGCTGGAGAAGGCGGCGGACCAGCGATTGGGGCGGGATAGCGAGGCGCTGGCGGATCTGCTGCTGGGTCAAGCGAAAGAGGGAAAGGTAGGGAGCGTGCGGCTGCTGGTGACGCTGGCCGAACACAGGCTGAAGCGCAAGCCGCAAGAGAAAAAGAAGAAGAAACCGGAGGGGCCTACCTGGGATGAGTTGCTGAATTCGGAGCCGAAGTGGGTGGAGGAGAAGCCGGAGGTGGGCGACGTGTGGGCGTGCGGCGGGTGGAATAAGCCTGGCGGGCGGTTCGTGGGGGAGCGGACGGAGGAGGGCGAAGACTCGGGGTGGTCGGTAAACGACCCGATTCTCGGCGCTGTATGGAATGGGGAAGGCTGGAAGAATCCGAAGACGCGCAAGGTGATGCGGTTGTGGTATGAGACCAAGAAGAAGTGACCGGAGCTTGGGATCGAGAGGTTGCTTCCCCGGTCCCCAAGGGCGAGGGACCGGGGGTGCCCGCAGATTCCTTCGTGGAGAAATGGTCGATGTGACAAGTCTATTTCAAGACGACGGGTAGAGGGAGCAGGGGTCATCGCGGGCGAGTGGTGGGAGCGGGGTTGCCAATTAGCGTTCCTCCCCGGTCCCCAAGGGCGAGGGACCGGGGGCACCATCGGTGTGGCCTTTGGGGCGTTGAGACCGAGGGCGCCTGCCGGTTACGATTGAGATTAGCGCGAAACGCTGGACAGGGATTCCAGAAGGGGAGTTAGACCATGAGAGCTACGATTCGGGTGGCTTCTCTCGTGATCTGCAAAGTTGGATTGTTCTGCGGAGCGCTGCTCTTTGCCGGATGCGGCGCAGGTTCTTCATTGAATCCCGTGCCCAGCATATCGAGCCTCTCTCCCACTTCACTGCTGGTAGGAAGTGCGGCGCATACTCTCACTGTCAATGGCGCTAACTTCCTTGCCACTTCGACGGTAACTTACAACGGCATTGCCCATGCCGTGACTTACATCAACGCCGGCCAACTGACCATCAATCTAACTGCCTCGGATCTCTACGCGCTCGGCAGCTATCCGGTAGTAGTTGCCAATCCCGCACCCGGCGGCGGAACGTCCCCTCAAGTCAGTTTGCAGATTTACGGAGAAGCTCAGAATTCGACTGTCGCAGGCAGCGTAGTGCCTAACTCGTTTTACGAACTTGACGCTTTCGACATTCAAGGGAATTACGCTTACATTCTAGGAGACAATGGCGATCAGGGTTCTGGATCCTCGGCTGCGCAGTTCTATGTGGTGGATATCGCGAATCCGGCAAGCATGGCGGTCGTCAGCGCAACGCCAATCATTGGATTTATAAACTACGGGCAGTCCGGGATAAGAGTGCAAGGGCAATACGTCTACCTCGTATCTTCAACAGGAACGGCGAGTACAAATCTATTGCAAATTTACGATGTATCGAATCCTTACGCTCCGGCGTTTGTGGGAAGCGTTCAAATTCCACTGTATGGATTTGGTCTTTGGGTATCTGGGGAGTACGCCTATGTTCTATCGTATGTGGGCGTGTCTTCGATAAGCACTCTGGATGTCGTTGACGTTTCCAATCCCGCATCGCCGACGATTGTGGGATCGACCAATACGGGAACTGCCTATCTGAATGTAGCCAACATCAAGGTAGTTGGAAGATACGCTTATGTGGCAGGGCAGAGCGACAAGCAATCCGAGATACTTGTATTCGATGTGTCCAATCCCGCATCGCCGTATTTGCTCAGCAGTTTACCGGTGGCGCACAGTCCGCAAGGCTTGGACGTGGAAGGAAATTACCTGTATGAGACGTTTTACGATCAGTACTCGTTGAACATTTACGATATATCCAACCCATCATCGCTTTCTCTGGCAGGCACGGCTTCATTGGCCGGAACATGCAAGCCGCAAGATGTTACCGTGGAAGGAACCACGGCATATGTGGCATGTTATACAGATTCATCTGTAGGGGTAGTGAATGTGACCAATCCGACTTCACCAAATGTAGATGGATACATATCTCTTCCGGGAACTTCTTATCCGATATTCCTAGAATCAGAGGGTAGATATGTGTATTCGATCTCAAATACGCCAGGTGGAATGTTGTCCGTTATAGACACGGGTGGTGCCTAGCCAAAATGCCATCCGCGCGAGTTGAGGTAAGAGTTTTGCGCGCGGAGGAAGTATGAGGGTGCCCTCGGTCCCTCGTCCGCCGCGGCGCAGGGGCCGGGGATGGAAGATTCATTGATCGCCGGCAACGGAGGCGGAGTTGGAGTAGCGCAGGGTCGGAGAAGCGTCGCTCAGGGGCTAAAGTGTCTGCGTGAGGACTCGGTCTGAGGTCGAGAAAGTTGCTTGGAAAGGCCCGCGGCTGAAGCCGATTCTAATTTCTTTTGCGCTTATTCAGCAGCCTGAAGGCTGCTGCTCCCTCCGATTTGTATCCGAAAAGATTGTCGAGGCGAGTTCTGACGCAGACCTTAAAGGTCGCTCCTTTTTGCGGAGGGAGCAGGGGCCTTCAGGCCCCTGAACACGGCGGGTCAGCTGCGGCCTTTCGGCCCGGGCCTTCTTCTCGGCTTCCCTGTTAGGCCTTCAGATCTCAGGCCTTCAGATCTCAGGCCTTCAGGTGGAGAGGCATGGGGTCCAGTTGGGCACGGGAGGCGGAACTGAACGGATGGGCTTGCGGCGTCGATACAAGTCCGCGCCGTACGGGGTTCTCCTCGATGTACCGCACACAATTCACGAACTTCTCCTGGCTCATGACCTGGCTTTCGTTGAAGCTACGCATCCATACGTCGAGCTTGCTTTTGAGACGGAAAGAGAAGCCGCCCTTGATGAACTGCATCGCCTTTTCAAGCGAAACATCCGGAGCGGGCGTGATCAGGGCGTGGAAATGGTCGGGCATGATGACGAATGCATGCAGGAGGAATTGTCCCTGGCTGCGATAGTCGAGGATGGTCCGCTGAAGTAGATCCGCCGTTGCTGTGACCTGGAAAAGGCTGCGGCGTTGCGCAGTTACGGCGGTTACGAGATACGTCCGGGTTTCTTGTGGCGCGAATCGCACCGGGACAGGATAAACGAAAGGCCCGCGGCTGAAGCCGCTCCCCTTGCGAGGCTGCATTCAGGGGCCTGAAGGCCCCTGCTCCCTCCGGTGGGAGGCTTCGGTCCCGTGATCTTTCCAGACCACGATGAGGTTTCCCTTGAGATCGGAACCACCCGCCTTCTAGCTTTCCTCCCCGGTCCCCAAAGGCGCGGGACCGGGGGCACCAGGCGGGTGGTCCCGGCCCCGGTGATCTTTCCAGACCACGATGAGGTTTCCCTTGAGATCGGAACCACCCGCCTTCTAGCTTTCCTCCCCGGTCCCCAAAGGCGCGGGACCGGGGGCACCAGGCAATTGGCATCCAATGGAGAAAATCTGCGCAGGAAGCCGGCGAGGTCGTATCATCCTTGGGAACAGCATGACGCGATCAAAATCACGCGACGAATTGCGAGCGGGGGCGTGGAAGACGGCGCCACGATGGTCCATGGCGGTCTTTCTGCTCGCCGTCTTTTTTGTTTTCTCGAGCATCGGATTTGTGCTCGACGGGATGGGGATGGGCCGTCAGCCCCTGCTGCGCCTGGCTTTCGCTGTCGTGCTGATTGGGTTGTTTTCCACTTTCTATGCCGCGGCGGGAATCGTCCTCCGGCAGCGGTTCTGGATTGCATTTGTGCCGGTCTTCATTCTGCAGAACATTTGCATGTCGCTGCTGTACAACTGGCTGCCCGACGGTCCCCCGTTTACGCATCTCGATTCGGCTCAGCTCAGCCGCTTTCACGACCGCCTCGTCTTTGACGGTGTTGCCGTCATCATTACCGTGGTCCTGGGCTACGTTGGTTTTGTGGTGGTCTCCATTGCCGAGTCGCGTCGCCGCTTGCGGCTTGAGCTCGATAAAGCTGCACTGGTAACCGAATTTGCCGCCGCCCGCGAGATCCAGCGACTGATGGTGCCCGAAGAGCTGCCGCCAGCTCCCGGGTACGCCATTGAAAGCGTCTACCGTCCGGCCGCCCAGGTCGGCGGAGATTTCTTCCAGGTGATCCAGCTGGGCAGCGGCCAAACACTTGTCGTGGTTGGCGATGTGAGCGGCAAGGGGCTGAGCGCCGCCATGATCGTTTCCATGATCATTGGAATGCTGCACACCATCAGCAGAATCAGTCAGGATCCCGCGCGGATTTTGTCGGAACTCAACAGCAGGCTTTTCGAGCGCAGGCACGGGGGGTTCGTCACCTGTTTGGCGGCGCGCCTCGATCCTTCAGGTCGCGTGACATTGGCGAATGCAGGCCATCTGCCGCCGTGGCTTAACGGCGCCGAAGTCGCGTTCGCCGGGTCGCTGCCGCTCAGTCTCCTTGCCTCCGCCGCTCCGGAGCAGTTCACGCTGGAGATGCGACCCGGCGACCGGCTCACGCTGATCACAGATGGCGTCGTCGAGGCCCGCGATGCGCAGGGAGCCCTGTTCGGCTTCAAGCGTACTGAGATCATCATGCACGAGGACGCGTCCCCGGTGGCTCTCGCCGAAGCCGCGATTCATCACGGGCAGGATGATGACCTAACGGTGATCTCCATCCTCCGCACGGCATGAGGGGACGAGAACGGTGGTTAGTGGAGAGTGAACAGCGATCGATCCTCCGCCTTGGCAGAGCCAGAATGGAGCACCCCGGTTCGTGGCGGGTTGAGCGAGGAGAGTTGGGGTTCGTGCGGGTGGCGCTTTCTTGCCGTCGCCGGGCGAGCTAGATGGAAATCCCGGGGTAGAGCCGTTCTACTTGTGGATCGACTTGAATATTTCCCATTCCTCGTTAACCCTCGAAGCCGATGTGGACTGCGGAGGCTGTATCTGCTGTATCGTGGCGGGAGGCTTGCTGATTAACCCGTTGCTGGAAGAATAATCGCTGGCGGGAATGCTGGTCGCGGAGTTGCCGGTTGGGGAGATGCTGGACGAGGACATGCTTGCCGGGGCGCTGGAGAAGCGACGCTGAAGATGCTCAATGGCCGCGATATCGAGGCGGTAGTTTTCTTCGGCGTGGCGATAGTTCTCTTCCGCCTGGCGGTAGTCGTCTTCGACGCGGCGATAGTCCGCTTCGACTCGATCCCGCAATGCTTCTAACTGATCTTTATCGACTACTGGCATCGACATGCCCTCCCCCGTTACGTCTCTTCGATCTGGCGCCAAGCTTGAGTGTGTCATTTCCGGGGGGGATTTGAACTAGCACAAAGGGTGTAAGCGGGCGAACGGCGGTGGAGCGGATTGGAGTGGAGGCGAGGGAGCGAGGGAGCAGGGGAGCGAGTTCCCTCCCTGGTCCCCAAGTGCGAGGGACCGGGGGCACGCTCCCCCCGGCCCTCCAGGGAGCGGGGACGAGGGAGCTAAAAGGCGCTGGGCAGATTGCCCCGGAAAAATCATTCGATTCAAGGCCCGCGCTGGGGGTACAATCGCGGGCAAATGGTTCCCAGGTAGATGGAGAGGCGGAAATTATGAGCGAGGCTCAAGTGCAACCGACGGCGGCGGGATTGACGCAATGGCAGCGCGTGGCCGACACGTTTACCGCGCCGTCGAAGACCTTTGAGGACATTAAGCGCGGCAACCGGAGCTGGTGGCTGCCGCTGATCGTGCTGGCGCTGGCGAGCTACATCCTGTTTGGCGCGGTGGCGCAAAGGGTGGGGATTCGGCAGACGGTTGAAAACCAGATCACGATGAACCCGCAAGCCCAGGAGCAGATGGCGAAGGCGACCCCGGAACAACGGGAAAAGGGAATGCAGTTTTGGACTGTGTTTACCGAAGCGATGTTTGTGGGCGGGCCGGCATTGGGGATGCTGTATGTATTGATCATTGCCGCTGTGCTGATGGGAACCATCAATTTTGGATTCGGGGGCAGGGCGAAGTTTGGGGACATCTTTGCAGTGGTGTATTATGCGTGGCTGCCGCAGGTGGTGAAGGTATTGCTGGGAACCGCGGTGATTTACGCGGGCATGGCGCCGGAGTCGTTCAACATCAAGAACTTTGCGCCGACGAATCTGGGGGCGTTTCTGGATCCGACCGACACCGCCAAGTGGCTGTATGCGCTGGCGACGGCGCTGGATGCGGTGACGATCTGGATGGCGGTGCTGCTGGGTATCGGCGTGGCCACGGTGGCGGGGGTGAAGCGCAGCGCCGGCTACATCGCCGTGTTCGGATGGTGGGCGATTGTCGTGTTCTTCGCGGTGATGACGGCGGCGGTGACGGGGTAGGGAACGCGGTTTCGGGGTGAAGAAGGCATTCAGCCGCGGGCTCAAGAGAAATCAGAGCTCGGCCGAAATGGAGATGGATGCCGGGGCCGAGACCATGCGCACGCGCCCGTGCCCCGGATTCACGACGTGCCGCGAGGAAACAATGCCGAATTCTTCTAATGCATCCACATCGCGTCGCACGGCACTCGGGTCGCGGCCCAGGCTGGCCGCCAATTTTGGGATCGAGACGCGGCGCTTTTTGACAGATTGAATGAGTTCGAGGCGAGCCGGAGTCAGAAGCCGAACCATGTCGGCGGCGTTCTCAAACGTAATGCCTCGCGAAGGCGGAAAGTCGCGGCCATCATCCATGGCCCTGGCACGGGCCTTGGCGCGTTTTGCCCAGCCCTCAAAACCATCCGTGTAGATTTGAGTTTTCACAGTCTTTCCCGCTTTCTCAGCTCAGCAACTTCTTTCATAAGGCGTTCGAGGACCTTGTAGTAGGGAACAGGCGCTACGGTTTCAATCCTTCCAGCAAAATGGCGGTGCGGGTGCCCGTGAGCGGTATCGTACCCAAGCACTGGTCCGTTGTCTTGAGAAAAAAGGTGAAAGTTGATGAAGGCCAGGTTGTAACGAACAACTATGCCTTTTGCATCCTTCCACACTTCTTCCCGGATCAAGCCGTCTCCGGCAACGCAACGAATTACCGATGCTTCGTCAGTCACTTTTACCGGCTTGCGAGCCTTCTTTCTTGCCGGAGACATGGCTCAAGTATAACACAGGTGGGATAAAAAATATCCTAGCTGCGGCCGCCAACCTTCGCTTGTTAGAATCGAGTAGGCCGCGAGGTGGAGGATCAAATCCACTGCGAGTCGTAAGATTTCGAATCAATGACCCTCCGCCTGTTTAATACCCTCTCGGGACAACTGGATGCGCTGGAGCCGGCCGACGGCCAGGCGCTCGGCATGTATGCCTGCGGGCCGACGGTTTACGACTACGGCCACATCGGGAACTTCCGCACGTTTTTGCAGATCGATATTCTGCGGCGGTTTCTGCGGCTGAGTGGCGTGGCTCTGCGCCACGTGATGAACATTACGGACGTGGATGACAAGATTATTCGCAATGCCGGCGAGGCGGGCGTGGCGATTGGCGAGTACACGGCGCAGTATGTGGACGCGTTCTTCGAGGACCTGGAGTCGCTGCGCGTGGAGCGGCCGGAGCAGATTGCTCGCGCTACGGAACACATTCCGCAGATGGTGACGCTGATTGAAAAGCTAGCGGCGGCGGCAGCGGCTTACAAGGTGGAAGACGGGTCGTGGTATTTCAAGCTGGCGGCGTTTCCGGAGTACGGGAAGCTGAGCAAGAAAGATTTGAGCGGCATGGAAGACGGCGCGCGCGTGGACGTGGACGAGTACGAGAAGGACTCGGCGCGCGACTTTGCGTTGTGGAAGGCTCCTAAGCCCGGCGAGACATCGTGGGAGACGGCGATCGGGCGCGGGCGGCCGGGGTGGCACATCGAGTGCTCGGCGATGGCGATGGAGTATTTGGGCGAGAGCTTCGACCTGCACTGCGGCGGCGAAGACCTGATGTTTCCGCACCACGAAAATGAGATTGCGCAGAGCGAGACAGCGACACACAAGCAATTCGCGCGGCACTGGATGCACGTGCGCTTTCTGCTGGTGGACGGCAGGAAGATGTCGAAGAGCGAGGGCAACTTTTACACGTTGCGCGATCTGCTGCTGAAGGGATTCAAGGCTTCGGCGATCCGGCTGGCGCTGGTGTCGGTGCCGTACCGGAATCAGATGAACTTCACTTTCGACAGCTTGAGGGACGCGACGAATGCAATTGACCGGCTGCGCACGTTCAAGGCGCGGCTGAGCGCCGGGAAGTTTCTGGCGGGCGAAAATCCCGTGCTGCAAGAGGCGGCGAAGAAGGCGCGGGCCGGGTACTTTGAAGCGCTGGCCAACGATTTGAATACTGCCGACGCGCTGGCGCCGATCTTTGAATTGGTGCGCGCGGCGAATACGGCGATGGACGACGAGCAATTGTTCGCGGCCGATCGCGACGCGATTTTGCCCGTGCTGGCGGACTTCGATGCGGTGTTCGATGTGCTGGAGGATCGCGATGCCGAGCCTACGCGCCGGGCGCTGGCGTGGGCTGAGCAGTCGGGGCGCATGAGCGAAGTGGCTCCAGAACTGATTGCGGCGCAGTCGTTGAGCGATGCGGCGATTGAGGCGCTTGTGGCGGAGCGCACGGCGGCCAAGAAGGCGCGCAACTTTGCGCGCGCGGATCAGATTCGCAACGAGCTGGCGGAAAAGGGCGTGGTGATCGAGGACTCGAAGGACGGCGTGCGGTGGAAGCGGAAGTGAGCTGCTAGCTACTAGCTTCTAGCCCCTATTGATCCGGCCCACTCATAGTGTCGTTGTCTCCCACCCATTTCCGCAAAGAACGCGGAAATGGATGGGGCACGGAGTTTTGTGCCGAGTTGAATAAGGTGAGTTGGGGTTCGTGCTATCCCACATCTCAGAATCGAGATGTGGGGCACCCGGCGATTGCGCGGGGTTGAAGGAGGGATGTTGGGGTTCGTGCTTTCCCACCCATTTCCGCAAAGAACGCGGAAATGGATGGGGCACGGAGCACGGAGTTTTGTGCCGAGTTGAATAAGGTGAGTTGGGGTTCGTGCTATCCCACATCTCAGAATCGAGATGTGGGGCACCCGGCGATTGCGCGGGGTTGAAGGAGGGATGTTGGGGTTCGTGCTTTCCCACCCATTTCCGCAAAGAACGCGGAAATGGATGGGGCACGGAGCACGGAGTTTTGTGCCGAGTTGAATAAGGTGAGTTGGGGTTCGTGCTATCCCACATCTCAGAATCGAGATGTGGGGCACCCGGCGATTGCGCGGGGTTGAAGGAGGGATGTTGGGGTTCGTGCTTTCCCACCCATTTCCGCAAAGAACGCGGAAATGGATGGGGCACGGAGCACGGAGTTTTGTGCCGAGTTGAATAAGGTGAGTTGGGGTTCGTGCTATCCCACATCTCAGAATCGAGATGTGGGGCACCCGGCGATTGCGCGGGGTTGAAGGAGGGATGTTGGGGTTCGTGCTTTCCCACCCATTTCCGCAAAGAACGCGGAAATGGATGGGGCACGGAGCACGGAGTTTTGTGCCGAGTTGAATAAGGTGAGTTGGGGTTCGTGCTATCCCACATCTCAGAATCGAGATGTGGGGCACCCGGCGATTGCGCGGGGTTGAAGGAGGGATGTTGGAGTTCGTGCTTTCCCACCCATTTCCGCAAAGAACGCGGAAATGGATGGGGCACGGACGCAGTGTTTTGAGGCCGGATCAATAGCTTGGTTGTGCTGGAACGAACTTTTCTGCGGGGAATGCCACGAGGGCAGATGTGATCATTAAAGCCGAGATAGAATTCGATCGCGAAGAGGATGGCCGCTGGATTGCGGATGCAGTTGAACTTCCGGGCGTGCTGGCCTACGGAGCGACGCAGGACGAAGCGCGAGCAAAGGCTGAGACATTGGCTATAGAGGTCATTGCGGAGCAAACAGCATAAACTTTTGTGGTAGGTGACCCCATGGAGCCCAACGCGGCACACGAGATGCGGGAACACGCGGAGCGCGGCGCGCACGAAGCGACGCTGCGGCCGGTGGCTTTCACGATGAGTGTGCTGGCCGTGCTGGTGGCAGTGACTACGGTACTGGGCCATCGCACACAGACCGAGGCGATTCTCTTCGCAAATCAGGCCACCGACACTTGGAACGAATACCAGGCGCACAAAATTCGGTCGAATGACACCGCCCTGGAAGAAGATCTTCTGCACGTGACAGCGGTTTCAGACAAAGCTGGAGCGGCGAAGACTGCCGACGGCTACGCCCAGCACATGAAGAAGTGGGACGAGGAAGAAAAGCAGGAACAAGACCAGGCTACGGCGCTCGAAGCCAAGGTGGAGCAGGCTGAGGCCCGTTCCGACCGCCTCGACCTGGCCGAAGTGCTGCTCGAGGTGGCGCTCGTCATCACTTCGATCACGCTGCTGACGCGCAGCCGCATCTACTGGTACGTGGGGTTGGCCTGCTCGGGGATTGGGGCTGCTCTGGCGGTGTCGGCGTTCCTGCTGAAGTAGTGCGCGGGCAAACAGAAATCCGCAGGGGCTAAGAACCTTGCTGAAAAAGTCCGGAGGAAAAGCGATGACGGCTCATGATGGATTGGCAGGGGCTATTGATTCCTGCAAAAGAAATGTCCTTGCGCCGTCCCTACGGGACTCCGGAGCCAATCTTTGGAATCCGCTGTCCCCACGCTGAAGCGCGGGGCTAAGAAACGCTGCGCCTTCGGCGCGCTTATCAGGACATTACTTATGCAGCCATCAATAAAGCCCTAATGTTTACGCGGCCTTCACGGCACGACTAAAGTCGTGCCCTTTCACGAAACCATTTATGAAACGCGCTCCAGTCTCTGGCCTTCTTGGCACGACTAAAGTCGTGCCCTTTCACGAAACCATTTATGAAACGCGCTCCAGTCTCTGGCCTTCTTGGCACGACTAAAGTCGTGCCCTTTCACGAAACCATTTATGAAACGCGCTCCAGTCTCTGGCCTTCTTGGCACGACTAAAGTCGTGCCCTTTCACGAAACCATTTATGAAACGCGCTCCAGTCTCTGGCCTTCTCTGGCACGACTAAAGTCGTGCCCTTTCACGAAACCATTTATGAAACGCGCTCCAGTCTCTGGCCTTCTTGGCACGACTAAAGTCGTGCCCTTTCACGAAACCATTTATGAAACGCGCTCCAGTCTCTGGCCTTCTTGGCACGACTAAAGTCGTGCCCTTTCACGAAACCATTTATGAAACGCGCTCCAGTCTCTGGCCTTCTTGGCACGACTAAAGTCGTGCCCTTTCACGAAACCATTTATGAAACGCGCTCCAGTCTCTGGCCTTCTTGGCACGACTAAAGTCGTGCCCTTTCACGAAACCATTTTTGCAACCAGCTCTACGCTTGCGGCGGCGCGAAAAACTGTTGTCGCATGCGCGAGAGCTGCTGTAGACTGACGGCGAAGAGAAGGTGGACCCATGAGAGTTGCCCTCGCCGCTTGTGTTTTCATGCTGGGTTGCGCAGCGCTTTTTGCGCAGGCGCCGGCCGCTGCCGCAACGCCTGATCAGCCAGCAAGCCCGGCGCAAACCACGGCTCCTGCGCCTGCCGCAATGCCTGCGCAAGCTGCAACGCCCGCGGGCCACGCGGCCGCTCCCGCGCAGCTAGCGCAAGTGGAAAACGGCGACGTGGGCTTCAGCTACGGCCTGACTTCGGATTGGGAGATTGTAGCTCTGCCAACTGCGCACGCCGTGTCGGTGCCATACCCCGAGTTGATGGCCAAGAAGGGCGATGCCTGCGTGGAAGTGGTCTTCACAGCCAAGCGCGGCACGCCTGCTTCAGTGGTGGTGGTGATTGCGCTGCCCTTTGCCTGCTATGGGCAAAGCCTGAAGGCAAGCGATCTGGCAAACTTTGGCGCCGGCGCCGCGGAGGGCCTGAAGCAGACTTTCGAGGTCACCAATGTGGTGCAAGGCAATTACACACTGGGCAGCCACGCGATCTGGATCGAGCGCGCCAAGGGAACTCCTAAAGGACATGCGGGCGAGCCATTCATTTTTGAAACCGCCTGCACCGTGCTGACCAAGGGCGCCGTCTGTTGGGTGACGATGGCCGCCGATCGGGACAGTTTGCATGCTTTCCAGAGGGCTCCGGTTACGCTCGATGGCGAAATTTCTCCGGAGCTGGTTCCTCCGCACTCGTTCGTACACGACTCCAAGTAAGCCGGGCAAGTGCGGAGGATAGAGGCCGGGCGTGAAGCAAATGCTTGAGCGCAGGTTAGTTTAATTTTTCGAATTGAAGAGAATCGTGGCTCAGGGGCAGTAGAGGCTGCGGAAAAAGTCCGGAAGAGGAGCGAATTCGGCAAAGGATGGATTGGCAGGGGCTGAAGCCCGATCCATTCTGCTGACTTTATCGGCCCGGCTAAAGCCGTGCCCTTGTTACAAAGCCACATGGGTGGAGTTTTCCGCAGCCTGTAAAGCCCTTTTATTTATGCGCCTTTCGTGGCCCGGCTATTGATTCCTGCAAAAGAAAAGTCCTTGCGCCGTCCCTACGGGACTCCAGAGCCAATCTTTGGAATCCTCTGTCCCCACGCTGAAGCGCGGGGCTAAGAAACGCTGCGCCTTCGGCGCGCTTATCAGGACATTACTTATGCAGCCATCAACAAAGCCGTGACCTTTCAAAGCCGGATTGATGCAACCCGGGATCACGCGCTCGTGGCGTGGAAACTGGCTGCGTGCTATGCTCTGAAAAGAGCGGAAATCTCATGCATAGGCGCGTCCTATTGGAATCGTTACACCCGCCAGCCACCCATGGCTGGTCGCGTTCGCGCGCGCGTTGCATTTGCCCTCGGCGGCACCTGCGCGTGCTGCCCACCCGCACGCGACCTAGCCTCTTCGGCGGCGACTAGCACCGCACTCCGCCGAAGATTCTCACCCGCATTGGGTTCAATTGAGCCCACGGAATTGACCGATCCCTCTTGCCGGGATCCTGGGCCGTGCCGCATTCGCCTATCGATATAGACTGCGCAGGCCTGGACAAACGAATCTGCCGAGGAGAATTTCAATGAACAAGCAAGAATTGCATACGCGCTACGGACCGAAACTTGTCTGTGCACTGCCGGGACCCAAGGCCCGCGCGGCCGTTGAGGCCGATCACCGGCTGATCTCGCCCAGCTACACGCGGTCGTATCCATTAGTAGCGAAACGCGGGCGCGGGGTTCGCATTGAGGACTCCGACGGCAACGAATTTCTCGACTTCGCCGCGGGCATCGCCGTGGTTTCTACCGGGCATTGCCATCCCGAAGTTGTGGCGGCGATTCAGAAGCAGGCTGCGGAGCTGATCCATATTTCGGGTACCGACTTTTACAACGAGCTGCTGACCGATCTTGCAGATCGACTCTCGGCGGTGGCGCCGATGCGTGGGCCGCATCGGTTTTTCTACGGCAACTCCGGCGCCGAGGCCATTGAGTGCGCGCTGAAAGTTGCGCGTTATCACACCGGCCGCCAGCAGATTATTTCGTTTTTCGGCGCGTTTCACGGCCGCACCATGGGAGCGCTCTCGCTCACCGGCTCCAAGCCGCAGCAGAAGCGCCGCTTTGCGCCGCTGGTTCCGGGCGTGACACACGTGCGCTATCCCTACGTGTATCGCGGCTGCACCGGCGGCGCGAAAGAGCAGGAAGCCTTCAGCCTGGATTGCGCGCGGACCATCGAAGAGAAATTGTTCAAGACCATTCTTCCGCCGGAAGAAGTGGCGGCGATCTTCATCGAGCCTATCCAGGGCGAAGGCGGATTTGTGCCTGCGCCGGCCAACTTCCTGCGCGAGTTGCGCGCGATCTGCGACCGTCACGGGATTCTTCTGGTCGCGGACGAGGTGCAGAGCGGATGCGGACGGACCGGCCAGTGGTGGGCTATTGAGGATTCAGGCGTGGAACCCGATATTGTCTGCATCGCGAAGGGGATTGCCAGCGGCATGCCGCTGGGGATCTGCATGACGAGGGCCGAGATTATGGATTGGGCGCCTGGGTCGCACGCGTCGACTTTCGGGGGTAATCCCGTGTCGATTGCGGCGGCGCTGGCGACGATGGAGATTTTGCAGCGCGAGGCAATCGCCAACGCCGCGCGTGTGGGCGAGTTTATGCTGGAGCGTGTGCGCGGCTGGAAGCAGAGTCATCCCTCAGTCGGCGATGTGCGCGGGCGCGGCCTGATGATCGGCATCGAGATTGTGAAGGACAAGATGACGCGCGAACCGGCCGTGGAGCTGAGGAATCGTGTTGAGACGCTGGCCTTCGAGCGCGGCCTCATGATGCTGGGTTGCGGTGAGACTTCGCTGCGGCTTACGCCTCCGCTGATTGTGAGCAAGGAAGAGGCGACGGTGGCGCTCGACATTCTGGAAGAGGCGCTGACGGTGGCGGAAAAAGAGCATGAGCTGAGCGCGGTGGGTGCGGCGGTCTGATCGCTGGGGAGTCGCGATGTGAGGTTTGTGCTGTCCCCGGTCCCCAAAGGCAAGGGACCGGGGGCACCCGATTTTGTGCTGGGTTGAGAGAGGGATGTTGAGGTTCGTGCTTTCCCACCCATTTCCGGTCGCTGCGGCGACCGGAAATGGATGGGGCACGGGCAGTGTTTTGCTGGCTAAGTATTTTGGGCCGCGGAGATCGTCCGATCTCCGCGGCCCATTTATTTGTGCTGTGCGGCCGGCCTACTCGGCGAGGCGCATGTTGGCGATTTCCGCGGTGCGGTGCGCGGCGCGCTCGAGGTTGTGCGCCATCTCCTGCGTGGCCAGGTGCTGCTCCTCGGCGGCAGCGGCCATCTGGTGCGAGAGGCCCGACAGGTCGTCGGTTTGCGCGGCGATGCTGTCAATGGCAGTGATGGCTGTGGAAACATCCGCGCCAATCGCCGTTACTTTATTCTGAATTTCCGACGTGGCCGCGGCCGTCTGCTCGGCGAGCTTGCGCACCTCGCTGGCGACAACGGCGAAACCCTTGCCGTGCGCGCCCGCCCGCGCGGCCTCGATATTTGCATTCAATGCCAGCACGCTGGTTTGCGTGGCGATGGAAGCGATGAGGTCAGCCACTTTGGCCACGCCGCTGCTCGAAGTCTGCAGGCTCAGGATCGAGGTCTTGCTTTCCGCCGTTGCCTGGCGCGATTTCTCCGAGGCGTTGGCGAGATCCGACGCATTGCGGGCAATCTCCGCGATGCTGGCTTCGATTTCATGGGTCGCGGTGGCCACCATTTGCAGATTTCCGTTCAAATGCTCGATGTCTGTGCGCTGCGCTTCCTGCGCTTTTCTGAGGGCGTCAATCGTCTGCTGCGTGCTGATGCCCCAGAGAAGCACGACGCCGATGTATTCGCCGCGCTCATTCAGCATGGGCTCGATCTCCTGGTCGAGTTTAAAGGGGCCGAGCGCGATGGTCGACTTGTGCGGAAGCTGGTGTTTTCCGGCATGTTCTTTTGCGCCGAGGATTTTATCGATGCGCGCGGGATCGCGGTGCATGATGTGGATCGATTTGCCAATAAGCTGGTCCACGGGCAGCGGCAGGTGTTGCTGGAGCGTGAGCAACGTCTTGCGCGAGGACTTGTTGATGTAGCGCAGAATCAAATCGCGATCGCAGAACATGACGTTGGCCGGCAGCGCATCCAATGCGTGCTGGAAGCTGCGATCGATTGCGACACCGGGCTCGACGCGCGGAACGGATTCGAGCAGCGCCGGCTGGCCCAGTGCGGCGGACGGCGGCGTTTCGTCGCGATGAGTAAACAGGCCGCTGAACAAACCATGAGCCATGGCCGATTCTCCTTGCCGGTACATTTAGAGTTTCGGGCAGCGCGAGGAAAATGAGCAGCTTGAATGGTCTTAGGAGGACGCGGGAGTTCCGGAATTGGAACTGTGTGTTTCAAAATGGGAGCGGCGCAACTTCGGCTGGGTTTCTGGCCGTGTGAATTCGCACCAGTGGGGTTCGTGCGATCCCACCCATTCGCCCAAAAAGCCGGACGAATGGATGGGGCACGGAGTTTTGTGCCGAGTTGAATAAGGTGAGTTTGGGTTCGTGTTTTCCCACATCTCAGAATCGAGATGTGGGGCACCCGGGATCTATGCTCGGTTTAGAGCGGGAAGTTGAGGTTTGTGCTGTCCCACCCATTCGCCCAAAAAGCCGGGCGAAAGGATGGGGCACGGAGTTTTGTGCCGAGTTGAATAAGGTGAGTTTGGGTTCGTGTTTTCCCACATCTCAGAATCGAGATGTGGGGCACCCGGGATCTATGCTCGGTTTAGAGCGGGAAATTGAGGTTTGTGCTGTCCCACCCATTCGCCCAAAAAGCCGGGCGAAAGGATGGGGCACGGAGTTTTGTGCCGAGTTGAATAAGGTGAGTTTGGGTTCGTGTTTTCCCACATCTCAGAATCGAGATGTGGGGCACCCGGGATCTATGCTCGGTTTAGAGCGGGAAGTTGAGGTTTGTGCTGTCCCACCCATTCGCCCAAAAAGCCGGGCGAAAGGATGGGGCACGGGAGCTCCTCTCCGCGCGGTCGAAGGTCCGTCCCCTGGGGACGATTTGCACACGGCGTCCGCCGGGGCCACAATGGTTGACGATGGAATGGGCTCGCAAAAATGCGCGGTGAATTGCTGGAGCGAATGCTGGGCGGCCTTGACGCACTGGCTGAACGACGCGGCCGGACGGGCAGCCTGGCCCCCCACCTGCTCATTGGAATCGAGGGTGAGGAGGCGGCCTGCTTTTACCTGCTTCGCAAGGGATATACCGTGGTGGCGCGGCGATGGTCGGCGGGCAACCAGCCCGGCGACCTCGATCTGGTGGCATGGCAGGGACCGACGCTCTGCATCTTCGAGGTGAAGACCCGCACCGCGCACGACCTGACACCCGCCGAAGCCGCGGTCGACCTGCACAAACGCAACATGCTGCAACGTCTGGCTCGCCACTATGTGCGGCAACTGTCCGGCGGCTCCGCACCGCACGTGCGCTTCGATGTGATCAGCGTGTACAGGGAGCCGGGCAAGGCGGCCGAGATCATGCATTTTGAGAGCGCCTTTGGATGGCGTGAGGCGCGCGGGCAGGAAGTGGCTCGTTGATTCGACGGATTGGCAGTGGCACATTTTCCCCGCCGAAAATAGACGGCGCTGCGCGACCAATTTCGGAGTGAATGTGTCCGCTTTTGGGCGGAGATAGTACTTTTCCTGTGAGAGCGCGGAGTGTTACAATCGCGATTCTGACTCCCATGAGCGAACATTCTTCGAACCACAAGACATTCCTGGAGGTCGTCCTTCCCGGCCGGCCGCCGCAGTCCGTTCCCGTAAGCCACTCTACGTTTCTGATCGGCCGGAGGGGCGATACCGGCAACCATCTGGAGGTCGACAACCCGCGCATCTCACGGCGATGCGCGGCGATTGTCGCGGCCCGGGGCGGACACCGGCTTGAAGACCGGGGCAGCCACGCGGGCGTCTTTGTCAACGGGGAAAAGGTGACCAGCAAGACGCTTCACGACGGCGACACGATCGGCTTTGGCTACGACGATGCCTGCACGATGCGCTTCCGTTCGAGCACCGGCGCGGCGCATGTTGAGGGAATGCTGACGCGCCTGGGCGAACATCAAGCGGCTGCGGGCTCACGCATGAACAGCGCGATGGGCAAACTGAATCTGTTGCTGGAAGCCACATCGCTGCTGCATTCGCACCTGCCTCTGAATTCGGTGCTGGGGCGCATGCTGGATGACGCAATTGCCGTGACCAAAGCGGAGCGCGGGCTGCTGCTGGAAGCGGGCGCGGACGGCAAGTTGAAGGCGCGGCTGGCGCGCAACAAGAACCATGAAAGCCTGCCGCTGGATTGTATCGCGCCCAATGAAGCGGTGCTGGACCAGGCGCTGAGGGAGGAGACCGGGGTTGTGATCGGCGACCCGGAGCTTGCGGAGGCGAACAAGGATACCTGGCATAAGCGGGCTCACGTGCATCCGCATTCCTTTATTGCAGCGCCGCTGTATGCGTTGCCGGCCGACGAGGCAGCGGCGTCAGAAACGCCGCAACACGGCGAGCTTCTGGGCGCTATCTATCTCGACTCGACACATCCGGCGGCCTTCTCAGAGTTGGTGCGCCATATCTTCGACGCGCTTGCGGTGGAGGCGGCAAGCATACTGGAAAACGCGCGGCATATGGAGCGCGAGCATGAGCGCCGGCTGCTGGAGCACGAGATGGGACTGGCCCGCGCCATTCAGCAGGCGCTGCTTCCCCGCGGCCCACGCATGTACCCGCATCTGACCGTAACGGGAATCAATCATCCCTGCATCGACGTGGGCGGAGATTACTTTGATTCGTTTCCGATCAGCGAAAACCGGACGGCGGTTCTGATTGCGGACGTTTCCGGACACGGGCTGGGAGCGGCGCTGCTGACGACAATGTTGCAGGGAGCGCTTTCCGGCATGACCCTGGGCGAGGATCCGTTGAGGGTCTTTAACCAGATCAATTCATTCCTATGCGACCACTCCGAAGTGGGCCACTACGCAACCATGTTCTTCAGCCTGCTGGACCGCGATGGGACATTGCATTACATCAAGGCGGCACACCCTTCGCCGCTGCTTTTGCGGCGCGGCAAGGTTACGGAACTGTATACGGAAGGGTCGTTCCCCGTGGGACTGATCCCGACGGCTACCTTTCAAACGGAAAGCGTGAAGCTGGAGCCGGGCGACACGCTCGTGCTCTTCAGCGACGGCGTGACAGAGGCTGAGGATCCAGAGGAAAAGCAATTCGGGATTGCCAGGCTATGCGAACTGCTGACCGTGCACGAGGACACGCCACTCGATGAATTGCAAAGGATGGTTCTGGATTCGGTGGACTGCCATTGCCGGGGCGCTGCCCAGCAGGACGATATTACCGTGCTTCTGGCGCGCTACCACGGGAATGCGTGAGGCGGCTGCGGAAGAAATCCGAATTTGCGGCGCATTATGAGGGAACAGCCTGTGGGAGCGATCGGGCTCTGCAAATTTCGTTGCGCCGTCCCTACGGGACTCCGGAGTCAATCTGTGGGAATCTGGCTTCCCCACGCTGAAGCGCGGGGCTAACAAACTCTGCGCCTACGGCGCGGCTGGCGAGACGGTCCGATTTATTCGGAGCGATCCTTCTCGGCTGGATGCTCGTCGGAGCGGTGCTCTTCGGAATGGTGCTGTTCTGAGTCGTGCTCACCGGCTGGACGATGTTCCGGGTGATGCTCTCCGGAATGATGACGCTCTACATGATGCTCGCCGGGATGGTGCTCCCCTGGATGATGTTCAGGGTGATGCTCGCCGGGATGGTGCTCTCCGGGATGATGATGCTCTAAGTGATGCAGCTCGGCCAGTTGGGCCTTGTGATGCAAGTGACGCTCGCGATGTTTTTCATTGTGCCGCTTGACATGCTTCTTGAGATAATTCTGGATCGGGTCGAGACACAGGGCCAGCACGGCGCTCATCAGAACCTTTACGAAGGCAACTTCGCCGGTGTAATAGTGCTCGAGGAATCCGCTCACCGCATCACCGAGGTAGACGATGGGAACGATCACAGCAAATGTGGTGAGGACTTCCTGGATGAATTCGTTTTGGTGGAAGTGCCTGGGGAGGATGAGAATGCCCAGGACAAAGAGCACCTGGATCACCGCAAACCACCAGGTGGCATACCACGCCGGGCGGATGGTGAAAGTGTATTCGCCTTCGCCGGAGATTTCCCCGTCGGACTTGCGCGCGCGGACTTTGAAGTCCCAGTGGCCGGCACTGAGTTCGGTGAACTCGCGCTCGGTACGGGGAGACCAACTCGTCCAATCGGCGTCCACGCCTTTCATATAGGTCTGGAACTGCATGTCGCCCGACGCCGATACGCCGTTGGCCGAATAGTCGAAGCGGAACTCGTTGTAGGTGTGGTCGAATTTCAGCCTCTGCGCGTCGCCCTGCGTGAGCTGCGGGATGCCGCCCGGGCTGGCGAAATAAGCGCCTCCGAAGAGCAGGCGATCGTCGCGAGTTCCTTCGACGCCGCGCACCCAGGCGTTGAATGGCGCCGCCAGGGAATCTTTGGGCAAGCTCAAGCTGACTAGCGACACACCGTTATCCAATGCCAGCCATAACCGCCGGCGTGGTCGTAGGCGAGGCTGTAGACGTGGAGATCGGCGAGACCCTCCGCGGTGCCGAGGCGCTCGACCGCGTTGCCGTGAAGGTCGATGAGCGCCACGCCGTGTTTGGCGGTGCCCAGAGCGACAAGGTTTTCATTCAGAATCACGGCAGAGGTTACGTCAACGTTGTCGTCTGCACTCCAGCCGTTGACATGCAGCGCCTGCCAGGGATTGGCCGATGCGGGCGAGTAGACGACGAGGCCTTCGTCGTAGCTGGGAATCAAAAGGCCTGCGTTGGTGACCTGCATGGTGAGGCCGCGCATGTGCGCGCCACCGGCAACGTCCTTCAATGCGCCGCCATCGAGGCGCGTGAGGCCGCGCGCGCTATCGAGAACGTAGAGCGCGTTGTTGAACCAAGCAGCCTGGAGAAAGTGATCGCCGGAGCGCAGCACGGTGAGCGCGCCGCTTGCGGGGCGGATGAAGAGCCAATGGTCGGAGACAAAAACCTGCCCCATCGGCGTATCGAGAATCTGAATGACGGGATCGCCGGTGGAGCGGAAGGCATCGGGAAGATCGGCTGCCTGCGACACGTAAACCATGGAGCCGGATGCATCGGGGGCGAGCCATCCGACCTCGCCTTGGCCGCCGACCAGAATGCGCCCGTCGGACGATCGGCCGAGCGCGAAAGCACCGCCGTCTGTTGGGGAGTGGGATAAGCCGCCAGCGCGTGCCGTCGAACTCGAGGACGCCTGACGTGTTGCCGAAGTAGAGGATGCCGCGATTGTCTTCGGCGATTGCCCAGTTCTGCCGATCCGCGTGATATGCGGCGGGCAGGAAGTTGCGAATTGCCGCGCCCGTAGTGAAAGCCTGAGGCGGCGTTTGCGCAACACTCGCGGCCACGACGCATCCCGGCAGAATTGCCGCGATCACTGCCATCCATTGCGCGAGGCGAGTCATTGCGTCGGCTCCTTGACCAGAACGTGCATCACTTTCACGGTCTGATTTTCGAGCAGGTCCTGAGCGACGATCGTGATGGTGTGCGTTTTGCCCTTGGTGAATCCAGACAGCGGCGTGCGATAGATGAGCGCCGGTTGGTCGTCAAGTTTGTAGGTGACCTTTTCGAGGCCGGCGGGCTGATCGTCCGCCGAGATGAAGATCAAAGTCCGGGGATCGAGCAAGACCGTGGCGGCATTTTCGTCCACCGGTGTGCTGAAGCTGACCGTGATGACCGGACCCTGGGCGTCGACGATCACGCGCTGTTTCTGCGCCGGTTCGAGAGCCGCAAGCGGATTGCGGGCGCGATAGGAGATTTCATAAGCGCCCGAAGACTTGATGGAGAACGGGCCGGTATAGGGTTGCCAATGATTGCCGCCGAGGCTGTACTCGAGCGTCGCTCCTCCGACTGCTCCAGCGTTGGCTTCGAGGATGATTCGCGTAGCGCCGCTGATGATGGTTCCCGACTCGCGCGTGAGTTGCGGGCCCTCAAGATGGAATGAGCTGTTGGGAGCGGCGCGATCGGTAGACAGTTCGACGGTGCGATTGGCGCCGGCGATGCCGAGCTCATCGACGGCGTGAAAGCTGAGACGATGATCGCCCGATTCCGGCGCAGGGATCGGCGCGGTGTAGGTTTGTTGCGCGCCGCTGTCGAGCGAGTAGACGACTTGTTCGCCTTCCGCGGCTTTCAGCACGATGGTGCCACCCGGAGCGAGGTAGATGGTTTCGCCGTGTTGCACCGATTTTCCGTGAACTTCGAAGGTCGCTGCGCTCACTGCACTGGCGACGAGGAAGGGCCAGTTGTGCTCCTCCTCGCGGTTGCCGACGGCGTCCTCAGCGAAGTACGTCATCTTGTGCGGTCCTACGCTGAGCGGGCCGATGGCGAACGGGTCGCGGTAGGCGAGCAGATTTCCGTTATCGATGCGGTACTGAATCTGCGCGACGCCGGACAGATTGTCGGTTGCGGTGAGCGCCACATGCGTGACCGGCGCGACGGTGCTGGCAAAGTGCGGGCCTTCGAGCGCCAACTGCGTCTGCGGCGGTGAGGTGTCAACGGTGAACTCGAATTCGTGCGTGGTCTCGGCGTTGCCTACGTTGTCGAGCGCGTAGTAGCGCAGCGTGTAAGCGCCTTCGCGGGTAAATGAGTTGAGCGGCGCGGTGTAGGTGGCGAAGTCCGAGCCCTCGAGCGAGTAGAGCGTCTTCCAGAGACCCGAAACAATGCCGGTCGGGTCGTCCGCGGAGCTGAGCGAGATTTTGAGGCCGGGACCGAAGTAGGTGACGCCGCCGGCTTCAGCGCGGTGCGCGACGGTGGCCGCGAGTTCGGTCTTGGGAGGGGCCGCATCGACCAGGATCCCGAATGTTTCCGGCTTCTTTGAGACCTTCACACTCGACGGTATTTTTGCCCGCGGTCGTGAAGGTCGGAGGTTCTTCGTTGGGCGGAGGCGTGGGACCGGTGCTGAGCATGTAGTTCTGCGCGCCCTGGTCCGGGGAGAAGGCGATGCGCACCACAAACGGCAACCCGGGCGGCGCGAGCAGGCCGAGCTTGGGGTCCTGGTAGAAGCGCTTGGCGTCGAGGACATGGGGAACCGTTTCGCCGATGCCGGCCTTCTGCACCAGAATGCGAACTTGCTGGGCTGGCTCCCGATTGCCGACGTGGTCGACGAGCTGTCACCGTCAAGTGGTGCTCGCCCAAAGTCGTGATGGAAAATGGCCCGGCATACTTCTGCTCCGGTGCGTCATCGAGCGAGTAGGTGACCGAATCCACGCCAGACTCGTAGTCGCTGGCGTTGAGTGCGATCTTGCTGGCCGGATTCAGAATCTCGACGCCATCGCGCACAAAGGAGGGACGCGAAAACTGGACGTCGGTTCTCGGCGGCACGGGGTCCACATAGATGTCATCGACATTCGACAGCGCGGTGTTCTTTACCGGGTCAGTCGATTCGATGCGGATGCGATGAATGCCCACGCTCGACGGGAGATGAAACGGCGCGGTGTAGACGGTCAACTCGCCCGCTCCGTCGATCCGGTAGCGAATGGGCGTCGGTCCCGCGACGGCATCGTGGCTGGCGAGCTCGATCTCCGCTTGCGGAGAAACATAGCGCACGTCTTTATCGGTGAACTGCGGTCCATGGATGGCGAGCGTGATCTGCGGCGGCTCGCGATCCACGACGAATGTGAAGGTGTGCGGCGTCTCCTTGTTGTCGACTTTATCGTTGGCGTAATACTGGAGCGTGTGCGAGCCTTCAGCCAGTTCATCGAGCGGCAAAGGCTTTTCGTAGGTCAGCTCCGCGCCGCCGTCGAGGCGGTAGAGAATCGCGTCCACGCCGGCGATGGCATCGGTGGCCGAGAGAGTAAATGTTGCGCCCACGCCGACCACCGCATCGGCGCGCGGCCCGGCGATGGCGAGCTTCGTCTGGGGTGGCGTGGAGTCGACGCGAAATGCATACTCCTGCACTTTTTCAACGTTGCCCACGTGATCGACGGAGAAGTAGCGCAGATGGTGCACGCCTTCGGCGGTGAAGACTGGGCCATCCGCGGGCAGCGTTTCGAACGGCGCACCGTCCATCGAGATCAGAGTGCGGGCCACTCCGGAGAGCGCGTCCGTTGCGGTGAGGTGCAGTTTGGGATTGGACGCCAGAACGCGCAGGCCAAGGTGCTCGGCCTGGGTGGTGTCGACAACCTCGAGCACGGTTTTCGGCGGCGTGCCATCGGCGATGACGGGCACACTTGCGCCGCCGAACTGCATGCTTGCCGGGCCTTCTTTCAAGGTCACCGAGGACTGATTAGATTCATCCGGATTGCCATTGGGGGCTTCGGATGGCTGGGCGATCGACATGTCCAAGCTGATGGGGATGCCTGCCGGAACATAGAATTGCCCGCTCGGCGCGCGGTAAAAGCGCTTGGCAAAGGCCGGCGGCCTGGCTTCGCCGGCAGTTTGTTGCGCAGGCGGGTTGCTCTGTGCCGGCGCGCAAACTATCGCGAGTCCCGCCAGAAGTGCGACAGCGGCGTGGGAAACGACCAGCCCGGACAATCGACTTTGCTTGCCCATCAGTTCAGCCTTCATTGCCAGCCTTAATTGCCGATCACGAATCGCAGGTTCTTCGTGGATTCATTGCCGAGATTGTCGTCGACGCGAATCTGCAGGGCGAAGGTGCCCGCCTTATCCAGCACCAGCGGCGTGGAATACTGCATTTCCTTGCCGCCGTCGAAGCTGTAGTAAATGGCGTGGACTCCGGATGCGTTGTCGGTAGCGCCGAGGAACAGGCTGGTGAGGCGGCGGTAGACGGGCAGGCCGTCGGCGCTCGTGGACAGGGTCTTGAGGCTGAAGTTGGCGAAGATCTGCGGCGGCGTGTTGTCGGTGATCAAAATCAGCGCGCGATCGAGTTCGCGGTTGTTCACCTGGTCGGTGCTCCAGTAGCGCACCAGGCGGCGGCCTTCGTCGGGGTAAGCCAGCGGCGCGTTATAGATGTGCGGCTGCGGCTCGCCTTCTGCCTGGTATTGAGTATGCTGCACGCCGGAGGCGTCGTCGGTTGCGGAAAGCTCGATGCGCGTTTCCTTGGTGATGTAAATGTCGGACCGCACCTGGAACGATGGGCCGACGATTTTGTATTGGCTTTGCGGGGGAACGATGTCCATGGAATAGGGCAGCGTTGCCACCGCGCTGGTGTTGCCCAGCTTGTCGCTGGCACGATAAGAGAGCTTGGCAGTTCCTGCCTTTGTGGGCAACAGAAATGGATCCGCGTACAGCTCATACGCGGGTCCCTCAAAGGAGTACTCAATTTTCTCGACGCCGCTTTTGTTGTCCTGCGCGCTGAGTTGCACTTTGCTGCGGGCTGGAGATGTAACGGGTGCCGCTGGGCGCAATAAATAGATCGCCGACTACCTGCGCGTCGGTGGCCGGCGGCAGGCGGTCGAGGTAGAAGGGAACGACGTGCTCGGTTTCGCGGTTGCTGACGCGATCTACCGCGTAGTAGCTGAGCGTGTGTTCGCCGTCGGGCAGATTTTCTACCGAAACTTCGTTGTCCGTGACGGGCTTAAAGTCTTCCTTGTCGAATCGCGCCGAAACGGTGGCTACGCCCGATAATGCATCGCTGCTGGTAATGCGGAATTTGGCCTGCGTTGAGAGCAATGTCGCCCAGCGCGTTGCCGGTGATGGCGTCGATGGTTACAGGCGGGCTCAAGTCCACCGTGAAGCGCAGCGCCGACGGCTTCTCGGTCCAGCCCACGTGGTCGAGCGCGTAGTAGCGGAGCACGACCGGCCCTTCCTTATTTAAATTGAATGCGGCCGCGTAGGGCTTCCAGGGCTGGTCGGCGAGCGAGAAGAACGTGGTATCGACGCCGGAGAGTTCGTCCTCGGAGGCAAGCGAGCATTGCAGGCCTTTGCCGTAGTACGTCTGGTCCGCAACCACGGCCGTGGGCGCACCCATGCATGTGGCCTTCGTGACCGGCGGATCGCCGTCGCTGAAGAACTCGAGGAAGACGATCTCCTTGGTGATGTAGTTGAACCAGCGGATAAATTGCCGGCCGCGGATCTCCAGCTCAATGCCTTCCTTGTTGTACTGCTCGGTCGTAATGTCGGAATGAATATCCGGGTCGGGCGCGACCCGCTGCATCAGATAGGAAGGCGCATTGGGGTCCGGAGAAGCCGACAAGCGAACCCAGAACGGCATGTCCATGGGCCAGAAGATTTTGTTGGCCTGGGCATCGACGTAGACCTTATGCGGCTGCGCCGGGACGGGCGGGCCATCGGCGACCGCAGGCGTTGGCGCAGCGACAGCCTTGGGTGCTCTTGCTGAAGCCGGCTGTTGCCCATTGGCCACAAGGGCCAGGGAGCCGATGGAGATGGAGAAAAGGGCGAGCGAGCGAACGGCCAAGGGCAACGACTTATACATAAACCTCTCCTGGGCTCGGCGGCATTTGCGCAAAACGTCCGCACAATAGCCGTCAGCTCCGATAAAACCGGAATCGATTGTTACTTTTACGTGGACTGACTGGCCCTGGCAGGTAGCCGAATAGGAGAACGCTTGGCAGCCTGGGGGTAAACCCAAGGAATCACGGCAATTGGCCCTAATATAACCGCCACGAACCGGAATGTGCAAGCCGAAATCCTGCCGCGGACTGAATTCACATCGAGAATGCGTCCATATCGGAGTTCGGCTATCGAAAAAAAGGGCATTCGCCGTCCCGTCGCGTCCGCCGGATTGGATCAGATATATTGTTTAAAATCAATTATATAGGATGAGTATTCAGGTCTAGGCGTGGGACGCCTGGGCCACGGCTCCTGGGGTTGGATCGGAATTGCTGCCTAAAGAGGCCATCCGCCGCTTCCAGGGTCATCGCATCCACAAATTGGCGCGCTGGTTCATCGGATTCGTGAAGGAAGCTCGTGGAAGTGCGCAGGTTCAGCATCGTCAGCTCACTCATCAATCGGAGCGGCAGCGGCGAAACAGTCATAACACGAGTCGGCACGCGAGATCCCTAGCCAGCGCCGGAGCCAGCCTTACGCGGCTAAAGTAGATCCGTCTCGGGATTGAAGACGACCGGTCAAATCTCAAATAAATTCGGATGAAAGTGCGTAGCGGCCACCGCTTCAGCGAGCCTGGGTCGATGCGACCGGTCCGTGTGGCTTGAAACGATACAAATCTCGATTTTGCCGTTGGTTGGAATTGCGGCAAGTCGCAATTGACGCATTGGGAAAACACCGGTACTTTGGTTTCCGGTCTATTGAAAACTGCACTCTGGTCCGGTAAAATGTTGACACAGCTTACCTAAGGGCATTTCCCTTACCGCTCGGAAATGCGCACCTCAAATACCCCCGGAGGAAGACGATGCAAGAAGAGATTATCGCCAGTCTACGCAAGATGATTGTCAACGACCTGTTTGTCGAGATCGCCGAAAACGATATTGGACTGGACGACGGTCTGCGGACGGTTGTCGGGCTGGATTCGGTGGGTTTTGTCGAATTGCGCGTGCTTTGCGAGCAAAAGTTCAATATACAAATTAGCGACGACGACTATACGCCGGAGAATTTCACGTCGGTCCGGTTGCTCGCGAACCTGATTGAACACCTGCAAGCCCAGAGAGCCGCTGCGACCGCGGTGGCGCGGTGACGCTCCGGCTCCGACCTGGTCGGATGCGTGAGGGCTGACTGCAAGGAGTTCATCGAATGTCCCATGGTCCTCGAATTGCGGTGACGGGGATGGCGTGGCTGACCGCTCTGGGCGACGATCTGGAATCTGTGTGGCAAGCGTTGCTCGAGGGAAGATCGGGCATGCAGCCTGTCCTGTACGCGGGACGATTACGGAATCTGTTAGCCGCGCCTGCCGTCGACAGCGAAATTCCACCATCCGAGCGCCTGGTTCAAATGGCCTGCAAGGCGATCCGCAAAGCGCTGGCGGCCGCCCATCGCGAGGCCGGCGACCCGGATGTGCGCCTCATTTTGAGCACCAGTTTGGGCGCTTATCTGGATGAGGAGACTTCGCGCGCGCCTCTCTCCGGATGGGCGACGGAAGTGGCCAGAGAGCTGGGGGCGGCGACGCCGCCGGTTGTGATTTCCACGGCTTGCTCGGCGAGTGCCGACGCGATCCTGGTGGGGGCCGAGCTGATTCGCTCGGGCGCGGCGAAATGTTGCGTCTGCGGCGGCGCCGATGTTCTTACGATCAACAAGCGGCTGGCTCATTCGGCGTTGGGAACCATGTCTCCGACCCTGCTGCGCGCCTTCGATGTGCGGCACGATGGAACGTTGCTGGGCGAGGGCGCGGCATTCGTCGTTCTGGAGGCGGAACGGCCGGGGCAATCGCCTTACGCGATTTTGCGTGGCGCGGGCTCGGCCAACGATGCTTCAGGCATGACGGTGGCAGACATTACCGGGCGGTCCGCTGTGTATGCGATGGAACGCTCGCTGGCGGATGCGGAGCTGACGCCTTCCGACATCGGGCTCGTGAATGCGCATGGCTCGGGAACCGTGATGAACGACACCACGGAGTGCAATGCATTCAACACGCTATTTTCCGGGGCAGTGCGCCCATTGGTCTTCGCGACCAAAGGCAATTTTGGGCACACGCTGGGCGCAACCGGGGCGATCGAGGCTATCGCTTTGATTCTGGCCATGCGCGATGGCAGCGTTCCGCCGATCCCGAATCTGGAGCAGCCGTTGCCGGAGTTTCGGCTGCCGCTGGCGATTTCGCAACCGGTGTCCTGCACTGCCCGCGCCGGGCTGAGCCTGACTCTCGGCTTCGGCGGGTTCGATACGAGTCTGGTTTTTGAGGCGGTCTCTTGAGCGATTTGGACGCTTTAATGGTTGCGGCATCGGGTGAAGCCGATGCCTACAGACCCGACCTGTTTGAAGCAAAGACTCGCGCAACCGTGAGGTTTGCCGATCCCGCGGCGTGGACCACGGCCACGGCGGTTGCGGTTGCGATGGCCGGGGCCGGAGACTTGCTGGCCGAATGGCGGCACGAGATCGGTATGATCGCCATAAGCGATCAGGGGCCTGGCGGAGCCATGGCGCGGGTTGAGAAGGATGGGACCACCGGGTTTTCGTCTCCGCTGCATTACGCGGCATCGAGCCCTGGGACGTTGGCGGGAGTGTCGTCGATCGCGTTCGGCTTGCGGGGACCAACGATGAATCTCACCATGACCCCGCGGGATGGCGTTCCCATTGCACTGGCGATGTGCGCGGGTTGGCTCACGCGAAAGGCCGCGCGGTTTATGGTGGTCGCGACGGAGTTTACGCATGGCTCGGGCGCTATGATGAGCAGGGCTGTATTGCTTGCGCCGCGCGGGTTCACAGGATCGAGCAAGCCTATGACGGAATCGGTGGTTGCGTGGCTAGCGGCCGTTGCACCGAACAACGGGGCCAACGCATGAAGCATTTTTTCCCTCCTCGGGAGCTCGACTCCTTCGTTGAACGGACGATCGAAGCTCTGCCCAGCGGCATCGCGCTCAGTTCTCCGGACTGCGAGTCGCTGGCCAATGCGTGGAGAGAACAGGGTCTTCGTCCCGGTGACCTGGTTTTGTTATGCCTGCCCAACAGCCGCGAACTTCTGCACCAGTTTTTTGGCGTGCTGATTGCGCGGGGCGTTCCGGCACTGCTGCCTCCGATTGTGTCCACGGCGCGCCTCCGCGATGTGGCAAAAGCGATGGGCGCATTCGCAATCGGCGCAGTACGCCTGCCTGCCGGCGATCTTGAAGCGGTTTCTTTCAGTTCCATTGGCGCCATGCGCGTTGCGATCCTCAAGCCTCCCGCGGAGCCGGCTGGAGCGCCCGGGGAAGTGGTGCTGATGACTTCGGGGACATCGGGGATTTCCAGCGGGTGCGTGTTCGATATTGAAGCCATTTTGCTGAACGGAAAACGCCATGTGAACGCGATTGGCCAGAAAAAAACGGATACTGTTTTGGTCAGCCTTCCGATGTTCTTTTCGTTCGCGCTGTCGGCACAGGCTCTCTCATCGCTGGAGTGCGGCAACCGGCTCATTATCAGCGGGCCGCCGTTCAACCTGGCGGGATATCGAAAATCGATTCAGGATTTCGAGGTGACGATTTCCGCGCTGACGCCGGTTTCGATCCGTTCCGTTCTGCATACCGATGCAGCCGCACTCGCCGATGCCCGAGTTCTTTCTGTTGGGGGCGATGCTCTGGCTGCGGAGCTGGTGGCGCGCCTGGTTGAATTGCGCAAGGGGAAAGAGGTTTACATCACCTACGGACTGACGCAAGCCGGACCGCGCGTCTCGACCCTGGCAGCGCACGCCGAGCCCTCGTCGCGATACAGCTCAGTGGGCCTGCCGCACGAAGGAACTACGGTCTCTCTTCGTCCCATTCCGGATGGCAGCGGACGGAGTCAGCTTTACGTAAATTCGGCATCGGTGATGAAGCGGTCGATCGGCCGCGTGGAAGGCCGCGCGAACAACGACCTCGTGGGACCGCAGACGATCGCAACCGGCGACTGCTTCGAGCAGGACAAGGACGGCTACCTCTACTTCAAGGGACGGCTCAGCGACTTCATCAGCCGCAAGGGCGAGAAGATCAGCCTGGCGGCAGTGCGACGCCTGGCCGAGCGAGCTTCCGCATGTTGTCAGCGCCAGGACGAAAGTCTTTACGCACAAGGACGGAACCGAGGATTTCGATCTGGAACTGCGCGTGAATGCAAATGCTCTTGCGCCTCACCAGGAACCCGAGGCCCGCCACTTGTTGAACACGCGCCTGCGGCGCAACGAGATGCCGCGGGCAATTCACATTGAGCCAGCCAATGAAATGGATGGACAGAGGTACAAATGAGCGACGCGCAAGTGCATGTTGAAACCGGGAGCAGCGAGATAGCCAAGCTATCGCTCCGCCGGCGTCTGGCGACTTCTCAAGGGAGGTTTCCGCGTTTTGTGCGTTGGGCCCGCCGGTCCATCAACAACTTTGAGGTGCCCGCTCCCAAGATCGTCGTGAAACCGGTGCTTTGGCTTTATCGTGACGATTCGTAAAACTTACTATTGGGTTTTGCGCGTGTTCATTTGTGAACCGCTGAACAAGGCTCTTCTCACAAAGTATGGGAAGAACCTGCACACCGATTACCGGCTTCACTGGGTCACTGGCAAGGGCGATATCTTTGTTGGCGACAATGTGTGGCTGGACGGCAACATTAACATTACGTTTGCTGCTCGTTTCTCCGACCATCCGACGTTGGAAGTTGGAGACGGCACCGCGATCGGCCATGGCTGCATGTTCACCATCGGGAAACTGATTTCTATCGGGAAAAACTGCAACTTCTCCGGCGACACGATATTCATGGACATCAACGGCCACGACACAGATCCGGCGTTGCGGTTGGAACATGCGCCGCCAAATCCAGATGACGTCCGGCCAGTCATCATTCGCGACGAAGTATGGATCGGCAGGCGGTGCATCGTTTTCCCCGGCGTCAAGATCGGAGAAGGCAGCGTGATTTCCGCCGGCTCCGTGGTGCGGATGCACGTACCTCCCTACAGCGTTGTTGCCGGCAATCCGGCCAAGGTCATGTTCCGGTTGAAAAAGCCCGATCAATCCAGCCCGGCAGTTGGATGAGACGGAGCCGCGATGGAAACGATAACTGGCGGTCGGTTGCTGATCCGGGCGTTGAAGGCGCACGGTGTCCGCCGCCTTTACACGCTGCCCGGCGCGCCGTTGTTCCCGGTGTACGAAGCGCTGCCTGAATGAGGGAGTCGAAGTTCTCACGGGCCGCCACGAATCGGCGCTGATTCATATGGCCGAGGGCTGGTCGCGCGCAACCGGAAATCCATCTGTCGTGCTGGTCTCGCCCGGTCCGGGGCTGGCCAACTCCGTGGCGGGGATTTCGATTGCCTTCGCCGAGTGCACTCCGGTCATTTTGCTTTCGGGCATCGATGTGCCGGCCAACCTCGGCAGAGGCGGGTCGCCAGGAGTTGCCGCAGGTGGCAATGTGCGCCCCCGTCACGAAATGGTCGTCGCTGCTCTCAAGCGGCAAGCGGATTCCCGAGTACATCGACAAGGCCTTCCGGATTGCGACGAATGGAATGCCGGGACCGGTTCAAATCAGCATCACCTCGGATACTTTTTCCGGACTGGTTGAGGTGGAAGACGATGCTATTTCCCCTCCGGCCAAGACGCAGCCAACCGCTGCCGCGCAGGCAGAGCCAGCGTTTATCAAGCAGGCGCTGGAGCTTCTTTCCGGGGCGGAGCGGCCGCTGATCATCGCCGGCGCGGCCGCGTTCTGGTCTCATGCCGGGGAGCGGCTTCGGCAATTCATTGAGACCGTGAAGATTCCGCTCATGACTGTTGAGCAGGCGCGCGGACTCGTCCCCGACAATCATCCTTATTGTTTCGGCGATGGCTACGGCACCGTGAATCAGGTTGCGCAATTGGAAGGCCGAGCCGATGTGCTCCTGCTGCTGGGCGAGCGGATGGACCATGCCTTTGCGTACGGCGCTTGTTTTGGGCAGGCCAAAATCATTCACATCTGCCCGGATGCGAATGAGATCGGGAAGAACCATCCAATCGAATGCGGCGTAGCCTGCGATGTGCGGGCGGTGACTGCACAGCTTGCTTGAAGCGGCGAAAACCCTGCCATGGGAAGAGCCGGCCGAGTGGCTGGCGATGCTGCGCGAAACACGCACGCGCATCAAGTAGCACGCGTGCAGAAAATGGCGGCCTCGACCGAGCCCGGCGTTCATCCAGCCCGGATCGCTCTGGAAGTGGAGGCCCTGCTCGACGAGCAGAGCATTTTGGCTTTTGACGGCGGCGATTTCTCCTCCTGGGCGCGCTTCTGCATGACGGCCCGCCGCCCCGGCGGTTGGCTGGCAAGCACGGTGCTCGGGTACCTCGGCGTCGGCCTGCCGTACGCGATGGGCGCTAAACTGGCGTTTCCCCAGGCGAAGACGGTGGTGATGACCGGCGACGGCGCGCTGGGTTTTACGGTGATGGAGATGGAAACTGCCGTGCGTTATGGCATTCCGGTCGTGGTCGTGGTGGCCAACGACGCGGCCTACGGCGTTGAGGTTTACTACCAGCAGAAATGGTTTGGCCCGGATCGCGTGGTGGGCACCGAACTGACCAATACACGCTGGGACCTGCTGGCCGAATCCCTCGGCGCGCATGGAGAATTTGTCGATGACGCCCGAGCAGCTTCGCCCAGCCCTTGAGCGCGCCTTCGCCTCGGGGAAGCCGGCCTGCGTCAATGTGATCCCCAGCGCACGCCCAGCCCGCAGACCGAGATCTTTTCGCGCCTCTACTTGAGAAAGCGGGCCAAAGCGCTGAAAAAAGCATGAGGAAGAACGCATGAGCGACAGCCCTGCTGCCAAAGCGCCCACGCCTCCGCCGCCCGCCGATCCCTTCGATCTGCTGGCCGAGGGAGCACGCGCGCGCAAGTTATCGGGCGAGGTCGAGGGCGTGAAATGCATGATGGAAGGCATGCGCCTGATCAATAACACCGATCCTGTCCCATGTGCTTGTTTGCTCTCTGGGATAGCGGATTTTACGAGTACTCGCTCTCTGCATCCGCGCTTTACCGTCGCCGAGGCTGCCGAGGAGTTACATTTGGACGCGCAAGTTTTCGAAATGCTGCTGCATCATCTCGTAGGCTGCGGCGTTCTGCGTGTGGCAGAGGAGCAGATGGAGCTGACCGAATACGGCTCCCGGCTTTCCAATGTTGTTGTGCGGGGCGTTTTGAATATCAATCTTGGCGGTTACGGTTCGCAACTGCGCGAACATCGGCCCGCTGCTGCGCAAGGAGAAGTTACGCGCACGGAGATCGAACAATTTCACTCCGGATTGCATTCCGGCCTGGGAACGGAACAACTGACCAGCGTCCGGCTGGTTCCGGCCGTGCTGAAGATTCTCGCCGAGCGCAATCTGCATAGCATGTTGCATCTGGCCTGCGGCACGGGCGGATTTCTGGTGCAGATGGCCCGCTCCGATCCGTCGTTTCATGGCATTGGCATCGACAGATTGCCGGAGAAGATCGCCGGCGCGGAAGAGAAGCTCCGCCGCTATGGCCTGGAATCGCGCATCCGGTTGCTTCAGGCGGTGATCGGCGTCGAGCCGTTGCCGCTGGATGAGGAGACTCGCAGCCGGATCGATGTCGTGGCCTCGATCTATCTGCTGCATGAGATCGGCCGCTATGGCAGGCAGCGCATCGTCGACGTGCTGCGGCAGATCAAAGCTTCCTTCCCCGGCAAGCTGTTCATCGCTTCTGAAACCATGCCGCCGGATACGCCGGATTCGGTCAAAAAGCCGCCGGCGCAGTATTCCCAACTCGATTATTTGTTGATTCATCGCCTCCGCGGCAAGGGTATGCCGCTTCCAGCAAATGAATGGAAGTCCATCTTCGCAGAAGCGGGACTCAGACTCATTGAGTTCAAGGAAGTTTACTCGATCGGTATTTTCCTGGCGGAGCTTTAACTAGAGGTTCCTGACATTATGCAAGAGACCGCGCCGACTTTCTGGCGCGGGCGGTGGTTCGGGCCGCGTTATCGCCCCGATGCTCGCGGATAGGGAGTACGCCCTGTGGCAATTCGCGAGGGGTTGCGATTTGGAAGGCGGGTAGTGGGTCAGTTTGAAAAACCATCCCTCGGCGGCTAAAGCCCTCGCCCATTTTTGGTGTCTTGCGGCACGAATGAATTCGTGCCCTTTCAAAGCCGATTCAAACTAACCCACTACCGGAAGGCGGTAAAAAGCCTTCTTTGCGTTAGAATTACATATGCTGAAATCCCCGCGGGCTCTGTAGTCCGGTCGCAAGCGCTTCCCTCGAGCTTCGTTGCGGGCAATCCGGCTAGATCTACATTCCGGCTGAAAAATTCAGAGGTCGATTCGGGAGCAATGCAAGCCAGCTGCTAGCACTGGCAAGGAGTGAACGTTGTGGAACTATCGAAGGGCGAGCTAACATTGCAGGCAAGCGATCGCGAAGCCAAGATCTGCGCGGAGATCGTGGGCCGGTCGCTGGGCGCGTATCTCAAATCGGTAGGGCTGGTTTCGGACACCTACCTGGCTCAAGTGCTGGTGGCGTTATGGGACAGCGGAATTTATGAGTATTTGCGCGAGCGCGGCAGCTTGGAGATTGCCGCTGCCAGCCGGGAACTCAACCTCGATCCCGAGATTTTGCGCTCGCTGATCGAGTACCTAGTGGGCTGGGGAATTCTTGCGCCCGAGGGCGAAGCTTTTGTCCTCAGCGCCAAGGGCAAGCCTTATTGGAATTACATCACGCGCGGCGTGTTGACCTCCCACATGGCCGGCTACAATCAATTGTTGGTCAATCTAGGCCCGCTGTTGCGCAAGGAAATCGACATCAGCGATCCACGGCTCACTCGTGACGGCCGGCTGGTTGCAACCGGGTCAGGATACGCCTTGCAGGGTAGTAACACCATACCCTGGATACTGAAACTCATCAAACAAATCGGCGGCTCCTATGTGATGGATATCGGATGCGGGGCCGGCGATTTTCTGACCCATTTGGCGCTGCGATGGCCGGAAGGCGGAGGAATCGGCATCGACATGAATGCCGACGCCATTGCAAAAGCGCGCGTGAATGCAGCGAAAGCAGGCGTCGACGATCGCCTTTTGTTTTTTCATAGCAAACTTTCCGCCGAGCCGATGACGATTGACAAAAACATTCTCGACAAAGTGGATACCTTAACGGCAATGTATCTTCTTCATGAATTCGCCGGCCGCGGAGGGCAGGAAGCGATTCGCGCCGCGATTGCGCAGATGGTGGCCCAGTTCCCAGGGCGGAAGCTGCTGATGCTTGAAGGAGAAAAGGCCGACCCGGCGGCGCTCAACGCGCATCCGCCGCGCACCTTCGCGCAGCTCGACTATTCTTTTATCCATCCCATCTCACGCCAGGGTCCTTTACGCACCGTCGCGCAGTGGGAAGAGATCATCAAATCCGCCGGAGCAACGCTGGTGGAACGCGTGCCGGGATTCGCGCAGGTCCCGGGATGGATTTCGCTGTATATTATCGATTTGGCATAGCGAGGCGTCTCGATTGCAGGAGCACATGACCGCAACCGGAGCCACTCTGCTGGTGGAATGCCTCTACCGGCACGGCGTGCGGCGCGTTTTCGGCATGCCCGGATCGCATTCAACCTATATCTACGATGCGATCTGCCGGCATCCCGACATGGAAACAACGCTCTTCCGCAATGAGCAGGCCGGGGCGTTTATGGCGGACGGCTACGCACGCGTCACGGGAAAAACCGGAGTCGTCTGCACCACCGCGGGCCCGGGCGCAACCAATGCATTGACTGGTATTGCCGAAGCTTATTCCGATTCGATTCCGGTTTTGCTGATTGCCGGACAAGTAAACCACGATCGCATCGGCGAGGAGTGCGGGCGGTATCACGAGATGGATCTGGAATCCATTTTCCGGCCGTGCACGCGTTTCGCGGGCACGGTGATGGCGAATGACGAGATTCCCGCGACTGTCGATCGGGCGTTCAGCGCGATGCTGGCCGGGCGACCTGGTCCGGCCGCGATTCTTTTGCCGCAGGATTTGATGGCGCTTGAGACGGAAACCTCGGCGAGCGCTTCTCCCGCCGAGCTGCACCGCATCGTGCCTGGCGACGATGCGATTCGCAGTGCGATTGAACTGCTCTCGCAAGCGGCTCGTCCCGTGATCCTCGCCGGCGGCGGCACGATCTCTTCGGGCGCAGAATCGGAAGTGGAGGAACTTGCGCGCAAGCTGGATTGTCCGGTCGTCACAACATTGAACGGCAAGGGAGCGGTGGATGAGCGGTCGCCTTATTCATTCGGGCATGGACGTACGCGGCGTGCAAGGGTAGTTCTTGGAAAAGCCGACCTGATGCTTGCCGTGGGATGCCGATTTACCGAAGTGCTGACCGCGTCCGGAACGATGCCCGTTCCGAAAACTCTCATCCAGATCGACATTCAGCCGGATCAGATCGGGAAAAATTATCCCGTTGCCGTGGGGATCGAAGGCGACGCGCGAATCGCACTGGCTGCGATCCTGGCTGGGATCTCTCCTTGGCAAGGGGAGTGGAGAGAAACCTGGCAACGCGCACGCGGCGCCGCCCAGTTGAAGTCGGAGTGGATCATCGACACGCTGCGCGAGCAGATCCCCGAGTCGGCCATTGTGTTCGCAGACGCATGCGAGATGGGGCTGCGCATGCAGACCGATTTTCCCGCTTATGCGCCGCGAACGTTCTTCTACCCATCCAATTACGCGACCCTGGGATGGGGATTGGCTGCGGCGATTGGCGGCGCCATCGGCCAGCCCGATCGCTGGACGATTTGTGTCTGCGGCGACGGAGGCTTCATGATGGCGGCCCAGGAACTATCGACGGCCGTTCGTTATCGTCTCAAGCTGATCACGGTGATTCACAACGACTCCACGTTCGGCGCGATCAAGGCGATCCAGCGCAGAAGTCACGAGTCTCGCTTCATCGATACGGATTTGAACAATCCGGACTTCGCCAAATTTGCGGAGTCGTTTGGAGTCGCGTTTTTCCGCGCCGAGAATCCCGAGACTTTTGCGGAGTCGCTCGAGCAAGCTCGCCAGGTGGATGGCCCGAGCCTCATTGAGATTCCGGACACATGGCGCTCTTTGCGCTTATGATGGCACGAACAGGAGATTTGAGGGATGGCAGAGAAGACTGCGTTGGTTCTGGGCGCGAGCGGCGGATTGGGCCGGGCGATCGCTCCGATGCTCGCGGAGGAAGGGTACGCGCTGGCGCTGGTGGGGCGCGACGCGGAGAAGCTAGAGACTACTCGGGCCAGTTTGGGAGCGGCGGCGGATGACGCGCTGATGTTTCTCTGCGACCTGACCGACCGCACGCAAGTGCAGGGCATGGTCGAAGGGGCCCTGGCGCAGTTGGGCTTTATCGATGTGTTGATATGCGCCGCGGGATTGAATGTGCGCCAGCGAAGCCTGCGCTCACTCGATCCGGCGGACTGGGATCGCGTGATTGCCGCGAATCTGACCGCGGCTTTTAATGCGATTCATTTTGTGCTGCCGTCGATGCGCACGCGAGGCAAAGGGCTGATCGTTCAAATCTCTTCTCTGGCGGGGATTCGCGCGAACACCGTGACCGGCGCAGCGTATTCCGCCGCGAAGTTTGCCCAATCCGCGCTGGGAATCAGCATCGGGCGCGAAGAACGCGGACGTGGCATCCGTTCCACCGTGATCTACTCCGGCGAAGTGAACACGCCGCTTCTGGATGTGAGGGCCGAGCGCGTGGGCGCGACGGCCGACGAAGGACGCAAAGCGAATATCCTTCAACCGCGGGACATCGTCGATATCGTGCGCCTGATCGTGAATCTCCCTCCGCGCGCGCATATACCGGAACTGGTGATTAAGCCGACCATCGACGATTTTTCCTGATCGAGTTGATTCGATCGAAGATGCTATGCGGTGTCTCTCGATGCTTATTGATCCGGCCCACTCATAGTGTCATTGTCTCCCACCCATTTCCGCAAAGAACGCGGAAATGGATGGGGCACGGACGCAGTATTTTGAGGCCGGATCAATCATAGTGTCATTGTCTCCCACCCATTTCCGCAAAGAACGCGGAAATGGATGGGGCACGGACGCAGTATCTTGAGGCCGGATCAATCATAGTGTCATTGTTTCCCACCCATTTCCGCAAAGAACGCGGAAATGGATGGGGCACGGACGCAGTATTTTGAGGCCGGATCAATAAGGGCGGCGCTGGCCGCCCTCAAGCATCAAGAGACGCCGCGGAGCTGGGGAAGTTCCGCGAGCGTAAGAGTCGTTATCAGAATGTTGCCATGACGACTCCTGCGTTGTCCGCCATCGAGGTGCCATTTGACGAAACGGTGATTGCGTTACCGCCCACGGTCGGCACAACCGACACGGTGTAGCCCGCGTTTGGAGTGAGCCCCGTGACGAGCAAGGTGTGCACGCCGATGGGGACGGTGATTGTTGTGCCTGCAAAGGCGGTGGTTGCACTCTGCGGGAAGTAGACCGCGAACCCACCGAAGGAAGCGCCGTCGAAGGCGGTTCCGCCCGTGCTTTGGCTGTAGGTGGCGAGGGCCATCGGAGCGCCCGGATCGGCGCCCTGAAGAACGTGGAGGAAGCGCGTGTCGAGAGGCTCGGTTTGATCCTGCACCTGGTAGATGAACTGGGTCGGCTCCAACTCCGCGATCGGATTCAGATTGGCTGCGCCGTTGAAGCTCGAGAGCGAGGGGTTCTGCGGAAGCAGCGTTTGAATGAAGAGTTGCTGCCCGTCCGGCATGGTTTCCGTGGCCGTATTGCCCGCGATCAGCGGATTGGTCACGAGCGAGAGGTTGAAGATCTTGAACAGGTCGGGCTGATCCGTCGTGGCGCGATCGTAGACCACGATGTAGTCGTTGTCGAGCCAGACAATGGAGCGCGTGGCCTGGGTCACGTGCATCATTGCGTCCTGCGCATCCGACGGCCGGTTGTACATTTTGGTCAGATTGCTGGCTGCATAGATGTAGCCGGGACCGCTGCTGGCGATCGTGGTGGGATCGCCAGCCGATTCATCCCACATGAACTGGCTGCCGTTGGCGATCTCCGTAGGCTCGTTCCACTGCACGTTGCAGGGATACTTTTGCGGGGTCGCCGGGGTTGCCGGCGTGCCCAGGATATTGACGCACGTGTTTTCGAGCGCGAGCGTGTTGTGATAGAGCGTGGTCAAACCCTGCGCGTTGTTATCGTAGTTGCTCATTTCCTTGGTGAGCCATTCGCCCCTGCGGTATAACTCGAACTGTCCGCCGGTAGCGTCCTGATGGTTGATGCTCTCCCAACTGGCTTTGTAGGAGAACATGGTCGCGTTTGGCGTCCAGTCAGAGTGGGCTACGATGCGCGCCGCGGGCGCGTCGTAAAACAGCGCCGGATAATTGGGCCGCGGATCGGTGGCGGCCGGGGCCGACGGATCGAACAAGAGGAATCCCAGCAGGCCATCGGCTGCGCCCCAGGTCCAGGGATCGCCTACGCGATCGGCCAGCGTGCTTTCGCCGCCGGGCGGCGCGTTGGTGACGAACCAACGTACGGCATTGAGATGCTGCGTGGATCCGTTTTCCTGCTCCAGCAAAGCCAACAACGCCATGGGACGCATGAAATCGGGCGTGACGTAGGCGCGCAGCATGTCACCGTAGCCGGCAAACTGATAGACCGGTCCGTAGTACGTTGCGGTTGGATTCACCTCGGCCGCGGGTGTGAGCGAGGAGAGAAAACCGGTGACGTAGCGATCCCAAACCGGAGCGCCGATCAAACCGATCTGCGGACCTGAAAGTTCGGGATTGTTGAAGCCGGCGGTTTGCAGCGCGAGTAAATCGGCGAGGACGAATCCCATCGATTCACCGTAGAGGAAGCCTTCCGGCGGCAATCCGCCACTGGAAAGACCGAAGCCCGCGCCGGTGGGATTGTTGGGCAAGTTGTAGGCTTGAGCCACGGTGGCCGGATCGCCCATCATCGCGTAGATCTGGTAGAGCCACGCGCCAGTGCCGTCGAGAATATAGCTTCTGAGCGAGTTGCCGATGTTCGACGAAGGCAACTGCGGGTTCAGCGGCGGATCGTCGGCGGGATCGATCGCCAGGGCCATCATGGTGAGGTTGCGAGCATGGCCCAGGTAATAGTTGTTGGAGGCCCAGCGGTCCGGACCGGGTGTGACCAGGGCCAGACTGTTTGTGACTCCGAGCGGCTGGGGATCGAGGCCGAGACTGCCGTACGAGTCGTTGGCCCATTGCATGAATACGTTTTGAATGATGGCCTTGTCGGCAGCGGTCAGAATCTGCTGCTGATTGGCGTCGACTGCGTCGTAAATCCAGTCCACCGCCAAGGCCCATTCGTGGCCCGCTAGATTGGCGCGATTGAAGGTAGCAAATTGGGGATCGCGGAAAGGGACCTCAGGCTGTCCCGGCGCAACAGTGGCATGGCCCAGCGCCGCTAGATTGAGAGCGTACATCAGCATGTTGCGCGCGGCCTGCGCATAGGCGATCCGGTTGGTCGAACTGGGATCGATGAGCGAGTGGAAGGCCAGGATCATGGCATTCTCTTCTGTCAGGATTCCCTGGTAGCCGTTCGTGTCTCCGAAGTCGGGATAGGGAATGTTCGCGAGCGATCCGCTGCCGGCCGGCGTGGGATTCTTGTCGGTCATCTGCGCGCCGGGGAAGCAGGCGAAGTAGTTGCCGACGGCCGCACCCAGGACTCTTTCTTCGGCAAGATACATGGGATTACTTTGGGTGGCCCAGCTTTGCAACCGCGGCAAATCCGCCTGCGTGATCCAGAGCCGCGGATGCGTGGCCACCGGCAACGGAATCGGCGCAGGCGTGTAGTAATTCGCGGTGACGGTTGTATTCGCAGAGGGCATGACGATGGTGGTGGAGTTGGCGATGGGATTGGAGACATTGGCTCCGGACCAGGTTTGGAAGTTCTCGCCCGCCGGAGCTGGGTTCGCGACGATGGCGACCGATGTTCCGGGCGCGATGGTTGCGGAGGTGGACCCGTTGGCTAATTCTCCGTTCACCACGGTGAGCGTGTAGGTTGCGTTGCCGCCTGAACCCGAATTGGAATTGGATGACCCCGTCACAGCAACGGCGTACGAGTTGCTGTAGCCAGATCCGGGATTGCGTACTTCGAAACTTGCCGTCGCAGCAGATCCCTGATAGATGCCGGTGACGATGACCGACGACGGAGTAACCGAAGAGGCGTTGTACTGGATCATGCTGTAGCTGCCGTAGCTCTGATAGACCAGCGCTCCGGTTTGAAAGCCTGAGCCTGCGATGGTGACGTTGATTGTTCCAACCGGCAAAGGGCTGGGAGAGATGGCCGTGATGACCGGGGCTGTTGAACTGCCGCCGCCGGAGCCGCCGCCGCTCGAACCGCCGCTTGAGCCGCCGCTTGAACCTCCGCCTGAACCACCGCTTGAGCTACCGCCTGAGCTGGCGGTTCCGATAGGGACGGTGACGGCATTGCTCAGATTGCTCATGGAGCCGACCTGGAATGTCGCCGTGGAAGCCGGGCCTTGATAGAGGCCGGTGACCGTAATCGACGTTGAAGTCACGGAGGACGGCGCGTACTGAATCACGCTGTTGCTGCCGTAGCTTTCGTAGACCAGAGTGCTGGATGTGAAGCCGGTTCCCTGGATGGTGACATTGATGGTTCCCACGGAAAGAGGATTGGGCGTGACGGAGGTGATGACCGGAGTGGTGTGCGCCCAAAGGCCGGCGGCCATGGCAAGGAGCAGAAAGGCTGTGGCAATAGTTCTGAAAATGCGAACCGTGGCTCGGGGTGCGCATGTTCTTGAATTCCGGACGCGCGTGTTGCTTTCCCCGGCAGATTCCCGAGGGAGAAGCGTGAGAGAACCAATTGCAGAAAGCGGAGCTGTGCTGCAAAAACTCCTGCCGCTTGCGGAGCAGAGATTCGTGGAATTCATGGGCTGATTTCCTTTCGATGAGTGTGGGGCCCACCGGGAGTTCTCAGCTGCGCACTCATCGTCACCGCCAGACTGGCGGTGGGGGGAGGAGCAAGCGGTCTTCGACGGGGCCGGGGGGCCTCGAGAAGGGGGTCGCGAGGTGAGGAGTTTTGTGACGGCGGCGGGGATGAAATGTTTTGCCCGGGGGGTTACTTTTGTTTATTGCCCGGCGGAAGATCGCGCCGGATGCGTGGATTCCGAATCGTGATCAGGGCAGAGACAAACGCGCTCTAATTCGCGTTAGGGTCGGTGGGGAGCTTGCTTAGCTGCGTTCTTGCGCGCTGCTCGAATTCGCCGTGCAGCGAAATTACCTTTTGCAGATTCTGACGGGCTGCGGCGGAATCGCCGCGCAGCAGAGCGATCTGCGCCAGGTAATACAGCGCTGCTTCCTGCTGAGGCGAATCGCCCTTGCCGACTATCTGGTCAAGAGTGGCGGCTGCTGCGGCTAGTTGATTGAGCTTCATCTGGCAAACGCCGGAATAAAATTGCGCGGAAAGCGCATCTGCACTTTGCGCGGGAACGCGGACGAGATCGCCCACCGCCCGAGAACAATCGCCGTTTTCATAAGCCTTCATTCCCGCCGTGTAGCTGGCGTCCTCCGCCGCTCCTCGCAGGCTCGAACCCGCGAACGGCGGCAGGGTGAGATCGGCGAGCTGCGCAATCGCCGGCAATGAGGAGGATGGAGGCTGGGTTTTCTGCCCCGCGGATGAACCTTGTCCCGGATTTTTTGCAACGTCGGAGCGATGCGCGAGAATTCGGTAGCCGATTACCGCAATCAGCAGCATTGCCGCAATGGCCCCGATGGCGGAAACGATTGCAGGCCACGCGATCACGCGTGCCGGAATCCTGGCGGGATTGCGGCGCAATTGCAGAGCCGCAGCCTGAAGCGCCTGCAATTGAGCAAGACAAACCGGGCAATCGAAGTAATGCTCCTCGAATGCCTGTGCCTCCGGGTCGGGCAGAGTGCCTGCAACGTATTGTTCAGCCAATTGCTCGGCCGGCGCTCCAGTGCAGTGGCTCATCGTGCCCCTTCCTCAACTATGTGGCTCTCCAGCCCCTTTTGTGACGATCCGTGAACGATTTCAATCACGCGCCGGGTAGCGCGAAGTTTACGCTGCCGGACGACATCGGGATTCAGGCGCAGACGTTCGGCGATGGCTCCCGGTTTAAGCCCGTCGATGAGAGTTAATTGCAGAATGTTCCGGTCAACCGGGTCCAGGCTGGAGATGGCTTTCAGGGCGCGAGGCTCCCACTCCTGCTCCTCGAGACGGGCCGGCTCGGAGTTCAGCTCGGGAAGATCGTCGGGAAGCTCAAGCGCTACTGTGCGGGAACTGGCGCGCAGGTGATTGTTGAGAGTATTCCGGGCGATGGCGAGGACAAAGGCCGTAAGTTTTGCCGGATCGCGAAGTTGACCTCGGCGCAGAGCGCAGATGGCTTCGATCATCACATCCTGTTGGAGATCGGAGGCCAGATCGGGATTGCGCGAGCGCGCCACCAGCATGGCGCGAACCGGCCGCAGATAGCGCTGAACGAACTCCCGCTCCGACTCACGGTCTCCATCCGCGATGGCCCGGACCATGCGCTCGCATTGCTCGGTATCTTCCTGACTCAATGAACCCTGCCGCTCGCTGGTCATCTGTCCTACGGCTCATTCCATGGTAGGTGGAGTCATTTTCTCACTGTAAGAAGTGGGAGGCAACTGGATTAGTGGCGGCTTGCGCATTCCGGTAACCGGGCAAGATCGGGCAGCCCATTTCGAGCGGGCATCTGCTCTGACCCAATGCGGATTGAATTCGCGGGGCGGGTCTCTTTTGACTTGCAAGTTTCGTTGTAAATCATCGATGCTTGAGTGGACTTGCGGCTGAATTGAAATTTGAGCAGGCTGTCACAAAGTCCGGTTTTGACACACTGTATTGAGTGGAGGCTTTTCAGCTCGATGAGACGCGGGGTCTGCTTTTGTTTGTTCGTCCTTCTCGTGAGCCTGCCGTGCGCGGCGCAGCAAAGCGCCCCCGCGCCCGCCGCCAGCGGTCCGGTGGCCGAGGCGCAGGAGGCCTTACGCACCGCCGAAGCCGCGCACCCCGGAAATACGGTAGAAGTTGCCAAAGCGCTGGACGATTTGGCAAACGCGGAGATGGGTCAGGGCGTGGCCGATCCCGGGACGCTGGAGACGGCGAAGCGCGAGATGACCGTGGCGGAGGCGGCTGGCGGCTCGCGCAGCAAACTCTTTGTGACGGCTCTGACGAGCGCTGCCAATGCGTCGGTGGCGGTGAATGAGGCCAGTGAGGGCCGGGTCCTGGCGGAGCGAGCGATGGAGATTGCAAAAGCGGAATTTCCCGACACACTGGAGTTTGCGAATGCAGCCAATGCCTTGAGCGGCGCGTGCGAAGCGCTGGGTGACTGGAACTGCTCATTGAACGCCGACGATGCGGCAATCGCTGAAGAGCGCAAAGCCGGTGCGGCGCAGGAATGGGACCTTGTGGGGACGCTCAGTTCCCGGTCCGGCACTCGGGATCTTAATCACGACCCCGCCGGCGCCGGCGAAGATATAGAAGAGGCCCTTACGATCGGCCACCGCGCCCGTCCCGATGACCCGGAGATCGGCATTCTGGAGAGCAATGCCGGCACGCACTACATGCGCGCCCAGGAATTTGCCAAGGCGATTCCGCACTTTCAGAGTTCGCTCAAGATCATCGAGAAGGACTACGGGCCGGATAGCCCGATGCTCGAAAGCATTCGCGGGAACCTGGCGGAGTTGTACACGCGCACCGGGCAGTTCGACCTGGCCTGGCAAGATTTCCAAATCGGGCTTTCCAACAAACACCAAACCATCTACGACCTGGCCTGGCGGCGCAGCGGGTATGCGCGGTCGCTTGCCGGCGGCGGCAATCTGCACCTTGCCATAACAGAGGGCCTGGCGGCTTCGCGCATGGGGCGGGAGAGCTTTGTGCTGCAGGCCCGCACACTGCCGGAACAGCAGGCATTGAATTTCTACCAGCATCGCCCCTTTGGCCTGAACATCGCGCTCTCGGTGGTTGCGCGGCACCCGGATCTGGTTTCTGACGATGTTTTTGAGGAGATGGCGCGGAACCGCGCGCTTGTGGCCGAAGAGATGGCGCGCCGCGAGAAAAATCTGAATGCCAACAACGACCCCGAGGTGGCGCGCCTGCTGAAGGAGATGGATGCGGCTCGGGCCGATTTGCTGGCTCTGCAGCAGGGTGCGGCGGGGAAGCAGAGCAGCGACAACGCGATTGCCCAGGCCACCAGCCGCATGAACACGATTGAGCGCTCGCTGGCCGAGCGCAGCGCCGCTATTCGCGACGACAACCGCGCGGCCGATGTGCGCATGGAAGATTTGCGACGCGGCATGCCGGCCCATTCCGTGCTGATCTCGTATGTGGATTACCAACGCGTTGCCGTCGAGAGTGTGGACCCGGCGCACAAGACGGTTGCGTCCTACGTGGCTCTGGTGCTGCGATCCGACTCCGGCCGCATTCGCGTTTACGACCTGGGCGAGGCGAAACCAATCGACAACCTGGTGACCGCCGCGCGGGCCAGCGCCGACAGGGAAGCTCACGCCGGCGGGTTGGGTTCGCTGCGCAATGAGCGCTCTTACCGGGAGACCGCGGCTGAGCTGCGCAAACGCATCTGGGATCCGCTGCGCGCGGAGCTGGGCGACGCGCAACTGGCGCTGGTGGTGCCGGATGGTTTGCTCAACTTGATTCCTTTTGCAAGCCTGCCCGATGGCGATGGCTATCTGGTGGAGCACGGTCCGGTAATTCACATGCTCACGAGCGAGCGCGATCTGGTTCCCGCTGAAGGCGGAGAGAAGAAGAAAGGCTTGCTGGCCGTGGGCAATCCCAGTTTCAACCTGGCCAGTGTGCCGGCGTCGCAAGGGACATTGCGCGGCGGGGAAGTCTCCTGCGCCGAGTTCCACGACCTGGAGTTCCCGCCGCTGCCTGGTTCGGCGGCCGAGGTCGAAGATATTCATGCCGCCTGGCTGCGCTGGAATCACGGCGAAGACGCTTCGCTGCTTACCGGCGACGCTGCCACGCGGACGGCCTTTCTTTCCGAAGTTGCGGACTACCGCGTGCTGCACATTGCCACGCACGCTTTTCTGCTGGACAAGAGCTGTGGCAACGGCAACCCGCTGCTCCACTCCGGGCTGGTGTTTGCCGGCGCCAACAAGAGTCGCGCGGCATCCATCCTCACGGCGCAGCAGATTGCTTCGCTCGATCTGAGCGGAGTGGACTGGGCCGTACTTTCGGCCTGCAATACCGGCAACGGCGAGCTGCGCGATGGCGAAGGCGTGCTGGGCCTGGAACGCGCCTTTCGCGTGGCGGGCGCGCGCAATGTCGTGATGACGCTGTGGCCGGTGGACGACAACGTGACTCGCCAGTTCATGCACGAGCTCTACGCGCAGCGTCTTGGCCAGCATACCGGCCCCTCCGACGCGGCCTGGAACGCCGCGCGCATCCTGCTCCGGAAGCGTCGCGCCGCCCACGAGAGCACCCATCCCTGGTATTGGGCGGGCTTTGTCAGCTCCGGCGTTTGGATGTGATGTTCCACTCATCGAATTGTTGAAATTGGTTCGGAATCTGGGGCTCGACGATTCTAATCTCACCGTTTCAGTGAGACTGCGCGGTCGTCCTGATCGGTTGCAGCGATTTCTTCGAAATATAACTCCGAGTCCGTCACAAATGGGTTGCTTCAGAGACTCCTGTGTAGCGAGTTCCGGCGGAGGTGCGTCACGGCTGGAACCTATGAGGAGTGTTATGAAAGCCGTCCGGATTGCTTCCCCCTGGTTGCGTTTCCCCACTTGCCTGAGAGCGTGCATCGTGCGTGCGCGATTTGCCTCAATCTCCCGCTTTGCAGCGGTGGTGCTCTATCGTCTGGCCTTGCTTGTCGTGATGGCCGTTGGCGTTGGCGCGGTGGCGCCGGCGCAGACCGCGCATTTCTTAATGTCAGAAAGTATTCTTCCCACGCCTACCGCGTTGAATTACCCCGCCCAACTTGCGGTGGATACAAAGGGAAACATCTATATTGCCGACCAGGATAGTTATCGAGTCGTAAAAGAGACGCCTGGCGAAGGCGGATTCGTTGAGACTCCGATCTCCACAGGGACGGGTTTGCCTTATGGCGTGGCCGTGGATCAGGCAGGCGATGTATTTATCGCCTGCAACAACGAGCCCTATGTGATCAAAGAGACGCCAACGTCCACCGGCTATACACAGAGCACGTTTGGCAGCAATCTGTTTGCGTCAACCAGTCTTGCCGTGGATTCGAATGGCGCGGTTTATGTGGCTACTTACACCGCGCTCATGGTGGAAACTCCTTCCGCAGGCAGTTATGTTCAGAGCCAGATTCCGCTTACTAACACGAAGCAACCTTTCGGAGTAGCAGTAGATTCGAATCTTAATGTCTATATTACCGGCATGGACTTTAACTATCTCGGTCATGTCTGGAAGTTAACGCCCTCGATCGTCGGATACTCACAGGTCTCGCTGGCCACGAACCCGTCCGGGTTTGGGGAGCTGGCGGTGGACGGCGCGGGAGATATCTACATTGCCAATGGGAGTTACTCGGATATCCTCGTGTTCACGCCCTCAGCCGGTGGTTTCTATAGCAGTGCCACGCTGCCGCAAGAGCAGTTTTATTTTGGAGTCTTGTATACCCATTCCGTTGCGGTGGATGTGGCCGGCAATGTTTTCTTCACCGATTACTTTAACCAATTGCTGGTTGAGTACTCGCGGGCAGGCGGAAATGCCGGGCCCTTCCCTGCCAACGCCGGCTATCCTTCGCAGTACCCGATCTCGGAGTTCTTCACGATTGACACGGCTTCCACGCTCGGCACGGAAGGGGTGATCTCCGGCGGCGCCGGTACGCCTTCGCGGGATTTTTACGATGCCGGGACGGGATCGTGTGAAGGGGGTATCTGGTCCACCGGAGATGTGTGCTCGGTTGACGTTTACTTCCAGCCCACCGCGGTTGGAGATCGTTACGGCGCCGCGGTTCTTTTGGATGGCTCCGGCGACACTATCGCAACCGGCTATGCGCGCGGCATAGGCCGGGGACCGTTGGCGAATTTTTCTCCGGGCACGGACGTCAACGAGAATGTCGCCTCGAACGGCTCCGCGGTGGCCGCGGATATCTCAGGCAACCTTTATACCGTCGCGCCCGGCCGCTCGACAGCATTTAAGGATGCACCAGCGGGCGGGTCGAATTGGAATGAAGTTCCTGTGGGCAGCGGCCTGGGCTCGGCGACTGGAATCGCCATCGATGGCGGCGGCAATCTCTACATTGCCGACCAGGCAAATAGACAAATCGTGAAAGAGACGCTCTCGACGAATGGATACTCGCAGAGCGTGATTGCCGGCAGCGCAAACGGGCTGAAGGCGCCCGCAGCAGTCGCGGTCGATGCGAGTGGCAATGTGTATGTGGCCGATCCGGGATCGAACGCGGTGCTGAAGGAAACGCTGCTGGCGGGAACTTACACGCAGAGCGTGCTACCCACCAGCGCGCTGAACCAGCCCAATGGCGTTGCCGTCGATTCCATCGGCTCGGTGTACATCGCCGATACAAACAACGACCGCGTGCTGAAGGAGACGCCCGCTGGGACCGGGTACGTGGAGAGCGCGATTGCCGCCGGGCTCAGCAGTCCCACTGCAGTTGCGGTCGATGCGTTTGGCAATGTGTATATCTCTGAAACCGCTGCCGGCACGGTGTTGAAAGAAACACTCACGGCGGGCGGCTATGTTCAGAGCACCATGGCTTCGGGAATTACGCCCTACGGCCTGGCGCTCGACAGCGACCTCAACCTGTACATCGCCGGGTCCACTGCGCAATCGCTTATCAAGCTGGACGTCGCCGATGGGCCGGCTCTGACTTTTGCTGCTACTCCTGTGGGCGAGGTGAGCGCAGATAGCCCGCAGACTGTGACGGTGGTGAATAGCGGCAACGCGGCGCTGACCTTCCCGATTCCTTCAAGCGGGAACGATCCATCAATCTCGGCGAATTTCTCGCTGAACAGTATGAGCGCGTCAGCTTGCCCGGCGATCGCAAGCACGTCGTCCGCGCCGGGCAACTTGCCGGCCGGAACCTCCTGCACTCTTTCGATCAGCTTCGCGCCGAAAGCTCTGGGCAACAACAGCGGGACGTTGGTATTGACCGACAACAATCTGAATGCAGCCAACGTCACGCAAAGTATCGCGCTGAACGGCAGTGGGGCGACCGCATCTGTGGGCACAACCACCGGCCTTGGCTCTGCCCCGAACTCTTCGTCCTACGGCCAGTCCGTGACGATCACCGCGACGGTGGCGCAAGTGAGCGGAGCGACGGTGCCGACAGGGACAGTGCAGTTCAGCATCGATGGAAACGCTGCCGGTTCCGCCGTGACCTTGAACGGCGGAGTTGCAACCTATAACGCAAGTTCGCTGACGGCGGGAATGCATTCCATTGGTGCAGTGTATACGCCCGCGGCTGGCAGCGCATTTGCGACAAGCAGCGCTACGCCGCTGAGCCAGGCAGTAAGCCAGATTACTTCGACGATTACCTGGGCGACGCCGAGCGCGATCACCTACGGCACGCCGCTGAGCGGCACGCAGCTCGACGCCAATTCTACGGTGGCGGGCAGCTTTAATTACACTCCGGCGCTGGGCACGGTGCTGCCGGCCGGACCGCAGATTTTATCCGTGACGTTCACGCCTGCGGATGCGGTCGATTACTCAATGGCAACCCAGACGGTGCAGCTCGCGGTGAACAAGGCCGCACCAAGCATCACGTGGGCGACGCCGGCTGCGATCGTCTATGGAACGGCGCTAAGTGCGACACAACTGGAGGCAACGGCATCGGCGCCCGGGACGTTTGCCTATACTCCGGTTGCCGGGACCATTCCACCAGCCGGCAGTGACACTCTATCGGTGACTTTTACGCCGACCGATGCGGCGGATTACTCGGTAGCTACGTCAACGATGACGTTGACAGTCAACAATCCGGCTCCGGCTGTTCTCGGCATGACGCCACTTTTTGTGAGCATGGGCAGTCCGGCCTTCACGCTTACGGTGAACGGTTCGGGATTCGTGCCTAACTCGACGGTGTATTGGGGCGCCACGGCGCTGGCGACACTGTATGTCAACGCGGGCCAGCTTACTGCCCAGGTTCCAGCATCCGACGTTGTGGCTGCGGGAATCGTAGGCATTACGGTCGGAACTCCAGCTCCGGGCGGTGGCACATCCAGCAACTTGCAATTTGAAATCGACTCGACTACTTCGGGATTTACGACTCCGCCATTTTTCTCCACCATATCGGATGCTGTGATGCCTGGCTCGACGGCCACTTATCCGGTGACGCTGCCCTCATCGGCGGCGGACATATCCGCTACCTGCCTGAATCTGCCCGTTGGGGCGAGTTGCAGCTTTTCGCAGGCAACGGGCGTGTTAACCATTACAACCTCCGCAACGACACCCGCGGGAACATTCCCGATCACTGTAGTCTTTACGGAAACGCTTCCGAGCGCCGGAGGCGGATTGGTTCTCTTGCCGTTTTTCCTGTTGCCGCTGGCGAGAGCGGGAAAGGGCAAAGCCGCGAGACGCATGAATCAAACGATGTGTCTTGGAATTGTGCTGATCGCTGTGGCGGCCAGCGCCGGATGCGGAGGAGGAAGTCAGGCACAGAAAGGGAGCCAGACACAAACGGTGACGAGTTCGGGGTCTGTCAGCCTTACTGTGCAATAAGGATTGTCCTCGTGGCTCGCCAGAATAGTGGTCAGTTCTTAAATCATGCAGATGCGCGGCCGAAATGGCCTATATCGCTTGAAATTTCTGGTGGCTTTAATGGTCGGGGCGGAGGGATTCGAACCCCCGACCTCTGCTCCCAAAGCAGACTCTATCGTTCATTGAAGCCTATTGAGATTGAGTGAAAATAAACGATTTTGCTTGAAGTGTTTACCGTGCGTCCACCGATCCCTGTTGATCCTGGTGGCTCTCGGGTGGTTTGACAGCTAGAATTTCGTCTGCACCGGTGAACTCGCGTGCACTTTTCTTTGCGGTATACGTCGGGGATAAGGCTTCAATTGCGGCTGGCACAGATTTGCAGGGCAGGCCATTCTGTTAGAACCAGTTGTGCGTTCTCGGAAATTCACGCAGCCCAGGTCGCGATTTAAGTATTAAACGAAGTAATTCGAATCGCGACTTGCGGTTCAGCGGCTTTCCCGGCCCAGGCGGACAAGAATTCCCACGCGCGCCACGCGCGGCTGGCCCAGCGTTGTCGCCGGCGTCTTCGATATCTCAATGGCGCGATTCAGCAGATTCTCGCCGGCCCCGAATACCTCGAAGCGTCCGCGGAATTCATGCGATGCGTACGCGTCGAGCCGGAAGTAGCCATGCAGCAAATAGGCGTTGGCATCGTCGTCAAACATGCGGCCGCTCAGTCGGCTCTCAAGGCTCACCGTGCCCAATGCGGGTTTATATGCACGCAAATTGAGAGTGGCCGTGTTACGCGCCACCTCGGGAATCCAGTTGCCGAGATCCTGCGAGCCGCGCGAGACTGCCGCGCGCGCGTACTGGTAGCCGCCGTCGGCAAAGAGCCAGCGCAGCGGATTGAGCTCATAGTCCAGCGAGACGCCCCGGCTCTCAATCTGGCCGAGATTCTCGCGCGTTAACAGCGTGGGCGTGTTGGTGACCGCCACAATCGGGCGATTGACCTCGGTGAGGAAATAGCTCGCGCGCACCGTGCCCCATGGCTGCTGCATGGCTACGCCCGCCTCCCATCCGGTGGCGCGCTCGCTCAAGAGCAAGGAATTGGGGCGCGTGGTTTGGCTGCCGACCGTTGTGGAGCGATAAAGCTCATTGGGGGTGGGCGCGCGAAAGGCGCGAAATCCGGACGCCGAGACCGCCCAATGCTGTCCCACTTTGCGCGTCAGGCCGAGGCGCGGATCGAAGGGGCGCTCGTCGCGTTGCGCCGGCTGGGTTGCGCTCGGCACCCATGCTGTGCCGTTCCACGTCAAAGATTGGCCGTCGTAGTTCTGGAACCAGTCCATGCGCGACGATGCGGTCACCGTCCATCCGTTGCGCACCCACATGGCCTCGGCGTATGCGGCGGAGTCGCGCTGATGGTCGTGCAGATTTGTAAGCGTTGCGGACGATCCAAAGCTCTGCTCCCGGTCCCAGACGCGCACATCGTGGACGTCCGCTCCGGCGACAACCAGCAGGGCCGCGCCGAGCGGCTGGTTCCAGTGCGCCGCTGCGCCCAGCTCATTGTCGGGAACGAAAGAAAACTTTGTCGGCGTCTCACCGCAGCGATAGGTGCAGGTTGCAATTCCGAAGTTGGGTAGATTTGAGATGCTGGAGAAGGTTTGCCGGAAACGCTCATCCGATCCATAGAGGCGCAGCGCCAAGGTGGCGTTCTTCGCATTCTTCCAGTCCGCACCTGTCGCATAACGTACGAGGCGCGTCTTGTTGAACTGATAGGGCGTGCCGTTATGGCGCGAGTCCTGAAAGCCGCTGCCGCGCGCGAAGACGCGAAGGCCCATTGCCTCGCGCTCCAGATCGATGAGTGCATTCTGGCTATGCACATTGCTGGGCCGATCGACCGGCCCTTGCTGCGATGGAGCCTCCTGGATGTACCCGTCGGTTCCGAGGAACCCGCCTGCAATCAGGGCTCCGTAGGCTCCGCGATTCGCATGTGCCAGCAGGCTCTCGTCAAACGTTTGCTCGCCGCCGTACGAGTTGGCGATCTCGACGCCGGCGGCCGCGGGGCGCGCTGGAATGAGATTGATGACGCCGCCAATGGCGCTCGATCCATAGAGGTCGCTCGCGCCGCCGCGCACCAGTTGAATACTTTGGATAGAAAGCTCCGGTTGCTCCTGCCAGTGAATCCAACCGCCCAGCGGATCGTTCAGCGGAACATCGTCTTCGGTGACCAGCGTACGGCTGGCGCTGGTTGAGCCAAGGCCGCGGAGGCTGATGCCCTGCGAGCTGGGATTCGCGACCAGAGAGCTCGACCGGCGAAAGGTCTCCACGCCCGGAAGCGCGCGCAGCTTGCCGTCAAGGGTGACGGCAGGCGATTGTTCGAGGGCCTGCTGCGAAAGTGTGCGCGTAGTGGCGGGACTTTCGAGTTCGCCAAGCGGGGCGCGATAGGCCGTGACCGTGATCTGTTCGGCCTGAACCGACGGCTGGAGCCGGATGGTTGCAGCGGCGGTCAGTACGACTATCTGGCCTTGAAATCCCGGAGCAGCAATGTGAACACGGCAGGGCGCCGCACATGCGATATCAATCTCACCGGAACGGTCTGTTTTGCCGAGTGATTTGCCGGCGTCATCGGTCGCCAATGCGCCGGTGATTGCAGAGCCGTTTGAGTCTTCCACGATGAGCGGCAGCACGCCCTGCGCGCCAAGGTTGGCCGAGGCCAGTGCCAGCGCGCCAAAGATCACTTTGCAATATAGGTGAGTCATCTATTTTTCCCTTTTCCCGAAGCGAAGCCACGCAAGCCATCGACTGTACTTCCGGGATGAGAAAGCACGGTTAAGAGCGAAAATATGACAAATTTCGCACATTGCCGTGATGAATTTCGCACATTTTCTTGACAAACAAATTACAGAATTATAGTATGGCGTCACTTCAAGCTAGTTGTTGGCCTCTCCCCACTCCCCAACGAGGCTGACGCCTAACTTGAATATCAGGGGTCTGCGTGCAAACGACAATAATTTCTTCGCCTTTGAGGCGAGGTGTGCGTGTGCAGCCCCTGCTAGTGCAATTTGCGCCATCCCCGGAGTAAGAATGCGAAGAAACGTAATGATCTCAGTTCACTGGGGTTTTGGAAAGAACATATTTCCACTGGTTCTGGCGCTGGCCGGCGCCGCCGTCCCAGCCTCAGTGGCACAAGCGCCAGGTTCCGGCGATTCCTCGGCCAGTCTCCCTCCCGGTCCAGGCCGCGAAGCCTTCGTGAAGTCCTGCTTAACGTGTCATGGGCAGGCTACGGCAATAGATAAGCGGCGCTCGGCAGATGATTGGCGCGCCGAGATCCAAGGGATGGTGGGGCGGGGCATGCAAATCGACTCCCGGCAGGCAGACAGTGTGCTGCGCTACTTGAGCGCCAATTTTGCGGCCACGGCCTCTCCGGTGCTGGACCTGCCGGCTTCGCCTAATGACTCCGCAAAGTCTATTTATCCGGCGCCAAGCGGCCCCAACCAATGGCCGGCCTATGGGGGCGGCAATGCCAACCAGAATTATTCGCCGCTCACCCAAATCACTCCGGAAAATGTCAGCAAACTCCAGCCAGCGTGGATCTACCACTACGGCGCCGGAATCGTGCATGTGAACGATCAGGGACTCGATCACCGATTCGAAGTCACGCCCCTTCTCATCGGCGACGTGATGTATATCTCGACGCCCACGTCACCTGCGAAGCCGGGTCTTAAATCATCTATCACGGCCCTCCAGCCGGAGACCGGCAACGTCATCTGGAAATACGAATGTCCATTTAATATCCATGGCCGCGGCATTGCGTATTGGCCCGGCGATGCAAAAACGGCTCCCCGCCTGATCTTTGCCACTGACGGCGGACTGATCATGGAGGTTGACGTAACGACTGGGAAGCCGCCGAGGGATTTTGGTTTGCGCGGCCGGATCGACGCCTACGTCGGTGTTTCCGATGAAGTTGTCGGGGAATCTCGGCGCAACACGTTTACTGTTCCCAATCCAGTGACGGTCTATAAGGATCTCTTCATCACAGCCGCACGTCCCGGCGAGATGGGACCGCCCGGGCCGCGCGGCGATATTCGCGCCTGGGATGTGAGGACCGGACGTCCGGTGTGGGACTTCCACACGGTTCCCTGGCCCGGTGAGCCGAACCACAACGTATATACGGGCGATCAGTGGCGAGATGTCACTGGAGCGAACGTGTGGTCTACGATGACGCTGGATAATGAGACGGGAGTTCTTTACGCCACGACCGGCGATCTGAACTCCTATGCGGCCGGCACTCAGCTTTACGCCGACTGCCTGCTGGCCATCGATGCCAAGAGCGGCAAGCTGAAGTGGTATCACCAGATTACGCACCACGACGTTTGGGATTGGGATTCTCCTACGCCGCCGGTTCTGGCGAATGTCCATCAGGACGGCAAATCCATTCCCGCGGTTCTGCTCACGGGCAAACACAGCTTACTGTTTATGTTTGACCGCCGGAACGGCGCGCCTCTGAACGGCTTTACTGAAAGGCCGACTCCTCAGCCACCCACGCCCAGTCCTGCCATTTGGCCTACTCAGCCTTTTCCCACTGCTCCGGGACCGCTGGCCCGCATTCAAATGACGAGAGATGAGATCCCCGACCTCGTTCCTGGAATGCGCGAAGCCTGTCAGAAGGGTTGGGACGACAGCGCAACAGTGAGCGAGCCGCTCTATGGGCTTCACCAGAGTGCCGATCATGCAGCGCTGACGTATCCGAGTGCTGTGGGTGGTCCGAACTGGGGCGGCGGGTCGTATATTCCGGACCGCCATATGTTCTTCATCAATGTCCAGAATAGAGCGAGCTGGCGGCCTAAGACCCCGCCCAGCGACCCGCCCTCTCCCGCAGGACCGGGGGGAATGCAGCACCCAAGTCCCTCAGAAGACGGATCGATGCCGGCAATGCGCCGTCCTCCCCGCGATGGTTCCGGCTTCAACTTCAGATACAAAACCCCGGATGGTGTGGAGTTATCGTGCGGAGCGCTGCCGTGGGGCGAGTTGGTGGCTGTGAATGTGGATGAAAAGAAGATAGTCTGGCGCGTCCCCTTAGGCAAAACGGAAGACCTTGGGCCTGCGGGCGATCACACCGGCACCGACAATATAGGCGGCAGCATGGCCACAGAGTCCGGTCTTGTCTTTATTGGCGCGACGGGTGACCGGCAATTCCGAGCCTTCGACGCAAAAACCGGCAAGCTGCTTTGGGAAACTCAGCTCGAAGCTGGCGGCAATGCCACTCCAATTACCTACATCGGGAAAGACGGGAAGCAATACGTAGTGATCGCGGCGGGAGGAGGTACACCAGCCGGACGGAAAGTCATGTCCGATGACCTGGTGGCGTTCCGATTGCCGTAGTGAGTCAAGAGTTTCACCGGGCTTATGAATACAGTGGCATTTTTCCCCACGCGCGAACGCTGACAGGATTCTGGAGCAGGTGGAAATGAATCGCTGTCGGTAGTCGTCGTCAAAACTTAGCCAGCATTAAGGAGATCGGAATGAATTACGCAAATACTCTCAGCAATGCCGCCACCGCGATGGCCGCCCATTGTCAAAGACGTGAAGGGATGTATGAAGCGAACCAGACTTCAGGAAGCTTGGGACTGTTTTCAACCTGGAGTCCGATTTCATTGGCATTGGTGCTCGGCCTCGCTTTGTGTTTGATTGGGGGGCCGCGGAATGCGTCTGCCCAAACCACAGCTCAGATCTCAGGCACAATAGCCGACAAAGGCGGTGCTGTGATTGCGGACGCCCAGGTAAAGCTCACCAACGCAGATACTGGCGCCGTCCGAACCGCGCAATCGGACGCCACAGGTACGTTCCGCTTTCCCGAGCTCCCGGTTGGGCCTTACAGGCTTGAGGTTTCAAAGGCGGGCTTTCAGAACCTCACCCAATCGGGCATCGTTCTCATGGTGAACACGAATCCGACGATACCTGTAATTCTGCAGGTCGGCAGCGTCTCGCAGACTGTGAGAGTAGAAGAGAACGCCGCGATGGTGGAAAAGGAGAGCAACTCTGTCGGCGGGGTCATAGAGCCGGAACAGGTTGTCGATCTCCCTCTGAATGACAGGCAGCCCACCCAACTTATCGCTCTCGTCGGCGCCGCCGTTATCGCGACCGGACTGGGAGGGGGATTGGGCTCACTCGATTACCCCTACGTTGTCCAGTACTCCGTCGCCGGCGCCCAGAACGATGGCACCAACTACTACCTCGATGGCGCCTCGAACATGGATTACCGGAGCAACATCGGTAATCCCATGCCGTTCCCCGACGCCCTCCAGGAGTTCAAGGTGGACGCCAGCGTGGTTCCCGCGAACGCCGGAAGCCGCCCCGGCGGTGTTGTCAGCGGCATCACCAAATCCGGCACCAATGAGTTCCACGGTAACGTTTTCGAATTCCTGCGCAACGGCATCATGGACGCCGACGCCTACAACGTCCCCACCATCAGTGGAACGCTGCCGACGCCCACCCAGGACAACCTCAAGCGCAACCAGTTCGGCGGCGTGGTGGGCGGACCAATCAGACAAGACAAGCTGTTCTTCTTTGAGGGCTTCCAGAAAACGACCGAGCGTCAGAGTGAAGCACCTAAGACGTTTACGGTTCCTACGCAAGCCATGATGAGCGGCGACTTCAGGGCCTACCTCTCTCCCACTTGTCAGTCCAGCCAGCAGTACCTTAACTCGTCCATCACGTTTCAGGGCGCCCCTGAACAGCTCACCACAGCGCCGAACAGCAACATGCTGCTTCCCGCATGGCTCAATACTCCTTCCGGCGTGATCGCAAGCAAGGTAGTCGGCTTATTCGGCGGACCATCCGCCAACACCAATCCATGCGGTTCCCAAACGGTGTCGCGTTACCAGGACGACGGCGAATATCAGCAGGTTCTACGCACCGACTGGCAGCGAACGCCGACAGACAACTTCTTCGCCCGCTACTTTATCGCCGACTTCACATTGCTCCCCACCCTCAGTATCCCTGGCAACATCCTGAGTTCGTCGGGCGTCGGTGGCAACGATCGCATTCAAAACATCGTGCTTGGCGATACCCATGTCATAAGCTCCAACATGATCAGCACGGCCCGCATCCACTTTAACCGCAGCGCCGCCGTGCGCACAGCAAATAGCGCCATCACAAATGTGTGTTCTCTTGGGATGCTGGCCAATTGCCCGGTTTCAGACGCAATCGACGTTCTGCAAAACGAGCCCGGATCTTTAGGATATGTTTTCTCCAACGACTGGGGTATTTCCGAAAACATAGGCTGGCTGATGGGCAAGCACCAGTTAGAGTTCGGCATCGAAGGCGATTACATCCAAATGAATGGGGATGGCACATACCAGCTCAATCCCGAGACCACCTTCAGCAGCGGAAGCTCCTCTTATACCAATAACAATCTTGCCGATTTTGTTACCGGCAACATCGACTCTTTCCAACAGGGCAATGGACAGCTCAGTCGCGACGGCCAGTGGATGCCCGCCCTGTACGTTGAGGACAACTGGAAGATGACCCACACCTTTCAGTTAAACCTTGGGATTCGCTGGAATCCATATTACCCCGCACACAATAAATATGGGGAAGCCGCGGACTTCAACCTCGCCAACTACAACAGCAATGTTATAAGCCAGGTGTTCACCAACGCACCTCCAGGTGTAACCTTCCCCGGCGACCATGGATTCAACGGGCACTCCGATACTTTGAATCACGCGCTCGACTTCTCACCGCGCGTTGGCATTGTGTGGGATCCGCGCGGCAAGGGATTGGAGTCGATCCGCGCCGGCTACGGTCTCTATTGGGATACCTCTCTTATGTGGAACACCATGCACACCGTGCTCAACCCACCCTGGGGCAATACGCTCGTCTTTGTGCCCCTTCCGGTCAACGTCAATTCCGCAAACGCAACAGGGGGCGGCGGTCTGGCAAATCCCTATTATGCGCAACCGGGCGGAAACATCTTCCCGACACCATTCAACCCTCCTTCCAGCTGGCCATTCAATGCCAACGGCGCCTGGGTTTTCGAGCAGCAAAACTCCATACCCGACTATTCGCAGGAGTGGAACCTGTCACTTCAGAAACAGGTCGGCTCAAACTGGCTCTTCTCTTTGACCTACCTGGGAAACAAGACCACTCATATGTGGTTCGCAAACAATATTGACCCTGACGTTCTCATCACCGCCGGCATGACGGCGCCCGGTATTGTAGCCAACAATGTAACTGCCGGGAATCCGCTGACCGGATCCTGCACACTCTCCTATCAGGGCCAGGCGTATACATTTAACCCCTGCAATCAAACCTCGACCGCCAAGACGGCAATCGTCAACGGAGTCAACGATGAGTCGGCCAGGAAGGCCCTGAACCTCTCTAATCCCGCGCAGGGATATAAGACAGCCGGCGGCCTCACCGTGGCGTCTCCTATGGGAAATGGCGCATATAACGGACTGCTCGTATCGGCTCAGCACCGGCTGGCCAACGGGTACTCGATCAACGGCAATTACACCTGGTCGCACTGCCTGGACGACGGCGATATCGACTCGGACCTGCAGGCGAACTTTCAGAACCCCGCTAATCCCAAGGCGAATTGGGGCAACTGCGACACCGATCGTAGACAGCTTGTTAATCTTTCCCTCGTAGCACAAACGCCTAAATTCGCATCCGCCTGGATGGAGCGCATTGTGGGCAACTGGAGCGGCTCCGGAATCTTCACCGCGTCCACCGGCGGATATGCGAGCGTGACCGATGGCAGTGACACATCTTTGATCGGGTCAAGTTTTGAGGGCACCGGCGACAGACCCAACCAGGTTGGAAATCCGTTCGTCGCTGGGACGGTGGCCGCAAACCCGACCTGCGTGGCCCCAACCCAGGTGAAGACGATTGCCCACTGGTTCAATCAGTGCGCCTACCAGGTGCAGCCTGGAGGAACATTCGGCAATTCCCATCGGAACTCTCTGGAAACTCCTGGGTTCTGGAACTTCGATACCGCGATCTGGCGGACGTTTCCGATTACGGAGCGCGTCAAGCTGGATTTTCGCGGCGAAGCATTCAACGTCTTCAACCATCCGGAGTGGGGGGGAGCCGCGGTCCCGAGCGCGGGCGGCAGCTCGTTGAGCAGCACGTCTACGCTCACACGGATTACGGCTACGGCGAACAACATGCGCATCCTGCAGGTGGCCGCAAAGATTTTCTTCTGAGGCGCCAACGTGGCGCCCGCGATCGCGGGCGCCATTTAACGGCTCGGGCAAGCAAGAACTCCAGCGCCGGCAGAGAGTGCGCTTGACAAAGCCCGAAAAGTGGACGGCACAATGCGATGCCCGAAAAGACAACACAGCTTTTTGGGGATCCACTGAACTCGTCCTCGGATGGATTGACAAACCGTCGCAAAACAGTGGATAAAGCTGGGCGTGAAAAAGCTCTCCGGTCATTTCGTTGGGGCGGCGTCATCAAGGTAGTATCGGCTTTCGCTTGCAACGAATATACGTAAACACGATAGTTAGCGCGAACCGAAAAGATGAATCATGGAGGGAAAAATGCAATCGCGTCGTGACATTCTGAAGCTACTTGGAACAGCACCATTTCTCGCAGGCGCTGTTAGTCAATTGCAGGCGCAGGCGGCCCAGCCACCCCAGACTCCAGGTGCGCCCCAAACTCCAGGCGCCGCGCCGGGTCCCGGCGGCGGTATGCGCAGAGTGGATTTTTGGCCCGGGTTAAAACACCTGCTATTCGTCTCGGATACACAGACGGGCTATCAGCACGACTTCATCTCGCATGCGATGGCGACCGTGGAACAGATGGGCAGACGCACAAAGACGTACATGACCATGATCAAGACCGACTCCCAACTGATCACCGCGCAGCCCATCAAGGGGCAAGGGCAATATGAAGGAGCCAACAGCGTCAACGCGAGGGCTCTACCGTTTTATGACGCAATCTTTATGCTGCCGAGCGGTTGGGGCACGATGAACGATGAGCAGAAATCGGCTCTTCTGGCCTTCGTTCACGATCAGGGAAAGGGACTTATCGTCGCGCATGCGGCGGTTTTGGCATTTTCGAATCGAAAAGAAAACATTGACGTTTGGCCCGAGTGGCATGAAATGGTCGGGGCCGGATGGGGAGGGGAGTTCATCGGGAAATCGACCGTCCTTGTCGAAGACCCGAAATTTCCCGGCGCAGATGCCTTTGGAACGACTCCCTTCGAGTTTTACGAGCAGCATGCTGTTTGGATTAATCCATATTCGCGAGACAAATGTCGCGTGATCATGCGGCTCGATCCAGACAAACTGGACCCGAAGGACCGCGCGCGCCGGCCGGACGCAGATTTTCCGGTGGTGATTGCCAAGGAATACGGCAAGGGACGCGTCTTTAATACGGGCTGGGGCCATTACGACGAGACCTGGGACGATCCCCGATTCCAGAAGATGATGTTTGAGGGCATCAAGTGGGCAATGGGTATGACGCCCGCGGACGTTTCCCCGCAACCGTTTCCGGAGGCCAAACCCACGGCGTCGTAGGGGATTGCTGAGCCGGAATCCTATCGCTCTTCAGAGTGGCTGGAGACCCCTTCGATCTGAATGTTTGGCGTGTGGCCCTGGCGCGGTCATCTTCTTCTCTGCTCTCCTCTTGTCGCCCCTCCCGGCGAGCTCGGGGCAGAGCCCCACTTTCATGTCTCCAGAGAAGGCCACTTTTATTCATTGGGATTGAGCATCACAGGAGGAAATTATGATCAAACCGAGACTCTCTCGGCGCGAGGCGCTCAAATTGTTGGGGAGCATGCCGTTGGTTGCCTCAGCGGCGATCGCTCAAAACAGTAATGATGCCGTACCAGCCGCGAGCCCTGGCGCTCAAGCCCAACCGGGCGCGCAACCAGCCCGTCCTCCTGGACGTGTCGTAACTCACTTTGACGGACCATTGACGCCGTCGCCGACCGCCATACCGGGCGGCAAGCCGCTGCTGACCTTGTTTGCCCTTTCGCTGCAGTGGGCAACCGATTGGGATGAGGCGGCAGATACCGCGGCTCAAGCCGGCTGGCCCGCTATCGCCTGGACGGTCCGCCGCCGCTCACGGGGAAATGCTAACGTTCTTCCGGAAAACGTGGCGCGCGATTTGCCGAAGACAGTTGCGGCCGCCAAGAAAGCGGGATTGCAAGTACCCATCCTTATGACTGCAATCCAGGATGATCCTCAGTATATCGAGCCCCTGCTCGACGCGATGAGCAAACTCGGACTCCGCCTGTATCAGATCACCCCCCCGTTGGGCCGGTACGATTACACGAAGGATCTTCAGCCACAGCTGGATGTTTGGAAGCCTCGCATCGACGCGCTCGCAAAACTGAATGAGAAGTATGGTACGACAGCTTCCTACCACACGGAGGGCTCCGCCACATTGATGGGAGGAGGAGGTTGGGACCTGTGGCTTTTGCTCAGGGACTACGATCCGAAATATATCGGGATGGATTTGAGCCTCGGCCACTGCACGATGAAAGGCGGACCCGAACTTTGGGAGCTTATTCGGTACGCGCATAAGAACACTCTCGCGATTGCATGCAACGACATCCGATGGGTGAAGAAGACCGATCCTGTCGGTGGCCCGCGCCGCTCCGACCCGAGTGAAAGCTGGCCATGGACAGCCGAGTACGTGGTTCCGGGAACGGGGATGGTCAATTTTCAGGATCATTTTGCGTACTTGAAATCCATTGGCTACGCAGGCCCTCTGATCCACTACAGCGAATATTTCATCGACGTGCCCGGTGCGAGCAAGCCCGCGAATTTGCTGCAGCCCAATATCCCGACGGAGATGCCGAAAGAGCTCTACATCAGCAATGTGCGCCGTGATTGTGAGTTCTACTCCAAGACTCTCGCCGGGGCGGGGTAACGAACGAATAAATCCGAAAGGCGGCTCAAATTTCACCGTTGTGGATCGCCAAAACTCCAGCCGGGCCTGCTTCCGGCCGCGAAGCGATCTCGCGTTAGAGAATCTGGCGTTGCGGCGGCAACTGCAGGTCCTGAACCGGCGGCGTCCTAAGCCACGGACGACGCCTCCGGACCGATTCTTTTGGGTCACCTTGCGTCGCTTTTGGTCCGGCTGGAAGCAAGCGCCGATCATCGTCGAGCCGGAGACGGTGGTCCGCCGGCATCGCGCCGGATTCAAGCTGTACCGGAAATGGCTCTGGCGCAAACATTCTGCAGTTGGAAGAAAGCCGACGAGCAGGGAATTGCGCAATCTCATCGACGCTCGATTTTGTGCCCAGACAGAATTTTAGCGAGGGACCGGATGCGTGACCGGAATCGGCCGGATCGCTTGAAGTATCTATGGCTTGAAATGGTCGGGGCGGAGGGATTCGAACCCCCGACCCTCTGCTCCCAAAGCAGATTCTACCGTTTATTGAAGCCCGTAGAAATTGAGTGAAAATAAGTGATTTAGATTGAATTGTTTACCGAAAACGCGCCGACCCCTGTTGATCTTTGTGGCTTTTGGGTGCTTTGACAGCTACAGAATTGATTACAGCCAGGGTGTCCTTAGCGTGCCGGGGATAATGGCCCCATATCGCAGAAGAAAACAAGAATCTCGGGCCGGAGCGAAATTTGGCGCGAGACAGCGTTTTGGCGAAGCACAGGCGGCTTGCGCAATTCGGCTCGTTTTCAATACGCGCCCGAGATTTCCCAGGCGCAAATGGGAGCCACGGTCTACTTATTGCGCCGCCGCGATCCGAATTGGGCGCGGGCAACGGAGAAACATCCTCCCGCTACGGCCACCATGGCCAGGACAACGGTGGGTGATTCCGGTGAATCTTCGCAACCAACTTGCGCAAACGCAGGTGCCGCGCAGGCGAGAACGGTCAGAACGAGGAGAATGCGATAGAGAGGCTTCATGAGAAAACGCTCCTGGCCTAATGCTGCTTGATTTTTTTGTTGCCGCAGGCTTCGATTGAAGCCTGCGGCAACGTTGGAAGAACTTATACCGAGCACGAACAAACAAGGAGTGAGCGGCAGGAAATCGATCCTCGTTAGGGTGTTGTGCCGATTCTCATCGTGCCGCCCGCGGTGCTGGGCAGTCCGGCGGCAATCGGCGTCACCACGGGCACCGCGGCGCCGATGATTTCCGTGACGAAGCCGTAAGTTGTGCCGTTGTCCGCAACGGGAAGTTCGTTCCCCACCCAGACGTTTCCGGAAGGGTCAATAGCGACTTGGGACGGCTCATCGAAATCCTCAAACGCTGTATCAGCCTGGAAGCCGGTGCTGGGCGAGAGCGCGACGCCGGAGTTGGTGAACTCCGATACGCTCTCCGGCTGGGTACTCGACTCGTTGGCGAACCAGAGATTGCTCGCGCCATCGACAGCAACGTTGTTAAGGTCTGAGAGACCGCCGCCTGTGATGGCGCTGGAGGTTCCGGAGACCGTTCCGGAGCTCGACGCCGGAACTTCGCAGAATGATCCGGCGGCCGAGTAGTTCCCCAGCCAGATATTCCCGGTACTGTCGACGGCGGCGCCGCCTTCGGTGTTGGTGCCGTTCGTGCAAGTGTTCGACACGGGCGTTCCCAGCGTCCAGGAGCCGGCGGAGTAGATAAACGGGGTAATTTTGCTGGGAGCTGCCGCGCCTTGGCCGACCCATATGTTGTAATACTGATCCATCACGATGCCGGCCTCGTCGCCGGAGGTCAATGCCCCGATCGTGGACACGGTACCGGTGGATGAAATCTCCTCCAGTGCCGATCCGCCGACCACTGAATTCACCGTGTGGCTTGACTCGATGACGAATATGTCGCCAGAAGCATCCGAAACCATCGGTCCCGGTCCGTTCCCGATTGTAAAGGCATTGGTTCCACCAGATGAAGTATACTCGACGACCTGGTTATTGAACTCGGTAGTCGAAGCGGGACGCTGCTCGTAATCCGAAACATACACATTGTTGCTCGGATCGATCACAATGCCCTCTGGATAGACAATTTGACCGGTGTTGAGGACATTCTTAAGCGGCGTGCCGGTGGGCGAGAGTTCGGTCAAACTTCCGTAGGCCGGCGTTGTTGAGCTGTATCCGTAGTTCACGATCCAGACATTTCCAGTGCTGTCGATCGCGATGTATTCCGGTTTGTTGAGGATATACGGCGTGCCGGATCCCGAGTTGCTCACGCTGCTGTAAGTCACGCCGATGGTCCAGTCATTGGGCGTGCTGGCGTAAGGAAGAGGGGTTTGGAACGGTCCGGTGGCAGCGGCAATGTTATACACCGCAGCGATGTTGCTGGTCCCGGTCACCGTATCGGTTGGATTGGTGGCCATGTAATAAGCCGCCTGCAACGTATCGGTGGCGGGTGTCGAGTTGACGTCGTTGAACAACGTAGAGCATTCAGTCGAAGGACTGACGGTGGTGTTGTTGCTGTTGATGCACGCCGCCAGAATGTTCGCGATGGTATTGATCTTGGAAGCGTCGGGTGTCATGAGGACGCTGGCGCCCGAAAGATTGCCAGATCCGCTCACCGTGGTCGAAGCAACGGCCAGCCCAGTGCTGTTATTGACCAGATTCCCCAACAGATAGCCTTGGTTGATCACGCCGACATTCAAATTCGTGCTTGTGGTGCCGAAGCTCTCCGTAGTTGGATTGAAGAAGTGAGCGTAGGCAATCATGGTGGCCGCTGTCGTGACTTCATCAATTGTCACTATGGGGTTTTGGGCGAGCACCGTGGAGCAGGTGCCGAGCCCCGCCAGCAGCATTGCCGCGGGGTTGGGGCTGCCGCCGGTGACCGTAACGCCGCCCGCCGCGGTCAGGTAAAGCTGCTCGGAGCCGGAACCGGGGCACGTGTAGGGCGCATTCGATGGAAAATTGAAGTCTCCAGTTAAATCCGTTGTCGTTGTGGCCACACTTGTTGCAGCGCTGCCGTACCCTGTATCGCCGGCTTCCCAGAGAGTGACGGTCGCTCCCGTGATCGGCTGGCGCCCCCCGAATGCCCTGCCCGAAACATGCAAGACGCCGGTGCCGGTGGCTACCGTATTGCCGGTGAGGCTGCTCATGGAAACCGAATTCGCTCCGCAACCGATGACCGGCACGGTGCACGCTGTTACGATCGCCAATGCCAATCCACGCGTAAAGATCGATGATTTCAAAGAGATCCTTGTCACCATTGAGGTGCCTCCACTTTACAAGAGTTAGAGTTTGCGATAAAGAGAGCTGCTGAGATCGCCCTGCCGAATTGAACGACGGTCGAGATCACAATGCTAAGCCTAAACTATGACACAAATCTGGCCGGTGATGTCAAGAAGAATTGATTGAAAATTCATTGTCACGCAGATCGTCGGGCCTGCTACCCGGGCAGCCATGTAAGATGCCTGATTTGCCTTGGCGAAGAAACAGGCGGCGCCATCCTTTACACTGGGTGTTGTGCAGTGCAATGGTTCCGGAATGCGCATGTATTTAAAAGTTTTTCTTGCTGGTTTAGGCACTGCGATATGCCTCACAGGCTGCGGAGGCGTCGCGAACTCCGGAACCTCCACTCCAGAGTCGCCGGAGTTGACCTTGTCGGCCACAACGGTTGCCTTCGTAAACACCACGGAGGGTCAGGCGAGCGCTTCACAGATGGTGACCCTGACGAACACCGGCAATGCCGCGCTGACCCTGACCAGTGCTACGCTCAGCGACAAAACGGACTATGCGATGACGAGCACATGCGGGCAGTCGCTGGCGGCGTCGGCGAATTGCGCGCTCACGGTCACCTTCACACCGCAAAGCGCGGCCAGCCTTCCGGCGAGCATCGAACTGGTTGACAACGCGAGCAACTCTCCGCAGACCATCAATCTGACGGGAACCGGCACAGCTCCCCCGGTGCCTCAGGCATTGCTGATGCCATCCAGCCTGACCTTTGCCACGAGTGTGAACACCGCTGCCGGCGCTCAGACCGTGACCCTCTCGAATCCGGGAAACGCGACCCTGACCGGGATCGGTATTTCGATCGGAGGCGGAACGGCACCTGCCGCGTTCAGCGAGACGACAACCTGCGGAAGCACGCTCGCGGCGGGCGGCAACTGCGGCATTTCAGTCAATTTCACGCCCCAGACCTCGGGAACCCTCACCGCGACGCTGAGCGTAACGGACAACGCCAGCGGTTCGCCGCAGGAAGTTTCCCTTTCGGGCACAGCGACCGCGCCGCAAGCGATGCTGACTTCTTCGAGCATGAACTTTCCAACGACGAAGGAGGGTACGCAGAGCGCCGCCATGAGCGTTACGCTGACCAATAGCGGCAATGCCACGCTGAACATCGCAAGTATCGTGCTTGGCGGCGCCAACGCGAGCGACTTCAGCGAAACCACCACCTGCGGCGCGACTCTGGCGGCGAATGCGGATTGTACGATCTCCGCGACATTTACGCCCGCCGCCGCGTCCAGCTACGGTGCGACCATCGCCGTAACCGACAACGCCAGCGGCTCGCCGCAGACGATTTCGCTCAGCGGTACCGGCACTGCCTCCAGCGTCGCATATACGTTTTATGTGTTTCCCGAGGCCGACAACAAAGTCACGCCGCTCTATGCTTTGATCAACAACGCGCAGACTTCCATCGACATGACGATGTATGCGCTCGAAGACACGACCTTCTCCGGCGATCTTGCCGCAGCCTGCAACCGGGGCGTGACGGTGCGGGTAATTCTCGACCAGAACGACGAGAAGTCGGGGAATACGCCGGCCTTCAATCAGCTGAATGCGGTGAATCACTGTAGCGCGGTCTGGGCCAACAAGGCCTTTGAGGCGACGCACGAGAAAAGTTTCATCATCGACGGCGCCCAGGTGGCCATCATGTCCCTTAATCTGCAGTCGCAGTACTATTCCACGACCCGCGATTTCGCCATGCTGGAGAACGACGCCACCGATATTGCGGCCATTGAGGCCACCTTCAATGCCGATTATGCGGCGGGTACCACGAGCACAGGCACGGCGGGCGCAAGCGATTTCAGTTACCAGCCGGGAGCCGGGTACGACCTGATCTGGAGTCCGACAACAGCGCAGGCGGATATGCTTGGCCTTATCAACAACGCACAGGCAACTTTGCTCGTCGAAAATGAGGAGATGGGCGCCAGCAATATTGTGAGCGCGCTGGAGAGCGCATGCCGGCGCGGCGTTACCGTTCATATAGCCATGGTGAGCGATAGTAGTTACGACTCGAACTTCGCCGCCCTTTTGAGTGCCGGATGCTTCGTCAATTTATACCCGGACACCGAAACCGGATTCTACATTCATGCCAAAGCGGTCGTGGCCGATTATGGCTTGTCTACCCAGAACGTATACATGGGATCGATCAATTACTCGAACGCGTCGATGGACAACAACCGTGAACTCGGCATGTACATCAGCGACCCCGCCAGCGTCGAGACGCTGAATACCACCATGTCTGCGGATTACGCGGGTGGGACGCCCTACTAAGACCGGCCATTCGGCGCCTGGAGCCGTGTGCGGCGAAGCCTGCATGCCCAAGCCGGGATCTTCGAGTTTTCCCTTTGCCTGCTCTTGCCGTTTGAAGACACGGGCCATCGGACGGCGAGATGAATATCCTGTCAAAGATATTTTGACCGTTGCCTGCATCGTCCCTGTCGGCAATTTTTCATTCTGGGTCCGGATAAACTAACGCACGACAATCACTTAATCACCTCGACGGAGGCGAACGGGACGGGGGCGCCTCGGAGTTGGCTTGGCAAATGAACGCGTGAAGATTGCAGATCGACTTTTAGACTTCTATTTGCCAGGGAACAGTGCTAGAGTATTTTCTTCGGTAAACTTGATTTGTTTTCCGCACCCTTAGCGCAGCTTGTGGGGAACGAAAAACCGAGTGCCACCGGTCTCACGCGAAGTGGCGCGTATCCAGCGTAGGGGATTGCGCGTGTTCTCTCCGGTTCAGAACCTGAATTCATTTGGGAGCTATTATTCGTGCCTGCCTCTAGTTGCTCTTCCGTTTTCGGTCTCCGCCGGTCGATTTTCAGGATCGCCTTCATCCTATTTGCCGGCTTCACTTGCATGGCGCAGGCGCAAACTGCGCCGCAACTGTTGCCGTACACCTCAAAACTGATTGCGGGAGGCGGGAAGACCGCGACATTTTCTGTGGGTGAGACCTGCCCGGTATCGGGATATACCGCCACCGACACGTATGGAGATGGCTGCCTGGGGACGGAGGTTGAGTTGTCAGGCGCTCGCTATGCCATTGCAGACGCGAGCGGCAACGTCTTTTTGTCCGACTGGGGCAATGGCCTGGTGCGGCGCGTGGACGCGGTTACGGGCGTGATTACGATTGTTGCAGGAGGCGCGAGTTCCTCGCCCTCGAAGGCAACAGCCTGCGGCGCATATACCTCGACAGACGCTCTGGGCGATGGCTGCCTGGGAACGGCCGTCCAACTGGGCGAGCCTGCCGGCCTGGCCTTCGACGCCAGCGGCGATCTTTACTTCGCCGACCCGAATCACCACAATATCCGCATGATCGCGGCCACGAGCGGCCTTATCCCGGCCACGGGCGGCGTGATCGCGCTGGTCGATGGCGAAACCGGCGGCCTTAATGATTCCACTTACGGGTATGAAGCCAACAGCGGATCGCTGACCAATTGCACAACACCGAACACATGCATCGTTGCGGCCACGCAGGGACTTCTGGATGGGCCGTACGGAATTTTCATGGATAGCAACGGGAACCTGTATGTACCGGACCAGTATACGACCGCCTTGCTCGTCATCAACACGAGCTCAACGGTACAGACCGTCACGGGTATTTCCATTCCACCGGGAACCATCGCCAAGATTGTCGGCTCGAGCGGTGGCGGCAGCACAAGCTGCACGAATGGAACTTCGGGCGACGGCTGCGGCTACGGTCAGTATGTCAATGGAGCTTCTGCAAGCGCATCTGAGGTTGACTATCCCTGGGCGGCGGCAGCCGATCCGTCCGGCAATGTTTATTTGAGCCCCGAATATTATGACGATATCGCTGTGATCAACGCCGCGGGGATCATTAACAATTTTTCAGGGGAAGAAAATTCAATCGGCAAGAACCTGCTTAACACGAAGCGCGCTACGGCAGGCACCTTTGCCACGGGCGCTTCGCTGGGTCTGGCCGCGGATTCCTACGGAAACGTATACGTTCCCGATTTGACGAACGGCTTTGTTTGGCGCGTAGATGGGGTGGGCAAATCGATGTATGTGGTGGCCGGCGGCGGCTCAGGCGGTTGTACCAGCCCCGCAGGCACCGGAGATACCCTCGGCGACGGCTGCCCGGCGCTCGATGCCAAATTCGGCGCAAGCGGGACCTACGGCAGCGCTACCACGGCGCTTGGCCTCTACGGAGTGACGGTGGATGCGTATGCCGACCTCTTTGTTGCCGATCCCCCAAACAATCTCGTTCGCGAGGTTGCCTCTGGGACACAGTTCGGAGTAATCGGCGCCAATGAGCCGACGGATATCGTAGAGATCCATTTTGCCGCCGGGGATTCGCCCGCCACGTCCAGCCCGTATCTGCTGACTGCCGGAGCGTCGAACTTCTCGCTGGGCAAGGCCACCTGCACCACGAATAGCGACAACACCACGGACTGCCTGCTTCCGATCACGGCTACACCGACTGCACTGGGGCTGTTTACGGGGACGTTGAGTGTCACGTCGCAGCTTGGAGGCATATCCAATTTTCCTCTCAGCGGAACCTACGCGGAGAGTCCGTCAACACGCCTCGGAGTCGCATTTACGACGCAGTTGAGTTGCTCCACATCCACATCGTTTGCCTCCGGCACATCCATCACCCTGTCTGCTACGCTGACCGCGAATGGCCCATCGGCACCCACCGGAACGGTGACGTTCTATGCCAACGGCACACAAATTGGAACGCCGCAGAACGTAGTCAACCTGGGCACGGCATTGACACCGGTCTATGGCGCCACGCTGACCACATCGTTGAGTACTCTGAATACCTACACCTTCACGGCGACTTACAGCGGCGACAGCTACTTCCACACTTCTTCGGGCTCTGCGTCCAGCCAGATCACGATAGCGCAGCCCACCTTCACCACGTCGGCAACACCATCTGCTCAGTCCACGGTCGCGGCTGGGCAGACCGGCCTCTACAGCTTCAATATCGTACAGACCGCGTATTCAGGGAACATCGCTTTTGCCTGCTCCGGACTTCCCGCCAATGCATCGTGCGTCTTCTCACCGCAGAGCATTACCGCCAGTGGCTGCTCTACGACGAATATCGTGGCGCTGAGCATCCTCACCCAGCAGGGTTCTGCCGCTTCAGCCGCTTCGATTGGATTGGGTGGCCGCGGACCCTGGCAACTGCTCTGCATGATGGCGGGGTTCGGCCTGGCGTTGCTGATCGGAATTCGCCGGCGTCGCGTTTCCGGGCGTCTCAGCCAGCTTTTGCTGGTGCTGGCGCTGTTGGTTGCCTCCTGCGGCGTCTTCGCCTGCAATTCGGCTACGGTTGTGCCGGCGACGCCCGCGGGCAGTTACACGATCAAGGTGACGTTGACTGGCTCCAGCGGAGGGACGTCGAGCTTCACGGTTCCTTTTACAGTTAACTAGCGCGCTGTAAGCGCGGCGCCGGCGGAGAGTTTTTTCGCGCTTTTTGTGACGATTTCTCGGGCGCGCGCCAGCGTTGACAGGCAGATTACAGGATCAGGAGATTCACCGGATGCATTTTCTCTCTTGCAGATCTTATCCGCTTCATCCTCCCGCGGCGCACGTGCGGGTCGCCGCGATCCTCGCACTTTTCGCCCTCAGTCTTGCGCTGCAGCGTCCAGCTGTCGCGCAATCGGCAACGACTGGCGCCATCGGAGGAACCGTTTCAGACGCCAGCGGCGCGTCTTTGCCCGGCGCAACCGTTAACGTCACCTCTGTGTCCACGGGAACCACGCGCACCATCAAGTCGAATTCGTCGGGCGAATTCCTGGTTCCTGAGCTCGATCCCGGTCAATACACCGTCACTTTCACCGCCGAAGGCTTTGAAACTTTTGAGCAGAGTTCTGTTTTGGTGACGGTTGGCAGCATATCCACCGTCACTTCGGCGCTCAAGCCTGGCGCCGTGACCAACAAGGTCGAAGTGACTGCGGAAGAGTCGCCGATGCACACCGAGGACAGCACTATCTCCACCACCATCGACACGGCCACGATTGACAATCTGCCCATGCATGGCGAGCGTTGGTCAGACTTCGCCCGGCTCACTCCCGGCGTGGTCTCCAATCTGGACGGCTACGGACTGTTGAGCTTTCGCGGCATCAGCTTTCTACTGAACAACAACACCGTGGACGGCGCCGACGACAACCAGGCTTACTATTCTGAAGCACGCGGCCGCACCCGCACCGCGTACACCATCTCTCCCTCGGCGATTCAGGAATTCCAGGTCAATACTTCAAACTATTCGGCGCAATACGGCCGTTCGGCCGGCGGCGTAATCAACACGGTCACCAAGAGCGGCGGCAACGATTTTCACGGCGAGCTGTTCTTCTATGACCGCAACGTCGACCTGGGCGGCGCCACCGATCCCTATACCCTGCTCACTGAGCAGCAGTCGAACGGCGATTATGCCAGCGTTCCTACCAAACCCACCGACTGGCGCAAGCAGTGGGGCTTTGGCGCTGGCGGGAGGCTCATTCGCGACAAGCTGTTCTGGTTCTATTCCTACGACGAGGAGCGCAGAAATTTTCCTTTCGATTCGCGGCCTAACGACCCAAGCAACGTCTTCGCTCCGTCGAATCCAACTCTGCCTGCCGGTGAAACCTGCTCCACATCCTCCTTCACCACCAGCAATACCCTGTCCGTGTCGACCGGAGGGGACTACAGCGCCTGCGAAATCGCCGCTATGTACGGCGTATCCTACCAGGTCGGCTCCGCCTACTACACGCAGGGCCTCGGCATCCTTCAAAGCTTCACCGGGATGGTCCCCCGCACCCAGGACCAGGTCAGCAACCTGCCCAAGCTCGACTGGCAGATCAACGAGCGCAATCATCTTTCGCTCATGTACGACCGCATGCGCTACTCCTCTCCAAACGGTCTATACTCTCAAAGCTCCTACAGCGAGGGGCCCTCTGGTCTTGGACAGGACAACGTCAAGGAGGACTTTGGCATCGCTCGCCTGACCACAGTGCTCTCCAATTCAATGGTCAACGAGGCCCTCGTCCAGTACGGCAGGGACTTCGAGTACACCTATCAGGATCATCCGCTGCCCAATGAGCTTCCCATGGCGAATAACTCCTTTGGCGCAGCCGCGAGTACGCAAATAGGCTACTACCAGGGCGGCGGCATCTACGCCGGAAGCAATCCCGACCTGCCACGCTACGCCGACCCTGACGAGCGCCGGCTGCAGTTGCTCGATTCCGTCACCTGGAGCCACGGCAAACACAGCTTCAAATTCGGCCTGGAATACAACAAAGTCTCCGACTACGTTAACAATCTCTATAACGGCAACGGCAGCTTTAGTTACGACTGGGCCTATGGCTTCATCGCCGACTACTTGAACCTGACGACGGGACTGGGCGGACCCGTATCGCAAAACACTTCCTGCACCAAAGGCGCGGGTCAGTGCTACAACCAGCAGTATTACGACTACTCTCAGGAGTTTGGCAATCCCGCAGGGCTTATCGCAACTCGCGAGTATGCGGGTTACGCCACCGACAACTGGCGCTTCTCGCCCCGGCTGACGCTCACCCTCGGCGTGCGCTACGAATATGAGTACGTTCCCCAGAATCCCTTCGTGAACACCGGGAACCCGGCCTTGGCCGCCGCTGTGGGCAGCACCAGCATCGATGGAGCGGCTCTTCCGCAGACCGCCGACCGTCCCGACGACCGCGACAATATCGCGCCCCGTTTCGGCTTCGCGTGGAACATCTTCGGAAACAATAAGACCATCCTGCGCGGCGGCTATGGGATGTATTACGGCCGCATCGTCAATTCCAACATCCTGCAGACTTTTATCGATTCAGGGGCGACCAACGGGCAGCTCGAGATTACCGATCTTCATCCGCCATCGGACAACAATGGCTGCGGACCGCAATGGCCGAACCTCGCGGTTTCCGCGGCTTCCATCTATTCCTGTTACGCCGCCAATGGAGGGATCGATGTCTCCTCGGTGGCGTACTTCGATCCTCACTTCCGCAACCCCAAGGTCCACGAAGCCGATCTTGCCATCGAGCGGGACCTGGGCCACAACATGACACTCGGCGTCACGTATATGCTGTCGCTCGGCCGTGAACTGCCCACCGCGATCGATACCAATCTGAGCTCTGGAGGCGTGGCCTACGCTCCCTATGCCGTCAGCCCCGCGACGCCGGTCACTAGCTTTTGCATCAGCCCGGACTCGGAGTGCGCCACCAGCCTGGCCGCGTATCCTCAACTGCAGCCCACCAGCGGATATGTTCCTCTCCCGCATGGCGGCAGCACGCCGCCTCCGCTTCCCGCAGGCTATATGGGCAAGTTCTTCCTTCTCGCCAGCCCCTCTCGTCCCAATCCGGACTACTACGAGATACTCGATGTCAAAAGCGCCGTCAACTCCAGTTACAACGCCTTCGCCGTTCAGTTGGACCGTCGTTATGAGAAAGGCTTCTCGCTGCTGACCAACTTCACATGGTCTCACGCACTGGATGAGAACCCCTACGAATCCACCGTTGTCCCCGGTGAGACATTTCTCGACCCCACCAATGCGCGCTCGGCCTACGGAAACAGCAACACCGACGTTCGACTGCGCTACGTGGGTGCTCTGATCTATCAGCCGCAGACGCACTTCAAGGGCATTGAGAATCAGGTGCTGGGCGGCTGGCGAATCGCTCCTCTGGTGCAAATCCAGACCGGCCTGCCCTTTACTCCGACGATCAGCACTACCGGCCTGAAGTCTGTCGCCGTTCCAGGCAGCGGTATTGAATCGCTCAGCATCTCCAGCGATGTGAACGGTTCCGGCTCCAGCGCCGCCAACCGTCCTCCCTGGATCGACCGCAACTCCTTTAACTATCCCAAGACCGCCGTCGTCGATATGCGCCTGACCAAGAACTTTATTCTGCCAGAGACAGCAGGGCTCAAGCATATACGCCTGGAGTTCCTGGCCGAGCTCTTCAATGTGCTGAACCATCAGAACATCACCGGCGTCGACACGGAGGCGTATACGCTGACTGACGGAACAGGCGATGTCCCGACCCTGTCGCCCTACCCGGGTTTTGGGTTGTACACCAACTCCAACAGCAATTACACCTACAGCCCGCGGCAGCTCCAGGTGGCTGTTCGCCTGCACTTCTAGAACGGTTCGATAGTTTTTACGTGTCCTATTCAGTGGCGCGATAGGTGGCTTTTACTTCCACCCCACGGACCAAGACCAGTCCGCGGGGCCCCGGGAGCAAAAAGCCACTCACGCGCGATGGCGCCGGGACAGAGTAGCTGTGGAGCGCTGTGAAGCTGACTTAAACGTTCTGACGCCAATCGGAGTCAACAAATTGGAAGATTTCGGCGGTCCGCCACCTCGGTTTATCCTGAGCAGTGCGTGGTTGGTGACCGCTGGCGATTGTCCTGGCCAGGATCGCCCTCGCGTTTGGTCGAGTAAGCAAATCGGCTGGCACGACGCCTTTTGGAAAAGAGGGTAAGAATTGCGACCCAAAGCTCACGCTGACCGGCCAACCCGTCATACCCTGCTCCTGATTACTACAGTTCTGCTGACCGTGGCCACAGCCTCGTCGCGCGCTTTCGCCCAGGATACTGAGGCCGCACAGAACGCCCCTCAATTTACCATCAAAGCAAGACTCGTCGTGCTCGATGCAGTCGTCACCGATGCCGGCGGCAAGCCCGTGGATGGCCTCACCACAAAGGACTTTGAGGTCTATGAAGATGGCAAACCGCAGCGGATCCATTCTCTGGAAGGGCCGTCATTTCACAAGTTGCCTGCAGCATCCGACGCAGCCGGAACCTCTCAGGTCTTCAACCCGGCGCAACCGGCGAGTTTCGGCCAATCGCCGGTAACGATCCTTCTTCTCGATCAGTTGAATACCCGCTTCGCAGACAGCTCCTTCGCGCGGCGGGAGCTGCATAACTACCTTGCCCGGCAGCCGGCGATCCTGCAGCAACCCACCGCGCTGCTGATGCTCTACGACGATCATTTGAAGCAATTGCAGGTCTTCACCCGTGACCGCGAGGTTTTGCTTCGCGCTTTAGCCGCCTCCCCGACAGAATATGACTGGAAGCTCGAGCTCACGGGCAATGCAGATCTCGGCCCGGTGGAGCGGCTTGACCAGAGCCTGCGCGCCGTCGAGGACATTGCGCAGAGTTACGCGCGCATTCCCGGCCGCAAGAATCTCGTCTGGGTTGGCGGAGGCTTTCCCAGCGTCGATCCGCAGGCCTTTGCCACTGAGGACCTCGACAAAGTGAAGGAAGCACTGCGGCATCTGACCAACGAGATGCTGGATACGCGCATCACGCTGTACGCCGTGGACCCTTCCACCCTGGCCCCTGGCATGACCGAAATCACGGATATTTCCCAAACGGAGTTTGCGCAGGCCTCCGGCGACGCCTTGTCGCACAATTCCTCAACGTTCAATGCGGATGAGGACTTTGACGCGCTGGGCCCAGCCACCGGCGGCAGCGTGGTTCGCGGCATGAACAACGTGGCGCAGCAGATCGACTCCGCAGTCAGCCTCGGCGCGAATTTCTATGTGCTCTCTTATACGCCCAATACCCCCAGTGAGGCCGCGGCAAAGTACCGGAAGATAAAGGTTGTCTGCCTGCGTCCCGGCCTGACAGTTGACACGCGCACCGGATACTTCTCCGGCCGATCCGAAGAATTGCGGTCCGACACGGTGCGGAACGACGATCTGACCACCGCAGTTGAGAGTTCCATCCCTTTGAACGGGCTGATCGTGAAAGTAGTTCCTAACACTTCGCCCGGCGAGCCAACAAATACATACTTGGTGCAAGTGGGCGCGGCCAACCTCGCATGGCACCCGGAGCCAAGCGGTGCTTTCAGTGCCTCGGTTTCAATTTTGTCGGCTTCGCTGAACGCCGCAAACGGGATGATCGGCCACACCATGCGCGGCATGATCGCCACTGCAAGACCCGGGACCGATTTGCATGATCCCGCGCGGATGGCAGAATTTGTTTTTACGGCGCAACCTGCCGCGAAGGCCCGCGTTCTGCGCTTCATCGTCCGCGACTCCGCCTCGGGACGAATGGGTTCGTTCGATGTCCCGGTTTCGCCCCGCTAGCTGCAGTACCGCTCCGCAGTTAACGCTGCTGCTGCACGGCTGATTTACACTCTTCGGTGTCTGCCGATCGATAAATGATGCATCGCTTTCTGTCCATCCCGTGCGTTTTACTCGCCGGTCTTCTTGCCACCGGCTGTGGTGGCAGCGTGACCGCGCCGGCCCGCAGCAAAGGCGGCTCCGGCGCGAGCTTTTCCGGCGTGGTGAAAGCGAATGGCAAACCAGTTGCGGGCGCCAGCGTTCAGCTTTATGCCGCCGGCAACTCAGGAAGCGGATCGATCGCTACCGCCTTGCTCGCGACTGCCCTGGACACTGGGACCGACGGCAGCTTTACCGTACCTTCCGGCTATTCATGCGATACTTCGGCCACGGAAGTCTACTTGATGGCCAGGGGTGGTACTCCAGCCTCCAGCGGCGGAGAGAACAACTCGCTGGCGCTCATGTCTGCGCTGGGCCCATGCACCGGCATCACTGCAGGTTCCACTGTCGCTATCAATGAAGCAACTACCGTGGCCAGTGCGGCGGCATTGGCCAGCGTTCTACTCGGCTGGCGGCAATATCGGAGCTAGCTCCACCAATGCTGTTGGTCTAGCGAACGCTTTTATCACAGCCGCCGCGCTGGTCAACATGAGCACCGGCGTTTCTCCCGGCGCCTCGCTGCCGGCCACTCTCACTGTTTCGCCGAGCAAACTCAACACATTGGCCAACGCGCTTGCGGTCTGCGCTGCGGCTTCCTCAGCTTGTGGACCGTTATTCGCCGCTGCCACGCCGCCCTCGGGAACCGAACCTGACAATACATTGGACGCGGTCTTCAATATTCTTAGCCATCCGGCGAACAACGTCGCCGGGATCTATCAAATCGCATCGGGCGCATCCGTCTTTGCGCCGGCGCTCAGCTGCTGCGCCGCCGGACTGGATGCTCTCCACGACCTGGACGGGAGGAGGAATCAATGAACCAACTTCCATCGCCATTGATGCTTCCGGTAACCTATGGGCGGCCGACTATCCTGGCGCCGTCTCCGCGTGGACTCCCGGCGGAGAGACTTTGGCCGCGACTGGGTTCACCGGCGGCGGGATCGATGAATCGTGGGGGCTGGCGGTCGCTCCATCGGGCTCGCTTTGGGTCACCAATTATGCGAGCCAGGGAGGAGTGAACAACGGTATCGGCTCGGTAACGGAGTTGAATTCCAGCGGCGCGATCCTAAGCGGCGCTGACGGCTATCTCTCCGGGGGAATCGAGTGGCCTATCGCCGTCGCCGCGGATACAAATGGAGACATTTGGGTCGTGAACAACTGGCAGACGGTCACGCTACTCAACAGCTCAGGTGCATCGCTCTCTGGCGCCAATGGCTGGGGACAGGGCCAACTTGACTTTCCCGTTGCCGTGACGATCGATGCTCAGCACAACGCCTGGGTTGCGAACCAGTCCGCCGATACCATCACCTCGATTTCCGCCGATGGATCGCTGGTGAATAGCTACTCCTGCTGTAGTGGACCGGCGGGAATCGCCGCGGACCAATTCGGCTATGTGTGGGCCGCCAACTATTATGGCGACAGCGTCAGCGTCGTTTCCACCACCGGGGCGATCGTTTCAAGTGGCTTGACCGGCGGGGGCATCGACCATCCCCAAGGGATTGCAATTGACGGAGCAGGCAGGGTGTGGCTGACGAATTATCAGGACAACAGCCTTAGCGAAGTTTCCGGGGCAAACGATGCGCCGATAGGAGCTGCGCTGTCTCCCGCTTCCGGCTTCGGATCGGATGCCTCTCTCTCGGAGCCGTATGCCATCGCCATCGACGCCAGCGGAAACTTGTGGGTGAGCAACCACGGCAACAGCACAATTACGCAATTTGTCGGTGTCGCCACGCCGGTGAAGACACCTCTCGCCGGACCGCCAAAATCGCCATAGCTTTTAGCTCGACAGAGCCAATCGAAGGGGAAATTCGCGTCAGCGCCTGTGCCTCGTCATCGACAGATTGAGATACTCGCAAAGTGCTGATCAATAATGGTCGGGGCGGAGGGATTCGAACCCCCGACCCTCTGCTCCCAAAGCAGATTTTTCTATTTATTGAAGCCTGTTGAAATTGAGTGAAAATAAGTGCTTCCGATTGAAATGTTTACCGTTCGTCAGCCGATCCCTATTGATCCTTGTGGCTTCTGGGTGCTTTGACAGTTACAAATTCGACTACACCTGACGAATTTGCGTGCCGAGCTTTGCATCGGAGACTTGAGAGAATTGTCAGTCGCACCAGAGTGTATCAGCAACGTTTGAGCGATAATTCACTGTTTCGAGATTCCTCCGAGCGGAATGCAAGACCGGTATTCATCCAGATCATTTGGGCCACGCACAGCCACTATTTTCATCTACAGCCTGTCCCATTAAAGGGGTTCAGTCCAAGATGAGAATCAAGCAATATCGAAAAAAGCGGTGGCAGCTGTGCGGAAAGTGTTCACTGCGGCGTTTTAGGTCTTTGGCGGAACAACTTTCCTCACTGGTTGACGTTTAGCGACCAACTGCGGCCCGATTCCAGAACAAGCTTCAAATTTCCCGTCTCATCGTTTCCAAGTAGCCTATTGCCTAATTGGGCGATCTAAAGCAACAAAATCGCAACCCCCACATTACGGTGCCTTTAATGCGCGGTTACAAACTGTTACAAAAATATCCTTTAATTAAAACAGAAGTTCTGTCATCTTTTCATCACCACCAGCAAGTGTTTGCCGAACGATATCCACCAATCCGGTGGATCTGGCAATCGCTCAGCAAGTCCACGAACAAGAAGTAAGCGTCAATACTTACTCCGCTGAACAAGCAATCAGCGGATACTGCTATCTCTTCAATTCTGCGATCTCAATCAAATAGTCCTGTCCTCACAGGACTGCTCACAAGTGTCTCGTTCGGGCCTGAAGACACAGAAGCAACGAGCCACTGGCAATTCGGCGCCGGTGCCAATAAATTCAGGAGGTGAATCACATGCAGTCGACACGCAATATCGGAGCATTCTTACTTATGTGCGCCGTTGCAACCATTGCGTCAGCGCAGGTAGCGATCACGGGAAGCATCACCGGGGTTGTCACCGATAAACAGGGCTCGGCCATTGAAGGTACCACGGTCGAAGTCCAGGGACCTGCTCTCATGCATCCACAGTCTGTTAAGACACAGGCCGGCGGTGTTTTCCTTGTCGATCAGCTGCCTCCCGGCGAGTACGAAATCACCTGTGCAAACGCGGGCTTTGAGACATATCAGGAAAAGGGAGTGATCCTGACTGCAGGTTTCAAGGCAACTGTGAACATCACCATGCAAGTAGGAGGTGCGTCGGAGACCGTGGAGGTGACGGGATCCGGGCCGGTGATCGACGTGGAGGGCAGCAGCCCGCCAACCACGTTTGAGACCAGCATGCTGCAGAACATTCCCAGCGGGCACGATCCATGGTCCACGGTCAGCCAGGTACCGGCGGTTACTTCAAGCACATTCGACGTTGGCGGCAATCAGAGCGCCCAGCAGTCGTCGATGTCCGTCCATGGGAGCAAGACGACCGAATCGGTTTACAGCTTCAATGGCCTCAACCTCGACTGGCCCGGAGGCAGTGGGGGATCGACCGCCTTCTATGTCGATTACGATTCCTTCGAGGAGTTTCAGGTGGTCACCGATGCCGCGCCGGCCGAGGTCTCGGTGGGAGGCGCCTACATGAACATGGTGACCAAGTCCGGCTCCAACCAATTCCATGGTATGTCGGCTTTGTATTACCTCACCAACGCCACGCAGGCCACGCTTAAAAACACGAAATTTACCTCGCCAACTACAGGAGTGACCACTTCCGTGACCAACGCCGGTTCGCCTCTGATCATGCTGCGCGACATGACGCTTAACGGAGGCGGCAAGCTCTTGAAAGATCGCCTGTGGGGATTCGGCGCATATCGCTATTACTGCTTCACAGATTCGCAGCTTGCGTCGCTCAACCCTAACGGCACGCCGGGCACCGATCCCAATCATCAGAGCAACGGCACTATCCGTATGGATTATCAGGCCAGCCCGAAGAACCATCTGGCTTTCATCTGGCTCTACAACGTGCAAAACCGGTTCTACCGCCGTTCCACCAGTTACACCTACGTCGCCCAAATCGCCGCAGGACGGCAGATTGAGCCGGCATGGGCCGGAGAGGCGCTGTATACAGCGACCATCACTCCCAGCCTTATCATCGACACCCGTGCCGGTTACATGCACCTGCATGAAGACCAGCAGAATGAACCCGGCTCAACCGATCTCTCTGTCGCCGACTCATCCCTCTCCACGCTCAATGGCGTGCAGCAGACTTACTCTCTCACCCGATCGGGCCTTACCAAGATCGCTTCTACTGCTTCCTACTTCAAGAGCGGCTGGTGGGGTTCGCACATCTTCAAGGCGGGCGGCGAATGGGCCATCGCCAGTACCAACGGCAACACTTCGGCTCCGCAGGACATCGGTGTCTACTACAACAACGGCGCTCCTTTTCAGGTGAGGGTATACAACACCAATATCGTTCAACAGAGCCTCTTCCATTCCAATGCGTCCTTTGTGCAGGATGCCTGGACCATCGACCGCAAAGTGACGGTGACCGCGGGGGTGCGCTTCGACCACTTTGTCGCCTTCAATCCGGCCCAGGTGAGTCCAACGGGCGATTTCATCGTGGCAAGCACCGGGCTGCCCTTGTTCCCAAATACGTGCGCAACCGGAAGATGCTTTACGCGAAGCAGCAACCTCGCCGACTTCAACAACCTTTCGCCGCGCATCAGCGTCTCCTACGACCCAAGTGGAAAAGGCAACCAGGTTTTCCGGGCCGGCTTTAACCGCTTCCAGATCTCTGAGGGGACCACGCTCGCCTCTACCGTCAATCCCAACGCTTCCAGCGGTTACATCTACAACTGGAACGGCGCCGTCAGCTCCAACGGCACCCCGTTGCAGAGCGGATACATCAACACACCCGCAACTCCCGGCACCTTTGGCGGCATCAATACCTTCATTGACCCCAACATCACCAGGCCTCACTCCGACCAGATCAACGTCGGCTATGAGCGCGCCGTCATGAAGAGCATCTCCGTCGGTGTGTCGTACTTTTATCGCACAACCAAGAACCAGATCGCTCGCGTCAATACCGCGCTTCCCACAAGTTGCTACACCACAACCGCGAGCATCGCCAATCCGCTCGCCACCTTGTATCCCAACAATTCTGCTATACCCGCCACGCTCTCACTTATGGGCATTCCATCCAGCAGCGCCTGTCTGCATCCCACGGTCAGCGCCTCAAACCCATTGGGCAGTACTACTTACTACGAGCTGACCAATGTTCCGGCCGTTAGCAACAACCATTACGACGGTATCGATTTCACCGTCAGTCGCAGGTTCGACAAACGTTGGCAAGTGTTGGCCGGGTTCACCAAACAGAGCAACAAGGGAACCTACAGCGCCACCACCAGCGACGACTTCAACGATCCCAACCAGAACCTGAATCGCTATAACAGTTCCATCGATCAGGATGCGCCCTATGTTATCAAGGTCGACGGCACCTATGTTATGCCGCTGAAGATCTCCGCCAGCATTAACTATCAGCACACCACGGGCTATCCCTTGCTGCCAACCTACGTGGTTCCTAGCAGTGCGGGTCTGGGCGTATCGGAGACCGTGAAGCTGGCGCCCAATGGTACCTTGCGCCTCGATAGCGTCAACGATGTCAACCTGCGCCTCTATCGCCCCACGTCTTTCCGCGACGGAAAGATCACGCTGGATACTCTGGTGGATTTGGATAACCTCACCGATGCCGAGCCGGTCATCGCCCGCACGGCTTCGTGGGGGGCTAACTTCTTTAGACAGTCGAATTACCTCAACCCGTTTGTCGCCCGCGGCGGTCTGAAGCTTTCCTGGTAGTTACCAGGAAAGCTTCTATCTCTCACATCGGATCGCAAGTTAACTCATAACTCAAGGGTGACCGGGATGAAACTGACAAGCTATTGCCCCCACGTCGTATTCGCCAGCCTGCTTATTTCAGGGCTCGCTCTGCATGCTACCGAACCGCCGCGCGGCAGCATCACCATCGACCGCATCTCCGAGATCAAGTACCCTACAGGACAGCAATGGTCTCCTGACGGCAAGACTATCGCTTTTCTTTGGGATGCGGCCGGCAAGCAGGATCTGTTTATGGTCAGGCCCGGCGAGAGGCCGGTCGCGCTCACTGACTTTCCGGTCAACCCCGACACCTGGCGATCTGACATCGGAAGGTTTGAATGGGCCTCGCCAGATCGCATCATCTTCAGCAAGGAGGGCGGTCTATGGAGCGTCTCCACCGATGGGACGAGGCCCTCGCGCATGCCCGGATATGAAGGCGTGGCGAGCTTTGCGCTCTCGAAAGACAAAACGCAGATTGCCTTCGTGCGCCGCGGCCAGGTCTGGGTCGCTTCGTTCAAAGGCGAGACCGAGCGCCAGCTCACCCATCTGCCGGATGGAGACAACGTCAGCGGGATCTTCTTCTCTCGCGATGAAAAATACCTCACCTTCAACACTTCGCGCTCTGAGGAGGTGGCCGATCCGCTGCCTTTCAACGGCGATCGGTTGCGCGTCTTCAAGACCAACACCTGGGACGCGCACATGGGGATGATCTCCATTTATGCCACCGTCGCAGATCCGGTCTGGATCTCGGCCGGTGCACCCCAGGGCGGTGGAGGCGGCGGCATGGGGCCCGGAGTGCAGTGGATCGACAGCGCCCAGATCGTGCACCAGGAGTTCTCTCCCGACCACAAGGACCGCGAGATCGTCGTCACTAACGTCTTTACCGGAGCTACCCGCATGCTCTGGAAGGATCATGACCCGGCGTACTTTACCGTGGGCGGCGGCGCGCATGTGTCCGTCTCACCCAACGGCAAGTGGGTGGAGTTTGCCAGCGACCGCACCGGATGGCCCCACCTTTACGTGATCCCTTCCAGTGCAACCTCTGAGTCGCAGGCAAAGCAGTTGACCCACGGCAACTTCGGCGACAGCTACTCCGACTGGTCGCCCGACAGCAAGAAGATCGTCTTCGCGCATAGCGTCGACGGCAACCAGATGGAGCGTTTCATCTCCATCGTCGATATTGCTACGGGCGCGATTGAGCCCATCGTCACCGCGCGCGGAGTCAACATCGATCCGTTTTTTTCTCCGGACGGCAAGATGATCGCCTACTCACGCGCCGCGGTCGAGCATCCGCTGGAAGTTTATGCGGTCGCCGCGCACCAGGGCGCCACGCCGGTGCGCCTTACCGATTCGCTGCCCGACGGTCTCGATCCCGCCGACCTCACTGCGCCGGTCGCAGTGCATTACCCCAGTCGCGCCGACGGCAAACCTGTCCCAGCAACCTTGATCGTCAATAAGAATCTCGATAAGACCATCAAGCACCCCGCCATTATCTGGATCCATGGCTCCGGCTCCGACCAGAACTATCTCGGCTGGCATCCGGGCGCATACCGCATGTACTACGCGATGGACCAGTATCTGGCCCAGCAGGGATACGTCATCCTCACGCCCGACTACCGCGGCAGCTCCGGATACAGCCGCGACTGGGCTGTCGGTGACTACATGGACATGGGCGGGGCCGAGACCAAGGACGTAGCCGGCGGTGCCGACTACCTCAAGACGCTGAGTTACGTCGATCCCGACCGCATCGGCGTCTGGGGCCTGAGTTATGGCGGATTCATGACGCTTCAGGCGGTGACCACCACCCCCACGCTCTACCGCTGTGCCATTGATGTGGCTGGAGTGGGCGACTGGGCCACGTGGAGCTCGAGCACCTACACCGTCGGCCGACTGGGCACTCCGGTTACAAATCCCGAGGGCTTCTACACCTCGGCGCCGGTCAAGCACCTCGACCAGCTGCAGCGCCCGCTCATGATCTTGCAGGGAACCATGGATACCAATGTGCCCTTCTGGGAATCGCTCACCGTCATCGACCAATTAGTCAAACTGGGCAAGCCATTCGAGCTGGGCATCTATCCCGGAGAAATCCACTTCTTCCGCCGGGCCTACGTGTTGCGTGATGCGTGGAAGCGCAGCGAGGCTTTCTTCGATATGTACCTGAAGAATCCTGACAACACCGAAAAATCCGTGGATAACACGGCTCCCGCGTCGCCATTCGCGCCGGCCGACATGCCGCCTGCTCTTCGCGCCACCGCGACTCAAGCCATGCCCACCGCATTTGCCACGGGCAACTAGTAAGGACGATCTATGGAGAGGAAAACCATGGAGTTGAAGAGACTTCTTTCATCTGCATTGCCGGTGTTCGTTTTGGCCTTGGCCGCGCAACTTCCTGCCGAAGCCCCAAAGGGCAGCATCACGATTGACGGTGTGGCCGCGATCAAGTATCCCACTGAACAAACGTGGTCACCCGACGGCAAGACCATCGCCTTCCTCTGGGACGCCGCGGGCAAGCAGGACCTCTTCATGGTCAAGCCCAGTGGTGGATCGCCGGTGGCGCTCACCGATTTTCCCGTCAACCCCGCCATGCTGCAGTCCGATATCGGTCACTTCGAATGGGCCGCCAACGACCGCATCTTTTTCAGCAAGGACGGCAGCTTGTGGACCGTCTCCACTTCTGGATCCAGGCCTATGCGCCTGGCCGGTTTTGAAGGCGTCACCAGCTTCAGCCTCTCTCGCGACAAACAGCAGATCGCCTTCGTCCGCAAGGGCCAGGTTTGGATAGCGAATCTTCCGGGTAAGACCGAGCGCCAGCTCACGCGCCTGCCCATGGGGCTCAATCCCTCCGGCCCCTCCATCTCGCCTGATAACGGTTATGTGTCTTTTAACGTCGCTCGCAGCGCGGACGAGCCCTTGCCGATGCCTTTCAATGGCGAGCGCGTCCAGATATTCAAGATCAATTCCTGGGACACGCAGATTGGCATCGTCTCCGTGTTCAACGGCGATCCGGTCTTTGTTCCGACCGCCGGCGGCGGTGGAGGCGGAGGTGGGTTCGGAATGGGCGGCGCGCAATGGGTCGCTGGACCTGCGCTGTTGCACCAGGAACTCTCGCCCGACCATAAAACAAGGTACATCAAAATTACGTCCGTCGATGGCGAGACTCGCACGTTGTGGAAGGACTACGACCCGGCATGGTGGTCGCCCAGCAATGGCCCGCGCACCGTGGCTTCGCCAGACGGCAAATCGGTAGCATTCATCAGCGACCGCACCGGCTGGGCGCACCTCTACGTGATCCCTTCCGATGCCACGTCGGAGTCGCAGGCAAAGCAATTGAGCATGGGCGACTTTGGCGACGGGTATGCCGCATGGTCGCCCGACAGCAAGCAGGTTGCCTACGCCCATAGCGCGGATGGCAACCAGGGGGAGCGCTTTATTTCCATCGCGGATGTCGCGACAGGCACGATTGAACCCGTGGTGACGGCGCGCGGCGTCAACATCGATCCATCGTTCTCGCCAGACGGCAGCATGCTTGCCTACTCGCGTGCGGCGGTCGAGCATCCGCTGGAAGTCTATTCGATATCAGTCGCACCCGGAAGTGCACCCACGCGACTGACCGATTCGCTTCCGCCAGAGATACAAGTCTCCGATCTGACGGCACCCATCGCGGTGCATTACCCAAGTCGCGCCGACGGCGCGCCTGTGCCGGCAACTCTTATCGTCAGCAAGAACATCGACAAGACAAAGAAAAACCCGGCGATTATCTGGATCCATGGCTCCGGCTCCGACCAGAATTATCTTGGCTGGCATCCGGGCGCATACCGGATGTACTACGCAATCAGTCAATACTTTGCTCAGCAGGGATACGTCATTCTTACGCCCGACTATCGCGAAAGTTCCGGCTACAGCCGGGATTGGACTACTGGAAGTTACATGGACCTGGGCGGAAAGGAGTCGAAGGACGTGGCTGCGGGCGCGGACTATTTGAAGACGCTCAGTTATGTCGATCCAGACCGCATCGGCATCTGGGGTCTCAGTTTTGGCGGCTTCATGACGTTGCAGGCGATGACGACAACGCCCAATCTCTTCCGCTGTGCGATCGACGTGGCCGGAGTGGGTGACTGGGCGACGCATGGCGCGTGGAGCATCGGCCGTCTCGGAACGCCGGTCTCCAATCCCGAAGGCTATTACATCTCTGCGCCGGTGAAGCATCTGGATCAACTGCAGCGGCCGCTTCTCATTCTGCAGGGCACTAATGACACGAACGTTCCCATGATCCAAACCTTGACGATCATTGACACTCTGGAGAAATTGGGCAAGCCATTTGAGATGGCCCTCTATCCCGGAGAAATTCACTTCTTCCGCCGGGCCTACGTGCTGCAAGATGCGTGGAGGCGCAGTGAGGCATTCTTTGACGAATACCTCATGAATCCGAACAACACGGTGAAGTCGGACGGAACGTGGATCACACCGTCCCCCATGCCAGAAGGGAAATGAAAGAGGAAACCTTACTGCACTGGGCGAAAAGATTCGCTCGTGGATGGAATCCCGGCTGGAAGAGTGGATGCGATGAATTCAGGCGCGGGTGCGGTACTGATTGTGGAGGACGATCGCGCGATTCGGCAGGTTCTGCATACTCCGTTGCTCCATGCCGGCTTTAAAGTGGCCGAAGCTCGAAGCGTGAAAGATGCTCTGAAGTGTATGCGCTCTGGCGTGTTCGATGCTGTTTTGCTCGAGATGTTGTTGCCCGGAATGGACGGGATGGAAATTTGCCGCGTTGCGCAAAAAGACCATCCCCGGCTTCCAATCATTGTGGTCACTCGACAGGACAACGAAGATCGAATCGTTGAAGCACTGGAGGCAGGCGCGGACGATTACGTAGTCAAGCCGTTCAACATCCGGGAGTTGATGGCCCGCCTTCGCGCGATCATCCGCCGCAAAAGGCTGCCCGAAGAAAACACCGAAGCCGTGATTTCGATCGGAGAAATCATCCTCGATCCGTCGAGACAGGAGGTCCGTAAGAACGGGAGGCGCATTCATCTCACTCCCAAGGAATTTGGCTTGTTACATCAACTTATGCTTCACGCGGGAAATACCGTGAGCCACTCGCGATTGTTGGAATCCGTTTGGGGACCGGATTTCGGCGGAGAGGTGGAGTATCTCCGTACATTTGTCCGCAAGTTGCGCATCAAGATCGAAGACAACCCCGCGTTGCCGCGCTATCTTTTGTCGGATCTGGCCTATGGCTACCTGTTCGTGGATGCGGCGCAATCCGAATGTGGTTTCGATGCGAGAACTTAACCGCGCTCCGGCCACCGGCAAATGACCCACAGGAGAGTTTCAGCATGAAGCATGGTTGGAACAAAGCATCGACGATGATCTGCCTGCTCTCGGTTCTAAACTTCGGATCATTGGCAGTGGCAGCGCAGGAGAGCGGCGCCGTCGAACAGCCGGGCATTACCACTCCGGCCAGCCAGCAGCCCCCGGGTGGCCCGGCACAGGAGCGTACCCGTACTCCCGGCGGAAGCAGTTCCCGCGAAGCGGTCTCACGCGAAGCATCCGCCGGAGAAACCACGCCGCATCATGAAGCACCCTCCGAAGAGAAGACCATCGTAACCCACCATTCCGCAAAGATTGGGGGCAGCACCATCGCCTATACTGCTACGGCGGGCACCTACATCATCCGCGCCGACGATGGCACGCCCAAGGCTACCTTCTTTTACGTCGCCTACACCAAGGACGGCGTCACCGACCCCTCGACGCGCCCCATCGCCATGGTCTACAACGGCGGCCCGGGATCAGGCTCTCTGTTCACTCACATGGGTTTTGGTCCCAGGCGAGTGGTCCAGGCGCCTGACGGCCATGGCCTTCCCGGACCCTACCGCACCGAAGATAACGAGGACTCGTTCCTCGACGCCACGGACATGGTTTTCGTCGACGCCGTTTCCACCGGCTACAGCCGTCCCGCCCCCGGTCAAAATCCTTCCCAGTTCTACGGCATCATCGAAGACGCGAACTACTTCGCCGACTTCTTCTACGAGTTCCTCAACCGCAATCAGCGCTGGAGTTCGCCCAAGTTCCTCATCGGCGAAAGCTATGGAACCACGCGGTCCGCCGAACTCGCCGGTGTGCTCCAGCAAAAGCACGAAGTCTATCTCAATGGCATCGTCCTCGTGTCCTCTGTCGCTTTCACCAACGTCAGCGGAGATGACCGCAATGCATTTTTCCTGCCCACCATGACCGCCACCGCCTGGTATCACCATCTGCTCGCACCCGACCTTGAGAAAGAGTCCATCGAGCAGGTGGTCGAGCAATCGCGGGCGTTTGCGCACGGCCTCTACGCTGCGACGCTCCAGAAAGGTGACCTGGCTACCCCTGCTGAACATTCCCAAACCGTGCGGGAACTGGCTCGCTTCACCGCGCTCTCTCCCGAGTACATCGAGGAGGCTAATCTCCGCATCTCGCCGCAACGCTGGTTCAAGGAACTGGAGCGCGACAAGCGCCGCACCATCGGCCGCCTAGACTCACGATTCGAAGGATACGATGTCGATGCCGCCGGGGAGCGCGATGAATATGACCCCAGTGAAGCGTCCTACGAGGGCGCGTTTGCCGCAGCGTTTCACGATTATACGCAGCGCGAGTTGAACTGGAAAACGAATGACTACTACACAGTGACGGCGAATGTGCGCCCCTGGGACCAGACCGGGAACACCCAGGTGGCTGAAGTCCTGCGCTCCGCCATCACTTCGCAAACCCATCTAAAGGTCCTTGTCGTCTGCGGATACTACGATGTGGCCACGCCGTTCAACGGGATTGAGTACACCGTTGACCATATGCACCTGGAGCCGCCGCTCAGGAAGAACATCACCTTTGCTTACTATGAATCCGGCCACATGGTTTACATCGATGAACTCGCCCACCACAAGCTGCACAGCGACGTTGATCGCTTCATCGAGGCAAGTTACCCCCATTAAAAGGAGATAAGCATTCATGTAGTCTTGAAGCGAACCCGGAAGGCCCCGCAAGCCCCCCTCGAAAAACGCGGAAGGTCCTTGGATCTAGTGATTTACCCCGGAACGCCGCGCTAGACACGCCTTCGTATTGCTCGATATAGGCCGCAGAAGCGAGGGGCATTTTGATTCGCGTGTATATGCGGACGGAATGATTTAGATATGCGATTCTTATACGGTCCCTGCTAAAGTAGTGTGTACCCGTTCCATGAACGCCGTTGGAACGAGAGTACAGCTCGGAGTGCCCGCTGGGCTGTCTAGGAGCCTGCGCGTATGGAAAGGATTCTGATCATCGACAACGATGTCGGCCTCTGCACCATGTTGCGCGACTACCTCGCCTTGCAAGGCGTTTCGCTGGAAATGCGCCACCATGGGCCGGCCGGGCTTGAGACTGCGTGCCGGAATCCATTTGACATGATTCTGCTCGATGTAGTGCTTCCCGGGATGGACGGACTCGAAGTCCTCCGCCAGCTTCGCCCCGTCTCCGACGTTGCCATCCTTATACTGTCTTCCCGCGGCGACTCGCAACACCGAATCATGGGTCTTGAGGACGGCGCGGACGATTACGTTTCCAAGCCTTTTAATCCTCGCGAGCTTCTGGCGCGGATGCGTGCTGTCCATCGCCGCCGTGTTCTTGATCCCAACCGAGCCGCGGCGAGTCCGGCGAAGAGTGACCTGTTCGTCTCGGGATTTCTAATCAATCGGGCAACGCGAACGGCGGGCTATCGCTCTCACTCGCTGGATCTTACCGACCTTGAGTTTTTACTTCTTGAAGCGCTGCTTCAATATGAAGGTATTGTGCTCTCGCGCGAGCACCTGTTCGCACGGGTCTTCGATCGCCGTTTCGACCCGCGAGACCGCAGCCTAGATATGTTAGTGAGCCGTCTTCGGCGCAAGCTCACCATTGCAGACAATCCGGGGGCCGCCATTAAGACGATTCGAAGCTCCGGATATCTCTTTGCGTTGAGTAACGGAGCGCAACCTTGACACGATAAGTCCGGCCGCCCCCTTCAATTGGCGATTCAGCTAGGTTAAGCTCGGCCGCGAAGGGTTGTCAGAGGCGGAAGCCGATCAAGATCAAGAGGCACGAGGCGCTCCATAGCGGTTGTCCAAGTGGTGTCAATCGAAGCCAATGCAGTGAAGTGGCGTTTTCCGATCCAGGGGCCCCGCAGACAGGTCTTCGTCTTTGGGTTGGAAGTCAACACCGTATTGCTCGATTCAAGAACTCCACAATACCTGGAGAACCGCCGCAGGGGAGCGCATCGATGTGGAAACTGATTGTTAAGGTGTTCCTTTGTTACTGGATCGCGGCAGGAATCGTCATCGTTGTATCCGACATCATTCCTCATGGGCATTTGCGGCGTCAGGAGTCCATTAGGGCTCTCGAATCGGCCCTTCAGTTCGACGCCCGCTCGATTCTCACCGCATATCAGAGCGGAGGCTGCGTTGCCGCCCTTCCGCTCATGGCAAGCGATACCGACCGCATTTATCTCGCCTCGCCGGATGGGACCATCCTCTGTGGCGCGAATCCCAGCTTCGATTTCCGGCCGTTGATCGCCAAAGCAAGAATCGGGAAGGGACCGGTTGCAATCGACCGGCGCTCTTCGCTTATCCTCGCTTTCGCAACAACCGCGGCTTCGGGCCGGCAATACATCCTGCTGCTCGACGATCAAATGCACCCGCTCTTCTGGTATTGGCCCGGGACCACGACTTTTATTATCTCCGTGGTCGTCACCTTGTTTTTCGCGATTCTTATTGCGGTACCCATTCGGCGGCTCAGCTCTACCGCGCAGGATATCGCCAACGGCCGGCTTGACACCCGCGTGTCCACAGGCAATTTCCCCAGGCTGCTTGCGCGGCCTTTCCAATCAGACGTCATTCAGAAATTGATCGCCGACTTTAACAACATGGCCGACCGTCTGCAATCGCTGGTCGAGTCGGAGCGCACCTTTCTGCGCGACGTTTCTCATGAGCTCCGCACCCCGCTGGCGCGGCTCAGCATCGCATTGGAACTGGCCCGGCTAGCGGGAGATCCATCCATGGGTGTTCCGCTCGACCGCATTGAAGAAGAAGCTGCGCGGGTCGACGACCTGATCGAACAACTCCTCACTCTCTCGCAAATGGAAGTCCTGCCCGAGATCAAGCCGCCCAAGGCGGTTTCGCTCAGCGAGATCATTGCGGAAATGATGCCGGACATCGAGTACGAAGCCCATGCGCGCAAGTGCCGTATTATCGCCAGCACCTCACACGATTGCTTCGTTCTGGCAGATCGATTCCTGCTGCAGCGCGCCTTTGAAAATGTCGCGCGCAACGCCATTCATTACACGCCGGAGGATGGAACTATCGAGATTGTCGTCGAAAAAAAAGAGTGCAACGGAAACTGGCAGGCTGTGCTTCGAATCTCCGATAGCGGCCCCGGAGTGCCTATCGAAGAATTGCAAAAGATCTTGCTGCCGTTTCACCGCGTCGATGAAGCCCGCCAACGATCGAAGGGTGGATTCGGCGTCGGCCTGGCCATTGCCGATCGCGTGGTAAGACTTCACGACGGCCAGATCGTGGCCTCGAACAAACCCTCCGGCGGTCTGATCGTAGAGATGAGTTTTCCTCTGGCATCAGCCGCCTGAGGCCGCTCTCCTGGTCAAAGCCGGCCATCATCGAAGCGAGCTATTGTCAAAGCGCACTAATGTCGAAGCGTGCCATAGGGTGGGAATCAGCAACCGCTCACTGCTCTCGAGCGAGAATCCGCGCCAAAGCAGGGGTGCCCAGCAATTCTGCAAAATCGGCGTCCGCGTTCACTTTCTTCACGGTCGCCGAACCCTCATTAAAGGCCCGTTGCAGATAAGTGAGAGCGCAGTCAGTCAGCCCCGCCCGCGCGCAGCTCTCTGCTTTCATGTAGCTCGCCACACCCAATAACTTTCCCTCCGGCTCTACCACCTGCGGACCGGAATAGTGGTCAAAAATATGAGGATCTATGACTAACGCCTGTTTGTAAGCCTCGGCACTCTTGTCGTCTCTTCCCTGCATCAACAGGTTGGTGCCCAAATTCTTCAAAACCCGTGCATCGTTCGGCTCAAGCCTGAGCGCTTTCCGGTAATCGCGTTCGGCGGCTGAAAAATCCCCCAGTAACTCCTCCGCCGAACCCAGGTTGTTGAAAACATCTGGATTGGGCAGCAGCTTAAGCGATGACTTGTAGCAACGCATCGCGTCCTTCAGGTCGCCCAGCATCTGATATGCGACGCCCATCTTATTCAACACCGAGGCCGAAGGGCGCACAATCTGCGAATATGCGTGGTCTGCAGCCTGAAACCGGCCACTCGCTTCCAGGCGGTCTCCCATTTGTTCCAGAGAGAGCTGCGGAGTCTTGAGGGGAGGGGGCGTCACCACCGTTGCAATGTCAGCGGGAGCATTGATGGCGGGAGCGTCTCCGTCCGGGGAATCATCCGCAAAGTTGCCAACCTGAGCATGCAGCGAGATCGGTAGAGAGAGGGAGAGCGCAATGGCAGGAAGCCAACGGCAAACGGCGGATAGGTACGTACCCTTAAATTCGCGACCAAACATGAACGTCTAGATTCCCGACTGCGAATAATACAACCATTAGACTGGGATTGTCTCAAGAAAAGAACGTCAAAGGTGTGATCTTAGTCACCCCCAGATGCTCACTGAGGCTGCCCCTCGCCAAAGCTCCTTCTGGCCGAGAAGCTGAATAAACGCGTCAATTTTTCAACGATTAACAACTGGGTGGGGTCGACCGTCTCGTAGTCGATGGAAAGCTCTCAAAATCAAGACCGATGTCGTTTAGGCGCGAGAGAACTGAAACATAACCAATCGGTCGAAGTCATTGTGCGAATGGTATTTGGCTGAATTCGAGCTTTGTTAAATCATGACTGTAGACGATTTTGTAACTGTCCTTGCATTCATTAAGATGAGGAAACTCAATAATGATGCGCCTTTCAGCCCTAGGTCATCTGTGTGAAAAGCAGAGGGTCTGGCCATCGCTCGACTGAAATACTCGCAAAGTGCTGATAAATATTGGTCGGGGCGGAGGGATTCGAACCCCCGACCCTCTGCTCCCAAAGCAGATGCGCTACCAGACTGCGCTACGCCCCGATTTCCTTTTTCGATTGTAACTCGGATGGACTTGTGCGGGCCCGCTCCGCGAAACCCGGCGATGCTCAGCTCAGTCTCCGCGTTGGCGGGCCGTATCTGGATCATTTCGCGGCAGGTTTGCGCCGCGCCGCGCGTCCGCATCCAATCCGCTTCGATGCTACAATCGATAGGGTACACGGCGGCTATAGTTCAGCGGCAGAACGCCTGACTGTGGCTCAGGATGTCGTGGGTTCGATCCCCACTAGCCGCCCCAGCTTTTCCTCCTAAGTTCATGAGAAGCGGGGGCTTACCCATCTCACCCGCCGAGCCATCCAGCGTGACCCCAGACAGTTCTTCCACGTGCTCGCCTGCGCAAATTCCCGCCTGGTTCACTGCCTTCGAACCCCATCCCTGGCTCACGAACGGCCATCTGCAAACCATTGTCGGCAACTTTCTTCCGCGGCCCGCGTTTCGCCTTCCAACCACCGCAGAAACCGTTGAAGTCGATGCCTCCGATGGCAGCCGCGTGCTTTGCCACTGCCATTGGCAGCCTGAGCCGGAGCGCGCCTCGCGGCTCACCGCGGTGCTGGTGCATGGCCTCGAGGGCTCGTCCGATTCGCGCTACATCCGGGGCATCGCCATGCGCGCCTTCGCCGCCGGCATGAATGTTGTCCGCATGAACATGCGCAACTGCGGCGGCAGCGATGCGCTCACTCCCACGCTCTATCACTCCGGCCGCTCGGCCGACGTGGGCGCCGTGGTGCGCTACTTTACCGCGCGTTTCGGGCTCGAACGCGTCGCGCTGGTCGGCTACTCCATGGGCGGCAATCTGGTGCTCAAACTCGCCGGCGAGTGGGGCGCCCGCGACGGCGGCTCGCTTGCCGCCGTGGCCACCGTCTGCCCGGCTGTCGATCTCGCCGCCGGCGCCGACGCTCTTCACGAACCTGCGAATCGCGCGTACGAATGGCGATTTCTGCGCGGGCTCAAGCGCCGCCTTCGTCATAAGGCCGAGCTCTTTCCCGGCATCTATCAAATCGACGGCATCGGCGCCATTCGCTCCATCCGCGAGTTCGACCAGAAAATCGTTGCGCGCTACTGCGATTTCCGCGACGCCGACGACTACTACTACCGCGCCGCCAGCGCTCGTGTTGTCGATCGCATCGCCGTTCCCACGCTCATCCTCTGCGCGGAAGACGATCCCTTCATCCGTCTCTTTCCTGAAACCCGCGCGCGCATCCTCGCCAATCCTCACATCCACTTTGTCGAGAGCCGCCATGGCGGCCACTGCGCGTTTCTGGCGCGACGTTCCGCCGGCGTTCACTGGGCCGAAGCCACTGTGGTGCGCTATCTCCAGGCTGCGACGGATCAGGAAACACTGCTTCCGTGAACGGTTAAGCGATGTCGTAGCGCCGCGCGTTTCGTCCACTTCGCAGCTACAATAAAAGTGTGGGCGAGTAGCTCAATCGGATAGAGCACCGGCCTTCTAAGCCGGGGGTTGTGGGTTCGATTCCCGCCTCGCCCACCATTCTAAAATCACCAAGCTACGATACTCTTCCGAAGAGCCAATCGCGAGAGGTCGCAAAGCGCTGCCGAGCGACTATGGGGGAGATCTGAAGGACCGAGTCCAAGCGCCGGGTACTTCGAACAACGCGTTCCGGAGTTCTGCGATCGCGGCCCTGCGATGCTCCCCACTCACATAACGGCCGCTCAACGCAGTCCAACCCGGCTCATCAGTGCTGAGGATTTGCGCACGACTGCCGCGGCGGCCGGCGGCCAGATCGGGTCGGGTTTCTGCTCAGAGCTACCGGCCACGGACAGGTTCGATGCGCTGCTTGCAGGCAGGAAGACGCGGAAGCATGTGGCGCATCCGCCGGCGTGGCGATAGCTGCGGCAACTAATCAAGCCGTCGTATTTCTGTACGATGCCCTTGCTGATCCACAGCCCCAGGCCTGTTCCCTTGGTTGACTTGGTGGTGAAGAAAGGCTCGAAGAGCCGCCGCGCATCTTCAGGTTGAATGCCCTTGCCCGTATCGATGATGGAGATCATGATGCCGCGCTGATTCCGAATCCAATCGGTGGCCTCGCGCACATGAACGCCAAGAGTGCCGCCCTCGGGCATAGCCTGAATCGCGTTGCCGATCAGATTCAGAAATACCTGGCGCAGTTCTACCGGAAACCCCCGCACCTGCGCCGCACACACGAACTTCTTGCGCAATGCAATGCAGTGGGTTCTGAGCGCGCGGTCCTGCAGGCCAAGCACGTCTTCCAGCAACTCCGGCAAAAGAACGGGAATGGGGTGTTTCGACTCCCGGTAGAAGCTGAGCGTTTGCCGGGTAATATGGCTCACGCGCTGCAACTCCTCTTCGGCCAATTCGGCGCAGCGCCGGGCCTCGGCGTCGAGCGAAGGGTGATTGCGCAGCAGATAAAAAATGTTGGTGATGGCGGCCAGCGGGTTGTTGATCTCGTGGGCGATGATGCCGGCCACGCGGCCCATCGCCGCCAGCTTTTCGGTGTCGCGCAACACCTCTTCCGAGCGCAGTTGGGCCGTGATGTCGCGGCCCACCTCGAGCACCGCGTCGCCTTCATAATTCATGCTCTTGCGGCAGGAGACCACAATCTCGGTTCCGTTCCTGGTCCTCTGCGTCAGATTGCCTTGCCAGTACCGTTGCTCCCGCAGAACTTGTTCGATCTCTTCGCGCGGGACCGGGAAGACGGTTTGCAACACGGTGTGAATGTCCTTGCCCAGCACCTCTTCGCGACGCCAGCCATAGAGGCTCTCCGCACCGGGGTTCCAGAACAGGATGGTGTCATCCATGGCGCGAACCATGATGGCCTCCGAGGCGATGTTCAGCAGTTCCGCGCGCATGCGAAACTGCGCCTCGCTCTTTCTCAGTTCCTCTGTACGCTCGGCTACGCGATACTCGAGATCGTGGTTCAGCTCTTCCAGCATGTGCGTCTTGCGGTGCAATTCCACAAAGATGCTGACTTTGGCGCGCAGGACTTCCGGTATCACGGGCACGGAAATGTAATCGACAGCGCCGCTGCGATAGCCCTGAATGCGGTCGGAGTCCGTGAGATGAACGCCGGAGATGAAGATGATCGCGGTTTTTTTGAACCTGGGATGCTGGCGGATCAAGTGGGCGAGCTCAAAGCCGTCCATGCCCGGCATGCTTACATCCATCAGGACCACGGCGATTTCAGTCTTCAGCAGAACATTCAGGGCCTCGTTCGCGGAGGTTGCTTTGAGCAGGTTCTCTCCCAGTTCCGCAAGAATCACCTCGTAGCTCATGAGCTTGGCTGGCTGGTCGTCGACCATCAGGATGTTTACTTTGTCGTCAACCGTCATGGCTCCACCTCCTTGGCCCCAAGTTCTCGACGAAATCCTCTTGCCTTTCCTTTTTCTACCGGTGCAGCCACATGCGCAGCGCGGAAAGCAACTGCTCCGTGTTCACCGGTTTGGCAAGATACTCCGAGGCGCCGGCTTCAAGGCATCTCTCGCGGTCGCCCTTCATTGCTTTGGCTGTCAACGCGATAATGGGCAGCCGCCGCAACGCCGGATTTTGCCGGATCACCTGCATGGTTTCGTAACCGTCCATCTCCGGCATCATAATGTCCATCAGCACAATAGCCAGGTCGGAGGTGGATTCGATCATTTGAATGGCTTCGCGCCCCGTGCCGGCCGAGAGCACAGACATGCCGCGGCGCTCGAGCACGCTGCTCACGGCGAAGATGTTGCGCACGTCGTCGTCAACTACCAGCACCTTGCGGCCTGCCAAGGCATCGTCCGAGCGGTGCAACCGGTCGAGCATCTGTTGTTTCTCGCGTGGCAGATCGGCGATCACGCGATGCAGGAACAGAGACGATTCGTCGAGCAGCCGTTCCGGCGATTCCACATCCTTGACGACCACGCTGCGCGCCAGCGTGTGCAATTGCGCATCTTCTTCCGGTGAAAGCTCGCGGCCTGTAAAGACGACAACAGGCAGATCCTTGAGGCTGGGCGTGTCGCGAAGCTGCGCCAAAACCTCGAATCCGGTCATATCCGGCAGCCGCAGGTCGAGCACGACGCAGTCGTAATTGGCTTCAGACAGCGCCTTGAGCGCGGATTCGCCGGAGTCAACTACATCGATGTCGATGTCGTCGTGGCCCAAGAGCTCGCATGTCGAGAACTGCTCCGCCGGGTTGTCTTCAACCAGCAGCAATCTCTTGCGCCGCGGTTGCGAGTAATCCCAGATGCGCGTGAGCGCCTGCATCCAGGTCCTGAGGCGAAGACGGTTTGGTGACGAAGGCGAATGCGCCGCGCGAGAGTCCATGATGCCGGTCTTCATCGAGCGTAAGCATCTGCACCGGAATGTGGCGCGTCGCCGGGTCCTGCTTGAGATGATTCAGCACCGTCCAGCCCAGCATGTCGGGCAGGAAAACGTCGAGCGAGATGGCTGCGGGGTGGTACTCGCGCGCGAGGTTGAGCGCATCGGTTCCCGTGCTTGCGACCAGCACTTTGAATCCCTTGTCGCGCGACAGATCGCAAAGGATGCGCGCGTAATGCGGATCGTCCTCAACAATCAGCAGCACGACATCGCTTGGCTCGAGGGTGCGGCGATCGTCTTCTATCCGAGCTTCCTGCTCGGCCGCCGCCACCGTGGTGAGGAACGCCGGCATGACGGCAGCGACGCCGGCCTTCTCGTTCTTCGGCATGTTGGGAGCAGCCGGACCAACGTAGGTCTGCGGCAGGAAAAGCGTAAAGGTGCTGCCCTGGCCGGGAGCGCTCTTGAGTTGAATTTCGCCGCCGAGCAGGTTGGCCAATTCGCGGCTGATGGCCAGGCCGAGCCCGGTGCCGCCGAACTTGCGGCTGGTTCCAGCGTCGGCTTGTTGGAAGGCTTCGAAGATGATGCGCTGCTTTTCCGTCGGGATGCCGATGCCGGTATCGGAGACCTGGAACGCGATGACGGAACCGGCGCCGTCGAGAATAGGATGGTCGCTGCTCCATCCGCTTTCGACGCTCGCAACGCTGAGCCGGACGCTGCCTTGCTCAGTGAATTTGAAGGCATTCGAGAGCAGATTCTTGAGCACCTGCTGCAAGCGCTTGGAGTCTGTGACCAGGCTGCGGCCCATGTTGGGATCGGCGATGACGTCGAAGAACAGCCTGCGGTTTTCCGCCTCATGGCGGAACGGCCGCGCCACCGCTTCGAGCACCGCTCCGAAGAAGACCTCCTCCGCCTCAACCGATACCGTTCCGGATTCGATTTTGGAAAGATCGAGAATATCGCTGATCAGGTTGAGCAGGTCGGTGCCGGCGCCGTGAATCGTACGCGCAAATTCCACTTGCTTTGGCGTCAAGCTGCCATCGGGATTTTCCGCCAACTGCTGGCCCAGCACCAGAATGCTGTTGAGCGGCGTGCGCAGCTCGTGCGACATGTTGGCCAGGAACTCCGACTTGTACTTCGAAGTCAACGCCAACTCGCGGGCCTTTTCTTCGAGCGCGCGCCGCGCCTGCTCGATCTCCTGGTTCTTGCGCTCGACTTCGGTATTCTGCTCGGCAAGCTGCTGCGCCTTCTGCGCGAGCTGCTCGTTGGTCTGCTGCAGTTCCTTCTGGCCGGTCTGCAACTCCGTGGCAAGCTGCTGCGACTGCTTCAGCAACCCTTCGGTCTGCATGGTGGCTTCAATCGAATTGAGCACGATGCCGATCGACGCCGTCAGTTGCTCGAGGAAGGCCAGATGCGATGCGGTGAATGCGCCCAGGCTGGCCAGTTCGATCACCGCCTTTACGCGATCCTCAAACAACACCGGCAACACAATCACGTTTTTGGGCGGCGCTTTGAAAAGCCCCGACCGGATGGGAGCGGTCTTCTTGGGCAACTCGGAGATCAGCATGCGCCGCTTTTCTGCCGCGCACTGTCCCACCAGCCCTTCGCCGATGCGGACTTCCTGCACGTAACCTTCCGGCGTATCGGCAAACGTGGAAAGCAACACCAGCGTGCCTTGCCCCTGCGCCGGCGCCTCGCTGCCCATCTGGTAAATCACGCCTTGCTGCGCATTCACCAGCGGCGCCAACTCGCTGAGCAGCATGCGGCCCACGGTGCTCAGGTCGCGCTGCCCTTGCAGCATTCCCGTAAACCGCGCCAGATTGGTCTTCAGCCAGTCCTGCTCGGTGTTGCGATCTGTCGTCAGGCGCAGGTTGTCAATCATGGTGTTGAGGTTGTCTTTGAGCTCGGCCACTTCGCCGCGGGCTTCCACCTGAATCGATCGCGTCAAGTCGCCCTTGGTCACGGCCGTTGCCACTTCGGCAATGGCGCGCACCTGGTTGGTCAGGTTATCGGCCAGCAGGTTCACGTTGCCGGTGAAATCCTTCCACGTACCGGCAGCGCCCGGCACGTTGGCCTGCCCGCCAAGCCGGCCTTCCACGCCGACTTCGCGCGCCACGGTTGTCACCTGGTCGGCAAACGTCGCCAGCGTATCCGTCATGTTGTTGATGGTCTCGGCCAGCGCGGCCACTTCGCCCTTGGCGTTCACCGTGAGCTTCTGCGTGAGTGCGCCGTTGGCCACGGCCGTAACCACCTTCACAATGCCGCGCACCTGTTCGGTAAGATTGGCGGCCATCACGTTCACGTTGTCGGTCAAATCCTTCCACGTACCGGCCACGCCGGGAACCAGCGCCTGGCCGCCCAGCTTGCCTTCCGTTCCCACTTCGCGCGCCACGCGCGTCACTTCGGCAGCGAACGCATTCAGCTGGTCCACCATCGTATTGATGGTGTCTTTGAGCTCGAGAATTTCGCCCTTCACGTCGACGGTGATCTTGCGGCTCAAGTCGCCGCGGGCCACGGCCGTGGTCACTTCGGCGATGTTTCTCACCTGCGCTGTAAGGATTGCCGGCCATGGCGTTGACTGAGTCGGTAAGGTCCTTCCACGTACCGGCCACGCCGGGCACGTTGGCCTGCCCGCCCAACCGGCCTTCCGATCCCACTTCGCGGGCGACGCGCGTCACTTCTGCGGCGAAGGAGCGAAGCTGCTCCACCATGGTGTTCATGGTTTCTTTGAGCTGCAGGATTTCGCCGCGCACGTCCACCGTAATCTTGCGGGAGAGATCGCCGTTGGCGATGGCGGTTGCCACTTCGGCAATGTTTCTGACTTGCGCCGTCAGGTTGCCGGCCATGAAGTTCACCGAGTCGGTAAGGTCCTTCCACGTTCCGGCAACGCCCGGCACCTGCGCCTGGCCGCCCAGCTTGCCGTCGGTGCCTACTTCGCGCGCCACGCGCGTTACTTCGCCGGCGAACGCGTTCAACTGGTCCACCATGGTGTTGATGGTGTTTTTGAGCTCGAGAATCTCGCCCTTCACGTCCACGGTGATCTTGCGGCTCAAGTCGCCGCGGGCCACGGCGGTTGTCACTTCGGCAATGTTTCTGACCTGACCTGTCAGGTTGCCGGCCATCGAGTTCACCGAGTCCGTCAAATCCTTCCACGTACCAGCCACACTCGGCACGTTGGCCTGGCCGCCAAGTCTGCCTTCCGTACCCACTTCGCGAGCCACGCGCGTTACTTCGCCGGCGAACCGGTTCAACTGGTCCACCATGGTGTTGATGGTTTCTTTCAGCAGCAGAATCTCGCCGCTCACGTTCACCGTGATCTTCTTTGAAAGATCGCCGGTAGCAATGGCCGTCGAAACTTCGGCAATGTTTCTTACTTGTGCCGTAAGGTTGCCGGCCATGGCGTTCACCGAGTCGGTCAAATCCTTCCACGTGCCCGCCACGCCCGGCACCTGCGCCTGGCCGCCCAGCTTGCCGTCGGTTCCCACTTCGCGCGCCACGCGCGTCACTTCGGCGGCGAACGCATTCAACTGGTCCACCATCGTGTTCAGCGTGTCCTTCAGCTCCAGGATTTCGCCCTTCACGTCCACCGTGATCTTGCGGCTCAAGTCGCCGCGCGCCACAGCCGTTGCCACTTCGGCAATGTTTCTTACCTGGCCCGTAAGATTCGACGCCATGAAGTTCACGTTGTCGGTCAAATCTTTCCACGTACCGGCGACGCCCGAGACCTGCGCCTGGCCGCCCAGCTTTCCGTCCGTTCCCACTTCGCGCGCCACGCGCGTCACTTCGCCGGCAAACGCGTTCAACTGGTCCACCATGGTGTTGATGGTGTTTTTGAGTTCGAGAATTTCGCCCTTCACGTCGACCGTGATCTTGCGGCTCAAGTCGCCGCGGGCCACGGCCGTTGTCACCTCGGCAATGTTTCTCACTTGCGCTGTCAGATTGCCGGCCATGGAGTTGACCGAGTCCGTCAAATCCTTCCATGTACCGGCCACGCCGGGCACGTTGGCCTGGCCGCCGAGACGTCCTTCTGTTCCCACTTCGCGGGCCACGCGCGTCACTTCGCCGGCGAACCTGTTCAGCTGGTCCACCATCGTGTTCAGCGTTTCTTTCAACTGCAAAATTTCGCCGCGCACGTCCACGGTGATCTTGCGGGACAAATCGCCATTGGCGATGGCAGTCGCCACTTCGGCAATGTTTCTCACCTGGCCGGTGAGGTTGCCGGCCATGAAGTTTACGTTGTCGGTAAGATCCTTCCAGGTTCCGGCCACGCCGGGCACGTTGGCCTGCCCGCCCAGCTTGCCTTCCGTACCCACTTCGCGGGCCACGCGCGTCACTTCGCCTGCGAACGCGTTCAACTGATCCACCATGGTGTTGATGGTGTCTTTCAGCTCCAGAATTTCGCCCTTCACGTCGACGGTGATTTTGCGGCTCAAGTCGCCGCGGGCCACGGCCGTCGTCACTTCGGCAATGTTTCTCACCTGGCCCGTAAGGTTGCTGGCCATCGAGTTTACCGAGTCCGTCAGATCCTTCCACGTTCCAGCCACGCCCGGCACCACGGCCTGTCCGCCCAGCTTGCCGTCCGTTCCCACTTCGCGCGCCACGCGCGTCACTTCCGATGCGAACGATCGCAGCTGATCCACCATCGTGTTGATGGCTTCTTTGAGCTGCAGAATTTCGCCTCGCACGTCCACCGTGATCTTGCGCGAAAGGTCGCCGCTGGCCACGGCCGTCGTTACTTCATTGATGTTTCTCACCTGGCCGGTGAGGTTGCTGGCCATGGAGTTCACTGAGTCCGTCAGATCCTTCCACGTTCCGGCCACGCCCGGCACAATCGCCTGCCCGCCGAGCTTGCCGTCCGTGCCCACTTCGCGGGCCACGCGCGTCACTTCCGCAGTGAACACGCCCAACTGCTGAATCATGGTGTTCACAATGTTTGCCGAGCGAAGAAACTCGCCTTCAAGCGGACGCCCGTCCACGTCCAGGCGCACGGTCTGCGTCAAATTGCCCTGCGCCACGGCGGCAATGGCGCGCGTCACTTCGGTGGTCGGCCGCAGCAAGTCTTCCACCAGCGTGTTCACCGAGACTTCCATCTCGTCCCACGCGCCGCGCCGCGTCTCCACGCGGATTCGCTCCCGCGTCTTGCCCTCTTTGCCTACTGCCTGGCCTACGCGCCTCAACTCCGACGCCATCTGCTCATTGGCAGTCACGATCTCGTTGAAGTTGTCGGCAATCTTTCCCGGCAGCCCCGTCCAGGTGACCGGCAGGCGCACGCTGAAGTCGCCGTTCTTCATCGTTTCCAGGCTCTGTAGAACCGCGGCCAGGCACTCTTGCTCCGGTGGCGGCTCCAGAACAGCGACGGAGGAAGCGGGCGATGGAGGGGTGAGAGGACGCTCCGGCGCATTTTTGCCCGTTGGCTGGCTGCTGAGCAGTGGTTTCCATACTTGTGGACTCCTGGTAGGGAAGCTCGGAGGACGGCTGCACTCGGGCCCTGATAGGGCTTGGGACACCTAAAATGTGAGCGGTCCCCATTTGTTTCGGGGCGTAGATGTAGATGCGGGCAGTCGAAAATTAGTTGCCTTGGGTCCGGTAACTTGGCGCCGCGCACTCCCGCCTCAAATCGCTTGCCGGCTTCCGCGGCGATAACTCATTCCGATCCGCAATTTACAAGGACGATCTCTAACATGTTTGAAACTTCGGGGCATCGTTTTCCGGTCTTGACAGCATCTTAGGACGCAGGTAATCAGTTCAGGGACGCCATCTTTTAACCAGCCAAGTAACCAGGAAGCGCACCGGGATGTATATATGGGTTCAGTTGTATTATTGCGTGCGATCCTGAAAGGAATGGGGCACGAAGTCGAGTGCGATGTGATCGCGCGCCGATCGGCTCCCGGCACGCCGGAAACCGTTCCGCCTAGATCTAAATATTCCAATTGCAGTGTATTGACGGCCCCATCAGATCTGCCGGACGGCGAATACACGGTCCACCTGGATTCAGTTGTCTTCACTGCATTCAGGCGCTCTGGACATTGGCTCTAGGTCTCTGACCGGATAAATTCGTTCTTCTTGCTTCTGTGGCTTCCCATCCATTCGCCTGAAAAACTGTGAATGGATGGGGTTCCGGCTTGCGCATCACGCTCAAACCGCGGTCAACCCGCCATCGCACATGTAAAGGCCGCCGGTGCAATATGCCGACTCATCGGAGGCAAGAAACACGGCAAGGCCCTCAACGTCGTCGGGCGTTCCCAGCCTGCCCAGCGGCACAGCGCGGCGCAACTCATCGCGCGATTCCTGGTTGGACAAGACGCTATGGTTCATCGGGGTGTCCATTGTCCCGGGAACGATGGAATTCACGCGAATGTTCCTTTGGGCATAGGCAACGGCGGCCACGCGCGCGAGACCCATCACGCCGGCCTTACTGGTGCTGTAGGCGGTTAGATTCGGCGCACATCCGTACAGGCCGGTGGGCGAGCCCATGTAGACGATTGATCCGCCGCCATTGTTCAACATGAGCGGAATGGCATGTTTTGTGCACAGAAATGAGCCCCGCAGATTCACGTTCATCACATTGTCCCAGGTGTCGAGGCTGAGCTCATGGACTTCGGAGTCGCTGTCGTAGAGGAGAATGGCGGCATTGTTGCAAAGTATGTCGATATGTTGAAAGCGCATGAGCGCCGCGACAAATAGACGCTTGACCGCGTCGTTACTTGCGACATCTGCTTCGACAAACATTGCATTGTGGCCGTGTTCCGACAGTTCCCGGACTAATTTTTCTCCTTCAGCCACATTGGTATCGGCGGCAACAACCGATGCACCCTCGTGCGCGAAACGAGCCGCAATCGCACGGCCGAGACCAACCGCGGCGCCAGTGACCACGGCAACCTTTCCCAGCAATCTCATGGACCTCGTACCTTTTCTTGTCATGTTCCCAAGTTCCGGAAGCGAAAAAAGTCGCTCCGGATCACCGGTTTTTCAATGAATCTTAGGCTGACTGAAGAGGGGAGTCTCTGAGGATTAAACAGGTTTTTGTTGAAGCGGCATGAAAGTTACTCGCAAGCAAGAGCCGCAGCATCGCAACAAGAATTGCGCGGGATTTCAAAATTCTTCAACACAGCCGCTTGCCGGGCATGGGAGCGATCGTGCCTTCATATGACATGGCTCCGGCTTCGAGTAACAAGATCGAGAGTGGCCCGCCGGGGAATTTCAAAAGTCATTCGTGGAATTCTTATATCCGTGTTTATCGTCGATGATTCACGATGCAAGTGTTCACAGCCTTGAGCAAAGCGGCAAAGGATTCTTTCGCGTTTATGGTCTTCGCCGAAGATGCGCAAAAACCCGAGGGGCCGGTTGCCCTGCCTGACGGAAGCTGGCTTATTGTTGAGGGCAGCGCAGACCGCGGATGCGTGACGCACCTGAGTAAGGATGGAAAGACCAGGCGGACGATCAGGAAGACAGGAAGGCCGAATAGTTTGGCTGTCGATGCCGGCGGAGCAGTCTGGGTGGCGGAATCGAAGACGCCTTCACTGCTTCGTCTGACGATGGACGGCGAGTGCAAGGTGGTCGCGACGGAATGCGACGGAGAGCGATTTCTATTTCCGAACGATCTTTGCTTCGGCCCGGACGGAGCGCTCTACCTGACGGACTCAGGGGTTCATATCGACAGCTTCGCGCCGCATGGCACGATTCGTCCGGATTACATGGACGTGAAGTACGACGGGCGTGTATATCGCGTGGAACCACAAACCGGCACGGTGAGCCTGATCGATCGTGGAATCAAGTTTACCAATGGCATTGCATTCGGCCCGGATGGCCGGCTTTATGTGAACGAAACGCTGACGGGAAATATCTACCGTTACGCCTGGCGCGACGGGAGGGTTGTTTCGCAGCGAGAGCTTTTTGGAAACGTGATTCGCCCCGACGCGCCATCGGGCTGGAAGGGACCGGATGGAATGGCATTCGACGAGCGGGGCTTTCTTTACGTTGCGGTTTTTGGGCAAGGCGATGTGACCGTGCTTGGGCTCGATGGAAAAGTCGTGAAGCGGATTGCGACCCAGGGCACGTTGCCGACAAATGTTGCTTTCGCGCTGCCGGGCAACCGATCGATTTACGTTACGGAGTACCAACACGCGCAGATCGAAGTTTTCCCGGTGGAAAGCGATGGACTAGACCTTTGGGATGGAGCAGCTGCGCATCGAGAGGGGGGTGGAGGGTGAGATTACTTCGGAAACTCATTGACGAAATCCGAAGCGATGTGTACAAGAGACACATCCCACCTGGATTCTATCGCGGGGGTCGCGGTCTTGGGTGGGAGGGAACAACCGATTCTCTCATTGTTCCACCTTTTTGAAGGCGACTGCGCGCCGGGCCTGGACGGTTTCCGATATCGATTCAACCTGTGGCGCGGTCATCTGTGGCGGGTTCGACGAAGTGGATAGTTGAAAGCGTTCTCGATGCGAAGCCCGCTGCGCAATCCATTCTGAATCATCTTCGATGGGTATTGCTCTCTCGCTTTTCGAGTGAACTGCAATGAAGCTCTATGCGGAAGCGTACGCGCGATTGCGGCGCGCGAACCGAGTTGGCGCGGAAGATCCGAAAGGTGTTTGAAGCTTATATGAAGGTTGCTGAAATCGACACTCCGGCGCTGCTTGTGGACCTGGATGCGATGGAATGCAACCTGAAAAACATGGCGGGATATTTTGCGGGCCGGAAATGCAAGGCGCGTCCCCATTTCAAGAATCACAAGGCGCCGGGGTTGGCCCGAAAGCAATTGGAGTCAGGTGCAATCGGCATGACGTGCGCAACGCTTCGCGAGGCCGAGATACTGGTTGAGCATGAATTCGCCAGCGTTCTCATCGCGAGCGAGATTGTGGATGAGGCCAAACTTGAGCGGCTCGCCGGGCTTTCGCGGCGCGCTTCGGTCATGGTTGCGGTGGATAACGACCATGTGTTCTCAGATATGGCCCGAGTGCAGCGGAATCGGAATGTGCAGTTCGAGGTGGTGGTGGATATCAACATCGGCCTCGATCGCTGCGGCGTTGCGCCGGGTGAGCCGGCTGTTGAGTTGGCTGGAAGCGCCGCGCGGCAGGGATTCAAGGTGCGCGGGATTATGGGCTACGACGGTCACATGCAGTCGCAGCCGCCAAGCGAGGAGCGCGACGAGATGGTGCGGAGAGGGTGCAGGGCACTTGCAGATTCCGCGGCGCTGATTGAAGAATCGGGAATTCCAGTGGAGATTGTTTCCACCGGAGGCACTGGCACGCATTCCATCTCAGGAGATTGCGTGGGCATTACCGATGTGCAAGTTGGGTCCTACCTGCTGATGGACACGCGGTACATGAATCTCGGCGCGCCGTTTCGTCGCGCGCTTACAGTCCTCGGCACGGTCGTCAGCAAGAGGGACGCGGGACATGCGGTTTTGGATTGCGGGGTAAAGGCAATCAGCGGTGAGCGGGGATTGCCCGAGCTCAAGGAGGTTGAGGGCGCAAAGCTGGTCGCGCTGCATGCCGAACACGCACTCATTGACATTCGTACGGATTCATCATCGGGCGTGGAAATTGGCAAGAAGCTTGAAGTGTGGGTTCAATACAGCGACGCGACAGTAAATCTGCATTCACGAATGTATGGAGTGAGACATGGCGAGGTCGAAGAAGTCTTCCGAATCGAACACTGACTTGCCGAAAGGCAAGGGCTCGAATTGGCTGCGGTTGTTGCCCGGGTCGAGAGAGAAATCCGTCCGGGCGAAGACGCCAGGCAAACCATTAACGGATACCTTCAGCCTGGTCGAGCCCCAGATCAACGCCGAAGGCGTGCACATTTGGCCGTTCAACAAAGCGTGTCCGGTCGACGTCCTGTTTATGACGACGCATGACCGCCAGCGCGTGCGCATGAACCGTCACGGTTATTTTGAGATTCTGTATCTCTGTTCCGGCCATGGCGCGTGCCATATACAGGATCGGCTGCTGCCGTTTCAGGAAGGCGACCTGGCCGTGATTGGCAGCACGCTCTATCACCGCATTGAGTGCCAATCGGAATCTCCGTTGACCATCGCCGCGCTTTTCTTTGAGCCCGAGTTCATCTGCTGCGATGGAGCCAACGACAGCGCAGGATACTTGACTCCCTTCCTGTTGCAGGACGCCGAGTTTCCTCACGTTGTGCCGGCCAAGAGCGGCATTCCGCGGCAAGTGCTCGACTTGATGCTAAAGATTCAGTCGGAGTCGCCCGCCACAACGCCGCGCGCACGGCTGGCCGTAAAGACCTACTTGAAGATGGTGCTCATGCTGCTCGTCAATCAGTACGCTGCCTACGCAGGCACGATTGAGACCTACCAGCGCCAGGAGCGCGCAATCGACCGGCTTCGCCCCCTCTTCAAATACATTGGAGACAATCTCGGCAGCCCTGTCCAAGTGCGCCAGGCCGCGCGCATGTGCGGAATGAGCGAATCGTATTTTATGAACTTCTTCAAGCAGGTAACCGGCCTGTCGTTTGTCGCCTACCTGAATCATTTCCGAGTGGAGCAGGCCCAGTTATTGCTGGCACAAACGGATGAGTCCATGGTCGGCATCAGCCAGCAGGTGGGGTTTTGCGATCAGAGTTACTTTGGCACCGTGTTTCGCAAAATTGCCGGCATGACTCCGGCTGCCTATCGCCGGCGCATTCGTTCTCAACCACGCGCAGGCCAGGGGTGCGCCAACCATATCCATCCAGCGATCGATGGCGAGGTCCTCGCGTCATCAAGGATTAGATCGGCGAGGACTGCGCACTAGAAGTCTGAGCGCAGATAGAGTTACGATCCCCACCTACGGATGCGGCTAATTCTTGCCTGCCGCATCGGATTCGAGGACGAGGCGCTTCGTCATCGTTGCCGGTTTTGGCTTGCAATGCGCGTGAGTGAAAGTGCCGATGGCCATCTCAACTCGAGCACGATGGGTGGCACTGGGCTTCGCCTTCGTGGCAACGGTGATCAATTACCTCGATCGCCAGACCCTCTCGGTGATGGCGCCCATTCTTCTGGCGATTTCAGCCGAGACCTATGCGCAGATCATCTTTGCCTTCATGCTTGCCTACACGCTGATGAACGGCGTGTCGGGCAGGCTCCTGGATTGGATGGGAAGCAAAGCTGGATATGCGTTGACGATGGCTTTGTGGTCGGGCGCCGAAATGCTGCACGCACTGTCCGCGGGCGCGCTCAGCCTGGGCGGATTCCGATTTCTGCTGGGCCTGGGCGAAGCTGGGAACTATCCCGCGGGAGTGAAAGTGATCGCGGAGTGGTTCCCGCCCGAGGAGCGCTCTCTTGCCTCCGGCATCTTCAATAGCGGCGCGTCGATCGGGGCGATCCTGGCGCCTCCGCTGCTTGCGTGGGTTGTGCTGAGCGCAGGCTGGAGCACGGCGTTTCTGCTGATCGGCGTGTCAGGATTCGTGTGGCTCGCCGCGTGGATGGCGCTCTATCGCGAACCGGAATCGGCAAGGAACGAGGCGAAGAAGGTTCCTCTCAGGCTGTTGCTGCGTTCCAGGTTTCTTTGGCAGTTCACGCTCTCCAAAGTGTTCAGCGATCCGGTGTGGTATTTCTACACTTTTTGGTTTCCTCAGTATTTGAAAGTCGTGCATGGATTCTCTTTGCGGAAAATAGGCGAAACCGGCTGGATTCCGTTCTTCACGGCAGCCCTGGGAAACATCGCCGGGGGAGCCGTCTTCAGCATTCTCAACCGCGCAGCGGGCGGTGCGGCAACCACGCGGCGAATCGCTGTGTTGTTGTTTTCCGCACTCATGATTCCCGCCGTACTGGTGAGTGGAAACCTGAGCGCGGTCGAGTGCATCGGGTTGATTTCGATTGCTACCTTTGGCTACGCGGGCGCTCTTGCCAACTTGCTGGCCATCCCCGGGGATGCATTTCCCAGCGACGTAGTCGCGTCAGTTTGGGGATTCGCCAGTATGGGTTCCGGAATTGGCGCCATGGTGTTTTCACTGGCTACTGGCTGGCTTGTGGACCATTATTCTTTTCATCCCACGTTCGTTTTATTCGGAATCCTTCCTGCAATCTCCGCGTGGATTGTTTGGAAGTTGCCGCGACAGACGCCTCAGGACTTGGCGCTTGCGCCGGAAGGCTAGACAATCCGCATGCTCATGCCGCCGTCGATCGCAATGTTCTCTCCCGTGATGAAGTCATTTTCGATGAGAGACTCGATCAGCTGAGCGACCTCATCGGGCTGGCCTTCTCTGCGCAGAGGAATGCGGCTGCGAATGTTGTTCGAGACCTGCTCCGGAGTCAGATGATTTTGAAAAGGAGTGCGAATGATGCCGGGAGAAACGCAGTTCACGCGAATGTTCTGTTCGGCGAGCTCGCGGGCCAGTGCACGAGCAAATTGCGGCAGAGCACCTTTGACCACCCCGTATGCCAGAGCGCCCAGACATCCGCGGAGTCCCGCCGCCGAGCCGAGCAGAATGATTGCTCCCTCGCCCTGCTTCGCCATGTGGGGAGCGGCGGCTCGAGAGAGGTGAAAAACCGCATGCACATGAACGGCAAACGCACTCATCCAGCTTTCGTCGGAGACCTCGTAAAGCCCACCGGGCGCGGGGCCGCCGGCCGAGTGGACCAGAACGTCGAGGCGGCCAAAATCCCGGGCAACCCGATCGACACAGTTCCGGCAGGACTCGGGATCGCTCAAGTCGGCCTGCACATAGCTGACGTCGACGCCTTTGGTACCGAAATCGAGGCTTCGGTCCTGAGAGGCGCCCCTTCTTGAAGCCGAAACTACTCGAGCGCCTTTGCGCGCCAGCCGTAAAGCGGTTGAAGCGCCGATTCCGCTGCTCCCTCCAGTAACCAAACAAACCTTGCCTTGGAGATCCATTGATCCTCGCGAAGTGATGGATGAAAGGCCGATGAGCCAACTACTGACATAACAAAAATCATCGACTAAATCAAGAAGTATATGAAAATAAAAGAAAATACGAAATTACTTGCATGGTGGTGATACTTTCTGACATATTAATTTTCTGGCTTCCAGGGTGCGCCGAAGTCGTTTCTTGAGGCGCCGAACCCCGGCGGTCCAGGAGCTGGAAACAAGGGAACCATGAATCGAAGAGAGTTTCTTTCGACAACCGCAGCGACCGTCTCGTATGCCTGCACACGGCGGGCCATCGCACAAGCGCCGGAACGGGTTCACGGGTTTCCGGAATCGCAGTTGCAGGACACCCCGTACATCGAGACCACGCCGATTGCCGGATACCAGTCGGCTCCCGCCAGCGCCTATGAAGCCTTCCAGGACATGAAGTTTGGGGTTCGGATTCACTGGGGGATTTACTCCATCTGGAGCAAGGGCGCCGAGTCCTGGCCTTTTCTGGACATGCCATTCGCTGAGCGGCAGCGGTACAACGACCTCTACAAAACCTGGAATCCCGTTGGCTTTGATGCGGACCGCTGGATGGAAATCTTCGCGGAAAGCGGCATGAAGATGTTTGCCTTCACCACAAAGCACCACGAAGGTTTCTCTATGTTCGACACGCGGACGAAGGTAAAGAGCCGCGCGAACTGGACGGCCGTGGGCGGCCCGAAGATCGAGCCGTGCGACCTGGCTTACTCCATCATGGAGACGCCGTTTCGGCGCGACGTGGTGAAGGAGCTTTGCGAAGCCGCGCACAAACGCGACATCAAGATCGATCTTTATTTCTCACATCCGGACTGGTACGACGCGGATTTTCGGCCCTACGTGGTGCATCCGCTGCAGGTTCCTTCGTCACGATCGCTGCTGGCGCCGGTGGATTGGGAAAGAACGCAAAGCACTTACCACGGAAACCCTGTGATCGTTGCCGATCCGAGCGACGCAGAAGTAGCGCGCATGATGCGCCGCCATCGCGAACAACTTGTCGAGTTGCTGACCAACTACGGCAGGATCGACATGATCTGCCTGGATATGTGGCTGGGCGCCAAGGTATGGCCTGAGCTGCGCGAGACGGTGATGAAGCTGCGCGAGCTGCAACCCGATGTGATGCTGCGCAATCGCGGCATCGGAAACTACGGGGATTACTTCACGCCCGAGCGCGCCGTTCCCGAGTCGATGGTTGGGTCAGACAGGCCGTGGTTCTCGATCAACCCACTGGGCACAGATTTCTCCTACGATTCGAATGCCGCAAATTACAAAGGCACGGGCTGGATTGTGCGTACGCTGATCGACACGGTTGCCAAGGGCGGGGGCTTGATGGTGGGCGTGGGGCCGAGTGCGCTCGGTGAATTTCACCCCGAAGCGATCCGGCAGATGAAGGCAGCCGGCGCGTGGCTCAGGGTGAATGGCGAGGCAATTTACGCCACACGCCCGCGTGACGGTGGGCGATGGGCTGAAGGAGATAGGGTCCGCTTCACGCGCTCTAAGGATCGCCGATTCGTTTTTGCCATTTTGACGGAATGGCCGGGAGCGGAGCTTGCGCTCAAATCCGTCCGGCCGAGGGAAGGATCACGAGTGGCGCTTATGGGTACAGATGCGGCGCTTGAATGGCGATTCGATTCGAGCCGAGGCGTCATCATCAGCCTTCCTGAAAAACTGCAATCGGCCGCGAACCGCCCCTGCGATCATGCATGGACGCTGAAGATTGAGGTAGAAAACGGATAGCGCGCTTCCCCAGAATCCGCGCCAGCCAGATTAAGAATGTAAGGAGGTTCGAAATGGAGTACAGGTTTCTCGGCCGCTCGGGCCTGAAGGTCTCAGCGTTGAGCCTGGGCGCGGCGACTTTTGGCGGCGGAAACGAGTTCTTTCGCGCCTGGGGACAAGTCGACGTCGACGCAGGGAAACGCATGCTCGATCTTTGCCTCGATGCCGGCATCAATCTCGTCGACGTGTCGAACAACTACTCGAATGGACTTGCTGAAGAGGTTCTTGGCAAGGTACTCAAGGAAAAGCGGAATCGCGTTTACATTTCGACCAAGGCATTTTTTCCGATGGGCGACGGCCCCAACGATCAGGGAGCGTCGCGCGTTCACCTGATTGAGCAATGCGAAGGAAGCCTGCGCAGGCTTGAGACGGATCACATTGACGTCTATCACATTCACGGATTCGACGCGGTTACCCCGGTCGAGGAAACGCTCGACACGCTGAACACGCTCGTCCGCGAGGGCAAGGTTCGCTATATTGCCTGCTCGAATTTTTCCGGATGGCATCTGATGAAGTCGCTGGCCGTCTCAGATCGCTATGGTTGGGCGCGCTACGTTGCACACCAGGTGTACTACTCGCTGATTGGCCGCGAGTACGAATGGGAACTGATGCCGCTCGGCGCCGACCAGGGAGTGTGCGCGCTGATATGGAGCCCGCTGGGGTGGGGGCGCCTGACGGGAAAGATCCGTCGCGGACAGCCGCTGCCGGAAATCAGCAGGCTGCATAAGACGGCCGAGGCCGGGCCGCCTGTCGAAAGCGAATACCTTTATCGCGTGGTGGACGCGCTTGACCAACTTGCGCGGGAAACCCGCAAGACCGTCGCGCAGCTTTCGCTGAATTGGCTTTTACAGCGGCCCACGGTGGCAAGCGTGATTCTGGGCGCGCGCAATGAAGAGCAGCTCAAGGAAAACCTGGGCGCTGCCGGCTGGAAGTTGACACAGGCGCAGATTGCGAAGCTGGACAGTGCGAGCGAGCAGACGTTGGTGTATCCGTATTGGCACCAGCGCGCGGCTGCGGGATGGGGTGTTGATCGCAATCCACCGATGTCGATGATTCCTGCTGCGAATTGATGGCCGCCAGCCGCGGTGAAATATACAGAGGTTATCTGCCCAGACATGTTTCGATAGCGGAGAAGAAATGCAAAGACGCACGTTCTTGAGAAAATCAGCGGTCGGAATCGGAGCTCTGGCCGGAATTTATGGTGGAGCATTGAAAGCCGCGGAAGTGAGTGGCGATCCACACTCTGCCGAGACCGCGCAACTCAATGGCAGTGATCTCGTAGAAGAGGGCCAGGCCGCATGGGGAACCAACGCCATTGTTCTCAAATCGCCCTGGAGCAAGATCCCCTCCGTTGACGACATGCTTGCGGACAGCGAGCACACTCTTGTGTTGCACCGGTTTTATCGCGTCGGGGGTGAAGATCGTCCGGCGACACCCACCGAGTGTCGCGTTGCTTTGAGCAGCGACGCGCTTCATATCCTCTTCCGGTGCGAAGAGCGCGACATGTTGTTCCCTCATGCCAATCTGGATAAGAATCTGTGGGCGGCAGCGGATTGGTATTCGCTGCATGGTTTGCCCTCCGCGAATAACAACTGGCCTCCCAATCCCGATGAAGTGGACTTCTTGATTCAACCCGACACCGGCATTCCTTCTTATTACCAATTTGCGGCGACGCCACAGGGCTTGATATTTGGATGTAATCGGAAGTTAAGCTCCCAATCCTGATGCGTCTGCCGACAAAGATGCGACAGAAGAAAATTCTCCGGTTCGCGCGAGTACGGTAGAAGCCTTTGAAGCGAGTGTTATCAGAAGATCCGGCGCATGGTTGGCTTATTTCCAGATACCCTGGCCAACACTAGGAGGAGAACCGAAGTCGCATATTGGATTTCTGCCCATGCGGACCCGGTGGCGCGACGGCGAGTTCAGTAGCCCGGTGGCGATCGATCTAAATGAAGGATTGCCGATTGACCTTCTGATTGAAATGCACTTTTTTAATACGGCTCAAATCCGGGACGCTCAAGCGAGTCTGTGCGAGCTGCCGTCCGGCGTATTGCGCTGGCAGCGGCCGGCAGTGCAGAGCTATCCCGAGGTCGAAACGCAACGGCAAATCTGGCAAATGCAATCATCGTTGTCCGAACCGACCGACGAAAAGAATCTGGCGCAACGGCTTTATCTCACGCAACGCTGGATGGACCTGATGATGCAGGAGGGCTTCACGCCACTTCCTAAAGCATGGGGAGTTTTGCCTGTTGACCTGACTTTGGCGTTCTTCAGGCAAAAAGTAAACGCGGCACTTCAGAAGAGCGATCGGGAGGGTGCGTGTAAGTTACTGGACACTTATCTGATCGAGTTAGATAAGATGTCTCGCTGGTGGTATGCCGATGGCTCTCCCGGCAACATTCTGAAGGACGAATGGAAGCCGATTACCAGTGCGGAGAGCCTGGAAGTGCAGGGATATACACTGCTGATGCGGTGCACGGCGGGCGGACATAAAGTTGAACTGCGCCTTGCCCTGCCAGCAACGGGCGGCGTGCGCATCTACGGCCGCGATGAAGGGTATTGGAGACCGGCGGATCTACTGCCGGTCAGCGTCCACCGAACCCCAACCTCCTGTTCCATCGCAGCCGCCGATGGCAAGATTGTGATCCGCCAAAAACCGTTTTCGATTTCTCTTTATGATGCTGCTGGAAGCGAAATAACCCTGATTGGCGCGATGACTCTAGCCTTCCGCTTTGGTTCAGATGGCCAGATCCTGGCGATCGATTATAGAAATCATCTTGACGCAAACGAAGTGATCTATGGCTTCGGAGAAAAGTATGACCGATTTAATCAAAATGGAAATGCATTGACGCTTTGGGGCACAGATGACTGGGTTGGTAACGGGGAGGGCGCGGCGAATACCACCTACAAAGCCTCTGCCCATTTTTCATAGTTCCAAAGGCTATATGGTCTTTGACAACTCGTCCTATCGTTTAAGAGCGGACATCGGGAAGACAGAATCAAACCAATATCGCCTTACGCAACATGGTCCGATATTTGACTTCTATTTTTGGATCGGTTCACCCGAGAAGAGATTGCAATCCTATACGGCTTTGACCGGAAAGCCTCCGTTGCCGCCCAGATGGGCTTTTGAACCGTGGATGGGCCGAGGCGAAGACGCTTGGGCGAGCGGTCCGCAGCACGATCCGATTGCAGAAGAAGAGAGCGTGGCCAAGCGATTTGCGGAGTTGGATATCCCTCATTCCGCGATTTATGCGGAAGGCGTCACCGCCCTTTCGCCGGCTTTGAATCAGTTCATGGCGGAGACGCGGGATCAGGGTGTTGGGTTATTTCTATCCCGTGATATCCAGTCGCTCGGCAGCAACGGCTCATGCCGGAACTGGAGCAGTCTGAACTTCCGCTATCTGCGTTTTGCAAACGGGGACATCGCGCCCGACCCTCGTCACGCTTACATCGATTTCACCCACCCGAACGCCTAGGAGCTCACCCGGCGGGCGCTCAGGGAGGCCTTGGATCTTGGCGAGGCCGGAAGCATGGTGGACTTTGGCGACATGACACCGGATGGCGCGGTGTTTTACGACGGCCGTCGTGGAGCCGAGATGCACAATGCCTATTACTACGACTATCAGCGCGCGGTCAGCGAGATATTCCGGGAAAAGCGCGGCGACGATTTTATTTTGTATGCGCGAGGGGCAGCGCCCGGCACGCAAAGATGGGTCGGCCAATTCGCCGGCGATCACCCGGCCAACTTTAACGGACTTAGACACGTGTTGACCGGCGCTCTGAACTTGTGCGCGTGTGGTTATTCGAACTGGGGCAGCGATCTCGGCGGATATTTTGGTTTTCCGCAGCCGGCGGTGTACATGCGCTGGTTTCAATTCGGATGCTTCAGCCCTTTGATGCGCCCGCATGGCACGGCGCCACGCGACCCTTGGTATTTTGGCGAAGCGGCGGTGACGAACTATAAGTTTCTGGCCTGGACGCGGGAGAATTTGTTGAATTACACGTACAGTACTGCTGCAATTGCGCATGACACCGGTGTTCCCATCATGCGGTCCATGCCGATTTCCTTTCCCGATGAACAGCAAATGGCAGCCGTTTCCGATCAGTACATGTTCGGCACCGACTTACTAGTTGCGCCGGTAGTTAACGAAGATACTTTCAGGACGATTATGTTTCCAGCGGGAGTGTGGACAAGCTTGTGGGATGGAAAAACGGTGTCCGGACCAGCGAGGCTTAAGGTGGACGCGCCATTGGATACAATTCCAGTGTATTTAGACCAGAGGCTTGTGTGCCGGTGCAACTCAACCTGAAGTTGCAATTTGGTAAAAGTATGGCCGGTGGCCGCTGCGACGCTCTGGTTGTGACTCTTCCAGATGAAGATGGAAAGAAACCTGCTTAATGCGCGGGGTGAAGATGCCGAGAGTGGCTGTCCTATCCAAAGCTGGCGGTTGTAAGTGGACGCTCGAGAACCTTCCAGAAATGAGTTATGTGCTGGTTTATGGCATAACTGCCGCAATCAACGTAAGAATAGATGGCAAAGATCTACCGAAGGTGACGAATCCCGATCCTGGCTCGATGCCGGTTGGTTGGAAGGTCGATCCGGCAGGAAACCGGCTGGTGATTCGCTTGCCATGGCGCGAGGTTGAACAGAGCGAAAAAAGAACGGAGATCGAAGTGGAATTCGGTCGAGGTTGATGCTGGAGGAATTCACGATGCCAACCAATGGAGCGATGATTGGGCTCGTCAACTATGCGAAGGAACCGGGTTCGGTGGAGCTGCGAGAGTTGCCTGTTCCGGAGATCGGCGAAGACGATGTTTTGTTGCGCGTGCATTCCGTGGGGATCTGCGGAAGCGACCTTCATCAGTTTCACGGCAGTCAAAGCTGGCGGGTGAATTATCCCGTCGTCCTCGGCCATGAGTTTGCCGGCGTTATCGCAAAGTCAGGGAAACGCGTTCTCGAATTCAAGGAAGGCGATCGCGTCGTGAGCGAAACCGCGGCAGTTCTGCCCAGGGATTCCGCGCTGATTCGCCGCGGCCTTTACAACCTGGAGCCAGGACGCCTCGGCTTTGGCTATGGCGTGGACGGAGCGATGACGCCATTCGCAAAGGTTCCGGCGCGATGCCTTCACCATATTCCAGCGTCGCTGCCGTTCGAGAGCGCTGCCCTCACGGAACCGTGTTGCGTGGCATACAACGCGGTTTGCGCCAACTCGCGCGTGCGCCCCGGCGATTCGGTTGCGATCATCGGGCCGGGGCCGATTGGGCTGCTGTGCGCGGTGATGGCGAAGCTTTCTGGCGCCGGGCATTTGATCGTAATTGGAACCGCCGCCGATGCCACGAGGCTCGAAGTCGCGCGCCAAATCGGCGCGGATACAGTTCTTGGCGCACAGGGGGAATACATTGTCGATTGGGTGAGAAGCCACGGTGACGGTTATGGAGTCGATCTCGTTATCGACGCAGCCGGCGTCTCCGGCACATTGAAGCTGGCTCTCGACATCGTCCGTCCGGCAGGGCAAATCACCAAGGTTGGTTGGGGACCGCAGCCGATCGACTTCTCGCTCGATCCACTGGTTCAGAAAGCCGTGACCTTGCAAGGCAGCTTCTCGCACAATTGGGCGATGTGGGAAAGCGTGCTGATGCTTTTGGCGTCGGGAAAGATCGACCTGGGTCCTGTCCTCAATCGCGTTGCACCCCTCCATGAATGGCGCGCTTCGTTTGAGGCGATGCATTCGGGATCGATCGTGAAAGGCGTCTTGCAGCCATGAGCGAATCAGTGCAAATGGCCAGCGCACGACTCAAAGACAAAGTCATCCTGGTGACCGGGTCGACCACCGGGATTGGCGAAGGAATGGCGCGCGTGTTTGCGCGTGAGGGCGCGCGGGTGATGATTCACGGGCGTCGCCGCGAGCAGGCGCAAAAGCTTGCGGAAGAAATTGGGAACAGCGCTTGCTTCGCCGTCGGCGCGCTTGAGGATCCTGAGGTTCCAGCGGCACTGATTGAAAAGACCGTGGCCCATTATGGAAGAATCGATGGCCTTGTGAACAATGCGGCTGTGATCACGCACGGCACAATCGAAGAGACGGACTTCGAGGCGTTCGACAGGACCGTTGCCGTCAATCTGAAGGCGCCGTTCTTTTTGATTCGTTCTGCGCTTCCGCACTTACGAAGGATTGGCGGTGGCAGCATCCTCAACATTGGCTCCGTCAATGCCTATTGCGGTGAGAAGAACCTTTGCATCTACTCGGCATGCAAAGGCGCCTTGATGACGCTCACGCGCAACGTGGCGGATGCGCACGCCGCGGAAGGAATCCGCGTGAACCAGTTGAATGTCGGTTGGACACTGACACCAAACGAGCGAGCTTTGAAAACCAAACAAGGCCTGCCTGAGGATTGGCCCTCGCGTCTGCCGCGCGCCATTGCGCCGTCGGGGCACCTGCTTTCACCCGAGGATATTGCGTGGGCCGCCGTGTATTTTCTCTCCGACGAATCGGTGCTCATCAATGGCACCGTGCTTGACCTGGAGCAATATCCGGTGATCGGGCGCAATCCGCCCAAGGAAGTGGCGCCGTGAAGCCGCGCTTAGCCGTTTTCCCCAAATGCTTTATGGACGAGTTGTGCTTGCACCGCACTATGGCCGTTGTGGAGTGGATCGAACTGGCGGCGACTCTGGGCGTCGAAGGACTGGAATTCTATTCGGGATTCTTGCGTGACGATGAGGCATTCCTGAATAAGGTGAAAGCCGCACTCGAGCAGCACGGGCTTGCGATGCCGATGATGTGCTGTTCGCCCGATTTCACGGAGCCAGATCCGCAGCTTCTGAAGAAAGAGGTGGAGCGGGAAAAACAAATGATCCGGATGACAGAGTTCTTCGGAGGGCGTTTTTGCCGCGTGTTGTCGGGCCAGCGGCGGCCTGGATTGGAGCGGAGAGATGGAGTGGCGCAGGTGGTGCGCGTGCTGAAGTACTTGTTGCCATTTGCCGGGGAGCATGGCGTGATTCTCACCATGGAGAACCACTACAAGGACAACTACTGGGAGTATCCCGAGTTCGCTCAGAAGATGGATGTGTTCGTGGAGATCGTGGACCAGATCGACTCGCCGTGGTTCGGCGTCAACTACGACCCCTCGAATGCGATCCTGGCCGGCGAAGATCCCCTTGTGCTGCTGGATCGCGTGAAGGAGCGGGTCGTCACGATGCATGCAAGCGATCGTTATCTGAAATCAGGAACCATGGAAGACCTGCGCAAGGAGGAGTCGTCAGCCGGCTACGCAAAACGGTTGGCGCATGGCGTCATCGGCGAAGGGCTGAATGATTATGACCGAATCTTCGCCACTTTGCGCTCTGTGGGATTCGATTCCTGGATCTCAATTGAAGACGGTATGGACGGAATGGACGATTTGCGCGAATCCGTGCGCTTCCTCGAAGCGAAGATCGGACTTCACTTCGGCGGTGAGGCGAATCTATGATGCAGACTGTTGTTCAAATTTCGCTTGATGTTACCTCGATTCCCGAGGCTCTGGATACAGCGCGCATGGCGATGCGAGCGGGTGTGGACTGGCTGGAGGCTGGGACGCCGCTCATCATCGCCGAGGGAATGAACGGCGTCATGGCTCTCCGCGCTGAGTTTCCGAATACTCCTATCGTTGCCGACCTGAAGACTATGGACGGCGGCTGGCTTGAGGCTGAATTGATGGCCCGCGCAGGCGCGACGCATGTTGTCGTGATGGAGCGCGCGCATCCGGAAACCGTGAAAATGGTGGTGCGCGCGGGAAAAGATTTTGGCGTAAAAGTAATGGGCGATAATCTGGGCGCTCGCGACAAAGTTGCAGCGGCAAAACGGCTCGAGGATTTCGGCTGCGACTTTGTGATTCACCACATCGGATTCGACGAGCGCCGCGGGCTGGTTGCGTCGGGTCTGCCGTGTCCCAGCCCTCTCGATCAACTGCGGGAGGTTGTCGCCGCTGTCGAGACGCCCGTCCAGGCCGTGGGTGGACTCTCTGTTGAGCAGGCGGTGCGCACACCCGAGTATGGCGCGCCGCTGGTGGTGCTCGGCGCTCCACTGGCGATTGATGCCGAATCGTTCAAGACCGCAGTGGGCGATATCGAGTCGAAGCTCCGGCTCATTTGCCAAAAGATTCATGCCTTTGGTGGATCGGGCCGGTGACGGCCGTCCGTGTCTTTCCAAGAGACAATTATGGAAATCCACTATTACGAAACAGACCCAACACCCTAGCATTTTTTGGAGCGCCCATGATGTTCAAGAATCCTCTCGAACTGCCAAGAGCAACCATGAGATTTGCCGGGATCCCAATCTTGCTTGCTTCTCTCGCGCCTGCGTTTGCCAAGAGCCAGGCCGCGCAACCGGCGTCTCCTGCCGCGATTGCGCTTCCGGCCGAGATCACCGAAATGGAATGCATGGGAGCCCAGTGTGTTCCCGACGCCATGATCAGCGGGACCTGGAAATTCAGCGGAATCCTGGGCACCGCGGACTGGAGCAACGGCGCCGAGGCGAGGGTGGTCATTGAACGCTTCGATGAGAATGGCGTCGACATTCGCCGCATCGACCTGCCCAACAGTTCTTCTTACGGGCAGACTGCGGTCTACACGGGAACGATGCACAACGATCGAATCGAAGGCGATGTGGTTTGGTCCTGGAGCGGCCATTGGAACGATGAACACTTGAAAGGTCATTGGTCCGCGGTGATAGAAAAGGCGGCGCCTCCGCCGCCTGCCGAGGCGATCAAGATTCCCGCCGCGTTGAGTGAGTGCGAAGCAGATCAGTGCGCGCCGGGCCGGACGGGTGGGTGCCTTTGGAACTTCCATGACCGCCAGGGCGAAGCGCGCTGCCGCGATGGCGCCCACTTCAAGCTCGACGTGCAAAAGTTCGACACGGATGGAATTGTATTGCGCCGCACGGAGCTTCCCGACAGCGTGTCGGTGGGCTTGACGGCTCTTTATACCGGAAAATTGCGCGGCGATCGCATCACCGGCATCGGAACGTGGTCCTGGCCCGGTCATTGGAACAACCACAACCCATCGGGCCGATGGGTTGCGACCGTTGCAGAAGGCGATCGTCCCGATCTGCCTCCGGTCCCCGGACCTCTCGTTTCGCCCGAAGTTCATGCGGACGGCAGCGTCACATTTCGCGCCTTTGCGCCGGCTTCTCTCGAGGTCTTTGTTCAGCTCGAGGGCCAGAAGCAGGTGATTATGCAGAAGGACGACCTGGGCGTATGGAGTCTTACAACAAAGCCGCTGGCGCCGGACTACTACGGATATATCTTTCAGGACACCGGCGTCCCGGTGATCGATCCATCGAATTCGCTCATTCTGCCAAATATTCTGCAGACAGAAAACATGGTTCACGTTCCCGGCCCGTCTTCGCTGCCGTGGGAGATCGGCGATGCACCGCACGGAACAGTTCATCATCACTTGTTTCAATCGAAGGTGATTGGAGACGAGCGCGATTTTTATGTTTACACTCCGCCGGGATATGAAGCAGACAGCAATGTGAAATATCCGGTGCTCTATCTGCTGCACGGTTTCGGGCAAGTGACGCGAAGCTGGCTGGATGTCGGCTTCGCGAATCGCATTCTGGATCATCTGATCGACGAAGGCAAGGCCCGGCCCATGATTGTTGTTATGCCGGACGCGTATGGCGGCGATGAGATTCTTGCCCATGGCGCGTATTGGACTGACGCGATTCGGATCCATAACTTCGATCAATTCGCGAAGTCGCTCTTCGAGGAAGTGATTCCGCAGGTGGAAAAAGACTACAGGGTTGAGCCCGGCCGCGACGCCCGGGCCATCGCAGGGCTCTCGATGGGCGGCGCAGAATCGCTCCTGATCGGACTGAACAACCGGGACAGGTTCAGCTGGGTGGGTTCGTTCAGTTCCGGCGGGCTGCGGGAGAACTTCGACCAGGAGTTTCCCGGCCTGAAAGAGGCGGCTAACTCGCAGCTGCATCTGCTGTGGGTAGCGTGCGGCACAGACGACGGGCTGCTGGGCATCAATCGCGACTTCAACAAGTGGATGACCGATGAAGGCATCACCCACACGGCGGTTGAAACTCCGGGCAATCACACGTGGATGGTGTGGCGCCGCAACCTCGACAGTTTCGCACCATTGTTGTTTCGTTAGCTCCAATTCAGTGACGTATCCGGCCACCCGATGTTGTCGCTATGCCTTTTCCGGCCCTTGACCATTTTCCTTTTCATTGGACGGCGGCCGTCTTTGTCTCCAGTCGGTTGAGACAGGGGGCACAGCCTGGATAAGCGACTCCATGACGCCGTATTGCACATGTTTGCGCATCGCCTCGTCGGCGGCAATCGGGTCCGATCCGGTGACGACTTCAAGCAACTTGACGTGAAATCCCGTGGGCAGTGCGCGGCGATTGGTGGCAACGTCAAAGAACCAGTTGTAGATGAGCACCTGGTTCATCTCAATGGCTTCCTTCAATTCCGGGCAGCGGGTATATTCAGCGATGCGCATATGAAGTTCGAAATGAAGCGCATGAACCGCAAACTGCGTCTCCGAATCTCCGCCTTGCCCGAACCGGTCATAAAGCGTGTCAAGCTGCTCAGCCATTCGCATCAGCTCCATGCGTTCCTTCATCGTGGCGTTCAAAGAACACAGCCGCGCGGATTGAGCTTCGAGCGCTTCGCGGACAATGCAGCGCCCGCGAATCTCTTCCGGTTGGGGAATGCGAACGCGAGTTCCGGCGCGCGGGCGGCTCTCCAGGAGCCGGTCGTTTTCCAGTTGCCGAAAGGCTTGCGAAATCGGCAACAGGCTCATGCCGAATTCCTCGGCCAGACGCCGCGCCGACAGTGCTTCGCCCGGGCTCAGATCTCCGCGCAAGATCCGCTCACGAATCCGGTAGTAGGCTTTGTTCCACAAAGAAGGGGCAAACCCTCTTTGCTCGTGTTGTTCATTTCCATTTGCCATCCTAGCCATTCAATCCTGTTTCTTTTGCGATGTCAATATTTGATGAATGACGTCCAGCAATGGCAGCCAGGCGCCCCAGATAAGCCGAAAATAATGCCGCGCAAATGCAAGGAAAAAGACCCATTTCCACTCAATTCGCTCGACCAACTATATCAAAATGAGCAGTTTGAAAAAACAACAAAAAAAGCAGAGAATTTCATAGACCTCTCAGTCAGTCTCTAGCTACGCTTCATGAAACTGCAATGTCAGTTGCTGTTCCCTTTGGACGCTTTCAAAGCATTTAAGACCTAGGAGGCCGTATCGTGCACAGGTTCTTTGCATCCCGACCCGTTCTGCATGTGGCGCTGCTGTTTGTCGCCGCGGCGTTTCTCGCACAGATCAATTCCCCACTCTTGGCCCAGAACATGGCCTCAACCGCGTCTGTATCTGGAATCGTGACCGATCCGCAAGGCGCACGCGTGACTGGGGCCGCGCTTACGCTCTTCAGCCAGGACCAGGGGATCACGCGCAAGTTCACGACCACTTCGACAGGAACCTATTCCTTCAGCCTTCTGCCGCCGGCCACCTACACCCTGAAGATTGCGGTCAGCGGATTCGCTCCGTTTGAGCAGGATGGTATCGTTCTTGCGGTTGACCAGGCTGTGGAGCTGAATCCGACACTCGCTGTTGGAAACGCGTCGTCGCAGGTGGTGGTCTCCACCGAGGCGCCGTTGCTTACCACCGATACTCCCGATATCGGAGATGAAGTTTCAGGAAAGCAGATGCTTGAGATGCCACTGAACTTCCGCAGTTCACTGGCCCTGGTTTTCCTCGACTCTCAGAACAGATGGTTCGATCAGGGCGCTCTGGGCAACACGGTGGACACCGCTGACCAGGATTATTCGCTGATGGCGGTTGGTGGACAGGTATTTGCGGGCAACTCCTTCCTCCTGGATGGTTCGGAAAATGGCATGATGGCCTATAACGGCGTCATGTACGTGCCGTCGATCGATACGGTGCAGGAATTCAAAATGACGACGAACACCTTTTCCGCGCAATATGCGATGAGTGAGGGCAACGTCATCAGCGTGATTACCAAGGGCGGGACGGAGGAATTCCACGGCGACATGTATGAGTTTTTGCGGAACTATGCGCTGGACTCCAACTTCATCTTCAACAAAATAGCCGGAGCGCCGAGGACGGCGACAAGGATGAATCAGTTCGGAGCGACTGAAGGCGGCCCGTTGTATATTCCGGGCCTGATGCACCGGACGCATAAGACGTTCTTCTTCGGCGGGTACGAAGGGCTCCGCCTGGGCGCAGTTTCGCAGATGACCTCTACGGTACCGGATTCCGCGATGGTAGGCGGTAATTTGTCCGAGTTTCTGGGTGCACAACTGACCGGCGCAAATGCGACAGATGCACTTTGCCGGCCAGTTCTTGCAGGGCAGATCTACAATCCGTTCACCACCCGGTCCGTCACTGCCACATGCGCCACAGCGAACAACACAGTAGGCCAGATGGTCGAGATTCGCGATCCGGTTCCTAACAATAACATCGCCGCTGTGTCCGGCCTGGAGGATCCGGCCGCCAAGAAAATTGCGACCTACTTCCCGGGTTCAACGAATTCAAATTCGGTCAGCGTGGGAAGTAACTTCTTTGCCGATGCCAGCGTTCCCACCACTTCCAACGAGATGACTTTTCGCATCGATCGGAATTTGACTGACAATTCGCGTTTCTATGCCAGGTACTCGAGAAAGTGGGAGGAAAAGGCGCAATCGGCGCCTCTTTTTGGCGCCTCGAACCCCGCCGGTCCCGGGCAAATAAACCCCAACAACCGCTATAACGTGGCCTCAGGCTACAGCCAGGTGCTGAGCCCGACGCTCACATTAAGCGTGAACTTCGGCTATAACCGCTTCGTCGAGGGGAATGTAGGCCAGGGATCTGGATTTGATTTGACCACGCTCGGACTGCCCGGATCGCTCACCACGGCTTCGCCGTTTTTCCCCATTGTGGCTATTTCGGGGTTTGCCGAATTAGGCAATGCGACAACCGAAGCCACTGCGCTCGACGAAGGAACCATCAGCGCGGATGTCGTCAAGGTGAAGGGGAACCACACATTCACGTTTGGTTATATGGGCATCCTGAGTATGGTTCTCGGCGGGGCGCCGATCCACACCACGTTTAATTTCACCTCGGCGTTTGCAGCCGGTCCAAATCCGGCGAACCCGACGACGACGGGACCGGCAAGTGCCTTCGGCTCATTCCTGATGGGTGCGGTAGCGCCCTCGGGCGGCGGGGCGCCGAGCGCCTCACAGACGGGATTTGCCCAATATCCCGCGCTCAGCAAACACTACTCCGGATGGTATTTGCAGGATGACTGGAAGGCGACGCGAAATCTGACGCTTAATCTTGGCTTGCGCTACGATATCCAACTCGCTCCCACCGAGAGGCACAACCGGCAGGCGTACTTCCAGCCGGGTCAAGTCAATCCAATCAGTTCGTTTGCGGGAGGCGGCCCATATTATGGACAGCTCGTTTACAACACTCCCGGAGATAGGTACTTCTATCAAAACTCCTACACCAATTTCTCGCCGCGTTTTGGATTTTCGTACTTGCCGACTAAGAAGCTTGTAGCGCGCGGAGGCGGCGCACTCTTCTTCCCGGATGAGTGGGCAGGAGACCCGACCGAGCCGGGGTATACACAAACAACGAGCCTTGTAACATCCTTGAACGGAGGGCTCAATCCTTCATCGACTCTGAGCAATCCGTACCCGCAAGGAATTCTGCCGGTGATTGGAAGTTCACAAGGCGGCCTGACGGACGTGGGACAAAACCTTGCCACGAGCGTTTTCAAACGGCCCTCGTCTTACGTCGAACAGTGGATGTTCGGTTTGGAATACTCGCTCACGCCGCGAGACGTAATTGAAGCCGACTATGTGGGCAGTCATGGTCTCAAATTAGTAATTAGCGCATTGAATCTGAATCAGCTTCCTCCCGCGGATCTTGCCCTGGGAAGCAGCGCGCTTACCACCGCCACGGCCAACCCATTCTTCGGGTTAGCTCCGATGACCGGTAGCAGTTGCGGTTTGGCCGGCTCTACGGTCTCCGCCTTCCAGCTCATGTTGCCGATGCCGGAATTCTGCGATTCAGTCACAAACGCAAAAGATGACACCGCCTTTTCGTTCTACGATGCGCTCGATGTGAAATACCGGCATCGCCTGAGCAATAACCTCACTATATTAGGCACTTACACGCGCGGAAAGGCGTTGGACGACACCGTCGGCGGCTCCTCGTTCTATGCCTTCTATGGTGAGACCGTTCGCAATAACTATAACCTTGCTCAGGAAAAGTCTGTGGCTTACGCGGATCAGCCGAATGGCGCGGTCGTCAGCTACATCTATGCGCTTCCCGTGGGCAGAGGAAAGTGGATCGGCTCAAACTGGGGCAAGAAAACCGACGAGGCGTTCGGCGGATGGCAGGTTGCCGGGGACACTTCCTTCAGAGAAGGATTGCCAATGGGAATCAGCGCAAACCTGAACGCAGCCAGCGTGTACGGCGGCGGGCAGCATGCCGTGGTGGTCGGCAATCCCAAGGTCCCAGGCAACATCTCGGCGAACTCGGGCTGCACCGGGCCTACCCAACTCAGGAACATCTCGCACTGGTACAATCCCTGCGCGTTTGAAGCGGCGCCTGCCGGCACTTTCGGCAACGCACCGCGCTACTTCTCAAACCTGCGCACACCACCCTATTACGACTCCGACATCTCACTTTCGAAGTCGACAAACATCACCGATTCCCTGCGCATGCAATTCCGCGCGGAGTTCTTCAACGCTTTCAACCATGTCAACCTCGGCCCTCCGACGAATACAACGCCTGGCACCGCGAGCGTTGGTTCGATCGTCTTTGCTGACATCCCGCGGCAAATCCAATTCGCGGCGAAGTTCTACTGGTAACCGGACGGCGGGTGATGGGCTCGGCACGCGGGCAAAGCGGACGCAATCGCGACGCCGTTTTGACCGCACTGAGCCCATCGGCCTGCGATATACCCAGGCAACGAAAGCGCAGATGTGAGGGTGTGAGGACCGCAGCGCGGCATCGAAATGAGCGGCGTGCGGCACGCTGAATAGCGGTATATTGGAGTGGTTTACTGAGCTGTCGAATTGGGATTCAGGCTGCCACACGAAACCCAGTCGCACATAGTTAAATAGCCGGGCTGCCCGCGCCGGGCCCCATTCACAAAACCGTCCGGCTCATATGCAAGTTCACGCAACCACGGAACGCATTGCGAGACAGACGATCTGCCTGGCGGGAGATGAGCCGTGAGACGACGCGAGTTCTTGAAGCAATCGGCAGGTGCGGCGATTGCCGTTGGAATCGGGCGATCGCTTCATGGCGCGCCCATCGCGGCAAACGGAATATCAGGCGCGCATCCGGAGCCGCAAACTTCAGTGCCCGATGGCTCCGTTTCCCCATTGTCCGGCACATCGCCGATGACCGCTCAGGGCGACCTCGCGATGCAAATGGTCGATGGCATCCATCGCCATCTGCTTTCACAAACTGCGCAACAGGCCGCGGATAGGGCGCGATTGTGGAGCCGCGATTTTAGCTCGGCAGCGAACTATGGGCAATCCGTCGCAGCGAATCGGGAGCACTTTCGCAGGATCATTGGCGCAGTCGACGAACGTGCTGCAGCCCAGGCTCCTCAGCTCGATGCAGCGTTCGCATCGCAGACAGAAATCGCCCAGGGTTCCCGCTACACGATCTACGCAATCCATTGGCGAGTGTTCGCGCCGGTGACCAGCGATTCCAGCGGGATGATTGCCAGGGGTCTGCTGCTGCAACCGAAAACTCCGCCGCGCGCGCGCGTGGTTGCCATCCCCGATGCCGACTGCCCGCCCGAAATGCTTGCGGGCCTCGCGCCCGGAATACCGGCGCAGGCACAGTTTGCCCGCACACTTGCTGAGTGCGGCATCCAGGTTATCGTGCCGCTCATCGTCAACCGCGACGACAGCTTCTCGGGCATTCCCGGCATCGCCATGACGAACATGCCGCATCGCGAGTGGATCTACCGCATGGCCTTCGAAGCGGGCAGGCACATCATCGGACTTGAAGTGCAGACGATTCTCGCGGCAGTGGACTGGTTTGAGCGCGAGAACCTCGCCCAGCGGCTTGCGATTGGCGTAATGGGCTACGGCGAAGGCGGATTGGTTGCACTTTACTGCGCGGCGATTGACACGCGCATTCAAGCGGCGGTGGTCAGCGGCTACTTCCAGCCCCGCGAAAATGTTTGGCAGGAGCCGATCTATCGCGATGTGTGGGGTTTGGTGAAGGAGTTTGGCGACGCCGAATTGGCGGGTTTGGTTGCGCCCCGGGCGTTGATTGTTGAAGCCAGTCAAGGCCCGCAGGTCACGGGCCCACCCCCGGCGACCGTCATCCATCATCCGTATGCCTGCCCGAACGGCACACTCAAAACGCCGTCCCTCGACGATGTGAAGGCGGAGACGGAGCGGGCAAGGCCGGTCTTCAAAGGTCTTGATGCGGAAGAAGCATTACAGCTCATTGCAAGCGCTGATGGCTCCGGACTTCCCGGTTCGGAACCGGCCCTGCGCGCATTTCTCAAGGCGCTCGACGCCGGAGATTATCGCCCTTCGCATGCTGAAGCGCCGGCGAGTACGGCTCCCGGCTACGACCCATCTTCAAACATGCAGGCGCAGTTCAACGAGATCGTAGACTTCATCCAGGCACTGATTCGCAAATCGCCCGATGTCAGGAAAGAGTTCTGGAGTAAGGCCGATTCCTCATCGATTGAAAGATGGAAGGACTCGACCAGGGACTATCGCGATTCCATCTGGACTGAAATGATCGGGCGTCTTCCTTCGCCAAGCGCGCCTGCCAATCCGCAGACCCGCATGACCATCGATGCGCCAGGGTTTCGCGGGTATGAGGTCATGCTGGACGTGTGGCCCGATGTGTTCGCGTACGGAATCCTCCTGCTTCCCAAAGACCTGAAGCCCGGCGAGCGCCGGCCTGTGGTTGTCTGCCAGCACGGCCTGGAGGGAAGGCCAACGGATGTCGCGGACCCGAAGATCGACAGCCACTTTTATCATCACTTTGGCGCATCGCTCGCCGATGAGGGCTTTGTCGTCTACGCTCCGCAAAACCCCTACATCGGCGACGACCGATTCCGGATCATCCAGCGCATGGGTCATCCGCTGAAGCTCTCTCTCTTTTCCTACATTCTGGGCCAGCATGAACAGACGCTGAAATGGCTGTCGGCGCAGCCCTTCGTCGATCCGGAACGCATCGGTTTCTACGGACTTTCGTATGGCGGAAAATCGGCAGTCCGTGTGCCCCCGCTTCTCGATGGTTACGCGCTATCGATTTGCGCCGGCGATTTTAACGAGTGGGTTTGGAAGACTACGACCGTTCTTGCGCCGCAGAGCTACTTGCTGACAAAGGAGTACGACATGTACGAATTCAACCTTGCCAGCATCGCGAATTACTCCGATCTGGCGAACCTGATGGCGCCGCGGCCATTCATGGTCGAACGCGGCCACGACGATCCCGTCAGCGTCGATAGCGAAGTCGCATTCGAGTACGCGAAGGTGCGCGAGTTCTACGACAAGATGAATATCGGCGGCCGAACCGAGATTGAATTCTTCAATGGCCCGCACGAGATTCATGGAAAAGGCACGTTCGAGTTCTTGAAGAAGCATCTGCGTTGGCCGGGGTAACGGAATCGCGCGGTTCGTACTTCGGAGATCGAAGAAAGACCAAGCCAGACTTTCGTGTCTGTGACTGCGAGGGAAGAATTGAAGATTACGACCATCGGGAAACTTTTGATTTCGAGCTTGTGTGCCGTGCTCGGAGGGACCGCCGGCGCTCAAATCTCGGCCGCAAAGGCGCGGCCGGGCTCGACTTTCGCGACTCATTCCATGGCGGCATTTCCTCTGAAGCTCAGCGCGAATCGCCGCTATCTTGTGGACCAGGACAACAAGCCATTCCTGATCGTGGGCGATTCGCCGCAGGGGCTGATGGGACGCTTGAGCCCCGATGAAGTGGAGAGGTATTTCGCAGACCGGCAGGCGCACGGCTTCAACACTGCGGGTTGGGTCGATACGTTTTGCGCGGGACAAGACTTTCCTGACAACACCACCGCTGGCACTTACGATGGAATTCTGCCATTCACGGGGCATCTGGCAGGCGGCACAGATTTCACGCACTACGATCTCTCAAAGCCCAACGAAGCATACTTTGTGCGACTTGACGGCGCGATCGAGAGCGCTGCACGGCACGGCATCTTCGTCTTCATCGACCCGGCAGAGACCATCGGTTGGCTGGCGACGCTGCGCAACAACGGGCTCGACGCGTCCTATTCCTTCGGCCAATATCTCGGTCGCCGCTACCGAAAATACAAGAACGTGGGTTGGCTCAGCGGCAACGACTTTATCCGATGGCGGATTCCGGCCGACGACGCGCTCGTACTCGCAGTGGCCCGAGGCATACAGTCCGTCGCCCCGCAGCAACTGCAGACCGTCGAAATCAACTACAATACAAGTTCTTCGCTCGACGATCAAGCCTGGGCACCGCTGATCTCCCTGAACGGAACTTACACTTATGCGGCGACTTACATTCAAATGCTGCACAGTTATAACCAGACGCCGGTGATGCCTGCATATCTTCAAGAGGCCCACTACGACCTGGAAGAAGTTGGCACGCCGCATGACTATGGGACGCCGGAGGTGCTTCGGCGTCAGGAATATTGGACGATGCTGAGCGGGGGAACCGGCCAGTTCTATGGCAATCGCTACACGTGGAGCCTCACGCCGGGATGGGATTCCTATCTGGATACGCTGGGCGTGAAGCAGATGGAAATCTGGAAGGACTTCTTTGTGTCCCTGCCGTGGCAGGATCTGGTTCCCGACCAACAGCACACAACCCTTACTGCCGGCTACGGAACGTTTGGCAGCGATGAGGTTCACTTCGAAAAAGATGGGCTGGATGCGAGTTACTTGGTAAGAGTGAGCGAGAGTGACTATGCTACCGCTGCCAGGACGCCGGATGGCGCGTATGTTGTCATCTATATGCCCACCTCGCGCACTGTAACTGTCGATATGTCGCGCTTGCGCGGACCGGCACGTGCCGAATGGATCGATCCCACGAATGGCGAGCACAAAACGATCAGCGGAGGGCTCTTCCCCAACTCCGGTTCGCGGGAGTTTACGACGGCAAAGCAAAACCATGCGCGCGACAGCGACTGGGTATTCCTGCTGAAAGCCGCGAACTCCCGCTGAGCCCATGCACGTCCACCTTACAATCGCCGATCTCGCGATCATCGCCTGTTACTTCGCGGTAGTTCTCGGCGTCGGTTTCTCGCTCAAGGGAAAGATGAAGACCTCCTCGGACTTTCTTCTTTCCCGCCGCAATTTCTCTCACTGGATTACCGGCATTGCGTTCATGTCGGCCAATCTCGGCGCGCTTGAAGTGATGGGAATGGTGGCGAACGGTGCGAAGTATGGCATGCGGACTAATCACTGGTACTGGATCGGCGCGATTCCCGCCATGGTCTTCCTGGGCTTGTTCATGGTGCGCTTTTACTATGCCAATGGCATTCGCATCGTGCCCGAGTATCTGCGGCTGCGCTTCGATCGGCGCGCCCATCTGCTCAGCGCACTCAGTTTTGCGGTGGTCACGGTGCTGATGGCTGGAATTGACATGTTCGCGTTTGCCGTCGTCTTTCACAGCATGCTCAACTGGCCGTTCGCCGTAAGCGTGTGCCTGGCCGGATCGGTAGTTTTATTGTTCGTCTTCTGGGGAGGACTCTCCTCATCCATCTACAACGAATGCATCCAATTCTTTCTAATTATCGCGGGGTTCCTTCCGCTCACGTTCATCGGACTGCATGCGGTCGGCGGCTGGCACGCTCTGCTCGCAAAACTGCCCCCCGGATATGTCCACACCTGGGCAGGCATGAGCGGCCCGGGCGATCCGCTGGGTGTGCCATGGTGGGTGATGATCGTCGGCGAAGGACTTTGCGCGGCTCCGGCTTATTGGTGTACTGACTTTCTGCTGGTGCAGCGCGCGTTGGCAGCGCGCGATTTATCCGCCGCGCGCAAGACGCCTCTTGTCGCTGCAATTCCCAAGATGTTTTTCCCGTTTATCGTCACAGTGCAGGGAATGATTGCGCTCGCCATCGCCCCAGCGATTGTTCAACACAATTACAACCTCGCTTTGCCGGTCATGTTATCGACCTTCTATGGCCATGGCATGCTGGGTTTGGGCATCACGGCGCTTCTCGCAAGTTTCATGTCAGGGATGGCCGGCAACATTACCCCATTCAATACGGTCTTTACTTACGATATCTACCAGACATATATCGCCGGGGGAAAAGCTGACAGGCACTACCTGGCCGCCGGCAAAGTAGCTACGATCGCCGGCACGCTCATGGCGTGCGGCTCTTCGCTCATCGTGGATCACTTTAATAACCTGATGGACTATATGGCGCTGGTTGCGAGCTTGTTCATTTCGCCGTTCTTTGCCATCTTCCTTATCGCAATGCTCTGGGCGCGGCCCTCAGCGACTGCCGGATTCTTCGGTATGTTGGGAGGTCTGAGCGCGGCGGCCAGTGAGTACGTCCTTTACCGGTTCGGCATCCTGCATCTCGTTTCGCCCATGGCGGCGAATCTGTGGTCGGCAGTGTGGGGTCTTTGCGGCGGCGTGATCGTGATGGTGACTCTCACCTTCCTTACCGCACCTCCGGATGTCGCGCGCCTGAAGGGGCTGGTCGCCACGCGCGGGGAGGTTGTCGCCGTAAGCGGGCCGGCTCTCGCGTGGTACAGGCAGCCGTGGTTCTTTGCCGCAATCGTGCTGGGACTGTTTACAGCGTTGAATCTTATCTTTTTCTAAGCTATTCTCAGCAAGGTCTGAATTCGGCAATGAGCGCCCCCATGACGAATGAAATTCGATGTGCAGTCGCGGCCGGCGATATCTGCGGGGAAGGCGCGGTATGGCACCCGGAGCAGTCTGCCCTGTACTGGACAGACATCAACCGGTTCCTGGTGCATCGGTTCACGCCAGCTGCGTCGTCGACAAGAACCTGGATATTCCATGAGCCCGTGACTTCAGTAAATCTGACAGAGGACCGCGATCTGCTCACCCTCGTCTTCGCGTCCCGCATCGGGCTGTGGTCACCTCGTACTCATCCGCGAGTCGTCACAATTTACGAGCTGTCCGCGGCTCCCGAAATGCGCTTCAATGATGCCGGTGTCGATCCGCGAGGCTCGCTCTGGGCGGGCACGATGCGCAACAACGTCGGCCCGCGTGGGGAAGACCTGGGCATCGGTTTTTCGAATGGCGTGCTTCTTCGCATCGATCCGGACGGGACTGCAACGGAATGGAAGAACGGCATCGGCCTCTCCAACACGGTCGCCTGGAGCCCGGACCGCAAGCGATTTTACTTTGGAGACTCCGGCGCGAATATCGTGAGCCAGTTTGCCTACGACGAAGCGACCGGCGCTATTTCAAACGAGCAGCCTTTTCTCAACGGCTATGAACCTGGACTTCCCGACGGCTCCGCGATGGATGCCGAAGGCTGCCTTTGGAACGCGCGGTACGGAGGCGGCTGCGTGATCGGAATTGCTCCCGATGGACGCGTGGAGCAAATCGTGAAATTGCCGGTGTCGCGGCCAACCACCTGCGCATTTGGAGGCGACGACCTGCGGACTCTTTATATCACCAGCGCGCGGTCGGCCGAGCAATACTCGGGAAGCGTTTTTGCGCTTCAAACTCAGGTGCGCGGCCTTCCAGCGAGGCGATTCCGCTTGCAGTCATGATGTTCTCTCTCATTCTTCTCGGATGCTTGCTGTTCGGGGTCGCGGAGATATTCGGGCACGGTGCGTCATCGGTCGCGGCAGCCAATCCGCGATCGTCCGCGTTCATTCGTAAAGCGTGGGATCGGGCAGGCGCAACGGCTCGCGGAACCAATTTGAGCGCACGCCGAGGACGGCTACACCAGCCAGCAGCCAGATGCTTCCAGTGATCTTTGCCGGCGTCGCCAGTCCCCACCAGATGGCTGCGCAAAAAATAAAACCCAGCAGCGGCAACGCAGCATCGACTACAACACCTTCCCATTTCCGATGAACGTTGCTGCACGCCGAACTTCCAAAACGCCGCAAGGTTGACGCACATGAAGCCGAGAAAGGCGCCAAAGTTGAGAATCTCCGCGGTCAATTCATAACTCATAAACTGCGCGCCCAGGTAGGCCAGCGACTCCAATCACAATTACGTTCACGTCCGGAGTCTTATGAACAGGGTGAAGGCGCCCGAAGATTTTCTCCGGGATCACGTTTTCGCGTCCCATTCCAAATAACAATCGTGCCGCGCCCACCTGGGCCGTCAGGCCGGCGCCGATGTTTGCGACCACCAGCATAATCGCCGTAGCTTCGAGCAGTGGGATGCCGCCCACGCGGCCTGTAACGTCGATAAATGCGGTATCGACGTTCTGGAACGACATGTAGTCGGGCCAGGCGAGTTGGGCCAGATAAACCAGCAGCCCGCCAAATATACCTGTGAATACGCAAACGCCCACCGACGCCAGCAGAACGTTTCTGCGCGGATTCTCAACCTCCTCGGCCAGCGTCGTAACTGCGTCGAATCCAAGATAAGTAAGAGCGGCAAACGAGGTTGCCGCACCAATCTTTCGCGCGCTGAAAGTGTCGGGGTTATAAAACGGGCGGATGGAGAAGAGTCCGGCTAACCCTTGCCGCAAGCAGATATACCGAACCGCGAATACGATAAACGCGCCAAGAACAATAAACATCATCACTAACAGCAGTTCATTGGTTTTTGCCGTCGAGCGGATGCCACGAAGGTTGAGCAAAGTAATTCCACCGGCAAACAATGCCGCTCCCGCCCAAAGGGGCATCCAGGGCAGGGCGCGTTGCAGCGAGAGCGTTCCATAGAGAACGCAAAACAGCGGAATCACGATGTAGTCCAAAAGCATGGCCCAGCCGGCCACGAATCCAAGCAGCGGATGAATGCCATTGCTTACGTAGGTGTAAGCGGATCCTGCCGATGGATAGATGGATGCGAGCCGGCCGTAACTGACGGCGGTGAGAACCATGGCTGCCATGGCGGCCAGTATGGTGACAACGACGTGGCCGCGCGATTGGACATCGGCGAGTCCAAAAACGGTCGCCGGTGCGCTGGGAGTTACGGCAACGATTCCGTAAAAAAATAAATCACGAAGAGAGAGGACACGCCTCAGATGAGGGCCAGCGGGAGACACCGACGAATCACCAACCAGTTTGCTCATGCGGGCGCTTTCTTTCCCACGGGCAGATGCTCGAAGAAACCAGGATCGGTCTCAGAAGGAAGGGAGCGATCTCAAGAACGTAACGTGATAGAACCATGATCAGTCAGGATGCCGGCTAAGCCTATAAGAGAATAGTGGAAGTCTTTTGAAATCCTCCAAGCTAACGCGAAGTATCAGGCACGAAGGAATAGCCATTTCGGCGAAAGCGGGAGCCCCGTAGTCGAGCGAGGGTTGAAAATGGTTTGTCTCCTGGACTTGGCTCATACGGTGCGAGCCGGGCACGATCCTGGATTTGGAGACTCGGAAAAGTGCAGGAATGCTCTAAACCATCGTCCATTGCCGTTTGTAAAAGCAATTCTGAACCGCTTGCCACTTCCTGGTGCATTTTATAAGGCGGGTCAACCACCGATCTTCTCGGTTAGCTCGACCCATCGTTGATATGCGGCATGGTGATCGGCTTTTGCCTCTTCGAGTTCGGCGAGGGCCGCAATGAGTGCCTGGGAATTGGTGGCGACTTCGGCGGCTTGAATATGCTGCTCGGCAGCGCGGAGGCGGGTGTCGGCTTCATCGATGCGGGCTTCGATGGCGTCGTACTCGCGTTGCTCCATGTAAGAGAGTTTTCTGCGGGCCGGCGGTGCAGCAGCGGCGGCTTGGGCAGGCTGCGGCGCTTCCGCGGCGGGTGCGCTCAATGCAGCGCGGACCTGGCTTTCACGCCAGGCTTCCCACTGGAGGTAGTCGGCGAAGAGCGCGGCGTTGCCAAGCCCGTCGAGACCGAGTACGGCATTGGTCACGCGATCGAGCAGATAGCGGTCATGCGTCACGAGGACCAGCGCACCGGGAAATTCGAGCAGAGATTCCTCGAGGATATCAAGGGTGGGAATATCGAGGTCGTTGGTTGGCTCGTCGAGGATGAGGACATCGGCAGGCTGAAGCATCAGGCAGGCGATGAGGACGCGGGCGCGCTCGCCGCCGCTGAGCCGCTTGACTGGCTGATTGAGCTGCTCGCTCGTGAAGAGGAAGCGTGCAGCGTAGCTGGCGACGTGGACGACGCGGTCCTGGTAGACGACGGAGTCGGAATCGGGTGCAAGCGTGCGGCGCAGGGTGAGGGCCGGATCCAACTCGCGCCTTTGCGAAAAGTAAATGATGCGGAGGCCCGGTGCGCGGCGGATTTCGCCTGCGCTCACCGGGATTTCGCCGGTCATGGCGCGGATGAGCGTGGTTTTGCCGGAGCCGTTGGAGCCGGCGAGGCCTAGCTTGAGACCGTTGGTCAGGTTGACGCTGACGCCGCGCAGGATTTCGCGATCGCCAAGAGTGACGGCGGCGTTCTTCACTTCGATGAGCCGTTTGGTCTGGCGGCCTGTGGCGCCGAACTCGATGCCGGCCGTGCCGGTGCGGCTGCGGGATTCTGCATCGCGCAGTTCGGCGATGAGAGCGTTGGCGTTATCAATGCGGGCTTTGGCCTTGGTGGCGCGGGCCTTGGGGCCGCGGCGGAGCCATTCCATCTCGATTGTTACGCGATTGCGCAGGCTCTCCTGGGCGCGCTGCTGCCATTCAACGTAAGCTTCCCGGTCTTTAAGGAATCTGGAATAGTTGCCTTTGACACGGAACAAGCCCGCAGAGTAGATGCGGTTGAGCTCGACGACTTCGGTGGCGACGTTCTCGAGAAAATAGCGATCGTGGGTAACAACGACGAAGGCGAATTTCGCGGTGCGCAGCAAATCTTCAAGCCATGCAATGCCTTCCAGATCGAGGTGATTTGTGGGCTCATCGAGGAGCAGGACATCGGGCTCGGTGACGAGGGCTTCGGCAATTGCGAGGCGCTTGAGCCAGCCGCCGCTCAGGCTGGCGGCCTCTCTGCTCATGCCGGGCGCGCCGGGGGTATCGTCTTCCGTAAAACCGGTGCGGCCGAGAGTCTCGCGAAGCCGCTGCTCGCGGGCATCGGCCGGTACGGCGCTGCGGGCCAGTGCGGCCTCAACTGCCTGACGGACTGTGATCCCCGGCGCGAAGCCAGAGATCTGATGAACAGAACCGATGCGTACGTTTTTGCGGAACGAGACTTCGCCGGAGTCAGGGTGCTGTTCGGCGCTGAGGATCGCGAGGAATGTCGACTTGCCTGCGCCGTTGGGGCCGATAAGGCCGATGCGGTCACGGTCGTGGACCGCAAAGGAAACGTTATCGAGCAGAGGACTGGCGCCGAAGCGCTTGGAGAGGTTCTGCGCGATCAGGATCGGTGGCATGTTCTTAGTTTACGGAGCCCCGGCCGCTGCGACTCCGACCTCGGTCCGGCCCTGTCCGTTGCTCTTGGTGATGTTTACAAACCATGATCGACGCGAGCATGAAACGCGTCCAGATCCAGGACGGTGTCAGCGATGCTCAAGCGCAGAGAGTTTTTTGAAAGTTGCCGGGCAAACTTAAGCTTTGCTGCTCGCCCGGGCCGCCGGATGCGATACGGCTTCAGGCCGTTCTCGCGGAGCGGCGCATCACCAGAACGATCAACCCCACAAGACCTGTACCAAGTAGCACGCCGGAACCTGGCTCTGGGGCAAGCATCCCTCCGTTCGGTGAATCGACCTCCTGGCCCGATGGATTGGTGTCATTGGCAACGAGGTCTGCGCCCGAGAGGTAGATGGTTTCTGTACCACCCCTCGGAAGAGTAATCACCAGATCGTCAACGACCGTCGGCGGATCGTCTGACGTGTCCAACTGCAGGGTGATGGTATTCCTGGTGAGAATGCCACGCAGGGTATCGCCATCCGCTACTTTATAAATTCTTCCGCCGCCAACCAAAGCCGGTGTCCCTGGATCGGTGACGAAGTCGATATCGTCGACATCGGGAGAACCGACGTACCCCTTGGTCCCTAACTCGTAGTCCGTCAGAGTTGCATCGACACCCACCAAATCGGAAAACGTGTCGTTTGAGAATGTAAGCGTGCCGCTAAGCACGGTGCCGTTTCCAAGCGACAGGTAAACCGGCACTGCGTCGTCAGCCTTGGCTTGGACGGTGGTCAAAAGACATGCGCCTGCGAGGACGGCCATGGCAAGAGTCTTGCATACATTCATTTCGATTGATCTCCTGTGCCGCTCCGGATGAAATCCAGATGGCGCAATTTTTAGAGGAAGCCTGGCATCTCGATCACATTAGGGGAGGGGAAGTCTCGAAATGCAATTAATTTTTAGCATATATGAAATTTGAATGCAATGGTTTTGACGAGAGCATTGCCGGAAAAAAGGCTTTGAAGACCGCGAGAGTCTAATCGCAAACCAGCGCCGCGTCGGGGAACGCCTGCGCCTCGTCTTTCGCGTCGGTCTCCAACTCCGCGCTGTCGCCCGCCGCCATCCGCGCCGCAAAGAACCGCTCCACTTCACTCAGCACATCTTCGCCGTTCAGCGCATGGTAAATGGCCGCGCGCAGTTTCGCGCCGCCTTGCACGCCGTGCGTAAACCACGTGGCAAACTGCTTCATCTTTCCCACTGGATCACCCAGCCTCGCGTCGCGCGGCAACTCCTTCGTCGCCTCGGCCTCCGCCATCAGCATTTCAAAGTACGCGCGAATCATCCGGTAACGATCTTCGGTCCCTGGCCGCGTGTAGCTGCCCGTCGCCGTGTACTCGGCAATCTGCCTGAAGATCCACGGATTCGCCGGCGCCGCGCGCCCGATCATCACCGCATCGCAGCCCGTCTCGGCCACCATCGCGGCTGCATCCTCCGGCGTGCGCACGTCGCCGTTGCCGATTACCGGCAGCTTCACCGCGTCTTTCACCGCGGCAATCCAATTCCACTGCGCCTGACCGCTGTAGCCTTGTTCGCGCGTGCGCGCGTGCAGCGCCAGACCGTTCAATCCTTCGGCCTCGGCCATCCGCGCCAGTTCCACGCACACAATCTGGCTCTCATTCCAGCCCATGCGGAACTTCACGGTGAAGGGAATCGTCACGGCATTGCGGACGGCGCGAAAAATCTCGCCGATCTTCGGCAGGTCGCGCAGCAGGCCCGACCCGCCGTTCGATCCCACCACGCGCTTGGCCGGGCAGCCCAGATTCAAATCCACCGTGTCGAAGCCCGTCTCCTCCACAATGCGCGCCGCGTCCGCAAGCGTCGCGGGATTCGATCCGAACAGTTGCGCTCCAATGGGATGCTCGTCGTCGTAAAACGTCAGATAGCGCCGCCGCTTTGTCTCGCGCATCCGCGCAAGCCCATCCGCCGAAGTGAACTCCGTCATCAACAGCCCGCAGCCGGATTCCGCGTTACTGATGGCCGCTTCAATCTCTCCCCCACTTGCCCCCAGGTTTCTGTCTTCTTGTTCCCTTGTTCCCTCGTTCCCTTGTTCCCTGCCTCTCGAAAACAAGCTCGCGTGCCGGATAAATCTCCGAAACACCGTGTCCGTAACTCCAGCCATCGGCGCCAGCACTGTCGCGGGCCGCACTACCACCGAGCCCAGGCGCATCTCCGCCGGCACCCGCGCTTCCGCGGGCATCGCGTGTTCCACTGGATCGTCCCAGTCCTTCTTCACCGTGAAACCTTTGCCTGACATAAAGGCCGCCTGATAGGTTGCTATTCTCGGAGTTCCCAGTTAGCCGGGTTTTCGGCCACAAAGCGGTCGGCAAGCTCGACGATCTCTTTCGAGGAACGGAATCGTTCAGCCTTGAGAATGACCCGGACCTGGAACTTAGGATCGTCTTCGCATAAATCTACGTACAGAATCCCAACGCGGCCCACTCCATCCTCGGCAAACGACTTCTGAATGATTTGCTCCGAGGGGGCATACTTGGCGGCGCCTGGCCCGTTGTTGACGACCGCGGAGTACATAAAATGCGGGAGGATTTTCGCCGGAGTTGGGGGCGTTACGATATTTGCGACCAAGGTCTCCAATGCGTTTTCAACATCTGTTCCTTGATAAACGACATAGACTGCATGAACGTCGCCAGTGCCCTCCCGATCAATGGCAAGCACATCAACCTTCTTGCCATTGAACTCGGCGTCCAGATAAATCTTAGGGTAAAGGAGCTTATGAATCAGGTAATCCTGCACAGCGTTCTTCGCCCTGCCCAAGCCATGTACCATCTGAATCGATGTCATTTCACCAGCCCTCAATCTTCAATTTCTTGCCCGTCGTTTCGGCCCAATTCGCAAAACGCTCAGCGTGTTTCACGATTTCTTCGATCTCGCCTTCCCTCACAGCCACACGTCCATAGGCAGTTTCGCCTTTCTTGCCGAGAAGCTTTCTGAAATGACCAATCCCCTTCCTGTTTTCGAAGTTTCGCGATTTAAGGAGGGACTCCAAATCATCTGCCGCCTTGCTGTGATTGTCGAACGAGACCCTTCCTCTTCCCATGCCGGTTCTTAGTGCATCACTATAAGAAATCGCACAGTGTATGCCCAGGAGGGCAGGGGAGTGCTTGAACGTGGCAATTTCGTCGCTGAGAAGGAACACCTCTTCTCGTATAAGGGTCTCCATCCCCTTCTGAAAATCTCTTGCACGGCCTAAAAAACTTTGGACCTCAATGGCTATCATGAACACACTCTCACATAACCGTAACGCCAAAAAGCCTCCGCCGCGGCGGAGGCCCACTCGCACAACTCGCGCCGCGGCTTACTTCGCCGCCGCAATCGCCTTGTCGCTCTTCGCGTACTTCCGCCGGAACCGCTCCACGCGTCCCGCCGTATCGACCAGCCGTTGCTTGCCTGTGAAGAACGGGTGGCAAACCGAGCAGATTTCCACGTGAATGTCGCCCTTGTGGGTCGACCGGGTCTCAAAGTTGCTTCCGCAGGCGCACAATACGCGCACCGCGGCATAGTTGGGATGAATCTTTTCCTTGGGCATCGACAGACAAACCTTTCCTCTGATTCTTCGCTATCAATATTGTAGGGGGATTCGCCGCCTAACGCAATCGCCGGGAAGGGAAGTCCTGAAGGGCAGCTTCAGGCCTCTAGCTTCCAGCTTCCCGCCGTTTCGCGGTCGCGCCAACGTTCTGATAATAAAAAAGATCCCACACGGCGGGGAGGAGCTAGCGGCTAGAAGCTAGTAGCTAGAGGCTGTGTCTCTTCCCCGCCAGCTCCGCGCGCGCCGCCAGCGCGATCGCCATCGCCATCACGCAGTTGTCGTGCGTCCCCGACTGCGCGCCCGAGCTTCCATTCGGCTGCCGCACGAAACTGCGGCACTCGCCCAGCAGCCGCCGGCTCTGGAACCGCTCCGGCTCCTCCACCAGCGCCGCACCCAACTGCCCGATCATCGGCGGCCGGCTCACGCTCGTCGTCAGCCAACCCGCCTGCCCCTTCTGCCGGTAGATTCGCTCGTACTTGCATGCGGTCTCGATCAGCGCCAGCACGCCGCTGCCCTGGTTGTTCCGCTCCACTACCAGCCACGCCCCGTTGTACTCGTTGGCCAGCGCCGACACATACCGTGCCAGTTCCAATCCGCCCACGTGCCCGGCAAACTCCGCGCACTGCAAGCCGGTCTCCATCTCCAGTACCTGCGCCGCACTGTAGTCGCCGTCGCTCCCGCCGCCCGCCGGGTCGACCGCGACCACGTATTCCTTGCCCTTCACAGGCGGCAGCCAAATCTCGAGCTCTCCGTTTTTCCGCCGTTCCACCGGCTCCGGCGCTTTCGCCATCCGCGCCTCTACCGCCGCCAGCTCGAACACGCTCTCGCCGCTCGCTAAAAAGCAGCTCTCCTCGTCTTCCGCGTACTCCTGCGCCGTCAGCCCACGAAAATCCGCCCGAATCCGTCTCCGGTACGCGATCTGCGAGAGGTTCAGCCCTCGCCGTTCCATCAACTCGCGTTCCTCGTCCGTCAGGCTCGCCTCATCCACCGCCTCCGAACGATAGCGCGTCTCCAGCCACCACGGAAAAAAATGCCGCACCGTTCCCGTCTCATCGGCCTTGCGCCACTCCTCGTGGAAGCACCCGCCCACCCCTTGCGGCGTCGACTCCAGAATCAGCTCTCCCTCCGGAGCCATCGCGGCGCGCAGTCCCGCCAGGATATCCGCCGCGTCGCCCGGCCAGCGCGCCAGCTCGCTGCAGTGCAGGTTCTGCACCGTCAATCCTCGGCCCGCATTCCGATCCCCTGCGCTCACCACGCGGTACTCCGAGTCGATCTGCGGAAACACAATCTGCCGCACGTTCGCCCGCCCCGTCCTGAGCGGCCCGTCGCGCCACCCATTCGGCAGCCAATCCAGAAACCGGTGCACGATGCGGAAGATCTCCTCCGCCGCCTCCTGCGTGTGCGCCACTTCCAGCGTCAGGGTCCCGGGTTGCGTAATCGTCTTCAAGAAAAATCGCGCCGCTACCCACGTCGTCAGCCCCATCTGCCGCGCCTTAAGCACAATGTTCCGCCGGCCGCGCTTCTCCTCAAACGCGATCTGCACGGCATTTGCCTTCAACGGTCCAGGCCGCCCCTCGCGCGTCCTCACCACCAGCAGTTTCTCCGCCAGCGTCGTGCAAAACGCGGGTCCCCGCTGGCCCATCGGATGCTGGTCCAGCGCCTTCCCCATGCACTCCAGGTCGTTCCGGCTCAGATCGTCTTCCCGCAGCGTTTTCAGACGCAGTTTCAACACTTCTACGTTTGGCCCGCAATCTCCGCGCTCTTCCACGCAACCCCCAACTAACTTCGGCTACTAACTCCACCAACCCCGCCAGATTCGCTAACTCCGCGCGTTGCCCCACCCTTTTCGTATTGTTCATGAAAAGGGCAGGGAAACGTCTCATTGCTCATTGGGGTGGACCGCTAACTCCGATAACTCACAAGCTCGCCAACGCGCTAACTCGCTGTCTTGCTAACTCGCTGTCTTGCCGTTTCTAGTTTCCGCCGCACCAGTACTTCACCGTGTACGCTGTTGAACCTGTCAGCGCCGCATTCGCCGTAATCGTGATTGCCGTCGTGCTCTCCGTCCACGTATTCGTGGTGATCACGGCGCTCGCGCTCTCCGTCATCATCATGCAGTTGGCCTGGTTCGTATGCGTGTTAGGGAATGACAAAGTCGCCAGAGTTCCCGTCGTCGGACTCGTTCCTGTCGTCAATGTCACCGTGCCGCTTACGCCGTCGCACACATGGCTTGTCGCGCAGGCAATCGACGGGCTCGATCCCGCCGCCGCTCCGGCCGCCAGCGACATCGTACCCGTGCCCATAAAAAACTTGCCCGAGATAAATCCCGCCGCCGTGGTGTTGCCGCTTCCCGACACGATCAGCACCGCCGATGGGCTCGATGCGCCGTTCTCCACCATCAGTCCGCTCGTGCCGCTGTTTGCCGTGCAATTCAGGCAAACGGCGTACGCACCGTTGCCGGCGTTGATGTTGGTATTTCCGCCGCCCTGGTAAAACGTCATGCGGTCAAGATTGTTCGCCGCATCCTTGATGTGATACGTGTAACCCGTATCCACCGTGTTCTGCCACTCCGCGGTGCCGCTGTAGTTCTGCCACTGTAACTCTTCGGTCTGTGCCGCGCTCGTCCCCGCCTGGATCTCCACAACATTCGTCAGCGCTGCCGCGTTGTTGAACACATTTGTGCTTCCTCCCAGCGTCGACGAGGCAGTTGTCGTCAGGCTCGTCGCGCTGGCCGCTCCCAGAGTCGGCGTCGTCAGTGTGGGATTGGTCGCCAGCACCACGTTGCCACTGCCTGTCGTCGTCGCGGCCGCCAGTTGCGACGAGGCGTTGCTGCTCAACACGCTCGCGCTCGCCGGCACGCTTCCGCCGTTGATCTTGCTCACCGTCGTCGCGCTTTGCGTTCCCGTCACGTCTCCGCTCAAACTGCCCGTGAAATTCGTCGCGCTGGTCGCGGCCGCGACCGTTCCGGGCGTCCACTTTCCTGTGCTCGCGTTCCAGATCGGTACATAGCCAGTCGCAACCCCGCTATCCGTCCAGTCCGCAAGGTTCACCGTGCCCAGTGCGGTGCCGTTCACTTGGTAGCCGCTTGTCGAAATCGTTTCTCTCGTCGCCGCCGTACCCGCGCTCGCGTTCGATGGCACGGCCCCGCGATATTGGTTGTCGCGCGCGTAAGCAATCTCGTCCGGTGTCACGCCCGCATACGCCGGATTGTTCGGGCCGGGGATGAATGCCCAGGCGCAGTTGGAAAATTGATTCCCGTGACCGAACCCTTCCACCGAATCCGTGCCGGGGCTGATGTCGAAGAATACGGAATGTGAGGTCGCATCGCCTGTTGCCACTGTGGCAACGCCCACCAGCGGATACCAGGTATCATGCGCAAGACTGGTTGCAAATCCAAAGGGATCGTTAGAGTTGTTCGCAAAAGTGTCAAGATTCCCGGGCGCATAGACGCGGAACGGCCCCTCGCTTTGCAGTCCGTTTGGGGTCGGTCGAGCCGCGCCCGGTCTTACATAACAGCGATAGATGAACGAGTCTCCGGCGTACGTGCTCCCCGTCCAGGTACCAATCGATATGGCGGCATCGTCCCCCGGAACCGTATCGAGTTCGGCGCATTGCATCGCGGAACTCGCTTGCGGGCCGTCCGGGCAACTGACATTTGCGGTCACAACGTTGCAGTTGCTTCCGCACTGGCTTGCCCAGTAGGACGGCGCATTGTCGATGGCCAGGGAACCGAACGGCAGCACGCTGGGCCCGAAGTTTGCGCCGCTCCCGCGAATCGGCGCCTGCAATTCCCGCCCGTCGTTGTACACTCCGGGCGACGCGGAATTGTTGGCCGGCAAAACATACTCGGTTCCCACATTGGCGGGGTCCACGGTCAGGGCGTCATTCATGTACCGCCCTCGAATAAACTGCGCATCCGTTGTCGTTAGGTTTCTTGCCGCGAACGAGCCGCCTGACGGTGGTTCGTTGTCCGTATAGTTGATGTAATAAATGTAGTTACCAGTCAAGTTATCCTGGGCTGCTACATTCTCAAGCGTCATTGAATCCTGGCTCGCAACACCGAGGCGATTGTCCACCAGCACGGCGCTGCCCGGCGGCTCTTCAAACAGAACGTCTTCCACCTTGGCGGGCAGTGCATTGACGGGGTTCACTCCGCTGCCATCGATCTTGATGCCTCCGTTCATCACTCCGCCGCCGTCAATTTGGAAGAACGCGCACCCGGTGTTGTTGGGCGCCTGAATTCCGGCGATGGTTGAAGGATCGGCATCGCAACGCAGCGCGAAAGGATAGCTCGGCTGGGTGCATCCTCCCGACTGGCATGCGGTCTGTCCATAGCCGGAGACAAGAAAAGTTGGATGATGAATCCAACTCACCCACGATGCAGTCGACTCCATGGAGCCCGCGGCGATAAAGTTTGCGGGACCGGTGGAGACGTTCCACATCTCCATATCGCTTCCGATCTCCTGCCAGAAACACATTCCCATGCAATCCTGAATGGAGATTCCCGACCACGTTTGCCCGTTCGTCGTGTTGAAGGCCGGCGACACGGCAACCGCGCCGAATTGCGCCGCTGCAGAGTGCGTATGATTCGGCACAATGGCAATTTGGCCTGTCCCGCAGGTGTAGCCGTAGCTGCCATACGAGACGCCGTTTGCGCACATCACTCGAGTGGACTCGTACTTGTCTTCATCGAACGACGTTACCGAACACCCAGTCGCGGTGCTTGGTGTCGTTGTTGTCTGCTGGTAGGTAACCTGCTCGCCTCCCGCGGCCGAGTAATCAACCTGAAGAATCGCTCCTCCGGTGATATCAAAGCTGGAATCCGAACACCCGCTTACGCTGAATGTTTCCAATGGCAGGAACCGCGCTTTCGCGGCCAGAACCAGGGTGACCGTTCCGTAGCCATAACTGCTATTCACCCTTGTCGCCGTCGCGCTCGCGGTCGCGGTTTCCGCGATGGTGATGGCAGACCCGGGAGGCAAATGGGCGAGGTTGCCATTGGTAAACGTGGGCGTGATCGTCACGCCGGTGTTGGTGCTGGTAATCGCGGTGCCGATCGTGCCGTAAACCGATGGAGCGATGATGGTGGCGGGTGTTCCCGGCTGAAACTGAACGCTCCCGCCGCCTGCGTCGCTGTACCAGTTTTCCCGCCCATCCGCGACGAGCGTTGAACCCAGCTTGATGCCCCCTTGCACCATGAAACGCATCGAAACGCCGCTGGTGAAGGTGAGCGCGGAAGGATTATCCCAGTAGCACGAAGGCTGGCCCCAGTTGTTCGGCGTGCAGGGAAACAAGATGGTGTAGCTGTTTCCCGGCGCGCTCGTTGACTGATTTATGCACGCCTGAACCGCGCTGCCGATATCCGTAATGCCGTCGAGTACTGCCCCAAAGGCTCGAATGTCGCAGACCGGTGACAGCGAAGTAATCGACGCCGTTCCGGTAAATTCGCCCGCAGGCGTAATCTCCCATGTCTGGCTCGTGCTGGGTGTGCCTGCAAGACCGCCTGTGCCGGGAGAAGTTACTCCCGCATAACCCCCGCTCCCGCAACCTCCCGGCGTCCACTTACCGGTTACCGAGTTCCATACCGCACACAAACCATTCGCAATGCCGCTATCTGTCCAATCGGCTAGATTCGCCGTGCCAAAGGTCTCGCCGCTTAGCGTCGTCCCGTTTCCGGCATAGTACGCAATCTGTCCAGCGCTTCCCGAGTTAACCGTTCCCGATCCCGATCCACCCGATCCGGATCCCGATCCGCATGCCGCGCCGGTATTGGTGATGTATCCCGATGAATCCACCTGCAGGCAGAAAACTCCCGATGTCGCCGCTAGTCCTGGAAATTTGATGCCCGTCGGCGATGAAAACGCCGCGACCAGGTTCGCGCTCGATCCCGAGTAGATATCCGTCTCCGCACCCGATCCGCTCTCGTAATTCAGCCGGATGTGCCCCGAAGTGTTACTCGCATCGATATAAGTGTCGCCGCTGTTCGTGCTTTGGTACGCTTTGAAGCTGTCTAACCCGCCTGTAGCCGAGTTAAGCGCCCAGTTATTGCTCGCGTCCTTCACCATGTACCACTGGCTGTTTCCATTCCAGTCCTTGTACGTGTACGAACTTTTCTGGCTTGTCGTCAGGCCCGGCCACAGGTAGTAGTCCACCTCCGCGTCGGCGTTGTTGCGTACTGTCATCGTCCCGGTCGACTGCGTTGTCCCGCCCACCTGAAGCGCGCCCATGAACTGCGCATCTCCCGCGTTGTCCACGGTCGCCACTGTCGTTTCCGTCGCTCCTCCCGATCCGAAAACCACGCCGCCCGTGCCCGCCTTGTTTGATCCGTTCAGAATCACCGCGCCCGTGCCGGCGGAGTTGATCACGGTCTGGTTGTTTGTGCTTCCCGCCGGCGTCACTTCCGCAATCGCGTTCGGCGCAGTCGTCTGGTTCGACCCGCTGAAGCTCAGCGTCGGTTGCGACGTGTAACCGCTCCCGCCCGAGGTCACCGTCACGTACCCCACGGAGTAGCCGCCGGCGCAGCTCAACGACGTGCTTGTGACCAAGTTCGCCGTCGCCGTCGCGCCGCTACCTCCGCCGCCAGTAAAGCTAATCGACGGCGTCACCATCGACGTATAACATCCGCCGTTATTCACCATCACGTTGGTAACTACGTTCGCCACCGCACTTAGATACTGGCCCACGCTGACGCGCGGCACGTTGTTCAGCAGGTCCTCAATCTGGTAAGCCTGCGCTCCGCTCGTGCCATCGGTGAAACCATAGGTCCACCGGTATCCAAAATCCGTCTGGATCTCGTCCAGCAGTCCGCGCTCGTTGCCCATCCCCGTACCCAGCCGGAGATGATTCGTCAGCGTCGCGTCTTCCTGGCTCCCATACCAGTCACCATTCAATCCGTTGAAACTCCGGTGAAATGTATCGAGGAAACTGTTCCGCGTGCCGTTGTCGATCAGTTTCCCGGTCAAGATGGCTCCGCCGCTCATCCAGTTGTTGTAGCCGCTGCCCGCATCCGCCACAATTTGATTCGTCGAGTTCTCGTTGCGCAGTCCCACGACCGTGTTCCCCTGCGCATTTGCTCCCAAATGCAATGCCGTCGCGCATCCTTCTACGTCTCCGCCCGTAAACGTGTTTCCATCGCCCTGCTGCAAATTAATCCCGTAAGTCCCGCCGATCGGATTCCCGCCACTCGTCGGGCAATCGATGTGCAGCCGCACAAAGGTGCTCGCATTCATCCAATCTGTCGTCGCCGCATTTGCCACCTGGTGGCCGATCGCGTTTACCGCTGTCCCGAACCCGGTAAACTGGTTATCCATAAAAGTTCCACCCGTGTAATTCCCGGTTCCATCCAGCGTCATGCCCGTCTGGTTCTGATTCCCCAGGAAGTACAGGCTCTCGAGATCCATCTCCTGCGTCCGGTAGGCGATAAGTCCCTGCGCCGCCGCGCTCGTGGCCGCGGTCGTATTAATCGCAACGTTATCCATGCGAAAGCCCGGTGTATCTACGGCATAAGTCATATCGCCTACTTCGACCATCGCGCCCGTGCCCGAGTAAGCAAACACCGTTCCGCCCTGGCTTCCGCTTGCCGCCGTTCCGCCACGGAGTGCGCATCCTCGCAGCGACACATTCCGCGTCCCTGCCGTCACCACAATCTGATTGGCTGTCGTGATCGTCGCGCAAGGCAACAGCACCGCGGTATTTGGAGTAGCAATCGTCAAATTCGAAGCCATCGACAAATTGCCCGTAAAATTCCGCGCGTCGCACGTTCCGCCGTAACTCGGATTCAACGCCTTCACACACGCCTGGATTCTGGCCCCGATGTCCGCGCCCGGAAACTGATCCACTGCGAACGCGGTTCCCATCGAGCTAGTCCTCACCAGGGCTGCATAAGTGCCGCCGCCCGGCAGAGTTCCGCCGCCGCCATCCACTTGTGTCCCATAAGTAGCCGAGTTAGTCGCGTTCCACACCGTGTATCCGCCGTTGCCCTTCAGCAGATGTCCGGCAAAGAACGTCATATCCTGTCCGCCGATAAGGTTCACCGGCGCTGCCGTGTCCCACGTGCCCGGCTCGTTCAGGCTTGCAGTCGTCGTCGACGAGCAGCCCACTCCGCCCAGCGTCACCGCGACGCTCGCAATCGATCCATTCGCATTCACCGCGGCCGTTGCCTGCGCAGTGCATGCGCCGCTGAACGCCACCGGCGCGCTCGTTCCGTAAGGATCCCATCCGAGCCCCTTTTGGCTGCCCACGGACACCGCCGTCACGGCTCCGCCTGCCGCCGTCACCGTCAGCGTCGGCTGCACCGCGTTCCACGTCGGCACCACCACCGCGTTCCGCACCGTCCAGCCCTGTTGCGAAGTTTGCCCGCTCCCGCCGAGATCCAGCACCAGCCCCGTCGGCGTTTCGCCCGTGGCCGACGAATTCCCCGCCAGCGCCACTACGTTATCCAGCACATTGTTCGATCCCGCTGCCGCCGTGAACGCGTGCGCGGCCTGGATCGTCACGTTCTGCCACCGGTTCGAATCCGCGTTCAGCCCCGCCGGCGCCGGTCCCTGTAACGCCGGAATTGCCACGCCCGTATTCAACCCGCGTATGTCGATATTCCGGAAATCGCTCCACTGCGGCCATTGCGCGAGATACAGTCCGCACGCATGAGTTGAATGCGCGCCCGGATACTGCGCCGCCATCGGGTCCACGCCCGTCGTCGCAATCTCCACGTTCTCGATCTCGGCCACCTTCAGTCCGTTGCCACCCGCGCCGGTCGTCGCCTGCATCGCGATGGCGCAATTGCCCACCCACCATCCCGCGCCCGTGCCCGCCGTGCCCGTCAGCCCGTTCGCCCCCGGCGAAAAAATCGAATTCCCCTCCATCGGCCGGCCCATCGCGCAGGTTCCCGCTGCCGCGCGTCCCTCCGCCGGCGTGCACGACGCATCCACGCTCTGGTCCACATAAATCGTCAAATCGCGCAGCCGCGTGTAACTCAACATATTGGTCGCGTCCGGTCCGCTCTCGAGCACATCCTGTCCGGGAAATCCCATCAGCGCCGAAACCAGTTTCCCCAACCCACCAATCGATTCCCCGTGCCAGGTCAGCGTCCGCGTTTTGCAGGTTCCTTCGGGAATCGTCAGCGCCACACCGTGCGCGTTCGCATAATTCAACGCCGTTTGCAGTGCGCTGGTATCGTCCGTTACGCCGTCGCACACCGCGCCGAACTCCTTCACGCTCCGCTCCGTCGGCTGCGACACATCCGTCCGCAAATCCACTACCTTCACGCCGTTCGGATTGGTAAACGTGTCCGTTCCCGCGTAGTTAGGCGGAATCATCATCGCCCCGTTCGTTCCCGCGGCGTTGATCGCCGCGTGCAGCGTCGTCAACCCACTCGCCGTCGTGGGCGACTCCACGCCATTGATCTCCGGCGTCGTCAGCGGGCCCGTCATGTTGCCTCCCGCTAGCGGCACCGCCGACGCCACCTGCGTATCCACATAGTGCTTGGTCGCCGCCTGCATCGCTTGTGTAGGATCGGCGTTCAAATCGAGTGGCCCTGTCAGCGTCCCGCCCGACGCCGTCAGCAGGCTCTCGTTCAACTCCGTGATCGCCTGGTCGACGTATGCCTTGCTCACCGTCTGCACCGCTTGCACCGCCGGCATCACCTGTGCCTGCACCTGCGCCAGTGTTGCGCTTGCCGCCGCCGGAACCACCCAGTACTGCGTATTCACCGTTCCGTCGCTCATGTAGTAAACGGCCGTGTAGTACTCTCCCGCGGGCGTCGCGCCCAGGTTCGGCGCGAGGTTCACGCTTAAGAATCCATCCGGCGCAATCGCCACCGTCGTTAAGTCCGCGGCCACCGCCTGGCCCGCCGCAGTCGTGAACCCCGGCCAGCTGATCGCCAGTGTTCCTGCGCCCGGCTGTCCGTTCGCCAGATACACCGTCCCCTGCACCGTCGTCGTGCTCACGCCCTGCGACCACGCCATCGCCGCCAGCCCCATCGCCACGAGCCAGGCGGCAACCGCGCGCTTCATCCGCGCAGCAGATCCGTGACCCATCTTTTTCGTCCCCCGTGGCGGAAAAAGTGCGGGAGAGCACGCGCCTGCGGCGAAATCAGCCGCCCCGCTAACTTGCTGACTCGCTGACTTACTGACTCGCCAACTCAACGTCCACAATCCTTCGTCCTTCATGAGCTTCACTCCCATCGCGCCCTTCTTCCTGCCGCATCTCCCCGCACCGTGCGAGGCGTTCGATTGTCCGTTCCCTAAGTCCCTCAGTCCCTCTTCTACTACCAACTAACTCAACTAACTCGTCAAGTGACGAGCTCGCCAACCAGATAACTCACATAACCCCGCTAGCTCGCCCCTTAGTTCCTAAGTCTTCGACCGCATGAAGAGGAACTTTCCGTGCCCCATCCATTCGCCGTTGTTCAGGCGAATGGGTGGGAAAGCACGAACCCCACAGGTACAAATTCACCCGGTCAGAGACCTAGTCCCTAAGTCCCCAGTCCCTGTCTCGACTCACTTACCGCTAACCACCGTCAGCGCGCTCCCGCGGTCGTCCGTGCTCGGGTCGTGCTCCGGCTCCGACGCCAGCAGCTCCGCCCAACTCGGCCCTTCCCGCCTTTTGTTCTTCTTCGCGTCCTTGTCCTGTTTCCTCTTCTCAATCAGCGACAGCATCATCTCCGTTCCGCGCATGTCGCCTTGTTCCACCCTGCTCACCAGCTTCCGGGCGATTGTGGCGCTCTTCACCTTCACCACCGCTTTCACCGCGTGACGCAGCTTTTTCCGTGCCCCCTTGTAATCATCGAGATTCACAGGAATGCCTTCGTCGCCCTCTTCCTCCCCCGCCTTATTTTTCTCCTCAGGCGCCAGAGCCACTCCTTCCAGTGCCGCTTGCTTCCCGCCAGCCTTTGACGCCACGGTCAACGCCTTATCGTTGTTTTTCCCCTGCTTCCGGTTCTTGCCCGATTTGCTCCTGCTCATCTGCCCACCTCTCCGGTTCCCTCGTCCGCGCCCCCGCTCTCCTCCCGCGGAAAAGACGAGGGGGCAACTCGCTCCGAGTCGCCCCTTCTGTTTCTCATCCTCACGCCATGGCCCGTTCTTTTCTCGCTTCTTTGGCCGAAGCGTGAGTTCCCATTCCGCGGTCGCAGGTTCGAAAAGACCGGGAAAGCTCCTTCCGCTCTCCCGCCCGTAAGTTGAATTTCGGTACGAATGACCTAAGCTTACCCAATTTCGCAAGAATGATCTGCAAATGATTTTTCCACCGCAGCGATCTGTCGTTTCAATGACTTACGTCCATTCCCGTCCTTCAGAAACTTTGACAAGCCACCGACCGCCCCGAATTCCGCTCGGCATCGACAGGCCATTTGCCGCGAAATCAACCCCGCGAATCCCGGTTCCACTGCCTCCAGCGCCATCGCAGAATTCGCTTCCAAACAAGGCTGCAACGCAAATTGAAAACGGTGCGCTTTCGGTCTTGACAAACCATAGCCATATGGTTATGGTTTGCTTGTGGCAGCCATCAACACCAATCACGTCTTCCGCGCTCTCGCCGATCCCACCCGCAGGGCCATCTTCGAGGAACTGACCCGGCAGGGCGAGCAGACCGTCCACGCATTGACTCGCTATGCGCGCATCTCCCAGCCTGCCGTCTCCAAGCACCTCACGGTGCTCAAGCGGGCCAAGCTGGTGCGGCATCGCCGCGACGGACGCGAAACTCACTATCGCGCTCAGCCCGATGCGCTGGCGCCGATGGTCAACTGGCTCGATCGCTACGGCGCATTCTGGCGCGAACGATTCGATCGCCTCGAAAATCTACTCAACAGGATGGACTCATGACGACCCATACCGGTCAAACACGCTCTCTCGTCATTGAACGGGAGATGCCGCATTCCCCGGAAAAAATCTGGCGAGCCATCACGCAAGGCTCGTTGATCGAAGAGTGGCTGATGAAGAACGATTTCCAGCCCGAGGTGGGCCATCGTTTCCAGTTTCGCTCTACGCCGGTGCCGGGTTGGAACGGAATCATCGACTCTGAAGTCCTGGTGGTCGAGCCGAATTCACGGCTCTCTTATGGCTGGGCCTCGATGGGGTTGGAGAGCGTTGTCACCTGGACGTTGACGCCGACTGAGGGAGGCACGCTTGTCCGCATGGAGCATTCCGGTTTCCCGTCGGAAGAAAGCGCCAGCTACAAGGGCGCGAAATACGGCTGGCAGAGTTTCATCGGCAAACTCGAAAGCGTCGTTGGAGGTTTGGACTAACCATGAAAACAAGAAACATTGCCTATTGGACCACGACCGTACTCGTCGCGTTTTTCATGAGCGGCGGTCTCGCGCAGATCGTGCAATTTCGCGCCAATCCCCACGGCGTTGTCCCCGAACTTGGCTACCCCATGTACTTCTTTCTCATCCTCGGGATCTGGAAGGTGCTTGGAGCCATCGCCATTCTCGCGCCCGGTTTTCCGCGGCTCAAGGAGTGGGCCTATGCCGGCATCTTCTTTGACGTCACAGGCGCGGCCGCATCCTGCGCCGCGGTCGGCGGGTACGGCGCTTACGGTTTTCACGTCCTCGCCCCTCTCATCATCGCGGGCCTTACCGTGGCATCGTGGGCGCTTCGGCCCCCGAGCCGTACCATCGGTCTGCTCTTTCCAGCCAACCACGCTGGGCCGGTATAAACACGGGAGCAGGAAGGTGGTCTAGGTCTCAGAGAAGATCGGCCCCTGTTAACATCTCTGCTATGCATTTCTCGCCTCGCAGCCTGCGCTGCTTAGCGCTGTTAGCTCCGCTCTGCGCAGCCACGTTCCTGCCCGTTTTCGCCCAGACCTCCGCGCCGGCATCCGGCTCCGCGAACCGCGGCCAAACCGCACCCAGCCACCGGCGCGTTCTCACCATCGGCCAGGTCACCGTTTCCCCCGATGGCAAGCGTATCGCCTGGCTCGACCACGGCGAAATCCGCGTCGCCCGTCTTGCCATTATCGACAAGAGCCAGCGCATCACCGCCGCCCCTTCGCCCGACGGCTCCTGCACCGAATCCGATCTCGCCTGGTCGCCCGACTCCTCCGCCCTCGCCTTCCTCTCCGATTGCGCCGACCTCGGCGATCAATCCGACCTCTATCTCTCGCATCTCGACGGCAATCCGCCCCAGCGCCTCTCCGCACTCCACGGCGATGTCAACGCGCCCGCCTTTTCGCCCGATGGCAAGCGCATCGCCTTCCTTTATGTCGAAGGCGCCACCCGTCCTGCCGGGGCCCTCGCTGCCATGGACTCGCCCTCCGGCGTCATCGGCGAAGACCATGTTGAGATCCAGCGCGTCGCCGCGGTCCCCGCGTCAATTTCCGTCTCAGTTCCAGCTTCCGGGGCTCGACCCTCCGCGCCTGCATTCCTCACTCCCGCCAACCTTCACGTCTACGAATTCGACTGGTCTCCTGACTCCAACTCTCTCGCCTACGTTGCCGCCGACCCGCCTGGCGAAAACAACTGGTGGATCGCCAACCTTTACACGCAATCCGTCGCCGCCTCGTCCACAGCTTCGGACGCTTCACCCAATTCAACTGTGGGTGCCCCCGGTCCCGATTCTGGGACCGGGGATCGCGCCAACTCAAAACCCACCGCAATCCTAGTCCCCTCGGAAATCTCCGGCCCCTTCCACGGCCTGCAAATCGCCCAACCCCGCTGGTCGCCCGACGGTAGAGCCATCGCCTTCATCGGCGGTCTTATGAGCGATCAGGGCGTCACCGGCGGCGACGTCTGGATCATCGACGCAGCGGGCGGCCAGCCCCGCAACCTCACTCCCAACCGTCCCGCCTCCTCGCAATGGATCGTCTGGGGCGATAACGAGCATATCTTCACCTGCGAGCTCGCCGACGGCGTCGACCGCCTCGTCCGTATACGCTTGTCTGGCGACCGCACCAGCGAAAGTGTCGCCTCCGCCTTTGCCGCGCCCATCTTTACCTACCCCGGCACGGCCGGCATGAGCAACTTCGATCACGCCCTCGCCGTGACTGCCGATCGCTCCCTCTTCGTTTTTCAGGCCAGCAGCTTCAATCAGGCGCCCGAAATCTACGCCGCCGGACCAGCCGCAGCCGCGCTCACCACCCAAACCGTGGGTGCCCCCGGTCCCCAAAATGTGGGTGCCCCCGACCCCCAAAATGTGGGTGCCCCCGACCCCCAAACCGTGGGTGCCCCTGATCCCAAAAATGAGGGTGCCCATGATCCCAAAAATGTGGGTGCCCATGATCCCAAAAATGAGGGTGCCCATGATCCCAAAAATGTGGGTGCCCATGATCCCAAAAATGAGGGTGCCCCCGGTCCCTCGCATTTGGGGACCGGGGATGCCGCGCTCGCCCCCGCTTCATCGACCGGCCTCACCCAACTCTCCCACCTCAACCAGGGCCTCAAGCCCACCTGGGGAGATTCCGTCTCACTCACCTGGACCAACGACAAGTTCCACATTCAGGGTTGGCTCCTCCTGCCCGTCAACTACGACCCAGCCAAAAAATACCCGCTCATTGTCGAAGTCCACGGCGGTCCCGCCGCGGACGTCCAATCCCGCTGGAACGGCGGTGGCGGCGGCTTCAGCGCCACCGGCTATTCCGTCTCTGGCTACTTCGTCCTCATGCCCAATCCCCGCGGCAGCTACGGCCAGGGCGAGGCCTTTACCCAGGCCAACCGCAAGGACTTCGGCTACGGCGACCTGCGCGACATCCTGGCCGGCGTCGACACTGTCCTCGCCAATTACCCCGTCGACCCCAACCGCGTGGGCATCACCGGCTGGAGCTACGGCGGTTTCATGACCATGTTCGCCGTCACCCAGACCCACCGTTTCCGCGCCGCCGTCGCCGGAGCCGGCATTTCAGACTGGCTCTCGTACTACGGCGAAAACTCCATCGACCAGTGGATGATTCCCTACTTTGGCGCCTCGGTCTACGATGACCCGCAGGTCTACGCCAAAAGCTCCGCCATCACCTTCATCAAGAACGTCACCACCCCCACCCTCGCGGTGGTTGGAGATCGCGACGGCGAGTGTCCCGCGCCCCAGTCCTTCGAGTTCTGGCACGCCCTGCGCGACCTCCACGTCCCCGCGCAACTGGTCGTTTATCCCAACGAAGGCCACGGCTTTTCCGATCCCGCCCACAGCCGCGACGTTCAGCGGCGCGCCATCGAGTGGTTCGCCCGCTATATGCCCGCTCCCCCGGACCCCGCTTCACATTTAGATCCGAGATGAGGAGAAAAACGTCCCCGGCCTACTCGCTCCCTCGTTCCCTTGCTCCCTCGCTCCCTCGCTCCCTCGCTCCCTTGCTCCCTCGCTCCCTGTCTTCTTGCTCTCTATTCGTCTTCGCCGTCAGTCTATTCACCAGAACCGCGCCACAAACCGGTTCAATGCCAGAGCAAGGCCCGTCCTGATACACTTTTTTCTTGGAGTATTCAGCGTGCGTCTCGCCTCTTCGGCCGCCTGCGGCAGTGTGCCGCCGGGGTTTTCGAGCTGGGGTGCGACCCACCCGTTGCGGGTCGGCCCGAGCCTGACAAGGGGCGGCAATAATTCATTTTTCTTTACGTGTTCTGAGCGACCGTTCCGCGGTTCGACGGCGCGGAGCGGGGAGGATTCATGCGGCGGTTCTTGACGCTTGTTTGTTTGCTTGGCCTGGCCCTTCCGGCTGGGATTTCCATCTCCGGGTGCATACGCAACCCCGCGGGAAACTACTGTAACGGTCTCGGATACGGCCCGAAGGACACCGACGTTGACTACATCATCCTGCAGCCGCAGGTCGCAGGCATCTCGCTGGCCTACGGGCAAACGACCCAGGTTCAGGGACCCAGTGCCTTCACCTGCAAGGGCAATTCGGCTGCGGTTGGCTCCGGACAATTTAATTACGGCACCTCCAACAATCAGCTCGCCGATATCTCTCCCTCCGGCTATCTCTGCGCTGGCACGTGGAATCGCAATACAGGTGGCGGCATTGCCGACTACACCTACTGCAATTACCCCAGTCCCCTGCCTTCCACGGGCAGCTTGCCTTACGCCGTTGCCTATATCACGGCCACGGCCGACTCCGTCACTTCCAACCCCATCGCCGTCTACATCCACGCGCCTGTTACGGCCATCAGCCTGGTCACTTCGTCGCTTTCCAGCGCCGGGCAGCAATGCTACTCGCAGAACGTCCAGGTCCCGCTCGACGCCCAGGCCTGCTACTTCCTCAACGGAAAGCAATACGAGTTTTGCGCCCCGTCTTCCGTGTCCTCGGCCAGTTTTGCGTGCAAGGACGGTCTGGCGCCTGGCGTCACCTCGGTTCCCAGTTGCACTTCCTCCATCGGCACACTCAACTTCTCGGTCAGCAACACCAGTGTTGCCAGCATCACTCCCGTTGCCCTCGGCAATCCGCAATCCACTCTCACCGCGCTGCAGCCCGGTACCACTTCCATCACCGCAACCATCGCGCAATCGGGATCGTCGGCCGGCTACTTCTCCACATGCCCGCCCAAATCCATCAGTATTGCGCTTGCCTCCGGCGCCACAAGCGGCACCGTCACGCAGGGCATCACGCAAAACCTGACGACGACCGTCCTCGACACCAACAACAAACCCATCAATGGCCTGGAACTCTCTTACGAGTCCACCAACCCCATTGTCCTCTCCGCCGGGGGCACGGGCTCCATCACTGCCTCTTTCCCCGGTCTTGCGTCGGTCTATGCCGTGTGCGAGTCGCAAAGCTGCAATCCTGCCCCCATCAATGAGCTCGGTCTCAATGGCAACGGACTGTCGATTTCTTCCAATCCCGTCAGCATCACCGTCCCCGGCACCACCAGCGACTTTGCCTGGTTCGGCGCGCCTGGCCAGTCGCAATACTTCTCTTCCGTGGAATTGCTGAATGGCAACCCCGGCTCCATCGTGCGCCTGCCCTACGTTCCCAACTCCATGGTCATGGATCAGGAAGCCAACAGCCTCTACTTCGGTTCGCCTCGCGAGTTGATGATCTACTCCACGGCAAGCAACTCTCTCACCAAGCAGGACACATCGGCGCCCGGTATCGTGCTCGCCGTCGCGCCCGATAACCAGCAGATGGTCATCAACGATCAGATCCGCGGATTGTTCTATCTCTACAACACCAGTTCCGGCCCAACGTCCTCCTACGCCGGAATGGGTGTCGCTGCCGCCTGGACGCCCGATTCCCACACTCTCTACATCGTCGATAACGCACAGGCGAACTCCCCGGCTGGCTGCACTGACCCGCTCATTACCGGCCACACCGATACGCTCTACGTCTACAACGTGAATGTCGGCTGGTCCACGTATCCGCTGCTGCCGAATCCACTCCCTCTCGCTGCATTGCCCACCTGCGCCACGCCGCCGGATGCGCCAATCACGATCGACATGCAAGCCCTGGCCATCACCGTTCCCGGCATTGGAGCATATGTTGCCGGCAATCCGACCGTCGTCCACACCTGGTGCCCCTCCGGCCAGGTCGGCAACAACGCCAGTATTCTGTTCTATCCCCAGAGCGACAGCGCCGTCACCCTGCCGGAAACTAGCGTTCTCGGAGCCACTAGCGACGGCGAACACATGCTCGGCGCCGCGCTGAACGGCGGCAGCATCACGCTCGACGACATCGGTTTGAGCATTCCGCCCAACGCGACCACGTTGGCCCTTTGCCCTGAATCCACTACAGGCACTGCGCCCAACCAGGTGGAGACGATGTCGCCCCTCAACACCAATCCCACGACACCCGCACCGGTAAATCTGGGTGGCGTCAACAACGCCTCCGCCGTCAACCAGATCGTCACCGGCGCTGCCCCCACCTCGTCCTCCACCACCACGGCCGCGCCCATCGCCTTCGTTACCTACACTCCCAACTCTCCAACGGCCGCCGGAACGCTTCCTTACTACCTGCCGCAGCCCCTGTCGAGCGGAGTCGCCTCCCAAGGCCCCGCAAATTACGTGACATTCTGTCAAGATGTATTGCCCAAACCCACCTGCTCCTCAGGCGTACCTGCCACTCCCGCTCCTACCGCTCCGCTCTTCGGCGCGTTTTCGCCGGACGACACCATCTTCTTTGTCTCCACCGCGGGCGACAACCTCATTCACTTCATCACCATTCCGACCAATGTGAATACCACCACAGCGGCGCCCACAGACACGCAACAAATCAATCCCGCCCTGCCCGCTTGCACCCCGGTCTCGGCGGGAGGCAACGACGCCGGCTGTCTCTATCCCGCAGCGCCCTTGCCCAACACCTTCGTTCCCGCAACCGTCATCACCGTCAAGCCGCGCCCCGTAACATAGGCCGCGTTCGCAAGCGAACAAAGAACAGAAAAAGCAGGGACCCATGACCCGGTCCCTGCTTTTTATTTTCTGGCCATTTTTCTCTGTTCTCTGATCTCTGATCTCTGATCACTGACCCCTGACCACTGACCCCTGACCACTGACCCCTGACCTTCGATCTCTCGCCACCAACCACTGACCACTTGGTATAACTAACAGAGTGACTCGATCTTCCCGTTCCGTCGCCTCTCCGCGCGTCGTCAGCATCGCGGATTTCCGTCCCATCGCCCAGCGCCGCCTGCCCAGTTCCGTCTTCGATTACCTCGATGGCGACGCGGAAGGCGAGGTTACCCTCCGCGAAAATTGCCGCGTCTATGAGGACGTTACCTTCCGTCCCCGGCACGCGGTCGCGCTTGCCAATTGCGGCATGAGCACGCGCGTTCTCGGCTTCGATCTCGCTCTCCCGTTCCTGCTCGCTCCCGTTGGCTACAGCAGGCTCATGCATCCCGTGGGCGAAGTGGGCGCGGCGCGCGCCGCCGGCAACGCGGGCACTGCCTACATTCTCTCCACCATCTCCGGCCACAAGCTCGAAGATGTAAAAGCCGCTTCGACTGGCCCCTGTTTCTATCAGCTCTATCTCATGGGTGGCCGCGGCGCAGCCGAAGCCGCGATTGAACGCGCCCGCGCCGCCGGATTTTCCGCGCTCGTCGTCACCATCGACACTCCGGTCTCCGGCATCCGCGAGCGCGATTTCCGCAACGGCATGAAGGAACTGGTCAGCGGCAGCGCCTTCGAAAAACTTCCCTATCTTCCGCAGATCCTCTCGTGCCCCGGTTGGCTCGCGGGTTTCCTGCGCGATGGAGGCATCCCGCCGCTTTATAACGTCGTGGTCCCGGGCAAAGGTCCCATGAAGCTGGTCGATATCGCCATCGCCCTCGCCGAATCCGCCGTCACCTGGAGCGACCTTGCCTGGATTCGCGAACTGTGGCGCGGTCCCATCGTCGTCAAGGGCGTCCTCACCGCGGACGATGCGCGCCGCGCCGTCGATCATGGCGCGGCGGCCATCTCCGTCTCCAATCACGGCGGCCGCCAACTCGATTGCGTTTCGTCGTCCTTGCGCGCCTTGCCTGAAGTCGTCAAGGCCGTCCACGGCCAAACCGAAATCCTCATGGACGGAGGCATTCGCCGCGGCGCAGACATCGTCAAGGCCCTCTGTCTCGGCGCGAATGCGGTGCTCTGCGGACGCGCCTACGCCTACGGCCTCGCCGCCGCCGGAGAAGCCGGAGTCGATCGCGCCATCGAAATCCTCCGCACCGACCTCGACCGCACCTTGCGCCTGCTCGGATGCGCCTCTGTCGCCGAACTCGATCGTTCCTATGTGAATGTTCCGCCAAGCTGGGACGCGAACTAACGCCACCAGCAACATTGAACCACCCGATAACTTGCGGCTCGCCGCGATCCGCATCCGCTGGAGCGTGCCTCATAAACAATCTCGCGAAAGGGCACGACTTCAGTCGTGCCGCAGAGACATCCGTTTTGAAAGGGCATGACTTCAGTCGTGCCGCAGAGATATCCGTTTTGAAAGGGCACGACTTCAGGCGTTGCTGAAAAACTCAATACAAGGTGCTCTGTAACAAGGGCACGGCTTCAGCCGGGCCAATAAAGTCAGCGGAATGAATCGGGCTTTAGCCCCTGCCAATCCATCCCTGGCTGGATTCGTCTTCCATTACGACTTTTTCAGCAAGCTGTTCAGGCGTGCCGATAATCACGCCCCACCTTTCTTAGAAACCAAATACACGCCGAAGCCGCGCTCAAACCGGCGTCAAGTTCGAAGCCCCCTACGGCGCCTTCACCATATCGGTATTGAAGATCTTGTTGGTTGCCGCAAACGTCTCGTCGCGCTCGTATCCATCCTTGCTCAGGAAAATGTGAACTTTATCCGGCTCCGGCGGCGGGAGCATGAAGTTGCATGTTCCGTCGTTGCCGGTGAAAGCCTTGTTCATCGGGCCCTGGCCGGCCTGCACATCCACTTCCACGCCCGCAACGGGAACCCCCGTCACGCGGTCGGTCACCTCCGCGCTGAATTGCCACGGCGGCGGAGGCGGCGGAGGACGCAAGGCGAACCACAACGCCACGCCTGCCACGCCTGCCGCCAACACTCCCAGTGCCGCCTGCAACCTGCGTCTGACCGTGAGCGTCCAACCCAGCGCCCGCTTCAGTTGCGCGGCCGCCTGCGTTGCGTCGGGAGTAGTAATGCCCTGCACTTCAAGCATGGCCGGCAGCGGCGTCTTATCCAAGAGCCACGGCAGGATGCGCTTGTGCAGAGCCTCGGCGCGCGAATACTCGAACGTGATGTAGTCCGAGCCGCGCGTATGTTCTCCCCAGCACAGCACCAGCGTCCGCGAAGCGCTGATCGACCGCTCCAGGCGGCGTTTCCAATCTTCGCCGGGATCGATCGACTGCGCATCGAAGAAGACGCGGTAACCCAGCCGCCGCAACTCATCGCGCAGCGGCGTCACGCGCTCCGTATCCACGCGCGAGTAGCTCAGGAACACATCGTACTTGGCCATCGACATACTGATCTATTGTTGCAAAATCGGCTCAAGCTGTTGCAGTGCCGCGGTCATGCCCGCCCCGTCGCCGTTCTGGACCGCGGTAAACAGCCCCACCCACGAAGCACGGCCGGGCGCGTAGGCGGCCGACCCCGAAAGAAACTGCAATGTTCCTGTGAAGGTCCAGCCGCTCTGGCTGTAGGACGAGTCGGCCTGCACCTTTGCGAGAAGCCGCTGATCGGCAGCCAGAGCCGCCGCATTTTCTTTCGCGCCCCATAAGCAGGCCAAGCCGATTGCATCGCGCACCGGCATATAGCCCTTTTGCTGTGCAAGCGCCGTGTCATCGAGCTTCGCCGCCAGTTGAATGCAATCGTCGAAGTCTGCCCCTGTCAGCTCCGCCTCAAGAAGGTTCATGCTGTCGTCAGTGCTGGGATTGAAACCCGCCAGTTCCTTGGCGATGTTCAGCGCATCCGCAAACTGAAAAGTCCCATCGTGGTAGAGCCCCATTAGGTTGAACTCCGTTGCGGCCCAGCCCTGGGGCTGATCGGCTTTGCTGTAAACCTCCAGCGCACTGCGAAATGCCTGCACTGCCTGATCGAATAGCGCAGCGGCCTTGTCTCCGCTGGCCCGTTTTCCCTCGTCTTGAAAGCGTAGCTCCGAGATTATTTTGCGTCCTGGCCCAGTCCTGCGGCAGATCGGCTTTGGTATCGACCTCGAGCGCGCTGCGATACGCCTGCACCGCCTGATCGAAGCAGCGCAGTGGCCTTGTCTCCGCTGGCCCGCTCTGCTTCATCCTCGAGCGCATTCCCGAGATTGTTTTGCGTGTTCGCCCAGTCCTGGGGCAGATCGGCTTTGGTGAAGACCTCGAGCGCGCTGCGATACGCCTGCGCCGCCTGATCGAACAGCGCAGCGGCTTTGTCTCCGCTGGCGCGCTCTCCCTCATCCATAAGCGCAGTTCCGAGATTGTTCTGCGTCGCGGCCCAGTCCTGCGGCAGATCGGCTTTGGTGTAGACCTCGAGCGCGCTGCGATACGCCTGCACCGCCTGGTCGAGCAGGGCAACGGCCTTGTCTCCGCTGGCCCGCTCGCCCTCGTTCCAGAGCGCAATCCCAAGATTGCTTTGCGTCCTGGCCCAGTCCTGGGGCAGAGTCGGCTTTGGTGTAGACCTCGAGCGCACTGCGAAACGCCTGCACCGCTTGATCGAACAAGGCGGCAGCCTTGTCTCCGCTCGCCCGCTCTCCCTCGTCCATCGAGCGCAGTCCCGAGATTGATTTGCGCTATCGGCCCAGTCCTGGGGCAGATCGGCTTTGGTGTAGACCTCGAGCGCGCTGCGAAACGCCTGCACCGCCTGATCGAGCAGCGCAGCGGCCTTGTCTCCGCTGGCCCGCTCTCCCTCCTCCTCGAAGCGCGTTGCCGAGCCCGATCTTGCGCCGCGCGCCCGACTGGCGATCTCCCAGCCCAGCGTATTCGCGCGCCAGCGACTGGTAATCGCTCGCGGATTGAGCAAGCAAGGTCAGGCTCTCGCTCGCGGGCGATACATCGCCATCCTGCCGCCGCGCATCCGCCGCCGCCCAAAGCGCCTGCAACCATAGCTCGTGAAAACCCTTATCGTCAGGATGTTTCTTGTATTCCGCTTCAATGGCGGTCTCTGCGCTTGCCAGCGTCTGCGTGGCTTGGTGATACTGCAGGTTAAGCTGATACGCGCCCGCATCTTGCTGGCTGTGGTCGAGCAGCTGCTGCATAGTGGTTCGCTGCTTGTTCAAAAGCGCCTGCTGCGCCGCCTGCGAGCGCCTTCACTTGCGCCTGCAGAGCTTGTTCCTGCGTATCCTCGCGCTGATCTGCTGGCGGTCCGCGTCGCCGGCTGCATTGAAAAGTTGCGCAGCATTCGCATAGTGCTTTAGCGCCAGCTCCGCCAGGGCCTTCTGCTCGGCCGTAGTCGCCTGCGCCGATTGCTGCTCGATTCCCTGCGCCCACTGCTGCACCTGCTCGTCGACCTGCGTCGAGGAGAATCCGTTGGCCACGGCCCACTCCGCGATGGCTGCGCCCAGGTCAGGCTTCTGGTTCTGCGCCGCTGCGACGTTCTGCTTGAGCGCCGTGACTTGCTTTTGCAGGGTGTTCACCTGCACCAGCGTCCGGTGCAGCATGGCCTCAATCTGCGCCGGCCCCAGCAGCGCGGGCGAGCCCTTCGGCAACATACTCACCGTGATGGTTGCGGGCAGCGCTGCCAATTGGCCGTCGGCGCGGCTGATAGATCACTAGGTCCTTGGCGCCGTCAATCTCGATGTGCAGTCCGCCACGTTGCGCCACATCCTGCGACACACTCAGCCAGGCCTGGCCCTTGGGGTTGGTCACGTCGCGCGATTCGGATACGCGCACTGAGCCGTCGAGGTAATCGAGCTCCACGCGCACCGTCGGCACCGGCACGGGAGGCTGGGCGTGCGCATCCACCACGACCACCGCGATGGTCTGCTGCGCCGGAGCCTTCTGCGCCATCGGCCGCGCCCTGGACGCAACTAAGCCACAGCAGCAAAACCGCCCATGAAGCCTGAGCTTTCAAACCGACCTCCGGCGCTACCGGTTCAATTGGATGGGGGAAAAGCCCTGCTGATTAAGAAGTCTATCCGAATTCATGGCCGTGGAGTGTTCTAAAGCTGCTCCCCACTGATCACTGATCGCTTACCACGAACCCTCGCCGGGTGCCCCCGGTCCCTCGCACTTGGGGACCGGGGAAGCACGAACCTCGACCCACTCGCTCTCCACTCAGCGCAGCCGGGTGCCCCCGGTCCCTCGCACTTGGGGACCGGGGAAGCACGAACCTCGACCCACTCGCTCTCCACTCAGCGCAGCCGTGTCATCCCGAGCAACCTGACTCGCCTTTGGCGCGTTACGGCGAAAAATGACACTTGAAGGACCGATGATCTTACTGGGTTTAGGCTGCATGTCATCAGGAGCGAAGCCGGGTGCCCCCGGTCCCTCGCACTTGGGGACCGGGGAAGCACGAACCTCGACCCACTCGCTCTCCACTCAGCGCAGCCGTGTCATCCCGAGCAACCTGACTCGCCTTTGGCGCGTTACGGCGAAAAATGACACTTGAAGGACCGATGATCTTACTGGGTTTAGGCTGCATGTCATCAGGAGCGAAGCGCACCACAGCGGAGCCGAGGGACCTGCTTTTGTTTTTCGTCTTGTACCAGGGCATGGCTGGTAGGTCGGGGATTCATCCCCGACCGCCGCCCCGCCCCACCCCACCGAGGGAGCGTACGGCTTCAGCCCCACAAAACCCGCCCACCCATTTTTCAAGAAACAAGCCCGCGACGAACTTCAAACCGGCGTCCGCGCGCTGCCTAGGGCATCGTTCCCAACCGGCTGGCGCCGCCCGGGGTTGAAGGCAAGCCGGTTGCAATCGGCGTCACCACGGGTACCGCGGCGCCCACGAATTCCGTGATGAACGGGGTAGGGGGAATATTGAGGTAGTAACCGTTGTTTTCGGTTGGAAGTTGGTTCCCCACCCACACGTTGCCGGAAGGGTCGACACCGATTGTGGTCGGCTCAGCGAACGCCCACGCTGCGTCATCCTGATAGCCGGTGCTCGGCGAGAGCGTGGTGCCGGAGCTGGTGAACTCCGATACGCTCGCCTGCTGGCCTACCGACTCATTGGCGACCCAGAGATTGCTCGCGCCATCGACAGCAACGGCGCTTATTTCGTTGAGACCGCCGCCGAAGATGGGGCCGGAGGTTCCTGTGACCGTTCCGGCGCTCGAGGCAGGGACTTCGCAGAGGCCCTTAGCGGTCCCCAGCCAGATATTCCCGGTACTATCGACGGCGGCGCCGCCGCCATCGATACTAAGACTAAATTCTGAAGTACAAGTGTTCGACGCGGGCGTTCCCAGCGTCCAGGAGCCGGCGGAGTAGATAAACGGGGTGATTTTTTGGGGATTAGCCCCGCCTGAGCCGACCCATATGTTGTAATACTGATCCATCACGATGCCTGCCTCCACCATCACGTTGTCTGACTCGTCGCCGGGGGTCAAGTAGGTGGAGGTCAATGCCCCAATCGGGGACACAGCGCCGGTGGATGAAATCTCCTCCAGAGCCGATCCGCCGACAACTGAATTCACAGTCTCGCTTGTCTCGATAATAAAGATGTCGCCAGAAGCATCGGAAACCATCGGCCCCGGTCCATTTCCGATGGTGAAGGCGTTCGTAGAACCCGTGTTTGTGTATTCGACGACCTGGTTGTTGAACTCCGTAGTCGAAACGGGTTGTTGTTCATAATCCGAAACATACACGTTGTTGCTCGGATCGATCACAATGCCCCCCGGATACACAATTTGACCGGAGTTGAGAACATTCTTGAGCGGCGTGCCGGTGGGCGAGAGCTCGGTCAAACTTCCGTAGGCCGGCGATGTTGAACTTCCGAAGCCCGGCGGTGGTGGAGTGTAGTTGTAGTTCACAATCCAGACATTTCCACCGCCGTCGATCGCCACGTATTCCGGCTTGTAGAGGATATACGGTGTGCCGGTTCCCGTATTGCTCCCGCTGCTGTAAGTCACACCGATGGTCCAGTCATTGGGCGCGCTGGCATAAGGAGGGGGGATTTGGAACGGTCCGGTGGCAGAGGCAACGTTGAACACCGTCTTGATGCTGTACGGCCCGTTCAGCCAATCGGTTGGATAGGTGGCCATGGAATAAACCGCCTGCAACGTATCCGTAGGACTGCCACCGACATTGCTGAAGAGTGTAGAACAGATTGAATACGCCCCACTATCGTTGACGCAAGCCGACAGAATATTGGCGATGGTGTCGATCTTCGACGCATCTGGAGTAACCTGAACGCTGGCGCTCGAAAGACTGCCGGATCCGCTCGCAATGTTGAAGTCGACGGCCTGGCCGACCGCGGTGGGGTTGGGGGGTAAGCTGCGGCGGCCACGGCCGACGTGACATATGCAAGGTTGTTCACCGTAGCGAAAGCGTTGGTCAGACCCACGCTGACATTCCCAGGCGAAGAGCCGATGGTTTCAGTTGTCGGATTGAGGAACTGAGCCAGGGCATACACGCTGGCTACCGTTGTGACCTCATTGATATCCACGCCGAGCGTGGGAGTTGTGGTTGGATCGCAGGCGCCGATTGCGGCCATCAAAACAGAGTTGGAATTGTTGGACCCGCCGGTGACTGTGGTGCCTCCAATTGCTTTCAGATAGAGCAACCCAGTGTTCGTGGGACAGGTGTAGCCGGGCATCGTAAAGGTACCGCCGGGCCCCGTTGTGGTCATCGCCACGTTGCTGGTCGTATTGCAGGCACCGCTGCCGTATCCCGTATTTCCCGCCTCGCAAAGAAGGATGGTCGCATTCGCGATCGGCTGCCGCCCACCAAAAGCAAGGCCCGAGATTTTCGGCCCACTTCCGCTAAGGGGCAGAGCATCGGTGTTGCTCACGCTGGAAGGCACAGCCCCACAGCCTGCCAAAAGAATCGACCCTGAGAAAGCGGATATCAACGCCAATCCACGTCCGCGCGTCAGAGACTTCCCTGAAAGAATCTTACCCAGCATTGAAGTGCCTCCGTTTATTGAGAGGCCACACGGCAGTTCCATAAACCGTGGCATGGCGCAGCTGAATTCCAACTGCAGCGAAAAACGGGTGACTTAATAACTTAACTTACAATGTAAGCGTTCACTATAGCCGGGATAGTGTGTTAGCTGCAACACCAGGGCAATCGCATGAACATTTTCATTGACCGCGCAGGTTTGCATTTCGAGAATCATTGCTCGCTGGGAGTCTTCGTCCCGGAGGGACGAGTCGAAAATAGCCCAGTCGAAAATAGCCCAGTCGAAAATAGCCCAGTCGAAAATAGCCCAGTCGAAAATAGCCCAGGCGAAAATAGCCCAGGCGAAAATAGCCCAGGCGAAAATAGCCCAGGGTGGAGCGGCGCGGAACCCTGGGAAAAAGTGTCCTCATCATCCCTTAGCCCCTACGAGCCTGTGACTTTTTTGATGCGTTTGCAAGTTGGAGAAGAGTTTTCCACTCTGCTGGAGGTTATAAGCGAATCATGAGCGATGCGGCGACGAGTGCAGGAAGGCAAGTGGAGAACAGGCAAGGTGCGGTGCGGCTGCGTGTGCCGGAGCGTCGGCAGATGGGATGGGTGGCGCAGTGTCCAGACGACCTGGTGGTCGCAAGCCACCCGGTGCGGTTGGTAGCCGCGGTGGTGGAGAAGCTGGACGTATCGGGCTTCGAGGCGGCGATCCGCGCGCGGGACGGTGTGGCCGGGCGGGACACGACGGATGCGCGTTTGCTGATCGGGTTGTGGCTGTACGCCTGCATCCGGGGCATCGGCTCGGCGCGGGAACTGGCGCGCCGCTGCGAGGAGAGCGCGCCGTTTCAGTGGCTTTGTGGCGGGGTGAGCGTGAACCATCGGCTGCTGTCGGACTTCGGCACCGATCACGGCGCAGCGCTGGACGATCTGTTCACGCAGGTGCTTGCGTCTCTGCTGGACAAGGAAGTGGTGCGGGTGAGCCGCATCAGTCAGGATGGAGTGCGGGTGCGGGTCAGCGCCGGGGCGGGGAGTTTTCGCCGCCGCGAGCGATTGGAGCAGCTGCTGGTGGAGGCGCGCCAACATGTCGAAGAGGTGAAGCGGGCGCTGGAGTCGCCGGCGCAGGCGGGTTTGTCGGCGCGTCGGGCAGCAGCGCGTCAGCGTGCCGCAAGGGAGCGCGTCGGGCGGCTGGAAGCGGCCATGGCACAGTTGCCGGAACTGGAATCGCAGCGGGCGGCGACCAGCGAAACCGCGAATGCCGATCTGAGAAGTTGTCGCGGTCTGAGTCAGCTTACGGTGCGCGGCCTAACAAAAATACAGTGTGTGGCGCTGTGCTGCGCCCTGGCCTACAACGTGATGCACTTCGCCCACGTCCTGTCGAGTTGAGAACCAACTTAATGGCCGGCCTGCCACACCGCACAACGGAAAGGGCGACCATGGACACCAATGAAACTGATTCGCAACCGCACTTCGACACTTATTCCAAGTCCACAATGGGCCGAGTCGCCAGTTGCCAACCCGGAAGCTCAAAAAGTCACAGGCTCGTAGGGGCGGCACGAGGCGAAGACCCTGACCCCCGTTCAGTAACTGATGCATTTTCTGTCAATTAGCCTGGAAAGCGCATAAATCGAATTCGCGGTGCTTGCCAAAACGCCCGCGTCTGGGTTAACTTACTAACCAGTTAGTTAAATAATGACATCGCAAAACCAACCCGAAACTCAAGCCGACCGCTCAGCCGAAACTCGCAGCCGGATTCTCGACGCTGCTCTAACCGAATTTGCCGCTCACGGGCTTGCCGGAGCGCGCACGGAACCGATTGCGGCCGCGGCCGGCGTCAACAAGGCACTGCTCTATTACTACTTCGAGAGCAAGGAAAAGCTCTATGCCGCCACGCTTGAAATGGTCTCGGCGCGGGTGCGCGATCGCTCCATGGAGGTCTTCCTCCGCGAGGGCAGCCCCGGCGAACGCCTGTTGCGCGCGGCCCTGAACCACTTCGACCGCATCCTGACGCAGCGCGAATTTCAAAGCCTGATGCAGCAGGAGATGATTCGGCTGCATAAGGGCGAAGAGGGCGAGTTGCCCATTCTGGCCAAGCGCATCTTCGCACCGTTGCACGCCATGTTTCAGTCGATGGTTCGCGAAGGCATCGCATCAGGCGAGTTGATCGAGGTGGAATGGCTGCAGCTCGTCCTGTCCGCGCTGGGCGGCAATGTCTTCTACTTTCTCAGTGCGCCGGTGTGGCGGCTGATCATGCCCTTCGAGCCTTTTGACCCCGAGGTGCTGCGGGCGCGAAGGGCATCCACGGTCGAGTTTCTTGGCCAGGCAATCTTTCAGGATCGGAAGCACGGCGCGGAGCTGGCGGCAAAGGTGCTGGACGATACGCCGATGCCGGAGACAAGCGAATTCAAACAGAGATCGATAGGTTGAGGTGATGGGCGAGTGAACGCGCGCAATCGAGTTTTCATGATTCTGGGAGTGCTGCTGGTGGGATCGTTGATCTGGTATCTCACCACCACGCGGCATACCAGTGATTTGCAACTGATCGGGACCGTCGATGCGAACGAGGTCATCGTCAGCTCCAAAATTCCCGGCCGCATTCAGACGCTGACCGTGGAAGAAGGCCAGGATGTGACCCAGGGTGAGCTGATCGCGGAGATCGAGAGCGACGATTTGCAGGCGGCGGAGAAGGCTGCCGAGGCTACCGCGCAGAGCGAGCGCTCCAAGCTTAGCAGCACCGAGGACACCGAGCAGCAGAACCGCGGCGAAACTTCGAGCGCCGTGGTGAGCGCCGAGGCGCAGGTGCAGTCGGCGCAGGCCGCTCTGGCACAGGCTCAGGCGCAATACGAGCATCAGCAGGCCGATACGGACCGCGCCGTGGCCTTAGCGCAGCAGGGAATTGACAGCCAGCAGACGCGCGACGAAATGATCACCGCGCTCCAGGCTGCCAAGGCCGCCGTGGATGCGGCGCACGACAACCTCACCGCCGCGCAGGCCAACCTGCGCCAGGCACGCGCCCATGAGTTGTTGACCGAGGCCTCCGCGCGCACCGTGGACCAGACGCGCGCCGATGAAGCCAATGCCCGCGCTCTGGCTCAAGAAGCGAAAGTTGAAGAAGGATATTCGCAAATCCTGTCGCCCATCAACGGCAAGGTGGATGTGTGGGCTGCGCGGCAAGGCGAAGTGGTAGCCGCGGGCGCGCCCATTGTCACCATCATGGACCTGACGCAGACCTGGGTCTACGCGCCGCTACCTGAAACGCAAGCCGATGCGGTGCAACTGCACGACAGCTTGCGGGTCGTTATGCCGAGCGGCGCCACCCTTTGGGGCTACGTGATCGCCAAATCCGCCGAAGGCGATTTTGCCACGCAACGCGACGTGAACAGCATGAAGCGCGATATCAAGACCATGCAATTGAAGCTGCTCATCCCCAATCCCGGCGAGAAATTTGTACCCGGCATGACTGCCGAGGTCTACATTCCCAAGGCAAAGCTGGTGAAGCAGTGAGCTCGGCCCCCAACAATATTTTTCCGGACACTGGCAACCAAGCGTCGCGTCCCGTCGCCATCGCGGTGGAGCATATCTGGAAGCGCTATGGCGATTTTGAAGCCGTAAAGGACGTGAACTTCAGTGTCACCGAGGGCGAGATCTTCGGCCTGCTGGGCCCCAACGGTGCCGGCAAGAGCACGCTCATCCGCATGATGACCACGCTCATTCCCGTCACAGCGGGCAAGGCAATTGTAGGCGGGCACGACGTGAGCAAGGATCCGGACGCGGTGCGCCGCACCATCGGCGTCATCCCCCAGGCGCTCACAAGCGACCAGGATCTGACGGTCGAAGAGAACCTGTCGATCTACGCCAAGCTCTACAGCGTGCCGCGCGGAATTCGCGAGAAAAACATCGCCGAGGTCCTCGAAGCCGTCGACCTGACCGAGTGGCGCGATGCGCAAACCAAAACGCTTTCCGGCGGCATGAGGCGCCGTCTCGAGATCGCGCGCGGCCTGGTGCACAATCCGCGCATCTTTTTTCTCGACGAGCCCACCACCGGCCTCGATCCCGTTTCGCGCATCGCGGTGTGGGAGATGCTCAACAAGCTCAAAGCGACGCGCAATCTCACCATGCTGCTCACCACGCACTACATGGATGAGGCCGACAAGCTCTGCGACCGCATCGCGATTTGCGATCACGGCAAGCTGGTGGCGCTGGGCACGCCGGTAGAACTTAAGAACAGCGTGGCTGGCGCGAATGTCGTTGAAGTCCACTTCGACCGCGAAGACGAGGCGTGGCAAGGCCGCCTGGAGAAGATGGCCGGCGTGGCCAGCGTACAGCCTGAGGGCGGGGGATTCTATCGCGTCATCACCAAGTCGGGATCGAAAACCACCATGGAGATTGTGGAACTGGCGGCCGGCCTGGGTGAGACGCTCACCTCGCTGAGCGTGCAAAACACCACGCTCGACGACGTGTTCATTCACTACACCGGGCGGCAACTGCGCGATGAGCAAGTGAAAGCAGTGTTCAGCATGCCGCCGCGGCCGGGAGCGCGCCCATGAATCGCATGTTTGCCATCATCGAGCGCGAAATGCGCAAGTTCTTCCGCTCGCCCATGCTCATGATCATGTCGCTCATGATGCCCATTTTGCAGCTCATCATCATCGGCAACGCCTTTGGTGGCAAAATCGTGGGCACGCATGTGGCCGTAGTGGATTACGACCACGGCCCGCAGGCGGTGAAGGTGCGCGAGGCCTTCGACGCCGTCGCCGTCAACATCAAAACCTTCTCCACCATCGAGTACAACAGCGAAGTTCAGGCCCGCGAGGACGTGCGCACCGGCAAAATCGACGCCGCTGTCATCATTCCGGCCCAGTATTCGCGCCGCGTCTATGCGCAGGACGCGCCCAAACTCGGTTTCGTTGTCGATAACTCCGATCTCTTCACCTCGGCCACTCTGGAAGGAGAGATGCAGTCGCTGGTCGACGCCATGAACGCGCCCCAGGTTCAGGATCGGCTGGCGAAAACCATCGCCCTTGAAGTCGTCGAGCTTTACCCCTACGTGAATTATTTGAAGTATCTTTTGCCGATGACGATCGCGCTGGCAATGTACATCTCCGTGATGATCGGCGGCGGCATGCTTTACATCGACGACAAGGCGCGCGGCGTGCACGAGGGCTACCTGGTAACGCCGATTACGAAATTCGAGCTGGTCTTCGGGCTGAATATCGCCGGAGCCATCAAGGCCATGCTTTCCGGGATCTCCATAGGCGTCATCGGGTCGCTCATGTCCGGCCTGGGCGTGGTTTTTCATCCCGTCATCATGCTGCAGATGCTTTGCCTGATTGTCGCCGGCTCGATCGCATTCAACGGCATGATGTTCCTGCTCATGGTGCGCGTCGACGATCCGCTGGTGCCGCGCGCCATGTTCGGCATTCTCAATGTCCTCCTGCTCTATCCCTCGGGCGCCATGTATCCCACCTCCTCGTTCCCCAAGTGGATGCAGGCCATTGGCGTGGTCGATCCCTTCACCTACGTGATCCATGGCTTCAAGGCCGTGCTGCTCAAAGACGGCGGATGGGTCGCGATCTGGTACGACCTGCTGTTCCTCACGGTCTTCGGCATCACCACACTCCTGGTCGCAACGCCGCTCTTCAAGCGCACCTTGTAGCACGCGCTTCGAAGATCGAATTCGTGAAAGGGAACGACTTCAGCCACGCCGAGAAATGTCGCGGAAATCCAGTCGCGAAAGGGCTCGACTTTAGTCGTGCCAAGAACGCCAACAAAAGAACGGGGCTTTAGCCCCTGAGGGATGTTTGTCCCGCTCATGCATTTCCGTCAACATTGATTTCTAACACGCTCAGGAATCGTATCCCGGCCCGCGCGCCGATCCGCACTCTTTCCACAACCTTTCCCAATTCCACATCGCAAACGTCACCTTGTCCGTCAACGGAAAGCCGAGCTGATGCGCGATCATGCACACTTGTCCGCGATGATGCGCCTCGTGCGAAATCATGTAGCAGAGCATCTCCGGACCAGCAGGCCACGGCCGAGCCCAGCCGTCGCGCAAAAACATCTTGGCTCGGTCATCCCCGCCGAGCGCATCGGCAAGCATCTCCGCGCAGCGCGCGGCGCTCTGGGCCAATGCAGTGCGGACCTGCCGCGGCGTGCAGCGCGCGCGACTGAGTTGCGCCGGAACCTTCAGATGTGGAGCTGTAAGCCGAATCCACTTGCAGCGCACATTGTGCACGTGCGCAAAGATGGCCGCAATGCTGCGCACGCTTCCGGTCGAGGGGCCGGGTGGCTGAGTCTTCCAGGCGGCAGGATCAAGATTCTCGATAAGAATCTGATTTACGCGATCGTTTGCAGCAAAGATCCGCGCGGCTGCCCGGCCCAATTGTGTGTCAGCATTGTGTCGGCGCGTGGTCACGGCTCCATACTCCATGGTTCAACGCACTTCCGGACCGTCGCAAACTTGGTGAAACCTGACCCCTGAAATCTGACACCTGTCATTCTCACTGGGCCGGCGGCAACCACTGCTTGAGCCTGTCCGCCGTCTTCTGGAACGCGTCCGCGTCGGCCTCGGCGTTATAGTGCGCACCGCCCCGCACAAAGTCGTGTTCGGCCTTGTCATAGGTAAACAGCTCGAAGGGCTTGCCTCCGGCCTTGGCTGCGGCGGCCAGTGTGCGCGCATAGTCTGCCGTGCAGCAGTTGTTGAGGAAGTGGTCCTTTTCTCCGGCAAACGCGAGCACCGGCACTTGCAACCGGTTGACAAAATTAGGCACGTTTTTGATGAATGAATTGCCCGGGAACCATACGATGATACCCACCACAAGGTCCGTCCATGACGATGCGTAGTACATCGCTTCGCCCCCGCCGGCTGAGAAGCCGACAAGAACCACTTTGCCGGGAAGTGCGTGCGGCATCTGCTGCGCCTGCAAAATGGCTGAATGCACCGCCTGGCCTTGCGTGTGCTCCAAGGCTGTACCGTCGAACAGCACGGCATCGTAGCCGAGCGCGGCAATGTCGCGCGTCACTCTGGTATAAGGCTGCGTGCCCGCGATGCCGCTGATCACCACCACCACGGGGCCTTTGCCCCCTGGCGGCGGAAACTCCTGCTGCGCAAAAACCACGGTTGATGCGGCCACGGCGGCCATTGCGCCGAGCATCGGGAATAATCGGCGGAACGCGATCATCGAATTGACCTCCATTGCAAGCAGGATATGCCGAGTGCCACCGTGGTTGACAAGAAGTATTTTTGTAAAGCTCTCACGTCTTTGTAACGCCGGTCTCCAGACCGGCTGTCGTGCGGGCGTCCACTCCCGCACTGGTCCGAAGACCGTGATCGTACTGGAAAGTCCAACCACTAACCGTTCTTGGCGTTTTCTTTCCCGCCCAGTACCTTCTCGTAGAAACGCACATATTGCGGAACAACCAGGTTCGCGCAGAAGCGCTTTTTCGCGGTCTGGCGGGCGGCTTCGCGCATGGCGTTCAGGCGCTTGGGATCGCCGAGCAGGCTCAGTGCGCCCGTGGCCATCCCCTCCACGTCGCCGACAGGGAAGAGCAGCCCGGTAACGCCGTCGTCGATAAGCTCCGGAACCCCGCCCACGCGCGTGGCAATGCTCGGAACCTTGCAAGCCATGGCTTCGAGCGCGGCCAGGCCGAAGGATTCCATCTCGCTCGGCATCAGAAACAGGTCGGCCAGCGCCAGCAATTCGCTCACGCGTTCCTGCTTGCCCAGGAAGTGCACGCGGCTCTGCATACCCAGGTCGTGCGCCAGCCACTCCGCCTGAGAGCGGTCCGGCCCATCGCCCACCATCACCAGTTGTGCGGGCCGCTCCCGCGCCACGCGCGCAAACACCTTCACCACGTCGCACACGCGCTTCACCGGGCGGAAGTTCGATAGGTGCATCAGGATCGGCTCGTCGGCCGCGGCAAAATGATGGCGTTCGCACGCCTTTTCCCTTTGGGCTGAATCCGCGATCGGCGTATACACATCGCAGTTCACAAAATTCGTGATAGTTTCAATGGGCCGCGTGATGTTGAAGTCGGTCAGGGTTTTTTCGCGAAGGTAATTGGAGATGGCGGTCACGCCGTCGCTCTCCTGGATCGCATACCGCGTAATCGGTAAATAGCTGCGGTCGAGTCCGACCAGCGTAATGTCGGTTCCATGCAGCGTGGTCACGAAGGGCAGATGGCGTCCGCGCGCAGCCAGTATCTGCCGCGCCAGCAGCGCAGAAACCGAGTGCGGAATCGCATAGTGCACGTGCAACAGGTCGAGCGCGTAATACTCGGCCACTTCAGACATGCGCGAGGCCAGCGCCAGATCGTATGGAGGAAACTCGAACAGCGGATAACTCGAGACCGGGACCTCGTGATAAAAAATGCCCTCGTCGCGCCCGTTCAGCCGGAAAGGCTGTGAATAGGAGATGAAATGAATCTCGTGGCCCAGCGCGGCCAGCTCAATGCCCAACTCCGTGGCCACAACGCCGGAGCCTCCGTAAGTCGGATAACACGTGATCCCGATGCGCATGATGCCTCTTGAAATTCGATCTCCGCAACTGTAACGCCGGTCTCTAGACCGGCTGTCGTGCGGGCGTCCACGCCCGCACAGGTGATAAAGCAAATAAGAAACCGGGAACTCCGGCTTCTCGACCTTAAAGACGCGCGCCGCCCCGGCGCAAGATGCAAGCTTCAACTCAATCGTCCGCCGCCTGCTGCGCCTCCGGCGCAATGTCGGCAAAAGAAATGAGCTCGATTCCGGGAATCTTGGGAATCGCCGCCAGTGCCACGCGTTCGAGATCGCGCGAAGCGCGCAGACGAGTGCGCACACGCGCCAGATCCTCATCGTTATAGCCAGGATGCGTCACCAGCTCCCATGTGCCGGCCGGCAGCCGACTGAGTAGAGAGCGCAACGTTGCCGCATCCAGGCTTCCCGTGCCGGCCACGGCGATAGTTCCGTCGCTGGTCACAAATCCCTCTTGTTCCAGGATCCTACGGGAGCGCGGCTCCAGTGGGCGCAGCGCTGCAATCTGCACCACGCGGGCCAGAGGAGCGCCAATCGCGGCGCGGACTGCCCACTCCGGCTCAAAGGGATGGCGCACCGCGCGAATACCCGCGGCGCGGGCGGCGCGCAGCACCGGACGCAGCACCGCGGGAAAAATATGCGCATGTTTGTGCGTGTCCACGTGCGTCAGCCGTACTCCGCGCCGCTGCAAGTGCGCGATTTGCGCGGCCGCTTCGGCCTCCATCTCTTCCGCGTGGATGCGCCCCCGGAAAAGCCGCAGCAAAAATCCCGCGAGCGACGGAAGAAATTGCCCGGTCCGCCGATCCACAAGGCTCGGAATCTGTTCCGGCGGAAGCAACGGCTCGCCATCGACTAGCACCACATGGCAGCCCACGCCCAGCGAAGGAGTCGCGCATGCCAGTTCGATGGCCTCATCGGTCGCGCCGGCGCGCGCCATCAGCGATGTGCTCGTCACCAGGCCCGCCGCGTGCAACTCCGCAATGGCCCGGTTTACGCCCGGAGTCAGTCCAAAATCGTCGGCGTTCACGATGAGACGGCCCACGAGCTTGAGTTTATCAACTTGCGCCGAGGCGTCATCCGTAGGTGTAGTGGGTCAATTTGAATCCATTGTGAAAAGGCAGGACCTTACGGCAGCCGGAAAACGCTTGAGGAACAGCACGAAGTGTCAGGGCACGACTTTAGTCGTGCCGAAAACGCAGCAAAATGGAGCGGGCTTTAGCCCCTGAGGGATGTCTTTTCAAACTGATCCACCACCTTCGCACGGCGAACTCGCTGGTATCATGAATCAAGGCGCATCCGCGCCACCGCGTGGGCGGTTAGCTCAGTTGGTTAGAGCGCCTGCCTTACAAGCAGGAAGTCCGGGGTTCGAGTCCCTGACCGCCCACCAGCGTTCGCCTGCTTCTCAGGCTTCGGCTCGGCAAGCCATTTCGCATGGTCCGCAAGCTTGAGTTTGGCAAGCCACCTGAAAAGCGACGGCTGTCGCGCCGTAGCTTTAGCGTAGGCGGACCATTATGAAATACGTTTACGTCCTGAATAGCCTGGCGGATGTCGAACCATTCTATGCGGGCATCACCGACGATCTGAAGGCCAGACTCGCGAAGCACAACTCCGGAACTGTAACGCACACTGCCAGGTATCGGCCATGGCGGATCAAGAGTTATGTAGCGTTTGCGGACGAAGATCGTGCGTTCGCCTTCGAGAAATATCTGAAATACGGATCCGGTCGAGCATTCGCCAAGGCGCGGCTGTGAGGGGCTAGAACTGGTTGCACAAATGGTTACGTGAAAGGGCACGACTTTAGTCGTGCCGTGAAGGCCCCGTAAACATTGGGGCTTTAGCCCCTGAGGGGAGTTTGTTCACCGCCGCAGACGATTTATGCAACCAGCTCTAGTGCTATGCGGTCACTTTCTGAAGGACGGCTGCCTCACCCAAATCGATACGGAATCCCAACCCGCATCGCTCTGCAACCCTCAGCCCAAGTCCATACCGAATTTGCCGGAGAAGACGCCGTAGGTGCCGGTCACCATTGTTAGAGTTCCCGGTGCGACGTCCAGCTCCAGATCTGACCTGCGCGTGACCGGAATGTTGAGAGTACCGACGCTGTGATACACCTGCACGAGTTCGATCGTGTGCCTCCCAGCCGGAACCACCAAATCGGCCGTTTCGTTCATTTGAATGGTTCGCACTGCATTGCCGTCGATGAGGATCGTGATGTCGATTTGACCGAAAAAGAAGCCGATTTCACCGAGCGTGAGCCGCACATAGCCCAACGTTGCGGGCGCCTGGGCCGCAACGGGGTACGGGACTGGCGCGGCTGGAGAAACAGCCGCTCCCAAAGTAGGAGCAGCTTCGTTCACGGCTCCGCCGCATTTTCCGCAGTACGCCGCGCCCTCTTTAACAAGTTCGCCGCACCTGGCACATTGCCTGACAGGGGCTCCGCACTCCCCGCAAAACTTCGCGTCCTCCTTGAGCGTCTGTCCGCATTTCGCACAGTTTGACATCCTCACTCCTCGAATTAAAAGGTCATCTGGCTGTAGCGAGGATCATAGGTGTGCGGCCCGAAAACGTCAACCCATTCCGCACCGGTTCGGCTGCGCATACCCTACCTCTTCGGCGATGATAGAGGAGGCAACGAAACCGTTAAGACAGCCCCTTGAAGTACCGCCCCAAAAAAGGAGGTAAGTGTGGCAACCCCGTCCCCCGGCGCGCGGAGTGAATCCAGCGAACATGTCTCAGCCTCCCCGGCCGTGCAGCCAGCAGCGGAAGAATCGGCTCCAGTAGGCTATCGAATCCCTTCATCGTTGCTCGAAAACCTGAACAGGAAAAAGATACCCAAGCTTGACGCATTACGTGCTGCCAGTGCCTCGATCGTTGTGCTCTACCATTTCGGATGGGGTTTCTTTCCGGCGGGCCTGGGGGTTTTGGTTTTCTTTGTCATCAGCGGATTTCTGATTACATGGCTGCTCTTGCAGGAATGGGACAACTCCGGCGCTATTTCGTTAAAGCATTTCTATTTCCGCCGGTCCATGCGAATATTCCCGGCTTTCTATGTTTTCTGGTTGATTACCATTCTTGCCTGGCGGGCGCTGCATCACCCTATCCCCTGGGGGCAGGCTGTGGCCATGTTCTTCTACGTAGGCAACTACTATCAGGGGTTGAACCACTACCCGGAAAACGGGCTCAGCCACGCGTGGTCTTTGGGGGTAGAAGAGCAGTTTTACTTGATTTGGCCCGCGCTGGTTCTGATGCTCGTGAAGCGCCATCGACTTCTGTTGAAAGTAAGTTGCGGCTGGATTCTCTTTGTCTGGGTATACCGTATTGTGCTTGTGCTCTTGGGTGCGCCGGAGGAGTACATTTACACCGCATTCGATACCCGCATCGATCACCTCCTGATTGGCTGCGTAGTGGCAATTGCGCTTCGCTACGGCTATTTCTCTCGACTGTGGCAAACCATCTGCGCGAAGACTGTATATTGTCTGTTCCCTCTGCTTGGGTTGATTCTCTCCACAATGGCATTTCCCGCCTTCAAAGAGACTTATCGAGACACTGTTGGATTCATCGTCGCCCCCCTTCTGGTGGCAATACTGATGGTTCAGCTGATTGCATCCAGGAGCAAGCTGCTCGCATGGATGGACTCAGGACTCTTGATCTTTCTGGGAACCATCTCCTATTCGATATACCTCTACCATGGGTTGGCCGGCCGAATGGCGGTTCATGCCGCCAGCCATTTGCCCAAGGCGGTAATGACTGCCGCTGTTCTGCTGGTAACCTATTTGGTGGCGAGCGTCTCTTACTTCGTTGTTGAAAGACCTTTCTTACGTCTTCGCTCGCGAATCGACAGGAGGCTGTGGGGCACGTCGAAAGCATGACGTGCAACCAGGACAGGAATCAGCGCCAGAGCGGCGGCGTGAACCCGAATCGTTGCCCGTCCTCGCCATTCATGCAGTTCTCCGTAAACGCTGCGCTCAGTTAGCTGTGGTCCTCCGCCATCGGCGATGATAGGAGAGGCTCGCGCAAAAACCGAGGGAGAAAAAGCAATGCCGCCGGGCACGGAAAAATCCGCGATCGTAGTCGGCGGAGGCGTGGCCGGCATGGCCGCCGCCTGTGCGCTGGCCGAGGCCGGTCTTCGCGTCCGGCTCGTTGAGCGAAGAGGCTATCTCGGCGGCCGGGCCAGCTCTTACCTCCATCCCGGAGTCGATGAAGTCATCGACAACTGCCAGCACGTGCTCTTCGGCTGCTGCACCAATCTGATCGGCTTCTACCGGCGCATCGGAGTCGAGAAGAAGATCCACTGGACGCGCCGCATGACCATGATCGAGCCGGGCGGACGGCGCTCGGTGCTCGGACCCAGTTGGCTCCCGGCCCCGCTTCACGGTTTGCCCAGTCTGCTTACTGCCAAGGCCTTCACACACGAAGACAAGAAAGCCCTGATGCGCGCCTTCTCAGCGATCCTCAGAATCAATCCAAAAGGCCCCTCCACGGAGTGGTCGTTGGGTGAGTGGCTGCGCCGAAATGGCCAAACTCAGGGCGCAATCGATCGCTTCTGGCGGTTAGTCATTGCCAGCGCCCTCAACGCCGATGTCGATGAGATTGCGCTGCCCTATGCTGCCAAAGTGATTCGCGAATTGTTCCTCAACTCGGCCGAGGCGGGAGCCATGGGCATGAGCTCCGTGCCGCTGAGCGAGCTCTACGCCGGCGCCGAGCAGTTCCTGCGCGAGCGCGGCGGCGAAGTAATTTTTAATGCAGGCGTAGAGAGCGCAAAGTTGGACGAAGAGACCTCCGGATGGACCGTGACCACGCGCGCCGGTGAGATGTTTGCCGACTACCTGGTGCTCGCGGTTCCCTTTGAGGCCATGGCGAAACTCCTGCCGCACATGCCTCCAGTCGCCGGCGTCGAAACCCTCGCCAAACAGATCGAGCGCCACGAGCACGGACCTATCTGCAGTGTGCACCTCTGGTTCGACCGCCAGGTTACGGACCTCGACCACGCGGTGCTGCTCGACCGCGAGATTCACTGGATGTACAACAAAAGCCGCTTGCAGCCGGGCCGCAACACAAAGGGCAGTTATCTTGAGCTGGTTGTGAGCGCCTCGCGCAAATTCGCCGCGCTTAGCCGCGAGCAAGCGATCGAGCTGGCCGTGGCGGAACTCAAAGAATTCTTTCCAGTGGCCAAGGAAGCAAAGCTCGAAAAGGCCGCGCTGGTGAAAGAAGTTCGCGCAACCTTCACCGTGCCGCCGGGGATCGATGCGGCGCGCCCCAGCTCCATATCGCCCTGGCCAAACTGCGTTCTGGCCGGCGATTGGATCGCCACCGGCTGGCCCTCCACCATGGAAAGCGCCGCCCGCAGCGGACATCTCGCCGCCGAAACCATCCGCGCAGCGCTCAACGACCGCCGCAAAATCCTGAACGCAGACCTGAAACCGCGCGGTCTGATGCGATTTTTGAAGTAAGGGAAAAGGGAACAGGCAACAGGGGACAGAAAGCAGGGGATAGGGAAGAAGGCAAAAGAGAGCAGAAATTCAAAGAAGTAGAAGCATTCATTACCGTCTTGTTGTTCGTGAACCGGTCTACGGAGAATCAGCAAGCTAAGAATTGATCGCAGATGGGGGCGCATTTTGGGGCAGTCGTACAAAGATCTTATCGTTTGGCAACGCGCTGTTGAGATGAGTGCGGCGGTTTATCAACTAGCCGCTTCGTTTCCGGATTCAGAACGCTTCGGGCTCACCAACCAGCTGCGGAGAGCCGCCGTTTCGGTGCCTAGCAATATCGCTGAAGGATACGGAAAGGCGAGCAGGGGTGAATACGTGCAATCGCCAGGTCATGCTCGCGGGTCAAACTTCGAGATTCAGACGCAACTCGTCATTTCCACGCAGCTGAATTTCGGCTCGAAGTCGTCTCGCCAAAGGGCAGAGCAGCTTTCTGACGAAGTCAGTCGCATGCTCGTTGCCCTTATGAGCAAATTGCAGACTCGAGGACGATAGTAATACGGGCTCTCTGTTCCCTGTTCCCTGGTCCCTGCTCCCTGTCTCTTTCAGTGCGCCAGCAAATAAACCCCAATGCACACCAGCACTGCGGACGCCCATCTCCGCCGATCGACGTTTTCTTTGAGGAAGATCTTGCCGGCGAACGCATTGGTGACAAGCGTCAGCGACGCGGCAGCCGGGCCTACAAGACTCAGGTTCAGATGATTCAGCGCAAACAGTAACGAGAAGAACGCCAGCGCCAGAAAGAAAACTCCCGCGAAAAACAAGGGGCAGGTGAGCACGGCGCGGATCGCACCTTTCAGCCCGGAGTGCGCGCGAATCGCATCCAGGTCGCCAATGGACTTCATGGCCGCGGCGGTCAGCACCTCGCCCGTCGTCGAAGTAAGCACGACCGCGGCAATCATCGCGGCTGCGAACCAGGGATTGACAGATGCAGGCAGGGGGATCGTCATTTTGTCTCCATCTCTCGTGCTTCAGATCCCTCAGGCACAGGGTGTAGGGTGAGCGAAGGTCCTTGCGCGACAAATCCCACGCCGAGTGTGATCAGCAGGATCCCCGCCCAGCGCTCCATCGAGATCGACTCATTCAGCCAGAAACGCGACAACAGAGCAATGACGACGTAGCCGATGGCCGTGGTCGGCAGAACAAAAGTAAGATCGGCCCACGAAAGCGCGGTGAGATAGCTGGCGAAGAAGCCGATCAGGAACGTAATCCCCAAACCGATCCACGGCGTGAAAACGGCGGCGAGGAGCGACCCCGGATGCGCCAGTGTGATGGGCGGGAGGCGCCTCATGCCCTGCGAAAGGCAAGCGTCGCCCAGCGGCGCGGTGATCGCGACCAGACCGAGAATCATGTATTGGCGTGGTGTGAGGGAGTGTTGAGACATTTTGATTTCCAGGCCCAGCGTCGCGACAGCCCTGCAAGGCACCAGGCAATTGCCTGGCCCTTGCACATGGCCGGCTGAGATTGACCTGTATTGAGAATAGCGCAACAAAAATTAGGGCGGCCCAAAGACGCCGCCCTCTATTTACATTGATTTCGGTCGCTTAAGCACCCGCGCCGACCTCAGCAGGAGGCTGCGCCTGCTGCTTGCGCGACTCTTTCACCTGCCGGTTGCGTTGCGCGCGCAGCTTCAGAAACGACTTGGCCTCAACATAAAGCCGTGGCACGTCGCGATTGACGATGGCCTTCCACACCACGCGGAACGCCGCCTTGGGACGGAAATAGTACTCGTCGTAGAAGCGGTGCACCATCTCCATCACGTAGTCGGTGGGCAGCCCAGGATACTCGATGTGCGCCATCTGGTGGCCGCCGTCGTCCTGCATGACCTTGTTGGTGATGAATCCATTTTTCTCTGCGTACTCGTAGAACTCCGTTCCGGGGTACGCGTGCGCGATCGACACCTGGATGGTTTCGCAATCGAGGGTTTTGGCGAAGTTGATGGTGTTGCGGATCGACTGCTTGGTTTCGCCGGGAAGTCCGAGAATGAAATCGGCGTGAATCGTCAATCCGAGCGAATGGCAGTCGCGCGCAAAGTCCCTCGCCCGCTCCACGGTCGCGCCCTTCTTGACGTTCTTGAGAATTTGCGGATCGCCCGACTCGAAGCCTACGATCAACAGCCGGCAACCGGCCTCGCGCATGGCCTTCAGCGTGTCATAATCCGTCGTCACGCGCGAAGTGCAGCTCCACGTAATGCCCAGCGGCTTCAGCTTTTCGCAAAGCTCGATGGTCCGCACCTTCTGGATATTAAACGTGTCGTCGTCGAAGAAGAATTCCTTCACTTCGGGGAAGTTTTCCTTGGCCCACTTCATCTCCGCGGCAACGTCATTCGTCGAGCGTTTGCGCCACGCGTGCCCCGAGAGCGTTTGTGGCCACAGGCAGAAGGTGCACTGCGCCGGGCAGCCGCGCGTCGAGTAGAGCGCGATATACGGGTGCAGCAGGAAGGGCACGTTGTAGCGCGTCACGTCCATGTCGCGCTTGTAAATCTTCGTTGCCCACGGCATGGCGTCAAGGTCTTCCGCCTGCGGACGGTCGGGGTTATGCAGTATCTTGCCGTCCTTCTTGTAGCTGATGCCGAGAATCTCGCTGAGCGGCTTGCCGTTAGCAAACTCCACGACGGAATAATCAAATTCGCGCCGGCAAATAAAGTCCAGCACCGAACACTCGTTCAGTGCGCGGTCGGGGTCGGTGGTCACCGGCGGTCCCACAAACGCGATGCGAATGGACGGATTCGCCGCCTTGATGGCTTCGGCCAGCCGCTGGTCGCCCTCCCATCCCACCGTGGAAGTGAACAGCACAAGGAACCCGTAGTCCTTGCAGATATTGATAGTCTCCTCGGCGGAAACGTGGTGGGGCGGTGCGTCGAGAACCCGCGAACCCTCGAGCAATCCGGCCGGGTAAGTGAGCCAGACAGGGTACCAGTAGGACTCGATCTCGCGAGTTGCCGGCCAGCGTGAGCTGGCGCCGCCGTCGAAGTTCTTGAAGGATGGAGGGTTGAGGAAGAGTGTTTTCAATGGCATGGGCATCACACTAATTCTACCATTCGCGCTGATTCGTTGGACGTATTTGCAGCCCCTAAGGCGGTATTCTTCGCACGGAAGACAGGAGCGATTTCAGGTCATAACCCCCGCAGAATCAGTGTGCGCTTCGCCAGGTTTGCGTTTTAGGCACCCCGGCCACTGAAATCTAACCCTCGGTGCCCGAAACCTGACACCAAACACCTGACACCTGAAACACGTTACGGCTTCTGATGCAGCTCGTCCAGCCAGTCCTGCATGTGGCCAAGGGCTCTCAGCAGGTCAAGCCTCGCCTTGCTCAGGTCCAGGCCCGCGTCGAGCGCGTCCATAAACTTCTGCCGCTCGTCGATGCGCGCCTGCTGCTCGGCGGTCGGCGAAAGCTGTGGCTGCGCGCCTGCTCCGTTGCCCGCTCCATTGCCCAGTTCCAACTGCGACTCCACGCTCTTCAGTTGTTCATCGGCAATCTGCTGCCTCAGGCCGGCGATCTCGGCTTGCGCATCCAGCTCACGCAGACTCGCGCTCAATTGCACGATCTGCGTGTCGTTCTGCTGCTGTGCCTGCTCCGCCTCAACTCGAGCACGCAGCGCTTCGGCATTCGACTCGCGCAGCTTGGCGTGAAGGCCCGGATCAAAAATCGGAACCTTGATGGAGAAGCCGCTGCTGAAATTGTTGGCGGGAAGGGTCCCATTGGCATCTACAAAGTAACTTCCGATGCTGTTGAGGAGCGTGGTGTTGCGGTTGTATTGAATGCCGAAGCCGATTTCGGGCAGCGCCCACAAGTGTTCCCTATCGCCCTGCGTCTGCTTTTGCCTTGAGAGCGCCAGTTGCTGCGCCGACTCGACCCCGGGCGTCAGCGCCGGCTTCTGGTCGCCTGTGATCGCGGGAATCTCGGGAATGCTCGCGCGATCTGGAGCAATCGAGCCCACTGGCAATCCAGTGAGAGTGGCCAGTTGTTTTGCCAGGTTTGCGGCGCGGCTTTCCAGATGCAGCCGGTTCAGCTTGAGTTGCGCAGCCGTCAGTTGCACTTGCAGGAGGGTGCTCAGCGGATCGACCCCGGCTTCCGCGCGTTGCTGCTCGATCTCCACCAGTCGCGCCGCATCCTGTTCCTGTTCGCGCGCCGCATCGAGTTCCCGATTCACCGTGTCCAGTTCAATGTACGCAGTAGATGCATCGAGCGCCGCCTGTTCCTGCGCATCTTTCAATCCCAATTGCGCTGCTCGCACACCGGCTTGCGCGGCATGGATGTACTGGATCTGCGGCATGCTGAAGATCAGTGATTGGGCGCTGCTGTCCCAGATGGTCGGCAGCGATCCCGTAAAGCCGACCTCACGAAAGGCCGGCAGGCCGGAGCCGAAGTCAAGCGACGGAATAAACGCGTCGCGGGTTTGCGCCAGTTGCGCGGTGGCCTTCTGCACGTCGGCCTGGGCTAGACGCACCGTCACGCTGTTCTTCTGGGCCAGATCCACCACCGTGGTCAGCGACTCCTGTGCCGGCGCCGCCGCCGCGGTTGCTGCCAGAACCGCGCCGGCCAGCGTAGCCTGCCAAGCGATGCGCAAATCGAGCCGAGCCATCAGAATCTGCCCCAACATTTTGGCCGGCCCGCTCTTGCTGAGCCACAGAAGCCCCGTGCCCCATCCTTTCGCGTTCTTTGCGAAAGGATGGGAAACCGCAAGTCTCGACCTGCTTTGATCAAGGCGCGTTTTTCTTGAGCTCCTCACGGTCGGCACTCGCATCAATGTTTCGCATCCTGTGGCGGATTATATTCTCGTGCCATCGCGGCTGCCGCGGCAAACTCCTGTTTGGCGCCCGCCGCATCGCCCAACTGCTGCTTGAGCCGTCCCAGCCGCGCATGCGCGACGAATGCGGGAGCCTCCTCGCTCTTGGAGGAGCCCGCTAGATAATCTTCCAGCATCTTTGCGGCCAGCGCGGGATCGCGATTGGAATCGATCAAGACGCCTGCGCCGTCATAGAGTGCCACGCCGGGGTGCTTGTCCCGCGCGGCCGCGCTCACACAACTTTGAATGGCAGCATCCAGGTCGTTCCATCGCTGCTGAAGGCGATAGAAATTGGCCAGGATCGTCCACTGCTCCGCGGGATGCGGGCTCACCGCTATCGACTGCTTGAAATCGCGCTCCGCCGAAACGTAATCCTTGCGCGCAACATCAACGTCGCCGCGCAGCTCAAAAGCCTTCGCGGGATTCACCTTGTCCAGTTGCGCGGCAATCGCCTCAGCCTTGTCTGTCCCGCCGCCCACAATACCCGGCGCATCCTTGTCAAACACGCCCAGATCGGAGAGCGCTCCCGCATTGTGCGGATCGAGCTCCACGGCCTCCTCAAATTCGCTGCGTACACGCTTAGCCAGCGAATACGCCGTCAGAAACGAAGCGCGATTCGCCTTTTCGCCCAGCGCGCGCCCCAGCCACATGTGATCGATCGAACTGCTTCCGTCCAGGCGAACCGCCTGCTCGCATGCTTTTACCGCCGCGTCCCACTGTTGCAATGTGAACCGCACGCGGCAGATCAGATTTTGCGCCTCCGCCGCACCCAACCCTGAATCAGGCAGCGGCATCAACAGGCTCAGTGCCCGGTCCGCTTCTCCCGCCTGCAAGGCATCGTCGGCCTGCTTCAAAGTCGCCGCGGGAATTTGCGCGCAGCTCACAGCAGCCGTGGCCATCGCCAGGCAAGCCGTCGCAGCCATTCGAGCAAAATGTTTCACCGGACTTCCTTGATCGGTACGCCCTCCTGAAGGGGTAGCCCGTTGCTGGTTCCGGTGGCCACGACGTCGCCCTCTTGGAGTCCTGACAGAATCGGCACCTGGGTGGTGTTCGGAGCTCCGATGGTGACCGCAACGCGCTGTAACTCGTTGCCGGCCACCTTATACACAAAATATTTTCCGCCCTGTTCGTGGAGCGCCTCGCGCGGCATGCTCAGTGCATTGGGCTCGCTTGAGATGGTTACAGTCACGGTCACGTTGGTGTCGGGCAGCAGGCCGGCCTCTGATCCGTCCAGATCCACCACCACCTCGCCCACGTTACGCGTGGTGTACGTCACCACGGTCACCGGGAGCCGCACGATGTGGCCATGCCATTCGCTGTCAGGCTTCGCGTCCCAGTGGATCGACACCGCCTGTCCCATTGCCAGACGGCCCAGGTCGGGCTCGTCGAAATAGGCGCGCACGCGCTCCTTGTGCAGATCGGCCATCTCCACCAGCAATTTGCCTGCCTCCGCGAACTGCGAAGGCGCCGCATCCTCGGTGTAGATCGTTCCCGTCACCGGCGCGTAGATGGCTGTTTGAGATTCGACATGCCGCGCCGCTTCCAGCGCAGCCTCGGCCTCGTTCAGCGCCGCCTGTGCGCGGTCAATCTCTTCGGGCGAGTAGCGATGTTGCGCGCCTTGTTCCGCCGCATTTAAGCTCGTTTGCGCAGTTGCCAGGCGCGATCGCGCCGCCGCCACTTCACTGGGCGCAGCGGCTCCCGTCGCGGCCAGCTTGGTCAGAGCATCCAGATCGTGCTGCGCCTGGTCACGCGCTAGCCGATCCTGTTCTACCTCTGCTGCGGATGCCTGCCGCTCGGCTTGCGTGCCGTTATGCGTCGCGGCATCCAGCGAGGCCTGTGCCGTCTTCACCGCGCTCTCGGCGCTCGCCACCTGGGCGCGTGCCGCTACATCGTCCAAAGTCAAAATCAGCTTGCCGCTCGGCACCGTGTCGCCCTCCTGCGCATACACGGCCTTCACCGTTGTGGCGAGCGGACTGTAGAACTGGTAGGGGGTAACTGGCTCGACCTTCCCGTTGGTGCTCACCGTGTTCAGCAGCGACTGATGCTCCACGCGTGCCACGCGCACCGGCAGCCGGTCGCGCAGAAAGTACCGCACCGCGATAAACACAATAATCAGGACGAATGCCGCGCCGATCCAAAGCCATCTGCGGCTCGTTTGCGTTCTTGCTTCAGCCATGGCGTTAACCAGAGTCAGTATATAGGACTCGAAAAGTTGAGGTTACGATTCAGGCAAATCAAACAAGGCAATCGCATGAACATTTTCATTGACCGGGCAGGTTCGCGTTTTGAGAGTCATTGCTGGCTGGGAGTTTTCGTCCCGGAGGGACGAGTCGAAAATAGCCCAGGCGAAAATAGCCCAGGCGAAAATAGCCCAGGGTGGAGCGCAGCGGAACCCTGGGATGGCTCCGACGAGAAGATCGCGCGCCCCGTAGGGGCGCGGCGAACCTTCTGCACCGCCGGAGTCGATCTTCATGCAATCGCCCTGGCTGCAACACCGCTTCGCAGTTAACGCTGCTGCTGCGCGGCCGATTTACACGCTTCGGTGTCTGCCGATCGATAAATGATGCATCGCCTTCTGTCCATCTCGTGCGTTTGAATGGCGGGTCTTCTTGCCGTCGGTTGTGGTGGCAGCGTGACCGCGCCGATCGGTGGCAAGGGCGGCTCCGGGGCGAGCTTTTCCGGCGTCGTGAAAGCGAATGGGAATCCGGTCGCGGGCGCCAGTGTTCAGCTCGATGCCGCAGGTGCCTCAGGTAGCGGCTCGTCTGCTGCAGCCTTGCTTGCGACAGCGCTAACCACAGAAACCGACGGCAGCTTTTCTGTGCCATCCGGCTATGCGTGCGATGCTTCGGCGACTCAGGTCTATTTGTTGGCCAGGGGTGGTATTCCAGCCTCAAGCAGTGGACAGAACAGCTCACCGGTACTGATGTCTGCGCTCGGAACTTGCACAGACATTGCCTCCGGCTCCGCCATTGTCATCAACGAGGCCACGACCGTAGCTGCCATGGCAGCGCTCGCCCCGTTCTACTCCGCCGATGGCAATGTTGGAGCCAGCTCCACCAATTCGGTCGGCCTCGCCAACGCATTGATCACCGCGGCCAACCTTGTGGACCTGAATACGGGCGCTTCTCCCAGCACCGTGGTGCCTGCTGCCCTCAGCGTTTCATCTGCCAAACTGAACACACTGGCCAACGCGCTTGCCGTCTGCAGTGCCGCTTCCTCAGCCTGTGCGCCGCTACTTGCCGCCGCCGCGCCGCCCTCGGGCCTCGGCGCCCGACAATACGTTGGACGCGGTCTTCAATATTCTTCACCACCCGGCAAACAATGTCGCCGCGATCTATCAAGTGGCGTCGGGCAAATCGGTCTTTTCGCCGGCCCTTGCCGCTTCGCCGCCAGACTGGATGCTCTTCGCGACCTGGACGGGCGGTGGGATCGATGCCCCAACTTCAATCGCCATCGATGCCTCCGGCAACCTGTGGGTAGCCGACTATTCCGGCGCCGTCTCCGCATGGACTCCCAGCGGAGAGGCGTTGTCCTCAACCGGATTCACCGGCGGTGGGCTCCATGAATCGTGGGGACTTGCAGTCGCGCCGTCAGGGTCCCTTTGGGTCACTAGTTATGCGAGTCAGGGAGGAGTGAACAGCGGTGTCGGCTCGGTGACGGAATTGAATTCCAGCGGCGCTGTCCAGAGCGGCCCCAATGGCTATTTCTCCGGGGGAATCGAGTGGCCGATCGCCGTCCCCGCGGATACGAATGGAGACATTTGGGTCGTGAACAACTGGCAGACGGTCACCCTGCTCAACAGCTCAGGCGCACCGCTCTCCGGCGCCAATGGCTGGGGACAACGCCAACTCGACTTTCCCGTTGCGGTGACTATCGATGCCCAGCACAACGCCTGGGCTGCGAATCAGTCTGGCGATAACATCGTCTCAATTTCCGCCGATGGGTCGTCGGTCAATAGCTACTCCTGCTGCGATGAACCGGCGGCCATCGCCGCAGATCAAAACGGTTACGTGTGGGCTGCCAACTATTGTGGCAACCGCGTCAGCGTCGTTTCTACCACCGGAGCGATCGTTTCCAGCGGCTTGACCGGCGGGGGCATCGACCATCCCCAGGGGATTGCAGTTGACGGAGCCGGCAGGGCATGGCTGACGAATTATCGCAACAACAGCCTTAGCGAAGTTGCCGGAGCATCGGACGCGACGATGGGGTCTGCGCTGTCTCCCGCCTCCGGCTTCGGAACGGATGCCTCTCTCTCGGAACCGTATTCCATCGCCATCGACGCGAGCGGCAACTTATGGGCGAGCAACTACGGCAACAGCACAATCACACAGTTCATCGGTGTCGCCGCGCCAGTGCAGACGCCTCGCGCATGACCGCCAAAATCGCCATAGCCTGCTGCGATATACCGCTGCGCCTGCGCTGTACTGTAGCCCAACTGCGCACTCCGCCGCCCGGCCACCCGCCGCCACGCAAAGTCCCCAAGCGCCATTTTCCCCGCATCCCCAACAAAACAATCCGCAAATTCCGCCCGCCGCCGATCTCCCCGCTCCCTCCTGCCGCTCCGGCCTGCCTCGCCAAAGCTATGCGCGGCGAGAGCGTCAGCGAGGCGAGTGCTTCCCGGCCCAGTCTTTCTACTCCCTACTGGCTACTCCCTACTACCTGCCTCTCCGCTCCCTCGCTCCCTTGCTCCCTTGTTCCCTGTTCTTGTCAATCCCTGCACTCTTCAAATCAAACCGCGCACCTCGCCTTAACTCCTTCCTTTTCTGATACCTGACCCCTGATCCCCGCTCCCTCGCCCTCTTGCATAGAACTAACCGCATCCGGCGCATACTGTTCCTATGAGCGCTCAACCAGGCACGAGGTTCGGAGTCCCTAGTCCCGAGTCCCTCCCGCTGCGCCAGCCTGCCTCGCCAAAGCTACGGCGCGGCGGGAGCGTCAGCGCGGCGAGTAGTCCCTGCTTTTGTGTCGACGCTACCCGTGCATCCTTTGGAATCAAGACTTTAGGGACCGCACAAACCGCTAACCATCTGGAATCAAGACTTTAGCCAAAAAGTACGGGCCGGGAGGGGGGACGTGACCAAAAAGTTAACATCGCGCCGGGGTCGCACTCCCACCCACACTCCCACCCACACCCACACCCACTCACACCCACACCCACGCTCGCACTCCACACGATTCACTGTTTCTCAGCGGCCACGCCGAAAAAATCGACTGTGAGACTGTGAAGCGGACTTTTATCAATAAAATCAACAACTTACAAGAAAAAATCCCACAGTCTCACAGTTTCTGTGTTTCTGTGGACTGGGCAGCAAAATCGCCTCGCTCCTTAGCAAAGCGTCGTCGGTTTTCAGCTGAGAGACGAATGCCTTCCACAGTTCCTGATTCGCTTTTACTCTTACGCTCGCTCCTTCGCTTCTTGCTTTCTCGTTCCCTTGTTCCCTTGTTCCCTCGTTCCCTGTCTTTTCCGCACGCTAAAATCAACTCATGATCAAGGGCATCTCGATTCTGCGTCAGGCCGGAAACTCAGCGGCTTACGAACGGCTGAGCGGCTTCTTCGCGGCTCTCGGATTTGCCTCAGGCAAAGGATGGCAGCAAGAGGATTCGCGCGGCGCATCGTTTCTCGCTCCGCTCGCCAATCTCGAGTTCGTCGATGGCCGTTTTCCGCCTGTAGCCGATTTGCTTATCGAAGTCACGTCGCTCGATTCCGTCTATCAAACTGCCGAAGCCTGGCTGCGCGCGCAAGGCGGCGAAGCAGCGGTCGCAAGTCTCTCGCCCATCACAGACACCGATTGGAAGTCGCGCGTCTTCACCGTCGAGCCCGAAGCAGGTTTCCGCTTCAGCTTCTGGGCGTGGACAGATCCGCTCAAAGGCAAGCCTGTCGCGCTCGAAGGCGATCTTTCCGCCGCGGGAATGAGGTTCGCCATCGTCGTCGCGCGCTGGAACGCCGTGGTCACCGATCGCCTGCTCGAAGGCGCGCTCGACGCGCTCCTGCGCAGCGGCGCTCTCCGCAGCGATATCGCAGTCATTCGCGTTCCCGGCGCGTGGGAAATTCCCGCCGCGGCGCGCACTTGCGCAAACCTCGGACACGTCGATGCAGTTGTCACTCTCGGCTGTCTGCTGCGCGGCGAAACCGCGCACTACGAAGCCATCTACATCGAGGTCGCGCGCGGCATCGGCCAGTCGCAGCAGGAGACAGGCATTCCGCACAGCTTCGGCGTGCTCACCTGCGAGACTCTCGAGCAGGCGCTGAATCGCGCGGGCATCAAGGCCGGCAACAAGGGCTTTGAGGCCGCTTGCGCTGCCATTGAGATGGTGAGCTTGCACCGCAAGATCGGGCAAGGCGGACAAGACCAAGACGTTCCTGGACAAGGTGGTCCTGCTTGACCAGTCGCCATCGCCGCAAATCTCGCGAACTCGCCATGCAGATGCTCTTCCAGGCCGACGTTGGCCGCCAAACCGCCGACGAGGTGCGCGCGACGTTCTGGAAGGCTGGCGATCCGGTCGAGCTCGAAGTGAGCGGCTTCGCCGAAGACCTGTTTCGCGTAGCGCAGGAGCGTCAGGAAGAGATCGATGCGCTCATCGCGAGCCACTCCACGCATTGGCGGCTCGATCGCATGCCTGCGGTCGACCGCAATCTGCTGCGCATGGCCGTCGCGGAACTGCTCGGCTTCAAGTCCACGCCGTTTCCCATCGTCATCAACGAGGCGCTCGAGATCGGCCGTCGCTACTGCGCTCCGGAGTCAAGCAACTTCCTCAACGGCGTTCTCGATTCCATCGCCCGCGGCCTGATCGGCAAGTAAGAGCGTCCATCTAATCCCGCATCGGATCGCCAACCGCTTTCTTGCTCCCTTGCTCCCTCGCACCCTCGCTCCCTCGCACCCTCGCTCCCTCGCACCCACGCTCCCTGTCTTACTGATATTCTTGATCTCGTGATTGTGCGTCCTCGTCTTAAGAACGTCTTTGTCATGTCCGCTCTGCTGGCCTTTCTGCTCGCTGCCTGCCACAAGGAAGAGCAGGTAGTCAAAAGCGTGGAGCGCAAAGCGGAGACGGCCGAGAAGAAGGTTCAGGCGAGCGAAACCCGGCTCGAACAGGAGCGCGCCGAGCTGGAGCAGATTCCTCTGCCCACCAAGAGCCTCTATATCGATATCCACGATCCCGCCGCGTGGGAGAATCCATTTCTCTCCGTAGGTCCAGACGTCATCACGCTCCGCATCCTCATGCCCGATGTCAATCCCAATCCGGAAGGGCAGGGAGGTCTGCTTCGTCCCGAGGCCGCGCGCCGCCAGGAACTAGAATTGCGGCCCTCCGATCTCGATCAGGCCATGGTCGCCATTCCGCCTGGCGCCTGGCGCTACGGTCGCGTCATCGCGGTCGCGGAATCGCCTTCCGCCGCGCCCAAAGATCGTCCCAAGGTCCGCCGCAACGTCGAAGCCGCCATCAAGCAGCTCAACGATCTCGGCGTCGTCGTGGAAGAGTGGCCTGCGCGCTGAAAGCAAACCAGCATGCCCGCTCGCGCTGCTTGACCTGCGCCGCAGTCTCATCGGAAAAAATTGGGAGGCGGTTTCAAGGCATAAACCCAGCTGCCGTGCGGCGCAATCCACGCGTCATACGCGACGGGCGGGAATGCTGCCTGCCCATCGCAATCCCCGGGATTGCTCGAGATAACATAGCCGGGTTCGATTGCCGGCGTCTCGCTGAGAACTGATGGGCTTGCGATGCAATTCGGCCACGGCCCGCGTGCAGGCTGTGGCACATAGGCTCCTTTGGGGATCCGAATACGGCGGTTATTCACGTATCCAGTTTTTTCAACCTGCGTCCACATTGCGAATTCCCACGGCTCGGCGATGGCGGCCGCAGGCGCCCCGCTTGACCGCATCTCGTCAATTGCATACACATAGCCACGATACAAAGCAAACGTGTCGTGCGTGGCCGCAATGCTGAAACCACCGAATATAATGATCGGAATCGCACACGCCCATGGAAGTTTCGCCTTTACTCTTTCCTGGTAGTAGCGGGCCAGCACGATAAGTACAAAGGCAAACGGCGGCAGCAGATACCTGTCGAAGAACCATCCATTCCGGAGCTCATCCAGGACGAGAATCGCAATGTATGCCGCACTGAAGGATCCAAGCAGGATCCCGAGCTTGTACCACGAAATGGCAGTCGTTTGTTGCGGGGAGAATTTACGTCCGGAGATGCTCGCGAAAAAGTTGAATGCCAGGCACAGCAAGCCAATCACAACGGCGCATGTGAGCAACATGCAAAGACTTTCACGCGCAACGGCGAGGTGAAGGCCACCATTGACGCTTATGCTCAGCCTGTCAAATACGGGATCGGTGATGGGGTTCCCAAGAAAAGGAGCAAGCCACTCGCGCGTGAATCCGGCCCGCATCAGTGCAATTCCAGAAACAACGAATAAAAGAAATCCGATCCCGAAAGTAACAGCGACACGACGATTCCGAAAGCGAATCGATCCGTAGAACATCAACAGCACCGGCAGTGCCAGCAGCGCCAGTTGTCCGGCGCTCCGCATACCCGATATGCCGAGATGAATCAGGGCCTTCCCATCCATCGTGATGGGGGTCAGGGGTATAGGAATGGTATACGGTTGCCTGGCAAACCAGTGCATGGCAGTTGCCACAAAGACGACCCCGATGATCCAGGAGATGCTGCCGCCCACAAGCACGCGCCGGCTCTTCCTCAGCAGCCAGAGCGTACTGGGAACCATGACGAGCAAGCCAAGCCACGCAATCTGCCGTGCCGTACCGCCCGCTGCGTTCACGAGCGCGGCAAGACTGACCCAGAGCATGGCGGCCCGCTCGCTCCGCGCCTGCAGCGCGCGCAGACACATATAAAGGCAGGCCGTAATGCACAAGAAACCCGAGACATCGGTAAAGAATGTAAATGCCAGTGGAAGATAGAGCGGCGAAAGCACAAACGTCATCGTCGCCAGCATGGCATTCCATGAATTCAAGCCGGCCCGGACGCAGGTGCGCTGCAGTAAATAGGCTGTCGCCGCCGCCTCAATCACCGTGCTCAAGCGAACCGCGGTGAAGGAGAATCCAAAGATCTTGATGAACAATGCGCCAAAATAGAGTTGCCAACCCAGCATCGGGCTGGCCCACCCGTTATAGGCAATGTGACCGGTTTGGGCGAGTACCTGCGCAGATTTGACATAGGACCAGTCATCGACAATTCCTATCTCTGCGTAGGGCCGGATAAGGAAATAGCAGAGAAGCGGAGTCGATGCGCAAGCTGCCGCGGGCAGATAGTTTTTGAGCGGATTTCGCAATGGAAGATCTCCGCCTGGAATTGTTGCATCGGCCTCAATCGCCCCACTTGCGGCGTACGAATCGGCATTTCATTGTTCAAGAAACGAAGCCGTGCGCGATGCTTTGCGTTACGAGAATTCCAGTGTACCGCGATGCTCGCCGAATGCGGCAAGCGCTTCACGGTCGCGCTGCGCCCATTCTCATCGCGGAAAGTAGGGAGGCAGTTTTAAGGCGTAGATCCGATTCGTGTGCGGCGCAATCCACGTGGTATACGCGACGGGCGGGAACGCAACCTGCCCATCGCACTCCCGGGGGTTGCTCGAGAGAACATAGGCGGGTTTGATTGCGGGCGCCCAATCAAAAAATAATGAATTTGCGCCTGTGCCGCAATTGCTCAGCGGCGCGCGCACGGGCTGCGGCACATAGGCGCCTTCGGGAATCTGAATGCCGGGCTTGTTCACGTATCCAGCTTTTTCAATTTGCGTCCACCCTGCAAATTCCCACGGCCCGGCGATGGCGGTCGCAGGCACTCCGCTTGACCGCATCTCATCCATCCCAGACGCATACCCACGATACAAAGCGAACGTGTCGTGCGTGGCCGCAATGCTGAAACCGCCGAATATGAGGATTAGAAACGCACACGCCCAGGGAAGATTCTCTCTTACCCTTTCCTGGTAGTAGCGGGCCAGCACGAGAAGTAAAACGCCGAGTAGCGGCAAAAGATAGCGATCGTCAAATCGTCCGTTCCGCAGTATGTTCAAAGCCAAAGCGGCGATGTACGACGCACTGAAGGATCCAAGTAGGATGCCGAGTTTCGGCCAGGAGATAGGGCTTGTCTCCTGCTGAAAAGTTACACGCCGATGCGAGCCGGCAAAAACGCAAGCTGCCAGGCTAAGAACCCCAAGCACAACTGCCCCGCCGAGCAACCATTCTAGACCGTTGCGCGTAAGGGCCAGGTGAATTCCCGACCCCGCGATTGCGCTCAACTTATCGAATGCGGGACCGGTCCAGAGGTCCCGAAGAAGCGGAGCACGCCACCCGTACAGCTCTCGGGCGCGGATCAGGGCAACTCCCAAAACAGCGAAACCGAGAAATCCGAACCCGAAGACAGCGGCTGCTCGGCGATTCCATAATCGAAGAGATCCGCAGAACATCAACAACACGGGCAACGCCAGCAGCGCCAGTTGTTCGGCGCTCCGCGCAGCGTCGCCGCCGAGAAGTATCAGGGCTTTTCGATCGATTCCGCTTGGAATCAGGGACTTTGGCAGGCTATACGGTTGCCTCACGTACCAATGCATCGCAGTTGCCACAAAGACGACGCCGATGACCCAGGAGATGCACCCGGCCGCGAGCGCGCGCCGGTTCTTCCTCAGCAGCCAGAGTGTGCACGGAACCATCACCAGCAAGCCAAGCCATGCAATCTGCCGCACCGTTCCGCCCACCGCGTTCACGAGTGCGGCAAGGCTGACCCACAGCATGGCGGCTCGCTCGCTCCGGGCCCGCACCGCGCGCAAACACATATACACGCAGGCCAGAATGCACAAGACACCGGAGACATCGGTCATGAACGTAAAGGCATATGGAAAGTAGAGCGGCGAAAGCACAAATGTCATCGTCGCCAGCGCGGCGTTCCATGATGTCAAGCCGGCCACTACGCAAGTGCGCTGCAGCAAATAGGCTGTCGCCACGGCCTCGATCACCGTGCTCAAGCGGATCGCGGTGAAGGAGAATCCGAAGAGCTTGATGAAGAATGCGCCGAAGTACGCTTGCCAACCCAGCATCGGGGCCGTCCAGCCGTTATAGACCAGGTGGCCGGTCCGAGCGAGCACCTGAGCCGTCTTCATATACGACCAGTCGTCGTCGATGCCCATCCCCGCGTACGGCCGGATCAGGAAATAGCAGAGAAGCGGGAGCATTGCGCAAATCGCTGCCGGTAAATAGTCCTTGAGTTTGGTTCGCAACGGGTGTCCCACTTTGAAATTCGCGCCCTCTCTGCGATTGTCTCGTTGCGGCTTATTTTGTGACGCTTTTCGATAAAAGAAACTACGTCCCGCCCAATGCCTTAGGTAATTAGAGTTCCAGTGTAGCGCACCAAAAAACCTCAACAGGCCACACAGGCTCCGGTTTTGCCGTACCATTTCAGCGTGAGCAATTCTTCATTTTCCATTCTCTCTAATCCCACTCCGCTCGGCCATGAGCGTTTCTCGGCGCACCGCGAGCTCGAAGATCTCCTGAAAAAATCCCTGCGAGGCCCGGCTTCCGCCGATCTTGTCCGCTTCGATCTCGGCTCGCGCGCACTTTACGCGGCCGACTCTTCGAATTACCGCCAGCTTCCCATCGGCGTCGTTTTTCCACGCGACGCTGCCGACGTCGAGGCGGCGCTCGCCGCCTGCCGCGCCACCGGCGCCGCTGTTTTGCCCCGCGGCGCAGGAACCAGCCTGGCGGGGCAATGCGTGAATGTGGCCGTGGTCTTCGACTATTCCCGCTTCATGAATTTACTCAATGAGTTAGACCCGGCCAAGCGGCTGGCGCGTGTCCAGCCGGGTATTGTGCTCGATCGTTTGCGCGACGCCGCCGAGTTGCATCATTTGACCTACGCGCCCGATCCCGCGACGCACTCCCGCTGCACCCTCGGCGGCATCATCGGCAACAACAGTTGCGGCGTCCACGGTCTTTTGGGCGGCAAAGCCGTCGACAACGTGGAATCGCTCGACATCGTTCTCTATGACGGCACGAGGATGACCGTCGGCGCGACAACGCCCGACCAACTCGATGCGCTCATTCGCGCCGGTGGCCGCGTGGGCCAAATCTACGCGGGCCTCGCGCGCCTCCGCGACCGCTACGTTACTTTGGTGCGAGAAAAATTCCCGCGCATTCCACGCCGCGTCTCCGGCTACAACCTCGACGAGCTGCTGCCGGAAAACAACTTCCACGTGGCCCGTGCGTTGGTGGGCTCAGAGGGCACCTGCGCCAACATCGTCTCCGCTACGCTAAACCTTCTCGCCAGCCCGCCCTTTCGCGTGCTCACCGTGCTTGGCTTCAACGACGCTTTTCTCGCCGCCGACGCCGTCCCTCTCGCACTCGAACACAAACCGATCGGTCTCGAGGGGTTCGATTATTTGCTGGTGGATTTCATGCGCCGCAAAGGTCTCGCCCTGCGCGATCTTGACCGGCTTCCCGCTGGGGTCGGCTTTCTTCTCGTGGAAATGGGCGCATGGTCCGCGGAGGAGGCTCGCGCCAAGGCCGAGTCCCTCGCTCGCGCCGCGCAATCCTGGCCTTCCGCGCCGATGGCGCACATTTGCACGCCGGAAGAAGCTGCTTCTGTTTGGCATGTGCGCGAATCCGCCCTTGGCGCCATGGTTTTTGTGCCCGGCGAGCCGGATCGCTACGAAGGCTGGGAAGACGCTGCGGTTCCGCCTGCACAGCTCGGCAACTATTTGCGCGCCATCACAAAGCTCATGGCTGAATACGGCTTTCGCAGTCCGCTCTACGGTCATTACGGCCAGGGTTGTGTGCACACCAGGATCAATTTCGACTTCACGACTCCCAAAGGCATTGCAACCTTCCGCGAGTTCATTGATCGCGCGGCAGACGTGGTGATTTCCTTCGGCGGCTCGCTCTCTGGCGAGCATGGCGACGGCCAATCGCGCGCGGCGCTGCTGCCCAAAATGTTCGGCCCCGAGCTCGTGGAGGCATTCCGCGAATTCAAGAAAATCTGGGATCCGGACAACCGTATGAATCCCGGCAAACTCTCTGACGCGGTGCGCGTCTACGACCCCACGGAAAATCTTCGCCACGCGCCACACGCAGACCGTGCCCCATCCAATTTGTCCGGCGTGGGCAACCGCGGCGGACAAATTGGGTGGGAACCCAACTTCGCCGGTGCCCCTGGTCCCTCGCACCCGGGGACCAGGGATACCCACTTCGCCTTTGCAAAGGACAACAAGGAACCCAACTTCGCCGGTGCCCCTGGTCCCTCGCACTCGGGGACCAGGGAAACCCACTTCGCGTTCTCAAAGGACCACGGCTCGCTGGCCCGCGCCACCGAGCGTTGCGTTGGCGTCGGCTCCTGCCGCAACACCGTGGGCGGCGTCATGTGTCCCAGCTACCGCGCCACTGGAGAAGAGCAGCACTCCACGCGCGGCCGCGCGCACTTGCTTTGGGAGATGCTCTCCGGTGCTCTGCGCGACGAAGGCTTCCAGAGCCGCGCCGTTCACGAGGCCCTCGATCTCTGTCTCAGTTGCAAGGCCTGCAAATCCGAGTGCCCCGTGCAGGTGGACATGGCGGCCTACAAGTCCGAGTTTCTTGCCCAGCGCTACAAGGGCCGGCTGCACCCGCTCCACCACTACATCTTCGGCTTTGCCGACCGCCTCGCCCGTTACGGTTCGCTCGCGCCGGCCCTTACCAACGCAATTCTCACCGGCCCGTTGACCAGCCCTCTCATCAAGCGCATCGCCGGGGTCGCAAGCGAGCGTCAACTCCCGCGCCTCGCGCCAAAAAGCTTCCAGAACGTACGCCGCCAATCGACGAATCTCGTCCGAGGGGCTGCCCCACCGCAGGTGGAGGGTGCCCCCGGTCCCTCGCACTTGGGGACCGGGGAAGGGAAGACAGACGGCGTAGCAAAATCCGTCCTCCTTTGGCCCGACACCTGGAACAACTACTACCATCCGCAATCGCTCGAGGCCGCGGAAACCGTTCTCAGCCTCGCCGGCTTCCGCGTCGAAACCCCGCACGGCCACATCTGCTGCGGCCGTCCGCTCTATGACTTCGGCTTGCTGTCCGCGGCCCGCTCCTACCTCGCACAGGTCCTCGCGCGCATGGCTCCGCAAATTGACGCCGGTCTTCCCTTCGTCTTTCTCGAACCCAGTTGCGCCAGCGTCTTCAAGGACGAACTCCTCGAACTTTTTCCCGACGATCCCCGAGCCAAACGCCTGACCGAGCAGGTCTGGCTTTTCGCCGACTTTGTCAGTGCCCATGCCCCAGGCTTCGTTTCCAGCTTCGTTTCCGGCCGTCTTGAAGGCGCGCAAATTCTCGTCCACGGCCACTGCCATCACAAGGCGGTGTTTGGCGGCCCAGGCAGCGAAATTGCGCTTCTCCGCGAGGCCGGCGCCGCGGTCGAGCTCATCCAGGCCGGCTGCTGCGGCATGGCCGGGCCATTTGGTTTTGAAGCCAATAAATTCGAGGTGTCGAAAGTCATCGCCAATCAGGGTCTGCTCCCGGCGGTCCAATCCGCTGCGCCATCTACGATCATCCTCGCGGACGGCTTCAGTTGCCGTGAGCAGATCGACCAGTTGGCTCATACCAGGGCGCTGCACTTTGCCGAGGTTCTCGCCGCCGGCTGCCGCTGCGGGGGATGAATGGCGGAATACGGCACCCGCAAGGAGGGCTCACGATCGATTCTCTAAACTTCGCGACCCTTCCCCGCATCCAATGTGGAGGAGTTGAGGCACGGGTCCATTGCAGGCTCGCGACGGCCAGTCCCATCGCGCCGGTAACTTGCGGTAAACTTAGAGTGTTTGGTACCCTCAGGCATCCTTTATAGGGCAGTGAAAGGAGAAAGTTCGTCATGGCAGAGGAAAACAAATCGTACGGATTAGCATGGTTCCTGGCCGGATTGGGCGTCGGCGCTCTTGTCGGCATCCTTTACGCCCCCAAGAGCGGCCGCGAAACCCGCGAAGACATTGCGCAAGGCGCCCGCGAGGGCACGGAGTATTTGCGCGCTCGCAGCCGCGAGGCCGCGGAAAACGTAAGCGCATTAGTCGACAAGGGCAAGGATCATGTAAGCGCCTTCGTGGACAAAAGCAAGGAGCAGGTGGGCGAATATGTCGATCGCAGCCGTGAGGCCATCGATCGCGGACGCGCCCAATGGGAAGAGTTTGTTGAGCGCGGCAAAAACCTCGTCGCCGATCAGACGACCCGCGTGAGCGCCGCCGTTGACGCGGGGCGTCAGGCGTATCAGCAGACGAACAGCAGCCAGCCGGAGAGCACCGAAGGCTGAGATCGGGCGATCTCCGGTTCGTATCTTTGCCGGACTCATGCGGTTGCGTAATTTCCTCCGGAGCCGGGCGCGGGAGCGGAAAACACAAGCTCTCGTGCAGGCGCCGGGCACCACGCCGCTTCTTCCCTGGAAGCGTGCTCCACCGGTTTTGATCTGAAGACCGCAGCGTTCCTGCGCGAGAGCAACGCCATGCCAAAGTTCGATACCCAGACCCTTCAACTAGCCCTGGTCGCCATCGTTGCGCTGGCCTTCTTGGTTCAGGCCATTGTGCTTGTTGCGGCACTCTCCGTCCTGCGCAAACTGGCCAAGTCGATCGGCGAACAGATCGAAGATCTGCGCTCCTCGATCATGCCCGTTATCGAAAACACCCGCGACCTTTTCACGCGGCTCGCGCCGAAAATTGAATCCACCACGTCCGACCTCGCCGTCCTCACACGTGCCTTGCGCGATCAGACCGCCGATGTGCAAGCGGCCGCCGAAGAGATGATTGCGCGCGCGCGCCAACAGGCCAGCCGCATCGACCAGATGCTCTCCAGCGTCCTCGACGCCGTGGACCGCGCCGGCTCTTTTATGGCTGACACCGTAGCCAAGCCCATGCGCCAGCTTTCCGCCTTCCTGGCTTCCGCAAAGGCCGTGATCGAGTCGCTGCGCAACACGGAGGGTACTCCCCGCGCGGAGGCCAATCGCGCCTCCGGCGATAGCGATCTGTTCGTGTAACGCCAGCCCAAAATGTAACGCCAGTCCAAAATGTAACGCCAGTTGAATTTGTAACGCCGGTCTCCAGACCGGCTGTCGTGCGGGCGTCCACGCCCGCACTGTTCAAGCAAGAGTCTCATCATGCACACACTCGATCCCGCCCAAATCGCGCCCAGCGACATTTACAAGCTCATGATCGGCATGATCGTGCCGCGCCCCATCGCCTTCGTCTCCACAGTTGACGCGGCCGGCGTCCGAAATCTTGCGCCCTTCAGCTACTTCACCGCGTGCAGCTCCAATCCTCCCGTGGTTTGCTTCTGTGCGTCCGTGCGCAGCGGCCCGCGCCCCTATAAGGACACGCTCTTGAACATCGAAGCCACAGGCGAGTTCGTCGTCAACATCGTTTCGGAAGAGATTGCCGAGCAGATGAACCTGACCTCCGCCGACGTTGCGCCGGATGTAGATGAGTTCAAAATTTCAGGGCTGACGCCGCTGGCCAGCGACCTGGTCAAGCCGCCGCGTGTCGCCGAAAGCAAGGTGCAAATGGAATGCCGCCTGCATCGGATTGTCCGCGTAAGCGACCAGCCCGGCGGCGGCATCCTGGTCCTCGGCGAGGTGTTGCGCTTCCACGTGCTCGAGGCGCTTATCGACGGCTACAAAATCGATCCCGACCGGCTCAACGCCATCGGCCGCATGGGCGGCCCGTCGTATGTCCGCACCCGCGACCGCTTCGACATACAGCGGCCGAAGTAGGGAAGCTTCTCGCAACGGGGCATCAATAAATCCAGCCGCCGCCCACGACCTCGTCGCCGTCATAGAACACAGCCGACTGTCCTGGTGTCACCGCGCGCTGCGGCTCCTCGAACATTGCTCGAACTTCATCCGGGCCTGCCGGCTCCAGTGTGGCCCACGCCGGCTCGTGCCGGTGCCGGATCTTGGTCCGCACGCGCATCGGCCCCGTCAGCTCGGCAATGCTGATCCAGTTCAGCCGCCGCGCGTGCAATGTCCGCGTCGCGAGTTCGGCATCCGCGCCCACCGTCACGCGATGGCTTGCCTGATCGATGTTCAACACGTAGAGCGGCGACGACGATGCCACGCCCAACCCCTTCCGTTGGCCTACGGTAAAGTTCGAGATTCCCTCGTGCCGTCCCATCACCTCGCCGCTTGGGGCCACCAGCTCGCCCGCCGTCTCCGGCATTCGCTCGCCCTGCTCCTCGAGATACGCCGTCAAAAATTGCTTGTAATCGCCGCCAGGAATGAAGCAGATCTCCTGCGAATCCGGCTTCTCGGCCAGACGCAATCCATGCTGCCGCGCCGCCTCGCGCACTTCCGGCTTGGTCATGTGCCCCAGCGGAAACAGCGTTCGCGACAACTGCTCCTGCGTCAGCCCGAAGAGAAAATACGTCTGATCCTTGGCCAGATCCGCCGGCCGCTTCAAAATCCAGCGCCCGCGCTTCTCGTCGTACTCGTTCACCGCGTAGTGCCCCGTGGCGATACGATCCGCGCCGATGCTTCGCGCCGTCTTGAGCAGCTGATCGAACTTCAAATGGTTGTTGCAGAGAGAGCAGGGAATCGGCGTGCGCCCGGCAAGATACTCGTCAACAAAAGGCCGCACCACGTCGTGCTCGAAACGCTCCTCCTGGTTCACCACATAATAAGGAATTCCCAGGTCCTCAGCCACGCGCCGCGCGTCATACACGTCGTCAATTGAACAGCAGCGTCCAGCCTTGGGCGCGTCTGGAATGCCGTTCTTGCCAGCCAACCGCGTCTGATCCCAAAGATGCAGTGTGAGGCCGATAACATTCACGCCCGAATGCGCAAGAATCGCCGCCGCCGCCGAGGAGTCAACCCCTCCGGACATAGCCACGGCGATAGTTCCATGCTGGTTCACTTAGATTCCTTCTTGGCTACGGGATCTGCCGGCAGGATTTCGAAGTCTACCGGGTCTGTGCGCAACCAGCCTTCCGCACTCGGAATTTCCACATAGACGGAGTACTTGCCTGGCGCAGTCAGGTCATAAAAGTATTTCAGTTCAGCCGAAAGTTTCTGAGTGCCTCCGGGATTGACGATCGGGCCACCCATATCGTTGCACATTAAAGGCGCCTCTCCGGGGAGGAGTCTATCCGTGTCGTCGCGCTCAATAAACGTTGTCGGCGGCTCACCTTTCTCCCCTTGAACAAAGAAGCGCTCGGGAGGGCAACCGTTTACCTCGAATGCGTGATCGCTAAGATTCTCAATCATCAGAATCACCTTTGGTGACTCGCCGACGTGAACCTGCTTCTTTTCCATCGCGACCGTCACAAGCATCAAATTGGACTTATGCGCGGGTATGACCGCCTGGGCGTCTAAACCGATGGACCCAGTGGTGAATACCACGGCTGTGGCGCCAATCCATAGAAAAGAGCAAAACGCTTTCATTGCGGACACTCCGTTGATCCTCTGAAACCATTATCCCAGCGTGCCCGCGGTTTCTGGCGCCAGCGCCCGCAAATGTTCCACGGCCTGCGGAACCACGCGCAGCACCTGGTCCACATCTTCTTCCGTCGCCGTCTTCAACAAGCTGAACCGCAAACTCGCCCGCGCCGCATTCTTGTCGAGCCCCATCGCCATCAGCACGTGGCTGGGCTCGGTTGAACCCGAGTGGCAGGCCGACCCTCCGCTCACCGCCACGCCCTTCAGGTCCAGCGCAATCACCAGCGCCTCGCCCTCCACATGTTCGAAGCGAATGTTGGTAGTGTTCGCCACGCGTGTCGTGCCGGCGCCGTTCACGCCCGTCCCCGCAATCTGCAAAATTCCCGCCTCAAGCCGATCCCGTAGTGCCGCAACGCGCGCAATCGTTCCATCCGCCACCGTCGCCATCGCCAGTTCCACGGCCTTGCCCAATCCCACAATGCCAGGCACATTCTCCGTGCCCGCACGCTGCCGGCGCTCGTGACTCCCGCCCACAAGCAGCGCCTCCAGCGGCGTGCCGCGCTTCACAAACATCGCGCCCACGCCCTTCGGCCCATGCATCTTGTGCGCGCTGATCGAGCACAAGTGGCATCCGAATCGCCTCACGTCGAATTCAATCTTGCCCGCGCCCTGCACTGCGTCGATATGAAAAAACGCTCCCGCCTCCGCGGCAATTTTGCCAATCTCTTCCACCGGCTGCAGCACGCCCGTCTCGTTGTTCGCCAGCATCACGCTTATCAGGGTCCTGCGAGAATCGTCGAGCCGCGTCTGCGGCCGCAATGCCCGCCGAATCTCCTCGGGATCGATCAGCCCATTGGCGCGAGGCGCAACAAACGTCACCTCCGCGCCGCGATCCGCCGCGCGCTCCGCCGCGCGCAATACCGCCGAGTGCTCAATCGCGGTCGTAATCAGATGATCGCCCGCGCGCACCAGCCCGAAAACCGCCGTGTTGTCTCCCTCCGTGCCGCCGGAGTTGAACACCACCTCCGCCTCGCGGCAATGGAAAAACGCAGCCAGTGTCTCGCGCGCCTGGTCCACCGCCTTCCGCGCCCGCTGCCCCTCAAAGTGGATCGACGACGCGTTCCCGAAATCCTCCATCAAATAAGGACGCATCGCCTCCATCACCTCTGGCAACAGAGGCGTCGTAGCATTGGCATCGCAATAGACACGGCGCATTGGGGCAGACTCCATCTTTAGATTGTACGGTGAATGGCGATTCGACGCGAACTGGCCTGGCCCTCCGCTCCGGAGGAGCGGTCGAGAGTAGCCCAGGGTGAAGTCCGCGCTAGCGGATGGGAACCCTGGGAACGCGAGCCTCAACCGTCTTCGCCCCGTAGGGCCGGCCGAATTCCGCGCAGGATCTTCGAGAGATTTCCTATGTCCCCTCGGACCGCAGTCGAAAGGTGCCGCAATGATCGCAAGATGATGCTGGCTTTACCCCTCAGGGAAGGTCCCTTTGAAACTGATCTCCACTTCGATTCAGCCAATTAAAATGCCATTAGCGCATTCCACGACTTCCGGAGCTCGTCCACATGAGCAAAACGCCCGCCAATCCGCGCATTCTCATCGTCGGCAACGCCGGTCAACTGGGCCGCGAGCTCGAAACAATCTTCGCCGGTGTCGGCCCCATCGTCGCAGTCGACCGCGAATCCGTCGATCTGGCCGATCCCGGGCAGACGCGCGAACTCGTCCGCAGCACAACGCCCGACGTTATTCTCAACGCTGCCGCCTACACCGCCGTCGACCGTGCCGAGAGCGAACGCGACGTCGCCTACGCCATCAATGAAGGAGCGCCGCGCGTGCTCGCGGAGGAAGCCCGCAGACGCAACGCCCTTTTCGTCCACTACTCCACCGACTACATCTTCGACGGCGGCAAATCCGAGCCCAAGACCGAACCATGGATCGAGACCGATGCACCCGATCCGCTCAATGTCTACGGCGCAAGCAAGCTCGCCGGCGAGCAGGCCGTAGCAAACATCGGCGGCAAATTCCTCATCTTCCGTACCAGTTGGGTCTACGGTCCTCACGGCAACAACTTCCTGCTCACCATGCTTCGTCTTGCGCGCGAGCGCGACCGCCTCTCCATCGTCGACGACCAGATCGGCGGCCCGACCACATCCATCGAGCTCGCCCGCGCCACGCACTCAATAATCACGGGCATTCTTGCCAACCGTTTCGGCGCTCCTGAGAACTGGACCGGCCTCTATCACATGACCTGCGGCGGCGCCGTCTCCTGGTTCGGCTTTGCGCAGGCCATCTTCGCTCGCGCCGCCGAGCTCCTCGCCGTTAAAGCGCCCGCCCTCACTCCCATCGCCACGAAAGACTATCCCACTCCCGCCGCGCGGCCTCGCTACTCCGTCCTCTCTAACGCCAAATTGCAGGCTCGCTTCGCCGAAAAGCTTTCGCCGTGGGAGACGGCGCTCGAAGAATCCCTCCAGGCCCTCCGCAACGCCGGATGAGCACACCTTAGCCGCATTCGTAATCTACCATCGAATGTAATCATTTGATGCGTCACGATCCGCGCGCATACTCATCCAGAAGCATCCGCGCCGCGCGAAACGAAGTTGTGCGGCCTTCCGCTACATCGCGTTCCAGTGTTTCTACGTGGCTCCGGACTGCAGGATGCGCGTCGAACCGCTGCCGCAGCGCCTGATCGATCGTCTCGTGCATCCATCGCCGCTGCTGTTCACGCCGCGCTCTCGCAAACCATCCATTGGCTCGCGTCAGCGCCACATACTCCTGCACGCACTTCCACAATTCACGAATCCCCGCGCCGGTCACTGCCGAGCACGTCACCGCGCGCGGCGTCCATCCCGATTCCGCCGCCGGAAAAAAGTGCAGCGCGTTTTGCGCGTCAGCCCGCGCCCGCTCTGCTGCAGCAACATTCGCGCCATCGGCTTTGTTCACGGCCACCAGGTCCGCCAGCTCCATCACGCCGCGCTTGATCCCCTGCAGCTCATCGCCCGCACCGGCCAGCGTGATCAGCAGAAAGAAATCCACCATCTCGTGCGCGGCCGTCTCCGATTGCCCCACGCCGATGGTTTCGACCAGAATGTTCCGGTATCCCGCGGCCTCGCAAAGCAACATCGCCTCGCGCGTACGCTGCGCCACGCCGCCCGCCATCCCGTGCGAAGGCGACGGCCGCACGAATGCCATCTCGCTCGCCGCCAGCGTCGTCATGCGCGTTTTGTCGCCCAGAATGCTGCCGCCGGAAATCTGGCTGCTGGGATCAATCGCCAGCACAGCCACCTTCTGTTTCTGCCCCACGGTCAGGTATCCGCCCAGCGCTTCAATCAGGCTGCTTTTGCCCGCGCCCGGCACGCCGGTAATGCCTACGCGGATCGAGTTGCCGCAATGCGGCAGGCAATCTTCGACAATCTGTTCGGCTAGCGCACGATCCGCCTCGCGCGCGCTCTCAATCAGTGTTACCGCGCGAGCCAGCACCGTCCGGTCGCCGCGCAAAATGCCGGCAACGCACTCTTCGCGCGCGAGCGGCTTGCGCTTTGGCGTGACGTGCGGAGTTTCCGGCGTCCCGCACCCGGTAATTTCACGCATCGCGCTTTTCATGGCACGCGCCCATCCATTTCGTTACGTCGTGACGCTGGCGCACAGCATCTCCACGATCTTCTGCGCCGCCACGGGAATCACCGTTCCCGGCCCGTAAATTCCTGCCACGCCGGCCTTGTAGAGAAATTCGTAATCCTGTGGCGGAATCACGCCGCCCACAACGACCAAAATGTCGTCGCGGCCTAGCGCCCGCAGCTCTGCAATCAGTTGCGGCACCAGTGTCTTGTGTCCCGCCGCCAGGCTCGACACTCCCACCACGTGTACATCGCTGTCGAGGGCGAAGCGCGCCACTTCGCGCGGCGTCTGGAACAGCGGCCCGATGTCCACGTCGAATCCGATATCGGCGAACGCCGTCGCAATCACTTTCGCGCCGCGATCATGCCCGTCCTGGCCCATCTTCGCCACCAGGATTCGCGGCCGCCGGCCCTCCTCGCGCTCAAACTCCTCTACCATCCGGCGCGCCTTGCGAAACTCCTCACCGCCCGCGCTCGCCGCCGAGTAAACGCCGGAGATCGTCCGTGTCGTCGCTTCGTAGCGTCCCCATACATTTTCAAGCGCAGTTGAGATCTCGCCCAGCGTCGCACGCTTTCGCGCCGCATCCACCGCGCACTCCAGCAGATTCCCTTTTCCGCTCATCGCGCACTTCTCCAATTGCGCCAGCGCCTCGCGAACCGCGCCCGCATCGCGTTCGCGCTTCAACTTCTCCAGCCGCATCATCTGCGCCTGCCGCACCGCGTCGTTGTCGATAGCGAGCACGGGAATCTCCGGCTCCTCGAATGCGCGATAAGCATTCACACCTACGATCATGTCGCTCCCCGCATCGATCCCCGCCTGCCGGCGCGCCGCCGCTTCTTCAATTCGCATCTTGGGCAGGCCCGTCTCGATCGCCTTCGCCATGCCGCCCAAGGTTTCAATCTCCTCGATCAGTGTCCACGCCGCATGCGTCAATTCATGCGTCAGCCGTTCCACGTAAAACGATCCCGCCCATGGATCGACTACGTGCGTGATGCCCGTCTCTTCCTGCAGGTAGATCTGCGTGTTGCGCGCGATGCGCGCGGAAAAATCCGTAGGCAGCGCCAACGCTTCGTCCAGCGCGTTGGTGTGCAGCGACTGCGTACCGCCAAAGGCCGCGGCCAGTGCCTCTACGCACGTGCGCACCACGTTGTTATACGGGTCCTGCGCCGTCAGGCTCCATCCGGAAGTCTGTGAATGCGCGCGCAACGCCAGCGATTTCGGATTCTTTGCGCCGAAGCCTTTCACGATTTTGGCCCACAACATGCGCGCCGCGCGCATTTTGGCAATCTCCATAAAATGGTTCATGCCCACGCCCCAGAAGAACGAAATCCGCGGCGCAAAATCATCCACATCGAGTCCCGCCTTCATGCCCGTGCGCAGATATTCCAGGCCGTCTGCCAGCGTGTAAGCCAGTTCCAGGTCCGCCGTCGCACCCGCCTCCTGCATGTGGTATCCGCTCACGCTGATGCAGTTGAACTTCGGCATCTTTTCCGCGCAGTAGCGAAAAATGTCGCCGATAACGCGCATCGATCCCTCTGGTGGATAGATGTATGTATTGCGGACCATGAACTCCTTCAGAATGTCGTTCTGGATGGTTCCGCTCAACTGCTCCGGCGGCACACCTTGCTCCTCCGCGGCCACGATGTAAAACGCCATGATCGGCAGCACTGCGCCGTTCATCGTCATCGACACCGACATCTGCTCCAGCGGAATGCGGTGGAAGAGAACCTTCATGTCGAGAATGGAATCGATGGCCACGCCCGCCTTGCCCACGTCGCCCGTCACGCGCTCGTGGTCGGAGTCGTAGCCGCGGTGCGTCGCCAGATCGAACGCCACTGAGAGTCCCCGCTGCCCCGCCGCCAGGTTGCGCCGGTAAAACGCATTCGACTCCTCTGCCGTCGAAAAACCCGCATACTGCCGGATGGTCCACGGCCGCGTGGCATACATCGTGGTGTAAGGCCCGCGCAGATACGGCGCAATGCCCGCCGCATACTCGAGATGTTCGAGCCCCTCCAGATCCTCGTGCGTATAGAAACTCTTCAGCGCGATGTGCTCCGGCGAAAACCACTCAAAGGCTTCGGGCGCAGCCGTCTTCGCCGCTTCAGTCTTCCAATCGATCTTTGTAAGATCTGGTCGCATTTCTGTTCTCAACTCGCCGAAACTCTGGGGTGCCCCACGTCCCGTCGTTGGGACGTGGGAAAGCACAATCCTCAGCCTTCCAATTTCAAGCCAGCAGCTTTCCTTGCCAACTCGTTAATAACTCCAGCGGATTTGTGCGCACGTGCACAAAGTCCGCAATCCCCGCCGCTCGCAACTCTGCCGCGTTCTCAGGATTTCCCGCCACAATCACCGGCGTTACGCGGCCCAAGGCCTTCAGCTTCGACAGCAACTCGCCGGCGAACGCCGCGTATTCCCCATCGGCGCTGCACAGCACAATCACGTCCGCGTCCGCAGAAGCAATCTCTTCGGCTTTCCTGAATCGCCGCGTCCGCGTCTCAAATCCCGCGCAGGCAAAGAAGTTTGCGGCAAAGTTCGACCGCGCCGCGCGCATTTTCACATCGCCCATCTCCGCCAGCAGCACGCGCGGTATCTTGCCTCCCGCAGCCGCATGACGCTCCGTGCGCAGCCTCAATTCTTCGTACGCACGCGCCCCGCGCAAATCGTTATTCGTGCGCTTCTCATCCACGCGGTCGAGCGCCCGCTCCGCCGGATTCGCAAACTGATTGGTGCCCACCAGCACACGCTTGCGCAATGCAACCGCCTCCTCGCGCGCCGTCAAACTCCTCTGCAGTGCTTGCGCAACGGCTCCCTCGGCCTGCGCTTTGCGAAATCCGCCGCGCGCTTCAACCCCCTGCATTACCCTCCAGCCTTCACGCGCCAGAAAATCGGTAATTGCTTCGAGAACGTACGATCCTCCGCCGGCATCGGCCACGCGCCCCAGCCATGCTTCATGCTTCAGCAACAGTTGCGTGTTTCGTGCCAGCCGCTGGCTCGCCTCATCGGAAGCCTTGTAACAGGCATCGAACGGCGTCACCGTCACCGAATCCGCTCCACCCAGCACCGCAGCCATAGCCTCGGTCGTCGCGCGAAGAATATTCACATGCGGATCGTAGATGGATTTATTCCATTTCGAAGTGCCCACCGCAATCCGAGCTTTTGCCGCTTCGCGCGTGCCGCCAAAGCTCTCCACGGCTCGCGCCCATAGCATGCGGAACGCCCGCAATTTGGCAATCTCAAAAAAGTAATTTGAATCTACGGCGAAGCTGAACTCGAGCGCGGCCGCCGCACGGTCTGCATTCGCTCCCAACTCTTGAAGCGCAGCAAGAAATTCCACTCCCATCGCCAGCGAGAAACCAATCTCCTCAACGGCCGTTGCCCCCGTCCCTCGAAACGCCTCGCCGTGAATCGTAAACGGCAAAAGCCCCGGCGGCGCGGCCGCAATCACTTCCGCGGCAAACTTCAGGCTCGTCAGCGCGTCGCAACCTGTAGTCATCTCCCTGGCAAAGGGCGTTCCGCCTTGCCGCTCGATCAGCATTCGAATCAAGCGCTCGTCGGCCTGCGCAAAATGTACCGGAATCGCATCGAGATTTCTCAGCAGCTTCTCGAGTTCACGCGAACTCTCAACCAAAAACCCGCTGCATGCAATGCCTTCAGCGCCCGCAGCTACCGCCGCGCACGCCATGCGATTCGCTTCTTCCGCATCCGTCGCGTCAATCTCCTCGCGAATCCGCCAGTCGCCCGTCGCGCGCGCGCCGCGCCGATACGGAAAATCCCCCGGCTTCGTATCCACGCACGCCAGCCCTACAAGGTTCGCGGCACGATAGAAGGACTTCACTGCCATTCCCTCTTCCGTGCGCCAGGTGAGTCTCTTCTCGGGATCGGCGCCCTTCAGATCGCGCGCAATCGCCGCCTTCCACTCCGTGGTACTGACCGGCGGAAACGCATCGAGCAATTTGTCAGTCTCTATGGTCGTCATTTGCCCGCAGGGTCTTCCACCATTTCGATCAGAATGCCGAACGCGCCCTCGGCCTTCGACTTGGGATGCACAAAGAACACCGTAGTTCCTCGCGAGCCCTTGCGCGGAGCCTCGTCGATCAGTTGAAATCCTTCGGCGCGCATCGCGTCGAACGCCCGCTGCGCGCTGCCCACGCGAAACGCCACATGCGCCAGGCCGCCGCGCCCGCCGTTCTTGTCGATCAGTTTCTGCACCGGCGAATCCGCGGTCAGCGGTTCGAGCAACTGGATCAGGTTCGGTCCTTCGCCAATCCGCAGCAGCGCCTCGCGCACCTGGTCCCGCCCGCGCACCTCCTCGCGATGAATCTCCTTGAAGCCCAGCGCCTCGTACGCCTTTACCTGGCCCTCAAGCTCGCCTTGCTTCACCGCAATCGCTACGTGATCCACAAACTGAATCCCCGGAACATTCTTCAGTCCTTCGTGCACGTCTTTCCTTTCAATCTCCCGGCGCAATCCTCGCACCGCTCACTCAAACTCCACCAGCAACTGGTCCAGCTTCACCGGATCGCCCGGCTTCACATGCACACTCTTCACCGTGCCCGCGCGCGGGGCCGTCACATGGGTCTCCATCTTCATGGCTTCCAAAACAAGAATCGGCGCTCCCGCCTCCACAGCCTGTCCCGGCTCCACGTTGACCTTGATCACCAGTCCCATCACCGGACTGTGGCACACCTTTCCGTCGGCGTCCCACGCGCTGCCGGAGTTCTGCGCAGACCCACTCGCGCTGTGCGCCGGGTGGTGAGGCAACAAGCTCAGCGTCTCCTGGTTCTCCTCGTCCTCGATGACTTCTACTTCAACCGCATAGGCTCTTCCGTCAATCGTGATCTGAAGCTTCAACGTGCTGCTTCCTTTCTCTTGAAAATCTCTCGCTGCCCTCATCGCGTTGGCCGCATGTTGTGCGACGTCTGCACAATCACCCGCCCCTGTCGCGCCCACGCTCCCGCGTTCTCCTGCGCGGCCGGCAATAACTGCGCGGACCGCACGCGCGCTTTCTTGCCGAGCAAGGCGGTCGCCGCCGCGGTCAGCGTGGCCACAATCTCCGGATTGATCGGCGAAGTTCCGGATTCACGCTCGTCTTCGGCAACAGCGGGGATCGTCACCGCCTCGCCCTCCGGTCCCCGCTCTGCCTGCACTCTGCTCAATTCCGCCACGCGCGCCTGCAGCGCCTTCACGGTCGTCGCCATGGCGTCCAACTGCCGCTCCGTGTCGCGCTGCCGTTCTCGCACCGCACGTCGCATGACTCGTTCAAGCCCGGCATAAATCGCCGCGCAACCCGCGCCGGCAATCAACGTCACCACCGCCCAATCCGTCCCGTGCAGTCTCATCCGCGCCTCCTGCAGCCGATCAAGCTTCCTAACGCCGCCAACTCTGCAAGCGCCGCCAACTCCGCTAACTTCGCTAACACCGCTACCTCCGCCAACTCCGCTAACTCCGCCAACTCCGCTAACTCCGCCAACTCCGCTAGCCCCGCCAACTCCGCTGTTTCCCGCCTACAGCGGAATCAGTCCATGCTTCTTCTGCGGCCGCAACTCGCGCTTGCCGTGCAGCGATTCCAGTGCTCGCGCCACGGCTCTGCGCGTCTCCGCCGGCTCGATGATGTCGTCCACCAGCCGCCGGCCCGCCGCCACATACGGATTCGAGAACGTCTCGCGGTACGCGTCCACCAGTTCCTTGCGCCGCGCCGCCTGGTCCTCGGCCGCGTCAATCTCCTTGCGAAACACGATCTCTGCCGCGCCCTCGGCCCCCATCACCGCGATCTCCGCCGTGGGCCACGCCAACACGCGATCCGCGCCCAGTCCGCGCGAGCACATGGCAATATACGCGCCGCCGTAAGCCTTGCGCAGCACCACCGTGATCTTCGGCACCGTCGCCGCCGAATACGCAAACAGCAGTTTGGCTCCATGGCGGATAATTCCGCCGCGCTCCTGCTCCACTCCGGGCAAAAATCCCGGGACATCTACAAAAGTCAACAGCGGAATGTTGAAAGCATTGCAGAAACGAACAAAGCGCGCCGACTTGTCCGATGCATCGATATCCAGCGCCCCGGCCAGCACGCACGGCTGGTTGGCCACAATTCCCACCGTGCGCCCTTGCACGCGACCAAAACCAATAATGATATTCGCGGCAAACCCCGGCTGAATCTCCAAAAAATCCTCGTTGTCCACCACGCGCACAATCACGTCGCGCACATCGTAGGCCACTTTCGAATCGACGGGGACCGCGTTGTTCATCTCCGCGTCGGCCTTCATCCGCCCGCTGAAATTCAGCCGCGGCGGGTCTTCTAAATTATTGGAGGGCAGAAAACTCAAGAGCCGCCGGCAAAGCGCGATCGCCTCCTGGTCATCGCGCGCAATCAGGTGCACCACGCCGGAGTAGTTCATCTGCGAATGCGGTCCGCCCAGATCCTCTGAGCTCACCTCTTCGCCGGTCACTTGCTTGATCACTTGCGGCCCGGTGATGAACATGCGCGCGCGCTCGGTCTGAATCACAAAATCCGTCAGCGCCGGGCTGTATGCCGCTCCGCCCGCGCATGGCCCGCAGATCAACGAGATCTGCGGCACGGTTCCTGAGAGCATCACGTTCTTGTAGAACACGCGCGCATAGCCGGCCAGGCTGTCGATCCCCTCCTGCACGCGCGCCCCGCCCGAATCGTTGATAAAAACAAACGGGCTGCCGGTCTTCAGGCTCATGGCCATCATGTCGGCCACTTTTTTGCAGTGCGTTTCGCCCGCCGCGCCGCCCGCCACCGTAAAATCCTGGCTCGCCAGGTGCACCAGCTTCCCGTCGATGGTGCCGCATCCCGTCACCACACCGTCTGCAGGCAGCTCCTTGTCAGCCATTCCGAAATAGGTAGCCCGATGCCGGCTAAATAGTCCGATCTCCTCAAAGCTGCCCTTGTCCAAGAGCCGGTCCACGCGTTCGCGCGCCGAAAGCTTGCCCGACTTATGCTGCCGGTCGATGCGCTCCTGCCCGCCTCCCAGCTCCAGCTCCGCGCGTTTCGCCTCCAGCGCCGCAGCCTTTTCCTGCATGCTTTTCTTTTGTGCGATCTCTTCCTGAGTCACCATCTCTTTACCTGGGGAAAATTGCGCATACTCCCGCTTTCTGCGCTCAAGGCGCACTTCATCCTTGTTCGACCGCTGTCATTTTATGCCCAGGGATGAGGGCCGCGATGTGACGAGGTTCACTGCCCACAAATCAAAGTGAGTACATGGGTTACTGGTCAGCGCGAGGCCTTGCGGAAAGCTTTTCCGGCAGGCGGAAACGCCCCGGAGGGGCGCATCGAGAATAGCCCAGGGTGGACCCTGAGTTCGCTTTCGCGAACACAGGGGGAACCCTGGGCGAAAGCGCCTCCTCGATCCTGCCGCCCCGTAGGGCCGGTCGAACTGCAGGTGTTATTTCTCTTCGCAGCGCCAGTTCACTCCCGCCGCAAGTTGCGCAATGCGAGCGCGAGATTCAGCCTTCGCCAATCCATCTTTTGCGCGATTCGTCTTCCTTCTATTCGTATCCGATGCGCCGCACAGCGCAGCCTAAGAAAACCGCGTCCGTCTCCACAGAAGTGTCCCGCACAATCCCAGTGGAATAATCGTGCCCACAATCAGCACCATCATCCACGGGATGTTTAAGCTGATGTGTTGCGCGCGCGTGCCCACGGCCAGCCACACAAAAATCCCGGTGGCCACGAGCATGATGAGTACTTCCCACCATCGTCTCGGGTGCTTGTCGTCGGCCAGTGGATCGTTGCCTGCCACCACCGCGGCCACCTGCTCCCTGTCGAGTTCATAGCGGTCGCATTCGCGATGCATCGCCGCATCCCAGTTCTCCATCTCGGAGGGCGGCGGCTCGGCCATGCTGATCGATAGCGCGCCCGCGATCATGATCGCCGAACCGGTAAGAATCAGCAGCCGCGCGCCCATCGCCAATCCCACGAACTCTCCAAACACGAGCGCGCCCCATGCCAGCCCCCAAAGCTGATTGGTGTTCGAAAGCGGAATGCCGCGCCCGATGCCGATGTACTTGGCCGCGTACTGCTGGAACAAGTCGCCGATCACCCAGCAGAAGCCGCCCACAAACGGCCAGAACAGCATGGTCCGCGCCTGCTGAAGTTGCGCCATCACCGGCGCAACTCCGCCGCAGTTGATCGCCGTAAGCAGAGTGACGGTTCCCAATTCGCCGAACGTAAAAATCGTCACGAACGAAAGCGGATTCATGCCGCTGATGTAGGCCTTGCGGTAAGGAATGTACATGGTGCCGAACATGCATCCCGCGCCCAGCGCCGCAATAATTCCCGTCGCGGCTTTGCCCGGCGTGCCCGCATTCTGCTGCGCCGTGGCGAAAGCCAGCACCGCGGCGCCAAACACGATCGCCAACGCGCCGCCCACTACTTTTGCCCAGTCCTTGGTTCCCGATCCGTGCAGCTCCTTGAAAAGCAGGCAACCCCACGCCAGCCCCACCAGGCTATTCATATTCCACAAGGGAAACGCGATGGCCAGCCCCACGTTGCGCACGCCGAAGACCGTGAGCGTGTTGCCCACCGCCCACAGCATTCCGGCCAGCAGCGCCCACACAATCAGGTGCGGCTTTTCGCGCAGGTCGTTGAACAGGAATCCCGTCCCTTTGAGCAGCGTGGGAACCGTCCAGCGCGCCACAAACGCGCCCATCACCATTCCCATCGAAATAATGAAGGGCGAAAATCCCGCGTTCACCAGCTTGGTGGGCGCTTCCGCGCTGCCCAGCCACACTGCGGCCGACAGTCCGCAAAACACGCCCAGTTTGTGCAGCGAAATCGTCGACCGCGCCGCCGCAACAATGCTCTGGCTCATCGCCTCACCTCAGCGTCATCAACAGCGCGGTTCCCAGAATCAGCACGACCACCGGCACCCAAAGATGCACGTCGGTCAGGATGGCCATTAAGCACGATTGCTTCAAGCTTCCACCTCCGTCAATTTCACTGGCCGGTTTTCATCGAACGATTTGCGCGCCGCCATCGCCATAATCACCGGCACGCGGCTATCTTCACCCGTCACCAGCACAGGCTTGTTCTCAAGCACGGAGTGCGTAAATTGCCTCACCTCCTCCGCAAAACTGTCCGTGTAGCGATCCATAAAAAAGTTCAGCGGCAGATCGCTATAGACAGATTTCCCGGTGCTCACGATCACCTGGTTGGGAAAACGGTTTTCCGATGCGATTTTGCCTTCGGTGCCTAGAATCTCCACGCGCTGGTCGTAGCCGAACACCGCCTTGCGGCTGTTATCAATCGTCCCGATAGCGCCGCTCTTGTAGCGCAAAGTCACCACCGCCGTATCCACGTCGCCCAGTTCCCCAATCGCCGGATCGGCCATTACGCCGGCCGCCGCGTACACCTCTTCCACCTCGTCGCCGGTCAAAAAGCGCGCCATGTCGAAGTCGTGAATCATCATGTCCAAAAACATTCCGCCCGAGAGCCGCACAAAGTCGATCGGCGGCGGCAGCGGGTCGCGGCTGGTGATGTGCACCAGGCACGGCTTGCCGATCTCGCCGTCGATCACGGCCTTGCGCACGCGTGCGTAATTCGTGTCGAAGCGACGGTTGAAACCAATCTGCAGCTTTACGCCGGCTTTCTTCACCGCCGCCAGCGCGTCATCGATTTGCTTCAGCGTGTACGAAATCGGTTTTTCGCAAAATACATGCTTGCCCGCCTGCGCCGCGCGAATGATCAGGTCGGCATGCGTATCGGTTGAGGCGCAGATCGCCACCGCCTCGATGCGTTTGTCACCCAAAATCTCATCCACCGAACCTGCAACGTTGGGAATTGCGAAATCGGCCGCCAGCTTCTCAGCCGCCTCGCGATTAACGTCGAAAACGGAGACAATCTCCGCCTCCGGGATTTGAAAAGCGAGCGATTTCGCATGAACCCGCCCGATCCGTCCCGCTCCAATAACTCCGAAATGAAGTTTCTTTCCGCTCATATTCTTCTCCCGAAAAATAGCCATCAGCCATCAGCCATCAGCTTTCAGCCTTCAGCCTTCCGCCATCAGCCATCAGCCATCAGCCATCGGCTCTCAGCCATCAGCTCTCAGCTTCCGTCCTGATTGTTTCTAGACCGTGCTTCAAAATCATGCCTTGTAACAGGGCACGACTTTAGTCGTGCCGAAAAGTGCCGGAATAACAAGGGGTTTTAACCCCCGTGCGATGACCGTGGAGCTGCCGCAGCCATTTTTTGAAACACACTCAAGAAAACAAGTTTTGAAAGGGCACGGCCTCAGCCGTGCCGCCCAACTGCGCAAAGAATTCCCCGGATGCCGCGCCGTAGGCGCAGCGTTTGTTAGCCCCGCGCTTCAGCGTGGGGAAAGCGTGTCCAACCAATTGCTCCTGAGTCCCGTAGGGACGATGCAACGTCATTTCTTTTACCGCCCCCTCAAGAATTCCAATCAAAGTCCGTTCAATCATTTATTGAGAACTACAATAGCAAACCGACGCCTCTCGCTCCCGCACGAAAAAGCTAGGAGCTAGCAGCTAGTAGCTGTTCTTTCACAAAATTCGCCTCAATCGACCGCAAATACTCCCGGTTCCGCGCCGCGCTTTCCTTCGGTGTCCCCATCCCCGGAAGAATATCCTGCTCCACCAGCACGTATCCCTTGTAGTCGCGATGGGCGAGCCAGCGCAACAGGGCAGGGAAGTCGACGCATCCTTTGCCCAGTTCACAGTACACTCCGTGACGCATCCCCGTGAAGTAGTCCCATTCTTCATGACGGCTTTGACGCGACACGTTGGGGTCAATGTCCTTCAAATGGATGTACCAGATGCGGTCCTTGAAGCGGTCGAGCGCCGCAACCAGGTCCACATTCTCGCGACCCGTTCCGTGCACATAGTGGCCGGTATCGAACACCAGTCCAAGCCGCTCGGGATTCGTGGCGTCGAGAAGCGTGGCAATTTCATCGGGCGTCTCCACGTAGCCCGCGCAGTGGTGATGAAACACCGTGCGCAGCCCCGTTTCGTCGAACACCGCGCGCGCAATCCGGTCCGCTCCACCGGCAAAGGTCTTCCACTCATCCTTGTTCAGTCCCGCGCTCGTAGGCACGCGTCCGGCAAGTCTCGTGCGCAGCGGATGCGTCCCGTTGTCGTCGGCCAGCACAAGGAACGGCGCTTGCGTCGTGGCCACCGCCGCAATCAGCCGCGCCGTTTTCACGGCCCTTGCCGTCCCCTCCGTATGCGCCATCGGATTCTTGAGCTCCACCGGCACAAACGCGCCCAGCATCGCCACGTTGTTCCGCTTCGTCAACTCCTCGCTCAGTTGCACCGGGTTGGTCGGCATGTAGCCCCAGTCGCCCAGCTCTGTTCCGGTATAGCCCGTCTCCACCAACTCATCGAGCATTTGCGAGTAGGGAATCGCCTCGCTCTGATCCTGGTGCTCCAGCGTGCCCCACGAACAGGGTGCATTACCAACCAGCAGCTCATTCATATTTTCTCCTCGCTTCGAGCAACACGTCAGTCTCAATAAATAGCGATTTTACAAGACATGTACACGTGTGCATCACAATCAAAAATTCGTGCCCCACCCATTAAACATCGCTGGCTCGAACGTGCCGCCCCGCCATCGCCGCAAGCAGGAGCTTTCGTCGACAGTAGGGCCCACACTGTTTGTCACGTAATCCGCGCATTCTCCGTCTTTCTGTTCCCTGTTCCCTGTTCCCTGTTCCCTGTTCCCTAGTCCCTTAGTCCCTTAGTCCCTAGTCCCTTAGTCCCTTAGTCCCTAGTCCCTATTCCCTAGTCCCTGTCTTCAGAACTTCCGGCTCCACTCCTTCGGCCAGCGCTCCACCACGACCTTGGTCTGCGTAAAGAACTCCACCGCGTGATGCGCCTGCGCGTGCAGATCGCCGAAAAAGCTCTCGCCCCATCCGCTGAACGGGAAGGTCGACATCGGCGCGGCCACGCCCACGTTGATTCCCACGTTGCCCGCTTGCACCTCGTAACGGAAGCGCCTTGCATTGGCGCCGTCCGTCGTAAAGATGCAAGCCATGTTGCCGTAACTCCGCCCATTCACCAGCGCAATGGCCTCCTCAATGGTCTGCGCGTGGATCAGGCTCAGCACCGGCCCAAAGATCTCCGTCCGCGCCACATCGGAATCCGGTGCCACATCGTCGAGAACTGTTGGCATCACGAAATACCCATCCTCGTAGCCTTCCACCTTTTTCCCGCGCCCATCCACCACCACGCGCGCGCCGGCCTGCTCGCCTTTGGCAATCAGTCCCTCGATGCGCGTCTTGCTCTCGGCCGAAATCACCGGGCCCATCTCTGTGTCCGGCAGTGCGCCGTAGCCCGTCTTGCGGCTCTTTGCCGCCGCGGCAATCTGCTCCGTGAACGATCGTGCATCGCCCACCGTAATCGCCACCGATGCCGCCAGGCAGCGCTGTCCCGCGCAGCCAAATGCGGAGTCGGCGAGAATCCGCGTCGTCATCTCCATATCCGCGTCCGGCATCACCACTACGGGATTCTTTGCGCCGCCCTGGCACTGTGCGCGTTTCCCATTCGCCGCTGCCCGGCTGTAAATGTACCTCGCTGTCGGCGTCGATCCCACAAAGCTCACCGCCTTGATCCCCGGATGGTCCAGAATCGCATTCACCGTGTCGCGTCCGCCGTTCACAAGCTGCATCACGCCGGGGGGAAAGCCCGCGGCCTGAATCAGCTCGAACAGTTTTTGCGAGGTGATCGGCACGCGCTCCGACGGCTTGAGCAAAAAGCAGTTGCCCGCCGCCACCGCATAGGGAAAAAACCAGAACGCGATCATGCCCGGAAAATTGAATGGCACAATCGCCGCCACCACGCCCAGCGGCTGCCGGATCATGTGCTCGTCGATGCCCCGTGCAATGTCCTCGCAATTCGTCCCCTGCATCATGATGGGCATCGCGCATGCCGTCTCCACGTTTTCGACGGCCCTCAGGATCTCGGCCCGGCTCTCGACGAGCGTTTTGCCGCACTCGTTGGTAATGGAGAGCGCCAATTCTTCGCGATGCTGCTCCAGCAGCGTCTTCAGCCGGAACAGCGGCTGAATGCGATCCACCACCGGCGTCCGCCGCCAGTCGATGAACGCCCGCTCCGCCACTTCCACCGCCGCGTTCACGTCCGTCGCCGGCGAAAGCGGAACCTCTGCCAGCACCTTGGCCGATGCGGGATTGATCACCTTCAGCGCATCGCTCGCGCTCGACGCCCGCCAGTTACCGTCAACGAAATTCTGCAACCGCTCCATCGTGTCCTCTCCTCATCAACAAATGGCCCCGTGCCCCATCCTTTTGGTCGCCGCAGCGACCGAATGGGTGGGATAGCACGAACCTCAACAATACGAATTCAACCAGTCAGTCCTATCCTCGCGAGCTCCGCTCACCCCGCCGCCTTCACAAATGCCGCCGTTCCCGCTTGCGCGCTTCTTCATAGCGCGCCCTCGCCTCGCGCACGCTCTCCATCTCCGAAACTTCTGCGACCGCAACATCCCACCACGACTCATATCCCGGCACGCCCTCTGAAACATCCGTTTCCACCACGATCACCGTGGTCCGGTCGAGCGTCTTCGCTTCCTTCAAGGCATCCCGCAGTTCATCCAATGTATCAGCCTTCAGCGCGTGTGCGCCCAGGCTGCGCGCATTGGCCGCAAAGTCCACCGTCAGCAGTTCGCCGTCGAGTTGCTTACTAGCTTCGCCCCGCGCGCGATACTTTGTTCCGAACCCGCCCTGCCCCAGCGAGCGGCTCAGCCCGCCGATCGAGGCGAACCCGTGATTGTCCACCAGCACGATGATGATCTTGATCCCCTCCTGCACCGACGTCACGATCTCCGTGGGCGCCATCAGGTAGGTGCCGTCGCCCAGGAACACGTAGACCTCGCGGCTCGGATCGGCCAGCTTGGCGCCCATCGCCCCGGGAATCTCATACCCCATGCACGAGTAGCCGTACTCCATGTGATAGCCGTTGGGCGTGCGCGTGCGCCACAGCTTGTGCAGGTCGCCGGGATGGCTGCCCGCGGCCGACAGCAGCACGTCTCTCTCGCCCGCCGCCTCCCACAGCGCGCCAATCACTTCGCTCTGCGCAGGCTTGCCGGGCATCTTCAAATGGAATAGCCGATCGACCTCCGCGTCCCACTGTACGCGCAGCTCCGCAATCTCCGCCGCGTATCGCGAATTCACTTTGTGCCCCGCCAGCGTCGCGCCCAGTTGCTCCAGCGCCACCCGCGCGTCGGCCACCACGGGAATCGCGCCCACCTTGTACGCATCGAACTCCGCGGTGTTGATATTCAGGAAACCCACCGCAGGATTCTGAAACGCCGTCATCGAGGCCGATGTGAAGTCGGAGTAGCGCGTGCCGATGCCGATCACCAAATCGGCTGTCTTCGCCAGTCGATTCGCCGCCAGTGTGCCCGTGGCTCCAATCGCGCCCACCTCCTGCGCGTGATCCCAAGCCAGCGATCCCTTGCCCGCCTGTGTCTCCGCTACAGGAATCCCGGTCTTCGTCACAAAATCGCTCAGCGCCAGCGACGCCTCGCTCATCAGCACGCCGCCGCCGGCCACAATCAGCGGCCGTTGCGCCCCGCGAATCGCCGCGACCGCCCGCTCCAGCGACACGCTGTCAGGCTGTCCGCGCCGGATCAGCCACACGCGCTTTTCAAAAAGTTCATCCGGATAGTCGTACGCCTCGGTCTGCACATCCTGCGGCAGCGCCAGCGTCACCGCGCCGCAATCTGACGGCGAAGTCAGCACGCGCATCGCCTCGGGCAGCGCCGTTATCAATTGTTCGGGTCTGTAGATGCGGTCCCAGTAGCGCGACACCGGCTTGAAGCAGTCGTTCACGCCCGTGTCCTGCGTGCTGGGCGACTCGATCTGCTGCAGCACCGGCGCCACGTTGCGCCGCGCAAAAATATCGCCGGGCAAGCAGCAGCACCGGCAGCCGGTTGATGGTCGCCAGCGCCGCGCCCGTAATCATATTCGTCGCGCCCGGCCCGATCGACGAGGTGCAGGCAAAAGTCCGCAGCCGGTTGCTCGCCTTGGCAAATCCCGCGGCCATGTGCACGCCCGCCTGCTCGTTGCGCACCAGGATGTACGGAAAATCGGGATTCTGCTGCAACGCCTGCCCGATCCCCGCCACGTTGCCGTGCCCAAAAATCCCCAGCATGCCCGCGAAGAATGCATGCTCGCGCCCATCCCGCTCCACATACTGCTGCTTCAGGAACAGGATCAACGCCTGCGCCATCGTCATGCGCCGCGTCTTCATAGCCACTCCCCCAACCCCGCGACTAAGCTTTCACTTCTTCACTCACTTCACTCATTCACTTCTTTACCCGCGCGCTGACCACTGACCACTGATCACTGATCACTATCTCTTCACCATCGGCACCCGCGGATCCTTTTCCTTCCACCCGCTCCTCACCCACGCATAGTTCGGATCGTCAGAAGCCGCCAGCGAGCGCGCCGATCCCGCCAGCGCGTTCAGGTAGTACACGTTATACCCGTGCGCCGCCGCCACCGGATGATAACCCTCCGGCACCAGCACCAGCTCGCCGTCGCGCACCGTCATGGTTTCGTCGATGCGCCCGTCCGCGGTGTAAACCTTCTGCACCGCAAAACCCTCCGGCCGCTCGATCCGGTAGTAGTAAATCTCTTCGAGATCCACCTCGCCCGGCGGGTTGTGCACGTCGTGCTTGTGCGGCGGAAAGCTCGACCAATTGCCCGCCGGTGTAAACACCTCCACCACCATCAACCGGTGCGCCAGAAACTCCGGTGGCAGCATGGAATTGATCTGCCGCGTCGCATTCCCGCCGCCGCGAATCTCAATCCCCACGTGCGCCGGCGTCACCAGCCGCGCCGGGTACTCGTCTTCCGCCTTCGCGTAGCAAAACGCCAGGTCGCAGCCCGAATCGGCGCTCACGGTAAAACTCGTGCCGACGGGCAGATAAAGCGTATACGGCAGCCCATCAAACACCGTGGCGCGCTGCCCAAACCCCAGCCACTCGCCCCGCGAGCTTGTTACCGAGCAGGTCCCGCCCAGCACCACAATGGCCAGTTCTCGATTGGCCGTCTCGCCGCTCGTACTTCTGGCCGATTTCCAGTTTCCGTGTCTCAAACGACAAAAATTCATATCCAAAGTCTTCAATCCGGTCGCGAAACCTTTCCGGCCGGACCAGCAAATCTCTCATTCTCTCTCCAGGGGGAAGCTTTCTTGAGAGCTCCGGTCCAAGGACTTCTGGCCCGCGCCGGAGTCAAAAAGAAGCAAAGTTGCACACGAAAAAGCGAAACATGCACACGTGTGCACTCAATCATTGTCTACATCGCCCGCCCGCCTGTCAACCGCCCGCCCACGCCTTTCTTGACCCGCAACTTTGCCGGTGTTAGCGTTTGTATGCACACGTTTGCACCTTCTGGAGGATACATGGCTCCCGCCGTTCCCGCGCTTCACTACAAAAGCCCGCTCCACAAAATGACGCAGACCACCCCCACCTGCCTCTGGAACGACTCGGCCTCCATCGCGGAGCTCACCTACTCCATCGAGCACGGCGCGGTCGGCGCCACCTGCAACCCGTCCATCGCCGTCAGTGTCCTCAAGCAGGAGCTCGCCGTCTGGAAGCCGCGCATCCTCGCCCTTGCCGCCGCCGAGCCCCAACTCACCGAAGACGGTCTCGCCTGGCGCATCGTCGAAGAAATCTCCTCGAACGCCGCCCGTCTCCTCCTGCCCATCTTCGAGCGCGAAAAGGGCCGCAACGGCCGCCTCTCCATCCAAACCGACCCGCGCAACTATCGCAACAGCGCAGCCATGCTTGCCCAGGCCATCCGCTTCAGCCAGCTCGCGCCCAACATGATCGTCAAAATCGCCGCCACCGAGGCCGGCATCCCCGCCATAGAGGAAGCCACCTACCGCGGCATCAGCATCAACGCCACCGTCAGCTTCACCCTCCCCCAGGCCATCGCCGTCGCTGAGGCTGTCGAGCGCGGACTCAAGCGCCGCCAGGCCGAAGGCCTGGACATCTCCACCATGGGCCCCGTCTGCACGCTCATGGTCGGCCGTCTCGACGATTGGCTCAAGGTCCTCCACGACAAGCACAATCTCTCCGTCGATCCCGGCTATCTCGAGTGGGCCGGCGTCGCCGTCTTCAAAAAGGCCTGGCAAATCTACAAAGCCCGCGGCTATCGCCTCCGCCTGCTCTCCGCGGCCTTTCGCAATCACATGCACTGGAGCGAATTCATCGGCGGCGACGTAGTCATCTCCCCGCCCTGCGTCTGGCAAAAGCGCTACAACGAGAGCGGCATCGAAGTCATCAACCGCATCGACACCCCTGTCGACCCGCTCATCGTCTCCACGCTCCTCGACAAATTCCCCGACTTCGCCCGCGCATACAACGAGAACGGCCTAACGCCAGAGGAGTTCGACACCTTCGGCAGCACGCGCCGCACCCTCCGCCAATTCATCGCCGCCGTTGCGGAGATGAACGCCATCGTCCGCGACGTCATTCTCCCCAACCCCGATACGGAGTAACGAGCCGAGTAACGCCGGCATCCTTGCCGGCTGTAGTGCGGGCGTCCTCGCCCGCACATGTAGATCACCCACCGCCGCTGTCTTGTGATCGCTTTGTATCAGGGAACGAATTCATTCGTGTCGCATAACGCCCATAATGGGCGCGGGCTTCACCCCCCGAGGGATGGTTTTTTTTGAAGCCCACCCGCTACTCAATCTTCCTGTCCCTCCTGGGCATTTCGTATAATCATTCACGATGAAAGCACTTCTAGCTGCCCTCTCTCTCAGCGCCCTTCTCCTCTCCATGCCACTACAGGCGCAGACCCCCGCCCCTCGTCCCAAAGCGGCAGCACCCAAGGCCGCGCCCGCCACAGCCGCGCCATCGCTGCTCCGTCCCGCCTCGCTCAAAGCCAAGGCCCCAGCGGTTTTCAAAGTCAGATTCGCCACCTCTGCCGGCGATTTCACCGTGCAGGTGCATAGAGACTGGGCGCCCCTCGGCGCCGATCGCTTTTACAACCTCGTCCGGCGCGGCTTCTTTACCAACGCCAGCTTCTTTCGTGTGGTCCCGGGCTTTGTCGTTCAGTTTGGCCTCAACGCCAATCCTGCCATCAACGAAGTGTGGGATCAGGCCAAAATCCAGGACGATCCGGTAACCCAGAGCAACAAGCGCGGAATGCTCGTTTTTGCCACAGCCGGCCCCAACACGCGGACAACCCAGCTCTTCATCAACTTCGCAGACAATGGCCGTCTCGATGCCATGGGCTTCGCGCCCTTTGGAGAAGTGATCGATGGCATGGATGTGGTGGACAAAATTTACGCCGGTTACGGCCAGCAACCGCGCCAGGATCTCATCACGTCACAAGGCGATGCCTACATCTCCCAGAATTTCCCCAAGATCGACAAAATCAAGCTGGCCCGCGTCCTCCCCGCGGTCCCAGCCGCCGCCCCGGCGCACGCCCCCCACAAACCCGCCGCCCCAGCGCACGCCCCCCACAAACCCGCCGCGCATTAGTTTTGTATCAGTCCACCACCGGCACCTCCAACCCGTGGCCGATGAAACTGTAACGCCGGCATCCTTGCCGGCTGTCGTGCGGGCGTCCTCGCCCGCACATCGGCACCCTCGCAAGGCAGTTTCTTTTTAAGGCGCGGCTTCAAAACCTGGCGGTTGGCCTCGGTCTTAAGGGAAACCTCATCAAGTTGAGGGTGCCCCCGGTCCCTTGCCTTTGGGGACCGGGGAAACTCCGGACCCGAATGAACCGGGTGCCCCACATCTCGTCCGTCGCGCCTGCTCGCCGTGGCGAGGCGGATGAGATGTGGGATCGCACAAACCCAGGCAACAAGTTTTGTATCAGTCGTCCACCGGCCTCGCCGACCCACGGGGGATGAAACTGTAACGCCGGCATCCTTGCCGGCTGTCGTGCGGGCGTCCTCGCCCGCACATCGGCACCCTCGCAAGGCAGTTTCTTTTTAAGGCGCGGCTTCAAAGCCTGGCGGGTGGCCTCGGTCTCAAGGGCACCCTCATCAAGTTGAGGGTGCCCGTCCTGAGCGAAGTCGAAGGATCCCTCGTCCGCCGTGGCGGAGGGACCGGGCAAACTCCGGACCCGAATGAACCGCGTGCCCCACATCTCGTCCGCCGCGCCTGCTCGCCGTGGCGAGGCGGATGAGATGTGGGATCGCACGAACCCAGGCAGCAAGTTTTGTATCAGTCGTCCACCGGCTTCGCCGACCCACGGGGGATGAAACTGTAACGCCGGCATCCTTGCCGGCTGTCGTGCGGGCGTCCTCGCCCGCACATCGGCACCCTCGCAAGGCAGTTTCTTTCTAAGGCGCGGCTTCAAAACCTGGCGGTTGGCCTCGGTCTTAAGGGAAACCTCATCAAGTTGAGGGTGCCCCCGGTCCCTTGCCTTTGGGGACCGGGGATAGGCTCTCTAATCTCCCGTAGGAATAATCCCCGCATTCTCCACCATCAGAATCGTCGTCCGCTTCGGCGCGCGTGTACGGTGAACAACAGTCTTGGGAACGACGAATCCCTGGCCGGACTGGAGTGAAACCGTGCGGTCTTCAAGATCAATGAAGAGCTCGCCATCCACCACATAAAAGAACTCATCGTCGTTGTCGTGCTTGTGCCAGTGATACTCGCCCTCGATGGCGGCCATGCGCACCACGGAATCGTTGACCTTGCAGAGAGTCTGATTGAACCACTTGAAATCGCCGGCGCCGGGAACGGCGTGGATATCGATGAGCTCAAGCGGGCCGCGGAGGATGTTGAGGCGAGTTTCGTAAGGGAAGGGCGCAGTTTCAGCCATGGGGCGAACCTCTGTGGAGAGAGGATAGCAGGGAGCCAAACTCACACCCACACTCACACTCACACTCACACTCGCGCTCGCGCTCACACCCACACTCACACTCACACTCACACTCACACTCACACCCGCACTCGCACAGGTCCCATAGTCACCTGTCAACCCCACTCCGCCTTCCAATTCCCCTCAACCCTCCCATTTCCAACGAGATAAAAACCCGCCCGCCCGTGCAGATTATTTCCCCGAAGTCGCTACACTTTGTATAGAAGCAAGAACAACGGCAAATGCTTTCGGCGACCCGGACGGAACAGTCCGGGTCGCCTGCTTCTAAAGGCAAGAGCTCAGCCGGGCACGCGGTTAACACCGCTGACACGGCTAAGTCATTATTTGTGAGGACTTGAGAAAAATGCGTTCCTTTAGAATCAAGACTTTACGGAGACGGGCGCTCCACAACCCCATCGCCTTGAGGACTTTGGGTACTAAGTAGGGGCCAGGGGGGGAGGGCAAAAAATGAATACGACCTGCCGGCGCATCAAGACCGACAACCTCCGCCGCGATACCCCCGCCAATCCGGGTCGGCTTGCTCCCTCCCGCCGCGCCAGAGCGTCAGCGCGGCGAGCGCTTCCTTGCTCTCTCGCTCCCTGCCTTCAAAAAATGAGGAAGCCCGCGCCAGCTGCGGCTTTCCTGACCACTGACCACTGTTCACTGATCACTTCTGGCGGCGACCCCGCCAAAACGCAAAGTGAGACTGTACCGTCCAACATAAAACCAGCAGAATCAATAACTTCCGAGCGCGGTCCGGCCCTGGGTACAGCCCCTGTGCCACTGTACTCGGCCGCCATCCAACAGAATCGAAACCATTTATATGGGGATTTCACGATGAGCCAGAATCCCGGTACAGCCGCTGTACCGCTGTACGGAGCAACGCCGATTCCTGGACGCCGGAAGCCGAAGCGTCAACGTCTTATCGCTCCCTCCCACTGCGCCGGCCTGCCTCGCCAAAGCTACAGCGCGGCGGGAGCGTCTGCGCGGCGAGCGCTCCCTTGCTCCCTGCTTTCTCGCTCCCTTGCTCCCTTGCTCCCTGTCTTACCCGATCCACATCTCCGGATGGCTCGTCGACACCGCGCTCAGCCCCTGCTCGAGCAGCGCTTCGACTTCCTTCATGTTCGAAATCAGTCCGCCGCCCACCACTGGTAGGTCAGCGGAGACGGCGCGCACCCTGAATCCCCGAAAACGATGGATCCCGCACCCTGGTTACCAGCCACCGGCCACCGGCGTTCTCCGGCGAGCAGCCAGGAACGGTTTTCTATTCCCTGCAGGCTACTCCCTTTCTTCCGCGCCCCGCCGCCCCCAAAATCTTCCCCCGCCGTTTTGCGTAGTATTTCTCCCTCCCGGCGCATACTGTTCCCATAAGCCCAAAAAAGGCTTAAGCGCGGCGGCCAATCCCCGCCGCGTTCGAGTCTGTAGTCCACGGCCCACGGTCCACGGTTTTCTGGCCACTGACCACTAATTCGAGAGACCAACGGAGCCAGATGCAAGGCGTACGCTCTCTGCGATCGACCCTGCTGTATCCTCCAAGCATGTTCCCATCGCTCCGTCCTTCGCGCTGGCCGCGCCGTTGGCCGTTCTGGATCGCGCTCGGGTTCATCCTCCGCCTCTACTTCATCTGGTCGCCGCGCACCCTCGACGACGATGTCTGGGACTACCTCGAGCTGGGCCGCAATCTGCTGCGCCACTGGATCTACGGGCTCGGCTCCGGCCACGATCTCGCGCCCAGTCTCTTCCGCTTGCCCGGCTATCCCATCGTGCTCGCCTTCTTCCATCGGCTTTTCTCGAACCTTCCCCACGGCGGCTGGCTCGTCGCTCTCTACCTCTTCCAATCTGCCCTCGATATCGGCGGAGGCATTCTCCTGGCTGCCTTCGCGTACCGCCTCATCTCTCCGCGCGCCGGCGAAATCGCTCTCGCTCTCGCCATGCTTTGCCCCTTCACCGCGGCCGAAGCCGGCACCGCCATGACCGAGTGCCTCTCCATCTTCGCCGTGTCGCTCGGAATCTACGCGACAGGGCGCATTCTCACCGCGGAAGCTTCGGGCCCGCCCGATACGCGCGCCGTGATTCTCGCGGGATGCGCAGCCGCTCTTGCGATGTTGCTGCGGCCCGACGGAGTGCTGCTTTTTATTGCGCTCGCCGCGGGGTTGTTTTTCTATATTTTGCGCGGCCGCGCCGGGCAAAGTGTGCACCCCGCGCTTCGCCGCAGCTTCACCGCCACGTCCGTCTATTGCTTGATTGCCTTGGCGCCGATCGCGGTGTGGACAGCGCGCAATTGGGTTACCTTTCACGTCTTTCAGCCGCTGGCTCCGCGCTATCTCGACAACCCTGGCGATCGGCCGAACGTCGGCATCTATCGCTGGATCCGTACGTGGTCAATTGAGTACGTCTCCACTTCCGATGTTTTCTGGCAGGTCGGCGTCGGCCCCATCGACATCGACGATCTGCCTGCGCGCGCCATCGATTCGCCGGCTCAGCGCCAGCAAACTCTCGCCTTCCTCGACGAATACAACCACACCATCTCTGTCGCCGCCGATCTCGACCGGCGTTTCGGAGCTCTGGCCGCGGAGCGCATCCATGCGCATCCTCTCCGCTACTACATTTGGCTTCCCGCGCTGCGCATCACCGACATGTTTTTCCGTCCCCGCACCGACGAGTTCGAGCTCGAGGTCTACTGGTGGAACTGGAGCGAGCATCCAGCCCAAACAACATGCGCCATACTGGCCGGGCTCATGAATCTCTTTTACGTCGCAACGGCGGTGTGGGCTTTTCTTCGCCGTCGTGTGCCGTGGCCGTGGATGCTCGGCGGTTACATCGTTCTGCGCTGTCTGCTGCTCGGGACCATGGAAAACTCCGAGCCTCGTTACTCAATGGAATGTTTTCCGATCTTCATCGTGGCAGCGGCCGCGGCGCTCAGCGGCGCCAAACTTGTACCGTCGCAGAGCCGGGTTGCCCCATTCTAAAGCTCGACGCACCGCGCCGAGCTTTATTGATCCGGCCTCGAAATACTGCGTCCGTGCCCCATCCATTTCCGTCCGCCGCGGCGGAGAAATGGGTGGGAGACAATGACACTATGAGCGGGCCGGATCAATAGGGTGGGAAAGATCGCCGACTCGCTAACCCGCTGACTCGCGACTCCGCGCGCTCCGCCCGCTCAACGCAACCGCCGCCGCAACCATCACCATCGGGAACGCCTGCAGCGTGTACCGCGGCTCGGCATTCGGCATCTGCAGCAGCACCACGCATCGCATCAGCACATAAACCAGCAGCATCGCCTGCAACGGAACCTGGCGCCGCGCAAAACCCACCGCTGCCGTAACCAGCAAAAACAGATTCAGCAGCCCGTAGGCGATGGCGAAGAGCGTTTGCCCCGGATGCCGGCTCCACTCCCACCAACGCTCCGGTATCGCGTCGTTCAGGTATTCGATGCGAGGCCTGAAACCCATGTCTGCCAGGCGCAACAGCGGCAGCGCCACGTACTGGCGGAGGGGATGCCTGCGAGCCCTTTGCTCCGCCAGGGCTCTAAAGCGTGCGTCGAGTTCCGGAGTAATCGAGCACACCTCGTTGTAGTCCGCAATGAGCTGCGCCGTCTGCCGGTATTCTTCCTTGGAATCGAAGGCGCGCGAGGGCAGCAGCCCGATGTCGAGCGTCTCGCCGTCGCCGCGCCACCAGATTTCCCCCAGCGAGACGTAATCGATCTCCCACGTGGTAGTCCAGCGATCGAAGCCCGCGAGCGAAACCTCGGTCGAATCCTGGGCCGAGCGCGGCGCCAGCGGTTGAAAAACGTGATAGACGCGGTAATTGCGGATCGTCCAGGGCACAAGTGGAAGAATCGTCAGCAGGCCGCACGCGAGAGCCGTGCGCAGGCCGGCCTTGGGGTTGGATTTCCGCGTATACCACCAGATGCCGGGAACAATTGCCGCTGCCAGCAGCGTGCCGTCGGGCCGCATGAAAATTGCGCCGGCGAGCGCCGCAACCGTAAGCTGCAGCCAGACCCTGTGCCGCCCTGCGCGCGCGTTGATCGCATGCACCAGTCTGCCGGCCGCGAACATTCCCAGCGCCACAAAAAAAATCGACAGGCATTCCGTCAAGGGGACCGCCGCATAGTTGGCGGTGAAGGGACAAAGACAGGCAACCCACAACGTGAACAAAGCGGCGCGCCGCGAAATGGAATCGCGGACAAATCCGGCCAGCAGCACGCATGTGCCCATATCGATAAACGCCTGGACCCAGCAGACCGCCCCGTAGTTCATCATCCCGAAGATCGAGAAAACGGCGCCCATGAACAGCGGATAACCCGGCATGCGAATCAAGGTGAGGTGAAAGGGATTGTCGAGGGCGTAGGCGTGATGCACGAGGAGGTTCCTGGCAATGGTGGCGTATTCCACACTGTCGCCATCGAAGTCCTGAAAAAAAGCTACCCAAACGATGCGCAGCGCCAAGCCTGCGGCAAGGGCGAGAATCATGCTCAGAACGTCTTTGCGGCGCAGCGCCAGTTGTGCGCGATGCAGCAGAGCTTGCGTTCCGGTGCGCCGAGGTGCAACTGGCGCTTCCTCGCTTGGCCGATCATGAACCACCAGTTGCTGCAAGACGAACACCTACCTCGAGCCGGCGTTTGACACATGAGACGCGCAGCTCAACATCGACGAAGTGCCAACGGGAGCGAGTGTGAAGTTCCCCGCCATTATCGAGCCGAACCTCAGGCCGGTCAAATGCGCCCATCAGGACACATGGTTTGGCTCTCCTGGCAGGCTGCGGAAAAACTCAGTCGAAGCCAACGTTTTGAAAGGGCACGAATTTATTCGTGCCGTAAGTGCCGCAAAATGAGTCGGGCTTCAGCCCCTGCTAATCCGTCATGAGTCGCTCTCGCTTTTCGTTCGGACTTTTTCCGCAGCCTGCTGGAGCGCCGCGCCTAAGCTTCGCTCCCGCGCCATCGATCCGCAATCGATCTTCGACCTTCTCCACTATCCCCGCGAGCCACACCCGCTGTGCGACAATCCTCATCAGATCGAATTTGCCATGCGAAGGTATTGTCTTTTTGCGGTACTGATCTGCGCAGCAGCTTTCACGCCCTTCGCGGCCCATCCGCAGGCAGAGCCCGCGGCGCCGCTGGTGCTCGTCGGCGGCACGGTTGTCGATGTGGCCGATTGGGGCCACTCGGCACGCGACATTCCCGGCGCCATCGTTGTCATTCGCGAAGGCAAAATCACGGAGGTCGGCCTTCCCGGCGAGGTGCCCATCCCCAAGGGCGCGCGCATCATCGATTGCACCGGAAAATTTTTGATTCCGGGGTTGATCGACGGCTACGCGGGCATGAACTCGCAGGCCCAGGCCAACGCAAATCTCTACATGGGCGTTACCACGGTGGTGGCCCGTGCCGACTATCAACGCGGCTTCATCGACTCCGGCGCTCAGCCCACGCCGCACATCTACCCTATCGATACCATCGGCGTTACTGACAACTGGAGCCTGCTGGCGCGTCAGCCGGAGTGGGTTTCGAAATTGCGCGAGGGTCCGCATCCTGACGAGCTCAGCCCGCAGGATACGGCGCGGCAAATGGCCGATACCGCGCACCGCGGCACGCGCGTGCTGCTGCTGTCGTCGCTTCTCACCGCCGCCAATTCGCAGTGGATCATTGCCCGCGCCCACGAGACGGGCCTCGTCACCTACGGCATCTTTGTCGCCACGCCGTATCGCGTCGGCGTCGAGGCCGGCGTCGACGCTCTTCCGCGGATGGATCGCTACGTGCTCGGCGTGATTCCCGACGAATTGCAACGCCCGCTCATCGACGACCCCGACGGCTCAGCGGCCGCCACCGCCTACGATTACTCCGAGCACGTTTCGCCCACCGATCTGCGCCTGCGCAACTACGCACACTTCCTCGCCGCGCACCGCGCCGCGCTCATGCCCTGCTTCAGCCTCTATTACGTGAACCTTCCGGGGCATCGCAATTTGTGGCAGGAACCGGCCGCGGCGCTTCTCGATCCCGGCCGCATGTACGATCCCTCCGACCCTGCCACGGGCGACATGATCTACCCGTTGCCCACCTGGGCGCACCACCTCCCCGCCACGGGGCAGCGCTGGATGGAAGAAGACTTGCAAAAGAAGGCCGGGCTCACGGCTCTTCGTTTCTGGCATATCAACCAAACGATTTTCGCGGATCTGCCTCACTACCTGGCCGCATCCGGGGCCGACGCCATGGGCGCCATGCCCGGCATCTCGCTGCACACCGAACTCGAACTTCTCGTCCGCCTTGGCCTCTCGCCGCGCGAAGCCCTTGCCGCCGCCACTAACAACTACGCACTGCAATTTGGCTGGAACGAGCTCGGCCTCATCGCCGCGGGCCGCCGCGCCGACATCCTCGTCATCGACGGCGACCCCACCGCCAACATCTGGAACGCGCGGCGCATCTCCGGCATCATCCTCGACGGCGAGCCGCTGGATCGCAACGCGCTTCTGCGCCTGAAGAAATGATTACGCGCCACGAGCCTTTGCGCGCCAGTTCTTGAGCAGGCCATAAGAACTGTTTTCTTGAAACTCTCCCACTACGCTGACCCGCTGACTCGCTAACTCGCTAACTCGCTGACCCGCTAACCCGCTAACTCGCTGACCCGCTAACCCGCTAACTCGCTAACTCGCTAACTTGCTGACCCGCTAACTCGCTTCCCTACCGCTTCTCCGCCGTCGCGTTCGTCCGCTCCGCATCCGCAATCGCATCCCGCGCCCATGTGGAGTAGACAAACTCCTCGCGCTGCTTCTGCCACTCCGCCATGGGCAGCACGCTCAACTGCTCCGGCGTCAGGTTCGGCACATTCACATCGATCGCCACCAGCCCTGCGTCGCGATCGTCGCGTTGCGCGGTCTTGTTGAACTCGACGCCGTTCTTCGCCGCCCAATCTCCTATCTTGATAGTCGGCAGAGAAGCAATCTGGCTGCTCTTCCAGTTGGCAAAGTGCAGATTGTCCGCCAGCCACTGGGCCGCAATCTTTGTTACCCACCCCGGACGATGCCCGGCCCCCTGGTCGAAGTAGGTCGTAAAAACATTCTTATCCGATCCGTTCACGGCAATCACGCGCCTCCGCATGTCCTCAAAAAAATCCGGCGGGTGCGTGGGAATCGCGATCACTGTGTCGATAGTCCCGTTGAACATGAACGTCGGCCCGCGTTTCGCCTGTAGCGCGAACAAAATCGCCGGCCGGTCGCCGAGAAATTCGAGCGCATGGTAAGGGCCGGCCTGGCACATCACATTATGGCTTGAGTCCCAATAGCCGCCCGGGCCATCCAGATCGCCGCCGCCCGTGAGCAGCACCGCGTGAATGCGATCGTCCACCGCGCCTGCGATCGAAACAATGAACGAGCCCATCGAAAATCCCATGACGCCGATGCGTTTGGGATCCACCTCGGGCCGGCTCCGGAGATACGAAACCGCCTGCATCACGTCGGTCACCATCTGGCCGCCCATGCGCTGCGGCACGCCTGGAACATTGATCAGCTTATCGTGTTCGCCGGTAGCGTCCTTGTGGTCGTCGTTGCGTTCGCCCTCGCCAATCGGGTCGTACGTCAGCACCATTGCTCCCGCGCGCGCATATTCCACGCCCGTGTACCATGAGTACCAACTCGTCTTGTCGGCTCCGTGGCCGTTCACCACCACGATTCCCGGAATCCTGCCGTGCATCTTTTCCGGCCGATACACGATCGCCGGAACCCTCAGGCCGTACTCCGTCGCATACGTCACGCGCTCTGCCACCACTCCCGGTTCCGGCGAAAAACTTTCGTAGTTTTTCGTATCGAGGGCCGGCAGCGGATCGGGAACAAACAATGCCTCGCGAATTTTGTGGCGCAACTCCTTCGCCCCGGCGTTGCTCATCTGCGCCGTAAGCGGTGCGGCCGCCATCGCCAGCAAAACGAGAGCCGCAACAACACTCCGTCCGGCCCTCGCGTGCAGCCGGCAATGCATCCCTTTGCAATTGAACGAAAGATTCATGTTGCTCTCTCCTGCCCTGCCATAGTACAAGCATTCTTCGTAGAAAGTGTTTCATAATTACGCTTTGTATCAGGGCACGACTTCAGTCGTGCCGAAAGAAGCCAAAGAAGACGCAGGGCTTTAGCCCCTGAGGGGCTTTTTTCAGATTGAGACACTACCGGAACTGGAGCCTCCCATGCCGCCACGCATCGAATACATTGCCGCGCAAACCACTTCGCGCAGGTTTCTTGGCACATTTTTCTTGGCCGCGCTCGTAGCGTGCGGCACTCTCGCGCATGCCGCACGTGTTTGCGACGTAACGGCCTATGGTGCCAAGGGCGACGGCGTAACCAAGGATACGCACGCCATTCAGGGCGCGATTGATGCCTGTGAAGCCAGGGGAGGCGGCACGGTGCGTCTCGCATCGGGAACTTTCCTCACCGGACCCATTGTGCTAAAGAGCCATATCACTCTTGAAGTGGACGCAGGCGCAACGTTGCTGGGCAGCCAGGAGAGGGCCGACTATCCCGAGGTTCAGGAACTGCGTGAGCGCGCCCTCCAGCCGCTCCTGAGCGCAACCAACGCCGAACACATCGTCATCCGCGGCGGCGGCGCCATCGACGGCAACGGAAAACCCTGGTGGGACGCGGTCTATGCGCATCGCGCGGGCACGAACTTTGTCGCCGCCATGCGGCCTCGTCTCATCCTCTTTGACCACTGCAAGCACGTTCTTATCGAAAACATGACCATTCAAAACTCCGCCTCGTGGCAGGTCGTGCCCTACTACTCCGACAACGTCGTCATTCGCGACGGCAAGATTCTTGCGCCCGCGCACTCGCCCAACACCGACGGCATCGACCCTTTTTCATCGAGCCACGTCAGGATCTACCACATGACCATCGACACCGGCGATGACAATATCGCCATCAAGTCCGGCCAGCCCAACTCCCCGGGCCCCGATTCGCCTTCCACCGATATCACCATCACCGATTGCACGTTTCTCCACGGTCACGGCATGTCCATGGGCAGCGAAATTGCCGGCGGAGTGCAGCGCGTGCGCGCCGCGCGCATTCACTTCAAAGACACGGCCAGCGGCGTGCGCATCAAGTCCAATCGCGATCGCGGCGGCGACATCGGCAACTTCGACTTCCGCGACCTGACCATGGAAAACGTGGGCACGCCCATTCTCATCACCGAGTATTACCCGCGCATTCCCCAGCACGATACCGCGCAGCCGGTCACGCGCCTCACGCCGCACTTTCACGACATTCACATCCGCAATCTAAAAGCGACCGGCGCCAAGAATGCGGGAATCGTCGTCGGCCTGCCGGAAAGCCCCATCACCACCGTCACCTTCGACAATGTCAACATTGCCGCGGAAAAAGGCATGACCGTGAGCGACGCAACCGTGACGGCTCACGACTTTTCGGTGACGGCCGCGGTGGGCGACCCATACATACTGCTTGAAAACGCGCATATTGATCGCAAGTAAGATCGGTCCGCTGCGCGCCCCACGTCTCGTCCGCCGTGGCGGATGAGACTTGGGAAAGCGAGACTCTAACCCTCGCACGGCCTCGGTTGCCCTGTCCAGGTTCCGCTTGGGTCGGTTCCGCTCACTCGGTGACCCGCCGGCTCGCTGATTCGCGGGCGTCATGTACCCTTGAAGCAGCGATTCACTTTATCGGCAATGCCCCAATTCCGCTTCCCAGCACGCACCGGACCCCAGCATCGCGACCGCCTTCTGCTCCTGATTGCGATCTACAAATTCCTCCATGCGCTGCTGTTCTTCGCCATCGGCATGGGCGCGCATCACCTGCTGCACAGGAACATCGCCGACCAGATCGAGCTCTTTGCCCGCCACCTGCGCTTCAATCCGGAATCGCGGCTGATCGTCTTCGTCCTCGGCAAGTCCTCGCTTATTAACGGGCCGGTGCTGGAACGCATCAGCCTCGTTGCCTACTCCTACGCGACGGTCACGCTCGTTGAAGGCATCGGCCTCTATCTTGAAAAGGCCTGGGGCGAGTTTCTTACGCTCGCCATCACCGCCTCATTTCTTCCCTGGGAGATGCTGGAAATCATCCGCCGCCTGACGTGGATCCGCGTCGGCTTGCTCACCATCAACATTCTCGTCTTCGTCTATCTTCTGCGGCTGGTCCTCGAGCGCGCGCGCCACAGAGCCAATACGCGGAAAAGCGCAACCCCGCCAGAGTCTGGCTAATCCGGCTGAGGGACTGTTCGTCGATGCACGTTGATAGGGGTCAGTAACTGGAAACTGCCTTCACAAGACTCCCAGGCTGCTGAACTCCATGCGCAACGCATCCGCACCGGTAAACTGGATCGCCTTCATTCCCGCCGCGGAACCGCCGGCCACATTTTCCGCGCGATCGTCGATGAAGAGCACGCGCTCGGGCTTGTTGCCAAGAATGTTGAGCGTCCTCTGGTACATCGCCGGCTCCGGCTTGCGCAGGCCCATGTAGCACGAGCTGAATGCGACCTTGAAATAGCGGCGCAGGCCAAAGTGACTGAAGCGGTACTCATTGGTCTCGCGGGCCTCGTTGTTGAGGGCGCCAAGCATACACACATTGGATGCGCATGGATTGGATGCCGCAAGCTCGGCAAGGATTGCCAGCGCGCCATTCGGCAGGGGGCGCGACTGGGCCAGCATGAAGGCAAAGAATTCGTCCTCCGAAAATGCGCGCGGCTCATAGAATACAGTCGCCTGCAAATATTGATGGAGCGCGATCGCACCCCTGTCCCAGGCGTCCATCACCTCGGCATTCCGGGCCTCGAGCGCCTGCGCATCCAGGCCAAATTTTGCCGCCGCGGCCGCGCGCTCCCCATGGTCCCAGCCGTTGGTCAGCAGGACTCCGCCTACATCGAAGAGGATTACATCGAAGGGGAACATGGTTAGCAAGTCAGCGAGTTAGAGAGTTAGCACGTTAGCGAGTTAGCAAGTTAGCAAGTCAGCGAGCCAGATCCCTGACCGCTTGAAGATGAACCTTCCGTGCCCCATCCATTCGCCGTTTTTCGGGCGAATGGGTGGGAAACCACAGAAGCCAAAAGAACGAGTTTATCCGGTCAGAGACCTGGCGAGTTAGCGAGTTAGCGGGTCGGCAAGTTGGCAAATGTGCCTTGGAGTTGTGCATGTATAAGTTGGCGGAAGAAGGATCCGTAAATCGCCCGCGCGAGCCTGCCACCAGGCTAACTCGCCGACTCGCTAACTCGCCGGTTTTCCCCCGCACAGGTACTTGGCCTCAATCGCGAGCACTTTCTTGAATCGCCGTTCAAACCGGCCCTCTCGCGCCTGGAATTTGGCCGCGACGAATGTGTGCGCCAGCTCAAACGCCAGCGCGGAGCCGATGATTCTGGCGCCCAGCACCAGCACATTCATATCGTCGTGCTCCACGCCTTGGTGCGCCGAGTAGGTATCGTGGCAAATTCCGGCGCGGATGCCGGGAATCTTGTTCGCCGCCACGCACACGCCCACGCCGCTGCCGCAGATGACAATGCCGCGCGGAGCCACGCCCGCTTTCATGGCTTCGCCCACCTTCACGGCAAAGTCGGGATAGTCGTCCTCGGGCTCGCATACAAACGCGCCAAGGTCGACAACATCATGGCCGGCCGCGACAAGATTCGCACGCAACTCTTCCTTCAGAGCAAATCCGGCATGATCGGATGCGATAACGAGTTTCACGGTTGTCCCTTCTTGCGCGGAGCTACTTCAAAATCTTCTTCGCCCTAGCCGCCACATTCTCCGCGCTGAATCCAAGCTCCTTCATCACGATGGGGCCTGGAGCCGACGCGCCGAAGCGGTCGAGCCCGACCACGTCGCCGTCGAGCCCCACATACTTCCACCATCCCAGCGTCGCGCCGGCTTCAACGGCCAGCCTGGGCACGCCTGCCGGCAGCACGCTCGCCTTGTACTGCGGCCGATTGCTCGTCGAAGAGCTTCCAGCTCGGCATGCTCACGACGCGCGCATTCGACTCCGTCCGCGGCCAGCAGTTTCGCGGCGCCGAGCGCCACGCTCACCTCCGAGCCCGTGGCAATCAGAACCACCTTCGCGTTCGCCGCATCCTCCAGCACGTACGCGCCCTTGCTTACGCTCGCATACATGTCGCGATTCGACGCGTCGATCACCGGCACATCCTGCCGCGTCAGCGCGAAGAACGCCGGCCCCTTGCGCTCCAGCGCCAGCCGCCACGCCGCCGCCGTTTCATTCGCATCCGCCGGACGAAAATCCGTCATGTGCGGCACCGCGCGCAGCGCCATCAGGTGCTCAATGGGCTCGTGCGTAGGGCCGTCCTCGCCCACGCCGATCGAGTCATGCGTAAATACAAACAGCGAAGGCGCTTCCATGATGGCCGCAATGCGCAGCGCCGGCTTGGCGTAATCCGAAAACACAAAGAACGTCGATCCGAACGGCCGCAACCCTCCGTGCACCGCCATGCCGTTCACTGCCGCGCACATGGCCAGCTCGCGCACGCCGAAAAATACGTTGCGCCCCGCCGGATCGTCGGCAAAGTGCGCCGAATTCTTGAAAATCGTCTTCGTCGAAGCCGTCAAATCCGCGGCTCCGCCGAACAGTTCCGGCACTTCGTTGAAAATCGCGTTCATCACCTGCTGGCCCGCGTTGCGCGTGGCGATGGGCTTCTCGATTCCGAAGCTGGGAATCGATTTTTCCCATCCCGCCTTCAACTTGCCCGCTTGCGTCCGCTCAAACTCCGCGGCCAGATCGGGAAATGCCGCCTTGTATCCGGCAAAGAGCTTGTTCCACTCCGCCTCAAATTCCGCGCCGCGCTTCACCGCCTCGCGCCAGTTGGCCAGCGCATCGTCAGGCACAAAAAAGCTCTGATCCTCAGGGAACCCGAAAAACTTTTTCGTCGCCGCCGCATCCGCTGCGCTCATGGCTTCGCCGTGCACCTTGTTTGTTCCCGCAAGCGGGCTGCCGTAGCCGATCACCGTGCGCACCCCAATCAGCGAAGGCTTTTCCTTCGCGGCCTTGGCCGCCGCAATCGCCTGTCTCGATGCCGTCCAGATCGTTGCCGTCCATCACCCGCTGCACATGCCAGCCATAGGCTTCGAAGCGCTCGTACACATTCTCGGTAAAGCTCCAGCTCGTGGGCCCGTCGAGCGAGATCAGATTGTCGTCGTACAGCACAATCAGCTTGCCCAGTCCGAGAGTTCCGGCCAGCGAGGCTGCCTCGTGCGACAGGCCCTCCATCAGATCGCCGTCGCCGCACATCACGAACGTGTGATGATCCACCACGTTGAAGTCCTGCCGGTTGTAGGTCGCCGCCAGATGCTTCTCCGCCATGGCCATGCCCACGCCCATTCCGAATCCCTGCCCGAGAGGCCCGGTCGTCGCTTCCACGCCATCGGTCAGTCCGTACTCCGGATGGCCCGGCGTCTTCGATCCCCAGCGGCGGAAGCTCTTCAGATCGTCCAGCGTCACCTTATAGCCGGAAAGAAACAGCGACCCATAAAGCAGCATCGACGCATGCCCGTTCGACAGCACGAAGCGGTCCCGATCCGCCCACTTCGAGTGCGCCGGATTGTGCTTCATCAACTTGTGGAACAGCAGGTACGCCATCGGCGCGCAGCCCAGCGGCGCTCCCGGATGGCCGCTCTTGGCCTTCTCCACGCCGTCCAAGGCGAGCAGGCGCAGAGTGTCGATCGAAAGCTGGTCGAGTGAGAGTGACGCAATATTGGAAGCCATGATGATCTTTGGAATTCCTTTCACTGAAGGTGCGAAGCGCACCGGCTCAAGAACGCGCCGGCTCAAGCCGCATCCACCTTGACCTTTACATTGTATCCAAGCCAGGCTTCCGGTACCGTATCCGGTTCGGTCCAGTGCAGCGTCCATTCCACTTCGCGGCACCCGTCCGGCGGTTTGATGTCGGCGCTGAATCCCGCGCTTCCCAATCCCCGGCTGGGCGTGGTTTCCACCGTCTGCCAGCCGTCGCACGTCCAAACCACTTCAAAACGGTTCTCGTCCAGGATGCGCAGCGTGTTCCCTGCGTCGATGCGCTGGATCGGCCGATTGAAGCTGTAAATCTCCAAATCCCTCCGGCGTCGCTTGCGCCCCTCCGGATCGCAATACCGGTCGTATACCGGATCGATGCGGTCGAAGACCTTGCCATCCGTGACCGAACGCATCAGTTTCAGGTATTCGGCATGTGCCCACACCAACGGCACCGCCGAACCCGCCGGCTGTCCCATGCGCAGGCGCCGCTCCGGCAGGTCGGGCTCGTCCCACACCTGCTCCGGCAGCAACTGCCCGCACGTCGCGAACTTCTCATAGGTTTCGATCAGCGGACCAATGTCCTTGCCGGCTGCCAGTTCGTAATGCGCGCGTTCGCCGGTGAGCAGCGGCCACACACGGCCCTGGCCCCATCCCTCGTAGGGCCCGCCGTCGGGCCTTTGTCCATAGCCGTCCCAGTTGTAGCGCAACCAGCCGGGCCCCTGCGGCAGATTCGCGCTTCAGCACCGCGTCCACCACCTTCAACGAATCGACGATCAGCGGATCGTCGGCCCTGCGCACGCCGTAGCGCACGAGTTCCAGAAACCCCGCGTCGATAATCTCGCGTGCCTCAAATTCATAACGCGTGCCGGGCGGCCGGTTCGAAAGCCAGATGGTTTCCTTGTCGCAGCCTTCGTGCGCGTAGGCCTCGCCGCACGCCGGCGGGCGGATGCGCATGTAGTGGCGCTTGATCTCCGGGTCGAGCACGCCATTGTTGGTCACCGTCCAGTCTTCGAGATGCCCCTCAATCCAGTCGGCAAACTCCTCAAGAAACGTGGCCAACTCGTCGGCTTCGTGGACGCGCGCTATCTCCGCCGCGCAAATCAGCCCGCCAATTACCGCAGCCAATGTCGACGGCGAGTAGCCCGCATTCTCCTCCCAGCGATCCTGCTGGGTAATCGGCGCGCAGCGCACCAGTATCCCCGCCGCCCGCTCGACGAATGGAAAGAAAGGCAGATTGCCCATCCCGCCCGCCTTCCACAATCGCCATGCCAGGATCAGGGGAAACGCCACCTCGTCCAGTTGCTTGCCGGTCCAGTATGGAGTGCCGTCGATCCAGAAATTCTGCGCGAAACTCCCGTCGGGCAGTTGCGTGCACGCCAGGTACACCAGCGCCCGCCGCGCCGTTTCCATGCGCCCGCAGGCCAGCAGCGCCGTCGCCGTCTGCACCATATCGCGCGTCCAAACCAGGTGGTAGCCGCCCAGGTCGTCGTCGCCCTTGGTCTGCCCCCAGGGAATCGACGCCGATGCCACAAACGCGCCCGCATACGATTTGTCTTCGTGCGCCAGCAGCACGGCGTGACTGGCGCGCAGCAACTTGCCGCCGTCTTTTGTGTGGCCAGCGAGCCACACAGGATGCTCGGCCCGCTGCCACTGCACAATAAACCGCTTGCACTGTTCATCGAACGGTATCGCCAGCGCGCCCATCATCTTTTGCAGCGCGGTGTGATGCCCATTGCCAATTCCGATCGCCAGCGTGAATTCGCGCACCGCTATGCCGCTTTGGGCCTCTGTACTCGCCCCTGTACTCGCCCCCGTACTCGCCCCTGTACTCGCCCCTGCGCTCGCCCCTGAATTCGTTCCTGCACTCGCTCCCGTACTCAATTGCCCGGCGAGGTCTTTGCTCATTTCGCTCTCTCTCCGCGCAATGCATTCGAGATCGATCTCGCCCATCACCGCAATGTTGCCGTTCGTCGCCGAGCCGAACTCCCAGTCCATCTTGAAGTTCTGCCTCAGATCCTGCCAGCCGTCGCTCGCGCCCACAAATCCGCAGCTCATGCGCGTAAATCCGCAGCTGGCCGTCATGGCCAGCGAATACTCGTTCTTCCACGCCAGCAACACGTTGTGCCCGGCCAGGTCGAGCGCCCGCGCCGAGTTGCCCGCGCCGCCGCCGCCCAGATGCGGCGCCAAAAGCGCATACATCTTCAGTCGCGGAATCAGATCCCCACGGCCCTCCAGGCGCACGCGCTGCAGCACCACGCCATGGTGCGGATCGGAGATCATCTCCTTGATCAGGCTGTAGCGCCCGTCCGGATCGCGGTTCACATAGCGCACTCCCAGCGCGGAAGGGTCGATGTACTCGAAGGTCGTTTCGAGGTCGCGCTTCTCCTCGTGCACAAAGGTCTCGCCGTCGGTCACGAGGAATTCCATGTCGCGCACCTGCGGGCGATCGATGGTGGGGTAGTACACCTCGTTTAGAATTCCGTGTGAGCACGTGAACCAGATGCGGCTCGACCCCGCATAGGCCGTCACCACCGCGTCCTTCACGCTCAACGTCCAACGCGGATCGAGTCCGGGCGCGCCAAAGGCCTCACCCTGCTGCTCAAGCCACCGGTACAAAGGCTGATCGCTCATACGCACTCACTGGTTCTTGGTTTCTTGAAGATGAAAATTTGCCGTCATTCGTATTGGGGAACGAGGAAGAACGCAAAAACGGAGAAAAGCCCGCGCCATTTACAAACGTTCGACGCAAAGTACCCGCAGATGGATACTAATTTATTTGCGCTACAAATTCATCAAGAGCCAGCGCCCATCGACCCTCTACCCGTGCCCCATCCAAAAGTTCGCTGCCTCGCAGCGAACTTTTGGGTGGGATAGCACGACTCTCACCCCACGCGTTTTTAGCTAGAACTGGTTGCATAAATGGTTACGTGAAAGGGCACGACTTTACAGCTTGCTGAAAAACTCAATGCGAGGTGCTTTGTAACAAGGGCACGGCTTCAGCCGGGCCAAAAAAGTCAGCGGAATGAATCGGGCTTTAGCCCCTGCCAATCTATCCTTTGCTAAACTCGCTTTCGATTCTGACTTTTTCAGCAAGCTGTTTAGTCGTGCCGTGAAGGGCGCGTGAACATTAGGGATTTAGCCCCTGAGGGAAGTTTATTCACCCCCGCAGACGATTGATGCGACCCGCTCTAGAAGCTAGGACCCCGTGCCCCATCCAAATGTTCGCTGCCTCTGCAGCGAACTTTTGGGTGGGATAGCACAACTCTCACCCCACGCGCTCTTGGCTAGCAGCTAGAAGCTAGGAGCTGGAAGCTGCTCTTCCCAGCATGTACTTCACCGCCGCCTCAATCTCCTTGGGCGTCACGTCCTCCACCACGCCCGCATCGCCAATCCCGATGGGCAGCACGAAGCGCCGCACGCCGCCCACGTTCTTCTTGTCGCTTCCCGTCGCGGCCAGCACGCGCCCCGCGCTCACCTTCAGCTTCGGCAGCGGACCGTAGCGATAAATCAACTTCTCCAGCCGCTCCATCTGCGACCCTGTGATCGTGCCCCGCCGCCGCGCCGCGGCCAGCGCCGCCACCATGCCCCATGCCACGGCCTCGCCGTGCAGCATGGCCTTGTAGCGCGTGGCCTGTTCCAGGGCGTGGCCCACCGTGTGCCCAAAGTTCAAAATCATGCGCAACCCGCCTTCGCGCTCGTCGCGCCGCACCACCTCGGCCTTCATCCGGATCGACGCCGCAATCACTCGCTCCAGCGCCTTCGGCTCGCGCGCGAGAATCGCGTCCGCGTGCTCCTCCATGAAGCGCACCAGCGCCCGGTCGCGAATGATGCCCGCCTTCACGCTCTCCATCAACCCCGCGCGCAATTCGCGGTCGGGCAGCGTGCCCAGCACGCCGATATCGGCAAACACCGCTCGCGGCTGCAGAAAATTCCCGACAAGATTCTTGCCCTCGGGCAGATTCACGCCCACCTTGCCGCCTACGCTCGAATCCACCTGCGCGAGAAACGTGGTGGGCACCTGCACATATTCGATCCCGCGCATGAAGATCGCGGCCACAAATCCGCCCACGTCGCCCACAATGCCGCCGCCAAAGGCGATGAAAAACGATCCGCGGTCGCCGCCCGCGCGCACCATCTCGCGCGTCAGGCGTTCCACGCTCTTGATGGTTTTGTGTTGTTCGCCCGGCGGCAGAAAGAGCGCAACCGGCGGCTCAATCTCCGCCTATCGAACGACGCCAGAAACGCCGCCCGACCACAGCGCCCAGATCTCCGGCGAGGTCAGCACAAACACCCGCCGAGGCAGCCGTCCCACCGCCCGCTCGATGCGCGGGGCAAGGGTCTCCAGCAACCCGCTGCCTGTTAATACGTCATACTTCGCCGAAGGCGTTTCTACTCGTATGGTTTGCACAAGGAAATGATAGAAGACCGATGCGCCCGGATTCGGTGCTACACTTTATCCGACCAACGCAGGAGGACTTCTATGCGCCGCGAAATTGCATTCGCTCTTCTTGCATTTCTGGCCGCTCCCTTCGCCGCCGGCCAGCAGGCCACCCCGCCGACTCCGCCTCCAGGCGAAACAGCCCCGCCCCAAACTAACGGAGCCGCGCCAAACTCTGAAAGCTCTCCAGGGCTCTATAGGGTAGGAGGCCGGATCAGTCCTCCTGTTGTGCTCCACTTAGTCAATGCGGAGTTCTCCGACGAGGCACGGCGCGCCAAATACCAGGGTGCATGCCTGCTCTCGCTTATCGTTGATGCGCAAGGGAACCCGCAGAATATTCACGTTGTGCGCGCGCTTGGGATGGGGCTGGATGAGAAGGCGATCGAGGCGATCCGGCAATACAAGTTCAAGCCCGCCATGAAAGACGGAACCACTCCGGTTCCAGTCCAAATCATAGTTGAGGTGGAATTCAGACTCTACGCCCGGAATAAGCCTGTCCCCAGCAGTGCTCCCAGTTTCGATACGGTGCCGGGCAATGTCAGCCCTCCCCAACTCCTCAACTATATCGCGCCAAAATACTCTCACCACGCACGAAGGACTGGGATCAGCGGAGAATGTGTCATTGGCCTCACCGTCGACACCCAAGGCATCCCGCAAAACGTGCATGTGGTCAGAAGTCTCGAGCCGAGCCTGGACGAAAATGCCGTCGAAGCGGTCAAGAAATGGCGTTATACGCCACCCATGGCCGACGGGAAGGCTGTTCCGTTCGAGGGGACGGTAAGAATCGATTTCAAGTTGCCTGGATAGCTTTTCTAATCATTCCTCCGCACGTGGGGCGGAATCCGAACTGCATTCCGAGCTTAGGATCATGGGGCTGCCTCACCCCGCCTGTCCGCACTTCCTCCCGCACAATCCGCCGCAGCGTCTCCTCAAACTTCGGGGCCTTTCCCTCCACATGCTGCCGCAGCGCTTCGTTGATCAGCGTCTGGTAGCCCACGGCCCCGCCCGAGGCATCCGCCTCTTTTAGAAAGTGATCCACCAGATCTTCGTCCAGCCGGATCGTGATCCGCGTCTTGCCGCGCGGCTCCGGCTCTCTGGGCGTAATGCGTCCCCGCTTTCCCCGGCTGAAATCGTATTGTTGCTTCATCACATCTCATTATATGCACAATTTGTACATACCAATAGACTTTCCGTTATGCGTTCGATTGATCAACTGATCTGCCGCCTCGCCCGCATGCTGACTCGCTAACTCGCTGACTTGCTGACTCGCTAACCCGCTGACTTGCCGCCTCGCTGACTCGCCGCAGCCACCGCGCACACCGCAAGAATCACGCCGATCACCACCAGCGACATCGTGGCCGGCACCGCAATCCACCGCGCGAAAAGCATTTTGAGCGCCGCGAAGGCCAGGATCGCGCCCAACCCATAATGCAAATTGCGGAAACGATCGAGCATCTCCGCGAGCGCAAAGTAGATGGAACGCAGGCCCAGAATCGCCGCCACATTCGACGTGTATGCCACAAAAGGATTGTGCGTCACCGACAGCACCGCTGGAATGGAATCGGTGGCGAAGAGCAGATCGGTGACTTCGACGGCGAGAATCACCGGCACGAGCGAGCCCTTAGCCGGCTGCAAGCGCACGATCCATTGCGGAATGGCCGCGCGCGCCGAGCCGCCGCGCACCAGTCGCCACGCCGCATACAGCAAAAATAATCCGAAGATCCAATTGATCCACGCGAACCGCTGCAACAACGTGATGCCCGCCACGATAAACAGAGCCCGCAGCACAAACGCGCCCCACACGCCCCACATCAGGGCCGTGTGCTGCTTTTGCCGGCTGATCCGGAACCCTTCAAACAAGACCAGAAACACAAAAAGGTTGTCGATGCTGAGCGAGGTCTCGATGGTGTACCCGGTTGCGAATTCAAGCGCTGCCTGGCGGCCTTGCGCAACGGCGATCCAGCAGGCGAATCCGGCGGCAGCCAGAAGGAGGCCTGCGGTCCCCAGCCAGACGAACGCCGTTGCGTGCCGCGATTCGCGCCGGTGGCCGGGCAAAAACGAGTCCGCCACGAGCACGACGGCCACCACCGCGTGAAATCCCACCCACCAAGTCCAGGATGCGCCCGCAATCATAGATGGATGCTATCGCAAGACAGCGAGTCAGCAAGTTGGCAAGTCGGCCGAATCGCGCGATTGCTTGTGACCCGGAGACTCATTCGCGCATCTGTTCAAGTAGTGGGCGAATTGACCAAACCGCCAGAGTACAAGCAGTCGTCGCGCCGTCCCCGCGTGGTCATCGTCGGCGGAGGCTTTGCCGGCCTCAACGCGGCCAAGGGCCTCGCGCACTTGCCCGTCGACGTGACCCTGGTCGACCGCCGCAATCATTACCTCTTTCAGCCGCTTCTCTATCAGGTGGCGCTCGCGGTGCTGTCGCCGGCCGACATCGCCCAACCCATCCGCTCCATCCTGCGCCATCACAACAACACTGAAGTCCTGATGGATGAGGTGGTCGGCATCGACGTGGTTGCTCGGCAGGTGGTGCTGGGCAGCGGCGCGCGACTCGACTACGACTACCTCGTGCTCTCGACCGGCGCCACGCACTCCTATTTCGGCCACGACCAATGGGAGCCGCTCGCGCCCGGCCTCAAGACCATTGAAGACGCGATCGAGATTCGCCGCCGGGTTCTGCTTGCCTTCGAGCTGGCCGAGCGGCAGATGGTGGAGCAGGGTTGGCATCCGCCGCTGAATTTCGTCGTCATCGGCGGCGGCCCCACGGGCGTCGAACTCGCCGGCGCCATCAGCGACATTGCGCAGCTCTACATGCGTCACGACTTCCGGCACATCGATCCCACCAAGAGCCGCGTGATGCTGCTCGATGGCGGCACGCGGATGCTGTCCGCCTATCCTGCGGATCTCTCCGCCAAAGCTGAGGCCACGCTCAAACACCTCGGCGTCGAAGTACACACGCAGCATGCAAGTGACCGGCGTGGGGCCGGGCTGGGTCGAGGCTCGAACCGGCGAGAATGTCCAACGCATCGACGCCGCGGTCACGTTGTGGGCCGCGGGCGTGCAGGCTTCTCCGCTGGGCAAGCTGCTGGGCGCGCCGCTCGACAAACGCGGCTGCGTCGTCGTTGACGACCGGCTCAATCCCCCGGCGCTGCCTGAGATCTTTGTGCTCGGCGACCTGGCCCACTTCGAGCAGGACGGCCATCAGATTCCCGGAGTCGCACAGCCGGCGATGCAGATGGGCGATCACGTGGCCAAAATTATTGCCGCCGATCTCGCCGGCAAGCCGCGCCCCGCATTCCGCTACTTCGACAAGGGCGACATGGCCACCATCGGCCGCATGGCCGCCGTCGCCGATGTGAAGTGGCCCTTCAAAGCGCACATGAGCGGCTTTCCCGCGTGGTTCACCTGGGTCACGGTGCACATTTTCTTTCTCATCGGCTTCCGCAATCGGCTTACGGTGTTGATCAACTGGGCGTGGACCTATTTCAACTTCACGCGCGGTGCGCGACTGATCGTCGGCGACCAGAGCTTGCCCGGGTGGAAGGAATACGTGAAGGACGAAGCAAAAGCCGCGGATTGAGAAAAGCAGCTTTTAGTTTTTAGCTTTTAGCTGCAAGCTGCGACTTCGCGGATTGGTCGTTACTGGGCGGCGCGGTCCGCGGTACTACACGTGAACAAATTGGGCACGCAGTCGCTCCTCCCGGAGGGAGGATAGGAAAATAGCCCAGGATGAAGTGGGTCGTCCGCAACGGCGGACGGCCGACACAATCCTGGGAAAGCCGCCATATAAGGGCTGCCAGCCCCGTAGGGGCGACAGAACTCTCCCCTCAAATATCCATCCCTTGGCTCCCACCGCCCCGCATCGTAAACTGGATTCACAATGCTCGATCTATCTTTTGTTCGCGCCAACCTGGAATTGGTGGAAGAAAAGCTCCGCGCCCGCGGCGCCGACCCGGCCGCGTTGCTGGGCGATTTTCGCGCGCTCGACAAAAGCCGGCGCGAGGCCATCACGCAATCGGAACAACTGAAAGCTCGCCGCAACGAGCTCTCGCAGCAGGTGGGCGCGCTCAAAAAAGCCGGCAAGAATGACGAAGCCGCCGCCGTCATGGACGAAACCCGCGCCCTCAAAGACAAGCTCGACGAACTCGACCGGGCAGCGGCCGCTTTCGACGTGCAGTTGCGCTCGTCGATGGCTCACGTTCCCAACCTCACGCGCGACGAGGTGCCCGTCGGCCTCTCCGAAGCCGACAATAAAACGGTCAAGACCTGGGGCGAGAAGAAGAAATTCGATTTCGCGCCCAGGCCGCACTGGGAGATTGGCGAAGCTCTCGGCATTCTCGATCTCGAACGCGCGGCCAAGCTCTCGGGCGCGCGATTCGCCGTATACATGGGCGCGGGAGCACGGTTGGAGCGCGCGCTCATCGGCTTCATGCTCGACATGCACACCGAAAAGCACAGCTATACGGAAGTGCTGCCGCCGTTCATGGTCAATTCCAAGTCGCTCTTCGGCACGGGCCAGTTGCCCAAGTTTGCCGAAGATCTCTTCCGCTGCTCCGATGCCGATGTGGATGCCGCCACACGCGGCGAGTTCAAGGACAGCGACCATTGGCTCATCCCCACCGCCGAGGTTCCCGTCACCAATCTCTATCGCGACGAGATTCTGGACGAAGCGCGGCTGCCCATCTCGCTCACGGCCTACACGCCTTGTTTCCGCGCCGAAGCCGGCGCCGCGGGCAAAGACACGCGCGGCATCATCCGCCAGCACCAGTTTCAAAAAGTCGAGCTGGTCAAATTCACGCGGCCTGAAGAATCGGACGCGGAACATGAAAAGCTGACCCGCCATGCCGAGGAAATCCTGGAGGCGCTCAACCTTCCGTATCGGCGCGTTCTGCTTTGCACCGGCGACACCGGCTTCTCTTCCGCCAAGACCTACGATCTCGAAGTCTGGCTGCCAGGGCAGAACCTTTATCGCGAAATTTCCTCCTGCTCCAACTTCGACGCCTTTCAAGCGCGCCGCGCCAACATCCGCTACCGGCCTTCAGGCCCCAAGGCCAAGCCCGAGTTCGTGCACACCATCAACGGCAGCGGCCTGGCCGTGGGCCGCACCTGGCTGGCGATTCTCGAGAATTACCAGCAAGCCGACGGCTCCGTCGAAATTCCCCGGGCCCTGCGCGCGCATATGGGCGGACTCGATAGAATCGAGAAGGAGTCCTGATGGCAACGCCTTCATCCAATGGCGCGCCTGCCGGCACAAGCGCCGCGCCCAGTCGCAGCTTCGCCGAGATACTGCGCAGCTATTTCTACTGGACCTACAAGCGCGGCTCGTTTCACTACGATATCCTCGTCACCCTGATCCTGATCTTCATCTTCGTCACCCCGCACTTGTGGGACTACGGCGCCAAGCCGCCCCTCGTCGCCGGCCCTGCGCACCCCATGCAGGTCGTAGCCAATGGCCGCGGCGTCATCATCACGTTGCAAGCTTCGGACGTGGGCGTTCCCGCGGGCGCAACCTACCAGCAGGCCAAAAAGGCGCTGCGCCAGGCCATCGAGCCGGTAATGAGCGATTCCGCGTACGTCGAGAAGTGGGAGACGGTCACGGACTCCCAGGGAAATCTCACCTGGAAAGTCTGGGCGCACCGCTAAATTCTTTTTCATCCTCCGGGCCCATTTCGCGTCAAACAACTGAAGGAAACCCATGCATCCACGCAATTTTTTCATTTTTCTCGCGCTTGTCGCAGCGGCAATTCTTCCCGTTCAGCCCGCATACGCTCAAGACAAAGCCAGTGTTCTTGCAAATCTCGATGCAGCGGCCAAAAATTTTCGCACCGCCACGGCCACCGTCGAGTTCGACAGCATTCTCACGGACCCGGTTCCGGACAAGGATGTACTGACCGGAATCGCATACTACGAGCGCAATGGCAGCCACTTCGAAATGGCCGCTCACCTCACGGCGCACGTCGTCGACGGGAAAAGCCGCCCCACGCAGAAGGCCTACATATTTTCCGGCGGCACGCTGCGCTATTCCGATACCGGCAAGGAAAAAGACGCCAAGCCCTACTCCGAGGCCAGCAAGTACGAGGGCTATCTGATGCTCGGCTTCGGCGCAGGCGGCAGGGATCTTGAAGAGAAGTGGACCATCAAGTATCTGGGCAAGGAGACCATCGACGGAATCTTGACCGACAAACTTGAGCTCATCGCGAAGGACCCCAACGTTCTCAAGCTATTTCCCAGGGTAACGATCTGGCTCGATCCCGCGCGCGCCGTGAGCCTCAAGCAGGTCTTCGATGAAGGCCAGGGCCAATCCCGGGTCTGCATCTACACCAACATCAAGGTGAATCAATCCCTGCCGAAGACCGCCTTCAATTTCGACAAGTAGGGCCGATCGAATGAACAGCCCGCCGTGGATGGTGCCACGTGAAAGGGCACGACTTTGGTCGTGCCGAAGCCGTTTCAAAATCAACTCGGGGCTTTACAGGCTGCGGATAGACTCAATCTGCGGGGCCTTGTAACAAGGGCACGGCTTCAGCCGGGCCGATAAAGTCAGCGGAATGAATCGGGCTTCAGCCCCTGCCAATCTTTCCTTTGCTAAACTCGCTTTTTATTCCGACTTTTTCAGCAAGCTGTTTAGTCGTGCCGAAACCGTTTCAAAACCAACTCGGGGCTTTAGCCCCTGCATCGACATTCTTTCTGCGTAAACCGCAAGCTGTCAGCCACGAAAATGCAATCCCGCCCAGCGCGAGCAGCATGGGAAAGCACTCGAGCGTGTAGCGCGTCTCAGGCGCTTCCACGGTCCACAGCAAGGCGCAGCGTAGCAGCAGATACGCCAGCAGCGCACCCCAAAAACGCGGCCGCATGCAAAGCCCAACGATCGCCAGCAGCAGATAAAGCGCGTTCAACCCCGCGTAGGCCCAGCTGAATTCGGTCTCCGCGTGATGATGCGCGTAAACCCACCAATCGAAATCGATGTTCAGATTCTCGACGCGCGGGCGCACCCACATATCGGCCACGCGGCCCAGAGGCAGCCACAAATAAGAACGCAGCGGATGCGCGGCGATGCGTTCCTCTGCCAGCTTCTCGAAACGCGCGTCAATCTGCGCAGTCAATTGATAGCCGTGGTCGTTGTAGTCGGCGGCGAGAGCTGCGGTTTCGGCGTACTGCGCCGGCGAGTCGAAGGCGCGGCTGGGCAGTTCGTCTACATCGAGCTTGTCTCCCGGCACATTCCAGTAGATCTCGTACGTCGAAATGAAGTCGAGGCACCAGCTCTTCACCCAGCGCTCCCATCCCGGATTGCCGCGCTCGCCGGGATCGCTCGCCAGCCTGGGCGCCAATGGCTGAAAGACGTGAAAAACGCGCCAGTTGCGTGCCGTCCACGCGGCGAAAGGCGTCATCGCCAGCAACGCGCAAACCACGGCGATCCGGGCGATTGAAGCAGCGCCGGCCTCCAGACCGGGGCCCCCGGCAAGTCCGCTTTTGGCTTGCTGGGGTGGGAGACTGGCACCGATCTTCCCGTGCCCCATCCTTTCGCGCCTTTTGCGAAAGGGTGGGAAACTCCGAAACCCCAGTTTCCCGTCCGGTCGCAACCCGATGAACAGCGCCGGCGCGAACGCCACGGCGGCCAGTACGCCATCGGGCCGCAAGAGGGACGCTCCCGTGACCGCGCATGTAAACCAGAGTGCATTCAACCAGCGCGGATTGTCCCAAAATCGCGCCATCGCCCACGAAGCCAGCGCCAGCATAAAGAGCGTGGGCGTTTCAGCAAGCACCGCCACGCTGTAAGAAGCAGTGAACGGGCAGAGCGCGGCCAGCCAGAGAGTCGCCAGCGCTGCGCGACGGCTCGCCGGCGCTGGCACAACACGCCGCACAAATCCGGCTACCAGCAGGCAGCCCAGCAAATCGAGCGCAATCTGCACGCAGGCCGCGGCAAAGTAGTTCTCCATCCCGAAGACTTTGAAGCAAGCCGCGAGAAACAGCGGGTAGCCGGGCAGCCGTATCAGGGTCGAGTAGAGGTCGCCGCTGGGCAGTGTCAGGGCAAATCGGCCGTGCTGCAGCAGATTTTTGGCCAGGTCCCCGTAAATCAGCATGTCGCCATTCACGTCGAAGAGATTTCTCAGCATCCACAGGCGCAGCCCCAGGCCCGCGCCCAGGGCAAGCGCCACCGGCAGGGCCCGGCGCACGTTCCCGCCAGCCCAGCGCGTAGATGCTGTCAATTGACTCTCTCCGTCAGCTTCCATACGATTCGTACTGTATAGCCTACGGCATTTCCGGGGATTGCGCGCCTTGCCGATGTTGGGCCGGGGCGGCGAGCCGGAGGAGTGTTGTGGTGTTTTTGCGCGATCGTTGCGCCGGAGTCAGCAAGTAACCCGCTCATGCCCGACCGTCAGATCTTTTTCGACCCGCAACGCAAGCGCTGGAAGCGCCTTCGCCGCATTCTCGATATTACGGCCGTGTTGTCCACGCTGGTGGTCGCGGTCTTCATCTTCAATGTGCTGCGCGGCCAGCATCTGCCGGAGCTCTTGCTGCCCATCCCCAAGCACAATTACAAGGCATTGCCCGACACATCGACTCTCCGCTCCGGCAAGAACCAGCGCCCCGCGCGCCGCAAGACCGAACGCAAGCCCTCTCAGATTCCCTTGAATACCGGTGAAGGTTTGCGCGCCGCCTATTACGTGCAGGATGACGCGGCCAGTTACTCCTCGCTCAAGGAGCACGTGCACCAGATCGACATGCTGTTCCCGCAGTGGCTGCATGTGGACTCGCCCCAGGGCACGCTGATGATGATGAGCGGCGACAATTTGCGCGAGCTTCCGGTGATCCAGGGCGCTGCGGTGCACGATCCCGACGACCTGAACAAAGTAAAGCAAGTGATTCAAAAGGCCCACACCGACACGGAAATCTTCCCCGCCCTCAATAATTTCAATCCGCACACTCAGGACTGGGACACCGGCGTTGGCGATGTGCTCCAGGATCCGGCAAGAAGCGCGTCCTTTCTCAATCAAATCATGCGTTTTCTCGCCGCGTATCCGGCCTATCGCGGCCTTTCTCTCGATATTGAAAGCATCTCCGACGACAACGATGCCGCCTACATGAGCTTCATCCAGGTGCTCTACAGCCAGATGCACGCGCGCAATCTTACGCTCTATGTCAACGCCGCCGTGGCCACCAGCGACAGCGACCTCAAGACCCTCGCCGCCAACTCCGACGGCATCATCCTGATGAACTACGACCAGCACCAGACCACCAGCGATCCCGGTCCCATCGCCAGCCGGGCCTGGTTCATCGGCAATCTGGTCCGCGTGCTCAAAATCGTGCCCAAGGAAAAAATCATTTGCGGCGTGGGCAACTACGGGTACGATTGGACGCTCACGATTCCCAATCCCAAAGATCCCCGTCATCCCAAGCCGCAGGTCGTCGACACCGACAATCTCTCGGTCTCCGAAGCGTGGGAGCGCGCCTCCGACGCGGACGCCGATCTCGATCTCGACTACGACACCCTCAATCCCCACTTTGAATACGTCGACGAAGACTCCAATCAGCGCCACGTGGTGTGGTTCCTCGATGCGGTGTCGCTGCTCGACGAGATGCGCGGCGCGCGGGAGATCGGCCTGCAGACTTTTGCCCTGTGGCGGCTGGGCGAAGAAGACAGTTCGCTCTGGAGTATCTGGGATCATCCCAGCGATCCGTCTTCGCTGCAGGCGCTGAGTACGGTGCAACCCGGTCACGACGTGGACACCCAGGGCGATGGCGACATTCTGCGCATCATTGGCCTGCCGCAGTCCGGCAAGCGCACCGTGGAAGTGGATACCGACGAGTCCGATCCGCGCAAAAAGCTCATTGTCGACGAGCACATGGACGTGTACCCGCAGACTTACACCGTCGAGCAGTACGGCTACCATCCCACCGAGCTCGCGCTCTCCTTCGACGACGGCCCCGATCCCAAGTGGACGCCGAAGATTCTCGACGTGCTCAAGCAGCATCATGCCACCGGCACGTTCATGCTCATTGGCGCCGAGGCTTCTGACAACATCAGCCTCATGCAGCGCATCGTCCGTGAAGGCAACGAAATCGGCAATCACACCTGGACGCATCCCGACATCAGCGAAATCTCCGCGCGCCAGCTCGAACTCGAGGTGAGCCTCACCGAGCGGCTCTTCGAGAGCAAGCTGGGCATCCAGCCCTTCTACTTCCGCCCGCCCTACGACATCGACGAAGAGCCTGACACCGACGACGAAGCGGAGCCTGCGTGGCGCATTCAGCAGATGGGCCTCACCATCATCGGCAGCAAAATCGACACCGACAACTGGAACGAGAACCCGCGCAAGAAACCGCAGGAAATCGTTAACTCGGTGCTCGCCCAGTTAAAGACCATGCAGGCCAAGCCGCAGTTCCGCGGCTCCATCATCCTCATGCACGACGGCGGCGGCGACCGTTCCGCAACCGTGGCCGCGCTCGGCCCGCTCATCGATGCTTTGCGCGCCCACGGCTACACCATCGTTCCCGTCTCCGCGCTGATGGGCAAGACCACCGCCGAAGTCATGCCGCCGCTCACCTTCTGGCAGCGCGTGCGCACGTTGCCCGATTCCATCGCCTTCTCCGCGGTCGACCTCATCGGCAACTTCATCATCATGGTCTTCTTCGTGGGCGACGTGCTCATGAGCGCCCGCCTCATCGTCGTGGGCATCTTCGCCGTCATCGACCGCCTGCGCCGTCCGCGCGACAAGGCCTCGCCCGGCTATTGCCCTCGCGTCGCGGTGCTCATTCCCGCCTACAACGAGGAATCCGTCATCGTGCGCACCGTCCGCTCCGTGCTCAACTCCGACTACAAGAATCTCCATGTCATCGTCATCGACAACGGATCGCTCGACCGTACTGCTGAAGTGGCCGCGGCAGCCTATGCGCAGGAGATCGCCGCTGGCCGCGTGCAGGTGCTCACCAAGCGCAACGCAGGCAAGGCCGCCGCGCTCAACTACGCGCTCGATCGCATCCACGAAGAGATTTACGTCGGCATCGACGCCGATACCGTCATCGCCGCCGACGCCATCTCCAGGCTTATTCCCCACTTTGAAGATCCCAAAATCGGCGCCATCGCCGGCAACGCCAAGGTCGGCAACCGCGTCAACCTCTGGACGCGCTGGCAGGCTCTCGAATACATCACCAGCCAGAACTTCGAGCGCCGCGCCCTCGATCTCTTCCACGTCATCACCGTCGTTCCCGGCGCAATTGGCGCATGGCGCACGGCGCCGGTCAAAGCCGCAGGCGGATATCCGCTCAACACGGTCGCCGAAGATGCCGACCTCACCATGGGCCTTCTCGAGGCTGGCTGGAAAGTCGACTACGAAGACCGCGCGTTGGCGTTTACTGAGGCGCCCATCGACGCCAAGGGTTTAATGCGCCAGCGCTTCCGCTGGTCATTCGGCACGTTGCAAGCAGTCTGGAAGCATCGCGCCGCCTTCGTGCGCAACAAAGCCATGGGCCTTTTCGCCCTGCCCAATATCCTCATCTTCCAGATGTTTTTGCCGCTGGTTTCGCCGTTCATCGACATCATGTTCGTTGCCGGCATCGTCAACTTCCTCGTCGATCGCCACTACCATCCTGAAGCAGCTTCGTCCGCGAGCTTTGAAAAGCTCTTGCTCTACTTCGCAGGCTTTCTGGTCATCGACTTCATCACCTCCACAGCGGCCTTCAGCCTGGAGCGTCGCCATCCCGCCAACAAAGGCGATCTTTGGCTGCTCTTCCACATCTGGTTACAGCGCTTCGCCTATCGTCAGGTATTTTCCATCGTGCTCTTCAAGACCCTCAAGCGCGCCATCGACGGCAAGCCCTTCAACTGGGACAAGCTAGCCCGCACCGCGAAGATGAGCAAGCAAACCGAAGCCCTGACCGAAGCCGCCCCGTAGTCCCTACGTCCCTAGTCCCTAGTCCCCACGTCCCTTGGTCTCTGACCGCTTGTAGACGAACCCCTCCGTGCCCCATCCATTCGGTCGCCGTGGCGACTGAATGGGTGGGAAACCGCAGACGCCAATAGTAGATTCCTGGCTGCTTGTAGACGAACCCCTCCGTGCCCCATCCATTCGGTCGCCGTGGCGACTGAATGGGTGGGAAACCGCAGACGCCAATAGTAGATCCCTGGCTGCTTGTAGACGAACCCCTCCGTGCCCCATCCATTCGGTCGCCGTGGCGACTGAATGGGTGGGAAACCGCAGACGCCAATAGTAGATCCCTGGCTGCTTGTAGACGAACCCCTCCGTGCCCCATCCATTCGGTCGCCGTGGCGACTGAATGGGTGGGAAAGCACGCCAAAAATGACACCTGAAGAGACCTGCTTTTGCTTTCGCCTTTGCTCTTCCGCCCACCCACCACCGCCATGTCATCCCAAGCAACCTGACTCGCCTTTGGCGCGTTACGGCGAAAAATGACACCAGAAGGACCGATGATCTTACTGGGTTTAGCCTGCATGTCATCAGGAGCGAAGCGCACTTCAGCGGAGCCGCCAGACCGTCAAGGCCCGGCACTTGTCAAGCTTTCCCCCCGCCCAAACCGACCCACCCTCCACACTTAACCCGTTCTTTTTCTGATCACTAGCCACTGATCACTGATCACTGTCTTTCGTGCATATTATTTCCTCGAACTCGCTACACTTTCTCTAGAAGTAGGAGTAGCGTGGCTCGGGGTCTGATCACTGATCACTGACAACTGACCACTTCACGCTGACACTGATTCGAGAGACTTTACGAGGTGCCGTCTTTAAGAATCAAAGACTTGGGGAGACTGGGTGCTCCCCAAACTCTTTGCTGCCATGACTTTGAGACCAAAGTACAGGCCCCGGGGGGCCGCGGAAACAGGAGACTGAAGTGGACACGATTTGCCGGCATATCAAGACCAGCGGACAACGCTGCGGGTCCCCGGCCCTCAGGGTCAGCCCGCTTTGCCACTGCCACGACAAGTTCCACAACGTCGGCGTCGAGCCGAACCTGAAATATGGGCCCCTCCCGTTGCCCGCGCCCGATGAAGCCGCCGCTATCCACCTCTCCATCGCTCGCATCCACGACACCATCGTCAACGACCCCACTCCGACCCCAGCTGAAAAAACCGACTGTGAGACTGTGAAGCCGTTTTTTCCAAATCAAATCAATCACTTACACGAAAAAATCTCACAGTCTCACAGTTTCTGTGAGCCTGTGAAACTGTGGAGCGAAATCGAAAGCAACACAAACTTCAACCCCGCAAGCGACTTGTTTTTGCCTTTGCTTTCTTGCTCCCTCGCTCCCTTGCACCCTTGTTACCTTGTTCCCTTGGTCCCTTGTTCCCTCGTTCCCTGTTTTCTCGTTCCCTTGTTCCCTTGGTCCCTGTTTCAGGAAATGCGGCGCGCAGAAAGCTATCACAACGCGCCGCCTTCACACAAGACTTGCAATTCCTCGCGCTTGCCCCTACTATCCGCATTAGAAACCGGCCTGCAAAGCAGGTGGGTGGTCAACGCTGGTTGAACCAACATTCAATGAACAGGGGCTCGACTCGACAATCGGTTCTGTGTGCAGTGTCCGCCAGTCCGGAATGCCTAATGAACCGCGGAGAGTCCCACCTTCTTAGGAAGGGTTCACCAGCGCATCGCTCACGGCCCAGTGGGTCGGCTTTCTATTTTCTGCTCCAATTTTCTTTTCCGATCTCCGACAACCTCCCCAATCCGCTGACTCGCTGACTTGCCGACTCGCTAACTCGCTAACTCGCTGACTCGCTGTCTTGCTGCGTCTTCTCGCTCTTCTGCCTTATCCTGTCCTCAGTGCATCCAGTTCTCTTTCACATCGGCTCTCTCGTCATTCCGTCCTACGGAGCATGTGCAGCGCTCGGCGTGCTGCTCGCGCTGCTTCTGGTTCTGCGCACAGCGCGCATCGCGGGCCGCAATACCAATCTCGACTCGGGCAAAGTGTGGAATCTCTGTGTCCTGAGCCTGTTTGCGGCGCTCGCTGCAGCGCGACTGCTTCTGGTCGTCGTCAACTGGAGCGCGCTGCGTTTGCATCCTGCGTGGCTTCTGGGACTGGCAATGGTGCATCATCCATTGCTCGCTGCAACTGGCGCGCTCGCTGCCGCAGCATGCGCGTTCTGGTACGCGCGACGCAGCAAACTCCCGCTCGCTGCAACCGCCGATGCGCTCGCCTCTCCGCTAGCGCTCTCGCTCGCCTTTGAGCAGCTCGGCGCATTCGCCGCTGGTTCAGGTTACGGAGTCGAAGCCGAATCCAGCCTTCGCTGGACCGTCACTTACACCAATCCGCTAGCCTCGCTCTGGAGCGGTGTTCCGCTCGGAGTTCCGCTCTATCCAGTGCAGCTCTATGCCGCGTTCGCGTTCCTCGCGCTCGCCATGCTGCTTCTCGCCTGGCTTCCGTTCGAGCGTCGCAAGGGCGACGTTGCAGGTCTTGGACTGATGGGCTCTGCCTTCGTCCTCTACATCACCGAGCTCTGGCGCGATCCCGAAGGTCGCGGCGCGCTGCTCCATGGAGCAATCGACGGTCCGCAGATTGCCGCGATCCTGCTGGTGATTGCCGGCGCGTTCGTGCTGCGCGATCGCAAGTCCGCGCAACCATCCGCGGAGAACGCGCAGCCAGCGAATGCACATCGAGGCTCAACATGAGCGCCGAACGCACCATCGACGTCCCAGCCGAAGCTCGCGGCCAGCGTCTCGATCACTTCGCCGCTACGCAGCTCGAAGGAGTAAGCCGCTCGCGCGTGCAACTGCTCATCGACCAGGGCGATTTGCTGGTCGATGGCCAGCCGCAAAAGGCCTCCTTCAAGCTGCGCGGCGGCGAGCAAATCGCCATAGTCGGCGAGCCGCATCCCGCGCCGCTCAAGGCTGTGCCTGAGGCGATTCCGCTCGACGTAGTCTACGAAGACACGGATCTCGCCGTGGTGAACAAGCCTGCAGGCATGATGGTTCACGCAGGATCGGGCGCAAGCGACGACGCGCGCAGCCGCGGAACGCTGGTGAATGCGCTGCTCTATCGCTTCAAGGCGCTCTCTTCCACAGGCGGCGATCTGCGGCCAGGCATTGTGCACCGCCTCGACAAGGAAACCAGCGGCCTGATCGTTGTAGCCAAGAACGACCGCGCTCACGCAGCCTTGGGCGCAATGTTCGCCGCGCGTCGCGTAGGGAAAACCTACATCGCTCTGGTACAAGGCGCAGTGGCGCGCGAGAAAGGCGCCATCACCGCCGCAGTGAGCCGCGATCCGGTGCGACGCACGCGCATGACGACACGACCCAGCGACATTGGACGCACGGCGATCTCGCACTACCAGGTGCTGCGGCGATTGGACACGCGCTTCGGCAAGTTCACGCTGGTCAGCGTGCGCATTGAGACCGGACGAACGCACCAGATCCGCGTACACATGGCGTCGATCGGCCATCCAGTTGTCGGCGACACGCTCTATGGAGGCGCAGCGCAGTTGCGCGACCAGCATGCGATGCAGGCGAAGCCCACGCGTGCGACGAGGCGCAATTCCGAGCCTGAATCTCTCCGCCTCGGCCGCAATTTCCTCCACGCTGCCAGCCTCGAACTCACGCATCCGCTCACCAACAAGCCGCTCCTGCTCGAAGCGCCGTTGCCAGTGGAGTTGAAGGCCTTCCTTGATCGCCTGGAATCCGCTTGAGGGTGAAAGCGCGCATCTTAACTAAGCGAGAAGCCGGCCCAAGCCGCGGCTTCCACGGGCAAGTGCGGGATTGTTAGAATAGGAGATGTCATGACCCAGCAACATTTCACCCCAAAGGTGGGCCTTTGCCCGCGGGGCTCACTCACTCTCCCGATCGCGCTTGCGGCTATGTTTCTTGTGGCGGCATCCGTCGCCGGCCTTTCCGCGCAAAGCCCCAGCGAACAGCCCGCGCCCGCGGCAGCCGCAAAACCGGCGCAAGCGCCGCAAAGCACGCAACCAGAGCCGGCTCAGGTTGATCAAAACGTGCCAACCGATGTGGGTACGCCGACCATTCACGCGGCTGTGAACGAGGTCAGCCTGATCTTTACCGTCACGGACAGGCACGGTCACTACATCGCCAACCTGACCCAGAACGACTTTGCGCTTCTTGACGATCAGAAGGCGCCGGCAAGAGTCAACTCGTTCCATCAGCAGATCAATCTTCCGCTGCGCGTGGGCGTTCTCATCGACACCAGCAGTTCCATCCGTTCCCGTTTCCAGTTTGAGCAGCAATCCGCCACCGAGTTTCTTCTGCAGGTACTGCGGGCAAAGAACGACCGCGCCTTCGTCATGGGATTCGATGTGACGCCCACAGTGACGACAGACTGGACCAACAATCAGGACGCTCTCGAGACCGGCGTTGACAAACTGCGCCCCGAAGGCGGCACGGCTCTCTTCGATGCCGTCTACGTCGCCTGTCGCGACAAGATGCTGACCGAGCGCGGCCCGGAGCCGGTGCGCAAGGCCATCATCCTCGTCTCCGACGGAGAGGACAACCAGAGCCGCGTGTTCCTGCCTGAAGCCATCAAGGAGTGCGAGCGCGCCGAAACCATCATTTACGCCATCAGCACCAACTGGACGCCCAGCCGTGGCGCAGGCGACAAGGTGCTGCAGCAACTGGCCGAAGAGACCGGCGGCGAGGCCTTCTGGCCCCCCTCGGTGGAAGACATGGCAGTGAGTTTCAGAAGCATCGAAGAGGAACTGCGCAGCCAGTACGCGCTGATCTACACGCCTGCGGATTTTAAGACGGACGGCTCCTATCGAACGATCTACCTCTATTGCAAAGAGCGAAGCTACCAGGTGCGCGCCAAGAAAGGGTACTTCGCAACCGGCCGGTAGGGGCGAAGCCGGCAAAGGCCACATCCGTTCGACCGGATTATCTTTTAGCGTGGCCGGAAGCAGCGGATCTTTGAAAGGGCACGGATTCATCCGTGCAGATCAAGTCCAATCAATGGGGCCGGCTTCAGCTGCTGAGGTAGGGGTTTCCCCTGTCAGCTTGGTTTGCTGGTGGACACACAATTTCAAAATCCACTCTAGGATCGAATTCCCTCAGAAGCGTGTGGCAATCGCCGCGCTCTTTTCCTTTCCCAACCCATCCCGCACCCAGCGCGTCACCTGTCCCAATTCAGGACGGTTTCTCGCTCCTCTGTTCTCTTCTGAATCAAATCTGAGTTCGTTGACCGACAACCTCATTCATTTGCCTTTCCGCACGATGAAATGAATGTAGAGCGACTTCGGACGGACGAGACACCCTCCGGAATGCTCAGGAAAACTTGCATCTGCGCTCGCGTGGGAGGGCGATAGATACGGTCGGCATCTTCACAATTTTGCCTGGTCTTTGCGGAGAGAAGGAGTTGCGATGATCCGTCAGGCCATCTCGTGCGATATTTGCGCCGCGGAGAAGCGGCAGACGAATCATTGGTTTGTCGCGTACGAGCAGGGCGGAGAACTGCGCGTAAGCGGATGGACCTCGCGCCATCGGTTACGGCCTGACTCAAAGCATCTCTGTGGGCAGACCTGCCTCCACAAGCTGGTCGACGAGTTCATGGCCAAATCCATTGCCAAGCGCGCGAAGAACAACGAAGAGACTCCCGAAGTTTTCGCTGAAATGCCGGCGCTGGCCGATATCTGCCTCGCAGTTGCTGCGGCGCCTATTGAGCCTGAATCGTCGGCGCGCCTGTTGCCGCCTCCCGAACAGGTTCCGCCCAAGCCGGCTCATCGCCCGCTGCCGGAGATCGTGACCATGCCGTCGCGGCCGTATCCCAAAGAGATTCCGCCGCTGCCTGCCGATACCTTGCGCTATGCATCGCGCCGCTGGCACGCCGAAGCCTGGGAACGGGAGCGCGAGCGCGAAATGCGCGCCATGAGCAATCAACCAGACATTGACGCGCGCCGCCGCACCAGTGCGTGAAAGGAGCAGCCGAAAGGAACTCTTATGTGGTTCGATCTGATTCTGATATTTGCCGCCCTGATTCCTCTATTGTTCACGAAGCCGACCCGCATCGAGCACCCGCCGCCGGCCGCGCGCTGAGGAATGAAGGAATGAACTAATTCGACGGCCGTTGCTCCGCAAGCAGCGCCAGCAATCCCGCCTCGTCAATTACAGGGACGCCAAGCTGGCGCGCCTTGTCGAGCTTTGAACCCGCTTCTTCGCCTGCCACAACGTAACTGGTCTTCTTGCTCACCGAGCCGGCGGTCTTACCGCCGGCTGCTTCGACCTTCTCCTTGGCTTCGTCGCGTGTCATCGTGGGCAGTGTGCCCGTCAGCACGAAAGTCAGGCCCGTCAGTTGCGCGGTGCGTTGCTTTTTCTCCGCGGTCATGTTGACGCAGGCGCGTTTCAGGCTTTCTACGAGCGCGCGATTGGCCGGTTGTGCGAAAAACTCAAGAATCGCCTGCGAGATGCGCGGGCCCACCTCCTCCACGCGCTCCAGCTCTTCGGCCGATGCAGCCATCAACGCGTCGATCGAGCCGAATTCCTGCGCCAATAGCTCGGCCGTGCGCTCGCCGACAAAGCGGATGCCGAGGCCCATGAGCACGCGCGCCAGCCCCGCTCGCTTTGAGCCTTCTATTTCGGCCAGCAACGTGCGCGCCGACTTCTCCGCGAAGCGGTCGAGGCCGACGAGCTGTTCTTCCGTCAGCGCGTACAAATCGGCCACACTACGCACCAGTCCGTGATCGAGCAACTGCTGGACCACCGCTTCGCCCAATCCCTCAATGTTCATCACTCCGCGGCGACCGTAGTGCAGCAGCGTCTCGCGCAGCTTCGCAGGACAATCTGCATTCACACAGCGATAATCTGCTTCGCCTTCTTCACGAACCACTTCGCTGCCGCACTCGGGGCAAACGGTTGGAAACTTGAAGTGCTGCTTCCCTCTAGGATGATCGGCGTCTTCAATCACCTCGACGACTTTGGGAATCACGTCGCCCCCGCGCTCGACTTTTACGTAGTCCCCGATCCTCAGTCCAAGCCCAGAGATAAAATCTGCGTTGTGCAGTGTGGCGCGGCTTACCGTGGTGCCGCCGATGAACACCGGCGTCAATTCCGCTACCGGAGTAAGCTTGCCGGTGCGGCCCACCTGCACAGTAATGCTCTCAACCTTCGTCACGCCGGCCTTGGCCGTGAACTTGTACGCAATGGCCCAGCGCGGCGCGCGTCCCGTGTAGCCCAGGCGCAACTGCGTGGCGTGCGCATCGACCTTGAGAACCACGCCGTCGATTTCATATCCAAGTGTCGCGCGCTGGCTCTCGGCCTGGTCGATGAACTTCATCATCTCGGCGACAGTGCTCACTCGCTTGCGATGCGGATTGACGCGAAAACCGAGAGCGGAGAGCATTTCGAGCGTGGCCGTTTGGCCTGCGGCGTAATACTCGCCGTCCACGAGCAGGAAATAGGCGAAGAAGACCAGCCGCCGGTTAGCGACAATCGAGGGTTCGAGTGTCCGCAGCGTTCCGGCGGCGGAATTACGCGGATTGACGAAGGCTGGCAGCCCCTCGCGCTCGCGCTCTTCATTGAGGCGCTGAAAGGCGGCTTCCGGCATCACCACTTCGCCACGGACCTCGATCGACTGCGGCAGCCGGGCTATTTTGAGTTTTGCCGCCGAAATCGAAAGCGGAATACTGCGAATGGTACGGATGTTGGTGGTAACGTCTTCTCCGGTCTGGCCATCGCCGCGCGTCAGGCCCATCAGGAGCCGCGCGTCTGCTCCGTTGAGTCTTGGGTCCGGGCCGGGCTGATAACTCAGCGCCACGCTCAAGCCGTCGAGCTTGAGCTCGGCCGTGTACTCGACTGGAAGCGCGCCGGCAAGCTCGTGCACGCGGCGATCCCAGTCGGCGAGTTCCTCTGCGTTGTAAGCGTTATCGAGCGAGAGCATCGGCCGCGAGTGCTGCGCCTTCTTGAAGCCTTCAGCCGGCTTGCCGCCCACGCGCTGCGTCGGAGAGTCGGGAGTGATCAGCTCAGGATGCGCCGCTTCCCACTTCTTCAATTCATTCGTCAGCGCATCGTATTCGGCATCGCTGATCTCAGGCTCGTCGAGAACGTAGTAGAGATGTTCGTGGCGGCGCAGCTCTGCACGCAGCTTTTCGATCTTGCCGGCGATCTCGCGCACTGGGTCGCTCTTAAGGGCCGTCCCACTCATAGCTATGGATTATAGTGAGCGGAGCTAATCGAGCTTAGTCGCCCTTCAGGCCGCGGTCCTTCAGCATAGGCTCAATGCTGGGCGGGCCGCCGAGCCACGCTTGGTACATTTTTTCCAGGTCCTCGGTATTGCCGCGCGAGAGCACCATCTGCCGGAATCGATCGCCGTTGGCGCGCGTCATGCCGCCGTGGTCCAGGAACCATTGGAAGGCATCGTCGTCGAGCATCTCGCTCCACGAATACGCGTAGTAGCCGGCCGCGTAGCCATTTGACCAAATGTGCAGGAAGTAGCTGGAGCGGTAGCGGGGCGGCACGTAGCTGAGGTCGAGATGCGTCCGCTTGAGCGCCTCAGTTTCGAAGGCATCGGGATTCTGAAGGGGCGCGCCCGCCGGCAGTGTGTGCCACTCGAGATCGAGTTCCGACGCAGCAAGAATCTCAGTGAAATCGTAGCCTTCGTTGAATGTCTGCGATCTTACAATCTTTGCCATCAGTTCGGCCGGCATGGGAGCGCCGGTCTTGTAGTGACGTGCGTAGTGCTCAAACACCGCGGGATAGCTGGCCCAGTGCTCGTTGAACTGCGACGGAAACTCGACAAAATCGCGCGGCACACTCGTGCCCGACAGGCTGGGATACACCGTGTCGGCAAACATGCCGTGCAACCCATGGCCGAATTCGTGGAACATAGTGGTCACGTCGTCGAAGCTGAGCAATGCGGGCTGGCCTGGCGCGGGCTTCTCGAAGTTGGCAACGTTGTAGACTACCGGCAACTGGCCCAACAGCTTCGACTCGCCGACGAGAACGTCCATCCACGCTCCACCATTCTTGTTGTCGCGTTTGTAGTAGTCGCAGTACCACAAGGCCAATGGCTTCGAGTCAGCGTCGAAGACCTCGAAGACGCGCACGTCCTGCTGGTAAACGGGAATGTCCTTGCGTTCCTTGAAGGTGAGTCCGTAAAGCTCATGCGCGGCATAGAAGACGCCGTCCTCAAGCACTCGGTTCAGTTCAAAATAGGGCTTGATCTCGGATTGATCGAGATCGTATTTCGCCTTGCGCACCTGCTCGGAGTAGAACTCCCAATCCCACGGCTCAACCTTGAATCCGCCGTGTTGGGTGTCTATCAGCGCCTGGATATCTTTTGCTTCCACTGAAGCTCTGGCGGTAGAAGCAGGCACCAGCGCATCGAGAAACTTCTTCGCCGCCTCCGGCGTTTTGGCCATTTGATCGGTCAAATTCCATGCCGCGTAGTTGGGAAATCCCAGCAAAGCGGCTTTTTCGGCACGCAACTGGGCGAGTCTCGCGATCATGGCGCGTGTGTCGTTGGCGCCGCCGCGCTCGGCACGGTTCCAGGAGTTGTCAAAGATCGCCTTGCGCGTGGCGCGGTCGGTGAGAAACGCAAGATTCGGCTGCTGCGTGGTGTTCTGCAGCGGGATTCGCCAACCGCTGCGCCTGTGCGTCCTCGGCGGCGGCGGCGATCTGCGCCTCGGTCAATCCGGCAAGCGTCTTCTCGTCCGTGGTGGAAAACGCACCCGCCTTGGCAGCCGCGAGCAACTGGTTGTGAAACGAGTTTGCGAGCGTCGATTCTTCTTCGTTCAGCTTTTTCAGCTTCGCTTTGTCGGCGTCGGAGAGGTTGGCGCCGGCCTTCACGAATTGCTGGTAGTCATACTCGACCAGCCGCAGCGATTCAGGATCGAGATCGAGCGATGCGCGCTGGTCATAGATCGCCTTCACGCGCGCGAAAAGCTTGGAGTTCAGGATAGATCGCGTCCTGATGTGCGGCCAGGCGCGGGGCTTCGTATTCCTGAACCTTCTGCAGCTCATCGTTGATGTTCGCGCCGGTGACGCAGTTGAACACCACCATCACCCGCGTGAGCAATTGGCCGGTGCGCTCGAACGCGACAATGGTGTTTTCAAAGGTGGGCGGCGCGGGATTGTTGGCGATGGCCTCAACCTCGTTGATCTGCATGCGCCATGCCCGCATCGATGGCCGGCTGATAATCGCTGTCCTTGATCTTGTCGAACGGCGGCGCTTGAAACAGCAGAGTGCTGGGCGCGTAAAAAGGATTGCTCGGTCCGTAAACAGCGACTGCGGTTTGCGCCGAAGCGGCACGCTCCGCTCAAAGCCATTGAAATTCCAGTCGTCAAAATGCTCCCTTTCACCCAGTTGATATGAATCTTCATCATGGCGTTATGGGCCCCTCAAAAAGCCTATTTATCCATCGTCGATTGTAGGCGAATCCGCGGCATCGGGGGAACCCGCGTATCACTCCGCTTCGTGATCCAGCGCGACTGCCTTTTGCCATGACAGAAGGCGCGCAAGACCCCCTACAATAGCAACATCAGGCCAGCTGCCCGAATCCCGCGGCTGCTTGTTGGACGAAATTGCAAGGAATCGAGAAGCGATGACGCAATCTGCAACTGCTCCTGAAGCTCGTACTCAATCTGAGAATCTGGATTTGCTCGCCGACGTGGCCGTACATGTGGGGCTTGGCCTCAAGCCGGGCCAGGAACTCGTGATGACCGCGTCGCTTGACTCCCTGGCTCTGGCGCGCCGCATTACCGAGCATGCGCTATCGCGCCGGCGCATCGCTCGTCACTACGCTTTTCAGCGACGAAGACTCCGCCCTGCTCCGCTACCAATATGCATCCGACGCGAGCTTCGATCGCGCGGCCAAGTGGCTCTACGACGGAATGGCAGCCGCTTTTAAAAGTGGCGCCGCGCGCCTGGCTATTGCCGGAGCCAATCCCGCGCTGCTCTCGAACGAGGATCCCGATAAAGTGGGCCGCGCCAATCGCGCCGTTTCGCAAGCCTACCGTCCCGCTCTCGAACTCATCACGCGCCACGAGATCAACTGGACCATTGTCCCCGGCGCTACGCCTGCCTGGGCCGCGGCGGTCTTCCCCAACGACAGCGCCCGATGAAGCCTCGCACAAACTGTGGGAGCGCTATCTTTGCCACCACGCGCATCGACACCGCCGATCCCGTCAGCGCATGGCGGGCGCACGACGCCGAACTGCAGAAACGCGCGGCCTTCATGAATGCCAAGCGCTACTTTGCCCTGCAGTATCGCGGCCCCGGCACCGATTTTCGCCTCGGCCTTGCCGACGATCACGAATGGCTGGGCGGCGGCACCACCGCGGGCAACGGCGTCTACTGCATCCCCAACATGCCCACGGAAGAGATCTTCAGCGCTCCGCACAAGGACCGCGCCGACGGCACCGTGACCGCGACCAAGCCGCTCTCGCACCAGGGCACCATGATCGAAGGCATCCAGGTTCGCTTTGAAAAAGGGCGCATCGTGGAAGCCCGCGCCACGCGCGGTCAGGAAGTGCTCGAGAAGCTCATCGACACCGACGAAGGCGCGCGGCGGCTGGGCGAAGTGGCATTGGTTCCTCACTCCTCGCCCATCGCGCAAAGCGGTCTCGTCTTTCTCAACACGCTCTTTGACGAAAACGCAGCATCGCACATCGCGCTCGGCCAGTCGTATTCATCGTGCCTGCGCGACGGCGACAAGCTCTACGCCCGAAGAACTCGCCGCCAAGGGCGCCAACGACAGCCTGATCCACGTGGATTGGATGATCGGCTCCGGCGAATTCGACATCGACGGCATCACCGCGTCCGGCGCCGTCGAGCCGCTCATGCGCGGAGGCGAGTGGGCGACCACCGTTTGAACAACTGAGATCGGATACGTAAGCACGGCATGGAACCTGTAACGCATTTCCTTACCGGCGCCTGCATCGGCCGCGCCGGATTCAATCGCAAGACGGCCTACGCCACGCTGGCCGCAGTGCTGGCCGCCGAGGCCGCCGATCTCGATATCTTCTGGGGACTTCGCCGGGCCCGTTGAAGAGCTCAAGCACCATCGCGGCATCACGCACACCTTCTGGGCGGTTCCGGTGGTGGCAGGCGTCGTCGTCGGCGCGGTATGGCTGCTCGATCGCTGGCGAGATACGCGGCGGCGACATGCCCAGGGTGCCCCGTCCTCGCAGATCTGACCACAGCGGGTGAAAACGGCCTGCACTGGGGACCGAGATCAGCCAATCCACTGGGGCTGGCTCTACCTCACTGCGTTCATCGCCGCGCTCAGCCATTTGCTGCTCGACTGGACCAACAACTACGGCGTGCGACCGTTCTTTCCTTTCAATCCGCGCTGGTATGCGGGCAGCTTCATGTTCATTGCCGAGCCGGTGATGTGGGTGCTGCTTTTTCTGGCGCTGTTCATGCCCTGGGTGCTGGGGCTTGCCGATCGCGAGATCGGCGCGCGGCAGCAGCCGTTTCGCGGCCGCGGCTGGGCGATCTTTGCGCTCTGCGGGAATGCTGGTTCTGGGCTGCTGGCGCTGGGCCGAGCACGCCCAGGCACTGGTCATGCTCAACAATACGCCCAGTCTCCGCCGAGCCGGCGCTGCGCATCGCCGCCGAGCCCTACCCGGTGAACCCCTTCCGCTGGCATGCAATCGTCGAAACCGCCGATTATTATCAGACCGCGGAGATCGACACGCGCACCGGCTCGATCGATAGCGATCCGCGCCGCGATGTGCTCTACAAGCCGGCCGACACGCCTGCGGTCGAAGCGGCCAAGCAAACGCTGCTCGGCCGCGTGTATCTCGATTGGGGAGCGTGGGCCGTGGTGCGCGAATTGGGCCCCGAGCCGGTGCCGGGCATGGAACCCCCGCAACTTCCGCCTAATCGCACGTGGACCACCGTCGAGTTCACCGATCTGCGCTTCGATTACTCGTTTCTGGCGACCCGCGGAACCGCAGGCCGCCCGCCGCTCGGCGGCTGGGTCTACATCGTGGACGGCCACGAGGACGCCGGCGAAGCGATGAACGGCCGGGAGCAGCACTAAGGCAGTGTTTGGTGAATCGAAGAATGGATATTTGCGGCACGGAAAGCAGCGAGCAGGGGTTAAAACCCGCCATTTTTTGTGGCTTTTGCGGCGCGTCTGAAGCCGCGCCCTAAAAAGAAACTGTCTTGCGAGGGTGCCGATGTGCGGGCGAGGACGCCCGCACGACAGCCGGCAAGGATGCCGGCGTTACAGTTTCATCGACCGCGCGTCGGCGAAGCCGGTGGACGACTGATACAAAGCCTGTTGACCAGGCATTCACCAAACACTGCCTAAGGCCCGATTTGGGGAAGCACGAACCCTGCTTCTAGCAGTGGAAGCGTGCGCTGCTCACTTGCCACAGCCGCCGGGTGATCGCTGTCAAGCTGCGTTGGCGTCGGCGGCTTCCTCTGTCGAAGCGTTGTCGTCTTCTTCGTCCTCGTCATCCTCTTCGGTATCGTCTTCTTCTTCGCTGTTGTCGTCTTGTTCGTCTTCTTTATTGTGGTCGCAGCCGGGATGGGCGGCACGCCAATCCTGGGATTTCTGAAGCTGGCAATCGTCGCCGAAACGATCGCATGAATCACATTCGTTGTCGTCGGTGCAATACACCGCTTTCGGAGCGAGCTCGTCGCCGCATCTTGTGACCTCGAGTGATTTGACTGGTTCGTCGCGATCCTTTTCTTGCGAACTTGCGTCCTGGGGGGCGTACTTGCCGGCGATCTGGAGGCCGTAGAGAAGGCGGTAGGCGTTGGGCGCGTAGATGTGCCCGGCGGCCATGCCGCAGTATGATGTTAGAGAGGGCGAGAAAGACTGAGTTCCGGTCTTCGAGGGGGCGCAGCATCAGGGTGCTCCGTTGGGAGGATGTGTGCCTGACGGCGGCCCGGTGAAGACGGTTGTGGTAGTAACAAAAAGGCCGGTTCTCCAGGGCAACCGCCTTGCACCTGCATCCGTTGGTCTTGATGTGACGACAGAGTGAAACCATGACATGCACTCCTTTTCCCGCCGATCAGGGTCGTGGCTCGTGTTCCGCGGCCGTGAAGACGGTCAGTTTCGTTGTCCCGCCCAAGGGGGCCCCACCCCGTCTCTGTAAAGAACTCTTTTCGTTTCAGTTCCTTAGCGAACACGATTTTTCGTAAACTTCTTGTGTTCAGCCAGTTAGCCACAAGAATAAGAAAACAAATGGGTTAAATGCGGGGGCTAAGGGACTAAGGGACTGAGGAACTAAGATCCCTTGAGCCTTGGACCCGTGCACGTGGACCAAAGACACGAACGTGGCGGGTGTGGGCCGCCGCGCTTGAGCCTGATTTTTGGCTTATGAGAACAGTATGCGCTGGAAGGTGGAAATTATATGCAAAACGGCGGGGAAATATTTTTGGGGGGGCTGCGGCGAGGTGTGTAGTTGGGGAATGGAGGGGGGGGGTATCGTTACTAATCCGCAGGAAAATATTCAAGGCAAGCAACGTCATGCCGTTTCGGAGGCATTGGGAACGCCCAACCTCTCTTCCTTCTCTTGAACCGCGTTCGGCGCCGAAATCGTGATCCGATCTCGACCATTTCGCTTACTCTCGATTGCGGCAAGATCAGCTTGGTGGAAGGCTTCCTTGAGGGCGGTAACATCCCCGCACGTTGAAATTCCCGCGCTCATCGTGATCACGAGAGATTCGCCCGTTTCAACGGGGAGTGGGTTTCTCTTCAGGCTCTCGGCAATCCTCGATATCACGCCCTTTGCTTCCTCCCAGGAGTAATCTGGATAAAGCACAGCGAACTCATCTCCCCCAACCCGGTAAAACCGATCTCTTGTCCTAATCTTCTGCCTAACAGTGTTGACCAAATGCCTAAGCGCCTCGTCACCCACGGAGTGATCGAACTTGAGCGATTGCATGCGGACTTGGGTTAGGGCGCGGTTGCGCCGCGTACTCTGTTTTCCAAATGAGTTGGTCTGTGAGTCCCCAGGCTTGCGCCTGGGGCTAACGTCTGACGTCCGGTACGCGGGCTGGGGGGTGGGGTTTGTAGAGGCAGGGACTAGGGACTGACGACGAAAGGCAGGAGCAGGAGCAAAAACAACGGCAAAAGCAGATCCCTCGGCTTCGCTTACCCCGAATTCGCGTTGCGAATTTGGGGCCCCATGCGCGCTCCGCTCCTGATGACATGCAGCCTAAACCCAGTAAGATCATCGGTCCTTCAAGTGTCATTTTTCGCCGTAACGCGCCAAAGGCGAGTCAGGTTGCTCGGGATGACACGCGATGGTTATTGCTCAGGATGGTAAAGGCAGAGACGTAGGGACTAGGGACTGGGGACTGCGGACTGCGGACTAGAGACTGGAGACTGGGGACTAGGGACCAGGGACTGGAGACCGGTGGCTAGAGGCGAAAGTCCAGATCACGGTTAATTTGCCCGGACGCAAAGTTTTTTTGTTCTCATGGAAGCGTTCGGGTTGACCATACGGCGCGCGCACCGCAGAATGAAAGGAAGTCCTCTGATTTCGAAATTGGGCTGGTCGGGCCCGGAATCTCCGGATTACCCTGCATCAAGAGGTGGACATGGCCGCTTATCTGCTTTTGCTGGTTGCCGTCTTATCGCGCGTGATTCCTCACGCCCCGTGGTGGAACTTCACCGCCGTTACCGGTTGCCTGCTTTACTTTGGCGCAAAGCGCCCGTGGCGTGAGATGCTCGCGCCCCTCGCGGCTCTGATTACGGCCGATTGTTTCCTGACGGTCTTCAAGTATCCCGGTTACTCGCTCCGCTGCAGGATTACGCGATCACCTGGGGCTGGTATCTGGCCGCGATGGTGCTGGGCTCCGCATTGCTGCGCAAGCGCGTAACGTTCGCGCGTGGCGCCGTGGGCGCACTGCTCGGACCGACCTCGTTCTTCCTCGTCTCGAACTTCGGCGTCTGGATGGGCGGCATGGTTGCTTATCCGCGCACGCTTGCCGGGCTCGCCGCCTGCTATTGGGCCGGCGTGCCGTTCTATCGCAATGACCTGGTCGCGACTTCGCTTGTGCTGGCCGTAATGCTGGGCGTTCCCGCGCTGGTGCGCCGGACACAGCCCGCGCGCGCGCAAGAGGCGCTGGCCGGAAAGTAGCGTTGTTTTTTTAGGTATAGCCTCGCGAAAGGAGGACAGATGGCAACTGCAGCACAACCCACCGACGTGCCCCTTGGAGGTTTATCTCAAATCCTGCTACGAGCCCGACGCGGAGTATATCGACGGCGCGATTGAGGAAAGACCGATGGGCGAATTTGACCACTCTTCCTGGCAGCACGCGATTGAGCTTTGGTTTGCTCAACATGCCCGGGAGTGGGCCATTTGGGCTGCGGCCGGAATTGCGGATTCAGGTGGCCAGGCAACGCTTCCGCGTTCCCGACGTGACCGTCCTGGACCGCAATTTACCCACCGAGCAGATCATCACCCATGCGCGCAGGGCAATCGCATTTCAAAACATCTCCAAGAGTCTGATGAGGTAGTTGTCGTCCCAGCCGGCGCGCTTGAACTTTCCGCGCAGAGAGCCTTTTGATCCTTCCTTCTGCATCGTGTTCAGGGCCATGTGTCTGAGTACGGCGAGATTGTGCGGGCCGCTTCCTAGCCTGGTTCGCTCTTGATCCTCGTTCATGACCACATCCAGCCGCCAGTGCAGGCAGTTCTCCACGCTCCAGTGCTGGCGGACGACCTGGTTGAAGCGCTCTGGCGATAGGACCGCGCTGGGCAGGCCGTTTTCCAGCTTGAGAAATCCGCGCAGAAAAGGCTCCTTCGCCTTGACGAACAGCGCCATATCCACCGCCCCTTGGCCGCCGCACGACACCGCGCATAAAGCAAAGACCAGCAGCTCATGAAAGTCACGCAGACTGGCGTTGCCGCTGCGCGGATCCTCCAACCCCTCCCAGCTGCCTGAAAACTGCTCCAGAGTCTCTTGATCGGACACCTCAGGCCCTCCGCCAAGAATCTGGCTTCAGGACCACAGCGCAGAAGTGTCGCCGCCGGTTCAAATCAATTTCAAATGCGATTGCCCTGGGGTGCGCCGGCGTGGGTCTCGGCGCAGTTGTCGTTCGAAAGCTGACGCCGCAGTTTGCTTAATCCAGCTTGCGCTCACTTAGCCAGGCGCCCAAGCGCGCATCGTCGTTTTCGATGTGATAAAGAAGCCAGTCGCGAAGAAAGTTGAGCGCGTGTTGGTTTACGGCGGCGCCGCTCCGGCCGTGGCGGGCGGCGAATGCCTCCACTTTTTCCATCAAGCGCTGGTGGTTGGCGACATGGATCGCAAGGCCCGGGAATTTTCGATCACGCATCATCGCCTCTTCATCGGCGAAATGGCTGCTGGCGGAGGCTACGAGTTTTTGGAGCAGTGCGCCTGTGTCTGCACTCTGCACCATCGCCGACTCGATTTCCCTGACCGTGTCGACCAGCTCTTTGTGCTCGTCATCGATCGCGTGAACGCCCACGGCGTATTTGTCAGACCAGGTTAATTTGGCCACGCGTCTGCTCCTCTCGGGGACGGACCGGTCACTTTTTCATGGAGGTCAAGGGTTCATCAAGATGAGCACTCGATTCCCCTCGCTCTCGCCGCTCGTCCCGTCCAGCCAGAGGCCGTAAGCCTGGTCTTCGTTCTCTACGTGCGCGATGTGCGATTCCCACAACTGGCCCATCGGCTCTCGCGTGAGCGGGCTTTTCTCTCTGTCCCAGTATGCGGCGAGCTGCCGGATTTGCTCCATCATCCATTGGTGGCGGAGGCGATGCAGAGCCAGGCCTGGGTATTTCGTCTCGGCCATCATCACTTCCTCCAGAAGGAAGTGGGAACGCGTGACGCGCTCAAGACCCCTCAGGCGGCGAATTTTGCGGGCCGCATTCTCGTCTCTTGCCGCGTTGAAGTTGATCTCCATGAGCAGCTCGGAGATCTCGCGATGATCGCGATCGATCATCTTGATGCCCAGATCGTGTCCTTGACTCGACAGTTCCATTTCGCTTCCTCCTTCAGACTTTGCCGATGGAATGAATGAACGCGGGATAATAATCACTCCGACAAGGAGAAATTGCGATTTGCGCGGCCTTCGGGCTTGACAAATTCTCGAAGCCGATTGAAAAACGCCTCTCAAGGCTAAAGCCCAACTGTCTATGCGCCTTTCATGGCACTGCTAAAACCGTGCTCCTTCAAAACCGGATCTATGAGGCCAGTTCTGGAATTGGAGCCGCGCGCATCACGCGGCGTGGCGCTTGAACCAGGGTGCGTATTGCTTGTCTTCGTGCTGGATGTGCTGGGTGAGCCAGTTGCTCAAAAAACGCAGCAATTCAATGTTCAGGGCGCTGTCGCCGCGCTTGTACCGCGTCATGAAATCCTTCACCTGCCGGGTGAGGTCTGCGTGGTGGGCGCGGTGCGTTGCGAGGCCGGGATAATTGGCCGCGGCCATCATGCTCTCCTCAAAAGCAAAATGCTCCACCGTGTACTTCAACAGTTTGTCGAGCAGCGGGCCGATGACAGTTTTCGCCTGGCCCTTCATCATGGCAGTGTGAAGCTCGTTGACGATTGCGAACAAGCCGGAGTGCTGTTGATCGATGGTTTTCACGCCCACGGAGTAGCTGTTGTTCCAGGCTAGTAGAGACACGCCAATTCTCCTGCCGGCAATTGCCGGTAGAGAAATTATCGGCAGGAACGCGGGAAAGATGAGGAGCGTTCCTGGTTTTAATTAACGCCGCGCTCATGAATCCACGGAGCGTATTTCTGGTCCATGGTTTCGATGTGGTTGATGAAGCCGTGGTGCAAGCTGCAGAGCAAGGGACGGAGTTGCACACCTTCGCCGTATTGCAGACGATGGGCGGACTGCAGAATGTCGGCGAGCATGCGATGGTGCTCGGCGCGATGCTCCTCAAGACCCGCGAAGCCGGTGTTTGCCATGAGTTGCTCCTCGCTCCAGAAGTGCATGCGGGTGAACTCGATGAGTTCGTCCAGCAGTTCGCTGATGCGTTCGCGTCCGGTTCCACGCACCAGGGCGAGACGCAGCGCGTTGATCGAGTCCATGAGGATGCCGTGCTGGTCGTCCATAGCCCGCACGCCCACGCTGCAGGCGTGGTTCCAGGTGAGAAGAGTCACAGGAGCCTCCGCAAATGACTAAAGAGAACATCGGCCTGTCCTCGTGATGGTTCAGTGCGAAACTGCTCAGGCCTGTGACTAAGGTTGTACCGCGAAGCGCGGCGCGGCATGGAGCACAATGGAAAAGATGGCACTGATCACGCCCACCAACGTCATTGCCGCGCTGCTCACGCTGATTCCTTATCTGATAGTGGCGTTTTTCTCAGCTGCAGTGGCGGCACGCGTGCGTATTTGGCCCAAGTGGGCGCGGTTTGGGTGCCCGGCGGCATTGTCGATTCCGTATGTGCTAGTGGCTTGCGGGGCGGGCGTCTTCCGCTGGGGATGGTTCGCGCTGTATGCGTTGCTGCCGTTGGCGATTGCGCTGCTGCTGGAGCAGGCGGCGCGCTTGGATGAGAATCAGCGCGGCAACTGGCGCGATTTTCTGGTGCTGGTGGGGCTGGGGCTGGCCGTCGATCTGCGGTGGTTTGAGAGTGCGTGGCCGGCGCATCTGGCCGTGTTCAACAAGATGCTGCTGCTCGATGCGGGCATATACGGTTTTGTGCTCATCCGTCAACTCGACGGCGTCGGCTTCGATTTGCGGCTGCGCTTGAAGGATCTGGGGATCGGGTTGCGCGAGGCGGGGTGGTACATCCCGGTCGGGCTGGCGCTGGGATTGGGTCTGGGGTTTTTACATCAGCATCGTGCCTGGCCAGGAACGGCTGCGATTGCCGGTGCGTGGGTTTTCACATTCTTCTTCGTCGCCGTGCCGGAAGAACTGTTTTTTCGCGGATGGCTGCAGAATCTGCTGGAGAAACGGATGGGCCGGTATGGGTCGCTGTTCTTAACGGCGTGTTTGTTCGGGCTGGCGCATTTCAACAAGCGGGCGGCGCACTTCAACTGGCGCTATGTTTTGCTGGCGGCGCTGGCGGGAATCTTCTACGGGCGGGCATGGCGCGCGGAGCGGCGTGTGGGGGCGTCGGCGGTGACACATGCTACGGTGGATGCGATCTGGTCGCTATGGCTGCGCTAAGTGGTGCGTTCTGTGCACCTGCCTGTGCGGGTCGTACCTCAGGTAGCCGAGGCCGACGCGCATGTTGTGGTCGATTGGGCCGGGAATGGTGACAGCTACCGTGATGCCGAGGATGGCATGGGCGATCATGAGGGGATAGATGTTGCGGTAGCGCAGAAAAAGCGCGCCGGCTGCGAAGCCCCAGATGAACGTGATGGGCGAGAGAACGGGATTGGGCAGGTGCGCCACAGCGAAGAGCGCCGACGCGGCGAATGTTGCAGCCGCGGGCCTGGGAATGAGGCGCAGAAAGCGCAGCAGAAACACGCCCTGCAACAGGAATTGCTGTACGCCGGTCCAGATGGCATAAGCGCAATAGGTGGCAATGAAGGCGAGCGGGCTGTCGGGCACGTGGAGCGTGTGCGTGCGGGCAGCAACTGCGATGGCGACGCCGGCCAGCACCAGGGCTGCGGCAACGATCCACAAAGAACGCCAGAAGTTGGCCGTGCGAAACCCGATGGCTTGCCAGCCATCGAAGGATCGCCAGACAATGATCGCCAGACCGAGGACGGCAACCAGCCAGAGTACGCGCTGCAGCGGCCGCGGCGTCCATTCGACCATTTCGATCAGGCCGAAGGCTACGGCGATCTCGATTGCGTCGCGACGTTTGCTGCGCGGCAATGCTGCAAGCGGCTCCATGGCACCGATGCTAGCGCATACTCCCGAGGCTATTCCAGAATCACGGCGGGTTCGGGCTCGTGGCCGCGCGTGGTCAGGGTGATGGCTGCGGCGACGATGAGCCCGCCGCCCAGCCATGCGTAGGGGCCGAGACGCTCGCCGAGCAGTTCCACGCCGAGGATGGAACCGAGCACGGGCTCGATGTTGAGGAAGACTCCGGCGCGCGATGCGGGCACATGATGAATGCCCCAGTTCCATAGGAGCGTCGTGGTGGCCGTGCAGAAGACGCCGCTGAGGGCCAGCGCGGTCCAGGCCGTCGTGCTCATGTCAGCGAACGGCATTGGCTCGATCTTCTGATGCGTAAGCGGCGCGAGGAGCCAGGAGCCAAGATTCCACGCGACCAGCATCAACGTGCCCGCATAGATGGTGTACGCGGTGACGACGGGCGGACTGTGCGTCTGCATCAACTTCTTGCTAAGCAGGATCCAGGCGAGGGCAACGATGAGCGACGCAATTACCAGCAGGTCGCCGGCGAGGGTGGGGGTTTCGCGGCCCGTGGTCGCGCGGTCGCCGCCCAGGACCACCATGGCTGCGCCGGCCGTGGACGCGCAGAGAGCCAGCCAGCCGATCCAGTCGAGCCGCTCGCCGGCAAACAGCGCGGCGGCCGCGGCCAGCAGCACCGGCATGGCGCCCACCATCAGCGAGGCATGGCTTACTGTAGTCATCGCCAGGCCGTGAAATTGCAAGAGGAATTGTATGGGTATGCCAAAGGCCGCAGTCAGCAGCACGATTTGCCATTCACCGGCGGTCAGGCGCACGCGGCGGCGGAGCATGACCGGCGCCATGCCCAGGCAGGCAAACAGAAAGCGGTAGAGCACCATATGCTCCACATTCATCTCGTTCAACGCGAGCCGTCCCCAATAGAAACCCGTGCCCCACAGGGCTGCGGCCAGTGCGCACGCGCCGTAACCGAGTAATCTGATTTGCCCGCTTGCCGAACGTGGCTCTGCCATTCTTTTTCTACTGTCGCATACGCAGGCACAATGAAATGAGGCACGCTTTCAGCGCACGGGCTCAATCGGCGAAAATACTCTTCGATGGTGAATCGGCGAGGAATGGGGCAGACGGGGAATATGCGGGGAATCGTAATAGCTTTGGCCGTGGCTGTTGCTCTGAGCCCGGCAGCGGCTGTTGCGGTTGCGCAAAACGGAGGTGACTCCCAACCGCCTGTGGCGCCGCCAGTTAATTCTCCTGCGACGGGATCTCCTGCGAGCGGGTCTCCCGCGAAGGGGCCTCCGGTGAAGGGATCCACGGTGAAGGAACGATTCCTCACTAATCGTTTTCCCGATCAACCGTCTCTTGCGCCCGTGGGAAGCATTCCTCTGTCTCCGCTTGGCTTTACCGCGCCGAGCAGCAACTATCTCGGATCGCGCAACACATTTGTCTCGCTCGATTTCATCGACGAAGACCGGCTTCTGTTCACCTTTCGCGTGCCCGGACTCCTCCACCGCGATCCGAAGAGCGGCGGGGAAAGCGACGAACGCCAGATTCGCGCCGTAGTGCTCGAGCTGCCGCAGGGAACGATCAAGGCCGAAGCGTTGTGGACGGTGCACGACCGCGTGCGCTACCTATGGCCGCTCAAGAACGGCCACTTTCTGCTGCGCGACCGCAACAGTCTCCTGGAAGGAGACGCCACGCTTCGGCTGAAGCCGTTCCTCGACTTCCCCGGCTCCCTGCTGTGGATTGACATGGACCCAGCGCAGGAGTTCCTGGTCACAAACTCGCGCGAACCCTTTGTCGCGGCCCAAAAACCTGGCCATGTAGCGAGCCCCCAAGTTTCCAGTCCATCGACAGCTTCGGCCACGGTCAGCAGCGACGAGGATGATGCAGACGCGCAGGAGGGGACGTCCCGAATTGGTGGTGCGCATTTTGCGGCGCACGACAGGCGAAGTGATGCTGGTGAGCCGCGTCCGCACTGCCGTGCATTTGCCCATCAATAACATTGGATATATCGAGAACCTGCGCGGACAAGGCACGGCGTGGATGCTGAACCTGAGTTACTTTACAGGCGGCACCAAAATGCTGGGCAGCGTGGATTCCGCCTGCGACCCGGACGACGAGTTTCTTTCGCAGGATGAGATTTTGATCACTGGGTGCAACGCTGAGGGCGCGAGCAAGCTGGCGGCCATGACGACGGAGGGCAAAACGCTGTGGATTTCGCAGGCGCCCGATACCGAGATGTGGCCGCATCTGACCGCGGCGCCCAATGGCTCGCGCCTGGCCTGGACCACGCTCGATACCAGTCGCACGGTGAGCACTTTTGCGCCCATGGACAGCGACGACGTGAAGGAGCAGTCGGTTACGGTTTTCGATGCCGTCACCGGCGATATCGTGCTGGTCTCGCCGCTCAGCCCCATTCTGGATGCCGGCGGCAATGTGGCCATTTCTCCCTCGGGACGGCGCGTGGCGCTATTGAACGCCGGCGCGATCCAGGTGTTTGATTTGGCTGCTGCGCCGGTCCTCGCCGCGCCTGCGCGGTGAGAAGGGATCAGGTTCCAGGCGCCGCTCTTGCGGAGCGTTTTGGCCGGCGGTTGGAAGCTGAAAACTGGGCGCCTGTTTCTGCTTTGTATTCCGGGGCGTATTCGCTGACATCTGAAACCTGACCCCCGGTCGCTGCATTTAGTACACTGAGCGACGGGGGTTTAATTCTTGGCCTCGGTAGTTGCACACTATGCGGCCGCGGCGGTCACGGATCTTGGCCGCAAGCGCCCTTCCAACGAGGATGCCTTCGCCTACTCCGTCGAGCACGGCGTCTACGTGGTTTGCGACGGAATGGGCGGCGCGGCTGCGGGCGAAGTTGCCAGCTCTCTGGCCGTGGACGAAATGATGCGGCTGCTCACCAGCCGTGACGCGTCCCATGCGTTGCTGGACGACGCCGAAGGAGCGGTGGCTTCGGCCAATGCGGCGATTTTCTCGCGCGCACAAAACAGCCACAACCTGAACGGCATGGGCTGCACGCTGGTCGCGCTGCTGACGGAAGACAGCCGCGGCTGGCTGATCAACGTGGGCGATAGCAGGGGTTACCGCATGCGCGGGGCGAGGCTTGAACAGATTACTCTGGATCACTCGCTGGTAGAGGAGCAGGTGCGCATGGGCCGCATGGACCCCCTGGAAGCACAGCGCTCACCTTTCAAGAATGTGATTACGCGCGCGCTGGGCACGCAGATCTCTGTGACGCCGGACGTCTTTGAGCTCGAGAACGAGCCTGGCGATCTATTTATGCTCTGTTCCGACGGACTCACGCGCGAGCTTTCCGATCCGGTCGTTGAGTCGATTCTCAGGCTCGATCTGCCCTTGCAGGAATTGTGCGCACGGCTGGTGGAAGCTGCGAACCAGGCTGGGGGGCACGACAATATCACCTGTTTGTTGGTGCGGGCTGAGGCGTAGATCCGCGGCGGTCCTTGACCGCTACTCGCCCGCGACTTTATGCCCGCCCTGCGGCGCGTGACGCGTGCGCCTGAGCAGCAGCGCCAGCGGAATGCATCCCAGCGCAAGGTAACCGAGGAAGCGGAAGTTATCCGCGTAGGCCAGCACCGCGGCTTGCTGCTGCAAACTGCCGTAGAGAACGCCGAGCGCCTCGCGGTGCGCCAGGACTGCATCGGAGCCTCCGGTTTGGAACCGGGCTGCGAGCCCCTGGACGGCATTCGTCGCCACCGGGTTGTTGGCGGTGAGATTGGCGCCCATGTAAGTTTGGTGGATCTGCGCATTGCGTATCTGAAAAGCGGTGAGCGCGGAGATGCCGATGCTGCCGCCGATGTTGCGGATCAGGTTGTAAATGCCGGCAGCGTTGCCCATCTCCTGCTTGCGCAGGCGGCCCATGGCGAGCGTGGTGAGCGGAACGAAGACGAAACCTCCTCCAAAACCATTCATGAAGTTCGGCCAGGCCACGGCGCTCATCGAAATGCCGAGGTTGATGCGGCTCAACATGAACGTGGAGAAGGCAAAGATGGCCATGCCCAGAGCCAGCAGAAAACGGTTGTCGAAGCGGTTGACGAGCAAGCCTATCACCAGCATCGCCACCATGGAGCCCAGTCCGCGCGGACTTACGGCCAGGCCGCTCTGCATGGCCGAGTAACCCAGAATGGTCTGCAAGAACAGCGGCAGAAACGCCGTGATGCCGTAAAGCAAGACGCCGAAGAGGCCTGTGATGAGCGTTCCCATGCGGAAGTTGGTGTCGAGCAGCACGTGAAACTGCACAACAGGATCGCGGCACAGGACCTCGCGGGCAATGAAACCGAGAAACATGGCGACGGAAAGTGCGGTGAGCCAGCAGATCCATGTGGCTTCAAACCAATCCGCTTCCTGGCCCTTGTCGAGCACCAGTTGCAGGCTGCCGAGCCAGACCGCCATCAGGCCAAAGCCGAGGGCATCGATGGCCACGCGGCCCGCGTGGCGCAGGTAAGGCGGATCTTCGATAAATAGATTGGCCATGAACAGCGCCAGCAGGCCGACGGGAAGATTGATGTAGAAGATCCAGCGCCAGGAATAGCTGTCGGTAATCCAACCGCCCAGCGTGGGGCCGATGACCGGAGCGACGACGATGCCGACTCCGTAGGCGGCCATGGCCTTGCCGTGTTTTTCCGGCGGAAAGCTTTCGAGAAGGATGGATTGCGCCAGGGGTTGCATGCCGCCGCCGCCCGCGCCCTGCAGGATGCGCGCGAAGATCAGCATGGGCATGTTGAGCGCCATGCCGCAAAGCATGGACGCACCGGTGAAGACAAGAATCGAGAGCATCAGCAGGCGTTTGCGGCCGATGCGCCGCGCGATCCAGCCGGAGGCGGGCAGCATGATGGCGTTTGAGACCAGGTAGCTGGTGAGGACCCAGGTGGACTCGTCGGTGGACGCAGAGAGGCTGCCGGCGATATGCGGCAGGGCGACGTTGGCGATGGAGGAATCGAGCACCACCATGAAGGTGGACAGCATGACGGAGACGGCAACCATCCAGGGGTTCACGGAGGGCCGCCAGTCAATGCTCGTTGCGATCGGAGCGCCGAGGCTGCGCGCCGGGTTGATGGCTGTGCTCATTGGTCAGTTTACTTGAGTCCCTTTGATTGTCGTTCGCGGAGGCGGTTTTGCGGGTTGAAACTGCGGGTCCGGCTCGAGGAAAAAGCTATTGCTGCGGTCACCGGCAACGTTTTCTTGAGGAATTGCAAAGTGGAGGTTGACACGTGGAATGTGAAGAGGTATTCTCCGTAAAGTTAGCGTTAACTCCGTTTAGTGCACGCCCTGTTCCATCAAAGGTTGACCAGGCATGACCCACCCAGCCGCAACTGCTTCCCCACCCGGCCAAATTCACCCCACGGCGATTCCCCAGCGCAAACTTGCGACAGGCGCTACGATGCCGGCAATCGGGCTGGGCACCTTCGGCTCCGACCATGTTTCCGCGCGCGAAATTGCCGCGGCGGTGCGCGGCGCGGCGGCGGCCGGCTACCGGCATTTCGATTGCGCCTCGGTTTACGGCAATGAGGCCGAAATTGGCGGTGCGTTTGAGGAGATTTTGCGTGGCGGAATGCAACGCGAGGAGCTTTGGATTACTTCGAAACTATGGAATGACAAGCACGGCGAAGACGATGTGATTGCGTCGTGCCGCAAGTCGCTCGCCGACCTGCGGCTCGATTATCTCGATCTTTACCTGGTGCACTGGCCGTTCCCCAACTTCCACCCGCGAGGATGCGACGTGAGCTCGCGCTCGCCAGACGCTAAGCCCTACATCCACGAAAACTACATGAAGACGTGGCGCAAGATGGAAGAGCTGGTGGACCTTGGGCTGGTGCGGCACATCGGCACGTCGAACATGACGGTGCCGAAGTTGAAATTGCTGCTGCGCGATGCGCGCATCAAGCCGGCCGTGAATGAGATGGAGTTGCATCCGCACTTCCAGCAGCCGGAATTATTTCGCTTTGTGATGGAGAACGGGATGCAACCGATCGGGTATTGCCCCATCGGATCGCCGGGGCGGCCGGATCGCGACCGCACGCCGGAAGATAGCGCGCCTGCGGATGATGCGGTGATCGTGGAGATCGCGCGGCGGCACGGAACTCACCCCGCGGCTGTGTGCATCAAGTGGGCTGTGCAGCGGGGTCAAACGCCGATTCCCTTCTCGGTGAATCACTACCGCGAGAATCTGGCAGCCGTGGCCGCGAGCGACCCTTTGACCGGCGAAGAGATGCGCGCGATTGCCGCCATAGACCACAATTGCCGCTTGATCAAGGGCCAGGTCTTCTTGTGGAAGGACGGACAGACGTGGGAAGATCTGTGGGATGTGAGCGGGGAGATTGCGAAGTGAAACAGCTTTGAGCTGTCAGCCCTCAGCTTTCAGCTCGTGCCTTGCAGCCTTTGGCTTTCTCCGATGGAACAAGAAGGGACTGGCAGACGCAAAATGAAGCTGAGGGCTGAAAGCTGAAGGCTCGACAAATTTGGAGAACGAGATGTCGCAAGCAACAATGTCCGCAGCTTACCTGCCCGGCAATTCCACTGTCGAAATGCGCACGGTGCCCGTACCCCAGCCGGGTCATGGGGAAGTTCTTTTGCGCGTAAAAGCGTCCACCATCTGCGGGTCGGACATTCGCTGCATTTATCACGAACATCTTGGCAAAGGGCCGGAGGGCTACCAGGGCGTGATCGCCGGGCACGAGCCGTGCGGCCAGATTGTGACCGTGGGCGAGGGCTGCCGCCGCTTCAAAGTGGGTGATCGCGTGATCGTGTATCACATCTCAGGCTGCGGCGTGTGCAACGATTGCCGGCGCGGGTACATGATCAGCTGCACGAGCGAAAAGTATCGCCGCGCTTACGGCTGGCAACGCGACGGCGGCATGGCGGAGTTCATGATCGCCGAGGAGAAGGATTTGATCGCGCTGCCCGACGAGCTTTCCTTCGCGGACGGGGCGCAGGTGGCTTGCGGATTTGGCACCGTGTACGAAGGCCTGGAGAAGATCGGTATCAACGGCAACCACGCCGTACTGATTACGGGCCTGGGACCGGTGGGCTTGGCCACGGGGGCGCTGTGCCGCAAGCTGGGCGCGCAGCACATCATCGGCATCGACGTGGTTCCAGAGAGGATGAAGATCGCGAAGGATCTGGGGTTGTGCGACGAAGTTCTGACGTCGGGCCCGGACAACGTGGCCGAGGTGAAGCGGCTGACGGCGGGCATGGGCGTGGAGCGGGCCATCGATTGCTCGGCGAACGATGCCGCGCGCGCCACCGCGATTCGCTCCGCGCGCAAGTGGGGCAGGATTGTTTTTCTGGGCGAGGGCGGGCGCGTGGAATTCAATCCTTCGCCCGACATGATTCACGATCAGAAAACTCTGTACGGCTCGTGGGTAACTTCGACATGGTTGATGGAGGAACTGGTGGAGCGGCTGGTACGCTGGAGCCTGCATCCGGCCGACATCATTACGCACCGGTTTCCGCTGGAGCGCGCCGGCGACGCATATGCGTTGATGGCGTCGGGCAAATGCGGCAAAGTGGCCGTGTGCGCGGATGATGAATTGAAGTAGCTTTTGAGCAAGTGAGGACACCATGGCCGATGCGCCAAGACTGGCCAAATCAAATTGGGAACTTGAGCTGCACGCGCTGCTGCCGCTTTTTGGGCATCGCAACTGGATTGTTGTGGCGGATTCCGCGTATCCCGCACAATCGAAGCCAGGCATTGAGACCATCGTTTCCGGCGCTGGGCAACTCGAAGTGACGCGCAAGGTTCTCGACGCCGTCAACGCCAGCCGGCACGTGCGCGCCAGTATTTATCTCGACCGGGAATTGGCCTTTGTGCCCCAGAATGATTCGCCCGGCGTGACCGCATACCGCAAGCAGCTCGACGAAATGTTTGGATCCTCCGCGAAAGAGCTGCCACACGAGGAGATTATTGCCAAACTCGACCAGGTTTCGCAGGTCTTTCGCGTGCTGATCATCAAGACGGAGTTGACGATTCCCTATACCACGGTATTCTTCGAGCTCGGCTGCTCTTACTGGCCCGGCGATGCGGAAGAGCGCATGCGCAAGGCGATGGCGGCTTCCGAAGCAAAGCAGAATCCACAACTTTAACCCGGCGAGTGCGTGCCGCTCGCATGGATGGCCTTGTGACACGAGGATCCCGTGATCAAGATGAACCGGCGTGACTTGCTGAAAACTGTGGGCGGGGCGTGCTCCGCTCTGGCGCTTTCGCGGATTGCAGCACCGCAAAGCGCAACGATGTTTGCTCCTACGCGGGAGTCTCTGCGCGCTTACCAGATTCCGCAGTGGTTTCGCGACGCAAAGTTTGGCATCTGGTCGCACTGGGGGCCGCAATCGGCCATCGAAGACGGCGACTGGTATGCGCGCAAGATGTACATGCAGGGAACGGATCAATATCTGTATCACTGCGAGACTTACGGGCATCCCTCCAAAGTCGGTTACAAGGACCTGGTGAACGACTGGAAGGCCGCCAAGTGGGATCCGGAACATTTGATGGGCCTGTACAAAAAGGCGGGTGCGAAGTATTTCTTCTCCATGGGCGTCCACCACGACAACTTCGACTTGTGGGACTCGAAGTACACGCGGTGGAACGCCGTGAATATGGGGCCGAAAAAAGATGTCGTCGGCATGTGGCGCGCTGCGGCGCGTAAACACGGCTTGCGTTTCGGCGTCAGCGAGCACCTGTGGATCAGCTACAAGTGGTTTTCCGTGAGCCACACTTCTGACTCGACCGGCCCTCTCGCAGGGGTTCCCTACGATGGCGTCGATCCGCAGCACGCAGATCTCTATCATGACGCCAACTGCGCACAGTTTGCCGGCCCCAATGTCGATTGGAGCGACACGGGCATTCCCGATTCGTGGCGAAAACATTATCTCGATCGCATGACGGATCTGATCGATAAGTACCAGCCGGACCTGCTCTACACGGACGGACATCTGCCCTTCGAGGAATACGGACTGAAGATGGTCTCGCACCTTTACAACGTGAGCGCGCAACTGCACGGCGGCGCAACCGAGGCGATTTACACCAGCAAGCTGGCTTCGGACTGCGCCGTTGGCACCTGCGTGCTCGATCATGAGCGCGGAGTTGCGGACGGCATTGCCGAGAATCCGTGGCAAACCGATACCTGCATCGGCGACTGGCACTACAAGCGCGGCGTAAAGTACAAGACGCCGAAGAAGGTCATCGATCTGCTTACCGACATCGTGAGCAAGAACGGGAACCTGCTGCTGAATTTTCCGCTGCCCAACTCCGGCGAGTTGGACTTCGAGGAGATGGAGGTTCTGGAGGGAATCACCGCGTGGATGCAGGTCAACAGCGAGGGCATTTACTCGACGCGTCCCTGGAAGATCTATGGCGAAGGCCCTTCGACAAAAACAAAAGTCGCTGGGGGAAACTTCAACGAAGACAAGCAGAGCGATCTCACGGCCAACGATGTCCGCTTTACCACCAAGGGCTCGACGCTCTACGCGTTTGTGATGGGCTGGCCGGAAAAGGAAGCCATTGTCGAGGCACTGGGACTCAACTGTCCGCAGCAGCCCGGCAAGATCCTGAAAGTGGAACTGCTCGGGCACAAAGGCGCGCTCGACTGGAAGCAGGACGATGGCACTTTGACGGTACGGATGCCTGCGGAGAAGATTTCCGACATCGGCATCACGCTGAAAGTGGAACTGGCATAAGGCGGTTCATCGATTGGGGCGCTTGTGCGAGATGGTTTTGCCGTAGGCTGCTCCCAGATATGCCGTCCAGCGTTGTTTTGCTATACGCGGCTCCGATCTTGCGCGAGCGATCGCCAGCTCGGCAACCTGATCGACGATCCAAGCAAAATTTGTCTTGCCGACGGAGTGCACATCGGCGTCGGGCACGGGATTCATGAAGTCGATCGCATAAGGCGTTCCGTCTTTGACTGCGAACTCGACAGAGTTCAGGTCGTAGCCAAGCGCGCGGCAGAGCTTGATGGCGTCTTCTTCCATGCGCCGCCAGAGCAGGCGCGCGTGCAGAGTTCTGGGCCGCGCGACGTCTTTCAGGTAACGCTCCGCGTGCGAGCGGCGCGGATCGTACGGCATGATGCGAACTCTCTTTTGCCCCACAACGTAGCAGCGGAAGTACTCGCTGTAGTCGATCGCTTTTTGAAACACCATGCAGAGATCGCGTGTCCGATCGTAGGCGCGGAAGAATTCTTCGCGGCCGTTCACTTCGTGGACATCGCGCCAGCCCTTGCCGTCGACGGGCTTGAGAAAGCCGTGCTCGCCGATGGCGGCAAATACGCTGTCCCAATCAAGAGGAAACTCAAGATTGCGCATCGATTTCTCTGAGGTTTCGTTGGGAAGCTGCTTGTGCGGCAGGAGGACCGTAGGCGGAACGGCCACGCCGAGACGGCCTGCGAGGCCGTAGTTGAAAAACTTGTCGTCGGCCGAGGCCCAGAAGGGATTGTTGATGACGATTGTGCCGTGAAGCGCCGCGTATTTGAGGAAGGCGCGATAAAAAGGTACGTCGTGCGAGATGCGATCGATGAGGACGGTGTAGTGCGGAGTCTGATTGAGATCGACAGCGCCGGTGAGCACGAATTCGGCCTGGATGCCGGAGGGATTGCGGGCATTGATTTCTTCGACCAGGGCGCTCGGAAAACTGTTCTCCACGCCGAACAGGATGCCGATCTTTCTCATGCGCTGGTCCTCCGTGCGTGCGGAGCAACGCTCGGCGCACGGGAACAGTGTACGTCAGCTGCCACTTCTCAGCTTTCAGCTCTTAAGTTTTAACCGCATAAGTTCGCGCCGGTGGAGTTCGCGCTATCCCGCCCTTTCGCCCCAACAAGATCCGGCGAAAGGGTGAGCCACGGACGTTTCCTCTTCAAGGGGCCAGAGACCTGGTTGTCACGCGGGCAATTCGGCGAGGCGGCGCAATTGCGCGAGATGATTCAGGTCGTGACCGGCCATGGTTTCCACGATGGTTTGGAAGGTCATTGTGCCGCGCTCGGGATGGGTGACGGTTCTGCCTGCGGCGGCGGGCATAACGGAGTGAATGAGCCGCAGATTCCACCTGCGCACCGCGCCGAAGGTTGCAAGCGCCAAGACAGCTGGAACTCCGGGGTATTGCACCGCCCATTTGTCCTGATCGAAGGGCTGAATCGTGTGGCCGTCTTCAGCCAGGGTTTGGCGCAAGCGGAAGGCGAAGACAATTTCGCAATCGGCCAGGTGGCAGACGATTTCGGCGGCGCTCCATTTTTCGGGGGCGGGTTTTCTTGATTGATTTGGACCGAGGATTTCGAGATACTCGGCGATCGCATCGGGTGTTGCGGCCGCGATGGATTCGAGCGGCCGGCCGTCAATAAATTTCTCGTAGGGGTTGAGTTCGCTCATGGTGGTGCCTCCGGTGGTGGTCAATGTGAGTGTGGGTGTGAGCGATCATCGCACACTGTTCACCGACACTCACGCTGTTCCCTGCCTTCTTGGTCCCTTGTTCCCTGTCTTAGATATCCTGCAGCATAAGTTGCCATGTCGGCCAGTCGTGGGAGTTCGGCGCATCCCACACATGAAGTTGATGGGGAATTCCCTTCTCGGTCAGGATGCGGTCGAGTTGCTGATTCTGCGCGAGGCATTGGTCGTCCCAGCCAGTGGCCAGCACGTAATTGTTGGCGCGCATGCGATCGAGGAACCAGGGATCTTCGAGCCGGGGCAGGTAGTGCGTGGGTAGATGAAAGTAGCAATCGTCGCCGTAGTAGCCGTCGAGAAAGGCGGTGAGGTCGAATGTGCCGGACATCGAAAAAAATCCGCTGAAGAGGTCGGGATGGCGCAGGGCGATGTTGACTGCGTGGTAGCCGCCGAAGCTGCAACCGAGGGCCAAGAGGCGCGGGTCGGCGTTCTTCTGGCGAATGAGGGGGACAACCTCGTTGAGGAGATAGGCCTCATATTGCGCGTGGCGGGCGACGCGACGGCGCGGAGAAACCCGGCGGTTGTACCAGCTCTCGCGATCGACAGAATCGACGCAAAAGAGATGAAGCTGTCCGGCATCGATCCCGGCGGCGAGTGCGGCAACCATGCCGCGGTCTTCAAAGTCGAAGAAGCGACCGCCGGAGGTGGGGAAAACCAGGACGGGCATGCCGGCATGGCCAAAGACGAGCAGTTCCATGGGGCGGCCGAGGCGGCTTGAATTCCATTCGTGGTATTCGCGGTTCATGGGGGCGTGCCAATCCCATGCTAACCCAGCGACAAACCGCGCGATTTGCCTCGAAGGCCCGGTTTCGGCGATACTTAGATGTTGTGATGTGTGCGGCCGGAGGCGGCGGTACGGCCGTTACTATGCTGGAGACCTGCCGCCGTTCGCTGGGCGGACCCCGATTGCGGGTGATAATCCGGCGGGGAAGTTCCCCAAAAACGCACGCAAAGCTCTTGAAAACCGGAAAGGAAATGTACCCATCGTGGTTATGATTCGTTTGGCGCGAGTTGGCGCCCCCAAGCAACCCTATTACCGCATTGTTGTGATCGAGAAGGACCGCGCACGTAACGGCCGTTCGATTGAAGTCGTCGGCACCTACAATCCGCGCACCAGCCCGGCCACGGTCAACCTGAAGCACGAGCGGATTGCCTACTGGCGTGGCGTCGGCGCCACGCTTTCGCCCATCATGGCAAAACTGGTGGCCAAGAACCCTCCGATGGCGGCGGGTACAGACATGGCGGCTCCGGCGGTATCAGAACCGACACCCGCGCCAGTGGCTTCGGAAGCGCCCGCGGTTGCCGACCCGGCCGCAGTGTAGCACTCTAGCCAATCTTGTAGCTGTCCCGGGGCCGAACGGGCACAGGGGCGGCACCTAAGTCTTTGCGCAAGTTATTACTGCAAATCGTTGCTCGGGGAAGGCATACGTGTTATTCTTCGCGCACAGTTTCAGAGTGCCAATCTTCGAACGTAGATGGTCAGGGGCAAGATCATGACCCAAGCTGAGATGGTGCAAGTAGACGAGTTGGTCCGCGAGATTGCGCGGGCCTTAGTGGATGAACCGCAAGCCGTTGAAGTGGAGTCAGTGAACCGGGAAGAGAATACAGTGCTCCGGCTCCGCGTGGCGGCACAGGACGTGGGCAAGGTCATCGGCAAGCAGGGGCGGACTGCGCGTTCGGTGCGCACCATCCTGGGCGCAGTGAGCATGAAGCTGCACCACCGCTACACGCTTGACATCCTGGAAGAGGACGACGAGGTTTAGCTGTCGTTCGAGGCCGTGCTGGCCGCGTCTTTCCAGGGCCGAGTGCTTCCACAGTGGCCTGTTCCGAGCGTCGCCTCGTCCTGGGGGCGGAGGTCGCCGTGCCGGTAACACCGGAAAAATGGGTTTGGCTAGCACGAATTCGCCGCCCGCAGGGCCGCAAAGGCGAGGTCCTCGCCGCAATTCTCACCGATTTCCCTGAAAAATTTGCAGAGCGAAGGCGGTTGTGGCTGCTCAAGGCCGACGGTGGCGCTTCTGCGGCTCCGCGCGAGATTGAGCTCGCCAACCATTGGCTGCACAAGGGCGGCATTGTGCTGCACTTTGCGGGTGTGGACTCGATTTCCGCTGCGGAAGCCCTCGCGGGCCTTTACGTAGCCATCCCTCGTGCCGAACGAGCACCGCTTGCCGCGGATGAAGTCTACACCGCCGACCTGATTGGATGCGTGCTGGTAAACGTGGCCGGAGAGGAGCCGGTGACGGTGGGCGAAATTGAGGACGTGAGCCGGGCAGGGGGAGCCGCGCCGCTCCTGGTAGTGCGCGGTGCGCGCGGCGAGGTGCTGATTCCATTTGCGAAAAGCTACCTGCGCAGGATTGACCCGGAAGGCAAGCGCGTGGAAATGGCGCTGCCGGAGGGGTTGGTAGATCTGAACGCGCCGGGAGCCTGAGGGTGCGTGCTGCCCCGCATCGCATTCTGTTGCAATGCGGATTTATGAAGATCCGAAAATTAGAGCCAATTTCTGAAGAGAATGCCGCCAAAGGGCTTCGTGCCAGGCGTACTCGTCCGCGGAGGCGAGTGCAGTGTGGCGAAGCTCGACGACGCTGCTCGCGAAGTTGCCTCTCAGGCGGAAGTCGACAACGCTGTCCGCGCATAGAGCGTTCGAGGTCTTTCGCCAGAACAATCGCATTTTGCGAAGGTGGCAAAAAAGAAACGACCCCTTGATGGTGAGGGCGGAGCGGTGAGCCGAGCCGTGGGCCAAGTAGTGGTCCAGCCGGTAGCCGTTGTCGTGAGATGAGGCGCGCGTGAATGAGTCAGGCGCTGCGCCCGGAATCGAAATCCAGGCCTCAATATACTCAGGCTCCGTGAGCGCACGGGAGATACGGTGCGCGTCAGCATTCACGCGAACGGCCTTGAAAATTGCCGAGCGCGCATGGGCAACAGCATCCGGAGACGAGCCGAATTGCGGCAGCCCCGACTGCGGGGAATACGTCGGCATTTCGATCGGTATCTCAAGCATTGGGGGGAAGATCCTCCGAGCATTTAGGATGCACGCAGCAGTCCAATGGATGTGCCGCGGACGGGTTTGTGACGGAGACGCGAGTAACCGGGACGAGCCGCAGATTCGGTGAGAGCGGCAGCAGTGTTGATGAAAATCGCCCGCCCGGCCCGCCTCATGCGTTCTACTCGATTTCGAATAACTACGGTTTATTCCTCCAGTTCCATGGATTGTGGGACCGAATGCGGAAATCCGTGATGAACGGCTGCGATTCAGATGCGAACGCCATTCTGTAACGGAGAAAGACTCGGGCCGGTTTCGCGCGTCCTTCAAAAATTGGAATCTTCATGCGCGATGGAGCTGTTCGTTCAGAGACGCGCGAAAGCTGCGGCCTAATGCAACTCTTTGGCCGCTATCCATGATCACGACGGAATCGCCGTCGGCTTCGCGGCGCACCTCCTTCACATACTTCAGGTTGACGATGAAGGAGCGATGCACGCGCAGGAATCCTCGCGGATCGAGCCGCTCGGCAAGGTGCGCCATGGTTTCGCGCAGAAGGTGCTGCTCGGTTGCGGTGGAAAGCCGCACATAATTACCTTCTGCGCCAATCCAGCGAATGTCCGATACGGGAAGAAACAGAATGCGCCCGCGCGACTTAAAGACGATGCGGTTGGTGTAAAAATTGACGCTTTTGCTGTTTTCGTTCGCAGCGCCGGGTCCCGGCTGCTTGGCCTGGGATTGCTCGCGAACCCGCTCGATGGCGCTGCGCAGTCTCTCCTGCGTGAACGGCTTCAATAAATAGTCGACGGCATTGACTTCGAACGCGCGGAGGGCATATTGGTCGTACGCCGTGGTGAAAATGATGCGCGGAAGAGGGACATCCGCGTGGTTGACCAGCGCATCGACGACATCGAATCCGTCCATGCCCGGCATGCGAATGTCAAGGAACAGCAACTCCGGGCTCGCGGCTTTCACGAGTTCAATGGTCTCAAGGGCGGTTGCCGACTCGCCAACGATTTCAATGTCGCGGTCGTCGCGAAGCAATTGGCGCAACTTCTGCCTTGCCAGGACTTCATCGTCTGCCACCACTGCGTGGATCATCATGCACCGTACCTTGTGAGGCTTTCACCTGGGTTTGTGGAGAGTTGCAAAGGAAATGACATGGCTACCTGCACCCGACTCGCATCGAGCTCGCCCATTGTGAACGAGCAATCGTCGCCGTAGTGCAGGCGGAGGCGATCTTTCACATTGGTCAAGCCCACGCCGTAGCCGCTCGATTTCTGACTCACGCCTGGGCTCAAGCCGACGCCATTGTTCGTAATAAGAGCTCTTAACCTTTGCCCGTGCCTGCGAACGTCGATGGAAAGATGACCGCCGCGGTCCAGCTTCGACAGACCATGCGCGTAAGCATTCTCGACGATCGGCTGCAAAATCATCGCGGGCACCAGTGCATCGTGGAGCTCGGGGTCGACGGAAAGTATGCGCGTGACGCGCCCTGCGTATCTTCGGTCCTGCATGGCAAGATAGGTCTCGGTGAAATCGATCTCGTCGTGCAGCGGGATGAGCTGGACATCGCCGCGCTCCAGAGTCATACGCAGCAAGCTGCTCAAATGTTCCAGCATGGAGTCGGCGGCATCCACATCGCTGCGCATCAAGCTGGAAATGCTGTTCATGGTATTGAAAAGAAAGTGCGGGTTCAGCTGCATGCGCAATGCAGCTATTTTTGCGTTCGCCAGTTGTGCCTGCAGTTGGACGGCCACGGTTTCTTTCTCGCGGAGTTGCTGGTAAAGGCCGATGCCGCGGAAAAAGAAGAAGGCGCACCAGAAGATGGCCATGCTTTCGACCAGATCTCCCTTGTAATTGAATACGACACGCTGCCAATAACTCATGTTTGGGCGCATCAACGAGAAATGCGGGAAGAAGGCAACCCAGATCATATCTTCGACCACGTAGGTTGCCAGGCTCACGGGAAGAACAACCGTGAACATCTGCACGATGCTGACGGTCTGAATATAAGACCGGAAGAGCCGCCAAAGAATCCAGCCGATAACTCCCCACAAGAAATATTGCAGGCCCCAGGATCCAAATACGAGTGCGGGGCCGATGTCGTAGCCCTCAAGCCGCACGTGCCCCCACTCCTGCAAGGCGAAGAGCAATCCCACCAAAGTGGAAGCAGTGATAAAGAATGCGGGGTGCATCAGGATCGACCGTTTGGGCGATTCCGGCGCACCCGCGCGCTTAACGGCTTCAGTAGATGGATTTTCCTGGTCGAACACGAGGCTCCGTTCTCAACTAACAGCGCCGCCTCCGGGGCGACGCCGCTTTTTTGTGCGATGCGGCTAAAGGCGGACAAACCTGAAGCCGGCGATTGACTGCAAGCAAGACGGTCAACCAGCGCGCCGGCTTCATCCGGATTTTGCGCCGGGGCCGCAATTAATCCGCCTGGACGGGAAGTAGCAGAGCCGTATGCGAGCCATCCGCGGGAGCCGCCAATGCGTAGGCGGGGAAGCTGTTTTCATTTTCTCCCGGTTTATAGACGAATTCAAGGACGGCATGGTGGCGCTCGTGCCAATCTTCGGCTTGAGCGTCGAGCTGGGCCGCGCGGTCTGCGCCCAGTTCAGTGGCGAGCAACCACAGGTCGTTCTTGAGGCGATTTTTAGCATCGTCACCGCCTTCGAGCGCTGCGACACGGAATTGGAAGTACGCCGAAGATGCATTGCGCGGCATTTGCCTGCCGTCACGTGCGAGCACACCGAGGAGCATCGACGAAGTCCATGAGCCGGCATCGGCGGCGGTGTTGAGGAAGGCCATTGCTTCGCCGGGATTGCTGGCTAGCTCCGGATTTTGCGCGAGCAACAGGCCGAGGTTATACATCGCAGGAACATAACCGGCCTGTGCGGATTCGCGCAGCAGGTTTGCGGCCTTGCCGAGGTTGCGTTCGTGATTCGTTGCAGCGAAATAGTGAGATCCCACTGTGAACAGCGCCTGGGGGTCGTGCAGTTTTGCGCCCTTCGCGTACCAGCGTTCGGCCTCGGCGTCATCTTGCACTACGCCGATTCCGAAGTGATAGATGTCGCCCAGAAAGCAATCCGCAAGCCCGCTGCCTTTTTGCGCGGCTTCATGAAACAGCGCAAAGGCTGCTTGCTCATTCTTCTCAACTCCGTATCCCCACAGATAGGCGTTGCCAAGCTCCACTTTGGCGCTAACCAGTCCACCGGCGGCGGCAAGTTGGTACCAATGAAAGGCGCGCGCCGGATCTTTGGGAACGCCGATGCCAGCCTCGTACAGATAGGCGATCTCGAGTTGCGCCATGGGATCGCCGGCTCCGGCAGCTTTTTCATACCAGAAGGCGGCGCGCTTTGAATCCTGCGGCACGCTGTGTCCGGAAAAGTAGTCGCCGGCGAGCTGGATCTGCTGCTGAACGGTGCGCGGCTCGAACCGTGATTGGGTTGAAGGTACGTCGAGATTGGGAACGGGTTCGGCGAGCATGCTCGACGCTGCGAGAAGAAGGAACGAGAATGCTGCGGCGGACAGGACAGTGTGACTGCGGGGAATGCGGTGGATCGGCGTCATGATTTTTCTCCAATCTGGTTGTGTAGTTCGGGGAACTGCGCGTAGTTGCGAACCTGTTCAAGTGATACGGTGAAGACGGCGAAAGGTTCATAATGTTATTTAGATTGAGCGATTTACAGGCATACACCGTCCTGCTGAGATAGCCGCACAAATGGCCTCAGATGCTGTTGGTCACAGCGAACATGCGATTGGTCACAATGTGAAAAAACTCGTGCGAGGACGGTGCGATTCATAGGAACCTCCTTTGGGGAATGGTTTCGATCGGCGCTCTGTAAGCTCCGGAATACTTTCTCCAAGAGCTTGCGATCGCGACCTAATCGAGAGTCTGGCGCGGATTTATATATCTGTCCAATAGATTGATGTGATAAAGTGCATCTGTATTGGAGATTCATGTATGGAAGTCCGGCAGCTACAGATCTTTCGCGCGCTCGCTGAAGAGTTGAGCTTCACGCGCACCGCTGAAAAAGTGCACACTGTGCAGTCCAACGTGACTGCGCAGATCAAGGCGCTCGAAGAAGAACTCGGTATACCGCTCTTTGACCGTCTCGGCCGTCGCGTGGCCCTTACTGACGCGGGCCGCAATTTCCTGCCTTTCGCGTCGCAGGCCCTCGCGGCCATGGACCATGGCCAGCGCGCGCTCCAATCCGGCGCCGAACCGAGCGGGCCGCTGCGCATCGGGGCCGCGGAGAGTTTGCTCACCTATCGCTTGCCAGTGCTGTTGCACGCCTTCCACCGCCGCTTTCCCCATGTCGAACTCATCTTCAGCCAACACTCGACCGCGACGGTTGCGCTCGATCTCGAGGCCGGAAAGTTCGACATGGTGATTCACGGCGACAATCTGCCGCCCTCCGCGAGCATCAAGTCCTGCCGCCTGCGCACGGAGCGAATCCTGCTGCTGTCGGATGCCGGCCACCCGCTCGCCAGCCAGGCCACGGTAAAGCCGTCCGATCTGGCCGGACAGAATCTGCTGCTGACGGAAGCGGGATGCAGTTATCGCGAGAAGCTCGACCGTGCGCTGGCGCTGGCCAACATTCGCCCTGCCAACGTGACGGAGTTCTCCAGCGTGGAGGCACTCAAGCAATGCATCACGCTCGGCATGGGGCTGGGGCTGCTGCCAGAGATCGTGGTCAGCCGCGAACTGCGCCAGAACCATCTCAAGGCCCTGCACTGGACGGGCCCGTCGCTGGACATCGTCACCCAGATCCTGTGGCACAAGGACAAATGGATTTCTCCGGCCATGGCGGCCTTCATGGAATTGGTCCGGGATAAGCTGCAGGAAGCCGAGCCTCGCCGATTGCAGAGAGTACCAGCGCGGCGCAAGTAGCCAGCGTCACGGAGCGACGTATCCCTTGCTCCCGGATCGTCGTAGTTTGCGGATGACCGATTTCAGGCACGAGCATCGTCGTGCCGCACGCGCTATTTCAAGTCCAGCGGCTTCCACGCGCCGTTGTCTTTGAGGGCCAGTTGCATGGGGCGCGGCGGGCCTTTGGGCGGAATCGTGACCTCGATCCAGAGTTCCTGGCCGGGCTTGAGCGGCAAGGGGTTTTGCGCCGTATCGGAGATGAAGAAATCGGTGGACGATGCGAGCTGCATCCGATCGCAGGACGAACCTTCGGTACCGACCACTGCATCTCCTGCGCTGGCGTCTTCCGTGCCTTCGAGGCGCACGGCGACGAGCGTGTTGTTGACGACTTTCAAGTTGGCGTTGAAGGTGACGGCCATCGGACGCAGGAAATACGGTCCGGGCTTGACGGCGCCGTTCACGTCGCGCGGGAAGGTTGCGTTTTTGGCGGAGGGCAGCGTGCTTTGGCAGCCATCGACGGTGAGTTGCAGCGCCAAGTAGCGGCCGCGCATAGGCAGGCTGGGATCGAAGGCGACGGCGCGGGTCCAGACGCGGGGGCAGGTCCAGCGTTGATAGAGATACTTGGCCGCGATGGTCGACACCAGTGCCAACTGAATGACCAGCAACACGAACGAGGCGGCAGAAAGAGTGAAACGGCCGATCTTCATTGCGCGCCTCCCTGCGTCTCACTTTGAGTTGAGGTCTGTGAGGTGGTTTCCCCGGTCCCCAAACGCGAGGGACCGGGGGCACCCTTAGATTGTGGAGTTAACGCCATGCGCGCCAGAATGCGGCGTCGCATCTTTTCGAGCGCCCATCCGCCCGCAAGGAAGAGGATGCCGAGGCCGATGAGCCCGAGCGAACGGTCGAGCTTGTTGTAGATATCGCTGAAGTAGAACCATGCGACAGCGGCCGCGAATCCCACGATGCCGAGATTGACGAGCGCGCGCGAAAACAGGCGCACTCCCCATGCGCAGAGAAAGACGGCAAAGGCGGCGACCAGGGCGTGGGCGAGCAGGTTGGGGCGCGTGCCCGTCAGGACGTGATTGCCTCCATTGCCCCAGATCATGGTTTCGCTCCACGCGGAATAGCACCACGGCAGCGCCATCGCGAACGCGATCGCGGCGGCGATGGGAACCAGCCCCTTGTGACCGTGAAATGCGGCGACGATGAGCGGAATGGCGGCGATCACGATCCAGGCCCAGACGCGCGTGCCGAAGGGAATGAAAGTCTGATCGGATGAATATGAAGCCCAGGAGGCGAGCATTAAGACGATGCCGGTGACGGCGGCGATGGCGCTGACTGCGAAGAGAATTCCCTGCACCACTTTGCGCTGCGAATTGGCAAAGAAAGTGAGGTAGAGAATGGCCCAGACAAAGCAGAGCCGGCCCATGTAGATGGAATCGCCGATGTGGCCCTCCATGCGGTAGCCGAGCTCGCAGAAAATCCAGGCGGGAAAGAGCAGAAGCGCCAGCGTTTGCTGCGCCTGATCCCTCAGCAACGCCCAGCCGGCGAAGGCGGCGACCGACCAAAGCAGCACCGCGGCCGGCCAGTGTTCCTGAATGTTGAAGATCTGGCCGACGAGCGCGATGGCCGCGCCGGTGGAGATGGTGCCGACGGCGTGCAGCGCGGTGGAGAAGCCTTCAAATGTGGACCGCGTGAGGCCGCCTGCAATGTGGAAGACGGCGACCACGGCGATGACGAGCAGGAAACGCTCGCCGGGGCCGAGCTGGTCCCAATGAGAGAAGACGAAGAGCACCACGCCGCAGGCCAGCAGGATTGCGCCGAAAATGAGACCTGTGACGACGAGCCACTTGAGGCCGGCAGGGCTGGTGGAGGGTGCGGCGGCCGAAGGTTTGCCGGATTGCGCGGCGCTCTGTGCTTCGAGCGCGCGAATGCGGGCGGCTGTGTCCGCATCGAGGACGCCGGCCGATTGCCAGCGCGTTAGCAACGATTCAATATCGTTCATGGCGATGTGTGGAACATGATAGGCCTGAGGGAGCGAGGGAGCAAGGGAGCGAGGGAGCGAGGGAGCGAGAGGGCCGGCCCCGCGCGGCTGAGTTGTCGGTCGCTCAATGTCTGGGATGTGGGTTGATGGCATCCTATAGGGTTATTGATGAGCATGCAGTGAAGAAATTGATGCGACTGCTAAATCTGGAACGCATCTTAATGTCATTAGCGCTTACTCGAAAGACTGAGGTGACCTCATGTACAAATCCAAAGCATATGCCGCGGCCAGCGCCAAATCGCCGCTTGCCTCCACCATGATCGCGAGACGCGATCCTAGCGCAGACGACGTGCAGATTGAGATTCTTTTCTGCGGCGTCTGCCACTCCGATCTCCACCAGGCGCGCGACGAATGGCACGATGTGATGCCGACCGTTTATCCGTGCGTTCCCGGCCACGAGATTGTGGGGCGAGTGACGAAGGTGGGCCCGGCGGTAACGAAGTTCAAGGTTGGCGACCTGGCCGCGGTGGGGTGCATGGTCGACTCCGACGGCACGTGCCCCGAGTGCAAAGCGGGCCAGGAGCAATTCTGCCCCAACTTCTCGCTCACTTACAACTTTCCCGACACACACCTGGGCGGCGTAACGTACGGCGGCTACTCCGACAGCATTGTCGTGAAGGAGCACTTTGTGCTGCGCGTTCCCGCGAACCTGGACCTGGCGGGCGCTGCGCCGTTGCTGTGCGCGGGCATTACTACCTATTCGCCGCTGCACCACTGGGGCGTGACCAAGGGCAAGAAGGTGGGTGTGGTGGGCCTGGGCGGACTGGGCCACATGGGCGTGAAGTTTGCGCACGCGCTGGGCGCGCACGTGGTGGTGTTTACTACTTCGGCCGGCAAAACGGAAGACGCGCTGCGGCTGGGCGCCGATGAGGTTGTGCTCTCAAGAGACGCCAACGCAATGGAAAAGCACGCGGGCAGCTTTGACTTCATTTTGGATGCCGTGGCAGCGCAGCACGACATTAACTCGTACATCAATTTGCTGGCACGGGACGGCAACATCACCATGGTGGGCGCGCCCGACCAACCGCTGCCCGTGGGCGTCTTCGGGCTGCTCTTCCGGCGGCGCAGCTTTTCGGGATCGTTAATCGGCGGCATCGCGGAGACGCAGGAGATGCTCGACTTCTGCTCCGAGCACAATATTGTTGCCGACGTCGAGGTGATCCCGATCCAGAAGCTGAATGAAGCCTTCGAGCGGCTAGTGAGGTCGGACGTGAAGTATCGCTTCTCGATTGATATGGCGTCGCTGAAGGCGGAGTAATAACTGGGCCGCGGCGTTCCCCATCGACGAACTGCCCCACCCCGAACAAACACAGGAACTGGAGAAGGACTGGTATGCAAAAACGTACAATGGGAAAAAGCAATTTGGAAGTTTCGGCGCTCGGACTGGGCTGCATGGGCATGAGCTTTTCTTACGGCGTGCCGCACGACGAGCAGGAGATGATCGCGCTGATCCGCGCAGCCGTGGATCGCGGCATCACATTTTTCGATACCGCCGAAGTCTACGGCCCGTATACGAATGAGGTGCTGGTGGGCAAAGCATTGTTGCCGGTGCGCGAAAAGGTCGTGATCGCCACCAAATTCGGCTTCAATACGGGTGGCGACAGCAAGCCTGGGGCGCAGAGCTTGAACAGCCGGCCCGAGCACATCAAACAAGTTGCCGATGCGTCGCTCAAACGGCTGCAGACGGATGTGATCGATTTGTTTTATCAGCATCGCGTCGATCCGGAAGTGCCGATTGAAGATGTGGCGGGCGCGGTGAAAGACTTGATCGCGGCGGGCAAGGTAAAGCACTTCGGTCTTTCGGAGGCGGGCGTGCAGACGATTCGCCGCGCGCATGCCGTGCTGCCGGTAACGGCGCTGCAAAGCGAGTACTCGCTGTGGTGGCGTAAGCCGGAGACGGAGGTGATTCCGGCGCTCGAGGAACTCGGCATCGGGTTGGTTCCGTACAGCCCGCTGGGCAAGGGATTTTTGACGGGAAAAATGGACGAGAACACCCAGCTCGGCAGCAACGATTTTCGCAGCACGTTGCCGCGCTTTACTCCGGAGGCGAGGAAGGCGAATCAGGCCGTCGTCGATCTGCTGAGCGCGATAGGCAAGAAGAAGAACGCGACGCCCGCGCAAATTGCGTTGGCGTGGCTTCTGGCGCAGAAGCCGTGGATCGTTCCGATTCCCGGAACAACGAAGCTGTCGCGTCTTGAGGAGAATATTGGAGCGGTTGCCGTGGAGATGACGGCGGACGATCTCAGCGAGATTGACGAGGCTGCCGCGAAGATTACGGTGGAGGGCGCGCGCTACCCTGAGAAACTGGAGCAGATGACGGGGCGCTAGTTGACAAGCGGCATCTGAGGCACACAGGAGAGAAACATCATGGAAATTAAACGAGCGGGGACGCAGCCTTCGGGCAAGGGGCCGGCGGATTGGTTCACCGGAACGGTGCGCATCGATCCGCTGCTGGCTCCGCCGGAGCCGGCACGCGTGCAGGGTGCGAGCGTGACCTTCGAGCCGGGCGCGCGGACGGCATGGCATACGCATCCGCTGGGACAGACGCTGATTGTGACCGCCGGATGCGGGCGCGCGCAGCGATGGGGCGGCCCGATCGAGGAGATCAGGCCGGGCGACGTGGTGTGGTTTGCTCCCGGCGAGAAGCACTGGCACGGCGCCGCGCCCACTACGGCCGTGACGCACATCGCCATCCAGGAAAAGCTCGATGGCAAGACGGTCGACTGGCTGGAACACGTCAGCGACGAACAATATGGTGGTTGATTTAGACGGGGAGCGAGTAGACTACCGGTACGCCGATTCGGGCGCCCCGATTCCGTCTCTAAACGAACTGCGATCTACGCCGCAATTTGCGGCCGGGGCAAAGTCGCAAGGCCCGATGCGGTAACCCAGGAGAGGAGATCGAATATGAGTGACAATTCCATCGGGACCATGGAGAAACACTCGATCATGTGGTCGAAGGCAATGAGCGCTTTGATCATTTTGGCGGGAGCTCTGGCCATCGCGGTGCCCCCGGCAGCGGGAATCGCGACCACGATTCTTGTCGGTTGGTTGCTGGTGTTCGCCGGAGCGGCGCACTTCGCGTTCGGCTGGCATACCCGTAAAATGGGCGGATTGGTCTGGGGAATTTTACTGGGGCTCGCCTATCTGATCGCGGGGATTTACATACTGATTCATCCCGCTGCCGGCTTGGCCGTGCTGACGCTGGGCCTGGGAGCCTACCTCTTTGCCGAAGCGATTCTGGAGTTTGTGCTGGCGTGGAAGATGCGGCCAGTGGGCGGATCGGGGTGGCTGTTTTTCGATGGCGTGGTGACGCTGATTTTCTCCATTCTTATCTGGAGGACCTGGCCGGCGAATAGCTCGTGGATCATCGGAACAGTGGTTGGAGTCAGCATGATTTTCAGCGGTGTGTCGCGGCTCGGGGTGCTGGCGGCCGCGCGGCGTCTTCGCTCCCAACCGGCCTGAGGTATTACGGCACGGGCAAGCGCAACTTGAGGATCGGCGCGGTAGACCGGCGACGCCAACGCCAAAGGTGTTTCTTGCACAGGCGCCGAATCTCCTGAAGGAACCCAAAACGTGGCAACTCTAATCCCACTTGGGGATGTGTCGCGACGGCAGCGCCGCTTCGCCGTGATGACCTTGCTGATCATCCTGACGAATGCTTATGTGTTTTTTTGCGAGCTGGTCGAGGGCGATGCGTTCGTTCTGCGCTGGGCAGTGATTCCTGCGCGCATTGATCACGGGCGCCATTTAATCACGCTTGTGACGGGCACGTTTTTGCACGCGGGATGGCTGCACATCGCGGGCAACATGGTTTTCCTGTGGGCGTTTGGGCCGGCCATTGAGGACGCCATGGGGCGAATTCGCTACCTGGTGTTCTACCTTGTTGGCGGCGTGGTGGCGATGCTGGCGCAGGTGGCGGGAAGTCCCGGCTCGCACGTTCCCTGCCTGGGCGCAAGTGGGGCCATTGCAGCGGTGATGGGCGCGTTCATCGTGCTGTTTCCAAAAGACCGCATCCGGTCGCTCGTTTGGATTTTGATATTTATCCGCGTGACCTATATTCCAGCGGTGTGGCTGATCGGAGTGTGGTTCCTGATCCAACTGTGGAACGCAGGCGCAGTGGCGAATGTACAAGGCGGCGGAGTGGCCTACCTGGCGCACGTGGGAGGCTTTCTGTTCGGAGTGGTGACGGCGCGGCTGTGGAGACGTAAGACAGCTCCCAGCTACTAGCTGTTAGTTTATGATGTGCGAAACGGGGACTGGGCACTCGCAATCGCTTCCTCACCTTTTCCCATCTTCGATCCGCACGGACACGTCTGGGTCGTCGCCTCTATCATGAGGCAATATGCGGTTCGATATCGTCACCATTTTTCCCGGATTCTTTGAGAGCGTCTTCGCGCAGGGGATCGTGCGCCGCGCGCAGGCCGAGGGATTGATCGAGATCCAGCTGCACGATCTGCGTGAATTTACGCACGACCGGCACCGCACGGTGGATGATCGCCCGTTTGGCGGCGGCGAAGGGATGGTGCTAAAGCCGGAGCCGCTGGCGGAGGCGCTGGAGGCATTGGGAGTTCGGCCGAAAACGGAGCGGAGGAGCAAAGAGAGCGAGGGAGCAAGGGAGCAAGGGAGCGGAACATGCGTGATCCTGCTTTCGGCGCAGGGGAGGGTCTTTACGCAGGCACTGGCGCGGGAATTGGCCGGGCTGGAACGCGTGGTGCTTGTCTGCGGGCGGTACGAAGGCGTAGACGAGCGAATCAACGAACTCTACTGCGACATGGAGCTTTCGATCGGGGATTATGTGTTGAGCGGAGGCGAGCCTGCGGCGGCGGTGGTGGTGGACGCGACGATGCGCCTGATTCCGGGCGTGCTGGGCAACGAGGCTTCTGGCGAGTTTGAGAGCTTTGGCGCGGCGGACGCGGAGATTGACGTGGATGTGGAGGGGGTTCCACGCTCGCAGCACGGGGCCGGAGGGTTGCTAGACTACCCGCATTACACACGGCCGGCCGAGTTCCGCGGACTGCGCGCGCCGGAGGTGCTGATGAGCGGAGATCACGCCGAGATCCGGCGCTGGCGGCGCGAACAGCAACTGAAGAAGTCACTGAAAAACCGGCCGGAGTTGTTGGAAGGCGCGGCGCTGAGCGCGGAAGACCGGCGGATGCTGGATGCGCTGCGGGAAGCGAAGGACTAGGCCGTATCGACATATAGCTGCAAGATGATCCAGGAGCAGGCTCCGGCGACGAGTGCGGCGAAACAGGTTCTGGATTTCTCATAGCGTGTGGCGATACGGCCTAGGCACTGTTCCCGACCCCAGCGATTCGGGCGCAGGGCTGCTTTTTGTCGGGCGAGTGGGACGGACCTTATCGATGGGTTTCCAGCAAGGCGATTTCGACGTTGGTGGGCGCTGCGATGGATGCACGATCGGCAGCGCGTTGAACCCTCTCGGCTTGACCTTCAGCTTTGGACTTTAGGCACCAAAGATGGACGGAATCACCCTTGGTCCAAACCTCGCGAAGGAAATAGCGATTGCCAAATCTGCGAAAGACCAACTGGCTGACCGGGGATTGCTCAATGCCGCCCTGTTGCATAACTATCGTCAACCCAGAGTTCGACACACCGCGAATCGATATAAAACCGTTCGCCGAAACGCTGATGGTGTATGCACCCGGCGCGAAGTGAGTTATTCCAGCCTGAAAAGCGAAAGGCACGGTCACCTTTCTCAGTTCCTTTGGGCTTTGCGCGTGCAATGCTTGTGACACAGAAACGATGGCAAGGGAGGCGACGACAACGGCTGCGCGAATCTTCGACATGATAAGTGTGGTCATAACGGCTTCTCCTTTTCTTGGAAGACGCCTTACCGAGCGCCTTCACCTGGTAAGGCGCAGTCGCCCGGAAAATGGGGCCACACAGTTTCTATTTCTTATTTCCGATCTCCACGCGAGGGAGCCACGCCTGGCTCAAGTTCGCGAAACAGCCAGATCCGCGCCAGCGACCAATCGCGCTTCACTGACCGGGGCGACACTTGCAGAAGCGAAGCGATTTGCTCCACCGACAGGCCTCCGAAATAGCGCAGTTCCACCACTTTGCCCTGTCGCGGGTTGTGTTCCTCCAGGTTGCGTAATGCCTCGTCCAGAGCCTCCACTTCGTCAAGCTTTTCCACCGAGACTGCAAGGTCGTCCTGCATTTCGACCCGCTTCAGGCCTCCACCTCTTTGTTCCGCTCTGTGCGCGCGTGCATAGTCAACCAGCACGCGCCGCATCACGTTCGCCGCCACCCCAATAAAGTGCTCACGGCTGTTCCAGTCGGTATCCTCTCGCGCCAATCGAAGGTAGGCCTCGTTGATCAGGGCCGTTGCTTGCAACGTATGATCGGGCCTCTCATTCCGCATGTACGAACTGGCCAGCCGATGCAATTCTCCATAGACCAGCGGCAGCAATTTGTCCGCCGCCTCGGAGTCGCCCTTGGCCATCGCTTTCAGGAGTTTGGTCACCTGCCCCTTCTCGATTTCCATGGAGTCGGCCTCCTCCGCACCTGTGGTATTATCTACCGTCACAGGTTCTACTTCACGTGAAATCACATATCATGGGCCGCTCGGACGCCCATCTTTACCGCCGTGAACCGGATAACCAATGGCCAACCAGGAGCAATCCGCCGAGGAGATCTTTGGATCTGCTCTTGACCTGCCCCCCGAAGAGCGTTCGGCATATCTGGCCCAGGCGTGCCGTGACTCGCCCGAGCTGCGCACTCTTGTAGACGAACTTCTTCTTGACCACCAGCGCATGGGCAGCTTCTTGGAAGGGCCGATCCTTGCAAAAAACGGAGCCGCTCCGCCTCCACCCACAGTCAGCGTGCACATTCTCACCCCCGGACATAAGCTGGGGCGATATACCGTCATAGAGCCTATTGGCTCCGGTGGCATGGGCCAGGTATATCGCGCGCGCGACCAGAAGCTGGAACGTGTCGTAGCCATCAAGATTCTCTCCCCCGGCTTGGTGACGGGAGATGAGGCGCGACGCCGCTTTCGCAAGGAGGCACTGGCGTTGGCCAAGCTGAGCCACCCGCACATCGCCGCCGTGTACGACGTAGGCGAGCAAGACGGCGTGGACTACCTTGTCATGGAGTGCGTCCCCGGGCAAACGCTTGCCGCCAGGTTGAAGAATGGCCCCCTGCCAATCGAAGACGCCACGTTGATCGTGTCTCAGATCGCTGGTGCGCTCGAAGAGGCCCACGAAAACGGCGTAATCCATCGCGACTTGAAGCCGGCTAACGTGATGATTACCCCGAAGGGGCATACCAAGGTGCTCGACTTTGGCATCGCCAAGTTGCTGGCGCCGCTTACGCCGGATGCGACAGCCTCAATAGAGACAGGCTTTATTGTCGGGACTCCGCCTTACATGTCTCCCGAGCAGGCAAAAGGAAACGCGGTCGACTCGCGGTCGGATCTGTGGAGCCTGGGTGTCATCTATTACGAATTGCTCGCCGGCCGGACACCGTTCCAAGGCGAGGGCAATATTGCTGTTCTCCACGCAATCATCAAGGATTCCCCACCCTCTTTGCGCGCGTTCCGGCCTGATGCTCCCCAACTGGCCAATCGAATCATTTGCCGGTCTCTTGAAAAGGATCCAGCGAGCCGCTATCAGTCGGCGTCCGAGATAATTCGCGAAACGTCGAACCTTTTGGCGCGAACCGCCTCAGGTTCTCACGATGTGGCGGCAAAGCGCCGGTCCCGGCTGGTCGCCCTCTCGGCTGTAGTTGCCCTTCTTCTAACAATTGCCGCTGGAGCATGGTTCTTTCATCGCTCTTCCAGAAGGCAGTGGGCACGCGAAGAGGCGATCCCGCAAATCGCCAGTCTGATCGCCGAAGGAAAGCCGCTCGCCGCGTTTGTGGTCCTCCAAAAAGCACAGAGCTATTTGCCCGGCGACCCTCAACTCAAGCTAATCGCCGATCAAAATACACTGCCGGCGTCCATCACGTCATCGCCCTCGGGAGCCACCGCGGAGATTCAGGATTTTTCCACGCCGGATGCTCCCTGGTTCAGCCTCGGCGCCACGCCTATCAACCGCGTTTCGATACCAAAAGGCTATTTTCGCTGGAAAATATCGAGGTCTGGAGTTGGGGAGCTGGTAGAGGGTCTGCGGGCCCAGAAAAGCATGGACTTCGCGCTGGGCGCTCTCCAATCCTCGCCCAACGGAATGGTGCCGGTGCCGGGAAAACGCTTCGTGACTGATATCAGTTTCATAGGCTTCATCGGCCCTTACAAGTTGCCGCCGTATTACATTGATCGCTTCGAAGTTACCAATCGCGACTACCAGGAATTTGTCGACAGTGGGGGTTACGAAAAGAAGGAGTATTGGACGGAGAAGTTCATTCGGGACGGGCACGAGCTCTCCTGGGCTGAAGCGATGGCAGAGTTCCGCGACACAACAAACCGGCCTGGGCCGGCCGGATGGGTCGCAGGACATTATGCCGGCGGACAGGCGGATTTTCCCGTCTCCGGTGTGAGTTGGTACGAGGCCTCTGCTTATGCCGCGTTTGCGGGAAAGAGTTTACCTGTTTTATCGCAGTGGTATACGGCGGCGCCGTCCGATGTGGCACGCTACGTTGTTCCGTCCAGCAACATCACGACCAACGGCCCGGCTCCTGTCGGCGCGTACAAAGGAGTTGGCCCCTACGGCACCTACGATATGGCAGGCAATGTCCGCGAATGGGTTGCCAGTGCAGACGACAGCGACCATCGATTCATTCTGGGGGGCTCGTGGAAGTCTCCATCGTACCTCTATTTCGATCCGGAAGCGCTCTCGCCTTTCGATCGGTCAGACGCGAACGGTTTTCGCTGTGTCAAGAACACCGCCCCACTCCCGGAAGCGGCCGTTACGCCCATCAAGCGGGTGGAAGCGCGAGATTTTTCCAGGTACAAGCCCGTTTCCGATGACGTTTTTCACGCGTATCAGCTTCTCTATGCGTATCCGAATATGCCCTTGCATGAGACTGACGGTGGGCTCGTCAAAGAGACCGCCGATTGGCGCGAGGAGAAGGTCACAATCGACACCGGCTATCGCGGCGAACGGATGGCCATCTATCTATTCCTGCCTAAGAAAGTGCAGCCACCGTATCAGACGGTGTTGTTTTTTCCCAGTGCACGCGTGGATTTTATCCCCGACAACAATGGTGGGACGGCGCTCGGCGACATTGGATTTTTCGACTATATCGTTCAGAGTGGCCGCGCTGTAGCCTATCCGATCTACCAGGACACCTATGAGCGTCGTTTACAGTATTCTCTCCCCCGGGGTGGCCAGAGTATCCAGCTCACCACCGACCGATTTAAGGACGCGGCGCGCGCCCTTGACTATCTCGCCACTCGCCCGGACATAGATAGCAGCAAACTAGCTTACCTGGGGGTCAGCATGGGATCGGCCGAGGGCCTGATCTACACGACGCTCCTGCAGGATCGTCTCAATACTGCCGTATTCCTCGATGGAGGTTATTTCCTCGATCCGCCCCCGCCCGGCGGCGACCAGGCCGACTTCGCACCGCGCATGAAGAAGCCTGTCCTGATGGTGAACGGACGCTACGATTACGTCTTCTCATTGGAATTGTCGCAAAACCCTATGTTCACGATGCTCGGCACTCCGAAGAAAGATAAAGAGCACGTCGTTCTGGAGACACCGCACGATGTGACCGAGCAGCGTCCCCAACTCGTAAAGGCTGTCCTTGATTGGCTCGATCGCTATCTCGGGCCAGCAAACGAATAGGTATCAGTCCGTTGAGGCTGGAAATTCCCTACAGATGGTTGCGGAAATTCTTGGAATCGATTGAGAAACTTCCCGCAGGGCTGCGGCCCCGTCCATATTGTCGCGTTTGCGGCACGACGAAGGTCGTGCCCTCTCGCGACGGCCTCAAATTGACCCACTACCCGCCCGGAGAGCGAAAATCAGCCGGGTGTATCCTGATTCTGCCATCATTTTGCGGAAACAGAGAGGCGGCAATGATGATTCGCAGGCGTGGATTCTTCGCAATTCTATTGCTGGGCGCAGCAGTGGCTGCCACGGGACAAACCCGCGACGAGAATTGGGATAAGTGCAAGGCCGACGATCCCGACACCAGCATCGCCGGATGCACGGCGCTTATCACGGCCGGACAGGAATCCACTGCCGATTTAGCCAGCGTCTACTTCGACCGCGGCATTGCCTACCGCGACAAGAAGCAACTCCAACTGGCCCTGGAGGATCTGGATCAGGCTCTGCAACTGAAGCAGGATTTTCCCGGCGCGCTCAACACCCGGGGAAATGTTTACAGCGACATGGGCGAAACCGACCGCGCCATTGCCGACTACAACGACGCCATCCGCCTCGATCCGAGCTATGCGCTCGCCTACTATAACCGCGGCAACGCCTATGGCGACGAAAAGGAGTGGGACAAAGCGATCATCGATTACGACGTGTACGTGCAGAAAGCGCCCACGGATGCCGATGGCTTGAACAACCGCGGCCACGCCTACATGATGAAGGGCAATTACGATCGCGCGCTCCAGGATTACCAGGCGGCCCTGAAGATCGACCCCAATCATGCCCTGGCGACCTACAACACGGGCGTGGCGGAGAGCGACAAGAAGGACTACGCGCAGGCGGTTTCCTCGTTCACGCGCTACATCGCGCTCCAACCCAACGATCCGGATGGGTATGAAAGCCGCGGCAACGCCTACCGGCACGAGACTGAGTACGACGAGGCAATTGGCGAGTACAACCATGCCTTGCAAGTGAAGGCGGACTACCCGCTTGCCTACTACTATCTCGGCTTGACCCACGGGCTCGAGGCGCAGTACGACACAGCGATTACCGGACTGAACAAATACATCGAATTGGAGCCGCAGGATTCCGATGGATTCGCGATACGCGGCCTGGAGTACTTCCTGAAGTTCCAATACGCGCCGGCGATCACGGATTTCGACAAGGCCCTTGCGCTGCAGCCGAATCGGGCCTACGCGTTTCTGGAACGCGGGACCGCGCATCTTCTGGCCGGGCAGAGTTTTCAGGCAGCGGCGGATTTCGAACTCAGCATGGGCGTCGATTCCTCTACTTCCACGGCGGTCTACGCGGCGTTGTGGATGCACATGACCAAGGTGCGGATGCACCAGGGGGGCGACGAGGAATTGAAGGACGTGGCGCAGAAGACCGATCTGTCGAGCTGGCCGGGGCCGGTGCTGAAGTACTACCTGGGACAGATCACAGAAGCACAACTGATGGCCGCGGCCGCCGATCCCGATCCGGAAACTCACGTGGGCCGGGTCTGCGAGGTGAATTTCTATGTCGGCGAGGATGCCCTGTCACATCAAAAGCGGACCACGGCTATGGCGCGCTTCCATGCCGTCGAAAGCAGCTGCCTGAAGGATTACATCGAATACGGCGCGGCATTGGCTGAGCTGAAACACCCGATGGGGGTCCCGCCGGCTCCCGTGAGGGCGCCTGCTGCGCCATCGAAGTCGGCGATGGGATCTGCGGCGGTGGCGGGCGGATCGATTAAGCCGACGCAGTCGGCGTCGCAAGACGAACCGTCGAAGGCGATGCAGGCCGAAGCCAAAGAATAGAAGAACACAGAGACGAAAAGTCGGATTGCGGGGTTTGCGCTGCCCGGCTGACAGGAAAACTTTGCGGGAATGCCAGGCCCTGTTAGAAAACAGGCCCTGGCATCCGATGGTTCCGGGAAGGTAGTCGAACGGGTTAGCGAGCGACGTTGACGGTGAGGTTGAGATCGACGGCGGTCGGTCGGTTGTCGATGGAACCGGGACGGAAGTGGAACTGGCTGACGGTTTCGACGATGCGAGCGTCGACGAAGGGGCTGCACGACTTGACGACCTGGATGTTCTCAGGTTGGCCCTTGGCGTTGACGGTGAGGGAGAGCTCGACCTGGGCGTCTGAGGGAATCAGGTCGAACGCGAAGCCTTCGGGAAGAGAGAGCACAGGAGACCCAAGGAGAACGGGTGCGATGACTCCGGTGCTGATGCGAACAGGGGTTGGGGCAGTGGCGTCGTCCACGGGCGTGCTGGCTTTGACCGCTGCGGGGAGGAACAACGAGGAGAGCATAACGCTGGCTGCGAGTATACGACGCATAAAAACCTCCATGGCGACGATAGTCACCGTCATCATTTTCTCCTTCAAACGACACAATTGTCAATACCAAAATTTATTTAGAAGATTCTTAACGAGTTAACGTCTCGCAAACTTCAACTTTCAACGGAAGCATGAAAATGTGAAGAATTCTAGGACCGGGCATGCGGATGCGCAGCCGGGACGGCGGCCGAGAGAAAAACGTGGCGGGGATGGGAAAGTCTATTGGCCGGAGAGACCGTCGCGAGAGGCTATTTGAAGGGCTGAATCGGAGTGGGCTGGTCGCCGCCGACCTGCCCCGCGGCGATGGCGGCAACGTAGTAGTTTTCGCCGCGGATGGGCGCTCCGGCAAGGCGGCGGAGCATGGCAAGCTGGCCGGCATGGGTGAGAGCGTCGGCAATGGGTCCGTGGAAAAGGCGCTCGACGGGCGCATTCAATTCGGCATTCGAGGCCAGGAAGGCGTCGAAGGCCCCGAGCGCGGCGAAAAACCGCTGCTGCTCTTCGGGCCAGGCAAGGGGCTGGGAATTTTGCCAGGTGGGGTCGCCCTTTGCCATGGAGAGCGCCCAGTCAAAGAGGTCGCCCATGTGGGCAAGGATTTGGACGGGGCGGCGGCCCGCTCCGCCGAAATCGGCGAAGGACTCAGGGGCGTTCTCGACCGCCCGCGCGGTGCGGTAAGCGAGCGTGGCTAGGGTGTGGCGGAGCAGGTCGCGTTTTTCGTCCATGAGGAAAATATAGCGCCGTTCCCCTAAGATCAGCATAGAAACCTCAATTCGGCGGATCTGGCGAAACGGGCATCCATACGGTGCCTGGGCACGATGAGAATTCCGCACTTCAGTATGCGAGCTCTCAAGAAGCGAATCGAGAAGCGAGCCTGAAATTGACTGAAGATTGAAAATTAATGCTGAATACCGCCTTTCCCGCGTATCCCGAACGGTACAAATTGTGATTTAAATCACATTTTCTCGACCATCCCGGCTATACTTCCGGAGTCGCGCACCGTCTGAAGGCCCGGTCGCAGTTATACCTGAGACGATCGCCGGGCCAAGCGTGCGGGGACTATTTGAACGGCTTGTTTATTTCCCCTCTGACCTGCGTAATCACTCCATCCCAGCGATGGGAGAGGTGAGCGCCTTGGATTCCATCATTGATAGACTGATCTTTCAGACCTTGAGAGCACAGATATGCGCGTCGCGTCTGTACCTTCCAAAACTCGCCGAGCAGATCAAATCAGCATCCACGGGCGATGAAAGGACGCGGCTCGCAATGCTTTATGACCAATCGTTAGAGCAGACGGAATCAATGGAACTCCAACTTGCCTTGCTGCAACGAAAAGAACGGGAGACGGAAGGCCAAAAGGCGGAAGGGTAGTCAACGCGGCCCTAGAACATCATCCGCAATTCGTCGCAACCGGGAATCTTTGATAAACTGATGGTTCTGAGTTGAATCGCAGAAAAACACTCTAGAAAGCCCAACGCAGGAAGAACCCATGTCCATCCATCCCGTAATGCAGCGCCTGGCTGACAGGCTGAAGCGCACCGATTTGCCGGCGTTTGTTCCCGGCGACCAGATTCGCGTGCAAGTGAAGATTAAAGAAGGCGATAAGGAAAGACTGCAGGCCTTTGAGGGCCTGGTGATCGCCATCAACAAAGGAGCTCAGGGCACGTTTACCGTTCGCAAGATGAGCTTCGGGCAGGGGGTGGAGCGCATCTTCCCCTTCAACTCCAGGGTTGTCGACAAGGTGGAATTGGTGCGCAGCTACAAAGTGCGGCGGGCCAAGCTGTTCTACCTGCGCGGATTGCGCGGCAAGGCCGCTCGCTTGAAGGAAGTGGATCGCGCCACTGGCAAAGTGCGGGCGTAAAGACAGAGATGCAGGTTTGAGGGGTCAGGTGTCAGTGGCCCTTGCGGATCGAAGAGTTTCAATGAAGACAAGAGCCCCGGCTTCGGCCGGGGTTGCTATTTGAAGCGGAGACTACAGCCCCGTCGTCCCTGAATCCGCTGGTCTCTGCTTCCCCGCTTTTGCCAGTCATTTTTCTTTACTTCAAAGCTGAGCATAAGGTGAAGAAACTGGACGTATTCCGAGGAGCCGAACGATGAGCACGAGCGAGTTTCCCGAACCGGATCAGGCCGAACCAAACCAGATTGGATTGGTTGCAGGCACCAGTTCGGAGCTTGCCGGGCGGCGCGCCAGGACGGTGGTGCTGCACAACAGCAGAAGCGTGTGCTGGATGACGATGGGCTGCGGCATTGTCGCAGTGCCGCTGGGGATCTGCATGGTGCTGGAGGGCGGTTCGTTGCTGTTTCCCGTGAGTGCAATCACTTTTATGGCAGCGTTGGCCGCGGCACAGTGGATCCTGGGTGGGTTCATGATGTGCATGATGCTTCCATGGGCGTGGAAGTGGGGTGCCAGAATGCTCGGCTTCAAGGTGAAGCTGGATGCGCGGGGCGTGAACTTCAACCTGGCGCCGAAGAAGCAGCCGAGTGGCATGTTCATGGCCTGGGAACAGGTGGCTTCGGTCCAGCAGAAGCGCGTGGGGAAGATTTGGGAGTACACCATTTTTGGAAAAGATGGAAGTTGGGCGACCTACACCACGTATACGTTTTTCCGGCCCGGGCATGTGGCGCGCATGATTGCGGCGCGTGCAGGGCTGACGATCCAGAAGGTTTAATCCAGAAGTCTTCGATCGGCGGGATGGTAATCTGGCATTCCCCCGTCGAGCAGGAGGTCCGGATGTCGATTGCAGCTACGCCTGCGCCGCCCTATTTCGCCGTGATCTTCACTTCCCTGCGCACCCCGGGCGACAACGGGTACGGGAAGATGGCGGCGGCGATGGAGAAGCTGGCGGCGACGCAGCCAGGGTTCCTCGGCATTGAATCTGCAAGAGACGGGCTGGGGATTACGGTCTCTTATTGGGAGAGCCTCGCAGCGATTGCCGCGTGGAAGGCGAACGCACAGCACCTCGTGGCCCAGCGGTGCGGCCACGATACCTGGTACGAAGAATTCAAGGTGCGCATCTGCCTGGTGGAGCGCGATTACGCTTTTGCGCGCCAGTAAGCGATTGAGGGCGGCTTTTCCACCTGGCGGTTCGCTGCCCATTCTTATACTTTCAGCATGACCATGGTCCCGGTGTGCGGATGGACGCTGGAGAATGCCGCGCGGCGGCTCGGAGCGGTGCGCATTGCCGGGCTGGACGAGGTGGGACGAGGGCCGATGTTCGGGCCGGTTGTGGCGGCGGCAGTCATTCTTCCAAAGGGCTGCCGCCTGCGAGGCCTCACGGATTCAAAACAGCTGACAGAAAAGCAACGGAACGGATTCGATGCCGCGATTCGCGATCGCGCCGTGGCTTGGGCGGTTGCAGTGGTGGATGTGGAGACGATCGACCGCATCAACATCAGGCGTGCTTCGTTGCTGGCGATGCGAATGGCCGTGGAGCAAATGGCGAAGGCGCCGGACTATCTGCTGCCCGACTATTTGCTGATCGATGGGCGGGACACGATTGAGTGGCCGTGTGCGCAACAAGCTGTGATACAGGGCGACGCGCGGAGTATTTCGATTGCGGCGGCGAGCGTGCTGGCCAAGGTACACCGCGACCAACTGCTGGTGGAACTCGATGCCGTGTATCCGGGTTATGGATTGGCGCGGCACAAGGGCTACTGCGTGGCGGAGCATCTCGAGGCGCTGCGGCGGCTGGGGCCGACGCCGCTGCACAGGAAGAGCTACGCGCCGGTGGCGCAGAGAATGCTCTTTGAATAAAGCACGGAACAAGGGAACGAGGGACCAAGGGACCAAGGGACCAAGAAAGCGCGTCGGCGTTTGTAGCGCCGGTTTCAAGACCGGCTGTGGCGCGGGTCTGTAGGCCCGCACGCTCCGGCGCTACCTCATGCGGCAACCGGGGCGCGCTTCTTGCGGCGCTGCAGCCAGCTTGTGATTGGCCGCGCCAGAAAAAGTACGGCGATTACTAACGTGATGGTGAGGGGCGTGATGACGCCGGTCTTCACCTGCCACCAGTAGTGAATCACCCCACAAATGGCTGCGGCGTAGACGAGCTTGTGCAGGCGGTTCCAGTTTTTGCCGCCGAGTTTGCGAATGGCCCAGGTGGTGGACGTGACGGCAAGAGGTACCAGCAGCAGATAGGCTGCGACACCCATGGTGATAAAGCGGCGCTTCGCGATGTCGGACTCCATAGCTGCAAGGCTAAAGCCGGAGTAGAGCGCCACGTAGGTAAGCATGTGCAACGTGGCGTAGAAAAAGGCAAAGAGCCCGAAGAGACGGCGGAATTTAATCAGCCAATTCAAGCGCGGCGACAAACGGCGCAGCGGCGTGATGGCGAGAGTGATAGCGAGAAGCCAGATGGTTGCTTTGCCCGTTGCGAAGGCGATGGCAGCCGATGGGTCGGGGCCGAAGTCATTGGTAACCATGCCCCACACGAGACGGATCGCAACCGCAAGGCATGCGATCCAAGTGAGCGTTTTGAGAAGGATGAGTGTCGAACGTTTCATGGTTAGCAAGTCAGCGAGTTTGCAAGTTAGCAAGTTAGCCGGAGAACGAAACAACGCGGACAGAACGAGCCATGCTTTCCCTCTTCTCCGGCCCGGCTTTCTTGTTCCCTCGGTCCCTGCCTTAAAAGTTCTTCCTCAGGTCCATACCGTTATACAGCGATGCCACCTGATCGGTATAGCCGTTGAACATGAGCGTGGTGCGACGTTGCGCGTAGAAGGGCAGGCCGATGCGGCGCTCGGTTTTTTGGCTCCAACGCGGGTGATCGACGTTGGGGTTCACGTTGGAGTAGAAGCCGTATTCGCTGGGAGCCTGTTCGTTCCAGGTGGTGGGCGGCTCTCTATCGACAAAGCGCACAGTGACGATGGACTTGGCGGATTTGAAGCCGTACTTCCATGGCAGAACCACGCGCACCGGAGCTCCGTCCTGGTTCGGCAGCGTTTCGCCGTAGAGGCCGAAGGTGAGCAGGGTGAGCGGATTCATAGCCTCGTCCATGCGCAGGCCTTCGGAGTAGGGCCATTGGATGCCGGGATCTTCATAGCCCCATTTCTCAACCTTCGAGTTGTAATACGAGAGGAACTGCACGTACTTGGCGCTGGGCAACGGGTTGCACTGCTTGATGAACTCAGAAAGCGAGTAGCCGACCCAGGGAATGACCATGCTCCATGCCTCGACGCAGCGATGGCGGTAGACCCGATCCTCGAGCGGGCGGAGCTTGAGCAGGTCCTCGATGTCGAAGGTGAGCGGCTTAGCGACTTTGCCTTCGACCTTGACGGTCCAGGGCCGCGTGGGCAGGCCGCCGGCGTTCTTCGCGGGATCGCCTTTGTCGACACCGAATTCGTAAAAGTTGTTGTAGTGCGTGATGTCGTCGTAGGTGGTGAGCTGCTCGCCGGTGGTGGTGAGCGGACTTGGCACGGTCTGTAGCTTGGTGCCGGCGTGGACGGTGCGCGGCGCGATAAATCGGCTGGCGGCGAGGGCTGCGGCGCCTGTTGCAGCAGCGCCTTTAAGAAAACGCCGGCGCGAGAGATAGCGGAAGTAGTCGTCGCGTGAGGTAATTTCGGACGAAGGAATATCGGACGGCTTGCCGATGAGCATGGATGACCTCGCTTGGGGAACGCCTGTCGCATCTATTAGACACTGCCGAGGGGCCGAGGGTAACAAATTTTTGCCGGGCAGAGTTCTGAGACGCACATCTCAAGTACGCAGGATGGGGAGGATTTGGATTGGAACAAAACTGTCGTCGCGGGGATATAATTGCGCACACGACGGAGAAAAATGGGCCGTTCGACATCGGGTTTGCACTGAGGAGAACGACATGAATCAACCTTCGACTGTCTACTGCAGTCACTGTGGAGCAGCTGTAAACCTCCCATCCAGCTTTTGCGGCGCTTGTGGACAACCGCTGCAGAATCCGGCCCTGTGGACGCCCCCGGCGCAACCGCCGCCTCCTCAACCGGTCTATGGCTCAGCCCCGCGGGACCCGGCCGTAATGTGCCCGTTCTGCCACTCCACTCAAGTGCAGGCTGGAAAGAGGGGCTGGAAGTGGTATGCCGGATATGTTGGAAGCGGCAATGTCGAAATGACTTGCCTGAGCTGTGGAAAGAAGTTCAGTCCCGCCTGAGAGCCCTGACGCTGCATTGAAAATCTGCCAACTTTGCGGCCCGGGCGGCTGCGGAAACGTGCTCGAGTTGCGCTCATGCAATGGGCGGCTCGAGTTTCTTCGGACTCAATGAGGAAATCAAGGCTGTGGATCCGTGGCCGTCGCGGGTGAGAACGGCCATTGCCGCAGCCGTCGCGCGCGGATCAGATAAAGGACCGTACCGGAGACGGCGATGGCGGCGGCAACGGCGAGTTCTTTGACGGCGTGGACGCGGTAGGCGAGGAGAAATCCGAAGCCCACCATGGCAAAGATCGGCGGCAGCGGATAGAGCGGCATGCGAAACGGGCGCAGGAGATTGGGACGCTGGATGCGGAGAAGGATGACGCCGAATTGCTGTAGGAAAAATTGCAGCAGAATGCGCGTGATGACGAGCAGCGTAATGACCTGGGTGAGCGAGAAGAAGCAGAAGAAGGCTCCCACGAGGCCGAGAGCGACGAGCGCCCGGTGGGGAATGCCGTGCCTGGGATGCACCGCGGCGAGGTAGTGGAAGTAGTTGCCGTCGCGGGCAGCGGCGTAGGGCACGCGTGAGTAGCCGAGTTGCAGCGAGAAGACGCTGGAGAAGGCGGTCCACACAATGAGAGCGGCAATAATGTATCCGGCCCAGGGGCCGAACGCGGAGCGGGCGATGTTGGCGACGAGTTGGCCCGGGAGGGCAGCGTGCGATGCGGCTCCTCGCAGGGATGGCAGCACGGCCAGATTCATAATCACATAAATCGCGGACACGAAGAGGACGGAGAGCAGGATGGCGCGGGGGATGGTGCGCTCGGGGCGGCGAACTTCGCCGGCGAGAAAGCAGATGTTGTAGTAGCCCCAGTAGCAGTAGGTGGCGAGAAGCGTGGCTTGGGCGAGGCCGCCCAAAGCTCCATGAGACCCTAATGCGGAAAGTGGAGGCGCGGTGGGCATGTGCCAGCCGCCGGTGGCTGCGGCGTGAGCGAATCCGGAGACGATGACGCCGGTGAGCGCGGCGATGACGCCGGCAAAAAGCACCCAGGCCATGCGCGCGACGGAACGGATGTTGCGATAGAGAAGCACGGTGACAAGCAGGCAGGCAGTGGCGGCGGCGAAGTTAGCGTAGTGGAGCGCGGGCAGCGCGGCGATGGGCGCGGCGTCGAGGCCGGGCCAGAATACCGCGAGGAATCCGGAGAGGCCGATGCAGCCGGAGGCGATCGAGAGCGGCGCGGTGAAACCGACCTGCCAAACATAGAGAAAGCTGAGCCAGTTGCCTGCGCCGTCAGGGCCGTAGATCTCACGGAGAAATGCGTACGAGCCGCCTGCGCGCGGGAAGGCTGCGCCGAGTTCGGCCCAAACGAGGCCGTCGGCAATGGCGATGGCCGCGCCGAGCACCCACGCCCAGACGGAAAGCCGATAGCCTGCAGCAGCGATCACCAGCGGCAGCGTAATGAACGGACCGACGCCGATCATCTCCAGCATGTTGAAGAGAACGGCGGAACGAAGGCCGATGCGGCGCTCAAGCCCGCCGGAATCGCCGGCGCCGAGATTGCCGACGAGCGGCGCTTGCCCGGTGGGTTGATCGGCGGAGGTTGAGGCGGATGGAAGCATTGAGTAGCCGGTATCCAGATTATTACGTCACCGCGGAAGGCCCATTGATTGGCATTGACGAGTGTGCGTGGGTTCAGGGAGACTGAGGGCAATCGTACACGTGTGCATTCGGAGTATTGGGATGGTAGAGAAGAATGCGGGCAAAGCGGCGGGAGTTCCGCATGGGGGCGTGAGGCGCGCGCCGGGATTGACCTCGCGGCAACCCTCGATTAAGGACATTGCTCGACTGGCGCGCGTTTCGCATCCAACGGTTTCTCGGGCGCTGCAGAATAGTCCGTTGGTGAATGCGGAGACGGCGGCGAAGATCCGCAAGATCGCCGAGGATCAAGGCTATCGCGTGAGTGCTGTTGCGCGTGGACTGGTGACGCGGCGGACGCGGACCATTGGCCTGGTGGTGACGACGGTCGACGATCCATTTGCCAGTGAAGTGACGAGCGGCATCGAGGAGATCGCCAACAAACACGGGTACGCAGTGATCCTGGCCAACTCCCACGCCGACCCGGAACGCGAGCGCAGAGTAGTGCAGGAGCTGGCGGAGCGGCGCGTGGACGGAATCATTGTGACGTCGTCGCGCGTGGGCGCGCTGTATCTGCCGCTGCTCAAGGAGCTGGATGTTCCCATCGTTCTGGTCAACGACCAGTATCCTGGCGAGTTTGTGCACTCGGTGATGATCGCGAACCAGGAAGGAACGCGCGCCGCAACGGAGCACCTGATCGAGCTCGGCCATCGGCGAATTGCGTATATCGGCGAACGCAACGGATACCAGTCGGACGCGGAGCGGAAGGCGGGCTACAAAGAGGCGCTCGCGGAGGCGGGAATCGGGTTTGCGCCGGAACTGGCGATCGAAGGCGATGGACGTCCGGAAGCGGCGATTGAAGCCATGGGCGCGCTGCTGCGCTTGAGCCATGCTCCGACTGCAGTGTGCTGCTACAACGATATGACGGCTCTGGGCGCGATGCGCGCCATTCGCGCGCGCGGTTTGCGCGTGCCTGAGGATGTGTCGGTAACGGGATTCGACGATCTGTTTTTTGCGGCTTACCTTACGCCCGCGCTGACGACCGTGCGGCAGCCGATGCGTCGCATGGGACAGATGGCCATGGAAAATCTTTTCAAACTGATGTCGGGCTCGGCTGCGGGCCCGACCTCGAGCGTTGACGCGATGGCGCAAATTCGCGTGGAGGCGGAGTTGATCGTGAGAGGTTCGACGGGAAAAGCGCCGCAACGCGAGGCGCGTCATGCCTGAGCGGAGCGATGCCAAATTCGATGCAGCCGCGAGAAACGCAACTCCGGTGCCCTTGACGCCGCTGCGAGAGTTTTGCGCGGAGACGCCGATTATTCCGGCGATTCGCAAGCCGGACCTTGTGGAGCTCGCTATCGCATCGCGCAGCCGGCTGATTTATCTGCTCACCGGCGACCCCGAAAATGTCGAGTCGATGATCCAGAAGATTACGGCCGCGGGCAAGGTCCCGATTGTGAATCTCGACCTGCTGAACGGCTTCTCGCGCGACAAGTACGCGGTGAACTACCTGAAGCGCGTGGGAGCGGGCGGCATCATCTCGACGCATCTCGACCCGCTGCGCCATGCGCAGGCCATCGGGCTCTACGCCATCCAGCGCACTTTCCTGCTGGACTCGGGCGCCATGGACACGATTTCGAATCAATTGCGCAACACGCCCGTGCATGCACTGGAGGTTCTGCCGGCGCTGGTCGCGCCGAAGATGCTGGAGCGGGTGCGGGCGGTCTCCGCGGACCTGCCGGTGGTGGGCGGCGGGCTGATTTCGAATATGAAAGAAGTCGAAGCGCTGCTCGAACAGGGACTGAGTGCGGTGTCGACCAGCCACCCGGAGATGTGGATCAAGTAAGACTGGGACCAAGGGACCAACGGAACAAGGGACAAAGGGACCAAGGGAACAAGGGAGCGAGGGAGCAAGAAAGCAAAGGCCAAAGACAAGTCGCTTGCGGGGTTGAGGTTTGTGTTGCTTTCGATTTCGCTCCACAGTTTCACAGGCTCACAGAAACTGTGAGACTGTGAGATTTTTTCGCGTAAGTGATTGATTTGATTTGGAAAAGTCGGCTTCACAGTTTCACAGTCGACTTTTTCAGCTGGGGTCGGAGTGGAGCTGTTGACGATGGTGCCGTGGATGCGAGCGATGGAGAGGTGGCTAGCGGCGGCGTCTTCGGGCGCGGGCAACTGGAGAGGGCCATATTTCAAGTTCGGCTCGGCGCCGACGTTGTGGATCTTGTCGTGGCAGTTGCAAAACGGGCTGACCCTGAGGGCCGGGGATCCGCAGCGTTGTCCGTTGGTCTTGATATGCCGGCAAATCGTAACCATTTCAGTCTCCTGTTTCCTCGGCCCCCCGGGCAATCGCATGAAATTCGATTCCGGCGGTGCAGAAGGTTCGCCGCACCCCTACGGGGCGCGCGATCTTCTCGTCGAAGCCATCCCAGGGTTCCGCTGCGCTCCACCCTGGGCTATTTTCGACTCGTCCCTCCGGGACGCGCGATCTTCTCGTCGCAGCCATCCCAGGGTTCCGCTGCGCTCCACCCTGGGCTATTTTCGACTCGTCCCTCCGGGACGCGCGATCTTCTCGTCGAAGCCATCCCAGGGTTCCGCTGCGCTCCACCCTGGGCTATTTTCGACTCGTCCCTCCGGGACGCGCGATCTTCTCGTCGCAGCCATCCCAGGGTTCCGCTGCGCTCCACGCTGGGCTGTTTTCGCCTGGGCTATTTTCGACTCGTCCCTCCGGGACGCGCGATCTTCTCGTCGAAGCCATCCCAGGGTTCCGCTGCGCTCCACGCTGGGCTGTTTTCGCCTGGGCTATTTTCGACTCGTCCCTCCGGGACGAAGATTCCCAGCCAGCAATGACTGTCAAAACGCGAACCTGCCCGGTCAATGAAAATGTTCATGCGATTGCCCTGCCTCGGCCCCCCCCCGGGCCTGTACTTTGGTCTCAAAGTCATGGCAGTAAAGAGTTTGGGGAGCACCCAGACTCGCCAAGTCTTTGATTCTTAAAGACGGCACCTGTTAAAGTCTCTCGAATCAGTGCTGGCTTGACTGGTCTGCTTCCCCGGTCCCCAAATGCGAGGGACCGGGGGCACCCGCGTAAAGTGGTCATTGATCAGTGATCAGACTCCGAGCCACGCTACTTCTACTTCTAGAGAAAGTGTAGCGAGTTCGAGGAAATAATATGCACGAAAGACAGTGATCAGTGATCAGTGGCTAGTGATCAGAAAAGGAGGGGGTTAGATGAGGAGGGCGGGTCGGTTTGGGCGGGGGAAAGCTTGACAAGTGCCGGGCCTTGACGGTCTGGCGGCTACGCTGAAGTGCGCTTCGCTCCTGATGACATGCAGCCTAAACCCAATAAGATCATCGGTCCTTGAGGTGTCATTTTTCGCCGTAACGCGCCAAAGGCGAGTCAGGTTGCTTGGGATGACACAGTGTAGGTGAAATGAAGATCGCAGGGCTCGAGACGACGGGGCCGCGGGTGCAGGGCGATCGCATGAAGATCGATTCCGGCGGTGCAGAAGGTTCGCCGCTACGGGGCGCGCGATCTTCTCGTCGCAGCCATCCCAGGGTTCCGCTGCGCTCCACCCTGGGCTATTTTCGACTCGTCCCTCCGGGACGAAGACTCCCCGCCAGCAATGATTCTCAAAACGCGAACCTGCCCGGTCAATGAAAATGTTCATGCGATTGCCCTGGCCGCGGGTGCACGAGGGATGCGCGGGATTGCTCTGGAGTGATATGCTGGCAGCGCTTTTCGATAAAGCGATTCACTTGAGAGGAAATGGGAAGGCGTTGACGATGAGAGAGATTCGGAGATCAGCGGTAATTCTTGGCTTGGCGTTGATGGCGTGCTGCGCGATGGCGCAGCGGGACGCGGCGAAGGGCGAGGCGTGGGTGACGAGCTGGAGTGCTTCGCAGCAGATTCCGGAGCCGGCCAATGCGCTGCCTGCGGATGATCTACGCGATGCGACGGTGCGGCAGATTGTGCACTTGTCAGTGGGCGGCGAGGCGCTGCGCGTGCATCTTTCGAATGCGTTCGGAACTGCGGCGCTGCACTTTACTTCGGTGCACGTAGCGCATCCGCTGTCGCCGGCGGGCGCGGGGATCAATGCGGCGAGCGATCGGGCGCTGACCTTTGCCGGCAAGCCGGACGTGACGGTTCCGCCGGGAGCAGAATACGTCTCCGATCCGGTCGCAATGCCGGTTGCGCCGCTTTCGGATGTGGCGGTGACCTTTCATCTGGACGCGCCGCCTGCCGTGGAGACGGGGCATCCGGGGTCGCGGTCAACGACCTACTACCTACATGGCGACCAGGTGAGCGCGGCGGACTTGGCGGATGCGAAGAAGGTGGATCACTGGTATCAGCTTGCGGAGATCGATGTGCGCGCGGCACCGAAAGCGGCCGCGGTGGTGGCGCTGGGCGATTCGATTACCGATGGCCACGGGTCTACAACCAATGGAAATGACCGCTGGACGGATGTGCTGGCGGCGCGGGTGCAGGCGCAGAAAAAGACGCGCGACATCGGCGTGTCGAACCAGGGAATCGGCGGCAATCATCTGTTGACCGATGGACTGGGGCCGAATGTGCTGGCGCGGTTCGACCGCGACGTGCTGGCGCCGGCGGGCGCGCGGTGGGTGATTGTGTTCGAGGGCGTGAACGATTTGGGAGGCCTGGCGCGGACCGGCGAAGTTCCCGCCGAACGACACGCGGCGCTGGTGGAGCGGGTGATTGCGGCGTACGGGCAGGTGATCGAGCGGGCGCATGAGAGCGGGCTGCGCGTTTACGGGGCCACGATCACGCCGTATGTGGGATCGGATTATTACCATCCGAGTCCGCTGAGCGAGGCGGACCGGGAGGCGGTGAACGCGTGGATTCGCGCCGAGGGACACTTCGATGCGGTGATCGATTTCGACCGGGTGGTGCGTGATCCCGAGCATCCGGAGCGGCTGTTGCCGAAGTACGATTGCGGGGATCATCTGCATCCGTCGCCGGCGGGGTATAAGGCGATGGGGGAGGCGGTGGCGCTGGGGTTGTTTGCGAGGTGAGCGAGTTTCCCCGGTCCCCCAATGCGAGGGAGTGATGCGCCCGGCGGTGGGGGTTGGTTGACAAGTGCGGGCGTGGATGCCCGCACGACAGCCGGCAAGGATGCCGGCGTTACAAAGGATGGGTGCTGGCGGTGCAAACCGAAGGGCGCGGGCGCGGTTAGTTTTGCGTTGGCTGGGTTGCGGCGTCGATGACAAGCACATCTGTTGGTATGCGGGCGGCTTCAAGCTTTAATCCCAATTGCTCGCGAACGGCAGTGAAGAGACCGGGTGCGGCGGCGTCTGGATCGGCGGCGCGCATTTCGTTCGGAGTCCAAAGCAGGGTGAAGTCGTAGCGGCCGGTGAGATTGGTCTGGTCGATGACGGGCCGGTCCGCCATCAACTGCAGGAGTTGGGCGAATTCGGTCATGGTGTCGTTGGTGAACTTCATGAATTGTTGCGCGCCGATGCCGTGGCCCGACTGATCGCTGAGCGCGTCCGGATCGCTCTTGCTCTTTTCTAGTTTCGGACCGCCTTTGTCGATGGTGAGCGCGTAGACCAGGAGCTCGCGCTTGTCAGGATGCATCTGGAGCCCGAATCTAGCGGGCAGCAGCTTCCGCAGCATACGGCGATACTGGGGCCAGTTGGGCGCGCCTTCGGCGTCGGGGACGCCCTCGATGTCCCAGAGTTGCTCGTCAAACCAGCGCGGCGCGTCGACGATCTGAGTTTTCTGGATGGAGTAGGCGAAGCAGATGAGGCTCGTCATCGAGACGTTCTCGATGGAGATGCGGTGACCGTCCAGGTGGAATCCGTTGTTGTGGTCGCTGGGGTCGGCGGGCTTGATGACAGCGACTTCGAACGAGGGATCGGCATTGCGCGGCATCGGCTGCAAGGGCTGGATGGGGTTGTTCTGCGCGCAGACCGCGGACACGGCGGGGAGCAGTAGGGCAATCAACAACGCGGGTCGTCGCAGGGCGATCATCGCAAAACTCCTGGAGAGCGCATGGCGTTGCGGACCGGCTGCCGGTCCGCGGGCACTCGATCCGCTAGAAGTGCCGTGCCACGTAGTGTTACTGAGCGTAACGTTAATGGATGGCCGGTGTCAACGCGTCCTGGCCGATTGCGCAGCTCTTGGAGACTGGGTTTGTTTGGTGGGGGTTGAGGGGGTTGGTTTGCGGAGTTCTTGAACGCGAGGGAGCGGGGGCGCTGGGTGTCGTGGCGGGTCTGCGGAGCGGGGGTCGGGAGACCCCCGCTACAGCCGGTCTGGAGACCGGCGCTACAAATACAGGCGGTCAGTATTTTGCGGCGAGGGATCTTGCGGCTTCGGAGAATTCCGGCTTCTGCGCTTCGGCGGCGGCGCGGGCGGAGCGGGACGAACGCTTCTTGCCTGCGGGGGCGCTCTGTACGGCCGTGGATACGTGGGGCTGCGCGCCGGCGTTTTCGCCCATCACGTGCAGGCGCATGAAGTTGGTGGAACCGGACTTGGTGCGCGTGCCGGCGACGATGGCGATGACCTCGCGGGGGCGCACGTAGCCGCCTTTTTCGAGCAGCTTTTCGGCCAGGTCGACCATGGCTTCGGTGGTGTTGGCCTTGGGGCAGCGGATGGGCGTGGTGCCCCAGAGAAGATTGAGGCGGTTGACGGTGACTTCGACGGGGCTGAGCGCGAAGATGGGCGCCGAGGGGTGGTACTTGGAGAGCTGGCGCGCGGTGACGCCGGACTCGGTGAAGAGCGCGATGCCGCGCAAGTCGAGATCGTCGGAGGCGTGGGCCGTGGCCTCGCAGATGGTTTCGGCGATGGAGAGATGGCTCAGGCGCTCGCGGGGCGAGGTGTCGAGGTTCTCCTTGATGTGGAGCTCGGTTTCGCTCACGATGCGCGCCATCATGGCGACTGACTCGACGGGATACTTGCCGACGGCCGATTCGCCGGAGAGCATGACAGCGTCGGTGCCGTCGTAGATGGCGTTGGCTACGTCGGAGACTTCGGCGCGCGTGGGCCGCGGATTCTCGATCATGGATTCGAGCATCTGCGTGGCGGTGATGACGGGCTTGGAGTACTCGGCGGCGCGGCGGATGATGTACTTCTGAATGGCGGGAACTTTTTCCGGCGGAACTTCGACGCCGAGGTCGCCGCGCGCGACCATGATGCCGTCGGAGACTTGCAGGATGGCGTCGAGATGCTCGACGGCCTGCGGCTTTTCCAGCTTGGCGATGATCCAGGTGTGGCCGCCGAGCGCGGCTACGCGGTTGCGCACCAGGGTGACATCTTCCGCGGTGCGCACAAAGGAGACGGCGATGGCGTCGACGCCGTGCTTGAGCGCGAATTCGAGATCTTCGGCATCTTTCTCAGTGAGCGAGGGCGTGCGCACCAGAACGCCGGGAAGATTGATGCCTTTGCGTTCGCCCAGCATGCCGCCGTTGACGATATCGCAGGCCACGTCTCCGCCGCTGATTTCGTGAACGCGCAACTCGATGAGCCCGTCGGAAAGCAGAATGCGCGAGCCCTGCTCGAGATTCTCGGCCAGTGTCTTGAAGGTGGTGCCTACGCAGGAAGCCGAGCCCGTTACCTCGCGCGGCGTGATGACAAGCTTGTGGCCGGCCTTGAGCAGCACGGGCTGATGATCCTTGAGCAGGCCGGTGCGGATCTTGGGTCCTTGCAGGTCGCCCAGGATGCACAGCGGCTTGCGCTCTTCCTTGCTTACCTTGCGGATCTTCTGGATGACGGCGACTTTGCGCTCGTGGGTGCTGTGAGAGAAGTTGAGGCGAACAACATCAACGCCGGCGCGGATCAGGTCGCGAATCACGGACTCCGTGTTCGAGGCAGGGCCGAGCGTGGCGACAATCTTGGCGCGGCGCTGGGAGGGGGAATCCGTCAGGTTGAGGTCAGCAAAGGTCATCAGACAAGCTCCGTAGGCTATTCAAGTTCGGCCAGAATGTTTTTGAGCGGTTGAAAAGGGGCGAAGGAGCGGTGCTGAGTCCATTGTAAATGGAACGGTTGGGAGCGAGGGGGCGAGGGAGCGGGAAGGCGAGTGAAGTGAGTGAAATGAGTGAAAGGAGTGAAATGAGTGAAGGAGTGAACTGTGGAGTGTGCGGGCGTGGACGCCCGCACGACAGCCGGTCTGGAGACCGGCGTTACAGATTTTCGGCGCGAAAACTTTTACGGGGAAGGACCTATTGGGAGGCGCGGGCGAGCTCGGGCGTGGTTTTGCTTCCGGCTAACTGGATCTGGCGCTCCCAGTAGAGAACGCCGTTCAGCTCCGCGCCGAGCAGGACGCTGAACGAGGTGATGTAGAGCCAGACCAGGGTGGCGATGCCGGCGGCAAAGGAGCCGTAGATACGCGAGTAATTGGCGACGCTGGTGACGTACCAGCCGTAAGCCAATGTGGCCGGGAACCAGATGATGGTGCCTGCGATGGCGCCCGGAACAACCCAGAGCCAATGCTCGGTGCGCCGCGTGCCGAAGTGGTAGAGCGCGGTGAGCACGGCGACGATGGCAACAAAGCTGACCGACCAGCGGACCATGCGCCAGAAGAAGATGACGATGTGGCGCAGGTCGTGGCCGGCGTTATCGACCATCCACAACTCGATCTGGTGGCCGAAGACGATGACCAGCGAAGCCAGCGTCAGCGGAACCAGCACGATGAAGACCAGCAGGAGACCGCGGGCGCGGCGGCCCCAGAAGGTCCAGCTTTCGAGGGGAAGGCGGTAAGCGCGGCGAAAACCCTCCATGAACGAGAGCATGACGCCGAGGCCTGCAAAAAGGCTGAGGAGGGTGGCGGAGAGAATCACCGTGCCGGATTGGATCTGGTGCGTGAGGATGGAAGACTGTACAAGATCGAGCGTGTCAGGAGGCAAGAACTGCTCGAGGACGGCGCGGGTTTCGCCGACGAGGGAGGGGCCCTCCTCTACCTGGGCCGTGAGCGTGGTGATGACCAGGAGGGCGGGGAAGAACATCAGCATGCCGGAATAGGCCGCAGCCTTTGACGTATTGACTACGTCGTGGGCGAAGGCATGAAAGAGGGCTTCGCGTAACTTGGCAAGGTAGCGTGACATTTGCGACAAGGCAAGATTAGTCGATTTGCGCGGGTTGCGGGGGAAAAAGCAGGGACCAAGGGACTGAGGGACTAGGGACTAAGGGACTAGGGACTAAGGGACCAGGGACTACGGGATTTGGAAGGGAGCCGGCATTCGTGGAGTGTTGGTTCGCGGGGACTGGGGGGCGTGAGGGGAGACCGGGTTGGCGGGGATATACTTTTTCCGAACCCCTTCATGAAGCGGCACGCCCTCATCTTCGGTATCGCAGGCGGCCTGCTGATCGCCGCGCTGCAATATACCGAATACCGTTTTGTCGTCATCGAACATTCGATTGAGCTTTACGGGGCGCTGGTTGCGATCCTCTTTGCGACGTTCGGCATCTGGCTGGGACAGCGGATTACGCGCCGGCGCGAGACGGTGGCGGTGAGGGAAGTGTTGGTCGCGGCGGAGGCCCCGGCCGGGGAGCCCTTCGCTCCCGATGCGGCCCGGCAGCAGGCCCTCGGCATTACGGCGCGGGAGCTCGAAATTCTGACCTTGATCGCCCGCGGCTTGAGCAATCGCGAGATTGCCGCGCAGCTTTTTGTCTCGGAAAACACCGTGAAGACGCATTGCGCACGGGCTTTCGACAAGCTGGGGGCCGCGCGCCGAACGCAGGCCGTGCAGCGCGGCAAAGAACTAGGCCTCTTGCCGTGACGGGGTCATCCGAAAGTACAATTTTTGGGCGCTGCTCTGAAAATCATCCGAAAGGATGACGACATCGGGCGCCGCTGCAGCGTATCGTCACAGCAGTTTCGGCAGCACCAGACTCTCAGTTGTTTCAGGAGGATGACATGAAGAAAATCGTTCTCACCTACGGCCTGATCTCCGGCCTCGTGATCTCCGTCCTTATGGGCGGCTCGCTTCTGCTCGCCAACAAGATCGGCTCCGGCCACAGCATGGTTCTGGGCTACACCATGATGGTGGCGTCGCTCCTGCTGGTTTACTTCGGCATCCGCAGCTTTCGCGACAATAACCTCGACGGACAAATTTCATTCGGACGCGCCTTCGCGTGCGGCATCCTGATCGCCCTGATTACGTGTGTTTGTTACGTGGCGATGTGGGAGATTCTTTACTTCAACTTCATGCCCCATTTTATGGACAGCTACTGGGCCGCGCAGATTCACCAGATCCAGATGTCGGGGCTCGATCCGGCGACTGTCGCCGCGCAGGTGGCCGCCATCAAGCACTCGCAGGAGCTCTATCAGAATGTGTTCGTCAATATGGCGTATACATTTATGGAGCCTCTGCCGGTAGGGCTGGTGATGGCGCTGATTTCGGCGGGGATTTTGCGGCGGAAAACCGCGGCGTTGGTGCAGGCGTGAAGCGTCGTGCCCTGACACTTCGTGCTGTGCTTGAAGAATTTTGCGAAGTAAACATGTGCGGGCGAGGACGCCCGCACGACAGCCGGCAAGGATGCCGGAGTTACACTTCGAGAGCGGAGTTACACTTCGAGAGCGGAGTTACACTTCGAGAGCGGAGTTACACTTCGAGAGCGGCGTTACACTTCTGGACTGGCGCTGCAATGCTGACGCGCTGCTAGCGGTCGGTGCAGGAGTAGCAGGGATCGATGGAGGCCTGGATGAGCGGGGTGTCGGCGAGGCGCGCGCCACGCACCATCCAGCGCACCGCGGGCATGTTGACATAGGTGGGCGTGCGCACGTGGACGCGCGCGGGATTGCGCGAGCCTTCTTTCCAACTGACCGAGTAGATGACCTCGCCGCGCGGGGCTTCTACGCGGCTGGTGGCGGTGCCGGTGACGAAGGCAAATTTGTCGCCGCCCACGGCGATTTCGCCCGGAGGCATGGCGGTGAGCGCCTGGCGCAGGATGCGGCAGCTTTCCATAATTTCAAGGGCGCGCACGAAGAGGCGGGCGCGCACGTCGCCGGCCTTCTCGACGGGAACTTCGAATTTCATCTCCGCGTAGGCCGCGTAGGGCGCGTCGCGGCGCAGGTCCTGGTTGATGCCCGAGGCGCGGGCGGTGGGTCCGACGACGGCGCAGGAGACGGCTTTCTCCGGCGTGAGAACGCCGATGCCCGCGCAGCGCGAACGCGCCGTGGAACTGGTGGTGAAGATGGGAATGATGGTGCGCATCATTTCGCGCTCCAGATCCTCGACCATGCCCACCAGCGCGAGCGGATCTTCGACGTCGCGATTGACGCCGCCGATGCGGTTCATGGAATAGTTGACGCGATTGCCGGAGATGGCCTGCAGCACGTCCATCACTTTTTCGCGCAGCGCGAAGCAGGTCATGAACATGGTTTTGAAGCCCATGAGCTTGGCGGCGATGCCCGCCCACAGCACGTGCGAGTGCAGGCGCTCAAGCTCCGCCATGACGACGCGAATGTATTTGGCGCGCGGCGGCGGTTCGAGGCCGGCGAGCTGCTCCATGGCCTGGCAGAGCGTGAGGGTGTGAATGAAGGAGCAGATGCCGCAGACGCGCTCCATGAGCGCGATGACCTGGAAGTAGTTGCGCGTCTCGGCCAGATGCTCGATGCCGCGGAAGTTGAAGCCGATGTTCAGCTCGGCATCCTGCACGGTTTCGCCTTCGCAGATCATGTCGAGCTTGTAGGGTTCTTCGAGGCCGGGGTGGTAAGGCCCCATGGGGATTTTGTAGCTCATTGTGCGACCTCCTTCGGGCCCGGCGGTACGGCTGCGGGCTTGGGCTGTGCTTTCGCTTCGTCGCGCAAGTTTACGCCGGGTTTGTCGCCCTGGCGGAGCAGGAGCGGCTCGTAGGCGCGGCCGGTGAAGTCGATGGCGTATTCCTCGTGAATCTCGCGCTCGATCCAGTCGGCGGCTTCGCAGAGATCGAAGATGCTGTCGATTGAATTGCCGGCGATTGTGAAAGGCAGGCCGAGCAGGCGTCCTTCGAGGTCCCAGTGATACTCGAGGCGGAAGCCTTCTGTGCCGGGGAGTTGGTAGGCAGTGATGGTGATGAAGCGCGCGTGAGCTTCGTTCATCACTGTTGCGACCTGGCGGACGGTGAGGGAAGGGGAGTTGAGCCAGCGGGTGCCGCGGCTCTCGGTCCACTGCTCAGTAACGCCCAACTTTTCGGAAATGGTTTCGAGAGCGATCATGGCTTTTCTCCAACTGACGTGGGGGATGGGAAAAGTGCGGGCGTGGACGCCCGCACGACAGCCGGCAAGGATGCCGGCGTTACATTCTGGAGCGGCGTTACATTCTGGAGCGGCGTTGCATTCTGGGTCGGCGTTGCATTCTGGGTCGGCGTTGCATTCTGGGTCGGCGTTGCATTTTGGGGTGGTGTTACATTCTGGAGCGGCGTTACAAATGAAATGGCTTGCGTCACAGATGCAGCGGCTGGTTTGCGCACCGGCGGACGGCGGGCCACGGTGTAGGACTTTTTCAACTCGCCTTGTGTCATGTAAATTGGCGGCGTGTCCTGCTGCTGCATGAGGGCATGCTGGATGCGGTTTTCCTTGAGCGCGTGTTCGATGCAGCCCTCGACGCAGCGGCCGCAGAAGGTGCACTGGCCGGGGTTGTAGCTCCACGTGAACTCGCCCTTGCCCGGCTTGATGTCGATAGCGCGCGAGGTGCAGCGCATTTTGCAGACGCCGCAGCCGGTGCAGTATTCGGGATCGAATTCAACGAGGCCGCGGAAGCGCGCTGTGATTTTGGGGCGCGCGGGAAAAAGCAGGGTCTGGTAGCCGCGGCGCAGATTCTTCCAGAGCATGGTGAGGATGTTCATGACCGGAACCTCATGAGTAGCGCGGAGGAGATGGCCAGCACCGCGAAGATGAGCGTGCATTGCCAGTAGAAGCGCACGCTGGAATCGATGGCGAGGCGCGCCGTGGCAGCGGCCAGCACCGAGAGCAGCAGGACAACGGCAACCGAGAGCGCGACAAAGATGCAGCCGGCGAGGAGAGATGCGGCCCAGGCGAGCGCGATGTGCGGAGTGGCAATGTGCGGAGCGATGAGCGTGGCGACGAGGCCGGTAGCGGCGACCCACTCGAGACCGTGCGCCAGCTCCCACATGGCGAGTTCGGGGCCTGCGTATTCGGTCATGGGGCCGGCGTAGATCTCCTGCTCCGCGTTGGGCAGCGAGAAGGGATTGATGTGCAGCTTGGCGGGAAGACAGACGAGAATTGCGATGATACCGAGGACGGTGAGGAACGAAGGATGCATCGCGGCCAGCGCTTCGAGTCTGAATGTGTGTTGCGAGGCGGCGATGGAGACGATGGCCAAGAGAAACACGATGTTGTAGGAGACGCTGAGTGCGGCTTCGCGGGCGGAGCCGATTTCTCCGAAGATGGAGCGCGACGAGAAGCCCGCGGCGATGATGCAAATCGAGGGCAGTTCGAGCAGTGCGAGCAGCAGGATCAGATCGCCTTCGAATCCGCCGGACAAGGGCAGAACCGGCAGCAAGCCCACCGCTCCGGCCGCGGAGGAGACGGCGATGAGCGGCCACGCGCGCATGATTGCGCCGGCGATGCCGGGGCGCGGCGGAGTGCTTTTGCCGAGCAGCTTCATGAAGTCCCAGAAGGGCTGCATGAAGGGCGGGCCGACGCGCTCCTGCATTCGCGCGATGGCTTTGCGCTCGACCCAAAGGAAGAACCACGCGGCGGGCACGGCGAAGAGCAGGCCGGGAAAGATGAGCAGGCGGGCGAGGGCGGTGAGCAGGGTCATTGGCTCACCTCGTGAATACCTTTGCTGGTTGCGCCACCGACCGGTAGATTGATGGCCGTGCTCTCCCCGGTCTCAGAAGCGAGACCGGGGGCACCCCATTTTGTGCTGGTGACAGCGGCCGCCGGAGGCGAGTCGCCGCCGCGTTCGGCCAGGAGGACCGCGGCCTTGACGACGCCGGCGATGATGGCGTCGGGGCGCGGCGGACAGCCGGGCACATAAACGTCCACGGGCAGATGCTTGTCGAGCGGGCCGGCGAGCGTGCGGCTGTCGATGAAGACGTTGGTGGTGGCCGGGCAGGAGCCGATGGCGACGACGGCCTTGGGTCCGCAGACCTGGCCGTAGACGGTCTTGACAGCGTCGACGGCTTTGTTGGTGACGGGGCCGGTGACGACGAGAATGTCGGCGTGGCGCGGGCTGCCCTGGAGAAGAACGCCCAACTGCTCGGCGTCGTAGCGCGGCGAGAGCGCGGCGACGATTTCAATGTCGCAACCATTGCAACTGCCGGAGTTCATGTGGAAGAGCCAGGGGCTCTTGCGGCGCGCGGTACACATCAGTCGTTTCCAGAACTTCATGGCCGCACCCCCAGGAGCATTTGCAATCCGTTGGGCCAGACGCCCGCAGCCAGCAGCAGGACAACGAGCACAACGATGGTGGCTTTGAGAACGAAGGGTTCTTTGGTGGCCGGCGGTGGGCTTGTGTCCGGCGGTGGACCCCACCAGTTGCGCGTGAGCGCGAGCGTGTAGGCGATGAGCGCGAGGATCGAGGAGACGATGAAGATGGTAAGCGGGCACATGCCGGTTTGGAATGCAACGGAGTACAGCCGCCAGCGGCCGATGAAGCCGAGGGTGGGCGGAATGCCGAGCATCGCCAACATGCCGAAGAGGAATCCGAAGGCGCTGACCGGGTAGCGTGAGGCCAGGGCTACGGGTTCGATGTTGAGCGCGCCATCGGCTTCGGGCGCGGCTAGGCAGGTGAAGAGCAGCGCTTTGGCTAGTGCGTGCGTGGAGGCCGCGATTACCGCGCCTTCGATGCCGATTTTGCTGGCAGATGCGATGCCGAGCAGAAGGAAGCCAACGTCTTCGACCGTGGAGAGAACCAGCAGGCGCTTGAGGCTGCGCTGGGTAAGCATCAGCAGCGCGGCCAGCAAGGATGTGAACGCCGCGATAAACGGAAGCAACGGCTGCGGCGTGAGCAGGCTGGGAATGGTTTGCGCGCCGATGAGGAACTCGCCGAATGCAGCCATGTCGACTACGGCGATGATGAGGCCGAGGACGAGGGCGGGCACTTCGTCGGCGAGTGCGAGCAGCCAGAAGAACATGGGCACGGCGGCCAGCTTGACGCAAGACGCTGGTGAGGAGCAGCGCGCGCGCCCAGGATCTGGTCGCCGGCATCGATGCGAACGAATTCGCTGGCCACAAGCGAGCCAGCGGAGATGAGGACGACGGCAAGGTAGGTGAGTTTCGCCGCTTGAGTGCGAGCCGTGAGCCAGACTCAGAGAACGGTGAAGAGAGCGGCGAGTTCGAGCAAGACCGAGCCGCAGCCATGGATGGCTGACAATGAGGCCGGCGACCGAGAGCGCCGCCCACGATCAACATCAGGGCCAGAGCGGCAGTTTGCCGGCAGGAGCCTTGACGAGCGCTGCGAGAGAAGAGCGCCGCGGCGGCGATGGCGATGGCGGCAATCAACAGAAGCGGAACATGCGGCTGCGAGCGCGCGATATCGCTGGCTACGAACGGGATTCGCCAGGCACGAGCCAACGAACTGAGGCGAAGATTGCCGCTGCCAGAACCACGAGAAGAACGGTCGCGCGGCCTTCCATCCAGCCGACGATCGCACCGAGAATCCGTGAAACCGCCTGCAAACCACTCCAAACGCCCAGATACACGCGGTCGACATTGGTCCAGCGGAAGAAGGAGCGCCAGTGCTCCTGGAAGATATCGGAAAAGTCGCCGGCGGTGAGGCGGCCTTGCTCGCCGAGGGGCTCGCCGCCGGTAAAGATGCCGCCGCCGGCTCCGGCCATGGCCGCGCCTGCCGGATGCTGGACGCACGGCGTAGGCGACGAGATAAATTGCGCCGCCGAGAACAAGCGAGACCAGCGCCAGCACGAGGCCGCCGGTTGAAGAGAAGCTGCCGGCATCGGCGGAGAGGCCGAGCCACGTGACGTGCACGCCCGCGCCCATGCCGAGCGCCATCAGAATCGGATTGAGAAAGTAGTTGACGGCCAACTGCGGCGCGACGCCGAGAACCACGCTGCCCGCGGCCAGCAAGCCCATGCCCCAGATCATCGTCGGCGGAGATTCGTGCGCGTCTTTGGTGTTTTCGGTCGTGGGTCCGAGGAAGACCGCGCTGGTGGCCTTGACGCCGAGGAAGACCGTGCCGAGGCTTGCCGCCCACGCGACCATGGCGGGCACAGCTTGTCCGGCCTGCAACGCCGCGGCATAGAGCATCCACTTGCTGGCGAAACCGCTCATCAGCGGAATGCCCATCATGCTGCCCACGCCGATCAACCAGGAGAGCGTCGTCTGCGGCATTTTTCCAGCCAGTCCGCCGAGCTTGTTCATGTCGCGCGTTCCGGCGGCATGCTGCACGGAGCCGGCGGTCAAAAACAATCCGCCCTTGAAGAAGCCGTGATTGAGGCAGTGCAGCAGGCCGGCGGTGATGGCGAGCGGCGTGCCGATGCCAATGCCCATCATCATGTAGCCGATCTGGCTGACGGTGGAGTAGGCCAGCATGCGCTTCGAGATCGGTTTGCACCATGGCGTACATCACGCCGACGGCCATGGTGACCGTGCCGATCCACATCAGGCTCTGGCCCCACGCGATGGGCCAAGCGCCAAAGCTGTGCATGCGCGCGGCCAGATAGACGCCGGACGTGACATAACAGGCCGAGTGCAGCAACGCGCTCACCGGAGTGGGCGCGGCCATGGCTTCGGGAATCCAGGTATGCAGCGGGACTTGCACGCTCTTGGCTACCAGCGCGACCAGCATCAGCGCGAAGAGGCCGCCGGTGAAGTCTGCGCTGCACCGCGGGATCGGTCCATAGGGCGCTGCCGGCGCGGTGATAGAGCACGATGATCGCGGCCAGCAATCCGTAGCCCGCGATGTGCGTCATCAGCAGCACTTTGCGCGCGCCGTTGACGGCTTCGCGATTGGTGTACCAGAAGCCGACCAGCAGAACGAGCAGAGGCCGACCACTTCCCAGCAGAGATAGAAGATGAACAGGTTGGCGCTGTACACCAGTGTGATGAAGCCGCCGATGAAGATCGACATGATGGCGTAGAAGCGGGTGGCCGATTTGTCGTGCGCCATGTAGCCGATGGAATAAAGCAGCACCAGGCCGCCGATGCACGCTCCCATGAAGGCGAAGAGGACACTGAGCGCGTCAATATGGAGAACAAGGGCCAGCGGCCCATCCCAGGGCAGCGGTTTGAGGTCGATGGATTGACCGTTGCGCACGACGGGCGCCAAGCCGATGACGGCGAAGAGGGCGGGTAAGCAGGTGAGGAACGCAAGAATGCCTTTTGCCCGGGCGGAGCAGAGCCGGCCAACGAGAATCTGCAGCACAGCGCCCAGTAAAAGCGCAGCATGGAGCCATCAAAACTAGGGTCGAAAGGTAGGTCGGGGCATCCATGTCTTCATGTTGAAGGCGCGGCCCTTAGGGGGGATGTGACCGCGCACACCTTGCCACCGGAGCGGCGGTGGAAGAAAACTGGAAGTACCGTTATGCGGGATGGCTCTCGGGCCTTTGAAAGCAGTCAGTGGCCAATTGCCATTGGTCTTTCCTCGCGGTCGCGGGCGTTTGCGTCGAGGAAGCGAGGGTTTCGGTAGCGGTCCAAATTGAATGAAACATCCCTCAGGGGCTGAAGCCCTCGAACATCTCGTTGCGTTTACGGCACGAGTAAACTCGTGCCCTTTCACGGCATCTTGTTTTTTCGCACTCTCCAAAGACCTGTCTGTGCGATGCCCTACAATGCTGCGGAGGGTTGATTCGCCATGAGTTCTTCTTTGAAATTTCGTTGCCGTATTTTTGCGTTCGTATTTTGCGGAGCGGTGCTGGTTGCGCTTCCTGTCGCGGCGCAACGCGGCAGCGAAGTGGGCCGGGCCATGGCGTTGCTGCCGGCCCCGTCGCAGACAGTGGTGCAACGATTGCTGGGCCTGTCGCAGTTGCCCGCCGGCACATGGAAGATGCACGAGGGGGATTTGCCGCATGGCGAAGCTGTGAGTCTGGACGCGAGCGGATGGCAGGATGCTGCGCCGGGAGCGAAGTTTTCTACGGGCGCCGTCTGGTTTCGCCAGACCATTGAACTTCCTGCAACGCTCGACGGCTACGATCTGACCGGCGCGCGCATCTGGTTCCAGTTTCGCGCCGACGCCAATGGAGCCATTCCGGAAATTCTTTACTTTAACGGCCGCCGCGTGGCCCTGGGCGAGGATCTGGAGCCGGAGGTGCTGTTTGACGACGCCAAGGCCGGCGACAAGGTGGTGATTGCGGTCAAGTTGCTCGAGACCATCGACGTGAAGGCTTTCCTGGGCACATCGCTTCGTGTGGATTTTCCGGAGAGCCGGCCTAATCCGCAGAGCCTGGCGGAGGAGTTTCTTTCGGCGGCGTTTCTGCTGCCTTCGCTTGCGCCGGGTGACAGCACAAAGAGCGACATTTTGAATCAGGCGATTTCCGCCGTGGATTTGGCAGCGCTCGACGCGCACGATAATGCTAAATTCGACGCCAGCCTGAAGGCGGCGCAAAAGCAGCTTGAAGCGCTGCGGCCGCTGTTCGAGACGGCAACCTTTAATCTTACGGGTAACTCGCACATTGATGCGGCGTGGCTGTGGCCGTGGACGGAAACTGTCGACGTGGTGCATCGCACCTTCGGCACGGCGTTGCAGTTGATGAACGAGTATCCCGATTACACCTACACGCAATCGGCCGCGGCTTATAACGACTGGATGGCGCAGAAGTATCCGGCGCTGAACGACGAGATTAAAAAGCGCATCCAGGAGGGGCGTTGGGAGATTGTGGGCGGGATGTGGGTCGAGCCTGACCTGAACATGCCCGACGGCGAGTCGCTGGTGCGGCAAATTCTGGTGGGCAAGCGCTGGTACAAGCAGGCCTATGGCGTGGACGTGAGGATCGGGTGGAATCCGGATTCGTTCGGATACACCTGGCAGTTGCCGCAGATCTACAAGAAGAGCGGCATCGACTACTTTGTTACGCAAAAGATGACGTGGAACGACACCAACAAGCTGCCGTTCAAGCTGTTCTGGTGGGAGTCGCCCGATGGGTCGAAGGTGCTGACATATTTTCCGCACGACTACGTGAATTTAAGCCTGAGCCCGGTGCGGCTGAGCGACGATCTTGCCACGGCGCGCAGGCAGTCGCCGGGCCTGACGGACATGATGGACCTCTATGGCGTGGGCGATCACGGTGGAGGGCCGACGCGGGCGATGTTGGAAGAAGGTTTTCACTGGGCCGAGCAAGATTCGAACGGCGGGGGCGCGGCATCGGTGGCCGCGAATGGCGGCGTGCCGGTGACGCCGAATTACCAGTTCAATATCGCGCAGAGTTTTTTCTCGACGGTTGAGAAGCAGATTGCACCTAACAGCCCGACGTGGAATTACCAGTCGATTCCGCATTACACGCCGCCGGTGGCCGTGTCGGGAAAGGTTGCGATTCCTACGTGGGATACGGAACTCTATCTCGAATACCATCGCGGGGTTTACACGACGCAGGCCAACCACAAGAAGAATATGCGCGACAGCGAGGAAGAGGTGCTGAACGCGGAGAAGTTTTCGTCGCTGGCGTGGTTGTTTGGCGCGAAATATCCGGCGGACGAGTTGACGGAAGATTGGAAGAAGGTTTTGTTTAACCAGTTCCACGATTTGGCGGCGGGGTCGGGGATTGGCGTGATCTATAAGGATGCGCAGAAGGACTACGACTGGGTGCGGATGTCGACGGATGAGATTTCGAGCGGGGCGCTGGATGCGGTCGCAGAGAGGATCGACACGAAACCGAGCGTGCCTGGCAGAATTCCAATTATCGTCTACAATCCGCTGGGCTGGAAGCGCTCGGGCATGGTAACTGTGAGGGTTCAAGCGTCGATTGGCGCGATAGGAAATGTGATACACGATCCGCTACTCCCCGAGGGACAAGACAGGTTAGCCTACATAATTTCAAGGGACAAGGATGGCGTGACCGAGCTCTCGTTTGACGCGGGCGATGTGCCAGCGATGGGCTATAAGGTCTTTGAGACGACGAGTATCGTGAGTCCGGGAAATCCACATATCCCTGCCGGGCCCCTTGAGGCGAAGGAGATTGAATTTGGGAATGAAAACACGACGGTCACGGTGAATAGATCTACGGGCTGCATTACGAGCATTAAGGCGCGCGGCGTAGAGACATTGGCGCCAAATTCCTGCGGCAACCAACTCCAGTTCTTCAAGGATCTGCCGAAACAGTACGATGCCTGGAACATCGATCCCGGCACACTCGACGTTTCACCTGCGACAATGGAAAAGGCCGACAGCGTGGAGTCCACCAGCGCCTTTGCTTTCGAGCGTGCCGTCCGCGTTACTTACCACTGGCAAAATTCGAAATTTGTGCAAACCGTCAGCATCGCACCAGGTTCCGACGTCGTTGACATCGAAAACGACATCGACTGGCATGAATCGCACGTGCTGCTGAAAGCCGCCTTTCCGCTTGCTGTGACAAGCGACTTCGCTACGTACGAAATTCCTTATGGCGCGATCGAGCGGCCTACCACGCGCAACAATTCTTGGGAGAAGGCTCAGTTCGAAGTTCCGGCCATGCGCTGGGCCGATCTTTCGGGGACGGGCGCGGATGGCAAGGTGCATGGGCTTAGCGTGCTGAATCAGGACAAGTATGGGTACGATGCTGCGGGGAACGTGCTGCGGCTTACGCTGCTGCGCTCGCCCAAGTGGCCCGATCCCGATGCCGACATGGGGCACCATCACTTCCACTACGCGCTCTATCCGCACGCGGGCACTTGGAAGGACGCGCTTACCGTGCGTCACGGATGGGAGTACGACTATCCGCTACAGGCGGTGGTGACTACGGCGCATGCGGGATCGCTGCCGGCGGAACACTCGTTTGCTTCGGTGGAGCCGGAGAATGTGGTGCTGACTGCGGTGAAGAAGGCTGAGGACGCGAACGGGTTGATCTTCCGCGTGTATGAGTGGGCGGGGAAGGGGACGACCGCGGAGTTCCACGTGCCGCCGGGGGCGACTGGGGCTACCGTTACTAATTTGATGGAGAAGCCCGAGGGCGATGCGCTGAAGGTAGAGGGCGATGTGGTGAGGGTGCCGATCAAGGCTTATGAGATTTTGACGGTGCTCGTGAATTATCCGAATGGCGGGATGAAGCATTGAATCGTGGTCGTGAGTCGTGAAGGGCGAAGCGCGCTCGGCCAATGGTTCGCCAGCTACGAATTTGTTAATCTGATGTTGTGATTTCGTGATGCTCGGTGGACGGGTGCGGGCAAGGATGCCCGCACGACAGCCGGCAAGGATGCCGGCGTTACATGTGGATGCCGGCGTTACTTCCCGGGCGATAACATGCTCGGTCACGATACGTGAATCAGCAAGGAGACCTGCACTATGCACATTTCTTCCCCGTTCGTCGTCGTTACTGTCATCATCGCGGCCTTTGTGGCGTCGATCCTGTATGCGACCAGCAGCAAGGAAGACAAGCCTTCGGATCACTGAGTGCGGGACTAATTTGTAGCGCCGTCCGAGTGTGTTGCGCCGTTCTCCAGACCGGTTGTCGTGCGGGCATCCATGCCCGCACGACCAACCCATTTCCAACCCAATAATCCTGCTCGCTCGGGATTGCTCAATACATAAGCAATTGCCCGGTCCAGCTCGCCTTCTTCGCGAATCAACCTGTCGTAGTACTCCCGTTGCCAGAAGACGCCGGTGCGGCTGAGGATACGATTTGCCTTGCTGGAGGTATAGCTCTTCCATCCCTGCACGATGCCGGCAAGCGTCCGCCCAGGAAGGGCGCGAAAGATTACATGTACGTGATTGGGCATCACGCACCATGCAATGAGGCGATACCGCGATCCGTGCCCAAAGCGGAGCGCCTCGGCAACTAATTCGCCAACCTGCGGGTGGCGCAGGAAACAAGCGCCGATTCCGCTGTCGAGGTATTCTTCAATCTTTTTCACGTTGAATTCGGAGAGAAGCGCTTTCTGCTCCGGCAACAGATTTGCCCCCGTGCGTTTCGCCGCTTCCAAGATGCGGTGGCGTTCGATGATCTTCTCCAGCACCGGTTTGGGCAGGGAGTCCGCAAGGTGAAACGTAACGAAATAGAGTCCAGTTTCTTTTTCCCAATGCGGCAGGCGGCCGCGCTGGCGGATTCGCACTTCGCCGAAGCGGGGCGGAACTGCACCTTGGATTACATCTGATTTCGGTGTTTCCTTTGTCATTTTCAAAGGATTCTACTCCTGAGGCCGCGGGTGCGGGCAAGGATGCCCGCACGACAGCCGGCAAGGATGCCGGCGTTACAAGCCGAAGGCTGGCGCAACGGCAAGGATGGCGGCGTTACAGGCCGAAGGCTGGCGCAACGGCAAGGATGGCGGCGGTATATGTTGGAGGCCGGCGTTACAGATTTCCGGAACTTTATGGGTCTGGGAGGCGTATAACGTGGCCAGAGGGCGAATTGCCATGCTGAAAACCCCGAATTCGACGCAGTGGAACCCGAGTGCGAAGATGAAGACTCCGTTTGCGCGTGCGGCCGGACTGCTTGCCGCGCTGGCCCTGGCTGCCGGAGTGGCCGGATGCAGGATCCACGTGGATAAGGACGCCAACGGCGAAGACAAGAACGTGCAGGTGGACACTCCCTTTGGCGGCATTCATGTGAACACCGACCAGACCACGGCGGCCGATCTTGGCCTTCCCGTGTATCCCGGCGCGCAGAATGTCGCGGACGGGGATAACGACAAGTCTGCCGACATCCATATGGGATTTGGCGCGTGGGAGGTGCGCGTGAAGGTGGTCAACTATTCCAGCTCCGACAGCCAGGACAAGGTTGAGGCGTTTTACAAGAAGGCGCTGGGCCGCTACGGCGACGTCCTCACCTGCCAGGACAACGCGCCGGTGGGCACGCCGACCGCGACCTCAGAGGGCCTGACCTGCAAGGAAGACAAGCATGCCACTGTGCAGGTAAGCGACCGGCCAAAGCTATGGATACCATTCCGACAAGAACGGCTTTGAGTTGAAGGCCGGCTCCGAGCGCCACCAGCACATCGTGGGCTTTGAAAGCGCCACAGAGGGCCAGACGCGTTTTGCCCTGGTTGCGGTCGATCTGCCGGCCGGTCCCTCGGATAAATCTGGCAAGAGCAATTGAAACTGGCTTTCAGCTCGTTCTGCAGGCTTCATTCGGCTGGTGTGGGCGAAACCTGCTCATTCCAGCCGCGAACGGGCTGAAGGCTGACGGCAAACGGCAAACGGCAAAAGACTTCGTATTCGCTCGGAAAACCTCCTCCCTTTTCCCCTCTAATCCTGCAATTTCCGTGCATCCCACTGCCCCAAAAGCGGGCCTTGTGGATTGATATGTGCAAGAACGCGCACAATGTGCACAAATAACTCAAAATAATGATTATTTTCAGTAGAAGACGCCAATTTCCCCCCAATATTCTGCCCCGAACGTGCAAGGCGAGGGTGACACCCGTCACTGCGGCCTGATTTTCCCAAGGCGCAGAATAACGCGGGTTTAGAGGCGTAGGGCGAAGCTGCCCGGAGGCTCGATTTGTGAGGCAGAAACCGGCGCCGAGTGAGATCTCGGAAGCGGGGTTCGCGGAGGCGGCTCAAGATGACCTGGACCGAGGATTACCAGCGCAAGCGCATGAGCGCCGCGCAGGCGCTCAAAGCGGTCGCGTCCGGCGATCGCATCTGGATTCAGTCGGGCTGCGGAACGCCTTCTCCTCTTGTGGATGCGCTGGTGGCCCGCGCGCCGGAGCTGCGCGACGTCGAAATCATTCATATGAAGACGCTGGGCGCCGCCGACTACACGCGGCCCGAGTACGAAGGCCATTTCCGTCATCGCGGATTGTTCCTGGGCGAGAACGTGCGCGAGGCGGTGTGCGACGGCCGCGCCGACTACACGCCGATCTTTCTGAGCGAAATTGAAGGTCTGTTCGAGACGGGCGCTCTGCCGCTCGACGTGGTGTTGATGCAGGTGTCGCCGCCGGACGCGCACGGCTTTGTGACCCTGGGCAACACGGTGGATTCTACGCAGACGGCATTGCGCTGCGCTCCCATCGTGATTGCCGAGGTGAACCGGCAGATGCCGCGCACGCACGGCGACACCGAAGTGCACATCAGCCGTATCTCCTCTATCGTGGAAACCGACCGGCCGCTGCTCGAGCTCGGTTCCGAGCCGCCCAGCGAGCTGCACATGCGCGTGGCGCGCAACGTGGCCGCGCTCATCCCCGACGGCGCCACGCTGCAAACCGGCATAGGCGGCATCTCCGAGGCGGTTCTGCATTGCCTCGACGACAAACGCGACCTGGGCATTCACACTGAGATGGTCTCCGACGGCGTGATCGACCTGATGGAGTCCGGCATCATCAACGGCGAGCGCAAGACGCTGCACCGCGGCAAGGCGGTGCTCTCGTTTGTGCTGGGTACCCGGCGTCTCTTCGATTACATCCACGAAAACCCCGCCTTCGAGTTTCGCCTCATCAGTTACACCAACGATCCTTTCGTCGTGGCGCAGAACGATCGCATGGTGGCCATCAATGGAGCTTTGCAGGTGGATATGACGGGCCAGGTCTGCGCCGACTCGATCGGCACGCGGCCCTACAGCGGCTTTGGCGGGCAGATCGATTTCATTCGCGGCGCGGCGCGCTCCAAGGGCGGCGTGCCGATTATTGCGCTGCCTTCGACAGCGCGGGGCGACACGGTTTCGCGCATTGTGCCGGTGCTGGAGCCGGGCGCGGGCGTGGTCACTTCGCGCGCCGACGTGCATTACGTTGTGACCGAGCACGGCATCGCCTATCTGCATGGAAAAACCTTGCGCGAACGCGCCGAGGCGCTGATCGCGATTGCCGATCCGCGCTTCCAGGCGGAGCTGGAGGATTTTGCGGTGCGCGCGCACTATATGGAGCGGAAGGCGGCGTGTGCGTAGAGCGAGCCAGTGCGGGCAAAGATGCCCGCACGACAGCCGGCAAGGATGCCGGCGTTACATGTGGGATGCCGGCGTTACATGTGGGATGCCGGCGTTACATGTGGGATGCCGGCGGGACATGTGGGATGCCGGCGGGACATGTGATGTAGGCGGGACAAGTTGGAGGCCGGAGCTATGAGTTGCATATTGGGGAGGAAGGAGACGGATGAGCGAGGCGAAAATGTCGAAGCGAAACCGGATCGCGGGCAGTTGCGGATTGACGAAGAGGAGTGCAAGGGCTGCGGGCTGTGCATCGAGGCGTGTCCGCCCAAGGTGATCGCGCTCAGCGAGGGCATGAATCACTACGGCTATCGCACGGCGTTGTACACGGGCAACGGCTGCACGGCGTGCGGCATTTGCTTTATGGCTTGTCCGGAGCCGGGCGCGATTACCGTGATGCGCTTAGTGCGTGCACGCGATGCGGTCGCGCGGCCGAGGGAGGCGCAGGCTGGCGGCGTGGACGCCGCCAGTACAGCCGGCCTCCCACCCCAACAAGCCAAGAGCGGGCTTGCTGGGGACCCCGGTCTGGAGACCGGCGCTACAAGGCGCGCGGGTGCGGCAGAAAGATTAGGGGGAGCGGCGGCATGAAAAAACAACTGATGAAAGGCAACGAGGCCATCGTGAAAAGCGCCATCCTGGCCGGATGCCGCGCCTTTTACGGCTATCCCATTACGCCGGCGAGCGAGATCGCCGAGGCCGCTGCGGAGTTCATGCCCAAAACCGGCGGCGTGTATGTGCAGGCCGAGAGCGAGGTGGCGGCTATCAATATGTTGTACGGCGCGGCGTCGGCCGGCGTGCGCGCCATGACGGCATCGAGCGGCCCCGGCATCAGCCTGATGCAGGAAGGAATCAGTTATATGGCCGGTGCGGAACTGCCTTGCGTGATCGCGGATATCACGCGCGGCGGCCCGGGGCTGGGCAATATCGCCGCCGAGCAGAGCGACTATCACCAGGTGGTGAAGGGCGGCGGCCACGGCAACTACCGCACCATCGTGCTGGCTCCGCACTCCGTGCAGGAGATGGCGGACCTGACTGCTCTGGCATTCGACCTGGCCGACCGCTATCGCAACCCCGTGGTGCTGATGGCCGACGGATTCATCGGGCAGATGATGGAGCCGGTGGAGTTTGCGCAATCGGCCACGCCGCCGCAATTGCCGGAGTGGGCGGTGGCCGGAACCGCGGCCTCGCGACCCAATCTGATTACCTCGTTGCATCTCGACTGTGACGAACTCGAGAAGCACAACCGCAATCTCGAGGCGAAGTACAAGGTGGCTGAGCAACGCGAGACGCGCGCCGAAGAATGGATGACCGGCGACGCGGAAATCGTGCTCGTGGGTTACGGCATCGTGGGGCGCATTTTGAAGGCCGTGACGGCCGAGGCGCGCGCCGCGGGACTCAAGATTGGCGTGCTGCGGCCGATCACGTTGTATCCGTTCCCGAAGGTGCAATTTCAACGGCTGGCATTCAACGCGCGCGTCTTCGTGGTGGTGGAGATGAGCAACGGCCAGATGCTGGAAGACGTGAAGCTGGCGCTCAACGGTTCGCGGCCGGTGGAGTTTCTGAATCGCATGGGCGGCAATGTGCCATCGCACGAAGAGGTGCTGCGCTTTGTGCAGGAGTTGGCGCGACGCGAGGGCTTGCAGAAGCAAACTGCCGATAAACAAACTCTGGGGGAGGAGCGGATGGCCCATGTCTGAGTCAACGGTTGCGGAATACGAGGTCTCGCGTGGCAAGGCCAAATCGTTCTACGCGCGCTACGAGCGCAAGGAAGAACTGCGGCACCAGACGCACTTTTGTCCCGGCTGCGGCCATGGCAACGTTCATAAAATGTTGGCGCAGGCCATCGACGAGTTGGGCGTGCAGGATCGCACCATCATGGTTGGGCCGGTGGGCTGTGGCGTATTCACCTACTACTACTTCGACGTAGGCAACGTGCAGGCCGCGCATGGGCGCGCGCCCGCCGTCGCTACCGCGATGCGGCGCAGCCGTCCGGACAGCATCGTGATCAGTTACCAGGGCGACGGCGACCTTTCGGCCATCGGCTCGGCGGAGATTTTGCACGCCGCCAATCGCGGTGAAAATATCACAGTGATCTTTGTCAACAATGCCATCTACAGCATGACCGGCGGCCAGGCTGCTCCCACCACGCTGCTTGGGCAAATAAGCACGACCACGCCGAACGGCCGCTCGGCAGCGACCGAGGGTTATCCACTGCACGTGAGCGAATTGCTTGCGACGCTTGAGGCGCCCGCCTACATTGAGCGCGTGGGCCTGGGCGACAACAAACAGATTGCGCAGGCGGGACGCGCCATCAAGCGCGCGCTCGAGAACCAGGTGCGCGGGCTGGGATTTTCGCTCATTGAAGTGCTGTCGCCGTGCCCGACCATCTGGAAAAAAACTGCGGTGGACGCGCAGCACTGGGTGCGCGATGTGATGGAAAAGACTTTTCCGCTGGGCGTGTATTGCGACCGGACAAATGAAAGGCAGCAGCAGGCGCTAGAACGGTTAGCTGCGCCGGCTACGCAGCCCGCGTCCGCTCCTGCGCTCGAAGAGCTACCGGGCATTCTGGGTGTGGCGGATCAGGATTTGCCCGAAGGCAATGCTCACGCGATGACCTTGGAGCAGGCCGTCGATATGCAGGTGCGCATTGCCGGCTTTGGCGGGCAAGGCGTGCTGTTGCTCGGCGAAGTGCTGGCCGAGGCCGGTCTCGACGCCGGGCTTGAAGTTTCGTGGCTGCCATCGTACGGGCCCGAGATGCGCTCCGGCACGTCGAACTGCCACGTGCGGCTTTCGCGCCAGACCATCGATTCGCCGCTGGTGACGTCACCCAACGTGCTGGTGGCAATGAATGAACCCTCGCTGCGCAAATTCGACAAGAGCGTGCGCCCCGGCGGATGGGTCATTTACAACGGCGAGGAATTTCCCGCAGATTGCCGGCGCGAGGGCGTGCATGTGCTGGCGCGGCCCTTTACCGAGCTGGCCGATGCCATGGGCGACAAGCGCGCGGCCAACATGGTGATGCTGGGCGCGGTGCTGGAAATTGCGGGCGTGCTGCCGCAGGCCAGTATCGACGCGGCTCTGCGGCGCCTGGTGAAGAACTCGCGCTGGGTGGAACTGGATGCGCGCGCCCTGGCGCGGGGAAGGGAATTGTCCCGGGAATCGGCCAGGGAATCGATCAGGGAAACGCTTGCGGAGGTTTGACGTGAAAGCGGATGTCGATCCTAACGTGATTGTTTATTTCGACGGGCAGTACATGCCTATGCGCGATGCGCGCATCGGAATTCTGACCCACGCGCTGCATTACGGAACCGGCGTGTTTGAAGGCATTCGCGCTTACTGGAACGCGGAGGAGCAGGAACTGTTTGTGCTGCGGCCGCGCGACCACTACCTGCGCTGGAAGCAGAATGGCGGCATCCTGCGCATCGATGTGCCTTTAACCGCCGATCAGTTGTGCGACATCACGGCGGAGCTGGCGCGGCGCAATCAATTTCGCACCGATCTCTACATTCGCCCGCTTGCGTACAAGAGCGCCGAGCGCGTCGGCGTGGCCATTGACGATCAGGACGCATTCTTCATTGTGGCGCTGCCCTTCGGCGAGTATCTGCACAGTGAAAATGGGCTGCACGCGGGAGTCAGCTCATGGCGGCGTGTCGACGATAACGCCATTCCGCCGCGCGCCAAAATCTGCGGCGCCTACGTGAATAGCGCACTGGCCAGCGACGAGGCGCGGCGCTCGGGATTCGATGAGGCCATTCTGCTGAACGAAAGCGGCCACGTAACCGAGGGCGCCACCTGCAATCTCTTCATGATTCGCAAGGGGCGGCTCATCACGCCGGCAGTGACGGAGAATGTGCTCGAAGGCATTACGCGCGACTCGATTTTGGAACTCGCCGGTCGTGAGCTGTCTTTTGAAATCGTGGAGCGGCCGATTGATCGCAGCGAACTCTACGTCTGCGACGAGCTTTTCCTCACGGGAACCGCGGTGGGTGTGGCTCCGGTGACGCGCGTCGATCATCGTCCCGTGGGCGAAGGGTCCATCGGCGTGGTCACGCGCAGCCTGCGCCAGTTGTACGTGGACGCCACGCACGGGCGCATGGCCGCGTACCGCAAATGGCTGCAGCCGGTCTATCGCAAGAGTCCTGCGCCCGAGCTCGATGAGGCGCCGATAAAAGAAACTAGCCTGGCCTGAGCCAGGCCGACACGCAGGGCGATCGCATGAAGATCGATTCCGGCGGTGCAGAAGGTTCGCCGCGCCCCCACTGGGCGCGCGATCTTTTCGTCGCAGCCATCCCAGGGTTCCGCTGCGCTCCACGCTGGGCTGTTTTCGCCTGGGCTATTTTCGACTCGTCCCTCCGGGACGCGCGATCTTTTCGTCGCAGCCATCCCAGGGTTCCGCTGCGCTCCACGCTGGGCTGTTTTCGCCTGGGCTATTTTCGACTCGTCCCACCGGGACGCGCGATCTTCTCGTCGCAGCCATCCCAGGGTTCCGCTGCGCTCCACCCTGGGCTATTTTCGACTCGTCCCTCCGGGACGAAGACTCCCAGCCAGCAATGATTCTCAAAACGCGAACCTGCCCGGTCAATGAAAATGTTCATGCGATTGCCCTGGGCCGACACGAGGCTATGCGCCGGCCCCGCAGCCGCGCCTATACAATTCAGATGGGTCTGGGCTACGAGCGTCCCCGCCGTTTTTATTGTCGATTCATCTCTGCGTTGTTCAATGGATTCATAGATCCGAGGGCCGATCTTCATGCCTGGGAAACTTGCGTCACTTTTGTTCGCCACTGCGATCTGGTTTTCAGCCGTGTTTCTTTCCGCGCAAACTTCCGTGCCCGTCCCCGCAGAAGTCATCAACCTGCCATCGAGCAAGCAATTGATCGGTGAAGCGCCGGGCCATCCGCAGCGCATCAACGGTTTACCGATTTCGATGGCAGTTTCGCCCGACGGCCGCTACGTGGTCACAGTGGATGCCGGCTACGGAACCTACGAATCGCAGTACGACCAGTCGCTCTCGGTGCTTGACACGCAGACCGGCGCGCTCGCGGATTTTCCCGACCCGCGCACCGCTCCACGCAATAAACAGTCACTCTACTCCGGCCTCGCATTCAGCCGCGATGGCAATCACATCTACGCGAGCTTAGCTTCGATGTCGGACCCCAAAGGGGAAGGTCCGGACAGCACGGGCAGCGGAATCCTTGTCTACAGCTTCAGAGAGGGCAGGATTTTGCACGAGCGCCTGATGCCTCTGCCGGTGGTGCAACTGCCACCGGGGCGAAAGACGCGCCTGCCTTCAGGAACGGACAACGACCAGGGCGTGCCGTTTCCGGCGGCGATTGCGGTGCTCGGCGCGGCCGGCCATGAGAAGCTGCTGGTTGCCGAAAATCTTTCCGACGACGCACTGCTTCTGGACGCGAGGACCGGCGTAATCGAAAAGCGCTTCGATCTCTCCGAAAGCGATGCCGTGCCCGCGACCTTTCCCATTGCCGTCGCCGTGTCGCCCGACGAAAAACGCGGTTTCGTCGCCCTGTGGTACTCATCGGAAATCGTCGAGCTCGATCTCGCGCGCGGCACGGTGGCGCGCAAGCTGGCCCTGCTCAAGCCTTCCAGTCCCGTTGCACCGGGCACGCATCCCTGCGACTTCGCCTTCTCGACGGACCAGAAGACGCTCTATGTGGCACTTTCGAATCGTGACGCAGTGGCGGCCGTCAATGTGGGCGGCGGCCAGTTCTCGGTGAAGGGTTATTTCGATACGCGCCTGCCGGGGCAGAGCTACTTTGGTGCGGAGCCGGTGGCTCTCGCCGTCAACGGGGATGGCAGCCGGCTCTACGCGGCGAACATGGGCACCGATTCCATCGCGGTGTTTGACGCGAGCAAGATGACGCCCAGGGCCGCGAAAAAGGGCATGGTCGAGCCGGATGGTTTTATCCCCACGGAGTGGATGCCGATCTCGATGGCCTTCCTCTCCGCGCCCACGGGCGGCAGGCTGTACGTCGCAACCGACAAAGGCAAGGGCACGGGACCGAATAATTTCTTGCCGCGCCAAGTTGAGACCGCGCCCAGCGTCAGTGCGCGGGCCAACGCCTACATCGCGACGCTGCTCTACGGCTCGCTGGCGACGCTCGATGAAAAGGAAATTTCAAGCCAGCTACCCATGTGGACGCAAACTGTGCTGGCTTCGAATCGCATCAAGGCTGAACAGGAAAAGATTGTCTTTGCCGGCGGTGCGTCAGGTCGCGACAATAGCCGGATCAAGCACGTCATTTACATCATCAAAGAAAACCGCACCTACGATCAGATCCTCGGCGACCTGACGCAGGACGGGAAGCCTGTGGGCAATGGCGATCCGAGGTGGGCGATGTACGGCCAATCCATCACGCCCAACGAGCACAGGCTGGCTCTCCAATTCGGCGTGCTCGACAATTTCTTCGACTCCGGCGAGGTTTCAGGCGACGGCCACGTCTGGTCCACGGCGGGCATCGGCACCGATTATCTCGAGAAGACCTGGCCGCACAGCTATCGCAACGGGCAACGTAGTTACGATTACGAAGGCGTGGTGGCCGATGGCTATCCGCTGCTGCAAAAAATTCCCGACGTGGAGGAGCCGGCCAGCGGCTATCTCTGGGGCAATCTCGCCGCTCACGGCAAGACCTACTACCACTTCGCCGAGTTCATCTCCACAACATTTTGCGGCCAGGCCGCGGTCGCCGATTCTTCGCAGGGCGCGATGCTCGCCGGGTCGGGTTGCGCGCGCAAGGCCGTTGCTCCGGGCGAGCCGCTGCCCGCGGAGTGGGGCGGCGGCGTGAACAAATTCCCCTGGCCCATTCCGCTGATCGCCAGCAACACGGCCACGAAGCCGGAGTTGGTGGGCCACTTCGCGCCAGAATCGCCGGATTTCAACCTGGCCGTTCCCGATCAAGTCCGCGTCGACATTTTTTTGCGCCATCTCAAGCAGTGGATTGCAGATCGCGAGCGCGGCGACGACACCATGCCCGACTTCGTTCTGCTGCGCCTGCCCGACGATCACACCGCGGGAACGCGGCCCGGCGGGCCCAGCCCGAAATCCTCTGTTGCCGATAACGATCTCGCCGTGGGCCGCGCTGTCGAAGCGGTTTCGCACTCGGCCTACTGGGACGATACCGCCTTCTTTATTCTCGAAGACGATGCGCAGAACGGCGCCGATCACGTGGACGCGCACCGCTCGATTGCCTTCGTCGTGAGCAAGTATTCGCCGCACGGGGCAAACGGGGAAGCCATTCGTCGATTCCCATTTTTATTCGACGGTCAGCGTGATTCGCACCATGGAATCGCTGCTCGGCTTGCCGCCGATGAACAACAACGACGCATTTTCATCGCTCATTTCTTCGCTGTTTACCGGCCCCGGCGATCAGCCGCCCTATGTTGCCGACACCACCAACCGCGATAACGGCCTTATCTACACGGCCAACCCCAAATACGCGGTAGGCGCCAAGGCCAGCATGAAAATGGACTTCAGCCACGAGGATCGCGCGCCCACGGAAAAACTCAACGTGATTCTGTGGAAAGATGCGATGGGCAATGCGCCGGTTCCGACGATGTTGAAGGCGCGCGCGAAAAATGTGAACGACGGCGATGACGATTGAGGCGCCTTTGGGGATTGGATTCCGTCAAGTGTGCTGAGCTGCAAGTCTCTCTAACGCCGCTTCTCGTCCCCTAGGCATTACTTGATGGCGCGCCTTGCGCAGGGCCTTTATCCTACTAATGCTTCGGCTGCGGGAATTCGAAATCGTCTTTGGGCATGTGCGGGCGTGGACGCCCACACGACAGCCGGTCTGGAGACCGGCGTTACATTTGGGGATTCGCGCTACTTTTGGAGTATGACGAATGAGTGAATTGAAGAATTTCTCTGGAGTTGAGTTTCTGACACCGTTGAATGAACGCGATGAGGAGATCCTCACGCCGGATGCGGTCGCGTTTATCGTCGACCTGCAACGCACGTTCAACGCGCGGCGCAAATCTCTGCTGGATGCGCGGCACGAGCGGCAGAAGAGGCTTGACGCCGGCGAGAAGCCTGACTTTCTTGAGGAAACCCGGCAAATTCGCGAGGCCGAGTGGACGGTAGCGGCGCTGCCCGAGGACATGCTCGACCGCCGCGTGGAGATCACCGGGCCGGTCGATCGCAAGATGATCATCAACGCGCTCAACTCCGGCGCTAAGGTGTTCATGGCAGATTTTGAGGACTCGAATACGCCGAAGTGGAGCAACCTGATCGACGGCCAGATTAATTTGCGCGACGCGATCCGCCGGACTATTACTTACTCTGACCCGGCCACGCGGAAGGAATACAAACTGAATGACAAAGTGGCTGTGCTGTTTGTGAGGCCGAGGGGCTGGCACCTGGAGGAACGCCACGTGCTGGTGGATGGCGAGGCGATGTCGGGCTCGATCTTCGATTTTGGGCTTTACTTCTTTCACAACGCCAGGGAGTTGCTGGCGCGCGGCAGCGGGCCGTATTTTTACCTGCCGAAGATGGAGAGTCATCTGGAAGCGCGGCTTTGGAATGACATCTTTCTCCGCGCGCAGCAGAAGATCGGATTGCCGACGGGCACCATCAAGGGGACCGTGCTGATTGAAACCATCCTGGCCGCATTTGAGATGGACGAGATTCTGCATGAATTGCGTGAGCACTCGGCGGGGTTGAATTGCGGCCGGTGGGATTACATTTTCAGCTTCATCAAGAAATTTTCGGTGGATCCCCATGCCGTTCTGCCCGATCGCGCGCAGGTGACGATGGCCACGCATTTCATGCGCAGCTATTCGAAGCTGGCAATTAAGACTTGCCACCGGCGCAACGCGCACGCGATGGGAGGCATGTCAGCGTACATTCCGGTGAAGACCGATCCGGCGGCGAATGAAAAAGCCATTTCACAGGTGCGCGCCGACAAAGAGCGCGAGGCAGGCGACGGGCACGACGGAACGTGGGTGGCGCATCCGGGACTGGTGCCAGTGGCCATGGAAGTCTTCGACCGGCTGATGCGCGAGCCGAATCAGATTGCGAAGCAGTTGCCCGACTACCATGCGACGGCCGCGGATCTGCTCGAGATTCCCAATGGACAGATTACGGAGGCCGGACTGAAGCAGAATGTTGCCGTCGGACTTGGTTACCTGGAGGCATGGCTGCGGGGCATCGGCTGCGTGCCGCTCTTCAATCTGATGGAAGATGCAGCGACCGCGGAAATCAGCCGCGCGCAGCTTTGGCAGTGGGTGCACAACAGCGTGAAGCTGAGCGACGGAAGAGTGGTGGATGCTCCCCTGGTCGAGAACACAATCGCCAGCGAGTTGAGCGCGCAAAAAGGCAAGGTGGATGAGGCACGTTACGCTGCTTACGAAAAGGCCGCGAATCTGATGCGCGACCTGGTGCTGGCGCCGCAGTTCACCGAGTTTCTGACTCTGCCAGCCTACGAGCAAGTGCTGAAAGAGGAAAAGCGCGCTGCGGCATAAGGTTGGCCCGGGGGCACACCAGTCCGCGTGGACCTGGACCGTTCGCGGCTGGTATTGCTCCGCTTGCGAACGCTGCGCCGGGGCAGGCAACCGGCTGTCGGCCAGTTCCTTCAGTCAACGGCTCACAGGATGGGATGAAACGTGGAAAACCGGGCCTGAACGGCGGGAAACGGTCCCAACTTCATCGCCAAAACCGGCCCCAAACTGGTAGTTTGGACTAGAAGGGCTTTCTTTCCTGCAATGGCTTCCAGTCCATACTTTTCCCTGGCAGTTTTGTTTGTCGCCGCGCTCGGTTTTGGGCTGGCGCCGCTGGGACTGGCGTGGCTTTGGGCCAAGGTGTTTGCACCCGCCAAGCCGAACGCGATCAAGAATGCCATTTATGAGTGCGGCCTGGTGTCAAAAGGCGATGCGTGGGTGCAATTCCGCTCAGCCTATTACCTTTACGGCATCATTTTTCTCATCTTCGACGTAGAAGCGGTGTTTCTGCTGCCCTTTGCCGTGGCGTTTACGGGGCTGGGCGCGGCGGCCTGTGCTGCCATGCTGGTGTTTGTGTTGCTTCTGGTCGAGGGGTTGGCCTGGGCCTGGGCGAAGGGTGTGCTGACGTGGGCGTGAGAAAGGCAGGGAACAGGGATTAGGGAACAGGGAACAGTTTTTCCTGGGTCCGATCAGAGATGAATTCCGCTGTCTGTTTTTTTACTGACAACTGACCACTGAGCACTGACAACTGGAGCGAAGCGACCAATGGATCAGAACCTCAAGATCGAGCTGGGCAAGCAGGGCATCTTCGTGACGACCATCGAAGAGCTCTACAACTGGGGACGCCGCAGCTCGGTGTGGCCTATGCAGTTCGGCCTTGCGTGCTGCGCCATTGAGATGATTGCGACCACCATGGCGCGCTACGATCTGGCCCGTTTCGGCGCGGAGGTGTTTCGTCCTTCGCCGCGCCAGGCCGATTTGATGATTGTTTCCGGAACCGTGACCAAGAAGATGGCGCCGCAGGTGGTTCGCCTCTACAACCAGATGGCCGAGCCGCGCTACGTGATCGCCATGGGCGCATGCGCCATCTCCGGTGGGCCGTTCAAGCAGGGCTACAACGTGCTCAAAGGAATCGATCGCTACATTCCCGTCGATGTGCATATACCCGGTTGCCCGCCGCGGCCGGAAGCGTTGCTCCAGGCTTTCATCACGCTACAGAAAAAGATCGACGGCCAGCACCTAACCGGCCCAGACCGCCCGCGTTATCTGAATGCCGACGCACAGGGCGAGTTTCCCGTGCCCGAGCAGGGAGAGCACGATCTAGAGCCGCCTTCGAATCGGGGCGTGTGGCCGGTGGAGATTGCAGGGACCGAGGGAACAAGGGAACAAGGGAACTAGAAAACAAGGAACACGAACTTCGGGACTACGGCACAAGCAAACGCGAAACTGCGAACTGACAACTGGTCGTTGATTACAGACGACGGACAACTTTGAACTACGAACTGTGAACTGAAATGAAGACTGTGGAAGAAATCAAGGCGGCGATTGAAGCGGGGGTTCCCGGCGCGGGAGTGGAGTTTGTGCCGAATCCCGGTCCGGCCGCGGAGCACTCGCTGCGCCTTGCGCCCGCGAGCGCCGTTGCCGTGGCAACGTTTCTGCGCGACGACGCGGAGCTGGCCTTCGATTTCCTCTCCAATGTTTCCGGAGTGGACTGGCTCGACAAAGAGATTGCGGAAAAAGTGAAAGTGACGCGGACTGTGACGAAAACTGTCGACGGACCTGAAGGGAAAGTTGACCAGCAGGTTGAAGAGACAGTGGAAGAAACCCGCAAGCGCGTCGAGCCCGGCTGTCTTGAGGCCGTTTATCACCTCTATTCCGTCGCGAGAAAACACGGGCCGCTGGTAATTCGCATGAAGACGGCGAACCGCACCGATCAGGTGGAGCTACCCTCGCTCACGCCGGTGTGGCGCTCGGCCGAATTTCAGGAGCGCGAGGTCTTCGATCTTTATGGAATTGTTTTTTGCGGCCATCCGGACCTGCGCCGCCTGCTGATGTGGGATGGATTCAAGGACCATCCCATGCGCAAGGATTACGTGGAGCCGGACGATTACGAGTACGAGCCCACTGCGCACGATGCGGTGCTGGCGAGGGCGCAAGAGCATCGCGCGGCTGGAGCCGCGCAAGGGACTGAGGGACTAAGGGACTAGGGACTGAGAGACTATGGGCCTGCGGGACTACGAGACCGCAGCATAAACAAATAGGAATTGTGAACTGGTCATTGATGAATGCATTAGAAACCAAAGCGGAGAAGATCGACGGCTGGAACCGTCCGCCGGTGATTTTGCCCGACGGCGAAGGTGAGTTGCTCGAAGTCGCCATGGGGCCGCACCATCCGTCGACGCACGGCGTCTTCCGCATGGACGTGGCGCTCGACGGCGAGCGCGTGATTCGCCTCAAGCCGGTCTTCGGTTATCTGCACCGCAACCACGAGAAGATCGCCGAGCAGGCCAGCTATCTGGGGTCGATGCCTTATACGGATCGCCTCGATTATTTCTGCTCGCTGACCAACAACTGGGCTTACGCGCTGGCTGTGGAAAAGCTCGTTGCGCAGGAAGTACCGGAACGCGCCCAGTACATTCGCGTCATTCTTGCTGAGCTCACGCGTGTGCAGAATCACGCGTCGTCGATTGGGTTCTTGATTCAGGAGATGGGCGCCAGCGGCACGCCGCTCATGTACGCGTTCAAGGAGCGCGAAAAGATTCTTGACCTCTTTGAGTCGCTCACCGGCTCGCGCATGATGTGCAACTACATGCGTTTCGGCGGTTGCCGCGTGGATCTTTCTGCGGCGTGGCTCGATGCGGCGCGTAAGGTGGCCGCGGGCCTGCCAGAATTTGTCGACGAGTTCGAGGCGCTGCTTTCATCGAATGAGATTTTGATGGCGCGCTGCCAGGGCGTGGGCATTTTGAAGCCGGAACTGGCTGTGAATGCGGGCGTGAGCGGACCCATGCTGCGCGCGTCGGGAGTGAACTACGACATTCGCAAGGTCGATCACTACGGCATCTACGATCGCTTCAAGTTTCGCGTGCCGCTGGGCGATCACGGCGACGTTTACGATCGCTACATGGTGCGCGTCCTGGAGATGCGTGAGTCGATCACGATTCTTAACCAGGCGCTCAAGGAGATTCCCGCGGGGCCAATCATGGATGCCAAGGCGAAGATCCGCGGCTTCCGGCCCAAGCCCGGCGAGGCCTACGGCCGCATCGAAGCGCCCAAAGGCGAGCTGGGTTTTTATCTCATCAGCGACGGCGGACCGAATCCTTATCGATACCGCGTGCGTCCGCCGAGCCTGATCAATCTGACGGTTCTTGAAGACATGTGTTTGGGAAGCAACGTTGCCGACGTGGTGTTGATCTTTGGCAGCGTGGATATTGTTCTGGGAGAGGTCGACCGGTAGAGCGGCATGTGTTGAGGCCGGTCTTGTCGAAACCCACGTTCAAACAGGAGGAGGTCGTTATGAAAATCGTGAAAGCCATGGGAGCTGTTGGGGTTCTTAGTTTACTGCTGGCGGGAACCGCCGGAGCGCACGCCGCGGGGGCCTATACGTTGTCGTGCACCGCGGTTAAGAGCGGAACATTCACAATGGCGCTGACGGGATTCTCCGTCAAGCTGAATAGCCCGGAGGACGCCGCAAGCGGATTGGCAGTAGGCAAGCGCGGCGCCTTTACCATGACGATTCGCTTCGCTCCCGGCAAGGACTACGAAACGCTTTGGTCGATGGTCGAGGACAACGAAGCGTTGCGGAGCTGCAAACTGGCCGACACTGAAGGCGGTTCCAGCACCACCGCTGCGGACGATTGGACTGCGACGACAGGTGCTAAAACAAAAAACAAGAGCAAGAACAACGCGCAGCCCGCGGCCACGAGCGGAGGCGCTATGGAGTGGATTCTGAGCAACGCCACGGTGACGAGCGTGACGGCGATCGGACGCGAGACCACGGCGGGCGCGGCTGACGGGGAGATGGAAGCCACTCTCGACGCGCAGCAGATCACTTTTACGATGTAAAGTTGGCGGGCGCTCAAAAGCCGAAAACAAGAAGCTGAAAGCTAATCGCTGTATTACGGAGTCACGCATTGCTGGGTGAAGGCATATTGAAAGGGATGGCGGAGACGGCGAGGAATTTCTTCGGTAGCTACGTCTCCAAAGAACGGCTGACGACGGTGGAGTATCCGGAAGAGCGGATTCCCACCATCGAGGCCGCGCGCGTGTTTCCCTTTCTCGTGTACGACGGAGCGGACTGGGAGGCAGGGATGCGTTGCGTTGCCTGCCAGATCTGCGAGAAGGAGTGCCCGCCCAAGTGCATCTTCATTGAGAAGAGCAAGGACAAGAAGCCGGACTATGTGGGCAAGCAGCAGTTTTATCCCACGCGCTTCGATATCGATGTATCCGTATGCATGAGCTGCCAGATTTGCGTTGAGGTTTGTCCTTTCGAAGCCATCAAGATGGATAACGAATTTGAGCTTGCCACCACCGATCGTTTCGGCGGCCTGCTCTACGACCGCAAGCAGTTGTCCAGATCGAACGAATACTATCGCTCGATTCATCCCACGGAAGCGTCGGAAGTCGATGCGCGTTTGGACGAGGAGAAGGCCAAGGTGGAAGCCAAGGCCAGAGCCGCGGCCGAAGCTGCTGCCGCGGCCAAAGCTGCCGCACCCGCGCCACCAACAGGAGGAGGAAGCTAGCCGATGGCGACATCATCCTTCTTCACAAATCTCGACCAGATCTTTATCATCCTCCGCGACTGGCTCGTCGGCTTTTTGCCTGCGGCGTTTCGTCCCGCGGCCGGCGTGGTTCTCGCCGTTATCGCCATCGTCTGTGTTTTTCCCGGCCTCTTCGCGCTCACTACGGTGTTCGAGCGCAAAGGCCTGGCCCGCATCCAGAATCGTCTCGGCCCTAACCGCGTCGGCCCCTTCGGTTTTTTTCAGCCCATCGCCGACGGCATCAAGTCGCTCACCAAGGAAGACATCGTTCCCCTCAGCGCCAACGCAGTGGTGCATTTTCTTGCGCCGCTGGTGCTGGTGGTCACGGTCTTCATGGGTTTTGCCGTGCTGCCCATGGGCCGCAATATGGTGCTGGTCGACATGGATGCCGGGCTGCTCTTCTTCTTCGCCATGGGCGCGGCCACGGAGCTATCGGTTTTCATGGCAGGATGGTCAAGCCGCAATAAGTATTCGCTGCTGGGCGCGATGCGCGCCGTGGCGCAGATGATCAGCTACGAAGTGGTGCTTTTACTTTCGGCCGTGGCCGTAGTCATGATCAGCGGTTCGCTCTCGCTGCCGAAGATCGTCGCAGCGCAGAACAGCTACGGCGGAATCTTTCCTCACTGGTACATCTTTACGCCGTGGGGCCTGGCGGGATTTGCGATGTATGCCATCGCCGCCACGGCGGAGACGAATCGCTCGCCCTTCGATCTGCCTGAGGGCGAATCGGAGCTGGTGGCCGGCTATCACACGGAGTATTCGGGCTTCAAGTTTGCGCTCTTTTTTCTTGGCGAGTATCTCGCGATGTTTTCCATCTCCGGCCTCGGCACCACGCTGTTTCTCGGTGGATGGTCGGCGCCGTTTTCGTTTCTCACTTTCATCCCCTCGTGGATCTGGTTTTTCTCGAAGGTCATGCTTTCGATCTTCGTCTTCATCTGGATGCGCGGTACGTTGCCCCGCCTGCGCCAGGACCAGCTCATGAACTTCGCGTGGAAATTCGTTCTGCCCTACACGCTGCTCAATCTGCTCGTCACCGCGCTCTGGCGATTCATGGGCGAGGGCTGGCTGCGTTGGGCGGTCTGCACCGCGATTCTTGCCGTGGCCTACGTGCTCATGGGCCGCCTGAGCATGCGCAACGAGCACTTCGGCCCCAGGAGATATCGCTATGCTGAGTAAATCAGGGAGCAAGGGAGCAAGGGAGCGAGGGGCTGTCAGCCTGAACGCTGGCGATCTGCATTCGGAGGAATTGCGGCCATGACGATCGTGATAGCCGTAGTCCTGGTCCTGCTGGCCGTCGTCGCAATGCTCGCGGCTCACGGGATTTACGCGAAGCATGAATGGGTCATGCATCTGGAGTCGTTTTGCTGTCCGTACTGCTATGCAGAATTACGGGCGATACGATTGCCGCATTCTCTTCGACAGGCCCTATTCGGCGGCTGGACTTGTTCGGTTTGCACGACGAAAGTTGACAAGCGGGGTCGAGAGATGGGGCGCGAGCATGCGCGTCGCGTGAGAGGAAAGGCCGCCCGATGAGTTTTATGTTCTATCTTCTTGCGGCCCTCACCATCGCCGGTGGTCTTGCAGCCGTGCTGCTCAAACACCTGGTGCACTGCGCTCTCGCCACCACGGTGGCATTTGCGGGGCTCGCGCTCCTGTTTTTGCAGCTCGACGCGCAGTTCGCCGGGTTCGCGCAGATTCTGGTTTACATTGGCGCTGTCGCCATCCTCATCGTCTTCGCCATTCTTCTCACGCGCGGATCCGATTTGCCGAAAGGCGGAGTCTTCAGCCCCACATGGTTTGCGGGCCTCGTGGTCGCGGCTGCCGTTTTCGCGGTTCTTGCCTGGGCTGTGATCCAAAGCGTCCGCGCCGTGCCCCAGCAGATCGCCGTTCCCGCCGTCACGGTGCACGACATCGGCATCGCGCTGGTGGGTCGCTACGTACTGCCGCTGGAGATTGTCGCCCTGCTGCTCACTGCAGCCACCATCGGCGCGGTCATCGTGGCTATGCACGAGAAAGAGAGGCGTCCATGATCGGAGCGAGCATGACCACGCCTCTGGCCGGGTATCTTCTGGTTGCCGCTTTGCTCTTCGCCATTGGCCTGGCCGGAGCGCTGGTGCGACGCAACGCGATCCTTGTGCTCATCGGCATTGAGCTGATGTTGAACTCCGCCAACCTCAACCTCATCGCTTTCTGGCGCTACGGGCCGCATCCCGAGTTGCTCACCGGCATGATGTTCGCGATCTTCTCTATCGCCGTGGCCGCGGCCGAAGCCGCTGTCGGCCTCGGACTCGTCATCGCTATCCATCGCCACACTGGCACCACCGAACTCGACAAGATCAACAGGATGAAGGGGTGAACGGATGATAATGCAAGAGCTTTCCGGCATCGCCTTCCAACCCCAATTCGTTGACTCTGCGAATTCTTTTGCTGTGTCGGTGCTCTGGCTCATCCCCGTCGCGCCGATGGCGGCATCGGGCGTAATCGCGCTTTTGAAGCAGCCGCGCCGCAAGCTCGCCGCGTCGCTTGCCATTGGCTCACTGTCGATTTCGTTGCTGCTCTCGTTCATTGCGTTTTGTCACGTCGTTGCCGGATGGGCGCGGGGTTCCGTGGTTCGCGAGTTCGTCAACTTTACGTGGTTCCGCTTCGGCGCCGTCACCGTCGATCTCGGCTGGGTTCTCGATCCGCTGGCTGCCATTATGCTCGTGATGGTGAGCTTCGTCGGCCTGCTCATCTTCATTTATTCCGTGGGCTACATGGCCCACGACGAAAACTTCACGCGTTTCTTCTGCTTCCTCTCGCTTTTTGCCGGAGCCATGCTGGGCGTCGTGATCTCGAACAGCCTGCTGTTGCTCTTCATGTGCTGGGAGATCGTCGGCCTCACGTCCTATCTGTTGATCGGCTTCTGGTATCAGAAGCCCTCCGCTGCGGCTGCCGCAAAAAAGGCTTTCGTCACCACGCGCGTCGGCGATGTCTTTTTTCTACTCGGCATTGTCTGGCTTTTTTCGCAGACCGGCACTTTGCTTTTTTATAACCACGGCGTGGGCTCGCTTGAAGGTCTCGCCCTCGTCAACTTGCTTTCGCAGCATGCGGGGCTGGGCTTGAGCGCCGCCGGCGCCATCGGCCTGCTGATCTTTGCCGGAGCGGTGGGCAAGAGCGGCCAACTCCCGTTGCATGTATGGCTGCCAGACGCCATGGAAGGTCCCACGCCTGTCTCAGCGCTGATTCACGCGGCCACCATGGTCGCGGCCGGCGTCTATCTTGTGGCGCGCGTCTATCCACTGATGTCGATCGGCGCCGCGCCTCATGGGACCACAGCGGCGCTTACCGTCGTTACCTGGGTTGGCGCGTCGACCGCGGTATTCGCCGCGCTTATCGCTGTCGCGCAGAACGACATCAAGCGCATCCTTGCTTACTCCACCGTCTCGCAACTCGGCTACATGATGGCCGGCCTCGGACTCGGCGGCGTCGCCGTGGGCATGTTCCACCTGATCACGCACGCTTTCTTCAAGGCGCTGCTCTTCCTTGGCGCGGGCTCGGTGATTCACGGCTGTCACGAGGAGCAGGACATTCGCCGCATGGGCGGCCTGCGCGCCGACATGCCGCTCACATTTCTGACTTACGCCATCGGCATGTTGGCGCTTTCCGGATTTCCGCTACTTTTTTCGGGTTTCTGGTCAAAGGACGGCATTCTTGAGGCCGCAAAAACTTGGGACATTTCGAAAGGCCCGTTCTATCTGCTGGTCTTCGGCGCATTGCTCACCGCGTTTTATATGACCCGCCAAGTCTGCTACGTTTTCTTCGGCTATTGGCGCGGCCACGAAACCGCGCATGAAAGCCCGAAGATCATGACGCTGCCGCTCGCGATTCTCGCGTTCTTCGCCATCGCGCTCGGTGTCATCGGCACGCCGGCCTGGCCGTGGTTCCACAACTTCATCGAGAGTCCGCCGAGAGCCGGCGGATTCCACCTGCTTTTTGAAGCCGAATTCCTCAAGCTTCTTGCCGCGTCGTCCGTTGTTGTCTTTCTCGGTCTCGGCCTCGGCTGGCGGTTTTACGGGAACAGGTCGCCCAAGCCCGAAGCTGCCGACGCGCTCGAAAAAGCTGTGCCTTGGCTCTGGAAACCGCTGCGCGACCGTCTCTACGTTGACGAACTCTACGGCGTTACCGTGATCGCGTTTTACGCATGGTGGGCGCGCGTGGCCAACTGGCTCAACGTCCGCGTCTGGGGCGGTATCGTCGCGCTTGTCGCGTGGCTCTTCGGACTCTGGGCGCGCTTCAATCGCTTTCTCGACATCAACTGGGTCGACGGCGGCTTCAACAAATCCTGCGAGGAGCTTTCCTCGGGCGGCGGACTGCTGTCGCGCGTGGAGGGCGGCCGCGTGCAGAACTACATGCGCATTCTCGCCGCGGCAATCGTCGCGCTGGCCGCGATTCTTCTTTGGAGCAGCCGGCCATGAACGTACTTGCGACCGGATTTCCGATTCTTACGCTCATCACAGTGCTGCCGCTCCTGGGCGCGGCCATCGCGCTCTTCTCCGGCCGCCATGCGCGGGTTGTGGCGCTCTTCACCACGCTTGCCTGTTTGCTTCTGTCGCTCTTCATCTGGACCCGCCTGCCAGTCGACGGCTCGATCGGCCTCGTGGAACGCGCCGCCTGGGCGCCTTCGCTCGGCATCGAGTATCACCTCGGCGTGGATGGGCTCGGCGGCCTGATGCTGGTGCTCTCGGCCATCGTCACGCTGATGGCGGTCGATGCCGCGCAGCATCGCGTGCATCACATGCCCGGCCTCTTCTTCGGCTTGGTGCTTACGCTTGAGGCGGGCCTCTTCGGCTCCTTCACCGCGCTCAATTTCTTCCACTGGTTTTTGTTCTGGGAGCTGAGCCTCATCCCCGCATTCTTCCTCATCAAATTGTGGGGCGGACCGAAGCGCGGTCCTGCGGCCACGCAGTTCTTTATCTATACGATGGCCGGCTCGGTGGCGCTGCTGCTCGCGTTTCTCGCTATCTTTGTTTCGACGACGAGCGACAGCACGCCCGGCACGATGGATTTTGTCACTCTGACGGCCATGGCCGCATCCGGGCAGCTCACGCAAATGGTTACCGCGCATCTTGGCCCGGTGATGCCGTGGCTCGCGATCGGCGTGCTGGCGGGATTCGCGGTGAAAGTGCCGCTCATGCCCTTTCACACGTGGCTGCCCGCCGCATATGCCGAGGCGCCTTCGCCCGTCACCATGCTGCTTACCGGCGCCATGTCGAAGATGGGCGTCTACGGATTGTTGCGGATCGCTATACCGCTTTTCGGCCCGCAGATTGCGCAGATGCGGACGCCGCTTTTGTTCCTTGCCGCTGCTACCGTCGTGATGGGAGCGTGGGCCGCGGCTGCGCAGACCGATCTGAAGCGCGTTCTGGCTTACTCTTCGATCAACCACCTGGGCTACTGCCTGCTTGGCATCTTCGCGATCGCGATTCCCGCGGCCGGCGCTGCGCAACAGGCGAGCCAGGCCGCGGCGCTCAACGGCGTGATCTTGCAAATGTTCAATCACGGCATCACCGCCGCTGCGCTCTTCTGGTTCGTCTCGATGATTCAATCGCGCTCCGGCGGCCTGCGCGGCATCAACGATTTTGGTGGATTGCGCAAACCCGCGCCAGTCTTCGCGGGGCTGATGGGCATCGCGCTTTTCTCTTCGCTGGGCCTGCCAGGGCTCAACGGGTTTGTCGGCGAGTTCCTCATCTTCCGCGGAGTGTTTCCTCTTTCGTGGATCAGCGCGACGGTATCGGTGCTGGGATTGCTCGTCACTGCCGTCGTCATTCTCACTGTGATTCAAAAAGTTTTCAGCGGCCCAGTATCGGAGCGCTGGGCCGCGTTTCCCGATCTGCATCACGGGGAGCGCATGGCTCTGGTGCCGGTCATCGGACTCATGTTTCTGCTCGGCCTTGTGCCCCAGCTCATCGTGAACACCATCAACCCCACGGTCGAGAACCTGCTGGCGCACTGGAGATTTTAGAGAATGGCCTGGACTATCACCATTTCGTTTGCCGGCGCGCTGATTGCGGCTTTGCTGCCCAAGGACAAACCCGTCCTTGCGCGCTGGTTTGCGCTCGCCGTGGCTTTGGCCGGTCTCGGGATCGCCGTTGCGGGCTACGCAGCGGGCTTTGGTCAGGGACGGCAGGTATTTATCGACGTGCTCTGGGTACCTTCCATGGGCATCCACTTTCTACTCGCAGCCGACGGCATCAGCCGTGTGCTGGTCCTGCTCACCGGCATCGCTTCGGTCTCGGGCGTGCTTTTCAGTTGGAACATCGATCTGCGGACGAATCAGTTTTTCGCGTTTTATCTCGCGCTTATCGGCGGCGTCTACGGCGTGTTTTTGAGCGGCGATCTCTTCCTGCTTTTCGTGTTCTACGAAATTGCTATCGTACCCAAATATTTCCTCATCGCCATCTGGGGCTCCACGCGCCGCGAGTATGGCGCCATGAAGCTTGCGCTTTATTCGTTCGTCGGCTCGGCCATGGTGCTGATCGGATTGCTCGCGGCCTACGTGACGGCGGGTTCGCACTCCACGGCTCTCGCCGCGCTTGCGAGCGCGGGCTTGCCGGTCAGCTTCCAGATGTGGTGCTTCCCGCTGGTTTTCGTTGGCTTCGGAATTCTGGCCGGCATGTGGCCCTTCCACACCTGGGCGCCCACCGGCCACGTCGCCGCGCCTACCGCTGCGTCCATGTTGCTCGCCGGAGTGGTCATGAAGCTCGGTGCATATGGCTGTTTGAGGGTCGGCATCGGACTATTTCCGCATGGCCTCGATCCCTGGGGAATTTCGTTTCTCGGCATCGGTTCCTGGCGCGACGTTTTTGCGTGGCTTGCGGTGATTGGCATTGTCTACGGCGCTTTGGTGGCGCTTGCGCAAACCGATTTCAAATTTGTCATCGGCTACTCCAGCGTCAGCCACATGGGTTTTGTGCTGCTGGGTCTGATGACGCTGAACCAGATAGGTTTGGATGGCGCGGTGCTGCAAATGTTCTCGCACGGCATCATCGCTGGCCTGCTTTTCGCTATCGTGGGCCGCGTGGTCTACGACCGTGCGCACACGCGCCAGTTCGCCGAGCTCGAGCCCATGCACCTCTCGCGACGGCTGCCCTTTGCCGCGTGGGCCTTTGTCTTTGCCGGCATTGCATCGATGGGGCTGCCAGGCTTCTCCGGTTTCGTGGCCGAGTTGCAGGTGCTGGTCGGCGCATGGCGCGCCAACCCCTGGTGGACGATCTGTTCCGGCGTCGGCATCATCGTCGGTGTCGCTTACACGTGGCGCGCGTTGCAAAAGGCCTTCTTCTCGGACGCCTTGCCCACCGCGCACGAGCTTGAAGCGGAGCAGGTGCATAAACTTCCGCCCATCACGTGGCCTGAGTACGCAGGCGTGGCGCTGCTTGGGGCGTGCACGCTCGCGGTCGGTCTTTATCCGCGCATACTTCTCGATCAAATCGAGCCGGCCGTGAGAGCGCTGCTGGCGGGAGGCGCGCAATGAACTACGTTGACCTGTTCCGCGCCACGCTGCCTGAAACGGCGCTCGAAATCGCCGCGTTGCTGGTGATTGTTTTCGATCTTGGATTTTTGCGTCGCGCTGCGACCAAAATCCGTGTTGCTGTGGCGGCTTTTCTTGGCGTGGCCGGATGCGCCGCGGCGATTTGGGCCGTTTATGCCGCGGGGTGGGCCGGTTTAAGCGCCGGAAGCGATCTGTTGTTGGCCGCCGGCGGCACGGCAGCCGTCGCGCAGATTGCGATTCTGGTTCTGACTGCGCTTACGCTTCTGCTACTCGTCGATTCCGAGTTCACGCGCAACCCTGGCGAGTACGTTTCCGTGGTGTTGATGGCGGCGGCTGGCGGTCTCATCATTTCCGCGGCGCAGGATCTGCTTGTGATCTTCGTTGGACTCGAGCTGCTCTCGCTCGGTCTCTACATTCTGACTGCCTTCGCCAAGAAATCCGCGAGAAGCGCAGAAGCCGCTATGAAGTACTACCTCTTCGGCGGGATGTCCGCGGCGTTTCTGCTGTTCGGGTTCAGTTATCTCTATGGATTGACCGGTTCGACGTATTTACCTCTCGTCGTGTACGGCGCAAACAATGCAGCCTCGAACGGCGGCGCGCCGCTGCTGGCGATCGCGCTGGTGATGATTGCCGCCGGACTCGGCTTCAAGGTGGCAGCCGTGCCGTTCCATTTCTGGGCGCCCGACACCTATGAAGGCGCGCCTGCTCCGGCGGCGGCCTTTATCGCTTCGGTTTCAAAGGTAGCTAGTTTCGCACTGCTCATTTCTCTTGGCCGCACGGCCCTCCACTACATGCATACTCTGATCCGCAGCGCGCAGGTTACGGGCCAGGTCTACTCCGGGTCATCCGTCACATTCGCCGATGGCCGGCACCACATCGCGATTGCGGGCACTGTGTTTTACGGATGGTTCCTGATTCTGGTGGTTCTTTCGGCTGCATCGATGGCCTTCGGCAACCTGGCGGCTCTGGCGCAATCCAGCGTTCGTCGCCTGCTTGCTTACTCCGCCATCGCACACGGCGGCTACATCCTGCTCGGTCTCGCGTATCTCACATGGTCGAGGCGTGTTCCCGAGGCCGTTCTCTACTATGCCGTTTCGTACGGGCTCACCACCATCGGCGCATTCGGTGTGGTCGGCGTCGTGGAGCGCGCCACCGGCTCCGACAAGCTCGACTCTTTTCTCGGCTTGCAGAAGCGCAACCCGCTGCTCGCCGCGGTGCTGCTTGTGCTTTTTCTCTCGCTCGCGGGAATTCCGCCGCTGGTCGGCTTCTGGGCCAAGTTCAACTTGTTTGCCGCGGTCATCAATAATTTCAGCAGCCATATGCATTTGGGCGGGGCGGCGCTTTCGCTGGCTCTCGTCACCCTCGCCATCGCCTTCAGCGCCGTCTCGCTCTACTACTATCTGCAGGTGCTGAAGCGCGCCTATGTGCTGCCCGCGACCGACGAAACGCCGATTGAGGCGCATCCCGTGACGATGGCCGTGCTGCTCGCGATCGCGGCCGTGGTCGTTGGGATGGGCTGCTTCCCGGCGGTGTTGCAGAATTGGATCGCGAGTTTCTACGGGTAGCGCGGAAGCCCGTTTCGTCGCGACCCTACGGGGCGCGTAGAGATTGAGGGATCGCATTCCCAGGACTGCGTTCGCTGATGCGAACTTGTCCTGGGCTATTCTCGATTGCCCCTCCGGGGCATAGGCAACGAGCGCGACCGTCAAATCCGCACTTTCTGGACAAGTGCGATATTACCGAGCTCTCAGGGTCTGATGAGTGCTCTGAGGGCCTGGAGGCCCTCAGGACAGCCGGTCTGGAGACCGGCGTTACATGTTCTCGCCGTTTGGGATAGATGTGGGCTGACTTGCTAACTTGCTAACCTGCCGACTTGCTGCTTTCTTAATACCTGACGATGGCCGCAAACGAATCCGGCTTGAGGCTTGCGCCGCCCACCAGGGCTCCGTCGATTTCTTCCTGGCCGATGAGCGCCGTCGCGTTGTCGGGCTTCACGCTGCCGCCGTAAAGAATGCGCACGGCCGCGGCTACGTTGGCTCCGAGCAGCCTGGCTACTTCAGCGCGAATGATGCGGTGCGCGTCGGCCGCCATCTCCGGCGTCGCGGTTTTGCCCGTGCCGATGGCCCACACCGGCTCATACGCAATCACGATCGGAGCGGCGGCTTCGGGCGTAATTCCCGCGAATGCGCCTGTTACCTGGGTTTGGAGAACGCTTGCCGTTTTGCCGGCCTCGCGCTCCGCCAGCACTTCGCCCACGCACACGATCGGAACGATGCCATGCTTGAGCGCGGTGTGGAGCTTCTTGTTGACGATCTCGTCGGTCTCGGCGAAGTACTGCCGGCGCTCCGAGTGGCCGATGAGGGTATGCGTGCCACCCACGGCCATCAGTTGCAGCACGGAGGTCTCGCCGGTGTAGGCACCCTCTTCGGCAAAGTGAATGTTCTGCGCGCCGACGGCTACGTTTGACCCCTTGCAGGCGGGAACGACAGTCGGCAGTAACACCGGGGATGGAAACAGCGCGATCTCGTCGCGTGTGTGCCCGGCAACCAGCGGCAAAAAGGCATCGGCAAACGCCTTGGCTTCGGCCGGCGTTTTGTACATCTTCCAATTAGCGGCAATCAGTGCTTTACGAGACATGTTCAAGGTTCCTCAATTCAATTTTAGGGGATCGAGCTCGGCGCGCCGGGTGACGACGGGCACAACGCCGGATGAGGATGCCGGATCGGGAAGATGCGGCTGCGCTCGATCTACGAACTTGATGCGATCGTCGAGATCAAATCGCCGGGCACCGAGCCTTCAAGGAAGGCAGCGCGGTGATCGGGATCGCCCAGGTCCATGGAGAAGTGACGCCAGACATCGTCCTGGAGCACGGCCATGTTCCATGGGCCTGAGACGGAATCGGAAAACTGCCAGACGATGTGGTAGCCCTCCTCATTCGTGAAGCCCTCGTTGTCGGCTTGCAGGATGGCGTCTCCGCGTTCCCACAGTTTGGTTCGGAGCGCGTGGAGCGCGCTACTGCCTCCTTCGAACTCGTTCCCCTGAAGGTGCTGGAAGGCAAAAATGGTTTTCACTGAAGCCAGATACTCATGGAGCCATGCGACACCGCTCTCCGGTTTCGCATCCTGGGTGTCCTCGATGAACTCGGCAATTTCATCCTGGCCGATTGAGCCATCCGAAACTGGATTGCGCTCGATCACCGCGACTTCGACTTCGTCATTTCCGGAGAGGAGCAGGCTCTCCCACTCTTCTTCGGTGCCTTCTTCGAGAGTCAGCTTGAATTGCGGGTGCTCAGCGCGTATGAACCCGGCAAGCTCGTCAAAGGGAGGAAACTCCTCGTCTTTTGACAGGACCCGCGTGTGGTAGGGCATGGTTTTCCGCCTCGGCTTTTAGTGTATTCAAACTGGGGGCGCCGGGCACAGTTCTTTCGGGTGCTGACATTGTGTTACCATATGACCATGGTCCGTGACCATGGGAGGATCACCATGAAGACCAACACCGTTGCTGCCGGCGAGTTTAAAGCCAAGTGCTTGAGCCTCATCGACAAGGTTGCTGAGACACGCAAGCCGCTAATCATCACCAAACGCGGCAAGCCCGTGGCAGAGGTCATTCCCATTCGGTCCCAAGGCGACTTCGTGGGCTCCATGCGCGGGAGCGTTCTTTGGGAGGGCGATATCATATCGCCAATCGATGTGGAGTGGGAGGCAATGAAGTGAGCCCGGCGGCGGATCCTGCGCGTCCAGGATTACTATTGCTCGACACGCACGTGCTGGTGTGGTCGGTCGAGGAGAGACCGAGGCTGGGGAGCGCGGCAAAGCGGGCAATTAATATCGCAGCCCGACTCAACCAAGTTGCAGTGAGCGCGATTTCGCCGTGGGAAGTTGCCTTGTTGGTTTCGAAGGGCAGACTGAACCTGAGTATGGAGGTGATGGTATGGGTGCGAGAAGCCCTGTCCAGGTCAGGTGTTAGTTTGGTTCCTCTGGAGCCCGAGATTGCCGTCGCCAGCACTCGCCTGCCCTTCGAGATGCATGCAGACCCGGCCGACCGCATCCTCGTCGCCACTGCGCTCCACCTCGGCGCTACGCTCGTCACGGCGGATCACGCGCTGCTAACGCTTGCAAAGAACAAGCATTTCAGGGCGCTCGACGCTCAACTCTGAGGCCAAAACAAGAATCGCATCCGACGGTTTTTCCGCCGGATGCGATTTTGCTGCGAACAACGAACTGTGAACCGACAGTTGTGCGCGCTACTTGTCCGTCAGCGCCTCGACGCCCGGCAGCTTCTTGCCTTCGAGAAACTCGAGGCTGGCGCCGCCGCCGGTGGAGATGTGCGTGATCTGATCGGCTACGCCGGCCTGGTTGATGGCGCTCACTGAATCGCCGCCGCCGATGATCGAAATGGCTGCGCGGTTGGCCGCAACGGCCCGCGCGATGGCGTTGGTGCCCACGGCAAAGCGCGGAAACTCAAAGACGCCGGCCGGGCCGTTCCACACAATCGTCCTGGCGGTCGAAACTACCTGCTCGATGGCGGCTACCGACCGCGGGCCGATGTCGAGCCCCTGCCAATCGTCTGGGAAATCTTTGGAGCTGTCCCACACCTGGGTTTTGGCGTCGTTCGAAAAGCTGTCGGCAATTATGTTGTCGGCCGGCAGCAGCAGCTTTACACCCTTGGCCTTCGCTTTTTCAAGCGTCGCTTTAGCGAGCTCAATCTTGTCCTCTTCGACGAGAGACTTCGCGGTCTTGACGCCGAGCGCGCGATAGAAGGTGTACGCCATGCCGCCGACGATTGCCAGCGTGTCGACTTTGTCGAGAAGATTTTGAATCACGTCGATCTTGCCGGAGATTTTCGATCCGCCGATGATGGCCACAAACGGCTTCTCCGGCGCTTCGAGCGCCTTGCCGAGGTAGGTGATTTCCTTCTCCATCAGCAATCCAGCCACAGCGGGCTTCAGGTAGTGCGTGATCCCCTCAGTCGACGCGTGGGCGCGGTGCGCGGAGCCGAAGGCGTCGTTCACGTAGATTTCGGCTAGCGAGGCCAGAGCCTTTGAGAAGGCCGGGTCGTTGGCTTCTTCTTCCGCGTGAAAGCGCAGGTTCTCAAGCAGGAGCACCTGGCCGGATTCAAGCTGGCGCGCCATTTCTTCGGCAATATCGCCGACGCAATCCGGCGAGAAGGCGACGTTGATGCTCTCGCCGAGTTTCTTGTCGAGCAGTTCACGCAGCCTGATCGCTACGGGCCGCAGCGAATACTTCGGATTCGGCTTGCCCTTGGGCCGGCCCAGATGCGAGGCCAGAATCACCTTGGCCTTATGCCGCAGCGCGTACTCGATGGTGGGCAGCGTGGCGACGATGCGCGTGTCGTCGGTAATTGTCTGTCCGTCTTCGGTGAGCGGTACGTTGAAATCAACGCGGATGAACACCCGCTTATTGGTCAGGTCGATGTCTTTGATCGAGAGCTTGGACATGGCGGTCGGCCTTTCGGGAGTGGTCAGTGATGAGTGGTCAGTGGTCAGTGATCAGTGATCAGAAAACGGCAAGCAGCAGTCGGTGGTCAGCATTTGATCGTCAATGGTCAGTTCTCGGGAAAGCGATTCAAGCCGCCTCGGTTTGACGACGGCCCTTTGCAATCGCAACGCGAAAACTGACCACTGACCACTGACCACTGACAACTGTTCTTACAGCCCCTTCTTGGCCAAAAAGCCGATCAGGTCGACGACGCGGTTGGAGTAGCCCCACTCGTTGTCGTACCAGCTCAGCACCTTCACGCTCTGGCCCACTACCTTGGTCAGCGGCGCGTCGACGATCGAGCTGCGCTTGTCGCCCTTGAAGTCGGAGCTGACGAGCTGATTCTCGTCGTAGCCGAGAATGCCCTTCAGTTCGCCATCGGCGGCGGTCTTCAATGCGGCGTTCACGGCCTTGGCGTCAGTGGTCTTCTCGCTGATAAAGGTCAGGTCGACGATGGAGACGTTGGGGGTTGGAACGCGGATGGCGAACCCATCGAGCTTGCCGGCGGTCTCAGGGATGACGAGCTTGAGCGCCTTGGCTGCGCCGGTGGAGCTGGGAATCATGCTGAGAGCGGCGGCGCGGGCGCGGCGCAGGTCCTTGTGCGGCGTGTCCAGAATGACCTGGTCGTTGGTGTAGCTGTGGATGGTGGTCATGATGCCGCTGACGATGCCGAATTCCTTGAGCAGGACCTTGACCACCGGGGCCAGGCAGTTGGTGGTGCAACTGGCGTTCGAGATCACGTTGTGCTTGGCCGCATCATATTTATCGTCGTTGACGCCCAGCACGATGGTGATGTCTTCGTTGGTGGCCGGAGCCGAGATGATGACCTTTTTCACGGTCGAGCCCAGGTGCGCCTTGGCCTTGGTCGCATCGGTAAAGAAGCCGGTGGACTCAATCACGACCTGTGCGCCCACGGATGCCCAATCCAGCTTGGCAGGATCGCGCTCGCTGAAGACCTTGATCTTTTTGCCGTCGATTGCGATGAAATCGTCGCCGGCGGTGACTTCATTCTTAAGATTGCCGAGAATCGAATCGTACTTGAGCAGGTGGGCCAGCGTCGCCGGGCTGGTCAAGTCGTTGACGGCGACAAAATCGATCTCGTTGTTGCCAAGCGCGGCGCGCAAAACGTTGCGTCCAATGCGGCCGAAGCCGTTAATACCAACCTTTACTGCCATCTGTGATTTCTCCTTCACTTTGGGTGAGTCTTTTTGAGTTCAAAATCCGAGTTTCAGGGCGTCTGGAATGACTTCACCAAACCCCATCCGAACCTATGATCGTACCATTGCGGGCGGCGGCAAAAAAGTGGGCGTCGCCTTACTCCACGCACACGATTCCCTAACGTAAGGATGGGTTTCCCGCAGCGGAACTGTATGTGACGGAGTGCACACGATTTGCAGCGCCAGCGCCCGGTATGGTATTCGGGTGGAAGAGAAAGTGATCGGCAAGGGTTGAAAGCAACATGAGAAGACGTTCCAGACGTGGTCCTAATACCTCTGAATCCACCGGCAAAACAGGCGCGGAAGTGCCATCGAATCAACCGGCTCCGTTGGTGCCGCTCTATCCAGATGAGATGCCGGCGCGGCCTCCGGCAGCACCGCGGGCCCATGAGACGCGGCAGGGCCACGAATCCCGGCAAGCGCAGCCGGTGCGTCCACAGCGGCCGGACCGGGCTCCGCGGCCGCAAACTCCGGCAAAGCCACAATGGAATGAACCGGCCGGTTCGGGACGCCTGGAAGTGGAAACCCAGCCCGAGATGCCGACAGTTGCCACGCCCAAGCCCAACGCCCAGGGGCAAACGCCCAAGGGTTGCGTGGTGCTGGCCATCGGGATGCCCGGCTCGGGCAAAACCACGTGGTTCGGACGGCGCGGAATCACTCCGCTGTCCAGTGATTTGCTGCGCAACATTCTCTTCGACGACGTCGAGGAGCAGCGCTACCAGGGGCTGGTCTTTTCCACGCTGCGCTCTCTGCTGCGAGCGCGGCTCATCGCCAAGATGCCCATGAACTATGTGGACGCGACGAACCTCTCCATTCACGAACGCCGCCAGTGGATCAAGATGGCCAAGAGCTTCGGCTACGAGGTGCAGGCGGTGTTTTTCGATGTGCCGCTCGAAGTGTGCCTGGAGCGCAACCGCCAGCGCGACCGCTCGGTGAGCGAAGAGGTGATGCGGCGCATGGCGGAGAAGCTCAAGCCGCCGGTGTTTGAAGAGGGGTTTGAGAAGATCACGGTGGTTAGGGTGAAGAGTGCGGGGTGATTCGCCATGATTGAAGGATGAGTATGAGCCTACGGGGATGTCAGTCCGAGTGCGTTGAGCTGTTTTACGCGATGCGCAGGAATTATCCGCAGATGCGATTTGCCGCTCCCTTTCTGTCCGCGCCGAGCCCCTTCACGGCCACTAACGGAGGGCGCTCAATCCTCCTCGTCGGCAAGGCGACGGATGGAGATTGGAAGATGAAGGACTTCGAAGCCTGCGCTCGAAATAAACAAATAGAGAAGCGTCGAAGAGTTGCTCGCAGCTTCATCGCAGAGATGTCGCAAAAACCGAAATCCGAGTTTTGGCGATTTTTCCAAGACCTCCAAAAGATTGGGTTGCCCGTAATATGGTCCAATCTTGTGAAAATTGGTATTAAAGGAGGGAACCCGAGAGGAACGGATCTGAATTTGCAAAAAGAGTTGGCCCAGCGGACATTGCGAGCTGAGATCGACGAGTATAAGCCATCATTGGTTTTTCTCGTCTCCGGGGAGTACGCCGTTAAGGAAATCGTTTCCCCCGTTTTCGAAAAATCAGGTCGGTGGACGAAGCCCAAGGGCAAGAACTATTGGTGGCGAAATCGAACCGAAGAAATGCCGCCGGTTCTATGGACATATCATCCCCAAGGGATTCATGGCCATAAGGAGGAATGGGACAGATGGATCCGTCAAGCCAGGCGACTCCTGAGCAAGTCGTGCTGAGTGTTGGCGATGAAATACACACAACACAGATTGAGAGTCACCCACGACCACTTCCCCTGTCTCCGTCCCCTACACCGGGCCTTGGCTCCGCAGCGCGCACACCGTAGTTCCTACTCTTAACCTCGTTTAGGCATTAGGATTGACAGCCGGGCGGTTAGCCGCCAGAATGGTCTTGTGAGCGTAGTGGAAGATGTCCGTCAGGTGATACAGGATTTTCTGGCGCCTGAGCTGCGCGCGCTGACGGCGCGGATCGATGCGCTTGAGGTCAAGATGGACAGCCGCTTTGAGGCGAGCGAGGCCAAGTCAGAGAGCCGCTTCGAATCGCTCAGCTCCCGCATGGCCGCCAGTGAAGAACGTGCCGCGTTGCGGCATGAAGTGCTGCTTTCGCAATTGGAGAGCGTGAAGGGCCAGCTCAGCCTCGATTACCGAGTGAAGAAACTGGAGCAAGCCCAAGAAGATGCCAGAGCCTGATCGACTCGAACCGCTTTTTCCGGGACAACCCAACTGAAGACATTCTCGAATTCCTGGTGCTTTCTCGCTCCAAAGTAGCTAACTTAGCTATAATAGCTACATCGGAGGCCGACCATGGTCACTAAGACTTCAGCCGAAGCTCAAAACCAGTTCGGACAGCTTCTCGATCTTGTGCAGCGCGAGCCCGTTGCTATCACCCGTCACGGCCGCCCCGCCGCGTTCATCGTCTCACCGCGCGATATGGGACCGATCATCCGCGAGAGAGAGCGGCGTAAGAAAGCAGTGGAAGAGTTTAAGGCTTGGTCTGAGAGGGCGCAGGAGCACAAGGTCCCCGATGCGGACGAATTGACTGACGAGGAGATCAACCGCATCGTCCATGAGGTGCGGGCTGAGCTTAGATCGCGATGATCGAGCGGGTGGTGTTCGATACCAGCACTCTTATTGGCGCTGCTCTGGAAGTTGGATCGAAACCACATCAGGCACTCATGCTGGCCCTGGACTCCTGCGTGCTCTGCGGCAGCGAGCAATTGATGGCGGAAGTTGCTGAAGTGTTGCATCGCAGTTATTTTGAGCGCCGACTGGCTCGGCCGGATCGAGACGCGTTCATTGCGATGATCCGGAACAATGTTGAGACTTACTGGGTTGACGAGACAGCCGCGGTGTCGCTCGATCCGCCTTGCCGCGATGTGAGCGACAATTTTATCCTCGCCCTCGCTCTTGCAGCCCAGGCAGACGCTATAGTCAGCAGTGATCAGGATCTGCTTGTTCTGCACCCGTGGCGAGGAATAGCGATTCTGACGCCAGCGCAATTTCTGACACAATCTGCCGCCTGAGGATTTGTCGATGGACCCTTCCCCTGTACCAACTCCCTACACCGAGCCTTGGCTCCGCGGCACGCACACTGACGTTCCAGCTGCCGGCCGCGTCGTTCTCCATGCGCTTGAGCTGGCTGTTGACGATCTGACTAAATGGACTGCGGGTCTCACCGACGTCGAAGTGCACGCGCAGCCGCTCGGACTTACGCCTATCGCGTTTCATCTGCGGCATATCGCGCGCTCGACGGATCGCATTCTGACTTACGCTGAGGGCGAGCAGCTTTCGGCGGAGCAGCTTGCGGCGCTCAAGGCTGAATCGGAAGGGAAGGGGGAGACGCTGGCGGAGTTGCTGGCTGAGGTCGAGATTGCCTTTACGGATGCGGCGGAGCGGATTCGCGTGCTGGCTTCGGCGAATCTGGATACGTCGCGGTTTGTGGGGCGCAAGCGGTTGACGACGTCGATTGGGGGCGCGATGATTCACGTTGCCGATCACACGCAGAGGCATGTGGGGCAGGTGGTGACTACCGCTAAGGTGATTGGGGCGGTGCGCAGCTAGTGCGCTTGCGGACAGTAGGAAGTGCTTTGCGGAGAGCGAATCGTTTGAGAGACTCCCCTCAGGGCCTAAAGGCCAATCTCATTTTGTGACGGTTGCGGCGCGAGTAAACTCGCGCCCTAAAAAGAAACTGCCTTGCGAGGGTGCCGATGTGCGGGCGAGGACGCCCGCACGACAGCCGGCAAGGATGCCGGCGTTACAGTTTCATCGACCGCGGGTCGGCGAAGCCGGTGGACGACTGATACAAGACTTCGTGCGCGATGGCGCATTTTCAGTCGATGTGCGCGTTGCGGGGGTCTGGAGACCCCCGCGACAGCCGGTCTGGAGACCGGCGTTACACTTGGAGACCGGCGTTACAAGTTCTTCGCGTGGAGACTGGCGCTAATCTCGGCGTTACTTTGGCTGCTTACTTTGTTTCTACGTCGGTGTTGGCCTCCAGGTAGGCCTCGCTGTTCACCTGCGTTTGCTGCTGCAGGCTGTAGCCGTCGCGCGTGCGAATGTGGTACTTCTGCAGGTCTTTGCCCACGAGCTTGACGGTGATGGTGCGCCAACCGCGGTTGGGGTTCGATTGCGGATAGTAGCTAAGGGCATAGAGATGCCCCAGGTCCTTGCGGATGGAATCGAAGGCCTGCTTTTCCTTGGTCCAATTCCCTGCAAAGTACGCTTTGCCGCCGGTGACTCTGCTCATGCGCTCGAAAGCCGCGGCCGATACCAGGTCGTCCTGCGCCGCGCGCGTGCTGACAATGTAGATGATGGTTCCCGTCGACTGCGCAAGCTCGGCAACGTCTTCCGGAGGAATGGAGCTGGCGTTGTCGGGTCCGTTCGAGAACACGACTATCGCCTTGCGGCCCGTCAGCGGCGCGGCATCCTTCACGGTAAGCAGGAGCGAGTTGTACAGCGCAGCATCGTCTCCGGCCACCGTGCTGCGCACGCCATTGACCACGTGGAAGCGGTCGTTGGTGAGCAGCGTGGCACGCGAAAGGTCGCGGCTGTAGGAGTAAAACGCGATCTTGCTTTCATCGTCCATGGAGCGCACGAAGTCGGAGATGGCGTCCTGCGCGAAGACGAAGCCCCGGTACATGTAGTTGCTGGTATCGAACAGGATGTAAACGTCGGCGCCCGCCAGCGGCGAAATCCTGACTCCCGAAGAGCTGACGGCCGGCAGCGGTGGCGCGTCGTCCCCGGAAGCCCCGGCGGCTTTACCGGCTCTGGGCGAGGCAGCCGTGCCGGGCGCTCCCACATTGAAGTTCCCCTCTTCGAACGTGGCCAGCTTCTGGGGAATCTTGTCTTCTGTGATGGCAAAATCTTCAGGGCGCAGGCCGGTGACGTAGTTACCTTTGCTGTCGGTAACAGCCACGTTCAACTGCACCAGATTCACACGCACGCGAAGGCGCATGCCACTGTCCTGGGCCGCAGAGCGTGATCCGCTGCCGCCGGAAAGAAGGATTCCGAGACAAGCTCCAGCGCTCATTGCAATCCGGTATCTCCTAATTAACATGTGTGCCCCCATTTTGGTTGTTTGCGGGTGAGCTTGTTTTGTAAATGCCGATCTTTCCCTCGCGGAATGCCTGCCCGGTCTGCTGCATGGCGCGCAGCAGAGCCGGCCAGTCGTCAATGCTGGTTGCGGATATGTTCGCCACCATCTGGCGGGTCAATTCGGGAACCAGAATGTTGAGAGTCGCTGGAGGGTAGCCCTTTTCGTCGGCCAGCCGTGCCCAGTAGAGATTGCTCGTCTCCCACGATTCGCCAAAGAGCCGGCTACCGTAGCCGCTCGCCACCGGGAAGGGATCCGAAGTGAGCAACTCGCGAGAGTTGCTATTGGCCAGCGTGGGATGCGGCACGCCAAAGTCCGCGGCCAGCCGCCCGGGCGATGTGTCCGCGGGATCTTTGCGCACCAGTTCATCCAGTTCCCGGTTGGCCTTGCCTAGCTGCGCGGCTTCCCCCGGATATCTCTCGCGGAATTCGGCGGCGAGATGGAACGCGTCGGTGGGGAGAAAATGGGCGATCAGGACAGCCGTGGTCTCCGGTTGCTGTAGCGCCTGATTCATTTCCTCGAGCTCGCCCCAGCTCAGGCGGCCGGAGAAGACCGTCAATACCTTTTGGCGGAGATCGGCGTTGTTTGCGGCTGCTGTCAGTATCTCCTCGCCGGCGCGTTGATAGAGAGCAGCTGCGTGCATCTCGTCGCGGCTCACGTTCCACCACCTCGGCAGGACGGCATTCACCAGCAACTGCGGCACCGTCTCCTTCCAAATCAGCGCCTGCAATTTCTCCGGGGATATGAAATCTTCCTCGGTCAGGGCAAGTACGAAGGGCAGTTCGGCGAGCGAGCCAATGAGATAGGCGCCGCCGCCGGCCGTGGCCCCGATGCCGATCAAACTGGGCGGTCCCCAAATATCGGTTACGCCCTGAATCGACGACGCCGCAAAGTCGTGCGCGCGAACGAAGAGGGGATTGCTGTGCAGGACCTGGGAGCCGGGCGGTTCATAGTAGGCATAATTCAGCCCCACCAGCGTGTCGCGCAGGAAGGGCGCAAGGCGTTCGCGCGCCGCCTCCAGTTGCGCCGGCGTTCCGGGCGTCTTGATGACCTTAGTGAGGTCGGTGCGCACTTGCAGCTCCGTGTGGCGGCTGACATACACGGTGGGGGACCAACTGACGCGCTCGCCTTCAGTGAAGATGGGCCGCGGCAGTTCAAACTCGCGCAGCGCTCCCGCGAGCGGCAGAAGGCTGTCGCCAATGGGATCGCCGTGGGCCATTTTGCCCAGCCCATCGTAGAGCCCGAAGAGCGTATCGAGCGACACCAGCCGCTGGTCGTCGAGCACGGCATGGATGCGCCGCGCAATCTCTACGTGCACGCGCGCGCCTTCCGGACTGTTCTGCGCCGGTCCTGCCAGCAGATCGACCAGTTGGTCCTCGGTGAAATCGGCATCGCCGCCCGCTGCCACCAGAATGGAACCGAGCGACTGGCGCGCACCCTCGAACAGATCCGCCGGCGACTTGATCGCGCTGAAATGTTGAATGACAGCCTGCCATGAGGCGCTCAACTGCTCAGCAGGAATCTGCTTCTGCCGCGCCAGAATCTGCCACAAACCCAGTTCAGCCTGGAACGCGCCCAGAACATTGGCGCGCAATACCGGATTGGCAATGCCGTCGAGGTGTTCGGCGGTATCGACAAACTGCTTGATCGATGTTTCGTCCAGAGACGGAAACTCAACGAAGATCGGATACCAATCGTTCAACTCGGAATAGCGCGAGGCGAGAAGCTGAGTCACGTCGCCGGGCAATGGCTTTTCCGCGGGCCGGACGCCGTTGATTGCGGTCAGCGTGAGGTAGATTTGCGTCGGTCCCTCGGTGGCCGCGGCGCCCGTGTTCGCCACCAGCGCCTCCAATAGGCGGTCAGGCGTGCCGCCATCGCGAATGAAGCGCGCGGACTCGTGCAAACGGTTGGCTTTGTCTGCATGCGCAAGGATTTCCCGCCATAAGGCAACGTCACCCGGCATCTTCGGCGCGCTGGCCGCGTCCCACTGGACGCGGGAAAACAGCAAAATCAAGTTGGCATTCTTGGGAAAGACGCTGGCGCCGGCGCTCGAATTTGCATTCGACGATCGATAAGCCTCATAGAGGCGTTTCAAACGGCCATCGGCCACCAAATGCGCCTGCTGCTCGGGGCTCACGCGCGACAGGGCATCGAAATACGCCGCCATCCACCCTTGATCCCTGGCCAGCAAGTGGAGCAAGAAATCGCCGTGCTCGTGTGGATTTGCGCCCACCAGCTCTGCCCAGCTCTTCTCGGCAGCCTCGCCGCCGGGGACCACGACGGCTCCGGAGCGGATGCAGATTCGGCTGCCATAAAAGTCGAAGATGGGCGCATAACCCAGCAATCGCTTCAACCCCACCGATTGCAGCAGTTCCGATCTCGTCCGCGGATCGAGGCGCGCCAACCCCGCGTACAGTCGATCCACATCTTCGAAGTTCAAGAGCATATCGAGCAGAGACACTCCAGCCCTCTGCTTGCTGGGCAGGATCGCTTTCCAGTCACTCTCCGTGAAAAGAATCGGAACCTGGGTCGCCGGAAAGGCAAAGCTGAAGGGAGTTCCTTGCTGCAGCGACTGTTCCAGTTGCGTTAGCGGGAAGCCGGAATCCACGGTAAGAAACGCTCGCTCCGCGTCGGCTGTGATCAGAGAGGCATCCGTGGGGCCGCAGCCATGTTCAAATTTGTAGCCGAGAATTTGAATGAGCCTGCCCGCGTCATCGCACCCGGCTACATGAATCATGCCGTCCGGGCCGACCAGCGGTTGGAGCGCCCTGGCTTGCTGCACGTAGCGATCCGCAAGTATCAGGTACTCCGTCTTCCTCTGTTCCACGTGCCCGTAGAGGAAAGCATTGCGCGCCAGCAGCGGCAACACTTCAGTTGGGGTGGCCTCCTGGCTTACACCCGCCATGCGCAGAAAGGAGCGTAGCGGTCCTGGAATGACGATCAAATCGGGAGCGTGACCTACCGAGCCACCATCCGCGGCGGAGTTGGCGGGCGCCGCGGCGTGCGTGACGTTCGGGCTACCGAAGCAGAAAAGCCCTGCCGCAAGGACGGCAAGGCAACGGAAGCGGAATTTCATGGCGCGGTCCTCCCTGCGATTCCGCACGAGAGAATGAAATCAAGTGCGACCTGCGGAAACTTACCGCTGGCGGCATCGAAAGATGCAGGTTCGGCCCGATGGGTCTGCCGTATACCTCGGAATTCCACCTCTATGCAGAATGAATGCGAATTGGTGGACCTGCCGGGAATTCTGAGGAACTTGCTGGGGATCCGGGGACCGAGCTTGTTATCTACGCTTATTAAAAGCGACCACCCAAGAAATAAGGGGGAAGAAAACATCGGTGCAAAGACCCGCAGCCGGGGAAGATGAAAAACGGCTGCTTTCGTGGTCGGCTCATGCTGGCCAACCGTCTATGTCCCAAGAGATTAGCAGAGGCTTCGTGCTCTGGCTAGCCTTTTTTCGAAATTTCACCGGCGATTTAAATGCGGGTGCAGGCGCTCAATGATCCTCCTTGATCCTCAGATAGCCGGCAAAGACCCAAGGGTACACGTCTGCCGGTGGTCCTGGAATCAAGTTGGATTACAAATGACAATCGGATGACAATTGAAGGCCGGAAGCCGCCTACTCCGCTTGATCCTCGGTAACGACCATCTCCAGGATGTGCCCCATCTTTTCCTGCTTGGTCTTGAGGTAGCCGGCAAAGCTCTCCTGCGGCTCGACCTCGGCCGACACGCGCTCCGTCACCGTGATGCCTGCCGACTCCAGCGCAGCGACCTTCTCGGGGTTGTTCGTCATCAGGCGGACGCGCTTGACGCCCAGCAGTTTGAGCGCCTCGGCCGGCAGCTCGTAACCGCGGCAGTCGGCGGCAAAGCCCAGGTCTTCGTTGGCTTCCACGGTGTCGCGGCCCTGGTCCTGCAGCTCATAGGCTTTTAACTTGGCCATCAGGCCGATGCCGCGGCCCTCCTGCTGCTCGTAAAGCAGAATCCCCGCGCCCTCCGCGGCAATTTTCTTCAGAGCGAGTTCCAGTTGTAGCCGGCAGTCGCAGCGCAGCGATCCAAAAACATCCCCGGTCAGACATTGTGAATGGATCCTGACCAGCGGCGGTGTTGTGTGGATGTCGCCCATGACCAGCGCGACAAGACCTTCGACCGTTTGGGCCGGAGCGCAGCCGGACTGGCCGCCGATTTGTGACTCCATTTGTGACGCTTGGGCGCGCACGCCCTCAAAGCCCAGAATGCGGAATGCCCCCCAGCGCGTGGGAAAATCTGCTTCCGCAATTTTTTTCACGCTCTCCAATGCCATGGTTCTATTCTACGAGGAGTGGGAAACCTCCGCGCTCCGCTCGTTCTTCGCGCGTCTCATTCTTGACAGCACACATCGGGCGCGGAAGCTCTGAATGCGAGAACCCAGATGACGAATGCAACCTGGCATATCGCACCCGTCGAGAGCGCGGAAGCGCTCAGCGCCGTGCGTCTTCTGCTCGAAGAGTACTGGAACTCCTTCGGCTTTACGCCCTGCTTCCAAGATTTCGGTGACGAGCTTGCGGGCCTTCCCGGCGCCTATGCGCCGCCCGGCGGACGCCTCGCTCTGGCGATCATCGACGGCCAATCCGCCGGCTGCATTGCCTTGCGCCGCGTCGATGCGGGACGCGCGGAAGCCAAGCGCTTATACGTGCGCCCGGTCTTTCGAGGACGCGGACTGGGCCGCGCGCTCATGGAGTGGGCGATGGCCGAGGCGCGCGCAGCCGGTTACCGTGAAATCGTGGGCGACACCATGCCTGTGATGCGCGACGCGCTGGCGCTCTACGATCGCATGGGCTTCGAGCGCACCGGCACAGGGCCGAAGGTTCAGGCGTCGCAACTTTCGCAAATTTCGGAGGAGCCGATTCTGATCCGCATCAAGCTGTAGTTGTCAGCCCGCATGAACTCGTAATCGAGCTCTGATCGGTGCGGGCGTGGACGCCCGCACGACAGCCGGTCTGGAGACCGGCGTTACAGGTTCTCGCTTTGGCCCCGCGCGCCGCGATACATTGATGGGGTGAGCGACAATCTTATCTGGATTACGCTGCTGGTCAAGCTGGGCGTGGTGGCCTCAGTGGCCAGCGTGCTGGCGCGCGTCACCACGTTCCGGCGTCTGTTTTTTGCCGAGAAGCGCAGTCCCCGGCAGACCCTGGCGCTGCTGGCTTTTTTCCTGGTGCCGCTCACTGTCGGAGTTTGGCTCCGGTTCCGGGTTCCCAACTTTCAGGCCGCCGACATCTCGTTTGAAACCGTCATTCTCCTCGGCCTACTCATCGGCCCCGGCTGGGCTATGCTGGGCGGCGCCGTCTTATCCGTGCCCGCCGTTCTGCACCACGAGTTTCTCGCGCTGCCCTTCAACGTCGCTCCTTGGCCTGGTTGCCGGCATCATCGGCCGCTTCGTTGAAAAAGAAGAAATCTGGTCCTTTACCCCGTTCATCGACCTAAGCCTCTAGCGCTGGGTGCGACGCAATCTCATCAAGCCGCGCATCGACCGCCAGATTCTTCTGCTGTTTCTCATCGCGCTGATGGAGATGGTTCGCGACTGGATCGCGCATCTGTTTCCGCATCGCCTTTTCGCGCTGCTCTCCATCGGTTGTGGCTGCAGGCGCTGGTGTGGATTGCCGCGCCCATCAACGTGGGCATCGCGCTGAAGGTGTGGAATGCGCTGCGCATCGAAATGTCGCTCGAGGAGCAGAAACGCCTGCTGCTCGAAGCCCGCCTCGACGCTCTGCAGCGCCAGATCAATCCGCATTTTCTTTTCAATACGCTCAACTCCGTGGCCGCGCTGGTGCGCAGCCAGCCGGAAATGGCGCGCGCGATGATCATGAAGCTCGCCAACATTCTCCGCGCCCTGCTCAAGGATCACGACGCCTTCGTTCCCCTGCGCGAAGAGCTCAAATTTACCGACGATTATCTCGACATTGAAGTGGTGCGCTTCGGCGCAGACAAGCTGCGTGTCGAAAAAGAGATCGACCCGCGCACACTTGACATCCTGGTGCCGAGCATTCTGCTGCAGCCGCTGATTGAGAACAGCATCAAGCACGGCCTGGAGCCGCGCATCCACGGCGGCACGGTCACGTTGCGCAGCCGCCTTGAAGGCGATCGCGTTTTTATCGAGGTGGCCGACGACGGCGTAGGCATGAGTGCGCGGCCCGTCTCTGCGCTGCGCCGCACCGGCACCGGCATCGGCATGAAAAATGTGCAGGAGCGGCTGGAAGTTCTTTACGGCAACCAGGCGCGGTTCAACATCGTCAGCAATCCCGGCCGCGGCACCCTGGTTTCGATTGAAATTCCCGCATCGCTGTCCGGCAAATCCTGAGTCAGGCTGCGCGCCGCCGCAGGCTAAGGAGATTTTGCTGGCTGCGCGCTCTTGTGCCCGCATGGCGCCTGGAATGGATTCTGGCTCATCAAATTTTGCACTTCGTCGTTCCTTCCGCGTCCGCAAACCCGATCCAGCGTGGCGGCAGTGCGAAGACATAGCTCTTGTTCTTGCCCAGTTCGGCGGGCCCAATGGGAGCGGCGCTCACCGCCAAGTTGTCGGCTGCCACAATCTTCCATAGGCTGGGCGTGAAGATCATGATGGGAATGTCCTGCCAGGGATCGTCCTTGCTCCACTTGGGATTGCGAATCAGCAGTTGCGGTCCACTTTCCGACTTCTGCGTATCCAGTACAGTGCCGCTCCATTTTTCCGTGACGATCGTGTAGCCCTTCCAATCCGCAGGAAGCAGAAAACAGAAACCGTACCGCGTATTGCGATAGACGACGGGCGTCGGGATGGGAGCTGTCCCGGAATTTTGCGGGTTTGCGCTCTTGTGCAGGCCCCGAGGTCGGCGCCATCGCGGCGCAGGCAAGCAGAAAAACTGGTACCAGATGGGATTTCATGCGCAACTCCTTTCGATCGAGGCCGCAAACCGCGGAGAATTCAGGCGAAAGTTGACGGGGTTGAGGCGGCGGGCTCTTCACAGACCCTGGATTACGTTCTCAAGATTGTATTCTCAATTTATGGTGCGCTTCACAGTGCTGGCGTCGGGGTCGAGGGGCAACTGCACGGTTCTTTGCGGCGGCCGCACGCGCATCCTCGTCGACGCGGGCCTGAGTTGCCGCGAGATCTTCCGGCGCATGAAGCTGGCCGGCGAAGATCCCGCGACCCTCAACGCCATCGTCATCACCCACGAGCACCAGGACCACGTGAACGGCCTCGCCGTGACGGCCCGCAGGCTGGGTATCCCGGTGTACTTTACTGAGGCCACGCACCGCGCCTGGATGCGCTGGCTCAGCCCGCGCCGCCAGATGAGTTACGCCCAGTGGCTGGAAATGGTCCGCAAGCAGGCGGCCGAGCGACGGGCTGAGCCTGAAGCCGAGGCGTTGGAAAACGATCCCGCCGACCCCACCGAAGACGACGCGGGCGGATCGGCTGTGGAAAACACGGTCCGATTGCGGCTTCATCGGATCCTGCTCCGGACCCGCCTTGCGACCCCGCTCAGGACACTCTTCCGGCCAGCCGCCTTCGGTCAAAGACGATCCCACCTGGCTTCCGGCCGTCGAGTATTTCCAGCCGGGCGAGCCTTTCGAAATCGGCGACATCTGCATCAGCCCCTTTACGATTCCGCACGATGCGGCCGATCCGGTGGGCTTTGTCTTTCAGCGCCGAAGGGGTCCGGCTGGGCTTTGCCACCGACCTCGGCTATATCCCGCCCAACGTCAAGGAGCAGCTCCGCAACCTCGACCTGCTCCTGCTCGAATCGAATCACGACCTAGAAATGTTGCGCGACGGACCCTATCCGTGGCAGGTCAAGCAACGGGTGCTTTCGCGGGTCGGCCACCTTTCGAACGACGCTGCCTCCGCATTTCTTTCGGAAGACTACGACGGCCAAGCCGCGTACATTATTCTTGGCCATCTCTCTGAAAACAATAATCTTCCTGAGCTGGCAAGGGTGGCTGCCGAGCGCGCCCTGCTGGGCCGGGCCAGCCTCTTGGCCAACCGCCTCTTGCTCGCCGCGCAGCATGAGCCGCTTTCCGCTATCAGTTTCTAAAAGGGAAGGTTACAATGGTTACCAGGTAGCGGCCACAATCAGAAGATCCATGACAGGCCGCACCAGGGCGCCGGGTAAAGTGTGCGGCGCTTTCGATTTGCGGGCGTTCTGCAACCGACCCCTCGGTTGGAGCGTCCAATACGAGAGCTTCCATATCGCATCACCGGCGGAAGCTCGGCGGTTGAACTGAATTTGTTGCAGGTGATTGCCAATGTCAACAGCGAGAATCGAATGCACTGACCGAGTGGTGGGTGCAATTCTGGCAAGCTGGCGATATGACATCTCCGGCATCTCCCCTGAGATGCGCCGCGACTACGAAAACCATTTTGCCGAATGCGCCCGTTGCAGTGCGCGCCAAAAATTCCATCGCAGCCTTGACGTCGCGCTGGCGGTTCTCACCTCGCTTGCGGCTGTTTTCTTCTTCTTTGCGGTCGCGGTCTTGAATCACGTCCGCCCGGTGGAGCACATGGCTTTCAATGTCTTCGGTCTGGACGTCGAGGACACGTATCACATGCTGATCTTGGCTGGCGTGGCAGGACTGATCTTTTCCGTCATCGCTCTGGCGCTGGTGCTGATGGCGACCCCCGCTCCGTCGTACCTGGGCGGCATTGCCGCCGAGCGCGCCAAGCTGATCGAAGAGCGCCTGCCGGATTCCATCAAGTCGATATTGCCGCGGTAGAGCTGCGGTAGCAAATTACACACGAAGGCCTCCCAGCGCAGGAGGCATTTCTGCGTTGTGTCCTGGTTGCACTTACTTGGCTTCGATCGGCACGCGCAGATCCCCGCCGGTCATCTCCTTGGGCAATCCGAGGTTCAGCAGGTTCAAGAGCGTGGGCGAAATGTCGCGCAGCGACCCATCCGTGCGCAGCCGGTACTGGTTCGCTTCCTCGCCTACATAGATGAACGGCACCGGATTCGTGGTGTGCGCGGTGTGCGGCCCGCCTGTCACCGGGTCCACCATCATGCTCCGCATTGCCGTGGTCGGCGGTAATAAGCCAGTTTCCGTTCCGCTCCTTGATCGCCTTGTAGATGCGGCCCAGTTGCGCATCGATGTCTTCGCAGGCCTTGATCGTCGGCTCCAGCTTGCCGGAGTGGCCCACCATGTCGGCGTTGGCAAAGTTCGACCACGATCAGGTCGAAGGCTGTGTCGTTGACGGCCTTCACAATGTTGTCGCCAATGCACTCGGCCTTCATCTCCGGAGCCAGATCGTACGTAGCCACCTTCAGCGAGGGGCAAAGGATTCGCTCCTCGCCGGGGAAGGGCACTTCGATGCCGCCGTTGAAGAAGTACGTTACGTGCGCGAACTTCTCGGTCTCGGCCACGCGCAGATTGCGCAGCTGGTGCGCGGAAAGCACGTTGGCCAGAATGTTATCGAGCGACTCCGGCGGAATGATCACCGGCAGCTCGTAGAGCTTGTCGTACTGCGTCATGCACAGGTAGTGCAATTTTTTCGGAATCTCGGAGCGCGGAATGGTTTCGTCCAGCGATTCCCAGCCTTCAAGGTCGCGGCCGCCGTTCTTGTTCAATCCGCTTTCGCGGGCCAGCACGCGCGTAATCTGCCGCGCGCGGTCGGCGCGGAAGTTGAAGTTGATGCATACATCCTCGTCGCGAATCTGCCCCACCGGCTTGCCCGCGCCATCCACAACCACAAACGGAATGATGAATTCGTCGGTCACGCCGTTGTTGTAGCTTTCCTTGATGCGCGCCACCGGCGTTGGGATACGCGCCGCCTTCGGACTTGCCTGTGACCATGGCGTCGAATGCCTTGCGCTCTTTTTCCCAGCGCTTATCGCGGTCCATGGCGAAATAGCGGCCATTGATGCTGGCCACCTTACCCACGCCATATTCGCGCATCTTCTGTTCCAGCTTTTCGATGTAGCCTGCGCCGTTCGTCGGCCCGGTGTCGCGGCCATCCATGAAGGCGTGCACAAAAACGCGCTCAGCCCGTTCTCGCGCGCGGTGCGCAGCAGTGCGTAGAGGTGCTCCTGGTGCGAATGCACGCCGCCATCGGAGACCAGTCCGAACAGGTGCAGTTGCCGTCCGCCCTCGCGCGCCCGCTTTCATGGCCTGCACGATATTCGGGACTTTGCCGAACTCGCCTGCCGCGATCAGCGCATCGATTCGCGTAATGTCCATCTGCACAACGCGCCCCGCGCCGATGTTCAGGTGGCCCACCTCGCTGTTGCCCATCTGCCCGTCGGGCAATCCCACGAAGTGTTCCGAGGCGCGAATCAGCGTGTTGGGAAACTCCCTGAGCAGCTTGTCGTAGGCGGGCTTCTGCGCCAGCGCGATGGCGTTGTTGGCGGTTTCCGCGCGATATCCCCATCCGTCGAGAATGGTGAGTACAAGAGGACGCTTAGGCACGTAAAAATACCTCTATTTCAATGGAAATTTGTCACTCTCAGAATAAACTGCGAGGCGCGGGCGGAGGATGTGCGCGCTGCCACAGCGGTGTCCGCCTAAACATTGCGGTTATTGCGACCCGGCGTCGGTCGAATTGGTGGCGGGGGGTACCGGGTGCACGGCGCGAGCGGACTTGCGTGCGGGATGTCCGGCGTTACGCGGGGCTGTGTGCGCGTAGCGCGCGGCTGCTCGTCTCCTGGCAGCTGCGGGCATAGGCGGCAAGCTGGCGAGCGCCAGCAATCCGTTGGTCGATGCGCGGAACAGACCAGGCCACTCTGGGGATTCGTGCGGAAGGCTGTTTTTCTTGCGCGGCGGTCCGTCTGTGGCAGCGACGAACAAAGCCGTGTGGCTTGCTGGATGAATCGCGATATAGGTACTGAATCCTGCTCCGCCGCCGGTCTTCTCGATGATGTGGGACAGGATCGTCGTCCGCGCCAAGGTGCATCCAGCCGAGGCCGATTCCGGCGGGGCGGCCTGCGTGATTGAGGCCAAAAATCGATTTGAGGCGTGAGACCAGCAGATAAACCGCATGGGCTGCGTCCGGTTGTGTGGCCTGTCCCGGCTTTGCCGGGCCCGCGAGGTAACGCAGCCACTTGGCCATGTCGGCAGGCGTGGAATAAAGACCGCTGCTGCCCTGCGTATTTTCGGTGACAGTGCACGGGCCTTCGTTGTGCGCGCCCTGCATCAGGCGTTCGCATTGTTCGGCGCTGGGATAAAAAGTTGTTTGCCACATATCGAGCGGGCTGAGCGTGCGCGACCAGAGAAGCGTGGGGTAGGAGGTGTGGGCGGCGTTGGCCAGCGCATCGCTCAGCAGGTCGTAGCCGATATTCGAATACCAGGCTTGTGTGCCGGGAGTGAACTTGAGCTGCGCGCTGGGCAGCCACTGCCAGCGGGTTGCGTAATCGGGATAGGTAAAGTGTGGCGTGCGGCGCGGCGCAGTGCCAATTTCGCGATCGAAGCCTGAAGTGTGCGTGGCCAGCGAGAAGAGCGTGATGGGCGCATCGTTTTTGGAAGGCGCACGCCCTGGGGCGCATATTTCTGCGAGCGGATCGTCGAGCTTTACGGTGCCGTCCGCGACAAGCTTCGTCAGAAGGTCCGACGTGAAGATTTTGGTGAGGGAACAGAGGCGGACGACCGAATTCTCAGAGGGCGCGACGTGGGAGCCCGGTGCGGTTTCTCCGTAGCCGCGGATAAACACTTGATCGCCGCGTACGACCACGAGGACGAGACCCGTGACGCCTGAATCGGTGTAGAGCTCCGAGCCCAGAGCGTCGGCTTCCCTCAAGTCTTGCAGAGTCATTTGCGGCGGCGCAGTTTGCGCGAAGACAGACGAAAGACCGAGGAGGAGAAGGGAAGCGGCGAGGAAGCGCATTTTCTTTAGTCTAGGGCGTCAGCTACGCTACCGCCAGAGTGCGACGCCCTATTGGTTTCTTGATGATACGTATTTTGATCTCGATGTCATATCCAAGGCGATTCAGACACGCCATCAGCTTCTGCTCTGAGAAATTCGAAAAATCTCCGCGCATCAGTCCTGAGACCTTCGCTTGCGAGATTCCCATGCGTCTGCCGGCTTCTTCCTGCGTCAGCCCAAAGCGGCGCACCGCTCGCGCAATCTCAATCATCAGGCCGGATTTGATTTTGAGCTCCTCCGCATCCGCCAGACCCAGATCCGCAAAGACGTTTCCGGAACTCCGCTCAATTGCGATGCCCTCAGTCATTTTCTTGGCCATCTCGCATCTCCCGTGCCATCGCTTCTGCCGCCTTGAGCCTCGCGCGAATCAAGTCGATGTCTCGTTTTGGTGTGCCGATTCCGCTCTTGCTCTTCTTCTGGAAACAGTGAAGAACGAATACCATTTCGCGAATCCGGACGGTGTAGACCGCACGATACGTGCCGCCGGCGTCGTCTTCCACAATTTCAAGGACGTCCGCGCTGCCAAATCCCTTCAACGGCTTTGCGGATTCATGCCGCTCGCCAAGTTGGGCGAAATGCAACGCGTGCCCGAAGAACTTTCGCACCGCCTCCGGCAAACCCATCAGGTCCTTCTTGCTGCTTCCAACCCAATAGAGCGGCTTCTCTTGCTTGCACGCAACTTGATTATACCAGAAACGGAATAACGGACAACCAAAATAAAAGGGAGGGGATCGGATCCCCTCCCTTTCGATTTCAAGTTTCCGGGCGGGGCCGTCTGCCCCACCGCGGGGATTTATTCGCCGTAGTTCAGGCTTTCCAGTCCGAGATACACCGCGCCCGAGCCCAGCTCTTCTTCAATGCGCAGCAACTGGTTGTACTTTGGCAATGCGGTCGGTGCGGCTGACCGAGCCGGTCTTGATCTGGCCCACGCCAGTGGCTACGGCAAGGTCGGCGATGAACGTGTCCTCGGTCTCGCCCGAGCGGTGCGAAATCACCGAAGTGTAGCCGTAACGGCGGCCCAGTTCGATGGCTTCGAGGGTCTCGGTCACGGTGCCGATCTGGTTGAGCTTGATGAGGATGGAGTTGGCCACGCCCTCGTCGATGCCGCGTTGCAGCAGCTTGAGATTGGTGCAGAAGATGTCGTCGCCCACCAACTGGATTTTGCCGCCCAGCTTGTCGGTCAGAATGCGCCAGCCCTCCCAGTCGTCTTCGGCCAGGCCGTCTTCGAGCGAGACGATGGGGTACTGGCGAATCCAGTTGTCGTAGAAGGCGACCATCTCCGCGCTGGTCAGCTCGCTCTTGTCGCCCTTTTTGAAGACGTATTTTTTCTTTTCGGCGTCGTAGAACTCGCTCGATGCGGGATCGAGCGCGATGGCTATCTGCTCGCCGGGCTTGTAGCCGGCCTGCTCAATGGCTTCGAGAATCAGCTCGATGGCCTCGGCGTTCGACTTGAGCGAAGGCGCGAATCCGCCCTCGTCGCCGACCGCCGTGTTGTAGCCCTTCTTCTTCAGCACGCCTTTGAGCGTGTGGAAGGTCTCCGCGGCCCAGCGCAGCGCTTCGCTAAAGCGCTCCGCGCCCACGGGCATGATCATGAACTCCTGAAAGTCCACATTGGAGTCGGCATGCGCGCCGCCGTTCAGCACGTTCAGCATCGGCGTGGGCAGAACGCACGCGTTCACGCCGCCCAGGTAACGGTAGAGTGGAATCTCCAGCGTCTGCGCCACGGCGCGCGATGCGGCCATGGAGACGGCCAGGATCGCATTCGCGCCCAGCTTGCTCTTGTTCGGCGTGCCGTCGAGCGCGATCATCGACTGATCGATGAGCCGCTGATTGACGCGTCCATGCCTTCGAGCTCGGGCGCAATCACGGTTTCCACATTTGCCACCGCCTGCAGTACGCCCTTGCCCATGTAATGGCTCTTGTCGCCATCGCGCAGCTCCACGGCCTCATGTTCGCCCGTTGAAGCGCCCGAAGGCACAATGGCGCGTCCCATCGCGCCGCTTTCCAGAATCACATCCGCCTCAACGGTCGGATTGCCGCGCGAGTCCAACACTTCACGCGCACGAATGGCAACAATCTCAGTCATATCGCTCCTCACAATGTGGTGCTGCAGCCGGTCATTCAGTCGGGGACGGCGATCTACGGCAAGAGATTCTCCGGCGGTGCTTTGAATGGTGTGCAAAAGCCCCTGCGCGTTCAAGCAACACTCTCCGTCGTGCAGGAAAAATGCGGATAAATCACTGCGTCCCGTTCGGATTTTAGCAAATCGGGCGTCCGCGGGCGATGTGGCAGCGGTCACAGAGAAAGCTATCAGCTTTCAGCCCCCGACTTTCGAACGCTGAAGCTTAGTTCGGGCCCCTGACCCCTGAAACCTGGCACCTGACCGTAACCCTATTGATTCGTGCCGCGTGAGGCACCTGGCAGCGAGCCGCCTCAAGCGGCAAGTCGAAATGCGCGCTACGCTTATATTTGGGCAGTTTGCCCCCTTTGCCCGGCCGGCAAGGCGACTTTCCCGGCCCAGCCGGGTTTAGAGCGTCAAGGGAGAACTCTGTCCCGAGACGGGCGAGAGGAGATCGGGATGAAACGGACGAAACTCGTGAATGGACTATGGCGGACTCGTGTGTGCTTTGCTGGCCGCTACGGCGGTCGCACTGGGAGCGCAGGAGGCGAACCAGTCGAATCCGTACCAGGGAACGTCCAACCCTCCTCCTGACGACACCATCACGACGCCTGCGCCCGAGGCCGCGACTCAAAATACTCCTCGGGCCAAGCCATCGCCCAGCCACTACGCTCCAGCCGGCGTCTCAAGTCGCGCCGACGCCCCAGCCCGCGCCTCCGCCTTACGCGGCGGAGACGGTTCCCAATGAAACTGCTCCCGCACCGGCTAATGCAACTGAGACGCTTCCGCCTCCGGCCAACGTGACGGATCGGCACCGACGACGGCATCGTGCAGGTTGCGCCGCCCGACAACGCTGCCCAGCCGGCCCTGAATCCGCGTCCCGACATGGCCGATCCCGATGGCGACATCGTGCATCCCGCTCCGCTGCCCCAGGGCGAACTCGGCGAGGGCACCACCATTCGCGTTCGCCTCATGGGCCGCCTGTCCACTTCCGATAGCCAGCCCGGCGATTCCTTCCACACGCGAAGTCGCTTCCGACGTGATGCAGAACGGCCAGGTGCTGATTCCCGCCGGCTCTCAAATTGACGGCAAAGTGATTTCGGTTTCTACCGGCCACGCCGGCGGTCACGGCTCCATGCGCCTGCGTCCTGAATCCGTGACTCTGCCCGACGGCACGCACTTCCGCCTCTATGCCCAACTCTCCGGCGCTCCCGGATCCAGCGATCGCGTCGGCAACGAGGGTCTGGTCACGCCCGGCTCGCGCTTCAAGAAAGACGGCATCGAGTACGGCGGCGCCGTGGGCGCGGGCGCAGTCACAGGCGCCATTCTCGGCGGGCCTGGCGGCGCGCTGGCCGGAACCATCATCGGCGCCAGCGTCATCTCCGTGCATCTGCTGGTCAGCCATCCCCAGGCCACGCTCGAAAACGGCACCGTCCTGCTCTTCACGCTGAGCGAGCCGCTCAATCTCGTGCCCGCCGCGCCCAGTTGGCAACTGATGGCCGGTCGTGCCGCCGGGAAGTGAAAGGAAGAGTGAAAAAGTGAGATGAGTGAATTTGAGTGCCGACTCGCTGGGTACCTCGGCTGAGAGAGTTTTAACTTGTTCGCTGCTTCGCTCATTTACTTCCTTCACTCCGGCAGTAGGTCAGTTTGAAAAAACACTCCTCAGGGGCTAAAGCCCGCCTCTATTTTTGGACTTTTGCGGCACGACTGAAGTCGTGCCCTTTCACGGCGGATTCAAACTGCACCACTACCTTCACTCCCTTCACTCTCCATCCGCATTTACACTAGAAATCTAGCGACCCGCTTCTAGCCGTTGCTGCGCGAGCAATGACGCACGCTCCCGCACCTCGAGCTGGAACCTGGAGGCTAGAAGCTGAAAGCTGCTTTTCTATGGATCAGATTCATCATTCGCGGAGGCAATCCGCTGGTCGGCACGGTGCGCGTCTCCGGCGCCAAGAACTCGGCTCTGCCGTGCATGGCCGCGGCCATTCTCACGGAAGAAGAGATCACGCTCGAAAACATTCCCCAGGTGCGCGACATCGCCACCGAGCGGCGTTTGCTCGCCTCCATGGGCGCGGCGGTCGAGTTGCACGAACCCGTGACGCCCGAGATGGAGTCTTCGCTCGGGCCGGGAAGGCGCGTCGCCCGTCGCGAAAGCACACCACCATCAGTTGCCGCTCGCTCTCCGATCCCGTGGCGCGCTACGAGATCGTGAAGACCATGCGCGCCAGCTCGCTGGTTCTGGGTCCGCTCATCGCCCGCTTCGGCGTGGCGCGCGTGGCCATGCCCGGCGGCTGCGCCATCGGCGGCCGTCCCATCGATCTGCACATCAAGGGCCTGGAAAAAATGGGCGCGGTCATTCTCGCAGGAGCACGGCTATCTTGAAGCGCGCGTCGATTCACGTGTGGGGCGCCTGCGCGGCGCGCACATCGTCTTCGATCGCATCACCGTCACCGGCACTGAAGATCTGCTGATGGCCGCGGTGCTGGCCGAGGGCGACACGCTGCTCGGAAAACTGCGCGCGCGAGCCCGAAGTCGTCGATCTCGCCGCGCTGCTCACCGCCATGGGCGCGCAGATTCAGGGCGCGGGCACATCCACCATTCGCGTGCGCGGCGTGACCAGTCTTCATGGCGCGCGCTACCGCATCAACCCCGACCGCATCGAGGCGGGAACCTTCCTGATCGCCGGCGCCATCACCGGCGGCGATTTGATTGTGGCCAACTGCAACACCGATCATCTCGGCGCCGTCATCGCCAAGCTGCGCGAGAGCGGCGTGCGCGTGGACGTGCTCGGTCCCAACGCGGTCCGCGTCCGCGCTGCGGAGCGCTTGCGCGCCGCCGATATCTCCACCGAGGAGTATCCCGGCTTTCCCACCGACATGCAGGCGCAGTACATGGCCCTGGCCACGCAGGCCGAGGGCGTCAGCCTGGTCCGCGAAAACATCTTCGAGAACCGCTTCATGCACGTGCAGGAACTGGTGCGCATGGGCGCCAACATCAAGGTGGACGGCAACACACGCCACGGTGCGCGGTCCGGCGCGGCTCTCCTCGGCCGCCGTCATGTGCTCCGATCTGCGCGCCTCCGCTTCGCTGGTGCTGGCCGCGCTGGTCGCCGACGGCGAGTCCGTCATCGATCGCGTGTACCACATGGACCGCGGCTACGAGCGCTTCGAGGAAAAGCTGCGCAGTGTGGGCGCGCAGATCCAGCGCATGGGCAATGTTTTCGCGCCGCGCCCGGAAAAATCCCGTGCCCGTGGACCAACCCGCATAGAAATTTCGCATCCAACCGGCTGAGAGTCAACCGAGGTTACCGGCTGTTTTCAACATTGATCGCAAACGCAAATTTCGTGCCATGCGCGTTGAGTTGATAGAATGAATCGCCCGGAAAGCTTCCTCGATCCGGCGCGACAGAAACTCACCATGGAGGGAAAAGTTCTGTGAAGAAAACTGCACTGTCCCTGTTGCTTGCCATCTGTCTCGTTCCTGCCGCCGCTTTAGCGCAGGTCGTTGTGTCGCGTGGCGCCTCCCGCGCCGCATCGTCGAAGTCCACGACCGTCCGCCGCATCGCGGATGGGTCTGGATCGACGGCTATCACCGCTGGAACGGCCACCGCTACGTCTGGGTCCACGGCCATTGGGCGCACCCGCCGCATCCCGGCGCGGTCTGGGTCGCCCATCGCTGGGAGCATCGCGGCGACGGCTGGGTCCTGGTCGAAGGCCACTGGCGGTAATCGCGAACATCCAACAAGAAAAGCGGGGTGCGCGCCCCGCTTTTTCTGTGCGATTTTGGCCGCGTGATTTCTAAATTTACTGTTCGACTTATCTAATTGCATATACAATAAAAATGTGGCGATCAAGTACGATCCCGCCAAGAACGCTTGGAATATCCGCGAGCGGGGACTTTCCTTTGATCGAGCAGCCGACTTTGACTTTTCGGCTGCGACTTTTCACACAGAGGTTCGCAATGGCGAAATGCGGCGCATTGCGGTGGGATATCTGGATAAGCGATTGCATCTGCTCTGCTATATCCCGAAGCCCGACGGCATTCGCGTCATCAGTTTTCGAAAAACCAACAAGAGGGAGGCAAAACGGTATGGCAAAACGCAAACCATTGACTGATGCGGAAGGCGAAGTGAGAGAGCTGACTGCCGAGGACGCAGCCATGGCCAAGCCTTTCTCCGCGTTGCCTCAGGCAGAACAGGAAATGCTTTTGTCGTTGCGCAGGCGCGGCCCCCAGAAAGCGCCGCGCAAAGGTCCCGATCTCCATTCGCCTTTCAGTTGATGTAGCTGAGGGGTTTCGCGCAAAGGGAAATGGATGGCAACGGCGCGCCGACGACGCACTGCGAGCCTGGTTGCGGCAATCCAAAGAAGCAGCCGCGAGGTAACAAAATCTACTTGATCTCGATCACATCCGTCGCCGCCGCCGCCGACTTTTCGGCCTGCTCCATCAGCTTCTCCGCGATCGCGTAGAAACGCCGCCGCCTGCGGGCTCTTCGGCCCGGCCAGCGCCACCGGCATTCCGCGGTCGCCGCCTTCGCGAATCGCCGGCACCAGCTCGATCGCTCCCAGAAACGGCACGCCAAACTGCTTCGCCGTGCGCTCCGCGCCCCCGCGCGAAAAGATGTCGATCTCCTGGTGGCAGTGCGGGCACGTAAAGTGGCTCATGTTCTCCACAATTCCCAGCACGTCCACGTTCACCTGCGCAAACATCTCGAGCGCCTTGCGCGCGTCTTCCAGGCTCACGTCGCTGGGCGTCGACACCACTACAGCGCCGGTCAGCGGCACGGTCTGCACCAGCGAAATCGCCACGTCGCCCGTGCCCGGCGGCAGATCCACCACCAGGTAATCCAGTTCGCCCCAGTTCACCTGCTGCAAAAACTGCCGGATGATCTGGTGCAGCATCGGTCCGCGCATCACCAGCGGCTTGTCGCCCGGAGAAATATAGCCGATCGAGATGGTCTTGATGCCGTGCGTCAGGTTGGGCTCGATCATGTTGCCCGGCCCGACCTTCGGCTGCTGCGACGAGCCCATCATCAGCGGCACATTCGGCCCGTAGACGTCGGCGTCCATCAGTCCCACGCGCTGGCCCAACTTCGAGAGCGCGATGGCCAGGTTCACGGCCACCGTGGTTTTGCCCACGCCGCCCTTGCCGGATCCCACGGCAACAATTTTTGATACGCCGGGCAAAGCTACCGGCTGCGGCATGGCGTTTCCATGCGCCATCAATGAAAACTCCTTGATTCGATTTCTGTCGCGTTTGCGACTTCGCAATTGCAGCGGGACAATCGGCCGCCCTGCGTCTTCGTATCCGCAGATGCGGGCATACGTGCAAAGCTCGCGCCGCCGATTCAACAGGCATGCTCACTGCGCGCGGCGTTCTCGGCTGCGGCGAATCCGCTGAACTCGGCAATCTTTCGTCGCTCCCTACGGCTCAATCGCGCCGGCATCTTTCAGCCCCGCGGTTGCCAATCTTCGCCTTCTTGCGCCGGCGCGTGCTCGCGTCTCGCGATGCTCGCGGCGCAGCAGCGCGTCTTCAAAGCGGCGGACCTCGTCCGGCGTCTCCGGCTTCAGTTGCGGAACCTTCTGCAGCCGCCCGTGCTCGTCCACGGCCACAAACACCAGGTAGGCGCTGGCCACGTGCGACACCGCGCCCGTCCGCGTATTTTCCGCCCACACCTTCACGCCCACTTCCATCGAGCTGGTGAACGCCCGGTTCATGCTCGACTTCAGCGTCACCAGGTCGCCCAACCGCACCGGCTCGAATGAAATCGATGTGATCCATCGCCGCCGTCACCACGTAGGTGCGCGCGTGCCGGATAGGCCGCCATCGCGCCGGTCAGATCGATGAAGTGCATCAGCCGCCCGCCCAGCAGGTTGCCCAGCATGTTCGTGTCGTTGGGCAGGATGATTTCCGTCATCTCCGATTGCGTGCTCGCCACCGTCCGCACCATGGGATGGTTCTCCTGGCTGCTCATTGCGTCTCCGCTCCGTTCTCTTTCGCCGGGTCTGTTCTGCAATTTCGTTCTCCGGACAGCTACAATAGATCCAGTGGCAGAGTTCGACCACTGGCTGCGTTGCCGCATCCAGTTCCAGTTTCGGCAATCCCGCCAATAACGCAAATCCCTCGGCGGCCCGGTCGGGCAGGATCGAGCCGGATGCGAGTAAGATGGATAAAATTGCAGGACTGAAAGAGATTCTTGCTCTGGACCCCAGGAACAGCTTTGCCCGCTACGGCATCGCCATGGAATTGGCGAACCGTGGCGAAGATGCGGCTGCGCTTGCGGAGTTTGATACACTGCTGGCCAACGATCCGGATTACACAGCAGGCTATTTCATGTCCGCGCAAACCCTGGCCGGCGCGGGCAGAAGGCCGGAAGCCATGGAGCGGCTCAAGGCCGGGATCGGTTGTGCCGCGCGCAGCGGTAACAGCCACGCCCTCAGCGAGATGCAGGCGATGCTCGACGAACTGCAAGCGTAGCGGCTGCGCGTCGGGTTGCCGCCTGCATGGGTTCTTCACGGGCCCCAGCACTTGGGTTTCGGCCGCAGGTGTTTCGACGCATTGAAGTTTTTCCTGCAGCTGCTGGATATCCTTCTTAGGCGATTTGGCGTCTAAAGGATCAATATGGCGAAATACTCGATTGTTGTGCCATTTCACAATGAAGAAGAAAATGTAACGATCCTGTATGCGCGCCTCAAGCAGGTCATGGAGCAGGTGGGCGACTCATTTGAGCTGGTCCTGGTTGACGATGGTTCGACGGACCGGACCTACAAGCTTCTTGAAGAGATTGCCGCCGTCGACAGCCGCGTGCTGGTCGTCAAGCTGCGCCGCAACTTCGGCCAGACCTCGGCCCTGTCTGCGGGCTTTGACCACGCCTCCGGCGAATTCGTTCTGGCCATGGACGGCGACCTGCAGCACGACCCCAACGATATTCCTGCGTTTCTTGAGAAGCTTGACGAGGGCTACGACGTCGTCTCCGGATGGCGCAAAACCCGCATCGACAACTTTTTTCTGCGCCGCATTCCCTCGGCTTGCGCCAACTGGATCATGGCGCGCCTTTCCGGCGTGCCCATCCACGACTTCGGCACCACCTTCAAGGCCTATCGCCGCGAAGTCATCCAGGGCATTCCCCTCTACGGCGAGATGCATCGCTTCATTCCCGCGCTGGCCAGTTGGTATGGCGCATCCATCTGCGAGATTCCCATCCGCAACGTCAATCGCGAGCGCGGCAAAAGCCACTACGGCCTGGGACGCACCTTCCGCGTCTTCTTCGACCTGATGACCATTCGCTTCCTGCTCCGCTACATGAGCCGGCCGCTGCACTTCTTCGGCGGCTTCGGCATCCTGAGCATGTTCACGGGAAGCGTCATGGCGGCGGTTCTTCTGGGCGATCAAGACTCTCCATCCGCAGATGAGCCTGATGCGAACATCACGGCCCCATGTTTGTCATCGCCTCGGTGCTCATCGTGGCCGGCATTCAGTTGCTGGCCCTCGGCCTGCTCGGCGAATTGCGGGTGCGCCACTACTACACGAGCCAGCGCCCCGCATCCTACTCCGTTGATCGCCTCGTTCGCCTCGTCTCCTCCGACGAGCAGAGCCTGCTCTCCGAGCGCCAGGACGGCATGTTGTAAAGCAGGGAATAGGCGTGGAGTGGAGCCGCGGCGGCGTCGAAGAGATGCGAGATGGCAGAACAGTAGCAGTCCGCCCACAGGAGCTGCGGAGAATTTTCTACTCCCTATTGGCTACTTCCTATTCCCTTGCTTTCCCCCGCCCCCAGGGTTCATCCTTATCCCTGACATGAAAGCCATTCAGTTTCATTCGACTGGCGGACCCGAAGTTCTTGCAACTCACCGAACTGCCCATCCCCGAGCCGGGACCGGGCCAGGTTCTGATGCGCATTGAGGCCACGGCGTCAACTTCATCGAGATCTACTTCCGCAAAGGCGTCTACAAGACCGCGCTGCCCTCTGATCCCGGCAGCGAAGCCGCGGGCACGGTGGAGGAGCTCGGCCCCGGCGTTACGGGATTCGCAGCCGGCGACGCGGTCGCTTCCACCGCCGTCATCGGCAGCTACGCGGAGTACGCTCTGGTTCCCGCCGCGCAGTTGGTCAAGATTCCGCAGGGCCTGAGCATGGAGCAGGCGGCGGCGGCCATGCTGCAAGGCATGACGGCGCATTATCTCGCCTACTCCACCTATCCGCTCAAGGCCGGCGACACCGCGCTGGTGCACGCCGGAGCCGGCGGCGTGGGCTTGCTCCTCACGCAAATGGCCAGCGCGCATCGGCGCGCGCGTCATCACCACCGTCTCCACCAAGGCCAAAGCCGAGCTCTCGCGCGAGGCCGGCGCCTCCGACGTGATTCTTTACACCGAGAAGGATTTCGAAGCCGAGGTCAAGCGCCTCACCGGCGGCAAGGGCGTCGACGTGGTTTATGACTCGGTAGGCAAGACCACCTTCGAAGGCAGCCTCAACAGTCTGCGCCCTCGCGGACTGCTCGCGCTCTTCGGCGCTTCCAGCGGCCCCGTTCCGCCTTTCGATCCCATCCTGCTCAACAGCAAAGGCTCACTCTTTCTTACACGGCCCACGCTCTGGCATTACATTGCCACGCGCGCCGAGCTCGAGTGGCGCGCAGGCGACGTGCTCAACTGGGTGGCCAAGGGCGAGCTCAAACTGCGCACCGAATACACTTATCTGCTCGCCGAAGCAGCCAAAGCCCAGATCGACCTGGAAGAGCGGAAGACTACTGGGAAAATTTTGCTGGTGCCGTAAGAGCAGGGATTAGGGAACAGGGAACAGAGAACAGGGAACAGGGAACAGAGAACAGAGAACAGACCATCGTGAACCGTGGACCGCGAACCGTGGGCCGTGAATCGTGGTCAGTGGTCCGGCGGCGATAGCGCGCGGTTGCCTAAAGACCGCCAACAGTTCACGATTCACGAATCACGATCATGTCCGTCCCTATTGCCAGCACCGATCGCGTCTTCGTCCTCACCGGCGCAGGCATCAGCGCCGAGAGCGGCCTGCCCACCTTCCGCGCGTCTGACGGCTTGTGGGCCGGATACAACGTGGAAGAAATCTGCACGCCCGAGGCTTTGCGGCGCAATCCGGCTCTGGTCTGGGAGTTCTATTCCAAGCGCCGCGCCGACTGCGAAAAGGCAGCTCCCAACCCCGCGCACATTGCCCTCGCCGAGCTCGAGGCGCAGATCGAATCGCGGGCTGGGGGCCGCTTTTTTCTCTGCACGCAGAATGTCGACGATCTGCACGAACGCGCCGGCAGCGTAAATCTGGTCCATATGCACGGCGAGCTTGCGAAATCCCGCTGCGAGCGCGAGTGCGGCCGTCCGCCGGCTGTCGACCGCGTCGTCTACGCGAGCCTCGACGCCGTTGGGCGCTGCCCTTGCGGAGGCCGTTTGCGCCCGCACATTGTCTTCTTCGGCGAAATTCCCCTCGAAATGCCGCGCATCGAGCGCGAGATCTCCAATTCCACGCTGATGCTCGTCATTGGCACCTCAGGATCGGTCTACCCTGCGGCCAACTTCGTCCACTGGGCCAGCCAGGCCGGAGCCCGCACCGTCTACATCGGCCCCGAGCCCCCGCTCAATGCCGAGGCCTTCACCCAAGTCGTCGCAGGCAAAGCCGGCGAGGTTCTCCCGGGGTTATTCACTCTCGCGTAAGTGGCGCTTAGCTCCGCGTCTTCGCCTTGATGAATTCTTTCCGCCGAAACCGCAGCCCCGTCCAGTCCTCGTCGATGGCCACGGCGCGCACCGTCTCGAAGCCGAGTTTCTTCAGCGACGCCCAACCGGTATCGCGATTGAAGTCGCAGGTGTATTTCTTCGACGTGCCCTTGGGATACGCGAACCAAACGATCGCATCGCCCTTGGCGCGTTTCGCGACCAGCGGCGCAAGCCGTTCCACTTCGCTCTTCCGCGTCACAAATGCCAGCCAAAACTCCGCTTCCGCCACCGATTCCAGGTGGTGATGGATCGTGATCACCGGCAGTTTGGCCAACTGCGGCTGAAAGCTTTCCGGAGCATGCAGCACCACGATCTCCTGCCGGCTCCCCAGGTTAAGTTTTTCAAATAAAGTAGCCATGGTTTTTCATCGTACGCGCATCTGCGAATTAATCTGCAAATTCACGGCAGAAAATTTTGACCCCCCAATGGCCGAGTTCCGGGGCTCTGCGGACTGGCTTGCTCGCTGACTCGCTAACAGCGCTATCTCCCTAAAAATGAAATCTATACCGCATCTCCGCCGCAATCATCCGCGGATCGTTATAGTGGAACCCCCCGATCGTGATCGAGTTATCCAGCAGCACGCGATGGTTCGTCACATTGATCGCCGTCACCGACAGCTTCCAGTTCTCGCCGAACGCGCGGCCGATCGACGAATCGAACGTCGTGTGTGCCGGCAGATAGGGCCCGTAATATAGCCCGTTATTTGGGCAGGAGGTTGGGTCGCTGCAAGCCAGCCCGTTTGAGAACCCCGATCCGTAGTACACATTGCCCGCGAACCAAGTGTGCCTCGGCAGATTCGCCGTGAACCCCGTGTTCAGCGTCTCGCGCTGGTCGTGATCGAGCGAAATGTATTGCGGTCCCAGCGCGCACGCCTGGTCGCTCGGATCGCTGCACGTGAATCCGCCAATAATGTCTCCGCGCTGCTGTGCGATCTGGTTCGAGTAGGTCACATAAAACTGCCCCAGCCCACCCAGCGCCGGCGAATGCAGCGTCATCTCCCATGAGCGGATCAATGCGCCATTCACCGCAATCGGGAAGTACATATTCGACTCGCCCAGGTTCGAGTGATCCAGGAAATTGTTCACGCGATTCTTGAAGGTATCGATATTCAGCATCCACCCACGGTAGGGAATCGCGATGCCGAACTGGTGCTCCTCGTCGCGCTCTGAGGGAATCGGCGTAAAAGCATTTTCGCCGCCGCCCAGGCTGCCGGCATAGTTCAGCACCGAACTCGACACAGTCAGAATCGGCGCCGGCTGGAAGAAGTGCCCGTAGAATCCGCGCAGCACCCAGTTCAGCCGCGGAATCCGCACGGTCATTCCGATGCGCGGATACGCGGCGCTCTCGTCGAGCCACGCGCGGTAGATGGAGAAACGCTCGCCGCCTAGCAGCGTCACATGCTGGCCCAGCCGCAGATGATCGCCGAGATAAAACTCGAGCAATCCCGCGTCGGCGTTTGCCGGCTTGTTCGGCTCTGAAGCCGCGCTGCCGTCGTTCACCTGCACGCCAAAAAGGTCGTTTTCGTGCTGGTAAAACGAGTAGAGCCCGCCTGAAAAGCTGTTCAAAAATGCGCTGGGGCCTGCATCGATTCGTGCATCCGCTTGCGCACCGCCGTAGTTCGAGTTCTGGTTCCAGGTGGTGGCCGCGGGCTGGTCCGTTGGATTCGAGTCGTAGTTTGACTGGTTCCAGTGGTAGAACGGTGCAGTCGAAATCAGCGCCTTGGGCGAGAATGTATGCACCCAATTCGCAATCAAAAAGCTATCGCGCTCCGTCTGTCCGTCCCTGAGGCCCCAGGAGCAGTAGTAGCCCATGTTGCCTGAGGGGCATTCGTAGTCGTTCTGACTCGGATCGTACGGAACCTGGAAATAGTCCTCGCGAAGCTGCCCGTTTATGCGCAGTTGGTCCCTGGGAGTTTCGTTACGCAGAATCGACACAAACCCGCTCTGCGAGTTGGTCGCGTCGTGATAAATCGCCGGCACCGGCGTCGCCAGCCCGTAGTTCGATCGCGACCCCGTGGCGCTCGCGTACCACGCCGTTTTGTCGGAGTGGTCGCCCAGCGAAAGCTGCGCCTCGCCGGTGTACAAGTCGCCTGCGTAAAGGATCAGTTCGCCGTCGTGATTGTAGGCAAATCCATTCCGGGGCAGCACGTTGAACATGCCGTAGGTGCGATCGCCGAGATCGGCGTCGTAGCTGCCGCTCAACGTCTCCAGCGAGTCGATGTCTTTTGGATCGATCTGCGGCCCCACGTTGGACGCGATCTTGGTGTTGGGGATCGCCACGCCATCGATGAGCCAGCTTGTCTGGTGACCGCCGCGCATGTGAAGCATGTCGTGCGTCATGTACGCGGCCGGAACGTAGTCGGTAATCATCTCCGCGCCGATGGTGCGATCCGCTCCCGGAGTCTCATCGATCATCTGCCGCGTGATCAGCACCGTCGGGGTTGCCGTGTCGGCTGCGCTGGGCGCGCCGTGCACCACCACCGATTGCGTCACGGCGCCCACACTCAGAATGAAGTGCAGCACCGGGTTCGTGCCTGACGCGAGACTGATGGTCTGCGTCTCCGAGCTGAAACCGCTGGCCTCAACCGTCAGTCGGTACACTCCGATCGGCGCTGCCGGCAATTCGAATTCTCCATCTCCGCTGGTCTCCGCATGCAACACAAACGCCGAGTCCGCGGCCTGTAATGCGATTTTTGCTCCGGCGATGGGCCGATGCGCGGGATCGTGCACCACACCATGCACGGTAGCAAATACCGTGGCGAACGCGGGAAGGGAAGCGGCCAGCAACACTGCCGCCACAAGAATTGGATGATTTCGCATAAAAGAAAGACCTCCTTGCTTCGCTCGAACGCAGGCGACCGCCGCGCTCTGCAACGCACAGAGACACGATGCCTGGCAGCACACGGGGAATCGCCGAACAAACTCGCGCGCCGCGATCGGCAAACACAAGTCGCCGTCCATCAAAATCAGGGCAGGTAAGTTAGCGCAGTTTGTCCAACGAAAGATTTAGCTGGGGATTGTTGCCGGAGGCCCGCGCCCGGCATGAGCGAACAGAGGAGCGGAAACCGCTGACGCGTACAGCGGCGCGGCAACGTGCGACTCAGCCATCCAGGTCGCCATTGCCTCGACTACGGATGCCGTGACGGCGTGCGCCGGCATCAGCATCGTAATCGTGGGGCCGGGATAGTTGGGACAGGTTAGAGGATCGGAAACCGCCGGCCTGGGGTCGGAGGCCTGTTGCGCCCGCATGGCCAGGATGCGCTGGTACATGGCGCAATGGTGCGCTCCATGCCGCCTGCAGCATGGTGGAAGGCTGGCGTCCTCAGTGCCGTCGACCAGGGCCGATAGCGGTCCCAGCCCGAAGAACAGCACGAGGAAAATGGAGAAGCCGCGCCGCATCTGACTCGATGCTAGCAGATTGCGAGTTGAGCATCGCCCTCTGAAACTTGAAACTTACAAAAGAGTTACAACTGAGAATCGCTCAGCCTCTCTCGTTTATCATCGAGATGCCAGTCATATCGCGCTTGAACGCGCGAAGATGCAGCCAAAGGAAAGAAAGTGCACAGCTCCGCATCGTCCTCTGCCGCCCGCAACGCCCGCTCCGCGCAGCCTCTGCGCATCGCGCTCTTCGGCTTCGGCACCGTAGGCAATTCCGTGGCGCGTATTCTCGTCGAATCCAAACCTGACGGCCTGGAACTCACGCACATTTTCAATCGCGGCGTGGCGCGCAAGCGCGTCGATTGGGTTCCCTCGAGCGTTGTCTGGAGCGAAGATGCGGACGCGGTCCTCGCCTCCGATGTCGATGCCGTCGTCGAGCTAGCCGGCGGACTCGATCCCGCCGGAACCTGGGTGCGCCGCGCTCTCGAATCCGGCAAAAGCGTGGTCACCGCCAACAAGAAGCTCATCGCCTTTCATGGCATCGATCTGGAGCGCCTTGCCGCGGCCAAGGGCGGCCACCTCAAGTACGGCGCGGCCGTCGCCGGCGGCATTCCCGTCATTCCCGGTCTCGAGCAGGGCATGGCTGGCGACCGCATTGAGCGCATCGAAGGCATTCTCAACGGAACCTGCAACTTCATCCTCAGCAAAATGGAGGCGGGGGCGGAATACGCGACCGTCCTCGCCGAAGCTCAGGCCAAGGGCTACGCTGAAGCAGATCCAACGGAAGATGTCGGCGGCTTCGACGCCCGCGCCAAGCTCGCCATCCTCATGCGTCTGGCTCTGCGCGTGCAGGTCGATCCGGAGGAGATCGTGCCCCGGCCCATCACCGCCATCGCCGCCGTCGATTTCAGTTACGCGCGCGATCTTGGCTGCACCATTCGCCAGGTAGCCCGCGCTCAGCAAGTAGAAGGCCGAATCGCTGCCGCCGTTGGTCCCATGCTGGTCGCGTTGCGTTCGCCGCTCGCCTGGTCGCAGGGCACGGAGAACATGGTCATCGCCAGCGGTCACTATGGCGGCGACGTGGTCTTCTCCGGTCACGGCGCCGGCGGCCATCCTACCGCCGTTGCCGTGGTCAGCGATCTGCTTGCCCTCGCGCACGGCTCGCGCCGCGTGGAAATTCCCTCGGCCCCCGCGCATCTCGATGCCGAGTTCGAGGTCCCGCATTCCATCCGCTTTCTCGTCAAAGACCGTCCCGGCATCGTGGCCGCCATCACCACCGCGCTGGCCAACGAGCAGATCAACATTCGCGCCATCATGCAGAAACCCGGCTACCCGGCCGACGCTCTGCCTTTCGTGGTCACCGTCGAGCCCTGCAAAACTTCCGCGCTGCAGCGCGCGCTCGCGCCGGTCCGTGCCATGGAGTGCATGCTGGTCGAGCCCCTCGATCTGCAAATGCTGGAATAGGTTTGAAGTATCAGGGGTCAGTCGTCGTCGCCCGGAATCTCTGAGAGACCACGCGCGCCTCGACAAATTAGAATCGACAACTGGTATCCGATCCCCGATCGCTGAAACCCGACACCTGTTTCCCAACGCGAGGCCGCCCCATGATCGACACCATTTATCGATGTGAAATCTGCGGCGAGGAGAGCCAGAATCCCATGCACTGGCTCGTCATCAACTGCAACAGTGCGCAGTTGACCGTCTTCAAGTGGACCAAGGAAGCCGCCGACGCACCCGACGCGCGCCACTATTGCGGCGAAGCCCACGCCCAGGTTTATATCAGCCGCTGGCTTGAAGCCGCCTGTTCGTAAGAGGTGGTCAGCCAGGATCTTGAGCCGGCAACGATGGCTTCGACGCAGATCAAACTTCCGTCTGAATAAGTTGGTCAGTACAGATCACTTTTCGGGCCTGATTTGTAGTTGAAACTCGCCGCATTCCTGCCTGCATTTCTTCTTGACGCGTCTGCATCACCGGCGTAGCATCACGGCAGAATTAATCCCCAATTCCCAGGTCATTCTCCTTTTGCCGCGATTCACTTGGCCTGGTCCATCCCCTCCGGGTACTGTTCGAGGGCATTTCCTTCCTTCCTGAGTGCGCAGCCAAATTGCGGCGCAAGCGTTACGCGTTTTGTCACAAAGGCGGGAAGCGGGCTTCGCGCCCTTAGCCAGCCTTCTTGCGGAATCTCCATCCGACGGCTGCGTCGACTCGAGACTCTGCATTCAAATTCCCCAGTTTCCCCGTGGCTTCCTGAAAGGAGAGTCGATGATGATTTCGAATACTTGCGCGCGCCCCATGGCGCTTTGCTTCTTTGTTCTCACGCTGCTCACACCCCTCGGATGCAAGAACGCAGGGGGTCAAGGCCCCAACGGAAGCGCCGCCAGCATCTCCGGCCCGCTGACGATTTTGCCTGAGTACGATGCGCGTGCGCCGCGTACCTGCGCGAAAGTGATGAGTCCGCCCTCGGCCGCGCAGGCAGCAGTCATGGTCCAGTGCACTATGGACGGTCTTGGCGCGACAGGTTTGGCGCTGACGCAGGATGTGGTTGTAGAGATGGGCGCGTCCCGACCCTTCGTTTACAACACCGACGCGGGTCTGGCAGGGATCGATTTGAATGCCCCGGTTTATCCCTTGCGCGGCAGTTACACAGGCTACTTCTGCACCAAGTGGGGCGGCAGCCTGGTTCCCATCGGGCGTAACTGCGTTGTCAGTGCGGTGCCCACCGCCCAAGGTTGGTGCTGGAAGACATCCTTCGGCGACTGGAGTTGCAAGATGCAGGGCGGCTCTCCGCAGATGACGGCAGGCCCGGGACCGAAGACGTTCTAGCGATTCACGGTGTTAAGTCAACTAGCATCGATCTACCAAGAATCTCGACCCACGTAACCTGATCTTCAGCGGAGACGCTCGGCGGCGAACGCGCCGCGCGGGTGCCTCCGCGAAGATGACCACGGATCACCCAGCGCCCACGACCTTCCAGCGTATCGGGCGGAGCTACGAGTTGAAGGCTGCTTTTAGCTCCTCGTCTTCGCCGGCCCCGTCGACTCGCGCACCACCAGCTCCGGGCTCACTTCGATCTCGGCAGGGAACTGCTTTTCCCGGTTGGCGATCTGTTCCAGCAGAAGCTTTGCGCCCTTCTGTCCCATCTCGAACAGCGGCTGGTGCACGGTGGTCAGCGAAGGCGTCGAGAAGGCCGCCGAAGTGATGTCGTCAAAGCCCACCACCGAGATGTCGCCCGGCACATCGAGGCCCGCGTCTTTAATGGCGCGAACCGCGCCCATCGCCGCCGTGTCGTTGAAGCAGAACAGGGCAGTGACGTCGCGGTTCTTCTCGAGCAGCGCGCGCGTTGGGTCGTAAGCGATCTGCGGGTCCATCGGGTGCTGGCCGGTCTTCAACGGCCAGCCGGTCTGATCCAGGTGCACCGTCAGCGAGGCATCGGTGCTGAGTCCCAGCTCCTGGGCAACTCTCTGGATCCCCACCCAGCGATACTCCGAGTCCGGAATCGCCGCGGGTCCGTGCATGAAGGCAATTCGCCGGTGTCCCAAGTCATACAAATGTTTCAGCGCCAACTTGGCGGCGACGATAGTGATCCAGAACGATATTGGTCACCTTCGGAAGCAGCGCTGTGCGCCGAGATCGCGACCACCGGCACCGGAACGACCAGCTCGTCCACCGCCGTATTCAGCAGCAGAAATCCATCCACCGCGCGCTCGATCAGCATGCGCGGATAGCGCTCCAGCAGTTCCTTATCCCAGTAATGGCAGGCCGTGAAGAAGAAGTAATGCGCGTGGTTCAGCTCCTGAACCACCCCGCTCATCACGCGCGTGAAATAGCCCTCGCTCAGGTCCGGCGCCAGCACGCCCACGCTCATAGACTTGCTCCGCCGCAGCGAACGCGCAAAGTAGTTGGGCCGGTAATTCAGCCGTTTGGCGGCTTCCACCACCCGCTCCCGTGTCTTTTTGGGGATAGACTTGGCCGACGGCGAGTTATTGAGCACAAGGGAAACGGTGGTCTGGGAGAGCCCCAGATGCTCGGCCAGCATCCGCAAATTGACATGGCCGGAAAGCGTCGTGCTGATTCCCCGGGTCATTTCGCAGTTGTACCATTGTTCCCAGCCCTGAGGATACACCGTTTTATGCCCAGTACATCGATTTTCTCCTCAGGGGGAGACCCTTTCCGGGCCACATTCCTGCGTATTTCCTGAGGAAAACCGGTCCCCCAAACCTTCCGGCAGCCCGATTTAGCCCCTAACCCTGGCTCTGCCCCCTCGATTCTCGCGTTTTCCACCCACGTGCATTTGATTTTTCCCGCCTTGTAACCTGTCATTCACAATGGGCCGGTAGCCTGACCTCTGTGGATAGCACTGTGCCCGAGATTCGCGTCTCTTCCTCACTGCCTGAATCGGAGCCCCAAGCGGTCCAGTCGCCGGCACAACCTGCGCAACCGGGTTCGGCCGCGCCGGTGCAGTCCGTGGTCCGCCGCTATCTGCTGGCGCGCGGCAATTCAGCTGCCGCCGACCGCCTCTTCAAAGTCCTCATGATGCTTTGCGCGCTCAGCATCTTTGTTATTGTCGCGCTGATCGCTTATCAATTAATCAGTAAGTCGCAGCTTAACTGGGCACAATCGGGAATCAAGTTCTTCTACACGGCCACAAAAGATCCGGTCACCGGCCAGCCCGTGTATTGGGACCCCGTCAATGGCAACTTCAGCGCCATCCCCTTCATCTACGGCACGCTGGTTTCCTCGTTTCTGTCCCTGCTGTTTGCGGTTCCTCTTGCGCTCGGCGTCGCCATCTTCCTCACCGAAATGTGCCCCGGCTTCCTGCGCGGTCCGCTCGCCTTCCTCACTGAGCTCTTGGCTGCGATCCCCAGCATCATCTACGGCCTGTGGGCCGTTTTTGTTCTCGTCCCTCTGCTGCGCGTATACGTCAATCCTGCCCTCATCAAATTACTCGGCTGGACGGGCCTTTTTACCAACGAGAACCCCACCGGCGATGGCTATTTTGCTTCCGGCATCATTCTCGCCATCATGATTCTGCCCATCATCTCCTCGCTCACCCGCGAGGTGATGACCGCCGTGCCCCACTCCCAGCGCGAAGCTGTGCTGGCTCTCGGCGCCACGCGCTGGGAAATGATTCGCACCGGCGTTTTGCGCAACGCGCGCATCGGCATCGTCGGCGCCATCATTCTCGGCCTGGGCCGCGCCCTCGGAGAAACCATGGCCGTCACCATGGTCATCGGCAACACGCCCGAAATCCACAAATCGCTTCTCGCCAACGGCGCATCCATGGCCTCGGTCATCGCCAACGAATTTGCTGAAGCCACCAGCGACCTGCACCGCAGCGCCCTGGTCGAGATTGGCCTGGCCCTGTTCGTGGTCACGATTATTGTCAATGCCATTGCCCAGGTGCTGGTCTGGGCCGTCACCCGCGGCACGCCGTCGCAGGCGCATTGAGGACACGCGAATGAGCACAGCAGCATTCCAGCTTCGTTCCAAAGTCCGCGCGGTCACCGACCACGCCGTCACCGTCCTCGCCATCCTCGCCACCATCCTGGTGATCTTGCCGCTCGGTGTCATCTTCGCCTAGCTCATCTATAAAGGCGCCAGTTCGCTCGACTGGGACTTCTTTACCAAAATCCCCGCGCCTGAAGGCGAAACCGGCGGCGGCATGGCCAATGCCATTGTCGGCTCCGGTGTTCTGCTGGGAATCGCCAGCCTCATCGGCATCCCCGTCGGCATCGGCAGCGGCATGTATCTGGCTGAGTTTGGCCGTGGCACAAAATTCGCCAATGCCGTGCGCTTCACCGCCGACGTCCTCAACGGCGTGCCCTCCATCGTCATGGGCGTCACTGCCTATGCCTTGATCGTGGCTCCGCAAATTCACGTACCCTCGATTACGATTCCACATAATTTGTTTGGCCTGCTGCTGGTGCAACCCCTGGCTTGGATTGTTTATCACTTTCTCGGCCTCTTCGGGCATTTTTCCGCGTTTTCCGGGGGCATCGCGCTGGGCATCATGATGATCCCCACGGTCTGCCGCAGCACGGAGGAGATGCTGCTCATGGTGCCACACGCGGTGCGCGAAGCGGCCCTCGGCCTCGGCGTGCCCAACTGGCGCTCCGTGCTTTCCATCACCGTCAAAACCGCATCGCCCGGAATCATCACCGGCTGCATGCTGGCCTTTGCGCGCGTCGCCGGTGAAACCGCGCCATTGCTCTTCACGGCCCTGGGCAATCAGTTCTGGAGCACCAGCCTTAACGAGCCCATCGCCGCGCTGCCGCTGCAAATCTTTGTCTACGCCAACTCGCCTTACGAGGATCAGCAGCGCATGGCCTGGGCGGGAGCGTTGGTTCTCATCGTGCTGATCGTGCTCGCCGTATCGCTCGTGCGTTACGTCACCAGCCGCGGCGTGCTGAAAGGCAACAGTTAACCGGCAGCGCTTGCGCAGGTTGCCGTGATTGTCGGTTTTGCGGTAGATTTGCGTGGCGAGTCTCCCCCGAGACGAGCCGCAGGGATTCAAGCAAAGACCAGAAGGAGAAATCCGAACGTGGGCGTCGGCATTGAAGTCACAAACCTGAATGCGTGGTACGGGACCAATCACAGCCTGCAGGACATCAATCTCACGATGCCGGGCAACCATGCCACGGCGCTGATCGGTCCCTCGGGCTGCGGTAAAAGCACCTTCGTGCGCTGCCTCAACCGCATGCACGAAACCAATCCCATCGCCCGTGCCACCGGCACCGTCCGCATCGGCGATCTCGACATCTACGCCGACGCCAAGCCCGTTGAAATCCGCCGCCGCGTGGGCATGGTCTTCCAGCGTCCCAATCCCTTTCCCACCATGTCCATCTACGACAACGTCGCCGCCGGCCTCAAGCTCAACGGCTACTCCGACCATAAGCACCTGGACGAAATTGTCGAGAAATCGCTCAAGAATTCGGCGCTGTGGGACGAGGTCAAGGACGATCTCAAGAAGAAGTCCGGCGCCAGCCTCTCCGGCGGCCAGCAACAGCGCCTCTGCATCGCCCGCGCTCTCGCCGTCGATCCTGAAGTCCTATTGATGGACGAGCCTTGTTCAGCCCTCGATCCCGTTTCCACTTCGAAGATCGAGGACCTCATCTTCCAGCTCAAAGCGCAATACACTATCGTGATTGTGACGCATAATATGCAGCAGGCGGCGCGCGTGGCGGAAAACACCGGCTTCTTCCTCAACGGCCGCATGGTCGAGTACGACGCGACCCACAAAATCTTCACCAATCCGTCCGACAAACGTACGGAAGATTACATCACGGGCAGGTTCGGATGACACGCATTCGCTTTCAACAAAGCCTCGAAGATCTCAAGGAGAATCTCCTGGTCATGGCCGGCCTTGCCGAGCAGGCCATTCAGCGCGCCATTGAGGCCTATCGCACGCGCGACCTCTCGATTTGCGATTTGGTGAGCCGCAGTGAGGTCGCCATCAATCGCATGGAGCGCGACATCGACCAGTCCGCGCTCGACCTGCTCGCCATGGAACAGCCCATGGCCATCGACCTGCGCTTCATCCTCAGCGTGATCAAGATCAACGCCGATCTGGAGCGCGTCGGCGACGCCGCCAAAAGCATCTCCGATCGCGTCCGCCACATGGAGCGCCTGGGCGCAGTCGAATTGCCCGTCGACATTCCCCGCATGGCCACCATGGCCGCCGACATGGTGCGCCGCAGCCTGCAATCGTTCATCGAGGGCGATGCCGAGCTGGCTCGCGGCGTGCTCACCATGGACGATGCCGTCGACCAGATGAACCGCTCTTCCTACAAAATTCTCACCAAGGTGATGGAAGAGAGCAGTCATCTGGCGCCTCAGGCCCTGAACGCGCTGATGATCTCCCGCAGCCTCGAGCGCGTCGCCGACCACGCCACCAACATCGCCGAAGACGTCATCTTCTGGGTTCAGGGCGCCGACGTGCGCCACCACAAAAGCGTAGCCAAGGCTGCCGCCGGCATTGCTGCTTCCGGGTCCCCTTCCAGCGATGCTGCTCCCTCCGACGCCACTCCGGCCGCCCCCGCCCCCACCCCGGGGCTGAAGTAACGAGTTTCTTCGTAGAACAAAAAGCCCCGCAATGAGCGGGGCTTTTCAACGGAGTTGCTGAAATATCAACCTCGAGGCCGAGAGCTGGAAGCCGCTTTACTCAGTGCGTTGCCGCCGTAACCTTCACGCCCAAAGCGGTCAGCTTGCTCCGCGCCGCCCGCGCTTCCGGGGTCTGCGGATGCCGCTGGATCAGCGAGCGCAGCTCATGAATCCCTTCCTCGTGCTTGTCCTCGGCCAGCAAGGCGTAGCCCTTGTGCAGTTGCGCCGCTGGAGCTTTGGCGTTGCCGCTGAACCCTTCCATCACCCGGTTGTACGCGCTGATCGCCGTGGCGTAGTCCTTCCGCTGGTAGGCAATCTCGCCCAGGTAGAACTGCGCCGTCCCCGCCAGATCGTCCAGCGGATAATAGTGCACCACGTCCTGAAACTCGCCTTGCGCCACGTCATACTTGCCCGCGCTGTAGTCGCGTTCGCCCGCCTGCAGTGTCTCCTGCAATGGAGGCGCCTGATCCGCCCCCGGCGTACCCGGAGCCGCACCGCCCGCGCCCGGCGTTCCCGGCATGGGGGCCGTGCCTGGCGCCGCTTCCGCGCCCGGTACCGCACCCGGCGGCGTTAGTGCCGGCGGAGCCTGCATGTTCTGTAACTGCGTCTGCATGTCCGCGACCGACTTGTCGAGCTTGGCGATGCGCGCCTTCAATTCGTCCACTGAATCGTTCAGCGACTGCACCTGTCCTGAAACCGTGTCCAGCTTGCCGCCGTTCGCGTCGTTTTGCGTATTCAATTTTTGTTGCAGCGCATTCACGACGGTGGTCATCTGGTTGGCTTCGTCGGCTGTCTGCTCCGCCAGATGCTGCAACAGGCCCATCTTCGTGTCCAGCGTCGATTGCAACCGCTGCACCTGATCCAGAAGCTGTTGCACCTGCGTCTGCAGCGCCACGATCTCTTTGGCGACCGCGTGTGCGCGTGGCGCACAGGGAAGAAAGACGAAACTTAAGACTGCTGCGGCAAGCAGCCGGTTGCGAATGATGCCGGAAATGTTCATGCTCGACCTCTCCCAGTGAGTCAGTGTGAGTGTGGAGTGTGAGTGCGGAGTGTGAGTGTGATAAGTGCGAACGAGCTGTTTGCACCGATGCACACTCGCACTCACACTCGTTCTGTCTTAACGATCTAACGTAAACCCGGCTCTGCGATTCAGTTGCCAGCACTCCTCGTTCGACTCCGTGCAAAACGGTTTTTCCTTGCCGTAGCTGATCACACGGATGCGATCCGCCGCTACGCCCGCCGTTACCAGCGCGGTCTTGGTCGCCTCTGCGCGGTTCTGGCCCAGCACCAGGTTGTACTCGTTCGAACCGCGCTCGTCGCAATAGCCGCCGATCACGACCTTGATCTCGGGATGCTTCACCAGGAAATCGGCATCCTTGGCCAGCGTCGACTGCGCGTCGGCGCGGATATCGTAGTTGTCGTAGTCGAAGTAAATATCCTGCACGCCGCCCTTGAACTCCTGTTCCGGGCTCACCTGGGTTGAAGGCGTCTCGACTGCGATCGACGGATTCACGGTCACGCGTGCCGAGGCATCTGCCGAGCCTCCCTCGCCGCGCGCCACCAGGTGATAGGTGGTCGAAGCCGTCGGAGTCACCGTCTTCACGCCCACGGAAGGAACATCGCCGATTCCGTCAATCTGGATCGACGTGGCGTCGGTCGTATGCCAGGTCAACTGCACCTGGTCGCCGGCCGAGACCACGGTCGGCGTCGCGGTCAGTTGCGCGGTCGGAGCTGGCGCCGGGCTCTTTTCAGGGGCCATTTCAGCCGGCGGCGGCAGCGGCGCGCTCTTTTTGCAACCCGAAACAGCGGTCAAAGCAATCAAAAGGAGGGCGGTGGTCGACAGAACATTCCGTAGCTTCAAGGGAGTTCTCCTTTTCTCAAAAAATTCGAGTCAATCTTTCTTTCCGGCCGTCAGGCTTGGTGTCGCCGCGTGTGCCGCCGTCCCAATGCAGCACCGATAAAATGATAGTCGATTGCGCCGTGATACTGGATGCTCCATGCGCTCCGGCCAAGTCGGGCGTTGGCCGCGTCCCTTAGTCCCTCAGTCCCGATTCCCTTAGTCCCTGCCTTCTTCACTTCCAGCTCCAGTTCGGCATCGAATTATCTCCGCTAAAGGTGAGCTGATGCTGTTCCGTTCCGTCCGACAGCATCGACCAGATCTGCGTACGGTGATCGATCTCGCGCTGAAACACGATGTGCCGCCCGTCCGGCGACCACGACGGAAAATCGTTGTTCCCCGCTTCGTGCGTGGCCTGCAGCCATTTCTTGCTGGCGATGTCCATCACGTAGACGTCCTGCCCGCCGGGGTCGCCGGGACCGTATTTGCGGTTCCAACTGAACGCCAGCAGGCTGCCATTCGACGACCACGACGGCGAGATCGCGTAACCGCTGTCGGTCATGCGCTGCACATTGGCGCCATCCTGATCCATCACGTAGATCTGCGGCTCGCCCGTGCGTCCGCTCACAAACGCCAGTTGCGCTCCGGTGCGCGGATTCCACGCAGGCGACACGTCCAGTCCAAACGAAGTCAGCTGGTGCAGGTTGCTTCCGCCCGCATCCACAACCCAGATGGCCGGATGTCCGGAGCGCGCCGAGGAAAATGCCAGTTTCGCTCCGTCCCCCGACCACGCCGGCGACTGATTGCTGCCTCCCGCAGTGCCTGCCGGAAAACTCACCATCCGCCCCAGGTCGAGCGAATACATGCGAATCGCCCATCCTACGTTGTCCGTCAGCGAGGCAAAGGCAATGCGCGATCCATCCGGCGAGATGCGAGGCGAAATCGAAACCTGGCCCATATGCGTGACGGCATGCTGATTCGAGCCGTCATAATCCATCACCCAAATTTCCTTGGATCCGGTCCGATTGCTCACAAAATAGATCTTGGTTTCGGCAATTCCGTTGATGCCGCCGCCCAGCCGCGAAATGATGTCGTCGGCAAAACGATGAGCCAAGGTCCGCGCCATATCCTGGCTGGCTGCCTCGTTATATTGCCGCGCCAGCACCGGCGGGCTGCCCGCTGTGGTCGCATCCATCAGCCAGCCGGACACCACCAGCCGCCCGTTATCCGCGGAGAGCGCTCCCAGCGCCAGCATTGATGCGCTGGCAGGCGGCGCCGACCACTGTGCCGGCACCAACTCCTGCGGCGAGCCCGGCATGGCCTGCGGCGCCAGGCTCTTCGACACCATGTCGAAGATGCCCGCGTTCGTCAGATCGTTGAATAGGGTGGTGTCGAAGACATTCTTCAGCACCGGCGTCTGCGGATCAATGCCCACCGGTTTGAAATCCGCTGCCGCCAGGCGAACCCGCTGACTCCCGAGGTTCGTTCCGGTACGAACCCAGTCCTGAGCCGTGATTTGCGGCGCTTCAAAACACGCCAGGGAAAGCAACAACAGGGGCAAAACCCTCAAAATTGCCTTCATGCGATGTGCAGTCCTTCCTTCATGGTCCCGTGATTGTCCCTAATTAGACCCTTTGTTCGGATGGTCTCGCGCACGCCCCAAAAGCGGGCCTTCCACCGCCCGCCAAATACTGCCAACCCGTTAGATGCCGCTATGGACTCCCAGGGTTATCGTAAAACGACCTATCTCCCGCTAACCCGCTGTTTTTCCGCAATCTCCGCGGCTCCGCACCGACCCAAACAAGCTGAAAGCTGTTCTTCAATACTCGCAGTAATACCCGACATTCAATTCGCTCTGATTATAAGCCGAGGGCAAACCGCCGAAGTTACTTGCGCGTTGCACCGCGATCATGCACGATTTGTCCAGCGTGGGGCTTCCGCTCGACTGATCCAGCCGCAGATTGCTCATGCTGCCATCGCGGTGAACGGTAAAAACCAGGTAGACGCGCGCGCCCTTCGGCGTCCGCGGATCGACCTGCCCCTTGTACCAGTTCTGCTGCATCGTGCGGTTGATCTGGTCCACATACCACGGATACATACTTGCAAAATTGTTGTCGCCCACCGTGGTCTGCCCGATCGTTCCCGGCTGCATCGCGTGCGGCATCACCGAGCCTGACTGCTCGCCGTATTGCGCCTGGTTCTTCTGCGGAGCCGGCTGGTGCTGCTGCGTCTTCGGTGTGTTCAGTTGCTGCGGCTTCAGTTTCTTGCCGGCAATCGGAATCGCCGTCTCGTCCGCGTGCTGTTGCTCTTTCGGGCTCGGAGCGGCTGGCGCTTTGCTCGGCGTCTCCGTGGCCAGCACATTCTGATTCACTTCATCGGTGGGCAAGGGAAGCGCGCTGGTGATGCTAACCTGCATGGCTCCGCCAGCGCCCGGACTTCCCCAGAAATTGTGATGAAACAGTCCCAGCATCCAGGCGTAAGAAATCAGCAGCGCGGCCATCGCGAGATGCAGTCCCACCGCTCCCGCCGCCGGCCCCGCAATCGGGTCGCGCATGAGTTCCCGCTCCAGGTGATCGCCGCTATCCAGAATGCTGTCCATATTTTTGTAGCGCCGGTCTGCCAACGCGCTAACTTGCTAACTCGCTAATTCCCCGTCCCGCTCTTCGTCTCCAGCGGTTGCGTCACAATCGACACATTCGTAATCCCCGACTGCTTCACCGCATCCATCACGCTGGCAAAGGCCCCAAACGGCACCCGCTCGTCGCTGCGCAAATAAATCGACTGGTGCGCCGGATCCACACCCGCCTGGTGCAGCTTCTGCGGAAGATCGTGAACGTTCACAGGCTGGTCATTTAGGTAGATCTGTTGATCGCGGTCGATCGTCACCACCATGCGCTGCTCGGTAATCTCTTTCACCATGCGCGTCTTCGGCACATTCACTTCAATCCCCGACTGCAGCACCGGCTCCGTGATCATAAAGATCACCAGCAGCACCAGCACCACGTCCACCAGCGGAGTAATATTGATCTCCGCCAGCGTGGTGCGCGTCTGCCCGCTCATGTTCGTGAATGCCAAGCTCTCAACTCCTCGGCGGCGTCTGCGTCCTCACCGGGATCTCCTCAAGCGAGTTCAGCAGTTCTCGGCAGAAATCATCAGTGGCCGCCGCGAACACCCTGATCCGCGCCGTGAACTGGTTGTAGGCCACCACCGCCGGCACGGCCACAAACAGACCCGCGGCCGTCGTAATCAGCGCCTCGGCAATGCCCGGTGCAACCGCCTTCAATGACCCGCCGCCCGCTACGCCGATCCCGTGGAACGCGTCCACCACTCCCATCACCGTCCCGAACAACCCCACAAACGGGCTTGTACTCCCGATCGTTGCCAGCCACGTCAAGCGCCGTTCCAGCGCCGTCACCGCGTTGCTGGCCGCGGTCTGTGCCGTACGCTCCAGGGACGACAGGCTCTTCGGCGGTCCAGATCCGCCGGTCACGCGCTTATACGTCTCGTAAACGTCCTCAAACACCTGCGCCAACGGGCTGGCGCTGTACTCGCTGGTCAGCGCCGCTATCTCCTGCAGACGCGTTGCCTTGCGGAAGGCGCGGATAAATTTGCGGCTTTGATTTGTCGCCTTACTGAACGCCGCCGCTTTGCTCAGAATGATGGTCCACGAGTAGAGGCTCGCCAGCAGCAGCAGCACCAGCACACCAATGGCGATCGGCCCGATGTTCGAGAACATCTCGGCAAGTGCGCTGAACCCCATGATCGGCTGCGGCATTCCCGCCCCGTTATCTGGCTGAAAAATCAATGCAATCGCTGCGGTAAAAATCGCCTTTCACCTCAACTTCCACGGTATCAGACCCCGTTCCCCGCGCCCAAGTGACCCTTTTGGCTCCTCAATTAGGATGCGGATGGGCAGGACGGCACAGACCCGTATCTTCCTTCAGCCCAGCACCAGCATCCCGTGCCCCATCCATGTGGCGTTCTTTGCCGCATGGGTGGGATTGCACGAACCCGAACCTCAACGTCAGAACAATCCCCGTTCACCCCGCCATTCATGCTATGCTGCGCTCGGATTCCTGATGCGCTCATTCTTAACCTTGGCACCCTGAGACAATCTCCCGTCCAAGGCCAGGAAAAAAGGAAAAAATGCTCGTCGAACTCCGCGCTGAAAACTACGCCGTCATCGATCACGCCATCGCCTCCTTCGGCCCCGGCCTCAATCTCCTCACCGGTGAAACCGGCGCGGGCAAGTCCATCCTCGTCGATGCGCTCGCCCTCCTCATGGGCGGCAAATCCTCCGTTGACGTCGTCCGTCACGGTGCAGACAAGGCGGTCGTCTCCTGCGTCTTCGAATCCACGCCCGGCGCGGAATTCATCCTCGAGGCCAACGGCATCGACGCCGAATCCACCGACATCATTCTTCGCCGCGAAATCCTTTCGACAGGCAAGGGCCGCGTCTTCGTCAACAACCAGCCCGCTACCGTGCAGGTCCTCAAGCAGCTCGCGCCCGAGCTCGCGCTCGTTCACGCGCAAACCGAAACCCTTTCCAGCTTCGATCCCACGCAGCAGCGCATCCTTCTCGATCGCTTCGCCGGCATCTCGACAGACGCCGCTGCCGAAGCCCATGCGCGCTGGCGCGCCGCCATCGACAAATTGAACGATCTCCTCCACGGCGAACAGGACCGCTTGCGCATGGTCGATCTCTGGACCTACCAGCGCAACGAAATCGAGCAGGCCCGCCCGCAGCCCGGCGAAGACGAGGCCCTCGAAACCGAGAAGCGCGTCCTCGCCAACGCTGAAAAGCTCTACGCCGCCGCGCTCAGCGCTTTCGACGAGCTGTACGAAGGCAGCAACTCCGCCGAGGCCGCTCTCAAGGCCGCGATCCGCAACGTCGAGGAGCTCGCCCGCTACGACGCCCGTTTTTCAGAATCGGCTCAGCAGCTTGCCTCCGCCCGCGCCAGCGTCTCCGACATTGCCGGCGGGCTTCGCGATTACGCCGAAGGCATCAACGCCTCGCCCGAGCGCCTCGCCGAGATCGAAGACCGCTTAGCCCTCCTCGATCGCCTCAAAAGGAAGTACGGCAAGACTGTCGCCGAAGTGATCGCATTCGGCGAAGACGTCAGCCACAAACTGTCAGAAGTAGAAGACCGCGACGAGATTTTGAAGACTCTCCGTGCCGATCTCGCCAAAGCCGAAGCGGAATACAAGCATGCCGCCTCCGCCCTGACCGCCGAGCGCCAGGCCGCGGCAGCCAAGCTAGCCAAACTCGCCGCCACTCACATCAACTCCCTCGCCATGAACTCCCGCTTTTCCGTCACCGTCACCGCCGCGGACGAGGGAGCAAGGGAGCAAGCCACCCCAGCGGGCACAGATCGCCCGCCGGAGACCCCGGCAGGGAGCAAGGGTGCAAGACCCGACCCTGAACCATCCGCGAAAGGGCACGACTTCAGTCGTGCCAATAGAGAAGATAAAAGGGAAGGGGCTTTAGCCCCTGAGGGAAGTTCTTCCTGGACCGCGCAAGGCTGGGACACCGTCGCCTACCTCATCTCCCCGAACCCCGGAGAGCCCCTCAAACCCCTCACGGAGATCGCCTCCGGCGGCGAGCTCTCCCGCATCCTTCTCGCCCTTAAAGTGGCAGTCGAAGAATCCACCTCCAAGACCAGGAAAAAAACCACGCCCCGCACGCTAGTCTTCGACGAAATCGACATCGGCATCGGAGGCCGCGCCGCTGAAGCCGTCGGCCAAAAACTCAAAACGCTGGGCCGCGCCCAACAGGTTTTGTGCGTCACGCATTTGCCGCAAATCGCCGCCTTCGCCGATCAGCATTTAGCCGTAGAAAAGCGCGAGCAGGACGGCCGCACCACCACCCGCATCCGCGTCCTCGACGACCGCGCCCGCACCCACGAAGTAGCCCGCATGTTAAGCGGCGCAAAAGTAACCGACACCAGCCTCCAGCACGCCGCCCAAATGATCGCCGCCAGCCGGTAGCATGCAAATCGTGCTTCTTGTTGTGGAAATCTAAATGGAATGATGCTCCAATTTGTCTAAGGAGCAAGAGATGCTGAACGACGAAGAATTCTCAGTGGATCAGAAGCCCGACACAAGCGGTAACAAGAAGCTCCCGAAGTCCCCTAGATCGCCGAAGGGAGGCAGGGATTTTCAGAGAGCTCCCAGAGCAAAGGGGCCTGCCGGACCTAGTCAGAAAAACAACCGGACTAGCAGCTCAAGAAAGGGCTAGAAATCGCCCACCACGAGGCACGATATGAATTTTGATCAGGGAATGCGACGACTAGCTATATTCGTGGGTGCACTTGGCGCAATGACCGGAGGGATGCACGCGTATAAGGTTCTGAAATTTGTCCCGTCGGAGCGGTATCAGCACAAGATCTTTGAGCGATTGGCGGCTTCAGATATGGTAAAGCAGGATCAATCAGTCCTGCGATCGGCGAAGGAGCATGGTGCAATACCCGATGGGCAAATCAGCAGTGAATTGCTTCACCCAAACGAATCCATGGTAGGGACGCCACCGGCGACGCTGCCTTCAGATTTTAGGGGCTGGGATAGCGCAGAACCCGTCACGAAGTCAGTATCGACCAACGGAATAAAGGCGATATTTTATAAACCAAATCTGACCGTAGATTACTTTGAAATGCAGGATGGTGGATTTGTTTACTCAGAGCCATCTCCGAGCATTTGGCTTTACCTTTTATGGATCGCATATCCCGCGATAGGTTTTGCCGTTCTATGGGGAACCGTGCGCGGAATTGGTTGGGTTTTGACGGGTTTCTTTCCTGCTCTTAGATCAAAATCTTCTTAGTGACGATTGTTGTGGCGCGGTTACTAAGAGAAGGCATAGGGTTTTACCAGCGAGGTTTAATCTATGAAGCTCAGGCCAGGTGAAGCAGCAGTTCTTATTATTCGTCGAAGTGAAACCGAACCCCCAAGCCATTTCGTCGCCGTCCGGAAATCCGACTCCTCATTTGACGCAGGGTCGAACGATTTTCTGTTGCAAAATGCCCAGGAATCGTCCTTCGAAATTCCCGTTGGAATGGCCCCCAAAAACGCCATAGAAGAAGCAGTCTCCATAATTCGCAGTTTTGAGGTATAAAAATGTGCGCCAGCGGCGGGACGAACCCTCACGCCGCCGTCCGTTTCCTCTTCTTCGGCTCCGCGTCGGGCACAACTGTACGCTCGGGCGAGCGCAGCAACTCCTTGAGATCGTTGGGCAGCTCGGAGAAGGGAACAGCGCGAGAGAAATCCTCCCGGGTCAGCTCGCGAACCTCGCCCTCGTCATTGGTCAATGGTTTTGGGTTTGTCACATTTGTGCGCCTGCCGGAGATCGTTCAATCGTCCGCATTGAGCTCTGCCATCAGCTCCTCGACGGTCGCGACACGTTTCCCCTGACCGGACTCCAGCTCCTCGATCGCCGCACGGCTCTCGGCATTCGGTTCCGTGCCCCGAGCTGGACGCTCTTTTTTCGGCGTTCTCTTGATTGCCTGCGACATATCCGGCCCCCACTACCTAGAGATGAGAATAATCCCAAAACATAACCCAAAGGGGTGCGGATTCCGCATTTTCCCCGACACCTTGCTTACATCTCCGCGCCCGCTTGCACCCCAATTCTCTGAACCCTGAACCCTGACCCCTTCACCTGCTGGAGAACACAAATTCGTTCCCATCCGGGTCTTTGAATTTTGCCATCGTTCCCCAGATCTCCTTCTTGGGTTCTGCCGCCAGCTCCACTCCCTTCGACTTCAGCAGCTTTGCCGTGGCGAATACGTCGTCGCACCAGAACGTCACAGGCTGAAATCCGCCGATGCGATCCTCGTGCCCCTCGGGTGTAAACAGCGCGAGGTTCACATCGGATCCTGGGATTAAAAGCTCGATCCATCTTTGGCCGGGACCGAAGGCCTGGTCGGTTGCCACCTTGAACCCCATTTTTTCGGTGTAGAACTTGAGCGCGACATCCTGATCGCTGACCGGAATACTGACAATCTTGACTCCTCGAATCATGTGCGTCCTCCGTGCTGAGATTCTCGGAATATATCCCGGCCCATTCCGCCTTGCAATCAGGTTGATATTGCTATACTAATCATCGGTATAGTCATGCCCAGCATCGACGAATACATAACCGACGTTTTGCTGCGCGACCTGGTCGGGCACGACAAGAGGCCGGTGAGTTTTCTCGTCTATTTGTGGCTCTCGGCTGAGCAGCAGCGCCGCAATTCGCCGGTCAGAATCAGTTACCAGGAACTCGCGGAATCGATTGGCGTCTCCAAGAGCTCAGCGCAGACCGCGGTCGGCTGGCTGGTGCGAAGAGAACTGCTTCAGGCGAGCAAAGCCAACGCCACGGCAACCCCCGTTTACAAGGTGCAGCGCCCCTGGCGAACCCGCCGCCAGAGCTCTTAAAGGGCCTGTCCGCATGCTGCCGCATCCTCGCCCGAGGATCGCGGGTGCGATCCGGAAACCCCACGGACAGGCCTTGGTCCGTGGGGCGGAGGTCACGTTTTTGGGACCTGAGAACCGGCGTCACTCCGCTATTTCTTGCTTACATGTCCGCGCCCATCCCGCACTTCATTTCCCTTGAAATGCGCAACGTGATCCACCGGGTGCGCCTGATCGGGTTTGTCTCCGGCGTTCGGCGCTGGGCCTTTGTAGCCACGCGACACGTCGTAGTGGTTATTCACGTGGCCGCGGAAGTCGGCTGGTCCATGAAACCACGGCCCGGCGCCGATGAAGATTCCGCTTGTAAACCACTCCGGACCGTAGTAGCCGTAGGGAGCGCAGGCGTATGGAGCGTAATCGTAGTAGCCGTAAGGGCAGGCGGGCTCCGGCCCAATGTTCACGCCGATGCCGATCTGCGCCTGTGTTTTCGCTGATGCTGCCAGGAGACCGATTGCGGCAACTGCTGCCAGAGCAAGATTCCTGAATTCCCTCATAATCCCTCCTTGTTTTCGGCTCAGGACCGAATACCGCATGAGCCACGAACGAAGCCCAGGCATAACAGCGCGGGCCATTCAAAAACCGAGGCCAGCACCGCAAGCAAAGCATCGAGTGGGTTCAAGGCAGAGTTTCGTCGCGCGAGTTCTCTCTTGCACGGAGGCCTCAGGACGCAATCCCGACGCCTTCCCGCCCGCTCCAAACTGTGATGAGGTTGAAATCGAAAAGGATGTCAGAGGAAAGGCCGCGATACTGCGAGCCTTCATCTAACGCTTGTGATTCTGTAACTTCCACGTAGGAGGCGGATTATTGAAATTTGCCTGTGCGGCCCGATTACAAAATTGAAATGGAGTTTAGCGAGATGCGCTGCGGTGGTGCTCAGTCGTGCAGCACCACGTTGAGCAGCGACTTGTGCACGCGGATGCGGCCGTCGTAATCGATGAATCCAAGCTTGCGAAAGCGGTTCATGAAGAAGCTGACGCGCGAACGCGTGGTCCCGATCATCTCCGCGAGCGTCTCCTGCGAGATCTTGGGCAGCGCTGCTTCCGGGCTGCCGGGCTGGCCGGTTTCCGCCATCAACAGCAGAACCCGCGCCAGGCGCTTTTCGCTGGAGTTGAAAAGTTGATCGATTAGATCGGCCTGCATGCGCATGCTGCGAGCCAGCAGAAACTTCAGGAACAGCTCGGAGAGGTTATGCTCCTCCTGCATCACACGGATCATCTCGTCGCGCGCGATCTTGAGAGCGGCGCACGCAGTAACCGCCGTGGCCGTGGCCAGGCGCAGCCCGGCCGGCGCGACCAGCGACTCTTCTCCGACAAAATCCCCGGCCCCGAGAAGCGTGATCGTAGCTTCCTTGCCCAGCGTAGAAACCACCGTCACTCTTGCCCGGCCTCTTTGCAGATAGAAGACCGAGTCCGCCGATTCTCCCTGCGTAAAAAAGGTCTCCTTCGGCTTCAGGCGCACAATTCTTCGTCCCAGCCCGGCGTTTGCCAGAAAGGCGGCTACATCGAACTCCGGCTTTGTACGCGCCATCATCGATTGGCCCTCCTTCCGAAGAGAGCCATTGCTCAAAACTTTGCGGGAGGAACGCGACCCCTCTGCTCCAGTCTGCCATCCACTTAAACAGCCAGCCAAGCCAAACGAACGGGAGGTCATTGATCCCGCAAAGTGCTCATTCCAATCAACATCCACGGCGATCGCTCGACTCCATACTCCTAGCGGGAGTTTAGCATAAATCTGAACCCCGCCAGCTCCGGAAAGTCTGCTCGATTTTGTACACTTTTCGCGAGAATTTTCAAGATGCGCCGTGGTTTCTGGCTTACGGCCGAATGACCATCTTTCCCACACCATCGCGATAGTGGCTGGTGAGGTCGAATGCATCGCCGATGCCATCGAGCGGGCGCGTGTGCGTGACCAGCAGCGCAAACCACTCGGGATGCGCGATGAGCAGTTCCAGCGCCTGGTTGCTCTCGTGGTTGGAGCGGCGGACGTTGAAGAGCGTTAGCTCTTTGCGGCGCATGCCGGATGCATCGACTGTGAAGGTTGGCGTGGAGTGAATTCCTGTGAGCGTGACGCGGCCTGCGTTGCGCGTGAGTTGGATGGCTTGCGGTAACGTCTCCGCTCCGGCGGCGCAGTCGAAGGCGCAATCGACTCCGCGTTGCGCCGTGGCGCGCAGAATCTCCGCTGTCGCTTCCTGCGGATCGAGCGTTGCGTCAGCGCCCATGGCTCGCGCCAGTTCGCGGCGATGCGCTAGCGGTTCGATGGCCCAGATGCGCCCTGCTTTCACGGAGCGCAATGCGGCAATGGTCATCAGGCCGATCGGTCCTGCGCCAATCACCGCAACGGTTTCTCCCGCGCCGATTGAGGCGAGGCGCAGGGAGTGGATGGCAATGGCGAGCGGCTCGGCGAGAGTCGCTACTTCAAAGGAGAGGTTTGCGGGGATGGGCTCGAAGTTTTTGGCGGGAAGATTGACGAACTCGCGGAAGAAGCCGGGATGACCTGGGTTCGAGAGGAAGCGGATATTCGCGCAGACGTTGTGATGACCGCTGAGGCAGAACTCGCAGTGATAGCAGTAAAGCGCAGGCTCAAGCGCTCCGCGATCGCCCGCGGCAAGTCCAGTGACGCCTTCGCCGGTCTTGACGATTACGCCGGAAGGTTCGTGCCCGAGCACCATTGGATAGGCATTGGGCATTCCGCCGACCTGGCCCTCGCCGTAGGCGTGCAGGTCGGAGCCGCAGATGCCGACGGCTTCCACATGAACCTGGACTTCGCCGGGTGCGGGATCTTCGAGGGGCATTTCGGTGAGGCGGAAATTGAGAGGGGCGATGAGTTCGGCAGCGCGCATGGGAAAACGATAGCAGAGAACAGAGAACAGGGGACAGGGAACAGGGAACAGGGCTCAGTGGAGGAACATCATGGTCAAATGATTCACCGCGAAGGCAGCGCCGTAGGCGAGGACGAGCATGTAAAGGAATTGGACTGCGGGCCAGGTCCAACTGTTGGTTTCGCGCTTGACTACGGCGATGGTCGATGTGCACTGCATGGCGAAGGCGAAGAAGATCATGAGGGCGAGCGCGCCGCCGATGGTCATGTCGTGATGCAGGGCGTTCTGCAGGCTGAAGGCCTGCGTGCCGGGATCGGCGCCGTACAACGTGCCCATGGTGCTGACCATGACTTCGCGCGCGAAGATACTGCAGATGAGGCCGATGCCGATCTTCCAGTTGAAGCCGAGAGGCGCGATGGCCGGCTCGATGAAGTGGCCGATGTGGCCGATGACGCTGTTGGCAAGTTGCGGAGGCGCGTAAGAACCGCCAAGGACGTGGATGGGCGGAATCTGCGCGAGCACCCAAAGTGCAAGGGACACGGTGACGATGATGGTGCCGGCATTCTTCATAAAGATGCGGGCGCGATCGAGAAGGCGCAGGCCGAGCGAGTAGAGCGTGGGCATGCGGTACTGCGGCAATTCCAGGATGAACGGCGTGTCGCTGGATTTGAGGATGGAGCTCTTGAGCAGGCGTGCTGTGGTAAAGGCGGCGACGAATCCTGCGAGATAGAGGCCAAGCATGACGAGAGTGCGCAGGCCGATCACGCCGTGCAGGAAATACATATTGGGAATGAAGGCGGCGATGAGCAGCAGATACACCGGCAGGCGCGCGGAACAGGTCATGAAAGGCGCTACCAGAATTGTCGCCAGCCGGTCGCGCTTGTTCTCGATGGTGCGCGTGGCCATGATGGCGGGAATGGCGCAGGCGTATGCGGAGAGCAGCGGGATGAAGGCCTTGCCATTCAAACCGATCGTCCGCATGACGCGGTCGGCGATCAGAGCGGCACGAGCCAGGTAGCCCGTGTCTTCGAGAATGCCGATGAAGAGAAAGAGCAGAAGGATCTGGGGCAGGAAAACGAGCACCGACGAGATCCCCTTCCAAACGCCGTCGAGCAGAAGCGATTGCAGCCAACCCGCGGGAATGAGCGGACGGACGAGGTCAGCAGCGCGGGCGAGCAAGTCGCCGAAGCCGTCGGAGAGTGGCTGGCCGACGGCGAAGACCACTTCAAACACTCCCATGACGACGAGGAGAAATAGGAGCGGTCCCCAGATGCGATGCAGCAGAACGTTATCAATCTTGTGTGTGTTGGCTGCCGAGAGCGGGGCCTGGTAGCCAGTGCGGCGGCTGACCTGCGCGGCCCAATTGTGCGTGCTGGCCGCGTTGCCGAGGACGGGCAGCTCGACCCGATTGTTTTTAGCGTGGCCGTTTTGCTGATTGAGAAAGAGCGGGACAGCGTCGAGGCCGGTGCTGTGGACGGCACTGATCTGCGCTACCGGCGCATCCAACTCACGCGCCAGCTTGAGTGCGTCGAGGTGGCCGCCGCGCGACTCCATCAGGTCCGACATATTGAGCAGTACCAGCGTGGGAAGGCCCACGGCAAGCACCGGTTGGGCCAGCATCAGTTGGCGTGTCAGATGCAGCGAGTCTAAAACCAGCAAAACAGCGTCAGGCTTAGGCGTGCCCGGCATGCGTCCGCGCAACACGTCCACGGCGACGCGCGCGTCTTCAGAATACGGAGTGAGAGAGTAGATGCCGGGCAGATCGATGAGCGTGAGATCTTCGCGGCCGACGCCCGCCATCACGCCCATACGTTGCTCGACGGTGACTCCGGGATAGTTGGCGACTTTCTGCCGCAGGCCGGTGAGCTTGTTGAAGAGCGTGGACTTGCCGGAGTTGGGAGGGCCGATGAGGACGACCGTCTTGAGGGCGCTATCCGGCAAAGCAGCGGGCGGCGTGAAAGCCGGCGTTTCACAACAGGCGTTCATCGCGCTGCCTCAGCCAGTTCAGGCGATTCTTCTGTGGGTGTCGCGGCCGGCGGGGCAACCGCGGCGCCTACGCAGAGGCGCACATGGATGGCTTCGGCGGTTTCGTGGCGGAGTGCGATTTCCATGCCGTCGATACAGTAAACGGTGGGATCGCCGGCGGGGGCGCGGCGCAGGGCATGGACGCAGGATCCGGGCACAAAACCCATATGCATCAGATGGTTCTGGACGGACTCGGGGAGATCGAGAGACTCCAGGATCCCGCGTTCACCCACCCTCAATTCGCTTAGCGCGCTCACCTGCCGGACTCCCGTGTGCTGCCGCCTGAAGGGCAGCAATTTTGAAATACGACCATAATGGTCGGATTTCAGTATACGGCGAGAATGCCTCGGGCTGCAATCGGGGTTGCAAGGGATTTTTGTTTCGAGCCGTTCCATGATTTGACCTCAAATAATGGGGAATCGGAAGGGTATTGCTGGCCGGGAATCCCCCAGCCCCTCCTTGGCCCCCTGGCGGACCCTCTACTCACTTCATCGGAACGATGATGTAGTTGTAGCAGTGGGTTTCTTGTCTGAAAGTGATCCAAATCACACTAGACCGCGGGATTTTGGCAGTTTGTCGCGAATTGGAACGGATGGTACAAGCAAATCATGACAGTTCAGGAATTTAAAGCCTCGCTCGCGCTGGCCGAGCCGCCTGCCGATCTTTCGGCTCCGCTGGCCGCGCTTTGGTGGGACGCGAAAGGCGACTGGGCTCGCGCTCACGGCACGGTCGACGATCTCTCGACGCGCGATGCCATGGCCGTGCATGCATACCTGCACCGCAAAGAGGGCGTGGTGTGGAACGCCGATTACTGGTACAGCCGCGCAGGGCGAAAGTTTCACCGGCCCACATTGAACGAAGAGTGGACGGCGCTGATGGAGGGGCTGCTCTAGAAACTGCGAGTCAGCGGACCCGCAACTCGACGCCTAGCGTTCGATCAAGAAAAATCTCCATATTCCCCGCCCGTGCATGCTAATCTGGCCGCGTGCCAACGGCTTCCCAGGCTGAAAAAACCAAAACTCTCCGTCACCCGGGAGTGGTGCGTGCGACGCATTGGATTACACTCGTCGCCTTTCTCGCCCTTACGGTGACGGGCTTGCTGATCGTGATTTCGCACCCGCGCTTTTACTGGGGCGAGGTGGGGAATGTGAACACCAAGCCGCTGTTCCGGATCCCCATTCCGTCAAGCCGCGAAACCATCCCCAACGGTTACAGCTACGAGATGCCGGACGAGAATGGATGGAGCCGGTCGCTGCATTTTGAAGCCGCGTGGGTCCTGGTGTTCGCCGGCTTCGTGTACGGGGTATACGGCTTGTGGAGTGGGCACTTCGGGAAAGACTTGATTCCCGCGCGGCGCGATTGGGGCTGGCGAGCATATCGCGACCGCATCGCAAAGTATCTGAGGCGCGCGCCACCTGACCAGTCGGAAGAGCGTTCGTATAACGTGCTGCAACGGACCGCCTACGTAGTCGTGATTTTTGTGCTGTTTCCGCTGATGATCTGGACCGGCCTCGCGATGTCGCCGTCGTTCACCGCGGCGTTTCCATGGACGGCGGCGCTGCTGGGCGGGCGTCAGTCGGCGCGCACCATTCACTTTTTCGATACATGGCTACTGCTGCTTTTCTTGTTTGTGCATGTGGCGATGGTGGCGCTGTCGGGATTCCGCAGCCGCGTGCGCGGCATGATTACGGGCTACGTCCGAGATGGAGAGGAGGTCCAATGAATCCGATCACACGACGGAGACTTATCTATGGCGGCGCGGCGGCTGTCGCCAGCGTCGCAGGGCTGGCCGCGGCCGACCGCCTCGCCGAGCGATACGGGCTCATTCCGCCGGATGGCAGCGGCGTCTACGGTCCCGGCGAGACGCTCTCCTACGCGTGCCAGCGGTTGCTGACCAGGAATACGCCGGCGCGCGAGTTCCCGCGCAGCATGATCTCGAAAAATCCATTTGCGAACGCAGTTGCCCCGCCCAACGATGCTTTCAAGAAACTACAGACCGGCGGATTCAAAGACTGGCGGCTGGTGGTCGACGGAACCGTGGCGCATCCCATGTCGCTGTCGCTTGCCGATCTGAAGAGCCTCGGGCTGCACAGCCAAATCACCGAAGTCGCCTGCGAAGAAGGCTGGTCGTACATCGCGGAGTGGATCGGCACGCCGCTCTCCGGCGTGCTGCGCGAGGCGGGCGTGCTGCCGCAGACACAGTACGTCGTGTACAACTCAATCGAGGAAGGCGCGTGGGAGAGCATCGACATCCGGGATGCGAGGGACCCGCACACACTGCTCACCATGGGCATGAATGACGGCGATCTGCCGGTGCCATTCGGCGGCCCGCTGCGCCTCCGCTTGCCGCGCCAGTTGGGCTACAAGAGCCTGAAGTACATCAACCACATTACGGCCACCGATAATATCAAGAAATTCGGCAAAGGCCTCGGCGGCGTCGATCCCGACTATGGTTACGCGTGGTACGCAGGGATTTAATTGACACAGCGAATAGGGAATCGAAAGGCAGCTCGCCCATACGGCGCAGGCCCCGATCAACGCACCTCATACGGGTGGAAGATGTAGTCCTTCTGCTTCACGGCCGTATGGCACGTGTTTCCGCAGTCTGCATGGCTCGTCATATCGGCCGTGAACTTTTTGGTCGTGGCGTCGTAGTTGAACACCGCGTAGCCCCACCCGCCGGTTTTCGGAAATCGCTTGCTGTCCTTTTCCATGACGAAGGCCTGCGTAAAAAAGTCCGGCACATCCACTGCGAACTGGGCCTCGGCGTCCTTCTTCTGCTTCCACTGCAGCTTCACGATCATGGAGCCGTCGGGGAAGAGCTTGCCGTTGCCGGGGACACCAGCCTTGAACGCCGTAATCATGGCCGGATTGGCGACGATTACCTTGAGTATTTCGTCCTGCCGGGCGGAAGAGACGTCGGCCCAGTCCTCGTATCCCCGGAAGTCGGAGAACGCGATTCCGTCTGGCGATATCAGCGTGTACTTGTCCTGCGCATCTTGCGCCGCAACGCCTGTCGACAGCGCGGCCGAGACGGAGATGGATGCCACTAGTACCAAAATTGCGGCGATGAACCTCATTTTCATCTGCATTCCCTCACTGGATTGAATTGTGGTGATAGAAACCCCATCGCGCTTGCGGGGCAGTGCCTTTGATGCACTGATTCACGCGGGGTTCTCAGGAGTTTTCCACAAGGCGTGACCACTGCCCAGGGGGAATCGTTCAGCCCGAAGAGGGGAATTAGCCTTCGGGTTGAGCGAGTATACCCTGATTTGCGGTGGGCTCGTCGTGAAATCCTCGCGAGGGACGTGCGGCCATCCCGGAGCCGGACGGAAGCTCGGAATGCAGGCAGCAGCTCGGGACGGAGGGAAGTCGTCCCGTTTGGCGAATCTCCTGATCGACGCACGCTACCCCATCCACAAGTCGTTGCACTCTGTGAACATCGTTTCACAATGCGGGACATTTCGCCTTCCTTGTGCCTCCCATCACTGCGACTAACCGCCTCATTGCAGAGACTCAACATAGCGGCGGATCTTCCCAACAGCCGCACTGTGGAGCGAAGCGAATGAGTGAACCAAAGACTGTGATTCCCACCGTGATTATGGACGGGAACGAGGCTGCGGCGTCCGTCGCCTATCGACTCTCTGAAGTCGTTGCCATCTACCCCATTACCCCCTCGTCGCCGATGGCCGAGTGGGCCGATCAGTGGCTCTCGGAGGGGAAGAAAAACATCTGGGGCGCGTTGCCCATCGTGGAAGAGATGCAGAGCGAAGGCGGCGCGGCGGGCGCGCTGCATGGCGCGTTGCAGGCTGGGGCCTTTGGCACCACGTTTACGGCCTCGCAGGGCCTGCTGCTGATGATTCCCAACATGTTCAAGATTGCCGGTGAGCTGACCCCGGCCACGATGCACGTCACGGCCCGCACCCTGGCGACGCATGCGCTCTCGATCTTCGGCGACCACAGCGACGTGATGGCCTGCCGCTCGACAGGTTGGGCGATGCTGGCCTCGAATTCCGTGCAGGAAGTGGCCGATCTTGCCACCATGGCGCAGATCGCCACGCTCGAATCGCGCATTCCGTTCATTCATTTCTTCGACGGCTTCCGCACCTCGCACGAAGTGGGCAAGATTGAGCCCATCAGCGACGAAACCATTCGCTCTCTCGTGGACGATAAGTACCTGATTGCCTTCCGCAAGAACGCGCTCTCGCCGGATCGCCCCTTCATTCGCGGCACGGCTCAGAATCCCGACACGTTTTTCCAGGCGCGCGAAGCCTGCACCCCGTTCCACGCAGCCGTTCCCGGCATCGTGCAGGTCGGTGATGGATCGCTTTGCCGTGCTGACCGGCCGCAGCTATCGCCTGTTCGACTACTACGGAGCGCCGGATGCTGAACGCGTGATCGTGATCATGGGTTCGGGCGCCGAGGCTGCCGAAGAAGCCGTGGACGCGATGGTGCGCCAGGGCGAAAAAGTGGGCATGGTGAAGGTGCGCTTGTACCGGCCCTTCGACACCAAGGCATTCTTCGCCGCGCTGCCCACGACGGTGAAATCGATCGCGGTTCTGGACCGCTGCAAGGAGCCCGGCGGCACGGGCGAGCCGATCTATCAGGATGTAATGACGGTGCTGGCCGAAAATACCGGCAAGTTGCCGTTCGCCGCGACGCCCGCCGTCATCGGCGGTCGCTACGGCCTCTCGTCGAAAGAATATACGCCTGCCATGGTCAAAGGCGTCTTCGACGAACTCAGGAAGCCCTCCCCCAAGAATCACTTCACGATCGGTATTAATGACGACGTAAGCCACACGAGCCTGGACTACGATCCGGAGTTTTCGACCGAGGATCCGAAGACCGTGCGCGCCTTGTTCTACGGCCTCGGCTCCGACGGCACCGTGGGCGCCAACAAAAATTCCATCAAGATCATCGGTAGCGAGACGCCGAATTACGCGCAAGGCTACTTCGTCTACGACTCGAAGAAGTCCGGCTCGATGACGACCTCGCACCTGCGCTTCGGGCCCAACCCGATCCGCTCCACCTACCTCATCACCAAGGCGAGCTTTGTGGCCTGCCACAACTTCAGCTTCCTTGAGAAGATGAACGTGCTGGAAGCGGCTGTTCCGGGCGCGGTTTTCCTGCTCAACTCGGCATACTCCGCAGCCGAGGTGTGGGACAAATTGCCGCGCACCATGCAGCAGGAGATGCTCAGCAAGAAGATTGAGTTCTACGTGATCGACGGCTACAAGGTGGCGCGCGAAGCCGGCATGGGCACGCGCATCAACACCATCATGCAGACCTGCTTCTTCGCCATCAGCGGGGTGTTGCCGCGCGAAGAGGCCATTGCGCAGATCAAGAAGGCCATCAAGAAGACCTATGGCAAGCGCGGCGAATCCGTAGTCGAGAAGAACTTTGCCGCCGTGGATCACGCGCTGTCGCATCTCGAGAAGGTCGAGCTGCCCGCCGCCGCGACCTCTACGTTCGACCTCACCGGCGCGTTCTCTTCGCAAGGCGCCGGCGTTCGTACACAACGTGCTGGGCATGATCGCCGAGGGCAAGGGCGATCTGATTCCCGTCAGCGCGATCCCCGCCGGTGGCGCGTATCCTTCGGGCACGGCGCAGTGGGAGAAGCGCAACATCGCGCAGTTCATCCCGGTGTGGGACAAGGATCTGTGCATCCAGTGCGGCAAGTGCGCCATGGTGTGCCCGCACGCCGTGATCCGCGCCAAAATCTATAGCTCCGAGCTCGGCGATAAGTCGCCGGCAACCTTCAAGTGGGCCAAGCCCAAATGGAAAGGCATGGAGCAGGAACGCTACACGCTCCAGGTTGCACCCGAAGATTGCACCGGCTGCGCGGTGTGCGTGGAAGTTTGCCCCGTGAAGAACAAGAGCGACGCCAGCAGGAAGGCCATCAACATGGCGCCGCAGGCTCCGCTGCGCACGCCGGAGCGCGAGAACTGGGAGTACTTCCTCTCGCTGCCCGAGGTGGACCGCGCGAAGCTCTCGCACTCGCAGGTGAAAGACCTGCAGCTTCTGCAGCCGCTCTTTGAGTTTTCCGGCGCATGCGCGGGCTGCGGTGAAACGCCCTACATCAAGCTGCTGACGCAGTTGTTTGGCGACCGGCTCTACATCGGCAACGCCACGGGCTGCTCGTCGATTTACGGCGGCAACCTGCCCACTACGCCCTATACCTCAAACGCGCAGGGTCGCGGGCCCACGTGGTCGAATTCGCTCTTCGAAGACAATGCCGAATTTGGATTCGGCATGAGGATCGCGCTCGATCAGCAGAAGGCCTTTGCCGAGAACCTCGTCACGCGAATGGCCGCGACCATCGGCGCAGAGCTTGCCGCCGACCTGGTGGGCGCATCGCAGAAGACCGAAGCAGACATCGACAAGCAGCGCGAGCGTGTAAGTACGTTACGCAAGAAACTCGCCGGCAACGAATCATCGGACGTGAAAAACCTGCTGGCCATTGCCGACACTCTGGTGCGCAAGAGCGTGTGGATCCTGGGCGGCGACGGCTGGGCCTACGACATCGGCTTCGGCGGGCTCGATCACGTGCTCGGTTCCGGCAAAAACGTGAACGTGCTGGTTCTCGACACCGGCGTCTACTCGAACACCGGAGGGCAGGCCTCCAAGTCCACTCCGCGCGGGGCGGTGGCGAAGTTTGCGGCCAGCGGGAAACCGAACAGCCGCAAGGATCTGGCCATGGAAGCCGTCAGTTACGGTTCGGTGTACGTGGCGCAGGTGGCGCTGGGCGGCAACGACTCGCACGTGGTCAAGGCCTTCCAGGAAGCCGAGGCGCACGACGGTCCGTCGATCATCATCGCGTATTCGAGCTGCATCGCGCATGGCTACGACCTGGTGCATGGGCTGGAGCAACAAAAACTTGCAGTCCAGTCTGGTTACTGGCCGCTGATGCGCTACAACCCGGCGCTGCGCGAAGAGGGCAAGAATCCCTTCCAGCTCGATTCCAAGGCGCCTTCGATCCGGCTCAAGGATTATGCTTACCGCGAAGCGCGCTACACCATGCTGGCGCGCAGCAATCCCGAGGTGGCCGCGAACCTGCTTACCGAAGCGCAGGACGACGTGGAGCGCGCGTGGCGCGTCTACTCCGCCCGCGCCTCTATGCCGGGCCGCGGCGAGACGCCGCACATTGCGCCGCTGGAAAAACCTGAGGTAAAACCCGAAGCGAATCTGGCGGCTTCCGTTGCCGGAGGTAAAGAATGACCGACATTTCCATGCAGTATCTCGGCATCAAGCTCAGCGGCCCCATTGTGGTTTCGGCTACGCCGCTCTCTGAATCGATCGACAACGTTCGCCACATGGAAGACGCGGGCGCTTCGGCCATTGTGCTCACTTCGCTCTTCGAGGAGCAGTTGGCTCTGGAGTCGCGCACGCTCGACGAAGACTTGTCGCGCGGCACGGATTCGTTCGCCGAGTCGCTCGATTTTCTGCCCGAACTGAGCGACTACCGCATGTCGCAGGATGGATATCTCGAGCACGTGCGGCGCGCGGGCGAGGCGGTGGATATTCCCATCATCGCCAGCCTGAACGGAGCCACACCCGGCGGCTGGGTGCGGCTGGCCAGGGAGATGGAGCAGGCAGGCGCCGATGCCATCGAGCTGAACACCTTTGCGCTGGCGACCGATCGCAGCCAGACTTCGGCCGAGCTCGAACTGCAACTGCTCGAACTTGTGGACAGCGTGTGCAAGGCGGTCAAGGTTCCCGTTGCGGTCAAGCTTTCGCAATCGTTTACCAGCCTGCCGAACCTGTGCGCGCGGCTTGAAGAGAGCGGCGCGCGGGCCGTGGTGCTCTTCAACCGCTTTTATCAGCCGGACTTCGACATCGAGACGCTGGAGGTCAGGCCCTCGCTGCACTTCTCGACACCGTCGGAACTATTGCCGCGGCTGCACTGGGCGGCGATTCTTTTCGGCCATCTGAACGGCGACATCGCCATCACCGGCGGCGTGCATTCGGCGGAAGACGTGCTGAAAGCGATCATGGCCGGCGCCAGCGTAGTCTGAGATGGCGTCGGCGCTGCACATTCACGGCATCGAGCACATCGGCCGCGTGCTGGCCGACCTGCGCTACTGGCTGGAGAAGCGCGAGTACGCCTCGCTTGCCGAAACGCGCGGCTGCCTCAGCCGCCGCTCGGTGCCCGACACCTCACCTTACGATCGCGGCAATTACATCAAGACGCTGAGTTCGTACAGCCTGCGTCAAACGGTAGCGGCTTTTTAAGTTTGTCTATTCTTTCTTTATAATTGGCGGCTGCGGAAAATTGCAGCCGCCATTTTTTTGTCCGCGCGGAAGGCTGCAGATGGATTTAGCTGGCCAAGAAAGCGCAGCACAGCTTTTTCCAGAATGCCGCGCGCGCGGGGAAGGGCGGCTTCGACGGGCGCGCTGAAAGTTTCGCCCAGTTCCGTAGAGCCGATGCCCACGGTCAACAGCATGGCGTGGGATTTGATGGAGCCATAGAGCGAGCGGGTGAGGCCCAGAAGCTGGTTGACGGCTTGAGATGATGCGAAGCAGGTGCTGAGCCGTCCAGCGCGCGATGAAACAGGGATGAGCCGCACGCGTCCCGGCGGGGCACTCGCCGACGCATCGACAAAGAGAACGGAGTCGGCGGCGGCGATGTCTCCGCTGCCAGATCGGGGGTCCACTGCTGGCGCGAGATGACGCGAACATTGGGCTGCTCGCGGAATCGCTCTTCCGCCCATGCGGCGAGCGTTGGTCCTACGCCATCGTCGCTGCGCAGGGTGTTGCCGCAGGCCAGGATAAGACAGCGTGCAGTGATTGTCATCTTTTCCGTTCTCCGCAATCGAATCCGCTCTATGCGTCTCTGGGAAATCGTCCCGGAACAGTGCTTGTGCGCTATGATCTCTAGTCCCGCGCGACGCGATCCACGACTTCGCCGTCTGCTGACACGAAGCGAAATCTCCAGCGGCATCTGTCCAAAAGCATGTGTAGAGCAGCTTAGGCACGGATCGAAGGTGCGCACCACTGCTTCAACGCGGTTCAGAATGCCTTCGGTGAATTTGCCGTCCTTCACATAGCTCCGCGCGGCCTGCAGCACGCCGCGGTTCATCGCGTTGTTGTTCTGGCCCGTGGCAATCACCAGGTTCGCCCAGGTGATCTTGCCGTTGTCGTCCACCTTGTAGTGATGGTGCAGAACGCCGCGCGGCGCTTCGGCCTGGCCCGCGCCCTCCAAGCCGGTTGACGCCGGCCGTGGCGCGCACGTGCTTATCGAGGATGCGCGGATCGGCGAGGATCTCTTCGATCTTCTCGATGCCGTAGAGCATCTCGACCAGCCGCGCGTGGTGATAGTGGAACGAACTCGCGACCGGCCCGGCTGCCAATTGCTTGAATTCGGCAAGTTCTTTTTCTGCTTTTGGTGTGCCCATGCTGCTTGACGATGTTCAGCCGCGCCAGCGGACCTACGCGGTAGCTTCCGTCGGGGTAGCCGAGCGGCTTGTAGTAAGCGAATTTGGTGTAGCTGTAGGGCTCCACGGCCTCGCCGATCACTTCAGTGAAGCGCTGGCGGTCATGCCGTCCTCAATGATCTTGCCCGTCGCGTCGATCAGCCGCAGCGCGCCGTCGGTGAACTCGATCGAGTCATCTTCATTGACGAGGCTCATATAATTCGACGGGAAGTTGGCGAAGACCTCGATCTCCGGCTTGAATTTGTCCGCGATCTGCTTATACGCGCCAAGGCCAAGGTTGACGCCCGGCGTAGGCCTCGGGAATCATGGCCAGAATCTTGTCGCGTTTGTCTGGCGGAAAGCGGTTCGGTGACGCCGCCGGGCACGACCCAGCCGGGATGGACGCGTTTGTCGCCGAGCAACTCGATGATGCTTTGGCCGAATCGGCGCAAAGCCAATGCCAGCGCGGCCCAACTCCGGCTTGGCCGCCGCAAGCCCAAGAATATTGCGCACTTTGGGATCGGCTTCCATGCCCAGCAGCAGATCGGGCGAGGCCAGATAGAAGAAGCTGAGCGCGTGCGATTGCACCATCTGCGCCAGGTTCAACATGCGCCGCAACTGCGCCGCGGTGTGCGGAATGCGCACCGACATGATGGCCTCGCAGGCCTTGGCCGATGCGATGAGATGCGAGACCGGGCAGATGCCGCAGATGCGCGCCATCAGGCTGGGCATCTCGTAGAACGGCCGGCCTTCGCTGAAGCGCTCGAAGCCGCGCACCTGCGTGACGTGGAAGTGCGCGTTCTCCACCTCGCCCTGGTCGTTGAGCTGGATGGTGATTTTGCCGTGGCCTTCAAGGCGCGTTACCGGATCGATGGTGATGGTCTGGCTCATAGGGAAGGCTCCGATTCGTTATGCTCCAAAGCGGGTGAGCGCCGAAATGTCCAGCGGCCCGCCGTTAACCAGCGCGGTGAGCGCGGTGTGAAAAGTGTCAGCCGAGGGCGGGCAGCCGGGCAGAAAGACGTCCACCTTCACAAACTCATGGATGGGACGCACCACTTTCAGCAGTTTGGGCACCACGACGCAGGGAATCTGCGCCTGCAGCGACGCGTTCTGGATGTAAGCGCGGTCGAGAATCGCTTCAGGCCCCATGGGATTGCGCATCGCCGGCACGTTGCCGGTAATCGCGCAGTCGCCCATGGCAACCAGCATCTTGGAGTGGTCGCGAATCTTCTTGATCTTCTTCTCGTCGTCGACCGAAGCCACGGCGCCCTCGACCAGCGCGATATCCACCTCGTCAGGGAACTCCTTGGTGTCGACGATGGGGCTGTAGACAACATCGACCACTTCCGCCAGTTCGAGCAGCCGCTCGTCCATGTCGAGGAACGACATGTGGCAGCCGGAACATCCGTCAAGCCAGACGGTCGCAAGTTTCAGTTTGCTCATTGCGCCTCCCTCATCAGGTTCAGATAGGGCAGAAACTCGGGATACTTCGGATGATCGGAGCCGATCTTGCTCTTATCGAAGAGGGCTCCGGTGGGACAAACCTGCACGCATTTTCCGCAGCGGGTGCAGGCTGAACTTCCCCACTCCTGGTGCAGGTCCGAGATGATCAAGGAATTGGTGCCGCGGCCCATCACGTCCCAGATGTGCGCGCCCTCAATTTCAGAGCAGACCCGCACGCAACGCGTGCATAGGATGCAGCGGTTGTGATCGATGGTGAAGCGCTCGTGCGAGGCATCCACAAAGAGATCGGGATTGCGATAGGGCAGCCGCACGTGCGTCAGGCCCTGCTCCTGGCCCAGCGTTTGCAACTCGCAATGGCCGTTCGAAACGCAAACCGAGCAGACGTGATTGCGCTCGGCGAAGAGTAGTTCGAGTATCGTCCGGCGGTGCTTTTGCAGCCGCTCCGTGTTGGTGCTGACTTCCATGCCTTCCTGCACGGTGGCCCCGCAGGCGGGCAGCAGCTTGTTCGAGCCTTTAATCTCCACCAGGCAGAGGCGGCACGCGCCCACATCGCTCAGGCCTTCAAGATGGCAGAGCGTGGGAATGTTGATGTCGTTCTCGCGCGCTACCTCGAGAATCGTCTGCCCGGCGCGTGCGCTCACTTCCTGCTCGTCGATGACAAGAGTTTTGACGTCTGTTTCCGTGCTCATGCCACCACCTCATTCTCAGATTTGACCGCTTCCATCTGGCAGACGCCGGCCGCACAGTGCTTATGCAGAATGTGCTCGATGTACTCGTGGCGGAAATACTTGAGCGTGCTCAGCACGGGATTGGGCGCGGTCTGCCCCAGCCCGCACAGGCTCGTCTCCTTCACCGTGACGCAGAGATCTTCGAGCAGCGCCAGGTCGTCCATGGTTCCCGTGCCGGTACAGATGCGCGTGAGCAGCGTGAACATCTGCGCCGTGCCTGCGCGGCAGGGAATGCACTTGCCGCACGACTCGGTCATGCAGAACTCGATGAAGAAGCGCGCCACGTTGACCATGCACGAGGTATCGTCCATCACGATCATGCCGCCCGAGCCCATAATCGAACCCATCTTCAACAGCGCATCGTAACTCACGCCCACGTCGAGCATCTCTTCGGGAATACATCCGCCCGAGGGGCCGCCCGTCTGCACAGCCTTGAACTTGTGGCCGCCCGGTACGCCGCCGCCGATGTCCTCGATGATCTCGCGCAGCTTGATGCCCATGGGCACTTCGACCAGGCCGGTGTTGGCGATTTTGCCGGTGAGCGCGAAAACTTTGGTGCCTTTGCTGCGCTCCGAACCCATGTCGTGAAACCACTTGCCGCCGTTGCGCACGATGGGCGCGACGTTGGCGTAGGTTTCCACGTTGTTGATCAGCGTCGGCTTGCCCCACAGTCCGCTCGATGCGGGATAGGGCGGACGCGGCTTGGGCGTGCCGCGCTTGCCTTCGATGGATGCGATCAGCGCCGTCTCTTCGCCGCAGACAAACGCGCCGGCGCCCAGGCGAATCTCCACATCGAAATTGAACGGCGTATTGCAGATGTTGTTGCCCAGCAATCCGTGACGCCGCGCCTCGCGCAGCGCGGTCGTGAGCCGCGAGACCGCGACCGGATACTCAGCGCGCACGTAAATGAAACCCTTGCTCGCGCCCACGGCGTAGGCGGCAATCGCCATGCCTTCAATGACGCGATGCGGATCGCCTTCCATCACGCTGCGATCCATGAACGCGCCGGGATCGCCCTCGTCGCCGTTGCAGACCACGTATTTCACGTCGCCTTTGGCCTTGGCTACGGTGCCCCACTTCAGCCCCGTTGGATAGCCGCCGCCGCCGCGCCCGCGCAGCCCGCTTTCCGTGATGCGATGAACCACGCCGTTGGGCGTCATCTCGTTGAGCACCGTCAGCAGCGCCTTGTAGCCGTCGCGCGCAATGTAGTCGTCGATCTTTTCCGGATCGATGTAGCCGGCATTCTCCAGCACCACGCGCACCTGCTTGTCGAAGTGATCGTTCAGGTCGCACTGCAACTCCGGCGCCGGCGAGCCGCCCAGGCAATTCACAATCGCCTCGGCGTTTTCCGCTTTCACGTGGTGGTAAAGCGTCTCTTCGGGATCGACGCGCACCAGCGGCCCATGCGAGCACGGCCCCATGCAGCCGGTGCGGCGCACGCAGACCTTCTTGCCGCAGGACGTTCGGCGGCCTTTTCAATAGCGTCTTTCAGCGCGCCGGCGCCCTGGCTCGCGCAGGCCAGGTCCATGCAGACGTTCACTTCGTAGTCGTACTTGGCGTTCTCCTGCTGGACGTTTTTTGCGATCTGTTCGAGCTCTTCGATTGTCATTCCGCTGTCCACCTTTCCAGTTGCTCGAGCATTTGTTCGCTGGTCATCTCGCCGAGGACTTCGCCGTCGCACAGCACCACCGGCGCGCGGCTGCATGCGCCCACGCAGCGCGCTGTCATCAGGCTGATCTGCCCGTCCGGCGTGGTCTGCCCCTGCTTCACGCATAGATGCTTTTCGGCCGCGGCAATCAGCTTGTCGGCGCCCTTGATGTAGCAGGCCGTGCCCGCGCAAACCGTCACGGTGTGCTTGCCTGGCGGCTTGAGCGTGAAGTAGTGATAGAACGTGGCCACGCCATACGCCTGGCTCAGCGGCACGCGCAATGAAAGCGCGACGAAACGGATGGCATCGTCGTCAAGAAAGCCAAACGACGACTGCACGGTGTGCAATGTCTCAATCAGCGCATGACGGGCAAAGCCATTCTTGCGCATGGTGCCATTCACGATTTTCCAGCGTTTGTCTTCGCTCGGTAGCGGCGGCGTGATGACTGGCACGTTCCCTCCCTGGCCGGTGCAGCGCAAGGCTGCACCCCATGTGGAACCGCGGTTGACGCGATCCGCATGGTGCCTACCATTGTTCTACGGGCCGAGGGGTTGCGCAATCCGTGACCGCAGTCACGATGCTCGGGGTCTATCCCATTTGTTGACTTGGATTTCGGCATTCCCGAATGCGGCGGCCCATGCCATGCCGTTCTACCCAAAGAATCGTGTTGCGGCGCACAAAATCCCCGCAAAGCGCCGTAAACCGCGTGCGCAGGATCACTTAGCCGCGCACGAACAGGGAGCAAAGAGCGAGCAGCTTGTAGCCAGAAGCTTTTAGCTACCAGCTGCGAGTTCCCTATTTGCTCTCTTGAAGTTGAAGCTGATAGCTGCCATAGTCGATCAAGATTACGGTCTGGCCAAAGAGCATACTATTCGACTCGGCGCGGGCATGCAGTGCCATGGCTAAGCCGCTGATGTTGCTATATTGGCGCATCAGATGCGTGTTGCCCGTAAAAGCAGAGGGGCTCTTCGACGAAACCCCGTCAATCTGGACAAGAGAGCCGTCCTTCGCATCCGCCCACAGGGTTCCGATAATCAGGTTGGGGGCAGCTGCTTTGGGCGTAACGGCAAAAACGTAGCAGTCCCGGCCATTGAGCTGTTGCACGCCGCCGGGCTTCAACTTCATCTCGTAATTCGCCGAATTGAACCAGGATTTTTCCACATTGCCGGGTAAGTTGATCGTCACATCGTTATCGATCAGCGGCTTCAACCCGAAGTGCAGGATAATGCTCGATCCACTCTGCGAAAGCACTGTGAATTGCTTGCCGACACCCTTCTTGTAGGTGTCGCGCACAGTCATCTCGGCTACGGGATGGGTTTCATCGCCGCCACGGTAAACGGAATAGTGCTCGACGTCGGTGAAGCTCAGAACATTGTCGACGCGCGCCGCAACGGCGGCATCGACGCTGCGAATCACAGCGGCCTCATCCGGCTGCTGAGCAGCGACGATGCCCGCCCGCAGACCGGTTGTAACGATCAATATCGCTACACAGGCTGCGAGGCGGGCACGTATCGTCATCCTCCGCATTCTCTCACGGGCCGCCCCGAGTATCCGGCGTTATGCCGGCAATCGACGCAATGACGGGAAATCATTCGCCGGATCGAGCCGCCTTGGCCTGCTCCCGCGCCATGCGCACGGCATCGAGGAATCCCATGGCGGCCGGTGGAGCGGGCACCTCACCCATCAACGTATCGTGCACAGTCACGCCCGGACCATAGAACGCATGCATGGCGTCATCGTCGCGGTGCACCGCCGCGCCATTCAGCGAAACCCCCGCGAAGATGCCTCTGGCGCGGGAGTAAGTCAAAATTCCGGTTTCCAGCTTCCAGTCCGTACCTGCGGAAGCATGACGCCCCACGGGACCTGCCGCAGCGGATACGTCTGCGCCAATCTCAAACTTGCTGCCCAGCAATTCCCGCATGCCGCGGTCGTTCTGGATGATCATGACCAGGTCGATGCCTTCGACGCCGATCTGCAATCCCCAGCTTCCGCCTTCCACATCGAAGAACGCCGGCGCGCTCCATCCGTGACCGGTGCGGCAGGTCGCCACGCCGCGCCCGCCCTCGGCGCCAAACACAAATCCGCCTTTCACGAGATGCGGCACCACGGCCACGCATTTCGCGTGGTCCATTACTTCCTGGGGAATTCCTTTATCGGGCGTGGCCATCACCTGGCGCAGCACTTCCGCCGCGTGGTGAAGCCGGTCGATTGCCGCGTCCCGGGTGTCATCGGCCCAGCCCATCGCGCTGAGGCTCAACATTGCGAGTACAAGAAAAATCTTCTTCATCGTCTCCACCTCTTTTTCGGTTATCTCGTCCGTCATTGATCTGCACCGACTGAAGCGCCGCATCGAGTTCGCGATGCTCAAATCACGATGCACGCAAAGGCCGCTTACAGGGCCTCGCCTTCCGCTTGTGATTGGAAGCGGGCACGACGCCATGGGTTGCCCGCTCCGGCCAACCTCTGTGGATGCAACAGAAAACCGATGCTTGCCGGCAGAGATCGTTTATGCGCGAGTCTCCTCCAAGACGAGAACCGCGCGAAGTGCTGCAATAGGAAATCGATGCATCAACGGTTTATGCTGACGGAGACTGACGATGCGGAGATCTGATCCAAAACCAGTACGGCACGAAGTGCAAGTACGCGGCGTGGTGCAGGGCGTGGGCTTCCGCCCCTTTGTCTTTCGGTTGGCGGTGGAGGAGAAACTGGCGGGCTTCATCGGCAACGACACCGGCGGCGTGACAATCGAGATCGAGGGACCGGCGGAGCGCGTAGAAGCATTTCGCCGGCGTCTCCAGGCCGAGGCGCCGCCGCTTGCGCGGATCGACTCGGTGGTTTCGCAAAGCATTCCTCCTAAGCAGGAAAAAGAATTCCGCATTATCGCCAGCGATGCCGCCGGCCAGGTCAGCACCGGGATTCCCGCCGATGCCGCCACCTGCGCGGACTGCCTGCGCGAACTGCTCGATCCCAACGACCGCCGCTATCGTTATCCATTTTTGAACTGCACCAACTGCGGCCCGCGCTACACCATCACGCGCCGCATTCCCTACGATCGCCCGCAGACCTCGATGGCGCGCTTCAGCATGTGCCCGGCCTGCCAGGCGGAGTACGACGATCCCACAAGCCGAAGATTTCATGCCCAGCCCAACGCCTGCCCGGTGTGCGGCCCGCGGGTCTGGCTCGAAGTGGCTGTCAACGTCACGGCCATCGAGAACGCGACATCGCGCGAGAACTCCACAACGCGCGAGAACTCCACAACGCGCGAGAACTCCACAACGCGCGAGGACTCCACAACGCACGGGAACTCCACAACGCACGAGGACTCCACAGAGCACGAGGATGTTGTTTTGAAAGGGCACGACTTCAGTCGTGCCATAGGGGCGTCCAATAAAAAAGAGGGGGCTTTAGCCCCCGGAACTGCCGCGTCGGGAATGCACGAAGTGTCAGGGCACGACTTCAGTCGTGCCGAACAGGCGCCCAATCAAAACGAGGGGGCTTTAGCCCCTGCGGGACGTTCTCCGATTGAAGAAACCATCGACCGCCTTCTGGCCGGAGAAATCATCGCCATCAAGGGCATCGGCGGCTTTCACCTCTCCGTGGACGCAACCAATGGGGCCGCGGTCAAGCGCCTGCGCGAGCGCAAGCACCGCTACGGCAAGCCGCTCGCGGTCATGGTGCGCGATCTTGAAGCCGCGCGCACCGTCTGCGAGTTGACCGCCGACGAAGAAACTCTGCTCCAAACAAATCCGCGGCCGATTGTCTTGGCGCGGCGTCGTGCAGACTCCGGCATTGCCGATTCCGTCGCCCCGGGAATTCCGTGGCTGGGCGTTTTTCTGCCCTACGCGCCCTTACAGCATTTGCTTTTCGCCGACTCGCGCGTGAAGGCTCTGGTGATGACCAGCGCCAACCTCAGCGAAGAGCCAATCGTGATCGACAACGACGAGGCCCTCCAAAGGCTCAAAAACATCGCCGACGCATTCCTCATGCATGACCGCGAAATCCTGCAACGTTGTGACGACTCAGTGATGTCGTTGGTGGATTGCCGACCACAACTCATCCGCCGTGCGCGCGGATTTGTGCCACTCGCCGTGCCTCTCCCATTCGACGCGCTTCCACTCCTCGCGGTCGGTGGACACTTGAAGAATGTTTTCGCCCTCGCGCGTGGCCGCTTTGCCTATCAGAGCCAGCACTTGGGGGATCTCGAAAATATTGCGGGCCTCGATTTTTTCCGCGAGGCGCTGGCTCACCTGATGCATACCTTCGAGATCGAGCCAGAAGCCGTGGTGCACGATCTGCACCCCGGCTATTTATCCACGTCGTGGGCCAAGGAGTGGGCCGCCGAGCGCAATCTCCCGCTCATCGCCGTGCAACATCACCACGCGCACATCGCGGCCTGCATGGCGGAGCACGGCATCTTAGGTCCGGTGATTGGGCTCAGCCTCGACGGCACAGGCTACGGCACCGACGGCCGCATCTGGGGCGGGGAAGTGTTGATCGTGCGCCTGGACGGCCCCGATCCTGGCCGTTTCGAGCGGTTCGCTCATCTCGACTACGTTCCCATGCCCGGCGGCGAAGCGGCGATTCGCGAGCCATGGCGCATGGCGCTCGGCCATTTGCATGCAGCGGGCTTCGATGTCGAGTCGCCGGAGATAATGAAACTCCTGGGCGCAAAGTCGCGCGATGCTCGCATACTCAAGCGCATGATCGAGCGCGGGCTGAATGCGCCGTTGACTTCAAGCCTGGGGCGGCTGTTCGATGCGGTAGCGGCGGTGCTGCTGAAGCGACGCGTGGTCGATTACGAGGCGCAGGCGGCGATTGAGCTAGAAGGGCTTGCTGTCGACGAGCCGGACCAACTCAGCTCCGGTTACTCACATTCATGGCTCGATGGAGATTGGAATGCGCGAAAACCCTCGAGAATCTCCGTGACAACTTTGTGGAAAGAAATCCTCGAAGATCTGCATTCGGATGCAAGCAAATCGCGCATGGCCGCGCGTTTTCATGCCGGGGTTGCCGCGGCATTCATCGGCGCTGCCAAGCGGGCCCGAGGAGCAACGCAAATCGAAAGAGTGGCTCTCTCTGGCGGCTGCCTCCACAATCGCCGTCTTGCGCGCTTGCTGCGCACAGGGCTTGAAGAAGAAGGCTTTCAGGTTTTTCAACATCGTCATGTCAGTCCCGGCGATGGCGGACTCAGCTACGGCCAGGCCGCTGTCGCCGCAGCGATTCTCGCAAAGCGTCACTAACCAGCTCAGCCGAATTCCCGGAGGAACGATGATAGTCGCAAGACGCACTTCAGCCGCAACATCCCGTTGGACCATCAAGATCACGGCCATATTTTTTATCCTGCTTGCGGCGATTTGCGCCGCAGTACCCGCTCGCGCTCAGCAATCCGACAACGAGAGAGCAGTGTGGAAGATGGAGACAGCGTATTGGGAAGATGTGAAAGCCCTCGATCTCGACAGCTACAGAAATCTCTGGCACGAGAACTTCGTCGGCTGGCCCTACTCGAGCTCACAGCCGGCGCGGAAAGATCATATTACGGATTGGATCAAGGCGCACACGGATAAGGGAACAACAATGGTTTGGTATGAGTTGGAGCCTGCGGACAGCCGGGCGACCGAGAATCTGGTGGTGACCGAATACTGGCTGACCGCACTCTGGGCCGACCAAGCGGGTCACGGAGAACCGTCTACGCAGCGCGTCACGCACACCTGGATCAAGACCGACAAAGGCTGGGAGATCATCAGCGGCATGTCGGCAGCAGTTCCCGCGAACTAGCCCTTTACCAGTTGAAGAGGAACCCTCCCGTGCCCCATCCTTTCGCAGCTTCTCGCGAAAGGGTGGGATAGCACGAACTCAACTGGTACGAACTATTGCTCGATCACAAAGCTAGCTCTCGATCGCGATCGAACATCGCCAAAACACTATCCGGAAATCCGCACCAGTTCCTGCGCTTCCTCGCGCGGCCCGAGGATCGACATGCGCGGAATGCGCCCACGCACCATGGCAACCTCGTCGCAGCGGTGCAGCCGCGGGCAGCTTTGGCAGTCTTTGAAGACCTTGTCGGGCAGCTCCGATTTGTCTTCCACGGTGCGGAAGCCGTATTTGAAGAAGAAATCGGGAATGCGCGTGAAGAGGCACACGGACTGGATACCGTGCATCTCAGCCTCTTCAATGAGCGCCTTGATAATGCCGCCGCCGGCGCCCTGACTCTTGGCTCCGGGCGAGACCACGATGGAGCGCACCTCGCAGAGATGCGGGCCGTAGAGATGCAGCGCGCCGCAGCCCACAAACACGCCGCCGTCGGACTCGGCGACGGTGAAGTCGCGAATGTTTTCGCAGATCTCGGCGAAGGGGCGCTTGAGCAGCGTGCCGTCGCCGGAGAGCGAGTTGACCAAATCGTAAATATTGGAAGCGTCGTGCAGCAGCGCCTTACGCACCAGCATGAACGGCCTCCGCTGCGGTGGAATTCACGAGCGCATCAATGCGCTCCGACGCCGCATCGAGCGCCTGCTTGACACGTTCGCGCGCCGTCCCGCCCATCACGTCATGGCAATCGAGCGTGGCATCGAGCGTGATCGCAGCAAAAAAGTCTTCGCCAAACTCCGGGCCAAACTGGCGCAGCTCCGCGAGCGTCAGCTCACCCAATTCGGCGCCTTTTTCCAAGGCATAGCGCACGGAGTTCCCGATCTTTTCGTGCGCCAGGCGGAAGGGAACGCCCTTGTGGACGAGATACGTGGCTGCGGCCATGGCATTCAGATAACCCGACTGCGCAGCCTGGCTCATGCGCTCGCGATTGAACTGGAGGGTCGCCGTGAAACGTGCAACAAGCTTGAGCATTTGGGGAACGAAGTCGGCCGCAAAGGCCGGCTCCTGCGTCTCCTGCATGTCTTTATTGTAGGCCAAAGGCAGTCCCTTGAGCTGCAGCGTTACGGTTTGCGCCGCGCCGTTCAGTCTGCCGACCTTCGCGCGCAGCAACTCCGTCAAATCGGGATTTTTCTTCTGCGGCATGGCACTAGAACCCGTAGAAAATGCTTCAGGCAGAATCACAAATCCGAACTCGGCGGTCGCAAAGAGCGTGATCTCCTCGGCAAAGCGGCTCAGGTGCAACCCAACCATCGTGAGCGCCTGGAGATATTCAAGAATAAAATCGCGATCGCTCGTGGCATCGATGGAGTTGGTAGTCGGCGCTGCAAATCCGAGCTCGCCCGCGGTAATCGAACGGTCGAGCGCAAGCGTGGCGCCGGCAACCGCGCCCGATCCAAGCGGGCAAAGGTTCAGCCGCTTGGCGCAATCGGCCAAGCGCGATGCATCACGCAGCGCCATTTCGACGTAAGCCAGTAGCCAATGCGCGACAAGCACAGGCTCAGCCCGCTGCATGTGCGTGTAACTCGGCATCACGGCATCGCCGGCTTTGTGCGCCTGTTCGACCAGCGCCAGGCCCCACGCGGCAAGCCCGTCGATGACCAATTCGATTTGTGCGCGAACGTAAAGCCGCAGATCGGTAGCGATCTGCTCGTTGCGGCTGCGCCCTGTGTGCAACTTCAGTCCCAGCGGCCCAATTCGATCCGCGAGCTTGAGCTCGACGAAATGATGAATGTCCTCAGCCGAAGAGTGGTCGCGCACCCGCGCCTTGCCTGCTTCCGATGCAAACTCCACACCGATCGCATCCAGGGCATTTCGCAACTCCGCAGTCTCCGCTTTGGTCAGAATTCCCGCCGCACATAGAGCAGACGCGTGCGCCTTGCTCGCGGCAATCTCCTCATCGAGCAGCCGCCAATCAAAGACGATCGACCGCTGCCACGCCTCGAACTCCGCATCCAGCGGTTCGCGAAAGCGCCCCGACCACATCTTCCCGGATTGTTTTTCGTTCGACATTGCTTTAAGCGTACCTCAGGTTATTCCTTAGCTATTTCCATTCTCAGGGCCGTTATTAAGTTGAGGCATTTCACTGCCTTTGCTCAGCGTAAGGAGGCCGGCCTTGGCGTAGGTCAGCAGCTTCTCCCGCGTGTCGGTAATGTCGAGGTTGCGCATGGTAAGTTGTCCGATGCGGTCGCGCGGCGAGAATGTCGATTCCGTTTTCTCCATGCTGAGGCGCTCGGGATGGAAAGTCAGGTTGGGCGACTCCGTGTTGAGAATCGAGTAGTCGTTACCGCGGCGCAATTCGAGCGTGACCTCGCCGGTAACGGGTTTGGCCACCCAGCGCTGTGCGGATTCGCGGAGCATCATCGCCTGCGAGTCGAACCAGCGTCCCTGATACAGCAGGCGGCCGAGCTTGCGGCCACTGTCGCGGTACTGCTCGATGGTGTCCTCGTTGTGAATGCCGGTGATCAGCCGCTCGTACGCGATAAACAAGAGCGCCAGACCTGGCGCCTCGTAGATGCCGCGGGATTTGGCCTCGATAATGCGATTCTCAATCTGATCGGACATGCCGAGCCCGTGGCGACCGCCGATGCGGTTGGCTTCGAGCAAAAGTTCGACGGAGTCATCGAACTGCCGTCCGTTCAACTCGACCGGAATGCCCTCTTCGAAGCGAACGACAACTTCTTCGCTCTTGATCTCAACATCGTCGCGCCAGAATGCCGCGCCCATGATGGGGACGACGATCTTGACGGACGTTGAGAGATGTTCGAGATCCTTGGCCTCATGCGTCGCGCCCAGAATGTTCGAGTCAGTGGAGTAGGCCTTCTCGGCCGACATCTTGTACGCAAAGCCGGAACGCTGCATGAAAGCGGACATCTCGGCCCTGCCGCCTAATTCGTCGATGAAAGCGGCGTCGAGCCAGGGCTTGTACACCTGGAGGTTGGGATTGACGAGCAAGCCGTAGCGATAGAAGCGCTCGATGTCGTTGCCCTTGAAAGTGGATCCGTCGCCCCAGATGTGGACGTCGTCCTCCTTCATCGCCGCCACCAGCATGGTGCCCGTGACGGCGCGGCCAATCGGCGTGGTGTTGAAGTACGGCACGCCGGCAGTGGTGATGTGAAAGGCTCCGGCTTGCAGCGCGGCGATACCTTCGCGCGCCAGCGCGGCGCGGCAGTCGATGAGCCGTGCCTTCGCCGCGCCATATTCGAGAGCTGCGCGCGGAATGGCGTCGTAGTCGGTTTCGTCGGGCTGGCCGAGATTGGCGGTATAGGCGTAAGGGATCGCGCCCTTCTGCTTCATCCAATGCAAAGCGGCAGACGTGTCCAGCCCGCCGGAGAAGGCAATGCCGACCTTCTCGCCGATGGGCAACGATTCAAGAATTACAGACATGCTTGCAAAACCTCAAAAGAGTTGTCAGTGATCGGTGTTCAGTTGTCAGTTCTCTCTCTGCGAACTCTGTGTGCCGAGCAGAACTGTCAATCTGATCACTGACAACTGAACACTGATCACTGTTTATTGAAACTTCTCCACATTCGCCAACCCGCCCAGCAACAGAAGCAGCAACGACTTCTGCACGTGCAGACGGTTTTCGGCCTGATCGAAGACGATCGACTGCGGTCCGTCGATCACCGAGTCGGTCACTTCCTCATTGCGTCGCGCCGGCAGGCAATGCATAAAGACCGCATGCGGCGCCGCTTTGCTCATCAGCGCATCGTTCACCTGAAACGGCCGGAAGATGGGCGCGCGCTTCGTCGATTCGTGCTCCATGCCCATGCTTACGCACACATCCGTGTAGATCGCATCCGCGCCCTCGGCTGCGGCCTGCGGATCTTGCAACAAGCGGATTTCGCATCCATTGACCGCCGCGATCTCGCGCGCCCTGGTCACGATCTCAATGTCGGGCGAGTAACCGCGCGGCGTGGCCACGGTCACGTTCGCTCCCAACTGCGCGCCGGTCAGCATCAGCGAGTGGCTCACGTTGTTGCCGTCGCCGACATACGTAAAGTTGAGTCCCGCGGCTGTGCCGAAGTGCTCCTCGAGCGTCATAAAATCGGCCAGCGCCTGGCAGGGATGCTCGAAGTCGGAGAGCGCATTGATCACTGGCACCCGCGAGTTGGCGGCCATCTCGGTGATGGTATCGTGCGCATACGTGCGCAGCACGATCACATCCAACCAACGCTCCAGGTTGCGCGCCACGTCGGCAATGGTCTCGCGCTCGCCCAGCGGCTGATTGGTCTGGTCGGCGAAGATGGCGTTGCCGCCCATCGTATTGATGCCGGTCTCGAACGCGAGTCGCGTGCGCAGGCTGGCCTTCTCGAACATCAGCACCATCTGCTTGGCGTCGAGGGCGTGACGGTATTCGCGCGGATTGCGCTTGACGTCGTGGCCCAGCTTCAGAAGGGCGCGCACCTCCGCGCTCGAAAGATCCGCGATCGAGCACAGATCCTCGCCCGCCATGCGCGCAGCAGCGGCAAGAATGTCAGCGTCCTTCTCCACGGGAACAGCGGTTTCCTTGTGTTCCATGATCGCTTTGCTAGCCATGATGTTTTCCTCCTGCGGTCGCGCTGTGCGCCGCGGCGTGTTCGGCAAAAACTTCGTCCAGCGCGGCAATCGCCGTATCAACGTGGTTGCGCTCCAGAATGTACGGAGGCAGGAAACGCAACACCGTATCGCTGGTGCAGTTGATGAGAATGCGGCGCTTGAGCATCTCCGCTACAGTCAGTTTGGCCAGATCCGCCGAATCGAGCTCGGCAGCAACCATCAGGCCTTTCCCGCGCACATCGACAATCGTCTCATGCTTCCTGGCGAGCGCCCGCAGACTTTCCATGAAATAATCGCCGACCTCGGTAGCGTGCGCCAGCAATCCTTCTTTCTCAATCGTGTCGATAACGGCGATGCCGACCGCGCAAGCCAGCGGCCCGCCGCCAAACGTCGTGCCGTGCATGCCCGCGTGCATCACGCGCGCAACTTCCTCCGTGCACAAAACTGCTCCAAGAGGCAGCCCCCCAGCAAGGGGCTTGGCGAATGTCGTTATGTCCGGCTGAATGTCGTAGTGCTGATACGCGCACCACTTGCCGGTGCGGCCCATGCCCGCTTGAATCTCATCGACGATGAGCAACGCGCCGGTGGAACTGGCGAGCGCGCGCGCCTCGGCGAAAAACTCCTGAGTCAGAGGCCGTATGCCGCCCTCGCCCTGGATGGCTTCGACGAGAATGGCGCAGACTTCGCTGGAAAATTTGGCACGCAGATCGGCAACGTCGTTGAAGCGCACGAATTCAACGCCGGGCACTACGGGCCCGAACGGCTCGCGGTACTTAGCTTTGTATGTCGTCGACATGGCGCCGAAGGTGCGGCCGTGGAAGCTCTGCTCGAGCGCCAGAAACTTTGTGCCGATCTTCGCGCCCTCGCTGCGCCGCAGTCCTGCGTACGCGCGCGCCAGCTTCAGTGCGCCCTCCCACGCTTCCGTACCGGTGTTGGCAAAAAAAGCGCGGTCGAGGCCGGTGCGCTCCGTCAGGCGCATCGCCAACTCCGCCTGCCCCTCGTGATAGTAAAGGTTCGACGTGTGAATCAAAGCGCGGCTCTGGCGAGCAATCGTTTCCACGATCGCGGGGTGATTGTATCCGAGCGCGTTTACGCCGATGCCGCTCAGCAGATCCAGGTAGCGATCGCCTTTCTCATCGATGATGTACACGCCATCGCCGCCCGTGAAGAGAATCGGGCTCCGGTCGTAAGTGGTCAGCAGCAGCCGCTCCTCGGCGGCGCGAATCTGTTCGAGCTTAGTCATCCTGAAAATCCTCCTAGGCCACCATCACTTCTGTGCCGTGCGCTACACGCGAAGTGCACAGGTCGGGCATGGAACTGGCCGCTTCTGCGGGTAAAATCCGAACGCGCTTTACGCCATTCAACAGCGCCTCGCGGCAGGCGCCCAGCTTGGGCAACATACCGCCGAAAATCACGGCGCTCTTCGCCATCTCCGCGATTTGATCGATGGACAGCCATCGCAGCACCTCGCCGTTCGCGCCCTTCACTCCGGGAACGTCGGTGAGAAAAACCAATGCATCGGCGCGGCATGCGATGGCGCAAGCTGCGGCCATCTCGTCGGCGTTGATGTTGTAGTATTCGCCGTCGAAGCCCAGGGCCATCGAGCAGAGCACCGGCACGCCGTTCAACTGCCAGATGGCATCGAGCCAGCGCACGTCGCTCGCGGCAATCTCGCCCACGTAGCCCAGATCGGGCGCAGTGCGTTTCTTGCGCGCGCGAAACATCATGCCATCGCCGCCGCAAAGTCCGACGGCTGGCTGGCCCAGCGCGCTCAACGCGGCCACGAGACTTTTGTTCACGCGCCCGGCAAAAACCATCAGCGCGATATCGCGAGTCTCGGCATCGGTCACGCGCAGACCGTCAATAAACTCGCTCTGCTTGCCCAGCGCCTTCAGCGTGCGCGTCAACTGCACGCCGCCGCCGTGCACCACGGCCACTTGGTTGCCGTCGCGCACCAGTTCGGCGATGGCCCGGGTGCAGCCTTCCAGCAGCGACGGAGTTTCCAGGCCCGCGCCGCCCAACTTGACCACGTACTTCATTCACGAACCTCCGCGGGGGATTTCATAAGAGCCCTTCCGAGGCGAATTTCACAAGAGTCCTTCGGACTCGGGCCAGCCCTCGATCACGTTGAGATTCTGCACGGCCTGGCCGGCTGCGCCTTTCAGCAAGTTATCGAGACAACTGACGATAATGGCGCGCTTGCCGCCTGCATCGAGTTGAAAGCCGATATCTGCGTAGTTTGTCCGCACCGAATACTGAATCTGCGGCAGCCCTTTTTCATAAAGCCGGACCATCGGGCTGCCGGCGAAAAAATCGCGATATATCCGCGTCACGCTCTCCCGCGTTTGCGGCTTTGCAAAGCGCACGTAAATCGTGGACAAAATGCCGCGTGGAATCGGCAGCAGGTGCGGCGTAAAGACGATGTCCTCGTTCGCAATCCCGATCTGCTCCAACAACTCGCCCGTGTGGCGATGCGCAAAGGCGCCGTACGCGGAAAAATTGTCCGCTGCATACATGAAGTGCGTTCTTGCCGTCGCAGCCTTGCCCGCGCCGCTTACTCCGCTCTTCGCATCGGCAACGATGCCGTGCTCGAGATCGACCAGCCCCGCGGCGACCAGCGGCCTTAGCGCAAGAATCACCGAGGTTGCGTAGCAGCCCGGATTGGCGATCAACTGCGCGCCGTGAATTTCCTTGCGATGCAACTCCGGCATACCGTAAACCGCTTGGGCCTGCGTCGCTGTGGCTTGCCCAGGGTCTTTATCGTCGAACGCATACACCGCGCGATTGGCTGCTTCTGTCAGCCGCCAGGCTCCGCTCAAATCGATCACCCGCATTCCGCGCTTCAGCGCTTCTGGAACCCATTCGCGCGACTGCTCGTGAGGCGTGGCCAGAAACAGCACATTCACGCCGCGCTCGCTCAGGAGCTCCCAGGAGAACGGTTCCATCTTGAGTTCACCCGCACCGGAGTTATCGCCAAGCTGCGGATGGATCTCAGAGAGCGGCACCCCGCCGCGAGCGAGATCAAGGCCTTCCACGCGCCCCGCAAACACCGGCGGCTTTCCCTTCAGACGCGGATGATGCAGCAGCAGGCGCGCCAACTCCGCGCCGGCGTAGCCTGTTACTCCCACAATCGCTGTCTGAACTATCTTCGTCATCCCTCTAAAATCGTCCTTAACCGGGTAGCCACTTCGCCCGCCTGCTTTGTGTCCGTACAAATTACCAGAACCGTGTCGTCGCCCGCGATCGTGCCGGCTACCTCCGGCCAATTTTCGCGATCCAGAGCCGCCGCCACCGGTTGCGCCCCGCCCAACGCCGTCCCCACCACCACCTGATTCATCGCATGCTTCACGCGCAGGCCAAAGCTGTCGAGCATTTCCTTCAGTGTGGTCGGCTGATCGTCTTCCGCTTCGGCCGTCGCGGCTGCCGCGCCATGGCCATTAGGAAGCGAGTATCCCCGCGGCCCCTTGAAAAGCTGCAACTCGTGCATATCGCGCGAAAGCGTCGCCTGGGTCACGTGAATGCCGCGTCGTCGCAATTTGCGCCGCAGTTCATCCTGGCTGGTCACCGGCGTGTCGGCCAGCACTTCGCGGATTACGTTCAGGCGTTGCGTTTTCATGGTGCGTCTCTATTTCCGGCAGAGCAAAGGCGCGTTCCGCAGGGCGGAAACCGCGCTTGAATAAATATACAATAGAATTGAATAAGTATGCAAGAAAATTCTTGCAGTCAAAATGCCCTGGCGCAGGTTCCCCCCCGGCAAATTTCTGTGGATTTCGATTCGATTTCAGGGCAGAGCCGGCGAACCTCGCGCTACGAAACCGTCCAGTACGCTGCAAACCGCTGCCAGCTCCGGTTCAGAGGCTTCAGAGTCACATCCTTCGCCTGCCCGGTAGTGCGAAACGTCAACGCCTCGCCCGTGACCGGCTTGATCCACATTGCTGGATCTGCGCCGGCCGCTTTCAACGCAGGAACGTCCACTGCGGGCGCCTCCTGAATTTCCGGTCCCTGATGGTGCTCCAGATTTTCCGCAAGCCCAATCATGGGGAACTGCCCCGCCAGCACCAGCGGCCCGTAAAGAAACGCCTGTTGCGTCCGGTTGTCGGCCAGCGGTTCTGCCGTGAGCCGCATCGGTATCGTCAACTCCACGCGATCTCCGGCCTTCCACGTGCGGGTGAGCGCCAAATAGCTACCGGGAGTCCCGGCCGTCTCCAGCCGCTTGCCGTTGATCGCCACAAAATTTTCGTCAGTGGTCCATGCGGGAATGCGCAGGCGAAGCGTCCAGGCCTTGGCGGGCGATTTCTCAATCGTAAATTCGGTGCGATCGCCCTCAGGAAAATTCGTTGTCTGTTTCAGCCGCAGTCCGCGCGCCTTCCAATCGACCGTAGAGGCAAAGTAGAGATTGACGTAGAGCGATTCGTTGTCGTGCGCGTAGATTGTGTCGTTCAGCTTCGAGAATTCTTCAAGCGCGGTGCCCGTGCAACACCAGAACGATGCGTCCTCCGTGCAGGTGGTCTTCCAGGCTCCGGGCGCGAGCGACAGGAAATAGACGGTGTGTCCCGTCTCCGGCTCGATGGCCCCCAATCGGTGATTCACCAGGTTGCGCTCGTAGTAGTCGATAAGGCGCGGGTCGCCGTTCCATTTGTAGAGATGCCGTGCCAGCTTCATCATGTTGTAGGAGCAGCAGCACTCCTGGTGGTGCGAACTGATGCGCATCTCGGCCGCAAGGTGATTGGGGTCGGTGAGCCAGTGCTCATTGTTGCTCGATCCGCCCGTTGCGTAGGTGCGCGACTCCGAGACCGTTTCGAAAAAGAAGCGCGCCACATCGGCGAAACGGTAATCCGAAGACAGCTCGTAGCGTCGCGCGGCGCCGATCACCTGCGGCACGTGCGTGTTCATGTGCTGGCCCTTCAATTCATCGTGCCGCAAGACCAGGGGCGTAAAGAAAATCTTCTTCGTAAAGCGATCTCCTGTCCGCGCCCAGCGGTTGTCGCCGGTGACGGCGGCGAGGTTGTAGAGAACATCGTTCATGCCGCCGTATTCGGTATTCAAAATGTCCTGCATGTGCGCTTCTGTCTTTGAGGCCGTCCACGCGTCAACCCAGCCGGCGAGCTTGACGAGAACGTCGAGGGCCTGATCGTTGCCGGCCTGCGTTTTCATTTCGAGCAGCCCGGCCATGATCTTGTGCAGCGTGTAATACGGCGCCCAGACATTCACGCGGCGGTCGAGCCGGTCGAAGAGTTCAGTCGGGAAGGCGCTGACGTAGCCATTGTCGTTCAGCTTCTGCTGACACTCCGCGATCCCCGCCACCAACTCATCCGCTTTGGTTTTGATCGCAGTGTCCCCAGTGGCCGCGTAGAGAAGCGCGCATGCGGAGAGATAGTGCCCTACAAAATGCCCGCGCAGCTCGCCCTTTGGCTCTTCCCAGCCGCCCAGCGGCTTCGCGGTCGAAGGCAGGCCGGCGGTAATACGGAAGTTGTGGAGCAGGCGGTCATTGGGTAGCCGCATCATGTAGGCGCGATTCCATTCGCGCGCTTGCTGCAGCGGCCCGGCCTCGAGCGTTACGTCGCGCAGCGCGAAGGCCTGTATCTTCGGCTTGACCTCGTTGCGCACGAAGGTGAGCGGCGTAGCGAATGGTGGGGGTTCCTCCACAATAAAGCGGCGGTTGTCGGAGCCGGCGAGCGCGGGTTTCGGAGCCGCAGCCTGGGCCGTAGCTTCGGCATCGGCGCTCGCAAGAAAAGCCGACGCGGCAGAAAGCCCCACGGGAACTGCGGCGAGCTGTCTGGCAAACTGTCTTCTGCTGATTTTTTTCAAGTGCGCCTCTATCAATGATCGGTAAGCGCTAACTAGTTTAGCGGCGTTGGGTAGCCTTCGGCGAGACTCACTTCAGATCGCGCCAATTGGGCCCGAAGGCGAGATCGGCGATAAGCGGCACCTTCAGTTTCACGACGCCTTCCATCTCCGCGCGCACCAGCGTCGCGACTTCATCCTTCTCCGCAAGCGGCACTTCAAACAAGAGCTCGTCGTGCACCTGCAGCACCATGCGCGTCTTTAGCTTTCGCTCCGCCAACTTGCCGTCGAGCGAAATCATAGCCAGCTTGATCAGGTCCGCTGCGGTGCCTTGCAGCGGGGTATTGATGGCCGTGCGCTCGGCGAATCCGCGCTGATTGGGATTGCGGCTCTCAATGTCGGGAATCGGCCGCATGCGCCCGAACATGGTGCGCACGCTGCCATCCTTGCGCGTCTGCGCGAGGGTTCGATCGATAAATGTTCTGACGCCCTGGTAGCGTGCAAAATAGCGGTCGATATACTCCTTGGCCTCGGCCTGAGAAATGCCCAGTTGCGCGGCCAGCCCGAACGCCGAAATTCCGTACACGATGCCGAAATTCACCGCCTTGGCGCGATTGCGCGTTTCCTTGTCCATGGTTTCGATCGCAACGCCGAAGACCTCGCTGGCAGTGAGCGTATGAATATCGATGTCTTCCGCATAGGCACGCATCAGCAGTGGGTCCTCGCTAAAGTGCGCCAGCAGCCGCAATTCGATCTGCGAGTAATCGGCAGAGAGCAATTGCGTACCCGGCGCGGCAGTAAATGCGGCGCGAATTTCGCGGCCAAGCTCGGTCCGAGTGGGAATGTTCTGCAGATTGGGATTGACGGAAGAGAGCCGGCCCGTTGCCGTGGCGGCGGCTTGAAACGTCGTATGCACGCGCGAGTCGCTGTCGGCGAGAAGCGGCAACGCATCGATGTAGTTCGACTTGAGTTTGGAGAGATGGCGGTATTCGAGAACGAGGCGCGGAACTTCGTGCTGCTCGGCCAGAAGCTCCAGCACGTCCTGCGCGGTGGAAACGGATTTGCTTTTGCCGCGGCTCGCAGGTGCGGGCAAGCCGAGATCGCTGAAAAGCACCGCACTGAGCTGTTTTGGTGAATTAATGTTGAAGCGCTTGCCGGCCAACTCGAAAATTCGATCTCCCACGCGCGTCAACTCACCACCGAACTTGTCCGAAAGGCCGCTGAGCGCAGCTTGGTTGATGTGCACGCCGGCCTTTTCCATGCGATAGAGCACGGGTGCCAGGGGCAGATCGATGTCCGTGTAGACGCGCAACACGCCGGACTTCTCGGCTTCTTCGCGCAGTGCCGGGACGAGCGCATGAATGGCTGTGGCCGAAGCTGGCAGCGAGTCCGGAGGCGGTTGTCCATGACGCGCGGCCACGTCGGCCAGCGACTGCGTGGAGTGCGTAGGGTTGAGCGCGTAGGAGAGCAGCATCGAGTCGTCGACCGGTCCACGCAACGCGGCGCCCATCTCGCCCAGGACGTGCAGGGCCAGCTTCCAGTCGTGTACGCGCTTGGGCACTGTGGCGTTTTCCAGCAGAGCGCGTAACTCCGGTGTGAGAGGCAAGCGCAACGCGCATGCCGGATCGGCGCAGACTCCCACACTGAAGTGAGTTTTCTTTTCCGCGACCTCGATGGCATCGAGCAGCGACGGCGCGGCAGCCAGTTCCTCTCCTTCCGATTCCGCAGTTGCCGGCTCCGCCGCGTCCAGCGCGAAGGCAAAGCCGTGCTCCGGCGCGGCAGCGTAAAACGCAGCAGCTTGCTCGGCTGTCGGTTCGTCGATGATCTCGACCAGAGCCCCGCCCTCCGCAGGAGCCAGGTCGCGCAGCATCGAGGTGAACTCAAGCTCACTGAAAAGCGTGCGCGCAGCTTCGAGGTCTGGGGCTTGCGTTTCCATCGCATGCAGGTCAAGCGCGAGCGGCACATGGCAATCGATGGTGACGAGCTCTTTTGACAAGAGAACCGCATCGCGATTCTGCTCGAGCGATTCGCGGTATGCTTTGCGCTTGACCTCCGCTGCACGGTCCAGCACTGCCTCTACGTTGCCGAACTCCTTGATCAGCTCCACGCTGCCTTTATCGCCGATGCCGGGCGCGCCGGGGATGTTATCCACCGTGTCGCCGCGCAGGGCCATCACGTCGACGACTTTTCCCGGCGGCACGCCCAGTGTCTCTTCCACCTTCGCAGGATCGAGAATCAGGTTGTCTTTCTGCGGATTCAAGACCTTCACCTGCGGCGTCACCAACTGCATCATGTCCTTGTCGCCGGAGACGATGAAGACCTCGTGCTCGTGTTCTGCCGCTTCACGCGCCAGGGTTCCGATCACATCGTCGGCCTCAAAGCCCTCGGCTTCGAGGATGGGAATGCGCAGCGCCTCGAGCGCGCGGCGAATGTAGGGAATCTGGCGGCGCAGATCCTCCGGCATGGCTTCGCGCTTGGCCTTGTAGCCGTCGTAGCTCACTTCGTCGAAGCTCTGCGATTTCGCATTCCACTTGCGCAGCGGCCCCATCGTACGCGCGCGCTCGTCGCGAAACACCTCGCCGCTCACATCGAAGACTGCGGCAAAGTATTTAGGCTCAAAGTCCTGGCGCAGCTTTTTAATCATGTTCACAAACACGTAAGTGGCCGCCGTTGGCAGGCCGGATCGCGTGGACATGGGCCGCGAGCGCTGCATCGCGTGGTAGGCGCGGAAGATGAAAGACATGGCGTCGAGCAGAAAGACGGGCGGCTTGGTGGGTTCGCTCACGGTAGGAAGAATAACAGTTGTCAGTGTTCAGTGATCAGTGGTCTGAAAACAGCGGACATCTGCCGGTTCATTGTCGGCCATGAGGCACATCTGCCGCCTGATCGCTTATCACTGACCACTGAACACTGACCTCTGTCACGCGATGAACATGCAATCCCCGTAGCTGAAGAAGCGATACTTCTGTTCGACGGCGTGGCGATAGGCGGCGAGCACACGTTCGCGGCCGGCGAAGGCGCTGACCAGCATGAGCAGGCTCGATTGCGGGAGGTGGAAGTTGGTCAGCAGCGCGCCGACGAGGCGGAATTCAAAACCGGACGAGATAAAGATTTCCGTGGTGCCGGCGTGCGGTTGAATCGGTTTGCCGGCGGCCGCGAGCGCGGCGGATTCGAGTGTGCGCACGGTTGTGGTGCCGACGGCAACAATGCGCCGGCCGTCCGCGACGGCGCGATTGATGGCATTGGCCGCAGCGGCGCCGATGGTGTAACGCTCGCTGTGCAGATGAACGTCGTCCACGCGCTCCACGCGCAACGGCGCAAACGTGCCGAGGCCAACGTGCAGAGTGACACGTGCCGTCTCGACGCCTTGCACTGCCAGGGACTCGAGCATCTGCGGCGTAAAGTGCAGACCGGCAGTGGGCGCGGCCACCGAGCCTCTCACCTCAGCGAAGACCGTCTGATAGCGGTCGCGATCAGCGTTCGCATCGTCGCGATGAATATAAGGCGGCAGCGGAATGTGGCCGATGCGGTCAAGGACTGCGTAGAAATCGTCGACAGGCGAAAACTCGAGCAGCCGCTCACCGAACTCACCGCGTTCCAATACCTCGGCTTCGAGGACGATTTCGCCTGTGGGCGCGGCAAAAATCAGCCGCTCCCCGATGGCGACCTTGCGCCCCGGCCGCACCAGCGCGCGCCACTGGTTTTCTCCAGCCTGCTCTGTAAGCATCACTTCGATGCGGCCGGTCGGTTTCTCCCGCTCGCGGCGCAGGGTTCTGCGCGCGTAAAGCCGCGCGGGAATCACGCGGCTGTCATTGAGAACGAGTAAATCTCCTTTGCGCAGCTGCCGTCCAAGGCCAGAAAAAAAATTGTCCGCGACGGCGCCCGTTGCACGATCCAAAACCATCATGCGACTAGTGCCCCGCTCCGCGAGCGGCTGCTGCGCAATCAGCTCTTCGGGAAGCTCGTAGTCGAAGTCAGCGACGCTAAGACCGGAGCCCGGACTAGGGGATTGCGCACTCATTCCGCGGCCTTCCCAAAGTGCACGAGGGCCCGGAGTCGCGCGCGTTCGATGGCGGCATTCAGATCTTCACGTTGCTGCTCAAACTTGCTCTCATCAAGATCGAGAGGAACCGTGGTCCAGCGCGCCCAACTCACCACGATGCGCGTAAACGGCTTGGGCACCAGGAAGCGATCCCAGGAACGCATGGTCCAGGCGCGCTCGGGCTGCAGATGAAAAGCGCCGATGCGCGCGCCGGTGACATGCGCGAGCTTGATGGGCCCCATCTTGGTGCGATAGATGGGACCTCGCGGGCCGTCGGCGGTGAAGATGGCGGGCCGGCCGCTTTCAATCACCTGCTTCAGTCCCATCAGCCCTTCGCGCCCGCCGGAAGAGCTGGAGCCGCGCGTGGTGTGAAAGCCGAAGAGCTCGAGGATGCGCGTGATCAGTTCACCGTCAAAGCTTTGGCTCACGATGATGGTGGCATGCGTGCGGCGGTAGTAAAACGTGCAGGGGAGCACGCACTGATGCCAGAAGCAGAAGATCTCCGCGCCCGCGCCCTCGCCGAACGGGAGCGGCGTGGCGCCCTCCTCTGCGATGACTTCAAAGCGCCATGTGCGGCCTACCAGCCACAACAGAGCCCACACCAGCCGCGGCACTACGGCCAAAATGAGGCGCTGGCGGAAATTAAACTTGAGGCTGGCTGAGGCGGTCACTGCATCGATTTTAGCTGTATCGCAACCAGCGGAGGATTTCCGGAACGGTAGCGCGCTTGCCGTACATTAGGATGCCGATGCGATAGAGGCGCGAAGCGAACCAGACCACGCCCCAGATGCTGAGAATCAAGAGTGCAATCGAGAGCGCGATTTGCCAGTAGAGATAGGGTGAGGTCGACATGCCGATGCGCGGAACCATGACGAGGGGCGCGGTGGGTGGGAAGAGAGACGCGGCAACCACCCACGGCGAGTTGGGATTGTTGAGCAGAAAGGGCAGAATGGCGAAGGCGGTCCAGGTGGGGATGACGGCCAGCGAGATGTACATCTGCAGATCTTGCGCAGTTTCGCAGGTGGCGGCGAGGCCGGAGAAGAATGCGCTGTAGAGAAAAAAGCCAAGCACAAAGAACACCGGGAAGAGAACGGCTTCGGCCACGGTGAAGTGGAGCTGAACATTGCCGCTGACAATCGACCCCATAAGAGCTGTGCCGCTGAGCAGCGCCGCGGCGCCGATCCAGATGGCGATTTGCGTAAGGCCGACCGCGCCCACTCCGAGCAGCTTTCCGGTGAGCAGATCGTCGGGCCGCGCCACGGCCAGCATCACCTCGAAGATGCGCGAGTTTTTTTCTTCCACGATGGAGCGGGCCATATCCATGCCGTAAAGAAGGATCGGCATCGTCATGACAAAGGTCATGAACATGGCCTTGAAAAACGGCGTCATACCCTGACTTTTGCCGGTCTGGCCGCTGCTCGCCATCAGCAGCGTCTCCAGGTGCACGGGATTCGCCAGCGTATGGATCTGCTGCTGCGGCACACCCTGCTGCTCGAGACGCAGGTCCAAGAAGCCGTGATTGATGGCGTCTTCCAGACGTGAGGTATCCATGAGATCGCCCGAGGACTGCGCAATATAGGTGACGCTGGGCGTGGGGGCAGAGGAGTTTTCAATCAGGAGCAGGCCGTCGAGAGATTTGTTCTTGACGCGATCCTGCAACGCGGCGCGGTCTTGCGCGGCGAAGGGGGCAACAATATCGACAGTGTAGCCCGCGTGTTTTTGCCCGACCAGAATGTCGCGAATATCGGCGGCGAGATTAGAATTATCGGCGGCGATGGCGATGTGCCGGTGTGCCGCCATCTTGCGGCCAGTGAAGCTGCTTACGCCAAGAAGAAAAATCACGAGCAGGGGTACCAGGATCGTGGAAAGGCGGAAGGCGCGGCCGCGGATCTGCTCGAGATATTCGCGCTTTGCGATGAGCAGCATGTTACGCGGCAGCAAGCTAGGCATTGGTTTTTCCTCCCACGGTCGCAATGAAAATTTCTTCGAGCGAGGGTTCAACCAGTTCGAATCGATAGATGGCCGCCATAGACGCGGCCAGGTGCAGCAGCTTTTGCGCGTCGCCGTGGGGTTTGAGCTTGATTTCGGCGTGGCCGGCGTAGTTGTTGGCATCGGCGATTTCGTCGCTCTTCAAAAAATCGGCGCTGCCTTCAAACTCCACGATCACGCGGTTGCGCTCGTAGCGGCTCTTGATCTCGCGCATGCGGCCGCTCAGTACCGCTTCGCCGTGGTCGATGAGGCAGATTGCGTCGCAGAGCTTCTCCACCTGGTCCATGCGATGCGTCGAGAAGAGGATGGCCTTGCCGCGGCCCTTGAGTTCGAGCAACGCATCCTGCAGCAGCGTGGTGTTGATGGGATCGAGGCCGCTGAACGGCTCGTCCATCACCACCAGATCGGGATCGTGGAGCAGCGTGGCGATGAACTGAATCTTCTGCTGCATGCCCTTGGAGAGTTCCTGCGTCTTCTTGTCGAGAGCGTCGGAGATTTCCATGCGCTTCGTCCAATCAATCGCCCGCTTGCGCGCGTCTTCCCGGGACACGCCGTGCAACTGGCCGAAGAAGACAAGCTGGTCCAGAACGTTCATCTTTTTGTAGAGACCGCGCTCTTCAGGCAGATAGCCCACGTGGTCGAGGCTCCTGCGGTCGAAGGGCTTTTCAAAAAGATTGATGCGCCCCGAGTCGGGCATCGTGATGCCCATCATCATGCGGATGGAGCTGGTTTTACCGGCTCCATTGGGGCCTAGCAAGCCAAACATCTGGCCGGCTTCAATGGAAAGGCTCAGGTCGCATACGGCGACCTTGCTTTCATAGGCCTTGGTGACTCCCGCGAGCTCAACGACTGGCATGAAGGCTCCGGCAGCGGCGATTGTGGATTGGATGCATGGTCGATCGGGTCAAAGTGTCAGGAGAAGTGTAGCAAAGGGGGCGGCACGGCAGCGCCCCTGGATCTTCACGAAACGGTTCCTGGCAGCGACCCGGATGCGGCTGAGGAAACGCTTGATATGCAATCTATCTGAGCGACGCGGATCCGCAGAGCAGATACAACAGAATCAATCCGCCAAGCACTGACAGGGAGACGCTCAGCAGTGTGCCTATCAAAAAGTACTCGGCGAATCGTTCATGCTTGAACTCAGGGAAACGAGCGATCGATTTTCCCGTTAGGATGAGGCCCACCAGGACGGGAGACTGCATGAGAATGGCGGTGATCATTAAAAATCGTTCGATCCATCCAACATAGAGGCCTGCGTTCTCCAGTTGAGGCGAGTCTCTGTCCGTATTCTTGATCGCGAAGCTTCGGGTGAGATAGCGAATCAAGTACCCCCCGCCAAAAATCACGCCGCTATAGATGATTGCCGCTTCCAGAATGTGAGCTTGCGCGGATGGCGACGGATCGAGTCCCTGAAAGAGCGCGACCGGGGAAGTTCGAGCCAGAAAACAGGCCGTCATTGCCAGGACGACAACATGAATCAGTTGATCGAGCAGGAAGGTATGCCATTGATCGCGTCGTGGTTTGTGTGCGATGACCAGGCTCTTCAGTTTGTCGATGAGCAAATGGGCAAGAAAATAACCGGCGATAACAGCCTGGTTGTAAACAGACAAGAAGATGGTTGGCGTAAAGATAAGCAGACAGGCCCATGCCCAGGCGTAATGAATGAAGCCGTGGCACAAGAGCGGCCATAATCGCTTCCCTTTGTTCTCGGCGATCCACTGCGGCTGGAAAAGGAAATCCCCAACGAGATGGGCGAGGAGCAAGGCAAGAAACGCCAATTGTGCCGCTTGTATCATTCCGTCCAATTTCGTGGATTTGTACGAAAACGTACAAATCAGAAATACGCCCCCAGAATGCGCTCCATAGCTTCGGCAGTTTCCACCAACTGCCAATAATAGCCCCGTTTGAGATTGCGCGATACGGTAGAAATATCCAGCTTCAGTCGCCGCGCTGTTTTGTCCTGTCGTCCGGTCGCCAGGCGCGCGTTGATCGCCGCCCACTGGCTTCGGGTGGTTCGCTGGGAGAGCGAGTCCTGAAGGCCGTAGATCGTATTGGCTATGGTATCGAAGAGTTCGTTGCCTGAGTTAAAAACGGTCAGGAGGCGATATTTCGGATATCCCGCCTTCAGCCGCTCGGCCGCCTCCCGGGCTCTGAGGAATGCTTCTCCCCCGCCATGAAGATTGACGGGTTTTTTATGAACTCCGGTTGCCCTCCCGATCCCGACGGCAATGCGGAGTTCCATCGGGTAGAAAAGGCGGCGCAAATCCAATATGGCTTGCGGCGTAAATTGCGGCTTGGCTAAAACTCCCTCGAATTCGTCTCCGGCCGTCACTGCATAGGGAGAAAGGATCAGCTTTTGCGCGAGGTGCAATTCAGAAAGCTGGCTGAGTTTACGACTGAGCCTTTGCGTCAGCGACGTAATCCCGCTGGAGCCGACAACATCGGCGGTGATAACCGCGTAGCGATTGTTCTTCAAAGAGGCCATTTTCATCACTTGTACATAAACGTACAATTTATAGTTTTTGTACATTTTCGTACAAATGTCAATAAGCACGATGCAGCGCTTGAACCAAAAGGCAAACGTCTCTTACATCAGCCGGCGGCGGACCATGTCGAGCGCCTGCTGCGCGGCCCACTCGCGGACGCGCTGGCGATCGCCGCGGAAGGTGCGCTCCACGGCGTCGCAGCCCTGCGAATCGCAGACCGCGATGTGCACCAGGCCGACCGGTTTGGTTTCCGTGGCGCCCGTGGGACCGGCGATGCCTGTAACGCCCACGCCAAGCGTGGCGCCGGTGCGCGCGCGAATGCCTTCGGCGAGCGCTTTGGCTACTTCGGCGGAGACGGCGCCGTGCCGCCCGATCAATTCCGCGGACACGCCGGCAAGCGAGGTCTTCATCTCGTCGGAGTAGACGACCACGCCGCCGAGAAACGATCGCGAGGCGCCGGGAACGCTGGTGATGCGCTCGGCGACCAGGCCGCCGGTGCAGCTTTCGGCCACGGCCAGCGTGGCCTGGCGCAGCCCCAGATAGTACAGCACAATCTGCTCCAGCGAATCGCCCTGCGAGGAGTAGAGCCAGTCTTCCAGCGTCTCCTCCAGGCGCTCGGCGAGCTCATCGACGCGTTGCTGCGCGGCCTCGGCGTCGGGCTTGGCGCAGATGAGCGTGATTTGCAGGTCGCCGGCGTGGGCCAGCAGCGTGGTTTCAACGTCGCTGTATGTGGTGTAAATGGGAGCCAGCAGTTTATCGGCCTGCGACTCGGGAATCATGGCCGCTTTGAGCGTGCGCACGGCGATGGAGCGTCGGCGGCGCGTTGGCATGAATGCGCGGCAGGCACTCCGTGTCGAACAGCGGGCGGCACTCGTGCGGAGGGCCGGGCACGAGCGCGACGAGCTTGCGATAACCGCCAAATGCAATATCGAGCCACTGCCCGGGAGCGCTGCCATTCACGTTGTGCAGCAGCGTCGCGCCCTCCAGGATGTCGGCCTGCTTGAGATTATTCTGCGGCATGGCGATGCGCCACGTAGCGGCGCGCGCGTGGAGTGCGGCCACCTGCGAGGCGTCGCGGCGCAAGGTGAGCGAAAGAGCTTCGGCTACGGCCTCGCGCGTCAGGTCGTCTTCCGTGGGGCCCAGGCCGCCCATCAGAATGGGAATGTCCACGCGGCCAAGCGCGGTGCGGATGGCGTTGACAATGTCCTTTTGCCGGTCGCCCACGATGGTTTTGAACGCCACCGTGACGCCAATGCTGTTGAGCTGTTCCGTGATGTAAAGAGAATTGGTGTCCTGGCGGAACGGGGTGAGCATCTCGGAGCCGACGGCGATGATTTCGCATTTCATAAAGACAGCCACTAGCTCCTAGCTTCTAGCTCTTAGCCCCATTTTGCGAGAGAAAAATCTATCGATTGCGCCCGAAGGTGGCACTCGCACCGGCGGGGCTAGCAGCTAGTGGCTAGAAGCTTAAAGCTCAAAACAGATTCAGCCCTTCAACGCCCAAGTCCACATCATAAACGGAGTCGTTGGTGGCCAGGATGGCTGTGCCCAGCGGGGAAAACGCGACGCCCACCAGGTTGTCGCCGGCCAGCACCAGCGAGGCCTCGCCTTTGGGCGTCACGCGCACCAGTCCATGGCGGCCGTGGAGGCACGCGGCAAGGTACACATCGCCCTGGCGCGAAATGGCCAACCCCTGCGGACGGCCCAGCCCGCGATACCAGGCGCGCGTGTCGCCGTTCGGCTCAATGGCCCAGATGGCGTCGTTCGACGAAAGCGATGGCGCCGTGACGAACAGGGTCCCGGCGGCATTCACGGCCAGGTGATAGGCGGCCACGCTGGGCTCAAGCGTGGCGTGTACAAAGATCTGCCGCTGGGGATTGATCTTGAAGATGGTGCCGCTGCGGTCGCCTACGAAGAGGTTGCCCTCGCGCGTCGAAGGCCGCGCCCGTGGCCACGCCCATGCCTTCCACGTACTGCGTGAATTCGCCCGCCGCGTCCACTCTGTACACATTGCCCTCGGCGCGCGAGGTCACATACAGATCGCCGTCAGGACTGAAGGCCAGGCCGGTGGCATTCAACAGTCCCGTCACAAAGGGCGTAGTGCGGCCGTCGACGCTGATGCGCATCACGGAGACGGGAGTTTGCTTGCCGCGCGGGCCGGAGATGGTGGCATAGATCATGCCGGAACGGCTGACGGCGGGGCTCGTCACCGGATGCAGATCGCCCGCCAACTTGCGCGCCACGCGCACCGCCGCGGCATTGGCTGCGCCGGCCGGGGTGCGCACCTCAACCAGGCCCGTGGAAGCGCCATCCGGCAAGCGAAAGGCCAGCCGCGTGGGCCGGCTCATCAGGATGTGCGCCGCATCGCCGTCCACATACACCGCCGGAAGGCCATAAGCGTGCGGCCCCAGAAAGATCCCCTTCAACTCCACCTCGCCCATGGGCAAGGCCGCGGCGGGAACCACGTCGTCGACGCGGGGCAGCGGCAGAGCCGCCGAATCGGGATTGGGGGAGCTGCGGGGCATAGGCGATCAAATCCAGATGCGTAATGAGTGAGGCTACACCCAAAGCATACAGGCCCGCGGCCACATCGTCGAAGACGATGCCCCAGCCGCCCGGCAACCGCTCCAGCTTGCGGATCGGGAACGGCTTGGTGATATCAAACAGGCGAAACAGCACGAGCGCGATAAGCCCGTGACGCCAGTCGAATGGACAACCGAGCAGCGCAATCCACTGCCCAACCACTTCATCGATCACCACGAAACCCGGATCGGTGCGGCCCGCATTCGCGCTCCACAATGGTGGCCGCGGGAACGCCGAGAGCGATGGCGGTGGCGACGCCGATCAGAAGCGCGATGAGAAGCGATGCCGGCGAAGGGTGCGCAAAGTGGGCGGAAAGAGCCCAAAGAAGAACGGCGGCAACAGAACCCCACGTCCCCGGACCAGGCTTCCCGTAGCCCACACCAAAAAAAGTAGCGATGGCGAAGGCCCAAAGGGTCTTCTTCCCGCCTTCATCCGACCGCGAAGTCATGTTTGCCCTTCTTTCATCTGACCCAACGGATCTGACCGCTTAAGCAAGAATCTTCCCGCGCCCCATCCTTTCGTCCGGTTTTTAGACGAAAGGGTGGGACAGCACGAACTCCGCTGGCACAAATTCATGCGGACACAGACCTAGTTTTCATCGCTTCCACGGTTGCGGCCACCGCTGCCGAGGCCAAGGTCCTCAAGAACTTCAGGATCGAGAATCGGAGAGCTGATCTTGTACACACCCGAGGCCCACTTGCCGAGATCGATCTTGCGGCAGCGGTCGCTGCAGAAAGGGAAGTCATCGTCGGCGGGACGCACCAGCATCGCGCACGTGGGGCAGCGCAGCAACTCAACGGATTTCTTTTTCGCGGGCATCTCTTCGTTCGTAAATCAAATTTATCGTAACGCGCCGGCCCCGGGCTCGATTTATGATCGTGCCGTCCGTTGAATGTACCGCCGGTCTCCCGACCGGCTGTAGTGCGGGTCTCCAGACCCGCACATTCCAAATTCCGACTCGAAGGTCGGCTGAAGACTAACCACTAACCACCGACCTACATCCCCTTCAGCAGCGTCTCCAGCCGCTTCAATCCTTCCGCACGCGCGGTAGTGTTGGCGGGAACGGTGTTAGCCGGATCCTCGCCCGCCCGCATGAAGCCGTGACCCGCGCCGTCGTAGGTCACTGCTTCATACTTCTTGCCCGCAGCCGCCATCGCATCCTTCGTCGCCGGGACCGTAGCCGTGATGCGCGCGTCGTTGCCCGCATAGAATCCATAAACCGGCGCAGTGATGCCGGCTAGGCTTTCAGTGGGCGGCGGGCCGTAGAAAACAAACGCCGCGCTCAAGCCTTTGCGCTGCGTGGCGAAGCGGAACGACTGCCCACCACCCCAGCAGAAGCCAATGACGGCGAGTTTGCCGTTGGCCGCGGGAAACTTGAGCGCGTAATCGGCTGTAGCGTTCAAGTCGGCGGTCACGATGGCCGGGTCGAGGCCGCTGACGGCCTTCGTCGTCGACTGCATGTCAGGAAAGGCGCTGGAATCGCCGCCGTTCGGCCCGAAGCCCGAGAGCAGGTCCGGCGCAATAACGATGTAGCCCATGGCGGCAATGTCGTCGGCCATCGAGCGCGCCCAGTCGCTCAGCCCGAAGATCTCGTGGATCAGCAGCACCACCGGCGCCTTGTGGCTCACCTCGGGATACACCACGAAGGCGTTCACCGTGCGGCTGCCGTATTTCACCTTCACCCATTCCTGATGCCGCGGCGATTTGTTCAGAATGGCCCTGGCCCAGTCCTGGCCGTGAGCAGTTGCAGCGAAAGCCAAAGCGGCGCAGACGAAAACGGCTGCGAGGAAGTGCAAACGGGGAAGTGGGCTTTTCATGGCGGAAGTGTAGTACGGCAGGGAGCAAGGGAGCAAGCGAGCGAGTCAGCAGGAAGGCGGGCTGTCCGTTCGCCTATGCTGAACGTGTGTCTCTCGACTGGAAATCCGGCGCGCTTGCCGAGGGCCTGCGGTGCTACAGCACCCAGGAGTTCTGGAATGCTCACGAACATTGGGAGAGCGTCTGGCTGCGCCTCGAAGAGCCAGAGAAGAGTTTCTTGCAGGCGTTGATTCAAACCACCGCGGCCTTCCACCATGTGCAAACCGGAAACGTGCGCGGTGCGGTTTCGCTGCTCGCGAAAGCCCTGCGGCGCTTCGAGTCTTGTCCTCAAGCCTTCGGGGGCATCGATCTCGCGCAACTGCGCGAAGAGGCGAATGCATGGCACCTGGCGCTCACGAGCGGCGCGGAATCCCCCCCGGCGACATTTCCGCGGATTCGCATTCTGATGCTTGGTTCCTGACCCCTTACCCCTGACAAACCTGCCGCTCCTGCGAAAATGTCGAAATAAATGAAAATGCATGAATATGGAACGAGGAGGCCAACACATGACAGAAAAACACAGCGCAGAGTCTCTTGGATTGCAAGGCGTTGCAATCATCGCGGCCGCGGTCGGTGCGGTGGCAGTGGGCGCATTCGCAATCGGGAGACTGTCCATCTATCGCCTTGCGGTACGGAAGGCGGTCATCAAATCGCTTGAGATCGATGAGCTCGGCGTGAAGCGGCTTCGCGTCGGCGAGGTCATCCTAAGCGACTCGTTGAAGCTGCCCGCAGGCAATGGCGAACGCGCGATCTCATCTTAGAAATCAATCCCAGATGCGATGCGGCACCGCTGTGCGGAAGCTTGCTCTGCCGCAATTCCGCAAATTCACGATCCGACGGCGGATCTCCGGCTCGCTGCTAACCGCCAGTTCCCAAGGCCCCGCTTTCTCGTTCCCTCGTTCCCTTGTTCCCTCGTTCCCTTGCTCCCTTATTCCCTGTCCTTCCAGAACGGCGACGGTCCAATCCACTGCATGTCGTAGCGATTCATGAAGTCGGCGGTCGCCGCAAGTGAGGGGTGGGCCGCGGCGTCAATAAAATACTGCTCCATTTTGTCGGCGGGCGTGAAGGCGATGAGCATGTGCGCCGGTCCGCCGGTAGCGGAGAAGGTGTGAGGGATGAGGCGCGGGGCAAGGACCGACTCGCCTGGGCGGAGTTGCAAGCGTTGATCGCCGACCTGGAAACGCACCTCGCCTTCCATCACGTAGAACCATTCTTCCTGGGAGTAATGCATATGCAGGGCCGGCCCCGTGTCGGGCAGGAGATTTCTGTGCTCGATGACAAGGAGGCTACCGCTCGTCTCGGAAGGGACAACTTTGAAGGCCAGCTTACTGAACCCGAGGGAGTGGAGATGGCCGGAACGGTCTTCGCCGGCGGAGACGGGGTGGACGGTAGCGGCGATCGGCGATTCGGGTGAGCTTTGCGCGAGGACGCCTTGGAGAGCCAGGGCGGGGAGCAAGGACGCAGAGGATTTGAGGAAGGTGCGGCGGTGGACGGGCATGGAGGGAATGATACAGCAGGGAACCGGGGAAACAGCGACGCGGTGATCAGGCACTCCGCCGCAATGGATGCGGCGAATGAACCTCGTTGAAGCACGGAATGCGTGCCCCGATCTCAAGACGGTTTCAATCGCGTTGAGGGTGCCCCCGGTCCCGGTGACCTTCCCAGACCATGTCGAGGGTGCCCCCGGTCCCTAGCCTCTGGGGACCGGGGAGGAATCGCACGAACCCCAACCCGCAAGTCTTGTATCAGTCGTCCACCGGCTTCGCCGACCCGCGGTCGATGAAACTGTAACGCCGGCATCCTTGCCGGCTGTCGTGCGGGCGTCCTCGCCCGCACATCGGCACCCTCGCAAGGCAGTTTCTTTTTAGGGCGCGGGCAGGTGCCCCCGGTCCCTAGCCTCTGGGGACCGGGGAGGAATCGCACGAACCCCAACCCGCAAGTCTTGTATCAGGGCGCGGCTTTCAGCCGCGCCGAAAGCTCCGCAAAATGAAAGGGGGGCTTCAGCCCCAGTGGAAGCTTCGCACGCAGATCCGCCACCTTGCAATCAAACCCGCGTATCATCCCGAGCAACAAAATTGCGGCGTCTTTCTAAGCGAGTCCCGGCGCACCGGGACGAGTCGAAGGACCTGCATTTGCCTTTGCATTTGCTTTTCGTCCTGTTCCCTGTTCCCTAATCCCTGTTCCCAGCCTTTGCGCAGTCGAACGGGGATCTGCAGTTGCTCTTGCCTTTGCTTTTCGTCCCGTTCCCTTTTGCCTAATCCCTATTCCCTGTCTTTGTCATCCTGAGCAACCTGACTCGCCTTTGGCGCGTTACGGCGAAAAATGACACTTGAAGGACCGATGATCTTACTGGGTTTAGGCTGCATGTCATCAGGAGCGAAGCGTACTTCAGCGGAGCCGAGCGGACCTGCTTTTGCTTTTCCGTCGGGGAAGCACAAATGGAACGCCCGCCCTCGCGACCTCTTAGTCGCGAGGGCGGGGCGGGATGACTCGGCATGAATCCCTGACGCGCCCGTCAGATCTGGGAGACCCAGGACACGAGAGCGGAATTCATCCGGTCACCCCGGACTTATTGATCCGGCCTCAAGATACTGCGTCTGTGCCCCATCCATTTCCGCGTTCTTTGCGGAAATGGGTGGGAGACAATGACACTATTTGTGGGCCGGACTTAACGCCGCCCTCTAACTCCGCCTCCGCTGCGCATCGCCATCATCGTCCGGCCCGCGCTCATCCCTCCCGGCCGTGCGGCATAGCTGTAACTGTATCCACGCACGGCTGGCGCATAGCCTCGAGCCGCATAGCCTTGCGGCGCATAGCCCCGCGGCGCATACACCGGCCCGCGCGCATATCCTCTAGGCCCGTACGCATAGCCTGGACCGTACGCATAGCCTCCCGTCCGCACGCCAATCGAGAATCCGACATAAGGCACCACAGGCGGCGCATACGTCGGCGAGTAATACGGCTGCGAGTAGTACGGCTGCGCGTAATACGGCATGGGAGGCGCGACAACCGGAGGCGCGTAGGCCATCGCTGGAGGAGCTACGTCTTGCTCAGGCGGCGCATAGGATTGATCGGGGCCTTGATCTGGTTCCTGCGTCGGCGCGTAGGATTGATCGGGGCCTTGATTCGGTTCCTGCGTCGGCGCTGGAGGCTGGGGCGCGTAAGAATCAGGCTGCCGCTGCATCAGCCCGTAGGGATCGCGCTGCGGCTCGGGAACCACCGGAACCTGAATGTCGTCCATCACGCGCAGCGTCAGCGTCGTCTCTGCCTTCAGCGTCGGCCGCGGGCCGCGCCGCGGCAGGTTGATCAGGTCGATCGGCCACAAAACGGGAATCATCCACAGCACCGAATCGCGCACCGTGTGTCCCTTGCCCAGAATCCGCCCCTGCGAGTCGATCTTGTAACCCTTCGCGTCCACCACCTTGGCATCGAGGGGAAACACCTGGTTGCCCACGTAGAAGCGGTCGAACTCCAGTTGCATCCAGCCCTTGCCCACAAAATGGCCGGGGTCCTTGTACTCAGAAAAACTTCCGCCCAGGTAACTTCCGTAAGGAAGCATGAAATCCCCGCGATGGAAATTCACCTTGCACAGCACCGGGTCGCCGACCGCGGTGGTCTTCGAGGAGATCCTTCCGTCGCCTGTGGTGCACGAGACAAGCGCGCCGGCTGGAATAATGCGTTGGCCAGCGTCCGCAAACAGCGGCGGCGTCAACAGGAGAGAGAGAACAACGAGCGAACCAAACTTCATACACAGTCCTCCATGACAGAAGCGAGCCCTCGGCAACTCCAGATCCTGTCGGCGTCTGCCGCGCAACCTTCATCCGATCCAGCCTGAATACAGGCCTTCCCCCGGGAATCAGACCTGGAATCGGACCTTCAAAGCCGTGCGCGAACCGTGCGATGCGCAGCGACACCCTCACTCTTCGCTGCCTGGACTCAAAACCGGCGGCAGTGGGACGCTGCAATCGCACACACTTAAAGCGTGCCGAGCGATACTGGAAATGCCGTGATACGCCTCGCGGGACCCCCTTCGCGCACCTTGAATTTGCGGAAAAATCCCCCGAGTTAGCAACATGAACCCACGGTTGTTCGGAAAGTTTCTAAAATTTCGCAAAATAGTTTTGCGCGGAACGTAACGAACGGCTTGGAACTTCGTCAAATATTGACCGTTCCTCACTCAATCTGCCCGCCAGACACGCCGATTTAGGTCTTAAACCGTCAATTCTTCATCGCGAGCAACAAGAACCGGATATCTTCCAGAGCGAGTTCGCCGCAAACGGGGTCGAAGCCCGCCCCGAGTTGCAATGGACTTGAGGTGCACCTACATGAAGCGCACCGAATGGAATGAGAATTGAGCGAGGAAGCGCAGTTTTTCGCTCCCGGAGGAAGCGCAGTCTTTCGCTCCCGGAGGGAGCGCCGACAATAGCCCAGGGTGTAGTCCGCGTAGCGGACGAAACCCTGGGAAAGCACGCCCCCAACCGTCTCCGCCCCGTAGGGGCGGTCGAATTCCAGGCGACGATTTTCGAAAGGGCGGAGATTGCGCGCAAGCCGAGTCTAAGGGCCGGCATTTGACATGCGCGACCAACGACAGGACACTGCACTACCGTCCCGCGTCGTAGCTCAAATTCGGCCCCAGCCAGCGCTCCACCTCGCCCACGCTCATCCCCTTGCGCCGCGCATAATCTTCTACCTGGTCGCGATCGATCTTGCCCAAACTGAAATACCGGCTCTTGGGGTGCGCGAAATAAAACCCGCTCACGCTCGATCCCGGCCACATGGCGAATGACTCGGTCAGCTCAATCCCCGTCTTCGCCTCCACATCGAGCAAACGCCAAATGGTTCCCTTCTCCGTGTGATCGGGACAAGCCGGATAACCCGGCGCAGGCCGGATGCCGCGATACTTCTCATGGATCAGATCTTCTGCGCGCAAGTTTTCCTCGCCGCCGTAACCCCACTCCTCGCGCACGCGCTTGTGCAGGCACTCCGCAAACGCCTCCGCCAATCGGTCCGCGATCGCCTCCGCCATAATCGCGTTGTAATCGTCGTGCGCAGCCTTGAACCGCTCCGTTAATTCCTTCAACCCGAACCCGCTCGACACCGCAAAAGCCCCGATGGTATCGCCAAGCCCGGACTCTTTCGGCGCAACGAAATCCGCAAGCGAGCGGCAAGGCTCGTTGCCTTCCCGGTCCGATTGCTGCCGCAGAAAATGCAACCGCTCCAGCACTTCACCCCGTCCGCCGTCCGTGTACAGCTCCACATCGTCGCCGACCGCGTTCGCAGCGAAAAATCCGTGCACGGCACGCGCCGTCAGCAATTTCTCCGCAACAATCCGGTCCAGCAGCGCATTAGCCTCTGCAAAGATCTGCCGCGCCTGCTCTCCCTGCCGCTCGTCCTCGAGAATCCGCGGATACACGCCCTTCAACTCCCATGTATGAAAGAACGGGCTCCAGTCGATGAACTCACGCAGTTGCTCCAGCGGAAACTCGTCCAAAACCCGAGAGCCCGTGAGGGCCGGCGTCGCCAAATCCTCCGCACGCCACTCGATCGGTGTCCGTCGTGCCCGCGCCGTCTCAAGCGCAACTCCGCTCCGCCGCGGCGCAGCATACGCCTTCCGCAACGCGTCGTATTCCGCCGCGTGCTGCGCCACAAACTCCGCGCGACCGTCCACGCTCAGCAAGCTCGTCGTTACCGGCACGGCGCGGCTCGCGTCCAGCACGTGCACCACCGGCTCGCTGTAGTGCGGCGCAATCTTCACCGCCGTATGCGCGCGGCTGGTGGTCGCGCCGCCAATCAGCAGCGGCAGCTTCATTCCCTGCCGCTCCATCTCCCGCGCCACGTGCACCATCTCATCGAGCGACGGCGTAATCAGCCCGCTCAGCCCCACAATGTCCGCCCGTACCTCACGCGCGCGATCCAGAATCCTCTCCGCAGGCGCCATCACGCCCAGATCAAAGACCTCGAAGTTGTTGCAAGCCAGCACCACGCCCACAATGTTTTTCCCAATGTCGTGCACATCGCCCTTCACCGTCGCCAGCACAATCTTGCCCTGCGTTCGCACCACCTCACCCGCCGCAAGCATCTGCGCCTTCTCCGCTTCCATAAACGGCGTCAGATACGCAACCGCTTTCTTCATCACGCGCGCCGACTTCACCACCTGCGGCAGAAACATTTTGCCCGCGCCAAACAGGTCGCCCACCACGCTCATGCCCGCCATCAGCGGCCCTTCAATCACGCTCAGCGGCCGACCCAGCTTGGCCCGCGCCTCTTCCGTGTCCGCCTCAATGTACGCATCGATTCCCTTCACCATCGCGTGACTCAGCCGTTCTTCCACCGTGCCGTTGCGCCACTCCTCGGCTTTTTTCTCCGCCTCCTCTGCGCCGCCCGCAGTCCCTACCGCCTTCAGCGCCTCGCCAAACGCAACCAGCCGCTCCGTCGCATCCGGCCTCCGGTTCAGCAGCACATCCTCCACCAGTTCCTTCAGCTCCGCATCGATCTCCTCATACACCTCCAGCATCCCGGCATTCACAATGCCCATGTCGAGCCCCGCGCCAATCGCGTGATACAAAAACGCCGAATGCATCGCCTCGCGCACCTTGTTGTTGCCGCGAAAGCTGAACGAAATATTCGACACGCCGCCGCTCACCTTGGCATGCGGTAAATTTTCTTTTATCCAACGCGTCGCCCGAATAAAATCCAGCGCATAGTTGTTGTGCTCCTCCATCCCCGTCGCCACCGTCAGAATGTTGGGATCGAAGATGATGTCTTCCGCCGGAAAGCCGACCTCGTCCACAAGAATGCGATACGCGCGCTCCGAGATGCGAATCTTTTCCTCATAACTCGCCGCCTGCCCCTGTTCGTCAAAAGCCATCACCACCGCGGCCGCGCCATACTTCAAAATCGTCCGCGCATGTTCGCGGAACTTCCCCTCGCCCTCCTTGAGCGAAATCGAATTCACAATGCCTTTGCCCTGCATGCACTTCAGGCCCGCCTCAATCACCTCCCACTTCGAGGAGTCCACCATGAACGGCACTTTGGCCACTTCGGGCTCGCTCTCGAGCAGCTTCAGGTAGCGCGTCATCGCGACCACGCCGTCGATCATGCCCTCATCCATGCAGATGTCGAGCACGTTCGCCCCGTTCTCCACCTGCTGCCGCGCCACGCTCACAGCCTCTTCGTGTCTGCCTTCTTTGATCAGCCGCGCGAACTTCGGCGACCCGGACACATTGGTCCGCTCGCCGATCAGAATGAACACGCCTGCCTGCTGCGTAAACGGCTGCGACCCCGACAACCGCAACGGTTTGGTCTCTACGGATTTTTCTCGATCAGAGGTCATTGTTTGTCTTGTAAAAGAACACGACTTTAGAGGTTGCCGAAAAACTTGCTGATTTGAAAGGGCACGACTTCAGTCGTGCCGAAAACGGCTTACAACATTTAGGGCTTTAGCCCCTGAGGGAAAAGCGTCCCCGCTCATGCCGCGCTCTCGATCGCGCGCTCTTCTTTGTCAGTCGCCGGCAGCTTGCGCGGAGGCAACCCGTCGAGCGCTTTCGCAATCGCCGCGATATGCTCCGGCGTGTTGCCGCAACAGCCGCCGGCAATATTGATCAGCCCTTCGCGCGCAAATCCACTCAGATACCGCGCCATATCTTCAGGCCCCAGGTCGAACCCCGTCGCAGAAAGTGGATTCGGCAACCCAGCGTTGGGATAGCAAGACACCGCGACATTCACCTTCGATGAAAGCTCGCGCAAAAAAGGCGCCATCAAGTCCGGCCCCAGCGAGCAGTTCAATCCCACCGCCAGCGGCTTGGCGTGCTCCACCGCATTCCAGAACGCCTCAATCGTCTGCGCCGAAATCATCGTCTCGCCGCCGCGCCCCACCGCGGCTGAAATCATCACCGGCAGCTCGCGACCATCCTCGTCAAACACCTCCCGAATCGCCACCAGCGCAGCCTTCGCGTTCAACGTGTCGAAGATCGTCTCCAGCAGCAGCACGTCAACTCCGGATTCGGGGCCGCCCGCAATCAGCGCCCGCGCCTGCTCGGCGTACGCTTCCTTCACCTGGTCGAACGTCACCACGCGAAATCCCGGATCGTCCGCGTCAGGAGAATTCGACAGCGACACCGTCAGCGGCCCCAGCGCCCCAGCCACAAATCGCTGCCGCCCCGTCGCATTCGCCACGCGATCCGCCCACTCCCGCGCCGTCCGCGCCGACCGCTCGTTAATCTCCCACGCCACCCCCTTCAAAAACTCGTCATCGATCACCTTCTGATAAAACTCCGAATCCTTCCGTCCACCCCGCTCCCGCGGATCGTCGACAAAAAACTCGCTCTGCGCGATGCTCGTTGCCCCAAAGGTATTGGTCTCAATAATGTCCGCCCCGGCTTCAAGAAACTTCCGGTGAATGTCGCCAATCAGTTCCGGCCGCGTCAGCGAAAACAAGTCGCCGTTATTCAGCAGATCCTTCTTCGCATCCCTAAACCGCTCCCCGCGAATGTCCGCCTCCCTCATCCCGTAAGCGCGGATGGTCGTCCCCGTCGCCCCATCCAGGAGGACGATGCGGCTTTCAAGAATCTTTTTGAGCGGATGAATGGACGCCTTAGTCATTTCTTCCCCATGATTTACGCCCTACTCCCAAAGCATATCGAACACGTCAACCCGCCCGAACCAATTCCCGCTGAACTGCGCCTCCCCGCTCTGGACTGCCGCAACCCCCGCCTGAACGGCGCTGAATTGTGGTCTCGAACAGGCGCAGGTCCCTGGTAACGCCGACTTGTAACGCCGGCATCCTTGCCGGCTGTCGTGCGGGCGTCCACGCCCGCACACCCCAGGTTGCCTCATCATCTCGCGAATCCGCAGCCTCGCCCCTCGCTCCCATTAAACTGACTACAGCAATGTTCAAAAAATTATTTGGCAGCCAGGAACCCGAAAAACCCACCGAGGAAGAGCCAAAGAAAAACCTCTTCGACCGCATGCGCCAGGCGGTCGCGCGCACCCGCGAAAGCTTCTCCCAAAAAATCGCCGACCTCGCCGCCCTCACCCGCACGGTCGACGAGAGCGCCCTCGACGAGCTCGAGTCCGCGCTGCTCTCAAGCGACATCGGCGTCCCCACCACCACCGCCATCCTCGACGCCCTCCGCGACCGCGCCCGCCACAAGGCCATCGAAGGCGGCGAAGAACTCCGCGATCTGCTCAAACACCAACTCGTCGCCATCCTCAGTGCGCCGCAAGGCGCGGCTGCCACGCCGCAGGCGCCGCCGCCGCAGCCGCCCAAAATCATCTTCCTTGTCGGCGTCAACGGAACCGGCAAAACCACGACCAGCGGCAAGCTCGCCGCCTGGTCGCGCGCGCAAGGCCGCACTGTCCTGCTCTGCGCCGCCGACACCTTCCGCGCCGCGGCAATCGAGCAACTCGAAATCTGGGCCGCGCGCTCCGGCGTCGAGATGATCAAGACCAAACAGGGCGGCGATCCCGCAGCCGTCCTCTACGACGCCATCGCCGCCGCCAAGGCCCGCGGCATTGACGATTTGTACGTCGACACCGCCGGCCGCCTCCACACCAAATCCGGCCTCATGGACGAGCTCGACAAGATGCGCCGCACCGCCGCCCGCCTCGTCCCCGGCGCGCCGCACGAAGTCCTCCTCGTCATGGACGCGACGACAGGCCAGAACGGCCTCCAGCAGGCCCGCCAATTCACGCAATCCGCCGGCGTCACCGGCATCGTGCTCACAAAGTTCGACGGCACCGCCAAAGGCGGCATCGCCATAGCCATCGCCCGCGAACTGAATCTCCCCGTCCGCTACGTCGGCGTCGGCGAAAAAATGACCGACCTGCTGGAATTCTCTCCAGAAGAGTTTGTCGATTCGCTGCTGGAATAATCGATTCGGGACCGATTACTTTAGAGATGCAGCGATTTCATCCAGCTTAACCTTCGCGGCCCGCAATTCGTCTCTGATCCGTTGCCCCTGTTGCGCCACAGCAGGTACGCGGGTTAGCCCTAGATTGCCATTCGTTTGGTCAACGGCCATATCGAGCAGGTGTGCGTAGAAGCCAAGACGATTCTGAAGCACAGCCTTAGCAAGATTCTTGTCTTCGACGCATTGCATTTTGTCATATGTGTCGACAAAATAGAAAAGTGCATCCAGGTACATCATCCCTTGCTGTGCATGGTCGCCCATTGTAATCGCGTTATCGAAGTCGAAGCCATTCAACGATTTTGCCATTGAGTTCATGTCATCCGATTGAGCAATGAGGTTATTCCTGCGCGTGACGAGGTCGAGTTCAACAGTCTTCTTCGCAATGATTTCGGGGGCATCTTGTTGGTAGGCCTTTGGAGCGGCATCTTGCGACTGACAGCAAGCTGCAAACACGGCAAGCATGATAGTTATCATGAATTTGTGCATAGGTGCTCACTTTCTCGCAACAATTTCAGAAAGTGGATAATAGCACTGGGGAGATGTCTTCATGAAAACTAAATCCGAAAGTTTGTTTGAAGGGTTTCTCACCGTCAACAATGTGCCGTTCGAGAAGATTAAGGAGGACACCACGCCGAGGCCGGATTACCTCGTCTCGGTCGGCGGCGTCAAAATAGTCTTCGAGTTGAAGGAACTGGCGGAGGATGAGAATTTCGGCGTGGTCAAAGACCCGGCCTATCCGCACATCAAGAGTTCCTCACGCACCTTGGGCGACCATGTCCGGCGCAGGATCGAAAACTCAAAGAAGCAAATCCAATTCGGGGCCAGACAAGGAATCCCCTCGGTTCTCTTGATCTACAACAATATTGATCCGGTTTTTCAGGACTTCGGCACCGAGGCTATGGATTTCACCGCAGCCATGTATGGCGCATACACGATCCTCCTAAACAGAGAAACCAGAGCCGCATCGGATTGGTTCAATGGCAAAGACAGGATGCTTCAAGAAAGCAAGAACACATCATTTAGCGCCGTCGGCCACTTGCGTGACCGTGGTGGAAAAACGACGGTGACGCTTTACGAGAACGTCTTCGCCAAGATCAACATTCCCTACAACCAGTTGCCCGCGTGTTTCGACGTGCCGCGCATCGAAGTCTCAAGGAACCCCTTGGTCGTGCCCTAGAGACACTGCGGCATGTGTCATTCGCTCTTTCGCGGACATTGGCGCGTACTTTTGACAGAGTCGCGCGAGGGTCGTCGCCTACTCGGCATTTGCCTCCCCGAAATGGTCAACCATAAATCGCGGCTGTCCCGGTTCCCGCTTCTGGAACCCGGGATCGCACCAACCTGAACCCAGCAAGTTATCCGAGCAATCTCACTTCACGTGGCCAATCGCGCAATCTCCACGCGCCGACCGCGCAATGCCTTTGCCAGATCGTAATTAGCCTGCATCCTCACCCACACGTCGGCAGAAGTTCCGAATGCCTCGGATAAACGCACGGCCATCTCGGCCGATACGCCGGTCCTGCCATGGATCATCCGCGACAGATTGGCCCGAGTGATCTTCAGGTGCGCGGCCAGGCCCGTAACAGTCAATCCGAGACCCTCCATATATTCCTGAATGATTTCGCCGGGATGTGCGGGGTTATACATCATAGGTTTCTCTCCCTCAGTGATAATCCACGTAATCAACTAAGATCGCGTCTTCGCCTTCAAATCTGAACGTGATGCGCCAATTGCCGCTGACACGCACCGACCAATGGCCTTTGAGTTTTCCTTTGAGCGGATGCAAATGCCAACCCGGCACGTTCATGTGCTCTGGCGACGCACTGGCGTCAAGCAATGTCAATTGCCTGCGCAGCTTCGTAGCATGCGCCGGCTGAATTCCCGCTTTGCTGGCGGTACGATAAAAACTCTCCAAGCCAGCGTGCCGGAAACTCTTGATCATCTGTATAGTGTATCGACACGATATACGAACGTCAAGGACTCCCTTCGCCGGGTGCCCCATGTCCCTCGCATTTGGGGACATGGGAGAGCACGAACCCCGATCCCCTCTCCCTTGGACTGTGTTTTTTTCTCGCTCCCTTGCTCCCTCGCTCCCTTGCTCCCTGTCTTTGTCAACTTCTCCCCAACCTTCAACTCCCTCCAACCCTCGCCTTTTCAACGAAATAAAAAACCACCCGACCGTGCAGATTATTTCCCGCGAATCGCTACACTTGATTCATGTCGCAAGAACAACACAGCGCATGCACACGCGGCTTGGGCTCACAGATATCAATGCGTCCCGCATCGTGGTCCACAACGCTGCATCCTGGGACAGAGCGCGCAGAAACCTCAAAATATGGCCCGTAAGTCCTTATCTTTGGGCACTTTTCGAAATAACCCATTTGCTTTCAACGGGCTGGAAGAAATGATCAAACCTTATCCCGCTAAAAACAAAGCGGTTAGTTCAAAAACCCCATGGGGGGGTAGGCCGAGGTAAAGGGCATGTCGGCACATCAAGACCAACGGGCTCCGCTGCACCCATCCACCAACCACCCGATTTACACTTGATTGTTCCCGTCCGGGACGAGACGCGCCTATGAGCAACCAACTCGATCAAGATACCTACTGGATGCGGCGCGCCCTCGAGCTCGCGCGGCGCGGCATCGGCGTCACCTCGCCCAACCCCGCCGTCGGCTGCGTCATTCTCGACCGCGCCGGCCAGGTCGTCGGCGAGGGCTGGCACGAGTACGACCTCCTCGATCACGCGGAAATCGTCGCCCTCAAAGAGGCGCAGCAGCACGCGGCCGATCGCGTTCGCGGCGGCACCGCTTACGTCACCCTCGAACCCTGCAACATTACCGGCCGCACCCCGCCCTGCACCGATGCGCTCATCAAAGCCGGCCTCGCCCGCGTAGTCGCTGCCACCATCGATCCCAACCCCGCTGTCGCCGGCCATGGCGTCGAAGCACTGCGTGCAGCGGGGCTTCAAACGAGTGTTGGAGCGTGCCAGGCCGAAGCCCGCCGCCTCAACGAAGGCTTTGCGCGCTGGATTCAGAATCGCCGCCCGCTCGTGCTGATGAAAGTCGCCATGACGCTCGACGCGCGCATTGCACCGCCGCCCGCGCAACAAACGCAGCACGCGCCCTACTGGATCACGAGCGAAGCCGCCCGCGCCGCCGTGCAGCCTCTGCGCTGGGCCGCTGACGCCACCATGGTCGGCGTCGATACCGTCCTCGCCGACGACCCCTGGATGACCGATCGCAGCGGCCTGCGCCGCCGCCGACCGCTCCTGCGCATCGTCCTCGACTCCGCCCTGCGCATGCCTCTCGATTGCAAACTGGTCTCGACAGCGCAAAACGACGTCGTCATCTTCACTGTCTCCCGCGACGAAGCCCGCGTCGCCCAGTTGCGCAACCGCGGCGTCCGCGTGGAAATCCTCGACGCCGAAGCAGGCCGCGTCCCGCTCGATAAAGTTCTGTTGAAGCTCGGCGAAGAGGGCGTTCTCACCCTCCTTACCGAAACCGGCACGCGCCTCAACACGGCGTTTCTCGCCGCCGGCCTCGTCGACCGCCTGCGCCTCTTCATCTCCCCTCAGATCATGGGCTCCGACGCCGTCCCCGCCTTCCGTGGCATCCCCCAGTTCGTGCACATGAATGATGTCGAAATCGAGCGCTACGGAGATGACTTCGGACTGAGTTCGCTCCTAATCGATCCCTGGCCGAAAGACAGTGCTGAGTGATCGGTGATCAGTGTTCAGCGGCCAGCGGCCAGCGAAAGCTTCGACACCGGGTCAGCTTGAAACCGGCGTGAAAGGGCACGACTTTAGTCGTGCCGCAAAAACTCAACATCGAGGCGGGCTTTAGCCCCTGAGGGATGTTTTTTCAAACCGACTCACTACCTGATTCGTGGAGCGCTTTCCGGACTCGGACGCTCCGATTAAAATGAACATGTACGCACGAGGCTCCGACCCGCTCTTTGCTGATGTCGAAGTCCCTGCCCGCAGCAGGAACGAAAGGCAAGTTTCATGATCTCCACTCCAGTCCTCACGGCTGTAGTCTCTCTTGTCGGCCTCGCCGGCGTGCTCACCTGGCGCGTGCGCGAGGGCCGAACCGCCGTGACTCTCAAGAAGATCGTGATGCCGCCTCTCGGCATGGCAACCGGCTTTTGCATGTTTTTCTATCCGCCCTGCCGCGTGCCCTTCCTGTGGGGGCTCGCCGCTTTTCTCATCGGCGCAATCCTCTTCGCCTACCCGCTGCTGCTCACCTCGGACCTCCATTGGCACGGCGGAGAAATCCGCATGAAGCGCTCCAGCGCGTTTTTCGCAGTCATTATCGTGCTCGCCCTCATCCGCTGGGCCGCGCGCGGTTATCTCGATTCCCTACTCTCTCTCGAACAAACCGGCGCGATCTTCTATCTGCTCGCCTTCGGCATGATCCTGCGCTGGCGCTTGAAATTGTTCCTCGCCTACCGCGCCCTCACCGCCGCGCCCGAACTCTCCGCCTTGCCCGCTTCTCATACCCAACAAGGAGGAAATTGATGCCGAACGCACCCGCCAAGAACTCCCTCACCTTCAGCGTCGAGCACAAAGGCGATATGGCTCTCGTCCATTGCCGCGGCCGCCTGGTCGCCGGATTGTGCGGTGAGTTCTACGACAAGATCCGCGTCTTGATTCCCGATAATAAGCGCATCGTTCTCGATCTCACTGACCTCGCCTTCGTCGATAGCATGGGCCTCGGAACGCTGGTGCGCCTCCAGGTCTCGGCCAAGTCAGGAGGCTCCTGCCTCGAGCTCATCAATCTTGGCAAACAAATCCGCGAACTTCTGGGAATCACTCATCTCCTATCGCTCTTCGGCGATATGTGCGAAAAAGGCGTCACCATGAAATTCTGACGCACCCGGAACGCGCAGTCTCGCAGTGCCGAAACACTGATCCATCGACTCTGTTTTCTCGTTCCCTTGTTCCCTTGTTCCCTTGGTCCCTTATTCCCTATCATTGATCCATGTTCACCGGCATCATCGAGCAAACCGGAACTCTCGTCAGCCTCACCGATCGCGGCGGCGTTCGTCGCATTACGGTTGAAGCGCCCGGCATCGCGTCGCGCCTGCGCGAAGGCGACTCGCTCGGCGTCTCCGGCGTTTGCCTCACGGCGCTCGATCCGGATCCCACCTATTTCCACGCCGATCTCGCGCAGGAGACGCTCGATCGCACCTCGCTTGGCTCGCTTGCTCCTGGCGCGCGCGTCAACTTGGAATTGCCCACCGCAGCTGGAAGCCCTCTCGGCGGTCACATCGTGCAAGGCCACGTTGACGGCACAGGCGTGATGACCGCGCTCGATCCCGTGATTCCCGAATCCAACCCGAACTTCGACCGCCAAACCACCGACTGGACTCTCAAAGTCCGCGTTCCCGAAAACGTGCGCCATTGGATGGTGCAGAAAGGTTCAGTCGCCGTCGAAGGCATCAGCCTGACGATCGCAGGCTTCGATAGTGAAGAGATCAGCATCGCCATCCTGCCGCTAACTTACTGGCGCACAAATCTGCACACGCTCGCCGCAGGCACGCCCATGAACATCGAAGCCGATGTGCTGGTGAAGCTTGCCGCCATGCAGATGCAGGCGAAGAAACCGGAATTCGACCTCACCGAGGCATGGCTGGTCGCGAGCGGCTACTGACCGGGTTTATGAGGCAGAATCTCCGGAGGCGCAACTTCGATCCACTGCGCCTTAGCCGCGTTCGAGCGGCACTCTGACCACAACGTGTAGATTTCGCGCCGCGGAACCAGCGGCGTATCCACCAGAACCGCGCATCCATCGTCCGCACTCGTATAGCGCGACCTGCACCAGCGCACAAAGGTCTCATGTTGCCGGCCTTTGCGCATGGTGAACCAACTGGTAATCTCGTAAGGCGATTCCCGGCGAACATCCTCCGGAGTCCACCAGAATCGCACCGGACCCTTAGCGGTGAACTTCTCCTCAATGCACGTTCCGCCAGTCTCATGCATCGCGCGCACAAACTCCGGCCAGGTGACGAGTCTTCCTCGCGACCTCATCAGCAGTCGCAATTTATGCTCGCCATGGAGCCGCAGCCATCGCACGCCCACTGTATACGGAATCGCCAGGCACGCGCCCACCGCCAGCACCGGGATCATCGCGATCCCCGTCACCGCGCCCTTCCAAGTGGACGCGTGTTTCTCCGCATTCTCAGTTTCTCTGGTCAGCATCATCTGCGCCTGCAGCGTTCATGGTTTGGCCGGTAACTTCGGCGGAGCCATCGCGTAATCGTCGCCAGTTCGCGAAAGGATCAGCGCGCGCCGGTCCGTTAATAGCTTCAACCTTTTCGTAGCCTCGATGAATTCCTTCTTTTCGTCGGCCGTTAATCCTGCGCTTCCCTGCGCCGCTTTGTTCAGCTCGTCCAGTCGCGCCTGCAAGGGCGGAATCTCCCGGTCAATCAGCACCGGCTTGATCACAGTCCTCTTCTCGCGTCCTGCAGCTAGTTCGTTGTGGTTGTTGTCTTCCCACACGGGCAGCATACCTACGTGCCCCAGTTCCAGGCGCACTCCTGCCGGCCCGTAATCCCGTTTTACCGCCGCAAACAGCCCGATCATTTCGTCCCGCGGATCGCCATTCGAGTCCGGGTTCAATCCATCCACATAGTTGCGCGACTGGTTCGACAAGAAGTTGCCGAGCGAATAGAAGATGAGTGTGTCGCGCCCATCCTGCGTTTTGTAAGTCTCAATCGGCTGCAACACGTGCGGATGCGCACCTACAATCACCGTCGCCCCGGCATCGAGCATTTTGTGTGCAATGTCCACGTCTTCGGGCCGCGGCGCCGTCGCGTACTCAATGCCCCAGTGCACCGAAATCACCAGCAGGTCGCATTGTGCCCGCGCGGCCTTTACCGCCGCCAGCACCCTGGCCTCATCCGCTCCCGGCGCGCCATTGGCCTCACCCGGATAGGGAAAGAAATTCACGTGCGGCTGATCGTCCTTGTCGGGATTCCGGTTGCCGTTTAGCCATCGCGTCATGCCCAGCCATCCCACCTTGATTCCGTTGGCCTCCGTAATTACCGGCTGCCACGCCGTCGCCGCGTTGTCGCTGGTCCCGGCGAATTGGAGGCCGATCTCTTTCAGGTGCTGGCGGCTCTCGACAAACCCCGCCCACCCCTGGTCCATCACATGATTGTTAGCAAACGAGACAATCTTGATCCCGCTCGCCTTCAGCGCCTGGGGCAGCTCGACTGGCGCGTCGAACAGGAACGGCTTCGTCCCGTGCGAGTGCTCAGGCGCCACAGGCGATTCAAGATTCACAAATCCAAAATCCGCGCCCTCAAAAACATCCGCTACGTCGGAAAACAGCGCGGCCCAGCCCGGCTCCCCGTCGCCGGCCGCCTTAGCCGCCGCGCGCACCGGCTCGTGGGGAATCACATCGCCTGCCACGGCAAAGGTTACCTGGGCGAGATCGTGGGGATACGGCGTAACCACTGCCGTCGCGCTGCGTTCGGATCGGTACGCAGTAAAAAGCACTGCTGCAACCAATGCGCCAACGCATACGGCCACCGCAGGCCGCCAGCGTTTACGCACTGCGCTCTCCACAACTTGCGCGATCTCCCTCATCAAGCACCCTAATCTTCGCCAGTCCATTGCCCGCCTCGAGCCGACCCTCTGCAGCACCAACATCCAGAACGAATTCAGGATACAGGTCCAGACGAGCGCCGGAGACGCCGGCATCGTCTATTTTCTTGAGTCAAGACTGTTAACCTTAAGCAGGAGTAACTCTTCGAGAGCTTCCCGGCCGCGCAACCGCGGAGGCGACGAGAACGACCATGGCAGAATTCGTCATCAAGATGGCCGATGATCGCGGCCGCGTGCAGGAGCAGGTGCAGTCCGCGGCGACGGCCGAGGAACTGCGGGCCCGTTTCCTCCACGCGGGCTATCACGTGTTCTCGGTTCGCGCCCGCGGCAACATTGCGCGTTCTCGCCGCAAGGTCAAGCTTGAGCCTTTTCTTATCTTCAATTCGCAGTTCCTCACTCTCATCCGCGCCGGCCTGCCTATTCTCGGCTCGCTGCAAATGCTCGGCAAGATCCAGAAAAATGCCACCTTTGCCGGCCAGTTAGAAGATGTCGCCGGGCGCGTCAAAACCGGAGAGGCGCTTTCAGCGGCGTTCGAGGCTCAAAGCGGATTCCCGCTCATGTACACTACCACGCTCCTGGCCGGGGAGCGCTCCGGCAACCTGCCTGAGGTACTTGACCGGTATGTGAGCTTCCAGAAGGTCGCTCTCGCCCTGCGCAAAAAGCTGATTGGCTCGCTCATCTATCCCGCCGTGCTTCTCACGCTGGTGTGCTCTCTCCTCGTCTTCATGTTCACTGTGGTGGTGCCGCAATTCGCGCAGCTTTACGACCAGATCGGCAATAAACTGCCGGCGCTCACACTGGCCCTGCTCTCCTTCGGCACGTGGATGCAACACAACATCCTCTGGATTGTGCTCATCGCACTCGCCGCCGGCGCCGCGGCCTACCGGTTCGGCCTGACCGAGCGCGGCAAGGACTTTGCCGACAGCGTACGCGTGCGTCTTCCCATCCTCGGAAAGATATGGCTCAAATACCAGGTAGCGCTCTTCGCGCGCACACTCGCCACGCTGCTCACGGGCGGATTGCCGCTCGTTCCCTCGCTGGAAACGGCGTCGCGCTCCATCTCTTCGCGCCGCGTCTCGCGCGCCATCCAAGCTTCCGTCACCACTGTCCGTGAAGGCAAAAGCCTTGCCGATTCCCTCGCCAAGACCGGCGTTTTCCCCTCGCTCGCGACGGAAATGATCACCGTCGGCGAACAAACCGGCGCGCTGCCGCAAATGCTCAATTCCATGTCCGAATTCTTCGAGGACGACGTTGCAACGGCTCTCGCCGCCGCCCTCGCGCTCATCGAACCGGCGATTCTTATCTTTATGGGAATCGTCGTCGTCTTTATTTTGATCTCGCTCTACCTGCCCATCTTTTCGCTTGGGCAGTCAACTGGAATGTAGGAGGTTGCTCGCATGTCGGAGACTAACGTGCTGCCCATGCCCACGCCCTTACTCGCGAATGTGATCGGCGACGAACGCGCCCAGGCTGAATCCCTGGCCCGCCGCTATCACGCCGAATTCGTCGACCTCAAGAATTTCAAGATTCAGCACGAACTGCTGCGCACTGTCCCGGTCGAACTCATGTTCCGCTATAACTTCGTGCCGATCGAGTTGACCCCTGACGCACTCGTGATTGCCGTCAGCGATCCGTCGCGCCTCATGGTGCTGGACGAGATTTCCGGGCTTCTCGGCAACCGCATCGTCCCCCGCGTCGCGACTTTGTCCCAAATCACCGACCTGCTCAAGAAAACCGAGCAATCGCAACGCGTCCTCGACGAGGCCAGCGAGGGACTGACCTTCGACGTGCTGACCGGCGACGAAAACTCCGACGAAAACATCTCGATTGAGAAGTTGACCAGTGAGACGGAGGACATCAGTCCCATCATTCGCCTCGTCGACACCACCATCTTCACAGCTCTGGAACGCCGCGCCTCCGACATTCACATCGAGAGCTACGACGATTCAGTGCACGTCAAGTACCGCATCGACGGCGTGCTGCAGGAGGCCATGGCGCCCATCGCCCGCGAGCACCATGGCACCATTCTCGGCCGCATCAAGATCATGAGCGAGCTCGACATCGCCGAGAAGCGTGTCCCCCAGGACGGCCGCTTTCGCGTGCGCTACAAAACCCGCCTTATCGATTTCCGCGTGTCGATCATGCCGACGATTTACGGCGAAAACGCCGTCCTCCGCGTCCTCGACAAGGAGTCGATGAGCGAGAAATTCAAGAACCTCACGCTCGATGTCGTCGGCTTCGCCGAAGAAGATTTGCGGCGTTTCCGCCGCTATATTCGCGAGCCCTACGGCATGGTGCTCGTCACAGGCCCTACCGGCTCCGGAAAAACCACCACTCTTTACGCTGCACTCAACGAAATCAAGAGCGACGAAGACAAAATCATCACCATCGAGGATCCGGTCGAATATCAGATTCGCGGCATCACGCAGATTCCCGTCAATGAGAAAAAGGGCCTCACCTTCGCGCGCGGTCTGCGCTCCATCCTGCGCCACGATCCTGACAAAATCCTGGTCGGTGAAATTCGCGATCAGGAGACCGCGCAGATTGCCATCAATTCCGCGCTCACCGGCCACCTTGTCTTCACCACGGTTCACGCCAACAATGTGGTCGATGTACTGGGCCGCTTCCTCAACATGGGCGTCGAGGCCTACAACTTCGTTTCCGCGCTCAACTGCATCCTGGCGCAGCGCCTGGTACGCACCATCTGCGAATACTGCGCCCGCTCGATGCGCCCCGACAACGAACTGCTGCTGGCCAGTGGCTTGGTTCCCGCTGAATGGCGCGACTTCGACTTCCGCGAAGGCACCGGCTGCATGGAGTGCGGCGGCACTGGCTATCGCGGCCGCACCGCCATCCACGAGCTGCTCGACCTCACCGACACCATCCGCGAGATTATTCTCGCCAAGAAACCCACATCAGAGATTCGCAGGCAGGCGCAAAAAGAAGGCATGAGTTTTCTGCGCGAATCCGCCATCGAGCGCGTCCGCCGCGGAGTCACTACACTAAAAGAGATTAACAAGGTCACATTTATCGAGGCTTCAAGGTAAAGCAGGAACCGAGGGAACAAGGGAACGAGAGAGATGAGATCGATTTTCAAAAAGAATGCGGGTAGGAACCAGCCCGGCGGCCGTCCGCCCGCCGCGGTGGAGCTCTCTCCCGAGGGCGTACTTGCTGCTGCGCTTCCAGCCGCCCGAACGCGTCGCGGCGCTGCCGCCGCAGAGCAGGGTTGCGTTTATGCCTTTGCTCCACTCGCTGCCGGCGCTTTGGTTCCCAGCCTGGACGAACCCAACTTGCGCGCACCCGAAGCCGTCGCATCGGCCATTGATTCGGCGCTCGTTCAGGTCAAGCCGCGCTCCCACGCCATCACGCTAATCCTGCCTGACACGCTGGTTCGCATCTTCGTGCTCGACTTTGATACGCTGCCCGCCAAAGCTTCTGAAGCCGTTTCTGTCGTCCGCTTCCGCCTGCGCAAAATGGTTCCCTTCGATGTGGAGCCCGCCGGGGTCAGCTACCAGGTCATCGCGCAAAACGAATCGGAGTGCAAAGTGCTTGCCGCCATCGTGCCCGGGCCCATTCTCGCCGAGTACGAAGCCGTCGTCCGCGCCGCCGGATACGAGCCGGGCGCGGTTCTCTCCTCGAGCCTCGCCGCGCTCGCAACCACCGATTCCATGGATGGCGTGATGGCTGCCAACGTCACTGCTTACTCCATCACCACCACTGTTTCGAGTGGGCAGGAACTGCTCCTCTATCGCACTCTAGATTTGCCCTTGGAGCCAGAGCCGCGCGCCGCCGATATCGCGCGCAGCATCGCCGTGGCAACCGCATATTTTGAGGACAAGCTGGGCGCGCCCCCGCGGCGATTGCATTACGCGGGAGTCCACAGCCCGGCGGAATTTTCGGAGACCATCGGCAATGCCGGAATTCCCATCGTCGAATGGGCCGGCCGCCCCGAAGAAGGCGCACTGACGGCTCTGCCTCAAACCAGTTTTGCCGGCGTCGCAGGCGCGCTGGCGGGAGCGAGCTAGAACCATGCGCATTACGCTCAATCTCGCCACTCGCCCCTTCACCGATCATGGCCCGGCCATCAGGCATTTGCGCATCGGCATGGCCGTTCTTGCGGCACTTTGCCTGCTCTTCGGTCTGGGCCTGCATCTCTTCGACAGCCAGGCGGCGGAAGCCCGCGCCCGTGAGCACTCCCTCGATGGCGCCATCGCTCGCATCGAAGCCGAGCGCCAGCATGCCCAGGTCTTCATGCAGCGGCCCGACAACGCGCGGCTCCTCGATCAAGCCGAATTCCTCAACGAGCGCTTCGACGAAAAGGCCTTCTCCTGGACGCTCGCTATGGAAGCCATGGAAACCGTCCTCCCCGCCGGCGTGCAGGTCACTTCCATCGAACCAACTCGCAACAAGGATGGTCATATCACCGTGGAACTCCGCGTACTCGGGCCGCACGACCGCTCTGTCGACCTGGTGCGCAACCTCGAGCATTCGCGCCGTTTCCTTCAGCCGCGCATTGAGGGCGAGAGCGCCGAAAACAGCAACAACAACCCTAACCAGCCCCAGGGCCCCGTCAGCCTTTCGAATCGATTCGAATTCGAGCTCTTTGCCGATTACAATCCGCCCGCACCCGAAGAACGTGCGGCCCTGAAGAACGTATCTCTGAAGAACGCGCCGGGGCAAAACATGACAACCAGATCCCAGCGGACTTCGCATGCCGCAGCGCTTCCGCCGCATCCTCGCGCCGTTCCCGCCGCCCCGGCCGGACGCGGACACCCGCCCTTCACGGGAACCGTCCAGATGCCACCTCATCCCGCGCCAGCCGGGAACGGAGGTCCGCAATGAGCACCACGCAATCCTCCTCGACGTGGCGAGAGCGCCTGAGCGCCCCGCTCACCTGGCATCTGGCCGGCTTCATTCTGCTGCTTGCGCTCGCCGTTGCCATGGCCGTTCGTCTCGGCTTCGACTGGACCGCCATGGACAGCCACTCCAGCGACATCCTGGCCGGAAAACAACTTCAATTGAAAGCGCTTGAGCTCCAAACTGCCCCCTTGCGAGGCCTCGATCAGCGCGTGGAGAAGACCCGCAGGCAACTCGATGACTTCTACCGGATGCGCGTCCCGCCCAACTACTCTTCCATCGATGCGCGCATCGGCGAGTTGCAGGTTGGCTCGGGCGTTCGCCTCTCCCGCGTGCAGTACACGCAGGGGGCGCCCGGCTTCGCCCTCACGGAGATCTCGCTCGACGCCAGCATCACAGGCGCTTTACCGCTTGACAAGATTGCTCTTGCCTATGGGTGTCGGAATCCAAAATGCAAATGGAAAGGAACATTTCACCCGGCTCAATTGGAATTTCACCATTTCGACCCGACGCTGAAAAAGTTTCAAATTGGTAAGGCCGCTGATTACAGCTTCAAAGCAATCGCTGCCGAAATCAACAAGTGCATTGTGTTGTGCGCTTGTTGTCATGCTTTATTTCATGTAGGGTTGGTCACACTAAGCGAATCCTATATCTGTCGTATCAATGAAAATTTGGAGATAACAAATGACACTGAATGAGATGATCGCCACACTCAATGGCGACTTGATGAACGAATGGAAGCACCTACGCTTCTACTTGGCGAACGCAAGCCTGGTCACGGGGCTGCATTGCCACGAGTACAAAGAGCTACTGCTGAAGGCTGCTGCGAGCGAAATGGGCCATGTGACGGCCTTCAGCGACCTGATTGTTGGCCTTGGAGGACAGCCTACCTCAGACAGCAACCCATTCCTGACCAGTTCTGACCCGGCTGAAGTGGTAAAGATGGCTTTGGTGATGGAAGAAGAGGTTGTCAAGAACTATGTACAGCGTCAAGATGACGCAAGGAACCTGGCGGTAGTCGATCCGGTCAATGGAGGCTGGATTGATGTCTTCATGGACGGCCAGATTCAGGATAGTAGGGAGGACGCTGACCATCTGAAGCAAATTCTGCGTGGCATCCAATAAGGAGAAATCATGCCGACCGAGAACGAGAAACACAAGAACAACAGAAACAAAGGAGATTCCAATTCCAACCGAGCATGAAAGAAAATTCGTCATCAATGCCAAGTGCGAAAAGACAGTCGCCAACGGAGCAATTCAGAAGTACGAAATCTCACAAGGCTATCTGATCGCCACACGAGGCATCACGGTGCGTGTGAGAAAGTCAGTTCCCGTATATGCCAACGGCAACAACAAGGGAGGTTACTTCTTCACCATGAAGGTGAACACGGGCGGTCGGTGTGTGGAAGTAGAAAACAAACTCGACAAGCGTGATTTTGATGACTTGTGGGCCATCTCTCTCAACAAACTGGAAAAAATTCGTTACGATGTTCGTTCTGGCAAGTACCTGTGGGAATGTGACTTCTTCAAGGACTACAAGGGCCAAACATACATCGCCATTGCCGAGATTGAACTCCCGGAAGGGCAAATGGAACCTGAAACCCTGCCGGCCTTCATCAAGGACAATCTTCTATATCGGGTCGCATTGACAGATACACGATTCTCGAATAAGCTGTTAGGTGATGCAAGGTATGCAGCAGACTTGCTTACCGAAATCACCAAGAAGTGAGAGGAGAGATAAATGAAACCGAAGGTTCAGCCTGGATATAACTATGTCCAGCCGAAAAGGTCAATTAGCATTGAGTTTCTTGATGAGGATTACGCCGCTGGTGAGTGCGGCAATCCAGCTAATTGCCCTGTCCGTCACTCACTGGTTGAAAGCTACGTTGCAGATCACGCTCTTGTTGGGTGGCGTCTCATCAAGATTTTCCGGGGCAAGACAGAACTTCATTACCAAGTGCCTACCAGTCTCGGCAAACAAATCAAAGCATACGATGATGGTCGTCCTTGCTGGAAGCCTGGCGTCTATGTTTTGAAACCGTGGCCCTATCGGGAAGTTTCGCCAGAAGAAAGAGCAGGTTGGAACCCGAATCGTCATCATGGTGGTAGTTCCAAGAAAGAAAAAGAGTTCAGGAACAGCAATGCTCGCTTGTTGCAACTGAACTAATCACTTCCATGCCTGTCCTGTCCCTGACACCAGAAATTTTCCATATTTTTTCTGGTGTCAGGGATATATAATTGCACGGAGGCAATATGAACAAGCAACAAAGAAAAGAAGCCGGTCTGTGTATTGAATGTGGCAATCCTTCTCGTGAAAATAAGACCAGATGTAGCAGGTGTGCCGAGAAAGCCAAGATATACGATAAATGTATAAAGGAAAAGAAAAAAGCGGCTGGACTGTGTATTCGATGTGGAAAATATCCATCGGTTCCCAACAAAACCATATGTGAACAATGTCGCATTGATGGTAGCGAACGAGCAAAAACTCGTGCAAAGAAAAGACTTACTGCTGGATGCTGTCTTGAGTGCGACCAACCCGCAGTAAAAAACAATCTCTGTCAACACCACCTAGAATGCAGGCGGCAACAAATAACAGAGAACAAGAAACGACATGCTTCAAGGCGGGCGGCAGGACTTTGCGAGGAGTGTGGCAATACAGGAATTCAATCTATACACCGCCAGACCGTTCTTTGCAAAACCTGTTATCTAAAAGCACTTTCCAGGAAACATTTCGCTACAACTTCCCGGTGGAAAGAACTTGAAGCATTGTTCGCCAATAAATCAATATGCCCATATACTGGAACAAAATTGGAAATAGGCGCAAACGCCAGCCTAGACCATATAACGCCAACATCAAGGGGCGGGTCTGATGATATGCAAAACTTGCAATTCGTCTATACATCAGGCCCATTTGATGTTAATCTGATGAAAGGAGCAAACACAGATGCCGAATACAGAGAAGCTATCCGAGTTCAGTATCACCACTTGTTTGGAGAAGGCAATGAAGTACCAGCCAGTGCGACGTAATCCAGTTGCGAGATTTTGGTACAAAGGGCATCACACTCACCCGGTTCGCCGAACCATCCTGGTCATTGAATCGACCTCGCAGTTGTTTATCGGATATGAAGTCCGTGAAGGAAGAATCCTTCGTCCGCTGAAAAACGCTCCGGTCAAGAGCTACAGGAAAGACAAGATCGCCCACACTTACTCGCTTCGCCCGGATGCGCCGCTCCGCAAGAAGAATCCCAATGCTTCGACTTTGAAACGTGAAAAATTGCTCACGCTGATTGAAGCCGGCTTCTAGTCTTTCCGCAAGAAAACTGCTCGGCACGCTCTACATAGTGTGTCGAGCAGTTTCGTTTAATGAAGGAAAGAAAGATGCCGTTTTACCAAAACCCATTTGATGAAGATTTCCGAGGCAACTGGATTCTGGACGACCGCCAGTTATCTTTGACATTCAAGTGCCCAGGGAATCGCAACAAGACCGACTTGGCGGTTTGTTGGAATTTTGAACCCTACGACCTGTCCACATTTAACACCCTGACGATCTATTACGCCTTCGACCGGGCCGATCTGGCTCCGAGTCAGCCTGGAGGGCTTTCGGCTGGCAGCGGCATTGCGCAGAGAGCGTTTGTAAATTGGGCCTCCTTGCCCATTAACATAGCAGGTGCCAATCCTTCGGCAACACTGGCTGCTGAAATAATCGCTATCCTAAACGCCAATTCAACTTTCTCCGACCACATGACGGCCAGCCTGGATAACTTTCAGCGTGGCACGAACATGCCAACCATGCGGGTAGTCATCAAGAGCAAGAAGCCAAAACACGCCTTCAAGTTCTATCTCGACAATTGCGGTGCCGAGCAGAAGTTGAAATTCAACAAGTATGCCGGGGTGTCTGATCTTCCTCCATACTTCGACCGCCACACTATTGCCAACCGCTTTCAGTACAACGACGGCGTTGGATTGCTGGTCCGGCTATCGCAGTCAATTTCGACAATTAGCGCCGCCAATCCCACGGTTATCACGACGGTACTGCCTCATGGCCTCAGCACTGGTGCTGTCATCTACGTTGACAATTCGGATTCTACGCCGACCATCGACGGCGGGCCATACACGATCACGGTAACAGGAGCCTCGACTTTCACGATTCCGGTCAGCGTTAGCACGGCAGGCACACGAGCCGAGTTCCTGACGCTGCAAAACTACAACGTGGTAAATGACTTTGGGCTAAACCCATTGACAATGAAGCATGATTGGGAGCAGTTGTCAGGTGGTTCTCAATCGTTCATGTTCACGAGCCAAACCTTCGACGGAAACAGTCCACCACGCATGACACAACAAATTCTGTATCATGCCGGATCAGTTGCCGGCGATCTGGCCGTGAAAACGGTTTACGTCTACAGTGGCACGAACACTCAGCCAATTCAAGTCTTCCAGATTCCTTATCAGTTGCAGTCAGCGGATTTGATTACCCCTCCGTAAAGTCCTGATGGGGCCAGAAGGCGGCTGATTTGGATAAGTCGTAGAACGAACGCACGACCCGTGTTTCCTTGAGAGGCACGGGTCGTTTGTCTTCAATCACTTCCACGCAATAAAAAGGGCGATTGTGTAGCACACAATCGCCCCAATCGTGCATTAGTTCTTGCCATGTCTCTGGCGGCATTGGTTTACATCACAAAGACTACATATCCCAAACCAACAACAAGAGCGGCGATTGCGCCCCACAGGAGCAGGTTCAGGGTCGGATTCGGCTGAGTGCTACCACCAACACGCCTGCCGATTTCATCTGCCAAGCTGCCTGGGGCTGGCATTGGCTGAACTGGAACAGGCTGCTGAGGAGCCGGTTTCTGGCCCATGTCATCCTTCAAAGCCTTGAAGGCAGTGACAATGGTTTCAATCATTTCTTCCCTGGTGACGTGGCATGGATTGTCGGTTTCGGTGCTGAGGGCGCTCACATTGTTTTCTGCAACAAGGTGTTCGACCAACTGCATCTGGACCTTTGGTTCGATAGACTCGACCTTCTTCTCCACCACATTGCCAGTCTTGTCGATGGTATGAATTTCCCGCTCGTAAACGAACGGCTTGCGCTTTTCTACTACTCGCTGCTGGAGGCGAAGTGGTCGCTCATCTTCGACGTGAAGTTCAACAACCCGTTCCGCCTCTCCGCTAGGATTCACATTGTCCGTGACCCGACGCTCGGCCCTGCGGCCATCTTCGAGCGTCCACTTTTCAGTTTTGAAGTCGTCCATAATTGTTCTCCTTTATAGAGACGGTCTATGAGTATGTATCCAGCAGCAATGGAAATCTGAAGGAGACTATTAGCTCTTTGGCCGTACCCGAACCTCTCGGATGTCCACGCCGGGACCACCTACAATCTTTTCGGCGATTTCTGTCGCCTTCATCTTGGCTTCCTCAATAGTTGTTGCTTGAATGACAGGAAGGTTCTTGTACTCAATTCCAAGCCCCCTGTTGAAACGAACGATGGCATAGAACTCCCCGCTAATAGCTTGTTTCGCCTTGGACTCCTGCAAGGAGTGGTAGACGATCTCGATAGCTTCCTCGAAGCTGTGCCCTTTAGCAATGAGTTCCTGAATTAGATTTTCCATGAGATGGACCCTTTCGTATATATTAGCGTCCCCTGGATTTTACCGCACTCAGATACCCCATTTCAACCGCATCTCTTGCAGAAACTCACTCTGTTCCCTGCGGGCCTCACGATTAACAACCTTCGCTTGTTCTTTCCTGTTTGTTCTTTCCTTCTTCTTGGCCGCCTCGTACAACTCGTCAACTATCTTCTCCCACTCAGGATTCGGAACATAACCATCAAGTTCATTGCCAACTTCCCTGTAGACCAGGTAGCCCTTCCAGGAAGCCTTCAAGTCCCTTGTTTCTTCATTCCAGCTAATCTCCAGATGAAGGCCACGTCGCAAACCATCATACTGCCAGCCGATCAAGTGGGTCACTTCTTCCTCGTCGAAATACGGAATCGCATTTTCATCAGGAATCTCATCAAAATCTGGTAAGAAGGTTTGCTCAAAGTTGGCACTTCCTTGACGCACCATCGGTTCGCCGAAGGTTTTGGCAATGCGAGCCAGTTTCCCTTCGCCTCCCATCAGGCCGTTACGCATCGCTTCAATCGTGCGATGCTCACGAATTGTTTGTTCTTTCCGAAGAAACAAAGTCGGTCGTTCTTTTCGCTGATTCATACCCTATATACCCACGTCTTCCACAATAAAGGAGTGTTATGCCTATCCCAACAAGGTCAAAGATTGTCCGTGGCAAGGAGTTACCAGTTCCACGCCCAACTCGCCCACTCAATCAAGGTCCAGTTCATTACTTTTACGATGATCCTTCCACCCCAGAACTGGTAGATGATGTGCCGCTCGGCAGCACGCCACTCCCTGTCGCCATTCAAGGCTATATGGGCGGTGGGCAACCTGTAGGTTCTTTGTCCTGGCAGGCATCCACCAGCGCCGTAACCATCGGCAATGCCATGCGATATATTACATCTCGTAGCAAGAAAGCCGATCAATTCGCTGGGCGGCAACCAACACCCTGATGGTATTGGTCCGTGCTGGTGAAGACTTAAACGCCTACTATGATCGGCAGGCATTACGGTTCTTCTACATCAAAGACCCTGTGGCCAACCGGTGATTTTCGCTTGTGATGCAGCCAGCGTTGTTGCCCATGAATTGGGACATGCCGTGTTGGATATTCTGCGCCCGGATTTCTGGAATACCCAGGCTCTTGAAGTCTTTGCCTTCCACGAGGCGTTCGGTGACTGCCATGCCATCTTGGAGATTATGCAGCACGATAAGGTTCTTCAATACGCATTGAACGAAACAGGCAATAACTTGCTCCAGAGCAATGTCATCAGTCGGCTGGCCAAGCAAATGGGAGCGTGTGCATATCACATCGCCCCGCCTGCCGCTGGATATAACCCCAGCTATTTGAGGAATGCCGTCAACGATTTCAAATACGTTCAGCCAGAAACACTCCAGGAAGATGCGCCGGATAACGGTATTGAGCAAAGAACCTCACAATTTCAGCCGAATCTGGACTGGCGCATGGTGGGAGATCATGGCCAAGATTCACCACAAGCTAATGGGTAGTATGGACCCACTCTCGGCCCTGCGGCAAGCCCGTGACATCGTTTGTGATTATCTGCTGAATGCCGTGATCGACGTACCCAATACGCCTCGCCTATACGACGCAATGGCCCGCCAGATGCTCGTGGTTGACGGCCAAAACGGCAAGCCATACCGGGAAATTTTGCTGGAGGTATTCAACAATCGAAATATCCTGCTCAACAGGGTGACAGCGATGAGTGAAATTGGGCAAGATACGGTTGCCGCCATGCCAAATGCGCAAGTCGTCCAGCACTTGATGGGCAGGAGCGTGTACATCAGAAACAACAAAAAACTGAAAATAGCGGATCACACGATTTCTGCTCTTGCCAACGGGCGTCAGAATCCGTTGTATGTAGTTCATGTTGAAGTCCCGATGGAAAGCGCCTACCATTTCATCCACGAGGGCGTTATGGTAGACAGCCACGAGGCTGACGAGCCAGAAGCCATCGAGTCGGCTCGGCACTGTCTGGATTTCCTGCACAACCACAAGATGGTAAGTCCTGATCCCAAGACCGAGTTCGAGATCAAAGAATAACAGCTTGGTTCGCAGTCACGTTTGCGGAGTGCATGGTGTCCAGGATGCAACAGAAACAACGCTTGCGATCCTGATTCCCCGGAATATCAGAAAAGGATACAAAGCCAACAACAACGCTGGCTGTGGGTGTAAAGGTTGCGGTAATATCCCGGTATGCGACTGCGAAGGTCCATCACCGGGGCCAGAGGCCAAAATTGGGTTGCTACACCACCGTTAAGACAGGCGGTGCTACTCGATACACTGCGGGCAAAATGCCTCAAGAAAAGTTTGCTAACGATTGAGCAACTTGAAGCGTTGTGCCTTTGATGGGTCGCCCGTTATCGAATTCAATCGTGTCAACGTAACTATCCGTGGTCCGGTAGACCAGTTCTGCAAAGTCCTTGTCTCCCATGAAATTTACACGGATGCTTACTTTGGTGATATGGGGGCGAATTGTACGAATATGAATCTTGAAACGATCCTTGTCCCCAGCGATAATGTAGAACCCGTCCTTGACGGCTTCATCTTTGGTGATAGGAAGGTTGAGTTCTTTCAACGCAGATTTAACGGAGCGGTGCATGGTCGGCATTTCTTCATTGTAGTATTTGTGGGCTTCGCCTTCCTTCCACATAATGACACCAGTAACGATGGGACTGGCGATGTCAAATGGAGCTAACGGAGAACAACCTGGTACGGCCAGCAAGCACAACAAAAGACAAAAAAGAGCACGAATTTTTTCATAGCCTCCCTCCATCTCTATGTATTGTTCTGAAACCCAAAAAAGGAGAAGCACATGAGCAGGTACGAAGAACGAGTGGGGCAACATGGCCCGCAAGCAAAACGAGGACGAAGAGGACAACCACAGACATCATGGACCTCGACGAAGATGAAGATCGACGAGGATGATGACTTCGACGAAGACGATGAAGATTCGAGGACGATGAGATTGACGAGGACGATGAGAGACTTCGACGATGATGACTTCGACGAGGACGAGGACGATGACTTGGACGATGATGACTTCGACGAAGATGAAGACGATGATGACTTCGACGACGAAGATGACTGAGACGACGAGGACGACGAAGACGAGGATCGACGAAGAGGAGGATTAAGATGCATTTGGCAATTGAATACCTAGCAAGGAAAAAGTTTGGTCGAAGAATGGTTCGGAGTGCCTTGTTCATTGTTTACAGACAGAGCTTGGCACATCACGAAATCGCAGTAACAATCAACGAAGAGTTCAAACCTTCGCAATTTTACTGCGTGAAACATTGGCATCTCCACAAGTGTAAACGAAACCAAGCGGCCCCATCGTTCACCGAATTCAGAGTGCCCAAAACCGAAGTGTTCACCCATCAGGCAGTGGTCATGCCCGGCCATCGCCTGATGCGGTATACGCCTGTCCAATTCCTTTTAGCGAAAATCGCAGCCCTCATCCAATGGCTGAAGAAATCTACACATTATTTTTACGACAATTACTTCGACACTTTAAACACCGAGAAGCAAAGTGAACTGGCTATGGACCGAGCTCATCCTAACCTACCTACCTCATTTATGCAGTCGCTCCCTCTATATACCGTTGTACAAATCTGATGCAGAGATCGCCTCAGACCAGCGTAGCATGGTTGCAACTGTTTACTCCGAAGTATGGCAGTGCTGGATAAAGTGGTGCAAGTATATGCTCTACCTTGATGGCGTACCTGGCGAACTGATCTTCCTCGGCGAATACCAACAAGGAGGTTTATGGACAGAAAAATTGCCTCAGTCGTCATCGTTGCTCTTCTTAGCCTAATCTTCACTCTTCCTTCCAACAGACCGCTCATCCAGTGGAAACATCCAACCGCCTTTCCCATATCGGATGTATCCAAACCCGGAACGAGCCATGCCTGTCCCAAACCCTCGCTCCGATTTGAAGGCACTCCGGATGACGAAGACGAACTAAGAGATGTACAAGTTCCCATCCCAATGAAGGATCGAGTCTTCAACAAAACCGGCATACAATGCGTGTGGTGTTCACTGGAATGCCTGGGTCGGTGGGCAGAAGAACCAAAACTCATCGGAACCTTAACCATCGGCCCGACTGCAAAAGCTACTCCAGCCCAGGCACGCCGGCAGCAAGTTGCACGAGATCAAGGTGCGATTCGACCAAGTCACCGACAAAGAACAGGGCCGAGAACTAATTCGCAAAGCTGTAGTCAGGAAAGCCGAGGCGTTCTCTTCTCCATCCCTGGACATGCTATGAACCTCATACATTACGACGAAGAAAAGAAAATCGTCAAGTATATCAACAATTCCGACAAGACATTGAAGATTCGTACCTGGACAATGGAAGAGTTTGAAAGAAGATGGGAAGGATGGGTATGCGTCATCTATGCCGACAATGACATAATTCCGTACAAGTTCACCCCGCCCGCTCAGCTAATCCCAATTGTGGATCGTATGGGATAATGGAATTTATGATCCAAAACAGTATATTTTAATTCCTGGAAAGTAACTATAATACCATGAAAAGACACCATCGTGACATTTTAGTGGGGCCGGACTCTCAAATGAATCCGGCATTCCCACATTCCGGGACTCCAACGGACTGTGGCACAATCACAAAGTCGAGGACGTTGCCGACCACAAAGCTGGGAACGGGCCGAAAATCGCCAACTCATGCTCGACTTCTACGCCGAGCGATTCCAGCAACATCCAATCCGTCAGCCCAACGCCGCCCACAAAGCCCTCGCCAAGCTGGAACAGAAATACAAAGTCAATCAACATCACGCAGAACATCGACGACCTTTTGGAGCGAGCGGGTTGCACGAAATGTCTGGCACCTGCACGGCAGCATCAATTCTCGTAAATGTGAGTGGCACAAGTCGATCACCAATTTGGATGGTGACATCAACTTCAAGTGCGATTACCAGGCTCTTCATACTGAGCCGGTCAAGCTGGGCGACCTGTGCCCCAAGTGTGGTGGGCAGTGTCGCCCGGATGTTGTTTGGTTTGGCGAAGCTGTCGATATGAAGTACAAGGAACTAGATGAACTGGCTCAGAACACCAGGGTTTTCATCGGCATCGGAACGACCGCCCAGGTGCAGCCGGCTGCCGGGTTGTTGTTTACGTTCAGGATTGCTGAGAAGAAGTATTTCATTGACCTGAAGCCGCCGTTGAGACTGCACAGCTTCACGAGGCTGGAAGGGAAAGCAGGCGACCATATGCCGCCGTTAGCGGAAGAGTTACTTCTTCTTGCTGAAAATAGGACGTGATTTCTCTCTGCCCCTGTTCTTCAAAGTCGGGGGCAGTTCTTTTGGATTCAACCCATCAAGGCAGGGTGCGGGTGGTTCTTGAGAACCTGCTCGATCCCGTCGCCTTCGTCATCGACTTGAGATGGACTGACAGGGCCGACAAGTCCTCCTGACTCTCTCAACTTCCATTCACGGTATGAAATCATAGTGCCTCCACGATATATACCCTGACGCATATCAATTGCAACGGAGGCACAATGAACCAATGGACTGACCCAAGAGGATGGCTTATCGCTGGACTGGCGGCTTTGATCCTCTTGGTCGGCGGCTACAAGCTGGAGAAGAAATACAATCACCCGGCCCGGCCCGAAATGCCGACTCCGAGGACTGAGATAATTCCTCCAGCGCCTCAGCCGGAAACCCCCAAAACCCCAGCTACTCCCAACATTTCAACCGCAATCCCTGCCTTCGTGCAGTATTCGGGCATCGTGTCGCAACTCCAGAAATGGAACCAGGAAGCCCCGGACCTCACGGAAATTGGCACTTATGGTAAGTCTCGCCAGGGCAAAGACCTGACCTACATTCGTGTAACCAACAAGTTCGACAGTTCTCCCAAACCCGTCGTTCTCATTCACGGCTGTATTCACGGCAACGAACCACATGCCACAGCTACCGTCATGGCCCTCATCGGCACTATGCTCAGTAACTACGGCAAAGACCCGGAAGTAACCACGCTCATCAACACACGAGACATCTACTTCGTACCTGTTGTAAGTGTTGACAGTTATCCCAACTCCCGGCAGATCGACGGTGTGGACCCCAACCGAGATTACCCGCACCCCGGCAGGCCCGGCCATGTGTCAACACCTTGCGTGAAAGCCACGCAGGACTTGTTCATGAAGATCAGACCCAAGGCTGTCATCTCCTGTCATACTTTCGGGCGAGTATTCCTGTGCCCGTGGGGGGACAAGATGCAGACCCCAGCGAACTGGTCGGATTATCAACGGATCGTGGGCAAAGCAGCGCAAATGTGTCAGTATAGAATCGACCGAGCCTGCAATGTCTATGGCCGTCCCATCATGGGAGGCGAAGTCGATTGGTACTACCGCAATGGAGCATTCTCTGTTGTCATGGAAATCGGTACGCATCAACAACCGCCCTCTATGCAAGAAATCCAGTCGGAGTTCCAAAGAACCTACAAGGGATTGTTGTATTTCATTCAAGACGCCCCAACTGTCTCTGTCCAACCCGCCTTATTTGTAGAAGACCAATGGCTGCGAGCGGAGAAATTGAAAGTACCGATTAAATGCCTTATCGGCATGTAGGACTAATCCCAAGGGGACCAGATTCGCACTGGTCCCCTTTTCTGTTGGTATCATCTCCAACTTTTGCTTCAACCCCAAATACTGTTCGACCAGTGGCAATCCCCGCCCCGTTAAAATGTCTTCGTAAGTCAAAAACACCGCTCCTGGTGTCCGTTTGGCCATCTCACACATTCTGCGCAACCTATAGCAGTAGTAGTTGCAAGCAGCCTGGGGCTTGTAGATGCGAATCAATTCATTTAGGGTTTGTTCGGGCGGGCGAATAACGTAGATGAACTTGCAATACTTGTAGGCATCCTTGGTCTGAAGCCAGTAGTTAAAAAACAACTCATCCAGGTAGATCGCCGCCTGAGTGTCGTTCTTGTGTTTTTGCTGCGTCAGATTCCAAATCGTTGGCATGTCGTAGTACGGATGATCTAAATGAAATCCTTGTACCCGTGGATTCTGATCCAGGATGTTGTACAGTACATCGGAGCCAGACTTCAAATGGCTTGTAATGAAGCAAACTTTTTTCATGTCGTTCGGTAGGAAAAAGCCAACATCTCCCATATCTATCTGCAAGTGTCTTCGGACACCTGCTTAATTAGAAGGGAGAATAACAATGCCTATTTGGAGTGACTTCTTCAAGTTGTTCACTTATGCCGGCGAGAAAGACCCGCTGGCTAAGAAGAAGGATACACGAAACCTACAAGGTGCCGGTATCGGCCAACCTGACGTGTATCCAACGCTTGGCGGTGAAGGCCAGGCGGGTGGTGCTGGTGGAGGGCAAGGCCAAGCCTCGCTACGCCAGTCCTACGACATGATTGACACCACGACTCTGACGAACCGTTCAATGCGGTACAAAGAGTACGAGCGTCTACGCAACGTCCCGGAAATCGAGATGACCATGACGGTACTGGCCGATGAAGCCTGCGTGGCTGGCAGCACCCCGATTGCCACACCTTTCGGTTTTCAAACTATCGAGTCATTGGCAGCCAAGTACAAGCCGGAAGAACGCTTCCTCTGCTATTGTTGGGACAGCCACACTCAAGACTACACGTTAGGCTGGGCTTATCACCCACGCCTGGTTAAGAGAGCGCCGACCGTCACAGTTATCCTGGATGATGGTCACACTTTCACCGTAACTCACGATCATCGCATCATGCGGAAGAATGGTGAGTGGGTCGAGGCTGCAAATCTAGTAAGAGGCGACGAACTGAAGCCTTTCTACAGGATTCCCGCCAGCTACCGACACACCAAGCAAAAAGCCAAGCAATTTCCACGCCTCTTTTCCACCAACAAAGGCTGGATCACCGAGCGTCAGTTGTTGGATGAATGGAAAACCGGCAAGGAAGACCCCAAGCTGGAAAAACTCAACCGGGCCATGCGCATGATTGCTGGCGGTTTGACGGTTCGTCAAGTTGCCCGATTGATGGAATATGACTGGCAGACCATTGAGAATTGGCTTAAACGAGAAGGTTTCTCACACCGAGAAGTCAAGCAGTTGGCCAAGCAGCGGGAATCTCGCCGGATTGTTGGGATTCACGAAAGCCCGGAGATGAATGTCTTCGATATGTCCGTAGAAGAACACAAGTGCTTCGCCACAGATTGTGTCATCATGCACAACTGCCAGAAGGACGAGGACGGCAACTGCTTCAAGGTGGTCTGCAACAATGCCGCCGCCAAGAAAGAAGTGGAATTCCTGCTACGGCATCGTAATATGCTCAATTTGAACCGGCACTCTTGGACCTGGTTCAAGAACTTGTGCATCATGGGCGATTTCTTTGTTGAAACCGTCATCAACCCGGACAATCCCAAGGAAGGTATCTACAAGGCTGTACCACTTCCACCGGAAAGCATGTACCGGATTGAAACGACCAAGGGCAAGCTGATTGAGTTTCAGCAGTCCAAGGAAGGCCCGGACTACCAGGCCATCGTGCGTGCGCCGATGGTTTCTCAGGCTGCCGAGGCTGAGTTGAATCAGAGCATGGCGATTCGGTTCGCCAATTCGCAAATCGTACACTTCAGGATCGGCGACGACCGGAAGACCTTCTACCCTTATGGACAATCTCTTATCGAGCCGGCTCGTAGCCCCGCCCACCAACTTAGGTTGATGGAAGATGCTATGGTGGTCTACAGGTTGACTCGTGCCCCTGAGCGCAGGGTCTTCTACGTCGATGTCGGACAGTTGCCTCCGTTCAAGGCTGAAGCCTTCATCGAGAGGTTGAAGGATCAGTTCAGAAAGCGTAAGATAGCACAGAACCGTGGAGTTCCTGGTGCTAACCAAGTTGAGGAAAGATGGCAGCCGCCTAACCAGGATGAAGACTACTGGTTGCCTATCCGTCCTCAGAGCCAGACAAGGATTGAAACCCTTCCTGGTGCGCAGAACCTTGGTGAAATTGACGATGCGATTTACTTCAGGAATAAGTTGTTCACAGCTTTGAACTTCCCGAAGAACTACTTCGCCAACGAAGACCCAGGTGCGACAAGGATCACCTTGAGTGCGCAGGATGTGAAGTTCGCCAGGATGGTGGAGAGACTTCAAAGCCACTTCGAGGATGGATTGCTGGAATTGTCTGAGCGGCATCTGCAACTGCGTGGCTACCCGGAGGAATCCTACGAGGATTTGAAAATCAAGATGACCCCGCCTTCCGACTGGAGGGAGTTGTCCAGGGCCGAAGTTGTCAACGGACGCTACGGCAATGCGACTACACTCAAGTCTGGTCAGTTGATGGCTGATTGGGACATCATGGTGAAAATTCTCAAGTTTACCGAGGATGAAGCCGAGGAGATGTTGAGCCGTCTGAAGATTCAGAAGTTGGAAGACCTGAAGCTCCAGGTACTTGCTCAGAACCCGCAGTTGTTGGGTATCGGTATTCCTGGACAAGACCCGCAGCCTGGACAAGAACTCGGTTCCGAGCCGGGCGGTCCAAGTCCGAATCCGTCGCCCGATGGCGGCGGTCAGCAGCCGCCTCCCGATCAGGGGGCACCACCTGCTGCACCTGGCGGGGATCAACCGCCTCCAGGCGGGGATCAAGGACCGGCTCCTGCTGGCGCATCGCCTGCTGAGGGAAGTCCGCTACCGGAAGTCGAACCTGAAGATGTCAAGAAGTTCGATCTTGAGATTCAGGACTATGAAACTGAAGCCGATGAGGAAGACATCGACCATAGCGTAGGTGAAGACAAGTGATTCTAGGCACTTACAACATGCCAAAGTTCGCAATCAACAACCGGCAAGAGGTAGAGAGTTCTTCTCTTGCCGGTTGTTTCTACTGTCTGGCAATTTTCAAGCCGGAAGAGGTCAAGGACTACACAGATGGGGACAAGACTTGTATCTGTCCCCACTGTGGTATTGATGCCGTTGTCGGCAATCTCGGCCTTGCTGAAGAAGTAACCGAAGAGAAACTGCGTAAAGCACAATTCTACTGGTTCAAGAAGAAGGATTAAACGTCGTCTTCTTTTCTGCTGTGGAAGTATCCACGGATGGCATCGTGCATTCCTTTCTTGCGGCTGGCCCACTCATACACATTTCCGTACAAAACGATGTCATTCATGGGGTCGTAATCGTATTCCAGGATGATGTCGTGGCGATCCATGTAAGCCCGGTTCTTGAGGCTGCCGTGCCACAAATGCCAGATGTCGATTGGCAGGTAGTCCAACCGTGGTTCTTTTTCTTGTAACTTCTTGGCATAAACCATCATGTGTTCTTTCATGGCTGGCGTGAATTTATCCGCAAATCCATGAATAGCCCAGGAATCAAAGTAGCAATCCACCAGGAAGGTGTCACCGCTACCGATGATGTTTTTATCATAGATTCCGTTAAGGGGATGACTGAAGAAGAAGTCTTTACGGGCAGCCCAAGCAAAACCGGGGGCCGAGAAGGGTAGCTGATGCGCTGTCCTTCTTTCGAGCCAGTTCCGGTGAATCATCTTTTGCCAGACGACTCCCTGGACCGCCATCAACTTGTCTTTCCCGTTGAAATGGGAATGCCCTTTGGGAAGGTAAATCACCTTCTTGAAAAGCTGGATGATGTCATTTTTCTTTAGCTTCTCGACTGCCATTTTCGACCAATCTTTGTTGGTGAAAATGATGTCGCAATCGAGCCATGCAAAGTATTTGCATTCGGACGGTAGTTTGGAAACGGCGAAGTTGATGAGCCGTTCCTTCTGCCACATGATACTATTCGATCTCAAGTGGAAGACAGTTTTATTTTCAGGAATTTGGAATTTATCGTTGTTGAAAGCACATTCAACAGTGATAAGTTTTACGCCTTGAAGGCGTAGTTGTTCGGCAAAAACGTGATAATTGTTCAACAACGAATCAAATTTGGCCGGGTTGAAGAACGTAGTGATGGCACAAAACTCATTAGTCATAGCTCCCTCTCTGTGACAAGGCTGGCAGGCTGTCATATATAGCCGGGAGAGAAGGCCGTTTCATTTTGAAAGTTCACCGGATTTCAACTATTTGGCATCTCCCCGTGCGCTGAGTCTGCACTATTCGGCACTACTACATCTCCCTCTCCATTGTCGAACCCATGTCCAAACGCCGCCCCCATACGAGGTCGTTTCTTTGAGTGCTTCGGCTGGGCGTCCTTGTGATTCATTTTGTCAAGTTCAATCTGAATGTCCGGGTCGGCTTTAGCGAGACGTTGTAGGAACGAGATCACTTCGCTGTGATGCTTGTCGGCGGCGTGCTGAAGAGCCTTCATGACACCACTTTCTTCCCCATCTTTATCGTCAGCCTGGTCCACATCCAAAACACCATTTTCTTTCAACCCTACGAACTGACTGAATGTTTTCATAATCCCTCGCTGTTTTTGCGCACAGACCAACTTAACACTTCCTCCACCAGAGCTATGAATGCTTCATGGGAGAGGGCTTGTTTGGCATAATTGACCTGTTTATCAACCCACTGCAAGTTGCTCAGATCATGCGTGCCACCACTGGTAATGGCTACCCTGTGATCGAGAGAAGCATTGACTCCTACGACGAGGGTTCTTCCACTATATACGCAAAGGTACTGTTGTCGTTCCAATAATTCGACAAGTTCTTTCCACCGGCTGCGGTTGCCAAGGTTGCATCCTGCTATTTGTTTGATGATACATGACTGGCATCGTTTGCTTGTGGAGTCGCCACGCTCGCCTCCACAATCACGACACAGCCCGGCCTCGATCCATTTTTGTCTACAGCCGGTTGTTCTCTTCCTATTCTTGACCTTGTTCTCTTCTGACGAGGAAACCCTCCTGCGGGCATTGTTCTTTTCACGACAAACAAAACAAGTTTTGTACGGCTCGCCAGAAGGCTGCACATCGGCCTCATTTTTCCGACACAATCTACAGATCACGGAAATTCTCTCCAAAACCAACGATAAGAGCATACATAACCATACTGCGGACGGGCCACTTACGCAATAGCTATTCGTGGCACTGAATTTGAAGGCCCATCCCGATAAATTCAAGGGGTCGTTAATATATACCTCCATATGCGAGGGCATCCGAGTTGTTGGAATGATTCGGAGAACAACACACAGCACTAGGGAGTCGCAAATATGAAAAGAAAACTCATCAGCTTCGATGTCTTCAAGAAAATCGAGGAAGGCTCAATTTCCACCGCCCAGCACGAGTTGGCCGGTGCGGAAGAAGTGTTGTCCAAGACCTTGGGCGTCGATGAACTAAGGCTGCACTGCTTTGGAGAGTCGGATGTAACTTACCAGAGTTTGGACGGCAGTTTCGTTCACGCAAACTACAAGATCAACAAGAGCCAGCTTGTACTTGAGAACATCGAGTCGCTGGTCATTGAAGAGGAAACCGAGAAGAAAATCGCTCGCAACGTCCTCACCGGCATGGTCGAATCCTTGCTGGATAACAACGAAGCCAAGGCATCTGAGCAATTCGAGAACTACCTGTCTCTGCCTGTCGTTCGACGGGATTTGATCGTCAGTGAAGCCTTTGATGTTTCCGTTTCCAAGCCATCTGGCAAGCATTCTTCCCTCTACGGGAAGAAGCAGGATCGTGGCCTGGTCGCCAAGCGCATTCGTGAGATGAAGAAGACCAAGAAGAAGCTAACTGCTGCTCCAAGTCTTCGTGCCTCCGTTGCCAAGAAACGTGCAAATGCTGCCAAGAAGCTAGGCGGGGCAAGCAACCCACGGTGGCGTACTTATGCCCGCAAGGTGAAGCCCACGACCATGAAGGAATGGTCGGTGATGTGCGAACACATCATGGATTACCTCGATTACAAGGAATTCGGCCCAACCATCAAGGAATCGCTCGTTCAGAACGATGACAAGGGCAATGTCACGGCAGTTGCCATGCCGACCATCCAGAAGAGGAATGAAGGCAAGATTCTATCTTTCAACTGGAAGACTTTGGATCACGAAGTAAAAACTCAGCGGGCCAAGATCAAGAAGCTGGCTGAGGACACAAACTTCTGCAAGGCGATGGCCGATCTGAAGCGTTACAACAACATTTCCGACAATACCGCTCTCGAAGAAACACTGGAGAAGATTGTCTCTCTGTGGCCTGACGTTCTGTACCTGACTCAGACCGAGTTGGCAGAGCAGATCGGCGAGGCTTTGGAGACGGCTGCTGTCAAGAACTACGACGACCAGACCTGTGAATTCATGGCAGAAGGCATCTTGAGGATGGCCCACCACGCCTACACGGATCGGGTGCGCAAGATTTCCAGTATGGCCGGCGTTTCCCCGGAAGCAACGACCGAAAGCACTGAGGAGAAGGACGCTTACGCCAACTTCGCCAAGGTATGTGCTGAGTTCTATCCGCAGTTGGATGAATCGGATCAGGCCGAGTTGAGGGTTTTTGCTGATCTCTACAAGGCGCTGCACGAAGTATTCCGCATTGCATCTGAGACTGGTGATGAGGCCACTCGTAGCGAAGTCGCTGGATACCTGAATAACTGCGAAGCAATTCTGAATCGTGAAGCCCAGCCAGACCTGAACATGGCTGAATCAATCGCCAACTATCTGTACGACCTGGCTGAAGCCAATGTTGAAGGTGCCAAGGACACTTGGGACGTTTCCAACAGTGATGTTCACACTACCGTCAGCGGCGACCACCCACGCATGTCTTGGGCTGCGAAGGTAACAAATGCTGTTCCTTCCAACTTCCCAGGCGATTGGGGCGGCAAGGCTCCGGTATCGGACGGCAAGAGCTACCGCAACGGTCTGGAAGATGAGATGAGAAGTCGGTCTTGGAGCCAGTACGCCAACGGCGAAACTTACCCGGACCTGAAGAACCCATATGTTCCGAAGTCCCCGTGGGATGTTGGAAATTACAAGATGAAGGGTGAAGAAAGCGCTGCAACAGCGGGCACAAGCGATTGGAGCCGTTGGCAGTCCAAGGACACCTGGCCGAACTTGCAGAACCCGTATGTTCCTGATTCGCCGTGGGACAAGAGCAAGTACAAGGCAACCATCGACAAGGGCAACCTGGTTGTGGACAAGGGCGAAACCAAACAAGGCAGCGTGAAGAACCACTTCTAATTAGGAGCCGAGATGAACAAAGAAGAGTTGCAACTACTTATTGAATGTTGCTCAGTTCCCGGCTGCTACATGGAAATGAACCTGCACGAGTCATCCGACAAGAAGAACGGGTTGACTAAGTTCAGAGGCAAATTTCAGGAAGCCGAAGCTGTCAATAAAAACAAGAGGATGTATCCTCATGCCGTTTTGGACGAAAACGTGAAGAAACTACACGAAGTAGTTTCCCAGCGTGGTCTGGTTGGCGAATTGGATCACCCAACAGACAGCATCATCCATTTTGAAAAAGCATCCCACGTCGTTACTCGACTATGGTGGGAAGGCAACAACTTGATGGGTGAGGGCGAAATACTACCTACGCCGTGTGGTGAGATTCTAAACGCTCTCATCAAGAGCGGTGTTCGGGTTGGTATCAGTAGCAGGGGAGTCGGCAGTGGAAAAGTTGATGAGAATGGAATTCTCGTCATCAGTGATAGCTACAAGCTAATCACTTTCGACGCCGTGGCCGATCCTAGCACCTTCAACGCCTTCCAGGCGAAGATAGGTGGAAAGAGCGAAACTTACATTCCTACTCAAAATACCAGAAGTGCTGCGAAAAACGAGAGTAGCGGCATACATAAGGTAAATAAAGACGCACTAATTGCTTGTTTGGGTGGGATCATCACTAAGGAAACTAGCACAATCAAAGCGAGACTCGGATGAACGAAAATTGCTTTGAATGCGGGAAACCAGCCAAACATAAGCATCATGTAGTGCCAAAAGTGCTGGGCGGCACAAAGACAATTCCTCTTTGCGAGGAATGTCACACGAAGGTTCATGGCGCAGACCTTACTTTGGAAAACTTGCAGCGAATCGGGGTGAAAAAAGCCATTGAACGATTCAAACAAGAAGGCAAAAAGTGGGGTGGCGGTGGCTGGAATAAACTGGACGAAGATGTTTATGGCGAAGTCAGCGAACTACGGAATAGTGGACTTACTTTGAGAGCCATAGCCAGTAAGTTTCAGGTGACACCGCAAACCATACATAACGTGTTAAAAAGAATCCATAACAGGAGTGAGGTTTGAACATGGACAAGATTGTAGAAGCACTGAAGAAACTACTGCCTGATTCCGAGGTTAGCGAAGTTGCCGGTGCGGTGAAGGATATGTTGGAGGCAGCAAAGGCTGAACTCGAAGGCGAGTACAACACCAAGCTGGAAGAAGCCTACACCGAGCTATCCACCGAACTCACCACAGCCGAGAAAACCGCTGAAGCAGGATACCAGGAAGCGTACTCCATTATTGGCGAGTTGCGCAACCGTCTGGAACTTCAGGGTGAAGAGTACAAGCACGCACTGGAAGAAGGCTACGAAGAAGCCTACCAGATGCTCAAGGACGAGCGTGATAAGAACAACACGCTCGAAGTCGAAATGTACGAGGAGTACGACCGCAAACTGGCCGAGATGAAGGAATACATTGTCGATAAAGTCGATCAATTCCTTCAGTTCAAGGGTGGCGAAATCTACGAGCAGGCCAAGAGGGACATGTTGAACGACCCACGCATGGCCGAACACAAGGTCGCACTCGACAGAATTGTGGACATCACTTCTCAGTATCTCTCTGATGAAGATTTCAACGGCGCTACCTCTTCCAAACTGGATGAGGCTTGCAAGGTTGTTGAAGAAATGAAGGGACAACTCCGAATTATGGAGGCCCGGAACATCAGACTTTCAACAGAGAATACTAAGTTGAATGAGACTGTCCGCCAGGCTCAGGAATTGATTACTGAGGGCCGGAAGACTGCTTCCACCGAGAAGAAGGAAGCTGTCATCACTGAACAGAAAGAAAGAGTGCAGAAAGCAAAGAACGTAACGGGGAGCGGACACATCTCCGACAAGGAGAATGGGGTAGTCATAGCGGAATATGCTAACCCCGATCATGAGATGAACGATTTGCTCGTTCTCTCTGGAGTGAAGAAGACCCAATAAGGGCAAACCAACTAGGAAGATAAAAGGAAATACAATGAACGCAAATTCCAAATTCCTGAACGAAGCTAGAGAGTTGGAAGGTCGTTGGGGCAAGACTGGTCTGCTTGAAGGCATTGAAGATCGCTACATTCGATCCGCCACCGCCGTTCTGCTTGAGAACCAGCGCCTCATGAACGAAGTTTCAACCGACACTGGCGACATCGCTCAGTTCAAGCGTATTAGCATCCCGCTGGTACGACGTATTTACCCGCAGCTAATTGCGAACAAGATCGTATCTGTTCAGCCATTGCTCGGCCCGACCGGTTTGGTGTACTACCTGCGCTTCCGTTACTCGTCCAACAAGGGCGCACCCGTGGTGCAGACAACAACGGCGGTTTCCCAGGCGACGATGTCAACACCCTGATGCAGTTGGCTGATGGTACTGCCAACTTGGACATCTTCTACACGCACCAGTTCGTGCAGAACGAGTCCACCACGACCGACACGGCGGCAACGTCGCTATCGGCGTATCAGCCCGCTGGAACACACCCCGATCCTCGCCGGAACCATCACCGGTACGATCTATGATGGTTCGCTCGCCGTCCAGACCTTCGTGGTTTCTTCGGCAGGCTACCTTCACCTTCTCCAACATTGGTAGCCCAGCTACCTACGTCACTGCTGGTTCTTTGAACCTGACGACTGGTGAGTTGGTGTCTGACTTGGAACTCGCGCTCCTGGCCCGAACCACGCCGTCATGAGCTACGAGTACAACATGGAGTGTCAACAGGATTTGCCTGAGATTAACTTGGTCATTGAGTCGGAAGAAATTGCCGCCAAGACCCGTAAGTTGAAGGCCGTCTGGTCCTACGAAGCGCAGCAAGACCTGCGTTCGCAGCACAACCTCGACGCCGAGGCTGAGTTGACGGCAGTGTTGGCCCAGGAAATCAACCTCGAAATCGACCGTGAAGTGTTGACTGACCTTAGAAACAACAGCGGTACGGTTGCGGCATGGGATTTCAACACGGCCTTGGGCGAAACCATCAAGGAGAAGTATGAGTCCCTCTATGTGAAGGTTGTGGAAGTTTCCAACGTCATTCACAGGAAGACTCTTCGTGGTGGATGCCAACTGGCTCGTCACTTCTCCTGAAGTTGCTTCCATCTTTGAGACGGCGACCGCTGGTTTCGCACCGGCTCCGTCCGAGACGTTCACTTCGTCGCTGGGTATCCAGTACGTCGGAACCGTCAACAACAGATGGCGGCTGTACAAAGACCCGCTCTTCCCATCGAACCAGATTCTCATGGGGTACAAGGGTGATTCTTACATGGATTCGGGTTACTTTTACTGCCCATACGTCCCGCTCACGCAGACGCCGGTGGTTTTGGACCCTGAGTCCTTCTGTCCGAGAAAGGGTATCCTTACACGTTACGGCAAGAAATTGCTGCGAGAAGGGGCAAAGTTCTACGCCCGCATGAGCATCGCAAACTTCGTTATCTAATTTCGTGTTGGATAGCAATCAAACAGAAGACCCTGGTAGTAAAATACCAGGGTTTTTTATTTGATTCGTCTTGACTTGCGTTCGTCATAATGTACAATTTACTATCGCTAATCCTTTAGAGGTACAAGAGATGACCAAGAAGTTGACAATCGAACAAGTGCGTGCTGGTTTTGAAGAGCGGGGCTGGAAGCTAACAGCTACAGAATACATCAAAAATGTACTACCTCTAGCAGCATTCTGCCCCGAAGGACACGAAACAACAATCAGTTGGAACAACCTAAAAGCCGGTCAAGGCTGCCGACAATGTGCTGGCAATGAAAAATACACCTTCGAGCAAGTCGAAGGGTTCTTTCAAGAACGAGGTTGTGAACTACTTGACACAGAGTACCATAACTTTCTCACGCCTCTTCGATACCGCTGCAAATGCGGCAACATATCGAAAATACGTCTATGCGACTTCGTGGCGGGAAGCACTTGCTGGGATTGCCGGTCGAAGAAAATATCGGATACTTCTCGAACATCCGAAGAAGAAATTGCTGACTTTTGCGAGGAACATAATTGTCTACTTATTGACTCCTTCATCGAGAAGAAACGAGTGCGTATTCAATACATTTGCAAATGCGGCAAACCATCAGAAGCATATTGGACAAATTTTCAAAGATGCCCCAACTGTCGGGAATGCGGTAAAGCCAAGAAATCAGGGGCCAATTGCTACCGTTGGAACCCTGACCGAGAGGAGGTAGCCAGCAGGAAGTATTGGAGGAAGGCTTGCGGACGAATCGTGCGCCGATGTCTCAAGAAGGCAGGCACAAAAAAGGAAGACCTGACCGCCAATCTGCTTGGATATACGCCCGCTCAACTACGTCAGCATATCGAGAGTCATCCTGACTATCCTGGTCCCGGCGAAGAGTTCCATATTGACCATATATTCCCTGTACAGGCTTTCATAGATCACGGGATATACGATCTACGAATCATCAACGCCTTGGATAACCTGCGCCCGTTGCCTGGCCCGGAGAACCTATCTAAAGCCTGGAAATACGACAAAAAAAAGTTTCAAATATGGCTGGACAAACATGATAAAGGTAATTAGAATCTTTACATCGCCAATATCACTTGACAATGTACTTTGTGTTCTCAACAATGAGCCAAGAAATAGTCCGGTGATCGACCTGGCGAACACGCCCACGCAGATCGCCAGTCTCAGGAACGATGTCCAGTTCTTCAACCATCGACCTTCCCAGGAGTGGTTCAGCCTTGATGAGCCGTCCCCGCAGCGTGCGCCTGTGTCTTGTCGTTTTTCTCAAAAGAAACTGTGAATGGGCGGTTGTGAGAAGAAACAAGAATCTCGGCAGCCTTGGTCTTGGAAACCTTCTCTTCCTTGTCGTACTGATCGGCTGAGAAAGCCCGTTCGAGGAGTTCCTTACCCGTGACCTTCATACCCTTGCCGGGCTGGTCAACGTCGTCGCCCCAAAACTCGTGAGATGCAGGGTTAGCGCCCTTCACCTTGATATAGTGCATGACGGCCATGATGTCACCGTCTTTGATTTTGCTTGCGTCTGCCATATGTCACCTGAAAGTTGTTGAAGTAGTTCTGTAGTAATATCGGCACAACACCGACATTACTTTAGCCTACTTGTACCCCTTCACATAGTCCTTCGGATCAACCCAATTGATGTCGCCAAACCCACCGATGTACTGAATCTGTGAGGCTTCCATCTTGTAAAAGTTGAAGTCCTCGAAGTCAATGTACTGCTCAGTGTTCGGGTTCGCCTTCAGGTAAATCGCCCGCAACTTCTTCCGCTCCTTGGCGTCCGTCACCTTAACCAGCTTACCGGCAAACGTGATCCTGGCGCTGTTGGACACGTCATCCTTGTCAACCTTCATCACCATGAGGCTGCACTTGTCGTTCTTCTTGAGGTTCTTTGTGTGCTGCGCCAAGTCGCTGATGAACACGAAAGGCACTCCCTTGTCGTCCAGAGCGTAGACAATCAAGCTGCCGAACGGCGTCCCCTTGAAATCGGATGAGAGAGTCGCAACCTTCTCGTTCTTCACCAGGTTGTACATGGCCTTGTTTTCCTCTGGCTGTGCAGCGCACAACGCAGTCAAAAGCATGAGTTGAAGCATTCGTCACCTTTTCTTTTTCCGTCGCCCCGAAGGCAGGAAGGTCGTTTCCAACAGGTAGCGATCTTCCTCTATGCAAGGGTCACAAGCGAACCTGTCATCGCCAGCCCAATGACCTTCGCCCGGAGGGACTTTGTAATTACATCTTACGCAATACGTTGGGTCATGATGTGGGAAAATAACATGAAATGGATGATGAATCAAGGCGAATATATCAGGAACCGAGAAGTTGGAAGCCTGAGTGCGATCAACTTCCACCCTGACGTGTAGATTCTTGTTGCGATCCGTCCACCACGCTACACCCAGCCTTGATGTTTGTCCGGTTGAATATCCGCCGTCTGATTTGTCGGGAGCGCCCCCGTTCCACTGCAACACACCTTCGGGTTTCTGCCATATTGGCTCAAGGGCGTAATTATCTGGTGTTTTTACCTTCCTAGATCGAGTTTGTTGTTGTACACCCATCAAAAGTTCAGAAATAGTGAACCGAACTTTCTGCAAGGTAGGATTAGCAAGGATCAGATAGTTCATGTTGTATAGTAGTTCAGATGCGCCGAACTACCAATCATGAAGAGTAGAAGTAGAGACTTGACGCTGGCCATTTCGTGACGAAGAATTAGGTAGAAGAAAAAGAAAAAGAAGTCCCTAGCAAAAGAGGAACTATGGACACCAAATGGGAAAGCATCAAGGCTATCGACCTGAAAACGGTCAACGAAAAGTTCAAATGGAGGAAAGGTTGGTGGTGGTGCCTCTGGCACGACGCCGACAAGATCGAACAGGAGTATCGACAATTCCTGTATCTGATCGCAACAAACCCTGGGGAAATGATTGTCCCCTGGACGCAAGACATGGATGATTTCTGGCACGAACACATCCTCGACACTTCCAAGTACGCAACAGACTGCAACACAATTCACGGCTCCTTCATCCATCACAATCCGCACGTTCCGAAGGGGTCGGAAAAGCACGACAAGGCATTCACCAAGACCAAGGAACTCTACAAAGACGCCTTCAAGGACAAGGCCGAGAAGAAACGTGACACTGGCACGGCAAGCTGCGGGGCTGGCTGCACGGTCTTCATGCCCATCGTCTTCTGTGCGACCCACACGGACGGTGGACACCACGGCGACGGAGGCCATCATGGAGGCGACCACGGCCACGGCTGCGGTCACGGAGATGCTGGTGGAGATGCTGGCGGGCATGGATGCGGTGGAGGCGGTGACGGGGGTTGTGGTGGAGGGGGTTGTGGTGGAGGCTGCGGTGGAGGATGCGGCAGCTAAGTAGGAATTTCGCCCTCCTTACTCTGTTAGGGAGCATCCCAACACATAAGGAGGGCGATGAAAACTGATCTTCAATTCAAGAAGAAGTACCGTTGGAAGTTCTCGGCTGAATTTGTAGGAACCAAACTGGCAGAACGGTGGGTAAAAATCACCGAGCGGCCAACTCTCCACATTGTCGAGAAAGAAAACAGCGACGGCAGCTTCCGTATTGAAAAACAATCCTGGGCACCACTGGTTATTACGTTCTACGATCCCGGCACAAGCGGGAATGGACCCAAGGAAGACCTTTCGGACTTGTATGCACTTCTGGCCGGGTTCTACGACTTCGGTGCTTGTCTCTTCAAAACAGATGACCCTTCCGAAAAGTTAGACCAAATCAAGGATCGACTCGGCACAGGCAAGATCGTCATGTACGACGAAGACGAAACTCCTGTTGAGATATGGGAACTTCGAGAACTCTGGCCGCATTCCGTCAACTTCGGCGACCTGTGTTATTCCAGCAGCGATGAAGTAGAAATCGAGATTACTTGGCGATTCAAGGAGTGCAGTTACCACAATCTGCTGACCCCAACTAAATAGGGGTATGAGAATCGCATCATTTACCATGTTCGGCCAATACCCACATGGGATTGACCTTCATGTACGAAACCTGAAGTGGGCGCTTACCAAGGACGACCACATCTTTATCGTTACTCTGCCGGAAACCATCAAACAGTTTGGCCTGGAGAGTAGCGGAAATGTAACCTACGTTCCCTTTCATCATGATGGTGAAGGGAACTTCATCAATTTTTGGGGCGGTTTTCCGGGTATCGTCAAGAACCTTGGCATCCAACCCAAGTGGTTTCTTTTCATGGAAGGTGACATCTGGTTCCATAAGAAGCCAGGATTCGTACCAAAAGACCCCAAGGAAATAGCCAACTATCTTCCGCCTCAAACCCACTACCATGCAGTGATGGTGGACGACAAAGTTATCCAACCGAGGGTTTGGGAGGGCGGCACGTTGGTACACGGCGATGTCGTCCGACGTGCCATCGACTACGGCATCTGTTTCTCTTTTCCACAACACTTCTTCTGCGACCACGACAAAGAGAGTTGGGAAAAAGAAATGGGCGGCAAGATCGCCTTGCGCTACTTCACAGTCACAGATACTTTCGACGAGTTCAATCTCTACTGCGCCCTGGTCGAAAAAAGCAAGATTTGCTACTTCAAAAGATGCACACACTTGCGAGGGCCAGAAAGCCTGCATCGCAAGTATTGCAGTCTGTATTACGGCTGCACAGAAGACAGATTGGCCATACCGTCGAAGAGCACTACCTTACTGCGATTTGTATCAAGCGATTGCTTGCTACTACATTGACGGACACTGGAAAGGTTCGCTGCCGTGGTGGAAAATGAGGCCAGATTGCCAGAAGGACTTCCTAGAATTGCTGCCTACAGCCAATGAATGGATGAAGCCTGAAGAGTATGCTCGACTTGTTGAAGTGACCGAGACGTTCAAAAATAAGGATCGCCCTTCGACCAATCCAGACCCAGCATCTCCTTTACCTTGGGTAAGGTCTTCCAAAGTTCGTAATCGTCGTATTCGTGGACGGTGGGCACCCAATCGGAAACATCAATGAAGTGCTTATCAGCTTTCTTCATGACTTCTTTAGCGACATCCTTTGGGTCTTTGGCGTCACTGCCAAGACCCAGGATTCGCAATTTGTTGGTGATTTCAACACTGTGAATATGAAGGTTGTCAATTAGCAACCAATTCCTATCCTTTAGATTAAATTTCTTGCCTAGTTCGCCCGGCTTTGTATCACCGGCACTGTAGCAGCCCTTGACGAGCTTTTTCCAGCCCAGGACTTCCACGACTTTTTCAACATAGTCAATTCGGCTATGACTAAGAATTACGAAGTCGGCAAAACTGGCTAATGGATTTGACGAAGTTGGTTGCTGCCGGGCCGTGGAAACAGAAACATATCCTTGATCTTCGGCGTGAATCTTTTTTACATCTGGATAAGGTTTTTTCCCAGGGACGACTAGCTTGGCAAACTCCTTATTCTGAGGGTGAGTCCTTCAGCCAGCCGACTTCAAAATTATGCACCAAAGTTTCGTCCAGGTCAGAGAAAACGGCGGGCCTGATTTCTCCTTCTGTTTCCTCTAGCCATAACCTAAAAAGCATCATGAAAATATATAGCATTTCCGGTTGAAAAATTTCCTTCCATATCATACAATATAACATAAATTATCCACATGGAGAAATGTCATGAAGAATTTGCGTGGTGGAATAGTGATCCCGATAGGGACTAAGATATACTGCTGGGAAGTAATTGGAGAACCGCAGCACGGAGGCGGTAACGGTAGAGGACTTCAATTTCACTGTAGATGTATTTGTGGAACGGAGAAATATGTATCTGGTAAGTCGCTTCGATATGGAGACTCGAAAAGTTGTGGTTGTAATCAGTTGACCAAAGATATGCAAGGATGGAAACAGGAAAAAACCACTTGTACAATCTGCACTAAGGCGTTTTTATCACCACGAGCATTGCTCACTCATGTCAACGCAAATCACATCAGAGAAGGCGAGAAATACTGTTCGCATTGCAGGCAGATCAAACTAGCGAAAGAATTTACCAGTCAGGATCGCCTTTGCAGAAAATGCCGAAGGGAAAATCATCTTCTACATTACGATAAGTCAGACTTGGAGAGAAGGTTCAACCAGGCGAAATCACGGGCATTACGCCGTGGAATTCGCTGGGAACTGACGTTTGCTGAATATATCGAATTCATCAAAAACTCCTGTCACTATTGCGGACAACAAATTGGGCTTACAGGCAGCGGGCTAGACCGCAAAAACAACGAGAAGGTATACAGCAGCAAGACAGTCGTTCCTTGCTGCAAACGCTGCAATACCATGAAATCCAACCTCTTCAACTATAAGGAGATGTTGCAATTAGCGAAAGTGGTAAAAACAATAGACAAACAAAGAATCAAAAAATGGGCCGACGCAATTTCTGTCGGAGCCGCAACAGCCTCTTGATGTCCACCCTCTTATTGATTTCAACGAAATTGAAATTGAAATAGGACAAGCCGATCAACTCTGTGATCTGCTTAAAAATTCCATCAGGGTTATAGCAAAGTTCCTCATGTTTAATACGAAGGAAGTGTGGTACTCTCGCCTCCAGACAACGAGACATTTCAAGACTATCATTGTACTTGCCGTCCTGAATGTTGCGATCCGTTCGAGCAGCTTGATCCACCATGCTGTCCGGTTTGGCCCAACTCTTGAAGATTTCTTCCTTTTCTCGCTGAGTGTACAAGTAATAAGCATCAGGAAAATTAGCAAGCAGAAAATTCGGGCGGTGATCTACCCACGGACGCTTCATCAATAAATAGGGAGCCGATTGTTTCGCTGCAAACTCGAAAATCGGCGCAGCAACCCCGGCAGCCAAAGCATCGTTTTCATACAACCAAGCCTCATTACCTGAACGGTAACAAATTATGGAAGGATGTTGACTCAAAGTTCTGGTCAAGATCGTCGTTCCTGAATGAGCCATGCCAACAATAATGATGAACTTCATTGATATATTTATCTCCGGCGCAAAAATCTGGCGGTTAAAAACCATCCAGGTCCGAGAACACGATTGGGCGTCCCGTTTCATCTTGTTCGAGCCAAAGGCCAAATTGCATGGGGTTCATCACGAGTATTTAGGCGAACAGGGTATATATTTGCATGGTGAGTCTCCAAGGTTTCACAGAATACGTCCTCAAAGAGAATGTTGACGTTATCGACGCCAAGAAGCAGGTCCGTGAAATCCTCAAGCAGAAGCGGGCCACGAACAAGAAGGGTCTTCTTATCTGCTTCGAGGGTATTGACGGCGTTGGCAAATCTTATGGACGTGGTACGCCTGTGCTTATGTACGATGGTTCAATAAAGCCAATCGAACAAATAGTCATAGGCGATCTCGTGATGGGAGACGATTCCACGGCACGAAAAGTGATTTCGCTCGATCACGGCTGGGACAGAATGTACAAAATAATCCCGAAAAAAGGCACTCCGCACAACATCAACAGCCGCCACGAACTCGTATTCCAATTTGCTGGAAACAAAAACAATTTCTCAGATCAGTTACAAGATGACGGTTTTGTGCACATGACGGGGCCGGAATTTATGCGGCGGTCAGAATGCTTTAGACGCTACGCTAACCTAGTCAGACGCTCTGTTTTCTTCCAAGAACAGAGTGTCAGGATTGACCCGTACATACTTGGTGTTTGGCTGGGAGACGGAACTTCTGCTTGTTCACAAATTACCAATGCTGATCGCCTCATTGTTGAAGCAATATATGCCGAAGCCACGCATCGCAATTTGTCAATTCATATTACAAGCAAAGGCTCCGGTAAGGCTTTGCGATATTCATTACGAGGCGTCCGGGGCAAAACCGGAAGCAACTCCTTTTTGAATGATTTGCGTTACTACAATCTGATTAACAACAAGCATGTTCCACTGGCATACAAAGCCAACAGCAAGGAAATCAGAATGGCAATACTGGCTGGACTAATTGACACAGATGGCGACCTTTCTGCCAACGGATGTTTGTGCTTTACGAACAAAAACAAGCAACTCGCTGAAGATGTAGCATATCTTGCCAGATCGTTGGGCATGGCTGCCTATATCAAAGAGTGTCGGAAAGAGTGTTGCAACACTAAAATTTGGGGCACATACTACCGAGTAACCATATCTGGAACTTGTTCGGAAGTTCCCACGAGGTTGCCTCACAAACAAGCAACGATAAGAACAATAAACAAGAACCCACTCAAAGTTGGGTTCCATGTGGAAGAAGGAATTTACGAGGAATACTTTGGATTTGAGACAGACGGAAACCATCTTTTCCTTCTTGGCGATTTTACTGTTGTTCACAACACTACGCAGGTAGACAAGTTGATGGATTACCTGGATGGCAGCGGCTACGAGGTCATCCATACCAAATGGAACTCTTCATCTTTGCTGAAGAAGCCGATCAAAAAAGCCAAAGAAAAACACATGCTCACGCCGATCCTGTACTCGCTGCTACACGCTGCCGATATGGTGGTGCGGTACGAAAACGAGATCGTGCCGGCCCTCAATGCCAACAAGGTCGTGGTTTCCGACAGATATATCTACACGAGTATGGCCCGTGACTCAGCCAGGGGCGTCGATATGGGTATTCTTGAGAAGATATACTCCGATATTCGCCAGCCGGATATTCTGTTCCACTGCGTATTGCCCATTCACCGGGCTTTCCACCGGCTCGTCAAAGAGAAAGACCTGACCTACTACGGCGTCGGCATGGATTTGAACCTTGCGGACAACATGGAGGACAGCTACATTAAATACGAGAACCTGGTAGACAAAGCGTACCGGCGCATTACTCCCCAAGGTGTCTTCCTACGTTCGGCTCGATATGGGCAAGAGCATCGAGGAAATTGCTCTGGAAGTCCAGAAAGCCGTCAAGGAAAAAACAGGCATCGGCAAATACAAGAAGGACTGAAATATGGCGGTATACGTCGATCCACTTAGAGAGGTCGATCCCCGGCCAGGCTGGAAGTGGAACACGGCATGTCACTTGATCGCCGACTCTCTGGAAGAGCTACACGCTTTCGCCGCCCGCCTGGGCCTGAGACGGGCGTGGTTCCAACCCCATCGCATATTCGATCACTACGACCTGCACTTGCGAAAAAGGAAGCTGGCTGTTAAGCTGGGAGCAGTGGAGGTTGATATGACTTGGCTCAAGGATCGCATCAGGGCCAAACAAAATGAACAAGCCAAAGTTTCGGGTCGGTCAGTCGTTGACTGTTAGGCACGGCAGCGGAAATCTTCTGCACGTTGTCGTTACGAAGATCATCACATCTACGAAAAAACACTGGTACGAGTTTGTCGAAAAAGAAGGACAGTTTCCGATGTTGTTGTCGGAACCTGTCCTTCTGAAGATATTACATCCGGTTCTCAGTGAGATCGTGGTCGATGCTGTCTTCGTTCCTACTACGGAAGTAGGCCCGAATATCGTCTCTCAGTTTGATGTTATGGTCAGTTAGTGCCCATAGACCCTGCCAATCCTTTTTGAGATCGTTCAGCGGGTCGTACTGGTTGTCGATAAGAATCTGCCAACGCTCCTTGTACTTCCGGTCACGCTTCTTACCGTGCCAATGATGCAGGACCGTACCGGGCATGTAACCAATGTTCCTGTGGACATGGGTTTCCGCCCGCTGCTGCCATCTCATCAACTCCCCCATGTAGGCCGGATTCAACTTGTCTCCCGGCAATGATTGCTCAATTTTCCCAATCAAACCGAAGGCCATATGACGGTCGGCAGCACCCAGGATGGCGATGTCGATCAATCCGCCCAGGTGGTCGATGGCCTCTCTGCGGGCTGCCCAGGCGAAACCAGGGTGCCAGTTGGAGTAGCTCTTAGTCGGGTGGAATCCGTGCAAATAGCTGTAGACAAACCCACGGTGCCGCTGGAAAGTTTCATGGTTTGGGCACAGGTCTTGCGCTGTCGAGAACATCTGAATGACGTGGTAGTGCTGAAGCTGATTCAACGTCTCACGGACCCAATCGTGCCGTGCGAATGAAATGTCGGCGTCGATCCAGGCAACGTACTCCCAATCAGAAGGCAGACGAGAGATGCCGACGTTAATCATGTTCTCTTTGTGCCAGATTTCCGAGCGAGTGCGCAGTTGGATGTGCCGTGGGTTGTTTAATTCTGTCACGGCAAAAGGACGGTGCCCAAAAGCAACTTCGACGGTGTAGAGTTCTGCGCCGGCATCACTACACATCTTGGCAAAATCTTCGTACAACTTGTAGCGTGTGCGGTAACGACAAGGGTTAGTAATAGGCGCAATCACATACAACTTAGCATTGTCCGGGTGCAACCGATGGGACAGCGGGTGAGTAACGTGCATCGAATGGCTCATGGAGACAACTCCTTTTGTTGTAGACTCTACCCGTATCTAGTCTTTCCTTCCTTTTCTTTTTAGACCTTTGTACCTGTCGCATTTGAAAGGAGAATGCGATGGTAATAACCGATACGATGGAAATTGATGGAAAAGAAGTGCCATGTCACTTCAGCGTAGAAATGCTACAGGACGTAGAAATACAGATGCGCCTCCTGCGGCAGTTCCGCACCACCGAGATCACGGATGAGGAAATCGCCATCTGGAAGGCCATATCTTTCGGAATTGACCGCACCCCATCTGACGAATATGACCAGTCGGCAGAAGCCGTAACCTGGCGTGAGATATTGGGTTGCACCGGACCAGGGTTCCGTTGCCCGATATTAACAGACCCGATAACTCAGCAGGAGATCAATGAGTGGGGTGTCGAGTACGAAAAACTGAAGAATATCGACTTTGAGGCCGTCAAGAAGAAGTACGGGTTGCCCAGGAGAAACGGGCCAACCAAGAAGACTGGAACCGGCTATGTCGTAACGCTATCCATCTTCCCGACCACTGGTCAGAGGAACAATGGATTCGAGATCAACGCAGTTGGAAAAAGTTCCGTAAGACACAGTACAAGCCGAAATGAGGAACCGAGCCGCACTAGATAGGTGCGGCTCGGTTTTTTTGTCGATTGAACTTACAATTCATCAGGAGAACATCATGGCAGCATACAACCCTGTAGACAACAGCTTCTTGATACACAAGATAGGCGGCAGAAGCAGCGTGAAAGTATCTGAACCTGCTGACCCGAACAAGTGGCCAACAGGCAACAATTCATGGGGGAATCCGCCGTCCGGGGGATGGCCCCGGCTGGACAACCCCTACGTTCCGAAGCAGAACATGATCTTCGGAAAAACTCAGGCAGTCACGGGGATCGTGACCGAGGAGGAAATGAAGAAGAAGCAGGCTATGAAGAAGTACAGGAGCATTGACGATCCGTGGGAAGAATCATAAAAGACCCGCTCAGGCCGAACAAGGTGTTGATGGCCTACCGTGGCGCATCAATGATGGACTCAGGCTATTTTTACGCCCCGTACATCCCCCTTCAATCTACTCCAGTCGTCGGAATTCCGTCCGGCGCACAACCGCCAGGCCACAACCGTCAGACGAAAACGACACGGTGATCCCGGAATGGGCGAGACGGAAACCAGCCTACCGTTCCATCGACGACCCGTGGGAAACTTCCGATTCCGACTGAAATTTTCGCTCGACGCAACTCGAATGCCGCCAAGGAGTAAATCCTACCGACATTTCGTCTGGTTGTACAATCCGAGAAAGTTACTTGACAACCGGCCTTCTCCCGTAGTAGTATGACTCTCAGACAAACGCCCCCGACTGTCGGCGGCGGTCAAACAGACGAGTTGAACCTTTTGTGAGGAGAAACGAGATGTCGGACAAGAACAAGGGCGGCAAGCCCACGCCGGCAGCGGAAACCCAACCGCAAGCGGCAGCGCAAGTTGTGAATCCTCCGGTCGAAGAAGAAGCGGTCCCCGACGAGAAGGACCAGGCCGAACTGGCGGCGGCACGGGTAGCCGACGAGCAGGCGCAGGCAACGGCGGCGCAACCGGCCCCCGAACCGGCCCCCGAACCGGAAGCCCCGGAAGTCGTGGCGGTTCGCCAGGCGTTCAAGACCTTCGAGGACGGCATCGCCCAGCGTGAATTGCAGATCGAGGCCAACAGCCAGAAGGTGACGATGCTTCAGGAGCAGGTGGAGAAGGAGAACGAGGCGCTGACGGAAGAGATCGACAACCTCCGCAACACGCTTCGCACCAAGTTCGGTGGGCTATTCGGCCAGGCAGCCCGGCACGCCCGACGCAGGCCAAGAAGCCGGCCAGCAACGGCCATGCCAAGAAGCCCGCAGCCAAGCCCGCCAGCGGCAACGGCAGCCGGACCCGTACCAACTACGGCGAAGGCAACAGCACGGGCGACCTGATCGCCGCCTGTCTGAAGAAGGCGAAGAAGCCGGTCAACTCCGAGCAGTTGACGGCCTTCCTGAAGCAGCACGGCAACACCACCAATCCGTCCGTGGAACTGTCCCGCATGGTGGGCAAGGGAATCGTGACCCGGCCCAGCCGTGGTTTCTACGAGTGGGCGGGCGAGTAAATCCATCGCCGGGTAGACGTGGCTAGATGGTGAACGCAGCCGGGAGTAAAAATCCCGGCTGCGTTCGTCTACATACTACATGACATTCAAAGAATGGTTGAGATTTTCCGAAGAAGGCGGCGGCATGGGCAACCCAGGCACGCCATATCCTGATGGTTTGACACCTTCCACTTCCAAGGCTCTCGGCAACAAAGGTAAACTCGACAATTCTGGCATGAGCGGCGGTCCTGGCCGCAAGGGCACTGGTGGGCGCAATGCCGGCGGCGCTGCCCCCATGCCTCCTGCTGGTGCATCACCTGGAAATGCAGCTACCCCGCCTAAATAGGGGTATGATTAGCTTCAGGACGTGGCTCGAAGAACACGATGATTTTGAACCAGAGAACGGCCCACACATCAAGGTGGCGCTACCAAGCGTCAAGCAAAGTAGCAACTACGATTGCGGAGCCGCTGCGCTTCGTGCCATAGCAGAACATTTCAAAGTCGGACCTGAAAAAGAATCCGACTTCATCAAAGCCTGCAAAACGACCAAGAAAGACGGCACTGACCCCGAAGGCATCATTCAGGCAGCGCACGCTTTTGGCTTGAATACAAGGCCCAAGGCGGGCATGTCCATCAAGGAGTTGCAATCCTTCCTCGACATGGGCAGGCCCATCATGTGCCTGATTCAAGCCTACGGCGAGCCAGATAAGTACCACAAGCCACAAAGCGGCCATTACGTCAATGCCATCGGCTACGACAGCAATCACATCTATTTTGAAGACCCATCCATGAAGGGCAGCCGGGGAATGCTACCCTTCAAGGAATTCGAGAAGCGTTGGCATGACAAGGGAGAGAAAAACCAAAGCTTCACCCGATATGGCATTGTCATCTGGAAGACATCCGATGAAGGAACTGATCGAGAATACGTTCCCCAGGCGAAGAAGATTCCATGACCGGATTCTTGATGATCCACTCGTCCGGCATCGTCCAGGTGTCTTCCTTGCTCGCCATGATGCCGCCCCACGGCTCTGCATAACCAGGCACACCACCACAATGATTTTTGTATTCGATCTGCGAGTAGCGAATCGACATTTCTACTGTTACTTCCTCTGACGAAGTGTAGTCCAATTCGCCAAAGTTGATTGCCGTGATGAAGGCATTGCTCATCTTCCATTCTTCGATGGTGCAACCGCAGCCATCATATAGTTTCAAGAAGAAATCCGAATTGTGTGCTGGAATTGGTTGCGGAACCTTTCCGCCGTTGTACTGCCAGGTCAAGAAATCCCACAACCCCTGCATGGTAGGGGTGCTTGCGTCGAAATAAGTGACGGTTATTTCCTGGAAATTACTCTTGCCCGGAATCCACATCTTGCTGTTGAGATAGTTGACTTCAGTTTCTTCTATTTCAAGATTGGGCCGGGCGTTTACCTTGACGAATTGCGGGGCGACGATGATAGCGCCTGTTGCGGGGTCAGATATTTCGAGCGTCCACCGAAACTTTCGTTTGATGATGATATTCGGGTTTCCTAGTTGTCCTAATCCCATTTGGGTTATACTCATTGATCTCCTGTTGCATTATATGCCTGAAAATAAAGCGTTCTGGATAAATAGTTTGTTCAGTTCTTCTTGGAGGAAGGTATGAACAACAACAACAATACAATTGGTATCATCGTTGTCGGGATTATCGCATTCATCGCTATTGTCGTAACTGGCAAGTGGCTGTTGGATCGAAAGCACGAACACCATGAACATCGAACCACGAGCGGAGATGGTCAGCCCCACCCCCTGCAACACCACAACAACCTGGCGTGATCGTGGTGCCCCCAGCACCACCAGCGTATCCGTACTATGTGCCGGAATGGCATCATAATCAGCACTTTTGGGCTGGTTACAACGATGGTTGGAACGGGTTCGGTCGTCGTCTAGCAACACCTGAGTACATGCGTGGATATGAAATCGGCGAGTACGACAGGAGAACTGGTCGTCATTACTACTACGACCAATACTACCCACCAGGATTCAGCCTACGATTGCCAGGCTTCCGCCTGAACATCCGTTAATTGAGTCGAGAAGCCCACAAAACGTGGGCTTTTTATTTTGTGTCGTCGAAATGATGTAGGGTTACTTTGCCATTTGCTACCATCAGGTAGGTACATGGACGTTCCGTCCAACACCCACTGTTGTAGTAACTAATGTCGCCTGGGTCTTCCAACTCCAGGTGCGTATGGCCGCAGCAGACGATCTCGCAATCCCTCTTGAAAGCATACTCCTTAGCCTTCATCTGCACAATTTCCGAGCAGCGCAGGAAAGTTTTGCTGTATTTCTTGGCGTGTTTGGCCCAATAGATATGGATTTTCTGCATTATGTTGTAGATTAGATCGCCGATCCAAACAGTGAACGGGTAATCGGTAAGGAACTTGTCGAAACGGTCGCCATGCAGAACAAGGACTCGTTTCAGGCCACTGGCGAATATGTATTCTTCAGCCACGTCCACGCCGATGAGATGAGAGATGATTTCGGCAGGCCCGTCGTGGTTGCCATTGAGCCAGATGGTGTGGATATGATCCGAGATCGAACGGATTTTCGATAGTACCTTCCAATGCAGTTTGTTGAGGCGTCGAAAATCCCACGAATCGAAGACATCGCCGTTCAAAATCAAATGACGAGTTTTGATCTCGCCGCTGTTGATTTGATCGAGCAAGTCTACAATTAACTTGGCCTGGCAGACGTAACTTCCCAGGTGCAAGTCTGAGATGATTACGGCGTCTTTCATTCTCGTATGGTATTGGAAGAAAGGCCAAAATGCAGCAGCAAAAAATGAATCTTCATGGAACCATCATGCTTGATCCACGCATCACAGAATTGAACAAAAAAACTGAAGAGGAAGGCGGAATACACCTGTCAAGACTGAAACCCGGTACGAGGGTCGTCGTAAAAACCAAGAACAGTATTTACGAGATGACGGTAATCGAGGGAAATAGGATTTGGCTCAAAGGCGGCAAGTATTTCCCCGAATTCGTTGAGCGCTATTTCCTGGGGTCCACCTGGGGCGGCGCATGTCTCAAACTGCATTGGGTTGGTTATGACATGCGAATGGAATTCACCAACTCAAGCAATGGAGTTGTGGAAACAATTCGCACCAGTCGTGTTGAAGCCGCCACGATTTGCGGTGACGGCTGGTCTTTTGATCTCGATTGGCCACATTCCCAGCCTTTTTAATCGTACCGATCCATGATGAACTTCGGCATACGATGAACTATTGTGTGCAAGAACTCATACGCCCCACGATTGCTGAAAACGATCTCATGCCGCCCCCGGCAAAGGTGCGCAGCACAATCACAATCCAACGAGTTGAAGTAATCGCAGATGATCTGCGTGCCCTCTGCGCCAAATTTGTGCGTTCGCAAATATGCCTTGCGTTTGCTCTTCCGCCCGGCGTCCACAAACCAAATCATCCATGCCACATCGTTGAGGATTTCTAGCGTCTCTGGCGTGATGATTTTCTTTCCATCTTTGTAGAACTTTTCGTACAACTCATTGAACACAGGATAGGCTATCGAATAGCACCTGTAGGTGTTCTTGTCCTTCTTGACGACGTTTTCATCCATCTTGAAGAATTGTTGCAGGCTCGCTGTCTTATAAAACAGCCACTCGTAGTCCCGGTCACGCATGGCAAGATAGCAGTTCTTGCCACGTTCCGGCTTGATAATCGACGAACCACCCAGGATCGTTCCGTACAACACCTGCTTCTGATTGTTCTTCAACTCTGGCCCTAATTGGTATGTCATATTCCCCTCCTCCGTGTATATAAGCGTTTCGCAACATTTTTTCCGATTACTATATGAGAAAAAACGGGTGGTGCATACCTACTTGAGAACATCGTAGTTCATTTGAACAAGGAGATAAACAACATGGGTGCTACAAGCGTCACTGGTGTTTCTGGTCCAGGTACAGTTGCAGGAAAGCAACGTGGCTCAGAACACATGAGTCTGTCGGTCAAGAAGCTAATCGGCCCGCACATCGTTGCGGCTGGTACTGTTACTTTGAGCGGCACGACTGGTGTAGTTGAAATCCCGGCCCCTGGTATGCCAGGCGAAGCCTACGACGGCAACTACGCCCCGGACAGCGTGTCCAACTACTCCGTCATCCTGACTTCCTCGACCGCCACTGCGCCGTATGTCTCGGTTGCCTTGGCTGCTGTTGCTTCTACCAACACATGGAATTTCACCATCACTGCTGGTAACAACGCAACGGTGTCTTGGCTTGTCGTGAAGAACGGTCTGTAACAAATTGCATGAAAAAACCTGTCACTGGAAGGTGACGGGTTTAGCGAGCCAGAGTTTAAAAGGGAAAGGAAGCTTTGACTCATCCTTTTAGCCTTTCTAATTAAGCGAAGCGGCCTTGTCGTTGTGTGGCGACAAGGCCGCCTTCGTTTACGGAGATCGCATGGTGTCAATTTTCACCAGAGTCGCTGAAAGCACTAGCTTCTCCTCGTAGGAGAACAAGTCTTTAAACACGATGTTGCATCTGCCAACAACAACTTACGGTGTTTTCGTTGCTGTAGAATCGCTCGTTGTTTTTTCTGATCCAATCCCGTCCCTGTGCTTGTTCAAGCGGCTGCCGCAATAGAAACGCACTTCCCACTTGAGAGGATGTCTTTGTATTCTTTGAGGGTCGATCTCGAACAGAATCTTCCGGTCGCTTGGCACTTGACTTTGCTTTTGCAATCTAGCCTCGACCGAGAAAGTTCAGCTTGGCGTAACCATTCCGCTGATACGCTCTCTTCGCATTGGCCCTGCGTTTCTCCAAAACTTCAGGGCCTGTCGGTATTCTTTCAGATACTTTTCAGGGTTGGCGTAAGGCATGGTAATCTCTCATGCCTCATTATACATCAAGAATCGCTCGGCGGATTGTGGAACTTGATGTTCTTGTCGGCCCATTCGATTGCCATGTGAAGGCCACGGGCAAGCAGACCTACGAGTTGGGTAGGGTTGCCACTTCCTTCGATAGCGATGTTATCTCGTTCGTTGTCTTCAATCCAGACGACGGCGAAGCAAAGGTTGTCTCTTTTCTTCAGTTCACCGGCTATCTGACGGATGGTGGTAAGTGCCAGGTCGGGCAGACCGAGTTCTTTTTGTTTGGCTTTGGCAAAAGTGCCTGTTTCCTGGATAGTAGCGAACATCTTGGTCAGCACTTGGCAGCAGCGGTTTCGAGACTCCTCATCCCCATCCAAACTAAGGTGATAGGTGGAGATTTCGGGGTTATTCTGGTCAGGAAAAGCCAGCAGCTTGCAGCCATGCGTCTCTGTTATCTCGCCCACGAAGGAAGAGATGGCAGAAATAACGGACTGTTCGTTACATCGAAATGTGATATAGGTATCGGGTGTGGCGGCAGAATCGGTTACGGTCAATCCTTGGAACCGTCCGATGGTTGCCAATAGAGTTTCAAAATCCTTCATCATCCCTCCAATAGACCGGCGTGGTCGAGCGATTGTACCAGTTTGATTAAGTGCTTACACATTCCCGGCATTTCCATCGGATTTGCCGGTGGGCCTCCCGCAGACTCGTATCTTTTTCGCTTACTTCCGTATAGCGACCGGTCCAAGTGGTCGTAGTAGTTGAATCTCCACCTGAAATCGGCGCAATCGCATCTCAACAATACGTCATTTTCTGCATAGCTCAATCGTTCAAGCACATAATGCAATCCATCACTGGCTACAATCTCGACCCAATCCTGGGACTCCTTCTCAGGATGGTAGCGGACTTGTTTGAACAGGACCATCGGCTGGTATACCTTCCCTGATTCGCCACTCTCGGCAGTGCCCTTGATGAACAAAGTCTTCACGCCGACGAACGGAGTCCAAGATAGCTCCACGATTTTTACAGGGTCTATGGCATGTTGCCTCTTTGTTGTTCGAGGAAACGCCGTCACCGTACTCTGGTAAAGATCATTGAGAGAGGATTCGTCCAGGCGAGCTATCCAGTCAATGAACCGCATGGAGATATGTATCCCAGCCAACTACAATACTGGTAGGAGGAGTATGAGCGAAATTATCCAGTTTCCAGGACAACCACAGGAATCACAACGACCAGAAGGCAAAAAACGATTTGAAGTAAAGATGCGCAAGGCCAAGGGCGGCGGCATTGAAAAAGCAATCTTCATCGAGGATGAACAACTTGATTGGGAGATCGACATGAACTCCTACCTCGAAGCTATGAAGATGGGACCAATGTATCGCCGGGCCATTCAGAAAGACATCGAGAAACACTTCGTCGAAAGTCTCTCAGATTTTCTTGGTCGCAAGGTCACGATGGAAGAGATCAAGGCAGCAATCAAGACGGGTTGGATTTGATGTATGGTATACCCAAATGAAGTCCACGATGTAATGCGACAATATACCATCGGGGATGGGGAACACATTGTCATCGACAGGGACCGCAGCCGTGGTTCCTACATGGCTGATGCCCGCACAGGCCAGCGTTACTTGGATTGCGCCTCGCAATTCGCCAGCCAACCTCTCGGCTGGAACTATCGCAAACTCGCCGATAAATGCAGCGACCTGGGCCGTGTTGCCATCCACAAATATGCCAACTCTGACTTCTACAGCACTGATCTGGCCGAATTCGTTCAAGAATTCGCCAACATCACCCCCGACTTCAAATACCACTTCTTTATCGAGGGCGGCACCCTGGGCATCGAAAACGCCCTGAAAGCAGCCTTCGACTGGAAGGCTCAAAAGTTGGGCCTCACAGAAGAACAAGCCAACGAACTTGATGTGATTCACTTCAAGCAAGCCTTCCACGGGCGCAGCGGCTACACACTATCACTCACCAACACCGTGCCCAACAAGACGGCATTGTTCCCCAAGTTCAAATGGACCAGGGCGCTCAATCCGAAGATTCACTTCCCGATGGTTCTGGAAGATGTACTTGCCGCTGAGAAGGAAAGCATCTACCAGATTCTCACCGGGATCACTCGCAACTGCAAGAAGACTGCGGCCATCGTGGTCGAAAGTATCCAGGGCGAGGGTGGAGACAATCACTTCCGCCCGGAGTTCTTCAAAGAGTTGCGCCAGATTGCCGATGCTCACGATGTCATGCTCATCATGGACGAAGTGCAAACCGGCCTGGGACTCACTGGAGCATTCTGGTGCTACCAACACTACGGGATCGTGCCCGACATGATGTGTTTTGGCAAGAAGACACAAGTATGTGGTTTTTGTTCTACGGAGAGAATAGACGAAGTTGAAAACAATGTGTTCCATGTTTCCAGCAGAATCAATTCAACCTGGGGCGGCAACATAGTGGACATGGTGCGGGCCAAACATATCATCGACATTATTCTTGAAGATGGACTGACTGCTAATGCAGCAAACGTAGGAAGACACTTCCTCAATAAACTTCAGAACATCCCAAGGATTACCAACGTGCGAGGGCGGGGCTTGTTCCTCGCCTTCGACCTGGAATCAGATGCCAGTCGAAACAACGTGCTTCACAAGATGAGCGAGAAGATGGTTGCCCTGAAATGTGGCGAACGCTCTATACGACTACGGCCCCACCTGACGTTCTCTTCCGAGGACGCTGATGAGGCCGTTAAAATAATCACCGAAGCTGTTGTTTAGTACCAAGACTTCGGCTTGCTTCTGTAGTGCTTGAAGATAGACTCGAAAAACTCATTGTCGCCAGGCAACTTGTTGCGAGACTCACGAGAAGTGTTCATGTCGTTGCGATGCTGTTGGGCAAGTATAGCGGCAATTTGTTTGTGCTTCTCATCGTCCTGGATGCTGCCATCCTTGTGAATCTTGATGATTTGCTGCTTGGCTTCATCACCCAATGACTTGTCGTTGTCGATTCCGCCATTGTCTATCGCATAACGAATGTCATTTACTTTCTTCGGGTCCACATTATCGACATTAGCGGCTGCGGCATTGGGATCAGCGGTAGGTTGCGGGGCGGCAGCAGTAGGATTCGCAATTTTCTGAACGATTTCCTTCACCTTGGCATCACGCTGGGCCGGGTCTTGAATAGCAAAAATCTCCTTGGCGTGCTTCTGAAGGTCTTCGGGTGTAATACCAGTGACATTAGCCCCGGCATTCTGCAACAATGTCTTAGCTTCTTCAACCTTCTCAGGCGGCAGGGCAGCATTCGGGTCGGTTGGAGGAGCGCCGCCGCCAGCACTTCCATCGGCAGGAGCAGATGGCAATCCTTGAAGGACTTGCAGCACAGTTTGCATATGTTTGTTGAAGTCCGGGCTGAGGTTTTGCCCTGGCCCTGGAGAGCCATCAACGCATTAACAGCAGCATCTTTGAAACGACCAATCTTGGCCTGATTCCATCCGTGAGAGAAACCTTGCCCGCCGAACATCTGCATGTTCTTGACGCCACCCCACAAGTTGCCGAAGAAATCACCAACATTGCCCTCGAATACTTCCGGTGACATATACCGACCTTCGGCAATGTACCAATTCACAAACATACGAGGATCGTATCCATGTTCAACCAGTTTGTTGCACACCCTACGAGCCTTGTGTTCAACCAAGATGTGGGTCAGGAATGGCGAGTCGAGGGATGGATCGTAATGAGCGGTTTGTGGCGCAGTGGCCGGGGCGGGAGTGGGAGCCGGGGTAGCTGGAGCCTGTTGCTTCATGATTTGTTGCGGGTTCGACAACATGCCAATCAGCGCTTGAAGAGAAGCGGCGAAGCCATTGTTCTTCTTCAAATCATCTGGCAAATTCTTCGAGAGATTAGACAACGCCTGGTGAGCAGCCGTAAATTGCTGCTGCATATCCTGCCCGCCTCCAGCCTGCTGTTGTCCACCACCTTGTTGTCCACCACCTTGTCCACCAGGCCCGACTGCATAGGGAGCCAAGTCAACAGGTTGTTCTGAATTTTGACCTCCACCCACTCCCAACCCTGCTTTCAAACCACCCCAAAGATGTCCTGCACCTGTTCCAACAGCACCACGAACAGCACCGCCAGTAGCGGCGAGAGCAGCACCAGGGAGAGCGGCGAGATGACCAACACCCGTGCCAACAGCCTGGCCTGCGCCGGCGATGTTGTCATAGGTCATGTTCTTCTTCCACCAGTCGCCAAAACCTTCTACAAGCAGCAATTCCTGCTGAAGCCACTGTTTCGATTGTTCTGGTGCGTCGTCTTCGTTGAAGAGAATGCCTTCCGTGGTGTACCATTCAACAAACCGGCGAGGGTCTACACCACGGGAAGCCATCAAGGTGAAAGCTGTATCTGCGAGGTT
>CAVSYW010000006.1:0-317762 GCA_963732305.1 uncultured Acidobacteriaceae bacterium
CTCCTCGTGCATGACGCGAATCATCTCTTCCCTTTCAATCTTGAGCGCCCGGCAGGTGGTCACGGCAGTGGCCGTCGTGAGGCGCAATCCAGGCACCGCGGTGAGAGACTCTTCACCGACAAAATCGCCGACAGAGAGCAGCGCTACGGTTGCCTGTTTACCATTCGGAGAAACCACGGTGATGCTTGCCCGGCCCTTTTGAAGGTAAAAGACGGAGTCTGCCGGATCTCCCTGGGTAAAAAAAGCCTGCTTCTGCTTAACTTCGACGATTCTTCGACCCAGGCCAGCGTGCGCAAGAAAGGCTGCCGGATCGAATGTCGAGTTCTTTGTATCGTTCATCGTCATAGGACCTTTTCCGATGCGGATCCAATGCAGGTTGTGGACTGCGGCTGGTGAGTCAAACAACACGGAAAGGCTGCCAGGGAATTAGAACAGGGCAACCCTCGCAAACTGGCGCCAACAGCGCACTTCGAAGCTAATGTTTGGCAGCCTGCATGTAGTGTGCATGAAATGGAGTAATTGTGGGTATCGGGGACGCTGCTAATAATGTGGGCCTTTGTCGGGGAAACCCTGACAAGGGGCGCATGCAGATTGCATATCGGGGTCAGAAAGGCAGCCTGAAACCGAAATCCTTACCGGGTCGAACCGTCCGGCTCGGTCTCCAGTGTCTCTGGGGTCAGCAGACCCATCTGCACGGCAAAGCGAATCACATCGCTCCTGGTTCGAAGCCCCAGCTTCTCAGCAAGGCGTGACCGATATGTTTCGATAGTCTTTACGCCCACTAATATTTGTTTCGCAATCTCTGCGCTGGTATATCCCCGCGCTACGAGTGTGAGCACCTGCAACTCGCGCCGGCTCAGGAGGTTTGTCGGCCGTGTTTCACCTGATTTTGTCTTTCTCTTCGCTAACACATCCTGAACAACGATGTTTGCCAATCGTGGATCCAGGAAGACCCCTCCGCGATCAACCGCTCGTATGGCAGCAATCAACTCCGCATCCACCGCCCTCTTCAGCAGGTAACCGGCCGCCCCGGCCGCCAATGCCGAACGTAAGTACGCAGGGTCATCGTGCATGGTGAGGATGAGCACCCGGGTTTCACGGCAGTCGCGAGCCATTGCCTGCAGGGCCTTCATACCTCCAACGCGAGGCATGGTTAGATCCAGCAAGGCCACATCCGGCTTCGTTTCCCGTGCGGCCTGAATCGCCTTCTCTCCATCGGAAGCTTCCGAGACAACCTCCATATCGGCTTGGGCATTGACCAGCATTCTCAGTCCCGCGCGGAGAATTGCGTGGTCGTCCGCGATCATGACTCTGATCTTGCGTGCTCGCGACGGCATCCTAAGTGCTCCTCGACCTACTCAGGTTTAGCAGTCCGGTTTTGAACGGGAACTTGCACCAGAATCCTGGTTCCCTTTCTCTGCGGGATGAAACTAACCGTTCCGCCCAACATGGCCGCTCTTTCTCGCATGCTGTGAAGTCCCAGGCGGTGCGAGGAAATAGCCACGGCTTCAGCGTCAAAACCCCGTCCATCATCGATTATTGCAACCTCCACAGCTGTGGCCGAACGGGCAAATCGAATGCTGACATTCCGGGCGCCTGAATGTCTGGCTACATTTGTCAGCGCCTCCTGGAGAATGCGATACAACGCAATCAGGGCTCCGGAGGGAAGGTCGCTGGTGTCAATGTCATTGAGTTGGAGAACCACAGAGATGTTGTGAGCCTTTGCGAATTCGGTAGTGTATCGGCTCAGCGCAACGCCAAGGCCGAGGTCGTCCAGCATCGTTGGGTGAAGCCCGCGGGCCAGTCGGCCAACTTCGTCGATGGCCTGGGCGGCGATCTCGCGTAGCCGCTGTGCCTGCACCCTGATCTCTCCCAGCTTCCGAGCGTCCTCCAAGGTCCGCAGGCCAACAAGCAGAGCGGTCAGCAGCTGTCCTGCTTCGTCATGCAATTCGCGCGCAATCCGGCGCCGCTCTTCTTCTTGCGCAGAAATCGTGCGCTCCAGGAGGAGCCGGTGCGTCAATTCCTCCTGCATAGCCTTCTCGGCTTGCTTGCGCTTTTGGTCGCTTAGATCGGTGATGACCATGCCCAGGGCCTGACCCTTGAATCCATGGAGCCGGTTGAGTGACAAATAGACCGGGATCAGATCCCCTTTTGCGCGGCGCAGGTTGAATTCGCCTTTCGCAATCGTCTTCCGAGCACCGGCAAGCAAGGTTTTGAATCTGTCTTGCTCAGTTTCTGCAATCAGTGACTGCACCGGAATTCCGATCATTCTTCCTGGCGGTCTGCACGTCATTTCCGCAAACATGCGGTTGCAGTAGAGAATCGCACCTTTGCGCGACAGTGTCGCAGCACCTTCGCTCATGGCCTCTACCAGCGAGCGATAGGAGGGTTCACCGCCTTTCAGAGACACTAACTTGGCTCCGCGGCGACCGGATACCATCAAGGCATCCACTTCGCCTGACAGGATGGCGCGAAGAGTCTCCTCCGCAGCATTCAGCCGCGCGCTGCGGTTTGTTTCCTGAACTGGGGGTGTGGATGGCGGGAGCTTACGTAGAGAAGGTGCCGGGTTTAGGCGAGACTCTTGCAAATTACTCACTTCGCCGCGCAATCCTTTTGCGTGCACTCGGCCAGCGGATTGCGCTCGCTTGTTGGACATCTGCTATTTGCACCCTTGCTTCAGCGTGCTGGCTTAAGATCCAACCCCACGATGACACTCTCGGTCTTTGAAAGGTTCCCAATGATCTTTTTCACCGGCGGCGGAAGCCTTCTCACCAGGGTTGGAATCGCGATGATCTGATCGCCTTTGGCGAGTTGCGGCTTCTCAAGCAGGTCGACGACTTCAATGCGATACTTGCCCTTTAACTGTTCCTCACAAATCTTCTTGAGGTTGGCGATGGCTGTAACCGAATTAGGCGTTTGGCCGGCTATGTAAAGCCGCAACCGGTAAAAGCTACTGGCGCCGGCCTTCGCGGCGCTCTTCTTTGCAGGGCTCTTCTTCATGTCGTCGCTCAGTTTCTCGCCCGGAAGGGGCAATCTTGCTCGTCGGACGTTGCCATTGCTCATTTAAGTGCGACATGTGTGGCTGCCAAATGATCGGTCAGCACCATGCCCAGGCTAATGCCTTTCTTACTCACAATAAGTTCACGAACTTCGCGCGAATGCGCCATGCCGCGAGATTTCAAGATATAAAGCTCGCGCCTCGGTCTTCCGTTGGGTTTGCTGTCTCGCAAGACAATCCAGGAGTCCATGAGAGAGGAGACAGCCGCGGCACTTCTCTCCTGGGGATCTCCTGCGAATGTCAGATTCGTGAACATCGACGTAATCTGTCCCACTTTTAGAAAATCCACCAGGCGCACGAGCATCGATTTGACGTCATATGTCCCCGATTCTGCAACCAGGTTCGTGATCGGGTCGATGACTACCACTTGCGGCCGAAACTTGGAGATCAGTCTGTGAATCACGGCCAGGTGCCCTTCAAGCCCGGTGCTGGTTGGCCGCATCGCGTTAAAGTGCAGCAAGCCTTTCTTCACCCAGGGCTCCAGGTTGAGGCCAACCGAGCGCATGTTTCGGAGAATCTGGCTGGGTGACTCCTCAAATGTGAAATACAGGCAAAGTTCGCCGCGGGCGCAGGCCGCGCTCGTAAAATTCGCCGCCATGCTGGATTTCCCGGTTCCCGCCGTGCCAGTCACCAGCACACTGCTTCCCCTGAAAAACCCTTTGCCTTCCATCATCTCGTCCATAGCGGGTATTCCCGTTGAAATGCGGCCCGTGAGAGCTTTGTGACTAAGAACGAGCGAGGTGATGGGCACCACCGATATGCCATCTTCATCGATCAGGAATGGGTACTCGTCGGTCCCGTGAGCAGTGCCTCGGTACTTGACGACGCGCAATCGCCGGGTAGAAATCTGTTCCGTTACCCGATGGTCGAGGGAGATCACGCAGTCGGCGATATATTCCTCAAGCCCGTGACGGGTTAGCGTATCGGTTCCGGCTTCCCCGGTAACGACTGCCGTAAGCTTCTTGTCTTCCAGCCAACGGAACAGCCGGCGGAGTTCGGATCGAAGTATGGTTGTGTCAGCAATTCCGGAAAAGAGTGCTTCGACGCTGTCCAGGACGACGCGCTTTGCGCCGATTGTTTCGACAGCGTTGGCCACACGGATGAACAGACCATCGAGGTTGTATTCTCCAGTCTCGGCTATCTGGTTTCGTTCGATGGAAACGTAATCCACAAACAGCTTTTTCTTCCGGACAAGGTCAGGAAGATCAAAACCGAGCGAGGCGACATTGGCCGAAAGTTTCTCTTCGGTTTCTTCAAAGTCTATGCACACGCCGGGCTCGCCGTATTGAACCGCGCCATGCACCAGGAATTCCATCGCGAGTAAGCTCTTGCCGCATCCCGCTTTGCCGCACACCAGCGTGACACGGCCTTTCGGCAAGCCTCCGCCCGTAACTTCATCCAATCCCTGAATTCCGGTAGGGGCTTTGGCGAGTGAGGTGCGAGCGACTTCGAGCACTGGCTTGGAGCGGGCCATCGTGATGCTCCTAAGATTCAAATCGGTTTGGCTGGGGCCAGGAACTTCTGCCGTATCCTGACAAGATTGACCTTCGACGGCCTTGTTATTGAAAAAAAGGACCGCTACTGAATTGGGGAACACCTCAGCACGCTTGTATCAGAATCGTGGCAGTCAAAACTGTTCCTTATTGCTCACATTTGGTAACAAAGCGCTGATTCGAGCTTGGATAAGTCTACAAGGTCTGCGACCCGATTTGGTACCAGCAGCTGGTTTGCCGAGCACGAATTCCCAGGGGAAACGGATCTGCAGAACTCTGGAGCGGGGTTAGAAGGATTTGCCCATGCAGCGTGTTTCAAATTGCTCAGACTCGCATATTGATTGCGAATAGAGTCAGGAGCGTAGGGGCAGGAATGAAACGGTCCCGGCAAAGCGACGGGAATCCATGAACGCATTTAACCCCTTATGGTGGCTGATCAGGCCGTTGAATGTTTCGGTCGTAAACAGCTTCCCACGCAGCACAAGGAACCACAGACACCTTAAAGGGGGTCAAACATGCACGGAATCAAAACGCTATTCGGCACTGCAGTATTGGTGGCCGGCTTGGCCATGGCGCCAGCGGCGCACGCGCAAATATCTATCAACATCGGTGTCCAACCGGTCTGCTCATACGGCTACTACGGCTATGCGCCTTACGCGTGCGCGCCAATGGGCTATTACGGATCGGGGTACTTCTACAACGGCATCTTCATAGGCATGGGCCCCTGGGGTGGCTGGGGCTATAGTCACGGCTGGGGAAGCCATCGCTTTCAAAATGATGGTGGCGGCCGCTACCACGGCGGACCCGGCCGTGTGTCGTATCACGCCGGCGGCGTGGCCCACAGCAGGGCAGCGGTCTCCCATTCCGGCGGCGTGCGACCTAGTGCAGCTCATCGTTCAACCGCGCGTACAAGCACATCGCGACCAGCCGCTTCACATGCCAGCGCTTCTCACGCAAACGCTTCGCACGGAGCCGCAGGCGGACATGCGGGCGGAGACGGACACAAGTAACCTGTAGCTGTTAAGCAACGTGTCGTGCAAGCGGCGGAACATTGAAACGGGAAGACTGGTCAACGTTCCTCATGTTTGAGATTTCAGCGGGCGTTTAAGAGAACTGTCCACTTTTGAGCAGCGTGTCTCCCCTTTGCCGCGACAATCTGTTCACAGATGACTGAAGCGGCGCTCGGCTACATGAGCCCGCTGGATGGGATGGTAATTGAGATGGAATCTTCAAGGTGCAGGATGGCGGCAATTGAGATCGACGACCCTAGAGGCAAGAGCCTGTTCACTGCCGTCGCAATTGAGATGGAGGACTTGCGGTGCAGGAGTCTGCAGGCCCGCGCGGTGATTGAACCAGAAGACTACCGGTACCATCGCATTGGGATTGAGATGGAAGATCCTCGTTGCAGGAACCTCCGCAATTGGTGATCGAAACTTCAAACAGGTCTGTCATTATCGGTAGCTTCTTCGATCAACTCCGTGCAGCTAAAACACAATGCGTTATCAAGCCGATAACGCAACTTGGCGGTTGCAACCTTGATCGAGGGAGATCAAAGAAGCTCATCACACTCATGGTTGTCTTGGTGCTCGTATTCGGCGGGGGCGCCGGTTACTACAGCTTCGGAAGTAGATCGCTTTGGAGTCCATAGCAGTCCTGATCGTATACGTCATGGTCCCCCCATTGTCGATGTTGGGCATTTTTCGGGTACCAGTTGGGGACCCCTGCGGATACTTAGAGTGTTTCGGCGGGAGTTACGATCTCCACCTGGCACTCCGAAGATTGTCCGTTCCTCGTCAGCCATATTCAAGTACACCTATACCAGTTCAAGAGATTCTGGAGATCTATCCAAAGCTCACGCCGGCCCAGATCGCGTTGGCTTCGATCTACGCGAAGGCGAACCCCCAAAGAGGCCGCCCCCGGCGCCGGAGCTTCCCCAGAAGTCTCGCGGTCTCGGTTTCCAAGAAGCGACTTCGTAGCTCCTCGATAGGAGGCTATGCCAGTGTCTTCCCGCTTTCAGAGTAGAGAACTCAGGCCGTTCCGCGACGAGAACGATTTCCTTGGGGATTTGCCTCGAATTTTGTCCTAACCGGAGGCTGTCTTTATCCCTCACCGGTACGGCGAAGCTCGCGGATCTTGCTCTGCACTGGCCCGGCCTGCTGGAACTGCCCTCCGACGAAGTGCCCTTCGACCGGTTTTCCCTCAATAGGATCTTCGAGGCGGGCTTCGGCACCCACAAATGCAGCGATCGCACCCTCAGATCCGCGGTCACGCTTCCGATATTTCTGAAGTGCTGACAGGCCCCGCTCGAGTCTGGGCTCCTTAGAGCTCCGCTTCCTCAAATAAATCTTGATTGCTTGGTCGAGCAGCTCACTAATCGGTTTTCCATTGAGTTCCCTGAGGTGCTTCAGGGCGGCCAGCTCTTCCGCGTCGATTCTCAGTGTGAAGGGGATTCTAGCCATTACTAAAGGCTATGTTTGGCAAAACGTTACGTCAATATCTGGTTTTGACTTAATGTCGGGCTTTTCCCGATCCTGCTTCGATAGCTGGAGTTTATGGGCACTGAACGCGGGCCCCACGCGGAGCTAGTGAAATCTTTTATTCCCTCATTCATGTTGGCAAACAATTTGATCCCCTTAGTAGCAGGCCAGGACAGGGAATTCACAGAGCTGGTCTTTCAAATCGGTGGTCGCGAAGTCGACCTGGGGACACCCGGAGCTGATTGCGCAGATGGAATGCAGGCATGAAGGCTTCCCAACAGAATTTGTTTGGTACAATTTGAACAACGGAGTGGTGACAACTTCGTGGTCCGCATCGGCTTGGATTGGGACAGGGGCCTTTCGTTTTTGCTTACTGTCCATACTGTCCATTTCTCCCGGAATTCGGTTATATCCGGTGGAAAATATGGAAACAAGCGACGGAATGGACAGTAGGAAAAGACAGTAAAATCTGCGATTTGCGGTAAGTGATTGAAATTGCAGAGGGGACGTAGCTCAGTTGGTCAGAGCGCTGCCCTGTCACGGCAGAGGTCGCGGGTTCGAGCCCCGTCGTCCCCGCCAGATTCCAAAGGACTTAAGTCCAATCTGGCATGTGACACGAAGGTCCAATAAGGGTCCATTAAGAAAATACACCCTTTTGAGGCCGATTGGAATTGAAAGATTGAGAAAGAAAAGTCTCTCGGTGCCGGGAGCCTTTTCTTCGTTTGGGGGTGGCTGCGAAAAGCTGGACTTTGGTTTGAGCCTCTATGACGCATTGGCCTCGACCACGAAGAGTCCGGAGACCCGGCTTAACGCAGACCGCTTTGCTACGGTGTGCCCCTGTTGGTAGACATCCGATGTGATCCGCGACGAGGCGTGGCGCAGCAGTTCCTGAATGACCTTGATGTCTTCGCCTTGTTGTCCCAGGAGACTCGCCAGGGAGTGCCGGAATGTGTGCCAGCCGATGGATTTCGTAATACCGGCCTTAATTGCCGCTGGCCGGACATGATCCTTCAGTGCTGAATCCGGCCAGTAAGGGAGTCTGCCAGATGTGAACGGGCTGGCAAATATCCAATCCGTGTCCTGGGGATACGGTGTTAATTCGCGCCAGGCCCGGAGTGCCTCAGCCAGTGTAGGGTTCATCTCCACGCTTTTGCGAGAGGCCCGCGTTTTCATTTTGGTTTCGTACTTTCCCACCAGGCCGCGCCGACAATGGAACCAGCAGTTGTCGAGATCGAGGTCTGCCCACTTCAATCCCCGGAATTCACTCCGGCGAAGTGCAGAGGCGGCAGCAGTGGCCACCATAATCTTGATAGCCTGTGGTTCGATGTTGCCCAGGATTAACCGAATTTCGCTGAGCGTCAGAATGTCGGGATCGCGCTGTCTGACTGCGCTCTGACGGACGGATGCGATTGGATTCAGTTTGCTGTAGAGTTCGTGGCGGATACAGTGCGAAAACAAGGAACTCATGTGGTTGCGTATTTTCGCCTTTGATGCCGGAGCGAGCGGCTCAGAGCTCTGCGCGAGGGCGGCAGAATTTCCAATCGTCACTTTAGAGGATGGCGCAGGGGATTTTCTAAGACTCCGCAGCCACCGCTCGACGGCGACGGATTTGACTTCGTCCAGTGGCACGTCTCCCCATTTTGGGATAATGTGCGTCTTGTAGTAGTCGAGGTAGCTTTGGATCGTTGTCGGAGAACGGTCAGAGTCTGGATCGCGCAGTTCATTGGCCTGGAAATGGCCCCACGCTTCAGCCACCGTCATGCAGCCTATTCTCTCGACAGGAGTGGCTGCGTTCAATTCAGACCTAAAATCTTCTACGAGGCGTTTTGCGTCTGCTTTGGTGGGGTAGTGCGTGAGGTCGCCGATGATCTTGCTACGGCGGAGAACGGTGCCGTCTGGTTGAGTCTCACGCCAGCGATAGACCCACTGGTCTGGGCCCTTTGCGCGGACGGTACGGGCAATGCTTCCCTCTTGGTAACTGTTGCGAATGCCTGGCATTATTTCTCCATGCAATCGCTGGGTTGGCAGATCGATTTTACGTGAGATTCAACCCAGGCTGTCAAATCGCATTGCCTAAACCGCCACTGTTTACCAAGCCTGACTGCAGGCAGCTCATTCGTCCGAGCTAACCGTAGTGCTGTCTTTGGGTGTATTCGGAGCAACTTAGCGGTTTCGATAGGGGTGAGTAGGGGCTCCCAAGTCACTGAAGACCTCTCACATTTCTGATAGCTGGGACCCCTTGCATCGCGTCTTTCTGTAAGACTCCGTTCTGCTTCTCAACTAGTACGTCCGGTGCGCTCCTAAACAATCTGCGATTGTACTGAGGGAAATACCCCCGCGTCTTTGCGAATCTTGCCGATTGAACCGACCGCTCAAGCGTCTTCATGGCGTCGCCTCAGTTCGCAGGAATGCCGAGGTTGTTGATTGAGTTTTCTCCGGAATGATTCGCACGGTTATGTAGTTCTCGTGCGGAACAGCCTCAGACCTATCCGCAAGAATGACTCTGCGCAAGTCGTCACTTGGTGCGGTCATCGCTACAGAACTCATCAACGAGATGTTGAGGACAATGCCGACGCCCCCATTCGATTTCAGCAGGGCGCCCCTATGTTGCAAACTCGCAACGCCACCCTTGATGCCCGTTACAAAGAAAACCGTTGCCATACCTTGCTGTATTCCTAAAGCGGAATGTCCGCTTTCATCTGAAATTTCCCAGGCCTGACTTCAACGGTTGGTGACCCCACCGTGCCCTTAATGGCCGCTTTTACTGGAGCTTGTTCCCTTGGTAGCCCCAGGTTCTTCAGGTAGGTCGAAAGGGCGTGGATTGTGATAACGACGCCATTCTCTTCAAAAACACGGACCAACATCTTCAGCGTGTAGCCGTTCTCCCGCAGCTTTTTCAACTGCGGGTATACGCCCCGCACAATCTCCCCCATCATGTAGGACTGGGGGGGGGAGGTACATTCTGTCTCATCCAGGCGAGTGGAAACTCGAATGTTGCGGGAGGTTGCGGGTTGCGGCGCCGTTTTTCCATCTGCTTTCCTTCTTTCCTTGTCAACAGCGAGTCGAGAACATCATAACACAGTATTGACATCAGATATGTATTAATCTAAAGTCGGAGCTGTTGCCTGAACAACCGGAATTGTTAAGTGGCACGGCGAGGTGCGCGCTGTAGCCACAAAACCCTTGCGGGGTTTCGCGTCTCCACCACCATTTCTCCAATCCGCCTGCGGCTACTCGGAGAAATGGTTGCGCATCTCGCTCAGGGCTACGCCCCGAGACCCCACGGAAAGGACAATGCGCAATGCCGCGACCAAAACGAGCGCAAGGCGTCACATCGGAAATCCACATCCGTGTCACGAGTGACGAAAAGGACATTCTGCATTTACAAGCACAGAAGGCCGGACTCACTGTGAGCGAATACTTGCGAAGATGCTCGCTCAATAAACGACTTCACTCGCGAGTAAGCGACAAGGCAGTCGCTCGCCTGAGCAGCTTGTGCGGCCTGCAAAAGTATCTGCTCATGCAATTAACCCGCCTTCCACAGGAAGGCACACTTCGCAGTGAACTGAATTCGGTTCTTGCAGGGATCACCGCAACACTAAGGACCATTGTCAATAATGACGAGGATTCAGATTGATCGCCAAGCAGGTCAACGGCAGGAGTGTACGTGATTGCCAAAGTGCAACCGAGCAAGCGGAAGTCGGGAAGCAGTTTTAAGCGGCTCCTGAATTACCTCACAATGGAACGCGACCCGGATACCGGAAAGACGCTTCTCCGGGGAGATGTCGTAATGTCGTACAACCTCGTCAGTTTCGACACAGCCGCTGCCGAGATGAAAGGAGTCGAATCTCTGAACCCACGCTGCAACGACGCAGTTTTTCACTATGAACTCGCGTGGCCTCCAGGAGAACGCCCGTCGCGGGCAGAGTGGATCGATTCTGCCTCATACACGCTGAACCAACTTGGCTTCAAGCAACACCAGTACGTTCTCGTTGCTCACGACGACAAGAAGCACTTCCATATCCATGTCATGGTAAACAAGGTTCACCCTGTTACGTATAGAGCGCATACACCAACTTATAGTTGGCTCAGTCTCGATGGCGCAGTACGCCATCTTGAAGCCAAGTATGGCTGGTCCCACACGCTTGGTCCAATGCGATGGGACGAGGCCACTCAAAAGGCTGTGCGGACATTCAGATCCGAGCGCAATAAGTCTCGGTCCATTGAAGACCAGGCGATTGGCGCCGCCGCAAAGTACGAGCACTATCACGATGAAGAGTCCCTCCAGACCTATGTGCGTCGAGAAGTTGCTCCGCATGTACGAACGCTGCTAACTCGCCAGAGCGCCTCGTGGGAAGCCCTCCATACACTGCTTGCGAAATATCATCTGCGCATCGAAAAGGGGGAAGCAGGCGGGTACACGATCCTCGCAATCGACCACAGCATCCGTGTGAAAGCATCCGATGTATTTCGTCATAACTTTGCTGGTAAAGAGAATCGTAAGGCGACCGAACAGCTTCTCGGGTCCTGGAGAGAACCCTCGACATCGTTTCACCCTCTCCCCGCAGATACCGCACATACTACCGTTCGTAACCAGACGCTACGCGACGAACGAAGGGAGCAACGACTCCGGGACAGAAACGCCCTCATGTCCGAATACAATCAGTACCGTAATCAGCAAAGGGCCGTCTGCAAAGACATTACTGCGAAGGGCAGAGAGGACCGGCAACAAACCCTCGCTCGGCTGAAGCAACGCAAAAAGGAAATTCGCGCATCGGCGCAACCGTGGCCCGCCAAAAAGATATTGCTGTCGGAGGCCGTTGCCGCGTCCGTCATTGAGCTACGAACGCTCAAGTTGTCCACGCAGAAGACGCGCCAAACACAGTTTCCGAAGAACCTGCGCACATGGGTTGCCGAACGCGCCGAAGATGGCGATGCGCGGGCGGCGGCACAACTGCGTGGCTGGCGTTATGCAGATCAGCGCAATCAACGACGGCTCGATGCAACCCTGGAACCAAACGCACTGCATATTGGGCCGCCGCCCGAGGATAATCAGAAATCCGACTGGGCAGGTTTTGTGCAGCAGCGTCTATCGGCTCAACAGCGGGAACAGAATCTTGCCAATCAGATCGCTGCGACACGTATATGGACGATCAACCGGAAGACTGGCGATGTATCGTACATGCTGAACGGAAGAGTTTCCGTCATCGACTGCGGACGCCTTGTGACCGTACTCAATCAGGACGAAGCGGCAATTGTCTTCGGGTTGGAGATGGCCGTCCAGAAATACGGGCCGCGGATCGCATGTACTGGAAGCGAAAAATGGAAGCGGATGGTTACCTGGTGCGCGATCAAGCACGGCATCTTCGCCCAATTCACGGACCCGGAAATGGAAGGCGCCTTCCACCAGGAACAACTACTGGCTAATCCTCTCCAGCTCCGCGCTGTGCGACTGCATTCCATCGAAACCAGGCTCCGAACTGAGGAAACCGAGGATTTGATCTTCACCGATGAAACAGATGCGCGGCTGCTTCTTTCAACTCTCCAGCCCGCCGCCCACTCCCGAGAACTCCTCGAAATCCTGAAAGCATCGCAACAACCAGAGCCGAAGGCGAATGTCGGCGACAACCTGACTATTGCCCTTGTCAGGTCTTCCACGGGCCAACCGGCTTTCAAAGTATCGATTCACGAGGGGAAGCGGCAAGAGATCATCGAGCGAGTAGCTCAACTCCGGCAGACTGCAAATCAGACATCGCACAGCAACTCCAGAATGCTCAGCAACGAACGTGGTGGCAGATAGCTCATCGCTGAGGACATGCGCCATCGACTGCGAAGTGCGTGAACAATGCGCCATGGCCGGTGGCGGGAAGCCGTCCACTGTCATCGCGCGAATGCGGCCGCCTGCTGCAAATGCCCTGTAGAGATTATGCGACGGTGGGCTGTGTTTGATTCTTCAGCTTATAAACAGAGGCGAAATAGGCCACCATCACGCGAAATGTCTTAGATTTATTCACACCACCCAGAATCTCCCCGCCAACTCTTTCCAACTCATCGGCTATCTCGTAGGTCAAAGGAAACACGAATGCGGTGTCAATGCTCTGAAATGGAATGTTCAGCCACTGGTTGTTATAGAACGCAAGCAGTTGCGCCTGCGCGGCCCTGGTTTTGAAATTCATGATGATGTGCTCGGCCAGGGCGTTCTTGTTGCGGATTTTCAGAACGGCAAAGAGTTGATTGAAATGGCTCTTGGTAAATCTGGAATCAACTGTGAGCCGCACCTGAGTCCGCTTCTCTGCGGGAGCAACAACTCTGCGCTTCGGTCGGGCTCCGAGCTTTTTCACAACTGGCATGTGATTTCCTTGTCGTGATGTATTTTACAGCATACGTGTATGTGATTGGAAAATCATGCGATATCCGATAGTAACCAAAGGAATTCGCGTGAAGGAACGTCGCGGGAGTGCTGGATTCATTGCATGAAGAGGCAAGAGATTGAAGCCGAATGAACCACAACAGGTCGAACCGTGAGGGGGATAGAGAAAAGAAGAACTGTCCAGTGACCGTGCAGGGCGTCAGAACTCCAGTTTCGGCATGCCGAGATCGTGCGTAGCACTGGAGCGCCTGCACAGGAAATCTCTCCTCCGCATGGAGACAGACGCGTCCGTCCGTGCAAAATGTGGACTATCAGGCCGATCAGCGCCCGGTCGCATAGGCCAGGTTGGAAATACGCCGTGTGTGCGCGAATCCCGATTGCCACGTGCAGCATGCCCGGAAGCAGCATTGGCCGAACTAGTGGCATTTCCACCTCGCGAGAGAAAGGTACTTGCAAGACTAATACACAGATGATATAATATATATAGGAAGTTCTGCTTCATCAAATCACAACCGAGGCGTCGTGGTGCGAGAACACCGGCGACGCCCCTAACCAATCAGCCTACGAGGAGGCTTCATGGCTACCCGTAATTCTATCGAACCCACTCTCGTCCGCTTCGCCCGCCATCTGCACGCACGGCGCGGCCTGGCCGAGACCACCGTCCACAACTACGTCTCCGCGATCCGGCGCCTCGCGCCCGTGATCGGCTTGCAGCCCACGCCGAAGGTGGTCGAGCAGCATATCGAGCGGATGCACAAAGCCGGAGCCTCCTACTCCCACATCGTCAATACCTCGATTGCTCTCGAAGTCTATTGCGCCTTTATCGGACGGCCCATCAAGCTGGGCCGTCCGCAGAAACCCCACCACCTTGTGCGCGGCACGTTGTCCGAGGCGGAAATCACGCTGCTGATTGCGGCGGCGCGTACCCTGCGCGAGCGCACGATGATTGCGACGCTTGCCTACGCCGGTCTGCGCAACAAGCGAGCTTTGCCGACTGCGAATCCGTGACGTTGATCTGGGCGGCCAAACGCTGCACATCCAGGCCACGAAGACGCAGAAGGACCGCTACACGCACATCTCCGCGCCATGCGTGAGCCTGTTGGCCGAGTACCTGCGCGAGCGCGGCGGCCAACCCAGCGATCTGCTGTTTGTGTGTTTCCGAAGTGGAAAGCCCTACTCGCAGCAGAACTTGCGCAAGATGATTCGCACGGCGGCAAAGCGGGCTGGCCTGAAAAGCGCGTCTACCCCCATCTCTTGAGGCACAGTTTGGCGACCAACCTGCTTCATCGCGGAGCGCATCTGCTGGCAATCAAGGAGCAGCTCGGCCACGCGTTTGTGGAAACAACCATGATCTATGTCCACTCCAGCCCGGAGCACACCCAGATGCAGTACCGGATGTATGCTCCGTCTTACCTGTGAATCCCGGCGGCCGGAGGAATCTTCGGCCCGCCGGTCGGTCCTCGGCTGTGCCGGACGAATGCGTAGCTGAATCGCCGCGCGGCCCAACGCGTGACACAACTCACATCGTGTCATGCCAGTAACTTATTCGATTACTCAAGAGTATATATTGCTCTTCCGAGTTATCCACAACGCGCGCGAATTTCAGCAAAAATTACCTTGACTCTACACCAATTGCGTGTATATTTCTTGCGACAATCAGCGACAGTTTTATGCATCGTCAACCGGCGGCATTGTTCCACTGATCAGAGCCGCAGCGGGTAAGTTGTGCGTGCGAGCGCCGCTCTGTCACTCGCGCCAAGCTTCGGACTATGGCCTGTTCAAGTCGAGTCCGGAAGCATAAGGCAAACCCTTTACGGGAAGGGTAGGAATCGAAACCATGACAAAGCACGTGAATCTGGCATGGCTGGTGTTGGCGCTGGCGGCGGCGAGTGCGGCAGCGCAAACGACGGTGACAACCTCAGGCGGGACCACATATGCGGCCCCAATATGCGCGGGCGGCGCTACCCTGGGCAACTCGCCGACCTCCGCGCCGGGCAGTGATGTTGGTGGCGTGCAAAGGGAGATTTTGTGCGTTTGAAACACCGATCACAAATCGCGGCTGCCCTCGTGATCGCTGCCATGACCGCGGCCACATCGGGAGCATGGCCCCGCAGGCATGGGCAAAAAGCGCGCGTGCGATTTCTCGCGACGAGCACGCTGATTCGCGGGACGTGGGGACCCAATGAGGACACGTATCTTGCGCAACTGCTTCTCCCCAGGGAAAACGAGGCAGTTCTCGTGCGCCTGGTCGACGCCTATCCCAACGAAGCTCCACCGCTCGCGCGCCAAGTCCTCAGGGCGGATTCGGGCGCTGTCCTTTTCGTGAAGCGCGACGCGGAATGCGACCGGCCTTTCGGAGAGATTCTGCTGCGCACTGCGCCGGGCGATCCGATGGCAATCTTGCCGGAACGGCTTGGCTATAGGCCGCCGCTCGACCGGGTGCCTGCGCAGGGGACGATTCTTCCGTGCTACCGCGTGCTACGACGATGAGGAGCACCCTAGAGCAACGATCACAAGGCAAAGCTGACGGGAAGGGAATCGACAACGATGCAATTCGAGAATGTTTTGGCGGGTTATCAAGAGACGAGGCAATGGAAGGGATCTCGAACCATGGAAAAGAAGCTCATTGGACTGGCATTTTCGATTGCTGTGCTGGGCGCGAGCACGGCCGCGCAAACCACGGTGACCAACAGCAACAACGGCACCACCAACGCCGTTCCGGTGTACACCGGCAGCGCGACTCTGGGCAACTCGCCCATATCGGTCAGCGGCAGTAACGTCGGGATCGGCACGACGGCGCCCGATAGCCCGCTGACAATCAAACAGGGAACCGGATTGTATCCTTATATGGACTTCTTTGGTTCCTCTGGGGGCTCTTTGGGCTCCATCATTGATATCGCGGACATTGGCATCGGCTGGTCCGGTATCGGTATCAATGGCTTGTCAGAGATTAATCATGGCGTGGCCAGTGGCGTTCACATCGGCCGCGACGCAGTCGGATTGAGCACACTAACTGCCGGATGGTCGGGTACTGAAAATGCGCAAGGCCAGCTGCTGCTGGGGTTGAATTCAACAGCGAATCCTCACCCGCACTTTTTTATTGACGGCTCGGCGGGCGCCTATGTTCGCATGGGAGTGTCTGACTACGGCCTCTATACGATTTTCACCAGTTACCCGATTGTGTTGCAACCGTCCGGCGGCAGCGTGGGCATCGGCACGACAGCACCGGGAAAACCACTTGACGTCTCAGGCACCATTCGCACCTCCGCTACAGGCAGCGATACCGGCGGAGTAGTCTATCCGGACGGAACGCAGCAAACCACCGCGTGGACCGGCGTGCTCTGCGGCGGTGATTACGCCGAGGCGGTCGACGCGAAAGGGTCGCGGAAAAGCTACGAGCCAGGCGACGTGTTGGTCATCGGCGACGACTCCAGCGGCGAGGTTCAAAAGTCCGCGGAGCCCTATTCGACGATGGTGGCCGGGATCTTTGCGACCAAGCCGGGCGTGATTGGCCGCCGACAGACGTTGGTGCAGGACGCTACTGAGCTTCCCATGGCAATGATCGGTATCGTGCCGACTAAAGTGTCAACTGAGAATGGCCCCATCCATCGCGGCGACCTTCTGGTGACCTCTTCGAGGGCTGGCTATGCGATGAAGGGCACTGATCACAGCCGGATGCTGGGTGCGGTGATCGGCAAGGCCATGGAGCCGCTGAACTCGGGCACTGGAGTGATCGCAGTCTTGGTCACGTTGCAATAGCGGGCGTTTTCGAACATTGGATTTCTTTCCAGATGCAGCCGCGAATAGGAGCCGGGGGATGAAACACATCTTTGCCTCAGCCATGATCTTGATTGGACTGATATCTGTCGGGGGTCTGTATGTGCAGGCGCAGCCGACCATTTATCAAGTGGAGACTCCCTATCTTCCGCTGCGGCAACCAGTGAAGATGGCAGGAAATAACTATGGGGCTGGCGTAGTTTCGTACGGGCCTGTTGGAACGCCGGTGACCATTCATGGTGCCAATTTTGGTACCCCGGGCACGGTGTCCTTCCCCGGAACGACGAAGGGATCAACTGTATCTGCAACTGTGTCCAGCTGGAGTTCAGGCACTCTTGTTTTGGCGGTCCCAAGCGGCGCGACAACGGGTTATGTTGCTGTTACGGCGAGCGGGCAGACCAGCAATTATGTTCCATTTATTGTTACCAGGGGGTCTTATAGCGCAAGCTGCCCGACATCTCCACCGTCAACGCTATTGGCAATCACTACAACCTCCCTTCCGTCCGGGACGCAGAACTCCTCCTACAGCACAACGCTTCAGGCAACGGGCGGACAGCCACCGTACACATGGTTGCAAAGCGGAAGCTTGCTTGCTGGTTTGTCCCTGAACCGAAGTTCGGGCGTAATCAGTGGAACGCCAACCTGGTCCGGCACCGACGACATGACTGTGACCGTGACCGACTTCGACGAATGCAACCTCAAGCGCAACGCTGAGCCTTTACGTCAGCCCCGTGGCTCCGCCAGCCTCATCTAGCTCTGTGGCCTACACCTATGACAACCAGGGACGCATATCTACGGCCCAATATACAACGCCAAACGGCACGATCACGGTCACCTATTCCTATGACAGTGCAGGAAACCGCACCAGCGTTGTGACGCAATAGCCGCCGAGCAGGCGCCGCAACGGCCAGTATCCGTCGTGAAGCGATCAAATGCGAGAGAGGCGCAAAGGGACAAAGCAATGCGTATGAATCGAAAGATGCTTCTGATTTGCACATTGGGTATTGCTGCGATCTGTCCTGCCATGCGAATGGCGGCCGAAACGCCCGGAGAAAAGCTCTCAACCGCGCCTTTTCTGGTGAAGGAAGCTGCGAGCCCGTCTCATCGTACTATGCCAAGACTGCTGGGATTGCTGGGGCGAAGCGAAACTTTGATGCCCAGTGGCGATGTGCTCCAGCTTGGTGGAGAGCTAAGCGGTATTTATCGCAATAATGCCTTTATTGTAAATCCGTTGACTGGCGCCATGAACGAACTGCCGGCGCAGCTGACTTACGGGCGTGCCTGGCACTCGGCCACGCTGCTTCCCGACGGCAGTGTTTTGGTCTTTGGCGGAATTGGGAGCGGAGATGCCGTTGTAGATAAGACAGAGCTGCTGAATCCTGCCAGCACGGCGTTTCAGGCTGTATCTACTAGCGGTCCCGCAGGCCGCGCATACCACACCGCGACTCTGTTGACCGACGGGAGAATTCTTATCGCCGGCGGGGCGGATACAAATGGGAATGTGCTCGGTACGGCCGTGCTGTGGAACTATCAAACAGGAGCAGCAACTTCGGTTCAACTGCTGACGCCGCGGATGAAGCATGAGGCGGCGTTGTTGCCGGACGGTACGGTGCTGATCTGGGGCGGCGTGGATGCAAAAGGGAATTCAATACCCTATGGCGAAATCATCGATCCCGTTTCCGCCACGGTGCGATCGCAGTCGGTTCTTGATTTGCCTGCCGACGATCCAAATCCGCCGCAATTAGAAACATCGATTCCTGCAAATATCGCAACCGATGTGCCGCCGGATGCAATCATTGTGCTGCGATTCTCAAAGCCGCTTGAGATGGCATCGGTAAATACAAATACCGTTGTGCTGGCCGGGCCGTCCGGCAGAGTTTCGATCACGGTAGTCCCGGCCGAAGCGGGGATGCTAGCTTTTATCTCACCCGCAGGGACGTTGGAAAGCGGCTCGGCCTATTCGTTAATGCTGTCAAGCATCAACGACAATTCTGGTCAAGTTCTTCCCAATCAGACCATTCTTTTCAACACCGGAAGCAGCACATCGGCTGGAGAGAGTGGGGGAAGCCTTAGTTTATCTACAAGCGATTCTTCGACGAGTTCTGCCGATGCCAGCATCGTTGCTTCAACTCCTCAATCTGCGTCCGGCACGACTTCATCAACGTCAACTGAGTCTCAATCGGCTGCGGCTTCAAACACATCGACATTAGAGCCCAATATCCACAGCCATTTTACTGTCACGCCGGTGCCATTTGAGCAGATGAGCCGGAATGTTGAATCCGCCGCTGCTGCTCGTCCAAAGGCAAATCTGGCTCATGCTATGTTAACAGGTGGCGGATCTAGTGCAGCACCGGAGATTGTCGCGCTGGCCAACGCTCTCAACAATGATCCCGATCTTATCTATCAGTATGTCCACGACAATATTGAATTCAGCCCGCTCTTTGGCATTTTAAAAGGCCCTGTTGGCGCACTGCTCGACGGCCGCGGGGATTCATTTGATCAGGCATCCTTAATGGTCGCATTGCTGAATCAGGCAAGCCTTAGTAACTCTTCGATCTCCAATGTGTTATATGAATTTGGCACACTGAACCTTACCAACGCTCAACTGCAAGGGTGGCTCGGGGTCGATGGTAATCAGTACTCGGTCATGGGTGTTTTGTCATCCGGAGGGATTCCCTATACGTCTGTGGATAGTAGTGGAAATGCGTATGGAGTTGGCCATGTCTGGGTCAAGGTAAGCATCAATGGAACGCCCTATATCTTCGATCCGGCGTTCAAAAGCCATACCTGGAAGACAGGGATCGTCGGCAGCCTCCCAAGTATTATGGGGTATTCCAGATCGCAATTCATGGCCGATGCAAATCCCGCGACGCTGACCACTACTTCAATTCAAGGGGTGAATCGCACGCAATTGCGCAGCGATTTGGGCAGCTACGCCAATAATCTCTCCGCGTATATTAAGAACAATCTGCCCACCGCTGGCGTGAGCGATGTCATCGGCGGCGGCGTTATTGTGTCCACGCCGATTACCAACGGGCAGACGATTCGGAAGACGTCAAATCCAAATCAAAGTGGGACGCCAACCGATTGGAGTTCGATTCCGAGCAGCTATTTTGCTACATTGTCGGTTACGCTTCCCGGCGCCTCGGCACAGACCTATAACTCCAGCGACATTTATGGGCACAGGCTGTCGATTTTCTTCAGCTCGTCTTATGTACCGACTCTTTATCTCGATGGCAGTGCGGTTGTAAGCGGCAGCGCGCAAAGCCATGGAACGCAGGTCGGCATCACGTTCAGCGTGACCATTCCATGGGCAACTTGGGCTAATTATTCTCGCACTCAATACATAAGCGCTCAGACCAACCAAGGCGGCGGCAGTGGCGGCTACATTGTGTCAACGGGTTGGGATCAGGTCGGCCGCGGCATGATCGAGAAACACCGTAAACTCCTGAATCAGGCAATCGCCGCCAATAATGCGTCCGACTCGGAGCTGGTACTAGGAGAAAGCCTGGAGGTTCTTGGTACGACCTGGTTGGCTGAGTGCGCTGCGCAACAACGTATTGTAGACCAACTTCTCGGCACCACTACGCAGTATTTCTATGGTGCAGGTATTGTCGGCGAATCGGTCGGCACCTCCATTGTTGCTCCCTATGTGGACTTGCCTTTAAATTTCATCAATACCCCGGCAAGAATCAACGGCGCTAGCACTCAGACGGCAAAGTCGCTCGCAGCATTCGTTGACGCCTCTGGGGTCAGCAGTTCGTTTGAATCAGCGACCCTCGAACAGACGCAGGCCCAAGTGCCAGGATTTGTGGCTGCATCGACTGTCAAGCTGCTGGACATGGCAGTTCAGAACGGCAGTACCATCTATGACATTAACAACAGCGCAACGGGAAACAATTGGAGCACAATTGAGCAAATATTGTGCCCCAACTACCCAAACTCGTGCCCCAACTACAATGTGTCCGACATTACGACAATGGGGAACTGGATTGCGAATGGGTATCGCGTGATTGCCCCGAGCAATGGGAAAATCGCCGTTGGTGCATGGACTGGTGTGGGTTTCAAAGCGCTGTACTCGTCGGGGTCGAGTTACAGCTATGGTGAGATAATCTCCGGCCAGTTGAGCGGGGGATTCGGCGGTGTCGATGCGACGCCATCCCAAGTAAGTCTTGATGCCCTGGTTGCAGAGACTCCTGCGAGCGTATCGAGCTCTCTTGGCACCACGGGCGTTGAAGACCTGCAGCCAGGCATCACCGCATCAAGCAGTGGACAAGCCTTGGTGGGCGATCCGATTGATCACCAAAAAGGGTCATATCAGTATTCGCATGATGACATGACGGTAGGGAGCAAAGCGTTTCCCTATGGCCTGAATTTCCAGAGGGTGTATGACTCAAATGCGCAGGGAACCGCAGGGCCGCTTGGCAATGGCTGGACGCATAGCTATGCCATATCCGCGTCAGTCAACAGCGATGGATTCACCGGTATGGGGCAGGGATCGCCGCTGAATGCAGCAGCCTCGATCGCAGCGCTCTATGTTTCTTCCGATCTGATGAACGGCCAGGCGTTGAACGGTCAAAACAATCTTGAGAATTATGTTTTAGAGGCGATTGCCAATCGTTGGTTTACGGATCAACTCACCAATAACGTAATCAACGTGCAGCAGGGCTGGAACACGGAAGAGTTTGTGCTGATGGCTGATGGCAGCTACTCGGCTCCTTTGGGTTCGGCTACGATTCTGAGGAACAGCGGGGCGAGCATTACCTACACGACCAAGAATGGCGTGACGATGACATTCAACGGAGTCCCGACCGCGAGCAGTCCCGTGCAGATTTCGAGCTGGACACATGCCGCCGGAGCGAGCGTGAGCTTCAGTTACTCCGGGAGCGGCGGCAGTGCCTTGTTGTCAAGTGTCACGAACAGCGCGACAGGGCGGACGCTTACGTTCAACTACAGTGGCAATCAGATAAGCTCAGTCAGCGATGGGAACGGACGTTCCGTAAGCTACACGATCTCCGGTGGAAATCTCACGAAATACATCGATGCTCTCAGTCAAAATACCATCTATTCTTACGACACAAGCGGGGCCTACGACACGGCAGGTGCGGGGCATCTGACCCAGATCTACTATCCCTCGAATCCCTCGAATGCGTTTGTCACCAACTACTATGACGGCATGGGGCGCGTCTTCAAGCAGCAGGACGCTCTCGGACATACCAGTTTTGCGTTCATTGCCGGCGCGCGAACCGAGATCGACGATCCGGCCGGAGATCGCCACGTTTGGTATAACGATCCGCGCGGCAATGTGCTGATGGAGATACAGGACTACGGAAGCTCGTCGCATCTCAACGCCACGACCGTGAATACCTATAACGGGCAGGGGCTTCTTGTATCGACGACATTGCCCGAGGGCAATTCCACAACCATCACCGCATACGATTCACTCTTCAATCCGTTGAGCATCGTTCAGTCGCCAAAGGCCGGCTCACCGCTGTCGGCGTTGACAACGACGATGACCTACACCTTGCCGGTTTCCTCGCTGCCGAATTTCGAGGAGGTTTACCAGGTTACCGACCCGAAGGGCAACGTAACCACAAATTCCTACGACAGCTCGCACGGAAATCTCACGCAAGTCCAGCAACCGGCGGTGTCCAAACCCGGCGCCGGGAATCCCACGCCCACGGAGTATTTCACCTATACCTCGATCGGCCTGCCGCAAACCGCGCAAGACGCCGAAGGGCGCGTCACGCGCTACGACTACTATCCGAGCAACGCGGACGAGGTGCAGAAAACTACCGTTGACTACAACACGGGTGGCGGTCATTTTAACTACGTGACGCAGTACGGATACGACACCTATGGCGACGTCAACTCCGTTACCGATCCCAACAACACCACCACCACCAGCAGCTACGACGCACTGCGGAGGCTGAATCAGGTCAGTGCGGCCATCTCCGGCTCGGTCACCCAATACACCTATTATCCCGACGGCCAAGTGCACACCGTAGCGCGTGAGGCCGCTTCGAGCCCTACTGTGACCTGGGAGACAACTACCTACGCCTACACACTCTCCGACAAGGTCTATCAAGTCACCGATCCGCTAGGCAACGTCACCACCACGGCCTACGATGGTGACGACCGCGTGTACACGGTCACGCAGCCGGTGACCGCTTCGCAAGTCCGAGTGGGGGTGAGCACCTACGATATTCTGAGCCGCCCCTACCAGGTCAGCGTGGGCAGCGGATCGACGACCGCAGCCGCGGTAGCCTCGGCCACGGTGCAGGCGACTTACGCCTACACGCTCAACGGCAGGCAACTGAGCGTGACCGACGCCAACAGCCACACGACCAGCACCGCCTACGACGGCTTCGACCGCGCGTCGATCGCCACGTATCCCGACGCGACCACCGAGCAGCTCCAGTACGACGCCGACAGCAACGTGACGCAAAAGACGACGCGCTCGGGCCAGACCATCGGCTTCAGCTACGACGCGCTGAACCGCGTCTCGACCAAGACGCCGCAGGGCGAGGTGGCGGGGCAAGTCACCTACGGCTACGATCTCTCCGGCCGGCTGCTCCAAGCTACGGACGGATCGAGCACCACGCCTTACCAGATCGGCTACGACACAGCGGGGCGGGCCACGAGCTACACAGACCAGCAGGGGAACAACACGCAGGTGGCCTACGACGGCGCGGGCAATCGCACCCAGGTGACCTGGCCGGCGGGAACCAGCGGCACGGGCTCCTACTCCGTCACTTATCAGTACGACGCCATGAACCGTATGCAGTATGTCAAAGAGGGCGGCAGCAATAATCTGCTGGCGCAGTACAATTGGGACGCGCTCTCGCGTACGCAGATGATCGCCTACGGCGACGGCACCAGCGACGCCTACTCGCAGTACGACGCCGCCGACAACCTGCAAACGCTGACGCAGAACTACGGGGGCACGGATAACAGCGTAACCTTCAGCTACGCGTGGCAGATGAACCACCAGCGGGCGTCGGTGGGCGTGAGCGATATGGCGTTCCAGTACGTGCCTACGGCGGGCACGGAGAGCTACGGTCCTGCCGATGTGGATAACGGACTGAGCACGGAAACCGGCAGCCTGGGCAGCGCGAACCTGACGTACGACGGCAACCACAACCTGACCTTCGACGGCTACAATACGCTCACGTACGACGTGGAGAACCGCATGGTCGAGGCCCAGAACGCCGCGTGGGGCGCGAGCCAATATCTCTACGATCCGCTGGGCCAGCGCAAGCAGAAGACGGTGGGTGTGGGGAGCCCGATGCCGGTGACGACGCAATTTGTGCTGGCGGGTGGCGAGGAGATCGGCGACTACTACCAGTTGTCGCAGACGTGGCGGCTCACGGTGCGCGGCGTGGGCGGGCTGCCGCTGGCGGCGGTGGTTCCGGCCGCGGACGGCATGAGCGAGCAGATCGTCTACGTGCACCACGACGTGCAAGGCTCGACGGTGGCGCTCACCGTGCCCGGCGAAACCGGCCCCGCCGAGACCTATACCTACTCGGACTACGGCCAGCCGCAGAGCGGAAGCTGGTCGGCCTACCAGTACGCCGGCTACCGCTACGACTCCGAGACCGGACTCTACTACGTCAAGGCGCGGTACTACTCGCCCGTGCTCGGGCGGTTCCTGCAGACCGATCCGGCGGGGTTTGGTGGCGGATTCAATCTGTATGCCTATGTGGGGAATGATCCGATTAATCTACTTGATCCGACGGGGCTGACGCCGGATGGGTCTGCGTCGAACCCATTTTCGAATAGTCTTACGCCAGATCAACAAAGTCAACTGCAACAGCAATTCTACGTAAATGATCTTGCGTCAACGCTATGCCTCAACCCAACATATGACGGGCCCCCGTACGGGACTTACACAAGTGCGTCTCGACAGGTTGACTATCAGCTTGTGGTTGCAGCAACGGGGCAACCCTATAACGGAGGTCCAAACTCCAGTCAGGGGCCCGCTTTGTATCCGAGTGAGCTGCAAAGCACTCAGGGGTTTGGCGGCACTGTGGTGCTACAAAGCGGAGTAAATATTGGTTATTCGAGTTCCTCGTCTCCAGTAGCAAATCAATTTTCTGACCTACTCGGTCCGGGTTTGGCGAGCGCTCCGGTAACAAGCACGCAATCTTTCATCGTTTCTGGGGCAACGGGTATCTATCCGGCTGTTTCGGCACCGGTGAATGTGTGTTACGGAGGAAACACATATGGGTCTCTCGGCATTTACGAGGCCATCATTAACAATCAAGCCGTTGTACTCATCAACGGATTAGCTCAACTCCCATTGGGATGGCACCCTTAAGGTTTGGAGCGACCGGGAGGCATATAGGACATGAATGTTCGTGTGATCGTTAAAGTTGGCACAATTCTCCTCGGAGTCATCGCGCTGATTGGCATTGGCGGATGCGTTTGCAATTCCTTCCGGGTCCGCTGGCAAGCGGAAGCCTGCCTGAATTTGATAAGGCTGCTCCACGTCGGTTCAAGCACTATGGAGGATGCGAACATGCTTCTCAAACCCTTTAACCGAATCGAGAAAGACGGAACGGCATCGATTTACGGAAAACCATACCAGGCCTACTCCTACACCACCCACTCTTACGCGGTTCACTCTTATTTGATAGAGAACAAGGGCCTCCATCTCTTGGGAATATTTCCTCGAACACATTTTGAAATTACTCTGTTCTTTGGGGACGGTCTACTCGTTGGTAAGGGCGCTAGCTTCGCACAAGATCGCTATATGCCAAAGGCAGCCACCTATAGCGCAGACTCCCTAGAGACTATTCCTGGCCTAATGAGCGATGTGCCTCTTGCAGAGAACCCATCTGGAATGATACTGAGGAGCTCAGGGACGCCTTTCCGTCTAGAGGTACTTCTTGATGCGCGGGCATCGGAGGCGGACCGCAAGGCGGCATTCGACTTCGATCTCGGCTGTTTCACATCCGTTTTCGGCTGTCGCAGCGTTTATGAAATCCTTCCCGGCGTTGAGCATCATGGAGCAAAGTAGCGTGGGCACGACCACCTACCCAGCGGCCAACGCCGACAACGGTTACACCAGCCTGACCGCCCCAGGCGGCAACGCGAGCTTCACCTACGACAGCAACGGGAACATGACCTACGACGGCTTCAATACGCTGAGCTACGACGTGGAGAACCGGCTGGTCGAGGCGCAGAACGGGGCGTGGGGGACGAGCACGTATCTTTACGACCCGCTGGGCCATCGCAAGGAGAAGCAGGTGGCGAGCGGCGCCTGGGTAACGACGACCCAGTTCGTGCTGGCGGGCAACGAGGAGATCGCCGACTACAACGGCGTGGGCGGGCCGCTGAGCCTGACGGTGCGCGGCGCGGGCGGCCTGCCGGTGGCGGCGGTAACGCCGGCCGTGGACGGCGCGACGCTGACGGCGGTTTACTATCACCACGACGCGATGGGCTCGACGGTGGCCGTCACCCAGGGAGGCGATTCGGGCGCAGCCGACACCTACACCTACTCGGACTACGGCGCGCCGCAAAGCGGAAGCTGGTCGGCCTATCAGTATGCCGGCTACCGCTACGATTCCGAGACCGGGCTGTATTACGTCAAGGCGCGCTATTACTCGCCTAACTTGGGACGCTTCTTGCAGAGCGATCCTGTGGGATTCAGGGGCGGGATGAATCTGTATGCGTATGTGGGGAATGATCCGATCAATTTGATCGACCCGATGGGGATGACGCCGGATGGGTCTAACATGACAATTCCCTCTGTGCCGCTTCAGAATCTTCCTTTGCAGGGTTATACCTGTTCACAATTGTCCTCCACTGTAACCGGCTTTGTCGCGCCAAACGGCAATGGGGGCTACGTGCAATCGCTGGATAGAGCTTTTCAGGTAAACCCTCCACAATCTGGTCAGATAGTTCAGGAAAACATTTTTACTAATAGTGCTGGTATTCAGATACCTCCTACTTGGGAAGTATGGAACGTAAGCGCTCAAGGCATCGTAACGCCGTCTGCTGGAACCGTGGGTCTTAATGATCCATTGGGATTGGTGCCCTCCAACACCAACGATATGACATATGCTCCGCCAGGCGCGACAGTCACGCAATCGGCGACATTCTATCCGGGGTTGCAAGTGCCTATTACAGGCCCAGGGGCATTTTTGCCCGGCAATGTACCAGAGTCTCTGGGTCTCCCCTCTACGTACACGAATCCTAACTTGCCAGGTCCTGGTTGCCCGACGGCATCAGCGAATTCCGTGAGTCAGACTTATCCTGCTCCGAAGGCTCCGTAGTGTGAGTTGAAGGGCAACGTCTGCGAGCGTTGAGAAAATGTGTGGAGGTAAATCGAATTTGCCAAGTGATTTGGTTTGAGAATAGGAAAATCGGAAAGAGAGGCCTAAGTTGAGAGACAGCCAACATTTGCGTTCACGCTTCTCTAAAGTTCTTCAGTTCGTTCGAGAGTATCTAAGTTGCATAATGATTGCTTCAACCGCTGTTACCAACGCACCATCTATCCTCGCACAGAGCGCTTCATTTCAAGCGAGTGGCCCTGTCGCCGCTGTCGAAGAACATGGAGCACAGCTATCGCGGCAAAACAAAGGCATCTTCGATCTTCGCGACACCTTTTGGCATATCGAAGAACTCCACGGTGTGACTGCGACGTATTCCGGCGTGATCGTTAACATTGAGCTCTTACGCCGAGATGAAGAGGCCGGGATTATAACGTTCACTACGCCATCTTATTCGATTGGATTTTCTTTTGTGCATAGGCCGAGTGGGTTGGAGTTTTCCCCGACCTCCGCCCACAGCGGCTCGGTCGAGAATGAACGTATGTTTCAAGATCAGCAGACTGCGAAGTCGTTTGAAAGCGAACTTCTAAAAACCTGTAGCTATGAAATACAGGGCGGGATTCTTACGTTTAGGGATAAGGATCAACATTCGACCATCGTGCTCAGCTCTGTCCGGCAGAATGGGATTGAAAACCGACGCTGGCAAATCGCAACGTATCGCGGTGACGGGAACAATTCAACACAGAAAGATGAATTGATTGATACATGGGAGCAGGCGGATATTGTTTTCATGAATAAACGTGTATACGGCTCGCCTGGATGCGGTGGATGGGTAGGAACCTATGCGGTCTCTGGCGACAATCTGACCTCCGATGTTGGCACCATCCTAGCGGGACTTTGTTCTTCGAAACAATTCGCGCAGGCCTATCTGGTAGAGAAGGCACTGAAGGGCGAGAGGCGTATCGAAAAAGAGGGGAGCAACGTACTGCTGCGCGATAACAGCGGCAGAGCAATGCTTCTGCTTGTGCCCTTTTCGCCTCGCTGATATGGACCGGACCAACAAGCTGCTGGCCTCCTACCAATGAGACGCGTTCTCGCTCATGAGTCAGGTCACTTACGGTGACTCGACGCTCGACGCCTACTCGCAGTACGACGCCGGCGACAACCTGCAAACGCTGACGCAGAACTACGGCGGGGCGGATAACAGCGTGACCTTCAGCTACACTTGGCAAATGAACCACCAGCGGGCTTCGGTGGGGGTCAGCGATATGGCCTTCCAGTACGTGCCGCAGGCGAGCACGGTGAGCTACGGCGCGGCCGACTCGGACAACGGGCTAACCTCAGTGTCGTCCACGGCGGGCGGCGCGTCGATGACCTACGACGGCAACCACAACCTGACCTTCGACGGCTACAATACGCTCACGTACGACGTGGAGAACCGCATGGTCGAGGCCGAGAACGCCGCGTGGGGCACGAGCCAGTATCTCTACGATCCGCTGGGCCAGCGCAAGCAGAAGACGGTGGGTGTGGGGAGCCCGATGCCGGTTCCGACGCAATTTGTGCTGGCGGGGGGCGAGGAGATCGGCGACTACTACGCGTCGTCGCAGACGTGGCGGCTCACGGTGCGCGGCGTGGGCGGGCTGCCGCTGGCGGCGGTGGTTCCGGCCGCGGACGGCATGAGCGAGCAGATCGCCTATGTGCACCACGACGTGCAGGGCTCGACGGTGGCGCTGACCGTGCCCAATGGAGCCGGCCCCGCCGAGACCTATGCCTACTCGGACTACGGCGCGCCGCAGAGCGGAAGCTGGTCGGCCTATCAATATGCCGACTACCGCTACGACTCGGAGACCGGGCTTTATTACGTCAAGGCCCGCTATTACTCGCCTAACTTGGGACGTTTTATGCAGACCGATCCTGTGGGGTTCAGGGGCGGGATGAATCTGTATGCGTATGTGGGGAATGACCCGATCAATTTGGTTGATCCATTGGGGCTATGTGGGCAGGCCGAATCGCAATATGTGGCCAATCTAGCATCAGGCGTACGCCTAGTTCCAGTAGAAGACAACACACCCGGAGCTGGTATAGCCATGCGCGACGTTCTGTACCAGATTCAGAATACAGACGGAAGTAGTTATATGCCAGATAGTACCCACCCTTCTTTGTATGTGTCTGAAGTCATCACGGTTATCAGCGGTCCTGTGCCAGGTGGGACCGTGCCAACAGGAAATGGCACTTACACATCCAGCGATCTCCAAGCAGACTCATTCGGGGACGGCCTTGGGAACAAATCCCAGGTTATCAACTCTGTATGCCGGCTACCGGTAATGAAGACACTTTCAAGTCGGCGGCGACGGGTCATCGGACAGGCTTCTCCCGCAGGGTTTCTTCGACTCCGAGGCAAAAAGTTCGCAACAGAAACTCAAGAAGCCAGATCGTAGCGATGATGCAGACCGCCGAGCCTTGGCATCGCTTTAACCTTGTTACTCACAACGCCGGAGTTACTCACTGCCTCGCAATTCGCGCGCGTTTGCTTCGCAAGCGCAAGATAAGTTCTATCCTCGTGACAGTACCGGACGTACTCGTTCATCAGGCATTTCAGATGATGTTCGTTGAGAACGATTACATGATCGATCAGATCGCGACGGCAATTTCCGACCCAGCGCTCGGCGACACCGTTCTGCCACGGGCTTCGGAAGCTCGTCCGCTTGGGCTTGATACCAAAGCTCTTCACTGTGTCGATCACTTCTTCATTGAATTGCGTGCCGTGATCGAAGATAAGATAGCGCGGCGCAGAGTCGTAAGGAAATGCCTCGCGCAACTGCTGAACAACCCAGGCACAGGTCGGATGCTTGGTCACATTGCAGTGCAGGATTCGCCGCCGGTCATGCGCAATGACGAAGAAGCAGTACAGAACGCCGAAGGTGAGTGTCGGAACGGTGAAGAAGTCCATTGCGGCAATTGCCTCACGATGGTTGCGCAGAAACGCCGCCAAGCGTTTTTCCGGATCTGGATTGCGCGGTGCCTTTCGCATCCAGCGCAGCACAGATCGCTCCGAAATATCGAAGCCGAGCATTTTCAGCTCTCCGTGAATGCGCGGTGCACCCCAAGCCGGGTTCTCAGCGATCATGCGGAAGATGAGTTCGCGCAGTTCCCGGCTCACGCATTTTCTTCCCACGCGGTTCCGATGCCGCGAGAGCCACGTCCAATACAACTTGAATTCCGCCCGATGCCAGCGAACTACGGTCTCCGGCTGGACCAGGATCAACGCCCGTTTCCATCCCGGCCAAAGCCGCCGAAGCATAATCCAAAACATTTTGTCGGGAGTGGCAAACCGCGGCTGATGGTGCATCTGTTTCAAAACGGCAAGCTGTTGCCGAAGAGCCAGATTTTCCATGAGAAGATCGCGGCGAGAAACGCAAGATTGAACGATCAGATCGAACAAGAGCTTCAACGCACGGAGCATGAGCTTGTTGTAGCAGAAGCGCCGCGGATTTCAATGCAGATGGCGTTCGGCTTTCTCCCTGTCCACACTCCGCACTATTCGACAGAAAGCAAATGCGTTCCATGCAGTCCCCGTGGCTTGTCATCCGAAGGATGTTTGTGTCTCAGGGTATGGCGTGGCTCCCTTGACACCGCAGAGGCTGTGCCGAGAACGACCTATAACGGACGGAGGGTTATAGGCGGGAATCCAACGGCAAAGATGCCGCGAAGGCGCGCTCCATCTGCGCTCTGTTTATCGGATTTACGTTGTTTTGCATGGTCTAAGGTGTCATCCGCTGACCTGCATGTCGTTGAAACTGCGTTTGCTTGATGATTCGAGTTTTACAGCTTATATGTATGAACTCGGATCGGCGTCCGTCAAACGAATGTGATGTCATGATCTTTGATTCGTTGCGCTGCTTTGGCGCTCCGTGACCGAATCCCAGCTATTCTATGAGAATGTACGAGTTTCGATACAATGGCTTCTCTTGATGCGCGCGATTTTTTTCGGGTCTGCTAATGCAAATTCGCTCGATTTACCACACTGGCGGAAAGGGCTTTGTCTTATCGTTCAAACCCGCGAGAGCGTTCTCTTGCCACTCGTCGAGTGAAATCCCTTGGGGCTTTTCCAACGGCTTGTTCGTAGGCGTCTGCCTTGATATGACCGGATCGGTAGTCTCGCTCAAGGATTTCGGCGAGTTTGCGTTTAATGTCTTCATAGGTTCCCTCCGATTCGAGTATTGGAAGATGGTGCCAGCCGTGTAATAAAACTGCATCCAGTGTACCTCTTCTGTCAATGATGTGCAGTTTTACTGCATTGCCAAAGCATTCATGAACGGCACGCAAAGCATCGGGAAGTTTGCCCTGGATGCTGGCCATAGCTTCGATGCTCGCCCCGCGTCCTTGGACATGAAAGCGATGAATTGTATTGTGAAGCGCCTGTTCCGATGAGATGTGAACGATGGTAATTTCCGCAGCTAAACTCGCCTCAATTGCCTGGTTGATTTTGGATATAGCTTGGCCCGCGTTGGAGAGCTGCCCTTCATACAAGACGCGGAGGTTGTTCGGGAAGGGGCTGTTTGCACGAAGCACATAGGAGGACTTACCTGCGCCTGGAACTCCCGATAGGAAGAGCGCACTATCGCGGTATGGTTCGGAGTTGTCGGAAACGGCGCGGCGAAATTGCTCGGAGGCTAGCACGGCTGCTGCGTTGTGCACAGGAGCGTTATATCGTCCGCGTGAATCCTTGGACGCATTATATTCGGTGAAGGTCTCTTTGAAGAGATCGGAATTGACATAGCGTCCTCCCATCGAACGCGGGTCTTTGCAGTACAGAGCGAAGTACAACTCGGGATTGCGCTCAACCTGTCGAGCGACGGACTCTTGTACGAAGGCGCGATCCGCCTGGGGAAAGTGCCGGCGAACGATTTGTTCCAGAGTCATAGGCATGGGTCTCAATACATATATTATATCTTTTCTATATCTCAATCAGATTACCGAAGTGCGTGCGATGAAGGGAAATGTGGCCTCCCTCCCTCCCTTCCGTCCGATCGGCTCGCCAAAGAAGAAGATAGATGGACTTGCTAGGGCGGGCCTATTTGGCGGTTGCGTCTCTGCCAGCGAATCTATTGACGAGTGCCAACCCAGCAATAGCGGCGATACAGAGTTTGGGTTTGACCTTCCTTGAAAGCGAAGGTCCAAATCGAGGTCCAGTAATTTGTCCTTTATGCTCTATAAAGGATCAAACACTCCTTTCCGGACCCTAAATTATCCCATAACTCTATGATTCCTATGGGTCTTGCACTCTGTCACGGCAGAGGTCGCGGGTTCGAGCCCCGTCGTCCCCGCCATAAACCAAAGAAAACATAAGGTTTATGGCTTGCACCTAAGTGACAATATAAACTCTACGGTACACTACGGTACGGAACTTCTAAACCGTACCAACTTCATGCCAATAACAACTCAATTTGCCTCAGACTCGCACTCCGCTTGTCTGCGGAAACTGCTTGCGTGTAGAGGTCCATCGTGGTGCGTGAATTGGCGTGCCGGAGCAGCTCTTGTGCAACTTTGACATCCACTCCAAGACTGCGGAGGTTGGTTGCCAAGCTGTGACGAAAGCTATGCCAGCCGATTACCTTGCCGGTGATGCCCGCCCGCGTGAGAGCCGGACGGATGGCCTTCTTGAGCACTATGTCCGGCATCAGCGGTTGAGTGCCGTTCATGCGGAGTGAAGGGAAGAGAAAATCGTCATCACACTTGTACAGTGATGCGCTCCTCCATTCTGCCAAAACATCACAGACAGACTTATGCAGCGGAACAGGCTTGCGGCTTGCTTCCGTCTTCGTATCTCCGAAATGGTTTCGCACGCATGACCGAGTGACGGCAATCTCCATCGTGAAGAAATTGACATCGCTCCATCTGAGTGCGAATAATTCCGAACGGCGAAGGCCGGTTGAGCCTGCAATCATAACCATCAAACGCTCGCGCAAGGGGAGTTCCCGCAACAACGCCTGAAACTCCGGAGGCGTAAGCACGTCAGGTTCACGCAACCGTTTAGCCGAGCAGCGAACTTTGCTGATCGGGTTAAAGGTGATCCACTCGTGCCGGATGCCATGACTGTAAACCGCAGACATGATGTTGCGGAGTTTGGTCTTGGTCGCGGGCGCGTAGTCCATCGAATCCAACCACTGCTCGACAGCAACCGTTTTGACTTCGGAGAGTTTGTAGTCCTGCCACTTTGGAAGAATGTGCAGAGCCAAGTACGACTCGTGCCCTTGGACCGTCGCGTAGGCTTTGCGCTCCAACGTCAATTCGTGTTTGCGATAGTGGGCTATGAGGTCACTCACCGTTTCCGGCGAACGGACCCCGCTGTTGATTGTTGAGCGAAGAGACAAGACAGCCTTCTCAGCATCACGACGCCGTGGAAGTTCCCGCACCGTCCCGATCCTGAGATTGCGATGAACGCGCTTTCCCGCTGCGTCTTCGTAGTAGCGGAAAAACCAACTGTCATCGGCTCTCTTGTTTTTCACCAAAGTCAGACTTCCATTCTGAAAACGAATGCTATCCCTCAAGGAGTCTCCTTGTGGGAGCATCGGTGGCTGGGAGTAGTGTACTCGCCCGTCTGAGTCTCCGCGGGTTGCCCTGTGCGGCGAGAGCGCATCCACCGCTCAAGGTCACTCTCCAAGAAGCGCCATAGCCGCCGCTTGCCCTCTCCAATGGGGAACGCCGGAAGATAGCCCTCACGCGCCCACCGAGTCATGGTGCGGCTGTTTAGACCGCCGAGGAACAGTGAGGCTTCAACGGGCGTGAGGAATCTGTGATTGCCGGTCTCATCTGCTGTACACATGGTTTTCGACTTCGCCCGTTGCGGGGCATCTTTCCCCTACACTTATGTAATGTTTTGGCTGATATTGTTGAAAACATGCTGTTTAGGGGAAAGGTAAAACCTCGCAATAATGTTTTATGTTGTCAAATATTATGTTGATATGACTACTTTTCGCTAATTCTTCGTCTGTGGTTAAGAAGGTGATTGCGGCGCTCTCCAAACGACTTCTTCCCAAGATTACCTCCACCCCGAGGTAACCTACTCAAAGCAATACACTTACAACGGCTTACCGTTAAGAGCTTTGACTCGACTGTTGTGTTGTCTTGTATGCTGTTGATAACACACGAGATACAGCACAACACTAGCGCCACTCAGTCAACGCGTATGTTATTGACAGCACAGCACTTGCTAACACACGCGTTGTTAAGTGCTCCCCAATCCGTTGCATTACCTGCCCTAGCTCGTTAGCGCGCCAAACACGGACGGCCACTCAGACCGCACCACGTCACGAGCGAGTAGCCGGTCACGTCTGATGCTCTCCGGCACAGTGATCGTCACCACGTTGGCTCCGGCGTGCTGGAGCATACCGCCGATTTGTGAGTCAGCACCAGCCACACACGCGCCGTGCTTTTGAGCGTTGCCGCGCGCCGTATACTCAATAATCTTTCCGTTAACTAAAGGCCAAACCCGACTCGTTCACCGACGTACGTGTCCCGCAGGGAAAGCGGACGGCGGTGGACGTGATGGAGTGACGGAGTGACTTCTTACTTCTTACTCTTACTTATGCACGGCGGACAGACAGACCGCTAACCGTTTCCCTTGCGATAGCGTCTGACCCAATCCTTCTTTCGGACAATGCCGTGCTCTTCCAGAAGAGCTGACATATTACGGAGTGACATCTCCGGGTTATCTGCCATGAGCTGCAACGCTTGCGCGTCGCGCCCGTCGCCATTGGCAACGGGAGTGCCAGCCGGACAGACCATCCAGCGGCGCTTGCGAATCCAAGCCGCTGGGCGAGGGCACCCCTGCGAAGCTAGATAGTCCTCGATTTTTGAACTCGGCAAATCCGGGTTTGCGGCCATGACAAGCCACGGAAAGACGGCGCGGTCCTTGAAAGTCAAAATATCGTCGATACCCAGATAAACTTTCCGCGTTTCCATGCGCCAACTGCCGCCGCTTATCCCGCGCGGATAAGTTAGCTCATCCGTCTTCATTCAGAACCTCGATTCTTTCTCGGTGAGTCGAAAAGATTCCCGGCTCCAACGCTCCCCTGCATTGGAGCCGAGTCCCTTGTCAGTTTCCCGCGTGTGGCTGATTGAGGCGAAGCACGCCTTGCGAGGACCACACCCGGCCCGACTGACGGCGGGGGAGACATCTCCTCGCGAAGTAGGTTAGGTATGAGAGATGCTGATTTGCTGGATGGCTTCCGAGCGCCGGACACGTCCGTCCACTCGCTTGTATCCGAGCAAAACAGTCTGACCCGCAGTGGCGAGGGGTTGGTCCAAGATTTTGATGAAAGTGCCCGCGCCGCCACGGTCGCCGATGATGTAGCCGTCTTGGAAAGAGCCAAACAGGATAGGCGTCACGCCTGCCGTGGTTGCAGTCGGAAGCGCGGGCATAGCCTGTGAGTAAGTGACCGGGAAGCCGTGCAGATAATCGCGTCCGCCCTCACGTGTCCAGACCGGGGCAAACAGATTTGCCTGAATCTGAGCACGACGGATGGCCGTTGCGGTTGCGCGGCTCATCAGCCAACCAGCATTGGCGTAGTACGCGCCCTTGAGCGTGCCTACTGCGTCAATGGTGGAGTCCAAGAGATAGGCTCCAGTTGATTCCACCGCGTAAGGAGCGCCCGTGCCGGTTCCTACGTTGCCGACCAAGCCTTGCGGCTGACTGTTGCCGGTGCCATTGACGAAGAAATTGTCCTCGTTGATGTCAACGGCATTGATGAGATCACGCACCGCGAATTCTTGGAACATGCCCACGTCTTGCAGCAGTTCCCAACTCACAGTTGATGTGAGGCCCATCATGAACGCCGAAAGAGTGAACTGTGACAGTGTGGGATCGCTCTCGGCAAACAGGTTTGCAGAGCTGCCGGATTCAGTTTTGATTCCGGCTACCCCAAAGGAATTTTGAGCCGGGATTTTGATGTCCGTTGCCGTGGGGATTGCCTTGGACACAGCGCGAACACCTAAATCAATGACGGCGAGGGGGACGATGAGGTTGTCCGTCGGCACGCTGACGGCGTAGCCGCCCGCTGTGGTAGAGCTGCCGCCCGTGCCCTCATAGAGCGCCGATGACATACCCGGCAGCGATGGCAGAGCAAAACCACCAAACAGCGGGTCGAATCCTTCGCTCAACGCGCTGCTCGCTTGCTTGCCGCCCGAACGGAGGAAGGCCAGAAACGACTCGGTGTATTCCGTGGACATCGGTTTCTGACCACGCTTGACAGGCCCCGCACCGCTGTCCGCGAGCAAGTGAGTAAAGTTGCCGCCAATTGCATTGAGCAGTGTACCCGGCGCTCTGCTCTGCGCCATCGCTGCATCGATTTTTGCCTTGAGGTCAGCGGCTTCGTAGCGAAGAGTACACATGTCTGTTTCCTCTTCCTGCGTTAAACCCCGGCGCCCTTCGGCAACCCTGACCTGAATAGCTTCCATCTTGTCGAGCGTTGTCCTGCGTGCTTCTGCTAAATCTTGAATTTTCATTTTGAGTTCCTTTGGATGAATTTCTCGGCTTGCGCCGGTCATGCATCCGAAGTCACACACACCCAATCGGTGCGGCTCTTACGGCCATCCGGATTGTTATGACCGGATGGGTTAGGTTGGTGGTCACAACTCGCACCGCCCGGCGCTCCCCTTCGCCATTGGTGCTCCGCGTCTCACGTCCGGGTACTCCGGCAGTCTCCGCGAATGACCCGGCCCTTTTTAACCGGGCGACACTTGGTTAAACTTCGGGCGGCATCGGACTCTTTGACACCACCCACGGCGCTCTAATGACCCCGCAATGGGTCCGCGCCGCAAACTTGTTACGCATCGGTGCGTGAGTCATCCAGTGACCACAGACCCGTTGCGAAATGTACAAAATCCCCGGCTCGCTGAGGCTGTTGCTCCGCGCGGGTATTTGCGATCATGTCCACGTATCGCGCATAAGCTGCTGTCAGCCGCACGATTGCAATGAAGTCGGACGGCTCCTCTTTGAGAATCACGCTCGGAATCCCGTGTGTGAGAAATGCGATCCCCGCGCCTATCAGGTTCCGTCCCGCCCATCGCGCGCGTAGGCTCTCCAGCTCGGAATCGGGGGCCATCGGACTAAGCGGCAGGAATTCGTAGTCGGACCCATCGGGATTGGATATGACGTAAACCGCGTGCTGGGCATCCACTGGCAACTGCTCAAGGTTGTTCATCACTACCTCATTTCTTGGGCGGCGCAGTCAGCCGTAAAATGAGACAGGCCGATTGCGATGCGTACCCGCGTATTCCGATTTGCCAAACCCGGCCCTAGAGGGTTGCCGCCCTCTGGGGCCTTCCTTTCAAACGTCAGTGCCAACCCAAGTATTTTTTTTCTAGGCCCTTCTGAATCTTGAGTAGCTCTTTCTCTTGCGCATAGTGCAAGCGGGCCGCTGCCTCTGGACCGCACATGAACTGTGTCACGAAAGAGACAGCCTTGTATTCCGTGTTTTTCGCGTGGGGGTCAATTTGGACAAACACCACGCCTAGAAACTGTGGCCGCTCAAGTGACATGACTTGCTCACAGAAGGCCCCAAACGCTTTCTTCATCCCCGGCTCTGGCACCGAGAGCGTGTCTGCCAGCATCGCAGGCTTTGATTCGGGCAGGCAGTAGACAAGGGCGGCATACAGCGTCTTGACGGCCTCCGGGACGCGCAATTCTTCCACGATGATGCCCCGGAAGCGGTCCAATAAAGTGAACGCTTCCCCAAGTGCTGCCTCTGCCGACAATCGTCGGTTTTCGATTTTGCGAGGCAGCGACGATTTGAATTTGCGCCGTGCGACCTGTGCCGGGGTCATCATGCTATCCGGGTGTTTACTGACTTCTCTTTTTGCTGTGCCGAGCCTCGCCGTAGTCATCATCATTTCTTTCTCCTCCTAATTTCAATATACCGCAAGTGGCTCCACTTACATCCATGTGCTCCGCTTATATAGTAGCGGAACCGATCCATAATTAGAGAGTACACCCAACACTCTCGATTTGCGTCATCGCCTTCGCCGCCGCTGTGCTAGACAGAGCTGCTCCGCCGCATAAATCCATGCGAGCAAGCGCGTTAGAGCCGGGAGACTTAAGTCGCACTTTTTTTCAGCCGAGGCGCGTGCCCGTTTAGAATCGTGTCAATGATCCGCGCTAGGGAAACGGAACCTATGTCTACAAACACCGATACGCCGTAGGCGGGTCCGCTACAATTTCATCTAGTGATAAGGAAAATGCCAATCGCCATTCAACCGGCGGGCAAGCCGTCCGCACTCGTGGACACTCGCGTTGTCTATTGCGGGGACAACTTGGAGCAGCTCAAGAAGCTGCCGGATGGTTGCGTTGACCTCATCTACATTGACCCACCGTTCAATTCCAATCGCAACTACGAGGTGTTTTGGGGCGAAACGCGCGAGACGCGGGCCTTCGATGACCGTCATGGGTCCACGCAAGCCTACATCGAATTCATGCGCCCGCGTTGTGTGGAGCTGGCGCGCGTTCTGAAAAAGACTGGCAGCTTCTACTATCACTGCGATTGGCACGCGAGCCACTACGTCAAGGTGATGCTTGACCAGATTCTTGGTGAGCAGAACTTCGTCAACGAAATTGTTTGGAAGCGGCAGACCTCGCACAATGACGCCAAACAGGGCAGCAAGCATTTCGGACGCCTCCATGACGTGCTGCTCTTCTATTGCGGCGGCAGTAGCGACTACACCTGGAATCAGCTTTACGTGCCGTTGGACCAGTCGTACATCGAATCTCATTACTCGCAATCGGATGAGCGCGGTAGGCGTTTTCAGTGGGGCGATTTGAGAGCACCCGGAGGTGCAGCTCCGTCCAAAGGCAATCCGCATTACACCGTGCTTGGAGTCGATGGCTACTGGCGCTATTCGCAGGAGAAAATGGAGCAATTCATCCAAGAGGGCCGGGTTGCAATTCCTCCGGGCGGGAACGTTCCACGATACAAACGCTACTTGGATGAGTCCAAGGGCTTGCCCGTCGGCAGCGTATGGGATGACATCAACCCGATCAACTCTCAGGCCAAGGAATCTCTCGGATACCCGACGCAAAAGCCGCTGCCACTGTTGGAACGGATCATAAGCGCCAGCACGCTCCCAAACGATATTGTCTTGGACGCCTTCTGCGGTTGTGGTACGGCTCTAGTTGCTGCTCAGAATCTGGGCCGTCAGTGGATTGGCATTGATGTTTCTCCCACTGCTTGCCGTGTGATGGCAAAACGACTCCGAGACATTTGCCGTCTGCCTGAAAACGACAAGCTGTGGCAGATTGGGCGCGGCTTCGTTGTTCGTGACCTTCCGTGGACTGAGCAACAGCTCCGCAAGATTCCGCCATTCGAGTTTGAGAATTGGGCCGTCATCGCGCTCGGAGGAATCCCGAACAAGACGCAGGTTGGAGACATGGGAATTGACGGACGCATTTATCCTGTTGGAGCCGCGCCGGACGCACTCAATAAGCACACGCCCGAACTGGACTTCATGGATGACTGGTATCCGATTCAAGTGAAACAAATGGACCGTGTGGGCCGTCCCGACGTTGACAAGTTTGAAGCGGCCATGATGAGGACGCGCCGCAAGAAGGGCTTCTTTGTGGGCTTCGATTTTAGCGGGGATTCGCTGCGAGAGATTGGGCAATTCTTCAAGCGAGAACACATCGCAATCGTCCCGCTAACCGTTAGAGAGATTCTTGACGAAACGATTGCACAGCGGTTGGTTTAGACACGGTGAGCAGTGTATTGGAGCGACAATGACAAGCGGCTCTGATGAATACACGCAAGAAGCGCACGAGCAATTCATGGAAGAGCGCAAGGCTCTAGTTGACGCCGCCCGCGAAGGTTCGCGCACGTTCGATCAGGCTGTCTTGGCATTTGGTTCTGTCGTATTTGCTGCATCCGTCGCCTTCCTCAAAGATGTAGCCCCGAAACCGCAGCCCTACAGCGTCCCTTGGCTGTGCGTGTCTTGGTCGTGCTTCACCGCCGGACTCGCTGCTGTTGTTCTGTCGTTCCTATTCAGTCAGAAGGCTTGCTTTTTCCGCATCGAGGAAAGTGAGATTCAATTGCGCGATCCCAAAGCGCCAGCGAGAAAGGATGTATGGGGCCAATGCACCCAATGGTGCAACTGGTCCTGTGTCGGATTCTTGTTTGCAGGAATCGTCTGTTGGATCGTTTTTGCAATCGAGAACATAACGAAAGCAGGAGGGAAGTAATGGCAGAGAGACCACCGAGTCCATTTCAGCCGGACACTGTTAAGAAAGGGTATGTGCCGCCCAAGGCGCCGCCGCCCCCGCCGTCTCAATCCGCTCCGTCAACACCGCCGCAAGCTCCACCACCAAAGAAGTGAGGGAATATGAGTCAGCCACCGAATCCGCCACCGGCACCGGGTAGGAATCCAGTGAGACCCGGATACGTGCCACCCAAAGGACCGCCGCCACCACCGCCGCCGCCATCACGGAACAAATGAGGTCAGCAATGCCGAAAGCACCATCTAAGCCGAGCCCGAATCGGACTCGAACCACAGACGGATTCGTGCCTCCGAAAGCACCACCGCCCCCGCCTCCACGGAAGAAGAAGTGAGGCGCAATGAAAGACGCAGCGGATTTTCTAGTTGCGGATAAACCCCATCAAGTCGGGGCCAAGGCTGGAGCCGGAATATATCGACAGCTCGCTTACACCGTGGCCGACGTTGCCGAGCTGACCGGCTTTTCTCGGAACACTGTCATTCGGATGTTTGAACGGGAGCGGGGTGTCCTCATCTTGGGCCGGCCCGAGTCAATGCACAAGCGGCGCTATCGCAGCATCCGCATACCACGCGCCGTTTATGAGCGCGTTATTAGTAGGTTGACGGTCAAGTGAACATGTGGCCCAAGTGATACCATTCGTGTCAGATTCCGCAGACTTTGGAACTCGCCTTGTGGAGGGCTTTTATGTCGTTATGGGTGGTTCGCGCGGGTAAGCACGGGGAGCAGGAAGAAACCGCAGTCAAGGAAAGCCTCGTCTGCCACGCGTGGAATGAGCTGCCTGATTATTCGTACTGTCAGACCAAAGATGAGTTGCGGACGCTCTACAAACAGACCTACCCGCATGAGAGTGAAAAGCACGCGGCGGCAGGCCTTGGGCAGGTATGGAGATTCGCACACGAGATTCAGAAAGGGGATTTGGTAGCTCTTCCCCTCAAGACGGCGTTTGCGTTTGCCTTCGGTCGAGTGACCGGCGAGTACCAATATAAGAAAGTCGCGCCGAACGTAATGCACATCCGCGAAGTTGAGTGGATTAAGACGGTCCCACGGTCCGCTTTCCCCGAGCAGATTTTGTTCTCAATGAACTCCGCTCTCACTATCTTCAAGGTCTGGCGTAACGACGCGGAGAGCCGGGTGAACGAGATTCTCGGGCTGACCGCTACGGCCCTAGAGGTTGCGACAGCCAACGTCGAAGAGGCCGAACCCGCGCCCGACGATGCCAAGGTTGACCTTGAGGAAACGGCACACTACGAAATTCTGAAATTTATTCAGGCCAAATTCAAGGGGCACGACCTTGCCCGGCTCACTGACGCGATCCTGAAAGCACAGGGATATAAGACCAAGATGTCTCCGCCAGGGCCGGATGGTGGAGTGGACATCTTGGCAGGTTCAGGATTGCTTGGCTTCGATCAACCGCGCCATTGCGTCCAGGTCAAATCGGGCGGAGCGGCCGAAGGCCAAAAGACATTCAATGAGTTACGCGGGGTGATGTCCAAATTTGATTCCGAGCAAGGTCTGCTCGTATCGTGGGGCGGCTTCACAAAACCGCTGACCACCGATGCGCGCAACGACTTTTTCAAGGTGCGGCTGTGGGATCAGGGTGACGTTGTGGACGCGGTACTCCAAAACTATGACCGGCTTGGAGACGAGATAAAAGCCGAGCTTCCCTTGAAGAAGATTTGGATTCTCGTCAACGAGGATGGTGAGTAACGGGCGTTTCGGCTCGAAGTTTTGACGGTACGGACGACGGTACGGAACTCTGTTTTTGGGTGATTTTAGGTGCTTTTCCGTGCCACCGATGCCCCTAGAATCAACAGGTTACGACCATGAGTCCTGTCACGGCAGAGGTCGCGGGTTCGAGCCCCGTCGTCCCCGCCATACATTCCAAAAGACTTACGGCAAGTATGGCGATCCCCTCGTAGGTGCAGAAAGGTGCAACCCCTCCCGCGAGAGCGTGAAGATCTTCCGCTAAGCGCTTATATATGAATTGCTTGTCGTAGGTGCAACAAGAGGTGCAGACTCGGCCGGTAGAAGGAGTTTTACCACGGCGTTTTGCGCGTCTCGCTTGGCCGGCGTGACCGCTTGCGTGTAAGTATCCAGGGTCAATCGCGCCGATGAATGCCGCAACAAATCCTGCTGCACTTTGATATCGGTTCCGAGATGTCGGAGCAGTGTTGAGTAGGAATGCCGAAAGGTGTGCCATCCTATTCGCTTTCCAATTCCTAATTTCTCGATGGCGGGATGAATCTGCTTTCGCATGATGCTCTGTCCCCAGATGGGACGTTTCCCTTTGGCCCGCTTGCTGGCGAATACCCAATCATCATTAGCAGGGAAGGGCGCAACTTTCCGCCACTCCTCCAGCAACTCGACGAGGTGAGGACCCATCGGGATCGGCTTCGCTGAGGATTCCGTCTTGCATCTGCTAACGACACCATGAACGACGGAACGTACGACGTTGATTTCGCCGTTGTCGAAATCCAGGTCGCTCCAGCGTAGGCCGAAGAGTTCGCTTTGCCGCAGACCAGTTGTGACATCGAGAAAGATGAGAAGACGCGGAAGGGAAGCGACGTTGTTTAGAAGCCGCTTGATCTCGTCAACGTGCAGAATGTGCGGCACTCGGCGACGTTTGGCACTCTGGCGAACAAGATGGATCGGATTCTCCGAATGGAGCTCGTATCTGCACGCATGATTGAAGAGCACGCTCATGATGTTCCTGATCTTCGCGCAGGAACCAAGAGCCAAAGGAAGTTGGCGCAACCAGGACTCAACGTCGATTGGCTTAATCTTTCTGAGCGGATACGCGCTCCACCTTGGATCTATCCACCGTTTCAAATAATTCTCGTAGCCCATCTTGGTCGCGTACGACTTCCAGGTGTTGTCAACCGAGAGCTCTCTTCGGCGATAATGTTCGATCAAGTGAGACATCGTCAGCACCCTGGTCCCGAGGCGTGGATCACCAGAATTGATCTCCAGAACAATCCCTTCGACGATCTCGCGAGCGTCGGCCTCAGTTGCGAATTGCTCAGTATTGCCCAGGACGATACGACGATAGACCGGCTTACCGCTCGTTCGATCTCGCCAACGAAATTCCCACGCGCTTTTTCCCCTTCGGCGTTTGGTCTCTATAAGGCTTCCATTTTGCATGCTGCTCCTTTTTGCACCGGCGTTTGGGTTGGTTCGGCCGGGCAGTGAACCGCCAAATAGCACGGCTCACTTCATTTAGAAGGAGAATGCATGGATCGTCTGATAGTAGGAGGTTGCTGCTTTGCGGCAGCAGGATTCTCCAATCGAATTGCCGCGCCCTTGATGCTCGTAGAGTCATCAAGGATGCCGCGTGAGATGCGGGGGAAATTGGCTCGGCGATTGGCGAGAGCGCGACGGAGTGCTCTTCGTTCTTGTCGCGCAAGGATGTATCCGCTTTCCCTGATCACTCCCTACTGCATGAATGACCGGCGTCCTGCGTCCACTATTCCTTCCCTTCATACACACGTTGTCGCGAGAATGCCGTAACGGAGTGTTGTTGCTCCGGAGTGCGATCTGAGCTAAACGCAGAGATGCTTTGGGAAAGAAGGCCGCGAGCGGACCCGCACCGGGGAGCAGATCCAGCAAGACGGGGCAATTGAAATACGAATAATCGACACCTGTGCGACCGGATATGAAAACCTCCATGGCGCGCATCGCCCACGCCAAATTGATTTGGCGAGCCCGAAGAGGTTGTTCACTGACCTCTAGTACTACAGTTGTAGATAGAAGATCGGCAGCGGCGAACCACGTTTACGGTAGTGGCAGCAAAGAGCATGAAATTGATGTCGTCTTCGCCATTGAGACCAGTGCAGCAGGTGTTCAACGCCGTGCCAACCGCGCCAGAGTAGATGAGTGAGCAGGTGGCGCAGTTCGGGCGCGCTGAGGGGCACCTGCCCGGCGGGAGTTTTTTTCTCCCCGTGCACGCAGTATGGCCAGTACTGCGTGGGCCAGCATGGCCAGCGTGATATGCCGGTACCAGCCTTGCCAGTGGCGAACTTCGTAGTGGTCCAGTCCGCACTCGCCCTTGGCGGCTTGGAAGGCCTGCTCGATCTGCCAGCGTTGTCCAGCCACAGGCACGAGGGCCTCCAACGTAGCTTTGCGCGTGGGTGCATAAAACCAGTAGTAGGCATACTCAGGCTCTTCTTCGATGCTGCGCCGCACCAGCAACCCGTGGCTCCAGTCATCCTCTTCCCAACCCCGGATCAGCGTCCAGTCGTAGAGCCGTTCGCCTTTGCTGCCTGAGCCTGCGGAAATGCGTTCCCAGGCCAGGTCGGGTAAGTTCTGCGCAATTGCATCCACGCGGCGCTGCTGGTGATCGGGCCAGCGCATGCGCTGATCCGAGGCGATAGCCAGAACATAACCCAACCGCCGCTCTTCCAGCCACTGGCGCAGTTTACTGTTGTTGCCATAAACCTCGTCACCAGCCACCCAGTTACAAGGGGCGCCCGCTTGCAACACTCGCTCGATCATGCGTCGCGCCAGTTCCGGCTTGGTTGCAAACCGGATCTGTTCAGGCACCGCTGCCACGCGGCGACGCTCGCCATCGGCGGCCCATTCTTCCGGAAGGTACAACTCGCGATCCACCAACGCCGCGCCCTTGTCACTGGCATAGCAGAGAAACACGCCCACCTGGCTGTTCTCGATGCGTCCCGCCGTACCGGTGTACTGGCGCTTGACTCCAACCGAATGCTCGCCCTTCTTCAGAAAACCCGTCTCATCGGCGATCAGAACGGCATCCGGGCTGCTCAGTTCTTCCAGCACATAATTGCGAAGCTCATCCCGCCCCGCATCCGCATCCCAACGCGCACGGTCCAAAAGATGCTGCACCCGATAAGGTGCTGCTTCGCCCATCCACTCGGCCAACTGCCAGCCGTTCTTCCGTTCACAGTGGCTCAACAAGCCCTGAAGATAGGCAAGGCTGCGCTCGCGTGCTTCCGAGCGCGCAAACAAACCCGCTATGCGCCGGTGCGCCCCAAACAACTCGCGCTTCCATCCCGATAATCGCTTCTCCATAGCACTCGCCGGAGAGTCATTTCCCAGAGCAAGTTCAGATTATCATTAACTACAACTGTAGTACTAGAAGGGCCTTGTCGTGGCCCATGCGCGTGGATTGCCCTCCAGCGAGAATGACCGCGCCATGATTCATGAATTCGCGCTCAAACTTCCGTCGCTCAGGATGCGTGCGCGAAGACCGCCGCGACCCGCCAGGAACTTTTCCGCGCCGGGAGCAATTGCAAGGTCCATCCGATAACAGGGGTTGCACTCCGCAACACCTGCAAAGTGCACTCCCTGCACTTCGAACTCTTGCCCGATGAGAGAACTCAGTTCCACTCCCGCGGTAACGACATTGCGCCGCGCAGCTCCAGGAGATTTGCCGCGTACTCTCAGACTGACGCAAAGCTCGTCGAAAACTTCCGAGGAGAAGAATGTGATCTGCCCTGCGTAGTTTTCCTTGAAGTCGAAGAAACGGTCGCCTTCGATGCCGCGTCCGGCCACGCAGCGGATTTCCGGCATCTCGATCAGCGGGTTCTCGCCGGACGGTTGCCCGTGGCGGCCAAAGAAGTTGTGCCTCGGCGACAGAAAGAGATGGCGTATCGTCATCTTGTCTGTTCGCATCTCCATCAGCTCCTGTCTTCTCAATTTCAAGGCTTCTTCGCGGGTCAGTATACGTCGCGATGATAGCGATGTTCGTCCTTCAGGGCATGGACGTATTCCTCGGCCGCGTGTGCCGGCATGCCTCCTTCTTTCTCTATGATGCGATGCAGCGCGGTGTGTACATCCTTGGCCATGCGCGTAGCGTCGCCGCACACATAAACGCTGGCGCCTTCTTCGAGCCAGCCCCAGACCAGTGGCCCATGTTCCATCATTCTGTCCTGTACGTAGATCTTGTCCTCTTGGTCGCGTGAAAAAGCGGTGTCAAGCCGCGTCAGATGGCCATCGGCGCACATGCTTTCAAGTTCCTCCCGGTACAGGTAATCTGTTGCCGCGCTTCGCTCGCCGAAGAAAAGCCAATTGCGGCCTTTCGCGCCCAGTGCACGCCTCTCATGCAGGAATCCGCGAAAAGGCGCAATGCCCGTGCCGGGGCCGATCATGATGATCGGCGCATCGGAATTCTGCGGCAATTTGAACTTCTTGTTGGGTTGAATGTAGATCGGAAGCCGGTCGGAGAGCGTGGAGTGATCCGCAAAAAAAGTGGAGCAAACCCCGCCGCGCTCGCGATTGTACGATCTATAGCGAACCACTGCCACGGTTGTGTGAATCTGACCCTGATGAGCCAAGGGGCTCGATGAGATGGAATAGAGCCTTGGCGTGAGCTTTGGCAACATCGCCACGAGTTCCAGTGGTTCTTCGATTACGCCTGGATACTCGACTAGCAGGTCAATGAGTCCGCGGCCATAGACGTATCTCTTCCAGTTGTTCCTGCTGCTCTGGAACAAGCAGATCGAGAAGTTTTGCGCACTTAGCCTTCGTCGCGTATTCCTTGACGATCTTCCGGTTCAGAAGCGTAATTTGGAGATGGTGAGTCAACGCGTCGTGGAACGTCGTCTTGCCCGTTTTCCCGCACGGCACCTGCTCATTTCCATTGAATCGCAGGATTTGCAGAATCTCGGCAACCAGATTGAGATCGTTCTGCGGAATCACGCCGCAGGCATCGCCCACTTCGTAATGAAGTCCCGTTCCTTCAATCGAAAACGCCAAATGAAGTGTCGACTTGGTGGATTCGTTTCGGGTCAGGTTTCTTTTATCGACCAATGGAGCTAACAACGGATTGTCGCGAGAAAAATTTGCAGCAGCCGCCGTCTTTGCCGCGGAAGCGGACAATCCTTCGCCTGCAAGCTTGGTATCCCCATTGGCCGCTGCGGGAGCAACAGCGGTCCGCGTAGTCTTGTGTCCGGTCCGCAGCTTCATTCAGGCGGGGAATGACCGCGGACTTCCACCGTTCAAACGGCTCATCCACTTCCACATCGCAATCCATCCGGTCGCAGAGCGGGTTTGCCCCCAGCGCAATGAGTTTCGCGTCCAGGTCCTTTCCGAATTTGCAGAAATGCTCGTAGTGTTTGTCCCCCAGCGCCAGGACCGCGTAAGAAAGGCCTTCGAAGCGCGGGAAGTGCTCCGAACAGAGCTGCTCATAAAACGGTTGAACTCCATCCGGCGCGTCCCCGTCTCCATAGGTGCTGGCAAGAATAAGGGCGTATTTCTCCGCGGCCAGCGCCGCCGGAGTGTAGCCAACCAAAGTGGAGACGGCAGGCACGTGCCCCTGGGCCTTCAACTCCTTCGCGAGCTTGCGTGCCAGCCCCTCGGCGGTTCCCGATTGCGACGCATAAAGGACGGCAATGCGGTGCGATGGTTTGGCCAGAGCAGCGGCAGGGAGGGCAGACGTCGAAAATAATCCTGCAAGCAAGCCGTTGAGCCATGCTCGTTGCTCAGCCGTGAACGGCGCATTTTCTGGAATGAAGGGAACGGTTTCGACCATGGCTACACATGCTCCATAACTTCGCAAAATGATTTCAGCTCTTCGATGCTGTGCCTGCGGCTGAACTCGAGAAACGATTCATCCCCATGGCGACGTTCGGTGTAGGCGCTGAAGAGCCGCTCCATCACCGGCGGCAGTTCGCGAAACGGAATCGCCGGTATGAGTTCGCGCGCCAACCCTTTGTCCTGATCGCAGCCACCGCCGATGACCACCTGATAGCCTTCCTCGCCACCGATCTTTGTGCCCAGGAGGCCGATGTCCCCGATATAGTGTTGGGCGCAGGAGTGAGGGCATCCGGTTACGTGCAGATTGACGGGCTGCTCGATTTTGAAATGCGTATCGAGCCGATTGGCGAGCTCTACGGCATGGGACTTTGTATCGGTGGCCGAATACCGGCAGCCGCGATTCCCTGTGCAGGCCACAGTTCCTCGCATCACCGTTCCGGCCATGCAGTCGAGGTCTGCCGCACGGATGGCCGCCAGCGCCTCATCGATCCGTTCGCTGGGTATATTGGGTATCAGCAAATTCTGCCACACGGTAAGCCGCAATTCTCCACTGCCAAACTGATCGGCAGCATCCGCAAGAGCACGCATCTGCTTCACTGGTAAGCGGCCAACCGGAACAGCGATACCGATGTAGTTGAGACCGGGCTGGCGTTGCGCGTGAATGCCGATGTGTCCCGCGCGGTCAATGGCATGGCGAGGTTCGCAGTTCTCGGCGGCGAACCGGATGAGCGGAAAGGCCAGCAGCTTTTCGGTCTCCGCGAGAAACTTCTCAACGCCCCATCGGTCGACCAGGTATTTCAATCGCGCCTTCTTGCGGTCCGTGCGGTCGCCATTTTCATTGAACACACGAATCATCGCGGCAGCGGCAGCGACAGTCTGATCCGGGCGCAGCAGCAAGCCGCAATCCTCGGCGAATTGCTTGTGTCCCGTGATCCCGCAAAGCAGAACGCGAAAATAGACACCTGCCGGCACATCGTGTCCCTCGCCGACACGCGTGGCAATAAAACCGATGTCGTTGGTGTCGGCAACCACGCCAATGGCGCCGCCGTTGTCGAAAGCAACATTGAACTTGCGCGGCAGTCCATACATGTCGCGTGAATTCAGGATGTAGTAATGGAGCGCCTCGGCCAAAGGAGCAACATCACACAGCTCGGTTGGGTCGATCCCTGTGATGGGCGAGGCAGTAATGTTGCGGATGTTGTCCGCGCCAGCGCCGCGTGAAGTCATACCCAGCGCATCGACCTTCTCCAGCACGCGAACGATGTTCTTCGGTTGGAATTCGCGGATCTGCAGGTTGGCGCGGGTAGTAATGTCAGCCCGGCCCGAGCCCCACTCCTCAGCCATCGACGCAAGGCCGCGCATCTGTTGCGCCGTGACGATCCCTCCGGGCACTCGCAGGCGAAGCATGAAAGAATCCTGAGCCGGCGCCACATAAAAAAGGCCATGATACTTGAAACGGAAGGTGTCATCCGGCGCGGGCGCGCGGTTATCGTCGGCGTGGGCAATGAGCTTATCCCAAACGTCGAGAGGATCTTGCTCATGCTTCCAGCGTTCTTCTTTGCAAAGGTCTGATACCGGCGTGCCGTGAAACTTCTCCTCTGCAGGCTCCGCCAGATTTACTGTGCCTGAGGCCGGATCGCCGGTGAGCAGACCGTTTGCGGTAAAGCCGACGAACGGCCGCGCGCTACGTTGCATCGCGCCTGCGAAGAAGCCCAGAAGATACTCCTTCTGCTCTGCGGTAAATCCTGCCGAGTTGAGAGATGCCAGTGTTTCCATGCCGAATGTCCTCAATTTAAGCCGCAACCAAAGTGAATTGGCTGGGACGCTCTCCGGACGCGTTCGCGCCGCAAAGCGCGAATCGGCGTCGAGACCAAATCGAACACCGCAAGTAATGCGGAGGATTCAAGGCTCATCGCGGAGCGGGGACGTACTTAACTGTCGGAGTGGAGGGCCGCTGCACGGCATGGTGCAGGGTTCAGAGGTCAAGAGAAGACTTCGTAGTCTCTCCTATATTCGAATGATAGCGTGCATCTGGCGTGATTGCAATACGGAGTTGCACTTAAGCGGCGGTCCGGGACGACCTCTCATACCCGTCCGCTCTTCCAATCTCTGCCGCGTTTGTGATTTGTTCTTGAATTGATATGCAGGGTATGGTAATCATTTCGTAGAACAGTTCCATAAGGACACCGCGCTGTGTCCGCTGTTCGATTCAGATCTTCCCCGCTCTCCGCTGAGCATCCCAAACATTGCAGTGCCAGTTTTTGCGTGGCGCACGTGCGCCTGCGCGTCCGTGCAATCAGATACCTACATCGGGATGAGAGGAATGGTTATGGATTACATCAGCCCTTCAGAGGTTGCCGGGAGTTTTGTCGCCAATGGCGCAGTGAAATCGAGGTTGCCGGTGAGCCAGTTATTATTGCGCGGCGCGCTCTCCGGTGCGCTGCTCGGATTTGCTACCACCGTCGCCTTCACCGCCAATGCCCAGGGCTTGCCGCCCATAATTGGCGCTGTCTTATTTCCTGTTGGCTTCGCAATGATCGTGATTCTTGGCCTGGAACTGGTCACTGGCAGCTTCGCCATGCTGCCCGCAGCGTGGCTGGGCGGCGAGACTGGCCTGCTTCGCGTTCTGGGAAATCTCGTCTGGGTCTTTGCGGGAAATCTGGCTGGGGGTTGCCTCTATGCGTGGATGTATGCCGCCGTGCAGACCCAGTTTCACCATGTTCCGGCGACCGGCGCCGGCGCCTTGATCGTCGCCGCCGCCCAGGCGAAGACACTGGGTTACGAGAAGCTCGGAACCAACGGCCTTTGGCTCGCCATCGTGAAAGCGGCGCTTTGCAACTGGATGGTCTGCATGGGCGTAGTCATGGCCCTCACTTCGCGTTCGACATTGGGCAAGATTGCCGGATGCTGGCTGCCCATTTTCATCTTTTTCGCGCTGGGATACGAGCACTCAGTCGTCAACATGTTCATCATTCCGGCCGGTATGTGGATGGGCGCACCGGTCTCTTTACGCGACTGGTGGCTGTGGAACCAGCTTCCCGTTACTTTCGGCAATCTCGTCGGAGGATTTCTATTTGTGGGCTTGCCGATGCTTTGGCTTCGCGGTGCCACGGGTGCAAAGGCCGCTTCACCACGCCTCGCAACGGCCGCGGAACCGCTTCCGGCGGCACAACCCGATGCAGTAGAGGCTTGACCGATTACTCTCTCGTTTTCGAGGCCCCTCCCGGTTGCCCACGATTTGTGCGCGGCATGAGCGACGGGAGAATGCAAGACCTACAACACACCGAGCCATAGGAGGAAACATGCATAGAATCCTTCGCATCCCTGCATTTGTTATCGCTCTGTTCATCCTCACCGCTGGACTCTGCCAAGCGCAGTCTAGCGGTTCCCCCATCAGCGTCACCGTGTACGATCGCACCCGCGTGGATTCATGGCAGTGGTTCGCAGCGCCGCCGTATGCCAACACCTACGGCTATGTCGAATCTTTGCTGCGCATCGGCGTGGCGCAGCGCATTCACCGTTGGGACTGGGCATTGGAGTTGTCGCAACCTTCAGTGCTCGATGCGCCCAGCGACGCCGTTTCTTCCGTCACTGCGCAGGGTCAGTTGGGCCTGGGCGGAACCTACTACGCATCCAACACCAACTCTTATCCGGCCGCTGCATTTCTCAAGCAGGGTTTTGTGCGCTATGACGGCGAGGCAGCGCACCTGCGAGTAGGACGATTCGAGTTTTTTGACGGACGGGAGATTCAGACAAAGAACCCAACGATTGGATGGCTACAGGCCAACCGTATTTCCGACCGGTTGATTGGCAACTTCGGCTTCTCCACCGCACAGCGCAGCTTCGACGGAATCGACGCGCATTACACCGCTGGCGGCTGGAACTTCACCGCAATGGCCGCCCGCGCCGATCAAGGGGTCTTCAACATGAACGGCAATCCGGAGCTGAATGTCGATCTTCAGTATCTCGCTCTCACGCGTTCGGATTGGAAGCAGCATGTGCTATGGCGCGCCTTCGCCATCGGCTATCACGACGGTCGTCTCGTGACCAAGACGGATAACCGCGCATTGGCGGTGCGCTCGGCCGACCATGAAAATATCCGCATCGGCACCTATGGCGGCGATCTGCTTGCAGCCGTTCCCACCGGGCCGGGCCAGTTCGACTTTCTTTTTTGGGGTGCGCTGCAGAACGGAAGCTGGGGCAAATTGGGAGATAGCGCGAATGCCGCTGCGGTTGAAGGCGGATATCAGCTGACCAAGGCACCGACCGCCCCCTGGCTGCGCGGCGGGCTGGTTCCGCTCGAGCGGCGATAACAATGCCACCGATGGCACGCACAACACTTTCTTTCAGATTTTGCCAACGCCGCGGGTCTATGCCCGGCTGCCCTTCTACAACCTGATGAACAGTACTGACGAGTTCGTGCAGCTGATCGACAAGCCCACCAAGCGGCTGGCTCTCCGCGCCGACCTGCACTGGCTGCAGCTCACCTCGGCGAAGGACCTGTGGTATCTGGGCGGAGGCGCTTACGACAATAAGGTCTTTGGATTCGTTGGCCGTCCGGCAAACGGCGCCTCTTCGCTGGCATCGGTTCCCGACATCAGCGCCGACTGGCAGGCGACGAAGAACGTTGCGCTCAATTTCTACTATGCCTATGCCCAGGGGAAGACCGTGGTTGCGGCAATCTATCCTACCGACAGGAACATGCAGTACGGATACGTGGAGTTCGTGTACCACTGGGGTCTCGATCAGAAAGGGACGTCGGCCAAATGAACATTGCGAGATGCGTCACGATGCTTCGGGCAAATCGGCGGGCGCAGGCGACGATGTTTCGACCGTTGCCGTTTTCCCAATTTCACCAAGCCGGCTCTTGCGAAGATCTTCGTTGAGGATAATGGCTTCGGCAATCTCGCGCATGGATTTGCGGCGCTGCCGGCTTTCGCGCTGCATGGCCCTGTAAGCCGAATCCTCATCGAGTCCGAAATCGCGCTGCAGCACTCCCTTGGCTTTTTCGATGGACTTGCGCGACTCCAGCCGGTCAGAGAGTTGCAGGTTTTCGGTCTCCAGCCGCGCCCGCTCCAGTTCCGCGCCCACCAGATGGCCGATGGCGGTAAGGAGACGGACTTCGTTCTCCGTGTGGTAATAAGGTTTTCGATGCTGGAGATTGATCACTCCGACCAGCTTGCTGCGGCAAAGGATTGGCACTGAGAGAAAGGCTTCAAATGTGTCTTCGGGCAAATCTTTGAAGCGCTTGAATCGAGGATCTTTCAATGCTTTGGCGGGAATAGCGACAGGTTCACGATGCCAGCCAACCCAACCGGTGATTCCCTGGCCAAGCCAGAGACCTAGGTGGTCGACAACATCGGAATGAGGATTCTTCGATGCGCGAAGCACCAGTTGATCATTTTCGAGAACATAGACAAAGCAGGAATCGCATTTGATTAGAGAGCTGGCAAAATCCACGATGCGATCGAGGACCGTATGAAGCGGGTCCGACGCAGCCATGCGGCTTCCAATCTCATGAAGAATATCCACGCCTGAGACTGCGGGCTTTGGAGTGGGTGAAGCAGTGGCTTCGCCTCGCAGAAGCGGGCTGACAGGAGGAGGTGGGATGCGAGGAACGTGGAGCGCGGCCGCCGAGCGCTTTTGCTCCAGGAGAGCACTGGCGTTCTGCGAAATCTCCTTGATGAGGAAGCCCATTTTCGATTGGGTCGGCTCATAATCCGGCGTCAACGCGTAGAGGGAGAGTCCTTCTGTCGTACTCGGCCCAATAGACCCAATGACCGTAGAGCGGAATCCTTCGTAGAGGGCCTCGGTGTAGCCCATCCTTTCCGCCATGAGAAACAAATGCGCGACCTGTCCGGCGTTCATAAAGAGAACGACGTCGACATGCCCATGGGCGAGAGCGAGGACAGCCTCGCGCAACGGTTGAACATCCTCTGGCAACGCCCATTGATAAACCAGGAGCCGCGTAATAGAGACGCTTTTCTCGGCAAGCGCCGTCAGGAGCTCGGGGTTTGACGTACCGTATTCCTGTACTGCAATATCCATGCCCTGGAGAGAAGACCCAAGCTTGGCCTCTAATGCAGACATCAGGGAGCGCCAGGTGAACGGCTCGGGCGCGACGACGGTGATGGGAATATCCAATTCGCGGAGGGCGCTGGAGGATTTAGGGCCTCGGGCCGCAATTTTGACCGAACGAAGAGCAGTGAGGAATTCCTCGCGGTCGTAATGCTCAGAGACAGTTTTGACGAGAGTGCGGACCCCGACCCCGGTAGTGAAGATCACCAGGTCAAATGCGCCGCGCAGTAGGGCTTCTGTGAATTCGACAATGGGCTGATTGGAGTCGAGGGGAATCTCGCGCATGGCAGGGGCGGTCAGAGGCTCACCGCCGTATGTGCGGATGAGCTTTGCAACTTCAACCGAGCGGCGCGATTCAAGGGATAGAACTCGCAAGCCGTCGAAATTAGCCGCTGACATTTTGCCTCTCCGCAGATCAGATTGCAAAGCAACTGAAGGTAGTTGCGCCGACGGCTAAAGCCGGAACGCGGCGCAGAGTCTAGGTGCACGGAGGCAACATCGCAAATCGCTCTTCGTGCAGGATTGAGGCTATTTCAACACCGGCGTCTATGATTTATCGGCATCTTGCGAAAATTGTAAACGCCCCCGACTAACTCAGAAGTGAACTGGAAAGTGTATCGCCGCGCTGCATCGGGCTTAAGCGGGACAGTGAGCGGCATGGAGTTGCCAGAGGTTTATCTCATTCTCAACGCCTCTCGCTACGTCATGGTATCGAAGGCAATTGAGCGCGCTTTGCCACCCAGCTAACATGTAGTCTAACGAGAATGCAATAAAGAACGAATAAGGATTCGGGAAGTCTTCCAAAGAGGATGCATTTCGCGCGATCCTGGCATTTCACTTGCGCTGCGTTCGATTTGCCCTTATCATCAAACTAATTGCTCCGAGCGGAGTTGCACAGCAGAGGTGCTTCATCCGCTATTTGCCGGCTCCGAACGCCGGTGGCTTCCCCAAGTTGGAGTGATTTCCAGTCGGCTCCCCGATGAGCCTTCCCTGGCCTAGCCGCCGCAAATCAAAGTCATAAATCTATGCCGGCTCTTGTGCCTGCACTCATCTGTTTTGTGGTTGAGCGAATGTGTGTCCCGGCGCCGGACAATTTCCTCACACTGTGTGTGCCAACGCGAATCACCAACGCGAATTAGTGGAGCTGTGCATGGAACTGCCCCTACTCGAACGAGTTCAGGCAGGCGACGACGCCTTCCTCCTCACCACCGCAGCAAATACTGCCGATGGCGTGGTGGCCTCGTTGTGCGGGATCGGCTCCAGCATCGCGCTTCCGCATCCGCCTGGACCCGGCGAGCAGTATCGCTTTCACTTCGACATGACCAAGTGCATCGGGTGCAAGTGCTGCGTTGTAGCCTGCAACGAACAGAATGGAAATCCCGCCGATATTCTTTGGCGGCGGGTGGGCGAAATCGAAGGGGGCACTTACCCGGATACGCTCCGACACTATCTGTCGATGGGCTGTAACCATTGTCTTGAACCCACCTGCATGACGGGTTGCCCGGTCGATGCCTACTCCAAAGATGGCCCCACAGGAATCGTGCGTCACGGCGCCGACATCTGCATTGGCTGCCAGTACTGCACCTGGAATTGCTCCTACGGCGTACCGCAATACAACCCGGAGCGCGGCGTGGTGGGCAAATGCGACATGTGCTACGGAAGGCTGACCCAAGGGCAGAATCCAGCATGTGTTTCCGCCTGCCCTGAAGATGCCATTCGCATTGAAACTGTGCGTGTTGCGGAGTGGCGAGAGGAATATAAAATTGCCGCCAACTCGCCCGGCATGCCCTCGGCGGACGACAGCCTCTCAACGACTCGCATCACGCTGCCCGCGACGCTTCCTCGGGATGTCCGCAAAGTCGATCTCAATCGTCTGCGCCCGGAGGAGCCCCACTGGCCGCTAGTTGCGATGACAGTCTTCACGCAACTTTCCGTCGGTGCGTTTGCTTCGATCTGGTTGCTGGAGGTGTTCAGCGCTCAAACGCACCGCGGAGCGGCACTGATTGCTTTGCTTGTGGCGGTTGTAGCACTCGCTGCTTCCACACTCCATCTGGGCCGGCCGATTCACGCCGTGCGCGCTCTCAAGATGTGGCGTCGCTCCTGGCTCAGCCGAGAAGTGTTGTTGTTCACGCTATTTGCCTTCGCGGCAACGGCGTACGCCGCGGCATTGTGGATGCGTCTGCCGGGAACGGTGTTCCTTGGCGGCCTCACCGTTTTCTTCGGAATCTGCGGCGTGGGCGCGAGCGCGCGCCTTTACCTGGTGCCGGGGCGCCCTGCGTGGAATTCGCCGTTTACCATTCTTGAGTTCTACTTGACGGCTGTTCTGCTCGGCTCGGCGGGCGCGAACCTTTTGACCGGTTCCTCTTCCGGAACGCAAGAGGCAACGATCATCGCCGGTATCGCCACGATACTTGCAGGCGGCCTTAAGGTCGCATGGCTGGCCCGATCTGAAGTCCATGAGCGCCGAGGAGCCTACGCGCTTCTCTTCACTGCGCTCTCGAACCATATTCTTGTGCGCTTCCTGCTGCTAAGCGGAGGGCTGCTCATGGTGCCCTTCGCGCAATCGCGTTGGACGGCAGTTCCTGTCGCTCTTGCACTGATTGCCGGCGAGTTTGTCAGCCGCTATCTGTTTTTCGTCAGCGTCGTGCCCACAAACATAGCCACTGAATATCTTTCCGTGGAGGCCGCATGAGTCTTGTGGACTGGCTGGCACGGAAGAGCGGGCTGGATATCCGTTCGGAGAAGTACAGCTACGGCGAAGATCCGGTCCTCGGATTCACTTCTGCGCGCAAGCATGCCGATCATTGGGTCAACAGTACCTGCGGATACTGCTCTGTTGGCTGCGGAATGCAACTGGGTGTGCGCGACGGCAAAGTGGTCAGCGTACGCGGCAACCCCGATCACCCGGTCAACTCCGGCAAACTCTGCCCCAAAGGCCTGGCCGAGCACTACGCAATCGACGCTGAAGACCGCGCCAGGTATCCACTGCTGCGCAAAGATGGCCAGTTCACTCGCATTGGTTGGGACGAAGCCATCGATACTCTTGTGGAGCGATTTCTTCAGGTGCAACAAAAGTATGGGCCAGAATCTCTCGGCATCGTAAGCACCGGCCAGTTGGTGACTGAGGAGTTCTACGCGCTGGGCAAGCTGGTGCAGTTGGGGTTTGGCACCAACAACTACGACGGCAATACGACCCTCTGCATGTCCACGGCGGTCGCTGGTTACAAACGATCCTTCGGCAGCGATGGTCCTCCCGGCGCATATGAAGACTTGGAGACAGCCGATGTGATTCTGCTTATCGGCGCCAACATTGCGGAAAATCATCCCATCCTCTGCACGCGCCTGGAAGCCAATACTGCCAAGACCCTGATCGTGGCCGATCCGCGTGTCACCAAGACCGCGATGATGGCGGACCTCTACCTGCCGTTGAAGCCGCGATCCGATCTCGCGCTCATAAACGCCATCCTGCGAATCCTCATCGATGAAGAACTCTACGACAAAGACTATGTCGATCAACATACAACGGGTTTCGCAGAACTCCGCGCCTCGCTGGAGCCTTACACCGTCGACTACGCCGCGAACATTACCGGCCTGTCTCCGGGATTGATCCGCAAAACTGCGTTGCTCTACGGGAATGCCAAGGCTGCGTTCATTGGTTGGACAATGGGCGTCAACCACAGCACCAAAGGCACCGAGACCGTGAACGCCATTAACAACCTTGCGCTGATCACGGGCAATATCGGTCGTTCCGGCGCCTCACCCTTTTCCATTACCGGACAATGCAACGCCATGGGCACGCGAGAAGCGGGCTTCTCCTCTTCGCTTCCTGGCTATCGCAAGTTTGAATCGGAACAGGATCGAGAGGAGCTCGCCCGGCTGTGGGGTCTGCCGGTCGATCGCATTCCCACAAAACGCGGCTTTGCTTATCCGGACATCATCGAGGCAGCCGTAGCGAGAAAGATTCGCGCTCTCTGGATCATCGGCACCAATCCGCTGGTCTCCTTTCCCAACATCGACGTGCTCAAGCAGGGTCTCGGGAATCTGGATTTCCTCGTCGTCCAGGACGGTTTTCATCCGACTCCGACAACCGAACTGGCAGATCTTGTTTTGCCGGCTGCCATCTGGGGCGAAAAGGAAGGAACCTACACCAACTCCGAGCGACGCGTGAGCAAAGTGAACGGCGCCGTGAACCCGCCAGGGGAAGCGCGAAGCGATTTCGACATCTTCTTGGCGGTCGCCGAACGTCTCGACTGCCGTGAAGAGATCTTTTCCGGTTGGCGAGGACCGGCGGACGCTTTCGACGAATGGCGTCGCGTTTCCGCGGGACGCCTCTGCGATTACTCCGGCATCACCTACGCCGCGCTTGAGACAACCGGCGGAATCCAGTGGCCGTTTCCAGAGGGCACGTCCGCGAATCCGTCGGCAGCGCGCAGGCTTTATACCGATGGCCAATTTCAGACCGATGACGGCCGGGCCTACCTTCTGCCCACTCAATGGGCGCCGTTTCCCGAGCAGCCGCATCCGGAATTCCCTTTGATCCTCAACACCGGACGCACCGTTGAGCACTGGCACACGCGCACGAAAACTGGCAGCATCTCCATCCTTCAGCGAATGTCTCCGCGCGCCTGGCTGGAAATGAACCCGCTGGATGCGGGAAATCTGGGGCTGAGACCGCACGATCGAGTCGAAGTGATTTCGGCGCGTGGGCGCGTTAGCAAGGTGGAGTTGCGCATCACAGAGATCGTCGCGCCGGGGCAGGTATTTCTTCCTTTTCACTTTGCCGAAAGCAACGCGAATCAGATTACGCAAAGCGCTTTCGATCCGATCTCACGCGAACCGAATTTCAAGCAATGTGCGGTTCGGGTAGAGAAGTCATCCACCGTGCACGCCTAGCCTCAATCTCACCGAATTTATGTACGCAATAGAAGGGTGGACTTTCATGACTACGCACAAGGTCGAACAACTCATCATCGCCACAGTGGGCTTCTTCTGGTGTTTTCTCATGTGGTTCTCGACTGCTGCATTCAGCCCGAGTATCGCCGCGAATTACCACCTCAACATTAAGGCTCTTGGCCTTCTGGCAAGTTCCGCGATCTGGATGGCGCCGATCGGCCGGATCGTTGCAGGGTGGGCATCGGATCGTTTCGGGGCTCCGCGGACATTCGCATTCATCCTGGCAGGTTGCGGGGTCATGTCGATCGCTTCGGCATTCACCACCGATTACAAGGTTCTTTTTATCGAGCGGATTGTTGTGGCCATTGCAGGCGTATCGTTCGTCGTCGGCATCCAGCATGTAGCCCAGTGGTTTGGCCCCCATGAGATCGGAACGGCCGAGGGGCTCTATGCCGGCACAGGCAATGTCGGTGCGGGCATGGGCGCGTTGCTGCTGCCGCGCATCTTCGGAGTTAATTATCAAGGCGCCTTCCTGTGGCTTGGCGTTATCGCCCTCGTGATTGCAGGCTGGTACCTCGTACGCGGATGCGCTGCTAAATCCGTAGAACAAAGCAATCTGGTGCGGGTCCGAAGTAATCTGCGCGGCACAGTATTCGTTTGGAGCCGTTACATCGCCATTGCGCTGATGCTCGCCTATGCCATGTCCTTCGGATTGGAAATCGCCATGAATGCCTGGCTGCCGGGTTATTTTACGCGCGGTTTTCACGAAGCAATTCTTGCCCTTGGCTTTACTAGCGTCGCCGGCCTGCAGATCGCCGCCGGAACCTTTGCGGCCGTGCAGTCCTTTACCGCATCGCTGTTTCGTCCCTTCTCCGGCTTCATGTCCGATCTTTTCCAGCGCAGAAACTGGACACCTTTGCCGTTTATCGCCAAGAGCCTTCCTTACGCACCGCGTCTGCATTGGCTGGGCATCTCGCTTGTCTCAATTACGCTGGCCATGGCTGGACTGACGATCGCTGGCCTAACGGGCTCTCTGCACCTCTCGGTGGCGATTCTGGTAGCCATCGGAATCGCCATCTCATGCGGAACCGGCGGCACGTTTGCTTTAGTGCCGCTGTTGTTTCCCGACCGTCCCGGCGCCGCCGCCGGATTCATTGGCGGTGTATCGACCGCCGCCGGCATCGTTTACCCGCTTGTTTTTGCAGGCGGCTCGAATATCCATACGGGCTACATCAACGTCGCGCTCTATATGTTCATGCCGATCTTGTTATTTTACTTCTGGGCCGCACGCTACGAGCGTCAGCCGGAGGAGCATGGTCTGCTTGCGCGCACCTTTGCCCTCGATGAAGCATGATTAGATCGTCCCAACCGCCCAAAAAGTGCCGTGAATCCGAATCTGAAAATGTGAGGTTTATCATGAATTCGACAAGCCCGTCCTGCGACTTCGTTACCCACGAACCTTGGTATAAATATGGCGTTGCCGTGCTCTTCATCGAAATGGGGATAGCCATCGCACTGAGCGGATATTCACTTTTCATGACTTTCCATGGACTTGGCGGTTTTCCCGGCAAGCATTAGCTCTGGCCTGCCCGGCAGAATCTGTGCCGGCATCGCAAAGCGTTCTTCGCTGCGCGGGTGACGGGTCAGTTCACCGGCGTCATATTTATATCGTGGTACGATATAAATATGAGTGCTCGTAACAATGCCCCTGGCGATCATGCCCTCCTTGGCATACTCGCCGATTTCCGTTATCAACTGCGTCTGTTTCTGCACTTCAGCGAGTGCGCAGCGATCAGCGCAGGGCTGCAGCCCCAACAGCATCAACTGCTTCTGCAGGTTGCCGGGGCTCCCGAAGCAATAGCCGTCACCATCGCGTATGCCGCAGAGCGTCTCGGCCTGAAGCACAATAGCACCGTTGAACTGGTTGACCGGTCGGAACGGGAAGGCCTCCTCTCACGCACGGCTGACAATCAAGACAAACGACGTGCTGTTTTGCGCATAACCCCCAAAGGAAAGCGGATTCTTGCTCGATTGTCAGATGTCCACGCACGCGAACTCAACGAGCTGGCGCCGCGCCTGATTGAAGCCTTGCAACGAGTCAGGGCGCACGATCTCTCCGATGTCGTCCTGGAGGCCCAATGAAATCGCGGCCCTCCGCGTTGCGCGATTTTACTGTCGATCATCGGACCTGGTTTCTGATCGCAGCCGCCCTCGTCATTGGTACAGGTGCGGCAGGTCTGGCGGTCCTGCTCTTGCGGGCTATCGCATTCGCGACGAACATCTTCTACTACCACCGCGTCAGCTTCGCGATGGTTGGCCCGGCAGGATCAACGGAACCGCACTGGATTATGCTGCTGGTTCCGATCGCCGGGGGGTTGATTGTTGGAATCATGGCCCATTACGGATCGGATAAGATCCGTGGGCACGGAATTCCCGAAGCCATTGAGGCAATTCTGTTGAATGGCGCACGCGTCGACCCCAAAGTAGCGGTTCTCAAACCGCTTTCGGCGGCGATCGCAATCGGCTCCGGGGGGCCTTTCGGTGCGGAAGGACCGATCATCATGACCGGCGGAGCATTCGGCTCGCTGGTCGCGCAGTGGCTTAAACTATCGGATGCCGAGCGTACAACACTTTTGGTGGCCGGTGCCGCTGCAGGGATGTCAGCAACGTTTGCGGCGCCGATTGCCGCGATTCTGCTTGCCGTGGAGCTGCTTCTCTTCGAATGGCGCCCGCGTTCGTTGGTTCCGGTAGCGGTGGCGAGCATACTGGCAGGCGCGCTGCGTGTGCGTTGGCTTGGATCAGGGCCACTTTTCCCCGTCCCGCTGCATTCCGCGATTAACCTACAGCAGTCGCTCCTCGTGGCCGCCCCATTAGGGATAATCGTTGGCTTTGCCTCTGCGGGGCTAAGCCGATTGATGTATGGCTTCGAAGACGGGTTTGAGCACTTTTGCGGGCGTCTGCATATCCATTGGATGTGGTGGCCGGCGATTGGGGGCATCGGTATCGGAGTGGGCGGGTTCTTCTTCCCGCGCGGACTGGGCGTTGGCTACGACAACATCGCGGAGGTTCTGCGCGGGGATGCTCCGGTGGCCCTTCTGCTGGGTCTCATTGTTGCCAAATCGTTGATGTGGGCGTTTTCCCTGAGTTCCGGGACTTCAGGCGGCGTGTTGGCTCCCATTTTGATGATTGGCGCAGCTTTGGGAGAGGCTGCGGCGCAGTTGGCGCATATGCCAGGAGAAACACAGGCTCTTTGGGCGCTGATGGCAATGGGGGCGATGCTCTCAGGCGCGCTAGGTGTGCCGCTTACGGCGATTCTCTTCTCCTTGGAACTGACCCATGGTTTGCCGGCAATACTGCCCCTTGCATTGGCGTGTACTGGGTCCTATCTGGTGACCTCATTGATCATGCCGCGGTCGATCCTAACGGAGAAACTCAGCCGCCGAGGGTACCACTTATCGCGCGAATATGGCGTTGACCCCCTCGAAATGGTCAGTGTTGCGGATGTGATGACAGAGCTTTCCGCATCGGGCGGAACGGAAGATGCAAGCGATGCACTTAAGCCATTGCCGGATACCTTTGCCTACTCAGATGAGACTTGCCGCGCAGTCGCGGAGGAAATGGCGACCACGGGCGTGGTGAACATGCTGGTCGTGGATCGGGAAACGGGGCGCGTCTGTGGGATGATCGGGGCGCAAGAGTTGCTTTTGGGACGGAGGCGAGCGGTGGTGCGCGAGTCGGAACGAAGCATATCTTTTCAGATCTAGTCCAGACGATAGTCGCACGGAAGCGCGAGTGACAAAAGTCGCTTCGGGGGCCGGTAGGCACATTTATGCTGGCAAACGTAAGAGGGACCTGGTTTTGCATCTGCGGAGTCAGCAGAGTCCCACGCCGCCAAAGGAGACATCCAGTGATCAAGTTTGACGCGGAACACGCTGCCGTTCATTATCCCCCGGATCGCCGCCACCGCCTCTGGATTCGTCCTTCGATTTTGATCGGAATTGCTGCTGTGATCGCGTCGCTGGTTGCCGCGGCGTGGATTGAGATGGTCGTAACCGGCCTGCCGCACATTCCACCCGTTCCGATGGTGTACCCCAACAACTTTGCCGGCCCGCACGGATTCCCCCTCTGGGTTCGCTACTGCCATTTCTTCAACTTCCTTTTCGTCACCATGCTCATTCGCAGCGGCTTTTCCATCCTGGCCGATCATCCGCGGCTCTATTTCAACGACGACTGCACGCCGGGCAGCGAGTGGATTCGTTTCACGCCCATTAAAGTTCCGCGCGATCGCCTGTGGACGGCCAAGGATGATGCCCGCTATATCACGCCGCTCGTGGGCACGCCCGGCTACAGACACACCATTGGCGTTGCACGCGTGTGGCACTTTATCAACGTGCATGGCTTCATCCTCTGCGGCGTCTACTTCGTCGCCATGCTCTGCACCACTGAGCAGTGGAGGCGCCTGATCCCCACCTCGTCAACCGTGATTCTGCAGGCTTGGAACACCTGGGTCCACTACGCCACCTTCCATCTGCCGGCCGAGCCCAATGGCTTTTACGGCTACAACGCACTGCAACAGATCGCTTATTTCACGGTGGTCTTTGTCTTCGGTCCGCTGGCGATCCTCACCGGCGTCGCCATGTCGCCGGCGGTTGTGAACCACTTCACCTGGTATGCGAAGCTTTTTGGCGGCCGGCAATCGGCGCGCTCCATTCACTTCCTCACCATGCTCAGCTTTCTGGCATTCCTCGTCGTCCACATCACACTGGTGGTCATGACTGGATTCGCACGCAACATGAACCACATCGTGCTTGGCACCAACGACCAGGGCCGACTGGGCATGTGGCTAGGCTTCGTGGGCATCGGCGTCGTACTTGGTTGCTGGATCAGTGCGCACTACCTCTCATGGCAACAGCCGCGGGCTCTGCAGCATGTCCTCAAGGTTGTCGCCTATCCCATGCAATTGCTCACGCTGAACCGGCTCATGCCGCAGCAGATGTATTCGGAGCAGGACATTTCGCCCTACTTCTGGCCCAACGGCAAGGTGCCAGTGCGCGAGGACTGGAAGCGCCTGGCTGACGGCGGCTTCCGCGATTTCAAACTGAAGGTTGGCGGCCTGGTCGAGAACCCTGTCGAGCTTTCACTCGCCGACCTGCGCAACCTGGGCGAAGTGGACCACATCACCATGCATCACTGCATCCAGGGCTGGAGCGGCATCGCCAAATGGGGCGGAATCCCCATGAAGAAACTGATCGACCTTGTTCGCCCTCTGCCTGAGGCGCACACCGTTGCCTTCTTCTCCTTTGGCGAAGCACTCTACGGCGAGTCCTACTACGACACGCAGAACCTCGAAAATGTGCTTAAGCCGCAGTGCCTGTTGGCCAGCGAGATGAATGGCCAGCCGCTGCCCGAGGTCTATGGCGCTCCGCTGCGGCTCCGCGTCGAAAACCAGCTCGGCTACAAAATGGTGAAGTGGATCGAGCGCATCGAGTTCGTCGAATCGGAAAAGAACCTCGGCAAGGGAGAAGGCGGTAAGAATGAGGACGAAGAGTACTTTGATCTGCTACCGAACATCTGATCATTTCCATGAATGATGATCAGACCCATGTGAAGGGAAGATCCGGCAGCATCGACCATGTGCCTGCGCTGCTTGCTCATCTGCGCCTGAAGTGGCTCTTGCAGCATTTTCCAACGCGTGTCGTTTGGGCGATTTATGTATGCATCAACGGCTTTATCACCATCGGGCTGCTTGCATTGTTGGCGCTTCTCACGGATAGCCCCTTTGTCTTTCCGTCGCTCGGCCCTACTGCATATCTCTTCTTTTTTTCACCCCTAGCGGAGGCCTCAAGCCCACGTAATACCATCCTCGGCCACGCAATCGGACTCATCTGCGGGTATGCCGCCTTTGCGCTCACCGTGGCTTCCAGCCCGCCTTTCGGTATGCATCCAGGCGTTCATGGAGCTAGAGTCCTGGCCGCCGCACTCTCGCTGTCTGCCACCGGTGCGCTCATGGCGGTGTTCCAGGTAAGCCATCCACCCGCTGGGGCTACTACCCTCATCGTTTCGCTCGGCATCATCTCTCAGCCCCGAGAGCTCGTCATCATTGAAGTGGCTGTGATTCTGCTAACGCTGCAAGCACTCGCGATCAATCGGCTTGCGGGGGTGCCCTATCCCTTGTGGCAGAAGCAAAAACCTGCTGGAATCGCTCCCGTGGTTGGAAGCGAGGTTCTGGAGCATGACGACTAGCTGCGCATGATGCTATCTTTCCCAAGCCAAGGGCTCAAAGCAGATCAGACGGTCTCCTTAGGCCACGCAATTGTGAGCAAGAAAACGCTATCCGCCAAAGCCTCAACGTCGTGTTCAACGCAACGATCGAGAGCTAACAGATGGCCAGCAGGAACCTCGACAACCTGGTCTGGCAACTTGAGTCGCAAGTGCCCAGCGATGGTGTGGATTGAGATCCTTCCATCTGCCCGGTGCTCTTTTATCTCTGTGGCCCTTTTCATGGCAACCAGGACAACACGAAAATCCGGCTGTTTTACAAGTGTTTTCGAACTCCGCCCGGTACCTCGTTGCCAGGAATCTTCTCGGTGTAGTTGTTCTATCTCTGCGACAAGATCAAATTGAAGCAGGGGCTGAGCCAATTCTGGAAGTCTGGTTAAGCTGGTGTTTTCATCTTCGTGTTGATTCATTTCAATCTCCTTGTTCAATGCGCTGTTTCTGACTCGTCATGGGAACCGTGGCGTCAAAGCAGGGATAGGACAAAGCAGTCTCCTCCGTTTTTGCTTGAGCGATTCTTCGGAACGGCAATCTCTGACTCGGGATAGCTATCATGGAATCACCTTAGAAGCCTAGAGAGCGCACCGCCCGTTGGACGGTCTCGGCACTGGAACGCAGCCCGGCCTCCTCAGTTGGATTCATGGGCACTGGCAACAGTCCCTCCACTCCTCTGCGACCCACAATTGACGGTATAGAGAGACATACGTCGCTAATACCCCGATAGTCCGTCAACAGGGAGCTGACGGGCAGCACGCGGCCCTCATTCCAAAGAATGGCCTCCAGAATTGCAGCCACAGCCAAGCCTATCGCGTAATTGGTGACGCCGTTGCCCTGGATGATCCTCTCGGCCGAGGTGAGCACGCTTTCGAATATCTCCTTTTCTTCCTGCGCGCTCATCGCCCGGCGGCCCGGCATGCGCCAACCTTGCACAGGCACATTGCCGATACTGGCGCTGGACCAGAGAGGAATCTCGCTTTCGCCATGTTCGCCGGCAATGTAGGCATGCACGTTCTGTACGGCCACCGCGCAACGTTGCGCGATCAGAAAGCGGAAGCGGGAGCTATCCAGCACCGTTCCGCTGCCCAGAACTCTGCTGCTATCGAGTCCGCTCAACTTCAGCGCCACAAAGGTGAGCACATCCACCGGATTGGTCACCAGCAGCAGTTTCGCATCTGGCGCAACTCGCAGCAGATCAGGAATCAGCTGACGGCAGATCGCGGTGTTCGTCTCGGCCAGATCGATGCGCGTCTGGCCCGGCTTTTGCTTAGCGCCAGCGGTCACGACGATCACGTCCGAGTGCTCAAGCACTGCTATGTCATCTGATCCGTCCAACTTCGCCATAGGAACGAACATCAGTCCATGATTAAGATCCAGGACCTCGGCCTCCACCTTCGCCCTGGCCCGGTCAAAGAGGCTGATGTGCTTGCCCACACCGCGCACCATGCACGCGTAGGCGATAGTTGCGCCCACACTGCCCGCGCCCACGATTCCAATCTTTTCTGCTCGGTCGCTCATGGATACCTCCCGAATACTCCTGTAGATTCCGTTTCTCACTTCCGATCATAGGTAGGGTGAGAAGGCAATGCAGGGACATTAGTCACAGAGACAAAACCCTCGGCTCATATGTCAGAACAAGCGTGAGGGTTGTGCCGGCGATGAGCGAAAAGGTCTCGATTGACAAAGGCTGTTTCATGCACGGGTGTGCGCAAATGCAGAGCGGCCCAGCAGAAAAGTCAGCGCGATATTGATGGCGAACACCAGTACGCCGCTCAACTCCAGCATCCCGGAGATGGGGAGTGTTTTCCAGGCAAGGGATTGAATGCCTTCGTAGGCAAGCGGCTCAGAGCAGACCCGGAGGGTGCAGCCGGCCTGCAGCAGGATCAAGCTGAGGAACATGAGTTGCTTGCTGAAGATGGAATAAATGCCGGCAAAATGGGGAAGGATGCGCGGCCCGATGGCGAAGACCATGGTAGCGGCAAAGCCGACTGTAAGCGCGTGACGAGAGGCGCCCCAAATGCCTCCGTGCTGGTCGGCAACGGCCGCCCAGACACTCATTGAGCCGGCGATTACCAGCCATGCGTAGGCAAGCCGAATGAAGGATGGAAAGCTGGTATGAATTCCCTGCACCTTGGCAGGACCGTGAGGCCGCTGTGTCAGATGCAATGCGAGCCCGATTGCAATTGAGGCTGCGGTGAGCAAAATTGTCGCTGCGACGGTCCAGCCAGCTACGCCGAAAACAACGCCAATCAGATCGAGGATCAAAGCGGTAAAGAAGACGGGCACGCTCGGCCGGGCAATCGCGAGAAAGGTAGGCAGCCAGCGTGCAGAAAATCCCCAGACCACTGGAACGAGGAATCCCCAGGCAAGCAAAATCAGGTACTTCTGGTCGAGAGCGTGCGGAAAGGCGAGAAGCGTTCCACTGACTGCCAGGCGTACGCATTCAACAAAGTTGAAGATGACCAGAGCTGCGAGCCCGGCAGTTCCCATCAGCACGGAGACCATCCACAACTCCATTCGCTGCTTTGCAGCCTGACTTGGCGCCCGCTCTGGCAGCTTGTGTTGGGACGCGGCAGCGATGAACAGAAGAACTGCGATCAATTCAAATCCGGCAGAGATCGGGAACATCAAACGCCAATGCCAGCCGTAAATGCTCGCTGTCCATCGCATCGCAACGCCCGAGGTCCACAGAACGAAGCATGTCAGCGGAATCCTGACCACCGAACGCCCATGCGATGGCTGCGAATAGAATCCGATTCCGAGGATGAAGCTGCCGATCCAGCCGAATACCTGCGCGTGGCCGTGGCCCTGAATCCACGCCGCCGGCAGACCGCCCAGTCCGTGATGCGTGCTGATCGCCATCAAGTTCGAAAAGCCGAGCAGCGTACCCGGCAACGCCATGAAGAAAATGCCGGCCAGAATCCACGCCCGCAACATCAGGCTCTTCAGTCGTTCCCGAGCAACGATGGCTTGCATCGAATCGGTTGAGTCCGGCTGAGGCCCCGTTTTGATCTGTGCAATGGCAGCCATATTTACCTCCGTTGATTCAACGCGGATTCCATCTCGATTGCGCGTGGAAACAGAATGTCGTTCTCCAGATGCACATGCTGCCGGAAATCGGCTTCGAATGCGTGCAATCCGCCATACAATGCGACGTAAGTGCCGCAAGCCCACTTTGGCGGTTCAAACTCATCCGTAAAGCTGCGCAACTCTTCGATAATGCGGTCGGCTGCGTCATGCTCCAGCATCATCATCCTGATCGGCTGCGCAACCGACCGGAAACATGCACGCAGAGGGGAGCTTGAAGCGACCGCATTCTGATCCATTTCCGCGATGAACGGGAAAAGAACCTGTTCCTCCTTTTCGAGATGAGTGAACATCTCGGTCCGCAAATCATCGAGGAGTCGGTCAATCTTTTCCGATTGCGGTGAACGCTTGCCATGCTTGCCTGCGACCTTGTGCGCCATCTCAACCAACCGCGGTAGCTCGCATCGAACATAATGATGATGGGTGCGGACAATGTGCTGGATCAGGCGGCTCATGGAATAGCTCGCGAGGTCCGCGGGCTCGGCCCCAGGTTCATTAGCCGCGGCGTCGGCAAGCTTTTCCAGCACCTGGTCGACTGAGAGTTGCAGTCCGCTGCACGCCTGCTTGAGCGATTCCTCGGCGTGCGAACAGAGATCGATGTCAAACCGCTCAAGAACGGCTGCTGCCGATGACTGTGTGGAAACGATCTCGCGGATGGATTGTGTTGAGGTGGGCATAAGCATTCTCCACTTTCTACGGTAGAGAAATGCAGGAACGGGCACAGTAACTTATGTCACCCGGAGGCAAAAAGGTCTAAGCCGAAGTCTCCAGAAGTGCCTTTAAGCCGGCCAGATCCTTCACGACGATCTGCCGCGCATCGACGTCCAGTAGTCCTTCCGCCTGCAGGCGCATGAGATTGCGGGAGACCAGTTCGCGGACTGTTCCAAGCTGATTGGCGAGTTCCTGATGGGTCGCCGGCAGTTGAAACTCGATTCCGTGTGAGCTCTGCTTGCCATCGTTTTGCGCGAGTTTAAGAAGCGCCGATATGAGACGCTGGCGGATAGTCGTGAACGATAGTTCCTCAATGATCCCAACGAGCCGCCGCAATCGGGCTCCGACCACTTGCAGCACCTTGAGTGCGACTTCAGGGTGCTCCATGCAGTACGCCTGAAAATCGCGCCGGGAGATGAACGCGACTTCTGCATCCTCGATTGCAACCGCGGAAGCCGGAAATGGGCCGCCATCGAATACCGGCAATTCCGCGACTGATTCGCCCGGAACGTTTACCGCGAGAACCTGCTCACGGCCGCTGATGGATGACTTGAAAATGCGGACTTTGCCCTGTGCGATGATGTGCAACCCGCTGCACGGCTCGCCTTCTGAAAAGAGCAACTCTCCGGTGCTGAATAGTTTACGGACAGTACGCGCAGCCAGCATCTTCAACTCCGTCGGCGTGAGACTCGACAAGAGTGCGGCTTTCCCGAGTGCCGTAGCGAGATCGGTGCGTTCAGCAGTCACTCGGGAATTCTAGCAGCCTGGGACTTTGGTCACTGCATTTGCCCGTTTCAGGCCGTCTCATAGGTTCATGAACCAGCAGATTTGCACGACCGACTTCAATGAACGGCCATTCATCGCCATCTGGGAAGTCACCCAGGCATGCGACCTCGCCTGTGTACACTGCCGCGCATCCGCCCAGCCGGACCGCAGCCCCCTGGAGCTCAGCACGGACGAGGGCAAACAACTGATCGACCAGATCGCGGCGTTGAAGGTTCCGGTCTTTGTATTGACGGGCGGCGACCCGATTAAACGGCCTGATCTTTTTGAACTCATCGCTCATGCTCGCTCGGTTGGAGTCAGAGTTTCTCTGACTCCAAGCGCCACGCCCTTGCTGACGAGGGAACGTCATTGTCAGACTCAAAGAGGCGGGTCTCGCCAGGTTAGCCGTGAGCATGGATAGCGCCAGCGCCGAAACTCATGACGCAATCCGCGGGATGAGCGGGTCATTCGCGCGAACGCTCGATGCGGTGTGCTGGGCAAATGAAATCGGATTACCGGTGCAGATCAATACCACCTTCAGCCGTAGAAACATCAACGAGATTGACAGCATCGTTGCGTTGATGGAAAAGCTGAAGATCACGCTTTGGAGTGTTTTCTTCCTCGTTCCCACCGGGCGTGGAAAGCTGAACGATCTACTGAATGCGGAGGAGTTCGAAGCGGTCTTTGCGAAGGTTTACAACCTGTCCAAGACCGCAAGCTTCGACATCAAGACTACCGAGGCGCAGCATTACAGGCGCTATCTTTTGCAACAACGGGTCGCTGAACGCAAGCTGGGAATCGACGTTGCCTCACAGCATGAGAGAGCCGTTGACGCAATTGGGCGCGCACCGCGCGGTCTCAACGACGGGAAGGGATTTGTCTTTATTTCGCACAAAGGAGAAGTCTTCCCAAGCGGTTTCCTTCCTCTCTCGGCCGGCAGTATCCGCGATCAGGGATTGGCCGCGATCTATCGCGACTCGCCCCTTTTCCGCGATTTGCGTGACACGTCGAAGCTCGAGGGAAAGTGCGGCTCCTGCGAGTTCAAGGAAATCTGCGGGGGATCGCGATCCCGCGCGTACGCTTTAACCGGAAACCCACAAGCCGAAGAGCCGTGCTGCTCCTATGTTCCGAAAGGCTACTTACAACCGGCGCGTCAGATGAAAGCAGCAATGACGCTTCACGTCCTCCCGAGCGCTTAAGGCCGCCTTCGGGCTCGAATGGAAGACAATCATAGGAATAGTAGGAATTGAGGGAACACCATGGCCATTCAGATCGGTGCAAAGCCCGACAGCGGTTTTGACGACCCAATTGGTATGCTCAAGGACTGCCACAGAAGGATAGAGAGCTTCCTCGGCATTCTTTGCGTTGTAGTTGATCGGGCGCAGGACAGGAAACTTACCGATGAGGAACGCGATGCGGTGAAGGCTGCGCTTGAGTACTTCAGAACCGGCGGACAACGCCACACGGCGGATGAGGAAGAATCACTCTTTCCACGACTACGCAAGTCTAATGCGAAATCCTTCGAAGAGATCGACCGGCTTGAAGATGATCATCACGAGGCCAAGGATTTGCATGGATCGATCGAGCGGCTTTATTCAGCATGGATTGAGTCGGGCGGCTTAGGATTGGAGGAAGCGCAGCAGTTGCGCTCCCAAACCGCGCGCCTCAAGCAACTCTATTCCGACCATATCCAAGTCGAGGAAACAATTGTTTTCGCTCGCGCGATTCAGGTGTTGGACAGCCACGTCATCGCGGCGATCGGGACCGAGTTCCGTTTCCGGCGGAAGTAGGTCGCTGCGGCATAGATGTCATGCCTGCTGATTCCGCGAGCCCCGCCGGCCAGTTTCCGGCCGTCCACTTTTCGTCCGTTTGGCCCTTTAGATGCCCGGGTGACCGGCCTCTCTCGCATGGGAAACCAGATCCATATACACGTCGCGTGGCAGATTCGTCTGCCAATGCCCAGTAGCCTTAGCCATTACAACCAGTCCCAGGAAGATGCAGGCGAGAACTGCTGCGACGGCAATGGGTGAGAGTGCGCGGCCACGCCATCTCTCCGCCGGTGTTGCTGCCTTTCTCGGTATCAACGAGAATTGCAGGGCATTCTCGGCCGGGCATGCGGCGACACAAGCCATACACGCCGTGCATTCAACGGATCGGATTTGGACGAGTTGATCAACGGCCAGGCTGGAAGGACAGGCTCGCGCGCATTTTCCGCAATCGATGCAAGCCTCGACGTCGCGACGGATCTTTACCGGACTAAGCAGCGATGTGATCCCGAGCAGGGCTCCATACGGACAGAGATACCGGCACCAGAAGTTCTGGATAAGCAAGGACAGCAGAACCAGCAAACCGATGACGATTGCCGCCGTTTCCCCAATATCGCGGAAGAAATTCAGCATCTTGACATCGGCGACCAGGCCGTACGGTGTGGACATGAAATCATGGATCGCCTCGGCGGACATGGCACCGATCAGGAAAACGAAGAAGCCAAGAAGCAGGTACTTCAACCCCCGTAACGGGATATCCACCCATTTTGGCGGATGCAGATTGCGGCCGAATACTCGTCTTCCTAGCTTCCAGACTTGTTCTGAGAGAGTTCCAACTGGGCAGAGCCAGGAACAAAAAGCCTTCTTGAGTTGAAGGCTAATCAGCATGAAGGCGATGAACAAGACCATTGCTGCGGGATGGATTGCAGGCACGCGTCCGGTGAGCAAGAAATATTTCGTATTCATCAAGCCCGCGATGGGCAGCCATCCTTCGGCCCCTGCGGGTCGCGGCGCGTCCCATCCAACGCCGCCGCGCTCACAGTTACGAACCCAGAGAAGGAATTGGATTCCCAGCCAGCCATTCAGCGCCACGAACAGCCACTGAACGATTTGCCTGATCCGTTGGGAACCATCGGAGCCGGACCTGCAGACAAGTTTCTTCTTTCCTACCTGCTCGTGGATCGATGCATTTGTTGCTGTGCCCATATCGAGTTGACCTTGTGTCTAAGCGCAAGCCTAGGCGAACAAAACGGAGATCTCAGCGACTTTGGTCACACCGATACCTCCAACAGTTTTTGGGATATTGAGCCTCCCAGTGACCAAAGTCGCTGTAGCGGACATTGCGATGTCTGTAAGTTGGGTTTCAAGGAGATCGAAATGACCGCAACAACGCAAACCGTCCGCGAAATCGCTCTGGAACAACCCACTGCAATCCGTGTCTTTGAACAATTTGGAATCGACTACTGTTGCGGGGGCCGCAAGCCTCTGGCAGAGGCATGTGCTGCCGGGAACCTTGAAATCGACTCGGTTATTGCGGCGCTGGAAGAGGCGGAAAAGAAGCCTGGGACTGAGGTCGAGAATTGGGCCGAGAAATCGTTGGAGAGTTTGAGCTCGTACATCGTAACAAAGCATCACGCGTACGTGAAACGCGAACTGCCCCGCCTGGCCCAGCTGGCCGAGAAGGTCGTGAATCGTCACGGCTCGACGAAGCCGGAACTGCCGGTGATTGCAGCCACTCTCATGCAATTGGATGCAGAACTCACCCAACATCTTGCGAAGGAAGAAGCCGTCCTCTTTCCCTACATCACTGGCTTGGAGCGGTCTATCTCCATCGGAACCCCGAGGCCCCGTAGTTGCTTTGGCACGGTTGCGAATCCGATCGCGATGATGACACAGGAACACGATGCTGCGGGTGACCTGACTTCTGAAATCCGCCGCCTGAGCGGGAATTTCACCATTCCAGAGGATGCCTGCCCTACTTTTCACGCGTTCTATGACGGTTTAAGGGAATTCGAGCAGGACCTGCATCAGCACATCCACCTTGAGAACAATATCCTGTTTCCCCGTGCCATCGAATTGGAGAATTCAACCTGTTAGTGACTCACTAGAATGGCGAAAAAGTATATTTGGCATCGAGATCAAATTAGCGCTGAGACATCGAAGAATCCGGCCTCCGCGTAATGGCGTCTTGTAGCCACCCGTATGACGGGTCTGGGCAGAGGTCTACAGGGCAGAGGTCGGGGGTCCAATAAGGGTCCAATAAGGGTTGCCAAGGGTTCCTCAGGGCGCTGAAAGTGGCCATTCGCTACGCCTGGTTCGAAAGGGTTACGCGTTTCTGATTTGCTGTCACGGCAGAGGTCGCGGGTTCGAGCCCCGTCGTCCCCGCCATAAACCAATCAGAATCGTTGGTTTATTGGCGTGATTTCTTCTTTCATACCCCTCCGAGGGTGCTGAAGGGTGCTGAAGCGAGCTTCCTTCAAGCAGACCCCGGAAGGCCAGGTTCCGCGCCACACGTTTTTCATCCCCTACAGCTTGCTGATTGATCTCCAGCGCGATTCCTCTGTTGGCGTGTCGTAGTAGCTCCTGCGCAGTCTTGATGTCGAGACCATGCTGCCGAAGGACCCTATTCATGAGTTGGAGCAGGGAACAGGTTGTACGCGGCATTAAGGGAAATGCCTTTCTTTTGCCGGCGAGAGAACTGAAGTAGAATGGGGCGCAATGTCAGCTACACATGAACTCTCAGCCGCGGAGCGAGATAAACCGCCAGGCACGAAGGGCCGGTGGCCGCGAGGCGCAACCTGCACAGCGCTGTTTCTCTTGCTCATGTTCAGCACGTGCACGATTTTTATTCGAGAAGCCTGGCCTGTCGAATCCTTTCAGATTGGCATTTACGCTCTCACAGCAACGTATCTGCTCTATGGCATTCGGCGGGGAAGAGAAAATCTGGTGGGTGGTTTTGCGCCGTGGCTCGTGTATTTTGTTCCCGCCTGGGGTGTGTTTCAAATCGTGGCGCATACTACAGCTTCAACGTTCGAGACTCGGGAAGCTGTCTTGCGTTGGGGCGCCCTGGCCGCGGTGTTCTTCCTGACGCAAGTTGCCGTTCGCACCCGTGCGGACCGCGAGATTATGCTTCTTGCGTTCTTGAGCTTTGCGACGGCGATGGCCGTGCTTTGCCTCCTCCAGCTCTTCACGTCAGAAGGCAGCGTTCTATGGGTTTTCCCGTCGGGATATAAGGAAGTATTTGCAACATTCCAGTACGACAACAATTATGCGCAATTCGTCGAAGTATCCTTGCCCATTGCACTTTGGTGGGCTGTGCGCGAAGGCTGGCGCGGGTGGGGATTTGCACTCGCCGGCGGTGTGCTCTACGCGTCCGTGATCGGCTCCGCCTCGCGGTCTGGAACGATCCTCTGCACAGCTGAGTTGCTGGCAGTGGTGGCGTTCGGGCTGGTTCTGCGCAAACGGCAAAAGCCAGGGCGGTTGTTCCACTCAACCGCACTGCCTCTGATTATCGTGCCTCTTCTTGCGGTAGTCTTCACCTTCGTTGTGGGCTGGCAACGGGTCTGGGATCGCTTTGAAGAAAGAGATCCATATGAGGGTAGGTACGAGTTCATGCTCTCGGCGGTAGATATGGCAGAGCACCGGCCTCTGACGGGGTACGGGCTGGGAACATTTCCAGAGGTTTACCAGCAACATGCCATTAAGGACTTTCCCGTTTACGCCAACCACGCTCATAACGATTGGGCGGAATTTGCCGCGGACGGAGGGATTCCCTTCTTCCTGCTGGTATTTATTCCGTTTGCTGCCGCTGTGCCGACGGCTCTCCGTCACCCCTGGGGTCTTGGACTGATTGCCGTCATGCTCCATGCCTGTGTTGACTACCCTTTCCCCCGCCCCGCAGTTTCAGGCTGGCTGTTTGCGATGCTGGCCCTGCTTTACATAGCGCGAATGCCGGAGGAGACAAGCCATCGGAAAGCCAAGCCGTTCATTTTAGATGAGTCATCCAGCCAAGGAGTCGCCTGAGTGGTCAACAGCAATCCTGCCGCCCGTTCGGACGAGTCGGCTTCCAGAAATAGTGCAGACTACGAAGGTGAACAGGTGAAGTGAGAACTCACTGCGCGTGAACCTTCCGAAGGGCTTCGCTCCGTGGTGAGATAGCGCAGGAACAACAAGAAGATGATGAGCGCCACGGCAAAGATCGCAAGCACAATCAACCGGCGGGTCAGGCGCTTTTTGGTTCGATGACTCAGGAGCGGCATTGATCGGCGTGTACGACTTGATGCAACGGCCGGCTCCGAACCCGATTGAGAGGATGAGGATTGCGATGCAAAAAACCGAAGCCTGCAATCGCGGCAACGGAAGGCCTCCCGCCCGCGAGCGCGATGGAAGATATCGTTCCAGCGAGAACTGCGAGATGCGCGAATTTCGGGACTACCACATCCTGGACAGATCATGGATTCGGAAGCGCTTTGATTTGGGTTGATAGTACCACGAGCATTCCCGAGATGCGGGGCGTCCCGAGGGTGCGCCGATACGCAAGACGGAGCCGGATAAGGGAGACGTTCGGTGGAATGGAGAACGCCAGCGCCAAATGCCGCACAGCGTCGCTTGAAAGATCAGCAGATTCCGCCAGCGGCGTTTCCGAACCGGGAGTTATGATTTGCCACCGGAGCCCCGTCTCCGGGGGGATTTCGTGCGTGCGAAAGGCATACTCCAATTCGTAATTGCCCGGCGCGAGAACAACGACTTGTTCGGCGATTGTGCAACTCTCCGGCTGTATCCCGGAGAACTCTGTTTCCAGGCCGGAAGGTCCCGGCCAGGAATGCAGGCCGGGATACTCCGGAAGGGACCAATCAAAATTGACGGGCAGCGATTGGCGCGCGAAGTTCGGATTGTTTGGCGTGCTGCGATCCGCGATAACCCAATGCCTCTCGATCAAGGAGCTCCAGAGTGCTTTGGCGTTGCTCCCGTCGTTGGCTGCGATCAACCGATCGACCACCGAGAAAATCTGTGGATCATCTGTCTTGAGATCGCCAAATTGCGTGAGGCGCTGAGCAATTCCAACAGCAGCCGGCAACTGATTCTTAGCGAGAAGAAAACTGAGATACTGCCGGATGAGCTCTGGATTGTTGTTCAGAATGTTCCGCGCGATTTCCTTTGGGTCGGGCGATACGCGCCAGCACAGTTCAAATAAAGGCCCTGTGCTATCGGAAGGCATCTCCGCCGCCCTCTGAGCCCAGAGCCAGAACGCCGGCATGTTGTCTCGGCGAAAGTAGAAATTGGCCAGGCTCCAGCGGGGCAGGAAAGTGTGGTCAATTGCGAATCCATTGAGCAACAGCCTCTCCGCGCGGCTGTAGTCGCCCGCAGCCTCCAGCCGCAAACCCAACTCGATGTTTGCCTCCGCATTGTAGGGGTCAAGTTCGAACGCGGTTTCAAGAAGCTGCTGCGCGTGCGTGTCATCCAGCAAGGCGAGGCGCATATAGTATTTCCAGGCGTCCGGCTCCAGGTGGATGGCGGCGCGAATTGAATCGCCTGTATCCTGCCGGAACAGATAGTCTGCCCGGGCCATGTTCCAGGAGCACCAAATGCCGAGCGCACAGATGCCAACAATGATTGTTCGGCACACCATCGCGAGGAACCGAAATCGAAGCCGGGTCATGGCTATCCAGCGTAACACTGAATTTCAGCTTCTGGACATTGCGTTGCTGGCGATTGAAATGAAACCTTTCGAAATCCCAGTGCTGAGCGCGGGGGGCGATGCTGGAGTAAGGAAATGCAATTGAGTGTTGCGAACCCGATATGGACGTATGACAGGTGTCGGACGCAATGCGTAGGAGCTAGAAGGAAGAGAGACTTGAAATTCATGGTCCCTTCGCGTATATAGGAGGGGGATACTGGGGGTAGTGTGAGTCTACGATCACAGGGAGACGAGGAATGACCGCGAAAGGTTGTTTGGTTGCATTCATGCTCTTCTCCTTCTCGTGTGCACATGCGTCCAGCGGATCGGGATCAATTGGGATTGGCACGGTCAGCGCGCGAGGTAATATGCGCATCGACGGGTACACGGTGGAGGGGAACGCAACGCTTTTCGACGGCACCGCCGTGGAAACGAGCCAGGCCACCGCGACATTGAGGTTGGAGAACGGCGCTGAGGTCACGATGGCGATTGATTCGCGCGGCACTGTCTATCGCGACCGGCTTGTTTTGTCGCAAGGCCAAAGCGAACTGAAGGCATCGAGCTCCTCGTTTTTTGTCGAGGCGAATGGCTTGCGCGTAGTGCCAGGTGAGCCCGGCACGCTTGGTGTGGTCTCAGTGAGTTCCGGGAACACAGTTCAGGTAGCTGTTGTTATGGGCGAACTCCGAATTGTCGATGATGCGGATCTTTCCCTCGCGCATGTGTACTCAGGGACAACGATGTCGTTTCACCAGGCGACAAGTCCTGCCGGAGCAGCAAATGGGACGTCAGGGACAGCAAATGGGACGACTGTGACAGAAGTTGGCAAAGTGAGCTTTCATAACGGGCAATACTACCTCAAGACGAACAAAGGGACGAAGTACCTGATCGCCGGAAGCGATCTTTTGCAGAACTTCGTCGGAATGCAAGCTGAAATTACCGGCACGCTGCTGGCAGCTTCGACAACATCCAGGATATCCAAGATCGAGGTAAGCTCCATCTCCATTAGTGGGAACGGCGGCACGAAATCGAGAGCGGCCTGGACCACAGCGGTGATTGCAGTCGGCGCAGGCGCCGGAGTGGGTGTGGCCGAAGCGACGAAGTCCCCTGCCAGCCCATAGGACCTGTTTTGAGCCTTGTTGTCTGGCAAAGTCGCAAGAGGAATTTGAACGGAAGAGTTTCCGCACACCTATGATTTCCGATCCCCAGTTGGAAATCGAGGCCGCTTTGCATCGGACCCAGCTACGTCCTTATTTTCGCCAATTCCTCAATTAATCACTCTATTCATTTCAGTTTCTCTTCCGCCGGTGGCCTTTGTCGCCCGAGGGATTCTTTCGACTTCTCCCCCGCGGCCACGGCTCCGCTGGAGGAGGTAACTTACCTTTGGGTGAACGTTAGGGATACCTTCGTCATGCAGGTGTCTGGCATTTGTCATTTTATTCTTTACTTCCACTGAGTCTGCGTTAGATTGTTGCCACCTGCTCTTGCAGATGAAATGGGCCGCTGTAATTATTCCGTTTCTACGGATAGCAAGACAGCTCCTGACTCAACGTGTAGCGCCCTTTAGCCCCGATTCCATGGGACTAAGAGGGGCGAAGCCTACCCAATTCCATCCCGCCTTCCCCAACATTGGCACATTATGAAAGTCTTGAAGCCGCGATCGCGGATGATCAGCATCCGTCTCTCCGAGGAAGAGTACGCAGGGCTCTGTCGTCTATCGGCCGAGATCGGCGCTCACAGCCTATCCGACCTCGCGCGCGATGCGATGCGCATGTTCCTGAGCGTTTCCAATCAGGATCGTTTTCTGGCCGGCCCTGCGAATTCGGTCCAAGCTCAGATGGAGATCATCAATCGGCGGATCGATGAATTGAGGGAACAGTTCTTGTCCGCGGAGCGGCCCACTCCACAAAGACCGTCATGAAATCAGCGCCGCAGAGAGTTCCGAACCCCGTCTTTCAGCTCGTGCACATTTCCAGATCATTCAGGGAGTCTATATGAGAAACATGGCATTTGCGATTCTTGCGCTTGCCACCACTGTTGCGGTTTGGGCGCAGCAGGAGCCTGTCCCGCCTCGTGTGGGGGTGGGGGCGACAACCTTCAGCGACGTTTCAAATCTGCCTGTGGCCAGGATCGGTGACAACGATCTGATTGGCGTAACAGTGTACGACGCTCCTGAGTTGACCCGCACGGTCCGCGTGAGCTCAGAGGGAGATATATTGCTGCCCATGGTCAAGCAGCCGATTCACGCAGCCGGCCTTTATCCGGAAGAATTGGAAAAAGCCATTGCGGGCGCGCTAATCCGCGATCATGTGCTCGTGGACCCTGTTGTTACCGTGTCCATCGTCGAGTATCAGAGCCGTCCGATCACCGTGGCCGGCGCCGTAAGAATGCCTCTGACGTTTCAGGCTACCGGCAATGTAACGCTCCTCGATGCCATCTCCAAAGCTCAAGGGCTCACTGAGAATGCCGGTTCGGAGATTCTCGTAAGCGATCAGGCACCAGGCCCAGATGGCAAACCAAACGCGTTGGTACAACGTATTCCGGTGCGTGGACTTCTTGACGGATCAAATCCCTCACTCAACCTAAGCTTGCAAGGCGGAGAGGTGATTCGCGTTCCAGAAGCTGGCCGGGTCTTCGTACTGGGCGATGTAAAGAAGCCCGGCGCGTTCTACATTACGGATGGTTCCGAAAGCAGCGTGATGAAGGCGATTTCACTTTCAGAAGGCTTGGATGCTTTCCCCTCCCACAATGCCTATATCTATCGTGTTGAGGGCGGAGCTGGCGGCAGAAACGAAATTCCAGTCGAATTGAAGAAGATCATGGATCGCAAGTCTCCCGACGTGCCGTTGTTGGCAAACGACATTCTTTACATCCCGAATGCGACAGGCACGCGTGCAAGCCTGAAGGTTTTGGAAACAAGCGTTGGTTTAGCTGCCGGCTTAGGCTCCGCCTTGATCATCTACGATCACTAAATTTCTTGAAGAGGACCCATGCCCGAACAATTGCGAATAGCGGACGTAATTCCTCCTGCGCAGTCCAACAAGCTGCCGGTAGCTTACTATCCGCCGATTCCGCCACAGATGGAATTCGAACCGGAAACTCCCGCGGTTCCCCTGTCACATTATCTTTGGATCCTGCGGCGCTATCGCTGGAAGATGGCTGCCTTCGTGGCGACGTGTCTATTAGTGACCGCGATCGTTTCCGCGCGGCTGCAGCCGATTTATGAGTCAACAGCGACGGTAGATATCGACCGGCAGGCTCCATCGGAAGTTGTCGGGGAGGATTCAACGCGAGCCACTGCGCCCAATGACGCGGATCAATTTCTCGCAACCCAGGTCAAGCTGATTCAGTCAGACGCGGTGTTGCGCCCTGTGGCTGAGCAATTCCACCTGCTGGACAGTGAGCAGCAGTTGAAGGAGATGAGTCCCGAGAAAGCGCAGGAAAGAGCCCGAGCGCCCGTGGAGTTGAAGCGCCTGAAGGTGACCCGTCCTCCGAACACTTATCTATTGCTGATCAGCTACCGCTCTCCAGATCCCGTCCTCGCCGCGGACGTAGCCAATGCGATCGCGAACTCCTACCTGGCTCACTCGTATGAAATCCGCATTCGATCGTCGGCGAGCTTATCGACCTTTATGGAGAAACAGATCGATGAGTTGAAGGCGAAGATGGAAAAATCCGGCATGGCCCTGGCGCAGTTTGAAAAGGACCTGGACGTTATCAACCCAGAGGAGAAGACCAACATCCTCTCGGCGCGGCTGTTGCAATTGAATACGGAATACACGACCGCCCAGGCGGACAGGGTGAGCAAGGAGGCGGCCTGGAATGCGATGAAGTCCGGCTCTCTTGAAGCGGCGCAGGTTTCTTCGCAAGGGGCGGAGCTCGCGAAGCTCAACGACAGTCTGAATCAGGCGCGCCAGCGATTTGCTCTGGTCAAGTCGACCTATGGATCGACGCACCCAGAGTACCGTAAAGCTGCTTCCGAAGTGGCGGAATTGGAGAAGCAGTACGAGGATGCGCGGAACAATATCGCGCAAAGAATCGAAGTGGAATACAGCGAGGCGCTCAATCGCGAACAGATGCTGCAGAAAGCCGTGGCCGAGACAAAGGCGGAATGGGATAGCCTCAACTCCCGCTCGTTTGAGTATCAGCAGTTGAAGCGCGAGGCAGATGACGACAAGACCTTGTACGACGAGCTGATCCGCAAGATCCGGGAAGCGGACATCAACGCCGGTTTTCAAAACAACAACATCCGCATTGCCGATTTGGCGCGGCCGACGTTGAAACCCGTGTTTCCCAATACACTGCTGAATCTTATTCTGGCTTTCCTCTTTGCCACTCTGCTGGCGTTGGGCGCAGCGTTGTTGTACGACACGCTCGATACCACGCTCCGCGATCCCACGGAGGCGAGCCGGTTTCTTGGCACCGATGTGATTGGGACCATGCCGATCGATCGCCTTGCAGCGCAGCTCCCGAAAAGCGCAGCGATCGTTCCAGCGGCTGTCGTCGCGGCCAAGAGCGGTCAGAACGGCAATCGAAAAGGCTACTATCGCTCGGCTTCCGATTTCGAAGAATCGGTGCGGACGATACGCAATACCATCCTGCTGTCCGATTTCGAGGGGCGATTGCGGTCGATCGTGCTCACCAGCGCAGGGCCTGGAGAAGGCAAGTCGACGATCGCGGCGCACTTGGCCATCGCCAATGCCGATCGCGGCAAGAAGACGCTGCTGATCGACGGCGATCTGCGACGTCCCAGCATTCACGCAAAATTTGGATTCACTCCGCGTGAAGGGCTCTCGAACGTTCTCACCGGCGAATTGCCCTGGCAAGATGTTGTTGTGCCGGTTGAAGGCAGGCCAAACCTGAGCGTTCTGCCTGCAGGACCTGGTTCTCACCGAGCAGCGGATCTGATGGGCCCGCGATTGGCTACTTTGCTCGACGAGTTCGCCAAGGAATACGATCTGGCGATTCTGGATTCGCCGCCGCTGCTGGGCTTTGCAGAGTGCCTTCAGATGGCTACTGCGGCAGATGGAGTGCTCATTATCAGCCAGGCTGGAGAAACCAGGCGTCGCGCGGTTGCGGAGGTTATTTCGGTTTTGAATCGGCTGCGCGCGAATATCATCGGTGTGGTTTTGAACCAGGTGAGCCAGAACACGTCTTCCGATGGCTACTCGTACTACAGGTATTATCGCTACGGCTACAACCAGAAGTCCGAGTGAGACGCTTCACAGTCCACAGGAACACAGAAACTGTGAGACTGTGGGATTTTCCCCTGTAAGTGATTGATGTTAATAATAAAAGTCGGCTTCACAGTTTCACAGCCCACTTTTTCGCGGGGGTCTCGGCTGCGGGTTTCAGGGGTCCGGCGGCTTGCTCTTGACCTCTGCCTCGAACCGGGGGGGGGGAGGGGCGGGGGAGTTATCGAGTAGTCAATAGCAGGCCGGGCAGTGTGAAATGCAGGGACTAAGGGACTCGGGACCAGGGACTTGAAAAGCACGGACTGAGGGACTGGGGAATGGAAAACCTTGGTCCGAGGGCTTGGTTGAACGCTCATGGGAACAGTATGCGCCGGGGGCGCTTAATTATATGCAAATCGGCGCGCTGAATTTGCGGTGTGTTTTGAGTCATTTGCGGGGAAAGTGAGGCTTGGCGGGCTTGTGGAAAATGGGGACCGAGGATGGCTTCTCGCGCTGGCTCGGAAAATGAAGCTTGAGCGGCTTGTCACGCTGCTGTTTGCGAATTCAGGATTTGGTAGTGGGCCGGTTTGAAAGAAGCCTTGCTCAGGGGCTAAACAGGCTGCGGAAATAGTCCGAACGAAAAGCGAATTCGGCAAGGGATGAATTGGCAGGGGCTAAAGCCCGATTCATTTTGCTGACTTTATCGGCCCGGCTAAAGCCGTGCCCTTGTTACAAAGCACCTCGCATTGAGTTTTTCAGCAAGCTTTGAAGCCGTGCCCTTGTTACAAAGCACCTTGGGTTGAGTTTTTCAGCAAGCTGTGAAGCCGCGCCGTTTTTTCAGCCATTTCCGGCGCGACTGAACAGCTTGCTGAAAAAGCCTGTCTGCCCCGTTTGAAGAGAGGCCCGTGGCTAAAGCCACGCTGAATCGATGGCCTTTATTCGGGAGGCTGAAGCCTCCCGCTCCCTCCGACGGGCGAAAAACCGAGTTTTTCAGCAGGCTTTGAAGTCGTGCCCTTTCGCGATATTTCGAATTGACCCGCCAGCCAGGATTTGGTTGATCTCCGTATGCCCACGCAGCCCAGCCCTATCTACGCCACTGATTTGATTGCGACAGAGGCAAGGTCCCTGAAATCCAACTTTAGTTGGACGCTTGCGGGTAACGTTGTGTACTCGGGCTGCCAGTGGGGAATGATCTCGGCGTTGGCGAAACTCGGCAACACGGCGCTGGTGGGCCGCTTCGCCCTCGGCCTGGCAATTGCCGCGCCGGTCTTCATGTTTACAAATCTGCAATTGCGCGCCGTGCAGGCTACCGACGCCCGCTCGGAGTTTGAATTCGCCGACTATTTTACTTTGCGCCTGCTGGCTTCGATGGTGGCGCTGGCGGCCGTCTGTTGCATTGTTCTGGCCGGCCGATTCGATGCGGCGACCGCAGCCGTGATTGTCCTGATCGGCGCCGCAAAGGCGATTGAATCGCTCAGCGACGTGGTTGCGGGCCTGCTGCAGAAGTTTGAGCGGCTGGATCGTGCGGCCATCAGCCTGATGATCCGGGGCACATGTTCAGTTCTCGCGTTCGCGACGGCCTTCTGGGCCTTTCGAAACCTGATTGCTCCTGTGGCTGCGCTGGTTGCGGTGTGGCTCTCGGTCTTCCTGCTTTACGACCTGCGCCAGACTCGCGCGCTGGTTCGCGGGCAGCGCAGATACTTTGCCTTCCGGTGGTCGAGACTGTGGAGTCTTGTGAAGGTAAGCATTTCCCTGGGCATTGTCGCGACCCTGATCTCGCTCAATGTGAATATCCCGCGGTATATTCTCGAACACAAGCTTGGCCCCGCGGACCTGGGCATCTTCGCTTCGCTTGCCTATCTCCTGGTTGCGATCAACCTGGTCGTCAATGCGCTCGGCCAGAGCGCCATTGCAAGACTATCGCGCATGTTCGCGGAGGGCGACTCGAAGAGATTCATCGGCACATTGGGCAAGCTTCTGGCATTCGGGGGGCTGATTCTGGTTCTGGGCGCGCCGGTAGCGCGATGGGTGGGCCGCCCCCTGTTGACCGTGATTTATCGTCCTGAATACGGAACGCACGTCTCGCTTTTTGTCATTATGGTCGTGACCGCGGGAGTCTCCTCAATCTCGTCTTTCCTGGGCTGCGGCATGACAGCCGCCAGAGCTTTCCGCATGCAGGTCCCGGTGATCGCGGCTTCGACTCTCACCACGGTGATTGCCTCCTATATCCTGATCTCCCGGTGGGGCAGCGCCGGCGCGGCCTATGCGCTTCTCATGGGAGCCTGCGTCTCAGCGACCGGCGGCGCAGTGGTTTTGCGCGCCGCAGTCCGCAGGCTGGAAGGGAACGTCGCGCCATGCGCATCCTGCATGTAGTGGGAGGCTTGAATCGCGGCGGCCTTCGGTTACCTCAGCCGGGACCCCATGAAGATGAATAGTACTTATCGCCCATTGACGGTTATGACCGGAGGAGCGGCTGCACACTCCGCGCCGCGCAGGAGATGGACTCGGAGAGCATCCGCGAGAGGTCTGCTCGCCTTCAGCATCTTAGTCCTCGTGCTCATCGCGGTGGTTCCCCTGATAGCGCGAAGTTTTGCGATACCCTCATCGACGCTTATTTATCCCGCGTCCGCGTTACTGACTACTCTTTTTATTGTCCAGATGTGGTCGTGGTACCGCGTGTCTAGGTCGAACTTTGATCCATACACGATCTTTGCAACTGCGGCTATGCTTTTTAATGGCTCACGGGCAACGCTCGAGGTGTTTGGAGCAAACGTTAGCGGCGTGTTTGGGCCGGCCTTTCAAGAGGACACGACCGTAGCGACAATTTACTTGGTTACCATCGCCCTTTGGTGCTTCCATATTGGTGGCATGCTAGGTGCTCCCTCGACTCAGGAGATGATCAGAGCGGAGGCACGGAACATCGTAGTAGACAGTGAAAAGATACGCAAGATCGGCTGGGGCCTTGTTGCCATCGCTATTCTTCCTGTTTCATATCTGCTCCGCGAGGCCGTTATCGCCGTCATGTCCTCAGGATATTTTGCCCTGTTCCAAGGGGAGAAGGCGACGTCATGGAACGCTATACCCCAAGTGCTCGCCGCCTTTTTGCTTCCGGGGGCCCTATTTCTTGAGGCGGGGAGCAGACTCCGCAGGTTCTCCCTATTTGTTAGCGCAATACTTGTAGCGTCATACGCCCTAATGCAACTTTTTCTTGGCTCCCGCGCCCTTGCCGTTGCGTCGATCGTTCCGTATGTCTGGCTATGGGGCCGGTGCATCAAGCCTATACCGAGACTCCCAGCGCTAGTGTGCGGCCTCTTGGTTGCAGTTACTGCGATGCAGCTGGTTGGCCGCAGCAGGATGTTGATTGGCGAAGACCGCGTCTCTCCTGAAAAGCTTATGGAGCAATTCGCGTCATTACAAAACCCCGTCGTGGCGTTCTTGTCCGAGGTTGGTGGAAGCGCAATTACCGTCGCGTACACATATCAGCTAGTTCCAGAATCCAGACCGTATGCCTATGGGCGCACCTATCTGCAGGGGGCCTTCACTTGCGTACCGAATCTGTTTTGGAAGGTACACCCTGCAATCGCACAAGGAACTCCAGAAACTTGGCTGATTCAAACGGTCGATCCCAGGGCTGCGGCTCAGGGGGGCGGGTTGGGCTATTCCTTCATCGCAGAGGCTTATCTCAACTTCGGGTGGCCAGGAGTGATCATTTGTTGCGGGGCTCTTGGATTTGGCTTCGCGCGGCTCGCTGCCTGGTCTTCGAACTCGAGGGATCTTGCGAAGATGGCATGCGCCGCAACTATAGTTGCTTTCACTGTGAAATATGCGCGTAGTGACTGCTCGGAGATTCTTCGCGGAGTGGTGTGGTATGCGATAGGTCCCTATGTGATCGTGAAGATGATTACAGCGCGAGCCAGAATCAGCTCCACCGCGACAAGAGCGCTGGTTTCGATTCGTAGGCCTCTCGGCGAGGCTGGTTTCATGAACAGAAGAGAAATGTAGTGACAACAGGAGGAACAGCCAAAGGTAAACTCAGGGTTCTCCATTGCTTTGGGGGGATGGGTCTGGGTGGGGCAGAGACCTTCGTGATGCACGTATACCGAAGCGTCGCGCGAGAGGAGCTCCAGTTTGATTTTGCCGTCTCTGCGAGAACTGACGGTTATTACGATGATGAAATCAAGAACCTCGGCGGCAGAATCATTAGGCACACGCCGCCGGCCGAGGCTGGTTTTCGGCGGTACGCCGCTGAGTTGCGTAACATTCTGCGTCGGGACGGGCCATTCGATGCCATTCATAGCCATTTGTACTACTTCAGCGGATACGTCTTGAGGATAGCTGCACTGGAACATGTTCCCGCGCGTGTTGCTCATGTGCATTGCACCCGTGACGGTCGCAGCGGGACTCTCTCCGGCCTTGCATATCATGCGGCGATGCGAGGCCTCATCAAGCGGAACGCGACGCACATACTGGGCTGCAGCCGTGGAGCGCTGGCCTCCATGTTCGGTAAAGGGTGGGATAGTGATTCGCGAATGTCTGTCGTCCGCAACGGAATTGCCCTCGCGCCATATGCGGCCATCTGCCGTAGGAACAAGGAGGACCTGCGCCAAGAGCTGTCAATCCCGAACGGCAACGAAATCCTAGGCCATCTGGGCAGGTTCGACGAAGTGAAGAACCACCGTTATTTGATAGAAATCTTTCGGCGTTACCTGGATAAAGGCCACAAAGCGACGTTGGTACTAATTGGCGATGGCGGATTGAGACGGGAGATCGAACGCCAGGTAGAGGCCATCGCTTTGGGCGAACATGTTCGCTTCCTAGGCAAGCGACCGCAAACAGAGGTGCCGCAGTTGCTGGGCGCCTTCGATGTTCTCGTCATGCCTTCACTGAATGAGGGGCTTCCCGTGACACTTGTCGAAGCACAAGCTGCCGGGGTCCCCTGTGTGATCTCGGATGCAATTACGCGGGAGGCTGATTTGGGCCTCGGACTACTTCGGTTTGTGAGCCTCAAAGCGGGCGGTGAAGAATGGTGCGAACAAATAATGGAGGCATTGAGAATGGAAAGGCCGGATTGGGATACAAGAAAGCGCGCGATTCAGGAGAGCGGTTATGACATTTCAAGTTCTGCAGATGCGCTGAGTCGCATATACCAATCCGCTCACGATTTGCATTTCGTTGGGAATGGGCGGTGAAGCAAAGGTCAAGCGCAGACGCTAAACAAGGAATCTCAGTTACAAGATTCAGCGGCCGGAGGGAGAGATCCAAACGTGAGGCTGGCCGCACAGGTGAAATGTGGATTTAACGGTTGCACTGGAGGCACGGTACACGGTTGCAGCGGATGGCTCGGTCTGGGCGCAGACAGGGATGGCGCGCTCGTTCTGGGATCGCTATCTGGAGGTGTTTGACAGGGTGAGAATTGTGGCGCGCGCGGCTCGCGTGGAGCGTCCCCCCGAGGGATGGTTGCCGGTGACCGGCAAGAACATTCTGTTTCACGCTGTTCCTGATTTTCACGGGCCATGGCAATGCCTGAGGCGGTACCCGGCAGTTCGGGCCGCGATTCGCTCCGCGGCTCCCGAGCGCGGGGCCGTCATTCTGCGGGTCGGATCGGAGATTGCAAACATCCTCGAGCATCGCCTTGCGCAGGCGGGGCGTCCGTACGCTCTGGAGGTTGTGGGCGATCCCAATGAAGTTTTTGCGCCGGGAGTTGTGGAGCATCCGCTAAGGCCATTCTTCCGCTGGCATTTTTCGCGCCGCTTGCGCGGGCAGTGCCTGCGGGCTGTGGCTGTTGCCTATGTGACGAAGCGAGCGCTGCAGGCGCGGTACCCAACGCGCGCCATGGCTGCGAGCATCTCCGACGTTGATCTGGAGCGGGAGGCTATCCGGGGAGGAGTCTTTGAGACGCACTACTCGAACGTGGAATTGGATTCAGAGGGCTTTGCGGATTCCTTTTACAAGGCGAAACGCCATGGGCCCTATGAGCTGGTTACGGTAGGCTCCCTGGCCCAGATGTACAAGGGCACCGACGTTCTGATCGAGGCTGTGGCGCGTTGCGTCAGCGCGGGCATCGATTTGACGGCAACGATCGTAGGGGACGGCAAATATAAAACGGAGCTGATGGAGCAGGCGGAGCGGATCGGCATGGCCTCGCGCATTCGTTTTGCAGGCCATGTGCTGGCCGGTAAACCGGTGCGGGGCTTTCTGGATTCCGCCGACCTGTTCGTGCTTCCGTCGCGCACGGAAGGTTTGCCCAGAGCCCTGATCGAAGCGATGGCGCGCGGACTGCCGTGCATTGGATCGGATGTGGGCGGGATTCCGGAGTTGCTCGACAAGGACGATCTTGTGCCTGCCGGCGATGCGGGCGCGCTTGCCGCGAAGATTGCGGAGGTCTTAGGTGACCCTGCGAGGATGGAGGCCATGTCCCGCAAAAACCTGGAGGCTGTGCTGGAGTATCGCGATTCCGTTTTGTCGGAGCGGCGGCGGCGGTTTTACAGGGTGATTCGCGATATGACAGAGCGCTGGGAAGCAGGCAAGGGAGCACATTGATGCGAGTGCTCCACGTGGTAAAAGATGTCCGATTGCGCGGCGCGAGGCGGCTCCTCGATGAACGATCTGCGCGGCGGGGCCCGGCCAAAGCTGATGTATGTGGTGACAGCATCTGTGAGCCTGGGTTTCTTCAGGGGACGGGTGGCCTATATGGCTAGAAACGGGTGGGATGTGAATTGCGTTTCCAGCCCAGGCCCGGAGTCGAATGCAGTGCGCGCTGAAGGCGGTAGACATTGGGATCTTCCCATGGAGCGGGAGATGGCTCCACTCAAAGATATGGTCTCGCTGGGCCGGCTGTGGCGACTGTTTCGCCGCACGCGTCCAGACCTGGTTGTTGCAGGCACGCCTAAGGCCGGGCTGCTGGGAACCGTGGCCGCGCGCCTGGCGGGTGTGCCACGAGTGGAGTACACGCTGCATGGGCTGCGCCTTGAGACCGCGCGTGGATGGAAGCGCGTACTGTTGACGATTTCAGAGCGAGTGGCCTGCCGCTGCGCGCATCGTGTGCATTGCGTGAGCCCAAGTTTGCGGGCGCGCGCCATTGACCTTGGCCTAGTTCAGCCGGTTAAAGCCGTGGTTGTGGGTCCGGGCACTTGCAACGGGGTGGATGCCGACCACTTTCGCGCGTCACACGATATGCGGCAGAAGGCCGGCGACCTGCGGCGCAAGCTGGGCGTTGACGACGATGCGCCCGTGATCGGCTTCGTAGGCAGATTCACGCGGGATAAGGGCATTCCGGAACTCTATCAAGCGTTTATCTCGCTCCGCGAGCAGCATTCCAGGCTGCGCCTGCTGATGGTGGGAGACTTTGAGGCGGGCGATCCGCTTACAGAAGAGATTCGGCGCGCGATCGAAAGCGATTGCGATGTGATTCGTACGGGATTCGTTCCCGATGCCGCTCCGTATTATCACCTGATGGATGTGTGCGTGTCGCCGACCTACCGCGAAGGATTTCCCGGAGTTCCACTGGAGGCACAGGCGTGCGGAGTTCCGGTGGTCACGACGCGGGCAACGGGCGCGATTGATTCAGTGCTCGATGGGCGAACGGGGCTGATGGCGCCGGTAGGCGATGTGAAGGCACTGAGCGCCGCCATCGACTGCCTGCTGCGCGATCCCTCCTTACGGAGGCGGATGGGCGAAGCGGGCCGTGTTCGCGTGGAGAATGAATTTCGGCGGGAGATCGTTTGGGCGGCATACGCGCGCGCTTATCGGCAAGAAGTGTGATCGCGGCACCGCTTAAGGTCTGACGAACTGAATGCGCACAGTGACATCTTTGTTGAGCGTTGTAGCGGCGATTGTGCTGCTGACTCTGTTTGCGCCGCTGCTGGTGTGCATCGCGGTGGCGGTCCTGATCGACACGCGGTGCGCGCCGATTTTTTGCCAGCGCAGGATCGGCCAGTGCGACCGGGCCTTCACGATTTATAAATTTCGGACTATGACGAACCAGCGCGACAGCAACGGCCGCCTGCTGCCCGACGAGCAGCGCCTGACGCGATGGGGAAGTTTGCTGCGACACACGAGCCTGGATGAGATTCCGCAGTTATGGAACATCGTGCGCGGCGAGATGGCGTTCGTGGGTCCGCGGCCGCTGCCACCGGATTATTTGCCGCGCTACAGCGAGCGCCAACGCCGGCGCCATGAGGTGAGGCCGGGTATCACGGGTTGGGCGCAGGTGAACGGCAGAAATGCGCTCTCGTGGGAAGGGAAGTTCGATTTCGACGTGTGGTACGTGGACCACAAGAGCCTGGGGCTGGATGTGAAGATTCTCTGGCTGACTCTGATCAAGGTGGTGCGGGGTGACGGCGTGAGCCAGGTTGGGCACGCGACGATGCCGGAATTTATGGGGCCTGAATTTATGGGGCCCGAATTCATGGGGCCGGAGTTTATGGGGCCGGAGTTGATGGGCAACAGGCGCGGTGCTGGTGAGATGGGATTCGTGCCGGCTTCATCGGAGGCGCAGAAGAAATAAGAATGAGACGCATTGCCATTGTGGGAGCGGGGGGATTTGCGCGCGAGCTGCGCTGGCTGTTCGCCGAGATTGCCGCGGATGCCAATCGCCGGTACGAGCCTTTCGATGTGGCGGGTTTCCTGGTAAGCAGCCGCGGAAAACTTGGACCGCACGACAGCGAGGTATTGGGCGAGTTCGATTGGCTCGACGATCACCATGTGGATGCATTGGCGATGGGGATTGGCGCTCCCGCGGCACGGCTGAGTGTGGCGAATGAACTGAAGCAGCGTTTCCCCGCGATTGAATGGCCGGCGATCGTGCATCCCTCGGTGCGGTTCGATGCGGAAACGTGCACGATCGAAGAAGGCGTGGTACTTTGCGCGGGAGTGATTGCTACGGTGAATGTTCGGTTTGGAGCATTCTCGATGGTGAATTTATCGTGCACCATTGGCCACGAGGCTCGAATTGGCGCGGGAAGCGTGCTGAATCCGAGCGTGAATGTCTCCGGTGGCGTTGACATTGGTAAAAGTGTGTTGGTCGGGACAGGGGCGCAAATTTTGCAATACCTGACCATCGGCGAGAGCGCGATTATCGGTGCTGGAGCAGTGGTTCTTCGCGAAGTGCCTGCCCATTGCACCGTGGCCGGAGTGCCCGCCAAAGCGTTGACATCGATACCGAAACCAGAGCTATGAAACGCATATTGCTTTCCGTGCCGCACATGGGCGGAGCCGAAAGAGGGGTACGTTCACGAGGCGTTCGCTTCCAACTGGCTGTCCACGGTTGGGCCGAACATCGCGGCATTCGAAAAGGAATTCGAGAGTCGCATTGACCTGCCCGGTGTTGCCCTGGCAAGCGGCACGGCCGGCATTCACCTGGGCCTTCGGCTTCTGGGTGTGGGCCCCGGAGACGAGGTTTTCTGCCCGACCCTGACGTTCGTCGCTGGCTGCAATCCGATTCGCTATCTTGGCGCCGAGCCGGTATTGCTGGACAGCGATTATGCCACGTGGAACCTCGACCCCAATATCCTCGAAGACGCCCTTCGCGATCGTGCACAGCAGGGCAGACTGCCGCGAGCGGTTGTCGTGGTAGACCTTTACGGTCAATGTGCCGATCTGGAACCCATCCTCGAGCTGTGCGGCCGCTACGGAGTCGCGGTTCTCGAAGACGCGGCTGAGGCTCTCGGCAGTACGTACAAAGGCAGGCCAGCGGGAACTTTTGGAGACATTGGCGTATTTTCGTTTAACGGCAACAAGATTATTACGACAACTGGCGGCGGGCTGGTGGCGTCACGGAACCGCGCCTGGGTTGAGAAGGCCCGCTTTTGGTCGCAGCAGGCACGCGACCCGGGGCTTGCCTACGAACACTCGGAGATGGGCTACAACTACCGCATGAGTAACGTTCTTGCCGGGATCGGCCGCGGACAACTCGAAGTCCTCGATTTGCGCGTCCAGCAGCGTCGCGCCATCGCGTTCCGATATCGCGATGCGTTTCGAGACCTGCCAGGGATCAGCCTGATGCCTCAGGCTGCTTACGGCCTGCACACGAACTGGCTTAGCTGCTTCCTCATCGACGAAAAGGAGTTTGGCTTGTCGAGAGATGCACTCATCGGGGCGCTCGATGAAGCGAACGTGGAGTCCCGCCCGGTGTGGAAGCCAATGCACTTGCAGCCGCTGTATGCGGGATGCGAACGCTATGGCGGAGAGGTTGCGGAGGACTTGTTCAGGCGAGGGATATGCTTGCCCAGCTCGAGCAGCCTGACTGAGGAAGAACAGCTCTACGTGATCAATTGCGTGCGAAAGGCGGCGGGTGCGAGCACGTCAGTGCATATGGCACACGTAGACCGCTGAGTGATTGCGGCTACAAAACGCCCGCCAAACAGGACAGAGTAATATGCGAAAGAAGTTAAGGGGTGTGCAGAGAGCGGCCACCATCCGCTCGGTCCTCTTGTGGACATTTCAGCCGCTGATGTTCGGGCTGGCAGGAGTGGCCGCATTCTTGCTGCGGTTTGACTTTAACCCGCCCCGAACATACATCTTTCATTTGGAATTTGCGCTATTGGTCTGGATCGTCACGAAGAGCATTGTATTCGCGGCTGCCGGCCTAAATCGGCTTGGATGGCGTTACGTTTCAATCCCCGACCTGTTCCGGCTACTGGTTGCAAACCTGATCAGCTCGATATTGAGCTGTGCTGCGATCTTGATTGCCGGACCCCATGGATTTCCGCGGTCGATCTACGTGATCGATGCGATGCTGTGTTTTCTTGGGACGGCGGCCATGCGGATCGGTGTACGCATGGTGGCAGAGTTTGCGCGAGGGGGACATGGCGGCGCAGAAGAGAAGAATACGCTGATTTACGGTGCAGGCGATGCCGGCATGATTCTCCTTCGGGAGATTCGGAACAATCCGAGATTGTTCTACCGAGTGGTGGGCTTTTTAGACGATCGGCGAGATAAATGGGGTTTGCGTATCGGTGGCGCGCCCGTGCTTGGAGGCGGCGATCAAGTAAGTGCGCTGGCTCAGAAGAACGGCATCGCGATGATTTTGATTGCGATTCCGTCGGCCACAGGGGCAGAAATGACTCGCATCCTGGGCCTTTGCCGGGGAGCTGGCGTCGAGTGCAAGACGGTTCCGGGCCTAGCGGAAATGATCGAACGAAATGGTCTCGCAGGCCAGATTCGCGAGGTGTCAGTCGAGGATCTTCTGGGCAGGCTTCCGGTGCAACTTGAAGAGAAGCAGATCCGCGGTGCGCTACACGGCAAAGTTGTTCTGGTCACCGGTGCGGCTGGGTCAATCGGTTCGGAGCTTTGCCGGCAGATTGCCCGGTTTGGACCTGCCAGCATTGTTGGATTTGAGATTGCCGAATCGCCTCTGTTCGAGCTGGATCGAGAGATGCGGCAAGTATTTCCGCATGTTCCATTCTTCCCGGAAATCGGCAGCATTCAAAATCGTGCCCGTATCGATGAAGTGTTGTCGCAATACAGGCCCAGCGTGATTTATCACGCGGCCGCCTACAAGCACGTGCCTCTGATGGAAACCCATGTATTCGAGGCCGTTGAAAACAACGTTTTTGGAACCTATAACGTGGCGGCATCCGCTGCAAAGCACGGCGTCGAGGACTTCGTTTTAATCTCCTCCGATAAGGCGGTCCGTCCAACCAATGTAATGGGCGCGACGAAGCGAGTTGCCGAACTGTTTCTTCTCGCCCTTCAAAATGGACGGACCAAATATGTTGCTGTCCGCTTTGGCAATGTTCTGGGCTCAAATGGCAGCGTCATTCCCATTTTCAAGAAGCAAATCGCTTCTGGCGGACCCGTCACTGTGACGCATCCGGAGATGCGCCGATTCTTCATGACCATTCCTGAGGCATGCCAGCTTGTGCTGCAAGCCTCGGCAATGGGAGATGGAGGCCAAGTGCGCGTCCTTGACATGGGACAGCCGGTGAAGATTGTCGATTTAGCTAGAAACCTGATTCTTCTGTCCGGGCTCAAACCGGATGAAGATATGAAGATCAAGTTCACGGGCATGCGCCCAGGCGAGAAGCTCTATGAGGAACTGAACACACTGCTTGAGGACACGGTTCCGACCACGCACGAAAAGATTCGCATCCATATAGGCAGCGGCATGCCGACAGGCGATGTCCAGGCCTGGCTGGGCGTCCTCCACGATATTTGCGAGGCGCGCGATACGGGCCGTCTGGTGGTAGCCCTCAAAGAAATGGTCCTGGACTACAACCCGAGCACGTATCTGCTGAAGCACATTATCCAACCCTTGACGATCGCGCCTGTGGCGCCTGCGACTGACTGGCCGGATGGAAGAAGCCCAGTGGCGCAGCCAGGGATTCCGGTAGCGACTATGGGCCTCCCGGTATCAGGTAAGTGAAGGGCCAATTGATGGATGCTGCCTGCGCCAGAGACTTAAATGCCGGCGGATCGATGCGCCATGACGGTTTCGGATTGTTCTGACGGCTTCACAGCGACATATATCGCGTCCGATCACGGTTCCGCAGTGTGCAGACCCCAACTGCCAAGCGCGCGACGCGGCCGAGGCGTGCTGGAACCGCTGCCACCGCCGCTGCCCGAGACAAGCGCTGCACTGGCAATCGCCTTCTTTAATTGACCCTGTCAAGGCGCAACGGCGGGGCCAATCTGGGGCGTCCGGACGGGCGCGGCCAGTCCGATAAATTGTGTCACGAAATACTGTGTCAGAGTATTGCTGCCTTTGTTGCTGACCCAAAGATTGCCACTGGCATCGATCGCAAGGGAGTAGGCTTCGATCAGGCCGGCATCTGAACCCAGACCACCCGCCGGTGATAGGACTTTTCCTGGGACAGAGGCGGCTGAGCCAGCCAGTTCGGTAAGAGAAGGGCCCCGGTAATTCGAGATCCATACGGTCCCCACGCCATCGATGGCGATGTAATCCGGGTCGTGGAGGCTGGCGCTGGTATATGCGCCGCTGGAAAGCACAGTGCCCGCGCCGGAAATCTCGCTGATGCTGTTGCTGTCGTAATTGGGCACCCAGACATTGCCGCTTTGATCGATGGCCAACGCTCCCGGGTCAGCGCAACAGTCATAGCTGGTGAACTGGCTTCCATCCGGAGTAACACGGGTGACAGTCGCACCGCCCTGGTTGCTGACCCATACATTGTGACTCTTGTCGATGGCGGCAGCCACGGGCTCGAACAACTGCGACAACGAGTAGGGGGAGCCGGAAAGTTCCTGGCCCGAACTGGACAGGTGCGTCAGTTTCGAATTGCCCCAATCCGCCACCCAGGCTGAGCCATCTGTGTCGATCGCCACGCCGTTTGGATAGGTGTCCGCGCCTGTCGAGTAGCCGCTGCTCCCAGCCACGGACTGGCCGCTGATATTGAAGACGCTGAGGGTGTTTCCCGGCCCAGAACTAGTGGGATAATTGGTGATCCACGCGTCGTTGTTCGCGTCCACAGCCAGGCCGAAAGAAACGTCAAGCCCCGATCCGGTGATACCGTGCGCAAACAGGGGCGTTCCCAATGGAGAAAACACCGAAGCTACGCCGCCGACCTGGTTGGCAACCCAGACATTGCCCGCGCTGTCCAGCCCCAGCGACGTGGGAAGGTTCATGCCGCCCCCGGTGTAGCTGATAAAGAGCGTCCAGTCGGAAGGCGGCGCCGCCAACGCCGGGGCAAAGGTGGAATCCGCTGCCGCCAGAGCGTAGAGCGCAGCGACATTCTGGGCCGGGTTATGCGCCAGGTTGAGCGCGGCGTCCAGAGTGTTGGCAGGCACACCGCTCGATGTGGCCGTTGCGGAAAACAGGCCGCTGCACGTGCTTCCGCCGGCAGTGGCAGAGGCGCAGGAGTTGAGCAGATTGGCCAGCGTGTCGATTCTCGGAGCGGGAGAACTGCCGTTGGCGGCGAAGGTTGTCCCTGGGCTGCTTCCTGTAGAGATGTTTGCCAAGGCCTGGGCTGTGGCAACGGCGTTCTTCAGGCCAACGGCATTGGTCGAGCTTGCCCCTAGATTGCCCCCAGCCGAGAGAAACTGTGCCAGCGCGTACACAGAGGCCGCCGTAGTGACTTCGTTGATGACAACCGGACTTGCGGAAGCCACCCCATTGCAGGCTCCCAGGGCCGTGAGCAGCGCAATGGCGTCATTGCCCGCCGAAGCTGCCGACCCCGGCTTGCCGCCGCGCGCCACGAGGTAGATCTGGGAATCGGCCGAGGGGCATTCGTAGCCTGCCGCGACAGAGAACGCTCCAGTGCTGTCTGAAGTCAGCGCATTCGAGAGAAGCGCATCTGCGCTTGAACCGTTGCCGCTTGTGCCCGCGGCATACAACTGGACGGAAGCTCCAATCAGAGGCTGTTGACCAACCAGCGCCTTGCCGCTGAAACCCTGTCCTTCATAGCCGGTTGGGGGGTGCGGGTTGGTCGTTGAACTGACAATTCCGCCACAGCCGGTCAGAGAGTTGGCCAACACTCCAAATCCTAAAATCGCCAGAACAGCGCGAAACGATACGCTGAAAAGTCGAAGCTTCATGGATGAGACCCTCTAAGAACGATTGCCTGAAAATGTCTGTGCATGGGAACTACTCTTCGATCGTACTCGCTATCTAAAGAATCCCAGCTCAGCAACTTTGTGGTGAAAGCCCAAATGAGCCGGAAACGCCGCTCCGGGCCGATAAAGGCCCGCTGTCTCTATTGTGCGCGCCGGCGCTTTCAGAACCGGTCGTCCGCAACAAAAACGGTGAAGACACATCGTGTCCTCACCGTTGATCAGGCTATTACGTTATCCAGACACCGTACTTTGCATTACCGATAGGCCTGCGCAATCCCCAGGGTACCGCGCAAAGCCGTGCGGCAACTGCCGCGCCATCTCGCGCCGGCAGTTGCCGCATTCGATTCAATCCGGCTGTTATTAGTTGCCGGAGGTTTTGCGCGCTCTGAAACGGGCGCGCACGCCGGTAATCAGGGCGCCGGCTGAGGCGACCAGCGCCAACACAATGGTCGGATCTTCAGGAGAGTCCTCGCACCCAACCTGCGCACGGACCAGGGTAGGGATGCACATCACGGCGATTACCACTAGCAGTGCCCAATACTTATTCTTCATCACGTAATCCTTTCGCTGTGAGGACTCGCGATCCTCGTTTTGACCGAAAACCCTTGGGCAATTCAGTCGGTTATCTTTCTGCCGCGCTGCGAAACCACTTACAGGGTTTCGCAGCGCGCTGCAAACTCAGGCTATGGATTCCGCCTGGCAGGATGCTTTCCGCCAAGCGCAATCCGGGGCAGGACTAGAACGGGCGGAGGCTCGTTGAAAGCCCGGTCAAATTAGGCGCCAGGGCCATGGGGATCCAGGATCTCTGGCCCCAGGTTGGTGCGGCTGGGCCAAGCACCTGAATCAAGAAGCCGGAGCTTTGGGAAGGCGCCCAGATGGCTCCGGTGTCATCGATTGTTGTTGAGCGTGGATTATTCGACAGGGCAGATCCGCCATTTCCATCAGGTGAGCCCAAGCAAACCGTCGTACCGCTCGCGATGTAGCACGGGTTCATATAGGTGAGCGCGCCCGTGTCGCCGGTTGTCGAGCTGACCACGAATTGGCCATCGGCCGGGGCAGTGGGATAGTAAATACTCAGATATCCCGCGCCAGTGCTGGTGGCATCGATGACGATGTTGCCGTCTCCATCCATGGTCGCATTACGATCCACGCCAGCCTCATAAACTGGGCCATATTCGATGGTGAGTGAGCCGTAGTTCAGGCCGCCAGCCTCGCCGCCGCCGCTCGGGATCGAAAGCATGTCGTCCTGAGCGCTAAACCAGACGTTTCCGCTGGGGTCGATCGAGACGCCTTGGCCGGGTGTGGCATCCCCACCAGGGAAGTTCACGGGATTGCCGCTGCCGCTACCGGCGTTTGTAAAGGCCGGCGAGGTCAAGCTGCCCGTATCGTTGAGCATCAGAATCATACCGGGGCCGCCTGAGCCGCCAGTATTATCCGATTCAACCCACAGGTTGCCATAGCTGTCGAAGATGGGTTGCTTGGTGGTATACGGTACCGGTACGCCACCCACATTGACATCGATGATTTGGGTTGCGCCCACAGGAAGTTCCTCAAGGCCGCTGGGGGTGGGTTGCGCGGTGGTGCCCGCCGACGCTATGGAGGAGACTCCCAACCAGACATTGTTGCCCAAATCGATACCAGCGGTCTCCAAGCCGTTGATGGAAGTGAAGGTGGTTCCCAACACGCCCGTTTTACTGACCTCGGTCAGGCCCGACTTGTCCGCCACCCACAGATTGCCAAGGGCGTCATGAGTCACGGCGCAACGAATGCTGAAGCTGCTGCAACCGGCGAGGGTGCTGATCGGGGTGGACCAATTCGATACGCCATTGGAACTGACGGAAAAGAGAGTAACGGGGGTCGTGTTCTGATACACATAAATGTTGTCGTTGATGCCCGCCGCACTCCCCCACAGATTGCCGCCTGTCTCGGGGTAGGCGATGGCCATGGTAAAGTCGTCCGGTATGGCGGTGAGCGCAGGAGTGTAGTAGCCGTTGCTGGTTGCAACGTTATACAGGGCCGTCGTAGCAGCCGAGGGGGTTATGAGGTTGGCCGTTGTGCCGACGGGAGTTCCTGAGCCGGTTCCGGGGGCGCACGGCGGCGACGAGCAGCCGGTTGCCTCCGACGGGTACGCGGCCAAATCCATGAGGGCCTGCAAAGTGTTGGTGGGCGGCGTGGGCGAAGCCAACTGAGTGGGCGTCGTGTTGGTCATCAGGATCGCGCAGGGCGCGGTCGGCGTGACGATGTCGCCGGTGGAGTTGATGCAAGCTTCAACCGAGTTGGCCAGCGTATTAATGAGCGCCTGCGGCACAACTCCCACGGAGCCCGCGATGGCAGTATTGGCCGTTCCAACCTCTGAGTTGACCAGATTGGCCGCATTCAGGAAGGCGTGCGCCAATCCGGCGGCCGCGCAAGCTGTGGTTTGGTTGGAGCCGTTTACCGTGCAGGAACCCGTGACGGCGTTGTTGTTCGCCGGCGCGCTGATGTCGACAACGGGCGTGGCGCCCGAGGTATCGATGCTCATGAATTTGCCAATCGCGTAGGCGGCGGCAATCGTGGTCGGCTCATTGATAATGACCGGGGTGCTGTCCGAAATCCCATTGCAGGGACCGAGCGCGGCCATCAGCAGGGCTGCTGGATTGGGAGTGCCGGCGTTGGCGCCGGTGTTTCCACCGGCAGCGACGATGTAGGCTTGCTGCCCTATAGGGCAATTCTTGGCGTCGCCGATAAACGCAAAGTTGCCATTGCTGTCCGTCGTGGTTGTACCGAGCACAGTTCCGGGCTGGCCATATCCGTAGGCGTTGGACGAAGATGGTGATGCAGCTGTTGCTGTTGCATAGAGGGTAACAGTCGCGCCGATAATCGGGTTTGGACCCCCGTGCACTGCTCCGCTCAGACCCTGTGTTGCAACGTCTGAGCCAAGGCCCTGGGTAAAATTGCTATTAGCGCCACAACCGGTCAGGGTCGTAACGCAAAATGCCGACGCCAACACCCAGACTGAAGCCTGGACGCATAGCCGAGAAGGTTGAATCTTCATATGCCTCACCTGATTTCGCAGATTGCTGCTACGAGCCGACCTGGTTCACACTGGGAACGAATAAAGCCGTCGGTTGCAGCGCGATCAAATAATATACACAAAAATCGATTTTGTACAGATTTATTTTTCCTCAACCCCAGGCAGCGGCCTCCCGGGTTTATCAGGCCCCTTGCGACCGGCGGCTGGCCAGTTTGAGGGTCAGCCGGGGGTCCGTCCGGGGTTCGACGAGGCCCAGGAGGGGACACCCGGTTGAGGTTCGAGATTTATCGTTTGCACGCCGCAGGGGCTCTCGCAAAACACAAATAATCATGCTCTGCCGGCCATCCTGAAAGAATTGATTTCAGGGGCTCTTCACGGTCGTCGGCGGGCCGGCCGAACGCCGCAGCGAGGGCCGTCGCGGGATGGCGGAGATCCGCGGCGGAGCCTGAAAGCCCACGACTGCGAAGGGTAGGGCAGGGTCGCCGCTCCCTGCCGGTCGGTTCGTCTTTGGGCCTTTACGCCTTGGATACACCATTTCCTAATCCGCGCTAGCGGATAAATGACGCCGTCGCCCCATGGCAGCCTCTCTCAGTTGGGCTGCGCTTGGAACGATCCAAAGGACGGGGCAAACCCACAGTCGTTGGAGAAGCGCCGTCAGAGCGGCTCCAGAATCCAAGTGCCCCGCGCAGTTCGGTGAGAGGTGGCGTTTTTCTCCACCCCAGAAAGCAATGAATCGTTTTCCCCGGGACCCCGGCTTGGGGAAAGCGCCGCTTGGCATCGCGGCTTCCGGGTACGGCAATTCTGGAACCGCTGCACGCGCCAGGGCGATGCGAAAGATCCCGGAGACACCGCGGCCCCTCCCGAAGGAGAGGCCGCGGCAGGTCCGGACACAATGCACCGATTACGGATTCACGGTGACCTGGAGGTTGATGGTTTGGGTGAGCTTGCCGCTGGTAGCGGTGACGACCACACTGGAGGTGGTGGGCGTTGCGCTGTTGCCGCCGTTGCTGGAGCAGCCCGTAAACTGCGCGACTCCGATTACGCCGGCGATCAGCACCAGGGCCAGGAAAAGGGCACGCCGCTTCTTCCATCCGAGGAGGAAGCAGGCAGCGATCGCAAAGGTGGCTCCCCCGGGAAGGAACGGGTTGGAGCGGTGTTGGAGAGCGGCGCTGCCGCCGCTCTCGGTTAGCGTGAGAGCGGTGGAAGCGTTTTGGCCGACCGCCGGCGTAACCGTTGCGGGGTTGAAGCTGCAAGTGAGGTTGGCTGGCACAGTCGTGCACGTGAACGTAGTGGCGGAGTTAAACCCGAACTGAGAGGTTACGGTAATGTCGACGATGCCGGGTGAGGTCGACGAGACCGTTACCGTGGACGGAGCCACCGCAGCGGTGAAGCTCGCGGCTGTGGCGGACACAGTGTAGGTCGCGGTCGCATTCTGGCTGAGCGCATACCCGGGCGCGATCGCGATGGCATTGACGGTTGCGGAACCTTTCGTCGTGAAGGTAAAGGGCGCCGTGTAGAGGGTGGCGGTGCCAGCGGGCGGAAGGTTGGGCACACCATTCAGGACTGGAGCGCTGCCGTCGGTGGTGTAGTAGATGGCGGCGCCGGCCAGCGAGTCCGTGATGGTTACCTGGTTCAGGTTGCCGCTAGTGTACATCGTAGTGCCATTCGCCGGGCCGATGACCGGGGTCGGGGTGGGACTGACCGCAACGACATTCAGGAACGCCTGGACTTGGGCCGCCTTCGCGTATTCGGGATCGGCAGTGGTGTCGGAGGCGAGCTGGTTAGCATCGACCACGCATGTGCCGAATCCGGTGACCGCGAGGTTGACGCCGTTGGCGCCGCTCACCGCGCAGATGGGAGTGGCCGAGATCTGGGTAGTAGCGGGGTCAATGGTAAAGACGACCGGATTACCCGAACTACCGCCGGTTGCAGCCAGAGTCAGCGGGGCGCCGTAGACGATGGTTGCAGGAGCGCTTGGCAACGTGCCGGAGGGCGTAGTGAAGACAATGTTTTGAGAGGCCGGGCCGATCGTGATTGTCGGACTCGATGTAGCTGCCGCGTAGCAGGCGCTTGCAGCCTGGGACACTGTGACACCGATCGCACCGGTGCCGGTAAGGGTCAATGCCTGGGGTGGCACACATTCTGGAACGGAGGTACTGGAAAAACCGCTGATCTTGCCGTTGCCGGAGCCGAGAGCGAAGCAAACCGGCGCGGCAGTGGAGGTCATGTTGGAGCTGGCTGCAACGAGCGGAATCGGTGTGGTTGTGAAAGTCGCCGTGAGCGGCGTCAGGACGGTGAGCCTTTGCTGCAAGGCGCTGACCGTGAAGGTAGTCACTTTCTGCGGCGCGGGCGCGTAGAGAGAGTTGCCCGCCTGATTGGCGTCGACAACGCAGCTGCCGTTGTTGGTGAAGGTGACTATGCCTCCGGCGACCGTGCACACCGGGGGCGTGGTCGTCTCCGCCGGCGTGGTGAAGACGACCGGCAGACCCGAGGTTGCGGTCGCCTCCATGGCGACTGGCGCAGAGCCGCACTTCGGCGCAAGCGTTGTGGGCGCGGTGACGGTGATGGTCTGCGTGGTCGCGCCTGTGCCGGATACCGCGAACGTTCCGGTGTGGGCATCGGCGGAGTTGGTGGCGGTCATGGTCGTGTTAAAGGGCCCCAGCTCCGTGGCGGCGGTGGGCTTAAAGGTGATGGTCACCGGGAAGCTGGAGCCGCTTGAAAAGGGCAAAGTGCTGCAGGTTGATGCGGTTTCGACGCCGCTGAATCCGTATTTGGTCGGAGTGGTGTTCTCGACGAAGGTCAGCGTGGGCTGCGCGGCCTGCGCGGAGCAGACGCCGCCGGCGTCGGCGTCGACTGCGGAAACATTGCTCACCGATCCCAGGCCTGCCGTCTCTGCCGACCACGCCTGGGCAGTGTCCACAACCGAGCCGATCGCAATGAAGCCGGCTGTGTCATCCAGGGTTGCGGGGTTGGCGCCCACAAAGTAGAAGTTGCCGTTGCCGTCCGGGACAATGGTCTTCACGCCCTCTCCGGAGAGAGGGATGACGGGAGGAAGGCCTGCCAGTGCGGCCCCGTTGTTCGCGATTTCGAATATGCCGTCGAGTTGGGTGCCAAAGTAGATGTTGCCCGTCGCATCGGTGGCAACCGTTGTGATCGCATCGCTGCACGGAGTGCCCGATGCAACGTTCGCGCACGCCGGCGTCAGCGTTTCGAGCAGCGTGGGGGTGTTGGCGTAGGTTTTGCTTGTGGAGTTGTACGCCACTTGGTACACGTCGGAAGAGGTGCTGTATCCGGCCGTCGCCCCCGCATTCGAAATGAACGTGTCAGTGAAGTACAGGTTGTCGTTTTGATCGACAGCGATGGCGCCGGTGTAGAGCTGACCACCGGAACCGGCAGGCTCAACGAAGATCTGCTTAGGCGCCGCGCCCGTGTAAAGGCAGGCCGTGTTGCACTCGAAAACCGAGTACGGAGCGCTGGGAGTGGCGGAACCGGCGTTTCCATCGGTGGTGAAAAACACGTTGTGATTACTGTCGACCGCGATACTGGCAATGTTGAAACCGAAGTTCCCGTTGCCGAGGTTGATCTGGCAGATTCCCGCAGAGTCAGGCAACTGGCCGACGCCGGCGCAGGCCGGTGGAGGCGTGCCAGCCGCGCCGGACGCGCCGACTACAAATGAACAATTGGCGGCGCTATTCGGACAGTACTCATAGATCGGCCCGTAGGTTCCCACGCCGTAGTCACCGTAGTTCGGATTGGCGGTGACGTTGACGGGCATTTTATAGATGACGTTGCTGGACTCGCCCGAAATGTAGAGGTAGTTGTTGCGATCGATGGCTATGCCGCCGGGACCGATGTTGCTCTGGCCAACGACTGTCATCACCGCATTTCGATTTGTAAATTGCTCTACGTAGCCCCCGGTAGAGGTGCCGGTTACGAAGGTGCCGTAGGTATTGACGGCAGCGGAATGGCCGCCTGGAGAGGCAGGGCCCCAGGCGCCGCCGCTCGTGGGGGCCGTCCCGGTCCCGAAGGCCGCAGCGCTGTTGTTCTCATCCGCTCCCCAAATTTGCTGGCTGACGACGATGGAATTTTGTGCGACTGCGATCGCAGACGCGAACAGCAGGATGGCCAGCATCGACAGCAGGGCAACGCAGGCTTTCCGCGCCGAGTACCCCTTGAGTCTGTCTAATTTCGTAAGCATCACAATTCCTCCGGGTATAAACCGTTAGTTATTGGAACGGCCTATGCGTTCAACGCCGTATTTTGAAACCCTTCCGACAACTCCGCCATCTCCGTTCAAGCGATTCCGCCGCATGCATCGATGGTGTGAACGCCCCATTTACGCTCGCGCTGAGTGTCCTGCTAAAGCGTCATGTATGAACTGTCGTTTGTTGCGCGCTCCGGCCCAGCCCCCATGCACAGGCGAGGATGGCCCAAAATGCGAGAACCACGAAGGCAAAACGGAGTACCGCGCCGCAGGCTCCTCGACAACTCCATGCGAGCTGCCGCAACTGGTGAACCGATGCGGAAGCGCGCTAAATCTCCAGCCAAAGCCATCCCGATATCGCCTTCATTGCGCACGCCCGAAGCACAGGTTCGATTCCGAGTGCCCCGGACGCCGCACGCGCACAGATGCGCTGAAAAATGCAGGATCATTCTCGTTCCGCCAGTTATGGTTGTCAAGTAGATTTGTGCAAGAGCTTGAAATAGCGAGGAGCAGCGAGTAAATCGCTTAGGCTGACGACCCGCAACAACCGGAATCAAAGCAGCATAGACCGGCGCGAAATCCCGCAGGCGCGCTGCGGAGGGGATTGACTTGCGCTCTTCCGGCCCGGCTGCCGTTTCTCCGCCCCGGTGGTTTGGGCGTAGACGAGGCGCGGCCGGGGCGTCGGCGAACGATCGCCATGCATCGGATACAGGCCGGCTTATCGCGGGCCGCGCAGCCAAACCGTCCTGAAGATTGTCTCAGCTTCCCCGAATTCCCGGACGCCCCATTCCACGATGCGGTCAGCCCGCGGGTTGGTGGAGGGCCATTTGGCTCAGAAAACGGCCACTTATTCGTAAATCAATTTATCCGTGGGTTACAGCCGGTTTTTGGTTTTGAAGTTTATTTGAAAAAACCCTTGACCTTGATCGCTCGAAGGCCACATAATTTCAGACCGAATCAGCTCATCGATTCTTGGCGCACTGTATCGTTCGCGAACGCATGGTAGTGCAATCGTTCGTGGGCGGTGCGATTGTTTATACGTCTTACTTCGAATCTCGCATAGTTTGGCAGCCGATGGGGGGTTGTTCCGATGACGCGTTTTCCTGAAATTAGGCCAGCGTTCGCATGCCTGGGGTTACTGATCGCGGCCCTGCTGTTATGGCAGCCGCCCGCTTTTGCGCAAGAGACCACGGGCACCGTGTCCGGCGTGGTGCAGGACACGACGGGCGCAATGATCCCCGGCGCCACGGTCGTGGTGACGAACCTGGACAACAACTCCGAGCGCAGGACGGAGAGTAACAGCACCGGTGAGTTTTCCGTGCCCGGGATCACGGCGGGCCTCAGGTACCAGGTGCGGGTGGAGATGCAGGGTTTTTCGACCTGGCAGTCGCAGCCGTTCCCGCTGCGGCCCGGGGACCGGATCCCCTTCACCGATATCCGCATGCAGTTGGAGACGGCCACCGCTTCGGTCACCGTGGAAGCCTCCGACAATCAGACGATCAAGCCTCTGGATACGCCAGAGCGCAGCGATGTGATTACGGCCAAGGATCTGGATACGCTGGCCCTCGTGGGCCGCGACGCGACAGAGCTGATCGGAATGCTGCCGGGATTCGCCCTGGTCAGCCAGCAGGTCAACAACCAGGGACCGAATACAGCGGTGGTGGGCATGAGCGGCCCCACCGGCTCCTATTCCGCCAATGGCGCTGGCCCTACTGGATTGGCGACCGTTCTCGACGGCGTTTCCCTCCAGGATATCGCTAACAATTCCGGCACCGTGCAACAGGTGAATCAGGAAATGATCCAGGATATCAAGGCCACAACGTCGACCTTCAGCTCGGAATATGCGAAGGGCCCTGCGGTGCTGAACGCCAACACCAAGGCCGGCGGCACGTCGTATCATGGCGACGCATACATGTATTACCGCAACACCGTGCTGAACTCCAACGACTGGTACAACAATTATCTTCAGCAGTCACGCCCCCCCGGAACCTATTACTATCCCGGTGGGCAGTTGGGCGGTCCAGTACCTCACTATAAGAAGCTCTTCTTCTTCGTGGGTTACGAGTACTACAACCAGAATTTCTCACCGGAGACCCTTGGCTCGTGGGTTCCAACCATGGCCGAGCGCCAGGGCGACTACAGCCAGCAGTCAATGAACTCCGAATTATGCGGCGCGCGTCCCGACGGCAAACAGAATCTGAATTCAGTCCAGCCCTTGTGTTATACGGAGAATTACCTGCCGAACGGCCCTGCCGTCGCGAACGGCAACGTGGCACAATATGCGAATTCTTCCGGCGCGGCGCTGGTCAACTGGCTGCCGTTACCCAATGCGGATCCGTTCGTTAATGAGCAGGGTTACAACTATATCCAGCCAGTCGTCCAGACACAAAACGGGTCGGTATTTCACGCCCGGTTGGACTTCGACCTGAGCGATTACAACAAGCTTTATGCCACTTACGGCCGTCAGTCGCAAATAAGCGACGATCCTGTCGCCATTGGATATGTTCCTTACTGGTCCATGGCGTATCCGGGGGCTGTCACGTCGGGCGACGTTTCGAACATCTTCTCCGTGCACTATACGCGGATCTTCGGCGCCAGCGTCACCAACGAGGCCAGCGCTTCCATGTCCTTCATCAGCAACCCCGGCAATGAGGGCAATCCCCAAGCGGTAAGCCGGTTCTACATGAACAAATACAACTGCTCCAATGCGGCCCTGCGCGCCACGGCGACATGCGATACGCTCGCCAGCAACGGCTCCAGCGACAACTTCAACTACTTAGGGGAATACAAGAGCAACGGGGACTATTCGGTGCCAGCCCTGTCGGACTACGGCGACCTGGGCTATCCCAACCTGCTCATGGCGGGCGGCTTCTACAACCAGCAGATCAGGATGAAGAAGGCGGTGCCGACGCTCGCCGATACGGTGAACTGGATCAAGGGACAGCATAGCTTCGCATTTGGCGCTTATGCCGAACGGGGCATCTTGAACGGGGATGCGGATTATGCCTCGGCATTTCCCCAGGGCCAGTACACTTTCAGCCCGGGCAATGGCTTCTATGAGTTCAACGGCAACCTGGGACAGCCATTTAGTAATGCCAATGACACAAATTGCGAGAGCCCCGATCCGCAGGGCACCAGCCGCCTCTCGGGCGCCTCTGACTTCGGATCCTGCATCAACCCCGTGGCCATGATGTACATGGGCTATGCGAGCAGCTTTTCGCAGACCAACTTCTCGCCCATCGTCGACATGCAGTACACCTCGCTGGCCGGGTTCGTCAACGATTCATGGAAACTGCATCGGGTGACGATGGTTCTCGGCGCCCGTGTTGAGCACCTCGGACCATGGTTAGACCGGCATGGAAATGGCCTGGCCACGTTCTCCACCTCGCTCTACGACAGCCAATGCGTAAACGACAACTTTAGTACAGCTGGACCCCCCATTCTGCAGTCCTGCCCCGGCGCGGTGGCCTTGCCGGGGATCACATGGCACGGTGCGAACTCATCCGTCGCCAACTCGGTGAGCTCTCCGCCCATGATTTACTTCTCGCCGCGGCTCGGCGCCTCGATCGATATCTTTGGGAAAGGCAACACGGTGGTGCGCGGAGGGTGGGGCATCTATCGCAACCAGGAGGCGTTTGGCGCTTATGCTCTGGCGGGCGCCACCGCACAGGGTTACAAGACGAGCAACACCGTGGGACAGAATAGCTTTACTCAGATTGACGACCAGTCGCCGATCAACCCTCCCGATATCGACGTGGAAGTGCTCAGTCCCTCGGATAACGTGCGGCCGATCTATTACCAGTTCAACCTGTCCTTCGACCAGAAGCTGCCGTGGAATTCGCTCCTGGAGGTTGCCTTCGTTGGGAGCGAAAGCAGGAACCTGCCTACTTACAACGCGGGCGGCATCACCCAGGGGTCCGCCCCAGGAGTCACCAATGCGGGAGTCGCGGGCTATAACGGCGCTTCGGATCTGAATGTGATTCCCCTGGGCACGTTTTTCGGCTCCACGTTCGCGCCAGGCGAAATTCCCCCCAGTGTCTCTAACGGAACGACCGCGAACAAGCTCGGCAGTCTGGACACCCAACAGGAGGACTTCTTCAGGGCCTATCCTTTCTACCAGCACCTCTATTCGCTCAAGCACAACTTTTATGCGAACTACAACAGCCTGCAGGTCTCATGGAACAGGTCGGCGGGAATGGTGAGTTGGGGGGCCAATTACACCTTCTCCAAGGATCTGGCGACGGCCGCGTCTTATAGCAACGCGCTCGCCGATCCGCTCAATCTGCGCAACGATTACAACCCGGCCACATTCGATCGATCGCAGGTCTTCAACATTCACTACGATGTCAATTTAGGAAAACGCTATAAGCACGGCAATCGCCTGCTGTCCAACGCCGCCAACGGCTGGCAGATTTCCGGAATTTTCACCTGGCAAGCTGGTCCCGACCTTCCCTCGGAGCAGGGCGAAAATTTCAGTTTCGGGTCCGGGACGCTTCAAGTCACCCAGGTGCCGCTGCAACAGCAGTCGGGAGTAGGGGCACTTACCTGCGAGGACAACTACAACATCCCGGCGCCTGGTTATTGCGTGTCGAACATCAACTCACTGGTCTGGATGGGCAGTCCCGACTACGAGCTGATGCCGACCGTGACCGGCAACCCGAAGGCAGGCCTCGTGAATCATCAGTACATCAATCCAACGGCGTTCGGAGTTCCCGTGCCCGGAGGCCCGGCGACGGGCTCGGGATTTGTCTCGACAAACCCCACTGGACAGGGGCAATATCGCCTCCCGTATATTCACGGTCCGGCATACTGGAAGAATGATCTGTCGCTGATTAAGGGCTTCCGGGCGGGAGAAGGCAAGAATGTGGAATTGAAGGCTTCCGCCTTCAATATCCTCAATCATCCCCTGGTCTCTTTCAACAGCAACGACCCCTCGAATCTGGAATTGGGTAATCTGCTGGGCGCAGTTCCTGGACAAGCCCTTACTGAGTCGGAACTGGGATACAAGAACTTCGGGTTCGCGAACATTAAGTACGGATCGCGTTTATTGGAACTGAGTGGGAAGTTTACGTTTTAATGAATTGCCCCGCCGGTCCGGCATGCTCAGCGCCGGTTGGCCGCGGAAGGCACGAATCCGCGGCCGGAAATCTGCTGGCCAGACGGGGACAGCGCGAGGTTAGCCGGTGCGGCTGGCCTCAAAATGCGATCAGGCGACAACGCCTCTCGCGGAGGATTAAGCAATGAGCTTGTGGGGGAGGGTTGTCATGGCCATCGAGATTGCAGTGGATTTTCGCCGGCTGACGCGCGCCGGGGTTTGGTCACTCGCGGGAATACTGACGCTAAGCGCAGCCGCAGGCGCGCAGGCGACGTGCGGGACCGCAACCACGCCCCCGTGCGTGAGCGTGGGTTCGCTCATTCCCATTCCTTATGACACCGCCATGAACCAGATTTACAAGATCCTCTTTTACAAAGGGAATGCCCTGGCGCTCGACGCCGGAGCTGACGTGCTCTATCAGCTGACGCCCGGCGCAACGTCGTGGAATAACATAAGCGGCGCACCGCGAAACTCGACTTTACTCGGGGGCGCCAACGCGGGTGGCTACAATTCCCAAAGCATGGCCATCGATGCCCAGGGCACCATCTACATTGCCGATACGTATCCCCCCACGGACGCCGCCAACGCCTTCTTCTGGCGGATTCCTTACGATCCGGTAGAAAATACGTGGCATCTTTCGACCGCCAACGCCTGGGGCGGCAACATTCTCGACCCGGCGAATGGCAGCGACCTCGTGGCTGAGTCGGGGCAAGGCACGGTGGACGTTCAGTTCGAAAACAGCCCCGCAATGGATGGCAGCGGAACGTTGTACTTTGGGACCAATCAGAATCAGATCTACTCTATCCAGGTAGACAATCAAGGCAATTCGGACCTTAAGAGTTTCACCGCGACAACCATTGTCAACGCCACCGAAGGAGGCGGGGTACATATGGCGATCGATGAGGTGGGCAACATCTACTTCGTCGAGGGCCACGCCTTGACGAACGCCACGCGCGCAACCGGCATCTGGTTCATCCCCGCGGGCTCGCCCCCCATCACGGGAACGGGCGGTACGGCGGAGGCGAAAATGATCAGGGTCGACTATGCCCAGTCGGGGAGTTCAGCTCCTGTTGTGTACGCCGGAGTGACGCTCGACGCCGCCGGCAACCTCTATATGACCTCCGAAAGCAACACCACGTACAACGAAACCTTTGCCGGGATATGGGAAATGCCGAATGTTTGCGGGCCGGGTGCGGTGACGGCGGCCAATGTCAACACCTGCATGGACGATGGCGAGATTCAGCTGCTGGCTCCAATCAGCAGCAACCAACCGTTGGCGATCGATTCGCGAGGCAACTTCTGGGTCCCGACTTACCAAGGGTATTCGCCGTCAGGGGAGAACGCCCAAGTTGGCGTGTTTTCAATAGCTGTGTTTGCTCCGGGCATCCTTGACCTGGACGCCTATACCCCAGGTGCGGGCCTCGCAGGCCCCACACCCACGGGAACGACATCGCTTCCGGGAAACCTGTATATGAGTTTCAACGGGACGTTTATGCCGACCGCTTTTCAGTTCTCCAGCGCTTCGGGCGGCGCGTCGTTGCAGTTCGGAACGACACAGACGAACCCGATTCCTGGCACGGGTTCCACTCCCACGGTTCCGTGCAACGGTACGTCGGGTACTCCACCAGTCCTCAATACGTATAAGTTAACGAATTCCTGCCTGTTATGGGTCACGGTGACTCCAACCGTTCCTGGCCCCGTCTCTGGCTTGCTTACGATCTACGGCACCACGCCGGGCGTGACGACTCCTGTCATCTACAGCGTCTATGTGCACGGAACCGGGCAGGGGGGGGGCGCTGCATTTCTCAACTCGCCTCAGTTGAATACGCTAGCCGCTCCCACCGGCTTCACCGCTCCGGGGCAGGTGGCCTCCGACTCGATCGGTGACATCTGGGTCGCCGATCCCGGTGCAAAGAAGGTCCTTTATTTCCCTGCGGGTTCCTCCAGCGCGACGGGGCAGTCGATCGGGACCGGACTCTCGGATCCCACCGGCGTTGCTGTGGACGGAGCGGGCGATATCTATATCGCCGACTGGAACCCGAGCAAGAAGAAGAGCACGGTGTACGAGATTCCCTGGGTTCCCAACGACACGCCCCCGGCATACGGCACCTTAGGTGGTCCAAGCGGCACCACCCAGATTAAGCTGGCCACGGGCTTCGGCAACAATCTCAATCTGGCAGTCGACGGCATCGGCAATGTGTATGTCGCGGATCCCGACAATGCCCGCGTGGTAAAGATTCCCACTCCTGCTGAGGCTGACCTGGTAGTCAATCCCGGTGTTTTTGGCGACACCACCACCACAACCACCGTCACCGTCGGCTCCGGGTTCGCTGCGCCTTCGGCGGTCGCGGTTGACCCGTCCGGCGACGTGTTCGTTGCCGATGGCACGAGCTTGTATGAAATCACAGTGTTTCCCTTCAGTGCGCAGAGTACGATTACGAGCGCCCTGCCGGGCAATGTCAATGGCATGGCGATCGATGCCTCCGGGTCGCTCATTGCGTCGATCGGGCAGCAAGGTCTGTATCGCATCCCTAACTTCCTCAATGGCTTGGGTGTCGGCTCCCTGAGCGTGAACAGTGCAAGTCTGATTGACACCTCCTTCACTTTGCTCAGTCCCTCATCTGCGTCGGCGCCTACGTACTGCGGCGGGCCGGGCGCGTGCAGCAGCACCGTCAACGTCATCTCGCCCGGTGGCGTGGCCCTGGATCAGGAAGGGAATATCTATGTCGCGGATATGACGAACAATGTCCCGAACCTGTATGAGATGAACGTCACCCAGGGATTTGCGAACTACGGCGTAGGCCTCACTCCCCAGACCTCCTACGAGCAGGATCTCGATCTGTTCAATATCGGCAACATGCCTTTGAAGTTGACGCCCAACCCCCCTTCGTTTAGCGGGCCGGACGCCGCTAACGATTACACCCTGACTCCGCCAAGCGCAGGCACAACGTGCGACACATCGGGCGCCACAGCCGTGGCTGTCAGCTCCTCCTGCTCGTTGGGGCCGACATTCGAGGGGCCGGCGCTGCCACCCGCGGACCTCACTCCTAATATCTATCAAGGCGATAGCCTGACGGTTCCAACCAACGCGAGCAACATCGGGGGCGCCGGCACGGCCACCGCGACTTTGTTTGCCGCAACCATCAATAACCTTGAAACCACATTAACGACACCCGTATTTAACGCTACTGCCCTCACCTTTCCGGGAAGCGGAACGGTGACGGTAACCGTCGCTCCATCACCTACCTCCACCTACAACTACGCCCCCGCCGCCGTCGGTGCGAGCGTGGGATCGGTCGTACTGACCCTGAGTTGCTCTTCGATGGGCTGCACGCAGCCCGCGATCGTGGAAACAGCGACGGCGTACGTGACCAGCAGTGGTCCAGGCGATGTCTTCAGCGCTTCCGCTACGTTTAACAACCTGCCGACCCTCGACGGCGGCGGTTACAATGTGGTGGCCGCCTACCAGGGAAGCGTCCTCAACCTGACGGGAAAATCAACGGGCAATACCAGCTTTACAATACAAAGGGCAACGCCGGTCATCACGCTTTCCGAGCCCTTGGGCGTCGCTCCGAATGCTACCAACGGGGTGTACTACGTGCTCCAGGGTGGAACAGGCACGCTGCAAGCCAACGTGTCCTCGAAGGTCGGGATCCCTTCGAACGACGTCCCCGTCACCTTGACCGATGCAACGCAGGGCTCCTTGGGTTCCATGATCTACACCTCGGGCCAGAATTGGACATTTGACACTGGCCCTCTGCGTACGGACTCCTACAGTGTCATCGCCTCCTGGGCCGGGGACATAAACTATTCCCCGGTTCAAACTACAGTGCCTGTAACGTTCCAGCTCACACCTCCGACGGTGCTGCTCACGGCCAGTCCGGCTTCGCTGACAACCCCGGCTGGAACGCCGGTGGCGGCCACCATTTCCATCCAGGCGCTGGTCGGGTTCACGGCGCCTTCGGGGGCCAACATCATCTGCAACGTCTCGAAACTTGGAGCGCCTAATTTCCCGCCCGACTCGGAATGCACGTTCAGCGCTTCACAGCCCTTTATCTGTCCCCCGACCCCCACAAATGGTCCCTGCACAGCGGCGACCACCGTACTCACGCTCAATACCAATGTCCCCGTCAACATCCTCTCCACTGCGAGCAACACGCAGAGGCCTCAACATGTCAGGTCGCCGTTGGCCTTAGCGGGAATTTTCGGCTTGGGGCTGTTGGGACTCGCGCTGCGCAGGAGAGCGATCTTCAATCGCTATCTGCTTAACATCGTCTGCCTGGCGTTGTTCTTTGCTGGGACGGTGATGGGCATAACGAGTTGTACCAACGATAGCTACAGCGCGCCGATACACGTCCCAACCTACACGACTCCGGCCGGCACCTACAACATCAGCGTTCAGGTGACGAATATCCAAACGGGCGCGCTGGAATCGCTGCCCTTCACGCTGAAGGTTACCGTTCAGTAATCCGGGGTTGTTCCGGAACAACCGGTTTCCTTCAGGGCGGGCAGTTGGCCTCAGGAAACCGCAGAATTCAGGTTCATAAATGACTCAGGTTCAATCATCGGGCAAGGTTGGTATGGGTTTTCCAGGGAGATATATCATGTTCAACAAGTCATTCATGTCGCTGTGCCGGCTTTCCGGATTTACGCTGACGGTCGTGTTCCTGGCCGCATGCCTCTGCGCGGAAGCCCGGGCGCAGGCCGCGCCGGCTGCTATCGCCAGTTTCGCCACCGGGGAGAACCATGCTTCTGCCGCCGGCACCATCGGGACTCTGGGCGCGATTGCGAATGTGGCTACCGATAGCTTCGGGGACGTGCTCGCCGTGGACGCTAATAACGGGGCGCTGTATGAGTTTCCCGCCGGCGGTGGAAAAGCCATCGTGCTGGTTGCGGCAGGCGGACTAGGCGGTAACCCCGTCAACGTCTCAGTCTCCAGCGCGATTGCCACTCCTGGAATTGCCATCGACTCTGCGAACAACCTATATATCGAGGGCGGCTCCTGCGTCCTGATGTATCCCTACGATTCGACGACCAATACCTGGGATGCATTGTCCGCGCTTCTTGGGCCCCCCACTTCCGCGAACGTTTGCACAACCAACGCAGCGAACGTCTTTTACAATTTCGGAGCCGCGGAGCAGGCCTGGGGAATTGCAATTAACTCAAGTTCAACCTCTCCGAGCCTCGTGGTCGGGATCAGCCCGGCTAACGTTTCTGCGGGCAGCAGCATTGTCAACATTCCGGTTACCGGCGCGTGGGCAGCCCCGGTTGCCGGGACGCCAACTACGATCGTTTCAGGCATGGCGGGAGCGCCGATTTCGGTGACGGAAGACCCGTCTGGCAACATCTATTTCGTCGAAACAGGTACCGGCGCCTTGGCGGGCGCTTACGAGATCCCCGCTGAACAAACCACGGCCGGCCTGACGACGGATGCCGGACTTACCCGCATCAGTCCTTCAACACTGCCTAAAGTAACAGGGGTGTCGGCTGATGCACTGGGCAACATCTACATCAGCGATAACACCCTGGGTGTTTTTGTGTTCCCAATGGGGCAAGTTCTTCCAGCTCGGTCTTCCTGGTCACAACTCTGACCGCGCAGGGCGGAGTCGCATTCTTCGGGCAACACTGGCCTGATTCGTTCCCACCACCGAAACGCAATCGAACGCCTACGGGGACGTTGCTGAAGTCTCCTTCAGCGCGGCCCAATTCGGCGCGCTGGCGGTAGGGGCAAACCCGGCCTCGGAACAGGTGACCTTCAGCTTCAACGCCAGCTCAACCCCGACGAAGATTGAAGTGATCGAGGCCGGCAAGAGCACTCCCGACTTCACTGTGGACGCCAGCGCCAAAAGTGCCTGCTTGTCACCCAAGCGCCGCCTCCCTACGCAGCCCAGACCAGTTGCCCGGTTTCTGTAAATTTCGCCCCACTGGCAGTGGGCAATGTCTCTGCCACGCTGGTCATGCTGGGCGCGAATAACGCGGTGCTGGCATCCATCCCTGTGGACGGCAGCGGGACAGGTGCGGCGGTGCAGGTTATACCCGCTGCGCAGTCGACCATCGGCGCCGCCGGCAGCCTCAAGGCTCCAGGCCAGATGGCCGTGGACGCCGCCGGCAACCTCTACGTCGCCGACTCCGGCTTGGGAAAAGTTGAGATGTACCCGGCCAATTCAGCATCGAGCAACCGCGGGCACGCCAGTGGGTACGGGCCTGAAGGCTCCCACCGGCGTGGCAGTAGACGGAGCCGGCGATGTTTTCATTGCCGATAGCGGAAGCATTTACGAAGTGCCGGAATCCGATACTGCCGCCGGGCTGAATGCCAAGGGTCAGATCAACGCTGAGTACCGGTCTCATCTCAGCTCCCAGGTCCAGTTGGCCGCCGACGGCCTTGGCGACCTTTATATTTCGGATGCCGAGCAACCAGAAAGTTTATGAGCTGGGGAATTTGAGCGACAGGCTTGAAAAGCCGCCGGTGTCCTGGCCACTCAAATCGTCACGCTCTCGGGTGCTGCGGTAAGCGCGCCCGGCGCCATCGCGGTCGATCACTCCAACGACCTGTTCGTGGTGGATGGCGGCAGCGTGTATGAGGTCACGACGGCCGGAACCCAGACGCAGGTGCTCAGCGGCGTCACCGGCATCGTCGGGCTGGCCGTCGATCCATCGGGTTCCGTCCTCGCCGCCGCAACCGGGGGAGCGGTCCGTATTCCTTACCTAGCGGCGCCCTGAACACCGCGCTGGAGACAACCGTGGCCAGCGGCGTCACCAACCCCACCGCTGTGGCCATGGATTCGGTGGGCAACATTTATGTGGCAGACGGCACTCTGCTCGACGTGAACTTCAACAGCTCCAGCGCGGGCCTCAATTTCGGAACATTAACCGCCGATCCGCCGGCCGCGGGTTCGTCGGCGGCGCAACCCGCGACCCTTCTGAACTATGGCAATGCGCCGTTGAAGGTGACGGGCTACAGCAGCGCGCTCAACTATTTCCAGCCCACCAACGCTGCCGCCGAGCGGCTATACCGTGGCCGACTTCACCGAGACAGCGGATACTTGTTCCGGGGCCACGATTGCCATCGACTCGACCTGCACAGCGACCATTACCTTCAGCCCCGCTCCCGGCGACGGAGGCAAGCTGGCGGAGCAGGTTCTGGTTCAGGGCAATGCGTCTAATGCGCCGGTAGGGATCGACGCCACGGGAACAGCTCCAACGCTGGCCAGCGTCACGGTCACGGCGCCGACGAGCAATACCGGCACCATCGAGGGCGTTCCAGTTTCGGTGACCGTAAAGCCCAGAGTGTCCGGCAGTCCCACGCCCACTGGAACCGTCACTCTGACCGTGGTCTACGGCAGTAACGTGCCTCTCACTTACCCGTCGCTGCCAACCAAATATCAGCTTACGTTGCCGCTCCAAAATGGCGTGGCTGACGTTTAATCCTGCCGTGGCGCTGGCACAAGGGATGCCCATTGCAGGGTTGCCCATCGCGAATTACACATTCACGGCCCGGTACAACGGAGATCACGACCTACACCTACGCGACCTCCAGCAACATGGCGGCGGTGGTTGTCGCCACTGCGGTGCCCACCGTGCTTACCGAGCCGACTATACCCCTTTGCACGTCGGCCGCCCAGACCAGCTGCGCCACCGCGCTCAACACGCCGCCCGGCGGCCCGACACAGTTGGAGCCTTATACGCTCCCCTGTACATCGGGCCCTCCGACCAACTGCACCACCAGCTATAACTTTGGCCAGCCTGTAAGCAACCCCGCCGGTTACCTTGTTGTGGGAGGCGCTGCAACAGCTGCCTCGGGACATGGGGGTCTGACGGCTCGGTCGACCAATGGGTTTACAACTATCCGTTGACGATGGCGTCGGCCAGCGGCGATCCCATGGTTGGCACCGCCGCCTATGAAGGCCAATCGAGTCCGATTGGCTCGAACTTAGGCTCGGTAAACTACGTGAACACGACTACCGGGCAGTTGCAAAACGGCCAGTCTGTCTGCGGCCAGCGGGGCGGGCAGTGCATCCATGATCGACGTGGGCGAACGTGAGCCCAGCGTCTATACGGCGCCGTTTCCGGTTGAATGCGCCCCTATCATCGGCCTCAACGTGACCACAGTCCCGGTATTCATGGCCTTTTACACATTCACTCCGGAGTATTCAGGGGAATATAGCGACCTGATCGCTTCCGAAACCAATCCGAACTACAAAAGCTCGGCGGCAGCGCCCGTCAACATTTGGGGGGTGGCGCATCCCGTGGTGCAGATCAGCTCCAGCCCGCCAGCGCTGGTTGTGGCCCAGGGATCTTCGGTATCGGCCACGCTTACCCTCACTTCGGTCCTGGGATATGGATACAATCAACGCGTATAACGTACCAGGCCATCGGCTACAAATTATGCCTTGCCCCTCGCCTTGCAGTGCCAGGGCCTGCCCGCGTACGCTTCGTGCTCGTTCAGCTATCCGGCTCCCAATCCGCAGGACGCGCAATCCACCGCCTATGCGGTGGGGAACTTTTAAGCACCCAACCTGACCCCGAGCCCACGGCTTTTCCGGCCTTCGGCGGTTTGCTATGCCAAAACAGCATCCGCGGCGGCTCCGGTTGTATTGCGCCGATCGATACGGTCCTATTCGCCTGGTCGATGACGGGCCTGGCGGCCAACCCTGGGCGGTAAGCCTTGCGATATTTTCCACAAGGCTGCCTCGGACCCGGCACTGTCATAATGACCATTAACACCAATGTGCCTTTGGGCACCAGTTCGATCCTGAAAACATGCGAGGGCGGCATCGCTTTCGCAAGCATGTTCGGGCTGGGATTGCTGGGCCTGACTTTCCGCAGAAAGGTCACTCGGTTTCGGAACCTATTGATGACGGCTTGCGTGCTGCTCTGGGGCGGCATGCTGGTTGGAATAACTGCCTGCAGTACCACGACTCTCGGCCGCCGACAGCAATGAGCGGCGTTACCCCGACCGGGAACTACTGGGTTACGGTCACTGCGAATCAGGCGGGGACTATGGTGATCCCGCCGACTGTCTATAACCCGAGACCGCGATTATGAATGTTGCGGACGGAGACCAGATGTCTCTGCCGTATACGATCAACGTGACGATTACACAATTAGACCAAAGTGCGGCGGCGGGAGCGCCGTCGAATGTTTGCAAGGAGAAGATGATCATGCGATTTCGTGGGGCTTGGTGGCTCATAGCTTCAGCTTTGTTGGTTGCAGGATGCGGCGGTAGCAATACTGTGACAACGCTCCAAACGACGCTGGCTGTTAGTTCGATCACGCCTGCCACCGGGAGCACCGGCGTTGCCGTCACTGCGCCCGTCACGGCCACATTCAACGAAGTGATGAATGGGACGACCGTCACCGCCATAGACCTTCACGCTCGCGACAGCCGGCGGGACCGCTGTAACTGGAAACGTCAGCTATAGCGCGGGCACCTCCACGGCCGTTTTCACGCCGGCATCGCCGCTCGCCTATAACACTGCCTACACGGCCACCATCACGACCGGCGTGCAGACCCCCGCGGGAACCGCGCTTGGGGCGAACGATACCTGGTCTTTCACCACGGCGGCCGGCCCGGCGCCGACAATCACCGCAGTCACGCCCAGCGACGGAAGCACGGGCGTGAGTAACGAATACAACTGTCACGGCCACTTTCAGCGAGGCGATGAAAGCGTCGACCATCACCGCTTCGACCTTTACGCTGACGCCGCAAGGCGGGGCACCCGTGGGCGCAACCGTCAGCTATAACGCGACCAACTTCACCGCGACGCTCACGCCTAACGCGTCACTCACCCCTGGCGTGACGTACACGGCAGCGGTCACCACAGGAGCTGTGGGCGCGACGGGAAGCGCCTTGGCCAATGTCAATTCCTGGTCGTTCACTACAGCGCAAGGTCCGGCGCCGACAGTTACTGCTGCTTCAGCCACGCCCGCGAGCGCGAGCACTAACATCGCCGTCGGGACACTTGGCAACCCAACCACCGTCTCAGCCACCTTCAGCGAGGCGATGGACACGACAACCATCACCACCGGCGTCCCCGGCGCGACATTTACGTTGACGGGCGGAGGCGCAACCGTAACGGGGACTGTCGCCATGGATCCCACCGGCACGATCCTCACCTTTACTCCGTCGGTGCCCCTGGCCTACAGCACAACCTACACGGCGCTCATCACCACCGGAGCTTACGCCGCCTCGGCGGCCCCGGAGGTTCCGCTGGCAGCGGACTACACTTGGTCATTCACCACTTTGCCGCCTCCGTTAGCTTCGGTCAGTTCAGTCACGCCCGCCAACGGGGCCACGGGCGTCGCCATTCGGCTGGTACAGCTGTCACGGCCACTTTTACCTCGGCGATGGCCTCGACCACGATCAACCCTTCGACATTTACGCTGACCGGGCCCGGCGGCGCCATCGTGGCGGGCGCTGTCGCCTACACTGCGGCCACCAATATTGCCACTTTCACTCCGCTAGCCAGTTTCGCTTATGACTCCACATACACCGCAACCATAGCCGCCAGCGTCACGGACTCACTGGGAGGTCAGCTGGGCATGCCATTCACGTGGAGCTTCACCACCATAGCGGCCGTCGCGCCACAGGTCACCTCAGTCACGCCCGCTAACACGACGCCTCCGGCCACCGGCGTCTCCGTCTCTTCCACCGTTACGGCGACCTTCAGCGAGCCGATGAACGGCGCAACCCTCAATACTTCCACCTTCATGCTGACGGCCACGGGCTTCCCCGCCGCTACGGGAACAGTCGCCTACAACACCGGCACGCAAACGGCGATATTCACGCCTTCGCCAGCCTTGGCTCCCAGCACTACCTACACCGCGACCATCACCACAGGAGCGCAGGGCGCCACGGGCGCCGCATTGGCCTCCAACTACCCGTGGACCTTCACCACGGGCGTCAACTCCGGCAGCGGTGGCAGTGAGTTTCGGAACCACCTATCAGTCCATCCGCGGTTTCGGTGGGGCGTCGGTATGGCTCGGAACAATGCCCGCATAAGTGGCCACGGCCCTGTACAGCCCAACCACCGGCCTCAACCTCAGTATCCTGCGCATACGCATCGATCCCGAGGGCTCGGCTGCGGGCGGCGGCAGCTACAACCTGCCCTATGAAACCGGCGAATGGGACCAGGAGTTGACAAACGGCCAGGAAGCGGTCGCCACCAACTCAAAAGCGGTCGTCTTTGCAAGCCCGTGGACGCCCCCAGCCGCCTGGAAGCTGAATGGTAGTAGCAATGTCTCGGATCAAGGCGCATCGTGGAATGAGTCATACAACAGTTGCAGCGAAGGGACCGGTTACTGCGGCGGGTATCTGAATCCGGTGGACTATGCCAACTACGCCACCTACCTGGAAGATTTCGTCCACTTTTTCAATACCAACGCCGGCTTCAACCTTTACGCCGTCTCGATGCAGAACGAACCGGAGGAAAACGTCACTTACGAATCGTGCGTCTGGACGCCCGATCAGATGGATGCCTGGGTAGCAGGCTCCGCCACCACAATCACGTCGGACGCATACCACACCAAGCTGATCATGCCGGAGTCGGATATCTTCAACCCGGTCGATGCCGCACCGACACTCAACGATCCGGCTGCGCAGGGTCTCGTCAGCATCATCGGTGGCCACCTCTATGGAGGCCCGCCCACCGCCCCCTACACCATTCCTGCGGGGGACAGCGCGAAAGAAATCTGGATGACCGAGTTCGGGCCCTTGAGCTCAGCGACGCTCACGTTCGCTCAAGCCTTGTCGCCCTATGGCATAGACATCCATGACTCCCTGGTCAACGGCGATTACAACGCATTTGTCTGGTGGGGATTGTGGGGCGGCGCCGTCGGCAGTTGTGCAACCAACGCCGGCACCTGCGGCCTTGTAGACTTCGGCGGAACTCTGCAGCCGATGGGCGAGGTCATGGGCCAGTACTCGAAATTCATTCAGCCCGGCTTTGTGCGCGCATCGGCGACCGCAACGCCGACCGCTGGAGTGTATATATCGGCATACACAGGCAAACCGTGGGCACCACCCAGCACTTCGTGATCGTGGCCATCAACACCAACGCGACCGCGCAGAACATGAACTTCACATTAAGCGATGCCCCCAAGGGGATTACCTCCATGACGCCTACCCAGAGCACTTCCGCTGCCGGGTTGGTGGCAGAGCCGGCAGTCACGGTCACGGGCGGACAGTTCACCTACACGCTTCCCGCGACGAGCATCACCACGTTTTACCAGTAGAGCGCTGGAGATTGGCGCGGTTTTATGGCGGTTTCAGGGTCGCTGTACCCAAGACTTCGTACAGCGATCCTGCCTGCCATCCTGAGCCACCGAGTGGACCCAAAACCAAGTCGGCCAAATCAGAACTACGCCCTTACGGTCACAGGACCTCCGGCTCGCTTTCGAACAACTTCACCGTGACGCTGACGGTGGAGTAAGGCGCGGCAAAACTGAAATGGGCCACTCCGCTGGTGCGGAGTGGCCCATTTCAGTTCCTACTTCATCAACGTGAGAGAACGCATTCGGCTCTACGAATGCGCGGGAAATTCAGTTTACCGATGGCGAATGGAATAGCCCCTTCATAAGCCCAGCGAAGGGATGTACTCCGCCAATGCTTCGTCTACCGGCCGCGGTAAAGAGATTCCGCACGATTGCAAAGCCTGCATCTTCATACCGGAATACTCGCTTCTCTTTGCGACGCCGCCAAACTGACTGCGCAACTTTCCGATGACCATCGTCGGGTCAAGCCCCGCAATCGAAACAGCGAGTCTGGCAATCTCAAACCGGTTGTATATCCCGGGACTGCACAGGTGGAAAAGGCCATAAATTCTTCGCTCTATAACTTCTCCGATGACGCTGGCCGCATCCGGGGTATAAGTCGCCGAGCCGATATGGTCAGTGGCTGCCGCATACTGCCGGCCAGCCGCGACCGCACGGAGAACCTCTTCTATAAAGTTGCCTTTCCCCGGACCAAAGAGCGCAGACACACGAAATATGGGTGGTGGGTCAATTTGAAAAAGCCATGCCTCAGGGGCTAAAGCCCTCCTCTATTTTGGGGCTTTTCGGCACGACTGAAGTCGTGCCCTTTCACGGCGGATTCAAACTGACCCACTACCGAAATATGTAATGCCTTGGCCATTGGGCTACGATACGTTCCGCAATGAACTTCGTGCTGGCATACACCGAGCGTGGGCGCGCCATCTCGCGTTCATCGTAAGGTGTCGAACGCTCGCCGCTGAAGACAGCATCCGAGGAGATGAAGGCAAAGCCGGCTGCACATGCGGCCGCCGCCCGCAGCACATTCTTCGTGCCGTCGATGTTGATTGTTTTCGCGGCCTCCGGATGCGTTTCGCACCAATCCAAGCCCCTTGCCGCCGCTGTGTGAATCACCAGGTCAGGCTGAAATGCCGCGATTGCGGCGCATACTGCATCGAGATCGGTGATATCGGCATCTGCTCGCGTGAGCGGGACGATCAGGTGACGGGCTTCGAGTTTTCGAATAAGCGCTTGGCCTAACAAACTCGCCGCGCCTGTAACCGCAATCCGCATACATTGTTGCGTGACGATAGGATTCCTTGCAGAATCTCTTCGCAAATCTCATTCCTTAGCCATGCCGTTTTGTTCCAAGGTATTGAGATAGCGCGGGGCCAATCTCGTCATCGGCGAGCATACACTCGAGAACCGCTTTGCTATATCCTAGCCAGCTCCCGGTGTCGAAATGCTCTCCCTCAAATAAGCAACCAAAGACAGGATTCGCCTGGCAGTAGAGATTAAGCGCGTCGGTTAGCTGTAACTCCTCCGATGCATCGGTCTGGAGCTTTTCAATTGCATCGAAGATTCCCGGCTCGAGGATATAGCGGCCAAATATACCATACAGCGACGGCGCACATTCAGGCCGCGGCTTTTCGACCATGGATCGAACGCGCACCATCCCGGATTCGGGACCAGTGCCGCTTGGATCGATCACAAGCACCCCGTAGCCGGGTGTCTCGTGGCGCTCAATCAGTCGCGTTGCGATGATTGTGCCGCCGTGCCGCAGAGAACAACTCGCAAGCTGCCCGATGCAAGGTTGCCCGGAAAGAATCAGGGCATCGGGCAAAATCACCCCAAAGGGCTTGCCGGCTGTCTCTTTGCGCGCGCTGAGGATCGCATCCGCCAGACCGCGAGGAAACTCCTGGGGCACAAACGTAAAACAAGCCGACGTGGACAACATCTCAAGAGCTGCCGCTTCTTCCGAGCGCCCGCACCTCTTGAGATAACTCTCTAACTCGAGGTCTCTGCTGAAATACTCACGTACGCTTCGATCATTTGGCGCAGTGACAAAAACAATGTGTTCGGCGCCGCTGGCAATTGCTTCCTCCACCGCATAAAGGAGCAGGGGCTTTCGGCCAACGGGCAGCAATTCCTTCCGGATCGCTTTGGTAGCAGGGAGAAGGCGAGTGCCTCGTCCAGCCACCGGGATTACGACTGTATGGATCGTCGCTGCGGGCTGAGAGCCTGAAGCCGAAGACATTAGCGCTTTACCGACTCCCACTTCATCTCTGAAGCCTTTACCAACGGATGGCTGACCAGGAGATGCCACACCAACGCCTGAAAAGCTTCGGTATGTGGAGTTACATTTGCAGGGAAGGGAACCTTCACCACCACGCACGCGTCGGCTACCTTCGCTGTAAAGCCACCGTCACGCCCCACAACTCCGCATATCTTCGCTCCGGTCTCTTTCGCAAACTGCAGCGCCCGCACCAGGTTTGTGCTTATGTTTCGCTCCGCGTCTCCCCCGCCCACGGAAAACACAAAAACCATATCCAGGGGCCCCAACTTGCTTCCCTTCAGCCAATTCGCATACACCGAATCCCAGCCATCGTCGTTGATGCGCGCCGTGAGCTCCGAGACGTTATCGCTCGGAGAATAAGACTCAATCTGCGCGATCTTCCTGAAGTCGCAGACCGCATGGGATGCATGTCCGGCCCCGCCTCCGACGCCCAGAATGAACAGCCGCCCATTGTTGGCGCGCGTTGTATTTAACAGGTCGGCGATTTTCTCGATCGCCCCGTCATCGAGACTCTGCAAGATCCCGATCGCTTCTTCAATATATGTTGCCGAGTAACTCATATCCGCAGGCTCTCTCGCGTAATAACATCTGTTGATAAATTCATCGATTCAACGACACCCACCGCTTCAGGCAATGTCTCGGCGCAAAAGTCAGGCGTAACGCGGTGCTCATCCATCGCGGCACATACATAGCACTTTCTTGCGCCGACCAGGATGGTTCGCGCACCAGCCTTTTGACCGGCCATCACGTCGGTCAAGCCATCGCCGATCATCACGGATGCCTGCAAATCGATATCCCATTCCTTAGCCGCTTTTATAAGCAGGCCCGGCTTGGGCTTGCGGCAATCGCAATCGTCTTCATACCGCTTATCCGCGGCTTGAGGATGGTGCAGGCAATAGTACACCGCATCGATCTTGCCGTCGCACAGTCTCCGCATCTTCTCCGTCGTAGCGTCCAGAATTTCCGGGCTGAACTTGCGTTTCGCGATCCCGGGCTGGTTCGACACCACCACCACCAGAAGCCCAATGTCGTGGAAACGCGCGATCGCATCGCGAACGCCGGGCAGCAATTGGAACTCCTCCGCATTGCACGGAGAATCGACGGTGCCGAACTCCTGGTTATACACGTAGGAGTTGATGAGCCCGTCGCGATCCAGAAAGGCTGCTCTTCTGCCCATAGGTTTTGCCTCCGGGATACTGCCTGGTTCTACGCCCCGACCACGACAGGGCGTGTGTTCGATTCCAGCCTCTTCATATGCGCCAGACGTCCATCGCGTGTGACCGCATCGAAGATTACCTTGCTGCCTTCAAAATCGAAACGGAAATTCAATTCGCGCAATCCGGCACTGCGCATGGCAGTTCGCAATGCTGCTTTCGGCCCTTCGCAATAGAGCGTGAGGAAACCGCCTCCGCCCGCGCCGGTGATTTTTCCGCCGATCGCGCCATTTGCCTTCGCCAAATCGTACCAACTGTCGATGCGCGGATTGGTAATCCCCTTGGAGAGCCGCTTTTTCATCTGCCAGTGCTGGTCCATCAGTTCCCCGAACCGGGTCAGGTTCCCGCGCACAATGCAGTCTCGGATTTCGATCCCCGTGTCCTTGATCTCGAGAAGACTTCTCACCACTTCGGTTTCGTTCCTCTTCGTGGCGTCGTCCTGGCTCTTCAGGATCTGCTGGGCATCGCGCTCTTCACCCGTATAGAACAGCAGCATGTTGTTCTCGAGTTCCTCAAGAATCTCGAAGGGCAATGCAAGCCGCGTAACCTCCACGGTTCCGTCGTGAGCAATATCCATTTGCGTCAGCCCGCCAAACGCCGCCATATACTGGTCCTGCTTCCCGATCGGCTTCTTGAGAATTTCGAGCTCGATTCTGCAGGCTTCCTCCGCCAGGTCGTGTGTGCTGATCGGTTCCTGCGATAGAGCATGCAAAGCCTTGAGCAGCCCCACCAGGTAACAACTTGACGATCCGAGCCCGGTCCCGGCCGGTATATCGGCCAAAGACACGATCTCCAGTCCGGTATCGATGTGAAACAGCTTCATCGCTTCGCGCGCAAGATCGTGCTTCACATCGTCGACGTACTGAACGCGCTCATTGATGCTGTACTTAAGCCGGATTGCATCGTCCACGATCGGCGTGTTCACGTTGAGATACATGTATTTATCGATGCACACGGCCAACAGGAATCCGCCGTGCCGGCTATAGAAGGAGGGCAGGTCTGTTCCCCCTCCTCCCAAGGTGAGGCGAAATGGAGTGCGCGTAATGATCATTTGCTTTGCCTCTCCCTGAACTGCGATGTACGTGTGCTGAATCGCCGGCTGTTGGCTTTGAAGGCGGCGGTGATAGCTGCAGAACCTTCAAACCCGCACCGAATGGTCCTCGGTTACCGGCTCTCGCAGAGACCCCGCTCCGGCAACATTGCCCGCGACGATTTCCGCACGGATATAATCGATAAGCCCACGCAGTCCCGATTCCAGATTGACACAAGGCTTCCATCCTACGCTTCGCGCGCGTGTGATGTCGCCAAGGTTTGCGTGTGCTTCGCCGGGGACGTCGGGAAGATACTGTGGCGCGACCTTGGCGCCGAGCAACTGGCAGGTCAAATTATAGATCTCTTGAATGCTGTGGTTTACGCCACTCCCCAAATTGAACACTCCGTTCACGGTTCCCTTGCTCCCGATACGAGAGAAGGTGAAAATCGTTAACGTCGTCAATATGAATGAAATCGCGCCGTTTTGAGCCGTCGCCGAAAATCCTCGGCTCCTCGCCGGTCAATAAGATTGATAATGAACGCGCTCATCACCGGTGGCACAGCCCGCCGATAGTCCTGCCGTGGTCCGTAGACGTTCAGATAGCGCAGACCGACCATCGTCATTCCGTAGTAGCTCTGATATGCCTTTGCAAAAAGATGATCCGCCGCCTTCGAAAGCGCATAAAAAGATTGCGGCGAGAAATCCGTCTCCGGCGTTGGAAGGCTCGTCGTCCCTTCGTAGATCGCTGAGGATTCCGCATAAACAACGCGCCGCACTCCCGCCTTCCGCGCAGCCTCGAAGACATTGATCGTGCCCAGAATATTGACATCCGCGGTTTCGTAGGGATGAAGCTGGCAATCCGAAACGCAGTTCTTCGCAGCCAGGTGGAATACCACGTCAACGCCGTCGAATAACTCCGCAAGCCTGGGAGAACGTATATCAGCTTTATGAAAATCCACTTCGCCCGGCACTTGCTCGAGGATCCCGGCAGAAAGATCGTCCACTCCTGTTACCTGGTACCCTTCCTTAACCAACCGATCCGCCAGATTGCTTCCGATGAAGCCCGCAACTCCCGTAACAAGCACTTTACGTTTGGCAGTTCCCATGGCGACTTTCCTTCAACCCACGCGTTTGTAGGCATAGAGATAAAACACTTGCCGGATCATGCGACACAGAATTGCAAGGCTTTGTTGCGTGGCAAATCAGTCGGCCCCGGCCAAAGGCCCAGTGCGCCTAATGCTGGCATAAGCAGTTGAAAGTCGCACCAGAAAGCCCATCGGCCAACGCACTCCAGCTCGCACCGGAACTCCCAATTACACCGGCGTCGGCTTGCGGCTAGTCAGTGCATATCCCGCCGCGCGCGCGTCATCGTAGAACATCCGGACCGTTTCAAGAGAATACTCTTCCAGATCTTTTCCCACCAGGAAAAGTTTCTTTAGGAGATCGTTCGTCACTGTGATGACATGACAACCGACGGCATCCGCCTGAAAGATGTTCAACAGCTCCCGCGGACTTGCCCAGATGAGTTTGAGGTTCTCATGAGGAGCTAGAATGCGCACGGCCTCTGCCATGATCGGCACTGGATCGCGCCCGGTATCCGCTATGCGGCCGGCGAAAATCGACACATAGGAGGATGGAGCATCCGCTAACACATCGACAGTGCGAGCCACTTGTTCAAGCGTTGTTAGCGCCGTTACATTCACCCGTATGCCCGCCGCGGCAAGCCGCCGAACCAACCGGGCGGAGTTCTGCCCCTTGGTGTTGGTCACTGGAATCTTGACTACCACCTGGTTTCCCCACGAGGAAATTTCCAGTGCCTGCTCTTCCATGGCATCGAAGTCATCGGCAAATACCTCAAATGAGAAAGGCATGTCAGGAACCGCTTGCAGCACCGTCCGGGCAAAAGCCTCGTAGTCCTGCACGCCGGCTTTCCTCATCAGGGTGGGATTGGTCGTAAAGCCCTTAATCAGCGGATTTTGGCGAAGGGAAAGAATACTATTGATGTCTGCGCCATCCGCGAAGATGGCGACTTGGAGCTTGCTCAGTTCCATCCGAAAATCTCCCTTCACTCTCTTATGAAATGTTGGGTTTACTTTGGAAACTGTGCTATCCCGCGAAATCCCCGAAATCATGCGCTCTTTAGCCGACCAAAAGAACGCATTCCGCAGGGCACAAGTATCTTACACAAATTGAGCGATCTGGGAAAGATAAACCTCGAAATAAAGCGATTTCGCAATGCAGGACGGCGATTCGCAAATTGTAACGCAGTTTTCGGGATTTAGCACTTGAAACCGATTGGCACACGCCGCGCAGAGCATCGTGGATCGAAGCTCTAAGGTAGCGGGAAACGTAAGCTGTGGAAAAAGACTTCCTACCGCTGGGAGGGCGCGAGGAATGCGGCCGAACGCTGCAAGCAAGAGCTCGCCGCCGCGTGCGGCTGTTTGCCTGCATATTCAATACCAGGGCTGCGTGCCGTTGCGGGTTCCACCTCGTAACTGCGCGGACCGCCCGCAAAGATAAACAACAGCGGAGGGTCGGGGGTGAGATCCCACGTCCTGAGTAGGGCAAATTTTCACTTTCCATTCGCCCGGCACCCCATGTAAGGAAATGAACTGCCAGAATCCGTTCGCACTCGGGAGCAGGTTCGTGCCAGTCAAACCTTATCACAGTCTCAGCGGCGGGAACGCCGCCTTCGATCAACTTCGCGCGCACGAATCGCGAAGGAGCGAGATAGCATCCCACAGTTTTCGTCCAAGTGCCGAGCCGCCGATGGTACGCCAGCGTGGCGGATGCCGTTATGCCGATGCCAGCGGTGCGGAGATGGGCCTTCCGTCTCTCAAAAATGCCCAGAAAAACACCAGCCCATAGCAAGCGGATGCGGAGACAAGGCTCACGGCTGCCCCGGCAAGCCCCCAGAAGTGGATGAACACCAGAGCCGTGACAAGTCCAACCGGAGCCGAGACGGCATTTGCGATCAAATCGTAATGCGGCTTTTGGCGCGCCCGGACCGCCAAGGCAAACCCCAATGCAAAGCCATTGCACACAGGAACCAGGGCGAGGATGGATATGAGCGCAGCATAGGCCGCGAATTTGTTGCCGAACAGGAGCCGCTCGAGCGGATGCGAGAAAGCCGCCAATATTCCTGCATAGACTGCGGCTATCGCGGTCAGCGAGATCGTACACAGAACTGCTTTCTTTCGCAGCTGGCCGATTCTCCCATTTCCATAATCCGCCGCCATCGACGGCAGAACCAAAAGCGCGGTTGCAGTTGCGATTTGTGTCATCACCAGAGACGGGATCATCATGGCACGCAGAATGCCGGCCGCGCTTAAACCGATCATCGCCGCGGCAACATAGGTCTGCGCCTGACTCGCAACCGAGAAAAGGGCAGTGCTGGCGACAAGCCATTTTCCATACCGCCAGTTTTGGCGCCACACTGAAGGCCAACTGCCGCCTCTGTTCGCAACGCGCAATAACCCCAGGGGCCGAAGCATCCATAGGACCGAAAGCAGGCCTGCGACCCCCATCAGTAAAAAAGCCGCGCACGGGTTGAGCCAACCACCTTCCCGCATTGCCCAGAGCCCGATCATGACCATGAGGAGATAGGCGGCGCTGCCTCGAACCGCGATCGCGGGCCGGTGGATCACATAGCACATCCTACGCACCAGCCACGCGAGTAACAAAAAAGGCATTGCAATAGCGGCGCCCAGAACCGCTGCGGCGAGTTCGCGATGGATGCCGAACTGCATCATGGCCATACCCGCAAGCAGCATGGCTCCAGACAAAACAGCCAAGGCAATCGCATGCACCTTGATCTGTGCGAACATGTAATCGGTGATTCGGGCGGCGTGCGAAGCCGGGCCAAACACGCTCATCGGTTCAAGAATCAGAACACTATGAAATCCTGCGAGAAATAGCACCGCAGCATAGACAACGGCGAACGCTCCGTAAGACACCTCTCCGAGCCAGCGAGCCAAAAGAAGGCTAATCAGGAGCCCCGCCAATGACGTGAGGCCTTGGTCGACGATTGAAGTGCCGGACCGGACACCCCAGACGTGCAGACGCTCTCGCTTGATCTCTCCGATCAACGAAGCGATGGGCGAAGACAACGGCGGATCTCCTGTTCCTGCTCTTATGGGGTGAGTTGAGCGTGCTGAGGATGCTTATGTCGGCAGTTTCATAGACGTGATTCCGGCCGGGGGTACATCCCATGTAACCTTGCTGTATCCTTCTCATGGAGATGTTCCCCACGAGAGTTCTCATACTCCACAATCGCTATCAGGTCCCAGGCGGCGAAGATACGGTTGCGCGCGGAGAGGCAGCGATATTGCGCGCCGCCGGATTCACCGTTGACTTGCTTGAGACCGATAACGATGAAATCGTCTCGGTGTACGCAAGAGCCAAAACGGCGCTTCAAGTTGCGTATTCATTTCCTTCCCGAAAACTTGTCGCGGAGCGCATCAGTCCAATTCCGGCCGGATCTCGTGCACGTCCACAACCTGTTTCCGAGGCTTACTCCTTCGGTTTACGATGCCTGCCGCGAGGCCCATATCCCCGTCGTTCAGACTCTGCACAACTATCGCACGTTATGCGCCAACGGCGTGATGTTCCGGAGTGGCAAGCTCTGTACCGAATGCCTGGGACATGCATTTCCCACCCCGGCAATCCGTCACGGCTGCTATCACGGCAGCAGGATCGGAACCTCAGCCGTCGCTGCCATGATTGGCATTCACCGTGCGCGCGGCACCTGGAAGCGAAAGGTGAGTTGCTTCATCGCGCTCACCCACTTTGCCCGTAATCTCTTTATCAAAGAGCTTGGAATTCCGGAGGCGCGGATTGTCGTGAAACCGAATGCCGCGCCAGATCCCGGCCTGGGAGACGGGTCCGGTGGATACGCACTTTACGTGGGCCGGCTCTCTCTGGAAAAAGGCATCCAGGTCCTGCTCGATGCAGCCAGTCATGACGACGGGACTGGGCCTGCCTCTAAAAATTGCCGGCAGCGGACCCTTGCAGGAGTCGGTGCAGGCAGCCTGTCGCCCCAACCAGGTGGAGTTTCTCGGGCAGCAGGACGAAGACAGCGTGCGGATGCTGATGAGGAACGCGCGTGTGCTGCTGGTGCCATCGCTGTGGTATGAGGGTCTACCCATGGTCGTGCCGGAAGCATTTGGGGCCGGCCTGCCGATTGTTGCCAGTCGAATCGGGTCGCTAGAGACTCTCATCAGGACCAACACAACGGTCTTTTGGTTGAACCGGGAAGCCCAGCTGCCCTGAGAACGGCGGTGCGCCGCATCGCTGCCGACCGTCATTTCGAAACCTTGCTTCGTTACGGTGCCCGGGCAACCTACGAAGCCGATTATCGTCCCGAGGCCAACCTGCGCGCTCTGGTACAGATCTACGACCAGGCAGTGAGCGATGAGAAAGGGCGCGTCCACTGATGAGCACGCTGGGGACGCCATGGACCGCAGGCATCAGATGCACAGGAGCACTTCGAAGCACTCATTTGCCCGACCCAACAAGTACTTCGCGGACGGTCTTCACCAGGATGATTGCGTCGAGGCCGATCCACCAATCGAGATGTATTCGAAATCCAGCCGGATCCACTCGCTGAAATCGCGGATGCTGTTACGGCCGCTGACCTGCCAGAGGCAGGTGATGCCGGGCTTGACCAGAAGCCTCTGCTTTTCCCGCTCCTTGTACTGCGCGTACTCGGTAAGGAGCGGCGGACGCGGACCGACCAGGCTCAAGTCCCCTTTCACCACACTGAACAAGCTGCGGGATCTCGTCGAGGCTGTGGCGGCGCATCCAGGCTCCCAGCCCGGTAATGCGTGGATCGCGCGCAATCTTGAACACAGGGCCGGTCATTTCGTTCTGCGCCATGAGATCGGCCTTCATCTCGTCGGCATTCATCACCATGGAGCGGAACTTGTAACCGGCGAACGGGATTTCGTGTTGCCCCATCCAGTTGCACTTGAAGAAGATCGGACCCCGCGAAGTGAGCTTGATGGCAATGGCGAGCAACATGCAGAGTGGAGACAGAACGACCAATGCCGTCAACGAAAGAGCGAACTCCACAGATCCGCTTGAGCGCGAGCTGAACCGGGCTGTTCCAGTACCGGGAAGGCACGACAGTCTCCTCAACCTGCTCGAATTCAACAATTCTTGCGTTCATTCGGCCCCATCGTTCGCAGCATTTGGTTTGCGTCCGGAAAACTGCAGAAGTATCTCCCAAAGAAAGCGGGGGTTGGTGCGGATATAACGAGATGCCAGACGCTTTGGGTCCTGGACCAGGCGAAAAAGCCATGCTGCGCCGCAGCGTTTCGCCCAGTGCGGGGCGTCCTTGATTCTCCCGGCGTGCATGTCGAAGGCTGCGCCTACACCGATCATGATGGTTGTGTCCAGATGGGGCAGGGAACTGGCCATAAAGCGTTCCTGCTTGGGCGCCCCGAGCCCAACCCAGGTAATGTCCGGCTTCACTCGGACGAAGAGTTCTTTCAGTTTGAGTTCCTCATCGGCGTGCAGCGGCCGAAACGGCGGGCTGTACGTCCCCGCCACGCAAAGTCCTGGATAAGCGCTTCGTCAGCTCTTCTTTCAGTTGCCCGGCAACGCCGGGGGCGCCGCCGTAGAAAAAATGCGTGTAACCCCGGTCGCGCGAGCGGTCGCAAAGCTCGATCATGATCTCGGGACCACCCACTTGCTCGATCGATCGCGAACCCTGCAGTCGCCCCACCCAGACCAGCGGCCGGCCATCGGGTACGGTCAGGAACGATTCGTTCAACAGGCGCCGGAAGTCCGCATGGTCCTTCGCCTCCATCACCACATGCACGTTAGCAACGCAGACATAACCCTTGCGTTTGTTCGCAATTGCCTCTTCAATGGCTTCGACCGCCTGGTTCATGCCGATGTCGTGAATTCCCACGCCGAGGATGTTGGCGCGCGGCGGGCGCGTCGCGCTTGAATCGGATTCCATTTTGAGTGCCGTCAGTTGCAATCCACTCTCCATGGCGCGATCAGGATTCCGCTCCCTTGGTGCTAATTTCTCCCAACGATGACGCGATCCTCGCGCTCGTCGGCAGCCGTGCGCATTACAAAGCGTGCGGCCGACACAACCTGATCGGCAACCTTCTCGGGCGCGAAGGCTGCGGCTCGTTCTCGCGCGGCGCTGCGCATCAAATTCGAGCTGCTCGTCGGAAACACGCATGGCTTGATCGATCGCCTCGTCCATCTCCTCTGCATGGTCCGTGCGGAATTTCCACCCGTCACATCCGTCTCAACCATCTCCTCCACGGCTTCGCTGTATCGGCTGCCAAGAACCGGCAAGCCCGCCGCCATGGCTTCATTGACCACGAGTCCCCACTCGTCCGAGAGTGTCGGAAACACAAGAATTCCGCCCTGTTCGAACACATGTGGAACCTCCGAGTGAGGTATGCTGCCCAGAAATTGAATCGGACATTGTTCGCCAACGGAACCGCTTCAAGCTCATCGCGCAACGGCCCTTCGCCCAAGATCCGAAACTCAATCTCACCGCTCTGGATTGAGCCGCGCCCATCGGTCCAGCGCCAGCAGAAACGGACGTAGGCCCTTCCGTTCCATCAGTCGTCCGACGAATAGAAAGTCGCCGGGCGCACTGCGCTGTCGCGTTCTAGCGGGATCGGGCAAAGGGATAAGATCGACCGTGTGCGGAACAAAAAAAATGGCATCCGGCGCAACGCCCATCAATTCCATATAACGGCGTCCGCTCGCCCCATTGACCAACACGGCATCAGCAAAGCGTAGAAGGATTCGTCGCGACCAGGGCCGAAGTCGTCCGCGCGCCCGTTCGGTATGTTCGGAACACAGCGCCCACAGGATAAGCCGCGAGCCGGATGAAATACGCGGTACAGCGCGGCAAACAGCGTCCTGAATCCCAACTGCGCCGAGATCACCAGATCCGGCCGGCAACGCCTAAGTTGAATGAGCGTGTCCCAGGGAATATCCCAGGCAAGTTCGGTCGAGAAGCCGACGGGGTGCCTGGATTGCCTTCGCAGCGTCAACGATCTTTGCACCGTAGCGTGCAAGTCATCCCAGTGGCCGGAGGAGAGGTTCTTTGCCTCCTGCGGAGAAGAGAGAAACAGGTGAAAATCGCTGAAACGCTCCTGCATCGCAAGGAAAAAGGACTTCTCGGCAGGGGGAACGGTATTGGTCAGAAAAGCGACCCTGCAACGAATTTTGGTCACGGCTCGCTGGGGCGCGGCACAATCGATAGCTGCGGAAGCGTCGTTGATCTCCTGCACTGGAATCCTCATCGGAAAGGTCATCTGTTTTGGCGCGGTCTCCGCTTCGCTGCATCCTGCACGCTACGCCAGGAGCCAAATCCACTTACGGAATCCTTAACACCGCCAGGCTTGAGCCGCTTAGCCTGGAGAGTCCAGGGAATTGCCGAGACAGTTCGTGTAGGTATTTTGAAACGCCATTTACTCCCCATCTCCCGTAGTCGTGCCAGAGAATCACGCTGCCTGAATGGCAGCACTTAAGCGCATGCTCCGTGTCCGACTTAACGTATTCATAGCTATGAGAGCCGTCAATAAAGAACATATCAATCTGCCCATACCAGGGGAGAATAGTCGAATTGCGCGCTATCCCCTTCAAGGATCGTGATTTTACTTTCAAAGGGAGTACCCTGGAAGATAAGCTGCTTCGCCTCATGATGAGCAATTCGTGTAGCCACATCCGAAATCGTGGTATTGAGCGCGAAGTTGGCGTTTGCGGGCATATCCAATGTGAAAATCTTGGCGTTCTCATTTGTGTTCACTGCCATTAAGAGTGCGGTATAACCGCGAAGTGTGCCGATTTCGAAGGCTTGATTCGGATGAATGGTTCGGCAAATCAAGGCGAGATACGTCGCGTCTTTCGCATAACTTGGATCCCACGGCAGAAAATGGTCGGATGTCGGCAGGATCGTCAAATCAGCTATTTTCTCGACCGGCAGCAGATCATGCAAATGAACTTGCGGCAGCCCATTACCCAACGCTAGCTGCCAGGTAAACATGCAATTTCCCCAGTACATAACCATGTTCCGCGGATGTTTCAAAAGAGCCAGGGACGCGAGATTGCCCCCCATAATACCGGAAAGTGCTGCCTTGTAGGCTGCCGTCGTCCACTGTCTTGCGTTTCCGAACATTCCTATTCCTCCAAAATCATTGCCAGCTGAAAAAAACCCAGGTAGCTGTTGAACAGCCTTCACTTAAAATGTGTAATTCGGGCGTTAATCCAGCGGCTCAGGGACAACTGGGTTGCATGCAACAACCCGAACCTGGCGGCGGAACGTAAGGAGTCCCCTCAGGCGAGACCCCAGGTCGAACCAGGATGCCGGCATTAGCCGTGAGCTAATGCGGGCCTTCGGAAGCGTGCTGTGACAGAGCAATTCAGCTTTGAGCACACGAAATCCTGCTCGTTCGAAAAGATTGCCCAACAGTAATGGATTCCAAGTGTAAAGGTGCTGGTTCACATCGCCTGGCCGGAAGCGGCGTCCGTTCCACCAGCTTTCCGAAGGGACAACGATTACACAACGGCCTCCTGACTTAAGGACGCGGCGGAATCCCCGTAAGGTGCCGACCGGGTCATCCACGTGCTCTAGCGCGTGGTGGGAGATCACCGCGTCGACCAGAAACCCCTCCGGAACCTCATCCAGGGAAGCGAAAACCGCTAGTTGCCGGGCGGCCTCTGCACGCGCCACTGGATTCACTTCGACCCCATACCGGGCCTTGCAATCGAGCGAGGCGAGAAGATAGCCGCCCCCGCAGCCAAAATCCAGGACGGCATCGTCTTTGTCGATAAAGGGCGCAAACTTCCACCGGTCCAGCGACCGCGCCCAGGATTCCGGTCGACCGCTGCCACTCGAAGTACGCTGCGTCGTAATGAGGGTTAATGGTTTCCATCGAAAGGGTCCCCGTTTGATCTAACCCTTGGCTGGGCATCCTATGTGAGGTTGGCTTTCCCGACATGCAACGATGGACTGGGCCCCGCCGTCATATCTCTCGACGGAAGGCTGAATGGTGTTCTTCCACTCGGTAAGGTGCTGCCGCTCGATGCCTCTTCAGCTCAAGTTGCGGCGCGAATTCATCGGCGCGCATTCGAGAGATCCGTCCATGTAGCGAAGCCCCATTACAGAATCGCGCGCAGATCGCAACACTTCATCGGCGCATCGGTTGAAAAACTTTCGAGGCAACATGACGCGCTGCGGCTGAGGGTGGAAGTTGAGAAGCCTGCTTTTTCGCAGAGCAATTGAAACGACCTCTTAGTCCAGAACTGAACGTGCTCCGGCACATTGTATGAGAAGGTTGGCCGATAGCCGAACCTGGCTTCACCGCAGGGAGTAGTGATGAACATCCTACCCCCTGACCGCAGGCGCGACTTGATTTGCGCAAGTAGAGACACCGGATCGTTCAAGTGCTCGAGCAGTTCTATAAGGATAATGGCATCGAAGCTGTCCATGGGCGCCTGCTCAAGAGAATCAAAGACGGTGAATCCCTGCGAGCGAAGGAATCGCGACGAGGCTTCGTCTGCCTCGATGCAACTGATTTGGGCCGACGGGACAAGTTGCTTTAAGGAGCGAAGTATGTGGCCCGATCCGGAGCCAAAATCTCAGTACAGCGGAGTTGGCTTTGATGAAGCCGGACCGAAGCCAAAACTTAATCAGCCTCGCGTTCCGTGCTGCGAACTCCTTCAACATTTCATCGGGATCAGGCAGCAGCATGACGCCCTGCGTGGTCGCGGGGTCCTGGGCATAAATATGCCCACAGCCCGAACACTTCAGGGCGGTGACGTATCTCGCAGGGAATGTCTCAGCAGGTGCAGCAGAGCAAATAGGGCAATTCATAGCACTCCTGATCAGGTGGACAGATCCCATTGCGAGGTCCCAACTTGCGCTTCGGCACCTAGACAGTTCCTGTGCTTCCAAGGGAGCACGCGGCCGGAACCGTTTCGTTGCGATATGGGTTACGGGGCAGATAGACGACCTTAAAGCCGCTTCTCTTTAGAGAAATCAGCATATCCTTGGTGGGTTCCTGTTTGAAGCAGATGATGCCGGCCAGGCCAAAGCTCAGAAGCCGGGCACTGCACAGCGCATCTTGAACTGCGATCCCGATTCGAGTTAAGAGCCAACCGGCGGATCGTTGATTAGCGCAAGCATCTTTCAGTCTGGGGATGTAGCAGTCGTTGATGCCCTTCCAGGCGAAACAAGGATAGCCCAGCGCCGTAAGCATCTTGAACACCTCGCGAATGCTTAGCCGATAAACGAAATTTCCGGTGGGCTCGAATTGGGCGTCGGAATCGCCACGCAACACCGACTTGGCGAAAGTCTTGAGGCTCGACAGAACACGCCACGCTGCCTCGACGGGCTCTATCAGCACAACAGCATTACGGGCGACTCGAAGCATCTCGTAAAACCCAATCGGCGGCCGGGGAAAATGGTGAAGCGCTTCCTTGCAAAGAACAAAGTCGACCGCATTGTCTTCATAGCTGAGAGACTCTGCGTTTTCCGCCGCGTAGGCGTCAATCCACCCATTGGCATGCGCGACGGCCAAGGTATCTGACGAAATGCTGGTTGCCGTTACGGCGGCGCCGTGGTTTCGCAGGAAGAAGGCATCCGAGCCAAAGCTTCCATCGCCGACAGTAATCCACTTCGACGTGGGCCATTCCGTGAGCAGCGGGACTGTGCACTCGAGCATCCGATTATGCCGCCATGCGTCGACTGTATCCGGACCCGAGTAGCAGGGTGGGAGCCATTCATCCTGTACGAGCCGCACTTCGTGATTCTTGTGCCGATCGTAGCTCCACATATCGCGCATCCCGTTGCCTTCTCTGGTGATCGCAGAACGACTAGTTTCTCTCAATCGAGAACACTTCTCGAATCGATGGATCTCCGACTGTCACAGCAGGGAGCGAGACTTTGTAGGAAACGAGGGATTTCGTGAGACCGCAAAGCTTCTCCCGGTGAAGCTCGCCATCCGGAAAGAATGTCCGCATTTCCGGCGCAGTAATAAGCCTGACCTCCGTTGCCACCTGCAGCGCCTCCTCCCGCGTCGGTAAACGCATCATCACAAGGTGATCGGGCGACAAGTACTTGGCCCTCCAGCGTAGCCAAAACGGGAGATACTGCACGAAGGGGAGAAGATAATGCGGCTCGATGGGGAACCGCCTGTTTGGCGTCTGGACCCAATACGACCTCCCAACCCTGCGAATCTCTCTTGCGAATTGGGTCTGCTGTTCAAAGTCCCCAACATGTTCAATTGTCGAATTGCTGAATACTATATCGAAACTCTTATCGGGGAACGGCAAAGCAAGGCCGTCCCCAACAATATGCTCACAGTACCCGTCAACGCTCATTTCGGGATCAAGGTTGCACAAAGTCAGCTTGCAACGGATGCCACTTAATCGCCAGCAATAAATCGGTGCCCCCCACATCCAGGATCGTGGTCTCGGGGGCGGGACGAAATACGCGACGGAAAAACTCCATGCGCTTGCTATGAAACTTGCGCGAAAAGAAATTCAGAAATCTCGCGAGCCGATTATTCTGTAGCCGCGTTTCCCGTTGCATCGGTTCTCCCAGTGTCTATGGCGGTAAGGAACCGCACTTCACGCTCGTCTCAACAAGCGAGCCTGCCCGACTATTTAACTGCTTCCACGTACAACGTCTCATCCTCACGGCAATCCAGGATTTCAATGTCCGGGACGTTGCCCTGTTTATAAGAGCAACGCTCAACGCCTAGAAGCCGGCTTCGGCCAGAGACTTCGAAATCAACTCGAAGTCGTACATGTATCGGTGCTGTGCAAACGAACTGCGATGTCTGGTAAAGAAGTAGTTAAGCGCCGCCTCCTTTTGCCCCGTCGAATACAGGTCAAATGCGTGCTTCAGATCAGGCACGCATACGCGGAATCTTCCTCCTCTCTTTAGGACACGGTGAGCGTCTCGAAGGAGAAATGCCGCTGTGTGGGGATAGAAATGCTCCAAAATATGAGAACAATACAAAACGTCTACAGACTGATCGGCGAAGGGAAATCCATACTCGAGGTTGTGATGGACGAAGGAGTTCAATCTCAGCATGCGAATGTACGATTCCTGGTCTTGCCAATTCCTGCATTCGGAGAAACGGTAGATCGTCTTGAGCGCCACCGTGGGCCATCCGGCAAATAGGGCGAACGTGCCTCCGTCGATGTTGATCCACCCGTCTGCAACGGCCGGCCCTGACCCGAAGTTTACCTTCACAACATCGCTCGAAGACGCTATCCTGCGATGCCGCTGCATCCAGGCGATCAGGAGATTGATTTTGTCAACGTACGATTTGACCACTGGATACTCGTGTCTTCCTTATGTAACTGCGTTTGCTGCTAAGACAGAAACAACAGTGCGCTCGGCCCGCATATGAGCAGTTTCGTGCGCATAGCGCCTCTTCGGGGCGGCGCCAGGCAAAGTAGGATACATCATAGAGACTGCCTAAAGTAGATCATGGCAGCCACGCCAAAAATCGTCACAGGTGAGATGGCGCAACCACTGGAGATCACAATTGCGGTGTTTTTTGCTGAATATAACTATGAGCAGTCCACGAGCGCTGCAAAATCGCTCTAGCGCCGATCGTCTTCCTGTAGCTCGCTTGCCCGAAGTGGTGAATATAGGATTTGCGGATCCAAACCACGTGATACCCTATCGCCAGGACGCGCCTGCAAAGCTCAACTTCATTGCCGTAATCTGGGAGATTTCTGTCGAAACCGCCTAGCTGTTCCCAGAGACTGCGTCTTATGAAAAAAGCGAATCCATGGACGCAAGGCAACTCGGTGAAAACGATATCCGGGCATTCAGCTGACAAGCGCCTTGCATACTCACAAATCTGACTGTCATTCATGTAGTGACGCGCAGCAAATGCCAGCGGCAGCATCTGCATTTCTCCTCCAAGGCTCGTCGAGGGACCGGCTACTCCAACTTTCGGATTATTCTCGAATACTTGCACGATTGGCCGCCAGCACCAGGGCGTGACCACAGTGTCTGAGTTTAAAAGACAGAGATAGGGCCGGGTTGCCAGACCAGCCCCTGCTGCGCACGCGGCACTATGGCCCAGAGGTTTCGCGTGTCGAATAAGCTTCCAACCGTTGCGGCTTGAAAATTCCTCAAGGAGCTTGTTGGTCTCTTCGAGGGTTGAGGCATCATTGACCAGAATGATCTCTGCCTTTGGAGCATACTTTTGTAAGCTCACCAGGCAGCGCCTGGTCACCTCCGGCGCGTCATGGACCGGCACGATGATCGACAAAGGCGCGCTTGCCAGGGCATCTTCCGGGGATTGGTCAAACTCTTTGTGGAGCGGTAAATCGCGCGTTGCAAGACGGGCTAAGATCCGTCCTTGTAGTGCGCGTAGTGCATCTCTAACTGCGGTTGGCAACACCGATTTTAAGAACGGTGAGGACCAGGCCCCTGCACGCTCCAATCGCTTCAAAGAGGGACTGGAGCTTGAAGTCTGAATACTGGAACGATCAGTTCTTTCCATTGTCTCACTCAGCAGGCTGGTCTCCGGGTTTGGCGACAACGGCAAACTGCAGAAACGTCATGTCGTCAAACTTGCCAGGAAAAAGAAAAGTTGCCAGGCTATACGCTCGCCACATAAGTCTGCGGAGAGTAGAAGATCCTTTGCGCGCACAGGCATTAATGCCACAAATGCGATCAATTGCAAACCCCTCGCGTTCAAACAGGTCCACAATGTTGGAACGTGTAAAGAAACGAAGATGCGTTTTATCTAAGGTACCGGCATCCACGTAATCCCAGCGGGCACGAACAAGCAGGTCATAAACCGTGGGAAGGTATCTGATGTTGGGGATCGATGCTACAACAACCCCACCGGGCGCTAACAGGCTACTGGCGTAACGCAGCGCCATTTCAGGAGCAAGCATATGTTCGAGTACATCGTTGAAGATAATGCAGTCGAAGTTTCGCGCAGGCAAAGCGGCCTCTGGCGCGAAGACGCCCTCGATGACTCTGTCGAGTCTTGCCCTTGCTGCTGAAGCTGCCGACTTGGTAGGTTCGACGCCCCAGACCTCAATTTCTCGGGTCCTTTTTAACGATGCGCCAAAATCTCCTTCGGCGCACCCAACATCGAGCACGCGGCGGCAGTGCTGTGGGATAAATTCCAGCATCTCGGGGCGCACGCACTGAAAGTATTCCGTTGGCTTCGCATCGTAGCTGAGCTGGTCTATTTGTACGCTTTCCACGCTCATTATCGGGTAACCCCACGAGCGAAGTTTTGTGAGATCATTCCGCCCATCTCATGGAAGAACCGGAAACGGCTCAGGAGCCCGTGTGTCAACCCGACGACGGAAACAGTAAATAGACCCCTGATGACAAGAGTGATAAATGTTGCGCCAAACGAAGATGGCAACATGGCCGTAACCAGGCAGCCCATGCCAAATGCGGGAACGATTGGCCAAACCTTCGCGGCGATGTCGGCAAAACTGACAGAAAACTCGCGCCGCAAGAATGGCAAGTAAACCAAGGCTTGTGAAGCGTAAGCGATCAGCACCGCCCCGGCAACGATCTCGACCCTACCCGATCTTAATGCCAGCAGCAGAAGCGCCAGCTCAACACCTCCAGCCAACAGGGCGGCGAACAGCATTGTCCTCGTTCGCCCCCGCGCCATGAGGCATGGGCCCAGAGGCTCAGTCACCGCTCGCATTATCCCGTACACGCATAGAATTCTGAGTGCAACTATCGCTGGCAGCCACTTGTCGGTGTTCTTGCCGAGAAAGGTCACCAGAAAGAAATGCGCGTTTGCGAAGAGCGCGGCATTGGTGACAACGGCGATAAAGGCCACGAGTTCAACCGATTTGAGATACCAGCGCCGAACTGAGGCACTGTCGTTTTGAATGGCGGAAAACGCCGGGAATAGAACGTTGTTTACCGTGCCGGCGAGGAGTCCGCAAATGAAGCTGCCCCAGGTAAACGCCAGCGCATAATAGCCTAACTTGGCACTTCCCATCGACGCCCCGACAAGAAGGTTGTCCAGGTTGAATATCAAAAAAACCAGAACGCCGGTTCCAAACAACGGTATGCCAAACTTCAAATACTCTCGCGCGACCTTCGGATCGAAACGCATGCGGATGGGAGATGCCTTTGCGAATTGAAGAACAACGCCGCTGACAAGCGTTGCGGCAACATTGGCGACGATCACCGACCAGAAGCTCCAGCCGCGCAGGACCAAGGCAACTACCAGGACGCTTTGCGCAACCGTACCTGCAACTGCTGGAACCATCAGCGCCCTGTAATTCATTTCACGCGTCAACACGATCTGCGGAATGAAGCCGATCGTATTTATCAGGAAACTCAAGGCCAATATTCGGATCACATTGCCGGTTGCCGGATGCTCAAAGAGCCTATGCGCAAACGGAGCGATACACAGAGCGAGAACGAAGGCGACACAACTGAGAACTATCTTTAAGGTGAAGGCAGTATCTAGATCGTGGTCACGGAGCTCCGGGCGCCGTATAACCGCCTCCCCTACACCCATTCCGCCGAATTGGGCCAGAAAACCGATAATGATGCCGGCAAACCCAACTACTCCGTAGTCGGAGGGAGTAAGGTTTCGGGCCACTACCAAACTCGACACGAAGACGCAAAGCAAGGTCAACCCTTTACCAAGGCTGGTGTAGAGGATGTTGCGGAATGTTTTGGCCTTGGTTGAGATTTCCATTCTTGCTTCGCAATGTTCAAGCGACATACGCACAATTGTGGGGCCGTCGTTGGCTAATCTTCCCGCCCAACAAGGAGGCACCCGTGCTATCAGGCCGCGGCGCAAGCTCGAGCTTCTTCAAAACCAATTGACTCTCCAAGAGGCTGGAGCCGGCGGTCGCCATGTACCAGGACAAATACCAGAAGCATCGGGAATGAGATCCAGTACTCCGCATAACTGAAATAGGTCGCGGTAAGGCTCACCACAAGCCAGAAAAGCATGCGGGACACGAAGTCGTTTGCGCGCCACAATCGCCACATGAGATAGATGAGTAAGGAGCAGAACGCCCCGACCCAGATGACTCCGCGCGTGATGGAATAGCTTATATAAAAGTCAGCGATGTCAGGACCCAGGAACAGGCTGATCACGGCGCCGTTGTCCATTCCAGCGCCGAATGGGTTGAGGCTGAGAACAAAGGGCACACCGAGGGTGATAAGGTCCATGCGGCCCTGTGTGCTTGATCCGCCGAGGCTCGATTCATTTGGCTTCGTAGCGAGATCGTAGGCGCGCTGGAAATCGCTCGGGAAAATTGCGAGGAGAAACAAAAACGGTAGCATCCCGATCACTGCGTACTTGACCACTTGTCCAATTTCCATGCGGCATAACTGGCGAAGGAGAACCGGGACGCCGGCAATTGCAAGTCCGAAGATCGCCGTGCGCGATATCGAAAAACAGGCAGTCAGGACCACAAGAACGAACAGCGCTCCGCCCAGGAAGCGACGCCTTTGAACGAGCAGGAGGTAAATGGCGCAGAACAGCAAGAGTGGCAGGAAGCCCGAGAGATAAACGGGATTTTGAAAAGAACCCCGCACGCGCAGGACGTCATCTCGGCTGAGGGTTGCGGTCCCAATCTGCAAGCCGGCAAAGATATCGTCGGGAACAGGGAAGCGAAGCAGGAGGTTTATATTTGTCATTCGTTCCCAAATGACGCAGATGCCCAGCAAAATCCCCCCTGCGGCGAATGCTGCGAGCAGAGAGCCGAGCTCGAACGGACGGAAGACACGGTAGCACACGTATGCGAAGAGCAGTACTTCTACACTCTCCGAGACAGTTCGCTGGGCCCCGGACATGTAGGATCCGTCGCCAAGCAGGTCCGTCAAGACGCTCAGCGCGAAGAGGCCCAAAAGCACATAAAGCAGCGGTTCTCGCCGGCCGGGAATTTGGGGATAGTTCGAACGATGCAAAAGGAAACATCCCAACGCAATCAACAAAGCCACTCGGTTGAAGGTCAACTGAAATCCGAACACACTGCCGAAGCCAAGAAGGTTCGATTGCACGGGCACTAGAGCGATCAAAACCAGCATGAGAAAGCGCAGATCGCGGAGGCCTGTCAGCAGGAGTAATCCGGCAAATGCAGCCAGCAACGCGTGCAGCGATCCAATGGAAGAGACGTTCAGGCATGCGATGAAAAGCAACAGCAGGACTGTGATTCCGAGCAGCTCATTGCGCTTCGCCGGCTCCACGCCAACTGGTTCCTTCGAGGCGCGCGCAGATGCTGAACTAGAATCGGTCAACGTCATGAGATTTTATCTTTTCCTGCTCAAGCTCTAAGAATTGGGCGGGCGAATCTTATAGCTGCCACACAGACGAAGCGCATACACATTGAGAAAAGATCTTCAGGCCTTGTTCACCGGTTCGCCCGGTTTGCGCAGAAGCGATTGACGCAGTTCACGGACAAACGCCTTTGCGGGATGCTCGTTCTCTGGATCGCGCCACTGTTGTTCACCGATCGTCCATCCAATGCCGACAATGAATGCCAGCAACGTCCCGAATGCCACGATCAAGGTTCGCGGCGGATAGGACTTTCTCTCCGGCACATCGGGACGATCGAGCACTTTGACGGCGGGGATTTCCTTGGCTTCCTGCACCTTTGCCAGCTCGTATTGGTTGGTGAGAACCTCATAGACCGTTTCCTGAATCTTGGTCTGCCTGTAGAGGTCGTAGTAGGTCGCGCCCAGACGCGGAAGCTGACGCAAAGAAGGGTACAACTGGTCAGAACCTAGATCCGAGCCTGCGGTCGCTTTGCTTCCGCTCATCTTCTCCAACTGGCCGCGCAACTCCGCGATGCGTCCCTGCACAGAGCGAACGCGCACATTGTCTTCCCCATAAATCGACTGTAGACCGCGCAGTTCGCTTTCCGCCGCGATCAGTTCGCCCTGAACATTCGCGGCAGCTGTCAGCATGACTTTGCCCTGGTCCTGCACATCGAGAGTGGAGTTGCTGCTGGAAAACTGGCTCAGTTGGCTTTCAGCGTCCTCCAGGTCCTTCTTGACTTCCTTCAATCGACCTTCGAGGAATTCGCGCTCGCGTCGTGCCGAAGACGTACTGAGCTGATTGACAAGATTGTTTAACTCCTCGACGTATGCCGCGGCGAGGTCGCGAGCGCGGTTGGGGTCGTTGTCGGTTACGGCGATGGTGATGATGCCCGTCTTTCGGTCTTCCTCCACAACCGTCCGCTTGGCCAGCCTTCCGCGCGCATCGGTATAGTTCTGGCAATGGTAAACCTTCCGCAGATCGAAGCGATCGATCAACCTATCCCTGATAGTGCGGCTTTCGAGGACTCCGACAAAGGTGGCGCCCACAAAGCGCGTTCCCAACAGACTGTTGCCGATTGCGGCAGCGCCCGGTGACATTGAACCGCCGGACAGAGAAGCCAGGATCGAAGCGCCGGAACCGGCTGGGGTTTCGGGGGGCATCAATTTTGCAGTGGATTGGAATTCCTTGTGCAGCGATAGCGCGAAGGCAACACTGAGCACCGCTCCGGCGAATCCGCACAGGCACAGCCGAAGGCGTTTCTGCCACAGAAGGGATATCCACAACAAATAGCGCTGGTACGGCTGCGACGGCAAAGCCGTCGCCGTAACTTCAGGTTGGTCCAAGATGTTGCCCATGAGACTCTCTAAGTTCTGCCCGGCAGTCTGTGCCAGGATAATTGCAAAAGATGATGAATTCCGATTTTCAGGCTCGACGGAGCATTTCGCGAGTAGTTTTTCGTTTGCTTCGCCGAACAGCAACGAATCTCGGGCCAGCGGATTCCGGCTCGGCCAGTGGAGGTTAAAACGCCCCGGCCACGGCGCCCGTAATTGCCACGGACGACGCGATCTGCGCTGCGCCAATGATATTGCGCCAGGTTTGCGATCCGCCAATCACCTTTTCAGGAACGATAACGGAATCGCCAGGGCGCATGCGCTCATCCAGGATGCTCCGGCCAAACACCGTGGCCCTTTGATCGCCGACCACCGAGCCATCGGCGCGGAGGATGAAAATCCGCCCTTTGTCGCCGGTGCGTGTCACGCCGCCGGCCTGACGCAGGTACCAGTCCGCGGTTCTGCCGGGACGGTACGAGACACCGGTTGCGTTATATACCTGCCCGCTGACGAGAACGAAATCGGGACGTTTAGGAAGAATGAGCGTATCGCCTGCGCGCACAAAGATATCCGCGGGCGTGTTCTCCCACTTACCGATGTCCGGGGAGATCTTGATCACCATGCGCCCTGCGGATGGATGGTTGCGCAGCGCCACCAGAACGTCCTGCTGCTGTTGCCGCATTGTCTGCAGCAAGGCTTGCTGATCCTGCGGTGTAGTTGACACCCCGGCAGCCACGCTGGGGACGCTGGTCTCCACGCGGCGAATGGTTTCCTGACGGTTGTTCTCTTCGAGTTGGCGTACCTGCACCCTTTCCAGGACCGCGCCCTCGGGATAGGCATCTTCGCGAAAACCGCCTGCCCGCTTCATGACCGAACTCAACCGTTCGCCCTCCGAGATGCCGTATGTCCCGGCGAACGCAACTTCGCCGCTGATCGTGATGGACGAGCCTATATCGTTCCATCCTGTGAGTTGGCGAATTCCAACCACATCGCCGGGCTTGAGAACCACGTCGGCGGCTTTGTCCCCATCGAGAGCTTTCTGTAATTCGACCACGCTGGATCCGATCAACACCTTCTGGCCGTTCTGAATGACATAGCTCGCAAGGTCCGCTTCATCGCGATAAGCGCTGCGACGGAACCCGCCGGCCATGTTCACTAAATCGGCGACCGTCATTCCCTGCGACATGGGATAGTCGCCGGGCCGAAGCACCTCTCCGTGGATCGAAACCCTTGGAGGATCGACGTCATACCGGCCGAACACCCGCACCGTGTCGAAGGGCTGTAATGCAATGGGGTTATTGCCGATCAATTCATCCCGAAGGTCAAAACCGATGGTTTCCGGATGAAGGTCGGGTGGCTGCAACCGCACGATCTCAGCATGGTCAGCCGGCTCCGGCATGATGTCCTGATAGGAGCGCAGCAGGTCGTTGACGGTCATTCCATCCTGCCAGGCGTACGGTCCCGGCTTATAAACATGTCCGTCGAGATAAACCACCTTCAAGTTATAGGGGAGTATCGGCCACACTGTTACTTTGTCCCCATCCTGCATGGGAAACGCCGGGAGTTTGGCGACCTCCTGGTCCGCACCGTCGGCAACTGCCACGCTTAGCATGGTACGACTTTGATGAGCCACCACGCGCTCGACTGTGATCTGTTTGAGGCTTGCGGAAACCATGACGCCGCCGGCAAGATTCAACACATCCTTAAGATCTTCCGGGCCTTTGAGCTCATAGATCGCCGGCCTGCGCACCATCCCAGCCACGGTAACTTGCAGCCCGACCGGGGGAACCAGGATGGTATCGCCCGGTTGCAAGCGCTCGAGGTCGGAACGAACTCCGTGGAGCAAAAAATCGTAAAGATCGATTTCACGCACCAGCGTGCTGCCGCGGTACTGCCGCAGCGTCCGCAGAGACCCGCGGCTTGTCGGTCCTCCGGCAGCGTATAACGCGCTGAGAGCCGTCGACAAAGAGCTAATGTCATAGGCCCCGGCCGCTGCACATCGCCCACCACGTAGACCCGCACCGTACGAACCCTGCCTAACGAAATCTCCACGTGTTCATTCTGGAATTGCCCGCTGAGCGCTTTCTGAATGACGCTTTCGGCGTCGCCAATTGTGCGTCCGGCAACCGTCACCGTGCCTGCGTCGGGAAGTTCAATCTGGCCCTGGCGATCGACGATCCGGTTGAGTCGATTCGATTGGCCGCCCCACATGTTAACGGTCAGATTGTCGCCGGGGCCAAGAACATAGTCGGGGCCTACGGGAAGATCCATGGGCAATTCGTTTGCATTCCCGGTGCCGAACTTGAATGTGTCACTTCCGAATCGACGCAAATTGCCCGTTGCCGCAACGTCCTGAGCATAGAGATTGATCAACGACGGCAGATTGCGATAGGGAATCGGTTCTTCCGTCCGGATGTCGCTCGGTTGTTCTGCCGGCTGCGGTCGCGTGCCAGGAGTCTGGCGAGTCTGGCGGGACGGCGCTGTTTGACGGGTCGTTGTACTCGGAATAAAACCCTGAAGTTCAAGTTGAGCGGTCGCTTCGCTCCGGAAGCTTGGGTCCCTCTGGATGCAGTTGTAGACTCCTTCGTCTGGGATCGTCGTCGGGTCAATTCCGAATCCTTGCGCCAGGGTGTTGCGGAGACTGTTGACCAGTTCTGGCTCCTGTTGAAGGATTGTAATGATTTCACTCGCGAGCATGACGGGTTGGGAAGATGCGTTCCCCGCGTCCTGCTGGCCGGTCGAGTTTTCGGTTGGCTGCTCGGCGTCCTCGCTGGTGGGTTCCTGATCCTGCGAAGATAAGCCCGTCAAGCTCTGCATTTGTGAAACATTACGGCCCGCAGTCGGTACCGGGCCGGTCCCGCCAAGATAGCAGGCCTGCGCATTACCCGGCTGATTCGCAGATCCTGGCTGTTGGCCGGTGCCCTGATTCCCTGTGTTTTGCGAAGCCGGCTGTGGCTGCTGAACGTCGCTCTGCGGATTCATCTCCTGCGCAGCCGCAAAGCTGCCATAGAGCGCGCAAGACAGCGCCAGAAGCAGAAGACCCCAGAGCTGATGGGGCGCGAGAAGTTCTCTTGGTCCACGAATGCAATTCTGTGTGAGGTTTTTCAATTTCCAGAATCCTTGCTTGCGATAAAAATCTGCGGCTCTTCGATCAACTGCCGGGAGGGATTGAGTGCTTCAAAAACTAACCTTCCGCCCCGGGAACCAGGTGAGCTGGATGGTTGTTGAGGTCACGGTCTGCTGGCCGGGAAGATAGACAGGCGCCTTCCAGTGCTCCAGAGCGAAGTTACCGTCGATCTCGAAATCCTTGCCGATGCGCTTTACCGCCTGGAATCCGATATCGTTCAGGGTTGTTCCGCCAGGAACCAGGCAACCTGTGCTGAGGGGACAACCGTTACCGGTGAAGGTCTGAGTGGTCGAGCCGGGGATGAAGTCCTTGGTCGCTTTCTGGTTGCGCAGGTTGATCTGGATCCATTCGTCGCCACTCAGGTGATAGGTGATCCAGGCCTGTCCGCCCTTGTCTTCACGTCCAATCCAGTCGCCGAAAAGCTGCCCCTGATTAGTGTAGCCTTGCTTTTCGATCTCTTCCCAGTACATGAATTGCCCGTACTCGCGGGTAATTACTGTCGAGCTGCTTGGGTCGGTAGATGCGGCTTCGACGCGAATGTCGGCTCTGGAAATTCCGGGCAAATGCGAGAGGTAGATCCCTGGCCGGATGGCGGCGCGCCGCGGGGCGTCGGTGGGGGATACGTCGTCGTGGACTTCAGAATCGGTATAAACCGTGAGCCAGTTACGCACAAATGGCAGCCGGTAAGAGAAGTCGAAGGCGCTAAAGCGGGCACCGGGATCGGTGCGGCCGAACTTTACAGGGACAGCGGGAGAGTAAGCGCTGAAGAAACTCCTCAGAAAATTTGCAACCGTAACCGGCGAGTGGCCTTCGCCACCCCACAGCACGGTACGCTCGAAGCCGAACTCGAGATTCTCCGTGGGACGGAAGCTGATTTTTTCAACATGCACCCACGGATCGCCGGGGTTGAGCACATTGGGCTGGGTGGACGCATTGTTATTGCAGGGAGACGGGTTGGCATCGCAGAGCGGATTCGGTACCAACGTGTGGCCGCGCAACGCGCCGATCAGGAACTCGTAGCGGAAGGGTCCGGTGAGCCGCGAAAGCCCGGGCACCCACAGCGGCTCAATGCGGTTGATGTGGAAGGCGTAGATATTCTCGGCATTATTCGAGTAGGCGAAGCTGGCGCCCTGCGCTGGACCCAGCCACTCGTCTTGCTTGCCGAATGAAAAAACGTGGTTCAGGAACTGAGCGGAGACGTACGCTTCAAGAAAACGTCCGTGCGTGGTTGTGCTTGCCGGTCCTTCCGGAATCGTTGGCTGGGGTAGAAAATAGTTCGTCGCCAGCGTTGTGGGATCTGTATAAATAGTTCCGTCGATCGTGGAGAGCGCCTGGGCCAAGGCCACTGAATAGCCAGCAGCCGAGGGCGCGCCTTGAAACTCGCCTCGCACATAGAGCGTGAACCGGCCGGCGGTCGCGTAGCCGCTGGCGCCGGAGTAGTTATTGAAGCCGTTCTCGTAAGGCCTGCCGTAGTCGTTCACGATCGTCGAGCCGAGGTGATAGCTGTCGCGCAAAGGCGTACCGCTCATCGCGCGCATCACGGTATAAGTTGACTCGACGCGTACCTCGCCCACATGTCCCACACAGTAAGCTTCGGAATCGCGGTTGAGTTCGCGTGTCAGCGCCTCGTAGAGTTTTCGCGCCTCGTCCGTAATCGGTCCTTCCCCGGCGTCTTCCATGTTCGCTTCCGCGTCTTCCAGCATGTGGCCCAAACTGGCCCGCGTCCAGGGGCGCATGTCGAGATAAACATGGTCGAGAAAGCCCAGAGAATACAACCGCAGCATGGCGGGATAGATCCAACTGTCCACCGGAATATACGGAGAGCCGGATACGGATTGATCGCACCCCGGCGCCGATGCGCCGGAATTGTTCGCTCCCTTATTGGCGCCCTGTTGTCCGCTTGGAGGCGCAGCAGGCAGCGGGCTGGCAGCTAGGAACAGAATTCCCCCCAGGGTCGCTGCAAAAAAACGCATGGGGACGGCAGTTGGCCAGTTGCTCACGCCTTCGCTCTTTGCCCCGCTGTCATGAATCCGTCTCGCACTGCAGTTGCTTCACCAGGCCGGAGCCTGACGAAACCTCCGCGTCAACCGAGGGCTGCGTGACCGTTGTCTCAACTTTTGCATCGGTTCCCTCTGCAATTTGCGGCCGCACACCGGCGCGGATCGATGCCAGCTCCGCGGCCAGTTCCTTGACCCTCCGCTCCACATCCCTCACTTGCGTGGAATACTCATTGACGCTTGATGCCATCCCGTTGTATTGATTCCCGCCCCTGACTACGCTTTGCATGGTGCTGCGCACAAGATCCGAGATGCTGCGCGCGCCGCTGGCAACACAAAAACGCTCCAGCTCCACGTACTCCTCTTCCGAGAGCCGGACATTAATCATGCGGATTCGAGGCATCAGAACGGCCATAGGAGATTGAGTTCTCGTAGGGAGTTTTTGGGGCAGTACCGGCTGTTGGATGTGGATCTCAGTAGTGACTGGGAAAGTGATTTACTGGACGTGTATTTGAGATACGCTTCGCGCCCGTCGGTCCCAAACCCTGGGATCGAGCTTATAAAACACGGACCCTACCACCTTCGCATGGGGCGAAGGCGCACTTCGATGTCTTGCGTTCCGGTGAGGAGTTTTTCACCTGACTTCGATGTACAACGGCGAGTACGCAAGAACCATAGCACGAGGGGGAAAGGGACAACAAGGGGAAAAGTATGACTTTCGTAAAGCAATTGTAAGTCCAATTGGATCTATGCCAATTCCGAGCTATTTCACCCGTGCGGAGGCATCTATCCGATGTTTCGATGCGGGTTACAGAGAAGCTGAAAGGAGCCAAATAGAGATGACATTCGAGCTGGGGCCAATGTGCCGTAAGCCGCTCCGTGGTATATGGTCCTCATGCGAGGCTCTCCCTGCATGACCTCTCGATCGGCCTGCCTCATGCTCGCAAGCCTGACCCGAACGTTCCAGCAAGGTGAATAGCAGGTTCTAGTATGGATAATGAAGTTTCCGTCATTCTTTCATATCCTCGGCAGTTTCCTCTGAAGCACCACAAATTCCGATTCATCGAGACCGAAGATCGAAGGTGCCTGTTGAATTCAATATCAGGCCGCTTGGGTTATGCCGGACTGGTGCTGAGGCCAGTGGACCGCGCTGCTCATTCTCTTGTTCACTTCGCTCATTTCATCCGCGCAATCGAGCGACTCCTCTTCCTTTCAGATCTCCGGCGGCTTCTCCTGGCTCTCCAATTCGATCAACGGCGTTGCTGGGGCGCGACAGCCGCTGCTTGGCTGGGATGCTTCTCTGGCTACACCCGCCTGGCGGAATCTGCGTTTCAAGATCGATTACTCGGCTTTTCTTGGTAATAATCTGGGCGCGCCACAGCACCCATACTTCATCGTCGCCGGGGGGCAGTACGAACATCATCTCGGCAAGGAAAAGCTGTTTGCCGAAGCACTCTTCGGCGATTGCGGTCTCAACGGAAACTGGGGTCCCAACAAATCGCCGGGAAGTTCGGCTTCTTTTGCCACATTGCTCGGCGGAGGCGTCGATACTCCGCTGTCCAAGCACCTGGCGATGCGATTCGAAGGCGCCTATCAGTACACGAATTTCACCTTGTACCAAAGCGTGACCAATCATGTGCCGATCGACTCATCGGGTTACCCGAAGAACTTCGCTCGCATCTCCGCGGGTCTGGTCTGGACGCCGCATCCGGAGACACACTCCACCGGGGAGAATGGAGGCAACCGCGTCGAACGTCAGCCGGTCAAAAGCGAATTGGTGTTCGAGGAAATTGGGACCATCGGCCATTTTCATCTCTTTACGAGTTCCGGGGTGAAGGCGGGCCTCCAAGCAGGCGGCCTGGAGTATGACCGCAATTCCTGGGGCCAGTTCCTTGGCGCACGCATGGATTATGTTGCCGAGGTTCTGCCGGTTACGGTCTTGACCGAGCCCACCAACGCCGACTATTGGGGCAACCCGCTCTCCAAGACGATGGAGCAGGTTGGGGGTTTGGCGATCGCGCCCATCGGCCTGCGCATGATGTGGAGAGACGGCAAGCGTGTCATGCCGTACGCTTTCTCAAAAGGCGGAATGATAGGGTTTTCGAAAAAGACATTATCGCCAACCGCTGCCTATGAGGATTTCACGCTCCAATTCAGCGTCGGCCTTCAATGCAGGCTCAATGACAGGTGGGATTTTCGCGCTGGCGCGCTCTACTTCCACTTTTCCAACGCCTTTATTGTGCCCAGCAATCCAGGATTCGATTCGATGTCCTACAGCGCCGGATTTAGCTACCACATCGGCAACGGGAGAGGCAGATTTCCGGCAATGAAATAACCACGAGCCGCGCGTCATGCCTTTTCCGGGCCACAGCCTGATATTGACCTTCCCGCGCAAGGACACGTGAATGGGATGTACAGGTTCTGGTCGATGAACGCCGGAAGGGCTAACCGAGAGCCGCAGGGCCGCCGCTGACCGCTGAACCCAGCGAATCCGCGCAAAAGCAACACGCGAACTTATTCCGCTAAGCCGCAGAATCTACTGAACATAGCGGAGTGACGCAGATCACAAAGCCTCCCCAGAAGGTGCACGTATTCTCTTCCTCTCGGCGCAGCCTATGAGAGTTTGCGCGACCGCGGGGAGGGTGAAGGTCGATATGGATGCTCTATTGCGCGAGATTAGAATGGGGAACCTTCGGTCGAAGATTGCGGCATGCCAGCACGAATGCACGGAGCTGGCCAGGAAATCGTCCACGCCCGATTTGCGTCCGGAGGAATGGGCCGCAATGAGCCTCCTTAAAGAGGAAGCCATCCGGCAGTGCGATCATACCCGGTACATGCTTGGCCTCTACGAGCAAGAGGGCTAGGGCTTATTGCACAAATCATCGCAGCCCGTTGGAAGACGTCCCTCAGGGGCTGAAGCTCGGTTCATTTTTTAAGGTACTTTTCGGCGCGGCTGAAAGCCGCGCCCTGATACAAGACTCCAAGACAATAGGAGAGCTGGGTCGGCGCGCGATGCTGGGGCTAAAACCGGCGCTACAGCGTTTTGCCGTCGGCGGAGTCGAGCACCGTGTCGGCGGCGGCACGGCTCCAGCCGATGCGCAGATCCTTCACATCGTTGAGGGCGAAGTTGCCGGCGGCGTTGCGCGGCGCCGTGATGGCGAAGAAGTCGGCGCGGGCAACATCTTGTAAATAGAAGGCGGGGCGCGCGTCGGGCGTGAGCGTTGCCAGCTCGACGTGGCTCATTTCTACGTTTCGGACGTGGCGTAGAAAGAAGCCGAGGGACGGCATCGGGCCGAACATTGAGGGTTCGGGATAGGAGTCTTCTTGCTCGGGCGGCTTGACGGCTGCGGCGTCCGGCGTGGCTCCGCCGAGATTCTCGATATAGATGTTGGAGAGTTTGACGTCCTCAATGTTATAGCCGGGCATTCCGCTGAGGATGGACGTAACACGCATGGGCGCGTTGTGGCATTCGAGATTGCTGATCAAGACGCGCTTAAGCGTGCCGACTTTGGTGGTTTCCTTGGGACCGCGGAGGCGCGCGCCGAGACGCAGGAAGAGCGGCGGAGAGATGAGATCGCGCATGGTGGTGTTGACGATGGCGATGTCTTCAAGCAGAGCGCCGTCGACGGTCTCGAGCGCGTAGCCCTGGCAGCCTTCGAAGACGCAGCCGGTGATGGAGATGTTGAGGAAGCCGCCGTTGGATTCGGTGCCGCACTTGATGCGCCCAGTGCCGTAGGCGCGCGGTCCGGCGGGGAACTTCTTCCAGGTGCCGTCGAGAACTGTCCCGAGCTGGTAGCAGCCGGTGACAAAGCAATTCGCAATCGTCACGTTGCGCGTGGGGCGGTTGTAGCCGAGCGAGTAGCTGGACTTGGGACAGATGCCGTCGTCCCAGGGCGAGTTGACCGTGCAGTTGGAGACGCGGACATTCTGGCAGCAGTCGATGTCGATGCCATCGCGATCGGTGTCGATGGTGAGGTTGTCGATGGTGAGGTTGTCGACTGCGGTGAGGAGCAGGGCGAAGTGACCGCCTTTGAGCATGGAAAAGTCGCGGAGGAGAACGTTGCGGCAGTTCTTGAGAGCAATGGCCTTGTTGCCGACGCCGGGCTGCTCGGCCTGGTACATGGGGTAGTCGCCGCGGGCCATGCGCGCGGGATCGGGCGGTGCGGTGTGCGCCGGTGCGCCAGGGGCAGGTTCGGAGCCGAAGCCGCGAAGGCCGGATTGCTGTCCGCGGCCGGGGCCTGCACCGAAGCTGAGGCCTTTGCCGTAGATGAGGCCGCGGCCGGTGATGGAGAAGTCGTGCATGTCTTCGGCCCAGATGAGCGAGTTGTGCCAGTGATTGTGCCCGTAATCCTGGTAGGCGTCCCAGGCGGTCATGGGTTCTGCCGCGTCGTAGGTCCCGCCGTTGTAGCCGGTGGTTTCGCCGGGCCTGGGCGATTCGGCGGCGAGGATGGTGGCGCCGGAGTCGAGATAGAGATGGACGTAGCTCTTGAGGTGAATGGAGAAGCAGAGGTAGATTCCGGCGGGGAAGAGGACGGTGCCGCCGCCAGCGGCCGCGGCTGCCTCGATGGCGCGATTGACGGCGGACGTGTCGAGGGTTTTGCCGTCGCCGGTTGCGCCGAACTGGCGGACGTTGAAGGTAGGGCCGGAAAGCGCGACGGGTTTTTCCTTGCCGGCGGCAGAGGCGAGAACTGGTAAAGCGGCTCCGGCCATGCCGAGACTGCCGATGCGGAGAAGGTCGCGACGTGCGGAATTGATCGGGTTCATGATTCAGCTCCTAGCTATTGGCTCTTAGCAGTAACATGTTGGCATGACGGGAGCCATATTGTGTGCCACCGCGGCGATCCTCATATGGATTTGGGCCGCTAGATTGCACTCGATTCTGAAGGGTGAAGGAGCTAAGCGCGGCAGTGGCTGGGCCATATTCTCGACGCTCGTCATAGTCGTTATCGTGCTGACCCTTTTCATTTTTCGGTAGCCCTTGCGTAAATTACATTCTTCCGTCAGTTCTTGGCTCTTGGCTGGTTGGTTGCGATCCGAGCGTTTTACGGATGAGAAATCGCGGAATTGCGAAGACAGGGCATTATGCGGCTTGGGGCGTGAAGGCGGCAAGGGCGATTAATCGAGGTGAAAGACCTCTTCGAGGGGGAACATGAGATCGTCGGCGGAGTGGCCGTTGGCGGACTCGAAACAAGACGCCATTTCTGCCTGCCAACGCGCATTAACGGGGTGGTTTTTCATGGCGGTGCGGCATTGCTCGAAGTTGTCGGCCTCGACGTAGCCTACAAGCAGGCCGTCGGGCTGCAAAAAGATGGAGTAATTACGCCAACCGGTTTGGCGAAGTGCTTCCAGCATCTCAGGCCACACCTTGGCGTGGCGGGATTTGTACTCGTCCATTTTTTCAGGGCGGACTTTGAGCAGGAAACAAGCGCGCATCATCTACCTTTTCACATAAGAAACAATTTCAATTCTATCAACCCATCATCCTAGCACCAGGGAGGAGCGCGGGGGCAAGAAAAAAATTCAAGGAGGGAATTTGGAACTGGACGCTGGAGTAAGAGATGGCGAAAAGTGTGGATAAAAGAACGGCTTGGAGGGGTTGGTGCTATCCCACCCATTCGCCCAAATATCGGGCGAATGGATGGGGCACGGGGCCTTTGTGCCGGGCGCTAATGCGCGACGAGGCCGGCGAATAGAGGTACGTAGGCGAGGAGGGTAACGCAGATTCCGGCAAGGGCGGCGAGGGCGAGCGAGTGCAGGAAGACGAAGCGGAGGATGGAACCTTCCTGGCCATAAGTCTGGGTGGCGGTGCTGGCGACGACGACACTGGGCGCGGCGATCATCTTGCCCATGACGCCGCCGGAGGCATTGGCTGAGGCCATGAGGACGGGAGCTACATGGATCTGGCGGGCGGTCATGGTTTGCAGGCTGCCAAACAGGACATTGGATGAGGTGTCGGATCCGGTGGAGGCGGTGCCAAGCCAGCCGATTAGCGTGCCGAAGAAGGGATAGAGCGGGCCCGTGCGGGCAAACGCTAGACCCAAGGTGGCGTCGAGACCGCAGTAGCGCGTGACGTAGCCAATGGCCATCATGGCGGCGATGGTGACGAGGGTGTAACGGATTTTGTAGACGGTGCGGACGAAGGCGCGGACGAGTTCGACGGGGCCGAGGCCCATGAGCAGGCCGGCGAGCAGGGCGGCTAGGAGGATTCCGGTGCCGGTGGCGGAGAGCCAGTTGAGATTGAAGACGGCGGGCTCCGGTGTGGGTGCGGCCACTACGGGCGGAACGCGGAAGACGACGTTGTGCAGGCCGGTGACGGCGATCTTGACGGTGGTCTTTGCGTCGACGAAGGCGGAGACGCGGGGCAGGCCCCAGGCAAAGACGACAAGGCTTACGACCAGCCAGGGAAGCCAGGCGTGAAAGATGGTGGAGGCGGTGTGGCCGTGGGCCTGGCGCACTTGGCCGGTGATGTCTTCGCGGTTGACGTTGAGCGTGCGCCTGGGCTGCCAGAAGCGGAGAAAGACGACGAGGACAACGATGGTGGCGGCGGCGGCGACGATGGCTACAAGCGAGGGGCCGTTCCAGAAAGACATGAATAGTTGAGCGGAGGCGAAAGTGACCCCGGCAAGCAAAATGGCCGGCCAGATTTCGATCATGGCGGCGAAACCGGCAAAGGCCCAGATGAGCCAGAAAGGGACGAGGAGATCGAAGGGCAGAAGAATGACGGAGGTGGTGCGCGTGAGCGCGAAGAGATCGAGGCCGGTGACGCCGTGGAGAGCGATGATGGGAATGCCCATGGCGCCAAAGGCGACGGGCGCGGTGTTGGCGAGCAGAGAAAGCCCCGCGGCCTGAAGCGGACGGAAGCCGAGACTGATGAGTATCGCGGAGCAGACGGCGACGGGCGTGCCGAAACCCGAGGTGCCCTCAAAAAAAGAGCCGAGAGCGAAGGCGATGAGGAGAAGCTGGAGGCGGCTGTCGGCGGTGATGCCGGTAAGGCTTTGCTGGAGAGTGACGAAGCGGCCTGTCTGAACGGTGAGGTTGTAGAGGAAGATGACGGGGAGAATGATCCAGCAGATGGGGAAGAAGCCGTAGCCCGCGCCGTAGGCGGCGGCGGTGAAAGCGAGTCGCGCGGGCATGTGAAAGAGGACGATGGCGGCGACGAGCGCGGTGACGAGACCGGCAATGGCGGCGATGTGAGCTTTGAGACGGAGGATGGCCATGGCGCCGAGGAGCACCACGACGGGAAGTGCGGCGATGAGCGTGGAAAGTTGCCAGAAACCGGCGGGGTTGTATCCCTGCGACCAGTGCGCGCCGGCGGAGTTGGTGGCGAAGAGGTAGGCCAGGCCAAGAAGCAGCGCGAGAAAGGCCACGGCCTCAAGAGTGAGAGAGGCGAAGGAAGAGGGATTGGCGGCGGGAGCAGGGCTGGGCGAAGGTTGGTTCGTTGACATGAATCCTCGCGGAGGGGTCAGCTATTTGGAGCGGTTGAAATCCTTCTGCAAATTAGAACGGCGAGTATTTCAGAATCGCGGAGTTTCAGAGATCATAAACTCGGTGGCGCTCGAAGTGCGGAATTCCTCTTCGAGTTTTTCTTCGCGCCGCCTGCGAGCAGAGCGAAGTGGGCAGTTCCGGGCAAAGAGATAAACCAGGCCGAGAAGGATGGTAAGGAAGGCGGCGGCTTCAAGTGTGAGGGGCCGGCGGCGGAAGGGCTTGGCAGTGGGGGAAGAGTCAGGCAACTGAGAAGTCATGGAACCTCGTTCCGGTGTGTCCCGGAGATGATCGAGTTATGCAAAGGCACGAGTCAGGAAAAAGTCGGGCGGCCGGGATTTGCTGCGCGGCCCCGGATCGCGACCTTAGCAATGTCGTAAAGATGATACTGGAAGTATAGGAAGTTGAAGAAGTGGGTTGTCGAGAATGAATTCGGAGTACAGAAGAAGATAGTGCGGCGGTATGAGGGGCGATTGCGGAAATTTGCACGCGCGGGCGTGGACGCCCGCACGACAGCCGGTCTGGAGACCGGCGCTACACAAACCTGGAGACTGGCGTTACGAAAGCATTATGCGGCGAGGGCCTGGGCCAAGCGGCGGACGGTGAGGACGGTGATGTCGTCTTCCTGGCCGAAGGCCTTGGCGGCGTCGGCGATGTAAAAGGCTGTCTGGTTCGAAAGATGGCGCACGCGATCGAAACCGAAGAGCTCGCCGGAAGGATTTGCGCGCTTCGACTACTCCATCGGAGAGCAACAAAACGCGGTCGCCGGGATGGAGGTAGAAGTGGGCCTCTTCGTAAGTGACCTCGGGGAATCACGCCAAGCGGCAGGCCGCCGGGAAGATTAATTTCCTGGCTGTTGAGATACGGCGAAAGATGGCCGGCATTGGCGATGACCATTTCGCCATTGGAGGCGAACCAGATGGCCTGGCAGGTGGTGAAGCTTTCGGATCCCGACAGGACACTGTTCAGAGATTCGAGGATTTTGGCAGGGCTTCGTTCCTGGGTGCGGCGCAGAGCGCCCATCAGAAGCGAGACGTTCATGGCTGCCTTGAGGCCCTTGCCGGCTACGTCGCCGATAACGACCAACATGCCGTCGAGGCCCGCTGTCTGCACGTGGAAGAAATCGCCGCCCACTTCATTGGCTGGGCTGTAGATGGAGTCGACCTCGAATCCGGGCGTGGCGATTTTTTCCTGAGGGATCAGGAGCTCCTGCACATTGCGCGCGGCGGCCAGCTCGTTGGTGGCGCGTTCCTGATCGCGATGAATGCGCAGGAAGCGGAATAAGATGATGAGGACGATGACGAGGATGCCGGCGAAGTCGCCGATGGAAGCCAAGTGAATGGGAATGGGGCCGGCGTTGAAGGTGAGCGGTGAGAGGTAGGCCGCTCCGGTTTCTTCGCTGACGGCGGAGGTGACGATGGGCTCGATAATGTCCGACGAGGCTGAGAGTGAGGGGAATGAGCAGCAGGCCGGCCTCGAAGTTGCGCTTGAGCGCGGCCGCGATGAGGGTGCCGAAGATGAAGATCGACCAGCCCAGCAGCCAAAGAACCGCGCATAACGCCATGACGGCAAAGAGGACCACGACATGGCGGCCGCTTGCCGACGAGAAGCAGCAACGGTCCGACGAAAAGCAGCACCGGCGCGGTGTAGCGCAGCCAGCGAATATACCAGCGGCGCGGCAAAGAGAGAAAAGCGACCAGAAACTCGAAGAAGAGATAGGCCGAGACGAACCCGAGCTCGTTAACGAGCGCCGCGTACCAGAGTGATATCGAGGCGGGCGGAACTGCCGGCAAGCTCGATAAAGCCGATGGGCGCCTGGACGAGTTCGTGCAGGGCCAGCCAGAGATATTCGGGGTGGCCTTTCTGCGCGAGATAGAGCGCGAAGAAAAAGATGGCGAGGACGGCGAGCAGGACGGAGTAGATGAGGCGGGGCAGGCGTTCGAAGAGCGATCGGTTTGACCAGAGATTGAGCTCGCGCTGCCAGGTCGCCGGGGTTGCCGAGGTAGAGGGTGCGGTCGGAAAAGAAGCTGGTGTAAGCGCCGTAGCCGAAGGCGACGTAGTACATGCGCACGACGAGCGTGAGCGAGCTTTCATTGGCCGGCACGTTGAGGTTGTAGATGCGGGAGATGAGCTGATAGTTCTGCGGTGCGTCACCGTGCGGGCCTTCGGGCTGGATGAGGCGGCCATTGGCGAAAACATCGGGACTGAGGCCGATGTTGCCGAAGCTGATGGAGGTGTTGGAAGAAACAGGCAACTCGATGAGGAGAGCGAGAGGGCCATGGTTGGGCGCGAGTTTGATGTGAAGACGGAACCAGGCATAGCGTGACGGGGCTTTTGTGCCGGGCATTGGGGCTGCGCTCAAGCGGGTCCGCGGGGTGGGAGTGGAATCTTCACTGTCCTCGTCGGAAACGTCCTTCATATAAGGTTCGGCGCTTCGGATGGCCCAGGTGGAATCGTCGAATGTGGGCGAGGATACAGTGGTGTCGGAGCTGATGCCGACCCGCCAATCGTTCGTAAGTTGAAGCGGGGAGCCGAGGCTGGTGGCGTCGAAGATGGCTTGGGGAGTGGGTGGGGCAGCCTTGGCGCGGGCGTGAGGCCGGACGGGAACGGTTGGAGATGGGGCGGGCGCCTGCGTCTGGGCGAGCAACGGAGCTGCCCCGCACACTGCGAACCACGCGGCGGCGAAAAGTCTGAACCGCAAATTGCCTCCCGAACCTGTGTCCTTCACTCTATAGTGAAGGCGCTGGAAGCTCAAAATGGCCCGAAAAGGGTTGATTTTGATAAGAGGTGGTCGGCAATTCCCGCCGGGAGACGCAGGTTGGCCCGACAATGGAGTTACAATTCGGTCTTTCCATTGTTGCCAAAAGAGCAGATACTTGCGTCTAAGTGATAGAGCGAAGCGGGGCCGTGTGCGCGGGGCACCCACCGGGGCGGAGGAGAGGTCATGAGGGCAAGCTATCGCAGCGGTTTGAGTTTAGCGGGTCTATTCTTGATGGCGCTGGCTGCGGGAGCCTCGGCCCAATCAAGCGGGCCGGCACAGAGCCCGACGCCGGCGAACGCACCTGCCGTGCAGGCTCCGTCCAGCCCAAACTCAGGCAGCGGAAATCAACAGAGTACGCCCGCAGCGCAGGCCCCATCGAGCCCAGGTTCGGGCAGTGGGACGCAAACGGCTCCGGCTACGCAGCCTGCCCCTGGCAGTATGCCCGTGGGCGGGGATCAGCCGTTGCCCGCAAAGCCGGACGACACCAGCGCGAAAAAGCCGTCTGACACCGGCACGTCATCGACGGACGTCAGCATGACGACGGCCTGCACGACTCCTGAAGACAATTCCAAGGCTAAGAACAAAAAGGGCAAGGACAATGCACCCGCGCCAGGTTCGGCCGTGGGCGGCGACTGCAACGTGAATGTCGATCCCGACAAAGTGGTGGATCCCGGCAGCGAGATGCAGAAGGTGAAGCCGGGCAGCATTGAGGATGTGAGCGCGGTAGGGAACCGCAAAATCGGCGATCGCGGCATGGGCAACTGGTACTCGACCGACTCCGAGATCAAGATGGGCAAGCAGTACGCCGACGAGATCGAGAAGAGCACGAAGTTCATCACCGATCCGGTGATCGTGGAGTATGTGAACCGCGTCGGCCAGAACATTGTGAAGAACTCCGACTGCAAAGTGCCGTTCACGATCAAGGTGATCGACTCCGACGAGATTAACGCCATGGCGCTGCCGGGCGGGTTTTTCTACGTGAACTCGGGGCTGATTCTGGCGGCGGACGAGGAAGCGGAACTGGCCGGCGTGATGGCGCATGAGACCGCGCACGTTTGCGCGCACCATGCGGCGCGCGAGATGACGCGGATGAATTACGCGCAAATCGGCATGATTCCGCTGATGATCATGCTGCCCTACGACATGACGGGGTACGGCATCTACGAAGCCGCGCAGTTGGCGATTCCCATTACCTTCCTGCAGTTCTCGCGCGACTTTGAAGCGCAGGCGGACTACCTGGGCGTGCAATATATGTACCGCGCCGGATACGATCCGCAGGCGTTCATTAGCTTTCTTTGAGAAGATTCAGGCGCTGGAGAAGCGCAAGCCGGGACTGGTGGCCAAGGCATTCAGCGACCATCCGCAGACACCGGATCGCATCCTGCATTCGCAGGAAGAGATCGCGCGCATTCTGCCGGCCAAGCAGGATTACCTGGTGACAACCTCGGAGTTCGACGACGTGAAGGCGCGGCTGGCGCGCATTGAAAACAAGCGCCGGCTGACGGACACCAAGGGCGTGACGAGGCCGTCGTTGCGGCGGGCGAGCACGGACGGATCGGGGTCGGGTTCCGGATCCGGCTCGGGTTCGAGCACCCAGGCCAGCGACGGCTCGGGCGATTCGGGCGACGGACCGCCAACGCTGCATCGGCGCGACGATAACCAGAACTAAAAAGACAGGGACTCGGGACTGAGGGACTAAGGGACTAAGGGACTGAGGAACATCAGTTGAGGAATTAAGGCGGGCCATCCTTTCTTACGTGAAAGGATGGCCCTTTTATCGATGGGCTGGGTGCGGGCGGAATGGAAGGGGCGCCGGCATCGATTCGTTGTTCGCTATACTGAAAGCCACGGAGACGATTTCGTTTTTTGCCGCGGCGGTCGGCCTTACTGTTGAACATGTATGACCGGCGCCGGCGCGATGCCTGCATGCCATGAAAAAGATTGCGATTGTCGCGGTCATTGCTCTCGTGATCCTGCTGCTGACGAAGATCGCGAACCAGGTACCCCCCGAGCCACCACCCGGCTACGCTTTTTGGCTCTATGCCCAGCAGGTGGTCGAGTGTTCTTCCACAGAGATTACGCTCGTCGACAAACACGGGACCGCGGCTCCCCTCGAAAAAGACGCGGATAGTTGGCCGCCGTGTTCGACATTTCACAAAGACGATGTGCTCGACTTCTATCTTTCGCGCGGCGAAAAGACCCATTTTTTGCGCGATGAGCCGACTACTTGGTGGCGGAAGGCGATGTAAAAGACAGGGAACAAGGGAACGAGGGAGCAAGGGAGCAGGGACTGAGGGACTCGGGACTGAGGGACTCGGGACTATGGGACTGAGGGTCAGGACCATTTGCGGTACCAGCGCTAGGGCTTGGGGTGGGCGGCTGGTCGGCGCACTAGGGAGTGGGTTTTTCCACAGGGGTTCCACAGTGGCGCGTGGGGCGAAAGCCTGTGAATTTCCTATAACTTCCGGAAATTCCTTGAATATCCCGATGAAGTCGGATTAAATACAGAATTACCGGCAGGTTTGCCGGAATTCGCCCTTCTTCAAGACCATTTACGGGAGGCAATCATGCGCAGCGCCGCAGTCCGCTCGAACCTGCTGGTCCCCGAAGTCCGCGAGGTCATGGACATTCGCCAGGCCTCGAACTACCTTGGCATCTCGCCTGACACGCTCTACAAGTACGCTTCGGAGGGTTTCGTTCCGGCGTTCAAGCTGGGCAATCGCTGGCGGTTCAAGCGGTCGCGGCTGGACGAGTGGATGGATAGGCAGAGCGAGCTGCATGCGCATGGCGAGATCGAAGCGGGCAAGAAGAAGCCAGTGCAAAGGGAAGCGGCCTCTGGCCTTTAGCTTCTAGTTTTTTGGTGCCGCTGCGTCGCGTTTGGCGTTTCGCACGAGTTCAGATTGTGCAGAGAAAGTCTTCGATCTGCATCGAGAGATGTCCGTTTCCAGCAACATAGAAGGAAGCTAGCAGCCAGGAGCTAGAAGCTGCTTCCGATAAAACTAACCGCGTGGACCACTTCCGCCGCATGGCTCTTTACGCCGCCTGTCCAAAGCTGGCCTTCACGGCTGTATTGCGAAGGCCGTTGAAACGGAAATCTGCCTTTCTTGTTGTCCGCTAAAGGCTGTACGGAATCCGAATATCGGGGTCATGGCCGGGAAAGTCGCGGGTATTCCGAGTGATGAGGAGCCGGTCCTCTTCCTGTGCCGTGGCTTGGATGATGGCGTCGGGTAGCTTGATCTTTCGTTGACGCCGCAGGACGAAGGCGCGTTCGGCTATCTCGTCGATAACAGGCAGGATGCTGAAGGTCAGGAGAAAGGCGCGGATTTGTTTCTCGTCCTCCTGAGTGGTTCCCGCCATGACCTCCATCCAGGTAATGATGCTGATGGCGCGCTGGGAATATCGCTCCATCTCAAGGCGCGCCTGGGGGATTCCGCTCAGGTAGTCAATCAGGATATTGGTGTCGAAGAGGACGTTCTTTCTTCCCATTCCTCGCGCATCCTTTCCTGATAGTTCAAGCCGTCGAGGGGACGGTTGGCCCATAGCCCGAAGGCCTCTTGCATTTGGGACTGGCGGTGCGGCTCCAGCGATTTCGAGATAGCACGGCGTACAAACTCGGCGCGAGAGATGGCCAGTGTCTTGACTACACCGTTGAGAAGGTCCAGGTCCTCTGCCGGAATGTCCACAAGAGTGCGCATATCGAACCCCCTTTGATATACATACATGATACCACATTTCGGCCCGGCCAACTCTCTTACGCAAACCCAGAAACTCGTAATCTCGCCCTGATATCCTTAGCCGGATGGACCACTTCCGCCGCATGGGCGCATTGCGCCGCAAGCTGACTCGCGCCGGGCTTCCCGGACTCCTGGTTACATTCCTCCCCGATCTTCGCTATCTCTCCGGATTCACCGGATCGAGCGCCGCACTGGCGGTGACCCGCCGCGGCGGGCGGCTATTTACCGACAGTCGCTACACGACACAGGCCGGCGAAGAGGTGCAGGCTGCACAGGTGCAGATTGTTTCAAGCTCGCCCACGGTGGCGGCAGTGCAGTGGCTGGCCGCTCAAACGGGCATGACCATGGCGGGGTTCGACCCGGCGCGCACCACGGTGGCGGAGTTGACGCGATGGCGGTCGGAACTGCCCAGCCGGTTGCGGCGCGGTTTTCTTGAGGCGATTCCGGCTCCGTTTGTGGAACAACTGCGCATGGTGAAGGACGAAGACGAGCTGGCGGTGATGGCCGAGGCGGCGCTTATGGGTTGCCGGCTGTTTGAGGGGATCTTGGAGTTTATGCGGCCTGGGATCGCTGAGATCGACGTGGCCGCGGAGCTGGAGCACAAGGCACGGATGCTGGGCGCGGAAGGCATGTCGTTTGAGACGATTGTGGCTTCCGGAGCGCGGTCGGCCATGCCCCACGGACGGGCCACGGCCGCACGGCTGCCGAAACGGGGGTTTGTTACGCTCGATTTCGGTATAATCCACAAGGGTTACTGTTCGGATATGACGCGGACTGTCTATCTGGGTAAACCGAAGACCGCAGAGCGTAACGCATACGAGGCGGTGTTGGAGGCGCAGGAGAACGCCGTGCACACGGTGGCTCCTGGCATAAGCTGCGCGGAGGTCGATGAAGCCGCGCGCAGCATTCTGCGCAAGGAAGGTTTTGGCGAGGCGTTTTCCCACTCCACCGGCCATGGAGTTGGATTGGAGATTCATGAACCGCCGCGGTTGGGTGTGGGACAGTCAACAAGACTGGTTCCGGGCATGGTGGTGACGATTGAGCCCGGCGTTTATTTTGCGGGCCAGTTCGGTATCCGCATCGAAGATATGGTGGTAGTGACGCCGAGCGGGAGCCAGGTGTTGACCGCTGAGGCGCCGAAGGCGCTGATCGAATTGTGAAATGCCGGTTATGAAACGCCAGGCATCATAGCGCGGTGTTTTGGAATTCGCGGCTGGAAAAGGTTGACACGCGTGCATGGAGAATCAAAGGGACGAATGAAACAACAAGACATTGAAGATTTGCGGCAACTGATTGATTTCCTGAAGCAGCACCACGTGGCCGAGTTCGACATCGACCGCGGGGATCTGAAGCTGCGGCTCAAATTCAATCCGCAGGAGAGCGGGGCGGCATCGTTGAGCGACTTGGCGCGGCTGCTGCGGACCGCGCCGTCTGCCGTAGCGGCTGCAGCCGCGGCCAACACGGCGCCAGGTTCAGCGGCAGAGCCGGCTGCCGATCCCGAGGCTGGACTGCACATGGTGAAATCGCCCATCGTGGGCACGTTTTTTGGCTCGCCTTCCCCCGGCGCAGGAGCTTTTGTTTCTCCCGGAGATCACGTCGAGAAGGGTCAGGTGATCTGCATCGTGGAGGCTATGAAACTGATGAACGAGATTGAAGCGGACGTTGCGGGCGAAGTGGTCCGGTGCCTGGTGAGCAACGGGCAAGCTATCGAGTTCGGTCAACCATTGTTCGCCGTTCGGCCGGCGTGACTGGGCGAATGGAAAAAGCAAGTCAGCAGGTTAGCAAGTCAACGAGTCAGCGTGAGGCCAGCAATCTCAGAGCCTTCGACGCGCCATCTCTAACCGAGCTTGAACTCGCCCCTCTACTGGAAAGTCTATCGACTTCCCAATTTGCTAACTCGCTAACCCGCTAACTTGCTGACTCGCTAACTCATGCTTCGTAAAGTCTTGGTTGCCAATCGTGGCGAAATCGCATTGCGCGTGCTGAACGCGTGCAAGGAACTGGGCATTCGCACAGTGGCCGTGTATAGCGAGGCGGACCGCAACTCGCTGCACGTGCGCTTTGCCGATGAGGCGATCTGCATTGGGCCGCCACGCGCTTCAGATAGTTATTTGAATGTGCCGGCGGTGATTTCGGCGGCGGAGATTGCCGATGTAGAGGCGATCCATCCCGGCTATGGGCTGCTGAGCGAAAATGCGAATTTCGCCGAGGTGTGCCGCGCGTCGAACATCAAGTTCATTGGGCCGCCGCCGGAAGTGACGCGGCTGATGGGTGAAAAAGAGAAGGCGCGCCAGGCCATGAAGAAGGCCAAGGTGCCGATTCTGCCGGGGTCGGATGGCATTTTGAACACGGCGGAAGAGGCGCAGAAGTGGGCCGAGAAGGTAGGCTATCCGGTTATTTTGAAAGCGAAGGCGGGCGGGGGCGGGCGCGGCATGCGGATTGTGCGCGACTCCGAGGATCTGCCCAACCTGTTCCATGCGGCGTTTACCGAGGCGGCTAACGCCTTCGGAAACGGCGAACTCTACATGGAGAAGTTCATTGAGAACCCGCGCCACATCGAGTTCCAGATGCTGGCCGATGAGCACGGCAACGTGGTTTCGCTCTTCGAGCGCGAATGTTCGATCCAGCGGCGGCATCAGAAACTGATTGAGGAAGCGCCGAGCCTGCAAGTGACGCCGAAGATGCGCGAGGAATTGGGCCGGACGCTGTGCCGGTGCCTGGGCGAGATCGGCTACCAGAATGCGGGGACGGTGGAGTTCCTGATGGACGCTGAGTCGCCAGCTCTATTTCATCGAGATGAACACGCGCATCCAGGTGGAGCATCCGGTGACGGAGGCGATTACCGGCGTCGACCTGGTGAAGGCGCAGTTGCGCATTGCTTCCGGGGAACGGCTGGACGCGATTCTGCCGCCGCAACTGGAGATGCGCGGCCACGCCATCGAGTGCCGCATCAATGCCGAGCATCCGCAGCGGTTTACGCCGTCGGCGGGGCAGATTACGGCGTTCAACGTGCCGGGCGGAAACGGAGTGCGCGTGGAAACGGCGCAGTATGCCGAGGGCGTGATTCCGCCGTACTACGATTCGCTGATCGCGAAGCTGATTACGCACGGCGTGGACCGCGCGGAGGCGATCGCCAAGATGGAGCGGGCGCTGAGCCAGTTCATCGTGCGAGGGGTTGAGACCTCGATCTCGCTGCACCAGGAGATCTTTCAGACGAGAGGCTTTCCGGGCCGGGGAGTTCGATACCGGCTTTATGGAGCGGTTTCTGGCGGCGCGAGCGGAAGCGGAGAAACAGCCGGCGTAATGCGCGCAGTTTTTACGGAAGCGGGTTCACCGTGAGGCCGGCAGCTTGAGCGGTTCGATGCTGTTTCTGGTCGAACGTGAAAAGGGAACTGACGCCGAGTTCCAGCGCTGGCCGCTACGTGAAGCAAATCGAGAGCACGAACTCCGATAGTGGGCGTGAGCATGCGCGCGAGGGCTTTGGCGCGTGCGAAGGCGGTGTCAGGGAAAGACAAAAGCTGATAGGTGCCTCGGAGGAGATTTTTCTCCAGATCGGCGATGGAGGCCTGGGCCTGCGATTCGGAGATCTCTTTGCGATACAAACGAAGCGATAGTGCGTTTACAAACTCGACTTCGCAAAGTCGCGTCAGTGCCAAGGCTTCGCACGCAGATTGCAAGAGTGCTACGGCCGTAACGGTATTCGCATCCTTGACCTGCACGGAGAAGATCACGCTCGAATCCAGGTAGATCATTGGTCTAGAACCGGTCTTCACGGTCCGCTGAGATCAGGTCGGCGCCGCTTACCTCAAGGACTTTGTCGCCGTAGATTTCCTTTAGACGTCCGAGGAAATCCGGCAAGGGTGGGCGATCGGCAGGCTCCGGTGTGAGCCGGGCGATCGGCTTTCGGCGCTTTGTTATCTGAACTACCTCGCCGGAACGCAGAATTCGCTCGACCTTTGGGAAGTCGTAGCGGAGGTCGCGAACGGAGACGGTTTTCATGTGATACATTTTAGCATCACATTGAGCGCGGAGGCAAAGGGGGAGATATTTATCGCTTTTTCTTCGCCTTTTCGGCCGAAAATGGGCTATGCTGTGTGGGCAACGTGGAGGTTGCCTCAATGGACGCTCAGAAAGGACTGATTGCCGAATTTGACCGCGAGGCCGCAAAAACCCGCAAAATGCTGGACGCCATTCCGGCCGACGCCGATTTCAACTTCAAACCCCATCCCAAATCCATGAGCCTGGGCCGCTTGGCCGGGCACCTGACGGATTTTTCCGGCGAATGGGCGCTTTCAACGCTGACCAAGGACAAGATTGAGTTCGGCCCGGACAGCAACTGGAAGCCGTTTATGCCCACGAGCAAGGCGGAGGCGCTGGAGAAGTTTGACAAGGAGCTTGGAGCGAACGCGCGCGGCGCTGGTGGCGACCACCGGAGACACGTGGGACCGGAACTGGCAGCTTGTGTGGCAGGGCAAGGCCTGGATCGACGAGCCGAAGCACGAGGTGTTTCGCGATTCCGTGCTGAACCACATGATTCACCACCGCGGACAGTTGAGCGTGTATCTGCGGCTGATCGGCGCGAAGGTTCCGGGGATGTACGGACCGAGCGCGGACGAGATGTGAGAACAGGGCAGGGACCAAGGGAACAAGGGACCAAGGCGAACGCAGCTGGCAAACTGTGCGCGTTTGTGTCGAGTCGCGCCGATGCGCCTCGCGAAAGAACCGCTGCTCATCGCTTCGACACCTGACACTCTGAAACTGACGCCTGACCCCTGCTTCTGCTCTACTCTGGAAGCATGGCCTTTTCCTTTCCGAAGATTTATCCGATTCTCGATAGCGCGGTGATTCCGCAAGCGGGGCGCGCGGAGTTTTTGCGGCGGTTGGGCGGTGAGTTGGCCGAGGCCGGCGTGACGCTGCTCGAGTATCGCAACAAGACGGGCTCCGAGGCGGAGCTGCTGGCCGATGCGGCGATTCTTCGCGCGGCGCTGCCTGCGGGAAAGGTGAAGCTGATTCTCGATGATCGCGCCGATCTGGTTGAGCAGGCGGGCTTTGACGGCGTGCACGTGGATGCGGGCGACGCTGCGCCGGCAGAGGCGCGGCGGCTGGTGGGGCCGGAGCGCATCGTGGGCACATTCGGCGGCAGCGAGGCGCTGTTGCCGGGGATTCTGAGAGAGCCGGTGGATTACCTGTCGATCGGCCCGGTGTTTGCGACGACGACCAAGCAAACACGAAGGCGCCGATCGGCGTGGGAGGCGTGCGCAGGTTGCGCGAGGAAGCCGGGCCGAGTGCCGTGCTGGTGGCCGTGGGAGGGATCACGCTCGAAACTGCGCCGGCGGTTCTGGCGGCGGGAGCGAGCGTGATTGCCGTGGCCGCGGCGATCTTCCGCAGCGCCGATCCGGCGGCTGAGTTCCGGCGGTGGAAGGCTGCACTTCATTAGAAGAGAGCCGGCGGTGACCGGAAACGAGGCAATACTGTCCAAATTCAAGACAATATATGCCGCGAAACGAGACAGTTCCTGCCCGAACTCGAGACATGCGCTGCCTGGAAACGATACAGTCGCGGGGGATGCGAGCCATTTTGTCAATTTGAGCGGAGGAATGTGCTATCCCAGGTCTCAAAGACGAGACCTGGGGCACCCAGATTCTGCTTTGTGCAAGTCTTCGATTTCATATCGTATGATTGCGTTACGGTTCCTGCACGCGGATTCAGCCAAACACTGTTTGCCCCATTCATCATTTGCCAGGGAGGAAGCCGCCCTTTGATTTCCCGATTGCTGCGCATTAAACCCATGTCGATGCTCTCGCAGGAGGCGGGCGAGCAGGGCGAGCACACGCTGAAGCGTTCGCTCGGCGCCGTGAACCTGATCACGCTGGGAATTGGCGCCGTGATCGGCGCGGGCATCTTTGTGCTGACCGGCCAGGCTGCGGCGCTTTACGCGGGTCCGGCCGTGGCGCTGAGTTTTGTGCTGGCGGGCATGACATGCGCTTTTGCCGGGCTGTGCTATTCCGAGTTTGCGTCGATCATTCCCATCGCCGGGTCGGCGTACACCTATGGATACGCCACGCTGGGCGAGCTGGTGGCGTGGATCATCGGATGGGATCTGGTGCTGGAGTACGCGTTTGGCGCGGCGACCGTGGCGTCGGGGTGGTCAGGCTACTTCAACAGCCTGCTGCAGCAGATGGGCATCGTGATTCCGCCGCAACTGACGGCGATTCCGGGAACGCGTGCTGGTGAAATATCACGGGATGTGGGGGCCGGTTGATGTCGCTGCCGCCGGGAGTGAGCGATGCTGGGCTGCCGCATGCGACGGGATTCTTCAACTTGATTGCCGTGATGGGAGTGATGGCGATTACGACGATCCTGGTGATCGGCATCAAGGAGTCGGCGAACTTCAACTCGGCGATTGTGTTTATCAAGCTGAGCGTGGTGGCGATTTTTCTGGTGGTTGGCGGGTATTTTCTGTTCCGCCATCCTGAGGTGGCGCAGACGAACTGGCATCCCTTCATTCCGCCCAGGGACGCGGACGGGAACTTTGGCTGGGACGGCATTGCCAAGGGCGCGTCGCGGATTTTCTTCGCCTATATCGGATTCGACGCGGTGTCGACGGCGGCGCAGGAGGCGAAGAAGCCGCAGCGCGACATGCCGATCGGGATTCTGGGGTCGCTGGTCATCTGCACGATCCTGTACATTCTGGTTTCGCTGGTGCTGACCGGCCTGGTGAGCTACAAGACGCTGAACGTTGCCGCTCCGGTGGCGCTGGGCATCGACGCGACGGGCGTGAGCTGGGGCTCGATGCTGGTGAAGATCGGCGCGGTCTTCGGGCTGGCCACGGTGATGCTGGTGATGCTGCTGGGGCAGACGCGCGTCTTCTACTCGATGTCGAAGGACGGGCTGCTTGTGGAAGTGGGCTTCGGCGATCCATCCGAAGTTCCGCACGCCGTGGATCACGACGATCGTTTTCGGATTTTTCGCGGCGGTGTTTCCCGCGTTCCTGCCGATCTCAAGGCTTGCGGACCTGGTGAACATCGGCACGCTGCTGGCGTTTACGATTGTGTGCGCGGGGGTTTGGGTGCTGCGCGTGCGGCATCCGGAGCTGCATCGGCCATTCAAGACGCCGCTGGTGCCGCTGGTGCCGATCCTGGGCATTGGATCGGCGCTCTTTCTTATGTGGCAACTGGCGGCGATTACGTGGGAGGTGATGATCGGCTGGTTGATCTTCGGGATTGATCATCTACTTCACCTATTCGGTGAAGCACAGCAAGGTGCAGAAGCTGGATGAACGCGCAAGCGGCGGACTGGCAGCGGTGATTGCGAGAGCGGAAAACGACGGCCTCCCGAGCAGGGAGGCCGTTTTGCGTGTTGAGGAAAGCCTTGCGGAAGCCGATGCGTTGAACTAAACTAAGTGGACTTAGTTTACTTGGAGAAGTTATGCGCACCTACAACATTCACGAAGCGAAAACACACCTGTCGCGGCTCATTGACGAGGTTGAGAAGGGCGAAACCATTCATCATCGCCAAGGCGGGTAAGCCAAAGGCGCAGGTGATCCCGATCCGCGCACCTCGAAGATGCCGCCAAGCGCCGGATCGGATTCCTGAAGGGAAAAATCAAGGTCCCTGACGATTTCGACACAATGATGGCAGACGAAATCGAGAAGATGTTTTATGGAAACGATAAGAAATTCTCAGGTGTGCGATGAGGCTGCTTCTCGACACTCGCCTGCTTCTTTGGGCGAGTGAGGCGTCGCCGCGCCTGCCTGGAGTCGCACGGAAAATGATCTCAGATCCCTCGAATGAACTGTGTTTTCAGTGTAGCGAGCATTTGGGAAATCTCGATCAAGCATGCCAAAGGCTTGAGTACCTTTCATGCGCACCCTGGCACGGTTTGGGAAGGGTTGCTCGAGAAACGGTTACACGGAATTAGCCGTCCTGGGAAAACACGCGGTAACGGCCGGCGATTTGCCAGGACATTCACAAAGATCCCTTCGACCGGATTCTCATTGCGCAAGCCATCGTCGAAGGGATCACACTTCTTGACTGCGGACGCGACGGTAGCCCGCTATCCGGGTCCTATTCGCAAAGTCTAGAGTGCCAATTACGCCGTCGTTTTGGCGCAGAATTCGTCGAAGGCGCGCACGAGCTCGCCGGCGATGTCCTGCGCGGTGGACTGCTCGATGACGGAGCGCTGCATGAGGTAGACCAGCTTGCCGTCGCGCAGGATGGCGACAGCGGGTGAGCTGGGCGGATTGCCTTCAAAGTAGCTGCGGGCGCGCTCCGTGGCTTCGCGGTCCTGGCCGGCAAAGACGGTGATCTTGTGATCGGGCTGGTTGGCGGAGTTGGCGAGCGCAAGGCGGATGCCGGGGCGGGCTTTGCCTGCCGCGCAACCGCAGATGGAGTTGACGACGAGGAGGGTGGTTCCGGGCTCGGCGAGGGCTGCGTCTACTTCTTCGGCCGTGCGGGTTTCTTTGATTCCGGCGCGCACAAGTTCCTCGCGCATGGGAATCACCATCAGTTCTGGGTACATGTTCGCCTCCGGCAGGGGAAGCTGCCTGTAGTTATTCTACTGGTTTGATGCGCGCCGTGGCTAGTCGCCTGCGCGGCATTGTTAATCATTGGGCCGGCGCGCAGCCGCGGTTGCGCTCGATGTTCTGGATCTGCTCAGCTCGCCGGTGCGCATCTGCGTGAGCATGGTAGCCAAAGGCGGCCTGATTGGCGCCGGGGAAAACGCTGGCCATAAATGCAGTCCAGGCGTCGCGCATGGCGATCCAGGCACGCTCTTCGGCGCGAAGTTTTTCTTCGCTGACAGGCGCGTTGGGCGGATCGCCGGGGACGGGCTTCGCGAGGCACGGCGAGGAGATGACGGCGCGGAAGGCCTGATTGAGATGCAGATCGGCTTCTTCAAACTCGTCCTGCGTGGGCATGCGGTTGCGCTGCTGCATTTGGAGCTGAGCTCGCCAAGCTGCTGCTCGAGCATTTGCGCGAAGTTTTCGTTTTGCTCGTTGGGCTCGGACGTCGGCGTGGGCCTTGGCGTAGGCGCGGATGGCGGCGTCGACGGGCTTGAGTGCGGCGTCGAGCTGGTCTGCAGTGAGCCCGGTGACGTAGCGAACGAGCAAAGGCTCGATGGATTCCTCAGGCACGCAGCCGCGGTTGCGCTCGACATTTTGCAGGCGGCGCAGCTCGGAATCGCGCTCGTTGGTGATCATCCAGCCAAAGCTAGCGGGATCGGACTTGGGGAATGAATTGGGCGAGGAACGCGGTCCAGGCATCGCGCAGCGCGAACCATGCGGTTTCTTCGGCGCGCAGGCCTTCGCGCTTCGCGGGAATGTTGGGCGGATCGCCGGGTTGCGGCTTGTTGATGCAGGGCGAGCTCACCACGTCGCGGAAGATCTGATTGAGGCGCAGGTCGGCTTCCTCGAATGGTTGCGGCCTCATTTGATTGTTGCCCTGCTGCAACATATTCAGCTCACTGGAGAGCTCTGAGCGTCAATTGCGTTCGAAAAGTTGTCGCTCTCGGTCGTTGGGCTCGGCTTCGGCATGGGCCTTGTCGAATGCGAGGATGGCCGCGTCGACTGGCTTGACGGCGGCATCGAGCTGATCGGCAGTGAAGCCAGTGACGTAGCGGGCGAGCAGAGGCTCGATGGACTCCTCAGGCACGCAGCCGCGATTGCGCTCGATGTTCTGGACAGCGGCGCAAATCCGATCTCGCGCTCGTTGGTGATCATCCAACCGAAGCTGGCGGGATCGGTGTGCGGAAAGAGCTTGGCGAGGAAGGCATCCCAGGCATCGCGCACCGCGAGCCAAGCAGTTTGCTCGGCGCGAAGTCCTTCGGCGTCGGTGGGAATGTTGGGCGGGTCGCCGGGCTGCGGCTTGTCGATGCAGGGCGAATTGACGACGTACGGAAGAGTTTCGTTCATGCGCAGATCGTGTTCTGAAGTTGGAACGGACGCGGAATTCGAGTCTTGCTGCAGATTGCGCAGATCGCTGGAAAGGCGCAGGCGCAACTGGCCGGCAAAGCGTCGTTTTTGTCATTGGGCGAGGCTGCGGCATGGGCCTTGGCGTAAGCGCCGATGGCGGCTTCGACCGGCTGGAGCGCAGTGGTGAGCTGGTCGGGCGACATGCCGGGGACTTCTTTTTCGATGAGCGGCTCGAGCTCGGCCGGGTAGATGGGGCGGGACTGGATGCCGCGGCCCATCACCATGCGATAGCCGTCGGGCAGGACGAACCACTCATTGCCGGGATCGCCGAGCTTGAGGTCGGTGACTTCGAGCTTTTGCGTGCCGTTGCGCGGATCGAGACGCGTGACAGAGAGATTGAATTGCAACTGCGGCGAGTACCAGATTTCCTTGGTGACGACGACGGGCTTGTCGTTGCCGAATGCGCCGGGATTGTAAGTGCGCGTTTCACGCGTGCCTGTGCATACCAGGCCGTCGATGGTTTTGGTGCCCAGGTCTTTCGCGGGCGAGGACGGATTTGCCGTCGCTCGAAGGGCCGGTGGGCTCGTCGACGGGATGCTGCGTGGGATCGAAGGTGATTTGCCGGCAGATGCGCTGATCGGGGTAGCAGGTGGTGCGGAGTGAGGTCTTGGGGTCGAAGACGATGGTGAATTCGATGGGCGGATCGCGGTCGGAGTCGGCGGGAATCAGGTCGCGTGTCTCGCGGTACTCGCGGCCGTTGCTGTCGCGCGCGACGAGCGTGTAGTACTTCTGCTCGACCGCAGTGCCGTCGGGCAGTTGCCGGTTGACCTCGAGCACGATTTTGGCGTGGAAGGGCTGGCCGGTGGCGAGCGGGATGAAGAGGTTGGCGACGGGACCGCTCATGCCGTTGTCGGGGTCGGGGGCGTGCACGGCGGGCGGCTCGATTGGCGCGTTGGTCGCCGGGGAGAAGCCCGACGACTGGCCGAGCAGGTGAGGAAGATAAACAAGGCAGAAAACGGGCAGGAAGACGCGCACAAGTTGGGTACGCATGATGAGGCTCCCAGGAATTCGATTGCAGTATACGGAATGATTAGACGGAAGATTGCGAATTTCGCGTGGTGCTGTAATCTTGATCTTTGAAGATTCTCGAAAACATTGCGCTTGGCTCCGTTCACGACCCTTGGCATTGGGGGCCCGGCGCAGTGGTTTGTCGAAGCCACGAGCGAGGCGGAGATTGCCGAGGCGTGCGAATGGGCGCGCGAGCGAGAAGTGCCGCTGTTTGTTCTGGGCGGCGGAAGCAATGTGCTGGTGGCGGACGCGGGATTTGACGGGCTGGCGCTGCATGTGGCGAGTCAGGGAATCGAGCTGGACGGCGACAGTGTTGCGCGCGGCTGCGGGAGTGGAGTGGGTGCACTGCGTGCAACAGGCCATGGAGGCCGGATTGGCCGGGGTAGAGTGTCTGGCGGGGATTCCCGGGACCGTGGGCGGAACGCCGGTGCAGAATGTGGGCGCGTACGGGCAGGAAGTGGCTTCGGTCATCGAGCGCGTGCGCGCATTCGACCGCGAGGACGCAGGAGTTCGTCGAATTTACGAATGCCGAATGCGGATTTGCGTATCGGCGGAGCCGATTCAATACGGTGGATCGAGGGCGGTATATCTGTGACGCGGGTCGATTACCGGCTGCGGCGAGGCGGTGCGCCGACAGTGGCGTACGGAGATTTGAAGAAGCATTTCAGCGGATGGGAGAAAACGCCGACGCTGGCTGAAGTTGCGGATGCTGTGCGCGGAATCCGGCAGAGCAAAGGGATGCTGCTGGTTGAGGGCGATCCCGATTGCCGCAGCGCCGGCAGCTTCTTCAAGAATCCATTGGTTGCACCGAAGGTTGCCGAGCACGTGCGGCAGATTGTGGCTGAATTCGGGCGTTCCGGTGCGCATGTTTCCTGCCGACGATGGACTGGTGAAGATTCCCGCGGCGTGGCTGATTGAGCAGGCGGGATTTGAGAAGGGATACGCGCTGGGCGCGGCGGGGATTTCGTCGCGGCACACGCTGGCGCTGGTGAATCGCGGCGGCGCGAAGGCCGCGGAGATACTGGCGCTGGCGGAGAAGATTCGCGCCGCGGTTGAGGAGCGAGTTCGGCGTGCGGCTGGAGATGGAGCCGGAGATGGTTGGGTTCTGATTTGCGACTATAGTAAGAGTCATCGGGTCAACTCAGCTCGGCTCAGGCACTGAGGCGGTGTGAACGTGAAGTTCTCGTCTGTGCGGCGGTTCTTTCGGCAGCAAATTGTTTACATTGTTCTTTCCGCGGTCCTTTTCGCCGTTTTCTGGGCTATTGGTGAGCCGATCAATCCATCACGGTTTTGCTTTACACCCTTTGCATCGGAAATCTCCTCTCTTTTGTGCTCGATCAGGTGGAGTTCCTTTTTTCGCAAAGGCCGTTTCCGTTTAACTGGCTGATTTTTCTGCCGACCCTCCTCGTGCTGACGGTACCGGTTTACCTGATTTCGACCACAGTCGTGTGGCTCATTTCTCCGCCTAGTCCGCAGACGCTTTCTCATCTCATTCGAACTGGCTGGAGATTTCCTTTTCTGGTCACGTTCATCTTCGGAGTTTTCTCCCTTCTGTATCACAGCACGAAGGATCGTCTGGAACAGCGCAACAAGGAATTGCAACGGTCGGTGGAGAAAGGCGCGCAGCAGCTTGAGCTGCAGGCGCAGGAAATGCAACGTGCCAGGGAGATTCAGCAGTCGCTGCTGCCGAAAGAGATTCCTCAGCTTGCGGGGTATGAAGTGGCCGCGGCATGGCGGCCGGCGCGCGAGGTGAGCGGCGATTACTACGATGTCTTCAAGCTGGACGAGCGGCGGCTGGGCGTTTGCATCGCGGACGTTGTGGGGAAAGGCGTAGCGGCGGCTTTGCTAATGGCCAACGTGCAGGCAGCAGTGCGCGCGTACGCGAGCAGCGCGGAGAACGCCGCGCAATTGTGCGCGAAGGTGAACCGGCTGCTCTGCGAGAATCTCGCGACCGGGAAGTTTGTAACGTTTCTCTACGGCGTGCTGGACAACGAATCCCGGACCTTCGATTACTGCAACGCGGGGCATGTTTATCCGATTCTGGTGTCGCTAGGGACGGTGCGATCCATCGAGGCGGGAGGCGCGGCGCTGGGCGTGTTTCCTGAGTGGAAATACGAGAATGCGAGCATTGCGCTCAAGCCGGGCGATCGGCTGTTGCTTGTGACCGATGGCATTACCGAAGCGAGCGATGAGGGCGAGCGGGAGTTTGGCGAGGAGAAACTGGCGGAGTCTGCGCTCAGAAACAGCAGGCGCACGGCGGCGGAGATGAGCAGGCTGCTTCTCGAAGAGGTGTCGTCGTTTTGCGCGTCGCGCTTCCACGATGACGCGACGCTGCTGGTGATTGCGGCGAAGTAAAACGAAATTCAGTCGCCGCGGCGCTGGAGGCGGGCCATCAGCCGTTCGCGCTCGGCGGCGAGGACTTCGGCGGCGGGGCCGAGTGCCTTGAGGCGGCCTTCGCGCAGAAGCAGAACTTCGGCTCGCATGGCCAGCGCGTCCGTGGCGTCGTGCGTGGCCATTACGGCCTGGACGCGATTTTCCTTGAGCCACAATTGCAGACGTTCCAGTAATGCATCGCTGGCAAGGCCATCGAGCGCGGAGAAAGGCTCGTCGAGAAGCAGGAGCCGCGGCGCGGGTGCGAGGGCGCGGGCTAGCGCCACCCGTTGCGCCTCGCCGCCCGAAAGATCCTGCGGACGACGCGCGGCGAGATCGGTGGCGCCGACGAGGGCTAGCATGGCTTCGACTCGCGCGGCGCGGGCCGTGCGGTCGAGGCTGCGCAAGCCGTAAGCCACATTGGCGGCGACGCTGAGGTGAGGGAAGAGCGCGGGCTGCTGCGCGACTAGCGCGGTGTGGCGATGGCCGGGAGCGAGGTGCAGGCGGGTAGCGGTATCCGTGAGCGCGCGCCGGTCGAGAGCGATGCGGCTATGCGTGGGACGGTCAATACTCGGAAGATCGAGGCCGGCGAGCAGGCGTAGCAATGTGCTTTTGCCGGCGCCGGAGGGACCGAAGACGACCGTCCAATCGGAGGCGAAGACGCACTCCACCTGAAGATGGAAGCTGCCGCGGCGCGCGTCGAGAGCAAACTCAAGCATTGGCTCGCGCTCCGCGCTTCGGGGTTTTGGAGTAGATCAATGCCAGGGCCACCACACTCATGGCGAGCAGAATGGCGGCGGTGCGGTTGGCGGCGGCGTAGTCGAAGTTTTCCACCTGGTTGTAGAGCACGATGGAAAGCGTGCGCGTGGCGCCGGGAATGTCGCCGCCGAGCATGAGGACCACGCCGAACTCGCCGATGGTGTGCAGAAAGCTGAGCACGATGGCGGCAAGAAGCGAGCGGCGCGCGAGGGGAACGAGAATGCTCGTCACGAGGCGCACGGGACCTGCGCCGAGAAGACGCGCGGCATCGACGAGAGACGATGTCGACCGAGGCGAAACCGGCAACCAGCGGCTGCACGGCAAAGGGAAGGCTGTAGATGACCGAGCCAACGACGAGCCCGTTGAAGGAGAAGGCGAGTGGATGGCCGAGCAGGGCCGTGATGCCGCGGCCGATGGCCGTGCGCGGACCGAGCAGGACGAGAAGAAAGAATCCGAGCACGGTGGGCGGCAGAACCATGGGAAGCGTGGCCAGGGCTTCAAGCGCAGCGAGCCAGCGGCCGCGGCCCAGCACGAGCAGCGCTGCGAGCGGCACGGCAATGGCGAGGAGAATCGCCGTGGTGACCGTGGCCAGACGGAGCGAAAGTGCGAAGGCTTGCCAGTCCATTGCGTTCATCAACAGAGTACAGTCCGGGTGCGGGGATGCCCAACGATTTCGCGACGGGGCCGAGTGAAGAAGCGAAAAGAGTGAAAGAGTGAAGAGAGTGAAGGAGCTTGACAGCAGCGGCTTCCCACCCATTTCGGTCGCCGCGGCGACTGAAATGGATGGGGCACGTAGAGGTTTACTTGGCTGGCGTGAGGCCGGTTTTGGCGAGTTGGGCCTGGATAGCGGGCGAGAGGAGAAAGTCAAGGAATTTATGCACGGCGAGCGCGCTGCTTTGTGCTGCTGACGATGACTGCGCCCTGCTCGATGGGCGGATAGAGAGTCGCGCGGGACAACGAAGTAGGAGCCGTCTGGCCGAGAGGCGCGGCGTAAGCGCGGAGGTGAGCGAGATGAGGCCGGCGTCGGCATTGGCGGAGTCGACGAACTGCGCGGCCTGGGCGATGTTTTCCGCGGTGACGATGCGCGGCTTGAGGGTGTCGTAGAGACTGAGGCTCTTGAGAGCAGCGACGGCGGCTCGGCCGTAGGGCGCGCGATCGGGATTGGCGATGGCGAGGCGCTTCAGACGCGGGTCGAGCGCAGCAGGTCGAGCGACGGCGGCGGCAGGTGGGAGTCCTTGCGCGTCCAGAGGACAAGCGTGCCTTTGGCGTAGGTGATGGGCGTGGTGGAGTCAGCCGATCCGGCAGCGTCGGCCAGGCCGGCATCGATGAGGCGCTTGGGATAGCTGAGGTCGGCGGAGAGAAAAAGGTCGAAGGGCGCGCCGTTTTCGATCTCCGTGGTGAGCATGGCCGAGGCCTGGTAGGTGGCTTCGGCGTGGATGCCGGTGTTCTGCTGAAACTGCTCGAGGATGGGCGGCAGGACGGGCTCGAGATCGGCGGCGGCGGCGACGCGCAAGGGAGATTGCGCAATGACCGGCACGGCCAACAAGCACGCGAAGATTGAGGCAAAGAACTTCTTCGAGATCATCGGCAATCACTCCGTACCCAGCAGGAATCGCTGTACACTGGTAGGCTAACACCAGGGAATTATGGACGATAACTTGCATCAGTTGCGCTGTTTCGGGTGCGGGAGCCGGATTGCGGGCGCGGAGGCGCGGCCCGATTTTCGTTGCGCCCAGTGCGGAGAGCTGTTTGAGGTGGAATATCCCGGCTGGAGCCAGCGCGGTGGACATGACCGGCCGAATCCCGGAGCTTTGAAATGGTTGTGGCGGGAGCGGCGCTGCTCATCCGAAGCCCTGGACCAATCGGGCGTGTGGCGTTTCCGCGAACTGTTGCCGATTCTGGATAGTTTTGGCAATGCAGTTTCGCTGCGCGAAGGCAATACGCCGCTCTATCACCTGCCGCGCGCGGCAAAGGCGCTCGGGATTGACCAACTTTTTGCCAAGCATCAAGGCATGAATCCCACCGGCTCGTTTAAAGACACGGGCATGACCGCGGCGCTTAGCGTGGCGAAGGAGCGCGGATTCGCGTGGGTGGCATGCGCTTCGACGGGGAACACTTCGGCGGCGATGGCGGCGTACGCGTCGCGGGCCGGGCTGCGCAGCCTGGTGCTGATTCCCGAAGGCAAGATTGCATGGGGCAAGCTATCGCAGGCGATGGATTACGGCGCCGTGACTTGCCAGTTGAAGACGGATTTCGACGGCTGCCTGAATGTGCTGACGGAGATTGTGAAGCAGGAGCCGATCTACCTGTTGAACTCCGTGAATCCTTACCGGCTGGAAGGGCAGAAGACCCCGGCCTTCGAGATTGCCGAGGCTATGGACTGGAACGTGCCCGACCACCTGATTGTGCCCGGTGGTAATTTGGGCAACAGTTCGGCGCTGGGCAAGGGGTTCCGCGAGATGCGCGAGCTGGGATTGGTGGCGCGCATGCCGAAGATTTCGGTGATTCAGGCGGCAGGGGCGAATCCGTTGGTGCGAAGTATGGCCACAAGCCACGGCGCCACGCTCGAACCGGTTGAAGCGCACACGCGGGCCACGGCCATTCGCATCGGCAGTCCCGCGTCATGGCGCAAGGCTGCGAAGGTGATTGAGGAGACCGGCGGCTGGTGCCTGGATGTGTCGGAAGCGGAGATTGCGATTGCCAAGGCGGAGATTGGTTCCGAGGGGCTGGGCTGCGAGCCGGCTTCGGCGGTGACGCTGGCCGGGCTGAAGAAGTTGCGCGCGCAGGGCGTGGTGCGGTCGGGTGAGACAGTGGTTCTGGTGCTGACGGGGCATACGCTCAAGGATGCCGATTACACGATCGACTTCCATCGCGGAACGCTTCTGACTGATGACGAAAAGAAGGGTGTGGAGAAGGAGGTCGCCGCATTGCAGCGGGACGCGACCACGCTCGATGCCACGCCGGCCGCGGTTCTGGCCGCACTGAAGGGCAAATGGTGATGAGCGACGAAGGCCCCAGTGACATGGAAGCGATAGGCGGAATCCACCTCCGCTTGCCCGCAACTTCAGCGAATCTCGGCCCCGGATTTGACGCCGTGGCCGTGGCTCTCGATTTTGCCCTGGAGATCGAGGCCGAGGCGGCGCAGGAGTTTCTCGATCACGGCTGCGGGGCGCGATGCGGAGCGCTGCGGTCGGCTTCAAGACAACCTGATTCTCGAAATCTACAAAGATTTGCTCGAAGCCAACGGGCGGCCGATCGTGCCGCTGGCGCTGCAGGTGACGAACGGGATTCCGCTGGGGATGGGATGCGGTTCGTCGGCGGCAGCGCGGCTGGCGGCGATCGCACTTGCTGCGCACTTTGGGCAGTTGGACTGGGATACGGATCGGGTGCTTGAAGAGGCGTATGCGCTGGAAGGGCATCCGGACAATGTGGCGGCATGCTGGCTGGGCGGATTTGTGAGCGCAGTGTGCGAGGGGCAGCAAGGTGCATATCGTTCGCGTGGATCCACCGGCGGCGTGGCGCGCGATAGTCGCTTTACCGGCCGAGCCGCTGGCGACCAGCAAGGCGCGCGCGGTGCTGCCGGCGACTTACTCGATGGAAGACGTGGTGGCGAACCTGCAATCGGTGGCGGTTTTGGGGCTGGCGTTTGCGCAAGGGCGAGGCGATTTGCTGCGGCTGGCGATGAACGACCGAATTCATCAGCCATATCGCGCGCCGTTTTGCCCATTGCTGCCGCTGCTGCTGCCCCTGGCTGGGAAAAACGGAATTCTGGGTGTTGCCTTAAGCGGTGCGGGACCGGCAGTTCTAGTGATCATTGATGGCGAGGGGAGTGCGGAGGCCGCTATCTCCGCGATTGAAAAAGTGACCAAAAATCGGACAACCGCGGAACTGGTAATCTGCGGGTTTTCATCGGTTGGCGCGAGTCAAGCCATTGAAAATAAATCGATTAAGTGACAGATTTGCCGGTTTCCGATGGCTAGGTTGCGCGTTATCAATGAGTTAAGGTGGTTATCGAGGTAGATAATCACCTCTCTAAAGATTACCCCTCACATTACCTAAGTTTGCTTGCCATTTATCGATTGAACAACTACATTCGCTGCGTGAGCAGTTCTGGGGGAGGGCTGCTCTAGCGCCCGCGATCCTTTTTGGATCCGGGCGCTTCTATTTGCGTGAAAAGCGATCGAGTTGCCCCGAAGTGCGAACTTGCAGCGCTTTCTCGCTTGGCGCGGAATGCGGCGCGAGCGATCAAATCACGCGCTTGGCCCGGCTCGCGGCTTTGCGACTTCCCACAAATGAGATGCATCGAATAGCCAAACGGTTTCCTGTAGAATGAGCGATGCGGGATCTGTAAGGAGGATCATGGCTGGGCTAGGTGTTGTGGAAGTAAACGACGCGAATTTTGACCAGGAAGTGCTGCGCAGCGAGCAGCCGGTTCTGGTGGATTTCTGGGCCGTGTGGTGCGGTCCGTGCAAGGCGATTGCGCCCATCGTGGACAGTGTGGCAGCGGCGTATGCGGGCAAGCTGAAAGTGGCCAAGGTGAACGTGGATCAGAATGGCGCGACGCCGTCGCGTTACGGAATTCGCGGCATTCCGGCGCTCTTGTTTTTCAAGGGCGGCAAGGTGGCCGATCAGATAGTGGGGTACGTGCCGCAGAGCGTGATTGAAGAGAAGGTGCAGAAGCTGCTGGCGTAACCGGTGCGCACGAATTTTGAATGGAAACAAGGCTCGGGCAGAACGCCCGGGCCTTTTGTTTTTTCTCGTTTCTTGTCGATTACCGGCCGCGGAAGTGGATGATGCGTCGCCGGTCGCGTTTGCTGGGCCGGCCGGCGGGCAGGGGTGCGTACTCCTGCATGGCTTTGTGCTCTGCCGCAGCGCGGAGGCGCGCTTCCCGGCTGGCTTCCGTCTCGCGGTAGAGGGTTTGCGCGACTGTAGCGGGGCCGCGGATATGGCTTACGCCCAGAACATCGACTTCAAAGCGGCCGGCTTCGTTTTCGATGTGCAAGCGGTCGCCGGGATGGACATCGCGTGCGGGTTTGGCGCGGAAGCCGTTCGATTCGACTCGGCCTATGTCGCAGGCGCGCGAGGCCATGGCGCGCGTCTTGAAGAAGCGCGCGGCCCAGAGCCATTTGTCGATACGCACAGTGTCCATTGCCAATTCCTGTGGGTGCGAAAACATGAGAGGCGAATGGAATCGTATCAGGATTTGCGGTCAGGCTTCCAGCACGATGCGCGAGCTTCGCCGGTTATCCGCCCATGTAAAAATCACGCAATCGAGTAAAAAGTTCATCATTCGCAGGATATGGATGCTGGGATGGATGGGGCCAAAGATCGTCAAACCCGGAGAGATATCAAGGAGTTCCCGCAATTCATCCGAACCGTCCGGTATGGAATGCGAGGTGCAGGTCGAAGACCAGCGGTAAGGAGAATTGTCTATGGACCGAACATGCTCCCACTTGGTAGCGCCGACCCACAAGGCGGCCACTTCCCACAGAAGCGGAAGACGTTCCAGGATCCTGATTGTGGACGACGAATCGGTGATTGCCGATACGCTGGCGGAGATGCTGCGCCGCAACGGTTATGTCGCCGAGGTTGCATACGACGGTGCTCGCGCATTGGAGGCGGTATTGCTTTCGCCACCCGAGCTCGTCATCACCGATGTAGCTCTGCCGGGAATCAGCGGGGTGGAACTGGCCATCACGATCAAACGCGTGATCCCGGAGTGCAAGATTCTGCTCTGCTCGGGGCAGGCGTCGACGCCCGAACTGGTCAGGTCGCACCAAGGCGCGCCGTATGACTTTGCGCTGCTCAGCAAACCTGTGCCGCCGAGCGACCTGCTTGCCCTGGTCAAAGACCGGCTGGGTACAGGCGGAACGGCGTTGGCGGCAGCCGCGGCGTAAGCCTTCCATCAGCAAATGACAATGAGCTGCGATTCTGGCGGCGAACAAGTTGGCGCCCTTGGTGGCACCTATCGAACAGGAGCGGGATTCGATTGCGGCGCTGCCTCGTGAAAATGCTGCCAGATAATTTCGGCGGTTTTGCGCGAGACGACGGCGGCGAGGGACTCGGCCGTAGCTTGCTGCACGTCGCGGAGACTGCCGAAGTGAGTGAGCAGGCGCTGGCGGGTTTGCGGGCCGATGCCGGGAATGTTCAGCAGCTCTGAGTCTCTATCGCGCATCGCGCGGCGCTGGCGGTGATAGCCGACCGCGAAGCGGTGGCTCTCATCGCGAATGAGCTGGACAAGATGAAGCACAGGGCTACGACGATCGAGGACGATGGGTTCGTCTTCGTTGCCGTAGAGGTAGATGATCTCCTCCTTTTTGGCGATGGAGGCGAGCGGCTGCGAAGTAAAACCCAGCGATTCGAGGGCCTCGGCCGCGGCGTGGAGCTGACCGAGGCCGCCGTCGATGAGGACGAGGGAGGGCATGGTTGCGGGTTCTTTTGTGCGCGAAGGATGCTCTTCGAATACGGAAGGGCCGTCGAGTTCACGGCGGTCTTCCGAGACCAGGTTCTTTCGCCCCTCCGGGGCTTCGGATGCAGCAAGTACCCGTAACCCAGGGCTTACGCCCTGGGCTAACTTCTCGCCGCCCCTACCGGGCTCCGATCCTTCAGCCGCGTCGCGGATGCGGCGGTAGCGACGCTCGACCACCTCGCGCATGGAGGCAAAGTCGTCGACGCCGGCGACGGTCTTGACTTTGAATTTGCGATAGGCCGACTTGTTCATCTTGCCGTCTTCCCACACGACCATGGAGGCCACAGTTTCCGCGCCCTGGATGTGCGAGATGTCGAAGCACTCGATGCGGCGGGGCAGCTCTGGCAGCATGAGCACGTCGGCGAGCGCCTCCTGAATGGCTTTGCGCGAGGGCTCGAGGACGCGGAAGCGCTGCGTGTAAGACTGCTTGGCGTTCTGGCCGGCGAGATCGACGAGGGAGCGTTTTTCTCCGCGTTGCGGAACGGCGATTTCGATCTTGTGGCCAGTGCGCTCGGTGAGTAAGGCGGCCAGGTTTTCGCGGTCGTCGAAATCGACCGGTGCGAGGATAATGCGCGGGACGTAGTGCTGATCGATGTAGAGCTGCTTGAGTAACGCGGAGAAGACCGCGCCGGCGTGAAAAATCGATGGGCTGGATGTTGTGGAATCCCCGGTCTCAGAAGCGAGACCGGGGGCGCCCGCGGATTGTGCTTCTCCCTTGCTCCCTTGCTCCCTCGCTACCTCGCTAACTGCCTGCTCGATGCTTGCATCGAGCAGGCTCGGCAGGTCTTCCCAGAAGAATTCGCGGCGGTCGACGATTTTGCCCTTGCGCATGTGGAAGAGGTTGACGGCGAGTGAGCCGTCTTCGAAGTGATAGCCGAAGACATCGGCGTCGTCATCGAGTTCAGCAGTAGCAATGCGCTGCTTCTCCTGCAACTGGTGCACAGTGGAGAGCTGGTCGCGGAGGCGCCCGGCAGCTTCAAACTGCTCGTCCTCGGCAGCGGCCATCATGCGCTGCTCTAGAGTGCGCTCCAATTCGGCATGGCGGCCTTCAAGAAAGAGTTGCGCGTCGCGAACGGCGTCCTTGTAGGCTTTGGGCGTGGTGAGGTCCTCAACGCAGGGGCCGAGACAGCGATGAATGTAGTACTGCAAGCAGGCGCGCGGATGATAGCGCGAGAGATCGACCTTGCAACTGGGCAGCAAAAAACTGCGATGAATGAGTTCGACGACGCGATAGGCCAAATTGCCGGGGAAGTAAGGGCCGTAATAGGCAGCGCCGTCTTTGCGCAGGCGGCGCGTGACGAAGACCTTGGGGAATCGATCGGCGAGGGTGAGCTTGACGTAGGGATAGGTCTTGTTGTCGCGCAGCAGAATATTGAAGCGCGGCTTGCGCTGTTTGATGAGGTTGTTTTCAAGCGCGAGGGCTTCGTGCTCGTTGGCGACGAGAATGTACTCGATGTCGACGGCCTCGCGCATGAGGGAGCCGGTTTTGGCGTTGGCCTGCGAGGCTTCAAGCAGATAGGAGCGCACTCGGGAACGCAGATTGTTGGCCTTGCCCACATAGATGACCTCGCCCTCCGCGTTCTTGTAGAGATACACGCCGGGTTGCGTGGGCAGGGTACGGATTTTCTCGTAGAGATCCATGTTCGTAGAGGCCCACGGATGAGGGCGGGCAGGCGCGGACTGCTTGAGGCCAGTTCTTAGGATAGCGGGAATGGCGGGAACGCAAGCGGTTCAGGTTCCGCGTTTCGGGGCGTGGATTCGCAGAATGAGCCGGAACCTGGCAATCCTTACGTGGTTCGGTAAAAATTACATGATTTTGGGAGCAATGATGAGCTGCGAGCGGGGTGGAAAGTGTATTTAGAATCATAGATTTGAGGAGATTTTTGCGTTTGGCGGGTGGCGTGCAAATTCGAAGGCGTTGTGAAGGATCCTATCAGCCGGAACATCGGGGAAATGCTCTGGGCACAGGGCGGAGAGGTGAAGGCAATGACAAGCCATCGATTTGGATTTGCGATGACGGCCGCGGCGCTGATCGCGTTGGGCATGACGGGGTGCGCCAGCAAGAACTATGTGCGCACACAGACGGGGCCGCTGATCGATCACACGGATCAACTGGACCAGCGGTCTGCGGAGAACAACCGCGCGATTCACGATGTGGACGATCGCGCGCAGGCAGGCATTACCAAGGCGCAAAGCTCTGCCGATGCGGCGAACGCGAACGCGCAGAACGCGAGCCAGGAGGCGAATACAGCCGACACGGCAGCCAACGACGTGTCGCACCGCGCCGATACGCTGGACAGCGTGGTAAAGGGACTGGATAACTACCGCGAAGTCACGAAGACCTCAGTGACGTTTGGCTTTGACAAGGCCATGCTGACTACGGACGACAAGGCGCAACTGGATGAATTCGCCGGTCAGCTTGGCTCGGCGAAGAGCTACATTCTGGAAGTGACCGGCGGGACCGATTCGGCCGGGCCAGCGCAGTACAACTACGAACTGAGCCAGCGCCGCGCCGACGCGGTGGTGCAGTACCTGGCGGCGAAGTACAACATCGCTCCGCACCGGTTCTATTTGATAGGCATCGGCAAGGACCAGTATGTGGCGGATAACAATACGCCGGCAGGGCGCAAGGAGAACCGGCGCGTGCAGGTGCGGCTGCTTTCGAATATGGCCAGCAACAGCGCGACGAGCGAAACGCCTGCGGCGCTGACCGGCCAAGCCAAGCCGTCCAGCGAGTCGTTGACTACGATTGAGGAGTAACGCGGGCGTCGCACCAGAAGGAGTTGACGATTTTGGAAGGGGCAACGGGCAGATCCTGAGGGGTCTGCCCTTTGTGTTGTGCGGAAGAAGTCATGACTTTGCAGCCGCAAGTTGCTTCACGTGTTCGGCGCGGACGTCATTCGCAGTGAAGAGGCGGAGGAACGGCGCGGGGGATGCTGCCGATTCGACGGCGGGGCGGCCATTGGCTTCTTCTCGCTCCACGATGCAGACGACGGCGGCGATTTCCATGCCGGCTTCTTTCGCGGCTTCGATGGCGGCGACGGTCGACGTGCCGGTGGTGCAGACGTCGTCGACGATGACCACGCGTGCGCCGAGCTTAGAAAAGCCTTCGATGCGCCGGCCTGTCCCGTGGGCTTTTTCTGCCTTGCGGACCAGGAAGCCGTGGAGGAGCGGGGCGGCCGGATGCGATTGCGCGCGCCACGCACTGGCTGTGGCCACATTCGAGACGATGGGATCGGCGCCCATGGTGAGGCCGCCGACGGCTTCCGCATTAATGTTGTTAGCTTCGAGCAATTCGAGAATGGCGTGCCCGGTGAGGCGGCCGCCCTCAGCGTGGAGCGTGGTGGTGCGGCAATCGATGTAATAGTCGCTGGTGCCGCCGGAAGAGAGCTTGAACTCGCCGAGCTTGAAGCTGGTGCGGGCGAGGAGTTCCAGCAGTTGCTGCTTGTGAGTGGTAGTGGCCATCGGTTCGATTGTAAGCGAGTGAGGAAGTGAAACGAGTGAAGGGAGTGAAAGGAGTGAAGGAAGTGACGGATTTGGCTGCTTCACTTCTTCTTTCACTTAATTCACTCACTTCACTTACTTCACTGCTCTTGTCACATCTTGTCAAAGTGCCGGAAGCCGCCGGTTGCGGCCAGCGCTGACGCAAAGATGAGGAAGTTGTAGCAGGCGTGGACTAGCGTGCTGGCGGCGAGGGAACGGAAAACGAGGCGCGCGCCGCAAAGAATCAGGCTGATGACGATGAGGAGGAGGAACGGTCCCAGCGAATGGCCCTGCTGCTCGACATGCAACAGAGCGAAGGGAACGCTGGTGAGCACTGAGCCAATGATCATGGCAGTCAGCGACCACTGGGGATGACCTTCGGCGTCGAGCGGGCGGGGAAGCGAGTGAGTCGTCTTCTCCGCGATCCAGTCGCAGGCGGTGCAGAGCGATGGCAGCAGGAACCCACGAAAGAACATCTCCTCGAAGAAAGGCGCCATGGTGACGCCGAAGGCGAACATTATCCAGGCGGCTCCGGTGGAGCTGATCATTTTTTCAATGGGCGCATTTTCGGGGCCGGGCATCAGGACTTGGTCGACAATGGCAAGACCGAAGCAGACCAAGGATGTGCTGGCCAGTGCCCAGAACCACTTGAATGCGACCTTGCCGCGCCATTCGAGTCCCGCAAAGAGACTCTCGTTCCAGATCATGGGAAAGACGAAGAGGCTGAAGCCGAAGGTGAGGAGGTAGAGGATGCCTTCGCTTAAGAGGTTAAAGCCGAGGTCGGTTGCGGACTTTGTCGAGAGCTGAAAGCCGTAGAGATGAAAGTGCGAGGCCAGAGCCAGGACGATCACCAGGATGCTGAAAGCGACGAGCATCAGCAGAGACAAAAGTAGGAGGTGGCCGAAGTTCGGGATGCGTACGGGGCGGGGAATCGGCGGCTGCAAGAAGGAGTGAAAGAGTGGCGGGTCAACGTTTGAAGGCGGAATGTCGGAGGAGGGCGGCGGCGTCGAAGCGGTCGCGGAGAGATCCGCATCGAGACTCGCGCTGATTTTCGCTTCGAGGGACGAAGAAGCGGGAGCTAGCTCCTGCGCGGCGTCGAAGGCCGGCGTGGCGTTGAAGCCAGCCGATTCGCCGTCCTGCAAATTCGCGGAGTCGCGCGGATCGTCTTCGGGAAGATTGGTCATGGGCGTTGGAGGCCGGTCTTTCTGCGATTTCTTGCTGCGGATGGAGTTTTCAGTGACGAGCGCTTGCCGTTGCTGCGTGCAGCGGCAGCAGGATCGGGAGCGGCGCCCTTCGATGAGGCGCCCCGAGGGTCGTTATCCGCGGCAGCCGGCGTAAGGATGTCCTCTTCCACTTCGGCTGGCGCGAGGCGGCCATTGCTCACCTTGTAATAGCGCTTGAGGAACTGTCCGGTGTAGGAGCCGGGCGTGGCGGCAATCTTTGCCGGGCGGCCTTCGCCAACGATGCGCCCGCCGTCTTCGCCGCCCTCGGGGCCAAGATCGATGACCCAGTCGGCGTTGCGAATCACGTCGAGATTGTGCTCGATGATGATGACCGAGTTGCCGAGATCGGTGAGCCGGTGCAGGACTTCGAGGAGTTTGCGCACGTCGTCGAAGTGCAGGCCGGTTGTCGGCTCGTCGAGCAGGTAGAGAGTCTTGCCGGTCTGACGCTTCGAGAGCTCGCGGGCCAGCTTCATGCGCTGCGCTTCGCCGCCTGACAATGTCGTCGCGCTCTGGCCGAGGTGAATGTAGCCGAGGCCGACATCGACAAGCGTCTGCAATTTCTGGCGCACCTGGGGCACGTCGGTGAGCAGCGGCAAAGCGTCTTCAATGGTGAGGTCGAGCACGTCGGCGATGGAGTGGCCGTGGAATTTCACGGCCAGCGTCTCCTGGTTGTAGCGGCGGCCGTTGCACACCTCGCACTGCACGTAGACGTCGGGCATGAAGTTCATTTCAATGCGGCGCTGACCGTCTCCCTGGCAGGCCTCGCAACGGCCTCCCGTGACGTTGAAACTGAACCGGCCGGGCTTGTAGCCCCGCTCACGCGCCTCGGGCAGCATGGCAAACAAATCGCGGATGGGCGAGAAGACGCCGGTGTAAGTGGCGGGATTGGAGCGCGGGGTGCGGCCGATGGGCGACTGATCGATGCGCACCACCTTGTCCAGTTGCTCCGTGCCGGTGAGCTCGTCGTGTGCGCCGGGCTCCTCGCGCGAGCCGTAGATGGATTTCGCAAGCGAGCGATAAAGGATGTCGTTGACGAGAGTGCTTTTGCCGCTGCCGCTCACGCCCGTGACGACCGTCATCACGCCGAGAGGGATGCGCAGGTTTACGTCCTGCAAATTGTGCTCGCGAGCACCGATGATGCTGAGCCACTTGCCCGTGAGGGGGCGCGGATGGGCGCGCTGCAGCATGGTTGCCGCGCCGCTCAGATAGCGGCCGGTAAGGGACGCGGGTGAGGCCATGATCTGCTCCGGCGTGCCTTGCGCGACAACAAGACCGCCCAGGCGGCCTGCCCCTGGTCCAAGATCGAGGACGTAGTCGGCGTGGCGGATGGTTTCTTCGTCATGTTCGACGACGAGAACCGTGTTGCCCAGGTCGCGAAGTTTTTCCAAAGCCTCGATGAGGCGATTGTTGTCACGCTGATGCAAACCGATGGAGGGCTCGTCGAGAACGTAGAGTACGCCGCGCAAGCGCGAGCCGATTTGCGTGGCGAGACGGATGCGCTGGCCCTCGCCGCCGGAGAGCGTGGTGGCGTTGCGGTCGAGCGAAAGGTAGGTGAGGCCGACGGCGCAGAGAAACTCCAGGCGCTCGGAAATTTCATGGCGGATGCGCTCGGCGACAATGGCCTCGCGCTCAGTGAATTTGAGGTTGATGGCTGCCGAAAGCGCGCGGTTGAGCGGGAGGGCGGTGAAGTCGGCGATGGAAAGACCGCCGACCTTGACGGCCAGCGACTCCGGACGCAGGCGCTTGCCGCGGCACACCGGGCAGGGCACGGCCGACATGTAGCTCATCATGTACTCGCGGTAGCTGTCGCTGCGGGCTTCATCGACGTTGTCGCGCAGGTAGGCGAGGATGCCGTGAAATCCGGTACGTGGGGCTTCGCCTTTGGGTGGGCCGTAAACCAAAATGTGTTGCTGCTTTGGAGGCAAATCTTCAAAGGGTACTTTAAGGTCGATCTTGTAGCGGGTCGCCGCGAGCTGCATGAGCTTGATGAGGTATTGCGATGAAGAGCCGGGGCCGAGTCCTCCATCGAGCAAGGGCTTCGACCAGTCGGTGATGACCTTGGCGGGATCAAAATCGTAGAGTGAGCCGAGGCCGTGGCAGTTGGGGCAGGCGCCGAAGGTGGAGTTGAAGGAGAAACTGCGCGGCTCGAGCTTGGGCACGTCGAGGCCGCAGTCGGGGCAGGCCATCGACGAGGAAAAGAGCTGCTCGTTGCCGTCGTTGAAGGCGACCAGTGCCAGGCCGTTGGCGAGTTGCAGAGCCTTGCTGACCGCTTGCTCGAGACGCTTTTCGACGGTCGGTTTTCCGACGATAACCGGATCAGTCGCGGCCTTCAAGAGCACGCGGTCGACGATAGCTTCGATGTTGTGGTTCTTGCGGCGGTCGAGGGCGAGGGGTTCGGAAAGGTCGCGGACCTCGCCGTCGACACGAGCGCGAAAGCCTTGTTGATCAAGCTGATCCAGCAAATCTTTAAATTCACCCTTGCGGCCTCGCACAATGGGCGCCATTACGGTTACACGCTCGCCTTTACCCAGTTCCATGATGCGCTGGACAATTTGTTCACTTGTCTGGCGGGCGATGGGCCGGCCGCAGTTGGGGCAGTGCGGCGTCCCCACTGAAGCGTAGAGCAGACGCAGGTAGTCGTAGATTTCGGTGATGGTGCCAACGGTGGAGCGGGGACTGCGGCTGGTGGTTTTCTGCTCGATGGAAATGGCCGGGCTGAGGCCTTCAATCGAATCCACGTCGGGCCGCTCGATCTGGTCGAGGAACTGGCGCGCGTAGGCGGAGAGTGTCTCGACGTAGCGGCGCTGGCCCTCGGCGTAGATGGTGTCGAAGGCAAGCGAACTCTTGCCGGAGCCGGAGAGCCCGGTGACCACGGTGAGCGCGTTGCGGGGAATACGCACATTGATGTCGCGCAGATTGTGCTGGCGCGCTCCACGCACCGAGATGTGTGTGATTGGCATGGATGGCTGTACTTTGTCGGCGGGTTCCGAGGAGCTTTGCGGGCCCGCTCACTACAGCGCTACGCACTGATGCGTGAATAGACCCTGAGGGTATTCTATTTGGCAACAGAAATAGGGGTCAACGCGGCGACTAATCTGCGACAATCGGGTTGAAGTGGTTTGACAGGAAAAACGGGCTGGACGCACCCCATCGCGTCCGAAAGTGCATCAAAATCTATAGGCGGCAGGAATGGCAAATTTGCTGGATATGATCATGTTGATATTGGCGTCGTTGGGCGCGCTGGCATTTGGCATTCTGACCGCTTATGCGATTCTGCGCGCGGGATTCGCGCTGCTGCGTCCGCCGCAGCGCCAGGCCCTGATGAAGGCGCAACCGCAAGCAGCGCGGACCTCTTAAAAGCAGCGATCCGCTCTTCGCCATCATCCGGCGCGCAACGACTGCGCGGGTTCTTCTCAATTTTGCGGGTTGTTCTGCTGCTGTTGCTGTTGTTGCTGCTGCATCTGCATCATTTGCTGCTGGCGCTGCTGGAAAATCTCCTGCGGATTGCGCACCGGTACGGCCGCTCCCGGACCGAAGGCGGGCACTCTCGGCTGCTCACCAGGTTGCGGCTGCTCCGGCTCTGACGCTTGCTGCGCCTCCTGGTCGTTTTCTGGGTCGTTCTGGTTGTTTGCGCTGGGGTTGGCATTGCCCGAGGGCTTCGACGGCCCGGTTGGACGGACGCTCAGCACGACGCGCCGCGGCGTTCCCTCGCCCTGATCGCCAATCATGAGAATGTTGTAGCCTGAACCGTCGAGGAGCTCGTTGAGCACCTCGCGGGCCGGGCCGGGTCCGTAGGTTCCAAAAATGCGCTCGTCCGCGCCCATGCCCTCCACCTTCGCACCGATCTTGAGCGAAACCTCCTTCAGAATCTGGTCCAGGCTGGAGTTGGAGGCCTGGATGAACAGGCCCTGGCTGTCCCAGACCACCGAGGCCTCGGCGGGTTTTTTGTTGGCGGGCCAGTTGGGAAGCGGTGGCGCGACGGGGATCGGGGGCGCAGGGTCCAGAGCCTGAACCTGCAACGCAGCAGGCTTTGCCGCTGCGGGTTTCCTGTGGGTATGGCTGGGCGAATGCGCGGAGGCCGGAGTTGCCGGCGTTTGCGCGTCTAGCAAGATGCCCGTGAGAAGTTGCGCCATGAAAACGGTCAACCCTACGGCGAGAAGCGCGGGCCGACGGAGTGTGACGGTTCGCTGCCCACGGTGCGCTACGGAGTGGTGCAGGGATTCCGGCTTCTGCGGTATTGGGCTTCGCATCGGAATCGGCTCCTTCCCGCAGTAGGCGGCAAAGTGCGGCGTAACATGCCGCCATCCATTGCCGCTCACTGTACTAGACTAGCAGTGGCCGGTAAACGCTCGCCGGCGGACGCTCGTCGAACCGCAGGAAAAGAGATTTTCAAGGCAGATTTTCAACGGCGGAGAGGATGAAGGCGAAGATGCGCTTGCGCTGGGTGAAGACGGTCTGGATCCTTTCAATCGCGCTGGCGTTGTTGTTGACGCCGTGGACAAGCCGGGCGGCAAGTTGCACTTCGGAGCCTGAAATGGGATCGCTGGACCGCGATGCGCTGTCCGCGATTATTACCAGGGTGGCAACGGCCGTCATCGGGCAGGATTATTCCACGTTGCAGGCCGTGCTGCTGCCCCAGGAAGCATCGCAGTGGGATGGAATCCGCGCGGCGGTGGAACAGGCTGCGCAGCTGGTGAAGGGCGGGAAGTTCCAGTTGCGCAATCTCTATCTGCTGGACGCGAGCGAGCAAACCGCACCCGCGGACACGCAGTTTTTCTGCGCGAATGCTGCGGGATCGATGACCGTGACCCTTAATATGAGCGCGTTGCCGCCGGGGCGCTACGCCGTGGCGCTGGCCGATGCGTCGGGATCGCCGATGCTCGGGCAGATGGGTGTGGTGCTGGCCTGGGACGGCGCGGCGACCCAGTGGAAACTCGCCGGATTGACGGTGCGGCCAGGCGTCTTCGACGGGCATGACGGCGTGTGGTACTGGGTGCGCGGGCGGGCGCTGGCCAAGGCCGATCCGTGGAGCGCGTGGTTTAGCTACGATGCGGCCCGCTACCTTTTGCTTCCGGTAGATTTTCTCTCCTCGCCGAATCTCGAAAAGCTGCACCAGGAGCAGGCGCTCATTATGCCTTCGCCGCAGAGCGCGTTTCCGCTCTCGCTGCCCGATGGCGATCGCACCTGGAAGATCGAGGCGGTGGGGCTTGACCCCGCGCTGCGCGAGCCCGACCTGGGCGTGGTGTATGAGTCGACCGGCGTCACCGATCCGGCGGCGCTGCGCACGGAGGCGACAACGGTGCTGAGCGCGTTCCTGAAGGCGCAGCCGGGGATCCGCGCGAATTTCCACGGGCTGTGGGCTTACGCGGAGAAGGACGGCAAGCGCACGGCGGTGATGGAGCTGCCGATGGCGCAGATTCCGTAAAAGCAGGGAACAAGGGAACAAGGGGCCAAGGGAACAAGGGAACAAGAAAGCGAGTCTGCAACATGCTCTGCGAAGCTGCAAGCTACGGGCAACTGGCTACAAGTTAGGGAATGTAAATGAGTTCACCGATTGACCTGCGTTCAGATACTGTGACAAAGCCGACGCTGGAGATGCGCGCGGCCATGGCGGCTGCGGAAGTGGGCGACGATGTGTACGGCGAGGATCCGACCGTTAACCTGCTGGAGCGGCGCGCGGCGGAAGTGTTTGGGCGCGAGGCGGCATTGTTTGTGCCCTCGGGCACCATGGGCAACCAGATTGCTATCCGTCTGCTGACGCAGCCCGGTCAGGAAGTGATTGCCGAGTCGCGCGCGCACATTCTCGACTTCGAGATGGCGACGACGGCGGTCTTTTCCGGCTGCCTGATTCGCGCCGTGCCGGCCGAGGGCGGCATTCTCACCTGGGAACACATTGCGTCCGTCATCGCTCCCGTCGGGCCGTCCCGCGCTCAGACCGGACTCATTGAGATTGAAAACACTGCCAACCTTGCCGGCGGCCGGGTCTACGACCTTCCGGTTTTGGATGAGATTGTTGCCGGGGCGAGGGATCGCAAGCTCCCTTTGCACCTGGACGGAGCGCGCATCTTTAATGCCGCGGTGGCGCTGAGCGTGGACGTGAATTTGTTGACGCGCGGATTCGACACCGTGATGTTCTGTCTTTCGAAAGGGCTGGGCGCGCCGGTGGGTTCCATGCTGGTGAGTACGGCGGAGCGGATTGCGAGGGCGCGCAGTCTGCGCAAGGCGCTGGGCGGCGGCATGAGGCAGGCGGGTATTCTCGCCGCGGCAGGGCTGATCGCGCTCGAGGACGGGCCGAAGCATCTGGCGGAAGATCACGCGAATGCGCGACTGCTGGCCGAGGCGCTGGCGCATACCGAGGGCGTTGCGATCGATCTGTCGTCGGTAGAGACCAACATTGTTGTCTTCCGTCTGAAGGCAGGGAAGGGTGCGGCCGATCTCGTGGCGCGGTTGAAGGCGCGCGGGGTACTGGCGAATGCCTTTGGGCCGGATGCCATCCGCCTCGTGACGCATCGCGACGTGAGCCGTAAAGACTGCATCGACGCCGCTGAGGCGTTGACGGAAGAAATTGAAGCGCAGGTGGAAACGGCCGGCTTGAAGTGAGCAGGCCGCTAAGCTTTACTGTCAGGCAGCTTTCTTTCTCTTCAACCGGAGCGGGCGAATCAGCACTTCGGCCGGGATGTTCAGATGCTTGTTGAGTTGCCGGATCATGGTTAAGGACAGAGGCCGATCGCGGCGCATGACCTCATACACGCGAGTTCGACTCCCGAGAACCCCAACGAGCGATTTTTGATCCTTGCCCTGTTGCTCCAGGCGAAACTTGATGGCCTCAATGGGGTCCGGCAAATCCATCGGGAATCGCGTCTCTTCGTAGGCTTCGACAAGAGTGGTGAGAATCTCCAGGGAGTCGCCATCCGGGGTGCCTTCGCGAGCGCCCCAAAGGCGCTCAATTTCCTTGAGCGCGGCCTCGTGCCCGGCGTCATTTCTGATCGGTTTCAGGTTCATAATTGATCGTCCTCACGTCGATTTTGTCGTATGCGGCATGGGTTCCAAGCCATTTGATAAAGACAATGCTCCGCCGATAATCCACTGCCGCGACAAGGCGATAGGAGTTGCCTTTGATGTTAAAGACCACGCGGTCGGCTGCAACGATGCTTGCATGAGCGTAACTGGCTTTTATGTCGGCAGAACTTTTCCACTCCGCCTTTCTACTACAGTTGTAGATAGAAGATCGGCAGCGGCGAACCACGTTTACGGTAGTGGCAGCAAAGAGCATGAAATTGATGTCGTCTTCGCCATTGAGACCAGTGCAGCAGGTGTTCAACGCCGTGCCAACCGCGCCAGAGTAGATGAGTGAGCAGGTGGCGCAGTTCGGGCGCGCTGAGGGGCACCTGCCCGGCGGGAGTTTTTTTCTCCCCGTGCACGCAGTATGGCCAGTACTGCGTGGGCCAGCATGGCCAGCGTGATATGCCGGTACCAGCCTTGCCAGTGGCGAACTTCGTAGTGGTCCAGTCCGCACTCGCCCTTGGCGGCTTGGAAGGCCTGCTCGATCTGCCAGCGTTGTCCAGCCACAGGCACGAGGGCCTCCAACGTAGCTTTGCGCGTGGGTGCATAAAACCAGTAGTAGGCATACTCAGGCTCTTCTTCGATGCTGCGCCGCACCAGCAACCCGTGGCTCCAGTCATCCTCTTCCCAACCCCGGATCAGCGTCCAGTCGTAGAGCCGTTCGCCTTTGCTGCCTGAGCCTGCGGAAATGCGTTCCCAGGCCAGGTCGGGTAAGTTCTGCGCAATTGCATCCACGCGGCGCTGCTGGTGATCGGGCCAGCGCATGCGCTGATCCGAGGCGATAGCCAGAACATAACCCAACCGCCGCTCTTCCAGCCACTGGCGCAGTTTACTGTTGTTGCCATAAACCTCGTCACCAGCCACCCAGTTACAAGGGGCGCCCGCTTGCAACACTCGCTCGATCATGCGTCGCGCCAGTTCCGGCTTGGTTGCAAACCGGATCTGTTCAGGCACCGCTGCCACGCGGCGACGCTCGCCATCGGCGGCCCATTCTTCCGGAAGGTACAACTCGCGATCCACCAACGCCGCGCCCTTGTCACTGGCATAGCAGAGAAACACGCCCACCTGGCTGTTCTCGATGCGTCCCGCCGTACCGGTGTACTGGCGCTTGACTCCAACCGAATGCTCGCCCTTCTTCAGAAAACCCGTCTCATCGGCGATCAGAACGGCATCCGGGCTGCTCAGTTCTTCCAGCACATAATTGCGAAGCTCATCCCGCCCCGCATCCGCATCCCAACGCGCACGGTCCAAAAGATGCTGCACCCGATAAGGTGCTGCTTCGCCCATCCACTCGGCCAACTGCCAGCCGTTCTTCCGTTCACAGTGGCTCAACAAGCCCTGAAGATAGGCAAGGCTGCGCTCGCGTGCTTCCGAGCGCGCAAACAAACCCGCTATGCGCCGGTGCGCCCCAAACAACTCGCGCTTCCATCCCGATAATCGCTTCTCCATAGCACTCGCCGGAGAGTCATTTCCCAGAGCAAGTTCAGATTATCATTAACTACAACTGTAGTATTTCGCACCTCTTGAAACCAACTGTCGAGCGCAGCTTTGACAGCACGCTGGTCCTTTTTACCTGCCAGCTTCGCGATAAATCGAGTCATTGTGCTTCGAGCAATGATGCGCACGATGGAATCCTATCATGTTCCCAAAATGGGCACAAGGAGGAATAGCAATGCTTGCGGCCGAGGCGCTGATCGAAGAAATTGGGGCGCAGGTGGAAACGGCGGGGTTGAGGTAGGTTGGCCACGACGTTTTGGCTCTATCGGACCGCAAGGTGAGGGAAAAACCTTTTCAGCGGTGCCTTGCGATGAGCACCATGATCAGCAGGATGGCCACGGGGATCAGCGCCAATGCGCCGTAGTAAAGCATCTTGCGCACGAGCGGGGATTTGCGGTTCTGCCAGTCGCGAATTTCCGGGCGGTCTTCGACGCCGATTTTTTCCGGGTGCTCGAGATCGTTGAGAAACTCCTCGGCGCGGGAGTAGCGGTTCCTGGGGTCGCGCTCCAGAGCGCGGTAAAGGATCTCCTGCATTTGCGGCGTGACCGAGGGATCGGCCACGCGTGGCGGCGTGGGGTGGTTCAGCAGGCGGTCGTTCATGGCGGCCAGCGGGTTGGGGCCGTGGAAAGGCAGCTTGCCGGTATGCATCTCGTAGAGAATCACGCCCATCGAGTAGATGTCGCTGCGTGCGTCGCCGCGCTTGCCCTTCACCTGCTCGGGCGAGATGTAATCGGGCGTGCCCAGCGCGGTGGTGAAGTTGGCGTAGGTGAGGCGGCGCGAAGAGGCATCGCCGGCGATGCCGAAGTCGATGAGCTTGATGTTGTCTTTGTCGTCAACGAGGATGTTTTCCGGTTTCAGGTCGCGATGCACCACGCCGTTCGCGTGAATGTAGGCCAGTGCGTTCAGCACGCCTTCGGCGATGCGCATGGCGCGGTCGGTGGGAATGCGGCCTTCGTCGAGAATGCGGCGCAACGAGCGGCCCTCGCACCACTCCATGACCATGTAGACGCGGGAGCGCTTTTCATCGCCGAATACGCGCATGACGTTAGGATGGTCGAGGCGTTCGCCGATGGCGGACTCGCGCTGGAAGCGATCGGAGAAAAGTGGATCGGCTTCCATGTCGGGGTGGGGGATCTTGAGGGCGAGGGTGCGGCCATCGCGCAGGTCGGTGGCGCGATAAATTGTGGCCATGCCGCTGCGCGCAACCACCGCATCGATGCGGTAGGAATCAACCTGTGCGCCGGCCTCCAGTGCGTCGTAAAAACCCATTCTGCTTCGATCTCCATGGGGAAAGCTTCCTCTACTGTATCTGGAAAGGTATCAAGAGAAGTAAGGATTTCGTAAGAAGGCAGGGAGAGAAAAGCTCAGAATATGTGCTGCCGCCATTTAGGGAAGGGACTTGCGAATTGCGGTGGTTTGGCGCTGGCTGCGTCCGGGCGCTCATTCGCCCAGCGGAGAAGCGGCTCGAAGTTGCTAGAATCCCCATCATGCCGCGAGCCTTTCACAACGCGTTCCGCAAGATCGCCCGGGCCGGCGAAGAGTTGACGCACCTCGAAAGGGAAATCGGGGAATTCATTGAAGACGACTGCTACAAGATTGCTGTGGAACCGGACCCGCAGCATCCGGGCTACGAGTTGCACAAGGCGAAACTCATCCGCTTCATGGCTCCCTGCATTCCGGAACTCGCGGCGAGCGTCGCCCTCAATTTGCACGGAGCTCTGGACGAGGCGATCGGCGCTGTCGCCGTGGCTTGCGGCGCCGTCGATGCGAGTAGCCAGCGCTTTCTCTTCGCGAACTCCGCCGAAGCTTTTGAAAAGAGTATTGAAGCGCACGCCCAGCAGATCCCGGTGGAGATTCGTGCGTTGCTGCGCGGGTTCCAGCCATACAAGGGAGGGAACGATCTTCTGTTCGCATTGAACGCTCTGTGTGATGCCGGCGAACGTGCCCCGCTTGCTGCCTTCGGCACGGTGCTGCTGCGGCCATACACCCGCTTCACGATCTCCGGCTATCTGGGTATCGAGATTCCCGAGCACCCCGTGTGGAACCGCACTGAGGATGAGATCGTATTCCTGCGCGCGCTGGCCGATGCCAAGCTTGATTACGAGATCGACTTCGGACTTTATGTAGCTCTGGACAAGCTCGATCCGTTCGATGGTGAACCGGTCCTGAGGGTCCTCGAAGCGTGCGGCGCGGAAACTCATCGCGTTGTCTCCAGGATCGAAACGGAAGCCGTGAGGCTTGGCCTCGTCCACTGACTCTCCGCAGACATTGTTCCATGAGCCGGACTGGCCGTGCGCGTCCCCGGTCTCGGCTGATCTGTGGTGAGGCGATTCTACTGTCTCGCCCAACAGGACGAAATAAAGGATAAAAAAATGTTTTCTCAGCGATTTGGCCAGAAGAAGGCGACCAAATCCACCGTCGCGGTTTACTGGCCCGGCCCTGCGGTGCACTCAGAAGTGTGTCGGATGAGCCGATTCGCCGCATGAAAAGGACCTAAAGAACCTGCTAAACTTTACTTTCTCCCGGTTAGGCGCTCGAACCCGAGGACAATTCCGCGTTACATCGGCAGCAATTTTCACTGACTGCAAGGTCGAGGCGCAGGCTGCCTGAGCTTCCAGATCATCAGTCGCTGCGAACATCTGGCGTCCGCAGTGCATGCGAAAACAGAAGGTGAGTTCCGTATTGGCGGAGAGCTATCTTATGCGTTCGGTTTTCGGGCCATGGCGCTCGCGCGGCTCGGGCACACGCGTTCTTCTGTTCACGCTTGAATCCGCTCTGGGCGCTGTGAGCGTGGTGCTCCTGGCGGCGCTGGCGCATTGGTTCAGCTGGTTGCTTCCGGTGGCTGCGCTGCTCTATCTGCTCATCGTGGTTCCCACGGCATTGCTCTGCGGCTTTTGGCAGGCGGTCATCGTTTCCCTTACGGCGGTAGTGGCGCAAAGCCTGTTTTCGGCGCGGCAGCCAGAGCTGTCCCTGGCCGCCAATCCGGCGATCTGGTTCACTCTGGTCGTGTTCGTGCTGGTGGCGCTCACCGTGAGCTGGCTTTCGTCCCGCATCACCGAGCACGCGCGCGAGGCGGAGTCGCGGGGCGGGCAGATGGAGAATCTCTACGAGTTCACGCGGCGCACTCTGCAGATGAACCTGCACATGGAGCCCGGACCGCAACTGGCCGAGCTGGTGCACGACATCTTCGATCTCGAAGGAGTCGCGGTGTTCGACGCCGATTTACATGACGTGTACCAGGCGGGCTATTGGAGCGTCGATCCGCAGGAGATGGCGCAGAACGTGTACTACTTCGAAACTTCGGACGACGACCCGCCGAGCGGGATCGGACGGCGCGTGGTGCGCCTGGGAACGGTGCCGGTCGGCAGCCTGGTGGTGCGCGGCAGCACCAGCCCGTTGACGAATAACGCCATCGCTTCACTGATTGCCATCACCTTCGATCGTTATCGCGCCTTCGCCAATGAGAGCCGGATCGAGACCGAGCGGCGCACCGAGCAGTTGCGCGCTACCGTGCTCGACAGCCTGGCCCATGCCTACAAAACCCCGCTCACCGCGATTCGCGCGGCGTCGACGGGACTGAATGAGATGGGACATCTTTCGCCGGGCCAGGCGGAACTGGTGTCGCTGATCGATGAGCAGACACGGCTGCTGGGAGACCTGACCACGCGCCTGCTGACCACGGCGCGCCTGGATGCGGGCGACGTCGCCATCCACGTGGGGCGCGTGAACGCGGGAGCGCTGGTCGAAGAAGTTGTGAGTAGTCTCAAAGAACGTCTGGCCAGCATGAAGGCGGCGATTGAAATTGAAGACGAGAACCTGGTGCTGAGCTGCGACAAGCAGTTGATGGAGATGCTGCTGACCCAATATATCGACAACGCATGCAAGTACTCGAACTACGGCACTACGATCACGATAAGAGTTCTTACCGCCGGAGCCGAGGCGATCTTTTCGGTGAACAGTTTCGGGCCGGTAATCCCTATGCCGGACCGCGAGCGTATCTTCGATCGCTACTACCGCTCTTCGAGTTACGCCAACCGCGCTCCGGGGACAGGAATCGGACTTTCCGTGGCCAAGCGCGCGGCGCAAATCCACGGCGGCTATGTGTGGGTGACAAGCGACGAGCAGGAAGGCACAACATTTTTTGCCGCGATTCCGCTGACGGCGGAAAAGGAGACTTCGTGATGTCGCAGCCCCAGTGCGTATTTTGATCCGCGTTCTGATAGTGGATCAGGTGGCGGATCGCTGGAGCCTCCGGAAGGGGTGACTGAGGGCTCATCGTATTCGAGCCTAACGCGGCTAACCCCACCAGCTCCGCTAGCTCCGCTTTCAAGCCTACTCGTCGTAGTGCAGCAGACTGAAGACGTCGTATTCCTTGAAGCGCTCGCGGCCCTTCAGAAAATCGAGCTCGATGGCGAATCCCAGCCCGGCAATCACGCCGCCCAGTTGCTTCACCAGCTTTACCGTGCCCTCCATGGTGCCGCCGGTGGCCAGCAAATCGTCGACCAGCACAACATTCTGGCCGGGCGCGATCGCGTCCAGGTGAATTTCCAGCGTATCGGTGCCGTATTCGAGATCGTAGGAGACGCGGGCCACTGGCGCAGGCAGTTTCTTGGGCTTGCGGACGGGAACAAATCCGGCGTTCAGGCGATAGGCCAGCGCGGGGCCGAAGATGAAGCCGCGCGCCTCGATGCCCAGCACCAGGTCGACCTTGCGCTCAATGTAATGCGCAGCCAGCGCATCGATGAGCTGCGCAAAGCCCGTCTTGTCTTTCAGGAGCGTGGTGATGTCGTAAAACAAAATCCCCGGCTTGGGGAAATCGGGTACGGTGCGGACCAGTTTCTTCAGGTCCTCTACGTTCACAGGCTTGACGGTCTCCGGCATGGCAGTGCTTCGCTCCTGGGTCACGGATCGGTTGTCGGTGAGCCGTTCCCAGTCTACTAAATGCAGGGAGTAGGGAGTAGCCAATAAGGAATCGAGAATGGAGAGCAGGGAACAGATATCCTCGGCGGGGCGAGGGTCTTTCTACTCCCTATTGGCTACTCCCTATTCCCTGTTTTTTTACCACGCGCCGTCGATGCGGAACGAGGAGAGGTTCTCGGCTTCGCTGTCACTGAGAGTGTGCTCGACGACGCGATCGACGCGGCTGCCGCGCGGGCCGCGCTTCAAACTGGATCGAAGCTCGTCGAGGTCGGCTGGTTCGCCGGCGGCGACAACTTCCACGTCGCCGTCTTCGGTGTTGCGCACCCAGCCTAGCAGGTCGAGCTCGCCAGCCTCGCGCTGCACAAACCAGCGAAAGCCTACGCCCTGCACGCGGCCATGAATGAGGAAGTGAAGAACCATGGTCAACGAGCAGTTTTGCAGATGGGCGCGAGTGGGTGCAAGCGTGAGCGGTCGGCGAGTCAGCCGCCGCCGCGCTACACTGGAGATCACGATGGTCTTCGTTCTCGACAACTACGATTCGTTCACTTACAACCTGGTGCAGTACCTGGGCGAGCTGGGCGCAGAGGTGGTGGTGCGCCGCAACGACGAGGTGACGCCGGAGGAAGTGGAGGCCATGAAGCCGGAGCGGATTCTGCTGTCGCCAGGGCCGTGCACGCCGGGCGAGGCCGGCATTCTGGTGCCGCTGATCCGCCACATGGCAGGGAAGGCGCCGATTCTGGGTGTCTGTCTGGGCCACCAGGCCATCGGCGAGGCCTTTGGCGGCAAGGTTGTTCGTGCTAAGACCTTGATGCACGGCAAGACGAGCGCAGTCGATCACGACGGAACGGGCATATTCTCGGGCCTTCCTACACCACTCACCTGCACGCGCTACCACTCGCTCATCGTGGAGCAAGAGTCGCTGCCGGCCGAATTGACCGTTACGGCTCGAACCACGGAAGCAAACGGGACCGTCATTATGGGCATGCGGCATCGCACGTTGCCCATCGAGGGTGTGCAGTTCCATCCCGAGAGCGTGCTGACTGAAGGCGGCCATCAGATGATTCGCAATTTTCTGGACATGTAAGCCATGCACAATGCTCCGAAGTCCATGACTCGTTCCGGCGGCCCGTTGCGCGTGCAGCGATGGAGCTTCGGTTTGGGCCTGTGCGCGTTTGTGATCGCGGCATCTGCGCTCGATGCGCAGATTCCACCAGCGGCAAATCCGGCAAACGCTCCTCAGAATGCGCCCGCCGCGCAAACTGCGACGGCGCCTCCTGCACAGGACACGGCTGCGCAGGCCGACCAGACACCAACCTTCGACATCCCTCCTGTGGCCGTGGTACCGCTGGACAAAGCGCTTCCTGGCGCAGCCCTCACCGTAGAAGGGCCAATGCAAGCCTGGAACGGCAGAGCGTTCATGACCGGCAGCGGCAGCATCACCGCCGGAACCGCGACCGCCGAAGTCGCACTGCCTTCTAGGGGAACGTTGCGCGTGTGCGCGTCCAGTACTGTGAAGCTGGCAGCCGACTCCAGCGCGCCGGCCGGCGAGGTCCCGGGCCTGCTCATCGCGCTCGATCATGGCGCGGTGGAGATGAGCTTTGCCGCCAGCACGGCGCGCGAAAAGAATGCCGACACGCTTCTGACGCCATACTTCCGCATTCTTATCGGCGGCCCGAATGCGGCCGATGTGAAGGTGCGGCTGGGCGAGCATGGCGATACTTGCGTGGACAATGCCGGAGCCGATGCGCCCTACGTGGTTGTGACCAGCGTGTTTGATGGCGGCCTCTACCGCGTGCAGCCCGGCCAGCGCGTGATGTTCGAGCAAGGCAGCCTGCAATCGGTTGTCGACCAGGAGAAGGAACCGTGCGGATGCCCGCCGCCGCTCGCCGAAACGCCCGGCAATGAGTTCCCGCTGGCGCAGAGCGAAGGTCTCGCGCCGCCTTCTTCGCAGGCTCCCGTGGTCTCTGTTCCGCCGTCCAACGGCGCGAATGCTACCGACACACTCAGCTACAGCGGCACGGATCACGCAGCGCAAACCACTGGTCCTGTTACCACCCCGCCGTCCGCTCCGGCTGTGAGCGCGACGCCCGCGTCACCAGCCCCCGCACAAGCCAAGAAGCCGGGATTTTTCGCTAAGATCGGGAAGTTTTTTCGCAAGATTTTCGGGGCGGAATGAAAGGGCGCGGACAAGGGGCGTAGGTCTAGAAAGATTTCCCGCATTATCGCCGAATGGCAAGAGCGCACCCGATGTGCGCGAGAAGTTGCAGTCGGTTCCTTGAGCGCAGCGCTTCAGGTTTTCTTGGTCCCTTGTTCCCTCGGTCCCTGCCTTTCACATCTCTCTCGCGCGCTCGATGGCGCGAATCACGGCCTGGGCCTTGTTGATGGACTCCTGATGCTCCAGTTCGGGCACGGAGTCGGCCACGATGCCCGCGCCAGCCTGCACATAGCCTTTGCCGCCGATGGAAAGCATGGAACGAATAGCGATACAGGAGTCGAGGTTGCCCGAGAAGTCGGCGTAGAGCACCGCGCCGCCGTAAGTTCCGCGGCGTGCGGGCTCTAGCTCTTCAATGATCTCCATGGCGCGAACCTTGGGCGCGCCGGAGAGCGTTCCGGCAGGGAAGCAGGCGCGGAGAGCGTCGACGGCGGTCAGGTCCGGACGCAGTGTGCCTTCGATCGAGCTCACAATGTGCATCACATGCGAGTAGCGCTCGACGAACATCAGCTTGTCGACCTTGACGCTGCCGAAGCGGCTGACGCGGCCCACATCGTTGCGGCCGAGATCCACCAGCATCACGTGCTCGGAGCGCTCCTTCTCGTCGTGCAGCATCTCTTCGGCGAGTGCGTCGTCCGCAACCTCCGTAGCGCCGCGCGGCCGAGTGCCCGCGATGGGACGGTACTCGACCTTGCCCTGGTGAACGCGAACGAGCAGCTCGGGCGAAGAGCCGGCGAGCTCTACGACTGCCGGCGTTCTTGATTTTGCGGAGAGCTTTCGCGATGAGCCGGCAGCACCCAGCGGCCCCTCCGGATCGAAGCGTAGAAAGAACATATAAGGGCTGGGATTGACGGTGCGCAGTGCGCGATAGACCTGAAAGGCGTCAACGCCGGGATCGACGTCGAAGCGCTGCGAAACGACAACCTGGAATGCGTCACCGGCGCGGATGTACTCCTTGGTGCGGGCGACGGCGGCGACGAAATTGTTTTTCGAGGTGCGACATTTGACCTTGAGTTTGCCGTTCTTTCCTGGCTTGGGACGAGGCAAAGGCAACGCAAGATGTTTTTCGAGCTTGTCGAGGTGCTTGACGGCGCGCGTATAGGCGGCCGAGGCGTTGCCGCGCGAGACATCGGCCGTCGCGACCAGCCAGATTTCCTTGCGCACATGGTCGAAGGCCAGCACTTCATCGAAAAAGAGCAGGCATGCGTCCGGAATGCCGAGCTCGTCTTTGGCACGCGCGGGCAGGCGCTCGATCTGGCGCACGGCATCGTAAGCAAAGAAGCCGACAGCGCCCGCAGTGAACGGCGGCAGGCCCGGCAGCCGCGCGGGTTTGTGGCCGCCGAGCGCGTCGCGCAGCACGGCGAAGATGTCGCCCTGAATCCGCGTAGTTTTGCGGCCCTCGGTGATGGCGATGTCGCGGCCGCGCGCCACGATGCGCTTGAAGGGCGTGAAGCCGATGAAGGTGTAGCGGCCCACTTGCTCGCCACCTTCGACGGATTCAAGGAGAAAGCACTCGCGCTCGGGCCACGCAGCGCGCAGAAAGGCCGAAACCGGGGTTTCGAGGTCGGCCATGAGCGTGCGGCATACGGGAACCAGCGTGTGCGTCCGGGCCAGGGCCAGGAACTCCTTGCGCGAGGGGTTGGCTGAACGGGAAGTGGCTTTCACAGTCTCAGTGTAACTGTTGGTGGAATTCGGCGGCTCGGTTGCCCTTCCCGCTCCAGGGGCATTCCGGGAAAACGGCAATCTGCCCGAAGAATCCCTATAAACAAGAGTGACGGAACGTCTTGACGTGGACCGGCATCAGGCCTAGACTCACTGAGGTTTGGCTTTCCGGGCTCTTTTGGCCTCCCCCAACGCGCCGTCCTAGAGACCGGCGGAACGGGGCGGGAAGCTGCTACGGACACTGAATTCTGAAAGAGAATTGCCGCTGGGCCGATATGCTGGATGAACGGGGCAGAGTTCCGGCCCCCTAAAGAATCCGGAAGTGCGGCAGGAGATGGAGAAGCTTATGGCAACTGGATCCCCCAATGTGACGCTGGACCAGGAGATCAATCCCTGGGAAGCGCAAAACGCGCGCTTTGATTTTGCCGCGCGTAAGTTGAATTTGGATGAAGGATTGTGGAAAGTGCTGCGCTCGCCGTCGCGCGAGATCATTGTGCACTTTCCGGTGACGCTCGATAACGGAATGATCGATATGTTCACGGGCTTTCGCGTGCAACACAACATCGCGCGCGGCCCATGCAAGGGCGGCATTCGCTATGCGCCGGAGGTGACGCTCGATGAAGTTCGCGCCCTGGCCAGTTGGATGACATGGAAGTGTGCGGTGGTGAACATTCCCTTCGGCGGCGCCAAGGGCGGCGTCATCTGCGACCCCAAAACCATGAGCCGCGGCGAACTGGAGCGCATGACGCGCCGTTACACCTCGGAGATCATCGAGTTTATTGGCCCGGAGAAGGACGTGCCTGCGCCCGATGTGAATACCAACGAGCAAACCATGGCGTGGATCATGGACACCTACTCCATGCACATGCGGAAGACCGTGACCTCCGTGGTGACAGGCAAGCCGGTGAACATGGGAGGCTCGCAGGGACGCATCGAGGCCACGGGCCGCGGCGTGAAAGTGGTGTGCGATGAGAGCTTGCGCTATCTGAATATGGCGGTCGAGGGCTGCCGCGTGGTGATTCAGGGATTCGGCAACGTGGGATCGAATGCGGCGCGGCTGATGCAGGAACGCGGCTACTCGATTGTCGGCATTGCCGAGCGCGACGGCGGCCTCTATAACCCCGCCGGGATCGACATTCATCAGTTGCTCGATTACAAGTACCGGAACAACACCATTCTCGGCTTCCGCGGCGCTGAGGCCACGCCCAGCGAGGAGCTGCTGTTGGTCGACTGCGAGATCCTGATCCCAGCGGCGACGGAGAACGTGATCACCAGCCGCAACGCCGACAAGATCAGGGCGAAGATCGTGGTGGAGGGCGCCAACGGGCCCACCACCGCTGTGGCCGACGAGATCCTGGCGGAGAAGCGCATCTTCATCGTGCCCGACATTCTGGCCAACGCCGGCGGCGTCACGGCCAGCTACTTTGAGTGGGTGCAGGATCGCCAGGGATACTTCTGGAAAGAGTCCGTGGTCAACGAACAGTTGGAAAGAATCCTGAGCGATAGCTTCGAAGACGTGGTGCGATATGCCGAGGCCCACGGCGTGAATAATCGCATCGCAGCCTACATGCTGGCCATCGATCGCGTAGCCTTCACCATCAAGCAACGCGGGATCTACGCGTAGCGCAACGAGCAACGCGGGCAATCGTGGCGGGAGAAACGCGGCTTTTTCCGCCATTTGCTTGTCGACGCTCACGGCCGACGGCCCGCTTCTGGTGCGATAATGAAGTCACGCCAACAGAGACCTGATAGCGTGGCCGGCAGGCGATGAATCTACCCAACTCCATCACCATGACGCGGATCGTCATGATCCCGCTCTTCCTGTGGATTCTCTCGCCGCACTTTCCGTGGCAGGGGGCACACGGCGAGCAGGAGATCGCTGCGTCGATTTTGTTCGTTCTGGCCTCGATTACCGACGGCCTGGACGGCTATCTTGCCCGCAAGCGCGGCCAGATTACGACCATGGGCATGCTGCTCGATCCGCTGGCCGACAAGATCATGGTGACGGCCGCGTTCATCGCGCTCGTGGCCTACAATCCCGAAGTGGTAAAGGTCTGGATCGTGGTCGTGATCATCGGCCGCGATTTTCTCATCTCCGGACTGCGCTCCATCGCATCGTCAGAAGGCTTTACCATTTCGGCCAGCGAACTGGGCAAGCTGAAGACGGTGGTGCAGATCGTATCCGTAGTTTCGGCGATCCTGGCGCACCGCTGGGACCACTGGCAGATCGGCCTGATTTCGATTCCGGTGAAATGGTACGCGGTGGCGGCCATTTATTTCGCGGCCCTCGTCTCCGTGATTTCGGCGGTAGATTACTTCATCGCCTTCTGGAAGAAAATCGATCACGCATCGAAAGACCGCCGCAAGGCCGCCGTGCTTTCGCGCGGCAAGAGCGTGCGCATCTCGTAAGAACAGGGAGTGGCCAATAGGGAATGGGGAGTAGACAGAGGCGGCTCGTGGCTGGCCCTTGTCTACTCCCTATTGGCTACTCCCTACTCCCTGCCTCATCACCGTGCGGAACGGGGAACCGGGAGCAGTGCGGCGCCATCGGTTAGCGCAGGCTCGGCCACAAAGGCTCTCGCGGGCTCGTCCTCCGCGGCAACGGCGATGGGCGGCGCGCCGATGATCGCTCGAATCGCGTTGATCACCAGATCGGGCTCGTCGAGATGAATCCAATGCTCGCTCTTTGGCGCAATGATCTGCTGGACGGAATCGCCGATTTGGCGAAGTTGATCGTGTGAGAGCGGAACGGCTTTTCCCGGCGTGAGCACGGTGACCGGAATGCCCCGAATGGCCTCGGCCTCGTGCATCTCGTTCACGGTAGCGGGAATGGCATCGATGTGGCTGCGCAATCCGGCGTAAAAGCCTGGCCGGGACCAGTGCGCGGCAACTGCGGGCCACACCTTGCGCGGCATCTTCCGCACTTCGGTCTTGATGCGGCAAAGCACATGGCGCGAATTTTCCCCAGCCGCGCCGGCTACCTGATCGGAGAGTTTGTCGGGCCGGCCGAAGAGCCAAGTGACCAGCAGGCGCGCCAGGCCGCAGCGCACCACCGGCAGCGTGTAGCGGATGAGATGATTGCCCAGATCGAGCTGCGATTGCCGGGAGGGATTGAGCGGCGGCCACTCCTCGCAGCGCATCGGATCGACGAGCACCAGCCCCAGGACCTCTTCGGGATAGAGCAGCGCGAAGCGGCGCATCACCAATCCGCCGAAGGAATGTCCCACGAGAAGATACGGCGGCTTAAAGCCCCCAGCCTCGAGCATCTGGCGCAGTTCGCCGGCAATGTTGCCCGGCGTGCGCGGAGTCCGGCTGGGACTGCTCCAGCCCAGGCCGGCGCGATCGTAGGCGATGGTGTGCGCAACCGTCGCAATCGGGTCCTGAATGCCGCGCCAGTTAAGATGCGTGGCGCCAATTCCAGACTCGAAAAGAACCGTCGGTTCGCCTCGGCCTTCTTCGAATAGGTAGAGACTGCAAGCGCGCCCGATGGTCACCGAGCGTCCACTACCAGTGTGAACGTGACGATCACGGAGGCTGCCGAAGTGCTGATACACGGTTCCGGCGAGAACGAGAAGCGCTACGGACGCGAGAATCCAGAAGACGATGTACATCGGATACCTAAAACTTTGTGAGCTGTGCGGAATTGAAATCGGCGAGCGTGAGATTTGCCTTGGCGCTGCCACGGTCGAGAATGAGTAGCGTGGAACCGGGTTGGCCGTGGATCTTTACTTCGATCTGGTGCGCCGACCAGATCCCTTCTTCATGGCGGATGCCGTAGTACGTGAATTCCTTCACTGCGCCGGTCTCCTTCACGGTTTTCTCAAGGTAAACGGGGAATCCGATACTGGGATCGAGCCAGGTCTTTACCTGCGCATAGTGCGTGCGGTCGGTTGGGCCGGGCGTGCTTTTGACGATGACGCAATCGCGCGCGCCGAATTTGGCATCGCCCTCTGAGGCTTGCCCCGTCCAGAAATATTGCTGTTCAAGCAGATCTTCGAATCCGAAGCCAGGCCCAAGCGGACCCTCGCTCCATTTCTCGATGGGCAAAGCGGTTGGGGATTTGTCTCCGGGATGCGCGATCGAAATAGAGCTTTGGCCGTTGGGGCGCATTTCAAGAAGCGCATGCGTCGCGAGGCGGGCGCCGGGAGGCGCGTTTCCCGGTGTCTTGGACGCGGCGCCCATCTCCACGAACTCACGCAACACGCCGGGAAACCAATGCGCCTTGATGGCGATGGGATAGCTGAGGCGCACTCCCCCCGGTTCCACCCAGACCAGATGCCCCGAGGCGCGAAAATCGGCCGTCTCGATCCGCTTGCGCATGGACGCGAGCAGATCGTTCAGGTTCACGGTCTGCGCGCACAACAGCGGCGCCAGAGTGGCGATCGACGCGAGCCGCAGCGCCTTCATGACTCGCGTCATGATTCGATCCTGCCATCGCGGATGCGAATGTGCCGCGGCGCGGCATGCGCGATGTCGTTTTCATGGGTCACGATGATCATGGTCATGCCGCGCTGCTCGCGAATGCCCTGCAAAATCTCCAGGGTACGCGCCGAATTCGCGCTGTCGAGGTTGCCGGTCGGCTCGTCGGCCAGCAAAATCGTGGGATTGTTGGCCAACGCGCGCGCGATGGCCACGCGTTGGCGCTCGCCCGCGGAGAGCTGGTTGGGAAAATGGTTCATGCGTGCCTCAAGGCCCATCTCTTCCAGCAGTGCTGCAGCGCGCTCGGCGCGATGATTGGCCTTTTCATTCAGCGCCAGCATGGCTACCTGCACATTTTCCACGGCGCGGAGCGTGGGCAACAGATAAAAAGCCTGGAAGATAAACCCCACCTGGCGCGATCGGTAGGAATCGAGATCGACGGCCGCGCCCAGTTCCGATCCCTTGAAGAAGACCTGGCCTTCAGTCGCCGTGTCGAGGCCGCCAAGCAGATGAAGAAGCGTTGACTTGCCGCTGCCGCTCGGGCCGCTGATGGCGACATATTCCCCGGCTTCGATCTTCACGTCGACGCCGCGCAGGGCTTCTATCCGGCCTTCGTCGTAGCTCTTCACGAGCCCGCGCGCTTCGAGCAAGGGGCCATTCACGGCAATGGGGCTACTCATAGCGCAACGCCTCCACCGGCGAGAGCCGGGCGCCGCGCCAGGCGGGATACGCTCCGGCAAGCAACCCTGAAGCAATGGCGATGCCGAGGGACTCCAGAAGATGGATCGGCGATACCGATGCCGAAACGATGCTGGCGGTCTGCGGCAATGTGGAGAGCAGGCGCAACCCTCCCCAGCCCACGGCGATACCGAGCAACCCACCCACGAATCCCAGAGCGGTTGCCTCGGAGAGAATGAGCAAAATGACGTGGCGGCCCTTCCAGCCCAGGGCGCGCAGAATGCCGATCTCGCGGGTGCGCTCGAATACCGACATGGCCATGGTGTTGGCGATGCCGAGAATGCCGATGAGGAGTGCAATGGCCGACGTGCCCCAGGCCACGGAGTGAGCCAATGCCACGATGGAGTTGTTGGCGGCACGCTCGGCCGCGGGAACGGCGCGCGTGCCGGGCAAAGCGGCTTCAATTGCCGTCGAAGCGCTCTTGACATACTGGTCGTAAGATTCCCCGGCGGGCGCGGGGCGGAGTTTGACGTGGAACGCGGTCACTTTCCCCTCCATGCCGGCAATCGTCTGCATCTGGTCGAGCGGCATGATCACGGAGCCGGCTTCAAGCGCTGACCCCCCGTGAAAGATGCCCGCGACGGTGAAATTCGTGCCCTGGATGGGAACGATATCGCCGGGTTTCTTGTTGAGGTCGCTGGCGAGAAGGTCGCCGAGCATAATCTCGGGTTTTCCGTCCTGAAAGCGACGGCCGGAGAGGATCGTGATCGAACTGAATTCGAAGGTGTCGGCACGCCATCCATAAACTAGCGCATTCACTTCCGGCGTCAGGTCCATGAGGTTGAAGATCATGGGCGAGACCTGTGCGACTTCGGGGACCGCGCTGATTTTCGTTGCTAGCGATTCATCAATCGAGCTGGCGAGAAAGTTGGTCTGGACTACTGCGATGTCGATGCCGGAGCTCGTATAGAGGCGCATCCATTCGTGCTCGAAGGCACGCGAAAATCCTACCAGGGCCACGAAGGCGCCGATGCCCATGGTGATCCCGACCAGGGTTAAAAGAGTCCTGAGCCGTCTACGCCAGAGATTCTTCCACGCGAACCCCGTAAAAGAGAGTTGGGAGACCATGCAGTTGGGAAACATCCTTTAAAGGGAGGGGTCCGTGACGACAGTGTATCGAGCCAAGCCGTCTCTGTCCATCGCAGGTTTATATAAGAGCGGCCGGGCGGGGCCGCACGAACTCGACAGGGTGCCTTCTTGGGATATTCCGAGACGGTTTCAACAAAGTGACTTTGGCGCAGAAAGGCGGACTACAACTCTCGACGGAATCCCTGCGCAATCCGCGGCCAGGTCTCGACCGCTGCGCAGACTTGCCGTGCGAATTCCTGGTGTTGTGGCCGGGCCGGGGAAGGGCTTTCCTGAGCCGGGCAGTTGCTCTTAGCGGTCGCGTCCTCTCGAACCGCCGCCGCTTCCCTTGCGCGCCGTGTAGCAATCCCGGCAGTAGACCGGCCGATCGCCACGCGGCTCAAATGGAACGGTAGTTGGCTGACCGCAACCCGAACAAATCACAGGAGTTCCCTGTGAAGGAGCCGAACGGTAGCCGGATCCCCCCTGATCGTTTTTCTTTGCCTGGCGGCAAGGCTTGCAACGCTTTGGGGTCGAGTAACCACGTTCCTGAAAGAACGTCTGATCAGCAGCGGTGAAGGTAAAGTCCTGCCCGCAATCGCTGCACGTAATTTGCATGTCTCCGGCCATAGGTCTCCTTGGGGGGAATTGTACAGCGCAATCGGCAAAAATTAGAAAGGAATCTTTTGCATTCAAGAAACAAAATTGGAACCCAGGCAACCTTGTGTAGTGCTCCGTGGCAACTGGCCAGACCTGGGCGATTGTATAGGCGGCGAGGATTCGAATCAGCGGGAAACGCCTGGAAAGGGGCAAACTCGCTCGGCCAGATCGGCACTTGCCGGCAAAGACGGCTGGCAGCGGAAGCGCTATGATTGCCGTACTCATCTTTTTCGTCAAGGTTTGGGCCCGATGCGCATCGTGACCGTTCTGACTTCGCTCGGCGTGGGCGGAGCAGAGAAGCAGGCGCTGGCCGTGGCGGAGCGCATGGCCAGGCGCGGCCACGACATGGCGCTGCTCGTGCTGATGCCGCAGGTGCCCGAAGAGTGGCCGACGACGCTTCCCGTCGTCCACCTTGACCTGCGCAAGAATCCGGCCAGCGTTGGGTGGGGATTCCGGCGCGGGCGGCGTTTTCTGCGCGATTTCCGGCCCGACGTTGTGCACAGCCACAACTTTCATGCGAATCTGCTGGCGCGATTGCTCAGGATTGGTGCGGCAAAGTGCTGTGGTCATTTCGACCGTGCACAACGTGTATGAAGGCGGCTGGTTGCGCATGCTGGCCTACCGTCTGACCGATAGATGGAGCTACCGGACGGTTGCCGTTAGTCAGGCTGCGGCGGACAGGTTTGTTCGCCTGAGAGCAATCTCGAAGCACAAATGTCTCGTGCGTACCAACGGAATCGATACGCGGGAGTTTGCGCCCGATGCCGCGCGCCGCACGTCGACACGAGTCGCGATGGGGCGCACCGCGATGGACGCTGATTCCGGCTTCGTGTGGCTGAGTGCAGGCCGCATCACTCCGGCGAAGGACTTCCCCAATCTCCTCGCCGCTTTCCAAAAGGTGCGCGAGGAGGCGCCGGATGCAGAGCTTTGGATTGCCGGAGCCCCCGCGAACGCAAGTTACTTTGTTCCGCCGACGGCGATTTGCGCCACTTTTTTGAGATGCCCGGAGAAAAAGGCGCGCAGGAACAGGTTCGCTGGCTTGGGCTGCGCCGCGACATGCCGGCGCTTCTCGATGCCGCGGACGGTTTCGTGCTGGGATCGGCGTGGGAAGGAATGCCGCTGGTTGTGGGCGAGGCCATGGCGATGGAAAAGCCGGTTGTGGCCACGGACGTAGGCGGCGTGCACGAACTGCTGGGCGATCGAGGAGTGCTGGTTCCGGCAAAAGATCCGCAGGCGCTCGCCGCCGCGATGCTCGCAACGATGCGGTGGAGCAGGGAAGAACGCGCCCAAATGGGACGTGGGGCGCGCGAGCGAATCGTGGACCGATTCAGCATCGATGCAGCGGCGGACTGGTGGGAGGCGCAATACAAACAGGGAGTAGCCAGTAGGGAATAGGGAGTAGAAAACGCAATTGTTCGACTGATGCGCTTTTCTACTCCCTGATGGCTGCTCCCTATTCCCTGTTTGTTAGAACGAAAACGCCGCCATGATGAAGATACGGCGAGACGCGGAGCCGGACGGCGATGCAAACTGTCCGCCGGCGAGGCTGGTGGACTTGTCGAAGCGGCTTCCCGGGCCGTAGATAGTAGATCCGGGAATGAGGGTCGGCACCACGCTTCCGTTCGGCGTTCCGTAGTTGATGTCGTTGAACAGGTTCAGGGCCTGCGCGCTGAAAGTCAAAGAGTACTTGCGGCCGGTGTTCGACATACCGCCGCGGCCGCCGCCACCGAAGCCGCCTCCGCCAAACCACCACCGCCACGGCCGCCCCCGCCACCACCTCCGCCGCCAGGTCCGCCGCCGAAACCGCCAAAGCCGCCACCCGGGCCGCCCTGACCGCGTTGACCGCGCCCACCCGCCGGCGATTCAACCTTGGGGCCAATTCCCCAGGAGCGGCTGACGCGCAGATTGAATGCGATCGAGGAGGGACTGTTGCCCAGATTCGGAGCCAGCAGCGACTCTCCCGATTGCGGGGTGGCCGTGTCGAGGCAGCCGAAGGAAGTTTGCGCGTATTGTGGGTTCCCGCTGCAAGAAGACGAATTGGCAGCCAGGGAAGGCCTGTCGTTGAAGAAATTGTCCCCGGTCAGATCGGTGTCGGTCGTAATGTTGAAGGGCCTGCCGGACTGGACGAACAGAAACGGATTGTAGGAAATGCCCCACTTGCCGGAGTAGTTGCCAAAGAGGAATACCACATTTCGTCTCACAAAGCCGGCGCGCCCGTAGTCCTGCTTCAGGTTGTACGAGTTCGATGCCGTGCCGGTATCGCCATTGGCAAAGTTGAGAGTGTAAAAACCCGTGACACTGAAGTTTGGCGTGAAGCGGGCGTTGAGGTTAGCGATCAGCTGGTTCTGCTTGAAGACGGCTTCGGGATAAATTTCGTCGATCGGTCCGAAGCTGGTGTTCAGGCGCGGTCCTGATGCCGGGACCATAGTTGAAAGTCCCAGGCAATTCTGATAAGGATTCGAGTCGCGCGTCGCCATCTCGTGCACGCCGTAGGTGTGCAGGTAGGTGAACGTGAGTGTCGATACCTTGGTAAGCTGCCGCTCGAGGCTGAGCCCCAATTGCTCGTCATAGGGCGAGTGGTAACTGGGCAGGAGTTGGCGTAAACTGCTGGGTCTGCAGCGTGGGGGCTATGCCGCCATTGCATGTCAGTCAATGTGGTTCGAGCTGATGTTGGCCAGACTGACAGGATTGAAGCAGGAGGGATTTGTAATGACGTACTGCTGTTGACTGGGCGAGCTGCTGACGTGATTCTCTTCCAGACCCATCAGGCTGCCGACCTGGAAGCGATCGTAGAAGAAGCCGTAGCCTCCGCGGACAACGGTCTTCGCCACGGTGCCTTTCTTGTGGCCGTCGAGCGCATAAGCGAAGGCCAGGCGCGGCGCAAAGTCACTATGGTCGGAGACATGATTCTGCGATTCCCAGCGCAGGCCGCCGGAAAGCGTCAGGAACTGGTTCACCTTCCAGTCGTCCTGGAAGAACAGCGCGGCGTCGAAGACATTTGCCCAGATATTTTTTGTTCCCGGTCGTGATGTTCATCTTATCGGGCAGATTGGTCTTGCCGCACTCGCTCGTGTCGCACACGGCTGCCGCCCGTCGGTGCGCCGGCGAGGCACGCCGTGCCGTGTGTAATACGTTGTTCATGCGCCTGTGTAAGTCGTTCAGTCGAAGCGAACGTGAAGCTGCCGTTGAAGCCGCCGCTGGAGGTGTTGGCGTCGCGGTTGTCGCGCAGCCAGGTGCCGAACTTGATGGCTTGCGTGCCCTTGGTCATGGTTGTGATGTTTTGCAACTCAATGTGCGAGGAACGGTCGGTGGACGATTGCGCTGCTTCCACCGCCGCTGAAGAATCCGCCGACCCCGACCCTCGGCGCAGTGCTTACCGAACTCGTATCCGTCGGAGCGCAGGCGATATTGAAACCGCGTCTCATTCACGATGCGGTCGGTGATAATCTGCGTATCGTCCATCTGAATGGAATGCTCCGAGTCGGTATTTCCGGTGGCTTGGGCGCGGCAACGACGTGGAACCGAAGTTGCCGCTGGTGCTGCCCCTTTCAAACTGATAGCGCAAGGTCAAGGTATTCTTCTGCCCCAGTTGCAGGTCGATGCGCGGGCGAGATTTCGATGCGCGAAGCCGGGCTGTAGATCGCGCCGGTTCGGTGTTGAATGACGTTGCCGTTCGTGTCCGTGGGAATGAAGAAAGGACCGCCATTAGTAACGACCGGAACAAAGTAGGAAGGGCTCGAACTCTGAATGGGAATGCCCACGGTGTAGATGCTGGCGTCGGGATTGTCGCGGCCCTCAACGCTGAGGAAGTACGAGGTCTTCTTGTTGAGCGCGCCGCTGACGGTGCCGTTGTACTGGATGGAGTGGTAAGCCGGAGGCGGAGCAAACGGATTGCCGGTGTTGAAGCGAACTGTCGTTGCCCTGGAGGAAGCCCCGGCCATGCAGAACGTATCGGTGCCGGGCTTGGTGAGGATCTCGATGCGCCCGTAACCAATGTGGTCGAACTCCGCTGAAAACGGGTTCTGGTTGATGCGAATCTCGCGGATTGCCGACTTGGGCGGCAGTGTTCCGCCGGTGAATCCGTCGATATAAATCTGTCCCCCGTTGGGGCCTGCCGAAGGACCGGCCAATGCCTGAAGTTCGTTGGAGAGCTCGTCGGGGTCGTCGGACAGCGCGTCGAGATCGGAGCCCTTCAGCACGATCGCGCTGGCGTTGGCGTCGGCGTCGGTGCTCACGGTGGGTCCGCCCTCGTCGGTCACGATCACCTGCTGCTGCGTGATCCTCAACCGCCATTTTTATTTCCACGCTCTTTGACTGTCCCGCGGCAAGCGGGATTGGCTCGGAGACAAACGGCGCAAATCCGGAGTAGGTCACCTGCACAATGTAGCTTCCCGCGGGCAGGCCGCGCAGCACGTAGCTACCGGACGCACTCGCCGTTACGGTTCCTACGGCCACACCCTTGGTGGTGGTCACGGTAATTTGCGCGCCGGGAATCAGCGCCCCGGTCTGATCGAGAATGTGACCGCGCAGAACGCCCGTGGTGGCGGGTGCGGGCTGCGCCGGAGCTGGCGTCGCCGGTGTCGAAACGGGAGGCGCGGCCTGGACGGGAGGCGCGGCCTGCGGGGGTACTGGCGTTGCCGGTGTCGAAACGGGAGGCGCGGTCTGCGGGGCAGCAGCCGCCGCCGTCTGCGCTCTTACCGCTGCGGCAGAAAAGGTCAGGGCCGCTGAAACCAGAAATGCGATCAAGCAGTGTGACTTTGAATACACGTTTTCCTCGCTTGGTTATGAATGAAAAATACGTATCCCATTATTGGGCCGCGTCGCCTTCGCCCGAGCTCAAGCTCCAACTGGAAAGCAGGTCCGCCGCCTCCGGAGCTTCCAGCAGCGGTTCGACTCCCGCGAGCAGCTTGACCGCGCTCAGGCCCGAAGCATCTTCCGTGGCCACGATCATCACCGCATCGCTTTTCTTGAGAGCGCTGAGTTGAATTTGCGGCGCACGGTCCAGGAAGGTTTCCAGATCCATGCGCCCCCCACCGCCATTGCCGCCACCCTGATTAAAGGTGCGCTGCCCGCCCTGACCACTACCGCCTCCGCCGTAGGCGCCGCGGCCGCCGCCGCCCGCCGGATTGCCCTTGAGCCGCGCGGCCAGCATCGTCGCCACATTGTCGTCGAGCCGACGCATCTGCGCATCCGCGCTGATGCGAACGGTGACAGGCTTCTTGGTCGACAGATCTTTCACCGTCACCGTGGAAGCGGCCGTGTCAGTAGAGATGACAGTTCCCGGAATGCTGCGGAAGCTGCCCGAAACCACGCCGTCGGCGGCGATCGCGGAGCCGTCCGCGCTCCTGGTTCCGCGCGCCCACAGCTGATCACCGGGCTTTATGGTCGTGACGGGCGCGGGTTGCGCCTGATCGAAAACTACAGAACCCGGGGCGTAGCGCTTGAGCACGGTCGTCGCAGTGGTGGTGACAGCGACGTCCTTTGTGACGGGGCCCGTACGCGTGGTCACGACGATAACGCCCGACGCGGCATCGACGCTCTTCACCAGTCCGTGCACGCCCTGGGTCCAGGCGGCATTTTGCGCTTCCTGCATCTTGGTGACATCGGCCTGCTTGATGGCGACTATGCGTGCCGCCTGCGGGGTGCCGCTGGTGGCATTGGGATCGAGCGTGACCAGGACGCGATCGCCTACGGCGAGGCTTTTGTAATCGAGCGGCTCGGCCTTGGTCAGATCCTTTTCCCCCGGTGCAACCCGCTTGAGTGACGCGGTCGCGGGAACCTGGACCTGGTGTACATCGCCTGCGTCGGTCTTCACCGTCAGGGTGTCTCCATTGATAGCGGTAATGCTGCCGAGATAGCGCATCGTTTGCGCGCATGCGCCGGGCGCCGCGGCCAGCAGAAATGCGGCCAGCGCCACAACCCCCAGCACCGCAAATCCACGCATCTTGCTTTCACTTCTCATCGATTTCATGCTCCACGGTCCTGGGGTGTTCGAGCGTTTTCGATTCAAGCCCTTATAAGGCCCATGCCATCAAGCGGCCGGTTCCGATCCGAGACCTCGCAAACAGGCTCCTGTATGTCGGGCCGAAGTTGACACCACCCTGTACGATGCCGGTTTGCCGACAGAGGAGCCGAGGACACTCGCCTGCAGAGAGGCGTGTGCCGCCCCTCATTTGCTAGACGAGCCACCCCCGCAAAAGGTTGAAACGCCATTCCATCATATGAATTCAGGTCTAAGTTCTTGCAAGTCAACCGCTTGGATGGCGGAAACAGACGCTATCATCGGCCCGTGAACCCAGCCGCCGCGACCCCTCATGACGCCTGGCTGCTGGCCTGCGTGTGAGTGTTTGAGTGTGAGTGTGTGAGTGTGAGTGCGTGAGTGTGAGTGTGAGTGCGGGTGTGCGTGTGAATGGACCCTGTACGCAGTTCAACGGCCACACTCACACTCACACTCACACTCACACTGTTCTCTATACTCACACTGTTCCCCGCCTTCTCACCACGCACCGAGCAAGCGGCGCAGCAGCACCATTTCGCCGAGATGATACGCGTTGTGGTCGGCGACGAGAAGCACTTCTCTCAGGATGGTTTGCCCGGTGCCGTGGGGAATCTTCGCGTAGAGATCGGTATCCGGGTCGGCCACAAGATCGCTAAGGGCCTTCAGATCGCGGCGGAAAGCGCGCACGCTCTTGTCCCAAGCGTTCTTACTGGGCGGGACGGGCGTTGCCGGCCAGTAGCCCTCGGGCCAGGGAAGATGCTGATAGTTGGGATTGCGCGAAAAATCCAGAATGTCCCACTGCGCGATGCGCAGGTGCTCCAGAACCTCCCACGGCGAGTGCTCCGCGCCTTTCGGCCGCTTACCGCGCAAGCCAACTGGAAGGTTCTTGACGGCGGCGTCGAAGGTGGCGTGCGCGTTGCCGCCATTGAGCAGTTCGAGCAGGTGCTGGCGCAGGGACGCGTCGCGCGGTGCGGACGTTTCTTTCCTGGGCATAGGGAACATTCTCTCCGAAGCAGATTGGGCGGGTCACGCCACCCTCGATCATTCGATTCGCCGGCTGCACCGCGCGACGCAGCAATTTTGGGCGGCACCGCAAGCGGAGTCGAAACCCTCCGCAGGGCCGGTTTTCTATTGCCTACCGACTACTCCCTATTCCCTGTTTTTATCGAGCACGACCCGCTGCGCGGCAAAAATCTCCTTGAGGCCCGCGTCCGCGAGATCGATCAGCCCGTTGAGAGCGGCGCGAGAAAAAGACCCCTTCTCCGCGGTAGCTTGAGTTTCCACCAGGCCGCCATCGGCGGTCATCACCACGTTCATGTCGACTTCGGCCTGGGAGTCCTCTTCGTAGCAGAGATCGAGCAGCGCCGCGCCGTCCACGATGCCCACCGAGGTCGCGGCGACCAGTTGCTTCATCGGCGAAGCCTTGAGCGTACCGGCTTTGACCAGGGCATTGAGCGCGAGGGCAAGAGCCACGGCCGCGCCCGTAATGGCAGCGGTGCGCGTGCCCCCATCCGCCTGGATCACGTCGCAGTCGAGGATGACCGTGCGCTCGCCCAGGGCATGCATGTCCACCACCGAGCGCAGGCTGCGGCCGATCAGGCGCTGAATCTCATGCGTCCGCCCGCCGATTTTGCCGCGCTCGCTTTCTCTGGGGGTGCGCGTGACCGTCGACCGGGGCAGCATGGCGTACTCGGCCGTCACCCAGCCGCGCCCGGAGTTGCGCAGCCAGCCGGGGACGCCCTGCTCGATGGTGGCGTTGGTGAGCACCCGCGTGTTGCCCAGCGAGACCAGAACCGAGCCCTCGGCGGTCTGCACAAAGCCGGGCGTGAGGGTGAGAGGACGAAGCTGGCCGGGGCCGCGGCCGCCGGGGCGCAGGCTGGGTGGCGAGGGGCGCAGGGTCGATGGAGACGCGTGCATAGAGGGATTGTACGGGAGCAGGACCAGTGGGGAACGCTCGAAGGAGGACCGGTTCCAGGATGGGAATCGCAGGATTCCCCGTGCCGAAAAAGGAAGCGCACGGTAAACAATTGAAAGAGAAAAGGTTAACTGTATTGCCCATCATGCCCGCATTCCATTTCGGGAAATTCACCCCACATGCTGCGCTCCTGCCTGGTCCGAATATGGTCGGCCATCCCTTCCCTTATCAGGAACTTAGCATTCTGGTCCTGCTTTGGCACGCGACGTGTATAGAAATAGGACAAATCCTGCGGCACAGAATCGGAAACGGGAAGGGAAAAGACCAGGAACAGCGGAGAGGGAACAGGGAACAGGGATCAGGGAACAGGGAACAGTAAAACTCAAGGCTCGTCGCGGATCTCTGACACCTGAAACCTGACACCTGACACCCGACGCCCGGCGCCTGAAACCTCCTTTTGAAAGGAACAGCATATGCAGACCACAGCACAACTGGAGCGAAAGTCCAAGGCAAAGAGCACCTGGAATGGCATCGAGCGCCGCCGTGTGGAGAAGGTTGTCGAGACCCTCGCTACTCTGCGCAGCCGGGGCGAGAGCCTCTCCGAGGTGGCCCACGACGCGCGCAACATGGTCACGGCGCTGGGTCTCTACTGCGATCTGCTGGAAGAACCGGGTGTGCTTGCGACTGCATTCACGCATTATGCGCACGAGCTGAGGCTGGTGGCCGCTGCCAGCCGCCGCCTGGTCGAGAAGCTGGTGGCGCTCGATGCCAACGCGATTCCGGACGGGACGCTCGAAAACCGGGTTCAATCGAACGCCAGCCGCGTGATGGCGATCTCCGGCGCCCAGGCCCAAGGCTCGGAAGTCCCGAGCTTCGACGATGTACGTGCCGGTTCATTCGCAAGCGCCGGCATCGCCGCTTGCGCAGGCTCTCTCCCGAGCCCGGCCCCCAGCCCGATCTTGAACGCTCGGACTCCGCAGGGCAGTAATCCGCGCTGGGATCTGCTCCCCGCTCTGCCTGTCTCGAACCTCGCCGCCGAACTGATGGCCAACCGCAATCTGCTCGCGGCGCTGTCCGGACCCTCCGTGGCATTGACCTTGGAGACCGCGGGCGGCGCGCAGGCGGTGCGTCTTACGGGCGAGGATCTGACCCGGCTGCTGGTGAATCTGGTCAAGAACGCTGCCGAGGCCATGTCCCAGGCCAAGACCCGGAATTGCCGCATTGCCGTCGGCCTGCGCAAGGACGAGAATGCCAGAGGCACGGCGCCCTCGCTGGCGCTCACCGTCGAGGACAACGGGCCGGGCATCCCCGAGGCGGCTCTCGAAAAGGTCTTTACGTCCGGATACACCACGCGCAGCAAGGAAGCAGAGGCGGGCGGCTGGCCGCTGCACCATCGCGGGCTGGGCCTGGCCATCGTGCGCTCCATCGTCGAAGGCGCGGGCGGACGCATTACGGCCGCGAACCGGGCGCAGGGCGGAGCCTGTTTCACCCTTGAACTTCCGGTGCGAAAGACAGGGCATAAGGGAGAATGTGAGTGTGGAGTGTGAGTGTGGTTGTACCTGTCCGGCGCGCTCGCACCCGCACTCACACTCACACTCGGACCGACCCCTGACACCTGAATCCTGTCCCCTGCAATTTAACGATGTTCCAACACGCGCGAGGCGACTACAATGCTGGATACAGTCTTCAACACACGGGCCATGGAGTACTTACCACAACTCGCCGAGCCGGCGATTCGGTTGCACCTGCTGGTCGTGGACGCAGACGCGGCGGTGCGTTCGGCCTGCGCCGAGATCGCCGCCAGTCTCGGCTACGCGGTCGAAAGCACGGGCGATCTTGCCCAGGCGCGGAGTCTTTTGCGCGGCCATACCGCCGACATCCTGCTCGTGAATCTGCCTGCGGGGTCGAACGAAGGGCTGGAGCTGGTATCCGAGGTCAAGATGCTCTACACCGAAATCTCGGTGATCGCCATGACGGCTACGGGCTCGATCAACGCTGCGGTTGAAGCCATGCGCTGCGGGGCCTCCGACTACCTGACCAAACCCTTCGCCATGGACGAGCTGTCGACCGTGCTCGATCGCGCCGCGCAGAATCACGCGACGGACACCGTGACCCGGCAACTGCGCGAACGGATGCGCCTCTCCGAAGGGCTGGGCTCCATGATCGGCCACTCGGCGGAGATGGAGAAGATCTACCGCATTCTCTCCAAGGTCGCCCAGAGCACGCACCCGGTCCTGATCCTCGGCGAGAGCGGCACCGGCAAAGAGCTGGTGGCGCGCACCATCCATGCCTACGGCCCCAACGCCGAGAAACCCTTCCTGCCCGTCGATTGCGGGTCGCTCGTGCCCACGCTTATCGAGAGCGAGCTCTTTGGCTACGTAAAGGGGGCATTCACGGGGGCTAACCGCTCCAAAGATGGATTATTGGTCTCAGCCGAGGGCGGCACGGTCTTTCTCGACGAGATCGGCGAGCTCTCGCTCGATCTGCAGGCCAAGCTCCTGCGCGCACTCCAGGAGAAGGAGGTGCGGCCGGTCGGCGCCACCCATCGCGTGCCCATCAAGGCGCGCATTGTGGCCGCCACCAATCGGGATCTTGCCGCCATGGTCGAGAACGGCAGCTTCCGCAAGGATCTTTTCTACCGCCTGAACGTGGTGAACCTGCGGCTGCCGTCCTTGCGCGACCGCCGCGAGGACATTCCGCTCCTGGCCGCGCACTTCCTCGACCGCATCAGCCGCGAACACGACCGGAAGTTCAGGCTTTCCGACGAGGCTTTGCGCACCATGATGCGCCACGACTGGCCGGGGAACGTCCGGGAACTTGAAAACGCGATCCAGCGGGCCTGCACCATGTGTTCTGGTCCGGTACTCGAGTTGGGCGACCTGCCCACGCAATTGCAACAAAAAGGTCTTGAAGCGCGGCGCGTGGCAGCGGCCACGGGCGAAGGTGCTGCGGCTGCCGGCGCGCCGGAGCTGAAGACCCTGGCCGAGATGGAGCGCGAGGCCATCTTAAGCGCGATCCGCACACTGAACGGCGACAAGCTGCAGGCCGCCAAACTCCTGGGCATCGGCAAGACCACGCTCTATCGCAAATTGAAGGAATACGGCATCGCCGACCCGCTGCACGACGAGTAACAAAGCCAGCTTCTAGCTCCTAGCTTCCAGCCTCTAGCTTGTTCTTCCATGGGATGCTCGATTGCATTCCACTGGCAGGACTCAGGCAATCAAAGGCAAGGAACAGCTACGACAGCTAGGGGTTGGTAACAAGTAGCTAGCAGCTAGAAGCTAGGAGCTGAACATGAGCATTCTGATGGTGACGGGAATTGAAGGCGCTCAGAACTGCGCCGGCGTGGTGGGAGCGCAACTGAATTTGGAAGTCGAAGTGGCCGCGGGGCGCCGGGCCGCTTTGGCTGCGTTGCGCCGCCGCGAGTTTCTGGTGCTGGTCATCGACGAATCCCTGGCCGAGTGCGATCCCGCGGCCGCGGAGAAGATCTGCGAACTGGCCGGCCTTGCCATTCCCATGCAGATCAACTTCGCCATTTCCGGCGCGGCGCGGCTGATCCGCGAAATCCGCGCGGCGCTGCATCGCCGCGAGCGCGAGCAGACGCTGGCCCGCCGCGCCGCCGCCGCGGCCATCGAGACCGAACTGAAGACCACTGTCGCCGGCCTCTTGCTGCACTCGCAACTGGCCCTGAACGGGGCCGGTGTGCCCGCCGCCGTAGCCGACCGGCTGCGCACGGTGGCGGACCTGGCCGGCAATCTGCGTCAGCAGTTGAACGCGCCCCTCGATGCGCAAATTGCCGCGCGGCGCGAGTCGCACGCCTGAAAAGCAGCTATTAGCTTTCAGCCTTTAGCTGTTAGCCTCTTTGTTGCAGGTGCGACTTCTATTGCGGCCCCGCAGCAGTCGACAACGGCAGGAGTTCGGCCAACTGCAAAAAGCAGGAGCTGACAGCTAAAAGCTAAGAGCTGAAAGCCGAGAGCTGAAAGCTGAAAGCTGAGAGCTGATCTCTGGCCCCCGCCTCGCGCAGCAGGACAGGCAATCCCTCCGTCCGTTAACCTTGAACGTGAGGAGCCTCTCCAGCATGACCGTCATCCGGCAGGAAGATTTCATTTCGAGCGTCGCAGGCGCGTTGCAGTACATCAGCTACTACCACCCGGTGGATTTCATCGGCTCGCTCACCCAGGCCTACGAGCGCGAACAGTCGCCCGCCGCCCGCGATGCTATCGCCCAGATCCTCATCAACAGCCGCATGTGCGCCGAGGGCCACCGGCCCATCTGCCAGGACACGGGCATCGTGAATGCCTTCGTCAAGCTGGGCATGGACGTGCGCTTCGAGGCCGGTCCCGGCGAAGAACGCATGGACCTGCAAGAGATGGTCGACGAGGGCGTGCGCCGCGCCTACCTCGATCCCGAAAACAAGCTGCGCGCCTCGGTCCTGGCCGATCCCGCCGGAGCGCGCAAGAATACCCGCGACAACACGCCCGCGGTTGTGACCGTCGATCTGGTGCGCGGCGCGACGCTTGAAGTCACGGTCGCGGCCAAGGGCGGAGGCTCGGAGGCCAAGTCGAAGTTCACCATGCTGAACCCTTCCGACTCCGTCGTCGATTGGGTGCTCAAGACCGTGCCTACCATGGGCGCGGGCTGGTGCCCGCCGGGCATTCTGGGCATCGGCATCGGCGGGACCTCGGAGAAAGCGATGTTGCTGGCCAAAGAATCTCTCATGGACCCGATCGATATTCAGGATCTCAAAGCGCGCGGCGCAAAGACGACCGCCGAGAAACTGCGTCTCGAACTCTTCGACAAGGTGAATCGCCTCGGCATCGGCGCGCAGGGGCTGGGCGGGCTCACCACCGTACTCGATGTGAAGGTGCTGGACGCCCCGTCGCACGCCGCGAATCTTCCCGTGGCGATGATCCCGCAATGCGCCGCGGACCGCCACGCGCACATCGTTCTCGACGGCTCGGGGCCGGTGTTCCTCGATCCGCCGTCGCTTGCAGACTGGCCTAAGCTGACCTACGACGTGAGCGGAGCGCGGCGTGTCAACCTCGACACCGTGACGCATGAAGAAGTCGCGACATGGAAGCCGGGCGAAGTACTGCTGCTCTCGGGCAAGCTGCTCACCGGCCGCGACGCCGCGCACAAGCGCCTGACCGATATGCTCAATCGCGGCGAAAAGCTGCCCGTGGATTTCCACAACCGGTTCATCTACTATGTCGGCCCGGTGGACCCGGTGCGCGGCGAGGTCATCGGCCCCGCGGGACCCACAACTGCGACCAGAATGGACAAATTTACCCGCCAGATGCTCGCCGAGACCGGCCTGCTGGGCATGGTGGGAAAGGCGGAGCGCGGCCCGGAGGCCGTGGAGGCGATCCGCGACTACAAGGCAGTCTATCTGATGGGCGTAGGCGGCGCGGCGTATCTCATCTCGAAGGCCATTCGCGCCTCGCGCCTGCTGGCATTCGGCGATCTCGGCATGGAAGCGATCTATGAGTTCGAACGTCAAGGACATGCCCGTCACCGTGGCCGTCGACTCGAAGGGAACCAGCGTGCACGTGACTGGCCCGGCCGAATGGCAGCAGCGCATTGCCGGCATTCCGATACTGCAATAAGGCAGGGAACAGGCGAGCAAAGCGCCGAGATTCCAGGCTATCCCGCATGCCGTCCGGTGCGCGCTCTTTTCATCGCCTCGCGCGCGACTCGCCCCATGCTGTTCATGCGCTCGATGGAGCGTATCTTTTCCGGCCAGGTCTTCGATCGGAGAAAGATCCGTATGGACGCTTTGGCTCGGGCATTGAATGCGGCTTTTTCCTGGTCAACGCTCATTGGCATCTGTTCCGCCTTCTCTTTCAGCCTTAGGATCGAGAACCACGCCGTCTTGAACCAGCCGGTTCAATGCTTTCAGTGCGCTCTGCACGTTGTAGCACCTTCCCGTTGAGAATACTAAACCGCCGGCTTGATTGCTCGCGTTTGTGGCTCGATCTCGAACTTGAGGATGTATCATTCCTGATCGGGCCTTATCCGTTTTAATAAGCTCTTTTTCATCGGAAGGATGAGGCCTGTGCTGTAACGGGCTGTTGATCGCCCGCCCGTTCAATTCTGCTTTTGGAGTCCGCCCTTGACTTACTCCGCCTTGCCCCGTCCCGCGATTCTTTTTGCCTTCGCTCTCCTCTTCCTCGTTTCAATTTGTCCTCTCAGGGGGCAGGCCCCCGAAGGCCGTCGCGGCTATTATTCGAGCCCGTCGTTGCACGGAGACACGATTGTCTTCACCTCGGAGGGCGATCTTTGGACGGTGAGCGTGGAGGGCGGCGCAGCGCGGCGGCTCACCACCGGCCTGGGTGTCGAGGACGAGGCGCGCATCTCGCCCGACGGAAAAGCCGTGGCCTTCAGCGCCGACTACGAAGGACCGCGCGAGGTGTACACCATGCCCATCGACGGCGGATTGCCGCAGCGCCGCACGTGGGATGGCGATTCGGAGCCGGAGGGCTGGGCTCCGGACGGACGTCTGCTGATTGCGACCACCCGTTACTCCACGCTGCCCGAAATGCAACTGGTGCTGGTCGACGATCGTGGCGGGCGCGAGATTGTGCCCCTGGCCCAGGCATCGGAAGGAGCTTACTCAACAGACGGTCGCACGCTCTATTTCACGCGCTGGCCCAGGCAGCCGAGCAATACGAAGCGTTACAAGGGAGGCTGGGCTGAGAACATCTGGAGCTTTGACGGCAAGGATGAAGCCGTTCCGCTGACCGGCGGACTACCCCGGCACTTCGACGAATCCCATGTTCTCCAGACGGCCGCGTCGATTTTCTTTCCGATCGCGACGGCGTGATGAATGTCTGGTCGATGGATGCCGAGGGCCACGACGTGAAGCAAGAAAGTCATCAGCACGTATTCGATGTCTCGTCGGGATCGCTCGACGACGGGCGCATCGTTTACGCATCGGGCGCGGATTTGTGGCTGCTCGATCTCAAGAGCGGCAAGGACGAGACGATTCCGATCACGCTGGTTTCGGACTTCGACCAGCTTCGCCAGCACTGGGTGACAAAGCCGATGCAGTTTATGACCCAGGCGCACCTTTCCCCCGACGGAGCGCAGGTTGTGTTTACCGCGCGCGGCGAGATCTACGTGATGCCCGCAAAGAAGGGCCGGGTCATAAAGGTCGCGGGCGAATCGGATGTGCGTTATCGCGAAGCGATCTTCCTGCCCGACGGCAAAAACATCGTAGCGCTCTCGACGAAAAGCGGCGAGACAGAGTTTTGGAAGTTCCCGGCCAACGGAGAAGGCGCGCCCGAGCAGTGGACAAACGACGACAAGGTGCTGCGCTGGGAAGGGCTGCCTTCGCCCGATGGCCTGTGGCTGGCCTATCACGACAAGAACCATCAGTTGTGGATTTACGACATCAAAGCCAAAACCGACAAGCGTATCGCAGCAGTCGAAGAACGGCGACTTCGGGAATCTGAGCTGGTCGCCCGACAGCCGCTGGTTGGCCTACGATGAGGCTGCCGACAACCACTTCGATCAGATCAAGGTGCTCAATATTGCGTCGGGCGAGATCATGCCGATCACTTCAGACCGTTTCAACAGCGAGAACCCGGTGTGGAGCTCGGACGGCAAGTGGCTCTACTTCCTTTCCGACCGCAACCTCAAATCAGTCGATTCACTTCGCCTTGGGGACCGCGCGCGCCGCAACCGGTCTTTGACCGGACGATGAAGATTTACGAGCTTGCGCTCACTCCCGGGCTGCGTTCGCCGTTTCTGCCGGCCGACGAGCTGCATCCGGATAGCGCGGAAAAGAAGGACACCGAAAAGCCTGATACCGAAAAGCCCGGTACCGAGAAGCCACCGGACAACGCCGCGCCTGCGCCGGCTGCCGAAGACAAAAAGCCTGCGGCAACCGACAAAAAACCTGCGGACGCCGGCAAAAAACCCGACACCAACGACACTACCAAGGCCACCGGCAAAGGCGAGAAGAAGCCGCCGGAGGTGAAGATCGAATTCGCCGACCTCGATGCGCGTCTCGACGAAGTTCCCGTGCCGCCCGGTAACTACGATTCGCTCGACGCCACGGATAAGCGGCTCTGCTGGACCAATACGAGTTTCGTCCCCGAACCCAAGGCCGCGCTGCAATGCCTCGACATCGCCAACAAAGGCGACGAGCCCGAAACCGTGCTCGCCGATGTGAAGGGATACGAGATCTCCCTTGACCGCAAAAAAATGCTGGTTTTGAAGGGCGACCAGCTTTTACGTCTTCGATTCCGACGTGAAGGGTCCCGGAGCGTCTGAAGCCAAGACGCTGGCCAAGAGCGAAGTCGACCTTTCGCACTGGACGATCTCAACCAATCCTCACGATGAATTTCATGGGATCTTTCTGGATGCGTGGCGGCTGGAGCGCGACTATTTCTACGACCCCGGCATGCAGGGCGTGAACTGGATCGCGATGCGCGACCGTTATCTGCCGCTGGTGGATCGGGTGGCCACCCGCGACGAGCTGAATGCAGTGATTGCGCAGATGGTGAGCGAGCTTTCGGCGCTGCACACCTTCGTGAGGGGCGGCGACGATCGCAAACCTGACGACCAGGTTGAAATTGCCACGCTGGGCGCGGTGCTGCGCCGCGATGAACATGCCGGCGGCTACGTCGTGGAGCACATTTACCGGCACGATCCCGACCTGCCCGATCAGGCGCCCCCGCTTGCGCAGCCTGATTCACTCGTGAAGGAAGGCGAAACGATTGTAAGCATCGATGGCCAGGGCTTGTTGAGCGTAAGCGACGAGCGGGAGTTGCTGCGCGGCAAATCGGGACAGCAAGTGATGCTGAAAGTGAAAAACGTAAAGGGCGAAACGCGCGATGTGTTGGCCAGGCCCATCGGCGAAACCGCAGACCGTCGCATGCGTTACGCGGAGTGGGAATACTCGCGGCGCGCGCAAGTTGACGAGGCATCGAAAAACAGCGTTGGCTACGTGCACTTGCAGGCCATGGGCGCGGACGACATCGACCAATGGGCGCGGGATTACTTTCCGGTCTTTGACCGCCGGGGATTGATCATCGATGTGCGCCACAACCAGGGTGGGAATATCGACTCGTGGTTGCTCGGCGAACTGCTGCGCAAAGCTTGGTTCTATTGGCAGCCGCGGGTCGGAAATCCGACGTGGAACATGCAATATGCCTTCCGCGGGCACATCGTGGTGCTGTGCGATGAACGGACGGCGTCCGATGGCGAAGCCTTCAGCGAGGGATTCAAGCGCCTTCACCTCGGCACGGTGATCGGCACGCGTACCTGGGGAGGCGAGATATGGCTTTCGAGCCGCAACACCCAGGCCGACAACGGCGTGGCCACGGCTGGCGAAACCGGCGTGTATGGGCCCGATGGAATCTGGCTGATCGAGGGACACGGCGTGGATCCGGACAAGATTGTCGATAATCTGCCTCATGCCACGTTTGCGGGCTCCGACGCACAGCTTCAGGCGGCAATCGATCTGCTGACCGAGGAAATCAAGCAGGATCCGCGGCCCGTGCCGCCGCATCCGCCTTATCCGGACAAATCGTTCAACTACCGGCCGTAGTTGAGTGGGTGAGGCCGTTGAACGGATTTCTATGTTGTGCAGATGCAGCCGCGCAGCGAGGCCAGTTTGTGTCTGCGGATTGGCAGCAGCGCATCGCCGGCAGTCCCAAATCCTTAATTATGAATGGCGAATCCATATAACATGTTATATGCTGCTGGTTATGGGCGAGCCACGTAATCCGGCTCCGGCGAGCATTGCATGGGAAGGCGACTCAAAAGATGCTTTGAGCAGCTTTCCAGGCGAGATCAAGTCAACCCTTGGGTTCTCATTGCGGCAGATACAGAACGGACGTCTCCCGCGATGTGAACACCGGCCAATGCCATCGGTTGGCAAGGGCGTATGGGAATTGAAGGATGGCGATGCGCGTACCTGGTACAGGGTGATGTATCTCGCGCGCATTGAGAACGCGATTCATGTGCTGCATTGTTTCGAGAAAGACAGCCGCACGACATCCAGGCGGGACATCGCGACAGCCAAAGCCCGATTGAGCGAAGTGAAGCAAAGACTGCGGGAACGAGAAAATCGTTGAAAAGGCAAATTCCGATCAAAGGAACGGTCACACCATGAGCAAACCGGCACACATCACGAATGGCGACGTACTTGATGATCTGGGCTTTTCCCGCGCCGAGGCGGCGGCTTTGAAGGTGAAAGCAACCGTCATGGAGGCAATTCTTGGCGAGATCGACCGGCGCGGGTTTACTCAGCGGGAGCTGGCAGAAGTGCTGGACGAATATCAGCCCAACGTCAGTAACCTGATGAACGGGCGAATCGGCAAGGTGAGCATCGAGAGATTGCTTTACTATGCGGCTCGTCTCGGCCTGAAAAGCAGAATCGAATTGCGGCCTTCATTGAAGACAAAAGCCTCCACGAAGATTTCGCCTTCCGGGCGCCAGCGCGCGGTGGCATAAGTTCCGAGCCCCCGCTCTATCGCAGGACCTCGGCCGAGTGGCGGCGGATTGCGGGGATTCCGATCCAGCAATGAGTCAGTTGTCGGCGATCGGTTATTAGGTGCCAGCGGCTGGAAGCTAGCGAGTGTCCTTCACGCCTTCGGCAGGTACCCCATCCCGTCGAGCACCCCGCGCATGAAGGCGAAGCTCTCGATTACGCCGGGCATCGGATCGTCGGGATGGATCTCGTACTCCAGATCGACGAAACCCTTGTAGTTGATCTTGATGAGCGCTTCGAACATCTCGCGGAAGGGCAGGATGCCTTCGCCCACCGGAACCTGGCTTTCCTTGCTCGAAAAACTGGTCAGGTCTTTCACGTGCACGTCGTAGAGGCGCGGGCCCACAGCGTGAATGGCTTCGACGAGGTTGGCTCCGGCGCGCGCCGCGTGGCCCACGTCGATGCAGCAGCCGATGCGCGGGTCGAGATCCTTCACAATTTTGAGCACGTCGAACGGGGAGTGGTAGATCTTGTCCTCGGGACCGTGGTTGTGGATGGCGAGACGGATATCGTACTCGCGCACGAACTTCTCGATGCGCGGCAGCGTCGCGGGAGCGGGATCGCCGGCCACGATGACGTTGATGCCCGCGCGCTTGGCATACTCGAATTTCGATCGGATGTCATCGTCGTCGTCCTTCGGAAAAGCGATGGTGCCCGCGGCGTGGAGCCTGATTCCCGCGGCGGCGTAGTCCGCCAGCGCAGCGGCCTCGAGCGTGGGATCCATGGGCAGATGATCCTTCACGTCTTTGCAATTCAAGTCGGATAAATTGAGCTGCTTCATAAAGCCGACGAGTTGCGCCCGCGTGAAGTTGCGAAACGTGTAGCTGGCGAGGCCGAGCTTGACCGGCGACGGTTTGCCCGCGGCGGCCACGGCTTCAGCCTTTGCGGGTGCGGGCTTGATGACGGCGGGGGTAGCGGCGGAGGCGGCAACCAGGGCGGACGATTGCAAAAAATTGCGGCGAGAGAATGTGTTTTTCATGGCGGGAGCAATTATAGGGGATGGGGCGGCAGCGAGGCGGTGATTCGGTAGGTGATGAGTTCGTGTTTTCCCACCCTGAAACTCGCCGCGTTGCGTCGGGCTTCAGGATGGGGCAACCCGCCGTTGAGGATGGCTCCAGGGTCCTGACCCCCGACCCCTGACTCTACTGCTTGCCGAAGCGGTAAATGATTCCCGCCGTAAAGCCGAAGCTGCCGTGCACGGTGGAACCAAAACCAGTGACGAAATATTCCGGCGCGAGCTTGAAGGCGATGCTCGGTGTCAGGTTGTACTCGCCAATGGCGCTGGTGCTGATGGCATAGGTGCTGCCGGTGGGATAGAGGCCGACTTCCGCTGTCGTATAGGGTTTAATGTCGCCGGAAAAGTTTCCGTATGCCCAGCCGCCCATCACGCGTCCGGAAACGGAGTACTTGGGCTGCAAGTAGAAGCGGTAGACGGGGCCAAAGAGCACGTTGTACATGCTGACTTGTGGCCGGGTAAAGTTGCCTGTGCAGTAGGTCGTGATGCCGCAATATGCATTTCCGATGTAGCCGCGGCCATCGAGCGTGTAACCCAGCCGCTCGCTGCGGAACCGGGTCAGTCCTGTCTCCCACGCGTAGAAGGTGAGGCGCTGGAGATACGGGCCCGGCGTAAAGCGCAGATAGCCCATGTCGGCATAGGACTCCCATTTGTGGTCGTAGGCGTCATGGATAGCCGTGGCGCGGCGCTGTTCGCGGCGCTGGCGGATGCGCGCCTGGACACTCAATTGCCCCTGGGTTTCCTCGGAGGACGGCTGCCCGGCGCTTGACTGACTTGCGGATTGATTCGGATCCGGTGTGGTGCTCGGTGAAGAGTTGCCAGAATTTTGTGCGAGTGCGGCTGGCATGGCCGGCAATGCGAACGCCAGCAAAAGGGCGAGACGGCGAAAAGATTGCATCGGTATCGGGATTCCTCCACGGGAGTACGAGAGCGCAGCCAAACATCCGGGCCCCCAAGAGGCGGCTCTTGCTTCTTGGGGTGGAAGCGGCCGGTTAGCTCCCCCCAATTGGTATTAAAACATCTTGGGGGGAGCCTTGTGCCGGGGACTCGGGGTTTGTCCGTTGACTCGCAGTGTTTTGACGCGTGGAGACGCGAAGCAGCACCGAATCGATTAGACAATCGCCTTCAGGTCGGCCAGCAGTTGCGCTTGATTAAAGCCGCTGGGTGAGCCCTTCGCCGCGAGCCAATCCTGGCTGAGCAATGTGTGCGCCTCGTCGCAGTACTCATTCCAGAAAGCCAGGGTCATGGTCTTGGGTGCGCCCCACGTGATGCAGGTGAACCCGTTCTGGTCGTACTTCGGCACGTAAACGCAGTGACCGCCCCAACTGCCGGGCTTGGCATTGGCGCCGCCATTCGGGACTACGTCCCACACATCCTGATTCTGCGCCGTGACGGGCAGCGACAGGCCGATGTAGACGCCGCCGAAGAGGGCGATGGACTGCCGTACCTGGGTTAGGCTTGCGGGTTTGGGGTCGACGAAGGCAGTCAGCTTGTGGCTGGCGAAGCCGCCCTTCTTCCAGTCATTGAGTACGTCGAGCTCCACGCCGCCGTTGTCGGTCGAGGGATCGCCAGGCTTGTAGCCGTCCCACTTTTCGTAGTATTTCTCGATGGTCGCGTCGGGGATGGTCACTTCGCTGCCGGCGTTCGCGGTCCATACCTGTACCGCGTGCCCGCAGCCGGTAATGGTGCAGTCGCCCAGGGTGTCGTTCATCATCATGCCCCAGGCGGTAATGCCCTTGGTCCAGTCGGCCGCGGGCGGTGGCGGAGGCAAGCTGGGCGTCAGGTAATCGCCCAGCATCAGCGTACGGCTATCCGTCTTGATGGCCTTGCGGCCAAGTTTCATCTTCGAGAGATCTATCATGGGAGAGGTCCTTTCCTGCGCATGGAATCGCCAGGGAAACGTGGGATGGAATGCGATCGGGAAGCGATGCGCCCCATCAGTCTAGCGTCCTTTCCGGATGCGCTAAATTTATTGTTGCGTAAACCATCGAAATGATATGCAAAACTACGAAAAGATAAATTCGGGGTACGGAGGGAGCAAGAAACCATGTTTCGTATCGTTTTTGGAATGATTTTGGCGCTGATTCTGGCGCCAGTGGCCGTTTTGGCGTGGCTTCACTGGGGGAATCCGCCGGTAGCCGTGACCGATCCGCCATTTCCTATGGAAAAACGGATTACGCAAGGGGCGCTCAATGCGCGCATCGATCGCGAGTTGCCGGGAAACCCGCCCGTTCAGGCCGACCAGGAGAATCTCACGGCCGGGGCGGAGATTTACCGCGACCAGTGTTCCGCCTGCCACGGGTTTTATGGCAAGCCCTCGAGCTTTGGTCCGCATATGTATCCCAACGCTCCGCAGCTCTGGAAGCAACATAAAGGCAGCAGTGTGGTGGGTGTGAGCGACGACCCGCCGGGCGAGACCTATTGGAAGGTTTCGAATGGCATCCGGCTTACGGGCATGCCGTCATTCAAGGCCACGCTTACCGACACGCAGATATGGCAGGTGAGCCTGCTGCTGGCCAACGCCGATAAGCCATTGCCTCCCGCGGCGCTTGCCCTCGTACGCGGCGAGCAGCCGGCCGCGCCGGTCGCCGTTGCTCCACCGGCCGCGAAGCCCTGAGTTTCCGGCCGCTTGAAGCGAAACCTCCCCGTGCCCCATCCATTCGCCCGATTCTTGGGCGAATGGGTGGGACAGCACGAACATTCGACAGCCCGGAGTACCATACCAACGGAAGGGAAGTGAAAGCGTGAGCCTGCTCGATACGTTGAAAAAGGGCTTTGGGTTTGTTTTGCTCAGCATGGGCGTTTCGCGTCCCACGCCCAAGCCCAAACCCGAAGTGAAGCCAGCGCCGAAAGCGGGATCAAGCGAGTGAGCGCGCCTGGCGGGCAACTCGCGGCGGCTCAAAGCCGCCCGGCTTCTCACATGATGCAGGCGTCTTTCGGTCGCTCAGCATGGTCCGCGCACAACAACCGGTACGCCTCGTTAATCCGCGCCATGCGGTCGCCGGCCAGCTTCTGCTCGCAAGGAGCGCTTCGTGCCAGCCGATCCGGATGATACCGGCTCGCCATCTTCCGATAGGCAATCTTGATCTGCTCCCGCGTACTCGTTGCCGCAACACCCAGCAACCGGCGCGCGGATTCAAGTGTCATGGCGCCAGCCATCGGCTCTTCCTCCTGCCGGTCATCCTCTCGCCCGTCGCCAATCCAGCGCAGATCGGCCATCGAACGCTGCTGGCGGAGCGGCCATGTCGCCGCTGCTGAAGCCTCTACGTTGGGGACAAACCATGACGTGTAGGAGGAGAGATTGTTCCACGCCGGCATTTCGTACGCGCGGCTCTTCAATTTCTGTCGCCGCAGAAAGTTCTCCGACGCTGCGGCAACACCCACGGTCCAGCTGTCGACAAAGAACTGCGGATCGGGCTCCGTTTCCACGCCTAGAGCCTGTTCGATCTGTGTCAGGAAAGGCGCGCCGGTTTCCGCGCCACTTGTCTGAGGAGCGGCTGCCCGAGGTTGAGTATCCCGAATACCTGCCAGCGACGCCTGATCGATCAGCCAGTACGGATCCATGCCAACCTTATCGGCACCCAACGCGATTTCTTCTATCCCCGATAATTCCAGCAAGGGGCGGCGAGACCCTTAACCGCGCGATCCCGCCTCCACCCGCCGGCACCCGCCGCTTAAAGCTGCTCTTACCTGCCGCATTCTCGCAATCTCGTGATCGGCAGCAGTCAGCATTGCTTGCGGACTCTGCTCTCGCGCTGCCGTTCATTGTGGGCCGGCGGTCGCCAGTCCGGAAGCCGCACCAGTACTGGCCCTACGCTATCCGTCGCACTCCTCGTACAATGAAAGAGGAAGCGCACCCACCCGGCCGATGGCGGAATTAGAAAACAACAAATCAAAATCCGGCTCTAAACCGGGGGCAAAACCTGGCGCAGCCGAATCGCGCCGCAAGGCGGACGACGAAGTCGTCGGCAAAGTCTATGACGCCTACCTGATGCGGCGGCTGAGCCGCTTCGTGCGCCCCTACTGGTTGCAGGCCGGCATCGCGTCGCTCGCCGTCACGCTTAAGTCGCTCTGCGACGTGTCCGGGCCCATCCTCGTCATGGTCGCCGTCGACCGCTATCTCGCGCCCGACCTGGCCGCGCACGATCCCTCGAACGCCGTGGCGCATTGGGTAGCGAATTCGAGCCCACTGGCCGACATGCTTCCTGCCGACGCCGTGCATGGCGTGACGCGCCTCGCCGCCATCTACCTGACCATGCTGGTTTCGGCCTATCTCTTCCAGTTCGTCCAGGTCTACCTGATGCAGTGGACCGGCCAGAAAATCATGTTCGATCTGCGCCGCGACATCTTCCGGCACATGCAGCGCATGCACGTAGGCTTCTTCGATGTAAATCCCGTCGGCCGCCTGGTTACTCGCCTAACTTCGGATGTTGACGCCGTCAACGACATGTTTACCGACGGTGTGCTGGCCATCGTCAACGATTTTTTCATGCTCACCATCATGGCCGCCGTCATGCTCGCCATCAGTTGGTGGCTGGCGCTGTTTGCTTTCGCGGTGCTGCCGGTGATCCTCATCGTCACGCGCATCTTCCGCGATCATGTGCGCGAGAGCTACCGGCGCGTGCGCACCGCCATCGCGCGCATCAACAGTTTTACCCAGGAACACATCTCAGGCATGAGCGTGGTGCAGCTCTTTAACCGCGAAGAGCGCGCCTATAGGGATTTCTCGAAGGTCAACGAGCAGCACATGATCGCCTTCAAGGACACGATCTTTGCCTACGCGCTCTACTACCCGGCCGTCGATTTTCTTTCGTCCATCGCCATCGCGCTTGTGGTGTGGCGCGGTGGATTCGGCGTGCTGCATCTGCCGCCCACGGTCACCATCGGCGTGCTCATCATGTTCACGCAGTTCTCGCTGCGCTTCTGGCGGCCCATCCAGGACCTGAGCGACAAGTACAACATCCTGCAAGCCGCCATGGCCGCCTGCGAGCGCATCTTCAAGCTCATGGATTCGCAGCCGGAGATTGTAAGTCCTCAGCATCCCATGGCCGGCGACGGGTCCAATCGCATTGAGTTTCAGCACGTCTGGTTTACCTATCAAAAACTCACCGATGCGCAGAAGGTTGCGATTCAAGCAGCACAAAAACCCTCGACCGAGCAAGAAGTGTCAGGGCACGACTTCAGTCGTGCCGATAAAGCCCGAAATACAAATGGGGCTTTAGCCCTTGAGCCCGATTCTGCAGCCCTCGCCGCGATCGACAGCCTCGAGTGGATTCTCAAAGACGTTTCCTTCACCATTGAGCCGGGGCAGACAGTGGCCATCGTCGGCCACACCGGCGCGGGCAAAACCACGCTCACCAGCCTGATGATGCGCTTCTACGATGTCACCGCGGGCCGCATCCTGATTGACGGCGTGGACCTGCGCGAACACGACCTGACGGAGTTGCGCCGGCATTTCGCCGTGGTCTTGCAGGACCCGTTCCTCTTCTCAGGAACCATCGGCGAAAATATCCGCCTCGGCAACGAAGAAATCACGGACGCCACCATGCGCCGCGCGGCCAGGGACGTCAATGTGCTCGACTTTATCGAGTCGCTGACCAACGGCTTCGACGAACCGGTGCGCGAGCGCGGCAACTCGCTCTCCACGGGCCAGAAGCAGTTGGTCAACTTTGCGCGCGCGCTGGCCTACAATCCGCGCATTCTCATCCTCGACGAGGCCACGTCGAGCGTTGACACGGACACCGAGCTGCGCATCCGCGGGGCGCTCGACCGCCTGGTTGAGGGCCGCACCAGCGTGCTGGTGGCGCACCGACTGTCAACCGTCCAACGCGCCGAAACCATTCTGGTAATGCACAAAGGCCAGTTGCGCGAGATGGGCTCGCACCAGGAGCTGCTCGCCCAGCGCGGCCTCTACTGGAAGCTCTACCAGTTGCAGTACAAGGACCAGGAAACCAGCGCCCTCGCGCCGTCATCGCCGGAGCCTTCGACCGCGCCCGCCGTGTGAAAGCAGGAAATCGGAACGGCGCACTTTCTGGGCTATTGCCTCCAATGGTCCCGATCGACCTACGCTTCCCCAGACGTTGTATCGCCCGAAATCTTCAGCCACGATATGATGGTAAAGTCAGGCTTTTCCGGCCCAACCGCGGAAAAACGGATGAGCGCACGAGCGATTGCAGGAACCGATGACGCAGAAGTCCACAAGAAAAGTCGAGCTATTCGACACCAGCCTCCGCGACGGCATGCAGCAGCCGAATCTGGAAATCTCTGTGCCCAATGCCGTGCTCCTGCTGGAGCGCATGGCGGCATTCGGTGTCGACTACGCCGAAATCGGATTTGCCGGCGCCAATCACTTTGTCAGCGATCTCACCAACGCCCTCGCCAATAGCGCCGTCGGCAATGGCAATATCGACGCCGGCGCAATGAAACTCGCCCTCTTCGGCCGCACGCGCGGCCGCGGCGCCAAGGTTCAAGATTGGCCCGATGTCGAGTTCATTCTGCGCCACAAGCGGCGCGTTCCGGTTGCTGTCATCGTGGTCAAGTCGCGGCTGCTCGATGTCGAGCGCTCGCTCGGCGTGAGCCCTGAAGAAAATCTGCGCATGACGTGGGAGACCATCGACTGCCTGCAATCGCACGGGCTCGAGGTGATCGTCGATCTCGAACACGCCATGGACGCCCAATGCGGACGCTGTGAGAACGGCAATCCCTGCAGCGGCGATTTTGCCCAACGCGCGCTCGACCACTTCCACCAGCTCACCGAACAATGCGTGCGCCAGAACGTCAGCCGCATCGTGGTGTGCGACACCAACGGCGGCTCGAATCCAGAAGAAGTGGAGCAGGTGATTGGCGGCCTCATCCGCGACTTTCCCGGCGCGGCCTTCGGATTCCACGGCCACACCGATCGCGGCCTGGGCGTGGCCAACACCCGCGCGGCGATCATGGCCGGCGCAGTTCAGGTGCAGGGAACCCTCATCGGCACCGGCGAGCGCTGCGGCAATGTGAATCTGACCACGGTCATCGGGGCCATGCAGCTTCGCGGCGAAGCCGAGTTTGTCTCGCCGCATGCGCTCACCGGACTGACCAGCCTGGCGCATTCGGCCTACGCAGCCTTCGCTCTCGATCCGCCGCACGGTGCGCCTATCGTCGGACCCGGCGCGTTCGGCACCTGGGCCGGCATGCACGGCTCAAGCGAGCGCAAAAATCCCGGCGCGTACCTGTGGTGCGATCCCGCACGCGTTGGCGCAAGCCCGGTCATCGGCGTGAACGCGCAGTCGGGCAAAGCGAACATCATGCTGCTGGCGGAGTCGATGGGCGTGCCGCTCAACTCCGCGCAGGCGCAGGCGCTGATAGAAGTCAATGCGGCCATGATCGAAGGCGGCGGCTTCACGGCCAGCGAGGTTTCCTTCCGCCTCGCCTGTATGAAAACCCTGGGAACTTTGCGCAACTGGTTCGCCGTCAAAAGCTGGCGCGTCTTCGACGAGTCCGACGAGATTGGCGGCCGATTTGTGCAGGCGTTCATGACGCTCAGCGTGGGCGACTCCGCAGTTGCCACCACGCGGGCTGAAGGCGCCGGCCCAGTGGACGCGCTTACCAAAGCCATGCGCCGCGAACTCGACAAGACCTATCCCGCGCTCAAGCATATTCGCCTGGGCACTTTCACGGTGGCCGCGCTCGACGTTTCCGCGCACGATTCGGCCGCGCATGTGCGCGTCACGGTGAGCTTCAACGCCGACGGCCACGAGCCCCAATTCGAGCCGTGGACCACCGCGGGAGTGAGCAGCGACTTAAATCAGGCCGCATTGATGGCCATTGTGGACGGCTTCCACTACTGGCTCCTGATGCAGCCCGGCGAATCGAATGCAACTGCTCGGGTGACGCCTGCGCCGATCTCTACTGAAGTGGCCTGAGTTCCTGGAACTTCAAGCGCACATTTGCTAGCTCCCATTCGGCGTTTGTTACCGGCCTGCATGCTTGTTATTGAATTGACATGCTTTAAACGCAGGAAAACATCGACTGGCGAATCCTGCGTCCTCCCATTGCCGGCAGCCGGTCCCTTTGGGAACTCACCCTCCACATCGAGTGACTCAGCGCACAGCGAAGCCCGGTTTATGGCTAGAAACTTAGGCCATTCCAGCCGAAGTATGGGGCAACGGGCCGGTGCTCTCGAGGCTGAATTTTTCCGGCCGATCGCTCGAGATCGCCCCGCGGAAACTCCGCGGATGGAGGGCTGCTGTGCCGACCGAATTGCTTCACGCTCCGCTTCATCCATCGCTGATGGGTCCGGCTTCGCGCTATATCAAGGAATCGCGCGAGGCCATGCTTTCCTACGAAACCGAAGAGCTGGCGGCTCTGCGCTTCTCCATCATTCTCACGGCACGGTGGGAAGCCTCTGAAGACCAGGACCCCCAGCAACGCGCCGAGTTGCGCGCCGATCTCTCGCTCCTGCGCCGGCACTACGGCGACAAGATCGACGAACTTGCGATGACTTTCGGCGTGGAAGAGGCGATGAAAGCGAAAGACTATGTGGAGCGGACGGTCGTCGTTCCCCGCGATATGAAGCCGCTGAAGATTGAGCGCTATGAGGAAGTGAGCAGCGAAGAAGGCGACGAAGCCGGCTACGGCCTCTGAGGTCGCGCCGCTCGCAAGGGCTGCAAGATCTTTGCGCAGGAAAAATGCGCCACTCGCAATCGCGAAGTGGCGCATTTGTTTTTGGTGCGAGACCGAAGCTACCGGGCAGCGACCGAGGGGCGCGTGTCGAGCGCGCCGCTCTTGTAACCCTCTGCCATCACGGTGATGGGGATCTGCGCGTAGTCGCCGGCGTGGCCAGCCTGGCCGAATTCGGTCATGCGCTCGGAGACAACCTTCGCCATGGCCTCGCGCGCCGGCTTCATGTAGTCGCGCGGATCGAATTTCTCCGGCTGCGTCCACAGCACTTTGCGGATCGCGCCCGTCATGGCCAGCCGGTTGTCGGTGTCGACGTTGACCTTGCGCACGCCGTTGCGGATGCCCAGTTGAATCTCTTCAACGGGAACGCCCCAGGTGGGCTTCAGCTTGCCGCCGTATTCATTCACGACGTCCTGGAGTTCTTTCGGCACCGAAGAGCTGCCGTGCATCACCAAATGCGTGTGCGGCAACCGCTTGTGAATCGCAATGAGCACATCCATCTTGAGTACCGAGCCGTCGGGCTTCTTGTTGAACTTGTACGCTCCGTGGCTGGTGCCGATCGCGATGGCCAGCGCATCCACTCCGGTGCGCTCGGCAAATTCAACCGCCTGGTCGGGATCGGTAATGTGCTCGAGGCCAGTGCCGCCTGCGCCGTGTCCGTCTTCCACGCCGCCCAGCACGCCGATCTCGCCTTCCACGGTGACGCCGCGCTCGTGCGCGTAGTCGACCACGCGGCGCGTCACATCGACATTCTCTTCAAATGTCGACGGCGTCTTGCCGTCTTCCTTCAGCGAGCCGTCCATCATCACCGAGGTGTAGCCCAGCGCGATGGCGCTCCTGCAGGTCTCAAAGCTGTTGCCATGATCCTGGTGCATGGCGATCGGAATCTCGGGATTCAGCTCCGCCGCAGCCTGAATCAGCTTGAAGAGGTAAAGATCCTCGGCAAACTGCCGTGCACCGCGGCTGGCCTGGACGATTACCGGCGACTTGGTCTGCTTGGCGGCCATCATGATGGCTTGAATTTGTTCCATGTCGTTCACGTTAAACGCGCCGACGCCGTATCCGCCCTTGGCAGCCTCATCGAGGAGCTGCCGCATCGAAACTAGAGGCATAAAAATTCTCCTTTGGTTGGCTCGAACCGCCGTTACGCTTAGATCCTAAAATGGCAAGAAATCAGCCCGGCGCCGGGAGCCGCAATCATGCTTATGGTAGCAGAGATGCGCAAGAAAAAACTGTGAGGAGGAGCCAGAGATGCTTCGGCCCGTCCCGATTCAGCGCCGTTCCAACTCTGCCATTTCCAGAAAGGTATAACTCCTTGAAGGAGATGGCGGCCAATGCTTCAGCCGCCGCTTGTGCATCAAGATGGTGTCGATGAATGCGAATTGAGCGGGTACCTGCCCACATGTACGTCGCCTGCCCCAGACTCACCGCGCCCTTGGCCCCGGTCGCCGAGGGCACATTCCCCGGCACCCGTGAGTGCCTTCATGCAGCTCCCCCGGCAGCGGCCTTCGCCACCCGCTCGCCGAAGCGCCAGATCCGCGCGCGCAATGCTTCGAATTGCTTCGCACCGAGCGCCCCCGGCATCTTTGCCGGGAATGTCCTCGCCCGTTTCCGCGCCGACTCTCTTGCACGCCCGAGCAAAATCTTGCTGAATGCTGCCGAACGCTCACCCTCGTGAATGAGAGCTTCGAACGTCTGCAAAATCGGCTCGGGGTGATGGCAGATCAAAGCCAGGTCCGCTCCCATGCGCACGGTGACAACGGCGGCCTCGGCAATCGGCATAAATTTGGTCACGCCGCCCATCTCCAGATCGTCCGAGACAACCATGCCACGGTAGCCGATGCGCTTGCGCAGCACAGTTTGCATCCAGAACTTCGAAACGGTTGCCGGCCGCACTGGGTCGGCACTCAGTGGATATGCCGCGTGGTTCACCATCACCATCGGCAACTCGTCGCGCAGTGTGCGATAGGGCTCCAAATCCTCCTGCCACAACTGTTGCCATGTGCGCTCAATCTTCGGCGTCTCAAGATGCGAATCGAGCGTGCCGCCGCCGAGGCCGGGAAAATGCTTGCCGCATCCCGCCACGCCCTGCGCCGCCAGCCCGGCAAGAAACTCACGTGCATAAGCCACAACGCCTGCGCCGGTATCCGCGGCGCAACGCGTCTCCATCACCTTGCGCGACTCCGGCAGCGCCAGATCGAGCACCGGAGCGAACGATGAGTTGAACCCGAAGGCCTTTGCGGCGCGCGCCACCAGCTCTCCGTGTTCGCGTTGCAGCTTGGCACGACCCGATGCGCGCGCGGCTTGCGCTACCGCCTGCACCGAGGGAATCGGCGCCAGCACATCGCGCAGCCGATCGACGGTTCCGCCTTCCACGTCGACAAATGTGCCGCAGTGAGGCGTGCAGTAGCTGGTAGCTTCGGCAAGCAACGCACGGGTTTGCTCGCGGTGGACAATATTTCGCTTGAAGAGAATAATCCCAGCCGGCCGAATAAGCTTGAGCCAGGCGCGCTCCATCGCAGTGAGCTCGTTGCCTCCCAACCCCACCACCAGCAAACTTCCCGTAGCCTGGCGCAAACTTTCTTTCATCCCGGTTCCTCGATGGCAAAAGCCCCTTTCATCTTGCGGCTATTTCGGCAGGACCAAAGCCGCGCCCCTTTCAAAACGAGTCCTTCAGTATGGACGGTCCACTCCATAGTCTTCTGATCCCTGTTCCCTAATCCCTGTTCCCTGTCTTTTTCAACTCCTGTTGCAGCTCTTCCAGCAGATTCAGCGCCTGCAGCGGAGTCAGCGAGTTCACGTCGGTCGCTTCAATGCGATCCACAATCTTCTGCGAGAGCGGCGTGAAGATCGTCATCTGCATTGGATCGGGCTCGGTTTCCACTTGCACGCTTTGCCGCTCCTGTTTTTCATGCTGGCGCAGCACGTGCTTCGCGCGCTCGATTACTGCCGGTGGCAATCCGGCCAACCGCGCCACCTCGATGCCATAGCTCTTGCTCGCCGCGCCGGGCTCAATGTTATGCAGAAACACGATGCCGCCCGCCGACTCCTTCACACCCACGCGCAAGTTGCGCACGCGCGGCAGCTTCTCGGCCAGCATGGTCAGCTCGTGATAGTGCGTGGCAAACAAGGTGCGCGCGCCCACTTCGGCGTGCAGAAATTCCACCGTCGCCCACGCCAGCGAGAGCCCGTCGAAGGTCGCCGTTCCACGGCCCATCTCGTCCAGCAGAATCAGCGATCGCCGCGTCGCCGTGTTCAGGATGGTCGCTGTCTCCGTCATCTCGACCATGAACGTCGAACGGCCACGCGCCACATTGTCGCTGGCGCCGATGCGCGTATAAATGCGATCGACCAATCCGAAGCGCATCGAGTCGGCGGGAACAAAGCTGCCCATCTGCGCCATCAGCACCAGCATCGCCGCCTGACGCAGATAGGTGCTCTTGCCGCCCATGTTCGGCCCGGTCACCAGCAGCAGCGCCGGCGGCGCTTCCGCGCTTTCACTTTTTGGAGCAGATTCTTCATAAGCGCAGAGGTAAAGATCGTTGGCAATGAACCGCCCCTCGCGTGTCTCCTCCAGCCATTGCTCGATGACGGGATGCCGCGCCGCCACGGCTTCAAGGACCGGCTCCTCGACCAGTTGCGGACGCACATAGCGCCGCGCTGTAGCCAGATGCGCAAAACACGCGATTAGATCCGCCTCGGCCACGGCGGCGGAACTTCGCCGAATGCGGCCCGCGCTTTCCAGAACAAACTTCCTCAGCTCGGCAAAGATCCGCTTCTCAATTTCGATGCAACGATCGTGCGCCGTGAGAATCTTGCGCTCGTAGTCTTTCAATTCCGGAGTCGTAAAGCGCTCGGCGTTCACCAGCGTCTGTTTGCGCTCGTAGTCCGCGGGCGCGTGCGACAAATTCGCCTTCGTAATCTCGATGTAATAGCCGAAGACGGAATTGTAGCGCACCTTCAACGACCCGATGCCGGTACGCTGCCGCTCGCGGTCCTCAATGGCCGCAATCGCCTGCCGGCCCGAGGAGGAGATGGAGCGCAACTCGTCGAGCTCCGCGTCGACTCCGGAGGCAATCGCGCCGCCATCGACAAGAGTTAGCGGCGGTTCAGCCACCAGCGTACGAACAATGTGTGTCGTCAGGTCGTCGAGCGTGTCGAGCTGCGCCGAAATCGCGCGCCATTGCGGCGCCGCCATCGCATCGAGCGCGGTTTTGAGTCCGGGCAGCCGCGCCAAACTTGCCGCCAGCGCGCGTACATCGCGCGGCCCCGCGGAATCGAGCGAGATCCGCGCCAGCAGCCGCTCCAGATCCAGAATGCCGCCAAACGCACGCCGCACCTCCTCGCGTTTCAGCAGGTCGCGGTGCGCCTCGGCAACCGCCTCGTAACGCGCGCTGATCTCCGGCGCGGCATTCAACGGCCTCAGAATCGTCGCCCGCAGCAATCGCTTGCCCATGGGAGTCAGGCACGCGTCGAGGGTGCGGAACAACGTCACGCGGTCGTCCTGGCCGGAAAACAGCGGCTCAATCAACTCGAGATTCCGCACCGTCACATGGTCCAGCTCCAGCGCCGTCGAGTGCTCCTCGAATCTCAACGAATCGATGTGCAGCGCGTCGTTTTTCTGCGTCGTACGGACGTAATGCAGCACGGCTCCAGCTGCGATGGCAGCCGGCTCGTGCCTGTCCAGCCCGAACCCTTCGAGCGAACGCACATTCAACTGTCGCTCCACGAGCGGCACGGCAAAATCACGCGTCCACACCCAGTCCTCAACCCGTGTGCGCGCCGCAATTTTCTCCAGTTGCGCGGGAAGCTCCGCGCTCGCTGCCACCAGCACCTCGCTTGGCGCGGCGAGCAGGATCTCATCCACCGCCTGCACCCGCGCGTCCCCGCCATGAAACTCCGCGGTACGAAACTCGCCCGTCGAAACATCCAGCAGCGCCAGCGCGCAAACCGTTTCATTCGGGCGCGCGCCCTTCGGCGTTGCCTCGTACAGCGCAGCTAGAAAATTGTTCTGCTCCTGCCCCAGCCCCGCTTCCAGCGCCGTCCCCGGCGACAGCACGCGCGTCACCTCGCGCCGCACGATTTTCTTCGTCAGCCGGGGATCTTCCATCTGGTCGCACAGCGCAATGCGATAACCCTTGCGCAGCAGGCGCGTCAGGTACTGTTCCACGGCGTGGTAGGGAACGCCGCACATGGGAATGCTGCGCTCCCGGTCGCGTGCCGTCAGCGTCAGTTGCAATTCGCGGCTGGCTACCGCCGCATCGTCGTAGAACAGTTCGTAAAAATCGCCCATGCGAAAGAACAGCAGCGCGTCGGGATTCTCCCGCTTAGCCGCCGTCCACTGCCGCATGAACGGCGTGAGTTCCGTGGCGTTTTTCTCCGCCGATCGTTCTTGCGCCGGAAGAGAAGTGAGCACAAGGTCTTCAGCGGCGGAGCTCTTGTCAGGCGCAACTGCGCCCGCACCACCGCCTTCTTCCAAGAGAGAGGGTTGAGGAGCGCTGAAGGGTTTGATGTCGTCGCGAATCACGCTGCCTTTCAGATTAACGCGGAGAACCGCTGCCGCGTCTGCCGCGCCGCTGAAAGAAGAGCAGGCGGCGCTGGACGCCGAGGGAAAGCGGAACGCAGGCCTGAGATCGGCGCGGAAACAGCGAACCTTCGAGCGATGTTGGGATTGAAAGGCAGATCACGGCGCACGATTCTGCGCCTTGGGCCGAAAATGAATGAACGGACGAACGCAGCTCGCGTTTGCCCGCACAACTCCCCTTTCGACGCGCATGCAACGCGCTTGTGGCCGCGCCGTAAGCTGGCGCAACCACCAGCACGCTCACGCCGGAGCGAGGGCTCCGGCGTGAGCGAGGTCTACGTGAGCCCGTTAGCTCCGCAGCTTGCGGCGCAGCGTTCCAGCCAGGCACACAAGGCCAGTGCCCAGCAGCAGCAGGGATGTCGGCTCGGGAGTTACAACTGCAGAATCGACGGTCAGGCTTTCAGGGGGGCTGCCACCGCCAGCCAGGCCGAGACCGATACTGATCCCCTGGAGGTCATCGCTGCTCAGGCTTGAATCCAGTGCGATCCATCCGTCCAGTGTGTTTGTGTCGTGTTGGCCGCCCTCAAGATACTTACCGAGCGTGTTGTCATAGAGGTTGAACAACGTGGTGTCGGGGTTGAGCGCGAGGGTGTCGTTGCCGGGTCCGGAGAGAGCCGACGTTTGAAACTCGAGCATGATGATCTGGTCGCCGGTGGTGGTATTCAGGAAGGCATCGCCAGGGTCTGTAAAGGTGAGAATGAAGTACGGCTGGTCGGCGCCGGAGGGGCTGAGCGACACGGGCGCAATGACGCCTTGAAGTGTTCCGAGGGTTAGATTGGAGGGATAACCCGTGTCGCCGGGGGCCCACGTCAACTTGGCGTAGTCCGCGGCGCTGGGTATGGACATGACGATGGCGCTGTTGGCGCCGCAGGTTGCGTCCAGCGACCCAACCGCCGGGGTGTAGGTTTGGCCGCCGAAGCCGCCCTGTGCTGCTTGATTGGGACACAGCGTGCCCGCCAACGCAGTTGGCACGATCACAAGGGCTACTGCCATCGTGAACAGCGCATAAGTAAACTTCTTCATGAGTTCTCCTTGGTTGCGCCCGGGCGGGCGCGGGCTCTGTTTTTCAGCTCGGCCGGGGGACCAAGCGACAGAACCTGAGGTTTGCACGGAATACTCGACGTAGCTCGTACATCGCGCGCGTGCTGGGAGCAAGCACACGCACCGAGTCCCACCGCACGGCCTCCAGGAGCGCATTGGTTCAACGGAGATATATAGGGAAGGAGACTTCTGCTTTACGCAGGAATCCCGGTGGCCCGGGTGCCGACAATTACCAATGCGATACCATCCTTCTAGCAACTGGCACACCAAATCGATTACTTTACGAATCAATAGGTTATGGCTATCAAGATTGGCATATGTGCAAGCAAATGCCATTGTGGGGGATAAGAAAGTTCTTCTCTCATCAGGTCAAATCGCTCTCCTCACGCAGGCAGAGATAACGTCCAGGCAGGGTCGACTTACGAAAGATGGGCAAACGCGCACAACGCTCAGGGAGCATAGACTGGCCTGGCGTCGCGCCGCAGAGGCTTCGTTGCCGGTTGCAGCGGCGCGGGCCGCCGATTTACGCATGACCGGAGGTTCTAGGTGATTTGCATCACAGTATACTAATCGGTAACGACTTTAAGGTAAGAGCTGCCATGTACCTGCTTTGGCTACGAGTTGCGGCCATTTTGTACGTCGGCGGATGTATCTCCATCTTCCCCGCCGTGCTCTCGAAATCCCTGCCCTGGCGCAAGACCTGCGTCCACCTGGGCGGCATGGCGTTCTTTTTTCATTTTGTCTCCGTGGTCGAGATGCTGGTCCAGGCGCACCGCTGGATGCCGGTGGGCGTGCGCGAAATCGAATCCCTGCTCGGCTTTGCCGTGGCCGGCCTATTCTTTCTGGTCTGGTGGCTTTATGACGCCATCTCCCTTGGAATCTTTGCTTTGCCAGCGACATTCTTCCTCGTCTTCATCCCTTCGCTGGGCCCGGATCGCTACCGCTTTCCCACGCAACGCGTGTGGATGAGCTGGCTGGTGGCGCACATTATCGCCCTGCTGCTGGCCTATGCCGCCCTCAGCTTCAGCTTGCTGGCTTCCATGATGTACCTGGTGCAGGAGCGCCGCATCAAGGCCAAGCCGAAACCGGGCAAAGGCGGCCGGTCTCCGCTCGATTGGCTCCCGCCGCTCGATACACTGGAGCGTCTCGCCCTCGCCACGCTCGAATTCGGATTTCCCTGCATGACAGTGGGCCTGTTAATCGGTTCCGTCCTGGTGCAGGAAACCTCGCTGGGCGCATCGTATTTTCTCGATCCCAACATTCTTGCGTCCTTCGTCATGTGGTTTGTTTACGCCACGCTCCTGCTTCTCCGCCGCGGCATGGGCATGCGCGGCCGTAGAGCTGCCTACGTCTCCGGCGGCGCGCTGGTCGTGATGATGGTCGTTTGGGCCATCAACTTTTTCAGCCAGGTGCACAGGTTCGGTCCGCAATGACACTTGCCCTTATTGGCGTGAACCACAAAACGGCGCCCATCGCGCTGAGGGAGAAGATCGCCATCGGCCGCGACGACCTGGCAGAGACCACGCGCGCCCTGGCCTCTACGCCCGGAGTCGCCGAGTGCATGATCGTTTCCACCTGCAATCGCGTGGAGCTGATCGTCGCTATCGAAGGCCCCGAAGTGCCGGTCGCGGGTTTCCTCGCAAGCTACTTCGGCATCGAAGCCCAGGTGCTGGCGCCGCATCTCTACGAGTATCACGACAAAGAAGCCGTGAGCCATCTCTTCCGCATGGCCGCAAGCCTCGACTCCATGGTCGTCGGCGAGCCGCAGATTCTTGGCCAGGTGAAAGAGGCCTTCGCCGTGGCGCGCGCTGCGGGAACCGTCTCCAGCCAGTTGGAGCACCTGCTGCAAAGCTCGTTTGCGGCGGCGAAAAAAGCGCGCAGCGAGACGGGAATTGGTTCGAATTCGGTTTCGATCGCATCCGTGGCCGTAGATATGGCGCGCAAAATCTTCGGCTCGCTCGAAGGGCGCACGGTATTTCTGGTGGGCGCGGGAAAGATGAGCGAGATTGCCGCGCGGCATCTCGTGCAGCAGGGCGCGGGCGCAATCCTGGTCAGCAATCGCACCGCCGAGCGCGCGCGCCGCATGGCCGAGGAGTTTTCCGGAGCAGTCGTTCCGCAGGTCATCGAATTCGATCAGCTTTATGAGGCGGCCAGCCGCGCCGACATCGTCATCAGCTCCACCGGCGCGCCGCATCCCATCTTCCGCCGCGAACACGGACAGGCCTTCCTGCACAAGCGGCGCAACCGGCCCATGTTCTTCATCGATATCGCCGTGCCGCGCGACGTCGATCCGGAGATGAACAAGCTCGACGGCATCTTCGTCTACGACATCGACGACTTGCAGCAAGTGGCCGCGTCGCACATGGAAGAGCGCAGCCGCCAGGCTGTCGACGCGGAAACGTTGATCGCCGCGGAGGTGGAGCGCTTCCACCTGCGCCAGCGCACGGTGAATGTCGCGCCGGCCATTGTGGCGCTGCAAAAAAAGGCCGAAGAGATTCGCGTGGCGGAGATCGAGCGCATGCACAGCCGGCTGGGCACGCTTTCGGCTGAGCAGTTGGCTGCCGTCGAGGCGCTCACGCGCGGACTGGTCAACAAATTTCTGCATCCGCCCATGCAGGCGCTCAAGCAGGCGGCGCGCGAAGGCGACGAGACGCGGCTCGAGGCGATCTGCGAAGAGTGGTCGGTCGCCGGCTGCTCCGGCTGAGGCGCAGCCCGCGAGCGATCCGGCAGGCAAAGCCGGGCCGAAGAGCCCGATCGCCGAGGACAGCGACAACCAGCGCGTCGTCGACATAAGAGTTTTTCAAGGCGGCATGGGGGCGCGCCAATGAAGCTGCGCATCGGGAGCCGCGGATCGCAACTCGCACTCTGGCAGGCCCATCACATTGCCGGATTGCTGCGCGTCGAGGGCCACGAGGTCGAAATCGAAATCATCAAAACCACCGGCGACCGCCTGCAGGAAGTCACATTTGCGCAAGTCGGTTCCAAGGGCATGTTCACCAAGGAAATTGAGGAAGCGCTGGCCGAAGGCCGCGTCGATCTCGCCGTGCATTCGCTCAAGGATCTGCCCACGGAGCTGCCGGAGCCATTTGCGCTCGCGGCCACGCCGGTGCGCGTCGATCCGCGCGACGTATTTGTTTCTGTCAAGCACGCCAATCTCGCTGCGCTGCCGCTGGGCGCGCGCGTGGGCACCAGCAGCCAGCGCCGCCGCGCGCAGTTAAAGGCGCTGCGGCCCGATCTCGATGCCGTCGAGTTTCGCGGCAATGTCGACACGCGGCTGCGCAAGCTGGCCGAAGGGCAGGTGGAGGCGATTCTGCTGGCCGCCGCCGGGCTCGATCGCCTGGGCCGCACCGATTGGGTGCGCGAGCGGCTCGATCCCCAGAGAATTTTGTCCCGCTGCCGGTCAGGGCGCGCTGGGCATCGAAACGCGCAAGGGCGACGCCGCGACGATCGAGCGGTGAGTTTTCTCGATCACGCCGATACGCGGTTCGCCGTTGCGGTGGAGCGCGCGGCGTTGGCTGCGCTGGGCGGCGGCTGCCAGGTGCCGATCGGGATCCACTGCCGCGAGAGGCCGTTTGAAGCGTGGGAAGGTACAGGCGAAATCAGACCGCGCGATGAGGTCTTTGCCGTCGTCGCCAGCCCAGACAGCGGCGCGACCGTGCGCGTCTATCATCGAGCGTGCGCGAAACAAACGATCCCGAAGCGCTCGGCCGCCAAATTGCCGCGATGCTGATGGAAGCTGGAGCAGGGCCGCTGCTTGCGGCCGTCGGCGAAGCTCCAGGCGGAGCCGCCTGATGACGGCGCTGCCGCTTGCTGGCCGCCGCGTGATCGAGGGAAAGCGCATCCTCGTCACGCGTGCCGCGCACCAGGCAAGCAAACTGAGCGAAGCTCTTCGCGCTCTCGGCGCCGAGCCGGTCGAAGTTCCCGTCCTCGAAATTCGTCCGCCGGAGAGTTTCGCGCCGCTCGACTGCGCTCGGCAATCTCGACGCATACGATTGGCTGATTTTCACCAGCGCTAACACAGTGCGCTCGATTGCCGGCCGCGCCGCCAAGCAGGGAATCGCCTTATCCCGGCCAAGTGGCTGCGGGTCGCCGCAGTGGGCAGAGCCACGGCCGCCGCTGTCGAGCAGATTGGCCTCAAAGTAGATCTGGTTCCCGAATCGTACGTCGCTGAAAGCCTTGTTGAGAGCTCGCACTGCAATTCAGAGCTTGAAGCACGCGTAAGCACGCTCGACGCTTTGAAAGGGCATGACTTTAATCGTGCCGGGCACAACGAGCGGCCTTGCCACTAGTCGTCGAATCCAAGGAGGGGCTTTAGCCCCTGAGGGAAGCTTCGCGGCCAGCGCATTCTTCTCGCCCGCGCCGAAATCGCCCGCGACGTGATTCCCGATGCGCTACGCGCCGCGGGAGCGACAGTCGATGTCGTCGATGCCTACAGAAACGTAATGCCCGAAGTCGCGCCGGAACTGTTGCGCGCGGCATTGGAGAAGGGAATCGATGCCGCAACCTTCACCAGCTCCTCAAGCGTGACGCATCTTGCCGATGCGGCACGAGCGGCAGGAATCGCATTCCCTTTGCGGGGGTGCTGCCATCTCCATCGGGCCCATCACCAGCCAAACCTTGCGCGAACTCGGATGGGAGCCGGCGGCCGAGGCGAACATTTCCGACATTCCCGGCTTGATTGCGGCCGTCGGCCGAGCTTGCTGACCCGCTGACTTGCTGACTCGCTGACTCGCTCAGCTCTCCCACGTCTTGTCCTTCGACCGGCAAAGCGGCTCCAGGTTGCACACATTGCACTTCGGGTTGCGCGCGGTGCACACCTGACGGCCGTGATGGATGATCTGGTGCGAGAAGCTGATCCAGCGCTCGCGCGGAATAACCTGCATCAGCTCCTGCTCCACTTTTTCCGGCGTGTCGCCTTTGGCGAGTTCCAGCCGCCGCGCGATGCGGAAGACGTGCGTGTCGACGACAATGCCCTCAGCTTTTCCAAAGCAAACGCCAAGCACCACGTTGGCCGTCTTGCGCGCCGCGCCGGGAATCGTAATCAGCTCGGCCAGCGTCTGCGGAACCTCGCCGCCAAAGTCGGCGATGATCTTCTTCGCCGCGCCCTGAATCGATTTGGCCTTGTTGCGGAAAAACCCGGTGGTCTTGATCAGCGCTTCAAGCTCCGGCAAGCTCGCCTTCGCCATCGCCTCCGGAGTAGGGAAGCGCCGGAACAGTTCCGGCGTCACGATGTTCACGCGCACATCGGTGCACTGCGCTGAAAGAATCGTCGCCACGAGCAGCTCCCATGGCGAGCGATGGTTGAGCGCGCATTCGGCCTCGGGATAGGCTTCGTCGAGGCCTTTCAGAATAGCGGCGACGCGCTCCGGCGCGAGCGGACCGCGGGCAGGTTTGGACCGGGTTGCGCGGCTAGGCGACTTCTTCGGCATAGGTTCAGGATAGTAGCCGGGCCTTCTTGCCTTGAGACTTGAGGAGCTTCACAGCTTGCTTGTCGAAGCTAACGAACTCATCGCCGCCGAGCCAGTGACCCTCGAACGCGATTGCACCGTCTGCAAAATCGCCACCTTGATCGAGAACAGCCAATCCCGCCTCGACTGCCGGGAGATGCGTCACCACGTTGGGACTGGTGACGAGCGAACGAATCGAGCGGGCAACTTCTAGAGCAGGCTTTTTATACATGCTGCGCATCACCCAGGCGAATTCACAGAGGGCGGCAACTGGGACAGCGACGAGTTCCGCGGTGCGGAGCACATGGGCAGCAGAAGCGGCCTGTTGTGGATCGTCGCGCACCGCGCCGCGCAGAAGTACATTTGTGTCCGCAGCAATCTTCATCGCTTACCGGCCCAGGCATCTTCCGTGAACTTCTTGATCTCTGCGATTGTGAACCTGGGGCCGCCCTTCTGCTCCAGGCTGCCGATAAAGTTGTCGATGGAACCTGTTCTCGGGGCGGATCCAACCACGAGTCGGCCATCCGGCAACTTCTCCACTGCAACTTTTTGGCCGGGCGCGACCTTGAGATGCCGCAGCAATTCCTGCTTCAGCGTGATCTGTCCTTTTGCGGTGATTGTGAGCGTGGCCATAAGAAAACCCTCCAACACCATAGTAAGGCAAAACTGCCTTACCGTCAACCGGCAATGTAATTCGAAACCCGCTTACAGCTTCCCCTCCAGCCACCCTCCTAGCCTCTCCACCGGCAGCCGGATGCCGAGATAGAACTGCCCGAACAGCGCATACACCGCGCTCACTTCATCAAAGCGCATCTCGTAGATCAGCTTCTTGAAGATCACAGGATCGTCGGCGAAGAGATCCACGCCCCATTCCCAATCGTCCATCCCGATCGACCCGGTGATGATCTGCTTCACCTGTTCGGCGTAGCGCCGCCCTATCATGCCGTGCTCGTGCATCATGCGCTGACGCTCGGCAAAGGGCACCGTGTACCAGTTCACCTGCTCGCCGCGCTTGCGGTCCATGGGATAAAAGCAAATATATTTGCTGTCGGGAATCACGGGATAAATGCGCGGCTTCATGGCATCGGCTGCGCGCGCCAGCGAGTTCGCAATCTCGGCGTTCCACTCCCGCGAGTGTGCCTCAAATCCCTTCGCCGCTGCGCCCTCATAGGTCTTGCGGCTCGACTCGTAAAGACCCAGTTCGACAACCGACACGTAAGAGTGCGTCGGCGTGAGAAAGTCAAAGAGCGCCGTCTGCGCCAGATCCAGCTCAACCTGGTTCAGGGCTTCGAACGATTCGCGGAAGTGTACGAAAATCAGGTCGGCCTTATGTCCGAGTTGCGAGAAGAGAGCGGAGCGGGCCGGCCCTTCCGCTCCAGGACCTTCCATCTCGCGCAGTTGGGCCATCGCGTGGCGGACAATCTCGTTGCGCTCGCCCGGCGCGCAGCCGCGCCAGGATTTCCAGTCGAAACGGAAGAACTGGTGAAGCGCGCATGATCCTTCCAAGGTGAGCGGTACGGGCGGGAATTCGGGCAAGAAAACCTCCTCAAAATGCGAAGCAACCACACCTCATCCTAACAAATGAGAAATGCAGACGTGTGCATGGTTTTTTCTCGGCACACTGCCGCATGCGCCCTCGATCAGCACGCGACCGCCCTTTATACTGGGAACGCTCATGACCGAAAAGATCGTCGCGCTCGTATTTCAATTTGTCATTCATATCATCAACGCAGGCGGCTACGCAGGCATCGCCGGGCTCATTACGTTGAACTCCTGCGGCATCCCCATTCCCTCTGAGATCATCATGTCGTTTTCGGGCTATCTCGCGTACATGGGACGCTTCAGTTTAATTTTGGTGGCGCTGGCGGGCGCGGTGGGTTGCAACGTAGGTTCGGCCATCGCGTACTGGATCGGCGCCAAAGGCGGGCGGCCGCTGGTGGCGCGTTACGGCAAGTGGGTGTTGATGAGTTCCCACGACCTCGATCTGATGACCGGCTTCTTCGAGAAATACGGCTCGATCGCGATTCTGGTGGGCCGCATGTTGCCGCTGGTGCAAACCTACGTCGCCTTTCCCGCGGGCATCGGCAAAATGCCGCGGCTGCGTTTTCACATTTACACCACCGTGGGTTCCTTCATCTGGTATTTCTGCCTGGCCTGGATCGGCATGAAGCTGGGCGAGAGCTGGAATACCGATCCGCGCTTGCAGGAGGCGTTTCATCGCTTCCATCTCGCGGTCGAACTGGCGATTGTCGCCTTTGTTCTCTGGTTCCTGTGGGTACACATCAAACGATGGAAGAACAACGAAGAGGGACTAGGAACGAGGGGCTAAAAGCGGCTGCATAAATGGCGCCGTGAAAGGGCACGACTTTAGTCGTGCCGTAAGAGGACATAAAATCCTGGGGCTTTAGCCCCTGAGGGATGTTTTTCAGTCGGCATCGAGCATTTGTAAAACCGACTCTCGGGACGAAGCGGTCCCGGCGTGCGAAAATTCGAATTCATTTTTTAAGACAAAAGAATAGGAGAAGCAATGGCAACGAAGGGAAAAGGCGGCAAGAAGGCCGTGGTTCGCGCGAGCGCTGCGGCCGCGGGGTTCAAGGCCGTCGCAACAAAAATAGAGCCCGCCAAGGGCAAATTGGGAGTGATGGTCGTGGGCCTCGGTGCCGTCGCTACCACAATGATCGCCGGCGTGGAAGCCGTTCGCCGCGGATTGGCCAAGCCGGTCGGCTCGCTCACGCAGATGGGCACCATCCGCCTCGGCAAGCGCACCGACAAGACTTCGCCGCTGATCAAGGACTTCGTTCCGCTCGCCGACCTGAAGGACGTCGTCTTCACCGGCTGGGACATCTTTGAAGACAACGTGTACGAAGCGGCCGCGCATGCAGCCGTGCTCAAGCCCGAGATGCTGAAAAAGCTCAAGCCGTACCTGCAAAAGATCAAGCCCCTGCCGGCCGTCTTCGACCAGTACTACGTCAAGCGGCTCGACGGCAAGCACGTCAAGAAGGGCAAGAACAAGCTCGATCTCGCCGAGCAGGTGCGGGCAGACATTCGCGCCTTCCGGAAGAAAGTGGACCGCGTGGTTATGATCTGGGCAGCCTCGACCGAGATTTTCCTCACGCCGAAGGCCGTGCATCGTTCGATTGAAGCGTTTGAAGCCGGGTTGGTGAACGACGATCGCGCCATCGCTCCCTCGCAGATTTACGCTTACGCGGCTCTTAAGGAGGGCGTGCCCTTTGCCAATGGCGCGCCGAATCTAACGGTCGATCTGCCCGTCATGATCGAGCTCTCGAAGAAGAACGCCGCGCCGATCTGCGGCAAGGACTTCAAGACAGGGCAGACCTTCATGAAGACGGTGCTGGCGCCGGCCTTCAAGGCGCGCATGATCGGCGTCAGCGGATGGTTCTCCACCAACATTCTCGGCAACCGCGACGGCGAAGTGCTCGACGAGCCGCAATCCTTCAAGACCAAGGAAGAGTCGAAGCTCGGGTCACTTGAATATATTTTTCAGCCCGAGCTCTATCCCGATCTCTACAGCGACATCTACCACAAGATTCGCATCAACTACTATCCGCCGCGCGGCGACGAAAAAGAGGCGTGGGACAATATCGACATCTTCGGCTGGCTGGGCTATCCCATGCAGTTGAAGGTGAATTTCCTGTGCCGCGACTCGATCCTGGCCGCGCCCATCGCGCTCGACCTTGTGCTCTTTCTCGATCTCGCCAAGCGCACGCCGGAGCTGCGCTCCATCGGCATTCAGGAGTGGCTCAGCTTCTACCTCAAATCGCCGCAGAGCGCGCCCGGGCTTTATCCCGAGCACGATCTGTTCATTCAATCGATGAAGCTCAAGAACACGCTCCGCCACATCATGGGCGCGGATCTTGTCACGCACCTGGGACTCGATTATTACGACTGAGCTTTGTACCGCCGGTCTCCAGACCGGCTGTACTGGCGGCGTCCACGCCGCCAGAGGATTTGTGTCAACCAGAAGGCCCACCCGGCAGCGGGCCAAGAAGGCGGCGTCACATCCGGATGTCGTAATCTGAAAGAGCAATGAAAGATTCCGCCGTTCTATTGATCGATTGCCCCGACCGCAAGGGCCTTGTAGCGCGCGTATCGGGACTGCTCTACGAGCGCGGCGCAAACATCCTTCACGCCGACCAGCACATCGACCGCGGCCTGAGTCTTTTTTTCATGCGCGTCGAGTTTGAGCTCGATGGCTTTGACCTCGAAGGCTTCCGCACCGCATTCGCCGCGCTCGCCACCGAGCTGGACATGACGTGGAAGCTCACCTCAAGCGCCCGCAAGCCGCGCATGGCGCTGTTCTGCTCGCAATACCTGCACTGCATGGCCGATCTGCTACAGCGCTGGCGCAGCGGCGAACTGGCCTGCGAAATTCCCCTCATCGTTTCGAATCATCGCGACGTCGCAAATCTCGCCGCGTTTTACGATGTGCCGTTCGAGCATGTCCCCGTCACGGCAGAAACCCGCGCCACCGCCGAAATCCGCCAGCTCGAATTGCTCGAGCGCAACAACATTGAGCTTGTGATCCTCGCGCGGTACATGCAAATCCTCTCGCCGGGCTTCGTGACGCGTTATCCGGCCGCGATCATCAACGTGCACCACTCCTTTTTGCCGGCGTTTACCGGCGCACGCCCCTATCATGCGGCCCACACCCGCGGCGTCAAGCTCATCGGCGCCACCAGCCACTACGTCACCGAGGTGCTCGACGACGGCCCCATCATCGAGCAGGACGTAGCGCGCATCTCGCACCGCGATCAGGTGGAAGACCTCGTCGCAAGGGGCCGCGATCTGGAGCGCATGGTGCTCTCCCGCGCCGTCCGCTGGCACCTCGACCGCCGCATTCTCTGCTACGGCAACAAAACAGTGGTCTTCGATTAGCGCACTGCAAGATGCCCATTTCGTTCTTGGAACGTCTTGCAAGCGATGACGGACGTTTGGCGCACCGAGGAGGCTGGCCCCGGAGGGGTCAGTCGAGAGTAGCCCGGGGTGGAGCGGCGCGGAACCCTGGGAAAAAGTGTCCTCATCATCCCTTAGCCCCTACGAGCCTGTGACTTTTTTGATGCGTTTGCAAGTTGGAGAAGAGTTTTCCACTCTGCTGGAGGTTATAAGCGAATCATGAGCGATGCGGCGACGAGTGCAGGAAGGCAAGTGGAGAACAGGCAAGGTGCGGTGCGGCTGCGTGTGCCGGAGCGTCGGCAGATGGGATGGGTGGCGCAGTGTCCAGACGACCTGGTGGTCGCAAGCCACCCGGTGCGGTTGGTAGCCGCGGTGGTGGAGAAGCTGGACGTATCGGGCTTCGAGGCGGCGATCCGCGCGCGGGACGGTGTGGCCGGGCGGGACACGACGGATGCGCGTTTGCTGATCGGGTTGTGGCTGTACGCCTGCATCCGGGGCATCGGCTCGGCGCGGGAACTGGCGCGCCGCTGCGAGGAGAGCGCGCCGTTTCAGTGGCTTTGTGGCGGGGTGAGCGTGAACCATCGGCTGCTGTCGGACTTCGGCACCGATCACGGCGCAGCGCTGGACGATCTGTTCACGCAGGTGCTTGCGTCTCTGCTGGACAAGGAAGTGGTGCGGGTGAGCCGCATCAGTCAGGATGGAGTGCGGGTGCGGGTCAGCGCCGGGGCGGGGAGTTTTCGCCGCCGCGAGCGATTGGAGCAGCTGCTGGTGGAGGCGCGCCAACATGTCGAAGAGGTGAAGCGGGCGCTGGAGTCGCCGGCGCAGGCGGGTTTGTCGGCGCGTCGGGCAGCAGCGCGTCAGCGTGCCGCAAGGGAGCGCGTCGGGCGGCTGGAAGCGGCCATGGCACAGTTGCCGGAACTGGAATCGCAGCGGGCGGCGACCAGCGAAACCGCGAATGCCGATCTGAGAAGTTGTCGCGGTCTGAGTCAGCTTACGGTGCGCGGCCTAACAAAAATACAGTGTGTGGCGCTGTGCTGCGCCCTGGCCTACAACGTGATGCACTTCGCCCACGTCCTGTCGAGTTGAGAACCAACTTAATGGCCGGCCTGCCACACCGCACAGCGGAAAGGGCGACCATGGACACCAATGAAACTGATTCGCAACCGCACTTCGACACTTATTCCAAGTCCACAATGGGCCGAGTCGCCAGTTGCCAACCCGGAAGCTCAAAAAGTCACAGGCTCGTAGGGGCGCGGCGAACCTTCTGCACCGCCGCAATCGATCTTCATGCGATCGCCCTGGCAAATCATTCGGCTCTGGTTCTGATTTCCCGCTTGCCGATCGATTCCCAGACCTCCGCCTCATGCGCTCGCCGTCGTGGCGCAAATCGATTCGTTTTGAAACAGGGAAGGCCGCCGCCCCAACAGGAGCACAGTAAGATAAAAAAGTGAGGGCTGTATTGGGATGAGCACGTTTCTCCTGTTTTTGGCATTGATCGGCACGGCCAGTTCGAGCGTCTACCTCGGTTTGGTGGTGGTGGCCGCATTCAGGTACATTCGTCAGCCGCGCCCGCAAAATCTCAGGACCTACCAGCCAGTCAGCCTGCTAAAGCCCATACACAACGACGAGCCGCAATTGTATGAAAATCTCCTGAGCCATTTTCATCAATCCTTTCCTGCCGACTACGAGCTGATCTTCTGCGCACGTCATTTCAGCGATCCCGCATTCAAAACCGTAGACCGCCTCATCGCGGAATTTCCCAATCGCACGGTCAAGAAAATCGCCTGCGGTGAACCTCTCTGGGTCAATCCCAGGACGTTCTCTGTCGATCGCATGATCGATGTTGCTCTCTATGAATCGCTCGTGATTACGGATAGCGATGTCCGCGTCGAAGAGAATTTTCTCGAAAACCTGACTTCCGAACTCGATCAAAAGGACGTTGGCCTCGTCACATGTCTTTACAGAGGTGTTCCCTCCGGTGGGCCGTGGTCTTTCCTCGAGGCCATCGGAATGTCTGTTGAGATGAGTTCCGGCGTTCTTGTTGCCAATATGCTTGAAGGCATGAAGTTTGCTCTGGGACCCTGCATGGCCTTGCACAAGAAGTGCATCTCTGCAATTGGCGGGTTAGAAGATGTAGCGTCCTATTACGCGGATGACTTCGTTCTCGGAAATCGTGTCGCCAACGCCGGATTCCAGGTATTTCTTTCGAGGACCGTCGTGAATCACGTCGTCACGAATACCAATTTCGCACGTTCGCTCAAACATCAACTTGGCTGGATGCGAAGCACCCGCTTTTCTCGCCCCAAAGGCCATTTCGGAACATTGCTGACTTTTTCAATGCCCTTCGCAATTCTCGGATTCGGCGTCGAGATGTTCACGAACCACTGGCGTGCAGCCATCGCCTTTCTGCTGATTGGCGTCCTCAACCGCATCATTCAATCCATCATGGTTGGATGGATGGTAGTAAAGGACCGAAATTCTCTCTGGTTTGCCTGGGTGTATCCGCTGCGCGACCTGATGGGGTTCCTCTTCTGGGCGGCAAGTTATTTGAGTTCCAAGGTCGGCTACCGAGGCGAAACCTACATTCTGTACGACGAGGGCAGAATCAAAAAATATGTCCGTCATTGATCCGGCCTCAAAATACCGCGTCCGTGCCCCATCCATTTCCGCGTTCTTTGCGGGAATGGGTGGGAGACAATGACACCATGAGTGGGCCGGATCAATCATCCAGCGCCTTGGCAGGCGTCGACATCGGTACGTCTGTCTCCAATCCCGCTAAAATAAACCCATGACCACCGCTCCCCGTTACACCGACGAGCACGCCAAAGCCGGCCTCGACTTCAGCTTCCCGCCCATCGAGACCTGGCAAAACCAGTTTCCCGGCTACGAGATTCAAATTGACGATCCCGAGCTCACCTCCGTCTGCCCCAAGACCGGCCAGCCCGACTTCGGCATGCTCACCATCCGCTACATGCCGCGCGACCGCTGTCTCGAGCTCAAATCGCTCAAAGAATATCTATTCAGCTACCGCAACCTCGGCATCTTTCAGGAAAACATCGTCAACCAGGTTCTTGGAGACATCGTGAAAGCCTGCGATCCCGTGTGGGCCGTAGTCAAAGGCGAATTCCGCCCCCGCGGCGGCATCGGCACCACCGTGGAAGCCCGCTGGCCCCGGCCCGTGGGGTAGATCGCCACTTAGACCGGATTATCTTTTGGCGTAGCCGGAAGCGGCGCGGATCTTTGAAAGGGCACGGATTCATCCGTGTCGATCAAGTCCAATCAATCGTGCAGGCTTCAGCCGCTGAGGGAGGGGCTTCCTCTGTCAACGTGGCTCGCTGGCGGACACACAATTTCAAAATCCGCTCTAAGCGCTGGTTCCGTTCGATGGTGCGGCTGGTGGTTGTGGCGGGATCTCTTGCCGATCCGGAGCCTGCGCTGGCGCCGGGGGCTTTGGCGAGCTCGGGGGTTCCGGCTTAGGAGCAACGGGCCTTCTCTTAAAGGGATTCCAACTCGTAGGAATCTGCTCCAGCGGCTCGTTTGACCATTTCGTTGCGAGAGCCTCGAAATCCTGAAACAGCGTGTCGGCGTTTAAACCCTTGGCTTTCGTGTCCTTTTTGTCTTCTTTTTTACATTTCTCCCGGTACTTGCGCACGAAGTCCTCAAACAAGTACCACCGGTCGACAACCGTGTTAGACAGAAGGCGCTTATAAGTATTTTCGTCAAAGGCTTTGGTGCGCAGCCCCGCCGCCATGAACTCAAAGGAGCTCAGCACATCCAGGATGGCGCTCAGTTGGTCGGAATCTTTTTGCGCGAGGATCGAGTCGAAGTCGATTTTGCCTGAGGCATCCTGAAGCGATCGAACCGTCTTCCGCGCGTTGATCAGCAGCTCGTCTTTTTGCTGATCGCGCACCAGGTCCACGGTGGCTCGCCGGCGTTCCAGAACGGAAGTTCTGCGGATCGTCAGAATGGCGATCCCGGCGGAAAAAACTAAAATCACATTCTGCAGCCACAGCTCGTCCAGAGCGCGAGCCTGTGCCCAGACCATAAAATGTTGGAACCAGCCGCTGCAGGCCGCCAACATCATGCGCTTACTTTAAAACGCCGTCGCGAGTTACCTTGAGCACTCCATCGTTTCTCATAATCGCTCCCTCTAGGTCCATCTATTCGATGCCGGTTCCGCCGCGAAGATTCGGCAAAGGCAATTGACCCGCGGAAGGTCAAAATCCGTTACCGCCTCGACTTAAATATGTCGTCCAGTTCATCGGCGCACTCACCGCACTCCGACAGCCGCCCTGGCATCTTCAGCAATTGCACCCGCCGACACAGCCCATACTATAGCACGAATTCCTTTATTTTCTTCATTGACACAGCGTAAGTGCCAGCAATTAAAGCAACTTCGCAACCGCTAAATCCGATTCTGCCGTGATTCCCTTATTGCGCGCCCCTCGCTGCCCGCCCTCCCGCTCCCTCGTTTTGTCGTCCCTTTGCTCCCTCGCTCCCTTGCTCCCTCGCTCCCTGCTTTTCCGTTCCCTCGTTCCCTTGGTCCCTTGGTCCCTTGTTCCCTTGTTCCCTTGTTCCCTGTCCCTGTGATATTCCTTGGACTTCGCGACGTCAATCGCTGGACAGGCTCCGCTTGCCAACTTTTCTAAGAAAGCTCAATCCCCGCATCAGCCCCGCATTGGGCACCGTCACGCTGCTTCTCGGCCTCAACCTCCTCAACTATCTTGACCGCTATATCCTCAACGGCGCGCAGCCCCTCATCCAAACTGAATTCCACGCCACCGACCAGCAGATGGGCGCGCTCACCACCGCCTTCTTCCTCACCTACATGATCGTTGCCCCGCTCAGCGGCTGGCTGGGCGACTGGTATCGCCGCAAGCCGCTCATCATCGCCGGCGCCATCGTCTGGAGCCTTGCCACGCTCGGCACCGCTTTCGTCCACACCTACTGGAGCCTCTACACCCGCCGCGCCCTGGTCGGCGTGGGCGAGGCCACCTTCGGCATCTACGCGCCAGCCGTGCTCGCCGATTTCTACCCCGATCGCGACCGCAACCGCATCCTGTCGATCTTTTATCTCGCCATCCCCGTCGGCGCCGCCCTCGGCTATCTCGCCGGCGGGGAACTGGGCAGCCTGTGGGGTTGGCGCGCGCCCTATCTCGTCTGCGCCATTCCCGGCCTCCTCATCGCCGCACTCTACGGCGTCTGGGGCCGCGAGCCGGAACGCGGCGCAAAAGACCGTCTCCGCCCGCCACCCCGGCGCATCGACTCCTGGGACGCCCTAGAGCGCATCGTCAAGCGCCGCCTGCGTCTCTTCACCATGGGCGCGTTCCTCACGGCCATCGGCCTGGCCCTCATCGCCTTCACCTTCGGCAGCGTCCGATTCGCGCGCCTCCGCCTGCGCATCTTCAAAAACCCGGCCTTCCTCACCTCCACCTTTGGCCTCGCCGCCATCACCTTTGCGCTCGGCGGAATCTCCGCCTGGGTGCCCACCTTCCTGCATCGCGTCAACGGCCTTTCCGTCGCCAACGCCGGCCTAGTCGTCGGCGCCATCACCATCGTGGACGGCATCGGCGGCACCATCGTCGGCGGCTGGATCGCCCACCGCTGGCAGCGCACCGACCATCGCGCCCTCTACCTCATCTCCTTCTGGAGCGTCGTCCTCACCATCCCCTTCGGCTTCCTGGTCTTCTTCGGACCCCACTCCACCACCATCCCCGCCCTCGCCCTCGCCGAATTCTTCATCTTCCTCAACAACGGCCCCATCAACGCCGCCATCGTCAACTCGGTGCAGGGAGCCGTACGCGCCACCGCCATCTCCATCAATCTCTTCTGCATTCACTTCTTCGGCGACACCTTCTCCCCGCAAATCATCGGCGCCATCAGCGACCGCTCCACCCTCAGCATCGGCCTCGGCGCAACCCTCGTCTCCCTCTTCATCGCCTGCTGGATCCTCTGGTACGGCGCCCGCTTCGCCCCTCCCTACGCCGAAGCCCAACTGCCGTAGTCTGTACCGCCGGCCTCCAATGAGGAATGTACCGCCGGTCTCCAATGAGGAATGTACCGCCGGCCTCCAATAAGGAATGTACCGCCGGTCTCCTGACCGGCTGTAGTGCGGGTCTCCCGACCCGCACCTGTAAACTGACCACTGAACACTGACCACTGACGACTGCTCCATGCCCGACGCGCCGAAAAACCCGGAACCCCGCTGGCCCGCCACACTCGCTCTCCTCGCAGTCGGCGGATTGCGCCTGGCCCTCCCGGAATCCCTATCCGTCGGCCCCGACTGGCTGCTGATCACCATCGTTGGAGTCCTGCTGATTCCCACGATATGGACGCGGCGTCGCGGATGGGATCGTCTCAATCAGATTCTGGGCTATTTGTTGACGTCCATCGTCACCGTCGACATGGTCTGGTCCCTCGGCCTGCTTCTCGCCGCGTTGCCCCTGCACAAGGAATCGCCGCAGGACCTGTTGCGCTCCGCAGCCGCCTTGTGGGTCACCAACATCCTCGTCTTCGCGTCATGGTACTGGCGTCTCGATGCCGGCGGTCCCCGCGCCCGTGAGTTGCGCGGCGTCCACACCGACGGCGCCTTCCTCTTTCCGCAAATGACGCTCATCCATCAGGGAAAACCAGCCACGCGCGAACAATCCTGGAGCCCCGGCTTTGTCGATTACCTATTTCTAGCCTTCAACACCAGCACCGCATTTTCCCCCACCGACTCTCCGGTCCTGTCCTCCTGGGCAAAGATTCTCATGATGATCCAAGCCCTCATCTCCTTCGCCACAGTAGCCCTGCTCGCCGCCCGCGCGGTAAACATCCTGTAGTCCCCATTTCTCACGCGCCGCGAGAAATTGTACCGCCGGTCTCCTGACCGGCTGTAGCGGGGGTCTCCAGACCCGCGCTGGGACGATGGCGGCTGAAAATGGGCCATTCCCCCTGCCGTTAAGGCCTCAGTGAGAAATACGGTCAGCTCCAACCGCGGCCAACGACAACCCGAGACCACCTGGCCGCGAATTCCAACCCCGACCACTGACAACTGATCACTGACACCGAAGCCGCCTTACTTGCCCGGCAGCGTCTCCTGCTCTTTAGTATTCATAAAGGCTCGACCTCCGCCCTGTGAGCGCAGGTTGGGATCGTTCACCGGCGGCCGTTCCTGCTCGGCGTTGAAGCCGCGGGCAAGCAGCGGGTTCGGCTTGAACTTTGGCGGTCCGCCGTAGAACTGCCGCGCGTGGCTCAGAATCATTCCCGCGCGTCCATGCATGGGTTGCACGATGCCGCGAATCTGCACGTCCATGTCGCGATATTTTTTCAACTCGCCAACGTCGTCAGAATCGTCGCGGTAGCTGACAACGGTAAAGCGGCATTGTTCGTCGGTTGTAGTCGGCGAGCAAACATCGAGGAAGCGCGTGCCATCGGGAAGCTGCACCACATCGTAGACATGCGCCGAAACGCAAACGTCTTTGTTGACCATTTGTGCAGCCTGCTCGGCAGGAACGCAAGGCTTGGGTTTCGCGGCAAACGCATACGAAGGCACGCAAACAGCAACAACCGCCGCAGATCGGAGGAGGTTGAACCGCATCAAGAAACTCCGCTGAGAATTGCAATCAGCGTAGCGCGATTTCAACGGAAAGGGAAGTGCAGACCAGGAAGCTGCGCGGTGCGCTGATCCCTGTTCCCTGATCCCTGCTTCTCTCACCGCGCTCCGACGAGTTCGCCGCTCTTCGCTCTCTGTCCGTAGTGGCTTTCGACGTAGTTGTCCAGGATCACCTTGAACTCGGCGACAATCGCATCGCCGCGCAGCGTAGTCGAGAGCTTGCCATCGATGTAGACAGGAGCAACTGGATCCTCGAACGTTCCCGGCAAACTGATGCCCAGATTAGCGTGCTTCGATTCACCCGGTCCGTTAACAACGCATCCCATCACAGCGAGCTTCAGCTCTTCAACGCCTGGATACTTCTTCCGCCACTCAGGCATTGAAGTCCGCAGGTAGCTCTGAATCTGCTCGGCGAGCTCCTGGAAGTAGGTGCTCGTCGTCCGTCCGCAACCAGGACAGCTCGTGACCTGCGGCATGAAGCTGCGGATCGAGAGCGATTGCAGAATCTGCTGCGCGGCTTGCACTTCTTCCGTGCGATCGCCATTTGGCTTCGGCGTCAAGCTCACGCGAATCGTATCGCCGATGCCCGCGAGCAGCAACGGCGCAAGACCTGCGGTCGAAGCGATCAGTCCCTTCGATCCCATTCCAGCTTCGGTCAAGCCGAGATGAAGCGGGTAATCGCAGCGCGCAGCAAGCTTGGTGTAAACGTCGAGCAGATCGCGCACGCCGCTCACTTTGGCCGAGAGGATGATCATGTCGTGGCCAAGACCATAGCGTTCCGCAGCAGCGGCGGATTCGAGAGCGCTGGCGATCATGGCCTCGATCATCACGTCGCGCGCAGGCGCTGGTTCAGCCTTCTTGCTGTTCTCGTCCATCATGCGCGTCAGCAGCGATTGATCGAGCGATCCCCAGTTCACGCCGATGCGCACAGGCTTATGATTCTCGACCGCGCACTCAACCATGGTGCGAAAGTTGTTGTCGTCTTTGCGGCCGATGGATGCGTTTCCAGGATTGATGCGGTACTTGGCGAGCGCGCGCGCCGCAGCGGGATACTTCTTGAGCAGGATGTGGCCGTTGTAGTGGAAGTCGCCGACGATGGGCACGCGCAGGCCGCGCTTCTCGAGACCTTCAACGATATGCGGCACAGCAGCGGCTGCGTCCTCGTTGTTCACCGTGACGCGCACGATCTCAGAGCCGGCAAGCGCGAGAGCGGCAACCTGCTCAATGGTGGATTGCGCATCGGCCGTGTCGGTGTTGGTCATCGACTGCACGACAACCGGAACCTCCCAGCCTGCGCGCACGTGTCCAATTCTTACGGTAGGGGTTTTCCTGCGTTGAATCTCCGCCATGGTTCTAGTTTACCTGCAATCTGGCCGCGTGAAAGGATGGTCGCAATTGGGCTGTCGGATGCGCGGATAGTTCGCATGACATAAATCTGGAGTGTTGGTTGCAGAAGGGCGCACAAGAGCCTGAAAAGAAAGTGGCTTCTAACGGCTTATCGGTTCACTCTGTCGTGCGGATTAGGCCGGGACAGTGGTGATCTCTTCCGCTGCGTGGGCGCGAATTTGCTCGCAGAGAGGTCCGATGTCCATCGGCCTGCCGAAGTGCCATCCCTGGGCATAACGGACGCCGCGCTTCACAAGGTATTGCGCCTGTGGCTCGGTTTCCACGCCTTCGGCTACCATCTCCAGATGCAGGGAGTGAGCCATCTCGATGATGTGCAGAACCACCTGGCTTGTAGCTCCGTCGGTACCGATGGTATCGACGAAGGCGCGATCGATTTTGAGTGTGTCAAGCGAGAGAGACTGCAGGCACGACAGGCTCGAGTAGCCGGTGCCGAAGTCATCGATGGCTACGCTGAATCCCTTGGCGCGCAAGGCGTCGATGATCTCTGCCGTCTCGGGTCCCTGCAGGAAGGCGCGCTCCGTGGCCTCTACCTCGATGTTCTCCGGACGTGCTCCGGAGATGAGAAGGAACTGCTCCATGGCATCGAGGGTGTTGGTGTCGCAGAGGTCTGCCGCGGAAAAATTCACGGCGACGCAGAAATTAGGATCCATTTTGAGGAACTGCGGAAGATCCCGCGCCACCATGGCAAGGACCTGCTCCGTAATGAGCTGGATCATATCGCATTGTTCAGCCTGGGGAATGAAATAGTCGGGCCGCAAGTCCGCGATGCGGCTGCGCCAGCGGACGAGGGCTTCAGCGCCGATGACGCGCCGCGTCGACAGCTCGACGACCGGTTGATACAGAACATACAAGCTCCCGTCCTTGAGGGCGCGGCGCAGCATGGTGGGGAACGAGGAGTGCGCGCGCGTGAGGAGACCTACCATCAGGGATAAAATGGCGCCGCAGAGGAGGCCGATGGGGATGAAGATGACCGCGAAGTGGTTGATGCGCTGAAAGATGTAATTCTGGGGTGTTGCGGCGACTACGCCGAGGTCCCATTTTGCCGAGCGGACGCGGGAAACGAGGTAACCATTGTTTAGAGTGGTAAACCGGGTTCCCTGATCCCTCCCCTCGAACCAGTCGGCAGGGAAGTCCCGGCCTTGGGCAGCGACACGATCGCGATTGGCTGACGAGGGTACAAACACGGCGATCTCAACGTCCGGGCCCTCGGTGGAAATGTCGACGGCCAGCTTTGGGTCGACGATCGTAGCGAATGTGCCGATGGCGAGGACGTTTAGCGGATGCGACGGCTGCGACCCAAGGTTTTTGTTGAAATATTCTGAGACGCCCTGCTCGGTGACAAGATCCGGCTTGCCAAGTGAAATGGAATTGGTAACACCCTGAGAGGTGCAGAGAAGCGTGTCGTGCGCAACGCGGCCAACCGCCTTGATGGAGCTGGAGCCGAGATCGACCTGCCGCATGAGCTTGATGTCCTGAGGCGAGCAGGGCGGGAGGTTGGCTTGCGCCATGGCTTGCGCGCCGTCCTTCAATTGTTTTGAGGTCTCTTCAATGCGGCGCAGGACGTCCTGAGCGTAGGTGAGACTGAGGGTCTTTTCCGTTGCGTAACTCTCCCACCAAGCGAGATACGCAGAGGCCAGAATGGGCACCAGGAAGGCTACGAGCGCCGTGAGCAGCGTGATGCCAAACCGTGGTTTCTCGGGCATTCGTCAGCCTCTTCGGGATCGTTGTCCAAAGTTCCCTTTGGGGTTGGATCATAGCGAAATCCAAAGGGTTATGCCATAACTCTTACGATGCAGAAGTAGGCTCCAATCGCACAGGCTGACGACCACTAAATCCAGTTGATCTCTTTGAATGCACGTTGGTTAGGGGCAGTACCTGCGCCCGGCGCTTCCGGCACTCGGAAGTAGCCGTCCTGAACGCTGGCGGGATGCTCCATCCAGTCGTGCAGCCAGGGAATGTATTCAAGCAGGTTGCAGGCCGGATGCGCGAAGCACAGGTGCTGATGCACCTCGGCCATGTCGCCCCTCGTACGTCAAAGGCGCGCTCGCGGGAAGTTTGTGAACGACAAGGAATGGAGCCGTTCGATATATTATTTGCATTCCCCGAGTCCGGAAGCAGAGCGGTTCCCCAAATCCGGATTCATGCGGTTCCCCGAAATCTGAAACGAAAATTGAAATAAAAGAGGAGGTTATCCGTGGGCGAGCAACCGACACCGGAACACATCATGCAAGTTGGATTTGGATTCTGGCCCTCAAAGACGCTGTTGAGCGCTGTCGAAATGGGCGTTTTTACCGAATTGGCAAATGGCCCTGAAAGCCTGGAGAAGTTGACTGGGCGATTAGGACTGCATCCGCGGTCGTCCCGTGATTTTCTCGACGCGCTGGTGGCGCTTGGATTCCTGGAGCGGCGCGACGGAAAGTACTCCAACACGCGGGACACAGACCTGTTTCTGGACAGGCGCAAGTCCTCGTATATCGGCGGAATTCTCGAGATGTGCAACCACCGTTCCTACGGGCACTGGGACAATCTGACCGAGGGACTGCGCACCGGATTGCCGCAGAGCGAGTTGAGAGACGGAGGCGCGCCTCTGTTCGAGACCCTTTACGCCGATCCGGCACGGCTCAAAGAGTTTCTCAAGGCGATGAGCGGCGTAAGCCATGGCGCGAATCTGGTTATCGCGGCCAAGTTTCCCTGGGCTCAGTACAAGACTGTTACCGATGCGGGTCCGGCGCAAGGCGACCTGCTGACGCAAGTGCTCTTGAAGAACCAACACCTTCACGGCATCGGATTCGATTTGGCAGAGGTGGGTCCGATTTTCGAAGAGTATGTTGAAGCTCACGGATTGTCGTCGCGGCTGCGGTTCCAGGCGGGCAGCTTCTTCACCGATGCGCTGCCGAAGGCGGATGTGATCATGATGGGACACATCCTGCACGACTGGGATCTTGCGCAAAAGCGGATGCTGATCGGAAAGGCATTTGACGCTCTTCCCAAGGGCGGCGCGCTGCTGGTGTACGACGCAATCATTGACGACAACCGCTCGAAGAATGCCTTTGGCCTGATGATGAGCCTCCACATGATGATTGAGACCCCTGGCGGGTTCGATTACACGGGAGCAGATTGTCAGGGATGGATGCGCGACACGGGATTCAAGGAGACACGCGTGGAGCACCTGGTTGGGCCGGACTCGATGGTGGTGGGGATCAAGTAACGGCGGGCAGGTGGGCCGTCGGTGAACTGTGCGGCCCGCTCAGACGCGTTTTTCTCAAGCGCTTCAAACTTGCAACGCGCCGCGTAAGTTACTCTAGCTGCGTGCGAGAGCAAAAGACAGAGCAACCGATAGAGACAAGGCGCGGCCCAAACCTCAAAGGCCCGGCTCTGCGCATTTGCGCCCTGCATAAGGCCTTTGGCGATGTGCGCGCCGTCGATGGCATCGATCTGGAGGTTGGTTCGGGCGAGTGCTTTGGATTGCTCGGTCCGAACGGGGCGGGGAAGACGACCACCATCGAAATATGCGAGGGGCTGACAACGCCGGACTCTGGCACTGTCGAGCTCCTGGGGCGGAACTGGAAAGAACATGAGCGCGAGTTGCGGCAGCGGATCGGGATTCAATTGCAGGAGACGCAATTCCCAGACAAGCTGACTGTAGAGGAGGTGCTGCGCCTGTTTCGGAGTTTTTACCGGAGTGGCGCGATATTGGATGAAGCGATCCGTGTGGCGCAGCTTGAGGAGAAGCGACAGGCGCGCGTGGGCACGTTGAGCGGCGGCCAAAAGCAGCGGCTCGCCATGGCTACGGCGCTCGTCGGCGATCCGGAGTTGCTCTTTCTCGATGAGCCGACGACGGGTCTCGATCCGCAGGCGCGGCGGCATCTATGGGACCTGGTGGAGCGGCTGAAACAGGCAGGACGGACGATCATCCTTACCACGCATTACATGGACGAGGCGGAACAGCTATGCGACCGTGTGGCGATCATGGATCACGGACATGTGATTGCGCTGGGCACGCCAAAGGAGTTGATCGCCACCGTGGGCGGCGAAGATATTGTGGAGTTTGCCGTTGGCCCCTCCACTGCTCCCGTCCAAGGCCCTGCGCGCGCAGCGCTCGATACGGAGGCGCTGAAGGCAATTCCCGGCGTGCAATCGCATCGTGTGGAGGAAGCGTTGCACCAACTTTCCGTCAGCGAGCTGCACACGACGGTGCCGCGCATCTTTGCCGCGCTTCAAGAGCAGGGTCTGCATCTGAGCGAGTTCCGCACGCACTCGGCAACGCTTGAGGATGTGTTTGTCCGGCTGACGGGAAGGAACCTGCGCGATGAGTAGGCTGGCGTTGAGCAGTCTGTATCAACTCACCGTGACGCGGCTCAAGCTGACGTTGCGCGAGCCGGAAGCGATCTTCTGGATCTTCGTCTTTCCCATTTTGCTCGCGCTTGGGCTGGGGATCGCGTTTCGCAACCGGCCTGCGGATGTGCTGCCAGTGGGCGCGACGACGCCAAAACTCGTGCAGGCGCTCGCTGCCGACAAGGGGTTGCGCGCCACAGAAATAGACGAAACTGCGGGTACGCGCGCCCTGGCGACGGGCAACATTGTGTTGCTTGCTATTGAGAGTGACAACGGCGTGGTGTACCGGTACGACGACACGAATCCCGATGCGCGAACGGCGCGGATGATTGCGGACCGTGCCATCCAGGTTGCGGCTGGCCGGCGCGACGCGGTGGAAGCTCGGAATCAACTGGTGCACGAGACCGGCTCGCGCTACATCGACTTTCTTGTGCCCGGGCTGCTGGGGATGAACCTGATGGGCTCGGCGATGTGGGGATTAGGCTTCGCGATTGTCGACGCGCGCGCCAAGAAGCTGCTGAAACGGATGGTGGCCTCGCCCATGCCGAAGTGGCAATACCTCGCTGCCTATCTGCTCTCGCGCCTCGTCATGCTGGCCATCGAGGTTGTCGTGCTGCTCGGTTTCGCGCGCGTCGTGTTTGGCGTGCCGTTTCGCGGACCGCTCGCCGAACTGGCGCTCATCTGCATGATGACCTCGCTTACCTTTTCTGCGTTGGGCCTGCTTGTTGCCACGCGCGCCCGCACCATGGAGGCTGTCAGCGGCTTGATGAACGTGGCGATGATGCCGATGTGGATTATGTCGGGAGTGTTTTTCTCGCCGACGCGCTTCCCGGCCTTCATGCAGCCATTCGTCAGTGCGCTTCCGCTCACCGCGGCTATCAGCGCCATGCGCGGCAACATGCTGCAAGGGATGCAACTGGGACAGATGACAGCGCCCCTGGCGATTTTGCTGGCTTGGTTCGTGCTGCCGTTTGCCGTGTCGCTCCGTATCTTCCGTTGGCGGTAAAAAAAGGCCGGAGTTCGCGATTCGGTAGGAGATGCGGCCATTCGCGCCGAAGTCTTCAGTCCGCTCGCTTCAGCAAGGTCCAAATCCAGCCAATGAACGTGAGGACAAGGAACGGATAGGCCATGTACGGCAATGGTTTGGAGATCGGCAGCAACTGTTCGCCCCAGAAGATTCTCAATGAGGTGACAGCGAACAGAGCCGCGCCGATGAGGCCCGCGATGCGCGTCCAGAGAATGAATTTTCTGGGAATGCTGACCAGCAGCAGGCCGGCGGCCCACAAAGCTGTGCCGGCGGCGAAGGCCGGAACGCTGGCTTCAAGCGAACCCGCGGTCCCGCCGAGCATAACGGCCTCGCCGATGGCATAAACGAGAAATCCCGCAGCCACGCAGTCCTCGCCCTTACGGAAGTACATCAGGGCCAGCAGGCAAGTGGCGACCACCAGAGAGGTGCCGTCAATTGCCCATGAGACAGCACGAACATTTTGCGCCGAGACCAATGTCCCGGCCATGCCGAGCGCACCGCCCAGCGCAAGCCCGGTGATGGCGACGAATTTCAGTGGGTTCTTCATATCGCCTGAAATCGTATAACAGGACGAGAATTGCTGGCGAGAGAATTATCGGGTGTGATATTGCAGCGACGGTGACGCCTGGGTTTCTGGCCGCTTGAAGAAAAACTTTCCGTGCCCCATCCATTCGTCGCTTTTCAGGCGAATGGGTGGGAGACCACAGAAGCCCAAAGAACGAATTTATCCGGTCAGAGACCTCGTTGAAGCAACCGCGAAAGAAGAAGCCCTGTTTTGCGCCGGTAGCCGCCCGTTAGAATAAGAACTTATATGGATACGAGCAGAGAAGATTCTGACGCGGCCGAAATCATCCTCAACGGCAGCCGATTTGTCCGCGCGTGCCTGCGAAAACCGGTAGACCGCACGCCGGTTTGGTTTTTGCGCCAGGCTGGGCGCTACATGCAGGAGTACCGCGACGTGCGCAAGCATCACACGCTGGTGGAGATTTGCAAACAGCCCGAGCTGGCGGCTGAAGTGACCATCACCGCTGCGGAGAAACTGGGCGTGGACGCCGCTATCATCTTCGCCGATCTGCTGCTGCCCCTGGAGCCGATGGGACTGGATTTCGAGTTTCAGGCAGGTGAGGGGCCCGTGGTGCACCATCCTGTGCGAACGACTGAAGACGTGCGCGCTTTGCGGACGGATCGCGTGGGCGATCTCAGCTACGTGGCGCGGGCAATCGAAATGGTTGCGGCGCACTTTCGCGACCGGCTAGGTGTGATCGGGTTCTGCGGGGCGCCTTATACGCTGGCCAGCTACATGATTGAGGGCGGCGGCTCGCGGAACTACATCGAGACCAAGAAGATCATGTACGGTAATTCCCTTGCGTGGGTCAGCCTGCTGGACAAGCTCGTAACTGTACTTACGGAATACTGCCGCCAGCAGGTGCAGGCCGGTGCCGACGTGATTCAAATCTTCGATAGCTGGGTCGGCTCGCTTTCGCTCAGCGACTATCGGGCGTATGCCTTTGAGGCTTCGAAGCGGCTGGTGCGCGCGGTGCGGGAGATGGGCGTGCCGGTGATTTACTTTGGCGTGGAGACCACGGGGTTGCTGGAGCAGATGGCGCAGACGGGCGCTGACGTGATTGGCCTGGACTGGCGGCAGCCGCTCGATGAAGGCTGGCGGGCCGTCGGTCAGAGTCACGCGGTGCAGGGCAATCTGGACCCGATTACGCTCTTTGCGCCGCCGGATGTGCTGGAGCAGCGCGTGAAAGAGATTCTGCGCGCGGCCAACGGCCGGCCGGGGCACATCTTCAATTTGGGTCACGGCATCGTGCCGGCAACACCCGTGGAGAACGTGCAAGCGGTCGTGAAAATGGTGCGCGAGTTCCGCTTGGAGGGCGTCCTTGGCTAAACAGGCGGTTTTATTGCTCGCCCACGGGACACCGGAGACGGTCGAGCAGATTCCCGAATACCTGCGCAACGTGGTGAGCGGGCGGCCGCTGCCGCAGACGGTGGTCGAAGAGATCCAGCATCGCTACGCGCAGATCGGCCATAGCCCGCTGACAGAGATAACATTCGCCCAGGCAAAGTTAGTTGAGAGCGAGTTGGCCGCGATGGGCCTGGCAGTTCCTGTGTACGTGGGCATGAGGAACTGGCGGCCCTATATTCCGGAGGTGGTGCGGCAGATGCGCGCCGACGGCGTCGAAGAGGCCGCGGTGATCTGCATGGCGCCGCAAAACTCACGCACCAGCGTGGGACTGTACCGGCGGGCCGTGGAAGCTGAGGCGGGAGAACTGCGGATCGATTTTACGTCCGGTTGGGCGCAGCATTCGCTGCTAGCCGGCGCGTTTGCCGAGCGGCTGAGGCCCGCCCTGACCAGGGCTGCCCATGAGACTGGCAAGACGGTCCCGGTGTTATTTACGGCGCATAGTGTGCCTGCGCGAACGGTGGAAGCTCCTGCGGCCGATGCCGATGTCGGCAAACGTCTGTGGCCGGGAGAAGGCGCGGACCCATACGCCGACGAGGCACGGCATACGGCGGAGCTTGTGGCTGCTCGAGTCCCGAAGATTCCTCGCTGGTGGTTCGCTTTTCAGAGCCAGGGCGCAAGCGGTGGTCCGTGGCTCGGGCCGAGCGTGGAAGAGACGCTGAATCAGATTGCAGCCGAGGGTGTGAAAGCCTTGGTTTTGCAGCCCATCGGATTCCTCTGCGACCATGTGGAAATTTTGTACGACGTTGACATCCTTTTCCGCGGGTACGCCGCCAGCCTGGGCATTCAACTGCAGCGCCCGGAATCGCTCAATGCCTCAGCTACATTGGCCAAGGCGGTCGCCGATCTGGCCCAGAGCGGATTGGGGAGGTTGCAGGCTGCACGGTGAACGCCAGTCAGTGTTGATTGGGTTTTCCCTGTGTGATGGCTGGCGGTTGCCGCCCAGTTTCTCTGGGCACTATAATCAAACCTATTCCTGTTATTCGTAGTCATTTGCAAGATTGGATCACTGCAATTCCTACAGTTACGATCTCGTCCTTTGATTTTCCTTGCATCGCCAAGCGGAAGTCCCTCGCCGATAGTTGGGCGCTCGGCCGGGTTGTGGTTTGAGGCGCCTACAAGTCGAGGGGTTTTCCAGGAGCGCACACATGTCAGAAGGAGCCGTGCGGGGAGCTGTGGCGGAAAACGTTGTCAAGATTGGTTACGTGAAGGAGCGGATCCTGTGCAAAGTGTGCGGCAACGATGAAATGCGCCGCGTCTTGCGCCATGGCTTCTTCCAGCAGAACATCTATTCGTTGTTTGGTTACTTTCCGTGGCGATGCTTGAAGTGCGGCACGCGCGTTATGCTCCGCATGCGCCACAGGAGGAAGATACCGGTTCACGCGGAATAACTTAATTTGATAGATGATCAGGATCGGAAGAAGTTCCGCGCCAGGAAGAGCACGTTGGCAGGACGTTCCGCCAGGCGGCGCATAAAGTAGGGATACCATTCCGTCCCAAAGGGAACATAAACGCGCACCTTGTACCCGTCGCGCACCAGGTCGCGCTGCAAATCGCGGCGCACTCCATATAACATTTGAAACTCAAAATGATCGTGGCCGATTCCGCGCGACGCAGCATAGGTTTTGGCCGCCTTCACCATCGCCTCGTCGTGCGTTGCCAGCCCGTGGTAGATCGGGCTTGAGAGAAGCATCTGACTTAATTTGAGAAAGTTTGAATCCACGTCTGCCTTGCGCGGATAGGCCACTTCGGGTGGTTCTTTGTACGCGCCTTTGCATAGCCGGATCCGCATGCCGTCGGCGAGCAGTTGCTCCACGTCGGTCTGGGAGCGGTAGAGATAGGACTGAATCACGACGCCGACCGCACCGCGCGTGGCCCCGCGCGCATGAATGTGTCGCACAATGTCGAGCGTGCTTTGCGTCAGGCGCGAGTCTTCCATATCAATCCGCACAAAGTTGTCCACGGCGCGGGCGTGCTCGACGAGATTGCCGGCTATCGATTCGGCGAGTTCCGCCGACTGCTCCAGGCCCATCTGTGTCAGCTTGACGCTGATATTGGCGTTGATGCCGCGGGCGGCGATGGAATCGAGCAATTTATGGTAGACATCGGCTGCGAGATGCGCCTCGCTTTCCGATGTGACGCTCTCGCCGAGCGAATCGAGAGTGACGGCGATGCCTTGGGCGTTGACCTCTTCGGCCACGCGCAGCGCATCATCGAGCGTCATGCCCGCGATGAAGCGCGAATTTAGGCGGGATCCCAGCCGGGAGTGCTCGCAGAAATGACGCAATGGCCGGTTATGAGAGAGTGCAATAAAAGTGGAACGAAGAAGTGCCATGACTTGCCTCTGCCGCAGAGTGCGCCGTCGAAGCCTCACTCCGCAAACAGATTAGTTTCGCACACCGGGGCGGACGGGGGCGAGAGCACCGGAAACGTTCTTCGCTGCATCCCTCGCCTCCTTATTGAACTATTTGGAACAAGGCGCTCCCGTGGGGTGGCAATGGTACGCTTATTTCCCTGGACGCCTTTGTCGTCGAATCGTCCCAGGCATTTTGCGCGGAATGTTTTTGGTTGTCGAGCCCGAGGTCCTTCCAAGTCGTGCGCAGGGTGGCCGAGCTGCCGCCAAGGTTGAAGAAAGCAAAAAACTCGGCATAGCCTCTTGCGCCGGGTTCGTTGATGGTGGCCCGCCAGATGCGGATGTTTTCAAAGCCGGGCCCTAAAGTGGAAACATCCACAGGGCGGGAGTAGCTGGCGTTCTGGTCCACAAAGAGAACGGTTTGGTTGGTGATAAGCGAGCGCGTGAAGTCGCCGAGCTTCGTCAGGTTGCCGCCGAGAATAAGCGGCGAACGGGCGACAGCCCAGAGTGTGAATTCGGTGCGTTGCTCGTCTTGCGTTTCGCGCGATTGCCGCGCCTCACCCATGCCGGGATGAGGCCCGAGCCAGCCCTCGGGCAGCATGTCCGCATCGGGCCAGTTGCCCGGGCCCGCGTAAGGGAACCACTTTGCCAGGCGATCGAATGCGCCGGCTATCCCAAAGGGATACTCGTCGCCCGGCTTGTTCTGAAAGCTCCATCCATCCCAGTGGTCATTTGAGATGCGCCACATCTGCGCGTACTTCGAGACCTCGGCTGCGTGTTCGAGCGCAGTAGGGCCGGGCGAAAGACTCAGGACAATCGGCCAACCGGTCTTCTTGATGGCTTCGGCGATCTGGCGAATCTCCGTTGGCCGGTACGGATTGGCCGCGATGCAATCGACCTTGAGGAAATCCACGCCCCAGTTCGCGTAGAGCTTCAACATGGAGTCGTAATAGGCCTGTCCGGCGGCATTGTCCTTGATGCCCCAGTTGCCTTCGTCCCAGGGACAGGGAGACGACGTGTCGGCGGCGTCGGCGGCATGGAACGGTGTGCCCGCGATGGGCAGATTGGCCGCAACCACTTGTCTGGGAATGCCGCGCACAATGTGGATGCCGAACTTGAGCCCCTGCTTGTGCAGCCAGTCGGCGAGAGGCCTGAATCCGGCGCCATCGGCCGCCGACGGAAAGCGCACAGGATCGGGAATCAGCAGGCCGTTGCTGTTCCAAACATACTGTTTCTGCTCCAGGCTCTTTCCCGCGGGATCGGCCATGTACCAGCCCTCGTCGATGACTGCATACTTCCACCCAAACTGCTGCAGCGAGGCGAGAACGGTGGCGTTGTCCCGGAATTGCTCCTCGTCGATAGTGAGCCCGTAGGCGTCCCAACTATTCCAGCCGAGCGGTGGGGTGGGCGCGAGGGTTTGCGTGAAGCCGGAACGCGGAAAGAGGAAGACCGTGGCAACAATTGCGGTAGTAAGAATGCGGCGCTTGATCATGAGGAAACGTATAGCACACTCAGCGCGAGACGTGGATTGGCTCCAGGGCAATCGCATGAACATTTTCATTGACCGGGCAGGTTCGCGTTTTGAGAGTCATTGCTGGCTGGGAGTTTTCGTCCCGGAGGGACGAGTCGAAAATAGCCCAGGGTGGAGCGCAGCGGAACCCTGGGATGGCTCCGACGAGAAGATCGCGCGCCCCGTAGGGGCGCGGCGAACCTTCTGCACCGCCGGAATCGATCTTCATGCGATTGCCCTGGGATTGGCTCGCGAGGAGCAGTGCAAGCGGGGCGCTCAGGTTATCCTACGAGAAACCGCAGCGTCGAGGAGCGTTCATGGTAAAGACGGGGAAGGCCGGTAGATTATACGCGTTGATCCCAGGCGGCGTTCTGGCTCTCCTGTTAGCGTCTTCTGCGGCGCATGTTCCGGCTCAGGCTGCGAGGCCAGGCAGCGCGGCGACGATTCAGGCTCTCTTCGTCAGTGACATCCACTTCGAACCCTTTGCTGATCCGGGAAAGGCCGCGCAACTGGCGGCCGCGCCCAGCGGCGAGTGGGACGCGATCCTGGCCGCTCCAGCGACAGCGGATGCTGCGTCAGGTTTCGCGAAACTACAGCAAGGATGCGCCACGCGCGGCGCGGACACTTCCTATGTTCTGTATCAGTCGAGCCTGCATGCCATTCGCGCCCAGGCGAGCGGGGCAAAGTTTGTCATCTTGAGCGGAGACCTGATCGCGCATAAGTTCTCGTGCAAATTCTCCACTGTGTTTCCCAACGCGAAGCCCGGGGAATACAAGGCCTTTGTCGAGAAGACGATCGCCTATGTTTTGTCGGAGCTGCGCACTGCGCTTCCCGGAGTTCCAGTCTATGCGGCGCTGGGCAACAACGATTCCGATTGCGACGACTACCAACTCGACGCCAACAGCGCCTTCCTGAAGGACGAGGGCGAAATGTTTGTCGCCGATATGCAAGGCGCGGAACAAGCTCGCGCGCGCGAAACCTTCGCGGCGGAAGGCGACTACAGCGTGAGCCTTCCTGCGCCCGTCGAGAACGCGCGGTTGCTGGTTCTCGACGACCTGTTCATGTCGGATCGGTACGAAACGTGTGGCGGCAAAGCCGATCCCGCTCCCGCGACCGCGCAAATCGCCTGGCTTGAGCAACAGTTGAAAGAGGCGCGCGAGAAAAAAGAAAAAATCTGGGTCATGTCGCACATTCCGCCGGGAGTGGACTCGTACTCGACAGCGAGAAGGTGGATGGAGCTTTGCGCCGGAGGCGAGCCAAAGATGTTTCTCTCTTCGGAGGCGCTGCCCAAAGTGCTGGCCGGCTACGGCGACGTGATTCAGTTGGCGATCTTTGCGCACACGCACATGGACGAAGTGCGATTGCTGATGCCAGTTAAGACCGGCGCAGTGCAGAAACCTGTCGCAGTGAAGATGGTCGCCTCGATTTCGCCGGTCGACGGCAACAATCCGTCGTTCACCATCGCGACCGTCGATCCGGCACATGCTATTCTCACGGACTATCGCGTGTTTGCGGCTTCCAACCAAACCGGAATCGATACGACGTGGAGCGAAGAATACGATTTTGCAAAGACCTATCATGAACCGGCGTTCACAGCAGCCGCGCTGGAAAAGATGATCGCCGGCTTCAAAGCGGATTCCGCGACACAGTCACCCGAGAGCCAAAGCTATCTGCACAATTACATGACCGGCGTAGACATGCGATCGATGGCGCTGATCTGGGAGCCGTACGTGTGCTCGTTGAAGAGCAGCTCGAACGACGCGTACAGGGAGTGTGTGTGCAAGAGCGCGCCGTGAGGAAACGGAGCTTGCGGAGTTGACGGCGTAAGCGGAGTTAGCCGCTCGCTCCCAACCCAGCACTTTGCTTTTCTTGCCCACCCACCACAACCGTGTCATCCCGAGCAACCTGACTCGCCTTTGGCGCGTTACGGCGAAAAATGACACCTGAAGGACCGGCGATCTTACTGGGTTTAGGCTGCATATCATCAGGAGCGAAGCGTTCTTCAGCGGAGCCGAGCGTCTGCTTTTGTTCCTCATGGCTTTGTATCAGTCGTCCACCGGCTTCGCCGACCCGCGGTCGATGAACCTGTAACGCCGGCATCCTTGCCGGCTGTCGTGCGGGCGTCCTCGCCCGCACATCGGCACCCTCGCAAGGCAGTTTCTTTTTAGGAGCGAAGCGTTCTTCAGCGGAGCCGAGGGATCTGCTTTCGCCCTTCATGGCTTTGTATCAGTCGTCCACCGGCTTCGCCGACCCGCGGTCGATGAACCTGTAACGCCGGCATCCTTGCCGGCTGTCGTGCGGGCGTCCTCGCCCGCACATCGGCACCCTCGCAAGGCAGTTTCTTTTTAGGGCGCGAGTTTACTCGCGCCGTAAACGCCATCAAATGATTTTGGGCTTCAGCCCCTCCGGGATGCTTATCGCGATCTTCGCCCGACCCTGCGAGTTTTTCCGCAACCTCTTGAGCCCCTGCGCCATCTTCCCGCACCCCGGATCGCGAAACCAAGTGGACGCGAGATCAGCGTTGCGAAGCGCGCGAAGAGATCCGCAAAGCGCTTCGGGCTGGAGTTCTGGGAGAGGCGTCGGTTGGCATCCCGGCCCAGCTCGTAGCGTTCGACAGTACTACGGATTTGCCGACAGGACTCCTCGGTGTGGGCTGGGCGGAGACAGTTCACCGCGGCACATTCACGGGGGCCTATTGCTTCGTGTATTGGCAGTTGTTTGTGTCGTTGGTCATGTGGGTTGAATCTGCAACTGTCCACGTGTTTCCAGCGCTTCCGCTGAGATCGGTTGTGATGACCGTATGCGCATCGACAACGTTGTACTTCGTCGCGAAGGTGATCGGCTTTGGATTACGCTCGGGACCGCCAAGATAGGGCATCGTCATGGTCTCCGTTTGCGCGGCGAAGACGATGGGGGTTGCGCAGCTGCTGTCCGCAGCGGTCCACGTGCCGAGCAGCGGATTCGATGGAGCGCTAGCTTTGCACCCGGCGGAGAAGAGCACAACGGCGATGGCGAAACAGAAACGATGAGTCATGGTACTGACCTCGGGAAAGCGATTGCATTCTCAAACAACCTCGCGGCCGTTCTGAAGACATTTTGTAATCTAACACAGAATCCAAATATCGCTCCAGGTCAGCTATTTCTCGCCCTCAGTAGGGCGCGTGGGCCAAGGTCTGACATCACCACAAAGACGCTTGCCCCACATCTCGTCCGTCGCGGTCCGCCGCGGGCGGGTGGCTCCGATCTCAAGCGAAACCTTATCGAGTTGAGGGTGCCCCCTGCTGAGGGTGCCCCCGGTCCCTAGCCCTTGGGGACCGGGGAGGATAAGCGCATCCACTCGGGTAGTTGCCAGCCTCTCTCCCGGGTGGCTCCGATCTCAAGCGAAACCCTATCAAGTTGAGGGTGCCCCCTGCTGAGGGTGCCCCCTTTTGAGGGTGCCCCCGGTCCCTAGCCCTTGGGGACCGGGGAGGATAAGCGCATCCACTCGGGTAGTTGCCAGCCTCTCTCCCGGGTGGCTCCGATCTCAAGCGAAACCCTATCAAGTTGAGGGTGCCCCCTGCTGAGGGTGCCCCCGGTCCCTAGCCCTTGGGGACCGGGGAGGATAAGCGCATCCACTCGGGTAGTTGCCAACCTCTCTGCCGCGCCGTCCACTCCGATTCAATCTCCACGGTTCCGCGCACGCCCGTTTGATAGTGGCGATAGCTCGACCAGCGCCAGTCCTCCGGTCCTGCGACAAGCCCTCGGCGGACCGGGTTCCGGTGAATGTAGCGCAGCTTCTCCACAAACTTCTCGTGCCCCGGCACGTCGTAATCGTAGTAATGGGCCTGCCAAAAGGGCCTTTCCCGGCTCCGCATCGACACCGACAGCTTAAGAGCCTGGATCGCCTTGGACAAAAGCGCGCGTTGGGGCTCGTTGACCAATAGATGCACGTGCTCTGGCATCACGACGTAACCCGCAACGGCAAACAGATAGCGCCGGCGGACTCGCTCCAGCGCATCCTCAAAAAGATCCATGGCCGCGGTCGACTTAAGATAGGACCGACAGTGGTAGCAACTGAAGGTGAGAAAGTGAAACTCCCCCGTTTGCTGAAAACGAATGCGCGCGCCTTTCATGCACTGCGAGGATACTCCAACTCCGATTCCGTTGGCGGTGACCAATGAATCTTCCATCCCCGGTCCCCAAAGGCGAGGGACCGGGGGCACCCTCATTGTGGTCTGGAATGATCACCGGGACCGGGGCCACCCGCCTCCCTCCGCCCCTGCTCCCTCCGCCCTTGCTCCCTCCGCCCCTGCTCCCTCCGCCCTTGCTCCCTTGGCCCTTGCTCCCTTGGCCCCTGCGCCCTCCGCCTGTTTCGTCCCCCGCGGGTCGGCGAGGCCAGTGGACGGCTGATACAGAACAATGCGTTTCAGTGGTGAGCTGCGGGGCATTCCATCCCACCCAGGCAGAGCTTGGATGGGGTACCCGCGCGGGTCTGGAGACCCCCGCTACAGCCGGTCTGGAGACCGGCGCTACACGTTGGAGGCCGGCGCTACACGATCTAGCGGGAGCTGACGGCGGCGGTGTGGCGGAGGCGGGCTTGGGTGGTGTCGCACTTCCCGGTAGCGGGATCGTTCGGTTGCGCTCAGGGGAGGTTGAGGGGCTTCTGCGATATCTCGTCAACGAGTTCCGCATTGACCGATTTCTTCCAGTCAATCCACTGGTCGACCCTCAGCAAGAGCCATTGTTCGCCGTGCCGCTCATAGGTCCAAAACTCGCAGAATGCTTCCTCAGACTTTTCTTTATTGGCCTTTTTGCGCCGGCTCCCCGTATTGGAGCTGACGATTTCTCCGTTCGCGTTAATCGTATAATCCGCGGCCTTGGCATCAATGCAAGCGGTATAGATATCTTTCTCTTTGTCTCGATAATTCTGCGCCTCCACGAGCCTCAGATTCACAATCCTGAGGTTCTCCATGACATTACGCTCACCATTGGATTGCATGAGTTCAATTTGCGCTTTCCATTCTGAGAACAGCTGAGGATGCAGAAGGCTCTCGAGCTGTGCGAGGTCTTGCTTGCACCACGCCTCTTCAATTTGGAAAAATGTTTGCCGCGCATGCGCTTCGAGATCCGCCTCCTTCCATGCCGGGTCGTCCTGCGAGAGTGTGTTCAGCAGCTGTTCCGTCGCTTTCTTTTTCTTGTTGATCCTATGATTCACATACAAGGCATACACGATCGCAAACGGCAATAGGATCAGGGTGATCAGTCCGCCTACGTCGTTCGCTCCTCCGCCCGCCCTGGCCAGGGCATAGGGGCTGGCAAGCGCAAAGAAAACCATCAACTTCAATAGGAACGATGAGACTCGGCGAAATTGTATAGGCACACTCACTTTCATGATGCCCTTTCTCAACAACTGGAAATTCCTTTGCTCGGATTTACCATAAGTGTAGCGCTGTTCGATCGGTCTGGAGGCCGGTGGTACAAGTTCTATCGCGAGCTGACGGCTGCGGAGTGACGGGCGCGGGGCTGCGATTCGGTTTTGGCGGCGAGGTAGTCGTTGACGGCGGCGGCGGCTTTGCGGCCTTCGGCGATGGCCCAGACTACGAGCGATTGGCCGCGGCGCATGTCGCCGGCGGCGAAGATGCCGTCGACGGAGCTCATGTAGTTGGTGGTGGCGATGTTGCCGCGCGGATCGAGCGCGAGGCCGAGCTGCTCGATCATGCCGTTGCGGACGGGACCGAGGAAGCCCATGGCGAGTAGAACCAGATCGGCGTCGAGGGTGAACTCGCTGTCGGCGATGGGTTCGAACTTGGGCGGCGGGCCGACGCGCACGCAGTGAAGCTGCTTGACCTGGCCGTTGGCGTCGCCGGTGAACTTCACAGTATTTATGCTCCAGTCGCGAATGCCGCCCTCTTCGTGCGCGCTTTCTGTGCGCAGTTGCAGCGGCCAGAGCGGCCAGGGCGTGGTGGCTGCGCGCTCGGCGGGCGGCTTGGGCATGATTTCAAACTGGTGCACGCTTTTTGCGCCCTGGCGATGGCTGGTGCCGAGGCAATCCGCGCCCGTGTCGCCGCCGCCGATGATGATGACGTGCTTGCCGGTGGCGAGGATGGAGGACGCGGCTCCCATGTTGGCGAGAAGCGCTGGTTCGGCGTCGCCCTCGTTGCGGCGATTCTGCTGGGGCAGAAACTCCATGGCGAAGTGAATGCCGTTGAGCTCGCGGCCGGGGACGGGAAGATCGCGCGGCTGCTCTGCGCCGCCGCTGAGCAGGATGGCGTCGAAGCCCTCGGTGAGCGATTCCACGGAGACGTTGACGCCGACGTGCGCGTTGGTTTGGAAGACGACGCCTTCGGCGCGCATCTGCTCGATGCGGCGGTCGACGATGTGCTTTTCGAGCTTGAAGTTGGGAATGCCGTAGCGGAGCAGGCCGCCGATGCGATCGTTCTTTTCAAAAACCGTAACGGAGTGGCCGGCGCGACGAAGTTGCTGCGCGGCGGCAAGACCAGCGGGACCGCTGCCGACAACGGCGACGCGTTTGCCGGTAGCTCGCTCGGGCGGCTCGGGATGAATGAAGCCTTCGTCCCAGGCGCGCTCGACAATGGAGCGCTCGATGAGCTTGATCGAGACTGGCGGCTGATTAATGCCGAGCACGCATGCGGCCTCGCAGGGAGCGGGACAGATGCGGCCGGTGAACTCCGGAAAGTTGTTGGTCGAGTGGAGGCGGCGAATGGCTGCCTCCCAGCGATTGCTGTAGACGAGGTCGTTCCAATCGGGAATGAGATTGTTGACCGGGCAGCCGGTGTGGCAGAAGGGCACACCGCAATCCATGCAGCGAGCGCCCTGCTCGCGCTGCTTCTCTTCGGGGAATGGCTCGTAGATTTCGAACCAATCCTTGATGCGCTCGCCGGGCTTGCGCCGCGTGGGCTGTGCGCGCTCGATTTCGAGAAAGCCTGTGACCTTACCCATGTTGGACCTCTGCGGCAGCCGCCACGAGAGGCGACGAAGTGGTGGGCGGCGCGTAGACTGCTTCCGCTCGCGCCACGCCGAGCACGCGCTTGTACTCGTGCGGAAAGACCTTGATGAACTTGGGCTGCGCGTCGGCCCAGTGTTCGAGAACCCAGGCGGCGCGCGGGCTGCCGGTGGCGTCGCGATGGCGCGCCAGCAGGGTGCGGACCTGCTCAACGTCAGCGGGATCGGCAAGGGGCTCAAGATCGACGCTGGCCTTATTGCAGCGGCGAATGGAGAAGTCACCCTGATCGTCGTAGACGTAGGCGATGCCGCCACTCATGCCGGCGGCGAAGTTGCGGCCGGTGGAACCGAGAACGATGACGAGGCCGTTGGTCATGTATTCGCAGCCATGGTCGCCTACGCCTTCGACAACCGCGGTTGCGCCGGAGTTGCGGACCGCGAAACGCTCGCCTGCGATGCCGTTCAAGAAAACTTCGCCGGCCGTTGCGCCGTAGAGAACCACGTTGCCGACGAGAATGCTTTCTTCGGGCAGGAAGCTCGAGGTCTTGGGCGGATATGAGATGATGCGACCGCCGGAGAGGCCTTTGCCGAGATAGTCGTTGGTGTCGCCCTCGAGTTCGAGCGTGACGCCGCTGGGCACGAATGCGCCGAAACTCTGGCCGGCCGAGCCGCGGAATTTGTAGTGGATGGTTCCATCGGGCAAGCCCGCCGAGCCGTAGCGGCGCGCGATCTCGCCGCCTAGCATGGCGCCTACGGTGCGATGCACGTTGCGAATGGCGAAGCTGCCCGTGACCGGAGTTTGCGATTCGAGAGCGGGTTTGGCTTTGGCGATGAGTGCGTGGTCGAGGGCGGGGCCGAGGCCGTGATCCTGGCAGGTGGTGCGGCGGCGCGATACACGCGAGGGCAGCGAGGGGACGTGGAGAATCGAGGAAAGATCGATGCCCTTGGCCTTCCAGTGCGCGTCGTCGATGTGCACGTCGATTTTCTCGACGTGGCCGACCATCTCGTCGACGGTCTTGAAGCCGAGCTTGGCCATGTGCTGGCGCATCTGCTCCGCGATAAAGAAGAAGAAGTTGATGACGTGCTCGGGCGTGCCGGTGAAACGCGCACGGAGCACGGGATCCTGCGTCGCGATGCCGACGGCGCAGGTGTTCAAGTGGCACTTGCGCATCATGATGCAGCCCATTGAAATGAGGGGCATTGTGGCAAAGCCGAATTCCTCCGCGCCGAGCAGGGCGGCGATGACAACGTCGCGGCCGGTTTGGAGTTTGCCGTCGGTCTGCACGCGAATGCGCGAACGCAGATCGTTGAGCAGCAGGACTTGTTGCGTCTCCGCGAGGCCAAGTTCCCACGGCAGGCCGGCGTGCTTGATGGAACTGAGCGGTGAAGCGCCGGTGCCTCCGGTGTCGCCCGAGATGAGCACGACATCGGCGTGCGCCTTGGAAACGCCCGCGGCGACGGTGCCGACGCCGACCTCGGAAACCAGTTTGACGGCGATGCGCGCCTGGGGATTGACGTTCTTGAGGTCGTAGATGAGCTGGGCGAGATCTTCGATCGAGTAGATGTCGTGGTGCGGCGGAGGCGAGATAAGCCCGACGCCGGGGATGGAGTGGCGCGTCCGGGCGATGACTTCATCCACCTTGTGGCCGGGCAGTTGGCCGCCCTCGCCGGGCTTTGCTCCCTGCGCCATTTTGATCTGCAACTCGTCGGCGTTGACAAGGTAGTTTGCGGTCACGCCGAATCGGCCGCTGGCTACCTGCTTGACGGCGCTGCGGCGCAGATCGCCATTGGCATCGCGCTTGAACCGCTCCTCGTCCTCGCCGCCTTCGCCGGTGTTGGACATGCCGCCGAGGCGGTTCATGGCGATGGCAAGGGTCTCGTGCGCCTCTTTGCTGATGGACCCGAAGCTCATGGCGCCAGTGGTGAAGCGCTTGACAATCTCTTTGGCAGGCTCGACTTCTTCTATCGGAATCGGCTTCTCAGCGTATTTGAGTTTGAGCAGGCCGCGCAGCGTGCACAGGTTTCGGTTCTGGCCGTCTATGAGGTTGGTGTATTCCTCGAAGGTGGCGAAGCTGTTGGTGCGGACGGCGTGCTGCACCTTGCTGATGGTGAGCGGATTGAGCAGGTGATACTCGCCGCCTTCACGGTATTGGTAATGGCCGCCGACTACCAGATCGGTTTCGGAATCCGTGAGGGGCTGGAAGGCGTATTCGTGCTTCATCTGCGCTTCACGGGCGAGCACGCCGAGACCGACGCCTTCGATGCGCGATGCGGTGCCGGGGAAATAGGCTTCAATGAGCGACTTGTTGAGGCCGACAGCCTCAAAGACCTGCGCGCCGCGATAACTTTGCAGCGTCGAGATGCCCATCTTCGAGAAGGTCTTGAGAAGGCCTTTATTGATGGCCTTGATGAAGTTCTTCTCGGCATACTCTGCCGTTACTTTTTCCGGCAGCAGTCCACGGCGCTTGAGATCGTGAATGGTCTCGATGGCGAGGTACGGGTTAATAGCACTGGCGCCGTAACCGATGAGGAGCGCAAAGTGCATGACTTCGCGCGGCTCACCGCTCTCAATGATGAGTGCGACTTGGGTGCGCTTCTGCTCCTTGACGAGGCGGTTGTGCACTGCGGCCATGGCCAGCAGGCTCGGGATGGGCGCGTAGGTGGCATCGACGCCGCGATCGGAGAGGATGAGCAGCGTGTAGCCGGCGTTGACGGCGAGCGAGGCGCGGGCGCTGAGGTCGTCGAGCGCGTGCTTCAGGCCTTTTTCGCCATCCTCTGCACGGAAGAGTGCAGGCAGCGTGGTGGCGAGCAGGTCACCCGAAGCAACACGGCGCAGTTTTTCAAGATCGCGGTTGGTGAGGATGGGATGAGGCAGCTTGAGCGTGTGGCAGTTCTCGGGCGCTTCATCCAGGATGTTGCGCTCGGTGCCGATGTAGCTGATGAGCGACATGACCAGCTCTTCGCGGATGGGATCGATGGGAGGATTCGTAACCTGGGCGAAGAGCTGTTTGAAATAGTTGAATAACGGCTGCGGGCGGTCGGAGAGACAGGCCAGCGGCACATCGGTGCCCATGGAGCCGATCGGCTCCTCGCCGTTGGCGGCCATGGGGGTGAGAAGGATGCGCAGGTCTTCTTCGCTGTAGCCCGAGGCGCGCTGGCGGCGCAAAAGTGTCTCGGGATTGGAGGCGATGACGCGAGGTGGTTCGGGCAGGGCGTCGATGATGACCTGCTGTTGCTTGAGCCATTCCCCGTAGGGCTTGCGCTGGGCGAGCTCCTTCTTGATTTCCTGATCCGAAATAATGCGCTGCTGCACCGTATCGACGAGGAACATGCGGCCGGGTTGCAGACGGCCTTTTTTCAGAATGTCCTCGGCGGGAACTTCGATCACTCCGGCTTCGGAGGCAAGAACGACCAGATCGTCCCTGGTCACGATGTAGCGGCCGGGGCGAAGGCCGTTGCGGTCGAGCGTAGCGCCGATGACTTTTCCGTCGGTGAAGGCGATTGCGGCGGGGCCGTCCCACGGCTCCATGAGCGAGGCGTGGTACTCATAGAAGGCGCGCTTGTCCTCGTCCATGTCGGGGTTGCCCGACCAGGCCTCGGGAATGAGCATGGCCATGACGTGGGGCAGGGAACGCCCGGACTGGTAGAGGAATTCGACGGCGTTGTCGAGCGAAGAGGAGTCGCTGCCGCCGGGCCCGATGAGCGGATAGAGGTCGCGGATCTTGTCGCCATGAAGCGGGCTCGCAAGAATGGATTGGCGCGCGCTCATCCAACTGACGTTGCCGCGAATGGTGTTGATTTCGCCATTGTGAGCGACGTAACGATAAGGATGGGCCAGCCTCCAACTCGGAAAGGTATTGGTGGAAAAGCGCTGGTGAATGAGGGCCAACGCGCTCGTAACCAGGGGATTGGCCAGCTCGAAGTAAAACTTTTCAATCTGCGGGGCCAGCATGAGGCCCTTGTAGATGATGGTGCGACAGGAGCAGGAGGGGACGTAGAAGGTTCCCTTGTCCTCGATGTCCGAGTTCGCAACCTCGTTCTCCGCGCGGCGACGCACGCGGTAGAGCAGGCGCTCGAAAGCCTCTTCGTCGAGACCCTGCGGGCGGCCCAGGAATAGTTGCTCAATATAGGGCTGCGAGCGGCGGGCTTCGCGGCCGATAGCATCACCGTTGACTGGCGTGTCGCGCCAGCCGAGAACCTGACAGCCTTCTTCCTGGGCGATGCGCTCAAAGACGCCTTCGCATTGAAGGCGGTTGTGTTTTTCGACGGGCAGGAAACACATGGCGACGCCGTAGGCGCCCGTTTCAGGGAGGGTAATGCCCAGTTCCGCGCACTCGCGCACAAAGAAGGTGTGGGGAATTTGAATAAGGATGCCGGCGCCGTCGCCAGTCTCCGGGTCGCAACCTGCCGCGCCGCGATGGGTGAGGTTGATGAGCACCTCAAGGCCCTTGCGGATGATCTCGTGACTCTTTTCGCCGCGAATGTTTGCGACCAGGCCCATGCCGCAGGCATCATGCTCATCCCGAGGATGATAGAGGCCTTGTGCGTGTGGAGCGCGGAGACGAAAGTCTGAGGGTTCCATGGCAGCCTTTGCGTGCAGAATTCTTGTTGCGGAGTGCTCTCCCGATCCGAATACACATCCACCCTGCGTTTTCAGCCGTGAAAATCGCCCTGGCGCTGGTTCGAGAGCTTTCGATGAGCAGTTCCGGCCGCATCCGCGAACTGCGCTGTTTTTAATATAACTAAAAACGGTCGTCAACGTCGAAATTCCTTTTCAACATAGGGGACGAAATGGGGGACGAATTTCCGCGAATGATGGGCTTTGTGTGGCGCATCTGGCGTGTTTTGTAACGTATACTTGAGCGGAATCAGAGCAAGGGTGCTCCTTCAACCGGCTTCGAATCGCGGCTTTTTCCTGACGAAAAAGCCGGCCGGCGCGGTGCCTTGGGGACGCGGCAGCTCTGATTCCGCTATAGGTTCGAATGAATACTTTGAACGACACCATTCTGGTGACCGGTGGGGCGGGGTTCATTGGCTCAAACTTCGTGCTGGCCTGGATGAAAGCCGGCGGCGGGGGTGTGGTCAATCTCGACCTGCTGACCTATGCGGGCAATGCCGCCAACCTTGCATCCGTCGAGGCCGACCCGCGTTATGAGTTTGTACAGGGAGACATCTGCAACGCAGAGCTTGTGGGTTCGCTTCTGCACAAGCATCGGCCGCGGGCAATCGTGCATTTTGCGGCGGAGAGCCACGTGGACCGGTCAATCGTGTCGCCGGAAGCCTTTATCCGAACCAACGTGATGGGTACTTTTACGCTGCTGGAGCAGGCGCGCGGCTACCGGGCGGAGTTGGATGAGGCTGGGCGTGCGGCGTTTCGTTTTTTGCACGTGTCAACGGATGAAGTCTATGGAACGCTTGGCCCGGATGATCCAGCGTTCAGTGAAACCACGCCCTATGCGCCGAACAGTCCTTATGCCGCGTCAAAGGCCGGGTCGGATCATCTGGCGAGAGCGTACTTTCATACTTACGGGCTGCCTGTCGTGACCACGAATTGCTCGAACAATTATGGGCCGTTCCAGTTTCCGGAGAAGTTGATCCCGTTGATGATTTTGAATGCGCTGGAGGGCAAGCCGCTGCCGGTGTACGGCGACGGGAAGAACGTGCGCGATTGGCTGTTTGTCGAAGATCATTGCGCGGCAATTCGAAGAGTTCTCGAAAGCGGCCGTGCCGGCGAAACGTATAACATCGGCGGCAATAGCGAGCGCGCGAATATCGATGTGGTGACTGCGATCTGCGACCTGGTGGACGAGATGCGGCCGGGACCTGGCCGGTCCAGGCGGAGTCTAATCACTTATGTGGCGGACAGGCCGGGACACGATCGGAGATACGCCATTGACGCCAGGAAGATTACTCGCGAGTTGGGCTGGACGCCTGCCGCACAATTTGAGACGGGGCTGCGCAAGACGGTGCGCTGGTATTTGGAGAATAACGATTGGGTGAACAGTGTGCGGACGGGCGCGTATCGCGACTGGATCGCAAAGAACTACGCAGAGCGGGCGGAGATACAGGGACTAAGGGACTGAGGGGCTCGGGACTAGGGGACTAAGGGATTGTGATTCAGAGGGTTCGTTTATGAAGGGTATTATTCTGGCGGGGGGATCGGGGACGCGGCTTTATCCCGTGACACATGTGGTGTCGAAACAGCTTCTCCCTGTCTACAACAAGCCGATGATTTATTACCCGCTGAGCACGCTCATGCTGGCTGGCCTCAAGGAGATTCTGATCATCTCGACGCCCCAGGATACCGGGCGCTTTGCGGAGCTGCTTGGGGACGGGAGGCGCTGGGGACTCGAAATCAGCTACGCGGTGCAGCCGAGCCCGGACGGGCTGGCGCAGGCGTTCCTGATTGGGCGGAATTTTATCGCGGGCGATACCAGCGCACTGGTGCTGGGCGACAACATTTTCTATGGGCAGGGATTTTCTAAGCAGTTGCAGAAAGCCGCGCAACTGAAGGATGGCGCGACGGTGTTTGCGTATCCCGTGGAAGATCCGGAGCGCTATGGCGTGGTGGAGTTCGACAAGGCCGGCCGCGCGGTGAGCCTGGAGGAGAAACCGAAGGCGCCGAAGTCACGTTATGCCGTGACGGGTTTGTATTTTTACGATCACGACGTGGTGCGCATTGCCGAAACGCTGAAGCCTTCGGCACGGGGCGAGCTTGAGATTACAGACCTGAACCGAAGGTATCTTGAAGCAGGGAAGCTGAAGGTGGAGATTATGAGCCGCGGCATGGCTTGGCTCGATACGGGCACGCACGATTCGCTGCTGGAAGCCGCCTTGTTTGTGCATACCATTGAGCGTCGGCAAGGGTTGAATATCGCCTGCCCGGAAGAGATCGCTTACCGGCAGGGATTCATCGGTGCTGCACAATTGGAGGCTCTCGCCGCACCCATCGCGAAGAGCGGTTACGGGCAATACCTGCAGGCGGTGCTGCGCGAGCCGTACTTCGCAGCGGGAATCGAATAGCGATGAAGATTGAAGCGACCAGCTTGCCGGGCGTGCAGCTGCTGATCCCGGCAATCTATCGGGACGAGCGCGGCGCATTCTGCGAGACCTTCAATTTGCGGGAGATGGCCGAGGCCGGTCTGCCGACCAAGTGGGTGCAGGACAATTTTTCTCTGTCGAAGAAGAATGTATTGCGCGGCATTCACTATCAGATCGAGCAGCCGCAGGGAAAGCTGGTGCGCGTGACGCATGGCGCCGTGCTGGATGTGGCTGTGGATCTGCGCCGCAGCTCGCCGGCGTTCGGCCGCCACGTGGCCGTGGAACTGAGCGGGGAAAACGGCAGGATGCTCTGGATTCCCGAGGGCTTCGGGCATGCATTCCTGGTTCTTAGCGAAGCGGCGGGGTTTGCGTACAAGGTGACGGATTATTATTCTCCCGCGGGGGAGCGGACGATCGTGTGGACCGATCCGGATCTTGCCATTCCCTGGCCGTCCGCGGAGAGCGAACTGATTGTCTCCGAGAAGGACCGAAACGGCGCAAGACTCACGGACGCTGAGGTTTTCGCGTAACAGGCTATAGTGAAAGTCAAAACTCCGGAAAGGGCATCCCTCGGCGGCTAAAGCCGCGCTGATTGGACAGTCCTTGCGGCACGACTCAAGTCGTGCCCTTTCAAAGCCTGACCTTCGCCACAGGCCCTCGGACGCGGTATTTTGCCCATCGCCGCGAGTGGTATACTCACTTGTCTGGTGTCGAAAGAACACCGCTATTTTCATTGCTTTTGAGGTTTCTATGTCCGGCCACTCGAAATGGGCCACAATTAAGCACAAGAAGGGCGCGCTGGATGCCAAGCGCGGCAAGATCTTCACTCGCCTCCTGAAGGAAATTGCTGTCGCCGCAAAGGGCGGAGGCAATCCTGACAGCAACGCCAGGCTCCGTACTGCCGTGGCAGCCGCCAAGGCCGAGAACATGCCGCAGGACAATATCAAGCGGGCGATTCAGCGCGGCACCGGCGAACTGGAAGGCGTTAGCTATGACGAGATTTCGTTCGAGGGCTACGGCCCGGGCGGGGTGGCGATCATTGTGGACGTTCTTACGGACAACCGCAACCGGGCGGTGAGCGAGATTCGTCATGCATTCTCAAAGAATGGCGGGAATCTCGGCGAGACAGGCTCGGTCCGGTTCATGTTTTCGAAGAAGGGCCTGATTGCCGTGGAGAAATCCGCGGCCACGGAAGAGAAGCTGATGGATATCGTTCTGGAGCACGGCGGCGAGGACTTGAGCGACGAGGGCGAGACCTGGGAGATCGTGACCGATCCGGGCGCGCATGAGGCGGTTGCCGCAGCCATCAAGGCGGCGGGAATTCCGACGGTAATGAGCGAAGTGACCATGGTGGCGTCAACCTACACGAAGCTCGAGGGGACCGCCGCCGGCCAGATGGTGCGACTGCTTGAGGTTCTGGAAGATCTCGATGACACGCAGAGTGTCTACTCGAATTTCGATATGGACGCCGAACAGATGGAGCACGCGGCCGGTTGAGCAACCGTCTGGCTCAAGAAAGACGAGGCCGCCCAGTTGTGGCGGTCTTTTTTTGGTAGAAGCAGGGAACGAGGGAATAGGGAATAGGGAGTAGGAAGTAGGGAAGCAGCTTTGGAGGAAGGGTTGAGGACTTTCATTCGAATTAGCTGGAATGTGCTGTTGTTGTCGATCGCGGGGATGGGAGCGATGAAGGTCGCGGCGCAGACGCCGGGCGGCTCCGCAGCGAATACCGATGATTTAAACAATCCCTTGGCTCAAGTGCGCAATCGCCAAAGTTGGGAGTTTGGCCCGTTTGTCAATTGGGGCACGGGTTTGGGGGATCGCAACACATACAAGTTTTTCTGGGGTGGATTTGAGCTGGGCAAGGTACTCACGCCTGTGGTGCACGCTGGAATGTTCAGCGGGCAATTCGAATTTGCGGGCAACATCATGCCTTTGTGGCAGGCGTACACGCCGCCGCCGCATGAACAGGTGATCAATTGCGTGAATCCTCCGACCAATACGTGCGAATATCCATACGGCGGTGGGACGTTTCGTGGAGTCAGCCTGACGCCGGTGATCTTCCGCTGGAATTTTCTGACCAGCTCGCATCGGATTCAGCCCTGGTTCCAGGCGGCGGGCGGCCTGATCTACACCACGCACAAGTTTCCGCCAAACTACATGAGCGATCCGAATGCCATTCCGCCGATCGACGGCGGCACGTGCGTGTGGAACTTTACGCCCCAGGGTGGAGCGGGAATTCACTATTTTATCCGTCCGAAACGGTCGATTGACCTGGGCGTGAATGCTGTGCACATCTCGTCGGCGTCACTTGGCGACCGTAACCCAGGCGTGAACGCGAGCGCCCAGATACAGGTTGGCTATACGTTCTGGAGATGAAAGAGACAGGGACCAAGCCACCCCAGCGGGCACAAATCGGCCGCCGGGGGCGCTGGCAGGGACCGAGGGAACAAGGGAACAAGGGACCGAGAACGCAGGGAGCAGGAGAGCAGGGAGTACGAACAGCGATGAGCGGAGCGATCGTCGAGTGCGTTCCCAACTTCTCAGAAGGTGCGGATGCCAGGCGGGTTGAGACGATTGTGGCGGCCATGCGTGTGGATGGTGTGCATCTTCTCGATTGGTCGATGGACGCGGACCATAACCGGTCGGTGGTGACGGTTGCCGGTGAGCCGGCCGCGGTGGTTGAGGCGGCAGTGCGCGGTGCGGGCAAGGCGGCGGAGAGTATCGACCTGACCCGGCAGCAGGGGGTTCACCCGCGCATTGGTTCGGCCGACGTGATTCCATTCGTGCCGGTGAAAGGAATCAAGCTGGAGCAGTGCGTGCTGCTGGCGCGGCAGGCCGGGCTGGAGATATGGCGCCGGTTCGGAGTGCCGGTGTTTTTTTACGAAGCCGCAGCGGTGCGCCCGGACCGGGTAAATCTGGAAGACGTGCGCCGGGGCCAGTTCGAAGGGCTTCGCGACGCAGTGGAGAAGGACCCGTCGCGGCAGCCAGATCTCGGCGGACCGGGACTCCATCCGACAGCAGGCGCGTGCGCGGTGGGGGCACGCAAGTTCCTGGTAGCTTACAACATCTACCTCGAATCTTCCGATGTTGCCATTGCGCGTTCCATTGCGAGGGAGATTCGGGCCGCTGGCGGTGGTCTAAAGGGCGTGAAAGCGATGGGCGTCATGGCCCATGGGCGGGCGCAATTGTCGATGAATATCACGGATTTTGAGGCGACTCCGATCTCGCAGGTGCACCGCAAGGTTTCCGGCCTGGCTGGGAGGCACAAGGCCAGCCTCGCCGAGGGAGAAGTGATCGGCCTGATTCCGGAAGCCGCCTGTGAGCGGGAAAGCGAGTGGATGCGTCAATTAGTAGGGTTTGACGGAGAGACCAAGGTTCTCGAGCGTTGCCTGAATCACCCGCTGGCGTGGCCGGGGAATTGAGCGGGAGTTAAGCAGTGAAAGCGGTTCCGATGCGTAATTCCCGGGTAATATGGGGTTTGGGGGCTGCGAGTTGACGGTGATCGCAGGCGCGGCAGACTTTCCGCCGATCCAGTTCACATGTGGTTGTTCGTAAGCCTATTTTGCGGTTGGAGGAAGAAATTGATCAAGTTCTTGATGAAGTTCTCAATGGTATCGATTCTGTTCGGGGCGGGCACTATGGTCTTTGCGGCGCAACTGACCACGGATGCGCGCGGCGCCATTCCACACGATGTTCAGCAGTTGGTGGTGATCGACTACCACGCGATGCAGAACTCGACCGCGGCGATGAATCTTCGGAACCGCGTGATGCCGCCGGAGTTGAAGGAATTCGACGAGGCGCTAAGCCATTCCGGTCTGAACGAGAATCACGACGTGGAAGAGCTTGCTTTCGCGCTCTTTCGGCCGTCCGCGGGTAGCGATCAGCTGCAAACCGTGGGCATTGCCCAGGGCCAATTCGATACGCAGGCGATTCTGGCTAACTTCCGCACCAAGAAGGTGAAGGCGACCATGGTGCGGACCAACAGTGTATACCCAATGCCCAAGACCGGCATGGTGCTCTGCTTTGTCGATCCTTCAACCATGATCTTCGGAAACAAGGACTCCGTGACCAGGGCACTGGATGCTCGCGACGGAATGGCGGCGAGCCTGCTCACCAACAGCTCCCTGATGAGCGCGATGCAAGGTATTGACAACAATCCACTTTGGAGCATTCTGGACGACAAGGGAACGCAGACCATGATGAAGCAGATTCTGGGCGAGGCCGGCCAAGTGGCCGACGTTGAGAGCGTTCGCAAGCGGATGGAAGCATCGTGGTACTCGATGGATTTCCAGCATGGTGTGCGGTTCGATCTGACGGTTGAGACCGGCGACTCGTTCTCTGCCGCCACGATTTCTTCGCTGCTGTCGGCAGCATTAATGGTGCGCAAGGTAAGCGCAACCGACGCCGAAAAACAGGCACTGAACAATACGGATATCGGCTCCAGTTCAGGGAACCTGACCATCCACTATTCAACGTCCGACGCGGAGTTCAGCAGCCTGTTGCAGTCGCCTCTCTTCAAGAGCATGGTGCACTGAGTTCGGCAGCAGTAATTGAGCCCGTGAAATTCAGCCCGTAAGACGAGGAGGGTCAGCTCCACGTCTTGCGGGCGTTTTTCATTTATGAGGGTGGAGTCAGTTGAGGGAGGAATTCGGCTTTGCCGCCAGGCTCCAGGACAATTTCGAGCTGGCCTTGCTGGCGCTCTACCAACGTCGGACCCGAAATTTGGACTGACTTCCCGTTTGCCGCTGTATACGAGACTTTGAGCTGGCCGCTACCGTTAATTTGAAACCGGTAGTGGAAATCGGCGCCAGAGGCGAGAGAGTTGTCGCCGAAACTGGCGCTGGGATAGTCGACTTCGAGCAACTGGATGGTTGCGCCGGTGCGATTTTCGATGGTTGCGTCAATGTGATACGAATGGCAGCCGGAGAAGAGGGAAGTTGCAAGGAGAGTTGCCGTGGAGAGTGGATAGCGATAATCGGCGCGGCGATTCACTTGTGAGTCTCCCCATCGGGCTGCGCGGCATCCGATTCAGAGTTCTGATTTGCCAGCGCCTTTTCCACGCGATCGAGCCGCTTGAGCAGCTCCGGCAAGCGCTGGAAGATGGTAACGGCGCGGAGCCAGACACGGTTGTCGAAACCAGGAGAGCCGGAGATCATTTTGCCTGGCGGGACGTCGTGCGAGACCGCCGATTGTGCGGTCAGAATGACGCCGTCGCCGACGGTGCAATGACCGGCAATGCCTACCTGTCCGGCGAGAATCACATGGTTGCCGACGATCGAGGAGCCGGCCAGGCCGGTCTGCGCGCAGATCAGCGTTTCGTTGCCGACGCGCGAGCCGTGGCCCACTTGAACGAGATTGTCGACCTTGGTGCCGTCGCCGATCTCGGTCGCGCCCACCGTGGCGCGGTCGATGGTGGCGTTGGCCTGCACATCGACGCGGCTGCCGATGCGAACAGGTCCGGATTGCGGGATCTTTTCCCATTGGCCAGCGTCGTTTTTTGAGAATCCGAAGCCGTCCGCGCCGATGATGACGCCGTTTTCGAGGGTGACGTGGTCGCCGAGAACGCAGTTTTCACGAACCACGGCATGCGCATGTGCGAAAAAATTGCTGCCCACCTGAACGCCGCGATACAGCACCACGTGGGGCAGGATGGTGGCGTGAGATCCAAGGCGGACGTTGGGGCCGATGACGGCGAATGCGCCGATGTGCGCATCCGGGCCAATCTCCGCCGTGGGGTCGATGACAGCGGTGGGATGGATGCCGGAAGGGTACGACGGCGGCTGGTAAAAGAGGCCCAGTGCGCGCGAAAAGGCGTGATAGGGATTCTTGATGCGAATTGTGGCGGCTGCAATCTCCTGGAATTCGGGCTCGACAATGATGGCCGCGGCGCGGGTGGTTCGGGCGAGGGCGGTGTAGCGGGGATTCGCGACGAAGGTGATCTCGGTGGGGCCGGCTTCTTCAATACCCGTGACGCCGGTAACTTCCAGGTTGGGATCGCCGCGCAATTCGGCGCCCAAGCGGCTTGCTAATTCGCCTAGCTTCATTGAGGAAATTGTAGCCGAACGCCGGGGGCTTCGCCCGGCTGTGCGGGAACCTGCAACGTGTGCGCGGCCGATTGGACGGCATGAAGCGCTGCGCCGGGAAAGATGCCGAGAACGAGCGTGGCAATCACGGCCAGAGACAAAGCTGCTGTGACCGCGATGCCAACGACGGGCTTGGGCGGTACGGCTTGGTCGGCAGACGGGCGCTGTGCGGCGACTAAAGCCAAATGCAGGTAATACGCCGCAGCTAGTCCTGAGTTGAGCAGACCGATGATCGCTAATGCGATTGCGCCGCCGTCGACTGCCGCGCCAAATGAGTAGAACTTGGCGAAGAAGCCGCCGGTGAAAGGAATCCCGATGAGGGAGACGAGGAAGAAGATGAGCAGGCTGCCGAGGAACGGCGAGCGATAGATGAGGCCGCGGAAGTCGTCGATAAGGGAGAGGTGCTCGTCGTATCCGGCGACGAGCGTGATGACCGCGAAGATTCCGACATTCATCGCGGCATAGGCTGCGATGTAGAAACTGGCTGCCGCAATGCCGATGGAGCCGATGCCGGCAAAGGCGGCGAGCAGATAGCCGGCGTGGGCAATCGCCGAGTAGGCCAGCATGCGTTTGACGTTCTGTTGGCGGAGTGCGGCGAGGTTGCCGACCGTCATGGAGAGGACGGCGACGATCCAGAGCAGCGGCGCCCAGATGGAGCGCAGATTGGGAAAGATTTCGTAGACCACTCGGAGCAGCAGGGCAAAGGCGGCCGCTTTGGGCGCGGTGGAAAGCAAAGCCACGACCGGAGTGGGCGCGCCTTCGTAGACGTCGGGTGTCCAGATGTGAAAAGGCGCCGCGGAAACCTTGAAGAGTACGCCGACCAGCATGAGCGCAAGAGCGGCGAGAACGAAGGTCTGGTTCTGAGCGACCGGTGCGAGCTGGGCGATTTGATAAATCTGCGTGGTGCCGGTGGCGCCAAAGATCAGGGCGATGCCGTAAAGCAGAAATGCGGTGGCGAAGGAACCGAGCAGAAAATACTTGATGGCGGCTTCGGGGCCACGGGCCGTCTGTTTGCGGTAACCGGCGAGGATGTATGTGGAGATCGATGAGATTTCGAGAGCGATGAAGACGAGGAGCAGCTCAATGGCGCTGGTGAGCAGGCACATGCCGACCGCGCCGAAGACGATGAGCGCATAAAACTCACCCTGGTGGTGACTATGTTCCGGCAGGGTATCGATCGAAAGCAGCAGGGCCACGAGAACGATGCCGCAGATGAGGACGTGAAAGAAGATGGTGAAGGCGCTGGTCTCGACGGTGCCGAAGAAGCCAGTTCCTTCAGGCAAAGCAAGCTGCCCTACGCTGGCCCAGATGGCGATGGTGGTTCCGATGGCGGCGAGAAAGCCGAGATAGCGGCGAGTCCAAGTGGGCGGAATCGATGCGTCGATCAGCATGATGGCGACGCCGGTGAGGGTGAGAATCACCTCGGGGAGGATGCGGTAGATGTCAGGGATTTGGTTCACCGCTGCACCTCCGGATAAATGGATGATTGGGCCGGATGCTGCGACCCGCTGGATGAAAGGACTACGATGAGCTCCCGTTTGACGACCGGCGTTTTAACGAGCTGCGTGGGCGCCACCGGTGGATGAACTCCGGTTTGGATCGAGTTGAGCCAGAGCGATGGCGCGAGACCCATGACGAGCATGAGCACGACCAGCGGCGTGAGGATCGCAAGTTCGCCGAAACGCAGATCGGCGGAGGGCTTGGAGGCGATGAGTGCGTTTTTCAGGGCCGTAGAAGAGGCGCTGAACGAGCGAAAGCATGTAGGCCGCGCCGAGGATGACGGCGATGGCCGCGAGCGATTGCTGCGGTGCGGTTTACTGCGCCGAAAGTGTTCGAAAGAATGACGAATTCGCCGATGAAGCCGCTGAGCATGGGTAAGCCAATCATGGCCAGCGTGGCGATGACGAAATAAGTAGCCGCTCGCGGCAGTTTTGCGGCAAGGCCGCCGTAGGAGGCGATCACGCTGGTCGCGTAGCGGATTTCGAGTGCGCCGAGCAGCAGGAAGAGCGCGCCATCGACCACGCCGTGCGAAAGGATCTGATAGACCGCGCCCAGACCAGCCGGTGAGCGTTAGGCCGTAGATGGCGAGCACGATCAGGCTGAGATGGCTGAGCGCGGCAAAGGCCATCAAGCGCCAGAAATCGCGTTGCACAAGAGCCAAACAAGCCCCATAAAGGACTCCAATGACAGCAAGAACCATGAGCAGCGGAGCCATGGCGCGCGCCTGGGCGGGGAAGAGCCCGACGTGGAAACGCATCATGGAGTAGAGGCCGAGTTTGCCGGCAACTACCATGGCGAGCGCGACGGGGGCTTCGCTGTATGTGTCGGCGAGCCAGCCGTGCAGCGGGAAGACGGGGACTTTGACGGCGAAGGCGAACAGAAAAGCTAGCGCGACCCAGAAGAGCGCTCCTGCAGGAAGCACGCCGGTGGCGGTCTGGATTGCAATTCGCTGAAATTGAAGGTGTGTGTGCGCGTGAATAGAGCCACAGAATGGCGACGAGCAGCGGCGCGGAAGGGATGAAGGTGAAGAGGAAGAACTTGAGTGCGGCCTTCGGGCCGTCCTTGCGGCCGTACATGGCGATGAGGATTGCCATGGGTACCAGAGAAAGCTCCCAAAAGCCGTAATAGAGCATGAGATCGAGCGAGACGAAGACGCCGAACATGGCCGTTTGCTGGACGAGGAAGAGCGAGTAGAAGACCTTGCGGCGGGTTTGGATGGCATTCCAACTGGCGATGACGCCAATGGGGGCGAGCAGGCCAACCAGCACGATCAGCCAGAGGCTGAGGCCGTCGACACCCACGTGGTAGAAGATGGCAGGGGTATCGATCCAGGGGATATTGATTTCAAACTGGAAGCCGGGCTGGCCGGTGACAAAGTGGGCGGGAAGATGAAGCGTGAGAAGAAAGGTGACGAGCGAGGTGAGGAGCGCGATCCAGTTGGGCAATTTGGCGCGATCGGGCAAAAGCGCGATGAGAATCGCGCCGGCAAGCGGGGTCAGCAGGATGAGGGTGAGAATCGAATGGTCGATACTTGCCATTGGTGCTGTCATCTTCTCAGTGCCCCACTCCCGTCAGGTGCATCAGGTGTGTCAAAGGTTCCGCTCATCGGGATCGCTCCTTGCGCGAGGAGGACAAAGAGTAGAAGCACAGCGGCTGCGGCGGTGAGCCACGCTGCATACGAGCGCAGATTGCCGGATTGCCAGCGCTGCAGGATCATTCCCGTAAAGATTGGCAGTGCCGGCAAGCAGCCAGGCTGCTCCCGCCTAGAAGGCAAATCCATGACCCAGCCGAGCACGTAGTGCGAGAATGCGAACAGCGGTTTGACCAGTATGGCGTCGTAAAGTTCGTCAACGTAGTATTTCTTCGCCAGAAGCTTGTAGCCGGCGGGCATTTCCGCGGCCAGTTGCGCGGGGCGTTCCGTTTTGCGCCGGTAATACTTATCCGCGATCAGTAAGCCTTCGAGCGCCACGAGGACCGCAACAATGGTGAGAATCAGATCGAGATGCGGAATGCTGGAGACGGCCGGGTGCAGGCCGACGGAGGGCGCGAGGTACGAACTGAAGTCATTTCCTCGATGCCGATCCAGCCGCCGCAAATGGAAAGCAGCGCCAGAATGATGAGCGGCGCGCGCATGGACCAGGGGCTCTCATGAGGATGCGCGTCAGCGGTGCGCGATTCGCCGAAGAAGGTCATGTACCAGAGGCGGAACATGTAGAGCGAAGTGAGCATGCGCGGTGATCAGCCCGACGAACCAGAGAAGCTTGCCTCCGGGTCCTTGAACGAATGCGGCGTAGAGGATCGCGTCTTTCGAAAAGAACGCGGCGAGCGGCGGGAATCCGGCGATGGTGAAGACGGCAATGGTCATGGTCCAGAAGGTGACGGGGAGTTTCTTGCGCAGGCCGCCCATCTTGCGCATGTCCTGTTCGCCGCCCATGGCGTGAATCACTGAGCCCGCGGCGAGGAACAGCAGCGCCTTGAAAAATGAATGCGTGACGAGGTGGAAGATGGCTGCCGAATAAGCCGCGACGCCGCAGGCAAGAAACATGTAGCCCAGTTGCGAGATGGTGGAGTAGGCGAGCACGCGCTTGATGTCGTTCTGGGCGAGGCCGATGGTGGCGGCGAAGATGGCAGTTGCCGCGCCGACGACGGCGACCGTGCCGAGAGCGATGGGCGCGCGGTCGAAGAGGAAATGGGTACGCGCAATCAGGTAGACGCCCGCCGTGACCATGGTGGCGGCGTGAATGAGCGCGGAGACCGGCGTGGGGCCTTCCATGGCGTCGGGCAGCCAGACGTAGAGCGGCAAGTTGCGCGCTTTTGCCGGCTGCGCCGAACAGCAGGCAGAGGCAGATGGCGGTGAGGACGCCGCCGGTGGGAACTGGGCTGGCGGCGAGTTTGGCACGATTTCGCTGAAGGTGAGCGTGCCGAAGTTGGCAAGGAGGAGAAAAATTCCGATCAGAAATCCGAAATCGCCGATGCGGTTGACGATGAAGGCTTTTTTGCCGGCGGCGGCTGCGGTTGGTTTTTGGAACCAGAAGCCGATGAGGAGATAGGAGGCGAGTCCGACGCCCTCCCAGCCAACGAACATGAGCAGCACGTTGCCGGCAAGGACCAGCGTGGTCATGAAAAACAGGAAGAGATTGAGATAGCTGAAGTAGCGCGCGTAGCCGGGATCGCCGTGCATGTAGCCGACGGAGTAGACATGGATGAGAAAGCCCACGCCGGTGACGACGAGCAGCATGACGAGCGAGAGCTGGTCGAGAACGAAGCTGAAGTCGACGTGGAGCGCGCGGAGGGCGAGCCACGATTCCGGGCGGTCTCAACAATTGGAGGAAACGGCCGAGGAGATCCCAACTGGCCACCGACCTGAATTACATTGAAACGCAGAGAAAGATCGAACGCGTAATCAGCACGACACCAAACGACGCCAGCGGCGCGAGCAGACCGATCGTAGAGACAAGCCATCTGGGCAGCCTGGAGCCCAGGATTCCGTTCAAAAGGAATCCGGCGAAGGGCAGCAGCGGAATCAGCCAGAGATGGAATGGCACGTTCATAGTTTCATCAGATCGATGCGGTCGACGGCGAATGTGGCGCGCGCGCGGAAGACGGCAATAATGATGGCCAGACCGACGGCGGCTTCGGCGGCGGCGACCATCATGACGAAGAAGACAAAGATCTGCCCTTTCACCTCGTGCCATTGATAGGCAAAGGCGACAAAGGAGAGATTGACGGCGTTGAGCATGAGCTCAATCGACATGAAAACGGTGATGAGATTGCGTTTGATGAGAAATCCGACGACGCCGAGCGAAAAAAGCACGGCGCTCAGGAGCAGATACCAATTGAGGGGCACATCGTGGTGCAGAAAGCTCATTTTTCGGCCGTCCTTTTCTGCAGCCTTCGTGGTGGGCGATGGCAACCGTGCCGAGGATGGCGATGAGAATGAGCACCGAGGTCAGTTCAAAGGGCAGAAGCAGTTCGTGGAAGAGCACCTGGCTGAGGACGACAAGATTCGAACTGTTGGGATCGCTGGTGAGGCCCTGGTTCCAAGATGCGCCGAGACGAGGCCCTGAGCGCGAAGAACGATGGTGGCCAGCACAGCCAAGAGGACAACAACGGCGGGAAAGCCCACGCGTGCCGCGGCGCGGCTGCCGAGGGTGCGCTCTTCGCGGCCGGCATTCAGCAGCATGACCACGAAAGTGAAAAGCACCATCACTGCGCCCGCATAGACGATGATCTGCGCAATGGCCAGGAATTCCGCGCCGAGCAGAAGGTAGAGCACCGCGAGCGAGGTCATGACCACGATCAGCGCCAGGGCGCTGTTGATGGGATGGGTCTGCCACAGGAGATTGATGGCTCCCGCGAGGCAGAATCCGGCAAAGAGGAAGAACAAAATCAGGTGCATTGTTGCCTGACGTACTGGTTAGGGCCGGATCGACTGCTTAACCGGCGGGTTGAGGAGAAGAAAGGCGGAGCAAAGAAGTTGTTGCTCCTCGAATTTCCCTCCCGATTGTAAATGAGCGTGAAGCAATCGAATGGATGCGCATCATGCCGACGCAAAGGCGTCCTTGAAGAGCAACCGCTAGATCCTTCGACTCCGCTGCGCATCCGCTCAGGATGACAGAAGGAGGGTTCGTGCTTAGCACGTTAACGATACGCAAGCCAGAGGCTGGTTCCCACAATGTTCAGAATGGCCAGCGGAAGCAAGACCGCCAGCCGAAGTTCATCAGTTGGTCGTAACGGAAGCGCGGCAACGTGCCCCGCACCCAGACGTAAAGACAGAGAAAGCAGAAAACCTTGCCCACAAACCAGACGATCGAGCAGCACGGCGTTGACAAAGGGGCTCTCGAACGGCCGAAGCAGGTCGCCGAACGGGCTGGTCCAGCCGCCGAGAAAGAGCAGCGTGGCCACGCAGCCCACGTTGATCATGTTGCCGTACTCGGCCATGAAGAACATGGCGAACTTCATCGAGCTGTATTCGGTGTGATAGCCGCCGGTGAGCTCGCTTTCAGCTTCAGGCAGGTCGAAGGGCGAGCGGTTGGTCTCGGCAAAGGCGGCCATCAAGTAGATGAAGAAAGCGAAAAACTGGCACCCGCCAAAGGGTGATGTTCCATGTCGCCATGCCGAGAGTGGCTTGCTGCTCGACGATGACGCGAAGATTGAGCGAGCCGGCGCGAAGGACGACGCCGACGAGCGAGAGACCGAGAGCCAATTCGTAGCTGATGAGCTGCGCCGAGGAGCGGAGCGCGCCAAGCAGCGAGTATTTGTTGTTCGAGGACCAGCCGGCAAGAGCGATGCCGTAGACGCCTATGGAAGTGACGCCAAGAATCACGAGCAGGCCGACATTGATATTTGAGATTTCAAAGAAATCGAAGCCTGTGCGGGCCGATGCCGGGCGCGCCAAAGGGAATGACGGCGATGGCGATGAGCGCGCAGCCGAGGGAGATGATGGGCGCGAGCAGATAAAGCGGGCGATAGACGGCGGTGGGGATCAGATCCTCTTTGAGGAAGGATTTTGCGCCATCCACCAGCGGCTGCAAGAGCCCGAAGGGGCCGACGCGGCTGGGTCCCCAGCGGTTCTGGATGCGGCCTACCAGTTTGCGCTCGAGCAGCACGGTGTAGGCGATGCCCATGAGCATCACCACCGTGACCACGGCGACTTTGAGCAGGCTCCAGAGAAAGAATGCGAGAATCGTCACGTGCGTTCCAAAAGGCAGCAAGTTAGCCCCGCTGCGCGGGTTAGCAAGTTAGCGAGTCAGCGGCGGCTGGTGCATCCTAGTCGGCGGCGGTTTCGGCCATCTCCTTGGTTTGATGTTGCGCGAGTTGCTTGAGCGCAGTGCTGAAGCGGCCCAGCGTTCCCGAGGTGAAGAGCGTGTCGTGCGCCGGAACGATCAAGGTCCGGGTTGGTGAGGGCCGTCAGCGGCACAAATACCGGGCGTGGCCTTGGGTTCCGTATGCACATCGTTGCCTGCGAAAAGATTGATCCGGTCGACGGTGTAACCGGGAACAAGCCGGGCAATTTCATCCAATGTGGCGAACGGATCGAAGGGGCTGAGTTTGGGTTCGAGGCCGTTGGCTTCGAGCCAGACGGCGTGACGGTCGGCCTCGCCGGATTGCGCGCCACGCGACTGGCCGAGATCGGCGGTGGCGCCGGGCAAAATTCGGTTTTGGCCGAAGGGAACCAGGGGCTTGATGTCAGCACCCATGGCTTCGGCGAGGCGCACGAGGATTTCGAAGTCCGGTTTGACTCCGGCGCGGTCCGCGGCCTTGCGCACCATCTGGATGTCGCCGTAAGTGTTGGTCACGGTGCCGGATTTTTCGTAGAGACTGGCGGCGGGAAGAACTACATCGGCCAGAGCCGCAGTCTCGGTGAGGAAGAGGTCCTGCACGATGACGAATGTGTTTTTGAGGGCGGCGGGATCGAGCTTGGCGCGGGAAACGGGATTAGCGCCAACGACGAGCAGTGCGTCGAGTTCGCCCTGTGCGGCTGCTTCGAGCATTTGCGGCAGGGTTTTGCCGGGCGCGGTTGAAAGGTTAGGATATTCGCGGAAAGCTCCCGGCGCAGTGACCGGCACGTAGCCCGGCAGTAGATCGGGAAAAGCCCCATATCGGCAGCGCCGCGCGAGTTCGCGTAGTCGCCGAGATAGGCGAAGCGGACAGAATCGGGATTGGGCCACGCTTGAGGCCCCAGGCGACGAGATTCTCGACGGCCTCGCCGCGAAACTCCTCGCCAAAGAGGACAACGAGCGATTCCTCCGCAAGCAGAGCCTTGCTGAAATCGGATGTGCCTTGTTCGAGAAATGCCGCGAAGTCCTTGAAGCTGCTGGCCGGAAGTTCCAGCGTGGCCGTGGCCTGCCGGTCGAGCTTGATGGGCCGGGAGTTGGCGATGTAAAGGCGCGCGCGGTTCAGGCGCACATTGGTGCGCAGAGCCAGGCCAGCAGCGGATGCTCCTCGGTGGGATTGCCGCCGACCAGGAGGATGGCGCAGGCGGAGGCAATGTCGCGCAGGCTGGCAGTCTTTCCCGTGGTTCCGGCGAGAGCGCGGGCAAATGACGCATAGTCCGTGCTGCGCTCGTGGTCGATGTTGTTGGTGCCGAGCACGGTGCGTGCGAATTTCTGCAGCAGGTAATTCTCTTCGTTGGTGGTGCGGTTGGAGCCGATGACGCCGATCGACTCGCCGCCGCGCGTATCGCGGATTTCCTTCAACTTGCCGGCGGCAAAGCGGAGGGCGTGATCCCATGTGGCGGGCTCGAGTTTGCCGGCTGCGTTGCGGACAAGCGGTTGCGTCAAGCGGTCGGGGCTTTCGACAAAATCGAAGCCGAAGCGGCCCTTGGCGCACAGGAAATCGTCGTTGATGCCGCTCTTGTCGCGATTATCGGCGCGGACGATCTCCGCTCCATCGTTGGTGGAGCGCACGCCGAGAGTGACCTTGCAGCCGTCGGCGCAGTGCGCGCAGACGGTGGATACGTGGCTCATCTCCCAGGGGCGGGTCTTGTAGCGGTAGCTGCCGCTGGTGAGCGCGCCCACGGGGCACACATCAATGCACATGCCGCACTGCTCGCAGTCGAGCTGATGGCCGTCGTTGGGGACGATGACGGAGTCATCGCCGCGATTGTGGATGCCGAGCGCCCAAACGTCCATGCCTTCGCCGCACATGCGGATGCAGCGGTAACAGAGGATGCAGCGCGGGCGATCATAGAAAACGGCGGGTGACCATTGCTGCTCGTCGCGTATGGTGCTTGACCTCAACGTATTGGCTTTCGCCCGCGCCGTACTTGAAGGTCATGTCCTGCAATTCGCACTCGCCGCCCGCATCGCAGACAGGGCAGTCGAGCGGATGGTTGCCGAGCAGCAATTCGATGGTGGCCTTGCGTGCCTGCGCGATCTCGGGCGATTCGGTGACGAAAACCTGGCCTTCGGCGACTGTCGTCGTGCAGGCGGTTTGCAGCTTGGGAACTTTTTCCTGGCGCACGACGCACATGCGGCATGCGGCCTGCAACGAAAGACCGGGATAGTAGCAGAAGGCGGGAATTTCGATGCCGGCTTTGCGGCAGGCGTCAATGAGAAGCGTTCCCGCCGGAGCGGTTAGCTTTCTTCCATCGACTGTGAAGGTGACATCGGGCATTCTTTATTACCGATTCTCTCTTCTGTTTCTATGCTGTCTTTGCGTGTGGCAGTTTCCATTCGTCAGGCATCTCGACGTTCGAGAAACTCGACGACGTAGTGATCCACTTCACCGTCGGGATCGGCATTCGGTGGGATGGGATAGGACGAAGTAACGGGCTCAGGCAAGGGGTCGCCATCGGCAGCCATGAATTCAAAGTGGCTCTCCAACGCCTCCTTCATCGTGCGCCGCATTTCCGGGAGCGTCTTGCCGGTCGATATACAACCTGGAACGTCGGGCGCAAATCCGCCGTAGTTTCTCTTCCCATGTTCATAGACAACCAGAAATCGCTGCTTCATTTCAAACCTGCCTGCTAAAGTACCGAGTTCAAAGTTCCGGGCGTGGCATCGTCTCCGGGGTGGCCGGGTATGGTAACCTTTCCGGGTTTGCTTGGATGCTTGAAGTGCCGATGACTACCTTTGGTGTACACGTGATACCATCCGTCTTTCTCGATCAGCTTGATTAGGTCCCTGACTTTCAAGAATAACCTTGCCTTCCCGGCCTCAATTCAGAACTCTTGCGGTGTTACTGCGTGTCCCGTATTACATAATTGTGAGCTGCGACCGACTGAACAAGTCGCTGTTTAACTGCGCATGAATGACGGTTTGGAGAAGCTCATCGAACCAACCCTCGGAAACCTTCAAAACATAATCGGGAGCGCCGCCTGCTCGAATGCTGAGAACCCCTGGCTCGGGGTCAGGCATGAATTCCACATCCACAGGCAAGGCCCCCTCGTGGATAAGCTCGCAACGAAACCATTTGTAGAAAATGTGATAAACAGGGTGTAACTCACCGCGATATTCGACGCTGATCCGTTCGAACCACCCCTGCCGCAAAAAATCCTCAAATGCTTGTTTGTCGCCCTTCTGGCTCGGAAATGTACGACGCGCAGTTGCGGCCACTGCGATCAAGGCTGAGACGAATGCGCCCTCTAATCGGCCTGCCTTCCGCAAAACTTGCGCGTTTTCCAAACGACTTCTTATGCTCATGTTTACACCACGGTTAATTGCGGCACGCCTTCCCGCGCGAAGGGGCAGGGCTTGCCGTTGAGGTGATCTTCAAACTCCTTGCGGAACTTTTTGAGAAATGCGATGGTCGGCATGGCCGCGGCGTCGCCGAGCGGGCAAAAGGTGCGGCCCAGCATGTTTTCGGCCAGGTACTGCATGTTGTCGATGTCGCTCTCGCTGCCGAAGCCGGCGTGGAAGCGCGTGAGCGATTTCTTGAGCCAGTCGGTGCCTTCGCGGCAGGGGATGCACCAGCCGCAGCTCTCGTGCGCGTAGAAGCTGATGGTGCGCAGAGCGAACTCGACCATGCAGGTTTGATCGTCGATGACCACGACGCCGCCCGAGCCGAGCATGGAGCCGGCTTTGCCCACCTGATCGAAGTCCATGCCGATGTCGATCTCTTCGGGCAGCAGGACCGGAGTCGACGAGCCGCCGGGGACGACGGCTTTCAATTTGCGCCCGCCACGAATGCCGCCGGCGACTTCGTAGATCATCTTCTTGAGGTTGTAGCCCATGGGCAGTTCGTAGACGCCGGGCCGCTCCACGTGGCCGCTGATGCAAAACAGGCGCGTGCCGCCATTGCGTGGAGTGCCGACGCCCGCATACGCCGCCGCACCCATCGTCGATGACATGGGGCACAGTCGCGATGGTCTCGGCATTGTTGATGACCGTGGGACCGCCATAGAGGCCGACAACGGCAGGGAAGGGCGGCTTGATGCGCGGCACACCGCGCTTGCCTTCGAGCGACTCCATCAGCGCCGACTCTTCGCCGACTTCGTAGGCGCCAGCGCCGGTTTGCGTGATGATCTGGAACTCGATGCCGGAGCCGAAGATGTTCTTGCCCAGAAAGCCGCGCTCGTAGGCATCGGCGACGGCGCGCTCCATGATTTCGAGAAGGTAGCGATATTCGCCGCGCAGATAGATAAAGCCCATGCGCGCGCCCACCGCCAGGCCGGCGATGATGGTGCCTTCGATCACGGAATGCGGATCGTGCAGGAAGATCAGGTGATCCTTGCAGGTTCCGGGCTCGCTTTCGTCGCCGTTGACGAGGATGTACTTGGGCTTGGCGGATTGCCTGGGAACGAAGGACCACTTCATGCCCGCCGAGAAGCCCGCGCCGCCGCGTCCGCGCAGGCCACTGGCCTTCATCTCGTCGACGATCCACTCGGGGGTTTGCGCGAGGCATTTTTTCACGGCCTGATAGCCGCCCAGTTCGAGATAGCGGTCGATGTTCGTCGCGCCTTTGCCGAAGCGGCTGGAGACGATCTTGACTTCATCGGGATGGGAGACGAGCCTAGGCATCGTTGGTCTTGCCTTTCGTCTTCGCTTTGCCTTCGCCTGCCCGCGATAGCCGCTGAGGATGCCGGGCACGAGATCGGGCTTGAGCTCGTCGTGGAAGTCGTAGTTCACCTGGATGGCCGGCGCCCAGCAGCAGGCGCCGATGCATTCGACTTCTTCGAGGGAGAAAAGCCCGTCGGACGTGACGCCCTTGGGACCGACGCCGAGCTCTTCCTGGAAGCGCTCGTAGACATCGTAGGCGCCGCGCAACATGCAACTGATATTGGTGCAGACCTGAATATTGAATTTTCCCGCGGGCTTGAAGCGCAGCATCGAATAATAGGTGGCGACGTTGCGCACTTCGAGTTCCGTGATGCCGATGCGCTGGGCGACTTCGGCGACGACCGCGTCAGAAAGGTAGCCCACCTCATCCTGCGCGTAGAGCAGCATGGGGATCAGAGCCGAACGCTTCACAGGATACTTCTCGACGAGCGCGTCGAAGCGCTTGGCCAGCTCGGGCGAGAAGACGGACAGGGTCTCGGGGGTATTCTTTTTGGGACTCATCGCATCAACTCCCGTGCCCAGGCTTCTGCGGCCAGATCCATCTCTTCTTCGTCTGATTTCGCTGCACAACCGTCCTGCCTCGGAGAATTCCATCCTTCCACTACTTCGATTTTCTCGCGTCCAGATGACGATTGCGCCCTTGCGCTCGAGGCAAAGCCACTTTTCTCGTGGTGAACCAAGATTTTATCCGCATCCGCTTCAACCAGCGCGTGACGAATGCCATCGAGTCCATGCACAGCGGTGTAGCTGCGCAGCAGGGAAGCGAGCGAGATCCAGAACTCTGCAAAGACAAGCGAATCCATACCGACCGGAGTGCCGCTGCGGACAGCTTTAATGGTTCCGTTGGACCTGAGCGTCAAGAGAATTCTCCCCCCAGTAGCCCGGAAACAATGTCAACCGCAATCCGTTCAGGGATGCAGTCGCCTCCCAGCAGAAATTCCTTTCTTGAAATTTCGATGGCATTTGGCGGGCCGGAGATCACGGCCGTAATTTGCCCCCTTGTCTCCTGCAAATCGACGGTGCAAAGCAGATCTGATCCGAAGGTCAAGCAGAGCCTACCCTCGTAGGAGGGCAGGAAGACACGTTCGATGGTGGCGAGCCGCCGTTTGCGCAATTCCACATTGGCTTTTTCGATCTCATTGCTGACGTGAAGCTTCACGTTTTCATACACCTGGGCGGCGGTCACTCCTCGGCCGACCGGAGGCTCCTGAGCCGGGCGGGCATGGGATCGCTGACTGCTTAATTTGTCCGCCAACTCGCCGTAATTTGTCACATAGTCTCCTATCGGTCGATCTCTCCCAGCACTATGTCAATGGAGCCCACCACGGCAACCAGGTCTGCGATCAACCCGCCCTTGCACATGGTTTCGACAGCCTGCAGAGTGGCAAAAGAGGGATAACGCATGTGCACGCGGTAGGGCTTGGCGGTGCCGTCTGAGACCACGTAATAGCCCATCTGTCCGTGACCACATTCGATGCCCTGATAGACCTCGCCCGCGGGCACACTGAATCCCTCGGTGACGATCTTGAAGTGATGGATGAGAGCCTCCATCTGCGTCTTCATTTTTTCCCGGTCGGGCAAAACGATCTTCGGCGCATCGGCCTTGACCGCGCCGCCCGGCATGCCGTCCAGTGCCTGCTGGACGATCTTGGTGCTCTCGCGCATTTCGACGAGGCGAATTTCGTATCGCGCCCAAGTGTCGCCTACCGTGGAAATTGGCACCTTGAATTGAAACTTCTCGTAACTTGAGTAGGGCATGTCACGACGCAGATCGATATCGACGCCGGAGGCGCGCAGCGGCGGGCCGGTTACGCCGAGCGCAATGGCGTCGGCTGCAGAGAGATAGCCCACACCCTTCAAGCGATTCATGAAGATAGGGTTGCCTGATAGAAGGTTTGAATATTCATCGATCTTTTCAGGGAAGCCGAGGATGAAGGCCTGGACACGATCGAGCCAGCCGAGCGGTGGCTCCATGGAAAGGCCGCCGATGCGGAAGTAGCTGGTCATCATGCGCTGGCCGGCTACGGCTTCGAAGAGTCTGAGAATTTCCTCGCGCTCGCGGAAGGTGTAGAGGAAGACTGTGAGCGCGCCAATGTCCATGGCGTGGGTGCCGAGCCAAATCAGGTGCGAGTTCAGCCGGCTCAATTCGGTGAGCAACACGCGGATCCATTGCGCGCGCTCGGGGATTTCGAGGTCGAGGAGTTTCTCGACGGCGAGGCAGTAGCAGAGATTGTTTGAGAGCGGATCGAGATAATTGATGCGATCGGTGAGCGGAACCACCTGCTGATAGAACTTGGCTTCGCAGGTCTTCTCGATGCCCGTATGCAGATAGCCGATCTCGGGGCGGACGCTGAGAATCACTTCGCCGTCAAGCTCGACTACGAGGCGCAGCACGCCGTGCGTCGCCGGGTGCTGCGGGCCCATGTTGAGCACCATCTGCCGCGCGCCGGTGCTTTCGGCAGTCGGCAATTCGAGAACGGGGCGCACCGGGTTATTTCTCACTCATCAGCGGTATCCCTCCACGGGGTAATCCTTGCGCAAGGGATGGCCTGTTCCAATCGTCCGGCAACATGATGCGGCGAAGGTCGGGATGATCGGCAAAGCGGATGCCGAAGAGATCGAAGACCTCGCGCTCGAAGAAGTTGGCGCCCGGCCAGACCGGCACAATCGAGTCCACGCTGGGTTCGGCTTCATCGAGCAGGACGCGCAGCCGGATGCGCTCTTTGAGGGCGTGCGAGAGGATGTGGTAGCTCAACTGAAAACGCGGGGCGAGGGGATACCAATCCACCGCCGTCATGTCCTCAAAAAAGTTGTAGCCGGCGGTCTGCACGGTGGAGCAGGCGGCGCGAATCTCTGTGGACGCAATGGTGAGGGTCAGCTCGCCGAAATCGAATTTGGCGTCGATTAGGGCGTCCGGTTTCCAGGCGAGGAGTGCTTTGATCGCGGGGTGGTCAGGCATCGCCGCGAGGACGGCCTGCTTGCCCGATAGGGTGGGTGGTTGGCTCGCCATCCTAAAGATCCGCCTTGTCCTGGCTCCAGTTCAGGATGCCTTTGCGCACAATGTAATAGAGGCCGACGGCCACGAAGCCCAGGTAGACGAGCATCTCCCAGAAGCCGAAGAGGCGCGAACAGCCGGTAAGCGCGGGCAGGCGGCGATAGATGACCGCCCAGGGCATCATGAAGACCATTTCAACATCGAAGAGGATGAAGAGGACTGCGACCAGATAAAAGCGCACGCTGAAACGGCCGCGCGCGTCGCCGATGGCCTGGATGCCGCACTCGTAGGCATCGAGCTTGACCTGGGTGTTGCGATGGCGGCCAACAAACCATGAGGCTGTGACCATCCCCACGCCAAGCAGGAACGCGGCAAGAATCTGCATCAAAAGCGGGAGATATTGCCAGTCATAGGGAACCATCGCCGCCCAGCCTAAAGGAAGTCGATAAGAATGCGCTCCTGGCGCCCGAAAAGAGGAGCGGAAACACAGGTTTCTAGATTGAGATTAGGTTTTCAGGCTGATCCCGTCAAGGCGTCAAAGCGCTCGGTGAGCAACAGGGAAGTGCTTTATTGTGCAGCGAGATAGTTGCGTTTGAGCGAGAAGAGCGGTTTGGCCGGAAATTTTTGAGCCATCGAGATGTGAGCCGCGTCACTGGCTTTCCCGCTATTGAGTAGTGCATAAAGTAGCCTGTTCTCTTTTGAAACGGTACCTTCGTTACCTAAGAACGGATACAAGAGCGCCGATCATTCAGGTGAGGATGAAAAGCATGGCTGCTCTTTATGACAGCTTTCGGGTATTCGATGCTTTACCGCTGCGCCAGCTGCCGGTTGAAGGGGCGCGGCGTGGTGCGCATCGCAGAATTTCGCCGGAAGCCGGCCGTGCGCTGGAGATTCTGGGCCACGCCATCGAATATCTGACGGACGAATTCGTTTACGCGGGTGGGTCCTTCTCCGCGCACGATCCGCAAGTGGAAGCGGTGCAGTTGCTGATGAGCCTCAACCGGGAGATCTACTTCGAGTGCCCTGAAGTGCCGAGCTTTTGCGGAGCGGCTTCGCGCGCTGTTGCGCCCGCGCACGGCGTAAGCAGCAGACAGCCGACAGCAAGCAGCAGACAGTGGAACAGCTTCAAGCTTGCCACTGTCGACTGTTTACTGTCTGCTGTTTGCTGTTCGAGCTGGCTACCGCCCCAGCACCAAAACCCCAAACAACACGAGCCAGGCAAAGCCCATGGCGTGCCAGAACCATGCCGTGGCATCCACGGCGATCTGGCGGGACTCCACGCGCTTGAAAAGATGAAGGGCGCAGAGGCAGAAAAGCAGGGCGATTACGCCAAGAATCAGATGGGCGGCGTGCAGTCCGGTCATAAGGTAGAAGAAATAGCTTGCCGGCGTGGCCGAATGGTCGAAGGCAAATCCCTGCGCGGTCAATTGCCTCCAGGCCAGAGCCTGGCCGCCAAGGAACGCGAGACCCAGCACCAGGGTGAGCGCAATCCAGGGCTGAGTGCGGCGCAGGGCGGGGCGGCCCAGTCCCAGCCACTCCTCCAGCACGTCGAACTCGCGGAAGATATGCAGCCGCGCCCGCTCCATGGTCAGGCTGCTCACGAGCAGGACCGCAGTGTTCAGAAAGAGGATGGGCGGCAGCAGCACCGGATGCCAGTCGCCGATCTGGCGCAGGGTGCGCGGATCCATGTGCGTGCCGGCCTGACGCGCATAAAAGAGCACCACCAGCACGACGAAGAACATCATGTCGCCGGCCAGCGCGCAAAAGACAAAGGCGCGCGTGCGATCGAGAATCTCGTCGTGGGCCGCGGCGCGGATTGCGCCAGTCGTCATCGCCTCCGCCCCCGCCGCCTCCGGTCGGCCGGCGGTCTACGGGGGGCTTGCCCCCGGTTCCGGGAGCCTTCCGTTCGATTTCGGCCGGGATGGGCGAAAAGATGGACGGCATGGAGAACCCCGTGAAGATGAGATTCCTCTCACTCTTTCTTGGACGCAGGCAAAATGGGAAGAGTGGGCTGGGGAATGAGAAAAGAAAGCCCAATTGCATGAAGGCCGCAAACCGCTATAAGGATTGTACCGCTTAACTTATTTGCTCGAAAACGGATCGAAGACCTGGACACCGAAGCGTACGAAGTCTCTCACGTTTCGCGTGACGACGGCCATGCCGTGGATGCGGGCGGTGGCGGCGATCATGGCATCCTCAGTCAAATCGCGCGACTTGCCATGAATGAGCCTTGCCCACTCGCGAAACACAACGGCATCCAAGGGCAAGACCGCGTACGAGGAGAGAACCTTATCGATGAATCGTTCGATTTCCTCGGCCTTTTCGGGATCTTGCAAGCGAGTCCGCTCAACGCCTGCCTGCATTTCGCCGATGACCACCGCGGGGATGAACAGATCGTTGCTGCCCACAGAGCGAAGCCAAGCTATCACCGCCCCGTGAGGCTTGGTTTTTCGCAACTCAGAAATGACATTCGTATCGAGAAGATACATTGGGCTTACTCGAAATCAGGCGGCGGACGAAGGCGAAACGAGCCGCGCGGTGGAATATCGAGATCATGCGGGCCCGTTCGGGTCGAGCAGAATATCTTTGAGCGACGGCTTGGCTTGGCCGTTCAGCCGCTTCCACTCATCGATGGGGACGAGGACGGCGGTTTCCACTCCGCGGCGCGTGACCACCTGCGGGCCGTCTTTGAGCGCGGCGTCGAGGAGTTCGCTAAAGCGAGCCTTTGCGTCGTAGACCTGCCAGGCCATGGGGCAGCTCCTCCTCACATAGTCATATAACTAGTCATATGACTATGTCAAGAGCAGCAGTGCCGTGGAGGTATTCGGTTTGGGGTCGAAGAGTGACGTTTTTTCAATCAGACGATGTTGCCCTCTTGTGTTCGAGTTGTATCAGGCCTTCTCGAACGGACTTGGCTCTCTTCAGTGTTTTGAGTTCCTTTGAACTGT
>CAVSYW010000007.1:0-43737 GCA_963732305.1 uncultured Acidobacteriaceae bacterium
GAGTTCGGCATGCCCATCATCAACCAGCCCGAGTCGGCCATCCTCGCCGTCGGCGGCCTGCGCAAGGAACCTGCCGTCCTCACCGACGCCGATGGCAACGACTCCATTGCGATTCGCTCGATGCAGTACTTCTGCCTCGGCTTCGATCACCGCCTCATCGACGGCGCCGACGCCGGCAAATTCATGCTCGAGTTCAAGAAGACGCTGGAGAACTGGGACCAGGAGATCGGCTGATTCCCGGTCATAGCAGGAGGATTGAATGTTTCGCTTATCCGCTATCTTTGCGTTTGCTCTTTTGATTTCTGCTGCGTTACCGGCGCAATCGCCCGCTGCCCCAGCGCTGCCTTATTCGCCCAGCCTCGATCTCACCTCGATGGACAAGTCCGTTGATCCATGCGTGGATTTCTATACCTACTCCTGCGGAGGATGGCAGAAGAAGAATCCCATTCCGCCCGACCAGACCTCGTGGAGCGTGTACGCCAAGCTGTATCAGGACAACCTGCAATTTCTGCGCGGAATTCTCGAAGAAGCCGCCGCGAACAAGGGACAGCGCAGTCCGGTACGCAGGAGATCGGCGATTTCTACGGCGCTTGCATGAATGAGAGCCTGGTCAACCAGCGCGGGCTTGCAGCGATTCAGCCGCAGCTTGACGCGATTGCCGCGCTCGAATCGGCGAGGACATCGCGCCGCTGATTGCAAAGACTACCGTTGCCATTTGGCGCGAACGATCCTCTTCGGCGCGGGATCGACGCAGGACCCCGACAACTCCGAGCAGGAGATTGCCGATCTCGCCCAAGGCGGCCTTGGCCTTCCCGATCGCGATTACTACACGAAAGACGACGCCAAGTCGAAAGAGATTCGCGAGAAGTATCTGCAGTACGTGCAGAAGATCTTCTCGCTGCTCGGCGACCAGCCGGATGCGGCGCAAAAGAATGCCGAAACCGTGATGCGGATGGAAACCGCGCTGGCCAAGGCTTCGTGGACGCGGGTCGAAATGCGCAACCCATACAACCTGAAAGACAAGATGGACATGGCGGCGCTCGAGCAGCTGGCGCCCGGCATTCGACTGGCCGGCCTACTACCGCACTGCGCTCTATCCCCACTTTGAGACCGTCAACGTCGAGTCGCCAAAGTTTTTCAAGCAGGTGAGCGATCTGCTGGCGAGCGAGCCGCTCGCAAACTGGAAAACGTACTTCCGCTTCCACGTGGCGAACGCCTATGCGCCATTCCTTTCGCAGCCTTTTGTCGACGAGAACTTCAACTTTTATCCGCGCTTATCTGCGCGGCGCAAAGGAGCAGCAGCCACGCTGGCGGCGTTGCGTGCAATATACCGACTACAACCTCGGCGACGCTCTGGGACAGGCCTACGTCGCCAAGGTCTTCTCGCCCGAACTCAAAGCCCAGACGCTGGATATGGTGAACCGCATCGAGGAGCCATGCGGCAGCGCATCGAGCAGCTTGACTGGATGAGCCCCGAGACGAAGAAGCAGGCGCTGGCCAAGCTCGAAGGAATTCGCAACAAGATCGGGTACCCCGACAAGTGGCGCGATTACAGCTCGATCAAGCTCACCCAGGACGATTTCGCGGGCGACATCGAGCGCGCCGGCGCATTCGAGTTGCACCGGCAGATCAACAAGATCGGAAAGCCAGTGGATCACGGCGAATGGCAAATGTCGGCCGCCACGGTGGACGCCTATTTCGATCCGCAGATGAACGACATCAACTTCCCCGCCGGGCGTGCTGCAGCCGCCGCTCTACGATCCCAAAATGGACGACGCTCCCAACTACGGCAATACCGGCGGCACCATCGGACACGAGCTGACCCATGGGTTTGACGATGAGGGCAGCCAGTTCGACGCTCATGGCAACTTGAAGGATTGGTGGACCAAGGAAGATCGCGAAAAATTCGATGCGCGCACCAAGTGCGTCGACGATCAGTACTCCTCCTACATTGCCGTTGATGACGTTCACGTAAACGGCAAGCTGACGCTCGGTGAGAATGTCGCCGATCTCGGCGGCGAGATCCTGGGCTTCATGGCGTGGCAAAGCAAGACCCGCGCGATGAATCTCGAGCCGATCGATGGCTTGACGCCGGAACAGAGATTCTTCGTTGGCTTTGCGCAGTGGGATTGCGCCAATGAGCGTCCCGACGATCTGCGCGAGCGCGCGATCGTCGATCCACATTCGCCGGCAAAATTCCGCATCAACGGAGTGGTAGTGAACATGCCGGAGTTCGCAAAGGCATTTGGCTGCAAAGTGGGCCAGCCCATGGTCCGCCCGCCGGAGCAGGTTTGCAAGGTGTGGTGAGCTCTTACGCGCAACTCCCGTCGGTCGAGAGCACCGCTGGTACCGACGCCGGCAAATTCACGCTTCAGTTCAAAAAAGCGCTTAAAAACTGGAACCAGGAGATCGGCTGATCACCTGCGCCGTTAGGCGCCGGGCTTCGCCGACCCCTCAAATGCCGCAATCGCGTCGTGCAGCCGGTTGAAGATTCGGCCGGACCCGAGCGTTTCCGTCACATGATACCGATCGAAGTCGGAGCGCAGATCCCATGGCACGCGCGCAAACGCCAACTCCACTCCAGCCCGATCGAGGTTCTCCTTCAGCCGCTTCACAATCCGGGCAGCCGTGTAGTCCAGGTGCGTCATCGCCTCCGCGTCCACCACCACCCATTTCACAACGGACGGCACCGGCTGCACCACTTGCGAAACCTCTTCAAGAAACCGCCCGGCATTGGCGTAATAAAGCTCGGCTCCAAATCGGTACAGCACCAGCCCCGGTTCGGTCTCAACATTCGGCGCCGCGGGAACCAGATTCCAGCTTCCGTCGGGGTTTGCCTGCAGCACACCGCTATGCGGGTGATAACCATGCCGCACCACGCGCATCAGCGACACCACCATCGCCAACACGATCCCTTCTTCCACTCCCACCAGAACCACAACCGCCGCCGTCATCACGGCCAGCGCATATTCCTGCGGGCTCTCTGCCCGAATGTTCCTGAGTTCGGCGAAATCGATGAGCCGCAGCGCAACCAGGAACACCATTGCGCCCAGCACGCAAGTGGGAAGATGCTGGAGCGGCCCGGTGAGAAACAGCAGCACCACGCCCACCACCACCGCCGTCGTCACTTGCGCCAGTTGGCTCCGCCCGCCGGCGTCCTCCATCATCGCCGTCTGCGTGGGGCTGCCATTCACTACAAACCCGCCGCTCAGCGCCGCCGCGGCATTCGCAGCCGAAAGCCCATACAGATCGAGATTCTCGTCCACCGTCTCGTAATGTTTCGCGGCATAGATCCGCGAAGTCGCCGCGCTCTGCGTAAGAATCATCACGGCGCAGGAAGCAGACACGGTGAGCAGCAATTCCACTTCCTTGCGGTCCATCTCGCGAATGCTCAGCAGTCCCATCAATGCCAGATGCGGCAAGCCGCCGGCCACCGGCCCAATGGTTGCAATCCCGTGTCCCGCAAAATCCCACGCGGCGCTCGCCGTAATCGCGGCTACCACGGCCACCAGCGCGCCCGGCACCTTCGGAGCAAAGCGGTGCAGCAGCAAGACGAACGCCAGCACCGAAGCCGCCAACGCCACCGTGGGCAGATGCGCCTGGGACAATCCGCGAATTACCTCCCAAAGCTGGACTACCGGCCTGCGCGAATCCACGGCGACGCCCAGCATCTCGCTCAGCACGGATATTCCCACTTGCAGCCCCACACCGGCGAGAAAGCCCACAAGAACTGTTCGTGAAAGAAAATCGGCGATAAACGCCAGCCGCAGCACCCGCGCCAGCAACAGAATCATCGCCGTCATCACGGCCACAATGCCCGCCAGGGCGATGTATTGCGCCCCGCCCGGCGTCGCAGTGCCCGAGACTCCGTCAGCGAAAATTGCCGCCGTCGCCGAGTCCGCAGCCACCACCATATAGCGCGACGAGCCAAAGGCCGCAAACGCGACCAGCGGCAAAAAGAGCGAGTAAAGCCCCGTCACTACAGGCATTCCCGCGATCTTGCTGTATCCCAGCACCTGCGGAATGTCCATCGCCGCCATCGCGACGCCCGCCAGCGCGTCGCGTACTGCGGCGGCGCGTTGGAGCGGCCGTAAGCCTCGAAACAGATTCACGATCCTAAAACTCCTGTTGAGCTATTCACGCGCATGCGCGACCGGTTCCATTGAGACTAAAACATTTCTCCTTCCGATGTATCCCGAAATCTCGGCTCTCAAGTTCCGATGTCCTCAAGAAATCGGAACCTTGCACGTCCCTTCGAAGGGCCGCGTTTGAAGGAGAAATGCCGTACTACGCGGTCCACGCTTTCGCGCGCTCAACCGCCTTTTGCCATCGCGCCCGCCGCTCGGCCCGTTCGCCTGCGCTCATCTTCGGCTCGAAACGCACATCGCCCTTGCGCTCGGCCCGCAGAGCATCCGGACTCGGCCAGAATCCCACAGCGAGCCCCGCGAGATACGCAGCGCCCAGCGCCGTTGTCTCCGTCACGCGCGGCCGGACCACAGGAACCCCGAGGACATCGGCCTGGAACTGCATCAGCAGATCGTTCACCGCCGCGCCGCCATCGACGCGCAGGGCCCGGAGCGGAGCGACCGTGTTCTGGATCGGCGCGCCGGTCTCGCTGCTGACCGCATCCAGCACATCGGCCACCTGGAACGCGATGGCTTCTAGCGCCGCGCGCGCAATGTGCCCGTGGCCGGTGTCGCGCCTGAGGCCGATCAGCATGCCCGCCGCGTGCGCGTCCCAATGCGGAGCGCCCAGGCCCACAAACGCCGGCACAAACACAACGCCATTCGTGTCGGGCACACTCGCGGCGAGCGCTTCAATATCGCTCGATGCCGCGATGATCTTCAGGTTGTCGCGCAGCCACTGCACCACCGCGCCGCCGATAAAGATGCTGCCTTCGAATGCGTATTCGAGGCGCTTGCCGGCGCTCGCCGCGATCGTAGTGATCAATTTGTGTTTGGACCGCATGAACTCGGTGCCGATGTTCTGCAGCAGAAAGCAGCCCGTTCCGTATGTGTTCTTAGCCTCGCCCGCGCTCCAGCACAACTGCCCGAAGAGCGCCGCCTGCTGGTCGCCGGCAATGCCCGCAATAGGCACTCCGCTCAGGCCGAGCGTCGTCGTCACTTCGCCCACGCGCTCGCTCGACCATTTGACTTCCGGCAGCATGGACTCCGGAACGTCAAACATGCGGAGCATGTCCGCGTCCCACTCGCCCTTCACAACGTTGAAGAGCAGCGTGCGCGAGGCGTTGGTCACGTCGGTCACATGCTTCTGCCCGCTGGTCAAATGCCACACCAGCCAGCTATCCACGGTGCCAAAGGCCAGCTCGCCGCGCTCAGCCAGCGTCCGCGCACCGGGCACGTTGTCCAGGATCCACTTCACTTTGGTCGCGGAAAAATACGGATCCAGCACGAGGCCGGTCTTTGCTGACACTGCTTCGCCAGCCCCACCCTCTTCCAATGCCTTACACAGCGGAGCAGTCCTTCGGTCCTGCCACACAATCGCCGGATGAATCGCCTTGCCCGTCGCGCGCTCCCACACAATCACCGTCTCGCGCTGGTTGGTAATGCCGATCGCGGCAACGTCCCGCGGCCGCGCGCCCACTTGTGCTAGAGCCTCCACGGCGCAGCTCATCTGGCTTGACAGAATCTCCGCCGGATCGTGTTCCACCCAACCCGCCTGCGGATAGAACTGCTGAAACTCTTTCTGCGCCACCGCCGCAATCGCGCCGACCTCGTCAAAAAGAATCGCCCGCGAACTCGTCGTCCCTTGGTCCAGCGCCAATACATACGCCATAAATGCCTTACCCTTTCCGGCAACCAGTCAATCACGCGAGGCAGGGAGGCGGCAAGGTGCTCGTAGCTTAAACTACAGGTAGAATTCGCCTACGGTATCAACGCCATGAAAGAAGAATCGATTAGGTCTGGGCACGAACAGGCAACGATTAAGGCATTTGTTGTCCCAGGGAAACGAGAACGATTTCTGTATTTGCTGGGAAACCCCAAAAGGCGAAAGAAATTTCTGGATGAGCTTGGGCATTTCCGCTGGTTCGAAGGAAGATTTGCGGCCGCCGTGAAATGGAAAGTTGATCCTGCGCTAAGCCTTTGGGGCCGACATCAGCAGGGAATCCAAAACATTGCCAATCTTCTCAGGTCACGAGGCGCGATAAACACCTGTTGGGTGATTTCTGAGCTCTCTGGCGTAGACGGCAAAGAGTTAGAGTTAGAGACTGCTGTTGAAGCAGTAGTTGGCAAAGGCATGGGCTCGATCCTCTCATGCGTGCCAGGAAAACTCGCGTATTTTGAGGGCGAGGATGAATCGCTGTTGCTTGCAAAGTAGCGAAGAGGACTGGAAAAACACGCCAACGCAGAGTAGGATAGAATCCTATCAAGCGAGAGGAGGCGGCCAATGCGCAGCACCCAGCAGTTCAGCATTACCCTCACACATGAATTGGCCGAGTTGGTTCGCGCCAAGGTCGAATCGGGCGAGTATGCCTCCGAGAGCGAAGTGATCCGGGGCGGGCTGCGGGCGCTCCAACTCCATGAGCGCGCCCTCGACAATTGGCTGCGCGAGCAGGTTGCGCCTGCTTACGATGCTACGAAGGCCAACCCCTCGCGCGCCGTATCCGCAACTAAAGTGCGGGCGTCGCTTGCCACCGCGCACAAGACCTCTCTCAGAGCAAGATGACGTACCATGTCGTGTTTTCCCCGGAGGCGGAGGCGCAGATTGTGGCCCTCTACTTCCACATAGCGGAAGCTGCATCGCCCGAAATCGCAGCGAAATACACTGAAGACATCGTAAAAGAGTGCGAAAGCTTGCGAACCCTTCCTCACCGGGGAACACGTCGCGACGATATCCGTCCAGGTCTTCGCACATTTGGATTTCGACGTCGCGTCACGATCGCATTTCAGGTAGCAGAAGATTTGGTCACAATCTTGGGGGTTTTTTATGGCGGGCGTGACTTAGAGAAGATATTCGAAGAGGAGTAGACGCGCAGGACCGATCTAAAACTACCACGTCCACTCGGAAGGATCACGAGCGAACGCTCTGCGATAGACTCAGCTAGGGTCTTTGGCCCACAGGGAAGATCAGCGAACATGGAATCAACGGCGTGGGAGTGGCTGCGAAAGCGGGGCGGTGTTGGCTTCTGCGCTTTGCTGCTTGTGACCCTCGCCGGCCTCGCATTGCGCCTGTACCGCGTTGATTGGCAGGGCGCCTGGTATGACGAGGCCTACAGTATGGTCCTCGCCAATTTATCGCTCCGTGACATGCCGGCGAAGTTGATTTTAGAACCAGGTCATCCGCCGCTGTATTCCTTTGTGCTGCACGCGGTCTACCGGGTCGCGGGATTTGGAGACCTGCAGGGCCGTCTGCTTTCAGTGGTCTTCGGAACCATCACAATTCTTACGACATTTGCTTTGGCCCGGTACCTCTACAATGCCACGGTTGGAATGGTGGCGGCGGTTCTGGTGGCTGTCTCCCAACTTGCCGTAATGTACTCCCAGGAAACCAGAGACTACGCCATGGCTCTGTGCCTTGTCTCGGTGGCAATTTACTTCTATGTCAAGGCAGTTCGCGAGCACAACTTGGGCGCCTGGTGCGTTTTTGTCCTCACTACAATACTGATGACCTATACGCACTATTTCACAGCCCTGACCGCAGCCTGCCTGTTTGCTCATGGCTTGCTCTATAGAAAGCGGTTTGCGCTTCCCATGGGCTGGTTGTCGGGGGGCGTGCTTGCAATAGGAGCGTCATTTCTGCCGTGGTTGGCGAGTGGAGTTGTGCGTACCATGCTCCATAGCAACGTGACCACGCTGAGGGCCCAGCCCACCTGGTTTGCCGCGAATTGGCTCTCCTTCCTGCGCGATCTGAACCGTTACAACAATGGAGCTATCGATGGAGCGCTTCACGACGCACCACGATGGTCGGTCGCGTGCGGTTTACTGTTCCTGGTGCCGGTAATCCTGGCATTGAAGCCATTGTTTCAGAGGGCCGCCGTACCGAAAAGTTGGTCCAGTCGGGACAGCGTGCTGCTGCTCGCGATGCTTTGGCTGGCGCCGCACTTGATATTGCTCGGGCTTGCTACGACCGGGATGCAATACGATGTCCGATACTCACTGTTTTGCCTGGTGCCGTATTACATCCTGGTGGCCGCTGGAATTTCTTCGTTGCCCCGTACCGTCTGGCGCTGGTCGTGGCTCGCCGTAATCGTGCTATATAGCGGCCTGGCTTTGCGAGCCCAGTATTTTGTTCCCTACAAAGAGGATTATCGCGGCGCTCTTCAGTACCTGGCCGCGGCCGAAATGCCAGGCGATTGCGTGGTCTTTCTGCCGTTTGGGGGACTCCCTCTGCAATGGGACGTGTACGAGCGAAATAAGCAGCCGCCCCATATCATTGCGCCCGCGGCGCTCGATGCAGAAAGCGGCAGTTGCGGTCGCATTTGGCTGGTCCGGTACAGCCGGGTAGACACGGATGCGGATCGGGCCCAGTTGAAGGAAGTCGAGCAAAATTTGGGCGCCTTATCCTTCGTCAAGGCCGAAGAGAATCATTATTTCTGGGTCGATTCCGCCTCGTTTACCCGCTCGACGAGTCAGCCGGCGCAGTAAGAGCCGCCCGCATCCGATCGGGAAGTTCGACGGTGTCGAGGTCGGCGAAGTGCAATATCGTCATCGATTCCGATGGTTCCGTTTCCGCTACGATCTTGAAGGTCAGAACTTACAAGATCAACAACCCCGCGAAGCTCCTCACCTCACCTTTCCCGCCGTGTTCTCAACCACGACGTTCGACAGCACCGCCGTGTCAACCGTTTCCGGCTGGTGGGAGCAGAACCCGATGCCGACATAAAACGGCCCGTCCAGGTGCAGCTTGATCGGCGGCCCGAACTGGTGCATTGGCTCCCCGTCGAGACTCACGAAGATCGCGAACTCATCGCCATGCTTCTCGATCCCGATCCGCCTCGCTGTGATCGTTACCAGGCTATCCGGCGATGCGCCGCCGGGACGGCCGCCGCGGCTTCCTATACGAAACTCGATGTCCTCCACGCGCACATCGCGATCCGGCCGCCACGCCAGATGCACCATCCCCGCGCCATGCAGCGCCACCATCGCAGCCTTCGCGTCATCGTCCAGGCTTTGCCGGATCATGAGCACGGCCTTGCGGTCGCCGTATCCTTTGGGATCGGGAAAATTCACGTCCGCCGCCAGCGACACGTCGCCCGACATGCGCTTCCACAGGAAACAAAACTCGTCTCGCGTGTACCAGACGTTGTATCCAGCGGAGTTGATGGTGTACTGCCCCGTTGCCGCGTCGAAACTCGCGCTGCCCGGGACAAGCGCCGCGCCAATGTCGGATTGACCCTGGAATATCCCGATCGGCGTATCGAAATTCCGGCTCGGGCGGTGAAAGTCGGCCGGTGGCGCAACCTGTGTGTGCGTTGCGGAGCCCGGTTGCGCCCATGCCGGCGCGGTCTGCGGCGGCGCATTTTGTGCGGAGGGCGTTTGCGCGCGCAAGATCGTCGCTGCGCCCGTTCCGGCGAGCGTGGCCAAAATCGCAATGTACAGAATCGATCGGCGAGGGTTGCGTCTTCTCATGGCAAACCACTTTATCAGACGCCTTCGCGCACTGCCCACTCGCTCCGAGCGCCGCCACTCAGTCCGCCAGCGTCAGCCTGTTAACGTCAAGGCCGTACCGTTCTCCATCGCCAGCCGCGCGCCTTCGTAAAGCGCAAGCCACGCGGTGCGGTAACTCTCAATCAGCTTCGTGGAGTCCAGCTCGTGAAACGGCCGGAACATATTGATAGCGAAAGCGGTCTGGCTGGAAAGCTTGCCCTTCATCAGAGGAATGCGCAAGGTGGGCGCCAGCCTCACCAGCTCCTCGAGAAGCTGCAACAGAGAGCCCGCCCACACCCGCACTGGAGCATTGCCATTCTTCTCGCAATAGCCGGTCGCGAGCGGCCGAGGCAATGCCCGCGGAAGAAAGATGACCCGATGCGGGTTTTGGCGGATCAGTGCAAGGTTCGGGCTCGGTCCCTGGGCCTCGGCCATCGCCGCAATCTCCATCAGCACGCGGGGCGAATGATGATCGAGCGCGGAGCGGCCGAACAAATGGCCCTGATACACGCGCGGCTGTTGCTCGGGATCGTCGTAAGCATCAATCCCGTTTTCGGCAAGCATGCGGTTCAGGGCATTAATGAACACCGTTACTGGGCAAGTTCCGTCTCCGTTCGTTGTCTCGCCGCCGAACGAGCGATGCACGCCCATGAATAAAGCTGTGGTCATGCCTCATTGTGTTTACGTTGCGGGTGTGCGACGCAACGAATTCGGATCTCGCGATGTCATCAATCCCAAATTGGTTTTTTCGCATCTTAGGTTCCGATCTGGAATCAGGCCGGTCGAGCCGCCGCAACATCATCGTACCGGTCCCATTTGGTACCATTCGATTGCATTCAAAACCAAGGAACAAAGGCCTTTCCGATGACCTCCCCAAATTCGCCGACCCTCCTCGTTCTCGCCGCCGGCATGGGCAGCCGCTACGGCGGCCTCAAACAAATCGATCCTGTCGGGCCCGCCGGCGAAACCATCATCGATTACTCCATCTTCGATGCCCTCCGCGCCGGATTCGGCAAGCTCGTCTTTGTCATCCGCAGGGACATTGAAGAGGCTTTTCGCGAGACCGTCGGCTCGCGCTTTGAGAAGCGCGTGGCCGTCGATTACGTCTTCCAGTCGCTCGAAGACATTCCGCCGCGCTTTACCGTTCCCGCCGGGCGCACCAAGCCCTGGGGCACCACGCAGGCTATCCTGCTCGCGGCCGACGCTATCCACGAGCCCTTTGCCGCCATCAATGCCGACGACTTTTACGGCGCGGAGAGCTATGGCGAGTTGGCCGGCCATCTCACCTCCGGCTCCGCCGACTACGCAATGGTTGGTTTTGTTCTGCGCAACACGCTCTCCGACTTTGGCTCGGTGGCCCGCGGCGTTTGCCAGGTCTCGCCTGACGGTTTCCTCAAGGACATCGTGGAACTCACCAGGATCGAGCGCGACGGCAACGGCGCTCGCAACACCGATCCCTCCGGAAACGTGACGGCTCTTTCCGGCGAAGAGCCAGTCTCCATGAACATGTGGGCCTTCACGCCGCGCGTCTTCGACCAGTTACGCGAGCGGTTTGAGAAATTCCTGGAGACCAGCTCCTCCGACACCAAATCGGAGTGCTACATTCCCTCAACCGTCGGCGATCTGATCCATGCCGGCGAAGCGCGCGTGAAAGTTCTGCATTCGCGCGACTCCTGGTTCGGCGTCACCTATCGCGAAGACCGGCCGCGCGTCGTGGAGAGCATTCGCGCGCTCATTGCCGCTGGTGCTTATCCTGAGAAGCTATGGCCGTGAGCGAACCGGACAATGTTCGTGCCAAAGCGCTGCGTGCGGTGGCCGGCCAGTTCCAGTTCCGCGGCGAGCCCAAAGACTTCGCGCCCAACGGCACCGGCCACATCAACGACACTTACCTCGTCACCTGCCAGGCGTCGGACGCGCCCGCCCGTTACGTCTTGCAGCGCATCAACCGCAATGTCTTCCACTCGCCCGCCACCGTGATGCAAAACATTGAGCGCGTTACGGCGCATCTTGCCGGCCAGCTTCAAGATCAACCCGACCGCGCTCGCCGTGCGCTCACGCTGGTTCCGGCGTGCGGCGGCAGCAACTGGTATGTCGATGCGGACGGACAGACCTGGCGCGCCTGGCAATTCATTGAAAACGCGCGCAGCTACGAAACCGCGACGTTGGTCGAGCAAGCGTTCCAGGCAGCTAAGGCTTTCGGCCGCTTCCAGCAGCAACTATCGAGCCTGCCCGCGCCGCGCCTCCACGAGACCATCCCCGATTTTCACCACACACCCAAGCGCTTTGAGGCGTTGCAGCAAGCGATTGCCGCCGACGCGAAGGGTCGCGCCGCGCTCGCGAAACCAGAGATCGATTTTGCACTCGCACACGAATCCATCACCGGCGTCCTGCTTGAGGCCAATTTGCCTGAGCGCATCACCCACAACGACACCAAGTTCAACAACGTGCTGCTCGACGATACGACCGGCGAGAGTCTCTGCGTCGTCGACCTCGATACGGTGATGCCCGGCCTGGCGCCGTATGACTTCGGCGACATGGTGCGCACCACCACCAGCCCCGCAGCGGAAGACGAGAAGGACCTGAGCGAAGTCACCATGCAGTTCCCGCTGTTTGAAGCGCTGGTGCGCGGTTACCTTTCCACGGCAAAATTCTTGACCAGGACCGAGAAAAACTTCCTGGCCTTCTCCGGCAAGCTCATCACGTTTGAAATCGGCATCCGCTTCCTCGCCGACTTTCTGTCCGGAGACATTTACTTCAAAATTCATCGCGAAGGCCACAACCTCGACCGCTGCCGCGCGCAGTTCAAACTTGTCGAGTCGATTGAGCTGCAGGAAGAGAAGATGAACCGGCTGGTGGAATCAATCGCGAGCTGAGCTGCGCTACTGCGTTCCCGCCGACGGAAACTTAGCCAGTCTCGGCGTCAGTCGCCGAACAATGAACTCCTGGGCCAGGTTCTGGAACGCTCCCTCGGCCGTGCCGATCAGCGCATTGGAAAAGGTCACTTCCACGCCGCTGCGATTGCTCGCGGGATAGTAGAGGTCCGATATGCCTCCGGACACGATCCCGCCCAGAATCCCGGAGTAATTCGGCTGCCAGTGCCCGTTGTCGCCTTTGCAGATGGCCGAATTGGCGATGGCGTACAGGGCCCGCGACGCAATGGAGCCCGTGCCCTTGTAGAAATAGCGCGGATCCTGCTTGAAGAGCGAGGGCAGTATCGCGCCGCCGATCATCGTTGCTGTCAGGGCGTCGGCATAGCTTGCGCCAAAGCGCTTGCCGTATCCCTGCGCTCCCTGGCCGTACCCCTCAAAAGTATTGCTGGCCTGTTCCATGCCCGCCACTGCGCCCGTCATCGCCCACGTCACGGGATCGATCGACGTTTTCCACGCCAACTGATATTTTTGCCGCGTCGTCAGCGGCTCCGCATGGGGATCGTAGCTCACGTAGTAGTTGGGAAAGACGCCCAGCACACGCTGCGTCTCTTCAATGTTCAGTTGCTCTTGCGCGATCTCAATCTGCGTCTCCGCTGACACCCGCACTACGCTCGTTGCCCCCACCACCGGCAGCGCGATGGTGTGCGCATCGAAGTCTTCGCCGGCCTGCAACACTCCGGAGATGGATTGCGTCACGAATCCCCGCGAACTGACCGTCAACTTGAATGTTCCCGGTGACAGATTGGCAAAGCTGAACGTGCCGTTGCTATCGGTTTGCGTGGTTGCCGCGGGCGGAGCGCCGCTGCCACTTATCTCCACGACCACACGCGCCCCTTCATAGACGGCCCCGTCGGTGCTCGTCACCACGCCGTGCAGACTGGCAAATGCGGGCAGCACCGCATTGGGATGGGGCGTCGCCGGCCCCGCATAACCCTGCGCAGTCGCGCCCGCCGCCGCCCCTGCCAGTGCCGCGAATACCAGCAGGTGGGCCCAGAAGGAACTCCACTGGGGCACGCCACGTGGCGCGTGGCGTTCATGAACGGGAAGTGCGGTCAGATTGGCCCCCATCCCGAAGTCCCAATCAATGGCGCGGAATGGAGCATTCGGCGAGAATTCCACCTAAGTTAGACGGCGGACTCGCCAGCCAGACGAGGGGAGCCCGGGAAAGTCGATGTGAGCTTAGTCTATCGGAAGTCCCGAATTGGGAGATCGATACCCGCGAACTCCCTGAGAAACCCTGAGTTTTTCGCCAAACGCGGAAGAAAACCCGTCGCGGGCGGAGATCAATCGGGCCGCCCGGTGTAGTGCTCCACATGGTGCACTTCGGAGTGATCCTCAAGCGACTCCAAATGCGTGATCACCTCCGCGGGCATTTCCAGATCCTGCGCCAGGCGCTCTTCCACCGCCGTCGCCAACCGGTGCGCATCGCCCAGCTTCATGCTGTCAGGGAACAGCAGGTGTACCTCGATGATTTGCCGATAGCCGGTGGCGCGGAAGCGCACTCCGTGGTATTCCACCCCGATTTCCCCGCAAAGCGCGTCGAGCCGCGCGCGAATCAAGCGCCCCACCTTCGGATCCGAGTAATCGAGCAGACCCTTCATTGCGCGCCACAGCAGTCGACCGCCCGTCCACAGGATGTTGGCTGCCACGGCATACGCGATCAGTGGATCGAAGGGCTTCCAACCTGTTGCCATTACCAGGCCAAGGCCAGCGACTACGCCAAAACTCGTCCAACTGTCCGTCAGCACGTGCTTTCCATCGGCTTCCAGAATCAGCGAGTGATTCCGCTTGCCCATGCGCAGCAGGTACAACCCCAGAATTGCGTTCAGCACTCCCGCGGCAACGATCAAAAGCACGCCGCCGCCCAGGTTCACTAGGGTCAGGCCGTGCCGCCACTTCTCAGTGGTCGTGTAAAGAATGCTTCCCGCGGCCAGCACGATCATCGCGCCTTCAAAGCCCGCCGAGAAAAAAGTGATTCGCTCAAATCCGTAGCGGAACTGCGGAATGGCCGGCCGGCTGCTCAGCCACAGGCTGAACACGGCGAAAATCACCACCACCACATGCACCACCGACTCCGCCGCGTCGGAAAAGATCGCCGACGAACCTGTGAGCAAGTAGGCCGTCATCTTCCCGGTCAGCATCAGCAAGCCCACCAGCAGCGAGAGCCGCATGGCGAGTTGTGCCTCGCGATGCTGCTGCCGGCGCTTGTCCTGCGCGTTCTGTTCTGGCGAGGGAGTCATGGCCGATGCCTTCGATTACAGTGCCTTGGGATCTTGCACACAGTCTACGCGCGAGGGCCTTAAAAATTTGCTGCACACAGAGAAAACCTCTGGCGATTCGCCGCCCCGTTCCGCGCCCTACTGCGACTGTTCAGGAATCTGTTGCCCCGGAATCTGCGGGTGGGTATGCTTCATCCTTCCCAGATCGACGCCAAACTTTGGCTCCTCGCGCGTGCCCTGCAAGTGAATGGGAACTTCAGTCCCCGCTCCGTCCTTCTTGAAAAGCCGATCGGCGGGTTTCAGCAGTGCGCCCTTCCATCCCCCCACCATTTCTGAAACCGTCGCATCGGTTTTGGCCGTCCCCGTAAAATTCAGCGCACCGTCCTGCATGCCAAACGTACCCTTCAGGTCGATCTCCGCGCCCGGCACTGTGTACTTCAGATCGGGAAGCGCGATCACCGCATCCGCCATGGTGAAATGGCTCTGCATCGCCGAGCGCACGTCTGCGCCCTCGCCGCGCTTCGCCGCTTTGGGTTCACCCTGGCCGCGCAAACTCAATTCGCCCACCTCGTTCTGGATCTTGGCGCTGGTAAATTGTGCGTCTTCGAGTGTAAAGTTCCCGCTCAGTTGCACCTTCTCGTCCACCGGCGCATCTCCCGGCGGAATCTCGAGTGTTGTCTTCAGCGTCAGTGTGCCGGTCAGCAGCGGCGTCCCGTCTTTGCTCGTCAAGCGCAGAAAATCCTCCATCCGCCCGCCGCTCACCGTCACGTTCAGCTCGATCATGTGTCCACCCGGCGTCACGGTTCCGTTCGACGCGGTGCCCGGCGGTACGCGCACCACCTTGCCTGCGGCCGTAAAGCGCGATTGCCCCAGCATCGCATGCACCGGCTCGAGCCAGGTGTCGCCATTCGTCCCGTCAACATGCGCGTGAAATTGAGTGTGCAGCGGAACCGCCGTGCCAAACTTCGTCAGCCTGAAATCCGGCGTATCGGTCTGCCCATCCACCGTCAGGTCGCGCAGGACGCCTGCATAATTGCCTGTAGAGCTCAAGATTCCCGCTATGCCTTTGAAGTCGCTCAGGTCCGCGTGTTCGAACTTGTAACTGCCGTTGAGCGGCGTCTCGCCCGGATCATCCACCGCCCACGGTCCCATACGGCCTGAGGTCTCGATCGTGCCCGTCGGCTTCGGATTGGTCAAATTTGCCTTGAATTGCATCGCCCCGCCCGAGATCAAGCCGTGCAGATTGATGTGGGCGATGTCGAATTCGAGCGGCAGCTTTCCCGGCTTTTCAGTTTCGAGTGTCAGGCGCGCGTCATCGCAGCTGATGCTTTCCACTTCGAAGCGCAGAAATGCGGAGTTGTGCATTTCCATGATGGGCTTATGCGTGAAGTGGGTCTTTGGCGGCACATCCACGTCCAGCCCCTTCAACTCCACCACGGAAATCTTCACCGGCTCGCCCAGCTTGTAGCGCAGGGGCGCATGAAACCGGAATTCGGCAATCTGGATAATCGGCCGCATCGCGGAGCCAGACTCGCCCGGCTCGCTCGCCGCGTTCGTTCCCGGAACCTTGGCCCCCTCCACCGGCGGCCAGATGCGTAATCCCTTTCCCTCGGCCCACAGCCCATCCACCAGCGACATGTGAAAACTGTCCAGCTCCACGCGCGCGTGAAAATGCTCTTCCAGCCGACTCACAATCGCGGCCCGCATCATGGGCTCGGCCTTGTGCAGTCCAATCAAAATCGCGATGCCCAGCGCAATCAGCGCCAGCAGCAGCGCGCCCGCAGCCCACTTGAGAGCCCGATGCCTGCGCCAGAATCCCGCTCGTTTCGCCGTCACGGCCCACCTTCACCTGCGTCCATTCTTGCAGGCTCTCCCTTCGAACGTTCAACCCTGCCATCCTTTGGATGCGCGATGTTGCCTGACACTTTACTCCATCACTTCGCAGTCGCCTCGTCGCCTATGTCACCTGTCTTCCTCATCCCTCGTTCCCTTGTTCCCTTGGTCCCTCGGTCCCTGCTTCTTCCCGCTCCCTTGCTCCCTCGCTCCCTGTCCTTTAGACTTCAAGTCACCGATGCAAGTGCTCATTGAGAACCTCGTAAAGCTTCAATCCATCGATCTCGACCGTGCCCGCCTCAACCAGGAGCTGCGCGCACTGCCCTCGCAAATCGCCCAATCGCAGGCCCGGCTCGCCGCCGTCGAGCGCCAATCCGCAGACACATTAGCCGCGCTCAGCCGCGAAGACACGCTGCGCACCCGCCTCGATCGCGAGATCGCCGACCACCGTAAGAAGGCCGCCAAATTCCGCGCCCAGCTCGACGACGTCACCACGCCCGAGCAGGCCGCGGCCATGGAGCACGAAATTCAGTTCGAAACCACCCAAGCCGAGCGCCTGGAAAATGAGGAATATACCAGCCTAGAGCGTACGGAGACCCAGGAGGCCGCGCTAGCCCAATCGCGCGCCCAGGTGGAGCTGTTTGCCGCCGAAGTTGAAGGCGTCCGCGCCCGCGTGGCCGCGCGCCAGCAAGAGCTCGCTGCCGAACTCGCCGCTCTCGACGCCGCGCGCCAAGCCGTCCGTTCGGCCCTCGATCCTGACTGGCTCGCCCGCTTCGACCGCGCCGCCACATCCAGAGGCACCGGCATTGCCCTCGCCGAAAACCAGCAGTGCACCGGCTGCCGCATGGGAGTGCGTCCGCAAATGTGGAACCAGCTCCGCGAGGGGGAGCTGCTCAGTTGCGACAGTTGCAATCGGCTGCTTTACTGGGATCCGGCGTTGGCTCCGGTGCCCAAAGCGCCGCAGCCCGAACTGAGTCCGGGCGCCGGCCGCGCCCCGCGCAAACCCCACCAGGCCGGCGCGTAGGCCAACTCCTCCGGTTTCCCATATTGGACCTTAAGAAAAAACGGCCCCCACATGTCAACTTTTCCCTTGAATCCGAGTCTATGTTCAGCAGCGCAAGAGCTTCTGGAGAACTTTGCGGACGGAGCGGCGCGGCCTTGACGAGCAGGGCAAACCACGGTCGGCTTGCTGCGGACGGCGTGGCCCGAAGGGCGATGACGAGCCCGCGAAGCGTTCCTCTCGCCCTGCACGAACACGCTGCGAGGGTGCAGGAGATCCGGCCCCCTCGCATGCCGCTTTTTAGGTTGTAAGGAGGCCTGAAATGCGAAGGGCTTTGTTTGTAGTTGTTGCCGTAGCCATGCTATCTTCGCTGCTGGTTAGCTGTGGCTCAACCGTCGCGACCACAGTTTCTCCTCAGTCCATATCGGTTCCCGTCTCGCTGACCATGACGGACGATCCGCCCTCCGGGGTTGCGGTGCTCTTCTTCCAGGTGAGCCTCACCTCCGCATCGCTCCAACCCGCGGTTGGCACAGGCCCCTCGATCTCACTCCTCAACGGCAACACGGCGATACAGATCGACGTTACGCAGCTCCAGGCACTCTCCGCTTTCCTGAACACCGCGAATGTGCCGCCCGGAACCTACGGCAGCCTGTCCCTTACCTTCGCCAATCCGCAGCTTGTCATCCTCAACCAGTCGGACACGGCGCTGGGCAGCTCCTGCGCCGTGGGGAGCATCTGCACGCTCACGCCGGCCATCGACAACTCCGCGACGGTCAACTTTGCCTCCGCGCCATTCCCGGTTGCGGTCACAGACAATTCTCCGCTGGGGTTCCTCATCGATTTCCACCTCAACACCGTCATCCAATCCGATATGACGGTCAATCTCGGCGCCACGAACGGCATCACGCTGGCGCAATTGCCTGCGGCCGTTTCGCCGGCTGCCCCTCCCTTCGGCTTTCTCACCGGGACCGTGGGATCCGTGAACACCAGCCAGAACCAGTTCACGCTGGGAACGGCTTGGGGCAAGACCTTCACTGTCGATGTGAACAGCAGCACCGTGTTTGCCGATTGGCCGCCCTGTGCCAGCCCCGGAACACTCACTTGCCTCACTCCCGGTGCTATCGTGCAGATCCAGGTGGGCAGTGTGCAAACCGACGGTAGCCTGCTGGCTGCAAAGGTCATCTGGTTGTCGTCCGGAGCCACGAATCAACAGATCGTCGAAGGCACGGTTGTCTGGTTCAATGCCACGCAGATTAAGCTGATTCTGCACAATAGCATCGCTAGCAGCGCTGCGTTACCGCTCGGCGGCATAGCCCTGGTCACACTGGACACGGGCACCGTCTTCTCCGTCGATTCCGGGGGCTTCACCATTCCCTCCGGGTCTAATTTCTCGAGCTTTCAGAACCTGACCTCTGGCCAGAACCTCAAGGTCGCCATCGACCCGGGTACGATGTCGTGCCTGACCAGCACGGCGATTACCGTGGGCAGCTGGGGCCCTCCGCCCGTGTGCACGTTCTCGACCAATAATGTGCAACTGGAACCGAGCCAGATCAGCGGAACCGTTGCATCGATCAGTTCGCCAAGTTTCACAGTCGATTATCTGTGGTCGCCGTGTGCGCCTCCAGGAGGGACTCCCGTCTGCAACGTCGTTGCGCTGATTCAAACGCCGGTGGAAACCACCTTGGAAACGACGTACGAAGGATTCAACCCTGATAATTTCTCCGGGCTGGCTGACAACGACTTCGTCTCAGTGAACGGCTGGCTCTTTGAAAATGACAACGGCATTCTCGGCACGCCGGTCACTCCATCCTTTGTCCTGGCGCAGACCGTCACACTGCACACGAGTGGAATCTTCTGATTCTCGCGCGTGTGCGAACGCGCAAGAGTGAATTTTTCGAGCAGCCTCATCCGGCGCAGCTATGCCAAAACAGATGGGGCCGCGGTTTCCTGGCCTCCAATTGACGCGGCCACCGCACTCGCATCCCACTCAGTCCTGCTACCCTTTTCTTGAGGAACCCAGTCCGTTGCAAAGCCCGCGAACCGGACTGAAACCCGAAACCTGACACCTGAAACCTGCCTTTGAGGAGCCGCGTGCACCGCATCTGTGTCGATATGGACGAAGTGATGGCCGACACCCTCGCCGAGCACATCCGTCGCTACAACCAGACCTTCGACGAAGACGTCACCGCGGAAGACCTCGCCGGCAAAGGCCTTTGGGAAGTCACTCCGCTCGACCGGCAGGCGCAACTCCGCGCCTTTCTCGACGCCGAGGATTTTTTTGAAGACCTTCCCCTCATGCCCGGCGCGCAAGCCGTGCTCAAAGATCTCTCTACGCGTTTTGAAATCTACATCGCCACCCAAGCCATGGCTGTGCCCAACTCGCTCGGCCCCAAATACCGCTGGCTGCAGCGCCACTTTCCTTTCATCCCGCCCTCGCACTACGTCTTCTGCGGCGACAAGTCGATCCTTCGCGCCGAATTCCTCATCGACGACCAGCCCCGCAACCTGCTGCGCTTCGAGGGCCGCGGGCTGCTCTATTCCGCACCACATAATCTGATGGCCGAGGGCTTCGTCCGCGTGAAAAACTGGCTCGAAGTGGCCGAACACTTTGCTACCGTTTCCGATTGATCCGGCAGCCGTCCAGGATGAAGTTCAGGATTCGTGTCAAAGGGGATAACCATTGAATAATCTGACGCAAAACACTGTTGATGGTGTATTGTTGGACCAACTATCCTTGGTGTGCTAGCGGGATACTGTGGGATGCGCACAGTGAGGTTTGAGCCGCTGCGGCTACAGCCTTACGATTTGCTGCACGGTTTCCCTGGTAAAGCACCAGAGGCCTGTCTCCCGCGTGAACCTGGGTGATCGGCCGTAAAAAGGGAGACGCCGCACCGATGCAGATCGAAGAGGGCCCCCCGAGCAATGGGAGAACAAAGCGCGACTCAACGATGAGCGCGAAGCACCTTGGCCTGTGGGTAGCGATTCTCAACGCAGGTGTCTTGGCAGCTTATCTCTCATTCGCACAGTTTTTATTCGCTCGCCTTCCGGCCCTGCCGGCCGCCCTTATCTCCCTGGCTTTGGTTCTCGCGCTCGCGTGGCTGGTGTATGTTTTCGTCCGCCGGTATGAAGCCGCGGCACGGGCTCAGAGCACGCAGCATCTTGGGAACCAGAGAGAACTGGAAATCCTGCGCACGGTCATCGACAGCATTCCCGATCACTTCTACGTTAAAGACACAGAAAGCCGCTTCCTGCTGGCCAACAAGAAGCTGCGCAAGAATCTCACGGGGTCGCCCGATGGAGACGTCATCGGGCGCGACGACTTCTCTTTCTTTCCCAGAGAAAAGGCCGAGGAGTTTTTCAAGGACGAACAGGCGATCATGCGCGGCGGCGCGCCGTTGATCAACAAGCAGGAAAGTGTCCAGAATCGCGACGAGAAAGTGTGTTGGACTCTCACGACCAAGGTTCCCTTCCTCGATGAGAACGGCCGCTTGCTCGGCATTATTGGCATTGGCCGCAACGTCACGGTCCTCAAGCAACAGGAAGCGGAACTGCACATGCTTCGTATGGTGATTGATAGCCTCCCCGACCTGATTTACATCAAAGACACGGAAAGCCGCTTCGTGCTGGCCAACAAGGCGATACGGACCTATATGACGGGCTCGCCCGAAGGCGCCTTGCTCGGACTCGACGATTTTTCCTTCTATCCCGAGGAGCTGGCTCGAGGTTTCCGCAGCGACGAGCAGACGGTCATGCGCACCGGAGAGCAGCTAGTCAGCCAGGCAGAACGCGCGCAGGACAAAGGAGGGAGGCACTACTGGCTCCTGTCTACGAAAGTGCCCTTCCGCAACGAGGATGGCGGCACCATCGGCATTATCGGTATCGGTCGCGATATCACGGCTCAGAAACAGGGCGAAGCGGAGACGATCAAGGCGCGCATCCAGGCCGAGGCGGCCAGCCGGACAAAAAGCGAGTTCCTGGCCAACATGAGCCACGAGATCCGCACCCCGCTCAATGGCGTCATCGGCATGACCGATCTGGCGCTCGATACCGACCTGACTCACGAACAGCGCGACTATCTTGAGACGGTGAAGCTATCCGCTGACTCCCTACTCAACGTGATCAACGACATCCTCGACTTTTCCAAGATCGAGGCCGGCAAGATCGATCTGGAGTCGATCGATTTCGACGCCAGGGAGTGTATTGAGACCACGTTGAGGACACTTGTTCTTCGCGCTGAAGAAAAGGAACTCGAGCTGCTCTGCGACATCGCTCCGGAGTTGCCTGCGATTATCCGTGGCGACCCCACCCGCCTGCGCCAAATCCTCTTCAATCTGGTGGGCAATGCCATCAAGTTCACCGCAGAGGGTCAGGTGGCGTTGACAGTGGAAGTGGAACGGCAGGAGGACGGGGACTGCATCCTCCATTTCACTGTTGCCGACACCGGCATCGGGATTCTCAAAGACAAGCAAGCCGTGATCTTCGACGCCTTCGCCCAGGCCGACACTTCCACCACACGGGAGTTCGGCGGAACAGGGCTCGGCCTCACGATCACCTCACGGCTGGTTGAAATGATGGGCGGAAAAATCTGGGTGAATAGCGAACCCGGCAAAGGCAGCGAGTTTCACTTCACGGCCCGAGTGGGCATGGGCGGCGCCCTTGCTTCGCGGTTGCCCATCGGCTTGCCGGAAGGGATGCTGCGCGGTATCCGTGTACTCGTGGTAGACGACAACCAGACCAACCGTCGCATTCTTGATCGGCTGCTGACCCGCTGGGGCATGCGAGTTGTCTGCGTGGAAAGTGGATTGAATGCGCTCGGCGAACTCAACTCCGCTCGCGCATCGGGCAATCCGTATCGATTGATATTGACCGATATGAATATGCCCAACATGGACGGGCTCAGCTTGGTACAGCAGATTCGGGAAACGCCGGACCTGGCCGCAGCCACCATCATGATGCTGAGTTCCACTGGCCGCAGCGGAGAAATGGCGCGGTGCCAGAAACTTGGCCTCGCCGCATCCCTCACAAAACCGGTTCGTCAGAATGAACTGCGCGATGCAATCGCCCACGCGTTAGATAGGCGGCAGCCAAAGCCTGACGCAGAGAGAATGCCCGAGCTCGGCGTGGAACGGCGCGCCGCTTTTTCTGGAACCGCTCTGCAAATTTTGCTGGCGGAAGACAACGCCGTTAACCAGCGTCTGGCCACAAGGATGCTTGAGAAACGCGGACATCGGGTCACGGTGGCAAACAACGGCCGGGAGGCTGTGGAATTGCTTGAGCGCTCCAGCTACGACTTGGTGCTGATGGATGTGCAGATGCCGTTGCTCGATGGGATTGAGGCCACCACGCTGATTCGCGAGCGCGAGAAAGAAACCGGAATCCGCCAGCCCATTGTTGCGCTCACTGCGTATGCTGTGAAAGGCGACCAGGAGCGGTGTTTGGCGGCGGGCATGGACGGCTACCTACCCAAGCCGATTCGCCCGGAGGAGCTGGATGCCTTGCTCCAGATCTATGGGTCGAAACGAGCTGAAGCTAACGATTCTTCCGCCCCCCTTCAGCCGTAGCAACGAACGAGGCGCGGCCATGACGAACCCGGAGCATGCATCGCTCGAACTATACGTGAGTATGCCTGAGCTGCTGGCTCGTGTCGACAATGACAGCGAGTTTCTGTCGGAGTTGCTTGCGCTGTTCCAGGAGGAGTTTCCGAGGCTCCGGGATGCCCTGCACAACGCGGTCGATGCCGGCGATCCACGCCGGGTGGAGAAGGCTGCGCACGCTCTGAAAGGAATGCTGGCCAGCATGTCGATCAAACAAGGGGCCGCGCTTGCCGCCCATGTCGAGGCGGCAGCACGCGCCGGAGATGGGCGCGAAATCCAGCAGGCCATGACTGCATTCGACATGGAAGAAACAGGTTTACTGGCGGCTGTGGGCGCATTCATGGCGGGTAGGAAACCATGAAGATATTAATTGCCGACAACGAAGCAGTCTCGCTCCGCATGCTCGAGAGAACTCTCGAGCGCGCGGGATACGAAGTCACCGCTGTCAGCGACGGCCGTAAGGCGGCAGAGGAATTGTGCCGTCCAGAGGGTCCCCGCCTCGCGCTCCTTGACTGGGTGATGCCCCAACTCGATGGGCCCGCCGTCTGTCGCACGGTACGCCGGAAGCGCAGCCAGAGGCATGTTTATCTCGTGCTTCTCACCTCAAAAAGCTCCAAAGAAGACATCATAGAAGGCCTGGAGTCCGGCGCCGACGACTACCTCATCAAGCCCTTCGACCCCGGAGAGCTGAAAGCCCGCCTGCATACCGGCATGCGCATTCTCGAACTCGAAGATAACCTGCTCGAAGCGCGCGAGGATATGCGCTATAAAGCGACCCACGATTCGCTCACATCGCTTCTCAATCGCGGGACAATTCTCGAATTGCTGGCCAGCGAGTTAAATCGCAAGCGGCGCGATAAAAGTTCCATTAGCATCGTGCTCGGCGACCTTGACCACTTCAAGCTCGTGAACGACACATATGGGCACATCGTAGGCGACGAAGTGCTTCGCGAGGTTGCGCGGCGGATGCTCTCATCGGTCCGCTCCTACGACTTTGTCGGACGCTTCGGCGGCGAGGAATTCCTCGTAGTTCTGAACAACTGCGCGGTGGAAAAGGCGATGGATCGGGTCGAGGAGATTCGCGAAGCCATCGGAGGCTCCCCCATCCGCACCACGCACGGGCTCCTTCCCATTACCATGAGCTTAGGTGTTTCTGTCAGCCGTCCTTCCGATACTCTGCCCCTCGAAGAGATTTTATGCGAGGTAGACGGCGCGCTTTATGCCGCCAAGTCCGCGGGGCGCAACTGCTGCCATCTGGGCAGCGCCGGCCGGGCGTGACTCTGCCGGTATCTTCTCCATCAGCCAAACCGGCTCCCAGCCCGATCGAGACCAAGACGGGATAAAATAGGAAATTGCTGGATTCTTCCTCCAAGCTTTCTGTCACGCGTCGCCGCTTCCTCGCCGGAGGCGCATATGCTCTCGGCGGCCTCGCCCTCTATTCCGGCGAAGTCGAACGCCATCGCATTCAGGTCTCGCCGAGCGACGTCTTCTTACCCGGCCTGCCGCAGCCCTTTGACGGCTACCGCATCGCGCAAATCAGCGACATCCATCTGGACGAGTATACCGAGCCGTTTTTTGTTCGCGAAGTCGTCAACCGCGTGAACAGCCTCAATCCCGATGCGGTGCTCATCACCGGCGACTTCGTAACCAACGAGTTTGCGCCGAAAAAATTCGCCGTCGGCGCTGGGTGGCAATGCGCCGGTCTCCTCGATCGGCTCACCTGCCGCCAGCGCTACGCGGTGTTGGGCAACCACGACATCGCGGTTGGGCCGCAAGAGATCGCCGAGGCGCTCGCTGATCACGGCGTCACGCTGCTCCGGAACGCCCACCTGCCGCTTGAGCGCTCGACGGGGAGAATCTGGCTCGCGGGGCTCGACGATCCGGTGCAGGGTGACCCGCGTCCCGAAGTTACCATCCCCAACAGCATCCGCAACATTCCGCACGAGCCGATCATTCTCATGTGCCACGCACCCGACTACGCGGATCGATTGCTCCGCCATCCCGCGGGGCATGCAGTCGCGCTCATGCTCAGCGGCCACACCCACGGCGGCCAGATTCGCCTGCCTTGGGTCGGCGCAATTGTTCTTCCTGAAATGGGCCGCAAATATATTGAGGGATGGTTCCGCCTCGGGCAAATGCAGCTTCACGTCAATCGCGGCATCGGTACCGTGGGCGTGCCATTCCGGTTGGACTGCTTGCCAGAGATCTCCCTGCTCACGCTGCGCTCAGCTTGGGGCCTTTAACCGCTCGGCCTCGCACGATCAAGGGGTGCCCCTGGTCTCGATTTTGAGACCAGGGAAACCGGGCTGCGCTCATGCCCCTGCAATCGTCATCCCGTCGACGCGCAGCGTCGGCGACGCCACCGATCCGCGAAACACCAGGTCGTTGCCGATGGCCGTCACGTTGCGCAGCATCTCAGCCAGGTTGCCGGCGATCGTCACTTCTTCCACGGCATGCGTCAGTTGGCCGTTCTCAATCCACTGTCCGGTGGCCCCGCGCGAGTAATCGCCCGTGACTATATTCGTTCCGAATCCCATCAGGCTCGTGACGTAAAGCCCCGTCGTCACGTCGCCAATGATCTCCTCCGCAGAAAACTTGCCGGGCGTCAGATAGAGATTGCCGCAGCCCACTCCGGGCGCGCCCGCCAGTCCCCGCGACGCGTTGTGTGTCGACTTCATGCCCAGCTTGCGCGCGGTGTAGGTGTTCAGCAGATAATTGCGCAACACGCCATTCTCTATCACTACGGTGCGCAGCGAAGGCAGGCCTTCGCCGTCGAACGGCGAGGTCCCGAAACCTCCCACGCCGGTCGGCAGCAGCATCGTGTTGTCGTCGATGATTGTCAGGTTCGCCGCGCCAATCGTCTCGCCCAGTTTTCCCGCCAGAAACGACGCGCCGCGCCAGATGGCGTCGCCCGATGCGGCCTCGAAGACCGAGCCGATCAACGTCCGCGCCGCTTCCTGCGAAAACACAATCGGGACCCTTTGCGTGGGCACGCGCCGCGCGCCCAGCCTTCGCAAGGTGCGCCTGGCGGCCTCCGCGCCGACAGCCTCAGGAGATTCGAGGTGCGCGAAGCACCGCGCGCTCGACCACCAACCGTCGCGCTGCATCTTGCCATCCGCGTCTTTGGCAAGCGGCGCCGCCGCCACGCCGGCATAGCTGGTGCGGTAGCTGCCCGCAAAGCCGCGTGAGTTGGCCAGCGCCTTGCGGCCGGTCGCCGCATCAAAGCTGCCTCCGTCGGAGTTCGTAATCCGCGGGTCGGCCTGGAGGGCCGCAGCCTCAGCCCGCCGCGCCCATTCAATCCGCTCCGCCCCGCCGAGCGAGTACACGTCCTCGTAGTAGAGGTGCAAATCGCTTGCGACCGCTCCAAATTCGCTCGCCTCGGCCAGGCCTGCGAACGCATCTCCCTCCGTCACGGCAGCCAACGCCATCGCGCCTTCCACAAGCTGCCGAATTCCCTCCGCAGTTAGGTCGCTGGTCGAAGCCGATCCCGAGCGCTGGCCCGCCGCGGCGGCCTGGCCGAGAAACACTCTCAGTCCCAGCCCGCGCGAGCCCGATTCCTTCAGCGTCTCCACTTCGCCCATGCGCACATTCACGCTGAACTCGTCGCCCTCGCGCGCCACGGCCTCGGCGTCCGTGGCGCCGGCCTTCACGGCCAGAGCAACCACGTCGGCAGCCAGAGATTCGAGATCGAGTGCAGTTTCGGTTTGTGGGGATTCAACTTCGCGCATGTTCTCAACAGTAACAAATCAGCTTGCGGCCGTGTAGCTGTACTTAGTCGCAATTGGGGCCGGGCTTGCGATGGTTATGATGTGCTGATAACATTTAATCAGTATGCGGATGCGCGATCCCGCTCTTGACACGCTGCTCGACCTCAACGGATTGACACTTGTCGTCGATCCTGAAGGAGGACATTGGGTCCGGTTTGTGGTCACGCAGATACCTGCGACGCCAGAGAAGCCGCACGGACTGGATTACTCGCTGACTCTGCACGGGCCAAACGGCGAACGCTTGATTGGCTTCGACAATGCGCATCCTGTTGGCGGTCAAAAGCGCGGTCGGCCACAGGATCATCGTCACCGCATTCGCACGATAAAGACTTATGAGTACCGCGATGCAGCAGCGTTACTCGCCGATTTCTGGACTGAAGTGGACGTGGTTCTTAAAGAGAGGGGAGTACTCCCATGAAGACGCTACGAGTTGGAATCGCCAGCTACAGCGAGATGAAGGCGATGACCATCGCCATCGCGCGTGGGCAGCGCAAGCTCGCGCCGCGGGACCCGCGCATTTGGTTTCCTTCCACGGAGTCGTTCGCGCGCGTGCTATCGGCCGGCAATCGCGATCTGCTTCGCATGATTGCCGAAAAAGCCCCCAAATCCCTTGAAGAACTCTCGCAACTCACAGGCCGCAAGAAGCCGAATCTTTCCCGTACGCTGAAGACCATGGCCAACTACGGTCTGGTCCGTCTGGAGCGCGGCCCGCGCGGACGCATTGCGCCCAAGGTTGCCCACAACCGCATCGAGCTCGCGCTGCCACTTTTCCGGAAGGATCGCGCCGCCTAGAGCAAGTGGAGGCGTAGTCGCCTATTCATCCCCAAAACGATCAGGCTGACTTGCCCATGCGGTCATAACCGATCTGCGCCAGCATCAAACACTTTCTGCAGCCGCAAGTCGTTTATTCAGCACAACTCCCGCCGCGATCACCGCGAGGATGACCGCTGCGAAGAGCAGCAGCCAGCCCCAGTATTGGATCGGATGGCGCAGAACACGGATAAAATGCCGGCCATAGCGATCGGCAACAATTGCAACGAGCGTGTAACGTGCACCCCGGCAGATAGCCACCACCGTCAGAAATTTCCCGGTGCTGTACTTCGAAGCGCCCGCCGCGGCGAAAAACACGCTGGTTGGAAATGGGAACGGTACCGCCGTTGAGGCCACAAGAGCACCGGTACCCCACTTCTCGAATTGGCGGAGCAGGCCATCCATCTTGCGATTTCCAAACTTGCTGTGCAGATAAGCCCAGCCGGCCTTTCTCGCGATTCTGAAAGTGAGCCAGGCTCCAATCACCGACCCCGCTGTTGCAACCGCCGCGTATTCGTACCAGGGATTGGTTTGCCGGCCAGCAAGAATTGCGGTCAAAATATCGGGACCGCCGAATGTCGGCAGTGGAGAGCTATCGATGATTGCGATAAAGAAGAGTCCCAATGCCCCCAGATGGCCGAACATCGAAGTGACGCTATGTCCCCGAGACGGGGCAGTACCCTGGATCAATATGTCGAACATGCTCGCACTATATCAACTCAAGCGTGTAAGGAGGATGATCGAAGGAAAGGCGTTCTACGCCGTCAGCCGTTCCAGCTGATCCGGCTTCATAATCGTCAGGCTGGTGCCTTTGATCGTGATCCACTGGTCGCGGCGGAACTGATTCAGCAGCCGCGTGACAGTTTCGCGCGAGGTGCCCGCCATGTTGGCGATCTCCTCGTGCGTCAGCGCCATGGTAAAGCGCATCTCGGGCTTGCCGTTTGCCGCCGCGTGCCCCCAATCCAGCAGCAACCGCGCCAGCCGTCCTGCCGCAGAGCCCGAAAGCGCCAGCCGCTTGGCGTCGTGAAACACCGTCAGGTATTCGCCTGAAAGCGATTGCGCCGCGTGCATCGACGCAATACCGTGCCGGCCCAGAAACTCGACGAACTCCTGTTTCCGCACCGTCTTCACCTGGCAGGGCTCGATGGCCTCGGCGGTCACTTCGTGCGGAACATTGGCCAACACCGCGCTCAGTCCCATCACGTCGCCCGGCCCGGCAATCTTCAAAATCATGGTCTTGCCGTCCCGCGAGGTCGAGGAGATTTTGACCTGTCCGAAGCAGATCACAAAAACGTTCCGCGCCGAGTCGCCCTCGGTGAACAGCTTGGCCCCGCGGGCATGGCTCATCATAATCCCGATCTGGTCGTAGTCCGTCAGCGCTTCCGGCGTCAAATTGCAGAACATCCGCAAATGCCGATGTTCGCAATTGAGACAATCTTCAGGAGCGTGATGGGAATGTAGTGAGGCCATACTTGTCCCGTTGGGGATAATCGCTACAAAAAGTATAGCGCATATCCCACTCAGTAAGACGGGTCTATTCGCTCCCAGGACTCTGGACGAGAACTATATCGATGTGCGGATCAAGTACCCGGCTCTACGCCTGGGCCGCGTCGCTCGCATGCCGCCGCGCCGGCATCACGCGCGTCATGCAACAAGTAATGTAGGCGCGCGAAACCTCCCGCGCCAGCTCCTCCAATAGCCGCATCCGCAGCGGAGGATGCTTCTCAAACGCATGCCGCAGTTCATCGATGGGCAACATCAGCACCGATCCCGGCGTCACCGCAGTCAATGTATAGGTGTGATTTCCGTCGCCCAATGCGGCGGCCAGCTCCACCAGGTCGCCGGGCCGCGCCGACCCCAGAGTCACGCGCAACTGGAACCGCTCCGCCTTGCGGACAAAATCGCCCGAAACCACAACGTACAGCCCCTTGCAGCGCACATCTTGACGAAAAACTGCCTCCCCGGCATCAACGTCGATGCATCGCGAGGCGCCGGTCAGCAAGTGTCCCGCGTCCGGCGGACACTCCAGCAGCTCGGCCAGCGGATGCGCTGCCGCCGCGGCCAAACGTTCGATTCGCTCCTCAAGTTGATGGTTCGTCATTTTGCTTGCTGTATGCCGGGCTCTCAAGGTTCCCACTGCCTGGCTCTGCTGTGTTTTGGTCCCAGTTATCCGTCTCGTACGGGCGCGCGGAGAGTCATCGTGCCCACGCAGCCTTGCGCGGTTCATGCGTCAACTCCAATTCCTTCGCGTTTGTGGTTTCGATTGGACAAAACGGTGCGGTTTCTCCTTTCCCCCCGCCCATTTTCCCTGGGAATCTGCGCCGTCCGCTAGGAGGCTTCCACGGGAATCCGAACTTCCCGGGCAACTTCAGGCATTGGGCCGGCGTCCGCCACTACAGGTGGAACGCAAAGTACCGGCACACGCGATTCAGAAAGCAGGGCAAACACCGTGCCGTGCGGTCCCGGTGTTCCGCTCGCCCGTTTAACCCCCGCGACAAGAATGCAGGGATGGTTCTCTTCAATGGCTTCGGCCACTGCATTGGCCGGGTCGCCGTCCTTTACCAGGCATCGCACTCGGATGTCGTCCGCGAACTGGATGCCCTCATCCTCCATCACGGTGAAAGGATTCAGGCCAACAGCCATTTCCGCGGCCGTTCGCACATGCAGCGCCAAAAGCGGCCGCTCGAATGTATGGGCCAGCGAAGCGGCGGTGGCGGCTGCTTCTGCCGCAGCCTCATTCCGCTCCATGGCCAGCAACACCGGACCTCCTGGAGTGGGCCGGTGCGGGCCCGCGTTCCAGTCTGCGGCCACCGCCAGCACGGGACACGGCGCCAGTCTCACCAGGTGCTCGGCAATGGCCCCAACTACGACGGGTCCAGCGCCTTCCTTCCCTTTGGTGCCAATCACGATCAGCCCTGCTTCGTACTGCCGGGCCACATCCACCAGCATCTCTGCCACCGCGCCCTGCCGCACTTCCGAGTGGCTGTGAATCCCATCCCGCAGCAACTCGCCAGCCAGTTGGTCCAGCACCGTGCGCGCCGCTTCCGTCAGGTGGTAAAGCACGCTCCCGGGAACCGTGTCCACCGCGGCGTATTCCATCGGGTCCAGGCCGTGGGCCAGCACAATCCGCGCCCCGTAGTAGATCGCCAACTTGCGCGCGTACTCGAGAGCCGCTTCTGCCTGACCCTTCAGGTCCGTCGCGACCACGATGGTCTTTAAGCCGTTTTCAAAACCCATAACTCTCTCCCGGCCGCCGCCGCTTTTGCGTACCTGTCGGATTTTGAGTGTGCGCCTCCAAAGTGCCGGAGGCAGTGACCCCATTCACCCTCCCGTGTGATTCGAGTCACATTCGCCAAAACGTTGATTTCGCAAGAGAAGGGCTTTCTCAGCTCTAGTGACGGATGTCAGAGCGCGGGACTGCAATCATCTCGCCGCAACCCCGACCATCCCCGCCGGACTGGCAGCGCTGGAGCGCGCCACAATGAGGGCATCGATCTTGTCCCAAACCGCTTCGTCGTTCTCAATCTCAATGTGCGGCTTCATAAAGGCGCGGGCGAACCAGGGAAAGCCGGGACAGGCCACGGGCGTCCTATCATAGGTGGACGCGTAGCTGCCCAGGATGGTCGTACGCGTGGGATCGATCGCCTGGATGGAGCTCCTGCCGTGCAACATGCCTTCAGTCTGATAAAAATTGATGGCTTCGTGCACGTTGGCCGGAATGCTGCCGTCGTCTTCGCCGTGCTTTTGCACGCTATCCACTTGAATGGTCAGCAGCACCGGGATGTCGAGCCGATCGAGCTCCTGGGCCAGATTCACGGCTTCTGAAGCCCCCCAACTATGGCCGAAAAGGACGATGCGGGCCGCACTCTTCTCGTGGTCGCTCAGCTGGCCGTTCTTATCGGTATCGAGCAGATCCAGAACGGTACGGAGAGCGGTGGCCTCGTCGCGGTTGGCAAACGTCATGGCATCGACGGCATTCGGGTAGCGGTGGTCGAGATCGCGGACCAGCCGCGCCTCGCGATGCACGAGATTGTCGCCGCGGACATTTCCGCCCATGAATCCGATCACGATCAGCGGCGCGGGTTGGCGGCACGAAGAGCTGGAATCGGGCAGCGCCGATGACGCGTCGCAGCCCGTGACGAGTGGGGCGGTTGCGGCGGGGCGCAATGTTCGAACTTTCTGCGCTTTCGTAATCGTCGGATGCGAAGCGGTCAGCACGGTGGCCATCCACAGGGCGCTCGATGCCAAAACGCGGCTGCAAGCGGGCATTCGCAGGTTCCGAGGAGGGGTGCGCGGGGAAGATTCAGCGGAGAGGAACAACGACGGGGGCTGGCAATGCTCGCTCGTACCCCTTGCAAAACAGACACTACTGCACATTCCCAACGACTCCACAGCGCACAGGGGTACTTGCTTGATTGAGGAGTCCAGCATACCACCGGCCAGCGAGAAATGGATACGCGACCTGGGATTGCCTGCCCTCTGCTCGCGGGGTCATGGCCGGAGCGTCTGTAGCCGCCAGTTGCTCCATGCGCGCCGGCGCGAGAACCTCCGCTTGCGCCAGTGGCAGTGGATACCGGCCCCACAGCAGCGAGTCCGCGACCACTGCGGCCGCAACAAACGGGTTCAACAGCGCCACGGGAACCACATAGCCGCTCACAAGCAGTGAATCGGCCACGCTTCGGTTCTTGCGGCTCGGCCGCCGGTATCCGGGAATCTGTGGAATCTCCAGCACAGTCAGCCGCAGTTCGGGATGTTTTTGCGCGTAGCGTGCCAGTTCGTACGCTACCTGCCGCGGCGTAGTCATGCCGCCGTCCGGCAGGAGATGACGCCGGAAAACTCCCGGAAAATAGAAATCCAGCACGCGGCTCGAAAGATCGGCGCAATTCCTGAAAACGATGTTGAAGTGCGAGCGGTTCGCTCCGGCATTCATCCACGCCATCAGTGCGTCGTCCTGATCCTGTGAGGTGTCAAACCGGAAGGCGTAGATGCGCCGCTCGTAAGCCGCGCCCACCAGTTGATTCCAGCCTCTCCTGATCCGCCCGCCTTCGGGAACTTTGTCCAGGCTTCCCAGTTGCGCGGCATGGTATGCCAGGCGAAGATTCTGCACCGTCTCGTGGTCCACACGTTCCGGAACCAGTTGAGGGCTTTCGACAGCGTAGAGATACGGAAGCAGGGGAACCGCCAGCCAGTCGTATCCTCCCACTCCGTCGTAGCGCGAAATCACCACCCCCATTTCGCCGGGGGCGCAACGCCGCAGCCGGGTGGGACTCGCGGCGCAGATCCGTGCAAAGTACAACGCCTCGTGCCCGGTAGGATCGAAAACGCGCGAGATACCGTCGGCATTTTCCATCAACACCGCGGCTTGCGCGTGGGCCTGAGCGCACACCACGACGGCAAGTCCAAACCCAAGGAAAAAACCGACCATGCGGGTGAAGCGCATCGGCCGTTACAACCTCCAGCTCCCCGGGGGAGCCATCCTCTCTTGTTAAGACGCTCCGCGGCCCCAATTGGTGCACCAATCTCCCTGCGGTCATCTCCACTGCGCAATGCGCTATACATGAAAAGGCCCGATGCGCTACCTTGGGCGCGGTATGAAAATCCAACTTTCGCGCCATCTTTCCTATCTTTTTGCCCTGGTTTTCGCACCGATTTGCGTACAGCTTGCAGCCCAGGCGCCTCTACCGGACTCGCCAGATATTGAGGCCCACGCTCGCGCACTGCTCTCCAAACTCACGCTGCAGCAGAAAATCGAGCTGCTTGGCGGCATCGACAACATGTATACGCGTCCCATGCCGGCCATCGATCTGCCGCACTTCAAAATGTCCGATGCCTCGGTGGGCGTGCGCACCTGGGGACCAACGACCGCCTATGCGTCCGGCGCTTCGCTCGCTGCCAGTTGGGACACGGACCTTGCGCGCAAGATCGGCGAAGCTCTTGGCCGCGACGCCCGCGCCCGCAACGTCAACTTCCTTCTCGGTCCCGGCGTCAACATCGCTCGCTCGCCAACGGCCGGCCGCAACTTCGAGTATCTGTCTGAAGATCCTTACTTGAACTCCGCGATGGTTGTGCCGTTTATTGAAGGCGTGCAGTCCCAGGGCGTCATCGCCACCGTCAAGCACTACGCCCTCAACGACCAGGAGTTCAATCGCCACAATGGCAGCGCCGACGTGGACGAGCGCACCATGCGCGAAATCTATCTTCCAGCCTTTGAAGCTGCCGTCACCAAGGCGCACGTCGACGCTGTCATGAACTCCTACAACCTCGTCAACGGCGTCCACTCTACGCAAAACGACTTCCTCAATCTCCAGGTGCTCAAGGGCGAGTGGGGCTTTCAGGGCGTTCTCATGTCCGATTGGGACGCGACCTACGACGCCGTCGGCGCATGCAACAACGGCCTCGATCTTGAGATGCCCAGCCCCAAATTCATGAACGCCAAAAATCTCGTCCCCGCGGTGCAGGCCGGCCAAGTCAAAGAGTCCACCATCGACGAGCACGTGCTGCGCCTGCTTCGCGCCGAGTTGCGCTACGGATTCACTACGCGTCCGCAATTCGATCCCGCCGACTCCACCTACTCTCTCGCTGATCGCCCCCTTGCGCTCGAGGAAGCTCTCGAAAGCATCACTCTCCTCCAAAACAAGGAAAAAATCCTTCCCCTCGATCCCGGCAAAATCAAAAACATCGCCATCATCGGTCCTAACGCCTATCCTGCCGTCACGGGCGGCGGCGGCTCGTCGGAAGCCCGCGCCTTTGAGCCGGTCAGCATCGTTACCGGCATTGCCAGCCTCCTCGGCCCCGATACGCACGTCTTCTATAGCGCCACCATGCCCGACAATGATGACGAAAAGAAGGCCGTCGCGCAGGCCAACGTCGTGATCGTCGCCGTCGGCTTCACGGCGGCCACCGAACGCGAAGGCAAAGACCGCACTTTCACCCTCCCCGCCGGCCAGGACACGCTCGTCGAGCAGGTGGTCGCGGTCAATCCCCGCACCATTGTTCTCCTCACCGGTGGCGGCGGCATGGACGTGAGCCGCTGGCTCGACAAAGTCCCCGCCGTGCTCCATCTCTACTATCCCGGCCAGGAGGGCGGCACGGCCGTCGCGCAAATTCTCTTCGGCCACCGCAATCCCGAGGGCAAGCTTCCCATCTCTTTCGACCGCAGTTGGGAAACAAATCCCTCGGCCAAGTGGTATCACGGCGATCCCGCGGACAACACCACGCTCTCGACAACAGGACCCGATGGCACGCCGCTCGACTACACCATCGAGCACATCGAATATGGTGACAAGCTCATGGTCGGCTATCGTTACTGGACCACCACTGGCCGTCATCCGCTGTTCCCTTTCGGATACGGCCTCAGCTACACCACCTTCAAGTTCTCCCGGCTTCAAGCGCCCGCCTCCGCAGCTTCCGGCTCTACGGTGTCGGTCGGTTTTGATGTGACCAACACCGGCGCCGTGGCCGGAGCCGAAGTCGCGCAACTCTACGTCTCCGACCCCTCCGCGCAAATCGACCGCCCCGAACGCGAGCTGAAGGGCTTTGCCAAAGTCCATCTCGCGCCCGGCCAAACCCAACACGTCACCCTCACGCTCGACGCGCGCGCCTTCAGCTACTGGGACCAGCCGGCTCATATGTGGAACATCGACCCCGGCAAATTTATCGTTCGTGTCGGCGACTCCAGCGAGAACACGCCGCTCCACGCCGAAATCGATATGCATTAAGGCTTGGGGGTTGAGAATAAGCGAGATTCTAAGGCGCTATAGCCCCAGGAACCCCCGTAGCGCCTGGTCAACTGACCGCATTGTGGCCGCGCTTACGCGCCCAATCCGGGTCCCGGCCTTGCGCCGCGGCACGGCCGTCGCTTTATCGACCATGATTTGAGAGGTCACGCGCAAGCCCGACTCCTTGCCCGGGTCAACCGTTACCCGGAACAGCGGTGCGTCGTACAGTTCGCTGGTCAGCGGCAGCACAATGACCGATGGATGAAGATCGAAAGCGTCGGCTTGAACTACCAATGCCGGCCGGGGCTTGCCATAGTCTCCCGATACGGCCACGGTGACGAGATCGCCGCGCCTCATTTGTCGCCGTCCAGCGCGCTCACATCCTGAATCCAGCGCATGACCTCGGCCTCGTCCTCCGAAGCAGCGATCAACTGCGATTGCCGCCGCGCCTCGGCTGCAAAACGCCGCCGCCGCGCCTCTTCGACATAGCGGCGCATCAAGCCGCGAAGCACCTCGGCGGCAGGGCGATCTTCGTCCTCTACAGCGGCCGTGAACTCTGCCTTGAGCGCGGGATCGATGCGCAGATTCAGGGTAGATTCCTTCACGGCAGTGTTGGCGTGAGGCACGAAAGGTCTCCTTATTCTTCATTGTAAGCACATAATGTGAGTACGTCAAGTAATTACAATCTAAACTTACAATCTCAAAGACCCTTCAAGGACGCCGCATTGCAGTGAGCGCCTTCCCACCATCTAGAATTCAGTACGGGGGTTGGATCGCCAAGCACGGCCTGCTTTGCCGACTGACCTTTATTCGTTGCAGTGGGGAGAAACTACAAATGCGAAAGCTCTGTTCTTATCTTGTTGTATCCGTTGCGTTCATCGTCGTCGCCTTTGCGCCATGCCGCGCTCAATCCGTGCCATGGGTCGGAACCTGGGCCGCGTCTCCCATGCAGGCTGACGGCATCAACATCCGTCTCTTTTCCAGCATGACCCTGCGCGAAATCGTCCACATCTCCGCAGGCGGCGCGCAGATTCGCCTGCGCTTCACCAACGAGTTCGGCCTCGATCCCCTTACCGTCGCCGACGCCCACGTGGCGCTCAGCGCCGGCGGCAGCTCCATCCAGCCCGCTACCGATCACGCCGTCACCTTCGGCGGAGCCGCGTCCATCAACATTCCGCCCGGAGGCGCCATCTTCTCCGATCCCGTTGCGCTCGCTGTCGCGCCGCTCTCCAATCTTGCCGTCAGCTTCTATCTGCCGCCGCAGATCATGCGCGCCGAAACCTACCACTCCTTCGCCGATCAGGACAATTACCTCGCCGACGGCCACTCGCCCGCCGCGCCGGAGCTGCCTCAGCCCTCGATCCTCGCTTCCTGGTATTTTTTTGACGGCATCGATGTTTCTGCGGCTGACGGCTCCGTCGCTGCCGCGCCCGGCTCCCGCGCTATCGTCACTCTCGGTGACTCCATCACCGATGGCGCCCACTCCACGCGCAACGCCAATCGCCGCTGGCCCGACGTGCTTGCCGCGCGCCTCAGCCAGGATCCCAATCTCGCCCACATTGGTGTGCTCAATGAAGGCATCGGCGGCAACCGCGTCCTCAACGAAGGCGCCGGCCCCAGCGCGATCTCACGCACGGACCGCGATGTACTCGCTCAGAGCGGCGTGCGCTATGTCATCGTTCTTGAAAGCATCAACGACATCGGTCGCCTCGCTCACGTGCAGGTTCCCTGGGACGCCATCACCGCGCCGCAGTTGGAGTTGGGGCTCAAGCAGATTGCCGATCAGGCGCACCAGCACGGCATCAAGATCGTCGGCGCCACGCTCACGCCCTACGGCGGCGCCGGCTATTCCTCTGACACTGGCGAGCAGGTCCGCGAAGCCGTCAATGACTGGATTAGGAACAGCGGAACATTTGATGGCGTCATCGACTTCGACAAGATCACCCGCGACCCGCAAAATCCCACGCGTTTCAATCCACCCTACGACTCAGGCGATCATCTGCATCCGAGCGACGAAGGATACAAGGCGATGGGCGAGGGAATTGACCTCACGCTTTTTACTAAATAAGACCGTGAATCATAGGAGATCTACGGCGTGTTAACGGAGGCCTCCATCGCTGTCAGCGAAGACTCCAGCATCGCAAATTCAGGCCGCCCCTTGAGAGGCTTGAGCCGCGGGTCGGCCAGCATGTGGAAGAACCACGGACAACGCGTCTCATTGGCCGTGCGCAGCTCCTCGATCGCCGCATCGGCATCGCCCAGCACCACATGCGTAGCCGCATTCAAGGTATTGAGCACGAAACGCTCCCGGCTCAGCCATTGCAACCGTTCCAGCAGTTCGTGCGCCTCTTCCGCGCGACCCGCGCAGGCCAGCGCATAGGCGTGTGCCGATATCGCAAGGTCGTAGTGCGAGGACCGCGCTGTAAGTGTCTCCGCCACTTCGATGGCGCGCTTGATTTCCCCGTTGTATCCCAGGATCGTCGCGGCAAAAAATAGCGACTTGTCGTAGTCCGAAGATAGGTCGATCGCCTTCCGGATCTGCTCTACACTCGCATCCCGCTCACCGGTCAGGTGCAGCGCCCACGCCAGGGCCGCTTGCATCCACGGCGAGTAGGGATCGAGCTGGACCGACGCTCGCAGCAGTTCAATCGCTTCGCCAAACCTGTGCCGGCTGAGCAAGAGCCAGCCGCGCGCGCGTGTGTTCGTGGCATCGTAAGGCAACTCCGCGGAGCGCGCCATCATCCGCAGCGCCGATCGCGCGTCGCGATCGAAATGAAATTCCGCCCAACCCAGCGCCGGCAGAAGCAACTCGGCCTGCTCGTTCAGCTCCGGGATCCCGTCCGCGGCGCGGTGCACTGTGGCAGCAGCAATCCTCGGAGAAAGGTAGCCGTAGACGCACTGCATAACGGCCAGATGCGCAAGGTCCACGCGCGCCGCCATCAGCGTGGGGTCCAGCTCAATTGCGCGCAGCAGCCGGCCCAGCGCATCCTGCATATGATGTCGCTCCATGCTTTGCCACTCGTAGCGAGCGCGAAAATAAAGCTCACGAGCCTCGCGTTGCGCGGGAGACGTTTCGCGCTTCAAGGCTGGCGTGGCTTCGGCCTGAAGGTGAATCTTTCCCGTGTGCAGCCGGGATATCACACGCTTCACCAGTTCGCCGGCCAGTTCCTCGATCTGCTCGCGTTCCACGATCAAATCTTCCACCCACAACGCGGCGCCGTCTTCCACGCGAATCAACTCCGCGCGCAGCCGTTGGCGCCCCGGCGTTGCCAAAAGCTGTCCCACGAGAAGCAGCTCTGCGTGAAGCATCGCGCCAATCTGCCGAGCATCCAATCCGCGCCGCGTCAGGGTGAACACGGATTCCCTGGCAACCATCGACACCAGGGCAGGACGCGCACTGCGCAGTTGCTCCATGGTTTGCTCTGCTACCGCCAGGCCAAGGAATTCGGGAACCTCGAAACCGGTGGAGAACGGCAGAATGGCCAGGACCGGCAGCGACCGCGTTGGAAGCTGTCCTTCAGGTTCCGCAATGGCCGCAATACTGTACCCGCGCCGATACACGTGTTCAATGCAATCGGTTGGTTGCAATAATTTCTTCAGAGATGCGAGGCACGCCGTGAGGCGCGCTGGGGAAGATTGCGCTTCGCCCCACAGGGCGCGGCTCAACTCGCTCGCCGAAACCACTTGACCGGATCGCGCCAGGAGCACGCGCAACAGAGCCAAATCCTGCGCCGGAAGCTCGACTACAGTTCCACCGCGCAACAGAGTCCCGTCGGACTCGAGCCGCAAATCCGCAAATCGATAAGTCACCGGCTTCGTTTCATCCGGTGCCGGCAAAGAGCCATCCATAGAAACCAACGCAGTTCCGCAAAACCCCGCGCCGCGGCTTGGTTGGAATGATTTCCCGCCAGAAGACGGTTCATCCGCGGCAACGCGCGCGAGGATCCACATCACCTAAACACATCCAGGGCAAAGCCTTCACGACAGCAAGGGCGATTTTCCAATGGGGGATGAGCGAATTCGCGATCGAAATACAGATCGAGCGGGGTAACTCCCGTTCAACTTCTGCGGAATCACGTCCCCAAAAGGAGAATCACCGCAATTCCCGGGTTTGGATGGCAGTTCTCTCGTTTCTACGCGGCCGATTGCTTACGCAGGAAGATAAAGTCTGCAATGAAGGCGTTCTCGGCCGCAAGCGCAGCGACAAAAAAACCATTCAAGAGCCCGATAAAAATTTTATTACGCCGATTATCTCTCTGCTTCTCTCTGTGTGGGGAAGTTCCAAGAAAGAATCAAAGATAGTAGTAATCGCATGGAGGTTACCGGAGGAAGTATCCGGATTCGCTGGACAAGCCCGGATTACGCGGGCGCCAGCAGTGCCCCGAATCTCTGCGGTTTCATTCCCCGCCGCTGAACAGACTGCACTCTGTTCGCTAGAAACGGCCGTCACGCCTTGCCAATCACCTTGGCCAGCGTCGCGCCAATCTCGGCCGGCGACACCACCACATGAATTCCCGCCGCTTCCATAGCTTTCATCTTGTCTGCGGCCGTTCCCTGGCCGCCGCTGATGATTGCTCCTGCATGGCCCATGCGGCGTCCGGGCGGCGCGGTTTGGCCGGCGATAAAGCCCACCACCGGCTTCTTCACGTTCTTTTTCACAAACTCCGCCGCGGCTTCCTCGGCCGAGCCGCCGATTTCGCCGATCATAATGATCGCTTCCGTCTCGGGATCGTCATTCAGCAGCCGCAACGCATCGATGTGCGTGGTGCCGATAATGGGATCGCCGCCAATGCCGATCGCGGTCGATTGCCCGATGCCGCGCTGCGTCAGTTGGTGCACGGCCTCGTAGGTAAGTGTCCCGGAACGAGACACGATCCCGATCGAACCTTCTTTGTGAATGCGCCCCGGCATAATGCCGATCTTCGCCTTCCCCGGCGAAATCACGCCCGGGCAATTCGGCCCCACCAGCCGCGACTTTGAGTTCTTCAGCTTGGCCCACACCTTCACCATGTCCAGCGTGGGAATGCCCTCCGTAATGCAGACGATCAGCGGCATCCCCGCATCCTCGGCCTCGAGAATCGCGTCGGCGGCAAACGGCGGCGGCACAAAGATCATGGTTGCGTTGGCGCCGGTTTTCTCCACGGCTTCGGCCACGGTATTGAAGACCGGCCAGCCTTCATGCATCGTTCCGCCCTTGCCGGGCGTCACGCCGCCGACCACTTTGGTTCCATACTCCGCGCAAGCCATGGCGTGGAAGGTGCCTTCCTTGCCGGTAATTCCCTGCACGATCAGACGCGTGTTTTTATCGACTAGCACCGCCATCTTTATGCCCTCGCCGCCGCGGCCACCACAAGTTCAGCCGCTTCTTTCATCGTTGCGCCGACTTGGAAATTGAGGCCGGACTCCTGGAGTATTCTCCGTCCCTCTTCAACATTGGTGCCTTCAAGCCGAAGCACAATCGGAGCTTTGACATTGAGTCTTCTTCGCCGCCGCCACCACGCCAGTCGCCAACCGGTCCACGCGCAGAATGCCGCCGAAGATATTGATGAAGATCGCCTTCACATTCTTGTCCGAGAGCAGAATCTCGAAGGCGTGCTCGATCTGCTCCTGCGTGGCGCCGCCGCCCACGTCCAGAAAATTCGCCGGGCTGCCGCCCGCGTACTGAATAATGTCCATCGTCGCCATGGCCAGGCCCGCGCCGTTCACCATGCACGCAATCGACCCGTCGAGCTTGATGTAGTTGAGCGCGTACTTGCTCGCCTCCACTTCCAGCGCATCTTCTTCGGCAATGTCGCGCAGCGCCTTGATCTCGGCATGGCGGAAGAGCGCGTTGTCGTCGAAGTTGATCTTGGCGTCGAGCGCGTAGAGCTTGCCGTCGGTCGTCGTAATAAACGGATTGATCTCGACCAGCGAAGCATCGGTCTCGATGAAGGCCTTGTACAGGCTCTGGAAGAACGCGACTGCCGGGTTGATCTGCGTCGGCTTCAATCCCAGCGCAAAGGCCAGCTTGCGCGCCTGCCATGGCCGAATCCCACCGCCGGATCGATCGATTCCTTGTAGATGGCCTTGGGGTCCTTCGCGGCGACCTCTTCAATCTCCATGCCGCCGGCCTGCGAGGCCATAAAGACGAGCTTGCCCGTCGCGCGGTCGAGCACAATGCCGAGATACAGCTCGCGCTCGATGGCCGCGGTCTCCTCGATCAGCAGCCGCTGCACTTTTTGTCCGTGCGGACCGGTCTGGTGCGTCACCAGCGTCATGCCCAGGATGTTTTTCGCGTGCTCCTCGGCTTGTTCGCGCGTCTTGGCCACCTTCACGCCGCCGCCCTTGCCGCGGCCTCCGGCGTGAATCTGCGCTTTCACCACCACGCCCTTGGCGCCTTCGGCAAACAGCTTGCGCGTCACGTCGTTGGCTTCTTCGAGCGTGTTCGCCATCTCGCCTTTGGGCACGGGAACGCCGTACTTGGCCAGGATTGCTTTTGCTTGATATTCGTGGATTTTCAAAGGGTAGGGACCTCGAGCAATTTTCAGATTACCACGCAGGATCGCGCTGGAATCTCAGCTCTTGACGCCGCACTGACGCCAGTACCGCCGGTCTCCTGACCGGCTGTAGCGGGGCGTCCACGCCCGCGCAGGCAACCCGGCGTTACGCGGATCATAGGGCTGGGAAGCCAGGAAACCCAACTGCCGAACTCATTCGGCGGGCTGATCCGGTTTGCGATTGAGCAGAACGGGCAGTAGCCGACAAATCCCGTCAGCGCCATCAGACGTTCCGGCAACGGCAAACGAGATGGACTGCAACGAAAGGTGAAACCAACAGAATCCGAGCGCAATCATCGCATGCCCAGAGCCACTCGCAGGGTCCGTTGGCGCTTGGAACATTTTTGTATAGAACATCGCGTTTCACTTTCTCTCAGTTCCCGCCCCACGTCTCTTCAGCGCGGAGCGATGCCGGCACTCGGGCCATCGAGAATGGGATTTCAGGATCTGCATCTGAGAAGCGGCCTTTACCTCTATTGGCCAATTGAGCCCGCACAGTTACAGGAAAGGCGATAATCGGCAGGCACGAGAGACCTCTCTTGTGATTATCATCACAGAATAAACCCGTCTGTCTACCACCAAAGAGTGATTCCTGTCAGCCGTCGCATTTCTGCGAGGCCCCGTCCTAAACGCGCACTTTGCGTTTTGGGCGGGATAGCACAAACGATCGACTTCCATCTTCTCTCTACCGTCTCTCGCTTCCCAAGCCCCGGCTCTGCCATACTTTTTTCATGTCGTTGGTGAAGGAACTGCTTCGCCCACTGGCCGAAGATGGCGCCGCCCTCACGCGCGAGCAGGCAGCCAGCGTGCTCGAGGAGATCCTCGCCGGCAACGTGCCCGACGTGGAAACCGCCGCGATGCTGGCCGTGCTGGCCACGCGCGGCGAGCAGGCGCCGGAGCTGGCCGGCTTTGTCGACGTGATGCGCCAGCACGCCGTGCCCATGCCCTTCTCCGAAGAGGAAACGAGCGGAGCTGGTCGACTGCGTCGGCACCGGCGGCGGCGGCCCGCAGACCTTCAACATCTCCTGCGGCGCGGCGCTGGTCGCCGCGGCCGCCGGCGCCAAGGTGGCCAAGCACGGCAACCGCGCCGTCACCTCGCGCTGCGGCGCGGCCGATGTGTTCGAGGCCCTCGGCGTGCCCATCGAACTCACGCCGGAACTGGCCGTCGAATGCCTGCGCGAAACCGGATTCGTCTTCCTCTACGCGCCGCTCTATCACCCTGCCATGAAGGCTCTCGGACCGCTGCGCCGCGCGTTCGGCTTTCGCACCATCTTCAACCTGGTCGGCCCGCTCACCAACCCGGCCCACGCGCGCAACCAGGTCATCGGCGTGCTCGCACCCAGCCGGGTTCTGCTCGTCGGCCGCACGCTGCTCATGCTCGGCGCGAACCGCGCCTTCGTCGTCCACGGCACCGATGGCATCGACGAACTCACCACCACCGGCGAGTCCGTCGTCGCCCGCGTCGAAGAGAATGCGGAAGGCAAGCCGGAGCTGAAAGCCGCGCGCATCACGCCGGAGATGGCGGGGCTGGCGCGCACCACCCTCGACCAATTCACCGGCGGCGATATCGAAACGAACAAGGCGCTGCTCTACGACGTGCTGACCGGCATCACAGGAGCGCGCCGCGACATCGTGCTGCTCAACGCCGCCGCCGTGCTGGTCGCCGCGGGGCTCGCCGGCGACCTGAAGGAAGGCGTCGCCATGGGCGCAGAGGCCATCGAC
>CAVSYW010000008.1:0-96024 GCA_963732305.1 uncultured Acidobacteriaceae bacterium
TTCACGCACTCTTAGCCAGCGTGCGCATCACGAACTGCGGGTCGGCGGCAATGAGCGTAAGAAGCGCCCGCGCGGCCGCCTCCGGCCGGCGGCGGCCCGACTCCCAAGGCCGAACCGCATCCACTGACAAACCAAAACGATGGGCGAAGCGCTCCTGGCTGAGCCGCAGGCGCTTGCGGATGCCCCGCACATCGACAGTCTCCGGCAGCGTCACCTTGTATCCCTTGCGTTTCCCCTCCATATACGCGCGGGCTTCTGCCGTTCCCTGGGCTATCTCTTCGAATAATTTGCTCATCGCGTCCCCTCGTAGACGGCGTTCGCGGCGCGCAGATACGTCGGTGTTTCGACCACCGTTTGCACAAGAAAATAGTATGCCATTGGCATGGTTCCTTCAATCGGAACAGTCGGCACTCGAATGGTCACCTCTTGCTCCCAAAATGGGAGCATGGTATTCTCTGACAGGTGCGAATCATTGCCAGATCGACCCTCAACGGATTCGTGAAAAACCGCGTGAATAGCCAGTTCAGAACTGGGGTAAAGAAGCATTTGGATGCTTGGTATGCCGAAGTCGAAAAGGCGTGCCTGGAAAGATCCTCCAGAACTGAAGGCGCAGTTTCGGTCGGCCAGCATCGTTTCTGGGGAGAGAGTCGTTTTTAACATCAAAGGCAATGACTATCGCCTGGTAGTGGCCATCAACTACCACTATCAAATATTGCTGATTATCTGGCTAGGCACGCACAAAGAGTACGACAGAATTGACGCCAAGAACGTCGCCTATGAAAAGGAGCGCTATGCGGATTCATCCAATTCGAACTGAAGCCGATCACGATTCTGCAGTGGACCGGATCGCAGAATTGATTGGAGCCAAGCCCGACACAGCGGAAGGGGAGGAACTGGATATCCTTGCCACTTTGGTTGACGCATACGAAGCCAAGCATCACGCCATCGATGCGCCAGACCCGATTGCCGCAATTCAGTTTCGAATGGAGCAGCAAGGGCTCACGAGAAAGAACCTGGAGCCGCTGATCGGAAGCCGCGCACGAGTTTCGGAAATAATGACGCGGCGGCGTCCGCTGACATTGGCGATGATCCGTCGAGTTCGAGACGAGCTCGGCATCTCTGCCGACCTGCTACTCGGCCATTCGGAGAAGAAACGTCACAAGCGCGTGCGCCTGAGCAAGTTCCAGCGCGGGTCGATCAATTCAAGGACACAAACCGCGGCTGGTTGAAACGCGTTCACAAGCGACTCCGAGGGTGCGTGTGCTGAGGAACTTGGTTCGCCAACCAAAGTAATCATTCGGAAATAGGTAGCATTTTGCTACCATACTCCCATGAGCCAGCCCGTCAAACTCTCCGACGCCCTCATCCTCGACGCCAGAATTACCGGCGCAGCGCAGGAACGCTCCATCGCCCGGCAGATCGAATTCTGGGCCAAACTGGGCCGCTCTGTGGACTCCTTGCTGGAGGGCCGGCAGGTACTTGCTATACGCCGCAGCGGTGGGGCACAGCCTTTGTCCGAGGCGCTGGCCGATGTCGATACCCCGGCGGGACGCGAAAGAGTAGCCGCAGTTTTGGCCAGCCAGCCGTATCCGCATTACAAGCAGTACGCCGGCCAGCCCGGATTGCTGGTTCGCATCGATGAAGACGGTACAGAAACGGTAGGGCGTTTTGAAAACCGCGTATTCGTACCAACCAGAGGAATGGCGAAGGGCAAGTTCATCACAGCTCTCGGCAGCCGTTCAGCAGAATCAGTCTCAGCGAGCTTCAATTCGAAGAGAACGATCAGCCGCAAGGTACGCCAGCCGTGACCAGTCAGTCTCTCCTGGATCGGAGGCCAATCGTCGTCGCACTGGCCGGGCCAAACGGGGCAGGGAAAAGCACATTCTTCCATGCCAATCTCACAAAGACCGGACTCTACTTCGTCAACGCCGACGTAATCGCACTCTCACTTGGCATACAGGCCTATGCCGCGGCGAAGATGGCCGACACGCTTCGCCTTCAACTTGTCGAACAACGTGAAAGTTTCATCTTTGAAACGGTATTTTCCGACCCCGTGGGCGAGAAGCTCGAATTTCTGATCGAAACCGAGAGGAGCGGGTATACCGTCCTTCTCATTTTTATTGGAATACCGGATGCCGGCGTCTCCGAACAGCGAGTCGCCATGCGTGCCTCAAGAGGCGGTCACGACGTCCCCGCGGACAAATTGCTCCAAAGGTTTCCCCGCACCGTGAACAATCTGAAACAAGCATTAAAGGTACTTTCAAATGTATGGGTCTACGATCATGCCGATCTCGACCGTGGCTATCGCCTTATCGCCAAGCTGGAAGGCGGAAACGGAATCAAGCTATTTGAACCTATTCCCGGCTGGTTCAACACTTTGCTGCCCTAAAGCCGCTTCCGGGTAGTTATAATTCCGCAGTACCGGCAATCTTGCGTGAAGAGACTCAAGCAGTCATTGGAGAGGCAACACTTATGAGATGGGCGAGAGGGTTTTTCTTTTTTGCGGCGCTGCTAATGTGCGCGTCTTTGTCAGCTCAGGACACACCGGAAGGGCGTCTGATGCGCTTCCCAGACGTGCACGGCGGCAACGTTGTTTTCGTCTACGGAGGCGACCTCTGGCTGGTTCCGGCCACCGGTGGAGCTGCCCATCGCATCACAGCCGATGCCGGCCGCGAGCTGTTTCCCAAGTTCTCGCCAGACGGCAAGTGGATCGCATTTACCGGCCAGTACGACGGCAACTTCAACGTCTACGTGATGCCTGCCGAAGGCGGCCAGCCCCGGCAACTCACCTTCTACCAGGGAGGTGCAGCGCCGCTCAATGACCGCATGGGTACCCACAATGAGGTGGTCACGTGGACTCCCGACAGCAAGCGCGTTGTGTTTCTCTCGCGTCGCGACTCGCCCAACGTGTGGACCAAGCGCCTCTTCACCGTGTCCATCGACGGTGGCCAGCCCGAGGCGCTGGCTCTCGACCAGAGTGGCCTGGCCTCGTTCAATGCCGACGGGACAAAGATCGCCTACAACCGCATCTTCCGCAACTTCCGTACCTGGAAACGCTACACCGGCGGCATGGCGCAGGACATCTATATCTACGACCTGAAGAACAACGTCCTCGAACAGACGATTCCTCACACCGACTACACCGATACCTTCCCCATGTGGCATGGCGACACGGTGTACTTTACCTCCGATCGCGGAGCCGAGCATCGGCTGAATATTTACTCGTACAATCTTGCCACCAAACAAATCGAGCAAATCACCCACTTCGCCGACTTCGACGTGATGTGGCCCAGCCTGGGCGATCGGTCCATCGTCTTCGAAAACGCCGGCTACCTTTACACCTTGGATCTTGCCACCCGCCAGCCGATGAAGCTCGCCATCTCGCTGCCCGGCGAGCGCGAACTCGCCATGAAGCACTGGACCAGCGTGGCCAACCTCATCACCGATCTCGACATTGCCCCCGACGGCAAGCGCGCAGTGATCACGGCGCGCGGCAAAATCTTTACCGTGCCCGCCAAAGAAGGCGCGACGCGCAATTTGACCAGCGAGGAGGGCAGCCGCGAGAAGGAAGTCGTCTGGTCGCCCGACGGCCGCTGGATCGCCTACGTCTCCGACCGCTCCGGCGAAGATGAAATCTACATCACGCCGCAGGACGGTATGGGCAACATCGACTTGGGCAAAGAGCCCTCCACCGACCCCAAGGACAAAGAGAAGGAAGCCGCTGCCGCCAAGGAACGCGGCCACGATCGGGAGCAGCAGATCACCTCCGGCCTCAAGGGATTCCTGTTTCCGCCGGTCTGGTCGCCCGACAGCAAGAAGCTGGCCTGGGCCGATAAAGATCTCCACTTGTGGTACATCGACATCGCCGACAAGAAGCCGGTCCAGGTCGATACGGGACGTTTTGCTGAGATCACCGACTATTCCTGGTCGCCCGACAGCAAATGGATCGCCTACGATAAGCAAAACATCAGCAACTTCAGCGCCGTGTATCTCTATTCGCTGGAGACGAAACAAACCACCGCGGTCACCGGCGATCTGGTCAACAGCCAGTTGCCCATCTGGGATCCGGAGGGCAAATACCTCTACTTCCTGTCCGACCGCGATTACAACGAGGTCCTCGGCAACTTCGACTTCGAATTCGCCAATCCCAAAACCACGCGCGTCTACCTGCTCACGCTGCGCGCCGATCTCCCATCTCCGCTGCCCGCATTGAGCGATGAAACCGAAATCAAGCGCGAGCCGCCGCTGCCCGCGCCCGCAACCACCGATCAGACCAAAGCCGCCGCTCCCTCCGCCAAGGCCAACCCCGATAACAAAAAGAAAGAAGACGCGAGCACCACCACCGCCGACGATGCACTCAAGAACTTCCGCATCGATCTCGATGGCATTCAAAATCGCATTGTCGCGCTGTCCATTCCACCGGCCAGCGTCAGCGCGCTCGACGCGGCCAAGGGATACGTCTATTACTCCACGCAGCCCGTACAAGGGCTCTCCGGGCCGCTGCCCGGCGAAGAGTCTGTGTTGCACGCCTTCGACCTCACCGACCGTAAGGACAAGATCGTGATGCAGGGCATCGACCGCTGGTGGATCTCGCACGACGGCACAAAACTTCTCTACGAAGCCAAGGCAGGCGGCGGAACGGGCACCTACGGCATCATCGACGCCAAACCCGATTTGGGCTCGAAAATCGGCGAAGGCGCGCTGAATCTCTCCGGCCTGCGCCTCGATGTCGACCCTCCCGCCGAATGGCGGCAAATCTTCAACGAAGTCTGGCGTCAGGAGCGGGATTACTTTTTTGAGCCCAGCATGAATGGCGTGGACTGGGAAGCAGTGCACAACAAGTACGAGGCTCTGCTCCCCTACGTCGCCAGCCGTTACGATCTCACCTACATCATGGGCGAGATGGTCGGCGAGCTTTCCAACTCGCACACCTACGTCAATGGTCCCGCCGACGCCGGCATGCACCCCGTGGCCGAGGGACTGCTCGGCGCAGACTATGAGCTTGACGCGGCCTCCGGTACTTACCGCTTCAAGAAGATCTATCCCGGCGAAAACTGGGATCCTCAAGCCCGTTCGCCTCTCACCGAACCCGGCTTGAACGTGAAGACAGGCGACTACCTGCTGGCCATCAACGGCCATCCGCTCAAGGCGCCGCAATCTCCCGACGAGCTGCTGGTCAACACCGCCGGCCAAACCACCGCCATCACCGTCAACTCCACGCCCTCGCTCGACGGTGCGCGCACCATCCCCGTCAAGCCCATCGCCGACGAAGCCCAATTGCGCATGAACGACATGATCGAGACCAACCGCAAAAAGGTGGATGCCGCGACCAACGGCCGCGTGGGCTACATCTATGTTCCCGACATGGAAGACGACGGCCTCAACGAGTTCGTCAAGCAATACTTCCCGCAGATTCGCAAAGAGGGCCTGGTCATCGATGTTCGCTACAACGGAGGCGGGTTCGTCGCCGATCTCATCTTCGAGCGCCTGCGCCGCGTGCTTGCCGGCATGAACTCCGCGCGTAACTGGGATACGAGCAGCGGCAGCACGTTCCCTGAGGCGGTCTTCAACGGTTATATGGCCGCCATCACCAATCAATACGCGGCGTCGGACGGCGACATCTTCAGCTACTTTTTCAAAGTCTACAAGCTTGGGCCGCTCATCGGCGAGCGCACCTGGGGCGGCGTGCGCGGCATCCGCGGCATGATGCCGTTGATCGACGGCGGTTCCGTCTCGCGTCCCGAGTTTTCGCTCTACGGGCTCGACAGCCAGTGGGTGGTCGAAAACCACGGCGTAGCTCCCGATATCGAAGTCGACGACCGCCCCGACAACGTGGTAAACGGCAAGGATGCGCAACTCGATCGCGCCATTCAGGAAGTCATGAAGCAGATCGAAGCCCACCCCAAAACGCTGCCCGCAAGGCCGCCGGATCTGCCCGCCTATCCGGATAAACCGGGCTTGTAGACACGAGCCTGAAGCTCGCTTCCTCAACCCGCCAAAAAGATCCCGTGCCCCATCCATTCGGTCGCCGTGGCGAACGAATGGGTGGGAAAGCACGAGCCCCAACCAACCACTATCACCGCACCGCAAACCTCCCGTGCCCATCCATTCGGCGGTTCCTTCGCCGAATGGGTGGGAAAGCACGAACCTCAACTTACCTCTTCTCAACCCAGCACGAAAGTGGCCGCCCCATCTTAACGACGTTGTTCAACGTCAGGGTGGAACATCGCCCATCAAGGCCTGGATTGCGATTCGAAGTTTTGGCGCTGTTCCGTTTTCACAGATTCAACGACTGGCCATTGGCGCGTTTGGCAGGGCTATCGTCGTCTTGGTTTGGAGACCACGAACTCAATCGCAATTTGATATACACTTGCGGTGGTAAACAAAAGTGTATACGATGTAAAGCATCCTGAAAGTCGCATGATGAAGAGTACGGAATTCAAGCGTTGACTGGCAAAACAGGGCGTCACCTTCGGAAGCCAGGAAGGTTCCCACCTGAGGCTCCGTTATCAAGGCCGAATCTCAGTCCTCCCGATGCACCACAAATATCTTGGCAAAGGCTTGGTCGAAACCATCAAGAAACAGCTTGGCCTCAAGGGCAAGGAGTAAAGCAATGCGTGGCTATCCGGTAAATCTCCGCAAGGATGGCAAATTCATCCTTGCCACCTTTCCCGATGTCCCCCCTGCCATCACCCAGGGAGTGGACCGAGCCGAGGCTCTGGCCATGGCCAAAGAAGCCCTCGAACTCTCGATGGAATTCTATTTCGAAGACATGCGCCCGGTTCCCATGCCATCCAAACCTAAGCGCGGCCAGGCATTAGTCGAGCTATCGCCCGGCGTCGCGGCCAAAGTGCTTTTGTTGAACGAAATGCTGCGTCAAAAGGTCCGCCCCATCGACCTGGCGCGCCGTCTCGGCACAACCAAGCAGGAAGTGAATCGCCTCACCAACCTTCGCCACGCCACCAAAATCGACCGCATCGATGCGGCCCTTCGCACCATGGGCAAACGTCTCAACATCGAAGCCGCGTAGCGCGGCAATCGGCCTTTGCAGATGCAGCGCAAATCTCGACGGTCCTGCTCCAACCCACCACGAAAAATCACAGGTGCCCCGTCCCGACGAAGTCCTTTGTCGTTAGAGTGGACGAGCGGCGATATGACAAATCAAGCCATATGGCCTATAATGCCATCATGAGCGCGGAATGAAGGCCGAACTGCTCTTCGAACAGCGCGTCCATTTTGAAGACGGCGCCATATTGGAGATTGTCTATTGGCGGGTCCCTTCGCCAGTTCCGCCTTCCACGCACGGCCTCAAATACTCGCTGTTTTACGGACGTCCGGGCGTGCGTGAGGTTGGGTACGACAATGAGCGGGGCAAGGGAGATCACCGGCATTATCAGGGGACCGAGAAGCCCTATTCTTTTACCAGCATCGAACAGTTGCTGGCGGATTTCTGGTCGGATGTGGAACGTCTGAGAGGTGACCAATGAGCAATGTGGGACTCACTGTGGGCGGTGACTTGAAGGAAGATGTTTCTCGCCGGGCCATCGACGCCTGGCATCGCGCCGAGCGAGGAAAGACCTTTCATGAGCGCCACCTGGCATTCGAAAACTGGGACACATTGGCCCGCGTCCTTACAGGCAAGCGCATGGAGTTGCTAAGCTACGTCCGCCGAAATCATGTCACCAGCATCCGCGCTCTCGCCAAAGCCCTCGGCCGCGATTACAGCAATGTTCACGCCGATGTTCAAGCACTGGCCAAGGCTGGCCTGCTCGATTCGTCGTCCAAAGGCGTCCAAGCAGACTACGACGCGATCGAAACCCGGATTGCGATCTAAGCCGCGTTAAGGGGTAAAGGTACGCGCGGCAATCTGCCCTTGCTAGATGCACCCCTTGCCGCCGCGCAGGACTGCACCCATCAGTGCTCAAGCGGCAGCACCGTGTCGGTTTTGGTCAGTTTCAATAGAGCGAGGACCTTCGGCGTGCAGCCGGTAATCGACATCGGTATCTCTTTGTTACGCGCACTCACATAGAGACCCACCAGCACGCCAAGCCCTGTGGAGTCCATATACGGGACGCCGGAGAAATCGAAAACCTGCGCGGAGGGCTGCTTGTTGGCGGGCAGAGTCTCAAAGATGTGGCGAAATTCGTTGGGTGTGATCGAGCTGTACATGTCGCGCGCGGTGAAGGGGCCCTCGATACGGAAGATCACCGTGCCGGGCTCGTCGCCCGCAAGGGCCGTGATCGAGAAGCTGTGGCTTTTCCATACCTGAACGTCAGAGTTGGACAAGGGCGTTTCCTTTCCGCTGGTCGAAATTGCTGAGACGGGAAGCCAGTCGTCTTAATTGTCTTTAACACAGTCCGCTTTGGAAAGAGAAATCGTATGCCGCAAGGACCCGCACCTGCCCGGTCGCGCACCCTGTTTTTCCACAAGCCCTCCAGGCCTCGCTTTCCGCGCAAGTCCCTCAAAACAATCCGCAAATTCTGCCCGCCCATTTGCATAGAATTAAGCGGATCTGGCGCACAATGGTTCTATGAGCAGCCAATCAGGCCAGACAATCCGTCCGCGGACCATGCTTTATGACGCCTGCCGGCTGTTTACTACTCAATTACGCCCCCCCCCACCCCCGGTGCCGACTTGAGGCCGGAACAGGAAGCTGGCCTACCCGCCGGGGCATTCTTACCCCTGACGCGCGAAACCTGGAGCGGCAGCCACCGCGCAAAACCGGGCTGTGAGACTGTGAAGCCGAGATTTATCAATACAATCAGCAACTTACGCAAAGAAATCCCACAGTCTCGCAGTTTCTGCGTTTCTGTGGGCTGCGCAGCGTAGCCTTGTAGACTTTCCTCATGCCCAAGCGAATCGGCGTGCATCTTGGAACGGCTGGAGGCGCGTCGAATGCCGTCGAGCGCGGCCGCGAAATCGGCGCCAACACGTTCCAAATTTTTTCGTCGAGTCCGCGCATGTGGCACGCGCCGAAAGTCGATCCCAAACAGTCCGAACGCATGCGCGAACTGCGCGTCAAACACGACGTTTCGCCGCTTGTCATCCACACAAGTTACTTGGTCAACGTCTGCAGTCAGTCGAGCGAGGTGCGCGAGAAGAGCGTTGCAGCGTTTCGTGGTGAGATCGAGCGCGCGTTGCAACTCGGCGCAGAATATCTCGTTCTTCATCCAGGCTCGTGGAAAGGCCTCACACGCGACGAAGGCCTCAAACTCGCGGCAGAGTCGATCGCCCGTGCCATTGACGGTCTTGCTTGGGCTGCAACTGGCTTCCACATCCTGATCGAGAACACAGCAGGAGCGGAGTTCTCGTTAGGCGGAAGCTTCGAGCAAGTAGCGGAATTGGTAGCTCGACTCAAGCATCACGCTCCAGTCGCAGTTTGTCTCGACACATGTCACACATGGGTTTCTGGCTACGATCTGGTGAGCGAACAGGGCTACGAAGAGACGATCAAGCTGGCTGCAACGACTGTGACGTGGGAAGCTGTTCGCGTGTGGCACTGCAACGACGCCAAAGCTGCGCGTGGATCGAAGCTCGATCGCCACGAACACATCGGACAGGGAACGATGGGCCTTGAGCCCTTTCGGCGCTTGCTCAACGATGCGCGCTTCCATCACTGCGCGTTCATCGCCGAAACGCCGGTCGACGAGGAAGGCGACGAGGAGCGCAACGTGCGCGCGCTCAAGAGCCTGGTGAAGAAGCAAACCAGATGAGCTGCGCCTTCCGTTTACACTGGAAGGTTATGGCGGAAGACAAAGACCTGCGTTACGATCCCGCAACCATCGAGCAGAAGTGGCAAGAGCGTTGGGCCGCAGACCCGAAGCTCTACGCCGCGGAACCGGCGACGAGCAACAAACCCAAATACTACGTGTTGGAAATGCTGCCTTATCCGAGCGGCCAATTGCACATGGGTCACGTGCGCAACTACGCGATCGGCGATGCGCTCGCGCGGCAGATGTGGATGCGCGGCTACAACGTGCTTCATCCGATGGGTTGGGACGCATTCGGTCTTCCCGCCGAGAACGCTGCGCTCAAGAACAACACTCCGCCGCGCGAGTGGACGCTGGGCAACATCGCAGCCATGAAGCGGCAGATGCTGCGTCTCGGCTTGAGCTATGACTGGGCCACTGAAGTAACCACGTGTCTGCCAGAGTATTACCGCTGGAACCAGTGGTTCTTCCTGCGCATGTACGAGAAGGGTCTCGTCTACCGCAGGAAGAGCAAGGTGAACTGGTGTCCTGAATGCGCTACAGTGCTGGCCAACGAGCAGGTGATCGACGGCTGCTGTTGGCGGCACGAAGACACCAAGGTGGAGCAGCGCGATCTGGAACAGTGGTTCTTCCGCATTACCGCTTACGCGCAGGAGCTGCTCGACGGTCTCGACAAGTTGGACGGCTGGCCGGAAAAAGTACGCACCATGCAGCGCAACTGGATCGGGCGCAGCGAAGGGACTGAGGTGGACTTCGGCCTCGAAGGCGGCGTGGAGAAGATTCGCGTGTTTACCACGCGCGTGGACACGATCTTTGGCGCGACCAGCGTGCAGTTGGCGCCAGAGCATCCGCTGGTAGCGACGTTCTCTGCGGCAGATGCCAAGCTGAAGGCGCAGGTTGCGGAATTGCTCGACGAACAGAGGAAGGCCAAAGAAGCGGGCGATTTGGGCGCGATTGAAAAGCGCGGCTTGGCGACAGGCCGGTTTGCCATCAATCCCTACAGCGGCGAGCGCGTTCCCATCTGGGTTGCGAATTACATCCTGATGGACTACGGCACTGGCGCTATCATGAGCGTTCCAGCACACGACGAACGCGACTTCGAGTTCGCGACGAAGTATGGCATCGAGATCAGACAAGTAATCAAGCCGCTACAAGACGACGACAGTGCGAAGTACCTTCCGTTTATCTCTGAAGATGGTGTGCTGATAAATTCCGGCGAGTACGACGGATTGACTTGCGTGGACGCTCAGAATCAACTCCAAAAAGTTGCCGCGCGCAGCGCCTTTGGCGAAGGGAAGGTTATCTTCCGGCTGAAGGATTGGGGCGTGAGTCGGCAGCGCTACTGGGGCACGCCGATTCCCATGATTCATTGCAAACAGGATGGATTGGTTCCCGTGCCCGACAACCAGTTGCCAGTGATTCTGCCGGAGAAGATCGACATTACGCAGCAGGGCGGCTCGCCGCTGGGGCGCGTGCCGTCGTTTGTGAATACTACTTGTCCGAAGTGCGGCGGACCGGCGCGGCGCGAGACCGACACGATGGATACCTTCGTCGATTCGAGCTGGTATTTCTATCGCTATACGGACGCGCGCGATGCAAAAAAGCCGTTCGACCCAGCTATTGCACAGTACTGGTTTCCCATCGACCAATACATCGGCGGCGTGGAACATGCGATTCTGCACCTCATCTATTCGCGCTTCTGGACCAAGGTGATGCGCGACCTGGGAATGGTGAAGAACGATGAGCCGGCGCGGCGGCTGTTCACGCAAGGCATGGTGATCAAAGACGGCGCGAAGATGTCGAAGTCGAAGGGCAACGTAGTTTCACCGGACGACATGGTAGCTCGCTACGGCGCAGATGCTACGCGCATGTATGCGCTGTTTGCAGCTCCGCCTGATCGCGACCTGGATTGGCAGGAAGACGGCGTTGCCGGCGTGAGCCGGTTTCTGGGGCGCGTGTGGCGATTGGCATCGAAGCATGCAACCTTTGCTAATAGCGGAAAGGGTGGAGCGCCCACAACACCAGAAGTCAGCGCCACGCAGCAGAAGTTGATCCGCAAAATGCATCAGACGATTGCTAAAATCACGCAGGACTTTGAAGGTCGTTGGCACTTCAACACGTGCGTGGCAGCGATCATGGAGCTGGTGAATGAGCTGCAGGACGCCGATGCGCAGTTGGCGGCGGAAGAGATTCCTGCGCCGGTGGTGCGCGAACTCTTGCAGACGCTGGTTCTGCTGCTTGCCCCGTTTGCGCCATTTCTCTCGGCGGAGTTATGGGAGCAGCTCGGGGGAAAGGGAAGCATTCTGCGCGCGCCATGGCCGAAAAGCGATCCCGATTTGGCGAGGGAAGACGAGATCGAGATTCCCGTGCAGATCAATGGCAAGCTGGCGGTGGTGGTGCGAGTGGCGGCAGGTTCAGACGCGAAGACGATGGAAGCCGCGGCGCTGGCCGACGAAAAGGTGCGCGCCCGTACGGCAGACAAAACCATTGCCAAGGTGATTGTAGTGCCGGGCAGGGCGGTCAACCTGGTTGTTAAATGAGATTGCCAAGTGAGGTCGGGCGCTATGGCGGAGCCTGACACGGCGCGGCCGGTACGCGGAACGCAATTGCTCGTGGAGCACATGGGCGAGGTTCTCCGTCGCCCGTCTCTCATCGCGATTGAGATCGGCTGGCGATGGCTTTTCGGCATTCCATTCCTTCTCATCTGCCGGCAACAGGCGCAGCAAATCCTCTCTGCCTATTCACTCGAATCCTCGGGTCTCGATTCTCTCGACACGCAAAATCCCTGGGTGGCGGCGATTCAGATCTCACATGGGATTGCGTTTTATGAGCCGCATGTGCTTGCCGTGTTGCGCTGGCTGCTTCCGGCCGCCGCGGCGGCCTGGATCGTGGCGTCAGGCATCGGCCGCGTGCTGTTGCTGCGACGCATGAAAGCCCACATGCGGTTTCGGCCCTTTACCATGATGGCGCTGCAATGTGGGTGGCTCGGCCTGTTCGCTCTTGTAGTTTGGGGATGGTTGCGCTCGATGCAATGGGTTGCCGCTACGCATATCGAAGTGACCGGCGAGCCAGACCTGGTGGGCTACTTTATTTGGGCGATCTTTCTTTCGCTCGGGTTCTTCACGGCATTCGCTCTCACCAGTTGGCCGTTTTCGATTGCTCCCCTGCTGGTGCAGCTCGAAAGACGTTCCGCCGCATCTGCGCTGCTTGAAAGCCTGAGGCTGGGAAAGCCATTCACCAGCAAGCTCGCCGAGATTAACCTGGTGCTGGGCATCGTGAAGCTAGCGCTGATGGTGCTGGCCATGGTGTTCTCTGCCGCGCCGCTGCCGTTCAGCGACGAATTGGGTAGCGGCTCGTTGCAGATTGTATCGGCCGCTTCGGTCGTCTTCTATCTTGTGGCCAATGATTTGTTCCAGGTAGTGCGCATTGAGGCGTTTTTTGCGTTCTGGAAAGTACTTCGCACCCCGATTTCAAGTTAGTTCACTTGGCCAGTGCCGCCGTTGCCTCGTCCTTCAAATACGCTGCGCTGAAAGTCTTCTTCAACTCCGCAATCGGCAGCAGAGTCGGGTAAAACTGCACGAACGTCGTGTCGACAGCCGCATGCGCCGCGTGACAACTGTAGCAAGGCGCTCCTTGTGGAATCAGCGTGCCGTTCCTGTCAGGCGAGTCGAAATCGAAAAACGCCCACTTGCCCGGAAATCGCGCCTCATCCTTCACATGGACTTCAAAGCCCATTACCTGCGTGCCTTGAAAATGTCCGCGTTGGTTGATTGAACCCTTGCTCTTTGCCTCGCGAACCTCCAGCACGAGGACTGTCTTGTCAGGCCACATCCCAGTCGCTAGAAAACTTCGATAGGCATCAGGGTTGGCAAACACGTTATCAAACGTCGTCATGCCCGCCGGATTGGGGTTATAGCTCATGTCGATGCCCGATGTCAGATAAATCCACTCGCGATAATTCCCGACGGGAAAAAGGTCACCGCTGGCCGTATAAGAAGGTGCTTGTTCCGTGGCAGCCTGGGCGGACTGCGGAAAATGAAGCAGAAACGGAAGGGCGGCGGCAAAGAGAGCCGCGGTGAAGGCGATCGCTTGATTCCTGCGCACAAAGCCCCCAATCTGTGTTCATATGCAACCCAGAGGTCGGAAGTTCGTTCATTGTCCAGGCTAAGTCGATGAGCGAGATGTTTCTAAAACAGTTTGAGCTGAATGACCAGGTACTTCTTTGGGTTCTCGCGCATGCCCTTGATGAGTTGCTGCGCCTGATCCATGGTTTGATCCGCGTGGTCGTAAAGCGACTTGTTCTTCACAAACTGGCCAACCGAGCCTTCACCGGCGTTCACGCCCTTCAAAATGCCATCGAGGTTCGTGATTGCATCGCTGAGTCTCTTCGCCTCGTCTGGATCCTTGATGAGTTGGCCCATCGCGCCCTTGCCCGAATTAATCGAGGCCAGCACGTCATTCAGATTCTTCACGGCGGAGTTGAAATTGTTGTAGACGGTTTCGTCTTTGAGCAGTTTGCCGGCGGTGCCCTTACCCGCGTTCATGTCGGAAACGATGGAATTCAACTGATTCACGGTCGAAGTGAGTTTGGTATAAAGCGTATCGTCGTTGATGAATTTTCCGAGCGACCCCTTGCCATTGGCAATGGCATCCGTCACGGTTTGCAAGTTCGCCGCAATGGATACGATGTTCTTTTTCATCGCTGGATCGTTGATCACCTCGCCGAGTGTGCCGCGGCCTGAATTAATCGCGTCAATCAGCGTCCCAAGTTTCGCGATCAGCTGATCGATCTCATCGATGGAGATCTTGCTGCTGCTGACAACGTCCTCAATGGTGGGCGAGCTGGACACTTTGAGCTCGGAGTTGTTGAGAGGCGGTGGGCCCTTGGCCTGCCGCGAGTCGATATCGACAAAGCTGTCGCCTAAAACGCCCGCGGGGGCAATGCGGGCAGTCGAATCCGTGTGAATGTCCGACCAATATTTTTCTCCCACCTGCATGGTGACTTCGACGGGATAAGGGTCTCGTTCGGGGACCACGCGGGTCTTGGCCACATTGCCGACAGTCACACCGTCAAGCGACACGACGGCACCATCCTTGATGCCGGCGGCATTCGGGAAATAGGCGCGGACATAAAGCTTTTGCCCGAACAGGCCGCCGGACGTGCTGTTCATGAGAAAAATCAACCCGATGAGCACGGCCATGGCGGCCAGCACCAGCAGCCCGACCTTCAGTTGTGACCACTGGATCTCTTTGTGGCTTGGCACTTTACTCCTCGTTCGGAAAACAGCCAGTCAACGCCTAGAGGATAGCAGAATTGGCGAAACTAGCGCGCGTCTTCCAGTACCACGCTGGCCACCGCGAGTTCGGCCGTGTGAGTGAGGGAGAGATTGGAGCGAACTACACCCTGGCGAGCCGCAATTTCCGCGGCGCGGCCATGGAAATGCAGACTTGGCCTGCCGCTGGGCTCCCTAATCACTTCGATTTCAAGCCAGCTGACCCCAAAGCTGATGCCGGTGCCGAGTGCTTTGGCGGCGGCTTCTTTGGCCGCAAAGCGGGCGGCAAAGCTCTCCGCGGAGTGGCGCTTGCGCAGGCAATAGGCCTGCTCCATGGCGAGGTACACGCGGTCGAGGAAACGCTGGCCGTAGCGATCCATGGCGCGCTGAATGCGCCCGATCTCGACAACGTCGATACCGGAACCTGTGATCACGTTATCTTTCACGCTACAACAAAAGGCAGTTCGCGTGCGCGGAGGCATTCGCTATGGGAGGCGCTGCGGGCAGTGCCTTGGAACGGTGCGCGGATAGCGTGTCCAATTACCCCTGGCCAGCTGTGCAGGTGCGTGAAGTCGCACGAGTTGTGCCAAAGGCGGGCACGCAGCGTTCGAGTCCGCGACAGCTTTGATGCCGCTCCACCAGTCACCGATAAAAGCAATGTGAGAAACCAGATTCCAGACCAGTGCTGCCGCCAAACGAGCAGCATCCCCTGGGCGATGCAGATGAAGGCGGTCAGCACAGAGGAGCCGTCGCGTCTGGTGCAGTTTCTTACGGGCGCCATTCTCGGGTGCGGGGGCTGGGTGCTGAGCCGTGGCGCCAACGACACTGGCATGGTCAACATGCTGTTTGAATTCGAGCGCCAGGCGTGCGTCGACATTTACAGCGTATTGATTGCCGCCGGCCTGGAGTTGAGCCCCAACGGCCACTTACGCTTTACTGAGCTTTGTCAATGCACCCGCAGCCAGCAGCGCGACTGCGGCGCTGAGATCGCCAGCATCGATCTCGAGGTGCAGACGTATCCACCGGAGATCATCAGCACGGTGCCGAACGCCGGCCCGATGTAAGCCGGCATTTTGGGAGCGCCGCGATTCTCTTGCGCGAGTCAGCCCGCTTCAACCAACCCGTAGCGCCTTTGCCAGGACTGTTTTAGTTGCGTGCGCATGCGACCGCGTTCCTCCTGGGTCACGTCCGGGCCGGGATCGACGGCAAAGCGCGCGGCTTCCTGCTTGGCCAGTTCCAGCAATTGACGGTCGCGCAAGAGGTTGGCAACGCGAAAATCAGGAAGGCCCGCCTGGCGTGTGCCAAAGAACTCGCCGGGGCCGCGCTGGGCCAGATCCAACTCGGCCAGTTCAAACCCATCCTGGGTGCGTACCATCGCGTTCAGTCGCTCCTCGCCGAGCGGAGATATCCGATCCCCAGTCATAAGAATGCAGTAACTCTTGGCTGCGCCGCGCCCCACGCGACCTCGCAATTGATGCAACTGCGCCAGCCCGAATCGTTCCGCGTGTTCCACCACCATCACCGTGGCGTTGGGCACGTCGACGCCAACTTCGATGACGGTTGTGGAGACGAGAACGTCGATTTCGCCGCGCTGGAAGCGGCGCATGATGATTTCTTTTTCGTCCGCGTCAAGGCGGCCATGAAGCAGGCCCACGCGCAATCCGGCGAGTGGCCCGGTTCGCAGTTTTTCGTGCATCTCGACCGCTGAGCGCAGGCCTGATCGGGCGCCCGGGTTTGCTTCCTGCGCCGCCTTTTGAAATAACAGCTCCGCTGTTTTACCTTTTGGACGAGATTTCGGGTTGGACGCCTGGCTCCCAGCCTCCGGCTCGTCGTGAGAAAAATCCAATTCCGGCTGGTCGTCTCGCGCGCCTTCAATCACAGGGTAGACGATATAGGCCTGGCGGCCTTTAGCCACTTGCTTACGCACGAAGTCCCACACCTTTTCGGCGCTCTCGCTGGGAACGCGGCGCGTTTCGATGGGCATGCGACCCGGCGGCAGCTCGTCGAGAACGCTCAAATCGAGATCGCCATAGAGCGAGAGAGCGAGCGTGCGCGGAATGGGAGTGGCCGTCATCACTAGCACGTCGGGCTCGGGCTGGTTGGGTTTCTTCATCAGCTTGAAGCGCTGCAGGACACCGAAGCGATGCTGCTCATCGACCACGACGAGGCCCAGCCGGTCGAATTCCACTTTCTCTTCGATCAGGGCGTGCGTTCCAATGATGAGATTCGCCTCGCCGCGATTGATGAGGCCGCGATTCGAGCGTTTGCGGTCTTCGTCGAGCGAGCCGGTGAGGAGCACGATGCGCGGCTTGCGCGACGATCGCTCAAGCAGCTTGCGCGCGGCCAGAAAATGCTGCGTGGCAAGAATCTCGGTGGGCGCCATGAGAGCGGCCTGATAGCCGTTTTCCATGGCCACGAGCATGGCTTGAAACGCGACGATGGTTTTGCCCGAGCCCACGTCGCCCTGCAAGAGCCGTCGCATGGGGCTGGGTTCGCGCATGTCGGTCACAATCTCGCCCAGCGCCCGCTTTTGCGCGGCTGTGGGATGGAACGGAAGCACCTCTCGGAGGGCCTCGCGCACCTTGTCGTTGGTGACGAACGCGATGCCTTGACGCTCTTTCATGCGCCGGCGCTTGAGCTCAAGGCCCAGCTCAAGAAAGAAGAGCTCTTCGAAAATAAGCCGGCGATGGGCCGGGGTCGAGTAGCTCTGTAACTGGGAGAACGGCGTGCCTTCGAGCGGGAAGTGGACTTCGCTCAGTGCGGTTTCGCGGCCGGGCAAGCCCAGGCGGCCGAGCATCGACTGTGGCAGGCATTCGGGCACCGCTCCGTGCATGCTTTCGAGGAGATTGAAGATGACTTTGCGTTGCCAGCGCGAGGCCAGACGGCTGCCGCCCAGCGATTCATAGACCGGCGTGATGCGTCCCACTTCGAGGAGCCGAGTCTCCGCGTCAGCGCTCGCGTCGGGCAATATCTCAAACTGCGGCTGGATCATTTTGAGATTGCTAGTGGACCGCGAAGGCTCGACTTTCCCGTAGACGGCAACGGTTTGTCCGGCCTGGAATTTCCCGTCCAGGTAGGCTGCATTAAACCAGAGGCACTTCATCGCGAACCGGCCCTGGCCGAGAGTGATTTCATAAATCTGTCCACGCCGCGTCCGCATCAATATCGCTCCGCGGACTTCGCCGATCACGCTGGCGACTTCTCCGGGAACCAACTCGTCAAGACTGCGGGGGTTTTGCCGGTCTTCGTAGCGAAACGGAAGGTGGTAGAGCAAGTCCTCGGCTGTCTGGATGCCCTTGAAGTCAAGCATCTCCGACACGCGCGGGCCAACGCCGCGCACAAACTTCACCGGAGTATCGAGGGCTGGCACAGTTTCGATGCTAAATGGCGCGCGCAAGGGGACAACGGTGATACGCCACAGATCAGGTGCACATTCCTGTGCGCGTGGGGCGGCGCTGCTGGGCGATCGAGGTATCGGTCGCGGCGCAATCGTGAGTTGGGACCAGGAAGCGGGGAAGCTGGTGTAATCCGGCCGCGGCTTTGCGGGACGATTCATCTCGGCGTATACCTGAGAAGGGGCAGTTTGAACCCTCGTGCCCAGCGCAGCTGAGATGCGTGAATCCGTGCCGAACTGCCCTGCTTGGCAACTTCTACAGCGCGGAGAGGGTCTAAACAAGTATCACCTTCCTTGCGTGATGCCGATCCGCATCTTGCGTAAGCAAGGGAGCTTACGGAAGCGTGCGAGTGAACGGAATCACATGGGAAGCGGGGGACCAGAAAGGCGCCGGGAGAATTGAGCCAGAGGACGGAAGGAGTGACAAAACGGCGAAGGCGCGTCTCAAACTGCGTGGATGAGCGAAGCAAAGATCGCGGGTCGCCCCAATGCTCCATGCGCGTTTTTGCGAGCGTCGCGTTCTCGGCGCTTTTCGTTCTGGCTAGTTGTGGCGGCTCGGCGATAAACGTTTCCTCGAGCGGTAGTTTCAATGTTTCCCCAGGTACAGCGGCCATTGACACTAATTGCACAGGGTGCAATGCCACAGGTGCCTTTGGGAGGGCGGTTGAGCAATTTTCGGCCACGCTCGACGGTGGCCCGGCCAACGTGAAATGGTCGGTTTCAGGCGGCGACGTGACCTCCGGCCCCGGCACGATTAATTCGAGTGGCCAGTACACTCCCCCTACCTATCTCACAGCGGACAGCGTGCAGGTAACGGTGACTGCGGCTCCGGCTGCGAACCCGTCGATCAAGACAAGCGTTGAATTTACCCTGAGACCGGGCTTCCTGCAGCCACTGACGCCGGAAAATGCTGCCTTGGGACCTGGAGGAACGGTCACCATCACGGGCTTCGTCGCCGAAGCCGGTGGAACCATGGGCGTCAACTATAAGGTCGCCAGCACAGCTACGGGATCGAGTGGAGGAAAAGGATCGGTAAGCCGTCCCAGCTGTACGCGCAGCAGCAATGCATTCACTTATTGCAAGGTCACGTATACAGCCCCGGCCTCCGTCGCAGTTAACGGAAGCACGTATGTCGTGGCGTCGATCGGGAATTCAACTTCGAAGGAAGCGACGCAAGTGCTGTTGAACTCCACAGGGATTGCGAGTAATCCAGCCGAGCATCAGAAGGCATTGCCCACGCCCATCCTGCTGGGCAGCTCTGGCGGCAACAACACCGATTATGATGCCAAGGGCAACCAGATTGTGGATTGTTGCGGCGGAACCCTCGGTTCTTTGATCCAGAACAGCAGCGGAAGGCAGTACTTGCTGAGCTGCAACCATGTATTAGTGCGCAGCGACCAGGCCAGCGTGGGCGAGACGATCGTCCAACCGGGACTCATCGACAACAACTGCGTTCCCAACGGCGACGGTCCCGGGACCACGCCGGTTGGAATCTTGACAGCGTGGCTCCCACTGAGCGCAAGCTCGACGAATGCCGATGCGGCGATTGCTCAAGTGGATGCGGAGGCGGTGAACTCGAGCGGAGAGATTCTGGAATTGGGTGCGATGCAGGGGAACGGGACCCTCGCTGCGGCTCCTCCCGGCATTTCGTCGACAGGCGGCAAAGGTGAGCCGGCGTCCCTCAATCTCACAGTGGCCAAGAGCGGGCGAACCACGGGTTTGACGTGCGCCGGCGTCGCAGCGCTGGGCCTTACTGTGAAAGTGGACTACTTTAAGAACTGCGCGGAAACAGTCTCCTACCTGACCAAGACGTACACCGATCAAATTGCGATTGAGGGCAGCGAGTTCAGCGATGCGGGCGACTCGGGGTCGCTGATCGTGGATGCGGGCAACGCCGAACCCGTCGGCCTGTTTTTTGCCGGGGGCGTGACCAACACCGGCGTGAGTGAAGGGGTGGTCAATCCCGCGTCCACCGTGTTGGCCGAACTGGGCCAGCAGGAGGGTACAGCCTACACGTTTGTGGGCACTGCGGACCATCCCGTCAGTTGTCTGAACTACGGCGCCGCTACGGTGGGGGCGGCACAGGCGAGTTCGCTCTCCGCAACGCAACTTGAACTTGCGCAGCAGGCCCAGACGCAGGCACGGATGTGGATTAATCCCTCAATGGGCATCCTGGGGGTGGCCACAGGCAAGAGCAGCGATCATGCCGGAGAAGCGACAGTCATCTTCTACGTCGACGAGGGCAAGAATGTCTCCATCCCGCAAACCGTAAATGGCGTGCGGACGGAAGTGATTCCGACGACAGCGCAGGCAGTCGCGCTGGGCATTGCGCCGCAGTTTGCGATGAGGTCCGGCTCACCTGCGCCGCTGGCAAGCGCTGTATTCAACAAGGCGGTTGCGGCCAAAGAGCAGGTGACGCAGAGCCTGATGCAGCAGAATCCAGCCTATTTCGGAGTAGGCGTGGGCCAAAGCCTTGACAATCCACGAGAAGCATCGCTGGTTATCTACGTCGACCGCAATCAGGTTCCGGCGACACTGCCGCCAATCGTCAACGGTCTGCGTACACGGTATGTGATTATGGACCGGCTGCACGTGACGCGCTCTTACGTCGAGGGACCGGTTCAATCCGTGAGCCACTGCATGGCGCATCCAGCTAAAGACCGGACGAGCGGCATCGGCGCGTCGATTCTACGCAGACAACTGGGTCTGCAGCGGTAGAGCGGCGAGTTGGCCTGCAGTACTCGGCTGCGCAGGTGAAGGCCTACGCCGTTGCGCGGGAAGAAGCCTGAGCATCCATCGTGGCAGAGGCTTCCCTGGCAAAGCTTGGGTCGTCGGGAATGAAGATCTCGAAGACCGTCCCGATCGCGGCTTGTATAGTGTCGCTTGCGTGATTCGGGACGCGGCTGCGCACGCGCACAAGGCCGTGGTGCTTCAGGATGATCTCGTGACTCACCCAAAGTCCGAGGCCGGTTCCTGTCACTTCCTTTGTGGTGAAGAAGGCCTCGAAGATGTGCTCGCGAATCTCCGGTTCCATGCCTGCGCCAGTGTCGGCAACAGCGAAGCGGATTCCGGTTTGAGCGGGATTCTTCCAGTCTCGCGAACGGCGGGCCCGCACCAGCAACCGGCCGCCTGCAGAGCTGGCGTCGATGGCATTGCCGACCAGATTGGCGAACACCTGACGGATCTCTCCGGCAAAACAGAAGAGAGTCAACTCCGAATCGTAATCTCGCTCCACGCGAAGGTCGAGCCCATTGATTCTCCCCTGGTAGAGGCTCAAGACGGAATCAAGGAGCTCAGACAGCGTGGCACGTGCGGGTTGTGTGGGCTGGCGGTAAAAGCGCAGCGTCTGCTGTGTGATTTCGGCGATGCGATGCACTTCAAATTCGGCCATGGAAACGTATTGCTGAGCTGCTTCCGGTAAATCGCTGAAGTTGCGCAGGAGAAAGAGCAGGTTGGTGATGGCTTCGAGGGGATTATTGATCTCGTGCGCGATGGAAGCGGCCAGGCGGCCAGTCACTGCGAGCTTTTCGCTGCGACGCAGGGCCTCCTCACTGCGTTTGCGGTCACTGGCGTCCAGTGCAATTACGCCTACCCAGCGCACCTGAGTCGGGGTGGTCCGAACTGGATAGGCACTGATGAGCCAGGTCCAGGGCCGGCGCATTTTGCCGCCTTCGCCGTTGAGTTCGAGGTTGCGCACCGGTTCTTCGCTCAAAAAAACGCGCTGCACGGCGGTTTCCACTTCCCGTGCCACGCTCGCTGGCAGAAGATCCGTTAGGGTGCGGCCAAGATGGCGGCTGATGGCGATCCCGGTGAGATCCGCAAAGATCTGATTCACCCGTACAAACCGGTTGTTGCGATCGACAAATGCGAGTCCGATGGGCGCATTCGCCAGCATCGAATCGAGCAAAGAGAGCGTGTCGTTGAGCCCGGCCCTCTGCTCGGCAAGTGAGGCAACCATGCGGTTGAATGTCTCAATCAGGTCGCCAATCTCGTTATGAACGAATACCGGCAGGGGGAAATGGCTGATGTCTTCTGGTGAGTGCATCAACGCCGATGCGCCGCGGTGCAGCACGGCTAGCGGTAGCGCGATGGAACGGCCCATGAGCAGCACAAGGATCGCCGAGGCAATCACCCAAATGACACCGAAGATACCGGTGCTGCGAAGGATGGAGTCGATTTGTTCGTGCATCCAATGCTTGTCGAAGGTAACCCAGGCAAAACCGCGCAACGCGTCGCCAGTATAGATGGGATAAGCGCATTCCCAGCGATCGCCGGATAGCGTGAGGCAACTGGCGGCATCGCGCTTGATCAGCGGGATCTGCTTGAGTTCGATTGCCTCCAGCATCGATTCGTCGGCATCGGCCTTGCTGATGAAAAGCACGTTTCCGGCGGGATCCGTGACTTTGGCCTGTGCCACGGTCGGAGAATCGCCCATCATGTTGACGGAAAGGCCGACCCACCCTGGCCGCTGCTGCTGGAGGGCTTCGCGGGACTGCAAGGCCAGGGACATAGCTTCGTAGACGAGTCGCTGATGAGCGCGACCCGAGGTTTCCTGTGTTTGCTGCTGAAACAGCAGGAGCGCAAACAGGCCGATGGAGAGCAGCTCCAAGGCCAGTAATCCGGCCAGCATCTGCCAGCGAATAGAACGAGGCCACCAGCGCATGCGCAATGCTCTACCCCTGGGAAAATCCTATCGCATTAGTCAATAGAACTGCTTGCAGAAACCGGCTGGCGTGAATCGTCACGCAAACTGAATTTTGCCAGCAGCGACGCGGCGATCTGGCGTCCATGAAATCGCCCGTTCTCTATGAATATTTCGTTGGTCCGCGAACCCGCCACGATCACGCCTGCCAGATAGATGCCGGGGACATTGCTTTCAAGTGTCTCCGGATTGCAGACGGGAAGGCGATCCGGCCCCTCAAAACGGACACCCAAGCGTTCCAGAAAACTGAAGTCGGGGTGATATCCCGTCATGGCAAATACAAAATCGTTGGGGAGAGTTTCGGGGCCTGCAGGAGTTTCCACAATGATCGTATCGGGCGTGACCTCAACCACACGCGATGCAAAATACGCCTTGATCTCGCCATTCTTGATGCGGTTTTCGATATCCGGCTTGATCCAGTATTTCACGTGGGGATGCATGCCTGCGCCGCGGTGAATGATCGTCACCCGCGCACCGTGACGCCACAATTCGAGCGCCGCAATCGCCGCCGAGTTCTTTCCGCCGACAACTGCAACATTCATACCGTAGTAAGGATGGGGATCGTGATAGTAGTGGTGGACTTTGCTCAGGGTTTCGCCGGGAACGCCCATCCAGTTGGGCAGATCGTAGTAGCCGATGGAAAGCGCGAGCTTGCGCGTCTTTAACTCGCCATGACGCCCAAAGCGGTCGGTTGTTTGCACCGTAAAATCGCCATCCACGCCGGTCACACGCTCCACGCGGTGATACTGGCGAATGTCGAGCTGATAGTAAGCCGCGACCTGCCTGTAGTATTCGAGCGCTTCGTTCCGCGTTGGTTTGGCGTTAGGGCTGGGGAAGGGAATCCCACCGATTTCGAGCAGCTCCGACGTAGTGAAGAACATCATGTGCGCGGGATAGTGAAAGATTGAATTGCAAACACAGCCCTTGTCGACCAGCACCACACGAAAGCCAGTCTTTTTTGCTTCGATGGCGGAGGCCAGGCCGGTGGGCCCCGCTCCCACTACAAGGAGATCGAAAACCGCATCCTGCGCCGCGTCCACCTTTTCGTCACTCATGTTTCTAGATTAGGGCATGCGGGGGCTCGTGGGTCGGATCTTCCGTCCTCCGCTGAGCCGGCATTGCAACGAAAAGGCTCCAGCACGTGCCGGAGCTTTTTTCGCGTGTGCGGCGAATTAAAATCTTAAACGAACGCGGGCGTCGGCTCCAGGAGAGCGATCACCGGGGTTTCGACAGAACTCGTCGCAGGGGCGGGAGCAGCGGCTGCGACCTGCGTCTGTGAATGCGCAGGGCGCGTGAGCTTATGCACAAAGTGATAAGGCGGCCACGGGCCTGAAAGCTGCATCTGACACTCGCGCATCACGGCGCTGGTCGTGGTGAATTTATTCTGATAGCGCTCCACGCACTTGCGGTCGATGAGATGGGCAATGTCGAGCAGCATCTTGCCGTTGTCCATCAGGCGGCAGCTGACTTCTTCGTCAAGTGGCTGGAAAAGCCGGTGCATCTGAAAGCTGACGGCGCGCGCCCGCGTCTGGCGCTCGCGTGCACGGGAGGCATTCTCCCGCAAGTTGCTCAGGTAGGCTCGGCCAACGTTTTCGCTGGCCAGGTGCTTCTCGATCTCGCGGCCGCAGCAATCATCGACAAAGATTTTGAGGTGCATCTCCGTCTTGCCGCGCAGCTTATCGATGTTGCCGAGGAACTGACGCTGATTGGAGCGAACGGATTTGCGCAGTATCTCGTCGTCATGAAAGACGGTGCCAAACCGGAAAGGAAGTACGGTGGAATGCCGGAAACAGTCCGCGATCACACGTGCGTGATCCACACCCGACTTCTGGTTGAGGGAATCCTGAGGATTGTGCTCACTCACAATCACCGCAAGATCGCTGGCCGGGTAAAGGAAAACCTGATTGCCACTGACTCCAAAGACCGATTCCATAGGAACCGGTTTACGATGACGCGCTAATTCTGGAAATGCTTGCTTTTCACTGATGCAGTAGGCATACCACGCCATGACGAGACACTCCGTCCGCGCACGCTTCTGTAGTCAGGCGCCGCTGGTTGATGAAGCTCTGTGAACTTGAGAACAACTGCATGCATAGTGGTACGAAGGCGGGACCATGGTCACGGCTTCACGAGACTAACGGGAATACTAGTCTTCTGAAAATACGACTGGCAACACCCCAGTGGAAAAAGTTAACGAGAGTGTGCGAACTGCGTGAAAATCGTGTTGAGTAAATGAAAGATTAAGTTCATTGTGTGAACTTTGTGTTCCAGGAGCACCAAACACAGCTCCGAGGGTTCAACGGCCTGGGCTGGATGGGTGAGGGTGCCGGCATGGCTTTGGGGTCTGGTCAGAGACCGCCGGGAAGGGACCTCGTCCTTGGCGTGGTTGCCATTGCGTTTCGGATACCCTTTCAGAAACGGCTCAACGCGCCAATCTCTAGTAGAATCAGCGGAAGAATGTCTGGCCCTTCCCGTACACTTTGCCGCCCTCTCTCCACCATAGCCTCTTTTGCGCTTCCTGCTCTTTTTGCCGCGGGATTGACCTCAGGCTCATTGCTCGCTGCTGCCCAGGGGACGCACTTATGGGTGCAGTCGCAGATGGAGGAGTTTGAGAAAGGTACGCCTGACGGTGTGGCGATAGAGAGCGATGGGCAGCTGCGCCAGGGGCCTGGGCTGACCGAGCAGCTGACCACGCCCTCGACCTTCGTCTGGACTGTGGTTGCGGATAAGTCGGGCCAGATCTTTGCCGGAACCGGCACCCCCGCCTTGGTGTTGCGTTTGGCGGGGCGGAAGGGCGAAAAGCCATTAACGCTTTTTGAAACCAGGGACCTCAGCGTCCAGGCGTTGTGTTTAGGGCCGGACGGTGCGCTGTATGCGGCCACGCTGCCGAGCGGCAAGGTCTACAAACTGAATCCCAGCGCTGCTGAAAAACAAGACGAATCCAGCGCCACCGTGGTCTTCGATGCGGCCAAAGCAGAGGCGGCCGCAACCAGCCAAAGCGGCACGGCTTCTCCGCAGCCAAGCGCCCAGTCCCGTTACGTGTGGGCATTGACTTTTGACTCCGCTGGGAGGCTTTACATCGCAACCGGCAATCCCGGCGCGATCTACCGAATTGATCCTACGAAACCCGACGCGCCTGCGGATTTGTTTTTTAAGAGCGACGAAGCCCACATCCGCGCCCTTGCGTGGGATGCAAAGGGCAACTTGATTGCCGGGTCCGACGGTTCCGGGCTGATCTACCGAATCGATACGCAGGGCAAGGGATACGTGTTGTTTGAGGCTCCAAGACGCGAGATTACTTCGCTTGCGATCGGCGCGAACGGCACGATCTATGCGGCGAGTGTGGGCGACAAAAGCCGCAACCCCTTGCCGCCGCTTCCAGTGCAGGGAATCGCATCGGTCACCGTTACGATTGTTCAGCCCGAGTCGCTGCAGGCGGCGAACACGAGCGCCTCAGTGCCCGAGGGGACAGAAATTTACGCGTTAAGCGATGGCCAGGCCCCGCTCAAACTGTGGTCGGACAAGGATGAGATTATTTATGCTTTGGCTTCACAAGCCGGCGGCCTACTGGCGCTGAGCGGAAATCGCGGACGCGTCTTTCGCATCCATGACGATGGAAGCTACGCCGATGTCGCGCACCTGCAGGCCCAACAAGGGCTGAGTCTCGCTTCGGCTCAGGGCGCGGAGGGGATGGACGGGATCCTCATCGGCACCGGCAACACGGGCAAAGTGATTCTGCTGGGCGCATCGGAGAAGCACGAATACGCGAGCGACGTTCTGGACGCCGGAGCGTTTGCCCGGTTTGGCCGCGTCGAGATCGAGCCAGGCTCTTCCGGGTATGACATTTTGACCCGCTCCGGTAACGTGGAGCAGCCGGTGCGGGGCTGGAGCGACTGGCAGCCCCTTCAAAATGGTTCTGTCGCTTCGCCGCCGGGGCGTTTTCTTGAATGGAAGGCCGAATTGCACAAGGATGGTGCGGTGGGTAGTGTGGGAGTTAACTATTTGCCCGTGAACTCCGCGCCCGTGGTCGACGATCTGGTGGTAGTACCCGGAGCGCGCCTGAATCCGCAGAACTCCATTTCCCAGAACCAGACCGTAAACATCGCATTCTCTTCGTCCGGCCAGGGGTCGCCGGTTTCCTTTGACGTAGGATCGAGCACCCCGCTGCAGGCCAACAAGGACCGGACCGGCGTGACCGTCCGCTGGGCCGCGCATGACGACGACGGCGACGACTTGATCTATTCGCTCTACCTGCGTGGCGACGGGGAGACGGTGTGGCGGCCGCTGAAAGACAAAATAACCGACAAGGCCTACAGCTTCGACGCCACGTTGCTCCCCGATGGCGGGTACCGCATCAAGGTCGTTGCGTCCGACGCGCCTTCGCATACACCCGGGGATGCGCGCACAGGCGAGAAGATAGGCGATCGCTTCGAAATCGACACCACCCCGCCGACAATTACGAATCTCAAAACTGTTCGAGGAACCACTTGCGGTGGAGCGTCGTGTATGAACGAGATCGCGGTAACCTTCGACGCTGAAGACGCCACTTCTCCGATTGCGCACGCTGAGTATTCGCTCGATGCGGGGCCGTGGCAGTATGTCGATCCGGCGGGCAAGATCTCCGACTCGAAGACGGAGCACTACAGCTTCAATGTCTTAGTGGATGGCGCTGGTGGAAAAGTTAGTGAGCATTTGATCACGGTACGCGCCTACGATCGGTTCGATAATGTGGCTGTGGCCAAGTCGGTGATTCCCGCACAGGAAAAGTAAGCGCCATGCGATTCGAGCTTTATGTAGCGGCGCGGTACCTGAAAGCCAAACGGCGGCAGGCGTTGGTGGGCGTCGTCACGGCCATCTCCGTCGCAGGCGTGGCCGCTGGCGTAGCGGCTCTGATTATCGCCACTTCGATCACAAACGGCATGCAGCGCGACCTGCAGGACAAGTTGATCGGCTCAAGCGCGCACGTGCAGTTGATACAAGTAGAAGGGCGCGGCATTCCCGACTGGAGGCCGCTCCTGGCGCGTTTGCGCCAGGTGCCGCACGTGACCGCTGCTTCTCCGGGCTTGTTCGAACAGGTAGTTGTGGCGCGTGGCGCGCGCGATGGCTACGCGTTGATTGAAGGAATTCTGCCAGAAGATGAGCGGACCGTGAGCGATCTGCTCTCGACGGCTACGCCGGGAGCGACGGAGGCGTTGGAGCCTCGGTCCCATACGGGCGATACAACGGACGCGCAGCCGCCGCCGATCGTTCTGGGCAGCGATCTGGCGGAAACCATCGGCGCAGTGGAGGGCGATTCCGTCATGGTGGTGAGCCCGCAGGGAGAGCTTTCGCCGATGGGGGGCCTCGTTCCCAAGTACATGACGTTTCGCGTCGCGGGGACTTTTCACTCCGGCTTTTATCAATACGATGCCGAGATGGGTTTTCTGCGCCTCGCCGATGCCCAGCGGCTCTTCGATGAACCCGATTTGCTTTCCGTAATCAGCTTCAAGGTTGACAATCTGAACCACGCGCCCGAGATTGCGCGCGCGATTGAACAGGCTGCGGGAACGGGCTACATGACGACAAACTGGACCGAGCAGAACCGCGAGCTTTTTCGCGCACTCAAGCTGGAACAGGTGGTCACGTTTATCGTGATTGCGCTCATCGTGATCGTGGCGGCGCTGAATATCCTGATCGCGCTCACCATGATGGTGATGGAAAAGACGCGCGACATTGCAGTCATGATGAGTTTCGGCGTCACCCCCGGCCAGGTGCGGCGCATTTTTCTGCTGCAAGGCTTTTTGATCAGCGTGATCGGTACCATGCTGGGACTCGCGCTCGGCTACTTCGCGTCGTGGGCCGGCGGGTACTACCACTTCATCCATCTTCCGGCCGAAGTTTACTCCATCGACACGCTGCCCTTTGCCCCGCGCGCGCTCGATGGCGTGATTGTCTCCGTGGTTTCGATTGGAATATCGCTGTTGGCGACACTGTATCCATCATCGGCAGCAGCAGCCGTGCTCCCGGCTGAAGCGCTGCGGTACGAGTAATCCGTTTTCTATCAGGATGAGGTTGACAATGTGGCACATAATGTGTCACATTTATCCCATGCAGAGTATAACTTTACGCCAACTCCGCGATACCAAACAAGTTAAGAAGTGGCTTCGCGCTGGCGTTCACATTGAAGTCCGTGAACGCAGTGAAGTGCTTGGTGACATAGTGCCGAGAACGCCGCCGAAACTCGACCGGAAGAAGATCGAGTGGCCCGATTTTGAAGCGCGCGCGAAGGCTATCTTCGGTGACCGCGTTACAACTGTTGTGGACGATCTGATACGCGATCGTGACGAGAGCCGCTATTGAACGTCTGTGTCGATACGAGTTTCCTCGCGTCACTTTACACGGCTGAAGTTCATTCGTTTGAGGCGCGCCAGCGAATGGAGCGGAAGCCTCTGGTGCTGGTCACGCCATTGAATCGCGCGGAAATGGCTCATGCTTTCTACAGCCAGGTATTTCGCTCGAAAATCTCAGTTGCTGAAGCCAAACTGGCGTGGCTGACCTTTGTGAAGGACTGTACAAAGCAAATCTGGACCCTGGTCGATTCCCCTGAAACTCAGTGGGAAGCAAGCATTCAATTGGGTCGCCGCTACGGGCCGACGATCGGCGTTCGTACCCTGGACACACTTCACGTGGCATGTGCTTTGGAGCTGCGCGCCAATCGCTTTTGGACCTTCGACGAGCGTCAGGCGAAGCTTGCCGAAGCGGTCGGCCTCGACACCAACCCCTGAAGGCGGTGCCTTACCGCGGCGTAATGATTCCGCCGGCGGCGAAGCGGCGCGGCAGGACAATGCCGCGATGATCGACCTCGACGGGCATTGCGCTCTGCGGATCACCGGGCAGTTCTGGCCGTTCCACGATCGCGCCTCCGCAGGCAGGGCACCAATCCGCTTGTGTAGTCTGGGCCAACACCGCACGGCATTGGCTGCAAATTCGTTCCATGGCAAAAGCCTATCGCATCGGAGCCAATGCTCGTCCTCGTCGTTCTCTCGCCCCCAAGCTCCCTTACTCCCTCTCTCCCTGCCCCCCGGTACACTGGATGTATGCCCCCTTCGGTTCGCCCCGTGAGTCTAATCGCGATCGACATGGACGGCACTCTGCTGCCCGCTCATTCACAAACCATGAGCGCACGCACCGGGCGTTCGTTGCAGGCTGCGCAGGCGGCGGGCATCGCGGTGGCGATTGCGACGGGCCGCCGCGCGGCCTACACGGTGCCTCTAATTGAGGGCCTCGGTCTGCGAGCGGATACGCCTTTGATTACGTCAAATGGTGCAGTGGCTTGCACGCTGGGCGGCGAGGCTATCGATTGTGCCCACATGAGTGCGCGCGTTGCGCGAGGCGTGTGCGGGGTACTTCGCCCATTCGGAACCGTGGTTTTCACCTTTGACCGGCCGGGGCGCGGGGAACTGGTTCTCGAGGATTTGAGCCAGGCGCATGGGCGCATTGCTCTCTGGGTTGAGGCCAATCGGAACGCGATTGAAGTTGTGAAACCGCTGGAACTTGCGCTAGTCGACGGCGAGGATCCGATTCAGGGGATGGCGGCTGGGAGTGTCGAGCAAATGCGATCGGCGGAAAAGGCGCTGAAGGCGAGTGAGTGGGGCGCGGAGTGCGAGACCGCGCGCACGGAATATCCGGCGCGCGATTTGTCGATTCTCGACCTTTTGCCGCTCGGAGTGTCGAAAGGTTGGGCGCTGGAGCGGCTCGCGGCGCGGCTTGGCGTGGATCGGAAAGAGACTATGGCCATCGGCGACAATTGGAATGACGTGGGAATGCTGGAGTGGGCAGGGCAGGGAATCGTGATGGCGAATGCGGCCCTCGAACTGCGCACATTGGCGAAGATGCGCGGATGGAAGCAAGCGCCGTCGAGCGACGACGACGGAGTAGCGGTGATTCTTGAAGCCGCTGTCGCGAAGATGGTTGCGGCAAAAGCATGAGCAACAAGATCCAACCCGAACGAGGCCCGCGACTAAGCCGTTCCATTGTGATCGTGGCAGTCATGGCACTTTTGAGCCTTTCGCCGCATGCGCATGCGACCGAACGGGTGACGCTGCGCAACGGGTTTACGCTTCGCTGCGATCATCATGCACCGGTAGATGGGCACATCCGGCTTTACCTGAGCTCGGGCGAGGGCAACTACATTGAATTTGCGCCGGACGAAGTTGTGGCTTTCGAGACGGTTCCTGATCCCCTCGTAGTCGCGACGCCTGCCGCCTTGCAGGCTGCGAACCGAACCGCAAAGTTGACTCCGGGCGATCTACACGAGATGCTGGCGCGCGCGGGAACGGAACACAATCTGGATGTGGATTTGCTGGCAAGCGTGGTGAAGGCGGAAAGCGGTGGAAACGCCCGCGCCGTCAGCCACGCAGGCGCGCAGGGGTTGATGCAACTGATGCCGGGAACTGCCGCCGGCCTTGGGGTGCACGACAGTTTCCAGCCCGATCAGAATGTGCGCGGCGGGTCGACATATCTCGATGCACTTCTGACGCGATACCACGACAACCTGGCATTGGCGCTGGCCGCATATAACGCCGGCCCCGAAGCCGTCGACAAATACCGCGGGATTCCGCCGTACCGCGAGACACGCCTATACGTGGCGCGCGTGATTCACGAGTTCAACCGCAGGGTGCTGGCGCGCGAGGCCGAAGCGAAACGCGTCGCGGCTACAGTTCCAGCGGAGAAACCCCTGGCTTCACGCTGAGCCGCAACAGAAGCGGGTTGTCCCTATTCGAATTTGAGCTGAAGTTCGTTACTCGGTAGGAACTTTTGCCGAAGTTCCTGGAGCATTCCGCGCATGGCTGCGTGAGAACATAGTGATAGACATCAATCACTAATTGTTGAACGGGGTCTGCTTGAAAAAGAGTCAATGGATTGTGGGCATTCTGGCGTTGGCTGCTCTGGCCGCGCTGGTTTTTTCGGCTCGCACTCATGTCCACTTCGATTTCCACGTTTTTGCTACCCAGGTAGCTTTGGCCGACTGGCGCATGATTGTTTTTGCCGGCCTGTGCATCTACGGCAATTTTGTTTTTCGCGCAGTTCGCTGGAGCCAGCTGGTGCGACACACGCAAAAGGTCTCGTCGCTGTCGCTCATTGGGTCGCAGGTGATCGGGTTTACCGCGGTGGCGTTGATTGGGCGCGTTGCGGACCCGGTGCGGCCGTACCTGGTCTCAAAAAAGACTGGACTGTCGCTGAGTACACAGGTCGCGGTTTATATCGTCGAGCGATTGCTGGACGCGGGCTCGGTGGCATTGATTTTTTCTGTCGCCATGATCTGGGTGCCAGGCGATGCCATCCTCAATGCAACGGCGCACTCGGGCCTTTTGGCGCGCCTGGCGTCGCATCACCGGGAACTGGCATTGTTTGCCGTGCGCTACGGCGGATTGGTTCTTACTCTGCTTGGAACACTCTTTCTTTTCGCGGTGCGCCTCGCGGGTGGGCCAGTCGCAGCGTTCTTCGAGCGCAGTTTCGGCCTCATTTCAAAGAATCTCGGCCAGAGCGTCGGTCACAAGATCCGCATGTTTCATTCCGGTCTCGACACCATGCGCTCTTTTCGCGACTTCGCTGTCGTGGTCGGCCTTTCGATCAGCATGTGGATGTTGATTTGCTTTGCCTATTTCGAGACATGCAGAGCCTTCACTGCCAGCCCGGAGCTGGCTGGAATCACAGTTTCGAAGTCCGTATTGCTTATGGTGGCCAGCGGCACAGCCAGTATCGTCCAACTTCCGGTGCTGGGCTGGTTCTCGCAGATTGGCTTAGTCATGGTTGCGATTACGGGCATTCTGGGCGCGAATGCTGAAGCGGCGACCGCCTGCGCCACGACGCTTTTGCTTGTTACGTTTTTGGGGATTGTGCCGGTGGGCTTGATCTGGGCTCGCTTCGAGCACATCAGTCTGCGCAAAGTTGCAACTGAGAGCGAGCAGGCTGAAGAGAGAGCCGAAGAAAGTCTGGAGACCGGCGAAGCCGCAACCTCACCCGATCGCAAAACGATCAATAAGGATCAGGCGCCCGGCGAGTCGTGATGCGTCCGATTATGCCGTAGTGGGCGCGGCAGGCGGGCTTGCTTTGACCCCCACATCGAGTGAATAGCGAAGCGTATCAGGTCCTACCGCTCCGCCCGTCATGATCATGCTCATCGCCTGCTCCATGGTCAGGTCAGTCTCGATTAGCCGTTCGGTGGGCAGAATTTGCAGGAAGGCTGAAGTAGGGTTAATGGCGTTTGGGACCAGCACTGCCGCCAATGGCCGCCCGCTGGTCGCGTCACTGAGGGTGCGCGTCAGAAAGCCGATGCTCTTCTGGCCCGCGATGGGGAAGTCAATCAAGACCACGCGCTGGCCGGTGTCTTTCTTGGCCATCATCGAGTCCAACAGTTGCCGCACGGACGTGTACACCTTGGCAATGAAAGGCAAGCGCTCGAGCACAGATTCAAAAAGGCCGAACAGCTGGCGTCCGACAACGAGCGAGGTCACGCGTCCGACGATGGTTAGTACGGCAAGCGTGAGCAGGACGGCGAGCGTTGGTTGCAGCCATGGATTGCTGAACCAGCCCCGAGGAAAGAAGGATGCCAGAAGTTGAACCGCCGGCAATCCCGCCTTGGCGAGGGACTCCAGGAGAAAGCTGAAGATCAGATATGTGACGAAAAGCGGGCCAATTGTGATAATTCCGGCCAGTATACTGCGCTGCAAACTGCGCATTGTGCGGCTGATGGATGCTTTCAAGCGCGTCACCTCGTTACGAGCATACCCCGGCGCGGGAGAAGAGAGGAATCAAGATGGAAACAGGAAACCGTTCCCAATAAGTGCATAATCAGCTATATATGAGGATTGCCGAATCTTCCTACGACGGAAAGAAATCCATGAGCGATCGCGAGAGTATCGATTTGAGCGAGGAGAACCCGGAAGAGCCGCAAGCGGCCCCACCTCGCCGGCGCGCCTTGGGATCGCCGTTATCCACGGGTGTGAGCCGTCATGCGCCGTATCCGTCTGCGGAGATCAAAGTCAAGCGGCTCACTTCACCCCCGCCGGGACGTGCGCTGGATAGCTCACCAGCCGCCGCGGAGGAGTCCTCGAACGTGCAACGCGCAGTAAACGCTCTGCGCTCGGCGCTTCCATTCGTGCAACGTCTCCTGCCTTTGCTCGACGGCAACATCGGCTCGGCGGTCAGCAATCTGCTTCAGCCTCACCCTCAGGCCCATCCACCCGCAGCAAAGCTTGACCTGACACCCGTCGAAGATGGACTGGCTGAGTTGCGATCGCAACAGCACGGTTTGCGTCTTCAGGTGACCGAGCAGAACACGACTTTGAAGCGGGTGGAGGATCAGTTGGAACTGGTTCGCGAAGCTACTGATCGGAATACGCTAGAGCAGCAGGAACTGCTGGAGGATCTCAAGGCATACGGGAACAAGGTCAGGATCGTCGCCATTCTCGCGCTGGTGCTGGCCGCAGTTGGTTTCTTCATGACTCTGGCGCTCTTTCTGCATATCCAGAAAGTGCTGCCCTGAGCAATCGGAAAAGGGAAGAGGAGAAAAGGATGGCAGCGGGCCGTTCGGCGAATCGATTTACAGCTCAAGAACGGTGTCTTCGATAGCCAATCGGACGTTGCCATCGGACTTAGCCAGCCGCCGGACTGCCTCCGGCTTGTCTACCTTGGCCTTTAGCATTACAAGCGCCACGGGAACGCTACGCCCGGCGCTTTTGATGGTTTCGACGGCGGTCGCGCGGTCGATATTGCAGGCGCGCATCAGGATGCGAATTCCGCGCTCCACCAATTTCGAATTCTGCATGTGCACGTTGACCATCAAGTTCTCGTACACATAGCCCAGCCGCGTCATGGCACCCGTGGTGATCATGTTCAGGACCATTTTCTGCGCGCTGCCGGCTTTGAGGCGGGTGGATCCAGAGACAACTTCAGGACCGACTTCAGCGACGATCGTGATGTCGGCTGCGCCGGCGAGTGGGGTTCCCTGGTTGCAGGTCACGGCCGCGGTGTGCGCTCCGCGGGCGCGTGCATACGCCACAGCCGCGACAACATAAGGCGTGCGGCCGGAAGCGGAAACACCCACCACAATGTCTTTGCGAGTTGGGCGACGCCGGGCGATGTCACGCTGACCCAATTCCTCGGAGTCTTCGTTGACCTCAACTGCAGAGGCCAGGGCTTTGGGACCGCCTGCCATGATATATTGCACCTGGCCGGGAGCCGTGGAATACGTGGGCGGACATTCGGAGGCATCCAGAGCGGCGATTCGTCCACTGGAGCCGGCGCCGATGTAGATCAACCGGCCGCCATCGCGTAGGCAGCGGGCCACCTGGTCAATTACGTCTGCAATTTCAGGGATGGCCTTCTTGACTGCCGCAGCTACTTTGGCATCTTCGTGGTTGATGATGCGGGCAATCTCGAGTGCGGATTTCGTGTCGAGGCCTTGAGAGGCTTCGTTTTGGCTTTCCGTCGTCAGTTGCTGAAGCAGTGCCGCCTGGTCGTTGTTGGTATCTTTTGTCCTGGCGCCAGCCGGTTCCTGCATCGTGGTGCTGGGTAGCATCGCGTCTGTCCCCATCTTTGATTGTATCTATAAAAGCACGCAACCATAAAAATTTGTTCTGCCGTACTCTGGTTTGTTACCTCGGAAAAACGCTAAAGGGATTTACTCAGCGCGTTGTGAAAGGCCGGCCTCACGTCGCGGATCAGTTGGCTTTCCCGGTCGGGCCAGGTGCGGTTTGCGAGAAGGACAACGGCCACCGCCGCGTCCAAATCGATCCATAGAGAGCACCCGCTGTAGCCAAGATGCCCGATGGAATGCGGGGAAAAGTACTTGCCAAAAGCTGAAGGTTGCGATGGCGTATCCCATCCGAGTGCTCGCGAGCTGCCCAGGGGTGGTTGCCGCCGGGAGAATTGCTCCAATACTTCCGGTTCGAATGGGGATGGTATTGGGTGGGGGATGGCAGATTTTACGCCGCGAAGGATTGCTCCGGCGAATTGGAGAAGGTCAGGGACATTGGAGAAAAGCCCCGCATGTCCCGCAACGCCGCCCAAAACCCACGCGTTTTCGTCCTGAACCTCGCCCTGAATGCGTCGATGGCGAAATGTTGAGTCTTCTTCGGTGGGCGGGATGGATTGCCGCGTGGCCGGCGGCGGGCAGAATCCAGTGGCTGCCATGCCCAGCGGTTTAAATATCTCGCGGTGCGTCCAGGAGCCAAGATCGGTGCCAACCAGCACCTCAAGCGCCTTACCCAGGAGGATGAAGCCTGGGTCGGAGTACTCGGCTCGCGTACCCGGCTCTGCCTGGAGAGGCAGCTCAAGACAGGCGCTGAACAGTGCCGAGGAAGTAGAGGCGGTCCGGAAAAACTCCACGTATCCCGGCAAACCAGAGTTATGAGCCAGAAGATGCCGAAGGGTGACAGTGCGCGCCAAATCCCCAGGCGCGCGCCCGACCACAAATCCGGGCAGCAGCTCGCCAAGCGGCGTATCCAGTGCGAGTTGCCTACGCTGGACCAGAAGCATGGTAGCGGCCGTCGTTGTCACAACCTTCGTCAGGCTCGCCACGTCAAAGACAGTCTCGGTGGTCACCGCTTGGGCGTTTTCTCCGTATGTAAACCGGCCTATACCTCCCTGGAGCACGGCCTCGTCGCCAGCCCATACGCCGAATGCGCACCCCGGGAAGGCCCGGGCCGAGATGGCGTCCTCCAGGATTCGAAGGGCAGCCGTAAACCGGCCAACATTGCCGGGAGGCTGCTCAGCGGATGCATGGCTTTTAATGGTCATCGCTTTCTGGTAGGTTACCGCGCGTGGCTCGCACATGCCGCATCCGCCTTACTTTTCATCGCCCCAGTAGGAAATTCAGGCTATCCTTGTGTGCGAGAACGCCGTCTATTTCACAGGAGGTTCGTATGGCGCGGCTGCGCGGATGGTTGCAGGCAGTATGTTTTGTTGGCCTTATCTCAACCGGCGTCGGCTTCGGCGCCGCCCAGACCGCGAGCCAGACTGAAGCAGCGCCAAGTGCCGTGCTACCAGCCACGGCTGAGGCTCCTGCTCCACCTGCCGCAAACCCTCCAGCGCAGCCTGCGGCACCCGCCGAGGAACCAGCAACTCCGGCAAAGAAGATATACACCGTGCCTGCGGGCACCAAGGTTCTTTTGCAACTGAAGAGCTCCATCGACACCAAGAGCGCCAAGGCGGGCGATGGCGTATACCTCTACTCAATCTTTCCTGTCGTGGTCGGGAACCGCGTGATGATCCCCACGGGAGTATACGTGCAGGGCGTCGTCGACCGCGTACAGCGGGGCGGGCGCGTCAAGGGCAAAGCGCAACTCGATATGCACTTTACGTCGATCATCTTTCCCAACGGTTCAGTGGTAGAGATTCCCGGAGTTGTCGATAGCGTGCCGGGCGCGAAGAACCAGACCGTCAAAGACGACGGAGAGGGAACTATCGAACAAAACGGCGACAAAGGCCGCAACGCCGAGCGAACAGCCGAAATCGCGCTCCCGACCGGAGCGGGAGTGGGCACAATCGGCGGAGCTTCTACCGGGCATCCCATTGAGGGCGGATTGACCGGCCTGGCTGCGGGCGCGGCCACGGTAGGCATCGTTTCTCTTTTCACGCGCAATGCAGATGTGGATATCCCTACCGGAACGCAAGTGGAGATGGTCCTGCAACGACCGCTGCAGTTGGAGGATGAGAATTTGGCCGGGGTGGGCCAGCCTGGAGCCGCACCATCGTATGTTCCAGCCTCAACCCAGCCCAGGCCAATCACTTCGCATCGCCCGCGGATCTTGTGTCCGCCGGGAAGCCTCGGTTGCGAGTAATGGAATGTGCCGACCATCGGGCCAGCGCCATACGTGCTTGCAGTTCTGGATGGGTGTTTTCCTAAATCAGCCGTGCGTTTGGCGCGACTGCGCCCGCCCGCGACAACGAACAGCTTCCAGTCTGGCTGCACCGGTAGTGCACGTTCGAGCGAAATTCTCTCCATGAAGCCGCATTGCTGGCAGTTACCGTGACTCCGACGACGAATGTTCTTCCATCGCTGGTTTCAATCGTCCCTGCGGCGGCGTCAAAGTCCACCACCGTAATATCCCCTTCTATGTAGGAATTAGAAGGCCTAGCCACTTGATCGAGGTTCAACTGCTCAACCATTAGATTCATTGGCACCGGCGCGGCGTTGAAGGCGTTAGCTTGTAAGTCCAGGGTCGACTTAACGCGAGAATGGGAGACGAGCTTGGCTGGGTGATGCTCCCGGTAAGCGGCCAGGTTCCTCGTGGGTTTCCGGCGCGTTGGCACTCTGCTGGGGATGAAACGCGAACGATTCGAGTGCTCCACATTCCCCAGAGGAAATGCTTCTGCGACTCCTGACGCGGACCGATGGTCTGCGTCTGCGGCGTATTTGCGGCCTTCGCCATCGTGAGCCGGGCCTGTTGAAGGGGCTTGCAGCGTCGAACTGGATGCCGCGTAGGGAATGAACCCCGATGAATTGCTGTTCGCCGAAACGATGGAAAGGCCCGTGGCGCCAGCCGAAGTGCTGAGAATTGCGACCGCGAGTCCTGTCAGAGTTCCTAATGTGATGCCCACTGCGGCGAAGAGCAGAGACGTCGACCTTCGATATTTCCAGGCGGCGGACATCGCCACGGGCCCGCGGTCATTTGCAACAAACATTTCGAGATATGGATTGTGGGTCGCCATGCAATTTGGGGACGGCCGAGAAAGCGGCCTCACTTTCGTTCAAGATAGTCTCATTGAACTACCCTCCCGAATAGCCAACAATCCTCCAAAAGGGGCTGAACCAAATCCGAAAGAGTAAGTAACCGATTTGGTTCCGAATTTTCCCCGGTGACTTCGCAGGCAGCCGGGAAGGCGCAGCAACTCGCACCGTCCGCGGATCATGCTTTGTCCGGGAAGCCTCGGTTGCGAGTAATCTGAATTAATCTAGATTCAGATGCCTACCGGTCCTGACGATCCCACTGTCTCCGATTCCCGAGTGAACTCTCAATCCGCTGGTCCTTCGCAGTTTTTGCACCCTGCGCCCGCGGCGCCAGGCAAATCCGCGGGGTTTGGGCTTTGGCTCCGCGATCTGCTCATCGCGGCAGTGGCGTCAGTTCTCATCATCACCTTTCTCTATCAACCGGTCCGAGTCGAAGGCACCAGCATGTTGCCCCGCCTGGAAGACCGCGACCGTCTCTTCATCAACAAGTTTGTCTACCACATTGCCGCCATCGAACGTGGCGACGTGGTGGTCTTCCGCTATCCGCGCGACCCGGAGAAGAGCTATATCAAGCGCGTGATCGCTCTCCCCGGCGACACTCTCCGTATCGATCACGGCCGGGTCTATGTGAACGGGAGGCTTTTGCACGAGCCTTACGTCCCACCGGAGTTTCGCGACACCCGCTCCCTCGAGGAAACGGTGCTTCCTGCGGATAGCTACTTTATGATGGGAGACCATCGGTCGATTTCTTCCGATAGCCGGGATTTCGGCCCAGTTGACCGCTCGCTGATTTACGGGAAGGCTGTCTTCGTCTACTGGCCGGCTCAAGATGTCGGCGTGGTGCACTAAGCGGCTCTCCGGTTCATATGCGGCAATTCTATTGTTTTGCGGGGCGGCTCTTTCTTTAGGGAAAAGCCACTTAGAGCATTTTCCTAATTACTATAGAGTTCCGAGGCGGAGTCTGAACCATGCCTCGGCATTCTCTTGCGTGATTTGGGGTAGCAGTTCTGTGATGGCCTGATCGAGGGCCTCTTTGCTCCGGGTCTTGGCGGCGCGGAGCAACTGCTTGAGTTTGGCCCAAGCCTTCTCGATGGGGTTTAAGTCGGGCGAATAAGGCGGAAGGTAGAGCAGTTCGGCGCCTGCAGCCTCGATCATCTGACGCACTCCATCCACCTTGTGCGCGCTAAGATTGTCCATCACTACCACATCGCCGGGCTTCAGTACCGGGGATAGAACCTGTTCCACATAGGCGAGGAAGATATCTGCGTCCGTGGCCTCCTCGATGGTCATGGTGGCGATCAAGCCGCGCATGCTCATGGCTCCCAGGATAGTCAGTATTTTCCAGTTGCTTTGAGGCACGGCATCGTGTACGCGAGCCCCGCCTGCACAGCGTGCATAGAGCCTTGTCATCTGCGTGGTCACACCGCTCTCGTCCAGATAAATCAGGCGTTCCGGCGGGGTCGCGCGGATCTTTTCAAGGAACTCCACGCGCCGCAGCTGGTTGGCTTCCGTATCGCGCTCGGTGGCGTGGAGCGACTTTTTTTAAGCCGCAGGCCGAGCCTGCGCACAAGACGCCAGACCGCGCTCAGGCAGAGGCTTATCTGTGCCTCCTGTTGCAACTTTGCTTGTAACTCGGCCAAGGTCAGGTCGGCTCGCTCACGAACCCATTTCAACACCTGAGGCTCAAGCGCCGCTCCCACCAGCCGCTTACGGCCAGGCCGATGCCGCACCCGCTCGGCCTGGCCGGTGCGGTTGCGCGCCGCGGAGATCTTCCACCCCCACGCCACACTCACCCCAAAACGGCCCGACAACTCAGTGATCGTGCCCTCGCCGCGATCCAAAGCGGCAAGAAACTTACGCCGCAGATCATCATCGTAAGGCTTCGCCATACGTTATTCGTCGCGGGATTCGCCAGCAAGTTAACTATACGCTAGTTAGGAAAATGCTCTAGCGGTAGCGGATTCGTCCCACGTCAACCGGAGAACCGCTGCGAACCGTGGAAAACGAGGCAAGAGCGGCCCGCAAAACCTGCTAAAATCGATTGAATCCACTCCTCGGAGAGGCGATGCAGGCGATCCTGGCGCTCGAAGACGGGCGCATATTCCGCGGACAAGGCCATGGTCACCCGGGCGAAAGCCAGGGCGAAGTGGTTTTCAATACTTCCCTTACTGGTTACCAGGAAATTGCCACCGATCCCTCCTACGCGGGACAGATCGTCGTCCTGACGAATCCCCAAATCGGCAACTACGGCACCAATCGCGCCGACAATGAGGCGTCGCGTCCTTACATCGAGGGCTTGATCGTTCGCGAGTTCTCCACCATCAGTTCCAACTGGCGTTCCGAGCAAGTAACCGACGAGTACATGGAACGCTATTCAGTGCCCGTGCTCGCCGAGATTGACACGCGCGCCCTGGTGCGCCACCTGCGCAACCACGGCGTGATGCGCGGCGTCATCTCTACGACCGAGACCAAAGTCGACGCACTCGTCCAAAAGGCCAGGAAAATTCGCAAGATGGACGGCACCGATCTGGCGCGCGTGGTCTCGACCAAAACCAGCTACGAGTTCGGCGCGTCCGATCCGCGCAGCCAGATGGGCGATTCCCTCCTTGCCGAGGGTTTCGTCCAAAAGGAAAGAGCGCGCAAGCACCTTCATGTGGTAGCTTATGATTTTGGCATTAAACAGAACATTCTGCGCATGTTAGTGCATGATGGTTGCCGCGTGACCGTGGTCCCTGCCGAGACCACTGCCGACGATGTTCTGGCGCTCAAGCCCGACGGCGTCTTCCTCTCGAACGGCCCCGGCGATCCGGAGCCGGTGGACTACGCGGTGCGCGCCATCCGGCAAATGCTGGGCCGCGTGCCGGTATTCGGAATTTGCCTCGGGCACCAGCTATGCGGGCTGGCGCTCGGCGGCCGCACCTACAAGCTCAAGTTCGGCCACCACGGCGGCAACCATCCAGTGCGCAACAATGCGACGGGCAAAGTGGAGATCACAGCTCACAACCACAACTTTGCTGTCGATCCCGACTCGATCAACGCCAATGAAGTGGAGCTGACGCACGTGGACCTGAACGACCAGACGCTCGAAGGCTTGCGCCATAAGACGCTGCCGCTCTTCAGCGTGCAATACCACCCCGAAGCCGCCCCGGGCCCCCACGATTCGCACTATCTGTTCCGTGACTTCCGGCAGATGATGGAGGAGTGGAAGGGATGACTTTGGGTCAAGGACAAAAGCAGCTATATCAAGACAGCGGGGCTTTTGGCTCCGCTGTTTTTGGAGATAGGAAGATGTGTAGGGCCGTCAGCGGAAATGACTTCATGGCTCACTCTCTCTGTGCGGGACAGTTTTGGCTAGTAGCTGTACTTGGCCGTTCTCTGCTAGCTACGGCCGTGGCGCTTGGTCAAGCGCAGTCCCATGAGGCAACTAAAGGGAATTGGTGCGTTGACGAGAAGCGTACGGCGAACTTTTTGGTTTCAGACCGCACCAGAGCGGAAGGTGCAGTTTTCGACGGAGCTGGTGCGCCGTTCATTGACAAAGACATAAGGGTCACGGTTAGAGATCCGAAGACCGACTCGGTTATCGTCTCGGTTCCGCTTGATGCGAAAGGCAACTTTGATCTCGGCGAAATGGCAGAAGGCGAATACCGCTTGCAGGTCTGCTTATCGGGGCACGGTTGCTTTTATCTATTGACTGATCCCGAGAAGCTGAAGGACCTGTCTTGCTCACAAATGACGCAGTGCCATCTCGACGTATTCATCGCGTACAAACGAATTACGGATTTTCCAATTGCAACTTGTCCGAAAAATAAGGGTGTGACGAAGTAATGCCACGCAGAAATGACATTCAGAAAATCCTGGTGATTGGCTCAGGGCCGATCATCATCGGCCAATCGGCGGAGTTCGACTACTCTGGCACGCAAGCCTGCAAGGCTCTCAAGCAGGAGGGTTACGAGGTGGTGCTGGTCAACTCGAACCCTGCCACCATCATGACCGATCCCGAGCTCGCCGACCGCACCTACATTGAGCCGCTGACCCACGAGTACGTGGAAGAGATTATCCGTATTGAAGCGGAGATGCTTGCCGCTAAGCCCAATTCCGGCAAGTTTGCGCTGCTGCCGACAGTCGGCGGTCAGACCGCATTGAATCTTGCCGTAGATCTTGCCGACACCGGCGTTCTGGAGCGGTATAACGTCGAACTCATCGGCGCAAAGCTCGAGGCCATCAAGAAGGCTGAGGACCGCCTGCTCTTCAAAGACGCGATGATCCGCATCGGCCTTGAAGTGCCGCGCTCCGCATTGGTCAACAATCTGCGCGACGGACTCGATTTCTCCGCGAAGCTCGGCTTCCCGATCCTCATTCGGCCCAGCTTCACGCTCGGCGGCACCGGCGGCGGAATTGCCTACAACCGCGAAGAATTGATGGAGATTCTCTCCCGCGGTCTCGACCTTTCACCTGTGCATGAGTGCCTGCTCGAGGAGAGTGTGCTCGGCTGGAAAGAGTTCGAGCTCGAGGTGATGAGGGACCTCGCGGACAACGTCATCATTATTTGTTCTATCGAAAACTTTGATCCGATGGGCGTACACACCGGCGACTCCATTACCGTCGCCCCGGCGCAAACCCTCACCGATCGCGAGTACCAGAAGATGCGCGACGCAGCCATCGCCGTGATGCGCGAAATCGGCGTGGAAACCGGCGGTTCCAACGTGCAGTTCGCCATCAACCCGCAGGATGGCCGCATGACCGTGATCGAGATGAACCCGCGCGTCTCGCGTTCCTCGGCGCTGGCATCGAAGGCGACTGGATTTCCGATTGCGAAGATTGCGGCCAAGCTTGCCGTGGGTTACACGCTCGACGAGATTCCCAACGACATCACGCGCAAAACGCCGGCCTGTTTCGAGCCGACCATCGATTATGTTGTCGTCAAGATCCCCAAGTGGCAGTTCGAAAAGTTTCCCGGCGCCGACGACACACTGGGCCCGCAGATGAAATCGGTGGGCGAAGTAATGGCCATCGGCCGCACCTTCAAGGAAGCGCTGATGAAGGCGTGGCGCTCGCTGGAAACTGGAAAGAAGACAGGCGCTGAGGTTGTGCTGGAGCCGCGTCGTCTTACGCAGATGCTGGTGACGCCACGGCCGGAGCGTCTCAGCTACATCCGGTATGCATTCGAACGCGCCATGAGCGTGCGTGAAGTGGCGCGCCTCACGAAAATGGATCCGTGGTTTCTGCACCAGTTGCGCGAGATTACGCAGGCGCAACTCGCCATCGGACACACCACCCCAAAAGATATTAGCTCGGAGGCCATGAGGCGGCTCAAGCGCCTCGGTTTGAGCGATGAGCGCATCGCCACAGAGTGGAAGCTCGGGGGCAATGAAGGTGTCCAGCAGGTGAGGGAACTGCGCGAGGGGCAGGGAATTCGGCCTGTATTCAAACTGGTGGACACTTGCGCCGCCGAGTTCGAGTCAATGACGCCTTACCTCTACTCGACCTACGAGGAAGAGGATGAAGCCCCGCCGACCAAAACGCCGAAGGTCATCATTCTTGGTTCCGGCCCCAATCGTATCGGCCAGGGTATTGAGTTTGACTACTGCTGCTGCCATGCGGCCTTCGCGCTCAAGGATGACGGTTACGAGACCATTATGGTCAACTGCAACCCTGAGACCGTTTCCACCGACTACGACACCAGTGATCGGCTTTATTTTGAGCCGCTGGTTCTTGAAGATGTGCTGGCAATTTACAACCACGAGGCACAATCGGGCGCGAAAATTGGGATGATCGTGCAGTTCGGCGGACAGACGCCGCTGAATCTGGCACAGCGTTTGCGCGCGGCCGGCGTCCCCATTATCGGTACCTCGCCTGAGTCGATCGACCTGGCCGAGGATCGCAAGCGCTTCGGTAAGTTGCTTGAGGATTTAGAGATTCCGCAACCGCCCGGCGGCACCGCGACCAGCGTGGAGCAGGCCTTGGCCGTGGCCGAGAAGGTCGGGTACCCGGTACTGGTGCGGCCGAGCTACGTGCTCGGCGGCCGGGCGATGGTGATTGCTTACGATGCGGAAGGCGTTACCCGCTACATGCGCCAGGCTGTCGAGTATTCTCAGGAACGGCCGGTTTTGGTGGACCATTTCCTGGAGAACGCGATCGAAGTCGATGTCGATGCGCTTTGTGACTCGGAAGACGTGTTGATCGCGGGCATCATGCAGCACATTGAGGAGGCAGGGATTCACTCCGGCGACTCGTCATGCGTGCTGCCCTCTGTTGACATTAAGGAGCAGACGCTCGAAACTTTACGGACCTACACGCGGAAGCTGGCGCTGGCGCTCAAGGTTGTCGGCCTGGTCAACCTGCAGTTCGCGATCCAGCGCGATGAGCAGGGCAACGATCATGTGTACGTGATCGAAGTGAATCCGCGCGCCTCCCGCACGGTGCCGTACGTATCCAAGGCGACCGGCGTGCCTCTCGCCAAGGTCGCCGCGCGGTTGATGACAGGCCGCAAACTGCGCGAACTGCTGCCGGTGGAACTTGCTTCCGGCAAAGACCTGGGAACCGGTTCCCATTATTACGTGAAGTCGCCGGTCTTCCCATGGTCGAAGTTCGCAGGCGTCGACACGGTTCTCGGTCCGGAGATGAAATCGACAGGCGAAGTGATGGGCGTGGCGAGCAGCTTTGGCGAGGCTTTCGCGAAAGCGCAACTCGCAGCGGGTCAAATTCTACCTACAGGCGGCACGGTCTTCTTCACGGTGAACGACCACGACAAGCCGGCGGCCATCGCGCTGGCGCGGCGCTATGTGCATCTTGGTTTCAAGATAGTCGCCACCGAAGGCACCGCGAACGCGCTCGAAGGCGCGGGGCTTATCGTTGAGCGGGTTTTCAAAGTCGAAGAGGGGCGGCCCAATGCCGTGGACCTCATCAAGGGCGAGCGGATTCAGCTGATTATCAACACGCCGCGTGGGCAGGATGCGCTCTTCGATGAGAAGGCCATTCGCCGCGCTGCCGTGCTGGCGCGCATCCCTACGATTACTACGCTCGCCGCCGCACAGGCTGCGGCTGAAGGCATTGCCGCCATGCAACGGCATCGCGTGACTGTCTTTGCCTTGCAGGCACTGCATACAGAAAAGGGCCGCTAACGCGGAAATGCGCCGGTCCGCGGCGCATGATTCGAAGAAGGCACAAGCTGCGCTGGACGGCTATTCTGCTCGGCGGAAGCCCAGTTTGGCGCCAATGGAGTAGCCCAGGAGGGCAACCGCAGGCCAGGTGCAGATGAAAGGGCCGTCGTTGTCGATGAGCCCACTCGGGCGCGGCAGGCTGAAGAAGGTGCGGGTGATTTTATCCGTGGCATCGCACTGGAAGCACTGATTCGGTCCAGTCGGCATGTCCATGACCCACAAACAGACGATGAGGAACCAAATCAGTCCGAGTAGCCAAACCAGGGTTGCCATTTCTGAAGAGTGGATGCGCGCGACGAGGAGGCCGACGATCAGGGGAACGGCGAGGGACAAAAGAAGAATCACCAACTGCGGCACGCCGACGGGATTAATGGCGTAGCCGAGGAGCATCAGCGCCAGCCACGAGCCAAGCGCCAAAAACGAGTGCAGGAAAAACGACAGCGCCTGCCCGGAAAGCGAGGATTGGCTCTGTTCCTCGAGCTCAGCTTCCGCCGGCGAATCCATTTGTGGGGCTCCTGAAGAAAGAATTGCTATTGACTGTGCGCCGTATCTAAGCCCTTACCATACACCGCCAGCGCGCGGACAAACAATTCCGGCGCGACGGACACGGAACCGATTCATGAGAAGCGCACCTGGCTCTACAATAAAAACATGCTTCTGGAAGGCATCTTTGCTGCGATCACCACACCGTTTTACTCGGACGAACGCATCTATTTCCGCAAAATTGAAGCCAACGTCACGCGCTACTCGCGCAGCTTGCTCGCTGGCATCGTGGTCTTAGGATCGACCGGCGAGGCGCCGATGCTGGACGATGAAGAATCGCGCGAGGTTCTGCGCGTCGCCGCGGAAGCCGCGGTGCCGGAGAAGGTGCTGATCGCGGGCGTAGGGCGCGAGAGCGTGAAAGCGACGCTCGAGCTGGCCGAGGCTGCCGCAGGGCTCTCGTACGACGCAGTGCTGATTCGCCCTCCCAGTTACTATTCGGGGCAAATGTCATCGGCGGCGGTCCTCCACTACTTCCGGAGCATTGCCGATCGAGCGCCGCTTCCCGTCATCATTTACAACATTCCCAAGTGCGCGCCGTATGAGATTCCGGTGGAATTAGTGGGGGAGCTGGCCGGGCATCCGAACATCATCGGCATCAAGGATTCGTCCGGCAAAGTCGAGCGCATCGGGGCGCAGGTTACCGCAACCAAAAATGCGCCGCGGCGGACTGTTCCGGTGACGCAGGTGTTCGAAGCGGCCACGGCGCGGATGCTCGCGCAGCGTGAAGAGCCGGGCGGGTCCTTCGTGCCAGTCGGCGAGCTGGCGGGCAGCGCGGGCGTGGCAACGGCGCCTCCTGTATCGTCGATCAAGACGCGCAGTAGGGAAGTCGGATTTCAGGTGCTATGCGGCTCGGGGACCACAGTGCTGGAGTCTTTGGAATCCGGAGCCACAGGAGCCATTCTCGCTTTCGCAGCGTTTGCGCCGCAAGCCTGCCAGGAGATTTACCTGGCGTGGAAAGATCACGACCTTGCGTTAGCGCGGGAGAAACAGCAGCGCATTGCGAAGGCAAATCAACGGATTGTCGGAGAATTCGGCATCGCCGGTGTGAAGTACGCGTGCGACTTCAATGGGTACTTCGGCGGCCATGCGCGGACGCCATTACTGGGTCTGAGTGCCAGCGAAAAGGCCGAAATCGAGGCCTTATTAGAGGAAATACGGAGTTAATGGGGATACGTCAGATGTCCGATAACAGATATTCTGTATACTGGAATTCAACCCATCAACACCTGTAAGCTAATGATGCACCAAATCTTATAGGTCGCTACGTCCTCCCACCTCCCTGCTGCCATCAAGAGTTGGAGGCCGCTGAATTACATCTTGTACCGCCCAAGGTCTTCGTCATTCAGCCCCTCAAGCCATCCGCGCAATTGCTCGGCCGTGGGTCCTTCGGGCGGGCCGGTGGTGTTGAGCTTGGCGGTTTCCATGACCTTTTCCGCGACGTAGATCGGGCAATCGGCGCGCAATGCAAGCGCGATGGCGTCAGAAGGCCGCGCATCGATCGCAACTGGCTCATCCCCTTGCCTCATCCACAAAACCGCATAAAAGGTATCGTCCTTAAGCTCTGTAATTACCACACGTTCCAACTGACCATTCAGGTGCCGGATGAGGTTTCGTGCCAGGTCGTGCGTCATGGGGCGCGCTGCGGTCATCTTCTCGATCTCCAGCGCGATTGCATTGGCCTCGAAGATGCCCACCCAGATTGGCATTACCGCTTCTGACCCCACATCCTTCAGCACCACGATCGGCATATTGGTCGCAGGGTCCATCATCAGGCCGCGAATGCGCACTTCAATGTCCATCAGTTCCCTCTTGAAGAACCTTTGCAGTCTTAGACGGCCTGGCCGACAAGACTGTTGGGAAATGCTCCGGTTATTTTGACACGAAGATAACTCCCCGGCGCCGGCGCGATGGGTTGCGCACACTCGAAGTTAACCGGCTTGTTCTGGCTGCTGCGCCCGGCGATTTGCCCCCGGCTCGGGTTGGCTCCTTCGACCATCACCTCAAGAATCTCCCCGATCTGCTTGGAATAATTGATCCTTTGGATCTCTCGCTGTCTCTCAAGCAGTACTTGAAGCCGCTGCGCTTTCTCGGCATCCGGAACGGAGTCAATCATCACAAGGGATGGCGTGTTGGGACGGGCCGAGTACCTGAAAGCGAAGACACAATCGTACTGCACCTCGGCGAGCAGGTCCATCGTCTGGATGAAATCGTCTGCAGTTTCGCCCGGGAAGCCCACGATAATATCGGTGGAAAGTGAGATCGGACGCTTGGCCGCTTTGATCCACGCGATGCGCTCGAGATACCACTCCGGCGTATACTCGCGGGCCATGGCGGCAAGTACCCGCGCCGAACCAGACTGTATGGGAAGGTGCACATGGTCGCAGAGAGTGGGCACTGCATCGATCGCCTCAACAATATCGCGGGTAAAGTCACGGGGATGGCTGGTGGTAAAGCGGACGCGCCGCATCCCTGGAACCTGGCCAACGGCCGCAAGCAGCTCCGCAAAGCTCGACTTCCCTTCCGGGTCGCGGTAGCTGTTCACGTTCTGTCCCAGAAGCTGGATCTCGGTGTACCCGAGATCGGCGATGCGCCGCGCCTCGATCAAGACTGACGATGACGACCGGCTGCGCTCCTTGCCCCTTGTGTAGGGTACGACGCAGTACGTGCAGAACTTATCGCAGCCCTCAATGATGGTGATGTAAGCCCTGTAGGGATTCTGGCGCGCCGTGAACTCGGTCTCGAACGTCTCGTCGGTTTGCCGGTCATCGAGACCGGTAATACGACTTTCGCCAGCCTCGAGCCGGGCGAGCATCTCTGGCAGCTTGCGGTACGAGGCCGATCCCGACACCAGCGAAACGTACGGCGCGCGATCAAAGATCTTTTCGCCCTCCTGCTGAGCCACACAGCCCAGGACGCCGAAACGTTTCCCTTGCTTGTGCAGCTTCTTGTAGTCATTCAAGCGATTGAAGACCTTCTGCTCGGCCTTATCGCGAATGGAACAGGTGTTGTAGAGAATGAGGCAGGCATCCTCCTCGGCCTCAACCTGCCGGTAGCCCTGCTGCCGGAGGGTGCCGATGACTTTTTCGGAGTCATGCGCGTTCATCTGGCAGCCGAAGGTCTCCAAATAGAATGTTTTTTCGGTTGCCATAGACCTCCAAGTATATCGTGATGCCGCGCACATTCACCGCACCGCACACTCTGCAGGCTGGGACGCCCGACGCGATCAATAAACGTGCAAGTAGGCTAGCAGCGCGTCCATTTGTTCTTTCGTCATCTGATATGCAAACGATGGCATCATTCCCTTGCCCGTCAGCATAACCCGTTCGACCTCTGCATCGGTTGCCGGAGCCCCATCCGGCAACGTCCCGCGCTTGAAAAGACCGTCCAGATTCGGTGGAACTTTTTTCAGGTGCAGGTCGTTTTCTTCGTGGCAGTGCGCGCAGCCCGTCTCATAGAGGAGCTTGCCCTGAGCCTGCTGCGGTGTGAGGCTCGGCACCGAATGACAGCCCGCAACAAGGGGCATAACCGCAACCGAAAGGACAGCCCCCCAGCCAATTCTCTGGAGCACCCTTCTTTTACGCTTTCTCGGCAAATTTGCCGCTTGCGGAATCCCAGTTGATCGCCTGAAAGAACGCTCTGACGTAATCGGGCCTGCGATTCTGATACTTGAGATAGTAAGCGTGTTCCCACACATCGACACCCACCACCGGCCGATGGCCTGCGGTTAACGGGCTGTCCTGATTCGGTGTGGTTTCAATGGCGACGGTGCCGTCAGGCAACTCCACTAACCAGGCCCAACCGCTACCGAAGACGCTCAGAGCTGCCTTGGTTAATTGCTCTTGAAAGGCGGAGAACGTGCCGAATCTGGCGTCGATGGCTTTGGCCAGTTCGCCCGTGGGCGCAGCGCTTCCCTTGCCCAGCATCGGCCACCACAAGGAATGGTTGGCGTGCCCGCCGCCCTGGTTGCGAACCGCGGTGCGTATGGAATCCGGCACTCCGTTGAGGTTCGACACCAACTCGTACACGGTTTTGCTCGCCACCTCCGGATGCCCTGCAACCGCGGCATTAAGATTGTTGACATACGCCTGGTGGTGCTTGTCGTGATGCAGATGCATGGTGTCAGCATCGAAATAGGGTTCGAGGGCGTCGTAGGCGTACGGCAGGGCGGGCAGAGTGAAGGGTCCCGTGGGCGCTGCGGCTGGTGCGGCCGGTGCCTGCGTTGCTGTCGCACCTTGTCCGCGAAGCTGATTCGCCGCGAGCGCTGCGCCTGCCAGCGCACTCATTTGCACGATCGCAGTCCTGCGATTGACGTTTGACATGGGAAATTCCTCCGGGGATAGCTGGAACTCGGCGAATGCCAGCACCTCCAGTCTGCGCGGGCGACGCTGTATAGGTCAAGGGAGCAATCGCGGTCTGTGGAACCCGCGGCACCCGGGACATGGATGCAATGCCGAGCAATTATGCTGAAACCATGCAGCTTCACTCCGACGGACCGCTCACGCCCTTGGCCCATTCGTCACACAACCGTTGCTTTGGCTGCGGACTCGCCAATGCAACCGGGCTACGCATGGAGTTCCTGCTTGCGCCGGACAGCTCCGTCGTCAGCCTTCCTGTTGTTCCGGAAGCCTTTGAGGGTCACCCGGGCTACCTGCACGGGGGAATCATCGCGACACTTCTCGATGAGGCGATGAGCAAAGCAATCCGGGTTCTTGGAACGCCATCTGTGACCCGGAGAATGGAGGTTGAGTACCTCCTCCCGGTTCCCAGCGGCGCGCCTCTGCGGGTTGAGGGCCTCGTGGTGCGCAGCCAGGGGCGAAGACACTGGACAGAAGCCGTCATTCTCGACAAGGAAGGCAAAGCGTTGGCGCAGGCCAAAGGACTTTTTATTGCGATGCAACCGAAAGCGAAAAAATAGGGCGGCCGGCCACAGCGATTCCAGAATTGCAATCCCCGGAGACTTGGAAGCTAAGTGGCGTTCTCCTAAAGAAAACGACACTTTGCTCCGAGCTATGCGGGGCACGAGAATTCTGGAATCGCTCTAAAACCGCCCTCCAGGATCTGCAAACCGTTGGAGAGATCTCAATGCACCATGTTGATGGTGTCCTGCGTGACAGTATCGAAGGTGGTCACCGACTTCGCGTTGGCCTCGAAGGCCCGTTGCGCAACGATCAGCTCGGAGAATTCGGTGGAGATGTTGACGTTCGAGGCCTCCAGCGCATCATCCTGCACAGTTGCCAGGCCCGACGTTCCTGAGGTCCCAACCACCGCCGCCCCGCTGGCCAAGGTGGTCGAGTAATCTCCGTTCCCGAGCAGCGAGAGCCCCTGTAGATTGGTCACGTTCGCCAGCGCGAGTTGCGCTACATTTTGGGTTTGCCCATTGGAGTAGGTAACGCTTACCGTGCCATCCGAGCCAATAGAGAAGCTTTGGTATTGACCGCTGGCATAGCCATTCTGCGAGCTCGCGGAAACTGCGGAGGTTGTGTCGACCTGGCTGATGTTGGGCGTTCCGGCTGGGCCCAGCAGATTCCATTGGATGCTCAAACCCGCCGCCCCATCGGCCAGTACGTTAGTCACGGCGGGATTGAAGTTGAGAGCGAGCGAGGAAACATCGCCCGCCGCTGTTCCCACGGTCTGGGCAGCTCCAAGTCCCTGGGACACGGTCGAAAGGTTGCCGTTGGCATCGAATGTCAGCGTCCCCGTAATTGCGGCGGGAGCGACATTGACGCCGGCACTGGAATAATCCGTGGCCGGCAAGGCCACCGAATAGCTCCAGGTGTTGGCCGCCGTTTGCTGGTAAGTTACCGTGGCTACGTGCGGCTCGCCGAGGGAATCATAGACCGTAACCTGGGCGGGAAACTGAGTACCCGTCGCTGAGGCAGAATCGAGGTTGGTGGTCATGCTCATAGTCGTAGTGGCCTGCGACTGTTGCACCGCGCCGACCGGGATATTAATCGCTGCCAACGGAGCGTTCGTATTGACCACACCGTCAACTGCCGGATAACCCATCACGCTCATAGCCGCTCGAGGTCGACCAGACCTCCCGTGGAGTTGATCGTAAAATTGCCGGCGCGAGAATACTCGTAACTGCTGCCGCCGTTGCCGAGCACAAAGAATCCACTGCCGTTCAAAGCCACGTCGGTCGAGTTGCCGGTGGAGTTGATGGAGCCCTGCGTAAAGTCGACCTCATTCGAGCCCACGCGCACGCCCGCTCCCACCTGGATCGGATCACCGGCGCCCGTGTTGCCGATCTGCTGGTAGAACAGGTCGGAGAAATTCGTCGACTCCGCCTTGAAGGCTGTCGTGTTCATGTTGGAAAGATCGTTTGCAATGGTGTTCAAAGCCGTGGAGTCGGCCTCAAGACCGGTGAGCGGAATCGAAAAACTTGCCATGGTTCATCTCCTTGTAGGGTGCGATACGGTTGCGCCGAGCCCCGTGCAGGGCAGGCGAACAAACTTACTGGTTAACAGGCGACGTTCCCTCCAGCGAAGCCGCATGCGTCCGGCCAGCCAGCGCATGCCCCACACGGCGCGCCGCGGGAGTGGCGTTGGGAGCGCTCAGATTTCCGGAAAAGTGCGGCGCGGAGGTCGTCTGCGGAGTGGTTGCGCTGGATGTTGCGGCGCCCGGCGTGGCGGAAAGCGACGATCCGGCTGGGTGCGCCGCCGCGCGAGGCGATGCAGCAGCCGTTGCCGGCGCGGCCGAGTCGGTTGAACTCGATACAGCTTGAGCAGCTTGCGGGGACGCGCCACTGCCGGAACTGCTTCCAGCGTCCGTACTCAGCGTCTGGTTGATGTCGATCAGTTGTTCCAGACTGTTCACCTGCACAAGCTGGTTAATATATTCGTTGGGATCGGTATCTGAGGTCGGATCCTGATTCTGCATCTCAGTCACCAGCAGCGTAAGAAAGTCGTTGGCCGAAATGGTGGCCGAGCTGTCGCTGGAATCGCTTGAACTGCTGCTGCTGTTTGTGCCGGATGTGGAGGTTGCCGCAGGTGTCGCCGTGGGGCGCGTCAGCACCTGCCCTGCCGTTGTCTGGTGATTCAAAAACCCTGCCAAAGTTGCCATCTTCCCTCCCTGTTTCGCTGCCGCGACCCCGTCCGGTTCAGGCCATCACGGAAATGCGCGTGCCGCGAAGCTCTCCTGTGTAAGTCATCGTTTCCGGTACGGCGCCCGGTGCAGCCGTAACCAGATTTGAAGTGGTAAATGCCGGGGGCGTATTTTCGTGCGATCTTGTCTGTGATTCTTCAGATGCGCTGCTTTGGGGGTCTCCCTGCGCGCCTTGCTGCATGCGCTGACCCATGCTATTTTCGATCCCGTTGTCGCTCGGCGATGCCATAGAAAGTGAGGCTAGGGACGCCTGCTGCTCCGTCAGGTGCGCACTGAGCCCGGCGAGGTGCCCGTTCAGTGCCTGAGCCGCATCCGCCGAATTCGGCACAAGAGTGGCGTGAATTCCGCCTGCGCCGAGGTCCGCGCGCACGCCTACCCATCCCAAAGCAGGATCGCGGAAGCCGGCTTCGGCGTGCTGGCCCCCCGCGTGGATCCATGTGGGCGATCCCAGCGAAGTCCCTCCATCGAGCGCAGTAAACGTTTCCTCTGGGGAAATTGCGGCGGTACCTGCTGCTGATATATTGGGCACGGGCAGACGCCGATTCGGCGGACACTTGGGCCGCGGCGGGATTGCGCAGTCCGACAGATGCTGCGTCGAAGGAGGCCGGCTGTGCCGCACCGACATGTGTTGCGGCTGGGATGATTTCTCCTGCCGTGCCGTGCGATAACGCTCGCGATACTGGTCGATCCACTGTCTGCCTTGAACTGCCCTCAACCGCATCCGCGTTCCATTGAACCGTGCCGGTAAGGCTCGCGAGAAGCGGCGAACGATCTGAATCGCTCGCGGCGGGCCCGGGATCGGTGAGGCTGCCTGCTTTTGAGGCCGGAGCGGGCTGGCCTGAGATGCTTTCGGCCGTCGCGGCGATCCGGGCATTCGATGGCGCGGGCTGCTTTTCTTGAGGGAATGCCTCCGAAGAAGAAGAAGAGGAAGAAGAAAGCCGGCATTCCGCGGCTCGCAGCATAATCTGAAACATCATCCAGAGAAGGCGCTGCTGTTTCGTGCGCCATGTTGCCCTGTGTTCTGCCGTGCAGAATCGACGCCGAGGCCTTGTGAATGGACTGCATGTCGAGGCCTGCCGTCGTTACCAGAGAAGGCGCCGCTGTTTCGTGCGCCAAATTGCCTTGTGTTGCGCTGTGCGGATTAGAGGCCGAGGCCCTTGTGAATGGACCGTGTGTCGAGACCTGCCGCGGCTACGCGGTTCGACATCTCCGATGTGAAGGTTCCTGTTAAGGTGATTGGGGTCTCATCCGCACCGAATGGATCGAAAGTTGATGAATTTGGAGGAGTTGGCGCGTCATTTTCGGTCCGCGTTGAAACTTGCGAGAAAGCCGGCGCGACAGGAAGTGGAATGGATGCTTCGCAAGCCGGTGCGACGATCTGCGCGGTGAAATTTGCCGTCTCACGAGTGTTTTCCCGGTTGTCATGCTGGCCTGTACGATCGGTATGATCTCTATTCGTGGCGCCAGGGCGCGCTTTTTGAGCTGCATCCGCAACTGCAGAGGGCGACGCTTGCGCACCGATATCCTGCGCGGCTCTCCATGCGGAGCGGCTCGATTGCGACTGAACTGCTTTTTGATTGGCCGCAGCCGTCACAAGCGCACTCTGCGATGTCGCCGTCCAGTCCGATCCGACGCTCGAGCATCGCGCCCGTTCCGGAAAGCGCAGTTTGCCCGTTCTTCGCGATGAAATCTCTATCTGGCGGCATTCACTATTCCGGCCGAACCAGCTTCTCCCACTTCTTCGCTCCCGACGCCATTGGTTTCAAGCGAGACTCCCTGCCACGCATTCGTCGCGGACTGCCAGCTCGAGCGAAAACTCGACGTTCCAGAAGCCGCGCAGCGCGAAATCACACTCGTCAGGTGCGAACAAGCTAATGCTCGGACCCCAGCCGAGCCGCCATGTCGGGCTCTGCTCCAATCCAGCCCGCCCTCCTGCTTCGATCTCTGCGCCAAGTTCCCTGCCAATGGCCTCGGTCATGCAGGAACAGAGTGCAGATGACGTGCCAAACGGACGTGGGGAGGCGTTAGAAGAATGTCAGGAATGAAACGGATTTGTCCCGATTCAGAATGCGCTCCTGAAATGTTGCACATTTTCTCTCAAGATTCGCTCGCTCGCTGCGACACGCAGTCTGCGGACCGATGAGCGTTTCCGATGTTTCCTCGTGCCCGCCTTCTCACGGGGTGCCCCGCCGGCTAAGGAACCAGTCGTCGAGATCGCGCTGCGCACGCCGCCCTGCCTCCCTTTGTCCAGGGCTTCCGCCTCCTCGATCAGCGTCTCGGTCTGGCGGCGTTCGATGCGCTTGCCAAGAAACTCGCGCTGCCGCGAATGCACGGCCAACTCCGCCTCCGCGATGCGCGGCGCGAGAGCCGCAGCAATGCGCCTGGCGGTACGCGTCTCTTCCATGCCCGCAATACGGTCCGTGACTTCGCCCGTGACCGCGCTGGCGCAACCAGCCGCCGGCCGCCGCGCTCGCGTTCTACGCTCCGTGTCAGCGCTTGTTCCAACCGGCTGAACTCGGCGCGCGCCGACTCCATCGCGGCGCGGCACTCATCTTCCTGAATCTCCAGAACCTGCAACAGGCGCCGCATGGCGCGGGAGACAGCCATGATCAGACCTCCGCGGCCAGGGCCGCAAGACGGCGCAGGCAGTCGGCGAAGCGGACACGCTCGCCGGCCGTCTGGGCAAGAAAGGCGCGGATCGCTTCGCGGCGCGCGCAGGGCGCGGTCCAGATCCGGATCGGCGCCGGGCTTGTACGCGCCGATGCGCACCAGATCCTCGGAGCGGGCATAGACCGCCATCAGCTTGCGCACGAGCGCGGCCTGCTCGCGATGCGGCCCTGCGAGCGACCGCGGGCATGAGCCGGCTGATCGAATCCAGCACCTCGATGGGAGGGTACAAGCCCTCGCTGGCGAGCGCCCGCGAAAGAACAATGTGCCCATCGAGGAGCGAGCGCACCGCGTCTACCAGCGGGTCCTGCTGGTCGTCGCCCTCCATCAGCACGGTATAGAACGCGGTGATCGAGCCCGTGCGAAAGCAGCCGGCGCGTTCGATGAGACGCGCCAGGCGAGTGAAGACCGAGGGCGTGTATCCCTTCGCCGTGGGCGGCTCTCCGGCGGCGAGGCCGATTTCGCGCGCCGCCATGGCGAAGCGCGTCAGCGAGTCGAGCACCAGCAGCACGTGTTTGCCCTGGGCGGCAAAGTATTCGGCCAGCGTGGTGGCGGCCAGCGCCGCCCTCATGCGCAGCAGCGGAGACTGGTCGGAGGTGGAGACGACCACGACCGAGCGCGCCAGCCCCTCCTTCCCCAGAGAGTCGCGAAGAAACTCGCCCACCTCGCGGCCGCGCTCGCCGACCAGGCCGACAATGGTCACCTCGGCCTCGGTATTGCGCGTCATCATGCCGATGAGCGTGCTTTTGCCTACGCCCGAACCGCCGAAGATGCCGACGCGCTGGCCGCGGCCTACCGTGAGCATCGCGTCAATGGCGCGGATGCCGGTACCCAGCGGCTCTCTGATGGCAACGCGATCGAGGGGCGGGCGCACATTGCCGTCCAGGGGCAGCGTGGCCACGACGGCCGGAGGACGCCCCTCGTCAATGGGCGCGCCCAGTGCATTCAAGACACGGCCCATCAGCGCCGGGCCCGCTTCGATCTCGGGCATCGTGCCCAACGCCCAGACCGGATCGCCAAAGCGAACCCCCTCGGTGGTCTCGACCGGCATCGACAGTACATTCGAGCCACGAAAGCCGATGACCTCGGCGCGTGCGGGCGTCCCATGCGGTCTTCGATTTCGCAGCACTCGCCCACCGAAACCGGAGGGCCCGACGACTCGATCGTCTGGCCCACCGATTCGAGGACCTGCCCACGCCAGCGCCACGGCTGCCGGCCTTCGAGCCGGGAGAAGTAGCGTTCGAGCAAAGCCGTCATGCGCGCGCCTCTGCGGGCATGAGCCATTCTTGTCGCAGTGCCGAGGGCTGGTCGGCCGTCCAGCGCATCCACGTGCCGGCGCGATCGAAGAATCCTCGCTCGATCTCGCCCAACTGCGCGCGAATTCCCAGATCGACGGTTCCCACCTTGGTTTCGATCACGCAATCCCCCAGCAGCATGCCCTCTTCGGCAACCACCAGCGGTTTCACGGCCAGATTGGGCAAAAGCGCGATGGTTTCCTTCCACAAATCGGCATCCTTGGCGGGCACACGGAGCCGAATCTCCGACGTGGCCGCCAATTGCCCCAGGGCAACGCGCACCGCGCCCGTAAGCAGAAGCGGATCCATCTGCGCTTCACGGCGCAGGATGCGCGACGCCACGGCCAGCGCCAGGCGCACGACTTCCTGCTCGACAGCTTGCAGATAGTGGTCGTGCTCGCGGCCGAAGTTTTCAATGAGATCGGCCGTTTGCCGGCGGCGGTGCTCGGCCTCTGCGCTGCGGCAGGAGCCTGTGCCTCGCGCTCGGCCAGTCGGCCCTCCTCGCGGCCGCGCTCCCGGCCGGCTTCGAACGACCTGCGCGTTTCATCAGCCAGCCTCTGCTCGAAATCCGCGCTCGTCGCGCGCCCTTCCGCTCGGACCCGGCCGTCGGGTGATTCCGCGCCACTGCCCTCCCCGGCTTCGACCCAACCATCCCAGGCAGGCCGCGTCGACGTCCCGGAGCAGGCAGGGTATTCGAAACTCTCTACGGTTCTATTGCCTTCACCACTCCTCTGCGATGCCATGCCTGCGGTGAGCCTCCCCTTCCACACTTTTTTCACGAGTCCCGCCCCGAAACGTTTTGCTTCTCCACCACCCTGCTGGACTTGTTCCCCCACCTACGCCATCATCTCGTCGCCGGTTTCGAGCTTCAGGATTACTTTGCCTTCGGCCTCGAGCCTGCGCGCCAGATTCAGAATTTCCTGCTGCGCCTGCGCAACCTCGCGCGATCGTACCGGGCCCAGCACCTCCATGTCTTCCTTAAGCATTTCGACCGCCCGCGAGCTCATGGCCTTGAAGATCTGAGCACGCAAGTCTTCGTTGGCTCCGCGCAGGGCCAGCGCCAGTTGCCGCTTGTCTACGCCGGAAACGATCTCACGGATGGTTGCCGGGGGCACCGTAATCAGATCCTCGAAGGTGAACATCAGATTGCGAATGCTCAAGGCAAGTTCCGGCTGGTCCTCTTCAATGGTTTCGAGAATCTTCTTCGCCTCTTCGGCATTCAACCGATTCAGGAGATCCGCAACGGCCTTGAACCCGGAGTAGCTGCGGCGTGCTGTATCGCCCACACTTTCGAGGCGCCGGTGCAGAATCAGCGCCACCTTCTGCGCCATTTCCGGGGAAAATTGCCGCATCTCCGCCAGACGTTGCACGGCCACTACCTTATGGTCTTCGCTCAGGCTGTCGAGTACTGTAGAGGCGCGGCGCGGGTCAAGGTGAGCCAGCACCAGCGCGATGGTTTGCGGATGCTCGGAGTCGAGGAGCTTGCCCAACTGCTGCGGATCCGTGCGTTGCAGTTTGGCCAGATTGCCCTGCGCCGCCTCCTGTGAGCGGCGCATCAGAGTGAGCAAATCGTCGGCGCGCTCCTTGCCGAAAGTATTGGTGAGCAGCCGCTGCGCGTAATCCAGGCCGCCATGCACGATGAAGTGATGGGTGTCGAGAAGCTGCCAGAACTCCTCGAGCACATCGGCGGAGATCTCCGGCGTATCCCTCGTAGATCGGCAAGCTCTTCGGTAATACGCTGCACATCCGGTTCGGGCAGGGCGCGCAGCACCTCCTTGGCCAGTTCCTCGCCCACGGCTACGAGCAGAATCGCGGCCTTGCGCACCCCGGTGACATTGGCCGCCTGGCGCCGCTGCGCTGCTCCGCTTTCGATTGCCTGCTCTGCCAAGGTCCGTTCCTCTCCCCGTTTCCCCGATGCGAACTCTAGCCTTCAATACTCGGACGCTGCCCCCGGCATCAATCTGAGTGAATCCAACTCTGCAACAGCCGCGAACTCTGCGTGGGCTCGTGTTTCATATGGGTGGTGACCTGATCGAAGATCTCCTGCGTCCGCTGCCGCTCCGGATCGATCTCCTCCGGTTCAGGCGGGTTCAGCGTCGCCTGCGCGGGGCAGCTCCCGATCCGGCAGGCAGCTCCCGGCGCACATTTGTCACGTTCCCCGCCGTTGCCAGCGCCGCACCGGCACGGCGAATCGCCGGCCGCAGACCGAAGGTCATCACCAGGAGCAGGCCCATCAACAGAGCGCAGTATTTCACCAGAAATGGCGAGTCTTCCGCGGCGCGCTGCAACTCCTGAACGTGAGTCGCCGGCGGCTCGGGGCGATTCTCGTCAAATGCCAGATCCTGCACCGTAACCACGTCGCCGCGCGCCGTGTCGAATCCCACCGCCGCCTGCGCCAGAGAGGTCAGGTTGCGCAACTCATCGGCTGATCGCGGCTGCCAGACCGCCGCATGATCCTTGTTCGCGGCCTGCTGCAGCCGGTCGTTCACGACAATGGCCGCGGTGAGCCTGCGTACGCGGCCGGGGTTATCGACCACATGCCGAACCGTCTTCGAAACCCCGTAGGTGCCTGACTCGGTTTTGGCGGATTGGGGGGCGGCCGTCTCATGCGGATAAACGGGAAGGGCCTGCGTATTCGGCGCATTGGAGGCCGTTCCTGGGATGCCGGCTGCAACCGGTTGCATGCCCGTGGTCTGCTCGCTTCGTTGCAATGACAGAGTGACGGTCTTCGCGGGATCGTAACTTTCGTCGGTTTCTTCCGCGGCCTGCGCATCGTAATCGAGCGTCACCGAGGCGCGCACATTGCCCGCGCCCGTCACCGGTTCAAGCGTCGCGATGAGCTTATCCTCAAGGGCCTGCTCGGCGCTCAACTGCACGGCTTCGGCGGTTTTGGGCCCCAGAGGAGAGTTGCCCGCGGCATCCACCAGGACCACGCGGTCCGGCAAAAGCCCGTCGACGGCGGAAGCGACCAGGTTGCGGATCGCGTCAGGCTCGCCCTCGGCCAGTGCGCGATGACGCAGTTTGAGCACCACCGCGGCTTTGGCGGGACGCTCTTCTTCGCGAAAGAGGGAGTCGTGAGGCATCACCAGATGCACGCGCGCCGAGGCAATGTCGGAGAGCGTCCCAATGGTGTGCTCGAGCTCGCCCTCGAGCGCGCGCTGATAATTCACCTGCTCGTCAAACTCCGAGCCTACCCAGTTGGGCTTGTCGAAGATCTCGAACCCCAGACGGCCGCTTTTGACGCCCCCCTTGGCGGCAGCGGCCAGCCGGGCCTTGTCCAGTTGCGCAGCCGGAACCAGAATGCCGGCGCCATCGGTGGTCGGTTCAAAGGGAATCTGCGCCTGCGCCAGGATCTGCTCCATTTGCCGCGCGTCGTCGGGATCGAGCCCCGCGTAGAGCGTGCGCCAGTCGGGACGCAGGCCATACCATGCCAGGCCTCCCAGCAGCGCCGCCAGCAGCAGCGTTGCGGTGATCGCCCAGCCGCGCTGCGCGGCTGGCATTTGCGCCCAATGTACCCGCGCCAGGCCCCATAGCCCGGACCACTTTCCGCCCTTTTGCAGTTGTCCCAGCGCCGGCGGAGTCTTCTCCAACTGTGTTCCCGTGGCCATGGTTTCTGTTTCTCGCTTCTTTCTTGCCTCCGCCTGCTAATTCCTGCTCCTCTAAAACTGCATGCCCATCACGCTCTGATAGGCTTGGACGGCCTTGTTGTGCACCGCCAACGCCAGTTCGAAGGCCATATCCGCCTTCTGGGTAGCGATCATCGCCTGGTGCACGTCGACCCCGGAGCCGGTCATCAGGCCGGTCACCGCACTTTGCGCCTGCTGTTCCAGCAGGCTCACCTGACCTACTGCATCGGTGATCAGGTTGGAAAAAGGAGCGGATGCGCCGGGCTGATTTGCCTGCGTCGTCAGCAGGTTTGTGGTGCTCACGCCGGTCGTATTCAACCCAGGCATCACGGAATTGATTGCGGTGAACATGGTATAAGCCCTTTCGACCCAGGTCGTCACGCACGTTGGTGGTTGCAAGATTCCATACGCCCCGCGAGCCCGGCTCAGGATTTGGCAATTTCCAGGGCCGACGTAATCATGCCCTTCTCGGCCTGAACGGCCGCGCCGTTCAGACCGTATGCACGCGTCGCCCCCATCAAGTCCACCATCTCTGTGAGGGGATTAATGTCGGGATAGGAGACGTAGCCATCCGGCCCCGCGTCGGGATGCCCGGGATCGTAGCGCTTGAGCGGCGCTGAAGGGTCTTCAACAACCGCCGAGACTCGCACCCCCGGCGCAACGGCTTTTTCCCCAGGCAACGCGGGCATTTCCGTCGCAAAGGCAGGCGACGAAGCGCCTGCCGATGCCGCCGTCATCGAACCAAGGAAGTCGGGATCGCCCCGATTGGCGGCGAAGACTACTTCCTGACGATGGTAGGGCTCGCCCTGCGCGGGGCGCGTGGTTTCGGCGTTGGCCATATTCGCGGCCACTACCTCGGCGCGCATTCGCTCCGCCTCCATGGCGCTCCCCGAGGTCTCCATCATGCCAAACAAATTCATTGTGACCCTCTCCTGACAAAATTTGCCAAACCCGGGCACCCGACCGAGCGCGCTCACTTCTGCCGAGCCGGCCGCTTACTTGTCGGCGTGGATCGCGTCCATTACGCGCTGGTACTCCTGCTTGAGCAGTGCTACGCCGGTGCGGAACTTGAGCTGCGCCTCGGCCAGGTTAAGGCTCTCGCGATCTATAGATACGTTGTTTCCGTCGGGACGTGCGACGAGCTCATCGACCTCCGTGACGCGCACCTTGCGCGGTGCGTGCCCACGGCCCACATCGTCGAGAGCCTCACGCATCTCGGCCTCGAAGTCCATCCCCACCGTGCGGTATCCCGGCGTGTCGACATTGGCCATATTCACTGCTGTCAGTTTGGCTTCCGCCGTGGCAAGATCGAGATAGCGCCCGATCTGGTCGCTTAAATGGGTTGCGATTTCCATGTTTATCCCGTCCCCTCTTGGCGGATCGTGCGCTGCCGGTTCCCTTAGGCGCGGCGCCTCGCGCAAAGGCATTGGCAGCCTGCTCAGTTCACCGTGAGGCCGAAGTCGATCTCCCGTGCGGTCAATACGGGATTTTCTCCGGCTAAAATCACGCCCCGCTCCAGCACATGCTCGAGTTCACGAACGTTTCCCGGCCAATCGTGCGCAATCAACTTGCCGAGCGCGCCCTGGTCGAGCCGCTTGACCGGTATGTCCCGGCCCATCCGTTCGAGGAAGTGCCCGGCAAGCATTGGCAGATCCTGTGCGTGCTCAGCCAGCGACGGAGTGCGGATAAGAAACACTGCAAGCCGGTAGTAAAGATCGGCGCGGAAGCCGCCGTTCTGGGCGTGCTGGGCAAGCGGCCGGTGGGTGGCAGCGAGAATCCTCACATCCACCTTGAGAGTCTCGTTGTCGCCCACGCGTTGCAGCTCTCCGTATTCCACAAAGCGCAGCAGCTTGGCCTGCAGGGCGAGCGGCATCTCTCCTATTTCATCCAAGAACAAGGTGCCGCCGTCTGCGGCTTCCATGCGCCCGATCCGGCTCTGCACCGCGCCGGTAAAGGCGCCGCGGGTATGGCCGAAAAGCTCAGCCTCAAGCAGTGCTTCGGGGATGGCCGCGCAGTTGATGGTCACAAATGGCTTGCGGCTGCGCGCCGATAAACGATGCAGCGCCTCGGCCACGAGCTCTTTGCCCGAGCCGGTAGGCCCCTCGATCAACACCGGGGTCATGCGCGGCGCCACCAGACGCACGCGGCGACTGACCTCGAGCATGCACGCGGCGTTGCCCACCAACTCCGGCAGCCGATCGCCAAGGTTCGATTCGGCCCCCTGCACCGGGCGACCGGACTGAATGGAGATGGTTTTGCCAGCGCCGGCTGGCGGAACGGGAAGAAGTTGCGTGTCGTTGAGGGGTACGGTGAACTGCTCGGCCGCGGCATCGAGTGGGGTCGCAGTTTCCGCATGCACCGGCTCCGAGCCGGAAGTCTCCATCGCAGGGGCCGCGTTCCACGCCGCAGTATCGGTCTCCTGGCAGTGGCGCAACGCGTAAAGCAGCTCCTGCCGATAGGGACCGCGTGGACTTTCACAGGCGCCATTGCCGGCGGTTGTCACCAGGTCGACCGCTGGATAGCGGTTCTTGAACTCGTGAAGAAACTCGCCCAGGTCAAGATCCGGCAGCCAGGAATCGACGATTACCGCGTCGGGGGGCGAGCACTCGGCCTCCGTCCAGGCCTGGGCGCCGCCTTCGGCCTCGCGCACCTGCCAGCGCAAGCCCGCCAATACGTTCGCGATGCGCTGGCGAAAACTGCGGTCGGCGCTGGCCACCAGTGCTATCCGCGGCCGCATGTAAAGGTTTACAGGAGGAACAGGAAAGAGTTGCATGAGCAGTCTCCAGAAAAATGAGGCGAAAGTGTGAACCCGCGGAAGTGTATCCCGTGGATGAGCGCGTTACGGGGCGGTATTGGCCGGCGGTGTCGAAGCAATCTCCGCTGTCGCTGATCGAGCGGCAGGCACGGCGAGAGTTAGTTCCGCCTCCGACGGCACGATGTAGCCCTGCCCGCGGACGGTGCGGATAAGGCGCCCCGGCGGCGGATCCTCAAGCTTGCGGCGAAGATAATTAATATAGACGTCGACGATGTTGGTGGTTTGCGCTGGCTCCAGGTTCCACACGGAATCCAGCAGCTCGACCCGCGAAACGCATTGGCCGCGGTTCATGAGCAGATGCTCGAGCAGGGCAAATTCCTTGTTGGTGAGCATGATCAGGCGGCCTGCGCGCCGCGCCGTGTGGTCGAGGCGGTCCAGTTCCAGATCCCCGGCCCGCAGTTGCAGCCGCGTCTCGCGCTTGCGGCGCAGCAGAGCCCGGCAGCGGGCACGCAACTCATGCAGGCTAAATGGCTTGGTCATCAGATCGTCTGCGCCTCTGTCGAGACAGCGCACCCGCGTGTCCACTTCCTGCCGGCCCGTGAGTACCAGCACCGGCAGATCGGCATCGAGTGCGCGGACCTCTTCCAGCACCTGTTCACCATCTTTTACAGGCATGTTCAGATCCAGAATGGTCAGGTCGGGCAGTTCTGCCCGAAACGCTTCCACCGCGGAGGCCCCGTCGTACGCCACGTGGACGCGGTGGCCATCGGCCTCAAGACCACGGCTCAAAAACAGCCCTAACGCTCTGTCATCTTCGGCAATGAGTAACCTCATGCGGGCCTTTCCTCTGTGCCATTCCAACGCAGCGCCACCGGACGATCAGGTTCGGCATGCTGCGCGTGCAGCTTTCTTCCACCTTCACGCGAGAGAAAGGCGAACTCAAGGTTTTTAGGAGGAAAAATGCAAGGTCAACTTCTGGAATGGCACTGGAAAAGGAAGTGTCCCAAAATGGGGCGCAGGTTTTCAGCCAGGGAACGCGTTCTCGCCCCGAATTCAGCTATCCGGAGTGTTGCCGGTCAGGCTACTTAGGCGCGCGCTTTGGTCTTTTGCTGGTACATCGCCGCATCGGCTCGCGCCAGAAGACCTTTCATCCTGTCTCCAGCCACATGCGCGGCTAGCCCCATGGATGCATCGACGCGCAGTTTGAGAGCGCCGTTTTGTCCTCTCACCGTGTAGTCGCCGCAAACCCATTTGCGCAGGCGCTCGGTCTTCGCCTCCGACTCTTCGAGAGCGGAATCGAACAGCAGGATGAATTCGTCGCCGCCCCAACGCCCGATTACGTCCCCGGAGCGGCAAGCGGACCGCAACTCGACCGCAAACTGTTTGAGCAGTTCATCGCCGGTCAGGTGGCCGTAGACGTCGTTCACTTTCTTAAAATCGTTGATATCGATGATGACCACGCAGAAGGTGGCGCCGGACTCGATGCGCCTCTCGATCTGGCTCTCGACGTAAACACGGCTGCTGGCCCCGGTCAGCGCATCGCGTGAAGCAATCTTCTCGGCCTCCTCCAGCTTGACCTGATAGTCCTCAACCTGTTTCTTCAGTTGGCCGAGGACCTTCTTCCCTTCCTCCGTCATCCTGTCAATCGATGTTTTCAACTCCGCTGCACTTTTGTTGATCGACGCGCGAACCTCCGTCAGGTCCTCGAGGCTCGCAATCGCCTGGAGCCGCTCCGTGACCGCGCTCATCTGCCCGGCGCACCGCTGATCGCGCGCGCCTACCGATTCCGCGGTTTGCGCCATCGTGATGAGCATTTCCTTCACTTCCCGGGCTTTCACCTGATAGTGGCGCGCCGCGTCGCGGCCCCAGCCGCGCAACTGCTCGCGTGCCTTTTCAACGTTGGCTGCGAGTTTCGCGTCACCTATGGTCGCGCAGAGCTCGGATTTGAGGCGCCCAAGCGCCTCGTTTAGACCGCCTCCAACGCCCGGGCAGGCATCCAGACTGCAGCTGCCCATGGCAAGCAATACAGAGCCGTACGCATCGACGGCTGCCGTGAATGGATCCTTCTGAGTGCCTTCGCCTTCGTGGGCAAATTCCTGCGTGTCGGAATCAAGGTATCTCTTAATGGAAATCATGGGCTCCTCGTTCAAACCGCATTGCGGGGCGCGCTCGCACAACACGGGCATCGGAATTATCGGCAGGAAGCGTTCGATACTTCAGACTTGCCCAGAGAGATTACACAGAAAATGGATTTCTCGCGGAAGCCGAAGTAAAAGTACGTTGCTTAAATTAGAGAACTAAAGGAGATAGCGCCTTTCATTTGCGCGTGCTTTTTGCTTGATCCTTTTCCCACTGTGGGAATCCGCCCGCTTTTCCCACAGGAAGAGGTTGCAGATTACGAAAGTGTGCACCAAAGTTTACTCGAAGACCAACAAAAGCGTTATGTTGAACTCTGGAAAATCACCGATTCTATAGGCTGGCGGATCGTGTGTTTACGGAGTGATTGCTGAGGTGGGACTGGTGGACTGGAGCAAAATCCCGGATGTCGCAGCGGTTGCTCTCCTTACGCTCGCTTTCTTCTCCGTCTCGCGGGACGGCCGAACGTCCGCTTCCGGTCTTTGGCTCATTGGCTGGTTGATGATCGTCTTGCATTTTATCGCTTTCATGTTTTTGCCAGCGCCCGGTAACTTCAGCACCGCCGCCGCCATTCTCGGTTCAGCCGCCCTTGCCTGGGCGGGCATCCTCTTCATGTGGGCGTCCGTCCCCTACCGCAGCCGTGTCTCGAGCCGCCTGATGCTTGCGGCGATGTTCGCGACGAATACGTTCTACCTTCTCGTCATTTCCATCGCGCCTGCCGGTCATTGGCTTCTCACCGCAGCCGCAATACTCATGGGAGCGCTGCCGCTCGCCATTTCGCTCGGGAACCTTCGCAAGTTCCGCCATCCTCTTCGCTTGTCCTTGGTACTCCTTTACGTGGCCCTCTCCGTCTTCCTTCTCGCGGTCGAGAATCGGCCCGGCAACGGCCCCGACCTGGCCCTGAACGCAGTATTCTTCACGGTCTATTTTGGTTGCTGCATCCATTTCTTGTACGCCTATCGACGCGCCACAGCGGGAGCCTTTATCACCGTCCTGGGATTTCTTGCTTGGGCAAACGTCTTTACGGTTGCGCCATTACTCAGCAGCTTCTTCCCCGGCGCTCATCTGGAGAGCGAGGTCTGGAATCTGCCCAAATACGTGGTCGCTGTGGGCATGATCCTGATCCTGCTCGAGGACCAGATCGAACACAACAAGTACCTCGCCCTGCACGATGAGCTCACTGGCCTGCCGAACCGAAGACTGTTTCAGGACCGATTGGAAAATGCGCTCGAGCGAGCACGGCGAACCGGTTCGCAGGCAGCTCTTTTGCTGGTCGATCTCGATCGCTTCAAGCAAGTCAACGACACCGTGGGACATCACATCGGCGACGAGTTGCTCAGGCATATCGGCCGTATGTTCCACGGCAGGGTGCGGCGCACAGATACTGTGGCCCGCACTGGCGGGGATGAGTTTTCGGTGATTCTGGAGGAACCGACGAATCGCACCGACGCGATGCGCGTTGCCCGGACCTTGGCGCAACTTATCGAGAACCCCATCCTGCTCGAAGGACACACAGTACGCATTGGCGCCAGCGTGGGCATCGCGGTCTTTCCCGAGGATGCCGGTGATGGAGAATCCTTGTGCATTGCCGCCGATCTGCGCATGTACGCCAGCAAGCGCGCGGCGAGGAGCCGGGTGGATCGCGTAACGCCTGCTCCGCACTCGGCGGATCCGTTCGTGCCAGCCGAACAGGATCCCGGACTGCAACTTGCGGAATAGCGCTTCGAATAGCGCGGCACCGAAAAAGGCCCGGGCAAAATGCCTGGGCCTTCTGCTGCGTGAGCAATTTCCGAGCTACCCCTGTCCGCCACCCGGACGCGGTCCACCGCGACGACGCCGGCGACAACGGTTCGCGACCGCGGGGCGTCCCCCGCCGCCGGATTGCACGCCGCCAGGAGCGGGCGCGCCATCCACGCGGTTGAAGTTCGGCTCGTTCTCTTCAGTGAACTCGACTTCGCCGTCTCCTTCGAAGTCGTCGCCACCTTCGATCAGAATCGTGCTCTGATTCGAGGTTGGCTGGCGTTCGTCGAATTCGTGGCGCGGCCGGGTTGGGGCAACTGGCACAGGAGCCGGAGCCGCCGCCGATTCCTCGGTCTCAACCGGCGACGATTGCGCCAGTTTCGCCTTTTGCTCTTTGATCAGCGCCTTGCGGCTAAGCTTGATGCGATTCCCCTCGATGGCGAGAACCTTCACCATCACTTGATCACCTTCGCGCAGTTCGTCCTTGACTTCCTTGACGCGATGCTCGGCGATCTCGGAGATGTGCAGCAAGCCGTCCGTGCCCGGAAAAAGCTCGACAAATGCGCCGAACTCCGCCAGCCGCACCACCTTGCCCAGGTAAGTCTTGCCAATCTCGGGCACTGCGGTGAGGTTGCTGATGATTTCCAGAGCTTTCTTCAGACCCTCGGCATCGCTCGACGCGACACTCACCTTGCCTGTGTCGTCAACGTCGATCTTGGCGCCCGTCTGCTCCACAATGCCGCGAATCGTCGCGCCCCCCTTGCCGATGAGGTCGCGAATCTTGTCCGTCGGAATCATCACGGTCTCAATGCGCGGCGCATACTTCGACCGCTCCACACGTGGACCGCTGAGTTCGGCATCCATCTTGTCTAAAAGGAACAAGCGCCCTCGGCGTGCCTGCTCCACTGCCTGCTTCAGGATGTCGCGGGTCAGACCGCTGATCTTGATATCCATCTGCAGCGCGGTGATTCCCTTGCGCGTTCCCGCCACCTTGAAGTCCATATCGCCGTAGTGGTCTTCCGCACCGGCAATATCGGTAAGGATGGCGTAATCGTCGCCCTCCTTCACCAGGCCCATGGCCACGCCAGCTACCGCGCCTTTCAAAGCGATGCCTGCGTCAAAGAGCGCCAGACTGGCTCCGCAAACCGAAGCCATCGATGACGAGCCATTGGACTCCAGAATGTCGGAAACGATGCGAATGGAATAGGGTGACTCATCGGCAGTTGGCAGCACGGCAGTGATCGCGCGCTCTGCCAAGGCGCCGTGGCCTACCTCGCGGCGGCCAACGCCGGTCATGCGGCCGGTTTCGCCGACGCTGAAAGGCGGGAAGTTGTAGTGGAGCATAAAGCTCTTCCGCTGCTCGCCTTCATAGGACTCAAGCCGCTGGCTATCGTCCATTGTGCCCAGCGTTGCCGTGACCAGCGCCTGCGTCTCGCCGCGCGTGAACAGCGCCGATCCGTGCGTGCGCGGAAGCACTCCCGTCTCGATGCTGACGGGCCGAATCTCGTCAAAGGCGCGGCGGTCGGGCCGAATGCGCTCCTTCGTTACCTGCTCGCGGAAGATCCGCTCGCGCAGCAGTTCATAGTAATGCGCCAACTTCTTCTTCGCCGCTGGGTCGTCGGCGGGAAGCTCGGCCGCGAGTTCGTCCTTGATCTGCTTCACCAGTGCGTAGCTGTCGGTCTTGGCGTGCGTCTTGGTGTCGAGCGCGTCTTTCAGCCGGTCGCCGACCTTCGCCATCAACTCGGCGTAATACGCTTCGTCGGTCTCAGGCGCCGTAAACTTCCGCTTCGGCTTGCCGGCCTTGGCCACGAGGTCGCCAATCGCGGCGACGATCTTCTTGATCTCCTCGTGCGCGAATTCGATGGCGGCGAGGATCACCTCTTCCGTCTCCTCTTTCGCGCCCGACTCGATCATCACGATTCCGTCTTTGTGGCCAACCACCATGATGTTCAATGTGGTCTCCTTGCGCTCGGCGTAAGTGGGGTTCACCACAAACTCGCCCTTCACCCGGCCCACGCGCACAGCGCCCACAATCGCGCTAAAGGGAATATCTGAGAGAGCCACTGCCGCGGCTGCCGCGTTGATGCCAATCACATCAGGGTCATTCTCCTTATCTGCGGAGAGAACCAGGGCGATCAGCTGCGTTTCATTGCGAAATCCATCCGGGAAGAGCGGACGCAGAGGCCGATCGATCTGACGGCAGGTCAGAATCTCTTTTTCGCTGGGACGGCCTTCGCGCTTGATGAATCCGCCGGGAATGCGTCCGCCGGCGTAGGTGTACTCACGATAATCCACCGTGAGCGGGAAGAAATCGATGCCCTCGCGGGGATCGGGAGAGGCAACTGCAGTGGCCAAAACCACCGTTTCGCCCGTGGTCACCACGGTGGCGCCAGAGGCTTGCTTGGCCATGCGCCCGGTCTCAAAGACCAGGCGTTTGCCGCCGGCAAGCTCGACGGCTACTTCATGCTTCGTAGACATAGAGTCCTCGTTTCGTTTTTTTCGCTTGGGAAACTTGGTTTGGGGTCGCCCGCCGCGGCGGGCGCGTGGGACGCGAGTCGGCGCCGCCAGCCGCCCTATGCAGGCTGCCGGCCGCGACTTGGTCCGGTGTTCCGTATCGGATGGGGACCGGGACCAGTGTCCGGTCTGAGTGTTTCCGGTTCAACGTCAGCTTTCTGATTACTTGCGAATACCGAGTTTGCCGATTACGTCGCGGTAGCGATCGGAATCGTGCGTCTTCAGGTAGTCCAGCAGGCGGCGTCGCTTGCTGACCAGCATCAATAACCCACGCCGCGAAGCGTGATCCTTCTTGTGGGTCTTGAAGTGCTCGGTAAGGTCGCTGATCCGCTCGCTCAGAATCGCGATCTGGACTTCCGGCGATCCGGTATCCGTCTCGTGGGTGCGGAAACGATTGATCAGGTCAGTCTTTTTTTGAGTCGCCAGCACGGCGTAAATTACTCCTCTTTTTCTCAGGTCCACTCTTCAGTGTCTATTGTGAGATTAACATGAACACGCGGGTCGGTGCCATTTGCCGGTCAGCGGAAACCTGGGAATAAACCTGCCCTGATTCAGCGCGCACGAAAACGGAAGAGGCGATTGTCGAACCGCTCCCGAATTACGTTTGCAATCTTCACGCCCGCTGCCTCAGGATGCTCGGGATTAAGCAGCACATTCCACGAGTGCGGCATGATCGCTGATGGTACCCGGGCGAGCGGTGTTTCGCGCGAAGCAAGCCACGCATCGCCAATACGCTGAGTTGCCTGCTGTTGCCTCTTCCACCCCGCTTCAGCCAACGGCATAAGGTCGCAGACAGCGAGTGCCTTTGACACCTCGACCTCCAGCAGCGTAAATGTTCGCGGAAGATCGTCCTCCCCGTCAGTCAAATGCACCAGCACCTCAAGCATCGCTCCCGCGGGAGTTTCCGCTAGGTACGTCACCCGCTTGCCCAAGCTGGTCCAGCGAGACGAAAATTTTCTTCCGCTCCACCCGCCAAGATCGATGTGATTACTACTACGCCAGAGAGTAGTCATCCTGCTTGCTGGAGTCTTGCCCTTCCCTCAACCTTTAAGCAAAAACGCCTTCGTCTACCTGGTAAAGGAACTCCTCCACGGCGCGCTCTCCTGCTTCTGTCCGCAGCAGTGCCAGCGGAGAACGCTCATCGAACCGGCGCTTGGGGTGCAGCATCCATCCCATACCATTCTCACGATCCCCGTAAACCTTCACCGCCAGCTTATACATCTTCGCCACCCGCGCCAGCCGATCCGACTCATCCGCATTCAGTGATTCATTGCGTTGGCGACGATGCTTTAACGTCCGCGGCGGAATTACCACTTCCAGCAAGTCCTTTACGGGAATGCCCGAATAGGCGGAGAACTCATCCAAGGTCGAAAGAGGCAGGCCACGTTCAACGTCCTTCCAATCGAAGGCAAATGGTGGCGGACAGGCAGGAAGCTATGCCGCTTGACTCATAAAGGACACTATGCCACACTTTTTGCGGCATAATGTCCAAAGTCGCTAAATAATTGAAATCACGACCTATGCGCTCTCTGGTTGATTCGTTTCGCCCGGGCTGCCTGAAACCTAGGGCTGCATGTCGAGCCAGTAATTTGCGCGCGCCACAATCCGCGCCCCGTAATCTTCCGTCGTCCGCACGCGAATGGTGTGCAGGCCGGGGGTCAGATCCGTGGGCCTGAAGGTGATCAGATAGCGGTTGCGCGCATCCTTCGCCGCGGACAACACGCGCGCCTCGAACCGCTTGTCGCCGACAAAGATCGCATACTCGCCGCCACTCATTTCGGCCACTTCTTTTGCCACATTTTTCTTGAATGCGCGAATCGCCGTCACCAGCGCAGAGACCATGTTCATCGTGGCCTCGCTGGGATCGGACTCCTTGACATCGTGGCTCAACTCCGCGAGCGCAGGCGAAAAAGAAACGCTCAACACCAACACGTCGGACTCACCGATTCTCTGAATCAGTTGTGCCAGCTTGGTGTGCTTGCTGCCGCGGTCGCGCTCTTCGCTGATGAGTAAGAGCACGCGGCGAAAATCCTCGGGCTGCGTCTCCAGCAGGGCCACTGCGTAATTCACAGTGTCCAGGATCGCAGCTCCGCCATCACCAGGTTGCAAATGCTCCAAGTCGCTATTGATCCGGTCGCCATCGTGCGTGTAGTCCTCAAGAAGCTGCGGCACGGAATCGAAGCCCACCAACGCCGCCCGGCTGCGCGGGTCGGTTAGAAATATGTCGAGCAGCGGCCCCATCTTGGCGAGCTTGTCGAACTCCAGAACACTCGCGCCTCCCTGCTCTACCGCAACGACCAGCGCCACGGGCGCCGTGTCCATCTCTTCCTGCACGCGGATCTTCTGCGCTACGCCGTTGTCCTCAAGAGCGAAATCGTCCGCCTTCAGGCCATAAAGAATGCCGCCGCCTCGTTTCTCCACGAGAGTCGGCACCAGCACTTCATTTGCAGTCACCCGCAACGTTGTTGATTGGCCTTGTGCGCCGGGCATGGGCTGAGGAGGCTCGATTGGAGGCAATTGCTGCGCGAAAGCAGCGCCGCGCAATGCAAGAAACGCAGCGAGGAAGATGCGCCTGTAATAACTGCTGCTCACGCGGAAAACGACTCCAGCTTCGATCATAAGCGACGCCGAACCTTACACCCTTTTGCGCGCTTCGTGCTGCATCTCGCCCGTCCACGCGAGAAAGCGCAGAAGATCCCCGCGCGAGGCCCAAACAAACCCAAGAACGCTTTGGGCGGTCAAGGTTTCGGCGCGCCGGCCGGAATAGGTCTCCACGCGCCAGCGCAGATAGGGGCTGCGCCAGGGCGTAAACCGGTACCCACGCGTCGCATTCCAGAGAAATCGCAGAGCGGAAAACAAGAGACTCCCCTTCACTCAGTATAATGAGTGCGCCCCGAGGCTGGATTTAAGATGGCAGCTTACTGAAAAGGTTATTCGATGTCGACTCGAGTTGCGCAATCACATCCTCAAGCGCTGTCTGCTGCGTCTCTGCCAATGAGAGTTGCGTCGATACCGTCGGGATGTCGGCTTGCATGAGATCGGATTGCGCGGTCGTCAGTTGTGTCTGCTCGTTTGTCACTGCGCTCGACGCCGCGGTCAGTTGCGTAATCGAATTATCGATGATCACGCGCTGCTGCGAAACGTAGTTCAGGGCCGTTCCCAATGCTTCCGTGTCGCTCACCGCCTGTACCGTGTTCACTTTGCCGGAGGAATAATCGGCTACCAGCGCGTTCAGCGCACCAAAAACGCTGCTGGCGCCGCTGCCCATAAATATCTGATCCCCCGGAACATTCAGTTGAATCTTCTGCCCGTTCGGTAGTTCGAGCTGATTCACGTTTTCGTCGCCGCTATACGTCGTGACTGCGGGCGAAGTGGCATTGGATGTCGAGAATGGCGCCGCGCTTGTTTGCCCGCCGGCAAAGATGTATTGGCCCTGATAGCTGGTGTTGGCCAGCGACTGAACCTCATCGAGAATGCCCGAAATCTGACTGCCAATCGATTTCACATCGCTTGCGCTCATGGTTCCGTTGTTAGCGCTGGTGGCCAGCGATACTGCTTGCGTTAGCTCGCTTACCACACTGCCCAGAGCGGAATCCGCCACCTGCAACTGCCCAGTGACCAGGTTCGAGCTTGAGGTGAACGAGTCGTCCTGCTGAATCTGGTTGAGCAGCAGAACATTCTGGCCTGCACCTACTGGATTCTGGCTCAACGATGTGATGCTCACGCCGCTCGAGAGCTCCGCGCTCAATTGCTGCTCGCTGGACTGCGCCTGATCGAGCGAACCAACAAGGTTCGTGATGTACGAAGGGTCCACCCGCATTGCAAAAGCTCCTTGCTTCCAGCCTCTAGCCCTGGCTTCCAGCTTGTGCTGATCGTGAGCCGCGTTCTCGCTCACTCCATTGATCCAACGTCTGTTCCTGCCGAAGGCGCGTGTTCCGGCCCAATCAAGCTAACGGCTAGAAGCTAATAGCTAGGAGCTGTTTTTACGACACCGCCGTCTCCACGCCCAGGTTCAGCGCCGAAGTCATGATGTTGTTCAGTAACGTGAAAACCTGCGAGGCCGCCTGGTAGCTGCTCTCGAGCCTTGACATCGCCGCAGCTTCATCGTTCAGGTTCACGCTTGATAGTGCGTTATTCTGCGTTTGCAACTGGGTCACTGAGGCGTTCTGCGCAGCGTTCTCCGTCTGAACCTCGGAGACGGTTGCACCGAGCGTGGAAACAAAGTTCGAATAATAGTTGATCGGCGTTTGCCCATTCGCAATGGTCTTGCCGGCGAGGCCAGCCATGGCCACGGCGTTGGAATTGTCTCCGGTCCCGCTCCCCGCGCTCGCCGCCGCGATCTGATTGGGATCTGTCATGGTGACGCTCATATTGGCCGCGCTGCCGGCAATCGCGGCAGGCTCGCTAAAGATGTAAAGTGGATTGGCCACCGTCCCCGTCACGCCATCGAGATCGGTGCCGGAACTATTCTGCGCATTCACCAACGTCGAGATGCTATTTGCCAGTTGATCGAGCGAGCCGAGCACGTTGGGGATATCCACATCGCGGGCCGTCAGGTACCCTCCCAACTGCCCGCCGCCCGTGGCGAGCTGCGAGGTGACATCGGTCCCGCCAAGGAAAAAGTCGGTGACGCCACTCACGGTACCCGTCGTCAACTGGAAGTTCTGCCCTTCGGAGACCAGCAACTGACCCGAGGTTGTCGTGATGGAAAGGCCGTTGTTCTCCGCCGAGACCTGGTTAATTCCGATCAGTTGCGAAAGCTGACTCAAGTCCTGCTGCCGCTGGTCTTCAAGAGTTCCCGCATCGGCGTCCGGCGAGGTGGATTGAATTTCGAGATTGAGCTGCGCAACTGAGCCCGTCAGCGAGTTTACCTGGCTTACGACCCCGGATGCCTCTTGATCAAGGGCAGCGCTTTGCGCATTGAGACTATTCGCGGCACTCGAAATGTCGCCGGACAGCGTTGCAGCCGAAGAAAGCACCTGCTCGCGCAGCGCGTTGTCGGTGGGATCGCTTTCGAGGGACGAAAAGGAGTCGAAGAAGTTGGTGATGTCGCTGCCAATATCGCCAGCCGTTGCACTGGACGAGCCCGAGTCCGGGGTAAACAGCGCCTGCATGTTGTTGAGCGCCGTAAGTCGCGTGCTTGAAGCCGATGCCAATTGCTGTTGCTGATCGAGCCGCTCTTCGAGCACTCTGTCACGCTGCGACGTTGCACCGGTTTCCGTCACGCCGTCGCCAACCTGGATTCCGCCGACGTCGATGGACTGATTTTCCTGCCAGTCTGGCGTTTCCTCGGTGTACCCGGCGGTATTGGCGTTGGCGACATTATTCGCCACCACGCTCAGTGCCGCCTGATCGGCGTCTAACGCCCCCGAGGCTAGGCTCAGCGCGGAATTAATGGTCCCCATGTCCATCCTCCGCGCCAGTGCCACCGTGCGCCTGCCTTTCGGTGTACTCCAACCGTCCCGCTCGCAGCTCCCGCAGCCGATTCATGACATTCAAGTTGGCGCGCGTCGCTTCGAGAACTCGTGCGAAGACCGCCATGTCGCCCTTGGCTTCCCGCGCCTGTCGAGCCAGGGGCTTCCGCTCGTCTCGATTTTCCGGGCCCGGCGAACGAGTAAGCATCTGGCAAGACAGTGCAAGCTCCTGGAGCCGCCCCGCGTCTAATCGTGCCAGCGCGCGAGACGCCTCCGCGACGATTTCTTTGAGCGCCGGGAGCGCCGGGAAATTCTGAGGCTCTTGCATCGGTTGCTTCCTTATCCCTTTACGCCTGGCCACCAGCCAGCCCCTCAGCAAGCCCGGATACCATCATCGCGTCGACAACCCTGGATGCGACTGCCGAAGCCGGCACATTGTAGGTTCCGTCAGCCAAAGCTGCCTGTATGGCAGCTACTTTGTCCGCGCGAACGCTTTCGCCCGAAGCTGTCTCCGAAACCTCGCTGGCCGCGCTGCTGAAGGTCGCCCGGTCATTGTCGAAACTGTTTCCCGCCGAAGATGTACTGCCCTTGCCCTGGGGTGCCGATGTTGCCGTGGGGTTCACCCCCAGGAGCGTCCTCAATCCCTCAAGGCTATTGCGAATGTCCATTTCTGTGACTCCTTACTGGGTCTATCGTCAGCATCTCCTAATCACTCTAGTCATTTAGAAGCTCTCATCCCATGCTCTTCGTGCTGATTTTTGGTTACCTTCCCGCTTCCCGGCTGGTTACCCGAATGGGAAAGGTCTTTGATAATCCGGTCGGCAATGCCAAATCCGCCGCGCTCGCTCAACGACTGGCCCAACGCCTCCGCGGCGAACTCACCCAGCGCACCGCCTGAACCGGCATCCGAATCCGCATCTCCTTCAATGCCCGTCAACGCATCTCCGCTCGTCATCGGCTTCAGCAGTTCCTTCATCATTTGCCCTTCAAATTCGTGCGCCGCGCGCACCAGTGGCGGCGAAGGCGTGGCATCGCCTATTCCAACCTGCCCCGTTACCGCATACCCGCCGCTCAGTGTTGCGTGCATTCCCCGCCCCATTTTGCCGTGCTCTGTTGTTCCCTCGTTCCCTTGATCCCTTTTACCCTGCCCTCACAGCACTTCGAGATCGGCTTCCAGCGCGCCGGCCTCTTTCATGGCTTGGAGGATCGAGATCACGTCGCGCGCTCCCGCCCCAGTGCGTTGCAATTGCTGGACCAAATCCTCGACCGTCGCGCCTTCTTTCAGATTGATTTCATTGACGGGCTTGTCTTGCGCCTGCACCGTGGTCTGCTCCACCACTTGGGTCGTTCCAGAGGAGAGCGCGTTGGGCTGCGAGACTTCGACATGGGAGATCACGTTCACGCTTAAACCGCCATGCAAGATCGAAACCGGTTGCAGGCGCACGGTGCCCCCGATGACTACGGTTCCCGTACGCTCATTCACCACCACGCGCGCGCGCGGAAAGACGCTGATCTCCACCTGCTCCACTTTGTCGAGCAGCGAAGCGGTGTCTTCCTTCGGCTCCACGGCAATTTCTACCCGCCGGCTGTCCACGGCATGGGCCCGTGCCGCGCCCAGCTCGCGATCGATCGCCGCCACCATGCCCTCGGCAGTATGAAAATCGGCGTCGTTCAGAACAATGCCCACGGTATGCATCCCGGCGAGGTCGAAGGGAACGGTTCGCTCCACCAGCGCGCCGCCCGGAATGCGCGCCGTGGTGGGGTGATTGACCTGCTTTGTGTTGCCGCCGCCCGTGGCCGTGTACCCTCCCAGCACGAGAGCGCCCTGCGCCTCTGCGTAGATCTGTCCATCGACCCCGTAGAGCGGCGTCATCAGCAAGATGCCGCCTTCGAGGGAGCGGGCATCGCCGGCGGAGGAAACGGTGATGTCCATCTTGTAACCGGGGCTACTAAAGGGAGGAAGCGTGGCCACAACGAAGACCGCTGCCATGTTCTTCACCTGCATATTGCTGGCGCTTTGCGATCCGCTCTGCGGCACGGTGATGCCCATGCGCTGCAAGGCAGAGACAAGGGTCTGTGCGGGAAAGACGGTTTGCGAACTGTCCCCCGTCCCTTTCAACCCAACCACCAGGCCGTAGCCCACCAACTGATTGTCGCGAATGCCTTCGATGGTGGCGACATCCTTGATCCGCGCCTTACGCTCCGCGCTCTGCGGTTGCACGAGCGCGATGGAAAGCAGCCAGGCCGCGGCCAACGCAAACCACCACCAAAAAGCACGATTCGCCCTGACTCTTGCATGTGACTCGGCCATGCGCAGCTTGATAATGGCCTCCCGTGTCAGTGAGCTGTTCCTGAACTGCTCTTCGCTCTCGATGTGCCGCATCAACCCACCCCCTGGCCGCGCTCGGTTGCTACGCCTGCTTTAGAACACCAGCAGCCTCTCAAGTAAGCGCACCAGCGGATTCTGCCGGTACGTTGAATCGTTCACGATGCCCTTGCCCGTCACCTCCAACTCGAGATCGGTCATGGCTGTCGATAGGACCTGGTTCTGATTGCTCACGTCTTCGGGCCTCACCAGTCCGCGCAGAGAGATCAGCTGCGTCTGCTGCGAAAAAGTCAGCTGCCGCGTGGCCTGCACCACCAGCATGCCGTTGGGCAGCACGTCCACTACCTCGGCCCCAAACGTCGTGCTCAGGCTGGAATCGGTCGTGCTCTGTCCCTGCGCCGTGAGACCGGAAGAGGCGTTGGCGCCAAGCAGGTTCTGCAAACTGTTCGCGCTCTTCAGGGCACCGAAGAGAGACGTGACGGCCGAGTTCGCACTGGAGGCGCGCGAGTTCTTCACCTGCCCGTCGGTCGAGGCGGTCAGACTCTCGCCGACCACGATCATCACCACGTCGTGGATGCGGAAAGCTTTGACATCGGTGCCTAGCCGCACCAATTGTCCTTGCGCGCTCCAGATCGAACCGGGCGTCCGCACCTCCGCCGCCTGCTGTGCGCGCACTTTGGCGATGTAGGTGCGCAACGCTTCTTCAGGCGGCGTCCCTTTGCTTTCCGCTGCCCCCGCATTTGGTTTTTTGCCGGCTGCGCGCGCAGCGGGCGCTAGGAATGCACAGAGCACGATCCCGGCGATCCAGACATTTCTCATGGCTCAACCTTGCTCTCAGGCGCAAAGACGGCGCGGCCGGGCAAGACCGCCACCACTTGCACCACTCTGCCGCCAATCTTCAATCGCGCCCTGAAACGGGTTCCCTTCGCCGCCGGTCCCAGGGCAATCGCTTCGAGCCGCACATCGACCACAGGCGTATGTTCCTCGACGGCCACCGCGTCTCCGCTTTGGATGATGGGCCGCTCATTGTCAGATACGGGCTGCTGTACCGGATCGTGGCCGGACCGGGCCAGCACCATGCGTCCCGGTCCACCGGAACGGCTGTGGTCGCGCAAGAGCATCCAGAGATCGCCGGTGGACGGGTCCTCAATTTTGCGGATTACATCCCGGCCGGAGTCGCGCGCTGTCTCCGCAGTTGCGGCCCCCACGCGCATCCGATCGGGCGCAGCCGCTGCGCGGCCGGCGGTTTGAGCGCAGGCGCTCCCAAATGCTGACACCAGAAGGCATCCGGCGATCGCTCCGCGTCTCCGTTTCTCTGTTATCATCCCTGTTCCGCTTCCCAATTCCGATTCCGCATCCCCGCTTCGAGCAACCCATCCAGATCAGTGCGTCATATTATTGACTTGCGAGTACATATCGTCAGCCGCCTTGATCACTTTGGAATTCGACTCGTAGGCGCGCTGCGCCAAGACCATCTGCACAAACTCGGTCACCACATCGACATTCGAGTTCTCGAGGTACCCCTGCTGCAGCGTGCCCAGGCCTTCGGTGCCGCCGGGATTCCCAAGGACCGGATCGCCGGAGCTCAATGTCGCCGTGAGAAGGTTGTTGCCCATGCTCTCCAGACCTCCCGGATTGGGAAAGGTGGCCAGTTGAATCTGCCCGAGCTGCGAGGGGTTCTGCTGACCGGCAAGTGTCGCGTTCACCACGCCGTATTGCGTTATGGTGACGGCCGTGGCATTCGACGAGATCGTAATGGTGGGGATCAGTGGATCGCCGTCGGTTGTCACAATCGTGCCCTGGTTGTTGAGATGAAACTGCCCGGCGCGCGTGTAGGCGATACTTCCGTCGGGCCGCTGCACCTGAAAGAAGCCTGCGCCCTGCACGGCGACATCCAGGGGATTGTCGGTTTCGTTCAGCGCGCCCTGGGTATTGATGACTTCGGTGGCGGCGGGCCTCGTTCCCAGGCCGATCTGCAATCCCGCCGAGACGGTGCTCTGGCTCTGGGCCGCGCCCGGCGTCACCAGATTCTGATACACCATGTCCTGAAATTGCAGGCGCAACTGGCGAAAGCCTGTAGTCGACGAATTGGCCAGATTGTTGGCGATGGTGTCGAGATTCATTTGCTGCGCGCTCATGCCGCTGGCGGCGGTGTACAAGGCTCGAATCATTTGTTTCCTCGTTCCGGGCTAGATTTTAGGCAAGTCCTCTGTGGCGAATTTGTTGAACTCGGTATGAAATACCGTCAATGCGCGCTGCATCATCTCGGCCTGGCGCTGCATCATCACCAGATCGAGCGAGCCCTCGACCACATCCTGGTTGGCGGATTCCAGATCTCCCTGATGGATCTGTGCGTCCGTTGCCGCAGTGGCCGTAGCCCCCTGTGGCGCCACATAACGGTTCGCGCCCTCCGGCGTCAGTTCTGTCCCGGTGGGAAATTGAAAGACGCCGACGCGCGCAACCGCCCCGCCAGTCACGGAAACCACTCCGTCGGCGCCCACCGTGACCTCGCCCGGCGGAATGAGGATAGGCTGCCCCGTCACCGAAAGCACCGGCTCGTCTGCCTGCGTGGCCAATTGGCCGCTCTGTGCCCGATGGAAGCTGCCATCGCGCGTGTAGCGCGGGCCGTGGGGCGTCTCGACCATGAAAAATCCCTGGCCTTCAATCGCCAGGTCGAGGGGATTGCCGGTCTCGGCAAGCGCACCCTGCGCCATGCTCAGCCGATCGCCTCCCAAGAGGCCGTAGTTGTTGACGGTTTCGCCCAACTGCGAGTCTGCACCGTCGGGCCCCAGGAGCACAGAGCGGAAGAACTCGCGCTCCGCACGATACCCCGGTGTCTGCGCGTTGGCCAGATTGGCCGCTGCCGTATCGAGGGCCTGGGTGCGCGCCACCAGTCCGGTCATCGCCGCATAGAATCCACTGTCCATGGTGGGCTCCCCTCACGCATTGCACGGAACATTAATGCAGATGGGGGACCGTAGGGGAAACGGAAGGATTAGCAAATTCAAGGGAATTGGGAGTCGGCGGCAGGAACCAAGAGAAAGAGATCCTTGCACCGTCTGCCATTGGTGGTTGGCTATTCCCTATTCCCTGCTCACTACTCCCTGTCTTATTGCAGGCCATCGCAGACGATGGTGACCTCGAAGATTTCTTCGTCAAAGCGATAGCCGTGATGCAACTGGAACTCCGGAGCCTGCACATGAAGGTTATAGTCCCTGCCCGTAATAACGGCTGGAACGGACAGGCCGCAGTTGGCGGCGAGCTCGGGAACCTTGCCCTTCCACGCCCCCGCCAGCATGTTGCAGATTTCGCCAATTCCATCCTTCACCGTGTCGTCAATGTCGCTGAACTCCATGCCGGTCATGTGCGCGGCGATCTTCAGAGCCGTCGTGGCCCCCGAGCGGAAGACGCAGGCGCCGCTCAGCAAGCCGCCAAAGCCGACCACGGCCGTGACCGATTCCTTCTCCACCATGATCAGCCCGGCCTCGCGCCTGCACTCAATGCCAAGCATCAGCCGGAAAACTTCTTCCACGCTGGCATCCAGGTTGCGCGGATCGGAGACCCGCTCGACGGATTCACGCAACGATACCGCCATCGTCTGCTTCCTTTCATCTATGCCACGTGGGTTTCGACTGCCTGTTCGCTCCGCGGCAAGAACCGTACGCACCCCGTTCAAGAGCATTGAACCCTCCCCAGCTAAACCACCCGCACCAGGGGTAACACCCGCTCTTTCACCTGTTCCGCCGTGAAAGGCTTGCGGATATATCCCCGGGCCCCGGCCTGGATCGCCTCTTTCACGTGCTCCTCGCTCGATTCGGTGGTGATCATGACCACGGGCACACCCTCGGCCAGATTTTGCGCGCGAATCTGACGCAGAAACTCCAGGCCATCCATCGCCGGCATGTTGATATCGGAGAGGATCAGGTCCACCGGCTGCGCTTTCAGCAGTTCCAGCCCCTCGACCCCGGTTCCGGCTTCGTGCACCACCAGCGCATCCAGTCCGGCCTGGCGCAGCGCACGCTCCACAATCTTGCGCATCACCGATGAGTCATCGACGATCAGCGCCCGAATCTCGCTCATGCCCAAGCCCCCTTCTTTCCCTATCGGCGTTCCTGCTCCAATCATGAGCCCCGGTCGCTGCCAACCTCATTCGGTCGCGATCGACGCGATCAGGTCCCGGATCGAGCCCGGCTCGGGCAAAGGCACCGTCTGATGCCGCCGCCAGATGCGCAGCCAGAGACAATCGTGAACGCGCACCAGGCGCGCTTCCACCGAGCGGAACTCCTCGATCGCCTTGGTCAGAGCTGCGGCCATCGCCTGCTCAGTGGCCGTCTCCATCAATTCCACGGGTGGAAATCGCGCCTCCAAAGCGCGCGTAAGCGCAGGGCGGAAGCGAGAACTTTCGACCAGGCCTGCTTCCACACGCAAACCGGTCATGCGCTCAGTAGCCAGCGCCAGCGCCGGATCGACGCGATCTTCAAAGCCAAGGTAAAGAATCTTTCCTGCGGCTACGCGCAGCGGCAAAGCCCCGAAGGCGTCGATAAACAGCCGCGGCAGAAGTGCTGTCATGTCCTCGGGGTTGTGGTGCTCCATATTCAATACGGGGCAGCCCCACTGCAGCCCAAGGGCCCGGGTCACTAATTCCTCGTTTGCGCTGCTCTGCCGCACCAGCCATTCGCCCAGCCTTCCGCTCCCCGCGCTGCGTTGTGCCCGCAGCGCCTCACGCAAATCCCCCTGCTTGATCCAGCCTTGCTCCAGCATGGCGAGTCCCAGGGGAATGCGATGACGATGGGTCTCCCGCGCCGCGCCGCGCGCATCCATTTCCCGCCCGAGCGCTGCCTCCACGCGCGCCAGAGTGCATGCGGCCGAGCAGCACCACCCGGCCTCAAAGACCGGAGTCTCCCGGCTGCGCCAGAGGCGAAGCCACCCGGAGGCGCAGCGGGGATTGGCGCAAGTGCGAAGAATCCCGCCTCTTCCGGTCGGAGGTTGTCCTGGCCATCTCTCGGCAGAGGGAACCATGGCCGCGTCGGCACCCCGCCCGTTACGCGATGCGGCGCGCTTCAGAAGAGACATCGCACGCTCTCCAGACGCTTCTTCGGCGCCGCAACCTCGGTCACGCGCAGCCCGAAGTTCCCGTTGACCAGCACCACCTCGCCGCGCGCCACAATTTTGTCGCCCACAATCAGGTCCACGGGATCGGCTACATGGCGATCCAGCTCGACGACATCGCCCGGCCCCAGATCGAGGATCTCGCCGAGCGGCATCTCGCGCGCGCCAAAGCGCAACGAGGCTTCGAGCTCCACATCGAGCAGCAGCTCGAGACCGGGGGGCAGGCCCGAGCCAGAATGAGGCATGGTGCTTCGCGCCTCCTGAGCATCCCTCCCCGGAGCGGCCCCGACGGTAGCTTCCGCGCGTGCATTTGCGTCCATCGCCCGCAGCTCGTCGCGCACCAGGATTGTCCACGCGCGATCGCCGGACCGCAGCTGAAACGCGTGCGAGACCTGGCCCTGCCCGGCAATCTCTTCGAAACCCGCGACCTGGCACTTCTTACCGGTTCTTGCCAGCAGCTCTCCCGCCGCAGCGCCAGCGGCTTCGCGTACCAGTTCCTTCCAGCCGGCCTTCTGATCCACGCCTTCGCCAACCAGAGTTGTTTCCAAAACCGCGCCGTCGAGAAGTACGGCGAATCGCCCCTCCACGTCTCCCGCCAACGTGGCCGCCCAGCCAAACGCTCCCCCGCTCAGCGGTTTGGGTAAAGACTCGGACAACTCCGGCTCTCCCGCCAGTGCCTGCGAAAAGAGCGCAGCAGCGACCTCTGCCCAGCACTCGAAATAGGTCTTCATTCGCCACCCCCGGCGATCGAGCTCTCCACCTTTGCCGCGCGGTGCACTCCGTGGCGCATGGCCCGCGCCTCGAGGAGCGGCAGCCCGCCCGCGCGCCACTCGGAGAGCGTGTCTGCGCCCAGATCGAGGCGCAGGACGTCGCCCGGTTCAAGCTTTTCGAGCGCACTGGCAGCCAGGCGCACCGTGGGCAACTGCAAGGTGCAACCGAAACGGATGCGGCGCGCCACGGCCTCGATCCGCGCGCGAGTCTCGCCGGTATGGCGGCAACGCCTGCCCCAGTCGGTCGTCAGACGGCGCAGGATGGTGTTGGCAACCACGGCGGGAAAGGCCAGATTTAGGAGGCCCGAACTGTGCGGCATGCGAATTTCAAAACTCAGGCAGAGTGCCTTCTCGGTGACGGCGATGATGCGGGCAACCTGGGTCTGCATCTGGCGGCGCTCGAAGTTGAAGCTCAGCCCCACCTGCTGCCAGGCAATCGTCAGCTCGCGGCAGATAATCTCCACGACGCTCCCCAGGATCGATTCTTCAATATCGGTCAGCTCGCGCAAGGGGCCGTCCTTGCCCTCGCCGCCCAAGAGCAGGTCGATGACCGGCGGCGCGAGGCCGAGATCGAGTTGCAGCACGGAAAGTGCGCCCAGCGGTTCCAGCCGCACCGAGGCCACGTAGCTGATCTCGGGAATTCTGAGCAAGAACTCATTGAATTGAATCTGTTCGGCCGAGACCAGGTTGACCTGAAAACGGGTGCGCAGCCATGCGGCCAGATTGTGGGTGAGATTGCGCGCAAAGAGGTCGTTCAACATGCTGATGGCGCGCAGCTGGTCGGTCGAAATCTGCCCGGCGGAGGAGAAGTTATAGGGCGCCACGCGAGCGCGCACCTCGGCGCGCGCTGCCTCGGGCGAAGCGCTGCGCGCGGCTTCGAACAGCGCATCGATCTCGTCCTGCTTGAGTGTCTTTTCCGTCAATTTCGGGATCCTCTAATGTTTAAATTCTTCCTTCGTCTGCTCGAGCTTTGCGCGGTGGTTTGCAAGGCGGGAGCCTGTCGCCCATGCCGCGCGCCGACAGATCGCGCAAGGCGGCCCGCAGATGCACCACCGCCGAAGCGTGCACCTGCGAAACGCGCGACTCAACCACGCCCAGAGCCAAACCTATCTCACGCATGGTCATCTCTTCGTAGTAGTAAAGAGTCATCACCAGCCGTTCGCGGTCGGGCAGATTGGTAATGGCTTCGGCCAGCCGCTCTTCGAGCTCGCCCCTCAGGCAGCGGAAGAGCGGGTCCTCGTCGGGGCGGCCCGGCACGTAGGCCAGTTCCTCCTCGCCGGAGTTTTCGCTGCGCTCGAGATGCAACGTGCCGATTTCAAGGCCTTTGAGATCGCCCAGCAGTTGCTGGTAGTCCTCCAGGCCAATCCCCATCTCGGCAGCAATCTCCGCCTCGCCCGGAGCCCGGCCCAGGCGCGCCGTCAGGGCGCGAATGGCCTCTTCGACCGCCCGCCCCTTGCGGCGCAGCTCGCGCGGACTCCAATCGAGGGTACGCAGGCTATCGAGGATGGCGCCGCGGATGCGGAACTGTGCGTAGCTGCGGAACTGCACCTTCTTTTCGGGATCGAACTTGGTGAAGGCGTCCATCAATCCGACCACGCCCGCCGATACCAGGTCCTCGATATCGACATGCTGGGGCAGACGTTCATGAATGCGGCGCGCCAAGAAGCGCACGATCGGCAGATGCTCCAGAAGCACACGCTCCTGCTCGCTGGTCAGAGCCGGCGCCATCCCGGCCGCGGGAGGATAGCCGCCCATCGTCCCGGCGCGGCGCGCGGATTTGGAGTCTCTCATTGCGGCGCTCCCGTCGGCTCCCATTGCCTTCCCCCTTCGCAAACTCGTTTTCTGCGCCTTCTGCCTCAATCCCTGGCGCCGTCTTCAGAGTTTCGCTATCTTCCCGGCCTGCCACGATCAGCGAACGGTGCCCACGGGTCGAAGCCGGATCTCCGGCGGTATCTCACCTGCAGCCACGACGGCGAGACGAGGCAGCACCGGTTCCAGCCAGCGCTTCACGTGAAAGCGTGCCGGACTGGGGCAAAGGAGCACGGGCGGGGCCGCGGAAGATGCCGCGCCGATAAGGGACCTCACAGAATCGGTCAGGCGGCGCACTACGGGGGTTCCCGCCGGCGCGGCAGCCGAAAGCAGACGCTGCCCACTTTCGGGCGCGACTGCGGTGAGAATCTCCTCTTCGAGCGCGGCATCGAGCAGCAGCACCGGGAGCAAACCCTCGCTATCGAGCAGCGGACGCACCAGCCTGCGGCCCAGCGCCTGTCGGGCGGCCTCGACCAGGGCTACGAGGCTCTTGCTCGCGGGCGCGGTTTCGAGCAGCGCCTCGAGGAGCGCGCCCATATCGCGGATCGAGACCCGCTCACGCAGCAACTGCTCGAGAACCCGCGCCACTTCGCCCAGGGTCAGGAGCTTGGGCACCAGTTCTTCGAGAAGCTTGGGGTGCGAATCGTTGAGCGCGTCCAGTAAGCGTTTAATCTCGGCACGGCCCAGCAACTCGCCGGCATGCTGGCGGATCAGTTCGCCCAGGTGCGTGGTGATCACGGTGACCGCGTCCACTACCGAGTAGCCGGCGGCGATGGCCTGCTCTTCGAGCGCCGGCGCGATCCACACCGCGGGGACTCCGAAGGCCGGCTCCCGCGTCTCTTTGCCGGTGAGAGGCCGGCGGCCGGGCTCCCCCGAGACGGCCAGCAGGTGCGGGCCTTCGGTCTGCCAGCGGCCCATCTCGATACCCCGCAGCGAGATGACATACTCGCGCGGCTTGAGGCGCAGGTTGTCGGAGATGTGTACCGGGGGAACCAGGAATCCCAACTCCGACGAGAGGTGGCGGCGCAAGGCGCGCACCCGGCTCAGCAATTGCCCACCCTGCTTTTCGTCGACCAGGGGAATCAGCTGAAAACCGATTTCAAGCGTCAGGTCCTCCAGGCACAGTAGTGCGGACAGCTCCGCGCTCTGCCCGGTTTCCGCCTTCTTTTTCTCTGTGGGTGCGAGCTCGGCGGGTTGGGCTTTAGCCCGTGCCGCAACCCGCCTCCCGCCCGCAAACAGCCCTCCAGCCACGGCCAAAAAGGCCAACTTGGGCAATCCCGGGATCAGGCACATCAAGGCTGAAACCGCACCTGCCATGTAGAGCGTCGCAGGGCGGCCCAGCAGTTGTTGCCGGATCTCACCGCCCAGCATTCCGGCCGAGTTGGCGCGCGTAAGCGTGATACCGCCGGCAACGGAAACCAGCAGCGAAGGAATGATCGTTACCAGTCCGTCGCCCACGGTGAGAACGGTATAGGTGCGCGCGGCCTCGCTTAACTCTATGCCCTGCTGCAGGGTTCCGATCAAGAGGCCGGCGACGATGTTGATGCCCGTAATCAGAATCGTGGCCAAAGAGTCGCGCTGGTTGAAGCGCGCCGCGCCATCCATGGCCCCGTAGAACTCGGCCTCGCGGGCGATGGCCTGGCGCCGGCGCCGCGCCTCCGCCTCGTCGATCAGCCCCGCGTTCATGTCCGCGTCGATAGCCATCTGCTTGCCAGGCAGGGCATCGAGCGTAAACCGCGCCGTGACTTCAGCGGTGCGTACCGCGCCATGCGACACAACCAGGAACTGGATGGCGACCAAAGCCAGAAAAAGCACGAAGCCGACCACGTAGTTGCCACCCACGACAAACTGGCCGAAAGCCTCGATCACTTTGCCTGCCGCGGCCGTTCCCTCCTGGCCGTGCAGGAGAATGCGCCGGCTGGAGGCGATGTTCAACGAAAGGCGGAAGAGCGTGAGGAGCAAGAGCAGCGTGGGAAAAACCGACAACTCGACGGCACGGCGAATCTGCACCGCGGAGAGGAAGACGATGGCTGAAGCCGCCATCGAGAGCGCCAGCAAAAGGTCCAAAACCGCGGCCGGCATGGGCACGATCATGACGAAGACCATGCTGATGGCCGCCATGGGCAGCAGGTAGTCGCGAAGCCGGTGCCAAATGGATGATTGGCCCGGAACTATTCCCGCTGGCAAAGCCGTCGTGCTCATTGATCTTCTCCTCCAAGACGCAAGAACGCGGAGCCCCTCATTGATCCCTTCCTTCAAAGCCCAGAAGCACGGAGCGCCTCATTGATTCCTTCCTCCAAAGCCAGGAGGCGCGGAGCGCCGGGCGGCGGCCTCTCGCGACCGGCGCTCGCGGAGTTCCGCCTCCACGCGCTGGCGATAGAGATAGGCCAGGATCGCGGCCACGGCCGCATAAAGCTCCACCGGAATGGCATGGCCCACCTCGACGGTGCGGTAGAGCGACTGCGCGAGCGGCGGGTTCTCCACAATGGGTACGCCGGCCCACCGCGCCTCGGCCTTGATCTCTTCGGCCAGCAGGTTGCGGCCCTTGGCCAGCACCTTGGGTGCTTCCATGGTCATGAAGTCGAAGCTCAAAGCCACCGCATAGTGCGTGGGATTGGTCAGAACAACGGCGGCTCGGGCGACATCGGCCTTCACGCGGCGGCGGCGCATCTGCCTCTGCAGGTTGCGAATGCGGCCGCGAATCTGCGGACTGCCCTCGGTCTCCTTGTACTCGTCGCGCAGGTCCTGGCGGCTCATCTTGAGCCGCGACTCCCGGCTTTGCCATTCAATGAGGTAGTCGATAGCCGACCAGGCGAACAAGAGCCAGGCCGCAGCCAGCAGCAGGCCGTAGACGTCTTCGCCCAGCAGTTCCAGCCGCTGGGTCGAAAAAGGCGGAATCGAGAGCTGCCGCGCGATACGCTGCACGGCAAAGACCGCGAGAAATGCTGCCGGGATCAGCGATTTGCCGAGCCTGCCCGCGGCGCGCAGTGAAAAGAGGTTCCTGATGTTCGAGATCGGGTTGATGCGTTCCGGCTTCCATGCCAGGGCGTTCGCGTGTACCGCGACTCCGCCCGTCTGAGCAATGCCGGCGCCGAGCGCTGCCGCGACCACCAGCGCCATCACCACGGCCGGCGGTCCCAGCACCGTCACCATCAGGCGGCGCGCGGCGGCCAACGTCGGCTCGACCGTCGCCGGTTCCCAGTGGGCCGACGCGCCGAGCGCAAGGAAACCTGGGAAGGCGCCGCGCCAGGCCTCCATCGCCCGGCCGCCGAGCACGCCGAGGGCCAGGGCTCCAGCCAAAGTTCCCGCGGCAGCCGTGAGTTCCCGGCTGTGCAGGACGTCGCCTTCCCTGCGCGCTTTTTCACGCCGGTGCTGTGTGGCCTGCTCTGTGCGCTCCCCGGGCATCGATCAGCCTCCGAGGCCCGGCGTCGAGCAAGGCACGACAATCAGGCGCTCGGCCATGTCGAGCAGCCCGGCAAAGCGCGCTTCGATAAAACGCGGCCAGAGCGCCAATGACCCCGCCAGGATCACAAACCCGGTCAGGGCCTTGAGCGGCACTGTCAGCATCATGACCGGCAGTTGCGGGCTCAGCTTGCCCAGGAGCGCCACGGCGAACTCGACCAGCATGGTCGCCGCCAGTACCGGCGCTGCCAACTCCAGCGCCGCAAGGAAGATGCCGGCCGCCGCGCGCACAATGGTCAGCGCGGCGGGAGGCGCCAATGCGAAGGTTCCCAGGGGCACGGCACGAAAACTGCGCACCATGGATGCCAGCAGAATCCGATCCAAACCCGCGGTAATCAAAACTAAGGTGCCCATCAATTGGAAGAGGTCGCCCAGCAGTGGGGTCTGGATGGCCGAGGCTGGGTCCATCAGGTTGACCAGCGAGAAGCTGAACTGCAGGCCCACAATCTGACCCGCGAAAAGCATCATTTCGTTCAGCAGCGCGAGCGAGAGCCCATAGACCAGGCCGACGGCGAGTTCGCCCAGGAGCGACGAAAAACCGATCGAAGCCTGCGCGTGAGGCAGTGTGGCGACCAGCGGCGTAAGAAGAAAGGCGACGGCGCCGGCGAAGACCGCTTTCGTGCGCATGGGAATCGCCGTGGACGAAAAGAACGGAGCGAATGCCACCATCCCGCTCACCCGCACCAGGGCCAGCGCCATTGCACTCAGAAAACTGCTCCAATCGGTCATCGCCCTGCTCAACCTCGTTCCTGTTCCTGCTTCGCTGCCTTGTTCCCTCGATCCCTTGTTCCCTCGGCACCTGTTCTCTTCACCCCAGATACCGGTGGAAATCGCCCAGCAACAGCCGCGTATACGTGGCCAACCTCTCGAGAAACCAGGGCATTGCGGCCAGCAGGATCACCGCGATGGCAAGCAGGCGCGGCACGCTGGTCAGCGACTGCTCTTGCAGGCTGGTCAGGGTCTGGATCAGGCTAAGCACAAAGCTCAGCGCTGCCGACGCGATCAGCAGCGGCGCGGCCAGGATCAGAGCCTCGCGCATCAGTTGACGCATCAGTTCGGCAACCAGGTCTGGAGTCATCTGCCTCCCTTCAAAAACTGCGCAACAAAGAACTCGCCAGCAGGTTCCAGCCGTCCACCATCACGAACAGCAGAATCTTGAGCGGCGTCGACACCACGACCGGCGGCAATTGGAACATGCCGATCGACGTCGTGATCGAAGCCGTCACCATGTCGATCAGCAGAAACGGCAAGAACAAGACCGCGCCGATGGCGAACCCGGCTTTGAGCTCGGAAAGGATGTAGGCCGGCACCACCACGCGCATGGGCAGATCGTCGGGTGTGTTGGGCCGCGGGATCTGGCCCGCGGCCGTGAACAGCGCCAGATCCTTTTCGCGCGCATATTTGAGCAGGAAGCGCTTCACCGGCTGTGACCCACGATCGATGGCCTCCAAGCCTGTAATCTGCCCGTTGCGATAGGGCTCGACGGCCTGTTGGTCGACCTGGTTCAGAACCGGCGTCATCAGGAACCACGTCATCATTAACGCCAGTCCCATCAGCGTCGGATTCGAGGGTGCGGTCTGCGTCCCCAGCGCCTGGCGCAGGAAATGAAAAACCACCAGCAGGCGCACCAGCGGCGTCATCGCCATCAGGATGGCGGGGAGCAACGTGATCAGTGTCAGAACCAGAAGGATAGTCCACGGGGTTGCGTCAGACGGCCGTAACTTCGCGTCGAGATCGGGCAGCAGGGGCGCGGTGGCCGGAGCCGCCGCGGCGGCGCGCAGCAGAAATGCGCCTACCATGAGGCCCTCGCTCGGCCGCGAAGCGCGCCGTTTGCTCCCGTACCCACCCTCGATCTCTCATCTCCCTCCAGCGGGTAAAAGGCGGGCCCGCCTTCGGCCGAAGTAGCAACCAGGATCCTGCGGCCTTCGGCTTCAATCAGCGCCAAGGTCTGGCGAGGCGCGAGCGTGATGCGCTCGAGCAAGGCGAGGCGCGGCGGCGCATGCTGCCCTCGTCGCAGCTTTCCGAGCAGCCACGTCCCCAGGCTGCTCGACCCCTCCACATCCCGGTTTGCTCCGTTCGCCATGTTGCCGTTTCCCTTCCTCGCTCTTTACATCAGCCGCGTAACGCGCACCGCCAACCGGGTTTCGACGACTTCGAACTCGCTCCACGCCACCTGCACATCGCCAGCCGCAAGCGGTAGATCGTCGCCGTGGCTCCATTGCGTTTCAATCACCTGCCCCGGAGCCAGGGCCAGTAACTGGCGCATGCGAAATTCGCGCACGGGAATGGTAACGTCGAGCGCTACGGGCAATTGAGAAATAGGCGCTCGGAAGACAGACTCTTCCTCGTCCCGCTGCGATGGCGGGGCCGGAACCAGAGCCGGGACAGCGCCTCCACCGGCAGCCCGCTCGGCTGGCGCTGCTGCCGTATGGGCCGCCCCCGCTGACGCCGGGAGTGGATGTGTTGTAGCCATTCCGAGTGAAGCTCCAGCAGAAAAGGGACCAGAAGATGATGGGCTGGATTGGTTTGGTCTAAGAATTGCGGCGGAGCACCGTTCCACCCCACTCCATTGAGCGGGCAAATCGCATCGCTGCTACACTCGAAGGTGGAAGCTTTTGCGGCTGCCTGAATGGGAAACCGCCACCTCGCGAGGTCAAAGATCATGCCGGAACCAAAAGAAAACAAGAGCCTGACGGGAACCAGCCTGCGCCTGAAGGTTGGCCTCGCGGAGATGCTCAAGGGCGGCGTCATCATGGACGTGATGAGCGTCGAACAGGCGCGCATCGCGGAAGAGGCTGGCGCTGTCGCGGTGATGGCTCTCGAGCGCGTGCCTGCCATGATCCGCGCCGAGGGTGGCGTGGCGCGCATGGCCCGCCCCAGCCTGATCAAGCAGATCATCCAGGCCGTCTCTATCCCGGTAATGGCCAAGGCCCGCATCGGCCACTTTGCCGAAGCGCAGATTCTCCAGGAATTGGGTGTCGATTTCATCGACGAAAGCGAGGTGCTGACCCCGGCTGACGGGGCGCACCATATCGACAAGCACGCATTCACTACGCCCTTCGTCTGCGGCGCGCGTAACCTGGGCGAAGCACTCAGGAGGATCGCCGAAGGCGCGGCCATGATCCGCACCAAGGGCGAAGCAGGCACAGGCGACGTAGTACACGCCGTGCAGCACATGCGCCAGATCACCCGCGAAATGCGCATCCTCACCGTGCTCTCGGAACAGGAACTCTACGCCGCGGCAAAGGAACACCAAGCGCCCTACGAGCTGGTCAGGATGGTCGCGCAGGCCGGCAAGCTGCCGGTGCCGAACTTTTCTGCGGGCGGCATCGCCACGCCCGCCGACGCGGCTCTGATGATGCAGCTCGGCGCCGAGGCGATCTTCGTCGGGTCAGGAATATTTATGAAGGAACGCGCCACGCCGCTCGACGTAGAGAACGACCCCAAGGAACGCGAAGAGGCAGCCTCGCGCGCCAAGGCCATTGTGATTGCCACCACGCACTGGAACGACCCCAAGATTCTGGCCGAGGCGAGCGAGCAAGTCACCGGAACCATGAAGGGTCTCGCCGCCGCCGCCATCGAAGAGTCGCAGTTGCTCCAAACCCGCGGCTGGTAACCACCTGCGGTGGGGCAGCCGCTCGCTGGTCGCGAGCACGGCAAGTCTTGCAGCCGAGGAACTATGAAAGATGAAAGGCGAATGCAGTCAATGTAAGGAACCACTGACACTTGAAAACGCATCGCGAGTTGTAGCCAAAACCGGCTACGGTCGATGCCGGTCATGTGAAAACAAACACACAAAGGGCCGATCACGGACATTGGGAGGAAGATACACCTATGGCCGCTCTCAAGCTAAGTTCAACAAGCACAAATGGGAGTTGAGTTTTCAGCAATACGCCGCAATAGTGTCTATGGGCCAATGCTTCTACTGCGGTAATCCACTTCCTACGGCGGCATCTGGGCTGGATCGCAAGGACAATGGAGATTACTCATGGGATTCCGTACTACCATGCTGTGGGAAACAGCCGCGGGCCGCAGGTCCACGAGGATGCAATGAAACCAAGAGTGGCGACATAGCACCCATTCTCCAGTTCGCTCGAAGATGGTACGAGAAATACAAGAAACTTCCCACGGAACAAGATTTCGTCTGCAAGGTGCAAGAGTTCGAAGCTGAACGTCACGCTGTGCTTGAGGTTGTTTCTCGACTGAGTTCAAAGTAAGCGTCCTGAGTTCCCCTCTGGCGCGACCGCAGGTATGAGGACGACGATGTCGTCATGGCTGATGAAGAGGGAGCGGGAACCGGACTTCGCGTTCGCAGGTTTCGATCGGTATCGGAGAAGCGGCGGATTGCGGAGCTGACGTTGGAGCCCGGTGCGAGTGTGGCGTTGGTGGCGCGGGCCCACGGAGTGAACGCGAACCAGGTGTTCAAGTGGCGCCGGGAGTTGAAGAGGGGCGAACTGGTCGAACCTTCTACTGGATCGGCAGCGCTTCTTGCCGTTTCGTTGTCTACTTCGAGGGAGACGGCCAGCGAGATAGTTGAACCTGGAGCTAAGGACCAGGCTACGGCAGGCGGAGCGATTCACATCGAGATTCCTGGCCGGGCGATGATCAGCGTAGAGAGCGGCGCAGATCCGGCGCTTTTGAGATCGATCCTTGAGAGTTTGCGCAAGTGATCGAACTCCGCACTGGAACGAGGATATGGATTGCCGCCGGTGTCACCGACATGCGGCGCGGCTTCGACGGCCTGAGTGCACAGGTGCAGACCGTGCTTGAGCAGCAGCCGTTCTCCGGCCATGTTTTCGTATTCCGTGGACGCCGCGGCGATATCGTAAAGCTTTTGTGGTTCGATGGCGATGGTCTTTGTCTTTTCGCCAAGCGTCTTGAGCGCGGACGGTTCATCTGGCCGAAGGCCGAGAGTGGAACCGTCTGTCTGAGCCGCGCACAACTGTCGATGCTACTTGAAGGCATCGATTGGAGAAGACCGGAGCGGACCTGGACGCCGCAGATTGCAGTCTGATTGACGAGTGTGATTCTCCTTTATTCATGCGCCTTTTGTGCATGCTTTCCACATCGTTTCATGGCATACTGCGGGCATGGTTGTTGCCGCTCTTGCTGACCTCGATCAGCTCGACATCGAAGCGCTGAAGACGCTGCTGATTGCGGAACGCGTACAGCGTTTGGAAGCGCACGCGGCGCATCAGCAGTCGCTAGTGGCACAGCAACTGGAGCTTGATTCGCGCCTGCAACTGATCGAACACCTGAAGCTGGTCATCGAGAAGTATCGCCGCATGATCTTCGGCAGGAAGAGCGAGAAGCAGACGGCGCAACTGGAACAGCTTGAGTTCCAGCTGGAAGAACTGGAGACTGCGCAAGCTGCCGACGAAGCCGCAACGCAAGCCGCACAACCGAGTGCAGCTCAGTCAACCACGAAGACACGCCGACGCCCGGCGCGCAAGCCGCTGCCGGAAGATCTGCCGCGAGAAGTGATCACGCATCTTCCTGCTCACAGCTGCTGCCCCGGCTGCGGTGGCGCGCTGCGGAAGTTCGGTGAAGATGTTTCCGAGCAACTGGAGCGTGTGCCGGCGACCTACAAGGTCATTCGTCATGTGCGGCCGAAGTTCGCCTGCGCCGGCTGCGAACGCGTTGTCGAGGCGACTGCTCCGTCACGGCCGATCGAGCGCGGCCTGCCTGGCCCCGGTCTGCTGGCGCATGTGCTGGTTTCGAAGTATGGAGACCACTGCCCGCTCTATCGCCAGTCAGAGATCTTCGCCCGCGAAGGCATCGATCTGGACCGCTCGACACTGGCCGGCTGGGTGGGCGCTGCCAGCGCACTGCTTGCTCCGCTTGTCGATACGATTCGTGAGCATGTGCTGGCAGGCAAGAAGATCCACGCCGACGACACACCGGTTCCGGTGCTTGCACCCGGCAACGGCAAGACACGAACCGGCAGGTTATGGACCTATGTGCGCGATGATCGGCCCGCCGGCGAAAAGGCGGCACCCGCAGTCTGGTTCGCATACTCGGCAGATCGCAAGGGCGAGCATCCGCGGCTGCACTTGAAGAACTTCAAGGGAGCGCTGCAGGCCGACGCCTACTCGGGATTTCATCATCTCTATGGCGATGGCGCCATCTATGAGGTGGCCTGCTGGGCGCACACAAGACGCAAGTTCCACGACATCCATGCCGTGCACGCGTCGGCCATCACCACCGAGGCGCTGGCGCGGATCGGCGCGTTTTACGCCATCGAGGAGGAGATCCGCGGCAAGCCTGCCGACTTGCGGCGTGAGGTTCGTCAGGCCCGCGCCAGGCCGCTTGTCGACGAGTTGCGTAAATGGATGGAGAGGTCGCTGCGATCGCTCTCAGCCAAGAGCGAGACGGCAGGCGCCATCCGCTATGCACTCTCGCACTGGCGTGCTCTCACGCGCTACCTGGACGACGGCCACTTGGAGATCGACAATAACGCCGCCGAGAGGGCGCTGCGCGCCGTCGCAATCGGCCGAAAGAACTATCTTTTTATGGGCGCCGACTCCGGCGGCCAACGAGCCGCATCGCTCTATAGCCTTATCGGAACGGCCAAGCTGAACGGGCTCGATCCGGCGTTCTATCTGCGCACAGTCCTGGCGACGATCACCGAACATCCCATCAACCGCATCGAGGAACTCCTGCCCTGGAAGATCGCAGCCTCAATGCAGACCCACTCTTCCCAGGCAGCTTAGACCCACTCAACAGGTGTCCACTTAGAAATAAGTGGACACTTCCGCCTTAGACAATGCCGCCCCGTCAAGATGGGAACTTCGAACGCT
>CAVSYW010000009.1:0-193028 GCA_963732305.1 uncultured Acidobacteriaceae bacterium
GGGGCCGACAGCTTCGCAGAATCGCTGTCCGATTTCCCGTCCGGGGCCGATGAGGACACTGGCCCGCGCCGCTACCTGAGCCTGCTCGAGCGCGCGGCCGCGGCCGTGGACATCCCGGTGATCGGCAGCCTCAACGGGGTGACCAGCAGCGGCTGGACCGGCTACGCGCGGGCGATCCAGGACGCGGGCGCGGCGGCGATCGAGCTCAACATCTACTACATAGCGGCTGACCCGCGCGCGACCGGCCGGGACGTCGAGCAGCGCCACGTCGACATCCTGCGGGAGGTCAAAGACGCGGTGACGGTGCCGGTGGCGGTCAAGCTCGGCCCGCAGTTCAGCTCTCCGGGCGAGATCGCGGTGCGGCTGGACGAGGCCGCGCGGACGGCCTGGTCCTGTTCAACCGGTTCCTGCAGCCCGACATCGACGCGGAAACCCTCGCCGTGCTGCCCGGCGTGGACCTGTCCGGCCCGGCCGAGGCGAGGCTGCCGCGCACCTGGATCTCCCTGCTGCGCAGGCAGGTCCGCGCCTCGCTGGCGGCGACCAGCGGCGTCGAGGGACCGGCCGATGTGGTCAAGTACCTGCTGGCAGGCGCCGACGTCGTGATGACCGCGTCCGCGCTGATCCGGCATGGACCTCAGCACGCCGCCGCCCTGCTCGACGGCCTGTCAGACTGGATGGGCCGCAAGGGATACACCTCGGTCGGTGACCTGCGCGGACTGCTCGCGGTGCCCGCGGACACCGATCAGGCCGCCTACGAACGCGCGGGTTACGTCCGCGCGCTGCGCGGCGCTAACGGCGCCCCCTGGTGACGAGCGTCGGCTGCGGCGATCTGGTGCTGACCCCCGGGCAAGAGGAAGAGGATGACCATGGCAGGTACTTCGCAGTTCACGATCGGGACCGAGGCCAACTGCAGCGACGGGGCAGTCGGCAAGGTAACCCGCGTGATCGTCGATCCCGTCGCTGAGAAAGTTACCCACCTGGTGGTCGAGCCGGAGCACCGGCAGGACCCGGCCGACTCGTCCCGCTCGACCTCGTCGACACCGCGGCAGGAGACATCCGTCTCCGCTGCACCAGGGCGGAGTTCGGGCAGCTCGAACCCGCCGAGGAGAACCAGTTCATACCGGCGACCAGCGGCTATGAAAGCTACGGCTACGGCCCGGGCCAGGTCGGCTACTGGCCCTACTACGGCCTTGGCGGCACCATGGGCGTGGCAGGAGGCATCGGCGGCGGCGTGATGGGCGCGCGCGGCGGGACTCCCGCGCGGATCATCACCAGTGACACTGTCCCGCTTGGTGAGGTCGACGTGCGGCGCGGCGACCCGGTGCACGCCACCGACGGCGACATCGGCCGGGTCCAGGGGCTCGTCATCGACCGCGGCAGCGGCCATGTGACCCACGTGCTCCTGCAGGAGGGCCATCTGTGGGGCCGCAAGGAGGTGGCCATCCCGATCGGCGCCGTGGCCAGCACCGTCGGCGGCATCCGGCTCAACGTCGCCAAGCAGGAAGTGCAGGACCTGCCGCCGGTGGACGTCGATCACCCTGACCTGACCTGACTTCATCGACAAGGCCAGCCTTGTGGCGCTGCCGTTAACCGCAAGCTAGGCGGCCTGGGTGACCCCGCCTGGCGCTGGCACCGCGGCAGGCGTCGCGCCTGGGGCCGCGGGCCTGAAGCTGGTGCTGGCGGCGGCCTTCTCGCGGGCGAGGAAGGCGCCGAGTTCCTCGATGGTGGTCATCAGCGGGGCGGGGAACACCACGGTGGTGTTCTTGTCGACGCCGATCTCGACCAGGCTCTGCAGGTTCCGCAGCTGCAGCGCGAGCGGGTGGGCCATCATCGTGTCGGACGCCTCGCCGAGCGCGGCGGCGGCCAGGGACTCGCCCTCGGCGTTGATGATCTTGGCCCGCTTCTCCCGCTCGGCCTCGGCCTGCCTGGCCATGGCGCGCTTCATGCTGTCGGGCAGCTGGATGTCCTTGAGCTCGACCAGGGTGACCTCGACGCCCCACTCGACGGTCGAGACGTCGAGGATCTTGCGGATGTCCAGGTTGATCTGGTCGGTCTCGGACAGGGTCTGGTCGAGGCGTGTGCTGGCCGACGACCTTGCGCAGCGTGGTCTGGGCGATCTGGTCGATCGCGGCGTGCACGTTCTCGATCGCGACGACCGACTTCACCGCGTCGACCACCCGGAAGTAGGCGACCGCGGAGACGTCGACGCTGACGTTGTCCCGGGTGATGATGCCCTGGGACTGGATCGGCATCGTGACGATCCGCAGCGAGACCCGGTGCAGCACGTCGACGAACGGGACGATCACCCGCAGCCCCGGGTTCGCGCGGCCCGAGCACCCGGCCGAGCCGGAACAGCACCCCCTGCTCGTACTGCTTGACGACCCGCACCGCCATCGCCAGCCCGATCAGGAGCAGCACCGCGACGATCACGACAACGATAATGAGGACTTTCATGACAGACCTCCTTCGACCGCCGGCAGCCACGCCCGTCTCGGCCGCTGATGGCGACATCGATCTCAGCCCAAGGCTGCCTAAAACCAGGATCCGCGCCTGATCGGCCGGGCCGCCAGGGTCACAAGTCCCGCTAATAGCCGTGAAACGCGAACATCGCGGTGACTTACGTCCCGCCGCCGGGTCTGCCGGTCCGGTGGGTCCTGCCCGCGGCACGCCATCCGGGTACGCTTGAAGGTGAGATAGCAGTGCGGGGCTGCGGGAAGAAGACCGGCATGTTCGAGGCTGCCCACATCCGGGAATGGCGGGGCCACGACGTCGTGGACGTCCGGGACCGCAAGATCGGCGAACTAGAGGCCGTCTACGTTGATACCGCCACCGACCTGCCGTCGTTCGGCACGGTCAGGGTAGGGATGCCGACCCGGCACCGGCTGGTGTTCGTGCCCCTTGACCACGCGACCGTGGGTCCCGGGTATGTGAAGGTCACCTATGACAAGAAGCTCGTGAAGGACGCCCCGTCGATTGACACCGACGGCGAGCTGCCTGCAGGCGACGAAGAGGCGATCTTTAAGCACTACGGCCTGTCGTACGAACCATGCGCCGGCGGTGAGCGGCGGCTGGCCCGACGCTGAGCCGTCCGACGGATCGGAGGATCAGATGATTGCCCTATTCCTGCTCCTGATAATCGCCGCGATCGCGCTGGGCATCGTGGGCGTCGTCGCCAAGGGACTGCTGTACTTGCTGATCATCGGCATTGTCGTGTTCCTCGGCGCCCTTCTCTTCGGTGCCCTGAGGATGCGGCGGCGGCCTGGCAGACAGCAGGCCAGGTAGCCCTCGGGCACACCTCTAACCCGCAAGTGCGCGGAGGGCTCCCGGTGCCCGCGGACACCGATCAGGCCGCCTACAAACGCGCGGGCTACGTCCGCGCTGCGCGACGTTAACGGCGCCCCCTGGTGACGTGCGGATCCTGCGGACTGGAGTCACCTGGGGTCCGTTCGGAAGAAAGGCTTTAAAATCCTTTTTCCCCGAACGGACCCGGGGTGACTCGCACGCCCATGCCTTTCCTGCGGCCGGGCTGGCGCACGATCTCGCGCACCTGCTCGACCAGTTCCGCTACCGCGGCCGCCACCTCGGCGGTCAGCCCGGCGCCGAGGCCGAAGTCGCGGCCGACCACGGCGAGGACCGTGAGCCGTGCGGGCAGGCGACCGAGCGCCCGCGCCAGCTCCACGGTGTCGCCCAGGCCGATGCCGTGCGAGCTGGCCGCGCCGTCCGCCAGGCCGGCCAGGGCGTCGGCCGCGAGCTGGCAGGTGTGCCCGTGAGGCCTGCGCGAGTCCCGCACGGCGTCGATCACCACCGCGAGGCCGGCGCCTTCCCACCGGTCGATCAGCCGGCCCGGCTCCCCGTCGCTGACCGCGAGGGTCACGCCGGACAGGTCGGCGTCACCAGGCTGGAGGGCGCGCAGCCGGGCGATCACCTCGGGCCCGGCTCCGTCGTCGCGACGGAACTCGTTGCCCACGCCGACCACCACCGTGCGCCGACCGGGATCGACCTGCCCGGTCATCCGCGGTCGATCGTGAGATCGAGGAAATGGGTCGAGCAGGAGATGCACGGATCGTAGTTGCGGATCGCCTGCTCGCACTGGCGGGTCAGCCGCTCGTCGTCGAGGTCCAGCCGGCCGGCGACGAACCGGCGTAGGTCGTCTTCGATGCTGGCCTGATTCTGCGAGGTGGGCGGCACGATCCGGGCGGAGGTGATGAGACCTTCCGCGTCGATGGCGTACCGGTGGAACAGCACGCCGCGCGGCGCCTCGGTGGCGCCGTGCCCGACGGCGGCGCGCGGCGGAACCTCCACATAGCACGGCGCCGGCGGTTTGTATCGCTCGATCAGCCGCAGCGCCTCATCCACCGCGTAGACCACCTCGACGGCGCGGACGAGGATACTGCGGAAGGGGTTGCGGCATTCGGCGCCGAGGCCCGCCGCGTCGGCCGCCTGCCGTGCCAGCGGGGACAGCCACTGGCTGCTGAGGGTGAATCGGGCAGTCGGGCCGGTCAGGAGCGGCCACGTCCGGCCAGCCGGCGTGCAGCGCGGTCGAGTGCGGCACCTGCTCTTCGATCACGTAGTCCTCGAACTCCGCCGGGGCGAAACCCGTCGCCAGCGTGTCCTCGACCCGGTGCTCGATCCGGTATTTGGTGGTGCGCACGCCGTTCACGGTTTCCTTGCGCACGGCGGAGCGCGTGAGGTCGGGTGAGCCCAGCGCCGCCATCGCCGGCGGAAACGGAAACTCCACATAGGTCTTGAGGCTCGGGACGACCACCCAGCCGCGCTCCGTCTGGACGTCGAGGATGAAGATCTCGCGACCGACGAGATCCTGCTCGTGACGCTCACGGCCGGGCGTGTGGAACAGCTTGCCCCGGAAGACCTGCCCGTTGACCGTGACCGTTCGATCGGCACTGAACGCAACGTCTGCATCGCCCAGCATCGCGGCGCCGGCGCTCCCCGCCGCCAGCGCCCCGGCGACGATGAGAAAGAACAGGAAAACGGCAGCCTTCATCGAACGGACTCCCTGGGATCGCCAAATTATAGCGCCTGATTGCGGCACGAACGCGGCGCGGTGGATTGGCGGCCGGCCAACGCGCTATGCTGCAGCCGGAGGCCCCCGCGAGAACAGGACAAACCGATGGCCGGAAAGATCGACGCCCGGATCGCCGAATTGAAGATCGAGCTGCCGCAGGCCGGCAGCGCCGATCGCCAACTACGTGCCGACGGTGCGGAGCGGCAATCTGCTGTTCGTCTCCGGCCAGATCTGCCAATGGAACGGCGAGCGGCGCTTCATCGGCAAGCTCGGCGCCGAGATTTCGGTCGAGCAGGGCAAGGAGGCGGCGCGGCTTTGCGGCCTCAACATTCTGGCCCAGGTCCGTCAAGCGCGCGCTGGACGGCGATCTCGACCGCGTGTGCGCTGCGTGCGCCTGGGCGGCTTCGTCAACTCCGCGCCCGACTTCACCGAGCAGCCGCAAGTCGTCAACGGCTGCTCGGACCTGATGGTCGAGGTGTTCGGCGATGCCGGCCGGCACGCCCGCGCCGCGGTCGGCGTCGACGTCGCTGCCGGGCGGTGTCGCGGTCGAGGTCGATGCGGTGTTCGAGGTCAGCTGAGCCATGGCCGATGGCGGCGAGCGGCTGACGGTCCGGGTCGTCGACGAGCTCGCCGACGATTCCGGCGGCCGAATGGGATGCCTGCGCCGGCGCCGACAATCCCTTCGTCTCGCCACGCCTTCCTGCAACGCGCTCGAGGAATCCGGCTCGGCGACGGCGCGAGACCGGCTGGCTGCCGCAGCATCTCGTGCTCGAGGACGACGGCGGCCGGCTCCTCGGCGCCGTGCCGCTCTATCTCAAGAGCCATTCCTACGGCGAATACGTCTTCGATCATGGCTGGGCCGCGGCCTATGAGCGGGCCGGCGGGCGCTATTACCCGAAGCTGCAGGCCGCGGTGCCGTTCACGCCGGTGACCGGGCCGCGCCTGCTGCTCCGCCCCGACGCGGCCCGAGACCGCCGACGCTGCTGATCGCCGGCGATGGTCGAGGTGGCGCGACGCGCGCAAGGTCTCGTCGCTCCACGTCACCTTCCCGACGCGCGGCCGAATGGCGAGCGGCTCGGCGAGGCCGGGTTCCTGCAGCGCATCGGCCGGCAGTTTCATTGGAAGAACGACGGCTATCGGCGCTTCGACGATTTCCTGGCCGCGCTCAACTCGCGCAAGCGCAAGGCAGATCCGCACGGAGCGGCGCGACGCGCTCGCGGCGGCATCGAGATCGAGACGCTGACCGGCGCGCGATCTGACAGCCGCGCATTGGGACGCGTTCTTCCGCTTCTACATCGTCGACCTCGGACCGCAAATGGGGCTCGGCCTATCTGACGCGCGAGTTCTTCGACCTGCTCGGCGAGCGCATGGCGCGACCAGATCGTGCTGATCATGGCGAGCAAGGACGGCGCTTGTCGCCGGCGCGCTCAACCTGCTCGGCAGCGACACGCTCTATGGGCGCAATTGGGGCTGCGGCGGCGACTATCCCGTTCCTGCATTTCGAGGTCTGCTATTACCGCGCGATCGATTTCGCCATCGAGCACGGGCTGCGCCGCGTCGAGGCCGGCGCGCAGGGCCAGCACAAGATCCAGCGCGGCTATCTGCCGCCGCCGACCTACAGCGCGCACTGGATCCGCGATCCCGGCTTCGCCCGCGCCGTCGCCGATTTCTCGACCGCGAGCGCCGGGCGATCGAGAGCGAGATGGAAGAGCTCGAGGAAGGGCTGTCGCCGTTCAGGCGCGAGGCAGATTGAGGCGGCCGACTATCCCTCTGCGGCCGATTGCGGTCCGGTCTTCGTGCGGCCCAATGTCGGTGCACGAGTTCCATACGGGCGCCGGTAATTAACATCCGTACGCTGCAGCGTGTAGAACGACGTCGCCAGGCCGGTGCAGATCCAGGGTCGTCGGCGCAGCTGATCGAACACCGCGCGATCGGACGGCACGGGACTCGCTCGGCCTGGGCAGCTCGACCGACCAGATAGCGAAGCACCGGCTCGCACAGGATCTTGTCGATCATCAGGCAGTTGGGATCGACCCAGCCGCCGAATTCCTTGGCCTGCACGCCGCGGCCGGGCCCGATCGAATTCCCATTGGTCGATGCACAGCGGACGCCGCGTGATCTCGTCGACGTACCAGCGCAGGCTGAACGCCCAATGATGGAAGTCGACGACCGCCCGCAGCGATTGCAAATGGCTCTCATGCATCCAATTGTCATCGTCGAGATAGGCCAGATAACGGCTGTTGGCGGGTAGCTCAGCATCGTCCGCAGGGCGCCGCCGCAATCGTCGAGATGGAGACCGCCATGGCGCGTCGACGTGGAATAGCCCAGGTCGATCAGGGTCACCGCGTGGTGGGGCGGCCGGAGGACCAGCGCCTCGTCGAGAACCACCTGGTCGCCGTCCGGCTTGTCGACGCCGATCATGATCTGGACCCGGCCCCGAAAGGCCTGCCGGAACACCGACAGCAGAGCGTCCTTCAGGGTCGGCCGCAGCAGCGTGGTCATCACCACCGCAACGTCGAACGGCTCCTGCATCGAGACGCCGTCATCATGATAGTTGGCCAATATGCTCAAGCACCGCCCTTGCGCAACTGACCTCACACTATGAATGCAAGGAGGCCGCGGCAACGGATCGGTTGGCCGGCTGCCGGACGCAAAAAAAGGCCGCGTCAGCGGCCTTTTTCCACCGTCAGGACGGTTTCCGCTATTCGACGAATTCCGGCTCCTTCGGCACCGGCGCTGCGCGGCGGCCCTCGAGGAACTCGAAGGCGAGCTTGTCGTCGTCGCCCGTGACGCGGACGATGCCGCCCTTGGCGAGATGGCCGAACAGCAACTCCTCGGCCAGCGGCTTCTTGATTGTTCCTGGATCACGCGGGCCAGCGGGCGGGCGCCGAACAGCTGGTCGTAGCCCTTCTCGCGCCAGCCATTCGCGCGCCTGGCTCGTCGAGCTCGATCGTGACGCTGCGGTCGGCGAGCTGCACCTCGAGCTGGAGGACGAACTTGTCGACGACGCGGCCGATCGTCTCCGGCGTCAGCGCCGCGAACGAGATGATGGCGTCGAGCCGGTTGCGGAATTCCGGCGTGAACATGCGGTTGATCGCTTCCTCGTCGTCGCCGCGTGCGCACTTCGCTGCCGAAGCCGATCGCCGGCTTGGCCAGATCGGAGGCGCCGGCATTGGTCGTCATGATCAGGATGACGTTGCGGAAATCGACCGTCTTGCCGTTGTGGTCGGTCAGCTTGCCGTAATCCATCACCTGCAGCAGGATGTTGAAGAGATCGGGATGCGCCTTCTCGATTTCGTCGAGCAGCAGCACGCAGTGCGGATGCTGGTCGATCGCGTCGGTCAGCAGTCCGCCCTGGTCGAAGCCGACATAGCCCGGAGGCGCGCCGATCAGGCGCGAGACGGTGTGCCGCTCCATGTATTCCGACATGTCGAAGCGGGTGAGTCTCGATGCCGAGGGTGCGGGCGAGCTGCCGCGCGACCTCGGTCTTGCCGACGCCGGTCGGGCCGGAGAAGAGATAGCTGCCGATCGGCTTCTCCGGCGTCGCGCAAGCCGGCGCGCGCCAGCTTGATCGCCGACGTCAGCGCCTCGATCGCCTTGTCCTGGCCGAACACCAGCGTCTTCAGATCGCGCTCGAGGTTCTTCAGAGCACCTCCTGGTCGTCGCGCGACACGCTCTTGGGCGGGATGCGCGCCATCTTGGCGACGATCGCCTCGATTTCCTTGGCGGTGATGGTCTTGCGCCGCTCGGCTCTCCGGCAGCAGCATCTGCGCCGCGCCGACCTCGTCGATCACGTCGATCGCCTTGTCCGGCAGCTTGCGGTCGTTGATGTAGCGATGCGACAGCTCGACCGCGGCGCTGATCGCGTCGGCGGTGTAGCGCACCTTGTGGTGTTGTTCGTAATAGGGCTTCAGGCCGCGCAGGATCTTGACCGAATCCTCGACCGACGGCTCGTTGACGTCGATCTTCTGGAAGCGGCGGACCAGCGCGCGGTCCTTCTCGAAGTAGTTGCGGTATTCCTTGTAGGTCGTCGAGCCGATGCAGCGGATGCGCCGCTGGCCAGCGCCGGCTTCAGCAGGTTCGAAGCGTCCATCGCGCCGCCGCGACGTCGCGCCGGCGCCGATGACGGTGTGGATCTCGTCGATGAACAGGACCGCGCCGGGCGTTGCCTCGAGTTCGTTGAGCACCTCCTTCAGCCGCTCCTCGAAATCGCCGCGATAGCGCGTGCCGGCGAGCAGCGCGCCCATGTCGAGCGCGAAGATCGTCGGCGTTCTGCAGCACCTCGGGCACTTCGCCGCTGAACGATGCGGCGCGCCAGGCCTTCGGCGATCGCCGTCTTGCCGACGCCGGCATCGCCGACATAGAGCGGGTTGTTCTTCGAGCGGCGGCACAGGATCTGGATGGTGCGGTCGACCTCGCTCTCGCGGCCGATCAGCGGATCGATCTTGCCGCTCTTGCGCCTTCTTGTTGAGGTTGACGCAATAGGCGTCGAGCGCGTCATGGCCGCGCTTCTTGCCGGCTTCTTCGGTCGCGCTCCTCCTCCTCGGCGCCCTGGACGCGGCGCGTCTCGGACGCGGCCGGGCGCCTTGGCGATGCCGTGGGAGATGTAATTGACCGCGTCGAACCGCGTCATGTCCTGCTCCTGCAGGAAATAGACCGCATGGCTCTCGCGTTCGGCGAACATGCGCGACGAGCACGTTGGCGCCGGTCACTTCCTCGCGGCCCGAGGACTGGACATGGATCGCCGCGCGTTGCAGCACGCGCTGGAAGCTCGCCGTCGGCTTGGCGTCCTCGACATGGGCGAGCACGAGGTTGCGAGAGCTCGTTGTCGACATAGTTGGTGACGTCGCGGCGCAGCTTGTCGATGTCCAGCCTCGGCGAAAACCTCGAGCTTGGCTTTCTCGAAGATGGGGAAATCGCGAGTGACGCGTGCATCGATGTCGCGAAGCCCGGGTCCCGGAAAGCCATTGCGCGGCACCTGCGGTGCGCGTCCGCCGGTGGCTGAGTTAAACAGGCTGAGATCACCGCCTGTAACGCCCCCGTCGGGAACGCCGCTCGGCGAGTTGGCCATAGAGGCGGTAACCGGAAAGCCCGTCTGCTCCGTTGCCGAGCCGGAGATCATCCAGCCGTTGAGCGCGTAGCGCAAAGCTCCCGCGTGAAGATGAGAGAGGTCGGGTCCGTAGACCAGGCTGCCGACAAAGCGCTCGTGCATATCGAGGTCCGAACGCCCGTATTCTTGTTTCAGGTTGAACGGATCCAGCGGCGTGTCAGTTCCGTTGAAAGTGCCGTTCACGCCGGAAACCTGTCCACCATCGTTGGTGTGCGCGTAAGTATAGTTGGCCACAACCTCAAGCCCGTGCGAGAAAGGCTTTCGGAAGGTGAAGACAAATGAGTTATACCAGGTATTGACCACGCTGAGGCCAGTCAGAATCTGGGCGTCGGCGGCAGTGGCGCGCGCCGTGTAGAAGGGCTCCGTGATCGTGCTTTGGGTGACTCCCGAGGCGTTTGTGACGTCATATGTCTTGGTCGTCGACGCGGCCGCAAGATTGGTGTCGATGAACACAGGAAGCCGCATGCCTCGATTTCCAACCCAGCCAAAAGACACCGTCATGTTGCCGGGCAGTTGCTCTTCGACGCTGACATCCATGGCATGGGAGTAGGGGTTTGTGTAATGCGGATCGAGTCCGCGAAAGGCAAGCGCAGCGAGACTGGCGCCGGAACTGACGACCTTCGGGGTTACCGCTCCGGCGAAAGGTGCCGCAAGGGGCGGGCCGGGCGGTTGGAAGAGAACGTTGGGAGACTCTGGAGCCCACGAGGTGGATGGAAAGGCACTATACTGCTGCTGAAACACACCGTTCTCCACGCGCATTGTGTAATAGGTGCTGTTTGAGGTGAGTCCCCAGAACAGGCCATAACCGCCTCGCACCACCGTGCTCTTCATCGGCTGCCAGGAGAATCCAATTCGAGGCTGGATTTCATGATGGTTGATGTCGATGGTGGTCGTATAAAGCGTGGCAAGTGCGCTGGTAGTGTTTGGCTGCGGGGGCTGTGGCACAAGCTGCACGTCGTAGCGAATGCCCATGTCCAGCGTAAGATTGCGGCCCACTTTCCAAGTATCTTGGCCAAACCAGGACAGGTCGGGATTCCAGAAGTCGTCTTTGCCCACGTGCGTGATCGGGTCGTTGACCTGGGTGAAGCTGAAATAATGCATTCCGCCGTTCACTTGGTACATATCCTGCACCCATGCGGCGAATGAACTGGCAGCGCTGCCTGAAGAATACGAGTAGCTGCCATCGCCTTGGAACAGGTTGATCAAAACTTCGTGGATGAAGTTCAAATCGGCTCCGGCGCGCACGGAATGCCTGCCGTAGGTCGCGGATACGATGTCTTCGAATTCCAGGCGGTGCTCGTCAGGAAATGCGGGGCGAGGCAGGGCGCTGGTTTCTCCATACCCTGAAAGGCCGGAAATGCTAACAAAAGGGCCCGGTGAATTCGTGGTATCAGTCTCATAATCGCGCGACCACTGGAAGTGCGCCTCATTGGCCAGCGTCGGCCGAATAGCCGTGCTCCACGTCAGCACCAGGAAGCGGCTATGGAAGTCTGCTGTGCCGTTGGACGTGACCGATGCATTGTTCGATTGGATGGCGGTGTTGTAGCCGTTTGGCTCATGGAAATTCTGCCAATTGAATGACGCGCTGATGTGGTTGCTGTCGTTCAACTGGTAATCGAGCTTGGGAAAGAAAATGTCTTGCTTGATGTTTCTTGGATAGGAATTCTGCAGGCTGACAAGATACTGGGCCGCAGCAGTGCATTGCGATGTCGTCAGCGGCGAGGGGCAGGTAGTGGTGGAACTCGCATAGCCGAGCACTGTGGCTGCTGGAACAGACGATGTGTAGAAAATGGGATTCACTTTGCGGAAACCGTCGTAGGTGAAAAAGTAGAAAAGTTTGTCGGTCTTGATAGGCCCGCCCACGCTGCCTCCGAATTGCTGTTGTTGATGAACCGGCTGCGTGAGGAGCAAATTGTTATGGTTTAGCAGCCCTTGGTACTTGTTGTATGGATCAAGGGCATTGAGCGCGGGATAGCGCAGGTAATAGAACAAATCGCCGTGGGGATTGTTGCTGCCCGATTTGGTGACAGCGTTGATCTGGCCGCCAGCCGCCCCGCCAAATTCCGCACTATATCCCGACACCGCGGACTGGAACTCCTGCACCGAATCCTCGCTGTATACATAGGGCGAACCAATGGCGCGGCCGCGTGCTTCAGAGAAGAATGCCTGGTTGTTGTTGGCACCATCCACCTGGTTGTTGTTGTAGAGGCCCGAGATGCCGCGATAAGTGATCAGGCCGCTGGTGCCGTCCGGCGCAACATTGGGTGTAAGCAGGACGAAGTTGTCCCAACGCCTGCCGTTGACGGGAGGTTGGATATGATCTGCTGGTCCACGCTCTGTGATGCTTCGGTCTTATCGGTGTCGAGTAGCGGTGTTTCTGTGCTGACCAGCACTTGTGTGGTAACGCTCGGAGGCGGCAAAGAAGCATCGACGGTGAGCGTCTCGCCGACGGCCAGGACCAGGCCGGTCCTTTTCACACCCCCAAATCCAGATGCCGAAAAATCGACCATGTAGTTGCCGGGCTGGAGGAACGGCGCGACGTAAATGCCGTCGCCATTTGAGACGAGGGCGTGAATAATGCCCGTGTCCGTTTCGGTGACTTTTACCGATGCACCGGGGATAATCGCGTGGCTAGCGTCGGTCACAGTCCCGTTGATCGTGCCGGTGCCGGTGGATTGCGCTAACGCTGTTGTACCGGCAAACGCCGCGAAGCACACCGTCACTAGGAGCGCGGCGAAAACTCGCTGGAGGAACAAACTCGAAAGCTTCATCATGGGCTCTCCTTAACAGAATTGGTTGATGAGAAGATAGTCGCGTCTTCGGAGGGAAACAGCCACCAGGCGAATCCGATGAAATGTCATAACTGCCCTCCAAAGTGATGGTTTGCGATTGAGAAAAACCACGTAAACGAAGAATGTCGCTGCCGGTGCGATATTTCTGCACGGTGGTCAGCGCGGCGGAGGCAAGAAAACGATTGTTCAAATTCAAACTCGTTAGGGACACCAAGGGCGTCTCAACGAACAAAGTTGCTGAGATATTCTCAACTTGCAAACGTACAAGCTGTCGATGAAGACGATGTGAATTTAAGGCGAACGGCGTATAAACCCGAACCTGCCGATTGGTGGCGCGGTGAGCCCACGGCTTCGGCCGGTCGTTCGATGGCGGATTTCGATCGTCCAATGGACGATATCGAAGCTCTGCTGTCATGCCCTCACGCAAATCCAAAATGTCTTTCAGAAACACAAATACCATTGGGTGCAAATCAGCGCACTGGCTTTGGAGAGGCCTATCGCAATCGCTCTTGATGGGATTGCCGCGCCTGTTTGCATCCATTTTTTGCACTTCAGCCGCGTAAAAGGCGCGAACTGAAGAACCCCTCGAACGTCAACTTCCGGGGTGAAAGCTTTCTCAGGAGAAGACATTGTAGGGCAGGGGAACCCGGTTTTCCAAGGGGGATTTATAAAATAATCCTCGAATTCCGGGTAATTTACAGCCTTGCGGCTGGGGGTTTTGTGGAAAAGGAGGCGCAATCAGGTTTCAGGTGTCCGGTTTCAGGTGTCAGAGTCTCTGAATAACGTCCGGAACTCGCCGAATTCAGCGAATCTGCCTCCAGATCCCTGATCGCCTGACACCTGAACCCTGTCAATGTCCGCTTCCCGGGCCCCAACGCAATCGAAAACCGATGCGGGTAGTGAATGGCAGACTGGGATAGCCGATAGGCGCAATGTGCTGGTTGTCGAGCAGGTTCTCGGCCTGCGCGAAGACGTCGGCCCAATCGCGCAATTGAAAGCTGCCTCCCAGATCGAGCTTTGCGTAGCCGTAATCGAGATTGCGGTTGGGCAGCATCAGGGAATTCCCTCGATTGATGTCCGCATACTCCAGGTAGGTTGAATCGTCGCTGCGGCTGGTGAAGGCGGAAGTGAAGACGGCGGTGAGCTTGTGTTGCGCGTAGCTGGCGATGAAGAAGCCGGTATGTGGCGCGCGGTGGAAGGGACGAGCACCCACCAGCGGCGTGTATCCCCCGATTGCAATGCAATTGGCTGTGCCGAGAGTGCAGTTGTATGGATAGGTGGGTGCGTAGCCGTCCGTCAGCGCCTCATTGTCGCTGTCAAAGGAGCGCTGCACGACGGCATCGAGGTAGGTGTATCCGCCGCGCAGGAAGAGGTTCTTGCCGATGCCGCTCTCAACGCTGGTCTCAACGCCCTGTGCGCGGAAGGCTCCGGTGTTGACATAGAGGCCGGCGTCTTGCGCGTACTTGGATCCGAGATCCTCTGGCGTCAGGCCGGAAATCAAATTGGGCAAGAGCGTTGCGCCTACCGATTCAATCTCCCTGCCGAACTGATTGTGAAAATAGCTGGAGCGAAAAACAATCCGCTCGCCCAAGAAGGCTTGTTCCACGCCGCCTTCGTAGGTTCGCGTCGCCGGAGCGGCCAATGGGCCGATGTGTAGTTGTTGCGGAGAGGCATTGCATGTGGTGCAACCGACAAGAAAGGTGTATAGCGATCCGATCTGCTGGGAAAGCGTGGGCTCACGTACGCCATCGGCGTAGTTGAACAGAACGCGGGTACCGCTGAAGACACCCTTGCGCGGACGCACGGCATAGTAGGTGAGCCCAGCGCGCGGTGAGGTCTGCGTACCGAAAAGCGAATAGCGCTCCAGGCTGCCGCCCAGGGTATAGAAGAACCGGCCTTTGAAGTCGCCATGCACGCTTGCCAGGTAGTCGTAGTTGGTGCGTTCGGCTACGTCGTCCTCGCCATAATTGGGATCGACATACGTCCCACGCTCATCTTCATAATGAAAGCCAATGAGCGCGGTCAGATGGGGAGTAAATTTGTAATCGCCCTGATAAGTCAGCGCGTCACGATTGGAGACTTGCTGGTACCCGCTCGGATAGAAAACACCGTTGGCAGTGCTGTAATCCAGCAACGCTGGCCCCGTTACGCTGAATCCGTTTGCGCCTTGGATTGTGATGGGAAGTCCGTAGTAATTCCCGGGAGTGACGCCGGAGGCGGGGTTCACACAGGAGTCGGCGGGAATGCAGATGCCTTCCAGAGACCACTGGTTCCATTGCTCCCGCTTGCGGGTCGCCCCATAGCGAAGCACGTTGTGAAACGATTCCGTAGTTTGATTGTCGATAGAGGCGCTGATAAATAGGTCCTGATCCTTCTGCGTGGCGTTATCCGCGACGTGATAGAAGTCCCATGCGTTGGGGTCGCCAACCGCGTCAACGTCATAGTGCAGCGTGCCGCGGAACTGCGTGGTGCTGTTCAGAGCCCAGCCAAGATTGGCTGCGGAAGTAGCCACATGGTACTCGTCGTCGGGCAGGTCGTTCGCGGTCTGAAGCCAACTGAAGGCCCCCAGGTAATCGAGCTTCTGGTGCGCGCCTGCGGCCTGAAGCTGCTCGCGCGATGTTGAGAGATTTCCCGCGTCGCCCTCAAAGAGTAGGGATGGGAAGCTGGTGGTGCCGTGGGGAGTGGTCAGGCTGACGGCGCTCGAGTCGGCGCCCGCGCCGTAAAGGCTCGAATCGGGTCCGCGATAAACCTCCGCGCTTTCGACCGCCGTGGTGGAAAGCGGCCCCAAGTCAAAGGTTCCACCCATGTCGGTTGCATCGACTCCGTCGAGGAGGATTTTGTTGGCGGTCGAATCGCCGCCGCGGACGAAGAGCGAAGTGACCGCGCCCATTTGTCCCGTTTGCACGACTTCGGCTCCCGGCATCAGCCGCAAGGCGCTGACCAAGTCCGTGCGCAGCGCAAGATCGAGCGCGGAGAACACAGTGGTTGCGGCGCTGGTTTGCGGCTGCGGCGTGGGTACACCGGTCGCCGTCACCACGATGGACTCGCGCACCCACGCCGGCTCCAGCACCAAATTCTGTTCGATCGAATCGAGCGCGCCAGCGTAAAAATCCGGCGTCTGCAACTGACGGAAGCTCTTGGCCGTCACGACGAGAAAGAAGCGGCCCTCGGTTCCCGTCGAGAGTTGAAAACTGCCATCGGGCGAGGAAACCGCCGTAGCAACGACCGCGCCGTTGCTGACAAGAGAGACGCTGGCGCCTGTCACCTTGGCGCCGGTTGCATCGGTGACGACGCCACGAATGGATGCGGCCTGACTGGCTGCCGCACAGACGACGAGGTAGATGATTGCGGCCGCGAATCGAAGAGCGCGCCGGGAAACCGCGGGCGTGAAATCGAAAGTCTGCATGATGGCTCCTTCGTTCCCCTCGGAACGCGAAAGCAAATGCGAACGCCGTAGGACCGGTCTCCTGACTTGCGCGTTTGAGCCGCCTTCCCAAAGCCGAACCCGTTCGGTTCGACTCCAGTGGCTGAAAGGGCAACTCCGCAAAATGCGGAAGGTCCTGGCTGACATCCTGCTTCATCCCCTGTCACAAGACGACGGAAAGCGAAGCAGGCGCGCTCACAGTTGCGGGGCAGTGGCGGACTTTCACCGTCTTCCCGAGCATCCTGGCGATTGCTGTTGTGAGTTGCGCAGCAGCTTAGAGCCGCCGCAGTGATGTCATCGAATCGACTTCCATGACATCAACATTTATAGCCCCAATGGGAAGTGAAGTCAAAGGCAGAATTTCAACAACTGAGGATAGAAAGTCGTCTGCATGACGGCGGCCTGGATCACGGAAGAAGATGGTGACCCCGGGAAGACTCGAACTTCCGACACGCAGTTTAGGAAACTGCTGCTCTATCCACCTGAGCTACGGGGCCACTTTTATAATCAATAACATACAGAAGCACAGCGAGTAGGTCGGGTCACAACAGGCACCGAGCGATGAAATGGCTTCATTCCCGAAATGGGCGGAACAGCGGGGCGGAATGAAGCTGAAGAAAGCATGGTATCAACAGGGTAGCATTCTCAAGATTCCGCGATCCAGCAATGGCGCGTGACGAGTATGGGAAAACACAAGCCTCAAAGCGCCCGCTGGCTGACTCGCTGACTAACCCCATTACTGCAGGTACGGAGTCCAGTTGGTCGCCTCCGGCGACACCTTCTCAATATATTGATTGGCTTGAGGCAGATTTGCCTGCGCAGGTTCAGAAACCCCTGGTCGACTTCGCAGGAGAAAGATCACCGTCTGGTCGCTGCTGCCGGAGGCAAGACATCGACCGTCAGGCGAGAACGCCAGAGCCAATACTTCGCCCGTGTGCACGTCAATCGTAATCACCGGAAGACTGGCCATTACGCTCCACAGATAAATGTTCCCATCTGCGGTTCCGTAAGCGAGGCGCGTGTTATCTGGAGAAAAGGCCATGGAATTAACCACCGCGTTGGCCTTGGGTGGAGAATCAAGGTACCGTCCTCTGACTGCGGCCTTCGAGCCGGCCACACTGCCGCTCAGCGCGAACTCGCCTTCCACGCGGCTCCAGTTAGCCGTGGACCACACGGCAATTTCGTGAGAATACGTACCCACCGCCAGCCATTCGCCGTCGGGCGAAAACGTCACGGCGGTGCATTCGCTTTGCAGCACCCCTGGATGCTCGTGACTCTTCGGGTATTCAGAGCCGGAAAGCGTCTTCTCCGGCGAGCCGGGCGAGTCACTCACAAGACTGTTCGTATTCCAAATCTGCACCTTCACAAAGCTGTCGGCGTTGTCTAGTCCACAGGCGGCCAGCCGATCGCCGGCCGCAGAAAAAGCCAGTTGCTGTGGCGAAAAGTCGCCCCCCGCTTGAACGTTGGGCAATGCAACCACTTTCTGAATTGCCGCCGACTCTTCGGGCTTCCACAACAGCAGGGAATTCACGGTGGAATACGTCTTCTGCTTCCATGTGAAGTTACGAAACACATCCACCGTTCCGGCAGCCGTGCCCACCAGCCAGCCATCACGCGAAAAGGAAAGGTCCATCATGGGGAGCGGATGGCCCTCATTGTCCTTCGGCGCCTCCAGAGCCGCCGAAGTTTGCTTTGCCACGTCCCAAAGCAGCACGGTTCCGTCCATCGCTGCCGTAACAACAAACTTCCCGTCCGCGGACCACGCCAGCGAAGTCCCCGGAGCGTTGTGGCCCCTTACGAATGGACTCAAGGCCGATGCCGGCTTTCCGGTTTTCGAATCGAGCGGAGTGAAGTAGATCTCCGTTGGCTGGTCTGTCGCTATATTTCTTGAGAAGCCGCGAAGACTTGCCAACTCGCGCCCATCCGGGGAAAAGCCCAGCGACTGCACTGCCCCGTCGGCTTGAATCTTTGCCGGCTGCGAGGCCCAGGTGATGCTCGCCAGCTTCGACGGCGGGATGATTGGCGATTGCTTTGAATCCGGCGAAGCGGGCGATTGCTTCGACCCCAAAGGCGGCTTGCCATCGGGCTCCGGCTGTAGTTCCCAAAAACATACGCGGCTGCCCTCAGCGGTAACCAGCGGGCCCGCCACCGTGCTGGTCGTACCGCCCGTCTGCGCGTTGGCGCCGCCGGAGACAATCAGGTGCTCGTCGGGCGTGATGGCCGCGGAATAAACTCCATCCCGGTGTCCGCGCAGCATAATGCTTTCGCCGTGTTCAAGAAGCTTGTACGGCGCGTCTTCGTCCCTCACCAGTTTCCACACCAGCAGAACCCCGCTGCTTCCTGTCGTCACCAGAAAATCCTTATCCGCGGAGATGGCCATGGACGTAACCAGCCCCTGGCCGGTGACGAGGAACGAACTCGCCGTCAGTTGTTTGATGCAGTCGCGCGCGGCCGGTAAGTCGACCCTGATCACATCTCCGTCGCGCGTGCCCAGCAAAATCTCGTCATTGTCGTAGAAGGCCATCGACATCAATCCCGACACATCCGCAACAAATGGTTCTGAGCATCCCTGTTGCCACGGCTGCTGCGATTCCTGGATCCAGAGATGGCCGTCGCCGAAAATCATGGCGAATGTTTTGCCGTCCGGGGAGTACTGGGCCGCATTCATTCCCTTGGCGGCTTTTGCGGATGCGTCAAAACTCCCTTTGTAGGTAACCTTCCCATCCGGCGCAACGCTCCAGAATTCCGCCGAGTTGTCGTCGCTCGTAGCCGCCAACTCCCAGGCGCCGGCGGAATCGGCCTGCTTCTTGAAGACCACTGAATCAACCGCCTTTTGGAATTTGAGCTGCGACCCCGTAGTCAGTTGCATCACCTTGCCCGGATCTACCGTGCTCCACAGGTAAACAGTCCCGGGGATTTGGGCCTGACTCCAGTTTCCAGCGGCAATTGCTATCCACTTCCCGTCGGGCGAAAATTGCACCGACATCGCGCCCGGCAGACTGCTCACCGGCCGCTTTCCCAGCGCGGCCACAAGTTGTGCATTCACATTCCAATCCTGAGTATTCTGGCGTTCGATGGGTCGAGCATCGCCGTTGCTGTCGAGCACAATGAGTGCGCGAACAAGACACGTGACTTTTGAATTGCAGTTGTTCACCTGGCTGATGTCGAAGACGCGCACAGTGGAATCGGCCCCGGCCGTCGCCAGCCACTTGCCGTCGGGCGAGATGGCAACGCCGCGAACTTCATTCGTATGTCCGGAATAGGCGAGCGCGCTGTCTCCGAAGGATCGCGCCAGCACGTAATTCCACTCGAAGCCTCCGTCGGCCTTCATGTCGAATCCGTTCAGCAGCGCATAGAGAAATGGATGCCGGTGGATATACGGCAGCGCATGATTGAGCAGCGGAATTTTTCCCAGAACACGCTCCATGGCGTGGGGCTCCAGGCGAACCATAGGCTGCGTTGCCAGCATGATGTTGAATCCGGATGCATATTCGCCGCCATCGTAGTCCTGCTGAATCTGCTCAATATTGGCGCAGTAACTCTTGATCGCCACTTGCTGCTCGTTGTTCAGGCCTATGAACCATTGGCCGCTGATCACTGCGATAACAACAATGGCGACCACCAGAACCGCCATCGCAATGGTTCCCGTGAGCGCACGCCGCCGCGCCCGCTCCTGCTCGGCTGCGTCCGCTTCCTGGTGCGCGATGCTGGCCTGGATAAATTCGCGCTCGTTCGCGCTGAGTTGATGCGGCTTTTCAGCAGCCACGCACGCGCGCGCGTCAGCTTCAGGCCGGTGAGCAAAGCATCTGTTTTTTGTTCTGGCTTTGCGCTCTGCCAGTCGAGCAGGTCCTCCTCCAGTTGGCTTTTGCCAACAAGGAATTCGCGCTCTCCGTCGAGCCATCCGCGCAGCAGCGGCCATTTGCGCAGCAGCGCCTCATGCGCCACTTCCACCGTGGTGACGCCCAGCACTTCGAGGATGGTGAGCAGCCGCGCCTTCGCAAGGCGTTCGATGAGAGGCAGCGCGCGCGGCGAAATTTCCGCCATAGCCGCCGGGTGGCGCACATATTCGCCTTCTGAATTCACCCGCACCATGGCCGGGATAAATGCTTCCTTCAGGGCCTCCAGATCCTCCGGCGTGGGCTTGGCTGCAGCCAGCACCTCATCGGCCTTGCGCCGCACCGCATTTTCCAGAGGCGACAGTTGCGCCTGCGCGTCTCCCATGGCGCGATAGGCCTCGGCGGTGAGCCGCCCATCGTTCGCATACTTGTCATACAGCTCGCGCAGCGCAAAGGCCAGCAACGGCAATGCATCTTCAGTGCTGGCGTCGGCAATCGCCGCCGTCACCAGCCCGTCCTCGACAGTGATTCCAGCCACTTTCGCCGGCCCTTCGATGATCTCGCGCACCCTCTCCAACGGCATCGGCTTCAGAGAGAATTCATCGAATCGGCTTTGAAGGCTCGGCTCCTGCTGCAGGCGGCCCAGATAATCGGAGCGCAGCGACATCACGGCGAGGAACGGCAGCCGCTCATCCAGCATAGCATTGAGCACGCGGCAGAATTGTTCCGTCTGCTTGGAGTCCGCCGCCGTGAAAAGTTCCTCGCCCTGGTCGATTACCAGCAGAATGCAGGCTTCGGTTGCTTTGTTTGCGGCGCGAAGATCGCGTGCCAGGTCGGAGAGCGAATGTTGCGAAATCGTCGCCCGTCAAACGCATCGCGCCATCGCCGCCACTCGGTGGCCTGACCGAGACCGGTCGCTACCACCTGCGCCAACTCGTCGAGCGGCTGCAGTTGGGGCCGAAACGTCGGCAGCACGATCCAGTTGTGCGGATCGCGTTTCAGGCGAGGGACTACTCCGGCACGCAGCAGCGAGGACTTCCCGGACCCGGAACCGCCCAGCACCACAACCAGTTTTTCACCGCCCTGGACGCGCCGGGCATTGAGCCGTTCCAGCAGTCGGCGAATGTCGTCGTCACGTCCGAAATAGATGGCCGCATCGGCCTCGTCGAAGGCCAGCAGCCCCGGGTATGGAGGCCGCTTGGGGTCCCATTCGTACCCGCCGCGCGTGTTCAGGGCAATCTGCGTCAGCCCCTTCAGAAGACGGTCCAGGCCTCCTTCCCGGTCCTTGATGAGATCGAGGTGCTGAATGTCCGGCGATGCAAGGGTTCCAGCGGCCGGCGATTCGATCAGAGGGTAAATGGCCTTGCCGAGCGCCCTGGCCTGCGCAAATTCCACGAAGCACCATTTGCTGTTGAACCAGTTCTTCGTCAGGATCAGGAGAACCGCATCGGCATTGGAAAGCTCGCTATAAAGCGTGCGCTCCCAATCGGCGCCGGGCTCGATGCCTGCCTCCTCATCGAAGTCGAGAAACGTCGAGACAAATCCCTGGCTGCGCAGCCATGCCAGCAGATCCGTAGCCTGCTCTCGGTCCACGCTGGAATGACTAATGAAGATTCTCGACACTGTTCAGTTAGCTTAACTCAAGCGAGAGATCTACCTAAGGGGAAAAGAAGGACGAAGTTCCGATCCAGAACTTCTATTCGGCCTCTCTGTTGCTGACCGCTCTTCCATCCGCTGCTTGCGCGCCACTCAGTGACCGAAGGTGTTCCTCAGCGAGCCGCTTATCATCAATATCTCGGCGATGCCGAGATAGTGAAACAGGAGCACCTGCACGGTCACAGTGGAAAGCCGGACTCGGGGCTTGAGGATGTATCGGGCCAGCAAGCCTTCGATGGGAAACTGAGCGTAAAGCATGATCGTTGGAAGAATGTGGGCGATGGGCCACGCCTGGATTTCCGGGCGGTTCACGAGCACCACGTAGGGGAAAATGAGGTCCAGGCTCCAGTTGCCGATCGCGGCGGCAATGGTTTGCAACTGGGGGGCCACGGCGGCCAGGATCAAGCCCGCGGCGAGCGGCCAATAGCTGGGCAGCTGCTGCATGCGCTGTTTCCACCGGTCCTCCCGATACCGCAGATGAAGCGCGTCAAGGGCGACGACAAGCTCCTCTTTCGGGGACCCTGGCAATGCAGCGGCTAGATTCGGGCCCTTGCGCCGGAAAATGCCAAAACGGCCGCGTGCGGGCTTCGTCGTCTTGGGCTTGGTGCGGATCCCCGCTGAGAGCGTCTGCGTTCCCGAAGGGACCACTTCATCGGCTGAGGCAGAGGCCACGAACGTTTCGAGAACCGGCGTCGCGGCGTCGGGCGGGACAGCGCACAATGGTGTGACAGGCGCGATGGGTTGCGGCGCCGGCGAGTCCATGCCCCGCGATGCCTTCCCCGCGTTAAGTGAAACGGCGCCCTGCGTAGCGGCGTAGCTTGCGTTTTTTGCCTGAGTGAAAGTCTCGGATAGCGCTTGAGTTGCTGCCGGCGCCTCACCCAATTCGGCAGCGCCATCGAATGTGCCGGGCACTGATGCCGTGGCGCGATGCTGGCTGCTGAGAGGCGTGCCGCTGGGTACGGAATCGAAGTCTGACCACGCGCTGACCGCTGCGGGCTTAGCCACGACATCGATCGACACGGTGGCTTGCGTTGTGTCGTAGTTCGCGGTGTCCGTTGGAGTGAAAGTGACGGAGAGAGTTTGCGTTCCTGCCGCCAGCACATGGCCGGGTCCTGGCATGTAGTCGAATGTTCCAGGCACCGGCGAAGTAGCGCAGAGCTGGGCATCACCGAGTGCGGCGTCCAATTGCATCGACTGCGGAACCGGCCATGCGATGTTTGGGATCGCCCTGGCCACTTCAAGCGATACCGTAGCTCGTGCCGCGGTGTAGTTCGCGCTGTCGGTGGGCATGAACGTTGCGGAGAGCGTATGTGTTCCCGCCGCCGGCACCAAGCCTGGCCCGGGAGAGTACTCGAATCTTCCGGGCACTGGCGCCGTGGCGCAGAGCTGTCGGGCGCTGAGCTCCGTGCCATAATCGATCAGCTTCGACCCTGCCCAAGCGATGGCCGGCTCCGCCTTAGCCACTGTGAGCGGCACAGTCGCTTCGACGGTGGCGTACTTCGCAGTGTCCGCGGGGTCAAATTTGACGGAGAGCTTGTGCGTTCCCGCGGGAAGTACCTCGCCCGGCGCGGGAGAGTAGTCGAATCTGCCGGGGACTGAGGCCGTGGCGCAGAGCTGCGCGGATCCGAGAATCGCTCCGTACGGAATTGTGGCAGGTTCCGGCCAGGCAATCGCCGGCATTGGCTTTGCTACTACGGTGAGTGGCACACTCGCCTGCGTCGTGGCGTAGTTCGCGCGATCCGCAGGGGTAAAAACGACTGAGAGCGTATGCGTGCCGCGACCGAGCGCCACCCCCAGAAACGGAGAGTAGTCGAATCTGCCAGCCACCGGCGATGTGGCGCAGAGCTGCTCGGCGCTGAGCAGCGTTCCGTCCAGTATTGGCTCGGGCGCGGGCCAATCGATGGTTGGCGTTGCCTTGGCCACTTTGAGCGATACAGCGGCCTGTGCCTTGGCGTAGTTTTCGCTGTCGCTGGGCACGAACGTTACTGCGAGCGCATGCGTTCCCGCCGCCAGCTCTTCGCCCAGCTCGGCTGAGTAATGGAATGTTCCTGGAACTGAGGCCGTGGCACAGAGCTGCTCGCCGCCGAGCGGTGTGCCGTAAGGGATGGGATCGGGATTGGGCCATGCGATCGCGGGCGTGGCCTTGGTCTTGGCCATTACAGTGAATGGCACCGTAGCCTGTGCAGTCTCGTAGTTCGCGCTATCCGTTGGAGTGAAGGTGACGGAGAGCGTATGCGTTCCCGCCGCCAGCACCGCGCCCGGCGCGTGAGAATAATTGAAAATTCCCGGCACTGAGGCCGTGGCACAGAGCTGCTTGCTGCTGAGCCGCGTGCCGAAGAGAGCGGGCTTAAGTGCGGGCCACTCGAGGATCGGCTTTGCCTTGGCCACGTTGAGCGTCGTCGTGGCCTGTGCCGCGGCGTATTTCGCGCCCTCGGCCGGAGTGAACATCACAGAGAGCGTGTGCGTTCCCGCCGCCAGCACCGCGCCGGGCGCCGGAGAGTAATTGAATTTTCCCGGCACCGAGGCCGTGGCACAGAGCTGTCTTTCGCCGAGTTGCGTGCCGTACGGTATTGGTCCCGGGTTCGACCAGGCGATGACCGGCGCCGCCTTGCCCACATTGAGCGGCACGGTCGCTTCGACGGCGGCGTAGTTCTCAATGTCGGTGGGAGTGAATTTTACCGTCAGCGTATGCATTCCCGCCACCGGCGTCACGCCCGGCCCGGGAGAGTACTCGAATTTTCCAGGAACTGATGCCGTGGCGCAGAGCTGCCTGGCACTGAGCCGCGTCCCAAAATCGATCGAATTCGGCGCAGGCCACGCGATGGCCGGTCTTGCCTTGGCCACTGTGAGCCGCACAACCGCTTCGACGGTGGCGTAATTCTTAGTATCTGTGGGAACGAATTTGACGAAGAGCTTGTGCGTTCCCGCCGCAAGCACCTCGCCCGGCGCATGGGAATAGTCGAACGTGCCGGGGATTGACACAGTGGCGCAGAGCTGGCCGCCGCCGAGCGCCGCGCCGTACGGTATCGAATCGGGCTTTGACCACACGATGACCGGCGTCGATCTCTCCACATCGAGGGGCACACTGGCTTGCGTCACGGTGTATTTCTCACTGTCTGCCGGCGTGAAGGACACGGAGAGCTTGTGCGTTCCCTTCGGCAGCACGGAACCTGGACCGGGTTCGTAAACAAGCGTTCCCGCGGCCGATGCTATCGCGTTCAGCTGCGCCGAGGAGAGCGCGACCCCGTAGGTAATCGTGGCCGGCGCTGACCAGCGAATGTCCGGAGTCGTCCGCGAGCGCTTCGGGGGTACAGCTTTAATGCTCGGCGGATCGTCGTTGCCCGAAGCCTTTTCCGCAAGACTTCTTCCGAGCCCCTTCAGGCTGAAACTCTTCTCTTTTTTCCGCGGAACAAGGCGTCCGGTAATCGCGCCCGCGATCTCCTGGCTCAGACGCGAAACGCACGTATCTCCCACTCCGGTTTCGCCGAGCTGTTTCTCATTGGCAGACTCCCGATCCTCGGGAACCTTCCACCGCACCGGCCTGCCTAAAGCCTTGGCGACAGCATCCTCGCTCACTCCTCCCAGCAGCCGATTTTCAAACCGGTTAACCACCACTTCCAGGTTGGCCCAGCCGGTGGCGAAGTGATGTGAGATCAGGCGATTTGAATTGCGCAGTTCGGAAACGCCTGTCAAAGTCACCAGGTAAACGGTCGAGGCCTGCCTGAAGACGGCCGTACCCGCCAGATCCATCCGCGATCCCACGTCCACGATCACATGATCGAATTCGCGCCGAGCGACCGCGATCAGCTTGTCGATGGCATCTCCGCAGCCCTCCATCTCGGGAATATTGCTGGGAGCCGCGAGCACGAATACTCCTGACCGATGCCTGACGAGCAGCTCATTCAGAAGACGTGCGTCCAGACGCTCGGCATTCCTGATTGCGTCCTCGGTCGAGTACTTTGCATGAATCCCCAAGGCCAGCGCGGCGTCTCCAATGGGGAGAGCGAGGTCGATGAGTAGAGTTTTTTGATCGGGGTTTCCAGCCAGCGCGATGGCAAGATTACAGGCGACCGTGGTAACCCCGCTCCCCCCTTTTGCACAAACGAAGACGTGCAGTTTTCCGGCGGTCGTCCGCGCCGGTTGAGTTTTCTCGCAAAGATTCGCCGCGGCCCGGTCGAGAGCTTCGGCCACGATGCCCTTTTCAAGGGGCAGAAGCAGGAACTCGCGGGCGCCTGCGCGCATGTAACGCACTGCCAGCTTTGTGTTCGCCTGCTCGGAATAGACCATAATCGTCGCCGAGCCGCGTGTCCCGATTTTTTCCACCAGTTCCAGTGCGACGTCAGGGTCACTATCCAGGTCGAAGACGATCACATCGAAGGACTTCTCAAGCAGCCCCCGGAACTCCTCAGTTCGCGTGGGGTAGCTTTCAAACTCACTGACATTGGCTTGGCGGTATTCGGCAATTGCCACAGCCACAGCGTTGCGTCTCCTCTTGTCGGGGCCAATTAAGGCAATCGACAAGGATCCGGCCCCAAAGGTGCTGGGGAGATTGTTCGCGAATCCTGGCGAGACACTTGAACTCATTGTGGCTTCCTGCCGCACTTGTGGACTTCTCCCTTTAAAATTCGCGTCGATGGGCAGTCTGTGAAGCCGAACGCATAGCTTCCCTCGACCTCAGCAAACAAATCCGCGAGAAGCGTGGATTCCCGCGAAGAAACCTTTCGTGTGAGTGCGGTCTGGAAGCTGGCCGCAAAAACAGCCATTCCGGAGTAACCGCCATCGTCGTTTTGCACCTAAATTATGGACTTAAATGTCCATAATTGAAGCATTACTAAAGTTCTCTTCCGGCTCCCCAAAAAGAACCACTCGCGAAGAAAAAACAGCGGTTTGCATGGACGAATAGCGGGCGGTGCTCAATGCCGGCGGCAGTTGCAAACTTGGTACATCCGTCATCAACGAAGGCGAAACCAACCGTTACAACTCAGACTTGCTGGGTATGACTGCATACGTTGCGTGGGTGCTGGCGAGTGCCAGCTATCAAAATCCATGGCACCTCATCCACTGGTTGATCGACACGGTGAGCAAGAACGGCACATTTATTCTCAACATTCCCGGACGCCCAAACGTCGCCATTGATAGTAGAGAGATCGCAGTGCTGGACAGGATCACGGATTGGATAGAGGTCAACGGCGAAGCCATTTACGGGACGCGGCCTTTGAAGGCGCTTGGAGAAGGACCTGAATCGCTTCTTTCCTCTTGATCCAACGGAAATGACCTGAACCAACTCGGCCCCGAGGACATTCGCTTCGCGCGCCACAAGAGCGGAACGATTGTTTATGCGATTGTCCTCGGATGGCCTGAAAGGGTAGTCGTCATCCGCGCGCGGGGCAGGTCCAGCCGGCAATCGCCGGCCAGACTCATAAGAGTCGAATGGTTGGGCTGCGCGGACAAGATCCAGTCCCGGCAGAGTGCCACCGGACTGCACGTTCAACTCCCGACAAAGAAACTGCCTGAGGCCGCCATTTCTCTGAAGGTCAGCTTTGCCTGACCCAGGTCCGCGTCACCAAATGAGCGCCTTAACGGTCGGATCGGCACAAAACTGCCGGCCCCAAAGGAAAGAATCTTGTTTTTGAATGAGGTCTTACGGTTCCTCCCGGGAAGGAGTTTCAACGGGCCAATCGCAAGGCTGCGATAGTCATGGCTAGACCCGCCGAAGACCGAGCCAGAATCCCTATTCCGCGCTGGTTCCTGCCGCAGGCAGAAAGGACCGAGGGAGATCGGATGGGTTGAATTCCACGCCGTCGGCAACCAGTTGCTTTGCCGTCTCCGCCAGGGACGCCCTTTTCGTGAGCAACTTGTGTTCGGCGCCCTCGCGGTCGGCGGCCGAATCGAACTGCGCAAACTTGTCCAGATAGGCGATCTTACGATCGTAGAGATCGATCTCCTGATGGAGCGATTTGAGGAAATATTTGTCGTGCGGTACAGGTTTCTTTTGCGGAATGAGTTTCTTCATGCGGAAATCCTCGGGGAAAGGTGAAAAGCTAAAGATTTTGAGCGGCGAAGACTGTGCAAGTCCCGTCCGGCGTCGCGATCAAGCGACGCCGGCGTGAGCGAGCCCGAGCAGGCAAATGCCGCCTGAATAAATCCCAATGCTGCCAGGTGCCTGGAGTCGTGGGGAGGGCTTTCTTCACGCCGCTCGAATCACAAGGTCCTAACGGCCCCTGCCGCCGCCAAAGCCGCCGCCGCCGCGCCGGTTGCCGCCGCCAGCGCTGGTCTTCCGCGCTTGAAAGCAGTTTTGGCAATATACGGGACGGTCTCCTCGGGGCTCAAATGGAACTGTGGTCTGCTGTCCGCATCCGGCGCAGATCACGCTTGTACCCTGCGATGAACTGCGGCTATAACCACCACCACCGCCGCCCGGTTGCTCGTTCTTCTTGGCCTGCCGGCACGGTTTGCAGCGCTTCGGTGACGAATAGCCACGCTCCCTGAAAAACTCCTGATCCTCCGCGGTAAACGTGAACGCTTGCCCGCAATCGCTGCACATGAGTTGCTGATCTTCAGCCATATTTCCCTTTCGGTCCTGCTTCAGTTGTGTGTTGCGTTCGAAATACCGCCGAACTCTGCTCGATTGCATCGGTCGCACGCCAGCGCGCATGGCCCGTTCCGACCAAAGTCCGTTGAACTCATTGACTGTTTTCCTGCGATTGCCTGTATTCCCGCGATTTGTCCAATGAATTCCGTCTTGAGTTGCCAGACAGGGGATCCACTCTGTTTGCGAAGAGGGCAAGCGATTCAGAGAACTTCCATGTCATGGGAGTCGTCCGCGCCCAAAAAGCCGCAAGAGCGCAGTCGCCGGGTGTTGGAATCCTCAAGTAAACCGGCGGGGGCCGGAAGATGTCGAAGTCAACCACTACCCGGCGATTAATTCAGCTAGACAGCCCGGACGTTCTCGGCCTGAAGGCCCTTCGGCCCCTTGACGACGTCGAATTCAACGGCCTGGCCTTCCTTGAGTGAGCGGAATCCCTCGCTCTTGATGGCAGAATGATGCACAAACACGTCTTCGCCGTCAGCACGGCTCAGGAAGCCGAATCCCTTCGCATCGTTAAACCATTTTACTGTGCCCTGTTCCATGACTTGTCCTTATGTTGCGTGATGTATCGCTGAACTCAAGTGGAATTGTTTGCGAGTTGAGCGGGAAAGCAGAACAGGCAAGAACGCCAAGTCGGATTCGACGACCAGCTACAAGTATATCACTCCTTGGATGTAAAACCCTGCTGGCGGAGAACTTAAACCCAAAGGAGTTTTTGCCGATTCATAGGGGTTACGGCTTCGCGGTCGCAATTAGGAGAAGAGCCCCAATGAGCGTATGCTCACAGAAGAGGGGATTCGCGGCACACACTCTCTCCAGCCTTCTCATCCTTGTGTCTCCGGCATGGCGTTCGAATGGCACCAAGCCCGGTTTTACGGATCACAACGGGACGAGCCCGGCTCAGTAGCAAACGCACGACTACCGGGAATAGAGGCATACATTGCGATCAAAACTGGTGTATTCGGCTGGACTCAAAGTTGAAAACCGCTTTCTGTTGTCCGCCATGGTGATGCGCGCGACGCGCAAGCTCCACGTCGCCTCCTGCAGAACGGAAGACACGCTCAATCGCGTCTTCTCCGACGTGGCTGAAGGCCGCTATATCGACGTGAAGATGCCCGAAATCGCGCCACCTCCTGCCATCGATGTGCTGGTGGTGGTTTCTCCGCTGGTCTGACCTGCACTAATTTCTCTTCAGATCCGGAATCGGCTCCGCAGCAAGAACCGTAAGATCCGAGTACCAAAAGCCTGGCAACGACCCTTTCGGATCGCTGCCAGGCTTTCGACTTTGACACTCGAAACTGCGTCTACGCCGCGTGCTCGCCAGCGCTCACGCCGCGCACCCGGAAATGCGCCATCTGGATGGAAAGCGCGCGCTCGATCTTGCGCAGGTCGCCGCGCTCCGCTGGTCCGGCAAAGGTTGAAGCCACTCCCCGAGCCGAAGCGCGGCCTGTGCGGCCGACGCGATGCACAAAGTCCTCCGCCACTTTGGGCAGATCGTAGTTCACTACGTGAGCGACGTTCGCCACGTCGATGCCGCGCGCAGCCACGTCAGTTGCCACGAGCACGCGATGCCTGCCCTCGGAGAAGTTGCGCAGCGCCGAGTTGCGTTGCGATTGCGAACGATCGCCATGAATCTGGATCGCCGCATGACCGGAGCGAATTAGCCGCCGCGCGACCTTATCCGCGCCGTGCTTGGTGCGCACAAAGACCAGGAAGCTGCCGTCTTCACCGTTCAGCAGATGCTCCAGAAGCTCCTGCTTCTTGTCTTGATCCACGCTGAAGGCGCGCAGTTCGACGTTCTCGGCCGGCTTCATCACGGAGCCGATTTCGACGCGCACTGGATCCTTCAGGTAGTTGCGCGCTACGTCCTTCACCGCGCCCTCGAGCGTTGCCGAATAGCACAGCGTCTGCCGCTCCTTGGGAATCATGGACGCAATGCGGCGAATGGCCGGTTCAAAGCCCATATCGAGCATGCGATCCACTTCGTCCAGCACCAGGATCTTGACCGCGTTGAGCTTGACCAGCTTGCGCTTGAGGAAGTCTTCGAGAACGTCCTGGAGTTGCCACGATCAGTCGCGCGCCGCGGCGAATCGTGTCCAGTTGATCGCGCTCCGACATTCCGCCCACAACCAGCGCAACGGTTTGCGACTGATTGGTGCGAATGGCTCGGAACGATTTCTCGATCTGCATGGCCAGCTCGCGCGTGGGCAGAACCACGAGAGCGTTCGCGTCGCGACCTGCGGTCTTTTCGAGCATTTCCACGATAGGAATCAGGAAGCTCAGGGTTTTGCCAGTTCCGGTTTGCGCTGTGGCCAGAACGTCGCGGCCTTCCATCGCTGGAGGAATCGCCGCGGCTTGCACCGGAGTTGGAATCTTGAATTGGTTGGCTTCGAGGCGCGACATCAAAGCAGGGGAAAGTGAGAATTGGGAAAACTGAGTTGTCAAAACAATCTTTCTAGTGAGCTCCGCGAGCCCAAGATTTCATTCGGGCCTGCAAACGGAGCTGGACTTCGAGGCGCGCTCGCTCATCGCTGAGTGCGAACCTTCTTCTAATCAATATGCGTATGGAAGCACCGAAAACTGTCTCTCGGACGGCCAACAAACATTCAAAAGAATGTTCGCGGCCCGGAACTCGACCCACGCACCACGAATCGCCTTTCGGCACATTGCCGATCGGCTCCCTTGTTTGCGCACGCATGCGCTTTCCCGAATCGCTGCCAATCCACTTTGCGGTGAAGAAGCAACTGATTCATCCCGATCCATACTTCGACCGGGAGTTGAGCCACGGGACTCAAACTCAAGGGCTACGCTGTAGGGGCTTGGGGAAATCTGTGCAAGGCAGAGTTGCCTTCAGGGGGCAAAGCGCCGCTCACGGCCAAATCACTGAGCGCAGACTCAGTGTAACACGTTCGGATCTCAGTAGCCCAATTGCATCGCTCTCAGCCTTCAGTTCGTGGATCGTGGATCGTGGATCGTGGTTCGTCGTTTCCAGCAAGACTTGTTTCCGAAAATCCGATTCGATTTCCATCACAGCTCACAGGATCACAGAAACTGTGAGACTGTGGGATTTTTTCGTGTAAGTGATTGATGTGATTGAGTAATCTCGGCTTCACAGTTTCACAGTGCACTTTTTCGCGGGGTCCGCCGCTACGGGTTTCAGGTGTCAGGTTCCGGGTTTCAGGGGCCAGGACCGCGACCGGCTTCCGGTTTATACCGGGGGAGGGGAGGGGTGGGGGAGTTACCGAGTAGTTAATAGCCAGCCGGGAGGGTGAAAAGCAGGGACTAAGAGACTCGGGACCAGGGAATAAAAAACCACGATTTTCGGACCGAAGGCTACTCATAGAACGATTGTGCGCCTTACGGGCTTAATTCTATGCAAAGCGGCACGCGAATTTTGCGGAGTGTTTTCAGTGGATTACGAAAAGAATGGGTTCGATGGGCTTGCGGGGCCGGATGGCGCGGCGCGATGTCTTGACGTTGGTGCGGCAATGCCGCATAGTCCTCGAGTGAGCACTTCCATGCTGACGATCGTTGAAACCAGCGCTTTTGCCCGCAGGGCAGAGTAGCTGCTTTCGGCCGAGGAGCATGAGGACCTGATTTTCTTCCTCGCTCTGCATCCGCGATTGGGAGATGAGATTCCGGGCGCCGGAGGAGTGCGTAAGGTTCGATTCGCGGCGCGGAGCAAAGGGAAATCCGGCGGAGTGCGGGTGATTTATTACTTCTTCGACGAGGAGAATCCGCTCTACGCGATCTTTCTTTACGGCAAGAATGAGCAGGCGGACCTCACATCGAAACAAAAGCGAGAAGTCAAGGCATTCGCTGCGACGCTCAAGGCGGCAGCAAAGGTGCGCAGGATCAAACCATGAAAGGGATCGAGTGATGAAGCGGAAGAATGTTGCCAACGAATTTGTCGCGGCCATGCGCGAGGCAGCCGCGACCGCAAAGGGCGAGGCCGAGTCCGCCGCCGTTCACCAGTTCCCACTTCCGCTCGAAGTGGATGTGCGTGCGGTGCGGGCAGCCACCGGCCTCAGCCGCGCGGAGTTCGCGCGCCGCTTCGCTCTCGACCCCCGCGCCCTGCAGGATTGGGAGCAGGGACGGCGGCGTCCGGATCGCGCGGCGCGAGCTTATCTGACGGTGATTGCGCGGCATCCGGAGGCGGTGGTGGAGGCGTTGGCTAGCTGATCTCCGTTCTCTGCCCTTATTTCATGTATTTCTCCAATCAGGCGGGCGAAACTTGCAGCGTGTTTTCAGCGGCTTGCGAAAAAAATGGGACTTGAGGGGCTTGCGAAGATTGGGGGCTGAGCGCGCGTGCTTGGTTCCAATATGAAGCAGCGTCGGTACGCAACCCGCAAATGGGATTGGGAGTCTCTTTCGTTATCCCCAAGCCGATGATTCGAACGTCCGGTCTCCGGCCGGCACGTTAGACTCTCTAGGAGAACATGAAGCAAAGCCTGCCTGAGTTCATTCGCTGCTGGAGAGATAGCGAGCTAAGCGAGCGCGCGGGCGCGCACTCGCACTTTAACGATCTTTGCGACATCCTGAACGAGCCGCAGCCGGCTCATGCCGATCCCAAAGGGTCCGAATACACCTTTGAGAAACATGTCAACAAGATTGGCGACGACAAGGGCTTTGCCGACGTGTGGAAGCGCGGTTTCTTCGGCTGGGAGTATAAGGGCAAACGCAAGGACCTTAATGCTGCTTACAAGCAACTGCACGACTACAGCGCCGACCTCGACCATCCGCCTTTGCTTGTAGTCTGCGACTTTGTGCGGTTCGAGGTTCACACCAATTTCACGAACACTCCGCCAGTCGTCTATCGGTTCACGCTGGACGACCTGATTCTCACGACTCCGGTTGCGGGATCCGACCTATCGGCACTGGACATTCTCCGCGCCGTCTTCCAGGAACCGGAAAAGCTCAAGCCCGGAGCGCTGGAAGTACGCGTCACGCAAAGGGCGGCGGAGCAGTTCACGAAGCTCAAAAGCAATCTGCGAGCGCGCCACGAAGACAACGAGGCAGTGGCGCGGTTCATCATGCAGTTGCTATTTTGCCTGTTTGCCGACAGCGTGGGCCTGCTGCCCGAAAACATGTTTCGCAGGGCGATTGTAATGGACCGTCTGGAGCCGAAGTTATTTACGCGCCGGCTCAGGAAACTCTTTGCCTCTATGGCCACAGCCGAACTGGATTTTGGGATCACGCCCATCCACCACTTCAACGGAGGCCTTTTTCGCGAGGGCGAAGATACGGTGCTCGATCTGGAACACGAGGATCTGGGAATTCTTCGCAAAGCCGCCGAGCTGGACTGGGGTCGGGTGGAGCCGGCGATCTTCGGCACGCTCTTTGAGCGCATCCTGAACGAGGAGAAGCGCGCGCAACTGGGCGCGCACTACACCAGCCGCGAAGATATTCTGCTGATTGTGGAGCCTGTGGTGATGGCTCCGTTGCGGCGGCGCTGGGCCGAGGTGAAGGCGGGGGCGGAGGAGCTTGCGGCGGCTGCGGAAACCGCCAGCGCCGTCACCCGCGCCCGGCTGCGTGCACAGCTCGAAGCAAGGATCATGGGCTGGATCGAAGAGCTGGCCGCCGTGCGCATACTGGACCCCGCGTGCGGCAGCGGAAACTTTCTCTACGTGGCGCTGAACCTGCTACTCGATCTGTGGAACGAGGCGCGTGTTTTCGCGGTTGACCACCGCCTGCCCCACTTCGACTGCAAGGTGGGCCCGCAGCAGCTCTACGGCATTGAGACCAACATTTATGCGCACGAGATGGCTTCTGTGGTGGTGTGGATTGGCTACCTGCAATGGCGGCGGGACCACGCCATGGGCGAATCGGAAGATCCGGTTCTGCGCGTGCTCACAAACATCCAGCACCGGGACGCCATCATCGAGCTCAATGCCGACGGCAGCCCCAAGCTCGATTCCGCCGGGACCCCAAGCGAGCCTGCATGGCCCAAGGTCGATTTCATTGTCAGCAATCCGCCGTTCCTCGGCGGCAAGCTACTGAGGCGCAACCTGGGCGACGTATATGTCGATGCCTTGCTCAAGCTCTACAAGGACCGCGTGCCTGCCGAAGCCGATCTGGTGACTTACTGGTTCGAGAAGGCACGCGAAATAGTGGAGCGCAAACAGGTGTGCGCGGTGGGGCTCGTGGCCACGCAGGGCATTCGCGGCGGCGCAAACCGCGAGATTCTCAAGCGCATCGCCGAAACCGGCAACATCTTTATGGCGTGGAGCGACCGTCCCTGGATCAACGAGGGTGCGGCGGTGCACATCTCCATCGTGGGGTTCGACGGCAGCGAAGAACAGGGCCGCGTGCTGGACGGCGTGGCCGTGGAGGCGATCAACGCCGATCTAACTTCGGGCTCAGATGCTACGCAGGCTCACCGGCTGCCGGAAAATGCCAACCTGTGTTTTATGGGCACGACCAAGGTCGGCGCCTTCGATATCAGCCCCGAGACGGCGCAAAGGATGCTGGCCGCACCGGTGAATCCGAACGGCCTGCCGAACTCCGACGTGGTGCGGCCCTGGGTGAATGCGCTGGACATCACGCGGCGTCCGCGCGGGATGTACGTTATCGATTTCGGCGTGGACGTGCCGGAGGGCCAGGCTGCGCTCTACCAGATGCCCTTTGAATATTTGCGGGAGCATGTGATGCCAGAGCGCGCGAACAATAACCGCGAGGGATACAGGCTCAAATGGTGGATGCACGGAGAGCCTCGGCCGGATTTTCGCGCAGCCGTGGTGAAGCTCAAGCGCTTTGTTGCAACGCCGGCCGTTTCCAAACACCGCATTTTTGTCTGGCTGCCGCGGGAGATCGTTCCGGATCACGCCGTATTTGCCATCGCCCGCGACGACGACTACTTCTTCGGCGTTCTACACTCCCGTCCGCACCAAGTCTGGGGTTTGCATATGGGCACCCAGCTCGAGGACCGGCCGCGCTACACTCCCACCTCGACCTTCGAGACGTTTCCGTTTCCCTGGCCGCCGGGCAAGGAGCCGAATGGCTCTCCGCTCGTGAAGGCCATTGCGGAGGCTGCGCGGGAGCTTGTGAAACAACGCGACCATTGGCTCAACCCACCGAATGCGGGGCCGGAGATATTGGCGACCCGAACGCTCACCCACCTCTATAACGACCTTGCCGATGGTAAGTGCGCGTGGCTTGAGAACGCTCACCGCAAATTGGACCGGGCGGTTTTTGCAGCTTACGGCTGGCCGGCCGAGCTTACCGATCAACAGATTCTGGAGCAGTTGCTGGCCCTGAATCAGGCGCGAGCGAGCGAGGGCAAAGACACGCCTCGCGCTGGCTAATCAGGCTGCGGAAAAACTCGAATGCGAGAGGTGGGCGCTGTGAATACCAATCCTTATCTCTCTGCGAGAAGTAATGGCGGCATTTGCCCGGCACTGATGGAACTCGAGTTGAGGCTGGCAGCGGGATGACGTGTGGTGGGCGTGATGCGGAGACGACCGCTCCCAGCGTCGAGGTTTGGAGGCGGCCACGCCGCGTACTTGATTTCTCGAAAAATGGGCGGGCGGAGCGGCCAAGCCGCCAGCTTTTAGATCCCAGCCGCTAAAGCCTGCTCGCCGCCAGTTGCCGCTCACGACCGGTCAACTCGTCGGCTACCGGCTTGCGCAGGACCTCGATATCTTCAAGGCCCACTTCAAGCGAAAAACACTGTCCGGTTGCCGAGAGCGCCATCACGATTTTGCATTGCTGGCGGAAATCGGTCACGCAGCCCTCTGCGCCCTCAAAAACTCCCCTGAGCACGCGCACCGGGCTTCCCATGGCTACGCGGGGATGCGGACGCAGAAGACAGCCGCTCGCCAGGCCCTCGCGAATCCGGGCAATCTCAATCTCGCTCACCGTATCGCGCTCCGTTTCGCCGAGCATACGGAGTACCCCGGGAGTGCTGATAACCGAAAGCCTCACTTCCGGCGCGAAACGCACGAAAACATATCCGGCAAAAAGCGGCCGCTCCAGGTTGACGACGCGATCGGTCCATTGCGAGCGCTCTGTGTAAAGGGGGAGATAGTGTTCCAGCGATCGCGCGGTCAAGCGCTGTGCAACCCGTTTCTCGTGGTTCGTGACCACGTGCAGAACCTGCCACCGGCTTTCGCGCATCATTCGCTCCCAAAACTTTAGACTGGAGATATGCAATTAGGCCACGAGATGGAACTGCGCCTTGCATCATATTACACAAATTTATCGATTTACCGGCGCAGAAAGGCTACGCGGTGCCAGCTTCCAGAAAGACGCTTGGCCGCGGCCCAGGAACGCACCGAATTTCGGTCGACGGCGAGCAATTCTCTCACAATCCCTTCCGAGATGGGCTTGACAGTACCGCTCACGCATCAATGAATACCTCTTGTTGGCAGAATGATGGATGACCTCGCGTGAGGATGTTTCCTCCAACTTGTCCGCACGGGCATATAATTCGTCCAACAAGAGGTATTCGCTGGCAATCTCAAGCCATTCCTCGCGAGGACATCCCGCCGCCCGAGAGGGCACAGTGGAGCATCCAGTCGGGCTGAGCCGCGGACATCGCCGGTTCGCCATGATTTAAGATGGATGCCATGAGCCTCAGCAACGAAACCGCTGCCGTCGCGCCGCCAGCACCGAGCGACACATCCGCGGTTTCGCAGGAAGCAATTACGGAACCGAAGGCCGCCGCGCCACCCGCCATATCCGCGCTGTTATGGTGCGGAATCGCCGCAGTTACCGCTGTCGGCTGCCTGGGCATTTATCGCGACATTTTTGTTCTCTGGAAGATTTGGACGACCGATCCTCTGCGGTCCATTGGCATGCTGATTCCGCTGGTCAGCCTTGTGCTCACGCTGCGCGTGTGGCGGCAAAACCGATGGGAGATGCGGGGGACATGGTGGGGCCTGGTGGTAATCGGCCTTACCTTTGGCCTCAGTTTTTTGCGGCATCGTTATGCGCTGTCCGCGGTGCTCGGCGGCGGGGCGGGGGTCACGTTGTCCCCGCTGGCGTTACCAATCTATCTATATATAAGCGGAATTGTCCTGCTATTTGCCGGGCCGCGTGTATGGCGCCGGGCATGGTTTCCGCTCGGACTGCTGCTTCTGTCGCAGCCGGTGCCCAGCGCCGTCAATGTGTTGTTGGACATTCCTCTGCAAAATCTCTCGGCCCACGTGGCGCGCGCATTTGCGTCGGCAATCGGATTTGCGCCTACCACTCCGCAACTGCGCCTTATGTTTTCACCGGATTTCGGCATGTTTATCGCGCCCGGATGCGACGGGATTCGTGGCGCGGTCACCATGGGGTACCTGGCGCTGATTTTGGGTTATCTCAAGCGCGTCCCCGTTTTCCGATGGGCGGCCTATGTGACCGGCGCCGTATTGCTGGGATACGTTTTTAATTTCACGCGGCTCTGCGTGCTGGTGCTCTACTATCGCGTCGCTCTCGGTCATCCGGGACTCGAGGGAATGGCGAAGTGGGCTGACTATGTGATTGGGGGCAGCCTGTTCTTGGTTGCGACGTTTCTTTTTCTCAAGCTGGCAAACAGCAAACCGGCGAGGTTGGGCCCGGCCTCGAGTGTGCCGGCGAGCCCGTGGTCCGCGCCGCGCGTCGCAATCTCCTGGCTCAAGTGCGCGGCGGTCGTGGCGCTCGTTGTTCTCTCACTGTGCGTTTTCGGGCTCAGAGACAACCGCAAAGATCCGGCCAGGATCGCATCGCTCGCCCGCGCGATGCCTAAACAGGTTGGCGATTTCGCACTGACCCGCGCATGGTACGAGCAGCGGGACGGCATCATTCTCTTACAAAGCGGCGCTTATACAGCACCGAATTCGGAGGAGATCACGCTTGGCGTGTGGGTTGGCGCAGGTGTCCACAACGCGAATACATGCTGGCTAGCGCGCGGATTGCAGCCGGATTATCTGACCACCAAAACGTTCGTTACCGCGGAGAGTAAACCTGTCGCGTTCAGTGAGGGCTTTTACAGCGACGGAATCACCGACAGCATCGTGGTGAGCGCGCTCTGCTCCCCTACGTCCTGTTGGCAAGCACCAGATGCCGTACCGAGCAGCGGATTTAAACTCCGGTCTCTGAAGCCGGCAACCGCGTACGGGCACTCGGTTTCCATCATGGTTCGGATCGACAGGCCTCACTCGAACGCGCCGAGGGCGGCTACTTACGATCTACTCTCTGCCGAGACGCAACGATTTCTCACCAACTTGGACATGACTGGCCTGAGTGGGGAATTTCAGTAGATAGGCGAGTTCGCAGGCTTACTTCAGCCTCAGCATTGTTCGTGTCCTTCGCATAAATTCAATTCGAGCCCGAGTTCCTGCGATTGCTGCCGGCTTCTCCTTTTGAGTAGCATCGAATTGAAGGGCGCGATTTGCGCCCTGAGGAAGCGCCATGAAATTGCGCATCAAGGGAGATTCGCTGCGGCTTCGCGTGGGCCCCTCGGAGGTGCGGCGGCTGATGCGCGTCGGCCGCGTCGATGAAACCATCAACTTTTCGCCCGGTGTACGCCTCACCTACGCGCTGGAGCATTCCCAGGCCACGGCATGCGTCTCCGTATCCCACACGTCCGATGCGGTCATTGTGCTTGTGCCCACCAGCGTCGCGCAGGCGTGGGCCAATGGCGATGAGATTGGCATCTATGCCGCCGTTCCCAACGGCATTGGCTCCCTCGAAGTCGCCATAGAAAAGGATCTTGCCTGTCTCGACTCGAATCACTCCGCCAACCGCGATACATATCCCAATCCCAAAGCCGCTTGCTAGCTGCTCGGCAGCAATTGAAAATGCGAGAATCGCGAGCGCGCATAACGTATGACGGCCGCAATCGAGTGCTTGCTATCGTACGATCGCGCCATCGAGCGCTTGATCGATCAGTTCCAGCGCTTCAGCGGACAATGTCACGCCCACAGCCCTGACATTGTCGGCAATCTGCTCCGGCCGTGACGCGCCGATAATCGCCGACGCCACCCTCGGCCGACGCAACACCCACGCCAACGCCAACTGCACCATCGACAATCCCAACTCCGCCGCAATGGGCTTGAGCTCGTCAACGGCAGACAGCAGGAAATCCGACCGGTAGTGCCGACCAGCTGTCTCCATAAATTGATTCATCTCTTCACTCGCCGCGCGAGTTCCCGGCGGAGGCGGCTCGCCCGGCGCGTATTTGCCGGTCAACACGCCATGCGCCAGCGGCGAGAAAGCCAGGCTGCCGATGCCGTGCCGCGCGCACGCGGGAAACACCGCGGCCTCCGGCTTGCGCCACAACATTGAATATTGCGGCTGGCTCGCGGAGAAGGGAATCAGCGCCTGCGCGCCGGCGATCGCAGCCGCAGCGTCAATCTGTTCCGCGGTCCATTCGCTGAAGCCGATGGCGCGCACCTTTCCGGCGCGCACCGCGCGGTCGAGTGCAATCATGGTTTCTTCGAGCGGCGTCTCCTTGTCGTAGCGATGGCATTGATAAAGGTCGATCGTATCGACGCCGAGCCGTTCCAGCGATCGATGCAGCTGCTTTTCGATTTGCGCCGCAGAAAGTCCGCGATCCGATTCTTGGCCAACTGGGAAATACAACTTCGTCGCTATCAAATAGCGATCGCGCGGAAAGCTCTTAAGCGCCTCGCCAAGCACGCGCTCTGCTTCGCCCGCTCCATATTGATTGGCCGTGTCAAAGAGCGTGATGCCGTGATCAATCGCCGCGTGGATGCAGCGAATGGCCTGTCCGCGCGCCACGCCGCCCGCCACCGTGAGCCACGTTCCAAAACTCAGCTCGGAAACTTCAAGCGGGCCTCGGCCTAATTTTCTATATCGCACAAATCATCACTCGCCGATCGTCTGCCCTTCCTACTCCCTACTGGCTACTCCCTATTCCCTGTCTTCTCGTTCCCTTGTTCCCTGTCTTTAAACCACTGCCTGCACCGACCCCTTGCCGGCAAGCTCCTCCACACGCTCCACCCAGCCGCGATCGGCAGTGACGCTCATTCCCTCCGGCTCCAGCACCACGGCATACTCTCCGTTTTTCTCGAGCTGCAGCATCACCTTTCCAGGCCCCGGCGCAGCATCGGCGGCGCTCTTCAGCGCGGCTAGCATCTCATCCGTGGCGCGGTCGATATTGATGCGAATGCGAATCGCCGTGGGCAGCTTCACCTGCACCTCTTCGAGCGCCTGCAACTGGCTGATCGCGATCTTGGGAGCGGCGTCTTCATCGCCCATCAACATGCCGCGCACCAGCACCGGCACTTCCATCTTCAACTGCGCGGCCAGCTTCTCGTAATCGCGCGCAAAGCAAATCAGTTCAATCTTGCCGGTCGCGTCTTCGAGCGCCGCCTGCGCATAGAGCCGCTGATCGCGGCGGCTTTTCTGCACGCGCAAACCTTGCAGAATGCCGGCCACCTGAATCTCGTCCGCTATATCCTGCTGTCCGCCCCATCGCCGCTCCGGCGGCTTGCGTTCCAGCGCCTCGGCGATGCTTATCACGCCCGTCAGATTGCGCAGCTTCTCCGCGTACTTGTCGAGCGGATGACCCGAAACGAAAAATCCCAGCACTTCTTTCTCATTCGCAAGTCGCACGCTCTCTTCCCAATCAGGCGCCGGCGGCAGCGCATCGGCGTCGTGTCCGCGCGCGGGCGTTTCATCAAACAAGCCGAACAATCCGCTCTGTCCCTGCTCAGCGTCGCGTTGCGATTTTTGCGCGCGCTCCATGGCCTTGTCGATGGCAGCGTTCAGTTGCCCGCGCGTGCCCAGCGAGTCCAGCGCGCCTGCCTTGATCAGCGATTCGATCACACGCTTGTTCATCACGCGCAAATCGACCTTCTCACAAAACTCCCAGAGAGTCTTGAAGCGTCCGCCCGCCTCCGCGCGCGCCTTCAGAATCGACTCGATCGCGTTGCCTCCCACGTTTTTCACCGCGGCCAGCCCAAACCGAATCGCCTCACCGTGCGGCGTGAATTGCGCACCCGACACCTGCACGTCCGGCGGCTCTACGGCGATACCCATCTCGCGGCACTCGCCGATATACTTCACAACGCTGTCGGGCTTTGAAGTTTCCGACGTCAGCAGCGCCGCCATAAACTCCATCGGATAGTGCGTCTTCAAATACGCCGTCTGGTAAGCCACCCACGCATACGCCGCCGAATGCGACTTGTTGAATCCATACTCCGAGAACTTCGCCATCTGCTCAAACAGCTCTTCCAGCGCCGCTTTTGGATGTCCCAGCTTCTGCGCGCCATCTAGAAAGCGATCGCGCATCTTCGCCATCGCATTCTGATCCTTCTTTCCCATCGCGCGCCGCAGCAGGTCGGCCTCGCCCAGGCTAAAGCTCGCCAGCACCTGCGCAATCCGCATCACCTGTTCCTGGTAAACGGTCACGCCCAGCGAATCCTTCAGTATCCCCTCAAGCTCCGGCAGCAGATACTCTACCTTGCGCCGCCCCCACTTGCGCTCGATAAAGTCGTCGATCATGTTCATCGGGCCGGGCCGGAACAGCGCGTTCAGTTGCGTCAGCTCCTCCACCGTGTCCGGCTTGTAACGCCGCAAAATATCGCGCATGCCCGGCGACTCAAACTGAAACACGCCCGATGTCAGCGCGGTGTGAAACACGCGCTTGAAGGTCTCAGGATCGTCGATAGGAATGGCTTCGATGTCGAGCTTCTCGCCGCGCGTCTGCTCAATCAGCTTCACCGCATCGTTGATCACTGTCAGCGTCGTCAGGCCCAGGAAATCCATCTTCAGCAGGCCCATCTTCTCCACGGCCTTCATGTCGTATGCCGTTACGATTTCATCGTTTTTGGTGCGGTTCAGCGGCACCAGCTCCGTAAGAGGACGCGGCGCAATCACCACCGCCGATGCGTGCACGCCTGCCCCACGCACCAGTCCCTCCAGCTTCTTCGCCGTATCGATGAGTTCGCGCACCTGCTTGTCGCTGTCGTATAGCTTGCGCAGATCCGGCACATCTTCGAGCGCTTTGTCGATGGTCATGCCCACCGTAGCCGGCACCAGCTTGGCAATCCGATCCACATCGCCGTACGGCATGTCGAGCGCGCGTCCGCAGTCCTTGATCGACGCCTTGGCCGCCATCGTATTGAACGTGATAATCTGCGCCACCTGCTCGCGCCCGTATTTGCGCGTCACGTAATCGATCACTTCACCGCGCCGATTCATGCAGAAATCCACGTCGATATCCGGCATCGTCACGCGCTCCGGATTCAGGAAGCGCTCGAAGAGAAGCACATTCTGCAGCGGATCGATGTTGGTGATTTCCATTACGTACGCGACCAGCGACCCCGTCGCCGACCCGCGCCCCGGACCCACAGGAATTCCGTTGTCGCGTGCGTACTTGATGAAATCCCACACGATCAGGAAGTAGCCCGAGTAGCTCATCTGCTTGATCACATCGATCTCGTAGTTGAGCCGCGCTTCATATTCCTCCGGCGTCGAGCGCCGGATACCGCGCAATTCCAACTGCCGCACCGCGGTGTCGAGCCGCTTCTTCAATCCCGCGCGGCAAACTTCTTCGAAGAAGCTGTCCACGGTGTGGCCTTGCGGCACCGCGAAATCCGGAAACGGATTGTCGACCTTCTGCAATTTCAGGTTGCAGCGCTCGGCAATCTCCATAGTCCGGCCGACCACCGCGGGGGCGTCCTTGAAGAGCGCGTCCATCTCGTCCGCGCCTTTGACAAAAAACTGGTCCGAGTCGAACTTGAAGCGATTGGTCTCGTGAATCTTTGATCCCGTTTGCACGCACAGCATCACATCGTGCGCATGCGAGTCCTCGCCGCACAAATAATGCGAGTCGTTGGTCGCCACCAGCGGAATGCCCAGCTCGCGCTCCAGGCGAAACAGGTCGGCGCGAATCTCTTGCTCCTGCTCCAGCCCCTGGTCCTGAATTTCCAAAAAGAAATTTCCCTTGCCGAAGATGTCCTGGTACTGTTGCGCCACGGCAATGGCCCCGGAATAGTCGTTTTTCTCGAGCGTCTCGCAGAGCTCTCCGCTCAGGCAGCCGGAGGTGCCGATCAAACCCTTGCAGTTTTCGGCGAGATACGTCTTACTTACCCGCGGCTTGCGATAAAACCCATGCAGGCTCGCCTCCGACGTGAGCCGAATCAGATTGCGGTAGCCCTCCTCGTTTTCCGCTAGCACCAGCAGGTGGTTGTACTCGCTCTCCCGCTCACCCCCTGAAGAGCCTGACTCACCTGACCGCCAAGTCACGTCCCCGCGGTGATCCTCCGACTTGCACACATACAGTTCGCAGCCCAGGATCGGCTTGATGCCTTTGGCCTTGGCCGCCTCAAAAAAATGCACTGCGCCGTAAATGTTGCCGTGGTCCGTCATGGCCACGGACGTTTGCCCCAGCGCCGCCACGCGGTCCACAAGCTTGGTGATGTCGCACGCGCCGTCGAGCAGGGAATACTCAGTGTGCAGATGAAGATGGGTAAATTCGGACATGGCTAGTTACGATTCTAGCCGTCAGGAAGGAGGGAGCGTTTGACGGCAATGCGGTTGAAATCGGGGCCGATTGAGGAAAAACCCTGCAAAATGAGTGACTCGGAGGGGCGTACAATTCTTGCGAAAGGAAGACTCCATGCCGGAGGAACCTACACCAGAAAAGCACTCCAGGAAGAGCGTGGTTTTGATTCCCGTCGCGATCGTTGCCGGGGCCCTTGTGGGGATCTGGATCTATCAGGCCTTCGATCTGAGCGGAGCACAGGCACGAAAGTTTGCAGATGCCAAACGCGAGCTTAATAATGAATGGGACGCCCAACTTCGTTCCACTGACCCGCACTGTTGCGGATGGGAGCCGCACTGGGAGGGCTCTGGCATTTCTACTAATGCAATTGACGGGACGAAGACAGAGTTCCTAAGCACTGAATCGGTCGACCCAGAGGACGCGGATTCAGGATCGCTGCGATACGCTGAACTGAGAATCTGGTTCGAAAACGGAAAGCTCTGCGGAGGGAAGAGCATCGGAGTCGGAGTCGAGGTCCACGAAATGGTGGCACCACTTGACGACGATTCGGAATACAGCACCGCGACCCGACTAAAGTTTGACGATGAAAAACCTCTTCACGAAACTTGGGGCATTTCAGACGACCATGACATGCTTTACCCGCATGGACGAGAATCCGCGTTCGCTACTCAACTCACTCAGCACAACAAGCTAGTGCTGGAATTCAGTTACTACGAGAAGGCACCACGATCCGTTACCTTTGACCTCTCCGGCTTAGCTGACAAAATGAAATCAGAAAATCTTGTGGTGCAACAGGCGACAAAGGTCGGCGGTAAGGCCCGGTAGCTTTCTTGTCGTTGAAAGAGGAAGGTCGGCATACGATGCGGTGTATTGTGTGCGGATGTTCTAGATTGGACCCCAAGCGGGTCGCGTGCGCTCTATGCGGCGGAGCGCCCGGCGTCCGCTCGGAACGGTGCTACGTCACCGAAGACACAACGGCGAAGCTGTTGGCGCACGCCGAAGATTTGAAGACCTTTGGCGTAACCCTTGAGGAATATCGACCAATCCAAAAGAGCTTTGGCGACAAAATAGCCGTCATAGGGCTAGCTCTCCAGGTTGCAGAGTCGCTAAAGCCGGGCATTCTTCGTTCACTCATTCTGTACTTGCGAGAGATTGCAATCCCCAAAGAAGAAATACTTCGCCTTCGATTGGACGAGCCGGAACAGGTTTCTGAGGTAATAACCGGAGAGAGCTCTGAGAACCACCACCCGGATGATGTCGGGGAATGACGTCGAGGTTCTTGCTTTAGAACGGAGTACGTGGGCGCATTCATCGGCACGGTTCGGCTACGCTGTCTTTCTCACGGCACTCCGCTTCAACTCCGCCAGCAGCTTGTTAGCGGGCCGCGCCTTACCGGCGGCGCGGTCTCTGGCACTTACCGCGATGGACGCCTTGATTTTATAGTCGCGCAGCTCAAGATAATCTTCCATCTCATCGGCAGCCATGATGCCGATCACGGGAATACCATCCTTCTCCAGGATGAAGTACTCCTTGCCGTTATGTGCCCGTCGCGCAATCTGGCCCAGATTGATGCGCGCTTTGGTGATGGGAAGGCGATTGATGGTAGCCATTGATGAACGTTGATTAACCTCAATCAAAGATTATCACAATTGGCCGGTGCGTGGAAGGGTGCCACAGCCTCGCTCAAGCCGCGCTGTTCTCAACCCCGCAGCAAATTTCCTCTTGCCATACCCCCATCGCCTTCTGTAATAGTCGCGGCAGGAGGTTTTCCCCATGACAAGAAGCAAAATCGTGTTGGGCTCCATTGCCGCCTCGGCTATCTTTGCGGGAGGCATGTTGGTTGGACAAACTCTGGTGACTGCGTCGGCTCCGCCCAAGGTCACGGTGGGTCCAAGGTATCCGAACCTGCAAAAGGCGCAGCGCGATATCATCCAGGCGTGGAATGACGCGACCAAGGCCCAGAACGACAACGCCGAATCCAAAGATCTCCAATTCCGCAGCGATATCGATTTGGCAGGGAGATATCTCAATCAGGCAAACGATGAGCTTGAACAGGCAGCCGAGTACACAACCAGCCACACCCGCTGACTCCAACTCTGTTTGCGAAATCGCGCGCGACCGCCGCTGACCGTGCGGCAGCTTGTCCTGCTCTTTGGCTCCGTTGCCGGGCGGGACAGGCTGCGCCGCATTCAGGAGCGGCAAACGCCTACCTTTTTTGCTTGCGCCAAATTAGACAGTCCATATAAGGTGTCTGCCGGAGGACTTCCTCGATGAAAGTACGTTCGATTGTCTTTGGCTCCATCCTCAGCGCCGGACTCGTTGCCGGCGGTTTTGCGCTTGCCCAGCCGGACCGGGATATTGACCACGGACGGCACCCCAACCTTGCCGCGGCCCAGCGCCTCACTCAGCTGGCTTGGGACAAGATCAACGCGGCCCAGCAGGCCAACGAATGGGACATGGATGGCCATGCCGCCAAGGCCAAGGAATTGCTCGATCAGGCCAGCAGAGAACTGAAGGAAGCTGCCGAAGCGGCCAACCACCACCACGACCGCAATTAGGAACCCTCGGCTTCGCGTTAGGTTTTGACTGACCGGTCACTCGTGCGTTCGACGGCTCAGCAGTTGTGGTCGCGGAGGCGCTGTGGTGCGGCTTTGCCTCTGGCGGGCCGCCCGTCCTCGGGACTGGTGAAAGGCTGAACGATCACTTAACGGCGACTCCAGGCGCAACCGATAGAGAATATGGCGTTTCCACTTGACGCAACTACGGCTTAGCCGTACCATCGTTTCATGCGCTACGTCTGGGACCCGGCGAAAGATGCCTTGAACCAGCGCAAGCACGATTTGTCGCTCGCCGATGGAGTTCCGGCCCTCGAAGATCCGAATCGAGACATTTGGGTTGACGATCGATTCGACTACGGGGAAGAGCGCATCGTGACAACTAGCCGCAGCGGGAGGAAAGTGCTCGTCGTGGTTTCCGCTGAGTTGGAACGAACTAACGAGGGCGAAACGGTCATCCGAATCATCTCGGTGAGAAAGGCTAATTGGTATGAAGAAGACTGGTTTAATTTCGGTCGAGCATAATCCCGGCGGTCCGCCCATCAAGACGAACACGGATTGGGCCAAAGTCGCCGCGCTTACCGACGAACAAATCGAAGCAGCCGTGCGGGACGATCCTGACGCCGCCCCCATCGGTTTCTTTAATTTGCCCGGTTTCATCCCAATTCCCAACGTCAAGCGCCTGCGCGAAAAACTCGGCATGACGCAAGAAACCTTCGCCGCGGCGTATCGCATTCCCGTGGGAACCCTGCGCGATTGGGAGCAGGGCCGCAAGCGTCCCGATGCGCCGGCGCGCGCCTATCTCATGGTCATTGCCCGCAACCCCAAGGTAGTGGCGGATTTGTTAGGTGAAGCCGCCTGAAACGAATCCTCAGCGTCCCCATTTCTCTCCTATCGTTTCAACTCGCCCGTTGGTATACTTAAGGGCGTGACCACAACTGTCCTCGATTCCATTCCCCGTCACGGTTCTCCAGGCGCTTCCCCCAGCCAGAAGAGGGTATTGTTGCTCAAGCCGCGCGGTTTTTGCGCCGGCGTGGTGCGCGCCATCGACATCGTCAAAATCGCCCTTGAAACCTTCGGCGCGCCCATCTACGTGCGCCGCGAGATCGTCCATAACCGCTATGTTGTGAACGAATTAGCGGAAAAGGGCGCCATCTTCGTGCATGAAATCGACGACGTGCCCGACGGCCAGCGCGTGATTTACTCGGCCCACGGCGTTTCGCCGGCGGTGCGCGAGCGCAGCAAAGGCCGCAATCTCAAGGTCATCGACGCCACCTGCCCGCTTGTAACCAAAGTCCATTTTGAAGCCGTCAAATTCGCCAAGCAGGGCTATTCGCTGGTGCTCATCGGCCACCGCGACCACGACGAGATCGAAGGCACGCTGGGCGAGGCGCCGGACGTAACCCAAGTGGTTTCAAACGTTGCCGAGGTCGAGAGCGCTTGAGGTTCCCGATCCTGACCGCGTGGCCTATCTTACCCAGACCACGCTCTAGCTCGACGAGGCGCGCGACATCATTCATGCCCTCAAAGTCAAGTTTCCCAACATCGTCGGCCCGCACTCGCAGGACATCTGTTACGCCACCGAGAACCGCCAGGTTGCGGTGCGCAACGTGGCGCACAATGCCGGGTTAGTCCTCGTCGTGGGGTCCACCAACAGCTCCAACTCCAATCGCCTGGTCGAAGTCTCCCGTAACCTGGGCACCATCGGGTACCTCATTGATAACTCCCAGGCCATCGATCCTGCGTGGCTCACCGGCGTCGACACCGTTGCCGTCACCGCCGGCGCTTCGGCTCCGGAGGTGCTGGTCGAGGACGTGGTGAATTACTTGCGTCAGAATGGCTTTGAAAACGTCGAAGAGGTTGAGGTGATGCCGGAAAATGTTCGCTTCGGCCTGCCCCCTGAAATCGTGCAGGCCATTGGCAGCGCCAGCGGATCGGAAACCATCGCCGTCAACTAAAACTCGATCGCGAAAACAGGCGCGCAGCGCGCGACGCCATGATAAGTTTGAATCACGCAGATTCGCTTTCCCCGGAAACAGAGGCGTTTCAGACCGCATGACTCCAGAGCAGCAGAAGACACAAACCGCGGCGCCCAATTCCGGCCGATCCAGCCTCGGCCAGCCCAGATTTGGCCGTATCGACGCGGACATGGCCGAAGTCGACTCGTCCGTCGTCCGCGCGCGCGATTTCCTGCTCAACCTGCAACATCCTGACGGTTACTGGTGCAGCGAGCTCGAGGCCGACTCCATGCTCGAGGCCGACTACATCCAATTGCATACGCTGCTTGAAAGCGGCGATCCGGGCCGGCTCCGCCGCGCGCTTACCGAGATGTTTCGCTATCAGAACGACGACGGCAGTTGGAGCATCTATCCCGGCGGTCCCGGCAACATCTCGCTCTCGGTGAAATGCTATTTTTCCGCAAAGCTCATGGGAGTCGGAGCCGACGATCTCCGTCTCGCCAAGTGCCGCGAGTGGGTTCTCGCGCATGGGGGCGTCGTCGCCTGCAACACGTTCACCAAGATGTATCTCTGCTCCATGGGCCAGTACGACTACGATGCCGTGCCAGCCATTCCGCCGGAGATTGTCCTCTTTCCCAAGTGGTTCTACTTCAATATCTATGAAATTTCGGCATGGTCGCGATCCATCATCGTGCCGCTGGCCATCATGTATGCCAAAAAGCCGTTCAAGAAAATCGCGCCGGAGCAGGGAATCGACGAGCTATTCGTAGGCGGGCGCGCCAACTCCGTCCTGCGCCTGCGCGTCGATCGCAAGCACCTCGTCTCCTGGCGAAATTTTTTCCTCGCTCTCGATCGCATGACGCATTGGTTCGAAGCAGTGCACATTCGCCCCCTGCGCAAGCTGGCCATGAAGCACGCCGAGAAATGGATGCTCGAGCGACTCGAGATGACAGACGGCCTGGGCGCGATTTATCCGGCCATGCTCAACGCCATCATCGCGCTGCGCTGCCTGGGTTATTCCGAAGACGATCCGCAGGTCATTCGCGCGCGCGACGAATTTGAGAAGCTCGGCATCGAGCAAGGTCCGGCACCCGGCATGCCCGAGCCCACCTTCCGCATGACGCCCTGCATGAGCCCGGTGTGGGATACCGCGCAAGCCGTCTACGCGCTCGGCGAAGCGGGCGTGCCGCGCAACGACCCGCGCATGTTGAAGGCCGTCGATTGGATGCTCGCCAAGGAAGTCCGCCACAAAGGCGACTGGGCCGTGAAGGTCCCGAACACCGAGCCGGGCGGCTGGTACTTCGAGTTCAACAATGAGTTTTACCCGGATACCGATGATACGGCGCAGGTTCTGCTGGCGCTGAGCAAGGTCGATAATCCCCGCGAGCGCTATCAGCACCAGGTAGCGCAACGCGCTCTCGCCTGGGAATTCGCCATGCAGTGCAAGAACGGCGGCTGGGGCAGCTTCGACAAAGACAACACCAAAATGATTTTCCAGTACATCCCCTTCGCCGATCACAACGCCATGCTCGATCCGCCATCGGTCGACATTACGGGGCGCATGCTGGAAACCCTGGCCGTCTACGGCTATACCCGCGACGACAAGCGCGTGCAAAAGGCCATCGACTTCATCTTCAAAGAGCAGGAGCCGGATGGAAGCTGGTTCGGCCGCTGGGGCGTCAACTATATCTACGGCACGTTTCTGGTGCTGCGTGGCCTCGATGCCATCGGCGTCGATCATCTGGAGCCGCAGGTGCAGCAAGCAGCGGAATGGATTCGCATGGTGCAGAATCCCGATGGCGGCTGGGGCGAAAGTTGCGGCACTTACGATGAACCCGACACGCGCGGCATTGGCGTCAGTACTCCATCGCAAACGGCGTGGGCCATGATGGCCTTGCTCGCCGCCGGCGACGACCGCTCCGATTCTGTCGCCAAAGGCGTGCGCTGGCTCCTCGAGCGGCAACGCGCGGACGGAAGCTGGGACGAGTCCATGGGCGAAGGCCGCACCCGCCAGGGAATCATTACCGGCACGGGATTTCCCAAGGTCTTTTATTTGGCTTACACCATGTATCGCCAGTATTTCCCGCTGATGGCGCTGACTACGTACAAGCGGGCCATGGAAAGGAACAACAGCTAGTAGCCGGTAGCTCGTAGCCTCTAGCTACTGGCTACCGGCTACTGGCTACGAGCTTTCGGAGGGTTTACCCAAATATGGCAGTTCCAATCTCTCAAATGTGGACGGTTGCAACCTACGTCCTAAAGAACCGGCTCAAGGGCCGCAAGCGCTATCCCCTAGTGCTCATGCTCGAGCCGCTCTTCCGCTGCAACCTGGCCTGCGCCGGCTGCGGCAAGGTGCAATATCCGCCGCACATCCTCAAGAAGCAGCTCACGCCGGAGCAATGCTTTGCTGCCATCGAAGAATGCGGTGCGCCCATGGTGTCGATCCCCGGTGGCGAACCGCTCCTGCATCCGCAGATCGTCGAGATCGTCAACGGCCTCATCGCGCGCAAAAAATACATCTATCTCTGCACCAACGCGCTCGAGCTCAAGCGCCGCCTGCCGGAGTTCACGCCCTCCAAGTACCTCACCTTCTCAGTGCATCTCGACGGCCAGCGCGAAGATCATGACTTCGCAGTCTGCCGCGAAGGCGGATGGGAGATTGCGATCGAAGGTATCAAAGAGGCCGTCAAGCGCGGCTTCCGCGTTACGCCCAACTCCACATTCTTTGACGGCACCGATCCCAACCACGTCCGCGCTCACTTTGACGACATGATGGCCATCGGTGTCGAAGGCATCGTCCTCTCGCCCGGCTACAGCTACGACAAGGCACCCGATCAGAAACACTTCATGGGCCGTGCCCGCGTGCGCCGTCTCTTCCGCGCCATTCTGTCCAACCGCAAAAAGTCCTGGAAGTTCAACATGTCGCCCCTCTTTCTTGAATTCTTGATGGGCGACCGCAACTACGATTGCACGCCCTGGGGTTCGCCCGCCTTCAACATCTTCGGCTGGCAGCGCCCCTGCTATCTGCTTCAGGACGGCTACACTGAGACGTTTCAGGAGTTGATGGAAACCACCAAATGGAAAGAGTACGGAGTGGGCAGCGGTAATGCCAAGTGCGCCAACTGTATGGTCAGTTGCGGCTACGAGCCTTCCGCCGTCCTTGAAGGATTCGGGTCGCTCAAAGGCTTCATCGGCATGATCAAGGGCACCTTCTCGCTCTACCCTGACAAGCACGCGCTCGATTTGTTGAACGAGCCTATGCCGACTGGCCCATCGTCCCTGGTGCAGATCGCCGAGCCGGAACGCGAACTGGCCGAGCTGTAATTTTGAAATGGGGCGGGGATGTACTCGCTCCGCTAACACCGGTTGACCTGCAGGACTAAGTTTTGGGTGCCCCCGGTTCCTCGCATTTGGGGACCGGGGAAACTCCGCCAACTCGCCGACTCGCTAAGGAAAAAATGACTGCCGAAGTCCAGAAATACACGCGCGAACAAATCGAATCCCTCGAACTCGCTCCCGGTTTCGAGCACGAAGTGCTGGAGGGCTGGATCCCAGCGCTCGCCTCCGACAACGATCTCAAGTCCGCTCTCGAAAAGGCCTTCGACTATCGCGGCAACGTCACGCTCACCCTCAAGTCCGGCGACAAGATCGACGCCTACATCTTCAATCGCATTACCGGCGTCACGCTGGCCGAGTCCTGGGTGCAATACTTCACGCCCAGCGCGCCCGAAAAGCGCAAAGTGAGCTACGCCGAAATCGCTCGCATTGAATTTACGGGGAAAGACCGCGCCGCTGGCAAGCACTGGGAAGACTGGGTGAAAGCCTGGAACGAGAAGAAAGCCGCCGGCGAAAAGAACATCGCACTTCATCCCGAGGCGCTGGAGTAAAGGCCTTTGAGGAGCTCGGACAGCATCCGCGGTCAGGCGAGTAGCTTGGCCTCCAGCCCCTGTCCGGCAATGAGCGACACAGCCTTCTTGTCAAAGGAGACGAATGTTTCACCGCCCAGCCACGCACCTTCGTACGCAATCACACCATCGGCAAAGTCGCCGCCGCCTTCCAGCACTGCCATACCCGCATCGTAAGCCAGGGTATCGACTACCGCGTTGTCCGCCTCGCACAAGGTCCTAATTGTAGAGGTAATGTTTGCCCGAGAGACGCCATAGCTGCTTCTGAGCACCCAGATTAGCTCACAGAGCGCGTGCCTGGTGAAGATCACTTTTTCAGCAGAACGCAAAGCTCGGCGCGCGATCCTGGCTTGTTCTTCGTCGTCCCCGAGAACCGCGCGCAGCAGGACATTTGTGTCTGCGATGATCTTCATCGATTGAAGCTTTCCATAACTTCCTGGGCTGCCGCATCCGCGATCGCTTCATTGATCTCTTCGATAGTGAGGACCGCGCCATTCGTCTTTCCTTTGAGTATTCCGAAAGCATCTTGAATCTTACCGGTTTTTTTTCTCACGGCCCGGCCCCGGAACTCGCCACCCGGTAGCAGGTCGATCTCCAGTTTTTCCCCAGGTCTAACCCCGACGTGCTGGAAGATCTCCTTCCGCAAGGTAACCTGCCCCCTCGTTGTTGTGCTTACGATAGCCATTGAACCACCCCGCCATCGAATTATAATGCATTTTTGCATTATTTTCCGGATTGCTGCGCTCGCTCGAATCTGTTGATACTGCGCGGCAATTTAAGATGGCGTTAGAGATTCGAGGCCATGAAAGTCTTCGTCACAGGCGCCACAGGATTTGTCGGCCATCATGTAGCCAAAGCCTTGGCCGCCGAAGGCGCCAGCTTGCGCCTACTCACCCGCAAGTCCAGCAATCTCGCCAACATTGAAGGCATCAGCGGCGAAACCGTCGTCGGCGATCTCTCCGAACCCGCCTCGCTCAAGTCGTCCCTCGACGGCATCGACGCCGTCGTTCATGTAGCAGCAGATTACCGCCTCTGGATTCCAGATCCCGCAGCGATGTATAAGGCCAACGTCGACGGCACGCGCGAGCTACTGCGTCTCGCTCGCGAAGCCGGCGTCAAGCGCTTCGTCTACACCTCAAGTGTCGCCACCATGCACTTCCGCACGGACGGCATCGTCATCAACGAAGACACGCCTGTAACCCTCAGCGACATGGTCGGCCACTACAAGCGTTCCAAATTCTTAGCCGAGCAAGAAGCCATCAAAGCCGCGCAGTCCGGCCAGCAAGTCATCATCCTCAACCCCACCAGCCCCATCGGTTCGAACGATCGCAAGCCCACGCCTACGGGCCAGATCTTCCTGGATTTCCTCAATGGAAAATTCCCGGCATACATGGATACGGGTCTGAACCTCGTCAACGTCTCCGAAGTGGCGCGCGCCCACGTGTCGGCACTGACCAAGGGCGAGCCCGGCCGCCGCTACATCCTCGGCGGCGAAAACCTCACTCTGAAGCAGATCCTCGACAAAATGTCAGCCATCACCGGCATTCCTTCGCCCACGGTAAAGATTCCCTTCGCCATCGCCGCCACCTACGCGTTCTTTGAGGAGTGGATCACGGGCCGCATTCGTGGCAAGGAGCCGCGCGCCACGCTTGAAGAAGTCCGCATGGGCCGCAAGAAGATGTACGCGTCCAGCGCCCGCGCGCAAACCGAGCTAGGCTTCCGAATTCTTCCCGTGTATCCCGCCATGCGCGCAGCCATCGACTGGTTCCGCGCCAACGGCTACGCACAATCGATATAATTGCAACACGCTGCAGGGAGTACGAGGAATCGAATAGTACAGGTTTGACGTAGAATCCGCGCGGGGAGGCCAGGATGTTTGACGATGTCGCTCGTTCGGTGAAGGGTCAACTTCGAGTTCTTCAGGCGGAGGCCAAGCGCGTCGGCTACACGCTCCCGGGATCTCCTTACAAGAGCATGAGCGAGGCGGATGCACGAGCATTTGCTCCGGTTCTCCAGGCTTGGCGCCCTCAAGACGGACTGCAAACAGTATTGTTGCGCTGGCTCATTTCGGAGTGGTGCAACTACAACTGTCCTTACTGCGATCAAACCCACGACCGATTTGCCGTCAAGGGGGGGCGGTTTACCGCGCACGCGTTCGACAACTTCCCGGTGAAAGAGTGGATCTCGGCAATTGACCGTCATTTTGCGCAGCGCGGATTGTCGATCGTCATCACTGGCGGCGAATCATTCGTCGACCGGAAGGCGATGCCCGTTCTGCTCGATTACCTCACAACGCGACCCAACACCGCTTGCATTCGGATTGATACAAATGGCTGGTGGAACGCAAAAGAATATAGTTCGCTGGACAAATCGAAGATTATTCTGATGTGCACCCTGCATCCGAGCCAAACGTCGCCCGAAGCTTTTTTTGCCAGGGTCGATGCGATTCTCGAAGAGGGATTCCAGATTGGGATGATCAATTATGTAATGAATGCGGAAAACATCCCGCAGTACAGGAAGCACAAAGAGGTGCTTGCCGGTAAAGGCATTCCTCTGCATCCTAATCCGCTCTGGGGGCACGACAATAAATATAATCCAGAAGACTTGGAGCTACTGCAGGCGGAGCTTTCCGCGGCCGACTTTGCGTTTCGATCCGGAATGGAGTCCCCCAAGGGGAAGAAGTGCTTGTTTCCGGCGCTCGCCTACGAATTGGACTACAAAGGTAATATTCAGGTCGGCTGCCACTCGGCCGCGGCAGGGTCGCTTTTCGATCGCGAACTTCCCGACTTATTCGCGGGTCCTGTGCCTTGCCCTGCCGACTCCTGCGTGTGCCTGGATAAGTACTCCTTTTTGGGCACAATTAACCGCAATGTTGAATTGAATCCCCTGAAGATCTACGGAGAGTCGTTGCGCTCGGGGCGGGGAATGGTCAATTCGGCAACGAAGATTTAGGATGGCAGTCCCCTGCTGTCAATTGCGTGCTAACGGCCGGTTGGCCGTGCGCGTTCCGCAATCGGCGCCAGCAGTGAATCGCTGCCGTTCCGGGCCGAGCAGGATGGCTCAGTCAGTTTCCAGGCCAGGGGCGCAGTCGGCGGTCAGGGCCCATTGGATATGAGAAAGGGATAGGAAAGCTCTGACCCGCACCGCCATCATCGCCGCTATGCCCGGCGAGCTCAAGCCGCTCGTCCGCGGCTGGCCGCACTCGACGCGCAATGGCATTCAATTCTGGGCGCAGCGCAGCTTGGAAGAAGAGTGGATTGCCGCCTGCGCCGGCGCGGGTCAAGCAGCCGCGACCCGTGCCTTCGCCGCCATTGAAGACGGCGGTCCGATCGACCTGGTGTTTTCCGTCGGCTGGGCTGGAGCCTTGCGCGCCGAAATCGCCGCCGGCACAGCTCACAGCGTCGCTGGAGTCATCGACGTGCGTACTGGCGAACGTTTCCGCTGCGAAGCCGGAGCAGGCGATCTCTGGCTCGTCACCAGTCCGCGAGTTGCCGACAGCGCCGAGAAGCATCGCCTCGCCATAGCCTACAACGCCGCGCTCGTTGACATGGAAGCGGCTGCCATCGCGCGCCTCGCCGCCATGCGCGAAATTCCGTTTTACACAATCAAAGGCGTCAGCGACGGCCTCACCGACCGCCTGCCCGACTTCAACCGATTCCTCACGCCCGCCGGCCAATTTCAGCTTGCCCGGTTTACTCTTTTTGCTATTCTTCGGCCCTGGCACTGGCCTGCACTCATCCGGATGGGTGAAAATAGCAGAAAGGCTTCCCAAAGCATCGTGGAATCGCTTCGCGATTTTCTCGACGGGCAATCTCTCGATGAATGAGGTCACACAAGAGAATCAGAATGGCTACTCAAATCTCTAACCCCAAATTGCGCCCCCAACTGCGGCTTGACGAAAAGATCCCATCCACCATGCGCGCCGTCGTCTATCGCGGCATCAACGACATGCGCCTTGAAACCGTTCCCGTTCCCGAGATCGGTCCGGGTGAACTGCTCATCAAGATCGCCACCTGCGGTGTCTGCGGCACCGATCTCAAGAAGATTCATATGGGATCGCACTCCGCGCCGCGCATCTTCGGCCACGAAATGGCTGGCGTGGTCGCGGCGGTGGGCGCGGGCGTCGCCAACTTCGCCGTCGGCGATCGCGTCATGTCCTTTCATCATGTCCCTTGCGGCACGTGTTACTACTGCCGCAAGCAAACCCCCGCGCAGTGCCCGCTCTACAAGAAGACCGGCGCCACCGCTGGATTCGAGGCCTCGGGCGGCGGCTTTGCCGAGTACATTCGCGTGATGGATTTCGTGGTCTCAAACGGCGGCGTCGTTCCTATCCCTGATGGCGTGCCGTTCGAGCAGGCCGCGTTTGTTGAGCCGCTGATGACCGTGCTCAAGGGCACGAAACTGCTCAATCTCGCCGCCGACGATACAGTGCTCGTCATCGGCCAGGGCCCCATCGGCCTGATGCACGCCAAGCTTGCCTCGCGCACCGGCGCCCGCGTGCTCACCTCTGATCTCTTCGCCGAGCGTCACGCCATTGCCGCGCGCTTCGGGCTCACGAACCCCATCCACGCAGCCACGGAAAATGTGGTGGAGCGCGTTTTCGCCGAAACCGAAGGCCGCGGCGCCGATGCCGTCATCATTGCCGTGGGGGGCAACGCGCTCATCCGCACTGCCATGGACGCAGTGCGTCCTGGCGGCAAGGTGATGCTCTTTGCCCAGACACAGCACGGCGAGGCCACTTTCGATCCCGCTGCGGTTTGTGTGGACGAGAAGACCCTTCTCGGCTCATACTCGTCATCGTTCCCGATCCTGAACGAAGTAACGGGTCTGGTGTTTGACGGTTATCGCAACGGCTTCGACCTCACGCAGCTGATTTCGCATCGTTTCCCATTTGAAGAAGCTGTCGCGGCGATCGATATTGCCTCCAATCCCCAGCCCAGCTCCATGAAGATTATGATGGAGCCTGTGCTTGGGGCAGGCGCCCAGTAGCATGAACAGAGCCTAGGGGGATTCGATGGCCAACACGGTGAAAGACGCAATCCGCCGTGGGCGCAAGACGGTTGAGATAGTTGTCGAAGAAGGCGGCAAAAAGGTCGAGGATGTTGTCGAGGGCGGCCTGGATACCGTTGAAACCGTCGTAGAAGCTGGCCTGAATATTGTCGATGCGGTTGTCGTCAAGGGCCGCCGCACGGTCGAATCCGCCGTCAGTCTGGGCCGCAGAACCGTCGAGAGCGCGCTTCTGCACGGACGCAGCACGATGCAGGCCGCCGTTCTCCACGGCCGCGAAGATGTACGCATCGAACAGGTTCCCATCCCCAATGCAGCAGCGGGCGAGCTGATCGTGCGCGTGGGCGCGGCGCTGACCTGCGGCACGGACCTCAAGGTTTTTCGTCGCGGCTATCACGCGCGCATGATCGTTCCGCCGGCGCTCTTCGGCCACGAGATGGCAGGAACAGTTGTCGAAGCGGGCGAAGGCGTCACGGAGTACGCGTCCGGCGATCGCGTGGTGGCGCTTAACTCCGCGCCCTGCGGCAAATGTTATTTCTGCTTGCGCGATCAGGAGAATCTTTGCGACGATCTCCTCTTCAACAACGGCGCCTATGCCGAGTTCATCCGCGTTCCCGAGCGGATCGTAAGCAAGAATACATTCGTCGTGCCGGCAAACGTGCCCCTCGAACACGCGGCGCTCACCGAGCCGTTGGCTTGTGCCGTGCATGGCTTTGAAGATTCGCATCCCCGCACGGGCGACATGATCGCCGTAATCGGCGGCGGCCCGCTCGGCCTGATGATGTTGCATGTGGCTGCGTTGGCAGGATACGAGACCATCGCCGTGGTCAAGCACGATGGACAGGCGGAGGCGGCAAAACAGTTAGGTGCAACCCATGTCGTGAAGGGTTCTTCGATTCGCAAAGCCATCGAGGAGACGCGCGCCCTCACGCCGAACGGCCGCGGCGTCGATATCGCAATTGAAGCCGTGGGCGTGCCCGAGGCCTGGCAGGAAGCAGTCGAGCTGGTACGCAAGGGCGGCACGGTGAACTTTTTCGGCGGCTGTGCCAAAAACACGCACGTCACGCTCGACACAAATCGCATCCACTATAGCGACATCACGCTCCGCGCCACTTTTCATCACACCCCGGCCGTCTGCCGCAAAGCGCTGGCGCTCATCGCCAGCGGGCGCTTCCATGCGGGCGCTTTCATCACCGGCCACGCGCATCTCTACGAGCTCAACCGCGTCTTCGAGAAGCTGATGAACCGCTCCACCGAGAGCGAAATAAAAACCGCCATTGTGCCGTGAATTTTTACCGCCGGTCTCCTGACCGGCTATAGTGCGGGCCTCCCAGTCCGCACCGAGGCAGAGCCGCAACCACGCCCCTCCTGAATAGCGCAAAATAGATGTAGGCAGATTCGTGACCACCACCACCCAGCCGACGACCGATGAACTGCTTGCCCGCGGATGGGCTGCGCTGCCTTCCAGCTATCGCATTCCCGAGATCGCGCCCACCCTTGACGAGGCACGCGCATACTGCCGTCAACTCGCCGAGTCGCACTACGAAAACTTCCATGTAGCCACGTGGTTTCTGCCCAAATCGTTGCGGCCGCACTTCCATTCCATCTACGCCTATTGCCGCATCTCCGACGATCTCGGCGATGAAGTGGGAGACTGCGCCGTCGCTCTCGCGCTTCTCGATCTATGGGGCCGCGAACTCGACGCCTGTTACGAAGGCCATGCGCGTCACCCGGTCTTTGTGGCGCTCGCCGAGACCATTCGCGCCTGCAACATTCCCAAGGAGCCCTTCGCCGATCTGCTCGTGGCCTTCCGCCAGGACCAAACCTTAACGCGCTACGCCACCATGGACGACGTGCTGGGCTACTGCCGCTACTCGGCAAATCCCGTAGGTCGCCTGGTGCTCTACGCCTGCGGCGAGGTGAGCCCCGCGACGAAAGAAGAAAATTTCCGCCTCTCCGACGCGACCTGCTCGGCCCTGCAACTCGCCAATTTCTGGCAGGATGTGCGCGTGGACTTCGCCAAGGACCGCGTGTATTTGCCCCAGGACGACATGCGTCGCTTTGGCGTCAGCGACGAGACCATCGCGCGCGGCGTAGCCACGCCGGAATTCCGCGACCTGTTGCGTTACGAAGTCGACTACGCACGCTCCCTCTTCGAGCGCGGCCTGTCGCTCGTCGGGCGCGTGAATCGCGACCTTGCGCTCGATCTCGACCTTTTCAGCCGCGGCGGTTTAGAGATTCTGCGCGCCATCGAACTCTGCGACTACGATGTGCTGAGCGCGCGTCCGTCCATCTCGAAGCGCACCAAGCTTGCATTGGCCCTGCGTGCACTGGGCGGCAAGGCGTTGCCGTTCTTGCGCCTCGGTCCGAGGAAGAAAGCTTGACCCCGACGGCTCCATCCGGCGAACTGGCCCGCGCCTACGCGACGTGCCGGACGATCGCAAAGCGCGAAGCCAAGAATTTCTATTACGCCTTCATCGCCCTCCCCATCGAGCGCCGCAACGCCATCTGCGCCATCTATGCCTTCATGCGCCAGGCCGACGATCTGGCCGACGACGAGGGCCTGCCCCGCGAAGAACGCCGGATCAAGCTGAATGCGTGGCTTGCCGCATGGCATGCAGCCGCAGCCGGCGGCGCGACCGCCGACCCTGTCTTCCTCGCGGTGCGCGACGCGACTCAGCGCTTCGCGATTCCACTCCAGCTGCTCGACCAGTTAGTCGACGGCGTAGCCATGGATCTCGATCACGCGGCCAACGGCGCTCCCGACACCTATGCGACCTTCGACGATCTCTATCGCTACTGCTATTTGGTCGCGTCGGTTGTGGGCCTCGTGTGCATCCGCATCTTTGGATACAGCGGCGAACGCGCCGAAAAACTCGCCGAGGAAACCGGCATCGCTTTCCAACTCACCAACATCTTGCGCGACGTGAGCGAGGACGCTACCCGCAATCGCGTCTATCTGCCGCTCACCGATCTGGCCGCGCACGGAGTCGTGCTTGAGTCCCTGTTGCATCGCTCGCCGCTCGCGCCTACCACTGCGGCCGAACGCGCCTTGCTTGCTTCCGTGGCCCACCGCGCCGAGCAGTACTACCGCTCGGCCGATGAACTGCTGCCGCTGATCAATCCAAAAAGCCGTCCCGCGCTCCGGGTGCTGGTCTCTATCTATCACGCGATGCTCAAGCGCATCGAGCGCGCAAACTACGATGTCTTCACGCACCGCGCCAGCGTGCCCACTTCTCAAAAAATCGGCATTCTTCTTGTCGGCCTCGCACGAATGACCTTGGCGCGCATCGTGTTGTACCGCCGGTCTCCAGAGGTTGCGGAAAAACCCTGAAAGCCGAGCGAGGATCGCGAAGAACATCCCTCAGTGGCTGAAGCCGCAATCATTGTGCGGTACTTACGGCACGAATAAATTCGTGCCCTTTGAAAGCAGCTACAGCGATAGAGTTTCTCCGCAGGCTGTCCAGGCCGGCTCGCCGTGGCGACTGCGGGCCTCCTGGCCCGCACTTACACTCACACTCGCACTCACACTCACACTCACACCCACACTCACACCCACACTCACATTCACACCCACACTCACATTCGCACTTACTCGAGCCCCCTTGCGATACCCTGATGCAGGGGTTTTTCCCGATGCAACCTCGCACGCTGCGCCGCCGAATCGTCGTCGCGCTTTTTCTCGCCCTTATTCTTCTTGCAACGCCCCTCGGCGCCGCAGGGCAGGGAATCAGCTTCAGCTCCGCTCTGCCGCTCACCCATGTCGACAACGGCCCCAATTCGGCCTGGGCACAAAACCAGCATTACCTTGTGCTCGTTTCTCTCGACGGCTTTCGCTGGGACTACGCAAAGCGCGACAACGCCACGCATCTGCTGGCGCTGGGTAAAGCCGGCGTGTGGGCGCCCGAAGGCATGATGCCCAGCTATCCCTCGCTGACATTTCCCAACCACATCACTCTGGTGACCGGTCTTTATCCCGAGCATCACGGCATTGTCGCCAACAACTTTCTCGATCTCGCGCGCGGCGCTCGCTATTCCATGTACGACGCGCAAACCACAAACGACGGTTCCTGGTACGGTGGCGTGCCCTTGTGGAGCCTGGCCGAGAGCCAGGGCATGCGCACGGCCTGCATTTTGTGGGTTGCCTGCGAGGCCAAGATCGCCGGCTTTCGGCCCTCCTACTACGCGAATTTCGACGGCAAAACCCAGGCCACGCCCAAGGTCCAGCAGGCGCGCATCGACGATGCCATCGCGCTCCTGCACCTGCCCGCCGCCGATCGCCCGCATTTCATCGCCATCTACTTCTCTGAGCCCGACCACGAGGGCCACGAGTTCGGCCCCGATGCGCGCGAAACCCGCGACGCCGCGCTCAGGATGGACGTTCTGGTGGGCAAACTCCGCGATGCGCTTGCCGCCACAGGCCTTCCCGTTGATCTGGTTATTGTCAGCGATCACGGCATGGTCAAGTCGCAAGGCCCGTGGATCAATCTCGACCAGTTCGCCGATCTCTCCAACTTTGATGCCGTAGGCGACTTGCTCTACGGCAAAACCGAGGAGGATCGCGCGCGTGTCTACAACCAGCTCAAGCACGTTTCCTCGCAGTTCATGGTCTATCGCCGCAAGGATGTCCCGGCCAATCTCAACTACAACCAGAATGAGCGCGAAGGCGACCCGATTGTGGTGGCCACAGGACCGTTTGCGATTCGCGCGCACCCGCCCCAGGCCGGAAGTCCCGAGCATCCGCCCAACCTCGGCATGCATGGCTTCGATCCGCGCATCGTGCCCGAGATGAAGGCTAGTTTCTTCGCTGCGGGGCCCGATCTCCGCGTTGGAAGAACGGTTGCTCCGTTTGATAACGTAAATCTGTATCCGTGGATGGCGCATATGCTCGGCCTCAATCCACCAAAAAACGATGGCAGCCTGAACATTCTGTCGGGCACATTGCGCGATGACGGCGTCGCACCGGAAAAATAGAAAAGGAACCGGCAAAAAATGAGCGTAGTTCTGGGAATTGATGGCGGCGGCACCAACACGCGGGCCGCGATTGTCGCCGATGGCAAGATTGTGGGCCACGGTCAAAGCGGATCGATCAAGAGATTGCGTGTCGGCGCAGAGGCAGCAGAAGCCAATCTCCGCACCGCGCTCAAAGAAGCCTTCGCGCAGTCCGGCGTCAAAGACATCGATGCCGCTTGTTGCGGCGTAGCCAGCGCCAGCATGCCCGGCATCACGGAGTGGATTACCGCCGTCTTCGACGATTTCGGCATCCTGCGCTCCGAGGTAGTCGGCGACCATATCATCGCTCTTGACGCGGCGTTTAAAGGAGGGCCAGGAATCCTGCAGATCGCCGGAACCGGCTCGAATTGCATCGGCCGCGCGCCCGATGGCACCTTTGAAACCGCCGGTGGTTGGAGCTCGCGCCTCGGCGACGAAGGTTCCGGCTACTGGATCGGCGTCAATTCCATTCGCCGCGCACTCCACGCTCGCGATCGCGATGAGCCCTGCCTCGTAATCCCTAAAGTGATGGAGATCTGGGGCACCAAAGACATGGACGAGTTCATCAATCTCGGCGACGGCACGCCCGGTCCCGACTTTGCCGCGCTTGCGCCCGCCATCCATGAACTCGCCGAAGCAGGCGACGCAGTCTCCGTGGGCACTTTGCAGCAAGCTGCGCTCGACCTCGTGGGATTTGTTCTTCTCGTCCGATCCAAGCTGCGCCGCAAACATGGCATCAAGGGCGAAATTCCCACTGCATGGACCGGAGGCGTCATCGCCAAAATGGAATTGGTGCGCGACCAGTTCTTCGTCGGGCTGCATGCGGCCGCGCCAGATATGCCCGTCGGCACGGAAGAAGTAGTTGCCCTCAAAGGCGCCCTATGGCGCGCCGAGCGCATGGCTCGCGCCGCGCGCTGAAGACAAAAACTATTTCGCGTCCATCATTGGCAAGCTGATGAAACTCGCATCGCCGGGCGAATGCCACACGCGTTGCGTCGCCTTTCGGTAGTCGCCCGGCTTGGCCTCGAAAACATTCGGTACATACGTCTGCGGGTTGCGATCGTAGAGCGGGAACAGTGTCGACTGCACTTGCACCATGATGCGATGCCCCGGCTCAAACACGTGATTCACCATGGGCAGCCCGAACTGGTAGAGCAGCGGCTGATCCGCCGCAATCGGCTCAGGCTTTTCGAAACTGGTGCGGTAGCGTCCGCGAAAGATATCGGTCGCAATCGGCAGCTCGTAGCCGCCCATCGGCTCATCGTAGGAATCCGTCCCCGGAAACACATCGATCAACTTCACCACCCAGTCGCTGTCGGTGCCGCTCGTCGACGCGTAGAGATGCACCTCCGGCCGTCCCGCCAAGTGCAGCGGCGTCGTCAGGGGGCCGGTCTCAAATGTCAGCACGTCCGGCCTGCCATCCACAAAGCGCTGATCGCGCACCAACCAGGTCCGCCATGCATCCTCGTCCTGCGCGTAGAACGGCCGCGGCGAAAAGGGCACCGGCTTGGCGGGATCGGAAACATACTCCGTGTACTTTTCGCCCGCGGCCGCCGGCGCATCGAACGAAAGTCTGCCGCCGGCCTCGAAATAAATCGGCCGCGACTTGTACTTGCATCCCGATTCGCAACTCTGCGGCCAACTCGTAAACCGGTCCCAATGATTCTCGCCTGTGTTGTAGACGAGCACAGGCGGCGTGTCGGCTTTGGGCGCGCCCTCCACCAGGTACTGCCGGAAAAACGGCAGCAGAACGTCCCGCCGGTACTGGAGCGTCGTGTCGCCCGTCCATTGCAACGGCCCCAGCATCCATCCCTTGCGATTAATCTGGCTGTGAAACCACGGCCCCATCACCAGGAAATTCATGTCATGGTTTGTGTCTTTGGGTTCCACCGCCGCCCAGGAATGGTTCGCGCCCCACATATCCTCCTGGTCCCACAGGCCCTGCTCCCACAGCACGGGCACCTTCAAAGGAACTTTAGCGATCAATTTGTCCAGCGCCTGCTCTTGCCAGAATTCGTCGTACGCCGGGTGTTCCTCGATCTTGCGCCAGAAGGGAAGCTGTTCCAGTCCCCCGTAACGCGCGAAATCGCCCGCCGATCCCAGCTCAAGAAAATTTGTATAGTCATCGTAATTCAGGCGCGGAATCTCCGGGCCCTTGCCGCGCTCCACCGTCTGCTCGGTAAAGTAGTCCAGATTGATCTGCCGGAACGCGCCATAGTGGAACCAGTCGTCGCCCATCCAGCCGTCAACCATCGGGCTCTCCGGTGCGGCTACCTTCAGCGCCGGATGCGGATCGAGCAGCGCCATTACCACCGTGAATCCCTCGTATGACGATCCGATCATTCCCACGCGCCCGTTGCACTCAGGCACGTTCTTCACCAGCCAGTCAATCGTGTCCCAGGCATCTTTGGTGTCGTTCGGTCCCGTCGGATTGAGCGGCCCAGTCGGCGGAGGCGTCATCACGTACTCGCCCTCCGAGCCATACTTGCCGCGCACGTCCTGAAACACGCGGATAAACCCGGCCTTGACCCACACGTCGTCGCCCACCATCATTTGGCTCGCCATGTAAGGCGAATCCTCCATGTGCAACCGCTCGGCAGCGTTATATGGCGTACGCGTCAAAATGATCGGCACATGGGTCGCCCCTTTGGGAATCGCGATCACGGTGTAAAGCTTCACCCCGTCGCGCATCGGGATCATGACCACGCGCCGCACAAAGTCGTATCCGTTATCCGGCGGCGTAAACTGCGCCGGAATATCGGGCGTCATGGGCGGCGTTGGGGACGGCGCCTGGCACGAGAGCGCCGCTGAAAAGATAACAACAGTGGCCGCAGCGACGAAGCGCAAGAATTTCATCATCGGAGATGTCCTGAGAGTGGGAAAATGCCGCAAAAAGGCAACATGCCTCATCCCGGAATCGTGCAGCGAGGCAAGGGAAGTATATCGCTTCATGCGTTCGCTTCTTAAGTCCTTCCCGCCTTCACTCACCCCATATTTCCATTTTGAGTCGCCGTTCTGAAGGCGCAAATCGTCGCAATCTTGAATGCTCACAAGAATGCAAATGCAGGGAAAACGTTCTGGAGGCTGAAACCGAATAAGTAAGATAAAAAACGTCTGACGACGGTCTGAGTTTGGTGCGTGAGCTCGACGAGCGGCTCGGGTTCTTTGAATTGATCGCGCAGCATCTCACGGACTCCTCTGGAAAGAATGCGCAACTCAGCTTAGCCGACTTGCTGCCGCAACAGATGAGAAAAAGATCGCAAGCGGAGGCAAATGGGGGTATATTGGCTTGCAGCCGAAAAGCAAAAGGGGAATTCCGGATCAATTGAAGACGAAAATGAGAATCAGAGGCATTGCGTTACTCGGCTTCCTGATGGCCGCAGGGGCGGTACTAAGGGCACAGAGCTATCCCGGCGTAACCTCCCTCGGCACAGGGGGGTTGGAAGGTAGTCCCAGCGGCGGGCAGAACTGGAAGATTACGCCGGCTGGACAGCTACAAGTCAGCAGCGTGGCGAGTCCGTTGATCAATGGCGTTTACGCAGTCGACGGCGTGACCTACCGGAAGGACGCAACGGGCGTCTTGGCGGCGCTCGCGGCGGCAGTGGCGGCGGGCGGTGGCGAGGTCGACGCGCGCGGCGTCTGCAAAGCAAGTTTTTCGAGCGAGTTGGATATTGGCACTTCGTCGGATTCTTCGACTCCTTTGGTGCCGATCACTCTAGATCTTCCCACGTCGCCAAACTGCTCGTGGGTTAGCTCGGTTTCAGATGGCGTGCATAGCGGCTTTGTCGCGTATGGGAATGTAAAGATCATCGGGGCCGGCGGGGGCCAAGGTTCACAGTTCACTTTCACGACTACGGCGGCATTTCATGGCGCATCTGTGTTCGACTTCGACGGCATCAATACGCGGGTGGCGGGGTGCCTGCTGGTTTTCCCAAAGAATGTTGGCGGTTGCGGGAGCTATGGTTATTTCCGGGGTTTCGATATCGTTCTTGATTCTGGAACAGCGGTGAGCGCAGCAACGGTAGCAGTGGCGCAGTTCCGGCATTGGGGTGACAATACCATCTTTGAAAACATTTTCGCGGGCTATTTGAATCCTGCGTCGTTCCCTCAGAAAACGCCTGCGGCTGGCCTCGTTTATGACGTGTGCTGCAACGCGACTTTCCGCAATGATTCTTTTGAGGGGCAGGACGGATATAACGGGACCGGTTATCACGATTTCGGGACCACTCCCCTGATTGTGGGCGACATTTCGGACACTTGGTACACGTTAGATGTGGTGTTTGATCGGGTCAATCCTGAGCATCCAGGGGCTGGGGACTCTGCGCTTGCCGTGTATGGCTCACATACAAACGCGGTGCACTTCACGTCGATTTACTCTGAGGGGGGCGGCACTATGAACGGGGGTACCGCTACGGATACGACGACTCCGGTTATATCCATCGGTGCAGGTGTGCAGAATATTGACATCGCATCTCTTAGCGTGCGCTTTCTAGCCCCAGGCAATACGAAGTATCTCGTGCAGGTCGCTAAGGGAAGCCCCGCCATTGTGGTAAACAATATTTATTCGGACTCAAGCGGGTATTGCGTGAACGACCTGAACTCCGGCGTGACCGTCTTCCCTAAAGCGGGAACTACCAATTGCTATAGCGCTTCCTACAATAGCGTCCCCGGCGCGTTCTCGCAGATTTTGGGCAATCTTCGTCTTGCAGAAACGAGCTCATCGACCATCGGAGGGGGCTACGAAGCAACGCCTTCCTTCGGATATGGGTTCAGCGGTGGCTGGTGGAGCACAAGCGCAGGCCCGACGCTGAACCAGTTTGGAAATATCTATGCACAGGCCACGCAAAGCAACGTTAGCGCCGCGATTCCGGTGGGCCGCACTACCATCCAGGCGGCGGCAAGCGGCGGAGCGCTAACCGACGTGCTCTCAGTTTGGGGTGACGGCACGCTACGGAATCGCGGAGGCTATTCGGTTCTTCCTTGGTCGCAATTTACCGGCTACAACGGTAATTCGAGCGGTGTAAAGGTGCCGCTGGCTCTCGGCTGGACGCATCTGACGACGGTCGAATCGCTTTGCCACGATACCAACGGAAATGTGACTGACAATCCTGCGACCTGTTCAAGCGACGTGACCTTCACGGTGGCGAAAAGCACCACCATCTACGCCAACAGCTGCTCCCCGGCGTCAGGCAGCAGCGGCACATCTGTAACAATGAGCGGCCTGACATCGTCCATGACGGTCACAGCCACGGCAACAACGGACACAAGCAATGTCATTGGATGGGGTAATCCGGCAGCGGGAGTGCTCTACATCCTCGTCGCGCCGGGCCAGGGGGCATTCACTTACCACGTCTGCAATAACACTTCATCCAACATCGCCACTGGCACATCTGTGACGTTCAATGCGTCAGCGAAATAATGGAGGCCTATTAGACGTTCGAGAGAATCCTTATGCCGGTTGCGCCGCTTCCTCTGCCGGTCACTCGCGAAGGACCGCCCTCTGTTCCGCACTAAAGAGTCGAGCTTCCGCTGAAGCGGGATCTCTCGCTCCCTGCCGGCTTGCTAACTTCCCACCCCGCCGCGGGTCCGCCTCGCGCAATTCGCGGCAGAGTTCGTCGATTGTCTTCTTCGCTCGCGCCAGCTCATTTCTTCCCGCTGCGGTAATCCCGTCTCACCTCGCTTCTTCACTCATTTCACTTCTCTACTGACTCCACTTCCGCACTCTTTCACTGCCAGCCTATTGCTAGTCCGTGCCTTCTTGGTCCGTCGTTCTCTTGGTCCCTGCCTCACCGATACTTGCGCAGCACGCCCAGCACCCGTCCCTGAATGGCGCATTGCGCCGCCGGCACATAAATGGGATCCATCTCGATGTTGGCCGGCTGCAATCGCACCACATTGCCCTCGGGATAAAACCGCTTCAGCGTCGTCTCCGAGCCGTGCACCAGCGCCACCACAATCTCGCCGTTGCGCGCGGTGCGGGTCCGCTCGACCAGCACGTAGTCGCCGTTGATAATGTGCTCGTCGCGCATGGAGTCGCCGCGCACCTCGAGCGCAAAAACATCGCGGCTGCCCACAATGTCGTGCAGCGAGATGGTCTCGGGGTTCTCCATCTGCTCCACCGGCTGGCCCGCGGCAATTCGGCCCGCCAGGGGCAGCTTCAGGCTCGAGCGGGTGCGCGAACCCGGCGGAAGCACGTCGATCGACCGGCTGCGGTTGTGCACCCGGTCCAGCATCCCTTTCTTCTCGAGGTTGGTAATGTGCTTGTGCACGGTCGCCAGGCTCTTCAGGCTCATGCCGCGCGCAATCTCCTCAAACGAAGGGGAATACCCGTTGCGGCTAACGAAGGACTCAAGGAAATCCAGGACTTCTTTTTGTCTGCGAGTAACGGCCATGGGCGCATTATAGCGAATAAAAAGCGAATCGCAACAGTTGTTTTCGCCTTTTCGTTACTTTTTCGGTACCTCTTTCCCGTCGCCCCGAACGCGAAGAACGGCAAGCAATGCGGGTGAGAATGGGCTTTCTTGGAGAGCCCGAAGGGGCAGGTACCAACGCACGACCTATAATCGCTCTTACATGAACTCAGGGCACAAGTGCGCGAGCAATACTTCCCTCATTCAATTCCTCTGCGGGTCGCCGAATCCCCATACCTGGCGGTTTGTTGGATCATTCTGCCTCGCGTTCCCGATTGCATGTGCGATGCTCGGATTTGCGGACAAGACAAGTCTTCCTGCTTCGATCGTGTTCTTTCTGTCCCCCGGATATGTGATAGGAGAACTTGCGGTGGCGCATGTCCATGATTTCGGGAGAAGTCTGGCAGTGTTTGGCTGGACCGGCGTTTCAGTGAACCTGATTTATTTTGCCGCAATCCTGTATGGGCTTCTTTTGCTGCGGGCCAAGGGCAAAAGGTAAAGACGGCTTCGGCTCTTACAATATCCCCATGCTCCTCGAAACCTTTCCCGTCGGTCCGCTGGCCTGCAACTGCACCATCCTCGGCGATGAAGCGACCCGCGAGGCCATCGTCATCGATCCCGGCGACAACGTTGCGTGCATTCACAAGCGGCTCACCGAGTCCGGCCTAAAGCTCAAGCAGATCATCGTGACCCACGCGCACATCGACCATGTGGGCGGCGCGCTCAAGCTCAAGCGGCTCACCGGCGCGCCCATTCTTTTAAACGAAAGCGACCTGCCGCTGCTCAACATGATGGACACGCAGGCCGCATGGCTCGGCGTTCGCCCTCCCGAGGTCGCTCCGCCCGACGAAGCTCTGACTGACGGGCAAATCGTAGGCCTGGGGCACTATCCCGCCAAGGTCCTGCACACCCCCGGCCACACGCAGGGATCGATCTGTCTCTACTTTGCTCCGCTCAAGTTGCTGGTCGCTGGCGACACCCTCTTTGCCGGCAGCATCGGCCGCACTGACCTGCCCGGCGGCAACTTCGACCAGATCATGGACTCACTTCGTACTCGTCTGATCACGCTCCCCGATGAGACCAAGGTCTTGCCAGGCCACGGCCCGGTCACGACAATCGGCGCGGAACGCGAGAGCAATCCGTTTCTGCAAAAGCGTTGAATGGCCGCAAGTTTCTCCGCGGAGCCAGCACCGCTCGCTCCGCTAACTCCGCGAACACCGCTTGTTTTTTTTCAGCGAGATAGCGGGATTAGTTCAAGAAAAAGATCCTGTGGAAGCCCTCAAACATTACCGCCCTGATTCGTTCGAAAGTAGTCAGTAACAGTAACCAATCCGCCATCAAACTCCGCCTCGTTGCCGAGCAGGCTCGCTACCAGCCAACCCGACTCCGGAAACCCGAAGAAGTAGCCGGGATGCACCCAGACGCCCCGTTCCAGCAGCGCCAAAACCGTCTGCTCGTCCGGCTCCAGCGCCGGAACCCGCAGCACCGCATACCACCCTCCCTCGACCGCCAACCGTTGCAGAATAGAAAGCGTGGCGAGCAGTCGGTCGAGCACAGCCAGGTTCGCGCCGACGCGCCTCCGAATCTGCTCCTGAATCTCTGCCCGGCTCTCAAGCCAGGCCGGCAGCGCCCACTGCACCGGCGCATTCATCGAGAGAAACGTATCGGCAACCACCTCCAGCCGCTCCAGCGCCCGCGCTTTCTCCGGCCCGGTCGCGACAATCCACGCCGCCTTCATCTGCGGCAGGCCGGCGACCTTGCTCAACCCGCTCACCACAAACACCGGAACCCCCTCAAGCCCCGCCGCAAAACTCCCAGCCTCCCTGTTGCTCGCCTTTGTAGCGCCGGTCTCCTGACCGGCTGTAGCGTGGGTCTCCAGACTCACGCTCATCTCATAGTCGAGAAAAACCTCGTCCACGACGAGCGTTAGGTCCGATTCCCGGCAGATTCGCCCCAATTCTTCCTTTTCCCACGCCTTCGTAAAATGCCCGGTAGGATTATTGGGATGCACCACCACGATGGCCCGCGTTTGTGGGGTAATCGCGCGCCGCATACTCTCAAAGTCAATCTGCCAACCGTCGTCGTACACCAGTGGCGCGGCCTTGATGCGCACATCGTCCAGCGCAGCCAGGTAGTCGAAGAGCGGATAACCGGGCTGGAGAACCAGAATTTCGGCGCCGGGATGGCAAAGCAAGCGGAACAGAAAGCTGTACGCCTCGCTGGTACTCGTGGTCAGCACAATCTGCCCGGGATCGAGCGCAACCCTGTGGTCCGCATAATACCGGCAGACCGCCTCACGCGCCGAAAGCAATCCGAGCGGCTGCGGATCGTAATCGAGTGCGCGCGGATCAGCCAGCGTCTGAAGCAGCGAATCCGGATACGCAAAGCCACAACGCGTAGGATTCGACGCCGTAAGATCGGCAATCGGCAATCCCGCTTCGCGCCGCAGCCGGTGCGCGCGCGCCAGCTCGCTCTCTTCCGTATTCCACCCGGTTCGTTCAGAAAATCGCATCGACATCGAGGAAAACCTCGAACCTCGGTCCGCCTTATTCAAATCCAGCACAAGACTCCGTGCCTCATCCATTCGGTTGCCGCAGCGACCGAATGGGTGGGAAAGCGCGAACCTCAACCGGCCTCGTTGAACTCCTCGCGAACACCATCATGCACAATGAGAAAAGCGTCCTCCTTCACCATACACGGGCGCGAAAGGCGGCTCGACTTGGCTCTGCGCGCGGTCATCTTCGACTACGGAATGGTTCTAACGGGTCCGCCCGACCCCGACGCGCACGCCGCAATGCTGCGCATCACCGGCCTTCGCGCTGAAAAGTTCGACGTTCTCTATTGGGCCGATCGCCACGCCTTTGACGAAGGCAAACTCACCGGCAAGGCCTATTGGCGCGACATCCTGCATCAAGCCGGACTCACGCTCGGTCCTTCCGCCATCGCTGAGCTAATGGACTGGGACGCCCGTATGTGGTTGACTCTGAATCCGCCCATGCTGGCTTGGCAAGGCGCGCTTAAAGCGCACGGCATTCTCACCGCCATCCTTTCCAACATTGGCGACACCGTGCAGCAGGCCATGGAACGCGAACTCGGCTGGCTCGGACGCTTTGACGTGCTGGTGTGGAGCTACCAGTTGCGCATGGCCAAACCCGACCCTGCGATTTACCGTCACACTCTCCAAAGGCTCGGTATACAGCCCGGGGAATCGCTCTTCATCGACGATCGCCAAGTGAATGTGGAAGCGGCCGTAGCGTTACGCATGAAGGCGCTGCTTTTCACCACTGTCGAGCAACTCCGCGCCGACCTCATCGCGCAGGGCTTCGAAAGGGAACTCCCTCTCCCCTCGACCGTCCGATCTGGTTCACGCAGCCCCCAAGTCCCTTAGTCCCTAGTCCCGAGTCCCTGCCCTTACGACGCCATCCCCAACCCCACAAGATTCGCTGCCACAATGATCACAAGAATCCCGGCCCACAGTAGCCGGATCGGCCGCTTGCCCACCCCGGCCCACTCGCCCAGCGCCAATCCCACCAGGCCGCCGCACAGTACGTAAATACTCATATGCAGCATCCAGTTCACAAAATCCAGCCGCGCCGGAATGTTGGCTTCGCCCCACGAATAGAAGAAGAACTGCAGATACCACATCACGCCGCCCGCCGCCGCCAGACACGCGTTCCGTATCAACGTGGCTCTGGGCTGCGCCAGATCGGCGCGCAGCGAGATGCCTTTCTTGAACGCCAGGCGCACGAAGCAGTACGACATGTTCACGATGGCGCCGCCGCCCATGATCAACACGTAAGTCGGCAGCCGCGCGTAGAGCGGGCTAACTCCCAATTGCAGCGCTGCATCACGCAGCGGAGTCGCCGCATCGAGTCCAAACGAAAATCCTGCCGAAAAAATCCCGCACAGTACAGCTAGCGCCAGCCCCAGCCCTACGTTGAACTCTTTCACTTCGGCGCCCAGTTGCTCTTCCTTCTGATGCCCGGCATAGGAGACAATCGCCACGCCAATCAGCGCCACCACGATACCGGCCATGCTCCACAACCCGCCGCGGCTGCTGAACTTGGCGATGAACTGCCCATGCAGCGCCGGCGGCACCAGCGTTCCCACCACCAGGGTCACGCCAATTGCCACGCCGATCCCCAGCGACATGCCGAGGTACCGCATGGTCAGCCCGTAACTCACATTGCCCACGCCCCACATCGCGCCGAAGAGCGCCACCGTCAACAAGAGCTTGGTGGGCTGCGCTGCGTAGAATGCGCAGAAATGCGGCAGCAGAATGTAGCTCATCGTCAGCGGCAGCAAGATCCACGAAAACAGGCCCATCAGCGCCCAGGTCGTCTCCCACGACCAGTTCTTCACCTTCTCGATGGGCGCATAAAACGAAGCGGCGCATGCCGCTCCCACCGTGTGCCACCCAATCCCCGCCAGAATCGCTATCGGCATTCTTTCTCCATTCTTGTTGTAACGCCGGCCTCCAGGCCGGCTGTCGTGCGGGCGTCCACGCCCGCACCAAATGCGCAAACAATCTCAAAGCCTATCGGTTGCGTGTGTCCTTTGTATAGCGAACGAAACCGCACTTATTGCGGAAGCGCGACTTTGAACGCATGATTGCCCGGCAACAAAACCCATCCCCTTTGCCCGTCGCGCGTTGCTGCAGGCGCTGCACCTTCCACTCTGTACTTCAACTCTTCCATCGCGCTCAACGGCAGCCATCCCGTCGTATTCGCGGGAATCGTCACATGCCACGCCGCCATCGCACCCGTCACCGTCCAGTCCGAATGAATCGTCCCGAACACGGAGTCGTAGTCGAACGCGATATGCCCCAGCCGCTCGTCGAACACTGGATGCAGCACCACCGTGTGAAACCCCGGATCGGACGGCATCGTATCCACTCCTGCCGCATACCGATACATCCAATCCGCCACCGCGCCATACGCATAGTGGTTGAACGAGTTCATCGCCGGGTCGTTCATCATCTGGTCGCCGTTCCACCGCTCCCACATCGTCGTCGCGCCGTGCGTCACCATGTAGCCCCACGAGGGGTAGTTCGTGTTGAGCAGCAATGTGTAAGCGAGCTTCGCGTAGCCGGCCTTCGTCAACTCCTCCAGCAAATAAGGCGTGCCCAGAAATCCCGTAGCCAGCATGTCGTGGTTGGCGTGAATTTTGTCCACCAGCCGTTTCGCCGCCGCCGCGCGCAATGCCTCCGGCAGAAGATTCATGTGCAGCGCCAGCACGTAGCCGGTCTGCGTGTCCCCGCCCACGCTCTTTGCATTGGGATTGTTGATCACGCCGAACTGCGACGGCGAGTTATCCGCCCCGGCCACAAATCCGTCGCCGCGCACAAACTGCTTCTGAAATGCCGCGCGAATCTTCTCAAACAAAGCCGCGTATCTCTCCGCTTCTGCCTGTCGTCCCGTCGCCCGCGCCATCTGCTCCATCAATTGCACGTCCCATGCCCAGTAGGCAGTGGCCAGCAGCCTCTCGTCGGTCTTGCCCTCGGGCGAAAGCCAGTCACCGAACGTCGACCCGTATTCGTGCTCCCAAAGAAAATCGGGATTCGCCGCCGCGATCGCGTCGAGATACTTCGTCATCGCCGCCCAATTCTGCTCAACAATGCTGGTATCCCGGGTCTGCAGCCAGCTCGTCCACGGAACAATCACGCCGGCGTCGCTCCACGCCGCCGCAGACCCCGCAAACGGTGTCACCGTGCCCGGCGAGAAAATCCCATAGTACGGCTGCCCCGCCTGCGTGCCGCGCATATCCGCGGCAAATTTGCGGCTGAACGCCGCCAGGTCCATGTTGTAGCTGGCCGTGCGCCAGAACACCTGCGCATCGCCCATCCAGCCCAGCCGCTCATCGCGCTGCGGGCAATCCGTAGGCACGCCCACAAAATTCGACCGCTGTCCCCAAAGAATATTACTCCACAACTGGTTGATCATCGCGCTGCCGGTTTCGAGCTTTGCCGTCCACGGCGCGTCCGTGTGAAAGACGTAGCCTGCTACCGTGCCCTTGTCGGGCGCTGTTGGCAGGCCGGTCAGCTCTGCATAGCGAAATCCATGAAACGTGAACTGCGGTATGAGGCGCTCCCAGGATAGACTGCCGCTGAGCACAAAGTTGTCGGTCGCCTTGGCGGTTCGCAAATTATCGGTGTAGATTGTTCCGTCCGGATTTAAGACCTCGGCAAATCGCAATCGCACGTCAATCCCCGCAGTACCTTTTGTGCTCACGCTCTCCACACCCGAGAAATTCTGCCCGAAGTCGTAGACATAAACGCCCGGCTTCGGTTGTGTGATCGTTTTCGCTTCGAGAGTCTCCTCCGTGCGAATCGGCGGAAAGTCTTGCGCGATAATCTCTACCGGCGCAGGATGAATGATCTGCGCAGAAGACAGGAGAGCTGACTGGCCGAGCGACTCGAGTGCCGACTCCTTCTGCCATACGCGCATGTCCTGGCTTTCGCCGTCATAGATCTCCGCGTGGAGAATCGAAGACGGTCCAGCCTGCCAGCTCGCATCGGTGGCAATCCACTCCACACTGCCATCGGTGTGCTCGATGCGCAGTTGTGCCCGCAGTGCCGGCGGCGTCACGCCGTAATTGTTCGGCTGCTGGAACCATTCGAGCGGCGTTTCGTACCACCCGGGAGCGAGCAGCGCTCCGACTGCGTTCACTCCTTGCGCAATCAAGTCCGTCACGTCGTAGGTCTGATACACAACCCGTTCGCGATAGTCCGTCCAGCCCGGCGCCAAAACCTGGTCGCCCACGCGCTTCCCGTTCAGGAACATTTCGTAGGCGCCGAGCGCCGTCGCGTACAGCCGCGCCGATTTCACCGGGGAACTCACATTGAAATCGTGCCGCAACGCTTTCACCGAATCCGGGACCCACGGATGTCCCATCGATTCCGAGCGCCGCGGGCTCAGCGGCTGCCAGTTTATTGCCGCCTTCCAAGCTGAATCGTCAAAATCCTTCTCGTGCCAACCATCGCTGGGAGCGATCGACGTCTTCCACGCCATGTTGCTCGAATAGGTCATCCAGGTTCCGTCGTCATATTGCACAACCAAAGTCGCAATCATCGGGGGCGCGTCGTCGGTCGCCATCCCATTGGGATTCACGATGTAGTGCAGCACTTCAATCGCCAGCGTGTTCGGGCCTGCTGTCAGATGCGATGCCACCTCGGCGCGCACAAACTTCTTCCACGGCATCTGCTTGTACGGTGGAAGTGCATCTTCGCTCAATACCTGCGCGCCGTTTACCCACGCCGAAACCGTATCCTGCCCGGTCGCATAGAGCGCCGCAAACTTCACCGGATGATCGAGCGGCACCGTCCACCGATAGGCAAACCGCTGTTCGCTTTTCCCCGCCAGTTCCGGCGACTTGGCGTCCGGATTAGCAATCCAATCCGCGAAAGCACGACGCACCATTGTCTCTTCCCGCGTCTCGTAGCCGATCCACTGCGCCTTCCAAGCATCCTGGCTCATCAATCCAGTTTCAAACCAGCTCGGCATGGTTCCGGGATATGGCTTGCCTGCAGCGTCCCATAGCGCAACGCGCCAGTAGTATCTTGATGAGGATTGCAAGGCGGGCCCGGCATACCGAATATTGAGGGATTGGCTCGACGCGACCCGTCCCGAGTCCCACACATTGGGCTTGTCTGCCTGCAGCAATCCCGCACTCGTTGCCACCTGCAACTCGTACGCGGACTGCTTCGCTCCGCTTCCGTCATCGTGCAACTGCCACGAGAACTTCGGCGCTGGATCGTCGATGCCGAGCGGCGTCTTCAGGTTGTCGACTTCAAGCGCAGCGGGGCCTGTCGCAACCACGGCGAGCTGTTGAGCGGCCAAACTTGCCGCCGCGCTCAAAACCAGCGCCCACATCCACGCGTGCATCGAACTGCTTCGCATCATTTGTCTCGTGTTACACATAATGTGACTCGATTCCAAAGGAGAAACTTCGAGGAGCAGGTTTCATTGGCCAATCGGCGATCGCACCGCTTCCTCCATTGAAAAGTTTTCAGGCGGATCAACCTTATGCAACGCCCACGCGCCTTGTCAATTATGGGACGCGATGTCGCTCGCGACCGCTCCGTAGTTCCGTAGTCCCCTCCCCGCCTTTACACTCTCAGAATGGCCCTCCGCCTCTACGCCGCCACCACTAGCGCAGGCAAACTCCGCGACTTCCGCACCGCCGCCCGGGCCTACTCCATCATTCTCGATCCGCTCCCCGGAATCGCCGAAATCCCAGCACCGGAGGAGGACGGCGACACCTTCCTCGCCAATGCCGCCACCAAGGCCGTCTACTATTCGCGATTTGCCACGGGCGAGCTCGTCCTCGCTGACGATTCTGGTCTCGAAGTCGATGCGCTCGGCGGCGCTCCCGGTGTACGCTCGGCGCGCTATGCCGCCGATTCGGGCCTCATCGACTCGCCTGACGCCAACGACAACACCGATGTCTGGAACAACATGCTGCTGCTGCAAAAACTCGCCGAGATTCCACCGTCGCTACGCACCGCCCGCTACCATTGCACCCTCGTGGCCGCGCGCGATGGCGAAGTTGTTCAAATCGCCGACGGCTCAGTCGAAGGGATGATTCTCGAAGCCCCGCGCGGCACCGGCGGCTTCGGCTACGATCCGCTGTTTTATCTTCCTGAGCTCGACAAAACCATGGCCGAAATCGATCTCGAAACCAAGCTCAGCCTCAGCCATCGCGGCCGCGCCCTTGTCGCACTGCTGCCAAAGCTGAAGTAACAAACTATTCTGCCAATTGGGAGGATTTGCCGTGCTTTTGGCGCCGCCGCAACACGAAATAAGCAATTGACCAAAGAAATATGCCAACGGCAGAATAAAGTACGCAATTCTCAACGAATGCGAGAGCGTAGACAAGGGCAACCGTTGATACCGGTTCAGGCGTTGGACCTGCGTCCAATGCAATGAACATGAGCGAACTCGGCCAAAGCGCCACTTCCCATCCAGCGCCGTAAGGGGAGACGTGCCACCACAGAACTAATCCTGCGGGAACAATCAGTCCGAGAGCGGCAAATACAGAAACCCATCTCCAAAATCTCGGTCTTACTTTCATAGAGGAATAGGATACGCTTCCGTCACCTTGACGCCCCCTACTCTCGCCTCGAATAATGAAAGTGATACAGAACACCGCGCAAAGTCCTTAGCCTCCTTCAATCTAAGACAGCTTCGCCCTGCACCTTTAGGAGCCAACCTTTCATGGCAACCGTCGAATCCTCCGCCGCGCCCCCTCGCGCGCATAGCCTTCGCCGCGGCGTCGAGCCTTTGCGAGCGGGTGAGGGAAACAGCTTCATCTGGCGCAAGTTGCACTCCCTGCTCGGCATCGTCCCCATCGGGGCATTCCTCCTCGAACACCTGCTCTCGAACTTCGAAGCCCTCAAAGGCCCCCTCGCCTACGGCATTCAAGTCAAATTCCTCAACAGCCTTCCGCTCGTTCGCGTCCTCGAGTGGGTCTTCATCTTTCTGCCCATCCTCTATCACGCCATCTACGGCGTCTACATCTGGCTGCGCGGCAAGTCGAACATCGTTTACTACCCGTGGGCAGGGAACTGGATGTACCTGGCCCAGCGCTACACCGGCCTCATCGCGTTCGCCTACATCGCCTATCACGTGGCAACGCAGCGCTTCATGGGCGTCAGCCTTCCGGAGAATCCGTACTACGCATTCCACAAGGTGCAGGTCGAGCTTTCGAATCCCTGGATCGCCGCCGTCTACGCTATCGCCATGATCGCCGTCTGCTGGCACTTCGCCTACGGCATCTGGCTCTTTGCAGCCAAGTGGGGCATCATCTCCGGAGAAACCGCGCGCCGCCGTTTCGCCTGGGTCTGTCTCGCCTTTGGCATCCTGCTCGCCGGCGCGGGAATCGCCAGCATCTGGGCGTTCATCGGCCCCTGGTACGCCAACGCACCGGTCCCGCATCTCTAGCTGTTGCTTTTGGTTGAACGCTGAACCCTGAAACCTGACACCTGGAACCTGAAGAGGAACGACCAATGGCAGCACCGAAAATCATCGTGGTGGGCGGAGGCCTCGCCGGACTTGCGGCAGTGATCAAAATCGCCGAAGCCGGCGGCACGGTCGATCTCTTTTCCATCGTCCCCGTCAAGCGCTCGCACTCGGTCTGCGCGCAGGGCGGCATCAACGCCGCTAAAGATCTCAAGGGCGAAGGCGACTCCACCGCGCAGCATTTTGACGACACCATCTACGGCGGCGATTTCCTCGCCAATCAAACGCCCGTCAAAGCCATGTGCGAAGCCGCGCCCGCCATCATCGACCTGCTCGACCGCATGGGCGTCCCCTTCAACCGCACCCCTGAAGGCCTGCTCGACTTCCGCCGCTTCGGCGGCACGCTCTATCAGCGCACCGCGTTTGCCGGCGCAACCACCGGCCAGCAACTGCTCTACGCGCTCGACGAGCAAGTCCGCCGCTACGAGTCCGAAGGCAAAGTCCACAAGTTCGAAGGCTGGGAGTTTCTCTCCGCCATCATCGACGGCAAAGGCGTAGCCCGCGGCATCGTCGCCATGAACCTCCGTACCATGGAGCTCAAAGCCTTCGCAGCCGACGCCATCATTCTCGCCACCGGCGGCAACGGGGCAATTTTTGGAAAGAGCACCAACTCCGTGGTCTGCACCGGCTCCGCGCAGTCGGCCGTCTTCCAGCAGGGCGTGGCATACGCCAACGGCGAATTCATTCAAGTCCATCCCACCTGCATTCCCGGCGAAGACAAGCTGCGCCTCATGTCCGAGTCGGCGCGCGGCGAAGGCGGCCGCGTCTGGGTTTCGCGCACGCCCGGCGACAAGCGCCCCGCCAAGTCCATCCCCGAATCCGAGCGCTTCTACTTCCTCGAGGAGTGGTATCCCAAGTACGGCAACCTCGTCCCGCGCGACATCGCCACACGCGCCATTCACAAAGTCGTCTACGAGCTAGGCCTCGGCATCGACGGCCAGCCCATGGTCTACCTCGACCTCACGCACATTGATCGCGCCACGCTCCACCACAAGCTCGGCGGCATTCTTGAAATCTACGAAAAATTCGTCGGCGTCGACCCCTGCCTGGAGCCCATGAAGATCTTTCCCGGCATGCACTACACCATGGGCGGTCTCTGGGTCGACTTCAATCAGATGACCAACGTCCCCGGCATCTTTGCTGCCGGCGAGTGTGAGTATCAGTACCACGGCGCCAATCGCCTCGGCGCAAACTCGCTCGTCAGTTGCATCTACGGCGGATTCATCGCCGGCCCCAACGCCATCAAATACGCCAAAAGCCTGCCCGCCCCCGAAAGCGACGGAGGCGCAGCAGCCGAGCTCCTACGCCAATCCGAAATCAACAAGAAACTCATCCACAATGAAGGCGGCGAAAATCCCTTCAAGCTCTGGCGCGAACTCGGTAGCACCATGACCGAGCACGCCACCGTCATCCGCTACAACAGCGGCCTCAAGCAGACCGATGAGAAGATCGTCGAGCTGCTCGACCGCTACCAGCGCATCAACCTCAGCGACAAGAGCCAGTGGGCCAACACCAGCTTCGCCTTCGCCCGCCAGCTTTACAACATGCTCCAGCTCTCGCGCACCATCGTCCTCGGCGCAATCCTCCGCGACGAGTCCCGCGGCGCGCACTACAAACCCGACTTTCCCGATCGCAACGACGAAAAGTTCCTCAAGACGACCCGAGCGATGTTCACCGGCACGGTCGAGGGCCCGAGCTTCGCGTTCGAAGAAGTCGACACGCAGTTCATCAAGCCCCGCCCGCGCCGTTACGACGCGGCGAAATGACATTGGCATTTATGCCAATGTCATCCTGAGCGAAGTCGAAGGAGCTGCGGTTGCTTTTGGGAAGTCAGACCAGGCAATCATTTTTCGGGAAGGCACGATTTCGAAACACGAAACCCGAAACACGCACCACGAAAAACACTATGTCCACTAAAACCGTCATCTTCGAAATCCGCCGCCAGGCCAGCCCCGACGCGCCGCCCACATGGGACCGCTTCGAACTTCCTTGGCGTCCCGGCATGAACGTCATCTCCTCCATGATGGAAATCGCCGCCAACCCCGTCACGGACGACGGACGCGCGACAACGCCGATCTCTTACGACTCCAACTGCCTCGAGGAGATCTGCGGGTCGTGCGCGATGTTGATCAACGGCAAAGCGCGCATGGCCTGCTCCGCGCTCGTCGACAATCTCGAGCAACCCATCAAGCTCGAACCGCTCTCCAAGTTCCCCCTCGTCCGCGATCTCCAGGTCGACCGCTCCGTCCTCTTTGAAAATCTCAAGCTCGTCAAGGCTTGGGTTCCCATCGACGGCACCTACGATCTCGGCTCCGGCCCGCGCGTCTACCCGCAGCAGCAGGAAGTCAATTACCCGCTCTCGAATTGCATCTCCTGCACCTGCTGCATGGAAGTCTGCCCGCAGTTCAACGTCGCCACCGGATTCGTCGGCGCAGCCACCATCGCCCAGGTCAAGCTCTTCAACAACCATCCAACAGGAAAGGTCTTCAAGGAAGAGCGCCTGCGCGCGCTCGCCGGCGATGGCGGAATTCAGGAATGCGGCTATGCGCAGAACTGCGTTCAGGCTTGCCCGAAAGGAATTCCGCTCACCAACGCGATCAGCGACGTTGGCCGAGACGTCATGGTGCAAAAGGTCAAGGACTGGCTGCAAGGATAAAAGCAGGCAACAGGGAACAGGGATCAGGGAACAGAAAACTGCGCCCCGCACAACTAAGCGCGCGCTTCACACGCACGCACTCGCACTTCACACTCACACTCGTTTCATTCACACTCCAGCAGGAGTATGCTTGACCTAGCATCCCGTTTCTTCCTTCTCGCCTTCGGCATTCCAGGCTTTGCTCCAGACGAGCATCTTTCAGGCACGCAACCGGAACCGGCGATCGACGCGCGGCAATCTTCCGCTGAAAGGAAACCTCCATGTCCGCTGAAGCCGCAATCTGGCCGCGCTGGCTGCCGCGAGCGTTAATCCGCCGCAAATGCCCCAGCTGCAAATCCGTCCAATTCAAACCCGCGGAAATGCGTCCTTACGATGGACTGCTTGCCTTGTTCTTTCTGCGTCCCGTTCGCTGCAAGTTCTGTTGGCGACGTTACTACTGGATCTCCCTGAAAGGCGCGGAATGAGCGATCAGCCTTATGACTTCGGTCCAGCGTTTCACTACTACGACAACGTTCGCACCTCGAACGATCCCCTGGAAACCCAAATTGCCAGCAACGTCGCAAACCGCATCGCGGAAAGCATTGCAGCAACGCTGAACGATCGCCTCGCTTCCCTGAGCGCAGAGAACGCGCAGCACGACGAAGATGCGCCAAGCGCCAGCGACTTCGGCCGCGACAATTAGACTCACCATTTTTTACGACTGAAGTCCAGCAGCTTGCGCTACGCTTCGCGTTTTGGGGCAGAGGCTCACAGAAACGCAGTCACAGAATCACAGAAACTGTGAATCTGTGGGATTATTTCGTGTAAGTGATTCATTCTATTTATAAATATCGGCTTCACAGTTTCACAGTCGGCTTTTCAGGAGCGGCTTCCAGCCTCTAGCTTCTAACTTCCAGCCTCTAGCTTCTAACTTCCAGCCTCTAGCTTCTAACTTCCAGCTCCCGGCTCCTGCCTGGAGGGGAGGGGGGAGGGGTGGGGGAGTTCACAGTTAGTCAATAGGGGATTCTGGTTTTTCGCTTAGGCGGGGGAATCGATCGGCGGCGCGTTTGGTTTCGGGCAGAGTGCGCAGGAGATAGGCGACGACGGCGGAGAGGGAGGTCTGGTGCTCGGCGGCCCAGACGCGCGCCTTGATGTAGGCGGATTCGGGGACGGCAACGGTGATGTTTTTCATCAGGCTTTGCTCCGGCGGGGCAGGAATTTCTGGACGTGCTCGGCTTGAGATTCGGTGAGAGCGGCGTAAACGGCGTAGCCGGTAAGTTCGCGCGATCTTTCCTCAGCGACGCAAACGGCGAGGGCGACCTGCGCGGCGTAGAGGAGCTTGCCCGCGTTGTTCTCGGGGACGGCTCCCAGCAACAAGCCGTGGGCGATACAGGCAATGAAGTCGCGGCAGTTCTCGCGGCTGCTGAGCGGGGGCAGAACGACGCGGTAGGCCTTGCCGGCTTTGAGGGCAGCATTGTCTTGCGAACCGCTTTTTTCGAACTCGGCGCGATAGGCCATTTCCCATTCCTTTACGCAGTGGGCGATGGCGGGGTTCGCGAGGGCGGGGCCGGGTGTTTCGACGGACTCAACGATTTGCGGTATGACTTCCATATGTGCTTTCTCCCGTGTGTGAAGAGCAGGGACCAAGCCACCCCAGCGGGCGCGAATCGCCCGCCGGGGACCCCGGCAGGGACTCGGGACCAGGGACTAGAAAGACAAAGTCCCGCGGGCCTTAGGCCTGGTTTTGTGCTGATGGGAACAGTATGCGCCGGAGGCCGGTAATTATATGCAATAGAAACAGGGGTCAGTGATCAGTGGTCAGTGATCAGAAAAGGAAGGAGTTAGGTCGAGGTCTCGGCTCCTTTTGGGATATGAGGCGCTTGACGAATCTTTTTGGATGCGGGTCGGGCGGGAGGTCGGTGCCGGTATCGGCGTTTCCCAGTACCAATCCATTTTTCACTGCATGAGCTTCATATTGACGTTAAGCCACGACTCCTTAAACCCGCGGAGCCTATAGGCATTTTGTCCAGACTTCTCCAGACAAGATCCCTGCGCTGGAAATACCTTCCTTACCGGGAGGTCTCCGGATCTCGTTGAAGTATCCGGATCGATTTACCGATATAGATTGAAGTGAAACGCAGCAAAACAGCAGGTTTCGGGCGAGCCGCCTTCTGGGTGTCTCTTCTAGTCGCCGGTATCACCATCGGCGGACTGCTGTACTTCTCACTCTATGCGAACCGCACCAAGATTCGGGAACTGCAGGACTTGCCGGTTGGCTCAGCGGTGCGGCTGATTGGGGTGGTTACATACACCGATGGACCTGGGAACCGATTCTGGATCGAGGATGAGAGCGGTGCGGTGCCCATCCCGATGAACCCGGCGCGGGCCGGAGTAGTTGTTGGCAACACGGTTCGGATCCGGGCCGTCAAGACGGCGCGCTACGACCCCATGCAGGGGCCCGCGAGCTTGGCGCTGGAAAAGATCAGTGTCAGCACTACAGCGGCGCGCTTGCGGCTGCCGCAGCCCGCCACGCTGACGCTCCCGGATTTTCCCTCGCCGGAGAGGAACGGAATCCGGGTGCAGGCGATCGCCGTGGTGCGCGGTTTCGACCGGGACGCGGCGGGTAGACCGGAGCTCTATTTCGGTGACTGGGACTTTTTGGTTCACCTGGGAAAGCCCGGCGATCCGTCCAAACTGGTGAATGCTCTAGTGAGCATGGAGGGCATACCGGAGGAGGCGCTCAGCCGGCAGGGCTCGATTCTGAACGAGCAACTGTGGGTCAACTCCGCGGACGATCTGCGGGTGATCGAGCCGGCGCCGGCCGGCGCTCCGCTCTACTCCATGCGCTCGCTCTGGCTCAAATCCGGGCAATGGAACGGGCATAAGGTGCGCATCCGAGGCGTGGTGACCAAGGCGTCGCGGGATTCGATCCTCATCGAAGATCAGTGGGGCAGTATCGCATGCCATCTCGCGCAGCCTAAGCAGTTTGCTGTAGGCTCCTCGGTGGAAGCCGAAGGCTTCACGCGTCTGGACGTCCTGAGCTACGACCTACTCCACGCCACGGCTAAGCAGATTCCGCCAGCGGAGGTTGCGATCGCGGGCGAGCAGCATCTCGATCTCCCGGTGCTCTCGACGGTTGACGCGGTACGCCGTCTCGAGCCGGCGCAGGCCGCGCAGGCGTGGCCCGCGCATCTGGATGGCGTGATCATCTCGAACGATTCGATATGGCGCCAGCTCCGGATGGATGACGGCACGGGCGGCATCTTCCTGAAGTACTCCGGGGATCATCCCGAGTTCCATGCCGGCACGCACATCCGGGTCACAGGTATTACGCATCCTGGTGGCTTCGCGCCGGTGGTCGTGGCCCCAAAATTCATCGTTGCCGGATTGGCACCCCTGCCCGCCCCGATTCCCGTCAACGCGGAAGGGGCGGCAACCGGCAAACTGGATGGCCACTACGTGGCCATGGAAGGCGTAGTCCATACCATTCACCACAGCGACGACCCGAACCATCCGATCGTGAGCTTTGAACTCTTCACCGAGATGGGGCAAGTTCATGTGGCCTCGACCCCGGAGTTCCTGGATGGCGGCCGGGTGGAACAGTTCGAGGACGCGCGGGTGCGGAGCCGCGGCGTCTTCGGCACCATCTTCAACTCGCGGCGGCAGGCGATAGGGTATGTACTGAGGATCGGCAAATTCTCCGATATCGAAGTCATCGAGCCCGCGACGAGTGTGGCGAAGATGGGGGTTACTCCTGTGGCCTCGGTGATGACTTACTCTACGCAGAGCCGGTACGGGCACCGTGTGAAAGTGGAAGGCACCGTCACGCTGGTGGAACCGGGTCTCCTGTACCTGCAGGACGCGAGTGGGGGCGTAGAGGTGCATGGCAACTCGCAGTCCTTGCAGGTGGGCGACGTGATCGACGCCATCGGTTATCCGACGCTGGTTGGCCGCTATTCACCGGCGCTGACGGACGCGGTATTGTTCCCCACCGGCCGCGTTTCCTTCGTGCGGGCTAAAGAGGAAACGGCTGAATCCATGAGTGATGGACATGCAGACTCGATGCTGGTCACTTTGCGGGGAAAGCTGGTGACGGCTCTGGAGGAGCCGGGGCGGGAAAGTCTGGTACTGCAGGCGGGCACACGCACCTTTACGGCTCAGCTCGACACGTCCGATATGGGCGCCGCGTCCCTGGCAGCTCGGCGAAGGCAGCGAGCTGCGCCTGACCGGTATTGGCTCCATACAGGTGGACTCGGCCAAGCTTTATCGGATTACAGATCAAAATACCAACCGTTTCCAGCTCCTGCTGCGATCTCCGCGGGACCTCACGGTAATCAGGCCGCCGTCGTTCTGGACGATGCAAAGGACGGCGGGTCTGCTGGGCCTGGTCTGCCTGGCGATGGTGTGCATCCTGGTGTGGACGGCGCGTCTGCGCCGGCGCGTGCGCGCGCAGTCGGCGGCTCTGGAGCGGGCTTCGCAGACAAGGCGGGCCATCGGCGATCTGTCGCAGGCCATGCAAAAAGTTTCGGACGAAGAGCGATTCGACGCTGAGGTTACACTTGGCGGCGGCGAGGAGATCGCGCCGCTGGTGGTCGGCTTTAACCGGATGATCGCCGATCTTCGGGAAAGGGACCACGCCAGGAAAGCAGCCGAAGCGAAACTGGAGAGGATGGCGTTGTTCGATGAGCTCACGGGCTTGCCGAATCGGCGCATGCTGTTTGACCGCCTGGCGCAGAGCTTGGCCCGGGCGCGCCGGGACCGCCGGCAGTTGGCGCTGCTCTACATCGATCTCGAGGCTTTAAGCTGGTAAATGACAATCTGGGGCACCGTGTCGGCGACATGCTGCTGGCGCAAGTGGCCCATCGTCTGCGGACGCGCGCACGCGAGTCGGATACGGTGGCTCGCATCGGCGGCGATGGGTTCACCGTCGTTCTGGATCAGGTTCCGGACCCGACGACGCGGAAAAGGTTGCGCGGGAACTGCTGGAATCGCTCAACATGCCTTTGAAATCGAGGGACATACCGTTCAGGTCGGTGCCTGCATCGGGATCAGCATATTCCCAGAACACGGCAACGAAGGCGACTTTCTACTGCAGCAGGCGGATTGTGCCATGTATGCCGCCAAGCGCAACGGCAAGAACCGCGTGGTGCAGTTTGGGGACAGCCTGGGGAACGCCGCGCGCGAACGCCTGACGCTGGAAGCGGACCTGCGTCGCGCCATCATCGAGGGTGAGATCCATCCGCACTACCAGCCGGAAATCAACCTGATCACGAATCGCGTAACACGCTTCGAAGCGCTGGCTCGTTGGAACCACCCAATTCTCGGACCGGTTCCCCCTGGCGTGTTCATTCCGGTAGCGGAGGAAAGCAATCTCATCCTCCCGCTGGGAGCACACATCATGAAGAGCGCCTGCGGGGAAGCTGTGGGGTGGCAGGTGCTCTCGAACCATCCCGTGCAGGTGGCGGTCAATGTGTCAAGCGTACAGTTTGCGCGTGATACGTTCATCGACGAGGTCGAAGATATCCTGCACCGCACCGGGCTCGATCCACATCTGCTCCAGATCGAACTCACCGAGTCGGCAACGCTCATCGGCATCGAGCGGGCAGCGGAGATCATGATGCGCCTGAAGAGCATCGGTATCACCATCGCCGTGGATGACTTCGGCACGGGTTACTCGTGCCTGAGCTACCTGCCGAAACTGCCCTTCAACGTCCTGAAGATCGATCGCTCCTTTGTCAACGACCTCATGGTTCGCACCGAGACCCGTGCCTTTGTGCAGTCGATCCTGACCATGGCAGACAGCCTGCGGATGCGCGTCGTTGTGGAGGGAATCGAGACAGAAGAGCAACTGCACATGGTGATGGAACTCGGTATCCATGAGGCGCAGGGCTTTCTGCTCGGCCGTCCGTCGCCCGATCCTGCCGGATTCCTGCGACGGTCCCAGGCGCGCAACTCCGGCGAAGCTACCGATGAAGCCCTTCTTATGGCTTCGGTGTCCGACCCGGAATGTCTATGATCTTGCCTGTTGCTGAAGCGCGGCATCATCGTTGAGTGACTCATCCCACCCCGAATAACGAACCTAAGGTCGGTTTGTGGGAAGCGATTCGTGGGCTCGATTGCGGGGAATTTTGGCTGGAAGCTCGGACAGGATAAAGGCTGGGATTAGGGAACAGGGAACAGGGAATAGAAAAGCGGGTCCGAATGCGGATCGCGCGGCTTCGCCGCGTATTTGGTTTTTCGGAAAAAGGGGTGGGCGGATTGCGGCGCGGCTGGAAGCCGCGCCCAGATACAAAGCGACGAAGTGCAAAAGCGGGTCCCTCGGCTCCGCTGAAGAACGCTGCGCTCGGGATGACACGGAGTGAGAGTGGGTGCGAGTGCGAGTGTGAGTGTGGGTTTGGCTGTTCCGATCGCGCTTCTCCGTCTTCAGGAGGAGTTCTCGTCGCGCTCCACGAACCACGATTCACGAACCACGAATGACTCTCTTCACTTCTCTCACTGCGCGTTTTTGTGCTTGCGCACGATGTCGAGAAACAGTTGTTGCACGCGCGTGTCGGAAGTCATCTCAGGGTGGAAGGTTGCTACGAGCAGATCTCCCTGACGAACGAGAACAGGGAAGCTATCGCGCTGCGCAAGAACTTCGACATCGTTTCCGACGCGCGTGATGCGCGGCGCGCGAATGAAGACCATCTCCAGCGGATCGCCTGGCAGTTTCGTCGGCAGCGTAAGAATGGCAGAGTCGATCTGGCGTCCGTAAGCGTTGCGTTCCACAGTGGCGTCGAGCGCGCCGAGACTGCGCTGCTGAGGATGCAGCACTTCGCGCGCTACCAGAATGCAACCGGCGCACGTGGCAAAACACGGAGACGTGGCAACAAACTCGCCGAGCGCGTCGAAGAATCCTTGCTTCTCAAGGAACTTGAGCATGGTGGTCGATTCGCCGCCTGGCAGCACAAGGCCGTCGAGGTCCTTGAGTTCCTCGGGCTTGCGCACCAGCGTGGTGCGCGCTCCGGAATTGGCGAAGGCGCGAGCGTGGGCTTCGTAGTCGCCTTGCAGGGCGAGAACGCCAATGGTGATGGGATTGCTTTCTCGAGCGCCGTCGAGCGCTGGCGCGCTTGCCGCGATTGCCATTCTATCTATGATAACGGGACGAAATATGATAACTAGACGAGCAGATCGGAATTGGCGGTGGATTGCGGTCGAGAATCTGCCTGCAAGGTGATGTTGAAGATGGTCGATGGCGAAACGGGCAAGAAGTTTGCCGTTTGACTGCGAAGACATGCTAAAACTTGAATGGAATGTTTTTGTTACGGCACAGATTGCGGTTGTGCCAAACGTTCTTGCGTGCCACGATAAAGTCGAGTATGATTCGTGAAAATTATGAATCGAGCCCATGCAACACGGGAAGCATGGCACCCGCAGACCAAGCAAGACAGTGAAGCGATTCTGCGTGAGCTAGAAGCGGTCCTGGCCAGTCCGCATTTTTGCAACAGCAAGCGTTATCCCACGCTGCTCGAATATATTGTGGAGAATACTCTTGCGGGCAAGCTCGATCTGCTCAAGGAGCGGACCTTGGGCGTGGAAGTCTTTGATCGCCCGCCGACTTACGACACAAATACCGATACCGTTGTGCGCTACACAGCGGGCGAGGTGCGCAAGCGGCTGCTGCTCTACTATTCCGAGCACGGCAGCAGTTCGGGCATCCGGATCTCTCTTCCGGCTGGCTCGTACGTTGCGGAGTTCCTGCATGGGCACGATGGCCACGGCGAATCCATCGACGATCCGGATCTTCGGACGGCGTATGTTCACGAGCATGAAGCCGACCATTTTCCCCATGCGGGAGCGGAGACTCACGAATCGGGCTTGGGTGCCGCTGCCGTTGCCTCCGATGAAACGGCCCACGGGAGCGCCGCGCCGCACACGGCGGCCGAACACGCCGCTCACTTCGCGAGGGCCGTTTGGTGGATCGCTGCGGCAGTGGTGCTTCTCGCTGCCGTTGCCGCCGGAGTGGTGTGGAAGTATCGCGGAGCGGCTCCTCAAACGGCGGTCGATGCCTTCTGGGCTCCTGTGATTCGCGATCAACACTTCGTCATTCTTTGCACGGGCAGTTCGACGTTCTCCCCCAACAATTACTCGGGTGTGATCACGGCGGATAAAACCATCGAGTATCCCTTCGTCTCCATTCAGGCCGCCTCGGCGATCTCCCAGATCAGCAGCACCATGGATCATTCCGGAACGTCAACGCAACTGCTGCCTTCGGCCACCACTTCTTTGCCGGATCTGCGTGAACACTCGGTCATCCTGCTGGGCGGCTACAACAACGACTGGACGCTCCGGCTGGTACAGCCTCTGCGCTTTCATTTCGTGCCTTACACGCCCTCCGAAGGCGAAAGCATCGTGGACCAGACGCAGCCGCAAGTGCACTGGAACCGCGATACCTCGCAGCCTTACTCCAGCGCCGACGATTACGCGTTCGTGGCGCGATTCCGCGACTCAACCATTGACGGCTGGGTCGTGGTGCTTGCCGGTGAAGGCCGCAATGGCACCGAAGCCGCTGCGCAATTCGTAGCCAGTCCTCACTACATGGAGCTGCTGAAAGAGCGCGTCGGAAGTGGATTTGCCAGTCGCAATCGTTGAGGCCGTCTTGAAGGTGAGCGTGATCGAAGGCAAGACCGGAGCGCCTTCCATTTTGGCCGTGAATAGCTGGTAGCTCAGGTAAGAAATCGTCGTGCCATTCGCGCTCAATGAGTCCGATGAGCAATGCGGCGGAGCGCGATAGTATTCTCCGTGATGAAGACTCCGATATATTCGAGCGCGATTACGCGCAGGGAAGTTGCTGCGGCGGTCCGCGGTGAGCGCTGCTACGTTTGCCGCCGGAACTGCATTTCCGATGCTTGCCTCGACGAATGCGGAATCGCAAGACGCGAGTTCGGCCGGGAACAGAAAAGCGGCTCTACGCCGAAACCCTGAAGACATGGTGCGATGGATTGCTGGCGCGGCAAGTGACGGAGATGCGCGATCCGGCGTTTTATGGAGGTCTGCTGTGTCCTTCCTGCGCGATGATCCACGGGCGTTGCGGCGACGCCGTTTATCCGCTGCTGCGCATAGCGCATAGCACAGGCGAAGCCAAATATGTGCGCGCGGCGATGCTCGTGCACGAGTGGTCGCAAGTTCAGGTGAGCCGCGCCGAAGGCAGTTGGGTGAACGACGTGACTCTGAGCACCTGGCAGGGAATCACCGTTTTCCATGCGATCGCGCTGGCTGAGGCGTTGGAGCATCACGGCGAAGTGCTCGATGCGGCAACGCGCGCGAAGTGGAAGGATCGTCTGGCAGCGGCGGCGAAGTTCCTTGACGGATTCATCACGATCGACACTGGGAATGTGAACTATCCGGTGACAGCGTCGCTGGCCTTTCAGCTTTGCGGGCGTGTTTTGGGCGAAGCGCACTACTTCGATCGCGCGCATGCTTTGGCGCACGAAGTCATGGGCCAGTTTACGGCCGATGGATTTCTCGCCGGCGAAGGACATCCGCTGAAGGGCTTGTCGCCAAAAGGTTGTCGTCCTGTTGACATGGGATACAACGTCGAGGAGTCGTTGCCGTCGCTTGCGCTCTACAGTTTGCTGGCGGACGACAAACCAGTGCAGGAGCAGGTTGTGACGGCGATGAGAACTCACATGGAGTTCATGCTGCCTGACGGAGCCTGGGACAACAGCTTTGGCTCGCGCAACTACAAGTGGAGTTGGTGGGGAAGCAGAACCAGCGATGGTTGCCAACCCGGATTTGTGCTGATGTCGAAGTTGGAGCCGAGGTTTCGCGAAGTGGCGCGACGCAACCTTGAGCTGATGGCAGCTTGCACTCATGACGGACTGCTTTATGGCGGACCTGACTTCTTCGCTCACTGAGATCTGCCTTGCATTCATCACACGTTTACGCACGCAAAAGCTTTGGCTGCTGTGCTGGATCGAGGTACGTTTGCCGCGGAGACCGAGAGGCCGCAGTTGCCGCGCGATGAAGCTTATGGACTGAAGAGCTTCGCATCGGTTGGAACGAAACTCGCTGCTGTTGGTGCGTGGCGAGCGACTGTTACCGAATACGACTGGGAATATGCAGAGCATGTGCAACCAGGAGCGGGAAATCTCGGTGGAGGACATGTTTCTGGTGGAGCTTTGTCGCTGCTTTATCACATGCAGCTTGGACCGGTTCTTACTGCAAGCATGACTGAGTACCTGATGGTGGAGATTGCCAATCAGCAGCAGTTTCGCGAAGGTCCGCACATGGCTCTTACGCCGCGTATCGAATACGTGAATGGCGCGACGCTGACGAGCCTCAACGACTTTGGGGCGTTGGTGACCGCGAAGCAATCGGCTGATGAGATTGTGTTCGATGCGCGAGGACAAATGTTGACGGCTTCGCGGAAAGCTTCGCCTTCAGAAGAGATTCGCTATCACATGGTTTATCGCATCGGTGAAGCTGGTGTAGAAATCGTTGCTTCGGTAAACGCATTGCCTTCTCGCGGCGAAACGATGCGACTGATGGTTCCTGTGATCGCGCGCGAAGGCGAGCGCGTTGAGCAGATCGATGCGCAGACGGTTCGCGTCGTCAAGGCGAAAGGCGCATTGGTTGTTAGCACCGATACTTCCGCGGGCTTTGACGCGAGCTTCAGAGAGAAGACTTTCAATCTCGTTCCTGGTTTTGAGGCGTTTCCGTTCATTGTTAAGCTTACGGCTGAAAAGGAAGCGCGGATTCGGTTGCGGGCGAGTTAGCGATTTGGCGAGTCGGCAGGTCGGCTTACACCTGCCAGCCTTCTGGATGCACCCTTTGGGTGAGACAGATAGTAATTTGAATTTGCTTCTCTGAGGTCCAGGCCGCTTGGCTCTTGACATGCGCCTACATATGTAGTAATTATGCCTACATCGATAGGAGGGGACGTGGGCGCACCCAGATTGAGCAAACTCGAGTTCCAGGTGATGGAGGCGCTGTGGGGCAAGGGAGTCGCGCCGGGCGGCGAGATGTCGATTCGGGAGATTGTGGACGCGCTGCCGGGGAAGCGCAGGCCCGCTTACACGACGATTCAGACGACCGTGTATCGCATGGAAGCCAAGGGCGTGGTGAAGCGCGTGCGAAAGGTGGGGAATTTTCACCTGTTCGCGGCGGCCATCTCGCGCGACTCCGCACAGCACCGCATGATCGATGATTTGCTGGCGATGTTTGGCGGGCGGACGCAACCGGTGATGGTGCATCTGGTGGAGACGGGGAAGTTGACGCTCGAAGACGTGCGGGACGCGGAGAAACTGTTGCGCGAGCTCAAAGACAGGGAATAGGGAGTAGCCAGTAGGGAGTAGACAAACAGGGACCAAGGGACCAAGGGAACAAGGGAAACAGGAGCGGGCGGATGATTGCGAATGAATTCATTTCGGCGGTGGTGAATCATCTTTGGCAGTCGACGGTGGTGGTGGGTGCGGCGTGGGTGCTTGCCTTTGCGCTCCGGAAGAATCAAGCGCGGGTGCGGTATTGGGTTTGGATGGCGGCTTCGCTCAAGTTTTTGCTGCCGTTCTCGTTGTTGATGGCGGCTGGCGAGTGGCTGCGGTCGTTCATGCCCACTCATGTTGTCGCGCGGCCGGCGGTGGCGGATGCGATGGAGCAGATGGCGCAGCCGTTCGCGGGGGCGCAATTCTTTGACGCGACGCAGACGGTGGCCGTGACGCGTCACGGTTTCTTGTTTGCGTTGGTGGTGAATTGGCGGCTGGCGGCGTTGATGGCAGTTTGGACGTGCGGGGTGGTGGTTGTCGCGGGGCGATTCAGGCGCGGATGGCGGAAGGTTGATGCGGCGAAGAGGGCGGCGCGGCGCGTGGGGGTCGTTGGCGGGTTTGGGCCGTCGTTTGAAATCGCCGTTCCGTCACTTGAAAGTCCAGGGTGGAATTCGTCCGGCCGTACGGGGCGGGGGCGGTTATGGGCTTGCATTCCCAGGGTTCCCTTCCGCTTGAGCGGACTCCGCCCTGGGCTATTTTCGGCCGCTCCTCCGGAGCGGAAGGCCTTGAGGGCTTCTTTTGATGTTGAGGCGGGAGTTCCGATGCTGGTGTCGGCGTCGTTGATGGAGCCGGGCGTATTTGGAATTTTTCGGCCGGTGCTGTTGTTGCCGCAGGGGATTTTGGAGCGGTTGCCGGCGGAGCAGCTGCGCGCTATTGTTGCGCACGAGATGTGCCATGTGCGGCGGCGGGACAATTTGACGTTTGCCTTGCACATGATTGTGGAGACACTGTTCTGGTTTCATCCTGCGGTGTGGTGGATTGGGGCGCGGTTGATTGAGGAGCGGGAGCGGGCTTGCGATGAGGCGGTGGTGCAGGCGGGCGGCGCGGCGCAGACCTACGCGGCGGGAATTTTGAATGTGTGCAAGTTTTATGTGGAATCGCCGGTCGAGTGCGTGGCGGGAGTGACGGGCGCGGATTTGAAGGTGCGGGTTGCCCGCATCATGACTGGGCGAGGAGCATTCCGTCTCACCTGGCGCGAGAAGGCTCTGCTGGCTGTTGCGGTTTTGATGGCGGCGATGGCGCCAGTGGTTCTTGGGCTGGGACAGAATGCGGTCGACGAGGCGAATTGGGAGAAAGCCGCGGGCGGCATGCAGGAGTTCGATGTCGCGTCGGTGCGACAAGACGCGGGGGAAGGCCAGTCCTACAGCAATTTTTCGCTCGACAACGGGAATGCGTACTTCACGTTGGGCAAGAACGATGCGATGGCTCCGAACGGGACGCTGTTTTCTGCCAAGTACCAGACGCTGATGCGGTACATCATCTTTGCATACAAGCTGAGCGGGACGCAGGAGCTGGCGCTGCGCTTCGACTACTACAAGGGGCTGGAGCTGCATACGCCCGATTGGGTGAAGGGCGACCGCTACGATATTGAGGCGCGCACGGCGCAGCCTGCGACCAAGGACCAGATGCGGCTGATGATGCAAAGCCTGCTGGCCGAGCGCTTCAAGCTGCATGTGCACTGGGAGACGCGGCAGGCGCCCGTGTTTGCGCTGGTGGAGGCGACGCCGGGGAAGCTGGGGCCGCAACTTCGGGAGGACCCGGCGAGCGACGATTGCAACGCGACGGCGTTTCCCGAGGACTCGGGCAAAGGCGCGGCGGGAACGCAGCCTGGAGCGCAGTCCCTCGCGACGCTTCCGATTCCGTGCGGCGTGATTGCGCATTTGCCGGCGAGTGATCCGGGTGCGCATCGCTTTGGCGGGCGCGATGTGCCGCTGACGATGCTGGCGACGTCGCTGCCGGCGCAGACGGGGATGGCGACGCTGCCGCGGCCGGTGGTTGATAAGACGGGGCTGGCCGGCGGTTACGACTTCTGGATGCAGTGGACGCCGGAGGACACGAGCGAAGTGAATAACAGCGAGAGCGGCGGCACGTTTCGCGAGGCGCTGAAGAATCAGCTCGGGCTGAAGTTGGAGGCGGCGAATGGGCCGGTGGAGGTGCTGGTGATCGATCATGTGGAGCGGCCGGGGGAGAATTAGGGACTAGGGACTAGGGACTGGGGACTAGGGACTGAGGGACTGAGGGACTAAGGGACTGTGGGACTGAGGGACTAAGGGACTGAGGGACTAAGGGACTGTGGGGACAAAGGAGCGATGCGACGCTACAGAAGTGGAGCCGGTCACAAACATTCTTGGAACTGCGGAATCAACGGAAACGTAGAGACGTTTTACTGTTGTATTCTTCTCAAATTCAGGAAAATCGGCGGTTGGCGTCGTTAGTAATTTTAATTGCGGGCGCGGAAGGGGAGTTTCGGTGAAGTGGACGATGGGGTTTTGGCGCGGGCTTGGCGCCGGCGAGAGAATTTTGTGTGCGACGATCGCATTGTTTGCGACGTGCGCTCTGTTGATGGCGAGCGCGGTGATGGATTTGAGGGCGCAGGCTCCGGCGGCGGCGCCCTCGGGGCAAACTGCGACGCCTTCGGGGCAGGCGGCTGCTCCGGCGGCAACTGCGCAGCCGTCGACGCCGGCTTTGCCGACTGACCTTGCGGGGATCTGGCAGGGGACGCTTACCCAACCTAATGGGAAAGCCGTACGCATTGTGATCAAGGTGACGAAGGACGCAGCCGGCGCATACCACGCTTCGCTGTACAGCGCGGACAAAGGCAGTCCTCCACTTGCCTTCAACAGCGCGACGGTTCAGGGCACGGATGTGAAGTTCACGACGCCGATGATGAGCATTCAGGGCACGCTGAGCGCCGACGGAAAGACGATCGACGCGAAGTTTGGCATGGGCAGCCCGAATCCGATGGCGATTACTTTGGCGCGCACGGAGCCCGATGCGGCGTGGGCGATTCCCGAAGCGCCAAAGCAGATGGCGCCGGACGCCAAACCTGTATTCGATGTGGTGACGGTGAAGCCCGTGCCGCCGGGCAGAGGCGGCAAGAATATTGGTTTCGATGGGCACCACTTTATTTTCAGGGGCGCAAACCTGGACGACATGATCGCTCTTGGTTACGGGATGCACACCAAGCAGATTGTGGGCGCGCCGGATTGGGCGGGCAAGGATCTGTTTGACGTGGAAGGCACGCCCGATGTGCCGGGCACTCCGAATCAGAAGCAGATCCAAAGCCTGCTGCAGAATTTGCTGGCCGACCGGTTCCAGCTGAAGTTCCACAACGAGCAGCGCGAGCTGGCAGTGTATGCCATTACGGTGGCAGGCGGCGGGCCGAAGTTGACGCAGACCACGGCCCGGCCTGACGATGCATCGGGCATGGGATTTGGACCCAACCCCGGCGGCCAGGGAGTGACCGCGATGGGGAGAAACCTGACGATGCCGGATTTCGCCATGTGGTTTCAGTCGGCGGTGACGGACCGGCCAGTGGTGGATCAGACCGGGATCAAGGGCCGGTACGATCTCAGATTGAAGTGGACGCCGGACGATTCGCAATTTGCGCAGTTTGGCGGGATTGGCTTCCATGTTCCCGCGGCGAGCGACGCCGCCGATGCGCCGCCGAATCTGTATACGGCGTTTACCGAGCAGCTTGGTTTGAAGATTGAGGCCGTGAAGGCGCCGGACCAGGTGATGGTGATCGACAGCGTGGAGAAGCCGGGAGCGAATTGAAAAAGGCAGGGAACGAGGGAACAAGGAACAGGGAACAGGGAACAGGGAACAGGGAACAGTAATCAATGCGGGCACTGGCGGCGCGGTGGGATCCGAGGACAGAAACCGTGGCGCAGGCGTGAAAAAGTGCAAGACCAGTCGAACCCAATGAGGGGGCGCAACGTCTTATTGTTGACATTTCCCTCGCGCAAAGCATGCAAGTGGTTGTGCCTGGGTCGTCTTATGGCGAATCGGAAGATGAAGTGCAGAGGGCGCGGTGAACCTCAAAACGGAGTGTAAGCGACGATGAGCGAAGCCGCACCGCGCCGAAGAGGATCCTTTCTTCGTTTTGGTTTGGTGTTGACGGTAGGCGCATTTCTGATGGCGCGTTGCGCTTTGGCGCAGGCGGGAGCGCCTGAGCCGCAGGGGGCGAGTGCCGCGGCTCCTGCTGCGCCCGCTGCTCGGGTTGCGCCACCCGCTGGCGCCGCGACGCCTGTGGCCTCGACTTATCGGGGCGTGGTGACTTTTGGCGGACTGCCGTTGCCGGGAGCTGCAATTACGGCTAAGCAGGGGACGAAGACCGAGACTGCCGTGTCCGATGCCAACGGGGCGTTTGAGTTTGACGATCTGGGCAGTGGCAAATGGACGATCGATATTGAGATGCAATTGTTCGCGCCGGTTCACGCGGATGTGACGATTGCGCCCAATCTGCCGGTCGCTTCGTATGAACTGAAACTTCTGAGTCCCGATCAGATCGAGGCGAGCGCGCAGTCGGCAAAGCCTGCGGTGGAAGCGCCGACTCCGGCGCCTGTGGCTGCGCAGGCGCAGCCGAGCCAGTTGGCGCAGCAACCGTTGGGGAAGAAGCCCGCACAGGGCAATGGACAGGCGGGGGGACAGGCGGGGGCACAGGCAGGCGCGCCGACGGAGATTCCGAAGGCGCCCGAGGAGAACGAGCAAAGCGCCGATGGATTTCTGGTGCAGGGCAGCGTGAACAACGCGGCGACTTCGCAGTATGCGACCAATGCTGCGTTCGGCAATACGCGTTCGGGCAGCAAGGGCTTGTACACGGGCGGGTTTCAAGTGAACGAGGGCAACTCGGCGCTGAACGCGCAACCGTATGCGTTGAGCGGCCAGTCGGCCAGCAAGCCTTCCTACAATAATTTCACAGGCATTGCCGCGCTGTATGGTCCGATCAAGATTCCGCATATTCTTCCGCGCGGGCCGAACTTCTCTCTTATTTATGCATGGACGCGGAACAGCAATTCCGTGATTCTGCAAGGCCTGGTGCCTACGCAGGCCGAGCAGGCGGGCAATCTGGCCGGGCTGACGAATGCGCTGGGGCAGCCGGTGACGGTTTACCAGCCGGGAACCAGCACGGCGTATACCAACAACCAGGTTCCGGTGAGCACGCAGGCGGCGTATCTGTTGTCGCACTTCTACAAACCGCTGGTTCCGAATGTGACCGGCTCATCGGCGTATAACTACCAGGCGCCGGTGCTCAATGACACACATCAGGACTCGCTGCAGTCACGATTCGACCATAGCCTGGGGCGCAAGGACAGTTTCAACGGAGGGTTTGCTTTTCAAAGCACGCGCTCCGACAACGTAAACCTTTTCGGGTTTGTGGATGAGACCGGCAATCTGGGCATGAGGACGAATGTGCAGTGGCAGCACCGACTCAAGCCGCGCGTGTTTCTGTATACCAACTTCAGCTTCAGCCGCAATCGCACGGAGGTGACGCCTTATTTCGCCAATCGCGACAACGTTTCGTTGAATGCCGGCATCACGGGCAACGATCAGAACGACGCAGTCAATTGGGGTCCGCCGGCGCTGAGCTTTAGCGACGGCACCGCCGGGCTGAGCGATGCCAACAGTTCCTTCAATCGCAATCGCAACGATGACGTGGCAGTTTCGATGCTGATCTACCACCGCAAGCACAACATCACGGCGGGCGTCGAGTTGAACAAGCGCGAATATAACGACGATTTCCAACAGAACCCGCGGGGCACGTTCACTTTTAACGGTGTCGCCACGGCCAGCGGGTCGGCGCTGGCGGATTTTCTCATCGGCGTTCCCGACGGAAGCAACATTGCCTATGGCAACGCGAACAAGTATTTTCGCGAGCCGGTTTACGACGCGTATATCGGCGACAACTGGCGCGTGATGCCGATTCTGACCATCAACGCGGGGCTGCGCTGGGATTACAGCGCGCCGATCACGGAACTCAACGGGAACCTGGTGAATCTGGATGTAACAAGCGGCTTCGCGCAGGCGGGATACGTAGCGGCCAGGAGTGGCGTGGGAACTGTGGACGGCGTGGAAAATGTAGCCGGCGTGGGAACTCAGACTGGCAATCATTATCCTGCGGCCTTGATGGAGCCGGAGCGGCGCATGATTGAGCCGAAGATCGGCCTTACCTGGCGGCCGATTCCCGCATCGACTGTGGTGATCAAGGCGGGCTACGGGTTGTATCCAGACACGTCGGTTTATCAGAACATTGTCGTCAATATGGCGCAGCAGTATCCGCTGTCGACCAGCTTGAGCGTTGCCCATAGCGCGGCGTGCCAGCTTACGTTGGCCAGTGGATTTCCCTCGACAGTGACGAATGGCCTCAACGCCTGTTCGAATACGACTCCGGACACGTTTGGCATCGACCCCAACTTTCGCGTTGGCTATCTGCAATCCTGGCAATTGTCGGTGCAGCGCGATCTGCCCTTTGCCTTGCAGATGACGGCGACCTACAGCGGGAACAAGGGCACGCACGGCCCGCAGGAGATTTTGCCGAACAGCTATCCGGGTACTGTGAACCCTTGTCCAAGCTGCCCGCTGGGGTTTGTGTACGAAACTTCGAACGGCAGTTCCATTCGCGAGGCGGGGCAGTTGCAGTTGCGGCGCAGGTTGCGCAGCGGATTTGCGGCCACGCTTTCGTATACCTACGCGAAGTCGATCGACGACGACGCGTATCTTGGCGGCACGGGCCATCAAACTGCGAGCGGCGGAGGTTCGGCGCAATCGGCGTCGCTGCCGTCCCCCGCGGCGGCGATTGCGCAGAACTGGCAACGTCCGTGGTCCGAGCGGTCGCTGTCGGGCTTCGATCAGCGGCAACTCTTGAACGTGACGGCGCAATACACCAGCGGGCAGGGGCTGGAAGGCGGCACCTTGCTGGGTGGATGGCGGGGCAGAGCGTTGAAGGAGTGGACGGTGCTGGGTAATTTGACCTATGGAACGGGATCGCCGGAGACGCCTGTCTATCCGTTTCCGGTTTCTGGGACAGATTTTACGATTGGCCGTCCGGCACTCACCGGGACGCCGATCTATAGCTCCGGTTCAGGCGCCGGCTCGCATTTAAATTTGGCGGCCTTCGGAGTGCCGCCTGCCGGTCAATGGGGAACAGCGGGCAGGAATTCGATCGAAGGGCCCAATCAATTTATTTTCGATACGTCGATGGCGCGCACCTTCCGGCCGAAGGGCAAGTGGTATCTCGACGTGAGCGTGAATGTCGACGAATACCTTTAACCACGCGGCCTTTACCGGTTGGAACACGATTTGGAATTTGGATAACACGCAGTTCGGCAAGCCCACGTCGACCGGGGGCATGCGCAGCCTGCAAACTTCGTTCCACCTGAGGTGGCAATGATGAGCCATATTGCTGCCTGGCTAGAATGCGATTTTTTCCTCAGGGGCTAAAGCCCCGCGCATTTCGGGCTTGTTTGTGGCACGACTGAAGTCGTGCCCTTTCGCGGCCACGACGATCGGGCGGCTCATTACGGTAGTACTTCTCCTTGTGGCTGTCGCGGGAGCGCGGTCGCAGCAGGTGGGGGGGAATCAGAAGTTCCGGGCGAGGCGCAGGGTTTTACGATCAAGGTGCAGTCGAATCTTGTGGTCGAAGCCGTTGAGGTGAAGGACAAGCAGGGCCACTTTATTCAGGGGCTCACGGCCAAGGATTTTGTGCTTACGGAAGACGGAGTTGCGCAGACGATCAAGTTCTGCGAGCATCAGAATCTGTCAGAAACCGCCAAGCCATTGCCTGCGATGACGTCTGCCACTGAGAACGTAACGATCTATGACAAACTGGCGCGTGAAGCCATCGCGCCGGAAACCATGGACAACCAGCGCTACAAGGATAAGCGGCTGCTGGCCTTGTACTTCGACATGACGGCGCTGCCGCCCGCCGACCAGATGCGCGCGCTCGAAGCCGCGGAAAAATTCGTCCGCACGCAGATGACGACGGCGGATCTGGTTTCGATTTTGCGCTACCAGGGCGGTTCGGTGGACATTCTGCAGGACTTTACCGATGACCGCAATCGGTTGCTGAGCATTCTCGGAACCATGGTTGTCGGCGAAGGCCAGGGATTGGAAGGCACCACGGACGATGCCAGCAGCGCCGATACCGGCGCGGCCTTCGGGCAGGATGACAGCGAGTTCAACGTCTTCAACACCGACCGGCAGCTCTCCGCGCTGCAGACTGCGGCGCACATGCTTGGCCAGGTAAACGAGAAGAAGTCTCTCATCTACTTTGCCAGCAACTTGCGGCTGAACGGCATCGACAACCAAGCGCAGATGCATGCCACGGCCGATGAGGCGATCAAATCGGGCGTGACGATTTGGACTGTTGACGCGCGCGGGCTGGTGGCGAATGCGCCGATGGGCGATGCTCAGCCAGGGTTCGCCGGGCGGGCAGTCGATGTATACCGGCGCGTCGGCTCAGGCGGTGACGAGCAACTTCCAGAAATCGCAGGACACACTCTACGCGCTGGCGGGCGACACGGGCGGTAAGGCGTTCCTCGATAACAACGATCTCGCGGGCGGCATTGTGCAGGCGCAGGAATCGATTTCAGACTACTATCTGATCGGCTACTACACCTCGAACACCGAGCCCAACGGCAAATTCCGGCGCATTCGCATTGCACTTGCGAACAATCAGGAGGCCAAGCTCGATTACCGCCAGGGCTACTACGCCAACAAGGAGTTCAACAAGTTTAACGACGTGGATCGCGAGCGCCAGCTTGAAGACGCGCTGATGCTCGAAGATCCAATCACCGAACTCACGATTGCGATGGAGATCGATTACTTCCAGCTCAACCGCGCGGAGTATTTTGTGCCCATCATCGTGAAGATCCCGGGGCGGGAACTGGCGCTGGCCAAGCGCGGCGGGGCGGAGTATACGCGCCTGGATTTTGTGGGCGAGATCAAGGACCTTGTGGGCGGGACGACGGTGCAGAATGTGCGCGACAACGTGAGTATCAAGCTGTCGGATGCGACGGCTGCCGAACTGGTGCACCGGCCCATTGAATACGACACCGGATTTACGCTGCTGCCGGGAAAATATTCCATCAAGTTTCTGGCGCGCGACGATGAGACGGGCAGGATCGGGACTTTCCAGACTACATTCGTGATTCCCAACCTGAACAAGGAGCTGAAGCGCATCGCCATCAGCGCCGTGGTGCTGAGCAGCCAGCGGGTGGAATTGAAAGATGCGATCTACGACGCCGCGAAGGCCAAGGATCGCGCCAAGGACGAGGCTGTGAATCCTCTGGTGCAGGACGGAAGAAAACTCATCCCCAGCGTGACGCGCGTCTTCTCGACCGGCCACCAGATCCATGTTTTCTTCCAGGCGTACAAGCCGCCGGAAGCTGCGACAACTATGCCGGCACTTGCGCCGAATACGCAGGCGCCTGCCCCGAGTGCGCCGCCGCTTTTTGCGTTCGTCAGTCTCTATCAGGGCGGGAAGAAACTGTATGAGACGCAGCCGCAGTCCGTCACGCCCAGCGCTACGAGCCGATTGGGGACGATGGGGTTGAGCTTCGATCTTGGCGTCGACAGCTTGCCGCGCGGATCGTACGACTGCCAGGTGACGGTGATCGATCCCTCGACGCAGAAGGCGGCGTTCTGGAGGGCGTCGATTCTTCTTGTGCAGTAAAAGCAGGGAACAAGGGAACGAGGGAACAAGGGAACGAGAAGACAGGAAACAGAAAGCGGGGAAAAGGAATCGTGATGGGTCCCGCACGGTCTTCCCTTTTCATGCTTCCTGGCGGCTTCTTTCGGTAAGGCTGCACCGGTTTAGGATGGACTGAAAGGAGAGTTCACTTGGGTTCATCCATCTACGACATTCCAGTTTCGAAGATTTCCGGCGAAGCGGCATCTCTCGGCGAGTTCAAAGACAAGGTGCTTCTGGTCGTGAACGTCGCGTCGAAATGCGGGCTGACTCCGCAGTACGAGGGTTTGGAAAATCTCTATGAGCGATTGCGCGGGCAGGGGCTGGTGGTTGCGGGGTTTCCCGCTAACGACTTCAAGAGCCAAGAGCCGGGGACGAATGACGAGATCCAGAGCTTCTGCACGCTGAATTACGGCGTCAAGTTTCCGATGTTTGGCAAGGTTCAAGTGACCGGCGCGGGGAAGCATCCGCTGTATGCGGCGCTGATCGCGGCGCAGCCGGTGGCGATTACGGTGAACCAGCCCACCTGGCGCGAAAAACTGAAGGGCTACGGGATTGAAACTTTGCCGGAACCGGAGCTGCTGTGGAACTTTGAGAAATTTGTGGTGAGCCGCGATGGAGAAGTGGTGAAGCGGTTCGCTCCCGACACTGCGCCCGACGCGCCGGAGTTGATAGCGGCGATTGAGAAAGAGTTGGCGAAGGACTGATTCGCGCGGGCCATCCATTGGGGCGGACGCATACGCGCGCTCGGCCGGGAGAAAGACATCCCTCAGTGGCGGTCGACTCCCGCAGAAGAGAGGTCCTTGCGCCGTCCCTACGGGACTCTGGGAATCAATCTTTACATTCCGTCTTCCCCACGCTGAAGCGCGGGGCTAACAAACGCTGCGCCTCCGGCGCGCATGGCCTGTATTCTCAAACTATGCACGAAGCGGTTTCCCCATCTTCCGGTAATCAGCTTGAGCACGCAGCATCAGCGTATTTGCGCTCGGCGCGTCATCAGCCGGTTCACTGGCATGCGTGGGGCGAGGCTGCGTTTGCGCGCGCGCAGGCCGAGGACAAGCCGATTTTGCTCGACATCGGCGCGGTGTGGTGCCACTGGTGCCACGTGATGGACGGTGAGTCGTACGAGGATGCCGAGGTTGCGGCTCTCATCAATCGGTTGTTTGTTGCGGTGAAGGTGGATCGCGACGAGCGACCGGACGTGGATGCGCGCTACCAGGCGGCGGTGTCGGCGATCAGCGGGCAGGGGGGATGGCCGCTGACTGCATTCCTGACGCCCGACGGACGGCCGTATTTTGGCGGCACGTACATTCCGCGCGACGATCGCTATGGGCGGCCGGGGATCGGGCGCGTGTTGACGGCGATGGCGCAGGTTTGGCGCGAGCGCCGCGACGAGGCTCTGGAAACCGCTTCGAGCGTGATGGCGGCCATTGAGCAGAACGAGAGTTTTTCCGCGCGTGCAGGTGTTTCGGCGGCCTTGGTGGAGAAGATTGCAGGGTCCATCATCGGACAGTTCGATGCACGCAATGGAGGCTTTGGCTCGCAGCCTAAATTTCCGCATCCGGCGGCGCTTGACCTGCTGCTCGAGATTGCCGTGAGCCGCGGCAACGAGCATGCGCGCGAGGCTTTCACGACAACGCTTGAAAAGATGGCGCGCGGCGGCGTCTACGATCAGCTTGCCGGAGGTTTTCATCGCTACAGTGTGGACGAACGCTGGGTGGTTCCGCACTTTGAGAAGATGCTCTACGACAATACGGAACTCTTGCGGAACTACGTGCACGGATTCCAGAGCTATGTGCGCGAGGATTTCCTGGAGACGGCGCGAGAGATTGTCGGCTGGCTGGATGCGACGATGACCGACCGCGAGCGCGGCGGATTTTATGCTTCGCAGGATGCCGATGTGGGTCTGGATGACGATGGCGACTACTTTACCTGGACGCTCGAAGAAGCTCGCGCCGTTCTGGATCCTGCGGAGTTGGAATTCGCCGCGAAGTACTGGGACATTGGCGAGCTGGGCGAGATGCATCACAATCCCCAAAAGAATGTGCTGCATGTGAAGCAATCGCTGGGCGAGATGGTGAAGGAAACGGGCGCGGCGTTCGAGTCTCTGGTCGCGCTGCGGGATGCGGCGTGCGCGAAGTTGCTTGCGGCGCGCGCACTGCGGCCCACGCCGTTTATCGATCGCACGCTTTACACGGGCTGGAATGCGATGGCGATTACGGCGTATCTGGAAACTGCACGTGTGCTGCGCATGGATGGGGCGAAGGAGTTTGCGCTGCTCACGCTTGACCGGCTGCTGAAGGAAGCCTGGGATGGCGAGGCTGTGCTGGACCACGTGATTGCTTATGGCGATGGACCAGAGCAGTCGACGGCTGGCGAAAAGGTTCCGGGTACGCTCGACGATTACGCGTTCACGATTCACGCCTGCATAGACGGCTGGATGGCGAGCGGCGAGATGAGCTACTACCGCAGCGTCGTGAAGCTGGCCGATGCGATGATTGCGCGCTTTTACGATGCGGTTTTCGGGGGCTTCTTCGATGCTACCGCGCCTGGGGAAATGGCGCTGGGTGCATTGTCGGCGCGGCGCAAGCCTCTGCAGGATGCGCCCACGCCGGCGGGCAATCCGACGGCCGTTGCGGCGCTGCTGCGGTTGGAGTCGCTGGGCGGCAACAAGAAATATCGCGAGATCGCCGAAAACACGCTGGGCTGTTTTGCGGGGATCGTGGAGCATTTCGGACTTTATGCCGGAAGCTATGGACTGGCGGCTGAGCGGCTTTTGCTCGATCCCGTGCAGGCAGTGATTTTAGGCTCGGGGCCTGAGGCGGCTCGGCTTGAGGCGTTGGCGATGGCGCGATTTGCCGTGAATAAAACCGTGCTGCGGATCGAGCCGGCGCGACTCGTCGTGGGCGAGGTTCCGGAGGGGCTGGCGGAAACTCTGCTGCAGGTTCCGCCGCCGGAAGGGGCGGAGGCTTGGGCGATGGTTTGTCGCGGGCGTGCGTGTTTGCCGCCGATTATGGATGGCGAAGCGCTGCTGAAGGCGATGGAATCGGAGCTGTAGTTCTTTTGCTTCGTGAATCAGCGCTGGTGAGTTCGTGCTATCCCATGTCCCAAAATCGGGACATGGGGCACCCGTTCTCTGTGCTGGGTTGAGAGAATTGGGTTGACGTTCGTGCTGTCCCACCCATTCGCCCAGAGAGCGGGCGAATGGATGGGGCACGGGAAGGTTCTTCGACCCCGGCCGGCATTAATTCCGGTCAAGCCTCGCTCCATGGAGAATCGTGCGTGGGATTCGACCGGCCCTACGGGGCGGGGTCCGATTGGGGCTGCTTCCCCAGGGTTTCGTCCGCCGCGCGGACTGCACCCTGGGCTATTCTCGACCGCTCCTCTGGAGCGGACTGCAGAGCATCTTTAGAGCATCTAGTTACTCTCCGCTGAAGGGGTTGCTGTCTGCGGGCTTGAGCGTGGTGGGGTCGCGTACTGGCGTGGGGGTCTCCTCGGGGCGGCGCGGCTTGACTGTTTCTTCCTCATCGACGTGTGGTTGAAAGACGCGGTTGGGATCGCCGGGGAGCAAGTGATTCTCTTCGAGGGCCAGGCGGACACGGCGCTGGAATTCGCGCACGGGAGCGTATTGCTGGTTCGCCCTGGTTTTGAATATGACGGGAAAGACGAGCTGGGAGCCCTTCACCGAGTCGAGACCCAGGACCTGGGGGTCGCTGAGAAAGTCGTTGCGAAATTCCGGGATTTTGCGCACGTCCTGTGCAATCTGCTCAAGCAACTTTGTTACTGCATCGGGATTGGCCGAGAAGTCCACGCTCACATTGACGGTGGCTACGGAGTAACCCGCGTTCAGGTTGGCCACTGTCGTGATTTGCGAGTTGGGAATTACGTAGAGGGTTCCGTCGCCGTCGCGCACCGAGGTCCTGCGCAGCGTCATGGCCTCGACCACACCGCTGACACCGGCTACACGGATGGTGTCGCCGACGCTGAACTGCCCCTCAATGAGGATGAGGAAACCGTTGAGCATGTCCTTGACGATGGTCTGCGCCGCCAGGCCGATGGCGATGCCCGCGATGCCCGCCGAAGCCAGCAAGGGGGCGAGGTTGAAGCCGATGGTATCGAGGGCCATGAAGCCCGCAATCACCGTGATGACTGCCAGACCGGTGGCGCGAATAACTCCGGCCATGGTCTTGACCTCAGCGAATTGCCCCGGCGCGGCGGTGCGATGCTCAGCCACGCGCGTGATGTTGGAGGTGAGCAGAGCCAGCAAACGGCTGAAAATAAAGGCGATGAGCGCAATCACAATCAGCTTGGGCAGCTTGGCGCGGACGAACTCCTGGCTATCGGAAATCCATTCGTCGAGTACCTTGCCCAGGAAGCGGTCCTCGCGGAACAGGTCCCATCGGATTGCCAGAAAGAAAGCTATATTTGCAAGATAAAGAAACATGCCAAAACTCCTCCTTCTAGACTAGACTGAGCGCAGGAAACGCCGGAAAGTTGCCCAGTTGCTCCGGCGCATTTCTTTTCCGATGCCGAGGTTAATCGAAAGCGGGCATTGCGCCGGTCGAGAAGGGCCCCAGAGCTGGCTTGCGGGCCGCGGCGGGCAACTTTGCGTACTGGCATGTTGCGGCCTGCTTTTGGTTGCGGCCGGCGGCCTGTTCCATGCCGGCGTTCAGGGCCATGCGCAGTCCGCGCCGGCTCCTGCCCCTTCGGCTCCTGAGAAATCCGCCAGCGCGCCGGCGCCTGTCACTGCCCAGCAGCCAACTCCGACTGCGGGGAATGTGGCTGACGCGACGGGCAAAGAAGATGTACCAAGCGAATGCGCGGACCTGCTGAAGATGGCTACGGATTTGAAGCAGGAAGTGGCCAAGACGACCAAGGACACGCTTTCCGTGACGGTGATTCGCAAAGCCGGTGAGATTGAGCAGCTAGCCCACAAGGTGAGAACGGGAAATCCGAAGGGTTGAAGCATGTCGCGCGGTTTGCGGTCAGGAAGGTTTGTTGTGCAGGGGATTTGGCGCAGAATTCGGAATCGCGGAAATCGTCCGACGCGCGTGCGCCTCAATTCGGGGCTGAGGGCCGGGCTGGGACTGGCGATTTTGCTGGGGCTGCTGTGCGGATTAACGGGCCGCTCGCAGTCGCCGGGGCCCGGCGGCGGAGGAGGGCAAGGCCAGGGCCAGGGAATCATGCGTCCCCACGTGTCCGATATCAGTCCGATGACCGTTGACGATCCAGACCCCTCGATGTTTCAGAAGCGGATGCTTGCACTCAATATTGAACGCCAGAAGCAAATGGTTTCCGACACCGACAAGCTGCTGAAACTCGCCAGGGAACTGAATGAAGAGGTCGGCGCTCAAAAGATGGCGACGCTCACCTCCGACGAAATGCACAAGGTTGCAGAGATTGAGAAATTGGCGCGCAATGTGAGGCAAAGGATGACAGAAGGCGCCGGCGAGCCTCAATCCACGATGCCGCCGCCCGCGCCGATTATGTTTCCCCCTCGTTGAGGGGCCGGGTGCTTCCAGTGCTCTGACCGCGCGATTTCGCGATCATCGCAGGACGAGCGCGGGTCTGGAGACCCGCACTACAGCCGGTCAGGAGAGGGCGATCGCATGAAGATCGATTCCGGCGGTGCAGAAGGTTCGCCGCGCCCCTACGGGGCGCGCGATCTTCTCGTCACAGCCATCCCAGGGTTCCGCTGCGCTCCACGCTGGGCTATTTTCGCCTGGGCTATTTTCGACTCGTCCCTCCGGGACGAAGACTCCCAGCCAGCAATGATTCTCAAAACGCGAACCTGCCCGGTCAATGAAAATGTTCATGCGATTTCCCTTCCGGTCAGGAGACGGGCGCTACAAAAGTCTGGCGCGTTGATACAATCAGATTGAGCTGTACCTGGAACAAAGTTCTCGGGGGTCGACCGGAATGGAAGTGGCTATTTCCAGGGCTCGTCGAGAGGGGGTGTGCCCCGCTTCGGACGAGCCATCGGCACAACGGTTGGTTGAAATCTACCGGCTGATGTTTCTCTCACGCGCGGTAGACGATCGCGAAATCCTTCTCAAACGGCAGCAAAAGATCTACTTCCAGATTTCGGGCGCAGGACATGAGGCCTTGCAGGTGGGCGCGGCGCTGGCTCTCAAGCCCGGTTACGACTGGTTCTTTCCGTACTATCGCGATCGCGCGCTTTGCCTGGCTCTGGGCGTCACTCCATACGACATGATGCTGCAGGCCGTGGGTTCGGCCGACGATCCGGCCAGTGGAGGGCGCCAGATGCCCACGCACTGGAGCAGCCGTCCCCTGCACATCGTCAACGGGTCTTCTTCCACTGCGACGCAGTTGCTTCATGCCGTGGGCTGTGCGGAGGCCGGGCGCTACTTCAGCCGCCATCCCGAAGCGGCCATCAAAGATCCCGGTGATTACCGCGAGTTTCACGACGTCGAATTCCACGGCGACGAGGTGGCGCTGGCCACGATTGGCGAAGGCTCGACCTCGCAGGGTGAATTCTGGGAGGCGCTGAACACGGCGTCGAATCAGAAGCTGCCCGTAATCTTTATGGTGGAGGACAACGGCTACGCCATCAGCGTTCCGGTTGAGGTGAACACGCCGGGAGGGAACATTTCGCGGCTGGTTGCGAATTTCCCCAACTTCTTTTTTGCCGAGATCGACGGCAACGACCCCGTGGCGAGTTTGCGCGCTTTCGAGCAGGCGGCGGCGCATTGCCGCGCAGGCCGCGGTCCGGCGCTGGTGCACGGGCACTGCGTGCGGCTCTATTCGCATTCGTTGTCTGACGATGACAAGAACTATCGCTCGGCGGCGGAGCGCGAGGCCGATGCGCTTTGCGATCCCATCGCACGAATGCGCACGCGCCTGATTGCGGACGGAATCGTGACGGCTGCTGAACTGGACGAACTGGAGCATGGCCTTGGGCATGAAGCTTCGGAAGCCGCCGAGCGCGCGCTTCATGCGGCGCTGCCGACTGTAGAGAGCATCACGACGCACGTCTACTCTGAGGATCTCGATCCAACCCGCGCCGCATTTGCCACGGAGCAGCCCGATTATTCTGCCGAGGAGAGTGGGCCGAAGGTTGCGGCGCACACCATGGCCGACCTGATCAATCATTGTTTAAGAGATGAGATGCGGCGCGACGAGCGCATCGTGATTTACGGCGAAGACGTGGCCGACGCCAGCCGCAAGGAAGCGCTGAACGAAGTGAAAGGCAAAGGCGGCGTCTTTAAGCTGACAGCCGGCCTGCAAACCGAGTTTGGCTGTGAGCGTGTTTTCAACTCGCCACTGGCTGAAGCCAACATTGTTGGCCGCGCCGTGGGCTACGCGCTGCGGGGGATGAAGCCGGTGGTGGAAATTCAATTCTTTGATTACATTTGGCCGGCCATGCACCAGATCCGCAATGAATTGTCGTTGTTGCGCTGGCGCTCGAATGGAACCTGGAGCGCGCCCGCGGTGATTCGCGTGCCCATCGGCGGTTACCTTACTGGCGGTTCTATTTACCACTCGCAATCGGGCGAGAGCATCTTTACGCACATTCCGGGGTTGCGCGTGGTGTTTCCTTCGAATGCGCTCGACGCCAATGGTTTGCTGCGCACGGCGATCCGCTGCGATGACCCGGTGCTTTTCCTTGAGCACAAGCGGCTCTATCGCGAAACCTATGGGCGCGCCGCGTATCCGGGACCGGAGTTTGCGATTCCGTTTGGCAAGGCGAAAATTGTAAAGCCGGGTCAGCACATTACAGTCATCACTTACGGCGCGCTGGTGCCGCGCACACTGCAGGCCGCGCACCTAGCCGAGCGGAAGCATGGGATCGATGTGGAGATTCTCGATTTGCGCACACTCAGTCCCTACGACTGGGAGGCGATTGCCACTTCGGTGCGCAAGACGAATCGTGTGATTGTGGCGCACGAGGACATGCTGAGCTGGGGCTACGGCGCGGAGATTGCGGCGCGCATCGGCGATGAGCTGTTCGACGATCTGGACGCGCCAGTACGGAGGGTGGGCGCAATGGACACCTTTGTGGCTTACCAGCCGATGCTTGAAGACGCGATTCTGCCGCAGCCGGAGACGATTTTGAAGGCGATTGTGAAGCTGAAGAAGTATTGAGCGCGGCGATTCCCTGGTGAGTTGAAAGAGGTCAGTTGAGGTTCGTGCAATCCCCGGTCTCAGAATCGAGACCGGGGGCACCCGCACGGGGGTTAAAACCCCTTGTTATTCGGGCACTTTTCGGCACGACTAAAGTCGTGCCCTGTTACAGAGCATGTTTCTCAAACACGGTCTAGTGAGTTGAAAGAGGTCAGTTGAGGTTCGTGTTCTCCCCGGTCTCAGAATCGAGACCGGGGGCACCCGTCAATCAGTTGGGGGCGAGCAGGGCGTTGACTGCTTCAGGCAGGGAAGCGAAGCGGAGATATGCGAGCTTCGCAGCCTCGCCCGCACCTGGAGAGCGATGCTCCCCGTCACCCTCGATGTAGATTGTTTTCATTCCCAGGCGACGGCCGAATTCAATATCCACAATCGAGTCGCCGATCATCACGCTGGTCGCGGCAGTGATCTGAGGAAATCTTGCAACCGCTTGCTCAAAGAGCCCGGGCAATGGCTTGCGGCAATTACATTCGTTTTCTTCGTGCGGGCAGATGAAGGAGGCATCAATGTGCGCGCCCTCGCGTTCGAGCAACTGCTGAAACTTTGCGTGGATGGCTTCCAGATCTGCCTCTGTATATAGGCCCTTCGCGATGCCACGCTGGTTGGAGACCACCACCACGCGCAAGCCGGCGTCGTTCAGTTGTCGCACCGATTCAGGCACGCCGGGCAGGATGCGAAACTCTTCCCAGCGCGTCACGTATCGGTGCTCCGGCATTTTTTCGTTCAGGATGCCATCGCGGTCGAGAAAGACCGTGCGCAGGGCGGTTTGATTTGCGAGGTGGATCACTTTGCCATCATAGCAATGCGGGCAGGTTGTCTTGAGGAGTGTTTCGCCGCGGCCCTACGGGGCGCGAGGGTCTTGTTGCGCGGATTCCCAGGGTTTCGCCTTCGTTCGTCGCGACGAACGAGGACTCCACCCTGGGCTATTCTCGACCCTCCCTCCGGGAGGATTCTGTTCCGGTGAGACGGTTGCGCTAGTTCTTCAAGCCGGGCGAGAGTGTTGCGCCGGGTCGGCCCAGATACAATACGGGGATGGACTTTCGCGCCTATTTTGAGCGCAACTCCGGGCCCCCACGGTGCAATGACCTGAGCACGCCGGGACGCACGACGGTTCTTCCGGCATGAAGAACTTCCTGCGCCTGTTGCGCTTTGGGCTGCCGTATACGCTCGAATGGCTTCCCGGGGTGGTGCTGTCGGCGCTGGTGGGCGCGCTTGACGTATTCCGCATCCTGTTGCTGGAGCCAATCTTCGATCGCGTGCTGGACCCGCGCGCGCCGGAAGGTCCGATCATCGTGGGCGTTCCCAAATCAGATTGGCACTTCGATCTGCGCAGCCTGGTTCCGCATTTTCTGCATCTGCATAACGCGTGGAACGTTGTGGCCTTTGCCCTGGTTGTGACCACTGTTCTAAAGGGGCTTTGTGACTATCTGGGCAACTACCTGGTGAATTATGCCGGCTTTGGCACGATTACAGATTTGCGCAACCATCTTTACGAGGCCACGCTGCGCCGCTCTTCGAGTTTCTTTCACAGGCACGCGACCGGCACTATTCTTTCTACGCTGATTAACGACGTAGACCGCGTGCAGACCGCGCTGAGTTCGGTGCTGGGCGATTTCCTGCAGCAGTTTTTTACATTTATCGTGGCGATGGCATGGGTGATTCACCTTGGCGGCTACCTGAGCTGGGTGCTGGTTCTCTTTATCCCGGTAGTGATCACCTCGGTGCGCAAGATAGGCGGGGCAGTGCGCACGCGCACGCGTACCGGCCAGGACAAGCTGGCCGAGGTGCAGAACATTCTGCACGAGACGGTGACGGGCAACCGCATTGTGAAAGCGTTCAATACCGAGCTGTGGGAGATTCTGCGCTTCAAGAACGCGGCCAAGAGGCTGTTCCGCGCCAATTTGCGCAGCGTGCGGGTTCAATCCATCAGTTCGCCGCTGATGGACACTGTGGGCGCGATGGCGATGGCGATATTGCTCTGGATCGGGCGCAACGAGATCAAGAGCAACTACATGACTGTCGGCGCGTTCGGCGCTTTCATCTTTCTGCTTTTCAAACTCTACGATCCATTGCGGCGCTTTGCGTTTTTTTACAACAGCTTTCAACAGGCCATGGGCGCTTCCATGTCGATCTTCTCTTTCTTAGACACAGAGGACGATGTGAAAGAGCGTCCGCACGCTTCGACCTTTACGCGCTTCCGCCAATCGATCAAGTTTGAAAACGTGGGATTCTCCTATTCGAGCGAAGAGGGCGAGCACCAGATTCTGCACAACGTCGATCTTGAGGTGAACGCCGGCGAAGTGCTTGCACTAGTGGGGCCGAGCGGTGCGGGCAAGTCCACGCTGGTGAATTTGATTCCGCGCTTCTTCGATGTGACCTCGGGGCGGATTGTCATCGACGGCCACGACGTGCGCGAAGTGACGCTGGCATCGCTGCGACGGCAGGTGGCGCAGGTGACGCAAGAGACGATTCTCTTCAACGACACCGTGCACAACAACATCGCCTACGGTAAGCCGGACACGAAGGCTTCCTTAGTGGAGCAGGCGGCGCAAAACGCCTTGGCGCACGATTTTATCTTGAAAATGCCGCAGGGCTACGCGACGGTCATCGGCGAAAAGGGTTTCCGGCTTTCGGGCGGCGAGAAGCAGCGCATCGCCATCGCGCGAGCCATTCTGAAGGATGCGCCGATACTGATCCTGGATGAGGCTACGTCGGCGCTGGACTCGGAGAGCGAGTCACTGGTGCAGGCGGCGCTGGCTAACCTGATGCAGAGCCGCACCGTGGTGGTGATTGCGCATCGGCTGTCGACCATCCGCCGAGCCAATCGCATTGCGGTGCTTGAGGAAGGCCGCATCACGGCGATCGGATCGCACGAAGAACTGCTGGTGACGTCACCGACTTATCAGAAGCTATATCAGTTGCAATTTATCGATATGCCCGACAACCAGATGGGGAACGGCTGGTCGCGCGAGGCCGAGTTGGTTCGGGAGGCGCAGGAGTAGGAATGGCGATTTATTCGATGACCGGGTATGCCAGGGTGCAGGTTCGTGTGGGTACGGGCGATGAGGATCAGCTGAGTTATACGCTCACGCTTAAAAGCGTCAATCACCGCTTTCTCGATTTGCAATTCCGGCTGCCGTCCGGGCTGGATGCGCTGGAAGTGGAGATGCGCAAGGCGCTGAAGGAGAATCTGGTGCGCGGACACGTGGATGTGAATCTCTCTTTGGAACGCAATGCGCAGACCAAGGCTGGATTTAACCGTGAGCTGATTGCGGGCTATCTGGCGGCTTTCGACGCGGCGCGGCGCGAACACGGGCTGGAGGGCACGCCGGATTTGAACGCTGCGCTGCGCCTGCCCGGAGCTTTGCAGGGTGAGGATCGCAAAGAAGATGACTCGGCCGCGCTGACTGCGAGTGTTCTGGAGCAAATGGTTCCGCTTGTGGAGCAGTTGAAGGCCATGCGCGCGCGCGAGGGCGAGGCCCTGGCAGCGATTCTGAGCGGCACGCTGGACCGGCTTGCCGCAGCCACCGCGAGCGTGGCCGAGCTGCGGCCGGAGATTGAGCAGCGCTATCAGGAGCGGCTGGCGCAGCGGCTTGCGGCAGTTGCAGGTGCGGAGTTCAACCAGCAGAGAGTGCTCGAGGAAGTGGCTGTCCTTGTGGAGCGCAGCGACATCAGCGAAGAATTGGCGCGCATGAGTGGGCACATCGAGCATTTTCGCGAGTTGCTCGGCGGCGGCGGAGAGACGGGCAAGAAGCTCGATTTCCTGCTGCAGGAGATGAACCGCGAGGCCAACACGCTGCTCTCGAAGACGGGCGGGGTGAGCGGGAAGGGAATGCGCATTACCGAACTTGGGCTGGCCATGAAGGCGGAGATCGAAAAGGCGCGGGAACAGATTCAGAATGTGGAATAAAGCAGTGTGAGTGTGAGTGTGAGTGTGAGTGTGAAAGGCGGTGAGTGAGGTGGCAAAGTCTTTTCGTGAGTTGTTGGTTTGGCAAAAGGGGATCCAATTGTCGGTTCTTGTTTACCGGTTATCGAAGCAGTTTCCTCGCAAAGAGACGTATGGGCTCTCGGAGCAGATGCGCCGGTCGGCAGTGTCGATACCAAGCAATATTGCAGAAGGCGCGGGAAGACTGAACACTCGGGAATATAAGCAGTACCTTGGCGTTGCCAGAGGGTCAAGTTTCGAGTCGCAGACGCAGTTGACCATTGCCCGGGAATTAGGATTCGGAGATATTGAGCAACTTCGCGAAGCCGAGTCTTCATGCGATGAAGTAGGGAGAATGCTCTTCGGAGTCATTCAAGCACTCAATGCTAAAGCATGAAGAGCCCGTGGATGCTTCCTCACACTCGCACTAGACGTTGAGCAGAAAGGGAACGACTAACTTTGGCAGGCATTCTTTTTATCATCTCGGCGCCGTCGGGCTCCGGCAAGAGCACGCTTGTGAGCGAACTGCGCAAGCAGGTGAGCGGCGTCGACTTCGCGGTGTCCTGGACTACGCGCGCGCCACGCGGATCGGAAGAGGATGGGCGCGAATATCATTTCACCACGCGCGAAGAGTTCTTGCGCATGGTGGATGCCGGGATGTTTCTAGAGTATGCGGAGGTTTTTGGGCACCTGTACGGCACTTCACGCCAGTCGCTCGACGAAGCGCTGGCCGCGGGCCACGACCTGATGCTCGACATCGACGTGCAGGGCGCCGCGCAGGTGCGCTCGCGCATGCCGGAGGAGGTGGGCATTTTTGTTTTGCCGCCCAATCCCAAGGTTTTGCGCACGCGTTTGCGCAACCGCAGCCGCGCCGAGGGCGTGGTGGTGGAGGACGAACTGTTTCGCCGTCTGGGCCAGGCCCGGAGGGAGATTGAGAATTATCGACAGTACGGCTATATTCTGATCAATGACGTTCTCGACAGGGCGGTAGCGCAACTGGAAGCCATTGTGCTGGCGGAACGCTACTATCGCAATGGCGAACCGATCGCCTACCGTTCCCGCCGTGTGTTGGAGGTCGCCGCGGCCTGCCTGCTGTCAAACTCGCAGGAGCGGCTCAAACCTGTGCTGGAAGCCTTTGGCATCGATGGAGGGCCCGACCAGCAGCAGATGCTTTTTGGAGGAGACTCCGATGACGATTGAGACCATTTTCGATTCGAACTACCGCAAGGTTCTGGTCGCGGCTCGACGCGCCCGGCAAATCCAGAGCGGCGCCCATGCCCTGGTCCCCACGCATTCCACCAAGGCCTGCCGCATCGCCCAGGACGAGATCAACGCCGGGAAGATTTCATACGTGAAGAACAACGAAGCGGATGTGACCAAGCCGCTTGTGGAAGGTCCGGCGGTTCCGATCCTGCTGAGTTGACAGTGGTCAGTGGACAGTGATCAGTGGTCAGACGCAGATAGCGACTAAGCTTGCGGACCGACTTCGTAATTTCGTAATCGCCCTCTAATGGGCGCGGGTCTGGAGACCCGCACTACAGCCGGTCAGGAGACCGGCGTTACACGTACGCTGTCCACTGTCTCCTGAACTACAATCGACATCATGAGAGTCACCGTAGGCGTGTCTGGCGGGATTGCTGCGTATAAAGCGGCGGAGCTGGTGCGCGCCCTGCAACGCCAGACGGTGGAAGTGCACGTGGTGATGACCGCCGCGGCGCAGAAATTCGTGCAGCCGCTCACGTTTGCTGCGCTTACCGGACACAAAGTGATCACCAGCTTGTGGGAAGAGATGGATGGGAGCGATGACGCCGAGCAGAATGGCATCGACCACATCGCCGAAGCGCAATGGGCCGACGCACTCGTGGTCGCTCCCGCCACGGCTAACGTGCTGGCCAAGTTTGCGCATGGCCTTGCCGACGATTTTCTTTCGACGATGTTTCTGGCTACAACGGCGCCGGTGCTGGTGGCGCCTGCGATGAACGTGAACATGTGGAATCATGCGGCCACGCAGGCGAACCTTGAGATTCTGCGGCAACGCGGGGTGGCGAATCGTGGAACCGGGAACGGGCGACCTGGCCTGCGGCATGGTCGGCGTGGGGCGCATGGCGGAACCGGAGGCGATTGCCGAAGCGGTGCTGAAGACGCTCGGCCGCCGTCACGATCTGCGCGGTGAGGTGGTGCTGGTGACCGCGGGCGGCACGCGCGAGGCGCTCGACCCGGTGCGCTTTATCGGCAACCGCTCCAGCGGCAAGATGGGTTACGCGCTGGCCGAGGCCGCGCGCAGCCGCGGGGCAAAGGTGATTTTGATCAGCGGGCCCTCGGCGCTGCATGGGCCGCCGCATTGCGAACTGGTGAGGATCACGACCGCGGACGAAATGCGCAAAGCGGTGATCGAGCGCATGAGCGAGGCCACGCTTGTGATCAAGTCCGCGGCCGTGGCGGATTATCGGCCGGTCGCAGTTTCCGCGCAGAAGCTCAAGCGCACCGGGCCATTGACTTTGGAGCTCGCGCCGACCGAGGACATTCTGGCCGAGGTGGTGCGGCGACGCCGGCCGGGGCAGCTCATTGTGGGTTTTGCCGCCGAGACCGAGAACCGCATGGAAAACGGCCGCGCCAAGTTGCTTGCCAAGGGCGCGGACGCCATCGTGATCAACGACGTGGCCAGCGAGGGCGTGGGCATTGACGCCGACACCAATGCGGCAACATTTCTCTCGCGCACCACGTCCGTCGAGTTGCCCGAGATGCCCAAGCGGCAGCTCGCCGATCGCATTCTCGACGAGATTCTTACCCTCCGCCGCCCTCGGCCCGTGGTGGTTGAAACCGATGAGCACCAGGAGGCGCGGCCGCTCAGGACCGCGTGCTGAGTGAGAGCATTCCGGCGGGCGCTGGTCGCCGCCAGCTCGAGTGACGTGGAGTAGAAACTTGCCGCGCTCGCTCGATTCCGCCACCCGCGAAGCTCTTGCCGAGCGACTGCGCTTCTATCGCGATATTGGGCTGACGGATTTCTATCGCCGAGATGTGGGGCCTGTTTACGCCGCAGTGGACGATCCCAAGCTGGACCGAAGCGTGGCTGAAGAGCTGGCGGAACGAGAGGGGCTCTTGCAGGCCGCGATTGCGGATGCGGCGCAATCTTCGACTGAACCGGCGGCACAGCAGAAAAACTCGTTCGGAGAGGAAGCAACGATCAAGACGCGCAAGACATTTCACGCTCCGGAGATCGGCGTCGTCGTTCCTGCGGAGGAGCGCGCCGCCGCGCTTCAAGCGATTCGCGACGAGATTGGCGACTGCACGCGATGCGCCCTGCACAAGGGCCGCAACAAGCTCGTGTTTGCCGATGGGTCGCCCACGGCGCGGCTGATGTTTGTGGGCGAGGGACCGGGCGCCGACGAGGACGCGCAGGGACTGCCGTTTGTGGGCCGCGCCGGGCAACTGCTCAACAACATGATTGCCGCCATGGGCCTGAAGCGCGAAGAGGTCTACATCGCCAATGTGGTGAAGTGCCGTCCGCCGGGCAATCGCACGCCGGAGCCGGAGGAGGCCAACACTTGCTCGCCGTTTCTTTTTCGGCAGATCGACGTGGTGCGGCCGCAGGTGCTGGTGGCGCTGGGCGCGACGGCGGCCACTTATCTGCTGGGCGCGCGGCAGCCGCTGGCGGGGCTGCGCGGGCGCGTGCACGCCTTTCGTGGCATGAGCCTCATCGTCACTTATCATCCGGCGTTTCTGTTGCGCGATCCGCGGCAGAAGAAAGAAGCGTGGGCGGATTTGCAGATTGCGATGAAGGAACTCGGGCTGAAGGCGCCGAAGAGCAGGGAATAGGGAACAGGGAACAGAATAGAACTACCTCCTGTTCACCGATCACTGACCATCTGCATTACTCTCGCCACAGCGGCTCTCAGGCGGCGCGCAGACGCCTGACTTTGATACTGGCGGAATCTTTGCGGGCCTGGGCAAGGTCGCAGGCAAGTTGCATGCGCAACCATGTTTCCGGCGTGCTTCCGAATGCCTTCGAGAGCCGGATCGCCATCTCCGGACTGATGCCCGACTTGCCGTTGATCACGTTATTGAGCGCCTGGCGCGTGACTCCGAGAATCTCAGCTCCTCCGTGACGGAAAGCCCGAGAGGTTCAAGGCAAGCATTGCGGATACTCGTCCGGGGTGTGCGGGATTCTTCATTGGCATGGTCTTGAACTCCTACGTTGAGTGGTAGTCGATCAGATCGACATCGAAGGCGTCTTCGCCGCGCGAAACGAAAGACGATGCGCCAGTTGGCGTTCAAAGTGACTGACCAGAAGCCTTTCAGTTCGCCTTTGAGCCGGTGCAGCCGATAGCCAGGAAGATTCATCGCCTGAGACGCCTCTGCGTTGTCGAGCCGGGAGAGGATATCTTCGATCCTTTCCAACAAATCCGGCCGTATTCCGCGCGGTTCGCCGAATTCATAAAGACGCTTGAGGCCGCGGTGCTTGAAACTTCATATCACCGAGAAACATTGTAAAGTGTAAATTGTCACTTGTCAAAGGGAAATTTACGCAGGCTCCCGCCACAACGCCACGCCGCCCAGGATGCCGTCTTCATTGGAGACGATGGAGACGTTCTTCGGCAGCTTAAAGTTGATTTTCTTCGCGTTGCCGCCGCCCAGGTAGAGGTGGTCCCAGTTGAAGGTGGCGGAGGTCTGCTCGATGGCTTCCTGGAGGCGCTTGTTCCATGACTTCTTGCCGTATTTGTCGAGGCCGCGGCGGCCCAGGTAGTCCTCGTAGGTTTTTTCGCGCCAGGGGTGGTGGCCCAGTTCGAGCCCCGGACAGAGCTTGCCATCGGTAAAGATCGCCGAGCCCATGCCGGTGCCGAGGGTGAGGATCAGCTCTACGCCATGGCCTTTGATGGCGCCATAGCCCTGCACGGCGGCGTCATTCGCCACTCGTGACCGGCTTCTTCCAGCGCTTTTCGAGTTCGCGCTCGAGAGGGAAATTGGCCCACTTGGGATGCAGATTGACGGCGCTATACGTGATGCCGTGCTTAACCACGCCGGGAAATCCGACCGAAACGCGATCGAAGCCCGCGAGCCGCGCGCGCAAGTCTTCCAGTGCGCGCAACACGGCGCGGGGCGTGGGGATGGCGGGAGTGGCGATGCGCTCCCGGGTGCTGATCGGCTTGCCACGCATGTTGAGCAGCATGGCCTTGATGCCCGATCCGCCGATGTCGATGGAGAGCGTGATTGGGGAAGAATTGGCGCGCGAGGCTCGAGAAACGGCCTTGGGAGGGCGGGCGGCGGCGGTGGCGGTTTGTGGGCTCATCCGAGTGCATTGTACTGAAATTGAGGGAATTGAGAGTAGGGGCCTGGTAAACGGGGGAATAATTTGCCGCTTCGTTTGGCAACTGCGGACATCTTCGCGAGCCCTAAGGAGATTCGATCGGCCCTCCGGGGCGGAGGCGGCTGGGGCTCGCTTTCCCAGGGTTTCGTCCGCTGCGCGGACTGCACCCTGGGCTACTTTCGAGCGGCCCCTCCGGGGCCGACCTCGCATCCTACTCGAACCGCCCTTTCAGGTCCGGCCTTCCTCATCCCCTACACTGAATCTTGTCTCCCATGCCTGCCTACTGCGAAGTCGCGTTGCCGGTGCCGCTGGACCACACGTTTACTTACGGCGTGCGCCAGGGGCAGTCGCCGCAACGTGGGGCGCGCGTGATTGTGCCGTTTCGCAGCGAGAAGCTGATCGGCGTGGTGACGGCTCTGGGAGCCAAGGCGCCGACTGATTTCGAAGTGCGGTACCTCGAGGCCGTACTCGACGAGGAGCCGCTGCTGAGCGACCACCTGCTGGAATTGGGCGCGTGGGCGGCGCAGTACTACCTGGCTCCGCTTGGCGAAGTGCTGCGCGGCATGTTGCCGCTTACGGCCGAGGTGCGTCGTACCGTTTACTACCGAATCACCGACCTGGGACGGGATTTGCTGGCTACGGCGATGGAGGGAGATGCCGAGATCGGGCGATCCCACCCATTTCGCAAAGAACACGAAAAGGATGGGGCACCGGGCGTCGGTGGTGTACGGGGTTATTTGGGAGGAAGGTGGAAGGGCAAACTGTCGCGCGAAGGGCAGGACGTGGAGCGTCGGGTTCTGGAGCGGCTGGCCTCGGGCGAGCCAGTGAAAGTGTCCACATTGCGTACGGCGACTGCGGCATCGTTGCCGCTGCTGAGCCGCCATGCTGCGCAAGAAGTGGATCGCGCGCGAGACCGCGGCCGCCGAGCGCGATGCGAGGCGCATGGAGCGGTTTGCCGTGCTGGTGCCCGACACGCGACTGCCTTCGCTGACGCGAGAAACAGCAGGCGATTCTGGCGGAGCTGGCGGCTTGCGGGGGCGAGCTGCCGCTCGCCGAGTTGCGACGGCGCGAACTGCCCGCGTCTACGCTGCAAACTCTGGTGCGGCGTGGGCTGGTGCGCATCGAGGAGCGGCCGGAGCTGTTCAGGCTGGGCGGGCTGCCGCCCACGGCCGCGCCTTTCAGTTTGAACGCTGCGCAAAGCGATGCGCTGGCTACGCTGACGACGGCTCTTGGCGCGTTTCGGTCATTTTTGCTCTATGGCGTGACGGGGTCTGGAAAAACCGCCGTCTATCTCGCCGCCATGCAGAAAGCCCTGGACCGCGGCCTGTCGTCGATTCTGCTGGTGCCGGAGATTGGGCTTACGCCGCAGACTGCTGGCTTGCTGGACGCGGCGTTCGGGCAGAAGGTCGCGCTGCTGCACTCCGCGCTGACGCCGGAGGAGCGCAGCGAGCAGTGGCGGCGGATTCGCCGCGGCGAGGCGCCGATTGTGGTCGGCACGCGCTCTGCAATTTTTGCTCCTGCGCCGAATCTGGGACTGATTCTGGTGGACGAGGAGCACGACCAGAGTTACAAGCAGGAGGAAACGCCGCGTTACAACGCGCGCGATGTGGCCGTGATGCGCGCCAAGCTGGCGGGCGCGGTGGTGGTGATGGGGTCGGCTACGCCCTCGCTCGAGAGCTGGCACAACGCGGAGCGCGGCAAATACACGCGCATTGAGCTGCGCGATCGCGTCATGAATCGGCCTTTGCCCGAGGTGGAGCTGATCGACATGCGGCGCGAGTTCCAGCAGTCGGGCAAGGACGATCTCTTCTCGCGGTCGTTGATCGAGCAGACGAAGGCGGCTCTGGAGCGCGGCGAGCAGGCGCTGATTCTGCTCAACCGGCGGGGCTATTCCTTTGCCGTGATGTGCCGCGCCTGCGGAGAAAAGCTGGATTGCGTGAACTGCGCGATTGCGCTCACGCATCACAAGGCGGCGTCGGAAGTGGAGGCTGAGGCTCGGGCTGGGCAGCGGCTGGAATGCCACTATTGCGGCTACAAGCGGACGGTTCCGGCGCGGTGCCCGAAGTGCGACAGCGAGCATCTTTACTATCTGGGCGCGGGGTCGCAGCAGGGCGAAGAACGCTTGCAGGAGATCTTTCCGGGGGCGCGCATCGGGCGCATGGATCGTGACACGGTGCGCGGGCGGGGCGACCTGGAGCGGCTGCTGGCGCGATTGCACTCGGGCGAGATCAACTTGCTGGTGGGCACGCAGATGATCGCCAAAGGACACGATATCCACAGTGTGACGCTGGTGGGCGTGGTGGGTTGCGACCACACGCTTTCGCTGCCGGATTTTCGCGCGGCTGAGCGCGTGTTTCAACTAATGACGCAGGTTTCAGGGCGGGCGGGGCGCGGCGAATTGCCGGGGCGCGTTGTGGTGCAGACGTATTATCCCGATCACTATGCGATCGTGGCGGCCACGACGCACGACTACAAGGCCTTTGCTGAGCGCGAGCTGAAGTACCGGCGCTGGATGCATTATCCGCCTTTCGGCGTGCTGGCCAATGTGCTGGTGCAGTCGCAAAAGCTGGAAGAGGCGGCGGGGTGGGCGGCTGTGCTGGGGAAGTACCTGGTTGAGCAACAGAGCGGCGGAGGTGTGAGAATTTTAGGGCCGTGCACCGCGCCCATCGCGCGCATCAAGAATGTCTATCGGTTTCACATGATTTTGAAGAGCGCTTCGCGGAAGGCTCTCAATGAGGCGCTGCGCGGCATGCTCACGCATGCCGAGGAGGCCGGAGTGCCCAGGAAGAACCTGATCGTTGACGTTGATGCGCTGCGACTTATGTAAAAGAAGCGGAGTCGGCGGGGTTCGCGGTGCTGGCGGAGCCAGGCTGGGCTGGTGGGGTGGCGAGGCCGAAATCGCGCTAGACGATCGACTTGCCGAATGTCGATTTTTTTACTTGCAGAGAATCTACAAGGCTCAATATGATCTGGGACAGCTTCCGCGCTGTCATAATGAAGTGCGGTCTGTGGACTTTGGAAGCAGTTCCTAAGCAGATTGCGATCCTTTCCCCGCAGAAGTGGGCGTAGCAAAGATAAGCGCGCCGACCAACTGCCTCAGCGTTCAACAAATTGCGGACCCTGTTGATGGGCGTGAAGTTCCGTTTCCCGGAAGAGGGACAAGAGCGCACACCGAAGAGTGGGTTTTCAGCGATTTGAGGAGGATACTATGCGCACCTTTACGAAACTGCTTCTAATCGCTACTCTGCCTGCGGTTCTGCTGGTTTGTGTGCTTCCGCAACGGGCGATTCCGCAGAGCCGGGCGAATTTCTGGTTTCTGAATAACACGGGGAAACAATTGAATAACCTGTATGTTTCGCCGCACTCGCAGAATTCCTGGGGCGCGGATGTGCTGGGGCGTGCAGCTCTGCCTTCCGAGATGGGAACGTTGATTATCTTTCCCCCCGCATGGCGCGGCGTGTGCCATGAGGATTTCAAGCTGGTCTTCAGTGACGGAAGCTCTCAGACATATTCGCAGGGCCTGGATGTTTGCCAACTTCATGCGCTGCAGTTCAACGCGGACACGGTGGACGGATTTTAAGGGGAGTAGAAAGACAAGGTTAATGAGCAGAAAGGCGCGCAGCGAGTGAGCAGGCAGCGTGGTCAGCAAGTGGCCGAGCCCGAAGTTCGATGCCGGGCGGCGCTCAAACGGCAGCTGCCATGCGCGCTACCGTCAGCACGGTGATGTCGTCTTCCTGGCCGAAGTTCTGCGCCGCTGTGGCCAGAGCGGCGGCGGCAACGCCTTTGTGCAGCATTTCTGCAATGCGGTCGAAGCCGAAGAGTTGACCGGTTGCGTCCTGCGCTTCGACGACGCCGTCGGTCATGAGCATGAGCGAATCGCCTGCGGCCAGCTTGAATTGCAAGACAGGGAAGTTGTTGCCGGGAACTACGCCGAGGGGTAGAGCGCCTTCGATGGCCAGTTCCTGCTTGTTGAGGTAGGGCGGCAAGTGGCCGGCGTTGGCCAGCTCGACGTTGCCATCCCGCCCAATGCGCAGGGCGAGGCAAGTGGCAAGACCGCGGCCGCACATGCGCTCATTGAGCAGCGCAAGAATCCGCTGAGGATCGTTGGTGAAGGACGCGGCGGTGCGAATCGCGCCGACAATCAGAGTAGCCAACATGCCTGCGTGCAGGCCCTTTCCCGCTACGTCTCCTACCACAACGAGAACGCTGCCGTCGGTAGCCCTGGGAAGCACCTGGAAGAAATCGCCGCCGACCTCGCGCGCGGGCCGATACTCGCTCTGGATGGCCAGGCCGGGTGTCGTCGGCAGATGTTCCGGGATAAGGTATTGCTGGACATCGCGCGCGGCAGCCATATCCTGCTCGAACGCCGCTTGATGGAGTTGTTCGTCGCGATAGCGCAGATAAAGCACGATCAGCGTGACGAAGACGAACAGGGTCTGGCTGATGCCGCGGATGTCTACAAAGAATGGTCCCACAGGCATGAAGCGCAGGTCAGACATACGGAGCATATGGGAGAAATAATTGGTCCACGCGTTGGTCAATTGAACGAGAAGAAGCGAGATCGCGATGGCTACGGATCCGGCTTTCCGTTCCAGAAGCAGCCCCAACGCCGCCAGCAAGGTAATGATGACCGGCAGGTAGGAGCCGAACGTGAAAAGCCAAAAATTCGCAGAGTGGGTTTGAAAGGCGAAGCCGTAAGCTGCGTAGGCCGCGAGAATCGCATCCAAAAGCGCGAACGCCAGAATCCAACGCCGAAAGCGCAGACAGATCTGCGAAAGAAAGAGGTAAGAACTCAGAATGACCAGCATATATCCCGCAAACACCAGCGTCGGTCCCCAGGAGCGGCGCATCACGGAATCGCTCGCGGCCAGGAACCCGCCTATATAGGGATCGATCGCTGAGCCGACGCAATAGATGCCGAGCAAAATGTATTCGACACGATTGCGCTGCGCACTGAACAGAATGAAGGCAATGCAGCCCGCGGCCAGCATCGACAGCAGGCAAAAATTCCAGGGCAGATTCTCAACCACGCCGCGATACTGATTGAGAGCGGTCCGGGCGCTGACCGTCGACAGCAAGCCGATTTCGGGCGTGTGGCCAAAACGCGCCGCGCCTGAGGTGTAAAAGGGAAACAGGCCCGTCGATGTCGTACCGACCCATCGCCTGAGAGCGATGTGCACTGTGGATCCTTTGATGAGGCCTGGCGGAATGGCAAAAGTCAGGTCCCGATCAAAGGGAGACGCGGGCCTTGGCTCCCACCGACCAAATCGGCCCACCGACACTCCTTCTACATAAAGCTCGTAAACCTCGTCGATCCCTCCCATGCCGATGGCGAGCCCGCGCCCCTGAAGCTGCTCGGGCAACTCGACCGTCGCTCTGTACCAGTGAAATCCACGCAGTATGTCCAAACCGGTCGATCGAGCCGGACTCGTGGTTTGCGTCCACTTCGAGTTGTCGAAGTCCGGCCGTGCCCATGTCAGGTCATCACCCTCATGAATGCGCCACGAGTCGAGAACAACGATATCGTTCGATGGTGGCAGCTGCGCCGGGGTGGGCAGTCGAGCGAGCGCGAGCAGAAAAAACAACGGGAGCAGTTTCTTCATAAGGAGACCGGGGGCGCCATGAAATCTACGGCACGATGATCGCGTCGGGAGGTCAGCCAGAGCGGGCCGCATCGGTGGCTCACGACAAACCTTCCCTCAGGGGCCGAAGCCCCGGCGTTTTGGAGGAATTAATGGCACGACTGAAGTCGTGCCCTTTCAAAGCCGATTTAAACGGCGACCAACTGGCTCGGCAGGCTCTTAGCTGGCCGGGGCGCCGGGCTGCAGCGCGTGGAGTTCCTTGCCGGGCTTGAAGCGCACGGCTTTGCCGGGGGAGATGTTGACCTCAGTGCCGGTGCGGGGGTTGCGGCCGATACCGGTTTTGCGGGCGCGGACGCTGAATACGCCAAATCCGCGCAGTTCAATGCGCTCGCCGGCCGCCAAAGCCTGTTTCAGACCTTCGAAGACCGTGTCCACCGCCGCTTCCGCCTTGGTGCGCGGCAGGCCCGTGCGCTCGACTACGTTGTGAACGATGTCCTGTTTGATCAATGGAGTCTCCTCGCTTGCCGTGCACTGGTTTTGACTCTTTTGCGACCTACATCGCCCATAGTACAGATTTTGAGGCGATTAGGGAACAGGGGATCTCTGGATATTTTGGGAATTTCCATACCTTGGCGGCTTCCCGGTGGGACAGGGCTCAAATCCGTGGTTCAGGCTTCCCCTGAAAAAGCTACTTCCTCAGTTGTCAATTGAAGCGACTGTTGCGTAAGATGATTTTTTCAAGTCTCAGCCGGCACAACGACAGAGCCGGAGGAAAACTCTACCTCCGGAACAGGAGAAGCATGTCGATCAAAAGCGACCGTTGGATTAGAGAACAGGCCGTTCAGCATCGCATGATTGAGCCGTTCAGCGAGAAGCAGGTTGCGAGCGGGGTTATCTCCTATGGGCTTTCGTCGTATGGCTATGACTTGAGAGTTTCCAACGAATTCAAAATTTTTACCAACGTAAACAGCGCCATCATCGACCCCAAGGCATTCGACGAACGGTCGTTTGTCTCGGTCCAGTCGGAATCGGTGATCGTTCCCCCGAACTCGTTTGCTCTGGCGCGTTCTGTTGAGTATTTTCGTATACCCCGGGATGTACTCACGATCTGCGTGGGGAAATCGACCTATGCGCGGTGCGGGATCATCGTAAACGTGACACCCTTCGAGCCCGAATGGGAAGGTTTCGTCACGCTTGAGATTTCGAACACTACGCCGCTGCCGGCAAAGATCTATGCCAACGAAGGTCTGTGCCAGATTCTGTTTTTCCAGTCGGACGAGCCTTGCGAGACCAGCTACGCCGATCGGAAAGGCAAGTATCAAAAGCAGCAAGGCATCGTTCTCCCCAAGCTCTGAGAACGCGCCGCTTTCGAACCAGAACGGATGAGTTCGACAGACGGAAAAGTGCACGCAATTCAATTCCCGGGGCATTTGCCTGCCGACACCGGGAATAACCCTTCGAATTGCCGAAGGGGGGGCCATGACGTCGAAGCCTGCAATTCCTCGTCCCATTCGCATTGGGATCCTGGCGGTGGAGCCCATTCGCGTTGCGGGCCTGGCAAGTATCTTCGATTTGCCAGCTCAGCCGTCTCAACCGCAACTGGTTCCTGTCATGGGCAGCGTGGAGGAGCTGACTGGCGCCTCTGACATCGAATACGTCGTTGTCGATCTGCATTCCTCCCAAGGCGGCCTTGAGACTCTGGAAGCAGTACGTGACACTCGCCCCGACATCCGGCTGATCGTCATCGGGCCGGAGGGCGACGATGAGCTGGTGCTCAAGGCGATTATTGCCGGCGCCAGGGCTTACCTGGGACTCTCCGCTGGCCCGGAGATGGTGCGCAAAGCCATTGAAATAGTTACTATAGGGTCGATCTGGGCGCCTCGCCAGTTACTATCACGCCTCATCGATCGGCTGCTGGATGTGCACGCCGCAACGCGGGTCGTTCCTCACCCAGAACTCACGCTGCGCGAAGAGCAGGTATTGAAACTCATCCTGGTGGCAAAGTTCGACGCGCGAGATTGCGCGCCAACTGGGGATCGAGCAACGCACCGTAAAGTCTTATATTGCAAGACTTATGAGAAAGACTGGCGCTGACAATCGCATCAAGTTGTCGGTTTCGGCGGTGAGCCAGACGCTTCTAGCTGAGGCCAATGGCAAGCGTCTGGGGAGAGTTCGGCAAGGAAATGACGTTACCAAATAGTTAATAAATACGGTTACTTTCAGACATGTCCCCTAAGTACTCTTGTATATGTTTGAAGATTTCCACATGATGTTTCCAGAAACAACGCAGATCTGGGGAAAGGAGTTCCCAGGCAGCATGTTTTCATGATGCGTGGGAACTCCTCTTTTTTTCAACTGCCAGTTTGTGTGGTTTTTCAGCCCTCCTTTTTGTCATCTTTGAGCGACCCGCGTCAGGGCCAAGCACCGTTCATGCCGAGCCCGGTGCAGGTTCCAAGTGACCCGTTCCCGGGTCCCGCTTCATCTATCGCAGCAGCCATCTCGCGCAGCAGCCATCTCGTCTACGTCCATTGACGAAATCCCCTCGCACTGAATCAATCTTGCAAGTCTCAGATTCCCGCATAGAGGAATGCGCGCCTGGGCGCAGATGCGGTAGGCTGTTCGAGGAGGTTGCGGCGGTGCCCGCCATCCCTTGAACTGAATCCCCAGGCTCGATCACCCAGACTGTGAAAGATCTGCCCCAAATTTTGAGACCACAGATCCGCGGCGCCAAGCCGGCGGAATGGAAAGGACATGGAAATGAAGAAAGCCATTGCCAGCATTTGTCTCAGCTTTTTGTTAACGTCCGCTGCCGTTGCGGCATCGACGAAAGACGATTTGCAAGGCCGCATTGACGCGGCCAGAACTGTTCTCGACCAGATCATGGCTGCCAAGGACAGTACGGTCCCCACGAACATTCTCCGCATGGCGACATGCGTTGCCGTGGTTCCAAGCATGAAGAAGGGCGCAATTCTTGTGGGCGCCCAGTACGGCCAGGGGGTGGTCACGTGCCGCACCGGCCGTGGCTGGAGCGCGCCAGTGTTTATTCGTATGGCCGGCGGGTCGTTTGGCTTCCAGCTAGGTGGTCAGGAGACGGACCTGATCCTGATTGCCGTGAACGACAGGGGAATGCAGGACCTGCTGAAGAACAAATTCAAGATTGGCGGAGATGCCTCCGCAGCCGCCGGACCGGTGGGCCGACAGGGAGACGCTGACACGGACTGGAAGATGAATGCCGAGTTGCTGAGCTACTCGCGCGCCAAAGGCCTGTTTGCCGGCATCGATCTGGATGGCACCAGCGTGAGCCAGAACAGGGAAGATACGGAGCTCTATTACGGCGCTTCGGAAGACTTTAACAAGGTTCTGAGCGGCGGCGTTCCGGTGCCGGCAGGCGCCGTGCCCTTTGTGAGAGACGTTGCGCAGCACTTTGTAAGGGCCAAGGCCGGTCACTAAAACGCGCTGTGAAGATAAGTTGAAGAACTGTCGCCGCTCCGATTCCGCCCCTTTTGCCCTCCCGGGCATCCGGAGCGGCAGCGCAAGGGGCATCGGGGCTCCGTAGCTATAACGCAGTGCTCGCGAAATGAAAGAGGATCGATATGAAAAAGGCCATTGCAGGCATTTGCCTGAGTCTGCTGTTCGCGTCTTCCGCTCTAGCGAAAACAACGATCGACCAACTGCAAATCCGCATTGATCAAGCCAAGGTTGTTTTGGACCAGATCATGGGCGCCAAGGACAAAACGGTCCCGAGCGACATTCTCCGCAAGGCCACATGCATCGCGGTTATCCCCGACACCAAATCGGGGGCCTTTTTTGTGGGCGCCCAACACGGCGAGGGCGTAGTGACGTGCCGCACCGCAAGCGGCTGGAGCGCGCCGGTGTTTATCAGCCTGACGGGCGGGTCAATCGGCTTCCAGTTTGGCGGCGAAGTGACAGACCTGATTCTGGTGGCGGTAAACAACAACGGAATGCAGAACCTGCTGAAGGACAAATTCAAGATCGGCGCTGACGCCTCAGTGGCTGTTGGACCTGTGGGCCGGGCCGGTGAGGCCTCTACGAATGTCAATGCCGACGCCGAGCTGCTCAGCTACTCTCGCGCCAAGGGCCTGCTTGCCGGCATCGATCTGAGCGGCGTGACGGTGAGCCAAAATAAGAGCGACACGCAGCTCTTTTACGGCGCACCCGAGGATTTTAATACGGTTCTGCAGGGCGGTGTGCCTGTGCCGGCAGGTGCCGCGGCGTTTGTGCAGGATGTCGCACAAATCTTCGCGGCGAGTACGGAAGGCCACTAGAAACCGAGCGAAGCTAGCGAAGTTGGCGGTGTTAGGCGATGCCCCAGCGACTACACTGGTGCTTGCGTTCATCGATGCGGGAATCACTGGAGTACTGGCTGGTTCGAGCCGTGGCCGGCTGCCTGGGCCGCATGCCGCGGGGATTGGCACGCGTGCTGGCCGGCGGCCTCGCCTTTGTTGTCTATTGGTGCTTCGGCAGGTTGCGCCGCGTGGGTGAGCGCAACCTGCAGATGGCTCTGCCGGAACTGCCGTTAGAGACCAGGAATAAAATCCTTCGGCGCGTCTACGTCTATCTGGGCTGGCAACTGGTGGAGTTTTGCCGCATGACGCGGTCCACGGTCGAAAACACCGGTGACTGGATGCGTACAGAAGGCCTGGAGCATTATCTTGCGGCAAAGGCCCGCGGCAAGGGCGTTCTCGTCCTTACCGGGCACCTGGGTGTATGGGAGCTTTCGGCTTTTTACCACTCGCTGATGGGCCATCCGATGGGCATGATCGCCCGCAATCTCGACAACCGGCGCCTCGATGAATACGTGAACGCGATCCGTGGCATGCACGGGAACTTCGTGATTTCGAAAGACGACTTTGGGCGGGGGCTTTTGAAGGCCATCCGCGCGGGCGGTACTGTAGGAATTTTGATGGACACGAATATGACCCCGCCGCAGGGCGAGTTTGTGAAGTTCTTCGGCATCGATGCCTGCACTGGGACCGGTCTGGCGCACCTGGCCCGGCAATCTGGCGCGGCAGTGTTGCCGGGATTCATGCTTTGGGAGCCGGAGGAGAGGCGGTACGTGCTGCGGTTCGGGCCGGAGTTGGAGATGCCGCGCACGAAGGACAAGGCTGCGGATATTCTGGAAGGCACGCGGCGGGCGACGGCGGCGATCGAGTCGTGGATTCGGCGCTATCCTGACCAGTGGCTGTGGATTCACCGGCGCTGGAAGACGCGGCCGGCGGGCGAGACGGGGCTGTATGGGAAGTGATGCGAGTGAAGTGAGTGAATGAGTGAAGAAGTGAAAGGGCGAGAGATTGGCGGATGATGCGGATTGACGAGTTGATGGAAACGCTCGGCGGGATGCTGCTGCATGGGGATGCAGAGACGGAGATTCGCGCCGTGAACGCGGTGGAGCAGGCCGGTGCGGGAGATCTAGTTTTTGCCGAAGATGCGGCGATTGTGGCCGAGGTGCTGAAGAGTCGTGCGAGTGCGCTGGTGCTGAAGGCTGGCCTGTTTGAGCCCTATGCCGGGTGCGACCTCAAGATCGCAATCGTTGAAGACAAGCAGGCACGGCTTTGGTTTGCGCGCGCCGGTAAATTGCTCGCGCCGCCGCTTCCTGTCGAGGGCGTTCATGCTTCGGCGGTTGTCGGCGTGGGGGCCAAACTGGGCAAAGACGTGACTGTGGCCGCCTGCGCCGTGATCGGCGATGGCGCCGAGATTGGCGCGGGAACCCGCATTGAAGCCGGTGCGGTGATCGGCGAAGGCGTGCGCATCGGCGAGCGGTGCCGCATTTACCCGCGCGTGGTGGTTTATCCGGGCACGACCATCGGCAATCGCGTGATGCTGCATGCAGGCGTCGTGCTTGGCGCGGACGGTTTCGGCTACGTGCGCGATTCAGTTACGGGCGCGCACACGCAGTTTCCGCAGCAGGGAACGCTGGTGATTGAGGACGATGTGGAGATCGGCGCCAACTGCACCATTGACCGCGGCGCGCTGGCCGAAACCCGCGTGCGGCGCGGTGCGAAGTTCGACAACCTCGTACACGTCGGTCACAACTGCGACATCGGCGAAGACGCGATCCTGGTCGCGCTTACCGGCATCTCGGGATCGAGCACGATCGGCAAGGGCGCGGTGCTTGCGGGACAGGTGGGTATTGGCGACCACGTGTATGTGGGGCCGGGAGTGATTCTTGGCGGGCAGGCCGGCGTCTTCAGCGGCAAGACGATTACGAATGAGGGGCTGAAGCCGGGGACGGTGCACTGGGGCACGCCGGCGCGGCCTTTGCAGCAGGTGCTGCGGGAGCAGGCTACGCTGTCGAGGCTGGCTAAAAGCAGGGGACGAGGGAACAAGGAAACAAGGAAACAAGAAAGACAGGGAATAGTGAATAGCCAATAGGGAGTAGAAAAACAGGGACCAGGGACCAGGGAATAGGAAGCCGGGGCCAGGGCTCAGGTCGCGCAAATGCGCGCCGTTGGGGTTTGTGCTATCCCATCCATTTCTCCGCCGCGGCGGACGGAAATGGATGGGGCGCGGATGCAGTTTCGATGCGACGCGGATGCGGTTTCGATTCGGCGCGGAAGCAGTTTTGATGCGGCACGGATGCAGTTTCGATTCGACGCGGATGCGCTGTCTTGCTGCTGAAACACTATTCTTTGAACGGCGGGCCGTACGGCGCTGCGAATCTTTGCTCCCATGCGCCGTTTTTCTTGAGCATGCCGTTCCAATAGAACTGAATGGCGGGAATTCTGCAGGCCAGGGAGGCGAGGAACGCGCCGAAGCGCGAAAAGCGCTCGATGCCGGCAACGGCTTTGAGTTCGGCTGCGCCGAAGCGGCCATCCCGCGCCAACTGCTCACCCAGCATTTGCAGCCTTGCCCATAGCTTCCGGTTTGCCTGCTCCGGCATGGCTTGGAGCGACTCGCCGTTGCCGCGCACAATCGTGCCCGCGTAATGCGAACCCAAGCGTGCGGCGAGCTTCTCGAGATACCGTTCGAGCGGGCGAGAGTGGGCGGCCTCGGGAAATCCCGATTGCACGAGGAAAGCGAGTGTGGGATTGGCGCTGCCCGCGCGCGCCGCTTCTACGCGCGGCGACAGCGCCTCGATCCAGGCCTTTACCAGCGCGGGCATCGCATCCGTGTAGAGGGGCAAGCCCAGCAGGACGACGTCGGCATCTGCGAATGCCTCCACGGCGCGGTTGAACTGCGCGCGCCGCACCAGGTGCAACACCTCCGGGCGTGCGCCACCGGCGCGCAGCCAGCCCTCGGCCACGCGCTTGAGCATCTTCATTGAATTCGAGCGCTCGCCACGCGGCGAGCCGTTAAGCAACACGAGCGAGTTCATCGGCCACCTCCTCGGCGGTACGGTTTGCAATCGCGGTAAATGCCAGGCGCGACTTGATATCGCGAGCCATCCTTCCCCACATCGTCCGCGTGATCTCGATGTCCTCGGCGTCGCTGTCAGGACCCGCGTTGAGCAGCAATGCGAAGACGGGATAATGCGCGTAGCGGGCGCGATGGTGAATTTCGCCGCCTTCGACGACAAAGTAGGGATGGATGAGCTGAATCATCTGGTCGGCGGCGCGCTTGAGCAGGGCAGTGGTAAAGCCCATGATCATGGGCGAGGCCAGCAGGAGCAAATCGGCGTCAAGCACAGTGCGGCAAACTGTCGCGGAGTCGTCCCGTTTGGCGCACTCGCCGGGAGTTTTTACCCAGCAGTTGAAGCAGCCGGAGCAGCCTTTCAGGTCGAGGGTGCGCAGGTCGACCTTCGTCACGGCGTGCCGCGACGCCAGCAGCCGATTCGTGAGCGTTTCGAGGTAGGTCTGGAACGGCGAGGCGGCGTTCGGCTCTCCGTTCAGGATGGTGATGCGCATGGCAGGAGTCCTTTCGTCCGGCGCGCGTATTCTACAGTGTAGAGGCGTTTGTCTGGAACTGATTCTACGATGTAGAATGAATTTGTCAAGCCCCGGAGGAGAGATTTTGTTTATGCGCCCCGGTTAGTGCGCGACCTTGTGATTTCCCGGTAGTCTCAGGAACTGCGCGGGTCTGGAGACCCGTGGTACACAACGATGCTGACCCGAGAGGGTCCGATGAAGTTTACAAAGCAGGAAAAATCGAGGGGGCGGAGGACGAAAAAGCTTGCGGCGGATCGTCGCCGACTGGCTTTGCAGCCCGCCAAAAGGGCCGTATCCTGCGATCGCAGGGAAGGTTCCGCAACACCGCTCGAGCGCGGGCAAATCGTTGCCGCTGCGCTCAAGATTGTCGACCGTCACGGCCTCAAGTCCCTCTCCATGCGACGCCTTGGCGCTGAGCTTGGCGTTGACCCGATGGCTGTTTACTATCACCTACCTAACAAGCAAGCACTTCTCGACGCCATCGTGGAGGCGGTGATGGGCTCCATCGATCTCACCGTCGATAACCCAGCCAAGCCTCCGGAAGAACGCATTCTCGCCGCGGCCCGCGCCTATCGCGACGTGCTGCTGGTGCACGTGAACGCCTTGCCCATCCTGCTTGCACGCGGCCCGGTCACGCCGGGCGCTATGCGCCCCGTCGAACTGCTCATCGGCATTTTGCGTGATGCCGGTCTGCCGCCCGCCGAGGCTCTCATGGGAATGAATCTGATCGCTGCCTCGGTTCGCGGCGCGATGGGGATGGGCTCGATCGACGAGCCGAGCGAAGAGGAAATCGCCGCGATGTGGCAGGCTCTGCCGGCCGCGGAGTTCCCGCTCCTGGCCGAAGGGCTGTCGAGTTCCCGGCGCAGCTTCGAGGAGATCTTTGACTTTGGGATCCGGGTGATCACGCGTGGGCTGCTGCACGAAGGTCAGAGGAGGTAGCGGGCCGGAATGAAAGAAGCTATCCCTCAGCGGCTAAAGCCTCGGTTCACTCATCCACATTTACGGCACGAGTGAACTCGTGCCCTTTCAAGACGGCTTCTAGCCGACCTGACGCAACGTGGCGGTGGGCCTTTCGCCGCGACGGCAAAGATCGGCTGTTGTGACCGTCTGCCTTGACTTCCAGCGTTTCCGGCGGTAACGTGGGCGCACACCCCATTGATCTGCTTTGGCTTTCTATTTGATGAAAGCTGGAGTGTGCGGAAATTGAATTCTCTTGAGCTCTCTACCGATGCTGCGCCTGCGCCGCAGCTTGACGAAGATCGTTTGGCGTGGCTGGCGATGGCGCTTTCGCCTGGCCTGGGACCGAAACGCATTCTCGATGCAGTGCAACAGATTGGCTCGGCGAGTCGCATCTTGTCCTTGCCGCTTACCGCGCTCGAAGGGCTGCGCTTTCCCGCCGGAGCGGCGCAGTTCCTTTTTGACGGCAAGGGCCGGCGTGCGGCAGAAGAAGAATGGGCGCGCGTGGTTGCGCAAGGCGCAACACTGGTCAGCTATGCGTGCCCGGAGTATCCCGAGCGCTTGCGCGAAATCTACGATCCGCCGCCGGTGCTGTGGGTGCGCGGGAACGTGAAGCTGCTCAGCCGCCCGGCGATTGCCGTGGTGGGCACGCGGCACCCCACTCCTTACGGATCGGGAGTGGCCGAGATGATTTCGCGCGATCTCGCTGCGCGACGCCTTCTCATCGTGAGCGGCATGGCGCGCGGCATCGACTCCTGCGCGCACAAAGGGGCACTGGCGGCGCGCATGCCCACACTTGCCGTGTGGGGCACGGGAATCGATGTTGTGTACCCTAAGGAGAACCGAAAGCTGGCGGAGGAGATTCTGGCGGCTGGCGGGGCGATTGTGAGCGAGGTGCCGATGGGCACGTTTCCCGCACCGCAGAACTTTCCCCGTCGCAATCGCATCCTGAGCGGGCTGAGCGTGGCCGTTCTGGTGGTGGAGGCGGGCGAGAACTCGGGCACGCGCGTGACCGCGCGCTGCGCCGCCGAGCAGAATCGAGACCTTTTTGCCGTGCCGGGCAATGTGACGAATAAGGGTTCCTGGACGCCGAACACATTGATTAAACAGGGGGCGAAGCTCGTGGCTACCTGGGAGGACGTGTGGGAGGATCTGCCCTCGCAGGTGCGGCTGGAACTGGAGGCTGAGGCTCCGGCTGCATCGAAACCGGTACCTGGCGCATCCCTATTGGCTGACCCGGTGCTGCGGCCACAAGAAGCTATGGTGCTGGAGGTGCTCCGCGCCGACGAGAGCTTGCAAATCGACGAGATTCTCGACCAACTGGAGACGCAACTCACTTCTTCTGAGGTATTTACGGCTCTGTTTGAGCTGGAAATGGCGGGCCGCGTGCGGCAACTGCCAGGGAAGAACTACGTGCGAACGATGTAGGGGCAGGGAGCAAGGGAGCGAAAAAACAGAGAGCAAGGGAGCGAAAAAACAGAGAGCAAGGGAGCGAAAAAGCAGGGAGCAAGGGAGCGAGGGAGCGAGGGAGCTAGGGAGCAAGAAAACACAGGCATCGCAGGGGAACTCGCACGATTTTCTCTGTTGGGCGAGTTTTTCTTGGCTCGAATGGAGAAATTCGGAGATCCCTGGCACCTTTCAGGTTCCTTTGCGGTAAACGCAACGATATGTGAAGGTTTTCGGGTTGCTGGAAGAGGTTCAACCCTTGGGAAACGTCACTGCGGAGGACGAAAACGGAGGTCCACGGGTGGAAATGAGATGGTATTCCGTGGTAGGGTGCAACACTTGCGGCCTATTATTCTCTTCCGAGGAGAGAGTGGGACGCATCAATATAAGGTTTTGAACGGCGCACGAGCGAAACGGAAGCGCGTGAAGCGAGTCCAAAGTTGAGTTGCGCTGGGTGAATGCAGCGGCCCGGGAGGAAGCTTTCTCGATGGCACTGAGAAGAAAAAGAGGGAACTGGTTCAGGAATGGCTACGAATAAAGCATTGGTAATCGTCGAATCGCCCGCGAAGGCAAAGACGATCGAAAAATATCTCGGCAAGGGATTCGATGTGCGCGCATCGGTGGGGCACATCATGGATCTGCCCAAGAACGTGCTCGGCGTGGAGCTGACGAAGCGCACCTTTGAGCCGGAGCTTGTGGTATCTCCTGGCAAGGAAAAAGTTGTCGATCAGTTGAAGAAGCTAGCGGTGAAGGCGGACGAAATCTACCTCGCACCTGACCCGGACCGCGAAGGTGAGGCGATCGCCTACCATCTCGCGTTGCAACTGGGAACCAACGCCAAAGAACGCAAGAAGATTCGCCGCGTAACCTTCAACGAAATTACGAAGAAGGCTGTCAACGAAGCCTTCCTGCATGCGCGCGACATCGACCAGCATCTCGTGGATGCGCAGCAGACGCGCCGGGTTTTGGATCGCCTTGTGGGCTACCAGATTTCGCCGCTGCTCTGGGACAAAGTGCGCCGCGGACTCTCTGCCGGGCGCGTGCAAACCGTGGCGCTACGGCTGATTGTAGAGCGCGAGCGCGAGATTCGTGGCTTCCAGCCGATCGAGTATTGGACGCTCGAAGCATTGCTCCATCCGGAGAAGCAGGCTGATCAAAAATTCAAGGCAAAGTTTGTCGGCATCGAAGGCGAACCGGCGCGTGTGCCGAACGGCAAGGACAAGGACGGTAAAGACCAGTTTATTGCGAGCGCGCTGCCCGACAAGAAGGCGATGGACGCGGTGCTTGCGGCTCTCGAGAAAGCCGCCTGGACCGTCACTTCAGTGCAGGCGCGCGAGCAGCAAAGGCGGCCATTGGCGCCGTTCATCACCAGCCAGCTGCAACGCGATGCCGCCAATAAACTCGGCTTCAATGTGCGCCGTACCATGGGCGTGGCGCAGCGGCTCTATGAAGGCATCGACATCGGCGATGAGGGCACTACGGGTCTGATCACTTATATGCGTACCGATTCGCCGCGCGTGGCGCCGGAAGCCATCGTGGCAGCGCGTGAATGGGTTGGCAAGGAACTGGGAACGCAGTATCTGCCTGACTCGCCCAACGTTTACAAAGGCAAGAAAGATGCCCAGGACGCGCACGAGGCTATCCGGCCCTCCGATGCGGCGAGGACTCCGGAGTCGATCGCGCGCTACCTCAGCGATGAGCAGCTCAAGCTGTACACGCTGATCTGGCGGCGCTTTGTGGCTTCGCAGATGGTCCCGGCGATTTACGACATCACCACGGCCAACATCGCCGCGGTTTCCGCCAAGACCGGCAAGACCTACGATTTCCGCGTGAGCGGTTCGGTGCTGCGCTTCGACGGTTTCCTGAAGCTCTACGAAGTCTCAGAAGACAAGAAGGACGAGGACGACGAATCCACGAACCGGCTGCCGAGCCTGGATGGCGTAAAGACGCTGGTCAAGGATGAACTGCTCCCGGAGGAGCACGCGACGCAACCGCCTCCACGCTACAACGAAGCTTCGCTGGTAAAGGAGCTCGAGGAGCGCGGGATCGGGCGTCCCTCGACTTACGCGTCGATCATTAACACGATTCAGGACCGCGAATACGTGGTGAAGCATGGCGGGTCGCGCGGGCGCTTCTATCCCACGGAGATTGGCGTAGTGGTGTGCGATCTGCTGGTCAAGAACTTCCCGTACATCTTCGATACCGCTTACACCGCCAAGCTCGAAACCGAGCTCGACGACATCGAGGAGGGCACGGAGAAGTGGACCGATCTTCTGAACGCCTTCTACGACCACTTTGAAGACGAGCTCAAAGACGCCGGCAAGAAGATGGAAAACATCAAGCGGATGGAGATCAAAACTACGGAAAAGTGCGAAGTGTGTGGATCTCCTCTGGTGTTGAAGTGGGGCAAGTTCGGCACTTTCTATGCGTGCTCGGCCTACAACAAGAAGGACCCCGCCAGTTGCACTTTCACCAAGGAAAACATCTCCGCCAAGCCGGACTTGAACACGCCGGAGGCGCAGGAGGCAGGGGACACCGAGGAGTATTGCGAGAACTGCGGCAAGGTGATGGTGATGCGCCGCGGGCTTTTCGGTCCGTTCATGGCCTGTCCGGACTACAACGCCGATCCGCCCTGCAAGACTTTCCGCAAGCTGAGTTCGAAGCAACAGCAGAAGCCGCCGGAACCAACGGGCGAGGCTTGCCCGCAATGCGGCAAGCCGCTGGTGCTACGGCAAGGGGCTTACGGCGAGTTCGTCTCCTGCTCGGGATACCCCAAGTGCAAGTACGTGAAGCAGAACCTTATCGAGGGGCTCAAGTGTCCCAAGTGCGGTGAGGGCGACGTGGCCGAGCGCCGCGCACGCCGCGGCAACACCTTCTGGGGTTGCACGAATTATCCCAAGTGCGACTTCACGTCGAATCTGAAGCCGGTGGCCAAGAAGTGTCCCAAGTGCGATAGCCCCTATCTCGTCGAGAAGACTCTTCGCTCGGGCGTGTTTCTGGAATGTCCGAATAAGAAAAAGTCTGTCGAGGAAGAGACTGCGGCGCCGAAGAAGCGTGGCAAGAAGACCGCCGCGGCTCCTGCTGAAGATGCCAAGGTGGTGTGCACTTACTCCAAGCGCATTGGCGATGCGCCGCCTCCTCCCACGGCGGAGACCCACGGACCGGTGGCGGAAAAGAAGGACGAGAAGCGGGAACTGCAGCCGGCGTGAGGGAAAGATCGAAGTTCGTGAGAGAGATCGTTCTGATTGGTGGGCCAAACGGAGCAGGTAAAACGACTGCGGCAAAGGTTTTGCTGGCTGATTTCTTTAAGCTTCACGAATTCCTGAATGCCGATGAGATCGCACGAGAGATCGCGCCGGAGAACCCGGAGGCGGCGGCCTTCGCTGCCGGTCGCCGGATGATTGAGCGAATGCGAGATCTCGTGTGGCGCGGTGAGAGTTTCGGTTTTGAGACGACTTGCGCGGGAAAATCCTACTTGGGCCTTCTTGAGTGATGCAAGCGGGATGGCTGGCTAATTCGTATGCTTTTCTTTTGCCTCCCTTCGCCCGAGTATGCGATTTCCAGAGTGACGCGGAGGGTCGGCCAGGGCGGTCACTCGATTCCGACCGAAGTCATTCAGCGTAGGTTCTATGCGGGACTGTTCAATATGCGGAACCTTTATCTTCTTCTGGCGGACGACGCCGAAATCTACGATAATTCTGACTGGCAGCGACTTCTGATTGCGGAAAAGCATGCTGGACAGCCATTGCTCATTCACGATTCGGAGCTTTGGCGTCGAATTGAGGAGGCCCGGTAGCGATGCAGAAGAAGATGTCCTCAGATGAGTGGCATGAAGCGGTTCGGCGAGGTTTAGCCGAGGTCGACCGCCGTCTTGCTTCCGGCGAGCTCGACGGCTCTGGCCGCTTCTACACGGACGAAGAGCTTGCCGCGGGTGCAGCTACGGGGCGGGTCGAGAAGGCGGCGAAGAAACGGGAAGCTCCGGCAGCGTAGGCACCCGTCCCGGCTGGTGTGCCGGACGCTGCGCGACACGTCCTCGCTGGTTCCTGTAATATGGGCAGCGGAGATGTCCTCAATGGAACGAATGCTGGCTACAGCAGCCGACGCAGAAATTATTCTCAAGCTATATGAATTGCGCACCGAAGCCGTGATGCGCCAGGCGCGCGCCTGGGTTGGGGGCGAATTCTGGCCCACGACGATCGAAGAATTCAATGCCGTAGCAGAAAACCCGGCCGACCCGCACAACGCTTATTACCGGCAAGTGATCACCTATTGGGAGATGGCGGCGGCGATGGTTCTGCATGGCGCCGTCTCGGCAGAGCTCTTCGTGGACTCAAATGGCGAGGGATTTTTCCTGCTGGCCAAGTTTGCGCCTATTCTTGAGGCCATACGCGAGAAAAATCCGATGTTTATGAGCAAAACTTCGGAGCTGATCAACCGCTTTTCGGCCGCAGCACAGCGCTACGAGATGACCCTCAAGCGCGTCGATGCTTCGCGGGGCTCGCGGGGGTCAAAATAGGGCAACCGGCCCCTTGGACATGCGGCGGTGAAGTTCGTGCTATCCCACCCATTCGCCCCAAGAACTGGCGAATGGATGGGGCACGGCAAGTTCTATTTCATGCTGTCAGGTTCCCAGGGCCGTGGAGTGGATGTGGACGAGCCCTAATTCGCACTTGTGAAATTCTGACGGCGGGAGCATCATAAAGGACGAGTCAAGCCGCACCCATCCCTGGAGGATTCAATGAAAAGAAGCATTTTCCTTTTGGCGGCTCTGTTTGCCGTAGTCGTAGTTGTGGCGCAAGCCGCCGGCTCAACCACAAGCACTGGGTGGATTTCCGACTCTATGTGCGGCGCCAAGCACATGGGAACCGGCGCGGATTGTGTGAAGACGTGCATTGGAAGCGGGATGAAGCCGGTATTTGTCGACCCCAATAAGAAAGTTTGGGCGATCGACAACCCCGACGTGGTGAAAGAGTTTTACGGCGCCCATGTGACCGTAACGGCGACCGAGGATCCAGCCCATAAGAGCATGCACATTGACTCAATTGTCGCGGCAAAATAGGGTAGCGCCTGGTCTTTGTTTATATCTGTAGTGTTTTTAGGCTCTGGCCGTTTCGGAGCAACCGGGGAACCACCATGGGACTCGCCACGCCGCCCGAAGTCTGCTAATGTCGTATCGGTTCCCCTTGTCCGGCTAGTTTATGTTCTTGCCGGGGCAGGGGTCGAACGATTGAAGGCGACCGGAAAATCCATGGCGCGAGCAGTTTGGAACGGCCGAGTCATTGCCGAAAGCGATCGGATCATGGAAGTGGAGGGGACAGTCTATTTCCCCGAATCCAGCCTGAAGCGCGAATACTTTCGGAATAGCACAACCACATCAACCGACCCAGCGACCGGCCAGAAGCGATACCTGACGGTCGTAATCGACGGGCAGGACAACCAGGACGCGGCCTGGTACTATCCTGATCCGAAGCCCGCGGCGCGCAAGCTCAAAGGCTATGTCGCCTTTTGGCGCGGGGTGGAAGTGGAAAAAGACAGGGACCAAGGGACCAAGGGAACAAGGGAACAAGCAAACGAGTAGATTGCTCTCTGCTCTCAGGTTGGGCCCGTCAACGTCCCGATTGCACCTTGTCTTCGTCGCTTGGGGCCGCAGGCAGAATATCCCATTTTGCGCGAAGCGCGATCGCTGAAGGTTTGAGGCCGATGCCGCCGTTGTTTTCTCGTTCCCTTGTTCCCTCGTTCCCTTGGTTCCTGTCTTTCAGTACGCCTGTAGTTGATCGAGCGGCAGCCGCACGCGGAAGCACGTTGATCCCGGCTCCGATTTCACGCTCATGTGACCGCGGTGCTTGCGTACGATGCGCATGGCGTTGTCGAGTCCCAGGCCGAGCCCTTTACCCGGCGCTTTGGTTGTAAAGAACGGCTCGAAGATGCGCTCCTGGAGCTCGGGAGGAATGCCGGGGCCTGTGTCCCATATCTCCACCAGCAGCATTTCGGCTTCAAGCCGGCAGGCTACGCGCAGCCTGCGCGGGCTTCCCGGCGCGACATTTTCCAGGGCGTCGAGCGAGTTTTCAATCAGCGCCGTCCACACCTGGTTCAACTCACCTCCATACGCACTGATGCGCGGAAGGTCCGGCTGATAATCGCGCTCGACTTCGACGTTTGTCATCCGCGAGCGAAACATTTGCAGCGTCGCGTCGAGGCCGGCCGGTACGTCGACTTCGAGAATTGGCGAGCGGTCCATGTTGGAGTAGTCTTTGACGGCACCAATCAGGTCGAAGATGTGAGCGGTGGAGTTGACGATGGTTTCGGCCGCCCGCGCCGAGCGCAAGTAGCGGGCGAAATACTGCAAAGAGATGCAAATCGCATTGTCGTCCAGAAATACGCGCAGTTCGTCGAGGTCGGCCGTCGTGACCTTCTGCTCAGCCAGTTGCGCGGCTACTTCCCAGGCGTCGGCACAGCCAACGGCGGTGAGCCACGCGCGCGCCGATTCTTCGCGGGAGATGAACCCCATTGCGTCTGTATCGCCTTCCGTGGCGAGCGAATCGCCGGTGCGGCAGATCATCTTCTCTTCCCACTCTTCGATCTTGCGTATTTGTTCCTCAGTGAGGCAGAGCAGGATCAGCTTCATGCGGTTGTTACGATTGGAGCGCAGGGCCATGAGCAGGCTGGCAGCAGCGCGCTGCGCGGCAGAGGCTGGGTTGTTCAGCTCGTGCGCGAGATTTCCGGCCAACTGGCCGAGTGCGGTGAGTTTTTCCGCCTGCTGCTCGATGCGTGTCACCTCGCGCGCGCGGTCCAACAGCGCCGATACAACGCGCTGGCCCATGGAAGGAATCGCGGTCAGCATTTCGGGAAACAGTGAGCGGTGAACGAGCAGGGCCCACACCGGCGTCACAGCAAACCCCTGGCCGCCGTAGCCCTTCATCCGCGAAAACGGCAGAATGCCGGTCATTTGCCCCATGCGGCCGATAAACAGCGCCATGGGGCCGCCGTGCTGCCGCCGCACATGGATCTCACCCTTGAGGATGAGCACCATGTGCTCGGCGGGCGCGCCTTCTTCAAACAGAATGTCGCCGGGATTGGCGACAACTTCCTGGCCGTGTTGTGCCAGCCACAGCCGATCATCCGGCGAGAGGTCGTGCAAAGCGCCAATATTCACGATGGCCGCTGCAATCTCTTCGACCGGCGTGGGAGTGGCCGGTGGGGTGGCAGTGAGGGAAAGCATCCGCGAACCTCCGGGAAGCAACTTTAGGATAGAGGATTTCTGCTTTCGTCCTACTTTGGAATCATTGTGCCGAGACCTCAAGGACTATTTTGCGTGTAACTCGAGAGCTGGCGACTGCTCTCACGCACCCATTCTAGGAATCGCCCGGATGAGCTGCAACAATGAGCGTGGCGCCTCGGTTGATGAGAGTACCCATTGCAACCAGAGGCACTGCAAGTCCCGTGAGTAAAGCTCCACCTGCACAGTTTGTAACTGTCTCTGCCGGGCCACAACCTAACGATCGTCCCATCAGCAGATTAAAAAACACATTTGGTGTCGGCAGAAGACAATTCAATGCGCTTTGCAGCCATCCAATCAGATCGTATTCAAACTCCTGGTGCCACTGCTGAACTGGGCAGAAGCCCGTGGCCTGCAACAGAGCCGACAAGGAAGTCTTACTGTAGTGATAGAGGTGTCGTGGCACATCAAGGTGAAACCATTTGCGCCCAAACATTTTGGCCTGGATCCCGTCGATATCCGGTACAGCAATCAGCAAGATGCCGGTAGGAGAGAGCCGGCTGCGAATAGCCTTAAGCGTAGTCAGGGGATCGGACAAATGCTCCAAGCTGTGCCAGAGTGTGATGCAATCGAATACGAGCGAGGATGGAATTTCGCAGATATCCGTAACAACATCGAGGCCACTCTGCCGGGCTGCTTTCGGGGTGAGCTCCGTTCCCATGACTTGCCAGCCGCATTTTTGGGCCGCAAGCAGAAAGCTGCCATCGCCGCAGCCAATATCAAGCAGCATTCCAGGCCTTTGCGCCCGCGAAGATCTGCGAACAATGGAAATTCTCCTTTTGTCGCAGCGTTGAGCAGTCGCGCCGTGCCTTCCACCATGGTAATTCTCATAAAAGGGCGCAAGATCGGAAGGCATTGGATAGGTCTTCCCTAATCCGCAAGCTTCGCAACGCAATACGTCAAAACTTCCACTGCCGTCATGGCTTTCCACGTTGCGCAAGCGCAACTGGAGTTGTCCAGCGCAAATCGGGCAACTTCGATCGCTAGAATCCATATCCTTCCAAGACGGATCTTCCAACAACTCCTCCGTGCGGAGCCAACCCCGCTCCCTTTCATGGGAGGCGAATTCCTTAACGACGGACTGCATAGGTCAATTTTAGCCTGTGTTCCCGGCCTTGGCCCGCTCAGCCCCGATCCAATTTTCCGGCTGCATTTTCCCCGGGGGAAACAGGCCTGCGACGACCAGGACAACAATAGCCGGCTCGATCGGCTGCCTGTAATCCATGAGGGCGAGGGTAATGTAATAGGACAGTGGGAATACCGCGATCAAAATAAAATATGGGATACCGGCGCTGCGATTTTCGCGCCAAAAACGGCGCACTCCGCGCAACATCAACACGGTAACGCAGATGAGCATGAACATGAGAGGCAACTCAGTAGGCTCGCTCTGCAGGTATTCGGGACTGAAGCTCCAATATCCGGTCCAGTACATGACGAATCGGCGCAGGGACGCAATTCCAAACGGCAACGGATGATGGCGAATGAAGTCGACGGCCAACACGTGCCTCTGCGCAAAATACGCCACTTCTCCCATCGTCCTATACTTCTGCATCTCCACCGGATTACTGGCCGGTTCGTTTTCGCGGAAAAAGGGGTACCTGTCCGGGAGGGTGTCCTGGATGTTGCCGGCGTAGACATTGGACCAGTAATTATCCCGGATGGGGCAGAGTACATGGAGTACGCGATAGTTTCGCACCGTCCAGGGCGTGACGACGGCGAGCACACCAACGGTGGTGAGTACTCCATAAAGTATCCAGAGGCCGCCCGATCTGTTCACTTTCCATAGAGAGAGGATCAAGAGAAATGGCAGCGTCGACAGTACCGCTGGATTTGAGTTCACCGTGACCCCATACAATAGGCCGAAGCCGAGCCACGCACTCCACTTCAAGGATGTATGAATCCGCTGGGCGATGCAGAAGCAGGTCGTAAACAGCAGAGAAGTCAGCGAGTACTCCCACACACGGCCAGCGGAGAAATAGATTGCAAAGGGATAGAGCGCCCACACCCATGCCGCAATCCGCGCCGCGCGCACTCCGAGGGAATACTCCGCACTGAAATACACCGGGATACAGGTAAGCGACGAAAACAGACTATTGAGGGAAAGGATGACGAACGCAGAGGTGAGAGAATAAATGCCGAAGAGACGAAAAACACCGGATAGCAGGAAGGTGTATAGCGGCGACACCATCGCGGTGGGTCCACTCATAGGGAAAAATGCGGAGCTAAATCCGTGCCCGCTGGCCAAGGCGCGCGCCACCCAGCCTACCTCCCATCCGAATTGCTCGTAATGTTGATCGGCATCGGGCAGTTGTCGATAGCAGAAATAAACGACAATCATCCTGATTGCGAGTGCCATCAGGATCGGCGGGAGCAGTTGCCGCATGCGAATCGTCATCCCGGCGGTTGCAGGGTTCTCATGTGTCACGTCAAATCTTGCCATTCCGTCTGCCGATGTCTCTCCTACCGCGAATGTACATTGGAAACTCTATCGCCGCCGTTCAGTTCTTCTCTCCGCCTCTCAAGCGGGCGTACTCTCGATGCTTTACGCCGTAGTGCTTGTGCACGTTTACGCCGTCCGCGTCGAATCTCGGTATGCGCTTCAGGCCCAACTTGTGGATCACAAAGCCGGCCGTAGTGCCCAGCACGCCCACGCCGTACTGCAGGCTGCGCTTGAAATTGATGGAAGACGCATCCGTGAAGTACTTCGCCGGGCAGGAGATCTCGCCAATTTTGTAGCCGAACATTACGGCCTGCGCGATCATCTGATTGTCGAAGACAAAATCGTCTGAGTTTTCCAGCAGCGGCAACCTCTGCAGCAGCTCGCGAGAAAATGCGCGGTAGCCGGTATGATACTCGCTGAGCTTCACGCCGAGAAACAGATTCTGGAATGCGGTCAGGCAGCGGTTCGCGATGTACTTGTAGCGCGGCATCCCGCCCCGCAGCGCGCCGCCGCCGAGAATCCGCGATGCCAGCTCCATGTCGTAGATTCCGCTCGCTACCATCCCAGCCATAGCCGGCACCAGCAGCGGAGTGTACTGGTGGTCAGGGTGCACCATCACCACAATGTCCGCCCCGGCCGCCAGCGCCTCGCGATAGCACGTCTGCTGGTTGCGCCCGTAGCCGAAGTTGGCTCCGTGTACAAACGTCAGCAAACCGAGTTGCTCCGACAGCGCAGCCGTGCCGTCCCGGCTGAAGTCGTCGACAAGAATCTTGATGTCGACCTCGGGCGGCAGCTCCCTCACAGTCTTTTCCAGCGTTTTCTCGGCGTTGTACGCCGGCATCACGACGGCTATCTTCTTGCCATTAATCATTGCTTGAATGAATCTCCGGGCCGTTTAGAAAAGCATGGTCCTTATCCGTGGTATGCGGTTTATGGGAGTCATCTCAATCATAAACGGATTCAGTATGGATTCAAATACGGCGTCCGTCCTCACCCCAGGGTGCTTTGCGCGCCAGTTGAAATCGCAATGGCGGACTGACTTCGCTTACTCCGTTGTTGCCTCGTCCACCAACGAACGTGCAGGCTCGCTGCCTCCTTCATGGGTTTACTTTTCCACACACTCCTTTGCCCCCTGCGGTCGTCTACGGCTTTTCGACCGGCGCGTCCAGAATCGGTTTGGTTCTTCCCACTGCGGTTCTACCCGGCGCGCCATCGAGATCGAAGACGATGACCTCGTTCGCTCCTGGGTGCAGCCACGGGCCCGGTACATAAAGCGTCTTCTGCGGTCCGATATTCCAGACGCGCCCGAGTGCATGACCATTCAACCACACCATTCCCTTTACGAAATTGCTGGTGTCGAGAAATGTGTCGCCGGGGTGGTCTACATGTAGAGATCCGCGATAGAAGCACGCGCCTTTGCAATCGGTCGCGTGAAAAACCAATTTCTCCGGGTCGCTCATCGGCAAAGGATAGATCTGCCAGCCGGTGAGCTGCTTGCCCGCTAGCGTTACCTGCTTGGTAATGCCCTTGCGCTCGCCGCGAATCTCGGGGCCGAAGTTCACGCGGCCAGAGTTCTCGACCAGGATGTCGAGCTTTGTCTTCGGCGATTTCAGATCGACGCGCAAATGGTTCTGCTGGAGTCGCCGGTCGAGGGTTCCGATGAGATCGCCGTTGGCATAGATCTGGGCGTAGTCGTGTAAATCGTCGAGAACCAGGTCGCCCGCGACGGGTCCGGCAACTGTCGTCCGGTAGAGAATGTAACCGTAGGCCTGGCTGAGATCCTCCATGGTGAGCACCTGCGGTGACGCGAACGGCCGCGGCAACGTTTGCCACAATGAGGCGGACTCTTTGAATTCCACCGGAGGCGTGGCAATGGGAGGATCGACCGCTGGGACCGGCGGCGGCGTTCTGCCGGTGGCCTTGGCAATGGCTTCGCGGAACGGATAGTACTTGGGGCCCGGCCGACCGCTCTCGTCGATCGCCGAGTCGTAGTCGTAGCTGGTCACGTCCGGCTGATACGGCGTATTATCCATATTCGCGCCGTTCATCCAGCCAAAGCTTGTGCCGCCGTGCACCATGTAAATGCTGATCGAGTAGCCGCGGGAAAGAATCCAGTAGAGTTCATCGGCTTGCATTTTCGCGTCGGTGGTGTGGTGCGGGCCGCCCCAGTGATCGAACCATCCGTCCCACCACTCGGTGGCCATGAACGGACCTTCGGGGCGCAGCTTGTGCAACATTCCGAAAGATTTTGGAGCGTTGCCGGGCTCAAAGTTGATACCGGCCGGCAAGTCCGGCAGCGATCCGTTGGGAATCTTATCCGGCCCGTCAGCGGTATACATCAAGGATGCGTCAAATCCGCCGTCTACCATGTCGCGGCGAATCTGCTCCATGTAGCTGTGATCGTTGCCGAACGAGCCGTATTCGTTTTCGACCTGCACGCGGATGATGGGCCCGCCATGGGAGATTTGCAGCGGCGCAAGCTCTTGGCCGAGGCGCAGCAACCAACGCCGTGCCGGCGTCATGAATTTGGGATCGGTGCTGCGGACGACGATGCCATGGTCCTTCAGCAGCCACGACGGAAATCCTCCCCACTCCCACTCCGCGCAAGAGTACGGGCCTGGCCGAAGATTCACAAAGAGCCCTTCGCTCTGCGCCTCGCGCACAAACTCCGCCACGTCATGCTGGCCCTTGAAGTCATACACTCCGGGCTGCGGCTCATGAAAGTTCCAGAACACGTAGGTGGTGATGGTGTTCAGCCCCATCGCCTTGGCCATGCGCAGCCGGGCGCGCCAGTACTCGCGGGGGATGCGCGCATAATGCATCTCGCCCGCGACGATCTGGAACGGCTTGCCGTCGAGCACAAACTTTCCGCCTTGCACGCCAAAAGTGTGCTGCGCTGGGGTCTGAACGCCGGAGCCCGACGATGCGGCAGCCTGGGCTGTGCGTACGCTCGCAAATGAAACAGTGATAGCACCAAATGCGAGAGCAGCGAGCAGTTTGGATTTGCCGATCATGAATCTTCATCCCCTGATGCGAACTTGAAAAACTGGATGCTGCGCCGCATCGACGGCGCATACGCGCAATCCGTGTACCGATTTCCGTTGCGCGCCCACCCCATGATATTCCACATGGCCGTTGGCCTGTGCCCACAAGCGACACTCATAGCAGGGGCCCATAGTAGACTGGGCGTTGATTGCGCAACGGGAGTTCGCTGGATGCAGATTACGTTTGCCGCCTCAGAGAGCACGCCGCTGGCAAAGACCGGCGGACTGGCTGACGTAGTGGGCGCGTTGCCGCCTGAGCTGGTCAAGCTCGGGCACCAGGTGACGGTCTTTCTGCCTTTTTATGCGCGCATTCGAAAGCGCATCGAGGGCGAGCCGCAGTACGCCGTTCGGTCCATCACAATTCCCTTCAGCTACTACAATCGTTTTGTTGGCGTTGTCGACGGCGGCAAACGCGACGGTGTGCAGTATTACTTTATCGATTGTCCGGAACTTTTTGACCGCAAGGAGCTTTACGGCGCAGCCGGCGTCGATTACGCGGATAACGCCGAGCGCTTCGGGCTGTTTTGCCGGGCCGTGATCGAGGCTTCAAAGATTCTTGGCGTGCCTGAACGTCTTTCACGTCCACGATTGGCAGGCCGCGCTGCTTCCCGTTTATCTGCGCACCACTTATCTCGACGATCCCGTGTTGCGCAGTACGGCCACAGTGCTTACGATTCATAACGCCGCCTACCAGGGAAAATTTCCGCCGAAGACGACCGAGGAGCTTTTGTTTCCATGGGATCTGTTCACGATGGATAAGGTGGAGCAGTTCGATCGCTTCGACTTTTTGAAAGGCGGCGTGGTTTTTTCCGATCTGCTCACCACGGTGAGCCGCAAATATGCCGAGGAGATCCAGACAGCCGAGTTCGGCGAGCAACTGGAAGGCGTCCTCCTTGAGCGCGCGGCCGATCTGCGTGGCATCCTGAACGGCGTGGACTATGCGCAGTGGAATCCTGCCGGCGACGGGCACCTCGCCGCGCATTACACGCCCGAGAATTTAGATGGCAAGCGCATCTGCCGTGCCGATTTGCTGCACGCCTTCGGCCTGGAAAAAATTGCCGACACCACGCCGGTGATCGGCATCGTCTCGCGCCTGGCTACGCAAAAGGGGTTTGGCATGGTCGCCAAGATCGTCGAAGATTTGGCAGATCGCGATCTGGCCGTAGTGGCGCTGGGCACCGGGGACGCCTACTACGAAAATCTGTTTCGCGGCTGGGCGTTAAGCCATCCGGCTACTGTGGCCGTGCAGATCCGCTACGACAACGCAGTGGCGCACAAGATTGAGGCCGGCGCCGATATGTTTTTGATGCCGTCGCTCTACGAGCCTTGCGGTCTGAATCAGATTTACTCGCTCAAATACGGGACGGTTCCCATTGTGCGCGCAACGGGCGGGCTCGACAACACCATCGAAGAGTGGGACGCGGTGAAGGGAACCGGGACGGGGTTCAAATTCGAGGGCTACGAGGTCAAAGAGCTGCTGGTCGAGATCGATCGTGCGCTGGAGGCCTTCAAGGATAAGAAGGGCTGGACGCGGCTGATGCGCAATGGTATGGCGCGCGATTACAGCTGGACCGGACCGGCGAAGGAATACGTGCGGGTGTACGAAGATGCCGTGCAGCGACGGACATAACCGCCGGCCCTATCTCCCGCGGCGGGCGAGCCAGGCGATGCAGTACATCGCGACAGCGAACTCCGCATAGACTCCAAAAACAACGATGGCAATGGCGCCAACGGCCTTCAGGAATGCCGTGATATCGCTTCTGCGCCGCATCTCAAGATAGATGAGAAGCGCCGCGCAGCCGCCGACAAGGACCGAGATTACGATCAATGAAATGGCGCGCGGGTTTCGGCCGACGCAATCGCAGGGGCAAAGCAGGAGCGCGGCAGTGGACGCGGAAATGAGGGCGAAGATCGAGGCGCGGCTGCCCCAGAATCGCGAGCGCGGGACATCCTTCGAGGCATTGTCGGAGAAGAGAATTGTGCGTTGCTCCATTACGCCGCTCTGGGAGTTGATCACGGCTCTTAGGGATCGAGAAATTTGCCGCCGTCCCTTTTGATGCACGCGAGTACCATCCGATATTTCCACAATAATCGCTAGCTAGAGGTTTTGACTGCCAACTGGTTCATTTGACGACAAAATCTCAGTCGCGAAGCGAACTTGCCGGCCCGCTTCTGTTAACCTGTGGACGCTTGTTAAGGAATTTTTCTGGAGGTATGCAATGCATATGCGGTGGATAGCAGCGTTTTGTTGGTTGGGGCTGGGTTCGCTCGTTGCGACGGCACAGATGGGTGGCACGGCGATGAAGCCGGCTGTCGGAACTATAGCCACGCCGGCCGAGGCGTACGATTCGCAGCTGAGCCTGGTCGAGAGCGAGATGATGAGCGCGGTGAAGGCGATGCCCGCCGACAAGTACGACTTCGCGCCTAGCCAGGCGATTTTTGTGCCGGGGCAGAAGACGGAGTTCGCCACGGTAAGGACGTTTGCACAGCAGGCGACGCATGTGGCGGAGGCTAATTACTTTTTCTATAACATCGTGAGCGGACTGCAGCCGGATGTGGATCCACGGGGAATTCTGAAGCTGACCAAGAAGGAAGACGTTGTGGCCGCGTTGGCGGGTTCGTTTGCCTTTGCCCACAAGGCGATCGCGACATTGACGCCGGCCAACGCGTTTGAGGTGATCAAGTCGCCGGAGCCGGGATTCCAGACGCGCGCCACGCTTGCGGGGTTCGGCATCGCGCATGCCTTCGATCACTACGGGCAGATTGTTGAGTACTTGCGGATGAATGGGATTGTGCCGCCGGCTAGCGCTAAGTAGAAAAGCACGCAGGCTATTTGCTTTCCCACCCATTCGCTCCTAAGAACGGGCGAATGGATGGGGCACGAGAAGGTTACACATCCCAAGAGGGAAGACGCCTAGTTGTGCTTGCCCTTCCACTCCTCGTACGGCCCCTGGAAATCTTCGATCTCCTTGTCGTGGAAGATCCATAGCCGCGTAGCGACTTCATCGATCAGGTCGTGGTCGTGCGTGACCAGCAGAACTGTGCCTTCGTAGCGCTGGAGGGCAATGTTGAGCGCGTTGATGGCTTCGAGGTCTAGATGGTTCGTCGGCTCGTCGAAGATGAGAATGTTGGGCTTGGTGAGGATCAGCTTGCAGAACGCGAGCCGTGCCTGCTCGCCTCCGGAGAGAGCCTTCGTGGGCTTGCTGCCTTCTTCGCCGCTGAAGAGCATCTGGCCAAGAATTCCGCGAATGTCCTCGACGTGCGCGGCGGGGTTCCACTGGTGCAGCCAGTCGGCAACCGTGAGTCCGGGCGCGATGGTGGCGCCGACGTCCTGCGGGAAATAGCCGACCTGGGCTTCGTGGCCCCAGAACACGGTGCCCGAATCGAGCGTGAAGTTCTTCTCGGCGAGGCCTGGATAGTTCGCCAGCAGGGACTTGAGCAGGGTGGTTTTGCCCGCGCCGTTGCGGCCCATCAGGCAGATCTTTTCGCCGCGCAGGATATTGGCGGTAAAGCCTTCGATCACTTTCAGATCGCCGTAATACTTCGTCAAGTGCTTGAACTCCAGAACGTGCTTGCCGCTGGGCCGAATCTGGTCGAATTTGATGTAGGGGCGCTGGATGTTCGACCGCGCCAGTTCGTTGGTTTGCAGGCGCTCCACTTCCTTGCGTCGGCTCGTTACCTGGCTGGAACGCGTGCCCGCGGCGAATCGGGCGATGAAATCGTTGAGTTGCGCGATCTTCTTTTCGCGCTGCGCGATTTGGGCCTCGAGCGTGGAGCGAATTTGCGTTTTGGCCATCACCATGTCGTCGTAGCCGCCGGTGTAGGTGATGATGGTCTGGTAATCGATGTCGGCGGTGTGCGTGGTGACGGAGTTCAGGAAATGCCGATCGTGCGAGATGGCGATCAGGGTGCCGTCGTAGTTGGTCAGGAAATCCTGAACCCAGTGGATCGATTCGAGATCGAGATAGTTGGTCGGCTCGTCGAGCAACAACGCCTCCGGTTTGCCGAAGAGCGCCTGGGCCAGCAGCACGCGCACCTTTTGCCCGCCCTGCAACTCGCCCATTTTGCGCTCGTGCAGGGATTCTGGAATGTCGAGGCCGTCGAGCAGCACAGCGGCGTCGGCCTCGGCAGTGTAGCCGTCCTCGTCGCCGATGGTGCCTTCGAGCTCTCCGAGGCGCATACCGTCCGCGTCGGTCATCTCAGGTTTTTCATAGATGCGGTCGCGCTCTTCGAGAGCGGCCCACAGGGGCTTGTTGCCCATGATGACGGTGTCGATGACGCGATAGGCGTCGAAGGCGAACTGATCTTGGCGGAGCACGCCGAGTTTGCGCGGGCGCACCACTGTGCCTTTTTGCGGCTCCAGCTCGCCAGTCAGAAGCTTCATGAAGGTCGACTTGCCGGAGCCGTTCGGCCCGGTCAGCCCGTAGCGACGGCCTGGCGTAAAGGCCACGCTGACGTCTTCAAAAAGGATCTTCGAGCCGTAGCGCATGGAGATGTTGCTGACACTGAGCATTCTTCGTGATTTCCTAAGTACGTTTTCGTTCCGTGAGTGGACCACAGTTCGGCATGGGCCGCGCGGACCGGATAAAAGTCAAAGTTGAGGCGAGGTTTCGGGGTGCGTATGCAAGCAGCTCCCGGAGAACTTCTGCTCTTCCAGTTTCTCATGAGCGCGGCCTTTTGTGCCTATAATGCCTGGAAGGGGTCTGTGTTGCGTTGCCTTCCAATTTTCGCGACTGCGCTTTTGTCCACGTGCGCGTGTGCGCAGATGAACATGAATATGGGCGGTGCGGTGGGGTCCCTGAAGGAAAACGTGCTGCGCCACTCGTCGTCAGGAACGAGTCTCGAACCGGCGTCAAGCGCGCCGCCGATGTTGATGCGCATGAGCGGCAAGTGGATGGAGATGCTGCATGGCGAGGTGAACGTGGCCGAGCAGCAGCAGACCGGCCCGCGCGGACGCGACAAGCTCTTCAGCGTGAACTGGGTGATGCCGATGGCGCAGCGGACTACGGCGCATGGCGAATGGACCTTTGTGAGCATGCTCAGCCTGGAACCGGCGGCCATCACGGGACGCTACTACCCGGAGCTTTTCCAGCAAGGCGAGACCGCTTTTGGCAAAGCCATTGTCGATGGCCAGCACCCGCACGATTTCTTCATGGAACTGGCTGCGCTATATGACTTGAACCTTGGCAAACAAGGCCTGGCGTCGTTCTATGCGGCTCCGGTGGGCGATGCGGCGCTGGGGCCGGTGGCGTTTCCACATCGCATGAGCGCGGAGAGCAACCCGCTGGCGGTGCTGGCGCACCATCTGCAGGATTCGACACACATTGCCTACGACGTGCTAACGGGCGGGCTCACCTGGGGCCCGATGAGGCTTGAGGCGTCAGGGTTCCACGGACGCGAGCCAGGCGAAGATCGCTGGACAGTTGCAGCCGGCGCGGGGGACTCGTGGTCGACGCGGCTGACGGTCGCTCCGGCGCGCGACTGGATCGCGCAGTATTCGGTGGGACATTTACATTCACCCGAAATGTTGCATCCGCTGGAAGATGTTTTGCGGCAGACGGCATCGATCGGTATGCACCACACGTGGGCGGCTGCCGATCTCGACGCCACGGCTGTATGGGGCCGCAATCACACCATTGGCGCGGACGTGAACGCGAATGGTTACCTGCTGGAGGCTGAGGCGCGCTTGCGGGCGAAGCAATCGCTGTGGACGCGCATCGAGAACGACGACCGGACAACGGATTTGCTGGACGCGCTGGCGCCTCCACAGGAAAGCGTTGTTGGCCGCGTGCAGGCTTACACCGGCGGCTATGCGCACCGCATCTTGTCGACCGATTGGAGCGCGCTGGAATTGGGCGCGCAACTGACGCTCTACGACACGCCCTCGCGGCTCCTGCCGCTTTACGGTGCTCATCCCGTTGGAGTGGCGGGCGTGTTGCACTGGCGCATCGGGCGCTGATGCTGTGCCGCGGTCTCAGAAGATCTCGCGCAGTTTGGCGAATGCGTCGAGCTCGATCAGATGCTGTCCCGCGGGCGCGGCATCGACCGCGGCGTGTTCCAGCACCCATGTGTCTTTGTGAAACAGAAAGACCGCATGCAGGCCGGCGGCCAGCGCGGGGTTAATGTCGCTCTTGGGACTGTTGCCGATCATCCAGGCGCTGGGCGCGGCAATCTTTTGGCGAAGGATTACATCTCGATACGCCGGCGAGTCCTTTTCCGCCACAATCTCGACAGCGGTAAAGTGTTGTGCGAGGCCGGAGCGCGCCAGCTTGTCGGCTTGCTCGGCGTGGTTGCCTTTGGTCATGAGGATGAGGTGATGGCGGCTGGCCAGCTCGGCAAGTGTCTCGGCTACGGCTGGCAGCAGCTCAATCTCCTGCTCGGCAATGGCGCGCGCAAAGCCGCGAATGCGCTCGCGTTTTTCTTCCGTCATCGGCGCGGGACTCAACCGCTCGAAGCAATCGACGAGTGAACGCGTAAAACTCGTTAGGCCGTAGCCGTGCGCGAGGATGGTCTCGCGCTCGACGGCGTTTAGCGCGAGGCGCACCTCGGCCGGCGTGTGTTCCTTGTGATCCAGGAATCCGATGAATGAGGCGATGGCGCGCTCGAAGTAAATATTATTTTCCCAGAGCGTATCGTCTGCGTCGATGAGCAGGGTTTGTCCAGCAGGGAAGCGGGGCATGAATCGATGGTAAAGGCTGCGGGCCATTCACTTCCAGCTTGCCGCGGAGGCACAAGGCGCTGCGCGGCCTAGCTTGACAAGTGTAAAGTAACAGGCTACATTCTTGTTGTGAAGATTCGCAGCTTCGCTCACAAGGGCCTCAAGAAGCTTTACGAGGACGATGAGACCAAGGGCGTCGCCGCCGCGACGATTGATAAACTTCGCAAGATGCTTCTGTTCCTTGACGAAATGGAGGAGCCCGACGAACTGTTTTCACTTCCGACGTGGAAAGCGCATGTGCTTACCGGCAAGCGCAAGGGAAGCTGGAGTCTTAGTGTGACAGCAAACTGGCGCTTGACTTTTGGCCTCGACAAGACCGGCCGCGAAATTCTCGATTTAAACCTGGAAGACTATCACTGAGCTCGAATGGAGACATGGTATGCCGATGAAGAATCCGCCGCACCCAGGAGATTTTATCAAGACCGAAATTGTCGGGGCCGCTGGACTGACGGTTACGGCTGCGGCGCGTGCGCTGCGCGTTTCGCGACCCGCCTTGTCCAGCCTACTCAACGGCAGAGCGGATCTTTCCGGGGAGATGGCCCTGCGTATTGAGAAAGCGTTTGGAGTAAGGATGGATACTCTGATGCGGATGCAGAGCGCCTACGATATCGCGCAGATGCGAAAGACTGCCGACAAGCTCCATATTCCGCGCCTTTCGCTCTCTCGTGCCGCTGCGTAGTGCGCGTGGGCGAGGACCGCGACCCCCCGTTTACACGCCGAGTTCCGCGCGGATGGCTGTGGCGATGGCTTCGGCGTGGCGGCGCATCGCTTCTTCGCTCTCGGCTTCGATCATCACGCGCGCCAGCGTCTCGGTTCCGCTGTAGCGGATGACTACGCGGCCCGAGTCCTTGAGCTCTTCTTCCGCGGCGCGAATCGCGGCGACTACTGAGGGAATCAAATCGAGCGGCTTTTTCTCGCGCACCTTCACGTTCACTATTACCTGAGGAAAGACCTTGAGATCGGCGGTCAGTTCGTCGAGGGATTTGCCGGTGCGCGCTACAAGATCGAGCGCGACGAGAGCGGTAAGAAGGCCATCGCCGGTGGTTGCCAGGTGAGGGAAGAGAATGTGGCCGGATTGTTCTCCACCGAGGGCCGCGTTCTGCTTCTGCATCTCTTCGAGCACGTAACGGTCGCCGACCGCTGCGCGCACCATGCGGATGCCACTGCGCCTCAGCGCGGCTTCCAGCCCCATATTCGACATGGTGGTGGCTACCACCAGGTCGCCAGTCAACATGCCGCGCGCTTTCAGGTCGCGCGCCGCCATGAGCAAGATGGCGTCGCCATTGAGCACGTTGCCCTGCGGGCCGGCCAACATGCAGCGGTCGGCGTCGCCGTCGAAGGTCACGCCCAGATCCGCGCCGCGTGCCTTCACTTCAACGGCCACGTGCTCCGGATGCAGCGCACCGCAACTGGCGTTGATGTTGCGGCCGTCGGGCGCGGTGTGGAGCAGCGCGATGTTGTCGCGTCCATCGCGATCGAGGCGATGAAATAGCTCCGGCGCAATGGCCGCGGCCGCGCCGTTGGCGCAATCAGCCACTATCTTCAGATGGGAAAGCGAAAGGCCGGGCACGCAATCGATCAGGAACTGGATGTAATCGGCCTGAAGGGCCAAATTGTCTACGACCACCGGAAAACGCTGCGCATCGGAGATCTCCACCAGCGAGGCGTGGTGAAAGATTTCGTCTTCCATGGCTAGTTCCAGTGCATCGGCGAGTTTAAAGCCATCCGCCCCGAAGAGCTTGATGCCGTTGTCAGCCCATGGATTGTGCGAAGCAGAGATGACGACGCCCGCCTGGAAGCCATGTGTGCGGGCGAGAAATGCAACTGCCGGTGTGGTGACGATGCCGGCACTTCCTACCGACGCGCCCGCTTCCCGCAGGCCCGCCGCCAGCGTGGCCGCGATCCATGGACCGGACTCGCGCGTGTCGCGGCCGAGAAGCACTTTGGGGTTTGCTGTGCTTTTTCGCAGCGAGTGCCCAAGTGCGAGCCCCACGCTATAAATCGTCGTGGGGTCGAGCGGCGCCTGGCCGGCGATGCCGCGAATGCCGTCGGTTCCAAAAAGTTTGCGTGCGGATGATGCAGTTGTCATTTCGATTTCTTGCCTCGTTTGGTGGGGGCGGGCGCGCTCTCCGTGTTTGTCTTGGGCTCGATTGCCGCCGTCGACTCAACCTGACTCTGGAAGACGCCATCAGCCAGACGCGTGGTGACGAGGTCGCCTGCGGCCAATTGCGTCGTTGAACGAACCAGTGAACCGTCAGCCGAAAGAACCAGGGCGTAGCCGCGATCGAGCACCGCGAGTGGTGAAAGCGAATGGAGGCGCGCGTCGAGTGCGTTGATTGAGGCTGCGGAAGATTCGAGCAGGCGCTCCAGGCAGCGGTCGATGCGAGCCCGGAAATCGGCGAGGTGCTCGCGCGCGTGAGCCAGGTTCTGCCGTGGATCGTGCCGGAGGACGGCGGCTGCCAGTTCCGCAATGTGAGTCTGCCGCACGCGCAGTTGGGCAGTGAGCGCAGCATCCAGGCGCTGGGTCGCGTCGTCCAGCCGTTGACCCAAACGGTACAGAAGCGCGGTCACGCGCGATTCGGCGCGGCTCACCGGCAGTCGGGTCAGCCGCTGGCGCGCTTGCAGCAGTTGAAAGCGCGCGGCGCGATCCAAGCGATGCGACTGCGTGGCCAGATGTTCTGCGATCTTATGTTGCGCCTCGGTGATGAGCTCGGCTGCCGCTGACGGCGTGGGAGCGCGCAAGTCGGCGACAAAGTCGGCAATGGTGAAGTCGGTTTCATGGCCGATGGCAGAGACGAGCGGAAGCCGGCTCGATGCAATGGCACGCGCTACGCGCTCGCTGTTGAAGGCGGCCAGGTCTTCGAGCGAGCCGCCTCCGCGGGCTAGCACGATCAGGTCTACGAAATTCGACGCATTGAGCTCGGCAAGCGCAGCTTCAATCTCGGCAGGCGCAGAATCGCCTTGCACGGAAACCGGGCAGACGAGGACGTTCAATCCCGAGTGGCGGCGGGCCACAATGTTCAAGAAGTCGCGGATCACGGCGCCGGTGGGTGAAGTGATAATGCCCACCGTGTGCGGAAACAGGGGCAGCGGCTTTTTGCGTTCCGCGTCGAAGAGCCCCTCGGTCTTGAGGCGCTCCTTGAGTTGCTCGAAGGCGAGCTGAAGCGATCCTGCGCCGACCGGCTCCATGGTCTCCGCAACCAGTTGCAACTGGCCGCGCTGCTCGTAGACGCTTACCCGGCCGCGCACCAGCACATGCAGCCCATCCTCAGGCCGGAAACGGAGAAGCATAGCCTGCCGCCGGAAAAGAACAATGGGCAGTTGGGCGTCGGCATCTTTAAGCGTGAAATAGACGTGGCCGGAAGGCGCGGGGCGGAAGTTTGAGATTTCGCCTTCTACCCAGATGTCGCCGTACTCCTGCTCGACCAGCTCGCGAACTTGCGCTACCAGTTCGCGGACGGGCCAGATGCGGTGCGTGGGTCGCGCTTCATCGAAGTGCAGGCCTAGCTGGTCTTCATATGGCGCAAATGGGTCGTGCGTGGTCACTGATGATGAGTGTAATTGGTGGAGCATTATGCTGAGGGCTTGCGACTTTCTATCATGACTCGCAATTCGGCGGCGATCTTAGCGAGGTTCGCGCCTGCCTCGGGACCGGGCGAGGATTCGCGGGCAAGCGTCAGCTCCAGTTCGCGCGCCAAGACCGTACCACGTGTGAGGCCGAAGGTGCCGAGTACGCCAGCCAGCTTGTGTGCGGCGGCCTGCGCGGCTTCGCGTTGCTTTGCCGACAACTTGCCGGCGGCGACGGCATTGGCAGCCGCCTCAAGAACCGTGACCCGCTCTCCGATCTCCGGTAAGAAACGCTCCCACAGGCCGTCAATGGCCTGCGAAAGGGCCGCGCCTTCGCGGGTACCGGATTGGAAGGTGGTTTTCATCGCCATCAGAGGTCACTTCCAGCCCAAGGCACCGGCAATCTGCGACGACAGTGTCATGGGATCGAAGGGCTTGAAGAGCACGGCCTGCACGCCGAGGTCGGCGAAGCGGCGCTGATCGGTGCCTTGGACTTTGGCGGTCAAGAGCAGGACGGGGATTTGCACGGTGGCAGGGTTCTTGCGCAGCTCACGAAACGTCGTGGGCCCGTCCATGCCCGGCATCATCACGTCGAGCAGGATGGCGTCGGGTTGAAATTCCGCCGCGCGCAGCAGGCCCTGTGCCCCTGAACTGGCCTTGATGACATCCCAGCCCGCCACGCTTTCCAGGCTCAGCGCGGCCACTTCGCGGATATCGTCTTCGTCGTCGATGATCAGGATTTTGCGGGGCACGGCGAAAGGCTCCTTGCTAATTATTGCGCTTGCCTCTTGAACTCGTAGTCGTTTTCTGACGGGCGCGGGTCTGGAGACCGGCGTTACACGTAACTATTGTCGGATGCCTGGGCGGCGTTGTCGATGGATGGGTGCGGAAAATGGGTTATGAGTTCGGTACGGCCGGTTGCGGCGGTGCGGGTTCCTGCGACTGTCGCAGAGAGCGCAACATGGTAAGTACCAGCGCCTCCAACTGTTGCGGCTGCACGCGCGCCTTGGCCATGAAATACGTGGGGCCGAGCGTAAGATGCCGCCGTTCGGCCGGCGAAAGGTCGCGGCCGGAGTACACGACTAGCGGCAGGTGCGTGAGGCTTTCGTGCTGACGCAGCCAATCCACGACGTTGAAGCCGTCGCCGTCAGGCAATCCGATATCGAGAACCAGCAGGTGGGGCTCGAAAGTGGAGCACGCGTCGATAGTCTCCTGCAGCGAGTGCGCCGTCTGTACGCGAATGCCCCCGCGCGCAAACACCTCGCCGATCACACGTGCCAGGTCGCGATCGTCTTCCACAATCAGAATGCGCGCTTCGTCGCCCGTTCCGCAGAGCACGCGGGCCAGTTCGCTCAGCAGCGCATCTTCCTCGAACGGCTTGGCGACCCGGCCCTCGGCTCCGGCGGGCAGCGGCTCCGAGCTCCTGGGATCCCCCATGCTCAACAGGACCACGGGCGTTTGCGCGGCCGAATCCAGGCGCCGCAGCAGTGGCAAGATTGCCCATCCGTTCATGCCGTCGAGCGACGTGTCCACGAGGATAGCGTGTGCGCCCTGCCGCGCTGCAGCGAGCGTCTGCTCTACAGTTGCAGTTTGCACCACGGAATAGCCATGGCCGGAAAGAAGCGCTGCAATGCGCGGCCGCGTCTCCGCGTTGGCATCGGCGAGCACTACGGTGCCGTGTCCGGCTTCGCTCTCCGGCGTTCCGGCCGGCTCCGCGACGGGCACCGGGTGATACGGCAAGAAGATGCGGAAGGTCGACCCGCGCACCGGGTTTCGCTCAGCCCAGATGCGCCCGGAGTGTTGCAGCACAATGGTGCGGCAGATGGCCAAGCCCAGTCCCGTGCCGCCCTTTTGCCTCGAATCGGAGGCGTCCACCTGTTGGAACCGGCCGAAGATTGCTTCCAGCTTGTCGGCGGGAATGCCGCGCCCATGATCGATGACAGAGAGAATTACGCCCGTCACGCCCGGCCGCAGCATCACGCTTACCGGCGAATTTTGCGGCGAAAATTTCACCGCGTTCGAGAGCAGGTTGGTGATGACCTGCAGCAGGCGGTCGGGATCGGCCGTAATCTCCACCTTGGTTGCGTCGTGCAGCAGCTTCACGCCTGCGGCATCGGCCATGGGCTGCATGTCATCGACGGCTTGCTTCACAATGTCCGCCAGTTGCACCGCGCGGAAGGCCAGCGGCTCGCGTCCGCTCTGAATGCGCTCCAGGTCGAGAATGTCGTTGATCAGCCGCACCAGCCGGTCGGAGTTGGTGAGCGCGATGCGCAACAGATTCGTTGCCTTCTCATTCACCTCGCCCAGCATTCCTGAAGTGAGCAGCCCCAGCGCTCCGCGAATTGAAGTCAACGGCGTGCGCAGCTCGTGGCTCACCGTGGAGATGAACTCGTCCTTCATGCGGTCGAGGGCAAAACGCTGGCTGATGTCGCGAAAACTCAGCACCCAACCGGAGAGGTGGCCGTGCCCGTGGATTGGCGTCAACACATATTCGGCCGGGAAGGAGCTCGAGTCCGAACGGAAGAAATTCTCCTCGCCGGCCATGGAACTGGAGCGCGCGGCAGCCTTGCGCAAGGGGCAGTCCTGGCCGCAGGCGCGATCGGCCGCAGCGGCTCCATGCAGCAATTCGTGCAAGAGTTTGCCCGCCAGCGAGCCTTGCGGCGCGCCCAGCAAACGCGCAGCTGCGGGATTGGCAAATCGCACATTGCCCTCGCGGTCCAGGCCGAAGATGCCGTCGGTGACCGCATCGAGCAGAATCTCCTGCTGCCGTCTCAGGTCGTCGACGCGACCTCGCTCCTGGCTTCGTGCCAAAATCTGTCCCAAGGGCCCGGCGGCAATTTCCACCGCGGCGATCGCCTCGCGGTCCTCGCGCAAGCGGACGCATGAATAGAATTCCAGCACCGCGAGCACTTTGTTGGCGGCGCGCACGGGCACAGCCCAGCCGGAAAGCATTTCGTGATGCAGCGCATCGGCAACCCGTGGCTGGGGTGGCGCCGCGCCAAGGTCGGAATGCCACACTGCGCGACCCTCTTTCCACGCGCGCTCAGGCAACGCTGAGCCCTTTGCCAGCGTAAGGCCCATGCTCTGCTGGATGAAGTCTTCGGCTCTCTGGCCGGGAACTCCCCATGCCGTCCCGAACTCCAGTTGCGTCTGCTCCGGGTCCACGACCCACTCAATGCCCAGATCCCAGCTCTGGGAGACGCATAGGGCTTCAAGGATGCGCATGCCCACGGACTCGCCCGACGCGTTCTCTCCAACAATCTGGCTCACCGCCAACTGAAGAGCCAGCCGATTTTCGCGTTGCTTTTGCTGCGTCACGTCGCGCAGCGAACAGCGAACCGCGAGCGCATTGCCCGCCTTCTGACGCCGGCTCAAGCTCAGTTCCAGGTCCAGTACGCGCCCATCCGGCGTATGGTGGCGCAAAAACTCGCGCTCCACCGGATCGCCGTCCAGTGCGCGGCGGAAGAGAGAGGCCACCTCGGTCCGGCTGCTGTTTGAGAACAACTCTTCAAACGAAGACAACGCGAGCATCGCGATGCGGTCCAGCCCGAAGCACTGCTGCCAAGCAGGATTCGCATAAAGAAACTGGCCGGTCGGGCTCAGCGTCGCGATCATCTCGCTGGAGTTCTCGAAAAGATCGCGGTATCTTTCCTGCGATTCGCGTGTGGCTTGCTCGCGCTGCGGAATCTCCCCCTGTTCCACGGCTACGGCCACCATGCCCGTCAGGTCGGCCATGGCATCGCGCAGTGCCGAGACGTGCAGCGTGACCGGGACGATCGCGCCATCCCTGTGGCGCACCTGGGCACTGAAGCTGGGCATCATGCTGGGCGGCAACATGCGCACACAGGCCAGATAGGCGGATATGTTTCCGGCCCGCGTCTGCTCGGGTGGCCGGTTCACATGGCAGAGCTTCTGGATCTCCGCCACCAGCCGCTCGCATTCTCCCGCCGCCAGAATGTCGACCTTGCCCCACTGTTGTTCGAGTTCTGTGGCGCGGTAGCCCAGCAATCGTTCCGCGGCGGGATTGCAATAGATGAGTTCGCCCAGCAGATTAATCGCTACAACGGCTGGTCCCGCCGAGTCGAGCAACTCGCGCAGTCCCTGGCCGATGGCCTCGTGTGCCGGAGTGTCCTGCGACGCGTTGACCACCAGTTGATTTACCACGAACGCGAACACCGCCGTGGCAACCGCGGCTGCCAGGATGGGAACCGACTGCCATTGCAACGCGGGAACAACCCGGGCCAGTGCCGCGCCTGCGGCGAGCGTGAGAATAAAAAGAGGCAGCATCAGCCAGAGCTGCGATATGCCGGTCCGGCTGCCTTTTGCAGGCCAGCCGCGGCGAAAGCCTCTGCTCTTTTCTTCGCTCTTCAGCAGCTCGTTTATCGGCACTTTTTGTCCCCTAATCGCTGGCTCCGACACTCAACCGCACCGCGGTCGACTGCCAAAGTTTTCCGGCCCGGATCCTTCTCCCCCGCCGACACCAATGACTCATTGCGCCGGGCCGAATCCTCTTCGCCCCACATTTCGCTCCAAGGCCAGTCCATGTGGGCGCGATTTTGCGATTTGCACGTAGTATAAGCGTTTGATTCCGCGCTCTCTAGCCAAAACTGCGCACCGGCCGTACCGGGGATGCCTTCCAGTTACCGAGGGAGCGCTTATACTGGCTAAATGTCTCGCCACACAGTGAAAACCATCTCTTTCCGCGTCCTACTGCCCGTCGCCGGACTCCTGTGCCTTTTTCTTGCTTTGCAGCCGGCCTACGCATGGGAGCAGGACGGCCATCGCATGATCAACAAGCTTGCCATAAGCAATCTTCCGGCCGATGTTCCCGCCTTCCTGCGCTCCCAGGCCGCAATCGACGAAATCGAATACCTGGGACCGGAACCCGACCGCTGGCGCTCAAGAGCCGAGCCTGAGCTAAGCGCGGCCCAGGCACCAGAGCATTTCATCGATCTGGAGGCCGCCGATGCGCTGGGTCCGCTGCCGCACAAGCGTCTCGACTTTGAGGCCAAGGTGTTCGCCGCCGGCCTGCGGCCTGAAGTGATTGGCCTGCAGCCGTGGGAGACCGACGAGGTCTGGGAGCGCTTGAAAGCCGCCATGCGCGAGTACCGATTCCTCGCAGCCGCGGGCCGGGACACCAAGCCGCTTGAAGCAGCCATTCTGTTCTACGCGGGCTGGCTAGGCCATTACGTTGGCGACGGCTCGCAGCCGCTCCACGTCACCGTAAACTACAACGGCTGGACCGGCCCCAATCCCAACGGCTACACGACCAGCCGTCAGATTCATCACCTGTTCGAGGGACCGTTCGTTGCGGCAAACATGCACGCGCCCGATGTGCAGGCTAAGATGACGCCGACGAAAGTCATCGACGGCGACATGTTCGACGATTACGTCGCGTATTTGCGCCATACCGGGACGTATGTCGAGAAGGTCTACAAGTTGGAAAAGGCGGGGGGCTTCGTGGGAGCGGGTTCGCCCGAATCGCGCGACTTTACCGCGGCGCGCCTGGCTGACGGCGCCAGCATGTTGCGCGACATGATTTATACCGCGTGGATCGACAGCGCGCAGCCGGTGCCGGAGTCAAAGGCCGGAAAGTAGAAAAGGAAGCGTTCTTGAGCAGAGTCTGAGAGTTATGGTGGCTACTCTCAGCGGCACAAACACAACGGGCGCCACGATCGGGCGTCCGGAATCGCTAATCCCTTTTCTTTTCAGTCTTCTGCCGGCTTCAGCGCGGGAATGCGGCGCAGCATCCGCGTCAGGGCCAAGGTCATCAGCGCTACGGCGGGGATGGCGACCAGCAGCCACGCCAGCAGAGCCTGACCGGCCATGCCTCCCATCGATGCGGCAAGGTTGGTGGCAACGTGGAGAGCAGGAAGATGCAGCAACGCGCGCGGGTCGAAAGCAGGGCCGCTGTGCGATGGAACGAGCCATCTGCCGAGGCGCACAAACGGAACAATCAAAGCCAGTTGCAGCGGCATGGCGACATAGTTGGCCGCCTGAATGGCAGGCAAGTTCAGGCGAAGCGCCAAGGCAAGGCCAGCACATAAGACCGTGGGAATACCAACCACTGGAATGCAGCCGACTGCGAATCCCAGCGCAAGTGTCAGCGCCAGGCGGCGCGGCGAAATCCCCTGGCGCAGCCAGAGCATCGCGTTGCGCTTCGCAGTTGCCGGAACCTTGCCCATCTCCTTCCGAAGACCCATGCGCACTATTCCTCTCCAAGGTACCGACACTTGGAATTGCGCTTTGTTTTCCTCCAATGAAACTTTCATCGACGAACCAGACTCGATAATGTTTGGACTCGCCGCTTGGTTAGATGCGCCTTGCGCACTATCGGTTCGCTGCCTGATTGTCCTCGAGCTGAGTCGCTGCCTGCCTCTCCATCTTATCTGCGATAAACTTGGACGCGATGAGAGTATTTGGCATCGATTGCGGTACGGAGGTAACGGGCTTCGGCATAGTGGAGTCGGACGACGGCGAACGGCAGCCGCTCACTCACGTGCCTGGCCATGGGCGCCATTCGATTGGCGAAGACTCGGCCACTGCCCGAACGTCTGGACCAGGTTTTTCGAGAACTCTCCGCGGAAATCGAGCGCTGGCGGCCGGATGCGGTTGCGATGGAAGAGGTCTTCTACTCGGTAAATGCCAAGTCGGCTCTCAAACTGGGGCAGGTGCGGGGCGTGGCGCTCTTGGCGGCGGCGCGTCTGGGACTTCCTGTGGCGGAATACGCGCCGCTGAAGATCAAGTCAAGCGTGGTGGGCTACGGATTGGCCAAGAAAGAGCAGGTGCAGTTCATGGTTGCGCGGTTGTTGAGCCTGGCCGAGTTGCCCCAGCCGGCAGACGCTGCCGACGCGCTGGCCATCGCGATCTGCCATATTCACACCGCGCAGACTCTGGCTCTGCAGGGAATCGCGCGATGAAGACTGCGATAAGGTCCGCCGCGCTCGTCGCTTTAATCCTGGCGGTCGCTGCGCCCGTCGCGGCAAATGGCCAGGCCCCTCCCGTGGCAGATCCGATGTTTCAGGCGGATTTTTCCGACCCCGGCCTCTCGCCTGCGCAATGGACGCTCACCCTCCGGCCCGACGGAAGCGGGCATTTTCGTTCGCAAATGGGCAAGCCCGCTACGGAGGCCGGCCAAGTCCTCGTTTCCTCCTGCCGTGGACCGCGATATCCAGGTGAGCACGGCTTATGCAGACCACGTCTTTGACTCAGCCAGGCGTCACCGGTGGTTCAACGAGCCTTGCGAAAGCCATCTGAAGGTGGCCTTTCAGGGCTGGAAGACGCTCACCTATGCAGGGCCGCAAGGAAAAGGCTCTTGCACATTCAATTACTCGAAGGACAAGGAGATTCAGTCGTTGGGAGATTCTCTGGTGGGCGTCGCGGAGACGATTCTGGAGGGTGCGCGGCTGGAGATGCTGCTGCAGCACGACAAGCTGGGTCTGGACGCGGAGATGGAATACCTCACCGAAGCTGCCGGCGACGGTCGCGCGCAACAGATTTGCGCGATTCGGGACACTCTGGAGCGGCTGGTTCAGGATGACGCCGTGTTGGATAGAGTGAGAAGGCGGGCCCGGATGCTGCTGGCGCAGGATTCGAGATAAATCTTTCGCAGCAGGAGACTTTTCACTTGGAAAGAGTGTCAAACCTCATGTTGGGATGCAGATGAGCGGAGATTGGGGTTGGTGCACGGAAAGGCGGGGCGCCATGAAACTCATGGGGAATCGTAAGGCAATATTTGGGTTGGCGCTGGTGGTCTTGGGAGTGTTCCTGCTTGAGGCCGCTGTCGTCGCCCAAGCCCCTCAACAAGGGTCCGGTCAGCCCGCGCGGGCGGTGCGCTTGAGCTATGTCGACGGCCAGGTGAAGCTTGCCCAGGGCGATGAGGTGTTGGCCGATCAAGCGGTGATCAATACGCCGCTGCTTGAGGGCGTGCAGTTGACGACCGCGGACGATGGCAAGGCCGAAATCCAGTTTGAGGACGGCAGCGTGGCGCGTGTCGCGCCGGACAGTTCACTGACCCTGCAGGTATTGCGCGGGGCGGGCAGCTCGGCCGACGCCGAACTGACCGTTAATTCCGGTCTGGCCTATTTTGAGTTTCAGGGCGGAGGTCAGGTTGGGCAGATGAGCGTGCACTTTGGCTCCAGCGTGGCAACGACCAGCGGTTTTACCGTGCTGCGCGTTTCCATGGACGCGCCTCCCGGCGGCCTCGCGGTTTTCTCAGGAAACGTACACTTGCAGGTTGTCTCTTCCTCCGTAGGAACTCCCTCGGCTGTCGATCTTCATGGCGGCGAATCCATCGCCCTCAATTCCGCCGATCCGGGGCTGTTCAACGTCGCTGAAGCGATTGAGCCGAACTCCTGGGATTCCTGGAACACCGATCGCGACCAGACGTTGACCACTGAGGCGACAGCGCAGACGGGAATGCCATCGAATCTGGGTGAAACTCAGAACCCGGCATGGAACGACCTGGACGCTAACGGGAGCTGGTACGACGTGCCCGACCAAGGATACGTGTGGTCTCCGTATGAGGCGGCGGACGCCGGATTCGATCCCTACGGGAACGGCAATTGGATGTATACGCCAACTTACGGCTACGTGTGGGCGTCAGGCTACTCGTGGGGCTATATGCCCTTTCAGTGCGGAGCCTGGAACTTTTACGGTGGGTTTGGCTGGGGTTGGGCGCCGGGAATTGGCGGATGCAGGCCGTGGTGGGGATCAGGTTTCTATGGTGGTCCCAATATCGGTTTCGCGCCCATCGGTTATCGCCCGATTCCCAGGCCACTTCCGCCGCACGGTCCGATCGGTCACAGGCCGATGCCGGTGATTCCGGTTAGCCGGCACATGGCGTTCGCGAACGCGGACCTGCCTGCGCGAGATAAAAACATGCAGGTGACGATTGCAGGCAGTACGGTGGAGGCGATGCGTCCAGTGCCTTCACGGCCGGCGTATTCGCACGACGCTTTCACTTCAGAGGGAAATCGCACTACGCCCGGCGTTAAGGGAGCAGGTGCGGGCAATGAGGTGGTTGTCACTCCGCGCTCCAGCCTCACCACCAGCCGCCCCGCGGATGAAACCGTAAACCCGCCGATCTACACTGCGCCGTCGCGGACTGCGCCGGAGAGCCACGGTACTGCTCCGCCGTCGTATACCCCGCCTTCGTATACACCTCCGAGGAGCAATTCAAGCAGTGAAGGGTCGAGCCACTCGTCAGGCGGTAATTCATCGCACCGCGGCGGGGGTAGCGGCAGCGGAGGCGGCGGAGGATCCCATCCCAGCGGCGGCGAAGGCAGTAGCAGTGGTGGAGGCGGCGGTTCGCACGGCGGTGGAGGCGGTGGCGGTGGCTCGCATGGCGGAGGTCATCGCTAGGCGGGCCCGTTACAGCAAGAGTTTGCGGAGGTCCTAGGCAAACGTGATGCGATATCGCGAACCAGCGCGTAGCTCAACCTGAGTGGTTTGCGCATTCGCTGATTGCAGAGGAAATTCTTTTCCGAGGCGGGTAACCCGCAGGATGCGCTGCCCTGCGGGCGCGGCCAGTGCGATGCGGCTGTCGGCATTTGCGCGCAGCGTTGCGATGGTTGCCTTGCCGTTCGCCCACGCGCAATCCACTTCGATGCTGCCGCGCGCTCGCAAGCCGCGAAAACTGCCCTTGGGCCATGCCGAAGGAAGCGCGGGCAGAAAGCGCACCACGCCGCCGTGGCTTTGCAGGAGCATTTCAGTCGATGCCTGCTGTTCCGCCCAGATTGCCATCGATTTGAAAAGGCGAGTTGGCCTTCATTCCGCAAATGTCAAAGAGATTGGGCCGCGTTGAGTTGCGCAGCAGCGCCAACACACTGCTATGCGCGGCCTCGCCATCTTCCAGCCGCGCCCAGCAATTCACGATCCAGGCGCGGCTCCAGCCTGTGCTGCCGCCGCCGTTCGCCAAGCGGCCGCTCGAGCGCGGCGCGTGCCGCTTTGGCGAGGTCGGGTGTCTCGCGCAGCGTGATCTGGTGGTCTGGATATAGCGCGAAGAGGTGCGAGATGTGGCGATGACCCGGCTCGGTCTCCGTCGTAGTCCTCGTTCCACTCCTGCAGCGCGCCGTTTTTGCCGACTTTGAAGGGCTGCAGGCGCTTGGCCGTAGCCTCTACTTGCGCGCGAAATGCGTCATCGACGCCAAGAATTCTGCTCGATCGCGAGACGCGATCGAAGATGGCGCGAATGATCTCGGTGTCCATGGCGGGAGACATGCAAAGGCTGGCCGTGGATCCGTCGGGAAGTCGGTACTTGTTTTCCGGCGATTGGCTGGGTCCGCTCAGCAGCGTTCCATCGGGGCCCGGAACAAGATAGTCGAGGAAAAATTCCGCAATCTCCTTGAGGCGCGGATACGCGCGGTCGCGCAGAAAGGCCGTGTCGAGGTTGTAGGCGTAATGCGAGAACAGATGCAGCGAAATCCACGCCGCGCCCATGGGCCAGACGCCGGCCTGCACGTGATCCACGGGGATGGAATCGCCCCAGATGTCAGTGTTGTGATTCACCACGAATCCGCGGGCATTGAAATATTTGCGGGCAGTGGCAGAGCCGAAGGCGCGCGTCGAGTCGAGCAGGTCGAATAATTGCGCGTGCAATTCGGCGAGGTTGGCGGATTCGGCCATCCAGTAATTCATCTCGGCGTTGATGTTGACGGTGAACTTCGAACCCCACGGCGGATCGAGGCTCTCGTTCCAGATGCCTTGCAGATTCGCAGGAAGCGTGCCGGGCCGGCTGCTGCTGATGAGCATGTAGCGGCCAAATTGAAAGTAAGTCGAGATCGAGGCCGGGATCGTCGCTGCCGTTCTTGCGAGACGCTCCATGCGTTTATCGGTCGCGAGGTCGCGCAGTGGATCGGGGCCGTCGAGCAGGCGAAAGTTGGCGCGGCTCGCGTAGCGGCGGTAGTCGGCCACGTGCTCGGCGCGCAGTTCCTTGTAGGAGCGGGCGGCTGCCGAGCGCAGATTGCGTGCGCAGGCGGCGGCCATTCCGGCAGCGTCGTGCTCGCGAAAATCTGTGGATGCCGTGAGCAGCAGCGTGACGGCGCGGGCATTTTCGACGCGGAGCGTGTTGCTTGCGGCGCTCACGGTGCCGCCGTCAGGGATGGCCTTTACCTCGGCGCGGAAGCGACACGCCGACCTGCCGCTCCTGCGTTGCCGGATCGGTGGTCGGTTTCACCGGCCGCGCCGCACCGGTCATGACCAGCCGATCGCTGGCTGTCGCGGTGGTTTCGCTGTGCGCAGGCGGTCAAGCCGGACGGTAAGCGCGAAGGGCCGGGTGGATTCAATGCGCATAACAATCACATTGCGCGGCGCGGAACTGAAGACTTCGCGCGTCCAGTGCGCGGCGGTGGCGCTGAAGCTCGTCTTTACGACGGCCTCGTCCAGATCCAGCTCGAGGCGATAATCCTTGACCGTTGCGGGCACATCGTCGAAGTCGAGCCACAGGTCGCCGAGGGTTTGGTAGCAGGGCAGGCGGTCCGGCACGCCCATCATCACCTGCGCGGCGAGAGCTTCGGCCTCGTGCACTTTTCCCGCCATGAGCAGATTGCGTACCTCCGATGTGCGGCTGGCCTGGGGATTGTCGCGGTCGCGCCGCTCGCCGATCCAGACCGTCTCTTCGTTCAGTTGCAGCCGCTCATGAGCGGGATTGCCAAAAACCATGGCGCCGAGCCGGCCATTGCCCACGGGCAATGCGTCGGGCCACGTGGCTGCGGGCTGCTCGAAGAAGAGGACATGCTCGTTGGGCGATAGATTCGGCGGGGATCTGAGCTTCCAGGCGGGCAGGGAGCCGCGCTGCGCAAGTACTGCTCCTGTCAGCGATACGTCGCGCAGAAAGCGGCGGCGGCTCAAGTTCTTTTTATCTCGTGCCATGATTCTCCCTTATGTCTCGAGCAGAGTTGCGCTGTACGCGGGAATGTGCAACATGCCTTTGTGCAGCGCGGTTGTGCTGCGTGCGATGAGTGTGACGTTTTGCTTTGCATCAATCGCCGGACCTGTGAGCAGCCATTCCCGGTGCGCGCGGTGCAGCGAGGTACTAATCGTTGTGGACTGGCCGGTTTTGTTGATGACCAGCACGAGCATGGATCTGGCATTTCGAGCCGCATAAGCGCGCACTCGGTCGTTCGCGCAATCGAGTGTGGTTCTGATGAGGGTTGCGCCGACAAATGGCTTGACGAGTTCCATGCCGAAGTACTCGGGGCGGCGCGTGAAGCCCGCTGCGAGGCTGCCTGCGATGGGCGTGTAATAGCCGTTGCCTCCGCCGTGCAGATTGACGCCGGCGCAGCCGAGCGAAGCAAAGTCCAGCATCATATCCGCGACCCACAAGGCACTGGCCAGTGTGTCGCTCACGCCGGGTTGGCCTCCGTTCCAGCAGGAGTTGCCTTCACTCATGCGATAGGGCAAGACCGGCGCTGTGCGCCGCGGCCATGGCGATGGCGAGATCGCGCTCGAGCTTGGGATCGGGAGAGAGCAGCTTGTCGATCGTCATGCCGGGCGCGCCGGCCGGACCCATGGCGTAGTAATGCGAAGTCAGCATCACCACGTCGGGCGCGCTGCGCTTCACGTCTTCGGCAAAGCCTGTCACGTATGCCATTTTGTTCGAGACATCGGGGCCGGCGAATTTGGCCTGCGGCACACGCGCGACCACAGCCGCGTGCGCGGCAGACCACTCCTTCCAGTAATCGGCATAGGTCCACGTTGCGGGGCGATAACGATTGCGCCACGCGTCCGGCTCATTGCCGAGTTGGAAGGCGATTAACGTTGACCAAGGATGTTTTGGACGTGGAAGGCTTCGTCGGCGGCGCGTGCGACAGGGCCGCGGCCAAGATTGAGGCCGTAGAGACAGCGCCAGCCGGTGGCGTCGAGAAATGCGCGGAGATTGCGAAGACTTTTCGGCGTGATGGGCGTATCGGATTTTACGTTCTTGCTGGTGTCGGGACCTACGGCATCGAAGGGCGGAGCAGTCGATGGCTCTTCGGTGGTGTATGCGGTGAATTCGCTTGTTCCGCCGCCGAGACGTAGCACGCCTTGATCGCTGAGTTCCCTGAAGAGCGCAATCAGTGCGGTGTTTCCCGCGGAGAAGAAGGCGGGATTGGCGAGTTGCGCCGATTCGTAGCTGAGGCCGATAAAGTCCTGCGGAATGATGGCAAGGGTGGTGGATTCGTCAATGGTAAGCGTGCCGGAGATGGGCGCGATGTCGCGGGCACGCCACTTTGCGGACGAAGCAGATGAGGGGCGAGGCAGGAAACGGCGGCCGCGCTTGCGCTCGAAAGAAAGTCGCGGCGCTTCATTTGACTTCAAACTCCACCGTCAACGGTTTGTCGAGGCCAAGATTGAGCAGCGAGGAGGTGGTGAATCCTTTGTCGTCGATGCGGACGCGTGTGCCGGACTCAAACGGGAAGTGCAGAACAAAATCGCGGAACGCTCCATGGGGGTCAATCGTGATTCGCCAGAAATTCGCGCTTGCGTGCTCGACGCGCAGGCTCACTGATCCGCCCGTGGTTACGGGAGCATTTTCGAGCGTGAGCGTTTTGCCTTCAGGCACCCAGTTTTCGAGCAGGCCGGGGAGCAAGTGCAGCTTGCCGTCGCGTTCATTCAGCAGCATGTCGCGAAGCAGGAGGACGAGATTGGCATTGCCCCATGCTTCGGGCATGTCGCCTGTACCTTCCATGTTGGAACGCTTCGAGTGCGGCGTGTCGCAGGCGCGCGGCGCGTCAACGTCGACGAGGATTTCTTCTTTCCACACATTCGTGGTGTAGCTGTGGTTGAGCGCGGCGGCGAGCATGTCGACGGCTTTCTGTTTTTCACCGCGCAGCAGGTAGGTCTCCGCCATGTTCATGGACTCGCCTGGCCAGACGCCTGCGAGCCCAGCCCAGGCAACATTGGTGGGTAGGCCCTGCTTCTCTTCATGCTCCATGCGCGCAATCAATCCTGTGACAAGCGGATCGTCTGGCGCGTAAAGGCCGGTGGGATACACGGCCAGAAATGTCTGCGAGTAAGCGCCTTCGGGATAGGTGGGCATCGCCGGCAGATAGGGCGGCGCGATGGTTTCCAGGGTGACGGAGCGGCGCACGTCTTCGCGAATGGTGGCCGTGTAGGCGGCATATTCGCGATCGAGCCAGGCTGCGTCATTCGGATGGCCAAGAACGTTCGCGGCCTTGCTGGTGACCTGGAGTGCGTAGTCAGTGAGGAAGTTGTGCGAGAAGGAGTGGCCCTCCGGCAGGCCCGAATCGCCATAACTCCACGGGAGCAGGCCGTACCAGTAGGTTTTCTCGCCGGGCTTGAGGGGGGGATTGGGTTCGGGGCGGCATTTCGACGGGAGCTGACGATGGATGGGCCGCGCGCCGACGGGGACGCTGTCGATGCCTTCAACCGTCGACTCTTCACGGTGATCGCGAATCCACGTCGCGGATCGGAGCAGATAGGGATAAGCCTTGGTAAGCCACAGCTTGTCGCGCGAGAAAAGATAGTAGTCCCAGACGGCTGCCGCGTTGCCGCCGGAGTTGTCCCACGCAGGCCAGCCGCTGGTCGGAGGGAAATCCCACTCGCCGTCGTCGTTGATGACATGGAAGGCGTGCTCCACACTATCCGCGCGGGCACCATGAATCCCGCGACCTCCATGGCGCGAGCCTGAAAATATTCGCCGCGGCCCCAGTACTGGCGATAGACTGCCGGACCGTCAAGTGCCCACAGATCGCCGCGCGCATCGAATTCAGTGAGGATCAGCACGTACGCGATCGACGAGTAGTAGAAGTCGGTCAGTTCCTTCTGCGGGAAGTCAACTTTGGTTCCGTGCGCCCAGAATCGTCCCACTGGGCTACGGCTTTCGCGAGCAAAGCCTCGCCGTTTTCGCGGGAGAGTTCGCTGTTGCGGGCGACCGGCCACTCGTAGGGCAGCTCGATGCAGACAGTCTTTTTGCTATGTGGGTCAACGACAACCCGCAATTCCAAGGTAAGCCCGTTGTCCGCGGAAGCTACGTTAGCCCCGGCTGTCTCCGTTACAAGAGCCACATCCTCTCCCGCGCCATTCTCCAACATTGTGCCGACAACATGTCCGGGCAAGATTGCGTTCCCGCCCACTCAACTTCAGCGGCGGTCTGTTGCGTCCACGCCATCATTGCGAAAATCAGCCGGACAACGTCAAATGCCCTTGCCCCGGAGTTTGCTGTCGGAATCTCGCCGGGCTTCGATTCGGGATCAGCGGCGAAGGCCAGCTCTTCAAGCGCCACATTCCTTCATGCGCCGTGGAAACCATAAAGGGATAGCGCCCTGGATAGAGCTGTTGGCTGCTGACGCTTAGCGGATCTGCCCGCCGACCTATGCTTGAATAGCGAGCTCGCCATCCATCTGGCTGCTGAACCCGATGGGCGTATCAAGCGGCTTGCGCTTCAGGCTCCATTGCGACCACTCAGATCACCCTGCTTGTCCACGATGGTCTTGTGGCTGCCCATGGGCAGGCCAATCAGGCTCTGCGCGTCGGTGTTCGAATAGCGATGGTCGATGACAACCTGCGCGGGGAGAGCGGCGGCGGCGACAAGATACAAAAGGCATAGAGATGAAATGCAGGTACGCAACCGGAAGACCTCAATCGATGCGCGAACTTTCCCGACAAGCAAGTGTACTGCGGGCCGCCGCGGCTTGGCTTTTGCGGGGGACCAGTCTCTTAAAGACGTTTCTCGGGGGCTAAAGCCCCACTGATTCCTTGACCATTACGGCGCGAGTAAACTCGCGCCCTGATACAAAACGATGCGTCGGCTCACTCGGCCGTGATGGTGGAGAGAACTACGATTTCTCCGGGCTCGACGATGATCTCGTTCGGAATGGTGGAGACGGCGTTCTCTTCTTCCAGGCCGGTGCGCTCCATCTCCGCCCAGGGATGCGTTGCGCCCTGCACCGTTAGCCTGCGCGCCGTCGCCGAACGATTGACGACCACCAGTGTCTCGTTCCGCCCATCGGCGAATCGCGGTCGCCAGCAGATCGGGATCGCCAGTGTCCACGCCGATGCGCTGCATGCCTTTCACGATGTGGCGGCTGAAGGCGCCCATGCACGCGAAGCTGATAGCTGGTCGCGACGGGAATCCAGCCGCGCGTGCGATCGGGCGCGAGCAGCGAACGTGAGCCGGCAAAGGTGGGCTGCTCCACATCGAGCAGCAGCCAGCAATACATCAGTGCCACGGCGTCCAGCTCGGTCAGGTTCTTGTGGTAGAGCTGCGCCACGGCAAACGCGATGCGGTACGAAGGCTCCTGGTAGTGCGGATCGTTGATGCAGATTTCCGTGGCAAGGAACGGCTTGCCGTCCGCGGCATCGTGCATCGCCTTCATGCGCGCGTCGTAGAGATCGGGGTTGGCGATGAACTCCTGAAAGTCGTACTCGTGCACGGCGGCGTAATCGATGGCCTTCCATGCCTCGGGATTCTTGCGCAGCTCGGCGGCGCGATCGACGCCGAGGTACATGTAGCTGGCGTCGGCCATGTGGATCTTGGTCTCGGTGAATCCGGCTTTGTCGAGCTCGCGGCGGAGGGCGAGCGCCATCGCGCTGAAGACTTCCGGCGGCTGATCGACTTCGTTCTCGATGCCGACAATCGCCGGCGCCGATCCCGTAGCGGCCTTCGCTTTCTGGCAGTAAGTCACGATGATGCGCGCGTACTCGTCGGGATCGGCGACACGCTTGATGGGTTTGTTCCACGTATCGGTCGCGCTGGAGCCGTTCCAGGGAACTGTTGCCCAGGAGGGAAGCGCCCAAAGCTCGTAGATTACGCTGCCGCCGAGATCGAGCACATGGCGGCTGTAATCGAAGCTCGACAGCTCGCTATTCGGGAAGTTGTCGCCGTAATAGTGCGGCGTGGCGTCGGCGGGATTTTCGAGATTGCTCAGGTCGGGCTTGAGTTGCGAGCCCATCGGATATTCCCGGAAGAGGAGCAGGTTGTAGCGCTTGAGGATTTGCCAGTATTCGTGCTTGCCTTCGTCGCTCAATTCCTCGTATGCGGCAATGCTCGGGCTGCCACCGAAGCCGAGCATGGTTTGGTGGAGCTGCGATGCGTTGATCGCGATCGTCGCGTCTTTGACGTCGGGCTTGAGAAGCGAGCCTGAGAGCACTTGATGCGCGGTGCGCGAGGCTGTGAGCATGAGCTGATGGCGCGTGAGGTCAAAGAGAAGCGGAGCTTCGAGAATCTGTTGACCATTGACGAGCACGCGCACCGCGAGGTGAGAATCGGCAATCACGGTGAGCGAGCGCGCGTCGCCTGTGTATTGGCGCTCGTCGGTGAATGTCGTCTTCTCAGGGAAGTTGCCCTGGCCTTCGTAGAGCGCCATGGAATCGTAATAGCGTTCCAGGATGCGGACCTTGCTCGACGTTAGGTCGACGGTGAGGCCGGCGCGCGGGCCGGTGAAGATCCAGCGCAGGGTGGCGCGCTGCGGAATCGCGTCGTCCAGCGTGAGCGTACGCGCAAAGAGTGCTGTCAAATTCTCGCGAAAATATTTTCGGGCGATTTCATCGGGACGGCTCCATCCGGGGCCTGTTGGACCGTCCGAAACGAAGCGGAAGGTGTCGGCAGCGGGCGCGGCAGGCGCCGATGGAGGCGGAAGCTGAATCGCCTGCTGCGCGCAGAGGCTTGCGGCTAAAGCTAATAACGCGGAGAACGCGATGTTTCGCATGGTCCAGATTATCTGGGGCCGCGGGCTTGCGCTGTCAAGGGCGGCGAAAAGCGGCAAGTCAGCGGGTCAGCGTGCTTTGCATGCACGCGCTTGGATTCGCAGACTCACCTTACGGAGTTGACCAATCCGTTTCCGCACGCACATTTCGCCGTGAATCCTGACGCAGAGGTTGGTAGTCTAAAAAGTGTGAATCAAGTGCAAGACACACGGTTGCGCATCGCGGCCATTGGGTTTTTGAATCCCGCGCCGCTGATGTGGGATTTTGAGCATCCGCCTCTTTCGTCTGAGTTGGCCAAGCGCTACCGCATCGACCGCATGACGCCGGCGGAGTGCGCTGAGCGGCTGGCTTCAGGAGAGGCGGACATCGGCCTGGTTCCGATTGCCGCGCTGGCGACTTCGCCGGAGCTGCGCGTTCTGCCCGGCTGCACCATCGCTTCCAAAGGTCACGTGCGTTCGCTGCTGCTGGTGCATCGGGCCTGGCAGCCGCTGACCGAATTGCAGTCCGTCGCCGCCGACACTGCCAGCCGCACGACAATTGCCTACGCGCATATCCTCTTTCACAAGTGGGGCAATCCGGGAATCCAATTTCTGCCCATGGCTGCCGATCTGGACTCGATGCTGGGGCACGCCGACGCTGCCATCCTGATCGGCGATCCCGCGCTGCTGGCTCTCGAAGAACGGTTCAACCGCATGGAGCGGACCGGCGAGGAGCTGGTGTATCGCGATCTGGCCGCGGAGTGGAACGTGCTGACCGGCTTGCCCTTCGTCTCTGCCGTCTGGGCGATGGCATCGAGCAGCCCTTTGGTTGAGGGTATTGCTCAGGATTTCATTCAATCGCGGGACCACGGGCTTGCCAATATCGACGCCTTGGCGGCTGAGTGGTCCAAACGGATTCCCATCTCCGAGGAGACCATTCGCGCGTACCTGACGACCAACATCCACTACGTGCTCGACGAGGAGTGCGTGGAGGGGATGCGAGGGTTCTTCAGCGCGGCGGCCGAGTGCGGGGTTTTGCCGCCGTACACCGTGAAGGTGGAAGAGCTGGCGCGCCCGTAGGGTGGCTTCTAATGTAACTCAAGTTTCATACCTTTCCATGCTCTGCCCCCCCCGGTGTGGTTTCCGGCAAGCTCTCCCATAGAAAGCGGTTACTGCCGCACATCCATGATAAAGTCCGCTTTTTCAAGAATTTAAATCCCAAGTTCAAGAAAACGCTGGCCTTGCGATGCGCAGGGCTTTTCGACGCCGAAGGACAGCACCAAGTAGAACGGGGCTGCAATGACATTCAAGTACAGGATACGAAACTGCGCGAATTAATCTGCAAAATTATTGATAAAGGTAGGCGATTGAAGCGAAAGGAGTTGAGAGGACTTCTTGAAAAAGGGAGCTTGACAACTGGCTAGGTGCTACTCCGCGGAGGGTCGCGGGCGGGATTTTCGGTAGACGTTGGCGACGGCGAGGGACCAGAGGGGAACGAGGTCGAAGCCGGGGATGAGTTTGCCGGCAAACGAGGGCAGGAACTCCCAGTGCCAGCCAAGGAGCCAGGAGAGGATGCCTGCCATGGAGAGGTCGACGATGTCGTCGGGGGGAGACTCTACTCCTGTGAAAAAGATTGGGAAGAGAACGATCTGGACGATGTCCGCGACAACCGCGAGTGCGAGGGCGGCCTTCATGCGCGGACCGGGCGAGATGCGGATGGCGCCCTGGCTTGGCGGCACAGTCTGCGGCGTATCGGCCATTGAAACAGTATAGAAGGCAGGGAACAAGAAGACAGGGAACAAGGGACCAAGGGAACAAGAAGACAGGGAACAAGGGAACAAGAAAGCAGGGGCCAAGGGAACAAGGGAACGAGAAGGCAGGGAGCAAGGGAACAAGAAAGCAAAGGACGAGGGACCGAGAAGGCAGCCGCTGGCTCAATTGCATGCAAAAATGCCCGGGCGAGTCCTTCATGAAAACTTCACCGGTGGTGAAATTCCTACATCAACGTCCCGTTGCCGTGAACCTGCGTGGTTGGCGACCAGTTTCCTCCGAGCACGCCGTTTGGGTTTGAGTTTGGATCGTTGGTCTGGTACCACTGGGTTCCGTTGGTCCAAGTCCGCGAATAGCCGCTGGAGACCTTTGTGGTGCTTCCATCGGGGTTCATCACGGTTTCCTGATCGAGCGAGAAATCGACCCAGTCAGAGGCCGCGGTGGTTTGCGCATTCATGGATGCGTTGGCGTTGTTCATGGCGCTTTCGAACTGCGACTCCTGCTGCTGCATAAAGGCCTGGTGCTCGGCCGCGGAGCGCTGCATGATCTGCTGGAACTGCTGATAGATCATCTGGCTCTCCTTCTGTTCCTGAGCTGTCAAATTAATCTCCGCCTGCCGGGCCTGCCGCTGCTGGCGTGCCAAGGCCGCCTGCGTCCACTGGGCCGAGTTCACGCCGTGAGGCAGGCTGTTGCTGTCCACTAGTTGCACCAGAGCATCCAGTTCGCCCACGGGAGCCGAAAGCACGTCGACTCTGGCCCAGCAAGTGCCACCAACTTGGGAGGGGCTGGCATTGCTGCCAATTGAGCACTCCACCTCTGTCCGCAGCCGTTCTTCCACCAGGAATGACCCGTTCACCACCTGGATCCGCAATGCCGCCGTGTCCGCAGTGTAACTGCTGCGCATCGCTGCCGGGGCGCGCGCTGCCCCCTGGTTCAGGTTCGCGGCGTACCCCTGCGCCCCTTGTTGATACGCGGCGGAAATCGGCATGGTCCCCACCACGTGCACCCCTCCCTGCATCGACCCCAGGTAATACTGCAGGAAGGCGGCCGCCGAAATCTGCCCGGAGATGTTGGCGCACCCGGTGTTAAACGTGCCTTTCAGGGCAGGGTGCCACTGCCAGCCGACCACCGGCTCAATCCGCATCTGCATCAAGGCATCGGGCGAGTAGGCGCGAAAGACGGGCCACGGCGAAAACGTGCAGGCGCTGATCATGGTAATGCCTTGCAACTTCCATCCGGCAGGGATGGTGAGGGTTGCCGAGGGCATATTGTTCAGGGATGGATCGGTGATGGTGGCCGTCGTAAGTTGATTGGGCAGCGGTGATGCGGAGACGTATGGAGCAGCGCCGGGCTTGCCGCCGGATTGCTGCGGGGCAGGGCTAACGCTCCCGCCCCCAAAAGGCGCCGCCGCGCCCTGGGAGGGCTTGCAGCCGGCCGTTAGAACTGTGAATGCGCAGAACAGGGCGATGCCACGAATCGACTTGCTCATTTGCGGGAGTCTCCTTTTCGGTACCGAGTCAGTGGATTGTATCGCGCGGGCGATGGATTGCGACAGAATAAAGCAAAAACTGCGGCGGATCGTTCGACGGGACGCCGGTGAGGACCGAGAGACGTAGGGAACAGGGAACAGGGAAGCATTCTTCGAGGGGCGTTGCCTTTTCAAGAACCTAGTGCTTGCCAGCGAATGGCGAAGCATGACACCCTTTCAATAGGTACGCGTGATTCGAACTTGAAGGAGCACTTCAACCCCCATGCCTATCCAAACTACTGACAAGATTTGGCGCAACGGCGAACTGATTCCGTGGGAGCAGGCCACGATCCACGTGATGAGCCACGTGATCCACTACGGCTCCAGCGTGTTCGAAGGGATTCGCTGCTACGGGCAACCGCACGGGTCGGCGGTTTTCCGCCTGCCGGAGCACATGCAGCGACTGCTCGACTCAGCCAAGATTTATCGCATGGACATTCCGTTCACGCTGGAGGAGCTATGCGCCGGCGTGGTGGACGTGATTGAGGCCAACGGCGTAGCGCCCTGCTACATCCGTCCCATTGCGCTGCGCGGTTACGGCGAGATCGGCGTAAGCCCGAAAGGCACGCCAATTGAGGTGTACATCGCGAACTTTCCGTGGGGCAAGTACATCGCCGGGCACGGAGGGGCGGACGTGTGCATCTCCAGCTGGAACCGGCTGGCGCCGAACACCATGCCGGCACTGGCCAAGGCGGGAGCGAATTACATGAGCTCGCAATTAATCCGCATGGAGGCCGAGGTGAATGGCTACCAGGAGGGAATTGCGCTGGATGTGAACGGACTGGTGAGCGAGGGATCGGGCGAGAACATCTTTGTGGTGCGCAACGGTGTGCTGTTCACGCCGCCGCTGGCCAACTCGGCGCTCTCGGGGATTACCCGCGACAGCGTGTTGACCATTGCGCGCCACCTGGGGTTCGCGGTGACCGAGCAGGCCATTCCGCGCGAGCTGCTGTATATCGCCGACGAGGTTTTCTTTACCGGCACTGCGGCGGAGGTTTCGGCGATCCGGTCGATCGACCGCGTGGTGATTGCCGACGGCAAACCCGGCGAGATTACCAAGCAGATTGCCGACGAGTACCTGGGCATCGCCAACGGCCTGAAACCGGACCGGTTTGGGTGGCTGACGCCGGTGAAGGTGGAATCCAGCGTGACGGTGACGGCGTAGAGGCAGGGAATAGGGAGTAGGGAACAGGAAAAGCAAAAGCAAAGGCAAAAGCAAGAACAGAAGCCAAGGCAAAAACAAAAGCAAAGGCCCTTCGGTGCGAGCTGGAGGGCCTTTCTGCGTTTGGAAGAGGCGAGGGGGGCTCGCAGCGGCGCTTCGCGTGGGCGGGTATCATGAACGAAGGCCCGCGCAGTGCGCGGGTTTGTGACTGGAGCGGGAGAGTCGTTGTTCCACGCGATCATCGGCGGCGCGTTTTCCCACCCATTTCCGCAAAAAGCGCCGAATTGGATGGGGCACGGCGGCAGTATCCAGGGGCCGAAGCGCGAGAAACGAAGGAAGACAGGCGCCAAGTGAAACCCGACATGAAAGTAACGGTGGCTGGACTGGAGTTGGTGAATCCAGTGATCGCCGCCAGCGGTACGTTTGGCTACGGCATTGAATTCGAAGAGATTGTTTCGCTGGAGCGGTTGGGCGCGTTCGTCACCAAGGGCATTTCAATAGAGCCGATGGCCGGTCACCCGTCGCCGCGCCTGGTGCAGACGGCGGCCGGCATGTTGAACGCGGTGGGGCTGCAGAATGTGGGTGTCGAGGAGTTCATCGCGAAAAAACTGCCACCTTTGAAGCGCTACCCGAACTGCAAGGTCATCGTGAATGTCTTTGGGTACACGGTGAATGAGTATGTGGCGGTGATCGAGCGGTTGAACGAGGCGGAAGGAATTGCGGCCTACGAGTTGAACGTATCATGCCCGAACGTGCACGCCGGAGGCATGTCATTCGGTGCGGATCCGGGGTCGTTGGAGCACCTGGTGAGCCGCGCCAAAGCTGCTGCGGGGCGGCCCCTGTTTGTTAAGCTGACGCCGAATGTGACTTCGATCGCGCAGATGGCGCGCATCGCCGCGGATACCGGCGCCGATGCGCTGAGCGTGGCGAACACGTTTCTAGCCATGTCAATCGACGCCGAGGAACGCAGACCGCGGCTGAGCAATGTGACCGGAGGGTTGTCAGGTCCGGCGATCAAACCGATCGCGTTACGGCTGGTTTGGGAAGCGTCGCGGGCGGTGAAGATCCCGGTGCTGGGGATGGGCGGAATTGTGACGCCGGCGGACGCAGTGGAGTTTCTGCTGGCGGGCGCGACGGCAATTCAGGTGGGGACGGCAAGCTACGCCGATCCGTGCGCGACGGAGCGGTTGGCCAAGGGGCTCGAGTCGTGGTGCAAGAGCCACGAAGTGGCGAAGGTGAGCAGCTTGACGGGAGCGCTGGAAGTGCAGGGAACAAGGGAACAAGGGAACGAGGGAGCGAGGGAGCGAGAAACCAAGGGACTGAGGGACTGAGGGACTGAGGGGACTGAGGGGACTGAGGGACTGAGGGACTGAGGGACTAAGGGACTAAGGGGACTGAGGGACTAAGGGACTGAGGGGACTGAGGGACTGAGGGACTAAGGGACTGAGGGACTTCTCGACTCGAAAGCCAACCTCCCGAGTCTACACGCTGTTTGACGTAAGTGCACGCAGATCTTCTACGACGGATTCCAGATCGTTCACGATGCGATTGGTTGGATGCGCGTGAAAAACCTTGAGAAGCTCGTCGAAATACCATAGCTGTTCTTTCGGGCCGCGCTTGAAGCGGTCGAAGACCTTCGGGCCGATTTCCTTGTAGTCATCCAGAATTGCCTTCGCGTTGTAGAGCTTGTCGGCGGCGGAGATGAGCAGTACGTCGTCTGGCTCGTCGCGCAGCCGGGCAAGGTAATTGTTCTTGCGATCCTCCCATCCTTCTTTCTTGTCGTGATCCTCAGCGAAGGTGTCGGAGAGTGCAGCGACCATGCGGGCGACATTGGGTCCGAATCGCTCTTCAATTTCGCGCAGACGCGGCGTTCCACCGTGGTCTTCGACGGCATCGTGCAGCAAGGCGGCGATCACCATGTCCTCCGTGACCGGGACCGGGCCGCCGGCTTCGCCCATGACCAGCGCGGCCACGCCGATGAGGTGCGCCATGTAGGGGATGGCGGTGCCTTTGCGGTACTCGGTGTGCAGTTTTCGCGCGTAGTCGATGGCATGCGTGAAGCGTTGGGTCAGGACGAGGCGGGGATTCTGGTGCATGTTGGGTAACCTCAGTGGGGAGATGTGAAGAGAGTAGGATATCGCGGGCAGGCGCCAGCGAGCTTGACTCGCGGCGACCGAATTCGCGGCGGGTCAAATCAGATTCCGGTTGGGGTCATGAAAGCCGCTTGATGAAGGCGAGCGCTTCGGCGAGCTGGGGAAAGCGTGCCTCTTCGGCTTTGAACTCGCGGGAGTGGACGCAGCGGCGCAGATTGCGCGTGCGGACAGGGTGCTTCAAGTGCAGCATCTCGTGGTAGAGCACGTACTCCAGCGCATAACGCGGGCTGGAGGGGCGGTCGAAGACGCGGCTGACAACGATGGTGTTGTGCGCGGCATCGTAGTGGCCTAGAGAACGCTTGGCGTGATGCTCGCTCCAGGTGAGATCGGGACGGCCGAGCAGGCCGCCGAAGAAGCGCAGGTTAAGCGCGTCAAAGACTTCGTCGAGATGAAAGTAGTGTCCCTCGGGGCCGGAGAAACGCTTGGTGCCGCGCGCCGTGCGGATGAGATCTGTTTGGTGTGTGACGGCGGCGCTGGAGGCAAAGCGTTTGTAGCGCAGGTTGTGGGTTCTGTCGATGGGCTTGCGGTAGAGCTTGGCAAGAAGAATGTGCGCGATGGCATGGAGGACCGATTCCGGCGCGCCTTCGAGCAGGTCGGAGAGGCTCGCGAAGATTTCGCCCTCGCGGAGACGGATGGTGGTGTTCAGCGAGGTGAAGCGGCGAAAGCGCACATGCATGGGCGGCATGGGCGCGCGCGGGCGGAGGGCGCGGTACTCTTGCTGAAAGATGGGAGCGACGTCGGGAGGCACGAAGAGCAGGATAACAGTCTGAGTGCGAGTGTGAGTGTGAGTCTGAGTGTGGGTGTGAGTGCGAGTGCGAGTGTGGGTGCGCCGGCCACACTGACACTGACACTGACCACTGACGCTATTTCGGCTCGGCGCGGTCCTGGCCTTTCTCGTCGGGATGGGCTTTGAAATAGTCTTCCTGGTCGGAAGTGATTTCCCTGGCCTGGTCGGCGAGATCGTTGATGCTATCGATCGCTTCCTTCAAGGACAGCTCGAAGCCGGGTTCGCTGGGCACGGCGCGTAGCACTCCCTGCCAGCGCTCGATGGACTCATTGAGCCCCTTGAGCGACTTGCGAAGATCGGCTTTGCGCTGGGAGTACACGTCGAGATTGTCGCCAAGCTCGTCCATCAAGGCGGAGAAATCGAGCAGCTCGCCGTCGATGCGGCGGGCTCGAGCGTCGGACTTGGCGCGCGGGATGAGGCCCTTGATGGTGTCGGAATATTCATTGAGAAACTTGACATAGAAATCGACGCGGGCTACCGGGTCGATGCCGGCTTCCTCGATCTCGTCCTGTTGCTTTTCCGTGAGAGGCTCGCGCTTTTGCTGTTGCGCGGCGGGAAAGACAGGGAACAGGGAATAGCCAATAGTCAATAGAACAACGGGCAGCAAGGAATGGCCAACAGTCAACAGAGGACGGCCGGTACGGAAGAAAGGACGAGACGCGGGCACTATTTTCGAAAGACCTGCATCAGCGTGGCGTTCTGCGCCTGAGTCACCTGCGCCAGAGTTTGTTCAACCAGCGGACGGTCGTTAATGCTGCTCGAGTGCAGCATTTCATTAAGGCGAAAGGTCGTGTGGCTGAGCAGCATTTCGGCGTTCTTGAGACGCTTGTCGTTGTCGGACGAGGAGAAATTGATCTTTTGCGCGATCTGCTGGATGCGTTTGAGCAGGTTGGTGGCTTTTTCCGCGTCGCCTGCGGCATATTGCCGAATGCTGAGCTCCGTCATCTGCTGGACTAGCTCGGCATACAGGAAGATTTGTTCGCGTGGTTGCGCCTGATTGGCTCGCGCCTCGAGCGCGGCGATGGCATCTGGATCAGGCGGCTTGTTGTCACCTGAGGCGGCGCGCACAGATGCGGCAGACAGGTTCAACGTGAGAAAGGCGACGATTGCGACCATAGCCCGCATAAGGGACCTCCTCCAATGCGGTTCTGCCACCCGAGTGTGCTCATAGTACGCACAATTTGCAACCAACTGCAAGAACAAAGTGCGGGGCCTCAAAGCTATCGATCGGCGAAGCGGCGAAAAGGCTACGGGATAAGAAGCAGTTGTACGGCGTGGAGTTGGCCACTAAGCAAGGATTTTAAGGCGGACTTTGAAGCGGAATGAGGGGCTATTTTTCGAGGATCTGGAGTCGCTGGCGGGCCTGCCACTCCTGATCTGGGAATTTGCCGCCGGCGGCCTCGATGAATCGGTGATAGTAGGCGGCGGCCTGCTGTTTTTGATGCAGCGCATCGTAGGAGATCGCCCAGAGGAAGAGGGTAGAAGCGTTTTCCGGCAGGTACCGGGAACGCATGGTGAGCGCGTGGAGGGCGACATCGGGATGCGCGGTGCGTGAAGCCGCGAAGGCCAGGCCGCTCCAGCCGTCAGCATTGGCGGGATCGATTTGCGTGGCCTTATCGAAAACCTTTAGGGCCGCTTGCAACTGCGCCTGGCGGACCAGATTCTGGCCGTGGGCGACCAGCAAATTGGCGTCCTCGGGGTTGTCGGCTAGCAGATGGAGATAAAGCTGATCGGAGCCGGCATAATCTCCAGCGACGGCCAGTACCTCTGCCAGCATGCGCGTGATCGCGGGGTCGGCAGGGTGCGCGTCGTGAAGTTTCTTGAGGAGAGGCAGGGCGTCCGCGTCGTCCTCGGCAACGAGGACCACGGCCAGTTGCGCATTAAGTGTCGGGTCATCCGGGGCGCTCAAGAGCGCGGCGCGGAGAAGGGTTTCGGCTTCAGGATATTGTTTGCGCAGGATGAGAAGGTGGGACATGCCGGCGTTGGCAGGGAGAGAATGTGGCTCCTTCGCCAATACGCGGCGATACGCGGCTTCAGCGGCATCGTTCTGGCCGGTTTTTTCGGCTAGCTCCGCGGCAAGCAGAGTATCGTCGGTCGATTCCGGCGAGAGCTTGAGGGCTTCAAGGAGATCGTTGGAAGCGGCGGCTGGATCGGTGGCGCGATCGATGCGCGCCAGAGCGCGCCAGGCGCGAGCCTTGGTCTCGGGACCAGCGTCGCCGGGATCGAGCGTGGTGGCGGTGGCGAGTTCGGTGCGGGCTTCGTCGAATTTCTTCTGGCGCGCGAGGAGCAGGCCCAGAGAGATGTGCGCTTCAAAGGATTTGGGATCGGCTGCGATGGCGCGGCGGTAGAGAGCGGCTGCGTCGTCAAAGCGGCTCTGAGCGTCCGCAACGTAGCCGGCATCAAAGAGGGCGCGTGCGTCGTTGGGATGAATTGCCAAATACGCGTCGAGTTTCGTCTCGGCGGTCTTCCAATCGGAACTTGCGATGGCGGATTCTGCAGATGCAACTTCGGCTTCAATGGATGGCTGCGATGGCTGAGTCGCCGAAGCCGTAGTGCTCAATGGAGATGAAGAGTTCTGCGCAAGTGCAGCGACTGAAGGAGTGACGATCAGGGCGAAAACGATAACAAAATCTGCACAGCGCGACACGAATAACCTCAATCAACAGTTTAGCGTGCCCGTAACAGTGCGCGTTGCGCGTTGAGAAACTTCCGGTGGTGTGAAACGCCGGATGAGGCAGAAAAGGCAACTCCCCAGTAGCTGCGAGCATCCCCTAGAAGTAGAGCGCGTGGGACCTGACGGGAATGGCCAGGTACGCCGTCGCGCCGACTGCTGAACGTTGGGCGTTTTGGGGATTACGCAGGCAAAACAAGGTGAGCGGGGTGCACCTTTGAAAGCGAAACTTACTTTTCGAGGTGAGCAGATGACATTCGTATCGATGCAAACTATGCCTCTCACTCGGGCTTATCTTTGCCAGGATTGCAACAGCATTGGTAACTGCCCGGTGCATTGCCCAGCGTGCGGGTCACAGGCCCTGATGGGTCTGGCCAACGTGCTGAATCGCGAGCCGCAGGAGGAGATTCCGCATAGTCTGGAGCGGATGCCTGCGCTGGTGGCTTGACGGAATCCCAAGCTCTTAAGACTTCAGGTGAATGAAACGGATCTCTGCCGCGAGAGGCTGGCGAGCGTTGTTTCATGCGCACCGATCGGCGGCGGAGCTCGAGCGGGCGCAGGATCGCCCGGGTCCCAGCATTTTCCAGTACTGAAGCCGCCGGCTGGATTTGGCGAATAGGATTGCGAAAAATGATAGATTCGGGAGAACCGAGGGCGGTGGCGCGGCATCTAGTGGGGCAGGGAGATTAAAGCCTTAAACGGGCAAAGTTTCTTGTCGCATTGAGGAGGCGATTTTGAGGCCCGCGTCTTTTGGAGCCAGAGCTTACGGGCGCGCAAAATCCGATAACACTCGTCGAAGAGCGCCATTTCCACAGGAGGGGACTGACCATGACCGCGAAATCGGAAAAAACGGAATCGCAATTTGAAAATCCCGAAGTGTCGAAGCTGGAGGATGAAACCAACGAAAATGCCTCACCCCGGAAGCGAATGGATCGCGTGGCCGAAGAGCTCGCTGAAAAATCTTCGAAGGTCGAGCAGAAATCCGGCGAGGACAGATCTATTTTCACAAAATAGCGGCTCCTCTATTGAGCCGGCCCACTAAAAGTGTCACTAGTCTCCCACCCATTTCTCCGCCGCGGCGGACGGAAATGGATGGGCGCGGACGCAGTATTTTGAGGCCGGATCAATAAGCTATTTGTTCCCGCGGAACCATCGAGAAATGAACCTTCCAGGGTTCAAACGCGGTTATTTGGCTGCGAGTCCGCGGGGATAAGCGCACTGCGCTGCCCCGGCGGGGCGGCCCCAGGAAGATTGTGACGGGGCATGCAGCAGGTTCGATCAGTCATCTGCCTGAACTGCCTAATTGCAGAAAATGTGCGGTATCTACGGGGTCCGTTTTCGCGTTCTGCCGGTTTGGTGCGAGCGCAAGAACGCAATCGTCGCACGTTCTATAATGGAGAGTGGCTGGTTGCGCGCTGAGCCTCCTGAGGCGTCTGTGTCGCCGCCGGACAATTTCTTTGCCGGCAGACTTCCTCTTGAACGACTCCATCATCATCCGCGGTGCGCGGACACACAACCTGAAAAATCTCTCGTGCGATATCCCTCATGGCAAGCTGACGGTGGTCAGCGGCGTGTCGGGGTCGGGCAAGAGTTCGCTGGCCTTCGACACGATCTATGCCGAGGGGCAGCGGCGCTACGTGGAGTCGCTCTCGGCATACGCGCGGCAGTTTCTGGAGCGGATTGAGAAACCGGATGCCGACGAGATCGATGGCCTGGCGCCGGCTATTGCGATCAAGCAGAAAAACACCACGCGTAACCCGCGCTCGACGGTGGCGACGGCGACCGAGATCTACGATTATTTGCGCTTGCTCTACGCGCGTTGCGGCGAGGTGCACTGCATCTATTGCGATGGGGTGGTGAAGCGCAATTCGGTGGATGAGGCGGTTGAAGCGGTTCTGGCGCTGGGCGAGGGAACGCGGCTGAACGTGCTATTTCCCGCAATGAGCACAGCACAGGAAGCGGAGACAGGCACGAAGCCAGAGAAAACCGATGGCCGCGCGGCAAAGAAGACGGCGAAGAGCAAGACGGCGGGAAAGGCCGACGACGCCGGAGCATAGGGAGGCGATGAAAGCGCGGCTTGCCGATTTGCGGTCGAGCGGATTCGACCGCTTGTGGCAGCAAGGGAAGGATCTTCGAGTTCTCCACGCCGGAATCGCTGGTAGATCTGGATTTGGAGCTCCGCTCTTTGTCCTTTTGGATCGGATTGTCGTCAATGCGGAAAACCGCGCGCGCATTGTGGACGCGGTGGAGACGGCGTATCGCGAGGCGGGCGAGGTGGTTTTTGAGGAGGCGACGGGTGAGGAAGGGGCGGAGCGCAGGAGGTTGCGATTTTCCGGCGCATACGAGTGCACCCACTGCCATCGTCCGGGCCGCGAGCCGGAGCCGCGGCTGTTCAGCTTCAATAATCCATTTGGCGCTTGCCCGCGCTGCCAGGGTTTTGGCAATACCGTGGACTTCGACCTGAACCTGGTGATTCCCGACCCAGGGTTGACTTTGATGGGCGGCGCGATTGATCCGTGGAACCGGCCCAAGTACCGGCCGTGGTTTGCCGAGCTGCGCAAACGCGCGGCAGAGCTGGGCGTGCCGCTGGAGGTGCCGTGGCGCGAAATGCCGGCGGCGGCGCGCGAGAGCGGTACTGCGGCGGCAAGGATGGATTTGCCGGCGTGATGGGATTCTTTGCGCAAATGGAGCGCAAAAAGTACAAGCTGCATGTGCGCGTGATGCTGAGTAAGTATCGCGGCTACGCGGAGTGTCCGGATTGTCGCGGGCAGCGGCTGCGGGCCGAGGCGCGTGCCGTGCGTCTGGAAGGCAAGAATATTTGCCAGGCGACGGCGCTGACCATCGCAGAGGCCAAGGAGTTTTTTGACGCGCTCAAGCTTTCGCCGATGCAGGAGGAGATTGCCGGGCCGATTCTGACCGAGGTGCGGCAGCGGTTGAGTTTTCTGGACGCGGTGGGGCTGGAATACCTGACCTTGGACCGGCTGGCGTCGACATTGAGCGGCGGCGAGGCGCAGCGGATTCAACTGGCGACTTCGCTGGGGTCGCAGCTGGTGGGCGCGCTCTACGTGCTCGACGAGCCTTCGATCGGATTGCATACGCGCGACACGGCGCGATTGATCGCCATTCTCGAGAAGCTGCGCGACTTGGGAAACACGATTCTTGTCGTGGAGCACGATGCCGATATTTTGCGCGCGGCCGATCATTTGCTCGATCTGGGGCCGGGCGCGGGCGAGTTCGGCGGCAAACTGCTGGCCGAGGGGGTGCTGGCCGAGATCGAGGCCAATCCGGCTTCGCTGACGGGGCGGTATCTGAGCGGGAAGATTGCGATTCCCGTGCCTACGCGGCGCCGCGCGCCGGGCCGCGAGAAGCTGGTGCTGCGCGGAGCGCGGGCCAACAATCTGCACGGTCTGGACGTAACGATTCCGCTGGGAATGCTGGTTGCGGTGACGGGAGTTTCCGGATCGGGCAAATCGACGCTGGTGCACCAGGTGCTGTATCGCGCCGTGGCGCGAGCGCTGGGGCAGACGGAAGGCGGCGACCCCTCGGGTGTTTTTGCTTCGTTGAATGGCGCGGAGCGGTTAAATGACGTGGTGCTGGTGGACCAGACGCCGATCGGGCGCACGCCGCGATCGAATCCGATTACATACATCAAGGGATTCGACCTGGTGCGCGAACTGTTTGCGGCACAACCTGAGGCCAAGCGGCTTTCGCTCACGCCGGGGCATTTCTCGTTCAACGTGCCCGGCGGACGCTGCAACACCTGCGAGGGCGACGGCACGGTGACGGTGGAGATGCAGTTCCTTGCCGACGTGGAATTGCCTTGCGAGGACTGCAACGGCACGCGCTATCAAGCCAAGAATTCTCGACGTGCAATACAAGGGCAAGAACATTCACGACGTGCTGCAGATGACGGTGAAGGAGGCACTGCGCTTCTTTGCCGGGCAGACAAAGTTGCTGGAGAAGCTGGCGGTGCTGGATGAGATCGGGCTCGGATATCTGCGGCTGGGGCAGTCGGCGACAACGCTTTCAGGCGGCGAGGCGCAGCGTGTGAAGCTGGCCGCGCATCTGGCTTCGGTGCGGGCAGTGAATGCGACGGCGAAGCCCTCGCAGGCCAGCCGCGTGCTCTACATCCTGGACGAGCCGACGACGGGACTGCATTTCGACGATGTATCGAAGCTGCTGACGGCCTTTCGCAAGCTGATCGACGGCGGCGGATCGCTGATCGTGATCGAGCACAACCTGGACGTGATCAAGAGCGCCGACTGGGTGATCGATCTGGGTCCGGAGGGCGGCGAAGGCGGCGGAAAAATCGTGGCCGAGGGCCCGCCGGAAGAGATTGCGAGCAATCTGCATTCGCACACAGGGAAGTGGCTGGCGAGGGTGCTGTGAGTATGTTATCGTCTTGGTCGACGAGGGGCGAGAAGCGCGAAAAACACCAGCCGCTGCCGTGCAGCCAGCAGGATTCGTCTTTCTCGTGAACATCGCAGCGCAGGGAGCGCACGCTGGCGCCCTGATCGCGGCGCAGCGCATGGGCAAGGTCATGGCTGACGGCGGGATCGCGCGCTCCTGCGAAATCGACGAAGAAAACCGAGCCGTGAAACGTGGCCGCGAAGAGGTCTGCGCTGGTGCGGGTGAGGTGCGCCATGGTTCCGGGCCCTCGCGTGGAGGTGAGCGGAAAGAGGAGCTTGCCTGAGGGCTTGACGGCGGCGAGCCATGCGGGCAGAGGATGCGTGGCGCCGGCGCTGACGACGATCACGTCGGCGGGTTCGAAGGGGCCGCGCGAGCCGTCGGCATGGATCACGGTGACCTGCGGCCAGGGCTCGAGTGCGACGCGGGCGCGGGCCGCCAGGCCTTCGTCGATTTCAATCGCGGTGACTTTGCCGGACGGGCCGGTGAGCTCGGCGAGGATGGCCGTGTAGTAGCCGGTGCCGCAGCCGAGGTGGAGAATGCGATCGCCGGGACGAATGCGGAGCAGGTCGAGGTGAATGGCCCAGAGGCTGGGCTGGCCGTTGTTCAGGTGCTTCGATTCGTCGAGCACGATGAGTGCGTCGCGGTAAAGGTGGGTGGGGTCGGCGTCCTGGGTGAACCAGCTTGTGCCGCTGCTTTGAATCACCCATGGGCCGGGTCCCACGAAGCGCTCGCGCGGCACGGTTGCGAAGGCGGCGAGGATGGCAGGCGAGGAGATGCCGTTGAGGCGGCACAACTCCTCGGCATAAAAGCGCCGCGCGGATTCGATGGGATCGGTCATGTCATGTGCGGGTCAGGACCCTTCGGCTTCGCTCAGGCGGGTCCCGCACAGCAGCCAGTTTGGAAACTGGCGGTGCAAGAGCCGAGAGGCCGACGGACACGGGAGATTATAGGCGCATGGAAGGCGAGAACGCGGAATGCAAACGCGGTAGTTCGCGAGTGACCGATTTGTGATCGCTCGCGGGAGTAACGTTAACGCGAACGATTACGAGTTTGCCAGACAAAGGCGGGTTCGATACAAAGGGGAGTGTCTTTCGCGAGAGGGGACGGATAGATCGCTGAAATAACGGCAGGGCTCGGGAGCCGGCGCCGATATGCGGGCTGCCGCTCAGAAGGAGAAGTGTACTTTGAGCATTTCCGTCGCGCCGAGCGAACCGAAAAGCAGGGCAAGGAAATTCGCCATCGCAGCATGAAGAAATTGAAGCTCCGCTGATTCCCGCGGGGCGGATGCTGCCGTTCATTCTGGTGACGGCGCTCTTCTTTCTGTGGGGCGTGCCCAACAACTTCAATGACATCCTGATTCGCCAATTCATGAAGTCGTTCGAGATCAACCGGCTTCAAGCGGGCCTGGTGCAGTTTGCGTTTTACCTGGGATATTTTCTCCTGGCGATGCCGGCTGCGCAGTTGATGCGGCGTGCTGGATACAAGGCCGGGATTCTGGTTGGGCTTTGTTTGTACGGCGCGGGATGCATGCTGTTCTGGCCTGCGGCGATGGTTGGCAAATACTGGTTCTTTCTGTACGGCGCTATTCGTGATCGCCAGCGGGCTGGCGTTCCTTGAGACTGCGGCGAGTCCCTTTACTCTGCAGATCGGCGATCCTCGCAGCGCGGCCCGGCGCCTGAATTTTGCGCAGGCGTTCAATCCGCTGGGGAGCATCTCCGCGGTGCTGATTGGCAGCCGGTTTATTTTTTCAGGGATCGAATTGAAGCCAGCACAAGTTGCGGCCATGCGAGTTGGCTGGAACCTACCAGGCCTATTTGAAGTCAGAGACTCTGCGCGTGATTGCGCCTTACCTTGTTCTTGGAGCGGTCGTGCTGTTTTGGGCGGTTCTGATTGCGCGCACGCCGTTTCCGCATACGGGTCTTGACTTTTCAGAGGACGCGCTGGCCAGCGACCACTCCAAGCCACTTTGGAAGCGAAGGCATTTTGTTTTTGCCGTAGCGGCGCAGTTTCTTTATGTGGGCGCGCAAGTCGGCATCTGGAGCTACATGATTCCGTACGTGATTTCCGGAACCGGAATTGGCGAGCGGCAGGCGGGATATTGGCTCACGGCGCGCTGGTTGCGTTTACGGCGGCCGGTTCTTTTCCGCGTGGCTATTGAACTTCATACCTGCGCAACACTTGCTGGGCGGCTATGCGGCACTCAACACGGTGATTTGCGCGTGGCCGTTTTGCGGCCGGGATGGTTGGGTGTCTATTCTTTAGTTGCCGCAACCTTCCTGATGTCCACC